>NZ_SPQT01000100.1 GCF_004571025.1 Bradyrhizobium niftali | reverse complement strand
CAAATGGCTTCCGCATCGTTCTGGTCGTTCTTGTTCGACTTGACGTATGGCGTCACGAACTGAGGGCTGATCAGTCGGACCTGATGGCCAAGCTCCGTGAGCACGCGAGCCCAATAGTGTGCCCCGTTGGAAGCCTCCATGCCGACCAGGCAGGCCGGTAAATTGGCGAAAAAGCCGGCCACCGCATCGCGACGCAACCTCTTTCGCACAACGACTTTCCCGTGGTTGTCGACGCCGTGAACTTCGAAGACATACTTCGCCAGATCTAGACCTATGCGAACGACCTGCATGACATCCTCCTTCACTGCAGTTGACGTTCGAGATTCCACCGCAGCAAGGGCGGGGTCCATACCATTGGCTCCGGGTTGGCAAGAGTTTTCTTCACGCCTGCAGCATTGGTCGTAGCAGCCATGTGTTCGGCCTGTTCGTGCGGTACCCATGACCGCTGGCCATAATGCCCTCCGCGGATCAGGTCCCGGTCAAAAGCACGCATTCGAAGATGCCATGGCCCATGTGGGTTGTCCTGATCGCCGGATCGACCGGCACTGCATTACGTGCTGTCCGCCCTCCCAACCGTTACGTCACACCGGGTTGTCCGGTGTGATTTCGTTCACGCCGCGAGAGCGGCGGGTTCCTTGTAATCTTCATTCTTAGCCATCATCGCCCATGTCATTCTGGCGAGCTTGTTGGCGAGCGCAATTGCGGCGACCTTAGTCGGTCGGCGCGCCAACAGCGCGGTGAGCCAAGGCCGATGCCCCGTGCCGTGGATCTTGGCATAGCGGATCACGGCGAGCGCGCCAGCCGTGAACAGGCTACGCAAATAGCGATCGCCTTGCTTGCTGATACTGCCGAGCTTGTCCTTACCCCCGCTCGAGTTCTGCTTCGGCACCAGCCCGACCCAGGCCGAGAAATCCCGCCCGGATCGGAAGGCCTTGGCATCAGCAACGCTCGCGACTAGCGCCGTTGCCAGCGCTGGCCCGACGCCGGGGATCGCATCCAGCCGCCTGCTCGTCGCATTTGATCGATGCCAGGCGATGATGCGTCGGTCGAACTCCAGGATTTGGGTCTTCATTGCGCGCAATTGGCTGCCAAGAGCAGCAAGACACGCGCGGGCCACCTCGGGCAGCCGATAGTCGGCTTTATCGGCGACGACCTCCAGCAGTTGCTCGACACCCCTGCGCCCGACAGGGGCGATAATCCCGAACTCGGCGAGATAGGCGCGGATTGAATTGATCACGGCAGTCTGCTGGCGGATGAAGAGATGGCGCGCTCGGTGAAGCATCAGACAGCTCTGTTGCTCCACCGTCTTGGTCGGCACGAACCGCATGCTAGGTCTCGCGACCGCCTCGCAAATTGCCTCCGCGTCGGTGGCGTCGTTCTTGTGTCGCTTGACGTAGGGTCTCACATAGGCCGGAGGCATCAATCGCACCGTATGACCCAACGTCTGTAACTCGCGGGACCAATAGTGCGATGACGCGCAAGCCTCGATCCCTACCAAGCATGGCGGTAGCTTCTGGAAAAATGTCAGGACGTGTCGGCGCCGCAGCTGACGGCGCATGACCACCTGGCCGACTGCATCAACACCATGCACTTGGAAGACCGACTTCACGATATCCAGACCGATTGTCGAAATTGACTGCATAGCTTGCTCCTCCGAATCGTGGGAGCCTCAAACGGCGCCCACTCCTTGGCACTCTCGTGCCCGTGGAGGAGCCGTCCACAGCATCACAAGCAGAAGCTCATCCGCCGTCAAGGGTCCGTTTACCAGCACCCCGATGCGGTTCGATGAACCAATTAATGACAGTCGCAACTGGCTATCAACATTTGGTACTCTTGGCGGATGGCGGGGTCGATAATACTCAAGGTTTTTCGAGTTGTGAGCCTGCTCTGCTTATGCATCGTAGGGATTGCAGTCGTTGTAGTCCCCTTGGAGCTTGTCGCCTACCCTCTACTAAAATCCATCGGTTGCGGCTGGTCCGAGGGACAGCAACGCTTCGCTTGCGCAGCTGGCTGGCTCGGTGACTTCATGTCGAACGTTCTCAACCTGCCGATAATGTTCTCTAACGCGCGAGAGCTTACGTTCGGCGCCTCAGCATCGTTCGGGCGCGGGATAGCGGTCTACTTGTTCGACGCAATCTTCATTCTCGCGCTGGCATATCCTCTACTGATACTCTTTGCACGGAAAGGCGGAGGGCGAAGCAACTAACGTCCGCAATGGGATCAACAGCGCGGGCTTGACGGGCGCTGTGCCACTTCCGGTCCGCCCCGGTTATCAGACCATGTCTGAGCCAAACTGCACTTCGCCGTTGGGCCATAAGCCGACTCCATCCAACGAACCGAGCTTTGCCGAGACGCCGGGCCAAGTACTAAGCATCGCCGATTGCATCTAGAACGAACTTTATTGGATCGGGGGGAGGCGTATGATTCACCCCGAATGGCTCTCTAAGCCAGCCCTTCTCTCCGTTCACCAATATCGGCGGAAATGCGGGAACGTCGAAATACGCCACTTCCCAGAAGGAAACGAGTTGGTTGGCTTCTTTGGAAACTAGCCTAAGCTCCAGAGTGCGGCCAGTGGTCCCACTGGCACTTTGGTGATGGGAAGGAGCAGTTTCATCGATCAGCAAGCGCAGATGTGGCTCCGATATTTGCGGCATGAGATATCGTCCGA
>NZ_SPQT01000099.1 GCF_004571025.1 Bradyrhizobium niftali | reverse complement strand
GCCAAGCGCGTTCAGCGCGTTGCCGGTGCCGGTGATCGACAGATCGGCGTTGACGCCGGTCGAGAGCTTGAGCTGGCCCGAGGCGTTGATCGACGAGTTGGTCTGGCCGGTGGCCGTCGCAAGCGTCGCGGTGCCGTTGGCGTTGACCGTCGCGGTCTGCACGCCGGTGGCAAGATCGATCGCCTTCAGCACGTCGTTGACGTTGCCGCCCTGCAGATAGACGGTCGAGTTGCCGTTGCCGTCGGTGAGGACGTTACCGCTGGCACCGAAGCCGCTCGGAACGCTCGGAGCACCGGTCGAACCCGGGATCGGCGCGTTCTTGAAGGTGATGACGTGACCGTCGACATTCAGCGTCGAGCCGTCCGCAATCGTCGCACCGAGCGAGCCCGAGCTCGTGGTCCGGTTGACGCTCACGGTGGCGTTGCCGCCGCCCACCGACGTGGTCAGGCCGAGCGACTTGAGCAGGTCGGCCTTGCCGGTGACGCTCAGATCCGCACCCGTCGAGCTCTTCAGCGTGACGGCGCCGCCACCAACGCTCGAAGCGGTCTGGTTGAGGCTGGTCGCGATCGTCGCAGCGCCGGAGCTGATGGATACCGTCTTGACGCCGCTGGCCAGATCGACCGCGGTCAGCAGGTCGCTGACAGTCGCAGCCGGGGTGCCCGCGGTGCCGAGATAGACGGTGGTGTTGCCGTTGCCGTCGGTGACGAGGTTACCGCTGACGCCAGAACCGGACGCAACCGCGGTCGAGGCCGGAGCCGAGCCGCTGCGGAACGTGATGGTCTTGCCGTTTACGGTCAGCGTGTCGCCGTCGGCGGGCTGCGCGTTGCTGGCCAGGCCGGTTGCGGTCGTGCCGTTGGTGGCGATCAGGGTGATGGCGCCGGTCAGCGCCGTGGTGCCGTCGCCGGCCGTTCCCGCGGTGCCTGTGAACGAGCCGATGGTGGCGCCGAGCGTCGTGGTGCCGCTTGCCGCCGTGGTGCCGCCGGCCGCGCCGCTATACACGACGTTGCTGCTCGCCGTCGCGCTGGCAAAGGAGGTCGTGCCGCGCAGGTCGGCCGCCGTCGCACCCGAGATAGTGGTGGAGACGTTGGACTTGGTGGAGTAGCCGACCGTGGTCTGCAGCGCCTGATTGGCAATCGACTTCGCGGAGTCGATCAGCTTCTGCAGCGACGTGATGCCGGTGTTGGCAGCCTGCAGCACCTGCACGCCGTTGGCGATGCCATCGAGCAAATTGTTAATGTCGCTGGCGCGGTTGTCGAGCGACTGTGCCGTGAAGAAGTTGGTCGGATTGTCCAGGGCCGAGTTGACGCTCTTGCCGGTCGACAGACGGCTCTGTGTGGTGGCGAGGAGGTCGGCGGTGGACTGGAGAGAAAGAAGGTTCTGACGAACCGATGAAGAGAGAACGATACCGGACATTGAGTGTTACCCTTCTGGTACGCAACGCAACAAACTTCGATTAGGATTAATCGATGTCCGGGAAGGTGAACGTCCAGGGCTAACAAAGCATGAAGCGTGTCGCGGGAGTCCTTGCCTGGATTCACCATATGAGCGATCGAAGCAGCATCTGGCTTCGCCGTATCGTCATGATCGGATGATGCTTTTTGATACACCGATGAAGCGTTTGCCACTTGTCAACCATAACTCAGAGTGAGCAATTCGCTGTACCGGAATGCCTTCATCAGCCGAGCGGCACTCTGATGCCGGCACAAAAGAAAGCGGCGGGGCCGAAGCCCCGCCGCCGGATCTTGCTTGCGATGTCTGCCGCTTGTTAGCGGAGCAGCTGCAGCACGCTCTGCTGCGACTGGTTGGCCAGCGACAGCGCGGAGACCGCGATGGACTGGCGGGTCGACAGCGCCTGGCTGTTGGCCGCTTCGGTGTTGGTGTCGGCCAGGGTCAAGTTGGACGAACCGGTCTGCAGCACGTTGATCAGGCTCTTGTTGAAGTCCTGACGAACCTGCACCACCGAGAGGTTCGAGCCGAGGCTCGAGGCCTCCGAGCGCAGCGTGCTCGACGCGGCGTTCAGGTTCGACAGCACCTTGTTGGTCGCGGAGTTGTCGATGAAGTCAACGCCGCTGGTCAGGGCGGCGAGACCCAGACCCTTGGAGTTGTAGGTCACGCCGGTGATGCTCAGGTTCGACTTGCCGGTCTCGTCGAACACCAGCTTGAGCTGGTCGCCGTTCAAGAGGTTGACGCCGTTGAACGAGGAGTCCTGCGAGGTCGTGTCGATCTGGTTCAGGATGTTGTTGTACTGAGACACCAGGTTCGCACGCGAGGTCTGGGCGACCGTGTCCTGGACGGGGGTGGAAGCCGTCGAGAACGTGAGCGAGGAAGTGAGCGTGCCGCCGATCGCACCACCCGCGGCGCTCGATCCGATGGTCGAGGACGCGTAGTCGTTGGTGGTGGAGACCGTCAGCAGGCCGTTGGCGTCGATCGTCGCCGTCAGGTTGTTGGCCTGCAGCTTGGTGTTGAGCTGATCGAGCGTCTTGACCGTGCCGCTGGTGCCGTCGCCGAAGGTGACATTGACCGCCGTGCCGCCGTTGAAGGAGGAGAAGGTCAAGGTCTTGCCGCTGATGCCGCCGACGCCGGAAGTACGGGCCGCGGTGAACGCGGTCGAGGTCCCGGTGTTGCCGGCGAGGCCAAGCGCGTTCAGCGCGTTGCCGGTGCCGGTGATCGACAGATCGGCGTTGACGCCGGTCGAGAGCTTGAGCTGGCCCGAGGCGTTGATCGACGAGTTGGTCTGGCCGGTGGCCGTCGCAAGCGTCGCGGTGCCGTTGGCGTTGACCGTCGCGGTCTGCACGCCGGTGGCAAGATCGATCGCCTTCAGCACGTCGTTGACGTTGCCGCCCTGCAGATAGACGGTCGAGTTGCCGTTGCCGTCGGTGAGGACGTTACCGCTGGCACCGAAGCCGCTCGGAACGCTCGGAGCACCGGTC
>NZ_SPQT01000098.1 GCF_004571025.1 Bradyrhizobium niftali | reverse complement strand
GCAGCAGCGCCTTGATGCGAACCCGATGGCTATGCGTCAACCTCGCGAGACCGTCGAGCATCCGTTCGGCACAATGAAGGCCCGCATGGGCGCGACACACTTCCTGACCAAAACGCTTCCGAAAGTAGCCGCCGAGATGGCTCTTTCGGTTCTGGCGTACAATCTAACAAGGGTCATGAACATCGTCGGGATCAAGCCGCTGATCGCTGCGATCGCGGCCTGAGAACTGCGTGTCTCCTGCCTTCCGGGCCAGATACCCTTAGGCACCGTTTTTACACGACCAAGACCATTAGCGGACGGGGCGCGGGCGGAGGAATGCGGTGCAGCCTCGCCTACCGATTGGCCCAGACGAGGACAGCAACGGTTAGAATTATCGCGCCGAGAATGCTGATGGTGACGACAACAGAGCGCGCTTTTACGAGGAGCGTTACAGTTCGCACGATCGTACCTGCGGCAGTCGAAATCGTGGCGGACGCGACAAAAGCCAAGTCGATACCCTCCAATCCGGTCCGCGTCGGTGTTGTCATGACAGCATGGAACCAGAGGGTGAAATAGAGGGTGAAAAGGACTGCGACTGCGACGGCATACGCGAGCAGCCACCGCCACGATGGCATCAGCAACGGCACCGCATAGGGTACAAGGAGCAGCAGCACGACCTGGAGGGTCATTCGTCGCGTCGCCCCTTTTGGAGACACCCAAATTGATCAGTAGATAATTGTACCTCCGCAATCGCTGCGCTAGGTCAGCGGATGCATGACGTACTTAACGCAAACTTTCTGCTGTTGGCCCTTCGGCGAAGTGGCAGCATCGCTCCACGAGGTCCGCTTATTGAGGCATGGCGGACAAGATTTGCTCAGGTTGAGTTCTTCGCATTTTGACCCAGAGCAGTCTTACAGCGCCTAGTTCCGGTTTCTAGCGATCCTGAAGAAGCCAAGCCCCACGATTAGAAACACCGGCACGACTGAGAAGAAGGTAACGACCGAGATGAGACTAGGATGCGCGAAGAGGAAATACGTGCCAAACGCGACGATGATCAGCGCCGCAGCTGCGGCTGCAACCAGCAATCCCTGCTTGATGCCATTCATGGTTTGTATCGATGGTCTCCGCTGGCGAGTAGGATATCAGACCCAACAAAGAATGTCGCCATTTGGCCCTTCGCGGACCTGAACCGCGGATCCGGTGATGTCCGCTCACAGTGGCAGTGCAGACCACCTGCCATGGACCGCCGACTTCCGGGTTCGACCCCTAGCTGACATCATGAGTACCTGGCGGGCTTTCCAGGCAGAATTGGAGCGAGAGCCCACCGGCGGCTGCGGTCCGCTCTTTATTCCCTTGCTGTTATGCCGGTAACGGGAGTGGCTTCACGACTGCAATTTCCAGTAGCGCCCCTTTTTAAACGGGGCATATACTCTCGCACCAGGACGGCAACCGTTCCGGAAAAATTTGGAAGATAGCCATGAAAGCCGTTTCGATACTTGCCGCTGGTCTTTCTGTCGCCGCCATGTCGATCACTCCCGCGACGGCCGGACCACCCGCGAATGCCGCAGTCACGAGTGATCCGAGCGCCAAGATCGGATGCTCCTTTGCTGCTGGCCGTATTTCGTCAACGTGCAGAGACGCACGCTACAAATCCTACGGCGAGTGCACGACGGCGGGCACCAAGATGGGTTACGCACCATTGGAGTCCTATTGGTATTGCTCCAGTCTAAGGCTCAAGAGCTAACAGAAATCACATCAAGATGTGCTGAGGCCGCCCTTCAGTTGGCGGCCTCTTTCATATCCGGGCCAAGCCCGCGATGTTGCCTTTTGGCAGGGGCCGACGAAGGATGCTAGCCGGGGAAGTCGCGGAACTCCTTGACGAGATTAAACGGAATTTTCCACCCGGCGCCTCCCCCGCGCATCAGCATCTTGATGTCTTCCGCCCTGTTTTCTTTTCCGGTTTTCGGATCGGTCTCCAGCGTGTGGCCTTGGCTGTCCCAAGGTTTGCTCGCGCTCTTCGAGTAGTAGCCGAGAAAATGCCCAGCTTCATGGGCAGACGTGTTGGGCCCGCGTTGCGAGCTGATGAAGGCAAGGTCCAGCGATCTAGCAAACGAGCCATTGGCGAGGCCGCCATTGGACCAAACCTTATCGACGCAGAAAATGGTTAGATGGGCGCCCTGGACTTTGTGTTTGACGAAGAAGCCCTTCAGTTTTTCGACGTCGATCACATCGGGAAAGGTCGCCAGGCTCGCATCCTTCATGCCAGTCGCATTGGCGAGCTCCTGTTTGACGGCAGCCTGCGAGTCGTCGACGACCAGCCAGTCGCTTGGCACCCGCTCGAAGCGGATGTTGGCCTGCGGCCTCCATATGTTGTTCATCGTCAGCAATTCATCTTGCTCGCTGCAGGGCTTCTTGGCGTGAAACGCCGGAGCGCCGCCACTCCCCGGAACCATGACATTGCGGAACGCCACCTTGATCTTGATTTCTGGCAGCACGACGACATGGAGCTTGGCTTCGATCTTCCGGCCGGCCGACCGGGCCACCACCTCCAGGCCGGGAAAGCCAATCGGCTTAATCCGGCCATTGATTTCGAAAAACCGTGCATCGCCATTGAAGGTGGCGGGAAGTGACGCCGCCCTGAGCTGCGGATCGATATTGGGTTCGGAGAAGATGTCTCTGGCTTGCATTACGCGTCTAAGGGTATCGGCGCCATCGATCTCCTTGATCCCGAGGGCATGGGCGTTAGGATCGACTTTGAGCTTTCTTCCGGGATCGATCAGCGCCACGATGTTGGAGCCGCCGAACGGCACCACCATGCCCGGCGGGCTGCGGCGCTCATCGATGCCGGAGCGGCGGAAAACCTCTTGAAAAGCGGCCATGTCTGCTTTTCCTGTCCTAGTTCGGTCCGTCAACGCGAAATTTTGCGCGCGGAATTGAGAGCCTCCTTCGGCGGCGGGAACACGATCTGGCCGGCCCCCGCGGCGATATGCAGAAAATTTCGGCGGCGAAGTTTCAGGACCAGTCCCTCCGCAACAATTGGGCACGGACGGCAGCAGGCGTAGCCTACTACGCTTTCCGGAGAACGCGGAAGGCCAATCAATGTCCGCTAATGGTCTTGGTCGTGTAAAAACGGTGCCTAAGGGTATCTGGCCCGGAAGGCAGGAGACACGCAGTTCTCAGGCCGCGATCGCAGCGATCAGCGGCTTGATCCCGACGATGTTCATGACCCTTGTTAGATTGTACGCCAGAACCGAAAGAGCCATCTCGGCGGCTACTTTCGGAAGCGTTTTGGTCAGGAAGTGTGTCGCGCCCATGCGGGCCTTCATTGTGCCGAACGGATGCTCGACGGTCTCGCGAGGTTGACGCATAGCCATCGGGTTCGCATCAAGGCGCTGCTGC
>NZ_SPQT01000097.1 GCF_004571025.1 Bradyrhizobium niftali | reverse complement strand
CCAAGGCTCCCTCGGAATTCTAAATCTCGAAAGGGGTCCAGCGCCTGCCGCGCCGAGGCTCGGCTCGATTCTGAACCCCACTACTTTCGATTTCCCGGTCATCTCGGAAACAGTCGCGGGGGCGTGGGCAGAAAACGTCATCCGCGGCGAGCCAGCGCTTGAGAGCGCATGTATTGCGGCTGCCCGTCGCCTTGTTCAGCGAGGCGCTGTTGCGATTAGCTCGAACTGCGGCTTCTTTATGCGTCATCAAGCTGCGGTGTCCGCTTCGGTGCGTGTGCCTGTGGTGCTGTCGAGTCTGTTTGTGTTACCTGCACTATTGCGGCAAGTGGCACCGGGCGCCAAAGTCGCGATTGTGACAGCCGATTCAAAGCATTGCGATGAAGAGCTGCTCGGCGTGAGCGATCGAGCCGAAAGAGCTAGGCTAGTGATCGGCGGCTTGGAAGGCGGAAAATTATGGCACAATGAACTGCAGCGTCCGCCGCCATATACCGAAACCGCTGACATCCAGGCCGATACCATCGCATGTGTTACGAGACTTCGACAGGCGTATCCGGATATTGTGGCTATTCTGTTGGAATGCACAGCATTGCCGGCGGTAGCGCCAGAAGTTCGGCGCCTGACCAAATTGCCAGTCTATGACATTACGGATCTCTGCAGGTTGACAATGGCGTCGATTGCTCAGGACGGCGTTCTTTGATGTAAAGCGTATGTAAGCATACGGCGACCGAAAGCGCGTGCTCGCCGGCCGCGCGCGCTTGGGGGCGCTCGCGCAGCTTGGAACTTCGGATCGTATCGCCTTTCCGCGGGGACTCGGTAGGGAGGCCCATTGCCGGGCGTCCAGCGGGTCGGCGGAGGCAGGTGGCAGCCTCCGGCTCCCAGAGAACAAAGTAGCCGAAGTGGCCGGTCACGATCTGCCCTGTTCGGGGATTGGCCAGTGCATTCTGCGCCTCACATCCTGTTTGATCTGCTTGAGCTTCGCTGGCATGCGGAAGTATTTCGTTATAGCGAAAATCGCCCGCTGCGCAATTTTCCGTAGATGAACGTGAACCAAAGAAAGGCAAAGGTTTCCGGTTTGGCGAGGTGAGTGTTCTTCGGACGGAGCGTAAGCGCAAGCTCCTCAAGCCCTAATTTAGCGCGCGGAAGCGACGGGCGTCGTACTCGCGCTTGAAGCCCCCCACCACATCGTCCGCACCGCGCACGATGATCATATCGCCGGTCGCCTCACGCAGTCGCCCGCTTGGTCCACAGGTCGAGCACATAATGCAGGTAGATATTGCCGACGAGCGGTCAGATCACCGAGTCTTGCGCCGTTCCCCTGTCATTGACGGTCACGATCCTTGAATGCCCGCCTTCAACCACTTCCTGATCAGGCGGATGATGCGACAAGCCATGTCTGGTCGTTCATGGCGTATCGCTCCCCTTGAGAGCTCCTGGCAGGCTCGATACGCCTCTCTCAACCCGTCATCACCCACTTTCCCGTTTAGTACGTCGACAAGTGCGAAGCTTCGAACGCTCTCACGATGACGCCTTACCGTTTACCCTCGCCCAATCTTGTCTATAGCTCTCGATTGAGTGCAGCCGAGGGCTACATCTGCGTTGTCAAGGGCCTTGCGATTCCAGTGGGGATACTGAGTCTAACCCACTTCAACTATGCGGATGGTACAACGATTTCCTGGACCCCGGTCAGGAATCTAACCCTTTGGGGCAGAACCTCGCTTGAAACCGCATATGCATCGAAATTCCGCGATTGCTTGATAGAATCAGTGAATTTCTGCGCGATATTCGGAATAGCCTTTGGTTCCCTCGTCTCGGTTGTTTCACACATCGAATGTCAACGAGCTGGGCGCCAGTCAAAACAGATAGGGAAAAGGTATGGCTATGAATCCTTGGCGTGATGCAGTTTTTGCCGGAGATCTGGTGGTAGTATCGGGTCAGTTGGGTATAGCCGAGGGGAAAGGACTTGTCTCAGGCGACGGCCAGTCCCGGCATTCGCTCGTAGCTGCTCAGACTCGGCAGGCGCTGAAGAACCTCGTCGGCGTACTCGCAGAGAACGGGCTCACCGCCGCGGACGTGATCAAGACCACTGTCTACCTGCAGACGACGGACGATTACAAAGCGATGAACGAGGAGTACGCGAAAGTCTTCCATACCAATCCTCCGGCTCGGACTACAATTGGGGCACAGTTGGTGATTGGCGCTGCCGTTGAGATTGATTGCTGGGCTTACCGAAGCAAGAGGTCATGACAGCTCTTGGTTATCGCCGTGGTGTGGCCGGGCCCATGCATATCCAATCCAAAGGCTAGTCGCGGATTTGGGGTCTAGCATCGCAATGATCTGGGCACATCGTCTGCGTCTATAGCGCTAGTTGCTAATAGACCTAGCGCCGAGCACCCGGACGGTGGACGGATCTCTTGCCTCATTGGTGACGGCAAGCCGTGGGTCACCTTGCTGAAGTGGGTCACCTTGGTGAATCGACCTCGCAAGCACCTTCGATGGCTAATATGGCTGAGCGCGCCGCATGTATCATGGCGGGTGGCGCGCTCAGCCGAACGGTTCCATCGTTGCTATCAACTCATGGAATGACCGGCTCGACGCGCTGCCAAGATCGGACAATTAGCGCTACATTCTCGACGGCGAGGAGCCGGACTGCGCAATCCGAGGCTTGTCACGCTTTCGCACGCTTCTTCAAAAAAGAGAAAGATGCCCATGGCTCAGACGCATATTTCATCGACCGTCGATTTCGAAAAGAATGGGCGGCAGACCGGTTTCCTGCGGGTCCCGCATTCCATCCACGAATCTGCCTACTACTCGATTCCGATCCCCGTGGTTTGCCTCAAGAATGGAAGGGGGCCGACCATCCTGCTCAGCGCCGGCAATCACGGCGAGATCTCACCCCTTCACTGAAGGTGATGCGGGAGTTTAGGGTCGACTGGATTTCGTTCATCCTAACGCGCAATGCTGGATTGGTACTGCTGGTCTACGGCGGCTTCCATGCCTTGCTCTACATCCAGCGGCGTCAAGGGACCGAGTTCAAGTATAATATCAAATGGCCCGACATAGGTTTGGCTACGGCGAGCTCTAAAGTGAGCACAATCTTGAAAGCAAATCACATCGGCAGGCACTGGAAATGTTTGGGGCCGATGTGACGTCAGCGGATCTAGCAGGCTGTTGAAAAAGGCGCTCGGCGCCGACCGGCGACCATGATTCATTGGCTTCCGATGCGATTCGGAGATGGTGCGTGCGCGGCGGCGACAATCGAACAGGAGAGCTGTTTAGCTACGTTGATCTGGAGGCGCGGGTGCGGCGTGATCATCCGCTGCGAGCGATCCGGACAATCGTGAACGAAGCGCTGGCGGTGCTGGAGCGCGAGTTTACCGCGCTCTATTCGCCGATTGGGCGGCCGTCGATCCCACCGGAGAAGCTGCTGCGGGCGATGCTGTTGCAGGCGTTTTATTCGATCCGGTCTGAGCGGCTTCTGATGGAGCGGTTGGAATATGACCTGTTGTTTCGCTGGTTCGTGGGAATCGGCGTCGACGACACGGCGTGGGACCATTCGGTGTTCTCGAAGAACCGCGACCGGCTGCTGGAAGGCGACATCGCGGCCAAGTTCATGGCGGCGGTGCTGGCACAGCCCAAGGTGAAGAGGCTTCTGTCGAGCGATCACTTCTCAGTCGATGGCACGCTGATCGAGGCCTGGGCCTCGATGAAGAGCGTCAAGCCCAAGGACAGCTCGG
>NZ_SPQT01000096.1 GCF_004571025.1 Bradyrhizobium niftali | reverse complement strand
TCGTTGCTGCGGGTGAACGAACCGATCTGGGACATGGTGGATCTCCTGTGCTGTGTTCAAGCCCGCGACCATCGCGGCCTTGTGGCGATCGAAAGCTCCGGGACGGCCGACCCGCACCGTCAGGCCGCAGCGCATGCGGAGGACGGCGTGCGGCGATCTTGTTGCTGCGCGAGGAGCGGCGCAGCCGCGGGGAAGAAGATCGACGCACGCTGTTGCGGGGAACAGGCCGGGTCGCAGACCGCATCTCGGGGCAGATCCGCCCACAACAAGGCCCGTCGGTCGCAGGGCATCACGGCACACTCGGAGAACCTCCCGGCTCCAGTCGGACACGCATGGCACGAGTACGCCCGACACAACCGCTGACTGACGTTCCGAACAGCAACCACCTCGACCATAGTTCTGCCTCCACATGCAGAAGGGGGCGACATGCCGACAGGTGTTTATGTCCGTAAGAACGCGGTCTGGGACCGATTGATGGCGGGAATGGCCGCAGACCACGCGGCCGACTTTGCTCAATGGCTCGGTGAGCGCCGATATACGCCGCTTACCATCGTCGAGAGGATGCGGCTGCTTGCGAGTTGGACGCACTGGGCGCGCGGGGAAGGCTACACGCTCCCTGCGATCCGTGAGGCGCACGCGGCGTCGTTCACCTTGATCGAAGCGGGACATCGGCCGCGCTTCCGCGGCGACCTCAACAAGGACGCGGTCGAGTGCGCCAAGCTGTTCATCGCCTACCTTGAGGATCAAGGTGTGATGACGCGATTGCCGGCCAAATCGGCGGCGCCGCTGGTGGCCGAGTTTGCGGCTTGGGCTCGCGAGCAGCGCGGCCTGGCTGAAACGACGCTGGCCACGTATCTTGGGACGATTACTCCCTTCGTCGATGCGCTGGGGGATATCCCGACGGCCTACGACGCCGTGACGATCCGGGCATACATGATCGAACGCGCGAAAGCCGTATCGGTCGAGCGCATGAAGGGCATATCGGTCGGCATCCGCGCGTTCCTTCGCTTCCTGATCGCGACAGGACGATGTCCGGCTGGGCTCGACCACGCCATGCCGAACGTTGCAGGATGGCGGCTGGCATCAATCCCGCGCTTCCTGCCTGATGCCGATATCGCGCGGATCATCGGTGCGTGCGATGGCGAGCGCCGCTTGCGCGACCGGGCCATCATCCTGTTCCTGGTCAGGCTCGGGCTTCGGGCGAGCGAGGTGGCGCGGCTCACCTTCGACGATATCGACTGGCGCCAGGGCAGCATCCGACTGTGCGGCAAAAGCCGGCGCGAGGAACTGCTGCCGCTCACTCAGGAGATCGGCGACGCGCTGCTTGCCTATATCGAACGCGGACGGCCGGCACTGGCCGTGCCGTCTGTGTTCATCACCGAATACGCGCCGCTGCGGCCAATCGATCGCATCACGGTCAAATGCCTGGTCAAGCGCGCGCTCAAGCGTGGGGGCGTCGAGAGCCGCTACAAGGGTGCGCATATCCTGCGCCACTCGGCGGCCACGGCGATGCTCCGCCACGGCGTCAGCCTGCCAGGTGTGAGCACGGTGTTGCGCCACCGATCGCAGGCGATGACGGCACACTACGCCAAGGTCGATATCGCGCTGCTGTCGGCGATCGCACGGCCCTGGCCGGGGAGGTCGCCATGCTAACCGACGATGCCGATCGCTACATCGAATTGCGCCGCTCGCTCGGCTTCAAGCTCGCAAAGACGGCCCGACACCTCACCGCGTTCGCGCGCTATGCGGTCGACCGGGGCGATACCCATGTTCGCCGCGAGACCGCGATCGCCTGGGCGGCGGCCGTCTCGTCGACCCCGCGCAGTCACCAGCGGCGACTTCAAGAGATCGCTCTCTTCGCGCGCTTCCTGCATGCGGAGGATGGTGCGCATGAGGTCCCGCAGCGTCATCCCAACCACAGTCCTGCGACACGTCCGGCGCCCTATATCTACACGCCGGAGGAACTGGCGCGCATGCTCGATGCCGCAGGCAATCTGCGGCGCCAGAAGCCCAGTCCGCTCAGGCGCCACATCTATGTGATGCTGATAGGGCTGCTCGCGTCGACGGGTCTGCGGATCTCGGAGGCTCTGAACCTGAGGTTGGACGATCTGCTGCCTGACGGGGTGCTGCACATCCGCGAGACGAAGTTCAACAAGAGCCGGCTCGTGCCGATGCACACCAGCGTGATCGAGGCGCTGCACGCCTATCTTGGGATCCGGCGGCGGTTCGCCGGCATGGACGACCATGTGTTCCTATCGGTGGATGCCAAGCCGATGCCGCTTCGGACCGTCCAGAGCACCTTCGATGCGATCCTGCGCAAGGCCGGCGTCGGTCAGGATCGCTCGCGTCGCCCGCGCATCCATGATCTGCGTCACACCTTCGCGACGCGCGTGCTGGAGCAATGCGCGATGTGCCGTGATGATGTTGCGCGCGACTTCGTCGCTCTCGCCACCTATCTCGGACATGCGGACATCCGGCATACCTACTGGTATCTGGAAGCCACCCCGGACCTCATGACCGACATTGCAGGTGCTGCCGAGGCGCTGCTCGCCGGGGAGGTCGCATGACGCCGATCGCCCCGCTCATCACCAGCTTCATGCGCGAGCATATGCCGCGGCAGCGCGGCTACAGTCCGCACTCCTGCGAGACCTATGCCTACAGCTTCCGGCTATTGTTGGCGTTCGTCGGCCGGCGCCTGCACACGCGCCCCTCCCTGCTCCAGCTCGAGCAGATCGATGCGGACATGGTAGTCGCGTTCCTGCATCACATCGAACACGACCGAGGCAACAGTCCGGCGACCCGCAACCTGCGGCTCGCCGCGATCAAGTCGTTTATGCGCTATGTCGAGCTGCGGCATCCCGGCGCTTTGGAGCAGGTCGCCCAGATCAATGCGATTCCAGGCAAGCGTCATGACCAGAAGCTCATCCGCCATCTGACCATGGACGAGGTCCGCGCCGTGCTCGACGCGCCTGACACGACGACACGCTTGGGGCTACGGGATCGGGCGATGTTGCATCTGTGCTTCGCCGGGGGCTTGCGAGTCTCCGAGCTGGTCGGCCTCACCCTGGAGAACGTCACTTTGCAACCGATGCCGAGCATCCTGGTGTTCGGCAAGGGCCGGCGCGAACGCAGCCTTCCGCTCTGGAAAGAAACTGCTCGCGACCTGCGCGCCTGGCTCGCGGTACGAGGAAAACCGCCAGCAACAGAGCTGTTCGTGAACGCACAAGGGATGGCGATGACCCGGGCCGGCTTCGAGTATATCCTCGAAAAGCACGCAAAAACTGCCGCGGCTAGATGCCCAACGCTGATCGGCCGCACGCTGTCGCCACATCTTCTGCGGCACAGTTGTGCAGTCCTGATGCTGCAGGCCACACGCGACATCCGCAAGGTTGCGCTCTGGCTTGGCCACGCCGATATCCGCACGACCGAGGTGTACCTGCGGATGGATCCGTCCGAAAAGCTCGAGGCCGTCGAGGCGGTGTTACCGCCGACGCTTCGTCGAGGTCGGTTCAAGGCGCCCGACGCATTGATCGCATCACTGATGGCGGATGTACGCACTGTGCCGACGTGAACCCGTGAGTGGACCGGGTGGTTATCGTGACAGCGGCCGTCCGACCTCTTCTGGATGGTTCTCCAGGCGTGCCGTGATGCCCTGCGACCGACGGGCCTTGTTGTGGGCGGATCTGCCCCGAGATGCGGTCTGCGACCCGGCCTGTTCCCCGCAACAGCGTGCGTCGATCTTCTTCCCCGCGGCTGCGCCGCTCCTCGCGCAGCAACAAGATCGCCGCACGCCGTCCTCCGCATGCGCTGCGGCCTGACGGTGCGGGTCGGCCGTCCCGGAGCTTTCGATCGCCACAAGGCCGCGATGGTCGCGGGCTTGAACACAGCACAGGAGATCCACCATGTCCCAGATCGGTTCGTTCACCCGCAGCAACGA
>NZ_SPQT01000095.1 GCF_004571025.1 Bradyrhizobium niftali | reverse complement strand
ACAGCATCGCCCGCAGCAGCTTCTCCGGTGGGATCGACGGCCGCCCAATCGGCGAATAGAGCGCGGCAAACTCGCGCTCCAGCACCGCCAGCGCTTCGTTCACGATTGTCCGGATCGCTCGCAGCGGATGATCACGCCGCACCCGCGCCTCCAGATCAACGTAGCTAAACAGCTCTCCTGTTCGATTGTCGCCGCCGCGCACGCACCATCTCCGAATCGCATCGGAGGCCAATGAATCATGGTCGCCGGTCGGCGGCGAGCGCCTTTTTCAACAGCCTGCTAGATGAGCCTGCACAAATGGATTTGACGCCATCTTGCGCACCATATCTTGCGTGAGTGCGCCCGCAACTGATAACCCAAGATAAACGTCTGCGTCGCTCATAACGTCGCTAAGATGTCGGGCGTCCGCTTTCTGCGCAAATTGCGCGCGCCACGGATCAATCGAGCTTAAGCGGTCTTCGACTACGAGACCTTTGCTGTCGGAAACATAAATGTTTTCCTTTTTGGCGCCGAGCAATAAGAGCATCTGAAGGCACAGTTTTTAAGAGCTGCGGCAACTACAATACCGGTTCCATGCTGGTCATCGTGAAAGACGGGAATATCTAAACGGCTGGACAATGCTTGCTCAATCGTAAAGCAATCCGGCGCCTTTGAATCCTCGAGGTTGATTCCTCCAAAACTCGGGGACCGCGATGCGACGATTTCGACAAACCGCTCGGGATCTGCCTCGTCAACTTCGAGATCAGTGGAATCAACCTGTCCAAACTGCTTAAATAAGACAGCCTTTCCTTCCATAACAGGCTTTAGAAACGAAACCATGAACATCAATAAATCCGCCCCCCCTCCGCTTGCGCCCGAGCCGATCGACCAATTCCGCAAGATCGTCGGCGAGCGCCACGCGATCACCGATGCGACCGACATCGAGGCTTACGTCACCGAGGAGCGCAATTTGTTCCACGGCCGTTCGCCGCTGGTGCTGCGCCCGGGCTCGACAGCGGAAGTCTCGGAGATCTGCAAGCTCGCCTCCGCGCACAGAATCGCGCTGGTGCCACAGGGCGGCAACACCGGGCTCGTCGGCGGCCAGACGCCGCATAATGGCGAGGTGGTGGTGTCGCTGCGCCGGCTCGACAAGATCCGCGAGGTCGACACGGCGTCCAACACCATGATCTGCGAGGCCGGCGTGGTGCTGCAGATCGCGCAGCAGAAGGCTGCGGACGTCGACCGGCTGTTTCCGCTCTCGCTCGGCGCCGAGGGAAGCTGCACCATCGGCGGCAATCTCTCGACCAATGCCGGCGGAACCGCCGCGCTCGCCTACGGCGTCGCGCGCGAGATGGCGCTGGGGCTCGAGGTGGTGCTGGCCGACGGGCGCGTGCTCAACGTGCTGTCGAAGCTGAAGAAGGACAACACCGGCTACAATCTGCACAACCTCTTCATCGGCGCCGAAGGCACGCTCGGCATCATCACCGCGGCGACGCTGAAACTGTCTCCGAAGCCGCGGGCGATAGAGACTGCGTTCGTTGGGCTGAAGTCGCCGGCGGCGGCCTTGAAACTGCTCACGATCGCGCAAAGCGAGGCTGCGAACGCGCTGACGAGCTTCGAACTGCTGTCCGAGATGGCAGTCGACTTCTCGGTCCGCCACGGCATCGACGTGCGCGATCCGCTTGCGCAGAAGCATCCCTGTTACGTGCTGATGGAATTGTCCTCCCCCGGCGACGGTGCCCGCACGCCGCTCGAGACGATCCTTGGCCGCGCCATGGAAGAGGAAATCGTCGACGACGCCGTAATCGCGGCCAACCTCTCCCAGCGCAATGGCTTCTGGAAACTGCGCGAGGAGATGTCGTCAGCGCAGAAGTCGGAGGGCGGCTCGATCAAGCACGACATCTCCGTCCCCGTCGCCACCGTGCCCGCCTTCATCGCAGAGGCCAATGAAGCAGTGGTAAAGCTGATCCCCGGCGCGCGGCCGGTGTCGTTCGGCCATCTCGGCGACGGCAATCTACATTACAATGTCAGCCAGCCGATCGGCGCCAACACCGCGGACTATCTGGCGCGCTGGCATGAGATGAACGCGGTGGTGTTCGAGATAGTACTGCGCATGAGCGGTTCGATCTCGGCCGAGCACGGCATCGGCGTGCTCAAGCGCGACGAGCTGCCCGCTGTGAAGGACAAGACCGCGATCGAGCTGATGCGTGCGATCAAGGCGATGCTCGATCCGCACGGTATCATGAACCCCGGGAAAGTACTGTGAAGCCACCTCTCCGCTGCCCCGCTCGCGATCACAGCGATAGCTGACGCCAACATGGAGCCCGTCGTCGCGCGCTTGGAGCGTAGCTACACTATTCAGATGATACCACGCACTCAAGATTCTGTCGGAATTCTCAATCTAGAACGGGGTTAGCTGCCGTGGCCGCTCCGGTGCGCGTGCCCGTCGTTGTGTCAAGTCTGCTTGTGCTGCCTGCGCTATTACTCCGGGGCAGATGGGCGGGTTACAAGCCGAAAGCGATTTCGGGTGAGCATGCGGAGTGGTTGTTGCAGCGGGTCAGGAGCGACGATTTCGCGCTGCGTGGTCTTGTGGCTGAACTTGCAGGCCATGGGCTGAAGGTTGATGACCATTCGGTGTGGGATGTCGTTCATGCCGAAAAGCTCAGCTTCAAAAAAGCGTGGCGGCTAGCGAACGCGATGGTCGCGAGGTCGCGCGGCGGCGAGCCCAATGGACCAAAGTATCAAGCTTGCGTCGAAGCTGAGCGGCTGGTCTTCATCGGCGAGACCTGGACCGGGACCGACATGCCTCCCTCGTGGGGATGGGCGCCGCGCGGGCACTTCCGCCCAAGATTCCCCACAGCTGCTGGAAGGCCTTGACCTTCCTGGCCGCCCTGCGCCATGACCGGACCGATGCGCCATGGTTCATCGAGGACCGATCCATAGCGTGAGCTTTCGGACCTATGTCGAGAAGGTTCTCCTGCCCATCCTTCAGCCCGGCGATATCGTCGTCTTGGACAACCTCGGCAGCCAACAGAGCACGTCAGCTTATCCGTTCGGTCAGCGCCAAGCTCTTCGTCCTGCCAAAATCACGCGCCCGACCTGAGCCCGATCGAACAGGTCTTTGCCAAGCTTAAGCGCCTGCTCAGCTGCCGCGCGAACCGTCGATGCGGTCTCCGCCGCAATCGGCCAGGCACTTGATGCCTTCACCCCCTGATGAATGCGCCAACCTCAAATATTCGGGATATCGAACCTAATGCCATCAGGCTTTAGGCCGTCGCTCAGGCATTGGACCGATTTCTCGACGCTTACGAGCCGCCGTTCTGCAAGCATGCTTTAGGCTGGTGGAGGTACTAGATTTCCACTGTGGTGCTAACACGATCACAGCCGGTACAAGGCCAGAAGTCTCTTCTTTTGTCAAAACGCACCACCTGCTGGACGGAAATCTGAAAAAGATAGGCCGCAAATAAATGGCCGGGGAAGCCTTGTCTGACGCAAAGCGTCAAAGACCCCCTTATACGCTCAGAAGCAAAAGATGCGAGCAAGTTTTGCACGATTCCAGCGAGGTGCGCGGTGGTATTGCAGCTTTTCAGCTTCACCTGCGTGACAAAATACGGGACCGGTTAACAATCTTCTTTCTTCGGACCGAGGAGAACTTTGGATGGGTCACGACGGCAACAACCGCGCCAAAGTGAGATCTTTCGTTGAATCGCGCCTTCACCGCAGCGCGACTACAGCTCAGTGGCGCGCCACGACCGCTCAATCCGCTTACGACGCCGGTGCGTGATGACTAGACAGATCCGAGGCTGCCAGAAGATTTGATCGCGAGATATGAACAGCTGCGGGCTTCATCGCCATGCATAGCGACCAGTTCTGACGATTTCAGGGCGTGGAGAACGTTGTCTTGGGATACCGACAGGTTCGACAGCCGTCGGTGCAAGAAGCAAAAGGGAAATTACAAGATGACCGCTGCCATCTTTCGTGCTGTAAAGGGTACTAGGTGCCGAGTTATCGCGAAATCTGTCGAGGCACCGACGATCGAGTATCCTTGAAACGGCCGCCAGAATTGTCGAAGGTCGTCGCGATGACTTCGCAAAAACTATCGTGCTTGAGGCAGGAAAGACGATTGTACAAGCGCGAAAGGAAGTGCTCCGCTGCGTCAATACACTGAAGCTTTCGGCAGAAGAGGCGAAGCGAAATGCGGGGGAGGTCGTGCCTTTTGACGCATATGCGGGCTCGGAAAAGCGCCAAGGCTGGTTCACGCGAGAGCCACTCGGGATAATCGCAGCTATCACACCCTATAATGATCCTCTTAATCTTGTGGCTCACAAGCTTGGCCCGGCGATTGCCGGCGGTAACGCCGCGTTGCTGAAGCCCTCAAAACTCACTCCGCTTTCCGCAATTCAACTCGTCGATGCACTTGTCGAAGCTGGGCTCCCGGAAGCTGTAGTGACCGCCGTCATCGGCGACCGCCAACTCAATTCAGCCCTAGTTTCTGCGCGCGAGGTTCGTATGGTTTCCTTTACCGGCGGCTTCGCTGCTGGCGAAGCAATTAGCCGTGTGGCAGGACTCAAGAAGCTCGCGATGGAATTGGGTGGCAACGCGCCGGTCATCGTGATGAACGATTGCGACTTCGATCAAGCTGTAGAAGGCTGCGTGTCCGGTGCTTTCTGGGCTGCGGGTCAAAATTGCATCGGCGCCCAACGCATTCTTGTGCAGGCAGGGCTCTATGACCGCTTTCGCAGCGCTTTTGTGAAAGCGACCAGTAAGCTCAAGGTCGGTGATCCGTTACATGAAGATACAGACGTCGGTCCGATGATATCGAAACGGGCGGCGGAACGAACTGAAGCGGCGGTCGACGAAGCCATCGCGGCAGGTGCGAGGTTGCTATGTGGCCATCAGCGAGACGGATCTCTTTATTGGCCTACAGTGCTTGAGGGAACGCCTGTGACATGCCGGCTCTGGCAAGAAGAAGTTTTTGCTCCAGTGGTAATGCTCGCGCAATTTGAGACACTCGATCAAGCAATTGCGATGGCGAACGCTCCCGAGTACAGCTTGCACGCCGGCATATTTACCAACAACCTAGCCGATGCACTTGACGCGGCGAGCCGGATTGATGCTGGCGGAGTAATAATTAACGACTCTTCTGACTACCGTTTCGACGCAATGCCATTCGGCGGTTTTAAGTTTGGCAGCATGGGAAGGGAAGGAGTCCGTTTCGCGTACGAAGAGATGACGCAACCGAAGGTAGTTTGCATTAATCGGAAGTAACATTTCAAAAGGGATTGCAGCGAAACTGAATCACATTGCGCTACATGGTAAGAGAGGTAGGTCGAATGAAACAGGAACTTCGCTTTGAACGATCTGAATTCACGCATCGTCTCGATGCTGTGAAAAAGGAGATGAAAGCGCGTTCTCTTGACGTCTTGCTGTTGTCCGAGCCTTCCAACGCCAACTATCTCACTGGATACGATGCTTATTCCTTCTACGTTCCGCAGATGGTGGTGGTTGCTCTGAATCACAATGAGCCTGTATGGATCGGACGAGGCCAGGACGGAATTTCCGCTTCGATGACAACGTATTTGTCAAAGAACAACATTCGGCCATTTCCCGATGTCTTCGTTCAATCTGCGCTGAGCCCCTATGATTTTGTTGCAGAGATTGTCAAAGAAATTTGCGGTGAACGTGTCCGCATCGGCGTCGAGATGGGAGGGTATTATTATTCCGCCCGCGCTCATGCTGATTTATTGAAAGCTCTGCCGCGGGCTTCGTTCACAGACGCCGATCTTTTAGTAAACTGGATTAGACTGGTGAAGAGCCCCGCTGAGATTGCACTAATGCGCGAAGCTGGTCAGATCGCAGACGCGATGATGTACCGCGCTATTGAAATAGCAGCGCCTGGCGTCCGGGAATGCGACGTCGCAGCAGCAGTTTACCATCAGATGATGGCTGGAACACCAGCGTTCGGCGGTAGCTATACGTGTTCTCCAATTTATCTGTGCGTTGGCGAGAAAGCAATCGCTCCCCATGCAGCTTGGTCCGATGACCCCCTCGAAGAGAGAACCGTCGTCAATCTGGAGCTTTTCGGGAATCGCCACCGCTATCAAGTCAATTTGGCGCGTACGATTTGCATTGGTTCTCCTAGCCAGAAGTATCAGAAGCTCGCGGACGTTGTAGTGGAATCGTTGGAGGCTGGTCTTGATGCTGTGATCCCGGGTAAGACTGCCGAGCAGGTTCACGCCGCATTCGCCAGGAATCTCGCCAAACATGGTTACGAGAAGGATTCTCGCTTGGGTTATTCGCTTGGTCTGGGATATCCGCCTGCAGTTGGTGAAAAGACGGTCAGCCTTCGGAAAGGTGACCAAACCGTTTTGCGGCCTGGCATGTGTTTCCACATGATGTCTGGTCTTTGGCTTGAGAATGAGGGAATTACGATCACGCAGCCATTCGTTGTAACTGAAACTGGTTATGAGGCCCTAACGAAGATCCCGCGCCAGCTATTCATCAAGTAAATTGTCGTCCGTTAAGAAGCCGGATTGAGCGCGGCTTGACGAGGAATGTCAGGCCATAGCGGCCCGAGTAGCACGCACAAGTGTTCTCTGAGCCA
>NZ_SPQT01000094.1 GCF_004571025.1 Bradyrhizobium niftali | reverse complement strand
CGATGCTGTGCAGCAGCGCCTTGATGCGAACCCGATGGCTATGCGTCAACGTCGCGAGACCGTCGAGCATCCGTTCGGCACAATGAAGGCCCGCATGGGCGCGACACACTTCCTGACCAAAACGCTTCCGAAAGTAGCCGCCGAGATGGCTCTTTCGGTTCTGGCGTACAATCTAACAAGGGTCATGAACATCGTCGGGATCAAGCCGCTGATCGCTGCGATCGCGGCCTGAGAACTGCGTGTCTCCTGCCTTCCGGGCCAGATACCCTTAGGCACCGTTTTTACACGACCAAGACCCTTTTCTTCCGGCGCCGAGCGCCCAGTCGGCGTGTTCAAGTCTTTGTTCGGATCGGCTTGCGCTGTCGCAAATCCGCACGACACGGCCCAGCAAATCGTCGTTATCAGAATAATCCTCACGGCGACCTCCGCTTGGCTAAATGTAACAAACAGGCTGGGCCACCCTTCAGTTCCGAAGGCCACATCCGGCCCCCTCAAACCGTGACCGCGAGTTAATCAATCACCTCGTCAACGAGCACCACCGGCTGAGGTGGAATTTCGAAGGGAGCGTTTTCGCTGTCTCAGGGTTGCAGGAGTGATAGGAGCCTTTGACGGTCTTGATCGCGTAGGCGTTGGCATTCACGCAGCCGTTCCAGCTCCTCTTCAGCGCTTGCAGTATTTTGACCCTCACGTTTCAAGTCGAGAACTAGCCGCTCCTGTTCTGCAAGCTGGCGCTCTCCTGCGACCACCTCGCGTTCAATACGGCCCAACTCATCATAGATCGAGGTTCTGTCCATCGAAGCGCTCCACGGTGCTCGATCAACCCGATCCACGTTTCACCGTTCCTCCCTTTTTCCGTTTTTTCCCTGCAGGCCACCGTCGATCTCGACGCCAAGCTTGCGGCTCAGCGCCTGCTCGAGCGGCGACAGCGTCTTGGCCGCGGCGATTGCTGGAAGGCATAGGCAAGCGACTGCGATCATGATGCGCATGGAGAGACTCCAGAGATGTGAGAAGCCGGTTAGTGCAGGTACGGGGAAACGACCGGATACCAGATTTCGGCAACCGCCTGGTGCCCTTGCGCGCTGGGATGCCCCATGCTGTCGGCGTAGCCTGTCGTGCTGATCGTCGGATTGCCTCCGTTCGATCCCGTGACCGTGATCCACCGGTTTGTAGAGGCCGCATGGAGAACCTGAAACTGCGCGACACCGCCGCCCGTCGACATCAGGAGCGAGCCGGCCGCGCGTCCATGAGGCATCACCTCGGGAGCCGCGAGAAGCGGAAATTGCAGTGGCTCGCACCGCCAGCCAATGTTTGCGTCCTGTCCAGACGGATGCCGCGCACAGCATAGGCGTCGAAATCAAGCCCGCAGATGTTCGGCAGGATGTCCTTGTCTCCATGGCGGGCGGCGAATTTGCAGAAGCCGCAGGCCTTGTAGTTGATGCCGAACTCAAAGGTGTCACCCGCGCCCGGCTCGACGAAATCGTAGACGAAGTCTTCCGGGAACTCGTCCTGATGGCTGCTTGTGACGCTTTGCGCGGCCTGCTCGCGCAGCAGCGCCTGGTTCTCAGGCGACATGAACTGATGCCCCGAAGCGAGGCGTTCCGCTTCTGGCACGGTGAGCAATTGCGCCTTGTAGGTTTCCCGCTCGATCTCGCCGATCAAGGGCAGCGGCACGCCGTGTCGCCGGAGCACACGGCTGATCGCCATGAAACCCATGAGACGCATGAAGAAATCGCTCATGCGACTGGCCGCACCGCCGACATAGGGCATCTGGGTGAGCACGATCTCGAATTCGTCCATCACCTACTGCCTGATCCCGTCGATATCGGACAGATGCGCGTGCTCGCGCAACATCGCTTCGGCAAGGTCGAGGCGCTGGCACATGGCGGCCTCCATTGCACCGCGATGCGCCTCGTAAAAGGGGTGGAGGATCTCAGCCATTGGACACCTGACACGATTGGCCCGTTGCAAGGTCGGCGAGAGCCGGGTTCATTCCGCGGCAATCGCCTCGATCTCCAGCAACCATTTGCTGTCGACGGTCTCGACGATCACGACCGTCAGCGCAGGCTGATGTTCCCCAAGCATGGCGCGGCGAATGGTTCGGTTGGGCACGACCTGCTTCCGGTCGGTCAGGAACGTCGTGACCTTGACCAGATTCCCGACGCCAAGGCCGGCAGCGGCAAGCACCTCGATGACGTTGCGCCAGGCTTGCTCGCATTGCGCCTCGAATCCTTCAGGCACGGCGCCGTCGGATGCCTCGGGCACCTGGCCGCTGACAAACAGCAGGCGGCGATGCTGCTTCAATTCAAGTCCCATGCTGTAACCGCCGGCGGGAGCATGGACCGTTGCGGGATTGTGGCTGACGATGTGAGCTGGGGGCATGGCGTTTCTCCGGATTGCGGCTGACCGTATCCGGCAACATCGCCGCGGCGCAAAGCATCATTCCTGCGGTTCAGCGCAAGAAAATCTATTGCAAGGCCACAGCCCATCGGTGTCAAACTGCGACGCGATGACCTACTCTCTTCCGCCACTCAACGCGCTCCGCGCCTTCGAAGCCGCCGCGCGGCATCTCAGTTTCAAGCTCGCCGCGCACGAACTGCACGTCACGCCTGCCGCCGTGGGGCAGCAGGTGAAAGCGCTGGAGGCACGCCTCGGCGTGCGCCTGTTCGAGCGGCTGCACAAGCAGCTGATCCTCACCGCCGCCGGTCAGGCCTATCTGCCCGGGATATCCGATGGCTTTCGCTGCATTGCGGCTGCGACCTCGCAATTGAAACCGGCTGGTGCGGTGCTGCTCCAACTGGGGGTCCATGGCAGCCTCGATTTGCGCCGCCTCGCCCTGGCGGAGTTTCGCGGCGCGCATGCCGATATCGGTTTGCGGGTTCTGCAACCCGCCGGCCTGCACGAGCTGGTCGAGGGCAAGGTCGACCTGCTGATTGCCCGCGGTCTTGGCCACCATCCGGGCTATCGCTGCGACCGGATCAACGAGGGAGCCGGATTGGGCGATTGGCTGATTGCGCCCGAGGGCACCGCGGATTGTCCCGAGATCGTCAGTTTCCGCGAATGGCTGCGCGCCCTGGCGAACGAGGCCCCGCTCGCAAACCGCAACCGCCCTCGCCTGGTCCGCACCGTCGGAAGTTGAGGCGACGCCGTAGCCGCAGGATTGCCCGTCGGGCAAAACACCCCGCGGGCATCACCTCATGGCCTGTCAATCCTCCACCGCAAACATATTCCACTTTACCGAAATTCGGATTTATCGTACACATTGGACACCCTGGCCCGAGACAAGGGGCGGATCGCGATCGTCACGAACCGCGGGCCGGGCAGCGATGGACGCGACGGCGTCGGGCGCGAGCGGCATTGCAGGGCGGGAAACCGTGAGCAATTGCCTTCGCGCGAACGACACGGCGCCGACAGCGTCTTCGCATGGCCGCGACGGTGAGCACACGCCAGCCGTCGAGGATGCATGCGAAGACGTGCGCGGACGGAGAAGTCGTGTGGTCCCGACGCCCGGGGTCTGTGCGTCAAGCCTTGCGGTGATGTGCGCTGCCCGACCGGACGCGCACATCAGCCAACCGTGAGGCGACGGGGGCAATAGTGCATCGCTCCCCGAGGAGAGCACGAAGGACACCGTTAAAACCATTCGCGCAGGGAAGGCCGGGCGACCGGCATCACCTGTGGTCCACCCCGTGTGCACTCTTTGTAGCGCACGGACCTGCGGGTGCCAGCCGGCGCCCGGCCTTCCCTGCGCCCTTGTCTCGATAAGGGCAATGCTAGAGGCAAAACTCGGGCGACATGCGCCGCGAGAACGCGATGATGTGCCTGCTGTTTGAGATGTGAATTGGAGAGCGATGGCCTCACCACTTGCTCCGTCATTGCGAGCGGAGCGAAGCAATCCAGACTGTCTCCGCGGAAAGTTTCTGGATTGCTTCGCTACGCTCGCAAAGACGATGGAGAAACGGCGAGCGCACTCCATCACCGTCACCCTGAGGTGCGAGCCTCTTCGGCGAGCCTCGAAGGGCGACGGCCCGGCTGTCGCTGCTAAGGTATCGAGGCATCCCGGCCGTTCATCCTTCGAGGCTTCCGATGGGGCGCTCCCGCGCCCCATCACTCGCTCCTCAGAGCCTGACCGAAAAAGGTGAGCGGCTTTAGCGGGCCTGTGATTCCTTCGGATTTGCAAAGATTCGAGGGAGGACACCATGCCGTGGACCAAAGCCGCTCGTATCAAGTATCAGCGCAGTGGACTGCGTTACACAAGTGATCTGACCGATGCAGAGTGGGCGTTGATCGCCCGGAAGATGCCGCCGCGACGGCGATTGGGCCGGCCGCGGGAGGTTAATCTGCGCGAGATCGTGCAGGCGATCTTCTATATTCTGTCGAGCGGCTGCCAGTGGCGAGCCTTGCCGAAGGA
>NZ_SPQT01000093.1 GCF_004571025.1 Bradyrhizobium niftali | reverse complement strand
CGGCCGCAATGCACGCCTCCACGACCCGCTCGAACATGTGGCGAAATACATCTCCCTCGCGGAAGCGCTCGTTGCGGGCGCGCGAGAACGCCGAATGATCCGGGATAGCGTCCTCGATCCCGAGCTTGCAGAACCAGCGATAGGCAAGGTTCACCTGCACTTCACGGCAGATCAGCCGCTCCGAACGGATCGCAAAGACATATCCCACGACCAGCATCCGGATCATCAGTTCCGGATCGATCGACGGGCGACCCATGGACGAATAATGAGGTGCTAGTTCACTGCGAAGCCAGGACAGGTCGAGAGCCGCATCGATCTTCCGCACGAGATGATCTTCAGGAACCGCGTCGCCAAGATGAAACTCGTAGAACAGTTGACCTTGGTCACTCTTCACACGGCCCATCATGGATCGACCTCGCCGAGATTCGCGTCAACACAACGGAATCACGGTTCGCGGTCTGTCTCAACCGACTTTTGCAACAAAATCGGCCAATAGGAGACATCCCCGCCTTACTAGCATCTGGGACGAGAAATCGGCGCTCTATTGCTTCGCCGCCGATATCGATCGTCCCTATCTCGAAATCAGATACTAATGGGGCTGGAGGAGCAGGCACCTCGTGGGTCGATAGATCGGTTCGATGCGACGTATTCGATTTCGCCGCGCGCGATCCCTATGTCCTTGAGCTCCCGGTCGTTGAGGTCGTAAAGGGCGGCACGCGCTTTTTCTTGTTTTCGTCGTTCTTGGAGCCTCGTCCAAGATGCTTTGAAGAGGCGAAAGATCTGCGGCGCCGATGCGATGGCCTGTCCCAATTCGGTCGTAGTCATTGCTGCACCTCTTATTTGGAGCTTGAAGACTACCTCCGCGAGGGCAGACGCTCTTGACGAACCGCTTACATTTTCCTCACCACAAGCTTATTCTTCGTCAGTCGGGGCTTCGGCCGAGTTCGGGAGGCCCAGAGGCTAACCGGGGGAGAAAGGCAGTTTGCGCTATCTCTTCGAGGGCTACACTTTTGACACTGACCTGCGCGAGCTCCGTTGCGGGGCCGAGGTGGTCTCTATCGCGCCACAGGTATTTGACTTACTCGCCTACCTGATAGGCAACAGGGAGCGCGTCGTCAGCAAAGACGACCTCATCAGAGCCGTTTGGAAAAGTCGCATCGTCTCAGATGCCGCGCTGACCACCCGCCTGAATGCCGTCCGGAGCGCAATTGGCGACACAGGCGAGAAACAGCATTTGATCAAGACATTGCCGCGTAAAGGATTCCGCTTCGTTGCTAAAGTACAAGAAGACGAGAGGCGCATAGTCGAGCCGGTTAGCTCTTCTGGACATGGTGGCGACACGACGCCAACACAAGCTTCTGCGACACGTCTATCCATGGTGGTGCTGCCATTCGCGAACCTCAGCGACGATCCCGGGCAGGACTACTTTGTCGATGGGGTGACCGACAGCCTGACGACGGACTTGTCACGTATCAGTGGCTCATTCGTCATTGGCCGGCACACTGCATTCACCTACAAAGGCAAAGCGGTTGATCTGAAGCAGGTCGGTCGCGAGTTGAACGTGCGCTATGTGCTGGAAGGGTCTGTCCAGCGCGGCGGTGACCGACTCCGCGTCAACGTTCGGCTCGTTGACACAGAAATCGGCACACACCTGTGGGCCGATCGTTTTGACAAGCCCGTTGCTGATCTGTTCGACATGCAGGACGAGATCGTATCGCGCCTCGCCAACACGCTGGAAGCTCAACTCACCGAGTATGAGGCCAGGCGGTCCGAGCAATCTCCACACCTCACGTCAATGGACCTTTACTTTCAAGGCACGGCTTCTTTGAACAAGGGGCGGACGCCAGAATATATGGCACAAGCTCGTGCATTTCTTGAGCGGGCATTGGTGCTTGACCCCAAAAATGCCGCAGCGATGGTCGCTATGGCGGTTGTCGACGTGACAATTGGATCGGGCCTGTATTCGCCGGATCGGGCCGTGCGTCTCGCAATGGCCGAGGCGTCTGTGGTGAAGGCGCTGTCTCACGCACCGAATTTTGCTGTTGCCCATTTGGTATTGGGCGACGTGCTCATTCTAACGAACCGGGCGACTCAAGGGATAGCGGAGTGCGAGCGGGCGTTGGCCTTGGATCGCAACTTGGCTGGGGCGCATGCGGTCATCGGTGCCGCAAAATTTGTGATGGGTCGCGCAGCTGAGACTGAGCCCCATATGAACGAGGCGTTTCGCCTTTCTCCTCGCGACGTAAACGCCTATCGCTGGCTGCTGTTCGCCGGAGCCGCCAAATGGCAACTCTCGGAGGATGTTGACGCGGTTAACCGGTGGCGACGCAGCCTTGAAGCCAACCGGAATTATCCCATTACGCACTTTTTGCTCGCGGGCGCACTCGCATTGCTCGGCTGCATGGATCAGGCGAGCGAAGCCGTAAAGGCAGGACTTGCGCTCGATCCCAACTTTACCATTCGTCGCTTCCGTAACGGCATACTGAGTGACAATCCAACCTATCTTGCGATGCGCGAGCGAATTTATCGGGGCTTGCGCTTGGCCGGGGTGCCTGAGGGATGATGTCGGCTTGGGGTCAAACTCGGAAGTCGGTGGGTGCTTGGTAGATGGTCTGCTCTGCCACTGTGAGCGGACATCACCGGATCCGCGGTTCAGGTCCGCGAAGGGCCACAACCGGACCTTAGGTGATCGCTCAACTCACTGGCAACCATACACCAAGGCGACGCGAGCAAGCCCGGCAAGACAAGCCTAGATTGCTGTTGCATTTCGCAATATGGTTACAACGGTTTCTGGGAAGGCCCAAGGATGTTACACGCGGACTATGTTTTTGGCCTAGCTCTTGCGCTAGTGGTCGCATTTAACCTTTACCTTGGGCCGCGTATTGAGGGCGAACGCGTTGCAATGCAGTGGGGACACAACGGCGAGCCTACATGGTGCGCCCCAAAATGGTTGGCGATGTGGGGAATGATCGCCTTCATGGCAGCTGTTCGGCTCTTTATTTGGCTGGCTTCAGCATATGTGCCGCAGCGTGTGCACGGTGTTGAACTCGGCATAGTCATTTTCTCGGTTATCGCCGCAGGCTCCCACCTCTTCGTGTTGATGAAGGCGAGAGCGGCGCGCTGAACGAGGTTCTACAGGCCGGGTGAGATGGTCGAATGCTGGGCTTGGTCATGGCGGATAACAAAAGCAACATCCCGACCGGACGGACCTATCTTGGGTTTGCCCTGGCTTGGACGGTCCTGTTTTTCTTGGTCTATCTGATTTGCATCGCTCTATTTGCCGCCGGTCGTTGGGAGATTGGCCTTCTCACCATCCTGCTCATCGTCTATGGATTTGTTCGACACAGCGTGTGGCTTGGGAAACGTGCGAAGCGGGGCCTTGTTCGCAGGCGCTGAAGTCCGCTCGGGGTCAACAGCGCCGGTTTGACTGGCGCCGTGTCACTTCCGGTCTGCCCCAATTAGCAGACAGAACATTTTTGAGCCGAACCGAACGTCGCCATCGGGCCAGGAGCCGACAAACACCCTACTGTTCACGGCGGCCGGGTTGTTCTCGCAGACGCTGGTACGCCAACATCTCTTCGTGCCAGTTTTGGTATTCAGAATGGGAGATTTGAAACGGAACTAGGCGCCTTTTCCCGTCTTCGCCAGAATAGATTACAACGGTGTATTCCCGACTGCGCTGATCGGGTGTGCTGGGATAGGCGAGAAATTCGCGATGCTCGCTTCGCTGGCCGAAGAGAACATTGACTATTTCGCCCACCTTTGCAGTTCCCACTATAACTTCAATGATCTTTAGGCGAGAGCCAAATATATCGTTTGTGCAGCCCTCACAATGACGCCCTCCTAACCAGGCTACGTCATTGCCTTGCCCAAAGCGAACTTTTGCAGTGATGACATCCTTTGCGCCACTGGGAAGATAACGTGGCGCGTCGATATCCGCTGGCATTTGCTCGAGAAAATACGCAACAGGCGTCATGTTTCGCTCTGTTGCAGAAAGCCGCACGACTGAGATTACGCCGAACATAACGCAGATGGCTATTTTGGTCAGCTTGATCAACTTCATGCTTGCCAACATGTCTCGATTGTGTCGTGACCTTACTGCTTTGCTCGCGAAAATCCATCGTCCAAGGACCGCTTCGGGTCAACAGCGCCGGTTTCAGCCGTTGGCAGTCAGGTCCGGTCTACCCTCAACTTCGGAAATGATCGGGCATCACCCAGAGGGCCGCGAAGGGCCATAAGCCGACTCCATCCAACGAACCGAGCTTTGCCGAGACGCTGGGCCAAGTACTATGCATCGCCGATTGCATCTAGAACGAACTTTATTGGATCGGGGGGAGGCGTATGATTCACCCCGAATGGCTCTCTAAGCCAGCCCTTCTCTCCGTTCACCAATATCGGCGGAAATGCGGGAACGTCGAAATACGCCACTTCCCAGAAGGAAACGAGTTGGTTGGCTTCTTTGGAAACTAGCCTAAGCTCCAGAGTGCGGCCAGTGGTCCCACTGGCACTTTGGTGATGGGAAGGAGCAGTTTCATCGATCAGCAAGCGCAGATGTGGCTCCGATATTTGCGGCATGAGATATCGTCCGA
>NZ_SPQT01000092.1 GCF_004571025.1 Bradyrhizobium niftali | reverse complement strand
TGTGGATCGACGCCACCTACGTGAAGGTGCGCCAGCAGGGTCGCATCGTGTCGGTTGCGGTGATCGTCGCAGTCGGGGTCAACAGTGACGGCCGCAGAGAAGTGCTTGGGATGGATGTCGGCCCCTCCGAAGCGGAGACGTTCTGGACCGCGTTCCTGCGCAAGCTCGCGCGGCGCGGCCTGCGCGGCGTCAAGCTCGTCGTCTCCGACGCCCATGAGGGGATCAAAGCCACGGTCGGAAAGGTTCTCAACGCCACCTGGCAACGCTGCCGCGTCCACTTCATGCGCAACGCGCTGGCACACGCCGGCAAGAGCGGGCGGCGCGTGGTCTCGGCCTTCATCGCCACAGCCTTTGCCCAGGACGACGCCGACGCGGCGCAGGCGCAATGGCGGCGCATCGCCGACCAGCTGCGCCCCAAACTGCCGAAGCTCGCGGCGTTCCTCGATGAGGCCGAGACCGACGTGCTGGCCTACATGAGCTTCCCGGCCGCGCACCGGGCCAAGCTGCACTCGACGGATGAGATGGACAAGCGATTTCTTCAAGACCGAGACGGCGACTGCGAAAATCGCTGTAAGTCCATTCTTTTGTTCGGTCGCGCTGCGGGTCATTCTTCCGTCCCGGCCACCGATCACTCAGCCGCCGCGCGCAGGGGCGGTCAAGGCTGGCCGCATTTGCGGCCACCGCAAGGCTTGGCCCTGACCGGCCCGAGCACGGCGGCACGCTGCGTGGAACGGGACTGGCCCGGCTGGACGTTGCCGTCAGCTGCGATTATGTTTGTTGGGCGCGGGCGACCTCGTGGCGAAGCGTGACGCGTCGGCTGCAAGCGTCACCGGACTGCCTATTTTGTCTTGCCGAACTGAGGCGCCCGCGCGCCGGTTTTTGACCGCCGCGCTTTCCATTGCGACATGAACCGTTCGTAGCTTCGCTCCGCCTGGGTGGCAATCGACATCTCGCGGTCGCGCAGCGCCTTGATGTTGTAGGTATAGGCTGGTCCACGCCGGTTGCCTTTCTGTTGCGGATGTCCGGCTTGAAGTTGTATCGCGCGGGTCTTGTTGGCGACGAGCGCTGGGCGGGCCCACAGGTAATCTTCGCCCCTCGTCAACAAATGCCAGCAGAGCACAGTGAGCTTCCGAGCCACGGCGACCGCGGCGATCTGTCCTCGCCGTGAAGGAGAACGAGATTGCGGAGCTTGTGAGGGAGAAGCCGAACGGGCTCTACACACGTCGGATCTGGTTTCTCTATGAGTGGCTACTGAACCGCCAGCTCGATCTGCCAGCGGCAGACAAGATCTCTTACGTCGACGCCGTCGATAGCGAACTTCAATACGCAAGCTCTGGCCAGAATTCGGCACGGCATCGCGTCCGCGACAACCTGCCAGGGACACCGGAATTCTGTCCGCTCGTTTTCAAGACGAGAAGACTGGCGCAATTTATTGCACAGGACCTCAAGGAGCGCGCTCGCGTTGTGGTGAGCCAAGTTCCGAAAGATTTGCTCGCGCGCACTGCAGCCTTCCTTCTTCTGAAGGACTCGAAGTCAAGCTATGTCATCGAGGGCGAGAGACCGCCGCAGGACCGGATTCAGCGGTGGGGGAGGGTCATCGGCGAAGCCGGGCGGGTGCCGCTCGATGAAGCGGAGTTTCTGCGCCTGCAGCGGATCGTGATCGGCGATGAGCGCTTCGTGAAGCTCGGCTTTCGTCATGAGGGTGGCTTCGTCGGTGAGCACGACCGGGAGACGCAGCGGCCAATTCCGGATCATATCAGCGCGCGTCATGAAGATATCGCCTCCCTCATGCAGGGCCTGATCGCGTTTGATCAAGCCGCGGAAAATGAGCTTGATCCAGTCGTCGCTGCCGCCGTATTGGCCTTCGGATTTGTCTATATCCACCCGTTCGAGGACGGCAATGGCCGCATTCATCGGTACTTGATGCACCACGTGCTGGCACGGCGCGGATTCAATCCCGCCGGGATCCACTTTCCGGTTTCTGCAGCCATTCTCGACAAGATTGGCGAATACAAGGAAGTATTGGAAAGCTACTCGAGCAGATTACTTCCCATTGTTGAATGGGAGGTGACCTCAAATGGTAACGTCAACGTCATGAACGCTACAGGTGATTTCTATCGCTTCTTTGACGCGACGCCCCACGCCGAATTTCTGTACGAATGTGTGCAAAGGACCATCGAACAGGATCTTCCGAAGGAGACCCGATTTTTACGCAATTTCGATACCTTCCGCGCCGAAATTGAAAAGATGGTCGATATGCCGGAGCGCACGCTTAATAATCTTCTTGGATTCTTACGACAGAACGGAGGACGTCTCTCGAAGCGTGCCCGCGATAGCGAATTTTCTCAATTGACCCCAGATGAGGTCACAAGGATTGAGGAGCTCTATCAGGCAACGCTCACGGAGGAATTCACAAAGTCCGGATAGTTCTACCAGAATCATGCTGGGGGAGGTTGGATGCTTCTTTCACCGGACTGTTTCGGTTCGTAGAAAATAGACCCTCTCCTCGAGACCACGGTGCCGATAAAGCCGCTGCCTCAGCCAAATTTTGAAACAGGAGGCCATCTTCTTCTTCTTCTTTCCTCCGGAGTTTCCCAGCAGGTCGCTCTATGCGCGTGTCTCGCGCGTGGATTCATTGAGTACGAGTCCTCAACGCCGTGCGTCCTACAAATTCGATTGCATCGATGCCGATTACGTCGATGGCGCCGGACCGCAGCTTTTGGATGGCTTTCATGCTGATCATACCAAGCCGTTCGCGCTCCTGCGTGTCGTGACGACGCCGGCGAGGTTCGGCGACTTTGCGGGTGCTACGCCTGCGCCGGCCGACTGGTTTTACCTCGAGATCGAGCCTGGACGGTCCGGTCTGCCAGCCTGGCACGCTCAGCTCCAAGGAAATGGTTATTCAGTCCACTCACGCGGCGTCCTGACCTATGCGCGGCGGCTCGATGCACCGGATGAGCTCACGGGCCCGAGATCAAGACCTCAGAGTCTCGGTGCCTCTGTTGCCCCGAGGCTGGTACTGCCATCTCCGCTCGCCGGTGCTTGCATGGCACTGACAAACCCAGCAAGTCGTGCCAAAATCTCAACGATTCTCAAGAGTGTCCCGCAAGCGGGAACAGTCCTGGTCAGAGATGTGGGTCAGGCAAATTTCGTCTCTCTCTGCGACGACCTCGGCCGTGCCGTTCTGCATTTTGACGTCGGACTGCCGATCTCCTTCAATCGTCATACGCGACCCTCAAAGTTCAACATCGATCCGAACGAGAGAGCGCCGATCATTCTGTCGCATTGGGATTGGGATCATCTTCACGGCGCCTTCGAATTCCCGCATTTCCTTGATTGTCCGTGGATTGTTCCCGATCAGCGGCTTGGGCCAGGCGCTGCGCGACTGGCACGAATGCTTGGCGAGAAGGGCAACCTGCTGGTGCGTCCCGCCAATGCGCGCATTCGCTTTCCATTCGGCGAGTTGGTGCGGAGCGGAGGCCCTGTCGGAGACCTCAATGACAGCGGATTGACAGTTCTTGCCATCCTCGCGAGTGGCCGATCAGCCTTGCTGGCGGGCGACGCCGATTATGCGCACCTCATGCATTCCAATGCGCATAGAATAGATCATCTCGTTGCAACTCATCACGGCGCGCGCTTCAACGCGAGTCAAAGGTCGGTGCCGAGGCCCAATAGAAGGGGCGGCACGCTCGTCATTTCTTACGGTTATCGCAACGTCTATCGTCACCCACACAGGGAAGCGCTGGCCAAGCACGCAAAATCGGGGCGGAGAAACTATGTGACAACCGCCGGACGCAAAGGCATCGCTCTCCGGGGTGATCGCGCGATAAGCTAGATGGAAAGAACGATTTTTCGCCTCGCAAGGTCAAAATCGTTGTTGGTCATCGGACCTCTCGTGAGGTGTCTCCGACACGAGGCGGGTCCCAGTCAGCGACGGGATCATCATTGTCTGGCTTCGCCAATTGCCCTGATCGGATGATCCTCCTGTTCGCACCGGAGGATCGCCGTCGGCGGGCTGTCCGCGATGCCCTGATCAAAGTTGATCAATTCACGCGCGCCGGGCGGGGGCGTCCTGTGCGATCGCAGCCAGAGCCTCGAGCTGGCTCTCAGGGGTGTGTCGTAGCGGGCGGGTGAGCTCGGTCGGGTCCGTTGTTGTTTCGTCGCCGGATTCTTTCTTGCGGCGTACCGGTGAATTGCCGGTCTCAGGTTACGCACTGAAGTGGACCGCCAACTGAAAGTCGAATTTGCAAACCAGAAACGGTGCCAGGACAGGTGGACAAGAACTAAAGAAATGTGTCCCATGCTCCAGATCCGGATCTATGAGGCGCAGACGAATGCGCGCGAGGAATCTAGATCATCCGATTTGAATGCGAGCGGGTCGTTCCGCTGGCGCGCGCGCGGCTTGCGCCGCATCGGGCTCTTGTGAACCGAGCCGCTTTGCGTCCCGGTAGGGTAGGCGCGGGACACCTCGAAGAGGATATCCCTACGCCTCCCCCCAAACCGTGCGGGCACCTTTCAGTGCACACGGCTTTCCGTACGCGCATGCTCTCGACCGGAGACGGCTGTACGGCATGACGGGCACAGGACAATGGTCTTGCGCCGCCAACCGGACCGTTTCCAGACCGTCAGCGATCCGCTTCGCAAGTCTCCTAGCCGGCGGAGATGATGCATCTCGAATGGTCCCGTCGTATCGCTGCACGCTTCGCACTTGCGAGCGTTAAGTCGATCGATCAGATCATTTGG
>NZ_SPQT01000091.1 GCF_004571025.1 Bradyrhizobium niftali | reverse complement strand
TCCCCTCATGGGCGTCGGAGACGACGAGCTTGACGCCGCGCAGGCCGCGCCGCGCGAGCTTGCGCAGGAACGCGGTCCAGAACGTCTCCGCTTCGGAGGGGCCGACATCCATCCCAAGCACTTCTCTGCGGCCGTCACTGTTGACCCCGACTGCGACGATCACCGCAACCGACACGATGCGACCCTGCTGGCGCACCTTCACGTAGGTGGCGTCGATCCACAAATACGGCCAGTCGCCCTCGATCGGCCTAGCGAGGAAGGCCTTCACCTTGTCATCGATCTCGCCGCACAGCCGCGACACCTGGCTCTTGGAGATACCGGTCATCCCCATGGCCTGCACCAGATCGTCGACCGAGCGGGTCGAGACGCCCTGCACGTAGGCTTCCTGAACCACGGCCGTGAGCGCCTTCTCGGCCATCCGCCGCGGTTCGAGGAAGCCGGGGAAGTAGGAGCCCTTGCGCAGCTTGGGAATGCGCAGCTCCACGGTGCCGGCCCGGGTCTCCCAGCTCCGATCGCGGTAGCCGTTGCGTTGGACCAGGCGCTCCTGGTTCTTCTCGCCGTAAGTCGCCCCGGTCAGGCCCTCGACCTCCAGCTCCATCAGCCGGTGGGCCGCAAAGCCGATCATCTCGCGCAACAGATCGGCATCAGGGGTCTTCTCCACGAGCGCGCGCAGGTTCATCATGTCGTCGGTCATCGGTGGTCCCTCGAATCAGGTTGGTGTCGCAATCCAAACCTTACCGACGAATCATCGGCGACCACCCGCAAAGCCGCTCGCTCGCTACGGCGCTATGTGGGGCGCGCGTCGCGAGCGGCTTCGCTACCAGCTACACCACTCCTTGGGACACGACCTTTCATCAGCCGCAACATCGACGGTATTAACGAAGTTTTGCTTGGTTGAAGCCGACACTATTGCGTATCAGCTTGTGTTCTAACCATCCGAAGATGCAATCGTCGGAAGCTACGAAATTTTCGATCTCCCTCGTTGGGATACGCGCCATCCGCGGCATGGCCAAATCCAGATCAATGCACGCCGCCCAGCAGTCAGCTTGTAGTTTGATCGCTTCTGACACACTGACGGCACCGCGGCCATCGGCGACCACGAGAATTGGGCATCTCAACTGTCGCACTATTCGCGAACGGCGCGCCGATGTTATCTCCTCCTCTGCCACGTGTGCAGTGCGCGTCATCCAGCGGACAGACGCCTGAAGTCGCGACCAATTCCAAAGGCCGCCATCGCAAACCGCCGAGGCAACACGGCGATCAGATACGGCAAAATCGGTAGCTAGAACAGCCGACAACCCGTCTCCATAGACGCCAACCCGAGTGGCATCAACGTCGGGCCGAGCCGATAAGTAATCCAAACAACAAGACAATAACATTTCCGATTGATGACGCCATTGATTTGAGACGTCGTCATGAGAGACAACGAGAACCGACACACCGCGACCAATCACTACCGGCAAGAGCCTTCCGAGCAGCGTCGGTCCCGTTTCCTGTTCCTGGCTGATGCAAATGACTGCTGGGGCGCATAAATCGGGACGGCTGGCCGATACGAAGTGGGCTAGAAATTCGGGCCATTCGCAGCAGGCAATCGGTACCCGCTCTACCTTCTGCGTCAGAGATAATCTCAACCTATGAATGCCGGCCTCCACCTTAGCCGAAACTTCTCCACATCGAGCATCGCCTTGTTCAACCAGTCGCCTGGCAACCTCAAAGGCGGTTAGCGCGCAGAGCCAAGCATCTGTCGCCCGATCGAAAGCCCCCTTTTTGATCTTCAGGTCACCATCGAGAGCGTGAGCATCTCCGATGTTTATCCATCTGGCCACCCAGTTCTGCTGATCTACGGCCCCGCAGAATTCCTCAAGATTGTCCAGGAACACCGCGGCCGCTCGTCGTGTGGACGCAAGATCGCCCGTCACCTGCAGCCAAGCAGTAGGCTTCATCCATTTCGCCCCTTGGTGCGGATTCTTAGGATCCGCCCAGCGTTTGCCAAATAAATTAGTCGCTTGCGGAGAGATCACCAGGAGATCTTCGGCTTGCCCAACGAGTCCAAATGCTACAGTGCGCCTAAAGCGGAAATTCCCTAATGTAGGGCATCGCATGGATGAAATTCTGCTTTCATTTGAAGGATGCGCAGCTTTTTCATGCGGGCGCACATCGATGCCAACGCCGATGATGGCTCTCAACCCGGTTTAAGCCGCGTTCCTGCGGCAAATGAGCGGACAACAAGTCCCGAGTTCCCGAGCGCCCTCGATCCTTTTCAATTCGACGCTGAGATCTCTCAGCATGTAGCGCGCGGACAAGGGTCCCTCAGCGCCGCGAGAGGATCGTCAGCGCTACTTCCCTGTTGAAGTAGCCCAAGAGCTGCTCGGATGGGTTACGGACACGGCCCGGCTTGTCCCCATCCCCGTCCCTCCGTCGAGGCATGACAAAACTGAGAGCCCACACGCGATTATCACCCGAGACCATCATGCCTCATCACGTTAGCTGCGCGCCTTCTCCGTTCACGTTGAAAGGCTAAACGCATCTCGGCGAAGTTACGGAAAAAGACCTCTGGTCCGCTTAGCCGCTTGTACGACGCTAACGCCAATCGCCATGGCCGCCGTACGATGAGAAATTCGTTCGTGTTTCGCGCGAGCTATCGTCTGCTGAAACGAGCGTTCGAGAATTCGATAGAGTCGATCGAACACCTCAGTCTCCTCCCAGAATAGCCGTTGCAGATCCTGCACCCATTCGAAATAGCTGACGATGACCCCCCCTGCATTGCAGAGAATATCGGGCAACACAAAGATTTCATCGGCTCGTTGATGCAGTATGGCATCAGCTTCCGGCGTTGTTGGACCATTGGCGCCCTCGGCTAGAATCCGACATTTGACTTTGGAGGCATTCTCGCTCGTAATAACTCGCTCGATCGCAGCCGGTACGAGCACATCGCATTTTCGGACCAACAACTCCGAAGCCGCAATGAGGCTCTCAGCAGAGAATCCCGCAAGCTGTCCATGTTTACCAACATGACGCTGTAACTCGGCAACGTCGAGACCAGCAGGATCGTAGTATGCGGCGGTGTGATCACTGACCCCGATGATTCTCACGCCCCTTTCCGCGAGCGAGTACGCTGTGACTGATCCGACGTTTCCGAAACCCTGGACAATCGCCGTCGCGCGGTCCGCACGAATCCCAAGGTGCTCGAGCGCGCGACCGACGAGATAAGCTACTCCCCGACCAGTGGCTTCGCGGCGGCCAAGCGTCCCTCCGGCCGATATGGGCTTTCCGGTGACGATCTCGTTGATCGTGTGTCCCTGATACATGGAATAGGTATCCATGAACCAGGCCATGACTTGCTCGTTAGTGCCCATATCGGGAGCCATAACGTCGGTGTGAGGACCGACGAAAGGAATCATCTCTTGCATATAGCGTCGGGACAGCCCTTCGAGTTCGCGCGGTGACAACTTGTAAGGATCGACCGTAATCCCTCCTTTTGCTCCACCATAGGGAAGTCCCGCTAGAGCACATTTCCAACTCATCCAAATAGCTAAGGCGGCGATTTCGCCAATATCCACCGATGGCGCGAACCGCGTTCCGCCCTTAGTTGGTCCAAGAGTAAGGTGGTGTTGCACCCGGTAACCCTGGTAGACCTCGATCCGACCATCGTCCCGATGGATCGGGCACGATACAGCCATTGCGCGCTTTGGATAGAGTAGCCGGTCCCTGTCCATATCCGGAATCTCAAGGTGATCGGCAACTTGCGCGAATTGCTGTTTGGCCATGTCGAAAACAGGACCGCTATAGATTGCTGTGTTCATGCGTCACGTCATCCGTGTGCGAAGCCGATCGAATGGCTCAGGTCAGGTAGAGGAAAATGGCCACCCTCTAAGGGGCGGCCAGTGAACGTCCGTCGCGGGAGAGGATTCACGACGATCAGAAGACAACGCGCGCCGATGTCGTCAAACTCTAAATCCATCGTCGCCGCAGCCAGGAGGTATGTTCGATTTCGAATACAGGTCAGCGAATGTAAGCCTGGGCGTTGAGGCAAAAGCGCGTCGGGATGCCATTTCTGATTTTAGTGCCGCAAGCCTTCGCACGTATTCTGTTCGCGGGAATGCCTGGAGACGTTTGCTGATCTCATTGTCTTAACTCTGTTCAATTTTTTTGTGCTCGAGCTCGGCAACAATGCGAGTTCGACTCGCGAGTTGCTCAGCTCTCGAACTCCGTGCCGGCCCTTGCAGCCTCCGCTCGTGCGAAGGCAAGCGTTGCGATCGCGGTGTCCTGGATACCGGTGCCGGTGAGATCAGCGATGGTGATCTGGGTATTGCTTGCGCGTCCAGTCTTCGACCCGGCAATGATCTCCCCAAGTTCTGGAAAGCTTGCGTCGCAGGCGACTGCACCGGCAGCAATGGCATGATGGAGTTCACCTAGACGCCGCGTCTGGCTGAGACTGTCGGCGACGTAGAGATCGGCACGAGAGATCGCGGCGGGGTCGATTTCATTCTTGTGTTCGGCATCCGATCCCATCGCGGTCACGTGTTGTCCGGGCTCTAGCCATTCCGCACTCAGGAGCGGTTGCTGGGCAGGCGTGGTCGTGACAATGACGTGCGAGCCAGCCACGGTTCTTTTCGGTTCCGCATATGCCTTTACGGAAAAGCCCAGCTGCTTAGAGAGCTCCTGCGCGACGGTTTCGGCCTTGGAGGTATCGCGCGCCCAGATTCGCGCTTCACGGATCGGCCGGACGAGCGCCAAAGCTTGCAACTGCAACTTTGCTTGCATCCCCGCACCCAGGATTGCAGCCACGAAAGCATCCTTGCGGGCGAGATACTTCGCTGCTACTGCACCAGCGGCGGCCGTACGCACGTCGGTCAAATAGCCGTTGTCCAGTAACAGCGCTTGTACCAGACCGGTTTTGCTTGAAAGCAGCACCATCATGCCGTTGGTGCTCGGCAGTCCAATCTTGGGGTTGTCAAAAAAGCCAGGGCTT
>NZ_SPQT01000010.1 GCF_004571025.1 Bradyrhizobium niftali | reverse complement strand
CTGCAGGAGGCGGCGGTGGCGGTGGCGGTGGCGGAGGTGGCGGCGGAGGTGGCGGCATGGATCCTTTTGCGAGCACCTATTCAGCGCCGAGCACGGCCCAACCGACCTATCCGAAGCGCTCGGGAACGAAGGCCACGCAGAAGAACAAAAAGCCCAACAACCAGTCCAGCATCGGCGATCCCGCATTCGCGGCCGGCTACCGCGTGGCCTATGACACGATCTACGAGCGCAACGACTATGCGGCTGCGATCGCGCAACTGAAATCGCTTGGACATGACGACCATCCGAACGTCGCCAACCTCATCGGCTACTCCTACCGCAAGCTCGGTGACTACGAGCAGTCGCAGGTCTGGTACGAGCGCGCATTGAAGGCCGATCCGAACCACGTGCTGACGTGGCAATATTACGGACTGTGGCAACTCGAGCGGGGCAACCGCGAGCAGGCGCTCTATCACCTCGGCCGGATCGCATCCATCTGCGGGACGGATTGCGAGGAGTACCGATCGCTGGCCGCGGCACTCGATAAGCCGACCGGCACGGCGTTCGCATACTGAAGGTGGTGAGTCGCCGTCTCATAGCGCCGCGCTGGTTGATAGGCTCCGTATGACTGCCATGTCCTCTGGCGCGGATAGTGACAACGCGCCAGATTTTCAGCATTGTCCCGTTCGGGGGCGCGAACGGGACAATTGGATGCCGCTGACGCGCGACAAAATCATTGGTCATGATCTCGAACGGCTGGCCTTTCGCTTCACCATGCTGAACGACGGCGAGGTCGTGCAGTGTCAGATCAGCGACGCCGCTATGGACGAGCTCGCGGGCATGCAGGGCACCGAAAGCAGCGCGCGGCAGGCGCAGTTCCTGTCGCTGCGCGAGACCATCGAGCGGATCGCGTCAGACCTCTACGACGAAGCCCCGCGGTTTCAGGGATATGTGGTGCGGATCTTCATGCGGCATTTGGGGGGGTAGTGTCGCCTTGTTTTCCGCTGTCATCGCCCCATCCTCCGCTGTCATCGCCCGCGAAGGCGGGCGATCCAGTACTCCGAGACAGCAGTGATTGAATCGAGAAGTCGCGGCGTACGGGATGCCCCGCCGGAGCCTGTCATCGGGCTCGCCGAAGGCGAGACCCGGTGGCGGGGCACGACAGCAACTATGTAGCAAGCCGGTCCCGACTCACTCGCGCAGCAGCTCACCCCTCCAGTTTCTTCAGCAGCAATCTCAGCGCCGTCGCCGCAAATACCTGCATGTTCGCAAGCCGGTCGCTGCCGCCCGTCTCCAGCGTCATCACCTCTGCCGCGGGGCCCGCGACCGCCATGCAGCTATGGCCGGCGTCGTCGCCATAGCGGTTGCCGGTGGGGCCGGCGGCGCCGGTTTCGGACAGGCCCCAGTCGCAATTGAAGCGGCTGCGCATCTGTTCGGCGAGGAGCTTCGCGTAGGGCTCCGACGAGGAGCGGAAGCCCTTCATTCCTTCGTCCGAAATATCCATCAGCACGCGCCTGGCATCGCGGGTGTAGACCACGGCGCCACCGAGGAAAAAGGCGGACGCACCGGGCACCGCGAGCAGGCTGGCCGCGATCAGGCCGCCGGTCGAGGATTCCGCCACCGCGATGGTCTGTTTGCGCGCGATCAATTGGGCCGCGACCTGTTCCGCAATGCCGACGAGCTCTTTCATCCCTTTAACCTCTCATTCCCTCGCAACCGAGCTCAGCCTTCCTAGCATAAGCTGGCTGCCTTGGCCGAGTTGCGGGCGACGGTCAGGCCTGCTTGAATGGCGCACACAAGGCGGAGTGGCCTGTCCGCTCGCGAGAAGACGTGACGAGGAAATGTGAAGGAGACGTGATGGCGTCCCTGATCGCCGGCGGGGTGGATTGCGACGTGCATCCGGCCGTGCCGCATCTGACCAGCCTGCTGCCGTACCTGAACGACTATTGGCGCGATCAGGTGACGACGCGCGGCATGGTTGATCTCGTTTCGCAATCCTACCCGCAGAACTCGCCGATCGTGGCGCGTCCCGACTGGCGTCCCGAAAGCGGCAAGCCGGGCGAAAGCCTCGAGGACATGCAGCGCCATGTGCTCGATCCCTTTCGACTCAAGCATGCCATCTGCAATCCGCTCTACGGCGTGCAAATGGTGTTTTCCGAGGACATGCAGGCTGCGTTCTGTCGCGCGCTGAACGACTGGCTGGTGAAGGAATGGCTCGATCGTGACAAGCGGCTGCGCGGCTCGATCGTGATCCCCACGCAAAGCGTCGAGAAGGCCGTCGCCGAGATCGAACGCTGCGCGCAGGACCGGCGCTTCGTGCAGGTCTTGATGCTGGTCATGGGCGACACGCCGCTCGGCAAGCGCGCGCTGTGGCCGATCTACGAGGCCGCGGAACGGCTGGACCTCGCGGTCGGCATCCATGCCGGTTCCGCCTATCACAATCCGCCGACCTCGGTCGGCTGGGGTTCCTATCACATCGAGGATTATGTCGGTCAGGCCCAGGCGTTCCAGACCCAGCTCACCAGCGTGATCGTCGAGGGTGTGTTCGCCAAATATCCGCGGCTGAAAATGGTGATGCTGGAGTCCGGCGTCTCCTGGATCTCCCCTTATCTCTGGCGGCTTCACAAATTCTGGCGTGGGGTGCGGATGGAGACGCCCTGGGTCGATCGCGCGCCGCTGGAACTTGTGCGCAGCAACATCCGCTTCTCGTTACAGCCATTTGATGCGCCGCCGGAACCCGAGACATTAATTCGCCTGTTTGATCATATGCAGTCGGACGAATTGGTCCTATTCTCCACGGACTATCCGCACTGGCAGTTCGACGGCCAGGACGCGCTCCCCCAGGGCCTCACCCCCGATCTCGTGCGCAAGATCATGATCGACAATCCGCATGCGACCTATCCCCGCCTGACTTAGCCGCTGCCAGAGGAGGCAAGGCGATGAATATTCAATTCCGCGAAAGCACCGAAGCCGCTTCCCCCCTGACGACCAAGACCGCGATCGCGGATTGCGACATCCATCCGGCCCGCGCGACCCGTACCGAGCTCTATCCCTATCTCGCCAAACGCTGGCAGCATCATCTCGAAGTCTACGGTGTGCACGCCTACCAGGGCATGATGGAAGGCCCGCCCTATCCGAAGGCCCAGCCCAACGCCTCGCGCCGCGACGCCTATCCGCCGGAAGGCGGGCCGCAGGGCTCCTCGCTCGCCTTCATGCAGAAGCAGCTGCTCGACCCCAACAACGTGCAGCTGGGCGTGCTCAATCCGCTCAACACGGGGCAGGGCATCCGCAATCACGAGCTCTCGGCCGCTTTGTGCTCGGCGATCAACGACTGGCAGATCGACAAATGGACCAGCAAGGACAAACGGCTGAAAGCGTCCATCGTCGTCGCCAATGAGGACGGGCTGTCGGCCGCCGCCGAAATCCGCGAGCGCGCCGGCGACAAGAATTTCGTTCAGGTGCTGCTGCTCAGCCGCAACGTCGAGCCGCTCGGCCAGCGCCGCTATTGGCCGATCTATCAGGCCGCGGAAGAGGCCGGCCTTCCCGTCGGCGTCCACGCCTTCGGCTTCGGCGGTAACCCGATCACGCCGTCGGGCTGGCCTTCCTATTACATCGAGGAGATGGTCGGACATTCGCAGTGCCAGCAATCGGCGCTGGCCAGTCTCGTTTTGGAAGGCGTGTTCGAGCGCTTCCCGAAGCTGAAGATGGTGATGATCGAGGCCGGCTTCGGCTGGGCGCCATCGCTTGCGTGGCGACTGGACAAGGCCTGGCGGCGGCTCAGGAGCGAAGTGCCGCATGTGAAGCGTCCGCCGTCGGAATATATCCGCGAGCAGGTGTGGTGGACCACGCAGCCGATGGAAGATCCGGAGCGGCGCGAGGATCTGTTCGACGTCATCAAGTGGATCGGCTGGGACCGCCTGCTGTTCGCGACCGATTATCCGCACTGGGACTACGACGAGCCGTCGCGCGTCTTGCCGGCGGGCGTCAGCGATACCAACCGCGAGGCGTTTTACCTGGGCAATGCCCGGAAGCTCTACGGGATCAATTGATGGCGCGTCACGTGATCGCGCCGGTCAATGAGTTGCCACCCGGCACGCGAAAATTCCTGGAGATCGAGGGACGGCCGATCGCGGTCTTCAACATCAAGGGCGAATATTTCGGCCTGATGAACCGTTGCCCGCATCAGGGCGCGGCGCTGTGCGAGGGGCCGCTGATCGGGCTCGCGCAATCGAGCGATCCCGGCGAGATCGAATACACCAAGCTTGGCGAGATCATCCGCTGTCCCTGGCACGGCTGGGAGTTCGACATCCGCACCGGCCAGTCCTACTGCGACCCTCGCCGCTTCCGCGTGAAGGCCTACCCGGCCCATGTCGAGCCCGGCGCGAGCGTGGTGAAGGGGCCGTATGTCGCCGAGACTGTCACGGTGAAGGTCGAGAGCGATTACGTGGTGGTGGAGCTGTAGGCCCCCACTGTCATTCCGGGGCGATGCGAAGCATCGAGCCCGGAATCCATCGTGCGACAGGAATGCTGGGAGAAATGGATTCCGGGCTCGCCTCTTCGAGGCGCCCCGGAATGACACTGAGCTAGTGCCCCGCAACCGGCTCCGCCACCGCATCATATGTCGGCACCGCCTTGCCGCCGCTGCGATACACCGTCGAGGCCGCGATGATGCCGAGCAGGGCGGCGAACATCAGCCAGAAACCGGGCGAGGCCTTGTCGCCGGTGCGCTCGATCAGCCAGGTCGAGGCGAACGGCGTGAAGGTGCCGAACAGCGCGGCCGCGAGCGCGAAGGCGAGCGAGAAGCAGGTGGTGCGGACATGCGCCGGCACGATCTCGACGAGGGCGCCGAGCATGGTGCCGCTGTAGACGCCGAAATAGAACGAGAACATCATCTCGACCGCGAGCAGCTTGCCGAAGGTCGGCGCGGCCACCAGCCAGTGCAGCGCGGGGTAGGCGGTGACGAGCGCGAGGCAGGCGATGGTGATCAGCACCGGCTTGCGGCCGATGCGGTCGGACAGCGCGCCGCCGACCGGATTCCAGAAGAAGTTGGTCACGGCGACCAGCAGCGTCACGAGCAGAGCGTCCTGCGTCGACAGCTTCAGCACGGTCTTGCCGAAGGTCGGCGTGTACACGGTGACGAAGTAGAACGTCGTCGTGGTCAGGATCGCGATCATCATGCCGAGGATGACGATGCGCCAGTTGGCGAGGGCGGAGGCGAACACCTCGCTCGCGGTCGGATGCTTCTTCATGGCGAGGAAGGCCGGCGTCTCCTCGAGCGTGCGCCGCAGGAAGAAGATCAGGGGAATGATCAGGCAGCCGACGAAGAAGGGAATGCGCCAGCCCCAGGCGGCCACCGTGTCGGCCGGCATCACCTCGGAGAGGAGATAGCCGAGGATCGAGGCCACGAAGATCGCGACCTGCTGGCTCGACGACTGGAACGAGGTGTAGAAGCCGCGGTTGCCGGGCGTGGAGATCTCGGCGAGATAGACCGACACGCCGCCGAGCTCGACGCCGGCGGAGAAGCCTTGCAGCAGGCGGCCGATCAGCACGATGACGGGCGCCGCGATGCCGATGGTCGCGTAGCTCGGGCAGAACGCGATCACGACGGTGCCGATGGCCATGATGCCGAGCGTGACGATCAGGCCCTGGCGGCGGCCGATGCGGTCGATGTACGCCCCGAGCACGATCGCGCCGACGGGCCGCATCAGGGCGCCGAGCCAGAACACGCCGAAGGTGTTGAGCAGCGAGGCGGTCTCGTTGGTGGAGGGGAAGAACGCCTTGCCGATGGCGGCGGCATAGAAGCCGAACAGGAAGAAGTCGAACTGTTCGAGGAAATTGCCTGAGGTGGCGCGCAGGATCGCGCCGATGCGCGACTTGATCTCGGGCGGATTGGTTGCTGGTCCAGCCATGACGTTGCTCCCCTTCAAATGTGGCCGGACCGGAACTCACTTCTCGGCAGGCGACAGATTGTGTGTTGCTGCGACAATCTGTCCTACCACTTGCCGCGCAGGGCGCGGCGGGTCAATCGGTTTTCAGGAGGAAGCTGATGATTTTTCAGGTTTTATTTTGCGTCGCAGCAACGATCCACTGACGGAACGCGGCGAGCTTTGGCGCCTCGCGGCGACCCTCCGGCGCGACCAGATAGAAGCCCGCATCGGCCGGCAGCGCGATCTTGAAGGGCACGACGAGGCGACCTTTGGCGATGTCGTCCTGCACGTAGGACGTCCGCCCCATCGCCACGCCGATGCCGTCGATCGCAGCCTGGATGGTCATGAAGATCATGTCGAAGGTGATGCCGGGCTGCTTGGCGATATCGGCCGGAAGGCCTGCCGCCGTCAGCCACAGCCGCCAGTCGTCGCTGTTGGCGTTGGAGGTGTGCAGCAGCGGATGATTTCGCAGATCCTCCGGACGCTGTAGCGGCTTGTCGCCGCGCAACAGCGACGGACTACACACCGGAAACAACTCGTCCGCCATCAGCCAGTCGGCACGCAGGCCCGGCCACTGGCCGCGGCCATAGCGGATTGCGGCATCGACATCGTCGCGCTGGAAGTCGACGAGGCTGGTCGACGTGGTGATGCGGACGTCGATGCCGGGATGCTGCTCCTGGAAATCGGTCAGCCGCGGCAGCAGCCATTTTGCGGCAAGCGAGGCCAGCGTCGAGAGCGTCAGCACCTTGTCGTCGTCCCTGCGCAGCAGGCGGTCGGTGGCGAGGCGGAGGTCGTTGAAGGCGGCGCGGACCCCCGGCAGGTAGTCGCGCGCCTCCGGCGTCAGCGCCAGCGCGCGGTTCTGCCGGATGAACAGGCGGATGCCGAGCTCCTCCTCCAATCGCCGGATCTGATGGCTGATCGCGGTCTGCGTCACGTTCAGCTCCGTCGCCGCCAGCGTGAAGCTGAGATGGCGCGCGGCGGCCTCAAAGGCCCGCAATCCGTTCAGGGAGGGCAATCTGGCAGTCATCTGGCAGCAGGATACATGACGTTATTTCATGCGAAGAGGTACAAATTGTCGTTTGTCGCAACGCACTGGAGCGCAGATATTAGTGGTCAACTTAGCTCCAGGAGCTGAAAATGTCTACCTTGACCCAGAATTCGATGACAAATCATCATGCACCCGGCTTGATCCAGCAGATCGGCGAGACGCTCCATGTCTGGCACGAGCGCTACCGGACCCGCCGCGAACTGACCAACTGGACGGCCCGCGACCTGCACGACGTCGGCCTGTCCTGGTCCGACATCGCCTATGAGGCCGACAAACCCTTCTGGCGGGCCTGATTGGCCGCCAGGCCGGCGCCGCCTGATCACAGGGGCGCCGGCGGTCCCTCTTTCCGCAGGGCACGTGTCATGAGCACTCTTCGCCTGGAAGATCTGAAGCAATATTCGGACACGCTGCGCACCCGGCGGGGCGAGGCGATCAACGTTCGCTTCGTCCAGCCGCGCGACACCGAGGAGCTTCAGCACTATTTCCGCTCGCTCTCGACCCGCTCCCGCTACAACCGCTTCTTCGGCGCGATCAGCGAATTGCCGAAGGGCCTGCTGGACGACTTCCTCCAGGTCGGCGAGCGCGAGCGCTTCACTGTGGTCGCGACCAAGATGGTGGACGGCTTCGAGACCATCGTCGCCGAAGCGCGCTACGCTTTCCACGTCGAGACCTCGACGCTCGAATTCGGGCTGTCGGTCGACGACCGCTGGCAGGGCCACGGCATCGCCACCGCGCTCATGAAGAATCTCGAATGCCGCGCGGCCGCGCTGGGTGCCGAGCACATGTTCGGCGATACGCTGCGTTCCAATGAGACCATGATCTCGCTCGCCCGCAAATCCGGCTTCGCCTTCGTCAATCACCCCGATGACTGGAAGCTGGTGCGCTTCGACAAGGAGATCGCGGTCGCACCGAAGGACATTCCCTGCGCGAGCTGGCGTCTCGCCGCCCTTTCCCGTCAGGCCGACAGCCCCTCAGCCTCGGCCTGACACGACTGCAAGCCCGGCTCGGGTCGACCTGAGCCGGGCATTTTTTGCCTCATGCAATCGTTGGCGCGTAGATCTTCCGAAGCCGTCATTCCGGGGCGCGCGTAGCGCGAACCCGGAATCCATTTCACCGCGTGTCTTGCGGCCCAATGGATTCCGGGCTCGATGCTGCGCATCGCCGCGGAATGACGGCGCCGCGACGCCCTACTTCCCCGTGAACACCGCTTTCCGCTTCTCGATGAACGCCTGCACCGCCTCCTTGTGATCGGCGGTCGTGGTGAGACGGATCAGCCGTTCGGCCTCGTGATCGCGGGCGGTCTCGAAATCGAACTGGATGGCTTCGTCGAGATTGTCCTTCATGTAGCGCAACGCCTGGCGCGGGCCTTCGGCGAGCGATTTGGCCAGCGCGAAGGCTTCGGCTTGCAGTCGGTCGTCGGGCACGACGCGGTTGACGAGGCCGATGGCTTCACAACGCGCGGCATCGACCCTGTCGCCGGTGAACATCAGTTCGCGCGCCCGCGCGGTGCCGACGAGGCGGGTCAACAGCCAGGCGATGCCATAATCGCCGCTCAGCGCGATGCGGGCATAGCCGGTGGCGATGAAGGCGGATTGCGCGGCGATGCGGATGTCGCAGGCCATGGCGATGGCAAGCCCCGCGCCGACCGCCGGCCCCGGCAGCGCGGCGATCGTGGGCTTGCGCACCGACACCAGCGCGCCGGTGAGCAGCCGCTGCCGCTCCTGGAGATCGGTGATGCGATCCTCCAGCGGCATCTCCAGCTTCTTCGGATCGCGATGCGCGCCCATGCCCTTGACGTTGCCGCCGGCGCAGAACGCTTCGCCCGCGCCGGTGATCAGCAGCGCGCCGACGCTGGGATCCTCGGCGCAGGTGCGGATCATCGTGCGCAGCGCCGGCGTCAGCGTGTCCGACAGCGAATTGCGCGCCTCCGGCCGGTTCAGCGTGATCACCGCGACGCGGTCGCGGATGACGCAGAGGAGCTCACTGGTGCCGGTGTCGACGGTGGTGTCCGTGGTCATGTCGCTCCCTCTCTATTCGTCATTGCGAGGAGCGAAGCGACGAAGCAATCCAGTCTGCCTCCGCGGAGCCATCTCTGGATTGCTTCGCTTCGCTCGCAATGACGGTTGTTGTGATGTTATCGCCTCAAAACTTCTCCACCCACGGCCGCAGCTCCAGCTCCCAGCTCCAGGCGCTGCGCGGCTGCTGCAACACGTTCCAGTAGCTTTCTGCAATCGCGTCGGGATCGAGCATTGAATCCGGATTGTCGGCTGCTTCCGTCCGCGCCGCGCTCCTGATACCGCCGTCGATCACGAAATGCGCGACATGGATGCCTTGCGGCGAGAGTTCGCGCGCCATGCTCTGGGCGAGGCCGCGCAGCGCGAACTTGCCCATCGCGAAGGAAGCGGACTGCGCATAGCCCTTGACGCTGGCCGAAGCGCCGGTGAACAGGATCGCGCCGTGCTTGTTCGGCAGCATGCGCTTGGCCGCCTGTTGCGCCACCAGGAAACCACCATAGGCGCTGACCGCGATCGCCTGCGCGACATCGGCCGGGACGAGGTCGACGAGCGGCCCCCGGGTGCGGCCGCTGGCATTGTAGACGACGAGATCGGGCGTGCCGATCTCGCGCTCGACGAGGCCGAACAGGCGCTCGACCTCATCCGGCTCCGTCGCGTTGCAGGCATAGGCTCTTGCACCGGTCTCGGTGCAGAGCGCGCCCAGCTTCTCGATCTTCCGCGCGGCAAGCGCCACGCGAATGCCCTGGGCGGAGAGCAGCCGCGCCAGCGAGGCGCTCAGGCCCTCGCCGGCGCCGACGATGAGCGCGATCTTGTATTTCGGGTGTTCCATGGCGTGATCTCTCGGAGACGGGAAGCCGTTGATCTATGCATCCGCCGTGCGGACAACCAGCCGGGGTGCAGGCCCTGCCGATCACAATTCCGCAGAGCGAATTGCTCCTTCACCGCGATCATGCCTCCCTGACAATTTGCGGCTTTATCCGGCTTCCTGGCTGGAGCATGATCGACATCATCCCAAGCGGCAAGCGCTAAGAAATGCCGTCGGGCGGAAACGAAGAGGACGATCATGCACAAGCCGGTCACAGCGCAGCCGAAAAATGCCGCGTCCGCGCCATCCGGCCTGCTGGCGCCCGATACCACAGGCATGAATTTCTACCGCGCCGATCCGGCGCTGACGGATTTGCTGCGCATCCACCTGCCGGAGACGCTGTTCCGTCACATCGAGCCGCATCTCGATCGCCTCGGCGAGCTCGCCGGCGGCCATCTCGACGAATGTGCGCGCCTCGCCGACCGGCACACGCCGGTGCTGCACCAGCGCGACAAGTTCGGCCGCGACGTGCAGTGGATCGAATACCACCCGGCCTATCGCGAACTGGAGAAGGCCGCGTTCGGCGAGTTCGGCATCCACGCGCTGTCGATCCGCAAGGGCATCATGGGCTGGCCGGACAAATATCCTGTCGTGGCAAAGCACGCCTTCACCTTCCTGTTCAACCAGACCGAATTCGGCATGGGCTGCCCGATCAACGTCACCGACGGCTGCGCAAAACTCCTGGCGAATTTCGGCAGCGAGGCGCTGAAGGCAAAATATCTCGATGGTCTCACCCAGACCGACATGAGCAAGCTGACGCAAGGAGGCCAGTTCATGACCGAGAAGGAGGGCGGCTCCGACGTCGGCACGCTGACCACGCGCGCCGTGCAGGAGGGCGACCATTGGCGCCTCACTGGCGAAAAATGGTTCTGCTCGAACGCGGATGCCAAGGTCGTGATGCTGCTGGCGCGTCCCGAAGGCGCCGGCCCCGGCACGCGCGGCGTCGGCCTGTTCCTGATGCCGCGCTTCCTCGACGACGGCGCGCAGAACCACTACCGGATCGTCCGTCTGAAGGACAAGCTCGGCACGCGCTCGATGGCCTCAGGGGAGATCAAGCTCGAAGGCGCGATCGCCTACGCCGTCGGCAAGCTCGACCGCGGCTTCGTGCAGATGGCCGAGATGGTGAATTCGTCGCGGCTCTCCAACGGCGTCAAATCCACCGCGCTGATGCGCCGCGCCTATCACGACGCCATGACGGTGGCGAAGAACCGCGTGGTGTTCGGCAGCCGCATCATCGACCTGCCGCTCGGCCGGCGGCAGATGCTGAAGATCATGCTGCCGGTCGAGCAGGCGCTGTCGATGAGCTTCCTCACCGCCGACGCGCTCGACCGCGCCGAAGCCGGCAGCCAGGATGCGGCGGCGCTGCTGCGTATCCTGACGCCCACGCTGAAATTCCGCGCTACGCGCGATGCACGAAAAGTCTGCGGCGATGCGCTCGAGATGCGTGGCGGCATCGGCTATATCGAGGAATTCGCCACCGCCCGGCTGCTGCGCGACGCCCATCTCGGCTCGGTCTGGGAAGGCACCGGCAACATCGTCGCGATCGATGCGCTGAGGCGCGCGGTCGGCCGCCACGGCGCCGAAGCTGCGCTCGCCGCCGACCTGCATGCCCGGCTCGATGACAGCGCGTTCGTGCCGCAGGCCTGGCGCGACCGTTTGCGCGGTCTTACCGATCGTGCGGTCGGCTTCGCGCGCGAGGTCGCGGGCAAGTCAGAAAACGAGGCCGACGCGCGGCGCGCCACCAGCCTGCTCTATCATGTCGCAAGCGCCGTCGCGCTCGCGTGGGAAGCGCATCGCATCCACGCCATGCGCGGCGATGCGCGCCGGCTGCTGCTGTCGCGTCTGGTGATTGATCACCGCGTGGCGCCGAGCGATCCGTTCCGGCTGACGGAAAATGCCGCGCAGACAAAGATCGCCGCGCTGCTGCTCGGCGATCGCGCGGCTGGGATGAGCGAGGTTGGCGAACTGGTTCTGGCAGCGTAGGCTGCGCCCGCGTTCAAAACAAAAAAGCGACAGGGAGTGCTCGATGAAGGCCGCCGTCCTCTATGAAGTCAACAAGCCGCTGGTCATCGAGGATGTCAGCCTGCCGAAGCCGGGCCCGCGCGAGGTTTTGATCCGCACATCGGTCGCCGGCCTCTGCCACTCCGACCTGCACTTCATGGAAGGCCTCTATCCGCATCCGCTGCCCGCGGTGCTCGGGCATGAATCCGCCGGCGTGGTCGAGCAGGTCGGCTCCGACGTCACCTACGTGAAGCCGGGCGACCACGTCGTCACCTGCCTGTCGGTGTTCTGCGGCACCTGCGACAATTGCACCACCGGCCGTACCGTGCTCTGCACCGATACCACGGTGAAGCTGCTGCCGGGCGTCTCCGACCGCATGCAATGGTCGCGTTCCGAGAAGCTGCATCAGTTCCTCAACCTCTCGTCCTTCGCCGAGCAGATGCTGGTGCACGAGAACGCGATCGTCAAAATCCGGAAGGAGATGCCGCTCGATCTCGCCGCGCTGATCGGCTGCGGCGTCATCACCGGCTATGGCGCAGTGGTGAATACGGCGAAGGTGACGGCGGGCGAGACCGTTGCGGTGATCGGCTGCGGCGGCGTCGGCATGGCCGCGATCAACGGCGCGCAGATCGCCGGCGCCGGCCGCATCATCGCCATCGACACCAACCCGGCCAAGCTGCAGCTCGCGACCAAGCTGGGCGCGACCGACATCATCAATCCCGCCGACGGCGACGTGGTGAAGCAGGTCCGCGATCTCACCAATGGCGGCGTGCATCATTCCTTCGAGGTGCTCGGCCGCAAGGAAACCGCGGAGCAGGCGTTTGGCATGCTCGCCTCCGGCGGCACCGCTACCATCGTCGGCATGATCCCGTTCGGCCAGAAGATCGAGCTGCACGGCTTCGACTTCCTGCGCGAACGCAGGATCCAGGGCTCGTCCATGGGTTCGAACCATTTCCGCGTCGACATGCCGCGCCTGGTCGATTTCTATTTGCGCGGCCGGCTGCACCTGGAGGACTGGATCTCGGCCAAGCTGAAGCTGTCGGAGATCAACGAGGGCTTTGCCAACATGAAGGCGGGCAAGACGCTGCGAAGCGTGATCGTGTTTGATAGCTAGCGCTGGCGGCGCCCCGAAACAGGTGTCATCGCCCGGCTCGACCGGGCGATCCAGTATTCCGCGGCGGGAGTTGAATGAACGAACTGCTGCCGCGGAGTACTGGATGCCCCGCCTTCGCGGGGCATGACAGTCCGTAACCCCGCCTCACCGCGACACGTGCGCCGACACCGCGAGCCATCTGCCGTTCTTCTTCGACCAGCAATCGGTGTAGCGGCCCGTCGCCTGCTGGCCGTCTGCCGTGGTGTAGCTTGTCGCCGCGTGGATGATGGCGAAGTCGCCCATGATGCGGATGATGACGTCCTGCTCCCTGAGGTTCCGGATCGCGATCGGCCGTGCCGTCTGTTCCAGGAAAGCGGCGCGGTCGACCAGCGTCTTGTCGGGATTGGAGCAATAGAACTCCGGCGCCAGGATCTGGTCGAACCGCTTGACGTCGCAGTTCTGAACGGAGGCGACGTAGTCGCGGTTGAGCGCGGTGAGCTCTTCCATGTCCTGGCTCATGACGTTCTCTCCCTTGTCATTCCGGAGCGCGCGTTGCGCGAAGCTCGACGTTATTTTGCTCCGTCATTGCGAGGAGCCCTTGCGACGAAGCAATCCAGAATTTCTCCGCGGATACAGTCTGGATTGCTTCGCTTCGCTCGCAATGACGGGCGAAAGCTAATCATCGAACAATGGCGGCGGTGTGAAGCCGCCGAACTCGCGCTCGATCAGCTCGGCGAGCTTCAAGGGCGTGCGGTCCTCGAGGAAGGGGCCGACGATCTGGACGCCGACCGGCAGGCCGTCCTTCGACAGACCGAGCGGAACGGCCGTTGCCGGCAGGCCCGGAAGCGTCGCAATGCCCGGCCATGCGAGCTGGTCGGAATAGGGATAGTCCGTGCCGTCGATGTCGATTCTTCGCAGGCGCTGCTCCGGCGAATGATCATGCGGAAAGGCTGGCGTCGGCATGATCGGGCAGATCACCGCGTCGAAGGTCTTGAACAGCGCGCGCCATTGCGCGCGCAGGACGGCGCGGGCGCCGGCGTCGAACACCCAGGCGCGGTGGCTTGCAGTAATGCCGCGCAGTCGCTCCGCGCCGAGGCTCCGGTCTTCCGGCGACAGTTGACTCGCTCCGGCTTGCGCATCCGCCAGCTCGTCGGGCGGGAAGAACGCGCCGAGGAAGCTCAGCAGCATGCGCATGTAAAGCCGCGACGTCTCCGCGAAGTCCGGAAGCAGCGTGCTCTCGCGCGCGACCGTCACGCCGGCCTTCGTGAGGTCGGTGGCGAGCTTGTCGATCGCGCCGCGCACGTCCCGGTCAGTCGGCAGCAGCGGATGGCTCTCGATCACCAGGACACGAAAATCGCGCAGCGACTGATGCCGCGCAGCAGGCAAATCGAGTTTGTAGGCGAGGCCGGCATCGAGCGGATCCGGTCCGGCCATGACGTCGAGCAGCAAGGAAAGATCCGCTGCCGTGCGCGCCATCGGACCGATGACGGCGAGGTCGCCTTCGCGCGGAATGGCCGGAAACGGCGGCGGAGTCTCGCCGCGCGCTGCGCAGAGATTGATGGTCGGCTTGTGAGCGAAGATGCCGCAATGAAATGCCGGCACACGCAGGGAGCCGCCGATGTCGGAGCCGGTGGCGAGCGCGCAATAACCCGCGGCGAGGGCTGCCGAAGATCCCCCGGACGATCCACCCGGCGTGCGGCCGAGATCATAGGGGTTGTTCGTGGTGCCGTAGATGTCGTTGTAGCTCTGCCAGTCGCCGAGGCCTATCGGGACGTTGGTCTTGCCGAGGATCACGCCGCCGGCCTGCTTGATGCGCAGCACCGCTAGCGCGTCTTCGACAGGCTTGAAATCCTTCTGCGGAACGAAGCCCCAGGTCGTCGGCAGGCCGGCGATGTTGAAGGATTCCTTGATCGTCAAGGGCAGGCCGAGCAGCGGCTTGCGCTCGCCGCGCGCCAATCCGGCGTCCGCCTCGCGCGCCGCGACGAGTGCGCGATCGAAATCGCGCACGCAGACCGCGTTGATCTTGCCGTCGTGCCGTTCGATGCGGTCGATCGCGTCCCGCGTGAGCTCGACCGCGGAGACCTTCTTCGTGGTCAATGCGGCCGACAGCTCGACCGCGCTCTTGAAACTCCATTCCGATTTGGCCACGGCGCTTCTCCCGCTCTGGTTGCTGGAGGATGATGCGCAGTTTGGCCGAACGCTGCAACCGCTGTTTGATCGCGATTGATATGTGGATGAGGGTCGTCGGGCAGTGCCAAAAAGTCGGTGTCATCGCCCGGCATGACCGGGCGATCCAGTACTCCAAAGGCCCGCGTTTGAGAGCTCGATCTCGCCATATCCGCCACGGCGTACTGGATCGCCCGCCTTCGCGGGCGATGACAGCGAGTGTGAGGTCGTTACGCCGCCCCGATCAATATCCCCACCGCCAGCACGATGGCGCCGCCGAGCACGATCTGGAACACGGCCTGGAGGAACGGCGTGTCCATGTAGCGCGAGCGGATGAAGGCGATCGCCCATAGCTCGAAGAACACGACGATTCCGGCGATCGCCGTCGCGATCCAGAACGCATTGGCCCAACTGTCGGGCACCAGATAGGGCGCGGTATGGCCAAGCCCGCCGAGCGTCGTCATCAGGCCGCAGGTGAGACCGCGCAGCCACGGCGAGCCGCGCCCCGTGAGCGAGCCGTCGTCGGACAGCGCTTCCGCAAATCCCATGCTGATGCCGGCGCCGATCGAGGCGGCGAGGCCCACCAGAAACGTCTGCCAGTTCTGGTGGGTGGCAAACGCGGCGGCAAACAGCGGCGCCAGCGTCGAGACCGATCCGTCCATCAGGCCGGCAAGGCCCGGCTGCACATATTGCAGCACGAACATGCGGCGGTTGGTGCGATCTTCCTCGGCGCGCACATCCGGGCTGAGGATCTGGTCCGCCAGCTTTGCGGCCATCTCTTCGTGGCCCTTCTCGGCTTCGGCGAGATCGCCGAGCAAGCGGCGCACGCCGACATCCTGCGCCTGTTCGGCGGCCTTCACGTAAAAGCGCTCGGCTTGCATTTCCATGGTCTCGACTTCCCTGCGGATGGTGTCGAGCGACAGGTTCTTGGTGAGCCAGACCGGGCGGCGGCGCAGGAAGCCTTTGACGTCCTCGCGGCGGATGGGCGGCAGGTGCGGACCGAAACGCTGTTCGTACGTCTCCAGCAGCATGTGGCGATGTCCGCGCTCTTCCTCGGCCATCTGCTCGAAGATCTTGGCCGAGTCCGGGTAACGCTCCCTCAGATCCTCGGCGAAGGTCATGTAGATGCGGCTGTCCTCCTCCTCGGAGGAGATCGCGACCGCAAGCACCTCGCGCTCGGTCAGATCGGCAAAATTCTTCACGACGGCCCTGTCCCAGTAGTTTAGAATTATTCTAAACTATATAGGCCGCCGTGGTTCCCGGGTCAAATCAGTCGCGTGGGCCTTAGTCAGTAAGTCTTGGCCAGGAAGTCGAGCAGCAAGCGGCTCACCTCGATCGGCTGCTCCTGCTGCACCCAATGGCCGGCACCGTCCACGAGATGGCAACCGAGCATCTTGGTGCACGCGCTTTTCTGCATCGCCTCGAACACGCCGGGGCGCTGATAGGTGCCCCAATCCTGTTTGCCGGAGATGAAGCAGGAGGGCACGTCGATGCTGCGGCCCGAGAACAGCTGCAACTCGTTGTTGAAAGCGGCCGAGGTGCCGCAGCGATACCATTGCAGCCCGCCCTGGAAACCGGTGCGGCCATATTCGGCGCTGTAGTACGCGAGTTCGTTGTCCGGCAGCCATTGATTGGCGGCGATCGCTGCCGGCGAAGGCATCTCCTTGGCGACCGTCTCGGCCATGGTCTCGTTCAGATCCATCACATAATAGGTCGGCAGCTTTGCCAGATCACCTGCCGACCACGAATTGAGCGGATAGGGCTTGTTGTCGGTCCAGTCCGCGCTCTTGTGATGGTAATAGGCGCGCAGGAAATCATGCACGCCTTGCGGTGCGTGATGCATGTCGGCGTTGGCGGTGCGCGTCGAATAGTACCATTGATAGTGGATTCGCGGACGCGGCAGGGCCGCGAGTTCGCGATGCACGGGATCTTCGGCCAAAACCTGCGTCGGTGCATCGACCGTGCCAAACGGCAGCGGCGGTGGTCCGCCGAACGGCGCGCTCATCATCGTGACCGAGCGGAATATGTCGGGCCGGATCAGCGCGCACCAGGATGCGACCGGGCTGCCGAAATCATGTCCGACCAGATCGACCTGCCTGTAGCCGAACGCCGACACCAGACCCAGCGCGTCGCGCACCAGGTTGAACAGACGGAATGGCGCGAGGTCGCCGTCGTAATCCGCGGTCCATCCGGTGGTGCGGCCATAGCCGCGCTGGTCCGGCGCGATCACGTGATAGCCGGCGGCAGCGAGCGCCGGCATCACCTTGCGCCAGGAGAAGGCAAGCTCGGGAAAGCCGTGCAGCAGCAGAATGCAGGGGCGGCCCTTGGTCTCGAAGCCGGCCTCCAGCACATGCATGCGCAAGCCGTTGATGCCGTCGACATAGCGCGAGCGGATGCCGGCGGGCAGGGGGACGTCGGGGAGCGCTGTCATCGTTTCCTCCACTTGGGTGGAATCGTAGGGTGGGTTAGCCGAAGGCGTAACCCACCTCTTCTGTCTCTGCGGTACTTAAAGAGGTGGGTTACGCTCAGCGACTGCGCTTTGCGCAGCTGCAGAGCTAACCCACCCTACGGCATCTCGTTAAACCGCCGCGCAGACGAACGCGTTGCCCTTGCGCCTGATCTTCCCGACCGACGGGGAGGGGAAATGCGCCGTGCAGCACAGCGTGTCGGTGTCGCAATAGCGTTCCAGGAAGCTGCGGCGCGTCGTTGCGGCCATGGCCGGATCGACGTCGAACTTGATCGACAGCTCCGGATAAAGCGTCTGCAACGGCGAGTGCATGAGATCGCCGGAGAACACGGCATCGTCCTTGCCGCGGCCCATCGTAACAGCGATATGCCCCGGCGTGTGGCCTGGTGTCGGCAGGATGCGGACGTGATCGCCGATCTGGTGGTCGTTGCCGACAAGTTCGTGGCGGTTCGCCTCGACCACCGGCAGCACACTGTCGACGAAGGGCGGGATCTCCGTCTTCGCGTTCTGAGCCGACCAATGGTCGAACTCCTGCTTGGCGAACACGTAGCGCGCCTTGGGGAAGGTCGGCACCCAGCGGCCGTTCTCGAGCCGCGTGTTCCAGCCGACGTGATCGACGTGGAGATGCGTGCACATCACGAAGTCGATGTCGTCAGGCGAGAATCCGGCGGCGCCCAGCGCGCGCAGATAGGTGTCGTCGGTCTTCATGTTCCATTTCGGCCGCTGCGGCCGCGGCTTGTCGTTGCCGATGCAGCTGTCGATCAGGATGGTGTGGTGCGGTGTCTTCACCACATAGGACTGGAAGCACAGCAGCAGCACATCCTGCTCATCCAGCGCCTTGGCTTGCCGCATCCATGCCCGGTTCTCGGCCAGCACCTCCGGTGTCAGTCCCGGCAGCATCTCGAGTGCCGGGACGAACGAGGTTTCCTGCTCGATGACGCGATGGATGTTGAGATCGCCGGCTGAAAATTTCAGGCTCATGTTCGCTTCCCTCGTGATCAGTGCGCGTCGCGCACGGATGGAATGACGATATTGGAGAGGATGTCGATCGCGGCCAGGCCTTCCTTGGGCTGGCCGTATTGCGCGGCGGTCGTCATCATGACGAGATCAAGCTCGGGCACGATGAAGATGCGCTGGCCACCCCAGCCGAAGGCGGCAACCCATTTGATTTCCTTGCCGCCGGCAAGCGAGCGGCCCATCCACCATTGATAGCCGTAGAACAGCGTGCCGCCGAAATAGCCGATCGCCTGGAACCGCGGTGTGATCGATTGTGCGATCCAGTCGGCCGAGACGATTTGCTGGCCGTTCCACTGGCCGCGATTGAGCACGAGCTGGCCGATCTTCGCCGCATCACGCGGTCGCAAGCGCAGGCCCGCGGCCGCCGCGATCTTGCCGTTCTTGTAGGCCTTCCACTCGACATCGGGGATCCCAAGCGGCTGGAACAGCACCTCGCGCGCGAATGCCTCCAGCGGCTTGCCCGAGACGCGTTCGAGGATGTTGCCGAGCAGTTCAGTCCCGCCGCCATTATAGGTCCACAGTGTATCCGGCGGCGCGGCGACCGGCTTTGCGAGCACATAGCCGATCGGATCGGCTTCAAAGGTGAGATGCGGCTCGTCGTTGCTTGGATCGGTCCAGGCCCGCGCCTCGTCCCATTTCATCCCCGAGGACATCGTCAGCAGATGGCGCAGCGTGATGGCCTCCCAGCCCGCCTGCTTCACCGTCTGATGGTCCGGGAAGAATTTGAGCACGGGCTCGTCGACCCCTGCGATGAGCTTGCGATCGATCGCGATGCCGACGAGCAGCGAAACGACGCTCTTCGAAGCCGAACGCATGTCGTGCTTCGTCGTCGCGGTGAACTCGTGCTGGCCGTCCGGCTGTCCCCAGGGTTGGTCGTAGCCGGGAAAATACTGCTCGAAGACGAGCTTGCCGTGGCGTGCGACGACGACCGAATGGACCTTGGTCGCACGCTGCTCGAGCCTCGCGGCGATGCCGCAGAGCTGCGCGCCGTCCATGCCGACACTGTCGGGTGACGCAGTGGTCCAGCCGTCGTCGATCGACGATGGAGGTTCGCAGGCGAGGTTTCGCGGTCCAGGCGCCACGCCGTCGGCCTGCACGGGAGTGGCTGAGACGGTCAACGCGAGCACGAGGCTCGCGCCGAGAATGCCGAGGTGGGGGAAGCGGTCGCGCATCGTCCTTCTCCCCGCCGTCGCGATACTACGCCGCTGGCGGCACCGAGATCTTCACCGACGGCCGCTCCAGCATCTTCTGATGGAAGGCGTCGAGCTTCGGATAGGCCTTGCGCCAGCCGCAATCGGCGAAGCGGAAGTCGGCATAGCCGAGCACGCAGACGAGGCCGATCTGCGAAATGTCGAACGGACCGTTCAGGACATCGGGCATGTTCTCGAAACGCGCCATGCCGGTCCAGGCCCGGTTCCAGTGGTCGTCCGACCACGCCTGCCATTGCAGGCCCTGCGGACGCACCATCTTCTCGTAGCGGCACAGCAGCATCGAATCGAGCATGCCGTTGATCAGGGAGTGATTGGTCTTGGCCTTCCAGCGCCGCGGGCCGTAATCCGGGATCAGGCTGCCACCGGCCATCTCGTTGAGATATTCGACGATGACGTAGGAATCCAGGATCACGTCGCCGTCATTGGTGATCAGCACCGGCAGCTTCTTCAGCGGCGTGATGCGCGAATAGTCCTCGTTGGCCGTGCCCGGCGCGACGGTTGCGGGCGTCAGCTCGATCTTGTCGATCAGCCCAAGCTCGATCGCGGCGATGCGCACCTTGCGCGCGAAGGGCGATGCGGCGGAGAAGGAGAGTTTCATCGGAAATAACCTCTATCCAGACACACGGTCCTCATCCTGAGGAGCGCGCGCCCTGGCGCGCGTCTCGAAGGATGGACAACGAGGGAAGGTCTCTCGTCACCCGGCGCGAACGCCGGGCGACGGTGCTTGTGGCGCATCCTTCGAGACGCGCGCGTTGCGCGCTCCTCAGGATGAGGGCGGAGGCTTACGCCGCAATAATCTCCTGCCGCTGCTCGCCGAGGCCCTCGATGCCGAGCGTCACGACGTCGCCGACATTGAGGAAGGTCGGCGGCTTCATGCCGAGGCCGACGCCGGGCGGGGTGCCCGTGGTGATGATGTCGCCCGGCAGCAGCGTCATGAACTGCGAGACATAGGAGATGCACTTGGCCATGGAGAAGATCATGGTCTTGGTCGAGCCGGTCTGGCGGCGCTGGCCGTTGACGTCGAGCCACATCGACAGGTTCTGCACGTCCTTGATCTCGTCCTTGGTGGCGAGCCACGGGCCGACCGGGCCGAACGTGTCGTGCGACTTGCCCTTGGTCCACTGCCCGAGGCGCTCGGTCTGGAAGTTGCGCTCGGAGACGTCGTTGCAGACGCAATAGCCGGCGACGTAGTTCAGCGCATCGGCTTCCGAGACGTACTTGGCGCGGGTGCCGATGATGGCGGCGATCTCGACTTCCCAGTCGAGCTTGGTCGAGCCGCGCGGCTTCTCGACCGCGTCGTTCGGGCCGGAGAGCGAGGTGTTCGCCTTCACGAAGATGATCGGCTCGCTCGGGATCGCAGCGCCGGTTTCCTTGGCGTGGTCGCTGTAGTTGAGGCCGATGGCGACGAATTTCGAGATGCCGGTGACCGGCGCGCCGAACCGCGGCTTGCCGGAGACGGCGGGCAGCGCGGCGGGGTCGAGGGCGGCGAGCTTCTTCAGACTTTCCGGCGAATAGGCCTCGCCGGTCAGGTCCTTCACATGCGCCGACAGGTCGCGCAACTGGCCGGATTTGTCGATCAGGCCGGGTTTTTCCGCACCCTTTTCGCCATAACGAACAAGCTTCATTCTCGTTTCTCCCTGGAGATGGACCGATCGGTTAAACAGCTTCATGGAACAGGGCGGCGGGAAATTCAACCGCTCAAAACGGGGCGCATTGCAGCCCCTCGCTCGTAGGGTGGGTTAGCACGCGGCTGCGCGAAGCGCAGTCCGGGCGTAACCCACCTCTTCTGTTTCCGAGGGGATAGACCGTGGTGGGTTACGCCTTCGGCTAACCCACCCTACGATTGCGTCTCACCCCAGCGCCACGAACCTGAACGCGTCCCCATCCCGCCTGATGTGTCCGGCCGAGTAATGCCCGCCGATCACCAGCGTCGGGGTGTCGGCAAAGCGCGAGAACACCTTGTGCCGGGTCGCCGCCGATTGGGCGGGATCGGTATCGACGACCGAGCACCAATCGAGATGCGCCATCTGGCAGGGATGATGGGCGACGTCGCCGGTGAGCAGCCCCTGTTCACCGCCGGACTCGATCAGGACGCTCATGTGACCGGGGCTGTGGCCGGGGGTCGGGATCACGCTGATCTCGTCGGACAGCCGGTGGTCGCTCGGGATCAGCTCGGCCTGGCCCGCATCGACGACCGGTTTCACGGAATCGTCGAACACCGCGACCTTGTCCGGCTCGGTCGAATGGTCGCGCCAATATTCGTATTCGGCCTTGCCGAAGAGATAGCGCGCCTTCGGGAAGGTCGGCACCCATTTGCCATCGACCAGTTTCGTATTCCAGCCGACATGGTCGACGTGAAGATGCGTGCACAGCACGGTGTCGATGCTGTCAGGGGCAAATCCCGCTGCCGTCATGGTCTCCAGAAACGGCGTGCTGCGGTTATTCCAGACCGGGACGCCGCGGCCCTGCTTGTCGTTGCCGAGACCGGTGTCGACCACGATGCGGCGCGTCGGCGTCTCCACCACCAGCGCGTGGATCGACATTTTCAGCCGGCCCTCGTCGGTGGCGAAATGCGGGATCAGCCAGGGCAGCTTCCGGATTTCATCGTTGGTCGCGGCCGGCAGGATGAAGCGGGTCGAGCCGACTGTCTCCATCTCGACGAGCTTCGTAATCCTGACCTTGCCCACCTTCCACGACATCCGGCGTGTCCCCATGTTCTTGCTTTGCGCCTCGCTGTCATTCCGGGGCGATGCGCAAGCATCGAACCCGGAATGACGAGAGAGGACGCTTTGCGCCGAAACATGCGGGTTTCCACCATGAAGCGCAATGGATCATCTGATGGCGCGCCGCGTTATCGCTGGAACCCAGGACAAGCCGGAGGGAAAGACGATGCCAGAGCTTGCAATTTCCGCCGAGAAGGTCGCTTTCATCATCGAGAAGGCCCGCGAATTCGACGTCAAGGAAGCTGCATCCGATCCGGACTCGGGCTCGAATCCCTCCGACGATGACGAGATCGACGTTCTGGAAGACACGACGTCCGATCCGGTCGCAAGCGAGTTGATCGGCTTCATCGGGGCGCTGAACGAGGACGAGCAGCTCGACCTCGTGACGCTGATGTGGCTCGGCCGCGGCGACGGCTCCGTCGACGAGTGGGACGACCTGCGCGCCCGCGCCGCCGAGGCCCGCGCCGAATATAAGGCGCCCCGGCGCGAGGCGGTGCAATATCTACTGGGCGAGCCGATGCTTGGCGATCTCCTGGCCGACGGCATGGACGAGCTTGGCATCGACTGGACCGACGAGCGGACCACGCCGGTATCCTAGAGCTGAAGATCTACACGAGGTCGTCATGCCCGGGACAAGCCCAGGCATGACGGTCTTCTGCGGATGACGTTGTTGCGGGCGCGATGTTGAGCTTACAGCGTGCCCGGGAACGCGCCGCCGTCGAGCAGAATGTTCTGCCCGGTGATGAAGCCGGCTTTGGCGCCGCACAGGAAGGCGCAGGCATAGCCGAACTCGTCGGGTTGGCCGAAGCGGCCGGCGGGGTTGAGCTTGGCGCGCTCGGTCAGGATCTGCTCGGGCGTTGTGCCGCGCTTGTCGGCCTCGGCCTTGGCGGTGCCGGTCAGGCGGTCGGTCTCGAACGGGCCCGGCAGCAGGCCGTTGATGGTGACGTTGTTGATCACGGTCTTGCGCGACAGGCCGGCGATGAAGCCGGTGAGGCCGGCGCGCGCGCCGTTGGAGAGGCCGAGGATGTCGATCGGCGCCTTCACCGCGGCCGAGGTGATGTTGACGATGCGGCCGAACTTGCGCGCCATCATGCCGTCGACGGTCGCCTTGATCAGCTCGATCGGGGTCAGCATGTTGGCGTCGATCGCCTTGATCCAGTCGTCGCGGGTCCAGTTGCGGAAATCGCCCGGCGGCGGGCCGCCGGCATTGTTGATCAGGATGTCGGGCTCCGGGCAGGCCTTCAGCACCGCCTCGCGGCCCGCCGGCGTCGTGATGTCGCCGACGATCTCGGTGACCTTCACACCCGGATAGGCTTTGCGGATGTCGTCGGCCGTCTTCTTCAGGGCTTCGGCGCCGCGCGCGGTCAGTGTGACGTCAACGCCGGCTTCCGCCAGCGAGATGGCGCAGGCGCGGCCGAGGCCCTTGCTGGATGCGCAGACGATGGCGCGGCGACCTTTGATCCCAAGATCCACAGTTTCACTCCCGTAATGTCAGGCAGGTTTTGGACGGGCGGCACTTTAGCCAACTGTGGTGCCGCTGGTAAGGGACGGGCTCGCACCTAAATGCATGCACGCCCGCGCGGCGATGCAAATGCGCCGGATCAGATGCGCCGTTCCTGCTTGAGGCGGTCGATCGCGGCGGCGGCCTCCGGCGGCAGCGACTTGAAGCCCATCTGCCCGACCGTCGAGAACAGCGGCCGCAGATGCGAGCCGGCGAGGAAGGGCGGCTGGCGCTTGGCCGGCACGATCTGGTCGAACACCAGCACCAGCGTGGTGGCGACGAGGCCGACCCTGACGGCGCCGAGCGCGGCGCCGCCGAGGCGGTCGCCGATCCCGGCTTCGCGTATCGTGTCGTTCAGCGCCAGGCGGCCGATATACCCAAGCAGCATGCCGACGACCACGAAGATGCCGAAGAACCAGATCCAGTTTTGCAGCAGCGGCGCGCTCGGATTGCTCGCGACCTGCGGCACGATCAGCGGCATCAGTGCGACCGCGATGGGTGCGGCGAGCAGATAGGCGAGGATGGTCATGGCGCTGCGCAGCAGGCCAGTCCTGAATCCGAAGCCGATGGCGATGGCGAGCGCCGCATAGACGGCGAGATCGAAACTGTTCATGAGCAAGGCCCTGCATCGGTGGAACGAATGAACGCCGAACCAATCATTCCGGTTTCAGATCGCTAAAATCGTCTGTATTTTTGGCTCCAGAAGCTCAGGGGTACGCCCAAGGACATCGTCATGTCAGGCCTATTCGACGTCAGTAAAGAAACCATCCTCGTCACCGGTGCCAGCCAGGGGCTGGGGCGGCAGTTTGCCCGGGTGCTGGCGGCGCACGGCGCGGCCGTCGCGCTCGCGGCACGGCAGACCGACAAGTTGAAGAATCTGGAACAGGAGATCCGCGGCAACGGCGGCCGCGCCGCCGCGGTCGCACTCGACGTCACCGACACCGCATCCATCGCGAAGGCCGTCGATGCGGCGGAAGCGGCGCTCGGTCCCGTCACGGTGCTGATCAACAATGCCGGCATCGCGATCGAGAAGCTCGCGACCGAGCAGACCGAGGCCGATTGGGACGCGGTGATCGGCGCCAATCTCAAGGGCGCCTATTTCCTCGCGACCGAAGTCGCGCGGCGCATGATCGCCCGCAAGCAGGACGGGCCTCGCGCTACATGACGGGGAGCGTCATTACTGTTGACGGTGGTTTCTTGCTGAATTGAGCCCGGCCGTCGTCCCGGGGCGCGCGTAGCGCGAGCCCGGGACCCATAACCCCAGGGAGGAATTTGACGAAGACTCGGAGTTACTATCTCGCTCCCAAACTCCTCCCCGTGGTTATGGGTCCCCGCCTTCGCGGGGACGACGGCGGAGAATGACGCGATAGCGTCGCGCTACCTCGCCCACATCTCCCCCCGGATCATATCCGCCGCCTTCTCCCCGATCATGATCGTCGGCGCGTTGGTATTGCCGCCGATCAGCGTCGGCATGATCGAGGCATCGACGACGCGCAAGGCCTCGACGCCGTGTACCTTCAACTGCGGATCGACCACCGCCATCGCGTCCGTGCCCATCTTGCAGGTGCCGACGGGGTGATAGACGGTGTCGACGCGATTGCGCAGGATGGCGCGAATGTCGTCGTCCGTTCTCACATCGGACGTGAACATGTCCTTTTTCTGCAACGCGCGCATCGCAGGCGTTTCCATCAGCCGTCGCGTGGTCTTGAAGCCCGCGACCATCGTCTCGAGATCCTCCGCCTCGCCCAAGAAGTTCGGATCGATCATGGGGGCGGCGAGCGGATCGGCGCTCTTCAGCCAGACGCTGCCGCGGCTCTTCGGTCTGAGCAGGCAGACATGGCATGAGAAGCCCGCTTCCTTATGCTTCTTGCGGCCGTGGTCGTCGAGCATCGCGATGATGAAGTGCAGTTGAATGTCGGGCACGTCGAGATGGGCCTGCGTCTTCAGGAAGCCGCCACACTCGGCGAAATTGGTGGTCATCAGGCCGCGTCGCTCGCGGCGGTACCGCTGGATCGCACGCAGCAGGGATGGCAGCCGGCCGAGTGACGAGTGAACGAAGTGCGGATAGTCGGAGGCGTAGACGAACACGAAATCCGGATGGTCCTGCAGATTGCGCCCGACGCCCGGCAGGTGATGCGCGACGCCGATGCCGTGCGCGGCAAGCGCATCGCCGTCGCCGACGCCCGACAGCAACAGCAATTGGGGTGACTGGAAGGCGCCGGAGGCGAGGATCACCTCGCGGCGGGCGCGCAGCTGCTTCAGCTCCTTGCCCTGCCGGTACTCGACGCCCACTGCGCGCCTGCCTTCGAACAAGATGCGCGTGGCATGCGCCTGCGTCTCGACGCGCAGATTCGCCCGCTTGCCGATGTGGGGATCCACATAGGCGCGCGCCGCGCTCCAGCGCTCGCCACCGTGCTGCGTCACCTGGTAGCTGCCGAGCCCTTCATGGTCGTCGGCATTGAAGTCCTCGCGGATGCGGAACTGCGCTTCGCGCGCGGCCTGATGGAAGACGTCATGGATCGGATTGTCCGAGCGTAGCTTGTTGACATGCAGCGGGCCGCCCTTGCCATGATATTCGCCGTCGAAATCGGCGTTGTTCTCCGAGCGCTTGAAGTAGGGCAGCACATCCGCATACGACCAGCCGGAATTGCCGAGCGCGGCCCAGTGGTCGTAGTCCCATTTGTTGCCGCGGATGTAGACCATCGCGTTGATCGCCGAAGAACCGCCTAGGCCCTTGCCGCGCGGTTGATAGCCGATGCGGCCGTTCAATCCCTTCTGCGGTACAGTATCGAACGCCCAGTTGGCCGCGCGGTATGGCAAAGCGAGCCCGAATGGCGTGGTGATCCGCCAACTGTCGTTCCGTCCGCCCGCATCGAGCAGCGCCACGGATGTCGCCGCATCCTCCGACAGCCGCCCCGCAACGGTGCAGCCGCCGGAGCCCGCGCCCACGACGACGAAATCGAATGTCTCAGTCAATGTTGTTTCCCCCTTGAGAGTCTTCTTGTTGGTCGTCATTCCGGGGCGCGGCGAAGTCGCGAGCCCGGAATCCATCCCACCACCATTGATGCGGACAAATGGATTCCGGGCTCGCGCTGCGCGCGCCCCGGAATGACGGATAGCTACGACATGAACCGCATCAACTTCTCCAGCCGCGCGATCTTGCCGCCATAGGGCGGGTAGAGGTCGGCGAGGCGGTTGAATTTCGAGCGGTAGAACACCGGCTTCAGCTTGCTGAACGTCTTGAAGCCCCATTCGCCGTGATAGGCGCCGCTGCCGGATGCGCCGACGCCGCCCATCGGCTGGTTGATTTGCGCGAAGTGGAACAGGCAGTCGTTGACGGTGACGCCGCCGGAGACGGTGCGTGACAGCACCGCGTCGCGCGCGTCGCGGTCCTTGCCGAACCAGTAGAGCGCGAGCGGCCGGTCGCGGCGGTTGACGAAGGCGATGGCGTCCGCCGGCTCGCGGTAGCCCAGCACGGGCAGCACCGGGCCAAAGATCTCCTCCTGCATCGCCGCCATGTCTTCGCCGGCACCGAGGATTAGCGTCGGCGGGAATTTGCGGTGCGCCTTCCAGTTGGGATCATCAGGCTTTGCCGGCTGCAGGACCTTTGCGCCGCGCTCTGCGGCATCCGCGACGAGACCTTCGAGCCGCGCGTAATGCCGGTCGGAGATGACGGAGGTGTAGTCCTTGTTGGCGGGATCGGTGCCGAACATGCGCCGCATCTGCGCGCGCACCTTTTCGGCGAAGGCCTGCAACGAGTGCTCCGGCACCAGCACGTAATCAGGCGCGATGCAGGTCTGCCCGGCATTGAGCAGCTTGCCGTAGGCGATGCGCTCGGCCGCCTCCTCGAGATCGGCGGATTGATCGATGATCGCTGGCGACTTGCCGCCGAGTTCGAGCGTGACAGGCGTGAGATTCCGCCCCGCGGCCTCCGCGACCAGCCGCCCGACCCGGGTCGAGCCGGTGAACACCAGATGATCGAACGGCAGGCTCGGAAAGGCCTTGGCGATCTCGTCCTCGACGCCGGTGATCAGCACTTCTGTGGCATCGAACTTCGCGGCCACCGTCTCCTTCAGCAGCGCCGAGAAGTGGGGGACCAGCTCGCTCGGCTTGATGATGACCAGGTTGCCGGCGGCGAGCGCGCCGATCGCCGGTGCGAGCGTGAGCTGGAGCGGATAATTCCAGGGCGCGATGATGCCGACGACGCCGAGCGGCTGCGGAATCAGCCGGTTGCGCGCGGGCAGGAATTGCAGCGCGGTGGCGACGCGCTGCGGCGCCATCCAGCTCTTCAGGTGCTTTGTGGCATGCCGGATCTCGCTGTAGACCATCATGGTCTCGGCGATGGTGGTCTCGACCGCCGAACGGTGGCCGAAATCGGCCGAGATCGCCTGCCGGAAGCGCTCTTCATTGTCCGCGACGACGGCGCGCAGCCGCGCCAGCCGGTCGAGCCGCTCGGCCAGATCAGCGGCCGGCTCGGCCCGCGACCGCGCGACCATGGCGTGGAAGGCGTCTTCGAGGCCCCGGAGCGGGGCGCTCGTCAGGGATCGGTCCAGAGATCGGTCCAGAGATCGGTCCAAGGATCGGTCGAAGATCTGGTCCCTGATCTGGCCCATGGCGCTCCTCCCAAAATGGCGTTTCGCCCCTGGTTTTGTTGCCGCAAGCTGGCCCTTTGTGGAACTTCTGGCAAGGGCGCGGCTGGTGGGCCGGAATCCGGTCCATCTGCCTGTCATAAAGTCGAAAAAAACGTCCTCGCGGCCCTTTCCAAAGGCAGCCCGGGTTGGTACATACCCCCCGCACCCAACGGGCTTTGCCCCGGGGTTGCCTTCCAAGGAAGCCTTTGGGACGGAAGAGAAAAGCCACGCGAACAGCGTCGGCCTTACCTCATCGTCCCCGGCATTTCGACGAAGGCGCGCAACGGTTTAACGCGGGGTGGAGCAGCCCGGTAGCTCGTCAGGCTCATAACCTGAAGGTCATAGGTTCAAATCCTATCCCCGCAACCAAATTCGGACTTCACCGGTTCCGATACGAAAATGGCCCGCTTGATGCGGGCCATTTTTGTATTTGGCGATGCGATCACCGCTACCGGGCCGCAGTCTGCCAGGCGAGCAGTCGCTGCTCGACGAGCGACATCGCAATCGACGTCAAATATCCGGTCGCACCGAGCAGGATGACGCCGGCGAAGAGGTCGGCGGATCGGAACGCGCGTGCCGAGAGCAGGACCCACTGACCAAGGCCGTCGAGTCCGGCCAGGATTTCGCAGACCACGGAGAGAATCAGCGCAACCGTCAGGCTGAGGCGCATGCCGGCGAGGATATCAGGCAATGCCGAGGGCAGGGCGATCTTGCCGATGATTGCGGCGCGCGACATCTGCAGCGAGCGGGCGACCTCATAGAGCCGCGGCTCGACCGCGGCAAAGCCGTGAATGGTCGCAAGCACGATCGGCCAGATCGCGCCGAAGGCGATCACGAACAGCGCCATGCCTCGCGTCAGCCCGAGCATGGCGATCGCAACCGGGATGATCGCGGAGACCGGAAGGGGCCGCAAAAATTCCAGCGACGGCGCGACATAGGCGCGCATCATCTTCGACGATCCGATCAGCGCGCCGAGCGCAATGCCGGCGATCGATGCGGCGAGCCAGCCATAGGCCATGTGCTCGAGCGTGCCGATCAGCTTGCCCGCGAGATCGCCGCTTGAAAAGCCCCGCACCAGGGCGGCCCAGGCGCGGTCCGGACCGGGCAGGAACACCGGCGAGACCAGCCGCAGATTGGCGGCGAGCTGCCACGCCGCGATCAAGCCGGCCGCGACGAGGATGCTTGCGACGCGCCAGAGGATCGCAGCGCGGTTCATGGATTGTCTCCGGCGAGCGCGGCGCGGCCGAACAGGCGGCGCTGGGCCGCAATCAACAGGATGTTCAGTGCGTAGCCGATCACGCCGATCCAAAGCAGATAAGCGAGCATCAGGTCGGCGCGCAGTGCCTGCTGCGCCAGCATGATGCCGGCGCCGAGCCCGATCGGATTGATCGCGATCTCGACGGTGACGGCGACGATCAGGGCAATGCCGGCCGACAGGCGGAAGGCGACGAAGATCCGCGGCAGTGCGGCCGGGATCACGATCTTCGCGATCCGCTGCGGCGCGCTCAGCCGCAGGGCCCGCGACATCTCCATCAATCGCGGCTCGATGCTGCGCACCGCGCTGCGCGTCAGGATCAGCATCGGCCAGACGCAGGCGAACGCCACGATCACGATCTCCATCCGGTAGCCGAAGCCGAGTGCGATCAGCGCAATCGGCAGCAGCGCGATCGACGGAATCGGACGGATCGCCTCGACCGTCACCTCCATCAGCCGGTCAAGGGGACGCGAGATGCCGAAGGCGATGCCGAGTGAAAGCCCGATGGCGCTGCCGATCGCGAGGCCCGCAAAGGCGGCGAACAGCGTGTCGCGGGTCGCGATCGGAATTGAGAGGTCGGCAAGCGCAGCGGCCAGCGCCGCGAGGATCGCGCTCGGCGGGGCCAGGCTGTCGCTTTGCAGATGGGTGAGGCGCGCCCACAGCTCGAACGCCAGCGTGAGCGCCAGCGGCAACAGCAGGGGCCTGGCGCGGTCGAGGCTCAATGTTCGGTCGCCTTGATGAAGTCGAACAATTGCCGGCGCAGCCGCAGGAATTCCGGATGCTCGCGGGTGGCGAGCTGGTCGCGCGGACGCGGCAGGTCGACATCGAGCTCGATCCCGATCCGGCCCGGATGCGGCAGCAGGCCGACGACGCGGTCGCCGAGATAGATCGCCTCGTCGAGATCGTGGGTCACGAAGATCACGGTCGTCTGGCTCGCGTGCGTCAGCGACAGGACCTCGTCCTGCAAGCCCTGGCGCGTCATCGCGTCGAGCGCGCCGAACGGCTCGTCCATCAGCAGCGTCGTCGGCTCCTGCGCAAGACAGCGCGCGATCTGCAGGCGCTGCTGCATGCCCCCCGACATTTCGCTCGGATATTTGTCGGCATGGCCGGGCAAGCCGACCTTGCGCAGCAGCGCCTCGATGCGCGCGCCGCGCTCGCGCGCCGGCACACGAGAGGCTTCCAGCGCTAGCGAGATGTTTCCGGCTGCGGTCCGCCACGGCAACAGCGCCTTGCCATAATCCTGGAACACGATCGCGACCTCGCGGCGCGGCTCGGTGATCGGCTCGCCGTCGAAGGTGACGGCGCCGCTTGTGGGGCGATAGAGGCCCGCGGCGAGCCGCAGCGCCGTGGTCTTGCCACAGCCTGAGGCGCCGACGATGCAGAGGAATTCGCCCGGCCGCACCTCCAGATCGAGATTCTCGATGATGGTCTTGCCGCCGAGCCGCAGCGTCGCGGCGTTGAACGCGATCAGCGTTTTTTGCCGCCGCGCGGCGCGCGCTTCGTCGAGCATGGCAACGATACTCATGATTGTTCCCCGCTCGCCCGCGGATAGACGAAATCGATGGTCGAGTGCAGATGCGCCGCCAGCATTTTTTGCGCGGCGGCCAGGTCACGGGCAAGCACATGGTCGGCGAGCATCTGGTGACTCCGGATAAACCCTTCGCCGCTGTCGATCGCACCCATCATCACGCGGCGGTAGCGATAGGCCTGGTCGTAAAGGTCGGAATGGGCCGCCAGCATGCGCTGTGAGCCGCAGGCGGCGAGCAGCGCGGTGTGAAAGCCCTTGTGGAGCCGGTCGAAATCGGCCGCGCCTTCGCGGAATTCATTGCCGGTGCGCTCGATATGCCGGCGCATCTGATGCAGCGCGCTGACGATGCCAGCCTCCCAGGCGACATCGCCATGGAGAATGGCGAGCCTGACGGCCTCGATCTCGACCGCCGTCCGCATGCAGGTGATGTCAGCGAGATCCTCGCGGCTGACCTCTGCGACGCGAAAGCCGCGCTGGCCGATGCCGACGATCAGGCCGCGTGACATCAGCCGCGACAGGCCTTCGCGCAGGGGCGTCGCCCCGATCTCGTAGCGCTGTACGAGATCGACGATGCCGAGCCGCGATCCCGGTGCGAGATGTCCGGCCAGGATGTCCTGCTCGATGAGGGTTGCGGCGCGCTCGCTCAAGGTTCCGGCTTCAGCCGGAGCACGGTCGAGAGCGCGTTCGGGAGCAGGCATCGCCAATGTCCTTTAGTTCAGCACCAGTTTCGCGGTGACGAGCTTCGATTGCAGCATCTTTTGCGACGACATCACGTCGATCCACCAGCTGAGGTTTTCCGGCTTGAGGTTCGGCTCGGACTGGTTCGGCGGCGTCGCCTTGACGAGCTCGAGCGGCTGCTTGGTGAACTTGGCGATCGAGGCGGAGGCCTTCTCGCGATCGCTGTTGACGATTGGGGCGGCCTCCGCGATTGCCTCGCGGAATTTCTTCACGATCGCAGCGTTCTTCTCCGCCCAATCTCGCGACGCGGCGTAGAAGATGATCGGATCGGTGCGGCCGAGCTCGGCGCCGTACCGCGCGCCGACTGAGCCTAATCCCGCATTGGTCATGCGTGTGACGAACGGCTCGGCCGTGAGCACGGCATCGACGCCGCCGGACTTGATGATGTCGGCCATGGTCGGGAACGTGACTTCGACGAAATTGACGCTCTTGGGGTCGACGCCTTTCTCCACCAGCCATTTCACGAACAGCACGTGGAGGAAGGCGTTCAGGCCGGGCGCGCCGACCTTCTTGCCGACGAAATCCTTCGGCTCCTTGATGGTGAGGCCGTTGCGGACGAAGGCGGCGATCGCGGTGTTCGAGGTCGTGTTCATGACCGAGGCGCCGGCGATTGCGACGAGGTCGAGGCCGCCGTCGACGGCCTGGAGGAAGACGGTGGAGGTGGGGCCGCCGACCTGAATCGAGTTCGACAGGATTGCCGCCGGGATGTTGGAGTTGATCGCGATCGGCGTCATCTCGACGTCCAGCCCGTGCTTCTTGAAGATGCCTTCGTCAACCGCGACCATGGCCGATGCGCAGTCGGAGGTCGCGGTGCAGCCGATCTGGATCTTGGCCTGCGCCAGCGCTGGTGCCGTCAAGGCAACGGACACCCCAACTCCGAGCGCGAGACCCGCCAACATCGCCCCTATCTGCGTTCGCCTCACCGCGCTCTCCCTAATTTGTATTTTTCAGGCTTGTTTATCGATATTTTATCTGATCATATATTTGAAACGATAGCAAGGGGTGCCCAAGGTGAAGCTCGCAACATTCAGATCTGCCGGTCAGGAGAAGATCGGCGCCGTTCACGCCAATGACAGCCAGCTGTTCGACCTCGCCGCAGCCGCCGCGCGGGACGGCCAGGCCGATCCGGCCTTCGGCTCGATGCTGGCGCTGATTGATGCCGGGCCCGGCGCGCTCGATCGGGCCCGGGCCCTGCTCGACAAGGAGGGCCAGGACGCCACGCTGTCGGCGGCGGTCAGCGCCGTCGACATCCTCGCGCCGGTGCCGGAGCCGCGGCAGATGCGTGACGGCATGTCGTTTGCCCTACACATCCTGCAAGCGCCGCGCGGGCAGCGAAAGCTCGCCGCGCGCGCCAAGAGCGACATGGCGGAATTGGCGCGCATCGACGCCGAGCCGCTCGGCGAACTGCCCGAGGTCTATCGCAAGCAGCCGATCTTCTACATCACCAACCGCTTCAGCGTCGGCGGCACCAACACCACGGTGAAATGGCCGCGCTACAGCAAGGTCATGGACTACGAGCTCGAATTCGGGATCATCACCAAGAACAAGGGCGCGAACATCTCCGCCGCGAAGGCGAAGGATCACATCTTCGGCTACACCATCTTCAACGATTTCTCCGCGCGCGACGCACAGCGCGTCGAGATGGAAGGACGACTCGGCCCGGCCAAGGGCAAGAGCTTCGACGGCGGCAACGTGATGGGTCCCTGGATCGTGACGCCGGACGAGATCGGCGATCCCTATCGTTTGAAGATGGAGGCGCGCGTCAACGGCGAGACCCGCTCGCAAGGCGTCAGCGAGGGCATGCTGTTCTCCTTCGAGGAGATCATCGCCCACGTCACCCAGGACGAGACGCTGATGCCCGGCGAATTCATCGGCTCCGGCACGGTCGGCAATGGCTGCGGCCTCGAGCTCGGATGGTTTCTCGAGCATGGCGATACGATCGAGCTCGAGGTCGAGAAGATCGGCATTTTGAAGAACCGCGTCGAGCGGCAAGAGGTCTGAAGGGACGCCTGACGGCCGCCAACGAGAACAATCAACGAGGAAACGCCATGACGAGCAAGCTGATCGACATTTCCGTCCCCCTCCAGAACGACGTGCCGGCCGACCCGCCTGGCAATCATCCGACGATTCAGTACATCAACCACCAGCAGGGCCTGCCGCGCATGTTGCAGTTCTTCGACGGGTTGAAGGCCGAGGATCTGCCGGACGGGCAGGGCTGGGCGGTGGAGCAGGTCAGCCTCTCGACCCACAACGGCACGCATCTCGACGCGCCCTGGCATTTTCACCCCACCATGAATCGCGGCGAGCGTTCCTGGACCATCGACGAGGTGCCGCTGGAATGGTGCTTCCAGCCCGGCGTGAAGCTCGACTTCCGGCACTTGCCGGACGGCTATGTCGCAACGGCCAAGGACGTCGAGGCCGAGCTCAAGCGCATCGGCCATGAGCTGAAGCCGCTCGAGATCGTCGTGGTCAACACCAGCGCCGGCGCCAAATATGGCCGGCAGGACTACGTCACGTCGGGCTGCGGCATGGGCTATGAAGCAACCATGTACCTGCTCGAGCGCGGTGTGCGCCTGACCGGCATCGACGGCTGGAGCTGGGACGCGCCGTTCGTTCATACCGCAAAAAAATACGCCGAGACGAGGGACGCAAGCCTGATCTGGGAAGGTCACAAGGCCGGCCGCCATATCGGCTATTGCCATCTCGAGAAGCTGCACAATCTCGAACTGCTGCCGTCAACCGGCTTCAAGGTGTCATGCTTCCCCGTGAAGATCGAACGAGCCTCGGCGGGTTGGACGCGAGCGGTCGCGATTTTGGAGAGCTGAGCTTCTCAAGGCCCGCGTTGAGCGGGCCATTTTGCTTTGGTGACTGCACGGGGGCCCCTTTAATCGTGCCGAGCTGCTCGACAAAATCGGCGTTCTCGGATGTCGCTGCGACAGCTATACCATCGCTGTCCTGCTTTCCTTGAAGTGAGCTATCCGATGACCGAGGTCGAGCTTGTCAATGTGTTCACCCACATGGGGCGGGGCGGCAATCCCTGTCCAATTGTCATCGATGCATCGAACCTTCTCGCTGCGGGGATGCAGTCGGTAGCTCAGCAATTTGGGCATGAGTCGGGCTTCGTTCTGCCGTCACCAGGGCTCGAGTCTGACTACGTCTTCCGGTTCTGGGTTCCGCGGCACGAGATGGAGATGTGCGGTCATGCGACGATCGGCGCGCTCTGGGTCCTCGCGACCAAGGGGCGCTTGCCGGGCGAACAGGTCCGCATCGAGACGCGCAGTGGATCGGTGACGGGTTATGTCGATCGTGTGGACTCGGGCGATCCGTCCGTCGAAATCAGCCAGCCCGTCGGCAAGGTCGTTGATCTCTCGCATGCCGAAGAGGAGGACGTTCTGTCGACGCTCAAGCTGTCGCGCCGCGATCTGCTTGACCTACCTGTGCAGAACGCCGTCACGTCACGCGTGAAGACGCTCATCCCGATCAAGGGCGTCCGCGAGCTCAGCGAACTGGTGCCGGACCCGGCGCAGATCGAGGCGTGCTGTGGACGGATCGGGTCCACCGGACTCTACCCCTACGCCATCGACCACCAGGGCGAACGACGTTTCGAGGCGCGGCAGTTTCCGAAGTCGTCCGGTTACCCGGAAGATGCTGCCACCGGCATTGCCGCCGCGGCGCTTGCGTTCGGACTGCTCAAGAACGAACTGGTTGAACCCAACAGCGAGCGGATCACCATCATGCAGGGCCGCGCGATGGGAGCGTTGTCCGAGATCCGGGTGCGCCTCGGCTTCGCGGGCAGTAGGCCCGTCGGTTGCCTGCTGGGAGGCTCGGTCACGCGCGCGGAGCAGCACGTCTTGCAGCCGTAGCAGGGACGGCGGCTACACCTGTGCCTTCAGCGCGAATGCCTTCAGTCCGGAAAGCTCAGGATCATCTTGAGCAGTTTCGGAAATCGCGCGTTGATGTCCTCCTCGCGCAGGACGTTGCGGTGCTGGACGCCTTGCTTTGACGTCCGGACCAGGCCGGCTTCCCGCAGTATCCGAAAATGGTTCGACAGGGTCGACTTCGCCATGTCAGGGCAAGGCGCTGCCTCGGTGCACGACATGCACTCGTTTTGCGCGGCCAGGCTTTTGACGATACGCAGCCGCATAGGATCCGCGAGGGCGCCGAGCACCCCGGCCAGTGTAATCTCCTCCCGCGCCGGGTGAACGAACTGCGCCATGCCCAAAATATAGCATGTCCCTTGAACTGGTTCAATAGTTCACTAGTATTGAACTATTGAATTTCGGCATCCCGCCGAACAACGGAGACATGCGATGACCAAGAGACTTGAAGGCAAAGTTGCGCTCGTGACCGGCGCGTCCAAAGGCATCGGTGCCGCAATCTCCGCCCGGCTCGCGGCCGAGGGTGCGGCGGTCGCCGTCAACTACAGCGCCAGCAAAGAGGCCGCCGACCGCGTGGTCGCCGCCATTGTCGCCAAGGGTGGCAAGGCCGTCGCAGTCCGCGGTAACCTCGCCGACGCCAAGGACGTGAAAAGCGTCGTCGAGGAGACCGTGAAGGCGTTCGGTGCGATCGACATCCTCGTCAACAACGCGGGCGTTTACGAATTCGCACCACTCGAGGCCATCACGCCCGAGCATTTCCACAAGCATTTCGACCTCAACGTGCTCGGCCTTCTCCTGGTCTCGGGTGAAGTGTCGAAGCACTTCAACGCCAATGGCGGAAGCATCATCAACATCAGCTCCGGCGTATCGACCATCGCGCCGGCGAACACCGCCGTCTACACCGCGACGAAGGCATCGGTGGATGCGATCTCCGCCGTGCTGGCGAAGGAGCTGGCGCCGCGCAAGATCCGCGTCAACGCCGTCAATCCGGGCATGATCGCCACCGAAGGCGTCGTGTCGGCCGGCCTGCACGAGGGCGACATGCGCAACTGGATCGAATCCGTCACCCCGCTTGGCCGCATCGGCAAGGCTGAGGAGATCGCTGCCACGGTGGCCTTCTTCGCCTCGGACGAGGCGTCCTACGTCACCGGCGAGACGCTTCACGTCACCGGCGGTCTTCGCTGACGAGGCGCGTGCTCTCGCGGGCGCGACGTCGCTGAAGGCCAAGTTCGGACTTCACCGCTTTGGATGAGAAAATGGCCCGCATTGAGCGGGCCATTTTTGTTTTGGCGACAGACAAGCGTCAGAAATGGATGATGGGCTTGTTGTCCGCTCCCACCAGGCTCGACGGCGCCTCCCCGAACACCAGCCCCTCCGGCTGAAACTTGATCGTCTTCCCGCCCTCGACGAACTCCGCGAAATTCCGCGGCGTGGCCGAGTGCACGCCGTTGGTCAGGAAGTCGTCGATCGCATAGCAGGTGTCGGGCTTGCCGCCGGAGCCTTCGCCCAGGAACTTCTGGAAGTTCTGGCTGGTCACCTTCGCCTTCTTGCGCGCCGACCAGTTGGTGTAGCGGCGGTAGAGCTTTGGCATGATCACCGGGCCCTTGTCGGTCGCGAGCACGTCTGTCTCGTTCTTCCTGGGCTCGCGCAGGTCGAAGTCGAACGCGGGAATCGTCCTGGCGAGATGTTTCCAGACCAGCAGCTTCTTCGTCCGCGCGGTCTTGGCGAGGGCGAGGAAGGCCTTGATCTCGTCGTCGTTCATCGAGGAGTAGAACGTCGGATAGGCAAAGCCCTGCTCGACCAGCCAGTGGTTGATGTCGACCGTCCGGTTCGCGACCGTCACCTCGATGTCGCCGACCAGTCGTCCATAGGTGTCGAACACCTCGTTCGGCGCATCGACATGGGTGAACACCCGGCAGGCCAGCGTCGGTCCGCCGGCACGGCTGAGGAAATCATGCAGCGCCTTGCTCGACGTCGCGCCGAGGAATTGCCGGTAGGGGTGCGTGACCTCGTGATAGGCCTGCCGCTTGGCATCCGTCAGGCCCTTCTTCTCGGCGGGCGACAGCGGCGAGGGCTGGTAGTGCAGCTCCGGCGCGTCGATGCCCTGAAGGCGAACGGTCAGCTTGCCGTTCTTGATCGGCGCCGTGTTGGTTCGGCCCTTGACCTTGGCGTTGTCGAAGACGTGGGTCGACTGGAATGGCGAGGTGTCGTTCTTGCGAAAGCGGATCGCATTGGGCGCGATGGCCACCACGACTTTGGTGGTGTCGGCGTCAGACCGCCCCTCCGGCCAGAACTGGCTGACCTCGATGGTGCCTTCGACCTCCAGCAGTCCCACGGGCATCGGCCGCTCCTGTCAACGGGCGCGACGGTCGCCTCGAGCAGGCGACTCGCGCACGGCTGGAAGGAACGGATCATTTTCGTGCGACAGGCCCATGACGGGGCGCGGCGGCGAAGCCGTGGTGACGCCGCCCGCGGGCGAAGAGAACAAGGCCGCGATCCTTGCCGCCCTCCGCGCGGCGATTGCGATCGCGTCCGACAGCGGCGCGCTGCCGCTGAACCAGAAGGAGGCGATGCTGAACGGGATGCTCGCTCGGGGCGTCGCGCTCACCTGATCTTGCCGTTCCATCCGCCTGGCGTGCGATCGTACCGTCGGTGGCGATTGTCGGGCCCGATATTCCGTTATTTATTATATAAAACAACGACTTAGGCTGCCCCTTCTACTGTGCATGGGGTTGTTTTCGATGTTTTGTGAGCCGGCCGCCGCTTCGGCGCGGCCCGGCAGCGGTCACCGCCGCCCGTGATGACGAAGTCTCTTGCGCGGACACCTGGGTCGGCTACCGTTGGCAGTCAGCTAGCCGCAGGGCCAGGTGATCTTTTGATACGGATTTTTTAGCATTCCATTTTGCCGGCGCCGCCATGGCGCGACGCCCACGGGAAGAGGCGGGGCCATGATCACACGAGACCAGTCGGCACTCCTGGCGCCGGTCGAGCGCGACCTGCGGCTCGATCTTTTCCGCGGCATCGGGCTGTGGATGATCTTCCTCGACCACATCCCGCACGACGTCGTGGCCTGGCTGACGCTGCGCAACTACGGCTTCAGCGACGCCGCCGAGTTCTTCGTCTTCATCTCCGGCTACCTCGTCGGCTGGATCTACGGGCCGATCATCGCGGGCGGCTGGTTTCTAGCCGCGCTCAAGCGGCTGTGGCGGCGCGCCGCCGAGATGTACGTCGCCCACATCATGCTGTTCCTTTTGTTCACGGCGCAGATCGCGCGCACCGCGCGCCGCTTCGACAATCCGATGTACGAGCACGAGTTCAACGTATTCAATTTCCTGTCGCATCCGGACGAGCTGATCGGGCAGGCGATTCTGCTGAAATACAAGCCGGTCAATCTCGACGTGCTGCCGCTCTACATCACGCTGGTGTTCGCCGCGCCCTTCATCGTCTGGTGCCTGGTGCGGCGGCCGAACCTGACGCTTGCGGCGTCCGTGGTGCTCTATGTGCTGTCGCGCTGGTTCGACTGGAACGTGGCGTCCTATCCGCCAGGTAGCCACTGGTACTTCAACCCGTTCTGCTGGCAGCTGATGTTCGTGTTCGCGGCCTGGTGCGGCATCGGCCAGATCGGGAAGATCGCGACATGGGTCTGGTCGAAGGCGGCGATGACGCTCGCGGCGGCCTGGCTCGTCTTCGCGCTCCTGATCGTGATGACCTGGCACGTGCCTGCGCTCGAGGCCCTGATCCCGAAATGGATGATCAAGGCGATCTACCCGATCGACAAGACCGATCTCGACATGCTGCGCTTTACGCATTTCCTGGCGCTGGCGATCTGGGTCACCCATTTCATCTCGCGCAAATGGCGGTTGCTGCACGGACCCTGGCTGCGCCCCGTCATCCTCTGCGGCCAGCATTCGCTGCCGATCTTCTGCTTGGGGGTGTTCCTCTCGTTCTCCGCGCACTGGATCCTGACGCAATACACCAAGGGCGCCTGGGAGCAGCTCGCCGTCTCCGCCGCCGGCATCGTCATCATGATCGGCGCCGCCTGGCTGCTCGGTCGTACCGAGCGGGTGCCGAACCTGTTCGTGAAGGTGACGGAGGTCGAGGATCCCGAGCCCGCAGTCGAAGGCGCTCCGGCGGCGGCCGCGACGCCCGCGAGCCGCTGAAAGCATCATGGCGCCAGCCCGCCATCTCACGGAGAGATCCAACGGAGAGGTTCATGTCCAGACGTTTGTTGACGATCGCCGGCGCTCTCCTGTTCCTGGTCTGCGGCGCCTCCGCACAGGCACCGTCGCCGGAGGCGATGAATGCGGCGCGCAAGCTGGTGGTCACGTTGAAGATCGCGGATCAATACCGCGTATTGCTGCCGCAGCTCCTGCTCAAGCTCAGGCCCGTGGTCGCCCAGGACAGGCCGGAGATCGAGCGCGACTATGATGCGCTGACGGCGCCTGGCTCCGAGATCTACGCTCCGTTCGTCACCTCGATGATCGATCAGATCGCGGCTCTCTACGCCGCCAGCTTCACCCTCGATGAGCTGCGCCAGATCGAGGCGTTCTACGCCCAGCCGGCCGGACGGAAGTTTCTGGAGAAGTCGGATGCGCTGACGCAGGCGAGCACGCAGATCGGCCAGGACGTCAGCCAGAAGGCGGCCGACGAGCTGAAGCAGCGCCTGATCGAGGCGCTGCGGCAGAAGGGACACAAGCTCTAAGCGAAAAACAGCGCAAGGCCACGAGCAGCTAAGGTCCGGTGCGAGCTTCACCCCCAAGGCTGTGCACGTCGGAGATGAACATCACAATCGCCGCCAGGTTCTTGCGTCATGACGCCGGCCGCATGGAATTTGACGGAGCCGACAGCGCCGACTACGCTTCGCGCAAATTGCAAATCTTGGGGAATGGAAATGTCCGGCGACATCGCAGCCACCATCTCGAAAGCGCGCGAGCATTCCATTGGCGATCTCCTGCGCCGTTCGGCAGGGCGGGAGCCGAACAAGCTCGCAGTGAGCTGCGGCAGCGTGAGCTGGACTTTTGCCGAGATGGACGCGATCTGCAACCGGCTCGGCCGCGGCCTGCTCGGCCTCGGCGTCAAGAGGGGCGATCGCCTCGCCGTGCTCTCGCGCAACTCGCACGCCTTTGCCGCGCTCCGCTTCGCGGTGGCGCGAATCGGCGCGGTGCTGGTGCCGATCAACTTCATGCTCAATCCGGACGAGATCAATTTCATCCTGAAGAGCTCCGGCGCAAAGCTGCTCGCGACCGGACCTGATTTCGTCGAGCCCGCGCGTGCCGCCTCGGCGAAGGACTGTGCGGTCGAGAAGATGATCTGGCTGCCGGGCGAGGATCCCGCCACCGCGCCGGCCGGCCTCACCACCTTCGACGATCTGCTTCATGCCGACGGCGCGTTCCTGGAGGCGTCGGTCGACAGCCGCGACCTCGCGCAGATCGTCTACACCAGCGGAACGGAGTCGCTGCCCAAGGGGGCGATGCTGACCCATGAAGCGGTGATGTGGCAATATGTCAGCTGCATCATCGACGGCGGCATGAGCGTGGACGACAAGTTCCTGCATGCGCTGCCGCTCTATCATTGCGCCCAGCTCGACGTGTTCCTGGGGCCGCAAGTCTATCTCGGCGCCTCCGGCGTGATCACGGGCAAGCCGACCGCCGACAACATCCTGGCCCTGATCCAGGCGCACGGGATCACGTCCTTCTTCGCGCCGCCGACGATCTGGATCGCGATGCTGCGCTCGCCCAATTTCGACAAGACCGATCTGTCGACGCTGCAGAAGGGTTATTACGGCGCCTCGATCATGCCGGTCGAGGTGCTGCTGGAGCTGCAGCGCCGTCTGCCCAACGTCAAGTTCTGGAATTTCTACGGCCAGACCGAGATCGCGCCGCTCGCGACCGTGCTGCGCCCCGGGGACCAACTGCGCAAGGCAGGCTCGGCCGGCAAGCCGGTGCTGAACGTCGAGACGCGTGTGGTCAATACCGCGATGGAGGACGTCAGGGTCGGCGAGGTCGGCGAGATCGTGCACCGCTCGCCGCACCTGTTGTCCGGCTATTACAACGATCCCGTCAAGACCGCGGCGGCGTTCTCCGGCGGCTGGTTTCACTCCGGCGATCTCGCCACCGTCGATGAAGAGGGCCACATCACCGTGGTCGACCGCGTCAAGGACATGATCAAGACCGGCGGCGAGAATGTCGCGAGCCGCGAGGTCGAGGAGATGGTCTACCGCATCCCGGCGGTGTCCGAGGTCGCCGTCGTCGGCCTGCCCGATCCGCGCTGGATCGAGGCGGTCACTGCGATCGTCGTGGTCAAGAGCGGCGAGAAGCTCGACGAGGAGTCCGTGATCAAGCACTGCGCCGGCCAGATGGCGCATTTCAAGGTGCCCAAGCGGGTCATCTTCGTCGACGCGCTGCCCAAGAACCCGAGCGGCAAGCTGCTCAAGCGCGAGCTGCGCCAGCGCTTCGTCGGCGGCGAGACGCTCGACAAGGCGATCCAGAAGAATTTCGGGACGTGAGGGCGGGCGAAGTGGTGACGTCCCGGCCCGGCTCGAGCAGTCGTCGCGGCAGTACCGCGGCGTCGTCTAGCCGACGTCGCCGGCCAGCTTCCTGACATCGTCCGGTGTCCGTCCGAAGCGGCGGCGAAACGCGCGATGGAAGTAGGAGACGTCGTGAAATCCGGCAAGATGCGCGATCTCGATGATCTTGCGCGTGCGCAAATTTGGATTTCGAAGCAGCCGCTCGGCGCGCAGCAATCGCTGCTCCAGCACGAATCCGCTATAGGTGATGCCGGCCTGCTCGAACAGCAACTGGATCGTGCGCGGGCTGACCCGGTGCGCGGCTGCAAGATCGGTGAGCGACAGCGCGGGGTTGCCCAGCTGCATCAGGATGTCGGATTTGAGGGTTTCGAAACGCGCCGCCGCAAGGCCACGCATGCGCGCTTCCTCGGCGACATCGCCGCGCGCTCCGATCATCAGCACGGCGAGGTCGAACAAATGCTGAGAGACGGCGTCGAGCTCCGCGGGCGCGAGCTTGTCGGCATAGGCATGCGCGAGATCGTAATATCGCAGATACATCGACGTGATCGGATTGGCGCCGGGGATCGACTGCGCGATCAGGTCTTCGGCATTCGGGCACGCGCGCAGCAGCGCCTTGCGCGGCAGCAGCGCGGTCTGGAAATTTCCGTAGGCCGTCTGGGTGATGTGGGCGCCCTTGATCGAGGGATCGCCGATCGTGATGTCGCCCGCGGCGATCTCCAGCGGGCGTTTTCCCATGGCCCCGCTCAACGCCGAATTCGGCGACATCGTGATCACCAATTCGTCGTTCGTCCCCAGTGACACGAAAGAAAGCGGCGTGCCGAACGAGGCCGAGAGTCTGAGGCGTGGAAGAATGGCCGGCGCAATGGTCCGGTGAACGCGTCCTTCCCCGACCGGCACGAAATCGACGTTCGCCACCTGGCGGCAAAACTGCTCGCGCCATCTCTCATAGGCCTGGCCGTTCGGGTCGCCATCGAACGAGAGTTGAGGCTGGGTCATCGATCGAGAAGGAAAGTTCGTTGCGATATGTCGCAGGTTGTATCTTCGGGCCGATGCGCCGCAAGCGGCAAAAGCGCTGGATTGCGTGAAAAGCCACTCGCGATGACGCATTGAGACCGCGACCAGGTGCCGCAGCCTGGCATGCCCGGATCGTAAAAGCAGTTGGCGCCGTGGCGTCCGTCCGGCGGCTGGCCTCAATACTTCTTCACCGCAGCCCCGAACGCGAGCCACAGCGCCATCGAAGCGAGGCCGAATCCGCCGAGCAGCAGGAAGGTCGGGGCGTAGCCGATCCACTCCGCGATCCAGCCGCCGAGCGCGGGGCTCAGGCTTGCGCCGACGCCCTGCACCGTGATGACGGCACCCTGGCCGAGATTGATGCGGCCGGTGCCGTTGAGCGAGCGGGCGACCATGCCGGGGACGGCAACCGTCTGGAGCCCGGTGCCGATGCCGTCGAGCACCTGCATCGGCACGACGCCCCACCATCCCGTGACGAAGAAGGCGAGGACGCCGCGGACCGGCAGGAACATGAAGGAGACAAGAATAATCGGCCAATAGTTGCGCTTGCTTGCCGCCCGCATCGCGATCAACGACGTCACGATCATCACGCCCTGTGCGATCACGATAGTGGTCGCGACGAAGCTCGGACCGTTGGCCTGGCCCTCGGCCACCGCCGCAAGTCCATAGAGCGGCACGATGGCGGCGTTGCCGAGATGGAACAGAGCGAGCGCCAGCGCCAGCACGAGCAGCGGCCTGTGCTTGAGCAGCATCGTGAGCGCGTCAGGCGCGCTGTCCGGATCGTCCTCCTTGCAGCCGCGCGCGGCGCGATCGTCGATCGTTTTCGCCGGGATCATCAGCACGCAGGCGATCGCGATGACCCCGAACAGGGCCGCCAGCGCGAACACGGAGACGTAACCGAATCTGTAGCCGAGATAGCCCGACAGTGCGGCGCCCACCATGTTGCCGGCATGGTTGAACGCCTGGTTGCGGCCGTTCAGCGCATTGAAGCCCTTTTGCCTGGCGATGCCGAGCGTGATGCCTGTTACCGCCGGCACGATGGCGGCGCTCGCGATCGATTGCGCGACTTGCGAGAAGGTCACCGCCCAGAAATTCTGCGAGATCAGGATGAGCGCGGATGCGAGAACGACGCAGATGCCGGGAATGACGACCCACAGGCGCTTGTTGCGGCTGGAATCGATGAAGCCGCCGATCGGCGTCGTGATCAGCATGCCCGCGACATTGCCGATCGTCATGGCGGTGCCGATCAATCCGCTCGCCCAGCCACGTTCCTGGAGGAATACGCCGACGAACGGCCCAATGCCCGACTGCATGTCGGCCATGAAGAAGTTGAGTGCAAACAGCGGCCAGATGCGGGGTGGGGAGGGGCGCGATGTCATCGAGACGCTGAACGTGTTCCTGCCGATCGATGGGGCTCGCGCAAAACTGATCGTGAAGACCGGGCAATTGCGCCGGCATGGACCAGAACGTAACCTGCGTTGACAACGTTGGTTCCTCCCCACTTGCCCCGTGGGGCGATGTCACGTCCCTCCGTCCCGGCCTCTTTCGGATCCTGGCCATGCCCCTCTGGACCTGCGAAACCTGCGGCGCGCAATTCCCGGCCAGCGGCGATCCGCCCGCGTCCTGTCCGGTCTGCGAGGACGAACGGCAATTCGTCGGCTGGAAAGGCCAAACCTTCCTCACCCGCGAGGCGTTGGCGGAACGCCACGGCGTCGTCTGGCGCGACGATCTCGGCCTGAGCGGCCTTGCACTCGAGCCGAGCTTCGCCATCGGTCAGCGCGCCCTGCTCGTGCCGCTCGCAGACGGCTGCGTGATGTGGGACTGCGTGCCGCTGGCAACGCCGGAGGCGATCGCGCATGTGCGCTCGCTCGGCGGACTGAAGGCGATCGCGATCTCGCATCCGCATTATTATGGCGCGCTCGCCGACTGGAGCGAGGCTTTCGGCGGTATCCCGGTTTATCTGCACGCGGATGACCGCGAATGGGTGACGCGACCGCACGCGTCGATCGTGCACTGGACCGGCGACAGCCATCGCATCTCCGACGACCTAGTGCTGCTGCGCAGCGGCGGCCATTTCGCCGGTGCGACCATGCTGCACTGGCGGCAGGGTGCGGACGGCAAGGGGGCGCTGCTCACCGGCGACATCGCGCAGGTGACGATGGACCGCCGTTTCGTCAGCTTCATGTACTCCTACCCGAACTACATGCCGCTCAATGCCGCCGCGGTGCGGCGGATCGCCGGCGTTGTCGAGCCCTTCGCCTTCGACCGCATCTATGGCGCCTGGTGGGGGCGCAACATCGCCACCGGGGCCAAGGCCGCATTCGCGGCGTCTGTCGCGCGCTATCTGGCAGCCATCGCCTGAGCCGGTGAGCCAACCAGATTTATCTTGCCGCCCGCCAATATATGTACTAGTTGTACAGTTATTAAGTGTGGCGCAATGATGCGTGAACGGCCCGGCATGATCGATGCATCGCCATTTCAGCGGCGCGTTCTGCGGCCGCGTGAGCGGGAGTTCGTCCCATGACGGCGCAGCGCGACTACGAGATCTTCGAGGCCGGCGACGTCACGCTCCAGTCCGGGGCCATCTTCCCCTCGATGAAGCTCGCCTACAAGACGTACGGCGCCCTGAGCCCGGCCAAAGACAACGTCATCCTCTACCCGACCTCGTTCAGCGCGCAGCATTACGACACCGAATGGCTGATCGGGCCCGGCGGCGTGCTCGATCCCGAACGCTACTTCGTCATCATCCCGAATCTGTTCGGCAGCGGCCTGTCGTCCTCGCCCTCGAACACGGCTGGCCCGTTCCCTGAGCTCACCTATCACGACGCGATCGCGGTCCAGCACCGGCTCCTGACCGGGCGCTTCGGCATCTCGAAGCTCGCGCTGGTCTATGGCTGGTCGATGGGCAGCATGCAGGCCTATCACTGGGCCGCATCTCATCCCGAGATGGTCGAGCGCGCCGCGGTGGTCTGCGGCAGTGCGCGCTGTGCGCCTTATAATTATGTCTTCCTGGAAGGCGTGAAGGCCGCGCTGACCGGCGATCCCGCCTTCCGTGACGGCCGTTTCGTCGAGAAGCCCACGGTCGGCTACCGCGCCATGGGGCGCGTCTATGCCGGCTGGGCGATGTCGCACGGCTTCTATCGCGACGAGCTCTGGCGCGAGGCCGGTTTCAGCTCGCTCGAGGACTATCTCGTCCGTGGGTGGGACGCGACGTTCGCACGGCGCGATGCCAACGACCTGCTGGCGCAGATCGGCATCTGGCAGCGCGGCGATATCAGCCGCTGCGCCGCATTCGGCGGCGATCTCGACCGGGCGCTCGCCGCGATCAAGGCGCACATGCTGCTGATGCCGGGCGCCACCGATCGCTATTTCGACGTCCGCGACAACGAGGACGAGCTCGGCCGGCTGGCCAACGCAAAATCGGCGGTGCTGCATCCGATCCCGTCGCTGCACGGCCATCGCGCCGGCAACCCCGTGAACAATCCACCCGACCAGGCCTTCCTCAAGGCCGAGATCGCAGATCTCCTCAGCAAGTAAGACAGGCATCCGATCATGACTGACGCAACCGTTTCAGAGCCGGGCCACCGCCTGAAGCCGCTCACGCCGGCGATGCTGCGTGAATTGTCGGTGCGCTCCAATCTCAGGGGGGCCGCGAAAAGCCTCAGCCATTACGGCCTGGTCGTGCTGGTCGGCACGTTGGTCTGGAAGGTCTCTTCGGCCTGGGGGGTGTTATGGGCGCTGCCGCTGATGGCGGTGCAGGGCTATTTCGTCGCCTTCCTGTTCATGGCGTTGCACGAGACCGCGCACAAGACCGCCTTCAGGAGCCGTGGCCTCAATCTCGCGGTCGGCTATCCTTCGGCCTTCATCATCGGACAGCCTTACGAATATTACTGCCTGTTTCACTGGGACCATCACCGCTACACCCAGGATCCGGACAAGGACCCGGAGCTGATTGTCGGCGTGAAGCCGAAATCCGACACGCAGCTTGCGCTCGCCTATAGCGGCCTGCTCCAGGTCGCCGGCCGTCTCCGGCTGATGTTCGGCCATGCCGTCACCGGCAAGGTCACGGTGCCCTGGATTCCCGAAAACAAGCGCGCCACCATCGTGCGCGAGGCGCGCGCCTATGCTGCGCTCTATGCGCTGCTGCTCGCGCTCTCGCTGTGGTTCTCCTCAGCGCTGCTGCTCTGGGTCTGGATCGTGCCGCTTGTCATCGGGCAGTTCTTCCTGCGGCCCTATCTCTATGCCGAGCATACCGGCTGCGACCGCACCCGCAGCGCCTTCCAGAACACGCGCACCACCTACACCGCCGCGATCGTCAAATGGTTCGCGTGGAACATGCCCTACCACGTCGAGCATCACGCCTATCCCTCGATACCCTTCCACGCTTTGCCGAAGCTGAACGAGATCGTCGACGGCGAGATCGTCCATCGCGGCCGCGGCTACATCGCGACGACCCGCGAGACCTGGGCCTGGTTTCGCCGGCAGCGGCAGGCCGGCTAGGCAAATGCAAAACCCCGATCGCGGAGCGATCGGGGCTTTGTCGACGGCGCGAAGTATCAGTAGATACCGTAGGCGCAGACATTCACGACGCGAACGCGCAGGCCGTGGCGGGTCCGGACGACGCGCTCCTGGTAGCAGTTGTTGACGCCGGTGTTGACGTAGATTCCGCCGAAGCCCCAGCCGGGACCCCAGTGATGGTGGAAGCCGTGGGCCGAAGCGGCGGTGGGGGCGAGAGCCGCAACGCCGAGCGAGCCGGCAGCGATCAGACCGAGTGCAAGCTTACGAAACATCTTCATTCTCCAGTTGGCGCGAGGCCGTTGTTGTGTCCCTGCATCTCCGTCGGGTCGAAATGCGAATGCGTTCACGGCGCGGGCCGGGAATCGTGTTTCAGGATTGTTTCGTCGGCTGCGGCGCGTTGCGCCGCCGTCATGCTTTCCGCGCCGCGCGATAGCGCGCGGCCATTGCCTGCGTCAGCTCGGCCATTGTCTCGCGGAGATCGGCGGGCTCCAGCACCTCGGCCTCGGGACCGAGCCGCAGCAATTCGGCCGCGGCGTGCCATGACGTCTTGCCGGTCGGCACTCTGGCGATGCGCCAGCCGTCCGCGTCGGCGGCGTCTTCGATCTGCGTGCGCGCCCTGACGTAAGGCTGGCTCAGCGCGTCGAGCATTTTGACGCCGAACGGCGACAGCCGCACGACCGCGACATTCGGATGCATCTCGGCCTCGAGGCGCAGCGTCGCGGCCTGCCAATAGGCGGCGAGATCGAAATCGGCGGGACGATCGAAGCGGTCGTCGAGCGCCGTGCAATCGAGCACGCGCGCGACGCGATAGGTGCGCACGCTGCCGTCGACCTGTCCTGCGAGATACCAGCTGCCGCCCTTCAGCACGAGGCCGAGCGGCGCCACGCGGCGCTGCTTCTCGGCGCGCCAGCTCTGGTAGCGGATCTTGATCAGCGTCCCGCGCAGAGCCGCGCCGGCAATGGCGCGCAGATGCTTTGGCTCCTCCGCCTCGCCGAACCAGCCGGGGGCGTCGAGGTGAAAACGCTCCTGCATCCGCCCGGCGTCCTCGCGCAGATTGGCGGGCAGCGCCGCCATCAGCTTGTTCTGCGCGGCGATCATCGCTGCATCCAGCCCGAGCGCTGCCGCCGGCCCCGGCAACCCGGTCAGGAACAGCGCTTCCGCCTCGTTCTGCGACAGGCCGTTCAGCCGCACGCGATAGCCGTCGAGCAGGCGATAGCCGCCCTCCGCGCCGCGGTCGGCATAGACAGGGACGCCTGATGCCGCGAGTGCGTCGATGTCGCGATAGATCGTGCGCACCGACACCTCGCAGGCCTCCGCGAGCTCGGGCGCGGTGACTTGCCCCCTGGCCTGGAGGGTGGTGAGGATCGACAGCATCCGGCTCGCGCGCATGATCCCTTAAACCATACCTGACACAGGATGTCAGGTATGAACCGCTACAAGGTGCACACCGCCAGGCGGCGCCCGAGGAGACCTGCCATGACCGATCCGAACCGCATCACCCTGTATTATTCGCCGCAAAGCCGCGCCACCGGCACGCGGGTGCTGCTGGAGGAACTGGGGGCTCCCTACGATCTCCATGTCCTCAACATGAAGGCCGGCGAGCAGCGGCAGGGCGCTTATCTCGCAATCAACCCGCTCGGCAAGGTGCCGGCGATCCGCCATCGCGATGCGCTGGTGACCGAACAGGTCGCGATCACCATCTACCTCGCCGACCTGTTTCCGCAGGCCGGATTGACGCCCGCGCTGAACGATCCGCTGCGCGGCCCCTATCTGCGCTGGATCGCCTATTACGGCGCATCGTTCGAGCCGGCTTTGATCGACAAGTTCATGCAGCGCGAGCCGGCGCCGATCACGCAATCGCCCTATGCCGACTACGACACCATGCTCGGCGCGCTCGAGGCGCAACTGTCGAAGGGGCCGTATCTCCTCGGCGAGCGCATGACCGCTGCGGATGTCCTGTGGGGCGTCGCGTTCAGCTGGACGATGATGTTCGGCATCGTGCCGAAAAAGGACGTCTTCGTCCGCTACGCCGAGCGCATGACATCGCGGCCCGCGTTCCAGCGCATCAATGCGGCGGATGACGAGATGGCGGCCCAGCATGCGGCGGCTGTTGGTGGTTGAATGATCCGGGGTTGCAGATGATGCACACGACCAACTGCTTCAACACCTTCATCCGGGTTGCTGAAGACTGTCCCGCGCGTACTGGCGAGGAGCCGCCGCTCCGCGGGGCAAAGCAGACGGTGGCGTGCCTGCAATACGAGATGATCGCCAAGGCGCCCTACAAATACACGTCCGACGACGTGATCTTCGCGACGTCTGCGCCGGGACGCGAACTCGATGTGAAGGCGACGAAGACGGAGAAGCGTGCGGCCCGTGAAGCGTTCTTCTCCCGGGGGCAGGCGTGCATGAGGGCGTCGAGCCTCGGCAAGCGCTTTGGCTGGGGCGTTCATGCCGACAGTGAGGGCCGGATCGCGATTTACGCCGTCGACAGCAAACGCTACCAGGCGCTCGTCCGCGATCCCAAGCTCACACAGGTGCGCGCGATGCGGTCGAAGCGGGCGTGATCAGAATTTGGGCGCTCGCTTCTCCGCGAACGCCTTGATGCCTTCCTTGATCTCGTCGCCGCGCATGCTGTCGCGGTGGCGCTGGTCGGCGGCTTGTTCGTCCAATTCGCCGCGGGCGAACTCGTTGATGGCGTGCTTCATGCCGCGCATCGCCTGTGGCGCGTTGCCGGCGAGGACGCCGGCGAGCTTGTCGACCTCCTCGTCCAGGAATTCCACCGGCACCATGGCGGTGAGATAGCCGATGCGCAGCATCTCCGGCGCGCTGATCTTCTGCGCGGTCAGGAACAGCCTCTTGGCATTGTCGACGCCGAGCCGCGTCACGTAGCGTTTGATGCCGCTCCTGTAATAGTGCAGCCCGAGCCGCGCCGCCGGCATGAACATCTCGGCGGTGTCGACGCCGATGCGGAAATCGCAGGCGAGCGCGAGGTCGGTCGAGCCGCCATAGACGCCGCCATTGAGCCGGCAGATCGTCGGTACGCCGAGATCCTCCAGCCGGTTGACGACCACCTCGAAGGCGGAGCCAGCGCTCTGCTGCTCGTTGGCGCTCACCGCGCGCTCGGCGACCGAATTCAGATCGTAGCCCGCCGAGAAGGCGCGCCCGGTGCCGGTCAGCACCAGCACGCGGATCGCAGGATCAGCCTCGATCCGGTCGAACAGTTTGACGAGCTCGCCGAGGTCTTCGGCCTGGAGCCGGTTGAGATGCTTGGGACGGTTGAGGCGGATGGTGGCGCGCGCGCCGTCGATGTCGAGCACGGGGCCGCTGGCCGCCTCGGCGGTATCGGACATTCTTGTCTCCGTTTACTTGTTCTCGAGCGTGCGCCGTTTCGCCTCGGCGTCGATGGTCTCGGCGAGATCCGGATGCCGCGCCATCAGCACGCGGAAATCGACGAGGTCGAGCACCAGGAGCCGCGACACCTTCGTGGTCGAGACATTGGCGCCGCGCATGTTGTTGCCGAGCAGTGCCATCTCGCCGAAGAAGGCGCCTTCGCCGAGCTGCACCTTCTTGCCCGGCAGGTCGACCTCGACCTCACCTGCGGCGATGAAATACATGCAGTCGCCCTGCGCGCCCTTGCGGATGATCATGGTGCGCGCCGGCAGCTCCATGGTGCGCAGCATGTGGGTGACGTCGGCGATGGCCGCCGGTCCAAGCGCTGCGAAGAACGGCACCTTGCTGACGGATTCCCAGGTCTTGAGGAAATTGTCGCGCCGGGTCTCCGCGGCAAAGCCGGTGGCCAGGATACCGGTCCAGAGGCCGAACACGCCGAGGCCGGAGATCATCACCAGCGCCGCCACCATGCGTCCCAGAGGCGTCACCGGCACGACGTCGCCATAGCCGGTCGTCGTCAAGGTCACCACCGCCCACCACAGCGCCGCCGGCACGCTGCCGAAGGTCTGCGGCTGCACGTCCCGCTCCAGGAAATATTCGGCGACGGAGGCGAGGAAAACCACCATCAGGAAGATCACGAGCACGCTGACCAGCGGCCCCGATTCAAGCACCAGGACGCGGCGCAGCTGGCGCAGGCCCGGAATGCCCGGCACCACCTTCAGCACCCAGAGCACGCTGAGCAGCCAGGCCGTCCGCAGCTCGACGCCGAGCATCAGCGCGACCGGCACGGCCAGCGCTCCGATCGCATCGACGGTGCCGGCGGAGGAGGACATGTACAGCGCAAGGCGCTCGGTTCGCCTCATGTGGCGCAGCCGGACGACCCATTCGAACACGAAATAGGCGAGGCAGGCCCAGAGCAGGGCATCGACCCAGCGGGGCGCGGTCTCATAGGCCGGGCCAACCGTCAGCAGCACCATGCTGAGCACGCCGACACCGACCGCCACATAGGCCGCCTTGGTCATGTTGCGGCCGGCCGTGGCGGCCACGAACTGGGCCAGTGCGGAGATCAGCGGCTTGGACATGCGGGAAGGCGGCTCGGTGGTGGCTTTTGCGGTCCCGGCTGGGACTTCGCTGCCAAAGTGCCCGCCCGGGCCGAGGCCGTCAACGACGGGCGCGGGCCGCGGCAAATGGGGAGACGAAGGCGGGGTGCGCCAGCCGGCCGAGCCGCTACCGGAAATGCGGCGGCTCGTCGTAGCCGCGGCGGCTGCTGAAGAACAGCAGGACCATCAGGCCGACGCCGACGACGAGGGAAAATCCCGCCCCCAGCGCGAGGGCCACATAGCCTTCCGTCGGGATCGGCTCGCCTTCGATCGCCATCGCTGAATAAGCGAAATATCCAACCGCTGCCAGCATTCCCAGGAGGCAGATCACGAGGAGCATACGCATGGCGCGTTCTCCGGCTGTATCCGGAAACCAACGGTTGCGGATCGGGAGGGTTCCAGAGTTCCGGCCGTCGATCCAGCGGCAAGGCTTCAGCCAGCCCCGCCCTGAGGGCGCCGGCCCGGCGGATCAAGCGCTCTGCGCGGTCTTGACCACCACGACGTTGCTGTCGTCGTGCGGCGGCGGGCCGGCATCGTGGGCGGTCTTGTCGATCTCGCCGGCACGACGTTTCAGGTAGTCGCGACGCATGCCGATCTCGTCGCGGACGAATTCGTAGCCGAGCTTGAAGGTGTCGAGCCCGTCGGTACTGATCGTGCCGTCCCGGAGCCCGATGACCGCGCCGCGCAGGATGCCTTCCAGCTCGTCCTGGAGACATTCGAGCTGATCCAGCGAGTGGGCGTGCTCGATGCGCTCGCCGATGTCGAGGATGGCGGTGGAGAGCTCGCTGGCCTTCTCCGGCGCGATCCGGGTGATCTTGGCGTAGATCGCGGCGAAGATCGAGCCGATGACGCTGAGCGCGGCGGCGCCGAGATACATCAGGTCGCTGTACTTATCCATGAACGACTTGGTGTCGTCGTTGATGTAATCGGCCGCGCCCTGATGCGCCATCACATAGGCGTCCTTCTCGACGGAGGCCGGCTCGATCCTGCTGGCGAAGCCGCTGTCGAGCCCGAGGGCGGACTTGTTCTCATAGACGGTTCGCGCCAGTTCGCCCGCCGTGGTCGCCGACATCCTGGATTGCGCGACCAGCAGCCATTCGAGCCCGATCGTTTCGAGATCGTCGTCGGGAATTTCAGGTGAGGTCGACAGCGTGCCAGCCGTCAGCGTCTCGTCGGAAATGCCGGGGAATTTGCGCGCCAGCGTCTTGGTCTCGTCGATCGCGTTGAGCGTGAAGCCGCCGCGTTTGGCGACCTGCTCATAGGCCTTGTCCCGCACCGCTTTCGAGGTGTGGACAATGGCGATCACCGCACCGAAGCCGTTCGCCGGCGCAAACAGCTTGTCGAGCGTTGCGCCCTGCGGCGCCATCTGGATTTTCGCGGCGTCCGGACCGTCGGGGATGTCGAGGATGCTGCGGACGAAGGCGAGCGAGGATTCGTTCTCGGCGAGGACTGCGACCTTCTTCTTCTTCAGCTCGGCAAGCGACTTGATCTTCTTGTTGCCGGGTCCGAGCAGGAGGACGAGATCGTGCTCGAGGATCGCGAGCGTGCGCGCCCGCAGCGGCACCTTGGCGTCGGTGCGCAGCACGGCGAGATCGGCTTGCTTGCGGTCGAACTGGGCGAGCGCCTTGGCATTGTCAGGGTTGTTGACGATCTTGATGCGGAAGCGCGAGGCGTTGTTCTTCAGCAGTGCGGCGAGCTTGGCCGCGAACAGCGCCTCGTCGCTGTTGGGTGCGCCGACGGCAAAGGTCAGCGTCTCCGAATTGTGCACCAGCGTGCGCCCGGCCCAGACGGTGGCAAGCGACAGCAGCAGGGTCAGCACGACGTACAGCAGGACTTGCTGCTGATTGGTCTTGATCACCTTGGGACGCCGGGGCGGTGGTTCGACCGACAATGTGGTCGGGCCTCCAGTACTCATGGCAGCACTCTGGCCCTATTCTGGGTCTCGGGCGGCTCGCGGATCTGATCGCTGCGTGCGGCCCTGCAATTCGTAAACGCCTGAAAAAAGAACGATATTCTCTACCGCCAATGATAGCGCTAAGGTCACGGAATGCAAATTTCGAGCCGAAGGTAACCTTACTCGGCGCCGGCGCGGCGATTGGTCATGCTATCACCAGTTAGCCACAGTTGGCGATTTTCCGGTTCCCCCCGGCTGCATTCCGCCGCGGGAGGTGTCATAAATCAGAGGTCCCGGCGATTTGACCGGCCCAAGAAGAAGTTGCGCTGAACGCTCCAATCTTTCTTGATCACGTCAATGAGGGCGTCAGCTTTGTCGTTTCCACCCATGTCATCGGCGGTTCCGGTTGAGGCGCTCATTGGCTGGATGTTGTTGCTCACGTTCAAGCACATCATCGCTGATTTCGTCCTCCAGACCGCCTGGATGGCGCATGGCAAGGACCAGAAGCACGGCTGGGCCCTGCCGCTCCTGGTGCATTGCCTGATTCACCTTGCGGTAGCGCTGCCACTGATCCTGATCGTGGCGCCGAAATTCTGGTTCGTGGCGCTGATCGATTTCGTGATCCACATCACGATCGACCGGGCCAAGGGCTTCGTCTCGGCCAATTTCGGTGTCGACCTCGCACATCCCTGGTTCTGGACCCTGATCGGTATCGATCAGGCGCTGCACCATCTCACCGGGTTCGGCCTCTCCATCTACATGGCGGCGAACTGAGGGCAGCTACGGCTGGCTGCTTGGCCTTCATGGTTCGAGACGCGCCGTAAGGCGGCGCTCCTCACCATGAGGGTCTGGCATTTCGCCGCGAATCAAAACCTCATCCTGAGGGCCCGCCGAAGGCGGGCGTCTCGAAGGATGGCCGCAGGGAAGTCGCCTGCGGCCCCCCTCTGATTCGCGGGGAGCGCGCGAGCACCCCGGGTGACTACCGTCCCGGGTGGTTAACCTTTCGTTAGAGAATTGCGCTGCATCTTCCCCACACGAGGGAGAATTGCAATGTTTTCAAGCCGCGACGCCTTTGAAAGCGATTTCTGCCCGGTCCGCGACGAGCTCCTTGGCGAAATGTATCGCGCCAGCGCGAGCGGACTGCCGAGGCTGGTTGAGAGTGTTTCCCCTGACGCACGCGCGAAGCTGGCGCTGTTCTGCTATCGCCGCAGCCATTTGCATTCGCTGGCGGTTGCGATCGCAGGCAGCTGCAGCGAGCGCGACCTGATCGAGAACGGCGGCCGTGTCGGCTCGACGCTCTACGCGCTGTCACGCGAAAGCGTAACCAAATCCTCGCCGTCGCTGTCGGGAGGCCGCAAGCCGATCACGCTGTCGACCAAGCCGCTCTCGGTGCTTGCACCGCTCGATGACGAGCTCGACGACGAGATCAGCGAAGCCGTCCCCGCTTAAGAGTTCGTGATCATCGGCAGCCCGAACTTCCGCCGCGCCATCGCGCATTCGGCATCGCCCGGCATGCAGGTGCGACAGACCTCCGGCCGCACGGCGTAGATGCCGCAGGCGGTCTCTTTCCCGATCTCCCCACGCAACGCCGAGCAGCGGTCGCCTTCGCAGCGCATGCCGGACTGCCGCGCATTGACGAGCGCCTCCGGGATCGCCGCAAGCTCCTCGTCGCTCTCGATCGAGAAGCGCGGCCAGTTCTCCGAATAGCCGCAGCAGGCACCGCAGCTCTGGCAGCAGCTCGACAGGTCGATGGGGGATGTCTCGTCCATCGTCGTCATGTGTCCTTTGGCGGGCCCCAGACCAGGCTCTGCCGCCATTTTGCGCGCAGCACGTCGCGCCGCTCCGGATATCTCTCGTCGAGATAGGTCGCGTCCACGACGCGGTCGGTGCGAAAGCTGCGGAAGTCGCTGCGCAGCTCGCACCAAGCCGCGAGCAGGCGCACGGCTTCGAGATAACCGACCGAGATCGGCCAGATCATGCGCTCGCTGGGGCGGCCCTGCTCGTCGCGATAGCGCAGCATGATCTTCTTGCCTTCGTGGATCTGGGTGCGCGTGCGCGCCATGTCGAGGCGGTCCGGCTCCCTGTTCCAGCTCGGCCGCGCGCGGCTCGCGGGCTCCAGCACGAACGGGCGCAGGCGCTCGGGCACGGTGTCGGCGATCTTGGCCATCAGATCTTCGGCCGCGCGCGCCAGTGTGGAATCGGCATGGCCCGCGACCCATTGCGCACCCAGCACCGCCGCCTCGATCTCGTCGGGTGTCAGCATGAGGGGCGGCAGGTCAAAACCCTTTTCCAGGATGTAGCCCATGCCGGCCTCGCCGCGGATCGGCACGCGCTGGCCGATCAGCGTCGCGATGTCGCGATAGATGGTGCGCTTCGAGGTCTCGAGCTCGGCCGCGATCGCATCCGCCGTCAGCGGCTTACGCGTGCGCCTCAGCACCTGGATGATCTGAAACAGCCGGTCGGCGCGTCTCATGACAATTCTCTTTCCAAGTTCCTGACCGCAGCCCGCTCAAAATCCGGCGCGTGGATGCTGACAGGATGTTGGCAGCAGGGGGGTTCTATACCGGGACAACACATCGACTGAAGAGGATTTGTCCATGATCGTCCCAACCCATTTCGGCCCGGCCGGTCCGCTGTGGCGGGCGCAGGCCGTGCTGCACGCTTTGGCCTTCAGCCGGCTCATGTTTTTCGATCTCACCGTCGTCGACCTCCGCGTTGCGTTCGCGACCATGGTGACACGCTCGCTGATCCAGGCTGCGGACGCGCTGGTCCGCCACGTCATGGGCCGCGCCTGGCGAGGGGCCCGTTTCGCAGAAGATATCACGGCTGCTGCCACCATGGTGGCAGCAGCCCGTCATTAGGTTCCGTCGACTTTCGCAGGTTCAGGAGAGCTCGCATGATCACGCTTTACGGCTTTGGCACCGGCTTCGGCCTGCCGGAAATCAGCCCCTTCGTCACCAAGACGGAGGTGCAGCTCAAGATGGCGGGACTGCCCTACCGGAAGGAGCGCGCGATGCCGCCCGCCTCCCCCAAGGGGCAGCTGCCGTTCATCGACGACGGCGGCGAGGCGGTGGCCGATTCCACCTTCATCCGCGCCCATATCGAGCGCCGCTACGGCTTCGATTTCGACGCCGGCCTGTCACTGGCCGAGCGCGCGCAGGCCTGGGCGTTCGAGCGCATGATCGAGCATCACCTCTATTGGGCGGTGGTCGGCGCGCGCTGGGTCGATCCGGTCAACTTCGCCAAGGGCCCGTCGCATTTCTTCGACGGGGCGCCCGAACACAATCGCGAAAAATTGCGCGAGGATGCGCAATTCCGTGTCGCCGAGAACTATCTGCTTTCCGGCCTTGGCCGTCACGCGCCCGACGACGACGTCGATCTCGCCGTGCGCTCGCTGTTCGCGCTTTCGGTGCAGCTCGGCGACAAGGCCTATCTGATGGGCAACAAGCCCTGCGGTGTCGATGCCACCGCCTTTGGTATGCTCGCCGGAATGCTGACGCCGTTCTTCGAATCCGGCTTGCGGCAGCGGGCCGAGGGCTTCCCGAACCTCACCGCCTATGTCGACCGCATGATGGACGATTACTATCCGGAGTTCGCCTGGACGCCGCTGCGGCAGGCGGCCTAGCGCTCACAAGACCGGCCATGACGACCCGAGAGTCTGGAACGAAAAAGAAAAGAGCCGGCCCGTTGGGCCGGCTCTCGCCGTCTTAAAACCCTCGCCGCGCTTACTTCACCAGCGTGTACTTGCCGTTCTTCACGGTGAGCAGGATGCGCGAGCGCTCGTCGAGGCCGTAGCGGTCCTTTTCGGTGAAGTTGTAGACGCCCTGGCTCGCCGCCAGCTCCTTCTCCGACAGCAGCGCCTGGCGGATGGCTTCGCGGAATTCCGGCGTGCCGGGTTTTGCGGTTTTCAGCGCCGTCGGAATGACGCGCTTGAGGATCTCGAACGCATCGTAGGAGTGACCGGCGAACTGGCTGCGGCTGTTCGGGCCGTACTTGGCCTCATAGGCCGAGTTGAGCGCAAGGCCCGGCTTCTTGGTTGCGGCTTCGTCCGGCTGGTCCTCGGGATCCATCACGGGGCCCGAGGCCATCAGCACGCCTTCGGCCGCTTTGCCGGCGATGCGGATGAAGTCCATGCTGGCCGCGCCATGCGTCTGGTAGATCAGGCCCTGATAGCCGCGCTCGCGCAGCTCGGTCTGCGGCAGCGCGGCTGCGGTGCCGGAGGCGCCGACCAGGATCGCGTCGGGATTGGCGGCGACGAGCTTGAGCACCTGTCCGGTCACCGACGTATCGGGACGGGCGAAGCGCTCCTCGTCCGCGATGGTCATGCCCATCGGCACGGCCTGCGCCTTCAGGTCGTTGAACCAGAGGTCGCCGTAGGAATCGGAGTAGCCGATATAGCCGAGGGTCTTCACACCCTTCGACTTCATGTGATCGTACAGCACCTTGCCCACGATCGGGATCGGCTGCGGCATCGCCACCGACCACTTCATGCGTTCCGGCGTGATCGGAAACGGCGCGAGACCGAAATGCGGGATGCCGGCTTCATTGGCGACGTTGGAGACCGCGATGGTCGGGGGCGTCAGTGCCGAGCCCATGATGATGTCGGCCTTGGATTCCGTCACGAAGCGGCGGGCATTGGTGGTTGCGGTGGTGGGATCGCCGCCGTCGTCGAGCACGATCACCTTCAGCGGCACGCCGCCGATCTCCTTCGGCACGAATTCCAGCGCGTTGCGCTCGGGAATGCCGAGGGCGGCGCCCGGGCCGGTCGTGGTGGTGGTGATGCCGATGGTGATTTCGCTGGTCTGCGCCAGTACGGGCAGGGCCGGCAGGGCAAGCGTCGCCGCGGCGATGGCGGCGGTCAGGTAAAAGCGTTTCATCTATTATTTCTCCCTTGACGTGTGTCTTTGAAAGCAGAAATCGGGGGGTAATTCAGCCCCCTCTTTTGGTGATGCGGCGATTTAGCTCCCCGTGAACTTCGTCACCATTTCCGCCGGAAACGGTGCCGATTTCAGCTTCTCCGGATTGGCCGGGTCGCGGCCGACCAGGACGCGGGTCTCGAATGCCTCGATGGCGAGATCGGCGGCCTTGTAGACGTTGTGCTTCACCTCGAAGCTCGAGCGCTTGATGCTTTCGATCTTCGTCTCGATGGTGATCCAGTCGCCATAGGTCGAGGGGATGTAGAATTTGGCCCGCGTGTCGACCATGGGGATACCGACCAGGCCGTATTTGTGGACCAGGTCCTGTTTCGAGAAGCCGGCGACCTCGAACAGGGTCGAGGTCGAATCGTCGAACATCGCGAAATAGCGCGGGTAGTAGACGATGTTGGCGGGGTCGCAATCGCCCCACTGGATCTGTACGTCGCGCCGGTTCACGAACATGGAGCGGCCTTACTTCGGCGCCATGCGCAGCGAGCCGTCGAGGCGCACCACTTCGCCGTTCAGGTACGAATTCTCGACCATGTGCAGCGCGAGCGCGGCGAACTCGTCGGCGTTGCCGAGCCGGCGCGGGAAGGGGATCGCGGCCGCGAGCGAATCCTGGGCTTCCTGCGGCAGGTTGGCGAGCAGCGGGGTGAGGAACAGGCCGGGGGCGATCGTCAGCACGCGGACGCCGAACTGTGCGAGCTCGCGCGCGATCGGCAGCGTCATGCCGACGATGCCGCCCTTTGAGGCCGAATAGGCCGACTGCCCGATCTGGCCGTCATAGGCGGCGACGGAGGCGGTGTTGATGATGACGCCGCGCTCGCCGGTCGCCTGCGGCTCGAGCTTGGACATCTCGGTTGCGGCGAGGCGCAGCATGTTGAAGGTGCCGATCAAATTGACCTTGATCACCTTGTCGAAATCGGCGAGCGCCATCGGGCCGTCGCGGCCCACCACGCGCTTGGCAACGCCGATGCCGGCGCAATTGACCAGCACGCGCGCAGGGCCGTGGGCCTTGGTCGCCTGCGCGATCGCAGCCTCAGCGGAGGCGGCATCGGAGACGTCGCAAGTTACGGCCACGCCCTTGATCTCGGCGGCAACGGTTTCTGCGAGCTTGGCATTGAGGTCGAACACCGCGACCTTGGCGCCCTGCGCCGCCAGTTTTCGCGCGGTCGCCGCGCCCAGCCCCGATGCGCCGCCGGTAACGATGGCTGCCTGATCCTTCAACAACATGGCGTTCTCCTGTAGCGATGGTTTCTTAGCCGACCGATATCACACGGTCCGACGGATTGGCAGCATAGAGCTCCTCGATTAGGGCGCCGCGATGCTCCAGCACCGCGCGCTGGTTGATCGAGCCCTTGTCGGTGACCTCGCCCTTGTCGATCGAGAGCGGCGTGTCCATCAGGATCGCGCGCGTGATCCGAGTCGAGGAGCCGGTGGCCGAGCCGAGGAAACGGGTCAGGCGCTCGCGAAAGGCCTCGCGCACCAGCCGGTCGCGCGTCGCGACGACGAGATCGTCGGCCGGCAGCGTCGGGTTGATCAGCCGGCAGCCGTCGAGGTCGAGCACGACCAGCGCGGAGACCTCGTCGCGGTTGATGCCGGCAATGACGACGTCGCGCACCAGCGGTGCGCAGGCCGCGACGAAGCGCGCGCGCAAGGGGCCGACGCTGACCCAGGTGCCGCTGCCGAGCTTGAAATCCTCGCTGACGCGGCCGTCGAAATCGAAGCCGGCGTTGAGATCATCGGGATCGGCGGGCTTGAGCGCATCGCCCATCATGTAAAATCCTTCCTCGTCGAAGGATTTTGCGGTGATGTCCGCCTGGCGCCAGTAGCCGGGCATCACGTTCGGCCCCTTGGCGCGGACCTCGAGCTTGCCGTTGTTCGGCACCAGCTTGGCGTCATTGCCTGAGACCGGCAACCCGACATGGCCGGAGCGGCTGGTGCGCGGATTGACCGACATGAAGAACGGCGCGGTCTCGGTGGCTCCAAGGCCGGTCAGCATCGGCACGCGATAGCCTTTTTCCTTCACCGCGAGCTCGTCGAGGCTGTTCCAGACGAACGGCGACAGCGCCGCGCCCGAAAAGAACATCGCATGCAGCCGGTCGAAGAATTTTGCGCGCAGGCCCTGGTCGTCGCGCAGGTATGGCAGCAGGGACTCGTAGCCCTTGGGCACGTTGAAATAGACGGTCGGCGAAATCTCCTGGAGATTGCGCACCGTCTCCTCGATGCCGCCCGGCATCGGCTTGCCGGCGTCCAGATACATCGAGCCGCCATTGTAGAGCGTCAGCCCGATATTGTGGTTGCCGCCGAAGGTGTGGTTCCAGGGCAGCCAGTCGATGATGACGGGCGGCTCGTCCTTGAGGAAGGCGAGCGTCTCGCGCAGCATCACCTGGTTGGCGCAGATCATGCGCTGGGTGTTGATGACGGCCTTGGGATTGCCGGTAGAGCCCGACGTCAGCAGGAATTTCGCGATCGTGTCGGGGCCGATCTTGCCGTGGACCTGGTCGAGATCGCCGCGGATCGGCGTCGCCATGAGGTCGGCGAGCAGGGTGACGTCGCGGCCCGGCACGGTGCCCCAGGACGCGGCGATCTCGGTGCCGAGCGAAACATTGGCGGCGAGCGCATCCGCGAACTTGTCGGCGTCCTCGGCGAAGACGAGGCCGGGCGTCAAGAGCTTCATCAGATAGGACAGCTTGCCGTAATCCTTCGACACCAGCGAATAGGCCGGCGACACCGGGCAGAACGGAACGCCGGCATAGAACGCGCCGAAAGCCAATAGCGCATGGTCGATCGAATTGCCGGAGAGGATGACCACCGGCCGCTCCGCCGACAGGCCGCGCTGGATCAGCCCGGAGGCGATGTGCCGGCTCGCGGTGAGCAGCTCGGCATAGGTGATCTTGCGCCAGCCGCGGCCGCCTTCGCGCTCCGCCATGAAGACGCGGTCCGGCGTCGTCGCCGCCCAATGATGCAGGCGGTCGGTGATGCGGACGGGATAGTCGCCGAGCGGCTGCTTTGGCCGCAGGTAGATCGTCCCGTCCTCGCGCCGTTCGATGTTGACGACGGGATCGCCGAACGAAATGGGTCGCAGCGGGAAAGTGCTTGCGCCGCGCTCCGTGCTGGAAGAGGACGGCTGTGCACTCATGACTTTGGCTTCACCTTGGCGGTCTTGTGTTCGAGGAATTCGCGGATCCTGCGTTTTGCCTCTTTGTCGCTCTGCGCCACCGTCGCCATTAGCGATTCCATCAACAGGCCGGCCTGCGGATTGGCCTCCGCGATCATCGGTAGCGCCTGGAGCACGGCGAAGTTCGTCAGCGGCGCGTTGGAGGCGACCTTGGTTGCAAGCTCCAGCGCCTTGCCGAGCCCGTTGCCGGCCTCCGTCACATATTGCGCAAAGCCGTAGGAGGCGCCTTCGGTCGCGCTATAGACGCGGCCGGTCAGCATCATGTCCATCATCCTGGCAACGCCGATCAACCGCGGCAGCCGCACCGAGCCGCCGCCGCCGACGAAGATGCCGCGCTGCCCCTCCGGCAGCGCGAAATAGGTCGAGGGCTCGGCGACGCGGATATGGGCGGCGCAGGCGAGCTCCAGCCCGCCGCCGATCACGGCGCCCTTCAGCGCCGCAATGACCGGCACGCGGCTGTACTGGATGCGGTCGAATACCCGGTGCCACATCTGCGAATGCAGCAGCCCGCCGGTCGCGTCATGATCCTGGAGTTCGGACAGGTCGAGGCCGGAGGAGAAATGATCGCCGATGCCGTGGATGACGACCGCGCCGATGTCCTCGGGCAGGGACGCAAAGCACTCGCCGATTTCCAGGATGATGCCGTCGTTCAGCGCATTGCGCTTGGCCGGCCGGTTCAGACCCACGGTCAGAACCCGGTCCGCCCGCTCGATCCTCAAAAGCCCGGAGGCGCCCGCGTCAGCGGTCTCGGCGTTTCCCTGTGTCATTTGCGTCCTTATCAGAATAGTTATGTTGTATAACGAATTTGGGAGGAGTCAAGGAGGGGAGCCCTCCTAGGCGGCGGGGCAGCTACGCTCGCCTCGCCTCCCCGGGAACGGGTAACCGCTCGCTGTCGTCAGCCCATCGCCACTTGGTCGCCCTTGGTCCCGTGCTCACGTTGGTCGAGCCACATCGTGCCGAGTGCAAACGCCAGCCACCCGAAATTGTAGGCAAAGCCCACGATCAGAACGACCCAGCCGGGAATCGGTCCGACGGCGGCGCGATCGATAAGTTCCGTCAAGGTCGCTGCAGGCGTCGGATGGATGGCAATCTTGCCGTAATAGGCGGTCGCCTGGATGGCGAGAATCCAGACGTAGTTGCGACGCAACCGCCGTCCTGCGGCGCGGACAAACGAAATGTGGTGGCGGGGTGCAGTGTAGTCGCGCGCCAGGATAGCCTTCCAGCTGTCGTCGTGCGCTTCACCGGTGAAAATTGGCGCATAGAAATTCTTCTCCAGCCAACGAGCCCGGGCACGCCAGACATTGAAATAGCGATAACGCCGCGCCTCCATCCCGAGGAACACGGCAAGGAGCAGTCCGACGAGTACGAGTGGCAGAGGCGAAGCCTCCGGGCTCGAAAAGGTCGTCGATAGCGCGATGCCCATCGTGACGATCGACCAATTGGTCGTGTTGTCGAGCCGCGTTCGCCAGATCGTCGAGCGATAGACCTCGCCGCGGTAGAGATGGGCGATGGCGCCCATTTCGGCGGAATCGAAGGTATGTTGGGGGCTTGGTTCGCTGGAAGCCATAAGAGACATGGTGGGACTCCCGTGGTCTGCACAACTTTGCGCAGATCACATCCTGAACCAGGTCCGCCCCCGGGCATAGACAGATTCCTCACATCACCTGGTGGACGTCGATCACCACGCGGTCCGCATGCCGCGCGGCTGACGCGACGAAGATGTGCTGCATCAGCCAGCGATAGTTTTCATGCCCGGTCTCGAATCTCGGCACGGTGCGGAAATAGATCAGTTTCGGGTCGACTGCCTCGCCGCGCTTGAGCTTCTGCAACAGCTCGACCGGGCCGAAGCGCATGCCCTTGTTCTCGACATAGACGACGGCGCCGTCGCCGGTCTCGAAGGCGTATTTCGCTTCAAGGTCGATCAGCTCGTTGGGGCGGATGGTCTGGAAGTCGGCGCCGAAGGGCAGAACCTTGCCGTTGACAGCGCCCTTCACCTCGCCGCCGACGATCGGGATGATGCGGCGCACGCCGATGCCGGTCTCGCCGGCGGTGACGACGTCGCCGATGCGCGCGGTGATGGTGAAGGCGTACTTCGTCTCTAACGTCGGCGTGGTCATCGCTTCACCTCGTCAATGCGCCATCATCCGCGTCGGCAGCCACGTCGCCAGCAGCGGGAAGGCGATCAGGATCACCAGCCGCACCAGATCCGTCGCCACGAACGGGATTACGCCCTTGAAGATGGTGGAGAAGGAGACGTCCTTCACCACGCTCTTGATGACAAAGACGTTCATGCCGACCGGCGGATGGATCAGGCCGAGTTCGACCGTCATCACGATGATGACGCCGAACCAGATCGGGTCGAATCCGAGATGCATGATGACGGGGAAGATGATCGGCACGGTCAGGATGATCATCGCCATGGCGTCCATCAGGCAGCCGAGCACGAGATACATCACCATGATCAGCGCCAGCACGCCGTAGGGGCCGAGGCCGAGGCCGGTGAGGAATTCAGTCACCTTCTGCGGGGTCTGCGTCACCGTGAGGAAATAGCCGAAGATCAGCGCGCCGATCAGCACGGTGAACACGGCGGCCGCGGTCCGCGTCGCCTGGAGCAGCGAGGCCAGAATCTTCTCGCGGTCGAGCCGGCCGGTCAGCACGCCGATGATGAAGGCACCGGTGGCGCCGACGCCGCCGGCTTCCGTCGGCGTGAAGCGCGGCAGGAAGGGCAGGCCGTAGAGGCCGCCGATGACGAAGACGAACAGCAGGACCGGCGCCCAGATCTCCTTCAGCCCGGCAAAGCGCTCGCGCCACGGCAGCACCTTGCCCTTGGGCAGGAAGTCCGGCCGGAAGTATCCGATCAGGGCGATCGTGATCATGTACATGGTCATCGCCAGCAGGCCCGGAATGATGCCGGCGATGAAGAGCTTTCCGATGTCCTGCTCGGTGATGATACCGTAGACCGCCAGCACGGTGGAGGGCGGCAGCATCGCGCCGAGCGTGCCGCCGGCCGCGATCACGCCGGTAGCGAACGACTGCGGATAGCCGAAGCGGCGCATCTCGGGGTAGGCGACGGCGGAGAAGGTCGCGGCGGTTGCGACCGAGGAGCCGCAGATCGCGGCAAAGCCGCCGCAGGCGCCGACGGTGGCGATGCCGAGCCCGCCGCGCAAATGCCCGACAAAGCCGTTGGCGGCGCGGAACAGCTCGCGGCTCATGCCGGAATTGCTGACGAAGGAGCCCATCAGCAGGAACATCGGAATGACGCCGAACGTGTAGTCGGTGACCGTGCGCATCGAGGTCTGGCCGACCAGCTTCAGCGCCGGCGTGGCGCCGACCAGATAGGAGAAGCCGGAGACGCCGACGAGGCCCATGGCCATGCCGACGGGCACGCGCAGCAGCATCAGCGCAAACAGGGAAACGAAGCCGATTACGGCGACGGCATCGGTGCTCATGATTACTCCGTCGCCTTCAGCTTGGGATCGTGCATTTCTTCGGGATGGAAGATCAGCCGGTAGGTGCGGATCGCGATCAGCAGCACGGCCGAGACGTCGCCGATCCAGGCGACCGCGAAGAACGGCCAGGTCGGCATGTGCATGTCGAAGGTCTGGACGTTGTCGTTGTAGGTGCCGCGCACCTTGTCGAACAAGGTCCAGGTCTGCACGGTGACGACGAACAGCAGCACCAGGGTCGCGAACACGTCGATCCAGCGCTGGTAGCGCGGCCCGACATTGCCCCAGACCAGGTCGACCGTGATGTGGGTGCCGCGATAGGAGGTCGCGGCGATGCCCCAGAAGATCAGGATGCCGAGCAGCATGCGGCCGATATCGAAACTGTCGGGGATCGAATAGTTCAGCGTGTTGCGCAGCAGCACCGACAGGAAGATGTCGAGCGCAACGAGGCCGACGAAGCCGGCCGCGATCCATTCGATCGTGTCGATAAAGCGATCCATCCAGGCGCGCTTCATGGGTGTGTCCTACGTGATCTCATTCTCGCTCTCGGCTCAGAAGGCGGTCGTTCGCCTCTCCCCGCTTGCCGGGAGAGGCCGGAATGCGCGCGCAAGCACGGATTCCGGGTGAGGGGGATTCTCCGCGAGTCCAGCTGTCACCAACTTTTGCGGAAGCGGCCCCTCACCCCGACCCTCTCCCCGTAAGAACGGAGGGGGAAGAAGAGAGCCGGCCGCGGCCGCAGCTTGGCGTCACTCCGCCAGCGCGTTGTACTTCTTCAGCGAGGCCTTCAGGTCCGCGAGTGCTGTGTCCGGATCGGCGCCGGCTTTTTTCGCGCCCTCGGACCAGGTCTTGACCAGCGGCTCGGCGGCCTTCTTCCAGGCGGCGGCCTGCTCGGGGGTCAGCTTGTAGACTTCATGATTGGATTCCGCCTTGACCTTGTCGATGCCGGCATCCTCGAACTTGCCCCAGTGCTCGCCGACCACGCCCGCCATCTCGACCGAGCAGTTCTTGTCGATCGCGGCCTTCTGCTTGTCGGACATGGCGTTGTACTTGTCCTTGTTGATCACGAAGACGAAGGTCGTGGTGTAGAGCGGCGCCTCCATGTCGTACTTGGTCACCTTGTCTATGCCGAACAGCACCAGTGAGCCCCAGGGGAAGGTGACGCCGTCGGCGACGCCGCGCTCGATGATGTCACGCACTTCGGGCGCGGAGGACTGCACATTGGTGCCGCCGAGCGAGGTGACGAAGTTCGCCATGGTGGCGTGCGCCGGGCGAATCTTCAGACCCTTCACGTCCTCCGGCGTCACGATCTTCTTGGTGCGGGAGTGGAAGGACGAGGGTGAGTGGACGAAGGCGAGGCAGTATTTGACGTCCTTCATCTCCTTCTCGGCATATTTGCGATACCAGGCGTCCAGCCCCATCGAGCCGCCCTTGGCATCCGAGATCAGGAACGGCAATTCGCCGGCGCCGACGATCGGGAAGCGGCCGGGTTGGTAGCCTGGATTGACATAGGTGACGTCGGCGATGCCGTCGCGCGCCATGTCGTAATGATCGAACGCCTTGCCGAGCTGCTGGGCCGGAAACACCTTGCCCTTGATGGTGCCGCCGGAATCCTTCTTGACCGCGGCCGCCCAGTCTTCCAGCGATTTCTGGAGGGGATGCGAAGCGGGCACCCAGTGCGAGATCTTCAAATCGAAGGTCTTGTCCTGCGCCAACGCGGGCGTCACGCTTGCTGCGAGCAACAAAGCCAGACAGGCTTTCCTCATCACACGTCTCTCCCTGTTTTCGACGGCGGGCTTCGATGGCCCGGTCTCGTTATTTAACATGTTATCTAATTTGCCGGCGCGTTCAAGCCGGAACTGGCGTGGCGTGCCGCCGCGTCATCTACGTCAGCCATGTTGCATGGATCTGTCGCTGCTCCGGCGCACTCCCCTTTGCCCAACGATTATATGATATAATTATCTTGCGCGGACCGACGCGACAAGCGAGCGGCGGCGAAAACCTACAGGATCGGGAGGAGCAAGTATTGCGGACAAAAGTCGCAATCATCGGGGCCGGGCCGGCCGGATTGTTGCTTGGGCAACTGCTGCACCATTATGGCGTCGACAACGTCATCCTGGAGCGGCAGAGCCCGGACTACGTGCTCGGCCGCATCCGCGCCGGTCTCCTGGAGGAGGGAACTGTCGCGCTGCTCGACCAGGTCGGCGCCGGTGCGCGGGCGCATGCCGAAGGCCTGGTGCATGAGGGCGTCGAGCTCGCCTTTTCCGGCCGCCGTCATCGCATCGACATGAAGGCGGCGACCGGCAAGACGGTCATGATCTACGGCCAGACCGAGGTGACGCTCGACCTGATGAACGCGCGCAAGGCGGCCGGCCTCACTACGGTCTACGAGGCCAGGGACGTGCAGCCGCACGACTTCGATGGCAGTCGCCCGCGCGTGACCTGGGTCAAGGACGGCGTCACCCACACGCTGGATTGCGATTTCATCGCCGGTTGCGATGGTTTCCACGGCGTCAGCCGCGCCAGCGTCCCGGCCTCGGCGATCGAGGAGTTCGAGCGGGTCTATCCGTTCGGCTGGCTCGGCATCCTCTCCGAGACGCCGCCGGTCAGCCACGAGCTGATCTACTCCAACCACGCCCGCGGCTTTGCGCTCTGCACCATGCGCTCGATGAAGCGCAGCCGCCACTACGTGCAGTGCTCGCTGGACGACCACGTCGACCAATGGCCGGACGACCGCTTCTGGGACGAATTGAAGCGCCGGCTCGACCAGGAGGCGGCTGACCGCCTCGTCACCGGTCCCTCGATCGAGAAGAGCATCGCTCCGTTGCGCAGCTTCGTCGCGGAGCCGATGCGCTTCGGCAGGATGTTCCTGTGCGGCGATGCCGCCCACATCGTGCCGCCGACCGGGGCCAAGGGATTGAACCTGGCGGCCAGCGACGCACATTATCTGTCGAGCGCGCTGCGCGAATTCTACGACGAGAAGTCCAGCGCCGGCATCGACGCCTATTCCGCCAAGGCGCTCGCGCGCGTCTGGAAAGCCGTGCGCTTCTCCTGGTGGATGACCTCGATGCTGCACAAATTCCCCGACACCGGCAGCATCGGCGCCCGGATCCAGCTCGCCGAGCTCGACTACGTCACGCACTCGCAGGCCGCGATGACCTCGCTGTCGGAGAATTATGTGGGGCTGCCGTTTTAGAGGCACGCTGTTGCCACATCGTCATTGCGAGCGTAGCGAAGCAATCCAGAGTCCTTCCGAGGAGGCAGTCTGGATTGCTTCGTCGCAAGAGCTCCTCGCAATGACAGAGGAGGCCATTTCAAACACCCGCGCAAATTCCGTTTAAAACTTTGTAGGCGGTGAAACCGTCATCGACATCGCGTTCAATGGCGCCAACCAGCAACGCGAGACAGCCATGACCGCCACCGACATTCCCGCCGGCTTCGAGCCGCATTTCCGCAAAGCCCCGCTCACCGATCCCTGGGAGCCGCTCTATTCGAAGAAAACCGACAAGGCCGTGATCATCGGCCTGCGGCTGGTCAAGCCGCACACCAACGCGCGCGGGTTGATCCATGGCGGGCTGATCGCGGCGCTCGCCGATGCCGCCATGGGTTACAGCTGCGCACAGGCAACCGGCTGGACGACGTCCTTCGTGACGATCTCATTGTCGGTCGACTTCGTCGGGGCCGCCGAGATCGGCCAATGGCTCGCGGTCGAGGGCGAGGCGATCAAGACCGGCAGCACGATCTGTTTCGCGCAGAGCCTGGTCAAGGCCGACGACACCGTGATCGCGCGCGCCAGCGGGACGTTTCGTGTGGTGCCGAAGAAGGGGTGATGTCTCGTGCCCCGGACGCAGCGTAGCGCGTCTTCAGCGGTGCGCTGCAGAGCCGGAGCCCATCCATCCGCAAATGACTCTCTGGCTTCTGGGTCCCGGCTCTGCGCCGCTTCGCGGCGCGTCCGGGACGCGAGCGCTCACCCGAACCGCCACTCCGCCGTCTCCCCCACGAGATCGATGAAAGCGCGCACCTTGGCCGAGAGCAGGCGCGAGGTCGGATAGACGACATGGATCGGCAGTGCCGGCTGCTCGTATTTCGCCAGCACGATTTTCAGCCGTCCGCGCTTCAGCCCCTCGGCGGCCTGATACGCCAGCACCCGCGTCACGCCACCGCCGGCCTCGGCATATTGCAGCGCTGCGTCCGCACTGTTGCTGATGAAGCGGGGAGACGGCGTCACCTCGATGTCGCGGCCGTCATGCGGGAAACGCCATTCGGTCGCCGGGCCGAACTGGATGGTCTGGTGCGAGGCGAGCGCTTCCGGCGTCTTCGGCTCGCCATGGCGCTTCAGATAGCTCGGCGCGGCCACCACGATCCGCCGCATCTCGCCGACCTGGCGGGCCACCAGCGTGGAATCGGCGAGATGGCCGATCCGCACCGCCACGTCGACGGCGTCTTCCACGAGATTGACGAGATTGTCGGACAGCCGCAATTCGCCGGCAACCTCGGGATAGCGTTTGAGATAGGCGGTCATGACCGGCCCGACATGCAGCCGGCCGAAGCCGACCGGCGCCGACACCACCAGCCGCCCGCTCGGCCGGTTGCGCTCCTCCCGCGCCGAGCCGTCAGCCTCCTCGACGTCGGCGAGGATGCGCCGGGCGCGTTCCAGGTAGCGCGTGCCGACGTCGGTCAATCTCACCTGCCGCGTGGTTCGCTGCAACAGCCGGGCGCCGAGATGCTCTTCCAGCGCCGCGATCAGCCGCGTCACCGCCGAGGGCGACAGGCGCAGCTTGCGCGCCGCCGGCGCAAAGCCGCGCAGGTCGGCGACGGTGACGAAGACGTGCATGGCGTCCAGGCGGTCCATGGACATTATTGCATAAACTGCAATGATGAAGTGTCAAGCCGGCTGATTGTTTTAGAAGCCGAAGGTTGCCACCTTAGCGGTCGAAAGACGCAGATTTGCGCCGGAATTCCAGGAGAACTTCCGATGACGGCAACTCACACCTACGCCAGCGATGTGGCGTTCACGCCGGCGGTGAAATCGATCCAGACCCGAAAGGGATCACGCGAAGGCTATGCGCAGGCCGAGCAGCGCGGCTGGCGCACCGAGGTCGACGAGAACCTCGCAACGTTCCTCGCTGAAGCCAACAGCCTCTATTTCGCCACCGCCTCGGCGGACGGCCAGCCTTACATCCAGCACCGCGGCGGCCCGAAGGGCTTTTTGAAGGTGCTGGACAAGCAGACGCTGGCTTTCACGGACTATGCCGGCAACCGGCAATACATCACGCAAGGCAACCTGTCCGAAAATCCCAAGGCCTACATCTTCGTGATGGATTACGCCCATCGCCGCCGGGTGAAGATCTGGGGCGAGGCGCGCGTCGTCGAGGACGACGATGCGCTGACGACGTCGCTGATGCCCAGGGGATACCGCGCGCGGCCCGAGCAGGTGATCCTGTTCAAGATCGCGGCCTGGGACACCAACTGCCCGCAGCACATTCCGCAGAAATTCGACGCGGCCGATGTCGCGGCCGCGCTGGCGGCGAGGGATCAGCGGATCGCCGAGCTGGAAGCGGAGGTGGCGGCGTTGAAGGGTGAGAAGGTGGCGGGCTAGGCGACGGTCTTCGCCTCTCCCCGCTTGCGGGGAGAGGCCGGAATTCGCGCGCAGCGCGGATTCCGGGTGAGGGGGACTCTCCGCGAATCGATCTGGTCGATATAGCACCTGCTCCGTCCACACCGTCATTGCGAGCGCAGCGAAGCAATCCAGAGTGTCTCCGCGGAATGATTCTGGATTGCTTCGCTACGCTCGCAATGACGAGGAGGAAGGGTTGTGAGTCCGACTCTCATCGTATTCGCGGATGCGGCCCATCACCCCAACCCTCTCAGCGCGAGCGAAACTCGTCGCGGCCCCGTAAGAACGGGGAGAGGGAGAGGAGAGACCTACAACACGCTCGCGCCTTCGTGCTGGAAGCCGAGATAGCTTGCCGCAACGCGTTCGTTCGCGGCGATGTCGCTGGCCTTGCCGCTGAGCACGAACTCGCCGAGCTCCATCACATAGGCCTGGTCCGCGATCTTGAGCGCGGCCTGCGCGTTCTGCTCGACCAGCAGCACCGAGACGCCGCTGGCGCGCAGCTCGGTGACGATGCGGAAAATGTCGGCGACGATGATCGGCGCGAGGCCGAGGCTCGGTTCGTCCAGCATCAGGAGCTTCGGCTCGCCCATCAGCGCGCGGCCCATCGCGAGCATCTGCTGCTCGCCGCCGGAGAGCGTGCCGGCGAGCTGCTTGCGCCGCTCCTTCAGCCGCGGGAACAGCGTGTAGACCCGCTCCATCGAGGCTTTCGCCTTGCCCCGCTCGATGCGGAAGGCCCCGAGCTCGAGATTGTCCTCGACATTCATGGTCACGAACAATTCGCGGTGCTCCGGGACGAGGCCGAGGCCCATGGCGACGCGGTCCTCGATGTCGAGCCGCGCGAGATCCTGGCCGGCAAAGACAACGCGGCCCTTCAGCGGCAAAATGCCCATGATGGCGGACAGCAGCGTGGTCTTGCCGGCGCCGTTGGCGCCGACGATGGTGACGATCTGGTTCGCCCCGACCTCGAGCGAGACCGAGCGCACGGCCTCGACCTTGCCATAGGCGACATGCGCGTCGGTGACGGACAACAGCGCGCTCATGCCGCCACTCCGAGATAGGCCTTGATCACTTCGGGATTGGTCTTGATCGTGGCGGGCGTGCCCTCCGCGATCTTGGTGCCGAAATCGAGCACGACGATGCGGTCGGCGAGGTTCATGACAAAGCCCATGTCGTGCTCGACTAGCAGCACGCTCATGCCGCCGTCGCGCAAGTCGCGCAGCAGCCTGGCAAGCTGTTGCTTCTCCATGTGGCGGAGGCCCGCGGCGGGCTCGTCGAGCAGCAGCAGCATCGGATCGACGCAGAGCGCGCGCGCGATCTCGACGATGCGCTGCTGGCCGAGCGAGAGCGAACCTGCGAGCTGGTGCATCTGGTCGGCGAGGCCGACGCGCTCGATCTGACGGGCGGCTTCCGCCAGAAGCTTTGCCTCATCGGCGCGGTCGAGCCGCAGCATCGAGGCGATCGGGCCCGAATGGCCGCGCAGATGCGCGCCGATCGCGACGTTCTCCAGCACGGTCATGTCGGGGACCAGCTTCACGTGCTGGAAGGTGCGGGAGATGCCGAGCTTGACGATCTCCTGCGGCGGCGCGTTGTCGAGCTTCTTGCCGAGCACCGAGATCGAGCCTGATGTCGCCGACAGCACGCCGGTGATCAGGTTGAACGTCGTGCTCTTGCCGGCGCCGTTCGGCCCGATCAGCGCGACGATCTCGCGGGCCTGGACGTCGAAGGAGACGTTGTTGACCGCGATCACGCCGCCGAATTGCTTGCGCGCCTTCTCGACCTGGAGCAGGACGCTGGCCTCGCCGGGCGCGCGGGTGCGCTGCTCCAGTTTCAGCGAGGTGTCCGGCTTCCTGCCACCGGTGCGCTCGGGCAGGAACGACATCAGCCAGGGCCAGACGCCGCCTGGCGCGAGCTGGAGCAATGCCACCAGCATGATGCCGAACACGATGGTCTCGACCTGGCCGGAACCCGGAAGGAGCAGCGGCAGATAGCTTTGCAGCACCTCCTTAAGGACCACGACGATCGCCGCGCCCAGCACGCCGCCCCAGACATAGCCGGCGCCGCCGACCACCGCGATGAAGAGATATTCGATGCCGGCCTGCGCGCCGAATGGTGTCGGGTTCACCGCGCGCTGGAGGTGCGCGTAGAGCCAGCCGGAGAGGCCGGCCAGCACCGCGGCATGGATGAACACCAGCAGCTTTGCCCGCGGCGTGTGCACGCCGAACGCCTCGGCGGCGACATGGCCGCGCCGCAGCGCACGGATGGCGCGGCCGGTGCGGGAGTCCAGCAGGTTCATCGTGAGCAGGGCCGAGAGGATCACGGCGACCCAGATCGCGTAATAGATCGAGCCGGGCGAGAGCATCTTGTACGCGCCGATCGACAGCGGCGGGATCGCCGAGATGCCGTCGTTGCGGCCCAAAAACTCTAGCTTGCTGAAGAGATAGAACAGGCCGAGCCCCCAGGCGAGCGTGCCGAGCGGCAGATAGTGGCCGGAGAGGCGGACGGTGACGAGGCCAAGCAGCACCGCCAGCGATCCGCTGACCACGAGCGACAACGGCAGCGTCAGCCAGGGCGACAGGCCGTAGCTCGTCGACAGCACCGCGGTGGTGTAGGCGCCGAAGCCGACGAAGGCGGCTTGGCCGAACGAGGTGAGGCCGCCGACGCCGGTCAGCAGCACGAGGCCCATCGCGACCAGGGCGGCAAGGCCGATATTGTCGAGCAGTACGATCCAGAACGGAGGCATGCCAGGGACAAACGGGATCGCCGCCATGACAAGCGCGAAGAGGAGGATGGGAAGCCGGCTCTGCATCTTGGCGTCAGTCCTTCTCTTCCTCGACCGCGGGCGCGGCGAGCGAGCGCAGCAGCAGCACGGGGATCAGCAGCATGAAGACGATCACTTCCTTGTAGTTGGAGGCGTAGAAGGACGAGAACGCCTCGACGATGCCGACGAACAGCGCCGCGACGGCGGTGAGGGGGTAGCTGACGAGGCCGCCGATGATCGCGGCGACGAAACCCTTCAGCCCGATCAGGAAGCCGCTGTCGTAATAGAGCGTCGTGATCGGCACGATCATGATGCCCGACAGCGCGCCGATGACGGACGCCAGCAGGAAGGCGATCTGCCCGGACAGCGTGGTGCGGATGCCGGCCAGCCGCGCCCCTAACCGGTTCACGGCGGTCGCGCGCAGCGCCTTGCCGTAGAGCGTCAGGCCGAAGAACAGCCAGAGCCCGACGATGAAGGCGATGGTGATGCCGTAGACGGTGATGCTCTGGCCGGTGAAGCGCAGCGCGCCGGCGGTGAAAGAGCCGGACAGCACGGCAGGTCCGCGCTGGCCTTCGGCGCCGAAGAACAGGAGGCCCAGTCCCTGCAGCGCGAGGTGAACGCCCACCGACGCGATCAGCAGCACCAGCACGGAGGTGTGCGCCAGCGGCTGGAACGCGACGCGGTAGAGATAGAGGCCAATCATCGCCACGATCACCAGCGACAGCACGATGCAGATCGCCACCGGCGGCTTCTGGGCGGCGAAGTAGACGGTCAGCGCCAGCACGATGCCGGGCAGCACGATATTGGTGAGGACGCTGCGCAGGATCAGCCGGCCATGCAGCGCCTTGCGGGCCGCGAACAGGTCGAAGGCGAAGGCGCCGATGCCGAGGGCGAGCGCGAGTTTTGCCGTGCCCGGCATCTGGCCCGCGGCCAGCGAGGCATAGGTCAGCGCGCCATAGGTGACGAACTCGCCCTGGGGAATGAGAATGACGCGGGTAACGGCGAACACCAGCACCAGCGCGAGGCCGAGCAGCGCATAGATCGCGCCATTGGTGATGCCGTCCTGCACCAGGAACAGCATGATAGTGGTGTTCAAGACCGGACGCTCCCCCTCAAAGATTAAGGACCGGTCTCCGCAATTGCGGTGGACGGTCCGCTCACAGCCATTGAAATGCGCTGACTATATTTGATATGGTCCATAACAATTATCAAATATAACTTCAAGGGTGGCGGGGCGACCCGTCCCGAATTTAGCGGGATTACGAGCACGAGGCGATGACCGTTTCCAAAACCGCTGACAAAACCGCCGAAAAGTCCTCTGAAAAGCCTGCCGACACGGCCAAGGGCCGCAAGGACGCGGCCGAGGCCCAGGGGGCAGCCGAAGCCCTCCAGCTCGGCGAGCTCTCCGAACAGCTCGGCTACGTCCTGAAGCGGGCGCAGCTCAAGGTGTTCGAGAACTTCCTGCGCTGCATGGCCTCGCTCCAGCTCACGCCCGCGCAGTTCTCGGTGCTGCTGCTGGTCGAGAAGAACCCGGGGCGTAACCAGACCGAGATCGCCTCCACCCTCGGCATCCTGCGCCCGAATTTCGTGGCCCTGCTCGACAATCTCGAAAGCCGCGACCTTTGCGCGCGGATCCGCTCCACCAACGACCGCCGCTCGCATATCCTGGTTCTGACCGACAAGGGCAAGGCCGTGCTGACGCGGGCGAAAAAGCTCGTCGCCACCAAGCACGAGGCGCGGCTGAACGACCTGCTCGGCCAGGCCAATCGCGAAGCCCTGATCGAGATGCTCTCGAAGATCGCCAACGAATTTTGAGGGGGCTTAACCGCACGCTCTCTCCGCTCCCTCCCCCCTTGCGGGGGAGGGCAGGGGAGGGGGGGTAGCCCAGCAAAAGGTACGCGACGTCTAGCGCGCGGCCGACAACGGTGGACACTTGGTGCGCACTCCATCGAGAGAGCGCGTCGTGTGGCACCCCTCTCCCTAGCCCTCCCCCGCAAGGGGGGAGGGAACGCAGCGGAGCGCGGAGCGCGGAGCGCGCTCTCTCAATCCACCAGGATCACCCGGATATCGTTCACGTTGGTCAGCGTCGGGCCGGGCATCAGCAGATCGCCGGTCGCCTCGAAGAACGCCGTCGCGTCGTTGTTGTCGAGATAGGCCTGCGGCTGGAGCGCCAGCGCCTTCATCTTCGCAAACGTCGCCGCGTCGATCAGCGCGCCTGCGGGGTCGGTGGGGTGGCCGGCGCCACCATCGGCGCCGTCGGTGTCGCCCGCGAGCGCGGAGATGCCGGCCGTGTCCTTCAGCAGGGCGGCGAGAGCCAGCGCGTATTCCTGGTTCGGACCGCCGCGCCCCTGGCCGCGCACGGTGACCGTAAGCTCGCCGCCGGAGAGGATCGCGATGCGCTTGCCCTGCGCGCGCGCCTGCAACGCCAGTTCGGCATGACTGGCCGCGACCTCGCGCGCCTCGCCTTCGAGATCGGCGCCGAGATCGATCGTCTCGTAGCCGGCCTCTTTCGCGAGCTTCACCGCGGCGTCGAGCGACTGCTTGGGCCGCGCGATCAATTCGAACGACGCGCGCGCGAAGGCGGCATCATCAGGCTTGCAGCTCTCGTTGTTGGGATCGTCGAGCGCGCGGCGCACGGCATCGTCGATATCGAGCTTGTACCTGGCCACGATCGCGCGCGCATCGGCCAGCGTGGTCGGATCGGGCACGGTGGGGCCGGAGGCGATCGCGGAGGGATCGTCATGCGGTACGTCGGAGATCGCGAGCGTCACGATCTCGGCGGCGTTGCTGCCGGCGCGCGCCAGCCGGCCGCCCTTGATCCGCGACAGATGCTTGCGCACGACGTTCATCTCGCCGATCGGCGCGCCCGAACGCAAGAGCGCCCTGTTGACCGCCTGCTTCTGCACAAAGCTGATGCCGTCCACCGGCGCGATCCAGTTCGCCGATCCGCCGCCGGTGAGCAGCACCAGAAGCAGATCGTCGGGCCCGGCCTCGCCCGCGAGCGCGAGCGTGTCGGCCGCGCCCTTGAGGCCGGCTTCATCGGGCACGGGATGGCCGGCTTCGACCACGCGGATGCGGCGGGTCGGCACACCGTAGCCGTGGCGTGTGGTGGCGATGCCGACCAGCCGCTCCGGCGCGAGCTTCAGCACGTCGAGATAATGCCGCTCGGCGGCCGCGGCCATCGCGCCGGCGCCCTTGCCGGCGGCGAGGCAGATCACGCGTCCTTTTGGGGCCGGCCGCAGATGCGGCGCCAGAATTGTATTCGGATGCGCGGCGGCAACGGCGGCGTCGTAGAGCGCGCGGAGCAGGGGACGTCGGTCGGTCATGACGATGGCCTTGAGCAGACTGAAGCGATGGTGGCGAATTCGCCGTTCACCTGCCTACCGTATCATGCGCGAAAGCGTAAGCAGGGTTTACCATCATTCGATTGTGCAATCGCGTGATCATAATCGCCGTGCAGCAAAAAGCCCCCCGCGAGAGGCTCGCAGGGGGCTTTCGCATATTTGGATCCTGCTGGCGGCTAGCCGCCGACGTCGGCGCTGATCACGTCGCCGAACAGCTCCCACTTCTCGCCCTTGAACTTCTCGAGCTGCAGCTGGCTGATCGGTGCGAAATCGGTCGGCGAGGTGTTGATCTTCACGCCCGGCAGCAGCGCCTCGGTGCGGAAGTCCTTCAGGTTCGCCGCCTGCTTCATGACGTTCTCGCGAGTGAGATTGTCGCCGCACTGCTTCAGCACCTGGACCAGCGTCTGTGCCACGGCATAGCCGACGATGGTGCCCTTATCGAGCTTGTCGCCCTCGGGGAAGTATTTGGTCATGAATGCCAAAAACTCCTTCATGCCGGGATCGTTGTTCCACGCAGGATCCGACACGTCCTTCAGATAGTCGGCCGAGATGATGTCCTGGCCGTTCTCGAAGCCGGCGGGCTTCATCACGCTGCCGACGGAGGCCGAGACGTTGTTGAGGAAGTGCAGCGGCTTCCAGCCGATCTCGGAATTCTTCTTGATCGCCTGCGCGGCGAATTTCGGCGTCGTGATGTTCATGAACACGTCGGCGCCGGTCGATTTCAGCTTGACGATGTGGTTGTCGATGGTCGGCTCGGAGGTCTCATAGCTCTCCTCGATCACGATCATCGAGGCCGCCTTGGCGCCCAGGCCGTCCTTCAGGCCCTTCAGATAGTCCTTGCCGTAATCGTCGTTCTGGTAGAGCACGGCGATCTTGGCATCCGGCTTGTTCTTCAAGAGCCACTTCGCATAGATCTGCGTCTCGCTCTGGTAGTTGGGCTGCCAGCCCATCGTCCAGGGGAAGTTCTGCGGATCGTTCCACTTGGTGGCGCCGGTGGCGACGAACAGCTGCGGCACCTTCTTCGAGTTCATGTATTTCTGGATCGCCGAGTTCGGCGGCGTGCCGAGCGAGTTGAAGATGAACAGGACCTCGTCGCTCTCGACCAGCTTGCGCGCCTGCTCGACCGTCTTCGGCGGCGAATAGGCGTCGTCATAGCTGATATAGTTGATCTTGCGGCCGTTGATGCCGCCCTCTTCGTTGATCTTCTTGAAATAGGCGGCTTCGGTCCGCCCGATGATGCCGTAGGCGGAGGCCGGTCCGCTGTAGGGCATGATGTTGCCGATCTTGATCTCGGTGTCGGTCGCGCCGGTATCGTATTTCTTCTGGGCCGATGCAGTGGAGGCCGAGGCCGCAATGAGCGCAAGCGCCAGTGACGCGGCCGCAAGTTTGCCGGTGACAGCGGGCATTCCTATCTCCCTATTTTCTTGGTGTGTGCGCCCCGTTTCTTGTCTTGATTGTTTTTGGCGACGCGGCCGCAATTCAATACGATTTGTCCTGTGCCTTCAACAGAAAGCCCCTGCAACGGCGTCGCAGGGGCTGCTTCTTTAGTAGTCAAGGACGGGCGCGGTCTCGTGTGCGAGTGCGAGACAGCACGGCTGTCTTGAGTTGCTTAATTCGTACAGAGCGATTTTGAGTTGAGCTGATTCAGTTGCCCATCTCGCTCGAGATGATGTCGCCGAACAGCTCCCATTTCCTGCCCTTGAACCGCATCATCTGGAGCTGTTCGATCGGGGCGAAATTGTCCGGTGCGGTGTTGATCCTGATACCGGGCAGCAGCGTGTCCGGCGCGAAATCCTTCAGGCTGGCGGCCTGCTTCATGACGTTCTCGCGGGTGAGGTCGTCGCCGCACATCTGCAGCACCTTCACCATGGTCTGGGCCGCGGCGTATCCGAACACCACGCCGGTATCGAGCTTGTTCGCCTTCGGATCGTAGTGCGCGAGGAAGTCATAGAACTTCTTCATGCCCTCATCGGCGTTCCATTGCGGGTCGGAGCCGTCCTTGGTGTAGCTGGCCGACAGGATGCCTTGCGAGATTTCGAGCCCCGCCGGCTCCAGCACGCCGCCGACCGAGGCCGAGACGTTGGAGAGGATGTGGGTCGGATGCCAGCTGATCTCGGCCGCCTTCTTGATCGCTTGCGCGGCGAATTTCGGCGTGGTGATGCTGATCAGGACGTCGGCGCCCGAGGCCTTCAGCTTCACGACGTGCTCGTCGACCGCGGGCTCCGAGGTGTCGTAGGCCTCTTCCATCACGATCATCGACGCCTTGGCCCTCAAGCCGGCCTTCAGCCCCTTCAGATAGTCCTTGCCGAAATCGTCGTTCTGGTAGAGCACACCGATCTTCGCGTCCGGCTTCTCCTTCATGATGTACTTGGCATAGATGCGCGCCTCGCTCGCGTAGCTCGGCTGCCAGCCCATGGTCCAGGGATATTGCCTGGGATCGTTCCATTTCGAGGCGCCGCTCGCCACGAACAATTGCGGCACCTTCTTCTCGTTCATGTATTTGCGGATCGCGCCGTTGGTGGAGGTGCCGAGCGAGCCGAAGATGAGCAGCACCCCGTCGCTCTCGACCAGCTTGCGCGCCTGCTCCACCGTTTTCGGCGGCGAATAGCCGTCGTCGTAGGAGATGAACTTGATCTTGCGGCCGTTGACGCCGCCCTCGGCATTGATCTTGTTGAAATAGGCTTCCTCGGTCCTGCCGATCGCGGCATAGGCGGAGGCCGGCCCGCTATAGGGCATGATGTTGCCGATCTTGATCTCGGTATCGGAAGCGCCGCTGTCGTATTTCTTTTGCGCCAGCACCGGGCCAGTCATCGCAGTGCACAACGCGAGTGCAGCCGAAAGGGCCGCAACCTGAAAACGACCGGCAGTCATTGTTCTCCTACCCCGAGCTGGATCAGGGCCGCATTGAACAAGATTGACGCCCGACGTCAACAAAAAGCCCCCGCGAGCGATCGCGGGGGCTTCCTTGCGGTTGGACTATTGCGTCAGCGTGTCACTCGGAGGCGACGTCGCCGCTGATGATCTCGCCGAACAGTTCCCACCTCTCGCCCTTGAAGCGCTGCATCTGGAGCTGCGCGATCGGGGCGAAATCGGTGGCGCCGGTGTTGATCTTGACACCGGGGAGCAGGGTGTCCGGTGCAAAATCCTTCAACGAAGCGGCTTGCTTCATGAGGTTGGCGCGGGTGAGATCGTCACCGCACATTTCCAGCGCCTTGGCGAGCGTCGACGCGGCGCCATAGCCGTAGACCATGCTGGTGTCGGACTTGTCGGCACCCGGCATGTACTTGTCGACGAACTCGTTCCACTTCTTCATGCCGGGGTCGTTGTTCCACTGCGGATCCGTCGAGTCCTTGGCATAGGCTGCCGACAGCACGCCCTGCGCATTCTCGAAGCCGGCCGGCTTCATCACGCTGCCGACCGAGATCGACACGTTGGTGAGGATCTGGAGCGGCTTCCAGCTGAGCTCGGCGGTCTTCTTGATGGTCTGGGCCGCGAACTTCGGGGTCGCATAGATCAGCAGCACGTCGGGATTGGCGGCCTTGATCTTGACGATGTGGCCGTCGATCGACGGCTCGGACACCTCGTAGCTCTCCTCCATGATGATGGTCGACGCCGCCTTGGCGCCGAGCCCATCCTTGGTCCCCTTGAGGTAGTCTTTGCCGAAATCGTCGTTCTGGTAGAGGATCGCGACCTTGGCGTCCGGCTTTTCCTTCATCAGCCATTTCGCGTAGATCTGCGCTTCGCTCTGGTAGGAGGGCTGCCAGCCTATGGTCCAGGGGAAGTTCTTCGGGTCGTTCCACTTGGTGGCGCCGGTGGCGACGAAGAGCTGCGGGATCTTCTTGGCGTTCAGGTATTTCTGGATCGCGCTGTTCGAAGGCGTGCCGAGCGGGTTGAAGACGGCCAGCACTTCGTCGCTCTCGACCAGCTTGCGGACCTGCTCCACGGCCTTCGGCGGCGAATAGCCGTCGTCATAGGTGACGAAGTTGATCTTGCGGCCGTTGATGCCGCCCTTGTCGTTGATCATCTTGAAATAGGCTTCTTCGGTCTTGCCGATGATGCCATAGGCCGACGCCGGACCGCTGTACGGCATGATGTTGCCGATCTTGATCTCGGTATCGGACGCGCCGGTGTCGTATTTCTTCTGAGCGAGTGCTGCGCCGGAGCCGAGGGTCGCGACCGCCGTTACGAGTGCGGTGGTTCGCAGTATTCTTCCAAGAAACAATTTAGTCTCCTTCCTTAATGAGGTTTTCAGTTCTTCCTGAGCCTTCCGGCGAGTTGCTGGCCCATGATTGCGACTTGCCTTGCGCCGTGCGGCACGAGGTAGATGACGGCGAACAGGAGCACGCCGAACACGGCGCCGGAGAGGCCCTTGGAGATGCCCTCCGCGATGTTCGGCACGAAGATGATGAAGGCGGCACCGACGATCGAGCCGGGCAGCCAGCCCACGCCACCGACGACCATGCCGAGGAACAGCGAGATCGCCAGCGTGATGGTGTAGCTGTCCGGGGCCACGAACTGCACCGCGATGGCGCCGAGCGAGCCGGCGACGCCGGTGATGGCGGCGGACACGCCGAAGGCCAGCGTCTTGTACAGCGCGACGTCGACGCCCATGGCGGAGGCCGCGATCTCGTTGTCGCGGATCGCCATGAAGGCGCGGCCCGAGCGGGAGCGCAGCAGGTTCACCGAGAAGATGTAGATCGCAATCACGACCACGAGCGTGAAGTAGTACAGCCACATGTCCTGCGACATCGGCAGGCCGAACGGCGCATCGGGCTTGGTGACGACGAGGCCCTGCACGCCGCCGGTCCAGTGCTCGAGGAAGTTCAGCTTGAGGAGCTGCGGCATGGCCGTGGCGAGCGCGAAGGTCGCGAGCGCGAGGTAGACGCCGGAGAGCCGCAGCGCCGGCTGGCCGAACAGGAAGCCGAAGCCGAAGCAGACGACGCCGGCGATCGGCAGCGTAAGCGCGTAATTGACGTTGAAGTGCTCCATCAGCACCGCGGTCGTATAGGCGCCGACCGCGTAGAACGCGCTCTGGCCGAGCGAGAACTGGCCGGAGCCGCCGGTCAGGATGTTCAGCGCCAGCACCGCGAGCCCGTAGATCAGGAGCATCGTCATCTGGAAGATGATGAAGTTCTTGACGAAGACGGGCGCGATCAGCAGTGCCGCCAGCACCACCAGCGAGGTGCCGGTGCCCAGCGTCATGGCCCGCTTCGGAACAGCCTCGACCGCCTGGTGGCCTTCGGCGACGACTTCTTCTGCTGCGCTCATGATCAAACTCGCTTGACGATGTGCCGGCCGAACAGGCCAGCGGGTTTGACGACCAGGACGGAGATGATCAGCGCGAGCGCGATCGGCAGTTTCAGCTCGTTGCCGACGCCGGGGATGTAGGTGCCGGCGAGGTTCTCGAAGATGCCGACCAGGAAGCCGCCGACCACGGCGCCGAACGGGCTGGTGAGACCGCCGAGCACTGCGGCGGCAAAGCCGTAGATCAGCACGCCGCCCATCATGTTCGGCTCCAGGAACACGACGGGGGCGATCAGCATGCCGGCGATCGCGCCGATCGCGGTCGCCATGCCCCAGCCGAGCGCGATCATCCAGGACGTGTTAATGCCGACGAGGCGGGCCGATTCAGGCACCGAGGCGGCCGCGCGCATGGCGAGGCCGATGCGCGTGTACTGGAAGAAGAAGTAGAGGCCGAGCAGCAGCAGCACGGTGACGCCGATCATGCCGGCCTGGTGGGTCGAGATCAGCTGGCTGCCGAGGAACGGCGATGAGCCGAACGGGGTCGGATATTGCTTGATGGTGAAGTCCCAGATCAGGCCGGCCGAGGAGTTGATGATCGCGAACAGCGCGATGAAGCCGGCGACGTTGGTCAGCACCGGCGCCTTCGCCAGAGGCTTGAACAGAATGCGCTCGATCGCGATGCCGGCGACGAAGGAGAGCGCCAGCGTGATGACGAAAGCGGCCCAGTAGGGGATGCCCCACTGCATCAGCTGCCAGGAGGTGAAGGTCGAGAACATCGCCATCTCACCCTGCGCGAAGTTGAGATGGTCGATGGCCTGGTAGATCATGACGACCGCGAGCGCCATGCAGGCATAGATCGCGCCCGTGGCGATGCCGGCCAGCACTTGGTTGGTGAACAGCTCCATCGTGCCGGCTCCTCAGTAACCCAGATAGGATTTGCGGATTTCTTCGTTGTTCGCGATGTCCTTGGCATTGCCCGACATCACGATGCGTCCGGTCTCGATCACGTAGGCCTTATCGGCGAGCTCGAGCGCGAGCTGGGCGTTCTGCTCGACCACCAGGATCGACACCTTGTCCTCGCGGTTGATCTTGCCGAGGATGCCGAACAGGTCGCGCACGACCAGCGGCGCGAGGCCGAAGGACGGCTCGTCGAGCAGCATCAGCCGGGGTCGCAGCATCAGCGCACGGGCGACCGCGAGCATCTGCTGCTCGCCGCCCGAGAGCGTGCCGGCCTGCTGGGTGTGGCGCTGCTTCAGCACCGGGAAATGCGCATACATGCGCTCGATGTCGGAAACGATGCCGGCGCTGTCCTTGCGGGTGATGGCCCCGAGCTGGAGGTTCTCCTCGACCGTCATCGTCGTGAAGGTGCCGCGGCCCTGCGGCACGTGGGCGATGCCGAACCGCACGATGCTCTCGGTGGAGCGGTTGTTGAGCGGCTTGCCTTCGAACTCGATCGCACCGGTGGAACGCACCATGTTGCAGATCGCGCGCAAGGTGGTGGTCTTGCCGGCGCCATTGGCGCCGAGCAGCGTCGTCAGCGAGCCCTCGTTGAGCGAGAAGGAGAGGCCATGGAGCGCCTGGACCTGGCCGTAATAGGCGCGCAGGTCCTTGACGTTGAGCAGCGTCGTCATTGGTCCTTGCTCCCGAGATAGGCCTTGATGACGTCGGGGTCCGCCTGCACCTGCGCGGGCGTGCCTTCCGCGAGCTTCTTGCCGAAATTGAGCGCGACGACGTGGTCGGCGATCGACATCACGAGGCCCATGTGATGCTCGACCAGCAGCACGGTCATGTGGCGGTCGTCGCGGATGCGGCGGATCAGGTCGCCGAGCACGTGGACTTCCTCGTGGTTGAGGCCGCCGGCCGGCTCGTCGAGCAGCAGGATCTTCGGGTCCGCCGCCAGCGCGCGCGCCAGCTCGACGCGCTTCTGGGTGCCGAAGGGCAGGCCGGACACCACGGTGTGGGCGACGTCCTCGAGGTCGAGATAGGCGAGGATCTCGTGCACCTTCTTGTTGACGTCGGTCTCGCTGCGGCGAATCCAGGCGAGGCGCAGCGAGTCGCTGATGATGTCGCTGGAGGTGCGCGCATGCGTGCCGACGCGGACGTTGTCCATCACCGACAGGTTCGGAAACAACGCCACGTTCTGGAAGGTGCGGCCGATGCCGATCTCGGCGATCCGGTGCGGCGGCCGCGACAGGATGCTCGCGCCCTCCATCAGGATGTCGCCGGACGACGGCTGGTAGAGCCGCGACAGGCAGTTGAAGAGCGTCGTCTTGCCGGCGCCGTTGGGGCCGATCAATCCGAGGATCTGGCCCTTGTGCATGTCGAAGGACACACCGTTGAGCGCAATGATGCCGCCGAACACGACGCTGACGTCGCGAACCGCGAGCAGGGGCGATGTCCCCTGCGCGAGCTGTGCCTGCGTCATCTCGTCTCGCCCGCGAATTTCAGTGGGCGACGGGGCGATGCGAACCGCTCCCGATCATGACAAAGGCTATCTGAACCCCTCGGCCACACGCGCAACTTTTCCTCCTGATTTCAGCTTTTTGCTGACTTCTTTTTTGGAATGCGGCATCAGACCCCCGAGTGCCGCTTCGATGTTCCTTACCATCGCAAGCAGACGCGGTCCAATGTCGTTGATCAAACGCTCTTCCGTGAAGCGGAATGCGGGCGCGCCGCAATTGAATGCGTAAGGTCCGGTTCCATCGTTGAGCTTGAGCGCGACGCCGGCGGCGCCGATGTCGTCGTGCCAGTCGCCGACGGAAATCGCAAAGCCGTATTTCGCGACGGTCTCGCCGGAACGTTCGAGGCCATCGCGCATCTTCGGCCAGCGGCTGCCGTAATGCTCGCGCAGGACGCGCGACAGCTCGGCGCGATCTTCTTCGGCCAGCGCCCAGAAATAGGCGCGGCCCATTGCGCTGGTTGCGATCGGCACGCGGGAGCCGACGTCGAGTTGAACGCCGACCGTCTCGCTGCCACGGCTCTGCCCGAAATAGATCATGCTGTGACGGTCGCGGCCCCCGATCGCGACCGCGCCGCCGGTCGCGCGCATCACTTCCTCGCGAAACGGCTCGGACAAATGTCGAACACCGAGATTGGACAACGCCGCATAACCGAGCGCCATCGCGGCCGGCGCGAGCTGATATTTCTCGAAGCGGGGAACCGGCGTCAGATAACCGAGCTTCGTCAACGTGTAGGTCAGGCGCGAAACGGTCGGCTTGGGCAGGTTGGTGCGGGCCGCGATCTCCTGGTTGCCGAGAAGGCCGTCGCTGGGTTGGAATGCGCGCAATACATCAAGTCCGCGGGAAAGCGCGACGACGAAATTCCGATCGGTCGCAGTCTTCTTTCCTGTACGCTTCATCCCTGATCTGCTTCTTGCGCGGAGTCGTTGACAACGTGCGTGCTTCAAAATAACCCTGCCGTCAAGATGCGGAATTAAATTCCGCACCGCGAAATCGAACAAAAGTAAATCCCCACCAAGGAGGGAAACCGTGAGCGAAGTGGTCAAGCTTGAGCGTCATGACGAAGTCGGGATCGTCACGGTCAACAGCCCTCCGGTCAATGCGCTGAGTGCCGCAGTCCGCGGTGGCATTCTGGAGTGCATCAAGGCCGCAATCGCCGATCCCGCGATCAAGGGCATCGTGCTGACCTGTGCCGGCCGCACCTTCATCGCCGGTGCCGACATCACCGAATTCGGCAAGCCGCCGAAGCCGCCCGCCCTCAACGACGTGCTGTCCGAGATCGAGAACTCGCCGAAGCCGGTCGTTGCCGCAATTCACGGCACCGCGCTCGGCGGCGGCCTCGAGGTCGCGCTGGCCTGCCATTTCCGCGTTGCGGTGAAAGAGGCCAAGCTCGGCCTGCCCGAAGTGAAGCTCGGCCTGCTGCCGGGCGCCGGCGGCACCCAGCGCCTGCCGCGCGCGGTCGGCCCCGAGCTCGCGGTCAAGATGATCGTCGGCGGTGATCCGATCGGCGCGGCGGAAGCGCTGAAGAACGGCCTGATCGAGGAGATCATCGAAGGTCCGGCCTCCGGCGGCGAGGCCTTCGTCCGCAAATTGCTCGCCGAGAAGCGTCCGCTGCGCCGCCTGCGCGACGACGATTCCAAGATCGCGGCCGCCAAGGCCGACCGCTCGATCTTCACCAATGCGGTTGCCGCCATGACCAAGAAGTCGCGCGGCCTGGAAGCGCCGTTCGCGGCTGCCGACGCGGTCGGCTACGCCATCGATCTTCCGTTCGACGAGGGCCTGAAGAAGGAGCGCGAGGGCTTCCTCAAGCTGGTCGCCAGCGACCAGTCCAAGGCGCAGCGCTATGCCTTCTTCGCCGAGCGCGAGGCCAGCAAGATCGCGGGCGTCCCTGAAGGCACCAAGTCGCGTCCCGTCAACCGTGTTGCCATTCTCGGCGCCGGCACCATGGGCGGCGGCATCGCGATGTCCTTTGCCAATGCCGGCGTTCCCGTCACCCTGATCGAGACCGGCGAGGAGCAGCTCAAGCGCGGCCTCGGTATCATGCAGAAGAACTGGGAAGCGACCGCGGCGCGCGGCGGCATCCCGGCTGACGCGCCCGCCAAGCGCATGGCGCTGATCAACGGCGTCGTCGGCATCGAGAACGTCGGTGATGCTGACCTGGTGATCGAAGCCGTGTTCGAGACCATGGCGGTGAAGAAGGAAGTGTTCGGCAAGCTCGACCAGTACGTCAAGCCGGGCGCGGTGCTCGCCTCGAACACCTCGTATCTCAACATCGACGAGATCGCGAAGTCGACCAAGCGTCCGCAGGACGTGCTCGGCATGCACTTCTTCTCGCCGGCCAACGTCATGAAGCTGTGCGAGATCGTGCGCGCCGACAAGACCGCGCCGGATGCCCTCGTCACGGCCGTCACGATCGCGCGTAAAATCGCAAAGGTGCCGGCCGTGGTCGGCGTCTGCGACGGCTTCGTCGGCAACCGCATGCTGGCCCAGCGCGGCAAGCAGTCCGAGAAGCTGCTGTTCGAAGGCGCCTTGCCGCAGCAGGTCGATGCCGTCGTCACCAAGTTCGGCATGCCGATGGGCCCGTTTGCGATGGGCGACCTCGCCGGCCTCGACATCGGCTGGCGCTCGCGCAAGGACCGCGGCATCAAGTCGGAGATCGCGGACGCACTCTGCGAAGCCGGCCGTTTCGGCCAGAAGACCGGCAAGGGCTACTACAAGTACGAAGCCGGTTCGCGCTCGGCGCTGCCCGATCCTGAAGTCGAGAAGCTGATCGACGAGACGCTGCTGCGTCTAGGCCGCAAGAAGCGCGCCGTCAGCGACGAGGAGATCCTCGAGCGCATGATGTATCCGATGATCAACGAGGGTGCGAAGATCCTCGAAGAGGGCATCGCGGCGCGCCCCTCCGACATCGACGTGGTCTGGCTCTACGGCTACGGCTGGCCGATCTATCGCGGCGGCCCGATGTTCTGGGCCGACACCGTCGGCCTCAAGCACATCGCCGATCGCCTGTCGTTCTACGCCAAGGAGACCAACGACCCCAGCCTCGAGCCCGCACCGCTGCTGAAGAAGCTCGCGGCGGAGGGCAAGACCTTCGCCTCGCTGGCGGCGGCGTCGAAAGCGGCGTGATCGAATTGGGCGCAGTGGCCGCGAAATCCGGCTCCGGGCGACTCCCTCTCCGTTCCCTCCCCCCTTGCGGGGGAGGGGCAGGGAGGGGGGTAGCCCCGGGCGAGGTCAGAGTTTGTGGCTACCCCCTTCCCCAACCCTTCCCCGCAAGGGGGAAGGGAGCTCGGGCAGTGTGCTCACCTCACTTGGAATCGCTGCTAGCGTCGCAGAGTAACGAACTGAAATGACCCATCCCGGCGAACAGTTTTATCCCGAGGGCGTGCGTTGGGACGACACCATCGTCCAGGGCTCGCTGCCTGACCTCTTGTCGAAAGCCGCCGCCGATTACGGCCCGCGCACGGCGCTGGAATTCCGCGACCGTCCGATCACCTACACCGAGCTCGCCGCGATGGCCGAGCGCGCAGCGGCGGCGTTCCTCCGCGCCGGCTGCGGCAAGAACACCTCCGTCGCGCTGTTCCTCGGCAACACGCCTGATCACCCCGTCAATTTCTTCGGTGCGCTGAAGGCAGGCAGCCGCGTCGCGCACCTTTCTCCGCTCGACGGCGAGATCGCGCTGACGCACAAGGTGTCCGACTCCGGCTCGCGCGTTCTGGTCACCTCCAACCTCGCCGCGCTGCTGCCGACCGCGCTGAAATTCCTGGAGAAGGGCCTGATCGACCGCCTCGTCGTCTGCGAGGACGACAATTGGGGCAAGGTCGGCACGCCGCAGGCGGCGATCCCCGACGATCCCCGCATCGTCACGTTCAAAGCCTTCGTCGAGGGCGCGGCCGCGCCGGCAGAATGGCCGAAAGTGACAGCCGACGACGTCGCCCTGCTGCAATATACCGGCGGCACCACCGGCCTGCCCAAGGGCGCGATGCTCACGCACGGCAACCTCACCTCGGCGGTGTCGATCTACGACGTCTGGGGCAAGCCGTCGCGCGCGACGCGCGGCGACGTCATCGAGCGCGTGATCTGCGTGCTGCCGCTGTTTCACATCTATGCGCTCACCGTCGTGCTGCTGTCCTCGCTCCACCGCGGCAACCTGATCTCGCTGCACCAGCGTTTCGACGTCGAGGCCGTGATGCGCGACATCGAGGTCAAGCGCGCGACATACTTTCCGGGCGTGCCGACGATGTGGATCGCGATCGCGGCGTTGCCGGATCTCGACAAGCGCGATTTCTCCTCGCTCGCCACGATCGGCTCCGGCGGCGCGCCGCTGCCGGTGGAGATCGCCAGCTTCTTCGAGCGCAAGGTCGGCAAGAAGCTGCGCAGCGGCTGGGGCATGACCGAGACCTGCTCGCCCGGCACCGGCCATCCGCCGACAGGACCGGACAAGCCCGGCTCGATCGGCCTGATGCTGCCCGGCATCGAGCTCGACGTGGTGTCGCTGGACGATCCGACAAAAGTGCTGCCGCCTGGCGAAGTCGGCGAGATCCGCATCAAGGGCCCGAACGTCACCAAGGGGTACTGGAACAAGCCAGCGGGATCCGCGGAGGCTTTCATCGACGGCCGCTTCCTCACCGGCGACATCGGCTATGTCGATACCGACGGCTATTTCTTCCTGGTCGACCGCAAGAAGGACATGATCATCTCCGGCGGCTTCAACGTCTATCCGCAGATGATCGAGCAGGCGATCTACACCATTCCCGGCGTGCACGAGGTGATCGTGCTCGGCATTCCCGACCAGTATCGCGGCGAGGCCGCCAAGGCCTTCATCAAGCTGAGGCCCGACGCCAAACCGTTCTCGCTCGAGGAGCTGCGCACCCAGCTCGCCGGCAAGCTCGGTAAGCACGAATTGCCGGCCGAGGTCGCCTTCGTCGACGATTTGCCGCGCACACCGGTCGGAAAGCTGTCGCGTCACGAATTGCGCCAGCAGCAGAAATCGTCACAATCCACCAAAACCGTATCAGGAGGTCGCTCTTGACCGACGCCGTCATCGTTTCCACCGCCCGCACGCCGATCGGCAAGGCCTATCGCGGCATGCTCAACGCCACCGAGGGCGCCACGCTGCTCGGCCACGCCATCGGCGAAGCCGTCGCCCGCGCCAAGGTCGATCCGAAGGAGGTCGAGGACGTCGTGATGGGCGCCGCCCTCCAGCAGGGGGCGACCGGCGGCAACATCGCGCGCAAGGCGCTGCTCCGGGCCGGCCTTCCCGTCACCGTCGCCGGCACCACCATCGACCGGCAATGCGCCTCGGGCCTCCAGGCCATCGCGCTCGCCGCGCGCTCGGTGATCTTCGACGGCGTCGAGATCGCGGTCGGCGGCGGCGGCGAGTCGATCTCGCTGGTGCAGAACGACAAGATGAACGGCTTCCACGCCCAGGACCCGGCACTGCTCAAGATCAAGGGCGAGGTCTACATGCCCATGATCGACACGGCCGAAATCGTCGCCAAGCGCTACGGCATCTCGCGCGAGAAGCAGGACGAATATTCGCTGGAGAGCCAGCGCCGCACCGCGGCAGCCCAGCAGGGCGGCAAGTTCAAGGACGAGCTCGCGCCGATCACCACCAAAATGGCGGTCACGGACAAGGCGACCGGCGAGGTCTCCTTCAAGGACGTCACGCTCTCGCAGGACGAGGGTCCGCGCCCCGAGACCACCGCCGAGGGCCTCGCCGGCCTCAAGCCCGTGCGCGGCGAAGGTTTTTCGATCACCGCCGGCAACGCCAGCCAGCTCTCGGACGGCGCCAGCGCCTCCGTCATCATGAGCGACAAGGAAGCGGCGAAGCGCGGCCTGCAGCCGCTCGGCATCTTCCGCGGCTTCGTCTCCGCCGGCTGCGAGCCGGACGAGATGGGCATCGGCCCGGTCTTCGCCGTGCCGCGCCTGCTCAAGCGCCACGGCCTCACCGTCGACGACATTGGCCTCTGGGAGCTGAACGAAGCCTTCGCGGTGCAGGTGCTGTATTGCCGCGACAAGCTCGGCATCGATCCCGAGAAGATCAATGTCGACGGCGGTGCGATCTCGGTCGGCCATCCCTACGGCATGTCCGGCGCGCGCCTGACCGGCCACGCCCTGATCGAAGGCCGCCGCCGCAAGGCCAAGTACGCGGTCGTCACCATGTGCGTCGGCGGCGGCATGGGCGCGGCGGGATTGTTCGAGGTGCTGCAGTAGTTGTCGTCCCGGCCTAGTGCGCAATTGCGCACGGGAGCCGGGACCCATACTCCGCGGCAGGAGTATGGGGCACAGACGATAATGGCCTGTGCAGGACAATGAAGAGTTGTGGTTATGGGTCCCGGCCTTCGCCGGGACGACAAAAGAAGCTCACAGGAGGATCCGATGGATCTCGCATTCACGAAAGAAGAGCAGGCGTTTCGCGAGGAAGTACGGTCATTCTTCCGCGACAACGTGCCGCCGGATACGCGGCGCAAGCTGGTCGAGGGCCGTCACCTCTCGAAGGACGAGATGGTGACGTGGTGGCGCATCCTCAACAAGAAGGGCTGGGGCGTCAGCCACTGGCCCAAGCAATATGGCGGCACCGGCTGGACATCCGTGCAGCACTACATCTTCAACGAGGAGCTGCAGTCCTATCCGGCGCCGCAGCCGCTCGCCTTCGGCGTCAGCATGGTCGGCCCCGTCATCTACACCTTCGGCAACGAGGAGCAGAAGAAGAAGTATCTGCCGCGCATTGCCAACGTTGACGATTGGTGGTGCCAGGGCTTCTCCGAGCCCGGCTCCGGCTCCGATCTCGCCTCGCTGAAGACGAAAGCCGAGCGCAAGGGCGACAAGTGGATCATCAACGGCCAGAAGACCTGGACGACGCTGGCCCAGCACGCCGACATGATCTTCTGCCTCTGCCGCACCGATCCCGGCGCCAAGAAGCAGATGGGCATCTCCTTCATCGTGTTCTCGATGAAGTCGAAGGGCGTCACCGTGCGCCCGATCCAGACCATCGACGGCGGCGTCGAGGTCAACGAGGTGTTCTTCGACGACGTCGAAGTGCCGTACGAGAACCTCATCGGCGAGGAGAACAAGGGCTGGGATTACGCCAAATTCCTGCTCGGCAATGAGCGCACCGGCATCGCGCGGGTCGGCGTCTCCAAGGAGCGGCTGCGCCGCATCCGCGATCTGGCCTCCAAGGTCGAATCCGGCGGCAAGCCGATCATCCAGGACGCCGCCTTCCGCGAGAAGCTGGCCGCGTGCGAGATCGAGCTGAAGGCGCTCGAGCTGACGCAGCTCCGCGTCGTCGCCGACGAAGGCAAGCACGGCAAGGGCAAGCCCAATCCGGCCTCGTCCGTGCTGAAGATCAAGGGCTCCGAGATCCAGCAGACCACCACCGAGCTCTTGATGGAAGTGATCGGCCCGTTCGCCGCGCCTTACGACGTGCACGGCGACGACGGCTCCAACGAAGCCATGGAGTGGACCGCCCAGATCGCGCCGAGCTACTTCAACAACCGCAAGGTCTCGATCTACGGCGGCTCCAACGAGATCCAGCGCAACATCATCGCCAAGGCGGTGCTGGGGCTGTGAGTCAACAATGACGGTGTCGTCCCCCGCGAAGGCGGGGGACCCAGTACGCCGCGGCGGTCGTGAGTACGGCAGGCGGCTGCGTTTACTGGATCCCCGCCTTCGCGGGGATGACGTCTGAGGGTGAGGCGACGGCAGGGCAATTCCCGCCGATTTGGAGAGAAAAATGGATTTTGATCTGTCCGAGGAGCAGCGGCTTCTCAAGGAAAGCATCGACGGCCTGCTGACCGATTCCTACGATTTCGAGAGCCGCAAGAAGTACATGAAGGAGAAGGGCGGCTGGAGCCAGGCCGTCTGGGGCAAGCTCGCCGAGCAGGGCCTGCTCGGCCTGCCGTTCGCGGAGGCCGATGGCGGCTTCGGCGGCGGCGGTGTCGAGACCATGATCGTGATGGAAGCGCTCGGCAAAGCGCTGGTGCTCGAGCCCTATCTCGCAACCGTCGTGATCGGCGGCGGCTTCCTGCGCCACGCCGGCAGCGATGCGCAGAAGGCTGCGCATGTGCCCGGGATCATCGACGGCAGCAAGACGCTTGCGTTTGCCCAGCTCGAGAAGAACTCCCGCTACGATCTGTTCGATGTGTCGACGACCGCGAAGAAGAAGGGCGACGGCTGGATCATCGACGGCGAAAAATTCGTCGTGCTCAACGGCGAGAACGCCGCCACGCTCATCGTGACCGCCCGCACCAGGGGTGACCGCCGCGACAAGGCCGGGATCGGCGTGTTTCTGGTGCCCGCGAATGCCAAGGGCGTCACCAGGAAATCCTACCCGACCCAGGACGGCCTGCACGCCGCCGATATCACCTTCACCGGTGTCGAGGTGGGCGCGGATGCCGCGATCGGCAATCCCGAGGATTCGCTCGCGCTGATCGAACGCGTCGTCGACGAAGCCCGCGTCGCGCTTTGCGCCGAAGCGGTCGGCCTGATGGACGAGTCGCTCAAGACCACGGTCGAGTACATCAAGACGCGCAAGCAGTTCGGCGTCGCGATCGGCTCGTTCCAGTCGCTCCAGCATCGTGCCTCCGACATGTTCGTCGCGGCCGAGCAGGCGCGCTCGATGTCGATGTTCGCAACCATGGCGAACGACTTCGAGAACGCCAAGGAACGCTCCAACGCGGTCGCCGCGGCCAAGGTGCAGATCGGCAAGTCACTGAAATTCGTCGGCCAGCAGTCGATCCAGCTCCACGGCGGCATCGGCATGACCATGGAGGCGAAGATCGGCCACTACTTCAAGCGCCTGACCATGATCGAGAACACGTTCGGCGACACCGACTATCACCAGCGCCGCGTCGCCGACGCGGGCGGGTTGATCTAGTCGCCGCCTCGCGCGTGGACGCATTGATAGACCAAAGCGAAAGCCCCGGAGAGATCTCCGGGGCTTTCGTCGTTTTGATCTTGCCGTTCCACCACAGTCTCTGAGATACCGGATCGCCCGGTCGAGCCGGGCGATGACACCTTCAGCGTGGTTCGACCTATCGGCTCACTGCCTCACGTCCGCGTGCGCATCCGCATCATGAAGCTGTCGTAGCTGAGCTCGGCGACCTGCATCCAGGCGAGCGATTCGTTCCGGAACGCGGACAGGCTCGCGTACATCTTGGCGAAGTGCGGGTTGGTCTTGGAGAGATCCGCGTAAATCTCGTTCGCGGCGGAGTAGCAGGCCTCCAGCACCTCCTGCGGGAACGGCTTCAGGATTGCGCCCGCCACCAGCAGGCGCTTCAGCGCCGGCGGGTTGACGTAATCGTATTTCCCGGTGACCCACGTGAAGGTATCGCGTGAGGCCATCTCGATCGCGGCCTGGTAGTGCTTGGGCAGCGTGTTCCACTTGTCGAGATTCATGATGTTGTGGCCCTGGCCGGTGCCTTCCCACCAGCCTGGATAGTAGTAGAATTTCGCGACCTTCACGAAGCCGAGCTTCTCGTCGTCATAGGGCCCGACCCATTCGGCCGCGTCGATCGTTCCCTTCTCCAGCGCCGGATAGATGTCGCCGCCCGCGATCTGCTGCGGTACGCCGCCGACCTTGGCGATGATGGTCCCGGCGAAGCCGCCGACGCGGAATTTGAGGCCCTTGAAATCCTCCATCGACTTGATCTCCTTCCGGAACCAGCCGCCCATCTGGGCGCCGGTCGAGCCGGTTGGAACGCCGATCGTGTTATGCTCCTTGAGGAGATTGTTGAGCAGGTCCTGCCCGCCGCCGAACAGCAGCCAAGAGATATGCGCGCGCGTGTTCAGGCCGAACGGCAGCGACGTGCCGAAGGTGAAGGCCGGGTTCTTGCCCCAATAGTAATACAGCGCCGTATTGCCCATCTCGACGGTGCCGTTCGACACGGCGTCGAGCACCTGGAGGCCCGGGACGATCTCGCCGGCAGCGAACGGCTGGATCTGGAATTTGTTGTCGGTGACTTCGGCGACGCGCTTGCAGAAATATTCGCAGCCGCCATAGAGCGTGTCGAGCGCCTTGGGCCAGCTCGCGGCGAGCCGCCACTTCACCTCCGGCATCGATTGTGCGATCGCCGGCGCAGCAACGGCACTCGCGGCAAGGCCCAATCCGCCTGCCGTCAGGAATTTACGACGTTCCATTCGTTTCCCCTCTGGGTGTTGTCGAGTCCTCGACGAGGGATCGCGGTCTTGTTGCCGCTTTGATGTTCGCCGCAGGCCGACGTTTCCTGGTGTCCGAAATTCAGTATTCCCGGATCCCATTCAGGATGACGAAAGGGGTTCCGCAAATCAAGCGCACTTTGGTTGCGCTACCGGCGCAGCCGTTCAATGCTGCACTGCGAAGGCGGCCTCCATGGCCTTGCGGATCTTCACCGTCTCGTTGGCGGCGTCGAATTCGACGTCGCTCCAGCGCACGACCGCGCCGTGCGCGACGTCATGCCTCAGCTTCAAGCGATGCGCGAGGCCGATCGGCAGGGCGCCCGCCTTGAGGCTCGCGGCGGCCTGCACCAGCTTGCCCCACACCGTGTAGCCGCCTTCGCCGTCCAGCATCTCGCCGGCGCGCAGATCGCGTTTTGCCACCGCCGCGACGTCGCCGCGGAAGCCGTAGGGCTGGCCGGTCGGCTCGCCCCGCAACGCGGCCGACAGCACCGAGATGTTCAGCTCGAGCCCAATCAGATGATAGGGCTTGTACATCGCAGCAAAGCGTCCGCTCGCATCGGTCTTGAGGCCGTACTGCTTGAAGCAGTCCGCGGCATAGTCGTTCGGAGCCTCCAGCACGACATAGACGCCCCAGCGCAGGTCGCGAAACACCGGCCGTCCGTCGCGCTCGAGCGAGGAGACGACTTCGACCACGCCGGAGCGCTCGAGCACGCCACCGCGCGATCGCGGCCGCATGATATGCGGCAGGTCGTCGACGCCGCAGGGCGGAAACAACAGTCCCTCCGTCGGCACGTCGAGGCCGCAGGCATTGGCGATTGCGGCCATCTCGATCGCCGACTTGGTGCCGTCGAGGAAGGAGTTGAACATCTGCGGATTCATGCCGGCGGACTGCGCTTCGCCGGCGGTCAGGCCGTAATGCTGCCAGACGCCGTCCGGCGTCACGTCGTGATAGGCCGGCAGATATTTCGTGCCCTTGCCGGCGGCGACGACGCGAAAGCCGGTGGCGCGGGCCCAGTCGACCATCTCCGCCGTCAACGCCGGCTGGTCGCCATAGGCGAGCGAATAGACCACGCCCGCCTTGCGCGCTTCCTCGGCGAGCAGCGGGCCTGCCAGCACGTCGGCCTCGACATTCACCATCACGATATGCTTGCCCGCCGCGATCGCGGCGCGCGCGTGTTTGATGCCGACGGCCGGATTGCCGGTCGCTTCCACCACCACGTCCATTGCGCCGCCGGCAATCGCGCGTGCGCCGTCATCGGTGAACACGGTCGCGGCAATGCGCGCCGCATCCCAGCCGACCGTGCGGCAGGCCTCGCGCGCGCGCTCGCGGTCGATGTCGACGATGATGGGCACCTCCAGCCCCGGCGTGTGCGGCACCTGAGCCAGAAACATAGAGCCGAATTTGCCCGCGCCGATCAGCGCGACACGCACAGGCTTGCCGGCGGACGCGCGGGCCTGGAGGAGGCGGAAGAGGTTCATGGGAAATGTCCAAGAGTGTAATGGGCGATGCGAACTATCAGCGTTCGTCATTCCGGGGCGCGCGAAGCGCGAGCCCGGAATCCATTTATCCGCGGTTTCTGCGGCTCAATGGATTCCGGGCTCGACGCTACGCGTCGCCCCGGAATGACAGCTTACTCCGCCGCCTGCCGCGGGGCACGTGCGAGCCGCAGCAGGGCGTCGTCGTCCACCGTCTTGATCGGCGCGAAATCGCGGTGGGCGATGTACTCGGGCCGCGTCGGGGTGCGGATATGGTTCGAGACCGCGTTCAGTGTCAGGTACACGATCTTGCGCGGGTAGGGCGTGATGTTGCCGGCCGAGCCGTGCACGAGATTGCCGTGGAACATCAGCATGCCGCCGGGCTTGCCAGTGGGCGCCACGATGCCGCCCTGCTCGACGAGGCGCGTCACTGTTGACTCGTCCAGCGTCCACAGCGGGTAGGACGTGGTGGCAAGGTCATGCGAGGCTTCGAGATCGCCGGCATTCTGGCTGCGCGGCACCAGCATCAGGGGACCGTTGATCGGCATCACCTCGTCGAGGAAGATCGCGATGTTCATCGCGCGCGGCTCCGGCATTCCGTCGTCGCGCTTCCAGGTGCCGTAATCCTGGTGCCATTGCCAGACGTCGCCGGTGAAGGCCGATTTCGCGTTGATTTTGAACTGGTGCATGTAGACAGGCTCGCCGAACAATTGCTCGACCGGGTCGATCATGCGCGGATGCGCGCCCAGGATGCGGAAGGCCTCGTTGTAGAGATGCGCGGCAAACGCCGTGCGCGGCGCGCCGCTCTTCTCGCGCCAGACCTCCGGCCGGTTGGCATCGTAGATGCCGACCGCCTCGCGCGCGAGCAGATCGACCTCCTCCTGGCTGAACAATTCGGGCAAAAACAGCCAGCCCTCGCGGTGGAAGAACTCCAATTGCTCCTGCGACAGTTTCATGGGTCGTCCTCCTGTTGTTTTGTTTTTGTTGTCGTTCCGGGGCGGTCGCAGGACCGAACCCGGAACCTCGAGATTCCGGATCGCGCTTCGCGCGTCCGGAATGACGGCGCAAACGGCTACGCCGCCGCCTCGTCCGTCGCCCTCAATCTCTCCTCGGTCATCCGTCCCGCCGTCTGCGCATGCGCGAGTGCCGCGCGTTCGGCGGCATTCGCCTCGCCCGCGAGAATGTGTCCGGCGATCGTCGCATGCTCGGCCCAGGCGCTGCCGCGATAGTCGAGCTCCGACAGCACCGTCGCCATCGAGCGGCGCATATGCGGCCATTGCGGCGCGATCGTCTCCTCGATCACGGGATTGCCGGCGAGCTGGTAGATCGCGCGATGAAAATCGACGTCGAGGGTGATGAGCTCGGCAAGCGACGTGTTGCGATCGATGCGGCGCCCGGCGGCGAGCGCCGCCTCAAGCCGCGTGCGTCCTGCCGCGTCGCTTGCGGCGCGCGTCGCGGCGAGCCTGGCGGCGAGTGCATCGAGGGCGCCGCGCACCTCGTAGAGCTGGCGGATGCGCGCGGGATCGAGCTGGGTGACCTCAAAGCCGCGCCGGCCGCTTTCGGCGACGAGACCCTGCCGATGCAGCAGATGCAACGCGTGCGACACCGGCTGGCGCGACACGCCGAGCTTGTCGGCGAGCTCGTTCTGCCGGATGCGCTGGCCCGGCCGCAGCGTGCGATCGGAGATCGCCTCCAGGATGCGCACATAGACCTGGTCGATCAGGTTCGGGAGCGGGTCGAGGGGGATCACGCCGGCGACTCCGAAACTTGAGAGGGAATACGGAATTCCGTAATCGAACGTACTGCGGGAGGCCGATGGCGTCAAGCACGGCCGGACGCCGCCACAGGCGCTATTTGGGGGTCCACTAAGCCATTGATATCGCTAGGGCCGTCTACTGTGCATGGGGTTGTTTTCGCGACAATGATCTGGCCCGGTTTGGCGCCTATTTTTTCTTGCCCTGCTCGATCAGCATCCGGCTCATCAGATAGAGCCGCGGCACGATCGAGTTGGTGTCGATGAATTCGTCGCGGGCGTGGTAGCCGAAGCCGGCGAGGCCGAAGCTCTCGACCACGACCGCCTTGCCGCTGCGATTGGCGTAGCCGGCGTCGGTGGCCCCGCCGGTCATCTCGGCGATGTCGAGCTTGCGGTCGATCTCGGCATAGACCGCCTGGCCCATCTCGGCGAGTGCGCGGCCGCGATCGCTGGCGACGAAGGGCGGGCGGCCCGGCGTGATCGTCACCGTCGTCTCGGTGTCGGGAACGAGCTTCTCTTTCAGCTTGGCGTCGAGCGCTGCCTGCAATTTGGCGATGCCGTCGGGGATGGTGAGGCGAATGTCGCCGCCGGCCTCGGCCTTCTCCGGGATCTGGTTGCGCACGGTGCCGGCCTGCGCAGTGGTCCAGTTGAGCTGCGTGCCGGGAATCGATTTGGCGACATCCCTGGTCTGCACCAATTGGTGCCCGAGCTCGATCAGCGCATTGCGGCCGAGATCGGGAGCGGCACCCGCATGCGAGGCCCGGCCCTTCACTTCCATTTTCGCCGTCGCAGTGCCGCTGGCCCCGAGCAGCAGCCCGTCGTTTTTGGCCACGGGCGCAGCCACCGTCGGCTCGCAGGAGAGCACGACGTCGTGCTGATCGGCGAGCTCGGCGATGATCTCGCCCGACCCGATCGAGCCGACCTCCTCATCCGGATTGAACGACACGGTGAGCGTCGCGTAGTCCTTCCAGCCGGCGTCCTTCAGGATCTTGAGCGCATGCAGCACCACGGCGATGCCGCCCTTGTCGTCGGCGATGCCGGGGCCGTAGATGCGGTTGCCGTCGACACGGTACGGCTCGCTGCCGAGGATGCCGCGCTGATAGACCGTGTCCATATGCGCGATCAGCATCAGTTTTCGCGTGCCCGAGCCTTCGAACGTTGCGATCACCATGTCGGCGCGCGTGCCCGCGGTGGTCTTGCGCCGCTCGGTGGTTGCGCCCAGCGCCTTCAGGCGGGCTTCCGTGAAGTCGGCCATCTTCTTAAGGCCTTCGGCGTCGCTGCTGCCGCTCTCGATCATCACCATGTCGCGCAAGGTCTCGATCAGCGGCGCCTTCTCCTGCTCGGCGGCGGCTTTCAGCTTCTCGTCGGCGGCGGCGAGCGCAGTCGTGGCGCCGGCAGCGAGGCCGAGCAGGGATAGTGCGAGCAGGGGAATGAGGCGGGATGTCATGACTTGCGTCCTTTCGCGTCTTGAGCGCCGGCAGCGCGCGATTGTGCGGAAAGCCTAGCATCCGGACAGGTGCGATGCCACGCCGGCCTAGCGCTCCAGCACCTCGACCTCGATCGCCGCGATCTCTTCTGCATCGGCCACCGCCTCGATCGCCGCGATCCGGTCGCCGCTGAAGCTCACGCGCAGCGCGATGCGCAATTGCCCGCCGAGGATGACCGCAACACCCATCTCGCCATCGACCAGCGCCGTCCGTGCAGCTTGCGCACGGCCCTTGTAGAGCCGCGCGACCGCATCCGCGCCGCGGATCTCCGGCAGCGTACCGAGCCGCACCGCGGCCTGGTCGGCGCGAAAGACGACGTCGGGATCGAGCACGGCAAGCAGCCCCTCGAAATTGCCTTCGCGCGAAGCTTTGAGGAAGGCATCGACGATCTTGCGTTGACGCGACAGGTCCGTCTCGGGCACCGGCGCACCCTGCACGCGCCGCCGCGCACGGCTAGCAAGCTGGCGCGAGGCATCGACGGAGCGCCCGACGATCGGCGCGATCTCCTCGAAGGGCACCGCGAACATGTCGTGCAGCACGAAGGCGAGCCGCTCCGCCGGCTGCAACGTTTCCAGCACGATCAGCAGTGCCGCGCCGACGGAATCGGCCATCTCCGCTTCGCGCTCCTGCGTCTCGTCGACCGGCTCCGGCACATGTGGGCCCATCGGGTCCTCGCGGCGCGATTTGCGCGCGCGCAGCATGTCGAGGCAGATGCGCGCGACCACGGTGGTCAGCCAGCCGCGCAGGTTCGCGACATCGGACGTATCGTAGCGGCTGACCCGCAGCCAGGCCTCCTGCACGGCATCGTCGACCTCGGCGCGGGAGCCCAGCATCCGGTAGGCGACCGCGCGCAAATGGTCCCTGCTGGCCTCGAACTGTTGGCTGAGAAAATCGTCTTCAAAGTTTTTTGGGGTCATCGGTCACATTCCCTCATCGCGATCCGTCATGCCCATGACGAAGGCAATCCGGCCAATGTGACCGGAACTTTCGAAATTCGACAGATGGAGACGACAATGATGCACGCCCGCATGAATCACCCCGTCATGGTCCTGCCCGAGGCCATGAATGTCCTGCAATCTCTCGGCAATTTGACCAAGCAGGGCCTGCCGGAAAAGCTCCTGGAACTGGTGCATCTGCGCGCCAGCCAGATCAATGGCTGCAGCGTCTGCGTCGACATGCACCCGAAGATCGCCCGCAAGGTCGGCGAGACCGACGAGCGCCTGTTCGCCGTCTCGGCCTGGCGCGATACCCCCTATTTCACCGAAGCCGAGCGCGCCGCGCTGGCTCTGACCGAGGCGGTCACCCGTATCGCCGACCGTGAGGATCCGGTGCCCGATGCGATCTGGAACGAGGCCGCCAAGCATTTTGACGAGCGCGAGCTCGCAACCCTGATCCTCTCGATCGCGACCATCAACGTCTGGAACCGCCTCAACGCGACGATCAAGATGCCGGTCGGCGTGTGGAAGGTGTGAGGCTCTTCCTTCGCCTCTCCCCGCTTGCAGGGAGAGGCCGGAATTTGCGCAGCAAATTCCGGGTGAGGGGGAGTCTCCGCGAGACTCGCTGTCACCGTCTGCGCGGAGGCTCCCCCTCACCGCACCCTCTCCCCGCAAGCGGGGCGAGGGAGATCAACGGCGGTGCGCTCCTTACACGCACTCACTCCGCCAAAAACCTGTTCACCACCTCACCATATTCCAGTGGCGCCTGCTCGAACATCCAGTGGCCGGCATTCGCGATCACGGCCGTCTTGGCTCCTGCGATGTGCTCCGCCAGCACGCGCCACATCACCGACAGGCTTCCCGTCGTCGCGCCGCCGCCGATCAGGAGCGTCGGCGTCCTGATCGCCTGCGCATCCGCGAGCGTATAGGGCCTGCGCTGCTCGTTGATCTGGCCGAGGAAGGTGACGGCGTTGTCGCGCAATTGCTGCTTCGCCGCCGCCGGCACGCGCCGCCACGAGCCGTCGCCTTCGATCCCCTCGTAGAAGTGCTGCAGCGCGCCCTCGATGTCGCCGGCGCGGATCATCTCGACCGAGCGCGCCGTGCGCGCCGCCAGCGGCGGATGCGCGGGCGTGCCTTCAGGGACCGACAGGCTGGCGTCGAGATCGCCACCGGGCTCGGCCAGCACCAGCTTGCGCAACAGATCAGGCCGCGCCTGCGCCACGCGAAAGGCGATGTGGCCGCCGCGCGAATGTCCCATCAGATCGACGGGTGCGGGCCTCACCTGCTCGATGAAGGCGATCACATCAGCGACGTGCTGCGCCATCTTGTAGTCGTCGCCGATGGCGTCCCAATGCTCGGGAAAGAAATGCCGCAGGCTGACCGAGATCACCCGATGGCTCTTCGACAGCGGGCCGAGCACCGAATACCAGGTGCGGAAATCCCCGAGCGTGCCGTGCACGCAGACCAGCGGCGGGCCTTCCCCGACTTCGAGATAGGCCATGTCGTAACCGTTGACGTGAAAGGTCTGCATGCTCAGCCCGCCAGAAAGTCCAGGACAACTTCGGAGTATTTTTGCGGCGCCTGCTCGAACATCGGATGCGTCGCGTTCGGGATGATTGCCGTCTTCGAATAGGGCACGTGCGCGGCCAGCGCATGCAGCACCTTCGGCAGCAGGCCCTTGGTCCGCGCGCCCAGGATGAACAGCGTCGGCATCTTGATCGATTCCGCATCCGCCTTCGAGAACGGCGGGCGGTTGTCGCGGACCTGCCCGATCAGCGTATAGGCGTTGTCGCGCAGATTCTGCTTCACCATCGCCGGCAGCCGCGGCCAGGTGCCGGCGCCCTCCAGCGTGTCCACAAAGACGGCAAGGCCGCCGTCGACATCGCCGGCCGCGATCTTCTCGGCCGAGGCCGTGAACCGCGCCAAGAGCGGCGAGGGGCCACCGACGTAATCGGGATCGAGGCTCGCATCGAGCTCGCCGCCGGGCTCGGCCAGGATCAGCCGCCGCAACAGGTCGGGGCGCGCCTGCGCCACACGAAAGCAGATGTGCCCGCCGCGGGAGTGACCCATCAGATCGACCGGACCGAGGTCGAGCTTCTCGATGAAGGCGATGACGTCGTCGACATGCTGCGCGATCGAGTAGGTGTCACCGAGGCCGTCCCACTGCTCGGGGAAGAAGTGCCGCAGGCTGACGGCGATCACCCGGTGCCGCTGCGTCATCGGTCCGAGCACGCAGCCCCAGATGCGGAAGTCCGAGAGCGATCCATGCACGCAGACCAGTGGTGGTCTACCCCTGTCTTCACCCACGTCGAGATAGGGCATGTCGTATCCGTTGACGTGGAGGCTTTGCATTCTGGGCTCGCGATAGAGGGGCGGAACTCCTGTGCAAGATTCCCGGAAACCGGGTGGATCGCAACTATTTCCAAGCCTAGATTTGGCCAGAGATCACATTGGGGGCATGCGACAAGGACGCAGCCAGGAACCAAGCCATGACCGACCAGCATTTTGCCCTGTTCGACACCCGGATCGGCCTCTGCGCCATCGCCTGGGGCCCGCGCGGCATCAACGGCACGCAGCTGCCGATGGGCGGCGAGCAGAAGATCCGCACCCGCATCAGCCAGCGCCATGCCGATGCCAGCGAGGCGGAACCGACTTCGGAGGTGCAGCAGGCGATTGATCGCATCGTCAAGCTGCTCGCCGGCGAGCCGGATGACCTCACCGACATCCCGCTCGATCTCGACGGCGTGCCCGACTTCAACCGCGGCGTCTACGAGATCGCCCGTACCATCCCGCCCGGCAAGACCATCACCTATGGCGACATCGCCAAGCAGCTTGGCGGTGTCGAGCTGTCGCGCGACGTCGGCCAGGCGCTGGGCCGCAACCCGTGTCCGATCGTCGTGCCCTGCCATCGGGTGCTGGCGGCCGGCAACAAGCCCGGCGGCTTCTCGGCCAATGGCGGCGTGGTGACGAAGCTGAAGATGCTCGAGATCGAAGGCGCGCTGGTGAACCACACGCCGAGTCTGTTCGATTGAGGATGCTTGCGCCGAAATCGTAGGGTGGGTTAGCCGAAGGCGTAACCCACCACTGTTTGTCTCTGCGGAAACAGAAGAGGTGGATTACGCTTCGCTAATCCACCCTACGAAGCGCCTTAAATCTTCGCCGCTACCTTCGGCCAATATCTGTCGCGCAGGTGACGCTTCACCAGCTTGCCGGTCGGCGTGCGCGGCAGCTCGGCCTCGAAATCGATCGAGCGCGGGCACTTGATCGCGGAGAGGCGGCCCTTGCAGTAGGCGATCAGGTCGGCCTCCAGCGCCTTGCCCGCACGCGTCATGTCGTGCGGCTGCACCACCGCCTTCACCTCCTCGCCCATCTCCTCGTTCGGCACGCCGAACACGGCGACGTCGGCGACATCGGGGTGGGTGATGAGCACGTCCTCGGTCTCCTGCGGGTAGATGTTCACCCCGCCCGAGATGATCATGTAGGACTTGCGATCGGTGAGATAGAGAAAGCCGCCCTTGTCGAGATAGCCGACATCGCCGAGCGTCGACCAGCCCTTGGCGTTGTAGGCCTTCTTGGTCTTCTCGGGATCATTGTGATAGGTGAACGCAGGCGCGTCGGCGAAATAGACCGTGCCGATCTCACCTAGCGACTGCTCCTCGTCGTTCTCGTCGAGAATCTTGATCTTGCCGACCACGGCGCGGCCGACGCTGCCGCGATGCTCCAGCCATTCTTTCGAATTGCACACGGTGACGCCGTTACCTTCGGAGCCGGCGTAGTACTCGATCAGGATCGGTCCCCACCATTCGATCATTGCTGCTTTGACGTCGACCGGGCAGGGGGCGGCGGCGTGGATGGCGCCCTTGAGCGTCGAGACGTTGTACTTCGTGCGGACCTCGTCCGGCAGCTTCAGCATGCGCACGAACATGGTCGGCACGAGCTGCGACTGCGTGATCTTGTACTTCTCGACCAGCTCCAAGAACTCTTCGGCGTCAAAACGCTCCATGATGATGGAAGTGCCGCCGAGCACGATCGCCATCATGTTGAAGCGCAGGGGCGCCGCGTGATAGAGCGGCGCCGGCGAGAGATACGTGCTCTCCGCATTCATGCCGCACATGTCGGCGCAGAGCACGCGCAGGAAGGCGTTCGGCACGTCGATCCTGTTGCCCTCGAACGCCTTCTTGATGCCCTTGGGTCGGCCGGTGGTGCCCGACGAATACAGCATGTCGTAGCCGGCGACCTCGTCGGCGATCGGCGTCGTTGGCTGCGCTGCGGCTTCCTTGTCGTAGGAACGGAATCCGGACAGCGGCTCGTCCATCATGTAGAAGATCGGCTCGCCTGGCGTGCCCTTGATCAGGGCCTTGATCTGGTCGGCGCATTTCGGCGTGGTGATCACGACCTTGGCGCCGCAATCGGCGATGATGTAGTCGATCTCATCCTGCTTCAGATAGCGGCTGATCGCGGTGTAATAGAGCCCGCTGCGCTGCGCGGCCCAGCAGATCTCCATGAAGGCGAGCCGGTTCTCCATCAACAGCGCGATGTGGTCGCCGGCCTTCAGGCCGAGCGAGCGGAACAGGTGTGCGCCCTGGTTCGAGAGCTCGTCGAGCTCGCGATAGGTGATCGCCTTGCCGGTGCCGGCCATCTGGTAGGCGATCTTGTCGGGATTCGTGCGCGCGTGGATTGAGGGGTGAGTCATCGGGAAGGTCTCGCAACAAAAAAGGTGTCATCCCGGGAAGGCCGGGATCCATAACCACAGGCCTCGACTTTTGAAACGAGATGGAGCTCCAGCGCGGCATAACCACAGACTCCTGGGGTTATGGGTCCCGGATCGGCGCGCGCTTGAGGCGCGCTTGTCCGGGACGACACCATCTGTGTGGAAGACAGCTTACAGCCGCTCCACGATCGTCACATTCGCCATGCCGCCGCCTTCGCACATGGTCTGCAGGCCATAACGCTTGCCACGCTGGTGCAGCGCGTGGACCAGCGTCGTCATCAGCTTGGTGCCGGAGCCGCCGAGCGGATGGCCGAGCGCGATGGCGCCGCCATTGACGTTGAGCCGCTCCGGATCGGCGCCGGTGGTCTTGAGCCAGGCGGTCGGCACCGAGGCGAAGGCCTCGTTGACCTCGAACAGGTCGATGTCGCCGATCGTCATGCCGGCCTTCTCCAGCGCGCGCCTGGTGGCGTGCAGCGGCGCGTCCAGCATGATCACGGGATCGCCGCCCATCATGGTCATGTGATGGACGCGTGCGAGCGGCTTGACGCCGAGCTGCTTCAACCCGCGCTCGTTCACCACCATGACGCCGGAAGCGCCGTCGCAGATCTGGCTGGCGCTGGCCGCGCTGAGCTTGCCGTTCTCGGCGATCAGCTTGACGCCCTTGATGCCGTCGAGCGTGGCGTCGAAGCGGATGCCCTCGTCGATGTGGTGGGTATCCTTGCTGCCGTCGGCGCGGGTGATCTCGAGCGGGACGATCTCCTTCTTGAAGTGACCGGCTTGCGTCGCCGCGATCGCGCGCTGATGGCTGTTGTAGGAATATTCGTCGAGCTCATCCTTGGAGAGGCCGTACTTCTCGGCCATCATCTCCGCGCCGGTGAACTGGCTGAACACGATGTTGGGGTACTTCGCCTCGATGCCCGGGCTCTTGTAATTGCCAAAGCCGTTCTTGGCCGGAAGCTGCGAGGACAGGCCCATCGGCACGCGCGTCATCGACTCCACGCCGGCGGCGATCACGACGTCCATCGCGCCGGACATCACGGCTTGCGCGGCGAAGTGCAACGCCTGCTGCGAGGAGCCGCACTGGCGGTCGATCGAGGTGCCCGGCACGCTTTCCGGCAGCTTCGAGGCCATGATCGCATTGCGCGCGACGTTGTTGGATTGTTCGCCGACCTGCATCACGCAGCCCATGATCACGTCCTCGACCAAGGCCGGATCGACCTTGGTGCGATCGATCAGCTCGTCCAGCACCTTGGCGGCGAGATCGGCCGGATGCCAGCCGGCGAGGCGGCCCCCCTTGCGCCCGCCGGCGGTACGCGCAGCGGCGACGATGTAAGCCTCGGCCATTTCGGTTTCTCCCTGAATTTTCTGGATCGGGTTGGTTGTCGGGGGCGGATTAAAAGGGCGCGACATCATTTAGTCAATCGATCAATTAACTCTTGTGATGAGGCGCTGCTTGGGCTTATCTGCGCCCCGCTTCAAGCGGCGAGAACAGGGAACTCCGTGGCTACCAGCGTACCGACCAAGCTCCCCAGCGGAAAGAATTCCACGGCAGAGAAATTGCTCGTGGCCGCAAGTGAGCTGATGATCGAACGTTCCTCGATCGAGATTTCGCTCTCCGACATCGCCCAGAAGTCGGGCGCCAACGCCGCGCTGGTCAAATATCACTTCGGCAACAAGGACGGCCTGCTGTTGGCGCTGCTCGAGCGCGACGCGGGGACGGAGCTCTCCAACCTCGAATATCTGCTGGCCCAGCCGATCACGCCGACCGCGAAGCTGAAGCTGCATATTGGCGGCATCATCCGGGCCTATCACCGGTTCCCCTATATGAACCGGCTGATCCACTATCTCCTGCACGAAACCAATGCGGGTTCTGCCGACGAAGTCTCGAAATTCTTCGTCGCGCCGCTGCTGGATTTTCATCGCCGCCTGCTCGCCGAAGGCGTCAGCAGCGGCGAATTCCGCCAGACCGATCCGGTGCTGTTCTACACCAGCCTGATCGGGGCCTGCGATCATCTGTTCTTCGGCCGGCACGCGATGTCCCGCGCGACCGGCGTCGGCCCGGTCACCGACGAAGTCTGCCGGCAATACATCAAGCACATGGAAACGCTGATCTGCGGCGGCATCCTCACCAACGTCGAGGAAGCTGCCGCGGCCGGATGATCCGGCCGAACTCTTCAAGTCCAGAGAAGAAACGCCCAAGGAAAAGGTAGAGGAAAGGTACAAGCGATGCAGTTGAAAGACGTAGCCGTTCTCATCACCGGCGGTGGTTCGGGCCTTGGTGCCGCGACCGCCCGCGCCATGGCCGCCAAGGGCGCCAGGATCGGCGTGATCGACCAGAGCAAGGAAAACGCCGAGAAGGTCGCGGCCGAAGTGAAGGGCGTCGCGCTGCATGCCGACGTCACCAGCGAGGAGCAGATCAAGGCGGCGATCGCCAAGGCGGAAGCCGCGCATGGCGTCGCTCGCGTGTTGATGAACTGCGCCGGCATCGGCGGCTCGCAGCGCATCGTCGGCCGCGACGGCGTCTATCCGCTGGAGAAGTTCGCGCGCATCATCAACGTCAACCTGATCGGCACCTTCAACTGCCTGCGGCTGTTCGCGGAGCGCCTGGTCACCGTCGAGCCGATTGGCGAGGAGCGCGGTGTCATCATCAACACCGCGTCGGTGGCGGCCTATGAAGGCCAGATCGGCCAGATCGCCTATGCGGCGTCGAAGGGTGGCGTCGTCGGCCTCACGCTGCCGGCCGCGCGCGACTTCGCGAGCCAGAAGATCCGCGTCAACACCATCGCGCCCGGCCTGTTCCTGACGCCGCTGCTGATGGGCCTGAACGAAGAGGCCCGCAAGAGCCTTGGCGCCCAGGTGCCGCATCCCGCGCGGCTCGGCGACGCCAACGAATACGGCATGCTCGCGGTGCACATCGTCGAGAACCCGATGCTGAACGGCGAGACCATCCGCCTCGACGGCGCCATCCGCATGGCGCCGCGGTAAAGCTCTCTTCCCTTCTCCCCCTGTGGGAGAAGGTGGCGCGCGCAGCGCGCCGGATGATGGGTTCTCTCCGCGATCTCACCTGTGGAGGCAGACCCCTCACCCGAGTGAATGCGCGGCGAGCGACGTACATGCCCTCTCCCACAAGGGGAGAGGGCGCACCAATCGGCACCATTGTTGCGGATGAAGGAAGTCGCGCATGTCCCAACCGCTGCTGATCGAGCATGACGACGGCGTCGACCGGGTGACGCTCAATCGTCCCGACAGCCTCAACGCGCTCGATCCCGCGCTGATCGATGCGCTCAACACCTATTTCCAGGGGCTGCAGCGCAACCGCGAGACGCGCGTGGTGGTGCTGAAGGGCGCCGGCAAGAATTTTTGCGCGGGCCTCGATCTCAAGGCCGCGATGGCGCGCCGGGCCGGGCAGCAGGAGCCGCCCGGCGTCACCGAATCCCTGGACTCGCAGCGGCGCATCGCCGACATCGTGATGCTGATGCGGCGCTGTCCGCAACCGATCCTGGCGCTGGTGCAGGGCGCGGCGGCCGGCGGCGGCTTTGCGCTGGCGCTTGCGGCCGACATCCGCATCGCGACGAAGTCGGCGCGGATGAACTGCGCCTTCATCAAGCTCGGCCTTGGCGGCTGCGATATCGGCACCAGCTATTTTCTGCCGCGCCTCGTCGGTGTCTCCGTCGCCTCCGAGCTGATCCTCACGGGGCGTTTCATCGGCGCCGAGCGGGCGCTAGCGGTCGGTCTCGTCTCCGAGGTCGTCGACGAAGACAAGCTCGATGACGCGGCCGAGCCTTACATCGATGCGATGATCACGGCCTCGCCGGTAGGTCTGCGCCTCTCGAAAGAGTGCCTCAACATGAGCGTCGATGCCGGATCGCTGGAAGCTGTTATCGCGATGGAAGACCGCAACCAGGTCCTGTGCAGCCGCTCCGAGGAATTTTCGGAAGGCATCAGGGCCTTCCTTGAGAAGCGAAAGCCTGTCTATATCAGGCGCTGAACGACGAAGATCCGCAAAGGACAGTAATTCCGGGAGACGCAAAATGAGTGGCAGCGCGGCGGCGGTGATGACGAAGCCCGCCTTTCGCAAGGTCGAGTGGCTGGCACGCGACATCGACGTCGAGCGCCGCGGCGACGGCACGGTGGTGCTGAAGTCGCGCATTCCGCTGCAACCTCACGAGAGGAACATACCGGCCTCGCTCGCCAAATGGGCGAAGGAAGCACCCGAGCGCGTCTGGCTCGCCCAGCGCGGCGGCCCGAACCGCGAATGGCGGAAGGTCTCTTACGGCGACGCCAAGCGCACCGTGGATTCGCTGACGCAAGGCCTGCTCAATCTCGGCCTCGATGGCCGCCCGGTCACGATCCTGTCCGGCAACTCGATCGAGCATGCGCTGCTGACGCAGGCCGCGATGCAGGCGCGCGTTCCGGCGGCTCCCGTGTCGCCGGCCTACTCGTTGATGAGCCACGATCACGTCAAGCTGAAATACCTGTTCGACCTGATCAAGCCGGCCGTGGTGATGGTGCAGGACGGGCCGACCTTCGAGAAGGCACTCAAAGCGCTCGATCTTACCGGCGTCACCGTGGTCCACGTCTTGCGTCCCTGCGACGGCATCAAGAGCGTCAGCTTTGCTGAGCTTGCGGCAACGCCGGTGACCGCCGCCGTCGCGGAGTCGATTGCCAAGATCACGCCCGACACCGTCGGCAAGCTGCTCTTCACCTCCGGTTCGACCGGCATGCCAAAAGCCGTCATCAACACGCAAGCGATGATGTGCGCCAATGCCGCGATGATGATGCAGGTGCGGCCACGCGATCCGGGCGGTCCGATCTCGACCATGCTGGACTGGATGCCGTGGAACCACACGATGGGCGGTAATGCCGCGTTCCATCCTATCCTGGTCGATGGCGGCACGCTCTATATCGACGACGGCCGGCCGATGCCGGGCCAGTTCGAGGAGACGCTGCGCAATCTGCGCGAGATCTCGCCGACCTATTACGCCAACGTGCCCGCCGGCTATGCCGCGCTCGCCGCTGCCATGGAGAAGGACGATGCGCTGTGCCGCTCCTTCTTCAAGAACCTGTCGATCATGGCCTATGGCGGCGCACGGCTGCCGGACGATCTCTACGACCGCATGCAGGCCCTCGCGGTGAAGACCACCGGCGAGCGCATCGTGTTCTACACCGGCTGGGGCTCCACCGAGACGGCGCCGACCTCGACCGGCACCTATTGGGACACCGAGCGCGTCGGCCTGATCGGCCTGCCGTTTCCCGGCGTCGAATTGAAGATGGTGCCGTGCGGCTCGAAATACGAGCTGCGCCTGCGCGGCGTCAACGTCACGCCCGGCTATTTCGGCCAGCCGGAGCTGACCAGGAAGATGTTCGACGAGGAAGGCTTCTACTGCATCGGCGATGCCGGCATCTTCGTCGATGACGCCGATCCGGTGAAGGGCATCATCTTCGCCGGGCGCGTCGTCGAAGACTTCAAGCTGACCACCGGCACGTTCGTCCATGTCGGCTCGCTCCGCACCGACACCATCGCAGCCGCAACGCCCGTCGTGCATGACGCGCTGGTCGCGGGGCAGGATCGCGCCTTCATCGGCCTGCTCGCCTGGCCGAACCTGCATGCCTGCCGCCAGCTCGTCGGTAATCCCGATCTCAGCTTTGAGCAGGCCGTGAAACATCCCGAGGTAATCGCCTGCTTCAGGCACGGTCTGGAAGCGCACAACAGGGAGTGCGAAGGCGCCAGCAGCCGCATCATCGCGCGCGCCATGCTGATGGTCGAGCCGCCCTCGATCGACGGCAATGAGCTGACCGACAAAGGCTACATCAACCAGCGCGCCGGCCTGGAGCGTCGGGCTGGGCTGGTGGAGCGGCTCTATGCGGACAAACCGGATCAGGATGTGATCGTGCTGCGATGAGTGCGCAACTCTCTCACCTCGTCATTCCGGGATGCGCCGAAGGCGCAGGCCCGGAATCCATAACCCCGGCTCGTGGTTATGGATTCCGGGCTCGCGCTCTGCGCCCCCGGAATGACGGCATCAACAAATGAAGACGAATAAACAAGGGTAGCCCGCCATGAACTTCGACTTCTCCGACGACCAGAAGCAGCTCCGCGACCAGGCGCGCAAATTCCTCACCGAAAAATGCTCGCCCAAGGCGGTGCGCGTCGTGCTCGACGGCAAGGCACCCTACGACAAGGAACTCTGGAAGGGCCTCGCCGAGATGGGCTTCCTCGGCGTCGCAATCCCCGAAGAATTCGGCGGCGCGGGCGCCGGCCATCTCGAGCTTTGCGTGATCGCGGAAGAGATGGGCCGGGCCAATGCGCCGGTGCCGTTCTCCTCGACCGTTTATCTTGCCGCGGAAGCGCTGCTGATCGCCGGCAGCGACGCGCAGAAGAAGAAGTGGCTGCCGGCGATTGCCTCGGGCGAGGCGATCGGGACGCTGGCGTTGTTCGAGGGCAAGGGCAATCCGTCGCCGAAGTCCATCAAGCTGACTGCTGCGAATGGCGCGCTCAATGGCGTCAAGAAGCCCGTGGCCGATGGCGCGATCGCCGACTTCGCCGTCGTTGCAGCGCGCACGGGGTCGAGCGGGCGTGAGAGCGACATCTCGCTGTTCCTGGTCGATCTCAAGGGCGGCGGCGTCGAGGTGAAAAGCCTGACCAACCTTGATCCTACGCGTGGCCAGGCGGAGATCACTTTCAAGGACTGCAAGGCCGAGCCGCTGGGCGCGGCCGGCGAGGGCTGGAGCATCCTCACCCAGGTGCTCGACCGCGCCGCGGTGCTGTGCGCCTTCGAGCAGGTTGGCGGCTCCGACCGCGCGCTGGAGATGGGCCGCGATTACGCGCTCGACCGCATCGCCTTCGGCCGCCAGATCGGCTCGTTCCAGGCGGTGAAGCACATGCTGGCCGACATGTACGTGTCGGCGACGCTGGCGCGCTCCAACAGCTATTACGGCGCCTGGGCGCTTTCGACCAACGCATCCGAATTGCCGGAAGCCGCCGCCGCCGCGCGCATCAGCGCGACGCAGGCGTTCCAGCACTGCGCCAAGAACAACATCCAGGTGCACGGCGGCATGGGTTTCACCTGGGAGTTCGACTGTCACATGTACTACCGCCGGGCGAATGCGATGGCGCTGGCCCTCGGCAGCCTGTCCTATTGGGAAGATCAGCTGATCGACCGCATGCGGAAGAAGAACGCGGCTTGATGTTGATCGTGTCCCGGACGCGGCGCGAAGCGCCGCAGAGCCGGGACCCAGGGGCCGCAATGGACCCCGGATCTGCAGCGCATCACTTCGTGCTGCGCAGCGTCCGGGGAACGAACCGAGAGACAAGACCATGAACTTCGACGACACCCCGCAAGAAGCCGAATTCCGCGCCACCGCACGCGCCTGGATCGCAGCGAACGCGCCCAGGCAGTACGAGGACGAGCTGCGCAAATCCTCGCTCGGCCGCACCCAGCTCAAGAACGCTGACATTCTCGAGGTCGCAAAGGCCTGGCAGAAGAAGAAGGCCGATGCCGGCTGGGCCTGCCTGCACTGGCCGAAGGAATATGGCGGCCGTGGATCGTCGCCGATCGAGCGCGTGATCTGGCAGCAGGAAGAGGGGCCGTTCGGCAAACTCTCCCATATGTTCATCATCGGCCACGGCATGTGCGGGCCGACCGTGATGGCGTTCGCGCGGGAGGAGCATAAGCGCACCTATCTGCCGCCGCTCGCATCAGGCGAAAAGGTCTGGTGCCAGCTGTTCTCCGAGCCGGCCGGCGGCTCCGACGTTGCGGGCTTGCGCACGCGGGCGGAGAAGGACGGCGATGAATGGGTCATCAACGGCCAGAAGATCTGGACATCGGGCGCGCATTATTCCGATTACGGCATCCTGCTCACCCGCACCGATCCAACCGTGCCCAAGCATAAGGGCCTCACCATGTTCTTCCTGGACATGAAGAGCGAGGGGGTCGAGGTGCGGCCGATCAAGCAGGCGAGCGGCGCCTCCGATTTCAACGAGGTCTATTTCACCAACGTGCGTATCCCCGACCATCAGCGTCTCGGCGAGGTCGGTGACGGCTGGAACGTCTCGCTGACCACGCTGATGAACGAGCGCATGTCGATCGGCGCGGGCGTCTCGACCGGTTTCCCCGAACTGTTCGACTATTGCTCCAGCCTGATGTTGGAGGACGGTCCGGCGATCGAGGATCGGGCGGTGCGCTCGAAGCTGGCGAACTGGGCGGTGAAGGCGAGCGGCCTGCGCTACACCAGCATGCGCGCGATCTCGGCACTGTCGAAGGGCGAGCGGCCGGGGCCGGAGAACTCCATCGGCAAGCTCGTTGCGGGGTCGATGATCCAGGACGTTGCGACCTATGCGCTGGACTTGCAGGGCGCGAGCGGTGTCATCAGCGGCCCCGAGGATGCCGAAGTCGCCGGCCGTTTCCAGGCCATGCTGCTGCGTGCGCCGGGCACCCGTGTCGAAGGCGGCACCGACGAGATCATGCGCAACATCATCGCCGAGCGGGTGCTGGGCCTGCCCGGCGACATCCGCGTCGACAAGGACGTGCCGTTCAACAAGATCCCGACGAAGGGAAGAAACTGATCGTGTCCCGGACGCGATGCAGCGCGCCGCGCTGCTTCGCAGAGCCGGGACCCAGAAAGCCACAATGGGCCCCGGCTCTGCAGCGCACCGCTTAGGCGCTGCGCTGCAGAGCCGGGGCACGAGAGAGGAGAGCTCGAAAATGAACTTCGACGACACCCCGCAGGAAGCCGCATTCCGCGAGACCGCGCGCAAATGGGTCGAGGCCAACGCGCCGAAGGAGTTTTTAGCGGAGCTGTCCAAATCCTCGCTCGGCCGCATCCGGCTCGCCCAGCACGACATCGTCGATGTCGGCAAGGCCTGGCAGAAGAAGAAGGCGGAGGGCGGCTGGGCCTGCCTGCACTGGCCGAAGGAATATGGCGGCCGCGGCGCCACGCCGATCGAGCGCGTGATCTGGCAGCAGGAGGAGGGCGTCTACGGCAAGCTGACGCAGCCGTTCCAGATCGGCGAAGGCATGTGCGGCCCGACCGTGATGGCCTTCGGCAGCGAGGACGCCAAGCGCCGGTACTTGCCGAAGCTCGCTTCGGGCGAGGAGATCTGGTGCCAGCTGTTCTCCGAACCCTCGGCCGGCTCTGATGTCGCGGGCTTGCGCACGCGCGCGGAGAAGAAGGGCGACAATTGGGTCGTCAACGGCCAGAAGATCTGGACCTCGGGCGCGCATTATTCCGACTTCGGCCTTCTGATCGCGCGCACCGATCCGAACGTGCCCAAGCACAAGGGCCTCACCATGTTCTTCCTGGACATGAAGAGCCCGGGCGTCGAGGTGCGGCCGATCAAGCAGGCCAACGGCATGCAGGAGTTCAACGAGGTCTATTTCACCGACGTGGTGATCCCGGACAGCCAGCGCCTCGGCGCCGTCGGCGAGGGCTGGAGCGTCTCGCTGACGACACTGATGAACGAGCGGATGTCGATCGGTTCGCGGCTTGCGACCGGCGTCCCTGAAATGTTCGAGTTCTGCTCCAATCTGACGCTCGAGGACGGGCTCGCCATCGACGATCCCGCGGTGCGCTCCAAGCTTGCGAGCTGGGCGGTGAAGTCGAGCGGGCTGAAATATACCAGCTACCGCGCGATCTCGGCGCTGTCGAAAGGCGAGCGGCCGGGCCCGGAGAACTCGATCGGCAAGCTGGTCTCGGGCATGATGCTCCAGGACATCGCGAGCTACGCCATGGACCTCCAGGGCGCGGCCGGCGTTCTCACCGGCAGCGACGAGGAGACGGTGCAGGGCCAGTTCCAGCAGATGCTGCTGTCCTCGCCCTCGATGCGCATCGCCGGCGGCACCGACGAGATCCTGCGCAACATCATCGCGGAGCGCGTGCTGGGCCTGCCGGGCGACATCCGCGTCGACAAGGACGTGCCGTATAACAAGATCCCGACCAAGGGGCGCTGATCTCAGATTGTAGGGTGGGTTAGCGAAGCGTAACCCACCTCTTTAATTTCCGTGGAGACAGAAGAGGTGGGTTACGCCTTCGGCTAACCCACCCTACGAAGCAAAGAGCGCGAGCTAAACATGGATGCAAAAGTGAGCCAAACCCAAGACCGCATCGGCGTGCTCGAAGAGCTCCTCAGCGAGCGCTACTCGGTGCGCGCCTTCCTGCCCAGGGAGGTCGATCGCGCCACCATCGAGCATGTGCTGAAGACCGCGCAGCGCACCGCGTCCTGGTGTAATAGCCAGCCCTGGCAGGTCATCATCGCCAGCGGCGAGGCCAAGGAGCGCTTTCGCCAGCTGATCTACAAGGAAGCCTCCGGCGGACTCGGCGACGATTACGATTTCATCCCGCCGCGCGAATATGTCGGCGTCTATCTCGATCGCCGCCGCGAAAGCGGGTTTCAGCTCTACAACACGCTCGGGATCCCCCGCGGCGACAGAAGCGGCTACGCCAAGCAGGCGCTGGAGAACTACAATTTCTTCGGCGCGCCGCATGTCGCTGTCATCCACACCAACGAACCGCTCGGCATCTACGGCGCGATCGATTGCGGCGCCTATGTCTCCAATTTCATGCTGGCCGCCCAGGCGCTCGGGCTCGGCACCATTCCGCAGGCGGCGCTGGCGCGGCACTCCGGCCTGATCCGCCGTCACTTCAATCTGCCCGATGACCGCCGCGTCGTTTGCGGCATCTCGTTCGGCTATGCCGACCACGCCCACAAGGTCAACAGCTACCGCACCTCGCGGGCGAGCGTCGCCGAGACCGTGACCTTCGCGGACGAGTGATCTAGCGGCTCAAGCAGCGCCATCAGACGCACGGAAAGGCGGCCGCGTGAACGGCCGCCTTTCCATTTGTCGCCTCAGTCCGATGACGGCCTGCCGTTATCCGCCGCTGCCGCCGATCACGGCGCGCACGGTCTCGTCGGGCCCGAAATCCTCGGCGCCGTCGACATAGAGCAGCGCGGCGAGTTTCGATCGTGCACGGTTGACCCGGCTCTTGATCGTGCCGACCGCACAGCCGCAGATCGACGCTGCGTCCTCATAGGAGAAGCCGGAGGCGCCGACCAGGATCAGCGCTTCGCGCTGGTCCTGCGGGAGCTTTTCGAGCGCGGTGCGAAACTCCTCGAACTCGAGATGCGCGTTCTGCGAGGGCTGTGTCTTCAGCGTCTTCGCATAATTGCCCTCGGCGTCCTCGACCTCGCGCCGCCGCTTGCGATAGTCGGAGCGGAACAGGTTGCGCAGGATCGTGAACAGCCAGGCCGGCAGGTTGGAGCCGGGCTGGAATGAGTCGATGTTGGCCAGCGCACGCAACAGCGTTTCCTGCACCAGATCGTCGGCGCGGTCGGCGTTGCCGCTGAGCGAGATCGCGAACGCGCGCAGACTTGGCACGGCCGCGAGGATGTCGTTACGCAGGGAGTCCGTGAGAGGCATTAATCCCTCCCATTGTTGTTGTCGTTGGATCCGCCCTCATTTTCCACGTGGGGTGTCGCTCCCGGCGCATCAAGCTTCTTGATCAGTTCCGCGAACCGATCCGGAACCCCCTGCCGGACGACGTCGTCGTACATGGCGCGGAGCTGATGCCCGATCCGGGATTGGATCTCCGGAGTGAGCCCTCCCTTGCCGGGGGTCGTGCTTTTGCTGGCTTGAGACTTGAGATCTTTCATGACCTGTTCCACGTTTCCCCGAGTTAAGTGACTGTAAATTCGAGAAGTTTTCTCAACCGGGAGCCGTTCCCTGGATAGGCTCAATTCCAGGTTCGAGAAAAAGTTCCGCCAGCTACGGAACTTTTCTTGCGCTGAGGCGTAGTCAGCCCGAGCAGGGGAACCCGGGCCTCCCCTCGTGATCTCTCTAAGTCTTCTAAGGTCGGTCCGAAGATGAATGGAGTGGGGATGTCCCGTTCACAGCTTGTCGCTGAACACTTGCCGTTGTTGCGCCGGTATGCACGCGCCCTGACGGGCAGCCAGGCTTCCGGCGACGCCTATGTCGCAGCCATGTTGGAAGCCATGCTCGGGGATCCCGCCGTGCTCGACGAGAGCCATGGGCCACGGGCCGGCCTGTTCCGGCTGTTCACCCAGATATGGAATTCCGTCTCCGTCAACGACGACGCCGAGGTGACGACCCTGCCGATGCCGCCGGAGCGGCGGCTGTCGAACATCACGCCGCTGCCGCGGCAAGCCTTCCTGCTGCTTTCGCTCGAGGGATTCTCGGAAGAGGAGGTCGGCTACATCCTCGGCACCGATGTCGCCGAGACGCGGCGGCTCGCGGACGCCGCGGGACGCGAGATGGCGGCGGAGATCGCCACCGAAGTGCTGATCATCGAGGACGAGACCTTCATCGCCATGGATCTCGAGAGCCTGGTGAAGAATCTCGGCCACAACGTCGTCGGCGTCGCGCGCACCCATGCCGATGCTGTGGCGCTGGCCAAGAACAGGCGGCCCGGCCTGATCCTCGCCGACATCCAGCTCGCCGACGGATCGTCGGGTCTCGATGCGGTCAACGAATTGCTGCGCACCTTCGAGGTGCCGGTGGTGTTCATCACGGCCTATCCGGAGCGCTTCCTCACCGGCGAGCGCCCCGAGCCGGCGTTCCTGATCTCGAAGCCGTTCCAGCCGGCGATGGTGTCGGCGGTGGCGAGCCAGGCGCTGTTCTTCCAGCGCAACTCGCGCAACCGCGCCCCGAAGGCGCCGGCGGCGTAATCAGGGTGGCTGCGGCCTGAGATTGGTTGACGATGATCCGATCCGGCGTACCGCAAGGTGCGCCGGATTTTTCTTACAGCGATTTCTTGCCGCGATTTCCTGGGGCGCCTTCCCGCGCTTGACGGCCGTCGATTTCGCCGCTCATACCTCTGCGGCGGCCCCCGCTGCGGCCCGCAACCGGAGATGTGCCCATGGACCAAGCGCTGCTCGATCGTCTCGCCATCCGCGATCTCGTCGAGAACTGGGCGGTGTGGCGCGATGCCGGCGACTGGGAGCGCTTTGTGACCGTCTGGCACGAGGAAGGCTGGATGTCCGCCACCTGGTTTCAGGGACCGGCGCGGGACTTCATCCGCGTCAGCCAGGAGGGCTTTGCCAAGGGTGTCCGCATCCTGCATTTCCTCGGCGGCACCAGCATCGATTTGTCCGGCGAGCGCGCCATTGCGCAGACCAAGATGACGATCTCGCAGCGGGCGCTCGTGCACGATGTGCTCTGCGACGTCGTCTGCACCGGGCGCTTCTACGATTTCCTGGAGAAGCGGCAGGACAAATGGGGCATCGTCCGCCGCCAGCCGATCTACGAGAAGGACCGGATCGACCCGGTCGATCCCGCTGCGACGCTCCGCCTCGACCAGACAGCGCTCGCCGCGTTGCCCGAAGGCTACCGCCATCTCGCCTACATGCAGGAGCTGATCGGCTACAAGGTCAAGCGCGACATGCCGGGCCTGACCGGCGCCGAGGTCGAGAAGCTCTATGGCGAGGGGCGGGCGTGGCTGGCTGGGAAGGCGAAGTGAACCCCAGACAAAAGTAAGGCGCGACTGGCATCACCACAGTCGCGCCCTACGTCGCCGGCTTATGGGGCAGGGGGGAATAGCCGGCTGCTGAGATGACTCCCAGCCGCGAAAGTCGTTCCAGGGCTCCGGAAATATTTTTCGGGGCGCGACTTTTTTGCACACGGTTAAGTGATCGTTTCTGCCGAGAACCCCCGCTCCTCCGGCCGCGTTGTTCCCGCGATCGCCATGGGGCGAGGGATCGACAGCCATGTCACAGATTCAAAAGGTATTTTTGGGCGCCGTCGCGATTGTCGCAACGCTCGGCGCGGTGCAGGTACAACTGGCCTCCGGCCATGATCTGGCCGACCGCTGGCAGGCGGTCGCCGACAAGCCCGGCCACGACGTCAACCGGGCCGGTAAGGCCGACCGGCTCGCCGAGATCAAGCCGGGAGTGGTTTCCACCCGCACCGTGTCGATGCGGCTGAACGACCTTGCCGATACCTCGGTGCTGCTGCGGGTCCCCGCGGTGATCGAGACCGGCAACGCCAAGCCGCCCGCGGCGCTCCAGAACCAGAACCAGAAGCAGGGCCGCAACAAGCCGACCATCGCTTGCGAGCCGATGGTCAGCTCCCTGACCGAGGTCGCCAAGCTGCTCCAGCCGGGCCGCTGCGTGACCTGATCGCACTGGGGCCAAGGGGCAGGTGCCTCTGTCACGGGCAGGGGCGGCTCCTCACGTCCTCTTGATCCGCTGTCTCATCGCGTTATATCCCGGTTTTCCCCTTTTCGATTGACCGGGTAAACGCATGACGACGTCAGATACGGCTGTGCATACGCAGCCATTCCAGGCCGAAGTTTCCGAGCTGCTGCACCTCATGGTGCACTCCGTCTATTCGGAGACCGACATCTTCCTGCGCGAGCTCGTCTCCAACGCCTCGGATGCCTGTGACAAGCTGCGCTACGAGGCGATCGCCAGTCCGGCGCTGCTGGGCGAGGGCGACGCGCTCAAGATCCGCATCATCCCGGACAAGACGGCCGGCACGCTCACGATCGCCGATAACGGCATCGGCATGGAGCGGCAGGAGCTGATCGACCATCTCGGCACCATCGCCCGCTCCGGCACCAAGGCCTTCGTGTCCAAACTCAGGGAGGCCAAGGACGGCCTCGGCCTGATCGGCCAGTTCGGCGTCGGCTTCTATTCCGCCTTCATGGTCGCCGAGAAGATCGTCGTCGTCAGCCGCCGCGCCGGCGAGAGCGACGTCTGGAGCTGGTCGTCCTCCGGCGGCTCCGGCTTCGAGATCGCCCGGGCGGGCGACGAGGAAGCGGCGCGCGTCGTGCGCGGCACCGAGATCGTCCTGCACCTGAAGGACGACGCCAAGAAATATCTCGAGGCCTACGAGATCGAGCGCATCGTCAGTGCCTATTCCGACAACATCCTGTTTCCCATCGAGCTCGTGCCGGAAGAGGGCGAGCCGCGCCAGATCAACTCGGCGAGCGCGCTGTGGCAGCGCTCGAAATCCGAGCTTTCGGCAGAAGACTACAAGAAGGCCTATCAGCAGATTGCGTCCGCCTTCGACGATCCCGCGATGACGCTGCACTACCGCGCCGAGGGCCGCTACTCCTACGCCGTGCTGCTGTTCGCGCCGTCGACCAAGCCGTTCGACCTGTTCGAGCCGAACCGCAAGGGCCGGGTGAAGCTCTACGTCCGCCGCGTCTTCATCACCGACGATGCCGACCTCCTGCCGGGTTATTTGCGCTTCATCCGCGGCGTGGTCGACAGCGAGGATCTTCCCCTCAACATCTCCCGCGAGATGCTGCAGAACAATCCGCAGCTGGCCCAGATCCGCAAGGCCGTGGCGACACGCGTCGTGTCCGAGCTCGAAAGCCTCGCCGAGAAGGACGCCGAGAATTTTGCCAAGATCTGGGACGCCTTTGGTGCGGTTCTGAAGGAAGGCATCTACGAGGATTTCGAGCGCCGCGAGAAGCTGCTGGCGCTGTCGCGCTTCACCACGACGTCAGGCGAGAAGCGGTCGCTGAAGGAGATCATCGCCGATTTCAAGCCGAACCAGACCGAGATCTATTATCTGGTCGGCGAGAGCATCGAGCGGCTGAAATCCAATCCGCGGCTGGAGGCGGCGACCGCGCGCGGCATCGAGGTGCTGCTGCTGTCCGATCCCGTCGATGCGTTCTGGACCTCGATGCCGACGGAGTTCGAGGGCAAGCCGCTGAAGTCGCTGAGCCAGGGCGATCTCAACCTCGACCTGATCCCGCGCGTCGACGACAAGGACGAAGCGAAGAAGGACGAGCCCGAGGCGGATGAAGCCGCCACGATCGCCTTGATCAAGGCCGCGCTCGGCGAGCGCGTCAGCGACGTCAAGGCTTCGACGCGCCTCACGAGCTCCGCCTCCTGCCTCGTCGCCGACAGCCAGGGCCCGAGCCGCGAGCTCGAGCGCATCCTGGCGCAGCAGAACCGCGGCATGCGCACCAAGCCGATCCTCGAGATCAATCTGCGCCATCCCCTGGTCACCGCGATCGCCAAGGCGCAGGCCGGCTCGAAGACGGTCGACGATCTCGGCCTGCTCTTGCTCGAGCAGGCGCAGATCCTGGATGGCGAATTGCCGGAAGATCCGGCGGCGTTTGCGGCGAGGCTGAACCGGCTGGTGCTGCAGGGGCTCGGCTAGCCGCTACGCGTCAGGCCGGGGCAAGTCCCGGCCGTGACGCCTGCGGGCTTGTGCAAGGCAACCGGCAAGACGGTCGCGTCTCTACAGCGCGCCATACTCACCTTGCCGTCATATGTCCTCAGGAACAGTCGCCTCCGGCGCGGTGTTATGCCATATGAGGTCGCCGGCATCAGAGTTGCCGGCGCGACCGATACGAGGATTTCTCCATGCGCCTGCCCATCCTGACCCTCACCGCGATCTTCACGCTGCTGGGCGTAGCGGATGCCAGCGCGCAGAGATACGATCCGGCCTATCCCGTTTGCATGCACCGCTACACTGGCGGCGGCCCCGGCGGCGGGGGCAGTGATTATTACGACTGCACCTTCACTTCGTTGCAGCAATGCCGTGCCACGGCGTCAGGGCTCGCCGCGACGTGCGACGTCAATCCTTATTACGCCTTTAACGGGCCGCCGCCGCGCCGGCCCCACAAGAAGGTGTACTAGCGATCCGCACAGATCGCTCGATTGTGCGCCTCTCGGTGATGCGGCATCAGCCGCATCGTCCCGTCGGCCTGGTAAAGGATGACCAGAGTTAATCGCGCACTAACGGGCTTTTACCTTGTCTCTTAACACCTGGGCAGGGCGCGCGGACTAAGCTGGCGGAACCAGCAGACACGTTCCGAAAGCATGAACGGCATGACCACCGGCGTCATCGAGCAACCGAAGGCCGCGCGCGCACCATCGGCGTCAAAGATCTGGCTGAAGGCGATCGAACTCACCGCGCGGATCGAGACGCTGCCGGGCCGGCTGTTTGCCGACGTCATCGACGATTGGGCGCAGCGTCAGCCCGATCGCGTTGCGCTGGTCACGGATGACGCAACGCTCGACTACGAAGGTTTGTCGAAACGCATCAACCGCTATGCGCGCTGGGCGCGCTCGGTCGGCGTCGCCAAGGGGGACACTGTCGGCCTGATCATGCCGAACGGCATCGACTATGTCGCCGCATGGCTCGGCATCAGCCGCGTCGGCGGTGTGGTGGCGCTGATCAATACCAAGCTTGTCGGACAATCGCTCGCCCATTGCCTCGATGTTGCGAGGCCCCAGCACATCATCGTCGCGCACGACCTGGTGGAGACGCTGGAGAGTGCGAAGCCGCATCTGAAGACCGAGGCCAAGGTCTGGACCCATGGCGATGCCCGCAGCGAACGTGCCATCGATGTCGCCCTTGCCGCTCTCGACGACGGCCCGCTTGATCCCGAAGAGCACGGCGACGTCACCATCGATGATCGCGCGCTGCTGATCTACACGTCCGGCACCACAGGCCTGCCCAAGGCCGCCAGCATCAGCCATCGCCGAATCCTCAATTGGGGCTTCTGGTTCGCCGGCCTCACTGGCGCTGGCCCACAGGATCGGCTCTACGATTGTCTGCCGCTATTCCACTCGGTCGGCGGCATCGTCGCGCCGTGCAGCATGCTGGCTGCCGGAGGCTCGGTGGTCATAGCCGAAAAATTCTCTGCGTCGAATTTCTGGCCCGACATCGTGCGGCACGACTGCACGCTGTTCCAGTATATCGGCGAGCTCTGCCGCTATCTGCTCAAGGCGCCGCCGTCGGAATACGAGAACCGCCATCGCCTGCGGCTCGTCTGCGGCAACGGCCTGCGCGGCGACATCTGGGAGGACTTTCAGACCCGCTTCGCCATTCCCCGCATCCTCGAATTCTATGCGGCGACCGAAGGCAATTTCTCCCTGTTCAACGTCGAGGGCCAGCCGGGCGCGATCGGGCGCATCCCGCCGCTGCTCGCGCATCGCTTTCCTGCGAGCCTCGTCAAGCTCGACCCTGATAGCGGCGCGCCGTTGCGCAATGAAGAGGGGCTTTGCATTGCCTCCGCCCGCGGCGAGGCGGGAGAAGCCATCGGCCGCATCGGCACGGCGGACCAGGGCGGCGGCCGCTTCGAGGGTTACACCGACACCGGCGAGACCGAGAAGAAGATCCTGCGCGACGTCTTCGCCAAGGGCGATGCGTGGTTCCGCACCGGCGATCTGATGCGGCTCGACGACAAGGGCTTCTTTCATTTCGTCGATCGCATCGGCGACACTTTTCGCTGGAAGGGCGAAAACGTCGCGACCTCGGAGGTCAACGACGCCATGCGCGATTTTACCGGCGTCATCGACGCCACCACTTACGGCGTCAGCATCCCCGGCACTGATGGCCGCGCCGGGATGAGCGCGATCGTCGTGAACGAGGGTTTTGACGTCGCGGCATTGCCTGCGCATCTCGCACGGCGCCTGCCGGCTTACGCCCGCCCGGTCTTCATCCGCATCTCACGCGAGCTCGATGCGACCGAGACGTTCAAGCAGAAGAAAGGCGAGCTCGCTCGCGAGGGATTTGACCCGGGCGCGATCTCCGATCCGCTGTTCATGCTCGATCCGAAGTCCGGCGCCTATGTCGCACTCGATTCCGGCGCCTATGCTCAGATCGCGGGTGGTACGATGAGGCTCTAGCGGAACCAAAATCCGCCAGATAGGTCCAATTTTATCTGAATTGTCCAAGAAGCCATTTACTTCTGTCGGGTAAACAGACCCCATGGGGAGGCGGTCATCAAGAGCCGCCGCATGACATCCGATCGATCAACAAAGCAAGGGGCAAGCCAGCCATGTCGGTAAGGTCCAAGGTCATAGAAGCGATCCAGCAGATCGCCAGGGAACAGCACGTCGCGCTTCCCGCACTCTCGGACGATCTGTCCCTGCACGAGACCGGTTTCGACTCCCTCGCCTTCGCGATCCTCGTCGCCCGGCTCGAGGACGAAACCGGCGTCGATCCCTTCACCATTTCCGAGGACGCAGCGTTCCCCGCCACGGTCGGCGATTTCGTGCGGGCCTACGAAAATGTCCCCGCGTGAGACCTTTGCGCTTCGCGACAATCTCGGCGCGGAGCTGAAGGGCCGCACGCTGTCGGATGCGCACGATGTCGTGTCGCTGACCGACATCCTGTCGCAGACCGTCTTGGGCGGCCGCCTGCGCGAGCTGTCCGGCCGCGCCGTGCTGCTCAAAGTGTCCGACCAGCTCCGGTCGGGCATCGCCATGATCGAGCTCGACGGCATCGCCCACCGCATGCTGCTGTGTCCGCCCGATCTCAACCCGGCCTATCTGGACGCGCTGATCGCGGATGCCGGGATCGATGCCGTTGTCACCGACGAGCCCGATCGCTGGGCCGAGACCGGCGTGCCGCTGGTCGTCACCGCTCGATTGCCGCTTCAAACCACCGTGCCCGCGCAGACCGAGCGCGCCACCGAATGGCTGATGCTGACCTCGGGCACGTCAGGCGTGCCCAAGATCGCCGGCCATACGCTGGAAGCGCTGACCGGTGCGATCGTCGCCGAAGGCCCCGCGCGCGGACCGGCGCCGGTCTGGGCGACGTTCTACGACATTCGCCGTTATGGCGGCCTCCAGATCTTCCTCCGCGCCATTCTCTCCGGCGGCTCCATGGTGCTGTCGGATCCGCATGAGGCGCTCGCCGATCACGTTACGCGGCTGAATGCGCGCGGCGTCTCGCACATCTCCGGTACGCCCTCGCACTGGCGCAAGCTTCTGATGAGCGGCTCGGCCGCGCAATTCGCGCCGGCTTACGTCCGTCTCTCCGGCGAGATTGCCGACCAGGCGGTGCTCGACGGCCTGAAGGCGGCGTTCCCCGATTCCTCCGTCGGCCATGCCTATGCCTCGACCGAGGCCGGCGTCGGCTTCGCCGTCAATGACGGGCTCGAAGGCTTTCCGGCCGACTATCTCGGCAACCGCAACGGCGTCGAGATGAAGGTCGTGGACGGCTCGCTGCGCATCCGTTCCACCCGCACGGCGCATGCCTATATCGGCCGCAACGCCACCGCGCTCACCGACGACGACGGGTTTGTCGACAGCGGCGACATCGTCGAGCTGCGCGGCGACCGCTATTACTTCGTCGGCCGCCGCGGCGGCATCATCAATATCGGTGGGCTGAAGGTCCACCCCGAAGAGATCGAGGCGGTCATCAACCGCCATTCCGACGTGCGGATGTCGCGGGCCAAGTCGCGGAAGAGTCCGATCACCGGCGGCATTGTCGTCGCCGACGTGATCCTCGCCGACGGCACCGATCCGGCGCGCGCGCAGGAGATTCGCGACCAGATCCTGGATCAATGTCGTGCTCAGCTCGCTTCCCACAAGGTGCCGGCGGTGATCCGCTTCGTCGAGACGCTTGATGTCACCCCGGCCGGAAAATTGGCGCGCACCGATGCATAATGTCCTCGTCACCGGCGGCAGCCGCGGTATCGGCCTTGCGATCGGCAAGCGCCTCGTCGGCGCCGGCTACAACGTGATCGCTGCGGCGCGGCGCGAGAGCGACGAGCTCAAGGCGGCGATCGCCGAGTCCGAGGGTCGCCTGCATTTCCGCGCCTGCGATCTCGCGGTGATCGACGCGATTCCCGCTTTCGCAAAGCTCGCGCGTGACGAATTCGGCCCGATCTACGGCCTTGTCAACAATGCCGGCCTCGGCACCGAAGGCCTGCTCGCCACCATGCACAATTCCGAGATCGAGGCGCTGGTGCAGCTCAACGTGCTGTCGCCGATCATCCTCACCAAATATGTCGCGCGGCAGATGATGGCCGATGGCTCCGGCCGCATCATCAACATCTCCTCGATCATCGCGACCACCGGCTATAACGGCCTGTCCGTCTATGGCGCGACCAAGGCCGCCGCCACCGGCTTCACCCGCTCGCTCGCGCGCGAGGTCGGCAAGCTCGGCATCACCGTGAACGCGATCGCGCCTGGCTTCATCGACACCGAGCTGACCCACAATCTCTCCGACGAGGGACGCAAGCGCATCGCGGGGCGAAGTGCATTGCGCCGGCTGCCGGAGACGGAAGACGTCGCACGCATGGTGGAATATCTGCTTGGCGAGGGTGGCCGCAACGTCACGGGCACCGTGTTCACGGTCGACGCCGGGAATACGGCGTAAAGCGGAACTTCATAGCCACAATTGCATTGATTCGGCGCAATGACATTCGACCGGATTTGGTCGTAAGATGCCCCCGCAATCGATTGGGTTACGTCAATCGATCTGCCCCAATCGACAGGGAGCAGTCCATGACCATGCGAAACATGACCGCTTCAAATCAGGGCCGCACGGAGCAGGCGTGCGCGAAGCCGGACGACGTCCGTTGTCCGCCGATGACGCATCAGAATTCCGGCGATCACGGTCACGAGATGTATCCGCAGCAATTCGTGCGCCTGGTCGGCTGCCATGACGCGTCTGTCGAGGCCTTGCGCAAGCGTGAGGATGAGAAGCTGCACTAGTCGCTCACGTCCGATGCTTCGGCAGGTCAATCCGTTCATGTGAGAATTCCGGCGGCCCTTCGGTGAGGCGGCGGATGCGGCGCTCGCGTTCGTCCTCCGGCAATGCGGGATCGAGCAGTCCCTCGATCTCGTGCACCGCGAGCTCCTCGAGCCTGGTCGCGTCCGAGGCGACCGTGGACACTGATGCCGGTGCGGCAGGCGCAATCCTCAGGCCGAGCTCGACCAGCTTGCAGATCGCATCCGAGCGCGACAGTTGATGGGCCTCGGCCCAGGCATCGACGCTGGCGGTCAGCACCTCAGGCATTTTCACCGCACTGACCGCATCGAGCCCCGTGCGTCGGCGTACCGGCGAAGTGGAGTCCTTGTTGCCAAAATCAGACACCCCGATCATCCCGCGCAACCATTTCAGATAGCTCAACCGTAAACGTCATTTGCGGCCGGCTGTTTGATGCCGATCAATGACGAACTGCGGCATTGCGGCGCGGTGCGATCTTGTTGTCCGCCTCCATTTCGGCCAATGATCGGGACTTCGGGGCGCGTCGGCCGGCGAACCCGAATCGATCCTGCCACGTATTTCTCCTGGACGCGTCCCAACCATTCGGCATCACCCGATGACATCAGGCGAATCCTTCTATGGCGGCATTCCCGTCTTCCGCGGCTTCACCAGCCTGATGGACCCCGCGCTCTATGCGCCGCTGCCGGATGACTGGAGCATCGGTGTCGCCGACATCGTCGATTCCACCAAGGCGATCGCGGCGCAGCGTTACAAGGCGGTCAACATGGCTGGCGCCGCCGTGATCGCGGCGGTGACCAATGCGCTGGAGGGACGGGAATTTCCCTTCGTGTTCGGCGGTGACGGCGCCAGCTTTGCGGTCGCGCCCGGCGATCTCGATCGCGCCCGCGACGCGCTGGCTGCGACCGCGACCTGGGTGCGGGAGGATCTCGATCTGACGATGCGTGTTGCGCTGGTGCCGGTGAGTGAGATCCGGGCGCAAGGTCTCGACGTGCGCGTCGCCCGCTTCGGTCCGTCGGCGAACCTGTCCTATGCGATGTTCTCCGGCGGCGGGCTCGCCTGGGCCGATGCCGCGATGAAGCGCGGCGAGTTCGCCGTCGCCGAGGCGCCGGCCGGCACGCAGCCGGATCTGTCCGGCCTGTCCTGCCGCTTCGAGGTGATTCCGGCCGCGCGCGGCCTGATCCTGTCGGTTCTGGTGATGCCGGTGCGTGGCGCGGACCCGCTGGCGTTCCGCAAGGTGATCGAGGACGTCATTCACCTCGTCGAGCGCAGCCCGGACGGCGCCCGTCCGGTGCCGCCGCAGGGGCCGCCGCTGAAATGGCCGCCGCAGGGGCTGGACTATGAAGCCCGCACCAAGCGCGGCGGCCCGCTGCTCGCGCGCCGCGCCGGCGTGCTGGCCTATACGCTGTTCGCCTATCTGATCATGCGCTTCGACATCAAGGTCGGCGGCTTCGTGCCGAGCCTCTACAAGCGTCAGGTGGTCGAGAACTCGGACTTCAGGAAATATGACGACGGCCTGCGCATGATCCTCGACTGCACGGCCGAGCTCGAACGCGCCCTCAGCGATCGTCTCGCGGCTGCCGCGCGCGACGGCATCGTTCGCTACGGCCTCTACCAGCAGGACGCCGCGATGATGACCTGCTTCACGCCGTCGGCGCTACGCAGCGACCACGTGCACTTCATCGACGGCGCGCGGGGCGGCTATGCCTCGGCGGCGACGGCCCTGAAGGCCATGATGGCTTGAAGCGCTAGCGTCCCGAGCGCGTCCAGGTCTCGCCGCCGCAGAGCGCGCCGACGCAACCTTCGACCCGCAGCGAATCTGCCGATATCGCCGTGACGCTGCTCGCATAGGTGCTGCCGTCGTCGGCATTGTAGATCTGGCCCGACCATTTGTTCGGCCCCGCCGGCTGCATGCCGCTGAACAGCGGCAGGCCGATCATCGGCCGTTTCGCCAGCGCAGGATTGGGATTCTTGCTGTCGGTGGCGGGCTGGCCGGTCGCGGTGTCGGTGGGCTCGCGCAGCCAGACGATATGGCCGCAGATGCCGCCGCTGCACTTGCTGATCTTGACGCGGGCATCGCCGGCTTGCGTCAGCCAGGTCCCGTCGGCGCTCTGCGCTTGGGCGGCAGTCGCGCCAAGCAGCGCAGCCAGAAGGACGATGAGAGTAGCGAATCTGGTATTCATGGAGATGCCCCGAAGTGGAGCGCCTCCATAGCAGCCTAGCGGGATAGCGCAACCCTGGATGGAATCACATTCCCGCGCTTATTTGCCTGCGCTCATTTGCCCCAGCGCGCGAAAGCGACAGAGGCGGCGGTCGACAGCCCGAACACGACCATGGCGCCGCCGACCAGCGCGAACAAGGTCCAGGCCGGCGCCTGCGCCATCATGAGGCCGATGCCGCCGATCGCGACGATCAGAAGCCGCGCGGTGGAGGCCAGCACCGGTCCGCCGACGCGCGCCGCGCCCTGCGATGAGAAGTACAGCGACACGCCCATGCCGAAGAACGCAAAGGCCGGGCCGGCCCAGTGGAAATAGCTGTGCGCGGCGGCGGTGACGCCGGGGTCGGCCGTGAACAGCGACACCCACAGCGCGGGATCGAGCGCGATGACGAGGCCGATCAGGCCGACGGTGAGGGCGGACGCCGCGGCTGCGGTCCAGGCCACGCGCCGTGCGCGCTTCACATGTCCGGCGCCGATCGCCATGCCGACCATCGGCACCGACGCGATGCCGATGGCAAAGGTGATCGGGATCAGCAGAAATTCCAGCCGCGAGCCGATGCCGTAACCGGCCAGCATCTCGGTGCCGAACGTTGCCAGAATCTTCGTGAAGATCAGGATGGTGAGCACGGTCTGGAGCGGCGAGAGGCAGGCAACCGCGCCGACCCTGAGAATGTCCAGAAACATCGCGCGCTCAAAATGAAACGCGCGGAAATCCAGCGGCAGCCGGCTGCGGCCGGACAGGAGATACCAGAGGAAGAAGATCGCGGCGCAGCTGAATGCGATCAACTGGCCGGCGGCGACGCCCGGCATGCCGAATTGCTTCACGCCGAACAGGCCGAGCCCCAGCGTGCCGCCGAGCGCGATCTGGAGCACGCTCGCCCCGATCAGCGTCATCGAGGGCAGGCGCATGTCACCGGTGCCGCGGATCACCGAGGCCAGCGTGTTGACGAGCCAGATCGCGACCGCGCCGGAGAACAGCACCTGCGAATAGCCGCTGGCTTCCTCGAGCACGCGCTCGCGGCCGCCGAGCAGCGTGAAGAACGAGCGGCCGAAGACGAGCATCATCACCGTGAAGAACAGCCCGCCACCGAGGCCGATGATGGTGGCATGCAGCGCCAGCGTCGCGGCGCGGCCGCGATCCCCGGCGCCGAGCGCGCGGCTGATCGCGGATGAGACGCCCCCGCCCATCGCGCCCGCGCTCATCATCTGCGTCAGCATCGCGAACGGGAACACCAGCGCGATCGCCGCGAGCGGGATGGTGCCGAGCCGGCCGATGTAGGAGGTCTCGGCGATCGCAACCAGCGTCGAGCCGACCATCGCGATCATGTTGGGGATCGCGAGCCGCAGCAGCGTCGGCAGGATCGGCGCCGTCAGCAGGCTGGCGATGGGGGAGGCGACCGGTGCACGCGGCGGTGCGGCGTCTATGGGGGCGTCGATCGTCATGTTCACCGGGCGGAATATTGAATGATAAGCGACATATTATAAGGCGCGCGGCTGGCGCGCCAGCCGCGCCTCACGCAGGGCTCACCAGGGCAGGCCGCAGAGGTCGATGGTGCCGAGCGTCGGCGCGCGGACGATGTTGAAGACATAGGGCGCCATGTGGGTGAACCGGATCCTCCCCTCTGGCTGCTCGCAATAGACCTCGCCCTTGAAGGGCAGCCAGCTGCGGGCCTCGTAGAACGCAAAATTGTGCGGTTCGCAGAACAGAAGTGCGAAGCGGACCGCCTCGTTGGCCCGGATGGTGTGTACCGCCGCGTCGATCGCCATGGTGGCGTAGCCGCGGCCGCGCCGGTCCTCGTGGGTGCAGACCCCGCCGATGCCGCCGATGTGAACCTTCTGTCCATTCCAGGTGACGGTGCGGAAGTAGATGCCGACGTGGCAGACGAGGCCGTCTTCGGGCGTCTCGATCAGCACGCGAAGGTCGGCATTGGCCCATTTGACGCGGCTCCACGACGGCTTCTCGGCAGCGTCGCGTCCCCAGACCGCGCTGAGCAGGGGCTGTGCGATCCGCCACGAAGCGTCGCCGTTCAGGATGTCGATCTCGATGCTCATTGCTTTCTCTTTCGCGTCTCCGCGCCGTGGTGCGTTCGTTCTGCCATAAGCGCCTCAAAGGCAATGATATTTTACGGCCTGTCGAAGCGTCCCCCCACGCTGCGACGATTTTATGCAATCCGGCCAAGCGGCCGCATCACGCCTTTTCGCAAATTGACGGTATTTAACGGCGACGGAACCTTCTATAAGGGGTGACCGTTAGAACGTTCCCCACCAGTTGCGGACAAGAACCCATGACCTTTACGCTGCCCCCACTCCCTTACGCCTATGACGCCCTCGGCCAGTTCATGTCGAAGGAGACGCTGGAATTCCACCACGACAAGCATCATCAGGCCTACGTCACCAACGGCAACAACGCGCTCAAGGGCACCGAATGGGAAGGCAAGTCCCTTGAGGAGATCGTCAAGGGCTCGTTCGGCAAGAACCCCGCGGTGTTCAACAATGCCGGCCAGCACTACAACCACATCCATTTCTGGAGCTGGATGAAGCCCAATGGCGGCGGCACCAAGCTGCCCGGCAAGCTCGAGAAGAAGATCAACGAGGACCTCGGCGGCTTCGAGAAGTTCAAGACCGACTTCCAGGCGGCCGGCGTTGGCCAGTTCGGCTCCGGCTGGTGCTGGCTCCAGGTCAAGAACGGCAAGCTCGAGATCTCCAAGACCCCGAATGGCGAGAATCCGCTCGTGCACGGCGCCACCCCGATCCTCGGCTGCGACGTCTGGGAGCACTCCTACTACATCGACTATCGCAACCGCCGTCCGGACTATCTCAAGGCGTTCGTCGAGAACCTCGTGAACTGGGAATACGTCGAGTCCCTGTTCGACAAGGCCTGAGATTATCCCGTCATTCCGGGATGGTGCTTCAGCACCAGACCCGGAATCTCGAGATTCTCAGGTGCGCAACTGCGCACCATAGTTCGCACTTTGTGCGCCCCGGAATGACGAAATCGAAAAGGCGGTCGCATGCGCGGCCGCCTTTTTGCTGTGCGGAATTGATTGAATCAGTCCTGCGCCATGCGCGCACCGGCCTGTGATCGTTCCGTTTGCATCGCATGGACGGCGCCCTTAATCAGAACGGGCATCACCCTCGAGCCGACCCGAGCCCGTTGTCAGACCCTTCCCCGAAAGACCCGGCGCCTGCCGAGGACGCGGAATCCGAGCCGCGGCCGGGCCGTGTGCGCAAGCCGATCGGCTGGTCGACGATCATCATCGCGGCCCTGGTGGCGGTCAGCGCGGCGCTGGTCTGGCGGCGTGACGGCACCGACGGCGTTCTCGACATTCTCACCCACGATCTGTCGCTGTTCGGCGGCATCCTGCCGCGCGTGCTGGCCGGCTGCCTGCTCGGCGCCTTCATCTCCGAGATCCTGCCGCACGAAAAAGTCTCGCGCTCGCTCGGGCCGCAATCCGGCCTGAAGGGCCTTCTGATCGGCACCGCCTTCGGCGCGATCCTGCCCGGCGGTCCCTTCACCGCCTATCCCGTGGCGAGCGCGCTGCTGGCGGTCGGCGCCGATTTCGGCGCCACCATCGCCATGGTCGTGAGCTGGACCCTGATCGGCTATGGCCGGGCGGTCGCCTGGGAAATCCCGATCATGGGCACCGATTTCACGCTGTGGCGGATCGTGATCTCGCTGCCGCTGCCGGTGCTCGCAGGCGGCCTCGGCCGCTTCGTCTATGTCCGGCTCTATCCGAAGCGCGACAGCGACGAGGAGGCGAATTGAGCGCGGCGCTCCTGATCGACATCCTGCTGTGGGGCTCGGTGTTCGGCGTCGGCCTGATCGCCTTCCGCCGCGGGCCCCCGGTGTTCAAGGCCTCGCTGCGCGAGGGCTCGATGGACTTCATCAACACCGTGCCGCGGATTGCGCTGGGCGTGATCGGCTCGGGCTATATCGCCGCCATCATTCCGCAGGAGGTGATCACCGGCTGGCTCGGACCGGACAGCGGCTGGCTCGGGGTCGCGACCGCCGTGGTCGCCGGTGCCGCCACGCCCGGCGGCCCCGTGATCGGCTTTTCCATCGGGACCGTAGCGCTGAAGTCGGGCGGTGGTGTGCCGCAGGTGGTCGCCTATGTCGTCGCCTGGGCGCTGTTCGCCTTCCAGCGGGTGATCTTATGGGAAATCCCGTTCATGCCGGCCCGGTTCGTCTGGTTCCGCTGCGCCGTCTCGGTGCCGTTCCCGTTCGTGGCGGCCGCCATCGCGATGGTGATCGGCAAGCCCTGAGCCGGCGTGGACAGGCGTAATGTTATAATATAACGTCGAAGCATGGTTCCCGCCGCGTCCCACGCCCACCATCACGACCAAGCGCACGGCCATTCTCATGGCGACGCGCATTCGCATGGGCACGACCACACCCACGCCCATGTCCATGATGCGGCCTCGCCGCACCCGGCCCAGGCCGCGACCTGGTCGATCCTGCGCATGACCATGGCGGGCCGCCTTGGCGCTGCGGTCGCCGTTTGTGCCGTGCTCTGGGGCATCGTCTTTCTGGCGATGAGGTGACCATGGCGGCGCTGCATTTCCACAACGTCACGCTCGGTTATGATCGGCATCCGGCCGTGCACCATCTCAACGGCGAGGTCGCGCCAGGCGCGCTGGTCGCCGTGATCGGCCCGAACGGTGCCGGCAAATCGACCTTGCTGCGCGGCATCGTCGGCATCCTCAGGCCGCTCGACGGCAGCATCCATCTCGGCGGGCTCGACTCCCGCGATATCGCCTATCTGCCGCAGAGCGCGGAGATCGACCGCAGCTTCCCGATCTCGGTGTTCGACTTCGTCGGCACCGGGCTGTGGCGCGGCACCGGCCTGTTCGGCGGCATCGGCAAGGCCGCGCGCGGAAAAATCCTCGGTGCGATCGCGTCCGTCGGTCTCAATGGCTTCGAGAACCGCCCGATCGGCACGCTCTCCGGCGGCCAGATGCAGCGCGTGCTGTTCGCGCGCGTGCTGCTCCAGGATGCGCGGTTGATCGTGCTCGACGAGCCCTTCAACGCCATCGACAGCAAGACCACGACCGACCTGCTTGCGCTGGTGAAGCACTGGCATGGCGAGGGCCGCACCGTGCTCGCCGCGCTGCACGACATGGAGATGGTGCGCAGCCATTTCACCGAGACCCTGGTGCTGGCGCGGGGCCCTGTGGCCTGGGGCCCGACGGCGGAGGTGCTGACGCCGGAAAACCTCGTCGTTGCAATGCGGATGTGCGAGGCGTTCGACGACAGCGCCGCGGCCTGCGCGGCCGACGATGCCCATTCGCGGGCGGCGTGACGCCCAATGCTCCATGACGCGCTGATCGGTCCGTTCACCGAATTCGAGTTCATGCGGCGGGCGCTTGCCGCCGTCATCGCGCTGTCGCTGGCGGGCGCGCCGATCGGTGTATTCCTGATGCTGCGGCGGATGAGCCTCGTCGGCGATGCCATGGCGCACGCGATCCTGCCCGGTGCTGCCGTCGGCTTCCTGCTCTCCGGTCTCAATCTGTTTGCGATGACGGCCGGAGGCCTGATCGCGGGCTTTGCGGTCGCGATCCTCGCCGGCGTAGTCGCGCGCTCGACCGGGCTGAAGGAGGACGCCTCGCTCGCGACCTTCTACCTGGCCTCGCTGGCGCTGGGGGTGACCATCGTCTCGATCAAGGGCACCAATATCGACCTGCTGCACGTGCTGTTCGGCAACATCCTCGCGATGGACGACCAGACGCTGCTGGTGGTCGCCTTCAACGCCACGGTCACGCTGCTGGTGCTGGCCGTGATCTACCGCCCGCTGGTGATCGAGAGCGTCGATCCGCTGTTTCTGCGCACGGTCAGCCGGGCCGGGGGACCTGCGCATCTCGCTTTCCTCGCGCTCGTCGTGATCAACCTCGTCAACGGCTTTCAGGCGCTCGGCACGCTGCTCGCGGTCGGCTTGATGATCCTGCCGGCGGGCATTGCCCGGTTCTGGTCGCGCGATCTCACCGTCATGATCTGCATCGCGGTCGTCGCTGCCGCGGTCTCGGGCTATGCCGGCCTCGTGCTGTCGTTCCAGACCCGCGTGCCGTCGGGCCCTGCGATCATTCTGGTCGCGACTATGCTCTACATCGTCTCGGTGCTGTTCGGCCGCGTCGGCGGCATCGTCCGGCAGTTGTTTCCCGGCCGGCATCTGGAAGCGTGACGGCGATGCGCTTCCTTCCGCTCTTTGCCCTGCTGCTGATCGCCTCGCCGCTGCAAGCCGCGGAACGGCTCAACGTCGTCGCCAGCTTCTCGATCCTCGGCGATTTCGTCCGCAATGTCGGCGGCGACCGGGTCAGCGTCACGACGCTGGTCGGCGTCGACAGCGACGTCCATGTCTATACGCCGGCGCCAAGCGATGCGAAGCGGATCGCGGACGCAAAGTTCGTTGTCGTCAATGGGCTCGGCCTCGAGGGCTGGCTGCCGCGCCTCGTGCAATCCTCCGGCAGCAAGGCAACGATCGTCACCGCCAGCGCGGGCATCGCGCCCCTGAAGCTCGGCTCGGCTGCAGATCCACATGCCTGGCAGTCCGTCCCCAACGCCAAGGTCTACGTGACGGATATCGCCAACGCGCTGGCCGCGGCCGATCCTGATGATGCGGAGTTCTTCCGCGCCCAGGCCAAGGCCTATCTGGAAAAGCTCGAAACGCTCGACCGCGAGGTGCGCGAGGCCGTTGCGAAAATTCCGCCCGAGCGGCGCAAGGTGATCTCCACCCATGACGCCTTCGGCTATTTCGCCGCCGAATACGGTATCCGGTTCATCGCGCCGCTCGGTGTCTCCACCGAAACCGAGCCCAGCGCGCGGGACATCGCCGCCATCATCGGTCAGATCAAGGCCGCGAGGATCCCGGCCGTTTTCCTGGAGAATATCAGCGACGACCGCCTGATCCGGCGGATCGCCGCCGAGACCGGGGCAAAGGTCGGCGGGACCTTGATTTCGGACGGTTTGACGGGTGAAAAGGGGCCTGCCCCCACTTACATTGACATGGTCAGGCACAATATAAAGGCCCTGACCAGCGCGCTTGACCACTAGGGCAGGGGCCACCCCGCCTCGCGTCGCGCGGAAAAGCCCGACCCCGGAGTAGTTATGTCTGAAGCGACCTCCCAGAAAATTCCCGTGACCGTTCTGACCGGCTATCTCGGTGCCGGCAAGACCACGCTTTTGAACCGCATCCTGTCGGAAAACCACGGCAAGAAATACGCCGTCATCGTCAACGAATTCGGCGAGATCGGCATCGACAACGACCTCATCATCGGCGCCGATGAGGAAGTGTTCGAAATGAACAATGGCTGCATCTGCTGCACCGTGCGCGGCGACCTCGTGCGCATCATGGACGGGCTGATGAAGCGCAAGGGCAAGTTCGACGCCATCATCGTCGAGACCACCGGCCTTGCCGATCCGGCGCCGGTGGCCCAGACCTTCTTCGTCGACGAGGACGTGCAGAAGAACGCGCGCCTCGACGCGGTGGTCACGGTTGCCGACGCCAAATGGCTGTCCGACCGTCTGAAGGACGCGCCCGAGGCCAAGAACCAGATCGCCTTTGCCGACGTCATCGTGCTGAACAAGACCGACCTCGTCACCAAGCCCGAGCTCGCCGAGGTCGAGGCCCGCATCCGCGCCATCAACCCCTATGCGAAACTCCACCGCACCGAGCGCTGCTCGGTGGCGCTGGCCGACGTGCTCGATCGCGGCGCTTTCGACCTCGACCGCATCCTCGACATCGAGCCGGACTTTCTGGAGGCCGACGATCATGACCACGACCATGATCATCACCACCATGGCCACGATCATCACCACCATGATCACGGCCACGGCCTGAAGCACTATCACGACGAGGACATGCAATCGCTGTCGCTCAAGACCGACAAGCCGCTCGATCCGAACATGTTCATGCCCTGGCTCCAGAATCTGGTGCAGGTGGAGGGCGGCAAGATCCTGCGCTCCAAGGGCATCCTCGCCTTCCACGACGATGACGACCGCTACGTCTTCCAGGGCGTCCACATGATGCTGGAGGGCAACCACCAGCGGAAATGGAAGGACGGCGAGCCGCGCGAGAGCCGCCTCGTCTTCATCGGCCGCGAATTGCCGGAAGAAGCCATCCGCAAGGGTTTTGAGAGCTGCATCGTCTCGTGATGAAAGAGTTTACGCCGGCCCCCGATTCCGCCTCGATCGTCTCCGTTACCGACCGCGTCAAGCCGGTCGCGCTCGGCATGGGCGTGACGTCGGTGCATTTCCTTGGGCCCCGCGCCGCCTTCGTCGGCGGCGAGGAGAATGTCGCGTTCGTCGACAGCAAGGGCGAGATCACCACCGTCGCCGTGCACAGCGGCGGCATTCTCTCGGCCGCCTCCGACGGCAAGCGCCTCATCATGGGCGGCGACGACGGCAAGGTCGTTGCACTCGATGCCAAGGGCGAGGTGACGCTGCTCGCCACCGACCCGAAGCGCCGCTGGATCGACGCAGTGGCGCTGCATGCCGACGGCGCTTTCGCCTGGTCAGCCGGCAAGACGGCGACCGTCAAGAGCGGCAAGCTAGAGGAGAAGTCGCTCGAGGTGCCCTCGACCGTCGGCGGGCTCGCCTTCGCACCAAAGGGCCTGCGGCTCGCGATCGCGCACTACAACGGCGCGACGCTGTGGTTTCCGAATATGGAAGGATCGGCCGAATTCCTGCCCTGGGCCGGCTCGCATCTCGGCGTCACCTTCAGCCCGGACAACAAGTTCCTGGTCACCACGATGCACGAGGCGGCCCTGCACGGCTGGCGGCTTGCCGACAACCGGCACATGCGCATGACTGGCTATCCCGGCCGCGTCCGTTCGATGTCCTGGAGCGCGGGTGGCAAGGCGCTTGCGACCTCGGGCGCCGACACCATCATCCTGTGGCCGTTCGCCAGCAAGGACGGTCCGATGGGCAAGGAGCCCGCGATGCTCGCGCCGCTGCAGGCGCGCGTCTCGGTGGTCGCCTGCCATCCCAAAAACGACATCCTCGCCGCCGGCTACAGCGACGGCACCGTGCTGATGGTGCGGCTGGAGGACGGCGCCGAGATCCTGGTCCGCCGCAACGGCACCCCGCCGGTCGCCGCGCTCGCCTGGAACGCCAAGGGCACGCTGCTGGCATTTGCGGACGAAAATGGGGATGGCGGCCTGCTGGAGCTTTGAACTGTCATCGTTCCGGCCGTATAGGGGGCCATGCGGTTTCTGACGACCTTCCAGCTTGCTGATTTCGCCGACACGCTGGTCAGCCTGTTCACGGCCTTCGTGCTGGGCACGCTGATCGGCGCCGAGCGGCAATACCGCCAGCGCACTGCGGGCCTGCGCACCAATGTGCTGGTCGCGGTCGGTGCGGCCGCGTTCGTCGATCTCGCCATGCACTTGACCGGCGCCGACGGCGCGGTGCGGGTGATCTCCTATGTCGTCTCCGGCATCGGCTTCCTGGGCGCCGGCGTCATCATGAAGCAGGGCATGGACGTCCGCGGGCTCAACACCGCGGCGACGCTGTGGGCCTCGGCCGCGGTCGGCTCCTGCGCCGGCGCCGACATGATTGCGCAGGCGGCCGCGCTGACCGTGTTCGTGATCGCCGGCAACACCATGCTGCGCCCGCTGGTCAATGCCATCAACCGCATCCCGCTGAACGAGAAGACTTCGGAGGCGACCTACTACTTCAAGCTCGCGGTGGCGGCGGACGCCTTGCCCGACATGCGCGACCGGCTCGTTGAGAAGCTCGAGGGCGCAAAATATCCGGTGGCCGATATCGACGTGGTCGAGACCGGGGACGATCTGATCGAAATCGTCGCAAAGCTGGTCGCGACCGCGGTCGATCCGAACGAGCTGAATGCGGTGGCGACCGATCTTCAGCACCTGCCGGGCGTGCGCCACGCCACCTGGGAAGTCAGCACCACGGATTGAGCGTGGCGTTTTGGCGCGCAAACGTGCGGTTCCCGCCTTGCCGGGCACGGAACCGCAGTCGGACCATTTCGTTGATCCCACGGACAAAGGCGGTGATCGACATGCCCGGCCCAAATGACAAGCGCAGACTGAAATTCGACCTGATGATCGCCTGCTCGCTGTTCGCAGCCGGCGTCGTGGTATCAGGCCTGTCGCTGGCGCAAATCCGCGCCGAGAGCAGGATGCAGACGGCGCAGGCGACGGGGCCGCTCCAGGGCACGCCGTCCGACGATCAGAACAAGACTCCGGCTGAATCCAAGCCCGGCGGCGACCGGCCGACCACCCCGGCGCCCGAGCCCGCGCGCCCCGATCCGCAGACGCAAGGCGCAGCCACCAAGCCGGCACTGCCGGCGGCGCCCGCGGAGAAGATCGCGCCGCCGATCAGGGAGAAGTAGCCCGACGGCCGGCGTATTGTGACGCGCATTTGACGACCGATGCCGATTATACGATCTCGCCTCGGCAGACGGCCCGCTCCATAATCCGTCGCGCCAACGACAGATGGGGCCGCCCATGAAGATCGAAGACGTCCGCCGCACCGCTTACTCGATGCCGCTCACCAACCCGTCATTCCCGCCGGGGCCATATCGCTTCTTCGACCGCGAATATTTCATCATCACCTACAGGACCGATCCCGAAGCCCTCGCCGCCATCGTGCCCGAGCCGCTTGAGGTGGCGGAGCCGCTGGTGAAATACGAATTCATCCGCATGCCCGACTCGACCGGATTTGGCGACTACACCGAAACCGGGCAGGTGATCCCGGTCCGCTTCAAGGGCGAGGAGGGCGGCTACACCCACGCGATGTATCTGGACGACGAGGCCCCGATCGCCGGCGGCCGCGAGCTGTGGGGCTTTCCGAAGAAGCTCGCGAGGCCCAAGATCGAGATCGAGAGCGACGTCCTGGTCGGCTCGCTGCATTACGGCTCGGTCCTCTGCGCTTCGGCCACGATGGGTTACAAGCACCGCAAGGTCGACCACGACACGGTGCTGAAGTCGATGGCGTCGCCGAACTTCATCCTGAAGATCATCCCGCATGTCGACGGCAGCCCGCGGATCTGCGAGCTGGTGCGTTTTCATCTCGATGACGTCGTGCTGAAGGAAGCATGGACCGGCCCTGCCGCACTCGGCCTGTTTCCCCACGCACTCTGCGACGTCGCCCGCCTGCCGGTGCGCGAGGTGGTCTCGGCGCTGCATTTCAAGGCGGACCTGACGCTGGGGCTCGGCAGCGTGGCGTTCGATTACATGGCCAAGTAACCTGGCCAAGTAACCTGGCCAAGTAACCTGGCGAAGTAATAGGTCGTGAAACGAGATGCCCGGCGCGAGGCCGGGCATCATGATCGATCAGGCGAGGTGCGCGATCAACGCACCAGAATATTCCGGAACTGCCAGGGATCGCTGGTGTCGATATCTTCCGGAAACAGTCCGGGACGATCCGTCAGCGGCGTCCAGTCGGTGTAGAAACCCTTCACCGGGCCGAGATAGGGCAGCTGGATTTCCAGCAGGCGATCGAAATCCATCTCGTCGGCTTCGACGATGCCCTCGTTCGGGTTTTCCAGCGCCCACACCATGCCGCCGAGCACGGCGGAGGTCACCTGCAGGCCGGTGGCGTTCTGATACGGCGCGAGCTTGCGGGTCTCTTCGATCGAGAGCTGCGAGCCGTACCAGTAGGCATTGTTGTCATGCCCGAACAGCAGCACGCCGAGTTCGTCGATGCCGTCGACGATTTCGTTCTCATCGAGGATGTGGTGCTTTTCCTGCATCTTCGCGGCGCGGCCGAACATCTCATGCAGCGACAGCACGGCGTCGTCAGCCGGATGATAGGCATAGTGGCAGGTCGGCCGATAGACCGCCGTGCCGGAGGCGTCACGCACCGTGAAGTAATCGGCAATCGAGATCGACTCGTTGTGGGTGACGAGGAAGCCATATTGCGCGCCGCGGGTCGGGCACCAGGTGCGCACGCGGGTATTGGCGCCGGGCTGCATCAGATAGATGGCGGCGCCGCAGCCGGCTTCGTGGGTCCGCGCATTTTCGGGCATCCATTTTTCATGGGTGCCCCAGCCGAGTTCGGACGGCTGCACGCCTTCCGACAGGAAACCTTCCACCGACCAGGTGTTGACGAAGACATCAGGCTCTTTCGGCGACTTGGAGCGCTGGGTGTCGCGCTCGGCGATGTGGATGCCCTTGATGCCGGCCTGCCGCATCAGGTCCGCCCATTCGGCCTTGGTCTTCGGCTTGGGGGCATTGAGCTTCAGATCGGCGGCGACATTGAGCAGCGCCTGCTTGACGAAGAAGGACACCATGCCGGGATTGGCGCCGCAGCAGGAGACGGCCGTCGTGGAGCCCGCGGGGCGCGCCTTCTTGGCGGCCAGCGTCACTTCGCGAAGGGCGTAGTTGGAGCGCGCTTCCGGGCCCTTCGACGAATCGAAATAGAAGCCGAGCCAGGGCTCGTTGACGGTGTCGATATAGAGCGCGCCGAGCTCGTTGCAGAGCTCCATGATGTCGGTCGAGCCGGTATCGACCGAGAGATTGACGCAAAAGCCCTGGCCGCCGCCTTCGGTGAGCAGCGGGGTCAGCAACTCGCGGTAATTGTCCTTGGTCACACCCTTCTGGATGAAGCGGACATTGTGCTTCTCGCAATGCGCCTTGCGGCCCTCGTCCTTGGGATCGATCACGGTGACGCGCGACTTGTCGTAATCGAGATGCCGCTCGATCAGCGGCAGCGTGCCTTTGCCGATGGAGCCGAAGCCGACCATGACGATGGGACCGGTGATCTTCGCGTAGATCTGCGAGGCGGGACTCATGGGATGGTTTCTCCGGAACGTGCTGGCAAACAAAGGGTGAGGGGGATCAGGCGCTGCGGCGCTTGGCGGTGACTTCGATCTCGACCTTCATCTCGGGCTTGGCGAGAGCGGTGACGACCAGCAACGTCGCAGCCGGTCTGATGTCACCGAGAACCTCGCCGCAGACGGCGAAGTGGGCATCGATGTAGCTGGCGTCGGTGACGTAGTAGGTCGCACGGACGATATCGGCCATCTCGAATCCGCCCTCCTTCAGGGCGGCCTCGATGGTCTTGAAGCAGTTGCGTGACTGGCTCGTGACATCGGCCGGCATCGTCATCGTCGTGTAGTCATAGCCGGTCGTTCCCGCAACGAAGGCGAAATCGCCGTCGATCACGGCGCGGCTGTAGCCGACGGTCTTCTCGAGGGGAGAGCCGGTAGAGATCAGGCGACGGGACATGGTTTGGACCTCGACTGAAAGAGGTGTTTCGCGGGGGTTAAAGGGCGTTTCCGGGGCCTGCGCAACCCCAAAGGAATCGAGCTCAGCGCAGGCGCGGCCGGGCGTTGCCGTTCAATCCGGCTTCGGTCGTCGCCATCAGGGCAATCCCTTAGGCCGCGTGCGCCTGGAGGGGGCGAACTACCCTCCGTTTGGGCAGGGCCGCGCCGGTCGGGACGATCATCCCCTCAACGCCATCCAGCGCGCCGGCCTGGAATTCGATCGCCAGCAGGCGGTCGCGCTCGAACGGGCCGGGCAGCATCAGTGCGCCGGTCTTCTCCGCCGAGAAGCCGAAGCGGGCGTAGTAGGGGGCGTCGCCGAGCAGGATCACGGCGGCATGCCCGCGCGCCCGGGCGGCGGCCAGCGCTTGTTGCATCAGCGCGGCGCCGATCCCGAGCTCGCGGCAGGCAGGGTCCACCGCCAGCGGTCCGAGGACCAGAGCGGGCCTGCCTCCGGCGCTGACGTGCCACAGCCGCACGGTTCCCACGAGTGTCCCCTCGCGCACAGCCGACAGGGCGAGGCCTGCGGCAGGTGCACGTCCGTCGCGCAGGCGCTGGCAGGTGCGGCCATGGCGGTTCTCGCCAAAGCTGGCATCCAGCAGCGCTTCACGGGCGGCGACGTCGGCGGCACGTTCCGCACGGATTGCGAACGGAGCGGCTTTCGAAGTGAGGGCGATCTGTGGCTTCCGAAAAGCAGTCATGGCGCATCAGTCCCCGCTTGAGCCGACGTGCCAGAAGCACGCCGGTCCAAGGCGTCGTCAGAAATCAGGAATGTGAGGGAGGAGCCGGCAAGCCGGCTCCCGGGTTCGTCAGGCCTCAGACAGAGAGGCGGGTCAGATGTGGCAAATCAGATGTGGTACGTCTTCAGCGGCGGGATGCCGTTGAATGCCACCGACGAGTAGGTCGACGTATAGGCCCCGGTGCCTTCGATCAGCACCTTGTCGCCGATCTCGAGCGTGACGGGGAGCGGATACGGGGACTTCTCGTACAGCACGTCGGCGCTGTCGCAGGTGGGTCCCGCGAGCACGCACGGCGTCATGTCCGCGCCGTCATGGGCGGTGCGGATGGCGTAGCGGATCGACTCGTCCATGGTCTCGGCGAGACCGCCGAACTTGCCGATGTCGAGATAGACCCAGCGTACCTCGTCCTCGTCGCTCTTCTTCGAGATGAGCACGACCTCGGATTCGATGATGCCGGCATTGCCCACCATGCCGCGGCCCGGCTCGATGATGGTCTCCGGGATCTGGTTGCCGAAGTGCTTGCGCAGCGCGCGGAAGATCGAGCGGCCGTAGGTCACGACCGGCGGCACGTCCTTCAGGTACTTGGTCGGGAAGCCGCCGCCCATGTTGACCATGGACAGGTTGATGCCGCGCTCGGCACAGTCGCGGAACACCTGCGAAGCCATCGCCAGCGCACGGTCCCACGCCTTCACCTTGCGCTGCTGCGAGCCGACATGGAAGGAGATGCCGCACGGCTCCAGGCCCAGGCGCTTGGCGACGTCGAGCACGTCGACAGCCATCTCCGGGTCGCAGCCGAACTTGCGCGACAGCGGCCACTCGGCGCCGGCGCAGTCATAGAGGATGCGGCAGAACACCTTCGCGCCGGGAGCGGCACGGGCGATCTTCTCGACCTCGGCGGCGCAATCGACCGCGAACAGCCGAATGCCGAGCGCGAAGGCGCGCGCGATGTCGCGCTCCTTCTTGATCGTGTTGCCGAAGGAGATGCGGTCGGGCGTAGCGCCAGCGGCCAGCGCCATCTCGATCTCGGCGACGGTCGCTGTGTCGAAGCAGGAGCCCATGGAGGCAAGCAGCGCCAGCACTTCCGGCGCCGGGTTCGCCTTGACGGCATAGAACACGCGGCTGTCGGGCAGCGCCTTGGCAAAGGTCTGGTAATTGTCGCGCACGACCTCGAGGTCGACGACGAGGCAAGGCTCGGTGTCCCGGCCCTCGCTGCGGCGGTTGCGCAGGAATTCCTGAATACGTTCGGTCATAGCACTCTCCCAAACGGCCCAGCGACGGGGATCCGTTCAAAAAATGACGTCGGATAAGAGCGCTCTGGCCGGATTGCGCGATGGAGGCGCAACGAAGCCAAAAGACTCAAACCAGACTGTGCTGCCGTGGATTGGTTGGGAATTTCCCGCCCGCACACCTGGCAATGAAGGACAAGCCTTTTCAGTAGCCCGCGCCGGCGTTGGACTGCCGGTAGAGACCAAAAAAGCCCGATCCGTCGTTGCTTTAAGTCGCGTCCCCCGTTGAGAGCGGGGTGCGCCGGTTCGCCTCCGGCTGCCAGTCACGGTTGCAAAGAGCGAAGTCACCTTCGACAAGGCATCTCTTTGAGAGAGATGCTGGACGCTTCGGGTTCGCTTCGTCTTCTCGACTTCCGCGCTTCCGAAGAGCCCCTCGGCTTCTTCACCCCTTGGCGGCTGTCCGGCCTCTTGTCCGGATACCTACCGACTGACACACGACCACAGGCACGTGCGAAATTGGGCAAGACCGCACATAAGCGTTTTGACTCTGCTTCGCAAGAATTTTTTTAGGCTGAGAACAGAATTGCCTAACATCTGCTTGCGCAGTGTGGCGCGCACGACGCGGAAGATGAACGTGCGTTAAGTTTTCAAGCTTGCGCGCGTGTCTCTCGCGCGCGAGCGAGCGTCAGCCGCGCTTGGTGAAGGGCTCGACGCGCTGCGCTGCGCGGATGAACGCGGTCATCACCAGCACACCGAGAGCGAACAGCACGGCCTGGAGGATGTGCGCGCCCTGATCGCCTAAACCGAACAGGATCGCGAGGGCCCAGCCGCCGGCAAAGGCCGCGCCGAACACCTCCGCGCCGATCAGGATGGCGGCGCTGATGACGGTGATGACGCTGGGCCAGACGATCTGGCGGGAGGAGGAAGGCGCGTTCATGGGGCTCAGGGATCCCTAGTCTTCGAGGGCCGCAATCTCTCCGAAAAGGCGGGCGGGAGCAAGGCCAAATGGCCCAAAAAAGCCCCATCGCGTGCTATAGCTGGCCGCAACAAACCAGCTCGAAAACCGGGACTTGCGATGTCAGACCTCCGCCAAACTACGGACGCCGAGACCAACCCGCTGCTGAAGGCCTGGGTGACGCCGTTCGCGACCCCGCCCTTCGACGAGATCACGCCGGAGCACTTCCTCCCGGCCTTCGAGCAGGCCTTCGCCGACCATTCCGCCGAGATTGCGGCGATCACCAACGACCCGGCCGCGCCCGACTTCGCCAACACCATCACGGCGCTGGAGCGCTCCGGCAAGCTGCTGAGCAAGGTCGCGGCGGTGTTCTACGACCTCGTCTCGGCGCATTCCAACCCGGCCATCCTGGAGATCGACAAGGAGGTTTCCTTGCGGACGGCGCGGCACTGGAATCCGATCATGATGAACGCCGTGCTGTTTGGTCGCATCGCCCAGCTGCACGAGAACCGCGCCAATCTGGGTCTTTCGCCCGAACAGATCCGCCTGCTGGAGCGCACCTATACCCGCTTCCACCGTTCCGGCGCCGGCCTCTCCGAGGAGGCCAAGACGCGGATGGCCGAGATCAACGAGAGGCTCGCCCAGCTCGGCACCGGCTTCAGCCATCATCTGCTCGGCGACGAGCAGGAATGGTTCATGGAGTTAGGGGAGGCCGATCGCCAGGGCCTGCCGGAGAGCTTCGTCGCCAGTGCCAAGGCTGCGGCGGAAGAGCGCGGCATGGCCGGCAAGGCCATCGTCACGCTGTCGCGCTCCTCGGTCGAGTCGTTCCTCAAGAGCTCGGCGCGGCGCGACCTGCGCGAGAAGGTCTACAAGGCCTTCATTGCGCGCGGCGACAACGGCAATGCCAACGACAACAATACGACCATCGTCGAGATCCTGAAGCTGCGTGAGGAGAGCGCGAACCTGCTCGGCTACCCGACCTACGCCGCCTACCGGCTCGAGGACTCCATGGCCAAGACGCCGGAAGCGGTGCGGGGACTGCTCGAGCGGGTCTGGAAGCCGGCGCGCGCCCGGGCGCTCGCCGACCGCGACGAGATGCAGACGCTGATCTCGGCCGAGGGCGGCAATTTCAAGCTCGCGCCGTGGGACTGGCGCTTCTACGCCGAAAAGCTCCGCCTCCAGCGGGCCAATTTCGACGACGCCGCGATCAAGCCGTATCTCGCGCTCGACCACATGATCGCCGCCGCCTTCGACTGCGCCACGCGCCTGTTCGGCATCACCTTCGAGGAGCGCAAGGACGTGCCGGTCTGGCACCCGGACGTCCGGGTCTGGGAGGTGAAGGGGCGGGACGGCAAGCACAAGGCGCTGTTCTATGGCGACTATTTCGCCCGGCCGTCGAAGCGCTCCGGCGCCTGGATGACCTCGCTGCGCGACCAGCAGAAGCTCGACGGCGACGTCGCGCCGCTCGTTCTCAATATCTGTAATTTTGCCAAGGGAGCCGGCGGCGAGCCCTCGCTGCTGTCGCCCGACGACGCCCGCACCCTGTTTCACGAATTCGGCCACGGCCTGCACGGCATGCTGTCCAACGTGACCTATCCGTCGCTGTCGGGCACATCAGTGTTCACCGATTTCGTCGAGCTGCCGTCGCAGCTCTACGAGCACTGGCAGGAACGGCCCGAGGTGCTCCAGCAATTCGCCCGCCACTACCAGACCGGCGAGCCGCTGCCGGACGACCTGCTGCAGCGCTTCCTCGCCGCGCGAAAATTCAACCAGGGCTTTGCCACGGTCGAGTTCGTCTCCTCGGCGCTGGTGGATCTCGAATTCCACACCCAGCCGGCCGCGGCGGCCGGCGACGTGCGGGCCTTCGAGAAGAAGGAGCTGGAGAAGATCGGCATGCCGGAGGAGATTGCACTGCGGCACCGGCCCACGCAGTTCGGTCACATCTTCACCGGCGACCATTATGCCGCCGGCTATTACAGCTACATGTGGTCGGAGGTGATGGACGCCGACGCCTTCGGCGCGTTCGAGGAGGCCGGCGACATCTTCGATCCCGCCGTCGCAAAACGCCTGCACGACGACATCTATTCCTCGGGCGGATCGGTCGATCCGGAAGCCGCCTATGAGGCCTTCCGCGGCCGTCCGCCGGAGCCCGACGCACTGCTCCGCCGCCGCGGCCTGCTCGACGCCCCGAAAGCGGCCTGATGGGCATGCGCCGCCTGTTTGGACTGCTGCTTGCCGCTGGCCTCACGCTCGCGGCCGGCGTGGCAAGCGCGCATCCCCATGTCTGGATCACCGCGACCAGCGAACTCCTCTACGCCGCGGACGGCAGCATCACCGGCGTGCGTCACGCCTGGACCTTCGACGACATGTTCTCGGCCTATGCGGTGCAGGGGCTCGAGAGCAAGACCAAGGGCGCCTATACCCGCGAGGAGCTCGGGCCGCTGGCGCAGACCAATGTCGAGTCGCTGAAGGAATATGCCTACTTCACCTTCGCGCGAGCGGACGGCAAGAAGGAGCGATTCCAGGAGCCGGTCGACTACTTCCTCGACTACAAGGATACGGTGCTGACCCTGCACTTCACGCTGCCGCTGAAGAACCCGGTCAAGCCCAAGCAGCTGGTGCTCGAAGTGTTCGACCGCTCCTTCTTCATCGACTTCCAGATGGCCAAGGACAATCCGGTCAAGCTGGTCGGGGCACCCGCCGGCTGCCAGATGAAGCTCGACCGTCCCAGCGACGGCACCGCGACCGCGCAGAAGCTCAACGAGCAGACCTTCATGAGCGGCGAGAACACCAATTTCGGCATGATGTTCGCCAACAAGATCACGGTGGATTGCCCTTGATCGGTCGTCTGCATTCTCCGTTTGCCCGCGGGCTTCTCGCCTGTGCCGCAGTTATCGTCGTGCTGGGCGTGGCCGATGCCGCGCTTCACGATCTCCTCGCGCAAAATCCGTTCGGCGCACCGAAACCCGCGCAGGCGGCCGCGCCCGAGGCCGGCGGCCTCATCGGCTGGCTATTGGCAAAACAGTCGGAGTTCTACCGCCAGATGTCGGCGACCATCCGCGCCGCGAAGTCCGACGGCTCGGCGGTGTGGACGCTGCTCTTCATCTCCTTTGCCTATGGCATCTTCCATGCCGCCGGACCCGGCCACGGCAAGGCGGTGATCGCCTCCTATCTCGTCGCCAACCGCGAGACCGCGCGGCGCGGTATTGCGTTGTCGTTTGCCTCGGCCCTGATGCAGTCGCTGGTGGCGATCCTGATCGTCGGCATCTCGGCCTGGGTGCTGAATGCGACGGCCAAGACCATGTGCAAGGCCGAAGGCGTGATCGAGATCGCGAGCTATGGCCTGATCGCGCTGTTCGGCCTGCGGCTGGTCTGGGTCAAGGGCGGCGCCTTCATCCGCGCGCTTCAGGTGGCCCAGCCGGTGCCGGCGATCGCGGGCGTGCCGCAGCACCATGATCATGGCCATCACCACCATCATGATGCGCATGATCATCATGACCACGATCACCATGATCATGGTCACGCCCACGCCCATCACGGGCGCGACCACGTCCATGACGAGCATTGCGGCCATTCCCACGGTCCGGCGCCGAGCGAACTCGCCGGCCCCGGTGGCTGGCGGCGCGGGTTCGCCGCGATCCTGACCGTCGGCATCCGGCCCTGCTCGGGTGCGATCCTCGTGCTGGTGTTCGCGCTCGCCCAGGGCCTGTTCTGGGCCGGCATCGCCGCGACCTTCCTGATGGGGCTCGGCACCGCGATCACGGTCGCGGCCATTGCCGTCGTCGCCGTCTCCGCCAAGGACATCGCCGCCCGCCTGAGCGCAGGGCGCGACGGCGGCGGCGCGCTGTTCATGCGCGGCGTCGAATTCGGCGCCGCCGGTCTCGTGCTGCTGTTCGGCGTCGGCCTGTTGTTCGGCTACATCGCCGCCGAACGGACGACGTGTTTTTGAGGCACGCTCTCGTGCCCCGGACGCAGCGCAGCGTCCCTTCGACGGTGCGCTGCAGAGCCGGGGCCCATCTCTCCATACTGTAGCTGTGGCCCCCTAGGTCCCGGCTCTGCGCCGCAAAGCTAAGGCGTTGCAGCGCGTCCGGGACACGGCAGCTCACACCGGCAAGAACCGCTTCAGCATCGGCATGAAGAAGATCCCGAGATTGATCGCAAAGCCGATGCTCCAGAGGATCGAGCGCAGCGTCGGGCGGTTGCCGAGATAGGTCAGCACGTAGGCGATCCGCACGATCAGGAACAGCACCGCGAGCTCGTCGATCAGCCGCTGCGGCGCGTCCCTGAATTCGGCGAGCAGCACCGCGAAGGCGAAGAACGGAAAGGTCTCGATGCCGTTCTGATGGGCGCCGAGCGCGCGCTGCGCGATGGCGTCTGCATAGAAGGCGGGATCGCGCGGTCGGGAATTGTCGAACCCGCGAAACCGGATCCATTTGATCGAGGCGATCGTCGCAAGATAGAGCAGCAGCGCTCCGAACACGCACCATTCCGCGAGTGTCATCTTCCCTCCCCCGCTTGGGTGCGACCCTAGCGAAACCGGGCTCATCTTGACAAGTTCGGTGCAACGCGCGACGCAACTGATCATGACGACCGTCGCCCTCAACGAGACCACGCAGCCAGCCGTCCAGTCCGGCCAGAAACGGGTCGGCGTGCTCCTGGTCAATCTCGGCACGCCCGATACGGCCGATGCGCCGGGCGTGCGGGTCTATCTCAAGGAATTCCTCTCGGACGCCCGGGTCATCGAGGACCAGGGCCTGATCTGGCAGTTCGTGCTGAACGGGATCATCCTGCGCAGCCGTCCGCGCACCAAGGCGCTCGACTACCAGAAGATCTGGAACAACGAGAAGAACGAGTCCCCGCTGAAGACGATCACGCGGTCGCAAGCCGACAAGCTCGCGGCCGCGCTGTCGGATCGCGATCACGTCGTCGTGGACTGGGCGATGCGCTACGGCAATCCTTCGATCAAGTCGGGCATCGACGCGCTGATCGCGGAGGGATGCGACCGCATCCTCGCCGTTCCCCTTTATCCGCAATATTCCGCCTCGACGTCGGCAACCGTCTGCGACGAGGTGTTCCGCGTGCTCGCCCGCCTGCGTGCGCAGCCGACGCTGCGGGTGACGCCGCCGTACTACGAGGACGAGGCCTATATCGAGGCGCTCGCCGCCTCGATCGAGACGCATCTGGCAACCCTGCCGTTCAAGCCGGAGCTGATCGTCGCCTCCTTCCACGGCATGCCGAAATCCTATGTCGACAAGGGCGATCCCTATCAGCAGCATTGCATCGCCACGACCGAGGCGCTGCGCCGCCGGCTCGGCATGGACGCGACGAAGCTGCTGCTGACGTTCCAGTCGCGCTTCGGCAATGACGAGTGGCTCCAGCCCTACACCGACAAGACGATGGAGCGGCTCGCCAAAGAGGGCGTACGCCGCATCGCGGTAGTGACGCCGGGCTTTGCCGCCGACTGCCTGGAGACGCTGGAGGAGATCGCGCAGGAGAATGCCGAGATCTTCAAGCACAATGGCGGCGAGCAGTTTTCCGCGATCCCCTGCCTCAACGACAGCGAACCAGGCATGGACGTGATCCGCACCCTGGTGCTGCGCGAGCTCCAGGGTTGGATTTGATGGGCTCCCCATGAACCGCCGCGAGGTGTTGGGGCTTGTTGGGATGATCGCGGCGCTGCCGTCCCCGGCACTGGCGCAGCAACCGGCGCGGCGGCTCGGCGTGCTGTCGGTCACGGCCGCCGACGATGCGATCGGGCAGACGCGCAGCGCCATCCTGGTCGAGGCGCTCGCCGCCCATGGCTGGAAAGAGCACGACAATCTCAGGATCGACTGGCGCAGCGGCGCCGGCGACCGGGCGCGGATCGCCGGGCTCGCCGAGGAGCTGATCGCGCTCAAGCCCGACATCCTGCTCGCGATCGGCACGCCCTCGGTCGAAGAGCTGCGCCGGCGCACCGCGACGATCCCGATCGTGTTCGCCGTGGTGACCGATCCCGTCAGCCAGGGCTTTGTCGAAAACCTCGCCCATCCCGGCGGCAACATCACCGGCTTCACCGATTACGACGGCCCGCTGGCCGGCAAATGGCTGGAGATGTTGACGCAAGTGACGCCGAAAGTGTCCCGTGTCTGCGTCGTCTACAATCCCGCCACTGCGCCGTTCGCTGCCCTCATGCTGCGCACGATCGAGGACGCAGCACGGACGCTTCATGTGACCGTCGAGACCGCGCCGGTCCACGACGCAGCCTCGATCGCGGCGCTGGCCTCGCGCAAGGACGGCGGCCTGCTGATCCTGCCGGATTTCTACACCATGGCCAACCGCGCGCATCTGCTCGCGGCGATCGCCGAGGCGCGCGTGCCTGCGGTGTTCTGGAGCCGTACCTTCGTCGACGAGGGCGGGCTGATGTCCTACAGCACCGACAGCACCGAGCAGCTCCGCCGCGCCGCCAACTACATCGATCGGATTCTGAAGGGTGCGCGGCCTGCCGACCTGCCGGTGCAGAACCCCACCAAGTTCGAGCTCGCGGTCAACCTCAAGACCGCCAAGGCGCTTGGCGTCACCATTCCTCCAAGCCTGCTTGCAACAGCGAACGATGTCATCGAATAAGGTCGTCCGCGACGGACACATGCCCAGATTCGTTAACTTTCGCCGCTAGGTTTGCGCCCGGACGCTTTCAAGAGCCTTTCGGAAATACTTATCGTGACCGTTCCCTGCTGCTGCGTCTTGTGCAGAATCGTCCGAATGCCGACGTGAATCGCGACCGCTGAACCGGTAGGGTTGCGATCCCGACCAATGACAGCGCGGGAAAGGGCTTTTTCCTGCCTTGGAGGAAATATGAGCGGTTTCGACATTTTCGCGATTGTTCTGGTTTTGCTCGTCATCGTCACGCTGATTGCCGGCGTGAAGACGGTGCCGCAGGGCTATGACTGGACCATCGAACGGTTCGGAAAATACACCCAGACGCTGAGCCCCGGGCTCAACCTGATCGTGCCCTATTTCGATCGCGTCGGGCGCAAGATCAACATGATGGAGCAGGTGATCGACATTCCCGAGCAGGAGGTGATCACCAAGGACAACGCCACCGTGACGGTGGACGGCGTCGCCTTCTACCAGGTGTTCGACGCCGCCAAGGCGAGCTACGAGGTCTCCAACCTGACCCAGGCCATCACTGTCCTGACCATGACCAACATCCGCTCGGTGATGGGCGCGATGGATCTCGACCAGGTGCTGTCGCACCGCGACGAGATCAACGAGCGCCTCTTGCGCGTGGTCGATGCCGCGGTCTCGCCCTGGGGCCTGAAGGTCAACCGCATCGAGATCAAGGACATCGTGCCGCCCGCCGATCTCGTCGAGGCGATGGGTCGGCAGATGAAGGCCGAGCGCGTCAAGCGCGCCGACATTCTCGCCGCCGAAGGCCAGCGGCAGTCGGAGATCCTGCGCGCCGAGGGCGCCAAGCAGGGCCAGATTCTCCAGGCAGAAGGCCGCAAGGAAGCCGCGTTCCGTGACGCCGAGGCCCGCGAGCGGTCCGCCGAGGCCGAGGCCAAGGCGACGCAGATGGTCAGCGAAGCCATCGCCAAGGGCGATGTCGCGGCGTTGAACTATTTCATCGCCGACAAGTATATCAAGGCGTTCGGGCAACTGGCGGACTCGCCGAACCAGAAGGTCATCATGCTTCCGGTCGAGGCGATGAGCATGCTGGGCTCGCTCGCCGGCATCGGCGAGATCGCCAAGGCGACGTTCGGCGAGAGTGCGGCATCCGCCGCTGCTGCGGCCCGTCGCGGCGGCTCGGTGCCGTCGTCCGGTCCGATGCCGCCAGCGGTGCCGTAACCGCACCATTGAGAGAGGTCGTGTCATGACCGACATGTTCGTATCGCTCGGCACCTGGAACTGGCTGATCTTCGGCTTCATCCTGATGGGGCTTGAAGTGCTGGCGCCGGGCGTATTCCTGTTCTGGCTCGGGCTCGCCGCGCTGCTGGTCGGGCTGATCTCGTTCACCGTCGCCGTGTCCTGGCAGGTGCAGCTGGTGATGTTCGCGATCTTCGCGGCAGCCGCCGTGCCGGTGTGGCGTCGCCTCTCGCGGCCGAATCCGGATGCGAGCGGAAGCCCCTTCCTCAACAAGCGCACCGAGGCGCTGCTCGGCCGCGAGTTCACGCTGGAGAAGCCGATCATCGACGGCAACGGCACCATGCGCATCGGCGACACGGTCTGGCGCGTCGCAGGTCCCGATACGCCGGCCGGGACGCGCGTGAAGGTGGTGCAGGTCGACGGCGTGAATCTGACGGTGGCGGTGGCGTGAGGACCCTTCGCCTCTCCCCGCTTGCGGGGAGAGGCCGGATTGCATCGTAGATGCAATCCGGGTGAGGGGGCTCTCCGCGAGTCGTCTCTCACCGTCTGCGCGGAGGCTCCCCCTCACCCCGATCCTCTCAGCGCGAGCGAAGCTCGTCGCGGCCCCGCAAGCGGGAAGAGCCCTTCCACCTCTCCGCAAACCGGTGCAGCGGCATGAACGTCTCGCACAAGTCCCGCCCGAGCGGCGTCAGCCCGTAGCCTCCGCCTTCGCCGAGCTCCACGAACCCCGCCTCGCGCAAATCGTCCAGCCGCGCTTGCAGCACTGTCGGCGAGACCTCGTCACAGGCGGTGCGCAAGCTGCGGGAGGTGAGGGGGGCGTCGCGCAACTCCCACAGGATCCGCAAGGTCCAGCGCCGGCCGAGCAGGTCGAGCAGCGCCATGATCGGCCGTCCCGTGCGTGAGCCGCGGACGCCGCGCGTTGTCGAGCCGGCCTGTTTCGCCATCGTCGCCCTCTTGCCTATTGCTACAGATAATGTAGCGTCGTGCTACGATAATCGTAGCAAGGGAGACGGCCGATGTCCCAGGCCACACCGCGCATTGCGCCGCTCGCGCCGCCTTATCCCCCGGAGATCCAGGCGCAGTTCGACCGCATCATGCGCGGCGCGCCGCCGCTGCTGCTGTTCCGGGTGATGGCGGGCCAGAGCCGCGCCTGGGACAAGTTTCGCGCCGGCGGCCTGCTCGATCCCGGGCCGCTGTCGTTGCGTGAACGCGAGATCGTCATCGACCGCACCTGCGCGCTGAACAAATGCGAATATGAATGGGGCGTGCATGTCGCGGTCTTTGCCGGTCCGGCCCGCCTCACCGAGGACGAGGTCCGCGCTACCGTAGAGGGCGATGCGACGTCGCCGTGCTGGTCACCGGGCGAGCAGGCGCTGATCGCAGCCGTCGACGCGCTGCATCACCGCGCGACGTTCACCAATGCGGAATTCGCCGCGCTTGCGGCGCATTACGACGAGGCGCAGATCCTGGAGGTCATGCTGCTGTGCGGCTTCTATCGCACGGTGTCGTATCTGGCGAACGGCCTGAGGCTGCCGCTGGAGGAGAAGGCGGCGCGGTTTCCGCAGCTCTAGCCCCCGTCATTCCGGGGCGCGACGAAGTCGCGAGCCCGGAATCCATCGGGCAGCAACCTCGGAGATGAATGGATTCCGGGCTCGCGCCCAAAGAGGGTGCGCCCCGGAATGACGGCGCGGAGAGAGCGTGCCTTACGCCACACCCGCGCGCAGCAGATCGTGCAGGTGGACGATGCCCACGACCTTGTCCGCCTCGGTCACGAGCAGCGTCGTGATCTTGCGGGTGTTCAGCACCTCGATCATCTCGGTGGCGAGCATCGAGGGCGGCACGGTCTTCGGCTGCCTGGTCATGATGTCGTCGACCGTGACCGTCAGCAGGTCGGGCCGCATGTGGCGGCGCAGATCGCCGTCGGTGATGATGCCGACTGCCTCGTTCGCGTCATTGACGATGCAGACGCAGCCGAGGCCCTTGGCCGACATCTCGACCACGGCCTCCGACATCTCGGTGCCGAGCGGCTTGAGCGGGATCTCCGCGCCGGTGCGCATGTAGTCGCGAACGAATTTCAGCATTGCGCCGAGCTTGCCGCCGGGGTGGAAATGCGCGAACTCGAGCGCCGTGAAGCCGCGGCTTTCGAGCAGCGCGATCGCGAGCGCATCGCCGATCGCGGCCTGCATCAGGGTCGAGGTGGTCGGGGCCAGATTGTGCGGGCAGGCCTCGCGGGCCTTCGGCAGCTCGATCACGAGGTCGGCGGCCTGTCCGAGCGAGGACGCCGCGTTCGACGTCACCGCGATCATGGGGATCGCAAAGCGCGCCGAATAGTTCACGAGGTTCTTCATCTCGGGCTGCTCGCCGGACCAGGACAGCGCCATGATGACGTCGTCGGTGGTGATCATGCCGAGGTCGCCGTGGCCGGCTTCAGCGGTGTGAACGAAGAAGGCGGGCGTGCCGGTCGAGGCCAGCGTCGCCGCGATCTTGCGGCCCATATGGCCTGACTTGCCGAGCCCGGTGACGATGACGCGGCCCTTGGCCTGTCGGATCAGGTCGACCGCCTTGGCGAAGGTCGCACCCAGCGGGCCGCGCAGCGCGGCGGCGAGCGCGTTGATGCCGCCGCTCTCGGTCTCCAGCGTGCGGAGCGCGGATTCGACGCTTGTAGGAATGGGGCCGGATGATTGGGTCATCAGCGGTTTCGAACTCGGCATGTACAGGTCCAGGGAGGAGGGGCGATGGCCCATTGGCGCCTGCTTTAGCATGCCTCGGCGTATCAGGCGACGCGGCCGCCCCGCCCCTCAACGGGTCATTAACCATAATTGTTTTAAGTCCATTAACGATGGTTTCTGCCGGTCGGCGGGGACAATCGCGAAAGTGTTTGATTTCGTTGGGGTAATTCCATCGTGGGGTCGTCTCCAGGCACGGGCCGGAGCAAACGCGCGCATTTCCTGCGCGCGGCTTTGCCGTGTCTTGCGCTGACGGCCCTGCAAAGCGGCCCAGCGGCCGCCCAGAGCCTCACGCCCGACCTGTTCAATCCCAACCGCGGCGGTTTCGCCGCGCCCGACACGTTGCCCACGCGCCGCACGGCGGGCGTACCGCAGGCGCCTTCGGACGCGCTTCCGGTGCTGCCCGATCCCAACGCCGATCCGCGCAAGCGGCAGCAGGCGCCGGCGACTTCGCGCGTCGGCCAGGTCCCGACCTACGGTCTGCCAGCCGCCAACGGCGCCAGCGGATCGGGTTACGACTCGCTCAACCGCAAGCGGCAGCAGCCCAAGTTCTATCCCGGGCAGCCGAAGCCGAAGCGCCCGGTCGGGCCCGGCTCGCCGGTGCCGCCGGCAACGCCGGACAGGACGCTCGGCCCGCCGCGCATCGCGTCGCCGCCGTCCGAGACCGCGCACAAGGTGCCGGTGCCGCCGGCGATGGCCGGCAACGTGCCCGGCCAGCCGCTGCGCCGCCGCCTCAAGCTGGACGAGGATCCGTTCGGCGCGGTCGGCGATTATGCCGGCAGCTTCCTGATCAAGGGCGGGCTCGAGCTCTCCGCCGGCTATGACACCAACCCGGCGCGTCTGAACAAGCCGGTCGGCTCGCCGGTCTATGTCGTCGCGCCCGACCTCCTCGTGGTGTCCGACTGGGAGCGCCACGCGCTGGTCGCCGATTTGCGCGGCTCGTTCTCGGGCTACACCAACAACATGCCGGTAACGATCGACGGCTTTCCCTCGCCCTCGCCGGTCGAGATCGACCGCCCCGACTTCACCGGCCATGTCGACGGCCGCATCGACGTCGACCGCGACCTCAAGCTGACCTCGCAGCTCCGCCTGCGGCTCGCCACCGACAATCCCGGAAGCCCGAACGTGCAGACCGGCCTTCAGAAATATCCTGTCTACGCCACCTATGGCACCACCGTCGGCTTCGATCAGACCTTCAACCGCTTCCAGGTCGCGGCCGGCGCCACCGTGGATCGCACCGCCTACACCGACTCCAAGCTCACCGACGGCTCGACCTCCAGCAACGGCGATCGCGACTTCAACCAGTATGGCGGCGTCGGCCGCTTCTCCTACGACCTGAAGCCGGGCCTGAAGCCGTTCGTCGAGATCCAGGGCGACACCCGCGTGCACGACCAGCCCGCCGATCGCAACGGCTATTTCCGCGATTCAAACGGCGGCTATGGCAAGGTCGGCACGTCCTTCGAGTTCTCGCGCATCCTCACCGGCGAGGTCTCGGTCGGCTATTCCGCGCGCAACTATGTCGACCCGCGCCTCAGCCAGCTCTCGGGCTTCCTCACCTCGGGCTCGCTGATCTGGAACGCCAGCGGGCTGACCACGGTGAAATTCGCCACCGACACGCAGATCGCCGAGACCACCGTCGCCGGCTCCTCCGGCGTGCTGGTGCACACCTACGCCGCCGAAGTCGACCACGACTTCCGCCGCTGGCTTACAGCAGTGGGCAAGTTCACCTACGGTACCTACGACTACCAGGGCCAGAACCGCAACGACAAGACCTACTCGCTCGAAGGCAATCTGATCTACAAGCTCAACCGCAACGTCTGGATCAAGGGCACGCTGCGCCACGACATCCTGGATTCGAACCAGGCGGGCTCGAGCTCGCAGGGCACGGTGGTGATGTTGGGGGTGAGGCTGCAGAATTAGCGATGAGGTGCGCCTTGATGCGCTGTCGTCGCTACCCGCTCAGCTGTCATGCCCCGGCTTGACCGGGGCATCCAGCACGCCGCGGCTTATCCGCATACGTTTGACGTCTCTGGAATACTGGATCGCCCGCTCCAGTGCGCGAGTGCGCACAAGGCGGGCGATGACACAGTTCGTAAATCTGGCGGCGGAGTGAGCCGCGCCTAGCGCGGCAGATCCGTCTTCCCCATCAGGAATGTGTCGATCGACCGGGCGCACAGCCGGCCCTCGCGGATCGCCCAGACCACCAGCGACTGGCCGCGGCGCATGTCGCCGGCGGTGAACACGTTCGGGCGCGAGGTCTGGTAGTCCAAGGTGTTGGCCTTGACGTTGCCGCGCGGATCGAGCTCGACCGAGAGCAGCTTGAGCAGACCTTCGTGCACGGGATGGACGAAGCCCATGGCGAGCAGGACGAGCTCGGCATCCAGTTCGAACTCGGTGCCGGCAATCGGCTTGAACTTGTCGTCGACACGGACGCAGTGCAGCTTCTTGACCTGGCCGTTCTCGCCGGAGAACCTCTGGGTCAGCACGGCATATTCGCGGATCGCGCCTTCGGCCTGGCTGGAGGACGTGCGCATCTTCAGCGGCCAGTTCGGCCAGGTCAGGCCCTTGTTCTCGCGCTCGGGCGGGGCGGGCATGATCTCGAGCTGGGTCACGGACAGCGCACCCTGGCGCAGCGAGGTGCCGATGCAGTCAGATCCGGTGTCGCCGCCGCCGATGACGACGACATGCTTGCCGCCGGCCAAAATCTCGGTGACGCCGTTCAGCGGCTCCTCGGAGACGCGGCGGTTCTGCTGCGGCAGGAAATCCATCGCGTAGTGGATGCCGGAAAGGTCGCGGCCGGGGATCGGCAGGTCGCGCGGGGCTTCGGCGCCGCCGGTCAGGGCGACGGCGTCATACTCGTTCAGCATCTCGCGCGGATCGACATTGCCGTCCGCGCCGACATGGCTGTTGTAGTGGAAGGTGACGCCTTCGCCTTCCATCTGCTTGACGCGGCGGTCGATGATGCCCTTCTCCATCTTGAAGTCGGGGATGCCGTAACGGAGCAAGCCGCCGGCCTTGGCGAACTTCTCGAACAGGTGCACGTCGTGGCCGGCGCGCGCGAGCTGCTGCGCGCAGGCCATGCCTGCGGGCCCCGAGCCGATCACCGCGACCTTCTTGCCGGTCTTGACGGAGGCGACCTCCGGCTTCAGCCAGCCATTGTCCCAGGCGCGGTCGACGATCGCGCATTCGATGGTCTTGATGGTGACCGGGTTGTCGTCGATGTTGAGCGTGCAGGACGCTTCGCACGGCGCCGGGCAGATGCGCCCCGTGAACTCCGGAAAATTGTTGGTCGAGTGCAGGTTGCGCGAGGCCTCTTCCCAATTGCCCTGATAGACGAGATCGTTGAAGTCAGGGATCTGGTTGTTGACCGGGCAGCCGGGCGTGCCCGGCGCGACCGAGCCGGTGCCGTGGCAATAGGGAATGCCGCAATTCATGCAGCGCGCGGCCTGGTCGCGCGTTTCCTTCTCGGTCAAGGGAACGACGAACTCGTTGAAATGCTTCACGCGCTCGGCGACCGGGGTGTACTTGCGGTCGTGCCGATCGATTTCCAGAAAACCCGTGATCTTGCCCATAAAACCCGAAGTCCTGCCGCTTAGTCGTTTGTTCTCTCACTCCTCATCCTGAGGAGCGGCGCGCTCTTCGCGCCGCGTCTCGAAGGATAGAGGCCCGGATGGTTGTCTCATGGTTCGAGACGGCGCTAAGCGCCTCCTCACCATGAGGCTTCTTTATTACGCCCCGATCGCGATTTTCGGCTCGGCGTCCGCGTTGGCCGCCATTTCGCGCAGCGCACGCCGGTACTCGACCGGCATCACCTTGCGGAATTTGGGCAGCCAGTCCTTCCAATTGGCAAGGATGTCGGCGGCGCGCTTGGAGCCGGTCGCCTTCGCATGGCGCGTGATCAGGACGTGCAGCCGCTCGACGTCGGAGTCGAGCAGGTTCTTGAACACGTCGACCCGGCCGTGCGCCTCGAGGTCACCGGCGTGATTGTAGGTGCCGGCATTGATCAGCTCCTCCGACAGGACAGGTTCGAGCTCGACCATGCTGAGGTTACACAGCTTGTCGAAGTCGCCGGTCTCGTCGAGCACGTAGGCGATGCCGCCCGACATGCCGGCCGCGAAGTTGCGCCCGGTCTTGCCGAGCACGACCACGATGCCGCCGGTCATGTATTCGCAGCAATGATCGCCCGCGCCCTCGACCACCGCGACAGCACCCGAATTGCGCACGGCAAAACGTTCGCCGGCGATGCCGCGGAAGTAGCACTCGCCCTGGATCGCGCCGTACATCACGGTGTTGCCGACGATGATGCTTTCTTCCGGCACGATTGCAGAGTTCTTCGGCGGCTTGACGATGATCTTGCCGCCCGAGAGGCCCTTGCCGACATAGTCGTTGCCTTCACCCTCGAGCTCGAAGGTGACGCCGTGGGCGAGCCACGCGCCGAAGGCCTGGCCGGCGGTGCCCTTGAGGCTGACATGGATGGTGTCATGCGGCAGGCCGGCATGGCCGTAGATCTTGGCGACCGCACCCGACAGCATCGCGCCCGCGGAGCGGTTGGTGCTGTTGATCGAGGCCTCGATCTTCACCGGCGCGCCGCGGTCGAGCGCGGGCGTCGCCTTCTCGATCAGCGTGCGGTCGAGCACCGCTTCCAGATGATGGTTCTGGCGCTCGGAGTGATAGATCTTCTGGCCCTTCTCTTCCTTCTGCTTGACGAACAGCTTGGAGAAGTCGAGGCCCTTGGCCTTCCAGTGCGCGACCAGCTTGGTCTGGTCGAGCAGCTGCACCTGGCCGATCATCTCGTTGAAGGTGCGGAAGCCGAGCGAGGCCATGATCTCGCGGACTTCCTCGGCGACGAAGAAGAAGTAGTTGATCACGTGCTCAGGCTGGCCGGTGAAGCGCTTGCGCAGGACCGGGTCCTGGGTGGCGACGCCGACCGGGCAGGTGTTGAGATGGCACTTGCGCATCATGATGCAGCCGGCCGCGATCAGCGGCGCGGTGGCGAAGCCGAACTCGTCGGCGCCCAGCAGCGCGCCGATCACGACGTCACGGCCGGTGCGGAAGCCGCCGTCGACCTGGACCACGATGCGGCTGCGCAGCCGCTCGCGCACCAGCGTCTGGTGGGTTTCGGCAAGGCCGATCTCCCACGGCGAGCCGGCGTGCTTGATCGAGGTCAGGGGCGAAGCGCCGGTGCCGCCCTCGAAGCCCGCGATGGTGACGTGGTCGGCGCGCGCCTTGGCGACGCCCGCGGCCACCGTGCCGACGCCGATCTCGGAGACGAGCTTGACCGAGACGTCACCCGTCGGGTTGACGTTCTTGAGGTCGTAGATGAGCTGCGCCAAGTCCTCGATCGAGTAGATGTCGTGGTGCGGCGGCGGCGAGATCAGGCCGACGCCCGGCGTCGAGTGCCGCACCTTGGCGATGGTCGCGTCCACCTTGTGGCCGGGCAGCTGGCCGCCTTCGCCGGGCTTGGCGCCCTGCGCCATCTTGATCTGCATCATGTCGGAGTTGACGAGATACTCCGTGGTGACGCCGAAGCGGCCCGAGGCAACCTGCTTGATCGCCGAGCGCATGGAGTCGCCGTTCGGCATCGGCTTGAAGCGGTCGGCTTCCTCGCCGCCTTCGCCGGTGTTCGACTTGCCGCCGATCCGGTTCATGGCGATCGCGAGCGTGGTGTGCGCCTCGCGCGAGATCGAGCCGAAGCTCATCGCACCGGTGGCGAAACGCTTGACGATGTCCTTGGCCGGCTCGACCTGGTCGAGCGGCACCGGCTTGCGCTTCTCTTCGTCCGCATTCTTGATCCGGAACAGGCCGCGCAGCGTCAGCAGGCGCTCCGACTGCTCGTTGAGGATCTTGGCGAAGGCGCGATAGCGCTCCAGCGAATTGCCACGCGCGGCATGCTGAAGCAGCCCGACCGACTCGGCGGTCCAGGCGTGGTCCTCGCCGCGGCTGCGATAGGCATATTCGCCGCCGACGTCGAGCGAGGTCTTGTAGACCAGCGCCTCGCCGAACGCGTCGGCATGGCGGCGCACGGCTTCTTCCGCGATCTCGGCGAGACCGACGCCCTCGACGCGGGTATGCGTGCCGGCGAAGAACTTTCCGACGAAGTCCGCCTTGAGGCCGACCGCGTCGAAGATCTGCGCGCCGCAATAGGACTGGTAGGTCGAGATGCCCATCTTGGACATCACCTTCAGCAGGCCCTTGCCGATCGACTTGATGTAGCGCTTGACGATCTCGTAGTCGTCGAGCGAGCCGGGCAGGCGGTCCTTCATCGCGATGATGGTCTCGAACGCGAGGTAGGGATTGATCGCCTCCGCGCCGTAGCCGGCAAGGCAGGCGAAGTGATGCACTTCACGCGGCTCGCCGGATTCGACGACGAGACCGACCGAGGTGCGCAGTCCGACGCGGATCAGATGATGATGCACGGCGGCGCAGGCGAGCAGTGCCGGGATCGGCACCCGGTCGGTGCCGACCATGCGGTCGGACAGGATGATGATGTTGACGCCCTCGCGGACGGCGGCTTCCGCGCGCGCGCAGAGCTCATCTAACACCTGGTCCATGCCGGCCGCGCCGAGCCCGGCGTGGAACGTGGTGTCGAGCGTGCGCGACTTGAAGTGCGATTCAGCCACTTCCGAGATCGAGCGGATCTTTTCCAGATCCGCGTCGGTCAGGATCGGCTGGCGCGCTTCGAGGCGCTTGGTGGTGGCCATGCCCTGCAGGTCGAACAGGTTCGGCCGCGGCCCGATGATCGAGACGAGGCTCATCACCAGCTCCTCGCGGATCGGGTCGATCGGCGGGTTGGTGACCTGCGCGAAGTTCTGCTTGAAGTAGGTGAACAGCGGCTTGGCCTTGTCCGACAGCGCCGAGATCGGCGTGTCGTTGCCCATCGAGCCCGCGGCTTCCTCGCCGGTGGCCGCCATCGGCGTCATCAGGATGGTGATGTCTTCCTGGCTGTAGCCGAACGCCTGCTGGCGATCGAGCAGCGACAGGTTGGAGCGCACGCCGGTGGTCGGAACCTTCGGCAGCTCTTCCAGCACGATCTGGGTCCGCTCCAGCCACTCCTTGTAGGGATGGCTCTTGGCGAGATCGGCCTTGATCTCGTCGTCGGGGATCAGGCGGCCCTGCTCGAGGTCGACCAGCAGCATCTTGCCGGGCTGCAGACGCCACTTGGTGATGATCTGGTCTTCGGGAATCGTCAGCACGCCCATCTCGGACGCCATCACGATGCGGTCGTCCTTGGTCACGAGATAGCGCGCCGGCCGCAATCCGTTGCGGTCGAGCGTCGCGCCGATCTGGCGGCCGTCGGTGAAGGCGATCGCGGCGGGGCCGTCCCACGGCTCCATCAGCGCGGCGTGATATTCGTAGAAGGCGCGGCGCGTCTCATCCATCAGCGGATTGCCGGCCCACGCCTCCGGGATCATCATCATGACGGCGTGCGGCAGCGAGTAGCCGCCCTGCACCAGGAATTCGAGCGCGTTGTCGAAGCAGGCGGTGTCGGACTGGCCTTCATAGGAGATCGGCCAGAGCCGGTTGATGTCCTTGCCGTAGAGCTCGGAGCTCACCGAGGCCTGGCGCGCCGCCATCCAGTTGGTGTTGCCGCGCAGCGTGTTGATCTCGCCGTTATGCGCGATCATGCGGTAGGGATGCGCCAGCGACCAGGCCGGGAAGGTGTTGGTCGAGAAGCGCTGATGCACCAGCGCCAGCGCGCTCTCGAAGTCCGCCTCGTGCAGGTCGGGATAGTACTTGCCGAGCTGGTCGGCGAGGAACATGCCCTTGTAGATCACGGTGCGGCAGGACATCGAGCAGGGGTAATAGCCCGCAAGGCCGCGGTCGCGGCGCTGGTAGATCGCCTGCGAGATCGACTTGCGCAGGATGTAGAGCCGGCGCTCGAAATCGTCCTCGGTCTTGGCGGTGCCGTTGCGGCCGATGAACACCTGCATGCAGGCGGGCTCGGTCGGCTTCACGGTGACGCCGAGCGAGGAATTGTCGGTCGGCACGTCGCGCCAGCCGAGCAGGGTCAGGCCCTCTTCCTTGATCTGGTCGGCGATGATGCTCTTGATGACGTTGCGCCAGGCGGTGTCGCGCGGCATGAACAGCGCGCCGATGGCGTATTCGCCGGGTTGCGGCAGCGTGAAGCCGAGCTCCTTGGCCTTGCGGCTGAAGAACGCGTGCGGGATCTGCACCAGGATGCCGGCGCCGTCACCGGCGCGCGGATCGGCACCGACGGCGCCGCGATGCTCGAGGTTGCAGAGAATGCTCAGCGCGTCCGAGACGATCTCGTGCGACTTCTTGCCCTTGATGTTGGCGATGAAGCCGACGCCGCAGGAATCTTTCTCCAGGCTCGGATCGTAGAGGCCTTCGGCCGGCGGGCGCGAATTGTGTTCCTGAATCGGATCAGTCGTTTTCGAGGCGACCGTCGCCGACAGTTCTTCTGCCACGATGTTTGCGCGCTCGAATTGCGACCCGTTCATGTCCTCGTCCTCTCCATGCGGCAAGCTGTCTCACCGCCATCTTCGGCGCACCTTGGGCGTTCCGCGGCACCCGCCTCTGGGTCACCGCTCGTCCGCTGCGAGCCGCATTTTCTTAAATTCAGGCCAAGGCGTTCTACGTCCCCGTGAACGGCTTTGCCTGTTGCCTTCTTGGTGCTCGGAAGCACCGACTTTCGTTGCAATCCCTATGCCGGAATCGCTAGCAAAATTGAGACAGGTGTCCTGTCCTAACCATCACCTTGCCAAATTTTTGTCTATCACACAAGCGCGCGAAAGTCCCGATTCCCAAAGTGTCAATCATCGCTTTCCGCACGGCGCGCGGCCCCGGTTTTGAAGCAAACGCGCCCTGATCCGGCCCCGCAGACGCCGGAATCCCGAATGAAGCTTCGGATCGACCCTTCGGAAGGCGCGCCACGCCGCAAGAAGCGAAAGAGCGCGATCCATCCGGGGCCTGACAGGAGCGTGTCGACCATGAAGTTTTTCACAGGATGTGTGGCCGCCGCCGCGCTGGCGCTGGTCGTGACCGCGGCAGAGGCGCAAGTTCCAGCGAACGGTATTGTGGGAGGGGCTACGATCGCGGTGTCGGATTTCGACGGGCCCTATGGGCCGCCGGACGCCGTGCCGCCTCCGCCGCCACGATACGGCTATGGCTATGGCTACGAGGAACGCGGCCCGGCGCCGGCGCTGCTGCCGGCCACCGAAGTCTATGCGGTGCTGCGCGACAACGGCTTCTCGCCGCTCGGCATCCCGCGCCTGCGCGGCAGCGTCTACACCATCGCGGTGATCGACCGCCGCGGCGATGACGGCCGGTTGGTGATCGATGCCCGCGACGGACGAATCCTGCGCTTCATGCCCGCCGCCGACGCCTATGGCATGGCCCCCGCCTATGAGGGGCGTGCGGTCGCCCCTTACGGTCCGCAAAGCGCGCTGCCGCCGCCGACCGTGGTCCGCAGCGGCCCGCCGCGCCCGCCCGCCCCGATCCCGCGTGTCGCCAGCCGCACCGTGCCGCTGCCGAAGGCGGCTCCTCCGCGGGGCCAAGCGCCGGTCGCAGCTGTGAAGCCGGCCGAGCCTGCGGTGCAGCAGGCCCAGGCACCGCAGCCTCAACCTGCGCAGACCGCGGCCGTGCAGGCCAAGCCCACCGAAGCCGCGCCGCAAGCCGCTGCGCCGACTGTGGAGCAGGCAAAGCCCGCGGCAACAATTCCGCCGACGCAGGACATGCCGCCCGCGCAGGGGCTGGAATAGCAAGCTGCTGCTGATTGGCTCATCGTGAGACGGGCGCCGACGCCACACCTTCAGTGTCGTCCTGGCGAAGGCCAGGACCCATACCGCGAGGTCCATCGGTTGTGGACGATGCCAGTCCGACGGGTCTTCGCCAAACTTCTCCCTGTGAGTATGGGTCCCGGCCTTCGCCGGGACGACGATGGGGAGAGAGCTGAGCAAAACAAAAGGCGCCTGAGATTTCAGGCGCCTTTTTGCATCGTGACAATCGCCTCTCAGCTTCGCCCATACCCCGCAGCTTCCAGGATCAGATTCGCCACTTCCTTCGGATGCGACACCAGCGAGAGGTGGCCGGCATCGAGCTCGATCGTCGTTGCGTTCATGCGCTTGGCGAGGAAGCGCTCGAGATCGGGATTGATGGTGTCGTCGTTCTTCGAGACCGCGTACCAGCTCGGCTTGGCGTGCCATGCAGCTTCGGTGGTGCGGCCGGCGAAGATCGAGGCCGCGGTCGGCCATTGCACGGCATAGAGCTCCTTGGCCCGCTCCGGCTTCACGCCATTTGCGAAATATTTCAGGAAGGCGTCTTCCGAGAGTTTTGTGTAGCCGTCGCGCTCGACGATGCCGGCGCGCACCGGGCCGGTCGGGAACTGCTTCGACAGCGCCACGAAATCCTCGTTCGCATCGGGCGCGCGCGCGGCGACATAGACGAGCCCGGTGACCTTCGGGTCGGTGCCGACCTGGCTGATCACGGTGCCGCCCCAGGAATGCGCGACCAGCACGGTCGGCCCGTCCTGCTCGGCCAGCGCGCGCTTGGTCGCCTCGACGGAGTCGGCGAGCGACGACAGCGGATTTTGCACGGCGGTCACGTGAAGGCCCGCTGCCTGGAGGATCGGGATCACCTCCGACCAGCTCGAGCCGTCGGCCCAGGCGCCATGCACCAGCACGACGTTCTTGGCCTTCACGGTTTGCGGGGTCTGTGCGTGAGCCAGGCTGAGAGGGGCCGCCAGCAGGCTCGCGGCGACGAAAAGGCTGCGCCAAAGTGTCATGATCGTTCTCCGTCTTGTTTTGGGGTCGATGTCCAAAGGACGGAGTGAGAGGCGGCGCTGTTACGCGGCTTCACCGCTCTGTGATGCGGTGCAAAAGGACAACCGGAAACTGTCGTCCCGGCGAACGCCGGGACCCATACCGCGAGGTCTCTCGACGGGCAGACGGTGTGAGTACCGAGCTGCAGGTCTTCGCCAAACGTCTCCCTGTGGTTATGGGTCCCGGCCTTCGCCGGGACGACATCGAATGCAAAACAGAAAAAACGCCCCGGGGCACCGGGGCGTTTTCGCAACTCGGAAGTGGCGTGCGTGCGGTTTACGCGGCGACTTGCGCGGCCGAGTTCTCGATCACCTGCGCCTTGGGCGTGCCGGCATTGATCGCGATCTGGCGCGGCTTCTTGGCTTCGGGAATCTCGCGCACGAGGTCGACGTGAAGCAGCCCGTTCTCGAGCAAGGCGTCCTTCACCTGCACGAAATCGGCAAGCTGGAAGGCGCGCTCGAAGGCACGCGCGGCGATGCCGCGGTAGAGCACTTCGGACTTCGAATTCTCGCCGGCGACTTTCTCGCCCTTGATCGTCAGCGTGTTTTCCTTCGCGACGATGGAGAGCTCATCCTTGGCAAAGCCCGAGACCGCAACGGTGATGCGGTAGGCGTTCTCGCCGGTGCGCTCGATGTTGTAGGGGGGATAACCGGGGCTGCCGTCCGAACCGGCCTGGTCGAGCAGGTTGAAGAGGCGGTCGAAGCCGACGGTGGAACGATAGAAGGGGGTGAGATCATAGGTACGCATGGTCAAGTCCTCCATTGAGCGACTGTTGGTAACCCGCCCGCCAATCGGGCCGGGCTTTAGTCTGTGTGCAGCCTGATGTTCCGGTTCCGAAACACTGGTAGCGGCCTGCACCATGGTGATATGGGTTCAGGGGAACGGCGTTCAAGAGGGCGGCAACTTGCGCCTTTTCGGCGCTCCAGCCCCTTGATTTGCAGCATTTCCCGTCCAATGACGCTGATCTCGATTCCGTCCAATCCCGTTCCCGAAGACGTCGTCAGCGGCACCATCAAGACGCCCGATGGCGCCGAGCTTCGCTTTGCGCGCTGGGCGCCGCCGGCGAACCGCAAGGGCACGGTCTGCGTCTTCACCGGACGCAGCGAGCAGATCGAGAAATATTTCGAGACCGTGCGCGACCTGCGCGACCGCGGCTTTGCGGTGGCGATGATCGACTGGCGCGGGCAGGGCCACTCCTCGCGCCGCCTGCGCGATCCGCGCAAGGGCTATGTGCGCGACTTCGCCGATTTCGAAATCGACGTCGAGACCTTCGTCCAGCAGGTGGTGCTGCCGGATTGCCCGCCGCCCTTCTTCGCGCTCGCCCACTCCATGGGCGGCACGGTGATGCTGCGCATTGCGCATGCGGGCAAGCGCTGGTTCGACCGCATGGTGCTGTCGGCGCCGATGATCGACCTGCCCGGCCGCACCACCTCGTTGCCGGCGCGGGCGCTGCTGAAGACGATGCGCCTGATGGGGATGGGCGGCCGCTATGTCCCCGGCGGCAGCGACCGCATCACCGGGCTCGATCCCTTCATCAACAATCCCCTGACCAGCGATCCCGTGCGTTATGCGCGCAATGCCGCGATCCTGGAGGAGGATTCGACGCTCGGGCTGGCGTCACCGACGGTCGCCTGGGCCGATTCCGCCTTTCGTGCCATGCACACCTTCAAGGGCATGAACTACCCCTCCGAGATCCGCCAGCCGATCCTGATGCTGGCGGCCTCCAGCGACACCGTGGTCTCGACCGCGGCGATCGAGGAGTTCGCCTACCATCTGCGCGCCGGCTCCCATCTCGTGATCGCCGGTTCGAAGCACGAGATCCTCCAGGAGCAGGACCGCTACCGCTCCCAGTTCTGGGCCGCCTTCGACGCCTTCGTGCCGGGCACGCCGCTGTTCAAGTGAGGGGCAGTCTGTGCGTGGGCGGTGAGAATTGGACTCGCGGAGAGTCCCCCATCCTCCGTCATTGCGAGCGCAGCGAAGCAATCCAGACTGTCCCCGCGGAAGGATTCTGGATTGCTTCGCTGCGCTCGCAATGACGTATGGATGGACTCCGACCTCCCCCGCATCCGCCTTCGCTGAAGTTTGGGCGGACGAGAGCGGGGAGAGGTGTAGCGTAACTCACAGCGTCTTGAGATACTCGATCAGGTCGTAGCGCTCTTGCTCTTTGAGCACGCGGCCGATGGTGCCGTCCTTGCCTGGGCCCGGCGTGCCGTCGAACGAGTGGCCGGCATTGCTGTTGCCGAACATCTCGGTGCCATCAGACGCTCGCGTCGAGAAGCGCGACTGCCCGGTCTTGCAGCTCTCGCCGTCGACGACCGCGAAGCCGACCTGCTTCGGATCGTAGTCGCGACCACCTCCCATGCAGAACGATTTGGGGCGCTCGGCCGCGGGGCTCAGCATCCAGTAGAGCGAAGGCACCGATCCGTTGTGCAGGTAAGGCGCGGTGGCCCAGACGCCGTTGAGCGGGCGCGCGCGATACCAGGGCCGCGGCTCCTTCTTGTCGGGCGGCTGCGGACCGGGATTCGGGCAGTTCTTGCGCTCACCCCACCAGGCCTGCTGAACCTTCGGGGGGATCTTCGCATCGTCCATCGCTTTGCGGCTGACGATGTCGACGATCACCATCAGCCCGAGCGAGTACGGCATGTCGGTCGAGGAGATATCCGGCAGATTGCAGTTCCACCAGGCATTGAGATTCTGCGTGGGATCGAGCTTGAGAAACCCCGGGACCTGAACCGTCCGCGTCTCCAGCACGCTGGCCTGAGCGGGATCGGTCCCCATGCCCTTGACGCTCTTCTGGACCTCGTTCAGGAATTTGTCGTTGCCGATGGTCTCCCAGCGCGACGAGGACCAGATGCTCTGGTCCGGAAACTCGGTGTCGAACACGGGATCGTTGACCGGCCCGAGATGGCATTCGGTGCAGATCTGCGCGTAGAGCTTGCGGCCGTTCTTGACGCGTTCGCCATCGATCTTCCAGGCATTGTCGCCGAAGATGTCCGACGGCCATTTCGGCGATGTCAGTCCGGAGAGCTGCTTTTTCGGATAGGGCGCCGACCCCTTCAGCAGATCCTCGATCCAGTTCAGATTCTTGATATCCATCGACGAGCGGAACAGCGTGTCCTTGGGGCTATTGTCGGACAAATTGAGCAGCGCGGTCACGCCCAGTGCTTCGCCGGCGTTGCGGATCAGCGGTTGTTCGATGGAAGCGTCATATTGCGCGAATTTGAGCCAGGGCACGGTCCAGATCGGCGGGAAGCTGACCGGCGCGTCCTTGGCATGCAGATTCTTTTCGAAGCCGCTGAGGCCGCTGAGCGTCATGTCCTGGGCGAAGACCTGATTGCCGATGCGGTTGAGCGCGTCGAGACGGCCGTATCCTTCCTCGGTGTCCTGCTGCGGCTCTTCCCGCTTCGTCTTCTCGTTGAACCTCGTCTTGCCGTCGATGGTTTTCGCGTAGGTCTTCTCCCAGTCGATCAGGAATGTGCTGATCGCACGCAGCTTCTGCTTCAGCGCATCGCGATCCGCATCGCTGGCGGAGGGGCCGAGCACACGGTCGGCGAAGCGCGTGAAGCGACCCGGCACGATGAGCGTGTAGGCGATCGACAGGCCGGTCGTGACCTCGAGCTTCCTCAAATCGGTCATCGCCGGACCGCCGTCGAAACGGAGGTCGATGCCCTTGTAGTGGATCTGGCCGGTGTGGCAGGCGGCGCAGGTCAGGCCGATCCGGTCCTCGCCGATTTGGCCGGTCGCAGGATCGGGTACGCCGGTCATGCGCGCAAAGCCGACGGGCAGGCCGTCGACGTTTTCAGCCTGAGTGCCCCAGTTGACCGGCGGATTCCAAAGCCGCGCCGGCACCGGCTTCGTCTTGTCGTAGACGTTGGCATAGCCGAACCGGCGCAGCGTGGCGTCGTCGGTGTTGATCGTCTGCGGGCTGGGGATGAAGCCGAAGCGCTGCAGATGGTCGCTGTCGTGCAGCATCCCGGGCTTTGCGAAGAAATGAAGCCGCGGCTGCTCGAGCGCCATGAACCAGTTATAGGGCACCGGGAAGGTCGCGGTGCCCTGGCTGGCGTGATGAAACCAGTGCCGGTCCTCCAGCGCCCAGTTTTGCTCAAGCCAGTACGCGGCCCGGGGTTCGACGTGCTCCGGCAATGGCGGCGCCACCAGGTCCCCGAGGATACCGGGCAGCATCGGCTGGAATTGATCCGGAAAGCGCAGCGCCACGACGCCAAAGACCAGGAGCGCGGCGACGAGTCCGCCGGCAACGCGCAATATGAGCGAGGGCGGGGTGACCGGCTGGCTGACGACCCGCTGGGTGATCCTGTCCGGGAATTTGCGCTCGTTGAACAATGTCCTCACCTCGGCCACGCTGAGATAGCGGTCATCGCCCTGGCCCTTGCCCATGATCTTGAGCAGGATCGGCCATTCGAACTTCATCAGGATCGGGTAGTACCAGCGCGATTGCTTGCCGGCGCGCTTGAGATTGTCGTCCATGAAAGTCTGGATTTGCGAGGCGTTGAGCCCGGTCTCGGTGCCGCCATCGGGATCGGCATAGGTGCCGCCGAAACTGGCGAGCCGCGCGATCTCGTCCTCGTTGACGCGCCCGTCGACGCCGAGGATGCGCGAGCCGGCACCGAGCTTGTCGAGCGGACCGCCGCGCAGCGCATTGAGCTGTGCGCCCCAGCAGATGCTCTGCAGGATGTGACAGGCGCCGTTGGCGATCAGCGCGACGCCACGGGTCTGGATGCGGGCCAGAGTCTTTTTCGCTCCCGTCTCGCCGCTTGCATTCGCGATGGTCTGCGACAGCGTCCGGAGAGGCACGGTGCCGCCATCGACAAAACCTTCGCCGACGAGGCCGCGCAGGAACGGACAGGGATTGTTCGGCGAGACCTGGATCGAGGGATTGAAGGGGGGCTTCGAGGCGGGGTCGTTCATGGCCCAAATTCCTGAAAACAGCGAATCGTGAAATGCAGACGCGCCGATCAAGCGCGGAAAGTCCTAACAAACCGACAGCAGGGTATACTACCTCAGCGTGTGACGAAGTGTGGCCGAATTCACTGTTGTGTCAACAAGAGCCGAAGCTGGCCGTGCTGCCGGTCAGGACTCGGCGGCGCGTTTGACGTCGCTCTGGACGAGGGTCAGCTTGCCGAGCGGCACGCCCGCCTTCAGCAGTCCCTCGCGGTAATGGGCGAGGTCCTCGGGCCGCTTCCAGTGGAAATTGCGCAAATGGCGGTCGACGTTCAGGGTCGGGTAGTTGCCCATGAGCACACGGGTGGCCTCGACGGCCTCGTCGGTCCGCTCCAATTGCGCCAGCGCCGCGGCACGGATCGCCAGCGCCTGCATGTGGTTCGGGTTGATGTAGAGCTGCTCGCGGGCCCACGACAGGGTCGCGTCATACTGCCCCAGCAGATAATGGCTGAACGCGTTCAGCGCGGCCCATTGGTAGCGCGGGTCGCTGTTGTCGCGCTGCGCGGCCATCGAAAACAGCTCGATCGCCTCGCGGTGCTCGCCGATGACGAAATGGCAGATGCCGAGCACGCCGCGCGCGCCCATGTCGTATGGGTTGAGGGCGACCGCGCGCTTGGCGGCGTCCATCGCGGCCTCGTAATGCCCTTCCATCGCATGGGCCCAGGACAGGATCGAGAATGCAAAGGAGGAGCGCGGGTCGAGCCGGACGCTGGTTTCGGCGAGGTTCATCGCCTCGGCCCACATCTCCCGCGTGCCCTTGATCCAGCCGAACTGGATGCTCTGGATCTGGATCGTGGCAAGGTAGGCGTGCGCGATCGACAGCTTGGGATCGACCTCGATGGCCTCCCGGAACAGGTCGATGGCGGCGGCCAGATCCTCCTTGGTCTGCCGGTAGTAATGCGACAGCCCCTTGAGGAAACGGTCCCACGCGGTCACGTCGGTCGAGAGCCGCGCCGGCGCCGAGGCCTCCGCGCGGACGATCTCGGTGGCGATGGCGGCGGACAGGTTGGTGGTGATCTCGTCCTGCATCGCGAAGAAGTCGCCGATGTCGCGGTCGTAGCGCCCGGTCCAGAGCTGCTCGCCGGTCTCCGGCGCGATCAGCTCGGCGGTGACGCGGATCTTGGCCCCGGCGCGCCGCACCGAGCCCTGGATCAGATAGGTGGCGTCGATCTCGCGTGCGATCAGCCGGGTGCTCGTGTTCTTGCCCTTGAAGGCGAAGGTCGAGTTGCGGCTCAGCACGCGATAGAAGGATTGCAGCGACAGCGCGTGGATCAGATCCTCGGTGAGGCCGTCGGAGAAGTATTCGTCCTGGGCGTCGCTGAGATTGGCGAAGGGCAGCACGCCGACGATGGCGGTGCGGTACTGCTGCGAGAGGGTGGACGCCTCCCTCAGCTCGGGTGCGAGCGCCGGCGCGCCCTCGGGCTTCCAGGTCCAGACCCCGACCGCATCCTTGATGTTCTTGAAGCGATGGTTGCCGGCATCGACCAGCGGCACGGTGAGATGCTTGCTCGCCTCCCCGTAGGCCTTGGCCGAGATGGCGAAGCCGCCGGGACTCGCCACGGATTCCAGGCGGACCGCAATGTTGACATCGTCACCGAACACCTCGTCCTCGTCGGCGATGACGTCGCCCATGTGGATGCCGAGCCGGAATTGCATGGCGCGGTCGGCCGGCAGGTGGTGGTTGCGCTCCGCCATCAGCGTCTGCATCGCGATCGCGGCCTCGGTGGCGCCGACGATCGAGGGGAATTCCAGCAGGAAGCCGTCGCCGGTGTTCTTCACGACGCGGCCGCCGTGATTGAGGATGATGGGGTGAATCGCGGTGCGATGGGCCTTGAAGGCGGCATGGGTGCCGGCCTCGTCGCTGCCCATCATGCGCGAATAGCCGGCGACATCGGCGCAGACAATGGCGGCCAGACGTCTTTCCATAGCCCCGGAGCTCCAACGGACCGAGGGCCGGCCACGGCGTGGCAGTCGCCTCGAATCCCGCATTTCAAGAACCCAGCCTTTATAGAACAGATGAGGCCGCGGGAAAGTATGATCCGCATTGCAAATTCAAGGTAAATCCTAGGCAGTCCCGGCGGTGGACGACGGCCGCCGAACCGACTAAGCCCGATCTCTTGAGACGGACGGGGCGGCGGGGCACCTCACATGCTGGGCATTCATGAAATCTGGCTCTTCATCCTGTCAGGCGTGCTGCTCAATATCACGCCGGGACCGGACTCCGTCTACGTCATCGGCCGCAGCATGCAGATGGGCTGGCGGGGCGGGGCCGCAGCCGCCTTCGGCATCAGTTGCGGCTGTTTTTTCCACGTCGCGGGCGCGGCGATTGGCCTTTCGGCCCTGCTGATGGCCTCATCCACCGCCTTCTCGATCCTGAAGCTGGTCGGCGCGGCCTATCTGGTCGTCACAGGACTTCAGATGCTGTGGTCGCGGCCGACGCTGGCATCGGCGATCGACGAGCCGGCGCGGAGCTCGCTGCGGCGGGTGTTCCTCCAGGGCGTCTTCACCAACGCGCTCAATCCCAAGGTCGCGCTGTTCTTCCTGGCCTTCCTGCCGCAATTCGTCGCAGCCGATTCACCGCACAAGCCGCTCGCCTTCCTGACGCTCGGGCTGATTTTCATCTGCACGGGAACGCTGTGGTGCCTGGTGCTGGCGGCGTTCGCGGCCAAGGCCGCGCATCGCTTGCGGACCTCCGAGGGCGCGATCGCCTGGGTCAACCGCGCGCTCGGCGGCCTCTTCATCTATCTCGGCATCCGCGTCGCCATGCTGGAGACGCGGTAACTCGTTCGAACGAATGACATGAGGCTGCGTAGGGTGGGTTACGCCTCGCGGCTTGCGCTTTGCGCAATCTGCGAGGCTAACCCACCCTACGATCTGCCTCAGGCGAACTCCTTCAGCAGGGCGCTGCCGGCGAGATAGAGGCCGAGCAGGATCATTGCGATCAGGAACCAGCGGCGGAACGCTTCCGCCGGCATCCGCGCCCGCACCGACTGGCCGATGAACATGCCGGCGAAGGCCATGGCCATGCCCACGGCGCCGGGCACGGCATTGGCCGGCGTCAGCAATCCGCCGGCAGTGAGGTTGAAGGCGAGCGCCAGCGTCGCGGTCGTGAAGAACACGCCGAGCGCCTGCACCAGCTCGTCCTTCTCCATGCCGATCGCCTGCATGAACGGCATCGAGGGGATCACCTGCACGCCGGTCGAGGCGGAGATCACGCCGGTGACCACGCCGACCACGCCGCCGACCCATTTCTCGTTCTCAGGTGCGACGCGGAACTGGAATTTGTTCAGGCCGATCACCGCGTAGATCACGAGCAGGGCACCGAGCACGATCGTGCCATAGCGCGCATGCGGGCCGGTCAGCGCGCCGGCATTGAGCCAGCAGCCGATCACGGTGCCGATCATCAGCGGCCACAGCCGCCTGAGGATGTCGCGCAGATGGGGTCCGACGAATGTCTGCCAGATGTTGGTGATGATGGCGGGCACGATCACGATGGCGATCGCGCGGCTCGGGGCCATGCTCACCGCAAGCAGGCCCATGGAGACGGTCGGCAGGCCTAGCCCGACCACGCCCTTGACGAATCCGGCGATCAGGAAGACGGCGGCGATGACGATGAGGAGAGGGTCGATCATGACCCGCACATTGACCGAAGCCGCGCCCGGGCACAATCTGGAGGTTACGGAGACAGCCTTCGCTATGGACGAAGGCTAGGTTGGAGGAATCCGGATGCGTTTCGATCTCGTCGATCTCCAACTGTTCATCGCGGTCGCCGACCAGCGCAGCATCACGCGGGGCGCCGAGCGGTCGCATCTGGCGCTGGCCTCGGCCAGCGCGCGCATCAAGGGGCTCGAGGACGCGCTCGGCGTCGCGCTGCTCAAGCGCGGGCGGCGCGGTGTCGAATTGACCGCGGCCGGCGAGAGCCTGCTTGACCATGCCCGCCTCGTCATTCACCAGATCGACGCCATGCGCGGCGATCTCGCAGGCTTTGCCAGCGGCGTGCGCGCCAGCGTCCACTTCCTCGCCAACACCTCCGGCCTGTCGGAGCATCTGCCGAAGGCGCTGGCCGGCTTCCTGCGCGAGCATCGCGACGTCGCCATCGACATCGAGGAGCACGAGAGCACCGACATCGCGGCGGCGATCACCGCCGGCGCCGCCGATCTCGGCTTCGCCGCCGAGCACGCGCTGCCCGACCATATCGAGCGCTTCGTCTTCAGCGAGGACCGCCTGACACTGGTGACGTCCAGGCGCGGCCCGTTCGCCGGCCGCCGCCAGATCGATTTCCAGGAGGCGGGCACGTGCGAGTTCGTCGGGTTGACCAGCGCCACCGCGCTCCAGGTTCATATTTCGAAGCACGCCGCCCGGCTCGGCATGCGGCCGCATTACCGCGCGCGCCTGCGCGATTTCGACGCGATCTGCCAGATGGTCGCCGCCGATGTCGGCGTCGCCCTGGTGCCCGAAGCCGCCGCCCGCCGCTGCGCCAGGCTGATGCCGCTTGCCATGGTCCGCCTGCGCGATGCCTGGGCCAACCGCAAACTCGTGATCTGCGCGCGAAGCTTCAAGACGCTGCCGCGCCCGGCCAAGATGCTGGTGGAGCATTTGCGGGCAGAGGCGGCGTGAGGGCAGGTGCTGATGTGAGCCCGCGGCGCGGCCGCGACCTCAACTGCGCTCCCTCCCCCGCAAGGGGGGAACGCACCTACCTCGTGGCGGCGTCGCGACTCAAAGCGTTGATTACTTTGCCGTCTCGACCCCGGCGTCCTTGATCACCTTCGTCCACTTCCTGGTCTCGTCCGCGATGAATTGGCGAAAATGCTCCGGCTCGTCGCCGATCAGCGTCGCGCCTTGCGCGGCGAGCTTTTCCTTCACGGCCGGATCCGCCATCGCCTTCGTCGCCAGACCATGCAGCGCTGCGACGATTTCCTTCGGCGTGCCCTTGGGCGCGACCATGCCGTACCAGTTCTCGATGCGCAGATCGGGAAAGCCCGCTTCCGCCGTGGTCGGCACCTCAGGCGCCGTCGGTGCGCGCTCGGCCGAGCCGACCGCGATCGGCCGCAAGGCGCCGGCCTTGACCTGCGGCAGCAGCACGGGGAGATCGAGGAACGTCATCTGCACCTGCTGGCCGAGCAGGTCGTTCACCGCGGGCGCGGCGCCGCGATAGGGCACATGCACGATGTCGATCCTGGCCGTCAGCTTGAACAATTCGCCGGCGAGATGCGGCAGGCTACCGGGGCCGGAGGAGGCGAAGTTGAGCTTTCCGGGCTGCGCCCTGGCGAGCGCGATCAGTTCGCCGATGTCCTTGGCGGGCACGTTGGTGGCGACGACCAGCATTTCCGGCACGGTCGCAACCAGCGTCACCGGCGTGAGGTCGGACAATGTGTCGTAGGCGACCCGCTCCATGCTCGGGCTGATCGCGAGCGCGCCCGCGCTGGAGATGGCGATGGTGTAGCCGTCGGGCGCGGCCTTCGCGACCGCGTCGGTGCCGAGCACGCCACCCTGGCCGCCGCGGTTGTCGATCAGCACCGGCTGGCCGGAGAGCTCGGACATGCGCTGGCCGATCACGCGCGCGATGATGTCGTTGGGACCGCCGGCCGGGAACGGCACGATCAGCTTGATCGGCTTGGCCGGAAAATTCTGGGCGGAGGCGAGGGCGGGAAACAGAAGCAGGCTTGCGAGGAAGAGCTTACGCCAGTTTTTCATACAAGCCCCCTGAAGCATGATCCGGAAAAGTGTGCAGCGGCTTTCCGAATGGATCATGCGCAAACGACGGGTCGTTCATCCGTTGAGCAGTTTCATTGCTTCTTCGTGAACCCTGGCGTCGCCGGCTGCGATGATGCGGCCGCCACCCTGGGCCGGCTTGCCTTCCCAGGTGGTGACGACGCCGCCGGCGCCGGTCACGATCGGGATCAGGGCCGCGATGTCGTAGGGCTTCAGCTCGGTCTCGACCACGAGATCGACGTGGCCGGCCGCCAGCATGCAATAGGAGTAGCAGTCGCCGCCATAGCGCGACAGCCGCGCGCCCTTCTCGATGCGGCCGAAAATGGCGCGGTCGCGCTCGTTCATCAGCAAGGGGCTGGTGGTGTAGGTCGTCGCCTCAGACAGCGACGCGCAGCGGCGGACCTGGAGCCGGCGCTCGCCGGAGGGGCCTTTATAGTTGGCCGAGCCGTTGTCGCCGGAAAACCGCTCGCCGATGAAGGGCTGGTGCATCATGCCGAACACCGGCGCGCCCTTGTGCAGCAGCGCGATTAGCGTGCCCCAGATCGGGAACCCGCCGATGAAGGACTTGGTGCCGTCGATCGGATCGAGCACCCAGACATAGTCGGCGTCCTCGCGCTCATTGCCGAATTCCTCGCCGACGATGCCGTGCTGGGGGAAGTTGGCCTTGATCAGCCGCCGCATCACCGCCTCCGCGGCGCGGTCGGCCTCGGTGACGGGATCGAAATCCTTGGTCTTGCTCTTGTCGTCGATCGACAGCGAGGTGCGGAAGAACGGCAGGATGGTTTCGCCGGAGGCGGTGGCGAGCCGTCCGATGAAGGCTGAGAAGTCGATCACCGTCACGGCGCATCCTCAAAACGAAAGTCGGGTGAAGCTCGCATCTGCCTATCTCAATTCGCCTCTCGCGTGCAGCGCTGTCTTGATTTGCACCCTGGTATTTTGGATGCGGAGACCGGCTGCCTCATCCGAGCCATATGCTGGCCAAATATCGATCATTGAGTTGAAAACTTAGTTCCGAACATGCCTTGTTCGTATGCAAATGACTATCAACCCATTGAATTTCCTTATCAAAGAAACTGAATCTGGGTTTCTCTGGAAGCAACAGAGCCATGTGTGTTTTGCATGGGAAACGGCTCAAAAGCCCTTGCACTTTGTGCGGCGCGGCCGCATATTGTTGCGGTGCGGTAGCGCTCTGCGTTACCGCTGCCCTCCTTGGGCGTTTCCTCCCTAGACTTGGGCCGCTTGCGTCATTCGCGAGCGGCCCTTTTTTCTTGGGTCGTCTGTTTCGTTTCGACTGCGCGAAAACGCGAAGTGAAGATCCGGCGTCCGATACGCGCGCGGTGTGTTCTGTCCCTGATTCGCGACGTCGTCGCGCGATGACGGCTTGCGCCTATTCCGCCGCGGCCTGGAACGGGCCGAGATCGCCGAACGGAATCGTGCTCGCCAGCACGTCGGCGAGGACGCCGAAGTCGGTTGCCACCTGCGCAAAGCGCGGACTGCGCTCGCGCCGTCGCTCGTCCATGTAGATCGCGCGGTTGAGTTCGAGCTGCACCGCGTGAAGCCCGCTCGCCGGGTTGCCGTAATGCTCGGTGATGAAGCCGCCGGCATAGGGCTTGTTGCGGCCGATCGAATAGCCGAGCCCGCCCATGGTCTCCTCGACCCGGTCGGGCAAGAGCGGCGTGCAGCTCGTACCGTAGCGGTCGCCGATCACGATGTCGGGCCGGCGCGGCTCGTCTCGGCTGACGCCGACCGAAGGCATCGAGTGGCAGTCGACCAGCACCACGGTGCCGAACATCTGGTGCACCTTGTTGATCAGCCGGCGCAGCGCGCGATGGTAGGGCTTGTAGAGCGTCTCGATCCGCGCCAGCGCATCGTCGACCAGGATGCGGTCGCGATAGATCTCCTGGCCGTCGCCGACCACGCGCGGAATGGTGCCGAGGCCGCCGGCGACCCGCATCGAGCGGGTATTGGCAAAGCTCGGCAGGCGCCCGGTGAACATGCGGGGGTCGAGCTCGTAGGGCTCGCGGTTGACGTCGACATAGGAGCGGGGAAAGTTGACCCGCACGGTCGGAAAGCCGCGGGCGCTGAGATGGCCGATCAGCTCGTCCATGAAGGAATCTTCCGACCGCCGCAGCGTCGGCAGGTCGATCCTGGAGGCGCTGAGGAATTCGTCCGGATAGGTCGAGCCGGAATGGGGCGAGTTGAAGATGACCGGCGCGCGCCATTCGGCGGGCTCGACGATCTCGAAGGCTGGCGACATCTCGCCATCAAACCGGGTCATCTTCTCAGGCTTCGTCCCTTATTCCCAGGCTTCGTCCCTTCGCGCCACAAGATCCGGCCCCGCAGGATCCTGCAAGGTCCGGCTTGAACGGATTGATTCGGCCGGTCGAGCGGCTCTTATGTGTCGTCATTGTCTGGAATCGCAACCATTCTGCCAAGCGAAAAGATGTGATTGGCGCTGGAACATGTCTTAACCGTGCGGGCAGCGGGGCGGATCGTTCGGTCGGCTTCGATTGATTCGAGCCGCATTCCGGTTCACAAGGAGCCGGCAGCGCGAGCCGTCCAGGGTAAAGATTTTCACCCCAAATTTACCCTCTGTCGGGCTTAGTGACCTCTGCTGATATCCTCTGGGGATTCGACGTTTCCTGCCATGCCAAAGATCCTGCTCGCCGAAGACGACAACGACATGCGCCGTTTCCTGGTCAAGGCGCTGGAAAACGCCGGTTTTCAGGTCTCGTCCCATGATAACGGCATGGCCGCCTATCAGCGGCTCCGCGAAGAGCCGTTTGAGATGCTGCTGACCGACATCGTGATGCCGGAAATGGACGGAATCGAGCTCGCCCGCCGGGCCTCGGAACTCGACCCCGACATCAAGATCATGTTCATCACCGGCTTCGCCGCGGTCGCCCTGAACTCGGATTCGGACGCCCCCAAGAACGCCAAGGTGCTGTCCAAGCCCGTGCATCTGCGCGAATTGGTCAGCGAAGTGAACAAGATGCTGGCGGCCTAAATCGGCCCCGTTCCGTCCTTGCGCCGGGTCCCCTGAGCCGTTATAGGGACCCCACCGATGAAATGACCTCTAGGGCACGTAGCTCAGCGGGAGAGCACTACCTTGACATGGTAGGGGTCACAGGTTCGATCCCTGTCGTGCCCACCATCCTTCGCTCGCGATAGCGAGAGAAGGATGCCGCGCCGAAGCCCAACGGGCGCAGGCGGGCTGCCGCCGCGAGCTTCGGCTAGGCAAGCCAATCCCCGACGAGGCGAAATCGAGCTATTTCAGTTCCGTATTCGCGACCGGCAGGACGGACGCGACGGACCAGCCGTTCGCATCCCGCACGTAGGTCTGGCTGATCAGAAACGTATTCTGTTGCGGTGGCTTGCCGGGAAGGCCGCGCGTGAAGACGATGGGAACGAGGACCTGCATGACCTCGTTCGAGATCACGGCGACGTGGAATTTCGACATGTCGGGCTCGAGGTGCCAGGTGCCCGCGTAGTAGCCCTTGAAGCGGTCCGCGACCGCATCACGGCCTCTGGTTTCGATGCCTCGCGCAAACAGCAGCGTGCCGGGCGAATTCCACAGCATGGCCTTCACATCGTCCGCGTTGTGCGCATTCTGCGCGGCAATGAACTTCTCGAAGATGGTTCGGGCCTCGGCATCATTTGCTGCGGCCAGTGCAGGCCCGACTGACCAGGCTGTCACGGCGAGAAACAGCGCCGCGGCAGTCGCGGCAAGATGACGGCGCCGTGCAAATGGTCGTGGCCTGACGTGGACTGGAGACATCTCGGACGGGGGCATGTTCACCTCTCTTTTGGATGACGATAATCATACCACCAGCCGCCTCGCCGGCTTTTCAGGATCGCGCGATCAGCGATCGCCTCGGCATCACGGATGCGTTGGTTCAGGCCATGTCGGATGCCGCGGGACGTAACTGGCAAACTCTCGTCGTCAGCGTCAAGTTGAGGTATCGTCTCGCGGGCTACGATTCCATCCCAGTCGTGAGCCTGACCATGAGCACATCCGTCATCGAACAGGCAAAGATCCAGGCGCAGGTGCTGGTGCCGCTGGTCAGGGCGCTCCAGGCCGAGCTCGGTGAGGCGCGCGCCAACGCGCTGGTGCGCAAGACGCTCGGCGATCTCTATCGCGGCTTCGGCGAGGAATTCTGGAAAGCCAAGAACGAGAGCGATCTCGGCAAGGCCGTCTCGTCGGCGTTCAGGACCTATGCCCGCGACGATGCGCTCGCCTATGACGTGATCGAGCAGAGCCACGACGCCTTCGCGTTCGACGTCAAACGATGCGCCTATGCCGAGTTCTACAAGGCGCTGGGTGAGCCGGAACTCGGCTTTCTCCTGGTCTGCACCGCGGACTTTGCAACCTCCGAAGGATTCGGCCCCGACGTCAGGCTCACGCGCACGCAGACGATCATGCAAGGCGCCGATCATTGCGACTTCCGCTACCGGCGCGATGACGGCGCGGCGCGATGAGAGGGGCGCCTCTCACGCAGTCCCGTCTCCTGCTCCCCGCAGCAAATCCTTCAGTCCGCCCGGATAGAGGCTAGGTCCGCCCTCCACGTCGAGATCGGCGAGGTCGAACCAGCGCGCCACGATCTGCTCGCCATTGTCCTCGCGGAAATCGATGCGGTCCTGGCCGCCGAACGCGCCGTCCGGAAATGCCACCTCGGCGATGAACATCACCTCGTGCCCGATGGCGTCCTCGTGCACGAAAATGTTCTCCATCATCAACGGCTCGCCTTTGATGGTGATGTCGATGCCGAGCTCTTCCCTGAATTCCCGTATCAGCGCAGTCCGCCAGCTCTCGCCGAATTCGATTTCGCCGCCGAGCGGACGGACGCCCCTGATCCGGCCTGCATTGTCGCGAACCTCGGCCGCCAGCAGGCGCCCGGCCCGCCAGTGCAGGCCGATCGCGACAACCCTGATGCCGGGATGGGGGCGCCATGTGGTCATGGGGGCATCGTTATCGTGCTCGCCGCGGCTGCGCAATGCGCGCAGGCGAATGTCGTCCGGCCTGGATCGCTTTCAGCCTGCAAAAGCTTCGCAGCCTTGATCCGTGAGGTCCTGCCTGCCATTGTCCGGTCATCCACCACGGCGACGGGCGTGGTGAGATCCAGATTGTGGCGTTCGGCGACAGGTGTCGCTTCGCCGGACGCGAAGAGAAGGCAAGTGGGCGAGATGAGCAGTGTGAACAAGCCCGGCGGCAACTACCTGCCGGTGATCATCCATGCTGGAATTGCGTATGTCAGTGGTCAGCTCCCGCGTCGCGGCGAAGACCTGCTATATGCGGGCAAGGTCGGTGCAGGTGTCGACATCGCGGCCGCGCAAGAGGCTGCGGCCCTTTGCGCGGATCTCTGCATTGCCGCCATCAACCACGCCACAGGCGGAGAGGACAGGGTCGTCCAGGTCCTGCAACTCGTGGGATACGTCGCCTCGGCGCCTGGATTTACCCAGCAGTCGCAAGTCATGAACGGTGCCTCCGACCGGCTGATCGAACGCCTCGGCGATCGCGGTCGTCACACGCGTACGTCCGTCGGCGTCGCCGAGTTGCCGCGAGGGGCGCCGGTCGAGCTGAGCATGATCGCCGCTGTTCGGGCCTAGGACGGCGGTCAGTCTTATCCGACGAGATACTTGGAGACCGCCGCCTCGTCCCACGCAATCCCGTTGCCGGGCTCCTCGCCCGGCAGCGCAAAGCCGTCCTCGATCGTCAAACGCGTCGAAAGCACCGCGTCGGCCCAGTCGACATATTCCAGCCAATGCGCGGTCGGCGTCACGCACAGCAGGTGTGCGCTGACCTCCGAGAACAGATGGGTGGACATCTCGATGCCGGCGGCATGCGCGAGCGATGCGGCGCGGAGCCAGCCGGTGACACCGCCGATGCGCTGCACGTCGGGCATCACGTAATCGCAGGCTTCCGCCGACAGCGCCGACTGCATCGCGAAGGCGCTGTCAAAATTCTCGCCGATCTGGACCGGCGTGCCCAGCGCGTCCGCGATGCGGGCGCAGCCGGCGTAATCGTCGTGGCGGATCGGCTCCTCGATCCAGGTCAGCCCCTCGTCGTCGAGCATCTCGCCGCGGCGGATCGCCTCGGTCACCGTGAGCGCCTGGTTATAGTCGCACATCAGCGTGATCCGGTCGCCGACGGCGTTTCGCACCGCGCGCACCACGGCCAGATCCTCCCGCGCATCCGGCCGGCCGACGCGGATCTTGGCGGCGTGAAAACCCTCGGCCAGCAGCTTGTGCGCCTCTTCCACCGCGGCGCTCGCCGGCATGATGCCGAGCCCCTTCGAATTGTAGGCCTTGACCGGTTTCGGCGCGCCGCCGAGCAGCCTCGCCAGCGGCAGGCCGCGTGTGCGGGCCAGCGCGTCCCAGGCCGCCATGTCGATGCCGGACTGCGCCAGCCGCTGCAGGCCGGCGAGGCCCAGCAGCGTAAAGCGCTGGGTCAGCTTGCGCTCGATCTCGAACGGCAGCAGCTCGTCGCCGGCGAGCAACTCCGACATCTCCGCGACCATCGCCGTCAGCGGCTTCAAGGCCGACGGCGTGATCGAGAACAGATAGGCGTGCCCGCGGGCGCCCTGGTCGGTCTCGCAGTCGATCAGCACCAGCGGCGCCTTTGCGACCGCCCCGGTCGAGGTCTGGAGCGGCAGGTTCATCGGCACGATCACAGGCCGCGCAATGAAGCGCTTGATGCGGACGGTCTCGGTCATGGGCACTGGTTCCGGATTGATCAACGCAGGTTGGTCCCGATCTTAAACCTTCGTGATGAAACGGAAAGACGCTTGGTGCGACCACCATAAAATGGGGTTGCGCGGGGGCGCGTTTGTTGGCTCTGTGCCGCCGCAGGCTTTGCCGCAAATCGCGAGAGGTTGCGACAAAAACGCACGCAACGGAGCCACAAAGTGAAACAAGAGATCGCCGAAGAACAGCGCAAGAGCGGCATCCTGACCGGTGCCGCGATCGCCTTCCTGCTGCTCGCGCTGCCGCTCGCGGTGTGGCTGGACCTGACCGAGCTGAGCAAGACGGCGCTGCGCCGGCAGGCCGCCGATCTCAATTCGGTGATCACGAGCGTGCGCAGCTATTACGCGACCAACGTGGTCGGGCGCATCATCGCCAATCCGAACGGCACGACCAGGGTGGTCCACAACTACGAATCCGTCCCCGGCGCGATCCCGATCCCGGCAACGCTGTCGCTGGAGCTCGGACGGGTGATCGGCGCGCAGCAGGAGAATATCACCTACCGCTTCGTCTCGGACTTCCCGTTCCAGAACCGTGCGCCGCACCAGCTCGACAAGTTCGAGAAGGACGCGCTCGACGCGCTGCGCAGGGATCCCGAGCAGAAGATCTTGGAGACCGAGACCTCGCTGTTCAACGACAAGGTCCGCCTCGTCGCCCCCGTCACGATGGGGCCGGCCTGCGTGAGCTGCCACAACAGTCATCCCGAAAGCCCGAAGAAGGACTGGAAGGTCGGAGATATCAGGGGCATCCAGGAGGTGATCATCGCCCAGCCGATCGCCGCCAACATCTTCTCGTTCAAGTTCCTGCTGGCCTATTTCCTGATCGCCGCGGGCAGTGGCCTGTCGTTCCTCTCGCTCCAGCGCCGCCAGGCGAGCCGCATCAAGGGCATGAACAAGGAGCTCGAATCCGCCAACGACTTCCTCGCCTCGCTCTCGATGAAGATCTCGCGCTACATCCCGCCGCAGGTCTACAAGAGCATCTTCTCCGGTCAGAAGGACGTCACCATCCACACCGAGCGCAAGAAGCTCACGATCTTCTTCTCCGACATCCAGAACTTCACCGCGACCGCGGAGCGCCTTCAGCCCGAATTGCTGACCCAGCTCCTCAACGAATACTTCACCGAGATGTCGGCGATCGCCCATGAATATGGCGGCACCATCGACAAGTTCATCGGCGACGCCATGCTGATCTTCTTCGGCGACCCCGAGACCAGGGGCGATCGCGCCGACGCCGAGGCCTGCCTCCAGATGGCCTGGCGGATGCAGCAGCGGCTTGCCGAGCTCAATGCGAAGTGGCGCGCCTCCGGCATCGAGCAGCCGTTCCGCTCGCGCATGGGCATCAATTCCGGCTATTGCAATGTCGGCAATTTCGGCAGCAGCGACCGCATGGACTACATCATCATCGGTCCCGAAGCGAACCTCGCCGCGCGCCTGCAATCGATCGCCGAGCCAGGCGGCATCGTGCTGAGCTACGAGACCTTTGCGCTGGTCAGCGACATCGTCCGCGCCCATGCGCTGCCGGCGATCACGATGAAGGGCATCAGCCGCGAGGTGATTCCCTATTCGGTCGACGCGCTGAACGATGCCGCAGCGGAGAAGAGCGGCATCATCACCGAGCGCGCGCCCGGCCTCGAGCTCTATCTCGATCCCGCGGTGGTGAAGTCAGGCGACGCCGCACGTGTGCGCTCGCTGCTGGAAAGCGCGCTGGCCTCGCTGAAGCCGGCGTGAGGCGTGCGTCGTTTCCGATCGAGAGAGTGTGCCGCGTGGCACCCCTCTCCCTAACCCTCCCCCGCAAGGGGGGAGGGAACGCACCTGTGCGCGTGGCTGCTAAGGTGACTCGCCGCTCGGCACACTGCGCTCCCTCCCCCCTTGCGGGGGAGGGCGGGGGAGAGGGGCAGCCAGGCAAAAGGTGCGCCTGAGCAGGCTAGCGCGCCGCGCCTTCCGTGAACGCCGTCTCGATCACCTCGCCGAAGAGCTGCCAGGAGCGGCCGTCAAACTGGACCAGCCGCATCTGCTTGATCGGCAGATAGCTGTTGGGCGAGGTGCTCATCCTGATGTTGGGCAGCGCAACGGAGGGCTGATAACTCTTGAGCGAAGCCGCTTGACGCATGATGTTCTCGCGCGAGAGGTCGTCGCCACATTGCTTCAGCACCTTGGTCAGCGCCTCGGCTGCGGCGTAGCCAAAGACTGCCGCGCTGTTGTTCGTGCTTTCGATCTGATGGTACCGGTCCATGAAGGCGAACCAGTCCTTCATGGCGGGATCGTCTTTCCATGCGGGATCGCTCGGATCCTTCAGGAAGGCGGCCGAGATCACGCCGGCCGAGTTTTCCAGGCCCGCCGGCGCCATCGCATTGGCGATCGAGGCGGAGGCATCGTTCACGATGAAGACCGGACGCCATTTGAGCGACGCCGCCAGCTTGATCACCTTGGACGCCGTCGACGGCACGCCGAGAAAGACGAAGATATCGGCGCCCGCGCGCTTCAGGATCGAGACGTGCCCTTCGAGATGCTCGTCGTTGATGTCGAAGGCGATGTCGACGAGGACGAGACGGTTGAGGTCGCCGAGACCTTCCTGGATGCCCTTGTAGAGCATGCGCCCGAACTGGTCGTTCTGCCAGAGCACGACGATCTTCTTCCTGGGATAATAGGCCTGGATGTAGTTGGCGTAGATGCGCCCCTCCGACCGGAACGACGGCTGCCAGCCCATGGTCCAGGGAAACGCCTTGGCCTGGCTCAGCTCCTCGTCGCCAGAGGCGAGGAAAAGCTGCGGGATCTTCTTCTCGTTCAGATACCGGCGCGTGGCGAGATTCCCGGGCGTGCCGAACGAGCCGAACATGAGATGGACGTCGTCCTGCTCCACCAGATTGCGGGTCAGCTCCAGTGCGGCCGCCGGATCGGAATTGTCGTCGCGGGTGATGAAGCGGATCTTGCGTCCGTTGATGCCGCCGCGCGCATTGATCATGTCGAAATAGGCGGCCTCCGCCGTCCCGATCGCGCCGAATTCCGAGAGCGGCCCCGAATACGGCATGACATTGCCGATGCGGATTTCGTTGTCGCTTGCGGATTGGTCTGCGTGTTGCTGCGACATCGCGCCGAGCGAGGCGAACGCGACCACGAAAACGAGCGCCATCCTGCCGACGATGCGCATGTCCGACACCTTGATGTTGGCCCCACATGGAAATCGGCTCAACCGGTCAAGCCCGCTTGATCTAGGTCAAGCGTTTGTCAATCGTATGGCTCGACGGTTCGTTTTCGAAGCGGCGTACTTGTCGTCCTCGAAATGGCAGGCGTGCTGACGCGCCGATGTCTTGGCGAACTCGGGGTTGCGCTCGGCGGGTTTGGTTTGGCAATCGACCGATGAAAAATGAATCGATCTGTGTAAGATCACGTTCGGGATAGCAGGCCTTAATTTGGATGGTGGTCAATATTGACCAGTGGCAGCAGAGCTCATGGTTCCATGATGGTCCATCACCGCCCCCATCCGCATCCATCGGTGACTGAGAGTATCGTACTCCCGCCGGATCCAGGCGAGTCTCATGACCATTCAGCGACCACCTTGTCCTAAATGCCAGACAACAACGATGCTGGCGCGCATCACGCCCGGCCCCGCCGGTTTTGACATTCGTACCTTCGAATGTCCCGCTTGCAATTTCGTCGATCCGATCGCGGTCGAACTGGTCGACCCGATGAGATCGGCCAAAACCCTGGCTTGGTTTCAGAGCGAATTGCGGGCGCCCACGTAGGGGCGCGCGACCCGGAACGATCGAGCGCCGGAAGCCCAGAGGCGGGCTTTGGTCGAGAAGAGCCGATTGCAGCGCTCCGCTTGCGAAAGACGCACGACCAATTCTTTCAAGCCCACGCGAATTGTCTGCAATAGAGATCTGCCAAGAGCCGCGTTGGCCGATACAGGCAAAGGGTCCGTGCTACCGTTCAGCCGACAAGTTGACGAGGCGCAGCTTGGCCGCTTGTGCAGTCGCGGACGAAGGCGTCGGCGTTGTCTTCTCAAAGTCCGCGAGAATGCTGGCGCTGAGCTCCGAGGCGGGGACCGGCCGACCGAAGAAGAACCCCTGGGCCTGATCACCGTCGGCCGATTCGAGAAAAGCCGCCTGGTTGGCGGTTTCGACGCCTTCGACCGTCACTCGCATGTGCAACTCGCGTCCAAGCGCGATGATCGCTTTCACCACCGTCCCGACCTGACAATGGGAGCCGTCGAGGCCCTGTATGAAGCTTCGATCGATCTTGATCTTGTCGAACGGAAAGCGCCACAGGTAGCTGAAGCTCGAATATCCGGCCCCGAAATCGTCCATCACGATCGCTACGCCCATCGCCTTGAGCGTCAGGAGCTGCGCCATGATCGTTTCGGTGTTGCCGAGCAGCAGGCTTTCGGTGATCTCCAATTCGAGCCGGTGCGCCGCGAGGCCCGCCTCTTTCAGTGCGGCGGCGACGATGCCGCTGATGCTGCCCGCCACGAACTGCGTGGGCGACAGGTTCACTGCAACGGTCAGGTGCTCCGGCCAGGTCGCGGCGGTGCGGCATGCCTCCCGCAATACCCACGCCCCGATCTGGTCGATAAGCCGCAACTCCTCGGCGACGGGAATGAAGGTCAATGGCGGAATGAGCGTTCCGTCCGCCGCGGGCAAACGGATCAGCGCTTCGAAGCCGGCAAGGCGGCGCTGAGACATTTCGAAGAGCGGCTGGTAATGCAGTTCGAAGCGATCATTCAGCACCGCCTCGCGGATTGTCCTCTCGAGCTCGATTCGCGCTTGCAACGCAGTATCCATCTCGGGCAGGAAAAATCGGATGCAATTGCGTCCCGCTGCCTTGGCCGCGTACAGCGCCAGATCGGCGCTCTTGAGCAACTGCTCCGCGGTGGTGGCTTCCTCCGGCGCCAGGGCCACGCCGATGCTGGCGGTGGTGAGGATCTCGTGCTGCTTGAACTTCACCGGAGCATTTACAGCGGTGGCAAGATGGCGCGCAAACGACTCGGCCTGCGTCCTGCCGGCGACGTCGTACTGCACGACGACGAACTCGTCCCCGCCGAGCCGGGCCACCACGTCGTCGATCCGGACCGTTGCGCGCAGACGCTCCGCGATAGTCTTGAGCAGAAAATCGCCGCCGTCATGACCAAGCGTATCGTTGACCTCCTTGAAGCGGTCGACGTCGATGAAGTGCACTGCAAGGCTGCCGCCCCTCTTCGGCAAGTGAGCGAGAGCTCTCTCCAGTTTTTCGATCAGATGGGGACGATTGGTCAGTCCGGTCAACGCGTCATGGTGGGCGAGGAATCGGATGCGTCGGTCAGCCTGCTTCACCTTTGTTTCACGATACCACGCAATCGCGGGAATGGAGAAGGCGAGGCCCGACAGCAGGCAAAGGAATACGGCCGCGGTCAGGAACGTATTGTGGACATTCTTGCGTTGCTCGGTTTCATCGACGTAGGCCGCAACGACCGCGGTGAGGCGACCATCGGTCTGGACCGGGACATAGGCGCGGGCGAAGAATGCCGGTCGGTCGGGCGAACTTCCCTCCCTGACGTCGACGATCGGACGACCGTCAACCACTGATCGCGCCGCATCGGGGCTGTATTCGGACAAGTCGACGAGCGCGATCTTTTCGCGGGTCGAAACGAGCTGGGAGTAGCCATTGCGGTTGAATATTTCGTAGTGAAAGACCTCGCCGGAATTTCGCGCCGACAGGAAGAACCTTAGACTCGCGGCTGAAGGCTGCTCGCCGCCGGCGATCTGCTCAAGATCGGTGACGCTGGCCGCCAGGAAACTCGCCCAGCTGCGTGCGGTCGACATCGCATCTTGGCGGAGAAGGTGATCGGTCGTGATCTTCAGCGTCATCCCGGTACCCGTCAACAGGATGGCGAGCGCAGCGACGATGGTGACGATGTTTCGCTGAGGCCAGATGTTGGCGAGCGACGGCATCCGCGGCTACCGGGTCGATCGCATTTTCGTGAGCTCGGTCCGGACCGTTTTCAGCAGTTCGGCATTGCGCTCGCTTTTTGAAGCCCAATCATTGGCAATGGCTGCGAACACGGCATTTGCCGCATCGAGGTCCGACGACGAGGGCATGATCACTTGGCGCTTCGGATCGGATTTCAGTTCCCGCATAATGCTGTTTTCCACCGCTTCGTAGGTATCCATGAAGCGCGCGGCAGCCCACTCACCACTGTATTTGAGGATGATCGCCTGGGCCAATTCGGGCAGCCGATCGAACGTTTTTCGGTTCATCAAAACCATCAATGGCGCGCCGCTGATTCCAAGAAGGTAATGATAAGTTGCAACGCGTTTGATGCCATAGTCGACCAATGGAGACGGTGGCACGAGCGCGCCATCGATGCTGCCGTTGCCGATGGCTTCCGAGATCTTGGTGACCGCCAGAAACACGGGCTGTGCTCCGAGTTTTTCCAGCGCGGCGGCTTCGCCGGGATTGTTGACGCGAATTCTCTTGCCCTTCAGATCATTCAGCGACGTGATCGGGATCTTGCTGTGGATCGTCTCCGGTTCGGTGACATAGGCGCCGATCACGGTGTAGTCATCGAAACCCTGCAAAGCGTTGGCGGCCACGAGCCGGGTGAACACGGCAACGGACTCCCGCATGCTCGTAAACAGACCGGGCATCTCGATGATTGCATTGTCTGCGAACCGGTTGCGCGTCAGGCCTGTCACGACGTAGGCGATGTCGGCCGTACCATCGAGCACGAGCTGGGGCTGCTCAGCCGGATCCTTGCCGAGCACGCCGCTGAAATAGGTTTCGATTTCAATCAGGCCTCTTGCTTCGGTGTTGACCGCGTCGACAAATGGTCTGACCGCGGCGAGATAGCTCGTCGAGCGGTCGGAACTAGGGAAGGCCAGTTTGAGCTTGACCGGTTCGGCTGCCGACGCCGAAATCAACACAACAGAGATCACCGCGCATCGTGCCAGCAACTTGAGCATCGGTTTTCCGTTCGTGGCGGCGGCGCGTCACTCGGTTGTGCGAAACGCCGATTTCCTTGGTCTCCAGCGAACCCCCATAGATAGAAATGCCCCAGATAACTCTCCTAGATAGCATGCGGCGGTCCGGGCGGCGACCAAATCGCGAATCGTGGTTTGAGGCGTGCTAACGCCGGCGAGACAATTGTCTGGGAGCCGCCAATGCGATTTGGCTTACGTCAGCAGCTCGTGCCCGTGCGGCGGACGTTATCGGCGCGCCGCTCGCAACCGCCCTTACGGCAGTCCCCGCGCCTCGAGCTGATGCACCAGCAGCAGCGTCGGCTCGGCGAGGCTGTCGCCGGAGCCGTCGAGGCCGAACGCGGCGGCGATGCCGTCGCGGCTGCGCAGGATGGTGCCGCGCGGACAATGGCCGGCGCCGCAGAGCGTCTTCTTCAGGGTCTCGCCCTGTGCCACCACCCCGGCGGAATCGTCCGCGGCCCAGGCCAGCACGATCGGCACGTCGACATTGAGGATGCCGGGGAAGACCGAGCGCTTGTCGTACTGGGTGGCGTCGCCGCCGAGATAGGCCTTCACGCTGTCGCTGGCGTCCTTGCCCGCACGGTAGATCCCGGACACCAGCACGACGCCCGCGACGTCGGCGCGGTCGGTCTGGAGCTCGGGATGCGCCAGCAGGGTGGCGACGTGAAAGGCGCCGGCGCCATAACCGACCGCGACGATCTCGCGGGCGTCGCCATTGAACAGGTCGATATTGCCGTGGACCCAGGACAGCGCCGCCGCCACGTCGGTCGCCCCGACGGGCCAGCTCGCCGCCGGCGCGAGGCGATAGCTGACGCGCACCCCGATCATGTCGTTGCGCGCGGCAAAGCACATGGCCTGGTCCTGGATCTGGCGCGACAGCTCCGGCGCCGCATGGTCGCCGGTAAAGGTGTCGCCCGCCACGAACAGCAGCACCGGCCGCGGCGTATCCGCCTTGGTCGCGCTGGTGGCGACATCGAGCACATTGGCCTCGCTCTCGCCGTAGCGCAGGCCGCGCGCGAAGGTGACCTGCTCGCAGAGCCGCGCGGTACCGCCGGCGGTGGTGTCGTTATCGGTGAGCCCGACGCGGACCAGCTCGGGCGGCGCAGTCAGCCGGGCCGGAACCGGACCATGCGCGGAGGCTGTCGAGACGGTCAGAACAAGCAAAAATGCGAGATAATTCTTCATGATGGTGCCGGGCCTTGCGCGCTCATATTGGCTCGCTGTCGGGGCCTGTCTTTTCAATTCGCCTTATTAGTTGGCTGGTCTTGAGGCGATTTGACGGCACCTTCGGCTCTCAATTCCCCGGCTCGAATGTGCAATCCGCGCCGCTGCCGTCCTTCCGCTTGATCGCGTTGGGGTCGATCGTGCAGCTCAGCTTGGCGAGGCTCTCGAAATTCGATCCCGCCGCGCCGTCGGGCGGAACGCCGGCCAGCGCTTCGGTGGCGAAGATCTCGTTGGCGGTGGAGCCGTTCACCGTCTTCACCTTCTTGCCGAAGGTCACCTCGCAATTGCGAACGGTGATGTCGACATTGCCGGTGCGGCAGACGATCCGGTCGGCCGTCACCACGATCGCCTTCTTGTAGGGAATGTCGGCATTGGCGGCGAACAGCATCGCCACCGCCTTCTTCTCGGCGCCGGTGAGGTTCGGCGACAGCGGCGCGATCACGCCCGCAAGCGCCAGCGCCGTCGCGCCCGAGACCTTTGCGGGCGTGGTCGCGGAGGCGCCGGCGAGGTGGGACGTGGCGGCAAGAACAAGGGCGCAGGATAGGATCGATCGGCCGGATGTCATCCCTGCCTCCAAGAGTCCGAAAATGAGTCCGAAAATGAGTCCGAAAATCGGCCCGAAATCTCAGGCGGCCTTCTTCCGTTTGACCGTTTTCTTCGCCTTCCTAGCCTTTTTCGCCGCCTTCTGGGCTGCGAGATACGCTTCCACCTTCCTGGAGGAATGGCCGGCTGCGGCCACGGCGGCCTTCAGCCTGGCCGCGGTGATCTTGAATTTCTTCGACCAGTAGCGGACCTCATAGGCCTCGCCGAGCGCGATCCGGCTCTTGTCGGAGGCGCGGTGCTTCTGGAGCTTGATGTAGGCCTCGACCTTCTTGGCGGAGTGGCCGACCTTCTTGACGGCGTATTTCAGCTTGGCCGGCGTCACCTTGAACTTCTTCGACCAATAGGCGACTTCGTATTTCTCGGTGAGCGCAATCAGGGCGCGATCGGCTCCGCCCCGCTTTGCCTTGCTGTCGGCCATGCTTCCCTCCTGCCGTGGATGGCGTCCAGTCTAGCATGCAACCGGATTTGGAAGGCAAGGCGCGGGGCACGCGGCAATTGTGCGGCGGGGCCGTTTTGGTTCGGCGCGTCATGCGGTTGTGCGGCGCGACCTGGCCTCGTGCCGGAGCAGGCTTTCTACTGTGCATGGGGTTGTTTTCGCGTTTTTTTATTCCTCGCATGTCCGTGATGGAACCTTATGGCGGCTGGTGCGACTTAATCCATAGACACGGGGAGAAACGTGCGAGGCTGTCATGGCAGAGAAGCATACCGCCGATCCGGCAGAGATCATGCGGGCGACCGGTCACCCTGAACTGGAATATGCCGCCGGCTGGACCATCGCTGGTCTCGTCACCATCGGCACCATTGTCGCCGCCTGGGTGTTCGCGATCTAGGCGACTGGAAACTGCAGCTCGAAGGCCGCGCCCTCGTCGGTCGGCTTCAGCCTGATCGAGCCGCCATGGCTCGCCATCACCGCGCGCGCGATCGCCAGCCCCATCCCGGTGCCGCCCTGGTCGCGGCGGGTGGTGAAGAACGCGTCAAAGATCCTGTCGCGGTTCGGCGCCGAGATCGGCTCGCCGTCATTGCTCACCGTCAGAAGCAGGGTCGTCCGCTCGTCCACCGCCTCCAGCCTGATTGACCTCGCCTTGTGCCGCATCGCGTTGTCGGCGAGATGCGACAGCACGATCAGTGCCTTCTCGCTGGACATGCCGATCGCCCGGTCGAGGCTGCCGCTGGCCGAGATTGCGCTTGCCGGAAACCGGCTCCGGAGGTCGGCGATGACGGGCGCAAGCTCGGTGCGCTCGTTCTGCGGCAGGCTTTCGGCGCGGGCGAGCTCGCGCAGCCGCTGCGCCATCGCCTCCAGCCGCTGCGTGTCGGACAGGATGTTGGCGATGAACGTCGTCTGCTCGGCCGGCGTCAGGCTGCCCGACTTGCCTTGAACCGAATCCTGCAGCAGCTCGGCCGCACCCTTGATCGAGGTCAGCGGCGACTTCAGCTCGTGGGTGAGATGGGCCGAGAAGGTCGCGATGTAGTCGGAGCGCCTTGCGAGCTGCTCGGCCATGCCGAGGAAGCTGTGCGAGAGCTGGGCGAACTCGCGCGTGCCGTAGTGCCGGAGCGGCCTGAACGCCTCGCGGTCGCCGCGTCCGATCCGCGCGGCGCGGTCGATCAATTCGCGCATCGGCAGCGTGATGGTGCGCGAGAATACCAGGCCGATCGCGATCGTGCCGAGGATCACGGCGAGCCCGGCCAGCACGAACTTGGCCCGCTCCTGGTAGAGATGGTCGAAGATGTTGCTCGGCGTCCGCGTGGTGTAGATTACCCCCGCAACGCGGTTGTTGACGATGACGGGCATCGCCGAGAACACGTGCACGCCGAGGCCGCGGCTGAAGGAATAGATCGGCGGCGGCGGCTTGTCCGGCACGCGGTTGCGCAAGGTGGCGCGGTACTGCCCGTGCAGCGCGTCTGCGACCTCCTCGATATGCGCAAGCGACTGGCCGACCTCCTGGCGCCCGGCGATCACCACGCCCTGCGGATCGAGGATGCGAAAGCCCGCCAGCGTCACCTTCTGGGTCTCGCGGATGATCGGCGTCAGCCTTGCGCCGATCTCGACATAGGCCGGCTGTGCCGGGCGGATTGCTGCCTGCGCATCGGGCCGCCGCCGCAACAAATCGTTGGCGGTGAGGTCAAGCGCGGGCCGGATCGGCGTGACCTGGTCGCCGGGGTCGGGCAGCACGCCCGGCGGCACTTCTGCGCCGAGCGTGAGGCCGCTATCGAGCCGCGCGGTGACCTCCTGCGCATAGATCGTCGCCAGCACGCGGCTTTGCGCGATCAGCTCGGCCTGGGTCTGGCGGATCAGCTGGTTGTCGTAGAGGCGGAAGAAGAACAGGCCGACCAGCGGCAGCACCGCGACGGTTGCCAGCACCGCGAAGATGACGAGCCCGAGCGACGGCCGCCATTTGTCGGGCGCCGCGCTCATGCCTCTTTCTCGCAGCGGCCGAGCTTGAAGCCGACGCCGTGGATCGTCTCGATCACGTTCTCGCAATTCAGCGCCGCGAGCTTGGCGCGGATGTTGCGGATATGGCTGTCGATGGTGCGATCGGAGACCTGGATGTTGAGCTGATAGGCCGCGCGCATCAGCTGCTCGCGGTTGAACACCGAGGTCGGCCGGGTCAGGAACGCACGTAAAATGCCGAACTCGATCGCGGTCAGCTTCAGCGGCGTGCCGGCGAAGGACGCGACATGCTGCTCGGGATCGATCAGCAGGCCGCCTTGCGCCAGCGCGCTCGGCCCGGCCTTGGCCTCGCCATTGCGCGGGCTCAGGCGGCGCAGAATGACGTTGACCCGCGCCACCAGCTCGCGCGGGCTGAAGGGTTTTGTCACGTAATCGTCGCCACCGATCTCGAGACCCAGGATGCGGTCGATCTCCTCGTCGCGCGCCGACAGGAACAGGATCGGCACGTCGGAGCTCTTGCGTATCTCGCGGCAGACGTCGAGGCCATCGAACTCGGGCATGCCGATATCGAGCACGATCAGGTCAGGCTTGTCGGCGGCAAAGCGGGCGAGCGCCTCCTTGCCGTCGCGCGCCTCGATCACGTCCATGCCGGCCTTCTTCAGCGCGACGCGGATGACCTCGCGGATGTGGCCTTCGTCGTCGACGATGAGAATGCGATGCGCCAAGGATATCTCCGCTTAACCGGCCGGCTGATTGCCGGGCGGGTTCTTGACCTCGGCATCGAGCCTGCGTTGCAGCCGCCAGCTCCGAAAGCCCCAGCTTCGCCAGGCCAGATCCCGGTGCTGAAGTTCTACAAGCAGGTCGCGGCGCGACACAAGGCAGCTCTCATTGGCGCTGGGCCGCAGCAACATCGCCTTGTCGATTGCGGGCAACGCCTGCGGTCCGAGCGTGAGGAGGTAGTTGATATCGATCTGCACGCCTTTGCCTGACACTTCCCGGCTGTGGGCGACATTGTAGTCGGCAATGAACGCATCGAAGTTCACCAGCGAGGCACTATAGAGCACGATCGTTAACGCGATCAGGTTGGCACTGACGAGCCACCGGTTGGACCGGTCGAGCGCGATCCGGGCGACGATCAGGATCAGCCCGAGCGCCACCAGCCCCATCCAGATGAAGGCCGCGATGCGCCAGTAGGTCAGCATGTAGATGTCGACGTAGAGATCGAGGCGGAGGATGGAGGAGGCGACCAGCAGCACGTTCTGCCCCACCCAGAGATACACCAGCGGACGAATCACGTTCGATTTCTCCGCCGGTCCGCCCGGACGCATCGCCACCAGCACGAAGGCAGCGGCGAGCAGGGCGGTCGCGATCAGCGGATAGGCGCCGCGATGGGCGTAGGCCGCGTAGGTCAGGTTGGCCGGCAGCGCCACATGGCCCCAGAGATAGATGCCGTCGAGGATGGACTGTGCCGCGAACAGCAGGTTGAACAGGATCAGCGAGCGCAGAATCGCCGAGGGTCCCAAGAACTCGGCCGGGACCAGGGGCGGGAGCGGCGGCGGCACCGGGCCATCGTCGACCGTCGTGGTGAGAACCTTCCTGCGCCGCCAGCGCACATGGATGAATGGCCAGACCAGCGCCAGCATCAAAGTCCAGAACAGCACGCGCCAGACGCTGACATATTCGAAGACGACCTTGGGATTGAGCAGGGAGATCCACTGCTCGATCACCGGATTGGCCGCGGCGAACAGCGCGATGAACACCGTGCCGAGCGCCGCCGGCAGCAGCCAGAGCGCGATGCCGCGGGTGAAGGCCGACATGTTGAAGATCTGGAGCGTCTCGAGGAAGAACCTGAAGGGACCGAACAGGACAAAGTTGCGTAGCGCGCGGGCGCGGTCGGCGAGTTCAGTCGTCTCCGGGTTGGTCGCGAGCAGCAGCGCAATCGTCAGCGACGTGACCAGGATCAGGAACGACTGCGTATTGAGCTCCTCGACGGCGGGCATAAGACCGAGCATGAAGATCGTGCCGCCGATCGCCGCGCGCCGAAAATCCAGTACCGCATGGTTGAAGAGCACGGACACGCAAGCCATCGCGACGGCAAAGAGCGTGAGCGAAAGTCCGATCCGCTCGCCATAGAACAGCCAGTCGGCGAGCGCGGCCAGCGCCAGCGCGAGGCCGACCTTGGCCGGAATCGAGGAATGCCTGATCGGCTGAATGTCCGCTGCGATCGTCGAAGCCAGGCTCGTCATGTCCGAAGGACCTCTCGTGATGGGTGACATCACGAAGTCTGAACGCTGCTTGTGCAGAAGGCGCGATCATCGTCTGCACGGTTTCAGGAGTCTTTTGCAGTTTTCGTGCAGGCGCGCTTTTGCCTCTCGCGCAGCGCAAATCGCTTTGTTAGGTGCGAAGCATTCATCACCTCTCGCATGTGGCGCATCATGCAATTCCTCCGCCGTATTGGTCTCATTCTGCTCTGGCTGGCCGCGCCCCTCGTCGCATTCGCGGCCGCGAACAAGAACGATCCTTATCTGGTCCCGCTGCGCGGCGCCGGAAACATCGTGCTTGTCGTTGCAAGCATCGCGATTGTCATTTTTCTGCTTCGCAGAGGGCGGTGGCGCACCATGGCCGGCAAGCTTCTCGTCGTGCTCTGGTGCCTGCCGCCGCTGTTGATGTCGGCAGCGCAACTGAAGTTCGAGTTGCGCAAGCGCGATGTTCTGGGGGCCAGTGCCGCCGAGGCGCGCCAGCTCGGGCCTCACTTCATGGTCGGCTATTCCTCTTTTCCCGAGGTCGCGCGCCTTGCCGAGCAAGGCTTGATCGGTGGCGTCTACGTGACCCGGCACAACATCCGCGGCCGGACGGTCGAGACGCTGCGTGCCGAGATCGCGGCGCTCCAGGACAAGCGGCGTGCAGCTAGCCTGCCGCCGCTGGTCGTCGCCGCCGACCAGGAGGGCGGCATCGTCGGGCATCTCGCGCCGCCGCTGACGAAGGTGCCGGCGCTGGCGACGCTCACCGGGCTCGCCCCCGACGACCAGCAGGCCAAAGCCGAAGGGTTTGGCCGTATCCACGGCCGCGAGCTCGCCGGCCTCGGCGTCAACCTCAATCTGGCGCCGGTGCTCGACCTCAAGCCGCCGGGCCGCCGCAATCGTCTCGACTTCCACACGCTGATCGGCCAACGGGCGATTGCGACCGATCCCGTCGTGGTCAGCACGATCGCAAACGCCTATGTGCGCGGGCTGGAAGAGTCCGGCGTCGGCGCCACGCTCAAGCATTTTCCCGGCATCGGGCGCGTGCGCACCGATACGCATCATTTCAGCGCCAATCTCGACACGCCGGTAAAGGAGCTGGAAGCAACCGACTGGCTCCCGTTCCGCGAGGTGCTGTCGCATTCGCGCAGCGCGCTCATGGTCGGCCATGTCACACTCACCGCCGTCGATCCCGATCGCGCCGCCTCGCATTCGAAGCGCGTCGTCCAAGGCATCATCCGCGACAAGTGGAATTACCAGGGCGTGGTGATGACCGACGACCTCGTGATGGGCGCGATCTACCAGCACGACGTCTGCAAGGCGGTGGTCGAGGCGATCAACGCCGGCGTCGACCTGCTGCTGGTCGCCTATGACGGTGCGCAGTTCTACCGGATCTTTACCTGCGCGCTGGACGGATCGCGGCAAGGCAAGCTCGATGCGGCGATGCTGCGTGCGAGCGAGGCGCGGCTGGAAAGGGGCTTTCCGACCGAGCAGGCGCGAGGCCCCTCAGGCCTCGTCCGCGTCGTCGATCGGCACTAGCCCTTCGCGAACTGACGGTAGTCCGGCTCGCGGTGAAACCAGAACTCGTAGCCGGTGACGCCCTTCTGCATGGCGACGTCGTGGATCGGCTGGTTGAGCGGAATGACGGGAACGTCACGCATGCAGAGCGCGATGAAATCCTTCACGCACTTGTCGTACTCGGCTGCATCCGCGGTGAAGCGTGCCTTGTCGATCAGCGCGTCCATCTCCTTGTTCTGGTAGGAGGAGATGTTGAAGATCGAGTTGTTGCCGTGGAAATTCCAGTAGAAGTAATATTCGGGATAATCGAGCCAGCCGCTGAAGCGGTTGAGCGCGAGCGGCAGCTCCTTCTTGTTCAGCGTCGTGCGCCAGTTCGCGCCGGGGATCTTTTCGATCGACGCCTTGATGCCGATCTTGGCGAGGCTCTCCTGGATCAGGATCGCGGTCGGCTCGCCGACGGTCGCCGTACCGGTGTCGAGCGACAGCGTCGTTTCCAGCCCGGACTCGAAGCCAGCCTCTTTCATCAGGGCCTTGGCCTTGTCGAGATCGGTGACATAGGGAAACGGCTGCGGCCAGACCGGCTTTGAGACATCGGCCGGGCCGCCATACATGGGGACGGCGCGTCCGAAGAAGGCGCTGCTCTGGATCTGCTCGTAAGGCATCGCCCAGGCGATGGCCTGGCGCAGCCTGGCATTGTCGAACGGCGGCTTTGCCGTGTTCAGCGCGACGTACCAGAGCGCGTTCGGGATCGGCACGCCTGATACCTTGACCTTGCCCTCCCGGATGATCTGCTCGAAATCGCGCGGCGCAAAGCCGCTGGAGATATCGGCATCGCCCCGCTCCAGCATGGCGCGCCGGGTGCCTGCGGAGGGAACGTCGCGCGCGATCACGCGCTTGACCTTCGGCAGCGGCCCGCTCTTCCAGTCGTCGAAGCGCGCCAACACGGTCTCGCTGCCGGGCTTCCAGCTCTCGATCCTGTAGGCGCCGCCGCCGGCCTCGTTGGTCTTCAGCCAGGCCAGCGCCCACGGATCTTCAGGCGTTGCGTTCTTCTTCGCGAGCTCGGAGTTGATGATGAACGGCACGACCACTGCGACGTTGAACAGCAGCATCTTGTCCTTGCGGACGTAGTCGATGCGGAAGGTGTGGTCGTCGACCACCACGAACTGCTCGGGCTTTTCCAGCGATCCCGCCGACATCTGGAAGGTCGGAAAGCCGCCGACCTTCACCGCACGGTCGAACGACCATTTGACGTCCCTGGCCGTGACCGGCGTGCCGTCGTGGAATTTCGCGTCCTTCCGCAAGCGGAAGGTGCAGGACATGCCGTCGGCCGCGACCTCCCAGCTCTCGGCGAGTTCAGGCGCGAGCTTCTCGCGATCATAGGACACGGTCCCATCGGGCAGCGTCTTGGAGGCGTAGGTCAGCAGGCGATCGTAACAATTCCAGGACAGGCCGTTCACGGTCTGGTTGGAGCCGACGCCCTGCATGTCCAGCGAGTTCGGCCCCAGCTCCTGCACCACCAGCAGCGTCTCGGCGCGCCCCTGCGCCCGGGCGAAGCGTGGCGCGATCGCCATCATTCCGGCAATGCCGAGGCCACCGAGCACGACGCTGCGGCGGTTCATGTCGGAAGATGATGCGCTCATCGCTGCCTCCTTGAGAAAAAGTTGCGACATAAAGAGGCAAAGCGCGTGCCATCAACCGCGCTTCATGGCGTCGCATCCCGCGTGAATCGCGTTCTTACGGTGTCACCGCTCCGCGTGCGACCGCGCGCGGGGCGGTCAGCTCCTTCCAGGTCGAATTCGCCACATGTACCGGCGAGAAGGCGGGGCGTTCGACGTAGCGGCCATCGCCTGCCTCGGCGCGCAGATCGCCATCCTTCCAGACAATGCTGCCGCGCGAGAGCGTCGCCGCCGGTCCGCCGGTGCAGGCAAAGCCTTCGAACACGTTGTAATCGATCCGGCTCATCTGCCGCTTCGCGCTGATGCTCTTCGTCGCCTTGGGGTCCCACACAACGATATCGGCATCCGAGCCCACGGCGACCGCGCCCTTGCGCGGATAGATGTTGAGGATGCGGGCGATGTTTGCCGAGGTCACCGCGACGAACTCTTCCTTGGTCAGCCGCCCCGTGGCGACGCCCGCGGTCCACAACAGCGCGAGGCGGTCTTCGAGGCCGCCGGTGCCGTTCGGGATCTTCCTGAAATCGCCGAGCCCGAACCGCTTCTGCTCCGTGGTGAAGGCGCAATGGTCGGTCGCGACCACCTGGAGCGAGCCGGCTTGCAGGCCGGCCCAAAGACTATCCTGGTGCGACTTGTCGCGGAACGGCGGCGACATCACGCGCTGCGCGGAATGATCCCAGTCCTTGTTTTGGTATTCGCCGGCATCGAGCAGCAGATGCTGGATCAGCGGTTCGCCGTAGACGCGTTTTCCCGCCGCGCGCGCCCGCGCGATCGCCTCATGCGCCTCGCGGCAGCTCGTGTGCACGATATAGACCGGTGTGCCCGTCATGTCCGCGATCATGATGGCGCGGTTGGTGGCTTCGCCCTCGACTTCCGGCGGCCGCGAATAAGCGTGGCCCTCGGGGCCGGTGACGCCGCGCGCGATCAGTGCCTCCTGCATCAGGGCGACGACGTCGCCGTTCTCCGCATGGACAACGGGCATGGCGCCGAGATGGGCGCAGCGCGCGAACGAGTTGTAGAGCTCGTCGTCGTTCACCATCAGCGCGCCCTTGTAGGCCATGAAGTGCTTGAAGGTGTTGATGCCGTAGGTTTTGACCACGGTCTCCATCTCGTCATAGATCTGCTTCGACCACGACGTCACCGCCATGTGGAAGCCGTAGTCGGTCGCCGCCTTCTCGGATTTGTGCCGCCACTCCTGATAGGCCGCGAGCATCGATTGGCCGGGATCGGGCAGGCAGAAATCCACCACCATGGTGGTGCCGCCGGTCAGCGCCGCCTTGGTTCCCGATTCGAAATCGTCGGCGGTGACGGTGCCCATGAACGGCATTTCGAGATGGGTGTGCGGATCGATGCCGCCCGGGATGATGTAGGCGCCGCCGGCGTCGATGATCTCGGCGCCCGTCGGCGCGTTGAGCGATGTCCCGACTGCGACGATGGTCTCGCCGTCGATCAGCACGTCCGCGCGTCGCGAATGATCGTGATTGACGACGGTGCCGCCGCGGATGAGGAGGGGCATGGGAGACTCCGGGGGAGAGGTGAGGGACGGCCCGAAGGCTAAGCGCACCACTCGCGATGCGACAGGCGAAATTTTAGTCAGCCGCCGCCGATCTTTTTACTCAGCCCGCGCGACCAGCCCGTCCAGCATCGCGCGCACGAGGCCCGCGATCTCGTTCCGCAGCGCCGGAAGCGGAACGGCGACCAGCTTCTGCTCCAGCCCCAGCGCCACCATGCCATGCACCGCCGAGAACAAGCTGCGCGCGGTGATGCCGAGTTCCTCGGGGCTGCGCTCGGGAAGCAGCAGCGCCAGCGGATGATAGATGTGGCGGAACAGCTGCATCTGGTCGTTGATGGACCAGTCGGGGAGGATCTTGTCGGCGGCCATGCGGTGCTCGAACAGCGCGCGCCAGAGTTCGAGGTTTTCGGCGGCGAAGTCGCAATAGGCAATGGCGATGCGGACCAGCGTCTCATGTGGCGAAGGATCACCCGCGCTTTCCGCTGCGCTGAGCGCCTTATCGAGGCGATGCAGCGTGCGCGAGCCGACCCGCAGGACGAGTTCGTCCACATCAGCGACGAGATTGTAGACCGCACCATTGGCGCAGCCGATCTCGCGGGCCAAATCGCGGGTTTTCAGACCCGCTACCCCCCGCTCAGCGATCATCCGCTCGGCCGCCTGGATCAGGTCGGTCCGAAGTTTCGCTCGACGTTCCAAGGCCTTAGTCATCTGGAGTCAAATTCTTGAGCGTCGCTCATTTTTTATTGAACGATGTTCAATGTTCCTGCTACAAAGCATCTGTGAGCAACGCTCATAAACAGGGAGCTGACAATGTTCAAGACCGTCGTGACACTTTTCCGCGGCAGCGTGGCCGCCGCGGGCGAGGAACTGGAGGACCGGACGGCCCTTCTGATCCTCGATCAGCAGATGCGCGATGCGGCCGCCGCCGTCGAGCGCAGCAAGCGGACGCTGGCGCTGGCGATCGCACAGGACCAGCAGGAGGGCCGCAAGCTCGAGGCGACCGTCGCCCGCATCGCCGATCTCGAGACCCGCGCGGTCGCGGCGCTCGACGGCGGCCGCGAGGATCTCGCCAGGGACGCCGCCGAGGCCATCGCGGGGCTCGAAGCCGATCGCGACGCGGCGATGACGGCACGCGCCTTGTTCGCGACCGAGATCATCAGGCTGAGGCGCCACGTCGCGAGCGCGCAGACCCGCATCACTGAGCTCGATCGCGGCCGTCGCCTCGCCCGTGCCTCGGAAGCGGTGCGCTCGCTTCGCCGCAGCGGCATCGAGGCCGCACGTCCTTACGAATCCACGCTGCCGGAAGCGGAGAGCACCTTGAGGCGCCTGCGCGAGCGGCAGATCGAGGCCCAGGCCGCCGATGATGCGCTGGTCGAGCTCGATGCGGCGAGCGGACCGCTCGCCACCGCCGAGAAACTCGCCGAGCAGGGCTTTGGCCCCCGGCTCAAGACGACCGCGGACGACGTGCTGGCGCGGTTGAAGTCCAAGCGCACGCCGACTGCCTGAACTCAGATCCCATCATCATTCGAACCAACAGGAGACGACCATGAACCAGAACGGCCAGCCCCACAGCAACGCCTGGGTGACCTTCACTTACGTGTCCTTCGCGGCCTCCGCGTTCCTCGTCGCCATCGGGATCTTCTTCCTGCCGATCGACCTCTGGATGAAGGGCTATCTCACCATGGGCATCGTGATGCTGATCCAGACCTGCATCACACTGACCAAGACGGTGCGCGACAATCACGAGAGCGGCCGGCTGATGAACCGCATCGAGGATGCCAAGGCCGAGCGCCTCTTGATGGAGGTTTCCAAGGCGGCTTGAGGAGAAGTGCAAGCTGACGCGGTGGGTGCCGGAGCATCCACCGCGCGGCTGATCCACATATCGCGCCTGCGAAATGCAACCGAGCCATGACGGATCACGCGGGCGCGCGCCCTTGCGAAGCGGTGGCGGCCGGAGCACTCTGCCCAGGCGGCGCACCAAGAACGCCGCCAATAAAGACTTGCTCTAAGATCTCGGCGAGGAAGCATCCATGGCGGTGACGCGGATCGACTGCGACATCCACCCGGCGGTTGGTGGCACGCGCACGACGCTGCTGCCCTATCTCAGCGATCACTGGAAAGAGCAGGTGGTGAGCCGGGCGATCGACGGGCTCGACCTTACCAGCTACCCGCCGAGCATGCCGCTGTCAGGCCGCGCCGACTGGCGGTCGGCCAATGGCGCCAGGCCGGGTTCCGATCTCGCCATGGTGCAGAAGGGCGCGTTCGACCAGTTGGGCGCAAGCCACGCCATCCTCAACGTGCTCTATGGTGCGCAGGCCGTGTTCGACGCCTACATGGCGGCCGACTTCTGCAAGGCCATCAACGACTGGATCGCCGCCGAATGGCTCGCGCGCGATTCGCGCCTGCGCGCCTCGATCGTCGTGCCGATGCAGGCGCCGGATCTGGCGATCGAGGAGATCGAGCGCCGCGCCGGCGACAATCGCTTCGTCTCCATCCTGGTGCTGGCGCAGGGCGAGACGCTGCTGGGCCGGCGGCATTTCTGGCCGGTCTATCAGCTCGCGGAGAAATACAAGCTGCCGCTCGCGATCCACGCCGGTACGCAATATCGTCAGGCGCCGAGCTCCGCCGGCTGGCCGTCGCATCGTTACGAATACTACTTCGTCGAGGCGCAGGCGTTTCAGGCACAGATCCTCAGCCTGATCTATGAGGGCGTGTTCGGCAAATATCCCGATCTCAAGGTCGTGCTGATGGAGTCGGGCGTGAGCTGGCTGCCGGCCTTCATGTGGCGGGCCAACAAGACCTGGCGCGGCGTGCGCGTCGAGGTGCCCTGGGTCGAGCGCGAGCCTGCATCGATCATCCGCGACAATTTCCGTGTCACCATGCAGCCGTTCGATGCACCTAGCGATGCGAAAAGCGTCGAGGAGATCATCGACCAGATCGGCTCCGAAAAAATGTTCCTGTTCGCGTCCGACTACCCGCACTGGCAGTTCGACGGCGACGACCCGATCCCGCCGAACCTGCCGAAGAGCATCATCGCGAAGATGTGCGTCGACAATCCCCTGGAGACGTTTCCGCGGTTGTCTCTAAATTAGATTCTGGAGGATCGCATGAGTGAGGTCATCGACCGTCCGTTGCGTGACGACGAAAAGCCTGCCGCGACGCGGCTGCGTATCGTCGATTGTGACGTCCATCCGAGCCTGCGCTCGACGGACGATCTCAACGAGTTCCTGCCAAGACGCTGGCAGCAGCATCTGAAGGAATACGGCAGCCATCTGCGCACGCCCTATCTGTTCACCACGCCCTATCCGCGGTCCTCGCCGCTGATCGCGCGGCGTGATGCCTGGCCGCCGACCGGCGGGCCGCCCGGCTCCGATCTTGATTTCATGCGCAAGCAGCATCTCGATCCGCTCGACGTCGAGTTCGGCATTCTCCAGGTGCTCGATCTCTTCATCTTCTCGCAGCAGAACCTCGAATTCGGGGCGGCGATCCAGCGTGCGATCAATGACTGGCAGCTGGCGTTCTGGACGCACCGCGATCCTCGCCTGAAGGCTTCGATCCTGGTCGGGCAGGACGGGACCGATCTTGCGATTGCCGAGATCGAGCGCTGCGCCAAGATCGGTGAATACATCCAGATCAACGTCTCGCCGCGAGCCAACGAGCCGCTCGGCCGCCGCCGCTACTGGCCGATCTACGAGCGCGCGCAGGCGCTGGATCTGCCGCTCGGCATCCATGTCGGCGGCTATGGCGGTCACGCGCCGACCGGCGGCGGCTGGCCGTCCTATTATGTCGAGGAGCACCAGTCCAACGCGCACACCATTGCCGCGCAGCTTGCGAGCCTCGTCATCGAGGGCGTGCCGGAGCGCTTTCCAAAGCTGAAGATCGTCTTCATCGAGGGCGGCTTCGGCTGGATCCCCTCGGCGGTGTGGCGCATGGACCAGCATTTCGAGCGGTTCCGCAGCGAGGTGCCGCATCTCAAGCGCAAGCCGTCGGAATATGTCCGCGAGCACTTCTGGTTCACGACCCAGCCGATCGACGAGCCGGACGAGGCCCGGCATCTGCGCGCGCTGATCGAATGGGTCGGCATCGACCGGCTGCTGTTCTCATCGGACTATCCGCACTGGGATTTTGACGACCCGCGCTTCGCCTTCAAGACGCCGCTGACCGAGGCTGAGCGGAAGAAGATCTTCAGCACCAATGCCCGCGCGGTCTACAAGTTCTGAAACCAGCATGGCCCGTCACATCGTCGCCCGCACCTCCGACATCCCGCCCGGCGGCAACAAGGTCGTCGACGTCGCGGGTCGCGACATCGTCGTGTTCCACGTCAACGGCGAGTTCTTTGCGCTTCTGAACCGCTGCCCGCACGAGGGCGCGCCGCTCGACAAGGCCGCCTGCGTGGCGCGGCTGACCTCGCCCGAGCCGGGCATCTATCAGCGCTCTCGCGTCGGCGAGATGCTGCGCTGTCCCTGGCACGGCTGGGAGTTCGACATGCGCAACGGCCAGTCCTGGTTCGACCCGAAACGCGTCAAGATCCGGTCCTATCCGGTCGCGGTGGAGCGCGGCGATGAATTGCAGAAGGGACCGTATGTTGCCGAAACGTTTCCGGTGCATGTCGAGGACAGCTATGTGATCGTCGAGGTCTGAAGTCATGCACCGTCATTCCGGGGCGTTTGCGCAGCGAATGAACCCGGAATCTCGAGATTCCCCGGTGCGCAAGTCGCACCTGAGGTCTGGTCCTGCGGACCATCCCGGAACGACATGTTGATAGAGCCGCGATCACCATCACGGATTGTGATTTCGACGCAGGTGCGATAAGCCTCGCCCGCATTCATGGCGGAGATGAGCTTTGTCCAAACAATCCCTGCGAGAGGAGGCCGAGCGCCTGATCCGCGAATCGATGGAAAAGAAGACCATCGTCGTCAAGCAGGGCGATACCCGGATCGAGGCGGTCTGCGGCAAGTGCGGCGCCCCGAACCGGGTGCAGGCGCCAAAAGGCCAGAGCCGCGTCAAATTCGCCTGCAAGCAGTGCGGGCACCAGCAGGAAACGCTGTAGGCCGCGGCCCAACCTCACCTCGCGCCATAGGCGCTCTAACCCCCTCATCCCGAGGAGCCCGCCATAAGCGGGCGTCTCGAAGGATTGAGGCCCCAGCCGGGCCTTCATGGTTCGAGACGCGCGTTCCGCGCTCCTGACCATGAGGGTCTGATAGTTACTCCCCCTTCACGAACTTCGCGAACGCATCTGCGTAATCCGGGTGCCAGCGCGACAGCGGCGGGCGGTTCTCCACGATATCGCCAGCCGCCCAGAGCATGCGCTTTTCGTCGAGGGCGCGGGGCACGTCGTTGTCCGGGCACAGGATGTAGAAATCGCCGGCCTCGAGCCGCGCGATCATGAAGTCGACGGTCTGCTCGGGGGTCCAGGCTCCCGCCGGCTTCTCGGTGCGGCCCTTGGCGGTGAGTCCGGTGAAGACGAAGCCGGGAATGAGCAGATGCGCCGTGATGTGGCAGTCTCTCGTGTTGCGCAGCTCATGCTGGAGCGCTTCGGTGAACGCCTTCACGCCGGCCTTCGAGACATTGTAGGCGGGATCGCCGGGCGGCGTGGTGATGCCCTGCTTCGAGCCGGTATTGATGATCAGACCGGCCTTGCGGCGCGCGATCATGCTGGGCGCAAAGATGCGCGAGCCGTTGACGATCCCCCACATGTTGACGGCGATGATGCGCTGCCAGTTGTCGGGCTCGCCAAACAGGGTGCTGCCGGGCTGGATGCCCGCATTGTTCATGAGGATATCGGTCCCGCCGAAATGCGCGCCCACGGCGCGTTCCAGTTCCTTCACGCTCTCGGCGCGGCTGACATCGACGACGAAGGTCATCACATGTGTGGCGGCCGTGACGGATGACAGTTTTGTTGCGGCCTCGGCCAGTCGTGTCTGGTCGACGTCGGCGATGCACACCTTCATTCCCGCACGTGCGAAGGCCATGGCAGCGGCGAGGCCGATGCCGGATGCGCCCCCGGTGATCACGGCGACGTTGCCCTTGGCGATGACAGGATGCGACATGGCTCATTCTCCGGGGAGGGGCGTCGAGTTCGGTCGAGCTATAACATGGCGTTCGCGCGACCCTGCACAAGTCGGCATGGGAGGTCTTCGTTCCACGCCGCCTTTACGCCTTTCCGGCACCGCTGTATTCTCCCTGACCTAACGATCCCGCCCAGATCGAACCCAATCAATCACCTGACAGGGAGTGCAGCCATGGCTGTGTCGCAGGCTATTCCGATCACGCGCCACCCGTTCGCCAATGGGTCCTACAAGCAGATGCTGATCGACGGGAAGTGGGTCGATGCCGCCTCCGGCAAGCGCTTCGAGACCCACAATCCCGCGACCGGCGAACTGCTCGCAACCGTCGCCGAGGGCGACAAGGAAGACATCGACCGTGCGGTCGCCGCCGCTCGCCGCGCCTTCGAAGGACCCTGGAGCAAGGTCAAGCCGTTCGAGCGGCAGAACCTGCTCCTGAAGCTTGCCGACCTCGTCGAGAAGAATTTCGACGAATTGTCGCAGCTCGACACGCTCGACATGGGCGCGCCGCTCAGCCGCACCCGTGCCTATCGGCTGCGCGCCGTCGGCATGCTGCGCTATTACGCCGGGCAGACCACCGCGATCCATGGCGAGACCATCGAGAACTCGCTTCCGGGCGAAATCTTCTCCTACACGCTGAAGGAGCCGATCGGCGTCGTCGGCGCCATCATCCCCTGGAACGGCCCGCTGACTGCGACGATCTGGAAGATCGGCCCCGCGATCGCGACCGGCTGCACCGTGGTGCTCAAGCCCGCCGAGGAGGCGCCGCTGACCTCGTTGCGCATCGCAGAGCTTGCGATGGAGGCGGGCATTCCACCCGGCGTCGTCAACGTCGTGCCCGGCTATGGCGAGACCGCGGGCGCTGCGCTCGCCTCGCACCACGACGTCGACAAGGTCGCCTTCACCGGCTCGCATGTCACGGGACAGTCGATCATCCGCGCCTCGGCCGGCAACCTCAAGCGCGTCTCGCTCGAGCTCGGCGGCAAGTCGCCGGACATCGTGTTCGCGGATGCCGATCTCGATGCCGCCGTGCCCGGCGCCGCGATGGCGGTGTTTGCCAACTCCGGCCAGATCTGCAGCGCCGGCACGCGCCTGTTCGTCGAGCAGTCGATCTACGAGGAGTTCGTCGGCCGTGTCGCCGAGTTCGGCAAGAGGCTGCAAGTCGGCAACGGCCTCGATCCCAATGTGCAGATCGGCCCGCTCGTCTCCGAGCAGCAGCTCGAGCGCGTCACCGGCTATCTCGACATCGGCCAGAAGGAAGGCGCGCGCGCGCTCGCCGGCGGCGGCCGCGTCACCGAGGGTGCGCTGTCGAAGGGCTTCTTCGTCTCTCCGACCGTGTTCGCGGGCGTGCAGGACAATATGCGCATCGCGCAGGAGGAGATTTTTGGCCCCGTCATCTCCGCCATCGCGTTCAAGGACATGGACGAGCTGGTCAAGCGCGCCAACAACACCACGTTCGGCCTCGGCTCGGGCCTTTGGACGCGCGACGTCAGCAAGGCGCATGCGGTTGCGAAGAGCCTGCGCGCCGGCTCGGTGTGGGTGAACTGCTACCAGGCGATGGACCCGGCCGTGCCCTTCGGCGGCTACAAGATGAGCGGTTACGGCCGCGAGTCCGGCAAGCAGCACGTCGAGGAGTATCTCAACGTGAAGGCCGTCTGGATCAAGACGGCGTAAGGTCTGTTCCCTCCCACGCGTTCCGCGGGAGGGAATATCTACTTTTGCGGGGGCGGCACCTTTTCCGGTGACCGCCCCTCGCTATATGATCCGCATCCTTCCATAGCCACTTTGGGGCCAGCATGAAATTTCCGGCGTTGTTCAAACCGTTGCAGGTCGGTCCGTACAAGCTCGCGCATCGCGTCGCGATGGCACCGCTGACGCGCATGCGCGCCGAGCGCGAGAGCTTTTCGCCACGGCCGCTCAACGCCGAATATTACGGCCAGCGCGCAACGGAGGGCGGCCTACTGATCGCCGAAGCTTCGCCCGTGCTCTCGCACGGCCGCGGCAACCCGGCGACGCCGGGCATCTATTCGGAGGCACAGATCGCCGGCTGGCGCAAGGTGACGGATGCCGTGCATGCCAAGGGCGGCGTCATCTTCCTCCAGCTCTGGCATGTCGGCCGCGTCTCGCATTCGTCCTTCCATGGCGGTGAGCTTCCGGTCTCGGCTTCGGCCATCGCGATCAAGGCCGAAGGCATGAAGGCGATGACCGCCGACGGCAAGATTTCCGACTATGAGACGCCGCGCGCGCTGGAGACCGACGAGGTCAAGGGCATCGTCGAGGCCTTCAGGCAGGGCGCGAAGAACGCGCTTGCCGCCGGCTTCGACGGCGTCGAGATTCACGGCGCCAACGGCTATCTGCTCGAGCAGTTCCTGCAATCGCGCAGCAACCAGCGCACCGATCAATATGGCGGGTCGATCGAGAACCGCGCGCGGCTTCTGCTCGAGGTCACGCAGGCCGCGATCGACGTCTGGGGCGCGAACCGCGTCGCCGTGCGGCTGTCGCCGCACGGCATCGCCAACGATTCCGGCGAGCCCGATCCGATGCCGCTCTACACCCATGTCGTGAAGGCGCTCGACAAGCTCGGTCTCGCTTATCTGCACCTCATCGAGCCGCGCTCCAGCGGCGCCGGCCGCGCCGACGTCCACTGGGAGAACGTGCCCTCGGCGATGGTGCTGTTCCGTCCGTTCTACAGCGGCGTACTGATGACGGCCGGCGGCTTTACCGGCGAGACCGCGAATGCGGCAATCGCCGACGGCCATGCCGACATCATCGCCTTCGGCCGCATCTTCATCTCCAACCCCGATCTGCCGCGACGCCTCGCGCACGACTATCCGATCACGCCGTATAACCGTGCGACGTTCTACGGCGGCGAGGAGAAGGGGTATACGGACTATCCGGCGTATGACGAACTGACGCCGGCGTAGGCGTTCTCTTCCCTCATTCCGGGCTCGATGCTTCGCATCGCCGCGGAATGACGAGCTTGATTTGTCGCGCGACCGTCAACACAATTTCCGTCATTGCGAGCGTAGCGAAGCAATCCAGAATCTTTCCGCAGAGGTGTCTGGATTGCTTTGCTACGCTCGCAATGACGACGGAGGGACCTACCATGGCCAAAGCCGCAGCCGCCGCAGGTATCGCCACTGGCCAATGCCTCTGCGGCAAGGTCACCTTCGAGATCGACGTTCCCGCGCGCTGGGCCTGGCATGATCATTCCACGGGTAGCCGCCGCGCCCATGGCGCGGCTTACGCGACCTATGTCGGCAGCTGGAAGAAGCGCTTTCGCATCACCTCCGGCAAGGCTGCGCTCACGCGCTACGAGGACAAGGCAACGAAGACTGCGCGCAGCTTCTGCTCGCATTGCGGCACGCCGATCGCCTACGAGCGCCCGCGGGGCCCGCACATGGTCAACATCCCGCGCGCCCTGTTCAAGGAGCGCACCGGCCGCCAGCCGCTCTATCACATCGCCATCGAAGAGCTCCAGGAGTGGGCCTATACCGGCGAGCCGCTGGTGCCGCTGAAGGGCTTTCCCGGTGTGGTGTGGCAGCGCTCGAAAAAGAAGAAGCGCGCTAGCGGCGAAGACCCTTTCGAGCTTGGCCGCGAGGAGGTGCTTTAGCCTTGGCGGCGACCTCAGTCTTCGCCGAAACAGCCTTCCGCGGCGCCGCTTTGCGTCCCGCCGTATTCGCCGCCACGAAGTCGAGCCCGCGCTTGACCCAGTTTTTCAGCTCGGTATCGCTCTGATAGCCGTCCGGCGCGACGCGCACGAAGCCGGTCATGATGCGCCCGCGCATTTCCATCGGGCTGGTGTGCGGCTCCTGCAGCATGCGTGCATGCGCTTCCGGGCCGACGCGGATCAGCATGCCGCCGCGCCCGCTGACCGTGCAGCACATGGTGTTGTTCACCATGAAGCAGAGGCCGCCCATCATCTTCTTTTCCGCGACGTCTCGCTGACCGGCCAGTAATTTGCGCACCCGCGCCGCGGTGTTCTCGTCATAGGCCATCGCGTCTCCCCGTGCAGGTTTACGCCCGAGCATGTTCCCAGCTTGCGCGCGCCGACGCAAGTCTGCCATGACGGCGCTTCCTTGCGTGCCTCGGCCAAGTTCGGCCATCATGCCTCCGTCCTTGCGGCAACGCCCGCTTCTGGAGGAAACATGAAGAACAAGATCACCGGCCGCTCCGCCTTTCTCGCGCTGCTCAAGGACGAGGGCATCACCCATCTGTTCGGCAACCCCGGCACCACCGAACTGCCGATCATGCATGCGCTGAAGGACCATCCTGATCTCAGCTATGTGATGGCGATGCAGGAGAGCCTGGTGGTCGCGATCGCCGATGGCTACAGCCGCGCCTCCGGCAAGCTCGTCGCCTGCAACGTCCATGTCGCGCCCGGCCTCGGCAACGCCATGGGCTCGCTCTACAACGCCCAGTTCACGGGCACCCCGATGATTTTGACCGCGGGCCAGCAGGAGCAGGGCCACGGCCTGATGGAGCCGGTGCTGTACGGCCCGCTGGTGCGCATGGCCGAGCCGCTGGTGAAATGGGCGGTCGAGGTGACGCGGCTGGAGGATCTGCCGCGCATCGTGCGCCGCGCCGCCAAGGTCGCGATGACGCCGCCGACCGGGCCGGTGTTCATCTCGCTGCCCGGCGACATCCTCAACAGCGAAGCCGGCATCGATCTTGGCCGCTCCACACGCATCGACGCGCGCACCAGGCCGTCGGACGAAGCGCTGAAGGCCTTTGCCGCGCGGCTGCTCAAGGCCGAACGTCCTGTCATCGTCACCATGGACGAGGTGGTCAAGAGCGACGCGCTGAAGGAGGCGGCCGAGCTCGCCGAGCTGCTCGGCGCTGCCGCCTATCAATCCTCGACCGCCTATGGCTCGCACTTCCTCTCGGAAAGCCCGAGCTTCGTCGGCACGCTGGCGCGCGTCCAGAAGGTCGCACGCGATACGCTCGCGCCCTACGATCTCCTGGTCGCGCTCGGTGGCGATCCCGTGCGCATGTCGGTCTATAGCGAAGTCGACCCGCTGCCGGACGGATTGCCGATTCTGCAGGTCGGCCTCGCCGACTGGGAGATCGCCAAGAATTTTGGCGCGGAGATTGCGCTGAAGGCGGACGTCAAGGAAACGCTGCGCGCGCTGCTTCCCGTGCTGAAGGAGATCGGCGGCGCGGCACTGGCGCAACGCTCAAGGCAGCGTCTCGCAGAGCTCGCGCCGAAGAACTGGAGCGCGCGCCGCGCCGCTTTGGCCGAGCAGATCGGCAAGAGCGCGGGGCGCACGCCGATCGATCCCGATTATCTGGTGCTGCACATGGTTGAGGCCATGCCCGAGAACGCCATTCTCGTCGATGAAGGCCTCACTTCCAGCCGCCAGATCACGAACCTGCGTCCGCACCGCGATCGCTTCGGCTATCACGGCCTTGCCTCGGGCGGCATCGGCTGGGGCCTGCCGGCATCGGTTGGCGTCAGCATCGCCAATCCGGATCGTCCCGTGGTGTGCTTCTCCGGCGACGGCAGCGCGATGTATTCGATCCAGTCGCTATGGACGGCGGCACATCACAAGCTGCCGCTCAACGTCGTCATCGCCAACAATGGCGGCTATCGCATCATCAAGCAGCGCCTGCTCGCCTTCCATGGCGACGACAATTATGTCGGCATGGATTTCGTCGACCCGCCGGTCGATTTCGCCGGCATCGCCAGGGCGCTGGGCTGCGAGGCGATCAAGATCAGCGACCCTCGTGAGCTGAAGGCGACGCTGTCGTCGGCGTTTGCCCGGCCCGGGACGAAGCTGATCGAGGTGATGGTGGACGGGAAGGTGTAGGGGGTCGCGCCTCCCTGCAGGATCGGTGCTCGCCGCACTCTCAGTCGTCAACACCCGCGAAGGCGGGTGATCAAGTATTCCAGAGACGGCGGTGATGGAGTCGGGACGCCGCGGCGTACTGGATGCCCCGGTCAAGCCGGGGCATGACAGAGAGTGTGAGGCTTCTACCCCGTCTTCCCCACCCGATACCCTGCCGCCGGATGCGGCGCGCCGAGCCGCGCGCGGCCATCGCCGAACAGCTTCTCCCGCAATGTGCCTTTTGCGTATTCCGGCTTGTACCGCCCGCGCCGCGTCAGCTCCGGCACCAGCATGTCGGCGATGTCCTCGAAGTCGCCGGGCGAGATCGCGAAGGCGACGTTGAGGCCGTCGACGTCGGTTGCCTCGAACCATTGCTCGATCTTGTCCGCGACCATCTCGGGCGTTCCAACCACCACGGGGCCGGCGCCGCCGATGCCGACATGCTCGATGACGTCGCGCACGGTCCAGACGCGATCGGGGTCGGCGCGGGTGACGTTGTCCATGGCGCTGCGGCCGGCATCGTTCTGGACGTGGCGGACCTGCTGGTCGAGGTCGTAGCCGGAGAAGTCGACGCCGGTCCATCCTGACATCAGCGCCAGCGCGCCTTCGGGGCTGATATGGCGGCGGTAGTCGGCGTATTTCTCCTTCGCCTCGGCTTCGGTCCGGCCGAGGATGATCGTCATCATCGAGAACATCAGGATCTCGGCCGGATTGCGGCCCAGCGCGGCGGCCTCTTGCCGGATTGCGGAGACGCGCGGTGCGATCACCTTGGCTGACGGTCCCGACATGAACACGCATTCGGCGTGACGCGCCGCGAACTGGCGGCCCCGCGGCGAGGTGCCGGCCTGGTACAGCACGGGCGTGCGCTGCGGCGACGGTTCGCTGAGGTGAATGGTGTTGTTGATGCGGTAGTTCGCGCCCTCATGATTGACGCGATGAACCTTTGCGGGATCGGTAAAGATACCGCGCTTGCGATCGCGCAGCACGGCATCGTCCTCCCAGCTCCCTTCCCAGAGCTTGTAGACGACCTCCATATATTCGTCGGCGATGTCGTAGCGGTCGTCATGCCCGGTCTGCTTGTCCTTGCCGGCGCCGCGGGCGGCGCTGTCGAGATAGCCGGTGACGACGTTCCAGCCGATCCGCCCCTCGGTGAGATGATCGAGCGTCGACATCCGTCGCGCGAAGGGGTAGGGCGGCTCGAAGGACAAATTGCTGGTGACGCCGAAACCGAGATTTTGCGTCACCGCCGCCATCGCCGAGAGCAGGAGCAGCGGCTCGTTCGACGGCGCCTGTGCTGCATTGCGCAAGGCTGCGTCAGGGCTGTTGCCATAGACGTCGTAGACGCCCAGCACGTCAGCCAGGAACAAGCCGTCGAAGCGGCCGCGCTCCAGCGTCCTGGCAAGGTCGATCCAGTAGGGCAGGCGGTTATATTCGGCGGTGCGGTCGCGCGGATGGGTCCACAGGCCCGGCGACTGGTGTGCGACGCAATTCATCGCAAAGGCGTTGAGCCTGATCTGCTTGGCCATGATGGTCCCCCGGCGCTCTGTACTGAGCGCTCTTCGAATGATAGACGTGCGCCCCAACTTGGCGAAGTTCTTGCATATAACTTGCGCTTGGCAAGGCCAAAATCAGCAGCACTGCTGCCCTTGGCGAGCCAATCTCAAGCGAGCAAGAACGAAATCCCAAGAGAATTACAAGAGAACTACAAGAACAATCCAAGTCCCCGCCACTTTCGAAGGCCGTCCTGTCTCGGGTAGGGTCCTTCCTCGAAGTCCGAAAAGCAAATCATGACCAGAGCCGACGCCATCGCCCGCGCCCGTGAGGATTTCAAATCGGGCGCGTTCCTCGCCGAACTCGACCGCCGCGTCGCCTTCAAGACCGAAAGCCAGAATCCGTCGCGCGGCGCCGAGTTGCGTGCCTATCTGGAACAGGAGATGCAGCCGGCCTTCGCTGCGCTCGATTTTCAAAGCCGTATGGTCGAATCCCCCAGCGGCAAGGCGCCGTTCCTGTTCGCCGAGCATCACGAGAGCGCGTCCGCCCCGACCGTGCTGATTTACGGCCATGGCGACGTCGTCGACGGCATGGAAGGCGAATGGCGCGATGGCCGCGATCCCTGGCGCACGACGGTTGCGGGCACGCGCCTCTACGGCCGCGGCACCGCCGACAACAAGGGCCAGCACAGCATCAACATGGCGGCGCTCCGCGCGGTGCGCGAGGCCCGCGGCGGCAAGCTCGGCTTCAACGCCAAATTCATCGTCGAGATGGGTGAAGAAATCGGCTCGCCCGATCTCGGCAAGGTCTGCGATCTCAATCGCGATGCGCTCAAGGCCGATCTGTTCATGGCCTCCGACGGACCGCGCCTGTCGGCAGATCGCCCGACACTCTTCCTCGGCTGCCGTGGCGGCATCCGCATCCATCTCGACGTGAATTTGCGCGACGGCGGCCATCATTCCGGCAATTGGGGCGGCGTGCTCGCCAATCCCGCGACCATTCTGGTCAACGCGATCTCGACGCTGGTCGATGGCCGTGGCCGTCTCCAGCTCGATGCCCTGAAGCCGCCGCGGCTCACCAACCAGATCCGCAGCTATCTTGCCGATGTGCAGGTCGTCCCGACCGAGGACGAGCCGGCGCTGGCGGAGAACTGGGGCGAGGAGGGATTGTCAGCGGCCGAGCGGCTCTATGCCTGGAACACGCTCGAAGTGCTGGCGATGTCCTCGGGCAATATCGAGAAGCCGGCCAACGCCATTCCCGGTCACGCCAATGCCGTGCTGCAACTGCGCTTTGTCGTCGGCACCAAGATCGACGGCCTGATCGAGGCCGTCCGCGCGCATCTGGTCGAGAAGGGTTTCCCGATGGTCGAGGTGCGGGCCGCACAGAGCTTTGCGGCCTCGCGTACCGATTTCGACAGCCCCTGGATCAAATGGGCGGCGGATTCGGTGCGAGAAACGACCGGTAAGGCGCCGGCGGTGCTGCCGAACTTCGGCGGATCGCTGCCGAACGACGTATTTTCCGAGATCCTGGGCCTGCCGACGATCTGGGTCCCGCACTCCTATCCCGGTTGCTCCCAGCATGCGCCCAATGAGCACATCCTGCTGCCATTGACCGAAGAGGCCTTGACGGTGATGGCCGGGCTGTTCTGGGATCTCGGGGAATTGCCCAAGCCTTTGACCTGAGCCACTGACCCTTAGCCATTAACCTGAGCCGCAAGCCAGCCGAAAGTCACATTCTAATCCGGGCCGATTTGTGCTTGCATCCGGCCCATCATCCTGAAAGGGGAACAAAAAAGTGAAGCATTTCCGTCACATCGGTCTCGCGCTTGCCGCGACCTTTGCCGTCAGCCAGGCCGGGGCCCAGGAGCTGACCGGCACGCTGAAGAACATCAAGGACACCGGCGCCATCACGCTGGGCTTCCGCGACTCCTCGATCCCGTTCTCCTATCTAGACGACAACCAGAAGCCCATCGGGTTCGCGATGGATATCTGCTACAAGATCGTCGACGCCGTGAAGAAGGAGCTCAAGCTCGACAAGCTCGAGGTCAAGCTCAACCCGGTCACTTCGGCGACGCGTATTCCGCTGATGGCCAACGGCACCATCGACCTCGAATGCGGCTCGACCACCAACAATGCCGAGCGCCAGAAGCAGGTCGCCTTCACCAACACCCACTTCCTGACCGCCAGCCGCTACGTGTTCAAGAAGTCGAGCGGCCTGAAGTCGATCGACGACCTCAAGGGCAAGACGGTGGTCTCGACCGCCGGCACCACCAATATCAAGCAGCTCACCGAGGCCAACGTTGCGAAGGGACTCGGCGCCAACATCATCCCGGCCAAGGACCATGCTGAGTCCTTCCTGATGGTCGAGACTGATCGCGCGGTCGCCTTCGTGATGGACGACATCCTGCTCGCGAGCCTTGTTGCCGGCTCGAAGTCGCCGGACGACTACGTCATCTCCAAGGACGCCTTCTCCAAGCCCGAGCCCTACGGCATCATGCTGCGCAAGGACGACGCGCCGTTCAAGAAGGTGGTCGATGCGGCGACTGCCGCGCTCTACACCTCGGGCGAAGGTCAGAAGATCTATGAGAAGTGGTTCACCCAGAAGATTCCGCCGAAGGGCCTCAACCTCAATTCGCCGATCTCGGCCGAGCTGAAGAACGAGTTCGCGAAGCCCACGGACTCGCCTAACCCGGACGACTACAAATAAGCTGCTGTTTGCCTCTCCCCGCTTGCGGGGAGAGGAAGCAAATTCCGGCCATTCTGGAGGGAGTGGCCGGACATTTGCATAGACGTTTACGACATCTATGATTGGCGCGTTCGCGCGGGGGACACGTGAACTACCACTGGAACTGGGGAATCTTCTTCGAGCCGAACCCGATGGGGACCGGCACCTATCTCGACATGCTGCTGTCGGGGCTGGCGCTGACCCTGAAGACGGCGGTTCTTGCCTGGATCATCGCGCTGGTCTTCGGCTCGCTGATCGGCGTCATGCGCACGCTGCCCTCCAGGGCGGCCTACTGGTTCGGCTTCTGCTGGGTCGAGTTCTTCCGCAACATGCCGCTGCTGGTGCAGCTGTTCCTGTGGTACTTCGTGCTGCCGGAATTGTTGCCGAAGGCGGCCGGCACCTGGCTGAAGCAACTGCCGAACGCACCGTTCTGGACCGCTGCGATCGGTGTCGGCCTCTTCATGTCGGCGCGTGTCGCCGTGCAATTGCAGGCCGGCATCGGCTCGTTGCCGCGCGGGCAGAAGATGGCCGCAACTGCGCTCGGCCTGACCACCGTGCAGGGCTATCGCTATGTGCTGCTGCCGATGGCGTTCCGCATCATCCTGCCGCCGCTGACCTCCGAGTTCCTCAACACCATCAAGAACACGGCGGTCGCCATCACCATCGGCCTGCTCGAGCTGACCGGACAGGCGCGCTCGATGCAGGAATTCTCGTTCCAGGTGTTCGAGGCCTTCACCGCAGCGACCCTGCTCTATCTCCTTGTCAACGCCGTCGTCGTGACCGCGATGCGCTTCCTCGAGCGCTACGTCGCGATCCCCGGCTACATTACGGGGAAATAGCGCCATGTTCGGTAATCTCGATTTCGACGTCATCCGCCGCGCGCTGCCCTATCTGTTCTTCGAGGGCATGACGTTCACGGTGACCCTGACGACGCTGGCCGGCCTCGGCGGCCTGATCTTCGGCACCGCGATCGCACTGATGCGACTGTCCGGCTTCAAGGTGCTCGGCCGCATCGCCGGCATCTATGTCGACTTCATGCGCTCGCTGCCGCTGGTGCTGGTCATCTTCTGGTTCTACTTCCTGGTGCCCTATATCGGGCAGTGGGTGACCGGCGCGTCGCGGCCGATCAGTGTCGGTGCGTTCGCCTCCTCGCTCATCACCTTCATCATGTTCGAGGCGGCGTACTTCTCCGAGATCATGCGCGCCGGCATCCAGTCGATCTCGCGCGGCCAGCCGGCCGCCGCCAACGCGCTCGGCCTGACCTACGCCCAGACCATGCGCTACGTCGTGCTGCCGCAGGCGTTCCGCAACATGCTGCCGGTGCTGCTGACGCAGACCATCGTGCTGTTCCAGGACACCTCGCTGGTCTACGTGCTCTCGATCCCGGACTTTCTGGGCGCGGCGAGCAAGGTCGCGCAGCGCGACGGCCGCCTGGTCGAGATGTACCTGTTTGCCGCCGTCGTCTACTTCACCATTTCCTGTGTTGCGTCCTTCGGCGTTCGTCGCCTCCAGGCACGCATCGCCATCATTCGATAGAGCGTGTCGGTCATGATCGAAATCAGCCACGTCAACAAATGGTACAGCCCGACCTTCCAGGTGCTGACCGACTGCACCACCAGCGTCACCAAGGGTGAGGTCGTCGTGGTCTGCGGTCCCTCGGGTTCGGGCAAGTCGACGCTGATCAAATGCGTCAATGCGCTGGAGCCGTTCCAGGAGGGCGACATCAGTGTCGACGGCACCAAGGTCAACGACCCCAAGACCGATTTGCCGAAGCTGCGCTCGCGCGTCGGCATGGTGTTCCAGCATTTCGAGCTGTTTCCGCATCTCAAGATCATCGACAATCTCTGCCTCGCCCAGCAGAAGGTGCTGGGCCGGTCGTCTGACAAGGCGGTGGCGAAGGGCATGCAGTTGCTGGATCGCGTCGGCCTCAAGGAGCAGGCGCAGAAGTTTCCGGCGCAGCTCTCCGGTGGCCAGCAGCAGCGCGTGGCGATCGCGCGCGCGCTCGCCATGGACCCCATTGTCATGCTGTTCGACGAACCGACCTCGGCGCTTGACCCCGAGATGGTGAGCGAGGTGCTCGACGTCATGGTCGACCTCGCCCATGAGGGCATGACCATGATGGTCGTCACCCACGAGATGGGCTTTGCCCGCAAGGTCGCCAATCGCGTGATCTTCATGGATCGCGGCGAGATCGTCGAGGACGCGGCGAAGGAGGATTTCTTCGGCAAGCCGCGCAGCGACCGCGCGCAGAAGTTCTTGTCGAAGATTCTGTCGCATTAACTTTCTGGCGTCATTCCGGGGCGCGACGCAGTCGCGAGCCCGGAATCCATAACCACCATCGGGAGTATGGATCCCGGGCTCGCGCTACGCGCGCCCCGGGATGACGAAGAGTAGGGTTTATCGGGCTCACCAAATCCCGTATACGGACAGCTAAATCCCCTTTTCCCGCCAGGAGACCTGCCTTGGACTCGATTGCCTACGTCAACGGCTCATTCGTCCCGCTCTCGGAAGCCAAGATCTCGGTTCTCGACCGCGGCTTCCTGTTCGCCGACGGCATCTACGAGGTCTCGGCCGTGCTGGACGGCAAGCTGGTCGACAACGCCTCGCACCTGGCGCGGCTGGAGCGTTCCGTCGGCGAGATCAGCTTGAGGCTGCCGGAGACGGTCGAGCGCATCACCGAGCTCCAGAAGGAGTTGATCGCGCGCAACAAGCTCGAGAGCGGCCTCGTCTATCTCCAGGTCACGCGCGGCGCCGACAAGGGCCGCGACTTCCCGTTCCCCAAGGCTGAGGTCAAGTCGAGCCTGGTGATGTTCACCTCGGAAAAGGACATCATCAACGCCGCGGTGGCAAAGACCGGCATCAACGTGATCACGGTGCCCGACATCCGCTGGGAGCGGCGTGACATCAAGAGCGTGGCGCTGCTGGCGCAGGTGCTGGCGAAGCAGGCCGCGGCGGAAGCCGGCGCAGGCGAAGCCTGGATGCTGCAGGATGGATACGTCACCGAGGGCGGGTCATCATCAGCGTTCATCCTCACCAAGGACGACGTTATCGTCACCCGCAAGAACTCCAACGCGATCTTGCCGGGCTGTACCCGCAAGGCCGTCATCGCGCTCGCGGAAGAACGTCAGCTCCGCGTCGAGGAGCGGTCCTTCACGGTCGCCGAGGCGCTCGCCGCCAAGGAAGCTTTCATCACCTCGGCCTCGTCGTTCGTGCAGCCGGTGGTCGCAGTCGATGGCAAGACAATCGGCGAGGGCAAGCCCGGCCCGATGGCGACGCGTCTGCGTGAGATCTACGTGGAATTCGCCAAGGCGACGGCGGTTTAGGCCACACCCTCCACTGTCATCGCCCGGCTTGACCGGGCGATCCAGTACTCCGCGACAGGAGTGCTTGAATCGAGAGGCCGCGGCGTACTGGATGCCCCGCTTTTGCGGGGCATGACAGCGGAATTAAGCGCGCGAACGTCAGCCCCTCACGCGACCGACGCCTTCACCTTCACCGGATGCACCGCCCGGAACGCGATCGCGATTCTGTTCCAGGCATTGATGGCCCCGATCAGCATCGTCAGATTCACCGTCTCCGCTTCGGAGAATTGCGCGCGGACCTGCTCGTAGACATCGTCGGGCGCATGCGTCTCGGAGATCAGCGTGACCGACTCGGTCCAGGCCAGCGCGGCGCGCTCGCGGTCGGTGTAGAGCGGGGATTCGCGCCAGGCGTTGAGCAGATAGATCCGCTGTTCGGTCTCGCCGCGTTTGCGGGCGTCCTCGGTGTGCATGTTGATGCAAAAGGCGCAGCCGTTGATCTGCGACGCCCGAATCTTGACGAGCTCGATCAGCGATTTCTCGAGTCCCGTGGACTGGATCTGCTCCTCCAGCGCCATCAGCGCTTTCATCGTGTCGGGGGCGGCCTGGTAGAAATTCATGCGGGGTTTCATGGTCGTTCTCCTTTTGCTGGGGTTGACGTCAGTGGGCTCCCCCGGCCGAGGTCTGGCCGGGTTTCTTCAGGAAGAATACGGCGATCAGGGCCACGATCAGTGCCATGCCGAGCAGATAGAAGGTGTCGCTGAAGGCGAAGATGTAAGCCTGCTTCTGCACGGTATGGCCGATCGCGACATAGGCGCGATGCGCGGCGTCGGCGCGGTCGAGCACGCCGTGATTGATGAAATACTGCGTGAGCTGCTCCAGCCGCGTCCGCGTCGCCTGCTCGAACACCGAAACCGACTGCATCAGCACGTTGGAGTGATATTGCTCGCGCTTGGTCAGCAAGGTCTGGAGCAGCGCGATGCCGACGGCGCCGCCGAGATTACGCATCATGTTGAACAGGCCTGAGGCCGAGCCCGCATTCTCCGCTTCGATGCCGGCGGTCGCCACAGCAGACAACGGGGCCATCACGAGCGCCTGGCCGATCGCACGGACGACATTGGGCCACAGCAGCTGGTCGGCGGCATAATCGTTGGTCATATCGATGTTCATGAAGTTCGAGGCCGCGAACAGGACGAAGCCGACGCCGATGATGATCCGCGCGTCGAAGCGCTGCATCAGGCGCGGCACCAGCGGAATCAACACGAGCTGCGGCAGTCCGGTCCATGCCAGCACCATGCCGATCTGCTCCGCATTGTAGCCCTGGATGCGCGCCAGATATTGCGGCAGGATGAACACCGAGCCGTACAGCGCGATGCCGAGCAGGAAGTTCGCGAGCATGCCGAAGCCGAAATTGCGGCGCACCAGCAGGCGCAGGTTCAGAAGCGGCTTCTTCACGGTGAGCTCGATGATCAGGAAGGCAGCTAGCGCGACGGCCGCGATGACGGACAATTTCACGATGAAGGGCGAGCCGAGCCAGTCGTCCTTGTTGCCTTCTTCCAGCACGGTCTGAAGCGCCGACAGGCCGATCGCCATGGTGATGATGCCGGCCCAGTCGCCTTCGCGCAGCAGCGCGAGCTGCATCGGCTTGGCCTCGAGCGCGTACCAGAGCATGCCGACCATGATCGCGCCCGGCACGAGGTTGACATAGAAGATGTACTGCCAGCCGAAATTCTCGGTGAGATAGCCGCCGATGGTCGGGCCGATCGCGGGCGCGAAGGTCGCCGACAGCGCGAACAGCGCAAGGCCGACCGGTTGCTTGCCGCGCGGCAGCAGCGTGATGATCAGGGTGAACGCCATCGGGATCAGCACACCGCCGGTAAAACCCTGCACGGCGCGCAGCACGATCATCTGCGGCAGGTCCTGCGCCAGCGCGCACGCTGCCGACAGAGCCAGGAACAGGATCGCGTTGGTGAGGAGATAGATGCGGATCGAGAACACCTGGGCGAGCCAGCCCGACAGCGGGATCACCACGATCTCTGCGATCAGATAGGACGTCGAGATCCAGCCGCCGTCGTCGATTCCGGCGCCGATCGCGCCCTGGATATCGGCGAGCGAGGCGTTGACGATCTGGATGTTCAGCACCGCCATGAAGGCGCCGAGCGTCGCGCCGATCACTGCGATCCAGGTCTTGGCCGACACGGCTGGAGTCGTGGGGGCCGCGGCAGGCGCGGGGAGGGTGGCGGCGGAAGCGGCATTAACGGCCGGTTGGAGCGTGCTCATGGAAGCCTCGTCTCGGTTACGGAGACAGGATGCATTAGGTGGATGGTTTCGATAATCGGCGGAGTTTGGGAAGGATCATCCGGCAGGGTTTGACAATCCTGCCGCATGCCCCCTCGAGGTCAGCCGCCGTTCGGGCGAGAGGTGTTGTCGGCGATGCGCCTGGCCGTCTCGCGTTCGGCCAGCACCGCCTGCTTGGTGTCTACCGTTGGCACCGCGGACATGCCCGGCCGCAACAGGCCGGTCAGGCTGTGATCGTCGAGCACGATCTTCACCGGGACGCGCTGCACGATCTTGGTGAAATTGCCGGTGGCGTTGTCGGGCGGCAGCAGCGCGAATTCGAGCCCGCTGGCCGGCGACAGGCTGTCGACATGACCGCGCAGGGTCTGGCCGCGGAAGCTGTCGACGCGTAGCTCGACCGGCTGGCCGGGACGGACATGGGTGAGCTGCGTCTCCTTGAAGTTGGCGACCACATAGACCGCATCGAGGGGCACCACCGCCATCAATTGCGTGCCGGCCTGCACGAACTGGCCGACGCGCAGGCTACGGGCGCCGACCGTGCCGTCCACCGGCGCGGTGATCTCGGTATAGGACAGGTTCAGCCGCGCCTGGTCCGCAACGGCGCGAGCGCGTGCGAGCTGGGCCGTGGCCTGGGCGCGCTGCGTGGTGAGCACGTCGACCTTGCGCTGTGCGGCCAGAAGGCCCGATTTCGCGTGCTGCAATTGCGCGCCGCTGGCGCGCAGCGCCGCATCGGTCTGCTGTGCGCGCTGGATCGTGCCGGAACCCGACTTCATGAGATCGTCGTAGCGGGCGCGCTCCTCCTGGGCGAATTTCAGGTTGGCGTCCGCAGCCGTGACATCGGCCGTGCTCTGCTCGATGATCGGCTGTTGCAGTTCGAGCTGGGCATCGAGGTTGCGCACGGAAGCCTCCGCGGCGGCGACATCGGCGCGGGCCTGATCGAGCGCCGCCTTGAAGTCGCGATCGTCGATCCTGGCCAGCACCTGGCCGGCTTTGACCTTTTCATTGTCGCCGACCAGGACCGTCGCGATGTAGCCGGAAACCTTCGGCGCGACGATCGTGGAGTCCGCCTTCACGTAGGCGTCGTCGGTCGTCTCGAGATAACGGCCGGTGGTCCAGTAGTCGTGGCCGTAATAGGCGATCGCTGCCGTGCCCGCGAGGAGCGCGAGCGCCAAGGCCGCCCGCCGGAGTTTGTTGCGGACCGGCACACGCGGCGGCGCCTTGGAATAATCCTGAGTGATTTCAGTTGCTTGCTGAAAGGTTTCGGTGCGGGGCATCTCGGACATGACGGTCTCCTATCGGCTGGCAGGGACTATCGGTCTTTCCAGTTCGAGCGATAATCGGCGAAATGCTGGAAGGATTATCCACTGCGGGTGGATAGTCCGGACCTCGCCTGAGGTGCGTATGATCTACCCAACCGGACGTGCGACTGCCCCAGAGCGATTGCCGTGCCTGTCGAGCGATTGCTGCTAACGCACGCACCAATGCCGCGCGCGAGATGATCTGATAGATAATCGGGGCGAATACCTTGAGATTATCGATCAAGAGCGGATAATCACGCGGCATGGACCGATTGACCAGCCTCGAAGTCTTCAGCCGGGTGGTCGAGACCGGCGGCTTCTCCGCAGCAGCCCGCAAGCTCAACATGTCGACCACCATGGTGAGCAATCACGTTCAGGCGCTGGAAGACCGGCTCGGGGTGAGGCTGCTTCAGCGCACCACGCGCAGGGTCAACCTCACCGAGATTGGCAAGGCTTATTACGACCGCTGCGTCCAGATCCTCGCCGATATCGAACAGGCCGACGATATCGCGAGCGAATTGCAGTCGGTGCCCCGCGGCACCTTGCGCGTCCACGTCGCCACGCACATGGTGCCGTTTGTCGCGCCCGTCGTGGCGAAACTCCTGTCGACCTATCCAGAGCTCAAGATCGATCTGCGCATGGGCGAAGCCGACGTCGACCTCATCGAGGAAGGGTATGACGTTGCCGTGCGCATGACCACACCGCCGGATTCGAGCCTGATCGTCCGCAGTCTCGCCACCTGGCGCCACGTGCTGTGCTGCTCGCACGACTATCTCGAGAGGCATGGTCGCGTGCGCAAGCTCGATGAGCTCACCGCGCACAATTGCGGCCGTCACGTGAATTATCCCTACGGCGACGATTGGCGCTTCTTCGATCGCAAGGGCGCGCCGGCATCGGTACGGATCTCCGGCAGCTTCATCACCAACAGCGGTGAGGCCTTGCGGAAGGTGGCGCTGGAAGGCGCTGCAGTCTGTCTGATGGCCGGGTTTCTCATTCGGGACGATCTCGAAGCCGGTCACCTCGTTCGGCTCCTGCCCGAATACCGTCCTGTCGAGATGTCGATGAACGCGGTCTATCCGCACAAACATCATCTGTCGGCGAAGGTCAGGACCTTCATCGACATGCTCGTGCACCACAGCGCCGAACAGCAGAAGCTGATCAATCCGTATTCGTGAGACGCTGCCAATTCCTCATCCTGAGGAGCGCGGAACGCGCGTCTCGAAGGATGAAAGGCCCGGGTCGTGGCCTCGCCCTTCGAGACGCTTGCTTCGCAAGCTCCTCAGGCTGAGGAGATGGATATCTGCTTGCCTCTAGCGCGCCGGCGCCGGCAGCCGCCCAAACACGGTGTCAAGCGCCATCCCGATCGCGAGCAGGCGGCGGTCGCTGCCTGCCGGGCCGTCCAGCTCGAGACCAACAGGCAATGTGCTTGTGGCGCCAAGCGCGATCGGAAGTTGGATGCCGGGAATGCCGGCATTGCTGCCGGGATCGGTGTTCTGAATGAACAGGCCGAAATTTTCGAGACTGCTGGAATCGGGATTTGACTGAATGGCGACGCGCGGCGTGGTCGGAAAGGCGATAGCGTCGAGCTTGTTCCCGGAAAACGTGTCGCTGTAGAGCGCCTGCAGCGCAGGCCGCGCGGTCCCGATCGCTGCGTCATAGATCGGCCTGGCGTCGAGCAGCGTGTTGTCGGGGCCGGGCAGTTTGCGCGGGATGACGAGGCCATCGTAGGTGCCCTTCACGTCGGGGCTCGCGATCTCCTTAGCCAGCGCCTCGATGCTGAGGCCGGTGCCGGTGTGCGCGAGATAGGCGACCATGTCGTCATAGGCTTCGTACAGCGCGACGGGAAAACCGACCTGACCGTTGAGCCCGGCAAGCTGCGGCATCTCGATCTCGACCACCGTGACACCCTGTGCCTTCATTGTCGCGACGGCCGCCTGGAATGCGGTCTCGGTGTCGGCATCGAGATTGGTCAGCATCGACCTCACGATGCCGATCCGCACCTGCTTCAGGTCAGCCGGCACGACGTCGTCGCCACCCGCGATGACGCGGTCGAGCAGCGCGACATCGGCGATGGTCGCGGCCATCGGCCCTGCGGTGTCGCGGGTGTGCGAGATCGGCGCAATGCCCTCTCGCGGATAGCGGCCGGCGGTCGGGCGCAGCGAGGCGCATCCGTTCAGCGCGGCCGGTACCCGGACCGATCCGCCCGTGTCCGTACCAAGCCCGCCCGCGACGATCCGCGCCCCGAGCGCGGCACCCGTGCCTGACGAGGAGCCGCCCGCGATGAGCGCGCGATCATAGGCGTTGCGTACGCCGAACTCGGCGCCGGTCTTGAATGCGGTGTTATAGCCGGAGATGCCGAAGGCGAGTTCGTGCATGCTGGTCTTACCGATGATGATTGCACCGGCGGCGCGCAGCCTTGCCGCCACCGGCGCATCGGAACTCGGCACGTAATCCTTCAGCGCGGGCGTGCCGGCACTACAGGGAAGCCCGGCCACCTCGATATTGTCCTTGATCACGATGGGAACGCCGCCGAGCGGCTTGCTCCGGTCGCCGCTTGCGTCGAATTCAGCTGCGGCCTTCAGGGCGCCGGCCTCGTCCAGGATGACGAAGGCGTTGAGATCCGTGTTGGCTTTGGCGCGGGCAAGAGCTTCCGACGTGAGTGCAGTGCTCGTGACTTTCCCGGCGCGAAGGTCGGCCGCGGCCTGGGTCAGGGTCAACTGGTCGAAATCCATGATGCGTCACCCGATTGCCGGGCTCCATCAGGGAGCCCCCTTGAATTCGGAAGGCTGAAGCCTCGCTGGCATCACGTCAACCGTGGGCGCGCATCTTTGCTGGCGATGCCGCGATCACATCGGCGAGAAGCCGTTCGACCTCCGGCTTCACCTTGGCGACCGCGGCGTCCTTGACCGGGCCGTAGCCACGGATATCCATCGGAGCCTTGGCGATCGCAATGAAATCTGGCAGGCGCGCCGCGTCGAGTTCGCGAAGCATCCGTTCGATCACACCCTCATACCAGGAGATCAGCTCGCGCTCGGTCCGCCGCTCGGCGGTGTAGCCGAACGGATCGAGCGGCGTCCCGCGCAGCAGCTTGAGCCGCGCGAGCATGGCAAGCGGCATCTGGATCCACTGGCCGAAAGCGCGCTTGCGCGGACGGCCGCGGGCGTCGCGTTCGGACGGCAGGAACGGCGGCGCGAGGTGATACTGGACGCTGAAACCGTCCTCGAACTGGCGCTTCAACTCGTCGAGGAAGCCGCTCTGCATGTGCAGGCGCGCCACCTCGTACTCGTCCTTGTAGGCCATCAGCTTGAACAGCGCGCGTGCGACGGCCTCGGTCATCGCATCGCTGTCCAGGTTGGCTTCGGCATTGCGGACCCTTGCGACGATCGTCCGGTAGCGTGCCGCGTAGGCCGCGTTCTGATAGGCGGTGAGGAAATCGGCGCGGCGGGCGATGAGCTGGTCGAGCGTCTCGGCTTTGGGCGCATCGTCCGCCTTCGGCAACAAGTCCGGATCGGCCGCGGCGATCCGGCCCCAGGCAAAGGCCTGCTTGTTGCGTTCGACTGTGACGCCGTTGAGCTCGATCGCGCGCAGCAGCGCCTGCAGCGAGACAGGGATCAGTCCGTGCTGCCAGGCAAAGCCGAGCATGATGATGTTGGCATAGACGGCATCGCCGAGCAGCTGTTCGGCCAGCGCGTTCGCGTTGATGGTGTCGAGATTGTCGTTGCCGATGACCTGCCGGATCGCGCGCAGGCGGGCGGGCGAGGCGAGGTCCGCGTCGCGGAAGCGGACGACGTCGCCGGTCGGCATCTCCGCCGTGTTGATTGCAGCGCGCGTGCCGCGACGATAGGTGCCGGACGCCTTTGGCGCCGAGCTGACGACGAGGTCGCAGCCTATCAGCGCGTCGGCGGCACCCTGGTCGATGCGGACCTGATGCAGCGCCTCGGGCGAGGCGGCAAGGCGGATATAGCTCAGCACCGGGCCAAACTTCTGCGCAAAGCCGGTGAAGTCGAGGACCGAGACGCCGCTTCGTTCGAGATGCGCGGCCATGCCGATCAGCGCGCCGATGGTGATCACGCCGGTGCCGCCGACGCCTGTTACCAGCAGGTCGTAGGGACGGTCGAGCGTGGCGGGAGCGGGCAGGGGAAGCGTAGCCGCGCGGCCGACTGCGTCGATCTCGCTCGCGCTCTTCTTCCGGCGCGTCGCGCCTTCGACGGTGACAAAGCTCGGGCAAAACCCGTTGAGACAGGAAAAATCCTTGTTGCAGGCCGACAGGTTGATCTGCCGCTTGCGGCCGAACGGCGTCTCCTTCGGCTCGACGCTCAGGCAGTTGGATTCGACCGAGCAGTCGCCACAGCCCTCGCAGACGAGATCGTTGATGTAGGCAAAGCGCTTGGGATCGGCCATCTGCCCGCGCTTGCGGCGGCGTCGCTTCTCGGTGGCGCAGGTCTGCTGGTAGACCAGGACGGAGACGCCGGGAACCTCACGCAGCTCGCGCTGCACGGGGTCCATTTCCTCGCGCGGATGGATGGTCACGCCGATGGGCAGGTCCGCCGGCGAAAACTGCGCGGGATCGTCCGATACCAGCGCGATGCGTGTTACACCTTCAGCCCGGACGCTATGCGCGATGGCATGGACGCTGATGGGGCCGTCCACCGGTTGGCCGCCAGTCATGGCGACGGCGTCGTTGAACAGGATCTTGTAGGTGATGTTGGCCCTGGCGGCGATCGCCTGCCGGATCGCCATCGAGCCGGAGTGATAGTAGGTGCCTTCGCCGAGATTCTGGAAGATATGCTTGTTGCCGGTGAATTTCGACGACGCCGCCCAGTTCACGCCCTCGCCGCCCATCTGGATCAGCGACGACGTCTCACGGTCCATCCAGCTCGCCATGAAGTGGCAGCCGATGCCGGCCAGCGCCTTCGATCCCTCAGGCACCTTTGTCGACGTGTTGTGTGGGCAGCCCGAGCAGAAATAAGGCGTGCGTGTCGCGCCGCTGACGTTGATCGTGCGCGCGGCTTCAGGCATCAAGGCGGCCGCGCGTGCGGCGAGATTGAGGCCCGGAAGCATCGGATCGAGCCGGCGGGCGAGCACGCCAGCCAGTGCACGCGGCGACAATTCGCCGATCCAGGAGATCAGCCGCGCCCCTCGCTCGTCGTGCTTGCCGACCATGCGCTCGGGCTTGGTGCCGGGATAGTCGTAGAAATATTCCTTGAACTGGCTCTCGATGATGCCGCGCTTTTCCTCGACCACGAGGATCTCGCGCTTGCCCTTCACGAAGTCCATCGCGTCATGCAGCGCCAGCGGCCAGACCATGCCGACCTTGTAGACGTCGATGCCGATGCTGCGGCAAGCGGCTTCGTCGAGGCCCATCAGCCGCAGCGCTTCCATCAGATCGAGATGCGCCTTGCCTGTTGTGACGATGCCGTATGTGGCGCCCGGAATGTCGTAGATGTGGCGGTCGATCGGATTGGCCTTTGCGAAGGCATAGACCGCGTGCTTCTTCGCCTCTAGCCGCTCCTCGATCTGCGGGCCCGGCAGGTCCGGCCAGCGATAGTGCAGGCCGCCCGGCGGCGGCGTGAAGTCGGGCGTGCGGAAGGCGCGCGGCGGGCGCAGCGCGACGGATGCGCCCGATTCCACGATTTCCGAGATCGCCTTGAAGCCGACCCACATGCCGGAGAAGCGGCTCAGCGCGTAGCCATATTCGCCGAACGCCAGATATTCGCCGACATCGGCCGGATGCAGCGTCGGCATGAACCAGCTCATGAAGGCGACGTCGGACTGGTGCGGCATCGACGACGACACGCAGCCATGGTCGTCGCCCGCGACCACCAGCACGCCGCCCTGCGGCGAGGAGCCGTAGGCGTTGCCGTGCTTGAGCGCATCGCCGGAGCGATCGACGCCGGGGCCCTTGCCGTACCAGAGCCCGAACACGCCATCGACCTCGCGCTCCGCTTGCGTCTCGACCTGTTGCGAGCCGAGCACTGCGGTTGCCGCGAGGTCCTCGTTCACGGCCGGGAGGAATTCGATGCGGTCCCGCTTGAGACGTTCCTGGATGCGCCACAGCTCAAGATCGATGCCGCCGAGCGGCGAGCCGCGATAGCCGGAGATGAAACCTGCGGTGTTGAGACCGCGCATACGGTCGCGCTTCGCCTGGTCGAGCGCGATGCGGACGATGGCCTGCGTACCCGTGAGGAAGACGCGGCCCTCCTCGCGGTCGTAGCGGTCGGGGAGCTCGTAGCTGTCGAGTGACGGAATGGCGTCCATGGCGGACCTCGCGCGGCATCCTGCCTGATGATGGAAGGTTATGCCTGGGAGGCTGGTAGGTCTTACCTATTTTTCCCGCTTAGATCGAAATTTCGGTAGAATTTTGCACAAGGCAATCAAATTTGGTAGATGTTCTCGGCTTGAGAGGCCTCCATGATCGAAGAGCAGGACACGCGAATACTCGCCCATCTTCAGAAGGATGGTCGCGCCACCAATCAGCAACTCGCCGACGAGGTCGGCATGTCCACCTCCGCCTGCTGGCGCAGGGTGCGCGCGCTGGAGGAGAGCGGCGTCATCCAAGGCTATGCGGCGCTGGTCGCACGCGAGCAGGCGGGATTCACGATGTCGGCCATCCTCCACGTCTCGCTGGAGCGACACGATGCGAAGTTCGTCGACGAGTTCGTGGCCAGGGTCACGACGCGCCGCGAGGTGCTGGAATGTTTCGCGACCACGGGCGACGCCGACTATCATTTGCGCGTCGTCGTGCAGGACATGGCCGCCTACAACAGATTCCTCGACGAGTTCATGTTCCGCATTCCCGGCATCCGTTACGTCCGCAGCAATGTGGTGCTGAAGGAGATCAAGACCGGCGTGGCGCTGCCGTTCTGAGACAACAACAGGACTCACACTGTCTCGGCCCGGCTGCGCCGGCGCAGTTGGCGCAGCGACAGCACGTGCAACAGGATCGAGCTGGGTACGACGAAGGCTGGGGTCAACACGTTCGGAAAAGTATCGACGGCCATGCTCGGGCCATCCGGAACGATCAACTGGAACGGGCCAGGCGACATCGCCATTCCCAGCGCGATCGCGACGGCGAAGTCTGCGAGGCCGAAGATATTCCAGAAGACCGCTCCTTTCCGCCCCTCGGCCGTCCCGGCCGCCAAGGCAATCGCCACTGGCACGGCGAACAGGCCGGTCAGCACGTCGCCGGTTCCTGCCGGCAATGCCCATAAGCCCGGGAGCGCCCCGCGCAGCCAGTAAGCAAGCCACTGACTGCCAAAGATGCGATAGACCTGAAGGGCGATGAGCCACGTCGTCGGCATTGCATCGAGCAATTGTCCGACACGCTTCGATAGCATCAGCACCGGAGCGCCGACGATCACTGGCAGCAGGATCGCCGCGGGAAGCAGCGGCAAGGAGGAGGCGCCCGTGCGGAATGCACCATTGATGGCTGCCGTCCAGGCGAGGGCAGCCCAAAGCGTGAAGGGGACCATGACGACCAGCCAGGTCGTCCGGCGTTGCTCTGGCGTCAACGCGGTGTTTTCGAGCCCGAGCCACAGGCCGACCGCAATGAGGCCATGGGCCAGCAGCCGAACGCCGAGGGCCGGAAAACCGCTCTCCGGAAGTGCGGGGAGCGAGTAGATCAGCCAGGTCCACAGGATCGTGAATAGAACGGTCCACATCAAGCCGAGCCGGATAGGAGGCTGGGCCGGGGCGGCAACGGAAGCAGCATCGCTGTTCATCGGCGTTCCCTAGAGAGAGGTCGGTTCTGGCGGACGCACGAGATCGCGGCCAGCGGCCATGTCAGGGGCCATGTCAGGCCGCTTTTTCTTCTGCTCCCGACCTCACGAGAATCATGAAGACAAGAACATGGCTGACGAGCAGCAGCGGGACGTAAAGGGCTGGAATATAGATGCCGGCGCCGAAGAGGCCGGGATCCTGGATTTTCGTCACGCCCACATAGTAGGCATTCAAGAGATCCAGCGTGCCCCAGACGTTGAACGCCCAGACCACCGGAACGGCGATCGACCATCGCCAGGAGAGTGCTGCGATTGACGCGAGCGCGAGAGAGGCGGCAATGAGATCCCCCCATCCGACCTCGGCGGCGAAAGTCGGGCTCAACTCCGCAGATACGAATCCCGCCACCATGAAATTCATGCCGAAGAACCTGAACGCGTTGAAGGCCGCGAGAAGTCTCAGGGCCTCATAGCGCGGCATGACGCGGAGTGCCGGCCAGACGTAGATCGAAGCCAGGAAAGCGCCTGCGACGCTGAGCACGAATGGAAGGTTGAAGCTTTGCGGCACGTTCGGATTCCCTTGTGGTGGCCTGTCCGGCCGGGTGCGGTCGAAGCCGGTCGGTTCGGCGTCGGCGGACGCTCAGGGTTTGGCCATCAGCAGACCGAGCGGCATCAGCGGACCGACTGCGATGTAGTCGTGGTCCATGAGCTCTTGCCGCGCGAGCGGCAGGCCCTCCATGATCGCGTGTCCCTCGGCGACATCCCTGACATTCAACAGGAATACGGCGCCCCGCCGTCGGATCGCGAATACCATTCGCGAACCGTCCCGTTGAGATAGAGCTGCACGGTCTGCCTGATTTCATCGGGCATGACGGCCATGATCTGATCTCGGGTGACGCCCGCCTTGACGGTCAGGATGACCATGACCCCGGTTGTCGGTGACGCGGTCTGCGATTGGGCAAGTGAAGGATCGGCCATGGAGATTGCGCCTGTGAGTATGAGGGAGACTGCGAAGACGACATTGCGGATTGTCTTCATCGATTTCATTTCTCCGATCGCGGCGGTTGCCGCAGCGGCACGGCTCATGTGCAATTCGGATGTAAAGCTGCTTTCCGCGAGTTACTATTCGCGATAATGTTGATGGGCCATGAAGCAGAACTTCACAGTCAGGCACGGCGCGCTGGACGGCGTGGAGGCGTTCCTGAGTGTCGCCCACCATCGCAGTTTCCGCCGAGCGGCAGCTGAACTCGGGGTCACGCCATCGGCCATCAGTCAGGCGATACGCGCGCTCGAGGCGCGCGTTGGCGCCGCGCTCTTCATCCGCACGACCCGCAGTGTCGGTTTGACCGAAGCCGGCGAAAGATTCCTTGCGCGCGCCAGACCCGCCTTCGAGGAGCTCGTCGCCGCCAGCGGCGTGGCGCGCGAGCTCGGACAGCGACCGACCGGGCTCCTGCGTCTCACCGTCCCGCGCTCAGTCGTGCCGATCCTGCTGGAGCCGCTGATTGCGTCGTTCTGCCGGGCATTTCCCGAGATTGAGGTGGAGCTTGCCGCAAGCGAAGAATTGGTCGACCTCGCAGCCGAAGGTTTTGACGCCGGCATCAGGTTGGGCCAGTTCATCGCCCCCGACATGATCGCGGTGCGCCTGACGAATCCGCTACCGCTCATTATCCTCGGCAGCCCGGCTTACCTTGCCCGCCGCGGCCGGCCCGAGCGGCCAGACGATCTGCGTGAGCACGCTTGCTTGAGGTTGCGACGATCGAACGGTGCGCTTGCGTCATGGTCGCTCGACGACAACGGTCGTTCGATCGAGATTGTGGTTTCGGGACCTTTCATCGCCAACGACTTTCCTACGATGCTCGGAGCCGCCGTCGAAGGTGTGGGTCTTGCGCAAGTGCCCGCACCCCTGGCCACCGGTGCCATGGCGACGGGAAAGCTCGTTCCCGTCCTCGAGCAATTCGCGCCGATGACACCGGGCGTGTTCCTGTACTATCCCGGTCACCGACAAATCATGCCGAAGTTGCGGGCCTTTATCGATCATGTGAAGGGTCGCTCAGGCGGCACGAACTGATCTACCGCTGCTCCCGCACGAACCGATTGCGCAGTGTGCCGATGCCGGTGATGTCGATCTCCACGACATCGCCATGCTTGATGTCCGGCGAGGCGCCGTCGGTGCCCATCCAGATCACATCGCCGGGCCATAACGTGAAATACTTGGTCAGCTCGACCAGGAACGGCACCACGCCGAAGATCATGTCGTTGGTGTGGAAGCGGTTGGTCTCCTTGCCGTTGACCCTGACGATCGTCTGCATCCTGGCGAGATTGGCCTCGGTCTCGATCCACGGGCCCATCGGCTTGAACGTGTCGGCGTTCTTCGAGCGCCACAGGCTGCGGTCCGCCTTCTGCCAGCTGCGCTCGCTGACGTCGTTGCCGATGGTGTAGCCGAACACGCAATCCATCGCGTTCTGTTTGGTGAGGTGCTTGACCTTCTTGCCGATGACGACGACGAGCTCGCCCTCGTAGTGGATCCTGTCCGTCGCGAAAGAGGGGATCACGACCTCCTCGTCATGCGCGATCAGCGCGTTTTGCGCGCGATAGCCGATCTCGGGCCGGTCAGGCACGGCCGGCACCTCGCCGCGCTTGTCGGCGGCCTCCTTCAGGTGCTTCAAATAGTTGAGGCCGACGCAATAGAAGGTGCGCGGGATCAGCGGCAGCTCGATCTTGACGTCGCTAAGCGGATGCGTGCGCGAGGTGCGCTGCCATTCGCCGAAGGGATCGCCGTCAACTGCGATGACCTGGTCGCCTTCAACGATCCCCCAGGAGGTTTTGTCCGAGGCAGTGAATTTCAGCCAGCGCATGTGGTGTCCTCTTTGTTATTCCGCAGCATCGCGCGGCTGCACCTTCCAGACACCGGCAGCGGGCCGCCGCAAGCCGAGGTTTTCCCGCAGCGTCTTGCCGCGATAGTCCTTCTGGAACAAACCGCGCCGCTGCAATTCCGGCACGATATGGCGCACGAAATCGGCGTAGGAGCCGGGTACGTAGGTGGCCGCGATGACAAAGCCGTCGCAGCCGCGCTCGACGAACATTTCTTCGAGCTTGTCCGCGATCTCCTTGGGGCCGCCGACCATTGCGTCCTGCACCTGGCCACGGCCGGAGAAGGTGACGAAATCGCGCGCGCTCGGATTGCTCTTACCCGAATTCTTCAGCACGCCGTCGCGGATGCCCAGGATGCCCTGCATGCTCTTCAGCTCTTCCGTCGTCAGCGGCTCGTCGAGGTCCTTGGAGGCGAAATCGTAATTGAGCGCTTCGGCGAGCAGCGACAGCGCGTCGATCTGGAGCGGCAGCTTGTTGATCAGCGCCATCTTGTCTTCGGCTTCGGTCTTGGTTGCGCCGCAGACCGGCGTCGTCAGGTTGCAGAGAAACATCTGGTCGGGATCACGGCCGGCTTTGGCGGCTTCGTTACGCACGGCCGCATAACCCTCCTTGGCCGCGGCGAGGTCGCGCGCGGCGGTGAAGATTATCTCGCCCCAGCGGCCGGCAAAGCGCTGGCCGCGGCCGGATGCGCCGGCCTGGATGATGACAGGATGGCCCTGTTGCGAGCGCGGCACGGTGAACGGCCCGCGCGACTTGAAGGCCGCTCCCCTGTGATCGAGCCGCTTCACCTTGGCCGGATCGGCAAAACGGCCGCTCGTCTTGTCCATGATGAGCGCGCCGTCCTCCCAGGTGTCCCAATGGCCGAGCACGACCTCCATGAACTCGTCGGCGCGGTCGTAGCGGGAATCATGTTCGGGATGGGAGTCCCGGCCCATGTTGAGCGCCTCGCCGTCATTGAGCGAGGTGACGACGTTCCAGCCCGCGCGCCCGCCGGACATCAAATCGAGCGTCGCGAAGCGGCGCGCGACGTCGAACGGCTCGTAATAGGTGGTCGAGCAGGTCGCGCCAAGGCCGAGCTTGTCGGTGACCATGCCCATCGTGGTCAGCACGATCAGCGGATCCATCTTCACGCAGCGGATGCCGTATTCGACGGTGTGGGCGTGGTCGTTGCCGTAGCGGTCCGGCATCGCCAGGCGGTCGTCGAAGAAAGCCATGTGAAACTTGCCGGCTTCGAGGATCCTGGCGATCTCCTGATAATAGTCCGCCGACATCGAATCGTCGCGCGAGTCCGGATGCCGCCAGGAGCTCGGCAAATTGGTGCAGTTTTGCGCCTGGAGGAAGCCGACCAGTACCATCTGCCGCGTCATGCTGCTGTTCTCCGAATTCCGTCAGGCCAGGTCGAGCACCGTGTCGAGCCGGTACTCCCGCGCCAGCGTGCGCAGCTTCTCCCAGGTGGCATCCTCGACCTCGATGCCGTCACGCAGCCGCTGCTGCGCACGCTCGCCTTCGATCTCGCCCGGATAGTAGACGCCCGTGCTGCCCTCGGAGGGCGGGGTCGATTTCAGATAGCGGGCGAATTCGGCGACCTCGCGCTTGAATTCCTTCAGCGGGCGGAACGCGGCGACGTTGAACACCGCCATGAAGCAGCCGTCATTGTGCCGCCCCGTGGGCTCGACGCCGAAGCCGAGACCGGTGAGCAGGCCGCACAGTACTTCCACCATGGCAGCAAGCCCGCTGCCCTTGTAGCCCTCGGTGCCGCCGAGCGGCAGCAGTGCGCCGCCCTTGCGGTACTGGGCCGGGTCGGTGGTGTGCCGTCCCTCGGCATCGATGATCCATCCCGCCGGGATCTCCTCGCCGCGGGCCACGGCGAGCTGGATCTTGCCGGCGGCGACCGCCGAGGTCGCCATGTCCAGGTAGAACGGTGCGTCGAGATCGGACGGCACCGCGATCGAGATCGGGTTGGTGCCGAGCCGCGCCTCCTTGCCGCCGAACGGCGCCACGTGCTTCGGCGAGCGGCCGGAGTCCGCCGTTGCAATCCCGATCATGCCTTCGCGCATCGCCATCAGCGGATAAGCGGCGAGGCGGCCGACATGGCTCTGCCGGAACACGGTGCAGGCGGCGACATTCGCCGTCTTCGCCTTCTCGATCGTCAGCGCCATCGCCCTGGCGTTGACGTGAAATCCAAATCCCCAATGGCCGTCGATCACGGTGGTGGTCGGCGATTCCCGGACGATGGTCCATTTCGCACCGGGAACGATGTGCCCGGCCTTGATGCGGTCGATATAGGTGGGAACCGCGATCACACCGTGGGAGTCGTGGCCGGCGAGATTGGCGTTGACGCAGCCGGTCGCGACCGCATCGGCCTCTTCCTGGGAAGCTCCTGCCGCCTGGAGCAGTGCGGCGCTGATGCGCGTGAGGCGGTCGGCCCTGACGATCGGCATGGCGTCTCCCCGGTCATCGCCCTTGTCATGACATCCGGCGGGCGGTTGTTGGGGTCATCGTCTCAAAGCGCCGGACCGATATCAATCTCCCGTAAACCAATACAGGGCTGCAAATTCGTAAAGAGCGCGCGCCTTTGGTCGAAGATTTGTCCCGGGCGGCGGTATTTTCGATAGTTTGGCGGAGGTCGTTCGCAGCTCGTTCACTTTGATCGACGGTTTGCGGCCCGCAATAACGACCGTTTAGGCGATGGCCGTTCATAAAGCACCCGGGAAAATTAGGCAGAAATGCCCGGGAGCTGAGATCGTGCCGACGACACTCGCGCGCACCTTTGCGGCGCTGAGCGCCATCAACGAAGCGATCCTCTACGCAAAATCGCCGGACGAGCTGTACCAGAAGGTCTGCGACGCCGGGTTTGCGAGCGGAGACTTTTTGGCCGTGGCCGTGTTCCTGGCGGGACCGGACGGCCGGCGGCTCTGCTTTGCGGCCGGCTGTGGCGACGACATCCCGCGGCTGCGCTCGATCGAGATCATCACGGACGCCGGCACACCCGAAGGATCCGGCGTCGGCGGCGAAGCATTTCGCGATCAGAAGCTGTGCGTCAGCAACGACTATCTGAACGATCCGCGCTCGCTGGCGTGGCGCGAGGGCGCTGCCCGGGCCCACATCGGCGCGGCCGCGGCGCTGCCGCTGCTCTGCAACGGCAAGAGTGTCGGCGTGCTGTACGTGACCCGCAGCGAAGCCGGCTCGCTGAACGAGCAGATGGTGTCGCTGTTCGAGCGGATGTCGGCCAACATCTCCTATGCCCTCGACAATTTCGCGCGCGAGACCGCGCGGCAGACCGGCGAGCGGGCGATGCGGCGGCTCAACCGCATGTTCGGCGCCATCAGCGCCACCAACGAGGCCATTCTCCGCGCCAAGACCGAGCAGGAGCTCTACCAGCTCGTGTGTGACGCCTCCGTGCATGGCGGCAAGTCGCTTGCGACCATCGTCCTGCTCCGCGACCCGGATTCTCATTGGATGAGGCCGGTGGCCTCCACCGGACAGAACCTCGAACTGGTCACCCAGGCGCGCTATTCGATCGATCCGGAAAATCCCTACGGCAAGGGCATCTCCGGCGAGGTGTTCCGGACGCAGAAAGCCATCGTCGAGGACGATCTCGCCAGCCGTACCCGGGGAACGCCGTGGGAGCAGGCCAACGTCAACACCGGCGTCGCCGCCTGCGTGGTCGCGCCGCTGATCAAGCACGGCGAGAGCGTCGGCGTGCTCCTGTCCTTCGTCGGCAGGTCATGGGCCAAGGACGAGGAAGTCGTCGCGCTGCTGCTGCGCATGGCAGAGAACGTCTCGTTCGCGATCGAGAATTTCGGCCGGGAGGCCGACAAGGCCAGGATCGCGGCGGAGGAAGAGCGCCTGGCGCGCATGTATGCGGCGCTCAGCGCCACCAACGAGGCGATCCTGCGCGCGCGATCGCGATCGGAGCTGTTCGACCTTATCTGCGAGGCGACCGTGCATGGCGCGAAGTTCGTCTCGACCACGATCTTCGTGGCCGATCATGAAGCTGAACTGCTCCGTGTCGCGTCGAGTTATGGACCGCATGCGGATGATTTACGCCGCTACACCTTCGCCACGTCCGACAAGGTACCGGAAGGGCGAGGGGTGACCGGAACGGCCCTCCGAACCTGCCAGACCCATGTCAGCAACGACGTCCTGGCGGACGATCGCATCAAGCCATGGCATGAAAGCGCACGTCGCGCCGGCATACATTCTTCTGCTGCCTTGCCGTTGCTGAACGGCAACCGGGTCGAGGGGGTCTTCCTCTTCAATGCCGCGGAGCGCGACACGTTCACTCCCGAATTCGTCGAGCTGCTCGAGCGATTGCAGGCGAACGTCGCTTTCGCGCTGGAAAATTTCGATCGCGCGGAGGAGAAGGCGCGCGCCGACAAGCAGCGGAGCCGCCTGAGCGGCATGTTCGAGGCGCTGAGCGCGACCAACGAAGCCATCATGCGCGCCAAGACGCGGGAGGAGCTGTTCGAGGTCGCGTGCCAGGCGGCCGTGCTGGGCGACGTGTTCGCCTCGGCGACGATAGGCATCATGGACGAAAAGCGTGAGCTCGTTCGCGTCGTCGCGGGAAAGGGACGACTGCAGGGCCGAATGGTCGGACGTACCTGCATTGTTTCCGCCGATCATCCCGAGGGCCAGGGCATCATCGGAATCTCGGTGCGGACCCGCCGGCCCAGTGTCATCAACGACTATCTGAACGACCCGCGATCGGCGCACTGGCACGCCAAGGCGATCGAGGATGGAACCCGGGCCGCTGCCAGCTTCCCGCTGATGCGGGCTGGCCAGGAGCCGATCGGCATTCTGCTTTTCCTCGCACCGGAAGAGCATACGTTCACGCCCGATCTGGTCGAACTGCTCGGACGTCTGGCTGAAAACGTCTCCTTCGCGCTCGACAATTTCGATCGGGCCGAGGAAAAGGCCCGCACCGAAGTGCAGAAGGAGCGCCTGACGCGCATGTTCGCGGCACTGAGCGCGACCAACGAGGCGATCATGCGGGCGAAATCCCGCGCCGAGCTGTTCGACCTCGTCTGCCTTGCGGCATCGAACGGCGCCAAGTTCACCTCGACGACGATCGCGCTGGCCAGGGCCGACAGCGACCAGCTCGAGATCGTGGCCGCGGCCGGGCCCTCCGCCGACACCACGCGCAACATCCGCCTCTCCATCGACCCCGAGCGTCCCGAGGGGCGCGGAATGAGCGGCACGGCATTCCGCACGCGCCAACCCTGCATCAGCAACGACTATCTCAACGACGATCGCGTCCGTGTCTTCCATGCCGTCGTCCGCGGCGACGGCGCACGGTCGGGCGCGGCGTTTCCGCTCATCGCGCACGATCAGGCCGTCGGCGTCATGATCTACATGTCGACCGAGCCGGGCACCTTCACGGCCGAGTTCGTCGAGCTGTTGCAGCGCCTCGCCGACAACGTCTCCTTCGCGATGGAGAATTTCGACCGCGCCGATGAGAAGAACAAGGCGGACGAGCGAATCGAGTATCTCGCCTCGCACGACAGCCTGACCAACCTGCCGAACCGCGAGACCTTCAACGGGCTGCTGCGTAAGGCGATCGACGCAGCGCAGCACCACGACCACCGCTTTGCGGTGCTGTTCATCGATCTCGACCGCTTCAAGGTCATCAACGATTCGCTCGGCCACGAGGCCGGCGACCTGCTCCTGCTCGAGGTCGCCGACCGCCTCCGCAACGCGTTGCGGGCAAGCGACGTGGTGGCGCGGCTTGGCGGTGACGAGTTCGTGGTGATCCTCGACCAGTGCGGCGAGATCGACGACGTCCAGCGGATCGCGACCGGGTTGCTCGCGGCACTCGCCAAGCCCATGGAGCTGGCCGGCCACGAATGTCACACCACAGCCTCGATCGGCATCGCGATGTATCCGGCCAACGGCTCCGACGCGCAGACGCTGACCAAGAACGCCGACATGGCGATGTATCTGGCCAAGGAGGACGGCAAGAACGGCTACCGCTTCTTCTCCAACGAAGTGAAGACGCAGTCGATCGAGCGGTTGTCGCTCGAAAGCGCGCTGCGCCGCGCGCTGGAGCGCGAGCAGTTTTCGCTGAACTACCAGCCCAAGGTGGACATGGAGACCGGCCAGATCACCGGCGTGGAAGCGCTGCTGCGCTGGACGCACCCGGATCTCGGCAGCATCTCGCCGGCGCAATTCATTCCGCTTGCGGAGGAAACCGGACTGATCGTGCCGATCGGCCGCTGGGTGGTGAAAGAGGCCTGTGCGCAGGCCATGGCCTGGCAGCGCCGCGGCCTGCTGCCGGTGTCGATGGCGGTGAACCTGTCGCCGCGGCAGTTCGCCGACGAACATCTGCTGCAGGATGTCGACGAGGCGCTGGCGGCCTCCGGCATGTCGCCGGTGCTGCTCCAGTTGGAGGTCACCGAGAGCATGATGATGCGCAATGTCGGGCGCGCGCTCAAGGTGCTCGACGCCATCCAGAGCCGCGGCATTCGCCTCGCCATCGACGATTTCGGCACCGGCTATTCGTCGATGTCGCTGATGAAGCACTTCCCGATCGACACCATCAAGATCGACCGCTCCTTTGTGCGTGACCTGCCGCAGGATTCGGAGGACCAGGCGATCGCGCAGGCGATCATCAGCATGGGCAAGGCGCTCGGCATGACCGTCGTCGCCGAGGGCGTCGAGAACGCCGAGCAGGAGGCGTTCCTGCGCACCCATGGCTGCGACGAGATGCAGGGCTTCCTGATCTCGAAGCCGCTGCCGGCGCGGCAGATGGCCGAGCTGCTGCGGCCGATGGTCCTGCCGGTCGCACCGCCGCTCCAGCCCGAGCCGGATCCGGTTGCCACCGAAGCTGCGGCGCTACGGCTGAAACGCGCTGTCGTCTGACGGCTGCGGGTGCAATTCCCGGACCTCGTGATCCGTGCCTTCGGCCTTGCTCGGAAAATCCTGCGGTTCCGTCAGCGAGGTCTGCTCGACGAACAGCGCGAGTATCGTGCGCGCACCGTCAGCGAAGCTCGCGCCTTCGTTCAAGCCGAGCTCGGAGCACCATGCGGCGCTCATCGGCTCCTGGTCGTCGACCACCGCCATGGCAGGCCCCCACCACCAGGCAGGCGCAGGCGAGCGCTCGTCCTCGGGCACGACATGCCAGCGAACGAACTCATCCATCACGCGCTCGAACTCCAGGCGTGCAGCCTGATGCATGCGGTCGATACTCCCGGAATCCGCGCCCGACGACAGGCCGACGCGCGGATTTGATCGTGGCCTTGACGCTCGGAAAAAGCTGGCTCGCGCCAAATTGGCCGAGCCATGCATGCCGACATCATCGTCGGCGATGCCTGAATGCGGCCGTCAGCGATGCGCCAACGGCGGCGGCGAACAGCCATTCTAGCCGTTTGCAGGCACGGCAGGCAAGGTACGGGTGTTACGGTTGCCTAACGTGACCTGAACGGATGCGCGTTCTGGTGCCAGGCCCAGGCGGTGCGGATGACCGTCGGCAGGTCGGAGTGGCGCGGCACGAAGTTCAGGACCTTGCGGGAGGCGGAGGGGTCGGCGACCAGATAGGTGGGATCGCCGGCGCGGCGCGGCTTGACGGTGTGCGGCACCTCGCGCCCGGTCTCCTGCCTGATGGCGCCCAGGATCTCGCGCACCGAAAAGCCGGAGCCGGTGCCGAGATTGAAGCTGCCGCCGGCATGTCCCTGTTCCAGCAGCTTCAGCGCCGCGACATGCGCGGCGGCGAGGTCGGTGACATGGATGTAGTCGCGGATCGCGGTGCCGTCGGGCGTGTCGTAGTCGTCGCCGAACACCGCGAAGTCGACATGGCCCTGCAGCGCCA
>NZ_SPQT01000090.1 GCF_004571025.1 Bradyrhizobium niftali | reverse complement strand
ACAGGAACTGCGAGGTAGGAGGAGCATGCGATGACGTAACCCCATCAACAGGTTCCAGCCGAGGTCTGCGAGAGGATGAGACGAGATGGAGGTTCGGTCTTCCCGGCGCATGCGAACACTGGTGACCCAAATGGCCCAATCGAGGCCTGTCCGCTAATGAGAACGCACGCGCGCTGATATCCATGATGGCCCGGAGAAAATGCTCCAATCAAAGGCCGGATACATTGATGCAAGACCACTCACCACCTGATCGACGAACCTCTTGCTACGCACGGCCGGACCATACATGTGGGTCAAACTGAGAAGTCCGGCGCTCAGCCGGCAGGTCCGCTTTACCCGCAACTCCAGACAAACCGCTGCATCGGACTAATTGACGCGAGGGGCCAGAAGCTGCCATCGAACGCTGGGACGGAGGCTTACGCACGGGTTGTCAAAGTCGAGAGCTGATCGGTGTCATAGCGGTTGCGCAAATCGGCAAGCGCTTTTGGATCCGGCGTCCCCTGTGCCGCGAGTTTCGCGAGCTCTTCGAAATAATGTTCGTGGCCGGGCGGAGAGACGGTCATCAGGACGCGAGCCGGCTGCTCACTGACATTCGTGATGTTGTGGGGCACCCCCGGCGGGATGAACAGATAGGTGCCGGGCGTTGCGCGGATCGTCCTGTCGCCGACATGCCATTCACACTCGCCGTCGAGCAGGTAGAAGGTCTCCTCCTGCACCCGGTGAACATGCCTCCCGGTGGCGAACCCCGCCGGGATCGTCCAGTCGAACATGCTCGTGTGCTTGGTATTTTCGCCGGTGACGAGGAACACCATGGGATGACCACGCAGGATGACCCCGTTCGTCTCATCGGGCATGCGAATGACGGCATCGGCGCTCATGTGATCCTCCATCGACCAAATGCTAATTCCTGCAAGCACTTGTCCAACATCGGCCATCCGCGCCGGGAAGTCGTGAATCCGTTCCCAAAAATCTGCTAAAAGCGTCGCATGACAGTCGGGGGCGACCTCTACCAGTTCGGCCCGTTCCGCCTCGACCCCGAGGCGGGCATTCTGTACCGAGGGGCCGAGCCGACCATGCTTGGGCAGCGCGCCGTCGCGCTGCTGCGCCGGCTGCTCGAAGACGCGGGCGTACCGGTGTCCAAGGACGCCCTGGTCGAGGCCGCCTGGGGCGGATTGGCGGTGGCCGATAACAATCTCACGGTTCAGATCGCAGCCTTGCGCCGGGTGCTGGCGGAGGCGGAAGCCGAGAGCTGGATCGAAACACTGCCGCGGCGCGGCTACCGCTATGTGGGGCCGGCCGTCGTCACCAATGCCCCCGATGCATCGGCTGTCGACCGCGCCGCGTCGGCACCGGCCTTGCCTGACAAACCGTCGGTCGCCGTTCTGCCGTTCTCGAACCTGAGCGGCGATCCGGAGCAGGAGTACTTCGCCGATGGGATGGTCGACGACATCATCACCGGTCTCGCACGCATCAACTGGCTTTTCGTCATCGCGCGAAACTCGACCTTCACCTACAAGGGCCGTGCCGTGGACGTGAAGCAGGTCGGCCGCGAGCTTGGCGTGCGCTATGTGCTCGAAGGCAGCGTGCGCAAGGCCGGCGGTAGCGTGCGCGTGACCGGCCAAATGATCGACGCGTCGACCGGCGCCCACGTCTGGGCCGAGCGCTACGACCGCAGCTCTGACAATATTTTCGCAATCCAGGACGAGATCGCGCTGTCGGCGGTGGGCGCGATTGCGCCGAGCGTGCGGAAAGCCGAAATCGAACGTGTCAGGCGGAAGCGACCTGACAGTCTCGATGCCTACGATCTCGTGCTGCGGGCGCAGCCGGACGTCGATTCAGGCATGCCGGAGCAAGTGACGAGAGCGCTTGCGCTTCTCGAGCGTGCGATCACACTCGAGCCGGCCTATGCGCTGGCGCATGGCAATGCCGCGATGTGTCACCATTGCCTGTTCCTTCGCGCCGGCCTGCAGGAGGTTAACCGCGCCGCATCGATCCGCCACGCCCGATCGGCTATTGTCCATGGACAGGACGATGCGCTCGCTCTGACATGGGCCGGATTTTCCATCGGCATGGATGCGCACGATCGCGCCGCCGCATTTGCAGCATTGGAAGCTGCCCTCGCCATCAGCCCGTCATCGGCGCTGACCTACATTCTCGGCAGCGTTATTCTGGGATGGGGCGGCGAAGCGGAGCGCGCGATAGAGTGGGGCGAGCGGGGTCTGCGGCTGAGCCCGTTTGATTCGTGGGCCTGGGCCGCGTTTGACGCGCAAGCAATGAGCCATTTGCTGCGCGGACGTTACGACGAAGCCTGTCGTGCGGCCTACAAATCCGTTCAAGCCAATCCGGCACACAGCATCACTTATGTGCAATTGGCCGCCGCGCTGGCCAAACTCGGCCGATTAGGCGAAGCGAGGGCAGCCGCCGCGCGCGTGCTCGAGCTTCAGCCGGCCTTTCGCTACAGCCGCCAGTTTGCTGGCGTGAACTGTGCGCCAGGCCTCGCGGAGGCTCTTGGCGGCGCGCTGCGGGACGCCGGATTGCCGGAGTAGCGTGGCAAACTGCAGGGACGTGGTTGGTTTGGCAGTGATGCTGCCATTGTCCTTTGAAATTTGGCATGTCCACTTCGGGCCACTAACGGAAGACGAGATCGAACCGGCGGCGCGTCCGCTTTCTCGCCAGCAACTGACGTCATTCGGATATGAGACGTTATGGAAGAAATCGGCCAGCGGCCGATACTTTCGCTCTGCTTAGATTCTTCGGTCAAGCAGCGGCAACCCACACTCCGCTAAGAACGTGGCCGTTCCGTCGTAGAAGGCTGGTGGACGGGTGGCGTCGATCGAGTCCCCTCTCGGAATGTAAATCACCATCCCCTGTCGCGCGCGCGTCAGCAGCACACGGTAAGCGTTGGTCAGGTAGACCCTCCGGTTGTCATCATTGACGTTCTGCCACCGCGTGCCGGAGAACCGAAAGAACTGCCACCTCCCGTCGACCGACCGAAAATCAGCGTCCCAGCAGACCCCGACCCAATCGAGTTCCAGGCCCTGAATATCGAATTCGGTTGCAGGATCTTCCATATAGTAGGACGAGCGAACATCATCTTTCCCGTTCAAAAACCAGGTCGTCGCTTCGATCTTTTCGTGAACGTTGATCCCGTCTGGCTTCAAGCGCGATGCGCCCGACGAAGCCACCAGACCAATGCGTTCTGAACCCCGCCCGCGATCACGGAGCCACTGCCGCGCATGACTTAGCTCGCGCGTCAGAACGATCGGATACGTCTCCTTGATAGCCTGATAGAGCTCTTTAGCCTCTTTGGCCTCACCTGCGACCAGCGCGCCTATAAATTCCGAGAGCTTCTCTGCACGGAACGATCGAACAGAGACCGCCAAATGAAGCGCCGGCAGAGATTGGCTCTCGAGCCCTTCGAGAAAGGCCGGCAGGTCTTGTCCCCAATGGTAGTCGCGATGAGCTAGTTGTTCCGACGTATAGACTTTCCAATTTCGGAAACTTCGCTTGAGCGCGGAAAACCATTCGGTCAGGCCCGCTTCACCCGCATTGATCTCCTGCCCTCCGCCTATGAGGCAAATGATCGTGCACCAGCCTTCATGCCGATCCATGACGCTGATGAGAAACTCAGGCTCAGACATCTGGAAGTTTGTCTGCCCTTTCTTCTGGCTCATGAAGTTTGCCAGATGCTTGGCGTCCCATGCGCGCTGCGCCTCGTCGAAGACCGCAACCCGCTCGATCGGAGGCTCAGAGGTGACGAGGTTGCTGTCTCGAAAATGCATGATGTTTTGGACGAAGCTTTTGACTTTCCGGACCGCGTCAGACTTCCGACTTTTCTCGCCGCGTTCCTTTAATTGCGCGTGCTCGTCCCGTGCGAGTGCCTCACGCAGCACCTCCACCAAGGGGCCGTTGCCGGACAGGAAGACAGCATGCTCTTCCTCGTGGGCCTTAGTCCGAAGCGTCACGAGATTGAGGCCTGCCAGCGTCTTTCCGGCACCTGGCACTCCGGTTACAAAGCAGATCGCCTTGCGTCTATGGACCTTGGCATCCTCGATGATTTCAGCAAGGCATGCCGCCGTCTGACTTAAATTCTTGGCTCCGGCATCGGAGCGTGTGATGTCTTCGACCCGATGCCCCTGGTATAGCGCCTGCGCTGCTTCAATGATTGTGGGCGTGGGCTTGTAACCAGTCCGCGACCACTGGGCGCCGTCAAGTTCGGCCTGCTCTGGTATCTCACGCACGATGCGCCCGAGAATTTCCCGCAGATTGCCCCCATTCGATTTGACCGGGCTTGCGACCCCGTCATTTTGCCATGCCAGATCGAACGCGAGATTCGCTGCCATCGTCGCAACAACGATCGGCACTACCCGTCGGCCAGGGCGCTGGTGCTGGCGCGCGGCAACTGCATCCTTCATGAATACTACGCCAACAATTCGCCCGACGTGCAATGGCCGGTGCATTCGGCGACGAAGAGCGTGTTGTCCACTCTCGTCGGCATTGCCATCGACAAGGGCTTCTTGCCGTTGGATCAGAAGCTACCCGAACTGGTTACTCAGGATTGGAAGTTGTCGTAGGCGACACGATGTAATACGTTTTTGAACCAGGCGTCAGAACGGTGGGGGATAAGATGCGCATGCTCGCAGCTATCCTACTGTTGCCCATTGTCGCGCTTGCCGTTCAACCGGCACGCAGCGAAGGTCCGCCCGCGTGGGCCTATCCGGTCAATCCGCCCGGCTTCAAACCGGCGCCCGACGATGGCAAGCCACGATCGGTTCCGGACAGCGGCGCGTCCTATACGGTTCCGCAAACCCGAGATCTATTTCTGGCACCGGTCTGGCATCCCGAAGACCATCCTGCGCTTCCCGATATCGTTGCGCACGGGAGGAAGCCCGACGTGTTCGCTTGCGGTTTTTGTCATAGGGCGAATGGTCAAGGCGGTCCGGAAAATGCTGACCTCGCCGGACTGCCAGCGAGCTACATT
>NZ_SPQT01000089.1 GCF_004571025.1 Bradyrhizobium niftali | reverse complement strand
TGGGATATCCGCCTGCAGTTGGTGAAAAGACGGTCAGCCTTCGGAAAGGTGACCAAACCGTTTTGCGGCCTGGCATGTGTTTCCACATGATGTCTGGTCTTTGGCTTGAGAATGAGGGAATTACGATCACGCAGCCATTCGTTGTAACTGAAACTGGTTATGAGGCCCTAACGAAGATCCCGCGCCAGCTATTCATCAAGTAAATTGTCGTCCGTTAAGAAGCCGGATTGAGCGCGGCTTGACGAGGAATGTCAGGCCATAGCGGCCCGAGTAGCACGCACAAGTGTTCTCTGAGCCAGGCGAGGATGCGGCGGAAGCTCTGGCCGACGGCTGAGAGGACGACGTTGGCGGCATCGCCGGCGCGGCCTTTGAGGTAGCAGCGGCCGAGGTAACCTTCGGTCTTCAGGTGTCCGATGATTGGTTCGATGGCGGAGCGACGGCGCAGCTCGCGATGACGTCGAGGATGCCGCGCTTTTGGTCGGAGATGTAGACGCGACGGGGAATTTGTGCGTCGTGGCCGCGGTATCCCTTGTCGACATAAGCCCGCTCGATCACACAGCCGGTGAGTGTCTCGGTACGGTCGCGCCATCGTAAGGGTTATCAGGCAGCGCCCGGCGTGCAGCACGAACAGGCCACGGGGAGCCCGCCAATTGTTTGGTAACGATGGAGGCCTGCCGATTCCGAGGCGATCGCGCGCACCGTTCCGATTTGATCGCGCGCAGCATTCCGAAGTGATAGCGCGCAGCATTCCGAGAATTGTCCGCGCAGGATTCCGAAGCGATCGCGCGCACTTTGGAGGTAGGAGAACCTGATCGTTGGGGCATGTTCCGGTCGGATAGCGACCGGAGAAATGGATGCCGACGAGGAGGGTTACGATGCGCCACGTGCGCGAGATTTTGCGTCTGAGCCTGGAAGCAGGGCTATCGACCCGGGTGATTGGCGAGCGTTCCGGGGTCGGGGCGACGACGGTCCGGGATATGCTGAAGCGGTTTGCCCGCTCCGGGCTGAGCTGGCCAGTCCCTGTGGAGATAAGCGATGCCGACCTGGAAGCGTGCCTGTACGGCTTACCTGGGGTGAAGCCCGGCCGGCGCAAGCAGGCGGAACCGGACTGGTCGGCGGTGGCACGTGAGCTGAAGCGCAAGCATGTGACGCTGCAGGTTCTGTGGGAAGAATATATCGCCGCGCACCCGGGTGGCTATCGCTACAGTCGTTGGTGTGGCCTGTTCCGGCGCTGGGAAGGCCGCCTGCCTCTGACGATGCGGCAGAACCACGTGGGCGGCGAGAAGATGTTTGTCGATTACGCCGGCGACAGGGTGCCGGTTGTAGTCGACCGCCGGACCGGTGAGGTGCGCGATGCCCATCTGTTTGTGGCGGTGCTCGGCGGATCGAGCTTGTCATTTGCCTGCGCGACGTGGACCGAGCAGTTCGCCGACTGGATCGAGGCGCACAGTCGCGCCTTCGCATTCTTCGGCGGCGTGGCCCATCTTCTGGTCCCCGACAACGCGAAGGTCGCCGTGATCAAGGCGTGTCACTTCGATCCGATGGTCAACCGCAGCTATACCGACATGGCGCGCCATTACGGCACGGCGGTGCTCCCGGCGCGGCCGAGGAGGCCGCGGGATAAGGCGAAAGTCGAGGCCTGCGTCGGCATTGTCGAACGCTGGGTTCTGGGCCGCTTGCGTAAGCGGATCTTCTACAGCCTGGCCGAGGTAAATGCTGCGGTCGCCGAGTGCATCGCCGATCTAAACGACACACGGGTGCTTCGCCAGTACAGCAAAACGCGGCGTCAGCTGTTCGAGGAGATCGACGCGCCGAACCTCAAGCCGCTGCCGATCGAACCGTGGATCCACGCTGAATGGAAGCGTTGCCGGGTCGGTCTCGATTATCACATTGCCATCGAGCATCACCATTACTCGGTACCGTGGCGCTTCGCCCGCCGCGAGGTCGAGGCCCGCATTACCGCACGCACGCTCGAAATCTTCCTTGATGGCGAACGTATCGCCGCCCACATGCGTGGAAGCGGCAACGGGCGACATACGACGATCCCCGAACATATGCCGTCGAGCCACCGGCGCTACCGTGAATGGACGCCATTGAAGATCCGGGAAGAAGCTGCGCGGATCGGGCCGATGCTGTCGCTGCTGGTTGAGAAGATCATCGAGGATCGGCCGCATCCCGAGCAGGGCTACCGGTCATGCCTCGGCATCATCGGACTGGAGAAGCGCTTCGGCACCGAACGCCTGGAAGCGGCCGCGCGGCGCGCGCTGGAGATCCAGGCGCGCAACTATCCCTCGGTCAAATCGATCCTCGAGAAGGGGCTCGACAAGATCCCGGTGCGCAAAGCTCCGGAGCAAACGCCGATCTTCCACACCAACATCCGGGGCCCGGATATTACCACTGAAAGGACTGCAATGCTCAAACACCCGACACTCGAACTGCTGGGGCAACTCGGTCTGGCAGGCATGGCCAATGCGTTCATCGAAATGGAAAGCAACAGCGATGCCGCCAACCTCAGCCACGCCGAATGGCTTGCCCTTCTCCTCGATCACGAGGCGACCTACCGCTGGCCGGCGCCTTGCGCTGCGCCTTCGTCATGCCCGGCTACGTCACCATGCCGAGCCCGAGGACGTCGATTACCGCGCGGCGCGCGGTCTCGATCGCCGGCTGTTCGACAGGCTGCTCAGGGGCGACTGGATCGCTGCCCATGAGAGCTTGGCCATCATTGGGCCGGCCGGCGTCGGGAAGAGTTGGTTGGCCTGCGCCATCGGCCACAAGGCTTGCCGTGACAATCGCTCGGTCCTCTACACTCGGCTGCCGCGCCTGATCGACGACCTGTCCCTGGCCAAGGGTGACGGCCGCATCGCCGCGCGCATGAAAAGCCTCGCCAGGGTCGATCTCCTAATCCTCGACGATTGGGGGCTTGAACCGCTCGACGGTAATGCCCGTCACCACCTGCTTGAAATCCTCGAAGACCGGTACGGGCGTCGCTCAACGCTGGTGACCAGCCAGCTCCCGGTGGCCCGCTGGTTCGATCTGATCAGGGATCCCACCTACGCCGATGCAATCCTTGACCGCCTGGTTCACAACGCTCACCGGCTCGAACTCGGCGGCGAATCCATGCGCAGGTCCACCATCCCCGCTGCCGCTTGACCGGCCCCCAAATACGGTGACATCTTGCCACGACGATCAGGTGCTCCACCTGCGCGCGATCAGATCGGAAAGCTGCGCGGCATCAGATCGGAATACATGCGCGCGATCGTCGGAATCCGCAGCGTATTTTCAGGCCGTTCCGTATTCTTCACATGGCGTAATCGCGGCTGACGTCTTCTTGAGAACACGAGGATCGGTACGATCGGCGTCAGCAAATCGTAAAGAAGCCGCACTATGAAGCAATACGTTGGTCTGGACGTCTCTATGGAAGAAACCAGCATTTGCGTTTTGGACCAGGCTGGCGACGTGACATTCGAAGGCTGTGCGCCGACCAATCCGGAGGCGATCGCTGAGCTCCTAAGGCGTCATGCCGGCAATGCTGAGCGGATCGTCTTTGAAACGGGCTCGTTATCCAATTGGCTTTGGCATCAACTCAGGGCACTGGGCTTTCCGGTGATTTGCCTTGATGCGCGTCACGCCCACGCGGCGTTATCGATGCGCATCAACAAGTCGGATCAGAACGATGCCAAGGGGTTGGCCGAAATGGCCCCGCATGGGATGGTACCGGGAAGCTGCCGTGAAGGGGACGGAGAGCTGGAAAACCCGTTCGATGCTGGCGGCTCGAAGCAAGCTGGTGGATCTGCGGCGTGACCTCGACAACCAGATGCGTGGCTTGTGTAAGGGGTTGGGAATAGTGGTCGGCAGGGCCGGTTCGACCAACCTGGCTCGGAAAGTCAACGCCGTGCTCGCTGAATCGCCGGATTTGCAGGATATCTTCGCGCCACTACTCCTTGCTCAGTCCTGTTTGACCGCGCAAATTGAAGAATTTTGATCGAGAACTCGTGGTGATGGCCAAGGGTGACCAAACTGTTCGGCGAATGATGACCGGTCCCGGTATCGGTCCCCTGACCGCTCTGGCTTTCGTCGTTACCATCGACAACCCCGCTCGCTTCAGACATTCCGCCGACGTTGGCGCCTATCTCGGCCTGACACCAAGGCGTTATCAATCCGGCGAGGTCGACCGAACTGGCCGCATCTCCAAACGCGGCGACCATCAGGTTCGGACTTATCTGTTCGAAGCCGCGAACGTCCTGCTGACCGTTGTCAGGCGAGGTTCTGCGCTCAAGCGCTGGGGCAGCAAGCTGACCAAACGGATCGGCGCCAAAAAGGCGAAGGTTGCCGTTGCTCGCAAAATGGCTGTCATCCTCCACACCATCTGGACCGACGGCACTGAGTTCCAGGCACAGATGGGCGCCGCATGAAGCAGCCTTAAACCGACCCAGATCCGCCTTCGGCGGAACAAGCGTCCCTGCCGGGACGAAGGTGCTGGCAATCTCGAAGTCGTCCCAGCGGGCGCTACGCACCGCGCTCTTCACATCGAGATGCACACCTCTTGAACGCCATCATGCGGCGGCTGTAGAGACGACCGCGGAAAGAACCATGAACCCGGCGGTGGATCACTTTTGTCTATCGGGGTTGACACCGTGCCCGCGATTAACGAACAGGTGACTAAGAGTTGGACACGTCATCCGCGAACTTGCAGTGGTAGAGGCGCGTAGTTCCTTGGAAAGCACGCGCCTCTCACCTAATAACCAGCAGGAGTCTTGCCGAGAGCCCGACTGCCTTAGGCTAGTACCCGAGTTCGAGATTGATTTCCCGCTTTAGCGGCTTGCCTGCGGCGAACTCCGCAAGATTTTCCGCGCCCCAATGGATATACCTTTCAAGAACGTCATCGGCATTAGCGGCCTGATCGATAGACCCGATGACGTTTGGCAGCTTTTGAATTTGCAGGCGAGGCACATCCCCTCTTGGGTAGGTTCGACCGAAATCGTATCGGAAC
>NZ_SPQT01000088.1 GCF_004571025.1 Bradyrhizobium niftali | reverse complement strand
AATAAAACGCCTGCAACAGCATCGCCCGCAGCAGCTTCTCCGGTGGGATCGACGGCCGCCCAATCGGCGAATAGAGCGCGGCAAACTCGCGCTCCAGCACCGCCAGCGCTTCGTTCACGATTGTCCGGATCGCTCGCAGCGGATGATCACGCCGCACCCGCGCCTCCAGATCAACGTAGCTAAACAGCTCTCCTGTTCGATTGTCGCCGCCGCGCACGCACCATCTCCGAATCGCATCGGAGGCCAATGAATCATGGTCGCCGGTCGGCGGCGAGCGCCTTTTTCAACAGCCTGCTAGTGGCGTTTCTGTTAGCCGTTGACGAAAGCTCGTTAGATGGAGATTGCCGCTGGTCAGCTTTTGACTTTTTCTGTCTCCCTTCGCAAAGATCGTGCTGGCAGTGCACGTTTGTTCTCAGCCCCGCGACGCGCAGCTCATTTTTCGTTGCTCGCCTCGCAATGCCCGTCGTCCCTGTTCCCCGGAGCTGGGCTGAGCTATGACCTCCTTTGCCGCGAGAAAATGCCCGACGAAGCTGTTGATGTGCTTTTCGACGACGAGGACTTCCAGCGCGTCGTCGAGGTGCCGAGCTAGCGCGCGATCTTACGCAGGGACATGCCGGATGCCTCGGGGCGGCGCAGCGCCTCGCCGACGGGCCGGGATCCATCATCACCCACATGTAAGCGCACCGAGTCGGAGAGGAATTAAGACGGCAGAGCCGGGTAGATCCAGAAGCAGCAGAAGTGGTCAGCGCGCGAAGGACCGGCAAGCGCCCACCGACCCTTATCATCGACGAGGGCGTAATCCTGAGAGCCATTCCTGATGGAGGCCATGCTTATCATCTTTGGTGCCGCCGTCGAGCCGGACTGCAACATGCGAGCAACCGTCGGAACATCGTCGGCGTGGTGCTTCTATCGTCTTTCGTGGTGCTTGCATCCGAGCCCCCTTGAGGTCTTTACGCCTTATCGAACTTGGAGGGGCTCATGAGGGGTTTCGTTGTTGTGCTCGTTAATACTGAGTGGTTGCGTGACGTAGAAGATGAAGGCGTGAGAGCAGCAAAGGTGGCGGCTCAGGACGACGCCTCATGCAGGCAGCGTATCAACTGGCAAGGGGGCCGATGGCTACACAGTGCCGCAAGAACCTCAGCTACTATCAGCAGCAAGCGGCCATCCAAGATCAGCAGGCAGCGGAGCGCTCGCGTAGGGCCTCTGAAGGGCTTACGGAAATGAGCCGGTCTCTGCAGAGCATCAATCGGCCACCCGCAGGAAGTGAACGTCACTGTGACGTGTGCGTATGGTCCGGGAAGGCGCTGATCTGCTGCTGCTGAGATGGATGGAAAGTAATCTTCTGATAAGACAGCGTGCCTGCGCCCTCAAAAGGAGCATAGAGCGTTCACACACGTTCATCGAGCGTTCAGGCCGATCATGGTGAATGGCTAACAGAACCTTACAGGGGGTAAGCCATGACTTATGTTGGAGCGGAGCCTTCGTCCAATCACAGTTACTCGGAAGAGCACGAAACAGGTCTCGTTCCTATCGCTGTGATTGTTCTGGCCGTCGTTGCGGTATTCGTCGCCCTGTCGGTGGGAAGCTTTTTCCTCTCTGGACGCATCTATCACTTCATCGAGCAAGACTTCGCGAGCCATTCCCGGCCAATCAACGGCATCAAGGTTGCCGGGCTCGCGGTTATCTTGGGATGCCTCGTCTGGTATTTGCGTGATTTCTTGAAGCTGAAGATCGTGCCCTTTTTGGAAATGGCACTTGGCGCAACCTTCTCGATCCAAGGCGTGGTGGTTCCTTCCAGGGATACAGAAACAATCGTGATTGTTGGCGTGATTGGCTTTGTCGGCGGCGCTCGCATCATCGTGGACGCTTTCAAACGAGCCTACGAATATGATGCCTGGAACATGATGCAGCCATGCTGGTTTGTCGTGAACTGGAAGCTGTTCAAAGAGTTCTGCGGTTGCGACTAGAGGAACATTTTCGATGCGACCGGGTCTGCAATGAGCCGAGCCGCAATCGCTGGAGTGTAGCCACAACAGGGCATTTTGGAATCTCATGCGTCGGTGCGACTGACAATCGTGCAATGACGCGGTGGCTGCTCGTCAACCGCCTGAGTGGTCTATCTTGCAAAGATCACGATACGTTGGGTCATTTTCGACGAGCTTTCTGATTTCGCTGGCGCTGAACCCTATGGCGCGGAGTATTTCAATTTCGAGGAGCAGCAGTACCTTTTGTGTGAAGTATAAGAACCATCCTGTAGCTAGATACGCTTTGATTTTCGTCTCCTTCCGCTTCCCCTCGTAGTGGGTCAGGTAATTGCGCGCGTCCCGTATGAGGGCGATGTCTTTGCCTTCATCTTTGAAGAGCTTGCTCAACAGTTCCTTATCGTGCGTAAAGATGTCACGCAGCCGATCAGCTAAAGAGATTTCGTTTAGGTATTCCAGCTTCCTTACAAGATCGGCTTTTTGCTTCCAGTGCGAGGGAATTGCGTCAGCAAGTTTGCGGTGCAAAGCCGCATACGTCTTCTCTGTAACGAGTTTCCGCGCCGGGTGTGTTCTTCGGTGAAGTGCCTCTAGTGCCTGAATGTATGTAAGAAACTCAAACTCACGAAATTTTTGGGGATGCGATAGAAGTGCCACCCGAAGCGAAATTACGGGCTCCAGTCTGTCGTACTGTGCAAACCACGATCGAAGTACCTTCTCATAGACCGCGCGCCTCGTCGGTCTGGTGAAAAGCGGATGAGGTATCTTAGATTCGCCAGAGTTGCTCGCTGACCATGGCCCGACCATTCTAACGGACTCCCCCGTCTCCCGCTCGATGGTGTAGACACGGCATACGATCTCGCAGCGTAGAGCTACAGAGAACAAGCGGCAGATTTTAGTGGTCCACCTGTCTGCCTCGGAGACCGATTGGGGCTTGTCGAAGGCGACGCGAACGCGATGGCGCTCAATCAACTTGATTTCGGAGATTGAGCGCGATTCCCTTATGCCGGTGCTTAGCTGGAAAGTAGCGCCGGAAACCCGGACTTCCTTGGCTTTCTTTCCTCGATACGTAACCTTCAGTTCCTTCTGAGTGGATTTGTTCATCATGCCTCGAAGGCCAGTCCAGCGTATCAATTCTGGAGTGCTAAACGACAAACCTGAAGCAAACGGCACCTTTAGGTTCTCGATATGCGCGCCCACTGAGACAATGTTGACCGCGATGCACGCCTTTACCGGTTTTTCAGTGGGGAAGAACGGCACCCAAACGGTGAAACAGTCGAACAGGGTAATTCGCTCGCCCTGAGCCATTCCGTGCATTTGGAATTTTTGGCGCGCATCGAGCGCTATTAATATGGAACGCTCTCCCTCGACGTTCAAAGTGGCTGCACCGTTCTCATCAATTTCGAGTTTGCCCGAGAGTTGTGAGGCTGGGTCATCCGTTGCCCAGAAGACTCCGGAAAGATTTGCGCCGAGCAGCGTGTCCATTCTTAAGCCCCTTGACGACATACCGATGAGAAAGGAAAAAGCCATTGTTTCGCGGGGCAAGCCTAAACGAGAGGCGGGGTGCAGTGGAAGACTATGAAACGCTACGTCAACGAAATCGTTGATCCAGCCGTGGATGACTTCCGCCAACATCCTTCGAGTGTGAGGATGGGCTTCTTAGCTTGCGTGGCGATAGATCATTCTGTCGACTATTTGGCGTTTCCGCTCGACCGCTCGCAGTGGGACGGAAAGGAACATCACACTAGGCGGGCCGCGTTGCGAAGGCAGTTCAAAGAAGAAAGCGAGCACTTTGGCAAGCGAAGCGGCCAACGCGTTCAAGCATGTTAAAACTACTAGTAAGAGGTGGCTCGAAGCGGCCGAAGTGTACGAGCGACCGCCAGCATTGGCAGGTAGGATGATGGCAGGTGCTTCGAAGGTCGGAGACCGGACGGGAGCCGTGGTCGTGGACGGCCATAACCTGCTCCGCGTGGTGACGGGCGCTCTGCGTTTTCTGCGCTCCAAGACGCGCGAGGGCGTCAGCGACGGAAAGTTCTGAGCGCAGACTACTTACGGAGAAAGATAGTGGCCAAACCCTGCTCAAGGGGATGTCCCGGGTTCTGTTGAATTTCTGAGGAGGTCGGCGTTGCCCACCTTGAGCCGGTAGGCTCGGGGTGCTGATTCCACAAAGGAGAGCAACGCCATGACGAGAGATATCACACCGGCTGGTTCGCCGGCGACTAGGGTTGTGGACGAAGCGTTTGCGGAAGTGCGGGCGAGCTTCGATCGGCTCTGCCTTGCGGCGGGGATCGAGGCGCTCGGCACGATGATGGAGGCGGATGTGACGGCGGCCTGCGGGCCGCGCCACGGTCGCGAGCGGCGCGGCGGGCGCACCGTTGGGGCCGAACGCGAGGACGGATCGGTTTCCACGGCGGCAAGATTGAGGTCGAGCGGCCCCGGGTCCGGGGCGTGGACGGCCGCGAGATCACGATCCCGAGCTGGGAAACGGCAGCGCAGGAGGACTGGCTCGGTCGCTGGGGGATGAACCTGATGCTGATCAATATGTCGACGCGCCGGTTCGGCCGCGCCGTCCGGCTGCCCGAGGGGGACGTGCCGGCACCGCCCGGATCTGGGATTTCGAAATCGGCGGCCTCGCGGAGGTTCGTTGCGCTGTCGGCGGCGCGGCTGGCCGACTTCATGGCTGCCGATCTGTCCACGCTCGACCTTCTGGTGGTGCAAATCGACGGGCTGCATCTCGACGACGATCTCGTGCTAGTCGCCGCGATCGGGGTTGACGGCGAAGGCAACAAGCATCCGCTGGCGCTGGTGGAAGGGGCGACCGAGAATGCCGCAACGGTTCAGGCCCTGCTGGACAACCTGGTCTCGCGCGGGCTCGACCCGACGGTGCCAAGACTGTTCATCGCCGACGGCGCGAAGGCGCTGTCGAAGGCGATCCGCCGCACCTTCGGTCCGGCCGCTGCGATCCAGCGCTGCCAGATCCACAAGGCGCGCAACATCATGGAACGCCTGCCGA
>NZ_SPQT01000087.1 GCF_004571025.1 Bradyrhizobium niftali | reverse complement strand
CCGCTATCCGATCCTTCTTCAGGTTCGTGTCCTTCGAGGAGCCGGCACACAGTGCGCTGATCCAGCGCGTGCTCGCCATTCCGAGCAAGCGCCACGATAAGCGACAGGTGCACTTCCTCACGCGCCCCGAGATCGAGGCGGTTCTCGCAGCGCCCGATCGAACGACGTGGCTTGGCCGCCGCGATCACACCTTGCTGCTGCTCGCGTCCCAGACAGGCTTACGCCTCTCCGAGCTGACTGGCCTTGACCGGGATGCCGTCCACCTCGGGTCTGGCGCACACGTACGATGCGTCGGCAAAGGGCGGAAGGAACGGACCACTCCGCTGACCACACTCGCTCGGTATGGCTCCAGGCATGGCTCAAGGAACCGTTACGGAAAGGAGCAACAGCGTTGTTCCCCAACGTGCACGGGGGCCGGCTCAGTGCCGACAGCGTCCAGTCGCTACTGGGAAAGCATGTTCGTGTCGCTCACAAGAGTTGCCCGTCTTTGAAGGCCAAGAGCGTGTCACCGCATGTGCTGAGGCACAGCGCTGCGATGGAACTGCTGCAAGCCGGCGTCGACTGCTCCGTGATCGCGCTGTGGCTCGGTCATGAATCGGTCGAGACAACGCAGACCTACCTGCACGCCCACCTCGCCCTCAAGGAAGCTGCCTTGGCGAAGCTTAAGCCGTACGAGCGCGGCAAGCGAACCCGCTTCCAGCCGAACGATCGCCTGCTCGCCTTCCTAGAGGCGCTCTGAACGACCAGACTATGCCGAATGGAATGGGGCAACCGTGCACGCGATCGACGGTGCCAGCGTGACAACGACGTGCCATACCGGACTCGTTCGGCATAGTTCGGCGGGCGGCATAAACCGCCCTATGCCGCGCGCGGCATAGACAAGTGACGATCAGGCTGTACATCATAGCGGCACGGTCGCCACCGCGGTCGGAGCCGCAGAACAGCCACGACTTCCGCCCCAGGGCGATGCCGCGCAGGGCTCGTTCGGCGGCGTTGTTCGACAGGCAGATGCGGCCGTCATCGAGGAAGCGGGTGAACGCGCTCCAGCGCTTGAGCATATAGTCCATCGCCTTGGCAACATCGTTGCGCCGTGAGAGCTTGGCGCGTTGCTCACGCATCCAGGTTTCCAAGCCGGCGACCAGCGGCGCGCTGAGCTCCTGGCGAACAGCTCGGCGCCGTTCGGGCGTCTCGCCGTTGATACCTCGCTCGATCTCGAACAAGGCGTCGATCCGGCGGACTGCTTCCAGCGCCATGGGCTAGATCACCGCTGGCTTTTTGCCCTGCACCTTGCGGCGCGCATTCTCCGCCAAATCAGCCATCACAAAGAACGGCCGTCTGGCATGGACCCAGCATGCGGCCTCCAGGATCGGACCTGCATTGCGGCCCGGGCCGTAAAGCTTGCCATAGCCGCCATAGGCATCGGCCTGGAAGATGCCGCTATAGCCGGCCAGATGGGCCTGGGGATGCTCGCCGGCGCGATCGCGCGAGTAATAAAACACGGCCCCCGGCGGGGCCTGCCCGCCAAAAGGCTTGTCGTCGCGCACATAGACCCAGATTCGACCGGTATCGGTCTTGCCTTTGGCCAGGACCGGAACCGTGGTGTCATCTCCATGCAATCGCTCGGCGCTCAGCACGTGGGCCTCGAGGCGCTTGAACAAGGGCGTCAGCGCCGCCGTGCAACCACCAACCTGGTCGGCCAGGGTCGACAGGCTGAGCGGCACGCCCTCCTTGGCATAGCGCTCGGCCTGCCGGTTCAGCGGCTGGTGCTGGCCGAACTTCTCGAACAGCACCATCGCCAAAAAGCTGGGGCCGGCCCAGCCGCGGGCGATGACGTGGAACGGCGCCGGGGCCTGGCTGATCCTCTCGCAGTCTCGGCAGCTGAACTTTTCCCAGACGTGCGGATCACCTTCCAGGATTTCGGGATCACCTCCAGCGTCTCGGTGATGTCCTCGCCGAGCTTGGACAACCGCGAGCCGCCGCAGCAGGCGCACGACGTCGGCCCTGAGACGATCACGCGCTCGCGGGGCAGATGATCCGGGAACGGCTTGCGGGATGGCCGCTGACGTGTGAACGACGCGACGGTCGTGGTGTTCGTGATCCTGGCCGCGGCCATTTCGGCGGTCAGTTCGTCTTCGGTCGCCGAGGCCTCGAGTTCCTCGAGCGTTAATTCAAGTTGATCCAGCAGCCTTGCGGTACGCTCCGAGCGAGGGCCATGACGATCACGGTTTAGCTTTTCGATCTGCAGCTTCAGGTGAGCGATCAGCGCCTGCTCGTCAGACCGTTGGGCGCGAACGCTGGCAAGTTCGGCGCGTGCTGCGAGCAACGCCGCCTGCAGCGCCTCAATGTCTTCCGGCAGCTTCTCGGGACCCTCACCCATGAACCAATGGAATCACAAAAGCCGCGATTTGGCGCGGGCTTTTTGCAATCTCACGGGATTATTGGCGCAACCTATCCGGCGCTCTGCGGCCGCCAGCTGTGTTGCGGGTTACGCCAGTCGATCGCCTCCAGCAAATAGCTCATCTGAGCAGCGGTCAGCGACACCACTCCATCCACCGTCGCCGGCCAGATGAAGCGCCCACGGTCCAGCCGCTTGGCGTAGAGCGATAGCCCGACTCCGTCGTGCCAAAGTGCCTTGATCAGTGTGCCGGCACGACCACGGAACACAAAGACGTCGCCGGCAAAGGGATCTCGCCCCAATCCCTCCTGCACCAGCAATGCCAGACCCTGCATGCCTTTGCGCATGTCAGTGTGACCGGTTGCGATCCAGATTCTCGCCCCCGCTGCGATCGGAATCATCGCCGCTCCAGCAAATCCAACACGCGAGACAACGCAGTCATATCAACGCCGGCGTCCACGATCACACGGCAAGCCTTGCCTACGACAATCTCCATGCGTCCACTCGACGGCGCGCTCGTCCCCACTGCAGCCGGCTCGGGCGTCACCATCGCCGGCACAAAGGAAGGCTGAGGCTGTTCATTTTCGCTCGGCCGCGTCCCGAACGATCGCCGCCAAGTCAACAGAAGCGAGCGCGAGATCCCATATCGCCGCGCAGTCGATGAGACGGCCCGCGGGCTCTGCAAACTCTCCAAAACGATCTTGAGCTTCTCATCATCGGTCCACCGACGCCGCCGGCCAGTCTCGACAACCTCAAACCGCTCAATCTGAGCACTGCACTTATTGCTGTCCATAAGGACTGTTACACAGCACTCGCATTATCCCGACAAGGCGGCCTTCACCGGAGGGAGACGCTTGTTACCGCGGTCGATCGAGACGTAAATGTCACCATCACATGAAGTGTCGTGTGAAGCCGAAATTCTGCTCACTAAGGCGATGCGTTGAATCTGCGGCCGTGCGCGCCGCCGGGCGGAAAGAAGCTTAACCGTCTATTTTGGAGAGTCGCACCTGGCCGCGGGGCGTCCCGTTCAGGTCTCTGACGATCGGGTCGGCGCTGGCTGCAGACGGCGGGAGGTCCGGCCCGACGCTCGCCAAGGTCAGCTTCGCAACCAATGAGATGGTCATATGGAGTGTCGGTCCTGAGCAGGAGCCGGCCGTCGGTTTTTACGCATGGAGAACAATCCCGCTCTCAATCCGCTGATCCGGGCCCAAATCACGCGTTACCTGCCTTCGAATTTCGACCAAACCAATGAAGGCGCTCGCGGCTTCACTGAACGCGCCATATTCTTGTCTTATGCACCTTGCCGTTGGCGGTGCGATGATTGCGTTCAGGACATGGCGTATGACCGGGCTCGAGCTGCGTCTCTTCTCTATCCCTGACTGAGATCCCAAGAAGCGGCCGGAGAGTGGAGCGGTCAGGTCAAGACCTCGATTGCGGAGACGAAGGCCAGCATCGGTGCACTCAATCGCCCGGTGGAAGCTCAACCGGAACAGCAAATCCAACCTTTACGCGATCCAGTATGACCATGCTCTTGAAGCCCTTGATGTCGCGGTTTTCGTAGAAGAAGCGCCGCGTGAACTCCTCGTACTCCTCCATGGACCGCGCGGTAATGTACAGGACGAAGTCGGCATCGCCCGTGACGTAAAAACCGTTGACGACGTCGATTGATGATTTGATGGCCTTCTTGAACCTATCGATGATATCAGCGCTTTCCCGCTCCAAGGTCACCAGTGCAAGCACTTGAATAGGTCGTCCGACCATCTTTGGCGATACGACCGACACGTCGGCCTGGATGATGCCCTCCGAGCGGAGCCTCTTCAGCCGTCGTTGGCATGCGGTAGGGGAAAGCCCGGCCATCTCGCCAATCACGTCTGAAGTCAGACGGTTATTCTTTTGCACGATCTCGAGAATGCGGGCATCTATCCGATCGTAGTGCATAATCACCTCCCAGCCTGAGACGAATTCCGCCGCGAGATGGCCGATCGGCGCAGGAAATCCTCGGATGCCGAAAAATACGACGAATTTTTCCCTGACGAAGGCTCAACTTGATCAAAAATAGGCATGACGGCTCTTGCCATCGGCATTCTGAGGTGCGCGAGGTAGCGACCCGCAACGCCGGCCTTTCGAATGAGAGATCCGTGTCCTTCGGTTTTGGGTATGGATGTGAACCAAAGCGAAACCGAAGCGCAATCGAGCCGTGCCGGATGATAAATTCGAGCGGAAACAGCATCTTGATTGAGGCCGGCCAGCTACTCGCCCGCTGACGAGCGCCCGCCAAGGCGCCGATTTGCCTCTGAGAGGACTAACCTTTGGCTCGACTTCGTCCTCTAGCTCGATAACAGCCTGACGAGCTTCCCTAGCAGGCTGTTGAAGAACTCAGCCGCGTTCGCAAACGAAGGCTGAATCGTCGCCATTGTGGATATAGAAGTGGCCGACGAGCCTGCCGGCAGTGCCGATCATAACCCATCCGCGACCGCAGGCGGGGTCATTTTCGTCGTGCCTTTCCCACGAGAACTCCGCGCACGCCGAACCGTCGCGGGTGCCGTAACGCACGTCCAGGAAGCCCTTCAGGGCCCCAAAGGCGATTTCGCCATCGGACTTGCCCCTGAAGCTGAGATGCGCCTCTTCGACAAGATCGAGGAAGTCAGTGTCCC
>NZ_SPQT01000086.1 GCF_004571025.1 Bradyrhizobium niftali | reverse complement strand
GTCAGCGCAAGAAGGTCGAGATGCAGTTTGCACACTTGAAGCGCATCCTGAGGCTTGGTCGGCTCCGGCTTCGTGGCCCACGGGGCGCCCAGGACGAGTTTGTTCTGGCTGCCATCGCTCAAAATCTGAGGCGCCTCGCGTCGTTCGTTGCGCGACCACCACCCGCTCATGCCACGTGCATTGCGTAGCGTAGGAGTTGCGTTGAGAGCGTCAGGGTCGGCGGATCAACGCCGGTCGGCCTTGCCGAATGGCTGAAAGACATCCGTCGGTACAGCCGACTTTTGCAACACAATCGGCCCTTAGCCGAAGGTCGATTGAGCGCGTGTCATGTCGGCTGTCAGGGGCAAACCGGACGCCGATACAACTTGGCGTCCACCGCTGCTTTTGACCCGAACCGGAAGTCGGCGTCGCCTTGCGCTCGTGCGTCAATCCTCCTGACCGTACTTCTCCAGAACGGCAATGCGCCGGTGTTAAGTCTTGTCTGGTGTCAATCACCGGTCTAATAAACATTCGTTGCCCCGCGAGCCATGAGCAATGGATCAGGGTTCGGCAATGACTGACCTGATCCTGAGATCATTTCCGTTCGCTTGCTGAATGCCGCGAAGAGACAAGAGATGGAGCCGAAGGTGTAGCTGCGGCTCAATTTTCCAAACGACACCTCCGTACTCCGCCTTTCTCGGAGCCCATTCTGAATCATGTGTTCGGTTGCCACGTGGCCATTGAGGCTCCGATGAAAAGCATCTGGACAAGCTCCAATTCAGTGAGGCTACCCGCTGGCGCCTTCGCTGAGGCGCTACCACGTCCGGACCAACATCGGCCAGCGGCAAACTTGAGCAGTACGCTCGCAGCGCGACGCGCCACTGGAATTTCTAGAGGTAACCACATGCGAGGAGTGTAAGCCATGAACAAAATGCTTTGCGTATTGGCACTGACATTCGCCGTTGTCGTACCCGCCTTCGCTGACGACGCCAAAACAATTGCACAGCGTGTCGACGATAAGTGGATCGAGGCCTTCAACAAGAAAGATGCCGCCGCTCTCACCGCGCTATACACGGCCGACGCCGTGTTGTTGCCGCAAGGTGTGGATCAACCCATCATCGGCACTGAGAATATCCGCAAATTCATGGATCAGATGGTGAATGAGAAACTCCAAAACATGGTTCTGCCGGTCGCGCAGGCGAACATGATAGACCCAAACTCACTTTATCAAGCCGGTACCTGGTCTGCTGATGCCGGAGGCCAGCAGATCAAGGGAACCTATATGAGCGTCATCGTCCGGGACGGCGCAGATTGGAAATATCGCGCCGACACCTGGAACATGATGCCGCCCCCTCCGGCGACTGTCGGTTCAGGCTCAGCAAACAAGTAGTCCTCCAACTCTGGGGTGGAGTTGATAAACAACGGCCAGCAAACTGCTGTTTTGTCCTTGGTCCACGGAAATGGTCGGCTTGGTGTCCCGCTTTTGCGCGAGGCAAGCCGGGCCGATCATCCCAGCCTCGACCCCGCTTAAGCATGGGTAGAGCCCTTGCGAAACCCGTCACGCTCATTGTGATCAAGACCTTGATGGTTTTCGCTGCACTCTACCCGTTCTACGAGCTGTCTCGGAAGGATTGGGCGAAGCTCACCAGCTCAGTCGAGTTCAAGTCCGAGATCGCTACAAAGGAACGCTGACCTTCGGTCCAGGTGACGATGTTGTATCCATGCTCGTTTCTCTGCTGAATCTCGCCCTTCTCCGTGGCGTTATCGAGCAGCATCTCGCTTAGGCTGATAACGTGCTGGCGTCGGCGATAAACCAGCGTGGGCACCGGTGTGCCTGCTATCACGTCTATGCGCGCTCCGAGCAGCTCGAAGCCCTGGTCTGTAAGGTCTACAACGCGAGGAGCTTGCGTAATGCGGCCGTTGAACCATGGCTTGACGGTATGGCGATCAGACGAGCTGACGTCCGTCTGGTGCGAGGACATTAGGGAACGCAAATGTCCGTCCAGGAGCTGAGTGCTAGAGCTGAGCGGTTCGCGTTGAAGAACGGCGATTGAGGTCAAGGATCCAGAAATGCCAGCAACGATCATCAAAGAAGCGGCCAAAAGCATCCACTGCGGGGGGCTCCACCTTCGTCCGATCCCGAGCTTTCGCTCCAGCCGACTCAGAAATGCATCAGCGACTTCACGATCGGTATGCATTCGCGACAGAGCAAGTTTCAGCCCTTTGACCTCACGTGCGACGCGCTGCAGCACTGGGTCCTCACGAATCCGCCTTTCCATGTTGAGTGAAGTTGCGAGGTCGAGCTCGCCGTCCAAGTAAGCGTGAAGCAAAAGGACATCATCATGGGTGAGAGGCATCAGGACCTCTCCTGACGAATCTGCGTGATGAGCTTTTGACGGGCACGTGCAAGCCTCGACATGACAGTCCCCAGCGGCAGTCCTGTAACACCGGAAATCTCGCGGTACTCCAACCCCTGTATATCCCGAAGTACCAAGACTTCCCTGAACCCGATCGGCAGCTCAGAAACGAGCTTCTCCAGTAAGGCGGCGTCTCCCAACGCGATTATTGTCGCCTCAGGCGAAATGTCTCGCTCGCAAGCCTCGCCTTGCTCCACTTCAAGGCGCTCCTGATCACTAAGATCATCCAAGCTCACTAATGACAGGCGCCTTTTGTCACTCAACCAGGTGAAGGCTGTATTCCTGACGATGGTCAACAGCCAAGCCTTTGCATTTGAACCGGAAAACCGATCAATCGAGCGGAAAGCCCGGACGCACGCTTCCTGCACCACGTCCTCAGCGTCAGCCCGATCGCGCGTGATCCATCGCGCGAAGGCCAGCGCGTCTGCAAGATGAGGTGCCACAAGCGTGTTGAACCTGGCCGTCGGATCCGGGTTCAAGAACCCTCCTATTGATTTAACTCGAAATGGAACCAGAAATTCCCATTCAGTTCTAAAAAAAGGAACTCGTAGGCAAGCTGAAATGCTTGGGAAGCCACCAAAGCGCAGGAACAATCACAGGCAGTCCGCGAAATCTTTCAGCCGACGGATGAAACCGTAGCCGGGCTCAACTCAAAGACCGGCGGTAAAAAAAATTTCGCTTCGCCGGAATTTTTTCTCGGAAGAACAAGTCTAGTGATTGAGGCACAGCATCGCACTTTCCTGCAAGTTTTACTAGCATGCGTTTGCAACTGGTGACTTCATGAACTTGGCTGATTGTTCTCTAGGCGCATTTGCCATTCTCAATACCGCGAGGCTCTTGGGTTATATCCCTCAAATCGTGAGGGTTCACCGAGACAAGGCGGGCGCGGAAGCTGTCTCAATCTCTACCTGGTTGTTGTTTGCTGCTGCCAACGTTGCAACCGTTAGTTACGCGGTGGTCGTGACGCACGATTTGCTCTCGGCGACTATTTTTTCAGCAAATACGATTGGCTGCCTCGCCATCCTGGCTATGACGGCTTGGAAACGGCTGAGGAGATCGGAGCGATCACTCCGAGAACTCAAACCGAATCCGGAGAGTTCGCGCAGCTGAACGTGACGATTTCCTTTTTAGAACGGAGATACGAAATGCAGATTGCCCATCAAGCGAACAATGAGGCGTTCACCGGCTCGCGCCTTTTCGACGGCTGGATCATGCTAGGATATTCGGCCTTCGCTGTGGTTCTGCTTGCAGCTATCCATCTCGCAAGCGCCGGAAGCGGTCTCGCCGGCGAGGAGATCGCAATCCTTTCCGTGTTGCCATGAGAAAGTTGGCCCTCGGATTCTCGCAACACTATTGACGTGCCGACATCACGACATGGACAGTGCCTATGTCAGACCGCGTCCAGCTATTCACTGCGCCGCGCGTGAGAATCTGATGAAGCGCGACTTGGTCATAGTTGTAGTGGGCATTCTTTCGTTCGGACTGGCGATCTGGTTTCTTTGGGGAAACCCAGAGAGACCGAGCACTTATAATGGATTGTCGAAAGCAGACGCGAGCACGCGGTTGAGGCTGACATCCAAGGCAGTGCATTGACTGGGGCGAGTCCGAGCTGGAGGCAGATAGCAGATGTCGGTCTTTTCAGATGGGCACATGTCTTCCACTCGCATTTTCGTGGGTGAAATGGTTCACGGACAAATCGCCGAATGACAGTAAGGTCCGAGCCATTTGGCCGATTGCGTCGCGCCGAGATTTGATGCGCCTTGATCCTCTTCCGTGATCGCTTTGCAGTCGGAGAGCCTTTCATGCAGAAATTCTCATACGAGCCTCGCGCATCAGAACGTCCCTTGCTGCGAAGGTGGAGGCTTGCCGTCATAGGGTTTTACGGGTCCTTGCTCGCGCTCATCGCGATACTCGCGGTGGCAACTTCCAACTCAGATGTGCAGATCGCACGAACGGACCAGATCCTCGTTCCTCAGAAGTAAATATCTCGAACGGTAGGATGACTGATCCGGAGGACGATGGGCCGGCGATCATTCTTTCCGACTGCAAGACACTCCGTCCCAAGTCCGCTTGTGATGCTGTTGTCTAATCGCGGCCGAAGCGTCAAGCATATAATCTCTGAGGAGACACTGCCGGGTGCATGGTTGTCTTCGCGGTCGGCATCAGCCGCCGCATGATGGAGCTTCGCGGGACGAGCCTTCAATGTGGACGACGCACTTTGCTGGGTCAGCAGTGCAACAGCATCAGCGGAATGGCTCGGCTCACGTCCCGGCAGGGACGCCTTAGGGGTTCGGGTTCCGAACGCGATCGGGACTTATGCGGCGGCTCCGGCATTCGGGTTACAGCTCGCCGGTCTTAAGCATCGTATGCATTATTACCGCCAGTTTGCGGGCCACAGCCACGGCAGCTCTTTTGAAGCCGATCCTCTCTCGAAGCTGAAGCCCCCATGTGCGCAGCGTGCTGTGAGTTGAGCTGCGCGTCAGAATGACCGCTGCCGCTTCGTAGAGAAGCCCTCGCAAAGGGCGGTCGCCACGTCGGGATATATGGCCGTCATAATCGACTTCTCCGGATTGGTAGCGGCGCGTTGTTAGGCCGATCCACGCGCCAACAGATCTGGATTTCCTGAAGTTGTCAGGCTCCTCAATAGCGGTGGTAAAGGAGGTTGCGGTGATCGCACCGATTCCAGGAATTGACATGAGATTGCGGCAAGCCCGACTTTGGCGCGCGTCCCGCACCAATTGGCGTCCGAGTTGGGCGGCGCGGACGCGAATGCCGCGCCAAGCTTCCAGCATCGGCAGCACGATGGATGCAAGTCTGTCCTGGTCGGCAAGAAGGCTCCGCACATTCTTCTCGAAGGTGCCTCCCTTTCCGGCGGGAACGAGCAGACCGAAGGTTTTCATGACGCCGCGGATCTGATTGGAAAGCTCGGTAGTGATTCGGACCAGCCGCGTCCGCGCTGCGACAAGCGTGCGGGTCAGCATGCTGTCGAATCCCTTCACACGCACCTCACGAAAGAACCCGACTTC
>NZ_SPQT01000085.1 GCF_004571025.1 Bradyrhizobium niftali | reverse complement strand
TGGGATATCCGCCTGCAGTTGGTGAAAAGACGGTCAGCCTTCGGAAAGGTGACCAAACCGTTTTGCGGCCTGGCATGTGTTTCCACATGATGTCTGGTCTTTGGCTTGAGAATGAGGGAATTACGATCACGCAGCCATTCGTTGTAACTGAAACTGGTTATGAGGCCCTAACGAAGATCCCGCGCCAGCTATTCATCAAGTAAATTGTCGTCCGTTAAGAAGCCGGATTGAGCGCGGCTTGACGAGGAATGTCAGGCCATAGCGGCCCGAGTAGCACGCACAAGTGTTCTCTGAGCCAAGCGAGGATGCGGCGGAAGCTCTGGCCGACGGCTGAGAGGACGACGTTGGCGGCATCGCCGGCGCGGCCTTTGAGGTAGCAGCGGCCGAGGTAACCTTCGGTCTTCAGGTGTCCGATGATTGGTTCGATGGCGGAGCGACGGCGCAGCTCGCGATGACGTCGAGGATGCCGCGCTTTTGGTCGGAGATGTAGACGCGACGGGGAATTTGTGCGTCGTGGCCGCGGTATCCCTTGTCGACATAAGCCCGCTCGATCACACAGCCGGTGAGTGTCTCGGTACGGTCGATGACATCCCGCAAGGTGTGGCCATCGTAGATGTCCTTGAGCAACAACAGCCCGATCATGAAAGCGGGTCTCGATCCCCGGCCTGCCGTTCTCGCTGTAGAGCGGAGCGATCTCGCCGTCGATCCAGTCCCAATCGATCCCGTCGTCTTGCGCTTCTTCGGCCGCATCGTCCCCTCCGACGCAACACTGAATCACGCTCTACAGCGAAGGGGAATCCACAAATGAATTTGCAAGGTTCAGGCGCTCAAGCCCCGAATCCTTGCAAAGTCAAAATGCCCCCGTATCCCTGAAACAGACTCTCGCTCAATCGCTTAGAGCCTTGTTCACGGACGACCAAGTTTCTATAAACTCCTCGATGTCCGAGGTAGCAGGCCCCGACAAATGAGCCGTATGCACAGGCGGTCTTTACCCGCCGACTTCGAGCGTAGGAGGTGCTGCTTGCCCTCCCTGCTTTGAAAGTCGACATAACTCCGGTTATGCGTGAGGCGCATCCGAATGCGCCGTGCCGCCTCCTACGTGCCGCGAGAGGGCGGAGCATATCTCAGATTGACGCACCGCCGCGATGCAGTGACGCTGAGGGGCCTCACGCCCTACGAATACATCTGCAAACCCGCAGCATGGTTGCACGAATTCGTCGCGTGAAGCCGTCATTTGGCGGCGAGTCAATATTCCCGCTGAAGATCAACAATATTTTTCATCGGCTGAAAATTAAGAAGTCTCTTCGCATTTTCGAACACCAGGTCGAGGGTCATTGGAATATATTGCTCTGCGTCGTCCGACAGGCAGTGCGGGGTAATAAACAGATTAGGTACGGTCCAAAGCCATGAGTCTGCGGGCAACGGCTCCGGATCGAAGACATCCAAAATGGCTCCCGAGATCTTTCCCGAATGAAGGCAATCCCCAAGCGCGTTGTAATCGCAAACTTTAGCGCGGCAGAAATTAGCAAAGCCTGCGCCTGGCTTCATAAGTGCAAATTCCGCTTTGCCGATCAAAGTGCGCGTCTCTTTGGTTAACGGAGTCGTCAAGAAAACAAAGTCGGCCTGGGGCAGCAGAGCGTGCAAAGCGCTGGGACCATAGGTCTCGTCACAACTGGGGTGAGGGGTGCCGCTGCGTCGAATGCCCACAACGCGCAAGCCAAGCTTTCGAAGTTCATTTGCGCCGGCGCTCCCTACCTCTCCGACCCCGATGATAAGCGCAGTTTTCCCTTTGATGCTTGTCGCGAATAGTGGATTCCAGTTTGCGTTCCGTTGGGCGGTCGCCAACCCAGGAATGTTACTGTTGAGCATCAAAGCAAACAGAAGGATAGACTCCGCGGCCTTCTGGCGATGTACGCCTCGGTTGTTCGTGACTACGATCCCAGGCGATATCCACTCCGTAGGATGTAAGTGCTCGACTCCCGCTCCTATGACGTGGATACTTTTTAGTCGCGGTGATGCGTCCCGAATCAGCTCCTTCGGCATTCGGAAGCCAACGAACATATCGGCTGTCGCCAGTGCAGCTGCAACATTCTCCAAATTCCAACTAGTCGTCAGCTTGACCTTGCCCTCCAACGCTGGATGGCGCCGTAGCGCGGCATCGATAAGAGTTTCGGTCATATGGGTTACCGGAGAAGCCTCTCGTCGGCTGTCGAAATGGATATGCAGGGTAGGTGGTGACACCATCGTCTCCTCTAGATCTGGCCGGGCGTACGTTGCGAATCAGCTCATCAGATGATTCTGACGAAATGGTACCGCCTTGGGCAAAAAGTTGACTGGTTGTAATAGCTTTGTACATGGCGCGGGTGGCGAGTTAATGCATTGAGCGCTGCTCGCTTATAAAAATTCTGCGTTTCGTTCATTCGAACGTAGAATTCCCGCGGGGCTGCACAACGAAAGTCACGAACGGTGTTCAGCTTTCAGACGAGACCGAGCCGCTTTAGGTTATCGCAAGGGACAATATTGCACTAGCCACGCCGCTGCCGGCCGCATCCGTGTCTGACCGCCGTTGAGTTATCCGCTTCAGTACGATTACCGCGGCATTGCTTAACGGCTTCAACGCCGCTGAGTTGGTCAATCAGACCATAATCAACAGAGAAGGCGCAATCCTGCCGAATCCTGCGGAAGAAATTCTACCTTCGCCTACAGTTCCGGCAGTGACTGGCGATATGTGTGGTCTTTTCGCATATGTAGCAAAGCTCAATACGTTCGCCCCTTTAGTTCCTCGCGAAATCCTCAAGCACAGGGCGACAACGCAGGATTTGTGCAAAGATGGGCGAGCAAACGCATCAATTCGAAGCTGCAAATCCTTACCATAAAATCTGGTGCAAAAGAGCGCATCTAACGGCTGTTTGGGGGGGCACGGAATGCCGGGCTTGAACACTCGCGCTATGCCGCGGCCGAGTCCGCGCGAATCTGCGACTGAGCTCCGGATGGAGTCGTCCTTCAAAGCGATGCGGTTGCGTCCTAGACTAAGCGGTTAGACGCCACGTAGGGGACGATACTTCCTTAATAAGGATACGGCGTCGGCCCGACGGTATGGAACGAGAGCGCAGAACTTACCAATTGGAGAGAGAATATGGCCGTCCAAGGCTCTGCAATGACAATGGTTGTGAACCACGCTTCCGCCGAGTCGTTTGTGCGTCTTATAGAAGAACGCTTCCCGCAAGTTCGCACGATCGCAGCGCTGAACGTCGACCAATTGGAGCAGCACATAGCAGAAGCGGACGCGTTGCTTGGTTCTAGCTTCCCTGTTGACCTGGTAGATCAGGCCAAAAAACTACGTTGGTTTCAGAGCACTAGTGTGGGAATCGATTCCATGCTTCCGATCCGCCACAAGGTCTCCCACATGATCGTGACAAATGCGCGCAGTGTCCAGGGCGAAATAATTGCCGATTACGTAATGGCTGGCGCGACCATGCTGCACTGGGATTTCCGTAGGTATTTGCGCGACCAAGCAGAACGAAAATGGGCGCCTCGGATGGTGGCCCCGCTGGGTGACAAAACGCTTGGGATTGTTGGGTTGGGCTCGATTGGGACGACTATTGCTCGGCGTGCCAAGAGCGCGGGAATGACCGTGGTCGGATCTAGGCGAGATCCTTCTCAAACGGCCGAAGGCGTAGACCGAGTGTTCGGCTCTCATGAGCTTAAAGAGATGCTGCCCCTGTGTGATTTTGTCGTCCTGGCTGTACCAGCAACTACGGAGACGATAGGCCTGATCGGCGCTGCTGAAATCGCGAACATGCGGCGCGAGGCTTTCTTAATAAATATCGCTAGAGGTAATGTGGTTGTTGAGGATGAGCTCATTAGTGCCCTCCGCAGCGGTGCAATAGCCGGTGCGATGCTTGATGTGTTCGAGCGTGAGCCGTTGTCGGCAAACAGTCCTCTTTGGGATATGCAAAACGTCATTGCGACCCCTCATGTGTCTGGCGTCCCAACGAACTATGCAAAGCGGGTATTCCCGATCGTCGAAGAAAATATAAATCGCTTCCTAAACGGACAGACGCTGAAAAACGTTGTGGATCTCGAGCGCGGCTATTGAAGGATTTCGCGGCTTGTCGCGCTGCAGCCTTTTCGAAGACAACCGAAAGGTGATCAACGTGGAGCCTGGCTCCCGGACTTGGAGTTACCGTGAATGTTGCTGTAAGTAATGCAACCGCGTTGCAGTGACAAGTTTGCCGTTGTACAGCCGCCGGACGACGAACTCCGCAAGGTCTAACGCCGGCCTGCGCGGTTCGTAACGGAAACCATCAAACCGCCACTTACGCTGCTAAGCCGGCGAGAGCACCGCGTTGATCAAGTCGATCCAATACCTCAGTAGTCCTAGCAGGCTGACTTCTCGAGTGATTGGCCGGCCAGCTGCGAAATCGACGATGCTTCGCGTCCCCATTCGATATTGCGTTTAAGAACGTCGTCCGTGTTGGTACAGGAGGCCTACGTCCAGGGCGTCTCCGCCCGCTCGGTCTCGGGTGGTCGGAATTCCTAGAGACAAGGATAGGCGCAGATAGCTCTAGCGTAGCGGCGCACGCTTGCGCTTGCCGAGTCCTGTGGTATCGACGAGCACCGCTCTAGATCCTTGGGGGCGATGGCGCCAGTCTTTTGTGCCACCGACAGACTTTCCCGATCAGCGCGACGAGCTGTTCCTCGCCAAGCCGCTGGCGCCAGCGGGTCATCGACGATCGATCGAACGGCAGCCGTTGGCAGAAGGGCCATTCACCGCAGAAGTATTGGCAGTAGGGTTTCTCGATCCAGCGGGCGCACGGCACCTCATCTGACAGATTGTGCATATGCTTCAAAATGAACAGGCCAGCCACAAGCCGCGTCGGCAAGCCCGGCTGCCCCGACCCTATATTGGCACGCCGAGCTAAATCGATCGTCCAGGACGTTCCAATCGATCAGCCCCGCCAACCGCACCAGCGGATGACCCATATCGATGATTTGATCCAGGGCCGGAAGCAGCAGGTCCTTCTGGCGATCATCCCGCGGTTTGCTCATCGCTTTCCCGAATGCCGATGATCTGGGTCAGGGAATCACTAATCGCTCAAAAGCAAAATCCCAAGAACGCAAGAAAGCGCGGCCCAACACCCGACCTTCCTGCAAAATCGAATACTAAATCGAGGCCACTTCCGCGTATTTTCAGGCCGTTCCGTATTCTTCACGGATGACCAAGAGTGTGGTGGTAGAGGCGCGTAGTTCCTTGGAAAGCACGCGCCTCTCACCTAATAACCAGCAGGAGTCTTGCCGAGAGCCCGACTGCCTTAGGCTAGTACCCGAGTTCGAGATTGATTTCCCGCTTTAGCGGCTTGCCTGCGGCGAACTCCGCAAGATTTTCCGCGCCCCAATGGATATACCTTTCAAGAACGTCATCGGCATTAGCGGCCTGATCGATAGACCCGATGACGTTTGGCAGCTTTTGAATTTGCAGGCGAGGCACATCCCCTCTTGGGTAGGTTCGACCGAAATCGTATCGGAAC
>NZ_SPQT01000084.1 GCF_004571025.1 Bradyrhizobium niftali | reverse complement strand
CCGGCGAGGATTTCCTTGATGCGGTCGATCGAGGACAGGATCACCGTCACCGCCTGCCCCGTCACCGGCATGCCGTCACGGAATTTGCCCATCAGCGTCTCGCCGGCATGCGCCAGCGCTTCCAGACGCGGCAAGCCGAGGAAGCCGCACGTACCCTTGATGGTGTGGACCAGGCGGAAGATGTTATCCAGGATCTTGGCGTTGTTCGGCTCCTGCTCGAACTTCACCAGCTGATTGTCGACGGTGTCCAGGCTCTCGCTGGTCTCCGTCAAGAACTCCCGCAACAGATCATCCATGAAAACAGGCCTTCATACAGGGAGGGCGCGCACGAGGCGTGATGCGCCATTTCGGAATGGGGCCAGCTTCACCGCAAAGCGTTTAATAATGGTTGAGTATGTGGAAAAGAACGGAACCAACAAAGAGATAAGGCGCTCCGGACAAGCCGAAGCGCCTCGTAAAGGTTGGATTAACGTCTTACGAGCGATGCGCGCGTTTACGAAGCGGTAACGATGATGGCTGCGCCTTCCGGTGCGAGCGTCACGGTGAGCCCGCAGGCCTGCGCGAGCAGCCGCGTATAATAAGGCTGGATCGCGTGCGCATCCGCAGCGGGCCCGCGCTCGCCGCTCAGGAGCTCGGCGATGTTCTGCGGCAGGCGCGCATTGTGTCCGGCCGCGGTGATGCGAAAGCTCATCGCCTCGCCCTCACCGATCGGATCGATCGTGAGCGTGCCGCCGCGCGGGATCGTGTGCTGGGCCACGACCAGCATGTTGAGCAGCAGCTTGACGCGATTCTTCGGCAGCAGCAGCCGCGGCAGATTCCACGTGATCGTGCACTTGCCGTCCTCGATGTGGCCGCGCGCCATGGTCTGGGCATCGCCGAGGTCGATCTGGGCGCCGGAGGAGCCAGCCGCGCCGAAGGCGAGACGGCAAAACTGGAGGCGGGCGGAGGCCGTCTTGGCGCTCTTGCGAATCAGGTCGAGCGCGAACTCGCGGTCCTCGGGCTTGGGATCGTCGTCGAGGACTTCGAGCCCGTTGACGATGGCGCCGACGGGGCTGATGAGATCGTGGCAAACCCGCGAGCACAGCAGCGCAGCGAGTTCGAGCATATCGGGAGCAGTAGTGGTCGCGGGCGACGAGGCGTCAGACATATAATGGGGTCCTGGAGGGTTCCTGGAATTGCGCGGCGCTGGACGCCGCGAATCACGCATGCTTGACGGATGCCGCAGGTTCTAACATTCGCAAGCCCGCGGCAGCTAGCTTGCGATCGGTTCGGGGCGGCCATAAAGCCCCAATCGAATCAATCGGGGCGAATCAGTCGAGCAGGAACGGAATTGCCGATGAATGAGGCATGCAGGTGAAGCGGATCATCGACGGCGCGGCCGCATCCGGCCTGATGGAGCCGCTCACCGCGCTGGTGGTGAAGGCGGGCGAAGCGATCCTCGCGGTCAACCGCGCGGCGATGCGGGTCGACGGCAAGCAGGACGGCTCGCCGGTGACCGAGGCCGACCTTGCCGCCGACCGCATCATCGCGGACGGCCTGGCGCAGCTGGCGGGCGACATCCCGACGCTCTCGGAGGAGCGGACCCAGCTTGCCGCTCCGCCGTTCCGCGACAGCTTCTTCCTGATCGATCCGCTCGACGGCACCAAGGAGTTCGTTGCCGGCCGCGACGAGTTCACCGTCAACCTCGCCCTCGTCACTCAGGGGGTGCCCCTGCTCGGCATCGTCAGCGCGCCCGCACTCGGGCTGCTCTGGCGCGGCATCGTCGGCCGCGGCGCCGAGCGCGTCAGGTTTGACGGCGCTACCATCGGTGCCGCCGAGCCGGTCCACACCCGCAAGCTGCCGGCGCCGGGCGAGCCCTGGGTCGCGGCGGTGAGCCGCTCTCACGGCGATCCCAAAAGCGAAGCGTTCATCGATAACAGGCCCAATGCCGTCAGAAGGACGGTCGGCTCGGCCGTGAAATTCGGCCGGATCGCCGAAGGCAGCGCCGACATCTATCCCCGCTTCGGGCCCACTTCGGAGTGGGATGTCGGCGCCGGCTGCGCGGTCGTGACCGCGGCCGGCGGCAAGGTCACCGACGGCAAGGGCGGCGAGATCCGCTTCGGCCAGCGGCAGGATACCGGCTTCATCATCCCGGAGTTCATCGCCTGGGGCGACCCGCAGGCGGTCGGCTGCTACTGACTGAGCTGCTCCTGAAGCGCCGGCCAGCGCTTGCCGACTTCGTAGAGGAAGCGCTCCGGGTTGGCGGCGAAGGCGTCGCGATTGGCTTCCCGGCTGAACAGGTAAAGCCGCTGCGCCACGATCGCGAAGAAGCGGGGGTTGCCGGCGATGGTGACGCCGCGGGCGATGTCGGCAGGGTCATAGCCGCCGAACTGCGGTCCATAGATCTCGGGATGGGCCAGGAAGGAGGCCCGGTTGCCCTCGTTCCGGAAGCGCCAGACCGCGCCCCAGAGGTTGGCTTCGAACTCGGCCGTCCCCTGCGCGGCGCTGCCATCGACGAAATAAGCGACGGGGTCGAAGCCCTCGATGGCGACGCCGCTGAAGCGATTGACGACGATCCGTTCGGTGGTGGCAGCCTGGGCCGGCAACCATGCGCACACCATCCAAATGCCCGTCAGGAGGCAGACGAGGCGGCCGAACAAGGCAATTCCGGGGCGCAAAGGGCTATCTTCCTGCCGTTGTGCCGTCATAGTTGCTGCGGATAACATCCGAGTCGAGGGGACATTCGGCGCAACCTAGAGCCGTGCCTGTTGGCGTCAGGTTAAGGAAGCGATCGGATTCGATACCAGGGGTTCTTTTATGACTTTCGCATCACGCCTTGCTGCGCTCGCGCTCGCCGCGATGGTCGGCTGGATCGTGCCGGCCTCCGCCCAGCAGGCGCCGCCGCCCAACCTGCCGCCGCCGCAGCGGTCCCCGACGCCTAACACCTATGGGCCGGACGAGCTCGTGACGGCCGGTCACCGCTTCTTCGGCAACGTCTCGCGCGGGCTCGCCTCGATCATCGAGAAGGCGGTCAGCCAATGGGGCCTGCCGAACGGCTATATTCTGGGTGAGGAAGGCTCCGGCGCCTTCGTCGCCGGCCTGCGCTATGGCGAAGGCACGCTCTACACCAAGAACGCCGGCGACCTGCGCGTCTACTGGCAGGGCCCCTCGCTCGGCTTCGACTGGGGCGGCGACGGCGCGCGCACCATGACGCTGGTCTACAACCTGCCCGCCACCAACGCGATCTACCAGCGCTTCGCCGGCCTCGACGGCTCGGCCTATATCATCGGCGGCTTCGGCATGACGGCGCTCACCGCCAACAACATCGTGCTGGTGCCGATCCGCTCCGGACTCGGCCTGCGGCTGGGAGCCAATATTGGCTACCTGAAATACACGCCTCGCGCGACCTGGAACCCGTTCTAGACTCCCCTCCACCGGTCCAATTCCGGATTCACGTTAACAACAGGGCGGGGCTGGCTTTTTGCCGGCCCGCCATGCATTGTCGTTGGTAAATTTTTCCTTAGCTTTGGGAGTTCTGGCCCATGGTCGAACCGATCATGTACCTGGCGATCGGTTTCCTGCTCGCGATGCTGTGCGGGCTTGCCATCGTGCCGCTGGTGCATAACCGCGCGGTGCGCCTGACCACGCGCCGGCTCGAGGCCGCCACCCCGCTGTCGATGGCCGAGATCCAGGCCGACAAGGACCAGCTCCGCGCCGAATTCGCCATGTCGGCGCGACGGCTCGAGATGAGCGTCGACCAGCTCAAGAACAAGACCACGAGCCAGCTCGCCGAACTCGGCAAGAAGAGCGACGCCATCAACCGCATGAAGATCGAGCTCGGCGAGAAGAACGCCACGATCTTCGCGCTGGAGGCGCGCGAGAAGGCGGTGAAGGAGCAGCTCCGCGCCACCGAAGAGGAATTCAACGCCAAGACCGAAGCCCTGCGCGCCGCCGAGAATGCGCTGACCGACAAGCGGGGCGAGCTCGCGAAGATCAACTCCGAACTGTCGAACCGCTCGATGATGGCGGAGAGCCGCCAGGTCGAGCTGGTCGCGGTGCGCGCGCAGATCGAGGAGCTGAAGAACCGCGTCGGCGACGCCGAGAAGGAGTTTGCCGCGACGCAGGCCCGGCTGACGCAGGAGCGTACCGAATCCGAGACCGCCTCGCGCGAGCTTGGGGATGCACGCGGCCGCGTCGAAAATCTGAGCCAGCGCGTCACCGAGCTCGATCGCCAGCTCATCGTGCAGGTGAAGGAGGCCGAGATGCTCTCGGGCCGCGTCGCCGACCTCGAGGGGCGCCTCGCCACGCAAGGCAAGCTGCTCGCCGAGCGCGACTACGAGAACAACCAGCTCCGCCAGGCGAGCGATGGCTCCGAGCGCACCATCAAGGAATTGCGCGTCGAGATCGCCGCATTGAGCGGCGGCAAGTCGTCGGCCGCCGTGGAGCAGCTCCGCGCGGAAAAGACCGCGCTGGAGGAGCAGCTCCGCACCGCGCGCGACGAGCGCGCCAAACTCCAGCGCGACATCAACGCGATCCAGCAGCAGGCGGAAAGCTCCTGGGCGACCGAGCGCATGGAGAACGCGCTGCTGCGCGAGCGCATCAACGACATCGCCGCCGAGGTCGCAAAGCTGGCGATGCAGCTCGAGGGCCCGAACTCGCCGATCGAGGCCTTGCTTGCGGCCGAGGCCGGCCAGCCGCCGAAGCCGGCGCCGCGCCCGGCCAACGACGCCGCGACGAACGGCGCGGCCGCAGGGACCCTGCCCGAGGGTGGCGGAACGCTCGCCGAGCGCATCCGCGCGCTCCAGGCCCACGCCTCCCGCGCCCGCCAGCAGGGCGCGTAAGCCGGCCAAAACGCGGCCTCGCAGCCGGGTTGCGCGATCTGGGGAAGGTTTTCCAGGCTCGGGGCGCCTGGAAACTTGACACCTCCGGCCCGCACTTCTAAATCGCGGGCTCTGATGCGCCGGCCGGCCGAAAGTCCGGCCGTCGGCATGATGGTCCCGGGCGCATAGCTCAGCGGGAGAGCGTTCCCTTCACACGGGAGAGGTCCAAGGTTCGATCCCTTGTGCGCCCACCATCCTCAGCTTTGTCACCTCGCGCGACCATGACCGGCCGAGTTCTCGTTTTGTCGCGGTAGTCGAACGCAAGCGCGCCGATTAGGCCTTGCTCATCTCGCCCAAGAGAATCGCAGCCGAACAGGAGCGAGCCAACGGAGCATCCAGCGGGCGAGTTGCTTGTGTCTGCTCTCGGTCATCGAAGCAAACAGCCAAGCGACAAGATTTGAGATCAATATCGCCACGACGAAGCTGACCCAATGTATGGTCCGGCCGTGCGTAGCAAGAGGTTCGTCGATCAGGTGGTGAGTGGTCTTGCATCAATGTATCCGGCCTTTGATTGGAGCATTTTCTCCGGGCCATCATGGATATCAGCGCGCGTGCGTTCTCATTAGCGGACAGGCCTCGATTGGGCCATTTGGGTCACCAGTGTTCGCATGCGCCGGGAAGACCGAACCTCCATCTCGTCTCATCCTCTCGCAGACCTCGGCTGGAACCTGCTGATGGGGTTACGTCATCGCTTGCTCCTCCTACCTCGCAGTTCCTGTGTTCGAGCC
>NZ_SPQT01000083.1 GCF_004571025.1 Bradyrhizobium niftali | reverse complement strand
CGTAAGCGCTGTTCAGCGGCCACCTACCGGATGACGGGGTGATCTGCGAGTCTGCGGTTTGTTCGGACCGTTAGGCTTAGAATGGACACAGTGCATAGTGCTATCGCGGAGCCGGTGCGGCGGCTTGAGGTCTTCACCGGAGCCGGTCGTCGGCGGAAGTGGAGCGACGACGACAAGGCGCGGATCGTCGCCGAGATCGTGGCGAGTGGCGACTCGGTGTGTTCCGTGGCCCGACGGCATGGATTGTCGCCGCAGCAGTTGTTTGGTTGGCGCCGCCAGTTGCGAGAAGCAGCAGGCGGTCATTCCGAAGCGGACAAAGTCCAGTTTGTGCCAGCGGTGGTGGAGGCCGTGGTACCGGCGCCGGCAGCTCACCAGGAGCGTAAAGTGGTGCGCAAGGCAGATAGCGGGATCATCGAGATCGAAGTCGACGGCATCACGATCCGGGCCGGTCGTGGTGCGGACCCAACGATGATTGCGTCGATCGTCCAGGCGCTGAAGGCGAGCCGGTGATCGGTCCGTCGGGTGCGGTCCGGGTGATGGTGGCGACCAAACCGGTAGACTTCCGCAAGGGAATGGAGGGGCTTGCTACCCTGGTGCGCGAGAGTATGGGGGCTGACCCATTCTCAGGAGCTGTCTATGTGTTCAGGGCCAAGAGGGCGGACCGGATCAAGCTGGTGTTCTGGGACGGAACGGGTTTGTGTCTGTTCGCCAAGAGGCTCGAGGATGGAATCTTCCGCTGGCCGAAGATCGAGGACGGTGTGATGCGTCTGTCGGCGGCGCAATTGTCGGCGCTGCTGGAGGGGCTCGACTGGCGGCTTGTGCACGAGGCACGGGAAACGTCGAAGCCAACGCAGGCCGGATAGCTGTTGGCGGCGCTGCGGCGAAGTGAATCAGGAGCGTCGGACGCGTCGCCAGATGGCGGCGAATATGCTCTGAATTGGGTGTGAGCGACGCCCTGCCTGACGATCCCGAGACGCTGAAAGCGATGCTGCTCGCCGAGCGGTGCGAGAGCGAGCGGCTGCGTCAGATCATCAAGGAATTGCAGCGGCATCGGTTTGGCCGGCGGGCAGAGACGCTGCCTGAAGATCAGATGCTGCTGGGCCTGGAAGACGTCGAGCAAGTGGCAGCGTACAGCGAGACGGCGGACGTGAGCGCACCTGAAGGCCGTGAGGCGCGGGCTCGCAAGCGCCGCGGCAACCGTGGTGCCTTGCCGACGCACCTGCCGCGGATCGAGGTCGTCGTCGACATCGAGGACAAGACCTGTCCCTGTTGCCAGGGCGAGTTGCACCGGATCGGCGAGGATCGGAGCGAGCGGCTGGACCTGGTCCCGGCGCAGTTCCGGATCCTCGTGACCCGGCGTCCCAAATACGCCTGCCGGGCTTGCGAGGACGGCATCATGCAGGCGCCGGCCCCGGCCCGGCTGATCGAGGGCGGATTACCGACCGAGGCCACCGTCGCCCAGGTCCTGGTCTCCAAATATGCCGATCACCTGCCGCTCTACCGGCAGGCCCAGATTTACGCCCGCCAGAGCATTGAGCTCGATCGTTCGACGTTGGCGGACTGGGTGGGACAAGCTGCCTTCCACCTGCGTCCGTTGCGTGAGCGCCTCCTTGGCAAGCTCAGGCAACGGCCAAAGCTGTTTGCCGATGAAACGACGATGCCGGTGCTCGATCCCGGCCGCGGGCGCACCAAGACCGGTCAGCTCTGGGCCTATGCGGCGGACGACCGGCCATGGGGCGGCGCCGATCCGCCGGGCGTCGCCTACGTCTATGCCCCCGATCGCAAAGCCGACCGACCAATCGCCCATCTGGCAGGCTTCAAGGGGATCCTGCAGGTCGATGGCTATGCCGGCTATGGCAAGCTCGCCGAGCGTGGCGAGGTTCAGCTTGCATTCTGCTGGTCGCATATGCGGCGTAACTTCTACGAACTTGCCACACCCGGTCCCGCGCCCATCGCAAGCGAAGCGCTTCAGCACATCGCCGAGTTCTACGCGATCGAGAAGGACATCCGTGGCCGCAGCGCCGAGGAGCGCCGCCTCGTCCGGCAGCAGAAGGGTCGGCCGCTGGCGGAAGCCTTCGAACGGTGGCTCCGCTCAAAGCTCGCTTTGATCAGCCAAAAGGGCAAGCTAGCCGACGCCATCCGCTATGCGCTCTCACGCTGGGAAGGCCTGACGCGCTTCATCGAAGATGGCCGTATCGAGCTCGACAACAACGCGGTCGAGCGATCAATCCGCCCGATCACGCTCAACCGGAAGAATGCGCTGTTCGCAGGCTCCGACGGCGGCGCCGAGCACTGGGCCATCATCGCTTCCCTGATCGAAACCTGTAAGCTGAACGATGTCGATCCGCTTGCCTATCTGACCGATGCCCTCACCAGGATCGTCAACGGCCATCCAAACAGCAACATCGATGAGCTGCTTCCGTGGGCCTATTGCCGTCACGACCTCAAAGCCGTGGCCTGAGAACGACGCTTACACTTCAACAACGGCTTCAAGTGGTTTCGGCTGTCGGTGACGGTCGGGACCGCGGCCTCGCTGGTCGACGCCACCATTTTGGCTTCGAACCGCGCTATGGCTTCGCGACCGGCAACGACGCTGCGTCGGTTGTACAATACGTCTGATCTTTTCGCCGCCTTGGCGGCCCGGCGCAAAATGCCGGGCCGCGTCTTTCGTATTCACCAGAGGGATCGATCGATCGATCGCTCGTCATGGTCGATACCGTCAACTCGGCCGCCACGATTGCCGGCTATTGCCACACAAAAAACACGCGTCCACCAGAGTTCGGCAACAGGCGTCAGTGACCGCTGAAAGCGTTACGCGTTCTCAAGGCAGCGGCAGTCGTTATGGCTTTGGAAACCCTTCTGATGTGCTCGTGGGTTTGTCCCAAGGCCGCTTCCCTTCGGCGTCGCGATCCCACCATCGTTCTTTCGGCCCACGAACATCGTCCGCCTTCTCTTTGGCCCTGGCCGCTTTAACTTCATCGTGGAGGGACGATCCCCCTTTCAGCGAATCCGGAGCGTTTGTCTCGGCGGACGCGGATGACCAGCCTACGACCATGAAAGCCACTAACAGGAATATCTTCATTCCTGTTGATAGCACCGTTCCCCCCTGGTGTCTGATTTGGTTTGGTCACGCTTTCTGGGGCAACCCCTCCGCACGCGGGCATAAGGTCCGATGCAAATTTTCTACCGGTTATTTGAATCGATCGGTTGCTCAGGAGAGCCTGGTCCGGAGCCCGTGGTGGCGATGGGCAAGCCATTCGCTGAGTAGCCCACGCCAACGCCGGCGCGCCCACCGCGCCAGCGCCCGCGGCGCTGTTAGGAGAGGCAGCATGTGTTCCTTGCCTCGCCGCTCGCCTTTCGTCGCAGAACTAGCGTGAAATATCGGTAAATGCTGTGTCTCTGCAGTTGGAAATCTATGCGCTTGGTCGATTTGGTAACACATAAATATCCGTAGTTGCACGGGGGCGGGGCCTCTCGTTCGTGAGACGCAGCTTCAACGTTCGCCAATCTTAAAGCATCATTATCGCTACCAGCTCGACCTTGATCTTCCTTCTTCGATAAAAACGAGAAACAGCCGTTCAATCGATTGCAATGCTTGTCGCCTAGTCTGTGACTCGATACGACCGCCTCCTGGTCGTCGTTGCAGGGCTTATAATGACGACCGCCATATCAAATGTGACAGCGATCGACGCCGCCAAGTTTGTGCAGTCCATCGGCGTAAATACCCATCTTGGCAACTGGACCGTGTACGAGAATGTTGGACTGGTTGAGAGTTCACTCGCGTACCTTGGAGTGACGACCGTCCGCGACGGCAGCATGTTCTCGACGGCGCACGCTCAGGCGGCGTATTCACAACTGGCGAGTGATGGAATCAAGTTTGACTTTTTCACTCCGCCAGGAACCAACCTCTCGACATTCATCAAACAGCTGGACGCATTTGTCGCAGCTCATCCGAACGGGCTGTTCGCGATCGAAGGCCCCAATGAGGTGGATATCCAGACCTTTTCGTACAATGGCAGTTCGTCATTATCGAGCGCGGCTGCATTCCAGAAAGCACTTTATGCAGCCGTTCAGGCCGATGCAAACCTGGCGGACGTGCCGGTTTACAATCTCACGCTATCTCAGCCGAACAGCGCCAACTATAGCCAGGTAGGAAATCTCTCGTCGTCGGCCGACTACGCTAATATTCACGCCTACGTCTGGTCGGGGGCCACGCCGAACCAGGTCCTGTTGAACGACGTGAAGATTGCACAATGGGACGCGGCCGGATTGCCCGTCATCTTCACGGAAACGGGCTACGACACGATGACGGGTGATCCCATGAGCGGGGTCGATCAGACGGTCCAGGCGAAGTACACGCTCGATACCCTGATGGACGCGTTCAAGGACGGCGTCGCGCAAACCTTCCTGTATGAGCTCTTCGATGAGGCATCTGATCCGAACTTTACGAACAAGGAAGCTCATTTCGGCCTATTCAACAATGATGGTAGTCCAAAGCTTGTTGCGACCGCAATACACAACCTCACGACGATTTTGAGCGATCCCAACGCCTCGCAACCGTTCACGCCCGGCGGCCTGGCCTATAGTCTGGACAATATGCCATCGAGCGCCTCCCAGATGTTACTGGAGAAGCACAATGGCACGTTTGATCTTGTGGTGTGGGATGAGCATGTCATCTGGGATCCGAACCTAAAAAAGGAGATCGCGTCCCCAACTAGTGATGTGACGGTCAATCTTGGAAAATCCTATGGGGTGGTTTACGTTTACGACCCGCTCGTCGGGACCAGTCCCATCGCGATCTACACGAACGTCTCGAAGCTGCACGTCGCGTTGACTGATCATCCACTTGTCATTCAGGTTGGCGATGGAAGTGTGACGTCGGGCACCTCTTCAGCGGGCACCGTCGCTGATACGACCGCGCCTGCCGCACCGAGCATTGCGACGTTCTCGCCTGACAGTAGCGTTGCGGGCGATGGCATCACGAAGGCCAATCAGCTGACGCTGGCTGGGACCGCGGAGGCTGGCAGCAAGGTCCTGGTGTTCGATGGAGCGACCCAGGTGGGCACCGCCACGGTCGATGCCAGTGGCAACTGGTCGTTTGCGACCGGCACGTTGGTCGATGGCGCCCATGTCTTCACCGGCCAGGCGGTGGACGCGGCCGGCAACATCAGCGTGGCCTCCAGCGCCTTGAACGTCGCGGTTGATACGGTCGCACCCAATGCTCCGACGATCGTCTCGGACACGCTCGCCGCGTCCAACACGATGGCTGTTGCCGGAACGGCGGAAGCGGGTAGTACGATCAAGTTGTATGAAGGAAGCAGCTTGCTAGGCACCGCGGTGACGACGTCTAATGGTGTATGGAGTATCACGACCGGATCTCTTGCGCAGGGGGCGCATGTATTCACGGCGACCGCAACGGATGCAGCTGGCAATTCGAGCGGTCTTTCGGCTGCGTTTGACCCGGTCGTCGGAACATTGATCGAGGCAGCTGGAACGACCAGTTTGATAAGCGCTGGAAACAACTTCTATCTGTCTAGTGCCGGTACAGATGTCCTGCTGAAATTCGGTGGCACAGCATACGTGGCCGGACAGTTCAGCGGCTGGGCGCCGATTGGTGCGGAGGCGACATCGACCGGCTTTGAGGTAGCCTGGAAGAATTCGACGACCGGCGTGTACACGGTGTGGAATACCGACAGCAATGGCAATTTCACGTCCAGCCTTCTCAGCAACGTCTCCGGAACGAGCGCGTCCTTTGAGTCGATCGAGACTTTATTCAATCAGGATCTCAACCGCGACGGCGTGATTGGTG
>NZ_SPQT01000082.1 GCF_004571025.1 Bradyrhizobium niftali | reverse complement strand
CTCCTGCAGCATATGCCGGGGACGCCAGCACTGCCGCAAACGTTCCCAGCGCAACGAACCTGATCATCGCTGTGATCATTCCTGTCTCCTGTTTCTGACAACGCGGCCCCGGACGACCTGATAACCCTGCTGCGGCAGAGATATTCCGGGGCGCTGTGCTCACGGAGACGTTAGCGTTCGTACGACAGTCCTCTTGTCCTTTACTGAAACGCGACTTCGGCGAAACTGCGGAGCTTTCGCGAATGCAGCCGCTCGGATTCCTGCTGCTTGAGCCGCTCCAGCGCCTTCAGGCCGATCTCGAGATGCTGGCCGACGCGGCGGCGATAAAATTCGCTGGCCATGCCCGCAAGCTTGATCTCGCCGTGCAGCGGCTTGTCGGAGACGCAGAGCAGCGTGCCGTAGGGGACGCGGAAGCGATAGCCGTTGGCGGCGATCGCGGCCGATTCCATGTCGAGTGCGACCGCGCGAGATTGCGACAGGCGGCGGATCACCTCGGGCCCAGAGATCTCCCAGTTGCGGTTGTCGACGCTCGCGACCGTCCCGGTGCGCATCAGGCGCTTGAGCTCGAAGCCTTCGAGGCCCGTGACGTCCTCGACCGCCTCCTCGAGCGCGACCTGCATCTCGGCGAGCGCCGGGATCGGCACCCAGAGCGGCAGCTCGCGGTCGAGCACATGGTCCTCGCGCACGTAACCATGGGCGAGCACGTAGTCGCCGAGCCGTTGCGTGTTGCGCAGGCCCGCGCAATGGCCGAGCATCAGCCAGGCGTGCGGGCGCAGCACCGCGACGTGATCGGTGACGTTGCGCGCATTGGACGGGCCCGTGCCGATATTGATCAGGGTGATGCCGCGATAGCCGGGCTCGACCAGATGGAAGGCAGGCATCTGCGGCGTGCGCGTCGGCGCGTCCCCGCTCGTCGCGCCGCCGCTCCGCGTGATCACATTGCCGGGCGCGACGAAGGCTTCGAGGCCGGCCTCGCCGGACTGAAGCCGCCGCTGGCAGAGCTGCGCGAAGGCATCGACGTAGAACTGGTAGTTGGTGAAGATCACGAAGTTCTGGAAGTGCTCGGGATCCGTGCCGGTGTAGTGATAGAGCCGCCGCAGCGAGTAATCGACGCGGGCAGCCCGAAACAGGGACAGCGGCTCGGGCACCCCAGGCTGAAGCTCGAAGGTAGCGTCGGCGATCGAATCGTCCATGGTGGCGAGATCGGGCACGTCGAACGCGTCCCGCAGCGATCGCGCCACAAGGGAATTCTCGCCGGTGGTGATGGCGGCCTCGATGTTGATGTCGCGGCGATAGGCGAAGTGAATCGGGATCGGCTCCGCCGACTCGCCGATCTCTACGGGCACGCCGTGGTTCTGGATCAACAGCCCGATCTGTTCGGTCAGATAGGCCCGGAAGAGATCCGGCCGCGTGACGCTGGTCTCGTGCACACCGGGACCGGCGACGAAGCCGTAGGAGAGACGCGAATCCAGCCGCGCATGCGTCGCCGTGGTGAGGCGGACAAAGGGATAGTAGGCCCGCGCCCGCATCGTGATCGCTTCGCCGTTGACATAGGCCTCGAACCGGTCGCGCAGGAACTTCGTGTTGCGTTCGTAGATCTCTTCGAGCCGCGCGACGGCCGCGGACGCGTCGGAGAAGGATTCGGTGGCGATGGAGGGCGGAGTCTGCATTGTTCGAACGCCGGGTTCGTGGGGCTTGAGTCGAACTATAGCAAGACGCAGCCAAGCCGTCATTGCGAGCGCAGCGAAGCACGGCGCGGCGCGCCTATCGTCCCTGCTCTTCCACGCCCCCTGGAGGGCGGGGCAATCGCATACGACTCCTTGGCGGGGGCCTGAGCGCGCGCCTCGTCCTTCGAGACGACCGCTGCGCGGTCTCCTCAGGATGAGGCTAAGCGACATCTTTGCCGGTCGAAATTGCCGCCGCGCACTCTGTCCTCATCCTGAGGGCCCGCCAAAGGCGGGCGTCTCGAAGGATGGGCCGCAGAGCAACGGCCTTAGATGCGATTCCCCCGCCCTCTGGGGGAGGGTTAGCCGCGCGTCACTTCTCCCGGAACGCCCGCATGAACTGGTCGTGCAGCGGCTTCATCAAATAGGACAGCATGGTGCGGTCGCCGGTCTGGACGAAGGCTTCGACCGGCATGCCGGGGATGATCCTGGAGTCGCCGAGGCGGGCGATCTCTTCCGCCGGCAGCGAGACGCGGATGGTGTAGTAGCTCTGGCCGGTGCGCTGGTCGGTGGTGACGTCGGGCGAGACGCGGCTGACAACGCCGTTGAGCTCTGGCGTGGTGCGCTGGTTGAACGCGGACAGGCGCAGCAGCGTCTTCTGGCCGATCTGGAGCTTGTCGATATCGACCGGATTGACCTTGGCCTCGACCTGGAGATCGTCGGCCTGCGGCACGATCAGCATCAGCGCGTCGCCGGCGGTGACGACGCCGCCGACGGTATGCACGGTCGATTGCAGCACCATGCCATCCTGCGGCGCGCGGATATCGACGCGGCGAAGCTGGTCTTCGGCTGCGACCTTGCGCTCGATCATCTCGCCGATCTTGTCGTTGGTCTCGCGCAGATCCTTGGAGACCTCGCTCACCATGTCCTTGTCGACCTGGATGATCTGGAGCTCGGTCTCGGTGATCTTGCCCTTGGCCTGCGCCCGCGAGGCGATGTACTGCGCGCGCTCGCCGTTGAGGCGGGCACTGTCGCGCTCGAGCGTGGTCAGGCGCGAGATCTGCACCAGGTGCTTCTCATAGAGATCGCGGACACCGGTGAGTTCCTGCTGCACCAGCGAGATTTCCTTGTCCTTGGCCCGCTCCTGCGCCGAGAGACCCTCGATCTCCTCGTTGAGCTGCTGGATGCGCTCGCGAAGCTGCGCCTTCTGGCCGGCACGGCCGTTGACGCGGACGTCGAACAGCTTGGTTTCGGCGGAGAGCAGCGTCTTGACGTCGGGGTCGTTGCCGCGATCGAGCAATGATTGCGGGAATTCAATCCTGTCGACACCGCGCTGCTCGGCCTGGAGCCGCGCCGCGCGCGCCAGCGCGGCGTCGAGATTCTTGGTGACGATGGCGAGGTTCGCCTTGGTGACGGTGTCGTCGAGCCGCACCACGATGTCGCCGGCCTTGACCACGTCGCCGTCGCGGGCGCGCAACTCGCCGACCACGCCGCCGGTCGGATGCTGCACCTTCTTGACGTTGGATTCGACCACGATCTGGCCCGGCGCGATCAGCGCGCCCGAGATCTGCACCGTGGACGCCCAGCCGCCGAGGCCGACGGCCAGGACCAGCACGATCCCGAGCCCGAGCATCAAGTGAAACCTGATGGAGTCCCGCACGGTCCTCTTGGCCGCGGGCTTGCCGCCACCGATCGCCATCGTGCTCATGACTTGGCCACTCCGCCCTCACTGACGACCTTGATCGGTGCCGGCGGCGTCACGCGCGGCTGGAGCACCTGGGCGAGCACCTGCTCCTTCGGGCCGAAGGCCTGCATGCGGCCGTCGCGCAGCACCAGGATCTGGTCGACCGCCTCGACGCCGATGGGCCGATGCGCCACCACGACGACGATGGCGCCACGCTCGCGGGCGGCGCGGATGGCGCGGGTCAGCGCCTCGTCGCCTTCGGTGTCGAGATTGGAGTTGGGCTCGTCGAGCACGATCAGGAACGGATTGCCGTAGAGCGCGCGCGCCAGCGCCACGCGCTGCGCCTGGCCTGCGGAGAGCGCGGCGCCCTGCTCGCCGACCTGCGTGTTGTAGCCCTCGCGCATCTTGATGATCATCTCGTGCACGCCGGCCTCCTTGGCCGCGGCGATGATGCCGTCGGAGGCGGCCTCGGGGTCGAAGCGGCTGATGTTCTGCGCGATGGTGCCGCCGAACAGTTCGACGTCCTGCGGTAGATAGCCGATGTGGCGACCGAGCATGTCGGAGGACCATTGGTCGAGCGCGGCGCCGTCGAGCCGCACCTTGCCGCGCACCGGCTGCCAGACGCCGACCAGCGCACGGATCAGCGAGGATTTGCCGGAGCCGCTCGGCCCGATTACGCCGAGACCGTTGCCGGCGGCGAGCGCGAAGGTGATGTCCTGCACGATGAGGCGCTGGTCGCCCGGCGGCACCATGGCGACGCCCTCGACCGAGAGCCGGCTGATGGGCGCTTGCAACTGGGTCGGCATCGTCTGCGCCGGCATCTGCTCCAGCAGGCGGGTCAAGCGCTGCCAGCTCTGGCGTGCCGCGACGAAGGATTTCCAATGCGCGATGGCGAGATCGACCGGCGCCAGCGCGCGGGCCGACAGGATCGAGCCGGCGATGATGATGCCGGCGGTCGCCTCCTGGTGGATGACGAGATAGGCGCCGACCGCGAGCACGGCGGATTGCAGCATCATGCGCAGCACCTTGGCGATCGCGCCGAGGCCGCCGGCCACGTCGCTCGCACGCTGATTGCCGGCGAGATATTTTTCGTTGGCCTCGCTCCAGCGCTGGTTCATCCGGCTGGTCATGCCCATCGACACCATCACTTCGGCATTGCGACGGCTGGAGGCGGCGAGATCGTTGCGCTGGGCAGCAAGCCCCATCGCCTCCTTCGCCGGTTGGCGGGACATGAACTCGGTGACCACCGTCAGCCCGACCAGGATGATGGCGCCGACCAGGGCGGTCACGCCGATCATGACGTGGAAGGCGAAGCAGATGGCGAGATAGAGCGGCAGCCAGGGCAGGTCGAAGAACGCGCTCGGTCCCATGCCGCCGAGGAAGGAGCGGACATTGTCGAGGTCGCGCAGCGGCTGGAGGCCCTCGTTGCGGTTACCGACCAGCAGCGGCAGGCGCACGACGGTGTCGAACACGCGCTTGTTCAGGGCTTCGTCGAGCGAGGTGCCGATCCGCCCCAGGATCCGGTTGCGGATCATGTCGAGCACGCCCTGCGCCATGTAGAGGAAGCTGGCAAGGACGATCAGGCCGACCAGCGTCGCAATGCTGCGGCTCGGCAGCACCCGGTCGTAGACCTCCAGCATGAAGATCGACCCGGTCAGATAGAGCAGGTTGATCATGCAGCTCATCAGGCCGACGCCGACGAACGCCGTGCGACAAGCGCGCAGCGCGTCAGCGAGCTCCGAACGGCGAACGCCTGGGACGGCTGCCATCAGTCTGGTCTCTTTCGGGTAAGGGGCAAAGCCCCTGATTTCAAAGGCAATTTCAGGAGTAATTGACCCGGATTAACATCGCGTTTTCGCCCCTTGTCCAACGCGGCTGAATCAACCCGATCCCCTGTGGGGGCACATCACCCCCTGATGGCCCGGCGCGCAAGTCCGGAATTTCACAGGCTTGCGGCTTTTTCTTGCAGACATGTCACCTCTCCCCGGGCGGGGAGAGGTCGAAAGTTGGATCAACTGAACTCGGGGCGCCGCTAGAACCGGCCGCCGCCGCGCACCAGCCGCACCACGAGCAGCAGGATGACCGCGCCGATGGCGGAATAGACGATCTCCGACACGAGCCCGGTGCCGATGCGAATGCCGAGCTTCGGGAACAGGAAGCTGGCCACAAACGCGCCGGCGATGCCGATCACGATGTCGCCGATGATGCCGAAACCGGCGCCCCGCACCACCTTGCCGGCCAGCCAGCCGGCGACCAGGCCGACGAACAGGATGACGAGCAGGCCTTCGTTGGAAATGTACATAAGTGAGGTCCCTCTGCGTGAACGGGGCCATGGAACCGGAACCGGGATGAATGGGGTCTGAATGGTGGTCGCCGCGGCCGGGTTGCGCGTGCGGAAACAAAAATGTCGAAAACAACCCCATGCACAGTAGAACGGCTACTGGTCGAGCGCTCCCTGCGAACCACGGCAACTCGATGTTGGTGGAGAGGATTTTTGACGGAGCGCGCATTTCGAAGTGAGGAGCGCAACGCTCTCTCATTCCCTCCCCCCTTGCGGGGGAGGGGCAGGGAG
>NZ_SPQT01000081.1 GCF_004571025.1 Bradyrhizobium niftali | reverse complement strand
CGGTCTCGAGCGACAGCAATGCTGCGAGCAGCGGGGCCACCACGCTGACATCATTGCTCGAGAGCGCAAGCAGCGCCTCGAGCTTGTCGAGCCGCGTTGCGGCGGGGTCATCCGCGGCAAATCCTGCCGCCCGCTCCAACAGCCCGATCACCGGATGCAGCGGGCTGGTCTGATGGTGCGGTGAGCAGTAGTGGCTCAGGGCCGTATGCGCCTCATCTTCAAGTCGCCCGCGCAGCGCGCGCAGGAGGCGCGACTTGCCGATGCCAGGCTCGCCCGACAGCAGCACCACCTGGCCCTCCCCCTCCTTGGCGCGCTCCCACTGCTCGAGCAGCAGGCCAATCTCATGCTCGCGACCGACCAGCGGCGTCAGACCTGCTCCGTGCAGTGCCTCGAACCGGCTCTCGGCGGCGCCTTCTCCGACCACGCGCCACGCCCGCACCGGAACGGGAAACCCCTTCAAAATCTGCAGGCCGAGCTCGGCGAGTTCGAACAGTCCACCAATGAGCTCGCGGGTGCGGGCGGAGATCATCACCGAGCCCGGCTCGGCGAGGGCTTGCAGCCGCGCCGCGAGGTTCGGGGTATCGCCGACCACCGTCTCCTCGCGCGCCGCGCCTTCGCCGATCAACTCGCCGACAACCACCGACCCGGTCGCGATGCCGACGCGCGCCGCCAGCGTCTCGCCAGGCGCCGATCCCAGGCCGTGCACCGCCGCGACCGCCGCGAGGCCGGCCCGCACCGCGCGTTCGGCCTCATCCTCATGGGCGCGCGGGTAGCCGAAATAGGCCAGCACACCATCTCCCATGTACTTCGCCACATGCCCTTCGAACCGCGCGATCGCGCCCGCCACTGCACTCTGATAGGTCCGCAGCACTTCGGCCATTTCCTCCGGATCGAGCCGCGCCGCGAGCGCGGTCGAGTCGACCAGATCGACGAACATCACGGTGAGTTGGCGGCGCTCAGCCTCGGCTGCAAGTGAGACGCTGGCGGAGCCGGCGGCGGGTGCGGCCATAGCAGGGGCGGCCACCGAAATTGAGGCGACCCGCAGGGCGGCGATCGCCGCGAGCAGCTTGCGCCGATGACCGATCGAGGTGACACCGAGCCCAATCAGGTCGTCGGCCGTTAGGTCGGCGAGCACGTCGGCATCGACGTCGTTCTCGCGGAACGCCTGTGCGTACTGTCCCAGCCCCAGACCACACAGCCAGGCCGTGACGTCCATGGGCTCCTCCCGGCTCTCGTCTTCAGAGCACCAAGGTGGGTCAGCCTACTGCAAGACAGCTTGAGCAGGGGCGCGATAAAACGTCACGAGCTGACTGCGGGCGACGGCCACTCCTGGCATCTTTGAGAGTCGCCGATCAATCCTGAAAACGTCTGCCAGTTAGGATAGAGTGGATGTCATCAGCGTCGGCTCCAAACGTCGCGAATGACCCACAGCCGACTCAGTGGAGCGAAGCCGTCACCACGAAAGATTGTTGCGGGAATGTCAGTCCGCCGTTCGCCAGCATAGCGGGATCGAGGCGAGCCGCTGCGTCGTCGGCGATGGCGGCCATCTTGCGTTCACGCCCGGGACCATCCTCGCCCTTCAAAAGCGCAGCCATCGGGGTCGCCGTGAGTTGGAAGCGGACGTAATCCAGCGCTGAGGGAAAGCTAATTTGCTTGGATACGGTCGCAACATTGACGTCCTCAAAACCAGCCTGCCGCACCCAGTTGCCGAGCTCTTCGGCAGCGCAGGAAAGATGCTCGGAGCGTTTCGTCCGTGAGGACTGGGCTCCGAGAAAACTGTCGAGCGCCTGCACGAAAGCGTGCGCGGCTGGCGTTTGCTCGATGGCGCTGTAGACGCTGATCCCGACGCGACCTCGTGGCTTGAGAACCCGGGCCATCTCTTTGAGAGCCAGCGGTCGATCAGGGAAAAATTGCAGTCCGAGTTGGCAGAGCGCGACATCGAAACTATGCGCCTCGAATGGCAAGTTCAGCGCACTCCCTTCGATCCACTCGACCTTGGTCGATTTCGTCCGAGCCACAGTCAACATCGCCGTGTTGAGGTCTATGCCAACCAACCTCCCGACGTGCCCTCGTTCATCCAACAGCCGCGCCACGACCCCGGTTCCGCAGGCGACATCGAGTACGCTTTCCCCCTTTGTCGGTCTGGTACGGTCGAGCAGATCCTTGGCCCAAATCGACGTGATGGCGGGGACGAGATAGCGCTCATAGAGCTCAGGGGCGCTGGCATCCATCTGCCAATGTTCGCGCGGCGCCATGACAACTTCCTAAAATGCCCAGGGTGAAAACGCCCGAAAGAAAAGGAACGAGAAAATTATACCCGTGCTGGCCGATATGGCCAACCGGTACAAGGTCACCGAAAACTCCGTTTGTGGCCCCTTACCGACATTCGAACTGCATCGCGCGGGCCGTGTGATGGCAAGCTTTTCAAAAAGATGCAGTAGTACTGTCCCTTTGACCTCGAAATTCACGGTGATAATGTTGCAATCGCGGTCTGTCCGGGAGGACACAATGGGATGGTTTGACCGGCTGTTTGGAAGGACGTCGGCGCCTGGTACCCCACTCTTTGCGAGATTTAGGCGGAAATCACGGGCACCGACAGATCCTGATCTTCTGAAGATTGCCAAAGACCGAAAAAGGCATATTTCGCGAAGAGCCGTGAGAGATGAATATAATCGGCTGCTTTTGGAGAAGTACGCGCACGACAAGTCCTGATTTCCAATTCCATCAGGGTCCCACTACGTGCCAGCGAAGCTCTTCATCTCCGGCCGCTTCTTTCTCGCCTCGCTTATTGGCCGTCAGCGGGACAGGCTGACTGCCGCCATCGAGAGCAGCCGTTGCCCACCATGGGGCGCTCACACGATATCTCCCGCCAGTTAGCATAATCTTGCCGGCCAATGTCGTCATTGCCGCTAAGGTTCTGAGCCATGAAGCGATGGCGCTACGTCAGTATCAGCAGCATGGTTATCGCCGTGGGTCTGGTTTGTGCCGGCGCCCTGGTGGTCGGTCAATCGCACGTGCCAGCAGACGCCATAGCGTCATCGGTAACACGTACACCGGAGCTTATGGAGCGTGCGTGGCACCTGCCCGTGGCAGCCACATTCCAAAGACACGTTGACTGGCAGTCAAATGGCTCTCGCTGCGGACCTGCAGCTGTTGCGAATGCCTACCGGTCGCTCGGCGAGGCGGCAAGGACGGAGGGCAAGGTGCTGGCCGGTACATGGAGCTGCTGGACAGGCGTATGCATCATGGGTCTCACGCTCGACGAGCTGGCCAAAGTCGCCCAGACCAACACGAGCCGGAAAGTCACGGTCTTACGCGATCTCAGCGAGAATCAGTTTCTGGAGCATCTCCGTCGCACCAACGATCCGGGTCGACGCTACATCGTGAATTTCGATCGCGCTCAAATTTTTGGTGCTGGTAGCGGACATCACTCCCCAATTGGGGGCTACTTCGAAGCCGAGGACCTCGTTTTCGTGCTCGATGTCAATTTCAACTTCCAGCCATGGCTGGTCGAGCGGAAGCGGTTGTTCGACGCTGTAAATACGTTCGACGGCGACAAGAAGCGGGGGCTGCTGTTCATAGAGTAATACACTGCATGTCGCCTGTTGGCCCATCACCGAAGTGGCGGCGCACCTCACCGAGGTCCGCTCACCGAGGCATGGCAGACCAAATTTGCTCAGGTTGAGTTCTTCGCATTTTGACCCTAACCGGACATGCCGCGGACATGCCAAAATTGACGCGAATGAGCGGAGATGTGACATTCCTCCGCTTGCCGAGGACGGAACAGCCTGACTTAGTTCTAAGCGGGACAACGCAGCCAACGCATGACGCGTGGCGAGCGAGTCCGACCGGATCTGGGAGTGGTCGCCAATGAGGCGTTGGATCCACTGGCTGCCCGGAATCGAAACCCTCCATCGATATGAGACGGCGTGGCTTCCGCACGATATCTTCGCTGGACTCGTCCTTGCGACGATGCTGGTCCCGGTTGGAATTGCCTACGCGGTAGCATCGGGCTTGCCTGGTATCTACGGTCTGTACGCAACGATCGTACCCCTGTTGGTCTACGCGTTGTTCGGCCCCAGCCGCATCCTCGTGCTGGGACCCGACTCTGCGCTGGCAGCTGTCATCCTCGGCACTGTCGTTCCGCTGTCTGGTAGCGATCCTCTTCGCGCCGCAACGCTCGCTGCCATGATGGCGATCGTTTCAGGGACGGTATGCATTCTAGCCGGCATCGCGCGCCTGGGTTTTGTCACCGAGTTGCTCTCCAAGCCGATACGCTATGGCTATATGAACGGAATTGCGTTGACCGTTTTGATCAGCCAACTGCCAAAGTTCTTCGGTTTCTCAGTCAGAAGCGAAGGACCTTTGCGGGACCTATGGGCGATCGCCGATGCAATGCTTGAAGGAAAGACAAACTGGGTCGCATTCGGGCTTGGGCTCGGCACGCTGGTCGTCATCCTGCTGCTCAAGGACAGCAAGCGGCTGCCGGGCATTCTGATCGCGGTAGTTGCGGCGACCGCCGTCGTCGGCGCGCTTGATCTCGGCACCCGCTACGGCGTGGCGGTCATTGGTCCCCTTCCAGAGGGATTGCCGGGGTTCGCAATCCCCTGGATCAACTACGGCGATATCGTCCCGGTACTGGTCGGCGGGTGCGCCATCGCCCTGGTTTCGTTTGCGGACACCAGCGTACTTTCGCGTTCCTATTCCGCACGGTTGGGCACTCATGTCGATCCCAACCAGGAGATGGTCGGGCTTGGCGCCGCCAATCTGGCAACCGGCCTTTTTCAAGGTTTCCCGATCAGCAGCAGCTCTTCGCGGACTCCAGTTGCCGAAGCCGCCGGCGCCCGCACCCAGCTTACCAGCGTAGTAGGCGCGCTTGCCATCGCCATCCTTCTGCTGGTGGCGCCAAACCTCCTTCAGCATTTGCCCACCGCGGCATTGGCGGCCGTCGTCATCGCCGCTGCGATCAGCTTGTTTGAGGTCACCGACCTCAAACGAATCTATCGGATTCAGCAGTGGGAGTTTTGGCTATCGATGGTCTGCTTCGTCGGCGTGGCGGTGCTCGGAGTGATTCCAGGAATTGGCCTGGCAATCGCAATCGCCATCGCCGAGTTCTTATGGGACGGTTGGCGCCCACACTCCGCCGTGTTGGGTCGCGCCCATGGCGTCAAGGGTTATCACGACATCACAAGATACCCGGATGCGCGCCAGATCCCCGGGCTGGTCCTGTTTCGGTGGGATGCGCCTCTGTTCTTCGCCAACGCGGAGTTCTTCAAGGAGCGCGTACTGGACGCCGTGGCGAAATCGCCGACGTCCGTACGCTGGCTGGTCGTTGCGGCGGAACCTGTCACCAGCGTGGACGTCTCCGCCGGCGATACAGTCGCCGAATTGGACGAGGCGTTGCACGCGCAGGGTATCGAGTTGTGCTTTGCCGAACTGAAAGATCCAGTAAAGGACAAGCTGAAGAGATTCGGACTGTTCTCGCAGCTTGGCGAGCAATATTTTTTCCCAACCATTGGCGCAGCCGTTTCCAGTTATCTGGAAATCAATGATGTGGAGTGGGAGGACTGGGAGGACCAAGCCAAGTGCTAGGAAGTGACATGCCGGGCTTGAATACACACGCCGATTGACTTCCGACCTTGGCACTTTTCGGACTTGCCGAAGCGGCCTGACGATATCCGTTTATTGAGTGCCGGCTCAACCGGAGGTAAAGCGGACCTCGTAACCGCGCGCGCCCAAGTCGGAAAATGACCCAAATGTATGGTCCGGCCGTGCGTAGCAAGAGGTTCGTCGATCAGGTGGTGAGTGGTCTTGCATCAATGTATCCGGCCTTTGATTGGAGCATTTTCTCCGGGCCATCATGGATATCAGCGCGCGTGCGTTCTCATTAGCGGACAGGCCTCGATTGGGCCATTTGGGTCACCAGTGTTCGCATGCGCCGGGAAGACCGAACCTCCATCTCGTCTCATCCTCTCGCAGACCTCGGCTGGAACCTGTTGATGGGGTTACGTCATCGCATGCTCCTCCTACCTCGCAGTTCCTGTGTTCGAGC
>NZ_SPQT01000009.1 GCF_004571025.1 Bradyrhizobium niftali | reverse complement strand
CAGGACGACTGCACGGTGACGATCGAGCCGCAAACGCGCTAAGCGTCGGAATTGACAAGACCGCGCTGAAACGACAACGCGCCGCCGAGCTGATTCAGCCCGGCGGCGCGTTGTCGTTTCAGCGCGGTCTTGTCAATTCCGACGCTTAGCGCGTTTGCGGCTCGATCGTCACCGTGCAGTCGTCCTGCCCTTGCGTCGCGACCACGATGTTGCCCGCCGGGACGCCGAGGGCGATCGGGGCTGACGAGCCGCCGCCGGGCATCTGAACCGTCACACTCAGGGAATCGGTGCGCGCGGTCGAGCCGACGGTCGACGGTTCTGCCTGGGCCACATTGCCCGAGGCGTCACGCCGCATGATGCGGCAATTCACGTTACTCCCGCCGGCGGCCGCCATGCTTGACGAGGCACTGCCGCCCATTTGCGCACGGGCTCGCGACGGATCGCGCGGCACCTGGCTAACGATGCGATGCGTGCGCGGCTCTACGATGACGACGTCGTCATCGGTCGCGAAATATTCGTAGTCGCGATATTCGGGCTCGATCGACACGATCTCGGGCGGAAGCCGGTAGAGACGCACGCGTGGAGGGATCGTCTCGCCGACCCGGATCGAGATGTTCAGATTCCGCTCCGGCTGCGCTAGGCTTGCGCGGCTCACAGTCTCAGAGATCCGCACCTGCTTCTCGGAGGTCAGCTGGGCCTGCTGATTGACCTGCGTGTTGGTCTGGGTTGTCTGATTGGCTTGATTGGTCTGCGTGCCCGTGGCGGCCGGCGCGGTCTGTGCATTGTTGGTCGGGGCCGTCCGGCTCGTGTCCGTCGCTGTTGCGGGTCGGTTGTTCAGTTGCGCCGGCGGTTGTTGCTCGGCATTGCGCGGAGGCTGGCTCTGGTTGCGCTCGTTCTGATTGGCCGTTGCGCCCGTGCGCTCGTTCTGCTGGCCAGCGGGGCCGGCCTTGGATTTCTCGGACTCGGCGGTTGATTTCTGCGGTGCGGACTTGTCCTGCTTCGTCTCGGCGCTGCTCTTTCCGCTGTCGCGTCCCGGTTTCGCGCTTTCGGCCTCGCGGTTGCGATCGCGCGCAGGCTCGCGAGATTCTTGCGCCTGATCCTTCGCCTTCGGTTCATCGTGCCTGGTAGCGCCGGCCTTTTCCTCGCGGCCTGCTCCCTGCAGTCTCTCCTGGGCGCCCTGCGCACGTTCCTGAACGCGTTCCTGAACTCGTTCCTGGGCCGATCCACCGCGCTGCGGCGCGGCGCCTTTCGCCGGTTCCTCGGTCCGTTTCGGCTCGTCTCTGCGCTCACCGGGCGCCTGAGCATAGGCGTAGCCTGATGCGAGCACGAGTCCGATGGCTGCAGTCGACAACATCAAATGCTTTGGCATGGTCCCTCTCCTCAGGAAATCACAACAACAGACGCGAACGTTCTGTCGGTGCGAAGGTTCCTGAGTGGAACGAAGCCGTTCACCAGTGAGCCGATCAGATCGCGCTCACATTGCGTCCTTCAGCGTCAGCCGTGCCGTGAACGTCACGCTGGTCTTGCCGACCAGCGCCATGCCCTCGACTTCCGCGCCGCCGGGGAAATAGTCGCCGGAAAAGCCGCAGGTGACCTCCCTGCCTCCGAAGACGAGAGACCGGCCGACCGCTTCGGTGTGCTGATTGACGATCAGGTCGCCACGCCACTTCCCGTTCCGGAACGTGTAGCTGCCGGTGTAGTAGAAATAGCTGTCGCCGCCCATGATGCGTCCGTCGCAGAGCATGACCACGCCCCTCGCCTGCCCGCGCTTGCCGTCACGCATTTCGATGTCGAAGATGTAGAGGCCGTTGACGACGCTGGCCTCTTCACCCGCTTCTGAGCCTTCCCCGGCCGACATCAGATCGCCTCCCCGGCAATGTCGATCCGCCGCGCCATTCAGTTCGGTACGTTCCGCTCGAGATCCTCGAGCCATGCCGCGGCGCTCGAATCCGACGGCGCGCGCCAGTCACCGCGCGGCGACAGCGAGCCGCCGGCCGAAACCTTCGGGCCGTTCGGCATGGCCGAGCGCTTGAACTGGCTGAAGGCGAAGAAGCGGCGCAGGAACACTTCGAGCCAGCGGCGGATCTCGGGAAGATCGTAGGCCTTGCGCCGATCGTTCGGAAACGCTGGCGGCCATTCGCCCTTGGCGACATCCTTCCACGCCTGGAGCGCCATGAAGGCGATCTTGGACGGCCGCATGCCGAAGCGGAGCGTGTAGAACAGGTTGAAATCCTGGAGCTCGTAGGGGCCGACGGAAGCTTCGGTGCTCTGCGGTTTCTCGCCCGGCTTGACTGGAACCAGCTCGGGCGAGATTTCGGCCGACAGGATCGAGGCAAGCGTCCGGTTGACGTCGTCGCTGAACTGCTGCGAGGCGATCACCCAGCGGATCAGATGCTGGATCAGCGTCTTCGGCACGCCGGCATTGACGTTGTAATGCGCCATCTGGTCGCCGACGCCGTAGGTGCACCAGCCCAGCGCGAGCTCGGAGAGATCGCCGGTTCCGATGACGATGCCGCCGTGATGGTTGGCAAGGCGGAACAGATAGTCCGTGCGTAGGCCCGCCTGCACGTTCTCGAAGGTGATGTCGTAGACCTTCTCGCCCTTGCCGAAGGGATGGCCGATATCCTTCAGCATCTGGGTTGCCGTGGTGCGGATGTCGAGCTCCTGCCAATTCGTCTGCAACGCCTTCATCAGCGCCAGCGCATTGCTCTTGCTCTCGCTGCCGGTGGCAAAGCCCGGCATGGTGTAGGCGAGGATGTTCTCGCGCGGCAGGCCGAGCAGGTCGACGGCCTTCGCGGCGACGATCAGCGCGTGGGTGGAATCGAGCCCGCCCGAGACGCCGATGACGACGCGCTTGGTGCCGGTCGCGCGCATGCGCTGCACGAGGCCGGCGACCTGGATGTTGTAGGCCTCGTAGCAATCCTGCTCGAGCAGGCTCTCGTCACTCGGCACGAACGGGAAGCGCTCGACCTTGCGCAGGAAGCCGACGTCGGAGGCCGGCGGCTTCAGCGCGAACGTCACCTTGCGGAAGAACGCCCCGCGCTGCCGGCGGTTGTCGTCGAACGTCCCCATCAAGGCGCGCTCCTGCCTGAGCAGGTCGAGATCGACGTCGGCGAACGTGATCTGGCCCCCCTGGCGGAACCGCTCGCCTTCGGCCAGCAGCACGCCGTTCTCGTAGATCGAGGTCTGGCCGTCCCAGGCCAGATCGGTGGTCGATTCCCCTGCCCCGGCGGCGGAATAGACGTAGGCCGCGAGGCAGCGCGCCGAGGTCGACTGGCACAGCAGTGCGCGCGAGCGCGCCCGGCCAATCGTGATCGGGCTGCCCGAGAGGTTGATCAGCACGCTGGCGCCTGCAAGTGCGAGCTCCGAGGCCGGGGTTACCGGGATCCACATGTCCTCGCAGATCTCGACGCCGATAGTCAGGCCCGGAACGTCCTCCGCCGCGAACAGCAGATCGACGCCGAAGGGCGCGCGCAGATCGCCGATCGCGATCACCTCACCGGCGATGCCGGCACCGGAGGCGAAATGCCGTCCCTCGTAGAATTCGCGGTAGGTCGGCAGGTAGCTCTTGGGCACCACGCCGAGCAAATTGCCGCGATGGATGACGACGGCGCAATTGTAGATGCGATGGCCAAAGCGCAGCGGCGCGCCGACGATCAGAACGGTCATCAATGCAGCGGAGGCCTCGACGATGGCAGCGAGACCGCGCTCAACCGCATCGAGCAGCGGGTCCTGCTTCACCAGATCTTCGATCGCATAGCCGGACAGGCATAGCTCGGGAAACACGGCAACCGCCGCCGACTGTTCGTGGCAGGCATTGGCCGCCGCCAGGATGGCCTTGGCATTGGCCGAGGGATCGGCGACGTGGGAGGTGGTCACGCAGGTTGCCACGCGCGCAAATCCATGGGCGTAGATCGAGTAGAACGTCATCGAGCGCAGTACCTCTAATTTTTTCCCGGCCGGCCGCAGCCGTCAGCTCCGCACCTATTTAGCCCATCGATCTGGCCCCGTGCAGGCCATCCGCCATCATGCATAACGGATTTGCGCCTCGCTCTGGCCGGCGAGCTCAGGCGCTGCGGGCCAGGACGCCGGTCAGATCGTTGCGCAGCCACTCGGCGATCCGGGGCCAGGCATGCGCGTGGGTCCGCGCGCCCATGAACAGGCCGAGGTGATTGCTCGGCTCGGAGGCCGCTGCAATGAAGGCTGGCGGCGTGCCGACAAGGCCGGCGGTGGCGAGCGCCTGCGTCGCCGGTACCACTTCGTCGTCGAGCCCGGCCAGCATGAAGATCGGCGCCTTGACGTCCTTCAGATCAACCGGGCGGCCGAGCGCCACGAAGTTGCCGCCGGCAATCCGGTTCTCCCGGAAAATCCGGTTGACGATCTCGAGGTAATAAGCGCCCGGCAGATCGAGCGTCTCCACGTTCCACTGGTCGAAGCGCGCGAGCAGCGCCGCGCCTTCCTCGTTGGATAGCCCCTTCTGCAAGGCGACTGCGATATCCTCGCGGCTTGGCGTCCTGGACCAGAAGCGCAGCATCTCCTCGCCACTGACATTGCCGCCGCCACGCGCGACGAGCTGGTCGTAGACCATTCCCGGCGCGTTGCGGGCGAGCCGGGATAGCGCGGAATCGATCGACAGGTCGACCGGAGCGCCTGCTAGCACCAGCCGTCGCACCTTGGCCGGAAAGCGCGCCGCGTAGAGCAGCGACAGCCAGCCGCCCTGGCACAGGCCGACGAGATCGACCGGCGCGCCGATCTCGTCGATGGCAACGTTGAGATCGGACAGATAGCTGTCGATCGAGAGATAGCGCATGTCCGGAGTGGCCGAGCGCCAGTCGGTGAGATAGACCCGGTCGATGCCGCCATTTTGCAGCGACTGCACCACGCTGTGGCCCGGTGCAAAGTCGGCGATCAGGGCCCGATGCAGCGCATAGGGTGCGCAGACCAGCGCCGGCTGGCCGGATCGGTTCTTCGTGCAATCGCGCAGGCGCATGGTCGCAAGCTCCAGCGCGACCGTGTTGGGCGTCGTCCACGGCAGGCTGCTGTCGGCCGGCTCGGCCGGCCCGCGCTCCATCCACCAGAAACAGGCGTCCATGGCGAGCCGCGCCGCCGCAAACGGCCACAGCAGCGGATCGCCAGGGACATGATCCGGCCCGCCTAGCTGTTTGCCTGTCTTCTCCGCCATGGCTATCTCGCGATTCTCACAGGAATGCCTCGAAGCTGATCACGGAAATGCCGAGCTCGCCAAAACTGCGATGGGCCGCGGCGACGGAACCGTCGAGGTCGATGCCACGGCAGGCATCCTCGATCACCACGACTTCGAACCCGGCCTTGCGGGCGTCCTCTGCCGAAAAGCGGACGCAGAAGTCGAGCGCGAGCCCCGCGACGAAGACGGTCTTCAACTCGCGCTCGCGCAAGTACCCGAGCAGGCCCGTCGGTGTCCTGTGGTCGTTCTCGAACAGCGCCGAATAGGAATCGATGCCGCGGCGAAAACCCTTGCGCACCACCAGGCTCGCCCGGGTGACGTCCAGCCCGCCATGGAATTCGGCGCCCGCCGTGCCCTGCACACAATGCGTCGGCCAGAGCACCTGGGTGCCGTAGTCCAGCTCGATGGTCTGGAACGGCTGCTTGCCCGCATGGTTCGCCGCGAAGGAGACGTGGTCGCCCGGATGCCAGTCCTGGGTCAGCACCACATTGGCGAATTTTTGGGCGATACGGTTGATGGCGGGCACGACTTTCTCGCCACCGGGCACGGCCAGCGCCCCGCCGGTGCAGAAATCGTTCTGGACGTCGATCACCAGCAGCACGTCGCGGTCGGAAATCTTCATCGCAAGGCCCCATTCCATCTGCCCGGCGCGACCGGCGCTGGGCGCTCCCTCCAATGTCGGTCTTCCGGCGCGGCTTCGCAACCACCGACTCCGTATGGCCATATCGCGCTGGCGGGCAAGGATCGTCTTAAGGATGCAACGGTTTGGTCTTGTTCGTGTTGACTAGGCACAATCAAGCGAGGATTCTCAGACCGTCCGCAAACTGCGGATCGGATCAAGAGCGGAGGCAAAGGTTCCCGTAGGCCGGCAAAGCCGCGGCAACCAAATGGCTATGGGTATCGGCAAGACAGGAAAAATTCTTCTCGCCGATATCGGCGGCACCAATGCGCGCTTTGCGCTGAGCCAAGGCGGACCTGGCAACGGCGACCAGACCGGGCCGGTCGACTATGTGAAGGTCGCCGACTTCCCGACCGTCCGGGAAGCCATTGTCGACGTGCTGGCGCGCCGGGCCGGCGGCGAGCCGCCCCAGAGAGCCGTGCTGGCCGTCGCGGGTCCCGTCACCAACAACCGCTGTGTCATGACCAACAGCCCCTGGGTCATCGACGGCAACGAGCTCCAGCCGACGCTCGGCTTCGACAGCGTCCATGTGCTCAACGATTTCGAGGTGGTCGCCTGGTCCCTGCCCGCCTTGCGGCCCGCCGATCTGATCCCGCTCGGCGGACAAGATGGCCTCCCCGGAGAACCGTTGCTGGTGGTCGGGCCCGGAACCGGTTTTGGCGTCTCCTGTCTGGTCGAGCGGCATGGGGCGCGGCTGGCCGTCGTCACCGAGGCGGGCCACGCCACCCTGCCGGCAGAGAACGAGCGCGAGGAGCGCGTGATCGCGTGCCTGCGCCGGCGCTTCGGCCATGTCTCCATCGAGCGCGGCGCGCTGTCGGGCTCGGGCTTGCAAAGCCTCTACGAGGCGCTGGCGGAGATCGACGGCGCTCAGGTGCCGCACCGCGACGCGGCCGCCATCACCAAGGCGGCGCTGGACGGCAGCTGCCCGGTCAGCCGCGCGACGCTGGAGATGTTTTGCGCCATCCTGGGCTCGGTCGCGGGCAACCTCGCGGTGACCTTCGGTGCCCGCGGCGGCGTCTATGTCGCCGGCGGGATCGTGCCGCGATTCCCGGACTTCCTCGCAGCCTCGGCCTTCCGCGCACGCTTCGAAGCCAAGGGACGCTTCCAGGACTATTTGCGCAACATCCCGACCCGGCTGGTCACGAAGCCCGATGCCAGCTTCGTCGGCCTGAAGATGTTCGCCGACCACAATGTGGATTGAGGCGCGAGCGCCCGGCTGCAGTTCCGGTAATTCACAGGAGATTGCAACGCACGAACGGTTCCACGCAGGATCGTGCTTGCTCGTTTGTTCCCGATGAGAAACAATCCCCCTTGAGTGTGTGGCGTAGTTGCGGGGGCGTGACATGCGTAAGCAGGATCTGGGCTTCGACTATCACCGCTATCACCGTCTGCTGACCGAGGCGGATGACGAGGACAAACGGCTGGCGCTGATCGAGCTCTTGATCGAGGAAAAGGCGCGAGACCGGCTGGCCGCCCAGCGCGCCTCGGATCGCGCCGCGATGACGGCCCATACCATCGCCACGGTGCTGAGGAACGGTCGCAACTGAGACTTGCAATCCCGCGCCGGAACGGCGCGAGTCCGCGAGTCGATTGCGATTTCGTTAACGATCCCTCGCAATCTCGCGTCAAACCTTTTGCTCTAAGAGTTCCCTCACCCTGATGCAATTCAGGGGTCAACAAAGGGGGGAATGAACATGAGCATGATTTCGCTCGCCGCAATGCCGGCCGCCGCCGAAACGCGTTTCGCCGCTTCTTCGTTCAAGACCATCTTGCTGTTCTGCTGCACGGGCCTCGTTGCCTCGTTCGGCCTGATGGCGCGCGGCATCGACCTCACTGCCGGCCTGATCTGAGAACCCGAGGAATTCCTACGTCGAATGGCCGCCCCCGACGGGCGGTCATTTTCATTGGTGCTCTCAGCGCGGCGTCTTCGCCGTCGCTCAGCGCCTTCGCTCAGTGCGGCGCCTTCGCCGTGGCTTCCGGAAACATCGAATCGATCATCGCCTTGAGCCGATCGATCGAAATCGGCTTGCGCAGGATCGGCCTGCGGCGGAGCAACGACGGCAGCAGTTCCGGCCCGTAGCCGGTGGCGAACAGAAACGGCTTTCCGCGGCGCTCGATCAGGTCGGCGACGGGATCGACGTAGAGTCCCATGAGGTTGATGTCGAGGATGGCGAGGTCGTATTGCGCGGTCATGGCAAAGGCGCTCGCGTCCCGGACATTGTCCGCTTCCGCGACGACATGGTGGCCGAGCTCCTCCACCATGTCAGCCATCATCATCCGGATCAACGCCTCGTCTTCGACCAGGAAAACGGAGAGTCTGTCCGCCATATCAACCCCGCAGTCAGCTTGCGAAGCTAACCATACCCGAATTACGGAGAGGATTCACGAATTCGTGGCGGGCGCCGTTAATTCGGACGCCGGCGATCCGATTCAACTTGATCAATCCAACCCGCGCTCGTGGCTGAGGCGTACCATCTCCTGGATGAAGACCTGCTTCTGCTTGTCGTCGAGGCTCGAATAGAGCGGTTCGGCGGCATCGGCGACATTGCGCTGGTCGGCCGCCCGGTCGATCAGGAACTGCGCCTCGTTGCGCATCTGCTCGATAATGTCGTCGGGCGGATCCCGCTTGGCGCGCGCAACCCGGAGGTTGAGCCGCTCTGCACCATTATGTCCAAGGTAGTGCATGGCGCTGGAGAACCCGTACCAGTGCTTCTCCTGATCAGAGGTGAGATTCAGCTCGGTCTTGATCCGTTCGATATAGGAATCGCTGTTGGCGACGATCTGCTCGGCGCTCTGTTGCGGCGCGCCGCTCTGGGTGAGGACCGTGACATCCTTGTTGTCCTGCGGCGCATTCTTGGCCTCCTTGCTCGCCTTGGCACCCTTGCCCGTCTTGGCGCTCTTGGCATCCTTGTCCTTGCCGGCGCCCTGCTGCTGCTTGGCGTCCTTGTTGGTGTCCTTGTTTGCGTCCTTGGCCGCCGGCGCCTGATTGCCGTTGTTGCCGACACCGAGCACGCCGGTGAAAACGCCGACCACGCCGCCGATCGCACCGCCGAGCACGCCACCGACCGGACCCGCCGCCTTGTTCCCGGCTGCCGCCCCCTCCTGAACGCCTTTGACCAATCCTTGAGCGTTCGCGACTGCGGCTGCGCCGAGCAGCAGCGCGAGCACGGACCCCAGCGCGAGCCATCGTCGCAGGTAAAGCCGCGTTGGCGGCGCCGGGTTGATCATTCTCGTCTCCATCGTCGAACTGATTGGCTTGTCCGGGTGGAAGCCACCCGCCGGTTGCAACACTATCGTTTCCGCCGCTTCGAGGTCCAGACGCAGCCAATTGCTGTCCACGCCCGAAAAGTCTTTCGCGCGAAGCGGTTATGCAGGCTTATTCGAAACTGCGGCGTAATTGCGCACGGATCGTTCCAGGCCGGTTCGCGTAACGTGTGCGTCGCAAAAGGAGCAGCCGCGGTTCACCTCCGGCGCGTGGCACCAGAGGCGCTGCCACGCTTTCGGGCACAACGTTAGTTCTAGACGATCGCCATTCGGGCTTTCTCGACAGACGCGATCAATCATGATCTGATCGCGCTACCAATTTGCCGCGCTTCGCGTGACTTGCGATCGAAGCTGACGGCACCAACGAGAAACGTTCGACAAGAATTCCAACAAGAAACGCCAACAAGAAAATCAGGAGCAAAACTCGGAAGAGTTTAAGAGGAAACGCCAGAACAATAAAACACCAAGCGAGGAAACGAGATGTCACGCAAGAAGCTCACGCGGCGACAATTTGTGGCCGCAACTGCTATGTCCTCCGCAGCCTTGATCACCGCGCCCTACGTGCGCGGCGCCTACGCCGCCGGCAAGCTCTCGATCGGCTTCTGGGACCACTGGGTACCCGGCGCCAACGACAGCTCCAGGGCTCTCGTCAACGAATGGGCCGCGAAGGAAAAGGTCGAAGTCTCGATCGACTACATCACCAGCAACAACAAGAAGATCGAGCTGACCGTTGCCGCCGAAGCGCAAGCCAAATCCGGTCATGACATTCTTCAGATGTACACCTGGTGGCCGCATGCTTATGCCGAGCAGCTAGAACCGGTGAACGACGTCGTGGAGCCGGCGATCAAGCAGAACGGTGAAGTGAACGGCACCGTGAAATATCTCGGACAGGCGGCCGGCAAATGGCTTGCCGTCCCCGCCACCCCCGGGAGCCAGATCAAGGGGCCCTGCACCCGCATTGATCTGATGAAGAAGTACGCGGGTATCGATATTCAGGAACTGTACCCCGCGGGCGCACCGCCGAAAGCGGACAGCTGGAACATGGAGACATTCCTCAAGGCCGCCGAAGCTTGTCAGAAAGGCGGCTTCGCCTTCGGCATTGGCCTCGGCGAAACCACCGACAGTGTCGACACGGCGGGTGCGATCTTCCAGTCGTTCGGCGCCGAACTCGTCAACGCCAAGGGCGAGCCCACGGTGAAGACCGATCAGGTCCGTCAGGCGCTCGAATATTACAAGAAGCTGATCGCCTTCCTGCCACCGGACGCACCATCCTGGGATGACGCCTCGAACAACAAATGGCTGATCTCCGGACGGGGCGCCCTCATCATGAATCCGCCAAGCGCCTGGGCGGTGGCCAAGCGCGACGCACCGCAGGTCGCCGAACAATGCTGGACGCACGGCTTCCCGTCCGGCCCGAAAGGCCGCTTTGCGCCCTATCTGCCGTACTACTGGGGTCTCTGGAACTTCTCCAAGAACAAGGAAGCGGCCAAGAGCCTGCTCACCCATTTGTCGCAGGCGTCGTCGATCGAGAAGTTCGTCTCTGCCAGCGGTGGCTACGACCTGCCCGCCTATGCGAAAATGACGACGTTGAAGACGTGGGCCGAGGTAGAGCCGCCGAAGGGAACGCTCTATCACTATCCAAACCCCCACAATCATCAGACGCTGTCGATTGCGGCCTCTCCTGCACCGCCAAAGATTGCCCAGCAGATCTACGCGCAGGCGATCCTGACCAAGATGGCGCTCCGCTTTGCGCAGGGAGAGAAGATGGAGACCACGCTCGCCTGGGCCGAGGGCGAGTGCGAAGGCTTCATGCGAACCTGAACCGGGATGTGCAACGGCGGTTCACGCCTCCGGCGTGAGCCGCCAGCACAATCCGCCGTTCGATGTTGATCCGATGAAGCCGACCGCGCGGCCGGCTTCGCGAACAGACATTCTGAAAGGAAGGTTCGGTCATGGCCGATGTCGTCGTTCAGCACGCTCGCGCCGCTCGCACAACGAGCGCACGCAAGGGAGGGAGCCTGCACAATGCGTTGAGGCGAAAATCGACCGTGGCGTTTTTCCTGACGCTGCCGCTGATCCTGCTGATCGCACTGTTCGTACTCTACCCTGCTCTGTTCTCGATTCACCTCGCGTCGCTGAACAAGTCGATGCAGAAATTCGTCGGCTTCGGTAACTTCACCTTCCTGTTCAAGCGCGAGACGTTCTGGATGGTGGTGAAGCAGTCCTGCATTTTCGCGGTCACCGCCGTGTTCTTCAAAGCGCTGATCGGCTTCATCGTCGCGCATTTCGTGCACAACATTCCGGCCAAGGGTCAGCGCAAATGGCGCGGCATGCTGCTGGTGCCCTGGGTGATCCCACCGGCGATGAGCACGCTGGCCTGGCTGTGGCTGTTCGACCCCTCCTACAGCGCCTTCAACTACACACTCTCCTTGTTCGGCATCGGCCCCATCAACTGGCTCGGCGATGCCGCCTGGGCGCGCTTTTCCGTCATTCTCGTCAACGTCTGGTACGGCGCACCGTTCTTCCTGATCATGTATCTGGCGGCGCTGAAATCGGTGCCGGACCAGCTCTACGAGGCCGCCGCGATCGACGGTGCCAATTGGTGGCAGAAGATCTGGTTCATCACCCTTCCGATGATGCGCAACATCATCGCCATCACCACCCTGTTCTCGCTGATCGTCACCTTCGCCAATTTCGACATCGTACGCATCCTGACCTCGGGCGGGCCGCTCGACCAGACCCAGATCTTCGCGACCTACGCGTTCCGGGTCGGCATCGAGAGCAACGACATTCCGCTCGGCGCCAGTGTCTCCCTGTTCATGGTCCCCATTCTCGCCGTCGCAGCGATCTTCATCCTGCGCGACGTCAACAAACGTGGGAACGAGTCGTGATGAGCACGCTTGCAATCGACAAGGGCGGTCCGCGGCGCAAGGTCAAATATGGCAGCATGAGCCGCGACCGCGCCTGGGCGCTGCGCTGGTCCTATTTCTTCCTGGTGCTGTTCGCGATCTTCTTTCTGACGCCGCCGCTCTACATGGTGATCACCTCGCTCAAGAGCAGCGCGGAGATCTCGGCGGCGACCAATCCCTGGTGGGTATTCCACCCGACGCTGGCGAACTATGTCGAACTCCTGACGTCGAACCAATTCCTCCGGTTCTTCTGGAATTCGTCTATCGTGTCCCTGGTGGTCGTGGTCGTCACGATGCTGATCAGCATACCTGCGGCCTTTGCGCTGGCGCGGATGAAATTCTGGGGCTCGACGACGCTCGCCACCGGCGTATTCCTGACCTATCTGGTCCCGGACAGCCTCCTCTTCATCCCGCTGTTCAAGATGCTGGCGCTGGTCCAGGACATCACCGGCATCACGCTGCTGAACCGCTGGTACGTGCTGCTGTTCATCTATCCGACACTGACGGTGCCGTTCTGCACCTGGATCATGATCGGCTATTTCGCCTCGATCCCGAAGGAACTCGACGAGGCCGCGATCATCGACGGCGCCTCCTGGCTCCAGACCCTGACGCGGATCTTCATCCCCGTCGCCCTGCCCGGCCTGATCGCCGCGACCATCTTCGCATTCACGGTGTCCTGGGCGCAGTTTCTCTATCCCCTGGTGTTCACGACGTCGATCGATCAGCTCGTGCTGCCGGTCGGCATCACCACCACGCTGATAAAGGGCGATGTCTTCAACTGGGGACAGATCATGACCGGCGCACTGCTCGGCGCAGCGCCGCCGCTGATCATCTATGCTTTCCTGATGGACTACTACATTGCCGGCCTGACCGCCGGCGCGACAAAGGGTTGATGTCTCATGGCTGACGTTGCATTGCGGAAGGTGGTCAAGCGTTACGATGATGTCGAAGCCGTTCGCGGCATCGACCTTGATATCGCCGACCATGAGTTCATCGTGCTGGTGGGGCCCTCGGGCTGCGGCAAGTCGACGACGCTACGCATGATCGCAGGCCTCGAGGACATCAGCGACGGCGACATCATGATCGGCGGCGACGTCGTCAACGACGTGCCGCCGAAGGACCGCGACATCGCGATGGTGTTCCAGAACTACGCGCTGTACCCGCACATGACAGTCGCCGAGAACATGTCGTTCGGACTGCGCCTGAAGCACTATCCCAAGGCCGAGATCAAGGCGCGGGTGACGGAGGCCGCACGGCTCCTCGACATCACCGACCTGATCGACCGCAAGCCGAAGCAGCTCTCCGGCGGCCAGCGCCAGCGCGTCGCGATGGGGCGCGCCATCGTGCGCAATCCCAAGGTCTTCCTGTTCGACGAGCCGCTGTCCAACCTCGACGCCAAGCTGCGCGTGCAGATGCGGATCGAGATCAAGAAGGTGCACCAGAAGGTGCGCACCACCACGGTCTACGTCACCCACGACCAGGTCGAGGCGATGACGCTGGCCGACCGCGTGGTGGTGATGAACAAGGGGCGGATCGAGCAGATCGGCACGCCGAACGAGCTCTACCACAGGCCGGCGACGCGCTTCGTCGCGGGCTTCATCGGCTCACCGGCGATGAACTTCATCCCGTGCCGGCTGGAGGACGTCGGCGGCACGCTCCAGATCCGCCTCACCGATCGCATCGCCTTCGCGCTGCCGCCGGCCCGCGCCGCCCGTTACCACGCGCTGCCGCGCACCGACAAGTTCTTGCTCGGCCTCCGGCCCGAGCACCTCACTGAGGCGCATGCGCATCTGGGGCCGGGCGTCGAGACCTTCGACACCGTGCTCGACGTCACCGAGCCGATGGGGATGGAGACCCTGGTCTATTTCGGGCTCGAGGGCACGCCGGTCTGCGGCCGCGTCGATCCCAATGCCGGCGCCAAGGACGGGGCACCCATGCGTTTGGCGATGGACCTCAACAATATGCACCTGCTAAACGAAGACACCGGCGTCGTGCTGTGACGCCGGCCTAAGAAACGCGAGCAGGCAGGGAGCGATGGCGACCAACAAGAAGAAGATTTTCGTTACACAAACTTTGTCGCAAGGGGCCCGCGCCCTCCTCACCCAGCGAGACGATATCGAGCTCGTCGAATTTGCGAACCTGATCTCGGCGAAGGATTTCGAGGCACTGTTGAAGAGCCATGCCCCGGTCCATGGCGTGGCGCTCGGCGCCACCGCCTTTGGCGAGACCGAGCTCGAGGCATCCCGGGACATGAAGGTCGTGACCCGCATCGGCGTCGGCTACGACGCGGTGGACGTGCCCGCCCTGTCCCGCCGCAAGGTGCCGCTGATGGTGGCGGGCAGCGCCAACTCGCCCTCGGTCGCCGAGCAGGCGCTGTTCATGATGCTGACGCTGGCAAAACGCGCACAGGAGATGCATTCCTGCGTCAAGGACGGCAAATGGGCCGACCGGCTCGGCATGCTGCCGTTCGATCTCTACGGCAAGACCGTGCTGATCATCGGCTTCGGCCGCATCGGCAGCCGCACCGCCAAGCGCTGCCTGGCGATGGAAATGAAGGTGCAGGTCTACGATCCCTACAAGCCCGCCGCCGAGGTCAAGGCCGCCGGCTGCGAACCCGTCGCCGATCTCGACGCCGCGTTGCCCCATGCCGACTTCGTCACCATCCATTGTCCGAAGACGCCGGAAACGGTCGGCCTGTTCGACGCGGCCCGGATCGGCCGGATGAAGCCGAGATCCTATCTCATCAACACCGCACGCGGCGGAATCGTGAAGGAAGCAGCGCTGTACGACGCGCTCACGTCCGGAAAGCTCGCCGGCGCCGGCATCGACGTGTTCGAGGTGGAGCCGCCGCCGGTCAGCAATGCGCTGTTCGCGCTGCCCAACGTCATCATGGCCCCGCATGTCGCGGGCGTCACGGTCGAGTCGGTGAGCCGCATGAGCGAGCAGACCGCGCGCAACATCCTGAGTGTGCTGGACGGCGATCCCATCCGGCAGAACATCATCAATCAGGACGTGCTGGGCTAAGCAAACCGCAGGGCGGGCGGCTAAAGCGCGATGAATCGTCATCGCGCTTTGGATTATCGTTCGAGCATGATCTTTTCGGAAAAAACGCCGCGCACCTTTCCGGATCGTGCTTTAGTCCGCCCGCCTTCGGAACGCCAGAATGCGTCCCATTTTGGTGCAGATCGAGCCCCAACTCAGCCTTAATCAAACCCGCGTAATAAGCCGAGCCGCGCCGGCAGTGGGACAGACTTGCCGGCCGCGTCGAGCTGGAGGATGGACCCTTGTCAGAAATCGACCCGACCGACCACGCACTGGCGACCATCGCCAGCATCCTGGAGCACCCCGAGCCCGTTCTCGTCGTCCGCGACGCCGAAACGGAAGCGGCGGCTGGCGATGAGGATTCGGTTGTCGACGAGCATCCGGTTGCCGATGAGCATCCGGTGGTCGAGGAGCAGCCACTGGTGCCGGAGCACACCGATGCCGACGGCTACAGCAAGGTCGGTCCTGGGCCGATGGTTGCGATCCGCCTCAAATGGACGGTCCATCGCGGCGATGACGACCAGTTCTACGTCCACGAGACCATCGGCGAGCAGTCCGCGCCCGTGGTCAGTGGCCCAATGACGAGCGAAGCCGCGGTGCATTTCGTCGACGCGCACGAGCACGAGGCACACCGACGCTTCGAAGAGCTGCGCAGCGAGATCGCCGGCCGTAGCTCGCTCGCCGAGTTCGAGCGCAAGGGCGAAGCCTAAAGCCCGATCTAGCGCTCGCGCGGGCCGAGAAAATCCCGCTTCACGAGCTCGACGCCTGCGTGCCGCAACAGGTCGTAGGCCGTCGTCACGTGAAAGAAGAACTGCGGCACGCTGAACGTCAGCAGCAGCGTCCGCCCGGTGAAGGGCAGCTCGGTCCCGTTCTTCAGCCTGAAGAAGACATTCAGCTCCGCCGCCGCGTCGATCTCGGCTCGCGGCAGGCCCTCGATGAACTCAATTGACGTTGCGATACGTGCCTGAAGCCCGGCCATGTCGTGCTCCAGCGCCGGCAGTGCCACCGGCTCGCGCTGCGCCAGCAAGGCCGGAGCGACGGTGGCGTGACGGCAGGCCTCGCCGACCTGCTGCGCCAGATCGTACATATTCGGCGCCATGCGCATGCCGAGCAGGACGGCCGGATTGAACTTCCGGCTTTCGGCATAGGCGACGCCCTTGTCCAGCAGTGCCGATAGGTTGCGCAGATACGGCACGAAGACGCCGACCGAGGCGTCATACATCGAGATCATCACTTCAAAATTCCTCCCAATTCCGTCTCGCCAGCGACTGGCATCTGGTCTAAATCCACGTCCGAAGAGCTGCACAATGACAGCTTGGGCATGGGTGGAGAAGAGATGACCGTTCGATTCCTGTCGGCTTTGGCTGTGGCGTTGCTGGTGAACCTTTCGGCCCATGCACAGCAGCCGGCGCCCTCGCGCCTCGACGAGATCGTCAAGCGCGGCACTTTGCGCGTCGGCATGACCGGCGACTACAAGCCTTTCACCTATCTGGACAAGGCCACGCAGCAGTTCAGCGGTTTCGACGTCGACATGGCGGAGGCGCTCGGCAAGGCGCTCGGCGTCAAGGTCGAATTCGTGCCGACGGCCTGGCCGAAGCTGATGAAGGACTTCGAGGCCGACCAGTTCGACATCGCCATGGGCGGCGTCTCGGTGACGCTCGACCGGCAGAAGAAGGGCTTCTTCTCGATGCCGATCATGCGCGAGGGCAAGACCCCGATCGCGCGCTGCGCCGACGTCGGCAAGTACCAGACGCTCCCTGACATCGACAAGAAGGGCACCCGCGTCATCGTCAACCCCGGCGGCACCAACGAGCGCTTTGCGCGTGCCAACATCAAGGACGCCGACATCACCGTCTTCCCCGACAACACCGTGATCTTCGACGAGATCGCCAAGGGCAATGCCGATTTGATGATGACCGACGCTTCCGAGACGCGCTACCAGCAGAAGCAGCATGCCGGCGTGCTGTGCGCAGTGCATCCGGAAAAACCGTTCGACTTCTCCGAGAAGGCCTATTGGCTCCAGCGCGACATGGCGCTGAAGGCCTTCGTCGACCAGTGGCTGCACATTTCCATGGAGGACGGCAGCTACAGGAAGATCTACGCCGCCTGGTTCGACTAGAGCGTTTTCGAGCGAAGCGGGTAGCGGTTCGCGGCAAGAAAACGCGTCAATACTGGAATCAAGAGACCCGTCCCGATTTCAGCGGAACGGGTCTCGAGATCGCGTCCTCTTGTCGCTGCTTCGGCCAAATTGTGGACGGGTTCCGGGCGCATTGAACCCGGACCTGCCGGAGCACGACTCATACGGATGAAAGTGATCTGGATCACTTTTTGCGATCGAGCCGGCGCGTAAGCGTTGGTACGGGGACCATCTGTTCAGGAGACGCGAAATGAGGAAGCTGTTGGCCACGGCCGCATTCCTTTTGGTGAGCACCGCTGCGCAAGCGCAGTACACTTTCGAATATGGCGGCCGCACCATCCGCATCGACCCCGACCGGGGCACGGTCCAGATCCCCGGCGTCTATGACAACACGGGACAGGGCAAGGCCAAGAAGGCCAAGAAGAACGAGACGAGCCCGGGCCAGCAGGCGCCGCAGGAGGCCAAGGCCGATCCGCAAGCCCCGGCTGCTCCTGTGCCGGCCCCTGCTCCCGTTGCGGCGCCGTCCGCAGCCGCAGCGCCGCCGCCCGTTGCGCCGCCCCCACCGGCTCCGCCGCCGACCACCACCGCCAACACCGCGCCGACCGACACGGCTGTGCTGCCACCCCCCGCACCGCCTCCGGCTCCTGCCCCGGTCGAGCAGCAGGCTGCTCCCGCCGTGACGCCCCCGCCGGCTCCGACCGTGGCTGCCGCACCCCCGGCGCCGCCTCCGCCACCCGCGCCGGCGCCTGCCCCCGCACCCGTTCAGTCCGCCGCTGTCGCGCCACCGGCTCCTGCGGCCGCACCGACGCGCGACCTCAATTCGCCGCTCGGCATCTGGCTCACCGAGGAAAGGGAAGGCAAGGTTCGCATCGAGCAATGCGGCACCAATCTCTGCGGCTATTCGGTCGACAGCAAGTCGAACCAGAACGGCGAGCAGGTCCTCATCAACATGAAGCCCGGCAAGGACCAGAACAAGGATCAGAAATGGTCCGGCCGCATCCTCGACCCCAACACCGGCTCGACCTACGATTCCACGATCGCCATGAAGGGCACCGACCGCCTGCGCGTGCAGGGCTGCGCCTTCGGCGGCATGTTCTGCGGCGGCCAGACCTGGACTCGGGTGAACTGAGTTCGGCTTCGACACTCTGACGGAGACAAGGGGCCCGCGATCCGGGCCCCTTTGCTTTTGCCCGCGATGTCATTGCGGGGTGCGCCACCTCACAGAGCCTGTAGCAGGCGTGACAGCCCTCACATCGCCGGTTCCGCAACCCGTGCCACGATCCCCGCATGGTCAACCCCAGGGGCGTGTCATGAACGGTTTTCGCAAAGGTCTCTTCGCGGTCATTGTCGCCATCGCCTTCCCGCTCACGCAGGCAGGCGCAGCGACAAGCACTTTCGACGGGACATGGAATGTCCGTATCTCGTCATCGAGCGAGACCTGCGGCAACGGCGCGACCGTCGCGATCGGCATCAACAACGGTCAGATCGCTTCGAGCAGCGCTGCGGTGTCTGCATCGGGCCGCGTCGCCGATGCCGGCAGCATCAACGTCACCTTGAGCACCGGCATCAAGCGTGCGGTCGGCTTCGGCCGGCTGAGCGGCACGTCCGGCTCCGGCACCTGGCGCGGCGCCCTGTGCACGGGCACGTGGACGGCGGAAAGAATGTAGGATTTCGTGTCCCGGACAAGCAGCGACGCCATAAGCGCCTACGCGCGCGTCTTCGACACGCTATGGCGTTGCCGCGCAGAGCCGGGACCCGGCGTCGTTCACCGCTAATCAGCTCTGGGCCCCGGCTCGGCGACGCATCGCCTGCGCGATGCGTCTTGTCCGGGGCACGAGAACTAACCTACCGCGGCGCCGTACTCCGCGTCCGTCACCGGCTCCAGCCAGGTCGAGTAGACGCCGTCGAGCGCTTCCTGCATGGCGATGTGGCACATGCCGTTGGTCGGCGATGCGCCGTGCCAGTGCAACTCGCCCGGCGGAATCCAGACGGTGTCGCCCGGGCGGATCTCTCTGACTGGGCCGCCCTTGCTCTGCACGCGCCCGACGCCGGAGATGACGTAGAGCGTCTGCCCGAGCGGATGGTGATGCCAGTTGGTGCGCGCACCGGGCTCGAACGCGACGCGCGAGCAGTTCAGCCGTGCCGGCGCGGGCGCCATGATCACGGGATCCTGCCACACGGTGCCGGTGAAGTTTTCCTTGGGCGCGCGGCGGGTCGGCCGCGTGCCTGCGACGGTGATCTCCATGGGGTCCTCGCTCCTGTTACTTCTTGCTGGCGGCGTAGCGCGCCTTGGTCTCGGCGTTCATGGGATAGAGGCCCGGCAGCACCGCGCCGTTGTTCACCTCGTTGACGATCCAGGCTTCCATCCGCTCCTGCTCGACGCCCTCATTGAGCACGTGATCGAGCATCGCCTGCGGGATCAGCACGCAGCCGTCCTGGTCGGCGACGACGATATCGTTCGGAAACACCGCGACGCCGCCGCAGCCGATCGGCTCGCCCCAGCCGACGAAGGTCAGGCCCGCCACCGACGGCGGCGCGGCATATCCGTCGCACCAGACCGGAAGATTGGTGCCGAGCACGCCCTCGACGTCACGCACCACGCCGTCGGTGACGAGCGCGGTGACGCCGCGCTTCATCATGCGCGCGCAGAGGATGTCGCCGAAGATGCCGGCGTCAGTAATGCCCATGGCATCGACCACGGCGATGCATCCCTCCGGCATTGCCTCGATCGCGGTGCGGGTCGAAATCGGCGACGACCAGGATTCCGGCGTCGCCAGATCCTCGCGCGCCGGCACGAAGCGCAGCGTGAAGGCCGGTCCCACCAGCCGCGGGAGGCCCGGGCGCAGCGGGCGCGCGCCGCGCATCCACACATTGCGCAGGCCCTTCTTCAGCAGGACCGTGGTGATGGTGGCAGTGGTGATGCCGGCGAGGGTCTTGCGGGCTTCGGGGGACAGCGACATGGACGAGAACGAGCTCCGGATGGGCGGGAAAGAACGCGCGCATCTTGCGAGCCGGGCGCTTTCCGTCAAGGGCCAAGAACGCAGGGCCGCAGGGCGGTTATGCGACGCGATAACAAGGCTTTATCGTTTCCCCTTGCATTAATTTATTGGACTTGCGGACGCATTTACGCGAAGCAGGGACCAGCGGAACTCAAGGCAGAGCCCGCGTTTCCCGAGAAGCCCGATTTCGACAGCTCATGGCCGCGACGCTTCCCCCGCCCCGCCTTTTGCCCAGTGGCGACAGCGCCGTCGCGGTCGAGTTCAGCCGCACCATCGACGATGCCGCCAACCAGCGCGTGCTGGCACTCGACAAGGCGCTCGCAGCAAGCCCCATCGACGGCATCACCGAGACCGTGCCGACCTATCGCTCGCTGCTGGTGCATTACGATCCCGGCAGGATCAGCTTCGACGCGCTCGGCGAAAAGATCCTCCCGATCGCCACCCAGCCGCTGCCACCGGTCACCAAGGCCCGCCGCTGGCGCATCCCCGTTGCCTATGGCGGCGAACATGGCATCGACCTCGAGGATGTCGCCAAGGCGCTGAACACAACGCCTGACGACATCGTCGCCCGGCATGTCGCCGCCGACTACAAGGTTGCCATGATCGGCTTCACGCCGGGCTGGTCCTATCTCAGTGGCCTGGACAAATCCCTGCACATGTCGCGGCGGCAGAACCCGCGGCTGCTGACACCGGCCGGCACGATCTCGATCGGCGGCATCCAGGCTGGCATCCAGTGCCTGGCCGCCCCGAGCGGCTGGCACCTGCTCGGCCGCACGCCTGTCAGAACCTATCAGCTCCACCGTAATCCGACCTTCCTGACCGAACCCGGTGATCACGTGACGTTTTTCGCCATCGACCACAAGACGTTCGAAGAACAGGACCGCGCCGCCGAGGCCGGCGAGATCATCGCCGAGCAGGTGGTCGCATGAGCCGGCTCGTCGTCGCCAGCATCGGGCCTGCGAGCTCCGTCCAGGATGGCGGGCGGCTCGGCGCGCAGCGCTACGGCTTGACCGTGAGCGGGGCGATGGACCGGCTGGCACTCGCGGCAGCGAACACGCTTGTCGGCAACGAGCCGCTCGCGGCCGCTGTCGAGATCGGCCCGTTCGGCGCCACCTTCACCGCCCGTGACGGCGCCGTGCGCGTGGCGATATCAGGCGCGCCGCGCAATGCCGACGTCGCGGGGCGACCGGTCGCGATGGACACATCGGTGACGCTGAAGGACAGCGAGACGCTGACGCTGGGCTTTGCCCGCGGCGGCGCCTTCACCTATCTCGCGATCGAAGGCGGGATCAAGGGCGAGCCGGTGTTCGGCAGCCTCGCAGTCAATGCCCGCGCCGGCCTCGGCAGCCCCTACCCGCGCCCGCTCCAGGCCGGCGATGAGTTCAGCGTCGATGCCGCAACCGGTGCGCCGGAGCTGCGCCTCGAGCTGCCGAAGCCCGCGAGCGGTCCGATCCGCGTCGTGCTGGGCCCGCAGGACGACGAATTCGACGACGCCAACAAGGCGCTGTTCCTGGACAGCGAGTGGAAGATCTCGGCGACCTCCGACCGCATGGGCTACCGGCTCGAAGGCCCCGCGATCAAGCATCTGCACGGCCACAACATCGTCTCCGACGGCACCGTCAACGGCAGCATCCAGGTGCCCGGCAACGGCGCGCCGATCGCGCTGATGATGGACCGCGGCACCTCGGGCGGCTACCCGAAGATCGCCACCGTGATCACCGCCGATGTCGGCCGTCTGGCGCAGACCTCGGCGGGAACCGCGTTCCGCTTCAAGGCTGTCAGCATGGCCGAGGCGCAGGACGAGGCGCGCAAATTCGCGCAAGCCATCCGCAGCCTGCCCGATCGCCTCCGCTCCGCCGACACCGTCGCGCTCAACATCGAGGCGCTCAGCGACGCCAACGTCGCGGGCTATGCGGTCAGCGCCATGGACGCCGGAACGTGGCAGGTCACGGCGGAGCCGTAACGACAAGACGACCAGAGGCGGAGAGCAACCATGAAGACGATCGATCTCAATTGCGACCTCGGCGAAGGTTTTGGCGCGTGGGAGATGGGCAACGACGCCGCGATGATCGAGCTGGCAAGCTCGGTCAACGTCGCCTGCGGCTTCCATGCCGGCGATCCCGACATCATGCGCCGGACGGTCGAGCTGGCGAAAGCGCGCGGCGTCTCGGTCGGTGCGCACCCTGGATATCGCGACCTGCACGGCTTCGGCCGGCATCCGATCGCGGGCCTGAAGGCCTCCGAGATCGAGAACCTCGTCGCCTACCAGATCGGCGCGTTGCAGGCGATCGCGACCGCGGCCGGCCACAAGGTCACGCACGTGAAGGCGCATGGCGCGCTGTCCAACGTCGCCTGCGAGGACGACATGACGGCCAAGGCGATCGCCGCCGGGATCAAGGCGGTCGATCCCAGCCTGATCTTCGTCGTGCTCGCCAATTCGAAGCTGGTGAAGGCCGGCGAAGCGGCCAATCTGCCGATGGTGCACGAGGTGTTCGCCGATCGCGCCTATGAGGACGACGGCAACCTCGTCTCGCGCAAGAAGCCCGGCGCGGTGCTGCACGATGCCAAGGCGATTGCCGAGCGCGTCGTGCGCATGGTGCAGGACGGCGCGGTGGTCTCGGTCACCGGCAAGGTCATCAAGATGCGCACGGATACGGTGTGCATCCACGGCGATACGCACGGCGCGGTCGAGATCGCGCGGACCTTGCGTCAGGCCTTGAAGGATGCGGGGATCGAAGTCGCGCCGTTCAAGCGCGGGGCGTGAGGCAGGCTCAGTACCGTAGTGCCGTAGGGTGGGTTAGCGAAGCGTAACCCACCATGCTTCAGCGAATGCGGGACGAAGTTGGTGGGTTACGCCTTCGGCTAACCCACCCTACGAAGCCGTCAGAACGGGTGCACCGAGAGCGTGCCGAAAACGATCGCGGCGATGACCGCGAAGGCGCTGTAGAGCCCGACATGGTGCATGCTCGCCCCGGTCCGACGCGAGAGCGAGCGCGCGTAGAAGTGCAGCCTGGCTTCCGCAGATAGTTCGCGCATGGTGGATCTCCAACGCCCCATTTGCGGGAGTATGAAGGATCAACCCTGGCGGGAGGCAAGATGGCGGCGGAAATAGCGATGGCGGTTCTCTGAAGGCGCCCCGCCGCAGGTGCAAATTCTCTCCGCCCGGCGGTTCCGAGAATCTTATTCGTTAAGATCCGAGCCAGTTGGAACCGGCCGGGATGACGGTGGGATGACAGCCGGACTCAAGGCCCTGGACCCGGTCCAAACAAAAACGTCGAAAACAACCCCATGCACAGTAGAGCCGCGCTTTCGGTAGAACGCCCGGCGCTTGCGCCGCCGGGACGATTCACGCCGATCTTGTCGCAGCTTAGTAGACGTCAGCCTGGAAGCGGCCGGTCTTCTTGAGCTCGGCGACAAAACTGACGGCTTCGTCGGTCGACCGTGCCCCGAACTGGGCGACGATGTCGACCAGCGCACGCTCGACGTCCTTGGCCATGCGCTTGGCATCGCCGCAGATGTAGAGATGCGCGCCCTCGGCGAGCCAGGTCCACAATTCGCGACCGACCTCGCGCATGCGATCCTGCACGTAAAACTTCTTGTCGCCGTCGCGCGACCAGGCCAGCGACAAACGCGTCAGTTGGCCCGAGGTCTTCATCGCGTTGAGCTCTTCCTGGTAGAAGAAGTCGCAATCGCTGCGCTGGTGGCCGAAGAACAGCCAGTTCTTGCCGGGCGCGCCGGTCGCCTTGCGATCGAGCAGGAAGGCGCGGAACGGCGCGATGCCGGTGCCGGGGCCGATCATGATGACCGGCGTCTTCGGATCCTGCGGCAGACCGAAACCGTGCGCCTTCTGCACGTAGACCTTGAGCTTCTCGCCCTCAGCGATCCGCTCGCCGAGGAAGGTCGAGGCAACGCCGATACGCTTGCGCTTGCCAATGACGTAGCGCACGGAATCGACCGTCAGCGACAGCTTTCCCGGCGTCGCATTGTGCGAGGACGAGATCGAATAGAGCCGCGGCTGGAGCGGCTCCAGCGCCTCGACGAACGCCTCGGGATGCGGCCGGATGCCGGAAAACTTCTGGAGCGCCGCCATCACGTCGAGGGTGGCGGCATCGCCATCGGGATCCTCGCCCTGCGCCAGCGCCCGCGCCTTCTCGCGCTGCGCGCCGCCGGTGATGAAGGAGATCAGCTCGAACAGCGAGTCCGGCGCCGGCGACAGCGAGACGTCGTCGATCAGCACCTCGCGTAGCGTCTTGCCGTTCACCTTGGTGGTGTGGGAGGCGCCGAGCAGCGCGATGACCTGGTCGACGAGGCCGACGTCGTTGCGTGCGAACACGCCAAAGCTGTCGCCGACGACGTAGTCGAGTTTGCTCGCCGAGAGATCGAACTCGATGTGATAGGTCTCCTTCTCCGACTTCCCCTTGTTGAGAAGGCGCCGCGACAGGAAGGTCGCTTGGGCCGGATTGTCACGCGAGCGGCCCGGCTCTGCGATCGTCACGGTCACGGCCGGCGCTGCCACCGCATCCGCCTTGTCAGACCCCTTGTCACCCGCCTTGGCCGCCGGCGCCTTGTCCAGCTCCTCGTAGAGCGATTTCAGCATCCGCGCGGTTTCCTTGCCGCCGGGAACGCAAAGGTTGAGCCGCGCTTCGCTGCGGGTGGCGATCGCCTCCGAATAGTCGTGGCAATTGTAGCCGCACTGGCCGCAATCCTGCTGCGCCATCGCCGCCATCATCTTGCGGCGGACGGGACGCCCGTCCGCAAGCTTCATCCGATCGGCGATCGGCATGGTCTGGTCGTGCCAGGGCGCCTCGCCATCGTCCCCGTCGCAGGCTTGCATCACGGCGGCGCCCTGCTCCGCCGATAGCGGTGTGGCCACATCAGGCGACAGCAGCCCGGCAAAGAAGCCGTTCAGCCAGGAGCGCTGCGCGTCGGAGAACGGCGCGCTGGCGGGAATGATATCGAGTTTCGGCGGAGGGGTGATCTGGTTCATGCGGACACCTGTGCATCGGCAAGCTTGCGCAGCGTCTCGCCGTCATGGCGGCGCGCAAAGGAGAGGAAGGTTTCGTCGGGTGAGGCGCGATGGACGATATAGGCCTTGAGCAGCGCTTCGACCGTCTTCGGCGCGTCCTCGGCCTTGAGGTCGTGATAGACCTCCTGCCCGACGTCGGCATCGGGACCGAACCCGCCGCCGGTGAAGAGGTGATAGCCCTCGACCGTGTCCTCCTCGTTCACTGGCACCCGCGCCCCGATCAGTCCGATGTCGCTGATATAGTGCTGCGCGCAGGAATGGTGGCAGCCGGTCACGTGGATGTTGACGGGCTTGTCCATGTCGACGCGCGGCTCGCACCAGTCGCCGATCTCGGCGGCGTGGCGCTTGGTATTGGAGGCCGCGAAGCGGCAGCCGGCATTGCCGGTGCAGGCGATCAGGCCGGCGCGGATATGCGAGGCCTCGACCGCGAGCCCGATCTGCTTGATCGCGGCAATAGCGAGCTCGACGTTCTCGTCGCGCACGCCCGGGATCAAGAGGTTCTGCCAGACCGTCAGGCGAATCTCGCCGTCGCCGAGGTCGCGCGCGACCTTGGCGAGGCCCCGCATCTGGTCGCAGGTGAGCTTGCCGAGTGTCAGCGACACGCCGATCCAGTTGAGGCCGTCCTGCTTCTGCTTGTGCACGCCGATATGCGCCATCCGGTCCGACGCAGGCCGCGGCGCAAACGCCTCTTCCGGCACGCGCGTGAACGGCGTCTTCAGCCGTTCCTCTACGAGCTTCAGGAAGCCGTCATGGCCCATGGTGTCGAGCACGTATTTCAGCCGCGCCTTGTTGCGGTTGGTGCGGTCGCCATGGTCGATGAACACGCGCACGATGGCGTCGGCGACAGCAGTCGCCTGCTCCGGCTTGACGATGATGCCGGAGTACTTTGCGAAATCCTTGTGTCCGGTGATGCCGCCGAGGCCGAGGCGAAACCAGACCCCGGGCTCGACGCCGAAACCGTCCTTCACCTCGAACGCCGTGAAGGCGATGTCGTTGGTTTCCTCGAGCACCGCGATCCTGCCGGCGCCGTCGAAGGCAACGTTGAACTTGCGCGGCAGGCCGTAGAGCGAGCGGTCGTTGAGGATGTGGTAGTGCCACTCGCGCGCAAACGGCCGCGTGTCGATCAGCTCCTGCGGATCGATGCCGGCGGTCGGCGTCCCCGTCACATTGCGGATATTGTCGGCGCCGGAGCCGCGCGAGCACAGGCCGAGATCCTGGATGCCCTCGATCAGCTTGATCGCGTGCTTCGGCGGGATCTCGCGAAGCTGGAGGTTGGCGCGCGTCGTGACATGGCTGTAGGGACCGCAGAGATCGTCGGCGAGATCGGCAAGGCCCGACAATTGCCAGTGCTTCATGATGCCGTTCGGGATGCGCAGGCGGCACATGTAGGAGTCCTGCGTCGGCGCAACGTAGAAGATGCCGTAATAGCGCCAGCGGAAATTGTCCGCCGGACTCGGCGGCGCGTTGTCGAGCGCCTGCTGGCGCAGCCGCGGATAGGCGTCGAACGGATGCTCGTCGCGCTTGAACTTCTCCTGGTCGGCGAGCTTCTTGCCCGAGGCGATGACCTTGTCCTGCGCCTTGATGTGCACGGCGTCCGGACTGGTCGGCTCGGCATTCGCCTTGCCGGAGCCGCCACCAAGACCGCGACCGACCCGGCTGATCTGCAGACCGGTCGTGAAGCCTTCGAGATAGCGCTTCTGCTCGTCGGTAAAGTCGACTGAGACTGTTTCGAGTTTCATGGTCAGTAACGAAGCTCCTGCGGCCACCGGGGTGGTATCGACGGAAAATTGCGCGACCCGCGAGGCACTCGGCTGGCTCAAGAGCCTGCTCTGCACCCAACGGTCCGATCAGCTTCGTTGCTGCGGGACTCGGCTCAGCAGGCGTCTGTGACAAGCTGGCCGCAGTGCAACATACAAGTTGCGTGCCAGCTTCATCGAAATGAGAATTGCTGTAGATTCAGATGATTAGGAGCGCCCCCGGGAACTCCCGGGCGGGGAACTCTCACGAAATTCGAGCAGCCAGCCCAAAATTTAGACGAGGAGCCTAGGCGCCCAAAAACGATGCAGGCCCGAATCAGGCCTTCCAGCGCCCGACTTCGAAGGCCTCGAGATGCCCCCTGATATTGTCGGGATCGAACACGGGGCCGGCGAATGCCCCGAACGCCGCGGGAGCCTCACTGGGCGGCCGGCTACCCAAGGCCGCATCATAAAGATCCGGCCTGAACACGGCCATTGCCGTCTTGACGCCATCCGGCGTCAGCGGCGTCTGTCCCCAGCGCACCATCTGGGCGTAGAGCCAGGCGGCCTGGACCGGATCGGGGCGCCCTGCCCCTTCGCGTCCGACCAGCAGGTAACGGCCGCTTTCGCGGAAGGTGCCATCGGGCGAGATCTTCAGCCGTCCCGTGAGCGTGCGCTGGATCACCTCGGCATCGACGCCGATCCGCTCCGGCTGCGCCAGGATGCGCGCCGCCTCGATGCGGTTCTCCGGATGCTCGATGAACGCGGCGGCTTTCACCGCCGCGCGCACGAGGCCAGCGACCATGTCCGGATTCTTGTCGGCCCAGGTCTGGCGAACCGCCAGCACCTTCTCCGCCGCCCGGACGAGGATATCGGAGACGAAATGCAGGATGTGGCCGATGCCGAGATCGACCGCGATCGAATTCCAGGGCGCGCCGACGCAGAACGCATCGACATGGCCGTTCGCGAGGCTGTCCACCATGTAGGGCGGCGGCAGCACCACCAGCCGCACGTCCTCGTCGGGATCGACGCCGGCCGCCGCCATCCAGAACCGCAATTGGTAATTGTGGGTCGAGAACGGAAAGGTCATGCCGAAGGTCAGCGGATCGGCACCCAGCTTGCGCCGCCGGGCGACCACCCGCGCCAGCGCTTTCGCCGTGACGAGCGGATCGAAGCGGTCGCCGTCGATCTCCTCCATCAGCGCGGCATGGAGCGCCGGCGACACCGTGATCGCGTTGCCGTTGATGCCGAGATTGAAGGGCGCGGCGATCGGCACCTTGACGTGGCCGAGCCCGAGCGAGGACGCGATCGCCACGGGCGCCAGCAGATGGGCGGCGTCGAACAGGCCGATATTGAGCTTGTCGCGGACGTTGGACCAGGAGACCTCGCGCACCAGTTCGACGTCGAGGCCTTCGGCGGCGGTCAAGCCCTTGTCGACGGCGACAATCAGCGCGGCGGCATCGACCAGCGGAATGAACCCGATGCGGAGCGGTCCGGTCATTTCAGCATCTCCGACGCGGTGATGATCGACTGGGCGATCTCGCCGATTTTCTTCTTCTCGCGCATCGCGGTGGAGCGCAGCAGCACATAGGCCTCGTCCTCGGTGAGGCCCTTCACCTTCATCAGGATGCCCTTGGCGCGCTCGATGATCTTGCGGTCCTCGAGCTGCGACTTGGTGCGCTCAAGTTCCTCCTGGAGCTTGGCGAAGGCGTTGAAGCGGGACACGCAGAGGTCGAGGATCGGCTTGATGCGCTCCTTCTTCAACCCGTCAACGATGTAGGCGGATACCCCCGCCTCGACCGAGGCCTGGATCGAGGCTGAATCGCTCTGGTCCACGAACATCGCGATCGGCCGCTTCACGGCGCGGCTGACCTGGAACATCGCCTCCAGCACGTCGCGGCTGGGGTTTTCCAGATCGATCAGGATGATGTCGGGATCGACCGCATAAATACGGGCCAGCAGGCTCTGCATCTCGCGGATATGGGCGACCTGCGTGAATCCGGCCTCCCGCAACCCCTCCTCGAGGATCGCGGCCCGGATCGGGCTTTCGTCGACGATCACGATTTTGGGCGACTGTTCGGCGCTCATAGCTCACTCACGTCAGGTGATTCATCCATAGCACGCCGGAACGCCCTGCAAAGGGTTGTAATTGACCGCATTTAGGACTAGCTCCTGCCGATCAATCAGGCAGATCAAGAGATATGCAAGAGACGGCTGCGCCCAAGGTCAGCTTCGTGTCGCTCGGGTGTCCCAAGGCATTGGTGGACTCCGAGCGCATCATCACGCGCCTGCGCGCCGAGGGCTACGAGCTCGCCCGCAAGCATGACGGGGCCGACATCGTCATCGTCAACACCTGTGGCTTCCTCGACAGCGCCAAGCAGGAATCGCTCTCGGCGATCGGCGAGGCCATGGCCGAGAACGGCAAGGTGATCGTCACCGGCTGCATGGGCGCGGAACCCGAGCAGATCGAGCAGGCCTATCCCGGCGTACTCTCCATCACCGGCCCGCAGCAATATGAGAGCGTGCTCGATGCGGTCCACCGCGCGCTGCCGCCCGCCCACAATCCGCATCTCGATCTGGTGCCGCCGCAGGGCATCAAGCTGACGCCGCGGCACTACGCCTATTTGAAGATCTCCGAGGGCTGCAACAACCGCTGCACCTTCTGCATCATCCCGAAGCTGCGCGGCGACCTGGTCTCGCGCCCGGCCAATGACGTGCTGCGCGAGGCCGAACGGCTGGTCGGCGCCGGCGTCAAGGAGCTGCTGGTGATCTCGCAGGACACCTCAGCCTATGGCGTCGATCTGAAATACGCCGAGAGCCCGTGGAAGGACCGCCAGGTCCGCGCCAAATTCCTCGACCTCGCGCGCGAGCTCGGCGAACTTGGCGCCTGGGTCCGGCTGCAATATGTCTATCCCTATCCGCATGTCGACGAGGTCATCGCGCTGATGAACGAGGGCAAGGTGCTGCCCTATCTCGACATCCCGTTCCAGCACGCAAGCCCCGAGGTGCTGAAGGCGATGAAGCGTCCGGCGGCGCAGGACAAGACGCTGGCGCGGATCAAGCGCTGGCGCGAGGAGTGCCCGGACCTGGCGCTGCGCTCGACCTTCATCGTCGGCTTCCCCGGCGAGACCGACGCGGACTTCGCCTATCTGCTCGACTGGCTGGATGAAGCCGAGATCGATCGCCTCGGCTGCTTCAAATACGAGCCGGTCGCCGGCGCGACGTCGAACGCGATCACCAATCCGGTGCCGGAAGAGGTCAAGCAGGAGCGCTACAACGCGCTGATGGCGCGCCAGCAGAAGATCTCCGCACGCAGGCTGAAGCGCAAGGTCGGCACGCGCCAGCAGATCATCATCGACGAGGTCGGCCCGACCGTCGCCAAGGGGCGGTCCAAGGCCGATGCGCCCGAGATCGACGGCGCCGTCTATTTGTCGAGCCGCCGCCCGTTGCGCATCGGCGAGATCGTCACGGCGAAGATCGAGCGCGCCGACCAATACGACCTGCACGGCAGCGTCGCGGGGTTTTGACGCACTGACGACAGCGACTTCCACTTCATCACCGTCATCCCCGCGCGAGCGCGGGGATGACGGGTCCGCTATCGCGTTTGCCGCGCTCGCGATGACGTCATGTCGCTTCTCCCGACGCCTGCCGTCCGTCATGCGCGGAAAACACCTCCTTGGCTGCGAACAGCCCGTTCACCGCCGCCGGGAAGCCCGCATAGACGGCCATCTGCATGATGGTCTCCACGATCTCGTCGCGAGACAGCCCGACGTTCAGACCCGCCTCGATATGCACCTTGAGCTGAGGCGCGGCATTTCCGAGCGCCGTCAGCGCGGCGATCGTCGCGATCTCTCGATCGCGCAGGCCGAGGCCCTCGCGGCTGTAAATGTCGCCGAAGGGAAACTCGATCACGTATCGTGCGAAATCCGGCGCGATGTCGGCGAGTGAGGCGACGACCTTTTCGCCGGCTCTGCCGTCAATGCGTGACAGGGCCCGCTGGCCGCGATCGAAGCGACTTTCGGCTTGTGGTTGGGCGTGCGTCATTTTCCTTCGTCCTCTGTTCGTCGCCGGCATAGCCGTCGATCTTGGTATCAAGGACGAGCAGGCATTCCTGGAGTTCGGCAATCTGCGTGCGAACCTGTTCCCGGTGGTTTTCCAGCATCTGCCGCCGGGCTGGCCCGGTGGCTTCGCCTTCATCACGAAGCGCCGCATAACGCAACATGTCCCGGATCGGCATTCCCGTGGTCTTGAGCCGACCGAGGAATGCGATCCATGTGAGGATCGATGCGTCAAAGTCACGCTGGCCGGAACGATCCCGGTCTGCGTATGGCAGCAGCCCGATGCGCTCATAATAACGCAACGTGTGAGTCGACAAGCCGGTTCGTTTTGCGAGGTCGCCGATCTTCATGTGTGCCCGTTCTCGTACTGACGCACGTACAGATACCCCTTCGAGCGCACTCTAAGTCAAGGGGGATCGAAGGTGCCGTTCCCGCGAGGTCAAGATGGCACGACCGCAGAAGATTTCGGCGCGCCGGCTGGGCGGCAGCATCGCGGGATACCGGACGTCAGGATGCCGCCAGCCATTTCGGCACCCAGCGTTCCGGGCGCGGGGCGCGGGCGAGATCGGCCTTCGCCTCGGACAGCAGCGCAGGCTCGCCGTCGATGATCGGGCGCAGATCGTATTCGAAGTTCGGCATGACGCGGCCGTCGGCGTAGAGCCCGAAATTCATCGCGTACCACAGCCCGAGCTCGGGCTGCGCGCGGCGCATCTCCTCGCGCAGGTCGCGCAGCAGAGATTCGATCGAAGATGCTTCCGCGAACGGCTGCGGCCCGCGGGTGAGGACGCGCGCCTGATACTGCGCGCCCGATATCGCGACCTCGAAGTTGGTCTTGTCCCAGGGCTTCTTCCCCTTCGGCAGATGCGCAGCCAGCCGCCAGCCGAGCTCGGCCATCAGGCGGTGATTGGCCCAATAGTCTTCGCGATCCCGGCTCCATTTTTCCACGAAGCCGCGAAAGTCGGGAAGCTCCGACGGTGCGTCGTCCGGCGTCATCGGCTCGCCAGCCGGCCGTCCGGCCAGCCACTGCGCGAGCTCGACCGTCTGACACTGGACCTCGTCATGCGGCAGCAGGTCGCTCCAGGCGTTGCCGAATTGCTGCGACGTCAGTTTTGCGAGCAGACCGTCAAGGCTTGGCGCCAGCAGCTCGTAGTCGCCTTCCGAACCGAGACCGACGATCGGCGGATTGTCCCGGTCGAGACCGGCACCGTACCACCCGCCGACGGCTGAGCCGTCCGGCAGCCGCATGAACAGCGAAAACCTGTCGCGCAGGGGGCTGCCGTCGACGATCGGCGCATGATCGGAGAACTGCCCTTGCAGGGAGAAGCGACCGACGCTGCCCCAGGGGCGCCCATTCAGCCAGTCGGCGAAATCGACAAGCAGGGATGGCGCTTCGATGCCCGGCGGAAATGCGCCGCGAATGCTGTCGAGGTCGATCGGGTAAGGCGTGTCGGACAAGGCTGAATACTGTCTGGTTGGTCCCGCCAGGGTTGGTCTCAACGGACCAGCGTCCGGTTCGAACCAATTCGCGTCCTTCGATCACAAACGCGCCAGAGGCTCAATGGTTTCTGCGCGGCAATCGATGAAATACAATCACAAGGCTGGTATCCGGGCCGGGCTGTGCGCGACCGGCACAGCATTGATCCTGCTTGCACTTCCCGCCGCGGCGCAATCGCCCTCACCCGCGCAGGCGCGGCAATGGTGTTTCGGCACCGACAAGGTCGGCGACGACCGGCGCCTCGCCGGCTGCTCGGCGCTGCTGCAAGCCAATCCATCCAATGCGCTCGCGCTTGCCAACCGCGGCGAGATCTTCCGGCGCAAGGGCGAAACAGAGCGGGCCCTGGCCGATCTCAACCGCGCCATCGATCTCGATCCGAAGGACGCCATCGCCTGGTACAATCGCGGCATTACCCATGACGATCTCGGCGATCGCGACCACGCCATCGCCGACTATACGAGCGCGATCCGGCTCAAGCCCAATGATCCGCTGTACTATAACAACCGCGGCAATTCTTACATCGACAAGAACGACTACGCGCAGGCGCTCGCCGACTACGGTCAGGCGATCAAGCTCGATCCGAAATTCGCGCTCGCCTATTTCAACCGCGGCACGGCCTATCGCGAGCACGGCGAGGCCGATCGCGCGCTCGCCGATCTCGACATGTCGATCAGGCTCGATCCCAATTATGGGCCGGCCTATGGCAACCGTGCGCACATCTTCCGCGACAAGGGTGATCGGACGCGGGCGTTTGCCGATTTCGGCAAGTCGCTTCAGCTCACGCCGAACAACGACCGCGACGCCTATGCGCGCGCCAACATGTATTTCGACGACCACGATTACGCGCGGGCGCTGGAGGATTACGACCGCGCCATCAAGGCCAATGCGAGTTATTCCGGCGTGTTCAACGCCCGCTGCATGACGCGCGCGATCGTCGGCCGCCTGCAGGAGGCGCTGGCCGATTGCGAGCAGTCGCTGCGGATGCGCCCGAACGATCCCAACACGCTGGACAGCCGCGCCCTCGCCCACCTCAAGCTCGGCAATCTCGACGCGGCGATTGCGGATTACGACGCAGCGCTGAGCGCAAAGCCGGAGCTCGACAGCGCGCTCTACGGCCGCGGCCTTGCGAAACGGAAAACGGGCGATGCCGACGGCGCCGAACGCGACATCGCGGCGGCCAAAGCACTCAATGCCGGCATCGCCGATGTGTTCGCCCGTTACGGCTTGGAGTAGGCCGGGAAAGCCGCGCATCCGCGCTTGACCGATGCTCGCCAGGGGTGTGTCTCGCAAAACACCGGCTTGACAAGCCCTGCCCTTCGGCTGTAGGGACGCGCCCCATGATCAACTCTCGGACCAACCGCCGCGCAGCTTTCCGTCGTCGCACCCGCGACGATGATGGGTTGCGCCATGTCCGACGACGCCGCTGAAGCACTGAATTCAGCCAGTTTTCGAGAAGGCCGCACCCGCAAAGTGCGGCCTTCTTGCTTTTTGCGTCCATTTTCAACCCGCCTCCAGAGGAGTTCGACATGACCACCGCCACTCATCCGTATGACGCGCTGATGGACATCACCGCACGGCCGAAGGCCGTGTTCGTCCGCGGCGCCGGCTCCTACCTCTGGGACGACAGCCGCAAGCGCTATCTCGATTTCGTGCAGGGCTGGGCCGTCAACTGCCTCGGCCACTCCCCGCCCGCGATCGCCGATGCGCTGGCCACGCAGGCCAAGCGGCTGCTGACGCCAAGCCCGGCCTTCTACAACGAGACCAGCCTCAAGCTCGCGCAGGCGCTGGTCGCAAACAGTGCGTTCGATCAGGTGTTCTTCGCCAACTCCGGCGCGGAAGCCAATGAGGGCGCGATCAAGCTCGCGCGCAAATACGGCAGCCTGCACAAGGGCGGCGCGTTCGAGATCATCAGCTTCGAAGGCGGCTTCCACGGCCGGACGCTGGCGACGATGTCGGCCTCGGGCAAGAAGGCGTTCGAGCCCCTGTTCGAGCCGAAGGTCGCCGGCTTCAAGAAGGCGAAGCTCAACGACATCGCCTCGGTCGAAAAGCTGATCAACGACAACACCGTCGCTGTCATGCTGGAGCCGATCCAGGGTGAATCAGGCGTGTGGCCCGCGACCGATCGGTTCCTGCAGGAGCTGCGCGCCCTCACCGAGGCGCACGGTCTGCTGCTCATTTTCGACGAGATCCAGACCGGCATGGGCCGGACCGGAAAGCTCTTCCACTACGAGCATGCCGGCATCGCGCCCGACATCATGACGCTCGGCAAGGGCATCGGCGGCGGCGTGCCGCTCGCGGCCCTGCTTGCGACCGAACGCGCCGCCTGTTTCGAGCACGGCGACCAGGGCGGCACCTTCAACGGCAACCCGATCATGTGCGCGGTGGGCCTTGCGGTGCTGGACGAGGTCGGCAAGCCGGATTTCCTGAAGGCGGTCACCGAGACCGGCCTCCTGCTCGAAAGCGAGTTGCAGAAGGTCTCGGCCCGGCACGGCCTCGGCGGCGTGCGGGGGCGCGGCCTGCTGCTGGCGCTCGACCTCAAGCTGCCGATCGCCCCCGGCATCGTTGCACAAGCGTTCGAGGCCGGCGTGCTGCTGAACGCACCGCAGGTCGACACGCTGCGCTTCATGCCGGCGCTGAATGTCACGCGGGCGGAGATCGCCGAGATGATCGACTGCCTCGACGCGATCTTGACCAAGGCCGGCGCGGCGAGACGCGTGGCGTAAGGCCACTCTCGTGCCCCGGACGCAGCGCAGCGCCCCCTTCGGCGGTGCGCTGCAGAGCCGGGGCCCATCTCGCCGCATTGTACCTTGTTGCCAATCTGGGTCCCGGCTCTGCGCTGCAACGCTTATGCGTCGCAGCTTGTCCGGGACACGGGAGCTACGGCTTCAAGATCGACGCGCCCGTGGTCTTGCGGCTCTCGAGATCGATATGCGCCTTGGCGGCGTCCTTCAGCGCGTAGGCGTGGTTGATCGGCACGTGCAGCTTGCCGTTGATGACGGCGGCGAACAGCGTGTCGGCGCCTTCCAGCAACTCCTTGCGGGTGCCGACGTAGTCGTTGAGCTTCGGCCGGGTCGCGAACAGCGAGCCGTGGTTGTTGAGCTCGGCGATCGAGAACGGCGGCACGGGGCCTGAGGCATTGCCGAACGAGACGAACATGCCGCGCGGCTTCAGGCAGGACAGCGAGCCCGGGAAGGTCGCCTTGCCGACGCCGTCATAGACGACGTCGCAGCCCTCGTTGCGGCTGATCTGCTTCACGCGCGCGACGAAGTCTTCCTCGTTGTAGAGGATGACGTGGTCGCAGCCATTGGCTTCCGCAAGCTCGGCCTTCTCGCGCGAGCCGACCGTGCCGATGACGTGGGCGCCGAGTGCCCTCGCCCACTGGCAGGCGAGCAGGCCGATGCCGCCGGCGGCGGCGTGGATCAGCACGCGATGATGCGGCTCGACCTTGAAGGTCTTGTGCAGCAGATACCAGACCGTGAGCCCCTTCAGCATCAGCACGGCGCCCTGCTCGTGGGTGATGTGGTCGGGCAGCTTGACCAGCTTCTCCCAGGGGATGTTGCGCTCGCCGGTATAGGCGCCGAGATTGTAGTAGTAAGCGACGCGGTCGCCGGGATGGAAATTCGTGACGCCCGGCCCGACCGCGATGACCTCGCCCGAGGCCTCGTTGCCGGCGATGAAAGGAAGCCCCGGCGCCTTGTAGAGGCCGGTGCGATAATAGACGTCGATGAAGTTCAGGCCCACCGCATGCTGGCGGATGCGCACCTCGCCGGGGCCGGGCGCCGGCACGTCGACGCTCTCGTAGACCAGGGCTTCCGGGCCTCCGACCTTGTGCACACGGACGGCTTTGGTCATTGCCTGACCTCCTCTCGGTCGACGCGGCGGCAAGCCAAAGACATCACGGCCACCTTGTCAACTCGACTTGGAATGGAACGGACCAAACGCGACTATTTGCTGGCTTTCCTGCGGTTGCGCTTGGCCAGCACGTTGAAGAACTCCACCGCAGCCGAGAACGCAATTGCGAAATAGATGTAGCCGCGCGGGATGTGGAATTGGAATCCATCCGCAACCAGCGCGACGCCGATCAACACCAGGAAGGCCAGCGCCAGCATTTTGGTGGTCGGATGCTCCGCGACGAATCGCGACACCGGCCCCGACGAAAGGTACATGATCAGGCAGGCGATCACGACGGCCGCGATCATGATCTCGATGTCCTGCGCCATGCCGATCGCGGTGATGATCGAGTCCAGCGAGAACACGATGTCGATGACGATGATCTGGACGATCACCCAGAAGAAAGCGTTGCGGCCGGAGGCATCGTCGCCCTCGCCGTCATCGGCCTCGACCTCGGCGTGGATCTCGTGCGTCGCCTTCGCGATCAGGAACAGGCCGCCGCCGATCAGGATGAGGTCGCGCCAGGAGAAGTCGTAACCCGCAAACGAGAACACCGGCGCGGTCAGGCCGATCAGCCAGACCAGAACGCTGAGCAGGATGATACGGAAGACCAGCGCCAGCGCGAGCCCGATCTGGCGGGCGCGGTGCGCCTGCTTCTCGGGGATACGCGAGACGATCACCGACAGGAAGATGACGTTGTCGATGCCGAGCACGATCTCGAGCGACGTCAAGGTGAGCAGCGCGGCCCAGGCTTCGGGGCTGGTGAGCAGATGCATCATGCGAAGGATCTTGCGAAGCGAATCAATGCGTCGCTGAAGCTGATCCAGAGCGCGATGGCGCACAGCGCGAGCGTCACACCGGGACCGACGCGAAAGTCCATGTCCAGCGTGTAGAGGGAGAGCACCGCCCAGATCGCGATCAGCGACATGGTCAGCCAGCGCAGCCGCACGACGCGGACCGGATGCAGCACGTGGAACGGCACGAAGGTCAGCACCACGAGTGCCGCGACCAGCAGCGTCGACCACAGCGGCGGCCAGTGCAGCAGGAACAGGTAGAACGCGGCCGCATTCCACAGCGCCGGGAAGCCGCGGAAATGATTGTCGTCGGCCTTCATGCGCAGATCGGCGAAATATAATGCGCTGGTGACGATGATGGCGACGCCGAGCAAGGGAGCCGCGATCGGCAGCAGCAGCCCGCTCGCCACGATCGCGTAGGCCGGCACGAACACATAGGTGACGAAGTCGACCACGAGATCGAGCACATCGCCCGACCAGTTCGGCTGCACGTTCTTGACGTCGAGCCGGCGCGCGATCGGACCGTCGATCGCGTCGATGATCAGCGCGACGCCCAGCCATTGAAACATCGCCGCCCAGTGCTCGCGCACGGCCTCGAGCATCGCCAGCAGCGCGATGGCCGCGCCGAAGGCGGTGAAAATGTGCACCGAGAAGGCCGCGGCGCGGATCGCCGGTTTCGGCTTCAGGGAATCCTGCTGGGTATCCATGGCTTCTGCTATCAGAATGAGACCGGTTTGCACATAAGCCATTGCGGCGCCCGGTCGCACAATTCGCCATAAAATCAGGGAAAAATAGGTGGGCTTGAATTTGCCGCGGGGCGTGTCAAATGTCGTTCCATGACAGACGCATCGACACTCTTTGACGCAGCCGTGATCGGCGGCGGACCGGCGGGCCTTAGCGCGGCCGTCGCGCTTGCGCAGGCGGGTGCACGGACCGCACTGGTGGCGCGCCGCGTGCCCTATGCCGACAATCGCACCACCGCGCTGCTCGGTGCCTCGATCGAGCTCCTGGAGAGCCTCGACATCTGGCCGCGCTGCAAGGACAAGGCGGCCGCGCTCGAAGTCATGCGCCTCGTCGACGACACCGGCCGGCTGTTCCGGGCGCCGGAGGTCCGCTTCTCCTGTCACGAGATCGCGCTCGACGCCTTCGGCTACAACATCGACAACCGCTCGCTGATGCTGGCGCTGGAGGCGCGCGCGGCCGAGCTGCCCGGGGTCGTCCGTTTCGACGACGAGGCCGAAAGCATCGTCGTCGAAGCCGACGATGTCGCGATCCGCACGGCCTCCGCGCAATTCCTCACGGCCCGGCTCGTGGTCGGCGCCGACGGCCGGCATTCGCTGTGCCGGGAGGCCGCCGGCATCGAGGTGACGCGGCGCGAGCTGACGCAGACGGCGCTCACCTTCAACGTCGGCCATGCGCGGCCGCATCGCAATGTCTCGACCGAGTTCCACACGCCGCACGGGCCCTGCGTGTTCGTGCCCCTGCCCGGCAACCGCTCCAGCATCGTCTGGGTCGCAGCTCCGGCGGAAGCCGAGCGGCTCCGCGGCTTAAGCGACGAGGAGCTGTCCGCCGCGATCGAGAAGCAGTCGCACTCCATTTTGGGACGCATGATTGTCGAGCCCGGGCGCAACCTGTTCCCGCTGGCGATCGAACGTCCCAAATCGTTCGGCCGCGACCGTATCGCACTGGTCGGCGAGGCCGCCCATGTCGTTCCCCCGATCGGCGCCCAGGGCCTCAACCTTGGCCTGCGCGATGCCGCCGATATTGCCAGGCTCGCGGGCGAAGCCATCTCATCAGGCCAGGACCCCGGCGCAGCCGACGTGCTCCAGCGCTACGACCGGGCGCGGCGCCCGGACATCCTGAGCCGGACCTTCGCGATCGACATCGCCAACCGCTCCTTGCTCAACGATTTCCTGCCGCTCCAGCCGGTCCGCGCCGTCGGCATGCACCTGCTCGGCGCCATCGGCCCGCTCCGGCGCTTCGCCATGCGGGAGGGGTTGACGCCGACCTGGCGAAGGTAACGCCTCTCACGGAAACGCCAGCCGGCCGGTCTGGATCGCCCACATCACGCTGGTCAGAGTGACCACGGATGCAAAGGTCCCGAGCAGCACCGCGACGGAGGCAGATTCGATCCAGGCCCCGTTCTGCCGGGCGATCACGAACACGTTCAGCGCCGGCGGCAGCGAGGCCATTAGCACGGCGGTCGCGGCCCAAGGCTGCGCGAACGGGCCGAACGCCAGCATCAGGCCGAACGCTGCGAGCGGATGGATCAGGAGCTTCACCACGATCACGCCCGGCACCTCCCACGGCACCCGGTCGAACGGGCGGAGCGCCACGGTCACGCCGAGCACGAACAGCGCGGTCGGGGCGGCGGCGTTCTGGAGGAAGGTGATGGTGCGGTCGAGCGCGACCGGCAGCTCGATATGCAGCGCTGCCACCGCCGCGCCAAAACAGGCCGACATGATCAGCGGGTTGAGCACGATCTGCTTCAGCACCACGCCGAAGGCGTGCACGATCGAGGGATGATCGCGGTCGGAGAGTTCGATCAGGAGCGGCACGATCGTGAACAGGAAGATGCTGTCGCAGCAGAAGATCAGCGCGGTCGGCGCCGACGCCTTCGTCCCGAGCACGGCGAGCGCCAGCCCCGGCCCCATATAGCCGATATTGCCGTAACCGCCGGAGAGCCCTGCCAGCGTCGCCTCGCGCAGCGTCAGGCGGCCGAGAACCTTGCCGACGACCAGCGCCAGCGCGAACGCCGTAACCGTCGACAGCGTGGTCGCCACCAGGAACGGCGGGTTGTTCAGCTCCGCAAACGGGGTCTTCGACATGATCGCGAACAGCAGCGCCGGCAGCGACACGTAGAGCAGGAAAAAGTTCATCCAGGCCAGGCCCGTTTCCGGCAGCGCCTTGACCTTGCCGCAGGCAAATCCGACGAAGATCAAGCCGAAATAAGGTAATGCCAGATTGAGGATATCGGCCATTTCTAAGGTTTTTTCTGAAGACTTGAGGGCTATCCGCCCCCTAGGCGAGCATTAATTCCAGGTGAGGCCACTAGCATCGGCCACAATCCTGGTCTATCGACGGTGAATGATTAAAGCGCGGACCGCGAAATTCCAGATCGGACAGGTCGTTCGCCACCGGATCTTCTCGTTCCGGGGCGTGATTTTCGACATCGATCCGGAATTCAACAACACCGAGGAGTGGTGGCTGTCGATCCCCGAGGAGGTGCGGCCCCACAAGGATCAGCCGTTCTACCATCTGCTCGCGGAGAACGCGGAATCGGAATACGTCGCCTATGTGTCCGAGCAGAATCTGTTGCCCGACGAGTCGGGCGAGCCGATCCGGCACTCGCAGGTCGCCGAGATCTTCATCAAGGACAAGGGCGGCGGCTATCGTCCGCGCAATCCGTCGCTGAACTGAGTCGAGCCGCCGGCATGCGGCCAATAAAAAAGGCGCTCGACGTGAGCGCCTTTTTCATGTCGGGGATCTGGTCCCGATTATTTCTGGCCGGCCGGAGCCGCACCGGGCGCAGCGCCGCTCTGCTCGAGCTTCTTGCGCTGCTCGTCGGCCTTCTTCTGAAGCTCTTCCTGGAGCTTCTTCTGGGTCTCCTCGAACACCTTCGGATCGGTCGGCGGACCGTCATAGGCCTTCTGGAATTCGCCGGCGAGCGGCAGCGGCAGGGTCAGCGGCGCGCCGTTGGCGTTGATCGCCTGGACGACGAGATTCTGGCCCTTCTTCATGTTGGCGATGAGCTCGGGCGTGGCCTCGTAGTCCGACATGCAGCCGTTCTGGAAGCAGATCACGTACGGGCTCTGCAGCGGCGCGTTGCTGTCCACGATGATGCGGGTGCCGTGCACGAGCTGCATGCCGAGCGGCAGCGTCACGCGCAGGATCTTCTTCGGTTCGCCTTCCGGCTCGATGATCACGGCGGCGATGACCGGCTGGCCCGACTCGATGCGACCGTCCTTGCCGGTGAAGCAGACCTGCTTGGCGTTGGCGTCCTGGCCCTTGAGGCAGAACTTGGTCCAGGGGGCGTAGATCAGCTGGATCTGCTGATCGGCCGGCTGGGCTGCGCCCTGCTGCGGGGCGCCCGGCGCCGGGGCCTGCTGGGCCTGCGGCGACGCCGCCGGCGCGGGAGCCTTGGGGGCAGCCTTCGGCGGAGCGGCCTTCGGGGCCGGAGCTGCCGCCTTGGGCGCGCCGGGGGCCGGCGTCGGGGTCTGGGCCTCGGCGGCAAACGGGACGGCCAACACCGTCGCCGTCAACAAGGCGAGAAGTCGCCCGCGCGGCCGGACGGACGCGGCCAAGTAACGTAAATTCATTGCGGAAAACCCTTTCTGAACGGGAAGTGCCCGAACCGCTCCGAAGCGCCGAACCTGGCCGCCTTGGGCGCGGCTCTCTCCCCGTCAATTGAGGCGGATAAGTGACGGGCTCGACGCTCTTGCGCGATTGCCCGCCTTCTTAACGTGGCCGACGAAAAGATCAATGCCGACAACCGTCTTTGGCCGCCCTGGCGCCAGCGCCCCACCAAATTCCCTGTGATAGGATTCAGGTCCGCCGGTCCTCGAATCAACGTGTGCCGATGTTCATGTTCCAGCGCCTGCTCGAGGGCCCCGGCATCCGCCATTGCATCATCCTCGCCTCGGTCCTCGTTATGGTCCTCGCCGCCGGGCTGCCGGCAAGCGCGCGGGCCGAGGAGGCCCATGCCATCGCCATGCATGGCAAGCCGGCGATGCCCGCCGGTTTCACCCACATGCCCTACGCCAATCCCGATGCCCCCAAAGGCGGCCGGCTGACCTGGGGCATGCTCGGCACCTTCGACAGCCTCAATCCCTTCATCGTGAAGGGACTGGCCGTGCAGCAGATGCGCAGCTACGTGGTGGAAAGCCTGCTTGCGCGCGGCCAGGATGAACCGTTCACGCTCTATGGCCTGCTCGCCAAATCGGTCGAGACCGACGATGCGCGGAGCTATGTCACGTTCCGCCTCGATCCGCGCGCCCGCTTCTCCGACGGCAAGCCGGTACTCGCCGAGGACGTGCTGTTCTCCTGGCAGCTTTTGCGCGACCACGGCCGCCCGAACCTTCGGCAGTACTATGCCAAGGTTGCCAGGGCCGAGGCGCCCGATCCCCTCACCGTCCGCTTCGACCTAGCCGGCGCCAATGACCGGGAACTGCCGCTGATCCTCGGCCTGATGCCGATCCTGCCGAAGCACGCGGTCGATGTCGCGACCTTCGAGGAGACGACGCTGACGGGGCCGGTCGGCTCGGGCCCGTATCGGGTCGCCGCGGTGAAGCCCGGCGCCAGCGTGACGCTCATGCGCAATCCCGACTATTGGGGCCGCGACCTCGCCGTCAATCGCGGCCTGTACAATTTCGACGAGATCAGGCTCGACTATTTCCGTGAGGCCAACGGCCAGTTCGAGGCCTTCAAGCGTGGCCTCTACGATTTCCGCGTCGAGAACGAGCCGCTGCGCTGGCACGACGGCTACGATTTTCCGGCCGTCAGAAGCGGCGAGGTGATCCGCGACACGGTCAAGCCCGGCGTGCCGCAGCCCTCGGAATTCCTGGTCTTCAACACCCGCCGTGCGATGTTCGCCGACATCCGCGTGCGCCAGGCACTGACGCTGCTGTTCGATTTCGAGCTGGTCAACCGCAACTACTTCTTCTCGCTCTATTCCCGCGTCGCCGGCTATTTCGCCGGCTCGGAGCTGTCGACCTATGGCAAGCCGGCCGACGCGCGCGAGCGCGAGCTGCTCAAGCCGTTCGCCGCACAAATTCCACCCGATGTCATGGACGGCACCTACCGCCTGCCGGTGACCGACGGCTCCGGGCGCGACCGGACCACGCTGCGCGCCGCGCTGAAACTGTTGTCGGACGCCGGCTACGATCTCGACGGCACCGTCCTGCGCAACCGCACGACCAGGGTGCCCTTCACGTTCGAGATCCTGGTCACGACCCGCGACCAGGAACGCATCGCGCTCGCCTTCCAGCGCGACCTCAAGCGTGCCGGCATCGAGCCGAGGGTACGGTCGGTCGATCCCGTGCAATTCGACCAGCGCCGGCTCGCTTACGAGTTCGACATGATCCAGAACCGCTGGGACCAGTCGCTGTCGCCCGGCAACGAGCAGTATTTCTATTGGGGCAGCGCTGCCGCCGACAATCCCGGCACCCGCAACTACATGGGCGCCAGGGATCCGGCTGTCGATGCCATGATCGGCGCCCTGCTGGAGGCCCGTGAACATACGGCCTTCGTCTCGGCGGTGCGCGCGCTCGACCGCGCCCTGATCGCGGGCTTCTACACAATCCCCCTGTTTAACGTATCCGAGCAATGGATCGCGCGCTGGAATCGGATAGAACGGCCGAAGGCCATCGCGCTGTCCGGCTACCTGCCGGAGACCTGGTGGTCGAAGGGTGAGCCCAGTCAAGCGAAGTGACGCCGTGAACCAGCCAGCCGTATCGCCGACGCTCGACACGCTGTTCCAGCGCACGCTGATGCGGCAGCCGCACGCGACCGCCCTGCTCGACCCCCTCAACAAGGCGCGCGTGACCGGGCACCAGCCGCGGCGGATGAGCTATGCCGAGGCCGATACCGCCATCGAGGCGCTGTCGGCCTATTTCGTCGAATCGGGCCTGCCGGCCAATTCCGTCATCGCAATCCAGCTGCCTGCTACGGTCGAGTTCGTGCTGACCGTGCTCGCCGCCCATCGCGCCGGCCTCGTCGTCGCCGTGCTGCCGCTGCTGTGGCGCCACGCGGAACTGACCGCAGCGCTCAACCGCACCGCGGCGCGTGCCATCGTCACCATGAGCAAGGTCGACGGCGTCAGCTACGCCGACCTCGCGATGCACGCTGCGGCCGAGGCGTTCTCGATCCGCCATGTCTGCGGCTTCGGCACCGACCTGCCCGAGGGCATGGCCTCGCTCGACGAGGTGCTGGCCCGCCCGCCCGGCACCACGCGTGCCGTGATCCAGGACGGCCGCAAGGCGGCGATGATCTCCTTCGACGTCACGGCGGAAGGTTTTCGCCCGGTGCCGCGGCCGCATTTCAGCCTGATCGCCGGTGGCCTCGCGATGTCGCTGGAGGCCGATATCAAGCAGGGCGCGACCGTGATGGCGGCGTTCACGCCGATGTCGTTCGCCGGCCTCGCCTCCTCGCTCGCGGTGTGGCTGCTCTCGGGCGGTGCGCTGGCGCTGCATCATCCCTTCGAGAACGACGTGCTGGAGCAGCAGATCAACGAGCATGAATGCGAGGTGCTGATCGCGCCCGCGCAGCTCGCGCTGCGGCTCGGCGATTCCGACCTGGCGGCGCGGATGCCGACCTTGCGCAACGTCATCGGCCTGTGGCGCGCGCCGGAGCAGGTGGCGGCAAGCGATGCCTGGATCGCGCCGCATGCGCCGCTGACCGACGTCTATCTGTTCGGCGAGGCCGGATTGTTCGGCGCCCGCCGCGGCGAGGACGGCATGCCTGTTGCGGTGATGCCGGGGCCGCACGGCGCCCCGCGCGAACAGTCCGGTTCATCCATCGCCGGCGAGATCCTGCTGACACCGAAGGGCACGCTCGGCCTGCGCGGGGCGATGGTGCCGATCGGGGCCTACGCCCCGCCGCAGCCGGTCGGCGAGACGCTGATCGCGCAGCCGCCGCGCGACTATGTCGACACCGGCTATGCGGCGCGGCTCGATCGTCCAAGCGGTGCGATCTGCATCACCGCGCCGCCCTCCGGCATCATGGCCGTCGGCGGCTACCGCTTCCTCTCCAACGACCTCCAGGAATGGGCGCGCCGGCTCGGCCAGGGCGCCCTGCTCACCGCGCTGCCCGACCGCCTCTCCGGTCACCGGTTGGCGGGCCGGGCCCAGGACAACGCCCGCGCCCGCGAGGCGCTCAACGAACTCGGGCTTAACCCCCTGATGGTCGAGGCTTTTCGCGACCGCTCCGGGGCGGCCTAGGCGTATTTTCAACCCACCGTTGACGCTGCATTAAGGCGGCCAAACTAGATTGCGCAGCATCTGTCGCGTGATCCGAGTTTGCGATGTCCCAGGCGGGCCCGATCCTCTTTGTTTCCAATGCCGAGCGCCCCGCCTTCGTTGCGGCGCTGGACGAGGCCCGTCTCTTTCCCGTGGTCGACACCGACTGGGCCAGCGCGGCGCGCGCGGTCGAGCAGGTGCAGCCGGCCGCGGTTCTGGCCGCAATGAACAGTGGGTATGAGCCGTATCTGGCGCTGCTCGCCAGGAAGATCGCCGACCAGTCGCCGTACCTTCCCTTCGTGGCCCTGGATGCGGCGGGCGCGCTGCCGCACAACGCCCTGCCCTTCTCCTCGCGCGGCAATCCCGACCGCCTGAGCGCGCGGCTCCGCGCCGCGCTGCGCGTCCGCACCCTTCACGCCACCGTGCTGCGCCGGCTGCCGGAGGTGAAGGTCGCGCTGCCGCAGAGCGATCCGTCGCGCGATGCCACCGTGCTCCTGATCGGCCGCGGCGCGGCCTATCCCGCACTGTCCGTCGCTCTCGGCGAACGCGTCGGCGTCATCGGCGCGCTCTCGATCGAGGCCGCGGCCAAGCATCTCAACACCCGCGACATCGACGGCGTCGTGCTCGCCGAAGGCTTTACCGCGCGCGTCACCGACGCCTTCCTCACGGTGCTGGCCGAGGACACCCGCTTCCGCAGCCTGCCCGTGATCGTCACCGCGCACCAGCTCGTTCAGACCTACGACCTGCCCAATCTCGAGCTCATCCCGGGCGAGCCGGCGAAAGTCGCCGCCAACGCGCTGCCGCTGATCCGCCAGCACGCGCTGGAAGCGCAACTGAGCCGCACGCTGCGCTCGATCGATGCCGGCGGCTGGCTCGATCCGCGCAGCGGCCTGCTCACGACGGAAGCCTTTGCCCGCGACTTCTCCAAGGCTGTCGAGCAGACGCTTGCTCGCGGCGGCGGCCTGTCGGTGGCGCGCTTCGCCTTCGATCCCTCAAATCCCCGCGCCCAGCTCGATGCCGCACGCATCCTGAGCCGCCTGATGCGGCAGATGGACTTCGGCACAGCGCAGAAGGACGGCTCGGTCATCGTCGTCTTCGCCGAGACCGACTTCCGCACCGCCCACATGATCGCTCGCCGCCTCTCCGCGGTGATGCGGCACACCTCCAACGGCAAGCACGAGATGCGCAGCGATCCCGTGGTCAGCGTGGACTCGCTGTCGTCGTCGGATACGGCAAGGTCGTTGCTGGCGCGGCTGTCCGCCGACGCCTCGCGCGCGGCGTCGTAGTCAACCGCCAGCGTTCCCGGATCTGTTGCTTGTCTTGACGTCCGCCGCCGGGCCTCGGCGGCTCAGCTCATCATGAGCTTGATCTGGCCGTCCTCAAAGGCTCCCATCGCGAGAGCGTCGCGAGCCATCTTTTCGACCGCCGGCCAATTGGCGAGAAGGTATTTTTGCGCCTGCGCCTTGGTTGGGAGCGTGGTTTGCAAAATACAGGTCTGCCGCGCGTTCCCGTTCGCGATCTGAAAGGACACGGCCTGGGGACCCTCTTTGAGCTCTTGCTCGGAGGGCTTGGGAAATTTGCGCATGCGGCTCCTTCTCGGGGCTCAGCGAACGGTGACCCCGAACGCTTGATCGGCGCGGGTCATCCCGGCCGCGATCTTCCCGGCTTTCGCCAGGCGCTTCGACTCTCCGCCGGGCTGCGTGTTACGGACCGCCTCAGCCAGCATCTCGCGAAGCTCAGCCTTGGTCTTGGGTGCTTGCCGTGTCGTCGACTTCTGCCAATTTGCCATGCCCCTTATATGGGGACGATCGAGCTAAATGCCACTCTTCGCGTTCGTGCTGGCCGATAGAGCGGGAGTAGCCAGGAGAAAGCCGACAGAATCGTGCAGGAGCTCGTAGGCACGGTCGACGATATCGTCCAGCGATATGGTCTTGGCGAACATGCGCTGCGCCTCAGCCAGCAACTGCTCGCGGGTCGGCATGCTGGACAGGCGCAAGTCGGCACGGTGCTGCAACAGACTGAGCGCGTCCCGGACCGACAATTCGGTCTCGTGGATCGACGTTCTGATCGCGAGCGCGATGTGTTCCGGATCAAAGCGAGCGGCGAGCTGCTCGGCCGCTTGCTTGACCACGCGTGATCCCAACCGATGCTCGTTGCGCAGAACCTGCCTGGGCGGCAACTTCAGATCCCGGACAATCCCGAGCCAGGACAAGGCCACCAGGACGTAATAGGTCAGATCGACCTCATACCAGTAGAACCCTTGCCGGGCGCTGGCCTGGTAGGCGTGATGATTGTTGTGCCAGCCCTCGCCCATCGTCAACAGGGCGAGCAGCCAGTTGTTGCGGGAGTCGTCACCGGTCACATACCGCTTGCGTCCGTGAACATGTGCGAGGGAGTTGATGCAGAACGTGGCGTGATACAGAAGCACGGTGCTCCAGAGGAATCCGACCACGAGTCCCGACCACCCGGCAACGAGAAAGCACAGACCCGCGAGCACGGCCGCCGGCAAGAGCTCCAACCTGTGCAGCCACATCAACTCGGGATACGACGCCAGATCCGATACTTTCACGAGGTCGGTCGCATCGTGCTGCCGGTAGAAGATCCAGCCGACATGACTGTACACGAAGCCCTTGTGCCGGGGCGAGTGCACATCATGCGCCGTATCCGAGTGCAGATGATGATGGCGGTGTTTGGCGGCCCACCAAAGCACGCTTTTCTGCGCGCTGCTCTGGGCAATGAAGGCAAGGATGAATTGGAACACCCGGCTCGTCGCGTAGGCCCGATGCGAGAAGTAGCGATGGTATCCGGCGGTGATCCCAAACATGCGCAACCAATAAAGCGCGGCGCAGATCGCGATGGCCTGCCACGAGACGCCCGACCAGATCGCCGCGACGCATCCCGCATGGATCAATACAAACGGCAGGACCTGCGGATACATGACGTCGTCGTGTTCCTGATCCGGTTCCTGGCCTGAATCGATATTGATGGACACGCTCGCGACCTCAGCTGTTTCGATGGGCGGGCCAACCCGCAACCGGTGTAAAAAAACCCGCGGCCGGTAAACCAGTCGCGGGTCGAGAGAACCAGAAGCTCTGCCAGTACATCCGTGGTCAAAGCAACATAGTACCGATTGCGGCAGCTTAGGCGGCGCGCAGATTTTCCGCAGCAGACTTGCCGGTCCGGCGGTCCGCGACGATTTCGAAGGAAACCTTCTGCCCCTCGTTGAGGGTGCTCATGCCGGCGCGTTCGACTGCGCTGATATGAACGAAAACATCCTGGCCTCCCTGGTCCGGCTGAATGAAGCCGAAACCTTTTTGGCCGTTAAACCACTTCACAGTTCCCGTATTCATGGGGTCGTCCTTTAACATAGATAAGTCTTGGAACCGCGCTCAAGAGCGCAGTCAGCGAATTCGAGATCTGGAGGGAGGGTCGTCAGTCAGGCACGCTTATCAGCGGCGAGGCCAAGTCGTTCGGCCGAAACTCGATGCAGCCAATATGGCCGTTGTTCGGGCATTCCACAAGGGGCCATATGTCGCTGTTTTCGGACCCAAATGTTCCGCGGACGGCCGCGCGAGCGCTCCACCCGTGTGGCAGACGCTCGGTGGCGGCTTGCGCGCTGCGGCGTTAGAGCCAAACCTTGTCAGCTTCGGAACTTACGGTTTGTAGCGGAGCGCGCCGATGAATGCAGCCAATGCGGGCGGCGTCTGACGCCGGCTGGGATGATAGAGGTAATAGCCGGGGAAGGTCGGGCACCATCTCTCCAGAATTCGCTTGAGCCGCCCGGCCCGGACGTCCGCCGCCACCTCATCCGCGTAGACATAGGCAATGCCTTGCCCCGCGAGGGCGGCCTCGCGAGTCAGATCGGCGTTGTTGAACACGAGCGGCCCCTCGACGCGCACCTGGAACGGCCGCCCCTTTTCCTCGAAGTCCCAGGCGTAAAGCCCACCCGACCTGACATGCCGGTAGTTGATGCAACGATGGCCGGCGAGTTCGCGGGGCGTCCTGGGCACTGGATGGTCGGCGAAATACGAGGGCGCACCGACCACGGCCATCCGGATGTCCGGCCCGATGCGGACCGCGATCATGTCCTTCTCGACGATGTCGCCGAAACGGATGCCGGCGTCGATGCGGTCCGCGACGATGTCGGTCAGATTGTCATCGACGATCATGTCCACCCGGATATCGGGATGGGCCGCGAGGAAGCGCGGCAAGACCGGCATCACCACGGACGAGACCGCGTGCTTGGTTGCCGTAACGCGGACGGTGCCGGACGGCTTGCCGCGCAGAGCGCCGACTGCATTTACGCCTGAGGAGATCTCGTCCAGCGCGGGACGCAGCGAACGCAGCAGCGTCTCGCCCGCTTCGGTCGTCGATACCGAGCGCGTGGTCCGCGACAGCAGCCGCACCCCGAGCCGTTCCTCCAGGCTCTTCATGGCGTGGCTCAATGCCGGCTGGGACATGCCGAGCTCGGCCGCCGCGCGCGTGAAACTGCCCTGCTCCGCGACCGCCGCAAAGGCGGCGAGGTCATAAAGATCGTCCCGTTTCATTCATGCACCGCATGCATAAGCTTAAGTGGATTATAGCGTCTAATCGGAATCGACAACCAGCGTTATCTGGCTGTCTGCGGGCCCTGGCCTCTGGTCTGCTCGATAGTCCGTAGGAGCAAATTCATGAAGCTTATAGTGAACAACCGAGAGGTCACGATCGATGCCGATCCTGCGATGCCCCTGCTCTGGGCGCTGCGCGACCTCATCGGGCTGACCGGCACCAAGTTCGGCTGTGGCGCCGCCCAATGCGGCGCCTGCACGGTGCACATGGATGGCGAAGCCATTCGTTCCTGCATCACGCCAGTCTCCGACGCCGCGGGCAAGAAGCTCACCACCATCGAAGCCGCGACCGACGGCACCGACCGCGTCGGTGCCGCCGTGCATGCAGCCTGGATCAAGCACGACGTGGCGCAGTGCGGCTACTGCCAGAGCGGCCAGATCATGAGCGCCATTGCCTTGCTCAAATCGCTGCCGAGCGGCCAGCAACCCACCGCAGACAGCATCGACGCGGCCATGGCCGGCAACATCTGCCGCTGCGGCACCTATGTCCGCATCCGCGCCGCCGTGGCCGACGCCGCGCGCACGCTCGCCTGAAGGAGCCGCCATGCTGCCCAACATCGACTACAGTGAACTGCCGCGCGCGCTCCAGCACATGCTGGAACGGGGGCAGACCGTGAAGACGCTGCCGCGCCGCAGCTTCCTGAAACTCGCCGGCGCCACCGGGCTGGCGCTCGGCGCCTTTCCGCACATCGCGTTGGCCGATCCGGCCGCCGGTGGCAAGGCCGCCAGCAGTCTCAAGCCGACGCAGCAGCCGTCAGCCTTCGTCCAGATCGCCGGCAACGGCGAAGTCACCGTGACCATCAACCGACTGGAATTCGGACAGGGCGTCCACACCGCGTTGCCGATGATCCTGGCGGAGGAGCTCGACGCCGACTGGAGCCTGGTGCGCAGCCGGCACGGCACCAACGATGCAGCCTATGTCGATCCGCTGTTCGGCATCCATCTCACTGGCGGCTCGCATTCGATCAAGAACAGTTTTTCGCAGTATCGCGAGCTCGGCGCACGCGCACGGGCCATGTTGCTCGGCGCGGCCGCGGCGCGCTGGAAGGTCGACGTAGCCACGCTGCGCACGCAGGCCGGTACGGTGCTCGGTCCCGGCGGCCGCAAGCTCGGTTACGGCGAACTGGCCGAAGCCGCCATGGCGCAGCCGGTGCCCGAGAAGGTTACGCTGAAGGATCCGAAGGATTTCCGCATCATCGGCCGCCCCACGCCGCGCCTGGATGCGCAGGCCAAGAGCAGCGGGCGACAGGATTTCGGCATCGATGCTCGCCTGCCCGGTCAGTTGACCGCCGTCGTGGCGCGTCCGCCGGTGTTCGGGGCGCGCCTTGCCGCAATGGACGACAGCGCGGCACGCGCGATCAAGGGCGTCAGGGCCGTGCTGCGCGTGCCGCTGGATGGCGGCGCCGAAGGCGTCGCGGTGGTGGCCGACGGATACTGGCAGGCCACGCAGGGCCGCGACGCGTTGAAGCTGACTTGGGACACCGCCAAGGTGGAGAAGGTCGACAGCGAACGACAACTCGTCCAGTACCGCGAACTGGCCGGACGTCCCGGCCCGCGCAAGTTCGACGCCGACATGGCGCCGCTCGCCACAGCCCCCCAGCAACTGGAAGCCGAGTTTGTATTCCCCTACCTCGCCCACGCGGCGATGGAGCCGTTGAACTGCACCGTTGCCCTCACCGAGGGCCGCGCCGAGCTGTGGGTCGGCAGCCAGTGCGCCGGATTGGATGCCGGTGCGGCGGCGCGTGTGCTGAACCTCAAGCCCGAGCAGGTGACGGTCCATGTGCAGATGGCCGGCGGCGGCTTCGGCCGACGTTTCTCCAGCACGAGCGACACCGTGGTCGAGGCCTGCGAGATCGCGAAGGCCGCGCGTGCCGCCGGGCTGAACGCACCGGTGCGCACGCTGTGGAGCCGAGAGGACGACATGCGGGGCGGCTTCTACCGTCCCATGCATCTGCACCGCGCCCGCGTCGGCTTCGACGAGCGCGGCAACGTTCTGGCCTGGGATCACGTCATCGTCGGCCAGTCCATCACCACGGGCTCCGTGTTCGAACAGTTCCAGGTCAAGAACGGCATCGACGGCACGGCCACCGAAGGCATGCGGGATCCCTACCCGCTGCCGATGCGACTGACCGTGCACCATCCCAAGCTCAACGTGCCGGTGCTGTGGTGGCGCAGCGTGGGCTCCACCCACACCGCCTTCGTGATGGAGACCCTGCTCGACGAAATCGCTCGCACGACGCAGCAGGATCCGGTTGCCTATCGGATGCGCATGTTCGGTGACAAGCATCTGCGCCACAGGGACGCGCTGCAACTGGCGGTGGACAAGAGCGGCTATGGCAAGACGCGCCTACCCGAGGGCCGAGCCTGGGGCGTGGCCGTGCACGAGTCCTTCGATTCCGTGGTGGCCTATGTGGTGGAAGCCTCGGTGAAAGACGGCCGGCCGATGCTGCACCGCGTGACGGCAGGCGTGCATTGCAATCTGGCGGTAAACCCGCGCACCGTGGAGGCCCAGGTGCAGGGCGCGGCGGTCACCGGCCTGTCGATGTGCCTGCCGGGTTCGGCCATCACGCTCAAGGACGGTGTCGTCGAGCAGAGCAACTTTGACGGCTACACCGTCGCGCGCATTACCGACATGCCCGAGTTCAACGTCCACATCGTGCCCAGCGCCGAGCCGCCCACGGGTATCGGCGAGCCCGGCCTGCCGCCTCTGGCACCGGCTTTCGCCAATGCCATCGCTCGACTGACCGGCAAGCCGCTGCGTCAGTTGCCGTTCAAACTGGCCTGACCAGGTGGCAAACGGCTCGATGAATTTACCGAAGATCCACTTCATCAATGGATAGAGAGCTGACGTCATGACACCAGACGCGAACAAGGGAGTGATGATCCGTTTCACGGAATTCATCAACACCGCTAGCGAGACTCTGGCCGCAGAGCTCATTTCTCCGGATGCGATCTTCCATGTCCCCGGGCGCAGCGAGCCGATGCGAGGCCCTGCGGGCTACCTCGCGATCATCCAGATGATGCGGGGAGGTTTCCCGGATATTCAATGGACGCTCGAGGAGATGGTCGCCGAAGGTGACAAGGTGGCTGCTCGCTTCACCATGCGAGGCACGCACCTTGGCACCTTCTTCGGCACCCCATCGACCGGGAAGACAATCGCGGTCCAGGCGCTGAACATCTATCGCCTGTCTGACGGGCAGATCATCGAGGAGACGGGGCAACCCGATCTGCTCGGATTACTTCAGCAGATTGGCGCGGTCCCTGGAAATTAGCGGCTGACCGGAAAGCCGCTGCGTCAGCTGCCCTTCGACATCGACAACAAGAGTCAAGCATGAGCAAGGTCTGGTTCATCACGGGTGCAGGTAGCGGCATCGGCGCGGCAACCGCCAGAGCGGCATTGAAGGCCGGCGACCGTGTTGTCGCGACCGGCCGCAATCTCGACAAGGTCCGCAATGCCCTGAACGACGTCGCAGGCGACAACCTCGCGGTCGTCCAGCTGGACGTCGCCGATGAGGCACAGGCGAAGCCTTCGGTTGACGCGGCGATCCGCGCTTTCGGGCGCATCGACGTTCTCGTCAACAATGCCGGCTACAGCCTGCTCGGTAATTTCGAGGAGTTGAGCACCGCTGAAATCGAGCAGCTGATCGCGACCAACTTCTACGGCGTGATGTACATGATGCGCGCGGTGCTTCCGGTGATGCGCAAGCAGAGATCCGGCCGGATCATCAACATCAGCTCCCTGGCGGGTATCGTCGGCTTCAAGCATTGCGGGGCCTATAGCGCCGCAAAGTTCGCGGTCGAAGGCCTGTCGGCATCGGTGGCCCATGAGGTCGAGCCGTTCGGCATCAAGATCGTCGCAGTCGAGCCCGGCTTCTTCCGGACGGACCTCCTCGACGCCCACAACGCCAAATATGCCGGCAGCACGATCGAGGACTACGCGGCGGAAGGCACCGCCGAAAACATGTGGTCGGGCTATCACGGCGCCCAGCAGGGTGATCCGGCCAGGCTTGGCGACGTCCTGGTCAAGATCGCCGGGATGGACAATCCACCCAGGCAGTTTGTGGCCGGCAGCGACGCGCTCGCAGTGGTCAAGCCAGCGCTCGAAGCTCGGCTTGAGGAGTTGCTAGCTCACGCGGATCTCTCCAAGTCGACGGACGGCTCCTTCTGAAGTCGCGTCGCGCTGAGGGAACTTCGCGAGTGCCCGCCCTCTTCAGCGCATGATGAAGCCGCCGTCGACCGAGATCGATTGGCCGGTCACGTAGCTGGCTGCATCGCTACAGAGCCACAGCACCGCGCTCGCAATCTCCTCGGGGCGGCCGACCCGTCCCATCGGCACGCTCTTCTCTAGAGCTTTGAGAGCATCGCCCTGACCGGCGGCAACCATCTGGTCGGCCATCGGGGTCCAGATCAGCCCGGGGCATATGGCATTGATACGGATGCCGCGTGCCGCATATTCGAGCGCCGCGCTCTTGGTGAAGCCAAGGACGCCGTGCTTGGCCGCGTGATAGATGCCGCGCTCGGCGCCTCCCACAAGTCCCCCGAGAGACGAGCAATTGACGATCGCGCCGCTTCCCTGTTTGCGCATCTGTTGCAGCTCGAATTTCATGCAGCTCCATTCGCCGCGGAGATTGATCCCCATGACGCGGTCGTAATCCTCGCGCGTGGTGTCGGCCGTCTCTGCGAGGACATTCTGGACGCCCGCGTTGTTATAGGCGGCATCGAGCCTGCCGAAGGCGGCGACCGTCTTCGCGACCATGGCTTCGACCTGTGCGTCATCGGAGACGTCGCAGCGGATGGCGATGGCCTTATGACCCCGGGTGGCCAGCTCCCCGGCCTCGGCACGTACTGCGTCCTCGTTCCAGTCCGCCAGCGCGACGGACGCCCCGGATTCCGCGAAAGCCTTTGCCGTGGCGAGGCCCAGCCCGGACGCAGCGCCGGTCACCAGCGCAACCTGTCCCTCGAATGAAATGTTCATGGATATCTCTCCTGTCGATGTATCAGATCGTCGTACGCGCCGTCAGCGCTGCGTACGCGCGGCTTCCGCCTGCGGGTAACGGTCGCCCGTGATGGTGATCTGCGCGACCGCGGCGTCGATGTGCCTGATATCGTCGGGTGTCAGCGCGACCGCGGCCGCGGCGATGTTTTCGTCGAGACGGCCGAGCTTGGTCGTGCCGGGGATCGGGACGATCCACGACCTCTGCGCCAGCAGCCAGGCCAATGCGATCTGCGCCGGCGTCGCACGTTTCTGGGCGCCGATCTGAGCCAGCAGGTCCACGACCGGCCGGTTCGCCTTGCGGGCCTCGGGCGTAAAGCGCGGCAAGCCGGCGCGGTTGTCATTGCCGCCGAAGCTGGTGGTCTCGTCGATCTGGCCGGTGAGGAATCCCCTGCCGAGAGGACTGAACGGGACGAAGCCGATCCCCAGCTCCTCGCAAGCCGGCAACACCTCCGTCTCGGGCTGACGCCACCAGAAGGAGTATTCGCTCTGGATCGCGGCGACCGGCTGGACCGCATGCGCGCGGCGAATGGTGGAGGCGCCGGCCTCGCTGAGGCCGAAATGCCTGACCTTGCCCTCGGCGATCAGATCCTTCACCGCACCAGCGACATCCTCGATCGGGACATCGGGATCGACGCGGTGCTGATAGAACAGCTCGATCGTCTCGACCCGCAACCGCTTCAACGAGCCCTCCGCCGCCTGCCGGACACGTTCGGGGCGGCTGTCGAGCCCACCGGAACGCCGGGCGTCGGCGGGACCGAGGTCGTGGCCAAACTTGGTGGCAATGACGACGCCCTTCCGGAACGGCTCCAACGCTTCGCCCACGAGTTCCTCGTTGGTGAACGGGCCGTAGACCTCGGCAGTGTCGAAGAAGGTGACACCGCGCTCCACCGCCGCCCGGACCAGCGCGATCATCTCGCGACGTTCCGGCGCCGGGCCACGATGATAGTTCAGGCCCATGCAGCCGAAGCCGATGGCCGAGACCGCAAGGCCGCTATCGCCAAGCTCGCGCATCTGCATGTTCATTCTCCTCGGCGAGCCGCTCGCACCAGCACGCAATCACCTGCGATACTGTTCGTCGCTGACCTTCTCCATCCAGTCGACATTCTTGCCGTTTAGCGATTCCGTGATGGCGATATGCGTCATCGCGGTTGTCGCGGTGGCGCCATGCCAGTGTTTCTCGCCGGGCGGAAACCAGACGACGTCGCCGGGGCGGATTTCCTCGATCGGTCCCCCCTCGCTTTGCACCCAGCCCAGGCCGGACGTGACGATCAGGGTTTGGCCGAGCGGATGGGTGTGCCACATGGTTCGGGCACCGGGTTCGAAAGTTACTTGACCGCCGCTCAGACGTACCGGGTCGCCCAGCTGAAAGAGCGGATCGACGCGGACCGTGCCGGAAAACCATGTTTCAGGGCCCCTACCAGAGGGGCGTGAGCCGTTGCGTTTGATGTCCATCGTTGCCTGCCTTCCCGTTGTCGGACCAGTCTCTTCCGAGGCCCTCGCAAAGCCCGCATGCGACGATGCCAGCATGGCCAATCCGGCGGCGCCTGAGAGCACGCTCCGCCGCGTCAGCGCGCTCGAGGCGTCCGCAGCGCTGCTCCCGCATTGCCGGAAGGGAACGTCCGATCGATCCATATGCCGAGCTCGCCTCACTTCGCGGGACTGCGCCATATCTAATGCGTGCGGCTATGCGGACTAGCCACTATCATCGGCATGGACTTATAAGGAGGATCGATAAATGCAGCGCGGAAATCTCGACGACCTCTCGGCCTTCCTGATCGTCGCCCGTGAAGGCAGCTTTACGAGAGCCGCCGCGAAGCTCGGCATTTCACAGTCCGCGCTCAGCTACACCATCAAGGAGCTCGAGGCGCGGCTGAAGCTGCGCCTGTTGACGCGCACCACGCGCAGCGTGTCGCCGACGGCCGCGGGTGAACGTCTGTTGCGCAACGTGGGTCCACGGATCGCGGAGATCGAGGCCGAACTCGTCGCCTTGACCGAGCTCCGGGAAAAGCCCTCCGGTACCATTCGCATCACGGCGACCGAATATGCCACCGACGCCGTCCTCCTGCCGAAGCTTGCGAAGCTGTTACGCGAATATCCCGACATCAAGCTAGAGATCGTCAGCGATTACGGACTGACGGATATCGTCGCGCAGCGTTTCGATGCCGGCGTGCGGGACGGCGAGCAAGTCGCGAGAGACATGATCGCGGTGCGAATCGGCCCCGACGCGCGCATGGCCGTCGTCGGCGCTCCGTCCTATTTCCGGAGCCGGCCGGAGCTGAAGAAACCATCGCAACTGGTCGTGCACAATTGCATCAACCTGCGCCTGCCGACCCACGGCGGATTGTACTCCTGGGAGTTCGAAAAGGGCTCGCGGGAGCTCAACGTTCGGGTCGATGGCCAATTATTCTTCAACACCACGACCCAGATGCTCCAGGCGGCGCTTGCCGGCCTGGGCCTGGCCTATCTGCCGGAGGGCCTCGTACAGCCCCACATCAACAAAGGCCGCCTCAAGCGGGTGCTCGAGGACTGGTGTCCTCCCTATCCCGGCTACCACCTCTACTACCCGAGCCGGCGCCAGCCTTCCGCGGCTTTTGCACTCCTTGTCGAGGCGCTGCGCCACCGGGACTGAGCCGTCACCTCGGCAAAGCGCCAAAGGCGATGGGCGTGGTTCGGATCAGCTTCAGCGACCGGACCATCTTCTCCACGGTCGCCTTGTATGTCTTGAAGTGAGCGGTTTCCAGGTGAGACCGGTAAGCATCCTGATCCCGGTAGATCTCGAACACCCTGACGCGCGTGGGATTGTCGTTTTCGGAGACGGCATAGAGCGCAATAATACCGGGCTCAACGCGCGTGGCAGTCTCGATGTGCTCGGCCACCGCAGCCTTGTAGGATTCAAGCTGTGCGGGATCGATCTCGATTTCCGCTTCCTGCACGTAGAGCGGCCGCACTTCGGCGGCGGCAGCGGTCCCGGAAACGGCTGCCGTGAGCACGGACCCGCCGATCAGGAGAAGATGCGAGATACTCAAGTCAGCCTCCTCGCGAATGGGAAGCGCGAACGCCATCTCCGGCATGGTATTCGATCTTCGTGGTGGGATACGGCTAATGCGGCCGCTTCGCAAACACATCCTTGGCGACGGCCATCGCCGAAAACACGTTCGGCCAGCCGGCATAGAACGCAAGTTGCGTGATGGCTTCCGAAGCCTCCGTCTGGGTCAGGCCGTTATCCATCGCCCTGTTGAGGTGCGGCGTGAGCTGCGCCATCTGCCCGTTGGCGATCAGCGCGCTGACGGTGACGAGACTGCGGTCCCTGGGCGCAAGGTCCGGACGCAGCCACAGGTCACGAAACAGCACGTCGGTGGTGTACTGCACGACACCCGGAAAGGACGCGCCGAACTGGTCCTGGACGAACGTCGCACGCTGCGCCTCGGCAGCCTCGTCAAGCGGCAACGGCGTCACCGTGACGGCCGGAAGCTCACCGACGCCGATGTTGCGGGCGGCGAAGACGTCCTTGGCAACAGCGACCGCGGACATCGCATTAGCCCAGCCGGCGTAGAAGGCGAGATGCGTGATGATCTCCAAAATCTCGCGCGGCTTGACACCGTTGTCGAGCGCCAGATTGAAATGATACGGCATCTCGATCGACTGATTGCGCGCGATCAGCGCTGCCAAGGTGACGATGCTGCGGTCGCGCGGCGCGAGGCCGGGGCGCTTCCAGACATCGCCAAGCAGCCGGTTCTGCGTATAGGCCTCCAGCGCCGGGGCGACCTTCCGAACATCCTCATACGTGAGCGCAGCCTTCGATCCGGTCATGGTGCCAGTCTCCTCCGTGCGGGCCGATGGCATGGCCATCACCAGAAGCAATGCGATGGCTGCGGCTTGCGGTTTCATGATGATCTCCTGTGCGCCACGGCTTGTTCCCGGACGCTCGCGCGCCGGCGGGGCGTGGTCGCTCTTCGCAGGCTTGTTATAGGCAATCGGTCGCCATGCGATTAGATGGTGCAATCCGCATGGACTTATCGAGCAGGCTTATGAATCTGTCCGATGGAGCACGCTTCGCGATACGCCGCAGCACTGGGACCCATCCTCGCGAGCGGGAAAGAACTGGGTCCCGGCTCTGCGCGACGCTTCGCTGCGCTTGTCCGGGACACGGTAGACTGCCCTAGGCCGCCTCTTGCTCTGCGCCAATTGCGCCAGCTGCCGCATGATCTCCGTGGTGCCGGCTGCTGTTGCAGTGCCCCTCGCTCTCATCTATCAAATCTAAGAAGCCGGCAGAACCACATTCATCCACGTCGCAACGCGCCGGTCTTGCGCCGACGCTTCACAGCGACGCGCTGTTGCGAGTTGGCCAAGGACTCTCAGATGCATCCCACCGATCTGACTACCCAACCCGGCGTCGTTCGTCCCGGCGCGATCGGTCACAGCCGCGCAGTCGTCGGCCGCAATTTCGCATTCATGCCGCCTGAAGGCGTCTTGAAGAGCCGGCTGCCGGCGTGGGTGTCAACGACTGTGCGTTTTCTGGCGGCGCCGAGCCTCGGAGCCGATTTTGCCCAGTTCATGCTGGAAATCGAGCCCTCGGGCGGCACGGCCCAGCCGATCTGCGTGGACGTTCAGCACTTCTTCTACGTCGTCACGGGAGCCCTCGACATCAGCATCGGCGCCGAACCCCCGACCTCATTGACGGCAGGCGCCTTTGCCTACGTTCCGGCCAACACGTCCTTCGCGATGAGCTGCCATCCCGCTGCTCCCGCCCGCGTTCTCGCGGTCAAGAAGCGTTATGAAGCGGCTGGGGGCATCGCGTCACCGGCGGCAATCATCGGTCAACAACAATCGATGCCGATAACGAACCATACCGGACTGGAGGGGCGCGGCTTCAAGCACCTGCTTCCAATGGGCGACTTGCGGTTCGATTTCGAGATGAATCTGATGTTCTTCCAACCCGGCGTCTGCTTTCCAGCCGTCGAGACCCATATCATGGAGCACGGGTTGTTCATGCTGGAGGGGCAAGGCTTGTATTATCTTGGCGATAGCTGGCACGAAATCTGGGTCGATGACTTCATCTGGATGGGATCGTTCTGTCCGCAGCAATTCTATCCGACCGGTTCGAACCGATCGGTCTACCTTCTGTACAAGAACGTCAACCGGGACGTGGTCCTCTGACAAGCGTCGCGGGGCACCGGCGCGATTCTGCAGAGCGGAAGCGATAGTCGCTCCCTACGCCGCCTTCTTGGCCTGCGCCAGCTGCGCCAGTTGCCGCATGATCTCCGTGGTGCCGGCGAGCCGCTCTTCCGGGGTCTCCCAGTCCTGGAGGAACACCACCTTCATGTCGGGCCGCACCTTCGCGGCCTGGCCGTGGCTGCGGATGAACGTCACCAGGCGGTCGGGATAGGCGAACGAATTGTCGCGGAAGGCGATGACGGCGCCCTTCGGACCGGCGTCGATCTTCTCGACATTGGCCCTGCGGCAGAACGCCTTGATCGCGGCGACCTTGAAGAGATAGCGCACCTCGTCCGGCAGCACGCCGAAGCGGTCGCGCATCTCCGCGCCGAAGTTCTCGATCTCCTCCTCGGTGTCGAGATCGGCCAGGCGCCTGTAGAGCGACAGCCGAACCGAGAGATCGCTGACGTAATCCTCCGGGATGAGCACGGGCATGCCGATCGTGATCGACGGCGACCAGCGGTCGGCGGCCGGCTCGGAGACGCCGGCCTTGAGGTTCACGATCGCCTCCTCCAGCATCGACTGGTAGAGCTCGAAGCCGACCTCCTTGATATGGCCTGACTGCTCCTCGCCGAGCAGATTGCCGGCGCCGCGGATGTCGAGGTCGTGCGAGGCGAGCTGGAAGCCCGCGCCCAGCGTTTCCAGCGATTGCAGCACGGTGAGCCGGCGCTCGGCCTGCGCCGTGATCTTCTGCTGCGCCGGCAGCGTGAACAGCGCATACGCCCGCAGCTTGGAGCGGCCGACGCGGCCGCGGAGCTGATAGAGCTGGGCAAGGCCGAACATGTCGGCGCGATGCACGATCAGCGTGTTGGCGTTGGGAATGTCGAGGCCGGATTCGACGATCGTGGTCGACAGCAGGATGTCGAACTTGCCGTCGTAGAACGCGGTCATGATGTCCTCGATCACGGCGGGCGGCATCTGCCCGTGCGCGACCGCGACCTTCATCTCCGGCACGTTCTTGTCGAGGAAATCCTTGACCTCGGCGAGGTCATCGATGCGCGGCACCACGTAGAACGCCTGGCCGCCGCGATAGCGTTCGCGCAAGAGCGCCTCGCGGATCATCAAGGGATCGTGCGGGGCGACGAAGGTGCGCACCGCAAGGCGGTCGACCGGGGGCGAGGCAATGATCGAGAGCTCGCGGACGCCGGTGAGCGCCAGCTGCAGCGTGCGCGGGATCGGCGTCGCCGACAGCGTCAGCACGTGCACCTCGGAGCGAAGCGCCTTCAGCCGTTCCTTGTGAGTGACGCCAAAATGCTGCTCCTCGTCGACGATGACGAGGCCGAGATCGCGGAACTTGATCGCCTTGCCGAGCAGCGCGTGGGTGCCGACGACGATGTCGACCGAGCCGTCGGCGATGCCCTTCTTGACCTGGTTCAGCTCCTTGGTCGGGATCAGGCGCGATGCCTGCGCCACGTTCACCGGAAAGCCCTTGAAGCGCTCGGTGAAGGTTCTTGCGTGCTGGCGCGCCAGCAGCGTGGTCGGCACCACGACAGCGACCTGCTTGCCTTCGAGCGCCACGGCAAAGGCGGCACGCAAGGCCACCTCGGTCTTGCCAAAGCCGACGTCGCCGCAGATCAAACGGTCCATGGGGCGGCCGAGTTCGAGGTCCTTCAGGGTCGATTCGATCGCCCCCAGCTGGTCCTCGGTCTCGTCATAGGGGAAGCGCGCACAGAATTCGTCATAGAGGCCCGGCTGCACCGGCAGCTTTGGCGCCTCGTGCAAATGGCGCGCGGCGGCGATCTTGATCAACTCGCCCGCGATCTCGCGGATGCGGTTCTTGAGTTTCGCCTTGCGGGTCTGCCAGCCGCTGCCGCCGAGACGATCGAGCTCGACCGTGGTCTGGTCGGAACCGTAGCGAGACAACAGCTCGATGTTCTCGACGGGCAGGAACAGCTTGGTCTCGGCGGCGTAGTGCAGTTCGAGACAATCATGCGGCGCGCCGGCGACGTCGAGCGTTTGCAGACCGACGAACCGGCCGATGCCGTGATCGACATGGACCACGATGTCGCCGGCGGCAAGGCTCGTCACCTCCGAGATGAAATTGTCGAGCTTGCGGCTCGCCCTGCGCGGCCGCACCAGGCGGTCGCCGAGGATGTCCTGCTCGCTGATGAGCGCGATCTCGTCGGTCTCGAAGCCGCTCTCCAAGCCGAGCACGGCGAGCATGGTCTCGTTGCGCGGGGTGGCCTGCACCGTGCGCCAGCTGTTGACGCTGGTGGTGTGGGCCAGCTTGTGGTCGCGCAGCATCGAGGTCATGCGGTCGCGCGAGCCTTCGCTCCACAGCGTGATCACGACCTTCTTGCGTTGCGCCTGCAGGGCCATCACGTGGCTGACCACGGATTCGAACACGTTGACGGTGGTGTCGTTGCGCTCCGGCGCGAAGTCGCGGCCCTTGCGTGCGCCGGCATCGACGACACCAGCGCCATCCGCCGGCACGGAGAATTGCGTGAGGCGCGCCAGCGGGATGTCGCCGAGGCGCTTGGTCCACTCCTCTTCGGTGAAATACAGCCGGTCCGGCGGCAGCGGCTTGTAGATGGCGCCGCCGCCCGGATGCTCCATGGCATCGCGGCGGGCCTGGTAATAGTCGAGGATCTGCTTGAAGCGCTCGCGGACGGCGTCCTCGGCCTGCGGCTCGATCGCGACGGCCGCGCCCTGCAGATAGTCGAACAGCGTGTCCATCCGGTCCTGGAACAGCGGCAGCCAGTGCTCCATGCCGGGATGGCGGCGGCCTTCGCTGACGGCCTCGTACAGCGCATCGTCGCGCTCGGGCGCGCCGAACTCGGCGACATAGCCCATGCGGAAACGGCGGATGGTGTCGGTGACGAGCTGGAATTCGGAGACCGGGACGAGGTCGAGCGAGCGCATGTCGAGCAGCGTGCGCTGGGTCTCGGCGTCGAAGGAGCGGATCGATTCCAGGCTGTCGCCAAAGAAGTCGAAGCGCACGGGCTGCTCGAGGCCGGCTGGAAACAGGTCCAGAATGCCGCCGCGCACGGCATATTCGCCGGGCTCGCGCACGGTCGAGGAGCGGTTGTATCCGTTGTGCTCGAGCCAGGCGACGATGGTGTCCATCGGCACGACGTTGCCGGGGGCGACCGACAGCGCCTGCGCCGCGACGAGCTCGCGCGCCGGCACGCGCTGCACGATGGCGTTGACCGTCGTCAGCACGATCAGCGGCTTGTCGCTACCGGTCAGGGGGGCAAGCCGCGCCAACGTCGTCAGGCGTTGGGCCAAGATGCCGCCATGCGGCGAGACGCGGTCGTAGGGCTGGCAGTCCCAGGCCGGGAAGGTCAGCACCGGCAGATCGGGCGCGAAGAACTGCAGCGCGCGTTCGAGCTGCTGCATCCGCGCACCGTCGCGGCAGACCACTGCAAGGCTGACGGCCGGCTTCTTCGGCCGTGCCGCGATGGCGCGCGCCAGATCCGAGATGACGAGGCCTTCGGCACCTTCCGCGACATTGGCAAGCGTCAGGGCGCGGCCGGGCGTGAGCAGCTCGGCCGGCGATTTCATCCCCTGCTTCATGCGTCGCGGTCCGCGATCGGAAACGCCTTGATACGGGCAAACAGCGCACCGGTGACGTCGGCCGGCAGCACCTTGTCGCCGGTGATGGCGGCATAGAGGTCGGGATCGTTGACCTCGAGCAGGTGCTCGAGTTCGGCGAGTTCGGCATCGGACAGGTTGCCGATCTCGGCATCCGCGAAGCGGCCGAGGATCAGGTCCATCTCGCGCGTGCCGCGGTGCCAGCAGCGGAACAGCAGCCGCTTGCGGCGGTCGTCCAGCCCGTTGCTCGATCGTGTCGTTCCCGTCATGTCTCAATTCCAGTCAAACGCCGAAAGCCCGGACGTGCCGGGCGGGGGTGATATAGCTACTTGGGCGGCCGGTGTCAGCTCTTTGTTGGCGCACTCCTGTCTGCCAATTCGTCATGGCCGGGCTTTGTCCCGCCGAGCCGTGAAAAAAGACGTGGATGCCCGGCATAAAGCCGGGCATGACGGGCCGAAACGATCCTAGATTCCCCCAATGCGCCCCAGCCTGCTCAATCCACTGTTTGCTCCCGTGACCAGCCTGCCCGGCGTCGGTCCGAAGCAGGACAAGCTGCTGCAGTACCTGCTCAGCCGCAACGAGACGCCGCGGCTGGTTGACCTTCTGCTGCACTTGCCGAGCCAGGTCATCGACCGCCGCGCCCGGCCGAAGATTCGCGATGCCGTGCAGGGAACCATGGTGACGCTGGAGGTGACCGTCGACCGCCACCGCCCGCCCCCGCCGCGCAACGCGCGGGCGCCCTATCTCGTGTACGCCAGCGACGATACCGGCGACGTCGTGCTGACGTTCTTCCGCGCCAAGCCGGGCTATGTCGAAAAGCTGCTGCCCGTCGGCGAGAAGCGCTACGTCTCCGGCACGCTCCAGATGTATGACGGCATGCCGCAGATCGTGCATCCCGACCGCGTGCTGGACGAAGAGGCGATCTCAAAACTCTCAGGGATCGATCCGGTCTATCCCTTGACGGAGGGCCTGGCGCTCGGCTCGCTGCGCCGCGCGATCGCGCAAGCGCTCCAGAAATTGCCCGCCTTGCCGGAATGGATCAGCCCGGAGGTGATGCGCCGCTGCCACTTCCCGCCAATCGCGGAAGCCCTCACCCGCGTGCACCAGCCGGTCGAGCTCACGGACATTTTGCCCGATCAGCCGTTCTGGTCCCGCCTCGCCTTCGACGAACTGCTGGCCGGCCAGCTGGCGCTGGCCCTGATCCGCGCGCAATTGCGCCGCCCGGCCGGCGTACGCAATGCCGGCGATGGCCATCTGCGCAACAAGATCATCGACGCGCTGCCCTATGCGTTGACGCCTTCCCAGCGCGATGCGGCCGCAGCGATCGCGAACGATCTGCAACAGCCGGTTCGCATGCTGCGCCTGCTCCAGGGCGATGTCGGCTCCGGCAAGACGGTGGTGGCGCTGCTGGCGGCCGCGGCGGTGGCCGAAGTCGGCAAGCAGGCCGCGCTGATGGCCCCGACCGAAATCCTGGCGCGCCAGCACATCAAGACCATCGCGCCGCTGGCGGAGCGCGCCGGTATGCGCGTCGCGATCCTCACCGGCCGTGAAAAGGGCAAGGAGCGACGCGAGATCATTGCCCAGCTTGCCGAGGGCGAGATCGATCTGCTCGTCGGCACCCATGCGCTGATCCAGGACGACGTGATCTTTCGGGACCTCGCGCTTGCCGTGGTCGACGAGCAGCATCGTTTTGGCGTGCGCGAACGGCTCGCGCTGACATCCAAGGGCGAAGCCGTCGACGTGCTGGTGCTGAGTGCAACCCCGATCCCGCGCACGCTGGTGCTGACCTATTTCGGCGACATGGATATCTCCGAGCTGCGCGAGAAGCCGGCCGGCCGCCAGCCGATTGACACCCGCGCGGTGGCGATGAGCCGCCTCGGCGAAGTCATGGACGGCGTCGGCCGCGCGCTCGAGTCCGGCAAGCTGGTCTACTGGATCTGCCCGCTGGTCGAGGAATCCGAGGCCGAGGGCACCGAGCACCTCACCAACGCGACCAAACGCTTCGAGAGCCTGCAGAAGCGCTTTGGCGACCGCGTCGGTCTGGTCCACGGCCAGATGAAGGGCACGGAGAAGGATCGCGTGATGGGCCAGTTCGCGGCCCACGAGATCGGCCTTCTCGTCGCCACCACCGTGGTTGAAGTCGGCGTCGACGTGCCCGCGGCCACCATCATGGTGATCGAGAACGCCGAGCGTTTCGGCCTCGCCCAGCTGCATCAGCTCCGCGGCCGCATTGGCCGCGGTTCGGAGGCCTCGACCTGCATCCTGCTCTATTCGGAGCCGCTCGGCGAGATGTCGAAGGCGCGGCTGAAGGTGATCCGCGAGACCACCGACGGTTTTCGCATCGCCGAGGAGGATTTGAAGCTGCGCGGCGAAGGCGACGTGCTGGGCGTGCGCCAGAGCGGCCTGCCCGGCTACCGCATCGCGCGCTCGGAGGTGCACGGCCAGCTCATCACCCAGGCTAGAGACGAGGCGCTGCGCATCCTCAAGGACGATCCGAAACTGAAGGGCGAGCGCGGCGAGGCGCTGAGGTGCCTGCTGTATCTCTATGAACGCGATGAGGCGATCCCGCTGATCGGGGCGGGCTAGGACGTGGACTCAATAGCGCCGAGCCTCTGGTCCGTTATTTGCGCAATGATCTGAAGGCTGCGCGTACCTCATCTGAAAACAGCTTCGGCTCCTCCCAGGCGGCGAAATGTCCGCCACGTTCGACCTCGCTGAAGTAGGCGAGGCCGGGGTACATAATCTCGACCCAACTTCGGGGCGCAGCAAAGATTTCACCGGGGAACGTCGTAAATCCCACGGGAACCGCGACCGCAGGAGGAGACTTGCCGGCCGCACGGGCTGCGGCCTGTCCGGCCTCCCAGTACCACCGTGCGGCCGAGGCCCCAGTGCCCGTCAGCCAGTACAGCGTGATGTTGTCGAGGATGTTGTCCCGGGTGAGATTGCCCGCGGGCTTACCCTCCACGAACGCTCGGGAAATCTTGTAGTAGCTGTCCGTGTCATGGTCGAGCATCCAGCTCGCGAGCCCGATGGGTGAATTCAGCAGGGAGTAGCCGATCGTCTGTGGCCGCGTCGACTGCTCCAGGAAGTAGCCAAAGCCACTCGCCCTAAACGTCGCGGCCGCCTTCTGCGCCGCGCGTTCCTTCTCGGATTCTGCGGGCAGCTTGTCGGACATTGCCGCCACACCCGCGAGCAAGTTGACGTGAATGCCGAGAAGTCCCTTGGGTGCCTGGCGCCCCATCGCATCCGTTACTGCCGCTCCTACGTCGCCACCCTGGGCAACGTAGCGCGTGTAGCCGAGACGATCCATCAGCACCGCCCACGCACGCGCGATGCGCACGGCGTCCCAGCCGAGTTCGGTCGGCTCACCCGAGAAGCCGTAGCCAGGCAAGGACGGCAGCACCAGGTGGAATGCATCGTCGGGAGTGCCCCCATACTTGGTCGGGTCAGCCAGGGGACCGACGGTATCGAGGAGTTCGATGACCGAGCCGGGCCAGCCGTGCGTCATGATCAGCGGCAGCGCGTTCTCATGCCGGGACTTGACGTGGATGAAATGGATCTTCACCCCGTCGATCACGGTCGTGAACTGTGGCAGTGCGTTCAGCCGTGCCTCGCACTTGCGCCAGTCGTACTCAGTCGACCAGTAGCGGGCGAGCGCCCGCAGCGTCGCCAGCTGCACACCCTGCGACCGATCCTCAACGAGCTCTTTGGTGGGCCAGCGCGCGGCCGCGAGGCGCCGGCGGAGATCAGCGAGGTCTTCACCCCGGACATTGACGCGGAAGGGAAGAATTGCGTCGGCTTTGGTCGTACCGAGCGGGGACCCTCCTTGTTTCGATTGCGCGCGTGCGGCGACGAAATGTATTGGAAGCAAGCTGACGGCACCAGTCGCGGCTGACCCTGCGAGAAGGCTGCGCCGGGTGGGTGACGAGGAGATTGCGGTCATGGTCGGCCTCCTTGTTTACAAGCCCGCTCCTAGACTAGTGAACTGCGATGCGTCGGCCAGCTTCGAACTGTAGAAATGATTGCAGGTGCCTGGGCCAAGCGTATGAGCAATTATTCGGATGATACCTTGGTACGAACTGCCCAGGGACCGTACTAAAAACAGCATACAATAGAATCCACCCACCGTCTGATGACAAGATGTTGGGGGCAACATCTTGCGAAGAGATTGCCGCCTTGGGCTGCGCTGGGCCACCCGTGAGCTTCCCTCGCAAGACGCGCAGCGACTACTTCTCGTCAGGCCGGCTTGAGCTCTCGATCTGAGCGCGCTGATGTCTCCACATGCCAAACGGCGCAACCACATAGCTGAGCAGCGCACAGCCGACCATCCAGGCCATCGCGATTCAAGTCCGGGTGGTGGCAGACGAGCGCACGCCGTCTCCTCCTCGTCATTGCGAGCGCAGCGAAGCAATCCAGAATCTTTCGGCGGAGGGGACTCTGGATTGCTTCGCTGCGCTCGCAATGACGACGTGGATAGAGCCGTTTCAGAAGACTTATCCTTTCGCCGCGGCCGACTTCATGCATCCTTCCTGCCATGCGCGGACGTCCCGGTTGTGCGCCTGAAACGCGACCGGGACATCCAAGAGTTTCTGGATTCCGTGCCAGTGGATGGCAAGTCTACGAGGTGAGGCCGGACGACTAGGCCTTCTTCTGCGCGATGCTCGCGGCAAATGCCTTCATCAGCGACGCATCCGCCGCCTCGCCCTTTGCGTCCTCGGCGAGATGCTCGAACCAGCGCGCAAAACCCTCGTAGATCTGGCTGGCCGGATGATCGGCGCCGAGGAAGCCGGAAATCTCCCGCATCTCCGCGACCCAGCGATAGGCCTTCGGGATCATGTCCGGCAGCGCGACTTCGAGCCGCGCCAGGACCGCGGGCTGGCTCAGCGCGAGCTCGTCGCGCAGCGCGTCCGCAGCGCCTGCTTTGGTTGCCGCGATCACCATGGCCGAGCCGATGCCGGCGAGGCCCTTGACGATGCCGGCGTAGGACATCTTCAAGGCCGACGCCGCGCCGACCGGGCCTTCGACGATCCGCACGTCGAGGCCGAGGTCCTTCAGCACGGCGACATCCCCGGCGTGCTCGCCGGACATGTAGAAGGCCGGGCTCTTGCCGCCGGGCTGCGGTGGGAAGCCGATGATCCCGGCATCGACGAACGGCGCCTGCGCCGAACCGATGATCTCCTCGATCCTGCGCACGGTGTCGACATTGACGGCGTTGCAATCGACCACGACGGGCTTCTTCGCGCGCCGGACGATGAGCGCGGCCAGGCGTTCGGCGAGTGCGACGGCCTCGCCCGGCGGCACGATCGAGAGGATGATGTCGGCCTCGGCGATCGCCTCGTCGTCCGCGCCGATCATGCCGGCATCCGCCGCGCGTTTTTGCGTCGCCTCGCTCCGCCCCTTCAACGACGTCAGCACGCGCGCGCCGTTTTCGTTGAGGCGGCGGGCCACGGCGCTGCCCATGGCGCCGGGCGCGAGGATCGCAATGGTCTTGGACGTCGTCTTGGACATCGTGCACTCCAGGTCGAGCACCGAGCAAGGCGCTCGGTTCAACCCGAAGAATAGCAGAGGATGCGAAGCCCTGCGTGAACGCGGCCATCCCGCACGGGAATGGCCCTACTCCACCTTCGCAGGCTGGGGCTGGAGTGCCGACGCATTGGCGATGCGCGCGGCATTCGCCATGCCCGCGAGCGCCGCGGCCTTCTTCGGGTCGGGCGCCGAGCCCGGCTGCACCACGCCGGCCGACATGATCAGCGTCGCGGCATCCTCGGTGCTCATGTCGACCTCGACGATCTTGCTCTTGGGCACGTAGAAGAAGAAGCCCGTGGTCGGGTTCGGCGAGCAAGGCAGGAATACCGAGACGTGCTCCTCCTGCCCCGGCAGGCTGCGCGCGACCTCTTCATTCGGCGACTGCGAGATCAGCACGATCGACCACATGCCCGGCGAGGGAAACTCGACCAGGCCGACCTTTCGGAAGCTCGAGCCCTTGCCCGAGAACAGCGTCTCGAACACCTGCTTCAGGCCGCGGTAGATGGCGCGCACCGCCGGGATCCGGCCGAGGAAGGTCTCGCCGATATCGACCAGCGTCCGGCCGATCAGATTGGCTGCGAGGAATCCGACGAGCGTCAGCGTGAAGAATGCGACAATCAGTCCCCAGCCGGGAACGACATACGGCAGGTAGGTTTCCGGCCGGTAGGCCAGCGGCACGAACGGCCGCACCACGCCGTCGACCCAGGTGACGAACCACCAGACCAGATAGAATGTGATCGCAATCGGCCCCGTCACCACGAGGCCGGTCAGGAAATAGTTGCGGAAGCGGCCAATCAGGCCGGTATGCGGTTCCGGGATGGGATCAAGCGGCGCAGGCGCGTCGTCGCGGGGGGTCATTCGGGTTCCAGGTCGGTCGCTACACTCAAGCTAGGGTTTTCTAGCAGGTTTTGGAAGAGCGCGGCCTGATCCGTTCTGCCTATTCCACGGTCACCGATTTTGCGAGGTTGCGCGGCTGGTCGACGTCGGTGCCCATGATGACAGCCGTATGATAGGCGAGCAGCTGCACCGGGACGGCATAGACCATCGGCGTGAACGCCGCCGCCATGTCGGGCATGACGATGGTGACGAGCGAATCGACGGTCGCCTCCGCCGCGCCCTTGGCGTCGGTCATCAGGATGATCCTGCCGCCGCGGGCGGCGACCTCCTGCATGTTCGACACCGTCTTCTCGAACACCCGGTCGTAGGGTGCGATGACGACGACCGGCATGGTCTCGTCGATCAGCGCGATCGGGCCGTGCTTCAACTCGCCGGCGGCGTAGCCCTCGGCGTGGATGTAGGAGATCTCCTTCAGCTTCAGCGCGCCTTCGAGCGCGAGCGGGAAGCTGGTGCCGCGGCCGAGATAGAGCACATCGCGCGATTTCGCGATCTCGCGCGCCAGCTTCTCGATCTGGAGCTCGGTGGTGAGCGCATCCGACATCAGGCGCGGAATCTCGACGAGGCCGTGGACGAGCTTGGTCTCGTCCTCGTCGGACAATTCGCCGCGGGCCTTGCCGGCCGCGATCGCGAGGTTCGCGAGCACCATCAGCTGGCAGGTGAAGGCCTTGGTCGAGGCAACGCCGATCTCGGGGCCGGCCAGCGTCTGCAGCACGGTCTCGCTCTCGCGCGCGATCGTCGAGGTCGGCACGTTGACCACGGCCACCGTGTGCACACCCTCGGCCTTGGCATAGCGCAACGCCGCCAGCGTGTCGGCGGTCTCGCCCGATTGCGAGATGAAGATGGCGAGATCGCCCTTGCGCAAGGGCGCCTCGCGGTAGCGGAATTCGGAGGCGACATCGACCTCGACCGGCACGCGCGCGAAACGCTCGAACCAGTATTTGGCGACGAAGCCGGCATAGCTCGCGGTGCCGCAGGCGGTGATGTTGATGCGCTGGATGTTCTTGAAGTCGAACGGCAGCTTGACCGGCAGCGCGACGCGTTCGGTCGCCATGTCGACATAGCGCGCCAGCGTGTGGCCGACCACTTCCGGCTGCTCGTGGATCTCCTTGGCCATGAAGTGGCGGTAATTGGCCTTGTCGACCAGCGAAGTCGCTGCGGCGTGCTTGATCTTGTCGCGCTGGACGGCATGGCCGTCCTTGTCGAAGATCGTGGCGCTCTTGCGCGTCAGCACGACCCAGTCGCCGTCCTCGAGATAGCTGATCGTGTCGGTGAACGGGCCGAGCGCAATGGCGTCGGAGCCGAGATACATCTCGCCGTCGCCATAGCCGATCGCGAGCGGCGGGCCGTTACGCGCGCCGATCATCAGATCGTCATCGCCGGCGAAGATGAAGCCGAGTGCGAAAGCGCCGCGCAGCCGCGTCAGCGCCAGCTTCACCGCCTCGACCGGCTTGTTGCCGCGCGTGAGCAGGTCGTCGACGAGATGCAGCACGATCTCGGTGTCGGTCTCGGTGTGGAACACCGTGCCCTTCTTCTCGAGCTCCTCGCGCAGCTCGCGGAAATTCTCGATGATGCCGTTGTGGACCACGGCGACGCGCTCGGTCGCGTGCGGATGGGCGTTGTTGATGGTCGGCTTGCCGTGGGTGGCCCAGCGGGTGTGACCGATGCCGGTCGTACCCTTGAGCGGCTCGGCCTCCAGCCGCTTCTCCAGATTCTTCAGCTTGCCCTCGGCGCGGCGGCGCTCGAGATGCTTGCCCTCGAGCGTGGCGACGCCCGCGGAATCGTAGCCGCGATATTCAAGACGTTTGAGCGAATCCACCAATTGCTCTGCAACCGGCTCGCGCCCGAGAATGCCGACAATCCCGCACATGCGGATCAATATCCCCCAAATCGTCGAAAAATCGCCAAAACGACGCGCTCGGTTTTTAGCGAAGTTCCTAAGGAACCAGATACTCAATAATTATTGCGAGTTGCTACAGTGCAATACGATCAAACGCCTCCCAGCCTCTTCCGGGGTATAGCAGTAAATTTTTCCCAAACCCACTTTCTCCGGCCCCACTGACGTCCGACGCTCCCCGCCGGCCGCGCGCGGTGTCGGGATCAACGCATTACGGGCCGCCCTACGCGATCCGGCGGGCCATTGGGCGGGCGATGACTGACCCGCGCGCTGCGGCGGGACCACCGTGCACGGCCATCCGCGCGCGGCCGGCGATGTCAGCAGATGACCCCGACTGCGGCAATGTAGCCTGCGGGATGGCCATTTTCGTCCCTAGCATTGGCTGTGCCAGCCGGTAAGCTAAACGTCTTAGCTGCGGAATAGGTCGTCATTTTGCGATCGGCGAGGCGGTCGAAACCGCGTTGTCCATATTCATTACTTAAGGAGGCGAGACTACATGAACTCCGCGAAGGCTCGGCTGTTTTTGCTGGCGGTCGCCGGCATCGTTCTTATTTCAACAAATTTTGCATCAGCGCAGATCGTGGCGCTTGGCCACAGCGCAGTTCGTGGTGTTGTGGCCGAGTCTGAAATGTGGCCGGCCGTATTAGAGGGCTTGTTGCGTGCAAGGGGCTCGCAGAGCCACGTTATAAACGCCGGAGTCTACGCTGAAACCACCGATCTAACGCTTGCACGGGTACCGAGCGCCGTCCCGCCGGGAACCAAGATCGTTATCCTGGCTGACAACGCGTTCAATGATCAACGGCGTAATATGAGTGCAGCACAGTCTGCGGCAAATCTCGCTGCCATCAAGAGCCAGCTAAGGGCGCGGGGCATCAAGATCGTCGATGCGATGGGGATCTACCTCTCGGTACGCGGACAACCCGGAATGAAGGCTCCCGACGGCGTTCACTTGAACGCCGCGGGGAACCAGAAGGTCGCGACCATCTTAGCCGGAATGGTGAGATAGCGCGCGCAACGCCAGCAACCGGTGCTGCACTTTGTGAGTTCCGGCCCGTGGCCGAATTCGCGCGGATTACGACAGCATCGCGCGGCGAACGCCTGCGGCCTCAGACCAAGGATTCGCGGGCCTTTAACCCTGCATATTAACTCCGCGTCAACATATTTGGCCAACGATTCCCGGTCTGGAGAACAAGGCCATGAAAGGCTCGTCCGACCGCAAGGGTCTCTCGTCGAAATATCTGCGTGCCAGCGAGACCTCGGGCACGCACCTTGCGCATTGGCCGCCGCCCCAGCGCGGCAAGGAAAGCAAGCCCGTCTTCGTCAAGCATCCGGAAGGCGAACCGGTCAAGCGCGCCAAGCCGCGCGGCTGGCGCCTGACCCGCGCCATCTTCTCCGAATTCGCCGACGACGAATAGCGACGCGCCTCACCACCTCAGCACCAGGGCAAACACGAGGAAAACGACGAACGCCCAGAACGCCAGTCCGGTGACCAGCGATGCGACCTCGGCTGGGCGAGGCTCGCCGACCTGTTCCAGTACCCATCGTCCCGGTGGCATGATGACGCGCTTGACGAGGAATGAGATCGTTTCGTCGATGAAGTCGTCGTCCATGAGCGCAGCCCTAACAACACCGATCGGGGATCGGCACTCGGCCGCTCACTTCTCCGGCTTCTTTCCGCGCATCTTCATCTCGCGATAGCGCGCCGCGCCGCCTTCCCTGATGGTCTGCTGGTTGCGCTCGAGCGCCATCGCATCGTCGGGCACGTCGCGCGTGATCACCGAGCCGGAGCCGATATAGGCGCCGTTGCCGATTTTCACCGGTGCCACCAGCGAGGAGTTGGTGCCGACGAAGGCGCCCTGCCCGATCACCGTCTTGTGCTTCTTGAAGCCGTCGTAGTTGCAGGTGATGGTGCCGGCGCCGATGTTGGAATTGGCGCCGACGGTGGCATCGCCAATGTAGGAGAGATGGTTGACCTTGACGCCGGCCTCCAGCGTCGCCGCCTTGGTCTCCACGAAATTGCCGATCCGCGCACCGTCGCCGAGCGAGGTACCGGGGCGCAGCCGCGCATAGGGTCCGATCGAGACGTTCCTGCCGAGCGTGGTCTCGACGATGTGCGAGAAGGAATGGATCACCGTGCCGTCGGCGATCGAGACGCCGGGGCCGATCACCACGAACGGCTCGATGGTGACGTCCTTGCCGAACACGGTGTCGGCGGACAGATAAACCGTCTCGGGCGCGATCAGTGTCACGCCGGCTTCCATCGCCGTCTTGCGCAGCCGCGCCTGCATCACGCCTTCGGCTTCCGCGAGCTGCGCCTTGGTGTTGATGCCGCGCACCTCGTCCTCGCTGGTCTCGATCACCACGGACTCCCATCCCTGTTCGCGGACGATCTCGACCGCATCCGTCAGATAATATTCGCCCTTGGAATTCGCATTGCCGATTTTGTCGAGGATCGCGAGCGCGCGGCGTCCGTCGATCGCCATCACGCCGGCATTGCACAGATCGATCTTGCGCTCGTCCGCGCTGGCATCGGCCTGCTCGCGGATCGCGACCAGGCGGTCGCCCTCGACGATGAAGCGGCCATAGCCGGTGGGGTCGGCGGCGCGGAAGCCGAGCGCGGCGATCGCGGCGCCGTTGGCCAGCGGCGCGCGCAGCCGCGCGAAGGTCTCGGCCGAGATCAGCGGCGTGTCGCCGAAGGCGATCAGCAGATCGTCCACGCCGCGCGCGATCGCCTCGCGCGCTGCCAGCACCGCATGCGCGGTGCCGAGCCGTTCGGCTTGCACGAAGGTGAGCGCATCGGGGCGGATGCGCCTCGCCTCATCGGCCACCGCCTGATGATCCGGGCCAACCACGACGGCGAGCGCGATGCCGGTTCCCTTGGGGGCGGCGGCGAGCACATGGGCGAGCAGTGTCTGGTGGGCGACGGGATGCAGCACTTTCGGCAGGCGTGAGCGCATGCGCGTGCCTTCGCCAGCGGCGAGCACGATCGTGAGGCTGGAGCGGGCGGTCATCGCAATCCTGTCAGATACGGCCGAATCAACTGGCGCGGCAGGCGGCAGGCCGCCCTCATGTTGCCTGCCTTGCTACCCCCGCAAACGCCCGGAATTCAAGTGCGAGGTGCTTTTCCTGTTAATGTTCCCTGATTGATTCGGGGAAGCCGGACAGGGCTGGGCACTTAACGTTCATGGCAAAGGATTCCGACCCACTGGCGGATGCCTTCGGCACCAAGGAGACTGGCGGGCTGTTCTCTGGACTTTTGGCCGAGGAAAGCACGTTCGACCGCGGCATGATGTGGCGGCTGGGCTCCTGGGGCGTTGCGGCCGTCGGCGCCGTCGTCATCGCGGTGATGGCCAACCAGGCTCAGCTCGGCTGGCGGCGCGACCAGGTCGCGTCCGCCGATCTCGCGCGCCAGGCCGACCGGCTTCAGTTGCTGACCAGGGAAAGCCAGAACGAGGCCCGCCGCCTCGCCGCCGCCGTCGAGACGCTGAATGCCGATCGCGACCGGCTCTATTCGCGCGTCACCGTGCTGGAGAAAGGGCTCGATTCCGTCACTGGCGCCATCGCCAGGCAGAGCGCAAAGCCGCAGGACACGCCGGCGCCTGACGCACCGCCTGCGGCGCCCAGCGTCGCGCCGGTCGCCTCGATGCCGGTGCCATCCAGCGACAAGCCGCGCGCGGCAGCCGCCAAGGACCAGGCGAAGGAGCCGACAAAGGACACTGCGAAGGACGCCGCAAAGGAGCCGTCGAGCCCACCGTCGCAGAGCGCGGCCGCGGCCTCCCTCGTGCAGCAGTCGCCGGCGACGACATCGGCGCTGCCGATGCTTCCGCTGGTGCCCTCCAAATCGATCATGGCGCCGCCTGATCCCGCCGCGTCGAAACTGGTTCAACCCGAGACGGCTGAGAAGACAACCGAGAAGACCGCCGAGAAGAAGACCGAGCCGGCGCCCGCCCCGACCGAAGTCGCAGCCGCATCGGCCAAGCCTTCGGAGGCAACCGAAAGCGAGGCTCCCGCGATCGCGGTTCAGCAGACGCGCTTCGCGATCGATCTCGGCGGCGCCAACTCGATCGACGGCCTGCGCGCGCTCTGGCGCGGCGTGACCAAATCCAATCCCGAGATCGCAGCGCTGCGGCCGATCATCATGATCAAGGAAGGCACCACCGGCCTTGGCATGCAGCTCCGCCTGGGTGCCGGCCCGCTGATCAACGCCGCCGCCGCCGCAAAGCTCTGCGCGGGCCTCGCCGAGAACGACCGTCACTGCGAGACCACCGTGTTCGACGGCCAGCGGCTGTCGATGCGCGGAGGGTCGGAGAAGGGACAAGAAAAGTCCCAGGACAGGGTTCAGGAAAAGAACGCCGAGAAGAACCCGGACGCCGCGCCGCAAGCCGAGACTGCACCTGCGCCCGCCCCCACCGCCAAGCCGGACAAGCGCCGCCGCAGCTATTCCTCGAAGCGCTCATCAAAGCGCGAGGAGCCCGCGCCTGCACCTGCCGCACAGCCGCCGGCAGCGCCGGCCAAGCCGGAGACGGCGTCGGCGGGATCGACGTTGTCGTCGTTCTTCAGGCGGTAGGGAATGGTGCGTGCCGATTGGATCGGTTGAGCCACAAAGATGGCGCGCGAGCCAAATGTCCTGACTGCACTGCCAGTCTAACGGCTTGCGAGCGATGGACAGAAAAGTTGGGTCGCCCCTGTTGCCCCCTCCCGTCATCCCGACCATATTGCGCCCATGACAAAAAAGCCCTTCCGCCTCTCGCCCTACCAGGTGCAGTTCCTGATCGTCGTCGGCTTCATCTCCGTCGGCTACGCGCTCTACGTGCGCTATCTCGCGATCGAGTTCTCGCAAGTCGCGCTCGCCTGCGATGCCGGGCTTCAGACCCTGATGTGCAAGGCGCGTTCGGTCTCGACCGTGCTGTTCAAGAATTCGGTGTTCGGCATCGTCGCGCTGGTGGTTGCGACGCTGAACCTGATGCGGCCGTCGATCGTGCTGCTCACCGCCGGAATCATCGCCGCCGGTCTCGGCATCGTGCTCTACAATGTCGTGCTGTCCGGCCTGGCGATCGGCCTGCTCATTCTTGGCTTTGCTCGGCCCGCGCCCGCCACAGCGTGAGCGCGAACAAGAGATACATCGCGCAGGTCCACAGCGACTGCCAGTTGTCGCGGCCTTCGTTGAAGAGCACATAGGCGGCCGACAGCGCGAGCACGCCTGCGAACACCGATTCCGCGATCGGACGCACGCCGATCTGCGGACGGTTTAGCATCAGGATCGCGAACGGCACCACCGCCATCGTCAGCGAGGCGTAGGGGAAATCCTTGTAGCGCGGGTCGAACACGAAGCCGAGCGCCGTCTGTGCCGCGATCACCGCCGCCACCGCCAGCGTCAGGCCGAGCACGGCGGTGAGCTTTGACCATTTCCGTCCCTCGCTCGGGCCGAGCAGGTCGAGGAAGGTCGGCAGGCTGCGGCCGATCACCAACGCCTGCGCGCAGAAGATCGGCGACAGGATGCCGGCGGCGAGCAGTGTGCCCCACAGCAGCCAGCCGCCGATGCCGTAGCTCTCGTAAAACACCTTGTCGGCGCCGACGCCGAGCAGGCTCCCTGCCGTCGTCGCCGAGATGGCGACGCCGAGCCAGGCCGAGAAGCGCGGCGTCCAGGGCCGCCGGCGCAGCGTCATCAGCGCGACCGCGAATACCAGCACACTGAGGCCCATGCCTGCGCCCATGTACCATTTCCAGTACGGGAAATTGCTGATCGGCTCGCCCGGCGGATATTTCAGGCTCCGCCGCACCGAGTCGAACAGGCCCCAATAGCCGCCGACGGTGCCTTCCAGCTTGCGCTTCCACGGCTGGTCATAGGACTCGATCAGATTGACGCGAAACTTCTGCGCCTTCGCCAGGCTGAGGATTTCCGAGACGACGCGCGCCTGGTTGGTGCGCGACGGCAGCGCGCCGTCGCGCATGCGGCCCTCGCTCGGCCAGCCGGTTTCGCCGATCAGGATCTCCTTGCCGGGAAACGCCACCGCCATGCGCTCGCGGATCGTCTCGACATGGGCGCTGGCGAATTTCGCCTTCACCGGGAAATCCTCCCAATAGGGAAGGATATGGATCGTGACGAAGTCGACCGCGTCGTAGACTTCGCGGTTCTTCAGCCAGTACTCCCACACATCGGCATAGGTGATGGGCACGCGGACCTGCGGCTTCACCGAGCGGATGATGGAGACGAGATCGGCCGTCGTCATCTCGCCGCGCAGCAGCACCTCGTTGCCGACGACGAGCGCGGTGATGATGTCGGGGAACTCCTTGGTGAGGCGAACGGCGAGCGCGACCTGCTCAAAGTTCTTGGTGCGGTTGCTGGAGAGCCAGATGCCCTGGAGCACCTTGAGCCCGCCGACCTTGGCGGCGATCGCCGGAACCTGGTCGAGCCCGTTCTCCATCGAATAGGTGCGGACGCAGTCGGTGATCTCCTTGAGCTGGCGCAGGTCCTGCTCGATCTGGTCGGCCTCGATATGGGTCCATGCGTCCAGCGGCGACTGCTCGCCGCGGAACGGCGCATAGGAGACGCACTGAACCTTGTCGGCAGGATCGATCGGGGCGCGCGCGAGCGTGATTGGCGTGGCCAGCCACCACCACACGGCAGCAATCGCACCCAGTGAAACGAGCAGCAGCGCCAGTGGCGTACGAAGTGAAATCGGTTCCGTCCTCCGCGAAGCGCCGTCGATTACCTGCTCGCGCGCCATCTGCCAAGGGGGGTGGCTCGAAGCGGATCCCTCCCTCCCCCAAGGAATTTACCTGCGGCCGTTCGACAGAGGCCTAGGATCGTGACTTTGCTGGACAAAATTCGAAATACAGGTCATGCAACTCGCCGGGAATTTTCCGCCGCATTGGAGACCCATTTGGACGCCATCACCGGCGCGTCCGCGGGACCTGACGCGGGCGGTCAGCGGAGAAGTTGGGGAATTCATGCGGCAACGGGTGCGTCAGTCACGAAATGCGGTCCTGCGGCAGTTCGCCGCCACCTTGGCCGTCACCTCTCTTCTGGCCCTGGCTGGTCTCGCTGGCGCCTCCGCCCAGAGCGGCACGCCCGCCCCCGATCAGGGCAAGGCCGCCGCCCAGCCCGCCGACGCTGCCGCCAAGGACGCCGCCCAGAACCAGCGCCGCACCGACGAGTTCGCCGAAGCCGCCCAGGTCATCAACGGCCCGGCCGGCAACCCCGAATGCGTCTGGCTCGGCCGGCGCGTGGTGCGGCTGATGTGGCGGGACGATCTCGATACCGCGTTCCGTCATCTCGACCTCTACGACCGCTTCGGCTGCCCCGGCGGCCACATCCAGGCCGCCTTCCGCTGCCTGACCCGCTTCGGCGGCCAGATCGATCCCAAGGTCGCCGAGACCTTGGACAGCCGTGTGCATGCCTGCTGGATCAATCCGGCCTCCCAGCCGCAGCAGGCGGCCGCCCAAGCCTCCCAGCCGGCAGCGCCGACATCAGGCAATGCGCCGGCACCGCAGCCCGCCGCGAGCCCCTCGCCTGCGGCAAGTCCGACGCCGGCGCCCCAGAAATAGAAGCGGGTCGCTTCAGCCTCCGTTCAGGAATGATCGGCCAAAGAAACGATTGGCACTGCCGCGCGTTTTTCGAAAAAGGCCATGCCCTCGTAAGGACATGAGGCCATGACAGTTGTGAAACCGCGCGGCAGAGGTATGCTCCATTTGCCGCGGACTCGGTCGGATCTCGGGGTCGGATCCGCTGCCCTGCCACCTCAGCCCCTTTTGGTTTAGCCGCGATGCGCGTTGTCGCCGCCGTTCTGTTGCTCGTGTCAGTGCTCCACGCGGGCATCTGGGGAGTCTTGCGCGACAGGGAACCTGCGCCCGACTTCAGGGGGCTGCTCCCCAGCGTCTCCTACGCGCCGTTCGAAGGCTCGGCCCACCCCGACATCGACAACATCCCGACGGTGGAGAAAATCCGCGCCGACCTGAAGACGCTGTCGACCATGACGCGCGCGATCCGCCTCTATTCGTCGACGGGCGGCGTGGAACTGGTGCCGCCGATCGCGGCCGAGTTCGGCCTCAAGGTCACCGTCGGCGCCTGGATCGACAGGGACAAGGATCGCAACGAGCGCGAGATCAAGGCCGCCATCGAGCTTGCCCGCAAGAACAGCAACGTGAACGGCGTCGTCGTCGGCAACGAGGTGATCTATCGCGGCGAGCAGAAGGTCGAAGACCTCATCGAGATGATCAAGCGGGTCAGGAGCGCGGTCCGCGTGCCTGTGACCACCGGCGAGATCTGGAACATCTGGCGCGATAATCCGGAGCTCGCATCCAACGTCGATTTCATCGCCGCGCACGTGCTGCCCTACTGGGAAAACTTCCGCTCGGACCAGGCAGTCGACCAGGCCGTCGACCGCTACAACCTGCTGCGCAACCTGTTCCCGGGCAAGCGCATCGTGATCGCCGAGTTTGGCTGGCCGAGCGCGGGCTATAATTTGCGCAACGCCGACCCCGGCCCGTTCCAGCAGGCGCTGACCTTGCGCAACTTCGTCAGCCGCGCCGAAGCCATCGGCATGGAATACAACATCGTCGAGGCGATCGATCAGCCCTGGAAGTTCTTCGAAGGCGGCGTCGGTCCGTACTGGGGCATCCTCAACGCCAGCCGCGAGCCGAAATTCGCCTGGACCGGCCCGGTGGAGAATCCTGACTACTGGAAGCTGATGACGATCGCGCTGCTGGTCGGCGTGCTCCTGTCGCTGCCGATCCTGCGGCTGCAGCAGCCGACCGCCAAGCAGGCGTTCCTGCTGTCGGCGACCGCCAACGGCGTCGGTGCCTGGGCCGCCACCGTGTTCGCGTTCTGGAACGGGCACTATTTCATCTTCGGCTCGGCCTTCGCGCTGACGCTCGGCATGATCCTGCTTGTTCCGCTGGTGCTGATCGCGATGGCGCGCATCGACGAGATCGCAGCCGTGGCCTTTGGCCGGCCGCCGCAGCGCCTGCTCGCCAAGGGCAAGCCGGTCGAGAACGTTCCCGAGAATTACTACCCGAAGGTCTCGATCCACATCCCGGCCTACTTCGAACCGGTCGAGATGCTCAAGCAGACGCTCGATGCGCTGTCGCGGCTGAACTACCCGAACTACGAATGCGTGGTCATCATCAACAACACGCCGGATCCCGCCTTCTGGCAGCCGATCCAGGACCATTGCCGCGCGCTCGGCGAACGCTTCAAGTTCATCAACGCCGAGAAGGTGCAGGGCTTCAAGGCCGGCGCGCTGCGCATCGCGATGGACCGCACCGCCGTCGATGCCGAGATCATCGGCATCCTCGATGCGGACTATGTCGTCGACCCTGATTGGCTGAAGGACCTCGTGCCGGCTTTCGCCGACCCGCGCGTCGGCCTCGTGCAGGCGCCGCAGGAGCATCGCGACGGCGATCTGTCGATCATGCACTACATCATGAACGGCGAATATGCCGGCTTCTTCGACATCGGCATGGTCCAGCGCAACGAGGCCAACGCCATCATCGTGCACGGCACGATGTGCCTGATCCGCCGCGCCGCCATGGACATGGCCGGCGGCTGGTCGAGCGACACGATCTGCGAGGATTCAGATCTCGGCCTTGCGATCCAGGAACTCGGCTGGGTCACGCATTACACCAACCACCGCTACGGCCAGGGCCTGCTGCCCGACACCTACGAGGCCTTCAAGAAGCAGCGTCACCGCTGGGCCTATGGCGGCCTTCAGATCGTGAAGAAGCACTGGCGCCACTTCCTGCCCGGCCGGAGCCGGATGACGCCGGACCAGAAGCGCGAATATGGCCTCGGCTGGCTGAACTGGCTGGGCGCCGAAAGCCTCGGCGTGGTCGTGGCGCTGCTCAACCTCGTCTGGGTGCCGATCGTCGCCTTCGCCGACATCGCCATCCCCGACAAGATTTTGACGCTGCCGATCATCGGCGCCTTCGTCGTCTCGCTGGCGCATTTCCTGTCGATGTACCGCGCGCGCGTCGCGATCAAACCCGGCCAGATGCTGGGCGCGATGATCGCGGCGATGAGCGTGCAATGGACGGTGTCGCGCGCGGTGGCGCAGGGACTGATCACCGAGCACATCGCGTTCGCGCGCACCTCCAAGGGCGGCCTGTCCAGGATGTCGATCGAGTTCCAGGCGTTCTGGGAGGCCGTGATCGGCGCCCTGCTGCTGATCGGCGCCGGCGTGCTGATCGCCTCCAACAGTTTCAGGCAGATCACCGAGATCTACATCTTCGCCGGCGTGCTGGTGCTGCAAAGCCTGCCGTTCCTGGCGGCGGTCGCGATCGCCATCCTCGAGCTCAGCCGCATCAACTCGTTCCAGTTCTGGCGCGACAGCGCGATCCGCACCGCCGAGCTGATCGGCCTGCGCCCGGTCGCACTGCCGACCCCCGCCGGCACGTCGCAAGCCGTGCCGAACGAGGTCCGGCGCGAGGCGAACTGACGGTACGAACGGCCTGCCGACGCGGGTGAAACCTCCGCGCACACAAGCCACCGGCGCTGTTCGGCGTGGATAGCGGCCGCCAATCGGGATGAAAATTCCGGCTTAAGCTGCGGACACAGCGAGCAAATCCCCGCTCCTGCCAAGAGTTTCGGCAGCCACCCGCGCTATTGACCTCAGCGCCCCATCCCCCTACACAGCGCGGGCCGAAAGCATGATCCGGAAACAGCCGGTTTTTCCCCGCGACGCGAGCTTAAGCGCAGCGGCAAGACATGCTTCTCGAATGTCCGAAGACGATGGCGATCTCTTGAAGCCATCAGCGGCCATGGGAGCGCGTAGCTCAGCCGGTAGAGCACGTGACTTTTAATCACGGGGTCCTGGGTTCGAGCCCCAGCGCGCTCACCAAGCCGACATCCCACCCGCACTGAAGCCGATGGCCGGCCGGTCAAACTCTCACTTAGCGACATGCGCTCGAACGGCGTTCGCGCCCCAAGCTTGATCTCGAAAATGGCTCGGGCCGCAGCGGTTCCCTGTTGCGGCCATCCTGAGCCGGGCAGCCCCTCACGGATAACGTCTCGGTGAATGAAACCGTTTACCGCGTCACGCGAAGCATTCAGGAAACAATCCGCGCCCAGTCTCCCGTCATTCACGAGGGGATCTCAAAATGATCGTTCTCAAAGTCTTTGCACTTGTTGTTGGAGCTGGCATCCTTTTCACGATGTACTCAGGCGACCTGGGCGCCGACGTCGTGCTCGCCATCATGGCCTGCTTGGCATAACCAAAAGACCCGCCAGCGTGAGCTGGAAGGTCAGTCATCCCAAGCGCCTTGCCTGGCCCTATCCTCAGCTTTCCGGAGCTGAAACCGTAGCCGGCGTAGTCAGCGGAGCTCCACCCACCGAAACAGGCCCAACGGATTGCGGTTGCCGGACCATCCGTTTGCGCATCGCTGCGGACAGTCCATAGCGAGCATTCGCCCTTCGGATCGAGGACGTGACGTCGGACATCATTGCGCCTTGCAGCGAGTCGACCTTCGCAATCAGCGTGGACAATTGCGAAGATATCTTCCTCACATCGACCCGTTCGTCCGTGATGCTCTGTCGCAGCGACAGGAGCACCATTGAGTCCTGCTGCAGCAGAGCCGCATTTTGCTGCAAGGCCTGGCTGTTCTCCTGCAGTGACGCTGTGTGTTGCTGCTGGGCCGACTGGATATCCTTCAAGGCCGCGACAACCGGATCCGGTTTTGGCGCAGCAGCGTCCCGGTGCGGAAGCAGTTCGGCCAGACTGCCGATATTCAGCGACGAAAAATCGGATGGCGACGTATAGATCGCCGCCGAGCCGTTGATGGCGAGGGCGCACACCGACAATATCAGGAGCGATTTCCGGCCGGACTGCTTGATCGGTGCTGGAGCTTCCGCGGCTGCGGGCTTGGATGCTGCTGCGGCGGCTGCAAGTGCTGCAGGGTCGAGTTGTTCGACGAGGCCTGGCGCTTCGAATGTCGTGGTCACGTGTATCGACCTCAAATGAGCGAGCAAAAGGAAGCCGTCGCCGAAACGTCCTCGCGACGCCTCCTTTACGCAGCACCCATCTACACAACTGTCTCAAATTGTGGGCTTTTTGGATTAATTCCACGTTAGCGGCAGGGCTGGCTGGCAGGCCCGGCCACCCCGGCCGATTACGGGGTCCATGCGATGGAACGGGTCATGGAGGACCGGCATCGAAGCGCCACAAAGCCGCGAGACAACACCCTCAAACAGTGTAAGATTCAGCAAAACAGGAGGGAGCGGCATGTTTGAAATCAACGGTTTCGACACGGCAGGCGTCGTCAGCCTGAAGCGGCTGTCACTCGCGGCCGCCCTCAAGAAGGCCAGAGAGCTCGTCGAGGACGGGTGCTGGGACGTCCAGATCGTTGATCCGACCGGCCGCGTATACACCTCGTTTGAGGAGCAGGCCGCCTAGCCACTCCGCCTTCGCTACCCGATGGCACGAACCGGCGCTCAACGCCGGCGCGCCGCGCCGTTGCCAATCGACCCATTTGGGAGCACGCTCTCTCCAGGCGCTGAAGACGCCGCACGGGAGAGAGACATGAAGGAAACGGGCCTGGATGGCCGTCATCGGGACAAGGATGGCGGGATCAGCAAGAAGCACGGCAACACGCTGGTTGGCACGTTGCGCAAGATCTACGGCAAGGGTTTTGCGGCCGGCTATCCCGATGCGACCCAGCTCAGCGAGGTCCTGCTTCAGCTGAACGAGACGTCGCTGAGCCAGCTGCGCCGCGATCACGATACCGGGCATCTGGGGCACAAGATCGATCACGCCTTGAAGTGACGGACTTCACTTGGGTTACGGTGAAGTGCACTGTCACCGTAACTTGAGCGGCGATGGAATCACTCCTCCCTTGAACCGGAGAAAGCTACCGCCAGATTTCGGATAGCGACGCACGAAAGGCGTGGAGCGGTTTTCCGAAGACCGGAGGAAATTTGATCATGCGCACGATGCTGGTCATATTCGCCTTGCTCGCAACGGGGACCGCCGCCGTCGCCGGCTCCGCTGCTCCCGTCTCGTATGATTACCCCTGGTGCGTGTATGGTGGCGAACTCGGCCCTTCCGGCGACTGCTCTTATGAGACGAGAGAGCAATGCCTGGCGTCCGCGTCGGGCCGGTCGAACGTGATATGTTCGGAAAACCGGCGCCTTCTATTCCGGCAGCAAAGTGTGCAACAGCCTCAGGCACCCCGTAGTCGTTGATAGAGATCGCAGGCCCGCCAGCATGAACCGGCGGGTCCAATTTGCCGCTCGATGAACTACGGTGACAGTGCACCTGACCTTGTAGCGCTCGTCGCAATTGCCCAGGTGGGGCGCCATTCGGGTTGGGGCCTCGCTCAGCGTATTTTGTGCACTGTCACCGCAACCTGATGCGGCCATTCCGGCGCCGTGAACGCTGATCGTTGGCCGGATGAGATGCGACTGTCCGACATCGAGTCACGCTGCATCTGCGAGTCACGCTGCATCTGCACCGCTTGCGGCAGGCGCGGCGGCGAGGTTAGACCAGCCTTCGATGATGAACGACGGCCCCGGCCATGGGGGCATTCGGGGTGTGGGAGGCCGGGGCCGCTGGAGGTGCTTGGCCCCTTGGGGAAGGCCTGGCGCCCGTAGCTAGGATCATTCGGCGATCCGCTCTGTTCGCTTTCGGACGCTGGCTATCGGGGCAAACGGAGTAGCCCAACGTTGCGACAGGCGGGGCGCATGTGACAGTCGCGCTTGGCCAGGTTCATCCGGCGCGTCCGCCCCTCACGCCTCGTCCAGCACCTCGAACAACTCCTCCACCCGCTCGAACGGCGCATCGCGCATTTGGCTGTGATAGACGACGCGATCGCCGTCGCGCTGGAGTGACTTTCCTCTCGACTTCCGCAACCGCCCGGGCAGGAACGTTGCAGCCACCGCCCCGAGGCCGACGTCGAGGCGGATGATGCCCCTTCGCTTGCATTCGAGCCTGAGCTTCGCTGCGGCGAAGAAATCGCGCGCGACTTTCGGCAGCGGGCCGAAGCGGCGGGAGGTCTCCTCTTCGAGGTCGACGAGGTCGTCCTCGCTGCCGCATCTTGCGGCGCGCGCATAGAGTTCGAGCCGCACAGGCTCGGAGTGCACATAGGTCTCTGGCAGCATGTCCGCGACCGGCAGGTTCAGGTCGGGCACCCACACCGCGGCCCGCTCCTCATCGGCCTTCTCCGAGGCCATTTTCAGCAGGTGGCTGTAGAGCACGGGCCCGAACACCTGGACGTGGCCGGATTGCTGCTCGGAAAACAGGTCGCCCGCACCTCTGAGATCGAGATCGCGCTCGCTGATGGCAAAGCCGGCGCCCGGCCGGCTGAACTCCTCGAGCACGGCCAGCCGCCTCTCGGACTGCCCGGAATTCGTCTCGGTCAGCAAATGGGCGAACGCCCGGATGCCGCTACGGCCGACCCGTCCGCGCAGCTGATGCAGCTGGGCGAGGCCGAACTTCTCGGGCCAGCAGACCACGATGGTGTTCGCACGCGGAATGTCGAGGCCGCTCTCCACGATGTTGGTCGCGAGCAGGACATCGGCCCTGCCCTCGACGAAGCTCATCATCCGGTCGTCGATCTCGTCGGCAGCCAATCTGCCGTGCAGGCACACGATGCGAAGATCGCCGGCCACCGCCTGCACCCGCGCCAGCATCGGATCCAGATCCTGGATGCGTGGACAGATCAGAAAACTCTGGCCGTGGCGCCGCTGCTCGCGCAGCAACGCCGACGCAATGGCCGCATCCGACAGCGGCGCAATCCTGGTTGCGACCGGGAGCCGGTGCACCGGCGGCGAGGCGATGACGCTGAGGTCGCGAAATCCGGCAAGGCCGGCGGCCAGCGTGCGCGGGATCGGCGTCGCGCTCATCATCAGCACATGGACATTCTTGGCAAGGCTGGAAAGCCTGGCCTTCTCGGCCGCGCCGAAATGCTGCTCCTCGTCGATGATGACGAGGCCGAGATCGTCGAACTTCACGTCCTTCGCGCCCAGCGCCTGCGTTCCGACCACGACCTTGATGCGGCCGCTGCGCAGTCCCTCCTTGGTCTCCCGCAGCTCCGCGCCGGAGGTCGCCCGCGACAGGTTCCCCACCTCGATGCCGAACGGGGCGAAGCGCTTCTGGAACGTCGCGACGTGCTGGCGTGCCAGCACCGTCGTCGGCACCGCGATCGCCACCTGCTTTCCCGACAGCACCACGGCGGCGGCCGCGCGCAGCGCCACCTCGGTCTTGCCAAATCCCACATCGCCGCAGATCACCCGGTCCATCGGATGGCCGGATGCAAGATCACCCAGCACGTCGCGGATCGCCTTGGCCTGATCGATCGTCGTGAAATAAGGAAAACGCGCGACGAACTTCTCATAGGCCGATCCCGGCGGAACCAGCTTTTCGGCGCGCCGCCTTCGGCGCTGGCTGATGTGCTTGGCCAGCGCCTTGCCGGCGATCTGGATTTCGCGCTCGGCCTCGGTGCGGCGGGCCCACCAGGAGCTGCCGTCCGCCTTGTCGAGCGCCAGCTTGCCGGGCTCGGTTGCGTAAGGCCACATCAGGGCCAGATCGGGCGGCGGCACGAGAACCGCGTTGTCGCCCGCGAACACCAGGCGGATCATCTCGCGCAGCGCGCCGCCACCCGTGTTCACGGTCTGCAGGCCGTCGAGCACGGCAAGGCCGCGCTGGAGATGCACGACCACCGTGCCCTGCTCGGGCACGTCGGCATGGTCGAAGGCCGCGCTCCAGGCCCGCGCCATCGGCTGCGGATGATGCGCCCGGCTGCCGAGCACGTCGGACGCGGTCACGACAACGAGAGACTTTTTCCCCGGCACGACGAAACCCGCATCGAGATCGGCCAGGAGCGCCGCCTCGCCGCCCCGCCCGCGCGCCGCCGTGTCCCAATCCGCGCAGCGCGGCGCCTTGACGCCGCTCATCCGCTCCATCACGCGCAGGTCGTCCTCCTGCGCCGCGACCAGGATCAGCCGCGATCCGGCCCGCCGCGTCTCCTCGACGAAGGCACGAAGCGCCTTCCTGGCGGAAGTCAGCTTTGAAAACTCCGGGATGGGCTGGAAGGACGCCGTCCGCGGCAACACCTTCATGCCCCTGGAGAGCTGCTTCCAGTCGCGCCGACCGATGTATTCGCGCTCTCTCTCCGCACGAGGCGCGGCCTCCTCGATCGTGCTCAGCCAGCCGTCGACGTGCAGCGGGACGCCTGCATCGGCGATCCATTTGGCGCGCCCGCAATAGTCGAACAGCGTCGCGCGCTTGCCGCGTTTGCCGGCGAAGCCAAGCCGCTCCGACATGGGATCGACGAGAAGCTCGCTGGTCTCGAAGATGATGTCGTGCTCTTTCGGGTCGAACGCCACGATCCGGCTGATCGCGCGGCCTGAATGCTCGATCCGGAACGGCCCCAGCGCGCCCGCGGGAAATATCTCGAAGGTCTGTCCGTGAAACAGGGCTCCGCCCGGATAGTCCGGCTCGTCCTCCAGATCGTATCCCAGGGCTTCGAGGCGTCCGCGCAGGTCGCGCTCGGAAAACGCGCCGCCCACCTTCAAGCTCACGCTCAGGCGCGACAGGCTCGCAGGCGGCGGCAGGCGCTCCATCACGGCTTCCGCCGTCGAGACCAGAAAGAGCGGTTTCCTGGATTTTGCGAGGCGTCGCAGCACGGAGGCTCTGCGCCCTGCGAGTTCGTGGGACGGCTCGAGCTGATCGAACGGCAAAGTGTTCAATCGCGGAAACACCAGGACCTCGCAGGAGGGATCGAGCGCGTGAATGACGCTGCCGAGCCGCTCTGCCCTGTTCTCGCTCTCGGCGAGAAAAACGATGCCGCTGCGTCCGGACTGCTTCCATTGTGCAAGCAGATGGAGCGCCATCGAACCGAGGGGCGACGAAGACGAGATCGTGGCGCGCTGCGACCCTTTGCCTTTCTTTGGCGATGTCTTGGTCGCCTTCGCCTTTTTGGTAAGCCTCACTTGAATCCGTCTCTGGTCGTAGACTGTCACCCACCGAACGCGAGCCGCCGCATTGTCGATTCGCTGCTCGCCGCCATGCATATGGGATTTGCCCTGCCAACGCACGCCTCGTGGCAACGTTCGGGACGCCATTGCGCTCCCGAAATCTTTGGCTGTTGATCGCCCTACGGACGGGGAACTCGCCGCTTCCGACGCGGCGCAGGATCGGCTTCTTTGGATGCAAGGGCTGCTGCGATCGAGCGCGCCCTGCTCGCATGGCCGGCACGAAAAACCCCAGCGCCTGGACGCTGGGGTGTTTCGTCAAAATATTAATTGGTCTGGCAATGACGCTTTCATAGCAGCGAATGCGCCGCGCGCGTGTGAACTGGTTCACACGCCTTGTTGGTTGTTGGCGCGGCCCGACCAATGCGGAACGGGGTACCGCGCCTCCGGTTTGAACCTGCACACGCCGCGCGCTAGGATGCCCCATTTTACGGAGGCTCATTTGAAACCATTCATTTTCATCGCCGCCATCGCACTCCTTGTGACGGCCCCCGCCCGCTCGCAACCGCTGGTCGATCCGAACAAGGTTGCTCCTGAATACCGCGAGGCGGCCGAGAAGCGCGCCGCGCCGAGCAGTTGCGGCAACGCGAATGCGCGATGAAGGCGGATCTGGAGAAGGTGCTGCCCAGGGATCGCACCGCCTTTCTCAACCATTGCCTGGACATGATGGCGGCTAAGCAATAGCGGCTGGCTGATTGACAGCTCCAACGAGCTCCCACCGCCGCCAGTCGCGACGGGCCGATGACGCCTGGCCGCGTTTTGCGAGCATCGCGTTCGTGCGCGCGACATCGGCTGCGACGAGACCTCTCGGAATGCCGCGAAAGCCTTCAGGCTTTCTTCAGACATTTGCGATCACCTGACCACCCATTTCCATCGGTCATTGTCGGTCGCGTATGAGTTTCGTCCAGATTCAGTGCACGCGCTGCAAGTCCGTGTTCCGCGATCGCGCCGGACGGTTGCAGGACGGCTATTCCAGGCAATGTCCGAGTTGCGAGGTGGTGCTGTTCTTCGCCGAGGATTCGCAGCACCCTTTCGTCAAGCGCGCGATGCGCAATGCGCGCAAGGCCCGCAAGGAGCAGCGCGAGGCCGAGGCGGCCAGGCGCGTCGCGCCGGAGCCGCGCGCGGCGCGATCATTCGCCGGGCGGGGCCGTTCGGTGGACCGGGAGGACTAAAGCGAAACGGCCATAGGTTGAATTGATTGGCCGCAGGCTCGTTCGACCTTCCCCGCATCTGCCGTCGCCAAGACTTCGGCGGACAAGAGCGGGAGAGCGAGCGCACCTCCGTTGTCGCAGCAATCAAAACCTCATCTCGTCGTGCTTTGGCTTACCGCTGCCGCTTCCGCGGAAACAGGCGGTCGCGGATATAGCGCGAGGTCGGGGTCAGGCGGATGCCGCGCGGCTTCTGCCAGGCGGCGCGGTCGATCTCCTTCTTGTCGCCGATCGCGAGCCTGCCCTTGGCGCCTTTGGCGATGAAGATCGCATCGCTCATCTTGCGGCCGGAGCGCTTGTTCCTGGCCTTCACTTCCTTCCAGAGGCTGATCCTGCCGAGCTTCAGCTCGGGCAGCTCCTCCTTGATCTCCCGCCGCAGGCAGTCCTTCTCGGACTCGCGCGCGCGTTTGCGGCCGCCCGGGAACATCCACAGGCCGTCCGACCGGCGTCTGACCAACAATACCTTGCCGCGCTTGGCGGCGACCAGCTTGGAAGACTTCGCCATTACTGCCGCAATCGAAAATAGAATCGTCCTGATCGTAACTTGTCTAGTCGGATAGACAAGTTCGGGACGCGCCTTGATCACAGGCCGCGGGCCGTCGGACCAGCTGCGACACGGCGGGCAGATCGCGCCGTTCGAGGGCGCGAGATCAACCTTTGCTCGCCCTCGCGCCCGCCTCCGCCCGGTCCTCTGTCCTGATCCAGGCCATCATCATCTCCCAGGCCACGGACAGGATGATCGGCCCGATGAACAGGCCGACGATGCCATGGGCGAGCGTGCCGCCGATCACGCCGACGAAGATCACGATGGTCGGCGTGGTCAGGCCACGCCCCATCACGAGCGGCTTCAACATCGTGTCGATGAAGCCGACCAGGACGAGAAACACCGTGAGCAGCAGCGCCGTGGTGACGTCCTTGGCGGTCCAGATCCAGATGATCACCGGCAGCAGCACCAGGAAGGCGCCGATCTGCACGATCGAGAGCAGCAGCACGAGGAAGGCGAGAAGGCCGGCGCTCGGCACGGCCGCGAGCTTGAAGCCGATGCCGGCGAGCAGTGCCTGCACGATCGCGACGCCGATCACGCCTTGCGCCACGGCGCGGATGGTCGCGCCGGCGAGCCCCAGGAAATGCTCGCTCTGTTCGGGCACGATGCGAAACAGGAAGCCGCGGCCGGCCGCAACCAGCCTCGGTCCATGCGGGAACAGGAAGCCGGCCACGAACACCGAGACCAGAAACTGGAGCGTGCCGACGCCGGCATCGCCCGCGAGCGACAGAAGCGGTCCCGCCAGTGGCTGGAGATACGGCGCCACTTCCCGCAGTACCGCGCGGATGTTGGTATAGGCCTGGTCCCAGAGTTCGTAGAGCCACGGGCCGACGATCGGCCACGACTTCAGCTGCTCCGGCGCCGACTGGAGCGCGAGGTCGCCGGTACCGAGCTGGTGCGCCAGTTCGCGCGCGCCGTCCACCGCACTGATGCCGAGCCAGGTTGCAGGGCCGATGACGATGCCGAGCGTGATCAAGGTGAGGATTGCCGCTGCGGTCTTGGGCCGCCCGCCGAGGATTTTCGCGACCCAGCTGAAGGCCGGGTAGAACGCGACCGCGAGCACGCCACTCCAGGCCAGGATCGGCACGAACGGGCGGATGATCAGGAAGGTCCAGATGATCAGCAGGGCGAGCAGGCCGAGCCGGATCACGAGCTGGATGATGTCCTCTCCCGTCAGGAGCTGACGGAGACTTTTCACGGGCACGACCTTCCTTGCGGCATCGACGCGGGTTCCGGCTCTTGCACGGGCAAGCCGTTATTGCCAGCCCCGGGCCGGGCGTCAAGACGAGGCGGACTCGCGCCCGGCGCCGTACCCGGGACACTTGACCGGGACAAGCGGCCTGACCAGACCTGCGACTGATCCTGCGGCGACGCCGGCGCGGCTAGAAGTGGTAGTTCACGCCCACCGTTCCGGTCTGGATGTTCAGCTTCACGTTGGCGGGCGTCGCCACCAGATTGCCTGTCGTCACCGGCTGTTCGGTGATCGCGCCAAAGCTCATGTAGTTGTACTCGGCCCTCACCGACCAGTTCGGCATGAACATCCACTCGACGCCGCCGCCGGCGAGCCAGCCGGTGCGGTTGAAGCTGCCCGAGGCGGAACCGGCGAGCGCGCCGGCAAGGCCATTGTTCACGTAGTATTTGTCCCGGGTGAAGGCCGCACCGCCCTTGGCGTAGAGCAGCACGCGGTCGAAGGCGACGCCGAAGCGGCCGGCCACCGTGGCGATATAGTCGTTCTTCAACGAGAAGATGAAGCCGGCGCCGCCGCCGAACGGGCTGTTGCTGGAGAGCGTGACGCTGGACCAGGCGCCGGTGCCCTCAAGGCCCAGCACGACATTGCTGATCTGGTAGTTGCCGCCGATCTGGCCGCCGACCACGCCGCCGCTGGCCGTGACCGAGCTCCAGGTCGCCGTCGGATCGGCCGGATCGATACCGGTCCACCTGCTCCAGGCGCCGCCACCATGCGCGCCGATGTAGAAGCCGGTCCAGCTGAAGATTTGAGCCGCCACCGGCGCCTTCACCGGCGCGGGCGCGATGATATCCGCGGCGAATGCCGGCGTTGCCAGCGACAACAGCGCAGCCGTCAGAACGAGCTTCGTCCCCATGATCTCACCCCCATTGATGCGCCTTCCAACCGAGGCGACCCGGGTGAAATCTAGCTGCCGGATCAGGCGCGCGCTTGGACCCGTCGGCGGCGCGACTTGGACTGACCGGCGCTCCGCGACCCGGGAAAATCCTGCAAGATCTGCGTCCGAAGACGGGTTTGGCTAACGGTGATTAACCGGATTTCCGCCGACCGGTTTACGCCGGTGCAAAGGCTCGCTCGTACCCTTCTCGCCAAGCATCTGGGGACACTGAGTTTGCAATGGCCAACAGCATCTGGACGACCGAAGAATTCACCTGCGCGGGTTGCAGCATGAACTACACCGCGACCAGGGAAGAGCACAGCGAGGCGCATTCCGGCAGCTTCAAGTGCAGAATCTGCAGCGGCGTGGTGCACGCATGGTCCGGCAAGCATCACTTCTTTGGCTGGCAAGCCGTGAAGACGAAGCCGCCGGTATTCGGCCGGCGCTGGGCCGGCGTCGGCTGGTAGGCGACAGCCTTACAGGTGTGTCGTAGCCCGGATTGAGCGCAGCGCAATCCGGGAGCGCTGTCGCCGCATTGCTCGACCTCCCCGGATTGCGCTGCGCTCCATCGGGGTTACGAGACCCTCGTAAAACGCGCAGTGCTTAGTAGACATGGCTGACACCTTTGCCAGCTTGCGAAGACGGCCGCGAGAGCGCGAAGGTGCGTCCAGTGTTTGAAGAATCGGATCGAGGTTATCCGTGCCCCGGACGCAGCGCAGCGTCTCTTCGACGGTGCGCTGCTGAGCCGGGGCCCATCTTTCAGAGCCCTCGCTGAGCATGGGTCCCGGCTCTGCGCCGCAACGTGAAGGACGTTGCAGCGCGTCCGGGACACGAGACTGAGCGAGCCGCCACTTCTGCTACGCCGCGTCGCCGGCTAAACTTCCCTTCCCCGCAATCGAAGCCGACACGCAATGACCGCACCCTTCGTTCCCCAGATCGCCCTCTATCGCAACTGGCTCGCCGCGCAGCGCGGCCTCAGCTTCGGCAGCTACGAAGAGATGCGGCAATGGTCGGTGCGCGATCTCGACGGTTTCTGGCGCAGCATCTGGGATTATTACGATCTGCGATCGCCGACGCCGTTTGCGGCGGTGATCACCGAGCGCAAGATGCCCGGCGCGGTCTGGTTTCCCGGCGCACAGGTCAACTATGCCCGGCAGGTGTTCCGGCATGTCGAGGCGGCCGACGCCGCCGGCCTGCCCGCGATCGTCAGCGGCGGCGAGGACGGCAGGCTGAGGGAAACGAGCTGGCCGGAGCTGCGGCGCAAGGCCGCCGCGCTCGCGCTGCATCTGAAGGATAACGGCATCAGGCCCGGCGACCGCGTCGCGGCCTATCTGCCCAACATCCCCGAGACCATCATCGCGTTTCTCGCGACCGCCAGCATCGGCGCGGTCTGGAGCGTCTGCGCACCCGATATGGCCGCGCCCGCCGTGATCGACCGCTTCAAGCAGATCGAACCCAAAGTGCTGATTGCCTGCGACGCCGTCACCTATGCCGGCCGGCAGCACGACCGGCGCGACATCGTCGCCGAGCTGCGGCGATCGCTGCCCACGGTCGAGCATGTCATCCTGCACAGCGAGGCTGATGCTGCCGCCGCACCTGATGCCCTGCTCTCCGAGATTGTCGCAAGGACCAGCGCTGCGATCGACGCGTTCGAGCCGGCCTGGCTGCCGTTCGATCATCCGCTCTGGATCGTCTATTCCAGCGGCACCACCGGCCTGCCCAAGCCGATCGTGCACGGCCATGGCGGCATCGTCATCGTGGTGCTCGCGCTGCTCGGCCTGCACAACGACATCGGCTGCTCCTATCAGCAGAATTCCTTCGGCGAGCGCTATCACTGGTACTCTTCGACCGGCTGGATCATGTGGAATTCGCAAGTCGGCGGCCTGCTCAGCGGCACCACCTGCTGCATCTTCGACGGCAGCCCCGGTGGCACGAAGGACAAGCCGGACTGGACCACGCTGTGGCGCTTCGTGGCGCAGTCGAAGGCGACCTTCTTCGGCGCCGGCGCGGCGTTCTTCGCCAACTGCGCCAAGGCCGAAATCGATCTCGCCGCCGCCGGCGATCTGTCGCGGCTGCGCTGCCTTGGCTCGACCGGCTCGCCGCTGAGCGCCGACACGCAAGCCTGGTTCAACGACCGCTTCGCCGCACTGTCGAAGACCAATGGCAGCAAGGCGCAGGCGGACCTCTGGTGGGCGAACATTTCCGGCGGCACCGATTTCGCCGGCGCGTTCATCGGCGGCAACCGCGAATTGCCGCAGACGCCCGGTGCGATGCAGTGCCGCCTGCTCGGCGCCGCCGTCGAAGCCTTCAGCGAACAGGGTCGCGCCGTCACGGGCGAGGTCGGCGAGCTCGTCTGCACCGAGCCGATGCCGTCGATGCCGCTCTACTTCTGGAACGACGAGAACGATGTGCGCTATCGGTCCAGCTATTTCGAGACCTATCCGGACAATTTCGACGGCAGCGGCCGCGGCCCCGTGTGGCGGCACGGCGACTGGCTCAAGGTCGATCCGGACGGCTCCTGCATCATCTATGGCCGCAGCGATGCGACCATCAACCGGCACGGTCTGCGCATGGGCACGAGCGAGCTCTATTCCGCCATCGAGGCCTTGCCCGAGGTGCTCGACTCCCTCGTCGTCGACCTCGAATATCTCGGCCGCGACAGCTACATGCCGCTGTTCGTGGTACTGCGCGACGGCGTCGCGTTCGACGACGCGATTCGGGCCAAGATCAACAAGGCGATCGAGGCCGGCCTGTCACGCCGCTTCCTGCCGAACGAGATCTTCGCCGTCGCCGAGATCCCGCGCACGCTGTCGGGCAAGAAGCAGGAGCTGCCGATCAAGAAGCTGCTGCTCGGCCACCCCGTCGAGAAGGTCATCAACAAGGAGGCAATGGCCAATCCCGCCTGCCTCGACTGGTATCTCGCCTTCGCGCGCGACTATCTGGCGCGGAACGCGGCCTGAAGGGGATCGCCCCAATTGCGCCAATGCCGTTTGCACTCCGTTCACCGATCGCCGCTAGATCAGGATAGATCTTCCGCAACGAACGTGCGCCATGGCCGACCTCAACGCCATCCTCACCAGGCTCAACGACCGCCTGCTCCGCCTCGAAGGCGAGCTGTTCGTGCTGCGCTCGCTGGCCCGCGCGACGCTGACCGCGGGCGACGACCATGCCGAGCGCATGCGCAAGCTGGTCGAGGCCGCCAAGGTCGCGCTCGACGACGAGGCGCTGAGGCCCCTGGACAAGCCGACACGGAAGTATGTCGAGGCCGCGAGCGCCATGGTCGACGAACTGCTGGTCGAACCGACCAAGGCCCGGCCATGGTTCACGGTGATCGACGGCGGGAAGCGCTCCTAGGCGCGCTAAAGCGCCGCAGGATTCGCCGCCTTCAGCCGGCTGAGGCCCGCCTCGATGATCGCGATCTCCTCGTCGATCTGGCTGATCGGCAGGCTGAAATCATAGCCGGACCTGCTCTTCAGATCGACCGCGAGCCGTTGCCTGTGCATCATCAGCTGGTCGAGGCCGCGCCGGTTCTTCAGTCGGACATAGATGTCGACGATCTGCTCAATCGCGCTCGGCATGAAATCGGTCCCGGCGAAAAGGCCCGCGCGGCGCACCCACGCCGGCGGGACATTTTCGGTGTCGCGGTACGCAATACAAATCCGCGACGGATTCGTCGATACGCCAGGCTGGTTGAGAACGTATTACCGTCAGACGATTTCTCGATCGCCGAGCATGAAAAGGCCGCTGGCGATGAGACCAGCGGCCAAAGCCGGGTTCGAAAATGGATGCGGGTTGAAATGTCGCCAGCCCCGGTATGACCACTCTAACGGCGGGATCGATTCCTTCTGTTCGAAATGAAACACAGGAACCGTCTCATCCATCACTTCCGGCCGACCGTGGCCGTACGGCAACGCTGGTCGGTAACGCAGAAATAGGTCCGCGGCACTTTGCGATCGGCGCTGTAGCGGTCATACGGCCGGCAGGCCGTAGCCGCGGAACGGCCGGCCGCGCAATCGTGCAATTCATCGTGTCCCGCGCCCGGCGCATTGTTGATAACCAGCGCAAATGGCCCGCGGGTGGTGACACGGCGCCCTGACGTGTTATCGGGGGTATGACGCAGTTGCGAGACAGATCGGACACCCATGCGCATTACCCTCGTCGGCTCCCGCCATTTCGGCGTAACCACCCTGAACATGCTCCGGGAGCACAGCGTGTCGATCGCGCGGGTCGTGGTGGCCGATGCCGAGGACCGCCTCGCCGCGACCGCCAGGGCGGCCGGCATCGAGGTGGTGGTGCAGGCCAATCCGAAGCTGGTGGTCGCCTCCGAGATCGCGCCCGACACCGATTTGATCATCACCGCTCACAGCCATGCCCGGATCGGAAAGGACGCGCTCGCGGCGGCCAGGTTCGGCGGGATCGGCTATCACCCCTCGCTGCTGCCCCGTCACCGCGGCAAGGCCGCCGTGGAATGGACCATCAAGGAAGGCGATCCGATCGCCGGCGGCACGATCTATCATCTCGCCGACCGCATGGACGCCGGCGCCATCGCCGCGCAGGAATGGTGCTTCGTCAGGAAGGGCGAGACCGCCCGCGAGCTCTGGGAGCGCGCGCTCGCCCCGCTCGGGCTCAAATTGCTGGCCGACGTGATCGATTACGTCAAAGTCCACAAGGCGTTGCCGGCCAAGGTTCAGGACGAGCAGTTCGCGACCTCCGCACCGAGTCTGTCCTGACGTTTACCCTTAACGTGAAGCCGCATTGATTCTGCTTGAAAAATTGGAGCCAAAAACACAAATAAACCATTGTTTCCACAGGAACAATTTTCGATTTGGCATCGCAACAAATTTCCGTCACATTTCGCCCCAATAAGCGTCAGCATATCAGACAAATTCAAGGACGGAATTCATGCGTTTTGGTCGCATCGCGGCGTTCTGTGCCGCTTCAGTTTTCGCCGGCACCCTCGCCGCATCCGCCTTCGCCCAGACCCCCTATGACGGCAACTGGCAGGTCACCATCGTGACCAAGTCCGGCTCCTGCGAGCCGACTGCGAGCTCGATGCTGACGGTTTCCGACGGCAAGATCACCGCGCCCGGCGCTAACGTTTCCGGCACCATCGGCCGGGAGGGTCTTGTGAAAGTTTCGATCAATGGTGCATATGCCAACGGTCAACTCAGCGGCAACGCCGGATCGGGGAAGTGGAATGGAGCATCTGGAGGCATACCGTGCAGCGGGCGGTGGGAAGCATCGCGCCAATAAACCAATTGAGGCTCGCGCCGGAGGCCGGCGGCTGCTGATCGCGGCCGCCGTTTTGCTTTCGGCAGCGTTCGCGAACACTGAAAGCAAGGCTCAGTCCGGCCCGTTTGCCCCGCTCGCGGGCAGCTGGAGCGGCGGCGGCACCGTCACCCTCGATGACGGCTCCACCGAACGGATCCGCTGCCGCGCCAAATACACTCCGATCGGGCCTACGATGGAGATGTCGCTGACCTGCGCCAGCGACGCCTACAAGTTCAACCTTGGAGCCAACCTCAGGGCCGAGGGCAGCGCCATCACCGGAAGCTGGAGCGAAGCCAGCCGCAATATCAGCGGCTCGCTCGAGGGCCGCGGCAGCGGCGGGAATTACGAGCTGCTCGTCAGCGCGGCCGGCTTCAACGCCAACCTCGCGATGAGGACGAGCGGCACCAAGCAGACGGTCTCGCTGAGGGCCGACAGCCAGTTCCGCGGCGCCAACATCTCGCTGTCGCGCTAAGCCGATACAGCCACATCACAATCGATCCGACGCCCACGCCGGATCGATTTTTTTATGTGCTCGGAACGAACGCCGTCACCTCGATCTCGACCTTGGCCCGGTCGTCCACGAGGCCTCCGATGTAGAGCAGCGTCGAAGGCGGAAAATTGCGCCCCAGCGTCTCCTTCCAGGCGGCGCCGATGCCGGCACCTGCAGCTTCATATTCGCTGCGGCTGGTCAGGTACCAGGTCAGACGGACGATGTGCTCGGGGCCGGCGCCGGCCTCGCCCAGGAGCTTGATGATCCGCTTCAGCGCAGCCCGACCTGCGCCGCCATGTCAGGGGCGTAGTCGCCCGCCTCGTCGCCGCCGGTCTGTCCGGCCAGCACCACCCAGCGGCCCGGCCCTTCGACCACGACGCCATGGGAAAAGCCGCGCGGTTTTTTCCATTCGGCCGGCTGCAAGATACGCATGAGCTGTTTCTCCCATTTCGCTCGTTGAGCTTCCCTTAGCACGCACCTGCGCATCGCTGCATCCGCAGTTTTGGCCGTTGCAAACCGTATTGATGTCGCGGATACCAGCCTGCCCTCCAACGCCCTTGCCTTCTGCATCCCGCGCCAATGACCACCCCTCCGTCAAAAACGATGGCTGCATTGTGGATGACCGGCTGGCTGTCGCTGACGCTGGTGATGGCGGTCGCGGGCCGCGAGGCCGTGCGCGAGATGAACGTCTTCCAGGTCCAGGAGGTCCGCTCGCTGATCGGCCTCTGCTTGCTCTATCCGATGATCCGGCGCGCCGGCGGCTTCGCGACGCTCAAGACCACGCGCCTGCCCCAGCACATCGCACGCAATCTGATCCACTACGTCTCGCAGCTCGGCTGGTTCTTCGCGCTGACGCTGATTCCGATCGGCCAGGTGGTGGCGATCGAGTTCACGATGCCGATCTGGACCGCGATCCTCGCCGCCAGCTTCCTGTCCGAGCGCATGACGTCGTGGAAGATCGCCGCGATCGTGCTCGGCCTCGTCGGCGTGATCGTCATCGTGCGGCCCGCGACCGGCGAGATCAATCAAGGCCAGTTGATCGCGCTCGGCGCGGCGGTCGGCTTCGGCGTGTCCATGGCGCTGGTCAAATCGCTCACCCGCACCGAGAGCGCGCTGGCAGTCCTGTTCTGGATGCTGGTCGTCCAGTCGGTCGCAGGCTTCCTGCCGACGCTCTATGTCTGGGCCTGGCCGCCCACTTATGTCTGGGGTTGGGTGGCGGTGATCTCGGTCTGCGGCACGTTCGCGCATTATTGCCTCGCCAGCGCCATGCGCTACGCGGACGCGACGGTGGTCGTCCCGATGGACTTCCTGCGGGTTCCCCTCACCGCCGCCGCCGGCTGGCTGCTGTATTCAGAGCGGCTCGACGGCTGGACCGTGCTCGGGGCGGCGCTGATCCTGTTCGGCAACCTCCTGAATCTGAAACCGGCGCCCCCGGCTCCGGCCCGCGCGCCGTGAACCTGCGGGCTGCCTCGCGCGACAAAAACAAAGTGGCCGAGAGTGATCTGGATCACGTTGGAAGGGGGCTTCCATCGTGCACATTCGGCCGCGAAGCAATGGGTTGGGCGAACCGTCGTTTCGCTAGCGCGAAGCCGGGCGTTTTCGTGTAGGTTCGCCGCCAATTTGTTGCTGCCTGCAATTCGATTCTGGGGATTTCAGATGCGCTATCTCACCTTCATCGCCGCGCTGATGTGCATGGCACTGTCGGTCAGTGCCGCGAAGGCCGACCGCCGTGTTGCTTTCGTCGTCGGCAACGGCTCCTACAAGAACGTCGCGCAATTGCCGAACCCGCCGATCGACGCCAAGACGATGGCCGCGACGCTGCGCAATGTCGGCTTCGATGTGATCGAAGGGTCCAATCTCAGCCGCGACCAGATGACGGAAAAGCTGCTCGACTTCGGCCGCAAGGCGCAGGGCTCCGACATCGCATTGTTCTACTATGCCGGTCACGGCATCGCCGTCGGCGGCACCAACTACCTGCTGCCGGTTGACGCCGACATCAAGTCGGAGATGGATGTCAAGCTGGGCGCTGCCATCAACATCGACCTGACACTCGAGCAGACCATGGGCGATGCCAAGGTCAAGCTCGTCTTCCTCGATGCCTGCCGCGACAATCCGTTCGCCGCCAAGATCAAGTCGAACTCCGCGACCCGCAGCGTCAACGTGCAGAGCGGCCTTGCCGAGATGAAGTCCGGCGAAGGCACGCTGATCGCGTTCGCAACCGGCCCCGGTCAGACCGCGCTCGACGGCCAGGAGGGCAACAACAGCCCGTTCACCCGCGCGCTGATCGACAACATCACCAAGCCCGGCATCGAGATCCAGCAGGCGATGACGTCGGTCCGCGCCCAGGTAAATGAAGAGACCCACAAGGGCCAGCTTCCCTGGGGCCACACCAACCTGATCGGCGCCGTCTATCTCAACCAGGCTCCGACGAACCAGGTCGCCACTGCCGCCCCGACCGCTTCCGGCAGCGTGCCGGCGGCGACGGCCGGCAGCTCCGATGGTGTCGAGCTCGAATACTGGCGCTCGGTGAAGGAATCCAACAAGCCGGAAGAGCTCAACGCCTATCTCTCCGCCTATCCGAACGGCCAGTTCAAGGCGCTGGCGCTGGCGCGGCTTGCGGCGATCAAGAGTGGACCGTCGACGACGACCCGCACGCTCAACGCAGGCGTCGATCCCGCCACCTTCACCGACGATGCCAGCCAGCTCACCGAGGATCAGATCGGCCTCGACAAGAACCAGCGCCGCGACGTGCAGCGTCGTCTCTCCGGGCTCGGCTTCGATACCAAGCAGACCGGCGTCTTCAGCGACGAAACCCGGTCGGTGCTCAAGCGCTGGCAGGCAGCGCGCGGCTATCCCTCGTCCGGCTACCTCAACAAGCTTCAGCACAAGGCGCTGCTCTCGGAGGTCGTGGCTGGCCCGCCGACCGCGAGCGACAACAGCCAGAAGGCGGCACGGCGCGCCGCCAGCGCCCCCGCAGCCAGCACCGCGCCGGCACCAGCTCCCCAACGCAACAACGCCGGCGATGCAGCCGGCGCGGCCTTCGTCGGCGGCGTCGTCGGCGGCATGATGGGCGGCATGTTCCGCCGCTGAGGCGAGATCAGACCCCGAATACAAAAGCCCGGCTCGCGCCGGGCTTTTTCCTGCCGGTCTAGTAATCCTGGGTGAACCAGGGCACGAGCGTCCGGATACGCGGCATCGCCTGCGTCGTAATGCTCGTCCGAGCCATCTCTGCGATGCGCGGCGCCAGTGACGAGAGATCTCCCCGGCGGGTCACCAGAAGCACTTCACGAAAAAATCCAGGGCCCGGCAGGGGGAGCGCGCTGACCTGGGCAGCGTGAGCGAGCCCCTGCAACAGACAGAGCGGCGTGGTGATCGCCACGCCCATACCGGTCGCGACCATCGCGACCAGGCTGTCCGAGGTGTCAAACTCAAAGGCCCGTGGCGGGCGAATCCCCAGGCGGCTCAGATGACGCTCGACCTGAGCGCCTGCATAGGAGCGTTCGCTGTACCGGACCAGGCGATGTCGAGCGAGGATCTCCCGCAGATCAAGGCCGGCAAATTCGGCCTCCATGCCGCGCGGCACCACCAGCAGATTTGGCTCGCGATAGAATGGGAAGCGCTCGACATCATACAGGTCATCCATCGCATCGCATGTGATCGCCGCGTCGATCGTTCGGTGAACCAGCGCCTCGGCATGCGAGTGAGCAAGGCCTGACCAAACGGACAGACTCAGTGCGACCTCGCCCGTCATGAGCTCCTTGACGAGGTGTGCGCCGACCGTGGCGGCATAGGAGTCGATGAGGCCGAGCCTCAGATCGACACGCTCAGGCAGTTTCGCTGCCTCCCGGAGTGCGCCGAGTAATGCGTCAAAGTCACGATTCAGATCGCGAACCCGGCCAGCAAGGATGCGGCCCGCCCGCGTCAGTGTAAGCGGCCTCCGGCTGCGGTTGAAGAACGCGACGCCGAGCGCGGCCTCGGCCCGCCGCACGGCCTGAGAGACCGCTGATTGCGTCATCCCGAACTGACGGGACGCCTGAAGCATGCTGCCGGACTCCGCGACGGCAGCGACAATCTGCAAGCTTCGCAAGTCTGGAATGGGTGGCGTCATATCCATAGCTTAAGCAGAAGTCATATTAACATGCAAATTGACTTCATTATATGAATTATCCTTGTAGGAGAGCCGCATCCGAAAGCAGACTTCGGATCGTCCTAACAATTAAGCAGTTCCCGATCGATGAGCGAGAAAGCGGATATTCTGGTGATCGGCCTCGGTGCCATGGGCAGCGCGGCCCTCTATCAACTGGCCAAGCGAGGGGTAAAGGCGGTCGGCCTCGATCGCTTCGCCCCGCCCCACACGATGGGATCCAGCCACGGCGAAACCCGCATCACCCGGCAGGCGGTCGGTGAAGGCCGCGATTACGTACCCCTGGTGCTGGATACCCACCGGATCTGGCGTGAGCTGGAAGCCGAGACGTCCGCCGAGCTCCTCACCTCATGCGGCCTCGTCGTCATGGCGCCCGGTGTCGGCGAGACGTCGCACCACGGCAAGCCGGACTTCGTCGCACGTTCGATTGGAGCCGCGCGTGACTTCGGCATCGCGCATGAAGTGCTCGACGGGCGAGAGGTGGCTCATCGCTTCCCGCAATTCCTGAACCTCGAGGGCAACGAGAAGGCCTATTACGAACCCGGCGGAGGATACGTTTTTCCGGAGCGCTGCATCAAGGCGCAACTGACGCGCGCGGAGCAGCTCGGCGCAACGATACGCACGGGAGTCGAGGTTCTCTCGATCGTGCAGAGAGGCTCCGCCGTTCGGGTGGAAACGTCTTCAGGCACATTCGAGGCGGAACAGGTGGTGGTGTCGGCAGGCGGCTGGAATGCCCACCTGCTCGGCGCGCCGTTCGATCGCGTGCTTACGGTCAAGCGACAGGTGCTGCATTGGTACGAGCTCGACGATACCAGCGCGTATCGCGCCAACGCCCCTGTGTTCATCTGGATGCACGGCGCGACGGATGTCGACTACCTCTACGGCTTTCCGCCATTGCCTGGCGATGGTCGCCTCAAAGTCGCGACCGAGCAGTACGAGACCAACACGACGGCCGACACCATCGACCGCACAGTCGATCCTGCGGAATCGGCTGAAATGTACCGGAAGCACGTGGCGGGGCGGCTCGCCGGCGCCACACCGCGCGTCGCGCAGGCGGCTGCCTGCATCTACACGGTGACGCCCGATCGGGGCTTCATCATCGACCGCCATCCCGACCAGGACAGAATTTGCGTCGTCTCGGCGTGCTCGGGCCACGGCTTCAAGCACTCCGCAGGTATCGGCAATGTCGTGGCCGGGATGGTGACCGACGGTCGAAGCGCGATCGACCTCAGCCCATTCTCCATCTCCCGCTTTTCGTGACGTTTGGCACGAGCCTTGTATCTTGAAAAAGCACGCGCAACGCGCGTCGTGATTTAAATCCTGGAGGCTTCATCCGATGAGAGACATTGTCCGTTCCATGATGACAGGAGTCGCGGCGCTGCTGATGCTTGGCAGTGCCCAAGCAGCCGATGGCGTCGATGCCATCAAGCAGCGCGGCACGTTGAACGTCGGCGTCAAGGCTGACTACAAGCCCTTCGGCTTCCGCGATCCCACCGGAAACGTGGTCGGCATCGAGCCGGATCTCGCCGCAGACATTGCCAAGCGCCTCGGCGTCAAGCTCGAGCTCGTTCCGGTCGCGGCGTCCAACAGAATCGAGTTTCTTCAGCAGGGAAAGGTTGATCTGCTGATCGCGACCATGTCGGACAGGCCGGAACGCCGCCGCGTCGTTCAAGCCATCGAGCCTCTGTATTATTCCGACTATGTGAACATACTTCTCAACAAGAAGGCCGGCATCAAGGACTGGGCCGAGCTCAAGGGAAAGCCCGTATGTGCAACGTCGGGGGCCTGGTACAACAAGGACGTTGCCAAATCCTACGGCCCCGAGATCGTTGCGTTTGACGGCTCGGAGAAGCCTCTGTTCGCCATGAAGCAGGGCAATTGCATCGGCTATGTCTATGATCAGACCTTTCTGCAAGGCAAGTTGCTGGAGGATGAGTGGAAGACGGACTACGACTTGCCCCTGAAAGGTGTTCTGCCTTCACCGTGGATGATCGCCGTTGCGCTCGAGAATACCAGCCTTCAGAAGCTGCTCGAAGATACGACAAAGGACTGGATGAAGACGGGCTTCATCGTGGCTGCGGAAAAGAAGTGGGGCATTACGCCGACCGAGTATTCACTCCTCATGCACGAGCAGTACAAGGACAAATAGACGCGTGAAGCGGAGCGCCGGATCCATCTCGCGCTCCGAAGAGGTCAAGCCAATGCACTGATCCGAGGTGATTGCCTCAACAATTCGGTGTCGCGCAAATGCAGGCAATCGGCAACTGGTTTCAGCGCCTCTATGAATCGACGGGGCTGAATTTCTCCGTATTCTACGATGCGTACGACTGGGATCGTTATCTCGGCGGACTGAAGATGACGCTGTTTCTGAGCGTCACGACCATCATGCTGAGCCTGGTCATCGGCGCGGCAGGTGCCTTGATGCAGGGTAGCCCGTCCAGATTGTTGCGGCTGGCCGTCAATATTTTCGTCGTGGTCTTCCGCAACACGCCACCGCTGGTCCAGATCTTCTTTTTCTATTTCGGGCTCGGCACCATGCTTCCGGCCGTCGAGACGGCGGGCATGCGCGTTCCACTGCTGAGCAACGTTCAGTGGGCCATCATTTCGCTGTCACTGTTTGCCGCCGCCTTCAACGTGGAGATCTTCCGCTCCGGCATCGAGGCCGTGCCGAGGACGACCGTGGAAGCCGCCGAGGCGCTGGGATACACGCGCTTCAAGGCCTACATCCACATCGTTCTTCCGCTGGCCATTCGCGTCTGCCTTCCCGCACTGAACAACAACCTCGTCAACCTGCTCAAGACGACCACGCTTGCCTACGCGATCGCCGTTCCCGAGACGCTGTATGCGGTCAAGCAGATCTGGTCGGAATCACAGAACGTTTTCGAAATGATGGTCGTGTTGCTTGCGACCTATGGCATCCTCGTAGGCGTCCTCGTCTGGTTGATGCATCGCTGGGAGCGGGCAATGCGCATTCCGGGGTATGCACGATGAAGACCGCCGAGCCCGTGCACAGGCTTGCCGTCCTTCTGCCGTATCGTCTCGCGCCGACCCGGATGTCCGTTCGGATCAGCCCGCTATCCGCCGCGATCCTCTGCTTCTGCGCCGTGATGGCTGCGTCCACGGCATGGGCGCAGACCGCACCGACGATGCTGTCCCCGCTTCAGGTCATCGTGAAATGGTCGCCGCTCCTGCTGCGAGGGTTCGCGTTCAACATCCTGATCTCCTTGCTCGCCATGCTGCTGGGCACCGTCGCCGGTCTCGGCCTGGGTCTGGCCCTGTTGTCACAGTACCGGTTGCTCGCCACCGCCAGCTGGTTCGTGACTCAATTCTTCCGCAACGCGCCCTGGCTGGTGCTGCTGTTCTTCGTCATGTTTCTGGTGCCCTTCCAGATCACCATCTTCAACACGACCGTCCCTTTGCCCGACTGGATCAAGGCAACCGTGGGCTTCGCCCTGCCCGTCATGGCGAACGTCGCCGAGGTCGTACGCGGAGCCGTGCGGTCCGTTCCGTCGACGCAATGGGAGGCGGCTGAATCGCTGTCATTCACGCGACGCCAGACCATGTGGCTGATTATGCTGCCGCAATGCATCAAGCGAATGCTGCCGCCCTGGATGAACATCTATGCCCTTGTCGCGATGGCGACGGTGCTTGCATCGATCGTGGGCGTCTCGGAAATGCTGACGCTGACGGCGCAGGTGCATGCTGCCGAAGGCGGCAGACCGGAACTGTTCGCGCCGCTCTACGGCTTCGCACTGCTGTGCTTCTTTCTCTATTGTTATCCGATCAACCTCTGGACCGCTCGTCTTGAGCGTCGATTCCGCGTGCGCTGAGGGAGTAGAGCATGGTCGCGACCTGGACTCCGGATCAGCCCATCGTTCAATGCGTCGAAGTCAGAAAATCGTTCGGCGCTCTCGAGGTTCTGAAAGGCATCAGCCTGTCGGTGAGGAAGGGCGAGGTGATCTGCATCATCGGCCCGTCGGGATCGGGTAAGTCCACGCTGATCCGCTGTATCAATGCCCTCCAGCCGATCTCGTCCGGCAGCATTCAGATCGAAGGCATCGAGGTCACCGATCCCAGGCTCGACAAGCTGGCGCTTCGGCGCAAGGTCGGAATGGTATTTCAGCAGTACAACCTGTTCCCGCACAAGACGGCGCTCCAGAACGTGATGATGGCGCCGATCCATGTTCTCGGCCAGAAACGTGCCGAGGTCGAAGCGCGCGCCCGAGCGCTGCTCGCCAAGGTGCGGCTCGCAGGAAAGGAGGACAGCTATCCTGGCGAACTCTCTGGCGGACAGCAGCAGCGCGTGGCCATCGCCCGTTCACTGGCGATGCGGCCGGACATCATGCTGTTCGACGAAGTCACGGCCGCCCTCGACCCGGAAACCGTCAAGGAGGTTCTGGTGACCATCCGAGAGCTTGCCGAGGATGGAATGACGTGCCTCCTCGTCACCCATGAAATGAACTTCGCACGAGAGGTCGCCGATCACGTCTACTTCACCGATCGCGGTGTGATCGTCGAGCACGGGCCGCCGGAAACATTGTTTACGGCGGCCAAGGACGAGCGCACGCAGCGGTTTCTGTCCCAGGTCCTCTGAGCTGGCTGCGCGGATCCTGGGCGCATCGGCCTTCGCACGACCAACCGGATCCGGCGGTAGCCTACTTGCCCGCCGCCTTCCGCAGCGCCTCGTTGATGCGGTCCTGCCAGCCGGGGCCACCCTCCTGGAAGAACTCCAGCACGTCCTGGTCGATGCGCAGCGTGACCTGCTCCTTGACCCCCGGCGCCACGTTCTGCTTCGGCGGCGCCGCGGCGACCTTGGCCGTCACCTTCTTGAATGCCGCCTCGGCCTCGGTCCTGGCGTCGCCAAGCGTGCGCGGCCGCCTCGGTAGATCCGCCATGTCCTAGATTCCCTCAAACAGAGCCGTCGAAAGATACCGCTCGGAGAAGGACGGCACCACCGCCAGAATGGTTTTTCCCGCAGCTTCCGGCCGCCTGCCGATCTGGAGCGCGGCGGCGATCGCAGCGCCCGAGGAGATGCCGCCTGGAATGCCCTCGTGCCGCGCCAAGGCGCGCGAGAGCTCGATCGCCGTGGTCGAGTTGATCTTGACGATCTCGTCGATCACGGAGCGGTCGAGGATATCAGGGACGAAGCCCGCGCCGATGCCCTGGATCTTGTGCGGCGTATGCTGGCCGCCTGACAGCACCGGACTTTCCTCCGGCTCGACCGCCACCACCCGCAAGGAGGGCTTGCGCGGCTTGAGCACCTGGCCGACGCCGGTGATCGTGCCGCCGGTGCCGACCCCGGCGACGAAGACATCGATGTTGCCGCCGGTGTCGTTCCAGATCTCCTCGGCGGTGGTGCGGCGGTGCACCTCGGGATTGGCGAGGTTCTTGAACTGCTGCGGCATCACCGAGTTCGGCGTCGTCTTCACAAGCTCCTCGGCGGCGGCGATCGCGCCCTTCATGCCTTGCGCGGCCGGCGTCAGCACCAGTTCGGCGCCGAGAAAGGCCAGCATCTTGCGCCGTTCGATCGACATGGATTCCGGCATCACCAGCTTGAGCCGGTACCCGCGCGAGGCGGCGACGAAGGCGAGTGCGATGCCGGTATTGCCGGAGGTCGGCTCGATCAGCACGGTATCCGGCTTGACGATCCCGGCCTTCTCCATGGCGATGATCATGGCCGCGCCGATGCGGTCCTTCACGCTCGCGGCCGGATTGAAATATTCAAGTTTTGCCAAAATCGTCGCGTTCACCCCGTGCATGCCCGGCAGCCGGCGCAATCGCACGATCGGCGTGTCGCCAAAAGCGTCGACAATCGAATCATAGATCCGGCCGCGGCCGGGTTGGTGCGTTGCACCCGCGGTGGACGATGCGTCCATGATGAACTCCCTGTGACGACAATTGGCGCGCTGATCGCAGCTCTTACGCAGTTAGAGACAGCTTGCGGCGACACGCAAGCAGCAATGCGGCACATGTTAAATACGCTGCATCGCAAAATCACGTGAGCTACAAATATCAGAAAACCAACGCTTTTGTGTTGCGACCTCGTCAAGTGATTCTGCTTATGTTAGACTTACGTCTTAAAGCAGGGAGGTCACCACGATGTCAGCAGTTGCTGAAGTGTTGTCGACCGTCGCGCAGACTCGCGATCCGCGTTGCAGTGAGTTGCCCACCTGTCCGGTCTGCGCCGACTCCATGGTCGCCGCCGAAGCATCCGCCTACGTCTCGGACCACATGATCAGCTATCTCTGGACCTGCGACAATTGCGGCTACGGCTTCGTGACCAAGCATGCCGTCAAGCACCGGATCGTGTGCAACTGATCCTCAGTCGACCTGGCGCGGGGCGATGTCGCCCCTCGCCCAATCCTCGCGCGTACGCTGATAGAACTCGTCGAACGTTCCGTGTGCGATCGCGTCCCTGATGCCCTGCATCAGGGCCTGGTAGTAGGCGATATTGATCTCGGACAGCAGCATTGCCCCCAGCGTCTCGCCCGCCTTGACGAGATGATGCAGGTAGGCGCGCGCGTAGCTGCGCGTCGACGGCCATGAGCTTTCCTCGTCGAGCGGACGCGGATCGTCGGCATGGCGCGCGTTGCGCAGATTCACCTGACCGAAGCGGGTGAAGGCAACGCCGTGCCGGCCGTTCCGCGTCGGCATCACGCAATCGAACATGTCGATGCCGCGCTTCACGGCTTCGAGGATGTCGTCGGGCGTGCCGACGCCCATCAGATAGCGCGGCCGCTCTGTCGGCAGCATCGGTGCGGTCTCGTCGATCATCGCCAGCATCACCGCCTGCGGCTCGCCGACGGCGAGGCCGCCGATCGCATAGCCGTGAAAGCCGATCGCGACGAGCCCTTGCGCGCTCGCATGACGAAGCTGCGGCACATCGCCACCCTGCACGATGCCGAACAGCATGTAACCGTCCGGCGCGCTCTCGAAGGCGCGCTTGCTGCGCTCGGCCCAGCGCAGCGACAATTGCATCGCGCGCTCGATATCGGCGTGCTCGGCGGGCAGCCGCACGCATTCGTCCATCTGCATGGCGATGTCGGAGCCGAGGAAACGCTGCACCTCGATCGAGCGCTCCGGCGACAGCTCGACCTTGGCGCCGTCGATATGCGAACGGAAGGTGACGGCGTGCTCGCTGACCTTGCGCAGATCCGCCAGCGACATCACCTGGAAGCCGCCGGAATCCGTCAGCATCGGTCCGTTCCAGCCGGTGAACCGCTGCAAGCCGCCGAGCGCCGCGATCCGCTCGGCGCCGGGGCGCAGCATCAGATGATAGGTGTTGCCGAGCACGATGTCGGCGCCGGCATCGCGCACCTCGCGCCAGTGCATGCCCTTCATGGCGCCGGCGGTGCCGACGGGCATGAAGGCCGGCGTCCGCACCACGCCATGCGGCGTGGTCAGGCGCCCGGTGCGCGCCGCGCCATCGGTGGCGAGCAGTTCGAAATGATTGGGAAGAGCTGCGTCAGGACGATTCATGGCGGTGCTTATTGCGTGTCGGAGAAGGCCGATCAACCCGCAGGACCGCACTTCGGCCGGCCTGTGCCTCAGACTGGGACACAAATGGCCCCCGCTATCGTCTCCGCCACCTTGTTAAACAAAACGATACCGTATAGTTTTAGCGTGGGGGCTGGACGAGATGCCGCGGCGAGTTTGCCGGCGGCGGTAGATGTGTGATCGCCAGCCACCGACGATGCCCTTCCCTTCATATTCGACTGAAATGTCCGTGCCTTCACATGGCCGGGGCAGGCAGACAGGCGCCCGCCTGATCGGCTTCCTGGTCCTCGCCTGCAGCCTGGCGCTCGGCGCCTGCACCTCCCTGCCCCGTACGCCCTATACCGCCGCCGAGGCCAGCACGTCGCGCGTGCTCGATATCGACGGCCTGCGGCGTTACGCCGACGACCCCGTCACGAAGTTCAGCTTCGAGAAGGACAACAGCAACGCGGCGAAGTCCTATCTGGCGCTCTCCGGCGGCGGTGCGGATGGCGCCTATGGCGTCGGCGTGCTCAACGGCTGGACCGCGGCCAGAACCCGTCCCACCTTCTCGGTCGTCTCGGGCGTGAGCACCGGCGGCCTGATCGCGCCCTTTGCGTTTCTCGGCTCGCAATATGACGACACGTTGAAGGAGGTCTACACCAGCGGCATCGCGGAGAGCCTCCTGAGCGATCCCAGCATCATACGCGTGCTGTTCGGATCCGGCCTGTTCGGCAATACACGCCTGCGCGAGCTCGTCGCCCGCTATGTCGGGCCGGAGATCATGGCACAAGTCGCGCGCGAAAACGCCAAGGGCCGACGGCTGCTGATCGTGACGACCGACCTGGACACCCAGCGGACCGCGATCTGGAACATGGGCAAGATCGCGGAGGTCGGCACGCCCGAGGCGCTCAAACTGTTTCGCGACGTGATGGCGGCCTCCGCCAGCATTCCCCTGGTGTTTCCACCGATCATGATCGACGCCGAAGGCCAGGGCCGCAGGTTTCAGGAGATGCACGTCGACGGCGGCGTGACCGCCCCGGTGCTGACGCTGCCGGAAGCCTTGCTGTTCCAGGGCAGCCGCCTGCCGGGCAGCGCGAAGATGGACATCTACATCCTCGTCAACAAGAAGATCGAACGCAACTTCGAGCTCGTGTCCAACAGCACTGTCGATGTCGCCTCGCGCAGCCTGTCGGCAATCACGCAGTCGCAGACCCGCTCGATCATCTTCTCGACCTATGATTTCGCCAGGCGCAACCACCTCGGCTTCCATCTCTCCTACATCGCGCGCGACTACCCCGCACCGCCCTCGGAAGGATTCGACACCGCCTATATGCGGGCGCTGTATCAGTACGGATATGAGAAGGCGGCCGCAGGCCAGGCCTGGACTTCGGCGCTGCCATGAGACCCCGGTGGCGGAACGAGGTCGGATCGAGACCGTTGACGATACGGCCAATTCGGCCAGATTCGCGATGACGCCCCGGCTGCTGCGCGTTATAGAGCAATGACGATTGGAACGACCGCGCAGGAATCATCGGGCATGGGATTGACTGCGACCAAGACAAGACCGGCAGCAGCACGGCGCGAGGTGCCGAAATCGCGCGGCGGCCGGCCGACCAAGACTGCCGCGATCGAGCGCGATCAGCGGTTGATCGAGGTCGCAACCCGCCTGTTCCTGGATCGCGGCTTCGACGCCACCTCGCTCGATGCGGTTGCGGAAGCGGCGCGGGTGAGCAAGCCCACCGTCTATTCCCGTTACGGCGACAAGCGCGGCCTGTTTGCCGCCGTGCTGAGGCGCGAGATCGCGCGCTGGCTTGCGCCGCTGTCGGCGGCCGCCGAGACGCAGCTCAGCAGCGCCTCGGACATCCCCGTCGAGCAGCGGCTGGTCGAGATCGGGCGCGAGATGCTGAGCTTCACCTGCGGGCCCGATGCCGTCGCCTTCAGCCGCATGATGACGTCACAGGCCATCAACTTCCCCGATGTCGCCAAGCTCGGCATGGAGGAAGGCTGGCTCAAGGCCGTTGCCACGACGGCGCGCTTCTTCGACCATCTGGCGGCGCAAGACGCGCTCGACGTCGACGACACCACCATCGCAGCGGAAGTGTTTCTCGACGTCGTCGTCGGTCACACCCACCGCATGGCGACGTTCGGAACGGCACTGGAGTTGAAGTCCGCGGAAAAGCGGATGCGCACGGCGATCAAGCTGTTCCTAGCCGGTGCGCTGGGCCCCGCCGACCGCGTCCAGGACGCCCCCAAGGGCACGCCGCGGCGACGCTCCCCCCGCTGACAATTCCGTGAGCTGGCCATCTATCCCCAAGGGGGCCATCGCACCGCCATTGACCGAAATAAAACGATACGGTATTGTTTCGTTATAAGTCGGTACGGGCCGCTTTTTTCACCAGCCCCAAAAGAGGTCCATACCGCTTCGATCGCCGCGACGGGTACCGCCCGCCACGACGCTCGGCGGCCGGCCGATGCCCAAGGCCGGCCGCGAATTCTTTACGATCATCCGGCACACTCGCTGGCCGAGGGTTTCGAGCATGACGACAGCCAAACGATGGACCTCGCGATTGTTTGCGATCGCATTGCCCGCGCTGCTCCTTGCAGCGCCCGCACGAGCGATCGTGACCACGGGCACACCGACCGCGCTTCACAGCGACAGAGATGGTGACGCCGAGGCGGACCGCCAAGCGGTCAGCCGCGAGATCGAGCGCTTCCGCGGCTCGCCCATCTCGATCAGCCAGGCCATGGCCATCGCGGAGTCCCGCCACGTGGGCGCCACGACGGCGGACGTGAGTTTTGACGGTGCCTCCGGCGTGCCGGTCTACCGGGTGAAGACCCTGCACAACGACCGGATCTGGCGCCACACCATCAACGCCGCGACCGGCGAGCTCGTCGGCGGCGAGGCCGCCCTCCCCCTCGCCGAACTCGACCACGACGATCGCAGCAACCTCGCTGCACTCGGCGCGATCCGGCACCGCCTTGCGGATGCCGTACGCGTCGCTGAGCAGGCAGCGTCCGGCAAGGCGATCAGCGGCGGCCTCGTGCGCGAACGCGGCCGGCTCAATTTCGCGATCGTCGTGATCAGCGGCGACGACCTCAAGGAGGTCATCCTCGAGCCGCCGGGCGCCCGGACGAAGTAGACACGGCTCCCGGCCGACGGTCACAATCCCGCCGAAAAGCCATTGACGGGCGCAAGACTCTCCCGCATAAGTCGCCGCCATGTTCACGACCACCAAACGCACGACCAAAACCACCACGGCCTTCGGGGCCCGGGGAGGCGTGCGCGCGTAGTCGTCGACTGAAACGCATCAGCTCTACCGAAGCCCCGCCCCCTGGTCCGGGGCTTTTTTATTGTCTGGATTTCAACGCAATGGAGGACAAAGTGAGTAACGATCCCGTCGTCGCGATTGTCGGCGTCACCGGTGCGGTGGGCGCCGAATTCATCGCCACCATGGACAAGCGTGGTTTCCGCGTCGGCAAGCTCAAGGCGCTGGCAAGCGCCCGCTCGGCCGGCAAGACGGTGTCGTTCCGCGGGCAAAACGTCGTCATCGAGGAACTGACCGAGCGCGCCTTCGAGGGCGTCGATATCGCCCTGTTCTCCGCCGGCGGCAGCATCTCGAAGAAGTATGCGCCCGTTGCGGTCAAGGCCGGCGCGGTCGTGGTCGACAACTCCTCGGCCTTCCGGATGGATCCGAACGTGCCGCTGGTGATCCCCGAGATCAACGCCAACCGCATCCGCGACCACAAGGGCATCATCGCCAACCCGAACTGCGCCGCGATCACCGCGCTGGTGCCGCTCTGGCCGATCCATCAGAAGAACCGCATCAAGCGCGTCATCATCTCGACCTACCAGGCGGCCTCCGGCGCCGGCGCGGCCGCGATGGAGGAGCTCGTCGAGTCCACCCGCGCCAATCTCAACGGGCAGGTCTATACGCCCAAGGTGATGCCGCACCCCTACGCCTTCAATCTCTTCAACCACAACACCGCGGTCGACCCCGAGACCGGCTACAACGACGAAGAGACCAAGGTCATCAAGGAAACCCACAAGATCTTCGAGGACGAGACCATCGCCGTCGGTGTCACCTGCGTCCGCGTGCCGGTGCTGCGCGCCCATTGCGAGGCCATCACCTTCGAATGCGAGAGGCCGATCAGCGAGGACCAGGTCCGCGCCATCATGGCGCAGGCGCCCGGCGTGAAGATCGTCGACGACCGCGTGAAGAACTACTTCCCGATGCCGATCGACGCCTCGGGCCAGGATGATGTCCTGGTCGGCCGCATCCGCAAGGACCTCAGCGATCCCAGTGGGCATTCGATCTCGATGTTCGTGGCGGCGGATCAGCTGCTCAAGGGCGCCGCGCTGAATGCGGTGCAGATTGCCGAGCTCCTGCCGCAGCGGGTGATGGCGTAACGAAGCATGGTGGGTTAGCCCGCGGCTGCGCGAAGCGCAGTCCGCTGGCGTAACCCACCTCTTTCGCTTCCGCGAAGATAGACCTTGGTGGGTTACGCTTCGCTAACCCACCCTACGGCTCTGCGCGAAACAGCAGGCAGGCGTCGCCATACGAATAGAACCGATAGCCCTGCGCGATCGCGTGCGCATAGGCCTGCTTCATCGTCTCGAGCCCGGCGAACGCCGACACCAGCATGAACAGCGTCGACTTCGGCAAGTGGAAATTGGTCAGCAGAATATCGACGGCGCGGAAGCGATAGCCGGGGGTGATGAAGATCGACGTCTCGGCCGCAAACGGCTGGATGGTGCCGTCCTCGCTTGCTGCGCTTTCAAGCAGCCGCAACGACGTGGTGCCGACCGCGATGATGCGCCCGCCGTTCTTCCGCGCAACGTTCAGCCGCTCCGCCGTCTCGGCCGAGATCGTGCCCCACTCGGCATGCATCTTGTGGCCTGCGGTGTCGTCCACCTTCACCGGCAGGAATGTCCCTGCCCCGACATGCAGCGTGACGCTGACGATGCCGACGCCGCGCTCGCGCAGCGCCTGCTCCAGCGCGGGCGTGAAATGCAGCCCTGCGGTCGGCGCGGCGACAGCGCCCTCGTTGGCCGCGAACATCGTCTGGTAGTCGGCGAGGTCCTGATCGTCGGGCGTGCGCTTGGAGGCGATGTAGGGCGGCAGCGGCGGGCTGCCGAGATCGGCGATCGCCTGGTCTAGCGCGGGGCCATGGAACGAGAACGACAGCGTCACCTCGCCCTCGCTGCCCTTGGCCTCGACCTCGGCGTCGAGATGGCCGAGCAGGCAGACCTTGCCCTCGTTGCCGAAGCGGATGCGATCGCCGGCCATGAGCTTCTTGGCGGGCTTCACCAGCGCCTGCCAGCGCGAGCCGTCGAGCCGCTTGACCAGCGTCGCCTCGATCTTCGGCTCGGTCTCGCGGCCGATGCGGCGGCCCTTGAGCTGCGCCGCGATCACCTTGGTGTCGTTGACAACGAGCTGGTCGCCGCGCTTCAGCCATTGCGGCAGCTCGGAAATGATCTGGTCGCGCAGCGCGCCATGCTCCACGACCAGCATCTTCGCGGAGTCGCGCGGGCTCGCCGGGCGCAGGGCGATGCGCTCGGCGGGCAGGTCGAAATCGAAGAGGTCGGTGCGCATACCCAGAACTTGTCATCGCCCGCGCAGGCGGGCGATCCAGTACTCACGATCTTTGTTGTAACCACCGCTGGTGATTACTGGATGCCCCGCCTGCGCGGGGCATGACACCGGCAAAGCCGCTTACTCCGTGTCCGCCGCCATCCGCGCCTTGACGATCTTGTCCGGGTTCTGCACCGGCTCGCCGCGCTTGATCTTGTCGACGTTCTCCATACCCTCGGTGACCTTGCCCCACACGGTGTACTGGTTGTCGAGGAAGCGGGCGTCGTCGAAGCAGATGAAGAACTGGCTGTCGCCGGAATCCGGGCTCGCAGCGCGCGCCATCGAGGTGGTGCCGCGCACATGCGGCTCCTTGTTGAACTCGGCCTTCAGCTTCTTGCCGGAGCCGCCGGTACCGGTGCCGTGCGGGCAGCCGGTCTGCGCCATGAAGCCCTCGATCACGCGGTGGAACACGATGCCGTCGTAAAAGCCTTCGCGGACCAGCTCCTTGATGCGCGCGACATGGCCGGGCGCGAGGTCGGGCCGCATCTCGATGGTGACGGGGCCCTGCGTGGTCTCGAGGATCAATGTGTTTTCGGTGACACTCATGCTGGTCTCTCTTGCGTTGGAGGTGAAGTCTTCCGGTTGCGGAACTGGATCGCGAATGGACGCCCTGCGGCGGCGCCGGCCATTGCATCGGTAAATGGCATCGGCGTGCAGCGTTGCAACGCCTCCATCACCGCGATCCGGTATTGCAGCCGGTCATTGTCGGAGGCCTCCGCGGATTCATAGGTAATCCTCGGATGGCCCAGAATGTTTCCGGTCCGGTTAAAGCTCACGACGACGGTGATGTCGATAGGGCGAGCTTTGGCGGGCGGCGGCGGCTTCCAGCAGGTGCGCAGATGCCGGAAGATGTCCTGGATGGTGTTGACCTGCGCATCCTCGGCGGCCGCGCCGGAGATGCCGAGAAACAGCACCGCGGCAGCCAGCAGCAGCTTGTTGCCGCAGCGCGCCATCGCCCCGTCCTCTTATTTGACGTCGGAGGCGACCTGCACCTTCACCATCTTGTCGGGATCGGTGACGGTGCCGCTGCTTGATCCGGGCGGCGCCTTCTTCAGCTTGTCGACGACGTCCATGCCCTGCACGACCTCGCCGACCACGGTGTACTGGTTATCGAGGCTGCCGCCGTCGGCGAACATGATGAAGAACTGCGAGTTGGCGGTGTCGACGCTGTCGCCGCGCCGGGCCATGCCGACGATGCCGCGTGCGAAGTGCACCTTGGAGAATTCCTGCTTCAGGTTCGGGTATTTCGAGCCGCCGGAGCCGTTGAAATTCTGGCCATCGCCGGTCTGCGCCATGAAGCCATCCATCACGCGATGGAACGGCACGTTGTTGTAATAGCCCTCGCGCGCGAGCTGCTTGAGACGCTCGGCGTGCTGGGGCGCAAGGTCGGTCCTGAGCTTGATGACGATGCGGCCCTTGGTGGTGTCGATGACCAGCGCGTTGGCCTTGTCGAGGTTCGCCGGTAGTTGCTGCGCCACCGCCGGGACCGCGCTGAAGAGCGCGGCAAAGATCGTGGCAAGAATTGCGAGACGACGGATCATGAAAACTCCGGATCAGGTGAGATGAAGAGGTGCGCCGTTATCCGGCGAATTTGGCCTCGAGCAGACTTGCGACCAGCGGCGGCACGAAGGTCGAAATATCTCCGCCCATGGCGGCGATCTGGCGCACCAGTGTGCCGGTAATTGGGCGGACCGCCGGAGAAGCCGGCAGAAAGACGGTTTGCACGTCGGGCGCCATAGCGCCATTCATCCCGGCGAGTTGCATCTCGTAGTCGAGGTCGGTGCCATCGCGCAGACCCCGAATCATGACAGTCGCGCCGTGCCTGCGCGCCGCGGTGACCGCGAGATCGTCATAGGTCACAGCCTCGAGCGTGCAGCCGACTTGGGCCGCGACCGGCCCGCAGACGTCATGGAGCATCTTGAGCCGCTCCTCGGTTGAGAACAGCGGCTTCTTGCCGGGATGGACGCCGATCGCGACCACCAGCCGATCGCACAGGGAGACACTGTTCCGGACCACGTCCAGATGGCCGTTGGTGATGGGGTCGAAGGAACCTGGGTAGAAGGCAATGCGCGGCATGGCCCCGTCCTACCGCGCCCGGCCCGGCCCGGCAAGCCGGGCCGGTTCCATGTCCGTTTCCCTGCCATTTCCCGAAAAATGTCCCGCCTGCCACGTCGGCGACGGCCGCTTTGTTTCGTCCTCGGGGCGCCACGAAACAAAACGGAGCGCGAACGAAACCATTTCCCGCGTCCGCGAAGACGTCCGGAAACTGGCCATGGTTACTAATCCGGCCAACAAATGACGGGCCGCATACTGGGCGTAGCGGCCGCATCACAGGGGACTGTCAATGATCAAGGCTCTTTCAGCGATCGCCATCGCTGCGTGTGTTGCCGCAGCCCTCACCCTCCTGCCCGGCTTTGCCCCGACCGTCGAGGCCAGCGTGCCGCAGCCGCTCGCCAAGGCTGATCGGCTCGATATCCGCTCCATCGGCCGCGATTGCTCGCAGCAGGCCTGGCCGAATTTCGAAGCGTCCTGCCTCCGCCGTGCCGGCACCAAGGCTGACATTCGCGTGGTTCGCCTCGTGACGGCCGACCGCACCCCGTAGTCCGGTCTGTCAGTTTCGCGTCAGGCAAGCTTCCAAGATCGACGACAAGATAAACCCCATGGATATTTGCGACGTCTCGTCGCAGACTGCGTGATGCTCGCGCCCGTCGGAATGGCCCGCCGGGCGCGATCCCATCAGGGGGTCGCCATTGTCCAGTACGCCCGCAGTCGCTTCCGGCCATCATCCTGATCCACTGCCGCTTGCCATGACCATGGGCGCCCTCGGGGTGGTCTATGGCGATATCGGCACCAGCCCTCTCTATGCCCTGAAGGAAGCCGCCAAGGCGGCCGCCCGTGGGGCTACCCTCGCTCCCGATGCTGTCCTGGGGATTGCGTCGCTCATCCTCTGGGCGCTGCTGCTGATCATCTCGCTGAAATATGCGCTTTTGATCCTGCGCGCGGACAACCGCGGCGAAGGCGGCATCGTCGCCCTGCTGGCCCTGCTCCACGCCCGCAACGCCCAACCCGGCACCTGGCGCGCGCATCTTCTGGTGGTCGGCCTCGTCGGCGCCGCCCTGCTCTACGGCGACGGTGCGATCACGCCGGCGATCTCCGTGCTGAGCGCCATCGAGGGCCTTAAGGTTGACGCGCCCTCGCTTGCGCCGGTGGTGGTGCCCGTCACCGTCGTCATCCTGGTCGGGCTGTTCATGATGCAGAAGCAGGGCACCGGCTTCATCGGCCGCATCTTCGGACCAGTGATGCTCGCCTGGTTCTTCGTGCTCGCCGCGCTCGGCATCCACGGCATCGTCCAGGCCCCCGCGGTGCTGGCCGCGCTCAGCCCGCTCTATGCCTTCGACTTCCTGATCCACCAGGATTTCCATGTCTCATTCGGCATCCTGGGCGCCGCCTTCCTCGCCGTGACCGGCGGCGAGGCCATGTACGCCGACATGGGACATTTCGGCCGTTTCCCGATCCGGCTGGCCTGGTTCGCCATCTGCCTGCCCGCGCTGGTGCTGAACTACTTCGGCCAGGCCGCGCTCCTGATCACCGATCCCTCCATGATCGAGAACCCGTTCTTCCAGCTCTGCCCAGACGCGTTGCATTACCCGCTGGTCGCCTTCTCCGCGGTCGCGACAGTGATCGCGTCGCAGGCCATCATCTCCGGCGTGTTCTCGCTGACGCAGCAGTCGATCCAGCTCGGCTTCCTGCCGCGGATGCAGATCCGCCACACCACCAGCCACGCGATCGGCCAGATTTACGTGCCGCTGGTGAACTGGCTGCTCGCGGCCGGAACGCTCGGCGCCGTGCTCTCCTTCGGCACCTCCGATGCGCTGGCCGGCGCCTATGGCATCGCGGTGTCACTGTTGATGGCGATCACCACGCTGCTCGCAGCCCTGGTCGCGATCCAGTGGGGCTATTCGCCGTGGCTCGTGGTTGCCGTGAACGGCTTCTTCTTCGTGATCGACGTGATCTTCTTCTCGGCCAATTCGATCAAGCTGTTCGAGGGTGGCTGGTTTCCGCTGCTGCTCGCGGCCCTCGTCGCGTTCCTGATGCTGACCTGGCGCGCCGGCGTGAAGCTGGTCGAGGCCGCGCGCGGAAAACTGCGCCAGCCCGAGGAGGATTTGATTGAGACCGCGGTCAACAAGTGCAGCGCCAGGCTGCCCGGCACGGCGGTGTTCCTGGCATCCGCAGCGAGGGGCGTGCCGTTGGCGCTGACCCAGTTCGTCAATCACAACCACGTGCTGCATGAACGTATCGTCCTCGTCACCGTCCTGATCGAGGAATCGCCGCATATCAGCGACGAGGACCGCACCGAGGTGATCGAGATCATCCCGGGCATCACCCGGGTGGTCCTGCATTACGGCTTCATGCAGAACCCGACGATCTATGACGGGCTGACGCTCGCCTGCCGCCAGGGCAAGCTGCCCGGCATCGACCTCTCCGACATCACCTATTACGTCGGCCGCGAGACCATCATCCCGCGCGAGGACGTCCCGGGCATGTGGGTCTGGCGCGAAACCGTGTTCGCCTTCCTGCAACGCAACGCCGAACGCTCGGCCGCGTTCTTCGGCGTGCCGACCAAGCAGGTGGTTGAGTTCGGGACGGAGCTGGAGATTTAGGGAAGTTCGTAGCCCGGATGGAGCGCAAGCGTAATCCGGGATTCTTGCCAGGCGCACAGAGGTCCCGGATTTCACTGCGCCCCATCCGGGCTACGGGTACAAACCTGGTCCCGGATTGCGCCGTCAGTCGGCGCTTCGCACCGACCTCCTGCCCCATCCGGGCTACGCGTTACTCGCCGTTCGTCCCGTTCCCGCTCTCCGCCTCTTCCGTGATGTGCTCGACCGAGACGACGTGCTCGTCCTCCGCGGTGTCGAACACGATCACGCCCTGCGTCGAGCGGCCGGCGATGCGGATGCCTTCGACCGGGCAGCGGATCAGCTGGCCCTTGTCGGTGACCAGCATGATTTGATCAGCGTCCTCCACGGGGAAGGACGCAACCAGGTTGCCGTTGCGGTTGTTGACGCTCATGGCGACGATGCCTTTGCCGCCGCGGCCCGTGGTGCGGTACTCGTAGGACGAGGTCCGCTTGCCATAACCGTTGACGGAGACGGTGAGCACGACCTGCTCGGCCGCCGACATCTCGACATAACGCTCCTGGGCAAGCTGGAAGCTGCCGGAGGTCTCCTCGGCCTCGGCGTCCACCGCCGGCTCCTCGGCCGTGGCTTCGCCGGCCACCGCACGGCGCATCTTCAGGTAGGCCGAGCGTTCGTCCGAGGAGGTCTCGACATGGCGCAGGATCGCCAGCGAAATCACCTTGTCGCCCTCGCCAAGCGCAATGCCGCGCACGCCCATCGAGGTACGCCCGGTGAACACGCGCACGTCGGTGACGGGGAAGCGGATGCACTGGCCGCCGGCGCCGGTCAGCAGCACGTCGTCGTGCTCGGTGCAGATCTGCACGTCGACGATCGACTCGTTCTCGTCGAGCTTCATGGCGATGATGCCGGAGCGGCGGACGTCGACGAAGTCGGACAGCTTGTTGCGCCGGACATTGCCGCCTGTCGTCGCGAACATCACGTCGAGGTTGCCCCAGGTCGATTCGTCCTCGGGCAGCGGCATGATGGTGGTAATGCGCTCACCCTGCTCCAGCGGCAGGATGTTGATCAGCGCCTTGCCGCGCGCGTTCGGCGCGGCCATGGGCAGGCGCCAGACCTTTTCCTTGTAGACCTGGCCGCGCGAGGAGAAGAACAGCACCGGCGTGTGTGTCGAGGCGACGAACAGTCGGCTGACGAAATCCTCGTCGCGGGTCTGCATGCCGGCGCGGCCCTTGCCGCCACGGCGCTGCGCCCGGTAGGCCGACAGCGGCACCCGCTTGACATAGCCGGCGTGCGAGACGGTGACGACCATGTCCTCACGCTGGATCAGGTCCTCGTCCTCGACCTCGCCTTCCTGCTCGATGATCACGGTGCGGCGCGGGGTGGCGAACTCGGCCTTCACCTCGGCGAGCTCGGTCTTGATGATGCCCAGCACGCGCTCGCGCGAGCGCAGGATGTCGAGATAATCGGCGATCTCGCCGGCGAGCTTGTCGAGCTCGTCGCGGATCTCGTCACGGCCGAGTGCGGTGAGGCGCTGAAGGCGCAGATCGAGAATGGCCCTCGCCTGCTCCATCGACAGCCGGATCGTGCCGTCGGCGCTGATGCGGTGGCGCGGATCGTCGATCAGCGTCAGCATGTCCTCGACGTCCCGGGCCTGCCAGTCGCGCGACATCAGGGTGTCGCGGGCGGTGGTCGGGTCGGGCGAGGTCCGGATGACGCGGATCATCTCGTCGATATTGGCGACCGCGATCGCGAGACCGACCAGGATATGGGCGCGATCGCGCGCCTTGGCGAGCAGGTACTTGGTGCGCCGCGTGACGACCCGCTCACGGAAGTCGACGAAGATGGCCAGCAGGTCCTTCAGATGCATGATCCGCGGACGGCCGCTATCGAGCGCCACCATGTTGACGCCGAAGCTCGTTTGCAGCGGCGTGAATCGGTACAGCTGATTCAGCACCACGTCCGGCACGGCGTCGCGCTTCAATTCGATGACGACGCGGTAGCCGTCGCGGTCCGATTCATCGCGCAGGTCGCCGATGCCCTCGATCTTCTTTTCCTTGACCAGTTCGGCGATGCGCTCGACCATCGTCGCCTTGTTCACCTGGTAGGGAATCTCGGTGATGATGATCGCCTCGCGCTCCTTGCGGATGGTCTCGATCGCGACCTTGCCGCGCATGACGATCGAGCCGCGGCCGAGGTGGTAGGCGGCGCGGATGCCCGCGCGTCCGAGAATGACGCCGCCGGTCGGGAAATCCGGTCCCGGCACGATGTTGATGAGCTCGTCGATGGTGAGCGCAGGGTTGTCGATCAGGGCGACGCAGGCGTCGATGACCTCGCCGAGATTGTGCGGCGGGATGTTGGTCGCCATGCCGACCGCGATGCCGCCCGCGCCGTTGACGAGAAGGTTCGGGAACTTGGCCGGCAGGACCGATGGTTCGGTCTCGTTGTTGTCGTAGTTCGGCTGGAAGTCGACGGTGTCCTTGTCGATGTCGGCCAGCAGAGCCAGCGCCGCCTTGGTCAGGCGCGCTTCGGTGTAACGATAGGCGGCAGGGGGATCGCCGTCGACCGAGCCGAAATTGCCCTGGCCGTCGATCAACGGCACGCGCATCGAGAAGTCCTGCGCCATGCGGACCATGGCGTCGTAGATCGACTGGTCGCCGTGCGGATGATACTTACCGATGACGTCGCCGACCACGCGGGCGGACTTGACGTATTTCTTGTCGGGTGTGTGCCCCTGCTCGTTCATCGAGTACAGGATGCGGCGATGCACCGGCTTCAGACCGTCGCGCGCATCGGGCAGCGCCCGCGCCACGATCACGCTCATGGCGTAGTCGAGATAGGACTTCTTCATCTCCTCGAAGATGGAGACGGGGCGAATATCCGAGGGTTGCGCCGGCTGGTCGCCGGGCTTGTCGTCGTCGTCAGCCAAGGGGAAATCCGGTGAGGTTTTATCTGGGAATCATATAGCGCATCGAGCCCCTGATAACCACCCTTGCGGGGGTAAAGGGAAGCGCTTTTTCCGACTGTTTTTCCAGAGACTTACGCCCTCTCCGGCACCGCCCTGGGCGGGGCCCGGACGAGCCGCCCGAAACCGCCCCTTACGCCCCGAAAATCACGCGGTGCATGATGCGCCCCGGCAGCAACGTGAACAGGCCCGCCACCACCAGCGCGCCGGCGAAAATGAAGATCATCATGCGCCGGTGATCGGCCACGCGATGGGTGTGCGCCCGCCATACCGCGAGCGGCAGCACCACCAGCGTGAAGATCGACAGGACATGGATCGGGCTGAACGGTCCGACCAGGCGGATCTGGTGGATCCAGAACGAGGAGGCGGCCACGACCGCCATCAGCACCACCCAGATCCAGCCGATCGTCCGGTGCGGCAGCGTGCCTTTGGGAGCGGCGAACTGGACGAGGCCGAGCACCAGGGCGGCCATGGCGGCAAAGGCATGCAGCGGGATCGCTGGAGCAGCCTGAAGCAGCGGCGCGAGGCTCATGCGGGGCTTCCTCCGATCGACAGGCGGACCATGTGAATGGGATTAACATCAAGTTAATACCATTCACATGCTGCCCGGTCAAAGGCTTGAAGCAGCACGCGAGGCACGCCCGGAAAAACCGAGCTTTACGAGCCGTTTGGTAAGAAATCCTGTCGCTTTACGCGAGCAAGACGACATTCGGGGCGAAGCGCCCCGCCCGACTCAGAACGGGATGTCGTCGTCCATGTCGCTGTTGCGGCCACCGCCGCCGGCAGCAACGGCGCGGCGCGGCGCACTGCTGACGGGACCGGAGGAGCCGAAATCGCCGCCCGGCTCCTCGCCGAAGCTGCCGCCTCCCCCGCCGCCACGGCCGTCGAGCATCGTGAGCGTCGAGTTGAAGCCCTGGAGCACGACTTCGGTGGAGTACTTCTCCACGCCGCTCTGGTCGGTCCATTTGCGGGTCTGAAGCGCGCCCTCGATATAAACCTTGGCGCCCTTCTTCAGGTACTGCTCGGCGACCTTGCAGAGGCCTTCATTGAAGATCACGACGCGATGCCACTCGGTCTTTTCCTTGCGCTCGCCGCTGTTCTTGTCGCGCCAGGTCTCCGAGGTCGCGATGCTCAAATTCGCGATCGGCCGCCCGTCCTGGGTGCGGCGGATTTCAGGATCCTTGCCGAGATTTCCAACCAGAATGACTTTGTTGACGCTTCCCGCCATCGCCGCTCTCCACTCCGAATGCCGCTGAATTCATAAGGCCCGACCGCGCCCCGCGGTCGTCTGCAACCTGTTGAGGCGACCCTATACGCTTGCGCGGACCGATCAGCCCATCAGCCCTCAGGTTATCCCCATATATAGCATCGGCCACCGGTCTGTTCCAGATTTGTTCCTGCTCGTGCGCGTGCAAAATGTTTGGGCCGGACGGTACCTGCGTGCTGCCCAAATAGTTTGCGCTGGATGGAACCATGGTTTGCGCTGGATGGAACTTTTCCCGGTTCCCGCAAACGACCAACAGCACTTAACATTCATCAAGTTACACACGTTGCAGTTGCCTTGCGACTGTTGCATTTCGGCGACGGACTCTGCCTCCCGCTTAAGCTACGTTTGCCTTGGAATTAAGTTCATATGGGCGTCGCGCCTGATTGGCCGCTTCGGGGAATTTCAAGAAGCGGATCGAAACTGGGGAGACTGCAGTGAATAAGATTTTGATTGGTACAATCGGTGCAATGGCGTTGAGCCTGGCGGCTCCCGCAAGCGCGGCGGATCTCGCTGCGCGTCCCTATACCAAGGCTCCGCCGCCGATGGTCGCCGCCATCTACGACTGGAGCGGCTTCTACATCGGCATCAACGGTGGTGGCGGTTGGAGCCACAAATGCTGGGACGGTGATCTCGGCGGTGGCATCTTCGTCGGCGAGGGCTGCCACAACGCGACCGGCGGCACGGTCGGTGGCCAGGTCGGATATCGCTGGCAGTCGGCGAATTGGGTGTTCGGCGTCGAAGGCCAGGGCAACTGGGCGGACTTCTCGGGTGACAACATCAGCGCGATCACCGGCCTGCGCGATCGGTCGCAGATCAATGCCTTCGGCCTGATTACCGGCCAGGTCGGTTACGCCTGGAATAACGTGCTGGTCTACGTGAAGGGCGGCGGCGCCGTCGTCAGCGATCGCTATCGCACCTTCGACGTCGTGTCCGGCCTCGAAGTCGACCGCGCCAACGAGACCCGTTGGGGCGGCGCCGTGGGTGTCGGAGTCGAGTTCGGATTCGCGCCGAACTGGACGGTCGGCTTCGAGTACGACCACCTCTTCATGGGCAACCGCACCATCAATTTCGCCGGCTCCGGCAATTTCGCGATTGCCCCGCTCGGTGCCTTCACGCGCGCAGATCGCATCAGCCAGGACGTCGATCTCGCCTTGATCCGCGTGAACTATCGCTGGGGTGGCCCGATCATCGCGAAGTACTGATATCTCGTTGATATCACTGAAGATTGAAGGCCGGCCCTGTGCCGGCCTTTTTTTGTGCGACGGTAGGTCAATGACCGTTACGTTTTGCGACCGTTGTGGCATTTGAGAGACACAACTTGCAGCTTTGCTGGTGTAAGCACGACGTCAGTTGGACCGCAGCGTCCGATGCCCTTCCCGATCGTGGAAGGCACAACAGAAACTGGGACTGGGATTAGGTTGAAAATGAAGAAGGTTTTGTTGGCTTCGGCCTGTTTGTTCGCTCTGGCCGCCCCCGCGTCGGCTGCAGATCTTGCGGCTCGCCCGTACACGAAGGCTCCGGTGGCTGTGGCCTCGGTCTACAACTGGACCGGCTTCTACATCGGTATCGTTGGCGGCGGCGCCTGGGAAAACGCTTCGGGCGACCCGAAGATGAAGGGTGGCTTCGTCGGCGGCACCGCCGGCTACAACTGGCAGACCGGCAACGTCGTGTTCGGTGTCGAGGCCGATGGCGCCTGGGCTGACGTCAGCGCTACGGCGACCGGCGCCTCTGTCGTCCCCGGCTTCGGCGTTGTGACCGCGACCGCGACCTCGAAGACCGATGCGATGGGCACCGTGCGCGGCCGCATCGGCTACGCCGTCGACCAGGTCCTGTTCTACGGCACCGGCGGCTACGCCTGGATCGACAACAAGATCAGCCTCTCCGCTCTCGGCGTGACCGCGTCGGACAGCAAGTGGCACTCCGGCTGGACCGTCGGTGCGGGCGTCGAAGCGTTCTTCGCGCCGCAGTGGTCGGTCAAGGGCGAGTACCTCTATCGCAGCCTCGGCGGCGAGACCTACTTCTCGGGCGCCCTCCCCACCGGCACGCTCAACTTCCACACCGTGCAGGTCGGCGTGAACTATCACTTCGGGGGCCCGGTGGTGGCGAAGTACTAAGCTTCGCCACCGACGTCACATCGTCACGAAAGGCCGGCCTCGCGCCGGCCTTTTTTGTTTTGGCGGTAACGTTCAGCCCAGTTCCGCACACCCAGCTGCTGCCAGATGCCGCCAGCACGCCAACAATCCGTTGACGATTCGCAACTCGCACTGGAAATCCGTCGCTGTTCTTCCTACGTTCGCTGACAACCCCATCGGCGCCGATCCCGGTTCCGGGCAAAGCGCGCCTTCACCCTTGGCGCGGTTGCGCGTCTTTGGGATTCCCTAGGGACCACCGGGATGGATGAAGTGATCAAGGCGAAGCGCCAACAACAGAACGCGGGCTCCAGCCTGCGCGCAATTACGATCCGTGGCGCGCGCGAGCACAACCTCAAGAACATCGACGTCGAGATTCCCCGCGACAAGCTCGTGGTGTTCACCGGCCTCTCCGGCTCCGGCAAATCCTCGCTCGCCTTCGACACCATCTATGCCGAGGGCCAGCGCCGCTACGTCGAATCGCTGTCGGCCTACGCACGCCAGTTCCTGGAGATGATGCAGAAGCCCGACGTGGACCAGATCGACGGCCTCTCGCCGGCGATCTCGATCGAGCAGAAGACGACCTCGAAGAATCCGCGCTCCACCGTCGGCACCGTCACCGAGATCTACGACTACATGCGCCTGCTCTGGGCCCGCGTCGGCGTGCCCTATTCGCCGGCCACCGGCCTGCCGATCGAGAGCCAGACCGTCTCGCAGATGGTCGACCGCGTGCTGGCGCTGCCCGAGGGCACGCGCCTCTACCTGCTCGCGCCCGTCGTGCGCGGCCGCAAGGGCGAGTACCGCAAGGAGCTCGCCGAATGGCTCAAGAAGGGCTTTCAGCGCGTCAAGATCGACGGCACCTTCCACGAGCTCGCGGAAGCGCCGACGCTGGACAAGAAGTTTCCGCACGACATCGACGTCGTCGTCGACCGCATCGTGGTGCGCGCCGACATCGGCCAGCGTCTCGCCGAAAGCTTTGAGACCGCGCTGAAGCTCGCCGAGGGCCTTGCCGTCGTCGAATTCGCCGATGCGCCCGCGGCGGCGCCGGCCGAGGAAAAGAAGAAGACCGCAAAGATCCACGACAAGAGCGGGCCCGAGCGCATGCTGTTCTCGGAAAAGTTCGCCTGCCCGGTGTCCGGCTTCACGATCCCCGAGATCGAGCCGCGCCTGTTCTCGTTCAACAATCCCTATGGCGCGTGTCCTGCCTGCGGCGGCCTCGGCGTCGAGCAGCATGTCGACGAGGATCTCGTCATCCCCGACAAGGAGCTCGCCATTGGCAAGGGCGCGATCGCGCCCTGGGCCAAATCGTCGTCACCCTACTACGTGCAGACGCTGACGGCGCTCGGCAAGCACTACAAGTTCACGCTGACCGCCAAGTGGAAGGATCTGCCGAAAAAGACGCAGAACGCGATCCTCTACGGCTCCGGCGAGGACGAGATCAAGTTCTCCTACGAGGACGGGGTGCGCTCCTACGACACCAAGAAGCCGTTCGAGGGCGTCATCACCAACATCAACCGCCGCTACCGCGAGACCGAGAGCGAGTGGGCGCGCGAGGAGCTGGCGAAGTATTTCCACGACGTGCCCTGCGGCGCCTGCAACGGCTTTCGGCTCAAGCCCGAGGCACTCTGCGTCAAGGTCGGCACCAAGCACATCGGCGAGATCTCCGAGCTGTCGGTCAAAAAGGCCGGCGAGTGGTTCGAGACCGTGCCGGAGGCGCTGAACAAGCAGCAGAACGAGATCGCCGGCCGCATCCTCAAGGAGATCCGCGAGCGCCTCACCTTCCTGCTCGATGTCGGCCTCAACTACCTCACCCTCTCCCGCTCCTCCGGCACGCTGTCGGGCGGCGAGAGCCAGCGCATCCGCCTGGCCTCGCAGATCGGCTCGGGACTGACCGGCGTGCTCTACGTGCTGGACGAGCCCTCGATCGGCCTGCACCAGCGCGACAATGCGCGCCTGCTCGACACCCTCAAGCGCCTGCGCGACCTCGGCAACACCGTGGTCGTGGTCGAGCATGACGAGGACGCCATTCGCCTCGCCGACTACGTGCTCGACATCGGCCCCGGCGCCGGCATGCATGGCGGCCACATCGTCGCCGAAGGCACGCCCGCCGAGATCATGCGCAATCCGAAATCGCTGACCGGAAAGTACCTGACCGGCGAGCTCGAGGTCGAGGTGCCGGAGCGGCGTCCGCCGAACCATCGCCGCACCATCAAGGTGGTCAACGCGCGCGGCAATAACCTCAAGAACGTCACCGCCGAGATTCCGCTCGGCCTGTTCACCTGCGTCACCGGCGTCTCCGGCGGCGGCAAGTCGACGCTCCTGATCGACACGCTCTACCGCGCCATCGCCCGCAAGCTGAACAATGCCAGCGAAGGCGCCGCGCCGCACGACCGCATCGAGGGCCTCGAGCACATCGACAAGATCATCGACATCGACCAGTCGCCGATCGGCCGCACCCCGCGCTCGAACCCCGCGACCTATACCGGCGCCTTCACGCCGATCCGCGAATGGTTCGCCGGCCTGCCCGAAGCCAAGGCGCGCGGCTACGAGCCCGGCCGCTTCTCCTTCAACGTCAAGGGCGGCCGCTGCGAGGCGTGCCAGGGCGACGGCGTCATCAAGATCGAGATGCACTTCCTGCCCGACGTCTACGTCACCTGCGATGTCTGCAAGGGCAAGCGCTACAACCGCGAGACGCTCGAAGTCCTGTTCAAGGGCAAGAGCATCGCCGACGTGCTCGACATGACCGTCGAGGAAGCCGCCGACTTCTTCAAGGCGGTGCCGCGCGTGCGCGAGACCTTCCAGACCCTGCATCGCGTCGGCCTCGACTACATCCATGTCGGCCAGCAGGCCACCACGCTGTCAGGCGGCGAAGCCCAGCGCGTCAAGCTCGCCAAGGAGCTGTCAAAGCGCGCCACCGGCCGCACGCTCTACATCCTGGACGAGCCCACCACCGGCCTGCACTTCCACGACGTCAAGAAGCTCCTGGAAGTGCTGCACGAGCTGGTCGCGCAGGGCAACACGGTCGTCGTGATCGAGCACAATCTCGAAGTCATCAAGACCGCAGACTGGGTCATCGACCTCGGCCCCGAAGGCGGCGACGGCGGCGGCGAGATCGTCGCCTGGGGCCCGCCGGAGGACATCGCGAAGGCGCCAAGGAGCTATACGGGCAAGTTCCTGGAGCCGGTGCTGAAGAAGGCGCGGAAGCCGAAGCGCGGGAGGACGAGCGAGGCGGCGGAGTAGGCAGCCCCGCCGCTACTGTCAAAGAAGCCGCAATATCTGTTCGCGAAAAGCAGGAGCGAGCACTGCGTCGATATCCGCCTGCTCCAGATACGGATAGTCCTCGATAATGCTGTCGCGCGACTGTCCGGCGGATAGCAGTCCCAGGACGTCGGCGACCGTGATGCGAAGATCGCGAATGCAGGGGCGTCCATGCATCCGCTCCGGATCGACTGTAATTCTTGCCAGTAGCTCCGACATCTGTCACCTCTGGGCGCTAATATAGCATCTCCGATAGCATCTGTCGGCGCGTCGCCTGCGGACCGGATGCGCAGGTCCACCCGTCCACTCCCCCATGCCCTACTCCCTCGCCATCTTCGATCTCGACGGCACCCTCGCCGACAGCTTCCCCTGGTTCCTGCGCACCATCAACGACGTCGCCGATCGCTTCAATTTTCGCCGCGTCACCGATGAGGATGTCGAGGAGCTGCGGCACGCCTCGTCGCGCGAGATCCTCACCCGGCTCGACGTCCCGCTGTGGAGGCTGCCAGCCATCGCGCGGCATGCGCGGCGGCTGAAGGCGGAGGCAGCCAGCGAGATTTCGCTGTTTGCGGGTGTCGAGGCGATGCTGCGGACGCTGGCCGAGAACGGCGTGCAACTCGCGCTGGTGACCTCCGACAGCGAAGCCAATGCGCGCGAGAAGCTTGGTGATGCCGCGGCCCTGTTCGCGCATTTCGACTGCTCGGCGTCGCTGTTCGGCAAGGCCGCGAAATTCCGCCGGGTCGTCCGCCGCGCCCGCGTCGACCCAAGCCGCGTCATCGCGATCGGCGACGAGGTCCGCGACATCGACGCGGCGCGCGCCGCGGGGATTGCCTGCGGCGCGGTATGCTGGGGCTATGCGGCACCGGCAGCGCTACGGGCGCTAGCGCCCGATCACGTGTTCGAACACATGCGCGACATTGCCGAGACATTATGCGGAAACGTAGGGTGGATTAGCGAAGCGTAATCCACCACTGTGCGTATCCGCAGAGACAAAAGAGGTGGGTTACGCTGGCGGACTGCGCTTCGCGCAGCCGCAGGCTAACCCACCCTACGAACTGTTCGGGGAGACGGTGATGACACTCACGGACGCAAGCCGCCTCAAGCTCCTGGAGCCGCCGGTCGGCCGGTTGCGGGTCGTGCTCGACACCGACACCTATAACGAGATCGACGACCAGTTCGCGCTGGTGCAGATGCTGTTGTCGAAGGACCGCTTCGAGGTCGAGGCGATCTACGCCGCGCCGTTCTTCAATGCGCGCGCGGACAGCCCCGGCCACGGCATGGAGCTGAGCTATCAGGAAATCCTGCGCCTGCTGGACCGTCTGAACGTCGCGCCGGAAGGCCTGGTTCACCGCGGCGTCACCGACTATGTCGGCCCCGGCAAGACGGCGCAGGCGGCGCCCGCCGTGAACGACCTCATCGCCCGGGCGCGCGCGGGCTCGCCGGACAATCCGCTCTACGTCGTCGCCATCGGCGCCATCAGCAACGTCGCCTCCGCACTGCTCGAGGCGCCCGATATCATCGACCGCATCATCGTGGTCTGGCTCGGCGGCCATGCGCTGGAATGGCCCCACACGGTCGAGTTCAATCTGAAGCAGGACGTCGGCGGCGCGCAGGTGCTGCTCGACAGCGGCGTGCCGCTCGTCCTCGTCCCGTGCATGGGCGTCACCTCGCGCCTTCACGCGACGGTGCCGGAAATCGAACGATACGTCGAACCCCACGGCAGCATCGGCGCGTTTCTCGCCATGCGCTTCAAGGAATATTCGTCCGACCACATGGGCTGGGCCAAGGAAATCTGGGACATGGCGCCGGTCGGCTGGCTGCTGAACCCCGTGTGGGCACCGAGCGTGATCATCCCCGCTCCCGTCCTCACGGACCAGATGACGTGGAGCATCGACCGACGGCGGCATCCGATCCGCTACGTGACCTATGTGGATCGCAACCCGATCCTGAAGGATTTCTTCGTGAAGCTGAAGGCGTTTGCCGAAGCGAAATAGGGCTCAGTGCCGTAGCCCGGATGAGCGCAGCGATATCCGGGACCTTCAGTGCTGAAACGAGTCCCGCATGTCGCTTCGCTCATGCGGGCTACAGGCTGGCGTAACCCACCGCCTTGCTCACCGCGAGAAAGCGGTGGGTTACGCCTTCGGCTAACCCACCCTACGCGTCCCTACTCCGTCCTGCGCAAGAACGCCCCGAATGCGCGCGGGCCGTCGCCGGTCTTGACTTCGCCGATCACCTTCAGCTCGGCAGCATCGATGATAACAAGCGTGTTGCTCTCCCAGCAGGCGACGATGACGCGCTTGCCGTCGGCGGTTGCATTGATGCCTTCGGGGTAGTCGCCGACAGTGATGCGCTTCACCGGTTTCAGTGTCGCAACATCGAACACGCTGACGGTGCCACCATACTGGTCGGTGACGAAGCCGCGCCCCTGCGCCAGCGCCACCGCATAGGGACGCATCCCGACCGGCACGCGGCCGATCTCGGACCCGGCGGCGATGTCGATCACGGAGACGTCGTTGGAGCCGACATTGGCGGTGTAGGCGCGCTTGCCCTCGGCATCGATGGTGACGCCGAACGGACGCGTGCCGACCTTGATGGTCACCTTGCGCGCGCGCGTCGCCGTGTCCACCACCGAGACGCTGTCGTCGTCGCGGTCCGCCGAGAGCAGCAGCTTGCCATCAGGCGTCACCGCCAGGCCCGACGGCGAGGCGCCGACCGCGATGCTGGCCGTGAGGCTGCGCGTCGCCGCATCAATCACCCGCACCGCCGCGGCGTACCAATCGGCGACATAAACCGTCTTGCCGTCAGGCGCCACCGCAATGCCGAGCGGGCCGCCGCCGACCTCGATCCGCCCCACGACCTGCCGCGTTGCTGCCTCCACCACCGTCACCGCCTTGGCATCCGGGCTCGTGACATAGGCAAAGCGGCCGTCGGCGCTGACGGCAATGCCGGCCGGCTTGCCGCCGATCGGGATGGTTGCCACCGCACGTGCGGTGGCGAGGTCCACGACCATCAGATCGTCGCTGAGCTGGTTGGTGACGAACGCCTCTTCGGCGAAGGCGCAGCCGAAGCAGGCAAGGCTGGCGGCCAGCGCCGCCAGGACCAGGGCCCGCACGGTCAGCTTCCGCTCTCGACCTTCTTCTTCAGCGCCCCGAGGCCGGCCTGATAGAGCCCCTTCACCGCCTTCACCGCGGCCTCGTCGCTCAGCTCCGGCGGCGGATCGTTGTTGGGAAAGCCGCGATAGAACGCGCCGGCCCATTCCAGCGTCGAGGCCTTGCCGTCGGCGCTCGGCGTCACCGTCAGCGTCGAGGAATAGTTGGTGACCGGCAGCACCTTCACGTCGACGGTGGTGATCCGGTAGGAATAGGTCATCGCGGCCGCGTCGAACTTGTAGAGCTCCTCGTCGACCGTGGCCCCGCCGGTCAGCGTCAGCCGCCGCGTCGCGCCGATCTCGTTGCCCTTGTCGCCCTCGGTCTTGGTGACGGGCGGAAGCCAGCTCATGTCCTGGAAATTGCCGATCACCGCCCACACCTTGGCCGGGGCGGCGTTGATCTCGATGGATTCGCGCACCTTCTGCCGGGTCGGCCCGTGCGCCCAAACCGGCTCAAGCGCGGCCGTCAGAGCCATCCCCGCCACCGCCAGCGCCGCCACCCCGGCGACCGCCGTTCCGATTCTCATCCTCATACCGTTTCCTCACTCCTGGATCTGCGCGACTTGAGGCGCGCTGCGACCACCGTAACGCATTTTCGGGCCGTCGGGAGACCGGTTCGTGGCACGGCTGTGGCGGCGATCGACGCCATCCCTTGCGCTGCCCGACGGGCAAGACACACAAGAGAGGGGTCAATCCGCCCCGATCAAAACAATTCGCTTTACGCGAATTCGGAATTATCGCATGTTTCGACCATCCCAACCCGGCCGAGGGGCGTATCGCGATCGTCACGACATGCGGGATGGGACGTGGTGGACGCAGGCGGCGTCGGCGCGAAGGTGGTTTGCAGGGCGGCTCATGCCGTGAGCAACTGCCTGCGCGCACACGACCGGTGCAGCCTGCGTACGGCAAAATCGTGTGGTCCTGGCATCCGGGGTCTGTGTGCCAAGCCTTGCGGTGACGTGCGCTGCCCAACCGGGCGGGCGCGTCAGCCATCCGCAAGGTGACGGGGGCAATAGTGCATCGCTCCCCGGGGAGATCACGACATAAGCCGTAAAACCACTGCGCAGGGAAGGCCGGATGTTTGGCTTCACCTGTATGCCGCTGTGCGTCTGCTTCCAGCGCATTTCGCGCACAGCGGACCGCGGGTGCCAGCCGGCACCCGGCCTTCCCTGCGCCCTCGGCACTTGCGAGGGTGGCGACGACAGCAAAGCTCGGGCAGTTCATGCCGCGAGAATGCGGAGCCGCGCGTAGGATGTGGGTAGCAATGCAAGATGAATTCGGGCTCGCGCCCCGGACGCAGCGCAACGCCCCTTCGGCGGTGCGCTGCAGAGCCGGGGCCCATGCAGCGGGAAACGGCACGGCTTCTGGGTCCCGGCTCTGCGCCGCAACGCTCACGCGTTGCAGCTTGTCCGGGACACGAATGTGAGCGTCGGCTGCGCCCCTCACCTACTCCGCCAGCGTCGCCTCCACGAAGCCCCGCGGGTCGGCGCAAAACTCCCGCATCAACCGGTAATGGTCGGTCTCCTCCACCGTCACCGGCTCCAGCCCGTATTTCCCGAGCCGCAGCAGCCGCGCGTTGGGATAGGCCATCAGCATCGGCGAATGGGTTGCCATGATGACCTGGCAGATGCCGGAGTCGTCCATGCGTCGCAACAGCCTCAGGAATTCGATCTGACGCGCCGGCGACAGCGCCGATTCCGGCTCGTCGAAGATGAAGATGCCCTGGCGCTGGCAGCGCTCTTCGAAGAAACGCAGAAAACCTTCGCCATGGGAATGCGACAGGAAATCGGGACCGACCTGGCCGGCATCGCTTGCGGCCTTGTCGAGATATCGCGCCACCGAGAAGAAACTCTCGGCGCGGAAAAACCAGCCATTGGTGATCTTCGGCAGCCAGCTTGCGCGCAAAGCCCTGGAAAGCTGGCCGCCCATCCTCTCCCGCGCGTCGGAATGGTCGACCGGCATGTAGCCCTTGCCGCCACCGGCATCGTCGTAGCCGGCAAGCGCCGCGATCCCCTCGAGGATCGTCGACTTCCCGGTGCCATTCTCACCGACGATGACAGTGATGGCGGCGTCGAAGTTGAGTTCGAAATCATCCGGAAAGATTGGCAGGCAAAACGGATAGGCCTCGCGATCGTGAACTTGCGATGGATCGAGCCAGACCCGCTTCAGATACGGTGCCGGCAGGTTGATCGTGCGACCGCTTCTTCGGCTCATGCCCGGCTTCCAACCTATTTCAACCCAGCCTTTGATCGGAACATATCAGGAACACAATCCTCACGAAAGCTGCATTTGAGAAACATGCAGAAACAAATAGACACAAACTCGATCTGCGTCACGTGGAGATGATTCTTAAGCAGGAACGCCCAAAAGACGCAGCTCTGAGACGATGTGCTGGCATGAGGCCGGCCCCCACCTCGCGACCCGGCAATGATTGACGGACGTCCGGGACCGTAACGCCGCGAGGAATGCGCGATGGTCACAACGTATTTCAGTTACAACTACATTGCGCACAATCTCAAGCAGTCGCTGACGCGGGTCGAACAGCAACCGGACGTGGCGCGGGAGGCCGCCTATTACAAGGCCAACATCGGCAAGGTGAAGACCGTCGACGATCTGATGAAGGATTATCGCCTTTATCACTATGCGACGAAGGCCTATGGCCTCGAAGACATGGCCTACGCCAAGGCCTTCATGAAAAAGGTGCTGGAGAGCAACCTCTCCGACCCCACCAGCTTCGTCAACAAGCTGGTCGACAAACGGTACCGGGAGTTTGCGGCGGCCTTTTCCTTCACCGGCGGTGCGAAGCCCGTTGCGCAATCGGAGAACCAGACCGATGAGATGATCGGTCTGTACACGGCAACCAAGAACAGCCAGGTCGATGCCCTGGCCAGCGACTCGACATACTACAGCACCGAAATCGGAAACATCAGCAGTGCGGACCAACTCCTGAACAACGACCGTCTTCGCAACTATGTCTATTCGGCGTTCGGGCTCGATGAAAGCAAGTGGCCGCGTGACACGATCAGCCAGGTCCTGCGCAGCGATCCATCCGATCCGAACAGCTACGTCAACACCACCTTCGCGTCTCAGTTGAGCGGCCTCAACGCCCAGCTTGCGCAAGCACAATCGGATGTCAGCGCCGCCAATCAGAAAATCGCCGACTACACGGCCCAACTGTCGCAACCGGGCGCCGACGTGCCGCAGTTGAACGTCCAGATCCTGGTCGAAAAGTATCATCTGGACTCGTATTCGAAGAACGTCTCCAGCCTCAACGACCAGATCGGGACGATTGGCCGGTTCGTCGACCTGGCCGGCGCGTTCGAGTTTTCGTCCGACGGGTCGCTTCCGTCAGGTGTGTCCGCACAAACTGCTGCAAACATTACGATCACGAAACAGAAGTTCGACGCCAGCAAGGCCGCCGTCTACGACGCGGCAACCCCGTTGAACGAAGCATTGGCTATCACACACTTCAGAGCGGCCGTCCTCAAGGTCAACTCAGTCCAGGCGTTCGTGTCGACACCGGACGTGTACAATTTTGCGCTGGGCGCAGTCGGCCTCGACCCGGCGACAGCCTCGCAAGCCACGATCAAGGCTGTTCTCGAAAGCGACCTCAACGATCCCAAGAGCTTCGTCTATACCCTCAAGGACGATCGGTACGTCAAGCTCGCACGCGACTTCAACTTCGACGCAAAAGGCAATCTGACGACTCCCTTGGTGGCCCAGGACTCGTCCGACGTCCTCGATATTGCGAAGAGCTACGTCATTGCAGCGCTGAGGGACGCAAGCCCCCAGCAGCAGAAGGCAGTTCGGGAGCAAGCCCAGAAGGACGCGACGTCTTATCAGGAAGCCGTCGCAGACATCGGAAGCGTTTCCGACCTGCTCGCAAACCGGAAGGTGATCGATTTCATTCTCGTCGCCAAGGGTCTGGATCCCAAGAAGGTCAGCACCGAATTCCTCAAGAAGATCTTCAGCTCCGACCTGAGCAATCCCAAGAGCTTCGCGAACACGCAGAGCGATCCTCGCTTTGCCGAAATCGCGGGGACGTTCAACTTCAACAGCAAGGGCGACGTCGCGCGCCTTCCGATGTTGGGTCCTCAGAAGGGCGATCATTTTCGGGAAACGCAGGCGAACTATCTCCAGCAAAGCCTGGAGCAACAGCAGGGAGATACGAATCCCGGCGTGCGCCTGGCGCTCTATTTCCAGCGCAAGGCGGGCGAAATCACGTCGGCATACGACATCCTGGCCGACCGGGCTCTTTCGGAGGTGTTCAGGACCACCTTCGATCTGCCTGACTCGATGGCTGCGATGCCGATCGATCAGCAGGCCAAGTTCGTGGACAGATTCATGAAGATCAAGGATCTGTCCGATCCCGCGAAGGTTGAGAAGCTGCTGAACCGGTTCTCCGCCATGTACGACATCAGAAACAGTGAGAGTACCGGTCAGGCTCAGTCTCCCTTGCTCAGCCTCTTTCAAGGATCGGGCTCAGGGATAAGTGACTCCACCTTCCTCGCCATCGCCAAGTTACAGTCTCGCTGATGACCGCTCGCCGATGCTAGCCTAACGCCTCGAGCACCAGCTCCATGGTCATCAACACAGGGTTGTCGCCACGGATCAGACGGCCCTCTGCAATGCCGCCGGTGTAGTCGATCAGGGCGATTTCGAGCGCTGCTTCCAACGCGCCGGAATCACCTGGCGCTATGCTTCCCGCCGTTATCGCGAGCTCCGTCGCAAACGGCTCGGTCACGCCGCCATGGGTGAAGCGCGCGCCGATGGTCGAGCCGACACCGCCATGGATTTTCGCGCGCGAAATGCCTTGCTCGCGGCAGAATGCTTCGAGACAGAAAGCAAAATCCTGATTGGGCCGCAGCCGCAGCGCGAACGCGCGGCTCGAGGTGCGCGCAGCGCCGCTTGCAGTCACCACCGGCCCGAACAGCTTGAAGTTCGTCTCCGGATCAGGCTCGGCGGTGAACATCGCGCCATCAATGCCGAAGGCTTCGAGCTCGAACGGCTCGGCGACGACAGTCTCGTCCGGCAGCATATGGCCGCCGCTTGGCCTGCCGTCCGCCTCGGTCCACAGCCCGTGGCAATGAAAGAACGGCGCGCCGTCGCGCATGCCGAGCGTCATGCTGCCGAGCTTCGTGCGGGTCACGCCCTTGGGCCGGAACGTCTCGCTGTAGAACGCGGCGTTCTCGCCGGTCTTCGACAGCGCCGGCATCACATAGGCGAACGGTCCGAGCGTGCCACGGCCAAAATTCAGCACGCCGCTCGCAAAACCTTCCGCCGCAAAGCCGCGGCGCGCGGCCTCCAGCAGCGGCACGCCTGCCTCAAGCGTGAACGTGAAGGCGCGTCCCCTCGCCTCCACCCATTGGATGCGTTCTGCGCTCGCTGCGCCCGGCTGCCTGATGCTGCGCATGACCTTCGCTCAGCCTGTTTTCGTCTTGTCGAGGTCGAGCAATCCGCGCGCCTCGAGTTCGTCCCGGACCATGCGCTTCGGCACCTTGCCATAGCCGGACTTCGGCAGCGCCTCCCAGAAGAAGAACCGCTTCGGCATCTTGTAGCGCGGTACCTTCGGACCGAGGAACGCCGCCATCTCCGCTTCGCTCACCGGCTTCGCTCCCTCACGCGCAACACACACGGCCACGCCGACCTCGCCCCAGGTCGCATCGGGCACGCCGAGCACGGCGACCTCGCCGACCGCAGGATGCGTCAGGATCTTCTCCTCGATCTCGCGCGGATAGATGTTGGAGCCGCCGGAGATGTACATGTCGGAGGCACGGCCGGTGATGTAGACGAACCCCTCCTCGTCCATGTGGCCGAGATCGCCGGTGCGGAACCAGCCGTTGCGGAACGCCTTCGCATTGGCCTCGGGGTTGTCGTAATAGCCGGCGAGCACCGCAGGACCGATCACGCAGATCTCGCCACTCTGGTTCGCCCCGAGCTCGCGGCCCTCGTCGTCCTGGATCGAGACCTGCATACCGGTGCGCTCGAAGCCGCAAGTGCCGATCTTCCCATGCGGGCCGTCCTCGGGGTCGTGCAGCGCCGCCGGCAGCACGGTGATGTTGCCGGTGACCTCGCCCAATCCAAAATACTGCACGATGACCTTGCCGAGCTTCTTCAGCGCGGCCTTCTGGTCCTCGCGATACATCGGCGCGCCGGCATAGATCACGTGACGCAGCGAGGAGTGATCGTATTTGTCGGCGGCGGGATGCTCGACCATCATCTTCAGGATCGTCGGCACGGTGAAGAGATTGCTGACCCGATGCTCCTCGATCAGGCGGAACGCCTCGTCGATGTCGAACTTCTCGGTCGGCAGCAGCACGGTGCGTACGCCGCGCGCGGTCTGCACCAATTGATGCACGCCGGCGCCATGCGAGAGCGGCGCTACCACCAGCGAGGCATCCTCCTCGGTGACGCCCGGTGTCAGGTCTGCGAGATGGTTGGTGACGACAAAGCCCATCTGGCCGTGGGTCAGCACCGCGGCCTTGGAGCGGCCCGTGGTGCCGGAGGTGAAGAAGAACCAGCAGGGATCATCGTGCTCGACAGCGACGTTCTCGACCACGCGCCCCGCCTGCGACGCGATGGCATCTGCAACCGACGTCTCGCCGAACGCGCCCTTGCCGTCAATGCTCCAGGTGAACGCGAGCGCGCCGCCCTTCACGGCCGCCGCGTGCTCGGGAAAATCGACATGGCACAGAAACGCCTTCGCGCCGGAGGCCTGCGCGAGATAGGAGACCTCGTCCGGCATCAGGCGGAAATTGGTCGGCACCCAGACCGCACCGAGCCGGAACGCCGCGAACATCGAGAAGAACATCTCGTCGCCATTCTTGGAATGGACCAGGATGCGGTCGCCCTTGGCGATGCCGCGCGCGGCGAGCGCCGCCGCCAGCGCCGAGACCTGCGCGTCGATCTCGCGCCAGGTCCAGGACTTGTCACCCCAGACGAAGCCGGGACGCGATCCATGCCGCCGCGCATTCTGGGTCAGCATGTGAGCGAGATTCATGATGCGGCGGGACATGCGCAGGGGCTGCATGGGGCTTCCTCTTCGACGGCGGACGGCGCGCAAGCCGCCCGCTCCTTGCAGCCCATTTATCGCCAACGCCCGCACCGCCGCAAGGCCGCCGGCCGCGCACCTGCTCTACGGCTGCTTGAACGCGAACGGCGCCGCCGTGATCGCCTTCTCCTTGACGCAGGCCTGCGCGCCAAAACCGCCGCAATAGCTGCCATGCAGATCGAACCGGACGGTGCGCGCGGCGCCGCGCTTGGTCGGCGGCGCCACGATCTTGTAGCTGCGGACATAGCCGTCGAACACGGGGCGCACGCTGCCGTCCGGCAGCGTCACCAGGATGTTCATGACGCAGCCGCCGGTCCCGCAATAGGTGGTCTCGCGGTCGCCGCATTTGGTGTCGCGGAAATCGACGATGTAGTCGTCGCGGCCGTCGCCTGTCAGGTCGATCCTGCGCACCGTGTCCGGCGCAAAGGTTACCGCACCACCGTTCTGGCTGTCGCATTCCTCATTGGCGTAGTGCAGCGCCTTCTGCACACCGGCTGGATAGTCGGCCGGGTTGAACGGTCTTGCGTCGTCGGCGCGCGCAGCGGTGACGAGCAGAGCGAGCAGGAGGATGAAACAGCGCATGCGCATTTGTCGCCGACGCAGCCGCAACCGTTCAGGGAATTTTAAACATGATCGGCGCAACCTCAGCCAGTTCTCGCGTACAGAGTGCCGCATCATGGTCAAAGCGCCCGCCTTCCTCCTGCTATCGCTGGCGCTTGCCGGATGTGCCGTGGCGCCGCAGGCGCATCTCGCTTCCGATCCCGCCTTCAAGCCTGCGCGCTATGCCTGGGATGGTGCGGGCGAGGATCCCAACCAGCCGCGGTCCGTCCCGGGACCATCGCGCGCAACGCGATCCGCCACAGCATCCGAACACAACAGATCGCAAGCAGGCCTTCAGCCCTATTCGAAGGAATGGTGGCAGGCGCAGGACGGCATCGAGGCCGAGCAGGACGCCAGGGTCAACCGCTCCCTCGTCATCTGCCAGGGCTGCCTCCGCCAGCAGCCGCAGCCCGAGGATGCGCGGCTGGCCAAAGCGACCGATTGAACCGAACGGCCGCTCCATCAGTCTACAGCGATACGCGCTGACGCCGGCCGCTCAGGCCTATCGTCGCGCGCCATCACCTCAGGGACATTTCATGCTCACCCGCCGGACCTTCGTCGTCGCCTCTCTGCTTGCCGGTACCTCCCCGGCATTTGCCGTCGTGCCCGCTCCCAGCGATCCCGTCGCCGTCCTGACCGCGATCTACACGCGCGCGGCCAAGGGCAAGGGCGATGGCGGCGGTGCCTTCGTCATCGAGAACAAGGCTGCCAAGGCGAAATATCTCTCGAAGGCGCTGGTTGCGCTGTGGGCCAAGGCGGATGCGCATACGCCCAAGGGCGACGTCGGACCGGTCGATTTCGATCCCGTCACCAATTCGCAGGAACCGGACGTGAAGTCGTTCAAGGTTGACGCCGAGAAGATGGAGGCCGACAAGGCGACACTTGCGGTGACCATCGCCGGCCACCGCAATGACCGCAAACCCGCCGACCTGATCGTGCGTTACGACTTCGTGCGCGAGGCCGGTAGGTGGCGGATCGACGACATCAAGGGTTCCTCCGACGGCGAAGCCTGGTCGATCCGCAAGATGCTGACGGACTCGCTGAAGAGCTGACCGGAGACGACATGAGCGACGTCATCAACAACAAGGCCGATCACCGCTATGAACTGGAGGTGGAGGGCCATCTTGCGACCGAACATTACAAGCTCGACGGCAACGTCATCACGTTCGAGCACACGGATGTTCCGAAAGAGCTCGGCGGCAAGGGCGTCGGCTCGAAGCTGGTGCAAGGTGCGCTCGACCAGGTCCGAGCAGCCGGCTTGAAGCTGATCCCGCAATGCCCGTTCGTCAAAGCGTGGATCGAGAAGCACCCGGACTATCAGGACCTCGTGAAAGGATGAGCGAGCGCCGGCCCGCCGATCGCGCGGCGGGCCTGCCGAAATCCGCAGCCTATTGCCCGTGCTTCAGCATATCCTGGTCACTCAGATCCCAGTCCTGCCACAGCTGCAGCACGCCGAGGAGCACCGCTGCCGCTCCGAGACCGGTATGGTAGACCCGGAGAAAACCTTCGCCGGAATAGCCGAGCACTAAGGGCGAGACGATGAGCCACAGCCCGACCAGGATCGTCGCCACCTCCTGCCAGCGCTGCAAGGCGACATATTCGAGCTGACTGAGGCCGAATACGACGAGGCCGACTGCGACCGTGTTCAGGACCATCGTCTCGTGTCCGGTGGTGATGCGATCCTGGATGGGGAACCACGGCGACGCAGCAATCAACGCGCCGAGCAGCATCCCGCACCAGTCTTCCCATGTTCGATGAGTATTCAAGAAACCAAAGTCCGACATCGTAACCTCCTACAAGAGAGGCATACGTCTGCGGCTGGCTATCACGACACTCCGAATGTCTGGCGACCGTGCCGGCCGCATTCGGGCGTATGTCCTTCTCAAGGACGTGGGAACCGCCGCGGAACTTGCAAGAGCAGGGTCAGGAAATATTAGGGTCCGGCAACTCCCTTGAACCTCCCTTGGCCGCGCTTGCCAAGTGCCGGGTCGGGCTCCTAGATCGGCAAGCAATACGCACTTCGGAAGGAGCTTGCATGGCGGCATCGGTACGCGACAACAAGGACAGGAGCCGCTTCGAGCTCGATATCGGCAGCGAGGTCGCCTTCGCCAGCTACCGGCTGACCCCGTCGGCGGTGATCATCACCCATACCGAGACGCCACGCGCGCTGCGCGGCCGCGGCATCGCTTCCGAACTGGTCAAGGGCGCCCTGGACCTGATCCGCCGCGACGGCAGGAAGGTGATCGCCGGCTGCGGCTTCGTCGTCGACTATCTCGACAAGCATCCGGAGGATGCGGACCTCGTTGCCTGAACGCAAAAGGGCCCGCGATCCCGCGGGCCCTTGGTTGCGTCCGAACGATCGATCAGTGCTTGATCTCCGGCGGCAGCTTGCCGCCATTGGCGGCGAGCTTGGACATCACCTGCTTGTGCAGCCAGACGTTCATGCTCGCGGAGTCGTTCATGTCACCGGTGTAGCCGAGCTCCTTGGCGAGATCTTTGCGCGCGGCAAGGCTCGAATCGATGTCGAGCGCCTTCATGAGGTCGACGATCGAAGTGCGCCACTCGAGCTTCTCCTTCTGGGCTGCCACTAGCTTGTCGACGATGGCTGCGACGTCCACCGTTGCCATCGGCGCTGCGGCCGGTGCCGATCCGGCCGGCGCGGCGCTTGCGGGCGCGCTGCCCGACGGTGCGCTGCCTGCGGGTGCGGCGGAAGCCGGATGGCTACCGAAGATCGCGCCCATAATTTTCCCGAAAATGCTCATGTCTGCTCCCCGAAAAGGATCCCGTTGGAAGGCCTTGAGTGGCACTTATAGACGAAGTCTCTGCGTTGCGCCCGCGGAGTTCTGCGAACCGACAACCAGCATCAGCTTATCTGCGGCGAAATGACGACCGAATGACACCGTCGAAGTTGCGGTGCGGTATCGAATCTCACCCAGGCGTGAGGGACAGGACTCGGAATTGGGAGTACGCTTCCCGTTCAGTTCGCGATGCCGTCCGGAATTCGCGTCTGGTCGGGATCGCGATCATCCAAGAATAGCGGCCGCTTGCGCCGTTTGCCGGCGCCGGATTCGGCTGCATGGCAAGGGAGCTAGCGACCATGGCCACACTCTACCAGGGCAATGTCCCTACAATGGCCCCGCCCGCTAATGCGGCGGGACCAACCATCCGGACCATCCAACTGTCCGACCTGCATGACGCGCTGAGGCGCGGCTGGGAGGATTTCAAGGCAGTTCCGAGCCACGCCATCGTCCTGTGCGTGATCTACCCGGTGCTGGGCCTCGTGCTCGCCCGCGTGGTGATGGGCTATTCAGTCCTGCCGCTGCTGTTTCCACTCGCCGCTGGCTTCGCCTTGATCGGGCCCTTCGCGGCCTTGGGTCTCTATGAGCTCTCGAGCCGGCGCGAACGCTATGAAGAGGCCAGCGCCTGGGATGCCATGGAGGTGCTGCGCTCGCCTTCGTTCGGTGCCATGCTCGGTCTCGGCACATTGCTGCTCGCCCTGTTCGTGAGCTGGGTTGCAACCGCACAGGCGATCTATGTCGCAGCCTTCGGCTATGAGGGCGTGACCGGGATCTCGGATTTCATCACGCGCGTGCTAACCACCCGGCAGGGCTGGTGGCTGATCGTGGTCGGCTGCGGCACCGGATTCCTATTCGCGCTCGCCGCGCTCTGCATCAGCGCCGTGTCCTTCCCCCTGATGCTCGACCGCCATGCCGGTGCGTTCGAGGCGATGGTCACCTCGCTGCGCGTTGTCGCCAGGAACCCGGTGCCGATGGCGGCCTGGGGCCTGATCGTGGCGGTGCTGCTAGCGCTCGGCACGATCCCGGCGTTCGTCGGCCTCGCCGTGGTGATCCCCCTGCTCGGGCATTCCACCTGGCATCTGTACCGCAAGGTGATCGCATCCGATCCCGGTGCGCGGCCTGTGCCGCCTCCGCCGCATCGTCCGCGCAAGCCCGCCGCCGACTTCCCCGCCAACCTCTTCCCGTGGCGGAATCGGACGGACGCTTAACGATCGCGTGACATCCGGTCCTGCCCGGCTCCGGGCAGGACCGGGCTCGTCATGCGCCTTGCTTTGGCCGCGGTTCCGACCGAGATTGCGCCCCGCCGGTCAGATCACTTCACGGAATCCATTTCATCTGATGACCCCGACGATTTCTCGTCTTGCTCTCGCAGCCTTAGCCCTCTCCGCGTCAATCCTATCCGCCGAACCCGCGCTCGCCGCCGTTGCCTGCGGTTCGGGCAATTTCGACGCATGGCTTGCGGACTTCAAAACCGACGCCGCGGCGAAAGGCATCTCGCAGCAGGCCATTGCCGCCGGTCTCGCCGGCGTGACGCTCGATCAGAGCGTGCTCAACCGCGACCGCTCGCAGAAGGTCTTCACCCAGACCTTCGAGGAGTTTTCCGGCCGCATGGTGCCACCGCGCATGACGCGCGGCTCCAACATGATGAAGCAATACGGCTCGGTGCTGTCCCGCATCGAACAGACCTATGGCGTCCCAGGCGAGGTGCTGGTCGCGATCTGGGGTCTCGAGACCGATTTCGGCGTCAACACCGGCAAGTTCGCAACCATCCGTTCATTGGCGACGCTGGCCTATGACTGTCGGCGCGCCGAGCAGTTTCGCGGCGAACTGTTGGACGCGCTGCGCATCGTCCAGCGCGGCGATCTCGCACCCGCCGACATGAAGGGCGCCTGGGCGGGCGAGCTCGGCCAGACCCAGTTCATGCCCTCGTCCTGGATGAAATACGCCGTCGATTTCGACGGCAATGGCAAGCGCGATCTCCTGCACAACGCGCCCGACGTGCTCGCCTCCACCGCCAATTATCTCGCCGGCTATGGCTGGCAGCGCGGCAAGGATTGGCAGCCGGGCAGCCCGAATTTCGCGGTGCTGCAGCAGTGGAACAAGAGCGAGGTCTATTCCAAGACCGTCGCCTATTTCGCCACCCAGCTCGCGCGCGCCCCTTAAGATCCCGCGCACAAAAGCGTAGGGCCGATCGCCCGGCGACCGGCCCTCTCTTGAAGCGTTTACTTACCCATGGTGGCGTGCATCGCCTTGTTCAGATGCGCGCCGCACGCACCCATTTTGCCGTTGAGCAGCGAGTCCTGCGCAGCCGCGATCTCCTTCTGCGCCACGAACTTGCCGTCGCCGTCGGGCATGTTCTCGATCGCGGTCTCCGTCTTCTCCAGGTTGGCCGAGCTGCAGCCGCCCATGGCGTGCTTGGCGGCCTGGGCCGGTGCGACGGCGAACGCGACGGCGGCAATGGCGATAACCCCGAGTAACTTCGTCATGATGTTACTTTCCTTCTCTTGTTCTTGGGACAGCTCCAGCGAGATTGCCGGAATCTGCGCCACGACTTTGCTGCCGACGCGGCAACTTGCCGCAATAAATTCCCCGCGAGAATTGCGTGATGTTGCGCGCCGCGCAGAGCCGCATGCGAAAATTCTGATTTTCATTACAACCTTGTAATCAAGTACTTACACCCTGGGCGTGTGTGCACCGCACCAACGACGACCGCGCCCGACTCCCGGCGATCGGCCCGCGATATCTGGCTTCGCGCAAGCAGCTTCAGTGGCCCTTCCTAAGCGAGCCGAGCGAATCGCCTCTCCCTCCTCACGCCGACGAGCTCCCTCAGGCCGGCGGAACCCGTTCCATATTATGAATTTATATTCATTTCCAAATTTCCTGATTCATGCGATTCGCGCATGCGAGACTTGGGCTTACAAGCTGCCGCGTCGTCTTGCAGGTCGCGAGAATGCACCTTATTTCCATCACCATCGGAACCGCAGATTCTTTCATAAATCCGTGATTTCACGGGCTTTTATTGTGATCTGCAACATCTAACGCCCAGCTGTTGGGCGGGACTGCCAAGAGGTTAATCGCCCCTTACCGATGCTATGCGTTCTTCGCTTAGCTGCATCGCAACATCGGAACTTTCGCACTGCACCACTCTCACCTATATTCATTTCAACGATGAGGCCCGGGCAAGGGCTGAATCGAACTACAGGAGACTACCAATGCTGCTCTCGCTCATCCGCATGATCCAGGCTTTCCGGGACTATCAGCGCAATGTTGCCGAGCTGTCCCAGCTCAGCGATCGCGAACTGGCCGACATCGGCCTCGATCGCTCGGACATCCCGCGCGTTGCCGCCGGTCAGTATCAGGGCTGATATCGTTCAGCCCTTCACCGGACGAACCGATAGCGCCCGCCTCGTGCGGGCGTTGTCGTTCCTGAAGGCAGAAAACTCGATCTCGGCGATTCCACTGACCGCCGAAAAGCGCTACCTGTCCGCCCCATGACAGGACCCCATTCCAACATTGTGCACGTGATCGGCGCGGGCCTTGCCGGCTCGGAAGCCGCCTGGCAGCTGGCCAAATCCGGCGTGCCCGTGGTGCTGCACGAGATGCGGCCCGACCGCATGACCGAGGCGCACCGCACCGACGGGCTCGCCGAACTCGTCTGCTCCAATTCGTTCCGCTCGGACGACGCCGCCAACAACGCCGTCGGCCTGCTGCATGCGGAGATGCGCCGCCTCGGCTCGCTGATCATGCGCGCGGCCGATGCCAACCAGGTGCCCGCCGGCGGCGCGCTGGCGGTCGATCGTGACGGTTTTTCGGCGGCCGTCACCAAGGCGCTGAACGAGCATCCCCTGATCGAGATCGCCCGCGGCGAGATCGCAGGCCTGCCGCCGGCCGACTGGAGCAACGTCATCGTTGCGACCGGCCCCCTCACCTCCGCGCCCCTTGCCGACGCCATCCGCGAATTGACCGACGAGAACGCACTCGCCTTCTTCGACGCGATCGCGCCGATCGTGCATCGCGAATCCATCGACATGTCGGTCGCGTGGTTCCAGTCGCGCTACGACAAGGTCGGCCCTGGCGGCAACGGCGCCGACTACATCAACTGCCCGATGACCAAGGAGCAGTATGACGGCTTCGTCGCCGCGCTGATCGCCGGCGAGAAGACCGAGTTCAAGGAGTGGGAGACCAACACGCCCTATTTCGACGGCTGCCTGCCGATCGAGGTGATGGCGGAGCGCGGCCCCGAGACGCTGCGCCATGGTCCGATGAAGCCGGTCGGCCTCACCAATCCACACGATCCCACGACGAAAGCCTACGCGATCGTGCAGCTGCGCCAGGACAACAAGCTCGGCACGCTCTACAACATCGTCGGCTTCCAGACGAAGCTGAAATACGGCGAGCAGCAGCGCATCTTCCGCACCATTCCCGGGCTGGAGAAGGCCGAATTCGCCCGCCTCGGCGGCCTGCATCGCAATACCTTCCTCAACTCGCCCAAACTGCTCGACGGCCAGCTGCGGCTGCGTGCGCAGCCGCGGCTGCGCTTTGCCGGCCAGATGACGGGCTGCGAGGGCTATGTGGAGTCCGCCAGCGTCGGCCTGATCGCCGGTCTCTACGCGGCGGCCGATGCCCGTGGCGAGACACTGGCGAGCCCGCCTGCTACGACCGCGCTGGGATCGCTGCTCGGCCACATCACCGGCGGCCATATCGAGACCATCGAGCCCGGCACGCGCTCGTTCCAGCCGATGAACATCAATTTCGGCCTGTTCCCGCCGCTTGCGAGCGCTCCGACGAAGAAGCCCGACGGCACGCGCCTGCGCGGCAACGAGAAGACGGTGGCCAAGAAGCAGGCGATGAGTGCACTGGCGCTCGCCGATCTCGATCGCTGGATCGCCGATCACCTGCGCATCGCCGCAGCCGCGTGAGTTGTCGATGAGCCTCCCCAAAGACGACGCCGCGACGCTCTCGGCGCGATGGACCGAGGGCGTCCTGCTCAAGCGCGACGTGTTCTCGACCGTCGAGCGCGGCCGCTTTCGTGCCGGCAACGGCGAGGTCGATGCGGTGCTGCGCCGGCTGGATGAGGTGCCGTGGTGGTCGTTTCTGCTGGCCCGCCACCTGTTCGCGCGCGAGAAGCATGCGCTCGCCCTCGCCAAGGGCCTGAATGTCGGTCCCGAGCTGCTGTGGGCCGGACGCCGGGCTCTGGTGCGCGGCTTCGTCGACGGCGTCGCGCTGCACCTGGCCAAACCGCATGGCGACCTCGCCTATTTCCGCTCGGCCAAGGCGGCGCTGCGCCGGCTCCGCCGCGCCGGCATCTGCCACAACGACCTTGCCAAGGAGCAGAACTGGCTGGTCGGCCGCGACGGCCACGCCTATGTGACCGACTTCCAGCTCGCCGCCTGCTTTGCACGCCGCGGCCGGCTCTATCGCATCCTCGCCTATGAGGACCTGCGGCACCTGCTCAAGCACAAGCGTTCCTACGCGCCCGAGGCGCTGACGCCGCGCGAGCGCAAGATCCTGGCGAAGAAATCATTTGCCGCGAGCCTGTGGCTCGCCACCGGCAAGAAGGTCTACCGGGCGATCACGCGCGGTCTGTTCAACTTCACCGACCGCGAGGGCGGCGGCCGCAGGCTCGTCAACGACGCGCCTGTGCTGGCGGAGCTGATCCGCAAGAATCCCGCCGTGCGCGACACCGCCATCGTCGCCTTTGCCGACCGCCGCTCCGGCGTCGGGCTCTATGCCTTCGTCGAGGCCGATCTGGCCACGCTTGAAGGCGAGCTTCGGAGCGAGCTTTCGGCCGCCAAGGGTCCAAAGCCGCCGGAACACATCCAGGTGGTGCATGCATTGCCGCGCGACACCAGCGGCAAGCCGCGCACCGAGATCCTGCAACTGGTCGCCATGAACCAGCTCGACCTGATCGAGCCGATGATGAAGAACGACCAGGACCGCGCTTTCCTCAAGGACATCCTGGAGCAGCGCAAGAACCTGCGCGACCGCTTCAATTTCGAGGCGGACCTGCCGGCGGGCTGACGGACGACGCGCGCCTTGAAGCGTCCACATTGGCGATAGAGAAGCGATCGGATCATTCGGGCGGCAGGTCATGGGCATTCGGGGGATGATGATGCATCGTGTGGTTGGCGGCGTGATCGCTGGCCTTCTCCTGTTCGCAGCCGCGCCCGCGATGGCCGAATCCCCGGCCGAGCTGATCTCCAGCTTTCGCCTCAAGAACGGTGAAGTCCGCGTCGTCCGCGATTCAACCCTCGACCGCATCGCCATGGACCAGGCGCGCGCGATGGCGGCGAAGGACGACCTCAGCCACGACGCTCTCGGACCGTTCAACCGCCGCGTCGCACCGGCCGGCGCGGGGCGCGCAGCCGAGAACATCGCCTATGGCTACGACAATTTCGAGAAGACGCTCGGCCAGTGGATCGACTCGTCCGGGCATCGCAAGAACCTCTTGCTGCACAACGCCTCCCGCGTCGGCATTGCAAGCGCCAAAACTTCCAGCGGCAAGCGCACCTATTGGGCCATGGTGATCGCGGGCGACTACGAGCCGAAGGGCAAGAGCAAAGGCAAGAAGGACAAGGAACCGCTGGTTGCCGTGAAGCGCGAGGCCGCGCCCGCGAAGAAGCCAAAATCCAGCGAGTGCCACATCAAGCTGCTCAGCCTCTGCATCTGAGACGAGACGCTGCGCGGCAAGCACCGTTGCGCGCGCTTCTGCGGCCAGCCAATATGGCCCCGCCGCTGTCTTGGACCAATTCGAGGCGATCAATGGCCAAAAAATACACCGCTCAATGCGCCTGTGGCGCCATCAAGTTCGAATTCGACACCGATCCGTCCTTCATCGCCAATTGTCATTGCAACGACTGCAAGCGCGCCTCAGGCGGCGAGATGGCAACTTTCTTTGCCGTGCCGGAGGATGACTTCACGCTTCTCAACGGCAAGCCGAAGGCCTTTCACTACGTCGCGAACTCCGGCAAAGGCCTCGACCGAAACTTCTGCCCCGAATGCGGCTCGCGGGTGTTCAGCTCGAACCTCGACAGTTTCCCCAAAACGGTCTTCGTTCAGTTGGGAAGCCTCGACCGGCCCGACCTGGTCGCGCCGAAGCTCGAGATGTTCACCAAGCGTCGCATGTCCTGGAATACGCCGCTCCACCTGCCGCAGTTCGAAGAGATGCCGCATTGACGCGGCCAAAGCACGAGAGCCCCATTTGATCGACATCGACCGAATACGCGCCGACACACCGGCTGCTGAGCGGCTGGCGTATCTCCACAACGCGGGCGCGGCTCTCATGCCGGCCGCCGTCGTCGCGGCAATGAAGGGGCATATCGACCTCGAGAGCGAGATCGGAGGCTATGCCGCCGCCGACCGCGAGGCGCGCCGGCTTGATTCAGTCTACGGCTCGGTAGGCCGCCTGCTGAATGCCGCGCCCGATGAGATCGCGCTTCTGGAGAACGCGACAATTGCCTGGCAGATGGCGTTCTATGCGCTTTCATTCCGCAAAGGCGATCGCATCCTGACCGCCGAGGCGGAGTACGCAGCCAACTATGTCGCGTTTCTTCAGGTCGCCAGGCGCACAGGCGCGGTCATCGAGGTCGTGCCGAGCGATCCCCGCGGGGAGCTCGACATCCACGCGCTCGAACGCATGATCGACGAGCGCGTGAAGCTGATCGCCATCACCTGGGTTCCGACCAATGGCGGGCTGGTCAACCCCGCCGCGGCCGTCGGCAAGATCGCGCGGGCGCACGGCATTCCCTATCTGCTCGACGCCTGCCAGGCGGTCGGCCAGATGGCGGTCGACGTCGAAGCCATCGGCTGCGACATGCTGTCGGCGACGGGGCGCAAATTCCTGCGCGGCCCGCGCGGCACCGGCTTTCTCTATGTCCGCCGCGAGCTGCTGCAACGGCTCGAGCCGCCGATGATCGATCACTTCGCGGCGCCCTGGGTCTCGCGTGACCAATATCGCCTCCGCGACGATGCGCGCCGTTTCGAGACCTGGGAGAACAACTACGCAGCGCGGCTCGGGCTCGGCGCTGCCGTCGACTACGCGCTCGATATCGGCATGGGGGCTATCGAGCAGCGCTGCCGCCTGCTGGCGGACCGCCTTCGGGGCGGACTCGCCTCCGTTCGCGGCATCACAATTCGCGACCTCGGACGCACACCAGGCGCCATCGTCAGCTTCACGATGGACGGATATGAGGCGGACGCGATTGTCGGCAGTGCCGCTGCCGCCGGCATCACCATCGGTGCTTCACATCCGTCGAGCACCCGCATTGACGCAGAGATCCGGGCGCTGCCGCCGCTCGTGCGCGCCTCCCCGCACTACTACAACACCGAAGCCGAGATCGACCGGCTGATCGGCCACCTCGCGGGCCTGACGCCGCGATAACGGGACGGCCGCGCGCTCAGGTGCAGCGCGCGCTCAATCCGGATGCACTGAGCCTCGCCATGACCTCGTCGAGATGGGCGCTGTCGCGGGTCTCGATCACGAGCTGCAGCAGCGTCGCCTTGGCCGGCAGGTCGGAGAAGGTCCGCTGATGCGAGACCTCGATGATGTTGGCGCCAGCCTCGGCCAGCAGCGCAGCCACTGCGGCCAATTGGCCGGGCCGGTCGGGGATATCGAGCGACAGCTGGGTCAGCCGCCCCTCGCGCGCCAGTTCGCGGGTCAGGACGGAGGCGATCAGCCGCGTGTCGATATTGCCGCCGCTCAGCACCAGGCCGACCTTCTGGCCGGCAAAGCGGGACGGATCGGACATCAGCGCGGCGAGGCCGGCGGCGCCGGCGCCCTCGACGACCGTCTTCTCGATCGAGATCAGGGTCGCGAGCGCGCGCTCGAGCTCGGCCTCGTTGACGAGCGCGATGTCGTCGACGAGGCGCCGGACGATTTCAGTCGTGATCTTGCCCGGCGATTTCACCGCGATGCCCTCGGCGAGCGTATCGCCGCGCGCGGGCAGATTGCCGTCATGGATGGCATTGTACATCGAGGGATAGAGCCAGGCCTCGACGCCCAGAATCCGCAGCGATGGCTTGATCGATTTCGCGGCAATGCCGATGCCGCTGATCAGGCCGCCGCCGCCGATCGGGACGACCAGCGTGTCGAGCTCCGGCACCGCCTTCAACATCTCCAGCCCGACGGTGCCCTGCCCCGCGATGACAAGCGGATCGTCGTAAGGGTGGACGAAGATCATGCCGTGAGCTTCGCCGTGGCTACGCGCGAACGCGGCCGCCTCCTCCAGCGTTGCGCCCGTCACCACCACCTCCGCGCCGTGGTGCTTCGTGTTCTCGACCTTCACCATGGGCGTGCCGACCGGCATCACGATGGTGGCGGGAATGCCGAGCCGCCTGGCGTGATAGGCGACGCCCTGCGCGTGGTTGCCCGCCGACATGGCGATGACGCCGCGTGCACGCTCCTCCGGGGTCAGTGCCGTGAGGCGGTTGAGCGCGCCGCGCTCCTTGAACGAGGAGGTGAACTGGAGGTTCTCGAATTTGAGCCAGATGTCGCAGCCGCAGATATTGCTCAGCGTGCGGCTGTAGCTACAGGGCGTCTCGACGACGGCACCCCGGATGGTCTCGGCGGCCGCGTGAATGTCGCTAGGCGCGACCGGAAGGCCGCTGAGATCGGAGGAATTGGTTTGGGACAAGTCAGCCATGGGACAGCATAGAGCATTTGCCCGGCGCGGGCGACAAGCCAACCGCTATTTGGTAAATTCCCGGGAACGTGAAGCCCGCCACAGCGTCCACAGCGTGCGCAGCCGCGACGAAGGCTGCGGCGTGAACGGATTGCGTCCCGGACGCGACAGGCGCTTCAGATCGGCCTGCGCCTGGCTCAGCGGCAGGAACGCCGGCCGCATTGACGACGGCAGCTGCGCGAGCAGCGACGAGGCCGTCGTCACATGCTGCCGGGCTTCACCCGCAAGCTGTTCGAGCACCGCATGGAGACTGGGCGTCTCCTTGCTGGCGAACACATCCTCGATGTTGCAATTGTGGCTCGCCAGCACCTGCTGCGGCAGGAACAGCTGCCGGTGCGCGGCATCGCGCGGCAGATTGGCGATGACCTGCACGATGCCCTGCGCCAGCCCGGCATGACGGGCAAGATGCTCGACCGCATCCGACGGCGGCCCCATGATCCGCGCAGCGAGGGCGAACAACGCCGAACAGGTCGCAGCCAGATAGCCTTCCAGCGCCGCCATGGTCGGCATCGGATCGTTGTAGAGATCGAACTGGTGCTCGTCGGCGAGCAGCGACAGCGGCTCGACCGGCAGGTCGAAATCGCGGATCGCGCGCAGCAGCTCGGCCGCCACCGGATTGCCCTCGGCGCTGCCATGGACATGGCCGGAGAGCATGTCGGTCCACCATTGCAGGCGGATTTCGCCGGGCAAGGGCTGGCTCACCTGGTCGCGGACCCGGACGATCTCGACATTGAAGGCATAGAGCGCGAGCAGCGCACGGCGCTCGGCGGCGGGTGCGAACAGGGTCGCGACATAGCGCGGAAAGTCGTGGCTGCGCACGAGATCGGCGCAGAAGGCGACGGAATCGGGCGGAGGTGCAGCGCTGCTCATGGCACGGCGATCAGCGCGGCCGCAACGCGGCGTCGTTCGCCGATCATGATGTTGTAGGTACGCACGGCCGGGCCGGTCTGCATGGTGTCCAGCACCACCCTCACCGCCTTCAGGGCCTGCCGCAGCGCCGGCGGCGGCAGCCAGACCCCGGTTCCGGTGCCGATCAGGAGCGTGTCGATGCTGTTGGCGGCCGCGAAGACCCGATCCAGCGAATAGCGATCGATCTTCGCGGGGTCCGTCACATCCCAGGCCCAGATCGCATCGGGCAGACAGAGCAGCGATCCCCGGTGCGACATGCCGGCAAAGGCGAAGCCGCCCTTGCCATAGGCCTCGATCGGCGCCGAGCGCGGAAAATGCGGTGCGTTGGGATCGCCGGTCATGAGCTTGGTCCGAATGGGCTTACTGCCCTCGCAAACGCGTGCGAGGGCGTGCGGTTCGGATCATGCCTTGTTTTTCTTCGCCGGCGTAGCCGTATCGGGCGCATCTTCGCGATGCTCGCCGACGCCGAGATAGATCAGGATCGGCGCCGCGATGAAGATCGAGGTGTAGGTGCCGACCAGCACCACGCCGAACATCATCACCGCGGTGAAGCTGTGGATGGCGTGACCGCCAAACAGGAGGAGCGCCAGCAACGCCAGCGTCACCGTGACGTGGGTGATGATCGAGCGCGACAGCGTCGAGTTGATGGACTCGTTGAGCAGCTGCGGCATCGGCATCTTCTTGTAACGCCGCAGCATTTCTCGGATACGGTCGTAGATGACGACGGTGTCGTTGAGCGAATAGCCGAGAATGGTGAGCAGCGCGGCGATGCTGGTCAGGTCGAAATCGACCTGGCTGATCGACATGAAGCCGATCGTGAGCACGATGTCGTGCACGTTGGCGATCATGGCGCCGAGCGCGAACTGCCATTCGAAGCGGAACCAGAGATAGATCAGGATCGCGACGATCGCGAGCATCAGGCCGAGCATGCCGTAGGCCAAGAGCTCACCGGCGACGCGCGGACCGAGCACCTCGACGCGGCGGTACTCGATGGAATCGCCGAGCGCGGTACGGACCTTCTGCACGGCCGCCTGCTGGGCGGTATCGCCGCCCGGCTGCTCCGCGACGCGGATCAGGACGTTCTCGGGCCCGCCGAATTGCTGGAGCTGGACCTCGCCCAGACGCAAGCCATCCAGCGTCGTGCGCATCGCCGCGATGTCGGCGGCGCCGGACTTGGCCCGCACCTCCAGCAACGTGCCGCCCTTGAAGTCGATACCGAGGTTCAGGCCGTGGGTGAAGAACAGCGTGATGGCGACGATCGACAGCGCCGCCGAGATCGGGAAGCTGATACGGCGGAATCGCGTGAAGTCGAAATGCGTGTTGTCCGGGACGATGCGCAACGACGGCAGCAAGCCGAGGGCCGCGACCACGGTGAGAATGGCGATGAGGACGCCGAGCCCGATGAGAACGGTGTGATTCACAATCAGGCTCCTAGATCGGCACGCTCTGCGGCCGCTTCCACCGCACCCACCCGGCGACGATCAGCCGGGTCAGGGTGAAGGCGGTGAACACCGTGGTGATGATGCCGATACCGAGCGTCACGGCGAAGCCGCGCACCGGGCCGGTGCCGATGTAGAACAACACCGCGGCGGCAATGAAGGTGGTGATGTTGGAATCGAGGATGGTCGCGAGCGCCCGCTTGAAGCCGGCATCGATCGCCGAGATCGCGTTGCGGCCGCCGCGCAGCTCCTCGCGGATGCGCTCGTAGATCAGCACGTTGGAGTCCACAGCGATGCCGACGGTGAGCACGATACCGGCGATGCCGGGCAGCGTCAGCGTGGCGTTGAGCAGCGACAACAGGCCGAAGATCATGGCGACGTTGATGGCCACCGCGATGTTGGCGAACACCCCGAACAGGCGATAGGTCACCAGCATGAAGATGATGACCAGGATCGAGCCGACGTAAGCCGCAAGCTCGCCCTTCTCGATCGAGTCCTGGCCGAGGCCCGGACCGACGGTGCGCTCCTCGACAACCGTCAGCGGCGCCGGCAGCGCGCCGGCGCGCAGGAGGATCGCGAGATCGTTGGCCGATTGCACGGTGAAATTGCCGGAAATCTGGCCCTGGCCGCCGGTGATCGGCTCGCGGATGACGGGCGCCGAGATCACCTTGTTGTCGAGCACGATGGCGAAGGGCAGCCCCACGTTCTCTTGCGTCGCCTGCGAGAACTTGCGTGCGCCAGATGTGTTGAACTTGAAGCTGACGACCGGCTCACCGGTGCGCTGGTCGAAGCTCGCCTGGGCGTCGGTCAGATCGCCGCCGGCGACCAGCACCTGCTTCTTGACCACGTAAGGCGTGGGCGGTGGCGAGGCGCTCATCAGGAGATCGGATTCCGGCGGCAACCTGCCCTGCTGCGCCTGATCCGGCGGCACGGAGGTGTCGACCATGCGGAATTCCATCTTCGCGGTCTTGCCCAGCAGTTCCTTCAGGCGGGTCGGGTCCTGAAGACCGGGGACCTGCACCAGGATGCGGTCGTTGCCCTGGCGCTGGATGACGGGCTCGACGGTGCCGAGCTCGTTGACGCGGCGCTCGACGATCTGGATCGATTGCTCGATCGTCTTGCGCATGCGGTCGAGCATCGCGGCCTGCGGGATGCTCAGGCGGATAACGCCGCCACCGGCGTCGGTCACTTCAAGGTCGCGCTGACCGCTGGAGCCCATCAGACCGCCGAGCGGCTGGGACAATTCGCGCAGCTTGGCGAGCGCCGGCTGGACGTCGGTTTCCTTGGTGATGCGAACCTCGGCCGCGTCGTTGCGCACGGTGACGCCGCCGGTGAACCCGATCTTGGCGTCGCGCAGCGTCCGGCGAACGTCATCGCGGACCTGGTCCAGCCTCTCCTTCTTCACATAGTTGGAATCGACCTCGAGCAGCAGATAGGAGCCGCCCTGGAGGTCGAGGCCGAGCACGAGCCGGCGCTGCGCCCAGGCGGGCCAGGTCTTGACCTGCGCCTCGGGGAAGAAGTTCGGGACCGCGCAGAGGCACACGATCAGCGCCGTCAGGATAATCCCGAGCGCTCTCCACCGCGTGAAATACAACATCGACTGGACCTGTCAGATCAGGAGACTTGAGATGCTCGCGGAAGCGATCACTTCGACGCGGCGTCGTCCTTGGCGGCTTCCTTCGCGCTATCCTTGGCCGGCTCACCCTTGGCGCGCACGCCGGAGATCATCTGGCGCATCTGCCGTACGCGGACGCCATCGGAAATCTCGAACTCGATCTGGTCGTCGTCGACGACCTTGGTGACCTTGCCGACGAGGCCGCCCGAGGTCACGACGGTGTCGCCGCGACGGATGTTCTTCACGAGGTCGGCGTGGTCACGGACCTTCTTCTGCTGCGGACGCAGAATCAGGAAGTACATGATCACGAAGATCAGGGCGAACGGCAGCAGCGACATCAACATGCTGTTGGTGTCGCCGGCGCCCGCGGCCTGGGCATACGCAGGGGTAATCAGCATTCGGACGATCCTCGTGACAACGGGGGAAGGCCGGTCAGGCCCTCAAAGGCGACCGGCTCGGTCAAATTCGCGCGGACTATAGCGGCCACCGCCCCAATTGCAACGCTGCCAGACCGCCCTTTTGGCCACCTTGCGGCGCGCCGTCAGGCCCGATAAGGCTGCATTCTCAGGAACTTCGGACATGCCCAAAAAACCAAGCAAAAGCCCGGCCGGCAAAGGCCCCCGTACCCCTGCCAGGAAGCCTGCCCGCGTCGCGGCAAAACGCCCCACGGCAGCCGCCAAGGCAATCAGCAAGGCAGCCCCAGACCTCACCCAGGAGCGGATCGTCCGCGCCCTCGAGACCATTGCGGCGCACCTTTCCGCCCAGGGCAATCCGGCCGCCGAACCCGAATCGTTCGAGCGGGCGGACGCCTATGTCTGGCACCCCGACGAACGCCTCTCGGCGGTACCGCGGGTCAGCCGCGTCGAGCTGTTCCTCCTCAAGGGCGTCGACCGGATGCGCGACATCCTGATGGAAAACACCGAGCGCTTCGCAGGCGGCCTGCCCGCCAACAACGCCCTGCTCTGGGGCGCGCGCGGCATGGGCAAGTCGTCGCTGGTGAAGGCCGCGCATGCCAGCATCAATGCGGACCGCAAGCCGGCCGACAAATTGAAGCTGATCGAGATCCACCGCGAGGACATCGAGACTTTGCCCGCGCTGATGGAACAGCTGCGCGCCTCGTCCTTCCGCTTCATCGTGTTCTGCGACGACCTCTCCTTCGACGGCAATGACGCCTCGTACAAATCGCTCAAGGCCGTGCTCGAAGGCGGCATCGAGGGCCGGCCCGAGAACGTCATCCTCTACGCCACCTCCAACCGCCGCCACCTGCTGGCGCGCGAGATGATCGAGAACGAGCGCTCGACCGCGATCAATCCCGGCGAAGCGGTCGAGGAGAAGGTGTCGCTGTCGGATCGCTTCGGCCTCTGGCTCGGCTTCCACCGCTGCAGCCAGGACGAATATCTCGCCATGGTGCGCGGCTATTGCGGCCATTTCGGCATCAAGATGGACGATGAGGCGCTGGAGCGCGAGGCGCTGGAATGGTCGACGACGCGCGGCTCGCGCTCGGGCCGCGTCGCCTGGCAGTTCGTGCAGGAGCTTGCGGGACGGCTGGGTGTGAAGCTGGCGGGGAAGTAAGGCGCGAAAACTCGCGCCCCAAACCCAACTGTCATTCCCCGCGCAGGCGGGGAATCCAGTACGCCGCGGCTTCTCAGTATCGCGTCACTGCCTCTGGGATACTCGTCATTGCGAGCGTAGCGAAGCAATCCAGAATCTTTCCGCGGAGGGACTCTGGATTGCTTCGCTGCGCTCGCAATGACAGCGGGACGGCCTCACCCCTCGCTCAAACACCTCCGCATCTCCCCGACCGCACGATGCGTCAGGCCAACGACCCTGGGGTCGATCGGCAGATGCTGCGACGACAGCTTCGCGATCACGATCTGGTTCGCGCGATCGACGAACAGATTCTGTCCATGGATTCCCATCGCAAACAGCATCCCCGGCTGGTCGTGGACGACGTACCAGCCGCTGCGATAGCTCATGGTACGGCCGCCAAAACCTGCCGCGAATTCGCCCTGCGCCCAGGCCGCGCGGTCGCCATCTTCAGCGATGTCGTCGAGCCATGCGCGCGGAATGATCTGGCGGCCGTCGAGATGCCCGCCGGCGAGCATTAGTTGTCCCACACGCGCGAAGTCGCGCAGCGTCGCGCAGATCCCGCCGGTGCAGCGTGGCAGTCCATCGCGATCGACGGCAAGGAAGGCGCGATCCTCGGCGCCCATCGGCTGCCACAGACGCTCGCTTATGAGCGAGGCAAAGGACTGCCCGGTGGCGCGCTCGATCGCCCATCCCAGCAGATCGGTGTTGGCGGAGACGTAGCGGAACGGCCCGCTGTGCGGTCGCGGCGCGACGTCGAGACCGCGAAAGAAATCCGATAAGCCGATCGGCGTCTCGGTTGCCGCAAGCGGCTCCCAGTTGGTCGCGATCGCATAGGCCCTCGCCTGCCGCTCGTCGAGCACGACGCCTGCGCGCATGTCGAGGAGATGCCGCAGCGTCGCATGCGCGTAGGCGGTCGCGGCGATCTCGGGCACGTATGCCGACACCGGCGCGTCGATGTCGAGCGTGCCTTCGCCGGCGAGAATCCCCGCGATCAGCCCGACGATCGACTTGCTCGCGGACATGATGATGTGCGGCGTGTGCGGTGTCAGGCCGTGGCGATAGCTCTCGTGAACGATGCATCCACGATGCAGGACGACGAGCCCGTCCGTATCCGTCGCCTTGAGGACATCGTCGAACCCAAGCGGGCCGCCGCTGCCATCGGCGAGGCCAAAGCGCTCGAACGCGAACGGCTTTTGCGGAAGAGGCATCGGCTGCGACGACGCGGCGATATCGGCGACCGGCAGCAGGCGCGGCACGTTGCGAAAGGCCCAGCGGCTGTGGGGCGAGCTTCGCCAGTTCGAGAGGTCGGCGGCTTCAGGCTCGGATGTGTCTGACATCCCCTGCGGGTCTCCCAGTTGATCTTGCTGACGAGCAGACTATCTCTCCCAATCCGGACGATCTATCATCGATCGACCTGATTTGATGCGAGATCGTCCGGAATGGACCCCTTGAGCCAGACCATCGCCCTGCTCCGGCCCCGCGGGCTGCTTTGGAAGCAGCTGGAGGCGCGCGGCCCCTGGGCGGCGCGCTTTCCGAGCCATACGGGTGCAGCGTTTTGCCTGATCGAAAGCGGCCGCTGCACTTTTGGCTATCCCGGCCGGGACCAGCGCGAGCTCAGCGATGGCGATTTCGTCTTTCTTGCCGCCCCGCCTGTCTGGAGCTTGCAGACCGGTGCTGATGTCGCGCCGGTGGACTTTACGAGGCCGAACACGCCGACCGACTTCCACGCTCACCAGGTCGGCACGAACGATGCTGGCCCACTGCTCCGGTTGCTCGGCGGTCACTTCCGCTTCGACGACACCAACATCGCGCTCGGCCGCCGCGTGCTGCCCGACATCGTTGCCATCAACGCCGCGGATCCCGCTGCCGCGCGATTGCAAGGCGTGCTCGATGCCATTGCCTATGAAGCCCGGTCGCAGCGGCCGGGACGTGCACTCGCACTCGACCGGTTGCTCGAACTGCTGCTGGTCGAGGTGATCCGGAACGATGGGTCCTGGACCTCAGAGATGCGGCCCGGTCTACTCGCCGGCCTCGCCGATCCCCGGCTCGCGCTGGCGCTGAACGCGGTTCATGCCGAGGTGAAGCGGAGCTGGACCGTTGCGCAACTGGCTGACATCGCCGGCATGTCGCGCTCGGTGTTTGCCGATCGCTTTGCCCGCATCGTTGGGCTTGCGCCCATCGACTATCTCACGGAATGGCGGATGGCGATCGCAAAGGACATGCTGCGCGCAGGCGAAGCGCGCTTGGCGGAAGTGGCGTTCGAATGCGGCTATCAGTCCACAAGCGCGTTCAGCACGGCATTCGCGCGATCGGTGGGTTGCCCACCGTCGCGCTTTGCCGACCTTCAACGATCCGGCGTTGCGGCTTCCCCGCTCACGCCCCGTTCAGGAATTGAAGCGGGTCAACCGGATTAGATCCTTTACGGATCTCGAAGTGGAGCTGCGGCGACGCCACCTCCCCGGATTGACCCGACTTGGCAATGACCTGACCGCGCTTGATGGTATCGCCGCGCTTCACCAACAGCTCACTCGCATGGGCATATGCGGTGACGTAGCCGTTGGAGTGCCGAACCAGGACCAGATTGCCGTACCCTTTCAGCTCGTTGCCGGAATAAGCGACGACGCCGTCTTCAGCCGCCTTGACCGGCGTACCCTCGGGCACCGCGAGATTGATGCCGTCATTGGACTTGCCGTTGGTCTTGGCGCCGTAGCTCGTGACCACCTTGCCGCGCACCGGCCAACGGAAGGTCGGCAGCGCGCCGGTGGCCTCCGCAGCCTTCGCCGGCGTCTCGGCGGGCTTCTCTTCGACATTGGCCGTGGCCTGGGCCAGGCGCGCGCTCTGCACCGGCGCGGCGGCGGCCATCTTCATCGCGGGCGCCGGAGCGGCCGCGACGGGCTGCAACGTACCTGCAACCGGAGCAGCCGCGACCGGCGCAGCAGCAACTGGCGCTGCGACAGCGGCGGTCTTTGCACCCGGCACGGTCAGCCTGGTTCCGAGCTTGAGCTTGGCGGACGGATCGAGGCCGTTGGCGCGGGCCAGCTCAGCCGCCGAGATATGGTTCTTGCGGGCGATGCTGGCGAGCGTGTCGCCGTGGTTGACGAAGTGCGTGCTCGGCGGCGCGGCAACGGCCGCAACCGGCTTGGCTGCCGGCGCCATCGCGGGAGCCGCTGCGACGGGAGCCAGCGCCGGCGCAGGTGCAGCCGCGGTCGCGCCCGGATGCGGGATGATCAGCTGCTGGCCGGGCGAGAGCGTGCGCGGACCCTTGTAGCCGTTGGCGGCGAGGATCGCCTGCGGCGTGACGTGATAGCGCTTGGCGAGCACGTCGAGCGTGTCGCTGGTGCCGACGATGATCTTGGTCCCACCGGCCGGCTGGGCGGCCGCGACCGAGCGCGACGGCACGGTGGCCGTGGTCTCCAGACGCGGCTGCGCCGGGGGCGCGTAGGAGCCGACGCCACGCCCGCCACCGGACACCCCGCCACCCGCCGCAACGGGATAGGATTGCGGCGCGGACACCGCGGGCGGCGGCAAGGGCTGCGACTGATAATAACCGGGCTGCGTCTGCGGCCGAGAATATTGCGGCAGCTCACGCTGCGGTGGCTGCGCCTGCTGCACCGAACCGGTCGATTCAGTCGAGAAGGGATTGGAGAAGTTCGACTGGGACAGCCGCGACGACATGTCGGCGCTGCACCCTGCGAAGCTAACGGAGATCAGCGCCAGCACCGCGACCTGCGGTACGCGGCGCGAGTAAAGCAACTCGGCGACGACAGACATGGTTACTCACTCGTACGCAACAGAACTGGTCTTTTAAGTAAACACGCGCCGAGTAAATAACGGCTTAACCCTCCCAATAAGATGTTGGCAGCACAGCCAATCCGGAAATCTACAGCTCCCGCGCCACGCCGGGCAGCGCCGGCACGAAACGGACCTCCACGAGTTCCTTGCGGTCGATCCCGTTCGGGCTGCGGGTCAGACGGATCAGCGTCTGCACCCCCTGATGCGGCCCGACGGGCGCGATCAGGATGCCGCCGACCTCGAGCCGCTCGACCAGGTTCTCCGGAATCTGCTCCATCGCGGCGGTGACGATGATGCGGTCGAACGGGCCGATGTTGGCAGGCAGGTTGAGACCGTCGCCCAGCATCACCTCGACATTGTGATAGTCGAGCTTCTCAAGCCTGGCGCGTGCGGCGTCCGCAAGCTTGCGATAGCGCTCGACCGTCAGCACCTGGCCTGCGAGCCGCGACAGCACGGCGGCCTGATAGCCGGAGCCCGCGCCGATCTCGAGCACGCGGTGCCGCTTCTGGAGCTGGAGTTGCTCGGTCATGTAGGCGACGACAAAGGGCTGGCTGATGGTCTGCCCGCACGCGATCGGCAGCGCGCTGTCACGATAGGCCCCCTCGCGATCGGCCTCGTCGACGAACAGCTCGCGCGGCACCTCCTCCATGGTTCGCAGCACCGCCTGATCGCTGATGCCCCGACGCCTCAGCGTGAGCTGAAACATCATCTTTTCGTGCGGGTGCTGGTGGGACGTCATTGCTGCCAGTGTTGTCTCGTCAGGTCCGGATCGTCGCTTGCGGAGCTCAAGGCTGCGGCGGGAATCTTGTTCCTGCTCAGGAACTCATGATAGCCTTTCGCTGAGGTATTTGACCACAAATTGGCTTGCAGCGGATTGGCCGCGAAAGCCATTTTCAGGTGTCCGTTCGCCGAAACGCGCATTGCGTCGATTCACGTTATCTGCGAACGTTTTCGGGAATGGGCAAGGACTCACCGACAATGACCGCGACAGGGCTTTCCGGCCGCTCTGTATTCCTCGTCGAAGACGAGGTGATGATCAGGATGATGGTCGCGGACATGCTGGAAGAGCTCGGCTACAAGATCGCAGCCGAAGCCGGCGATATCCCCGAAGCGATGCGGCTCGCCGAAGCAACCCAGTTCGACATCGCCATCCTCGACGTCAACGTCAACGGCAAGGTGATCTCCCCGGTCGCCGACCTGATCAAGGCCAAGGGCTGCCCGTTCATCTTCGCCACCGGCTACGGCTCCTCCGGCCTGCCCGAGCAGTATCGCGACCGGCCGGCGCTCCAGAAGCCGTTCCAGCTCGACGCGCTCGGCAAGACCATCGAGGCCGCCCTTCGCGGCGGCTAGCCGCTACTTCAGGGCCGCACCCAGCGCTTCGGAAAACGCTTCGTTGGTCCGGTCGAGCCTGAGCGGCGTGACCGAGACGTAGCGCTCGCGTAGCGCCGCCAGATCAGTGCCCTCAGCGGGCGTATCCATCATCGCGGCGCGCTCGAAGCCGATCCAGAAATAGGGATTGTTGCGGCCGTCCCTGCGCTCGTCGATCCTGAGGAAGCCGAGATTGCGCTTGCCCTGGCGCGTGACGCGAATGCCGAGCACGTCCTCCGGCGCGCAGGACGGGAAGTTGACGTTGATGACAGTGTCCTTCGGGATGCCGGCGGCCATCACCTTGCGCAGGATGTCGGGGCCGAACTTGAGCGCGGTGTCCCACGGCGGCCGCTCGCGGGTCTCGACGCTGAACTCCTGCGACAGCGCGAACGACGGCAACCCCAGGATGGTGCCCTCCAGCGCGCCGGCGATGGTGCCGGAATAGACCACGTCCTCGGCGACGTTGCGGCCCTTGTTGACGCCCGACAGCACGAGATCTGGCGGCTTGGTGCCGAGGATATGGCGCGCGCCCATGATGACGCAGTCGGTCGGGGTGCCGCGCACGGCGAAGTGCCGCGGCCCGACCTCGCGCAGGCGCAAGGGATCGTTCAGCGACAGCGAATGTGACACGCCGGACTGGTCGAGCTCGGGCGCCACCACCCAGACGTCGTCGGACAACGCCCTTGCGATCTCCTCCACGACCTTGAGGCCGGGAGCGTGAATGCCGTCGTCATTGGTGCAGAGAATGCGCATGCGAAAGGTCGATTCCTGAAGGGGTCTGAGCCGTCTTATCCGGCTGCGACCGATCAGGCAAACCGGTCGCCGCGCAGGTCTCGTCTGTGATCCCGCTCGTTGCCGCGGCGCAGCAACCGGCCGAAATCGGTTCCCGGGGCTTGCTTCCGGATGACGCCGACCTATTCGAGCCCGACGCCGTATTCGACTAGCAACGGATGCGCCATTGCGGCAGGAAGCGTGCGAGCCTGCCTTCGGCACGCAGCTTCATCGCCGGTACGACCGGACTGACGACAGGAGTCTCGACCACGCCGAGCGCCTCCAGCTGTGCAACGATCGGATCTGACGCTGGCGTCTGCGGAAAACGCTCGCGTGCCACCGTCAGCGCCTTGTCGAAATCCGCAGCATTTACGCCGGGCTTGGCTCGCCGGCTCTGCACGAGATCCTCGTCCCAGAGCCGCGCGATGTCGATGTCGAGCACGCCGCGCAGGCGCTGGTCGACGGCCTGGATGCCGGTACCTGTCACCGCCCATTGTCTGCCGATCCAGAAGATATCGCGGTGCAAGGCCATGAACGGTGGTTTCGTATTGACGGGTGGCCGTCAGGATAACCGGCCGCCTGATCTTCGCAACCAAACGTTTCTGCGTTTCAGCGAGCAATACGCCTCAGTCGCGCGAGATCACCTTCAGGCCGCCCATGTAAGGCTGGAGCACGCTGGGGACGGCGATCGAGCCGTCCTCCTGCTGATAGGTCTCCATCACGGCGATCAGCGCGCGGCCAAGCGCGGTGCCGGAGCCGTTCAGCGTGTGCACGAATCGTGGCTTGCCGTCCGGACCGCGCGAGCGGGCGTCCATGCGGCGGGCCTGGAAGTCACCGCAAACCGAGCAGCTCGAGATCTCGCGGAACGCGCCGCCCTCGCCCTGCCCGGGCATCCAGACCTCGATGTCATAGGTTTTTTGCGACGAGAAGCCCATGTCTCCCGTGCACAGCGTCATTACGCGGTAATGCAGATCGAGCCGGCGCAGCACTTCCTCGGCGCATGCCAGCATCCGCTCGTGCTCGTCCTTGCTGGTCTCCGGCGTCGTGATCGACACCAGCTCGACCTTGGTGAACTGGTGCTGGCGGATCATGCCTCGGGTATCACGCCCTGCGGCGCCCGCCTCCGCGCGAAAACACGGCGTCAGCGCAGTCAACCGCATCGGCAGCTGCTTCTCATCGAGGATGGATTCTCGGACGAGGTTGGTGAGCGCCACCTCCGCTGTCGGAATGATGCCGAGACGCTCCGTCCGCAGCCGCTCCAGATCGGGTGCGGCGAGCAATTCGCCCTTGATCGCCCAGAACTGGTCGTCCTCGAATTTCGGCAATTGTCCCGTGCCGAACATGATCTCGTTGCGGACCAGCAGCGGCGGATTGATCTCGGTATAGCCGTGCTCGTCGATGTGCAGATTCAGCATGAACTGGCCGAGCGCGCGTTCGAGCCGCGCCAGCCCCTTCTTCAGCACGACGAAGCGCGCGCCGGAGAGCTTTGCCGCCGTCTCGAAATCCATGTCACCGAGCGCGCCGCCGAGATCATCATGGGGTTTGGGCGCAAACGCGTAGTTGCGCCGGTTGCCGAAGACATGGCGTTGCACATTGCCGTGCTCGTCGACTCCGTCGGGCACTTCGCCGAGCGGCAGATTGGGGATCGCCGACAGCGCCGTGGCAAGCTCCTCGTCTGCGGCTTTCGCATCGGCTTCGAGCTCCGGCATCGTGGTCTTGAGCTCGGCGACCTCGGCCATCAGCTTGGCCGCGCGCGCCTCGTCCTTGGCCTTCTTGGCGTCGCCGATTTCCTTGGAAGCCGCATTGCGCCGCGCCTGCGCCTGCTCGGAGGCCAGGATCGCCGCGCGCCGCTTCTCGTCGATCGCCAGCAGCGACGCCGACAACGGCTTCAGGCCACGCCGGGCGAGACCGGCGTCGAAGGCTTGCGGATTGTCGCGGATCGATTTGATGTCGTGCATGGCCGTGGTCCTGGATCAGCGTGTAAACCTACAACAGCGAACGTTGTAGGTTTGCAATAGCGCGTCTCCTAGCACGGCTGTCATCATCCGCGAAGGCGGATGATCCAGTATTCCAGCGACGCCAGTGATTCTCCGAGAGGCCCGGGCGTACTGGATTCCCCGCTCCAGTGCGCTATTGCGCACAAGGCGGGGAATGACACCGAGTCCCTATTCGGCCGGGTTCGCCGGCGTCGATACGTCGGTGCCGGTCGCGGCCTGCGCGGCCGCCGCCTTCTTCTCCACCATCGCCACCGCGATGATCGAGCCCTCGTAGAGCGCCAGCAAGGGGATCGCGAGCGAGCACTGGCTGAGCACGTCCGGCGGGGTCAGCACGGCCGCGATCACGAAGGCGATCACGATGAAATAGCGGCGCTTCTCGCGCAGCATCTTCGAGGTGACGATGCCGATGCGACCGAGCAGCGTCAGGATCACCGGAAGCTGGAAGGCGATGCCGAAGGCGAAGATCAGCGACATCATCAGCGACAGATATTCGCCGACCTTGGGCAGGAGCTGGATCTGCGCGGTCTCGTCGCTGCCGGCCTGCTGCATGCCGAGCGAGAAGCGGACCAGCATCGGCAGCACGACGAAATAGACCAGCGCCGCGCCCAGCACGAAGAAGAACGGGGTCGCGACCAGATACGGCAGGAAGGCCTGCTTCTCGTGCTTGTAGAGGCCGGGCGCGACGAACTTGTAGATCTGCGTCGCGACGATCGGGAACGAGATGAAGCCGGCGCCGAACAGCGCGAGCTTGAGCTGCGTGATGAAATACTCCAGCAGCGCCGTATAGATGAATTTCGAGTTCTCGGGACCTGCGACCCACACGAACGGCCAGACCAGCACGTTGTAGATCTGCTTGGCGAAGAAGAAGCAGAAGATGAAGGCCACGCCGAAGCCGAGCAGCGCCTTGATCAGCCGCGAGCGCAGCTCGATCAAATGGTCCATCAGCGGGGCTTTGCTGGCCTCGATATCGGCGTCGCTCATGACGCTTTGGCGTCCTTGATCGCTTCGGATGGCGCGGTGTCCTGCGCAACGACCGGCGCCTGCTCGACCTCACGGGTGATGGCGAGCGGCTCGTTCACCGCTGCATGGGCTTCGGCTTCCACGAAGGTTTCCGGTGTCGGGGGTTCCGGGGTTATTGGAGTCGTCGGCGCCTCACTTGAGATCGCCAGCGCTTCGCTTGAAGTCGTCGGCGCTTCACTTGAAGTCGCCAGCGCTTCACTTGAAGTCGCCAGCGCTTCGACGGCGGTCGTTGAGGACGCCTCGGCCGGCTTGTCGAGCGCATCGACGCGGAGCGCGTCGCTGACGTCCTTCTGGAGCGAGCTCAGCGGATTGAAGCCTGTGGCGGCTTCCTTGACCTCGTCGAAACTCTTCTTGAGGTCGGCCATCTCGGCCTCGCGCATCGCTTCCTGGAACTGGCCCTGGAATTCGGCGGCCATCTTGCGGGCCTTGCCCATCCACTGTCCGACCATGCGCAGCACGCCCGGCAGCTCTTTCGGGCCGATGGCGATCAGGGCTACGACCCCGATCAGGACCAGTTCACTCCACCCGATGTCGAACATGAGGTCTTCCGTTCACGCCAGCCGCAACCGGCCCAATCCCTCGCGCGCAGGATCGGGGGCCGCTACCCGCGTCTCGCGTGCTCTCTGGTTTAGACGGCCTTGCTGCCGACGTCGGAGCGTGCCGCGGTCGGGGCGGCATTGTGCTCGATGGACTTGGCCGGCTCAGGCTTGTCAGCAGGCTTGTCGTCGTCCTGCATGCCCTTCTTGAACGCCTTGATGCCCTGCGCCACGTCGCCCATCAGATCCGAAATCTTGCCGCGGCCGAACAGCAGCAGGACCACTGCGATCACCAAGATCCAGTGCCAAATGCTGAGTGAACCCATCCTGCAACCCTCCAAACGCGCATGGCCGGGGACCCGGCCGATCTTCACCGGAACGTAGGCTTCGCAGGCCTCAAAAACAAGGACCAAGGCAGCGCCAATTCGCTGTTGGCGCTACGTAATCTTGCTAGTGGTAACCGGTCGCAGGGGCCGGTAGCAGGACGGGACGTCAGTCCTCGCTGCCGCCCTCGCCGCCACCCTCATTGCCGCCTTCCGGCGCCTCGGGCTCGACCGCAGGTGCCAGCGCGAGATCGAGGTCCTCGCCCGGTTCCAGCGGATCCTCGTCCTCGCGCAATTGCGGGTCATCGGACGGCGTCGGCACGCTGAATCCGGTCGGCAGGCGCGAATCCAGCAGGCCCGTGCCTTTCAGCTCTTCCAGGCCCGGCAGATCACCCAGCTGTTCCAGGGTGAATTGCGACAGGAAGTCCTCGGTGGTTCCGAAGGTCAGGGGACGGCCGGGCGTCTTGCGCCGGCCGCGCGGCTTGATCCAGCCGGTCTCCAGCAGCACGTCGAGCGTGCCCTTCGAGGTGACGACGCCGCGGATCTCCTCGATCTCGGCGCGCGTCACCGGCTGGTGATAGGCGATGATCGCCAGCACCTCGATCGCCGCGCGCGACAGGCGGCGGGTCTCGGTGCTCTCCCGCGTCATCAGCCAGGCGAGATCGCCGGCGGTGCGGAAGGTCCATTTGTTGGCGACGCGCACGAGGTTCACGCCGCGCAAGGCATAATCGGCCTGCAACTGCTCGAGCGCGGCCTTGACGTCCACGCCATCAGGCATCCGCTTGGCCAGCGTCGCGGTATCCAGCGGCTCACTCGAGGCAAACAGCAGCGCTTCCAGCAGCCGCAATTCTTCAGGACGTGCCTGGGATTCGTTCTCCATCGGCTCGGCCTCGTCTACCCGCACTTCAGCCAGGCTTGCCATGGCAGATTCTCCTTCTTGCACTTAAGCGACCGGCGCATCGGGCGCAGGAGCTCCGTCAGGGACCGGTTTGGGGCGCCCCTTCCGGAAATAGATGGGCGCGAACGCCTCTTTCTGGTTCAGCTCGAGCTGACCTTCCCGCACCAATTCCAGCGCGGCGGCGAAGCTCGAGGCGAACACCGTCGCCCGCTGCGTCGGATCGGCGACGTGCCGGATCAGGAAGTCGTCGAGCACGCCCCAGTCATCTTGCTCGCTGATGCTGCCGACCAGCCGCTCCAGCGTGGCGCGCGCCTCGGCGAGCGACCACACCGTACGCTTGGCCAGATGCACGCTCGCCAGCACACGCGACTGGCGCTGTGCGGCATAGGCGGTGAGCAGGTCGTACAGCGTCGCGGTGTATTTCGGATGCCTGATCTCGGCGATCTGTTCAGGCTCGCCGCGCGGGAAGATATCGCGCTGCAATTGCGGCCGGTTCATCAGCCGGTTGGCGGCTTCGCGAATGGCTTCCAGCCGGCGCAGACGGTTGGCAAGCGCGGTCGCCATCTCTTCGGCGCTCGGGCCTTCCGCGCTCGGCGGCTCCGGCAGCAGCAGGCGCGACTTCAGGAAGGCGAGCCACGCCGCCATCACGAGATAATCGGCGGCAAGCTCCAGCCGGATCTTTCGCGCGGCTTCGATGAAGTGGAGATACTGGTCGGCCAGCGCCAGGATCGAGATCTTGGCGAGATCGACCTTCTGCTGCCGCGCCAACGCGAGCAGGAGGTCGAGCGGGCCTTCATAGCCCTCGACGTCCACCACCAACGCCGGCTCACCCTCGGCGAGCTCTGCAGGCCGCCCGGTTTCAAACGATAGGATTTCTGCGGTCATGCCGATGCCGTGTTTGCCCGTGCGATCAATGCGTCCAGCTCAGTGCGTGCGGCCGCCCGGTCGAATGGCTGCGGCGCCTTGCGCGCTGCGAGCGCGGCTGTCGCCCGCTGCAGCGCCTTGCCGGACAGTTCAGGCGTCTGGCCGGCGACCTCGCGCATCTCCTCGATGTTGCCGTTGCAATGCAGAGCCATGTCGCAGCCGGCCGCGAAGAGGGCGCGCGTCCGATCGGCGATGCTTCCCGCCAGCGCGTTCATCGACACGTCATCACTCATTAACAAACCCTGGAACCCGATTGCGCCGCGAATCACCTGAGCAATCATTGTCGCAGATGTCGTCGCCGGATGGGCGGGGTCGACCGCGCTAAACACAACATGTGCAGTCATGGCCATCGGCAGGTTCGCCAGCGGCTTGAACGCCGCGAAATCGGTCCGCTCCAGTTCATCTCTGGGCGTGTCGACGGTCGGCAGCTTGAAATGGGTATCGGCGGTGGCGCGGCCATGGCCGGGAATGTGCTTGAGGACCGGCAGCACGCCGCCCTGCTCCAGGCCCTCGGTCACCGCGCGCGCGATCGCTGCGACCTTGCCGGGTTCGGTGCCATAGGCCCGGTTCCCGATGACGGCATCGGCGCCCGGCACCGGCACGTCAGCCAGCGGCAAGCAATCCACGTTAATGCCGAGGTCGGCGAGATCGGCCGCGATCAGCCGCGCACTGAGGCGCGCCGCGGTGAGCCCGAGCGCCGAATCACTGTCGTACAGATTCGCGAATACGGCGCCCGGCGGGTAGACCGGCCAGTGCGGCGGGCCCAGTCGCTGCACCCGTCCGCCCTCCTGATCGATCAGGACGGGAGCGTCGGGCGCGTTCGCAACCGCTCGCAATTCTGCAACCAATGCAGCAACTTGAGCCGGCGTCGCGATGTTGCGCTTGAAGAGGATGAAGCCCCATGGGCGCTCAGCACGGATAAACTCCCGCTCGGCGGCGGTCAGTTCCGTTCCGGATACGCCGGTAATGAAGGCCCGCGTGCTCATAAGGGCCGATTAACCCTGCCCCGCGAGGGGGTCAAGGAATCGGCCGTTAATTCCTCTGGACGAAGCAGGCCGACAGGCCAGCGGACTTGAGGCTGTTGCAAGCCTGCGTCGCTTCCTCGGCCGAGCCATAGGGCCCGGCGAAGGCGCGATAGACGATTCCCTTGCCCTTGTCGGTGAGATCGACCCGCTTGATCACCGGCGAGCGCGATCCGAGCACGCTGCCATATTTGCTCTGAAGCACCCGGTACGACGCGGCGGCGCTGTCCTCGGTCTGCTGCGAGGAGACCTGCACAACGTAGCCGCCACCACCACTGCTGGCGGGCGCGATCTGCGTCGGGTTGGTCGCCGCCATCCGCTGCGGCGGCGGCTCTGCCGCTGGCGCCGATTGCGGCGTCAGCGAGAGCGGCTGGTTGGCGCTGGCATTGGCCGAGGTCGGCGGCGTGCGCGGCGCGGCCGGTGCAGCCGGAGCGGCGACCGGCTTCGGCGGAGTTGCAGTTGCCGGCCTGGCGGCAGCGGCCGATTGCGGCGCGGCGCTATCGGTCTGATCGCCCCTTACGGCCACAGTCCGGATCGTGCGCGGCGAATTGTTCGGCAGCGTGCCGTTGCTCGGAATCGGACCCGCGCTCGACGGCGGGATCGTGGACGGCGAGACGCTCGCCACCGGCGGCGGATTCGCATTCGGGTTCAGCGGCGGGAACACCACGCGGGGCCCCCCCGCCTTGGCGTTGACGTCGACAGGCGCTTCCTCGCGCGGCACGATCTTCTCGGTGCCATCGCCGACGACCATGCGATCCGGCACCTTGGCCGCGGAATCCGTTGGCGCGGGCACGATCTTGGTCGGCGTGTTGTCGGCCTTGATGATCGGCGGCTCGCCGCTGCGGGGCGAACCGACATAGGTCTTGTAGGCGAAGGCCGCGCCGGTCCCGACCACGGCAAGCGCCAGGATCGCCGCAACCGTCATCATGCCGCCGCGCTGCTTCTTCGGCTCGTCGAGATCGGCCTCGGGATAGTCGCTCTGGAATGCGTAGGGATCGTCCGGATAGGCCGGATCGCGCTGATAGTCCTGCTCGCCCGCCTCCAGCTTGCCGTAGAGCGCATCGTCGTAGCGCGACGGATCGGGCTGGGTGTATGGCTCCTGATAGGCCTGATCCTGCTGATAAGCCTGAGCCTGATAAGGCTGATCCTGATAGGCGTGATCCTGATAGGCCTGCGGCTGATGGAAATCAGGCTCGGGCGCGGTCGGCTGAGCTGAATAGCGATGCAACGGATGAACCGCGTTTACGGAGACGGGATAGTCGGGCTCCGGCGCGGGTGCCGGCTGCGGCTGCACGTTGGCGCGCCGCATCCATGAGGGCGGCCCGGGCGGAGCCGACGGGGCCTGCTCGGCATACTCGTCCTGGCGATAATCGTCTTCCTGATAGCCTTGCTGATGGCTTTGGGCGGGCGCCGGCGCTGCCGGCGGGCGCACAGTGGGCCGCCCCTGCGCTGCAAACGGATCGGTCTGCCCGATCAGACGGGCGAGCTCGGCCAAGGGATCATTTTCCGCCTTGCCATGCTGATCGCCGCCGCGACCATAGTCATCGGAAGGAAACGGTCTGTCCTGATATCGTTCGGCCATCGTGATGATGCGTCCCTTCGGGAAAGCCGCGCGCCCCTCGACCAAGGCACGGCTTTCGACCCACAAGGCTGTCAACCAAGTCTCAGCGGTCCGGCTTCTGCCGGTTACCCCCACAATCCCCTTAAGTAGTTCGCCCCAAACTACCGCATCTCGTCCGGGGCATGGACGCCGAGGATGGCGAGGCCCGATGCCAGGACCGAGACGACGCCCTGGACCATGGCCAGTCGCGCCTTTGTTAGATCTGCATCATTATTGATAATGAAGCGTAAATAGGGCAAATCGCGCCCCTTCGTCCAAAGTGCGTGAAATTCGCTCGCTAAGTCATAGAGATAAAAGGCAATCCGGTGCGGCTCATGGGCCGCGGCGGCGGCTTCCAGCATGCGCGGATAAATTGCGAGGCGCTTGAGAAGGTCGAGCTCCACGGGGTCCGACAGCCGCTCCACCGCCGACTCGCCGAGCCAGGCGATGCGCTTGGCGGTATCATCCGGCAGGTCCGGGAACACCTCGGCCCGCGCGTTGCGGAAGATCGAGTGGCCGCGGGCGTGGCCGTACTGGACGTAGAACACCGGGTTGTCACGCGACTGTTCCATGACCTTGGCGAGGTCGAAGTCGAGCACCGCGTCGTTCTTGCGATAGAGCATCATGAAGCGAACGGCGTCCTGGCCGACTTCATCCACCACCTCACGCAAAGTGACGAAGTCCCCGCTCCGCTTCGACATTTTCACCGGCTCGCCGTTGCGCAGCAGCTTCACGAGCTGGACGATCTTGACGTCGAGCGCGCCCTTGCCGGAGGTCGTCGCCTTCACCGCCGCCTGCATGCGCTTGACGTAGCCGCCATGGTCGGCCCCCCAGACGTCGATCATCTCGGCGAAGCCGCGGTCGAACTTGTTCTTGTGGTAGGCGATGTCGGAGGCGAAGTAGGTGTAGGAATTGTCCGACTTGATCAGCGGGCGATCGACGTCGTCGCCATAGGCGGTCGCCTTGAACAGCAGTTGCTCACGGTCTTCCCAGTCCTCGACCGGCGCCCCCTTCGGCGGCGGCAGGCGGCCTTCGTAGATGTCGCCCTTGGCGCGCAGGAAGTCGATGGTCTCGGCGACCTTGTTGTTGCCGTTCTCGATCAGCGAGCGCTCCGAGAAGAACACGTCGTGGCGGATATTGAGGGCGGCGAGATCGTCCTTGATCTCGTCCATCATCATCGCGATCGCCTTGGCACGCACGGTCGGAAGCCATTCAGCTTCCGTCATCGTGCGCAACTTGTCGCCATGCTCCTTCGCCAGCGCCTGTCCGACCGGCTTCAGATAGTCGCCCGGATAGAGGCCTTCCGGAATGGCGCCGATATCCTCGCCCAGCGCCTCGCGGTACCTCAGGAAGGCGGAACGCGCGAGCACGTCGACCTGGGCGCCGGCATCGTTGATGTAGTATTCGCGGGTGACGTCGTGGCCGCCGAACTGGAGCAGACTCGCCAGCGCGTCGCCGAACACGGCACCGCGGCAATGGCCGACATGCATCGGCCCGGTCGGATTAGCCGAGACATATTCGACATTGACCTTGGAGCCACCGCGGACGCGACCGTAACCGGCGCCCTCGCGCAGCACCGTGCGCAGCGCCTCGGCCCAGGCGGCGGGCTTCAGCGTCAGGTTGATGAAGCCGGGGCCGGCGACGTCGACCTTGGCGATCAGCGCGTCGGCCCGCAGCCGCTCGGCGATCTGCTCGGCGAGATCGCGGGGCTTTGCCTTTGCCTCTTTCGCAAGCACCATGGCGGCGTTGGTCGCCATGTCGCCATGGGAGGCATCGCGCGGCGGCTCGACCACCACGCGCGAGAAATCGATGCCCTCGGGCCAGCTGGCATCCGCCGCGAGCGCGCGGCAGGCGGCGTGCACGCGTGCGAGCACGTCAGCGAACAGGTGCAGGGATGAGGATGTGTCGGGCATGGCCGCCGCCTAACGCAAATCCGGGGTCGAGTCAAAGAGCCGCTGATGCTCGGTCAGGGCGAAACGGTCGGTCATTCCGGCAATGAAATTGCCGATCCGCCGGGCCCGGTCGGCCTCATCATCCGCCTCCGCCCCCAGCAGCCATTCCGGCGGCAGCTCGGCCGGCGATTTCAAATATTTCGCGAACAGGTCGAACAGGATCTGTTCGGCCTCCCCCATCACCCGCATCACCCGCTTGTGGCGGTACATGTGCTGGTAGAGGAAGCGCTTGATGGCGGCCTCCTCCTCGGCGACGTCAGCGGGAAACGCGATCAGCGCCCGGCTCTGCTGGCGCACGTCCTGGGCCGATTGCGGCCTGATGGCGGCGAGGTTCTTTTGCGCCTCCGCGAACACCGCGCCGATCAGGTGCGAGATCAGCTCGCGCACCAGCTCGGCGCCGCGCCTGACGTCTTCGAGATCGGGATAATGCGCCGAGGTTTCGGCAATGATCTCGGCCGTGAGCGGCATCACCTTGAGATCGTCAAGATCGAACAGGCCGGCACGCAGGCCGTCGTCGATGTCATGGGCGTCATAGGCGATGTCGTCTGCGATCGCCGCGACTTGTGCTTCGAGCGAGGCGAAGCTCCACAATTCGAGATCGTAGACCTTGATGTAGTCGGCGATGCCGACGGGAATGCCATGCTCGCGATAGTGCCCGACCGGTGCGCCGCTGCGATCGGTCAGCGGGCCGTTGTGCTTGACGATGCCCTCCAGCGACTCCCAGGTCAGGTTCAGGCCGTCGAATTCGGGATAGCGGTGCTCCAGCGCCGCGACCACGCGCAAGGCCTGGGCATTGTGGTCGAAGCCGCCAAACTCCTTCAGGCAGGCATCCAGCGCCCGCTCGCCGGCATGCCCGAACGGCGGATGGCCGAGATCGTGCGCCAGCGCCAGGGTTTCCGTGAGGTCCTCGTCGAGCCCGAGCTGCCGGGCCAGCGCGCGGGCGATCTGCGCCACCTCGAGCGAATGGGTCAGCCGGGTCCGATAATGGTCGCCCTCGTGGAACACGAACACCTGGGTCTTGTACTTGAGGCGGCGGAACGCGGTGGAGTGGATCACCCGGTCGCAATCCCGGCGGAACGGGCTGCGGGTCCGGCTCGGGGGCTCGGCGACCAGCCGGCCGCGGCTGCGATCGGGGTCGCAGGCATAGGGCGCGTGGGGGGCAGCCATTCCGACGGACACGGCGAATTTAGTCCCTATCCATTTGATTCTGCGTATGGTGGCACTTAACTATGCCGGATGCGGGATACCAAATGAATTGGGTATGACGCCGCCGACGATCGGAGACCGGAAATGACGACTGCCGTGACCATCAGTGACCGGGCCGCACGCCGGATTGGGGAGATCCTCAAGGGCGAAGGGTTGGGCGCGATGCTGCGCATCTCGGTCGAGGGCGGCGGCTGTTCCGGCTTCCAGTACAAGTTCGACATCGACCGCGACCGCACCGACGACGATCTCGTGATCGAGCAGGACAATGCGGTGGTGCTGGTCGATTCCGCCTCCCAGCCGTTTCTGGCGGGGTCGCAGGTCGATTTCGTCGATGACCTGATCGGCGCCTCGTTCCGCGTTAACAATCCCAACGCGACGGCGTCCTGCGGCTGCGGGACCAGCTTCTCGATCTGAGCGCCTACGCGCCGGTGATCTGCCGTTCTTCCTCGCTCCACTCGACTTCGACCGGCATCAGCTCCGGCTGAAGCGGCGCGTCGTCCGACGCCACGTGGTTTAGCGCCCGCAGCAATGCCGCGACCAGCGCGGGCTTGCGCAGCGGCTTTGCCAAGAAGTCCGACATGCCCGCCTCGCGGCAGATCCTGACGTCTTCGGGGAAGGCGTTGGCGGTGAGCGCGATGATCGGCAGGGCTTCGAAGCGGCTGCCCTGCGCGCGGATCGCCCGGGTTGCCGCAAGACCGTCCATGTCGGGCATGCGCACGTCCATCAGCACGATATCGTAATCGCCCTCCGAGGCCGCAGCGACGGCCTCGACGCCGTCGGTGACGACGCGCAGCTCGACATCGAAGGCACCGAGCATCTTGCTCACGACCATGCGGTTGACGGCATCGTCCTCGGCGACCAGCACCTTCAACGGCCGGTCGAGTTCGGCGATACGCACCTTGAGCTCGTCGGCCTCGTCGCGGCCGGCCGCCTGGTCTGATACCGGCGCCTGGCTCCAGGGCAGCACCAGCGTGAAGTGGAAAGTCGAGCCCTCGCCCGGCGTCGAGGTGACGCCGATCGTGCCGCCCATCTGCTCGATAATGCGCCGGGAGATCGCGAGCCCAAGCCCGGTGCCGCCGAAGCGCCGGCTGATCGAGGCGTCGGCCTGGGCGAAATCGCTGAACAGCTGGCCGAGTTTTTCGGGGGCGATGCCGATGCCGCTGTCCGTGACGGTCCATTCGACGGTCGCCAGCAGGTCGCGCCGCGCCTGGCAGGTGGCCGAGATCGTCACCTCGCCTTCGTCGGTGAACTTCACCGCGTTGGACGCGAGGTTGAGCAGCACCTGCCGGATGCGCGCGACGTCGCCGCGCAGAGTCGGCGGCAGGTTGGGATCGAGCTCGACCTTGACCGTGAGCCCCTTGCTCTTGGCGCTCGCGCGCACGACGGTCGCGACCGTCTCGACCAGCGCCTGCGGTGCGAAGTCGATCGCCTCGAATGCGAAGCGGCCGGCCTCGAGCTTGGACAGATCGAGGATGTCGTTGAGGATGCGCTGCAGATTGTCGCCGGACTCGCGGATCGTGGTGACGGCCTCGCGCTGCTCCGGATCGAGCTTGGTTTCGAGCAGCATGCTGGCAAGCCCGAGCACGCCGTTCATGGGCGTCCGGATCTCGTGGCTCATCACGGCGAGGAAGTCCGACTTGGCGCAGCTCTCGGCCTCGGCCTTTTCCGCGCGCCAGCGCTCGGTCACGTCGCGGCCGAAGCCGCGATAGCCGAGGAACTGGCCGTCGCGGTCGTAGGCCGGCTTCGCGGTGAGCGACCACAGCCGCGCCTCGCCGCCGGCAACGACCTTGAGGTTCATCTCGTGCAGTGGCTCGGCATGTTCCATCAGGCCGACGATGTTGTAGGCCGCACCCTTGTCCTCGGGGCAGAGCATGTCGAGCACGTCGGCGAAAAGCGAGCCCTTCAGCAGCGGAAGCGGCAGCTGCGCGACATCGGCGAAGCGCTCGGGTACGTCGATCAGGTGTCCCTCGGCGTCGGTCTGCCACAGCCAGTCGCTGGCGTTCTCCTGGAAATCCTTCAGCAGCAGCGAGATGATCTCGGTCTGCCGCTCGAGCTCGAGCTGAGACTTGAGATTGCCGAGGAACAAATTGCCTTGCGAGACGATGTTGCGCGCCATGAAGAACGCGAACAGCAGCAGGAACCCCGAGGTCACCAGATACGGCCCGGCGCCGCACAATAGCAGCGCGCCGGCGCAGCCGACCGTCATCGTGGCGAGATAGACGAGGCCGGCGCGCGGGAAGGTCGAGAGCGTGAAGACGCCGCCGGACATCACGCCGACCATCAGGCAGGCCAGGATCAGCTGGCTGGTCGGCTCGATGTGGCTGAACAGCGCGAGTGGCAGCGTGGCCCAGATCGCGGCGAGGAAGAACGCCTGCCGCAGCATGTGCCGTGCGGCGCGGGGCGAAGCCTCCTGCGGCGGGTTCCGATGCGACCGCCGCCACGAACGGACCGCGAGCGAGGCGGTGGCCGCGAGCGTCAGGCCCCAGATCGCGAGGAAGTCGTTCCAGCCCCTGCCCCAGAACAGGATCAGCACGATGGCGACGTTGAGCAGTGTGACGGCCATCGTCACCGGGATCAGCCGCGTTACCGCGTCGATCTGCTTGGCGCGGATCCGTCCCAGCTCGCGCTCGCTGAGATCGGCGGTCAGGCCGTCCTCGATCTCGAAGCCGCCGAGCCAATACAGGAACGCGCCGACCAGCCCGTCGCGCGGCTCAGCTCGTTGTGAAGTTTCGACCCGCCAACCCATCCATGGAACCTTTTCCGTATCAATGGCCTGCGGCCCGCTTAAGCCGGGTTAATTTTGTGGGAGATTTTGCGGCGTCCTTGACGGGGGCGTTTGCATTTTGTTCTAACGGGTGCCCCTGCCCGGAGCCGTCGAAATGCCCATCAGAGTAGCCACCTGGAACGTCAACTCGGTCCGGCAGCGGATCGATCTGCTCCTGACCTGGCTGAAGGAGTGCCAGCCGGACATCGTCTGCCTCCAGGAGATCAAATGCGTCGATGAGGCGTTCCCGCGCCTGGAGATCGAGGCGCTCGGCTACAACGTGGTCACGCACGGGCAGAAGACGTTCAACGGCGTCGCCCTGCTTTCGAAGCTCCGCTTCGATGAGACCAAGTCGGGGCTGGCCGGCGACGACGAGGATGTGCATGCCCGCTTCCTCGAGGGCGTGGTGACGCTCAAATCCGGCGTGCTGCGCATCGCCTGCCTCTACCTGCCCAACGGCAATCCGGTCGGGATCGAGAAATATCCCTACAAGCTCAAATGGATGTCGCGACTTCTTGAATATTCGAAGGAGCGCCTCAAGACCGAGGAGCCGCTGATCCTCGCCGGCGACTTCAACGTCATTCCGCATGCACGCGACGTCTCCAATCCTGCCGCCTGGACTGAGGACGCCCTGTTCAAGGCCGAGACGCGGGAGAGCTTTCAGTCCCTGCTCGGCCTCGGCCTGACCGATGCCTTGCGGGCCGTGACCGACGAGCCGGGGCTCTACACTTTCTGGGACTACCAGGCCGGCGCCTGGCAGAAGAACCAGGGGCTGCGCATCGACCATCTGCTGCTGTCGCCGCAGGCCAGCGATAAGCTCGCCAATGTCGGCATCGACAGCTATGTGCGCGGCTGGGAGAAGCCGTCGGACCACGTTCCGGTATGGGCGGATCTGGATCTCGAGGCGGCGTAACGCCGCCTCCTGGGGATCACTCGCGGCGGCCCTGCACCCATTGTTCCAGCATTTGCAGGCACATGGCGCGGTCGTCGTCGGAGGCCTTGGCGAAGGCGCGGTTGTAGCTTTCCTTGATCCAGGTCTCCTCGGCACCGGCACTGTCGCGCGCCAGCGTCAGCCACATCAGGCCGCGCGCGGCCTGCCGCGGCAGGCGGTCGCCGTTGAACAGCATCTGGCCGAGCAGCGCCTGCGCCTCGTGCTGGCCCTTCTGCGCGGCGAGCCCGAGCCAGCGCGCGCCATAGCGGAAATCCTCGCGCGAGGCGTCCGGCGTCTTCAGGTACAGCCGGGCCAGATCGTACTGGGCATCCGCGTTGCCGAAATAGGAGGCCGCATAGGAGAACATCTCCCGCGCCCGGTCCTGGTCCGGCTTGATCTTCGAGTTCGGGATGCCGCTGAGATAGTAGCGGCCGAGCGCGACGAAGGCATTGGCCACGATCTGCGCCTGCGGCGCCGAGGGGCTGTCCTCGGCATGCGCGTTGGCGATCCGGCTGAAATATTCGAAGGCGCGCACGTCGTCCTGGGCCACGCCGTCGCCATTGGCGTACATGCGGCCGAGCTTCCACTGCGCGATCGGATGGCCGCCCTCGGCGGCATATTGCAGGGCGCTGAGCGAGGTTTCCTGGGTCGCCGGCGGCACCTTGCTGCGCACCGCACCAGCGGCCCCCGGCAAGGTGGTCACGACAGGGATGGTCGCGTCCTTCTGGTTGACCGGCGCGCCGTCGAAGGCGAGCGCCGGCGCGGCCAGAGCACCGGCCCCCAACACAAACGCAACAATGGCACGCCTAGATGTCCGCATAACACTGTTTCTCGTGCGCACCGCCGGGATGGGTGACTGCCCCCCCGACCGCTGGTCCAACCTGCTGAGCATATTTCCAGAGCGCGCCCGTCGTGTGGTTAGTCGCGCGAGCGCTCCATTTGGTCTTGCGCTGGGCAAGCTCCTGGTCGCTCAATTTTACGTTAAGGGTACCGACGTCCGCATCGATCTCGATGATGTCGCCATCCTCGAGCAGCCCGATCGGGCCGCCGATGGCGGCTTCCGGCCCGACATGGCCGATGCAGAAGCCGCGGGTGGCGCCGGAGAAGCGGCCGTCGGTGATGAGCGCGATCTTGCCGCCCATGCCCTGTCCGGTCAGCGCCGCGGTGGTCTGGAGCATTTCCCGCATGCCCGGGCCGCCCTTGGGGCCCTCGTAGCGGATCACGATGACTTCGCCTTCGCGGTAGGTGCGCTTCTGGACCGCCTCGAAAGCATCCTCCTCCCGGTCGAAGCACCTGGCCGGACCGGTAAACTTGAGGTTGGACATTCCCGCGACTTTCACGATCGCACCTTCTGGCGCCAAATTGCCCTTCAGACCCACCACACCGCCGGTGACGGTGATCGGCTTGTCTGCCGGGTGCACCACGTCCTGGTGCGGATTCCACTTCACGCTCTTGAGGTTTTCGGCGATCGTTCGACCGGTGACGGTAATGCAGTCGCCGTGGAGAAATCCGTTGTCGAGCAGCGTCTTCATCAGAAGCGGGATGCCACCTACTTCAAACATGTCTTTGGCGACATAACGGCCGCCCGGCTTCAAATCCGCGACATAAGGTGTCTTTTTGAAGATTTCGGCGACGTCGAACAGGTCGAACTTGATGCCGCACTCGTGCGCGATCGCCGGCAGGTGCAGCGCAGCATTGGTCGAGCCGCCGGAGGCCGCGACAACGGCGGCGGCGTTCTCCAAAGCCTTGCGGGTGACGATGTCGCGCGGCCGGATGTTTTGGGCGATCAGCTCCATCACCTGCTCGCCCGCGGTCATGCAGAAGGCGTCGCGGATTTCATACGGTGCCGGAGCGCCGGCCGAGTAAGGCAGCGCCAGGCCGATGGCCTCCGAGACGGTCGCCATGGTGTTGGCGGTGAACTGCGCGCCGCAGGCACCCGCCGAGGGACACGCCACGCGTTCGATCTCGTCGAGATCCTCGTCCGACATGGCGCCGACCGAGTGCTTGCCGACGGCCTCGAACATGTCCTGCACGGTGACCTGCTGCCCGCGGAAATTACCGGGCAGGATCGAGCCGCCATAGATGAAGATCGAGGGCACGTTGAGGCGCACCATCGCCATCATCATGCCCGGCAGCGACTTGTCGCAGCCGGCAAGGCCGACAAGGGCATCATAGGCATGGCCGCGGACGGTCAGCTCGACGGAGTCGGCGATGCATTCGCGCGACGGCAGCGAGGAGCGCATGCCGTCATGGCCCATGGCGATGCCGTCGGTGACGGTGATGGTGCAGAATTCGCGGGGGGTGCCGCCGGCATGCGCGACGCCCTTCTTCACTGCCTGCGCCTGGCGCATCAGGGAGATGTTGCAGGGGGCGGCTTCATTCCAGCAGGAGGCGACGCCGACGAAGGGCTGATGGATCTGCTCGGTGGTCAGGCCCATGGCGTAGAAGTAGGACCGATGGGGCGCGCGCGAAGGGCCTTCCGTCACGTGACGGCTCGGCAGCCTCTGCTTGATGTTGGTCTTCGCGTCCATCGCAAACCAGTTTCCTCGGTCAACCCTTTCAGACCCGAAAAATCAGAGCCAAGATTTGAATCGACCTTGGGATTTCCCGTTCGCCTCGAGGACCGCCGCAGTCCCTGAAACATTAGAGTGATTTTATTCATGTTCGGGTGTGGCTAAAAAGCGGCGGTGATGCGAATGGCTAGCGATGAGGGCTTAATCCGGAAGGAGTGTTGCGTGAACAGCACAATCGTTACCGGGAAGACACGGGTCGGCTTACTGAGATACCCTCACGAAGATGACAATCCACAACTTCAGATTTTGCGGCGGGTGCGGCGCGCCCCGGCGCAGCCTCACGGAGGGAGCGCGCCTCAACTGAGTCGCGCCCTCAGATTGCCAGCCCCGTCATCCTGAGGTGCGGGCGATGGAGTGGCGCACACTCTTCCCCCACCGTCATTGCGAGCGCAGCGAGTGGCAGTCTGGATTGCTTCGCTCCGCTCGCAATGACGGAGCGTGAGGTATGGGCTGGCTCTCCAGATGACACTGTCATTCCCCGCGAAGGCGGGGAATCCAGTACGCCGCAGCTCCTCGGCTCAATCACTGCCGTCTCGGAGTACTGGATCGCCCGGTCAAGCCGGGCGATGACGCCGAGTGTGGGGCGAACTGTCTCCACACCGTCATTTCGAGCACAGCGAAGCAATCCAGACTGTCACCGCGGAGGGATTCTGGATTGCTTCGCTGCGCTCGCAATGACGGAGTATGAGGTATGGGCTGGCTCTCCAGATGACACTGTCATTCCCCGCGAAGGCGGGGAATCCAGTACGCCGCGGCCTCTCGGCTCCATCACAACCGCCTCTGGAATACTGGATCGCCCGCCCCAATGCGCAAGTGCGCACAAGGCGGGCGATGACAGCGAGGGTGTGGTCGCAGACACGCCTTCCCGTTCTCGCGGCGCAATTCGCCCGAGCTTTGCTTCGTCGCTCTGCCCTCTAAGCCAAGAGGGCACAGGGAAGGCCGGGTGCCAGCTGGCACCCGCGGTCTGCTGCGCAAAATGCACACGCAGAAACCGCACAGCAGCATACAGGTGTAGCCAATCACTCGGCCTTCCCTGCGCAGTGGTCGGACGGCTTATGCCGTGCTCTCCCGGGAGCCGAGTTCGTTCTGGCCTCCCTCGCCTTCACGGAATTCACCGGCGTCGCGCCGGTTGACGCGACTGCCGCCTCCGCAAGAGCTTGACCGTAGCAACGACGACCAGGACCACACGGTTTTGCCGTACGCACGGCCCGCCATTTCGCCGCGGTTTTCCCGGCCCTGTCGACGGAGCCGGAAACCTGCTGGCGAGACGAACCTGACAGCGCCGCTCGTCTGGCACGAAGTCTTGGGCTCACGGAGAGCAATCCGCCCTGCCCGCAACTCTCGCGCCCGACGCTGCCGCGTCCACCGCAAGCCCGGCTCGCGAAAATGACGACCACATGATCGCCCCTCAAGGATGAGCCGGGATGGGCGAACACATACGATAAATCCGAATTTCGGTAAAGCGGAATCTTTTTGCGCAGGCGGATTGACAGCGTCCGCGATGTTTTGCCCGTCGGGCAAGCGCCCCCCGACGCGACGGGAAGACAACACCCGAAAAGGCTACGACCTATTTCCTGCGCATCTGTCCGGACAGCGCCTCAAATCTCGCGACTGGACGATCGAGTTGCCAGAGTTCCACATCGTGGCTGTCGACGAGTTTCGCGGCGCGAGAGATCGCGGCTTCATCGTCGATGCAGTCCATCTGAACCACCCCGATCGGTACGCTGTGTCGTCCCACGACAAAAGCGCGATATGCAGGCATTCTGGCCTCCAACAAGAGTTGCAGCTACACGTCGGAACATGACGCCGGACAAATCCAAATTCGATGGGGATCGGACCGCCCTTTTCTAGGAACGGCATAGTGGTCGCGCCAGTCCTATGCCGAACATATATAATCAACACCACGCTCATCTCGAAATCATATCGCAAGCGGCAACATATCGAGCCGGTCACGCCTATCTGCGTGACGCATCGCAGGGAACGCGGACCGTGCGACAGAGTGGCCATGCCGCCACGATCTGTCCCGCAAGGATCAGCCTGCCCTGCCAAGGCAACAACAACCGAACCGGTGAACTCATGTCTATCTCAGGGGTCAGCGACAGAATCATCGAACCGATGATCGCGCTCGCAGGCTGCTCGCCAGGGCAGCGTATTGTCGTGGTCGGCGCGAAGAGCATGGAATTGATGATGGATCTGCAAAAGCGCGGATATTTTCTGGCCGCGTCGGCCGGCAATTGTGGCCTCCCGGCCGCGCAGTACGACGCAGCCCTCGTGGACTGGCGACGACGACCGCTCAGCGCGCTCGATGCGGCGATGGATTGGCTCGACGGTTTCCTCGGGCCCCGTGCCGTGCTGGTGATCTGGCTCGACGCGCAGAAATCGGAGGCGAAGGACGATCTTCGCGCCGCGGTGGCGAAGCGTGGCTTCGTCGTGCTGCAAGGGGCCGAACATCCGTGCGGCAGCGCCCTGCTCGCGCGACGCTCGCAAGCGTACCCGATGCAAAAGGCGGCATAGGCACGCTGCCGATCACGAAGAGGCAGGAACAGCCGCATGGCTTGATCCTGCCCCTTCTTGATCCCGCCCCCGGGAGCCCCTCATATGTTGAAGTCGAAGATACGACGCGCAGTCATTCGCGAATGGATGCACGTGCGCCCGAGCAGCGGCGATCCAGCCAGCAGGTCCTTGCCTTCGCAAGAGATGCGAGCGAGAGGCACAGGCTGCCGCGCAGCCGTCAAACGCCGTGCGCTGTGATCACTCGATGGTTGAAACCACGCACGGGGCGCGGCTGAGGCGGTCGCGTAGCCCGGATGGACCGAAGCGCAATCCGGGGTCTTTTCACAAGCTGCGGCGGTCCCGGATTTCGCTTCGCTCCATCCGGGCTAAGAGTCGCCGCTCAGACCGACATCGCTCCCTTGCGCCTGAACGGATCGACCAGGCGGACGATCTCGCAGGCGGCGACGAGGCCGGCGAGCCAGACCGCGCTGGTCAGTCCGATCCGCGCCACGATGGCCGCGGTGAAGGCGCCCTCTCCGCCGAGGATCGGCGTCGCGGCGAGCAGCACGAGCTCATAGGCCGCATAGGCGGCGACGAATGTGATCGCCAGCATCAACGGCGTGCGGCCTTGCGGGAGCATACGAAGGACGGCCGATGAAGCCGCGGTCGCGACAAGGGCAGCAGCGCCGATCACAGAACCCCAGGCGATCGTGCTGCCATCGATCGGATAGTGTAGCGCGCCGAAGCCGATGCACTGGTTCACGAGCCACGCGCCGGTGACGACGAGCAGCGCCGGCCGCAGCGGCAGCATCGCGGCCGCGACGACCGAGAAGGCCGCAAAGGGCGTTGCGCAGGCGAGCGCAAAACTCGCGAGCGCGCATGACACCGTCAGCAGCGCAAAGCCGAACATCGGCGCAAGGCGCGGCGCGACCGGGTGAAGGCGAAAACGGTCGGCATGGGGCGAAAGCATGTCAGTGGCCATCATTGGTCTCCTGGCGCTGATCCTAGCACATTTGTCGGGAGTTGAACCGCCACGATCCACCTCGCGACGCGACCGGCGGACTCAGCGAACCCCAAAGCCACGATGAAATCGATGAATCGTTGCCGCTTCGCACTTTTCCGGATCATGCTCTAGGCAGGCTTCCGCGCCGCGCGCGTCGTGACCACCGCCCGCTCGCCGGCATCGACGAGCTGACCGATACCGGTCCGGCCTGTCAGCGCGCAGCGGATGATGTGCTCGGCGACCGACCTGCGGAACGCATGATCCTCGCCCACGGGGCGATTGCGGCAAATCCGATCCAGCGCCAGCTTCATGTTGATCCTTGTGCGGGTGTCGAAATGCTCGCTGATCATTCGCCCGGCCTCGATCGGTGATGTTGGGGCGGAAACGTCCGACGATCGGCCGGGTTCCCGAACGGGATCGAGCAATGCCCCGGCCGCCTATGTGCGGCCTCTCGGGCGCTGCGCCTGGGCCCAGGCCACAGTGACGTCACGCGGCGGGATGTCGATGCGCCTGATCGGCGTCAATTCGCCCGAGGCGGAGACGATCGCGGTCTCCTCGCGGCGACAGCGCGGGCACACGAAGCGGACCTCGCTCGGCGACGCCGACCAGCTCGAGCGTTTGACGTTGGCCGCCATCGGCCATGCGTCGCACTGCGAGCACGACACCAGAAACCGGCCGGGATCGAGCATACCCATTCCATTGGACTCCGCGTCCTGCCTGCTCCTACCAATGATTATGTCATGTGAATCGTTCCGGTGTCCCGACACCGTCAGCCCTCGACGCCCGAGGAACCGGCAAACCCTGGCAGCTCAGTGCGCGCCCTTGAGCGTGCAGGACGTGGTGCAGGTCACCGTATTGCCATGGTCGCACGCCTTGCAGGCGGCCACGCACTGGTTCATGTCGCGGGGATTGTAAGAGCTGTAGTTCCGCACCGGGCAGGCTGCGGTCGAGCCGGTGATGTCCTGCTCCTGGTTGCAGGCCGCCGTCATGAGCGCGAGGATGAGCACCGCAAGAAGACGCATGGGATTGCCCCGTAAGACACCGGCAAAGCAACATCAGCGGAACGCGCTGCATTGCAGCGAGCCCCGGCATTCCCACTGCGAGCCATCGCGAATCGCGACGCTCACGCCCTCAAAGGATGCGTGCCAAATGTTAAGAACGGATTGCAGCCGCCTTCAGGCCGCAGCCCTGGACGCGACCGCAGCCCGCGTCTCGCGCGCCAGCTGGTAATAGTGCTCGGCGAGCTTGAGATAGAATTCGCGCTTGGTGCTGTCGGTGGCGAGCTTGGCGATCAGCTCGCATTCGGCCGTGAGCGTCTCGAACCGTTCCAGCCTGTCCTCAAGTTCCGTCATCGGCGTGTCCCCATCAAACGCCTCAAGGACGGCAAACCTAAGCCCGGGGAATAGGTCACGAAGAACATCGTTATCGAGTAGAATCAATTTTTCCCGCGCGGGGCCTACTTCTGCTCCAGCCGCCAGGCGCCGTCCCACCCCTCGCCCGGCGGATCGGCCTCGAACTGCGCGATTCGGGCGAGCAGCGTACGCGAGGGACCGTCGCCGGGGACGGCTTCGAGCGCCGCGTTGAAGGCGGCCCGGGCCTCGTCGAAGCGGCGGGCGCGATAGGCGGCGAGAGCTTCGGCATAGTGCGCGCGCAAGCCGTCCTGCGCGGCGGTGAGCGCGCCGGCCCTCGCCATCACCTCGAAGATCGCCTGCGGCGCGCTCTGGCCGGCGACCGCCAGACGATCGATCTCGCGCAATTCGAGACGCCCACCGATCGCATCCGCGGTCGCCTGCGCGATCAGGATGCGGGTGCCGTAGACCTTGTTGACGGCCTCGAGCCGCGAGGCGAGGTTCACGGCATCGCCCATCACGGTGAAGCTCATCATCAGCTCGGAGCCGATGCTGCCGGTGAGGACCTCGCCGGTGGCGATGCCGATGCGCAGGTCGCACGGCACAGGCATGGCGCGGATGCCGAGCAGATCGGGCAATTGCCTCTGGAGCGCGGGCACCTGGTCGGCCATGTCGATGGCGGCACAGCCGGCCAGGAGCGCCGGCTCGTCCTCCTCGATGAAGGGCGGGCCCCAATAGGCCATGATGGCATCGCCGATATATTTGTCGATGACGCCGCGATTGCTCCTGATCGGGACCGACATCACCGTGAAATAGTGGTTCATCACCTTGACGAGGCCGCGCGGGGTCATGCCCTCGCTCATCGAGGTGAAGCCGCTCATGTCGCAGAACATGATGGTCATCACCCGGCGCTGGCCGTCGATGGCGACCTCCGGCCGCTCGATCAGGCCCTGCACCACCTTGGGATCGATGTAGCGGCCAAACGTCTCGCGGATGCGCTCGTTGTGGCGCAACTGCTCGATCATGCGGTTGAAGGCGGCCGCGAGCTCGCCGATCTCGTCCTGGGTCGAGACGGCGATGGTCTTGTCGAACCGCCCGGCCTCGACCTCGCGGGTGCCGGCGAGCAAAAGGCGCACCGGCCGCGTGATGCCGCTGGACACCAGCAGCGCGAAGGCAAATCCGACAATCGCCGCGAGCAAGGTCACGATGCCCGAAACGACGATCGCCTGCCGCTGGTGACCGATCACCTGCGACGTCGCGGCGAACACCTGTGTCAACATGTCGGCGCGGATCGCATCGAACTTCTGGTTGAACTGGTCGCGGATGGCATCGATATGTTCCAGCGTGCCACGGGCTTCCGCCATCTGCTTGGCGTCGACCTGCTTGAGGAGCTTTGCGTGGTCCTCGTTCAGGTCGCGGCGCAGCTCGGTGACGGCAGTCTCGATGCGGATCTCGATCCGCGCCAACGCGGCATTGTCGGACGGCGTCCTCGGGTCGTCGATGATCGCGTTGATGAGCTTGCGTGCGCCCTCGGCCTCCTCCTCGATCTTGCGATCCGCTTCCTCGAACTCGCGCAGGCGCGCCGCATAGGCCTCCTCGTCCGAGGACGCCTGCATCTTCATCATGACCATGCGCCGCAGCGCCACCGACCGCTCCAGCGAGCGAATATTGGCGCGCGCCAGATCGCCATAGGCCGGGATATAGCGGTTGGTCAGCTCGTCAAGAAGTACGCCGACCTGGCTCGACATCACCATCGACAGGATCGAGGTGACCAGCATCAGGACGATCAATCCGAGGGCGATGCCGACGATCTTGCGCCGGATCGACTGGTTGAAAATCGGCATAGGTTCGGGGCAAAGGCTGAAGGGACAGGTCGGGGAACTCAATACACCGGATTTCAGCTCGGGAACACGCGCAATCTGGCCCTCGCGGCGCCCTGGACCGCGCGCAACCGTCGCGCGAGCCTCATTCGTTAACAAAGGTTAAAGGCCCGGCTCTATCCCGCGTTGCAAGAGTTCCCGCGCTCCATCCGTATTTTGCCGCAATGTTGCGACAGCGTGACAAATGCGAAACGATGCCGTGGCATCGTTTTCGATGCTTTGATTCTCGAGCCGCATGTCGTCGCGGACTTTGGTTTGTACTGGTTTCGCAGGGGGGACCACGGAATGAACCAGTGCCTACGCTCGCTCGCGTGTGTCGTTGCCGTGGCCGCCTTGGCTCTCCTTCCGACGGAGCTGGCGGCGAAGAGCCATCACAAATCGTCCGCGTCGAAGAAGACGCATGAGGCGAAAGCCGGCAAGCAGCGCCATGCCGCGGCGAAATCGCGCCATGGCAAGCACGCCGAGGCGAAGCGCAAGTCGAAGAAGCAGGACGACGAGCCGTCAGACAAGCCGGCGCCCCCGCCGCTGACCGGCGACCTCGCCGCACTCAAGGACGCGATCGATCTCGCGCGCAAGGGCAAGACCGATGACGCGGGCGCGGCGCGCGACCGCATCGCTGACCCCGCCGGGCAGAAGCTCGCCGACTGGTTCATGCTGCGCCATTCCGAGAGCACCGCGAATTTCAAACGCTACGCCGCCTTCCTCGCCGCCAATCCGGACTGGCCGAGCAGCGCGCTGCTGCGCCGGCGTGCCGAGGCGCGGCTGTGGCAGGAGAAGACCGACGCGGCCACCGTGCACAGATTCACCATGGACCGCCCGACCAGCGCCAAGGGCAAGTTCGCGCTCGCCCGCGTGCTGCTCGCCGAAGGCGACGCCGACAGGGCTGCCCGCCTCGTCCGCGAGGCCTGGCGCACGGACGAATTGTCGGAGCGCAGCGAGGAAGACGCCTACGAGGCGTTCCGCGATCTCTTCACTGCCGACGACCATCGCGCCCGCATGGACAAGCGGCTCGGGGCCAAGGACTATGCCGGCGCAAGGCGCGTCGCAAAACGGCTCGGCGAAGATGCGCTCGCGATCGTCAAGGCCTGCGCCGCCGTCACCGGCAAGGCCAACAAGGCCAAGGATTATCTCGATGACGTGTCGACCGAGGCGCGCCGCGATCTCGGCTATGTGCTGTGCCGCGCGCAATGGCATCTCCAGAAGGACCGCATCGACGACGCGGCCGAGGTGATCCTGGCCGCCGCGCCCGACACCATGGCGGCGCAGGACACCGACGCCTGGTGGCGCGAGCGTCGTCTGCTGGCGCGAAAACTGCTCGACCAGGGCAAGTCCAGGACCGCTTACGACGTGGTGCGCGCGGCGGCCGTGCCGGCGATGGAGGTCTATCGCGTCGACTACCACTTCATGTGCGGCTGGATCGCGCTACGCTATCTCGACGATCCCAGGACGGCGATGATGCACTTCGCCGCGATCGACGAAGGCTCGGCCAATCCGCTCGCGCTGTCGCGCGCCCATTACTGGCGCGGCCGCGCCGCGGAAGCGATGGGGGCGACGGCCGATGCGCGCCAGAGCTATCAAGTGGCGGCGCGCTACCCGACCGCCTATTACGGTCAGCTCGCCCGCGCCAAGCTCGGCCTCGACCGCATCGAGCTGCGCCCGCCCTCGCCCGTGCTGGCCGCAGCCGACACGCAGACGCTGGACGAGCGCGTGCGCGCGGCCGACATGCTCTATGGCGTCGGCGAGCGCGACACGGTGTTCTACTACGCCGAGGATTTTGCCAAGGAGAGCACCGACGTTGCCGCCCTCGAAGGCCTCGGCGAGCTGGCCGGACGGCGCAACGATGCGCGCGTCATGCTGGAGGTGGGCAAGTCCGCGCTGGCGCGCGGGTTCGCGCTCGACCATTACGCATTCCCGACCATCGGCATCCCCGAGCACAAGCAGGTCGCGCCCGCGATCGAGACCAGCGTGATCTATTCGGTGGCGCGCACCGAAAGCTCGTTCGACCAGCGCGACAAGTCGCCCGCCAATGCGGTCGGCCTGATGCAGGTGACGCCGGAAGCCGGGCGCGACACCGCAAAGCGCTTCGGCCTGACCTATGACTGGGACAGGATGGTCTCCGATCCCGTCTACAACACGCAGATGGGGGCGGCCGAGCTCAGCGCGCTGATGTCGGAATATCGCGGCAACCAGATCATGACCTTCGCCGGCTACAATGCCGGCCGCGGCCGCGTGCGCGAATGGGTGCAGGCGCGCGGCGACCCCAGGGATCCCAAGGTCGATCCGGTCGACTGGGTCGAACGCATCCCGCTGTCGGAGACGCGCAATTACGTCCAGCGCGTGATGGAGAACGTGCTGGTCTACCGTGCGCGGTTCGAGAGCAGCGGCATGGTCGCTGCGAAATCCGAGCAGCGCGTCACGACGCAGGAAGTGAGCGCGGCACCAACGGCATCGGCCGCAGCCCCCTCACCCTAGCCTCGCGACCGCCGGGGCTGGAACGCGGCGCGGGGCTGGACGTGGTGACTGCGGCCGACGATTCTGCGCGGCCTGCGTGGTTCAGCTAGCCGTCACCTCCTTCCGTGGTCAGAAGGTCGTGGGCGCGCAGATATACCTCGGTCAGCGAGCGCGAGAGCGCGCCCATCTGCATCATCCAGCTCCAGCTCGAGATCGCCCCCAGCACCGCGATCGCCTCGAGCGAGCTGCGGTAGGGCCACAGCAGCTCCATGGCCGCCCGCTGATCCCGACGGTAGCAATCTTGGTCGCAATAGCGCTCTTGCTTGGACACATGCCGGACGTAACTCGAACCCAGCGGCCGGGCGCACGCACTGCAGACGGCGCCGTGGCAGGGACGTTCCTGATTGACGAGCATGAATCTCAAGGCCGTGTCCTCTCCTGCCGGCCGGCGCGCACCCGCCGATGCGCCTCGCCCGCCTGTCTGCTCAAGATGCCGCGCGCGTACGCCCCCCGATCAACGATGCTGCCCCGTGATGAAGCGCGTAGCATTCGCACCCGCAGTAGGGCAGCAATGTCCTGACATCGCGCAAGTAGCTGCCGCTGATCTCCTCGCAGCACCATAGACAGAACGTCTTGCGAAAAGGGGTTCGGCCGTTGACCAGTATGAACCTCACGTGGCACCTCCGAGCGCGAAGCAGTAGACCGTGTCGACCAGAGAGGCGGACGGCGGCGGGGCGCAAAGATGGTTGCGGCCGTCGGGATTGTCTCTGTTTCGCTCCACCTTCTGGGACGGGATGAGGATGTACTTCCCGTCTTCCCGGCGCCGTGCGTAGATCCTGCCGTCGACGTACCGTATCTCCGTCGGATAGCAATCCGCGCTGTTGCAGCAACTCAGCACCGGATTGTCCGGCATGTGCCAGCTCGAATAGAACTTCTCGTGCAGCAGCTGATCCTGGGGCGGATGATGACGATGTGCATCCTGTCCAAGCTCCTCGGCCTTCACTTCGGTCAGCGACGGAAGCGACAGCGCAATCGTCAAGAGGAGTTTGCAAGCACGGTTCAGCACGCAGCCCCCCGTTCAGAGTTTCGGACTCACGCCGCCTGAAATCGAAACAGCCATCGGCGGTCGCGCTCGCGGCGCGCCCTGAAGCGATCGAGACACCTTCTGGAGCAGAGCGGCGTTCGCCAGGAATAATATCGGATCAGGCCAAACTTGCCGTTACAGACAGCACAGCCTTTTACAACAGGACCGCGCTCGGGGTGTTCAGGGCTATCGCACATCATGCTCTACTCCTGTCTGTCATGATCGTGGCTACGCTCGTGCGTCGGTGCACGGCCATCCACGCTCGTTATTGAAAATGCGGTCTCTCAATCACGACCCGCCAATCATGCGGCAATTCGGAGTAACGGACGCAGAGCTTGGCTCTATGAGCAGCACATCGCGCAAATCGCCGGCTCGTGCCTTGCACATCGCGTCCCCTCGATTGGTCGTGAGACTAGTCCGCACACAACGGACCGCTCAATTGTACGGAGGTAAATGTGCTCTATGATTAGGAATGCGCGAGCTATACGTAGGTTTGTCCCGTAGTTCCCCGGCCCTTTGCCTTCAATTAGACCAAGCAAAGCCAGCTGGCTGCACGGCAACCGCGAGTTTCGGTGGGCGGATTCCACTTTAGTCGTAAGGAATTGCTCCCCTTGTTGCAAAGTGCTCTACTTGCCTTGGCCTCAGCGAGCCGGGATGCCTGCGATGATGCCAGGCCAGATTGCGAAATTTGGGAATTCGGCCGCACAATTCCTGCTCGGCGGCCTTGCGGCGCTTCGATCGTTCGGCAACGGCGAGAAGGACGAGCCCGCGGCCGCGGATGATTCGCGGCAAGACGCCGTCGATCTACGCGACGCCGTGAGGCAGTGGCGTGAGGTGTTCGAGCACAATCCGGTCATGTATTTCATGGTCGATCCGGCCGGAACAGTGCTCAACGTCAACACGTTCGGTGCCGCACAACTGGGCTATACGCCGGCCGAGCTGATTGGCCAGTCCGTGCTCAACGTCTTCTTCGAGGAGGACCACGACTACGTCCGTCGATGCGTCGCGCGGTCCCTGGAAACCCTGCACCAGTCGCATACCTGGGAGATTCGCAAGTTCCGGAAGGACGGCTCGGTCCTTTGGGTCCGTGAAAACGCCAAGGCGATGCTGCGCGGCGACGGAACGCCGATCGTGCTGGTTGCCTGCGAAAATATCACCCAGCGCAAGGAGGCGGAGGATGCGCTGCGGCAGAGCGAAGCCTACCTCGCCCAGGCGCAGGAACTGAGCCGCACCGGCAGCTTCGGCCTGAACGTCGCGACAGGCGCGATCGTCTGGTCAAGGGAAACCTTTCGCATCTTCCAGTGCGACGTGGCGGTGAAGCCGACCCTGGAGTTTGTCTTCCAGCGCATCCATCCGGAGGACCGCGATGCGGTCAGAAGGACCCTCGATCGGGCCTCCCGACGCGCAGAGGATTTCGACCACGAGTATCGCCTGCTGATGCCGGATGGATCAGTCAAATACCTCCATTCCGTGGCGCGCGCGCTGAAACATGGATCAGGGCGCATCGAGCTCGTCGGGGCCGTCACCGATGTCACGGTTGCAAAGGAGTCCGAGCAAAGGCTGCGGCGCAGCGAGGCCTATTTGGCCGAGGCGCAACGGCTCAGCCATACAAGCAGCTGGGCCTGGGATGTGCGCCGTCAGGAGTTTGCATACCGATCGGCTGAACTCTACCGCCTGTTCGGATTTGAGCCGAACCATATCGATGTACCGGCACGGGCTTTCCAAGAACGTATCCTCCCCGAGGACTTCCAACGGATCATCGAGGTGGAACGTCAGGCCCTCCGGCGAAGGGACCCCTTTGAAATCGACTTTCGCATTGCGCGCCCAGACGGCTCGATACGACGAGTCCATACCGAAGGACATCCCGTCGTCGGCAGCGATGGCGAAGTGATGGAAATCATCGGTACCCATGTGGACGTCACCGACCAGGTCGCCGCAAAGGAAGCGCTTCAAAGGGCATTTGACGAGCTCAAGGCATCCGAGCAGCGATTCCGCGACTATGCGGAAACCGCATCGGACTGGTTTTGGGAGACCGGGCCGGATCACCGTATCACCAAGATATCGGAACACGCCGATCCGGCCGGTGCTGCGCCGACGGCCCTGATCGGCCTGACGCGCTGGGACATTCCGCCCGATGCCGAGCTCGAGCCCGGGAAGTGGGAGCAGCATCGCGCGACGCTCGACGCCCACCTCCCGTTCCGCGATCTGGTTTACCGCGGCAGGGATCGCAACGGCTCTCCAATTTACGTGCGCACCAGCGGCAAGCCCCTGCATGACGCGGACGGTCATTTTCTCGGCTATCGAGGCGTCAGTAGCGATGTAACGGCGGCTATCCGCGCCGAGCATGCTGAAGAAGCGCTGCGCAAAGCACAAGCCGAGCTCGCCCATGTCACGCGCGTCACGACGCTTGGCGAACTCACCGCCTCGATTGCCCACGAAATCACCCAGCCTCTTGCCGCCGTGATTTCCAATGCGGACGCCTGCATGACTTGGCTCGATCGCGAACCCGCCGACTTGAAGGCCGCGCGCCGTTCCGCGGAATGGATCGTCGAGGACGCCAATCGGGCCAGCGAGGTGATCCGCCGGATCAGGGCGCTCGCGAAGAAGACCGAGATCGAAGTGGTTTCACTCGACATCAACCAAGTCGTCAGGGAGGCGGTGGCGCTCGTTCGGCGCGAGCTCGCGACCCATAGGGTGTCGGTGCGAATGGAGTTGGCGTCCAACCTGCCGAAGATTTGCGGCGACCGGATCCAGCTCCAGCAGGTGCTGATCAACCTGGTGATGAACGGCATCGAAGCCATGCAAGCCAATGTCGACCGCCCGCGCGAAATGGCGATCCGATCGAGCCGGACGGACGACGACGACGGCGACCGCCTGCTTCTCACCGTGACGGACCGCGGGGTCGGCCTCGGCAAGGACGTCAAGGAACGCATCTTCACCCCCTTCTTCACGACGAAATCGGACGGTCTGGGGATGGGACTCTCGATCTGCCGATCGATCATCGAGGCTCACGCGGGCCGGCTTTCGGCCTTTCAAAATGAGGGGAGCGGTGCAACATTTCAGATCGCCCTGCCCTTGCAGCACAGGGACACGTCGTGACCGACCATGCCAAGCAGGGCCAGGCGAGCGCAGGTGAGCCGATCGTCCTGATCGTCGATGATGATCCGTCGATGCGCCGCGCGCTGACCAATCTCTTTCAATCGGTCGGCCTTAAGGTCGAGGCCTTCAGTTCAGCGGCAGAGATCTTGGAAGCCAAACCGCCTGCGGTCCCCAGCTGCCTTGTGCTCGACATCCGCCTGCCAGGATCGAGCGGCCTCGACCTCCAGGCCGACCTCGCCAAGGCCAACATTCACACGCCCATTATCTTTATCACCGGTCATGGCGATATTCCCATGACCGTGAGAGCCATGAAGAGCGGTGCCGTCGATTTCCTCACCAAACCGGTGCGCGATCAGGACATGCTGGATGCGGTACAGGCGGCGATCGAACGGGATCGCAGGCGGCGCGATGCGGAGAAGTCGATCTCAGGCGTGCGCTCCCGTTTCGAGGGGCTGACAGCGCGCGAGCGCGACGTCCTCGCCCTGGTTGCATCCGGCCTGATGAACAAACAGGTCGCCGCCGAACTTGGATTGGCCGAGATCACCGTGAAGATCTATCGCGGGCAGATCATGCGGAAAATGGAGGCGAAGTCATTGGCCGATCTCGTCCGAATGACCGACGCGCTTGGAATCCCTCGCAATAGGGGTCACCTGCAAACCTAAGTATGCTTTCCAATCTCGCTCCGGGGGCCCACTTTCCCTAAACGGCTGAACCGCGGCCGGCGGCTCCCCGTTCAGGAGCGATCATATTGTCAGTGCCTTCGATCATTTCCGTCATTGATGATGATCCCTCCGTTCGCCTTGCGACGAACAACCTCCTGACGTCGCGCGGATACACGGTCTACACCTTTGGTTCCGCTCACGAATTTCTCCAATCCGCCGAACTGGACACGACCTCCTGCGTGATCGCGGACGTGCAGATGTTGGCCATGAGCGGCGTCGAGCTGTTGATGCATATGCGCAGCCTCGGGCGCATCACGCCCTTCATCTTCATGACGGCTTTTCCCGACGACGCCGTGCGCGACCGCGCGCTGAAGGCCGGCGCGTCCTGCTTTCTCGCCAAGCCGTTTTCCACGCCGGCTCTGCTTCAATGTCTGGAGGCGGCCCTGTCGGAGTCCAAGATGTAACCCGGCCGTGCCTGCCCCTGATAGCTCCTCAGGCGGCGGCTCATCGTCGTGGCGACATACGTAGAGGCGAGGCGCTCAATCCACCTTGATGTTGGCCGCCTTGATGATCGGCCACCACTTCGCGATCTCCGCCTTCTGGCGGGTGCCGAGCGCTTCGGGGGTGAGCTGATCCTGCGGCGTCATCTCCAGGCCCTGGCTTTCGAGCTGCTTCTTCACGGCGGGATCGTTCAGGGCGTCCACGGCCGCGGCGTTGAGCTTGGCCACGATCTCCTTCGGCGTGCCCTTCGGCACCCACATGCCCGACCACAGCGTCATGTGGAAGCCTTTCAGGCCCGCCTCCTCAGCGGTCGGGATGTCGGGCGCCGAGGGCAGGCGCTTGTCGTCGGTGACGGCGTAGGCACGGATGGTGCCGGCGCGGACCTGGTTGATGGAGTTGGAGGTCTGGTCGACGATGACGTCGATCTGGCCGGCGATGAGATCGTTCAGCGCAGGCGCGGTGCCGCGATACGGCACGTATTGCAGCTTGATGCCGGAGACGCTCTCGAAATAGACGCCGGCGATGTGGCTGCCGGAGCCTGCACCGGCCGTACCGGCCGTGGGGGACGACGGCCGCGACTTCAGCCAGTCCAGCAGCTCCTTCAGCGAAGTCGCGGGCACCGCGTTCTTGCTGACCACGATCATCGGATTGCTCGGCAGCAGCACCACCGGCTCGAGATCGGCAACGAGGTCGTATTTGAGCTTGTAGACCGCGCCGTTGGCCACATGAGTGCCGAGATGGCCGAACGAGATGGTGTAGCCGTCCGGCGGTGATTGCACGGCGCGGCCGACGCCGATCGAGCCGCCGGCGCCGGTGACGTTCTCGACCACCAGGGGCTGGCCGAGCGTCGTCCGCATCCGTTCGGCGAGCGCGCGCGCCATCGCATCCGACGGGCCGCCGGCCGCGAACGGAACGATGATGGTGATGGGATGCGAGGGATAGTCGTCGGCGCGCGCAGCGCCGGCGAGAGCGAGAATACCGATCAGCCCGGCCCAGACGGCCTTCTTCATTGTTCTCTCCCCAGCAATGTCATTCTTATTTTTGCCTCTTCCCGCGTAGGGGAAGAGGGATCATTCGTGAAGAGACGAAATGACGCGCTAGAACTGCGAGAAATCGATCGGCTTGTGCCGATCCAGCGTGCGGGTCACCGGCGGCAGCGGGTACTTCAGGCCGGTCGCGCAGTTGAACAGCATCACGCGGTCGGTCTTGCTGACGCGGCCGTCGGCAAGGCTCTCCTTGTAGGCGGCGTAGGTCGCGGCGCCTTCGGGGCACAGCAAAAGCCCCTCCTCGCGCGCGACCTCGCTGAGCGCCGCCGAGATCTTGTCGTCGTCGACCGCGATGGCAAAGCCCTTGCTCTCGCGCACCGCGCGCAAAATCAGGAAATCGCCGATCGCCTGCGGCACGCGGATGCCCGACGCGATGGTGTGGGCGTCCTCCCAGCGCGTCGCGTGCTCCGTGCCGGCCTCATAGGCCCGCACCATCGGCGCACAGCCGGAGGCCTGCACCGCGACCATGCGCGGGCGTTTTGAGCCGATGAAGCCGATCTTCTCGAGCTCGTCGAAGGCCTTCCACATGCCGATCAGGCCGGTGCCGCCGCCGGTCGGATAGAAGATCACGTCGGGCACGTCCCAACCGAGCTGCTCGGCGAGCTCGAGGCCCATCGTCTTCTTGCCTTCGATGCGGTACGGCTCCTTGAGCGTGGACGTGTCGAACCAGCCGACCTTCGCCTTGCCCTCGCCGACGATCTTGCCGCAATCGTCGATATAGCCGTTGACGCGGTAGACGGTCGCGCCCTGGAGCTCGATCTCGCTGACGTTCACCTCGGGCGTGTCGGCCGGGCAGAAGATCGTGGTCTTGATGCCGCAGGACGTTGCATAGGCCGCGAGCGCCGCACCGGCATTGCCGTTGGTCGGCATCGCCATGTGCTTGATGCCGAGCGCCTTGCCCATCGACACCGCCATCACCAGACCGCGCGCCTTGAACGAGCCGGTCGGCAGCCGCCCCTCGTCCTTCACGATGATCTCGCCGCCACCGAGCTTCTTCCCGAGCTTGGGCAGCCGGACCAGCGGAGTCGCCACTTCGCCGAGCGAGACGATATCCCGGCATTTGCGCACCGGCAGCAGCTCGCGATAGCGCCACATATCGGCGGGACGCTGGCTCAGTGCATCCTTGGTCAGCGCCTTCTTCACGCCCGCGAGGTCGTAGCGCACCAAGAGCGGCTTGCCGGCTTTCGAGAGATTGTGGACCTGGTCGGCGGCGTAGTGATCGCCTTCCATCGCGCATTCGAGATGGGTGACGAAGGTCGGGCGTTCGATGGTGAGGTTGTCGTTATCGTGCATGGATCTGCCTTCTTCTTGTGTCCGCGACTTTCTGGCTGTCATTGCCGGGCTTGACCCGGCAATCCATCCCTTGAAGAGCGCTTCGCTTGATGGATGCGCGGGTCAAGCCCGCGCATGACGAGTGGCGAGTACCGCTAGATATTCAACACCCGTCCATACGCATCCAGCACGGCTTCCTTCATCATCTCCGACAGGGTCGGATGCGGGAATACCGTGTGCATCAGCTCTTCTTCCGTCGTCTCCAGATTCATGGCGACGACGTAGCCCTGGATCAGCTCGGTGACCTCCGCGCCGACCATGTGGGCGCCGAGAAGCTGGCCGGTCTTCTTGTCGAAGATCACCTTGACCAGGCCCTGGTCCTCGCCGAGCGCGATCGCCTTGCCGTTGCCGACGAAGGGGAAGCGGCCGACGCGGATCTCGCGGCCGTTCTCCTTGGCCTTGGCTTCGGTGAGGCCGACGGAGGCGACCTGCGGCTGGCAGTAGGTGCAGCCCGGGATCATGTTCTTGTCCATGGGATGCGGATGCAGGCCCTTGATCGCCTCGACGCAGATCACGCCTTCATGCTCGGCCTTGTGCGCGAGCATGGGGGGACCTGCGACGTCGCCGATGGCGTAGATGCCGGGGATGTTGGTCTTGCCGTAACCGTCGATGACGATGCAGCCGCGGTCGGTTTTGACGCCGAGCTTTTCGAGGCCGAGATTCTCGATGTTGCCGACGACGCCGACCGCCGAGATCACGCGCTCGAACTCGGTGGTCACAGGCTTGCCCTTGCCGTCGTCGATGGTGGCGACGACGCTGTCGGCCTTCTTCTCCAGCTTGGTCACCTTGGTCGAGGACATGATCTTGATGCCCTGCTTCTCCAGGCGCTTGCGCGCAAGGCCGGCGATCTCCGCGTCCTCGACGGGCAGGATCTGCGGCAGCACCTCGACCACGGTGACGTCGGAGCCCATGGTGTGGAAGAACGAGGCGAACTCGATGCCGATCGCGCCGGAGCCGACGACCAGCAGCGACTTCGGCATCCGCTCCGGCACCATCGCCTCGAAATAGGTCCAGATCAGCTTCTTGTCGGGCTCGAGCCCCGGCAGCACGCGCGGCCGCGCGCCGGTCGCGACGATGATGTGCTTGGCCTGGTAAGTCCCCTCGCCCAGCGCACCCTTCGGTCCCTCGACGTCGGACTTCTTCACGGTGACCTTGCCGGGCGCGTCGATCGAGGCGGCGCCCCAGATCACGCTGACCTTGTTCTTCTTCATCAGGAAGCCGACGCCGTCGTTCAGCCGCTTCGAGACGCCGCGCGAGCGCTGCACCACGGCCTTCGGGTCGAACGAGACCTTCTCGGCCGACAGGCCGTAATCCTTGGCGTGCTGCATGTAGTGGTAGATCTCGGCGGAGCGCAGCAATGCCTTGGTCGGGATGCAGCCCCAGTTCAGGCAGATGCCGCCGAGGTAGGACTTTTCGACGATCGCGACCTTGAAGCCGAGCTGGGCGGCGCGGATCGCGGTGACATAGCCGCCGGGACCGGAGCCGATGATGATGATGTCGAAGGATGTATCGGCCATGGCGGCTCCCGTTCAACTCAAGCGGTCGTTGCGCCGCGGGCGCGGCGATTGAGAATGTAAATTCTGATCAGCCATTCCGAGAGAATGACCGCCGCCATGACGGCAAAGATGGTGAGCGCGATCGGTGCCCAGATGCTGCGCGACAGTGCCTCGCCGGCGAAGAAGGCGGCCTCAACGATTTCGAGGCCGAACGGATTGAGCGTGAGGATCAGCGACACCAGCATCGAGATCCAGGGCCAGCGCGTCCTCATGCGCCATCTCAGACCATCATCATGACGGGATTTTCGATCAACTGCTTGAACGCGCCGATCAGCTCGGCGCCGAGCGCGCCGTCGATGGCGCGGTGATCGCACGACAAGGTCACGCTCATCATGTGCGCGATCTCGATCTTGCCATTCCGCACCACCGGCCGTTCTTCGCTGGTGCCGACCGCGAGGATGGTGGCATGCGGCGGGTTGATCACGGCGGTGAAGTGGCTGATACCGTACATGCCGAGGTTGGAGACGGCGGTGGTGCCGCCCTGGTATTCCTCGGGCTTGAGCTTGCGCGAGCGGGCGCGCGCGGCAAAATCCTTCATCTCGTTGGAGATGGTGGAGAGCGTCTTGGTCTCCGCTTTCCGGATGATCGGCGTGATCAGGCCGCCGGGCATCGCCACGGCGACGCCGACGTCGGAATGGTGATGCTTGACCATGCCGCTTTCGGTCCAGCTCACATTGCAGTTCGGGATCTTCTGCAGCGCGACCGCCATCGCCTTGATGACGAAGTCATTGACCGAGATCTTGTAGAGCGGCTTCTTCTCCTTGTCCTTGGGAGCGGCCGCATTGATCTCCTCGCGCGCAGCGAGCAGCTTGCCGATGTCGCAGTCGATGGTGAGGTAGAAGTGCGGGACGTTCTGGATCGACGCGGTCAAACGTTGGGCAATCGTGCGGCGCATGCCGTCGTGCGGGACGATGTCGTAGGAGCCCGGCTCGAACAGCGACAGGATCTGCTTGTCCGACATGGTCGGCGCGATCGCGGGCGCACCTGACGGCGCTGCGGCGGGCGCCTTGAGGCCCTTGCCGGACTTGGCCTGCTCGACGTCGCGGGCGACGACACGACCGTGCGGGCCGGTGCCGTTGATGGCCGCGATCTGGATGCCGGCGTCCTTGGCGAGGCGCCGCGCGAGCGGCGAGGAGAACACGCGGCCGCCCTGCCCGTTGGTCTGTGCCGCGGGAGCTGAAGCCGGCGCGGTGGCAGGAGCCGGCGCTGCCTTCGGTGCAGCCGGCGCGGGTGCTGGCGCTGCAGCCGGTGCTTCGGCGGCCTTCGGCGGCGCGGCTGATGCGCTGGGCTTGGCGGCGCCGGCGGCCTTCACGTCTTCGCCCTCACCAGCGAGTACGGCGATCACGTCGTTGACCGGGACGTCCTGCGTGCCCTCGGGCACGAGGATCTTGGCGATCGTGCCCTCGTCGATGGCCTCGACCTCCATGGTCGCCTTGTCGGTCTCGATCTCGGCGATGACGTCGCCGGATTTGACCTTGTCGCCTTCCTTCTTCAGCCACTTGGCGAGGTTGCCCTTCTCCATCGTCGGCGAGAGAGCGGGCATCAGGATGTTGATGGGCATGCTGACCTCAAGAAGAACTTTGCAAAACGTCGTCTCCGACAGCGAAGACGAACAGACCAGGTTTAGTTGCCGATGTCGCCTTGCCACAGGCGCTCATTGGCCGGGATAGATCGCCAATTCTTCATCATGGTGATGGAGCGGTCGTCGGCAAGGTCGATCCAGGGGATGCCGAACTTGTCGAGAATGTCCTTGGAGCCCGGGAAGGTGACGGATTCTCCGATCACCACCAGCTTCACCTTGAACAGAGCGAGCGCGCCGGCACACATCGAGCATGGCGACAGCGTGGTGTACATGACGGTGTCGTGGAATGTGATCGCGCCGGCCTCGCGCAGGCAGCTCATCTCGCCGTGCAGGATCACGTTGTTCTCCTGCACGCGGTTGTTGTGGCCGCGGGCGATGATCTGGTTGTCGCGCGTCAGCACGGCGCCGATCGGCAGGCCTCCCTGCGCGATCGAAGCCTCCGCCTCGCGGATCGCCTCCAGCATGAAATCGAAGTGATAGGATTCGATCGCCACTGTCAGTGCCCCTTCCCGCGCGGCGTCGTGGTGCCGGTGTCCGTGGGACGCTCGATCTCGGCCTGGAACATCTCGAGGATCCGGCTCAACGCGTCCTCCTCGGTATATTCGCTCTCGCGCGCATAGGCGCGCGCCGCATGGCGGGCAAGGTCGACGAGCAAGAGGCCCCACATGTCGGGTTCCTCGAAGGCACGCTGGAACGCCATCGACAGCCCGCCGTCCAGCACGAACACGCGCAGGATCTCGACCGCGTCCTCGCGGGTCATGACGTCGGGTGGCAGTGGCTGCTCCTTCGGGCCCGCCATGGTCTACCTGTAGCAGACGGCTTTGGCGGCCTCGACGACTTCAGCCGCCGAAGGCAGCGCGAGCTTCTCCAGATTAGCGGCATACGGCATCGGCACGTCCTTGCCGGAGACGCGCGCGACAGGCGCGTCCAGATAGTCGAACGCGTTCTCCATGATCCGCGCGGCGATCTCGGCGCCGACGCCGCTCTGGGCCCAGCCCTCTTCCACCGTGACGGCGCGCCCCGTTTTCTTGACCGAGTTGACGATGGTCTCGGTGTCCATCGGACGCAGCGTGCGCAGGTCGATCACCTCGGCCTCGATGCCGTCCTTGGCGAGCTCGTCGGCCGCCTTCAGCGCATAGGTCATGCCGTTCGACCAGGAGATGATGGTGACATGGCTGCCGGAGCGCACGATGCGCGCCTTGCCGATCGGAATCACGAAGTCGTCGAGCTTGGGTACTTCGCCGGTGTGGCCGTACAGCACCTCGTTCTCGAGGAAGATCACCGGATTGGGATCGCGGATCGCGGCCTTCAGCAGGCCCTTGTAATCCGCGGCCGAAAACGGCGCGACGACCTTGAGACCCGGGACGTTCGAATACCAGGCCGAGTAGTCCTGGCTGTGCTGGGCGGCAACGCGGGCGGCGGCACCGTTGGGCCCGCGGAACACGATCGAGCAACCCATCTGGCCGCCGGACATGTAGAGCGTCTTGGCCGCGGAGTTGATGATCTGGTCGATCGCCTGCATGGCGAAGTTGAAGGTCATGAACTCCACGATCGGCTTCAACCCGGTCATCGCGGCGCCGACGCCGATGCCCGCAAAGCCGTGCTCGGTGATCGGCGTGTCGATGACGCGCTTGGCACCGAATTCCTGGAGCAAGCCCTGGGTGACCTTGTAGGCGCCCTGATACTCGGCAACCTCTTCGCCCATCACGAAGACGTCGGCGTCGCGGCGCATCTCCTCGGCCATGGCATCGCGCAGCGCTTCGCGGATGGTCTGCGTCACCATCTCGGTGCCGGCGGGCACTTCCGGATCGGGCTCGGCGACAGCTTGCGGCGCGGGCGCAGCCTTCGGCGCCGAGATCATCGGCTTGCCTTCGCCGACCGGCGAGCGGGATTCGGCGACTTCCTGCGCGACGCTCGGCGCGGGCGCGGCCGGCGCCTTGGCGAGATCGGCGGCCGTCTCGCCATCGGCGAGAATGGTCGCGATCGGCGTGTTGACGGCAACGTCGGCGGTGCCCTCGGGGATCAGGATCTTGCCGAGCGTGCCCTCGTCGGTCGCCTCGACCTCCATGGTCGCCTTGTCGGTCTCGATCTCGGCGATGACATCGCCGGACTTGATCGTCTCACCCTCTTTTTTCAGCCATTTGGCGAGGTTGCCCTTCTCCATCGTGGGCGACAACGCGGGCATCAGCACTTGAATTGGCATATCGACTCCAAAGAAAGCTTGCGCGCGTTCAGCGGTAAATGTCGGTCCAGAGCTCGGCGGCATCCGGCTCGGGATCATGCTGGGCGAAATCGGCGGACGCGTTGACGATGTCGCGCACCTCGGCGTCGATCGCCTTGAGGTCGGCCTCGCTCACCTTAGCGGCCAGCAGGCGGTTGCGCACCTGCTCGATCGGGTCCTGGTCGTGGCGGACCTTTTCGACCTCCTCGCGCGTGCGGTATTTTGCAGGATCGGACATCGAGTGACCGCGATAGCGGTAGGTCTGCATTTCAAGAATGAAGGGGCCCTTGCCGGCGCGGCACCACGCGGCCGCCTCGTCGCCGGCGGCCTTCACGGCGCGGACGTCCATGCCGTCGACCTGCTGGCCGGGGATGTTGAACGACGCGCCGCGCTTGGAGAAGTCCTGCTGCGCCGAAGCGCGCGAGACAGCGGTGCCCATGGCATAGCGGTTGTTCTCGATGACGTAGATCACCGGCAGCTTCCAGAGCTCCGCCATGTTGAAGCTCTCATAGACCTGGCCCTGGTTGGCGGCACCGTCGCCGAAATAGGTGACGCTGACATTGCCGTTGCCGCGATAGTTGTTGGCGAAGGCGAGACCCGTGCCGAGCGAGACCTGGGCGCCGACGATGCCGTGGCCGCCGTAAAAGTGCTTCTCCTTGCTGAACATGTGCATGGAGCCGCCCTTGCCCTTGGAATAGCCGCCGCGCCGGCCGGTGAGCTCGGCCATGACGCCATTGGCCTCCATGCCGGTGGCAAGCATGTGACCGTGATCGCGATAGCCGGTGATGACCTGATCGCCCTCTTTCAGGGCCATCTGCATGCCGACCACCACGGCCTCCTGGCCGATATAGAGGTGGCAGAAGCCGCCGATCGCGCCCATGCCGTAGAGCTGGCCGGCCTTTTCCTCGAATCGCCGGATCAGGAGCATGTCGCGGAGCGCCTTCAGCTCCTGCTCCCTGGTGAATTCCGGGGGCGAACCGCCGTTGGTCTTGTCCTGTGGAGCGCTTGCGGCGGCTTTCTTGGGTGCGGCCATGGGAATTCCGGGTCAGAGAAAACTTTCGTCCTCTCTAACCCAAGTCAAACACCCTTGGAAAGCACCGCGGCGGCATGGCACGACTTTCATTATGCCGCACTGCAACGTGGCCGAAACTTTGCAAAACCTTTGGGCTTGATCAGGCAACTTTAGCTCACGCATCAACGATGGGGGTGCAAGCAGCCGCCGCACCGAAATTCGGGCACGCTTCTCCGCGGGTCCGAGACCCCGCGCATGCCCGATTCTCAGTGCCGCCTCACCAGCCCAGCTCTCGCAAATACGCCGCGCGGGCGGCAACGCCGGTATGCGTGAAGTCGGTGAAGACCCCGTCCACGCCGAGGCGGAAGAATTTGAGATATTCCAGGACCGGATCGCCGCGATAGTCGGCAGCCAGATATTTCTTCTCGTTCCTGAAGGTGAAGACGTGCACGAACAGGCCGAGCTTGTGCGCGTCAGCGACAAGGCTGGTTGCATCCTGCGTCGAAGCTTCCGGCGTCGATCCCTTGTAGGGCGTGCCGTCGGCATTGCTGTCCTTCCACGGCACAATCCTGAGCGGAACGATATAGGGCTTCCACGGGCCGATGCCGTCGGCATAGGTCTTGATCTCGGCAAGGCCCTCGGGCGTCAGCATCGCATCGTACAAGCGCGCGTCGCCCGCAATCGTCCAGTCGAACGGACGCGAATTTGTGATGTTGTCGAGGAGGACCTTGCCGGTCTTGAAGTCAATCCCGTTGCCATCAATGAGCTGCACCTGCCGCGTTTCCAGACCGTGGCTGCGCATGTATTTCAGGCTGCCGGGCTCGAAGCTCTGAACCAGGATCGGGGCATCCTTCGTGTTGAGACCGTTGTCCTTGATGATCTTGATCAGGGCGTCTTCGAGCGGGTGGCTGCCGGCGGCACCGCAGCCATTGGCAATCGCCTGGGCATTGTTCCAGGTCGGGTTCTTGGTTTCGGGATAGACGAGGACGGGACGCCCCGTCTCCTTGCTCCTGGCCTTGGCGATGTCGATGACGTCCTGGAAACTGATGACCGGGAATTTGCCGTTGAAGACCTTGGGCCGTTCGTTGGCAGCGTCATAGGTGGTGCCGCCGATCCAGCTCTTCAGCTCGGCCATGGTGAAATCGCTGATCGACCAGTCGTTGGTATGATCCTCGCCGTCGACGATCAATGACTTCAGCACCGATTTGGGGTCGGCCGGGTCGGCGAGATCCGTAAGGTAGTCGGCCGGGCCGCTGGTTGGAGTTGGAGCCTTGACGCGCACACCGGGCACCGTGCGCTTGCGGGCCGCCACGGAGGCATTGGTCTTCGCCACCTCCGCAATGTTGGTGTTGTCGGCCAGCCAAGGGTTGTGACGCACCACCAGGACGCAGTCCTTGGTCAGGTGCAGGTCCTCTTCGAGCGCATCGGTTCCGAGCGCCGCGGCGAGATCATACGACGCCTCCGTCTCTTCAGGCACCAGTCCCGGCACGCCGCGATGTCCGAGGATCAGCGGTGGCTTTCCGTCAACGGTCAGGAATTTCTTGGCGCCGGCCGGCGCCGGGCCGGTCTGTGCGCTGGTCAACGATAGCGGGAGGAATGCCAAGGCTGCCGCGCCGAGCAGCATCGCTCCAAGATGTGCCTTCCGCTGCAAATGACTGTTCTTCATGGCCGAGCCTCCGTCCCTACCTGGCATCGCTCCGGATGCCACAAGCGCCGAACCGAATAAGGTCGGCGCGCTCGTCTTGTCTCAATTATCTGACAGACGGATGACGGTGGGGCGGACGAAGAACGGCTCGGAACGGGCGGCGCAGGGTTGCGCCGCCCGCTCCTGTCCGATCAGAAGAAGCCGAGCTTCTTCGGGCTGTAGCTGACCAGGAGATTCTTGGTCTGCTGGTAGTGATCGAGCATCATCTTGTGGGTCTCGCGACCGACGCCCGACTGCTTGTAGCCTCCGAACGCCGCATGCGCGGGATAGGCATGGTAGCAATTGGTCCAGACCCGGCCGGCCTGGATCGCCCGGCCGAAGCGGTAGCAGCGGTTGGCATCGCGGCTCCAGACACCGGCGCCGAGACCGTAGAGCGTGTCGTTGGCGATCGCGAGCGCTTCGTCATCGGTCTTGAAGGTCGTGACCGAGACGACGGGGCCAAAGATCTCCTCCTGGAAGATTCGCATCTTGTTGTGGCCCTCGAACACCGTCGGCTGGACGTAGAAGCCCCCGGAAAGATCGCCGCCGAGTTCCGCACGTCCGCCGCCGGCCAGCAGCTTGGCACCCTCCTGCTTGCCGATGTCGATGTAGGAGAGGATCTTGGCGAGCTGCTCGCTGGATGCCTGTGCGCCGATCATGGTGTCGGCCGCTCGCGGGTCGCCCTGCTTGATCGCGGCGACGCGCTTCAGCGCCCGCTCCATGAAGCGATCGTAGATGTCGGCGTGAACCAACGCGCGGCTCGGACAGGTGCAGACCTCGCCCTGGTTCAGCGCGAACATGACGAAGCCTTCGATCGCCTTGTCGAAGAAGTCGTCGTCTTCGGCGGTGACGTCCTTGAAGAAGATGTTCGGCGACTTGCCGCCGAGCTCCAGCGTGACAGGAATCAGGTTCTGGCTGGCATATTGCATGATCAGCCGGCCCGTCGAGGTCTCGCCGGTGAAGGCGATCTTGGCGATGCGCGGGCTCGAGGCCAGCGGCTTGCCGGCTTCGAGGCCAAAGCCGTTGACGATATTGAGGACGCCGGGCGGCAGGAGGTCGGCGACGATCTCGGCCCAGACCATGATCGAGGCCGGGGTCTGCTCGGCGGGCTTGAGCACGACGCAATTGCCGGCGGCGAGCGCGGGCGCGAGCTTCCAGCAGGCCATCAGCAGCGGGAAGTTCCAGGGGATGATCTGGCCGACGACGCCGAGCGGCTCGTGGAAATGATAGGCGATGGTGTCGTGGTCGATCTCGCCGATCGAGCCTTCCTGGGCGCGGACGACGCCGGCGAAATAGCGGAAGTGATCGATGGCGAGCGGGATGTCGGCCGCGCGGGTCTCGCGGATCGGCTTGCCGTTGTCCCAGGTCTCGGCGATCGCGAGGCGCTCGAGATTCTCTTCCATGCGATCGGCGATCTTGTTCAGGATCGCGGCACGCTCGGCGACGCTGGTGCGGCCCCAGGCCGCCTTGGCGGCATGCGCCGCGTCGAGCGCGGCTTCGACGTCCTGCGTGTCGGAGCGCGCGATCTTGCAGACGATCTGTCCGTTCACCGGCGAGGCATTGTCGAAATACTTGCCGGAGATCGGCGCGACGAACTTGCCGCCGATGAAGTTGTCATAGCGTTCGGCGAAGGGAACTTTGGTGACGCTGAGGAATTCCACCTTGTTCATTGATCACTCCCGATGTGTTTGCTGTTTGCGCAATTCGTCGCGTGGTCGCGACTTGCGCCGACGATGATGCGGGAGGCGTTTTCTGTCAGCCCTGATAGGAGCGATGGAGGAGCGGACCTGTCGCAGTTCTGCGACAGGTCCGACTGAGGCAAGTGCAAGATGGAGCACACACGGCTTCCACATCGTCTTTGCGAGCGCAGCGAAGCAATCCAGCGTCCCTCCGCGGAAAGATCCTGGATTGCTTCGCTGCGCTCGCAATGACGGCTGAGGAGACTGTGGCCCTCAGTGGTTCAGCTCGAACCGCTTGAGCTTCCTGTGCAGCGTGGCGCGGCTGACGCCGAGGGCCTTGGCGGCCGCCGAAACATTGCCACCCGCGCGCAGCAGCGCCCGCTGCAACACCGCACGCTGACCGCCAGCGAGGTGGTCGCGCGCCGTATCGCCGCCGAGAAGATCGGCCGCGGGGACGGGACGCAACGCCCGGCCGGGCGCGAGCCCCAGTCCCACCCGGGCGGAGCGGGTCGCGCCGATCACAAGGTCGTCCGCATCGACCGCGACGAGGCCGCTGCACTGGCCGTCCGCAGCGTATGTCAGCACGATGCGGGCATGGGCGAAAGCCCGGCGGAACAAGTCCGCCTCGATGCGCCTTGCCGCCTCGCCCGCCGCAAGCGCGATCAGATTGGAAAACGCGTCGGTCCGGTCGGCGCGGCAGGAGGAGACGTCGAGCACGCCGGCAAACGCCGCCTCGTGGTCGTAGATCGGAACGGCGGTGCAGCTCAACAGCGTGTTGCGCGTGAAGAAGTGCTGGTCGCGGTCGATCGTCAGCGGCCGCTGTTCGACGACACAGGTGCCGATGCCATTGGTGCCCTCGTGCTCCTCGCTCCAGAGCGCGCCGGTCCACAGGCCCCACGATTGAAAGGTGGTGTCGTCGGCCCGCGTGCCGCGACGATCCACCGGCACCCCCTCGCCGTCGGCCAGCAGCACGCAGCAGCCGGCGGCGCCAACCGCCTGGTAGAGCCGGTCCATCGCCCCTTGCGCGGCGGCGAGCAGCGGCGCGATACGCTCGCGCGCCTCGCGGAGTTCCGCGTCGGTCAGCCGCTGGGGCAAGCCCCGGCCGGAGGGATCGAGATGATGCAACCGGGACGAACGGCGCCAGGAGGCCACGAGCGCGGAGCGAGCCGCCTGGCCTGATGCAATAGCGGCTTCGACACGAGCCGCGTGATGCTGGGGCATTGACCCATTCATCACCGTTTCCTCCGGATGGCAATTTACGACGTGCCGGCGCGGCCTGATTGATCTCTGTCAATCCTGGGGAGCAGTGCGCCGTACAAGCCATGCCCTCGCCGGCGCCGCTGCGTCAAGGCGGCAAAGCGACTGCGGTCTTGCGACTTATGGCGTGATGGAGAAGGAGGCGGCCGGGCTCGGGTCGGCTTTCGATACCGGTTTCGAAACCCGCGCAAGCGCTAGTTCGGCGGGATCATCCGAACGAGATCGCGCGGATTGACATAATCGAGCTGGAAGCGCGCCCGCTCGTCCAGCATGTCGGGATCGATCCTCGCGGAACGCAGCAGCGAGACGCGCTGCTCGCTCCTGGCGCGCTCGCGCTTGAGCTGGGCCAGCTCGCTCGTGAGCGCGATGATCTCCTGGTCGAGTTCCTGGCGGGCGTTGAGGCCGTATTTGCCGGTATAGGCGTTGACGCCGAAATAACCGACGATGGCAGCCGCCATCGCGTAAAGGGCGAGACCGGTCAGGATCGATTTGAGGCGCGCGCGGGAGACCATCTTCGAAAGATGGGGGAGTTTGGTTAAGGGAGCGCTAATGCGCCCTGCCCGCGCCACCAATCGTCATCGTCATGCCCGGCCTTGTTGTTTAGGCCGGGTATGACGAAGAACTAGTGTTGGCCTCAGCCGTGATGCTTGGCCACGTGTGCGGCGAAGGCGTCGATATAGGCCTGGAGCACGGTCTTGAGCGAGTCCTTGGCGAGGTTCCCCTCCGCATCGAAGGCGTCGCCAACCGCGTTCAGGTAGATCTCGGGCTGCTGCATGATCGGGCCGGCAATGCCCGGCAGGATGTTCTGGAGCGTCTTGGCCGCGCTGACGCCGCCGAGCGGACCCGGCGAGTTCGAGATGATGCCGACCGGCTTGCCGTTGAACGAGCTCTTGCCATAGGGGCGCGAGGCGACGTCGATGGCGTTCTTCAGGACACCCGGGATGGCGCGATTGTATTCCGGGGTGACGAACAGAACGCCGTCCGACTTCTGGAGCTTGTCGCGGAAGGCCAGCCAGTCCGCGGGCGGCGCGCCCTCGAGGTCCTGGTTGAAGAAGGAGATACCCGCCGGCGTGACGACCTCGAGCTTGAGCGAGGCCGGCGCGAGCTTGGCGAGCGCATTGGCGATCTTCAGCGAGAAACTGTCCTTGCGCAGGCTGCCGGCGATCACGACGATATTGTAGGCCATGGAGTGTCCTCAGAACTTGAGCGGGAGTGCCGGGCGGCACTTAAGCGATCCGGACCAATGGATGCAAGTGCATGAACCGGTCCGATTTGGAAACATTGAGTTTCGCGAAAGAGGACATTGAGGCCTGTAGCCCGGATTACGCTTCGCTCCATCCGGGCTACGACCCAAAACAATCAGGCCGCCAAGCGGCAGCCCGATCTTTCGCACCAACGTCCAGCCCGATCAGATCGTCGGATTCCAGGCCGACGGGATCAGGCGATATTTGGCTCCGTCCTTCTCGACATGGCCGACCGAGGGGAAGGTGAAGTGGAAGCCGATCACCGTCGCTTTCTCGGCCGCCGCCATGTCGTAGAATTTGTGGCGCGTCTGCTGCGCCATCGCGGCATCGGCGTCGAACATCACGTGCCAGTCCGGATTGCGCAGGAAGAACTCCGGAATGTTGGTGACATCGGACTGGATCAACACCCTGGCATCGCCGGACGCGACCGCAAACGAGGTGTGGCCGGGCGTATGGCCGGGCGTCGCGATCGAGGTGATGCCGGGCGCGACCTCCTTGCCCCACTCGTACTTGGTGACCTTGGATTCGAGGCCGGCGAAGGTCTTCTTCACGTTGGCGAAGTAGTTCTTCATCATCGCGTTGGACTCGGCCTTGGCGGCGTTGTCCTCGCTGGTCCAGAACTCCCAGTCCTTGCCGGGCACCATGATCTCCGCATTCGGGAACGCGAGCGCGCCGTCGGCGAGGCGAATGCCGTTGGTGTGGTCGGGATGCAGATGCGAGAGCAGCACGACGTCGATGCTCTTGGGATCGACGCCGGCGGCCTGGAGGTTCTGCAGCGTACGGCCGACCGCACCCTTGCTCGGCTCCAGGTTGGCGACTCCATTTCCGGTGTCGATCAGCACCAGCCTGGAGCCGGTGTTGATGAGCTGCGGGTTGAACGGCACCGTGACCATGCCTTTGGGCATGTAGGCGGCCTCGCCGGCCGCTGCGGCTTCTTCCTTCGGGACGTTGACGACGAACTTGTCCGGCATCGGGAAGGTGCGCGCGCCGTCATTGATCGAGGTGCACTCGAAGCTGCCGACCTTGTAGCGATAGAAGCCGGGTGCCTGCGCCCCGCTTTGCGGCACTGAGGCATTGGCAATGGTCGGTCGAAGTCCGGTGGCGGCAGCCGCACCGATGGCGGCGGCGCCTGCGAGCAGATGACGGCGATTGAGATCGGTCATGGAGAGGTCCCCTTCTGAGCCCTTGCGGTTTTCCGCTTTCAATGGCGGCGGAATAATCCCCGGCTTCGCTCAGAAGGCAAGACCTTCCTTTGGTGAGGTGCCGTCGCAGATCACGACAATTTATTTGGGGCGTTGGGGAATTTTTCGGTCGCTCCACGTCGCAGCTGATCGCGTGCAAGTCGCATTCGCCATCGAAGCAGGTAGTCGAGCGGCGCCAACCCCACAAGCGACTTGAACCGCTTCGAAAACGCGGATCGCGACATGGCGATCGCTTCGGACAATGCGTCCAGGGTCCAGGGGTGAGCGGCGTCTTCGTGCATCAGCCTGATGGCCTTGCCGATCCTGGCATCGACCAGCGCGTTGATCCATCCCAAACCCTCGCCGGCACTCTGATCCAGCGCCGCGCGGGGCAGGCAAGCATGAAGGCGATGGCCATTCCGGCGAGCGCCATCGCGGAGGCGATGGCCTTCGCGATAGCGCAGCCGGATAGTGTGGACGTCGGCGAGATCGTCATTCGCCCCACGGCCCAGGCATAGATTCGATCAGGCCTGGACGCCGTCGCTCGTCACGACTTATTCGGGTTGATGAGGAATTTTTCGCCGGTGGCCCGTTTGGCGTACACCGCGATGTTGGCGGGATCGAGCGTCTCCTGAAGCGACACCACCTTGGTGTAGTGGCTGGCAAAGGTGGTCTTCAATTCATTCACGACGCGCTGTCGCAGCCGTCCGATATCAGCCGGACCGATCTTCTGGAGGAACGGGGTCAGCAGCCAACCGCCGACGCCCCAGGCCATGCCGAAGCCGCGCGGCAGTTCGATCGGACGGATATCCAGCGCGCCGTAGACATAGACCTGCTTGTGCACGCTGGAGCCGTAGCGGCTGTATTCCTTCGCGGTCTTGTTGATCGCGATTTCCATGCAGTTGAGGATGTCGCCGGCGAGCTTGCCGCCGCCGATGGCATCGAACGCGAGGGTGGCGCCGGTCTCGACCAGCGCGGCCGTGAGATCGTCGAGAAAGCTCGGCACGCTGGAGTCGACGACATATTTGGCGCCGATCTTGTTCAGGATCTCTGCCTGCTCCTTGCTGCGCACGATGTTGACGAGCGGGATGCCGTCCTTGATGCAGATCTTGTTCAGCATCTGCCCGAGGTTGGAGGCGGCCGCGGTATGCACCAGCGCCTTGTGGCCTTCGCGCCGCATGGTCTCGGTCATGCCGAGCGCGGTGAGCGGATTGACGAACCAGGACGCGCCCTCCGCTGCCGTCGTACCGTCAGGCAATGGCTGGCAGTCCCTCGCCTTCAGGGTCCGGAATTGCGAGTACATGGCGCCGCCGATCATCGCGACCGTCTTGCCCATCAGCGCCTTCGCAGCGTCCGACGAGCCGGTCTTGACGACGACGCCGGCACCTTCATTGCCGACCGGCAGGGATTGGTCGAGCCGCGCCCCCATCGCGCGCATCGCACCGTCAGGCACTTTTGCGGTGATGACGGGCGCCTGCTTCGTGCCCGAGGCCTTGGCCGTGCTCATGTCGGCCGCGCCGACGAGCAGGCCGAGGTCGGACGGGTTGATCGGCGCCGCCTCGACGCGGACGACGACCTCGTCCTCGGCGGGCTCGGGGGTCGGCACGTCGAGAAGCGAGATTTCCAGCTCGCCACTCGCCTTGATCAGCGAACGCAGTTGCAGTCCGGTCTTGCCATCGCTCATGTCGATCCTCCCTGTCCTTGTCGAAGCGCTGGCTTATGCCAGCGCCTTCAGTGCCGCCTTGCCGCCATAGAGCGCCTGCTTGCCGAGCTGCTGCTCGATGCGCAGGAGCTGATTGTATTTGGCGGTGCGGTCGGAACGCGCCAGCGAGCCGGTCTTGATCTGGCCGCAGTTGGTGGCCACCGCGAGGTCGGCGATGGTGGAATCCTCGGTCTCACCGGAGCGGTGCGACATGACGGAGGTGTAGCCGGCCTTGTGCGCCATCTCGACGGCGGCGAGCGTCTCGGTCAGCGTGCCGATCTGGTTGACCTTGATCAGGATCGAGTTGGCCCGGCCCGCCTTGATGCCTTCGGCGAGGCGCTTGACGTTGGTGACGAAGAGATCGTCGCCGACGAGCTGGCACTTCTTGCCGATGAGATCGGTGAGCTCCTTCCAGCCGTCCATGTCGTCTTCCGACATGCCGTCCTCGATGGTCACGATCGGATAACGCGCAACCAGGTCTGCGAGGTACTTGGCCTGCTCGGAGATCGAACGGGTCTTGCCCTCGCCTTCATAGACATATTTGCCGCCCTTGAAGAACTCGGTCGAGGCGCAGTCGAGGCCGATCACGATGTCGCTGCCCGCCTTGAAGCCGGCCTTGCCGATCGCGTTCATGACGAATTCGAGCGCGGCGTCCGCCGACGGCAGGTTCGGAGCAAAGCCGCCCTCGTCGCCGACATTGGTGTTGTGGCCGGCCTTCTTCAGCTCCGACTTCAGCGTGTGGAAAACCTCCGCGCCGTAACGCAGGCCCTCGGCAAAGCTCGACGCGCCGACCGGCAGGATCATGAACTCCTGGAAGTCGATCGGGTTGTCGGCATGCACGCCGCCATTGATGATGTTCATCATCGGCACCGGCAACAGCCGCGCCGAGGTGCCGCCGACGTAACGGTAGAGCGGCATGTCGAGCGAGTTCGCGGCCGCCTTGGCGCAGGCGAGCGAGACGCCGAGGATGGCGTTGGCGCCCAGGCGGCCCTTGTTCGGCGTGCCGTCGAGATCGATCATGATCTGGTCGATCTGGGCCTGCTGCTCGACATCGAGGCCGCTCAAGGCCTCGAAGATCTCGCCGTTGACGGCGCCGACCGCCTTGGTGACGCCCTTGCCGAGATAGCGGGCCTTGTCGCCGTCGCGCAGTTCCACCGCCTCATGGGCGCCGGTGGAGGCGCCTGACGGCACCGCGGCGCGGCCGAGCGCGCCATCTTCCAGCACGACGTCGACCTCGACGGTGGGATTGCCACGGCTGTCGAGGATTTCGCGGCCGATGATGTCGATGATGGCGGTCATGATGTTGCACTTCCGTTCGTTAGATTTGATCGGTTCGCCGCGGGTCTTACACGGAGCGCAAGCAAATGTGAACGCTTGGACGGCGTGCTTCGACTGACGCGCGAATTGCCCAGGACTAAACTTGACGGCATCTGGTCCGCGCGTCCAACCTCAATCTGAAACAGTCGGGGTAACGCCATGAATCGCCGCCAGTTTCTCGGCTCCAGCGCCGCCCTCCTCGCCGTTCGCCCATCTTTTGCGCAGGAGGGCCCGTTCCGGACAAAATATTTCCCCATCAGTGCCGGGATCGGCCTGCACGACCTCGCCCCGGCTCCCGACGGCACGGTCTGGTTCACCGCGCAGGGCAAGGGCATGCTCGGCAGGCTCGATCCGAAGGATGGCACCTTCAAGACCGTCAGCCTCGGCCAGGGCGCCGCGCCGCATGGCGTGACGATCGGCCCCGATGGCGCGCCCTGGATCACCGAGGGCGGCCAGAACGCGATCGCGCGGGTGGAGCCCAAGGACCTCAAGGTCACGCTGTTCCGCCTGCCCGAAAAGTTCGCCTCCGCCAATCTCAATACCGGCGTGTTCGACAAGGACGGCGCCTACTGGTTCACCGGCCAGTCCGGCTATTACGGCCGGCTTGCGCCGAAGTCGGGCGAGATGAGCGTGTTCCGGGCGCCAAAGGGCGTCGGCCCCTATGGCATCACGGTGACGCCCAAGGGCGACGTCTGGTACGCCTCGCTCGCCGGCAGCTATATCGCGAAGATCGATCTTGCGACCGGCAACGCCAATGTGGTCGAGCCGCCGACGCCGAGCCAGGGATCGCGGCGCGTCTGGTCGGATTCGAAGAGCCGGATCTGGGTCAGCGAGTGGAACAGCGGCCATGTGTCGGTGCACGATCCCGCTGACGGCTCCTGGAAGACCTGGAAGCTGCCGGGCGAGCGTCCCCGCACCTACGCGGTTTATGTCGATGACAAGGACAAGGTCTGGCTGACCGATTTCTCCGCCAATGCCATCGTCCGCTTCGATCCCGCGACCGAGCGGTTCAACGTCTTCGCCAGCGACAAGCCAAATGCCAATGTCCGCCAGCTCGACGGCAGGCCGGGCGAGCTCTGGGGCTGCGAGTCCGGCAACGACCGGATCGTCATGATCCAGACCATCGCCACTGGTTGACGGCAGCTCCAATTGCGTCCATCCCGGCATCCGCAAAAGGATGTGACGACGATGGCGAAAAAATCCCTCCAGCTCGGCCGCGCGGTCGAATGGCCGCACACACCGGAAGAAGCCCAGCTCGACCGCGTGCCCAATCCGCAAAAGGGCACCGACTATCTGGTGCGCTTCACCGTGCCGGAATTCACCTCGCTGTGCCCGGTCACGGGACAACCGGATTTCGCGCATCTGATGATCGACTACGCGCCCGGCCCATGGCTACTGGAGTCGAAATCGCTGAAACTCTACATCGCGAGCTTCCGCAATCATGGCGCCTTCCATGAGGATTGCACCGTGATGATCGGCAAGCGCATCGCCTCCGAGATCAAGCCGAAATGGCTTCGCATCGGCGGCTACTGGTATCCGCGCGGCGGCATCCCGATCGACGTGTTCTGGCAGACCGGCCGGGTGCCGAAGGGCCTGTGGGTGCCGGAGCAAGGCGTCGCGCCCTATCGCGGCAGGGGTTAGTTGGAGACGAGCGACAATGAAATCGACATCAGCAACATTCCGTAACCTTGCCTTGGGCCTTTTGGGCGTCCTGTGGCTGACCGGCGCGTCCGACGCTGCCGAGGTCCGGGTGATGATTTCCGGCGGTCTGACGGCTGCCTATCAGGCGCTCGTGCCGGAGTTCGAGAAAGCCACCGGCCACAAGGTGCTGACGTCGTTCGGGCCGTCGATGGGCACCACCACCAATGCGATCCCGGTCAGGCTGGAGCGCGGCGAACCGGCCGATGTCCTGATCATGGTGGGCTATGCCCTCACCGACCTCGCCGGCAAGGGCAAGGTCGTTGCCGGCAGCCAGGTCGATCTGACCAGATCGCCAATCGGAATCGCGGTGAAGTCGGGCGCGCCGAAGCCGGACATCAGCTCGGCGGAGGCAGTCAAGCGTGCGCTGCTGGCGGCGAAGACAATCGCTTACTCGGATAGCGCCAGCGGCGTCTACGTCTCGACCGAGATGTTCGACAAGCTCGGCATTGCCGATGCCATGAAGGACAAGGCGCGCAAGATCCCGGCCACGCCGGTCGGCGAGATCGTCGCGCATGGTGAGGCCGAACTGGGCTTTCAGCAGATCAGCGAATTGAAGCCGGTGCAGGGCATCGATATCGTCGGACCGCTGCCGAACGAATTGCAGAAGATCACGATCTTCTCAGCCGGCATCGCGACCGTTTCGAAAGAACCCGATGCTGGACGGGCCTTGATCAAGTTCCTCGCCTCCCCCGCCGCCCGCGACACGATCATTGCGAGCGGCATGGAGCCGATCCCCGCGGGTGGTGCGAATTAGGGAGGAGGCCCCGCCCCCTAATACGCGCTCAGCAGATCCACCTTGGCATTCGCGAGAACCAGCCGCCGCGCCAGGATCGCGGCGAGGTTGCGCATGATCTTCAGCGACGTCTCCGGGTGCAGGCGGCGGTAGTCGGCAAAGCGGTCGAGCGGCAGTTCGAGGCATGCAACTGGCGTATCGGCAAACACGTCGGCGCTGCGGGTTCTCTCCAGGATCGCCATCTCGCCGAACTCCATGCCGGGACCGAGCGAGGCCAGCCGCACGCCGCTCCGCAGCTTCACGCTGACCATGCCACTCTGCAGGAAGAACAGCGAATTGGCGGGCTCGCCGGCGGCGATGATGCGCTGGCCGGCGGCGTAGTGGCGCGTGGTCGATAGTTTCACGATCGCGGCGATCTCGTCCGCGTCGAGCTCGGCCAGCAGCGCCTGCTCGCCGAGATGCGCGCTCTCCTTCACGTCGGTGAAGCCGCCGAAGCGGTAGATCACCTGGTCCTCGGCCCATTCGATGGCATCGTCGAGCAGCGCGAAGCGGCGCAGCCGTCGCGGATCCCCCATGCGCGCGGAGATCGCGGCCCAGACCGCGGAGGTCTCCTCGAGGCCGGACAGAATCGCGGTGACGCCGGCATTGCCGAGCGCCGTCAGCGTCTCGCCCAGAAGCTCCGCACCGGCCGCGGTGATGTCGGGCACGCGGCGGAAATCGATGATCAATAGCGGCGCGTTCGGCGGCTCACTGCTGAGTCTTCGCGTGACGTAATCGATGGTGCCGAAATTCAGCGCGCCGACGAGCTCGAGGATTCGGATGTCGCTGTGACGCTCGTCGAGGATCTGCTGCTCGTGCGGCTGGCGGCTGCGGCGCGAGGAGATGCCGTAGACGTCGTAGTCCGCCATGATGCTGGTACGGACGTCGGCATTGCGGTTGAGCATGTGCAGATCGAACCGCGCCGACAGCGCCTCGCAGACCTTCAAGCCGCGCACACTGTTGAAGTGATTGTCGAGCAGCGGCGAGAAGGTGCCCAGTCCCAGCTGCGAAGGCAGCGCCGCGACGATGCCGCCGCCGACGCCGCTCTTGGCGGGGATGCCGACGCGATAGGTCCACTCGCCCGCATAGTCGTACATGCCCGAGCTCGTCATTACCGACAGCGTGCGGGCGACGATGTGCGGCGTGATCACCTGCGCGCCCGTCACCGGATTGATGCCGCGATTGGCGAGAGTTGCCGCCATCACCGCCAGGTCGCGCGCCGTCACCAGGATCGCGCATTGGCGGAAATAGACGTCGAGCACGGCGTCGACGTCGTCGGGCAGCACCGCGTAGTTGCGCAACAGCCACGCGATCGCGCGGTTGCGGTTGCCGGTCGCGGTCTCCGAGGCATGCACGGCCTCGTCGACGCCGAGCTCGCGCCCGGCGAACTCGCTGAGTTTTGAGCGGACGCGTTCGAAAGCGCCCTTGCCGTCCACCTCGTAGATCAGGCCCGAGCAGGCAATAGCACCGGCATTGACCATGGGGTTGAAGGGACGGTTGTCGTTGGTGAGCCGGATCGAATTGAAGGCCTCGCCGCTCGGCTCGACGCCGATGGTGGCCGAGACGCGCTCCTCGCCCACCGTCTCCAGCGCCAGTGCGAACACGAAGGCCTTCGAGACCGACTGGATCGTGAACGGCACCGCGCTGTCGCCGACCTCGTAGACATGGCCGTCGATGGTGACGAGCGCGATGCCGAAATGATCGGGGTTGGCGCGCTTCAGCTCAGGAATGTAATCGGCAAGCTCGCCCGAACCGTCGCTCCTGAATTCCTCGTAGCAATCGGTCAGGAAACGCCGCAGTGGCGGCCTGGTGGGATATCCGGCCGACCGGGTCGCGCCGGCTACGCTGGGCAAACGGGTGGGCTGGGCGTCCACGGTCTCGCACCTCGATTTGCCCAGAATAAAAGCAATTCGTGTGCCATGTATACGGGGCCGACGGTGTCGTGGTGGGGCGCGCCCCCTTTCAGGGACCGAATGGAATCTCAGCGCGCGTCGGATGGTGCACGCTGCTTGAGCAACCGGGCGCAGACGATGCCGAGGACCACCATGATCGCGGCGCTTGCGAACAGCGTCGGCATCTTGCCGCCGTGCTGGAGGCCGAAGCCGTAGGCGAGCGGCCCGACCGTCTGTCCCATGAAGAAGAAGAACGAATGCAGCGACAGCGCGGTGGCGCGCGCCTCGACCGACAGCTCGCTGGCGAACACCTGGAGACAGCCATGGGCGATGTAGAAGCCCCAGCCCATGACGACGAGGTTCAGCGCCTGCACTTCCCAGCGCGGACCGAAAGCCACGGCGACGAGCTGCGAGGCCACCAGCGTCATGCCCGCGATCATCATTCCCTTCATGCCGAGCCACGGCAACAGGCGCGACACCGTCAGCGTGTAGAACAGGCCGCCGACCGCGAAGCCCGCGATGACGATGCCGGCGATCGAGAGCGAGGTCTGGCCGAGCTCGAACAGGAACGAGGCGATGTAGGGAAACAGGCCGAGCACGCAGCAGCCTTCGACGAACACCGCCGAATAGCACACATAGGCATTGGGGTTGGTGAAGATGGTGCGATAGCCGGCCTTCAGCGCCGACAGGCTCGTCTTCGGCGGATGCTTGACCTTGGCGCCGCGAAAGCCGGCGGCAACCGCGATCGAGGCAACGATCACGAGCACGCCGAGCACCGCCAGCACGCCGCGCCAGCCGAGGAAGTCGCCGATCAGGCCCGAGGCCGAGGCTCCGAGCAGATTGCCGGTCATGGCGCCGGCGAGCGTGCGGCTGATCGCGACCTGCCGCTTCTCCGGACCGACCAGGTCGCTGGTCAGGCTGAGCGCCACCGGAAACACTCCGCCGGAGCCTATGCCGGCAAGGATGCGGGTCGCAAACAGAACCGAGAACGAGGTCGAGAGCGCGCCAAGAATATTGGCAAGGCCGAGCAGCGCGAGGCAGCCGATCATCAGCCGCGTCTTGCCGAACAGGTCGGCGGCCGCGCCGACAATCGGCTGGATGATCGAGAAGGTGAAAGCGAACACCGCGGCAAAGCCCGCGGCGGTCGCGATGCTGACGCCAAAATCCTCGGCGACATGCGGCAGCACCGGATCGAGCGCACGCGCCGACAGCGCCGCGGCGAAGCTCGCGCCGGAAATGACGTAGAGCGCGGCCGGCAGACCGTGATCGTGCGGCCGCGCCTCGCCTTGCTGCATCAGCGCGGATTCTTTGCGAGCGCGTCGAACGCCATCAGCCTGCGGATCAGCCCTTCGAACTCGCGCAGCGGCACCATGTTAGGGCCGTCGGAAGGCGCGCTATCAGGGTCGGGATGGGTCTCGATGAAGACGCCGGCGACGCCGACCGCGACCGCCGCGCGCGCAAGTACCGGCACGAATTCACGCTCGCCGCCGGAGGACGTCCCCTTCCCGCCCGGCTGCTGCACCGAATGGGTGGCGTCGAAGATCACGGGCGCACCGGTGGTGCGCGCCAGGATCGGCAGCGCGCGCATGTCGGAGACCAGCGTGTTGTAGCCGAAGGAGGCGCCGCGCTCGGTGACGAGCACGTTCGGATTGCTCGCGCTCGTGATCTTGGTGACGACGTTCGCCATGTCCCAGGGCGCCAGGAACTGGCCCTTCTTGACGTTGACGACCTTGCCGGTCGCGGCCGCCGCCAGCAGCAGATCGGTCTGCCGGCACAGGAAGGCCGGGATCTGCAGGATGTCCACGGCCTGCGCAACCTCTGCGCATTGCGTGGCCTCGTGCACGTCGGTCAGCACCGGCAGGCCGAGCGAGGATCTGATTTCGGCGAAGATCGGCAGCGACTGCGCGAGCCCGAGCCCGCGCGCCGCCGACGCACTGGTGCGGTTGGCCTTGTCGAACGACGTCTTGTAGACGAGGCCGACGTTCAGCCGCGCGGCGATCTCCTTCAACGCGGAGGCCACCTCCAGCGCATGCTGGCGGCTTTCGAGCTGGCAGGGTCCCGCAATGATCGAGATCGGCAGATCATTGCCGAATTTGACCCTGCCAATGGTGACGACCGGCGCCGCTGACGTCGAAGAGCTCAAGGCAAATCCCTCGTTTCCGCGCGACCATAACCGCCATCGGGGTCGGATCAACCCCATTCGGCCCGGGCTGTCAGAATATCAGGGTTGCGCCGAAGTTCCGCGGGCGCCGCCGGCGCTATTTCACCGCCGAGAAAGCGGTCGGCGTCAGGAGCTGGCTGACGATATTGCCGACGATCTGGCCGTCCGCCTCCGACTTCGCCCGTGCCTCGAGCCAGTCCGGATCGGTCACGAACGCGCCCCACTTCTTCTCGCGCTCGGCGAGCGACTCCCAGGCCAGGAAATAGGTCAGCGCCTGGCTGGATTCACCGATCAGCGTGGTGAAGAATCCGGCCTGGCGGATGCCGTGCTTTTCCCAAATCTTCAGCGTCGCCGTCTCGAACCGCTTCAAGAGCGCGGGCAAGCGGCCGGGCACGCAGCGATAGATGCGCATTTCGTAGATCATTCTGACTTCCTCCCCGAACGGATGGGGCGGTTATAACGGTTGGCCATGATGGTGTCTTGCGCCCTGCCCGATCGCCCCCGTCGCGTTTCGCGCATGGCTAGACAGCCCTTCGGCAAAGCACCTCATCCGGCTCCCGCAATGCTGCCGCAATGATCGGGCCGCTAGAATGGCTTTGGTTGAAGCCCAGGTGCCGGATCATGCGGATTTTGCTCGTCGAGGATGAGGCGGAGATGGCCGGCGCGCTGGCGTCAGCGCTGAAGCGCTACGACATGGTGGTAGACCACGCCCCTACCCTTGCCGAGGCGGAAGAGGCCATTTCCGCCGACGTCCATGTCGCGGTCCTGCTCGACCGCCAGCTCCCCGACGGCGACGGCCTTGCACTGATCCCGAAGCTCCGGGCGCGCGCCGACGGCGTGCCGATCATCGTCCTGACCGCGCGCGGCGAGCTCGCCGACCGGATCGCCGGGCTCGACAGCGGTGCCGACGATTATCTGGCCAAGCCGTTCGCGGTCGAGGAGCTGCTGGCGCGCCTGCGCGCCGTGATGCGGCGCCCCGCGGGACTTACGCCGGATGTCATCCGTGCCGGCCGCCTCGCCTTCGATGTCGGCCATCGCGAGGCGAGCATCGATGGCCAGCCGTTCGAGCTGCCGCGTCGCGAGCTGTTGGTGCTCGAGGCGCTGATCCGCCGCCTCGGCCGCACCGTGCTACGCTCGGCGCTGGAAGAGGCCGTCTACAATTTCGACGACGAGATCCAGTCGAACGCGCTGGACACGCATATTTCGCGGCTGCGCCGCAAGCTCGCCGAGGCGGATGCCGGCATCGAGATCCACGGCATTCGCGGCGTCGGCTATCTCCTGAAGAAGCTGCCATGAGCAGGCACGACGATCCCTATTGCCTGCGCTCGCGCCTGAGCTGGCGCCTGCTCTCGCTCCAGGCCGCGCTGCTCCTGGCACTGGTTGCCGTCGTCGTCGGGGCGCTGTGCGCGTCAGGATTTGTGCTCGCCGAGCGCGACGAGGATCGCGTGATCGACGTCGTGCAGCGCGCACTCGCGCGCGACGCACAGGGCGGCCTGACCGTGCGGCCGACGCCCGAGCTCAAACAATTGCGTAGCGAGACACCGGACCTCTGGTTCCTGGTCCGCGACCGGCAGGGACATTCGCTCGCCGAAGGTGCCGTGCCGGCCGAATTCGCCGCGATCGGCGGCGGCCTCGACCAGATCAGCCAGGCGCGGCTCGGCTGGCAGATGTTCGAGGACGATCCGCGCAAACCGGCGGCGCGGCTGAAGCGGGTCGACACCGAGGCCGGCAACGTGCAGGTCATCACGGCGACGCAGGGCCGGCTGACCGGCGCCAAGGCGCTGGTCATGACATCGCTTGCATTCCTGGGCATCGCCCTGCCCGGCCTGCTTCTGATGGGAACCGCGACCTTCATCGCGACACCGGTGATCGTGCAGCGCGCCTTCAGAGGACTTGATACGACCGCGGACCAGGCGCGTCGCATCGACATCCATCAGCGCGGCGCGCGCCTGTCGGTGGAGAGAATTCCGCTGGAGGTCGTGCCGCTCGTGACCGCGGTCAATGACGCGCTGGCGCGGCTCGACCAGGGCTATGCCCGCCACAAGCGTTTCGTCGCCGACGCCGCACACGAGCTGCGCACGCCGATCGCGATCCTCAACACGCGCCTGGAGTCGCTTGCCCCGGGGCCGGACAAGACCCGGCTGCTGGAAGATGCCGCGCGGCTGGCGACGCTTGCCGAGCAGTTGCTGGACATTCAGCGGCTCGACCGCTGCGGCCATCCGTTCGCGCGCGTCGACCTTGTCCGGGTCGCGCAAGGCGCTGCTGCCGACCTCGCGCCGCTGGCGATTGCCGCCGGCTACGAGCTGGCGCTCGATGCACCCACGACGCCGATCGAGACGATCGGTGACGCGGCCGCGCTGGAACGCGCGCTGACCAACCTCGTGCAAAATGCGATTCAGCACGGCCCTCGCCGCGGCACCATCGGCATTCGCGTCAGCAGACCCGCGAGCATCGAAGTCACGGACGAAGGTGCCGGCATTCCCGCCGAACAACGCGAGCAGATCTTCGAGCCGTTCTATCGGCTGACGCCGCTCGATCGCGGCGCCGGCCTCGGCCTCAACATGGTGCGCGAGATCGTGCACCTGCATGGCGGCCACGTCTCGGTCACGGACGGGCCGGACGGCGGCGCCTGTTTCAGAATAACGCTGCGCCCAATCCCGCAGGGTTGAATCAATCCGACTGCGCCCCTCACAGCGCAATGCTGTCGCAATGCACGGCCGTGACACTGCATCCGCCTCATCTCTGATCTTTCGAGGTGCAACCAAGATGCCGGAGTGCGCATGCCCAACGATTTCCTCTCCTTCTTCCTGTCCTGGATGTCGGCCCCGCGTCGGGTCGGCGCGATCGCGCCATCAGGCGCGGCGCTCGCCGATCTGATCACGCGGGAGATCACCGCATCGAGCGGCCCGATTCTCGAGCTCGGTCCCGGCACCGGCGCATTCACCTACAAGCTCCTGAAACGCGGCGTGCGCCAGCAGGACCTCACGCTGATCGAATACGGCTCCGACTTCATGAAGCTCCTGCAATTGCGCTTCCCCAACGCGCGCGTGTTGTGGATGGATGCGGGGCGGCTGACCACGGAGCGCCTCTATGACGGCACGCCGGTCGGCGCGGTCGTGAGCGGTCTGCCGCTGCTCAACATGTCGACGCGCAAGGTCGTCTCCATCGTCGGCGGCGCTTTCAGCTACGTCCGCCCCGGCGGTGCCTTCTACCAGTTCACCTACGGCATGAGCTGCCCGGTGCCGCGGCCGATTCTCGATCGGCTGGGCTTACGTGCCACCCTGGTCGATCGCGCCCTGCTGAACGTGCCGCCGGCCGCCGTCTACAAGCTGACGCGGCGGCCGCAGATGAAACTCGTCACGGGATCGCTTGCGCCGGCCCCCTCGACGCGAGTCGCGTTGGAGCCGATCCATCACGCGCGCGACTACTCCGCCGCGCGCTGAGCCATCAGACCAGCCGGCTCTGCACCATCGCCGCCTGAATGAACGAGGCGAAGAGAGGATGAGGCTCAAAAGGCCGCGACTTCAGCTCGGGGTGGAACTGGACGCCGATGAACCAGGGATGATCCTCGTACTCGACGATCTCCGGCAGGACGCCGTCGGGCGACAACCCTGAGAATTTCAGGCCGTGCTGCTCGAGACGGTCCTTGTACGCGGTGTTCACTTCGTAGCGGTGGCGGTGGCGTTCGGAGATCTCGGTCGCGCCGCCATAGACCTGCGAGACGCGGCTGCCGCGATTGAGCGCCGCCGGATACGCGCCGAGCCGCATGGTGCCGCCGAGATCGCCGGCCTGCGAGCGCTTCTCGAGCTCGTTGCCGCGCAGCCACTCCGTCATCAGGCCGACCAAGGGCTCCTTGGTCGGGCCGAATTCGGTGGAGTTGGCGTCCTCGATGCCGACGAGATTTCGCGCGGCTTCGATCACCGCCATCTGCATGCCGAAGCAGATGCCGAAATACGGCACGTCACGCTCGCGCGCGAACTGCGCCGCACGGATCTTACCTTCCGCGCCGCGCTGGCCGAATCCGCCGGGCACCAGGATGCCGTTGACGTGCTCGAGGAACGGCGCGGGATCTTCCTTCTCGAAGATCTCGCTCTCGATCCAGTCGAGATTGACCTTCACCTTGTTGGCGATGCCGCCATGCGAGAGCGCCTCGATCAGCGACTTATACGCATCCTTCATGCCGGTGTATTTGCCGACGATCGCGATGGTAACGTTGCCTTCGGGATTGCGCACGCGCTCGTTGATCTGCTGCCAGCTCCGCAGCTCCGGCGGAATCCGCGAGGCGATGCCGAAAGCGGCGAGCACTTCGTCGTCGAGGCCCGCATTGTGGTAGGCCTCGGGGACGGCATAGATGTTGTCGACGTCGCGCGCCTCGATCACCGCGCTTTCGCGCACATTGCAGAACAGCCCGAGCTTGCGCCGCTCTTCCTTCGGGATCTCGCGGTCGGTGCGGCAGAGCAGGATGTCCGGCTGAATGCCGATCGAGCGCAGCTCCTTCACCGAGTGCTGCGTCGGCTTCGTCTTCAATTCGCCAGCGCTCGGAATGTAGGGCAGCAGCGTGAGATGGATGTAAACGGCATGATCGCGCGGCAGCTCGTTCTTGAGCTGGCGGATCGCCTCGAAGAACGGCAGGCCCTCGATGTCGCCGACGGTGCCGCCGATCTCGACCAGCACGAAGTCGTAATCGTCATTGCCGTCGAGGACGAATTCCTTGATGGCGTTGGTGACGTGCGGAACCACCTGGATGGTCGCGCCGAGATAATCGCCGCGGCGCTCCTTGGTGATGATGTCCTGGTAGATGCGCCCCGTCGTGATGTTGTCGGCCTTGGTCGCCGGCCGCCCGGTGAAGCGCTCGTAGTGACCGAGATCGAGATCGGTCTCCGCGCCGTCATCGGTCACGAACACTTCGCCGTGCTGATACGGCGACATCGTTCCGGGATCGAGGTTGAGATAGGGGTCGAGCTTACGGAGGCGGACCTTGTAGCCCCGGGCCTGCAACAGCGCACCGAGTGCCGCCGAAGCCAGACCCTTGCCGAGCGAAGAAACCACGCCGCCGGTGATGAATATGTACCGCGCCATGGGACTTAACCTCTAATCCCTCGAATTCGATTCGCCAAAGCGATTCGTATTCCGCCCCAAAGATTTTGCGGGCCTGTGGGTGAACCGGAACGAAGAGTGGTGACAGTGCCTTGATGGGGATTGTTGATGCAGAACGGTAGAAGCCGCGCTGCATGGCCCCCCTGCTTTATTGCGAACGAGGTACCTGCGGGCCGCTCGGGGCCGGGGCCTGCTGCTGCTCGTCGGCCTTCTTCAGCGAATCCAGGATGCCGCCCGAGGTCGGCGGCGCAATCGGCGATCCGCCGGCCGGCTGGCCCTGCGATGCCGGCTGGCCAATGATCGATGAAGGCGCGCGGTTGTATCCGGCGTACCAGGACAGGAACAGGCTGGTCAGGAAGAAGCCGGCGGCGAGGATCGCAGTCGTCCGCGACAAAAGATTCGCGGTGCCGCGGCTCGACATGAAGCCCGCGCCTCCGCCCATGCCGAGGCCGCCGCCTTCCGACTTCTGGAGCAGGACGGCGCCGATCATGACGGCGACGATCATGAGATGGATGACGATGACAACAGTCTGCATAGTGCCCTTCCGTCACAAGCCGACAGCGCCGAGACGGCGGCCGATCGCGCTTCGCGGGTTTTCCTGAAGTTGCGCGGTGTTACACGATCGGAAACGGCATTGCCACCCCCGATCGGGTCCCGACCAACGGTTTGGTTTAGCTAGGGACAGCCCTTGGCGATCGCAAGGAAATCGGCCGCCTTGAGGCTGGCGCCACCGACCAGCGCCCCGTTGACGTTCTTCACGGCCATCAGCTCGGCCGCGTTCGACGGCTTGACCGAGCCGCCATAGAGGATCCGCATCTTGGCGCCGTCCGCCCTAAACCGGGAGGTCAGGAATTCCCGGATAAACCCATGAATCTGCTCGACATCCTGGGCCGTGGGGGTCAGGCCTGTGCCGATGGCCCAGACTGGCTCATAGGCGACGACGAGGTTGGCCGCGGTAGAACCGTCCGGCAGCGAGCCGTCGAGCTGGCCACGCAGGATGTCCAGGGTCTGGCCGGCATCGCGCTGGGCTTGCGTCTCGCCGATGCAGACGATCGCCGTCACCCCGGCCCGCCAGGCGGCTTCCGCCTTTTGCCGCACCAAAGCATCGCCCTCGCCATGGTCGGCGCGGCGCTCGGAATGGCCAACGATGATGGCGGTCGCACCCGCATCCGCCAGCATTTCGGCGGCGATGTCGCCGGTATGGGCGCCGGAGGCCTTGGGGTGGCAATCCTGGGCCCCCACTGCGACCTTCTTGCCGCGCGCCTTGTCGGCAAAGGCCGCGATCAGGGTCACCGGCGGGCAGACCAGCAGATCGGCTTTGGCGGCCACCTCTGCCGCGCCATTGAGCATGGCGTCGAATTCGGCAACGGAGGCCTTCAGCCCGTTCATTTTCCAGTTGCCGGCGATCAGCGGTCGGATGGCGTCGGTCATGTCAATTTCCAGCAAAATGAGGTTTGTGCATGCGCTAGCAGAGCCGCTGCGGCAGTTCCAGAGACCTAAGGGCTTTTAACCGCAGCTTCGTGAGGCCACGTGACCTGAGGTTGCGGGGGGAAAGCCGCCACTTTATGATGATTGATCAATTTGGTGACGCGCTGTTGCGGAATCTGCATTAAGACGCGCTCCCGTTCCCCTCCTGACCAAACAAGTTGGACCAAATGCTTCGAGGAATGCGCAAGGCCTCATCAAACTGGCTCGGCAAGACCATTATGGCCGTGGTGATGGGTGTGTTGATCGTCAGTTTCGGCATTTGGGGCATCGCCGACATCTTCAAGGGCTTCGGGCAGTCCACGGTGGCCAAGATCGGCCGCACCGAGATTTCGCTGAACGAGTTCCGCCAGATCTATACCGACCGCCTGCAACAGATCAGCCGCCAGTTCGGCCGTCCGCTGACGCCTGATCAGGCCCGCGCCTTCGGGCTCGACCGTCAGGTGCTGCAGCAGACGATCGCGGAAGCAGCCCTCGACGAAGAGGCGCGCCGGCTCGGGCTCGGCCAGTCCGACGACCAGATCCGCCAGGTCATCATGAACGACCCCAACTTCAAGGGCGTCGGCGGCAGCTTCGATCCGAACCGCTTCCAGGCCGTGATCCGCAATTTCGGCTATACCGAGCAGCGCTACGTCTCCGAGCAGCGCAAGGTGTCGCTGCGCCGGCAGATCACCGGCACGATCGGCGCCGGCCTCGAGCCGCCGAAGGCGATGATCGACGTGCTGACGCGTTTCCAGAACGAGCAGCGCGCCATCGAGTTCGTCAGGCTCGACGCGGCCCAGGCAGGCACCATCGATGCGCCCTCGCCCGAGGCGCTCGCCACCTATTTCGAGGATCACAAGGTCCAGTTCCGCGCGCCCGAATATCGCAAGATTGCCTTCGTCGTGATCTCGCCGGAAGAGATCGGCAAATGGACCGAAGTCTCCGACGAGGACGCGAAGAAGGTGTTCGAACAGCGCAAGGACCGGCTCGGCACGCCGGAGAAGCGCCAGATCCACCAGATCGTGTTCCCCAACGCGGCCGAGGCGCAGACCGCACGCGAGCGCCTCGCCGGCGGAATGTCGTTCGAAGATCTCGGCAAGGAGCGCGGACTGAGCGCCTCCGACGTCGATCTCGGGCTCGTGACCAAATCGTCGCTCGACCCGGCGGTGGGCGACGCCGCCTTCGCGCTTGCCGCGGGCGAGATCAGCCAGCCGATCCAGGGCCGTCTCGGCACCGCGATCGTCAAGGTCGACAAGATCGAGCCGGGCGTCGAGGCGAACTACGCCAGCCTCGTCGGCGACATCAAGCGCGAGATCGCGACCGAGCGCGCGCGCGTCAAGGTCGCCGATCTCCGCGACAAGATGGAAGACGAACGCGGCGGCGGCTCCAGCGTGATCGACGCGGCGCAGAAGCTCGGCCTCACCGCCGTGACCATCGACGCCGTCGACCGTTCCGGCCGCGCCCCGAACGGCCAGCCGGTCGCCAACGTCCCGCAGGGCCTCGACGTGGTGTCGCAGGCCTTCAACACCGACGTCGGCGTCGACAACGACGCGATCTCGTTCAAGGGCGGCTATGTCTGGTACGACGTGCTCGCCATCACGCCCTCGCGCGATCGCAATCTCGACGAGGTCCGCGACCAGGTCGAGGCCCGCTGGCGCCAGGACCAGATCGCGATCAAGCTGAAGGCCAAGGCGACCGAGATGGTGCAGAAGCTCGAAACAGGCGGCAAGCTTGCCGATGCAGCCGCAGCGATCGGCGCCAAGGTCGAGACCGCGACCGGTTTGAAGCGCGACGACTCGCCCGCCGGCGTGCCCGGCACCGTCGTGGCGGCCGCCTTCCGCACCGCCAAGGACGGCGTTGGACAGACGCCCGTGAGCGGCGGCAGCGAAGTGATCGTCTTCCGCGTCACCGACATCATCGATCCCGCGGTCGACGCCGCCTCCGACGCGGTCAAGAAGCTGAAAGACAGCCTCGACCGGGCGCAGACCGAGGAGCAGGTCGCGGCCTACGTCAACAAGCTTGAAACCGACATCGGGACCACCATTAATCAGGCCGCCTTCGCGCAGGTGACCGGCGCGAACCAGTGAGTTGAAAGCACGCGATGGACGACCTGAAATCGATCATTGGAAAAGTGGCGACCGGCGCCAGCCTGTCGCGTGACGAAGCGGCTTCCGCCTTCGACGCCATGATGTCGGGCGAAGCCACGCCCTCGCAGATGGGCGGCCTGCTGATGGCGCTGCGGGTGCGCGGCGAGACCGTGGACGAGATCACCGGCGCAGTCGCGGCGATGCGCTCCAAGATGCTGACCGTGACTGCACCGCCCGACGCCATCGACATCGTCGGCACCGGCGGCGACGGCTCCGGCTCGGTCAACGTCTCGACCTGCGCCTCCTTCATCGTCTCGGGCGCCGGCGTGCCGGTGGCCAAGCACGGCAACCGCGCTCTGTCCTCGCGCTCCGGCGCTGCCGATGTGCTGACTTCGCTCGGGGTGAGGATCGACCTCAGGCCGGAGCAGGTCGGGCGCTGCGTGCGCGAATGCGGCATCGGCTTCATGTTCGCCCCTGCCCATCATCCCGCCATGAAGAATGTCGGCCCGACCCGGGTCGAGCTCGCCACCCGCACGATCTTCAATTTGCTCGGCCCGTTGTCCAATCCGGCCGGCGTGAAGCGGCAGATGGTCGGCGTGTTCTCGCGGCAGTGGGTGCAACCGCTGGCGCAGGTGCTCAAGAACCTCGGCTCTGAATCCGCCTGGGTGGTGCACGGCTCCGACGGCCTCGACGAAATCACCCTCACCGGCCCGACTTTCGTGTCCTCGCTCCACAATGGCGAGATCAGGAATTTCGAGGTGACGCCGGAGGAAGCGGGGCTGCCGCGCTGCGAGCCCGGTGCGCTCAAGGGAGGAGATGCCGACGCCAATGCGATTGCGCTGCAAAGCGTGCTCAACGGCAAGCCGAGCGCTTACCGCGACGTGGCGCTGATGAACGCTGCCGCCGCGCTGATCGTGGCCGGGCGGGCCAAGGACCTCAAGGAGGGCGTCGCGATTGGCGCAAAATCGCTCGATAGCGGCGCGGCCAATGCACGGCTGAAGCATCTGATCGCGGTCTCCAACGGCTGAGCCTGACATGTCGGACATCCTGACCAAGATCGAGACGTACAAGCGCGAAGAGATCGCGGCTGCCAAGCGCGCGCAGCCGTTCTCCGTTGTCGAAGCAAGGGCCAAGGCGCAGGCCGCACCGCGCGGCTTCCTGTGCGCCATCAAGGCCAAGCATGCCGGCGGCGACTTCGCGCTGATCGCCGAGGTCAAGAAGGCCTCGCCGTCGAAGGGGCTGATCCGCGCCGATTTCGATCCGCCAGAGCTTGCCAAGGCCTATGAGGCCGGCGGCGCCGCCTGCCTCTCGGTGCTGACGGACACGCCGTCGTTCCAGGGCCATCTCGACTTCATGGTGGCCGCGCGCGCGGCGACGTCGCTGCCGGTGCTGCGCAAGGACTTCATGTTCGACGTCTATCAGGTGGTCGAAGCCCGCGCGCATGGCGCCGACTGCATCCTGATCATCATGGCCGCGCTCGACGACGCCACCGCCAGGGACCTGGAAGACACGGCTATCGCCCATGGCATGGATGTGCTGATCGAGATCCACGACCGCGCCGAGCTCGACCGCGCGCTCAAGCTTCGCTCGCCGATGATCGGCGTCAACAATCGGAACCTGCGCACCTTCGAGACCACGCTCGCGACCAGCGAAGCATTGGCGCCGCTGATCCCCGGGGACCGGCTGATGGTCGGCGAGAGCGGCATCTTCACGCCTGCCGACCTCGCCCGGCTCGAGCGCGTCGGCATGTCGACCTTCCTGGTCGGCGAGAGCCTGATGCGGCAGACCGATGTGACCGCCGCCACGCGTACGCTGCTCGCGCGCGAGACGACGGGCCGCGCGACCGGTACGCGCTGACATGGCGCGCAAGCCGGCCAAGACAAGGCCCACCAAGACCAAAGCTGCCAAGACCAAGGCCGGCCCTGCCCTCACCCATATCGGCGCCTCCGGCGAGGCGCGGATGGTGGACGTCTCGGACAAGCCCGCGACCGAACGGCTTGCGGTCGCGGAAGGCCGCGTCCTCATGACCACGGCGACGCTTGATCTCATTGTCTCGGGCAACGCCAAGAAGGGCGACGTGCTCGGCACCGCGCGCATCGCCGGCATCATGGCCGCCAAGCGCACCTCGGAGCTGATCCCACTCTGCCATCCGCTCGCGCTGTCGAAGGTCACGGTCGATATCGAGCCCGACGCAAAGCTGCCGGGCTGCCTCGTCCGTGCCAGCGTGAAGGTGACGGGCCCGACCGGCGTCGAGATGGAGGCGCTCACGGCCGTGTCCGTCGCCTGCCTCACCATCTACGACATGATCAAGGCGGTCGAGCGCGGCGTGCGCATCGAGGGCATCCATCTCGTCGAGAAGCTCGGCGGCAAGTCCGGCCATTACCGCGCCTGAGCGCGTGGTTCTCACTTCAGCGACGTGCTGATCGAGCTGAATTTGGTGTTGAGCTTGCTGCCCATGCCGTTCACGACGGTGATGATCGCAAGCGCGATGCCGGCTGCAATCAGGCCGTATTCGATCGCGGTCGCGCCGCGCTCGTCGGCGAGGAAGTTCTTCAACGTGTTTTTCATCGTCATGTCCTCACTGTCTCGTTGGCATGCGTGTTCGCAAATTACGTGCCAATGCCGCCTTGAGGAGCGTCAGCATGTTAGATGGTTAAGCCTTGGTTGATCGGCGCATGACCGGCAGGAATTGATCGGCATCGCAGGAACCTTGCGGCAATTTCTGCACGTCCAGCCTCGTATCGATTGCTTTTGCGTGTGGACGTTCATGTCGCATTAACCGCGCTTCCTAACTTCGCCTCCACACCGTTCCCGTAAACCGACGGATGTTTTGAGGATCAGGAATTGATCCTGGCGTGTGTGCGGCAACGATCCACATGATGACGAAATACGGCAGTCGCCTCTTTGACCAGGCCTTCGTGCGCAGCGGACCGATCCGCTGGCTGGTCGTGGGCGGCACGCTGCTGATCGCCGCTATCGCCGTCGGCGCGGTCCTGATGGCGCAGAACTTCCGCGAGCGCGCGCTGCGCAACTCCGGCCGCGAGCTCGAAAACACCGTGCTGATGCTCGCTCATCATTTCGATCAGCAATTGCAGGATTTCGCGGTCATCCAGAAGGATTTCGTCGACCACGTCCACGCGATCGGCATTGCCAGCGCGGAAGACTATCGCAAGCGCCTTTCCGGCCAGGACATCCACCGTCTGCTGCGCTCGAAGATCGAGGCGCTTCCCTACATGGGCGGCGTCAACGTCATCGATGCCGAAGGCAATCTGATCAACTCGTCGATGGCGTGGCCGGCTCCGAAGGTCAACGTCGCCGATCGCGCCTATTTCCGCACCTTCCGATACGCCCCCAATGCGCCCGACGTCCTGATCGAGCCGGTGCATAGCCGCATTTCGGGCGCATGGACCATCCTGATCGTCCGCAAGATCGTCGGCCCGAACGGCGAGTTCATGGGCGTGGTCGGACGCGGCATCGAGCCGGCCAATTTCGAGAAGTTCTTCGAGTCCGTCGTGCTCGGCGAGGGCGCGACCATCTCGATGCTGCATCGTGACGGCACGCTGCTCGCCCGCTACCCGCATTCCGGCGAATTGATGGGGCGGAACTTCAGGAATGGCCCGTTCGCGCAACAGAGAGTCTTCAGCCTCGACCATTTTACCGGACGCTTCATCAGCCCCGTCGATGGCGAGGACCGCATGATCTCCTCGCATGCCCTGCCCCACTTCCCGATCCTGATGATGGCCACCGCGACGCGCGCGGCGGCCCTGACGGATTGGCGCGAGCAGATCGGCATCCTGATCTCGGTCGCCGCCGCTTCCGCGCTCGCCATCGCCGGCGTGCTGATCGCGATCGTGCGCAAGCTTCTGGAGCAGCACCGCCGCTCGCGGGAACGGCTGATGCTGGAAAAGCAGCGCCTCGACCGCGCCGTCAACAACATGACCCAGGGCCTGCTACTGTTCGACGCCGAGCAGCGTCTCGTGGTGTGCAACCAACGCTATATCGAGATGTACGGCCTATCACCCGAGGTGGTGAAGCCCGGCTCCAGCTTCCACGACATCATCGCCCACCGCAGGGCGACCGGCTCGTTCACCGGCGACGTCGACAACTATGTCGCGCGCGTGCTGGGGGACGTCCACGCGCGCAGCTCCATGGTGGTCGACACCGCCGACGGGCGCTCGATCCACATCCTCAACGAACCGCTCGCGGACGGCGGCTGGGTGGCGACGCACGAGGACATCACCGAGCGCCGGCGCATCGAGGAGCGCATCACCCACCTCGCCCATTACGACGCGCTGACCGACCTGCCCAACCGCGCCATGTTCCACGAGCATCTGCGGCAGGAGCTGGCCGCCATCGCCGACGGCGAAGAGATCGCGGTGCATTACATCGACATCGACGAGTTCAAGGGCGTCAACGACGCGCTCGGCCACCTCGTTGGCGACGAGCTCCTGAAATCGGTCGCAACGAGCCTCAGCCGCTGCGCGGGCCCGGCGGATTTCGTGGCGCGGCTCGGCGGCGACGAATTTGCCATCGTGCAGAGCGCAGTGACGTCGCCGGACCAGGTCAACGATCTCGTCGCCCGGGTTTTCGAGTCCATCCGCGCACCCTTCGACTGCATGGGCCACCACCTCACCACCGACGCCAGCATCGGCATCGCGCTGGCGCCGGGGCACGGGACCGCGCTGGACCAGCTCCTGAAGAATGCGGACATGGCGATGTACGCCGCCAAATCCGCCGGACGCCGCACCTATCGCTTCTTCGAGCCGGAGATGGACGCCAAGGTCCGCGAGCGGCGGCAGCTCGAGATCGACCTGCGCCACGCCATCGCCGATGACGGCCTCGAGGTCTATTACCAGCCCTGCCTCGGCCTGAAGGACGATCGCATCACCGGCTGCGAGGCACTGGTGCGCTGGCGCCACCCAGAGCGCGGCATGGTCTCGCCGGCCGAGTTCATCCCGATCGCGGAGGATACCGGCCTGATCAACGAGATCGGCGAATGGGTGCTGGCGACCGCCTGCCGCGACGCGGCCACATGGCCCGACGACATCCGTCTCGCCGTCAACGTCTCGCCGGTGCAGTTCAAGAGCGGCACGCTGGCGCTGAAGATCATGGCGGCGCTCGCCGCCTCCAACCTGCCGGCGAGCCGGCTCGAGCTCGAGATCACCGAGGCGGTGCTGATCCGCGACGACGACACCGCGCTGGCGATCCTGCACCAGCTCCGTGCCATCGGCGTGCACATCGCGCTCGACGATTTCGGCACCGGCTACTCCTCGCTGAGCTACCTCCACCGCTTCCCCTTCGACAAGATCAAGATCGACCGCTGCTTCGTCAACGATATCGCCGGCCCCGACGGCTCCGCCAGCATCGTCCAGGCCGTCGTCAACCTTGCGGCCGCCCGCCGCATGACCACCACCGCCGAGGGCGTCGAGACCGAGGAGCAGCGGCGCCTGCTCCGCACGCTCGGCTGCTCCGAGATGCAGGGCTATCTGTTCAGCGCCGCTAAGCCGGCCGACAAGGTGCTGGAGCTGTTCGCGCTCCATCGCAGCCGCCTCGCCCAGCGCGACGGCAACGAGAGCCGCCGCCGCGAGGCGGGTTAGTCCTCCGCCTTCACCTCAATCGAAAGGCAGCAACGAGCTGACGCGAGGTCCCAAAATGAAATCGCCCGGGAGCGGTCATCCACTCCCGGGCGATATCTTGGCGTCGCGACGTTCAGTTCGGCACCGCAGCCTTCGGCGCGGGCTTCGCGGCGACCGCATTCGCGGTGACGCCGTGCAGGAAGTCGTAGGCCGCATGCAGGGCCTTGTCGTCCTTCTCTTCCGGCGGGACGTAGGACTGCGATCCGGTCTGCTCGGTGCCGTCGGAGGCCGACAGATGGCCGCGCATCTGGGACTCCGCCATGGTATCCATCCGGCCCTTCAGCTCGGGCGGCACGTCCTGGAGGATCTCGATATCGGGCGCAATGCCCTGGGCCTGGATCGAGCGGCCCGACGGCGTGTAGTAGCGCGCCGTGGTCAGCGCCAGCGCGCCATTACCGGCGCCGAGCGGAATGATGGTCTGCACCGAGCCCTTGCCGAACGAGCGCGTGCCGATGATCGTGGCCCGCTTGTGGTCATGCAGTGCGCCGGCCACAATCTCGGAGGCCGAAGCCGAGCCGCCGTTGACCAGGATCACCAGCGGCTTGCCCTTGGTGAGATCGCCGCCGTGCGCGGTGAAGCGCTGGGTTTCCTCCGGATTGCGGCCGCGGGTCGAGACCACCTCGCCGCGCTGAAGGAACGCGCTCGACACCGACACGGCCTGGTCGAGCAAGCCGCCCGGATTGTTGCGCAGGTCCATCACATAGCCCGCGAGCTTCTCCTGCGGGATCTCCCTGGAGATTGCCGCGATCGCCTTCTTCAGGCCGTCGGTGGTCTGCTCGTTGAACGAGGTGACGCGGATATAGCCGATGTCGCCGTTCTCGACGTGGAAGCGGACGGGCCGCACATGGATGATCTCGCGCGTGATCGCAATGTCGAGCGGCGCGTCGGCGCCCTTGCGCACGATGGTGAGCTTGGTCTTGGTGTCGACCGGGCCCTTCATCTTGTTGACGGCCTGCTCGAGCGTCATGCCCTGCACGGCATCGCCATCGATCTTGCTGATGAGGTCGCCGGACATGATGCCGGCCTTGGACGCCGGCGTGTCGTCGATCGGCGAGACAACCTTGACCAGCCCCTCCTCCATCGTGACCTCGATGCCGAGCCCGCCGAACTCGCCGGAGGTGGTCTCCTGCATCTCGGTCCAGGCCTTGTCGTTCATGTAGCGCGAATGCGGATCGAGCGAGGTCACCATGCCGGTGATCGCGCCTTCGATCAGCTTGGCATTGTCGGGCTTCTCGACATAGCTCGCCTTCACGCGCTCGAAGACTTCGCCGAACAAGTTGAGCTGGGAATAGGCATCATCCGCACTCGCTGCCGCCCGTGCCGCCCACACGCCGCCGTGCGGACTGGCTACCAGAAGAGTCAAACACGCTCCGGTGAGCGCGCCCAGGGGGAACAGCATGGATTTCCGCATGGATAGGCTGGCCTTTTTGCTTTGGCGGTTCTCTTGGGGCTTGGGAGGCGCCATGCAGATGGCGATCCAGCTCGCTTCTCACAATACCATTCTGGTTTCTTCAAGGCCGGGCGGCCACGCCGGCGCCTAGACCGTAAAAATCCCTTCGCCCGGACCTAAACTTTTGGCAACGTTCCGAAACCGTTTCGCGCAATGCCGCAACCGGTCGACCGACCCACGCCTCGCAGCTATGCGATTTTAGGATGGTTTTGGAGACCCGGACGGGTTAGGCGATGAAACAAGGCTTCAAATTCTCGGGAGGATAATAATGAACGAAGCACCCCGCATCCGGCCGGAAAGGAACGTCGAACTCGGCGCCAGCAGCGAGCCGTTCCAGAATCTGCACGAATTCATCAGGAAGGCGCGCGCCAACCTCAACCAGAATGCCTGGGACTATATCGTCGGCGCCGCCGAGACCGAGACCACGATGCGCCGCAACCGGATGGCGCTGGACGAGATCGCCTTCCGCCCGCGCGTGCTGCGCGACGTGCGCAAGGTCGATGGCTCCGTCGAGCAGTTCGGCCGCAGGATGCGCCTGCCGGTGGTGCTCGCGCCGGTCGGCGCGCTCGAGATCTTCGACCCGGATGGCGCCGCGAGCGTCGCCCGTGCCGCCGGCACCTTCGGTGCGGCGCACATGCTGAGCTCGGTGTCCGAGCCCGGCCTGGAGAAGACCGCCGAGGCCGCTCCCGATGCGCTACGCCTGTTCCAGCTCTATGTGCGCGGCGACGACGCCTACGTCGCCGATGTCGTCAGCCGGGCCGAGAAGCACGGCTACGCCGCCTTCTGCCTGACCGTCGACACCGCCCATTACAGCCGTCGCGAACGTGACATCGCCAAGCGCTACGTTCGCGAGAGCCGCCTGCGCGCCACCGGCGGCGAATTCCAGAAGGGCCTGGAGTGGCGGACCGTGAAGATGATCAAGGACAAGTTCAAGATTCCGCTGATCCTCAAGGGTATCGCCACCGCCGAGGACGCGCTGATCGCGATCGATCACGGCGTCGAATGGATCTATGTCTCCAACCATGGCGGCCGCCAGCTCGATCACGGCCGCGGCGCCATGCATGTGCTGCCTGAAATCGTCGAGGCCGTGAAGGGCCGCGCCAAGATCATGGTCGATGGCGGCTTCGGCCGCGGCACCGACATCGTCAAGGCGATCGCGGCGGGCGCGGACCTCGTCGGCATCGGCCGGTTGCAATGCTGGGCGCTGGCGGCGGCCGGCGAAGCCGGCGTGACGCGGATGCTGGAGCTTCTGGAGGACGAGGTGCTGCGCTGCCTCGGCCTGTTGGGCGCCACCTCGTTCGCCGAGGTCAACAAGTCCTGCCTGCATCAGGCAACTGCAACGAATGCGCCGAGCGTGTTCAGCGCGTTCCCGCTGTTCGACCACGAACCTTACCGATACTGATCTGAAAGGATGCAATGACCTCGCTCTCTCCCGGCAGCGCGGATGCGCTTTTGTTCGATCTCGGGCGCGTCGTGCTCGACATCGATTTCTCCAAGGCGATCGCCTGCTGGGCGGGGCATGCCGGCTGCAAGCCGGAGGCGATCGTTGCCCGCTATGTGCGCGACAGCGAGGCCTATCGGCTGCACGAGGTGGGCAAGATCAGCGACGAGGACTATTTCGCCTCGCTGCGCGCCTCGCTCGGGATAGGCATCTCGGATGCGCAATTCCTCGAGGGCTGGAACGCGATCTTCGCGGGCGAGATGCCTGATATCGCGGAGCTGTTGCCGCGCGCGGCGAAGCGGATGCCGCTCTACGCCTTCTCCAACACCAACCGGCCGCATGTCGACCATTTCTCAAAGGAATATGCCGGCCTGCTCGGCCATTTCCGCGAGCTTTACCTGTCGTCCAGCATCGGCCTGCGCAAGCCGGACGCGGCGGCTTTCGATCATGTCGTGGCGGCCATCGGCGTGCCCGCCAGGCGGATCGTGTTCTTCGACGACCTCGCCGAAAACGTCGAGGGCGCGCGGGCGCGCGGATTGACGGCGGTGCATGTGACCTCGCCCCGCGATGTCGGCGATGCGCTCAAAGCGCTGGGAATCTGATCGAGGCGCATCGGCCGGCGGGTGAAACCGGGGAGTTCCCCGGAACCGATCTGGCCCGAGATCAGGAACCAAATCGCTTTGTACATTTTTATACAGAGTTCCGGGAACGGAATGCCCGCTTCCGGACTCTTGAGTCCGTTGGGACTTCTACGGACGGACGCATCATCGTGTTGGGCAAGAGCTACCTCACCAAACAAGCCTCTCTTCTGCTCGAATTCGCCAGAACAACGTCGGATTCTGACCTCTCCGCCAAGCTGATCAGCAAGGCCGCCGACCTGAAATCCCAGGCCGATCCGCTACCCGACAAGGATCAAGGCCCCAAAGCTCCCGACGTGGCGCCGGCCGCCCGTCCGGACCAGCAAACCGGTCGTTGACCGATGCTGGCCGTGGCTCTCGTCATTGTCGTCTTTGCCATGGCCACACTCGTACCGGTCTTTCTGATCGTCCGGACTATGCCGCGCCGCACTTGGCGCTCTCCATAGAAGGGCGGCCGACGACAGGATGAATTATCCCGCTTCGTCGCTGTTTTGCCTCTGCGCCCGCACTCGGATAGAACGTTCCGCGTTCATTCGCCCGAACGTGCCCAGCAGGAGTCTTCCCCGTGGCCTTGATGCCGGTTTCTGACGCGCTCGCCGCGGTGCTGGCCGGCGTGAAGCCGCTGCCTGAAGAGATGATTCCACTCGACGAAGCCTACCACCACGTGCTCGCGCGCGACGTCGCGGCGCGGCGTACCCAGCCGCCGGAGGCGATGTCGGCGATGGATGGTTACGCCGTGCGCGCGGCTGATGCGGCCAAGGTCGACGCACAGCTCACCGTGATCGGCGAGGTCGCGGCGGGCCGGCCGTTCGCGGGAGTAGTCGGCGCCGGCGAAGCGGTGCGAATCTTCACCGGCGGCGTCGTTCCCGCTGGCGCGGACGCCGTCGTGATCCAGGAGGACACGGTCGCCGAGGGCAAGCGCATCACGATCAAGGAAGCCGCCATCGCCGGTCGGCACATCCGCCCCGCCGGCGTCGACTTCCGCGAGGGCGACGTGCTCCTGCGCATGGGAACCCGGCTCACCGAGCGCGACCTCGCACTCGCCGCCGGGATGAATCACCCGCACCTCCCCGTCCGCCGCCGTCCGAAGGTCGCGATCCTCGCCACCGGCGACGAGCTGGTGATGCCGGGCACCACCCCGGGTCCCGGCCAGATCGTCTATTCCAACGGCTACGCCCTGCACGCGCTCGCCCGCCAGGAGGGCGCAGATACCATCGACCTCGGTATTGCCGCTGATACGCTGGAGGCCACCACCGCCGGCATCCGCCGGGCCCGCGAGAGCGGGGCCGATATCCTGATTACGACCGGCGGCGCCTCGGTCGGCGACCACGATCTGGTCCAGCAGGCGCTGAGGGACGAAGGCATCGCGATGGCGTTCTGGAAGATCGCGATGCGGCCGGGCAAGCCGATGATGCACGGCCGGTTAGGAGCGATGGGCGTGATCGGCCTGCCCGGCAATCCCGTGTCGTCCTATGTGTGCGCCTTCCTGTTCATGGTGCCGCTGATTCGCGCTCTGTCGGGCCGCGCGGTGATTCATCATCATCGCGAGCGCGCCGTGCTCGGCCGCGACGTCGGTGCCAATGACCAGCGCGAAGATTATCTGCGCGCACGCCTGGAGCGGCGCGACGACGGCACGCTTGTCGCACTTCCCGTCAGTCATCAGGATTCCTCACTGCTTGCGAATCTCGCTGCGGCACAGGCACTTCTCGTGCGCGCGCCGTTCGCTCCCAAGGCCGAGGCCGGCACGCCATGCGAGGTGCTGCGACTGCCCGCCTGAACCCGCAGGTCATGCGCGTTCCGCGAACTTTGTCGCGTTCACGGTAAATTAAGCAGTTGCGGAACACATATCGAACATATAGTGTCCGTTCATGATTTGTTTCGAGCATCTAGCGGCTCGCCGCTGAATTCACCGTCTCGGAATCGAACGACATCAACCGGGGGATTTGGTCGAGATGTTAACGCGCAAACAATACGAGCTTCTGCGATTCATCAGTGAGCGTCTGAAGGAAAGCGGCGTGCCGCCCTCCTTCGACGAGATGAAGGACGCGCTCGACCTGCGCTCGAAGTCAGGCATCCATCGCCTGATCACCGCACTGGAGGAGCGCGGCTTCATCCGGCGTCTGCCCAACCGGGCCCGCGCGATCGAGGTGATCAAGCTGCCCGAGCTCCAGGCCGCCGCCGGCAACCGGCGTGGCTTCACGCCGAGCGTCATCGAGGGCAATCTCGGCAAGGTGCGAGCGAGCTCCAGCGCGTCCGCGGACGAGGGCGAGCGCCCCGTCGCGGTGCCGGTGATGGGCCGCATCGCGGCCGGCACGCCGATCGAAGCGCTGCAGACCCGCAGCCACACCATCAGCGTACCGCCCGACATGCTCGGGGCGGGCGAACACTACGCGCTCGAAGTGCGCGGCGACTCGATGGTCGAAGCCGGCATCCTCGACGGCGACATGGCGCTGATCCAGCGCAACGAGAGCGCCGATACCGGGGACATCGTGGTGGCGCTGATCGACGACGAGGAAGCGACGCTGAAGCGCTTCCGCCGCCGCGGTGCCTCGATCGCGCTCGAGCCCGCCAATGCGGCCTATGAGGTCCGCATCCTGCCGCCCAACCGGGTGAAGATTCAGGGCAAGCTGATCGGCCTGTACCGCAAGTACTGAGCGCGCTCCGCCGGTTGGCGCCCCGCGCGTTGACGATTGGAGCGGACGATTGTCCGCTCCGGCTGGATAGTCTTTCTGGTTTTGCACAGATTATCCGGCCCCTCTCCGGCGGTACATCCTCGGCCACGCCGCACGAAGCCATCATCGCTTCGCGGCGCTGGAGATCGAGGAGACCATCATGCGCAAGATCGTTTTGAGCGCCGTCACGATGGCGCTGATCGCAGCATCGGCGTCGCAAGCCTTCGCCGCACAGTCACACCACGTCCGCAAGGCAGCGCAGACGACGACGAGCGAGCAATTGCGCAATGCCCGCAACGCCGTCGCGCAGCCGTCGCAACCCGCCTGGCACTATCCGGGCTGGTCGGCACCTGCTGGTCGCTGATGGAGACGCACGCCAAATGCACAGGAGCGGACTTTGTTCCTCATGCATTTGAAAAAGATATTGTGATGGCAGCCTGCGGACCCAAGCCGCAGATTTGCCTACAACCGAGAAGACGCTAACATGCTTCCACTCTGATAGGGGCTAGTGCCTCCGAAGGAGGCGCGGGTCGCTATCCCTGAATGAGGAGCACCCGATGTGTGACTACAGCCTGCATGCCGTCGCGACGCGTCCCGCAGAAGTCGGCGAGACGATCGTCACGACCACTTTCCGAGGCACCTCGACGCGCGGCTTCGCCTCTGAAGCCGACATGTCCGTCGCGGTCTGCCTGCTGCCCGGGACGGAGCTCGCCTTCGCCGACAACGTCCGCTACGACAATCGCTGGATCTGGACGCGCACCATCAACTCCCGCGTCGGCAAGTTCGGCAAGATCGATCCGCACATTCCCGATCGCCATCACGACGCGATCGAATTCCCCGACGGCAAATATGTACTGGTGACGCAGCTCGTCGAGGGCCAGCGCGCGACCGTGCTGCAGTTGCCAGTGACCCAGCCCGTCGGCGAGCGCGAGCACAAGCCGCAGGTCATCGCCGATGGTCGGCCGACCATCACCCGCCTGCCGATCGGCTGAGGCAGCTCCCCCGGCTCACGGGTCGGGGCCAGGATCGAAATCGCCATCGCCGGCCGTGGCCGGCGACGTGGTGCGGTTTGCGTCCCGAGAATCCAATCCGCCCAGATCCCCCCGCGCCTCCCCGTCGCACGAAGTTTGCGCGGCCCTGCCTGAATTTTGAACGTCCGCTCCGCGGCCAGATCGCCGATGCTGTCATTGGCTTGAGGCGGCGGACATGGTCGATGAAAACCTTCATTCGCGTCGTTGAACTCTGGGTGCCGGACCGGACGCGCATGCGGCTGGAATTCGGCGGCGGCCTCTATGGCGAAGGGCTGTCCGCGTTCAAGGCCGTGAGCGAGAACTTGCGCTTCGGATACGACGAGGGCCTTCCCGGCAAGGCCTGGGCCAGCGGCCATCCCGTGATCCTCACCAAATTCGCCAACTCCTATTTCAAGCGGACCGATCAGGCGCTCGCGGCCGGCCTCACCTGCGGCGTAGCGGTGCCGGTGTTCTCAGGCGAATTCTTGCAGGCCGTCATGGTGCTGTTCTGCGGCGACGACGAGGCGCATGTCGGCGCGATCGAGCTCTGGCACAATGATCCCGATATCTCCCACGAGATGGGGCTCGTCGACGGCTACTATGGCACCGCCGACATGTTCGAATTCAACTCCCGCCACACCAGGTTTCCCCGCGGCTTTGGCCTGCCCGGACGCACCTGGAAAGCGGGCCTGCCCCTGATCATCAAGGACCTGCACAACGCCAGGAGTTTTCTGCGCTGGGAAGACGCAGCCGAAGTCGGCATCAATCTCGGCGTCGGCGTGCCCTATCGGACCGGCATCGACCAGACCTGGGTGCTGACATTTCTCTCCGCGCAGGCGACGCCCATTGCGCGACGCTTCGAGATCTGGGTGCCGAACGAGGCCCGTTCGGCACTGGTCTTTCGCGCCGCCGATTGCAGCGCGCAGACCGACCTTGCCGCGCTCTACGCGGACAAATCCATCGCCAGGGGCAACGGCAGCATCGGCGGAGCCTGGGCCACCGGCATGCCCGCACTCAACGACGATCTCGCGCATGACGCCTCAGCCGCGGCCGCAGAGGCCCGCGCGTCTGGACTGAGCCAGATGGTGGCCCTGCCGGTGATCGGGGCCGCCGGGCTCGACGCCGTGCTGGCCTGGTACCTGTAGCCCGTCCGATCAATCCTCAGCCTGCATGTCCGCCTCGGATGGTGTCGCGTCCCGGGTGCGGGGAGCCGGCGCCTGCGGCGCGAGGCTCGCGCCGAAATCGCCCTCGCCGGCGGTCGCCGGCGACCACGGACGGTCGGTGCCTCTCGCCTTCACCGCCTGAACCGCAAAGCCGTCGCCGCGCCGTGTCAGCGCGAGCGCGCCTTGCGCGGCGAGACGCTGCCGGTCGACCACCATCGCCACACAATCCGGTGGCGCCGGCCGCGGCGTCACCACCAGCGCGGCGCGGCTGCAATCGTCCGCCAGCGCGTCGATGCGCATGGCCAGCGCGACCAGGCGCCCGTCGGCGAGCGGCGTCACGCAGCCGGCCTCGTCGCACGACACGCCGGCGGCGAGCGAGGGACTGGCGGCATCGCGCGGATCGGCGTCGGCAGCGAGCCACTCCTTCAGCGAAAAGCCGTCCTTGCTGGCCCGGATCATTTGCAGGCGCCCGTCCCTGCCCCGCACCGCGACGCTCTGGCCGTCCCCGGCGATCAGGATATCCGGCTGCCGCCCCGACAGTCCCCAGAGGATCGCCACCAGCAGCACCAGCGCGCCGGACCAGCGCAAGGGCGTGCGCAGCAGGCCCATTGCGATGATCCCCAGGCTGGCCGCGATCAGCGGGGCAATGCCGAAAGCCGGGATGCGGCCGACCGCACCCGGCAGCGCGGCCACCCAGCGCGAGACCGCGACCATCCAGTCGATGCCGATCCCCATCAGCCACCAGAACACGGCGTCGAGCCCGAACGGCGCCGCGAGCAATCCGAGCAGTCCCGCAGGCATCACCAGTGCAGAGACCACCGGCATCGCGCCGAGATTGGCGAGCACGCCGTAGGGCGTGACGCGATGGAAATGGAAGGCGGCATAGATGCGGTAATGGGCCCGGCTCCGAGCAAGGGGTGATGATGGTGGCTGTCCCCCGATAGATGATGAAACGGGGTCACGACTTGAGTCGGCCCCAAGCATCTGGAGACGGAGGACAGCCGTGGAGAACTATGCCGGAATTGACGTGTCATTGGAACTGTCGAGCGTATGCGTTGTGGATGCCCAAGGTAAAATCCTGAAGGAAGCGAAGGTCACGAGCGAACCCAACGCCTTGGTTGAATTTTTCGAGACGCTTGGCTTTGCAGTGAAGCGGATCGGGCTGGAGGCTGGGCCGCTGT
>NZ_SPQT01000080.1 GCF_004571025.1 Bradyrhizobium niftali | reverse complement strand
CCGCTATCCGATCCTTCTTCAGGTTCGTGTCCTTCGAGGAGCCGGCACACAGTGCGCTGATCCAGCGCGTGCTCGCCATTCCGAGCAAGCGCCACGATAAGCGACAGGTGCACTTCCTCACGCGCCCCGAGATCGAGGCGGTTCTCGCAGCGCCCGATCGAACGACGTGGCTTGGCCGCCGCGATCACACCTTGCTGCTGCTCGCGTCCCAGACAGGCTTACGCCTCTCCGAGCTGACTGGCCTTGACCGGGATGCCGTCCACCTCGGGTCTGGCGCACACGTACGATGCGTCGGCAACCCAATTGGCGATCGTGGCGCCGGCGTCGTCGAGATCGAAGAAGAGAGTCTCCTTGAGCAGCTCGTCACGCATCCGGCCGTTGCACGAAGCCGTTCTGCATCGGCCTTCCCGGTGCAATGAAGTGCCAGTCGATGGCTGCGTCCCTGCACCAGGCGAGCATGGCATTGCAGGTGAACTCGGTGCCATGGTCGGACACGATCATTCCTGGCTTGCCGCGTCGTTCGACGACGGCCGTCAGTTCGCGAGCGACGCGTCGTCCTGAGATCGACGTATCCGGAATGGCGCCCACACATTCCTTGGTGACGTCGTCGACGATGTTGAGGATGCGGAAGCGCCGACCGTTGGCGAATTGGTCGTGGACGAAATCCAGCGACCAGCGTGCGTTGGGCATCGCCTCGACTAGGATCGGGGCACGGGTCCCCACGGCCTTGCGGCGAGCCCACCGCTTGCGGACGGTGAGCCCTTCTTCCCGATAAAGCCGGTAGATCCGGTTGATCCCCGATGGCTCACCCTCCCGCCGCAGCAGCACGAACAGCCGGCGGTAGCCGAAACGCCGCCGCTCGTTGGCAAGGTCACGCAGCCGGCCACGGAGAGTCGCGCCCGGAGGACGGCTCGAGCGATAGCGGATCATCTTCCGATCCGCTCCGAATCGAACAGGCCCGCCGCTCCGACGGGCTCATGAGGGCCTGCAGATGCGCGACCGCGCTTGGCGGCGGGCCTTACCATTAATGGATGGTCCGCCCCGTCCTCCTCCCTCATCATAGGAAGGTCGGATCAAAAGAGGAGAGTATCATGGCCCGTCGCAATTTGCCGCGACCGGCGGCTGTCTATGGGGTCGACATTGGCAAGAACCTGTTCCACGTCGTTGGCCTGAGCTGCGACGGCACACCTGTTCAGAAAGTTCGCTTTCGACGGGACACCCTTCTTCAGTTCTTTGCTCGCGCACAACCAAGCATAGTTGGCATGGAATCCTGCGCCGGTTCACAGTGGCTCGCCCGGAAGATACAGGCACTTGGTCACAAGGTGCGCCTGATCCCCGCGCAATTCGTGAAGCCCTACGTGAAGTCAAACAAGAACGATATCATCGACGCCGAGGCGATCGCTGAGGCCGCGACGCGACCGACAATGCGCTTCGTCGCCGTGAAGGAGGAGGACCAGGTCGATCTTCACGCGCTGCATCGAATCCGTGACCAGATGGTCGGCTCGAGGACACGCCTGATCAATCAGATGCGGGCTTTCTGCCTCGAGTACAGTGTACCTTTGCGTCAGGGTGCCGGAATATTCAAACTCGAGTTGCCGCGCGCTTTGAATGACGAAGGAAACGATTTGTCACCAGTGATGCGTCGCCTGGTGGGTGATCTCTTCGCCGATCTCCGCCGCCTCGAAGAGCGGATTCGCGAAGTGACACAGGAGATCGAAGCGGTCGCCGATCGAGAGGACGTCACACGCCGGCTGATGACAATCCCTGGTATCGGCGCATTGGGTGCGACCGCCGTACTTGCCGGATCGGTGATGGGCTGCAGTTTCGTAAGGCCCGCGACCTTGCTGCCTGGCTGGGGTTAGTGCCCAGGCAATACTCGACCGGCGGAAAACACACGTTGCTTGGCGTCAGCAAACGCGGCAACCGTTATGTGAGAAAGCTTCTAGTGCATGGCGCGCGATCCCGCTTCCGGCATTTGGACCGGACGCGCGATCGCCTAGGAAGCTGGCTCGACGGGCTCCAGGCTCGGATGCATCCGAACAAAGGCCGCTGTCGCTCTAGCCGCCAAGATGGCCCGCATTGTCTGGGTGGTCTTCAACAAGCCTGGGGCTCTCTACGAACGCAGAGATCCTGCTTTCACCTGACGCTTCTGGCTTCGATTGCAAGGCTCGGGAACAGGGATGACGAAACAGTGGATCAACATGCCGTAAGCCCTGTGCAAAAAAGCGGGCTTCGTGCCCGAACCATTTATTGGGAACGGCGTGCGCGGATCTCATCATGGCCTGGCTGCAACAGCAGTCCACTCGCGAGAGGCCGGATACATTTATGCAACTGGAACCGTCATTTTTGCTGTTACGAACCCTTGATCGGACGGGACGGACCATACATTTTTGAAAGAAGCTCGCGAAGGGCGGCGGCGTCGAGCATCTGCTCGGCTAGAAGCTTCTTCAGCTTCGCGTTCTCGTCCTCCAGCGCCCTCAGCCGCTTCGCCTCTGAAACGTCCATGCCGCCGAATTTGGCTTCCAATTGTAGATCGTTGCTTCCGAGACCCCGTGCTTGCGAGCCAGGTCGGCCGTCTTTGCCCCAGCCTCATGCTCCTTCAACACTGCGATAATCTGCTCTTCCGTGAACCTTGCTCGCTTCATCTGTCCGTCCGCGCCCGACGCGAAGCGGGGACTGAAGTCTTTCGAAGAGCCGGAGCCGACGCGACCGCATGCGGGCGTCGTCCCGCGCGTACGCCCACAGCCACCCTTTGCGTCTTGCCGGATCCGGGAGCCAGTGTCGGTCGTCTCATCGGCGAAGATCCGCTCACCCTGCTTGATCTTCTCCAGCACGTAGTCGGCGAGTGGCTACAATTCGAAGCCGACCTTGCCCATCCGTGCGTAAATCGCTTTTTGCGGGTAGAGAGGCAGCCCGTCCGCATATTTGGCAACCGCGATTCGAGCAAGAAGCGCTTCGGTTTTCTTGAGCGATGCAGATCCCGAGTTTCGCCTCGTCTGGATTAACAGACGTGGTCAGGTCACTGTGACCTAGTCTGTTTTAGTGTTTCGGCTAGAGATTCTTCGAATATCTCAAGCCCCTGATTTAGAGTCTCGAGGTCGATCGTGAGTGCGGGAAAAAATTTTACGACCTGATCAAGGGGGCCGCATCGTTCGACAATCAATCCCTTCTCAAAAGCCTTGCGTGTCGTAATCTCCGCGATTTCAGCCATTTGGCAATCGAATCCCAAGGCCATGCCCCGGCCTCGAACAGCAAAACCATTTCCATGCTCGGATGCAATGGCCTCAAGTCGCCGCCTCATAAGTTCTCCCATACGCTGCACCCCCTGCGAGAAAGTCAGGCAACGCCAATAAAGATTTATAGCTGCGGTTGCAGATACAAGTGCAAGGTTGTTTCCTCGAAACGTGCCCGTGTGTTCTCCTGGCCGCCATGCGTCGAGCCCCTCTCTAATCAACAACATTGATAATGGCAGACCATACCCACTTAGCGATTTCGACAGTACGACAATATCTGGCGATAACGATGCGAACTCGAAGCTAAAGAAATCGCCCGTGCGACCACAGCCCATCTGGATATCGTCAACTATGAAGAGGGCACCAACCTTTTTTGCCAGGGCCTGAACTGATTGCAACCATTCCTTACTCGCTACATTTATGCCACCCTCTCCCTGCACAGTTTCGACGAGAATGGCCGCTGGACAATCGACGCCACTGCTCTCGTCCATTAGTACCTTTCGCAGATAGTCAGCCGTATCAACACTTGGCCCAAGGTAGCCATCATAGGGCATGAAAGTTGCGCCCGACAAAGACACGCCGGTAGCTGTGCGATAAAAGCGATTACCGCTGACGGCAATCGCTCCTAAACTCATTCCATGATAGCCCTGCGTGAAGGAAATGATGTTTTGACGTTTTGTGACTTTGCGTGAGAGCTTTAAAGCTGCCTCGATGGAATTAGCACCTGTCGGCCCCGTGAATTGGAACCGGTATTGCAGATTCCGTTCCCGAAGTATGACGGAGCTGAAAGTCTGCATAAATTCGAGCTTTGCAGGGGTGGCCATGTCGAGCCCGTGGACTACGGCATCCGATGCTAGATACTCCGTAATAGCAGCTTTGATTTGGTGATTATTGTGGCCGTAGTTGAGCGTTCCAGCACCGGAGAGGAAGTCAATGACCTTTCGACCAGCTTCCGTTAACATAATCGAACCGCGTGCTCGACTGAAAATAGCCGGAAACGAACGCGAGTATGAGCGGACGTTTGATTCTAGGGCCTCCAAGGCCTGCATTCTACATGGTTCTTTAATCACTCGTGTTTCCTCACAAAGTAAGTGGGTCTCTCAGATCGCGCGAGCTGTCGATATAGTAACCGGAGCGTGCGCGCGTTGGGCCTTACGCCGTACTACGCGCCTGAATGGTTCCGCTCACCTACTTGAGAGCCGGGAACAATGAAACTACCAACTCTAATAGTCTTCCGCTCTGACGACGCGGGGCCACAATGAGATTGGTAGGGATTTATGGATGTGAAACGATAGGGGTGCGATTATCGACAGCCGCATCTTTTCCAGATGGGAGGACACGCCTCTGTCGGACGGAACGCGCTAAAGCCGTTTGCCAACAGCGCAGGACGAGGAGGCCCGCGTGGACGGTCTGAAGTGGACCCCGGATTTCGTTGACTAATTGCATTTCACGCCGTTCCGTCGCAACAGACGGACGCAGAGGATTAGACGGAACATTGACGCGGCGCTGAAGGCGAAGATTGGGCTGGAGGCCGTGCGAAAGGCTGCTCCCGAACAGACCCATCTGCGGTCGCGGTCCTCGATTGTGTCGGTATCCGTTCCTTGGCATTGCGCGTATCGCGCGACCTGAGTCTCTCCCCGATTCTGGTCGTGAGAGGTTCTGGATGCGCCAGAAAGCAGGGCATCTGATGGCGATCGATGCCCCAAGGCCTGATCGAGAAGCGCAGAGAGCGCCGCAAGTGCGTCGATGCTGACAAACGGCTGAAAAGGCTGGGCGTCAGAGCATGCCGTCCGGCGATTGTTAAAGGCGACTAATGCCAGGCTGCTGATCCCTGCCGATAGCGCCGCTTCATGCGGCCAGCTGTCTGGCCAGTGGTAGACGAAGCCAAAAAGGGTTAGCGGAACATTGATCACGTAGGCTAATCGGTTCGCGTTGGAATTGAGGTAGAACCCTTCGTCGCTGAAATTAAGAGCGTAACTTCTGTAGTATGGCAGCCAACCGAGAAGGATAGCTGTGGTTGCGGCGGACAGAGCAGTCCTGATCCTCCTCCGAATGAGTGGACACCTGAAGTAGGCTCAGAGAGCCCGGAGGTGTCGAATGCCAGGACGTCAACGTCGGTTGTTCACGGACGACTATAAGCGCGAAGCCGTTGAACTGGCGGTATCGAGCGGTCGATCGATCGGAACGGTCGCCAAGGAACTCGGTCTGCGCGTCTCGGTGCTGCGTCGCTGGGTGGATAAGCTCCGGCAGGAGCCGGCATCGACGGCGTGGCGCCCCACCACGCAGGCGACGCCGATGTCGGCGGACCAGGCTTCGGAGATCACCCGCCTACGCCAGGAGAGCGAAACGCTGTGCATGGAACGCGACATTTTAAAAAACTGTCCAGCGTCGTGGCGCGCCTGCGCGGGATAGAAACAGCCTTGTGCTATCCCTTGGCTCGGAGGGTAGCGGCCGTCAGCTTATTGGAGGCACTGTCCCCGTTAAAAAACGTGGTCCATGGGCGCATGCGGACTTGAGAGTGGTGACGCCGTTTCGGCGGCGATCCCGATTTAGGAAGATGACAAATTGGCATAGCCCAGACCCTCCAGCCCATCATCGGACGGAGGAGTTGCGATGCCTAAGAGGACAACCGGTGGCGGCCCGGACTTAAACCCGGTCAACCTCGGCGCGGCCGCTATCGATATCGGATCAAAGATGCACATGGCCGCGGTGAACCCGGCCTGCACCGACACGCCAGTGCGTGCATTCGGCACATTCACGCAAGACCTGCATGAGCTGGCGGACTGGTTCAAGACGTGCGGCGTGACCAGTGTCGCGATGGAATCCACTGGAGTCTATTGGATCCCAGTCTACGAGATCCTAGAACAGCGCGGGTTTGAGGTCATTCTGGTCAACGCGCGGTAC
>NZ_SPQT01000079.1 GCF_004571025.1 Bradyrhizobium niftali | reverse complement strand
GGCGGACATATTTGGCCGGCATCAACCTGGCATCGTGACCTAACGATGCGAGTCTGCGGCTCAAATGATGTGCGCCGACGCAGGCTTCCATGCCGATCAGGCAAGGCGGCATATTGGCGAGCCGCGCCTCCACCTGGCCACGCGACCACTTTTGCCGCAGCACGATGGTGCCGCGCGTATCGTGGCCCACGACGTGGAACGAGTTTTTGCCGATATCGATGCCGATCACGGCGATCGCGGTACTGGGTGTCTGGGACATGGCGTGCTCCCTGTCTTGGCGCCCCTGGCCAGCTTATCGTTGGCGGGGCAGGAGCACGGCCGGACCATCCCATTAGCGGACATCGCGCGATCGACTGGATTGCGCTCTGCTGTCGGGTTTTGCATAGTCAACTGCTGCCATTGTGCGAATTTCCTATGATCAGCAGAGGGCGCAGCAGATGCGTGACTCCCCAGCGATTGATGGTCAGGGCACGGTAGTCGAGAGCATGGTGCTGATTCCCGGCGGCACATTCCGCATGGGTTCTGACCGGCATTACCCCGAGGAAGCCCCCGCGCATCGCGTGACCGTCGATGAGTTCTTCATCGACCGCACGCCGGTCACGAACCGGCAATTCAGGGAATTCGTGCGCGCAACCGGCCACGTTACCTATGCCGAAATCCCACCCGACCCCAAGGACTATCCGGGCGCGCAGCCGCACATGCTCTATGCGGGTTCGCTGGTGTTTTCGCCGCCCGCGCGGGCCGTCGATCTCCGCGACTGGAGCAGTTGGTGGCAATTCATGAAGGGCGCCGACTGGCGGCACCCCTATGGCCCAAAAAGCAGTATCAACGTGCTCGACAATCATCCTGTCGTGCACGTCGCCTATTCCGACACGCTCGCCTATGCGCAATGGGCCGGCAAGGACCTGCCGACCGAGGCAGAATGGGAGTTCGCCGCGCGCGGCGGATTGAGTGAGGCCGAATTTGCATGGGGCGAAGAATTCACCCCGGGCGGGGAGCATCGTGCCAACACCTGGCAGGGCGAATTTCCCCGGCAAAATCTCTGCACCGATGGATACGAACGCACCTCGCCGGTGATGGCCTTCCCACCGAACGACTACGGCGTCTACGACATGATCGGCAATGTCTGGGAATGGACGTCCGACTGGTATGCACCAAAGCACGAAGCGGACGCACCGAAGGCGTGCTGCATCCCCGAAAATCCGCGCGGCGGGCCGGAAGTCGCAAGCATTGATCCATGTCAACCCACCATCCGGATTCCGCGGAAGGTCTTGAAGGGCGGCTCGCATCTCTGCGCGCCGAACTATTGTCGCCGCTATCGCCCGGCCGCACGACATGCGGAGGCGATCGATACGTCCACGAGCCATGTCGGATTTCGATGCGTCAAGCGCAGAAGCAAGATGCCTGAGTCTTCCAGTAGCTGACAAAAGGAGCACTTCGCATGCGTTTTCGTCGTGATGTCCCGCAAAGCAGCGGCCTGGCGGTCCTTCTCCTCGGTTGCACCGCGCGGCTGAGGCGGCGACCGGCCTAGTCTTGGCGGTAGCGCCGTCCTTTCTGGTGGAATTGCTGCTGGGCGCCGCACCCGGCACAGCCACCGGCACCACGGTCAGCCGCGTCGCCGGCGTTGCGATACTAGCGATCGGTGGGCCGATCGTCTTTTCTTGCGGACAGGGCCGCGCCACACCCGACCGCCAGCGCCAAATGGGCCAGCACTACCGGCCACAAGGCAACGCCCGCCAACCCTTGGCTCGTCCAAGCCAGCACGAGGATCGCGCACGATGCTCATGTCGCAGCTTGCGGCGACCACCGAGGCGGGCTCCTGCAGCCTTCTTGCTGCACACGGGCGCAGCTTGCCTGGACATGGATACCTCTGGTCAACGATGCTGTCGGTAATCCTACGAGTCAGCGGCGATGCTGAGTGCCTTTAGCGCAACAAGTTGAGCCAAATCTGACGAGGTTGTTACCTTGGAGCAAGACATTGAATCGCCGATCGATACACTGTCCATTCGTTGGCGGGAGGACGAGCGGATGAAGCGGTACCTATCCGAACCAAAGTCTCATTGTCGGCTTATTCGCGCAACGATCGGTCTGGCTGTGGCATTGGCCGGATTCTCGTCCGACCCAGCATATGCCGACGAGGATGGCGTTTCATACTGGCTTCCGGGGCGCTTCAGCAGCCTCGCGGCAGTCCCTGCAGTCCCCGGCTGGTCGATGGCCGAGGTCTATTATCACACCAGCGTGTCGGCCTTCGGTAACGCAGCCGCGGCAAGAGAAATCCGCGTCGGCCGGATCCCCGCGAACGTCAATGTCGATTTGAATCTGCGTTTAAACGCGCAGGCGGACCTTGTCCTGCTCAACCCGACCTACACGTTCGCGACGCCGGTACTTGGCGGACAATTGGCAATCGGCATCACCGGCTTGTTTGGCCGATCCGCCGCAACCCTCGACGGAACGCTGACAACAGCGGTCGGGCCCTTTGTGACGACCCGCACGGGGACCCTCTCTGATTCAATCACCTCGGTGGGCGATCTGTATCCGCAAGCAACGCTGAAGTGGAACGCCGGCGTCCACAATTTCATGACCTATTTGACCGGCGACATTCCTGTTGGCGCCTACTCTCCAACCCGTCTTGCTAACCTCGGCATCGGACACGGCGCGATCGACGGCGGCGGCGGCTACACCTATTTCAATGAGAAGTTGGGGCACGAATTTTCCGCAGTCGCCGGGTTCACCTACAATTTCAAGAATCCTGACACGCAATATCAGAATGGCATCGATTTCCACATCGATTGGGGTGCTTCGCAGTTTCTCTCGAAGCAGCTCTTCGTCGGGCTGGTCGGCTACTACTATCAACAGATCACGGACGATTTTGGTCAGCCCCCGATCCTTGGGGGTTTTCGGTCGCGCGTGGTGGGAGTCGGTCCTCAGATCGGGTACCTGTTTCCGGTCGGTGAGCTGCAGGGATATTTGAATCTGAAAGGGTACGGCGAGTTTGCCGCAGAAAATCGGCCAGCTGGCTGGAATACGTGGCTGACTTTCTCGCTGTCGCCAATGGCGCCGACCAGTACGGTCGCACCGACGCGAAGGATCGTGACGAAGTAAACGCGGCTTACGTTCGTCATCTCGATCTATCTTCTCGGTCTGCGACATGCAGGGCTACCTGAACCTGAAAGCTTACAAGGAGGTCGCCGCAGAAAGCCGGCCCGGGGGCTGGAATGCCTGGGTGACGTTTGTCATCTCGCCGGCGGCGCCTGCGCCGACCGCGCCACCGAAGCGGATGACCACAAAGTAGTACCTACATTGCGCTGAAGATCTCTCTGGAGGCCAGCGGCAACATCTGTTGCGTGCTTCATCGGGGCTGAGACCCATGGGCGGTCGATCTTTGGGTCATCGCTTACTGACAAGGAGGAAAAGGGGCATGCGGGTGGTGTACTGCTTCGAGGAGGCGGGCGGCCATGGCGCAACAAGTACTGGGTAGGGTTGCCGAAGAGCTCCGCCTTGAGAGCTGCGACGTTAGCGCGTACCGCAACCATCGCGATGCGCGAACTGCGCGAAGGAGAACGCCGACGCGAGATGATCTGAATCAAGACCGATCCCGCAAGGTCGTGCCTCATACGCTTATGCTGCGCCTCACTGCGGCTACTATCCGTATCCGCCCTGCTACTGAACGCTGGTTGCTATGTTGACTGTGCAACGAGGCAGCCGCGCAATCGTCTGGCGTCGTCGGCGATCGGAGGAGGGCATCTTATGAGGAACACGTGCTTGGTTGCCGTACTTTGCACCCTCGAGGTGGCTGTGGCAACGAGCGCCTTTGCCAAGACGTCGCGCACAAGAGTCGTTTCCGTCCCCGACGTTCGCCAGGCCGCACCTCTGGTGGATAGTTGCCGGGGCGGCTTTGTCTGCAAGCAAGACCTATTTGATCGCAACAACAGGAACAACCTGCGATCCGATTGGCCTAGTCCTCCGGCTCAACCAGCCCAGTTCTGACGCAGCGCTTCTTCGTGGCATTTCAGAGCCGTTCCATTCGCAGCGCTTAAAGCGTGAAGGAGGTCAAGATGAAGATAGCGGCATTATCTGCAGCGCTCCTCGGAAGCCAATTGTTTGTGATGCCGGTTTCCGATCGCGTCCCCGAATTAAAGGTGGAGGTGATGTGCAAAGCCACCGCGGCCGACGACAAGGCAATGGGGCTTGCCCTGCCTCAGAGCTTTGCCGACTGCATGCGCGATGAGACAACTGCACAGGAGCAGCTCAACACGGTTTGGGGCACTGCTCCCGTTTCCCTGCGTGATAGCTGCGAAGGTGAAGCCAAAGCCGGCGGAAGCCAGAGCTATGTTGATCTTCTCACCTGCATCCAGATGGCAGAGTGGGCGAAATCGCCGTCAACTGCGACGCGGTTGAGGGGAGCAAGCAAGAATCGAAATTCACAGTGATCCGGCTCTCGTTTCGAGAGCGCGGCTCTCCTTGGCTTGTTAGGTCTCGAACGGCAGCATTTGGCGCAAAGTGGATGAGGGGTTCGAGTGCCCTACGCCGAGAGCGCTCGGTTGGCATCCTGCAGGCAAAGAAGGAAACTACGGTCCGAACAACGCCAGTGATTTGCGCACCTCGTCACTGCCGTAGTCGGGCACCACGGGTTAGTTGGGTGCTTTACGTTGCGTGACTGAAAAGTTGACGACAACGAAGATCTGCCCGCCGATTCGGGGGCTGTCGGTCACCTCGACGCGCCAGTTAAGGTCTTGCCACAAGGGTCCCTCTGCTCCCTCGTTGAGGATCTTACTGCTCAATTCGATCGCTGCTGCTTGCGCGGCGGCGATGTCCGGAAGCTCCAGTCCGACATCATCGAAGATGGAAATGCCGTCGTGGACATGGAAGAAGAAACGGGTCATCCGCACGCCTCCTCACGACAGAGCGCGCGCTCTGTCCGCCAATGTGCGTAACGCTTGAATATGCCGGCGGTGCAGAGGCGGAGGGGACGCTCTTCTGAGGGAGAGGGTATGGCTCTTCGGGGGTAGGTGTCTGGTCAGAGCCCAAGTCAGAGCCCAAGTCAGAGTCCAAGTCGGCGGACTTCGCCTGGTCGAAGCGCATCTGATTTCATGCGCAGGCGGTGCTGCAAGAGCCTAATGTTTTGCCCGTCGCCGACGACCCGCGCGACCGCTTCGGTCGCATTCTCAGGTTCGACCGCTGCAACCCAGTATGATCTATGCCCGTCGGGCGCGATGACCGCGACCATAGGTAATCGGACCATCATCAAAAAATTCCATGCTGAAAATCACGACCATAAATTTTAGGATTTGCCAAAACAAGACTTGGTCGCGGTTATGGTTAGCGTCGGCGGCCTAAGACGCATGTCTGCAGGGCGCCGCGCTGCCCGCCGCGCCAGCGCAGGTGCTGGAACTCGCGGCTCATGGCCGGGTGAGACCGGTTCTTGACCTTGATCCACTCCTTCGTGCGGACTGCGATATAGCGGCGGTCGCGGTGCTTGGAGACGATGTCTTGGAGTCAGGTCAGGCCGGGACAGCCCTGGCTGCACTTGGCAGGCAGAACCCGTACGCGCGGTGCATGAGAATGAGATGGCCACGCGGCTGCGAATATGCGACTCTCGTTCCGTTTTAGCGTCGGGAATTCGTTAGTGAGGAACCGATGACAATTGCATTGCCGTATCTTGGAATTGCGCTCTGCTGCTCGCTTGCGATCTGGTTGGTGAGCCTGATGCTGTAAGCGCAGTCCTCAGTGTCGCCAACCGTCCTTGTCAACCGCGCCGGCCTTCCCGTGGGTAGTCGGGATGGTTCTCGCAAATCCAGTCGACCTCGTCGCAGGACGTGCACTTCACGGCCGCGTCGCCGTGCGGCTTTCCTCCGGCTGGCATCACGCGGCACCTTGCAGCGGCAGCGCAAGCTGCACGTCGAAGCGCCTGGTGGCATTGGCGGCGATGAAGTCCTGCAGCGCGGACGGGACCTCGGCGTAGGTATCAGTTACGCGCTGCGCCAGCGCGTCAGCGACGTCGGACGTGGCGTCCCGTGACCAGCCTTCGCCAGGATTGAAGCACACAATCCGGACCGGATAGGCGTATTGGCCGGCGAGGAGATGTCTCAGGACCGTCTCAAGGTCGGTCTCGGTTTCGTCGGTCTCGCGCCAGGCGCAGCCGGCGCGGGCGCCAAAATCCTCGAGGACGAGGTAGATTTCGCGGTCCAGGCGATCGAGCGGCACGATCGAAGGCGAGTGACGCATACGCAACTCCACGCGTCTGAAGGGAGAACGGCCCCAGCTTTGGGCAAAGCTGGAGCCGCTATTCCAATCTTCCGGCCTCGGGGATTGTTGGGGGCAGGCCGGAAGCGAGTCGGAAACGCGGCACTGAGGCGGCGGTTCCATCCGGCAGGAGATGCTGCATTCTCTCCTTTAAAAGACGCAAACGCGGACTCTGCGACTGGCACGTTTTTACCTTTCTTGGTGCGGGGCTGGCGCGGCAGCTCCCCGCTCGACGGCCTGGACCACCAGACAGGGCGGGGCGCTGCCGAGGTTGCTTTCAATCCTCCCGCCAACTGATGGGGTGGATGGCCCCCTCTCGCGGCATCGAGTGCCATAATGGTGGTCGTCGAAGATCACCAGTAATGGGAGCCATCCATGGGCAATATTACAGCAATCGGTCTTGATCTGGCAAAGAAGGTTTTCCAGGTGCATGCGGTCGATGAGGCGGGCAGCGTAATCATGCGCAAGCAACTGCGACGAGGCCAAGTTCTCGCTTTCTTTGCAGGGCTTCCGTCGTGCCTCGTCGGGCTGGAAGCCTGCGCGACGGCGCATCATTGGGCGCGCGAGTTAACTGCGCTCGGCCA
>NZ_SPQT01000078.1 GCF_004571025.1 Bradyrhizobium niftali | reverse complement strand
GCGCTCTCAAGCGCTGGCTCGCCGCGGATGACGTTTTCTGCCCACGCCCCCGCGACTGTTTCCGAGATGACCGGGAAATCGAAAGTAGTGGGGTTCAGAATCGAGCCGAGCCTCGGCGCGGCAGGCGCTGGACCCCTTTCGAGATTTAGAATTCCGAGGGAGCCTTGGGTGTTTGATGTCATAGGCCGAGAATAGCGTTGTCTGAAGCTGAATTTCCGCAAGAAGCAGGAATACGCGGCTGGATTCCTGCATCTATCTCACAAAACGCGTGCCCTTGTGTGCCGACCTCTGAAGAACGCTTTCCGCCTCCCGCAGGCGCGGCAAATCGGGCACTCACATGTGGCCGGTGGGCTCCTCGGATCTGGCGCCTTGGGCCGGCAGACAAGCCATACGAAGCACATGGCTCGATCGCACGGTGCTGCACGTTCCTAGCCCGACATTCTGACATTCTGGGCACTATTCGCATTTATTCTCCCATTCAGCTGGAACACACAAAACCCGTCAACCGTTCCGATTATCGCTATCCGTCACGTACCGATCGCTGCGCTTGGAGCGCGTTACGCATCTTCTCGTGGGCGCTGGTTTAGTGACTCAATGATGATCTTGATTCTTGCCGACGAGCTACTCTGTCAGGATGCTTGCATCGTTTGCTGCCCACGAGGCGACGCACGCATCGCCGATGCCGAGCTTTGCTTCAGCCGATACGTTGAGCACCTTCGACGTTAGCTGCAATCCGGCATCGCCGCAGAATTCCAAGATCGTCGAATCGCCAACGAATGTCATGTCGACGATGCGCCCCTGAATTCCACCTGAGCTCCCGGCACCCGTTATCTCGAGACGCAAATGTTCTGGTCGTACGCAAAGCGTCGCGTCCCTGTCCACGTCAGGTCGCTGCGCGGAAGGCAATTGCTCGCCAGCAGGACCGTGAACGACACCCGACCTGAGCTTGACGGGGATGAGATTCACCTCGCCGACGAAACTGGCCACAAACAGATCGGCAGGTCTGCGATAGATGTCTTGCGGCGCAGAGACTTGTCGTATCCGGCCCTCGTGCATCACCGCAACGCGATCAGACATGGCGAGAGCCTCCTCTTGATCGTGCGTGACGTAGATCATCGTCTTACCTACTTGCTTGTGTAGAGTCTTGATCTCATTCCTGAGATGCTGGCGCAATTTCTTGTCCAGCGCCCCGAGGGGTTCGTCGAGAAGCAGAACCGGTGGCTCGAAAACCAGTGCTCTGGCTATCGCTACTCTCTGCTGCTGACCGCCGGACAGCTGATGTGGGTAGCGTGAGGCAAAACCACCAAGGTGCACCTGATCGAGGGTGCGACGCACGCGGGCTTCGATCTCCACCTTCGCCATACGCCGCATCTGAAGCGGATAGCTCACGTTCTCGGCTACCGTCATGTGCGGGAAGAGGGCGTAATTCTGGAAAATCATGCCGAGTTCCCGGCGGTGCGAAGGCAGGCGCGTGATGTCCTTGTCGTCCAACAGCACCTGACCGCTGTCCGGCATCTCGAATCCAGCGAGCATCATCAGCGTCGTTGTCTTTCCCGATCCACTGGGCCCCAGCAAAGAAATGAACTCGCCGGGCGATATGGAAAGACTGACATCGTCAACGGCCGTTACACCACCATAGCGCTTTTGTAGGTTGTGCAGCGCAATTCCTCCGCTCTTCACAGCAGTGCTGCTCAACTTTGTTCTCATCAACATTTCGGCTCCCTAGGGTAATTTGAGCAGTTGGCGTTCTCTTGACTTGTGTGCCATGTCGGGCTGTCAGGTAGTTTTTCGGCGGCCCAGCAAGACGCTGAGTACGATGACGATGGCCGCAAACATCATCTGCAGTGTGGCCACCGCCGAGATGGTCGGGCTGATGTCCTGCTTGATCCCTTCCCACATGCGCATCGGCAAGGTAGTGAGCTTTCCGATCCCCAAGAATAGCACGTAGACGACGTCGTCGAACGAAGTCAGAAAGGCGAAGAAGGCGGCGACGATGAGGCTCGGCATTACCAACGGGGCGATGATCGTGCGGAAAGTGGCTAGGGGCCCGGCGCCGAGGCTGCGGGCCGCGCGCTCATATGTCGGGTTGAGGTCGCGCAGATTGGCAATCACGATCACCACCACGAAGGGGATAGCGTGGACCGTGTGACCAAGCGCCAGTCCGAATTCGGTTCCCTGAAGCCCTACCCGCGCCAGCACGAAATAGGTCGCGACCGCTACTACGACGGTCGGCAAGATGATCGGTGAGAGCACGAGGGCGATCATGGCTCCGCGACCGCGGATGCGGCCGCGCGACAAGCCGAAGGCAAGCATCCCCCCGAGCACGGTCGCCATGGCGGCCGCCATGAGGGCGACGCGGATACTGGCGAAGGTTGCGCGTACCCACAGCGCGTCGCCAAAATAAGCTTGGTAGTTGTGCAACGAGTAGCCGGGCGCCGGGAACACGAAGTAGGACGAAGCGCTGAACGACAAATACGCGACGATCACTACCGGCAACAGGAGAAGTACCGCCAGAGAGCTCGCCAAGATCGGGACACCTCGACCTCCCAGCGAGGGCAGCCAGCGGTCGAGTGCGTTTGCCGCGGAGCCGACGCGCATCAGCCATTGGGTACCAATTTGGTGCCGGGCAGCAGTTTCCGACCCGGCCTTGCCATCGGAAACTCCCAAGAGCTGCTCGATCGGGAAGAAGCGCGAGCCGACCCACAATATGACGAGGACAGCTGCCAAAAGGACGATCGAGAGTGCGGCGGCGAAGTTCCAATTGAGCTGCTCCACCACCTGGGAGCTGATCTCCATCGTGATGGTAAGATCAGACACGCCGCCGAGCAGTGCCGGCGTGATGTAGGAGCCCAGACAATAAATAAAGGCCAGCAGCACCCCGGCGATAACGCCCGGCAGGCTAAGCGGCAGGAATATCGTGAGGAAGGCGACGAGCGGGCTCGCCCCGTTGGCCCTCGCGGCACGCAGCAGCTTTTGGTCGATGCTGGACATCACCGTGTACATGGGTAGGATCATGAGCGGCATGATGATGTGAGTCATACCGATGATTACGCCGAACCGGTTGTAGAGCAGCGAAACCGGCTGCGAGATCAAGCCGAATCGCAGCAGGATGTCGTTGACGACGCCGCCTCGCCCGAGAAGAATGGTCCAGGCGAAGGTCCGCGCAAGTACGCTGGTGAAATATGGCAGGACAACCGCGGTAAGTAAGAAGGCGCGCATCATCCTGCCGCCCGTCGTAAGCGCATAGGCGATTGGGTAGCTAAGGACGAAGGCGAGCGCAGTCACCGAAAGGCTGATTTCTAGCGTCGTGCGCAGCACGGCCAAATAGGCCGGATTGTCGCCGATGCGCACGAAATTCGCCAGCGTCCAGTCGGGCACCCCAAGCGAAAGCAAGAGAAGCCCACCAAGCGGTACGATAAAGAGCACTGTGAGGAAGACGCTTCCTGGCAGCAGGAGCCAGGCCCACGCCGTGGGCCGGGCCGACTGCGACCGCGTAGACTCGGACGCCACCTTACTTGTTGGAAAGATTACTGTGCCCGCCATTGCAGCCAACGCTCCTGGATGCGATCAAGATTGGTCTTTCCATCGGGGCGCTTGGCGCCAAGCCAAGCAGAATCCTCGTGCACCACCTTCGAGGCGTTCTCAGGATAGATGCTTAGCAGCGGAGCCAGATCAGACGGCAAATACCGGAGCTGATTTACATTCGGGCCGGGGTAGCCGGTGCCCTGCGTGAAGCCGGCAGCGATCGCCGCCCGATTCACATACGCGATCAACCTTTGCGCGTTTTTGTTGTTCGGGCCGCCCTTGAGCACCGTCCAATAGGTGTAGTTCACGTGCGCGCCGTCCCACACCATGCGAATAGGCGCCCCCTGGCGGATCGCCACGATCGCGCGGCCATCGGGACAACTTGACATTACGACTTCCCGGTTAATGAGTAGCTGGGGCGGCTCACCACCTGCCGTCCACCATTTAGACACGTACGGCTTGATCTCATCGAGCTTCTTCAGCGCCCTGTCGACCTTGTCGTCGCTCAGCGGCCAAAGGTCTGATTTCGACATGCCGTCAGCCAACAGGGCGAATTCGAGGTTGTGCTTGGGGACGGGAGCGTAAAGGCCGCGCGGACCTGGGAAAGCTTTGACGTTCCAGAAGTCGCTCCAGCTCGTCGGGCCATTCTTTCCGAAGACGCGCTCGTCATAAGCCAGCAGCTGGGCCGAGCCGAACACAGGAACCGCGTACTTGAGGCGGAGCACTTGCGGCGTGCCCTCAAGCGATTCGGCGTCCCACAGGCTGTAGTCAATCGGCTCAAACATGCCAGCTTCATGCATGGCCGGATAAAGGGCCCCCTGTATGAGAGCAGTGTCCCAATCGACCCGTCCGACCTGGTTCATTGCCTTGACCTGGGGCTCCGCAAAGTCGGCCGTCACGTCGACGACGGTGATTCCGGTAGTCTTTGTGAAAGGTTCGAAAACGTATTTTCGTAAGCCCTGCGTAAACGATCCGCCGTTTGAAAACACTACTACTTCGCCGCTTCCGGCGAGCTTGTCCTGCGCAAAAGCGTTGGTTGCCCGTGCAATCACGGGGACGGTCATTGCCGCGGCGGCGGCCTGCAGGAGTGTTCGGCGGCTAAAACCGGACCGTCGAAGTCGACCATTCATTGGATCGTCCATGGTATGCTTTATGACTCGCACGTCGTCGAGCGAGGAATCCTCTTTAGCAGCCCCACGGACCCGAGGTTGACTCCGTACACCTTCTTCGATCAGCCGCTTCCTCGCCATGTATTTCCCCCTTACTTTGAAAACACGAAAAATTATTCGACAGAACGCGTCGATGTTTGCAGCAAAATCGGACGTACTTTATCTCGTATCCTGCATCTTATCTCGTTACAGCGCAATTTTTGCGCGATAATTCATCATGGAAGGATTAAGCCTCGCGCCGTCGAAACAGTCGATCATAGTCGCGGACATCACGCGTGCTGGCTCGCCGTCTCTCGGCGGCCTCGTCTAAGAGAGCGGCAGCCTAAGATAAACGCGTCGCGCCAAGTCATCGGACCTGTGCTTTCACAAGGATCAACCGCGACGTACTGGGTTTGGCTCGCCGGTTACCAATACATTGACGTGGCGGAAAACGACAGGACCGCCACGTACGACGTTAAGGCAGGGACGCGCCTCGTTGATGAGGTCGGCCGGACCACTCAGTAGCCTAGATCCAGGCTGACTTCCCGAGTGATTGGCCGTCCATTCGCGAAATCGGCGAGGCTTTGCGTTCCCCATTCGATATTTCGCTGGAGAACGTCGTCCGCGTTGGCCGCTTGGTCATAGGACCCGAGCACATTCGGGAGCCGATGAATCTGCAGACGGGAGCCCCAGTGCACTGGGAAGAAGCGGCCATAGGGGTATTGCCCCCATACATCCGCAGCGTAACCGCGTAGCCGTCCACTTGTCAGCGCCTCATAAAGAGGCTTTTCCTGAACCAACATTCCCCGCGAAATGCAAACTAGGTATGCGGATCTTTTCATCGCCTCAAGTTCTGCCTTACCGAAGAATTGATAGGTCTCCCGGGTGCTTGGGGCAGCGAGCACGACGAAGTCGGACTGCCCGAGAACCGAATGCAACTCATCCATTCCATGCATAGAGTCGACGTACGCCGCAGGCTTGTCCTTATTTCTGCGAATTCCGAGTACCCGCATGTCGAAACCTTTGGCATGCTTCGCAATTCGGCCTCCAATATTGCCTAAACCGATGATGGCCATAGTCCTGCCATCCAACATGGTAGACCGATATTCATCGCCGTAAAGAGGCAGCAAACGATCCCGCTCTAGAGAAGCTTGATGCTTTTGCAATGTCTTCTTCGCGAGCGCGAGTACAAACATCATGGCATGCTCGGCAACGGCGTTACCGTTTGATCCACGAATGTTTGCCAATTTGATGCCGCGCTGCTTGAAATGATTCAATGCACCAAACTGCCGCAAATCATCGACGCCCGAGTGCATCCAGCAGAATATTTTAAGCTTCTCTGAAATCTCCAGGAGGCCTTCTGGAACGCTAAGCCCAATCATAGCGTCGGCGTCCACGGCAAGCTTTGCGACGTCTGCGTAGGCACAGTCGAATCGAGAAAGATAATCACCCTTCGGCGCCACAACTTGAGTCCCAGGCGGAAGCCCTCGCTTGATAAGATCAATCTCTTGCTCGTTCGCATACCACAAACATAGAACTTTCATGACTTTGAACCTCCGGATGGACGGTGACGCTGCTAACACCGCAAACAGGTAGCAACTGTGCCACGCACGAGCGGCCATGAACCGGCAATTGATCCACATATCTCGCCGAAATTGTGCAGGAACTAGGGACTTGACGCTTGGAACCTGTGAGTGCGACGGCTTTCGGCGGGGCTCCTGCTCGCTGCCGCTCCACTAATTTTATGGTGTTGTCCCGTGAAGAATGCTGATCGGCCTGAGCAATAGCTGAAGTTGTCTTGCTCAACGATTTTGCAGGATAGCGGGTTCTTGGGCCAAACCGCGGGATGATCGCCAGAAGGATTTATTGCTTCCTGCGCTGGATCAAATCATCGACATGGGCCACGCGCTGGCGCGGATGGCGACGCTGATCGACTGGAAGTTTCTGGATGACCGCCTTGGTCCGCTGGCCAAACCGGTCCGAGTCAACCCGCACTGCCGACATGGCTTGTCGCGGCCTGTTCATCCTGAAAGACATGCACAACCATGAGGTGCCGTGCGCCCGCTGGATCAAGAATGCTACTACCAATACTTCTGCGGCGAGTTGAGCTTCGGCGTGTCCCTCCGTTGAGGGCCGCTTTGTTTGACGGACGCGAGCGCTGCAGGTCTAGCAGGCTGTTGAAGAACTCAGCCGCGTTCGCAAACGAAGGCTGAATCGTCGCCATTGTGGATATAGAAGTGGCCGACGAGCCTGCCGGCAGTGCCGATCATAACCCATCCGCGACCGCAGGCGGGGTCATTTTCGTCGTGCCTTTCCCACGAGAACTCCGCGCACGCCGAACCGTCGCGGGTGCCGTAACGCACGTCCAGGAAGCCCTTCAGGGCCCCAAAGGCGATTTCGCCATCGGACTTGCCCCTGAAGCTGAGATGCGCCTCTTCGACAAGATCGAGGAAGTCAGTG
>NZ_SPQT01000077.1 GCF_004571025.1 Bradyrhizobium niftali | reverse complement strand
GGACACTGACTTCCTCGATCTTGTCGAAGAGGCGCATCTCAGCTTCAGGGCCAAGTCCGATGGCGAAATCGCCTTTGGGGCCCTGAAGGGCTTCCTGGACGTGCGTTACGGCACCCGCGACGGTTCGGCGTGCGCGGAGTTCTCGTGGGAAGGGCACGACGAAAATGACCCCGCCTGCGGTCGCGGATGGGTTATGATCGGCACTGCCGGCAGGCTCGTCGGCCACTTCTATATCCACAATGGCGACGATTCAGCCTTCGTTTGCGAACGCGGCTGAGTTCTTCAACAGCCTGCTAGGGAAGGTAGTATCTCGACGCCTGGCGGTGGTCTACCAATAATTAGTATCTCGCCGCACACCCTATAAATGCGGCTCATCAGGATAGGACAGCGTGCAATGATGAAAAGAGTAGCTAATCCTTTGCACATTTCACGATTCCTTCAAGTATATGATGACGACGCTGCAAGAAAAGGCGTCAATCTTTCGATAGGATTCGATTTTGATAGATATGTCTCGATCACGCGGACCACTCCAACGAAAAGGCCCACATATCCAAACTTCCGGCCAGATCGCTCGCCGATTAAATCAGGCGAGGGATTTTGGATGATGGGCGTCGACAAAAATGGCGAGGTTGCGGTTTTACAGGCTGTTCGAATGTATGACCTTTCGCGCAGCAACTTTGCCGATTATCTTGAATCGTTGAAGGCGTTTTACGCTGACCCGACCGTACATGCACATCCTAACGACAGTTGTACTTGCTTAGCACCAAGTGCGAAGAAGATTTCCGGGAAAGTGGCCTACCACGGGGATGCGTGGGTGCGCAGAGACTATAGAGGAAAAGGTATCCCCAACATCATGGCAGGAATGGCATTCGGCGTGTCGTTTGCCATGTGGGCTCCCGATTTCGTATGTGCGCTTGTACCGCGCTGGTTAGTGGATAAGGGCGTCCTTGCGCAATACGAATACACGCATAATGAACTAGGTGGGTCGATATTGCGGCTGGTAGAAGAGGACATTTCCAATGAAGACTGGCTTACTTGGGTAACTGGCGACGAATTGAGGACGCGTGTTGATCGTCACGCGCGCGAGTTCGCCCGGTAGGGGCGTCGCTATCATTGCCGCGATGATCTGATCAAGATCTCTGGCAAGAAGGATCGGACTGTCTCTCCACGCGATTGGACCGCGCCAGGTCGATCTGGGCTTCGGCCTCGGCTGGCGCGGTATCGATCTCATCGGCGCAGATGGTCCATAACTGACCTGCGACCACAGAGCGCGGTCGCATGGCAAAAGCTTAGGATCGCCGCTCTGCGGCTTCGGCCGGCTAAACAAACTCGCCGCTATGCTGCTGATGCTTTATCAGTCGATGCTCTCAACGGTTTCACCGATTCGTTGCCACCTTTTCTGCTGCAGCCTGGTTTTCAGCCATCTCGCGTCATGTCCTGCGAACAATCTTGCCGGATGTTGTCATGGGCGTTTCGTCGATAAACCGAATCACCCGCAGGTATTCGTGCGCCGCCAACCGCGACTTAACGAATCCGGCAATGTCATCGGCCAAAGCATCTGAAGCGAAATATCCGGGTTTGAGCACGACGTATGCCGCCACTACCGTACCACGAAGCGTGTCAGGCTTGGCTACCACTCCGGCAAGGCGGACCGCTTCATGGGTGAGCAAACAATCCTCTACTTCCGCGGGACCGATCGGGTATCCCGCAGAGCAGATTACGTCGTCGCTTCGACCTAGAAAACGCAACCGGCCTTCGGAATCGCGCAGTCCCCGGTCGCCCGTCAGGAGTCATTTACCATCCGGTCCCTCCACGAACTTTTTGCGCGTCGCCTCGGAATCATTCCAATAGCCGATTAACATCACCGGGTCCGGGGACAGGACCGCAATGGCCCCCTCCGTTTCATCCTGCTGCCAATCGCCTGTGGTGGCATCGATCACGTCGACGATGTGACCCTCCACGGGCCGTCCCATTGTGCCAGCCAAAGGAGCCTCCACTGCTGCGACAGGAAGAAACGACCATGTTACATTCGGTCTGACCGTAGAACTCGTTGACATTGACTCCCCGCATCGCCTTTCCCCATTCGATCAGTTTTGCACCTAGTTTTTCGCCGCCGCTCGCCACGGACCGAAGTTGAAGATTGAGCTTGTCGGCGTCGGGCAAAAGCTTCATCATTTTCAAAGCTGTGGGGGGCAGAAACGCATTGCGAACTCGGTAGGTCTTGATGAGATCGCAGGCTGCTTTCGTAGTGAACTTTGTGAACCTGCACGCCACAACCGCGATGCCATGATGGAGTGCCGACATTAGCACATCGAGGAGACCGCCAGTCCATGCCCAATCTGCCGGGGTCCAGAACCGGTCGCCATTCTGCGGCAAGAACTCGTGACTGATCTGACACCCGGGAGATGCCCCAGAAGCACTCTATGTGCATGAAGAGCGCCTTTGGGGTCTCCCGTCGTACCGGAGGTGTAGATCAAAATCGCCGGATCGTCTGCGAGTGTCGATACCGGCTCAAAGACGGCCGATTCCGCAGCACATAAGGCGGCGAAATCCTGAGCCGGCCCTATCGCCTCATCAACACAGATAATCAGCTTCAATGCCGGAAGGTAGTCAAGTATCCTGTTAATTCGTTCGACACCTGAGGCATCAGTCACTACCGCCCTTGCACCAGAATTTGCGAGGCGGTGCAAAAGCGCATCGGGACGCAAATAATGTAAATAGGGGGATCGATATGCACCCTAATTTTAGCAACGCAATGTGTGCTATTGCGGTTTCAACGCGCTGAGGAAGCAGGACACCGACGCGATCTCAACTTTCTCCTGCACATCGCCCGATCCCGCGCACTTTCAACGCATTAGCAAGTCTGCGCGACATAGTTTTCAAGTCATAGAAACAGTACTCCCGAAATGATTTTCTTCCAGGCTCTACATCAATGATCGCTAGACGATCGGGATCCTCCTCGGCCCCACCGATCACAGATGTCTACACCGATGTTGTAGTACTCTGGAATATGCCATCGAAAGGATGTTCGAATCTCGTGGAATCTTCTTCCTCGCATGAGCACCTTTCCGTCCTCCGGCTCACCCTACGGTGCTTGCGTGGATCGACCGCCACACGCCATTCACCTTCCACACTTCACCTCGTTATCTCCTACTCGCACCGCAGGACTGTCGAGCGCCTCTTGGCCACACTTTGAAAAAGCGCATAAAGCGCGGCATTTTTCATTGTAAGTTACCCACGAAACTACGTTGCCGAAATCAAATCAACTTGGGTGAGGCGCTGAATACAGCGCCGAGGCATCTTTGGTACACGAGCCTGGAGAACTGCATTTTCTCAAGCTAAAACTTGGTACGAAAGCCGCGGTGCGAACCGACGACCGGTGGAGCGCGATCGGTCGGTCAAGCAGACCTTCACCCGCATGAAGACTTTAAACAGACGACCCGTTCAAGCGACTGGATATGAGCCGGTAGGAAGGGAAAGCACTCCAAAGGTCGCAGGCGAAGTTGCAAATTTCAAGACTTTGGACCGTCATGCGGCAGCAGGAGCACGCCCCACATCGTAATCTTGTCGCACGTACACGCGCGCTTAAGCGACCGACGCGAACGTCATCCGGCAGAGGCTCATGATGTCATAGATAGGCAACCCTGTGATACGGCGGATCGCCGGTGTCACCAACGGAAACGCCGTGCATTCGAACAGGATCGCCGCGATTTCCGGATGGGCGTCGCGCAATCGCGCGACGCACGCTGCAACATCTCGCTCAATATCGGCTGCGTCGGTTGGTAATGGCGGACGCTTCATCTCATTTTGCCACAGCTTGCCGCCTTCTATGCCGCCGATAACCACCCTCGCCCGCTCGGCCGGACTATCCAGCCCAACCAGATTTTGGCCGAAATGCCTCGCGTCGGCCGTAATCACGGCGAGCTTGGCGGCAGGCGGTAGCTGCCGGAGCAACGCCGGTACTAAAAGCAGGCTCGACATCGCTACAGGAACTTTGACTGCCGCGGCCACAGCAGCCTGCTGCCGGATAGAAAAACCGCAGTTCGAGGTCAATGCGACAGCGCCCCGCTCGACAAGCCGGTGGGCAGTTGCAATATAGGCAGGCTCGAGCGCTGCATCGCCACGGATAACGCGATCCGCCCAAGCTTCAGGGACAGTCTCTGAAACCGTCGGAAAGTCAAAGCTAGCCGGATTTCGCATCGAGCCCAAGACGGCTGACGGCGGCGTAGTACCGGGCGGCAGCCCGCGATCGAGGAGCAAAATACCAAGAGAGCGCCGGGCCTGCAATGCCATTGAAATCTCCGTGAGCGGGTAGAATCTGCGTTATGTGGGCGGATCGTTGTGATGCGCCTCATTTTCTACAACTGGATAGCCGTTTTGGGGCAGATAGATTTGCACGCGCTAGCTCTAGAAGATCTGCCGTTGAGAAGGTGGATGATCAGCGAGGATAAGCGCGGTAACTCCTAAGGCGGGATAATCGTACGAACTCCGGCTCCTACTTTGTTCGAAAGCAAACATACCTTGCCTGCTGGTCAGAATCAGGCATGTTTCAATTTCGCGACCCCAGCGGAGACTGTTCTGATAAGAACGTCAGCCCAACGCGTTTGTCCAGCCTTGTCGGAAATATGATCATTTCTTGTTTCAATGAGGACGTGCGGGATTCCGCGTCGTTCTCCATGTAACGGTATCGTATAGTCTCCTATATCACCAACGGCATAGGGATCGTTAAGCGAAGCTTTTGCGTTTGGGTAAGTAGCGCGCATTTCCGAGAGCATCGCCTTTGCGAGGCGGTCATCCTTATTGAAACAACAGCCAAGTTCACACTCGCGCACCTCGCCCGTTCCTCATGATCGGGGTAAAGCTGTGGATCGTCAGAAGTAGCGCCTTTCGGCCGCGCGCTTGGACGCGATCTAGACCATCCGAAATGGCCTCGTGGAATGGGCGGTGGATGTTTTCAAAGCGAAGGGTTCGCTCCTCCGGCGTCAGTGCAACGTTTCGAGGGATTTCGGTGCCGTCACTCACCTCCGGAATGCAGTCCGCAGCTTCGAACGGGCGATTGCAGTCGATCACGAGTCTGCTGTAGGGTTGGACGTATAGCGGGGCGCAAAGAGCGCTAGCGAGTCGGCGGGAAACGGCTTCTGCTCCTACATCGTATGCGATATGCCTGTCCATCTCGCTGCGATCTACTCCAAGATCCCCGAGGCATTTCGGAATCGTTCTTCCCGCGTGCTCGCATACGAAGAAGAATTCGCTGTCAAACTCCCCGCCGACCACCTCCAGCGGTGACGGAACACTGTGAGCTAAATAAAAGCTGCCACGCTCGTTCATTGCCTACCCCCCAGTCCTTCATATTTGCTTTTGCTCGCATTGCGATTGGGTTGGCACGTTTTGAGAGCGTGCCATCACCCCTCATGCTCTTGATGGCGGCCGCAATCTTGTAATTAAGTTCCTTATCGCCAGGTGGCGTCGCGAGAGCTTGCGGTACTGAGTATGGGACGTCTCCGAGCTGTTTGACTGGATCGCCTGATTTCATCGCACCGCGCACTTGCGCATCGCTAGTGACGACCGCGCCAAGACGAACGCCATCGCCAAGGCGAAGTCATCAAGCGCGACGTTGGTGCTCGCGTGCGTCTTCACCGTACCGGGCATGAATTGGCACTGCGCTGATGTGGTGCGGCCCAGCCCTCTGTTGGAGCGTGATTGGTGTACGCTCCAGTCGCCGTGTTTGCCGTGACGCCCACCACCCTCCCGTCGCGATCGCAAAGCTTGATCGCCTTACTATCCTTGTGAACGGCGGCAAGCGCCCGCGCGTAGATGTACACGGCTGGCAAGTCAAAAACTTCCGTACGCTTCTTGGTCGGCGTCATCTGACCCATGGCAAGGTCTCAATGCCCCTGCCATTCGCCTGCGTTGATGCCTCCCAGCCTGGCGTCGCGAATTGGACCTGCACGCCCAGACGTTCGCCCATGCCCTTGGGCACACCCACATCAAAGCCATCGAGCTCGCGCCCGCCGTTCAACAACTCGGCAGCCAGTCTGCGCCGACCGCCACCTTCAGCTTCCTTGTGGCGAGGAAGCGATCGAGCACGACACCCGCTTTCGCGGTCGAAGTTACCAAAGCAACCGCGAGCGAGGCCGCAGCAGTCACGCATTCTTTCAAATCCGTTCATGCGATTGTCTCCTCCCTTTTTCATTCATACCGGCCGCTAGCCGGCGCCTAGCCCAGCCACTCGGCTTCGAGGTCACACGGCCGAGATCAAGCGCAGCCACGGCTACGTCGGCTTCAGTGCCGTCCTTCCAACGCTTAGATCCCAGCGCTAAGGCCCGGCAACGCCGCACGGGCAACAGCGAACAATACGAGGCGACGAGCAAGATCGGCCTGCTATTCCATCCGGAGTCACACAGGCTCACCTTCCATTCGTAAGGTCTCCTCCCCTTTTATCGCACGCCCTCCCTAGAGGAGCAGGGCAGGCATGAAACATTGATCTTCCCCCCAAAAAGTGGACGGGTTTAAGCGGCTTTTAGCTCCATCTCGATCGGTGGGATATATCCGATGGCGGAATGGAGCCGGGTTCGGTTGTAGAAGCCCTAGAAGAAGGCGAAGATATCGCGCCGAGCCTCGGTGCGGGTCCGATACTGCCGATGATGAACGAGCTTGGTTTGGAGGGTGTGGAAGAAGCTCTCCATCGGAGCATTGTCGTAGCAGTCGGCGCCTTGCGGCTCATCCATGCGGTGACGCCGGCGACGGCAAGGGCCGCGCGATATTTGTGTGAAGCGTACTGGGCGGATTCAAGCGGTCGTCGCAACACCGACTATGTTCACTCACGGCAACAACTCGTCAAGCGCTTCTGCCGGCGTTTCCAGCCCAGAGTCTTTCTCGATCGAGCGTTGAGGGCTGCGGCCACGGCAGCGATTTCATCAGCGCTGTGGATGCTCAGGTCTGTCCCTTTCGGGAAGTACTGACACGCGTCCTGTTCGCAAGCAGGCCGTCAGCTCACGGCGCAACGCTCCCCGGCTCTGAACGAAGAGGGACTGATAGATGGCTTCGTGGCTGATGCGCATAGTCTTGTCGTCCGGGAAGTCAATCGGCAGGCGACGGGCAATCTGCTCAGGGCTCCAGGCCTTGGCCCATCTCCGATCCTTTCGCGGGTCATGCCGGCGACTCTTCCAGGGAACGGCGGGCCTAGCAGGCTGTTGAAGAACTCAGCCGCGTTCGCAAACGAAGGCTGAATCGTCGCCATTGTGGATATAGAAGTGGCCGACGAGCCTGCCGGCAGTGCCGATCATAACCCATCCGCGACCGCAGGCGGGGTCATTTTCGTCGTGCCCTTCCCACGAGAACTCCGCGCACGCCGAACCGTCGCGGGTGCCGTAACGCACGTCCAGGAAGCCCTTCAGGGCCCCAAAGGCGATTTCGCCATCGGACTTGGCCCTGAAGCTGAGATGCGCCTCTTCGACAAGATCGAGGAAGTCAGTGTCC
>NZ_SPQT01000076.1 GCF_004571025.1 Bradyrhizobium niftali | reverse complement strand
AAGTGATTCCGAAATCGCGGTAGCGGCGGCGTATTTTTCGTCACTAAAACCGCGCGAGCGCATCCGCGTCGTGGAAACGGATGTCGTGCCGAAGACTTTCGTCGCCGGATGGTTCCTCGCCGATCTTGGTAATGGGGAGAAGGAACCGATCGGAAGCCGTATTATCGAGGTGCCCGAAGATCTCGCGCAGTTCGAGAATCGTGATAGTCGCGCCCGGTTTATTGCCTATGTACCGCCCGGCGCGGTCAAAAAAGGAGAAGCGCTGGTCGCGAGCGGCGGCGGCAAGGCGGTGTCTTGCGGTGTTTGCCACGGGCCAACGCTGCACGGGCTCGGTCCGATCCCGCCCCTAGCGGGCCGTTCGCCGAGTTATATCACTCGCCAACTGTACGAGTTTCAGCACGGAGTGCGGACCGGAGCATGGAGCCCGCTGATGTCCAATGCCGTCACTAACTTGACTGAGGATGATCTGATTTCGATCAGCGCCTATCTGGCGTCACTAAAACCCTAGCGCGGCCTACGGGTCTAGCAATCTTCGTGCGGCATCGGCGGTATTCTTCACAGGCGTGAATCAGAAATCCCGCCTTGGCCATTCAAACGTCGCTCAGTTCGTCGGCGAAGTATCCGACGTGTCGCGGGCATCCGATCCCGCAACGTTATGAAACAGCCGGAATATCCGCTGATGGCCCGAAGCTGCCTCTCTGCTTCGGCGCTCCGATTGTCCGCTTGCTGGGTGTCAGCGGACCAAGAAAAGAATGGCGGCCATGCCCGCAGGTGACCCAGAGCTGACCTCGACGGCCAAGGAAGTTGATAAAATTAGTGCGCCGCACATAAGCTCTGGACAATGACCGCTGGCGCTCGTTGGCAATCCTGATAATCTTTGCTTCGCGACTGCATTTGCCAAATCTTCCACTCTGGATGGGGTGCTGGCATGTGGATGTGTTACGTACGACATTCGCCAATCGCGGCCGGAATTCTGCTGCTCTTACTTGCCAATCAACCACCTATACTCGCGCGCGGCAGTCTGGGAGGGCACGAAGATCCCTGGAATTCGGAACGTATTGATCGTTTGCCGCTCGATGTTCGGAGGGCCGTCACCCACATGTGCGGAAATGCGGCGAGGGCTGCTCACTACTTTGCAACCTATTTCGACAATTCACGGCTGATCAAGCTGCACTTCGAACATCTGCATTGTGATGAGCACGCGCAGTTTTGCAGGGGCACCAGTTGCCTCCGGCAGGAATACATCTCTACAGGTGGTCATTACCAGCTCATGAGGAGCTACTACGGCCGCGACGACTGATCGCCAATCGCCCTTGGCGTCACTGCGGGGCTTGCATTTCCTGGGATTCTGCAGCGGATTTCTAGTCAGCGTTCGCTGCCGGGGGCGGACTTATTGAGCCGACCTTGGCAACGTCGATCCAGGCAGTGCTTGCGACGATCATTCACAACTCGGATTCCAGAATATAGGGCCTCACGCCGTCCGCTCTCAGTCTGAGGCATGCGATTTCCTTGTCAGAAAGGCGTCGCCGCGCGGTCCTTTTGTCTTCTCGAATGATGCCCGGATAGCGCAGGATCGCTTCTTCCGCGTCACCGGCCTCATGTGTTCCAACTGCAAAGAATCTGGGATCAGGCTCGCCTTCTGAGATCAAGTGAACCTCGACGAGCCAGCCGGATTTCGCAAGTTCCAGAGCATTCCGGGTGTCGGCGCCGATATCGTGCGAGCCACCGGCCACTACTGCACCACTTCTGCCACTCATCTTGCGGCCTCTTCTGTCAGCGGCAGTTCTCCTTTCGGCCTTTCGACTCAAAACTTCAGGTTTGCGAACGCGCGCACGCCGAGACCCGGCATCAGGACCTGGTCCTTGGTGTAGGAGACGGAGTTGCGGATGTTTTCGTTCAGGAGATTGTTGCCGACGAGGCCGACCGTCATCTCGCGCGCGCCGAACCAGCTCGGATCGAGCTTGGTCTTGTAGCTGACCTCGGCCTTCAGCAGATTGTAGCCCGGCGTCGGTGTCTCCGCGATCGGGGCGATATCGTTCTGCGCGAAGGCGTGCAGCAGGTTGACGCGCATCAGCCAGTTGGCATCGCGCCAGTAGAAGCCGCCGCCGACGCGCACCGGCGGAATCCGCGGCACGTTGCTGCCGTCGGTGAAGGTGGCGCGGACGACGTCGAACTGGTCCTCGATACCCCAGATGCCGCCCTTGAACTCGCCGACATCGAGCTGGCTCTGGAATTCACCGCCGCGAAACACGGCGTCGCGCTGCGAGTAGAATGCCTGATTCAGCTCGAGGCCCGGGCCCAGCTGACACGCACTCTCGTCGCACGTATTGCCCGTCAGGCGGCGGAATATGAAGCCGTCGAACCTGGTGTAGTAGCCGGTGAGTTCGAACCGCAGCGGTCCGGTCGCCCGCCGCAGCCCGACCTCGATCGATTTCGCGGTTTCGATGCCGAGATTAGGATTGCCGATATCGAACGTGGCGGTGGCGTCGTGCGGCCCGCGCGAGAACAGCTCGGCCGGCTTCGGCGCGCGTTCGACATATTGGGCGGTGACGCTCGCTACCAGATCCCATGGCAGATTCTGGATCAGGCCGATGCTGGCGCTTTTCGGCGTGAAATGCAGATTCTGCGGTGTCGCCGGACCGATGCTGGCAGGATCGGTGGCCACGTCGAACACGATGGGAATGAAGGCCGGCGTTGTGCCGGAAAGATCCACGTGTTCGATGCGCCCGGCAATCTGCGCCTTGGTGGTTTCGCTGAATTTGAACTCGTTGAAGATGTAGCCGGCGACCCTGTTGTTCTTGTTGGGATCCCACAATCCGTTGAGCGGACTGGTTGGATCGTCCGGGCTTGGGGCGGTTAGTTCCTGATGACCGGCCTGCAAGCCGAATGCCGTCGTAACCGCCGCAAAGCGCGCGTTGAACGGCATCAACTGCACTTCGAGTCGGCCCTCCTGTTCGCGGTTGGTGAAGGTCTGCCGCACCCCGAGCGAGAAGGGATCGGCGGGGTCGGCAAGACCGATCTCGTTGTGCCTGTAGTCGACTGCGCCGAACCAGAAGCGCACCGCCTCGATCGCCGCGGCATCGGGACGGTATTCGCCCTTGGAACTGAACTTGGTCTGGTGGGCGTCGATGCGGGTCTGGTGATCGGCGCCGTCGACGCCGGGTATGCGGTAGAGCGAATCATTCTGCGTGATCGCTGCGCCGATGAAGCCGCCATGGAAGATGTAGGAGCCGCCGATTGATGCGCCATCCGCCTGCGCCGCCGAGTTCGGCTGACGTCCGTTGAACGGCTGGCCCGGGACGAACAGATAAGGGTAGCTTGGGATGTTGTAGTCGCTCGACCTGCGGCCGAAGGCGTCGGCATGCACGGCAAAATTGCCGGCGCCGGCATCGAGCAGAATGGCGCCTTCGGTGCCGCGATCGACGGAGCTCACTGCCATGCGCGTCTCCGCCGTCACGCAAGGCGCCGATGTTGCATCCGCCAGCGGCGCCTTGGTCGGCAAGCCGTAGTTCTGGAATGGCGCCGCTGGGCATACGGGGAGTGCATCGGGAATGCGGTTGTTGGTCGCGCTGACCACGCCGCCGATCGAGGTCGATCCGTAGCGCAGCGCGGCCGGACCGCGCACCACCTCGACCTGGTTGGTCGCCAGGGGATCGATCGGCACGAAATGATCTTCGCCGAGATCGGAAGCGCCGCCGCCGCCGGTGCCGTTCTCGATAATGCCGACGCGATTGACGTCGAGCCCGCGGATGATCGGCCGGCTGGAGGCGCCGGGAGCGAAGCTCGAACCGGTAATACCGGGTTTTGAGAACAGGAGGTCGCCAAGCGTGGCGGTGCCCTCGCGGCGCAGTTCATCGTTCGGCACAACCGTGACGGTGGCGAACTGGTCGGTCACGACCGGCAGCACGCCCTGCTGAGGCGCGGCGGGCGTCGGTGCGGCAGTCGCCTGCTCCGTAACACGTTCGCGAGTCCGCGCGGTTCCCCTGCGCGCGACGCGTGTCGTCGTGCGTGCGGGCACCGTGTGCCTCCGTACGATGGGACTGGGCGCCGTCACCGTGACTGCCGGCAGTTCGGTTGCCGGCTTCTCCTGTGGCAGTGCCGGTGTCGTCGCGGCGCCGAGCAGTAGCCAGGTCGCCCCGCCGACATGGAATGCTCGTGTGCGATTAGAATCCATTATCCCGATCCTGCTGTCGATTTCGATCTATCCTCCGCTGTCGCTTCGTGTGACGCGGCGACAGCAGTAGGCACATCAATCGATATCAGCAGAAGGGAGGCGCGCGAGACTGAAATGCTGAATGCGCTGATTGCAGGTGGAGAATACCGGCGTCGGTCGCAAAATGCCGGAGTCCGCTGGGTTGCGGCAGCAAGAGTATCGGCGTCGCCGTGAATAGCGCGCTGCTGGCGAGCGACATGACGGCACAGATGGCGCAGGCACCGGTCGGGTGGTCGCGATCATGATCAAAAGGTTGCTGCTTCCGAACGGTCCCCGCGGCCATGTCTTGCGCAAGAACGGGTTGCTCGCCAACCGCAGCGGGTTTGTGCGGCGATGCTTGGGGCACAGGCGCCGCCTGCACAGTGAAGGCATGGAAATGTCCGAACGACAGCGCAAACTGGAGGAGGAGCGCCAACAGCGCCAACCGCGAGCCGAGCTTGAGATGTTCTCGAAACCAGTTCATGTCCAACACTCACCGGGAGCGCCCAGGCCCGGATGTCTCGAATGTAACTTTATAACATGGGCGGCGGATTGCAATGTCAACTCTTGGCCCATCACCGAAGTGGCGGCGCACCTCACCGAGGTCCGCTCACCGAGGCATGGCAGACCAAATTTGCTCAGGTTGAGTTCTTCGCATTTTGACCCAAAGACGACCTGACCAGACCAAGCTCATCGTCAATTACCCGGTGCACTCTATGGACAGCCCCTGGGAGCACTCGTAAGTTGGAGCCAGAGGGCAAGCGGAACCGGACCGATGCGGCAACACATCGAACGCCGTCTCGCAGCGATCCTTGCGGCCGACGTCGCGGGGTATAGCAAGCTAATGGCCACCGATGAAGAAGGCACGCTCACCTCGTTGAAAACACATCGGCGCAAGCTCAGCGATCCCAAAATCAAGCAGCACCACGGACGTATTTTTAAGACCACTGGGGACGGAATTCTCGTCGAGTTTCCGAGCGCGGTAGATGCGGTAAAATGTGCCGTCGAGATTCAGCGCGGCATGGCTGTCCGCAATGCAAAGGTAGGTCCGGACAGGCGCATTGAATTTCGGATAGGTATCAACATAGGTGACGTTATCGAGGATGGGGGCGACGTCTTTGGTGACGGTGTGAACGTCGCTTCGCGGCTGGAAGGTATTGCCGCGCGCGGTGGTATCTGCATTTCTCGCCAAGTGCTGGACGTCATCGAGGGGAAGGTCAATCTGCCGTACCGAGAACTAGGTCGGCAAAACCTGAAGAACATCACTCGGCCAGTAGAGGTCTATCGCGTTGATATACACGATGGCGGATCCTTGGCAGCACAAGTTCTAGCTAGATCAGATCTCAAGCAGGAGGTTCGATATTGCAGTGCGCCTGACGGCGTTCGGCTTGCCTATGCGAAGGTTGGATCGGGGCCACCGCTAGTGCGATCGGCCCATTGGATGGGCCATTTGGAGTATGATTGGGAACTGCCGATATTCCGCCATAGCCTGCTCGACCTGGCAAAATCTTTTACGCTGGTTCGTTACGATGCGCGCGGCAACGGTCTCTCCGACTGGGACGTCGGCGAGATCTCCTTCGATGCGTGGGTCAGGGATATGGAAACAGTTGTCGATGCCGCTGGCCTCGATCGATTTCCCTTGCTCGGATATTCGCAAGGCTGCGCCCTCTCAATCGCCTACGCTGCAAAACACCCCGATCGCGTCTCGCACCTAGTCTTGTACGGCGGATTTGCCACCGGCTTTACTAGAAGACCTAATACCACCGCCGCTGATCGTGAGCGTTGGACGGCCATGAAGACATTGATGAAGCTCGGGTGGGGGGCGGACGACGCAACGTTCCGTCAAATGTTTACGTCTCAGATGATGCCGACTGCGACGCGGGAGCAGGCCGATGCCTTCAATGAAATCCAGCGTCTGAGCGCCTCGCCGGAGTGTGCTGTGCGCTACCTTGAGACAGTTGGCGAGTTCGACGTTCGGCAACTATTGTGCCAGGTCAGGGCCCCGACGCTGGTGATGCATGTCCGTGACGATGCTCGGGTTTCGATTGCCTTGGGTCGCGAAATGGCCGCCGGAATTCCAAATGCCAGGTTCGTTGCGTTGCCGGGCAAGAACCACGTCTTGCTTGAGCAAGACCCAGGCGTGGCGCAGTTCTCAAACGAGCTGAAAAGCTTCGTAAATTAAACTGCCGGGGCTCGTCCATAAACTAAGTTCGAGCCGAAGATATGTCCGCTAGGGCCCAAACCGGACGCCCAACCAATCATCCACCCTCACTCAAGCCAGCACGGCTTCCACGATGTTCGCCGCTGAACTGGTCGGCACGACCTGCGTTAGGCCAAAACCAGCCATGCCCAAAAGTGACGCGTATTCGGATTCCGTTCGTTCTTGGCCTCCCGTTTGTACAAGCATTGTGAGATCGAGTATTTTTCCCGGGTGCGGCGCATCGCCGGATGGCAGCACCATCTCGACGATCAGCAAACGACCGGCTGGCTTCATCGCCTTGCGGATATGGCCAAGGATCGTAAGGCACTGGTCTTCGTCCCAGTCATGGAGGATGTGCGAAAGGATGTAAGCATCCGCCCCATCGGGGACACCTTCGAAGAAATTGCCGGGCTGGATCGTCACCCGATCGCTTACGCCTTTGGTGTCAAGCAAAGCCGGCGCGTCTTTCACAACATGCGGCCTGTCGAACAGGATGCCGCGCGGCCCGGCGTGACGGGAAAGTACGGCCGCCAGCATGTTGCCGGTGGCCCCGCCGACGTCAACAATGGCTTGGAAGATCGAGAAATCGTAAGCGGCGGCGACGGCTGGAGGCTCCTGGTCATTGAGACCGACCATCATCTCGCTGAACAGCGACGCGTCCTCGGGATGTTGCGCGAGATAGTCGAAGAACGCGAGGCCTTGCGCTTTCTCAAAACCCGTTTTGCCAGTCTGAACAGAATAGACCACATTGTCCCAGCCACTCAGAGACGGGCTGCCAGAAAAAATCACGGATGATCTTGCTGAGCCCGGCGCGCCGGTCTTCAGCGCCTCGCCGAGACCGGTCAAGGCAAAACGCTGCTCCGGTCGCTCGGTTAGAATGCCAAGGCTCGCCAGGGTACGCATCAATCGGTGCAAGGAAGGCCCATGCACGTTCATGGGACCGGCAAGCTCGATCGCGTTTTTTGGTCCGGATGCAAGCTGATCGGCCAGCCCCAGCTTGGCTGCAGCGTAAACGGCTCTTGAGACGATGTGGGCCCGGCCCATCTGGATCAATTGAATATGGGGCGGAAGAACTTGCGATGTAGCAGGCTTAGGGTCTGCCATAACAATAAATTCTCCAAAATGATTGTGTAATATACGTGGTAATCGAGAAGCCGGCTACTTCCGCTTGTGGCCCTTAGCCGAAGGTCGATTGAGCGCGTGTCATGTCGGCTGTCAGGGGCAAACCGGACGCCGATCCAACTTGGCGTCCACCGCTGCTTTTGACCCGAATGTATGGTCCGGCCGTGCGTAGCAAGAGGTTCGTCGATCAGGTGGTGAGTGGTCTTGCATCAATGTATCCGGCCTTTGATTGGAGCATTTTCTCCGGGCCATCATGGATATCAGCGCGCGTGCGTTCTCATTAGCGGACAGGCCTCGATTGGGCCATTTGGGTCACCAGTGTTCGCATGCGCCGGGAAGACCGAACCTCCATCTCGTCTCATCCTCTCGCAGACCTCGGCTGGAACCTGCTGATGGGGTTACGTCATCGCTTGCTCCTCCTACCTCGCAGTTCCTGTGTTCGAGCC
>NZ_SPQT01000075.1 GCF_004571025.1 Bradyrhizobium niftali | reverse complement strand
CGCGGAAGGGCTAGCCCCGCTCGCGGGGGCGCTGCGGCGACTGAGGATTGTTGGCGGGATTGGTATCGTACTTGGATATTCGCGTGATCAGCCCGCTAGTGGCGAGCGGTTGCAAGTCCGCCTCCAGCGCCTCGGCAATCTCTTTGGTATAGACCTCCCGATCGTCCACGTAGAGTGTAAAGGATTTCAAATACTTTTCCTTTTTCGTCGGATTCTCGATCGTCGCCTTCGTCCATTGGTAGAGCGGATAGTATTCGACGCCGTGCTCTTCTGCTACGGTGACATACTCCGCAAAGGCCGGCATCCAGGATGGACCAAAAGATCTTCAGCTGCCCCTCTTCGATATTTCACACGCGGCCGGTCGCTGCTACGGGGCCGAATTAGAGGGTGATGTCGAAGGATGAAGGCGCGTATCGAGCGCGAACGCTTCCTGAAGGTGCTGCTGGTACGCGCCTTTCGCCCTGGTCGGGTCGAAGATCAGATTCCAGCTGTGATTGGACACCACACTTGGGATCACGACGAATTTGTGCTTGGCCAAGAGCGCATCCCCGAACGCCTGCTGGCCCGCGCCTGGGATTCCCGGTCGCAGCCAATTGGCGTTCGGAACGTCGGCAGCGCGAACGATTTGAACGTCGGACACGTCGGCGATATGAAGCGCGGTCAGTACGTGCGGCAGAGTGTCGAGCGCTTTGAAGCCTTTGTGAACCGCCACTTCGAGGATCGCGGTCGCTGGATCAAGCGCGCAATAAACGACGCGAACGCCTTTGCTGTTCCACCGGCCGCCGACCTGGAATGCGCCTTCGCCACTATCCCAGGTCGACGCAAAGCGCGCCTGATCGAGGCGCCAAGCGATGAGCTTGCCGCCTCCCAATGGCTCTACAGAAGGCGTCATGCATAGACGCCATATGCGAGCCGTGTGAGGTACTGTTCAACGAGCCCGATGCCCGCCGGAGTGGCAAGCAGGTCGATCGGGCGGCGCTGGTCAAGACCGATGGCCGGACGCTCGAGCCACTGCTCTGCCTCTTCCTGCGAACCAAACACGTCCGTGGCCTTGGCCAGGATTTCGGCAAACTTCCAGGTCCGCCCACTTTGCTCCTGGCTGAGCGGCTTGTCCGGAGCGTCCTTGCGTCGCTGAAAGGTGCGAAGACTCATTCCGAAGGCTTTTTCCAGCGAGTCCGTTTGAAGGAAGAGGAGGTGACTGACGAAGTGGGTCAACGCAGAGCCAGGCAGTCCGTCCAGCAGCAGTTCGTGGGCGTCGAGGGCGCTCGTGATCCGGCGCGACAGGATGCGCGGCCCGCCGAGCAAATCGGCCACCTTCCGCAGATCATCGCGTTGCCCCTTTGGGGCCGGTTTCTCGGCTGCGGCAGTCATAGTAGCCCTCGCGTCACGTGTCGCCTAATATGTGTCACATGTCGCAATTAATCAAGTGGTGTAGCCCTCCATGGAACTCGGGCGAACCTTGGTTGCAAAAGGGCGGCGGGGCACTTGCTGACGGATACCTGGATGGCAAATAAATTCCTGAACAGAGCGGAACTCGCCCGGGACGGAGCGGCGCAACGGGACGATCACCCCGATGCTCTGCTGCACTCGGGGCACCTGTCGCCGAAATCCTCCAAAACCTCTCCGACCAGAGCCACGGCTGCGCTGTCGGAAAACCCGACCGGCGGCTCCCGACGCGCCGTATCTAAAGCTCGCTCACGCGCATGCGGGTCGCCGAGGTCCTGCATCCAACCATGCTCCTCGCACTCCCGGATTGCGCCGGCCTCCCTGAGAACGGACACGGCCCACCCTCTGACGGACTCGGTCTTCAGGACGTGGATCTTCACGGAAGGCTCAACGGCCTTCGCGATCTCGCAAAGATGACGGTGATGGGTGAAGTAGACTACCTGGCCTCTGCGGGCCATCGCGGCAAGCAAGCGGAAGGCCTCCTCCGCCCGGAAGTCGTCGAATGTCTCCATGACATCGTCGGCAAGAAAGGGGGCCGGGGGGCGGGCTTGGGCGATCTCGTGATAGCCGGCGACCCGTAGCGCCAAGTAAAGCTGAAATCGCGTTCCCTTCGATAGCTCAGAAGCGAGTTTCGAGGCGCCATCGGATCCCTTTGCGATCAGGAGTTCGCTGCCGTTCGAGGGCTGAGTGGCCAGTCCGGAGTAAGCGCCACGGCTGATCAGCGCGAATGCCCCTGAAGCCCGTGCCATCATCGAACTTCGATGACGTTCGCGATAGGCCCGCAGGGCCCTCTCGGCGCCAGCCATTCCAATCTTCAGTTTGAGATACTCGAGCGCCTGCTCTTCGATGGTGAGCAATATCGTGCGTCGCTTAGATTCAAGGACCGCCACCGCCGCATCTCCGCCCACCCCGGCTATGCTGGTCTCTGCCCTGTCGAGTGCGGCGAAGCGATCGCGGGTTCGGCTGTCCTCGTCCTCGAATCGCGCTTTCAATTCGATCAATTCACTTTCCAGCGAACCTTGTTGTAGCGCATCGAGCGCGTCTTCGGCCTGTTCGAACGTTTCGGTCTTCATCACCTCGACTATCTCTCGCTGCGTCTGCTCCAAACGCATTTCGAGGTCGGACCTGCGGTCGAGCGAGCGCAGACAACCTTCCACTTCCGCGAGGGAACCGACATCGAAGTGCTTCATCATGAGGTCCGCTCGGCTCCGCACCTCCGCCACGTCATTTGCGAGCGAACGGGCCTTGTCCTGCTCTGTGCCGAGCCGCTCCTCGAGTTCTTGCCGACGGTCCAGCGCCTTCGTTGCGGAGGCGACGGAGTTCACGACTTCTTCGCAGAGCGCCAGTACGTCAGAGCGACCTCGGGCGAGGCCGATCGCTCCAGCAAGCGCTTCCACCTCGGCCTCGAATTGAATTTGGTCGCGCTGCATCTTAGCGATACGATCGGCAAGTTCTGCTTTCCTTTCCAGCGCCGATCCCAATTCGGCAAGGGCCTCCAACGTTTCTCGCACGACGGCCGTCGTAGATGCTCTGCCGCGCTCGCCCAGCCAGCACGCCGCGCGAGCCTCTTGCCATGCCTCGCGCCATGATCGGTCTGCGAGCCTCGCAGCCTCGAGCTGCGTCTCGCGGAAGTTCAGGTCCCGCCTTCGATCCTCGAGGGTCGCTCGTATGTTCTTGGCGCCTGCTGCGCGATCCAGAGCGGCTTGTCCCGCGGACAGCATCGCCGCCATGTCGTCGCTCCGCGGAACCTCGACCCCCGACCTGCGGAGCGTCTCGGCAAGGCGCTCGCACGAAGAGGCGGCGGAGTCCTGCACGTGCCGCCATTCTCGCTCGGCTGCTGCGAGTTTTCCTTCGGCCCCGATCGCGCGGTCGAGCTTCTGCAGCCAAAGATTCAAGCCGCTCAGACCGACCGTATGGTCCACCCCGTTCCCTATGGCTCGAAGCGCCTTCTCGACGTCCATGATCAACGTCGCGCGTTTTGCGAGACTCTCTTCCAAGTGTTGCTGGCCCTGCTCCCGGCGCGTGCGGACATCGGCACTCTCCAGAAGCGCGCGATTCAGGTCCGCGATTGCCGAGGCGTGACGGGATCGCTGTTCCGTGATCAGGTCCAGTTTCCGCATCGCGGTCTCGAACTCGGCGGCCGTCCTTGCGTCGAGCGCCTTCTTGTGCTCGGCCCAAGCGGCTTCGCGGGCGGACCAGGCCTCCGCAGTTTCTTGGTCGCTGACAACGGCTGTGGCGGCGCCAAGCGCTCCGATCTTCGCCTCGAGGCGCTTCGCTTCTGTGTCGATGCGGTCGAACTCTACCTGCCTGGCGTCGATCTCGCGAGAAAGCTGCGTATCGGCCGATCCCCAACGCTGAAGCTGGTCGGGCGCGGGCACCGTAACCGCAAACAGATCGTCCCTGCCGCCGGTCCAGGGGAACAATTCGCGCAGGCGATCGGCGAATTCGTCCGCACGCTCGCGGCGCATCCGGTCGGCTTCCCGCAGCCGAGCCGCGTCGTCCGATTGTCGCGCGCTCGCGATGGCCGCGGTGAGGACGGCTGTCGTCGCCTCGTTCAGACCCGCCCCGTGTTCGCATACCCTCGCTTCGGCCTCCGCAAGCGCGCCCTCGGCTTTGGCGAATTCGGCCTCGGCAGATGCAAGAGCCGCCTCGACACCCGAGCGTCGCTCCATCAGGTCACGGAGAGATCCCGTCACGCCGGTGGAGAGGAGGAGTCGCGCGGGATCCTGCTCGGACCCCCGATCGAGCAGCGTCAAAAGATGCGCGCTCTTCTGCTCGGGCGAGGCGGCGATCCGGAAGGTCCTTCGCCGCCGTAACATACCGTGCCCGCAGGTCCGTCAGCAGTTCCATGCGGCTCTTCAGGGCGCAAGCCGAGGCGTTCACGACGAGCCCATCGAGCTCACGCTGCAGAGCGACAACGGTCTCGGTCACGGACCGCATCTGAGCCGCCAAGACCGTCTGGCGGCTCGTCAGCGCCGGAAGATCCCGCCCCCACGACGACGGCGCGACGGGCAACCGTGCGAGCGGAGACAGTTCGGTGCGGAGAGCGCGCAAGCTCCGCAACCTCGGCAATGCGTTGATGAAGCTCTGCACTTCATCCATCCGTGCCTGCGTGCGGCTGCGTTGCGCGATAGCTTCGGCGTAGGCCGCGGCTGCTTCGTCGCGCTGGATCACGAGGCGGGCGTATTCGGTAGCGAGCGTATCTATGCGCTCTCGCTCCTCGTTGAGAGCCGCCAAATTCTTCTTGAGCTCTGCCAGACCTCCCGATCGCTTCCCCGGACGGAAGAACGCCTCCGTTTCCGCCTGCACGGCTCCGAGGCGGGCGCTGAGATCGGCCAGACCGGCGGTTGCGGAAAAAAGCAGATGACCGAGATCGCCCTTGCTGGCGAGGATGCTTTCTCCACCCGCCTCTAGAGTCTCGTCGTCGAGACAGAACATGGTGTTGTAGGCGCTGCGATCGAGGCCACCCAGTTCGCCGGGAAGTAGCGTATCGGGAACCGGATTGTCGGCCTCGTCCAGAAGGCTGTTGTGAGGACGCTTGATGCGGCAGAACCTGCGAATCCCGCCCGAGATCTCCACCTCGGCTTCGATACGCATGGTCGCGTAGGGGTGAAGGAAGTTGAACCTGCTCTGGGCCAGGATGCCGAAGATCAGATCCGTGCACGCCGACATCGCGGTGGATTTCCCGGCCTCGTTCGGTCCATAAACGATGTGCAGGTCGGCGAAACCCGCGACCCGCTCACCGAAGTCGATGAAAGCGTCCGTGAACCTGCCGTAGCGGCGAAGTCCGAGTTTACGGATGCGCATCAGGGCGCTCCATCCGAGTCGCCGATCGAGAGGCGCGCCAGGACCTCTTCAGCTCCCTCTCCCGCGAGCCGTGCGACAAGATCCTCGAGGGCGGCCTCGTCCGGAGCGATGGCTCGCCGGCACTCAGGCGGCAACTGCGCAAGCAGCTCCTTGACCGTGTCGGTCGCCTCGGTTCGGAAGCTTTCTGATGCGACCACCTCGTCGTTCATCGTCCTTCGAAGAGCATCTATCGGGTCTGCGCTCGCGGTTGCGCCCGCTGGAGTACGCCGGCAATCGATTTCGAGCTTCTCGATCCATACCTCGCCAATCGATTTCGCGCGAGTTTCGGCTTCGGTCCGCAGGAGATCGGCGTCCCGTCTTATGTTCCACGCCAACGGTGTCGTTCCGGAAACCGCGAGCCGCACGACGAGATGATCGCTGACGGATCGGGTCGCAGCGTCCTGAAGCGACGTCTCGAGCCGCGCGACCAGATCGTGCCAAGTTGCCGCTCCAGAAGCGTCGAGCCCGATCCGCTCGAATTGGGCCAAGCTCACGATCCGCTCCTCGAGGGCAATGGAGCCGTCGTCTAGAACGCTCGCCAACGTCACGGATTTGGGTCCGCTTTCGCCGATGTCTCGCCCCTGCGGAATCCCGGGCATCACGATGGCGCAAGATCCTTCGATCGTCGATCGCTTGTGGACGTGCCCCAGCGCCCAGTAGCGGAAGCCGGAGTCGAGTAGGTCGCTCGTGGAGCACGGCGCGTACACGTCGTGAGAGGGCGAGCCGCCCAGACTGGTATGCATCAGTCCGATGTTGGTCGCGCCCTGTACCGGTGGCCGGTACTTGGCGAGGAGCCCCTCGGGCGCTTGCGGTTTAGCGAAGCTGAGACCGTGTATCACGATCGTTCGTTCTCCGCGGTCCCGCTCGATGTCGATCGCTTCGGCCCGTCCGCCGAACAGGTGCACGTTGTCCGGAAAAACGAGCTCCTTCGTGATCCTGGAGAGGGCATCGTGGTTGCCCCGGATGACGAAGACCGCGATGCCGGCAGCATCGAGGCGGCGAAGTTGCTCGCCGAGAAAGCGCGCAGTCTTCATCGATGCCTGATCGCCGTCGTAGAGATCTCCGGCGAGCAGCAGTGCCTGCACCTTTTCTTCGAGGCAAAGATCGATGATGCGCGTGAAAACCAGGCGGCTGGCGTTGCCTATGAACTCGGCGAGCGCGGGATCGCGCAGGGCGAGCGATCGTAAAGGCGAATCTAGATGGATGTCGGCCGCATGGACGAAACGATAGGCAGTCATCTAGACACTCAAATCCTTTTCGAAGCGGCGGAGTTACTGCAGCTGAGAATCATCGGATCCCCTCACGAAAGAACGCGATATCGACGTCCTCGATCTCCACAGTCTCCAGGAGTTGGTCCCGCGTCCAGTGAGAACTAGGACATTGCAGTGCGTGCGACCTCCCGGGCGAGATCGACGGCCATCTGAAAGCGGACACGTGTCGGCTCGCGAAGTCGTCCCAGCTTGAAATGGTCCGCCATTCTGTAGAGGATGTCGTCGTCCGACAGCCGCACTCGGATGAACGGCACGGCAAGGCTGGCAAGTTCGGCGACAGGTACGTCGCCATGCGATCGGACATCCGGCTCGCAACTGCGATAGCTGACGATCCTGGAGGCTTGTCCATCGCCCCAGACCACCGTTCTGCCATCGTCTTTCGTCCGACGGTACTGCTTCCCGATGACCTTGGCGACGGCCCTTTGTATTCGATCGCCCGAGCGCTGAAACCCGTGCGCACGGGCGATCCGCTCGATGAGCAGGTCTTCGTATATCGGCGATTCGTGTTTCAGGACGTGCGCGACCATGCTTTGCAGCACCGTTTCGTAGTCGTGATCGTAGAACCTCGAAGCTTCCGGCCTCTGTCCCAGCTCCGAGAAATTCGTCGCGAAATACCCGGCCCCGTTGCTTCCTCCGTTCGTCGTCACTTCGGATCCGACACTGAAGCCGGACGATCCGATCGGTGGAAGCGTCAGAGCGTCGCTGCCGTTCCGGGTGGAAGCCGGCGAGCAGCGTCGATGAGTTTGCGTTCCGCTTAGAAGCGCAACAGGCCAGCCAGGACGAGGGGCAGGAAACCGACCGATCCTCGCCTGACGCGACGCATCCGCCGCCCGCGGCGGACGGCGACGATGGCGCCGCCGGGAGGTCCGAGGTGCCGCTGCCTCTCGTTGGCGCTACTCGTTTTCCGAGCAGGACTGCTTCGAAGCCCTCAATCACTTCCGCGTCCACGTGATCGCGACCGAGATGACCGACTGGGAGCCGAACAGGTCTATCCTTCGGGATGCCATGATCGAGACGTTCGTCCGTCAAAGGTTCGCCGATCCGGAGATGTGGTTCGAAAAGGTGCCCGGCTATCTTCGGCAAGGCACCAACCCCGCCGAAAAGAACCGGTATCTCGAACGCATCTGCGAGATCGTGAGCAGGCTCGATCAAAGCCCCACGGAAGCACATCCGACTTCCTTGAGCAGCGAATCCTTCCAGGCGATGACGTCATCCCGCCGGACCGCACGGGCGTTATCGTGACCCAGGTGGGCCGCGAAGCGGGCGATGAGAGGAGCCCATCGTTTGACTGTTGCGGGCGAGAGCTGCGCCTCCGCCGCGTAGGATTCGAATAGGCCTATCAAGGAAACTGGAGCCGATGTGACCGGCGCCGGCGGAGCAACCTGATCCAGCTGAACTAAGGGCGCCGCTGGCATGGCGACGCCGGTCCGGGACTTGATTTCGATATAGGCCAACGGGCTTCCGTTTGGTCCAAGCAGCACCCCATCGATCTGCGCGAAGCTTTGCTCAATCCGAAGCAACTGCTCGAGATGGCGGATGCGCGCGATATCGGGATCCCGCGTTCGCAGGGAAATCTTGATCTCACGCTTTCCGACTGCCTTTCTCAGGCGATCCGGGACGCGTTTTCGGAGGAAGAAGACGCCGCTGCGCGGATGCCGTTTCGGCGAGCCGAATGCGTGAACCATGTGTACCGACTTTGTGTACCATGCACGTTGTCGGCCATCCGGAAAAATCCTTATCGATCAAGGATTCGGCTGATCTTTCGCTGTTCTCGCTGGGGGTGGCGGAGAGAGTGGGACTCGAACCCCGACCTAACGAGTATGACCCCCGCTCTCCTCGTCGTTGCGACAAATCCATCTGTCCAGATGCGGCCCTGCTGATGGCACCCCTTCAGGCTGTCAAACCCGGATTCAACTCACCCGTTACGTGCCCCTATAAACCGAGCGCTCAATTTTGCTTGCTCCGTACAGCGACCGGTGAAGCCGGCGCAGCTCTTCCCTTAATGGTTCTGCCGCATTTAGCGAGTTTGTAAACGGAAGATATGGAACCACAAATGTGGTGCGCGACGTGGTGCAAAAAATTCAACAAGAATGAAGAAGACCGTAAGTCATTGATTTCACTGGTAGCGGGGGAGGGACTCGAACCCCCGACCCCAGGATTATGATTCCCGTGCTCTAACCAGCTGAGCTACCCCGCCACAGGGCTCGCGGGCGGCCGAACAAGGCCGATCTCGCGAACGCGCGGCATATAAGGAAGGGGGCGGCGGGCTGTCAATCCGCCTTCGCTTCCGCTTTCGCGAAAGCTTCGGCGGGACAAGTCCGCGGGCGGGACGAAATGGCTGTTTTGGGTGGAGTTTCCGGCCGAATCCGTCATGGCCGGGCTTGTCCCGGCCATCCACGCCTTCATTCGCCGGCCTGAGAACGTGGATGCCCGGGACAAGCCCGGCCATGACGGATTCGGCCGGAAACTCCACCCAAAACAGCCATTTCGTCCCGCCCGCGGACTTGTCCCGCCGAAGCTTTCGCGAAAGCGGAAGCGAAGGCGGATTGACAGCCCGC
>NZ_SPQT01000074.1 GCF_004571025.1 Bradyrhizobium niftali | reverse complement strand
GCCGAATTTAATCGCGTCCGATTGATAAGACACGAAGCAGCGCATCAGTACTTGGCTTTGTCCCGCGATGTTCCGCAGTTGCGCTGCAAGCGCAATTGGATCCCAGTTGAACTGCATCCGTTTGTCGGCCATCGTTTTCCCCTGCTGCAGGCCTGTACTGTGCAGCTTGGGTCGCGTCCAAAAGATTAACACCTCACCGGACGCGATTGGAAAACGTATAGACTCGATTTCGCTGTCTGGCCGATCCCTTGCGGTGTACCCAAAACGAAGTACCGCGGTCGTCGCGGCTACGAGCGGCGAAAATCGCCCAAACCTTTTGCGACGCAGCTAGACGTTGTGCGACCTCCTTCTCCCGATGTCATTACAACGTCGCCCAATGCAAGAAGAGGGGAGCCGGGGTTCGTCTCCGCAGCTCCAAGGGAGAGGAGCGACCGCTAAGCTCGGCGTTCAGCTTGAACTTTCGAACTACGCGATGGGAGGAAATGCCTGGGCGCTACTTCCGCCTCTCGCCTGCGACTTCGGCTCCCAACGAATGTCCGCTTTGCGCGGTGGGCTCAATTGGTCAGCGCGACACTCTAATCTTTTAGCAAAGATGGAGTGTAGACATGAAACGGCGAAGTCGCATTTATTACTCGGCAGCCCAGCGATCTGAAATCTGGGATCGCTGGCAGGCCGGCGAGCCGATGAGCTCGATCGGACGCCGATTTGACCGGGAGTCCTCGTCGGTCTTCTCAGTGATCTCGCCGACCGGCGGAATTCGTCCTCCAGATAGGCACCGTGCCAAACAGGCGCTCAGCCTGGCCGAACGAGAGGAGATCTCTCGATGGCTCAGCATGCGCTGCTCGTTGCGGTCGATCGCGCGCCACTTGGGTCGATCTCCATCAACCATCAGCCGTGAAGTCCAGCGCAATGGCGGGCCAGAGCGCTATCGGGCTGCGGGGTCCGATCAGGCCGCGTGGGATCGGGCGCGGCGCCCCAAGCTTTGCAAGCTGGCTTGCCGTCCGTTCTTGAGGCGGACAGTATCGACCTTGCTTCAGCGGCAATGGTCACCGGAGCAAATTGCCGGCTGGCTCAAGCGCACCTATCCGGGGGAACCTCAAAAGCAGGTGTCACACGAGACGATCTATCGCAGCCTGTTCATTCAGGCGCGCGGCGTACTGAAAAAGGAGCTTCTTGAGCACCTGAGGGCGAGGCGCACGGTCCGCCGATCGAGGCACGCCAGCATGAAACGAAACGGGCTCGGCCAGATCAAGAATGCCGTCTCCATCAGCGAGCGGCCGCCGTCAGTTGAAGATCGTGCGGTGCCCGGCCATTGGGAGGGCGATCTGATCGGCGGTTCGGGGAATAGTTATGTCGCAACGCTTGTCGAGCGCCATTCGCGCTACGTGATGCTGGTCAAGGTTGCGAACAAGGATACCGAAAGCGTTGTCTCGGCACTGATCAAGCAATCGCAGCGATTGCCCAGCGAACTTTACCGGTCGCTGACCTGGGACAGAGGCAAGGAGCTCGCAGACCATCAACGGCTGACATTGGCCACCGAAGTCGAGGTCTACTTTTGTGATCCTCGATCTCCCTGGCAGCGCGGGTCAAGCGAAAACACCAACAGATTACTGCGCCAATATCTTCCGCGCGGCACCGATCTGTCCTTGCACAGCCAGGCCAAGCTCAGTGCCATCGCAAGGCAGCTCAATGAAAGGCCGAGAAAGACCTTGCTCTATCAGACGCCGGCTGAGAAGTTCGCAGAATGTGTTGCAGCGGTCGGTTGAACTCGCCGCAATTTCCGGCCGGAGTTGCTGGAGAATACCCCGGAGCTCCCCGCAAGCGGGCCGGGAGGCAGTTTTCTGGTGGCGCGTCTGTGAGTTTGCGGACGAGACCTCGACCCTGCGGAGGTCATGCTCTTCCCGTTTCCTCGGCCAGTTGCTTTGTTTAGCAGACACGTCTTGCGAGTGGTGGGGCGGAGGCCCAGCGCGGAGAGCTCTCTCCTGCTGGAGGCGGGGACACCCCGCTCCTGCGCTGCCCCGCGAGAGCCGGTTCCGATTGAGGAACAGGACCCCAGCCGGAAGAGCTCATTGAATGACGCTCTGTGGCGACTCGAAACGAAAATCACTCGCGCGAAGTGCGCCATCGACTCGCCAATCGGCTCTCGAAAAAAACTAAAATCAATTCTGAGTCATAATCATAATGACTCCGACGCAAAAACAAAAAATAGGGTGGAAAAAACACGGGAGGCTGGAATGGAAACCGTACAGCGCTTGCGCGCGATGGCGTCGCTCTGTCGACAGAGTGCCGCGCTTCATCCTGACAGAAGCTGGAAACTGCTCGCCGAGGCAGAGTACTGGGAGCATTTGGCGGCTACTGCGCTCTCAACGTATCTTGAAGACTGCTTCACCACTGGTCCGCATGACTTAGCTGCTGCTTAGTGTCCCATTTATCGTTTCAAAATCACATTGCGGGGCAGGATAGCAGGATAAATGAGTATCCTTCGGGGCCAGGGGATGACTGCGTGTATCAACGAGCGGCCGATGTGTCCGGTATGCAAACATAGGATGGCATTGGCGCGCATCTCTCCCGGCAAAGCCGGATTTGAGAAGCGCACCTTCGAATGCTCGACGTGCGAACGTACCGAATTGGTTTCCTTCGCTGTGGATCCAATGAAGACAGATGCGGTCGGCTGGCTGGCAGGCGAGCTGAACCCGCCTCGGTAAAGTTCGGTTGCAGCTCTGTGTGTGAGGGACGGGGGCCTGATGGACGAGGACTTCTGCAGAGAACAGGCGCAGCGCGTTCGTGCTCCGAGCGGAGCCGATCCGGTCAGCAGATATGACGCAAAAGTTAGGCGGTCCGTCGCAGGCCTTTAAGATGGAGCGGCCAGTGCGCACTGCGCCGGCATCGATCTCCTCGGGATGAGGCGAGGCATGACGGATAAAATCTCTCGCTCATTAATGCATCGTTGACATGCTCGGTAAAAAAAGATCTGCGCTTTCTATGCCAAACGGAAATGCGTAGCCGCATGCAAGAATTCGCTCTAGTCTTGCCAACGCTCGGTCGAAATCCCTGACCTCGAGCCAGATCATGACCGACACGCTAATCTTATTGCTGCTACGGCTGCGGCGCGACTTTGGTCCGCGCAGGCGGTGTTGGGACAATCAGACTGGAGCGCGACTTCCACACGTACAACAGTCGAGATTGTCCGCGGGGACCACCCGCAGCCTGTCGAGGAGAAACCAGGATCAATTTGGCAAACTTCAACGGAGGAGCCGCGATGGGTAGCAACTTGAAAAGCGCATGTGACGGAGTTTTGCAAAGCGTCGTCACGGGCAAAGACCGTGTTCCCGGCGTGGTCGCGATGATCACTGATCGGTCGGCCAACATCTACGAGGGCGTCGCCGGCGAGCGTATGCTTGGCAGCGGTCAGCCAATGACGGCCGATACCGTCTTTGCCATCTTCTCGACCACGAAAGCCATCACAGGCACAGCCATCTTGCAATGCGTCGAGGAAGGCAAGCTCGACCTGGATGCCCCGGCGAAGAGCTATGTTCCCGAGATCGGTAAGCTCGAAGTGCTCGAAGGATTCGATGCCGGCGGAAAGCCGAAGCTGCGGGCGCCGAAACGCGACATCACCACCCGAATGCTGATGCTGCATACGGCTGGCCTCGGCTACGACTTCTTTAACGCCAGCTATTTCCGCCTGGCCCAGGAGCAGGGCCAGCCGAGCGTCGTCACCTGCTCGAAGGCGTCGCTGATGACACCACTGCTGTTCGATCCCGGTGACAAATGGGAATACGGCAGCAACCTTGACTGGTGTGGCCAGATCGTCGAGAGCATCCGCGGCAAGCGCCTCGGCGAAGTCATGAAGGAGCGGATTTTTGCGCCGCTTGGGATGGAGGACATCGCCTTCTCGCTGACCCCTTCGATGCGGTCGCGCCTTGCCGTCATCCACCAGCGCGGAGCCGACGGGTCGCTGACCCCGCTTCCCGATATGCAGCTGCCGCCTGACCCGGAAGTCCACATGGGTGGCCACGGGCTCTACGCCTCGATCGGCGAGTACATGAAGTTCATCCGCATGTGGCTGAACGATGGGGCGGGGCCAAATGGCCGCGTGCTCAAGCAGGAGACGGTCGCCGCCGGCGTCCGCAACGGCCTCAGGGAGGACCAGACCGTGGTCATGCTGCCTGGCGTGATTGCGACACTGTCGAACGATGCCGAGTTCTTCCCGGGTCTGAAGAAGTCCTGGTGCTACACCTTCATGCTCAACGACGAGGACGCGCCGACAGGAAGGCCGGCCGGGTCGCTCGGTTGGGCCGGCCTCGCTAACACGTTCTACTGGATCGACCGCAAGAACGGGCTCGGTGGCTATTGGGCGACGCAGATCCTTCCCTTCGGAGATCCGACCTCGTTTGTCGGCTACATGAACTTCGAGACGGCGGCCTATCAGAGCGGCGAGGTGCGCGTGGCCGCGTAAGGGCGGCCGACCTAGCCTTCGATCACGGACGATGCCGGTCTGACCCTTTGCCGGACCGGCGTCGCAACGACCCAACCGAAACGACGGCGCACAGAGAGGCTCCTCTGTGCCGACAACGAGCGCTCACAACGGGAGGAACATCATGACTGCGCAAGGTAGTTCGCCAGGAGCAAGCGCGAAGACCCACTTCGATGCCGTCATCATTGGTGCAGGCTTCTCCGGCATGTACATGCTGCATTCGCTGCGCGACAAGCTCGACCTCAACGTCACCGTGTTTGAGGCCGGCGACGGGGTTGGCGGCACCTGGTACTGGAATCGCTATCCCGGCGCGCGCTGCGATTCCGACAGCTACATCTATTGCTACACGTTCGACAAGAACCTGCTGCAGGAGTGGAACTGGTCCGAGCGCTATCCGGAGCAGGATGAGATTCTGCGCTATCTCGAGCATTGCGCCGAGCGCTTTGACTTGAAGCCTGACATCCAATTCGGCAAACGCGTTGTCGAGGTCATTTTTGACGACAACACCGAGCTTTGGACAGTGCGCACCGACAAGGGCGACTCAGTCACAACCCGCTTTGTCATCACCGCAGTCGGCGCTTTGTCGACCGCCAACATGCCGCCGTTTAAAGGTTTGGGGTCGTTCAAGGGCAAATGCTACCACACCAGCCAATGGCCGCATGACGGCGTCGACTTCACCGCCAAGCGGGTCGGAGTCATTGGCACCGGCGCGACCGCGGTGCAGGCAATCCCGGAGATTGCGCAGCAGGCCAAGCACCTCACGGTGTTCCAACGTACGCCCGCCTTCTGCGTGCCAGCGCGCAACGGCCGCGTCGACCCCGAGGTCACCAGGGCGCGCAAAGCCGATTACGATGGGATCCGTCAGCGCATCAAGGGTTCGTTCTTTGGGTTCGAACTCAACTTCCTGCCAAAGGGGGTCCTCGATACCACTCCCGAGGAGCGTGAGCAGGAGTTCGACAGGATGTGGGACGCCGGCGGCTTCGCATTCTGGCTGGCCAACTACCAGGATATGTTCTTCTCCAAGGAAGCGAACGATATCATCGCCGACTACCTCAAGCGCAAGATCCGCTCGATCGTCAATGATCCGGTGGTTGCTGAAAAGCTGACGCCCAAGACCTATCCCTACGGCACCAAACGGCAGCCCCTGGACACCAATTACTTCGAAACCTTTAACAAGAAGAACGTGCTGCTGGTGGATGCGGCCACCGATGGCTCGATCGAGGAAATCACGCCGAATGGCGTTCGCGCGGGCGGCAAGGAGTATCCGCTCGATATCATCGTCATCGCCACCGGCTTCGACGCGTTGACCGGCCCGCTGAAGGCACTTGGCATCAAGGGCCGCGGCGGCAGGATGCTGGCGCAGGAATGGGAGGCTGGCCCGCAGACTTATCTTGGCGTGGCCATAGCCGGCTATCCGAACCTGTTCACGATCACCGGCCCGCAAAGCCCCTCGGTGCTGTCGAATATGCCGGTGTCAATTGAGCAGCACGTCGAGTGGATTACGGAATGCATCGCCCACATGCGTAGGAACAAGCTTACGACGATCGAAGCGACGCCGGAGGCGCAGGACGCGTGGGGTGCTCACGTCGCAGAGGTCGTGAACGCAACTCTGATGACTAGCGCCAATTCCTGGTACATGGGGGCCAACATTGACGGCAAGGCGCACCGCTTCTTGCCGTATCTCGGCCCGGAAGGCGTCGGCGGCTATCGCAGGAAGTGCGCCGAGGTCGCCGAAAAGGACTACGAGGGCTTCGCGTTCTCGAGTCACGGTCAGGGTTGGACCGCGCACCCGATCGCGGCCGAATAAGCCTGACAGTTCTTGATCGGGAGTGGCGTCCAGTGTCGTCACTCCCGGCATTGCGGTCGTTGAAGCGCCCGATTTCTGGGACGCATCTCAGGTACCGTGCGAAGAAGCTTACGGCTTCGCGCGCCGTTACCGTCGACCATGCCGTTCGATCACTTCATCGGCGGTCGCAAAGGTCTGGCACCGTAAGACCAAGCACCCTTGCTGTCTTCAGGTTGAATACGAGTTCGAACGCCGTATGTCGCAGCACCGTATATCCGCCGGCCTCTCGCCATTCGGAGCGGCCAACATAGACTCCCGACTTTCGATATATGTCCGCGAGGTTGGAGCCGCAGCTCGCTAAGCCGCCTGAGGCAGGAAACTCGCGCGACTGATAGATCGGCGGGCAGGAAAATTTCGGCCATCCTGGTGACGTTCCGACGTTCCTGTCGAGACAGGAAGTACGGATTATTGCCGATCAAATGCCTTTGAAGCCCGGAATGTCGCATTTGGGTCATGAACGACAAAACTCACCCTGAGCATAATAGGTCCGCTTTCGGGTGCGTAGCGACCAGTTGAGCCTTGGCGCCGAACCATGATTCAAGCCCTCCGCGTCGCCAGGGGCTCGAATTATGCGCTACGAACTCACTAACCATGAATGGACCGCCATCAAGCCAATGCTACCCAACAAGCCGCGCGGCGTCCCTCGGGTAAATGACCGCCGTGTTCTCAACGGCATTTTCTGGGTGCTGCGCTCTGGGGCGCCTTGGCGCGATCTACCGGGTGCCTTTGGCCCTTACACCACCTGCTACAACCGCTTCGTCCGTTGGCGCAGGGCGGGCGTCTGGAGCCGGATCATAGAAGCGCTCGCCGCTGCCCACGATGCGGCCGTCCAGATGATCGACACTTCAATCGTCCGCGTGCATCAGCATGGAGCATGCATCAAAAGGAACCAACGGCAGCTGATGGGGCGATCACGGGGTGGATTGACCAGCAAGATTCATGCGGTTGTAGACGCCAACGGCTTGCCGGTCCGCCTTGCGCTAACGCGCGGCGAGACACACGACAATCGGCTTGCCGGAAAACTCTTGTCTCGGTTGAAGTCCGGATCGATGTTGCTTGCCGACCGCGGCTATGACGCCGATTGGATCAGAGAACTCGCGATGAGGCGAGGCGCATGGGCCAATATCCCGCCAAAACGCAATCGCAGTAATCCCATCAACTTCAGTCCCTATCTCTACCGCGACCGCAACCGGATCGAGCGCTTCTTCAACAGGATCAAGCAATGCCGTCGCGTTGCAACACGCTACGACAAACTGGCTGCCAACTACCTTGCATTCGTACAGCTTGCGTCGATCAGGCTGTGGCTACGCTCTTATGAGTCCACGCCCTAAATCTTGCGGGCCATCCGTCCGTTTGGCAGTTTATGCTCCTCTGTTTCCAATGAGCGATTGCAATGAACTTTTCAGATCCGCGTTGTTTGTGGCTACGTTTGTCGCGCTTGAGATTTTGATGAAGGGGTCCGGAGGATGACGTGCAAATCGTTCCCGATCCTGCTTCTCCTTTGTCTCTTTCCCGTGGCATGTAATCCAGCTTTCGCTCAAGACGTTAAAGCGTGCCCGGATGACAGGCAGCCATGGGGAACGACCGATTGCGGGCCGATACCCAAGTACTGCAGAGAGCCCTGCTTTGGCCCTACGGCAGAATACAAGAGATTCGAAAAATGCCTGGCAAAGAATCAGGAAGCGCGCGCGCACAACTTGAAATTAGCACAGTGCAATGGAGCCGACTCGGCTATCCGGGCAAGACAACGTGGGGACCAGCCCACATGAGATGGCTGATGTCGCAGAAACTCGAGCATCGCGAGCAGCGCATCGCATTCGAAGAATTACTTGAGGGGATACGCCAGGAAAGTGAGCGAATGGAGTGTTTGGAAGATGCCATACGCGAGGTAGTACCCGAGTGGTCGCTTGCCGAGGTTGTCGCGGCCCTGCAGGCGATGCGGGGAATTGATCTCATTGCGGCTGTGGGGGTGCTGGCCGAGATCGGTGATCTCTCCCGCTTTCAAAATCCGCGCGAGCTGATGGGCTATCTGGGTCTGGTGCCCACGGAAAACTCGACTGGCGACAAGGTCAAGCGAGGCGGCATCACCAAAGCCGGGAATGGGCGGGCGCGACGTATTGTTGTGGAGGCGGCCTGGAGCTATCGATATCCGCCGCGCGTAAGCCGAGACAAGCAGCCAAAGGTGGAGGCCGCACCGAGACGCGCGCGAGATTGCGTGGAAAGCGCAAACCAGATTGTGCGGACGCTTCCGCTCACTCGAGCGGAAGGGCAAGCGGCGAACCGTAATCGTCACGGCGATTGCCCGAGAGCTATCCGCCTTCATTTGGGCAATCAATCGAGAGCTCATGCCATCTCGACAGGCGTAACGTCGCTGGGGCTGTGGACCGCTCGAGTCGTGAGGTGCGTCGACCGGCCCACAGCCCCCTTTGTTGCAATCGGGATTAGGGGTAGTCGCAGACATCAATCGTGCAGAGGTGAAGGTGGGACCGCGGCAGGGGAAATCCTGAAACCCATTATGTGGCCGATCATCCGATCGATGCCCGACGCTAGACCAGGGACAGCCCCAGACGAAAAAACGGAAATGCGGTATCCAACCCGCGCATCAGAGCCTGTTCACCGACGTCTTTGGGTTCCGCCTTCTCCTCTGCACGATCCATCGGCGCAAGAACTTCACGATGGTCGTCGTGGAGATGGCAAACCGTGCGTTGTGTGCTTGACTGTGGACATCAGAATGGGATGGTCCGGCCGTGCTCCTGCCCCGCCAGCGATAAGCTGGCCAGGGGCGCCAAGACAGGGAGCACGCCATGTCCCAGACACCCAGTACCGCGATCGCCGTGATCGGCATCGATATCGGCAAAAACTCGTTCCACGTCGTGGGCCACGATACGCGCGGCACCATCGTGCTGCGGCAAAAGTGGTCGCGTGGCCAGGTGGAGGCGCGGCTCGCCAAACTGCCGCCTTGCCTGATCGGCATGGAAGCCTGCGTCGGCGCACATCATTTGAGCCGCAGACTCGCATCGTTAGGTCACGATGCCAGGTTGATGCCGGCCAAATATGTCCGCCCTTATAGCAAAGGACCGAAGAACGACTTCAATGACGCCGAAGCGATTGCCGAAGCCGTGCAGCGCCCGACGATGAAGTTCGTGGCGACCAAGACCGCGGAGCAACTGGATTTGCAGGCGCTGCATCGGGTGCGCGAGCGGCTGGTGTCGCAACGCACCGGCATCATCAACCAGATTCGCGCCTTCATGCTGGAACGCGGGATCGCGGTGCGCCAGGGTATCGGCTTCCTGCGCACTGAACTGCCCACCATCCTTGCGACGCGCACCGATGCCCTGTCGCCACGCATGTTGCGTGTCATCGAGGAGTTGACAGGCGACTGGCGTCAGCTGGATCAGCGCATCGATAGCCTCTCCGGCGAGATCGAAGCACTGGCCCGTCAAGATCAGGCATGTTCGCGCCTGATGACGGTGCCTGGCATCGGGCCGATCATTTCGAGCGCCATGGTGGCCGCGATCGGCACTGGAGAGGTCTTCTCCAAAGGCCGTGACTTCGGCGCCTGGCTCGGACTGGTGCCCAAGCAGATCTCGACGGGAGACCGCACGATCCTCGGCAAAATCTCACGGCGCGGCAATCGCTACCTGCGCGTTCTGTTCGTGCAGGCGGCATGGGTGGTGCTGGTCAGGATCAAGAACTGGGAACGTTACGGACTCAGATCCTGGATCGAAGCCGCCAAGAAGCGATTGCACCACAACGTGCTGGCGATCGCACTCGCCAACAAGCTTGCCCGCATCGCCTGGGCGGTGCTGGCTAAAGGACGCGCCTTCGAGCTGACAAGGACCAACGATGCAGGCGTCCGACCCGCTTGATCCTCGCGCCGTGCTCGGCGCGGTCAAGGCG
>NZ_SPQT01000073.1 GCF_004571025.1 Bradyrhizobium niftali | reverse complement strand
TTTCGTTGGCGTCCGATCCGGACAGCCCAAAGAATACCTTGCTCGGCTTACCTGGCGCCATTCGGATGAGACGATCAGAGAGGGTCGCCAGCTCTTCCGTCGTGTGGGCCGCGTAAGTGTGGTAGTATGCCAATTTGTAGGCTTGGCGCGCGATGGCTTCAGCCACTTCAGTCCGGCCGTAGCCAATATTTACACAATACAGACCAGCAAAGCCATCTATGTAACTACGCCCCTGCGCGTCTTCAATGCGGATACCCTTACCCCCAGTGACGATGGTGGGATCACCGATCTTACCAGTAGCGAATTCCTTGAGCTGGGTGAAAGGATGCAGAACTGTCGCGCGATCACGTTCAGCGATGGTTTTAATATCAATCATACCGGTTCTCCTAAGCCGCCAAATCGCCGAAACACGTGTTCTGGTTCCGTGTATTCCGCTGCGCGTATTCTTGTATCGCGCAGTGGAGGCATCAAAAGTTCGATTGGCTTACCAACGAGCACTTGAAACGCACCGCGCGGGACGCCGGCTTCCTCAGCCAATCTGGCCACAGCAAGAGCAGAGAGGAGCGCCTCGAGAGCAGACTTCGCGATGATTGGACAACGCGCAAGCGCCGCTCCCGCCTTTCGTGCAATCATGGCAAGCAGAAACTTCCAAGGAGTTATCGCCGCAGCGACACCGATCGCCTGCATTTGCACTTGAAGGAGATTTCCAACCTTATGACTGGATATCGTCCCTCCGTATGCACACCCCCCCCCTCTGCAGCGAACCACTCCAAAAGTCCAGCACCGCACGCAACTTCGTGGCGCACTTCGGCGAGCGGCTTACCCCGCTCGCCTGTCACTAGGATCGCAAGCTTCTCCGACTGATCGCGCATCAATGACGCCCAGGACCTAAGGATCGCGCCGCGTTTCGTCGGCAATAATTCTTGCCAGGCAGGAACCGTTCAGCTGCAGCGATCGCCAGATTCATATCGGCCGCCGCGCAACAAACAACCTCAGCGATCTCTTCTCCAGCAGCCGGATCAACTTCAGTATCGCTTTGCTCAACCGCAATCCAGCGGCCATCAACGAGCGCGGCCCCGGCGACAAAATCGCGACGGCGCAGATTTTGCGACCGAGGGCTGTAACGAGTGCTTTGGAGGGCCATTTAGAGGTCCGAGCTTTGTTGAAATTAGCTGTGCGTTCAGGATACTGATGGCGCAAAGATATTTGCGGCGCATTTCCCGGTTGTTCAGTCGATTTCCTGCACCGCAGCGCGATTTTGCAACGAAATATGCCTAAAGTCCGCGGACGATCATGTGTTCCTCGAGATCCTGCAAAAGAACAATCTTTACCTTCCGAGGTGATCGGCAAAATGGCGGAGCTCTTTGCTACCGTCTGTCAACACGACTAAAGAGGCTTCGTTCGGAAGGCATTATCGAGGCTGGGGACTCGATCGTTTCCGCAAAGGCGGTGGGACGACCGATTCAAATGCTCGTGCTGGTGAGCCGCGAGCGGGAGTGTTCAGACATCATCGATCAGCTCAAAGGCCATAAACTCGTCAGCTGAGTCATCAATGGATTTCACGTCACGGGCGGAGCCGACTTCGCGCTATACATTACTGCACGCACCATGGACGCTTATGAGCAGTTCACCCGCTAGTTCTTCTATGGGACCGCAGACATTAAAGGTTTTCGACGATGGTCACTATGGACCGCGAAGGCGGGATTTGCGGTTCCCGTTGAGGGCTCACCCGATCGTTGACTGAAACTGATGCCTTGTCTTACGCCGCAGGTTCTTGCACTCAGGCGCTTGTCATCGCTCAGTCGCGTAGTGCGCCACCGTGTCTACGGTTGCGCTGAGGAGAGGCCCTTACAGATTGATGTCCAAAGGAGATCAATACCGGTAATTCGCGCCGTGCTCATTGTGAGTTCTGTTCGAGAACGAGCCGGCTGCCGCACATGACTTCATTGCGCCTCCTAGCACTACTAAGGCGCAGCCGCGACACGTCCGAGCTTGCGGAGTCGCGCCTGTGCAAACGTGAACAACAGCCGGAACGTGTCTCGGTAGGATGCGATCGTGTTGACGCTGACATTGCGCTGACGCATGAGCTGCTCGGTGAAGTAACGCTCGATGAGCGCGGCGAGGTTGCTACTCGGCTTCATGGCTTGGCGTCCCAGCGTCGGTCGAGACGCCGGACTGCCTCTTCCATCAGTTCCGGACAGGCCGAGAGATACCAATAGGTGTCGCGTACGCAGGCGTGACCGAGATAGGTGGAAAGCGCCGGAAGCTGCCGCTCGACATCGATCCCGTCGCGATACCAGCCGATAAGTGTGCGGATGGTGCCGGAAATCGTGTACGCGTGGTCCGTTATGGTCCCCTGGCCGGCTACTAAAAGGGTTCTTGTGAGTTAGGTTTGCAAGCCTAACTCCCTCCAATGCGCCGTAGGCTATTGAGCTTCACTGCGAATCGACCGGTATTGTCGAGCTCGACGCCTGATAGCAGACAAACTTTTCACTTCTTTGGGCGCGACGGCCCAATTGCTGCAAATTGAACGTGGAACGTTCCATTCGAAACCTTCCCGGCTCAATGAGCCTACTAAAGGTGTCCACTCATTCGGAGGAGGTTCATACTGCTTACGCGGACCGCGCGTATGGGTTGATCCCCAACGCGGGTGTCCCTGGCGAGGAGCGCAACAGCACTTCGTCACTCGGATGGGGCGCAACCTGTGGGCGCGGTAAACGGAGTGCGTAGAGCCCGGTCCGTTTCAGCGGACGCGCGACGCCGCGGCTAAAGCCAGCCGATATGATTTCGCCTCATCTCGTCAATTCGATCAGCTGTCGTTTTCGTTGCGTCCTTGCTCAAACCGATATCATTTCGCAACCAATCGGATAAAGGGAATCCCTCGATCCGTCGGAGTTCGACTATGCTTGCACGCCGTATCCGCGCAACGAGGTACGCGCCGAGCCGCCAGTAATTGCTTGTGAGCGTTCCCTCGTCGGGATAAGAGCCACTACTCGCAACTCCTGTCACCGACCTTGATTGCTCTGCCAAGATGGATTTCCTTCGTCTTCCATGCTCGTTTTCGATCCGACGCTTTCTGCTCTCGTCGCGATCTGCGCTTTTCACGTGGCCACAACTACGCAGTCGTCGTCAGTAGCTATCACATCAAGGGGCTCGAAGACCAGCTCGGCTGAATCGTGTTCGTGCGAACAACTAAACTTTCATTTGTGAAAGCGACTTACGATACGCGTCAATATCCGAGATTGGCTTTCGCGCAACGCCGGTTTCCATTGCAGCGAGAGCCACTTGGGAGGCCACCGCAGGCAATAGCCGCGCGTCGAAAGGATTTGGAATCAACTGGCAGCGAGCAAGAGGTTTGCTTGCCAATTCGGCAATTGCGTTCGCAGCTGCAAGTTTCATGGCGTTGTTGATAGTGAATGCCGCGCAATCGAGTGCTCCGCGAAATATAAACGGAAAGCAGAGCACATTGTTTACTTGGTTTGGATAGTCGGAGCGTCCCGTACAAATGATCGCATCAGGGCGGGCCGACAGTGCTAACTCAGGCGAAATTTCTGGAACAGGATTCGAAAGCGCAAGCACAATAGGATTTGACGCCATCTTGCGCACCATATCTTGCGTGAGTGCGCCCGCAACTGATAACCCAAGATAAACGTCTGCGTCGCTCATAACGTCGCTAAGATGTCGGGCGTCCGCTTTCTGCGCAAATTGCGCGCGCCACGGATCAATCGAGCTTAAGCGGTCTTCGACTACGAGACCTTTGCTGTCGGAAACATAAATGTTTTCCTTTTTGGCGCCGAGCAATAAGAGCATCTGAAGGCACGCAATGGATGCCGCGCCCGTACCTGAGGCACAAATCTTTAAGCTTGCGATCTCCTTACCCAGCAATCGCGTTGCATTTTTAAGAGCTGCGGCAACTACAATAGCGCTCCCATGCTGGTCATCGTGAAAGACGGGAATATCTAAACTGCTGGACAATGCCTGCTCAATCGTAAAGCAATCCGGCGCCTTTATATCCTCGAGGTTGATTCCTCCAAAACTTGGAGACAGCGATGCGACGATTTCGACAAACCGCTCGGGATCTGCCTCGTCAATTTCTAGATCAATGGAATCAACGTGTCCAAACTGCTTAAATAAGACAGCCTTTCCTTCCATAACAGGCTTTGATGCCAGTGCTCCGATGTTGCCTAGTCCCAACACGGCGGTCCCGTTGGTGATTACTGCAACTAGATTCCCCTTTGCAGTGTAAAGATATGCCTTGGATGGATCGGACACTATTTCCTGACATGGTAACGCAACACCGGGCGAATACGCGAGTGACAAATCTGCTGCATCGCGCATATTCTTTGTGGCTACTATCTCGAGCTTACCTGGCCGCGGGTGGCGGTGATATGCCGGCGCCGCGCCGTGCAGTTGATCTCGACAAACCCCGGAATTTTCATTGTTGTATTTCAAGATAGCTCTCTTTCTCTGAGACTAAGACTCGTGACCGAATAGGATCGTCGATAGTAGGAGAACCCGAGGCTATCGTTTCCTACCGGGCGAAAGCGCAACGCTAAAATTAGCTTCTCTTTCTTGTAATTGGCTTCGATCTCACAGCTCGGCGGCGAAAATCCTGCGTACTCTTTTGGCATACGCCCAAATGCGGCAAGCGCCCGCCACCCCACAGCTCTTTTAAATGCAAAGCAACCGCTTGAAAGGATCGCTACGTTCGCTGGCGTCCTTCCCGAGCTCCGGCAGCGCCTGGAACAGATCCGCAACAAGGCCGTAATCAGCGACCTGGAAGACTGGAGCCTCCTGGTCTTTGTTGATGGCAACGATGGAGCTTGGAGTCCTCCGTGCCGGCCAGGTACTGGATCGCGCCGGAGATGCCGACCGCAATATAGAGGTCCGGCGCGACCACTTCGCCGGTCTGGCCGACCTGCCAGTCGTTCGGCGCGTAGCCGGTATCGACTGCGGCGCGCGAGGCGCCCATCGCAGCACGAAGCTTGTCGGCCACCAGCTCGATGTACTTGCAGAGTTCTCGGCATTCTGCATGGCGCGGCCGACGGAAATGATGATCTTTGCCGACGTCAGGTCGGGACGCTCGCTCTTCGACACCGCCTCGCCGACGAAGCTGGAGAGGCCGGGATCGGCCTCAGCATCGACGCTCTCGACCGCGGCACTGCCGCCTTCGCCCCTGCCTGGAAGGTCGAGGTGCGCACCGTGATGACCTTCTTCGCATCCTTCGACTTCACGGTCTGGATGGCGTTGCCGGCATAAATCGGACGCTCGAACGTGTCGGGGGCTACCACCTTGATGATGTCGGAGACGTGCATGACGTCGAGCAATGCCGCGACGCGCGGCATCACGTTCTTGCCGCGGCCGGTCGAGGGCGCGACGAAAGCATCGTAGTTCGCCGCCAGCGACATGATCAGCACCGCCACCGGTTCGGCGAGATCGTGCGCATAGGCCGCGTTGTCGGCGAGCAGAACCATGGCGACGCCGTTGAGCTTCGCCGCTGCATCGGCACCCGATTTGCAGTTGGCGCCGGCAACAAGGACATGGACGTTGCCGCCGAGGGCAACGGCTGCGGTCAGCGCCTTCGCGGTCGCGTCCTTGAGATTGGTGTTGTCGTGCGCGGTAAGAAGAAGCGCGGTCATCAGATTACTCCGGCCTCGGTCTTGAGCTTGACGACGAGCTCGGCAACCGAGCGCCGGCCTGCAGCCCGACGTTGGGTGGTTTTGAGAACCTCGAGGCGAGGCGTGAGAGCGACGCCGAAGTCGGCGGCGGTCTTCTCATCGATCGGCTTCTTCTTCGCCTTCATGATGTGGGGGAGGCTCGCGTAACGCGGCTCTTTGAGCCGCAGGTCGGTGGTGACGATGGCCGGACCTTTCAGCGCCACCATCTGCAAGCCGCCACCGACCTCACGCGTCACCTTGATGCCGGTGCCGTCGACCTCGAGCTTGGAAGCAAAGGTGCCCTGCGGCCAGCCCAAACGCGCTGCGAGCATCTGCCGGTCTGGTTCGAATCGTCGTCGATCGTCTGCTTGACGAGAATGACGAGGCCGGGCTTCCCGGCATCGACGATGGCCTTGAGGATCTTCACGACTACAAGCGGCTCGACCGTGCCTTCGGCTTTGACCATGATGCCGCGGTCGGCATCCATCGCAAGACCCGTGCGGACGGTCTCGACCGGCTGCGCCGGTCCGATCGGCACGCCGAAGACTTCCGTCGCCTTGCCCGCTTCCTTGAGCCGCAGCGCTTCCCCGACAACGATCTCGTCGAACGGATTCATCGACATCTTCACATTGGCGAGCTCGACGTCGGAACCGTCCGCCTTGACGCGGATTTTGGCGTTGAAATCGACCACGCGTTTACGGGCACCAATACCTTCGATCGCTCGTCTTCCTTCGAGGTTTGCAGACGCATGAGTGTCAAAAGGGCGGCGCATATTCCGGCGACAACCTTACGGCGCGCTGTTTCGTTGTTGGCAGTTGTAGACCTTTGATTACTTCGAAATCCTGCGGCGCATCGATGAAATTGACGTTGGAGATGACGTCGCTCTTCGTCTCTCTTTAGTACGAAGGGCCCACATTCGTTCGGTAACCGATTACGCGACAAATAGGTCATAATTCGCATTCAGACTTGTGCTGCAGTTTTGGCTTTCATCCGGCAGTACAGCTGATCGCCAGAGACTGCCCACGTCACCTAGTAACCGCGGCTCATGTTCACTACATTCTTCAATGGTTGTCCTTGAAGGTATCTGTCGATGTTGTCGGCAAAAACCGAAAAGACACGCCCCGCATAGTTTTCGGGAAAGCCAGCCGAGTGCGGCGTCACAATAACGTTGGGTAGGTACCACAACGGGCTGTCTTGCGGTAATGGTTCTTTTTCGAACACGTCAAGCATGGCGCCGGCAATTGCGCCTGTTTGCAATGCCTTAATCAACTCGGATTCGACAAGGACGAAGCCCCGCGCGATATTGATAAGGAAGGCATTCGACCGCATACAGGCAATCTCGTCAGCGCCGATCGCACCCACTGTTTCTGGCGTGCCGGGCAGTGCCACAATGACGAAATCACATAGTGGTAGCCTTAAGTCGACCTGATGTGAATAACTGATCAACGCCATTAACGGAGGCGGAAACATCTCTTTTCGAGCCGAACACAGTCATGCCCGCGCTCTTCGCGCGTCGAGCAATTGTGCTACCAATTGAACCCAGTCCGACGACGCCAATGGCCTTGTCAGCGAGCGGCGCCACGGCACGAGAATTCCACTGTCGAGCACCCTGCTCACGCAGGAAACGACGGAAATCCCAATGCAACATCGTCACACCACCCATCACGTAGTCGGCAATAACGTCGCCGTGAATCCCACGTGCATTCGTGACGATGATATTTGCCAACCTATCTCGAATGGGAAAAAGCGAATCCACACCTGCTCCAGTACATTGAAACCAACGCAGCTTTTTTGCCTTGTCGAAAAACTGAACTGGAAAATTAAATGCAAGTAGTGCATTCGCCTCGCCTATGTAGCGCTCCAGCCTTTCAGGGTCTGGTGCAATGAACGTGCGCACTTTCGGAAAACGCTCACTGATAAATTTTGCAAAGGTTTCCGCGAAAGGATGGTTTAACACCACAGAGAGTTCTCGGCTTTTGGTCGCCATGTTTTTTCCTTTGCCTCCGATAGCAGGGAAATCGTTTGGTCCTGCCACGACCTTCCCACCTGCCGATGCTTACCGTTGAACGCATTTGGCTTCTTCCAACGCTATCCTGTGAGTTGTCAACTTTCCGGCTAATTAGGGGCCGGGTACGCAGAATTTCACCGCTGTAATTGCGGGGGACGCATTATTGGGGTGAATCAGTTCCCGAGCGTAGCGAAAGTTGCTAACTCTTCTCGATACGCCCGCCCTTGAAAATTCTTATTCATGCGAATTCGCCGGCCAGCACTGACACGCGTTCGTTCGATGTGAGCCAGCAGACAAAAGCGCACGCAGCGCGCCTCTGCCGCGAGCGCACCACCGTGCAGAGGTTCTGGGGGTTAGGTTGAATCGATTTGGGATGCTAATCAGTGTGTTTCTGATTCACCATGCTGGCTGGAAGGAGGCTAGCACGGATGGGAAAGCCTTACTCTCTGGATCTTCGCAAGCGCGTCGTGGCCGCGATTGAGGGTCCCGCAATGCGGCGGGTCGAGGAGACCGGCGGCGTTGAGCCTGGCCAGAATGGGCGGTTATAAATCGAAGCCAGTTTTGGGAGATCGGCGTCTTCACCATCACGGCAACAGGCGGCTCGTGCGGCCGCCAACAACGAGGTGACCGGAGGCAGGCAGGCTGCCTGACGGAGTGGAGGGCCGTCAAAAGCGACCGGCGCGCCGCAACCGGGGGAAGCTTCCGAAGCATTTGCCGCGCATCGATGTCGTGATCGATATCGAGAGCCACATATGCCCCTGCTGCGCCGAGCAGCTGCATAAGATCGGGGACACCGTCGAGGAAGCCTTCGACCTCATTCCGATGCAGTACCAGGTCAAGCGCATTGTGCGTCCACGGTACGGCTGCCGGGGACGCCGCCAGGTGTGCTGCAGGCACCAGCGCCGGCCCAGGCGATCGATGGCGGGATGGTGTCGGAAGCGTTGCTGGTCCAGTGATGAAATACGGCTACCTGCTCCCGCTGTATCGGCAGGAAGGCCTCGCAGCTCGCTGAGGTCGCGCTCCCCTTTCCGGGAGGCGCCGCATGAGCGAACACCTCCTTCTGGCGCCGCTCCTGGATCGTACTTCCGTCGCCGGTTGACCAAACAACGCAACGCCACCTCCGCGACCCTGGCCAGCTATCGCGACGCCTTGCGCGTGCTGATCCTCTTTGCCGCCGCTCGTTTGCGGAAGAAGCCAGTGGCGTTGGCCCTTGGAGATCTCGATCGGGACCTCGTTCTCGCCTTTCTCGATGAGCTTGAGGAGAAGCGGAACAATTCCGTCGCAACGGGCAACGCCCGACTAGCCGCGATGCGATCCTTCTTCCATCACGTCGCCGCCGCAGATCCATCGTTCGGCGTCGCCCGCCGGGTTCTGACGGTCCTACCAAACGGGCCCACATCGAGGTGACGCGCCAACGCCGAGGTGGAGGCCATCATCGCGGGCCCTGATCAGACGACGCCCCGCGGCCGGCGCGACCGGGCCTTTCTGCTCTTCTTGGCGAGAACCGGCGCCCGCGTGTCCAAACCGAGACCGGCGTCAGCGCGAACGACCTTCAGTTGGAGCGAGGGCGCCCGCAGGTGCTGCTTCACAGCAAGGGACGCCGAGACCGCGTCGTTCCCATTCCTCAGCATTCGGTGCGATCGCTGACAGTGCTTTAGACTGGAAACGCGCGTGGTGCTTGAATTCTTTGCGAGCTTGCTCAAGCGTGATGTCGGGTGAGGTTGAATTCGCAACTGCATCCTCTGGATCCGCGGCAACCTCATTATCCAGCGAAGAGTCTAACTGTGCGCTGAAAGCTCAAATTCGCTCCTGTAGCTTCCATGCCTGATTATATTCGTAATGGCGTTGATTTCGCAGAATTCCAGCGTCGTATTCACTTTTTGCGCGCGGTTGCTTCAACCTTAGTGAATTATGCTGAGCTGGCCTGCATGGGCGATGAACCGCAGCTTTACGAAAGCCTGGGAGAAATGGACGATGAAAGTACTTTGTTTATGGCACGCTACCACTGAAGAGGTGGAATGGATCAGAAAGGCGCTGCCCGAAGGCACTAACGTGGTAGCGCCCAATGGGGAATACCTGTCTCGTTTTGAAACGACGCTTGCGGATCTAAAAGATCATGCCGTCGACGCAGATGCGATTATCGGATGGACAATTCCCAAGGGACTCATCGAAATTTCGAAGAAGCTGAAGATCCTTTCTTGGCTACATTCTGGTGTCGATGATCTTGGCGAGATCGGCGTGCTCGCAATGGCGAAGGAGAGAGGCTTTAAGGTCACGAACATCCGCGGAGCCAACGCCATTGCGGTTGCAGAACAGGCGATGATGTTCGTACTCGCCCTTGCTAAGAAAACAATCCTGAAGCACCAAGCAGCACTGGATAATCATCGACTCTTTCCCTTGTTCGGCGACGAGAATCGTTCCTCTATGCTGTATGGACGGACCATTGGTGTAATCGGGACCGGCAATATCGGCGGGCATATCGCAAAGTGCGCCAAGGGCTTTAATATGCGTGTTCTGGGCGTGCGCAGAAACAAGGATAGGTCCCACGAGCACGTTGATAAAATGTACGGGATCGACGAGCTGCATTCCGTACTCCCGCACTGCGATTACGTCGTCCTGGCCATGCCGAATACAAGCGAAACTTTTCAGATCTTCGGCAAGGACGAACTCGCGAAAATGAAGCATTCCGCTTTTCTGATTAACGTTGCACGGGGCAAGCTCGTCCAAGAAAAGCCCCTACACGAAGCGCTTACCACTGGTCGTCTTAAGGGCTATGCCGCTGACGTGTGGTTCCGATACGATTTCGGTCGAACCTACCCAAGAGGGGATGTGCCTCGCCTGCAAATTCAAAAGCTGCCAAACGTCATCGGGTCTATCGATCAGGCCGCTAATGCCGATGACGTTCTTGAAAGGTATATCCATTGGGGCGCGGAAAATCTTGCGGAGTT
>NZ_SPQT01000072.1 GCF_004571025.1 Bradyrhizobium niftali | reverse complement strand
GCTTGCTCGCACGATACAGAAGCGTTTTGCCCTCGTGCACGGTGCCGCTCGTTCCAAGCCGCTTTCCGCCAGGACAGTGGTAGACGTCACTGGTCGGATCATATCGAAAGTCGCTGCGTGAGAAGGTACCGTCATCTCGCTTCGACTTGTCGAACACGGGGATATGTGGCGCGATGCCCTTCTCCTCGACCAGCCAGTTCAGCATCGGAGCGGCGCCGTAAGCGGTATCCCCGACAAGCCGCTCCGGCTTGAGACCAAAGCGCTCCTCTGTTCGCTCAATCATGGTCCTCGCTGCTCCGACCTCGGCCTGGCGAATGGAGCGGGAGGCCTCGACATCAACGATGACGCCGAACTTCACGTCGATGAGATAATTGTCGGAGTACGCGAAGAATGCCGGTCCCTTGTGAGCTCCGGTCCACTGCGCCGCGGGATCGGATGGGGAGACGAACTTCGGGACAACGTCGCTGGCCGCGCCCCAGGCCGTATCGTCGAGGGTTGCCAGATACTCCTTCACCGCGCGGCTTGACCTCGCCGGATCGCGATCCCTGCGCCAATCCTGACCCGCGATCGAGCGCTGCTTGTTGGCATCTGCCTGAATCAGGCTCGCGTCTACCGCAAAACCTTCGCCACCCACCAGACCGGCCACAATGCACGCCTCAACGATATGTTCGAACACGCGACGAACGACATCTCCCTCGCGGAAGCGCTCATTGCGGGCCCGCGAGAAGGCCGAATGATCCGGGATAGCATCCTCGATACCGAGCTTGCAGAACCATCGATAGGCGAGGTTCATCTGCACTTCACGGCAGAGCAGCCGCTCCGAGCGGATCGCGAAGACATACCCCACGATCAGCATCCGGATCATCAGCTCCGGATCGATCGACGGGCGACCCATGGACGAATAGTGAGGAGCAAGTTCGCTGCGAAGCCAAGACAGATCGAGAGCAGTGTCGATCTTCCGCACCAGATGATCTTCGGGAACCGCGTCGCTGAGATGAAACTCGTAGAACGGTTGACCTTGGTCACTCTTCAGACGGCCCATCATGGATCGACCTCATCGCGATTCGCGTCAATACAACGGAATCACGCTTGCCGACTCGGCTCAACCGACTTTTGCAACACAATCGGCCAGAACCTGACATCAACGCATACTTTGTCTGCATTAAGCGCTCGCCCTCCTGAGAGCGCTTTCCATCTGCTCAGTCCAGGTTGGATTGTGGGCCTTAAAAGGCGCTAATACATCGCCGGGCTGTTTCGTAACGCTGGCCATCTGTCGCGCGCAACGTCGGGCTTCGTCCCATTTTTCAAGCGCGGCGTAACAGCAGACAAGGACTTCCAGACTGGTCCACCAATTAGGCCGGACTTGCTGAGCCCGCGCTGCCGCTTCTAGTCCCGCTTCCGCGCGTCCGGAGAAGAGACGCGCGAGCGCAAGAATGTTGAACCAGACAAAATTCTGCGGATCGTATGGACTCAGTCGCAGCCCATATTCAAGCGGCGCAATTGCTTCCGATGCGTGTCCGCTGAACAAAAGCGCCATTCCCAAGACCAGATGGCCCAATGCGAAGCTGGGACTGATTTCAATCGCCTTTCTGGCGGCGCCAATCGACTGCTCGAACCGATCCGCATACACACTGACGATCGCAAGCGCGTAGTGTGTATAGGAATTTCGTTCGTCAAGCTGGACCGCTTGCAAAGCCGCTTCCGTGCCCTCCTGCAAATCCGCAACGGGCTTATCCGACCAACCATAAGCAACCACGCCGGCACTGACCCGACCGATCCAGAGATGTGCCTCAGGGAGTTCGGGATCGAGCTTACAGGCCTGACGAAACAGTTCTCGGGCTTTCAGATGGTTCTCACGGGTCACCTGATGAAAGTGCCAAGTCCCCCGCCGTACTAAGTCCCAGGCCGTTATATTACCAGCGTGTCGAGCCGCCGCATGCGCGCCTTCCGTTTTGAGCAGCTCCGGTTCGATAGCGCCTGCCACGCGCTCTGCAACTTCGTCCTGAATAGCAAACACCTCGGTCAGTTCGAGGTCATAGCGCTCAGCCCAGACGTGTTTGCCTGATGTCGCCTCGACGAGCTGTGCAGAAATCCGAATTCGTTGGCCGGACTTACGCACGCTTCCCTCAATCAAATACTCCACGCCAAGTTGTTGCGCGATCTGTTTTGCGTCGAGTGATTTGTGCTTATAGGCAAAGCTTGAGTTGCGAGCGATGACGAAAAGCCAGCGAAACCGCGTCAAGGCCGTGATGATATCTTCGGTAATACCGTCGGCGAGATACTCCTGCTCCGGATCGCAGCTCATGTTCTGAAACGGCAGTACGGCAATCGAGGGTTTGTCCGGCAAAGCTAGGGGCGATTCCGAAGATCCAGTTACCGTGCGGCCCCGGCTGGAATTGAGCAGTACACGGTAGACGTGTATGGGTTGGACGATGTTTTTGAGGGCTTGCTGGCCCAAATCCTCGACCTCGAAGGCAAACTTCCCGCGCGCGTGATTGAGGACAGTCTGCGATATGCAGATGCCGCCCGGCTCGGCTAATCCCTCCAGTCGAGCCGCAATGTTCACCCCCTCGCCATAGAGGTCGCGCCCCTCAACGATCACATCGCCAAGGTTGATCCCGATGCGGAACTCTATGCGTTTCTCCGGAGGGACATCGGCATTGCGTTCGCGCATGCCCTCCTGGACCTCGATCGAACAGCATACCGCATCCACAACACTCGGAAACTCAATGAGGATACCATCACCCGTCGTTTTCACGACGCGACCGCGATATTGTTTGTTCTTGGGGTCGATCAGCTCTCGGCGATATTCCTTGAGGCGGACAAGCGTCCCGGCCTCGTCCACACCCATCAACCTGCTAAAACCGGCAATATCGGCGGCGAGTATAGCGGCGAGTTTGCGTTTGACCTGGTCCGAAGCCATCCGGGTCTCCCTCCCGTGGGATACCCTCTGCGGATAACCGCAGCTAGCGACGACCATATTACATCCTTGCACCTCGAGGTGACAAGTTCGGCGGCGACATCCGCTTTGTTCCGGCAGCCACGTAATCGAGCGACAAGCACTCAAATTCTCGCGGAATGCCGCCTCATATTGTTCGAGACCAAAGCCTCAACCTCCGACGTCCATCGCGACGTCCCAGTTCGGACGTCCCAGTTCGCCTCGCGTTGCGTGATCCCCCAGGCGAGACGACCTGTCTAGGGTAGCGCTCGTTTAATGACCGGTTTGGGTCAATCGCGGAAGTCGGCGGGCCCAAGGTAGATGGTCTGCTCTGCCACTGTGAAGCGGACATCAGCGGGCCCGCTGTTCAGGTCCGCGAAGGGGGCCAGGAACAGACGCACGCACCGCAGCAAAATTGGACGTAGGTCAACCGGTTCTTGGCAGACTACCTTTGGCTTGTCCGCGGTAATACGACCGTGAACTCAGTGAACAGCCCGGGCTCCGTCTCGACGTCGATGCTGCCGCCGTGTTGCTTTACGATAATGTCGTGGCTCATCGACAGGCCAAGCCCGGTACCTTCCCCGGAAGGCTTGGTCGTGAAGAACGGGTTGAATATTTTCCCTTTGATCTCTTCCGGGATGCCGGTGCCGTTATCGCGAATACGGATTTCAACCTTGTCTCCGAGATTTTTGGTCGTAGCGGAAAGCATCGGCTCGAAGCCGTCACCGGCTTCCACTTTGCGTTTCGTCGTGGCGTAGAATCCGTTCGATATCAGATTGAGCATTACCCGCGTGATCTCTTGCGGATAGACATCAGCCATACCGACGGACGGGTCGAGATCGCGATGGAACGCGATACTGAAGCCTGCCTTTTCTGCTCGAGCACCATGATAAGCCAAGTCTAGGCTCTCATCGACTATCGCGTTGATGTCAGTAGGTCGATGCTCGCCGGATCCTTCACGGGAGTGCTGCAGCATGTTTTTCACAATGGAGTCGGCTCGTTTGCCGTGCTGAACAACCTTTTCGAGGTTGTCTTTCAGCATCTTGGTCAGTTCGTCGACTTCCGCACGGATATTGTCGGTCAGCGCGGCGGATCTGAGCACGTCGTTCAACTCGTCCGTTAGCTCCGCCGAAAGAGCTGAGAAATTATTGACGAAGTTGAGAGGGTTCTTGATCTCGTGTGCGATACCGGCGGTGAGCTGGCCGAGCGAGGCCAGCTTCGCGGTCTGCACCAGGCGATCCTGCGCGGTGCGCAGATCGTCGAGGGAAGCCGCGAGTTCTTTTGTGCGAGCCTGAACTTCGTCGAACAGACGCACGTTTTCGATGGCAATCACGGCCTGGTCTGCAAAGGTTGTGACCAATTCCACCTGCTTGTGAGTAAACGGCCGCATGGTTCGGCGCAACAGCACGAGCGCGCCAACCGGATTGCCTTCGCGCAGAAGGGGTACCCCTAGAAATGTCCGGGGATTGCCGCTTAGTCTCTGTCCTTCCGAAAAAGTGTAATCGGGATCGGCAAGCACGTCGGGCACATGGATCACCTTTCCCTCGAGCAGGGTTCGGCCGGTTATGGTCGAGCGTTCCGGCTTGACGGGGATTTCTTTTACGTAATCCATGAACTCCGCCGAAAATCCGTATGATCCGGCGCGGAAATATTCGTTCCCTTTCTGCCGCGTAATCGCCGCCATATCCGCCTCGCACAATCGAACCGCCGACTCGACGAGAGTGTCCAGCACAGTTTGCAAGTCGAAGGCAGAGCGGCTGATGACCTTGAGCACGTCGGCGGTCGCACTCTGCTGCTGTAGCGACTCTCGTAGATCCTCGGTGCTGGCGCGCAGCTCACGAAGCAAACTCGTGTTTTCGATAGCGATGACCGCTTGAGCTGCGAACTGTTTCAAGAGCGATATCTGCTTCTCCGAGAAACGCGCCGGCTCCTGCCGAAAGATCATGATATTGCCGACCACCCGATCGCTCTTCAGGAGCGGAACGGCGAGAATACTACGCGCACCGCCTAGATCGACCAGCGCGCGCCGGTTGGGTTCGCCTCTGCGATAGGCATCCGACTCGCGGAGATCGAGAATTTCTACAATCGGTTCGCCCTGCAACAGGCGGGCCGGTGCCGTGCCCGGGCCGTACGCCAGCGGCTGGCTGCGCCGATATTCGTCATAGGCGGGAGGGAGCCCGCGCGTGGCAGCAGTATGGAATAGCTCGCCGTCGAATGTATTGAGCACGCCGAAATCGGCAGCGCAAAGGTCCATCGCCTTGCCGAGCATCGCGTTGAACACGGGTACTAGGTCGCCGCGAGACGACGAGATAATTTGAAGAACCTCGGTGGTTGCCGCCTGCTGCTCGCGTGCTTCAGCCAGCTCGACGGTACGGCGGCTAAGTTCCCGCCGCAAATCGGCAGCCGACCGACCGCTCGGGTGCCGGGTTTTCGCCTTAGGCTTGCGCTTCGCCTTGGGAGCCTTTCCGCCGAATTTGCGTGCACTACTCTGTTCCGGGGAACGTTGCGCCATATACAGCCCCTGATCTCAGGAGCAGGCATTCTATCGGCTTAAGGCGTTATGCCGGAAGGCAGAAACTCCAAAATATTGCGTGCCATTAACGAGCCCATCCGATGTCCGAGATGGGTCATGAGCGTCGGCTTGCCTCTGAGGTGATGACTTCCGGTCTGACCGGATAAGCGGACATCGTGAGATCGAACAGGGATGTCTCGAACGGGCCAGCGCATGTCGATTCCTCGCTGCGGCGCATAGTCCGCTAAGTCCGGCCTCTGGTCTCCAACGGAGTAACCCCTTTTGGGCAGTCATGTTTTCTACTTCATCGGCATATATTGAACTCGCCAACCGGGCCGGCCGAGGGAAGGTTCCATGCGCCTTGCTCAGGTATTTGCGCTAATCTGCTGCGTGATGATGGCCAATCCGATTGGGGCGCACGCGGCCGATCTCAAGAGCGATGTTGCCGCGGCTTACGAGGCATTTAACGCAGCCTTCAACAAGGGGGACGCTAAAGCCGTTGCTTCCGCGTACCTCCCGAGCGCCAAGATTCTGCCGCCGACCCACGCGGTCGTGTCCGGGCCCGCTGAAATCGAGAAGTTCTTCGCCGGTTTCTTTGCAAACGGTGTTACCAACCACACACTGGATATTATCGACGCTGGTGGGGATGATAAGATCGTTTATGCAACAGCGAACTGGAGTGCCAAGGGTAAGGGAGCGGATGGTGCGCCGCAGACTCTCGGCGGCATTGCTACACACGTCTTCGAGCGCCAGGCTGATGGCTCGCTCAAGCTGAGGTTGCATACCTTTAACTGAAAGTTTCGCGTCGTAACCAGCGGGCGGCGCCCCGGGCACGCGGGTATTTGCGGGCAAGAGAGCTGGGCTGCCGGTGTGGAGCCGACTTGCCGCGCAGTCGAATTAGCATTTGGCGGCCGGCTTGCAGGAGTTCCCCGATCGGAGCGCTCTGTCAGTGCCGCCCTCTCAAGCTCGCGACCGGCCAAATCTGAATTAGGTGTCGTATGGAGTGTTCGACCTGCAAAGCGGTCGTTCCGGACGGCAGTAAGTTCTGCATCGAGTGCGGTGCCTCTTTGCCCGTTGCATGTCCGTCTTGTAACCACTCGAATCCTCCACACGCGAAGTTCTGTGGAAAATGCGGCAACCAGCTGAACGCCGGTACCTCCATCGCATCGGTAGAGATACCCGCAACGCCACCGCAAGCAACCGTGCCGTCAACATTCTCGGCGGAGCGCCGGCAAGTCACAGTGATGTTTAGCGATCTTGTCGGCTCTACTGTCCTCGCGACTCAGCTCGACCCTGAAGACCTCCATGACGTGATCAACGCGTATCATAGGTGTGTTGCAGAAGCAGTCAGCGGTTTGGGCGGCTATGTCGCGAAGTACATGGGCGATGGCGTCTTGATTTACTTTGGTTACCCGCAGGCGCACGAGGATGATGCGGAACGAGCCGTGCGGAGCGGCCTAGCCTTGGTCGAGGCGGTCGGCCAGCTCCAAGCACCTCGCCGGCTTCAAGTGCGGATCGGCATCGCAACTGGACTCGTGGTCATCGGAGATCTGATTGGGGCCGGTGAGGTGCAAGAGCGCGGGATTGTTGGCGAAACGCCAAATCTGGCCGCTCGACTGCAAGCCTTGGCAGAACCTGACTCTGTCGTGATTGGCCCTCAGACACGTCTGCTTCTCGGAAATTTGTTCGAATACCGCGACTTGGGAAAAGTGCAGGTCAAAGGCTTTGCCCAACCTGTCCATGCATACCGAGTCGATGGATTGAGCGCCGTTGACAGTCGATTCGAGGCGCTTCACGCGACGGACCTTACGCCGCTCGTCGGTCGTGATGAGGAGATGGAACTACTGCTTCGTCGATGGGAGAGGGCGAAGGGCGGCAGCGGCCAAGTTGTGCTGATATCCGGCGAGGCAGGAATCGGCAAATCGCGCGTAGCAGCCGCGCTTCTCGGACGGATTGGCAAGGAACCACACACCCGATTGCGCTATTTTTGTTCGCCCCATCATACGGATAGCGCATTCTATCCGCTCATCCATCAGCTCGAACGAGCCGCCGCATTCCAGCGCGACGATGACGCGCGGACACGAGCCGAAAAGCTCGATGCTCTGCTCTCGCGTGCAACGGCTGCGGCAGAAGACAACCGACTCATTGCCGACTTGCTGTTGTTACCCGATATCAGAGGGTATCCGGAGCTCCGCCTTAGCCCACCACAGCGTAAGCAGAAGACGATTGACGCGCTTCTGCGGCAGCTCAACGGTCTGTCTAAGCAGCAGCCTGTGTTGCAAATCTTCGAGGATATGCATTGGAGCGATCCGACGAGCCTTGAGGTGATGGATCGGACAGTTGAGCTTGTCCGCCGATTACCGGCGCTGCTGCTCATGACTTTCCGGCCCGAGTTCGACCCACCCTGGGTCGGCCAGCCGCACGTCACTATGATGGCATTGGGACGGCTCGATCAGAACAATGTCTCCGCGCTGATCGAAACGATCGCGGGCAACGGGGAAATGCCGCCGGAAATAATCAATGAAATTGCGGAACGGACGGATGGCGTGCCGCTTTTTGTCGAGGAGTTAACGAAGGCCGTGGTCGAAGCCGGCGTCCATGGACCCGAAGCGGCAAGTACGCTGTCCACGACGCCCTCGCACACTATTCCCGCTACCCTGCACGCATCGCTCATGGCTCGCCTCGACCGGCTCGGCCCGGCAAAGGAGCTTGCCCAGATCGGTGCGACTATTGGGCGAGAGTTCTCCTATGAACTGCTGGCAGCGGTTTCGTCGCTAAAGGAGCCGGAGTTGCGCGCCGGCGTGAGCCAACTCACCGCGACGGGTCTGGTCTTCAGCCGCGGTACGGCGCCCGAGGCATCCTACCTGTTCAAGCATGCACTCGTGCAAGATGCTGCTTATGGCACCATGTTGCGGAGGACGCGACAGCAATTTCACGCGCGGATCGCAAAGGTGCTCGAAGAGCGCTTTGCGGATCGGGTGGCTCGCGAGCCGGAGGTGTTGGGACAACACTTTTCCGAAGCGGAGCAACCGAATCGTGCAGCCGGTTATTGGCTCAAGGCGGGAAGACAAAGCGCCGAGCGTTCCGCCAATCTGGAGGCGATTAGGCATCTATCTCGCGCGCTTGAGTCGCTGAAAATGCTTCCGGAGAGTCCTGAGCGTGATCGGCAGGAACTCAACGTACAGAGCACGATCGGCACGCCGTTGATCGCTGTCTACGGCTACGCGGCTCCGGAAACGGGTGTAGCCTTTAGCCGCGCACGCCTTTTAGGAGAACGACTCAGGGACGCGGGCGCCCTGTTCGCAACTCTCAGCGGTCAGTGGGCCTTTCACGGCGTGCGTGGCGATCACCACATGATGCGCCAACTAGCCGACGAGGCACGGCGCACATCGAAGCAAATGGCCGACGAAGCGCTTGAGCTGGTGAGTTACCGATTAGCAGGGCTGAACGCCATGCACTTCGGGGCGTTCGACGAGGCCCGATCCGCGTTCGAGACGATCCTGCGGATCTATGATTCGAGCCGGCATCGCCCGCCGCCAGTGCATTACATCCATGATCCGAAATTTTATGCGATCGCATATCTGCCCGTCATTTACTGGATTCTAGGTTATCCGGAACAGGCGCGAACCTGGCAAGGAAAAGCGTTCGAATACGCGTCCGACTTAAACCAGGCCACTCTCAACACTCACGTGAAGATTTATAGCGGAGCCGGACTTGACGAACTACTTTTCGACTCAGGCGCCGTGCGCACTCATGCCGACGCGATTATCGAACTCGCCGATCAGCACAACCTACGCTACTTCCGGTTCAGCGGGCTGATCCTGAGGGGGTGGGCGATAGCTGAAGCAGGAGCCGGCGCGGAGGGTCTCGCGCTGATGCATCAGAATTCAAAGGAACGCCTGGCCATCGGTGTCAGTTGGTGGCAGAATCGATACCTGTGCATGCTGGCGGCGACCTCCCTGAAGCAGGGGCGCACCGAAGAAGGCTTGGCCGCACTAGCGGAAGCCAAGGATTTGGTAACGCGTATCGACGAACACACTTGGGAGGCGGAGCTCAGGCGAATAGAGGGCGAGCTCCGGCGCATGCAGGGCGCCTCGCCGGCCGAGGTGGAGGGCCACTTCCAGGCGGCGCTTGCAATCGCCCGTGACCAGAATGCCAAGTCTTTCGAATTGCGGGCCGCCATCAGTCTCGCGCGATTGTGGCATGAGGAGGGACGCTTCACCGACACTCGTCGAGATCTTCTCGCAGGAATCTATAGCTGGTTCACTGAAGGGTTCGATACGCCCGATCTCAAGGAAGCCAAGGGACTGCTCACCGAATTGTCGTGCGACCGTCCGTGCTAACCAGATAGGGCGATCGCAATCAGCACTTAGATCGATGATCCGGAGATGCCCGCTGAGCTCGCCTCTAAGGTTGCGTCCAGGCAAAGCGCAATTCTTTACGATTACCAATTAACTCCCGCAACTTCCATCGGTCCAAGGTAACGAATAAGACCTGTAAATCTGTGACGTCCAAGGAGTAGCGATGTCCACTCTTTGCACCCAAGAGGTAAGTACTTCGGTCGTCAATTCGAACGTCCGCTATTGGGCGCGTACTTGACGTACTTAGAGATGGCGAAGTCCGAGGATGGGATGGTCCGGCCGTGCTCCAGCCCTGCCAGCGAGCCAAACTGGTAAGGGCACCGAAGACAAGGGAGTATGCCATGTCCCAGACACTCAACGGCAGATCGCCGCGATCGGCATCGATATCGGCAAGAATTCGTTCCACATTGTCGGCCAAGATCAGCGTGGAGCCCTAGTACTGCGCCAGAAGTGGTCGCGTGGCCAGGTGGAAGCGCGGCTTGCCAACCTGCCGCCGTGCCTCATCGGCATGGAGGCCTGCACCGGGGCGCATCATCTCAGTGCAAACTTCAGGCGCTTGGTCACGACGCCCGGCTGATGCCGGCGAAATACGTGCGGCCGTATAGCAAAGGTGACAAGAATGACTATCGCGATGCTGAAGCGATCGCCGAGGCCGTGCAGCGCCCAACCATGAAGTTCGTGGCGACCAAGACCTCCGACCAGCTCGACCTGCAGGCGCTGCACCGCGTGCGTGAACGGTTGGTCAGTCAACGGACCGGCATCATTAATCAGATCCGGGCCTGTAAAAAAGCGCCGAACTTTGACCCCCATCGGCTTCCAACATTGGCTCTGACGCATATTCGATGATCGTGATTGTTTTTATGGCGCGCCAATCAGCCTAGCCTGAAGGAGATCGAGCTTAGCGCGTCCGTACATTTGCCGTTTGACCAGCTTGAGCTTGGTGATCTGAGCTTCCACTTGGCCATTGGACCATGGTTGCGTGATAGCCGCGTGCACCGCGCCCTTATCGTTGGCAATGCCATTCGCGAACGAGGCAATGAGGCTCCGCTTGGATTCCTCAATCCAAGGTTCGAGCTCCATCTCGGCCTTCTTTCGGATCATCGCGTGGAAGCGGCCAATG
>NZ_SPQT01000071.1 GCF_004571025.1 Bradyrhizobium niftali | reverse complement strand
TCCTGGATCGAAGCCGCCAAGAAGCGATTGCACCACAACGTGCTGGCGATCGCACTCGCCAACAAGCTTGCCCGCATCGCCTGGGCGGTGCTGGCTAAAGGACGCGCCTTCGAGCTGACAAGGACCAACGATGCAGGCGTCCGACCCGCTTGATCCTCGCGCCGTGCTCGGCGCGGTCAAGGCGCGGCCTGGCAACGCCGGAGCCAGCCGCAAGCCAAGCGCAACGGCCGGCCTTGACCGCCCGTGCGCGCGACGCGACGCACGTCCTGCGGGCGGGGACGAAGGAACGGCCCCTGGCTCGAACACAGGAACTGCGAGGTAGGAGGAGCAAGCGATGACGTAACCCCATCAGCAGGTTCCAGCCGAGGTCTGCGAGAGGATGAGACGGGATGGAGGTTCGGTCTTCCCGGCGCATGCGAACACTGGTGACCCAAATGGCCCAATCGAGGCCTGTCCGCTAATGAGAACGCACGCGCGCTGATATCCATGATGGCCCGGAGAAAATGCTCCAATCAAAGGCCGGATACATTGATGCAAGACCACTCACCACCTGATCGACGAACCTCTTGCTACGCACGGCCGGACCATACATCAGGGTCAAAAGCTGCGGTAGGCCCTAAGCTGAACCGACGCCCCGTTTGCCCCTGAGAGCCGACATGGGACGGGCTCGAGCGAGCTTCGGCTAGGGGCCAGAAGCGGTCATTGCACGTCGGCTCTTATGCCGCTCGCAGGCGATCGCCTGCGTCCCTCAATATGATCTGCCAGAAACTCGGCATCTTCGCCGACCCCCCAAAGAAATCCCGATCTTATCTTGTGCATGCGATGCAGGCCGAGAAAGTAAAGTCCAGGCACGCTCGTGACACCACGTTGTTGACGTGGAGCACCACGCGCGTCGAGTACATCGCAATCGATCCAGCTGAAATCGTAGCCGTAGCCCAACGCCCAGATCACCGTACTGATTTTGGCATCACGCAGATCGAGCGAGTCAATTTCGGCGAGACGCGCCCGCCTTGCGCTAAGAATTTCGTCGTACTCCCCACCAGGTGGAGCATCAATACCCTTGGCGGCTATGTAGGCGTCAATGGTGGAGAGCCATTGCCGAAAGGTTTCATCTCCGACCTCAAGGTTGGCGTTAAGGTCTGTCGCGAGCAAAATCTGATTTTCGCGGATGTCTTTGAGACTGCCGAGCAGCCTCGCGCCACGTTGCGCCAACTCGTACAGATCAACGGTTTTTCCACCCTTGTAACCGGTGACCAACGGGCCGCGAAAACCGGGAGGTATCATGTCCGTGGTTCGATTGGTGGCGCCGGTTTCTTCGTTCCACCAGCCTGAATCGCGTCCGCGGTAGCGTCGCGGCTGACGCCGATGGCCACGCAGGGCGTAATACACACTTCTGCCTTCGAGCAGCAGATCTTCGACGATCTGACAGCCGGACGCACCGGAGCCGACGACCAGCACGCCGCCAGTAGGAAGCTCGGATGGGCGTGTGTAGCGGCTCGCGGTGACCTGACAAATTCCGGCGGGCAATTGGGCGGCGCACTGCGGCACTGTCGGAACTTGGTATGGTCCGGTTGCGACAACCACATTGCGAGCCGCGATTGAAGTCGTCCCCGCCTGCACCAGCAAGCGCCCATCTTCGGTTTGACGCACACCGGTGACGTTGACGCCGCATCGCACCGGCGCCGCGATACGCGCACCGTAATCTGCGATGAAGCGAACGACGTCATCTCGCCGGCTAAAGCCGTCGGGGTCATCTCCTGCATAAGCGTGCCCCGGAAGCCGCATCATCCAGTTGGGGAACTGAAAGTACAGCGAATCCCAGCGCTCGCTGCGCCAACGCTCGGCGACCCGGCCGCGCTCAAAGATGATGTGCTCGCGCCGGCGTTGGGCAAGATGATGGCTGATAGCAAGACCGGCTTGGCCACCACCAATAACAATGGTCTCGACCGATTCGGGCATTGCGGACTCCTGATTGCGCAGGTCAACATTCCCGTCTACCTCCATTGTCTGTCAAGGACTTCGTAGACAGATCGGTCCGACGCAGGATTGTCGCGCCGCTGGCGCCCTGATCGTCGGCTCACGGCGCGACAAGCGGTCGAGCAATAGTCCGCTCCGGGTCTTGGCTGTGCGAATGCGCGAGGATCGGCTCGTCAGTGTTAGCGGCAAGATTCCTCGAAACATGTCGAACCTCGTTTTCTGAATCGTTGATTTTTGATTGACAGCTTCGTTCAATTCTCTTTAGGCCGCCGTTGGCCAACCGGCGCCGCGAGCCTCCCCCTCTCGGACCACGCATCGCTTCGAGCTGCGGCACGTTGGTGAGCACCCGCCGCGTCATTTCCATTGTCAGCAGCGGATAGCTGTAGACGTAGGCGTCGCTGGCGAGCATTAAATCTTCGAGTCCTTCGCCGATGCCGAGGAACGAGCCCAACTCGGCTCGCCCCATGGTACTCATGAAGCGCCGCAAGTAAGCTCAAGCCGCCGATGGTCAGATTGCGACGAGTAATGTCCATGACAAATCGCCTTGCTGCCACATCAATTCACCTTGACCACAGCTGGCGGCTTCCACGAACCGTCGATGATCGAGGGAGGCATCTCCTTCGGCCAATACATGCGCATCATCGGGACGAAGTCGCCCTTCGGCGCCGGCAGCCAATTGGCTTCTTTGTCAGGGCCCGGCGACTCGTTCTGGAAGTAGAGCGTCAACGACCCATCGGCGTTGGGCTTCGGATTGTCGCGCGGGCTGACGGTAAATTTGTTCAGCGCGTTTGGAACGAACCACCAGCCTCCGTCGATCATGTACATCGTGATCGACCAGAAGCCGTTGACTGGAGGCGTCTCGCCCTTGGCAAACGTCAATGTATATTTGTTGGCACCACTGAGTTTCTGTCCTGTGCTGTCGACTTCGGTCTTGGGATAGACCGCGTCTTCTTGTCGATTGGCGGGCCAGCCGAACGCAGCAACAACGGCGCGCTTCATATAGTCGGTGCCATAGGCTCCGAGGCCCGACCAGACGATCCAGCCGTTCACGGTCTTGCCGACGATTTCCTGGCTCGCTTCGATCTTTTTCAGCGCGACCTGCGGCAGATCCTTCAGTGCTGCCTGTATGGCCGGATCGAGCTTGCTCAACTCGAACGGTTTTCCGGGCACAATGCCGATTTTCGCCATGCGCCCAAGGATCGGTGCATCTTCAGCAGGCGGAGGCGCTGCGCCAGCCATGAGCTTGGCCATCAGGTTGAAATATCCCTCCGTGCCCATATCGATAATCACTGTCTGCGGCTTGTCAGTCATGCTGAAGCCCGGATTCGGATTTACGGGCAGCGCCACGGGGCTATACGGCTTGCCAGCGGCAGAAAGCGGCACAATACTTAGTTGCGTCTGCAAACCGTTGACGATCTTGTAGTCCTCGTCCTTGCCGTCAGCATAAGTGCGACCGAGGATTACTAGGTACCGCGTAGCGACCGGGATATGCTTCATGCCTTTTGGCACCGTCCCTTTCCAGTCCGGCCCAGTAAACAGATAGCTCGCCGCCTTTCCGCCGGCCGTGCGCTTGCTCGGCGACGATGGCAGATCGCTCATCCATAAATCGGTTAACTCAAACAGATAGAATCGGTCACCCATGTCGGGATGGCTGAACACCTGCGGTTCGGCGAGATCGAGCCAGGCGACTGAATAAAGCGTATCGGCGTTGGGCGCAGAAACGCCGCGATAGTCGGCGGGCGGATAACGCGGAACGTTGATGAATTGACCCATCGGCGCCGTAAAACCTTGAATCTTCGGCACGTTGCTCATTTGTACACGCGTCACCTCGGTGGTGATGAGCGAATAGCCGTAGACATAGGCGTCGGTGGCGATCTGCTGCGCCTCTGCTGGCGTTAGGGCCTGGGCCTTCACAGGCAAAGTCAGCCCGAAGCAGGATGCGGTAGCCAAAATGCTCACGAAAGCTGCATAAACGAAAGATCGTCTGGTCGGATTCATGACGGATACCTTTCTGAGAGAGATTGTCGATCGCGGGCAGAAAGCGAGGACAAACCCTTCGTTCGGTCATCAACTGGAGCGGGGAAGCGTGAGCTTTCCCGCCTCCGCGTTTGTCTCAGTAGCAAGGCGGAAAGGGATAATAGCCGCAGGCCGGACGAGCATACGGGTACGCATAGGGTGCAGCATACGCGGCCGCTCCATACGCCGCGGCGCCTACGGCCCGGCATACATGGCGCCGCGAAACGCCGAACGACGTGCGACGCCGGCAAACGACATCGGCGTGAACGGCCGGCCAATAATGTCGATGAAGAGGGCGGCTCCACCGTCGGCGCCGGCGATATCTCCCTCCAGGGTCTGAACGTTGAACGTTAGCTTGTCGCCTTCGAGCTTCGGATTTTTCAGCACGACGACGGCGTCCTTCACCGAACCGTCCTTGCCGAACACGGACAAGGTCGCGTTCGGAGGGTTGTTGGTGAAACTGTCCTCGCCCGATCCCCATTCCGCGATTATGTCGGCGGTGGGCTGGTGGCCGGCGGACCGCACCGGCCGATCGGCGAAGATGATCGCGCTGGGTGTTACGCCGGTTAAGGTCAGCGTGTCGCCCTGCAACGTCGCGCCACGCGAGTTGAGCACGAACAGCGAGGGCACGATCTCGGGTTTGGCCGGAATAGATGGAGTACCGATTGTTTTCAGCGAAAGCGGCGCTGCCGCGCTCTGAGCAAGCGCTACTTCTGTGCCGTACAGCGCAGCGGTCACGGCGACACTTCCGACAATAAGATTCAGTTTTGTAATGCGCATGACGCCGATTCCTTTTTCTTTGCAGAAGTTTGATCGGTCGAAGGAAGCACTCGCACCGGCGCCAGGGTCGCGTTCAAGAGAACATGCAGCATCGGCTGCATTAAACGCCGCAAGGCGTCTGCAGGACTCGATTACGGGGCGCTGGAACTAAAAGCTCGTCAAATTTAACGTTGAAGGGCGATTTCGAAATGATGCATCGGCTACCTCCAAGAGTATCACGTTAGCACAAACTATAAGAGCGAGTCATGGTCATAATTGTATGCCTATACGTTGTCGCGCTGTGGTTGGTGTTTTCGAGATTTCGGCTCGTGAAATGGGGCTGGTTGTCCGGGACAACTTCGCTGCTGGTTGGCGGGTTTATCCTCGCAACATTTCTCGCGCTTTTAATTATCTCACCCCATCGGGCCGCGTGATGGTGACCGGCCGCGTCGTGGAGGTGACCCCGAACGTGACGGGACAAATTGTCGCGATCCCGGTCAAGCCGAACGTCCCGGTGAAGAGGGGCGACGTGTTGTTTCAGATCGACCCGGCCCCAATCCAGTGCAAGATCACGCAATTGCAGGCCTCGCTGGCCACGGCAAAGCAGCAGACCAAAATTCTAAAGGCGAATTACGAGCAAGCGACAGCGAATGTCACCGGGCTCACCGCGCAGGTCGCGTACAACGCGAAGCGCCTCGCCGATACCAACGCTTGCGTCAGACGATGCGAACTCGCAATTCCAGGCGCAGGACAAGCAGGTCCAGTATGAGACGGTGTCCGCGCAATTAGACTCGGCCAAAGCGGCGCAGCAAAGCGCCAAGCTTGCACTCGACTCCGAGATCGGTGGCGTCAACACGTCGGTCGCGCAACTTCAGGCGCAGCTCGATAACGCCAACTGGAAACTGTCACAGACGGCGGTGCGTGCGCCGGCGGACGGCTATGTCACCGTTGTCGCATTGTAACGAGATGAACCGGGACTTGCTTCTTTTGGGATGTCGGGAAGCGCTACCGCCTTTGCTGACAACGCCGGCGTGATCGGTCTTCTTGCCTCGATCCTGGCGTGGGTCAGTTCGTAAGGTGGCCATTGGGCCGGGCCCGGACAGGCGACTTCGTAGACTAGCCGGTTTTGGCGCAAAGCGGAGGCACCTTGTTCAAATTGAGAATTCCGCCAAGGCGCTTATTCTTGGTTCTCGAAACTGCTATACCGGGCGCGCTGCTGGCGTGGACCTAGAGTCAGCGAGTACATTGTGGTTTGAACATTGCGCACTAAGTGGCGCGGTTCATGGCAAGACGTGTTTCACCATCTGAAGCGGCCATGCGGCAAAGCTAGGTTTGTGTCGAACGCGGAGCCCAGCATTGTTTGGTTTTCAAACTGCCGTAAGGGCCGCACTCGCCGCCATGCTGGTCTGTCCGGTGGCCAGCTCGTTGGCTGCAGATGTTTCGATCCGGACGAGGTACGAGAGCTGGCGAAGGCGGAGCGGCGGTTCAACGAGCTCCGGAGAGCCATCTTTGGATCAACGTGACTTTTGACCTCCAATGGGCGCCCAAGGATTGGCCTGCCGCCTACGCAGTAAGTGTCTCAACTACTTTTAGATAAGGACTGCAAGCCTGCCCCAGGAGGGCGTTCTCGGTCATCGCTAGCACAGACATTACGGACGGCGAGACGTACAGAAGGCGCCCCTTCCGGTCATGATTGAGGACTGCCCCCACGCTGCCCGACGCGATGACCAGGCGGGCCTGCCATCCCTTAATGCAAAAGAACCCCCCTGTTCGGGAGGTTCTCCTGGAGCGGACGCATTGGACTTTGGAAATGCACCGGTCCCGATGCCCGCTCAGCGACCACACTCGAGCAGAAAATGCAAATTTTCTGCTATCGCTGATGACCGAGACCGATGCCGAGCTGGTGTGCTTTCGCCCGCAGTGCGGGCACTGTTCGTTTCATCTGCTTGGAGATACTGGCGATAGGCGTTCTGGCCTTGGAGTGGGCCTTCAGAGCTTTTACGTCATCGCGAGTATATTCTCGGCGGCTGACCGACTTCTTCGACTTTGGCACGCTTGCTTGCTCCGCGGTTTGCACCCCCAACACCGGCGTTCACAACGCAGCAGAGCTGTGGACAGTTCCGGACGTGCAGATGGGCGGCGACCGCTTCGCGCTCAGATAAAGACCAGCGCGACGGTCGCGCCGGTGAGGACGACGATGCCGGCACCGATAATGGTAAGGAAGACGTGCTGCATTCTTCACAACGAGCACACCCCATCGGAGTTCCTCGCTGGCCTCGCCGTCCAGGATGAACCCGCGCCGATATTCAGCGCAGTGTCGATAGTCCACAGGTACCGGCTGGTCCAGTCGTGGCCGCCCTTAGAGAACAGCCGGACGCTCTTGCCGTCGCGCTCCAGGCGCACGCGGCGGCCATCGTATTTAGATTAGTTTCGGTTCCGGAGGATCGAAGCAAGCACACCGCGCGTCTCGATCGCCTTTCAGATATTGAAGCGCTCACCCTGACGAGGCTTCGACCTAACTTCTCATTGATCCTACCTGGAAAAGACAAGTGACCGATCGTCAAAGGCGTCGACAGCGAGCGAGCTGGCGCCCGCCGTAGTATGCAGTTCCTGTAGTGACGGCATGCCGGCGTTCCGAACGTGGCGCTCAGTTAATGTGGCGTGCGGCCGCAGCATGCTAGCGGCGGCAAGTAAGGCAACAGCGGCAATTGCAGAAGTCGAAATGCGCTTCATGGGAACTCTCCTTCCCTGCCAACTAGGTTGTCGAGGGAACCGGCCGCGAGGTTCAAGCGCGACATGAGGCGGCGGCCTCTAGGAACCTGAAATGAAAGTCAGCGAGCTAGTGCAAGCCCTCCAAGCTCTCCCAAATGGCTTTGCGAACGTCGATTAGCAGCAAGTTCTGAGCTTCAAAAGGATCTGGGGCCTTCACGACGAAAGATACCTTGGGCAACCACCACCGTAAGTGCGAGCACGATGGCAGATTGTTCTGCCACATGTTCCTCAGTGTCAGGCTCAGCGACCAAAGCCATCTTCTTCATAATCTCCCAGATACCGGGAGAGTAGCTTTCCAAGGCCGCAATCGCTTCCCGGATCTGCTCATCGGTAAAGAACGTGCCCATGAGAAACTTTCGGCGCGGTTTAGACGGGATAACGCCACTTCAGAGCGAGCCGCATGACAAGCAAGGCCACGATGAGTGCAAAAACGATGACCCAGACGAAGGGCGGAACCGGCGATTGATGGTCGATGTGGGCAATGTAGATCACGAGAGCTAACAGAACGAGCGCAAGCACGTTCGACGACCAATAAATGGGCGAGCGCAATTGCCCGGTTGGCGCAAGTTCTTTCGCCCGTTCAGTCGCCCGCCTAGTGAGCCACCAGTAAAAGCCGAAAGAGGCGAGGGCAATTATCCAGGACATCTCAAGCTTTTCTCATGCGACTTTGTAGATGGCCCTATTGAGAATATTCAAATTGAATCGATGAGCTTAACGCAACCGACAACAGCCCAGCACTTCGCCTATTGGCCCGAAGCCGGCCATAAGAGAAGGGCAGAGCAGTCCGCTCTGCCCAGTGAGTTCAGACGTCGACCTGCTCTTCTATTGCGAGCGCATCGTCCCCCACGATGCCGAGACATCTAACCGTGCCTTCGTTCATGGTATGCTGAAGGCTGCTTTGCCGCCAGGCCAACGTCGCGCCTGACGACCTGGCTATCGGACGGGCTTGTAGACTTTGGCGACCGCCTCCGCCTTCTTCATACCTGCTACCGCCTCAGCCCCGGTCATCAGCCACAGTCGTCTTGGCGGACTTGACCGCGCCACCCGCGGCGATGGCCAGCGCGATGGCAGTCATGCTCTCATTGTTCGGGACATCGGCGATGATCGTGAGATCGTAGTCACCGAAGCAATACCAACCACCAACGAATTTGCCCCCGACGGCCTCGCATGTAGAACGGCCCACAGCTTCAACTCGGTTCTCCGGCTTCTTAAGCTGGGCGGCAATAGATTCTGCAGTGTAGGCCGCCTGATACATGTAGAGCGGCATGTTCAATCTCCCGGTTGTTGTGCACTCTGTGATCGGAAGCTGCCCTCGGTTGTCCCCATTTCTTGAGGGTCACCATTGCCCCCCGCCTGCGTACTGTGCGCGCGTCATTTCCTTTCGTCAAATATCGCTGAGGCGAAGCCTGATCGCGCGCGCAATATTGTGCGGAATGCTAAATCGACGTCCGTTCTTGGGGGAAGCGCGGAAGAGGTCTACTCGTGCTGAGTATTTCTCAGTTTGACCCAGAAGGGACATTGAGCGTTTTTCGAACAAACAGCGGTTTGCCTCTTTCAGGTTTGGGAGGACGGATTTTGGGCCATGGGGGATCGCATTCCCCGAGGTGGCGTCGAATTGTGTCGCCCACCGAACATAGTGGGTATAAGGTTGAAGTTGGGCGGCGGTTTGGGCGCGCCGAGACTGAGAGTTGGGTTGGCTCCCCCGCCCCGTGAGGCCGCCACCATGTTCAGAAAGCAGTTCACCGAGGTCCAGGATGCTTGGACACTCGCGCACGCCATCGTCGATACGATACGAGAACCACTTATTGTGCTCGATCAGTCTCTTCGGGTCGTTGCCGCGAGCCGATCCTTCTATCTGACATTCAACGTCAATGCCGACGACACTCAGGGCAAGCTCCTCTATGATCTCGGAGATGGTCAATGGGACATTCCGAAGCTTCGCGTACTGCTCGGAAAAATCGTTCCCGAGCAGGGAGCGATGGAAAACTACGAAGTCGAGCATGACTTCCCGAACATCGGTCGGCGTACGATGCTTTTGAATGCCCGTAAGGTTTTCTACGAGACCGGTTCACACTCCACAATCTTGCTTGGTATTGAGGACATTACTGAAAAACGCATCCTCGAAAATGAAAAGGATGAATTGATACGACAGAAAGAGATGCTTTTGCAGGAGATGGAGCATCGGGTCACCAACAGCCTGCAAATCATCGCCAGCATCATCATGTTGAAGGCAAGAGCAGTGGAGTCGGAAGAGACCCGGCGTCATCTGCAAGATGCTCATAACCGGGTCATTTCAGTTGCGGCGGTTCAAAAACACTTGCACGGATCGGTTACTAGGGGGTCGGTGGAAATGGGCCCTTATCTGGCGACGCTCTGCACGGCCCTGTCGCGCTCAATGATCGGCGACAATCGGCCGATTTCGATCAAAGTCAGCGGCAACGGCGGAATTTCCTCCAGCCGCAGCGCCGAGAGCATCGGTCTAATTGTTACCGAGCTCGTCATCAATTCCCTCAAGCATGCGTTCGACGAAACGACAAAGGGCGGCGAGATCACAGTAGCCTACGATGTGTCAGGAACTGATTGGCAGCTTACGGTCTCCGACAATGGTTCCGGTAAGCCGGATGGCGTGTTCGCTCAACCGAAAACGGGGCTTGGTACTGGAGTGGTAAAAGCGCTGGCAAAACAACTTGATGCTCAAGTGGTGACATTGAGCGGAGCTTTGGGAACGAAAGTTTCGGTTACGCACGCCACGTTTGCGGCCACGTAATTTATGCGGGCACGCCGCACCCGAAGCGCGCCGAGGTCGTTGCTTGTACGGAAGGATAACCCCAATGGTTGCCGCCAAACGACCTCCAGAGCGTTCCTCATTGACGCCCGTACCGGACGATGACCCGTCAGAGCCAAATGCCGCGGTGACGGAGGTCGTCGACGAGACGGAGATGCCGCTGCCATCCGATCCGCGCACGTTCTTTCTCGGTGGTTTATTCGGGCTGGCTGCCTTGGCGGCGCTCTACGTGGCGAGCTCGATCATCCTTCCCGTCGTGCTCGCCCTCGTATTGAATCTCCTTCTTCAACCCGCTGTCCGTCTGTTGGGGCGTGTGCATGTGCCTCGCGCGGTCGGAGCGCTCTTGACCGTCTTCCTGGTCATTGGAGCACTTGTAGGTCTCGTGGCGGCCTTATCGGTACCGGCCGCGACCTGGGCGGAGCGGCTGCCCGAGGGCATACCGCGCCTGGAGGCACACTTGGAGGTTATAAAAGGGCCAATCCATGCTTTGCAAAGGATAATCCAACAGGCCGAGCAGGCGGCAGACGCTCCCCCTGGCCGGGGTTCGATCGTTTCGGTTCGCCGCGACCTTGGCATAACGGGCGCACTTTTCGCAGGGACGCGCTCCGTCCTCGATGGCCTGTTTACGACCGTCTTGGTGCTCTATTTTCTTTTGGTGGCCGGCAACATATTCCTTCGACGCGTCGTCGAAATCCTGCCGACGTTCAGCAACAAGCGGCAAGCCGTCGATATCTCTCAGCAGATCCAGGAGGACATATCGGGCTATCTGGTGACGAT
>NZ_SPQT01000008.1 GCF_004571025.1 Bradyrhizobium niftali | reverse complement strand
AGCTCGACCGCTACGATCCCGCGATGCAGGCGCTGGTCGAGCATCTCGATCTTCTCGCCAAGCGCGACATCGCGGGCTTGCGCAAGGTTTGCGGCGTCGACGACGAGGACATCGCCGACATGATCGGCGAGATCCGCCGTCTCAACCCCAAGCCCGGCATGAAGTTCGGCTCGGCGCGTTTGCAGACCATGGTGCCGGATGTCTATGTCCGCCCGGGACCTGACGGCGGCTGGCATGTCGAGCTCAACAGCGACACCTTGCCGCGCGTGTTGGTCAACCAGACCTACTATTCCGAGCTGTCGAAGAAGATCGGCAAGGACGGCGACAAGTCCTATTTCACCGACGCGCTCCAGAACGCCACCTGGCTCGTGCGCGCGCTCGACCAGCGCGCCCGCACGATCCTGAAAGTTGCAACCGAGATCGTGCGCCAGCAGGACGGCTTCTTCACCCACGGCGTCGCGCATCTGCGGCCGCTGAATCTGAAAGCCGTCGCCGACGCCATCCAGATGCATGAATCCACGGTGTCGCGCGTCACCGCCAACAAATACATGGCGACCAATCGCGGCACGTTCGAGCTGAAATATTTCTTCACCGCCTCGATCGCATCGGCCGACGGCGGCGAGGCGCATTCGGCCGAAGCCGTGCGCCACCACATCAAGCAGCTGATCGATTCGGAAGCGCCGGCTGCGATCCTGTCGGATGATACCATCGTGGAACGGTTACGCGCCTCGGGCATTGATATTGCCCGCCGCACGGTCGCGAAGTACCGCGAAGCCATGCGCATTCCATCCTCGGTGCAACGCCGCCGCGACAAGCAGAGCGCTCTTGGTAACGTCCTCTCTACCGCAATGTCCGATCGCTCGCGCAACCCTGAGCCGGCCTGATTGCGCTGGCGCCAAATCGCGCTACTCTCGACCTCCCATCGAGACCGATCCATGCGTGCGCATGATCAGGACCCGGAGGGCCGTGCTGGCGCAAAACGTGCAGTGGTTGTCCGCATGGATCACGCGCAGACAAGAACCTAACCAGATGAGGTTCACATGACTCTCCGCATTTCGGGAAAGAGCGTCAGTGTCGGCGACGCCCTGCGCGGCCGCGTCTCCGACCGGACCGAAGAGGTCCTGCGCAAATATTTCGACGGCAATTATTCCGGCCATATCACGCTGAGCAAGGATGGCTTCGGCTTCCGGACCGATTGCGCGCTGCATCTCGATTCGGGAATTACGCTGGAGGCCGATTCGAACGCGCCGGATGCCTATGCCAGCGCCGACCAGGCCCTCGTGATGATCGAGAAGCGGCTCAAGCGCTACAAGAGCCGGCTCAAGGACCGCTCGGCCCGCAAGGCCCATGTCGCCTCCGCCGCGCTCGCCGCCATGGATGCCACCAGCTACGTGCTGGAGGCGCCGGGCGAGGGTGAGGACGAGGACGAGGTCACCGGCTACAGCCCGGTGATCATCGCCGAGGCAACCACCTCCCTGAAGCAGCTCTCGGTCAGCGAAGCCGTCATGGAACTCGACCTCAGCGGGGCACCCTGCCTGGTATTCCAGCATGGCTCCAGCGGCCGGGTGAACATCATTTACCGCCGGGCCGACGGCAATGTGGGCTGGATCGACCCGCCCGGAGGCAAGGCAGATGGCAAAGTGGGCGGTTAGGGCCGGATTCGGGCCCCGTACGATCCGCAGGCCTTAACAATGACCGGGGCAAAGCCGCACGCAGGAGTTGGCACCGGGATTGCGTTGGAGTAGAAGCGCCCCACATCAGGACCGGGGCTAAGTCCCCCTCCTGCTTCACCTTCTTGACGCCGGCCCGGCGTGGTTCTCTCCAAGCTGGCCAATTCGGAACCTGACGGTTTAATTCACCTCGGAAACCCTCCATGCCGATTACCGATCTGGTCGCACCCGAGGCGATTCTCCCGGCATTGAAGGTCAACAGCAAGAAGCAGGCCTTGCAGGAACTCGCGGCCAAGGCTGCCGAGCTGACCGGGCAGAACGAGCGCTCCGTGTTCGAGGTGCTGCTGCAACGGGAAAAGCTCGGCACCACCGCGGTTGGCTACGGCGTCGCCATTCCCCACGGCAAGCTGCCCAAGCTGGAAAAGATCTTCGGCCTGTTCGCGCGCCTCGACCGCCCGATCGATTTCGAGTCGATGGATGGCCAGCCGGTCGATCTCGTCTTCCTGCTGCTCGCCCCCGAAGGCGCCGGCGCCGACCATCTCAAGGCGCTCGCCCGCATCGCCCGCCTGCTGCGCGACCAGGACATCGCCAAGAAGCTCCGCGCCTCGCGCGACGCCCAGGCGATCTATTCGGTGCTCGCACTGCCGCCGGCGAGCGCGGCGTAGCTCCCCCATTCGAACCCGAGCCGCACTGTCTGCGACTTATCTCGCAGCCGGGGCCGCGATGTCGTCCCCGAGGATTCGTGTTCGATCCGGGGATTTTGAGACATGAGTTGCGGTTCGACAGGGCGCGTCTTCGGTCTGCTCTGCTCTCTCTCCATCGCCGTGACGGCCGCGGCCCGTGCCGACGATGCGTCGAACGATCGCATCATCGCGGAAACGACCGGGATCATCGCCACAGACCAGAGCAATGCGGCCGCCTATGAAAAGCGCGGCGAAGCCTACTTCAACAAGCGCGACAGGGATCATGCCTTCGAGGATTGCAGCGCGGCGATACGGATCGATCCGAATTTCGCGCGGGCTTATCAGTGCCGGGGGCTCACCTATTCCGTCAAGGGCGAGCGGGATCTCGCCCTGGCGGATTTCAACGAGGCGATTCGCCTCGATCCAAATTACGGGGCGCCTTATACCTGGCGCGGCATCGAGCATTTCAACAAGCGCGACTACGATCTGGCGATCACGCACCTCACCGAGGCCATCGAGCGCGATCCCGCGCAAGCCTATCGGGCCCTCGTGATCCGTGGACAGTCGTACGGGGCGAAGGACGACTACGACCATGCCGTCGCCGACTACGAGGAGGCGATGCGTCGCAATCCGGCCGCCGCATGGCCCTATGAGCTGCGTGGCCTCGTCCATCTCGACAAGGACGAGACAGACCAGGCGCTCGACGACTGCAGCAACGCGGTCCGTCTCGAGCCCAATGCCGCCGGCGGTCACTATTGTCGGGCTATCGCCCTCCTGAGGAAGGACGACATGGACGGCGGCATCCACGAGCTGGATGAAGTGATACGGATCAAACCCGCTTACGTGAAGGCATACAGCGCCCGCGCCCCCGCGTGGCTCAAGAAGGGTGATATGCGCCGAGCCATTGCCGATCTCGACGAAGTGATCCGGTTGCAGCCGGAAAATGCGAAGACCTATAGCTATCGCGCCGGTGCGCTCCGCGAAATCGGAGAGCACATGCGTGCGCTCGCCGACTTCAACGAGGCGCTTCGGCTCGATCCCAAAAACCCGGAGATCTTGGCCAATCGCGGCCTCCTCTACATGATGATGTCCGACGCCAAACACGCGCGCGCGGATTTCAACAGCGTGCTCGCGCTGCCACTGAGCGACAAATGGGCCTACGACACGGCCCGCGAAGGGCTTGGCTTTCTGAAGTGATGGCAGTAGCGCTCGCCGCTGCCTCATACTCCGTCATTGCGAGCGCAGCGAAGCAATCCAGACTGTCTCCGCGGAAAGATTCTGGATTGCTTCGCTGCGCTCGCAATGACGATGCCTGACCTTCGTTGGCGCCGCTCGTTTGCTTCAGCAGACCGTCGGCAGCAGGCGCCGGACTTCGTCGAGCAGTTCGGGAATCGCCGTCTTGTCACCCGCGAGGTGCTTGAGCAGCGCACTCTGGAATAGACCGTCGAACAGCGCATAGAGCGCGGCCGGCGACGACGCCGGCCGCTTGCCGCCGAACTCGGCATAGCGGGAGGCGATGCGCCAGATCATCGCTTCCAGGCTCTTGTCGATCTCGAGTACATCCTTGCGAAACGCCGCCTCGAACATCGCCTGCGAGCGCAGGTCGTACCAAAGGCGGTGCATCCGGGCTTCGTTCTGCAGCGTTGCTGCGAGCTTGGCGAGGAACCCCTCCGTCAGTTCGTCGCGGCTCGTTGCTGTCGCGACGACCTCGTCATATCGCGTCACGCACTTCGCCTTGTAGTGGCGGACGCAGCAGCAGATCAGGTCGAGCTTGTCGCTGAAATAATAGTGGAACACGCCGTGCGTGAATGCCGAGTTCTGCGCGATTTCGCGCAGGCTGGTGCGTGCGAAGCCGAGCTCTCCAAGCGTTTCGAGCGCGGCCTCGGCAAGCTCGATGCGCCGCGCGTTGAATTTCTCGTCGCGCAGCACCTCGGCCGCATCAGCCACACGCCGGGCCGCCCCCGTCACCTGCCGCGCCATCTCGTCCCTTCCTCAGTCCCGTTCTTTCAAGGACTTCTACCGCGTCGACCGCGGAATGCGCCATCCCCTCACAACCACTTCCTTTGACAACTGTCAAATTCGTTCTTGACAAGTGTCAAGATTCTGGCGGAGCTTCGCATCAAGAATTTGGACAGTCGTCAAGACGTCCGGCCATGGAGGAACGCTTCGCTGGGTGCCGCCGAAAGGCCTGCGCCCATCGACCTGGTGCGCGCCGATTGGCGCAGCACGAATCGATCACCAGCAACGGAGGAGTGCGTCATGAGTGGGAAGAGCCTTGCAGGCAGGAAAGCCCTGGTCACCGGCGGTGCCCGAGGGATCGGCGCGGCCATCGCGCAGGCATTGGCGCGAGCCGGCGCCTCGATCATGATCGCCGACATCCTGGAAGAGACCGGCCGCGCCAGCGCAGCCGCTATCGCGAAGGAAGACGTCGCCACGGACTTCGTCCAGCTCGACGTCACCGACGACGCTCAATGGGAGCGGGCGGTTGCCAAGACCGTCGCAACCCTCGGCGGCTACGACATTCTGATCAACAATGCCGGCATCGAGATCACGTCGCTGATCTCCGAGGTCAAGGCCGAGGACGCGCGGCGGATGTGCGACGTCAATATCGTTGGCACCGTGCTCGGCATGAAGCACGCCTTCCGTGCCATGCGCCCGGGCGGGCCGGCCGGCAAGGGCGGCGCCGTCGTCAACATCGCCTCGGTTGCGGCAACGATCGCCTTCCCGAGCATCGCGGTCTATTCGGGCACCAAATCCGCGGTTGACCGCATGACGCGGGTCGGAGCGATGGAAGCCGGCAAGCTTGGTTTCGGCGTGCGCGTCAACTGCATCTATCCGGGCCTGATCCCGACCGACATGGGCATGCAGCTCGCCAACGACATCGTCAAGGTCGGGCTCGCGGCTGACGTCAACGCCGCAGTCGGCTCGGTGGTGGAGCAAACCCCGCTCGGCCGTCTCGCAGAGGTCACGGACATTGGCGATGCCGCGGTGTTCCTGTGCTCGAACGAGGCGCGCTTCATCACCGGCATCGGACTGCCGGTCGATGGCGGCATGGGCATGTAACGACAAGGCCGACAACAAGCATTTCGGAGGAACGCAATGAGCGAGAAGAAGCCCGTCATCGTCTATGGCGCTTCCGGCTATACCGGCCGGCTGGTCTGTGAATACTTACGCGAATACAACATCCCCTTCATCGCCGCCGGCCGCAGCAACGAGAAGCTCAACGCCGCGATGAAGTCGAATGTCGCGGGCATCGAGACCGCCGACTACGAGGTGGTCAAGGTGCCGCACACCGTGGCTGCGCTGACTGAATTGTTCAACGGCGCCTCGGTGGTGCTCAACACCGTGGGTCCCTTCGCCAAGTTCGGCGGCGAAGTGGTGCAGGCTTGCCTCGCTTCCAAGTGTCACTACACCGACACCACCGGCGAGCAGGACTGGCTGATCACGCTCGAGCAGGAGTGGGGCACGAAGTTCGCCAATGCCGGCCTGCTGCTGGCGCCGGGCATCGCGCAGATGTACACGACCGGCGAGATCGCAGCTCAGCTCTGCCTGGAGACGCCTGGCCTCGACACGCTTGACGTCGCCGTGTTCTGGGGTGGCAGCCCGACCATCGCATCGACGCAGACCATTTTGGTCAACGCCGCGATGGCCAAGGCCTACTACCTGGAGCAGAACAAGTACGTCGAGCATCAGCCCGATGCCGGCCTCTACAACCTCGCCATCCCCGGCCAGCACGAGCTGGCGTTGGCGTTGCCCTGGGGCGGCACCTCGCATCCGGTGTGGTTCAAGCGTGATCCGCGCGTGGCCAACGTGAAGGTGCTGGGCGGCGTGTTCAACCGCGCGCTGATGCTGGGCGTGCCGCAGATCGTCGCCGCCGCGCTGCAGGCGACCAAGGACATGAACCCCGACGACCGCTACGCCGCATTGGCGCAGACCGCTGCCGGCGTGATGAACACCATGCCGCCGCGCGAGAACCCGCGCGTCAACAAGTCGCTGGATTCGGTGCATGCCTCCGGCCCGTTGGGGCGCGCGCACTGCATCATCTACGGCAACAGCAACTACAAGCAGACCGGCTTGCTGCAGGCCTATGCCGCGGCGCACCTGTTGCAGCAGCCACCCAAGCGCGTGGGCTTCGCCTCTGGCTGCCAGGCGTTCGGCCATCACGAGCTGCTCGGGCAATTGCGCAGCTTCGGGCTCGTCAGCAAGCCTGTTCTGACCGTGCACGATTAGGTCAATCTGGGTGGCGCGGTCCTCCGCGTCACCCGCTGCCGCTTCGGGAGCGAACATGCGCTTCATCGACTATCTCGACAAAGGTGCCTCGCTCGGCGGCGACGCGCCGTGCCTCACCATGGATGGACGCGACCTCAGCTATGGCGAGGTGCAGCGGCTGAGCTACCGGTTTGCGCGCGGGCTCGCGCGATCGGGAATTGCTGCCGGCGAGAAGGTCGCAATCCTCTCCGGCAACGATCCGGTCGCGTTTGCCTGCGTGTTCGGCATTTCCCGCGCCGGCTCGGTCTGGTGCCCGATCAATCCGCGCAACGAGGCGGCCGAAAACCGGATCATCCTCGACCAATTCGACTGCAGCCTGCTGCTGTTTCATTCGAGCTTCGCGCCAATGGTCGAGGCGGTGCGCGCGGAGCTGCCAAAGCTGCGCGCCCTCGTCTGCCTCGATGCCGAGTTACCCTTCGCGCCTTCGTTCGACAGCTGGCTCGCCGGCCTCGCCGACGACCGCTATCAACGCGAGACGATCGACGATCTCGCGATGCTTCCGGGCACCGGCGGCACCACCGGCAAGCCGAAGGGGGTCATGCTGTCGGGCCGCAACATCGAGGCCATGACGGCACTGACGCTGATGGGCTATCCCTTCAAGGGCCGCCCGATCTATCTCGCGCTCGCGCCGCTGACCCACGCGGCCGGCGTGCTGTGTTTCCCGATCATGGCGCTGGGCGGCCGCATCGTGATCATGCATCACCCCGACATCGCCGAATTCCTCGATCTGATCGAGCGCTACCGTGTCACGCACACCTTCCTGCCGCCGACCGTGATCTACATGCTGCTCGATCATCCGAAGCTCGACTCCGCGAAGCTCGGGTCTCTGCAATGCTTCTGGTACGGCGCGGCGCCGATCTCGGCCGCGCGGCTTGCGGAGGCGCTGCGGCGTATCGGGCCGATGGCGCAGTTGTTCGGTCAGACCGAAGCGCCGATGATGATCTCGATGATGGCACCTCGCGAGCATTACAATGCCGACGGCACGATCGCGATGGAGCGTCTCGCCTCGGCCGGGCGGATCAGCCCGCTGGTGCAGGCTGGCATCATGGATGGCGACGGCAATTTGCTGCCGACTGGCGCCCGCGGCGAGATCGTGGTCCGCGGCTCGCTGGTGATGGAGGGCTATTACAAGAATCCCGAGGCCACGGCGGAGGCCTCCGCGCATGGCTGGCACCACACAGGCGACATCGGCTACATCGACGACGACGGCTACCTCTATATCGTCGATCGCGCCAAGGACATGATCATTACCGGCGGGTTCAACGTCTACTCGATCGAAGTCGAGAACGCGCTGCGGGCGCATGAGGCGGTGCAGGATTGCGCCGTGATCGGGCTGGCGGACGAGAAATGGGGTGAGCGGATCGTCGCCGTGGTGCAGCCCCGCGCCGGCCAGAGCGTCGATGCGACGGCGTTGGCGGCCTTCGTCAAGCAGCGGATCGGCAGCGTCAAGACACCCAAGCAGATCGAAGTCTGGGACGATCTGCCGCGCTCCAAGGTCGGCAAGGTGCTGAAGCCGGACATCCGCGCGCGGCTGGCGGATCGCTCGGGCGAGTGAGCCTTGTACTCATAGAAATAACGTCCGCTTTCGAAGTGCCGACTCAACCCCGTCGACTTAACGCAGGCGTTAAATCTCTCTGCTGGGTTTCAAATCCTGGCCTGGGGACGCTATGCCCGCTACGAGGGGCGGACCGGACGTGGGTCGCTAGTTCGGGAATGTTTGCAAATGAACCCGTAACCGACACAGGGCAAGGCATCCCCCTTGAAACCCCGCGTTGCCCGATGAGGGGTTCTTTTGATCGACCAATTTTGTTGCCCACTTACAGCCCTTAGTCGTCTCTAGGCTACTTAGAACACCACCGATTTAAACCAATGGAAATGGGTATCCAGGGCGACAGCTAGGTTGCCTAACGAGACGATGATGCCGACAATCGTGACCACAGTTGGCAGATTGCCAATTTCGTAAGTTTTGGTGCTTCCAGCCGTGGTTTTGACACGCAACAAGTCGGGCATTCTGAGATCCTCTCCTGATGGTTGAATTAGTCGCTGGCACATCAGGGGTACTCGGGCGTGCCGTCTCGTTCAATATAGCGGCATTACCCTTGAGGTAGATATAATCTCAAGTTCTCGTGAAGGTTGCTTCATCACGCGCAGGCGTTCTGCGTGATCCTTTACAGCCCCTCAGCTCTCAACCTACGCATAGAGCGTGAGGCCCCGGCAAATGCTATCGCCGAACAAGAAACATCACATATTGTCGGTGTCTGTTATTGGCCCATCGTGACAATTGCAGGGGGTCTTGCTGAGGTCTGTTGTCGGAGGCAGAGCCGACTTGATTTGCTCACCGCAGGTATTGCGGCTCGTGACCCGAAGCTGACGTCGTCCCCGGCCACAAGCCGGTCTCGCCAAAACATGATGTCGCAGAACAAATGGTTTTATTTTGTTCGACATGTAAGGAATGGCTTTGTTGAGCCTTTCTTTACTCCGGCTGCCAAGGACGAATGATGAGCGCCGACCGCATTGAGATACGCCGCCTCGTACAAATCGACGCCGTTCTATATCGGGGCATTCGGCTGGAGGCCCTCCAGGCTAACCCGGAAGCGTTCGGTAGTACTTTCGAGGTCGAAAATGCACAACCTCTGAGTTGGTTCTCGGATCGGCTCGGCGCTTCTACAATGCTCGGCGCGTTCCGTAACGCAGAGCTGGTCGCCGTTGCCGTCTTCGCTGTCCAGCAGGGCCAGAAAAGTGCGCACAAAGGCATACTTTGGGGAATGTACGTTCGACCTGGCGCAAGGAAGGCCTCGGTCGGTCGCCGGCTAGTTGAAGCGATATGTGATCTCGCACGTGAACAGGTTGAGCTCATCCAACTCTCCGTCGTGCGAGACAATGAGCAAGCACGAAACCTGTACGCGAGGCAGGGCTTTCTGGAGTACGGCGTGGAGAAGAACGCACTAAAGCAAGACGGTCGCTACTACGACAGTGTTCTTATGGCAAAGGATCTATTGGAATAATCCTGGCAAAAAGCGGCTGTTGAGGGCGACTACCGCGATTGCGCTTTATTGCAACCGTTACTTTCGTGACGTTTCGATTGTCTGCGCCGGGGCTGATTGCGGAAGTTGACCCTGGTCACCGAGGTCCGGAATTGGCCCGAAGCTGAATGCCGCAGGAGCCACCAGCACTTCCGCTATTTTGGGGAAGACCCGACGCATCGGGGCCTTGCGCTGACCGTCGCTTTTGACCCATTGCGGACCTCAGGCGCCGATACAACGTGCGGCGGAACGCCCAAGCTCAGCTGCGAGGACGAGCGGCCACAGGCAACCTTGATATGTGTAGGCCTGTCTGCATCCTGCCTAAGCTGCGATAAGCATGTCGAGCCATATCCAGAATGCCCCTACGGCCACCAACGCTAGGAATGCAACGCCCAGCCATACTGATCTGCGCCACGAAGCGTAGTACTCCCTTGAGAACTGGCTAGGGTGAGGGTGCCGGAGTGAGAACAGGCTGCCGCGCCGATCCCACCGCTCGCCGGCTCTGAAGAACGCGGTCCCGACTCCAAGAGCGAAAACTACGACAGCGCATCCGAAGTCCGCAAACATCAGCAAATGAAGAACGTCGCGCAGCAGTTCGCGGAACATACGATCAACCCTAGCTCATCTCCATCGGCGTGCTCATATCAGACAACGCCTGCAGTGTCGTCTGTTGGCCTTTAGCTGACGTGCCGCGGCCGGGTTTCTTTGTCCGGTTGCGGGGATGAATCAGCATGTCGGGAGCTGAAGCGACAGCTTCAGGAAGACACACCCTCATCGCGCGAGGGCTCGTCATCTGGCGGGCGCAAAAAAACGCGGGCCGCCTCGAGGCATGCCCGCGTATTCGAATTCGTCAACCGCGCAACGACTGCGCGCGCGTACGCTCAGTGCACGCTCACCGCCTGCAACTCGTTGCTCCAGGCATTCGCAACCGCGGCTTCGCGGCTGTCGGTCAGCATGATCGGCGTGCCGTCGGCGGCGTGGAGTGCGAAGAGCTTGAGGCCCGGCGCAATCTTCGGAGCCTCGGGAAACAGGCCCGGAACGTCTTCGGAGCGGATCTGCTTCACATAGGCGATATGGCCTTCGCCGAGGGTTGCCAGCGTCTCCGGAGAGACGTTCTTGGCTTCGTATTCGAACGCAACGTGACCTTCACTCATGGTCTCGACTCCTTCACAGAAACTAAGCGGTCGAGTCCGCTACTCGTTCCATTATTCGTGCTCATTGATAGCGATTGTCTTAACGATTCTCTCCGGTTCAGGCCGGGCAAGATCGACCGACAACAGCCCGTTCTTCAGATCCGCTCCCAGCACGAGCATCCCCTCCGCCAGCACGAAGGTGCGCTGGAAGTGGCGCGCGGCGATGCCGCGATGGATGTATTGCCGGGTCTTGTCGTCCTGCTGTCGCCCGCGGATCACGAGCTGGTTTTCCTCAATGGTTACATCGAGTTGGTCGCGGGTGAATCCGGCGACCGCCAGCGTGATGCGCAAACGCTCGGGCTGGCCGTCCGACCGGTCGCACCTCTCGATATTGTAGGGAGGGTAACCGTCGGCGCCTTTGACGACCCGATCGAGCACGCGCTCGATCTCGTCGAAGCCCAGAAGGAACGGACTGGATAACGTGGGAACACGAGACATAGTTTACAAAGTCCTCTCGAAGCGACTTTGGCATTTCAGGGCCCGGAAGCGGCGCCCCTTGGTCAGCAATATGGTCATAACCCCGTGTCGGTTCAAGGACGTAGCGGGGGGCTGTGGATTCAGTGCTTCCACGGTCGCCAGGCCTTGCTTCCTGATCGTCATGGCCGGGCATAGCCGTCTGCAGGACGGCGTCGCTTCCGCTCGCCTATGTCCCGGCCATCCACGACCTTCCTCGCGGCACCAAGAACGTGGATGCCCGGGACACGCCCGGGCATGACGAATAGCGGTGTGATTTCCTCAACAAAAACAAGCCCCTTCTACTGTGCATGGGGTTGTTTTCGCGGTTTTTGATCGAGGGGCCCCTCGGAACCGGTCAGGCCTCCAGCCGCGTCCGCCCGTCGCCGCTGAAAAGGTGCAGCTTCGGCCGTATCGCGGCGACGCGGATCCTCGCGCCGATGGCGGGCGCCTCGGTTCCGGGAATGCGGACGATGACCTCGCCCGGCGGCAGCTCGCCGGGCGTGGCCGCGACGCGCTGCTCCTCCTGCTCGCGGGAACCGTAGATAAAGGTTTCGGCGCCGACGCGCTCGATCGCTTCCACGGTGAGCGGAAGTGCGACGCCGCCGGCCGGGGTCTGGTCGGTGATGACGAAATCCTCCGGGCGGATGCCGAGGATTCCGGCCTCCGTCGCAGCACCATTGAGCTGCGATTTGATTTCGTCGGCGCGCGTCGACATCAAATTCATCGGCGGAGCGCCGATGAAGGAGGCGACGAAGGTCGTCGCCGGCTTCTCGTAGATCGCCAGGGGATTGCCGACCTGCTCGACCTGGCCGCCGTTCATCACCACGAGAACGTCGGCGAGCGTCATCGCCTCGAGCTGGTCGTGGGTGACGTAGATCGACGTGGTGTTGAGCCGGCGCTGCAGTTTGCGGATCTCGACGCGCATCGCGATGCGCAGCTTGGCGTCGAGATTGGAGAGCGGCTCGTCGAACAGGAACACTTTTGGCTGGCGCACGATGGCGCGGCCCATGGCGACGCGCTGGCGCTGGCCGCCGGAAAGCTGGCGCGGCTTGCGCTCCAGCATCGATGTGAGCTCGAGCACGCGCGCGGCTTCCTCGACCCGGGACTTGACCTCGGTCTCGGCCATGCCGCGGTTGCGCAGGCCGTAGGCCATGTTGTTGTAGACGCTCATATGCGGATAGAGCGCGTAGTTCTGGAACACCATCGCGATGTCGCGATCGGCGGGCTCGATCTGGTTGACGACGCGGCCGCCGATGTCGATCTCGCCGCCGGTGACGGTCTCGAGCCCCGCGACCATGCGCAGCAGCGTGGACTTGCCGCAGCCCGAGGGACCGACCAGCACGCAGAACTGACCGTCGGCGACATCGACGTTGACGCCCTTGATGGCCTCGAAGCCGCCGGTGTAGGTCTTGCGGACGTTGCGCAGGGTGACGTTAGCCATGAAAACTCACTTTTCGGTCTCGACCAGTCCGCGCACGAACAGCTTCTGCATCGCGACGACGACGAACACCGGCGGCAGCATGGCCAGCACGGCGGTCGCCATCACGATCGGCCATTCGGTCAGCGCGTCGGTGGTGGTGATCATCTTGCGGATGCCGACCTGGATGGTCTGCATGTCGTCGCGGGTGGTGATGAGCAGCGGCCAGAGATATTGATTCCAGCCGAGGATGAACAGGATCACGAACAGCGCCGCCATGTTGGTGCGCGACAGCGGCAGCAGCGTGTCCCAGAAGAAACGCAAGGGGCCGGCGCCGTCGATGCGCGAGGCCTCCAGCAGTTCGTCCGGCACGGTCATGAAGAACTGCCGGAACAGCAGCGTTGCGGTGGCCGATGCGATCAGCGGCAGCGACAGGCCGGCATAGCTGTCGAGCATGTGCAGATCGGCGACGATCTTGTAGGTCGGGTAGATGCGCACCTCGACCGGCAGCATCAAGGTGATGAAGATGATCCAGAAGATCGCCATCCGGAACGGAAAGCGGAAATACACGATCGCATAGGCCGAGATGATCGAGATCGCGATCTTGCCGATCGCGATCGCCAGCGCCATCACCAGCGAGTTCAGCATCATGTTGCCGACGGGCTCGCGGGTCGAGCCGCTCGTGCCGACGAAGATAGTCTGGTAGTAGACCTCGAAGAAATGTCCGCCCGGCAGCAGCGACATCTGTCCGTTCGCGATCAGCGCGTTGTCCTGGGTCGAGGCGACGATCGCGATGTAGACCGGGAATGCGACGATCGCGATCCCGATCCAGAGAATGGCGTGGGCGACGTAGCGCCTGATACCCTCGTCCTCGACCATCAGTAGGTCACCTTGCGTTCGACGAAGCGGAACTGGATTCCCGTCAGCACGATGACCATGACCATCAGGATCACCGACTGCGCCGCCGAGCTGCCGAGATTGCCGCCGAGCAGGCCGTCGGAATAGACCTTGTAGACCAGCGTGACCGTCGATGTTCCGGGACCGCCGCGGGTCATGGTGTCGATGATGCCGAAGGTGTCGAAGAAGGCGTAGACGATGTTGACGACCAGCAGGAAGAAGATCGTGGGCGACAGCAGCGGGAAGGTCACAGTCCAGAACCGGCGCATCGGACGGGCGCCGTCGATCGCGGCGGCCTCGAACACGCTTTTCGGGATGGCTTGCAGGCCGGCGAGGAAGAACAGGAAATTATAGGAGATCTGCTTCCATGCCGCGGCGAGGATGATCAGCGCCGCCGCCTGGTCGCCGTCGAGCAGCGGATTCCAGTCGACGCCCATTCCGCGCAGATAGCGCGACAGCACGCCGAGCGAGGGGTGCAGCATGAAGATCCAGAGTACGCCGACGACGGGTGGCGCGACCGCATAGGGCCAGATCAAGAGCGTGCGGTAGAGCATCGAGCCGCGCAGCGGCTTGTCGGCCATCACGGCGAGCAGCAGCGCGAACGACAGCGACGACACGGCGATCGCGAACGAGAAGAAGAAGGTCCGGACGATCGCCTCGAAATAGGCGGGGTCCTTGAACAGCTCGATGTAATTCTCGAACCAGACAAAGGTGCTCGACAGACCAAAGGCATCCTGGAGCAGGAAGGACTGGATCACCGCCTGCAGGGCGGGCCAGTAGAAGAAAATCAGGACGATCGCGAGCTGCGGCGCAACCAGCGCGTAGGGTAATAGCTTTGACTGGAAAATGGCTTGCTTTTGCATGATGTCATGGGAAGCGGCAGGCCGGGTCGCGGCCTGCCGCTTCGATGCCTACTTCACGGCGGTCTTTTCGAACTGGCGCAGCATCGTGTTGCCGCGCTCGACGGCGGCGTCGAGCGCCTGCTTGGCGGTCTTCTTGCCGGCCAGCGCCTGCTCGATCTCTTCCGACCAGACGTCACGCAGCTGAACCATGTTGCCGAGACGCAAGCCGCGCGAATTCTCGGTCGGCTCCTTGTTGGTCAGCTCGAGCAGCGGGGTCTCGAGATAAGGCTGATCCTTGTAGAAGCCTTCTTCCTTCGCCTTGGCGTAGGCCGCCTTGGTGATCGGCAGATAGCCCGAGGCCTTGTGGATGTAGACCTGGCGATCGGTGTCGGAGAGGAAGGTCAGGAACTTCGCGACGCCCTTGTATTCCTCGGCCGACTTGCCGCCCATCACCCAGAGCGAAGCACCGCCGATGATCGAGTTCTGCGGCGCGCCCTTGGCGTCCGGATAGTACGGCATCGGCACCGCGGTGAAGGCGAACTTGGCCTGCGCCTTGACGTTGCCGAAGAACGCCGACGAGGTCAGATAGATCGGGCATTCGCCTGATGTGAAGCGGCCTTCGCCGGTGTTGGTGCGGCCGGCATAGTCGTAAGTCTTGGTCTTCTGGAGCTCGACCAGGGTTTCGAGATGCTTGACCTGGAGCGGGCCGTTGAACTCCAGCACGGTGTCGAAACCGTCGAGGCCGTTGGCCTTGCTGGCGAGCGGCACGTTGTGCCAGGCGGAGAGCTGCTCGAGATTGACCCAGGTGACCCAAGAGCCGGAGAAGCCGCAGGTGTCATGACCCGCAGCCTTCAGCTTCTTGGCGGCCTCGAACGTTTCGGGCCAGGTCTTGGGGATCTCGACGTTCGCCTTCTTGAGTTCGTCGAGGTTGACCCACATCACGGTCGAGGACGAATTGAAGGGGAACGACAGCATCTCGCCCTTCGACGTCGAATAGTAGCCGGTAATGGCGGGCAGGTAGATCTTGGGATCGAACTTCTCGCCGGCCTCGGCCATCAGCTTGTAGACCGGCTTCACCGCACCGGTCGCGGCCATCATGGTCGCGGTACCGACTTCGAACACCTGCATGATGTGTGGGGCATTGCCGGCGCGGAACGCGGCGATGCCCGCGTTCATCGTATCAGGGTAGTTGCCCTTGTAGGTCGGGATGACCTTGTAGTCGCTCTGCGACGCGTTGAAGTCGGTGGCAAGCTTGACGATGACGTCGTTGTTGGCGCCGGTCATCGCGTGCCACCACTGGATTTCGGTCACGGCCAAGGCCGGAGAGGCCGACATGCCGACCGTGATTGCAAATGCGGCAGCCGCCCCAAAGTGTCGAAGAGCCATCAAGAAAACCTCCCTTGCCCGTCAATAAGAAGCGCTTGCGCTAGCAGCGCCATATGACGTTCACATGACTGTGTATGCGGCCGAAACGAAAGCGGCAAGCGCGGGAAAAGGGAAGCTGTCAAATAGGCGAAGACGCCGCGGGCAGCCTCCTCCATTCGCGCTGCACATGCGTGCTCGCGCCGCAGTGCGGCATTGGATGATGTGGGGCTGGCGAGGCCGCGGGTTCGAATACCTCTCCCGCTTGCGGGAGAGGTCGCGCCGAAGGCGTGGGTGAGGGTTCGCTCCTCTGGGGATTGTCCCATCTAGAGACTCCCTCTCCCGCAAGCGGGAGACGGAGTGCACCTGCCCCGACGCTCGATCTTCGTCTTTATCTCAGCGCTTGCGCTCGGGGCCGCAGACGGTGCCCTTCTCGACCATCGCGTCGATCTCGGCCTTGGAATACCCGAACTCGCCCAGCACCTCCGCCGCGTGCTGGCTGAATTTCGGCGGCAGCCGGCGCAGGCTCGGCTTGCTGCGATCGAGCCGGATCGGCGAGGCCACGCCCTTGTACCAATCCTTCTCGATGACATCGCCGCGGGCGATCGTGTGCGGGTTGGTCAACGCCTGGTCGATCTTCTGCACCGGGCCTGCGGGCAGGCCCGCCGCGAGCAGGCGATTGCAGAGCGGCTCGGCCTCGTGCTGGCTGAACACGGCGGCCAGCTCGGCGCGCAGCGCCTCGCGATTGGCGATGCGGTCCTTGTTGCGGGCAAAGCGCGGATCGGTGCCGAGTTCGGGCTTGCCGATCTCCTTGGCGAGCTTTCTGAAGGTGCCGTCATTGCCGACGCCGATGAAGATGTTGTCGGTCTTCGTCGGGAAGATCGCGTAGGGCACGAGGTTGGGATGCTCGTTGCCGGTCAGGCCAGGGGGCTTGCCATGCATGAAATAGTTCGCGGTGTGCGGATGCATGATGGCAAGGCCGGTCTCGTACAGCGTGGTCTCCAGGAACTGGCCCTTGCCCGAGCGCTGCCGCTCCGACAGCGCCATCAGGATGCCGATCGCGGCATAGAGGCCGGTCGTGATGTCGACCAGCGGCACGCCGATCCGCATCGGGCCGCTCTCGGGCGAGCCGGTCGCCGCGATCATGCCGGTCATGGCCTGGATGATGGCGTCATAGCCGGGATTGCCGCCGCGCGGGCCGTCGGCGCCGAAGCCGCAGATCCGGCAATGCACGAGGCGCGGGAATTTCTCGCGCAGCACCTCGTTGCCGATGCCCCATTTCTCCAACGTGCCCGGCTTGAAATTCTCGATCAGGACGTCGGCGGTCTCCAGCATCTTCAGCAGCACGACGCGGCCGCCCTCGGAGGCGAGGTCGAGGCCGATCGAGCGCTTGTTGCGGTTGATGCCGATGAAATAGGCCGCGTCTTCGTCGTGGAAGGGAGGGCCCCAGTCGCGCACCTCGTCGCCGGCGGGCGGCTCGACCTTGATCACGTCGGCGCCATGGTCGGCGAGGATCTGGGTGCAGTAGGGACCGCCGAGCACGCGCGTGAGATCGATGACGCGCAGTCCGCTCATTGCACCCGTAACGGCTTCAGAACTCATGCCTTCGCTTCCCCTGTGTCGATCGTTGGTCACAGGCCTAGCGAGGTTTTTTTGCGCCAGCAATGGCTTGTTGCGTAGGGCCGCATGCACCACCGCGCGTCAATCCCGCGGCATGGCAAAACAGGATCTGGCAAAACAGGATCCGGCTAATCAAGCGGAAGCGGCCGGCCCGAGGGGGATCCCGGGCCAGCCAATCCGCATTTTCGATCAGACGACCGTCAGGCGAACGTCGACATTGCCGCGCGTGGCATTGGAATAGGGGCACACCTGGTGCGCCTTGGCGACCAGCGCTTCGGCCTCGGCACGGGCAAGGCCCGGCAGCGAGACGGCGAGGTCGATGTCGAGGCCGAAGCCGCCTTCCGAGCGCGGGCCGATGCCGACGGTCGAGGTGACGGCGGCGTCGGCGGGAACCTTCGGGCCGCCCTGCGAGGCCACGAACTTCATCGCGCCGATGAAGCAGGCGGCGTAGCCGGCCGCAAACAGCTGCTCGGGATTGTTGCCGGCACCGCCGCCGCCGCCGAGTTCCTTCGGCGTGGTGAGCTTGACGTCGAGCGCGCCGTCGAGGGTCGCGGCATGGCCGTCGCGGCCGCCGGTGGCTTTTGCGCTGGTCTTGTACAGGACGTTCACGGACATTTTCGTCTCCTCAGGTCTTCCGGTTGGGACGACGCGTGTATCGCAAGCAATTAGATTGCGCGCAATTGAAATTTGCATGCCTCACATTTAATTGTTCGCAATTGAATGTCCGGCCGGCCGGTCCCAGAATGGAGGAAACCGCGTGAGATTCGCTATGCCTCGGAAATTATCGGCGCTGGACCCGCAGCGCCTCGACAACCAGATCTGCTTCGCGGTCTATTCGGCCGCGCACGCCTTCAACCGCGTCTACAAGCCGCTGCTCGACCGCCTCGGCCTGACCTATCCGCAATATCTGGTGATGCTGGTGCTGTGGGAGCGCGACGATGTGCCGGTCAAGGACATCGGCGAAAAGCTGTTCCTGGATTCGGGCACGCTGACGCCGCTGCTCAAGCGCCTCGAGGCCGCGCACCTCGTCAAGCGCACACGCTCGCGCGAGGACGAACGCCAGGTGCTGATCGCGCTGACCCCGCAGGGCCACGCGCTGAAGGACAAGGCGCGCGCCGTGCCGCAGTCGATCCTGGCGGCGTCGGATTGCTCGGTGTCGGAGCTGGTGGCGATGAAAGACGAGATCGTCGCGCTGCGCGATCGGCTCAATGCGGTGATTGGGGAGTAGGGGGTTAGACGATCAGAAGTGCTTCTTCGCGAAAGCGCGTCCCGAACCCGATTTCAGGTATCGCTCGAACGCGACAGCGCGTGCGGCGTCGTCGAACGCGAAATAGGTCCGGATTAGCCAAGGCCCAAATTTCGACGTGTGCGGCACCTCGCCGGCATTATGCTTCGCCAAGCGGGCACGCAGGTCGTCGGTGACGCCGACGTAGAAGTGCTCGGAATCGAGACTTTCAAGAATGTAGACGTACTTCATCCCGTATCCTCCCCATGCGGGCAGGATACAAGACCAGTCTAGGGATACGATTGGGAGTTTGCCCAAGTCCGCCGTCGCCCTTCGGGCTATGGCGGGACAGCCTTCGCTCCCTTCGCTACGAGAGAGCAGGGCTGGCTTGCCCAGCCGAAGCTCGCGAAGCGAGCGAAGGCTGGTGGAGCCAGGCGGGATCGAACCGCCGACCTCTTGCATGCCATGCAAGCGCTCTCCCAGCTGAGCTATGGCCCCTTAAGTCTTCCAGTGGGGAGGATCCTGGGGGATCCGTCCCGGCCGGCGAGCCCTAGGCGACTCGCGCGGTGCACCCTTTTTCACAGATCAGGGCTGATCTCAAGTCTCTTCATCGCCTCCGACATCACCAATGATGTCGGTCACGTCCTCATCGCCCTCTTCTTCGTCGGCGATGAAGGTCGAATCATCGTCATCGTCGTCATCGAGGGTCTCGTCGACCTCGATATCGTCCTCCGATTCGGGCACGACCGCCTTGACCTTGCCGCTGTTCTCCTCGGCATCGGCCTCCTCGAGCGAGACCTCCTCGACCTCTGCCGGCTCCGGCGTGGTGTCGGCGGCGGCCGCGTGGCGGGCTTCGGCGCCACGAGGCACGCGGGCCGGCGCCACGGGCGCGATCGGGACCACTTCGCCGGTATAGGGCGAGATCACCGGATTCTTGTTGAGGTCGTAGAACTTCTTGCCCGTGGTCGGGCAAATACGTTTGGTTCCGAGTTCGGACTTGGCCACGGCAGAGGAATCCTGGGAATGTCTGAAAAGCGGTGTTTCACTTGGCTAGTTGGCGGCCCGCTGTCAATAGCGCATTACGGGAGAAAGACATGCCGGTGACGGGGCGCGGACCATGTGGTACCTGCGCCCCAGCTCTCCGGGGCACATTCAAGGACACAATCTTGACCCATTCCGACCAACCGAGGCCGCTTCATTCGCGCGCAAACGGTCCCCTGACCGGGAAAGTACGGGTGCCCGGGGACAAGTCGATCTCCCACCGCGCCCTCATCCTGGGCGCGCTCGCGGTCGGCGAGACCCGGATTTCGGGCCTGCTGGAGGGCGAGGACGTCCTCAACACCGCCAAATCCATGCAGGCGCTGGGCGCCAGCGTGGAGCGCACCGGCGATTTCGCCTGGAAGGTGCAGGGTGTGGGCGTGGCAGGCTTCGCCCAGCCCAAGGCGGCGCTGGATTTCGGCAATTCCGGCACCGGCTGCCGGCTGGTCATGGGCGCCGTCGCCGGCTGCCCGATCTCGGCGGTCTTCGACGGCGACGCCTCGCTGCGCAGCCGTCCCATGCGCCGGATCCTGGACCCGCTCGAGAAGATGGGCGCCAGGGTCGTCTCCGGCGGCGAGGGCGGCCGTCTGCCGCTGACCGTCCAGGGCGCGCGCGATCCGCTGCCGATCACCTACAAGACCCCGGTCGCCTCGGCCCAGATCAAATCCGCCGTGCTGCTCGCGGGCCTGGCGGCGCCGGGCATCACCACGCTGATCGAGAACGAGGCCAGCCGCGACCATACCGAGCTGATGCTGAAGCACTTCGGCGCCGACATCACCTCCACGAAGGAGGGCCTGCACGGCCGCCGCATCACGCTCAAAGGCCAGCCCGAGCTGCATGGCGCCAATGTCGTGGTGCCCGCCGATCCCTCCTCGGCGGCCTTCCCGGTTGTTGCGGCGCTGATCGCCGAGGGCTCCGATGTCGTGCTGTCGGATGTCATGACCAATCCGCTGCGCACCGGCCTGTTCACCACGCTGCGCGAAATGGGCGCCTCGATCGAGGAGAGCGAAGTGCGCGGCGATGCCGGCGAGCCGATGGCGCAGCTGCGCGTGCGCGCGTCAAAGCTGCGCGGCGTCGAGGTGCCGCCGGAGCGCGCGCCCTCGATGATCGACGAATATCTCGTGCTGGCGGTGGCGGCCTCCTTCGCCGAAGGCACGACCATCATGCGCGGCCTGCAAGAGCTGCGCGTCAAGGAATCCGACCGCCTGGAGGCCACCGCCGAGATGCTGCGCGTCAACGGCGTCAAGGTCGAGGTCTCCGGCGACGATCTGATCGTCCACGGCCACGGTCACGTTCCGGGTGGCGGCCTCGTCGCCACCCATATGGATCATCGCATCGCGATGTCCGCGCTGGTGATGGGCTGCGCCTCCGACCAGCCGGTGACCGTCGACGACACCGCCTTCATCGCCACCAGTTTCCCGGACTTCATTCCGATGATGCGTTCGCTTGGGGCCGAGTTTTCATGATCATCGCCATCGACGGGCCCGCGGCCTCGGGCAAGGGGACGCTGGGCAAGCGTCTCGCTCATCATTACGGCTATCGTCATCTTGATACCGGCGTGATCTATCGCGCGGTCGCCTACGCCCTGATGCAATCGGGTCATGATCTCCGCGACGAGGCGGCTGCGGTCGCGGCGGCGCTGGAATTGGATCCGGAAAAGTTCGGCGATCCTGCCCTGAAGACCCAGAAGGTCGGCGAGGGCGCCTCGATCGTCTCGGCAATCCCAAGGGTTCGCGAGGCCCTGGTCAATTTCCAGCGGCAATTCGCCGCCGATCCGCCGGGGGCGGTGCTGGACGGCAGGGACATTGGAACCGTGATCTGCCCTCATGCCGACGTGAAGATCTTTGTCGTGGCGGACCCCAAGGTTCGCGCCCGCCGCCGCACCATGGAGGCCAAGGCGCGGGGCGAGGAGGCGGACGAGGCGGCCGTGCTCGCCGACATCATCCAGCGCGACGAACGCGACAAGAACCGGCCGATTGCACCGCTGAAACCTGCCCCCGATGCTTACTTGCTAGATAACTCCCAACTGGATATAGAAGGCGGCGTCCGGGCCGCCATCGACATTATCGAGGCCGTCCGAGCGGGCCGGTCGCGGGGTTAAGCCGCAGCCGTCATTGGAGGAAGCGCCCGCTCCCGCTCTTTGAGGTCGATACCCCCGGTCCGCCTGTTTCGGGACCGGTGCGATCCAGGCTCCGGACAAAGATTTCCACGTATCGAACGCGCGGGCCTCAGCCGGCCCGCTTCCGCCGTTCCGGTGCCAGGCCGGGGCAGCAAGCGGTCGCTCGAAGGTCTTGCGGACCTTCCGACACTGCGCGTGCGATGCGCCCATGAACCCAACGGCCGGCAAGACATCCGCAACTGGAGAACAAATGGCTTCGACTTCTGCTGATACCTATAGCCCCTCGCGCGACGATTTCGCCGCGATGCTCGACGAGTCCTTCGCAGGTGGCAACCTGCAGGAAAGCTCCGTCGTCAAGGGCAAGGTGGTTGCAATTGAAAAGGACATGGCCGTCATCGACGTCGGCCTGAAGACCGAGGGCCGCGTCGCCCTGCGCGAATTTTCCGGCCCCGGCCGTGACAGCGAGATCAAGGTCGGCGACGAGGTGGAAGTGTTCCTCGATCGCATCGAGAACGCGCTCGGCGAAGCCGTGCTGTCGCGCGACAAGGCGCGCCGCGAAGAGAGCTGGGGCAAGCTCGAGAAGGCGTTCCAGAACAACGAGAAGGTCAACGGCGTCATCTTCAACCAGGTCAAGGGCGGCTTCACCGTCGACCTCGACGGTGCCGTGGCCTTCCTGCCGCGCTCGCAGGTCGACATCCGTCCGATCCGCGACGTTGCGCCGCTGATGAACAACTCGCAGCCGTTCCAGATCCTGAAGATGGACCGCCGCCGCGGCAACATCGTCGTCTCCCGCCGCACGGTGCTGGAAGAGACCCGCGCCGAGCAGCGTCAGGAGCTGGTGCAGAACCTCGAAGAGGGTCAGGTCATCGACGGCGTGGTCAAGAACATCACCGACTACGGTGCGTTCGTTGATCTCGGCGGCATCGACGGCCTGCTGCACGTCACCGACATCGCGTGGCGCCGCGTCAACCATCCGACCGAGGTGCTCTCGATCGGCCAGACCGTGAAGGTCAAGATCATCAAGATCAACCACGAGACGCACCGCATCTCGCTGGGCATGAAGCAGCTGCTGGACGATCCGTGGCAGGGCATCGAAGCCAAGTACCCGCTGGGTGCCCGCTTCACCGGCCGTGTCACCAACATCACCGACTACGGTGCGTTCGTCGAGCTCGAGCCGGGCATCGAAGGCCTGATCCACGTCTCCGAGATGTCGTGGACCAAGAAGAACATGCACCCCGGCAAGATCGTCTCGACCTCGCAGGAAGTCGAAGTGCAGGTGCTGGAAGTCGATTCCGTCAAGCGCCGCATCTCGCTCGGCCTCAAGCAGACCATGCGCAACCCCTGGGAGGTCTTCGTCGAAGGTCACCCGACCGGTTCGGTGGTCGAGGGCGAGGTCAAGAACAAGACCGAGTTCGGTCTGTTCCTGGGTCTCGAGGGCGACGTCGACGGCATGGTCCACCTCTCCGACCTCGACTGGAAGCTTCCGGGCGAGCAGGTGATCGACAACTACAAGAAGGGCGACATGGTGAAGGCCGTGGTGCTCGATGTGGACGTCGAGAAGGAGCGCATCTCGCTCGGCATCAAGCAGCTCGAAGGCGACCCCTTCGCCGAGCCGGGCGATGTCAAGAAGGGCGCGGTCGTGACCTGCGAAGTGCTCGAAGTGAAGGAGAGCGGTATCGAGGTGAAGATCGCCGGTACCGACTTTACCACCTTCATCAAGCGCTCGGAGCTCGCCCGTGACCGCAACGACCAGCGCGCCGAACGCTTCGCCGTCGGCGAGAAGGTCGATGCCCGCGTGATCCAGTTCGACAAGAAGGCCCGCAAGGTCCAGGTGTCGATCAAGGCGCTCGAAGTCGCCGAAGAGAAGGAAGCCATCGCGCAGTACGGCTCCTCCGATTCGGGTGCGACGCTTGGCGACATCCTCGGCACCGCGCTCAAGAACCGCGACAGCAAGTAAGCGAAACGCTCGTTTCGCTGACATCAAAGCCCCGGCGCGAGCCGGGGCTTTTTTGTTGCGATCGTCGTCCCGGCGAAGGCCGGGACCCATACCGCGTGATCTATCGATGGTGGGCGGTAGGAGTACCGAACGAAGAGTCTTCGCCAAATTACCTTTTGTGGTTATGGGTCCCGGCCTTCGCCGGGACGACACTTGAGTGTGTGGCGGCGTCCGGGCCCCCACCAGGGCACCAGCCTTGTTTTCTTCAAATTGCGCCGCAATTGATGTATCCAGATAAGCCGTTGGTCACGCCGTGACGGCACAACGCGCCTGGGTCTTTCATTGGAGATATTCCGATGTCGCTCGATTCGGACATCATCGTCGATCGCCGCAGGATCCGCCGCAAGCTGACGTTCTGGCGTGTCGTGGCCGCGCTGATCGCGATCGCGGCGATTGCGGGCTTCGCACTGATCGCGACGCCCGGTGCGCGCGGCACCTTCGCATCCGCCGGCTCGATTGCGCGGGTCCAGATCGAGGGCCTGATCCGCAGCGATTCCGATCGCACGCAGGCGCTGGAGCGGCTGGAGAATTCGCAGGCTGCCGCCGTCATCGTCCACATCAACTCGCCGGGCGGCACCACCGCAGGCTCCGAGCAGCTTTACGACTCGCTTGTCCGGCTCAAGGCGAAGAAGCCGCTCGTCGTCATGGTCGAGGGTCTCGCCGCCTCCGGCGGTTACATCACGGCGATCGCGAGCGACCACATCATCGCGCAGCAGAGCTCGCTGGTCGGCTCGATCGGTGTGCTGTTCCAGTACCCCAACGTCACCGAGCTCCTGAAGACCATCGGCGTCAAGGTCGAGGAGGTAAAATCCTCGCCGCTGAAGGCCGCGCCCAACGGTTTTGAGCCGACCAGTCCCGAGGCGCGGGCCGCGCTCGACGCGCTGGTGAGGGATTCCTACGCCTGGTTCAAGGGACTGGTGAAGGAACGGCGTGGCATGGACGACACGCAGCTCGAGAAAGTGGCCGACGGCCGCGTCTTCACCGGACGCCAGGCGATCGATCTCAAGCTGATCGACCAGATCGGTGACGAGAAGACTGCAGTGACCTGGCTGGTCGAGCAGAAGGGCGTCAAGAAGGGGCTTTCGGTACGCGACTACAAGCTCCAGACGCGCTTCGGCGACCTGCCGTTCCTCAAGACTGCTGCCGCCGTGACGCTGGAAGCGCTGGGTTTGGGCTCGATTGCGCATCAAATCGGGCAAACCGGCGTCACGCAGGCCGTCGACCGGTTCGGAATGGATGGAATGCTCGCCTTGTGGCAGCCGGCTGCGTCAAACTGACGGGGGCGAGCGAGCAATTGAGGGTTTTCGCGTCCGGCGAGTGTCGGGGCAGCCTGCTTTTTTGGCATTTGTCACGCATTTTCACGACGCTCAACCTTGATTTAGCGTCTTGACAGATCACGGTATTTTCACGGAAATGGTCATCCGCACGCTTCCGGGTCCTATCTCTCGATGATCAAATCCGAACTTGTTCAGCGTATCGCCGAGCACAACCCGCATCTGTACCAGCGGGATGTCGAGAACATTGTGAATGCGATTCTCGAAGAGATCGTAGCGGCTCTCGCACGCGGCGACCGCGTCGAGTTGCGCGGCTTCGGTGCCTTCTCGGTCAAGCATCGCCCTGCACGCGCCGGGCGTAATCCGCGCACCGGCGCCCATGTGCCGGTCGATCAGAAGAGCGTTCCGTTCTTCAAGACCGGCAAGGAAATGCGCGAGCGGCTGAACCGCGACCATCCGGATCCCGGCGCGGCAGACTAAGGCCGGCGTCAGGGTTTCCCGCGGTCGCGAGCGATGCGGCCGGAGGCTTGATTCAAGGCGAGCGAAGCGAGATGCGAAAGTTCCTGACCGCGCTGATCGTGATTCCGCTGGGTCTGATCCTGGTGGTGTTCGCCGTTTCCAACCGGCATTTCGTCACGGTCTCCCTCGATCCTTTTGTCTCCGACGACCCGGCATTGTCGGTCACGCTGCCGCTGTTCGTGCTGCTGATCCTGGTGGCGGCGCTGGGCGTCCTGGCCGGCGGCTGCGCCGTCTGGTTCGGCCAGCGGCACTGGCGCCGCGCGGCCCGCCGGCATGAGGCGGATGCGCGCAGCGCCCGGACCGAACTGGCCGGTTTGCGGTCCCAGGCGGTCGCGGCGAAGCCCGATTCCCAGCGCCTCCCCGCCCCCGTCGGGGTGGGCCTTTACGGGCCCGTCGGGCGAGACAAGCAGCGCGCGACGTTGTAGAAGCGGCCGCAACCGAAAACCCTGCTTTCCGGCCGCGGAGTTGCGGCCTTTACCTGCTTCGAGACCATGTCCCTGCTCGTCAAAATCTGCGGCCTGTCCACGCGCGAGACGCTCGAAACAGCGCTCGACGCGGGCGCCGACATGGTGGGGTTCGTGTTCTTTCTGCCGTCGCCCCGGCATCTGTCGCTGGAGCTCGGCCGCGACCTCGGCCGCCAGGTGCAGCGGCGCGCGCTCAAGGTTGCGCTCACGGTCGATGCCGACGACGCCACGCTCGACAACATCATGGACGCGCTGTCGCCGGACATTTTCCAGCTCCACGGCAAGGAGAGCGTGGCGCGGCTGCGCGACATCAAGCAGAAGTTCGGCCGCCCCGTGATGAAGGCGGTGCCGGTCGCAACGTCAGCCGATCTTGCCGTGCTGCCCGGCTACGCCGCGGTCGCCGACCGCATCCTGTTCGATGCGCGCGCGCCGAAGGACGCGACGCGGCCCGGCGGCTTAGGGGAGCCGTTCGACTGGCACCTGCTCGAAAACCTCGATCTGAACTTGCCCTACATGGTCTCGGGCGGGCTTCACGCCGACAACGTCACTGAAGCCCTTCGCGTCACCCGCGCCGGTGGCGTCGACGTGTCCTCAGGTGTCGAGAGCGCCTCCGGCGTCAAGGACCCCGAGATGATCAAGGCCTTCATCCGCGCCGCGCGCGCCACCCAAGATGCAAGTCAAGAGTTGAGCGTCCGATGAACATCGCCAAGCCAAATTCCTACCGCAGCGGCCCCGACGAGCGCGGCCATTTCGGCATTTTCGGCGGCCGCTTCGTCGCCGAAACGCTGATGCCGCTGATTCTCGATCTCGAGAAGGCCTACACCGCGGCCAAGGCCGACCCGGCCTTCCAGGCCGAGATGAACGGCTATCTCAAGAACTATGTCGGCCGGCCCTCGCCGCTCTATTTCGCCGAGCGTCTCACCGAGCATCTCGGCGGCGCAAAAATCTACCTCAAGCGCGAAGAGCTCAACCACACCGGCTCGCACAAGGTGAACAACGTGCTCGGCCAGATCATGCTGGCGCGGCGCATGGGCAAGAAGCGCATCATCGCCGAGACCGGCGCCGGCCAGCACGGGGTCGCCACCGCGACGCTGTGCGCGCGCTTCGGCCTCGAATGCGTGGTCTATATGGGTGCCGTCGACGTCGAGCGGCAGCAACCCAATGTCATCCGCATGGAGATGCTGGGCGCCAAGGTGGTCCCGGTGCAGTCGGGCACGCGCACGCTGAAGGACGCCATGAACGAGGCGCTGCGCGACTGGGTCACCAACGTGCACAACACATTCTACTGCATCGGCACGGTGGCGGGCCCGCATCCCTATCCGACGCTGGTGCGCGACTTCCAGTCGATCATCGGCAACGAGACCAAGGCGCAGATGCAGGAGGTCGAAGGCCGCCTGCCGGACTCGCTCGTCGCCTGCATCGGCGGCGGCTCCAACGCGATGGGCCTGTTCCATCCCTTCCTCGACGATTCCACCGTCGAGATCTTCGGCGTCGAAGCCGCCGGCCACGGGCTGACGCAATTGCATGCGGCGTCGATCGCGGGCGGCCGTCCCGGCGTGCTGCACGGCAACCGCACCTATCTCTTGATGGACGCGGACGGCCAGATCCAGGACGCCCATTCGATCTCGGCCGGTCTCGACTATCCCGGCATCGGCCCCGAGCATTCCTGGCTGCACGAGATCGGCCGCGTGAATTATCTGTCCGCGACCGACGACGAGGCGCTCGCTGCGTTCCAGCTGCTGTCCAAGCTGGAAGGCATCATCCCCGCGCTCGAACCCGCGCATGCCATCGCCAAGGTGATGGAGCTCGCGCCGAAGCGGGCAAAAGATCACCTGATGGTCGTCAATCTCTCCGGCCGCGGCGACAAGGACGTCCCGCAGGTCGGCGACATCCTGAGGGGCAAGAGCAAGTGACCACGCGTATCGACACCCGTTTTGCTGAGCTGAAGAAAGCGGGCCGCTCGGCCTTCGTGACCTTCCTGATGGCCGGCGATCCCGATCCCGCCACCTCGCTCGAGATCATCAAGGCGCTGCCGAAGTCCGGCGCCGACGTGATCGAGATCGGCATGCCTTTCACCGATCCGATGGCCGACGGTCCGTCGATCCAGGCCGCGGGCCTGCGCGCGCTCAAGGCCGGCATGACGCTGAAGAAGACGCTCGAGCTCGTGCGCGGCTTCCGCAAGGACGACAATGCGACGCCGATCGTGCTGATGGGCTATTACAACCCGATCTACATCTACGGCGTCGACAAGTTCCTGGTCGATGCCAAGGGCGCCGGCGTCGACGGCCTCATCATCGTCGATCTGCCGCCGGAAGAGGACGACGAGCTCTGCCTGCCCGCGATGAAGGCCGGCCTGAACTTCATTCGTCTGGCGACGCCGACCACCGACGACAAGCGCCTGCCGGCCGTGCTCGCCAACACTTCGGGCTTCGTCTACTACGTCTCGATCACCGGCATCACCGGGGCTGCGGCGGCGGACTCCTCGGCGGTGAGCGAAGCGGTCGCCCGCATCAAGCGTCACACCAAGCTGCCGGTCTGCGTCGGTTTTGGCATCCGCACGCCGGAGACTGCGCGCGCCATCGCCTCGCATGCGAACGGCGCGGTGGTCGGTACCGCGCTGGTCGATGCGCTCAAGAACAGCCTCGACGCCGAGGGGCGGGCCACCGCCAAAACCGTTAACGCCGTCGCCGAATTGACGGCGTCCCTGGCCCAGGGCGTCAAGGGCGCGCAGCAGGCGGCGGAATAGGCCATAATTCCGCTTTCGGGGCGGACGACACGGCGGCTTGCCGGGGCAGGGTCCGGCAGCCATATATCCCTTCAGGCGGTTCCCGGAGCGGGATCGCACATCGGAGCAAACCATGAACTGGCTTACCAATGTGGTCCGGCCGAAGATCCGCAACATGCTGCGGCGGGAGACGCCGGAGAATCTGTGGATCAAGTGTCCGGATTCCGGGCAGCTCGTGTTCTACAAGGACGTCGAGGCCAACCAGTTCGTCATTCCCGGCTCGAACTACCACATGCGCATGGGCGCGGTGGCACGTCTGAAGTCGATCTTCGACAACGAGACCTGGTACGACGTCGCGCTGCCCGAGGTCACGCCGGACCCGCTCAAGTTCCGCGACGAAAAGAAATACGCCGACCGCATCAAGGATGCGCGTGCGCGCACCAACCTGAATGACGCGATCAAGGTCGGCTACGGCAAGCTCGAAGGCGCCGCCGTCGTCATCGCCGTGCAGGATTTCGACTTCATGGGAGGCTCGCTCGGCATGGCCGCGGGCGAAGCCATCGTGCGCGGGCTCGAACTCGCGGTCGAGAAGAAGTCGCCGTTCATCGTGTTCGCCGCATCCGGCGGCGCGCGCATGCAGGAAGGCATCCTGTCGCTGATGCAGATGCCGCGCACGACCGTTGCGGTACAGATGCTGCGCGAGGCAAAACAGCCCTACATCGTCGTGCTGACCAACCCGACCACCGGCGGCGTCACCGCCTCCTACGCGATGCTGGGCGACGTGCAGATCGCCGAGCCCGGCGCGCTGATCGGCTTTGCCGGGGCGCGCGTGATCGAGCAGACCATCCGCGAGAAGCTCCCGGAAGGTTTCCAGCGCGCCGAGTACCTGAAAGAGCACGGCATGATCGACATGGTCGTGCATCGCCATGAGCTGCGCCCGACCCTGGCACGGCTCTGTCGCCTTTTGACCAAGGCTCCGGCGCTGGAGACCGCGTCGAAATCGGTGCAGCCGGTCGTCAGCCCGGCGCAGATCGTATCGGCTTCCGAGACGGCGCCGGCCGCGCCGCACGCGTGAACGCATCTCCTGACAGCGCAAAGCCGCCGCTCGGCGAATTGATCGGGCGGCTGTCGGCCCTGCATCAGAAGCGCATCGATCTCGGGCTGGAGCGGATGCACCGCCTTCTCGAGCGGCTCGGCCACCCCGAAAGCAAGCTGCCCCCGGTGATCCACATCGCCGGCACCAATGGCAAGGGCTCGACGCTCGCTTATCTGCGCGCGACGCTGGAAGCCGCCGGCCTGCGCGTGCACGCCTACACTTCGCCCTATCTGGTTCGCATCAACGAATGCTTCAGGCTCGGCCGCCCCGGTGGCGGCGTGCTGGTCGGCGACGACGAGCTGTGCGCCGCGCTGGAGGAGGTCGAGCGCGTCAATGCCGGCGAGCCTGCGACCGTGTTCGAGCTGAAGACGGCCGCCGCGTTTCATCTGTTCGCGCAGAACCCGGCGGACGTGGTGCTGCTCGAAGTCGGCCTTGGCGGACGGCTCGATTCGACCAATGTCGTCGACACGCCGGCGGCCACCGTGATCACGCCTGTCAGCATGGACCACACGGACTTCCTCGGCGATACGCTGACCTCCATCGCCGGCGAGAAGGCGGCGATCATCAAGCGCGGCGTGCCCGTGATTTCGGCCGAGCAGGCGGGCGAGGCGATGGCCGTGATCGAGGCGCAGGCCAGGCGCATGCGCGCGCCGCTGTTTGCCGCGAACGAGAGCTGGCACGTCAATGTCGAGCATGGGCGCCTGGTCTATTCCGACGACCGCGGCCTGATGGATCTCGCCGCGCCGCGCCTGTTCGGGCGGCACCAGTTCGACAATGCCGGGCTTGCGATCGCGACCCTGCGCGCGATTCCGACGTTCAAGGTCAATCAGGCGGCGTTCGAGGCCGGCATCGTCGGTGCCGAATGGCCGGCGCGGATGCAGCGCATCACCTCGGGCGAGCTGCTCTCCTGGGGGCCGCGGGGCTCGGAGATCTGGCTCGACGGCGGACACAATGCGGAAGGCGGGCGCGTCGCAGCGGCCGCGCTCGGCGATCTCGAGGAGCGGGTGTCGCGGCCGCTGGTCGTGATCGCGGGCATGATGGCCAACAAGGATGCGCAAGGTTTTCTCGCCAATTTCGCCGGGCTCACCCGTCACATCATCGCGGTGCCGATTCCCGACACCGAGAATGCGATGCCGGCCGACCGCCTCGCGGACGCCGCACGCTGCCTCGGCATGCGCGTCGAGCCCGCGCCCGGCATCGAGGCCGCGCTGCGCGCGCTGTCGAAGCTCGCCTACGAGGTGCCGCCGCGCATCCTGATCACGGGTTCGCTCTATCTCGCCGGCCACGTGCTCGGCATCAACGGCACGCCTCCTGCATAGGATTCTCGTGTCCCGGACAAGCGCAGCGAAGCGGAGCGGAGCGCAGAGCCGGGACCCAGAAGGTTAAATGGGCCCCGGCTCGGCAGCGCACCACTGCGTGCTGCGCTGCGTCCGGGGCACGATAGTGGAGCTTCGAAACGATGCGCTTCGCCGCGATTGCCGACATCCATGGAAACCATCTCGCGCTGGAGGCGGTGCTCGCCGATATCCGCGCGCAGGGCATCGCCGACATCGTCAATCTCGGCGACATGCTGAGCGGTCCGCTCGACGCGCGGCGGACCACCGAGATCCTGATGCAGCTCGAGGCCGTGCATGTGCTCGGCAATCACGACCGCTATTTGCTCGACCGTCCGCCGGAGAAGATGGGTTCATGGGATCGTCCTGCCCATGCGGCGCTCAACGCCGCGCAACTCGACTGGCTGCGGGCGCAGCCGATGACGCGCGTGTTCCGCGACCGGGTCCTCCTCTGCCACGCGACGCCCGACAACGACGAAGTCTATTGGCTCGACACCGTGCATCCCGACGGCACGGTGGCGCTATCGCCGCTCGATCGCATCGAGCAGTTCGCGCAAGGCATTACGCAGTCCCTGATCCTCTGCGCCCACACCCATCTCGCCCGCGCGGTGCGCTTGCGCGATGGCCGGCTGATCGTCAATCCCGGCAGCGTCGGCAGCCCCGGCTATCGCGACAAGCATCCGTTCCCCCATGTCGTCGAGGCCGGCACGCCGCACGCGCGCTACGCGATCCTCGAACTCGTCGGGAGCGCATGGCAGGTGACGTTCCGCCATGTCGTCTATGATCATGAGACGATGGCCGCGCTCGCGCGCCGCAACAATCAGCCGGAGCTCGCGAAGGCGCTGGCAACGGGCTGGATCAAGTAGACGGCTCCATCAGGGCTGTGGGCTTGACATTATCATATGCGCACTTATTATAAGTGCGCATATGAAACGGGAGGTCATGCCATGAGCGACGAAAACACCTGGCGGAGCGAATACGCCATCGAGACGTCGGCGACCCCAGAGACGATCTGGAGCATCTTTCGCGAAGTCCCCGCCTGGAAAAACTGGAACGCGGGCATCGAGCAGATCAACATCGACGGACCGTTTGCGACCGGCACCTGGTTCACGATGAAGCCGCCCGGTGAGGAGGCGCTGCGTTCGCAGCTGGTCGACGTTCGCGAGAACATCTGCTTCGTCGACGAAACACGGGTGGGCGATCTCGTCATCCTTGTCGCCCACCGCATCGAGCCGCTTGGACCGGCGCGCACGCGCATTGTCTATGCCGTCGATGCCCGCGGCCCGCAGGCCGCCGAGATCGGCCCGGCGGTTTCCGCCGATTTTCCCGAGGTGCTCGCGAGCCTGTCCAAACTGGCCGAGGGGACGCGATGACGAAGCCGCCACTCCCGACCCGTCTGTCCGGACCCGCCGAAAGCCCGGGCTTCCTGCTCTGGAAGATCTCGAACGCCTGGCAACGCCGGTTGCGGGTGGCGCTCCAGCCTTACGAGCTCACCCATTCCCAATTCGTGTTGCTGGCAACGGCGACCTGGTTCGGTGCTGAGGAAACGCTGACCCAGGCGCGGCTCTCTCAGCTCAGCGGCATCGATCCGATGACCACGTCCCAGGTGTTGCGCGCGCTGGAAGCAGCAGGGTTGATCGAGCGGATCGATCATCCCCAGGACCCGCGCGCCAAGGCGATCACGGTCACCAAGGTGGGCCGCGATCTCGCGCGGAAAGCTGTCGTGGCGGTCGAAGACGCCGACGCCGCGTTCTTTAAGCCGCTGGCGTCCGACACCAAGCGACTGGTTGCGATGTTTCAGGCGCTCGTCGAAGGCATTGAGCGCGCCGAGGCAGACGACAAATAAAACGGCCGGCTATTCGCCGGCCGTTGCAGAATTCTCAGTTACGCACGAAGCGGATCACACCGCCGACGTGATCCACTGCTGGAGCTTCGCCTTCGGCGCCGCGCCGACCTGGCGGGAGGCCATCTCGCCGCCCTTGAAGATCATCAGGGTCGGGATCGACATCACGCCGTACTTCGACGCGGTCTTCGGGCTCTCGTCGACATTGAGCTTCACGATCTTGACCTTGTCGCCCATCGCGCCGGCGATCTCGTCGAGGGCGGGGGCGATCATGCGGCAGGGGCCGCACCATTCGGCCCAGAAATCGACGACGACAGGGCCGTTCGCCTTGAGCACTTCGGCTTCGAAATCGGCGTCGGAAACCTTGCTAACGGCCATTGGAGTACCTCACTCGGTTGAAAGAATCGGCGCGGTTGGGAATCGCGCCCGGGATCATGGCGTCAACCTATGAACGGCTCCTTGCCGGGTCAAGGACGCTCACACTGAGATGAAGGGATGCCAGCGCCGCGTCCAGCGCGGGGGCTGAAATCTCCATATATTCAAGGGCCTCGGTCCAGAGCAGGACGGCCCTGACAGGCTTTTGGGGATAAAGCCTCGACAGCACCGCCCGGTACAGCGCGAGCTGTCGGACATAGACGGCGGGGGCCTCCGAGGCGCTTTTGGGCGCCGCCTGGTTGGTTTTGAAATCGACGATCAGGACCTCGTCCGGACGAACGACCAGCCGGTCGATCTGCCCCGATACCAGCGCCGGCGGTTGGCCCGGCCGCTCCAGCCTGCCGACGATGGCGACCTCGGCCCGGCTGCCGGCGGCAAAGACCTGGGCAAAGCGCGGCTCGGCGATCAGCGCGAGCACCTTGTCGGCCAGCGCGGTGCGGTCGGCCTCCGCCCAGTCCGAGGCGTTGCGCGCCATGAAGCCGAGCGCGGCCTCGCGCCGGCGCTCGGGGCCGATGTCTGGCAGCGACTGGAGCAGCCGATGCACCAGCGTGCCGCGTTGCAGCGCGCGCGCGCGCGACTGCACTGATTCGCCTGACCGCACCGCGCGGCCTTCCTCGGCAGACTGGCCGGACGGGCGCACGGCATCGTCGTCAAGCATCTCGCGCGGTGCCGGCGTCCGCAGCCAGTCGGGCAACGCGATCGTCTGGTCCACGGATGCCGCGGGTGAGCCGAGGGAAACGACGTCCTCCGGCCGGGCGAATCGCGTCACCTTGCCAAGCGGCGTCTCCACCGTCTGCTTCTCGAGGCCCGAGCCGGTGAGCCCGGTGTCGACCAAATCGTACCAGCTCAGCTTGCGGACCGTCCTCATGTTACCGGGCATGCAGCCGCCGACGATCAGCCGGTCGGCCGCGCGCGTCATCGCGACGTAGAGCAGGCGGCGGTATTCGTCCTCGGTCTCCTCGAGCATGGCCTTGCGTGCCTCGACGACCGGCTTGGGATCGTCGGCCTTGCGGCCGGCCCACACCACCACCTCGCCGCCATTGCCGCGCGGCACGTGGATCAGCCGCACTCGCTGCGAGTCCGCGGGCGACGATGTCGTGTCGACCATGAACACGACGGACGCTTCGAGGCCCTTGGCGCCGTGCACGGTCATCACCCGCACCTCGTCGCGCGAGATTTCCATGTCGCGCTTCACCTCGGTGTCGGCCGAGCGCAGCCAGGCCACGAAGCCTTGCAGCGAGGCCGGCGCCTTGCGCTCGTAGTTCAGCGCCAGCTCCAGGAACTCGTCGAGCGCGTCATTGGCCTCATGGCCGAGCCGGCGCAGGATGCGCGCGCGGCCGCCGTCGCCGCCGAGCAGCCACGCGTAGAAGGCGAACGGCGTCTCCTCGCGCGCGCGAGTCTCGCAGGCCTCGAGCCGGCGCAGTGCCGTGGCGAACTTCTCGCTCGTCGATGCGTGCTCGCCGAGCGCGCGGCGCAGGGAGCCCTTGCGGCCATGGGCAAGCTGAAACAGATCGTCGTCATCGAGCCCGAACAGCGGGCTCTTCAACGCCACCGCGAGCGCGAGGTCGTCCTGCGGCAGCAGCAGCGCGTCCGCAAGGTTCATCAGGTCGATGATTCCGATGTGCTCGGTGAGCTTCAGCCGGTCGGCGCCGGCAACCGGCACGTTGGCGTGCTTCAGCGCCTGGATCACGGCGTCGAACGCGTTGCCGCGGCGGCGGACCAGGATCAGCATGTCGCCGTAGCGCAGCGGCCGCCGTTCGCCTTCATGTCCGGTCAGCGTGCCGCTTTCGACCAGCCGCTTGATCTCGGCCTGGATGCGGCGGGCGAGCTTGACCTCGGGGCTGGTGACGGCGACGCCGTCGAACGGCGCGCGCCAGCCCTCGATGTCCTGCCGATCGTCGGCTTCAGCCAGATCCCACAGCTCGATCACGCTGGGAGCTGCATCGGCAAGCGCATTGTGCAGGGGATGGCCGATCTCGACCGAATGGATGCTCTTGTAGATCGCGGGGTCGCGGAAGACGTGATCGACCGAATGCAGGATCGCGGCACCCGAGCGGAACGAATAGGTGAAGGCGACCGGATCGAATTTCAGCCCGGCGGCGGTGAACTTGCGGTGCAGCTCGCGCCGGCGCGCGTCGAATTCTCGGGGTTGGGCACCCTGAAAGGAGAAGATCGACTGCTTTTCGTCGCCGACGGCGAAGACGGTACGGTTCAGCCCCTCGCGCGCGCCTTCGCCTGCGGTGAATTCGGAGATGATGTGCGCGACGATGTCCCATTGCCGGGGGCTCGTGTCCTGGGCCTCGTCGATCAGCACGTGGTCGACGCCGCGGTCGAGCTTGTAATGCACCCAGCCCGATGAGACGCGGTTCAGCATCGCCAGCGTCTTGTCGATCAAATCGTCGTAGTCGAGCAGCCCGCGCTCCTGCTTCTCGCGCCGATAGTTCGCGGCCGCCGCGGTCGCGATATGGAGCAGGGCCGCCGTGCGATCACGCATGGTCACCGCACGGCGCTTCTCGATCAATCCACAGATACGCTGCGCCTCGTTCTCGAACAGGCGGGCGACGGAGGGGTTGTGATCGCAAAACTTCCTGGTCAGCACCGCCTTGCGCGGCAGCTTCTCGTCGGTGAGGAAGACGCCGAGATAGGCATCGACCTGCGCGCTGCCGGAAAAGGCTTTTGCCTCGCGGAGCCGGCTGGCCTGGTCGTTGTCGGACTTGCTGCCATCTTCCAGCGCAAAGGCGATGTCGTCCCAGCGCGATCGCGGCAGGAACGGACCGTCCAGAATCTCCGTCTCGACGTCCTCGATGCGATCGGCGGCGTCAACGTCGAGCACGGCCGCCATCTGCGCGGCGGCAGCTTCTGCGTTGCCGGCCTCGTCCGTCCAGGCCATGAAATGATCGCGGCTCAGACAGGCCTCGCGCACGACCTCTTTAAAGGTGACGTCGGCGGCGCTGGCCATCGCGGTTAGCAGTGCACGGCCGGTGACCGTCTCCGGGTCGCGTGCGGCCTCCAGCAGCACCTTCAGATTGGCGCGTTCCATCATGTCGGTCTGGTCGCGCTCGTCGATGACGGAAAAGCGCGCCGGCACGTTGGCCTCGAATGGAAACTGCTGGAGCAGGCGGGTGCACAGCGCGTGGATGGTCTGCACCTTCAATCCGCCGGGCGTCTCCAGCGCGCAGGCGAACAGTTTTCGTGCTTCGCGCCGCAGCTTTGCGTTGGGATGCGGGATGCCGACTGCAACAATGGCCTTCGTGAGCGCATCATCGTCCAGCGTCACCCAATGGCCGAGCGTGGTGAAGACGCGCTCGGCCATGTTGGCGGCGGCGGCTTTGGTGAAGGTGATGCAGAGGATCTTCTCCGGCGGAACACCGGACAGCAGCAGGCGGATCACGCGCTGCACCAGCACGTGGGTCTTGCCCGAGCCGGCATTGGCCGACACGAAGGCCGATGCGGTCGGATCGGATGCGCGCGCCTGCCGCGCGCGCACTTCATCGGGGATGGGACGCGGCGCCTTCACCATTCCTCGATCCCCAATCCACCCGCCGCCGACCACTCCTTGATGCGGGCGAGGTCGTCATAGGTGCCGTAGCGGTTGGACCACATCGGCAGGTTCAGCGAGGTGTAGGCCTGGTTCTCGTCCTCGAACGCGCGGATCAGCGCTTCAAGCTTGGCCCGGGCCTCAGCGGCAGCAATATCCGGCGGCTGCGGTTCGTCGCCTTGCTTGAACTTGAGCTCGAGGATGCGCTCCTCGCCGGGCGGATTGTTGCCGCTCAGGCGCACATAGACGAGCTGGCTAACGGACGAACCTGCGTCGATGTCAGGGAATCCGCCCTCGCGCAGGATCGCCGCTTCCAGCGTCAGCTGCGGCGACAGGCCCATGCGCACCTGCTTGCCGGTCGGCGGCTGCCCGGTCTTGTAGTCGAGGATGGCATAGCTGCCGCCCTGGCGCCGCTCGATGCGGTCGGCGCGGGCGGAGAGCTGAAAGCTGCGGTCGTGGTCGAGCCTGATCGAGATCTCGCCCCGCGTCTCCGCGGTGATCGACTCGATCGCATCACGCCGTACCGTCTCCCATTCGCCAAACCAGCGCGCGATGCGCTGGAAACGTGGCCACCACAGCGCGCGCGCTTCAGGACGCTCCATCAGCGGCGCGAAATACTTTTCGCCGATCGCGCGCAGCACGCGGGCAGGATCGTCGGGTAGGCGCGTGGCGTAGCTCTCCGTGAATTCGCCGAGCGCATCGTGGATCGCCGAGCCGCGGTCGGCGGCCGACAGAGGCATGTCGACGGGATCGAGCGCATCGAGCCGCAAAATGTGCTTGGCGTAGATCGTGTAGGGATCGCGCAGCCAGTCCTCGATCGCGGTCACCGACATTTTCAGCGGCCGTGTCGCGCGCGGTGGCCGCGGTTCGGGTTGCTTGATCGGCCTGACCTCGTCGGGCTGGTCCAAAGCAGCAAACTGCACGTATTTCTCGCCGGCGCGGATGGCCGCCTTCCAGCGATCGTCGCCCGCAACAGCCTCTAGCCGGTGCAGGAAGCGCGAAGCCACCGCCGGCGCGCCGCCGGCCTTGGCGGAATGGGTGAGGATCACCTCATCTCCGCCGAGCAGCTGCGCGAAATCGTGGGCGGAGAGGCCGATGCGCCGCTCCGGCAGATCGAGGCCGAGCTCATGCCGCATCGGCCGGCTGAGCCAGGGATCGATGCGCGGCGCCGGCGGCCAGACGCCCTCGATCAGGCCGCCGACGATGATCCGGTCGGCCTGCATCAGGCGCGATTCCAGCGGGCCGTAGATCTGGAGCCGTGCCCCCGGTCTGTCACGTCGCCGCACCGCGCGATCGCCGAACGCGGTCTGGAAAACGTCGGGGTAATCTGGCTGCGGAACCATCAATCCGCTGGTCGTTCCGCCGCGCAGGAGATCGTCGAAGGCACTGGCGAGCGCGAGGCCCTCGCGCTCCTCGAAGGCCAGCGGGATGCCCTGTTCGTCGCGCGACAGCTCGATCATGATCTCGCGATGCCGATGCGCGAGCTCAGCGAAGTCATATGGCTTTGATGACGCGAGACCCTCGATCGGCGCCAAGGCTTGTCGCAAGGCATCGATCAGGGCCTGGATGCGATCGAGGTCCTCCGCCTTGAGACGTGCGCGCGGCTCGGCCTTGTGGAGCGCGGAGACTTCGCTGCGCCACAGCTTGGCCAGTTCCTCGCGAAAGCGGTTGAATTCACGCAGCAGGCCGGCCGTGCCCGCAGGCGGGCGCGTGCCACGCAGGACGGCGAGCTCCAGGCCTTCGATTGCTGCCTTCCATGCGCCAGGTAGCCGGCCGAGCCGGCACAGCGGATGCTTCAGCATCGCCAGCAGTGTCGGCGGCTCCAATCCCTTGGTCGCCGCTTCGGCCGCAAGGCGCGCAAAAACGCCGGCGGACGTTTCCATCAGCACGTCGCCGCCGGAATCGTCGAAGGCGAGATCCCATCGGGTGAGCGCAGCCATCACCCGCCGCGCCAGCGCGCGGTCCGGCGTGACCAGCGCCGCCGATTTGTCGAGGTGCCGCGCCTCGCGCATCGCGATCGCAATCGCCAGCGCTTCCATTTCAGGATTGGGCGCCTCGACGACCGCGAGCCTCGTCATGCCGCCGGCGATCTTTGCCGCGACATCCGGCTGCTTCAGCCGGTCGTGCCAGACTTCCGTCTTGGCGGAGGGCCGCATCGATTCCGACGCGAGCAAATCGCGACCGCCTTCCGCAGGCGGATGAAGCAGCTCGACGTCACCGCGCTTGATGCCGAAGCGCTCCAGCAGCGCGTGCATGGCATATTGCGGATGGTTCGACGCCGGATGCTCCGCGAACTTGCCGAGCGCATCGCGGACGCCGCCGATGGTTCGCCAGGCGTCCTCGTCGAGATCGGTGTCGAGCCCCGGCAGCACCACCGCGCCATGCGGCAGCGAGGCGACCGCATGCAGGAATTTCGCCGTGGCCGGCATCGAGCCGGTCGAGCCGGCCGCGATCACGGGGCCATGGGGATGCGCGGTCAGGCGCCTCGCTTCCGCCGCGATCAGGAGGTCGCGCCGCGCCGCGGGCTCGATCCGGTTGATCTCGGCGAGATGGCCGGGCCAGGCGATGCGTGCGATGCGCAGGAATTCGAGCGAGTGCTGCCAGTAGCGATCGAGCTGGTCCGGCACCAGGCCATCGAGCGCGCTCCAGTCGACGCCGCGCGTCACCATGTCGTCGATCAGGCGCGCGAGATCGCCCGCGAGAGCCAGCGTCGAGGCTGGCCCGCCAACCACCAGCGGTGACAGCACCGGGCCCTTCGCCCAGGCCGCGACGAGCTGCGCCAGCGTCAGCCGCCGTTCGAGCTCGCCGAGCCGGGGCGGAATGTCGAGCGGCGTTGCGCTCGCGAACTGCTCGCCTTCATCGGCGAAGGCGAGCTCGTCCTCGTCGATGTCGCCGAGCGCGACGATGCGCGGCAGCACGACGGCGTCCGCCTTCATCTCGTCGAGAAAGATCTCGCGCACGACGCGCATGGCGCGCCGGGTCGGCAGGTAGAGCGTGGCGTCCGCAAGCCGCGCCGGATCCTTGCGCGCCTCGAATCCCTCGACCAGCCGGCCGTCGAGCAGGGCCGTGACGACCGTGCGCAGGAACGGAACTGAGATGGGAACACTGAAAACGCGCATCGGCCGCCTGATTCGAAGGATCAGGCAATATAGGGAGGCGGACTCGAATGGTCATGGGCGGAGGTGAATTCGTCCCCGCTGTTCGCCATCCTACGGTTCTGGCGGCTTGTTTCCCGCTGTCATCATCCGCGAAGGCGGATGATCCAGTATTCCAGAGGCGGTCGAGATTCAGCCGAGAAGCCGCGGCGTCCTGGATGCCCCGCCGGAGCCTGTCATCGGGCTCGCCGAAGGCGAGGCCCGGTGGCGGGGCATGACAGCGCTGCGAGTGGCTGAACTCTACGCCACGCTCTCCAGAAACGCCTCTTCCGCGGCGTGCACCGCATCAGGCGTGCCGACATGCATCCAGACGCCGTCGAGGCGCAGGCCGAACAGGCGCTCCTGCTCGTTGGCGCGGTCGAACATCTTGGTCAGCGAGAACTCGCCCTGCGGCGCATCGGCGAAGATCGAGGGCGACAGGATCGCTGCGCCGGCATAGACGAACGGAACGACCTCTTTCTCCTTGCGCTTGCGCAAGGCCCCATCGGGCAGCATGCCGTAATCGCCGCGGCCGCTATAGCCGATGCTGGTCGCCGTCGGCGCCATCAAGAGCAGGATGTCCATCCGTGCGGGATCGAAGTTTTCGGCGAGCCGCGTCAGGTTGGAGCGCACGCCGTCGATCCACAGCGTGTCGGAATTGACATGGAAGAACGGCGCGTTGCCGAGCAGCGGCAGCGCCTTGACCACGCCGCCGCCGGTGCCGAGCACCTGGTCGCGTTCGTCCGAGATGGTGACGCGCGGTTGCTGGCGCGATGCGACATGGTCGATGATCTGGTCCGGCAGGTAGTGCACATTGACCACCGCCTCGGTCACGCCGGCCTGGCCGAGCTTGTCGAGCACGTGGTCGAGCAGGGGCTGGCCCGCCACCGGCACCATCGGCTTCGGCATCTTGTCCGTCAACGGACGCATGCGCAGGCCGAACCCTGCGGCGAGCACCATGGCTTTGGTCGGTTTGACGGACATCGTTTGCCTTCTCAGACTCGTCTTTCTCAGCCTCGTGGACTCAGAACCCCTGGAATTACGCCTGAAATTACCCTTGGAATTCGCGTTCGCAGCAATCCTAGCACGGTCCTTATTCAGCCGCACCGCATCTCAACCGCCTTAACCACCCGCCGTGACGGTTGTACGACGGGTGTTGCCGTTACGCCCCGACGGATGCGGAACGGGCCTTTTTCGTCTTGTCGCCGAGCTTGAGGAAATTGACGCCGATCTGGTCGCCATTGACCCAGGCCAGCTCGCATCGCCGGTACGCGAGTCCGGTGGACGACAGCAGGAGAAAGAATTCCTTCAGATGCAGGCCTTCGACCGAACCGTCGATGGTCAGCTTGGCGCCGCTCTCGGAGACGTCTTCCATGGTGCAGTCGCGCCGCCACGTGCCGTCGATCCCCATCATCTGGGCCGGAATCCCGCGTTCGAAAACAACCCGGCTGTTGCCGCGCTGGTCCGTCTTTACCGCCATCTGTCCCGCTCCAGCCCCGCAAGTATCCGGCTGCCTCGCCGCCAGAATACCGACGTCTTGGCTAACAGCCGGTAAATCGGGCCCGAATCAGCCTTCAGGCAGCCCTTGGGGCGGCGGGACGGAGGCAAGATACCAGTCGCGCAAATGGGCGAGAGCGGGATGTGCCAGCGAACGCTGGAGATAGGTCCAGATCCGCGGCTGGTGGCGCAGATAATGCGGCTTGCCGTCGCGGCGGTTGAGCCGGGCGAAGGTGCCGAGCAGGCGGGTATTCCGCTGCGCCGACATGATGGCGTAGAGCTCGGCGAAACCGGCTGGATCGAAGCTCGCATCGGCGGCGCGGCGCGCCTTGATGTAGCGCGACAACAGCGTCAGCTCGAGATTCTCGGGCACGTCGATGCGGGCGTCCTGCAGCAGCGACACCACGTCGTAGGATTGCGGCCCCAGCACGGTGTCCTGGAAATCGATCACGCCGACGCGTTCGATGCCGGTGCGCATCCCGAGCCAGATCAAATTGGGCGAGTGAAAGTCGCGGATGATCCACGACTTCGGCGCGGCCAGCGGCTTCTTCAGCAGCTCGCGCCACATCGCAAGGAATTCCGCGCGCTTCGCCTCGCTCAGCGGCGCGTTGCGATCGGGCAGATACCACTCCAGCATCAATCCGATTTCGATCAGCATCGCCTCGGTGTCGAAGACCGGAATGGCGTAGGTCTGCCCGTCCAGCGGCAGCGTCTCCGGCAGCGTCTTGCCGTGCAGCACCGCCAGCACATCGGTCGCGGCCTCGTAACGCTCGGCGATCGGGCGCGGCGGGTCGCCTTCAATCACGCCTTCGCTGCCAAAATCCTCGGTGATGAGGAAGCCCTGGTCGAGATCGCAGTGGTGGATTGCGGGCGCGGAGATTCCTTGTGCGCGCAGGCCTTCGTCGATCGCGACGAAGGGCTTGACGTTCTCGGCGAGATGCACCGCGGCGCTGTAGGATCTTCCGTTGTAGAGCGCCGCGCCGTCGGGGCGCTGCGGGAAGTTCATGAGGATGACGATCTCGTCGTCGCGCACCAGCCGCGCGTAGGATCGGGTCGAGGCGTCGCCGGCCATGCGCCGCCGCGTCGCGTCGAGATAGCCGGATGCGTCGAGGAATTCGCGCAGCGCCTTCAGACGCGCGACCTGGGCTGCGCCCTTGCCGTAACCGGTGATGTCGGCCGCGCGCGCATTCGAGCCGAGAGCCGGACGATGCGTGAGCGCGATGTCGATGCGATCCGCGGGCATCGCCGACGGCGCGCGCTCCGGCCATTCGATCAGGACAAGCGTGGCGTCCGGCAGCGGCGACAGCCCGATCTCCTCGAGCTCGCTCTCGTCCTCGACCCGGTAGAGATCGGCATGCATGACCGGGAACGGCGGCAGCTCATAACCCTGCACCAGGGTGAAGGTCGGGCTCGGCACTTCCAGCGCGTCGTCAGCGGCGAGGTAGCGGATCATGGCGCGCGCGGCCGCGGTCTTGCCGGCGCCGAGGTCGCCGGTGAGCGTGATGACGTCGCCCGGGCCGACCAGCAGTGCGAGATCGGCCATCAGTTGCGCGGTGGCCGTCTCGTTGTGAAGCGCGACGGAGAATGTGGTTGGCGCGCTCATTCGGCGGCGTCGCGATGCGCCGCCCGGTCGGTCGGGAAGTCGCAGATCACGACCGTGCCCCTGCCCACGATCGAATCCACCCGCACCTTGCCGCCATGCAGCTCGACGAAGGAGCGCACCAGCGACAGGCCGAGCCCGGCGCCGCGGTGACGCGACCCCTGCGAGCGGCTTTCGAACCAGTTGAACACCTTGTCCTTCATGTCGGCAGGTATTCCAGGCCCGGAATCTGTCACAGTGAAGACCACACTGTGCTCGGTGCGGCGCGCGCTGAGGCCGACGGTGGAATCCTGTGGAGAAAACCCGACGGCGTTGGCGAGGAGGTTATAGAGCACCTGCACCACGCGCTTTTCGTCGCCGATGAAGCTGCCGATATCGGGCGCGATCTCGACCTTCAGGCGGATGCGGTCGGTGGCGAGCCGGTCCTGGATGCCTTCGGCCGCGAGCTCGATGGCCTTGCTGACGTCGACCGGGCCAAGTTCCAGCTTCATTGCGCCGGCGTCGATGGTGGCGAGATCGAGGATGTTGTTGGTCAGCGCCAGCAGCGCGTTGGTCGATTTGGTGACGTAGTCGAGATATTCGGCCTGCTTCGGCGTCAGCGGTCCGGTCGATGGATCGCTGAGGAAATGCGCAAAACCGATGATGGTGGTGAGCGGCGAGCGCAGCTCGTAGGAGACGTGGTGGACGAAATCCACCTTCATCTGGTCGGCGGTCTCCAGCGCCTCGTTGCGCTCGCGCAGCGCGCGCTCGACGTTTTCGGTGTCGGTGATGTCCTGGAACGTCAGCATGGTCGCGCCGTCATGCAGCGGCCGGATCATGCCGTCGAGCACGCTGCCGTCCTTGCGCTCCAGCTTCAGCGGCACGTCGGCGCGGCTCTCGATCGAGGTGACGGCCTCGCGGATCTGCCGCCAGACCACCGGGTCGTCGAACAGCTGATGGCACCAGCCTTCGACGGTCTGGATGTGCGGCTCGTCGCGCATCGCGTCGCTCGACAGCTTCCACATCCGGACGAAGGCGGGGTTGAACAGCTGCGCCTTGCCGTTGCTGCCGAACACCGCGACGCCCTCGGCGAGGCTGTCCAGCGTCTCGCGCTGGACGCGGATCATGCCGTCGAAGCGGCGGGCGAGCTCGAGGCTCTCGGTGACGTCGTCGAACAGATAGGTGACGCCGCCTTCCGGGTTCGGCGTGGTGACGACGGAGAGGGCGCGGCCGTCGGGCAGGTACCAGGTGTCCTTGGCGGCCTCGACGGCACGATACGCCTCGTGCAGCTTGGCCTTCCAGGCGCGGAAGTCGGGCTGCTCCGGCAGTTTTCGCGCGGCACGGAGCTGGTCCAGCACGCTGGAATCATCGGGATCGGCGTCGAGGAACGAGCGGTCCAGGTCCCACAGCCGGCGGTAGGAATCGTTGTAGAAGGCGAGGCGCCGCTGGCCGTCGAACACGGCGACGCCGGAGGAGAGCTGGTCGAGCGTGCGGCGATGCGCCTCCGCCATCCGCACCAGCGCCGAGCTCAGCGCATCCGCCTCGCTGGCGTCGATCGCGACGCCGACACTGCCGCTGCCGACATTGACGGCGCGCACGTCGTAGATGCGCCGCTCGCCGCCGATCACGATCGGCAGGCGGGAGGTGAAATTGGCCGCGTCCTTCAGTCCCCGTTCCATCGCGCTGCGGTCGGCGCTGTCGAGCAGCTCGAGCTTGCGCTCCTGGGCGTCTCTGAAGTTCGCAGCCTCGGTCGCACGGACATAGGCCGGGTTGGCGAAAGTGAGCGCGCCGTTCTCGCTCTTGGCCCAGATCGGCCAGGGTGCCGCGGCAGCGAAGCCGCGCAGCATCTCGGTCTCGTCGGAGAGCGCCTTGTAGCGCAGATTGGTCTCGGCCAGATCGCGGCGGAGGCCCGAGAGTTCGCGAATCCTGACAATGGCCTGGCCGCCGATGGCGCGGCCGATGGCCTCCAGCGTATGGCCATGCGCGGTGGTCAGCGTCAGCTGGAAGCCGTCACCGCGGTCGCGCAGCGCATCCACGGCGTGGTCCATCTGAAGGGCGGGTTCCGGCGGCAGCCAGGTTCCGAAGGCGAGCACGCGCTGCGGGGAAGAGTCGCGCGGCAGCACCATCGAGATGTCGCCGGAAATCTGCGCGCGATTGTCGCCGGCCGGCCAGGAGATCAGGATCTGCGGCTCGGCGAACAGCAGCGCGCCGAAGCGATCGGCCTGGAGTTGCAGTTCCCCGATCCGCGCGCGCAGCCGCGCCTCGCTCTTCGCCGTGCGCACGCGCGTGCGCATCAACAGGATCGCGGCCACCACCGAGAAGCCGAGCAGCGCGAGCGCGGTGGCGAGCACCGCGAGTTCCTGCCGGTTGAAGTCCAGCAATTCCGAGAGTGTGTCGACGAAGTCGGCGGCCTCAGCCGGCGCAGCCGGCAGCAGCGCCGCGAGAGCGCTCCCGATCAAGCCGTTGCGCACGAGCGATGTGCACGACAGCAGCGTCCGACGCATCGACACGATCACGCCTGACATAGTTGCCCCAAGATCGCACGAATTTGCGCGCGGCGACCCCCGTCGCGCGCGAATCAAACGACAATACCCTCACCGCGACTCCAGCGGTAAGAGTCCAGATCGTGAACGCAAAGGCGGTCCCACAAAAATGCCGGGTGCGCGGTTCCCGGTTCACGTGGTTCTGCGGTGATTCGGCTGAAGTTGCCGTGTGTTAGCGGCCGGTCGAGCCGAAGCCGCCGGCGCCGCGATCGGTCGCAGACAATGTCGCCACGGGAACCAGCGCGGCCTGCACCACCGGCGCGATCACCATCTGCGCGATGCGCTCGCCGCGCTTGATGACGAAGGGGGCGGCGCCGTGGTTGATCAGGATCACCTTGATCTCGCCGCGGTAGTCCGCGTCGACGGTTCCGGGCGAATTCAGCACCGTGACGCCGTGCTTGGCGGCGAGCCCCGAGCGCGGCCGCACCTGCGCCTCGTGCCCGGGCGGCAACGCGATCGCAAGTCCCGTCGGCACCAGCGCATGTTGGCCGGATGCAAGCGTCAGCGGCTCGCTGTCCGGGACCGCGGCCATGAGATCGAGGCCGGCGGCCTCCGCCGTCTGATAGGCCGGCAGCGGCAGGCCCTCGGCGTGGGCGAGCTGTTGCAGTTCGACGGTGACCTTCGTGCTCAAGATGCGGACTCCAGGGATTTGTCGGTCACGCTCCTTGCAACATGCGCGACCAGTTCGATGGCGACCTGTTCCTTGGTCATCGCCGGCCAGGAATCAACTGCAATCTCTCCATCCCTGCGACTAATCAAATGCACGGTGTTGCGGTCGCCGCCCATCACGCCGGTCGCCGGTGAGACGTCGTTGGCGACGATCCAGTCGCAGCCCTTGCGGGCAAGCTTGGATTTGGCGTTGTCGATGAGGTGCTCGGTCTCGGCGGCGAAGCCGATCACAAGCGGCGGGCGCTTGTCGGTCAGCTTCGAGATCGTGGCGAGGATGTCGGGGTTCTCGACCAGTTGAAGCGGCGGCATGCCGGCCGAGGTCTTCTTCAGCTTCTGCTCGCCTTCATTGGCGACACGCCAGTCGGCGACGGCGGCGGCAAAGATCGCGATGTCGGCGGGAAGGGCCGCCTGCACCTGCTCCAGCATCTGCCGCGCCGATTCCACATGCTTCACCGTCACGCCCTGGGGATCCCCAAGATCGACCGGGCCGCTCACCAGGATCACCTCGGCGCCGGCGGCCTGCGCGGCAGCGGCGATGGCAAAGCCCTGCTTGCCGGAGGAGCGGTTGGCGATGTAGCGCACCGGGTCGATCGGCTCGTGGGTGGGGCCCGCAGTGATCAGCACGCGCTTGCCGGCAAGGGGGCGCGGCACCGGCGGCCGCAGCAGGCGCTCGGTGGCGGCGGCGATCTCGATTGCCTCGGACATGCGGCCGATTCCGGCTTCGCCAGCTTCGGCCATCTCGCCGGAATTCGGCCCGATCAGCACCACGCCGTCGCGCTGGAGCAAGGCAACGTTGCGGCGCGTCGCCGCGTTGTTCCACATCAGCGGATTCATCGCCGGCGCCAGCAGCACCTTGCGGTTGGTCGCGAGCAGGATGGCGCTGGCGAGGTCGTCGGCATGGCCGTTCGCCATCTTGGCCATCAGGTCGGCGGTGGCGGGGGCGACCACGATCAAATCGCAGTCACGTGCCAGGCGGATATGGCCGGCGTCGAACTCGCTCTGGGGATCGAACAGGTCGGTATAGACGCGCTCATGCGAGAGGGCGCTGACCGAGAGCGGCGTGACGAATTGCTGCGCGGCCTTGGTCAGCACGCAGCGGACCTCGATGCGCCGCTCCTTCAGCCTCCGGATCAGGTCGAGCGATTTAAATGCCGCGATCCCGCCGCCTATGATCAGGGTGACGCTGGCTTCGGGAAGGGCGCCGGTGCGCTGAGACACCGGAGCGGTGGATGCCGCCGGCGGCACCGCAAACGGCGTCAGCGGCTCCTCACGGCCCTCGATCAGCTCCCGCAGGATGACCCGGACCTCTTCCTCGACGGACCTGTGGTTCTTGGCCGAACGCAGCCGCAGATAGGTTTTGACACCCTCGTCGAGCTTGCGGATGGTCAGGCTTGCCATGACACCCCTCCAGCACGGAATGATAGCGATGCTATCATTCGCATGATTGCAGTGCAATCATAGATTCCGGACGGCGATCAGGATCCCGATGAAGGTCGCGGCGATGATCCAGAGCGCCACGGTGCGCCAGCGGTTCTTGCGGCCTTCGCTGCGGCCCATCGCCGCGATGCTCTCCGGCGACAGCCGGATACCCTCCCGCGTCATGGTTTCGAGCTGCTCGAGCACGGCGACGGAGCGCTGTGCGATATCGGGCAGGCGCATCAGCACGCGGGCAAGATCGCCGCCGCCGGAAATCGCGCCCTGCACCCGGCCGATCGGTCCGAGATTGCGCTCGATCCATTCCCGCACCACGGGGTCGGCGACCTTCCAGATGTCGAGCCTGGGATCGAAGACGCGCGCGACGCCTTCGACCACCACCATGGTCTTCTGCAGCAGGATCAGCTCGGGCCGCGTCGTCATGTCGAACAGGCCGGTGACCTCGAGCAGCAGCGTCAGCAGCCGCGCCATCGAGATCTCCTCGGCGGTGCGGTTGTGGATCGGCTCGCCGATGGCGCGGATCGCTTGCGCGAAATTCTCGACCGAGTGGTGCGCTGGCACGTAGCCCGCTTCGAAATGCACCTCGGCGACGCGGCGATAATCGCGCGTGATGAAGCCGAGCAGGATTTCGGCGAGGAAACGCCGCTCCTTCATCCCGAGCCGCCCCATGATGCCGAAATCGACCGCGACGAGGCGGCCGGTATCGTCCAGGAACAAATTGCCCGGATGCATGTCGGCATGGAAGAAACCGTCGCGCAGCGCGTGGCGCAGAAAACTCTGGATCACCTTGCGGCCGAGCTCGGGCAGATCGACCTGGGCTTCTTCCAGGCGCTTGTGATCGTTCAGCGCGATGCCGTCGATCCACTCCATCGTCAGCACGTTATGCGTGGTGCGGTCCCAATCGACGGTCGGCACGCGGAAATCAGGATCGTCGCGGGTGTTCTCCGCCATCTCCGACAGCGCCGCGGCTTCCAGCCGCAGATCCATCTCCATCGCGACCGAGCGCGACATGGTGTTGATGACTTCGATGAGGCGCAGGCGCCGCGCCTCGGACGAATAGGCTTCGGCCTTGTACGCGACGAAGAAGAAATCGGAGAGATCGCGGCGGAAGCGCGAGGCGACGTTGGGCCGCAGCACCTTGACCGCGACCGACTTGGAAATGCCGTCGCGCAGGACTTCCCCGCGATGCACCTGTGCGATCGAGGCGGCGGCGACCGCCGGGCCGAAGCTCGTGAACACGTCTTTCAGCGGGCGCTCCAGCGAGGTCGCGATCGCTGCTTCCGCTTCTTCCTGCGAAAACGGCGGCAGGCGATCCTGGAGACTTTCTAGATCGCGCGCCATGATGAAGCCGACGACGTCGGGGCGCGTGGCCAGAAACTGCCCGAGCTTGAGATAGGCCGGGCCCATCCGGGTCAGCGCGCGCGACAGTCGCGGTCCGTGCTTTGGACCGCGCCGTTCGATGATGCGCGCAAGCTTCAGCGCGAGCTGCCCGGGCGGCGGCACCAGGCTCGGATCGACGGAGCCGAACACGCCCTCGCGCGCGAACACGAACGCAGCGCGCATCAGGCGCGCAGTGTGGGTGATGGCAGAAATCACAAACGCCAGCCCGAATGCAGTGCGACGATGCCGCCGGACAATATCTGCCAGTTCACGCGGGCGAAGCCGGCGTCGCGGATCATGTCGGCGAAGGCGTGGGGCTTGGGAAACTTGCGGATCGATTCGACGAGATATTGGTAGGATTCGGCATCGCCCGTGATCATGCGGCCGAGCGGCGGGATCACCTTGAACGAGAACAGGTCATAGAGCTTGTCGAGGCCGGGCATCTCGACGGTCGAGAACTCCAGGCACAGGAAGCGGCTGCCGGGCCTCAGCACGCGATAGGCCTCGCGCAGCGCAAGGTCGATCTGCGGTACGTTGCGAATGCCGAAAGCGATCGTATATGCGTCGAAGCTGCGGTCGGCAAAAGCGAGCGCCTCGGCATTGCCTTCGACGAAATCGACCTGGGTCTCGAGATGGCGCTTGGCGGCCCGCTCGCGGCCTACGGCAAGCATGTCGGAATTGATGTCGCAGACCGTGGCGTGAAAGCCGGGGCCGCCCGCCTTGGCGGCGCGGAACGAAATGTCACCGGTGCCGCCGGCGACGTCGAGCAACGCGAACGGCCGGTCGCCCCTCGGCGGATCCAGCGCGTTGATCATGATGTCCTTCCAGACCCGGTGCAGGCCGCCGGACATCAGGTCGTTCATCAGGTCATAGCGCGACGCAACGCTGTGAAACACATCGTTCACCAGCGTCTGCTTGTCCCCCAGGGGAACGTCCCTGAAGCCAAAATGCGTGGTTTCGCCCGGCCGATCCATTACTCTACTCCACGAGGCGGACCATAGCGTGCCCGCCGCAATGGCGCTATCACACCGCCCTCATAAGGTGAATGCCTGAACCATGCCTGAATTGCCCGAAGTCGAGACCGTCCGCCGCGGCCTTCAGCCCGTCATGGAGGGTGCGAAAATCGTCGTCGCGGAGGCCCGTAGGCCGGACTTGCGCTTTCCGTTCCAGCCGGATTTCGTGGCCCGGCTCCAGGGGCAGGTCGTCACCGGCCTTGGCCGCCGCGCAAAATATCTCATGGCCGATCTGGCCTCCGGCGACGTGCTCCTGATGCATCTGGGCATGTCGGGCTCGTTTCGCGTCATCAAGCCGGACAATGACGCCGCACCTGGCGAATTTCACTATCCGCGCGGCAAAGACACCACCCATGACCACGTGCTGTTTCGGATGTCCTCGGGTGCCGACATCGTCTTCAACGATCCGCGCCGCTTCGGTTGCATGAAAGTGATCGCGCGCAACGCGCTCGAAGACGAGCCGCTGCTCCGCGGTCTCGGCCCCGAGCCGCTCGGCAACGAATTCGATGCCGCGATGCTGGCGCGATCCTGCGAAGGCAAGACCACAAGCCTGAAGGCCGCGCTGCTCGACCAGCGCGTGGTGGCCGGGCTCGGCAACATCTATGTCTGCGAGGCCTTGCATCGCTCGCATCTGTCGCCGCGCCGGATCGCCGCGACGCTGTCGACCAGGAAGGGCGAGCCGACAGACCATGCGAAGAGATTGGTCGGTGCGATCCACACCGTGCTGAACGACGCCATCAAGGCCGGCGGCTCGTCACTGCGCGACCATCGCCGGACCACAGGCGAGCTCGGCTACTTCCAGCATTCGTTCAAGGTCTATGACCGCGAAGGCGAGACCTGCAAGACGCCTGCCTGCGGCGGCACGATCAAGCGCTTCAACCAGAACGGCCGTTCGACCTTCTGGTGTCGGAAATGTCAGAAGTGACGACTAAGCCCGCGGCCAAACGGCCGTGAGTCTGTGTGAGCATGACGAGCCCACCACGAGCGTCATTGCGAGCGCAGCGAAGCAATCCAGACTGTCACCGCGGAGGGATTCTGGATTGCTTCGCTGCGCTCGCAATGACGGGTGGACGGAGTCTCCCAAAAACGCGAAGCAAAGCAATCCGGCCGGGCTGGTGGCCGGATTGCTTCGTCGCTGGAGCCTTCCGGATGGTGAAGGGCCGGCTGCCGCCTGAGCGATCGCCCCGCTCAGGACGCCAGTGTCGTGGTCTCGTCCGCCGCAAGCTCGGTGGCGGCATGCAGCATGCCGTCCGTGGCCGAGATGACCTGGTCGATCAGGACATTGGTCGTGGCGCTGAGCTCGAGCCGGGTCTCGATCCACTGCCAGAGGCCGCGGATCTCGTCCGCCGACTTGCCGTTCGGCGCGAATTCGCTGACGGCGAGGCCGTTGGCGAGTGAATCCTGGTGGTCGTTGCGCATCGCGACAAGCGGACGCGCGAGCACCTCGGCGAGATCGAGCGCAGCTTCCTCGGCGAGCGTGTTGGCGGCATTGTCGATGCGCTGGCCGCGGATCGGCGTCTGGTTCAGCACGAAGCTGTAGGGCCGCTTCCAGGCGCGCGCGACGCTGAGCGTCGAGGCGGTCGCCTCGATGTCGGCGACGCTCGGGCGGGCCGGGATCAGGCAGAGATCGGAATGACGGATTGCAGCGGTGGTCGCGGCGCTGAGGCCGGCCGCGGTGTCGACGATCGCAAGCTGCAGGCCGCTGTCAGCCAGCATGTTCAGGCGAGGCCCGATGTCGGCGGCGTGATAGATCGGCTCGACCACGAGATCCTCGGTGGTGCGACGGCGCAGCCAGTTGGACAGGGTGCCCTGCGGGTCGGTCTCGATCAGGCGGACGGTGAAGCCGGCCTGCTTGGCCGCCAGCGCGAGGCCGATGGCAAGCGTGCTCTTGCCACTGCCACCCTTTTGGGTGGCCAGTACGATCGTGTGCATGGAAGAAAAATCCTTTGGAGTGCCTGGGTCAGGAATACGCCACGCGAACGTGCATCGCTTCTGGATGCTGAGCTCTTCTCGCTCAGGACGTGCCGGCCCGATCCAAAGGGATCGCGGAAGTCCGAATCAACGGCAACAATGATGGCGGAATCGGGAATGCCAGCTAATCCGTACCATTACTGGACCCGTAGTCGTACGTGCGATGTGCGCCGATGGACACGAGAGATTGTGATGGTCGCCTGGCTACTTCCGCACGCAGATGACACGGACGACGGCCGCCTTCGCATCCGTTGACGTGCCGTTCGCCGTGACGTCGTTGGCCTTCAGGAAATCGCGCACCGTCTCCGCTGAGACCATCACGGCCTGCGATGCCGGCACCGACGTCGCGGGTCCCGCCACCATCGCCGGCTTCAGCAGCGCGATGCCGGCGAATTTGCCGTCGGCGTCGATCGCGGGGCTACCGGAAAATCCGACCGCCGGTGGCGGCGACAGTGCGGAATCGCTTGATGTGACGGGCGCCAGCGCGCCCTTGACACTCGAGACCCCGGCCGCGCCGCCCTGGCTTTGCGGATCGGCGATGCCGATGACGTCGACATTCGTCTTCGCCCCGCCGCCAGCGAGGCTGAGCGGCTTCAGGCCACGTGCGCCGTAGATGTGCAAGAGCGCGAGATCGTGCTCCTTGTCCTCGGCGAGACGATCGGCGCTGCCGTAGCCGGCGATGGTGATCGCAAGACAGCTGTCGGTGACGAGACGGTCGGCGAGGATCGCGCCGTCGTCGCTGACGACGATGCCGGTGCCGTATTCGACGGTCTTGCGCGGTGCCGGTCCGGCTTGCGGTCCTGCCGGGAATGGATTGAACGCGCTCGACATCGCGATCACGACCGGCTCGACCGTGTTCTCGGTCGCCTGGTCGTAGAGGATCGTCATGATGCGGACCTCGTCGCCCTTGAAGGTGCCGCGCACGTAGAATTTCTTCAGGCCCTGGAGACCGGACAGCACGAAGAAGTCGGGTTTCACCACGGTGTAGTCGATCTTGCGGCCGGCCGGCTCCTTCTTCTCGGCGTCCGCGAGCTTTGCGGTGGTCGGGTTCGCCTCCTTGCGCCGGCTGAGCAGCACCTGCACCGTTCCGGTCGGCGAGGTCCATTTCGAGCCGTTGGCGTCGGTCGCCTGCTGCGGCACCAGCTTGCCGGGAATACCGAGCCGGGCGCCGCTGGTCGGCTCCATCACGATCTTCCAGCCGACGCTGTCCTGTTTCCGCCGCGCAGTCTCGGCAAGCGCGGCGCGCTCCTGCGGATTGAGCACACCGGTCGGCTTGCCGCCCTTGTTCTTCTGGTACTCCTTGATGGCATTGACCATGCGCTCGCTGACGTCGCCGGTGATGGCGCCGTTATATTGGCCGACCCAGGCGAGGTCGGACTGGAGCGACAGGCGTTCCGCCTGCGCCATGGCATCGGCAGTTTCCGACGGCGTCTGAAGCGCGGGCGGGCGGATCGGAACGGTCTGGACCGTCTTCGGCTTGGTGCCGGGGATCTGCGGCGTCGTCATCTGGGCGTTCGCGCCTGTGGCAGCCGCAAACATCAGTGTTGCCGCAAGCATCGATCTCATGACAAATCCAGCCAGCCCATTGAACGCAATGCCATTGAAGCACATCTCGTTGGTCGCGAACAATCTCGGGGTGGTTCAGGCCTGCTACGGGGGCCGCGAGCTCAAGTCCTCATCCTGAGGAGCGGCCTTAGGCCGCGTCTCGAAGGATGGCCCCGGGCGAGATCTGGGCCTTCATGGTTCGAGACGCGCGTTCCGCGCTCCTCACCATGAGGATCGAGAGCGAGGGCGTGGTAGGAGAGACGGACGAAGATGCTGAGCCCGGACGAACTCGAACGCTATGCCCGCCATATCGTGCTGCGCGACGTCGGCGGCCCGGGCCAGGCTGCGCTGAAGCGGGGCTCCGTGCTGGTGATCGGCGCCGGCGGGCTCGGCGCGCCCGCCTTGATGTATCTGGCCGCCGCCGGAATCGGTACGCTCGGCGTGGTCGATGACGACGTGGTGTCGCTGTCCAACCTCCAGCGCCAGGTGATCCATACGACGCCGGACATCGGCCGCCACAAGGTCGAGAGCGCGGCCGAGCGCATTTCCGCTCTCAATCCACATGTGCGCTTCGTCGGTCACGCCACCTGGCTCAACGCCGACAACGCGCTCAGCCTGATCGGCGACTACGACCTCGTGCTCGACGGCTCCGACAATTTCTCGACACGCTATCTGGTCTCGGATGCCTGCTTCTTCGCGAAGAGGCCGCTGATCACCGCGGCGCTCGGCACCTTCGACGGCTCGCTCACCACCATCCGCGCGCATGAGAAGAACGAGGCTGGCGAATTCAATCCGACCTATCGCTGCCTGTTTCCGGAGGCGCCGCCGCCCGGCACGGTGCCGGCCTGCGCCGAGGCCGGCGTCATGGGCGCCCTCGCGGGCGTGCTGGGTTCGATGATGGCGCTGGAGGCGATCCGCGAGATCGTCGGTTTCGGCGACGGCCTCGTCGGCCGCCTGCTGATGATCGATGCGCGCGCGATGCGCTTCGAGACGCTGCGCTACGCGCGCGATCCGGCCAATCCGCTCAACGGCGATGGGCCTGTGTTCGAGGATCTAAGCATCCATCGCGAGTAGGCTGCTCACATTGCCGGGCGGAGAAAGTCGCGCGCCTCGCGTCGCCTGTGCCGTCTCCGGACAGTGATCGGGACGGGCCCGAATCGACACTTGCAAGTGTCTCTCTTCGTGATTGAATTCGCGTCGCCGCAAGGCAAATGGTTATTTCAGATTGGAGATTGCTATGAAGTACATCTCGAGCTGGAAACTGCCGCCAAGCCTGATCGACTCCGCGATCGAGAAATTCCTGAAGACAGGGGGCGCGCCACCGGAAGGCGTGAAGATGCTCGGCCGCTGGCACGGAATGAATGGGACGGGTTTTGCCATTTCGGAGAGCAACGACCCCAAGGCCATGTACCAATGGTACGCCCAATGGGCCAACGTCATGGAGATCACTGTGACCCCATGCGTGGAAGACGCCGAAGCCGGCCCGATCCTGGCCGCCTTGGCAAAGCAGTGACTGGCTCGGAGCGGCCGCGGTATGCCGGCCGCTCCGTTCAAGTCTGCGAGCCTCGGCGCACAGCGCCTCAGAGCATGCTCGGCAGCACGCGATCCGGCGGCTTGTGCGCGTCGAGGAAGGTGCGGATGTTGATGATCACCTTCTCGCCCATCTCGACGCGGCCTTCGATCGTGGCCGAGCCCATGTGCGGCAGCAGCGTCACCTTGCCGGCCTTGGCGAGCCGCACCAGTTTGGGATTCACCGCGGGCTCGTGCTCGTAGACGTCGAGGCCGGCGCCGCCGATCTCGCCGGCTTCGATCAGCTTGATCAGCGTGTCCTCGTCGGTGACCTCGCCGCGCGCGGTGTTGACGATGTAGGCGTCCTTGCGGATCAGCTTCAGCCGCCGCGCCGAGAGCAGGTGATAGGTCGCCGGCGTATGCGGACAGTTCACCGAGAGGATGTCCATCCGCGCCAGCATCTGGTCGAGGCTTTCCCAATAGGTCGCGCCAAGCTCTTCGGCGATCTTCGGCGCGACGGGACGGCGGTTGTGGTAGTGGATCTGCAGGCCGAAGGCGCGGGCGCGGCGCGCCACCGCCTGGCCGATGCGGCCCATGCCGATGATGCCGAGACGCTTTCCGCCGATGCGGTGGCCGAGCATCCAGGTCGGCGACCAGCCGGCCCAGGGTTTTCCTTCCGTCATGATCGATGCGCCTTCGATCAGCCGGCGCGGCACGGCCAGGATCAGCGCCATGGTCATGTCGGCGGTGTCTTCGGTCAAAACCTTCGGCGTGTTGGTGACGGTGATGCCGCGGGCATGTGCAGCCTCGACGTCGATATTGTCGACGCCGTTGCCGAAATTCGCGATCAGGCGGAGCTTGCAGTCCGGCTGGTTGACGATGTCGGCGGTGATGTGGTCGGTGACGGTCGGAACCAGCACGTCGGCGGTGCGCGCGGCTTCCGCGATCTGCTCGGGCGACATCGGCGTGTCGTCGAGATTGATCCGCGCGTCGAACAGCTCGCGCATCCGCGTCTCGATCGAATCCGGCAGCTTGCGCGTCACCACGACGAGGGGCTTTTTCTTCACCGACATGTCCTGCTCTCATGAAGCGTCGCAAGCCCGCCTCTGTCGCCAAAGGCTGGCCGTTCAGGCCTCATTAACCCGGTTGTTCGACACTGCCCTTGCCGTGTCGTCCCCGGCGTTTCCTTCAAGCTCTCCCGATATTTCCAGCCGGAAAATCGGGCCAAACTGGCTGTTCAAGCGTCCGTCCTCTCTAGCAGAAGGCCGGGCCAAGACAAGAACCACGGGCCAGGCATGGGGAACACCCGCGTGGGGCGGGTCAGGGACGACCGCGGCAGGGTTTTTTTGGAATTTTGGGGTGAGGGTCCGGCTCGGCCGGCTCCTCGACAGGAGACGGGTTGATGGCGTTGGGGCGTTTTTGTTTGGTGATGGCGCTCGTTTGCACCTGGTTGAGCGCCTCGGTCAGCCCCTCGCATTCGGCGAAGGACAATACCCCCCAGAGTGCCAGCGGCCTCCCGGTGCCCCGCTATGTCAGCCTCAAGTCGGATCACGTGAACGTCCGCGCCGGTCCGACCAAGGACAATGACGTGGCCTGGGTCTACACCCGTGCCGGCCTGCCGGTCGAAATCACCGCCGAGTTCGAGAACTGGCGCCGGGTGCGCGATTCCGAAGGCGCCGAGGGCTGGGTCTATCATTCGCTGCTGTCGGGCCGCCGCACCGCGGTCGTCACCATGAAGCACAAGGACGAGCTCGCGCCGATCTACGACCGCGCCGATCCCGACAGCGCGGTTGCGGCCAAGCTCCAGGCCGGTGTGGTCACCCAGGTGAAGAAGTGCAGCGCAAACTGGTGCCGCGTCACCGGTAACGGCTTTGACGGCTGGATCCAGCAGGAACGCCTCTGGGGCGTGTATTCGGACGAGCAGGTGAATTGACGTTGGTGTCGTCCCGGCGAAGGCCGGGACCCATACCCCGGGCCTGAGCTGTTTTTGAAGGCGTCAACCGGCATGCCTCATTGAGGGATCACGCGGTATGGGTCCCGGCCTTCGCCGGGACGACGCAGGAGAAATACCTCAGCGCTTCTTGCGCAGGCGCACGACCATGTCGATGCGCGAAATCTCGTAACCCTCGGGCACCTCCGGCATCTTGGACAGGGCCAGATGCGGATCCTCGATGTCGACCAGCTCATGGCTGTTCTCGAGGTAATAGTGGTGGTGGGTGGTGACGTTGGTATCGAAATAGGTCTTGGTGCCGTCGACACTGACCTGACGGAGCAGGCCGGCGTCGGTGAGCTGGTTCAGCGTGTTGTAGACGGTCGCCAGCGACACCGGAACCTTGGCCAGCGTGGCTTCCTCGTACAGCATTTCCGCCGTAAGGTGGCGCGCACCCTTGCCGAACAGGAGCCAGCCCAGCGCCATGCGCTGGCGCGTCGGACGGAGCCCGGCGGACTGGAGCATTTCGTTAACGTCGTGCCACGGGCAGCCGGTCAAGGCCGGCTGGCGGCCGGACAGGAGGGCTGCGGCATGGACGTCATCGTCGTGGCGGGGCGCGGTATTCTCGCTCATTTCCAGATTTCGGGCACGCGTGAACAGTATCTATCTGCAATATAAGAACAGATAGATGCAGATGCAAGTTTCTCGCAACTAGAGAGGTTCTAATCAGACTGGAACCGAGCGAGCCGCCCGTCATTTTACCTTCATGACAGCGCTTTGCCACCGAAATGGCCTGTGTTAGAGAGCGCGCGGTTCCGCTTAGCCGATTTTGGTGCATCCGGGCATCGAGGCCCGGTCCGCAGTCCATCCGCGGCTTGTGGGAGTTGCGCCTGACGATGGCTGCTGGCGTTGCTCCCCGACCGGGACGGGGCCCATTTTCGCCAAAAAACGTCGCTCAATCGGACTTTGAACAGAGGCTCATGCATGCTGAACAGGCGCAACGGTTACGAATACGAAGATCTGCTGGCGTGTGCCCGCGGCGAGATGTTCGGCCCGGGCAATGCCCAGCTGCCGCTGCCGCCGATGCTCATGTTCGACCGCATCACGGACATCAACGACAATGGCGGCGAGTTCGGCAAGGGGTTGGTGCGTGCCGAGCTCGACGTGAAGCCCGACCTCTGGTTCTTCGGCTGCCATTTCAAGAACGATCCGGTGATGCCCGGCTGCCTCGGCCTCGATGCGCTGTGGCAGATGGTCGGCTTCTACCTGGGCTGGAGCGGCGGCGAAGGTCGCGGTCGTGCGCTTGGGCTGAACGAGCTGAAGTTCAGCGGCCAGGTGCTGCCCGAGGCCCGCAAGGTTGTGTACAACGTCGATATCAAGCGCGTGATGCGGTCAAAGCTCGTGCTCGGTATTGCCGACGGGTGGATTTCGGTCGACGACCAGATTATCTATCGCGCGAAGGACCTGAAGGTCGGCCTGTTCAAGCAGGGCACGAGCCTGGGCTGAACGCATCACAAAGAAAGACAACGATTTAGGCGAGGCTGTCATGAGGCGGGTTGTGGTCACCGGGATGGGCATCGTCTCGTCCATCGGAAACAACACCCAGGAAGTGCTTGCGAGCCTTCACGAGGCGAAGTCGGGCATTTCGCGGGCTGAGAAATATGCCGAGCTCGGCTTCCGTTCGCAGGTGCAGGGTGAGCCTACGCTCGATCCTTCGACAGTGGTCGATCGCCGCGCCATGCGTTTCCTCGGCCAGGGCGCAGCGTGGAATCACGTCGCGATGGAGCAGGCGATCCAGGATTCCGGTCTAGGGCCCGACGAAGTCTCCAACATCCGCACCGGCATCATCATGGGCTCCGGCGGCCCGTCCGCCCGGACCATCGTCGAATCCGCCGACATCACCCGCACCAAGGGGCCGAAGCGCGTCGGACCGTTTGCCGTGCCGAAGGCGATGTCCTCGACGGCCTCGGCGACGCTCGCGACCTGGTTCAAGATCAAGGGCGTCAACTATTCGATCTCCTCGGCCTGCGCGACGTCGAACCACTGCGTCGGCAACGCCTATGAGACGATCCAGATCGGCAAGCAGGACGTCATCTTCGCCGGCGGCTGCGAGGAGCTCGACTGGTCGCTGTCGGTGCTGTTCGACGCCATGGGCGCGATGTCCTCGAAGTACAACGATACGCCTGCCACGGCGTCGCGTCCCTACGACGTCAACCGCGACGGCTTCGTCATCGCCGGCGGCGCCGGCGTGCTGGTGCTGGAAGAGCTCGAGCATGCCAAGGCGCGCGGCGCGCGCATCTATGGCGAGATCGTCGGTTATGGCGCGACGTCCGATGGCTACGACATGGTCGCGCCTTCCGGCGAGGGTGCCGAGCGCTGCATGCGCATGGCGATGTCGACGGTGAAGACCAAGGTCGACTACATCAATCCGCATGCGACCTCGACGCCGGCCGGCGATCCGCCGGAGATTGACGCGCTCCGTCGGGTGTTCGGAAGTGGCGAGAAGTGCCCGCCGATCTCGGCGACCAAGGCGCTGACCGGCCATTCGCTGGGCGCCACCGGCGTGCAGGAGGCGATCTACTCGCTGCTGATGATGAACAACGGCTTCATCTGCGAGAGCGCGCACATCCAGGAGCTCGATCCCGTGTTCGCCGACATGCCGATCGTGCGCAAGCGCATCGACAACGTCAAGATCGGCACCGTGCTGTCGAACTCCTTCGGCTTCGGCGGCACCAACGCCACGCTGGTGTTCAGCCGGCTGGATGTGTGACGTTACTATCGGCGACTGGTGATTGTTTCGTCATGGCCGGGCTTGTCCCGGCCATCCACGTCTTGGCCTGAGGCTCGGAAGAACGTGGATGCCCGGGACGAGCCCGGGCATGACGAAGAGCGGAGAATGGTGGGCAATGGAAGGTTTGATGAAGGGCAAGCGCGGTCTGATCATGGGCATCGCCAATGATCATTCGATCGCGTGGGGCATGGCGAAGACGCTGCATGCCCACGGCGCCGAGCTTGCCTTCACCTTCCAGGGCGATGCCTTGGGCAAGCGCGTCAAGCCGCTGGCGGAGCAGCTTGGTGTGGATCTGGTGCTGCCGTGCGACGTCGAGGACATCGCCAGCGTCGATGCCACCTTTGCCGTGCTCCGCGAAAAGTGGGGCCGGCTCGATTTCGTGATCCATGCGATCGGCTTCGCCGACAAGAACGAGTTGAAGGGCCGCTACGCCGACACCAGCCGCGAGAATTTTTCGCGCACCATGGTGATCTCCTGCTTCTCGTTCACGGAGGTCGCAAAACGCGCCGCCGAGCTGATGACGGAGGGCGGCAGTATGATCACGCTGACCTTCGGCGCCTCCGAGCGCGCGATGCCGAACTACAATGTGATGGGCGTGGCCAAGGCGGCGCTGGAAGCCTCCGTGCGCTACCTCGCCTCCGATTTCGGACCGCGCGGCATCCGCGTCAACGCGATCTCCGCCGGTCCCATCCGCACGCTCGCCGGCTCCGGCATCGGTGAGGCGCGCGCGATGTTTGCCTTCATGCAAAAACATTCGCCGCTCCGCCGCGGCGTCACGCTCGACGAGCTCGGCGGCTCGGCGCTGTATCTGCTGTCGGATCTCTCCGGCGGCGTGACCGGCGAGATCCATTACGTCGATTCCGGCTACAACATCGTCTTGATGCCGAGGCCGGACGATCTGAAGACGTCGGAATAGGATCCTTCCGTAGGGTGGGCAAAGCGAAGCGTGCCCACTTCTTCCGTCGCTCTCGTCGAGAGAGGTGGGCACGGCGCAAGAGCGCCTTTGCCCACCCTACGATCTCCGGTCTAACCGGCCGCGATCTTCTCCGCGCGCTGGAACGCCGGCCGCGCCATGCAGCGTGCCAGATAGGCATCGAAGGCCGGGCGCGACGGCACCATCTTGAACAGGCGCACCGCGTAGTTCAGGCCGGAGCCGATCGTGACGTCGGCGGCGGAAAACTCCTCGCCGAGAATCCACGGCCCCTCGGCGAGCGCAGCTTCCAGCACGTCGAACACCTGCGTCGCGCTGCCCCAAGCCGCCGTCGAGGTCGCGATCTCGATCTTGGTGAAGATCTGGATGATGGCGGGCTCGATGCAGCCCGGCGAGAAGAACAGCCATTGCAGATAGCGCGCGCGGCGCGGATCGGTCACCGCGGGCGCAAGCTTCGTCTCGGGATAGCGGTCGGCGATATAGGCGCAGATCGCCGCGGCCTCGCCGAGCGCAGCGTCTCCGTCGCTGAGCGCCGGCACCTTGCCCATCGGATTGACCTTCAAATAGTCCGGCGCCTTCTGCGCACCGGTCGAGATGTCGGTCAGCACGCGCTCATAGGGCAGGCCGCTCTCTTCCATCAGCCAGAGCGTCGTGAACGAGCGAGAACGGGGCGACCAGTAGAGCTTGATCATGGCGAGAAACCTTCCATCGGCAGGAGGCGAACAGCGCGCAATTCATGGCGCGTTTGCCGTGCATTCGCAACGTACTACGCCTGGGCAAGAGACCTGCTGCGAGAACGACATGTTGGTCAACGTTAATCCTGATCGCGGACCGATCGACGATCTTCGACGCGAGGGTGCGATCTGTCAGCGCTCGGGAGACCGAACCTGTCGTCGAAGCAGAGCCGGCAGGGTTTTGTCCAAGCTCTTCGTTAGCATATCCCGCACGCCGTCGCGCAGGACCGGATTTTTGGCCGCGTCCGCCGGCTTCGCCGGAAACATCGCAGCATCCAGTTTGCGATAGGGGCCACCAAGTTCGTCATGGAGAGCACGCTGCAGCGCAGAGTAGTCGTCTTCGCGCGCTGGCGCTTCACTGATGATTTCGAACGTTCGGCCGTCGTAGACGCGAACGAACATAATCGCGAAGAGAAACACGCGCGCATCGAGATGGTGCGAGATGCCGATGCCAAATTCCCGCTGAGTGCCACCATGCCTGAGCACAGTAACATAGCGCTCGCAGCGGGTGCGGCCGGCGAGGTATTGAACAAATCGTAGGACGTTCCCGTCGGAATCGCGAAAGACCGATCGCTGCCGACGACCTTCGTCGAGTTCCTGCCGCGTGTACGGAATTCCCCTGACAGAGCTGCCCGGGGCGGCAGCGCGGACCCGCGAGACGACAAGTTCATCGAGTCCCCAAGCGGCGACGGATGTTTGCGCATACGTATTGAGAAACTTGAGTGCCCCGTATTTTTCGACCCAGAAAAGGTCGCCGGCAAATGAGATCACGCCGATCTGGCACGGGCCAGTTTCGACAGGCTTGGTCGGAGCGACAGTTGCGGGTTTCCTGACGGTTGGCCTGACCACCTCCGGCTTTGGCGCAGGCTGCACTTGCCCACCTGTCGGCGACAACAGCGCATATGAGACCAATGCAGCGGCAAGCAGGTTCATCGTCACACGTCACCGCGCCTCACTGCGCGAAATAGGGCGGCAAGGTCTTGTCCAGCCGCTCCGTCAGGAAATCGCGAATGTTGTCGCGCAGGGTCGTGTTGCTGGCGGAGTCGGCCGCCGTGGCCGGAAACAGGGAGTTGTCTACTTTGCGCAGATGTTCGTCTTGCACCAAGTTGTCAGCCATATGCTTCATGACACCTTCCAACGTCACGCCAGGCCCCTTCTTGATTTCAAAGGTCTGGCCGTCGAGCACGGTCACGCCGACATAGACGTAAAGATACGAATAACTGATGATACCTACACCACGATTGAGAATGCCGAGTCCCCGGAGCGGCTGATTGGTTCCCGGCAGCATCCCATCGCCGCGCGTGACGACGATATATCGTTCGCAGCCAGCATTGCCCGCAATCTGACGGACCAGGTTCGACAGCTCTTCGCGGTCATTGCGAAACAGGCTGGGCTTCGGGTGATAATATGTGTCGAACGCGCCTTTGGCGTAGGCGATTCGCCGGAGCGGCGTGGCCCCCGCCGCCGCACGCGCTCGTGCGAAAACAAGATCGTCAAGGCCCCAGGAAACCGGCACTTCCGCATATTCGTTGCCGAACACCGTTAGGCCGATCTTCTCGACGACGAACGGCTCCTGCGTCGCCGCGATCACACCGATGCCGCAAGGTCGGCAGTCGTCTGTTCCGCGGGTTTGGCCGGCGCCGCTTTCGGCTTCGCGGCCTTCTTGGCCGCTGGCTTTGCCGGTGTCGCAGTTTGAGCGGGAAGTGCGGTGGTTGCGGGAGGGGTTTGCGCAGCTGCCGGAGCGAGCAAGGTCAGCAGGGCGACGACCGAGACAGCAGTTCGAACCATGGATTCCAGAAGATCAGAAGCAGGAGAATGTCAGCAGGAGAATGTCGGACACGCCACACTAGGTCGGGATTGCGACAACCGCAAGCTGCGGCCGGTGGTCACTGCCTATCCGGCGGCGCGCTACCGCTTCCACTGGTAGCACTTCATCACGAACCCGTTCGACGGTTCAACCTCTTCCTTCTCGAACACAAAACCCTCGCGCTCGTACCAGCGCCAGGCCTTTTCGTTCTCGCGGACGCAGCGCAGGTACATCTCGTCGGGCATTTGCGTGCGCGTGAAGGCGAGTAATTGCCGTCCGAGCGATTGGCCCTGGTAGGCGGGCCCGACGAAAAGCATGTCGAGATAGCGTTTTGGCAGATGCAGCGCCAGCATGGCGGCGATCGTGCCGTTGTCGTCGGCGACGAACAGGCTCCAGCCGTTCTCGATCTCGCGCCTGATGCGTGCGCGCAGGTTTGCCAGCAGGAATTCACTCGCCTCGGCAAGGCCGGTCGAGACCCAGCTTTCCATCCAGACGCGGCCGATCTCGTCATATTCGTCGGCGCGGGCGGGGCGGATGACGGGATGCAACATCGAGGCTTCAGGCCCGCTGATTGCGCACGGATGGCCGTGTCCGCACCTTGCCGGCCGACAGGCACACCACCTCGGAAATCTGGAGCAGCTGCCGCGCCAGCGGGCTGGTCTTGCGCCAGACCATGCCGATGGTGCGCGAGGGCTGCGGGTCGCGAAAGCGCGTCAGCGAGACCGAGGCCGATCGCGTCTCCACCGGCACCGCCATCTCCGGGATCAAGGTGACCCCGATGCCGGCGCTGACCATCTGGACCAGCGTCGACAGCGAATTCGCATCCAGCATCTCGCGCGGCGGCGCCGACTGCATGTTGCAGAACGACAGTGCCTGGTCGCGAAAGCAGTGTCCCTCCTCGAGCAGCAGGAGCCGCATCTCCCGCATCATCTCGCGCGAGGGTGCGGGCGTTCCCTCATCCGCGCCCGGCCGCACCAGCAGGAATTTTTCCTCGAACAGGGCGACCTCGGTGAGCGAGGACTCGGACACAGGCAGCGCGACGATGGCGGTGTCGAGCCGGCCTTCGACCAGTTCCTGGATCAGCCGCGGCGTCATCGTCTCGCGCACGCGGATGTCGAGTTCCGGATGCATGCGCGTGAGATTCTTGGTGATCTTGGGCAGCAGGTAGGGCGCGATCGTCGGGATCATGCCGATGCGCAGGCGGCCGGCGAAGCGGTCCTGCGACGCCCGCGCGAAATCGCCGAGTTCATCGACCGAGCGCAGGATGTCGCGGACGCGCGGCGCGAGCTCTTCGCCGAACCGCGTCAGCGCGACCTGCCGGGCGGTACGCTCCAGCAGCAGGCCGCCGAGCGCTTCCTCCAGTTCCTTGATCTGCATCGACAGGGCCGGCTGCGAGATCGAGCTCGCCTCCGCCGCGCGCCCGAAATGCCCGTGACGCGCCAGCGCGTCGAAATACCGGAGCTGGCGCATCGTCACGTTGACCATCAGAAAATCTTATCGCAGCGATCACTAAAGTCAACTTCCCCTGATGGAATGCGGGGCTTAGAGTGGTTCTACCTGGTCAAAGGCGCGAGTTCGACGCCACCAGAGGAGGTATTCATGGACGACACTTCGAAGTGCCCGTTTTCGGGTGGAAAACGCGCGCCGGCAAACCGCGACTGGTGGCCGACCCAGCTCAGCATCGAGATGCTGCACAAGAATTCCGGCCTGTCCGACCCGATGGGCAAGGAATTCGACTACGCCAAGGAATTCAAGACGCTCGACCTGAACGCGGTCATCAAGGACCTGACCGCCTTGATGACGGACTCGCAGGAGTGGTGGCCCGCCGACTTCGGTCATTATGGCGGCCTGATGATCCGCATGGCCTGGCACAGCGCGGGCACCTACCGCATCACCGACGGGCGCGGTGGCGCCGGGGCCGGTCAGCAGCGCTTCGCGCCGCTCAACAGCTGGCCTGACAACGCCAATCTCGACAAGGCGCGCCGGCTGCTCTGGCCGATCAAGCAGAAATACGGCCGCAAGATCTCCTGGGCCGATTTGATGGTGCTTGCCGGCAACGTCGCGCTGGAGTCGATGGGCTTCAAGACCTTCGGTTTCGCCGGCGGCCGCGCCGACGTCTGGGAGCCGGAAGAGCTCTATTGGGGTCCGGAAGGCACCTGGCTGGGCGATGAGCGCTACAGCGGCGAACGCCAGCTCGCCGAGCCGCTCGGCGCGGTGCAGATGGGCCTCATCTACGTCAATCCTGAAGGCCCGAACGGCAAGCCGGACCCGATCGCCGCGGCAAAGGACATCCGCGAGACCTTCTTCCGCATGGCGATGAACGACGAGGAAACCGTCGCGCTGATCGCCGGCGGTCATACCTTCGGCAAGACCCATGGTGCGGGCGATCCGTCGCTGGTCGGACCGGAACCGGAAGCGGGCGCGATCGAGGATCAGGGCCTCGGCTGGAAGAGCAAGCACGCCTCGGGCCTGGCGGGCGATTCCATCACCAGCGGTCTCGAGGTGACATGGACGACGACGCCGACGAAGTGGAGCAACAACTTCTTCGAGAACCTGTTCAAGTACGAATGGGAGCTGACGAAGAGCCCGGGCGGTGCGAACCAGTGGACGGCCAAGGGTGCCGACGCGATCATTCCCGACGCCTTCGACAAGTCCAAGAAGCATCGGCCGACGATGCTGACCACCGACCTCTCGCTGCGCATGGATCCGGCCTATGAGAAGATCTCGCGGCGTTTCCTCGAGAACCCCGATCAGTTCGCGGACGCCTTCGCCCGCGCCTGGTTCAAGCTCACCCATCGCGACATGGGTCCGATCGTGCGCTATCTCGGCCCGCTGGTGCCGAAGGAGACGCTGATCTGGCAGGATCCGATCCCGGCCGTGAATCACGAGCTGGTCGGCGATCAGGACATCGCTGCGCTGAAGACGAAGATCCTGGCCTCGGGCCTCTCGGTGCCGGAGCTGGTCTCGACGGCGTGGGCGTCGGCATCGACGTTCCGCGGCTCGGACAAGCGCGGCGGCGCCAACGGCGCGCGCATTCGTCTCAGCCCCCAGAAGGACTGGGAGGTGAACCAGCCGGCTCAGCTCTCGAAGGTCCTCGGCAAGCTCGAAGCGATCCAGAAGGAGTTCAACGCCTCGGCCGGCGCGAAGAAGGTCTCGCTCGCCGACCTGATCGTCCTCGGCGGCACCGCCGCGGTCGAGAAGGCCGCGAAGGACGCCGGCGTCGACGTCAAGGTCGCGTTCACGCCGGGCCGTATGGATGCCTCGCAGGAGCAGACCGACGTGGCGTCCTTCGCGCCGCTCGAGCCGCGGGCCGATGGCTTCCGCAACTACATCAGCAAGAAGCATCAGTTCCTGCAGCAGGAAGAAGCGCTCGTCGATCGCGCGCAGCTTCTGAAGCTCACCGGACCTGAGTTGACCGTGCTGGTCGGCGGCCTGCGCGTGCTCGGCGCCAATGCGAACGGTTCGAAGCATGGCGTTCTCACCGCGAAGGTGGGCACGCTGAGCAACGACTTCTTCGTCAACCTGCTCGACATGAGCGCGCAGTGGACGCAAGCGGCCGACGGCACCTACGAGGCTCGCGACCGCAAGACCAACGCGGTGAAGGGGACCGGCACGCGCGCCGATCTCATCTTCGGCGCGCACTCGCAGCTTCGCGCCTACGCCGAGGTCTATGCCACGTCGGACTCCAAGGAGCAGTTCGTCAAGGACTTCGCCAAGGCCTGGACCAAGGTGATGAACCTCGACCGGTTCGATCTCGCGGCCTGAGTCGGTGCCCTCTCCCGCTTGCGGGAGAGGGCACGCATTTCGCCCGGAGCGAACCCAAACAAAAAGGGCGGCCTTTCGGCCGCCCTTTCGTGTTTCTGATGGTACGAGAACTTACTCGCCGGCCGCTTCGCGCGGGGCCTTCTCGCCCTCGGCGGCCTTGTCCTTGGCCTCGAGGTCCTCGCCGGTGGTCTGGTCGACCACCTTCATCGAGAGGCGGGTCTTGCCGCGGTCGTCGAAGCCGAGCAGCTTGACCTTGACCTTGTCGCCTTCCTTGACGACGTCGGAGGTCTTCTGCACGCGCGCCGAAGCGAGCTGGCTGATGTGAACGAGGCCGTCCTTGGAGCCGAAGAAGTTCACGAAGGCGCCGAACTCCATCACCTTGACGACGGTGCCGTCATAGATCTGGCCGACTTCCGGCTCGGACGCGATCGACTTGATCCACTTGATCGCGGCCTTCATCGCCTCGCCGTCGCTGGAGGCGACCTTCACGGTGCCGTCGTCCTCGATGTTGACCTTGGCGCCGGTCTTCTCGACGATCTCGCGGATCACCTTGCCGCCGGTGCCGATCACTTCGCGGATCTTGTCGGTCGGGATCTTGAAGGTCTCGATGCGCGGCGCGTATTCGCCGAGCTCGGCGCGGGCGTTCGTGAGCGCCTTGGCCATCTCGCCGAGGATGTGGATACGCCCATCCTTGGCCTGGCCGAGAGCGACCTTCATGATCTCCTCGGTGATGCCCTCGATCTTGATGTCCATCTGGAGCGAGGTGATGCCCGATTCCGTGCCGGCGACCTTGAAGTCCATGTCGCCGAGATGATCCTCGTCACCGAGGATGTCGGAGAGAACCGCAAAGCGCTTGTCTTCGAGGATCAGGCCCATCGCGATGCCCGCGGTCGGCCGCTTCAACGGCACGCCGGCGTCCATCAGCGCGAGCGAGGCGCCGCAGACCGAAGCCATCGACGAGGAGCCGTTGGATTCGGTGATCTCGGAGACCACGCGGATCGTGTACGGAAACTCGTGATGCGGCGGCAGCACCGGGTGGATCGCGCGCCAGGCGAGCTTGCCGTGGCCGATCTCGCGGCGCTTGGTGCCGCCGAGGCGACCGGTCTCACCGACCGAGTAGGGGGGGAAGTTGTAGTGCAGCAGGAACGTCTCTTTGTACGTTCCCGACAGCGCGTCGATGTACTGCTCGTCCTCGCCGGTGCCGAGCGTGGTCACGACCATCGCCTGGGTCTCGCCGCGGGTGAACAGCGCCGAGCCGTGAGCGCGTGGCAGCACGCCGACTTCGGCGATGATGTTGCGCACGGTCTTGCTGTCGCGGCCGTCGATGCGCTTGCCGGTGTCGAGGATGTTCCAGCGAACGATCTTGGCTTCCAGCTCCTTGAACACGCCGGCGATGCGCAGCTTGTCGTATTTCGGCTCCTGCCCTTCGGGGAAATAATGGGCGATCACCTTTTCCTTGACCTTGCCGACCGCGGCGTAGCGATCCTGCTTGACCGGAATGGCGTAGGCGGCGCGCAGTTCCTGCTCGACGAGGCCGAGCATTTCCTTCTCGAGCGCGGCATTGTCGATGACGGTGACTTCGCGCGGCTCCTTGGCGGCCTTCTCGGCGAGCTCGATGATCGCGTTGATCACCGGCTGGAAGTGGCGGTGACCGAACATCACGGCGCCGAGCATGATGTCTTCGTTCAGCTCCTTGGCTTCCGATTCCACCATCAGCACGGCGTCGGCGGTGCCGGCGACGACGAGGTCGAGCTGGGTGTCGACCATCTCGTCGAGCGTCGGGTTGAGCACGTATTCGTCATTGACGAAGCCAACGCGCGCGGCGCCGATCGGACCCTTGAAGGGAGCGCCGGATAGGGTCAGCGCGGCGGACGATGCCACCAGCGCGACGATGTCGGGATCGTTCTCCATGTCGTGCGACAGCACGGTGGCGATCACCTGGGTCTCGTTGCGCCAGCCATCGACGAACAGCGGACGGATCGGACGGTCGATCAGGCGGGAGACCAGCGTCTCCTTCTCGGTCGGACGGCCCTCGCGCTTGAAATAGCCGCCGGGAATGCGGCCCGCGGCGTAGGTCTTCTCCTGGTAGTCGACGGTCAGCGGCAGGAAGTCGACGCCTTCGCGCGGCGCCTTCGCCGCGACGACGGTGGCGAGCACCACGGTCTCGCCATAGGTGGCGACGACGGCGCCGTCGGCCTGGCGGGCGATCTTGCCGGTTTCGAGCTTGAGAGGGCGTCCGCCCCAGTCGATCTCGACTGAATGCTTATTGAACATAGAGGTCTTCTTTCATGGGTTCTCGAAACAAGGGACGCTTCGAAAAACAAAAACCATGCGCAAGATTGCGGGACGCTGATCGGAGCGAATGATCAGCGTCCTGCGATCCTGCCATGGTTTTTGGAATTCGGATGGCGTCCATCCTTTCGGGTCATACGGGCGCCTCGCCCGTTGTGCCCAGCCGCCGGATTGCTGCTGGACTGTCAGTCGGCACGAACGCGAACACCGAACCGCGGTCTTCGCCGATCATGCCCCGGATGCTAGCCGTCAACGGCTTGCACCCGACGCGCACGCAGCCTCGATCAAAAACCTTTAAACAAACGCTTTCGTTCGAAACCACGCGCGAAAACGCGCGCCAGTGGCGCGCGCCGGAACACTTAACGACGAATGTTGTGCTTCTCGAGCAGCGCCTTGTAGCGCGCCTCGTCCCTCTTCTTGAGGTAGTCGAGGAGCGAGCGGCGGGTCGAGACCAGCTTCAAGAGGCCGCGACGCGAATGGTTGTCCTTCACGTGGGTCTTGAAATGGTTGGTGAGGTTGTTGATGCGTTCCGACAGGATCGCGACCTGAACCTCGGGCGAGCCGGTATCGCCGGCCTTGGTGGCATTCGTCTTGATGACTTCCGCTTTGCGTTCTGCGGCAATCGACATCGTCAATTTCTCTCGTTGCGACCGGGGCTGGCAGTCAGGCCGGTCAGGTTGAACACACGCTTGGGGATGATTTCGCCATTGCCGACTTCGGCAAGCGCCAAAAGGCGGCCTGCCACCGTGACATAGACTGTGCCGCTACAAGTGGGCGCATCCCGTCCGCGCAACAAAACGGCCTGGCCCCGATGGAGCCTTGCCGCATCAGCCCGAGTGACGGCCAGTGCCGGGATGTCGTCCAGCGCGGTCTCAACGGGCAAAAGCGCGTCGGCGAGGCTTCCCTCGCCGGACGCGGCTCTATCGCACAAAGCCTCCAACTGATCCAGCGGAATCATGTCGTTTTCGCCAAAAGGGCCGACCAGGGTCCGCCGCAGCGCGCAGATATGGCCGTAAGTGCCCAGAATCCGGCCCATATCGCGGGCGAGGGCGCGGACATAGGTGCCCTTGCCGCACTCGGCCTCGAACACGGCCCGGTCGTTATCCGGTTGATCCACAAGGGTTAATTGGTGAATCTCGACCGGGCGGGGAGCCAGTTCCACGACCTCGCCGTCGCGGGCGAGGTCATAGGCGCGCTCGCCCTGGACCTTGATCGCGGAATAACGCGGCGGGATCTGCTCGATCACCCCGGTGAAGCGGGGCAAGAGCGCCAGGATGGCCTCCCGGGTCGGGCGCTGGTCGGAGGTCGCGGTGACCCGGCCCTCGATGTCGTCGGTGTCGCGCTCCTCGCCCCAGCACACGGTGAACTGGTAGCGCTTGCGGCCGTCCATGACGAAGGGAACCGTCTTGGTGGCTTCGCCGAGCGCGATCGGCAGGCCGCCGGAAGCGAGCGGATCGAGCGTGCCGGCGTGGCCGGCGCGCTTGGCGTTGAACAGGCGCTTGAGCACGGCGACGGCCTGCGTCGAGGTCATGCCGATCGGCTTGTCGAGCACAACCCAGCCGTGGACGTCGCGGCGGTCGCGGCGAACCTGGTTGCCCTTCTGCTGCCTGGCGCGGGGATCGTTGTTGACGCGGCGCGGCTCCTGATGCGGCTGAGAATTGCCGCCCATGTCCGCAAAATTATTTTTCTGCACGTCGCGCTGATCGGCCTCTTCACCGCCGATCGTGCCGTGAGCCGGGTCCATCGTCATTGCTCTTCTTCCCGATCCGAATCCGGATCCTGTTCCAGGTCCTTCTGCACCGCAGGTGTTCGCAAAAGCTTCTCGATCCGTTCCGCTTCGTCGAATCGCTCGTCGACGCGGAAGCGAACATCAGGTGCAAATTTCAGGTTAACGCGCCGCGCGACTTCGCCGCGAAGGAATTTCTTGTTGCGCTCGAGCGCAGCGATGACGACCTCGGTGTCGCGGCCACCGAGCGGCATCACGTAGATTGTCGCGAGCTTCAGGTCGGGCGACATCCGCACCTCCGGCACGGTGACGATGTGACCTTCGAGGTCCGCATCATGCACGTTGCCTTGCGCCAGAATCTCGGCCATCGCATGGCGAACCTGTTCGCCGACCCGCAACTGGCGTTGCGAGCCTCCGCCTGGCGCGGAACTCTTCTTTTGATGGTGGCGGGGCATGGTCTGAAAATCACCTCGTCATGCCCGTGTTTGGGACACGAGCATTGTCATTTGTCCTGTTGAAACGAAGAGGCGTGGATGGCCGGAAAAATCCGGCCATCTCACTCCCGCTATTTCAGTTCAAAAAGATCCGGGCGCTTCGGTAAGATTTGGACTTACAGGGAGCGCTGGATCGTCTCCACGCGATAACACTCGATCACGTCACCGGCACGCATGTCGTGATAGTTCTCGAAGGCCATGCCGCATTCCTGACCGGACTGGACTTCCTTCACTTCGTCCTTGAAGCGCTTCAGCGTCGACAGCTTGCCTTCGTGCACGACGACGTTGTCGCGGATCAGACGCACATTGGCGCCGCGTTCCACGGTGCCGTCGGTGACGCGGCAGCCGGCGACCTTGCCGACCTTGGAGATGTTGAAGATCTCCAGGATCGCGGCGTTGCCGAGCATGGTTTCGCGCAAGGTCGGCGCGAGCAGACCGCTCATCGCCTTCTTCACGTCGTCCACGAGGTCGTAGATGATGTTGTAGTAGCGGATCTCGATGCCGTTGCGCTTGGCGGCCGCAGCGGCTTCCTTGTTGGCACGAACCGAGAAGCCGATGATCGCGGCGTTGAAGCCTTCCGCGAGCGTCACGTCCGACTCCGAAATACCGCCGACGCCGGCATGCAGGATGCGGGCGGCGACTTCGTCGGTGCCGAGCTTCTCCAGCGAGCCGAGGATCGCTTCCAGCGAGCCCTGCACGTCGGCCTTGATGATCAGCGGGAATTCCTTGCGGCCCGCCGTCTTCAGCTGCGACATCATCTGCTCGAGCGAGCCGCGCATGCCGGAGATCGAGGCTGCCGCGTTCTCGCGCTTCTGGTGCGCGCGGTAGCTCGTGACCTGGCGGGCGCGGGCTTCGTTCTCGACGACGGCGAGGCGATCGCCGGCTTCCGGCGGACCGTTGAAGCCGAGCACCTCGACCGGCACCGACGGACCCGCTTCCTGCACCGTCTCGCCCTGGTCCGAGATCAGCGCGCGGACGCGGCCCATCTCGGCGCCGGCAACGATGATGTCGCCGACACGGAGCGTGCCGCGCTGGACCAGCACGGTCGCGACCGGGCCACGGCCGCGGTCGAGCTTGGCCTCGATCACGGTGCCTTCGGCCGGGCGCTCCGAATTGGTCTTCAGGTCGAGGATGTCGGCCTGCAGCGCGATCATCTCGAGCAGCTTGTCGAGATTGGTCTTGTTCTTGGCGGACACCTCGACGTCGACGACGTCGCCGCCGAAGGATTCCACCTGCACTTCGTGCTGGAGCAGCTCGGTGCGCACGCGCTCGGGCCTGGCATCGGGCTTGTCGATCTTGTTGATGGCAACGATGATCGGCACCCGCGCCGCCTTGGCGTGGTTGATGGCTTCGACGGTCTGCGGCATCACGCCGTCATCGGCAGCGACCACCAGAACGACGATGTCGGTGACCTTGGCGCCGCGGGCGCGCATCGCGGTGAACGCGGCGTGGCCGGGCGTGTCGATGAAGGTGATCTTCTTGCCGCTTTCGGGCGACACCACCTGATAGGCGCCGATATGCTGGGTGATGCCGCCGGCTTCGCCGGAGACCACGTTGGCGTGACGGAGCGCGTCGAGCAGCGAGGTCTTGCCGTGGTCGACGTGACCCATCACGGTCACCACGGGCGAACGCGTCTCGGTGTCGGTGGAATCGTCGACCTGGTCGAACAGACCCTCTTCGACGTCCGACGCGGCGACGCGCTTGACGGTGTGACCGAGCTCTTCGGCGATCAGCTGCGCGGTGTCGGCGTCGATCACGTCGGTGATCTTGTGCATCGCGCCCTGCTTCATCAGCATGCGGATGACGTCGACCGCGCGCTCGGCCATGCGGTTGGCGAGCTCCTGGATCGTGATCGCTTCCGGAATGACCACCTCGCGAATGAGCTTTTCCTTCGGCTCGTTCGAGGCGTGGCCCTTCAGACGCTGGGTGCGGCGGCGGAACGAGGCGATCGAGCGCTCGCGCACCTCGTCGGCGTTGAGCGCAGTGACGACGGTGAGGCGGCCGCGCTCTTTCTGCGGGCCGGGCTTGTGCGTGGTCTTGGGCGGGGGCGCGGGACGCGCGGCGCCGCCGGGACCGCGACGGATCTGGCGCGGTGCCTCGTCCTCATCCGGTTCGGCCGCAACTGCGGGGCCGCGACCTGCCGGTGCACCCGGACGCTGCGCGGTCGTCGTTGCAGGACGCGCCGTCGTTGTTCCCGGGCGGGTCGTCGTGGTTCCGGGCCGGGCCACGGGGGCGCCGGGCCGCGGCGCAGGCGCGGCCGGTGCCGCGGTCGCGGGACGCGCGGCCGATGCCGGCTGCTCGCCTTCGCCAAAACGCTTCTTGGCCTCGGTCTCGGCCTTCCGCTTGGCTTCGTCCTCGTGGCGATGGCGCTCGTCCTCGGCCTTGCGGCGGGCTTCGGCGGCTTCGCGCTCGGCTCGTTCGGCGGCCTCGCGGACAGCGCGGCGCTGGGCCTCTTCCTCGGCCTGGCGGCGTTCCTCGACTTCGCGCAGCTTGGCATCGGCCAGCGCGCTGGCACGGGCCGAACGCTCGTCCTCGGTCAGGGTACGCAGCACCACGCCGGAACCGGCGTTGCGCGGCTGGGCGGGCGGAGCGGGGCGCGACGGAGCGGGCGCGGCCGGTGCCGGCTTTGCAACAACCGTGGGAGCCTGCGGCTCGGGGCTGCCGTCGATACGGCGCTTGCCGCGCTTCTCGACCACGACCTGCTTGCTGCGGCCATGGCTGAAGCTCTGGCGCACAGTGCCCGTTTCGACGCGCGGCTTGAGCGTTAGCGTCTTGCTCGGAACGCTCAGCTTCTTGTCGTCAGGGGTCTTGGTATCAACCATTCAGCAGTCCTAATCCTGATCTGTTAGCGTTGTGCGTTGCCGCACAGTCCTATCGGGTCGTCGTTGTCTCTCAGAAATCCTGGCCGGGCTTTTCGGCAGTCTTGTCATCGTCCGCCATCCGGTATCGGACCAGCATCTGGCTACGTGACAGGAATGACCTGCTCGCCGGGCCCGCGAGCAGGGCAGCATGTATCACATTTGACCGGGTCAGTGCCAAATCCAATTCTATCGATTTCAGTACCGTCACGACGGGAATCTGCGGCTTCGCGCCGCGATTTCCGGCATTTTGACGTGCCAGCATGTCCAATTTGCGGATTCCGTCCGCGGCCCCGTCGCTGGCGTGGATCAGGACCTCGACCGTGCCTTCGCGCAGGGCGCTCTCGACCTTGCCGAAGCCGGCCACGATCTGGCCCGCCTTGGCGGCGATCCCAAGGGCTTCCGTCACGCTCCGGACCAGGAGCGCCTCGATGTCGGCGGGAAGCGTCTGAGGGGTGCGCAGCTCGCGCTTGAAGGCCTTGTTAAATTGGTGACGCCGCACGGCTTCCGCAACCACCTCGCGCGAGGCAGTGATCCACATGCCGCGTCCGGGCAGCTTGCGCTTGAGATCGGGAACTATGTCGCCCTGGGGCGATACAACGAAACGGATCAGCTCGTCGATCGGCCGGACCTCGCGGCTGACCGCGCACATCCGCATGGTCGCGGACCTTTCGGTCCGCGGCCCATGGTCGAGATCGTGGTCAGTATCTGCGAGCATCCGAGGGACATTCTCCTTCGCCCTTAAGCCGGTTGATCTTCGGTCGCCTCAGCCTCTTCAGCGGGCTTGGCGAGATCGGCCTCGGTGATCCAGCCCGCCTTGACGCGAGCCTGCATGATCATCGCTTCGGCATCGTCACGGGAGATGTCGATACCGTCGAGCGCACCCGGATATTTGGTGGATTCGCCACCTTCCTTGCGCTCGGTCCAGCCGACCAGATCGTCGGTGGCGCAACCGGCGAGGTCGTCGACGGTCTTGATGTCGTTCTCGCCGAACTTCACCAGCATCTTCGAGGTGACGCCGGGCACGTCCTTGAGAGCGTCCTCGACGCCGAGTTCCACGCGCTTGGCCTCGAGCTCGGCTTCCTGCTGATCGAGATATTCGCGGGCGCGGTTCTGGAGCTCCTGCGCGGTCTCCTCGTCAAAACCCTCGATGCCGGCGAGCTCCTTGATGTCGACCATCGCGAGTTCCTCGACCGAGGTGAAGCCTTCGGACGCGAGCAGCTGGCCGACCACCTCGTCGACGTTGAGCGATTCCATGAAGACGCGGGTGGAGTTCTCGAAGTCGGCCTGGCGGCGCTCCGATTCCTCCTGCTCGGTCAGGATGTCGATATCCCAGCCGGTGAGCTGCGAGGCCAGACGCACGTTCTGGCCGCGGCGGCCGATCGCCAGCGAGAGCTGGTTGTTGGTATCGGGCACGACGACCTCGATGCGCTCGCGGTCTTCGTCGATGACAACCTTGGAGACTTCGGCCGGCGCCAGCGCGTTGACCACGAAGGTCGCGATGTCGGGCGACCAGGGAATGATGTCGATCTTCTCGCCCTGCAATTCGTTCACCACCGCCTGCACGCGCGAGCCGCGCATACCGACGCAGGCGCCGACCGGATCGACCGAGGAATCGCGGGAAATCACGCCGATTTTCGCGCGCGAGCCGGGATCGCGGGCAACCGCCTTGATCTCGACGATGCCGTCGTAGATCTCGGGCACTTCCTGCGCGAACAGCTTCGCCATGAACTGCGGATGGGTGCGGGAGAGGAAGATCTGCGGGCCGCGGGTCTCGCGGCGGACGTCGAAGATGTAGGCGCGGACACGGTCGCCGTTGCGGAACACCTCGCGCGGCAGCATCTCGTCGCGGCGGATGATGGCCTCGCCCCGGCCGAGATCGACGATCACGCTGCCATATTCGACGCGCTTGACGACGCCGTTGACGATGTCGCCGATGCGGTCCTTGAATTCCTGATATTGCCGGTCGCGCTCGGCCTCGCGCACCTTCTGCACGATCACCTGCTTGGCCGACTGCGCGGCGATGCGGCCATATTCCAGCGGCGGCAGGGTATCGGCGATGGTGTCGCCGACCTGGGCGCCGGGATTGGCGCGCTGCGCATCCACCAGCGAAATCTGGTTGGAGTGGTTTTCGACCTTCTCGACCACCAGCATGTGGCGCGACAGCCGCAGCTCGCCCTTTTTCGGGTCGATCTCGGCGTGAACGTCAGTCTCGCTGCCGTAGCGGGCCCGTGCCGCCTTGGCGATGGCGTCCTCCATCGCCGCGATGACGATGCCGCGGTCGATCGATTTCTCCCGCGCGACGGCATCGGCGATCTGGAGCAATTCAAGTCGATTGGCGCTGACTGCCATGGCTAGTCTCCTTCGTCAGGCTCGATCTCGCCGCGCCGCGCGCGTTCGGCGGCCAGGCGATGCTTCTTCGTGTTGGTCGGTGCCGGCTTCTTCTTAGGCTTGGTGTTCTTGGTCGTTTTTTCGCTGATTTTCGCGTGAGGCGCAGCCGGCGGCTCCAGGCCGAGATTGCGGCGCATCTCGCGCGCCGCAGCCTTGCCACGGCGCATCGATTCCGCGATCAGCTCATCGGTCAGCACCAGCCGGGCCTCGCTGATATCCTCCATCGTCAGGAGAACGTCGCGTTCCTCGCCCGCCTTGACGTCGTCGCGATGCAGATGCACGCGGTCGCCTTCGACAGGGCCGATCATGCCGCGGAAGCGCTTCCGCCCCTCATGGGCGACCGCCATCTCGACCTTCACCAGGTGCCCGGCATAGCGCTCGAAATCGGATCGCCGCACCAGGGGGCGATCGATCCCCGGCGAGGAGATTTCCAGCCGGTAGGCGCGATCGATGGGGTCGGCGACGTCGAGCACGGGCGACAGCGCCCGCGAAATCGCCTCGCAATCCTCGATCTGCATCGAGCCGTCAGGGCGCTCGGCCATGATCTGCACGGTGCAGCCGGCTTCACCGGAGATGCGGATCCGCACCAGGCGGTAGCCCATGCCCTGGAGCACGGGCCCTGCCACCGCGGACACCCGAGCCGCGACGCCCGGCTCGACCACGAGCCTCGGCTCGGCCAGCAACTCGGCATCCGTGGAACCAGTGGTCGGTTCGGTCATATCCAGGGTCAAGGCGCTCGATGGTTAAGGCTTGGTTACGATTTCAAAGCCCGCTTCGGAACTCTCCCGACAGCTCGCCGGGCCGCATCTTCCGCCAAGCCGCGCTCAGGTAATAAAAAAGAGCGGGTCCTTTCGGGCCCACTCTCACTACGCGGATCGTATGAGAAGATGAATTGGCGCTGATATAGCCCTTTCCACCCTCCCGGACAAGGCCCATCGCAGGGCAGGCGAGGCTTTTTGCGCCATTCCGGCGGCCCCCCGCGCAACGCTTCCTTCATCAACGGGGCCTAAATTCCCTGATTGTGGGGCGGCTTGGACCAAGGGCGCACCCGCGGCGTGCCCTGTACGAGTTTGCGTTTTCATGACCGTTGCCACGTCGCTCATTCCCGGACTGGACGAAATCGTCAAACGCGGCGACCCCCGGCGTCGTGGCGAAATCGCGCGTGCCATCGCCGAACTGTTCTTCCAGGATCCGGACAAGCTCCGTCCCGAGCTCATCGATCTCTTCGACGATCTCCTGATCGATCTCGTGCCGCATGCCGAGCTCGCCTCGCGCGTCGATCTCGCCGAGCGCTTCTCGCGCCTGGACAACGCGCCGCGGCACCTGGTGAACCAGCTCGCGCGCGAAAACGAGATCATGGTGGCCGGCCCGGTGCTGCGCCGCTCGCCCGTGCTCGACGAAGCCGCCCTGGTCGAGATCGCGCGGCTGAAGGGCCAGGGGCATCTGCTGGCGATGACGGAGCGCCCCGTTCTGTCGTCCGTCGTCACCGACGTGCTGGTCGAGCGCGGCGATCGCGACGTGGTGCGTCGCGCCGCGGGCAATGCCGGTGCGGTGTTCTCGCCTGGCAGCTATTCCGAGCTGATCAAGCGTGCCGCGCAGGACGGCGTGCTGACGCTCAAGATCGGCCAGCGCAACGATCTTTCGGGCGAGCACCTGAAAGAGCTGCTCGACGGCACGCTCGACGTCATCCGCCGCCGTCTCTCCAGCGTGGTCAATCCCGTGCGCCAGGTCGAGATCAAGCGCGCCATGGCGGCCATCGAGGAGGCCGCGCTGCCGCCCGGGCCGCGGCGCGATTTCTCGGCGGCACAGCGCACGGTGCTCGCCTTGCATCGCGAGGGCCATCTCGGCGAGAGCGCGCTGCTGGGCTTTGCCAAGGCAGGCAAATACGAGGAAGCGATCGCCTCGCTCTCGGCGATGTCCGGCGTCCGCCTCTCGATCCTCGACCGCCTGATCGCGGGCGACCGCTACGATCCGATTCTGATCCTGGGGCGCGTGCTGAATCTCGGCTGGCCCACGGTGCGCGCGCTCATCCTGCTCTGGTACGGTCCGCATCGCGCGCCGGCCAATGCCGACATCGAGGCCGCCCGCATGAACTTCACGCGCCTGATGCCGACGACGGCGGAGCGCGTCGTGAATTTCTGGCGCAACCGGCAGACGATCTAAGGTTCTTTTGCTGGTCATTCCGGGTTCGCGCTCTGCGCGCCCCGGAACGACGATCATTGTCTTCTGAACCGCAAGTAAGCCGCCTTGCGACCCTCGCGCGCGGCCTTCCGGCCGTAGCGTGTCATCGTGTAGCCGTCCCAGGGCTGCCGGAAATCGTCGGCGCGCTCCGCAAGCCATTTGAAATCCGTCGAGCGCGCAAGATGCGACAGCGTCCAGGCGCAGTAATCGTCGATGTCGCAAACGAAGCGGAATTCGCCGCCGACCTTCAGCACGCGCGCCATTGCAGCGATGGTCCTGTCCTGGACGAAGCGCCGCTTCCAGTGCCGCCGCTTCGGCCAGGGATCCGGATGGATCAGGTCGATCCGCGACAGCGAGGCTGGCGGTAGCCAGGCCAGGAGCTCGGCGGCATCGCCGGCAAACAGGCGGATGTTGGCGATGTTGCCGGCCTCGATCTGCGCCAGGATCTTCGCCATGCCGTTGACATAGGGTTCGCAGCCGATGAAGCCGGTCGTGGCGAAGTTCTGCGCCTCGGCCGCAAGATGCTCGCCGCCGCCGAAGCCGATCTCGAGCCGCACGTCGTTCGCCGCGGGATCGAAGATCTCGCGCGCATTCCCCGGCGCCTCGCCCGTGACGTCGAGCGCAAGATGCGGCAACAGATGATCGATCAGCTCGGCCTGGTGCTGCCTGAGCTTGTGGCCCTTGCGGCGCCCGAAGAAGGCGCGCTCGCTGTCATCGCGATCGGGATCTGACTTGCGTTCGCTCATCGCAGCGTCTGATACAGGCGATAGAGCAGCCGCGCGCGCGGTTCGAGCGACGAGACATAGAGCTGCTCATAGTGGGTGTGCGCGCCCTTGCCGTCGACGCCGAGCCCGTCCAGCGTGCCGGTGTGGGGAGCTGTGAAATTGCCGTCCGAGCCGCCGCCGGTGTGGGTGTCGATCAGCTCGAAGCCGATTTCGCCGGCGAGCGTCTTCGCATGCTCGTAGAGCGAGGCGCCTGCATTGCTCTTCTCGTAAGGCGGACGATTGAGCTCGCCCGTGACCTTGACGGTGACGCCTTCGGTCTTCGATGTCAGCCCGAGGATCTTGCCGACGAACTCCTCCGCGTCTTTGAGGCTCAGCACGCGCAGATCGACTTCGGCATAGGCCTCTTCCGGCGTCACGTTGGGGCGCGTGCCGCCGCGCACCACACCGACATTCACGGAGACGCCGCGCGCCGGGTCGTTCATCCCTTCCAGCGTCAGGATGATATTGGCGAGCTCGCGGACGGCGCTGCGACCGTCTTCGGGCCGCGAGCCGGCATGCGCCGGCACGCCCTTGATGAACACCTGGAAGCGTCCGACGCCCTTGCGTCCGGTGACGATCTTGCCGCCGTCGCGCGCCGGCTCCGTCACCAGCACGTATTTGGCCTTGCGCCCTTCCGTCTCGATCAGCGCGCGCGAGGTGGGGCTGCCGATCTCCTCGTCGGAGGTGAACAAGTGGGTGATTCCGAGTGGCGAACGCTCGGCCGTGGCGCAAAGCGCGCGAAACGCGATATGGGCGATGTAGGCGCCGCCCTTCATGTCGTAGATGCCGGGACCGAACGCGCTGTCGCCTTCGACCTTGAACGGCAGACGTTCGATGAATCCCAGGGGGTGAACGGTATCGAGGTGGCTCAGCACCAGGATGCCGGGCTGGTCCTGGCCCCAGGCCGAGCGTGCCAGCAGATGATCGCCGCAGCCGTCAACGCCGGCGACGCGCTCGAGCGTGACGGGCAGATCGCGATAATGATCCGCGACCAGCGACACCAGCCTGTTGACCTGATCAGGCGCCTCTGTCGGCGTCTCGATCTCCACCCAGCGTCGGATGCCGTCGAGAATAGTTTGGGTATCGAACCAATTGGAGCTCGCCATGGGCGCATCTATGCCTTTGAATCGCATCATTTGAGAGGACGCACATCAAAGCGCGGCCACAAATGACGACATAGGCCAGATTTGACGCAGCCTCAAATCGATTGAGCTGGCGCGTCAGCGCTTGTCGGGGCCTTCGCGTGCCGCAATCTGCTCGACGAGATCGACGATGGAGCGGCGCATCTTCGAATCAGTGATTCGGGTGAACGCCTTGGTCAAGGCGAGTCCTTCGGAGGTCGCAAGGAAGTCCGAGACGTAGGAGGGCGAGGCGCCTTCTGCGAAGCCGTCCGGGCCGGCCACGCCGCTCGGTCCGCCCTCGAACAGGAACGACACCGGCACCTGGAGAATCTCGGCAATCTGCTGGATTCGGCTCGCGCCGACCCGGTTCGTGCCCTTCTCGTACTTCTGGATCTGCTGGAAAGTCAGGCCCAAAGCATCACCGAGCTTTTCCTGGCTCATGCCCAACATGATGCGGCGCATACGCACGCGGCTGCCGACATATTTGTCAACAGGGTTGGGCGCTTTCGACATTTCCTCAGCCTCCAAACACCACCCTCAGCGCAATCGATTGAATGCCTCAGGTGCCAGCATCATAAAAATCAGACCCTGTTATTGGGAAACATTGCGGAGAAATTTAGCAATGCCCACTGTCTTTTGCAGTCGGTGCAGAATGAGGAACCCGCGTGCAGTCTGTCAACCGTGAGACCACGGTTGTCAAAGGATTCCGGCCCCTTCGGCGTTGATGGCGGGATCAGGGGTGCCGTTTGGTCACGCGTCGGCGGACCGCGAGAAGCACGGCCACCGCGACGAGCACGGCCGCAGGCACGTCGCCGACCCGCGCATAGATCGTCGGCGGGATCGCGGCGGGCAGGCTTGCGTCCAAAATGCCTTCGACGCCGAGACCGAGGCTGGCGATGGTTCGTCCCGCCGGATCGATCACCGCGGAGATGCCGGTATTGGCGGAGCGGACCAGCGGCAATCCGAGTTCGATCGCGCGCATCCGCGCCTGCTCCAGATGCTGATAGGGGCCGGTCGAGATGCCGAACCAGCCGTCATTGGTGAGGTTCACGATCCAGCCCGGACGTTCGTTGCGACCGGCAACCTCGCCGGGAAAAATTGCTTCGTAGCAGATCAGCGGCAGCGCGGACGGCGCGCCGGCGACTGGCAGCGCATGCCGCACGGTGCCGGCGATGAAGCCGCCGCGCACACGCGTGAGCTGCTCGAAGCCGAGCTTCTCCATCAGGCCCTGATAGGGAAGAAACTCGCCGAACGGCACCAGATGCAACTTGTCGTAGACCGCGAGCACGCTGCCGTCGTGATCGATCACGTAGATCGAATTATAGGCACGCGTGATCGGCGTTCCCCGCGGCAGATCGGGCGCGCGGACCGAACCCGTGATCAGCACCGTGCCCTTCGGCAGCAGCTCGGCGATCTCCGCCATCGCGTCGGCTTCGCGGGTCAGGAAGAACGGAAAGGCGGATTCCGGCCAGATCAGGATGGTGGCATCGCGCACGCCGGTCGATTGCGGCCCGGAGGCGCGGTCCGACAGCGCCAGGTATTTCTTCATCACCTCCGCCTTAGCGGCGTAGTTGAATTTCGCGTCCTGCTGGAGGTTCGGCTGCATCAGGCGCAGTTTGGCGCCCGCGACCATCGTGGTCGGATGCAGCGACAGGCGGATCGCGCCGAAGATGCTCATGACAATCAGAAGTGCGACTGCCGCGGCCGGCGCGCGCCAGGCCACGCGGCGATCGGGCGTGCGGTCGATCAGCGTCGCGGGGCTCGCAAAGATCGCGACCGCCAGGAACGTCATGCCCCACAGGCCGATCAGCGACGCCGTCTGTGCCAGCGGCAACGGCTCCGACAGCGCATAGCCGAACGCGTTCCAGGGAAAGCCGGTCAGCGCGTGACCGCGCAGCCATTCGGCGATGGTGAGGCTTGCCGCGAGCGCAAGCACGCGCGTGGCGTTCTTGGTCCAGAGCAGGCGTGCCAGCGCAAAACCGATCGCCGTGAAGATGGACAGATAGGCCGGCAGGCCCAGCACGGCGAACGGCGTCAGCCAGGCGAACACGTCGGCGTCGACGAAGAAGGCATAGCCGATCCAGTACAGGCCGGGCACGAAATAGCCGAGCCCGAACCAGTAGCCGGTCAGCGCCGCGGCGGGGATGCCGCCGTATCGTCCAGCGCCGGCGCCGTCGATCAGCCAGACCATAACCGGGAAAGTAATGAACAGCACCGGGAAGGCGTTGAACGGCGCCAGCGCCAGCACCGACAGCGCGCCGGCGGCCATGGCGAGGACGGCGCGCTTCCATCCCCAGGTGAGGATGATGGCTAGCGCAATCTGCCGGAGGCGCTGGAATGCGCTCACTGTGGGCCGGTCCCGTCGCCTGGCGGCGGGGTCGGCGTGTCACTTGCCGGCGGTTGACCGCTCTCCGGCGCGGCCTCGCGGCGTCGGCTCTCGCGCTGGGTGCGCGGCGCGGGGCGTTCCTTCCGCGTCGAGATGCGCAGCCGCTTGACGCGGCGCGGATCGGCATCGAGCACCTCGACCTCGTAATTGCCGGGGCCCGAGATCACCTCGCCGCGTACCGGCAGGCGCCCGACGAAGCTGACGAGATAGCCGCCCAGCGTCTCGACTTCCTCGCCGGCCTCGCCGGTGACGAAGTCCGCGCCGATCACGGTGCGGACGTCGTCGAGGCTGGCGCGGGCGTCGGCGATGAAGGCGTTGTCCGGCAGGCGCACGATCGAGGGCGGCTCGTCGCTGTCGTGCTCGTCGTCGATCTCGCCGACGATCTGCTCGACGATGTCCTCGAGCGAGACCAGTCCGTCGCTGCCGCCATATTCGTCGACCACCAGCGCCAGGTGGATGCGCGTGGCCTGCATCTGCGCGAGCAGGTCGATCGCGCGCATCGACGGCGGCACGTAGAGCAGCTTGCGGATGATGCGCGCGTCCTCGAGCGGCAGCGCGAGATCGACGGTACGAAGGTCGAGGCCGGCCGGCAGCGGCTTCTTGCGCTTGGTCTTGGTGGCGTCCGACACGCGCGCCCGCGCGGTCATGAACGCGAGCAGGTCGCGGATGTGGACGATGCCGACGGGATCGTCGAGCGTCTCGTTGTAGACGACGAGGCGCGAATGGCCGGCGCTTTCGAAGCGGTCCATCAGCTCACCGAGCGGGATGTCGCGCTTCACCGCGATGATGTCGGCACGATGCACCATGACGTCGGCGATGCGGCGCTCGTGCAGGCCGAGGATGTTGCGCAGCATGGTGCGCTCGACGGCGGAGAAGCCGGTGTCGTCGGGCGTCGATGCGTCGAGCACGACCTGGAGATCGTCGCGCACCGATCCGGCCTTCCAGCCGAACAGCGTGCGGATCGCGCGCAGCAGCCAGCCCTCGGCGGTCGGACGCAGGACCTCCCCTGATGTCACCACGACAGGCAAATTGGGCGTGTTGCGGGGATTGTCGTGGGTCGGGTCGGAATCCGGCATCTCAGTGCGTCCCCGGGCGGTCGGCATAGGGATCGGGAATGCCGAGATGGGCGAGGATCTGCGTCTCCAGCGCTTCCATCTCCTCCGCGTCGTCGTCGTTCTCGTGGTCGTAGCCGATCAGGTGCAGGAAACCGTGCACGGCGAGATGGCTCAGATGGTGGTCGAACGGCTTCTTTTCCTCGTCCGCCTCGCGCCGCATGGTCTCGTAGGCGATCGCGATGTCGCCGAGCATGCGCGGCGCATCGCCGGGCTTCCATTCGCCCTCCGGCTGGAGCGCGGGAAACGACAGCACGTTGGTCGGCTTGTCGATGCCGCGCCAGTTGCTGTTGAGCGTGCGGATGCCGGCATCGTCGGTCAGCATCACCGCCACTTCCGCTTCCGCGACGTCTTCGTCGACACTCTCGGCGGCAGCCGCGACCGCGCGCTGGATCACGGCTTCGGAATCGGGTTCGCGCTGCCAGCAATCGGCGACGACGAGGACCTCGGTCATGGGAAGATTGGGGTGTGACATTGTCTTTGTTCGGAACGAAAAGGCGCTTGCGTCCGCGCCCATATGGTCCGGTTGTTGTCCCGTCAGGATTTGCCGGTCGCCGGCCGCTGCGGCGACCCTTCATACGCGGCGACGATCCGCGCCACGAGCTCGTGGCGGATCACGTCCTCGGCCTTGAAATGAACTTGTGCAATGCCTTCGACACCGTCCAGCAGGCGGGTTGCCTCGGCGAGGCCCGAGGTCTGACCGTTCGGCAGGTCGATCTGCGAGGGGTCGCCGGTCACGATCATGCGGCTGTTCTCGCCGAGACGGGTCAGGAACATCTTCATCTGCATCGACGTGGTGTTCTGCGCCTCGTCCAGGATGATGGCGGCGTTGGTGAGCGTGCGGCCGCGCATGAAGGCGAGCGGCGCGATCTCGATCTCGCCGGTCTGCAGCGCCCGCTCGACGATGCGTGCGTCCATGAGGTCGTAGAGCGCGTCGTAGATCGGGCGCAGATAGGGATCGACCTTCTCGCGGAGATCGCCGGGCAGGAAGCCGAGCCGTTCGCCAGCTTCCACCGCCGGGCGCGACAGGATGATCTTGTCGACTTCCTTGCGCTCGAACAGTTGCGCGGCATGCGCGACCGCGAGCCAGGTCTTGCCGGTGCCGGCCGGGCCGATGCCGAACACCAGCTCGTGGCGCTTCAGCGCGCGGATGTAGGAATCCTGGGCAGCCGTGCGTGCGCGCACCGGGCGCTTGCGCAGATTGATGCTGTCGAAGGTCGATTTGGCGGACTTGGCGTCGAACTCGAACAACGAGCCTTGGGCGATCACGGCGCGAATCGCGCCTTCGACCTCGCCCTGGTCGAGATCCTGCCCCTTCACCGCCTGGGCGTAGAGCGCCTCCAGCACGCGGCGCGCCGCGTCGCAGCCGTCGCGCGTGCCGCCGATGGTGATGTGGTTGCCCTTGGAATCGACGACGACGCCGAGCCGCCGCTCGATCTGCGCCAGATTCTGGCCATAGGGCCCGACCAGCGCGGATGCGGCGCGGTTGTCGTCGAAGTCGATGACGACCTGGGTTTCGGGTGGAACTTGCATGTCGCGGTCAAATTTGCGGCTGGGAGCGATAGAAGACGAATCCGATGCGCTTTTTGGCAAGGGTTCAGGCTCCAGTGGCGATGGGTGATAAAGCGGGCTCGCGCGCAACGCGCGGTGTGACGAGCTCGCCGAGGAAGCTGTAGCGTTCGAGGCTGTCGATCCGCACCGGCAGGATTTGTCCGATGATGTCGGGCGAGGCCATCACATGCGCGGGCTGGAGGAAGGCGGTGCGGCCGACGATCTGGCCGTCCTTGCGCGCCGGACGCTCGAACAGCACGTCGACCGTTGAGCCAATCGCGGCCTTGTTGAAGGCCGATTGCTGGCTGTCGATCAGTTCCTGGAGCCGCTCCAATCGCTGGTCCATCTCGGCGGGGGACACCGTCTCCTGCATGTCCGCGGCCGGCGTTCCCGGCCGGGCGGAGTATTTGAACGAATAAGCGGCAGCGTAGCCGATTTGCATGACAAGCGCGAGGGTGGCGAGAAAATCTTGCTCACTTTCACCCGGGAAACCCACGATAAAATCTGATGAAAAAGCAATATCTTGGCGCGCGGCCCGGAAACGGTCGATGACACGCCGATAATCATCGGCGGTATGTTTGCGGTTCATGGCCGCCAGAATCCGGTCCGAGCCCGACTGCACCGGCAGGTGCACGAACGGCATCAGGGCCTCGAGATCGCGATGGGCCGCAATCAGACTGTCATCGACGTCGCGGGGATGGCTGGTCGAATAGCGCAGCCGCGCGATGCCGGGAATCGCTGCCAGATGTTCGAGCAGCCGGCCGAGCGGCCAGGTTTTTCCGTCCGGTCCCTCGCCATGATAGGCGTTGACGTTCTGCCCGATCAGCGTGAGCTCGCGCACGCCGTTCTCGGCGAGCCGCTTCACGTCGTCGACGATCCTGGCAACCGGGCGCGACACTTCGGCGCCGCGCGTATAGGGCACGACGCAGAAGGTGCAGAACTTGTCGCAGCCTTCCTGCACCGTGACGAAGGCGGAAATGCCGCGCGCGCGGATCGCGTCGGGCTTCGGCTGGGCAAGGAAGCCGAACTTGTCGGCGGCGGGAAATTCGGTCTCGATCGCGCGGCCTTCGTTGCCGGCGCGCCTCAAGAGCTCCGGCAGGTGATGGTAGCTCTGCGGACCGACCACGATGTCGACCACCGGCGCCCGGCGCACGATTTCCTCGCCCTCGGCCTGCGCCACGCAGCCTGCGACCGCGATCTGCATCGCGCGGCCCCCGCGGGCGGCCTCGTCCTTGGCGACGCGCAGCCGGCCGAGCTCGGAATAGACCTTCTCGGAGGCCTTCTCGCGGATATGGCAGGTGTTTAGGATGACGAGGTCGGCGTCCTCTGCACTGGCCGTCTCCACGAATCCTTCCGGGGCCAGCGTGTCCACCATGCGCTGGGCATCGTAGACGTTCATCTGGCAGCCATATGATTTGATGTGCAGCTTGCGCGGCGGCGTCATGGAACCCGAAAATGGAGGTGGAGGACGGCCTTCAGATATAGGCTGGAGGGGGGAAAATCCAGCGAATGGAGCCTCTGGACCGTCATTCCGGGGCGCGCGTCAGCGCGAACCCGGAATCTCGGGCCAAAAACTCGGGATTCCGGGTTCACGCGCGCCGCGCGTGCCCCCGGAATGACGGAAATCACCCCGCCAAAGCGTCCGCCCCGACCCGCCGGACCAGCTCAGGCAATTGCCGCATATCGTCGAACGTCAGTCCGGCGCCGGCGCCCCGCAGCCGTTTGGCGTGACCCGGCGGGCAGTGGCTGCCGCCGTGAAAGCCCAGCACGGTCATCCCGGCGGCGTGCGCGCCGGTCACTCCGGGGAGGCTGTCCTCGATCACGAGGCACCGCTCCGGGGCGACCTTCATCTGCGCGGCGGCAAACAGGAACAGGTCGGGCGCGGGCTTGCCGCGGGCGACCTGGCTTGCGGAAAAGATGTTCGGCGCAAGCAGGTCGTAGAGCCCGGCGCACGTCAGGCCGTGATGGATCTTGTCCGGCGTGCCGCTCGATGCGACGCATTTGGGCAGATCGATCGCGGCGATCGCCGCGGCCACATGGGTGATCGGCTGCAGATCGCTGGCGTAGAATTGCAGCGTGGCCGCATTCACCTGGCTCTCGAGATCGTCAGGAAGACTGCGGCCGATTTCCTGCTCGACCATCCGCCGCGCGTCCTTCTCGGATACGCCGAGAAAGCGGACCAGCACCTGCTCCGGGGTGATCGGATAGCCGTGGCGCGTCAGCACATCCGCATGCGCGCGACAGGAGATCACCTCGCTGTCCACGAGCACGCCGTCGCAATCGAAAATGATGAGGTCGACGGGCACTTAGCTTGTCGGCTTGTCGTCGTCGAGCGGAACGCAATAGAGCTCGAGCCGGTGATCGACCAGCTTGTAGCCGAGCTTGCGGGCGATCTCCGCCTGGAGCTTCTCGATCTCTTCGGAGGTGAATTCGATCACCTTGCCGTCGCGCAGATTGATGAGGTGGTCGTGATGGCTGTCGCGCATCGTCTCGTAGCGCGCGCGTCCTTCGCGAAAGTCATGGCGCTCGATGATGCCAGCATCCTCGAACAGCTTGACGGTGCGATACACGGTCGAGATCGAGATCTTGTCGTCGACGGCGACACAGCGCCGGTACAATTCCTCGACATCGGGATGATCGACCGCCTCCGCGAGCACGCGGGCGATGACGCGGCGCTGTTCGGTCATGCGCATGCCGGTGGCGGCACAGCGCGCCTCGATGCCGGACGACTTGGATGCAGAAGAAGGTTTCAGTGCGGTCATGATCTGTCTGCCTGACGGGGCGCTTTCTGCCATCAATGTTACGACAAGTCACGCCGCATCAGAAGGGCGTTCAATTGTTCCCCGTTCGGCTGTTTATAGTAGCGTTCGCGACGTCCGACCACCATGAATCCGCACCCCGCATAGAGCCGCCGGGCCGGCTGGTTGTTTTCCTCGACCTCGAGAAATATCGTGCGCACGCCGCGCCCGGCGAGGTGGCCGAGATGGGTCATCAGCAGCGTGCGGGAGAGGCCGCGGCCGCGATGGGCCTCGTCGACCGCGATCGAGAGGATCTCCGCTTCGTCCGCGCCGATCCGCGACACCGCAAAGCCGATGGTCTTGCGACCGAGGCGCAGCCGATGCACCAGCGTATTGCGCTCGCTCATCATGCTCTCGAACTCGCCTTCGCCCCAGCCATGCGCGAAGGAGGCGCCATGAAGCTGCGCGAGCCGCGCGGCATCGCGCGCGGAAGCCGGCTCGACGGCGGCCGTGCCGCCGCGCCACCATTCCGACAGCCAGCTCATCATGAGGTTGCGGCGTGAGCTGCGAGCGGGGGCTGTGCTGCCGGTTTCGCATCGGGTGCGCGCAGATAGAATGGCCGCGCCGGATTTGTCTCGGGATCAGCGGCAGCGCCAAGCCATGCGACCCAGCCGATATCGGGCGCGGGTTGCGCGTCGACCGCGACCGGCTGCGGTGCATCCTTCGGCCAGCGATCGGCGAGGATGCTTGCGGCATTGCCGACCAGATGCGGTGCACCGAATTGCGAGGCCGCGATCGCCTCGTCGATGGGAGCGACGCCCGGCCGCACCAGCTGGCTGCCGTCGCCGGCGACGATCTGGAAGTAGACGTGATCGTGCCGCGCATCGATCGCGGAGATCACCGGCGCCGATTTGCTCTGGCCGACGACGGTGGCGGCATAGGCCGACAACGTCGTCAGCCCGACGGCTGGCCGCTTGGCCGCGAGTGCAAGGCCGCGCGCCGCCGAAATGCCGACGCGGAGGCCCGTGAAACTTCCTGGGCCGACGGTGACGGCGATGCGGTCGAGCGCGGTGAAGGCGAGATTGGCCGATAGCATGACGCGCGCGATCATCGGCATCAGCGCCTCGGCGTGGCCACGCTTCATGAGAAGCTGCTCCTGCGCAAGCAGCTCGCCGGCATCGGTATCGAGCACGGCGGCCGCGCACGCTTCCAGCGCGGTATCGATGGCAAGGATCAGCATGAGAACGCGAATGGCGAGTGGCGAATAACGAGGAGTGTAGCGAACCACGGGCCGATCCGCCATTCTTCACGCACGATTTGCCGGCCTCCAAAATACCCTACGACAACTGTCATTCCGGGATGGTGCGTCAGCACCAGACCCGGAATCTCGAGATTCCGGGTTCGGTCCTTCGGACCGCCCCGGAATGACGACTTCGTCGTCACATCGGCCGGACTTCGACCACGTCGGGCACGAAGTGCTTGAGCAGGTTCTGGATGCCGTGCTGCAGCGTCGCGGTCGATGACGGGCAGCCGGAGCAGGCGCCCTTCATGTTGAGATAGACGATACCGTCCTTGAAACCGCGGAAGGTGATGTCGCCGCCGTCATTGGCGACCGCCGGCCGCACCCGGGTCTCGATCAGGTCCTTGATCATGTCGACCGTCTCGGCATCGGCCTCGTCGAAGAACTCGTCCTCGTCGTCGAGATCGGCATCGCTTTGCGCGGCGCCGCCGGCGAGCAGCGGCGCGCCGGACATGTAGTGCTCCATGATGGCACCGAGGATCGCGGGCTTGAGCTGCTGCCATTCACCGGTCGCCTTGGTCACGGTGATGAAGTCCGATCCATAGAACACGCCGGTGACGCCGGGCACCTCGAACAGCTTTTCGGCGAGCGGCGAACGCGCCGCGGCTTCGCGGCTGGCAAATTCCATCGGGCTGCCGTCGACCACGACGCGGCCGGGAATGAATTTCAGCGTGGCTGGATTGGGGGTGGCTTCGGTTTGAATGAACATGGTTTTCTCCAGACGTCGCCGGTTCAAGGCCGGCGCGTGGCCTATCCACTAGCAGATGGCGACGGGGAACGCACGATCAAGGGGCGGGGAGCACGTTTCGTCGCGATATCAGCGGGTTAGAACACTTTAATAGCCCCGCGCCGTCACGGCCGGGCTTGACCCGGCCATCCACGCCTTGCTTCGTGGCGCCAAGAACGTGGATGCCCGGGACAAGCCCGGGCATGACGGATATCTGGTTGGCGTGTCCAGACAGGGACGCCTATGACAGCGAATCCACGCTTTGGTCGCTCAGCGCGCCGGAAACGATCGTCACGGGAACGGGGAACGTGCCCAGCTCATACGTGAGCAGCGAGACCAGTGGCCCGGGGCCTTCCGCACCGGGATTGGCAGCGAGCACCAGCATGGCGATGTCGGGGTCCTCGTCGATCACCGCAAGCAGCTGTTCCATCGGCGCACCTTCGCGGATCACCCGTTCCGGCGTGATCGCGGCAATGCCGTTGGCTCTCCCGGCGGCACGGTCGAGCGCGGCTTCCGCCGCCTCATGCGCTTCGGCGCGCATGATGTCGGCCACACCAAGCCATTCCTGGCTCTGCTGCTCGGGCTCGATGATGCGCAGCATCACCACGCCGCCGCCGGCGCGGATCGCCCAGCGGCTGGCGTAGTAGACCGCGCGGTCCCATTCGGCGGTGTCGTCGACGATAACAAGGCATTTGGGCTTGTGACCCGGCTCGAAGCAAAGTCGCTTGCTGGTCATGCATGTCCCGGAATGTGCACGGCCGACATGCTGCCACACTCCCGCAACGTTTGGGAGAGGGGAAGTGGCCGACGCCAGCGCGCCGGCCGCGTTTTGCGGATGCGATGATCAGCGCCGGCGGATGAAGCCGACGATGTCCTTCGAGAGCTTCATGGTCTCGTCGGCGATGGCGCGGGCCTGGTCGGAACCCTGGTTCAGGATCGCGTCGATATGGCCGGGGTCGGCGACGAGGCGCTTCATCTCGCCGGCGATCGGCGCGAGCTTGGTGACGCACAGCTCCGCCAGCGCGTTCTTGAAGCTGGAGAACTGTCCACCGCCGAAATCGCGGAGCACGTCGGCCTTGGAGCGGTCGGAGAGCGCCGCGAAGATGCCGACGAGATTGTCGGCCTCGGGGCGGGCTTCCAGGCCCTTCTCCTCCGTCGGCAGCGGCTCCGGATCGGTCTTCGCCTTGCGGATCTTCTGCGCGATGGTGTCGGCGTCGTCGGTGAGGTTGATGCGCGAATTGTCCGAGGCATCCGACTTCGACATCTTCTTGGTGCCGTCGCGCAAAGACATCACGCGCGTCGCCGGGCCCGTGATGAAGGGTTCCGGCAGCGGGAAGAACAGGCCGTCATTGGCGCCTTGGGCGCGGATCGAGTCACCGAAGTCGTTGTTGAACTTCTGCGCGATGTCGCGCGAGAGCTCGAGATGCTGCTTCTGGTCCTCGCCGACCGGAACGTGGGTGGCGCGGTACAGCAGGATGTCGGCCGCCATCAGCACGGGATAGTCGAACAGCCCGACGGAGGCGTTCTCGCGATCCTTGCCGGCCTTCTCCTTGAACTGGGTCATGCGGCCGAGCCAGCCCATGCGCGCGACGCAGTTGAAGATCCAGGCGAGCTCGGCATGGCCGGAGACCTGGCTCTGGTTGAACACGATGTGCTTGTTCGGATCGATGCCGCTCGCGATGAACGCAGCGGTCACCTCGCGGGTGTTGCGCGCGAGCTCGACCGGGCCGCCCCAGACGTCCACGCCTTGCGTGATCGCGTGCATGTCGACGACGCAATAGATGCAGTTGTGGGTTTCCTGCATCTTCACGAAGTTGACGATCGCGCCGAGGTAATTGCCGAGATGCAGATTGCCGGTCGGCTGGACGCCCGAAAAGACCCGTTCAACGAATGGCATGGTAAGCTTTCCTGGAAGGTACCGGCCGTCGTTTCCAACAGCGGCGCTGCCCCGTCAAGGGCAATTCGATCATCCTGCGCGCCGGGGTCGGGCTAGGCGGGCCGCCTCAAGGCGGCAGCCGCCTCGCGCCAGGAGGCCGCGCCGAGGATTTGCAGGAGCAGGCCGTAGACGGCGATTCCGGCCGCGATCTGCACGCCCAGCACGATGAATTTGACGAGGCCATGCGCTTCGGCAGGCACCAGGCCTGCGGTCAGCCAGAGCAGGGCGCCCATGGCGGAGGCGGCGAGCACGATCCGCGGCAGCCGCTTGCGGGCGGCGACATCGACCGAGAAGCCGAATTCGCCCGTGCCCTTGCGCAGCAGCGAGAGCGCGCTGCTCCAGGCGCCGGCCGCGATGCTCGCGGCGATCCCGCTTGCACCGAAGAAATGGCCGAGGAGAACCGCAAGCGCGACCGCGACCACAAATCCCTTGGCCGTTGCCAGCAGCGGCGTCATCGTGTCGCTGCGGGCATAGAAGGCCGGCGACAGCGCCTTGATCAGCACATGAGCCGGCAGGCCCAGCGCCAACCACATCAGCGCGCGCGCGGTGGCCGCGCTGTCATCGGCGCCGAAGGCGCCATGCTCGAACAGCAGCCGCACGATCGGCTCGGCCAGCACGATCAGGCCGAGCGTTGCCGGCAGCGCGAGCCCGGTCGCAAGTTCCAGCGCGCGCGATTCCGCATGCGCCACCGCCTCGCGGTCGCCGCCGCTGACGGCGCGTGTGAGCTCCGGCACCAGCACCGTGCCCATGGCGACGCCGACGATGCCGAGCGGCAGCTCGATCAGGCGGTTGGCGAAATAGAGCCAGGAGACGGCAGAGGGCGTCGCCGAAGCGACGATCGCGCCGGCCACCATCAGCCATTGCGGGCCCGAGCTTGCGATCATGCCGGGGATGGCCTTGGCGAAGAAGCCGCGCATCTCCTTGTCGAAATTGACGCGCAACGGCGTGGCGAGGCGGCCGCTTCGCTGCGACAGCAGCATAGCGAGTTGCAGTAGCCCGGCGATGCCGACGGTCGCCGCCAGCATCCACGCGGCGAAGGTCGCATCGGCATGCCAGATCAGCAGCACCGCAATCGCAGCGATCAGGGCGATGTTGAACAGCAGCGGCGAGAACGCCGTGAGGGCAAAACGTCCTTGCGCATTGAGCAGCCCCATCAGCACCGTGACGGGGCCGGCGAAGGCGAGATAGGGGAGCATCAGCCGCGCGTTCTGGACGGCGAGATCGAGGGTGCTGCTCCCGAGGAATCCCGGCGCGATCACCGTGATGATCAGCGGCATCAACAGCGCAATGACGACCGAGATCGCGATCAGGGCCGCGCTGACCGTGCCGAGCACGCGTCCGGCGAAGGCAGATGCAGCCGCCTCGCCATCGCGGTCACGGACGCGCAGCCATGCCGGGACCAGTGCCGCGTTCAGTGCCCCTTCGCTGAGCAGCCGCCGCACCACGTTGACGAGCTGGAAGGCCGCCAGAAACGCATCCGCCACCGCGCCGGTGCCGAGCAGCGCCGCGATCAGGGAATCGCGGGCGAAACCCAGCAACCGCGAGGCCAGTGTTCCCGTCGAGACGGTCAGGAAGGAGCGGATCATTGCGCGTGCATAATACCGTGGCTTGCCCGCAAAGGCCGGGTCGTGATAGGCCGCGAGCCAGATTTCAGGCCGACAGGAAGCGGATTTCCCCGGCAATCGCAATCCGGCAACAGGATCAAGGTGAATGGCTGACGTGAAATATGACGTTCTCGGGATCGGCAACGCGCTGTTCGACGTCCTGGTCAGGACCGACGAGGCTTTTCTCGCCAAGCACGGCATGACCAAGGGCAGCATGTCCCTGATCGACGAGGCGCGGGCCGCCGCCATCTACCAGGACATGGGTCCGGCGACGGAAGTCTCGGGGGGCTCGGCCGCCAACACCATCGTCGGCATCGGCAGCCTCGGTGCGCGCGCGGCCTATGTCGGCAAGGTCAAGGACGACCAGATCGGCAAGCTCTACGTCCACGACATCCGCGCTGCCGGCGTCGCCTTCAACACGCCCGCCGCGAAGGACGGCCCCGCCACCGGCTGCTCCTACATCCTGGTCACGGGCGATGGCGAGCGCACCATGAACACCTATCTCGGGGCGGCGCAGGATTTGTCGCCCGCCGACATCGACCCGGCCGAGATCGCGAGCGCCGGGATCGTCTATCTCGAGGGCTATCTCTGGGACCCCAAGAACGCCAAGGAAGCCTTCGTCAAGGCAGCCAAGATCGCCCATGACGCCAGGCGCAAGGTGGCGCTGACGCTGTCGGATTCCTTCTGCGTCGATCGTTACCGCGACGAGTTCCTGTCCTTGATGCGCAACGGCACCGTCGACATCGTATTTGCCAACGAATCCGAGCTGCATTCTCTCTACGCGACCTCGGACTTCGACGCGGCGCTGAAGGAGCTGCGCAACGACGTCAATCTCGGCGTCGTCACCCGCAGCGAGAAGGGCTGCATGGTGGTGACACCGACCGAGGCCGTCGCAGCTCCGGCCTCGCCGATCGCGAAGCTGGTGGATACCACCGGCGCCGGCGATCTGTTCGCGGCGGGCTTCCTGTACGGTCTTTCGCGCAACCTCGCGCACAAGCAGTGCGGCGAGCTCGGCGCGCTCGCGGCTGCCGAAGTGATCCAGCACATCGGCGCGCGGCCGCAGGTTTCGCTGAAGGAGCTGGCGCAGCAGCGCGGGCTGACGGTTTAAGGCTCGCCTCTCTCCCCGTCATTGCGAGAGGCACGCTCGTGCCTCATCCTCCGCTGTCATCGCCCGGCTTGACCGGGCGATCCAGTACTCCGAGACGTCAGCGGTTCATCGAGAAGGTGCGGCGTACTGTCATTCCCCGCTTTCGCAGGGAATGACAGTTGTCGCGTGGTGAGAGCAGTGTCCCTCACGCCGCCTTCTGCCCGCTCCCCGCATCGAGCCCGGCATAGACCCCGCGCTCGAATCCCGTGAAGGCCTCGATGCACTTGGCGTCGACGAACGGCAACACCTGCATCAGGATCACGCCGGAAACATCGCGCGCCGGATCGATCCAGAAATAGGTGTTGGCGAGACCAGCCCAGGCGAGGCTGCCGGCACTGCGGCCCTCCGGCGTTTTGGCGGTATTGATCAGGAAGGACAGCCCCCACTTCTTCACGATGTCAGGGAAGAGATCGACATCGTTGGTGTACATGGGCGCAACCGTCGTCATCTTGCCAATGGTGAGATCGCCGATGTGGTTCTGGCCCATCGTCGCGACCGTCTCGGGCTTCAGCACCTGGCTGCCGTTGCCGCGGCCCTTGTTGAGGATCATCTGGGTGAACTTGATGTAGTCGCCGGCAGTGCCGTAAAGGCCGCCACCACCCATGCAAAATTCCGGATTCTGCTCGATCTCGAACGGGATCGGCGTCAGCGATCCATCCTCGCCGCGAGCATGGGTAGCGACTAGCCGCTGGCGCATGTTGTCGGTGATCTTGAAGCCGGTGTCGCTCATGCCGAGCGGGGTGAAGAGATTGTCGCGCAGATAGGCATCGAGCCGCTTGCCGCTCACGGCTTCCACCGCCTTGCCGACGAAGTCGATGTTGATGCCATATTCCCAGCGCGTACCGGGGTCAGACATGATCGGCGTCTTCAGCGCGATGTCCTGGCAGGAGAAGATGTTCGGAGTTCCGGTCTTCTCCAAGTAGACCGCGAGATCGCCGTTCCACACATTGTAGGCAAAGCCGGCGGTATGGGTCATGAGCTGGCGCAGCGTGATCGCGCCCTTGGCCGGCCGCAATTTCGGCTCGCCCTTGGCGTCAAAGCCTTCGAGCACCTGCGGCTTGGCGAGGTCGGGCAACACGTCACCGATCGGCGCGTCCAGCGACAGCTTGCCTTGCTCGACCAGTTGCATCGCGCCCGCCGATGTCACCGCCTTCGTCATCGAGGCGATCCAGAACACGCTGTCCGTTGTCATCGCGTCGGGCTTGGACAGATCGCGCTTGCCGAACGCGCCTTGATACAGCACGTCGTTACTGCTGGCGGCGATGGCGACGACACCGGGAATTTCCTTGGCGTCGCTCGTCTTACGCAGAATCTCGTCGATCTGGGCTTGGCTTCGCATACGCATTTCCTCCGGTTTGATTATTGTTGGAAGTGATCGATTGTCCTCCTGCGTGCCCCGCGCGGCAAGCGCGTCCCGATGCCTCCGCCGGTCGCGATGTCGTGACTTGACGGCCCGCGCCTCGCGCAGGACGACAAGGCGGCTCAACTGCAACACTCCGTCACAATCTGCGGTGGATGGCCGCAACGAACCGTGACCGTGGATGGGCTCTGGCGATATGTTTCGCGTGTTTGAAGCACCCGAAACATTTTGTGCGTTGCGGCGTTTGGCAACGGGCCCAATCAGCCGTGGACGTTAGGACTTGATACAAATTTTGGCGGCCGGCACCGGCCGCGAGGGGGACCTCTGATGATTTCAACCTGGAGCGAATGGAAGCGCTATCCCCGTCCCGGACGGGGCGACAATCTCGAGGCGCCGATCTCGCCCGGCATTTACGAGGTCCGCATCGCCGGCAGCGGCGCGCTCTACTCCTTCGGTGCGGTCGATAATCTGGCGCAGGCGCTGGCGCTGCTGCCGGTCGGCTCGAAGTCGTGGTTTGGCCGCCGCGACACCTCGGGCGTTCCCGACCTCGAATACCGGACCTGCGCGACCTCCTCGAAGTCCGACGCCAAGGCCGCCGCCGAGCGCATGATCGGCCGGCGCGAGACCTATATGAGCGGCGCGGCCTAAACGACGACGAGACTGGGTTGACCTGTTGCAGCGGTCACGATGCCCCACCTCTCCTCGCCGGGGAGAGGTAAGGGATCGCCGCTGCGAGTTTAGCTCCCATCTGATGTGCGTTGCGGGGCGGTGCATTGTGCGCCGTCTGTCCCTATATTCCGGGCCGATCCGATCGCGCCTTTGAGGAGTAACGCCATGACCCCGACCGCCGCCGCACGCGCCCAGCACGCCACCGCCACTCTGCGCGACCGGTTGAAGGACCCCTCGCTGCTGAAGGAAGCTTGCTACATCGACGGCGCCTGGGTCGGCACGCCGGTCTTTGCCGTCAACAATCCTGCGACCGGCGTCGAGCTCGCCAAAGTCCCGCAGCTTGGCGCGGACGAGACCACCAAGGCGGTCGAAGCCGCCGAGCGTGCCTTCCCGGCCTGGGCCAAGCACACCGCCAAGCAGCGCTCCAACATTTTGCGCAAATGGTTCGATCTGATCGTCGCCAACCGTGAGGACCTTGCGCTGATCCTCACCTCCGAGCAAGGCAAGCCGCTCTCCGAGGCGCTCGGCGAGGTCGACATCGGCGCGGCCTATATCGAGTTCTTCGCCGAGGAAGCCCGCCGCGTCTATGGCGAAACCATTCCGACGCAGCGTCCTGATGCGCGCCTGCTCGCGATCAAGCAGCCGATCGGGGTCTGCGGCGCGATCACGCCGTGGAATTTCCCGAACTCGATGATCACGCGCAAGGTCTCGCCGGCGCTTGCGGCCGGCTGCACCGTGGTGCTGAAGCCCGCCAACGAGACGCCGCTGTCGGCGCTGGCGCTGGCCGTGCTCGCCGAGAAGGCCGGCATCCCTAAGGGCGTGCTCAACATCATCACCGGCGATGCGCCGCCGATCGGCAAGGTGCTGTGCGAGCATCCTGCGGTCCGCTTCGTCGGCTTCACCGGCTCGACCGCCGTCGGCAAGATTCTCTACCAGCAGGCCTCCGTCGGCGTGAAGCGGCTCGGCCTCGAGCTCGGTGGCAACGCCCCCTTCGTGGTGTTCGACGACGCCGATATCGATGCAGCGGTGGAAGGCGCCATCGTCTCGAAATACCGCAACATGGGCCAGACCTGCGTCTGCGCCAACCGCCTCTACGCCCAGGACAAGATCTACGACGAGTTCGTGCAGAAGCTGTCGAAGAAGGTCGCGGCGATGAAGATCGGCGACGGCACCGAGAGCGGCGTGACGCAGGGCCCGCTGATCAACCTGAAGGCGGTCGACAAGGTCGAGCGCCACATTGCCGACGCCGTGAAGCGCGGCGCCAAGGTCGTCACCGGCGGCAAGCGTAGCGAGCTCGGACGCTCCTTCTTCGAGCCCACGGTGCTCGCCGACGTCAAGCCGGACTCGCTGGTGGCGCAGGAGGAAACCTTCGGCCCGCTCGCGCCGGTGATCCGCTTCAAGGACGAGGCCGACGTCATCGCGATGTGCAACGCCTCGCCGTTTGGTCTGGCCTCCTACTTCTACTCTCGCGATCTCGGCCGCGTCTGGCGCGTCGCCGAAGCGCTGGAATCCGGCATGGTCGGCGTCAACACCGGTCTCATCACCACGGAAGTCGCTCCCTTCGGCGGCGTCAAGGAAAGCGGCCTTGGGCGCGAAGGTTCGCGTCACGGCATGGAAGAATATGTCGAGATCAAATACGTGATGATGGCGGGGGTCTAACCGGCAATCGATGCTGCGCGCCGGCGATTTGAACTCGCCGGCGCGAATGCATCAGCGGCACACGTAGGCGCCGTTCACATAGACGCGGACGCATGCCGTGCTGGCCGCTGCCGCACCCACGGCCGCTCCCCCGACGACGGCGCGCCGCGTGGTGCGACGCGCGACGCCGGCGACGCTTGCCGGGGTCGCCGGTCGTCCGACCCTGGCTTCAGCGGCTTGAACGACGACCGTGATGCCGTCGTCGTGTGACCAATTGATCGAGCCGAAAATTCCACAGCCGAGAACGGCTGCAACAAGTAGCATTCGCTTGGTGTCGATCAGCTTCATGGCAACCTCCCTCGGGCTAAAGCCGAGTGATCAGCATTCTTCTGTCGTTTGCTCCCGGCTTGATCTGGATCAAGGCAGCAGAGGAATTGCAGGAACGGCTTGCCCGCTGTTGCGGGGCGCGCGTCTTCTGGCAAGGGTGCAAGATGCAGGAGACGGCTCGAAAGCCGCCTCCCGCTGATGCGTTTGTGCCATTACTGGCAGCGATACATGCGGCCGTCGTCCATCTTGGTCAGCGTACCGGGTGTGCAGACCATGCCGTTTCGCCTCCGCCAGTCCTCCGAGGAGTAGCCGTAAGCCGCGTAAGGACCGCCACCCGCATAATAGCCCGTACCGGCCCCCCATCCAGGTGAGGTCGCGGCAATCGCGGCGGTTGTGCCAATTGCTGCGGCGCCTGCCCCGACTGCGGCGGCACCGTAGACTGCGCGCCGCGTCTGTCGACGCGCCACGCCAGCAACGCTCACGGGAGTCAGCGGGCGACCGACCCGCGCCTGTGCACTGTCGACCGACATCGAGACACCGTGCTCCTCAGTCCAGGTGAAGGAGAACAACGCCGCGCAGGCAAAGGTCGAGACTGCCAGTGCAATTCTTCTCGCACACGTACGTGTCATGTTTCTTCTCCATTGCTGTCTTCCAAATGCGCTTTCGCTGTCCAGGGGCCGTTGCGCGGTCCCTGGAGGTCTTCCTCGCGCTGGTCTGGAGCGGCGTGCAGTCGAAGTCGCGATTGATAGGAGAAGCTTCATCGGGGGCACGCCGTGTCGTGCTCGGAGAGCCAATGGCAGGCAGGATCATACTGGAAATCGGCGCCGGCCGCTATTGAGCCAACGCACGGCAATGGGTCACGCCAACTGCCTTATCACGGAGAGGCGCTGGCAGCGGCGGATCAGCTCGTCGGCATCGTGCCGCGGCGCAGCTGACTGGGACTGCGTCCGAGCTCGCGACGCATCCATTTGGCGAGGTGAGATTGATGGGAAAAGCCCGCTTCAAGGGCAATTTCGCTGAGCTTGCGATTGCCTTGAAGCATCAGCTGCTGCGCGTGCTCCACCCGCCTCCTCAGAACGTAGCGATGGACCGTGACGCCCATCGCCGCCTTGAACCAGGCCCGTAGATGCGAGCTGCTGACACCGGCCTCGCGGCTGAGAATGTCGATGGTGAGCGACTGGTCGAGATTTGCATCGATATAGGCCAGGACTCTCCGGAGCTGCGCGTTCGACAGGCGGATGACCTGGGCCGGCGGATCATTCGCCAGGTTCAGCAATTCGACCGCCAGGGCCATTCCCACGTTCTCGGCAAACAACGGGCCGCTCGGCGAGCCCGCTTTCACGTCGCTTTCGAGAGCCTGTCCAAGCAGAACGATGCGGTCATTTCGCAGCATATGATGGTGCGTCAGTCGGGCGGATGCCAATTGTCGAGCCCTCGACGCTGCATGGTCCAGCATGCTCGGCGCGAGTCGGACCTGAAGCGACTGGTAGGGCGTCTCCGCCACAAAGCCGCCCAAGGCGCCGCACGGAATCACATCGATATCGCCGGCCTGACGCAGAAACTGATGCCCGGTCTCAAGACAGAATGAGCGCGTCGCAGGGCTGAGGTGGATGACGATCCGGTGATCGCGGATCGGCTCGAGCGCAACGGAGTGTGGCTCGGTTCGCATGGCCGCGGCGGCGGTGCCGACCGATGTTGGCGCCGAACGCGGTCTCGCATGCATGGGCCAGGCTCCAGATCTTGGCGGAACGTGCTCGATATTTGGCGCATCGTGCGCGATTTTCAACGGCTCCGGCGCCAAAGAACTCATCTGTCGTTTCGTGACAAATGAGGATGCAAAGTGAGTCATTACGTGATTGTCGGAGCCGGTCCCGTTGGACGCGAGACGGCTCGCCTCCTGGCAGAGCAGGGACACAGCGTCATCCTGACGAGCAGGAATGCCGGGTCGCTCGATGCCGGCGATGTGCGCACGGTTTCGTCGGATGCCACCGACGCTGCGCAGCTCGCCGGATTGGCCAAGGGCGCCGATGCGATCTTCATGTGCGCCATGGCCGCCTATCACAGATGGCCGACCGACTTCTTTCCGATCATGGACGGAACGGTCAAGGCGGCCGAGCAGGTTGGTGCGAGGCTACTCGTGGTCGGGAATGTCTATGGCTATGGCGCGGCGGCCGTGAGCCCTCTCACTGCGGACCTGGAGCCGGACCCGACCACCCGGAAGGGCACGACCCGGCACATCATGTGGCAGCGTGCGCTGCGATCGAACGTTCCCGCGCTCGAGGTCCGCGCAAGCGACTATCTCGGCAAGGGCGCGGTCGCGTATTTCTCGCTGCTGGCACTGCCGTCGCTGCTCAAGAACGAGCCGGTCGCGTTCCTCGGCGATCCCGATGTGGCGCATGCCTGGTCTTTCACCAAGGACACGGCGAGGACGCTGATCGCTGCGTCGCGCTTTACCGGAAAATGGGGCCGCGCCTTTCACGTGCCATCGCAGTCCGCGTCCGTGCGCGAACTGGTGCGCAGATTTGCGGTCGCGCTGAAGATCGACGTTCCGGACCTGCTTCGCCTCACCTCGGCCGATCTGGAGGGCATCGGCTTCAGCGAAGGGATCGAGATGTCTTATCTGTTCGAGAAGCCGCTTCTGCTCGACGCCGGCGATACCGAGAAACTGTTGGGCGTCGCCGCGAGCAGCCTGGACACGATGGTTAGCGATACCCTGTCGTAAACGGCAGGCATGGTCATGTGGAGGAGAAAATCCAATGAGCGAACGCGTGACAAATCTCGTCCAGAACTACATTGCCGTCTGGAACGAGCGAGATGCCGGCAAACGCCGACGGCTGATCGACGATGTCTTCAGCGACGAATGCGTCTACATCGACCCGAATGACTCGGTCGCCGGACGGGATGCAATCGAGCGCCTGGTGGAAGCCTTGCAGGCAAGGCTTCCGGACCTGCGCTTTTCGCTTGCAGGCGACGTGAACGCGCACTGGATCTGTCACGCCGTGGCACCCGCCCCTGAGAAAAGTCTCGTCCGAGACGTAGACGACTACGGACTTACCGCAACAGGATTCTTGTAACTATGAAATATCCGACAGTTCCGCGGTGAGGATCTCCGTTCACGCCGTGTGAATGGTCAACCATATGGTGGACAGAAAAGCCGAAGCCTGCGCCACAACATTCGATGTTGTGGCAGAAAGCGGTTCCACGCCCACCGCTGTCATTCCCCGCGAAGGCGGGGAATCCAGTACGCTGCGGCTTCTCGATTCGATCACTGGCGTCACGGAGTACTGGATCGCCCGGTCAAGCCGGGCGATGACAACGAGCGTGTTGCGCGGACCCGTTGGCTCGCAATGACGAGTTTGTGGCAACAGCCGCTGCCTAAATCGTCAGCTCTTTCCCCGTCACGCGCCGATACGCTTCCAGATACCTTTTGCTGGTCGCCTCCACCACGCTCGCCGGCAGCGGTGGCGGCGGGGCGTCGCCGTTCCAGCGGCCGGCGCGGCGCTCGACGTCGAGATAGTCGCGCAGCGGCTGCTTGTCGAAGCTCGCCTGCGGCTGGCCGGGCTTGTAGGCACTGGCCGCCCAGAAGCGCGAGGAGTCCGGTGTCATCACCTCGTCGATCAGGATGATGCGGCCGTCCTTGTCGCGGCCGAACTCGAACTTGGTGTCCGCGATGATGATGCCCTCTTCGCGCGCCAGCTCCTCGCCGAGCGTGTAGATCGCGCGCGTCATGCTCTCGAGCGTATAGGCTGTCTCGTCGCCGACCACCTCGCGCATCCGCGCGATCGTGATGTTCTCGTCATGCCCGGTCTCGGCCTTGGTCGCCGGGCTGAAGATCGCCGGCTCCAGCTTTTCGCTCTCGACGAGGCCCGCCTTCAGCTTCTCGCCCGCGAGCGTGCCGCTGGCCGCATATTCCTTCCAGGCCGAGCCGGAGAGATAGCCGCGGATCACGCATTCGATCGGAAACACCGTGGTGCGGCGGGAGAGCATGGCGCGGCCGAGAATTTCGGCGCGGTGCGGCTTCAGGGCAGGGACGGCCGCGATAATCTCGTCGGTGTCGGCGCTGATCATGTGATGCGGCACCACGCCTTCGAGCTCGTTGAACCAGAACGCGCTGATCTGGGTCAGCACCGCGCCCTTCATCGGGATGGTCTCGCCCATCACGACGTCGAAGGCGCTGATGCGGTCGGTGGTGAGGAGCAGCAGGCGGTCGTCGTCGACGGCGTAGATATCGCGCACCTTGCCGCGCCCGATCTTGGGGAGGGGCAGATCGCTGGAGAGCATGGTGGTCATCGGCAAAGCTTTCGCGGACAGGGCCTTCAGGCAGAAAATCCGGCTGCACCGGACAGCGCAGCCGGAAACCGGATTAGCCTATTCCGGCAGCGGAATGAACTCATGTTCCTGCGGAACCGCCGCGAAGCGGCCGGTTTTCCAGTCCTGCTTGGCCTGCTCGATCCGCTCCTTGCTGGAGGAGACGAAATTCCACCAGATGTGGCGCGGGCCCTCCAATGCATCGCCGCCGAGAAACATCATGCGCGTTGCCTTGAGCGCCTTCACGGTGATGCGGTCGCCGGGCCGGAAGATCAGCAGCCGCGGTCCCTCATAGCGCTCGTTCGCGATCTCGACCTCGCCGTCCACCACGTAGATCGCACGCTCCTCGTGATCGGGGTCGAGCGGCACGCTCGCGCCCGCGATCGCCGTCACCTCGGTGTAGAACCAGGGCGAGACCATCGTAACAGGCGAGGTGATGCCGAAGGCGGAGCCCGCGATCACCCGCGCGGTGAAATCGCGCTCGGAGATCATCGGCAAATCGCCCGCGCCGTAGTGCTGGAACGACGGCGCGATCTCTTCCGATCCGGCCGGCAGTGCGATCCAGCTTTGCAGGCCCAGCATCTTCTGGCCCGAGGCGCGCTGAGCATCCGGCGTGCGCTCGGAATGCGCGATGCCGCGTCCGGCGGTCATCAAATTCATCGCGCCTGGCTGGATCTCCTGGATGTTGCCCTCGCTGTCGCGATGCATGATCGAGCCGTCAAAGAGATAGGTGACGGTGGCAAGCCCGATATGCGGATGCGGCCGCACGTCCATGCCCTTGCCGGAGACGAACTGCACCGGGCCGAAATGGTCGAAGAAGATGAACGGCCCGACCATCTGCCGCTTGCCATGCGGCAGCGCCCGGCGCACTTCAAATCCGTCGCCGAGGTCGCGCGTGCGCGGCACGATGACGAGATCGAGCGCATCGCAGGACATGGGATCGCCGAGCACGGGATCGTTGGAGGGTTGCCAGCTCATGGTGGACTCCTTTTGACTTTCTTGGATGCGATAGTAGCAGGATTTGGTATCGCCGTCGCGACAAAGCCGGGCCCAGACGTCGCGGGCAATAGCTCCAGATACTCCGCCTGTCATGCCCCGCGAAGGCGGAGCATCCAGTACGCCGCGGCCTCTCGGCTCAACCACGACCGTCTCGGAGTACTGGATCGCCCGGTCAAGCCGGGCGATGACACCTGCGGTGCGGATGGTCCTTGAAAAAGCCGGCGCAACGAACGATGTTCGGCTGATTTCATCCGAGACTGTTCGCATCGCCCGATGACCCTTGCCGCCCTCGAGCTCGCCTTTCGCGCCGCCAGCGTCGCGCTGCTGCTGATGCTGGCGGCGTCGCTGTTGCAGGACTTTCGCAAGGTGCTCGCAGCTCGCCTCGGCGCGGCCTTCGCGCTGGGCTCGGCCGCGCATGCGGCGAGCTATTCGGTGGATGTCACGTCGCGGATCCCGCTCTGGCATGCACCGCTGATCGCGTTGTCGACCGGCACCATCGTGGTGTTCTGGCTGTTCACACGCTCCCTGTTCGACGACGAGTTTCGCCTCAGCTGGTGGCACGGATGGGTCTGGGCGCTGGTGACGGCCTTCAGCTTCGCAGGCTGCGTCTGGATTGCACCCAGCGGCCATGTGCGGTTCTCGGTGACGGTGGTCAATCTGATCGTGCTCGGTTTCATCGCGCTTGCGGTCGGGCAGATGATCGCCTCCTGGCCGGCCGACCTGGTCGAGCGCCGCCGCCGCGTTCGTGTCTTCATCGTCTGCATAACCGCGCTCTATGGCGGGCTGAACGCGGTGCTCCAGATCGCCGCCGCCGGCCACCACGTCGGCGATGTCGCCGAAACCATCAGTGCCGGCGTGCTCGCCGGCACTGTCGCAGCGATCGTCTATGCCATGATGCGCGTTGACGGGGCGGATCTGTTTCCCGCCGCGGCGGAGCCCGCACCGCCGATTGTTTTCAGTCAGCCTGCGGCCGATGACGCCGCCGATCAAAAGCTCATCGACGCCCTGATGCGGCTGATGGGGGACGAGCGGATCTATCGTCAGGAGAACATCACCATCGGCGTGCTGGCGGGCCGGCTGAAAATTCCCGAATACCGGCTGCGCCGCTTGATCAACCAGCGGCTCGGCTATCGCAACTTCAATGTGTTCCTGAACAACCACCGCATCGAGGAAGCCAAGGCCGCGCTCGCCGATCCCGCCCAGGCCGAGGTCCCCGTCATCACCATCGCGATGGACGCCGGCTTCCAGTCCCTCGGCCCCTTCAACCGCGCTTTCAAGGCGGTCACCGGCGTGACGCCGACGGAGTACCGGCGGCTCAAAGTCGATGCGGCCTAGATTTCAGGCCATTGAAATCGCTATATAATTCCAGAATCGACTAGCCCCGACCAGTTTCGACGAGGCCGATTTCCAAATCCGGCGAGCGCGCATTCCCCGCATCCGACTTCCTCTCGGCACACGCCCCGCAGCCGGAGAAAGCCCGTGACCCGTCGCCGTAAGATCGTCCTCCTCACCACCGCCATCGCCTGCGCCGGCCTCGTGCTCGGCGCGGCGCGGGCGCGTAACGTGCCCAAGGTTGCTACCGGCTTCATCGCCGACACGCTCTGCTCGGAGACGTTCGTCTCCGGTCTGGATCCCCAGCGCAACCTCGCCGAGATCACCGACGCGATGCCGGGTACCGGCCTCCTGACCTGGGCGATGAATTTGCAGATCGATCGCGCCCATAAGGATGTCACGGTGACCCTGTTCGGCATCGGCCGCAGCCATGCCGTCTATCGCGAGGGGCTCGGCTGCACCCTCGAGCACGGCCGGGGGATCACTGACGTCGCATTGCCGCCTGCTGACAAACAGCCCGCGCTGCTGCCCGAGATCGCCGGCCCGGGAGTCGCTCCGCCGCAAAGCGGGGACCTGGCAGCCGCGCTCGACCGCGCCTTCGCCGAGCCCGCGCAGCCGCCTCATCGCCGCACCCGCGCAATCGTCGTCATGAAGGCCGGCCGCATCATTGCCGAGCGCTATGCCGATGGCATCGGGCCCGAGACGCAGCTGCTCGGCTTCTCCATGACGAAGTCGGTGATCTCAGCGTTGACAGGCATTCTCGTGCGCCAGGGCAAGTTGAAGCTGGATGGGCCCGCGCCAATCGCCGCCTGGCAAAATCCTGATGATCCGCACCATGCCATCACGGTCGATCAGTTGCTGCGTCACACCGCAGGCATTGCGCTCGGAAGTTCATTGGAGGCGTCCCTCGGTTCCGCGCTCGAGCCGGTCAACGCCATGAAGTTCGCCGAAGACGATATGACCAGCTTTGCCGAGCGCGCGCCGCTCGCGACCGCGCCGGGCACTGCGTGGAATTATCACGACGGCAATTTTCTCATTCTCGCGCATCTGATCCGCAACGCCGCGGGCGGCAAGCCCGTAGATGCGCTGGCCTTCGCGCGCCGCGAATTGTTCGCGCCGCTCGGCATGAACAACGTCACGCTTCAGCTCGACAGTGCCGGCACGATCGAGGGCTCCAGCAACATGCTGGCCTCCGCGCGCGACTGGGCGCGCTTCGGCCAGCTTTATCTCAACGACGGCGTTGTCGGCGGCAAGCGCATCCTGCCGGAGGGCTGGGTGAATTATTCAGCGTCCGCCACCCCGAACGCCTGGGTCGGTATCGGCGCCGGCTTCTGGACCAACCAGGGCGATGGTTTTGGTGCGAACTTTCGCGTCACGCACGGCTGGCCGCGCGATGCCTTCTTCGCCAAGGGCACGATCGGGCAGTACACGATCGTGATTCCGTCGGAGCGCCTGGTGATCGTGCGGCTCGGCCGCTCGCCGAACTGGCCGCCGCAAGCGGACGGCGTGTTCGATCTCGTGCGCGACGTGGTGGCCGCAGCACGCACCGAGAAGGGGAAGCTGGCGGGGGCGAACTGAGGTAGCGAGGAGCGCCGCCTCTTCTCCCTCTCCCCGCAAGCGGGGAGAGGCAAACAGACGTCTCCTACCTTCCCAGCTCCGTCGCCTTCGCCACGCGATCGAACCGCTCCAGCGTCAGGATCGCATTCGCGAATTTCTCCGCCCGCGCATTCAGCACCGGGCGCGCCAGCGTAAGGAATTTCTGCTGCATTGCCTGCGCATCGGGAAACGAGTTCGGCTCGCCGGAGGGATCGGCATAGAGCCGCTCGTGCACGCCATCGTCCGTCGTGATGCTGACGCGCGCACCGAACGGATGGGTGCGCCCGATCTCAAGCCGGTCGTCCTGCACCACGTCGAACTTGTCGGCGAGCGCGTCGATGGCGGCATCGCCAAGGCGGTTGTAATCGTCCCAGCCGAACGAGCCCTGGTCGAGCGCGAGTGCGCCGGTGAAGAACATCGAGAACTGGCCGCCGACGATCGAGGTCGGGTGCCGCTTGGTCGCGGCATCGCCGGTCAGGGTGATGCCGTTCCGATGCAAACCGATCTCGACGCGCTTGACCTGGTCGGGCGTCAGATTGTGCTCGCGCCGCATCGCGATCAGCGCGTCGATCGCGGCATGGGTGTAGCGGCAGCTCGGATACGGCTTCACGCCAATCTTCATCGTCTCGTAGGTCTTGCCGAGCTCGGCCACGGCCTTTTCAGGATGCGCATCGTCGGTGTAGCCGGCGAGCAGGCCGTGCTTGCCCTCGACCGATTCGGTCGCGCCGACGAAATCGTTGCGCGCCAGCGTCGCGGCGATCACGCCGTTCATCGCGGCGGCGCCGACCTGGTAGCGCTTGTTCCAGGCGCCGTTGACCAGGAATTGCAGCGAGCCCGCGGCCTGGCTGCCGGAGACGCCGAAGGCGGCGATGATCTGCTTTTCGCTGAGGCCGAACAGTTTTCCGGCCGCGGCCGCCGCGCCATAGGTGCCCGCGGTCGCGGTCGGATGGAAGCCGCGCGCATAATGCGAGGTCGGGTCGAGCGCGTTACCGAGCCGGCAGCAGACTTCATAGCCCGCCACGATCGCGGTCAGCACGTCGCGGCCGGAAGCGCCGACCATCTCGCCGACGGCGAACGCGGCCGGAACGACCGGCGCGCTCGGATGCAGCGAGGAATCCGCATGGGTGTCGTCGAAATCGAGGGAATGGCCGAGCGCGCCATTGAGCAGCGCCGCCACCGCAGGGGTCCAGGTCTTGCTATCGCCGAACACGGTGGACTCGCCCTTGGTGTCGAGCGCGAGCGCCTCCAGCATCTTCAGGATCGAGGGGGTGGATTCCGCTTCGCGCCGGGCCCGGATGGCGCTGCCGAGGAAATCCAGCGTCAGCACCTTGGCGCGATCCAGCACTTCCGCCGGAATATCCTGGTATTTCAGATTGAAGACATAGGCGGCGAGCGTTGCGGTTTCGTGGGCCATCGTGTTTCCTCGTTTTGGCGCGCAAGTTAGGCGGGCCGATTTGGCCTTTCAAGCGGCCTGGGGGCCGCGGGCATCAGCTATGCTTTTGGCAGGCTCCAAGAGGATCGGACCGGGACATTCGACGATGGCACTCGCAAGACAAATGTTCGACCGGATCCGATCACGGCGGACGCAGTTGGGGCTGGCGATCCGGGTCACGGTGGCCGCGGTGGCGGCCTATGCGATCGCCACCGCGCTGCATCTGCTATTGCCGCTCTGGGCCGTGCTGACCTCGCTGATCGTGACCCAGATGAGCGTCGGCCGCTCGCTGAAGGCAACGCGCGACTACGTGCTCGGCACGATCGGCGGCGCCATCTATGGCGGCGCCATCGCGATCCTGATCCCCTATTCGACCGAAGCCGGTTTGTTGGGGCTACTGGTGCTGGCGGTCGCGCCGCTCGCCTTCGTGGCCGCGATCAATCCGAGCCTCAACGCCGCGACGGTGACCGCGATCATCGTGCTGCTGGTTCCGACCATGCATCATTCCGATCCCCTGGCGTCGGCGATCGACCGCGTCAGCGAGGTCGGGGTCGGCGCCATCACCGGGCTGCTGGTCTCATTCCTGGTGCTGCCGTCGCGCGCGGTGCGGCAGATCCGCGCCAGCGCGGCCACGCTGCTCGAGCTGATCGCGGATGCCTTCACCGAGCTGCTTGCGGGCCTGACGCGCGGCCGCGACAACGACGCGCTGCACCGGATCCAGGACGGCATCGGCACGGCGATGGTCGGTCTCAATGCGATCGGCGCCGAGGCCGAACGCGAGCGCGCCGCGCGCCTGTCGAGCGGGCCCGACACCGGTCCCTTGCTGCGAACGGTCCTGCGGCTGCGCCATGACGTCGTGATGATCGGCCGCGCCACCGTGGTGCCGCTGCCGGCCGAGGTGCAGATGCGGCTTGCAGCTCCCTTGACGGAGGTCTCGACCGTGATCGCGCGGTTCCTGCGTTCGGCCGCCGCGGCCTTGCGCGAGGGCGTCGGCGCGCCGCCGATCCATCCCGTGCATGTCGCGCTTCAGCACTACGCCGAGGCGGTTGCCGCGGTGCGCCATGACGGTCTGATCCGCGGCCATTCCGGCGACACCGCCGAACGCTTCTTCGCCATCGGCTTCTCGCTGGAGCAGATGCACCAGAATCTCTGCGATCTCGACCGCGTCGTCGGCGAATGGTCGGAAGTCTCGACCGACAAGTCCGCGCGCGTGGCGGAGTGAGCTTGGGCGTGTACTCAAAAGCGTCGGCTGCCGACTGCAAAGCGCCGTAGAACAGTGAACGAGCTTGAGACGAAGAAAGGAGAGAACATGCTAGGGAACGCGAAGGTGGCAACCCGGCTTCCGGCAAAGGACCTGAACCGCGCTCGGGCATTCTACTCCGAGAAACTCGGGCTCGAGCCGATAGAAGAGCGTGCGGGCGGACTCCGCTATGTCTGCGCGGGGGGCGAGTTTGCGATATTCATATCGGCAGGAGTGCAAGCCCACACGCACACCCAGATGGGATGGGAGGTCGAGGATATCGAGGCCACCGTACGCGAGCTTCGCGCGCGGGGAGTCGAGTTCGAGGAGTACGATCTGCCCGGCCTGAAGACTGTCGAGGGGATTGCCGAGATTGCGGGAAATTACCCAGCAAGGGTGTTGGAGAGCGGGGCGCCTGGTTTCGCGACAGCGAAGGTAACTTGCTCGGGGTGGGGCAGCCGGTGCGAAGTTGACGGGCGACCGCGTCGCCTTCGAGGGAACACGCCCTACTGCCGCGTCAGGAGAGATCGAAGAACGCGAGCTGCGTCGCGTCGCGCTGCTCGATGCCGTCCGTCAGCGCGTTCAACGCAACGTCAAAACCCGGCTGCGGCTGCTCCAGCTCCCACGCGCCGTCATGGTCCCACTGAAAGCACTGGCCATAGCGCTCGCCGGGCTCGACATGGAGCAGCAGGCAGCGGCTGAGCTGTGACGGTTCCGCAACCGGCACCAGATGCTTCAACGAGACGCCGTATTCCTTACGGAAATAGGCGCAGGCCTCTTCGAGCTCGTCCTCGGAATGGGCAATGAAGTCCAGGACATTGCGAAGCTGCGTGGCGAGTTCATCAGGCGCATAGAAGCGAAGCTCGGAGGACGATTCAGGCAGTCGCACCAACAATTCGGTCTCGCCGCGCGTCAGCAGGAACTTGCGATAGTCATCGGGCAGCCGGACGCCGAGCGCCTGCTCCGCTTTGCTCACGTCCGCTTCGCTCGCCGGCGTGCCGGGTTTCCAGCGCCAGCCTTTTGCGGACGTTCCCGCCTTGCGTTGGGCCGCGTAGGCTTCGTAGCCGGGAAACGCCATGATGTCCTCATAGCCGCCGAAACGCGACCATTGATAGGCGTCGTCAAAAGCCTCTTCCCGCCGCTCGGGAAAGAAGCCGCAGAGCAGCTCGGCGCGCTTGAGGATGCGCGCGTGGTTCGGGGCGGTCTTGCACAAATGCTCGATCGTCTTCAGCGCGGCATCGGGATTGTCGGCCTCCAGATAAACATCGCTCAGCAATTCCAGGATTCGCCCTTCCAGATCGCCCTCGTAGATCGACCACGCATAATGCGGCTCCTTGGCCGCGCGCCGCGCTATGAGCGTGTCGCGCGCCTGCTCGGTAAGGCGCACCGTCTGGGCGGCGTCGTCTCCGGCAGAATAGCCGCGACGCGCGGCATGCCAGAGATACAGCGGCTCATGTTCGGCCGGCGTGCCCTTGAGCGCGTCGAGCTGCGCGGCCTGCTCGGCCATCGGCGCGCTGAGCGCCAGGATCATCAGCTCATCGAGCCCCTTCTGCCAGTCAGGCTTGGCTCGCGGATTGGGCCCGAGGTCGCGCAGCGTGTAGTTGGTATGATCCGTCTCGACATAGCCGGCCGCGACCAGCTTGGCGACATGGCGGCGGAAAGCCGCCGCGGCGTCGGCAATGCCGGAGAATTCCTTGCGCAGAAATTCGTCCGCGTCGGGATCGCCCTTCCAGTTCATATGAACGCCGATCACCATGGGATCGCTGCCCGGGACCAGCATCAATTCGCGATCGTCATCGCCGGGTGCGCGGTGGAAGAACTTTGCCAGATACATGCGACCCTCCGAACGCGCCGCTGGGATCGGGGCGCCACGTCTCAGTCGCAGTTTCAGGGAAACCGGTTCACGACCACGGCCTAGCGTTTCGTCAGGCCCTTAGCCACCATGCGCCAGACCAGCAGGTCGATGCGGTCCTGGCCGAAGAACGGCTCGTTCTCGAACACGAAGGTCGGCACGCCCCAATGACCGGAGGCGGCGTGGTCCTTCTCGTTCTCGGCGATCACCCGCTCGTAACGATCCGGATCTGCGCTGATCGCTTCATCCATCGCGGCGAGATCGAAGCCGGCCGCCGCAGTGGCGCGGGCGAGGTGATCGCCTTCGTTCCAGCCCGCCACCGAGCCGTCCCACAGCACGCGGGCGATTGCATCGGTGAATGCGAGCGAACGGCCCTCGAGCTGCGCCATCGCGCCCAGCCGGGTCAGCCGGTGGATGTAGGGTTGTTCGGTCGCGACATCGAGCGTCGTCATATCCTGCACGATCGGGTCGGGCCGGGGAAAGCGGAACGGAATGCCCTCGTGCTGCGCTACGCGCGTGCTGTCGAGCACCACATAGCGAATGAAGTTCGGACTAGCCTTCTTGAAGAAGCCGGGCACGCGGACTGCGATCGGGTAGACCGGTCGCAGGTTCACCGCGAGATCATACTCTTCGACCAGCTTCAGCGTCCTCGGCAGCGCCAGATAGCTGTAGGGACTGCGGAAGGAATAGAACAGGTCGACGGAGAGCGTCATCGCGCCGGCTCCGCGATCCCCCCGATCATGCTGCGGGCCACGACCTTGTGGAACGGCGTGATGATCGCGAGATAGGTCCGGCCGAGCAAATTGTTCGTCTTCACCAGCGTAGTCAGGGTCACCTCACGGCTCGCTGCATCCCCGGCCACGTCCACCACAATGCGGAAATCGAGGTGAAAATCATTGAAGCCGGCGATCAGTCGCTCCGGTGTCTCGCTCAACACGGGAAACAGTCCGATCAGGCCGCCGGGTGCGGGCGCGCCTTCGCCGGATTTTTTCAGGCCGAATGGCGTGACGAGAATGTTGCGCAGGCGCACCAGCGCGCTGATCCAGCCCGGCTCGTTCGCGACCATCCGCGTGCAGGCCTCGCGTGCGTTCACTGCGGCCGTACCGATATCGACGCGAAACGCGTCGATGAACTGCGCGCCGGCCAGCACTGTGCCGGCGTCGACATTGGGGGTGATTTCGCGAACCTGTCCGGTCATCCCGCCAGTCTGCGCGTCAGCATCCGGAAGCGCAAGATCAGAAGGCCGGCATAAACGAACGAGCCGACTGAAAAACCGATCCAGATCCCGACCGCGCCGAGCTGGGCGTTGAAGGCCAGCACCCAGCCGACCGGGAAGGCGACGCACCAATAGCCGATCGCCGCGAACACCAGCGTCATCCTGGTGTCATTGATGCCGCGCAGCGCGCCGCCCATGATGGTCTGCAGGCCGTCGGCGATGAAGAACGTTGCCCCGACGACCAGCAGCGTCGCCGTCAATTCGATCGTCGCCGCGCTGGCCTCGCTGCTGCCGAAGAACAGCCGGCCCACCTGGTAACGGCCGAGGATGATGGCGACCGTCAGCGCGGAGACGAGCACGATCCCGAGCACGGCGGCGACGAGGCCCGCGCGCCTGACGGCGAGCGGCTCGTTGCGGCCGAAGGCATGGCCGACGCGCACCGTAGCCGCCATGCCGATGCCGAGCGGCACCATGAACAGCACGGCGGTGACCTGCAGCGCGATCTGGTGCGCGGCGATCGCGGCGGTCGAGATCAGTCCCATCAGCAGCGCGGCCGACGAAAACAGGCCATACTCCAGCAGCAGCGAAAACGAGATCGGCGCACCGATGGTGACGAGCTGGCGCATCAGCGGCCAGTCGATCCGCCAGAGGTTTGCGAGCGGGTGGTAGTCCGAAAACGGCTTGCGCCAGGCCACGACCGCGAGCGCGGCAAGGAAGGTGCCGAGATTGACCAGCGTGGTTCCAAGGCCGGCGCCGAACAGACCGAGCTGGGGCATGCCGAACAGCCCGTGGATCAGGGCATAGACCAGCACCGCATTGACAGGGATCGCCGCGACCGTGATCCACAGCGGCGCCTGTGGGCGGTTCACCGCGCTCATCATGCTGCGCAGCGCGATGAAGCCGAGCGCCGGCGCGATGCCCCAGGCGAGGCCATAGAGATAGCGCTGCGCCAGTGCGGCCGATTGCGACGCCTGGCCAAGTGCGAGCAGAATGTGCTCGCCATAGAGCGGCGAGGCCATCATTGGCAGAGAGATCAGCAACGCGACCCACAGGCCGACGCGCAAGGCGCCGCGGATGCGCCTGACGTCGCCGGCGCCGAACGCCTGCGCGGCCAGCGGCGACACCGCGGACATCAGGCCGAGCCCGAAGGTGAAGCTGACGAAATAGACCGTATGCGCCAGCGCGGCCGCCGCGACCGCCTCCTCGCCGAGCCGCCCGATCAGCGCGAGATCGGTCGTGATCATCGCGATCTGCCCAAGCTGCGTCAGCATCATCGGCACGGCCAGCCGCAGCGTCTCGACGAACTCTTCGGCGAGATGGTTTTGCGGCACGCCGGCTTGCGGCTGCGGACGAGGCTGGACTGTGTCGAGCATGGCCGGTCAATAACACAGCCGCACGTCGAAAACATGGCTCACGTGTCCCGGACGCGCGAAGCGCGAGCCGGGACCCAGGAGCCACAAGCATCGATCCCGCAATAAGGGCCCCGGCTCAGCGGCGCATCACGACCGGACAATGCTTCGCATCGCCGGGCGTGCTGTGCCGCGTCCGGGGCACGAGTGAGTTGACGAAAGCGGTCTCTTCTCCCTCTCCCCGTTCTTACGAGGGAGAGGGTTGGGGTGAGGGGCCTGCTTCCGCAGAAAAGGTGGCAGTTGGACTCGCGGAGACTCCCCCTGACCCGGATTGCATCTGCGATGCTATCCAGCCTCTCCCCGCTAGCGGGGAGAGGCGAAGAAGTCCTCAGCTCTTCCTTTCGGGCACGCGCTTGATCTTCGCGCCCAGCGCGTTCAACCGCTCCTCGATGCGCTCGTAGCCGCGCTCGATCTGGTCGGCGTTGTTGATGGTCGAGGTGCCCTCGGCGCAGACGGCGGCCAGCAGCATCGCCATGCCGGCGCGGATGTCGGGTGAAGTCATCGGCGCGCCGCGCAGGCGGCTGGGGCCGGCGATGATGGCGCGATGAGGGTCGCAGAGCACGATACGCGCGCCCATCGCGATCAGCTTGTCGACGAAGAACATCCGCGATTCGAACATCTTCTCGAACATCAGGATCACGCCCTCGCATTGCGTGGCGGTGACGATCGCGATCGACATCAGATCGGCGGGGAAGGCGGGCCAGGGCTGGTCCTCCAGCTTCGGCACGTGGCCGCCGAAATCGTCCTGGATCTTGAGCGTCTGGTTCGAGGGCACGATGAGGTCGTCGCCCTCGACGCGGCAGACGATGCCGAGCCGCTCGAAACCCATGCGGATCGAGCGCAGGTGCTCGACACCGGCGCGCACGATGCGAAGCGGCGAGCGCGTCACGGCGGCAAGCCCGATCAGCGAGCCGACCTCGATATGGTCGGGCTGGATCCGGTAGGTCGCTTCCCCCAGCGTCGCCGGCCCGTGCACGATCATGGTGTTGGTGCCGATGCCCTCGATTCTGGCGCCGAGTGCGACCAGGAAATTGGCGAGGTCCTGCACATGCGGCTCGGAGGCCGCGTTGCGCAAATAGGTGACGCCGTCGGCGGCGACCGCCGCCACCAGCGCGTTCTCGGTCGCGGTGACGCTCGGCTCGTCCAGGAACACGTCCGCGCCGGCGAGCTTTGGCGCGCGGAATTCGAGCCGGTCGGTCGCGGTGACTTTGGCCCCGAGCTGTTCCAGCGCCAGCACATGGGTGTCGAGCCGGCGGCGGCCGATGACGTCGCCGCCGGGCGGCGGCAGCATCACCTCGCCGCAGCGGGCGAGCAGGGGGCCTGCGAGCAGGATCGAGGCGCGGATGCGGACGCAGAGCTCGGGGTCGAGATCGGCGGCGCGGATACTCTTGGCATGGATATGAAGCGTGTTGCGGGCGGTCCATTCCGCCGCCGCGCCGACCGAGCGGATCAGTTCGACCAGCGTTTCGGTGTCGCGGATCCGCGGCACGTTCTCCAGCGTCACCGGATGCTCGGTGAGCAGGGCGGCGGCGATGATCGGCAGCGCTGAATTCTTGTTGCCGGACGGCTCGATCGAGCCCGAGAGCCGGTGACCGCCCTCGACGATGTATTGGATGGGCGCCACGTCGGTTCTCTCCGTCCTGTTGCGGTGGGGCGGGCTGCTTCGGAAGCGGAAACTACCGAGAATTGAGCAGGGTAGCAATTCTGCACTTGTCGCGGCGGAGAGCCGCTCATGGCCCCCGAAGAGGCCCGCTGGACCGGGCGTTTAGAACAAGCCGATGATATTCGCCACCACATAAAGGATCACGATCAGCATCAGCACGCCCATGGCCAGGAAGGATATCTCGATGGCGATGGCGCCGGTCCCGAGCGCGGCCGCCACGCCCGCCAGCAGCCTCTCCTCGCGAAACACCAGCGCGAGGACGGCGAGCAGGATCGCGAGCAGGCCGAGCGAGATCGCACCGATCGAGGATGCCTCCCTGAGCTGGCTGCCCGTCGATTTCTCGCGGGGCGGGGCGTGATACTCGGTGCCCTTGACGCGCGCGATCAGGCGGTCCTTGAGGCGGTGCCCGGTGTCGACGATGACCTGGTCCGCCGGCGGCGGCGGATAGATCACGGGCACGAGCCAGTGCGGCAGCACGGCCGCGATCAGCGCCAGCACGCCGACGATGCTGCCGATTACGCCGAGCCGGCGGGATGGCACGGCAGAACTTGCGGTCGCAGAGCTGGTCATGGCACGACACTTCCCGGCCGGAATGGCCTTGCGGGTTCATGCCGTTTCGTCGCGATGGCGCGTGGTGAGGTTCAGCGATGCAGGGATTGGTCTAGCCGTCATGCCCGGGCTTGTCCCGCCTGCGCGGCCGAAGCCGCTCCGGCGGGACAAGTCCGGCCATGACGACCTCTCGTGAACGCTGCCGCGCCTCAGATATCGATCGTCGCGCTCAGCGAATGTTCCTGGATGAAGTCGCGGCGCGGCTCGACCACGTCGCCCATCAGCTTGGTGAAGATGTCGTCGGCCTCGTCGACCTCCTTGACCTTCACCTGGAGCAGCGAGCGCGCCTCGGTGTCGAGCGTCGTCTCCCAGAGCTGCTCCGGGTTCATCTCGCCGAGACCTTTGTAGCGCTGGAGCGAGATGCCCTTGCGGCCGGCCTCGGTCACCGCCTCGAACAGGTCGGACGGGCCGTGGACCATCTGCTCGCTGTCCTTGCGCCGCAGCTTGCCGGAGCGGGCATAAACGTCCTGGAGTTTCGGCGTGTACTCGTCGAGCTTGCGGGCCTCGGCCGAGCCGAGGAAGGCATCGTCGATAACAGCGGCTTCCTTGACGCCGCGCACCGTGCGCTCGAGCAGGAAGCCCTGGCCTTCGACGTATTGCCCGACCCAGCCGCGTTCGACCTCCTCGGCCTGGCTGTCCAGCCGGCTCGCGATGTACTGGGCGGCTGCGGCGGCCTTCTCGGGATCGCCGTAGATCGACTTGTTCAGCACGCCCGTGATGGCCGCCTGCTCGACGACCCTGCGGTTATAGCGGCTGTGCAGGTTGCGCAGGATGCTGCGGACGGCGCGGGCGTCGTCGACCAGCGAGCGGAGATCGCGGCCGGTGCGGTCGCCGCCGGTGCCGGGAATGTACACGCAGTCGTCGAGGCCGGCGTCGATCAGATAGTCTTCCAGCGCCCGCTCGTCCTTCAGATACTGCTCGGACTTGCCTCTGGAGACCTTATAGAGCGGCGGCTGGGCGATGTAGAGATAGCCGCCGTCGATGATGTCGCGCATCTGCCGGTAGAAGAAGGTCAGCAACAGCGTGCGGATGTGGGCGCCGTCGACGTCGGCGTCCGTCATCACGATGATCTTGTGATAGCGCAGCTTGTCGATCGAGAACTCGTCGCTGATGCCGGTGCCGAGCGCCGTGATCAGCGTGCCGATCTGCTCGCTTCCCAGCATCTTGTCGGGACGCACGCGTTCCACGTTGAGGATCTTGCCGCGCAGCGGCAGCACCGCCTGGAATTCGCGGTTGCGGCCCTGCTTGGCGCTGCCGCCTGCCGAGTCACCCTCGACGATGAAGAGTTCGGACTTGGCCGGATCCTTCTCCTGGCAGTCGGCGAGCTTGCCGGGCAGCGAGGAGACCGAGAGCGGGCTCTTGCGCGTCAGCTCGCGTGCCTTTCGCGCGGCTTCGCGGGCGGCCGCGGCCTGGATCACCTTGCCGACGATCATCTTGGCTTCGCTAGGGTGCTCCTCGAACCAGGCCTGGAGCGCCTCGTTGAGCACGTTCTCGACCACGGGACGCACTTCCGAGGACACCAGCTTGTCCTTGGTCTGCGACGAGAACTTCGGATCGGGCACCTTCACCGACAAAACGGCGGTGAGGCCTTCGCGGCAATCGTCGCCGGTCAGCGCGATCTTTTCCTTTTTCGCATTGGCCTCGGCATAGCCGTTGACCTGGCGCGTCAGCGCGCCGCGGAAACCGGCGAGATGGGTGCCGCCGTCGCGCTGCGGGATGTTGTTGGTGAAGCACAGCACGTTCTCGTGGTAGCTGTCGTTCCACCACAGCGCCGCCTCGACGCCGATGCCGTTGGCTTCCGCGCGCACCATGATCGGCGCCGGCACGATCGCCTTCTTGTTGCGGTCGAGATATTTGACGAATTCCTCGACGCCGCCGGAATAGTGCATCTCCTCGCGCTTCTCGACCGCGTGGCGCATGTCGGAGAGGGCGATGTTGACGCCGGAGTTGAGGAAAGCGAGCTCGCGAAGGCGGTGCTCGAGCGTTGCGAAATCATATTCGATGTTCTTGAAGGTCTCGCCCGAGGCCAGGAACGTCACCTCGGTGCCGCGCTTGCCCGGCGCGTCGCCGACCACCACCAGCGGTGCGACCGCATCGCCATGGGCGAACTCGATGTAGTGCTCCTTGTTGTCGCGCCAGATGCGCAGGCCGAGCTTGCTCGACAGCGCATTCACGACCGAGACGCCGACGCCGTGCAGGCCGCCGGAGACCTTGTAGGAGTTCTGGTCGAACTTTCCGCCGGCATGGAGCTGGGTCATGATGACCTCGGCCGCCGAGATGCCTTCACCCTTGTGGATGTCGACGGGAATGCCGCGGCCGTCGTCGCGCACGGTGACGGAATTGTCGGCATTGAGCACGACATCGACGCGCGTGGCGTGGCCGGCAAGCGCTTCGTCGATCGCGTTGTCGACGACCTCGTACACCATGTGGTGCAGGCCCGAACCGTCGTCGGTGTCGCCGATATACATGCCGGGGCGCTTGCGCACGGCATCGAGACCCTTGAGCACGCGGATCGATTCCGCCCCGTAATCGCTCGGATTTGAGGGCTCGTTTTCGGCAGGCGTCTGCCGAGCAGGTTCTGTCATGAGAGGCCTTCGAGATGTCGCCCGAATCAGCCGCACAAAAAGGCGCTGATGTGAGGCTATTTGTGCCATGAAAGACGGATTGCGCCTAGCGCAAAGTATCCTCCGGCAACCCTTTGACTAAATAGGGATTTTCGGCCGGTTTTCAAGGCTTGCGAAGGCCGATTCTGGGCGCTGCAAAAAGCCCGATTCGGAGCCTCTTTTTCACCCCTTAAAGGCGCGGATTTTGCGGGGCGGAGAAGCGCGTTCCCAGGTGCCGTGGCGCCACGGAACAGGCCACCTGCGTTCAGTAGATCTGATCCGGCTTCTTGTAGCCGTCCAACGTGAGGGACCAAGCCTGGCCTGCGGCCACGGTGATGGTATCGGTGCGCACCCGATAGCCCGACACGAGCAGCGCGTAGGAATAGGTGCCGGGCGGCAGATCCAGCGTTTGTGGATGATTTTCGCCGCCCGCGATCTTGATGGTTTGATCGTTGATCACAAGCGAAGCCACATCGAGCGCAAGATAGCCGAATATCAGCCGCGCTTGTCCTGCTATCGGCAGGAAATTGGCCTTGGCCGCGGCCTCCGTATTCCGCTGCACCAGGCTGACAATGGTCTCGTCCTTCGCGCGGCCAAGCTTCAGGGTGGCCGGCCCCTTGGGGGAGGCGAAGGCGAGCTGCACATGATCGGCTGCTACCACAGCGCCATCCGGCTTTTCCTCCCAGCCGCGCTTTGCAAGCTCCGTGCGCTAGAAGGCGAGCACATCGCTGAGCTGGGCCTGCACATGGGCTTCGAGTCCGACCCGCAGCGGGATTTCGATGCCGGTCACATGGGTGGTATTGGAGCTGGAGAAGTTGTGTTGCTTCGGCACCGGCATGTCGGCGTCGGGATCCGCCGGTGTGAGTGCGGCCGAAGTTTGCGGTGATGGATGCGGCATCCATCTGCCGGCGCTTGCGGCGACCAGGCCGCCCGCGAGGAGAGCGAGGCCGCACAGCGGCAGCAGCCACCGTGCCGGACCTCTCATCGCACGCCTTGCCGTCGTCATGCTCGCTCTCCGCATCAGGGGCCCGGTGGATCAGTACATCTGCAACGGCAGCACTTCGCCGGTCGGCCCCACCATCAGGCCCCAGGCATCGCCCGCGGCGATGTCGATGGTGTCATTGCGGGCGGGGCGGCCCGCCATTTTCAGCGAGTACTGGTACTTGCCCGCCGGCAGATCGAGTGTGGGCCCCTTCGGCGACTGCGGACCGCCCGCGCCGGCTGCAACCTTGATGGTCTGCTTGTTGATGGTGAGCACGGCTTCCTGGTTGCCCATATTGCCAAGCAGCAACTTTGCATGGCCGGGCTTTGGCATGATGTCCGCCTTGGTCGCGGCATCCGGGTTCTTCTGCACCAGTTTGATCGACGTCTCGCTCTTGGCCCGGGCAAGGCTCAACACGGCCGGTCCCTGCGGAGACGTGAAGGCGAGCTGCACATGGTCGGCGGCGACGACTGCACCATCCGGCTTCTCCTGCCAGCCGAGTTTTGCCAGCTCGCTACGATAGAACGCCAGCACGTCGCTGAGCTCGGCCGGCACGCTGGCTTCGAGCTCGCGGCGGAACGGCACCTCGATTCCGGGTAGTTTTGCCGTGCCAAGTGAGGTCGAACTGTGCTGCTTCGGCACGGGCAGCGCGGATTCCGGATCCGCTTCCAGCGGGCCGGACGCTTTGGCCTGCGCGCCAGCCGGATCGCTGCTCACCGGGCCGCCCTTGGAGGCAGGATTGGCGGCGGCCATCCTGAGGCCCGATCCGTTGGCGCTGACATTCACTTTCGGACCCATTTGCATCACGGTCATCGAGATCGACTTGCCGCCTTTCGAGAACTCCATCACCGCCATGTTGGGCTGGTTGATGACGGAGGGCTGCTCCTTCCAGCCTGCGGGCTTCAGCGCGGCGCGATAGAACGCGGTCAGCGCCTTCACGCTGGAGGTGGAGGAGAATTCGAGGCGGCCGTCGTCGCCCGCGAATTTCACGCCTTCGGCGTTTTCGGGCACCGGCACCGGCGTCTTGCTGTCGGCGAGCGCATTCAGCGGCGTGTCGGACAGCGCGGCCGCCTGCACTTTGCGCCTCGATTCGTCGGCGGCGATGACCTGCCTGGCCGCGGCCTCCGCGTCCTTGAAGAATTTCTCGTCGGCTTCCTTCTTGGCCCTGGCGCGCGCGGCGAGGGCCGCTTCCGTCAACTGCGCGGTCAGGCTGACCATGGTGAAATCATATTTGCGGCCGAGCCGCAGCACGCCGGTTTCCTCCGCCGAGGAGACCTTGATCGCCACCTCGTCGCCGGCGGCGAGCGGCGCATTGCCATTCTCCTGCCAGCCGCGCGCGGCGAGCTCGCGATGGTAGAAGGCGAGCACCGCGGGCAGATCGGCCATCACGGCGGCCGACATTTCGTGCTTGGCAGACGTCGCGCTGCCCAATCCCCTGGCGGTCTTGGTCGGCTTGGGTCGCGGCAGGCCGGCAATGTCATCGTCGGCCTGGAGCTCCTGGGGCAGCACGAACGGCGCCACCCTGATCTCGACATTGGTCCTGCCGTCGTCGCGGCGGGTCAGCGTCAGCATCACCGGCTTCTGCTTGTAGAACTGCGTCGTGTCGCCATCGGGATGCTCGTAGAAGACGCGCACGCCGTTCGGGACGGCGTCGCCGAGATCGGCGTTCGCCCAGCGCGCGGCCGTCTCAGGTGTGAGCTTCCGCCAGCCGATCGCCGCCATTTCCTTCGTGAAGAAATCCGAGGCCGCATCGAGCGCGCCGGGCGCGATGCAGCCGAGATAGGGCCTCGTGCCGTCGAACACGAGGTCGCTCGCGCCTTCGGGAAACGGCACGTTCGAATAGACCCGGTCGGTCGTGTAGTAGACCACGGACTGGTCGGGCCGGCCGAGGGCCTGCGTGAAATGAACGGAAAGGCCCTGCCGTCCCTTCTTGAATTTCAGCGTGGTGCTCTTCTCCTCCAGCGGCAGCACGTAGGGCACCCATCCGTCGGCGCTCAGGAGCTTTCGCACCGCCGGTGAAGTCACCGCCTGCGGCGTCGGCATGCGATATTCCACGCGGTAGGGATCGGGGCGCGAGGTGTCTTCCACCGCACCCTCGAGTTGCGGCAGCGCGTGAACGTCGACAATGCCATCGTCGGCGCGTGCGGGCAGAGACGCGCTCGCCATGAGCAGAAGGCCGCATACAAGCAGCCGCCAGCGTGCCGGGACCTGCGTCCCGCGCTTGATGATCGACATCGCCAAACTCCTGGATTTCGCGCGGGTCTTCATCCCCGGCGCAATGGCAGGCTGCGGCACCGTCGGCGCGGCCTCAGACGACTAGTCGCGGCAGGAACCCGCGAGGTTCAACAGGGCTCAATACAGCAGGAGCGGCGACCATGCCTCTCCGTCACGCCCGACCGTGAGCTCCCAGGTATCGCCGGCGGCGAAGTTGAGGATATTCGTGGTGGCTGGATGGCCCGGCACGCTCACCTCGTAGGAATATCTGCCGGGCTGCAGATCCAGCGACACCGCATAGGAGCCGGCGGCGCGCTTGATGGTCCGGTCGTTGATCGTGAGCGTGGCGTCCGTCTCGCTGATGTTGGCGAACACCAGCTTCGCCTGTCCGGGCTCGGGCATGACGTTCGCGTTGGTCGCGACGGATGCGTTCTTCTGCACGAGGTTGATCGTGGTGCCGCTGTCCTTGCGGTCGAGCGCCAGCATGCCGGGTCCGAGCGGGGAGACGAACGCGAGCTGGACGTGATCGGCGGAGACCACCGCGCCATCGTGCTGTTCCTGCCAGCCGAGCTTTCCGAGCTCGGTGCGGTAGAAGGCGAGGACGTTGCCGAGCTCGGCGGGCACGGTGGCCTCTAACTTGGTGCGAAGCGGCGTCTCAACGCCCTGCACGACGGTGGTGTGGATGCCTCGGTAGCTGTAGCGGGTCGGCGCGGGCAGCCTGGTGGCAGGATCCGGCGTGAGCTCGGCCGAAAACAGCGCCGTCAGGTGCGGCAGCCCCGCGCCGGCGCCTGCCGCGAGCATGCAGCTTGCGAGCAGCACGAGGCCGCACGCAACCGCCCGCCAGTGTGCCGGGACCTGCGCCCCGGGCCTTACCGTCCGCATCTCACTCTCCAAGAGATTGCGATTCATGTCATCGCTCAATAACCGCCGCGACACCCTCGGAGCGGCCTCTGACAGCTAGTCGCGGCCGGAAATCGTCGGGTTCAATGGCGTACTAGCGCCGGGCGGAGACGCGTCCGCTCTCGACGTCAAAGACCTCGCCTCCGGCGCCGATCTCGGCGAAGGCGGCCGGGTCCGCGCCGGTCAGCCAGACCTGCGCGCCAAGCTTCTTCAGCTCGTCGAACAGCGCGGCGCGGCGGTTCGGATCGAGATGGGCGACGACCTCGTCGAGCAGCAGCAGCGGCACGATGCCGGTCATCTCGGCGACCAGCGTCGCGTGCGCCAGCACGAGGCCGATCAGCAGCGCCTTCTGCTCGCCGGTCGAGGCATCGCGCGCCGGCATGCCTTTCGGCGCGTAGACGACCTGGAGATCGGTCAAATGCGGGCCGTCGGTGGTGCGGCCGGCGATGGCGTCGCGCGGACGGTTGTCGCGCAGGATCTGGCGGTAGCGGTCCTCGACCGACGTTGCGGTCTCTTGAAGCAGCGCGTTCTCCATCCAGCCGTCGAGCGCGATCTGCGCCGACGGGAAGGCGGAGGCCTGCGCACGCGCATTGAGCATGCCGGTCAGCCTTGCGGCGGTCTGGCCGCGCGTCGCGGCGACCGCGACCGCAAGCTCGGCGGTCTCGCGCTCGATCGCGTCGCACCAATGGTCGTCGTAATTGCGCGTCTCGAGCAGGCGGTTGCGCGAGCGCAGGGAGCGTTCGAGTGCGGAGATGCGGCTGGAATGCTCGCTGTCGATCGCCAGCACCAGGCGGTCGAAGAAGCGCCGTCGCTCGGAGGCCGCGCCCATGAACAGCCCGTCCATCGCCGGCGTCAGCCACACCATGCGGATGTGGTCGCCGAAGGAGTTCGCCGAATTGACCGGCTCGCGGTCGATGCGGCAGCGCCGGCTCACCGGGCTATCTGCCCGCGGTGCGTCGATGCCGGTGCCGAGCGTGGCGAGGCCCAAGGCGCCCTCGACCTGCGCCGACACTGCCCAGGAGCCGTCGCTCTGCTTGTCGGCAACGTCCTCCAGCGTCGCACGCCGCAGGCCGCGCCCCGGCGACAGGAACGAGATCGCCTCGATGCAGTTGGTCTTGCCCGCCCCGTTCGGCCCGACCAGCGCCACCATGTCAGCCGCCGTCTCGAGCCCCGCCGCCCGATAATTGCGAAAATGCGTCAGCGTCAGGCGATGAATGCGGGAGGGGGTCATTTTAACTCGTCATTGCCGGGCTTGACCCGGCAATCCATCGCCCGCGTCAGCGGGCAATCTCATCATATAGGTCTTGCCACGCGGGGTTGCTCTTCACGATCAGATCGATCTTCCACTCGCGGGACCAGTGCTTCATGTTCTTTTCGCGCTGAAGAGCAGCGGCGATCGTGTCGTGCGCTTCGAAATAGACCAGCGTTTTCACCCCGTAACGCTTGGTGAAGCCATCTGCCAGGCCCTCGCGATGTTCGTAGATGCGCCGGACCAAATTGTTCGTGACGCCGATGTAAAGTGTTCCACCGGGCTTGCTGGCGAGGATGTACACCCAATAGGTCATCTTGTTTGATGGATGGCCGGGTCAAGCCCGGCCATGACGAGAGGGAAAATATCCTCACACCCGCATCGGCATCAGCACGTACAGCGCGCTCTTGTCGTCGCGGTCCTGGACCAGGGTGGGCGAGCCGGGGTCGGCGAGCCTGAGGGTCGCGACCTCGCCTTCGATCTGGGCGGCGATGTCGAGCAGGTAGCGGGAGTTGAAGCCGATATCGAGGGCGTCGGAGGCGTATTCGACCTCGAGCTCTTCGGTCGCGCTGCCGGAATCCGGGTTGGTCACCGACAGCACCAGCTTGCCCGGCGACAGCGACAGCTTCACCGCGCGGCCGCGCTCGCTCGAGATCGTGGAGACGCGGTCGACCGCGTTCTCGAAATCCTTCTTGTCGACGACGAGCTCCTTGTCATTGCCTTGCGGGATGACGCGGCCGTAGTCGGGGAAGGTGCCGTCGATCAGTTTCGAGGTCAGCACGACGTTACCGATCGTAAAGCGGATCTTGGCCTGCGATAGCTCGATCGTCATCTCGGCTTCGGTGTCCTCGATCAGGCGCTGCACCTCGCCGACCGTCTTGCGCGGCACGATCACGCCGGGCATGCCGTCCGCGCCCTTGGGCTGGACCAGGTCGAGCTGGGCGAGGCGGTGGCCGTCGGTGGCGACGCCGCGCAGGGTGGCGGCCTTGGCGGTGCCGGCGGCGTGCAGATAGATGCCGTTGAGGTAATAGCGCGTCTCCTCGGTCGAGATCGCGAACTGGGTGCGGTCGATCAGCCGCTTGACGTCCTTGGCGGCGAGCGAGAACGAATGCGACATGTCGCCGGCGGCCAGATCCGGGTAATCATTCTCCGGCAGCGTCTGCAGCGTGAAGCGCGAGCGGCCGGCGCGGATCGCCAGCACGGCGCGGTCGCCGTCGGCCTCGAGCACGATCTGGGAGCCGTCCGGCAGCTTGCGCACGATGTCGTAGAACATGTGCGCCGGCACGGTGGTGGAGCCGGCGGTCGCGGTTTCCGCGGGCAGCGTTTCCGTCACCTCGAGGTCGAGGTCGGTCGCCTTCAGCGACAATTTCGCGTTCTCGGCCCGGACCAGCACGTTGCCGAGGATCGGAATCGTGTTGCGGCGCTCGACGACGCGGTGGACATGGCCCAGCGATTTCAGGAGTTGCGCGCGTTCGACCGTAACCTTCATTGCACTACTCGCCCGATCCCCAAGGAAACCCACGTTGAAAAGCCGGGCGGCCGAAAAGCGCGCCGCGGCACCGAAGATCCCGACAGGCCGGGGTCTCCAGCCGATATGACCAAAGCCGTCAGGGTCGCGCAAGGTGGCGCGGATGGCCCCGGGATTCAAGGGATCGGGGGCCAGTTCCCCACGATTTACAGGCAAAAACGAAGCCGCCGCCCTGGCTTGGCCGGGGCGGCGGGAGAATGGCAGGAGAAGCCTAGGCGTTTATTCCTGAAGCTGGCGCTTCAGCGACTCGACTTCCTCCGACAGCGCGGTGTCCTTGGAGACCAGCGCCTCGATCTTGCGCACGGCGTGCAGCACCGTGGTGTGGTCGCGTCCGCCGAAGCGGCGGCCGATTTCGGGCAGCGAGCGCAGGGTCAGCGTCTTGGCGAGGTACATCGCCACCTGGCGCGGGCGGACCACGTTGGCGGTGCGGCGCGAGGACAAGAGGTCGGAGCGGCTGACATTATACTGCCGCGCCACCACGCGCTGGATGTCCTCGATCTTGATCCGCTTCGGCTCCTGCGGCCGGACCAGGTCGCGCACCTCGCGCTCGGCCATCTCCAGCGTCACCGGCTGGTTGTTGAGCTTGGAGTGCGCCAGCAGCCGGTTGATCGCGCCTTCGAGGTCGCGGCCGTTATGGGTGATGGTGCGGGCGAGATAATGCAGCACCTCCTCCGGCACGTCGAACGTCGCATGATGGGCGCGGGCGGCGGCGACGCGCGACTTGAGGATGCCGTGGCGCAGCTCCTCGCCGAGCGAGCCCATCTCGACCACGAGGCCGCCGGCCAGCCGCGAGCGCACGCGGTCGTCCAGGCTCTCGAGATCGGACGGCGGACGGTCGGCCGCGATCACGACCTGGCGGCCGGCGTCGATCAGCGCGTTCAGCGTGTGACAGAACTCCGCCTGCGTCGACTTGCCCTGCAGGAACTGGAGATCGTCGATCACCAGCACGTCGATGCCGCGCAGCGCTTCCTTGAAGGCGAGCGCCGTCTGCGTCTTCAGCGCGGCGACGAAGCCGTACATGAATTTCTCGGCCGTGAGATACAGCACCTTGCGCTCGTTGCCGGAATTGCCGGCCCAGGTCACCGCCTGGAGCAGATGCGTCTTGCCGAGACCGACGCCGGCATGGATGTAGAGCGGGTTGAACATGACGGGATCGCCGCGGCGCCCTTCGGCGACCTGACGCGCGGCCGCATGGGCCAGCGTGTTGGAGCGGCCGACGACGAAGCTCGCAAAGGTCAGGCGCGGATCGAGCGGCGAGCCGCCGAGCGCGTCATGATTGGCGGAGACCGGCGCGGTCGCGGTCGAGCGCAGCTCCGGCGCGGGCGCACGGCGTGTTTCGACCGCCACTGGGGCTTCCTTCGGCTGCACGACCGGGCGCACCGCGGAGCGAACAGTGAGATCGATGCGATGCACTTCCGGCATCTCGGCCTGCCAGCACGACAGCACGCGCTCGGCATAATGGGCCTGGATCCAGCTCTTCAGGAAGCGCGTGGGAACCGAGAGCCGCACGCTCTCATCCTGCACGTCTTCGAGATCCATGCGCGCAAACCAGCTCGTATAGACGTCTTCGCCCACGTTCGAGCGCAGCCGACTCTTCACGCGTGACCAGCGATCCTGTTCCGATGTGTTCATCGTCAAAAACTTCTCTTGAGAGATATAGTTGCGTTGTGAGCGCCATGCAGGGTTCCTGCCATAGGGGTCCTGGCATGGCGCGACCTCAAAGCGAGTCCATCGTCAGGCATGGCTCGACCGTTCGGCGAGAACGCCGCGTCCGATCAGCGATGTCAAAGATGGAGGGGTCGCGAGGTCAGCGCGTACTCGGCGCTCCGTCACACGCGGGAGGCTGGATGTCCGACGGATTTAGAACGGCATCATTGGAATGGAAAACTTGTTTCAATACCGCGTTCTGTCCGTAAGACATGATACCTCCCCGTCCTGCCGTGATTGCTCACGGCAAGGTCCTGCGTGTCCTGAAGACACCCGCGGCCAAAGTCGCCGATGTCCTGCCCGTCTGCACTGTTCGTTCGCCCGGCTTCGCCAATCACGCCTGTCGTTGGTAGTTCAAGATGTCTCTCGTTTGCGCTTGGATCTCGCTTGGAGACATTCAGACAAAGAACTACCATTCCCATGTTGCTATGGGTTTTGAACCGACAATCGCTTGTTGAAGCGTCGCCAACGTGCACACCGCCGCCGATTTGCACGCTCGCCCCGTTTCCAAAACCGCGCTGGTCTCAAGATCGTGGGCGCCGCGAACGACTTAAGGAATACACTAAGCGGAAAGACTCGCAACGAAATTGATTCACACTTGAGGCATCAAAAAACTTGACCAGCGTTAACGCCGCGCGCGACTTGTGCACAGGCTCGTGAGCAAGTTTTTGGATTCGTGCACAGAATCGAAAATGCACCGCGTCATGTGACAAATCCCCGTCACCGCCAAAAATTTTTTACAAAAGCGTCACGCGCACGACGTGCAAACGAATTTTCCAAATGCTTGTGATCGCTATGTCGATAAGTGATTAGCGAGACATCGTTTTTTGAGTCTCGTTTCACAGGGTAACTCCACCGCGAGATGCATTCCGGTGAAACTACGGTGTGCAGAACTTGGCGCGCGTGCAGATGCGAGTTAGCCTTGCCTCGCAAGGGTTTTTCGCACTGCACTGAAAGTTTCCGCTGTTGCAATATCGCCCGCAAACAAGACTGCAGGTAAAATTACGGAAGGCATCATAGTGCGGAGATGCAAATCCTCCAATCGAAGATTGGTGCGGCGCGCGACTGCTTGCGTGAATATGACAGGCAGCAAAAAGCCCGGCGCGAGGCCGGGCTGATTGACGAGCGCGATGTCGAGCGGATCAACCGATCGAATGATTGCAACCAGATCGCTTGGCGAACCTGGTTCGCGAACCTACTTCGCGAACTTACTTGGCGAGCTTGGCGATCTGCGCGGTGAGCCGCGAGACTTTGCGGCTGGCATTGTTCTTGTGAATGATGTTGCGCTGGGCGGCGCGCATCAAGGCGGGCTCGGCATTGGCCAGCGCCTTCACGGCGGCGGCGCGGTCGCCGGTCTTGATCGCTTCCTCGACGTTGCGCACGGCGCCACGCATCTGGGTGCGGCGCGACTTGTTGACGGCGGTGCGGCGGGCGATCTTGCGCGTCGCTTTCTTGGCGGAGGTGGTATTGGCCATGGTCTCAATGTCCTTTGCGGGTACCGGTCGCGTCTTGGTCGGGTAGCGCCGGCTTGCTTGACCGCGTAATCGACGCTCGGATTTAGGGTGTTCGGTTCAAGGCTGTTCCCGGAACACGAGGCCTCAAAGAGCCTGCAACTGCTCAAAGAACAGCGGCGGCAGGATTGCGCCCGCCGCCAGTTGGCGCCCTTATAGAGAGGGTCTTTGGCACCGTCAACGCTTTCAAGGCTTGGAAAACCGGCCCCGGGCGGCCCGGATGGGTGCCGTAACGCCCTGAAGAGGTTGAATTTCTGCCGCCTTGCGGCTATTGGCTGGCGGCGTTTCTTTAGGTCCGCCGATTGGACGACCATATAAGGTGAGGCATGATCCGCGGCTTTTTCCGACTGATTGGGCTGTTGCTGCTCGCCGGCGGGTTCATTTTCATGGTCTATGACGGCGCCCGCTGGGTGGCCGACCAGACCCTCAAATTCACCCGGTTCGGCCAGTTCTGGAACGACATCAATCAGGCCAGCCAGTCGGCGTTCCGGACCTGGGTCGAGGCCAAGGCGCCCTGGCTCTGGACCTCGGTGATCCGCCTCGTGCTGGACCAGCCGGTGTTCGCCGTCCTCGGCATTGTCGGCATCCTGCTGATGATCCTGTTCCGCCCGCGCAAGCCCCTGATCGGCTATTCGCGGGACTGAACGCCGCACATCAGGGCGCCGTAACAGGGCTGCCCCTTCGAGCGTAAATGCCTATATTCCCACCTGATCGCGAGCACGCCGCCTGAGCGCCTGGTTTTTCGAGTTGGCTCACGCGACGGACAGTTCGTTCTTCGGAGATCCGTCCATGCTGTTCATGCGCAAGACCACCGCATTGCCGAGCGCAACTGAGGCGCTGCCGGGCCGTGCGCAGGCCATCCCGACCGCGACCACCCATTTCGTCAACGGCAGCAAGTTGCAGCCGCCTTATCCCGCCGGCCTCGAGCAGGCGGTGTTCGGGCTCGGCTGCTTCTGGGGCGCCGAGCGCAAGTTCTGGGAGCTTGGCGATGGCGTTTACACCACCGCCGTCGGCTATGCCGGCGGCCACACGCCGAATCCGACCTACGAGGAGACCTGTTCGGGACGCACCGGCCACACCGAAGTGGTGCTGGTCGTGTTCGATCCGAAGAAGATCTCCTACGAGAAGCTCTTGAAGACGTTCTGGGAGAGCCACAACCCGACGCAGGGCATGCGCCAGGGCAATGACGTCGGCACGCAGTACCGAAGCGCGATCTACACTTACTCGGATGCGCAGAGGAAAGCGGCCGATGAGTCGAAGGCGCTCTATCAGAAGGCGCTCGCAGCCAAGGGCCTTGGTGCCATCACCACCGAGATCGCGCCCGCCGGCGCATTCTATTTCGCCGAGGACTACCATCAGCAATATCTGGCCAAGAATCCCGCCGGCTATTGCGGTCTCGGCGGCACCGGCGTGTCCTGCCCGATCGGCGTCGGCGTGAGCGCGTAGGCTAACTACAGACTCCTCATGGCCGGGCATAGCCGTCCGAAGGAGGGCGTCGCTTCGCTCGCCTATGTCCCGGCCATCCACGTTCTTGGTGCCGCAAGAAAAAATCGTGGATGCCCGGGCCTTCGCCTCGCTGGAGCGGCTTCGGCCGCGCAGGCGGGACGAGCCCGGGTATGACGGAGTGTACGGCTGCCACCGCGTCCGCATCGTCGCGACCCCAAGCCCCGTTCAACGCTTTATTAACCATAACCGGTGCATCACTGGAGCCGTCTCGTTTCGAGGGATAGGTCCGGTGCCGGTTGCACGCGCGTTTCGATGGTCGATCTTGGCAGCGTCCCTGGCAGCGTCCGCCGCGCTTGCCCTTGGCGGCTGCATGCAGACCGCCGGTCCCGTCGCGGTGATGCAGCCGCGCGCCGATCTCGATTCCATGGCCTATGGCCAGCCCTACAACGCACCGCAGCCGGTTGTCGTCGCTGACAGTGGCGGCGCCATCGGCGCGCTGCGCAATTCCTTTGCCTCCGCGCCTGCGCCGATGCCGGTCGGTTACGCCGCGCCGGCCCGCTATGACGCCTCCTACCATCTCGATGCCGGCGACAAGCTGCGCGTCGTGGTCTACGGCCAGGAAGGTCTCACCAACAGCTACGCGATCGATGCCGGCGGTTCCATCACCATGCCGCTGATCGGCGCGGTGCCGGCGCGTGGCCGCACCACGGCGGGTCTCGCCGGTGAAATCGCCGCGCGCCTGCGCAACGGCTACATCCGCGAGCCTTCGGTTGCCGTCGAGATCGAAGCCTATCGCCCGTTCTTCATTCTCGGCGAAGTCACAGCGCCCGGCCAATATCCTTACGTGCCGAACATGACGGTCGAGAGCGCCGTCGCGATCGCCGGCGGCTTCTCGCCCCGCGCCAAGCGCGACGTCGTCACCGTGACGCACACCGAAGCCGGCGGCGCCATGCGCGCCGTGGTTCCGCTCGGCACGCCGTTGGCTCCGGGCGACACCGTGTTCGTCGGCGAGCGCTGGTTCTAGCTCTCTCTCTTTCGTCATTCCGGGGCGCGACGAAGTCGCGAGCCCGGAATCCATTCCTCCACCATTTCCGACGCACGATGGATTCCGGGCCTGCACCGCTGCGCGGCGCATCCCGGAATGACAGGGAACATGATGTCGGCGACCTCGCGACCTATCTCCTGAAATCCAGCCGCCCGTTCGGAAAGCATCCGTCGATGCGTGTCGCATCGACCACGCGCCCGATCCACGGCCGCGTGATCGCAGGATTGGTCAGGTTGATGTATTTGCCGACGAGGCGGCCCGCGCCCTCGCGTGCAGTGTCGATCAGCCCGTGCCGGCGGCCATTGTCCCAGTCGAAGCGGAGATAGACCCGATCGCCCACGACGCGAATTTCCGCGCGGCCCTGCTTCCATGTGTCCGGCGTATCGCCAGCAATGGTCGGATCGGCACCGCCGTTCCAGCGACTGGCCCAGATGCCCTCGAGTGGGTCGATCGATGTCGGAATGGACGCCCAATGCCCCGCATTGACGTCGGCGCCATCGCCGGCGAGCGTTGCGGTCGCGGCATAGTCCATGACTTCTGAATCGTCCGGGCCCGGGACGTCCATCGTGCCGAAGGGATTGCGGATGACGAGGTTCGTGTTGGCGCGCTGCATGACGTTTCTCCCGGCGTGTGTTGGCTTGATTGGCCAACCCTACCGCCGGGCGTCAGGTCGCGCCCACCCGATTCCCGCTTGAGGAGCGGCGCCGTCTCTCCTCTCTCGTCATTCCGGGGCGCGCGTAGCGCGAGCCCGGAATCCATCGTGCGCCAGCGCTTGTGGAGGAATGGATTCCGGGCCTGCACCGCTTCGCGGCGCATCCCGGAATGACTGAGAAGAAAGTCGCGCGCGCTACTTCGTCAAATGTTTCGCGAAAAACGCCATGCTGCGCGGCCAGGCGATGTCGGCACTCGCCTTGTCGTAGCTCGCGCGCTCGTCGCAATGGAAGCCGTGCTGGGCACCCGGATAGATGAAGACCTCCACGTCCGGCCGTTTTGCCTTGACGGTTTCGACGTCGGTCAGGGGGATGCCGGCATCCTTCTCGCCGAAATGCAGTTGCGTCGGCACCTTCGGCGTCTCCTCTGCAAAGCGCACGACCGCGCCGCCGTAATAGCCGATCGCGGCCTTGAGGCCGCTCAGCCGCGTCGCCGCGACGAAGGCGACGCTGCCGCCGAGGCAAAAGCCGATGATGCCGACCGGGCCGACGCTTCTGACCGCATCGATCGCGGCTTGCGTGTCGCGCAGCATCGCCTCCCAGTCGGGATTGGCTACGAACTTGCGCGCTTCGGCGATCTCATCGGGCGTGTAGCCCGACTGGAAGTTCGGCGAGGTGCGGTCGAAGATCGACGGCGCGATCGCGACATAGCCTTCCCCGGCGAGCCGATCGCAGACCGAGCGGATATGATGATTGACCCCGAAGATCTCCTGGATCACCACCACCGCGCCCTTGGGGCTGCCTGCGGGATCAGCGCGATAGGCGCCGAGCTGGAAATTGTCGGAGGCGGTCAGTTTGATGTCTTGTCCCACGCGGGTTGTCCTTCTTGGTTACTACAAACTCTGATCTCTCTCCTCATCCTGAGGAGCGCGCCCTTGCGCGCGTCTCGAGGGATAGAGGCCGAGACGCTTCAGCGGGGCCTTCATCCTTCGAGACGCTTGCTTCGCAAGCTCCTCTGGATCAGGGGAGGCGGCTGTGTGGCCGCTCTCACTCCCACATCCAGTTCTCGCCGTAATCCTCCTTCCAACCTGCCAGCCGTCCATGACGGAATTGCAGGAACAGGCGGTGGCGGTAGGGGATCAGCCCGCTGCCGCCGAGGTTGCGAAGCGCGAGGTAGATCTCGTTGCCGGGACGACCCCGCACATATTGCAGCGGCTGCCCCAAAGCGCGCGCGGTCTGCTCGGCGTCCATGCCGAAGGCGAGCGGCGTGTTGTTCGACAAGGTCGCGACGAAGGGCTGGCGCGGCGGCATGGTGCCGAACGGCTCGGCCTGCACCGACGCCGGGAAAAGTGTCGCCATGACGCCCGCAACCAACATCGCTCGCTTCATCGCCTCAAGTCCTCGTCAGGCCGGCCTATTGCGGCAAGTTCTTCAGGAAAGGCAGCACCGCGTCAACAAATGCCTTGGGCTGATCGATGTTGACGGCGTGTCCGGCGGCGGGGATCACGACCTTTTGTGCGCCGGGGATCTTGGCCGCCATGTAGTCGGATGCGGCCAGGAACGGCGTGTCGTCGGCGCCGACCACGATCAGGCAGGGCACTTTGATGTCGGGCAAGAGCTCGATCACCCGCGCATCGCGCTGGGTCAGCATGCCGCGTGCGGCAAGCGCCAGCCCCTTGGCATTGCGATGGCTCGCCGTGGCGCGCTCGCGCGTCGCCGCCTTCAACACGTCGAGACCTTCGCGATCGAGCCTGTCGGCGGTGGCAAGCGCCCGTGCGTTCCAGGCCTCGCGCGCATCGTCCTTCTTGAAGCCCGGACCGGTGTCGATGATCAGCAGCGCGCGGACGCGTTGCGGATAGGCACGCGTGAAGGCCAGCGACATGTAGCCGCCGAGCGACAGCCCGCCGATGATCGCGCGCTTGGCACCGATGGCATCGAGGATCGCCGCCATGTCGCCGACCGTGAGTGCTTCGCTGTAGGCCTTGGGGTCATCAGGATAGTCGGACTGGCCGTGGCCACGCATGTCCCACAAGACAAGCTTGTGGTCCTTCGCGAGCGCATCGACCTGTTCATGCCACATCGCCGAGGTCGATGAGTAGCCGTGGGTGAGCAGCAGCGGCGGCCCGTCGCCGTGAACTTCGTAGTAGATCCCGACGCCGTCCCGATCGATCCTTGGCATGTCTCCCGCCTCTTTATGTTGGTTGCTGTTTTCGCGTCGATCCTAGCCCGATGGGTTACCTTGAAGAAACTGCCTGAACGCGATGGCACGCATGTGCGACGTCTTCTCTGTTGCGTCCAGTCGCTGCGCCGGGTGCCGTTGTCGCAACGCACAACACTGAGCTGCCGCGATAGTTTCGAGCGATTCCAAATTGCATTTGCCTCGGCGCCTGAACCCGATCATTCTTGCGGCCAAGGCTGACGCCAGTCCGGTGGGCGTCCGCTACAAGTTGCCGCCGTAAGCGGCTTCATGCACCGGCAGGGGAAGACGCCTATGCCAACTCTCACCATCAACGGGCGGAGTCTGTCCGTGGATGCGGCGAACGACACGCCGCTCCTCTGGGCAATCCGCGAGCAATTGCAGATGACCGGCACCAAGTTCGGCTGCGGTGCCGGCCTGTGCGGTGCCTGCACCGTGCACGTCAACGGCGAAGCCGTGCGCTCGTGCCAGACCATGGTCGGCGACGTCGCCGGCAAGAAGATCACCACCATCGAAGGCCTATCCGCCAAGGGCGATCATCCGCTCCAGAAGGCATGGATCGCCGAGCAGGTTCCGCAATGCGGCTACTGCCAGTCCGGGCAGATCATGCAGGCGGCCTCGCTGCTCGCGAAGAATCCCAATCCGACCAAGGAGGAGGTCGTCGCACATATGGACGGCAATCTCTGCCGTTGCATGACCTATTCGCGGATCCAGAAGGCGATCATGCGCGCAGCTACCGAGATGCGCACCGCATCCGCCGCGGGCAACGAGCGGAGGCCCACATGAATAAGCACGTGAACGACGTCGCCCCTGAGACGACCGATCTCAGCCGCCGCTCATTCCTCGTCGGCACCGCCGCGACCGGCCTCGTGCTCGGCTATGCCGGCGTGCCCGGCATCGATCCGGCATCGGCCGCCGCGCCCGCCACTTTCGAGCCGAGCGTCTGGTATGCGATCTCGCCTGACGGTCTCGTCACCGTGACCTGCGGCAAGGCCGACATGGGCCAGCACATCGCCTCCACCATGGCGCAGATCGTCTGCGAGGAATTGGGGGCGAAATGGAGCGATATGCGCGTGCAGCTCGCCTCCAACGATCCGAAGTTCAACGATCCCGTGCTGGGCGCGCAGATCACCGGCGGCAGCTGGTCGACCATGATGAACTTTGACGCCATGAGCCGCGCAGGCGCCGCGGGCCGCATGGCGTTGACGGAAGGCGCGGCCGCCGTGATGGGCGTGCCGGCGTCGGAACTCGTGGTGCGGGATTCCATGATCGTGCATCCGAAGTCGAAAAAGCAGATGTCGTTCGCCGAATTGGTCAAGAGCGGCAAGGCGACCAAGACCTTCACGCCGGACGAGCTGAAGGCGATCAAGCTGAAGACGCCGGATCAATACACCATGATCGGCGTGTCGGTGCCGCAGCTCGACATCCCCTCCAAGACCAACGGCACGGCCAAATACGGCATCGACGTGATGCTGCCGGGCATGGCCTATGGCGCGGTGGTGACGCCGCCGGTGCGCTTCGGCGCCACGGTGAAGTCGGTCGACGACTCGGCTGCGAAGAAGGTGCCGGGCTTCATCAAGGCCGTCACCCTCGACGACAAGACCGGCACGACGTCGGGCTGGGTCGTCGCGGTCGCCAGCACCTACGCCAACGCCAAGAAGGCCGCTGCGGCGCTGAAGATCGCCTATGACGGCGGTCCGAACGCGAAGGTCTCGAGCGAGTCGCTGCTCGACGAAGCCAAGCGGCTTCAGAAGTTAGAGGATTCCGGCCAGTTCTTCGTCAAGGATGGCGATCCCTCGGCCGCGTTCGGGTCGGCGGCCAAGGTGCTGGAGGCGGAGTACACCACCAGCATCAACATTCACGCGCCGATGGAGCCGATGAACGCCACCGCGGAGTTCAAGGGCGACATCCTGCACATCTATTCCGGCAACCAGTTCGCGACGCGCTCCGGCGCGATTGCGGCAGGCGCCGCCGGGATCGATCCGAAGTTCGTGGTGATGCACCAGATGTGGCTCGGTGGCGGCTTCGGCCGCAGGCTCGATGCCGACATGATGGTGCCGGCGGTGCAGGCGGCGAAGGCCATCGGCAAGCCGGTGAAGGTGATCTACACGCGCGAGAACGACATGACGATGGATTTCTCGCGTCCGCTCACCTACCAAAAGGTCAAGGCCGGCGTGGACGGCGACGGCAAGCTCGTCGCGCTCAGCCACGACGTGGTCTCGGCCTGGCCGACCGCGCGCTGGGGAATCCCCGATTTCCTGACGCCATCGGTCGACAAGAAGGGCCCGCTCGATTCCTTCACGGTGAACGGGGCCGACTTCTTCTACACCGTGCCGAACCATTATGTGCGCGCGATCAAGAACGAGCTCGCGCACAACGCGACGCCGTCCGGGCAGCTCCGCTCGGTGGCGCCCGGCTGGACCTTCTGGGCGGTCGAAAGCATGATCGACGAGATCGCGGCTGCGACCGGCAAGGACCCGGCGCAGTTCCGCATCGGGCTGCTCGACGGCAAGGGCAAGAACGACGGCGGCGCGCAGCGGCTGCGCAACACGCTGCTCGCCGCGATGGGACTGTCCGGCTACGGCACCAAGCAACTGCCGAAAGGCGAGGGCATGGGCGTCGCCTGCGTCTCGTCGCAGGAGCGCGCGACCGCAAGCTGGACGGCGTGCGTCGCCCACGTCGCGGTGGCGCCGTCGGGCGAGGTGACCGTGAAGAAGCTCACGGTCGCAACCGACGTCGGCACCCAGGTGCATCCCGACAACATCCGTGCCCAGGTCGAGGGTGCGGCGCTATGGGGCCTGTCGCTGGCGATGTACGAGAAGGCGACGCTCAAGGACGGTGGCATCGAGCAGACCAATTTCGACAGCTACACGCCCTTGCGCATGAGCCAGGTGCCCGAGGTCGCGGTCGCCGTGATCGCCAACGGCGAGAAAGCCACCGGCGTCGGCGAGCCCGCCGTGACGGTGGTCGCTCCCGCCATCGGCAACGCCATCTTCAACGCCAGCGGCGCCCGCGTGCGGGCGTTGCCGATCACGGCCGAAGCCGTGAAGGGCGCGATGAAGGCGTAAGGCCGAGGACTGCGCGAAATCATCCGCCGGAGGGCAACCTCCGGCGGATTTGTTTTGGTAGGCGTCTCCACAATCTCGCTGTCATGCCCGCCTGGTGCGCAATTGCGCACGGGGGCGGGGCATCCAGTACGCCGCGGCCTAGCGATTCAGACAGACGTCTCGGAGTACTGGATCGTCCGGTCAAGCCGGGCGATGACGGCAGGAGGTGGGGACGGACAGCGTCCGAAATTCCCCTTTGTCATCAAGGCCCGTTCTACTGTGCATGGGGTTGTTTTCGCCGTTTTGATCGGGACCCGTCATGGGAACCGAAATCCGTAAAATTGCGCGCAATCCCGGAAGGTTCCATTGAGCACGCCTCTTAAGGGCCGGAGAACCTGATCGGGCTTAGGCTGAGGCCAGATCCAGTCCCGTGCCCTCGGTCCAGCGCTCTTGGGGAAGTCATGAACGCGTCAGCCAAACCCGCCGCGAAACGCCGGCTTCTTCTCGCCTCCGACCGGAGCGACGAGAGCACCGAGCTTGCCAGCATCTTGAAGGCGGTCGGCGACGTCTCGACGGTGACGACCCAGGACATCCCCGAGACGCCCTCGCGCGATCTCTCCGGCCTTGTGGTCGACATCAATCTGCGCTCGCCCGAGAGCGTGCAGCGGGTGCGCAACAAGCTGCGCGGCGATGCCTATCGTTCGATGCCGCGGCTGTTCGTGCTCGCCGATGCCCTGCACCACGGCACCATGCAGGCCTGGGCGCTCGGCGCCACCGACACGATCTCGCGGCCGCTTCAGCCCGACGCCATTCTGCAGCGCATCCGCGCCGCGTTTCCCGACACCGCCAGCTATGACGCGACCGATCGCGGCAAGACGCTCAACCGCGGCGTCGAGGCGGCGCACGCGGTGCTCGCCAAGATGTTCGAGAAGCTGCCGCTCGGCGTGCCCCTGACCTTCGACGACGTCATCGCCGCCGAAAGCAAGATCCTGAAGGCGATGAAGCACTCCTCGCTGCGCGAGTGGCTCACCACGGTCGGCTGCCACCATGTCGGCAGCTATCGCCACTGCCTGTTCGTCACCGGCTTTGCGGTCGCCTTCGCGCAGCATCTCGGCATGCGCGAGGACGACCAGCGCCGCCTGACCCGCGCCGCGCTGCTGCACGACGTCGGCAAGGCCTTCGTTCCCTCCGCGCTGCTCGACAAGCCCGGCAAGCTCACTGACGAGGAGATGGACGAGGTCCGCCAGCATCCGCGCCGCGGCTATGACGCGCTCGCCGCGCAAGGCGGCTTCCCGCCGGAGATGCTCGACGTGGTGCTGCATCACCACGAATTCCTCGACGGCAGCGGTTATCCCAACGCCCTGTCGTCGAACCAGATCAGCGACATCGTGCGGCTGACCACGATCGTCGACATCTACGCCGCACTGGTGGAGAAGCGCGCCTACCGCATGCCCTTCACCCACTCCCGCGCCTTCACGATGATGGAAGGCATGGGCGGCAAGCTCGACCAGCAGCTGTTGCAGGCGTTTCGCCCGGTGGCGCTGGGGGCGTTCTGACGCCGGTGCCGTAGGGTGGGTTAGCGCAGCGTAACCCACCACTTCTGTCTCCGCGGATACCAAAGAGGTGGGTTACGCCTTCGGCTAACCCACCCTACAAGATCACCCCACCATCTTCCTCAGCTCCGCCTTCGCCACCTTCTCCAGCGTCGAGCGCGGCATGTCGTCGACCAGCCTGATCTCGCGCGGCACCTTGAAGTCGGCGAGGCCCTTGCGGCAGGCGGCCATCACGTGGTCATGCAGGTCCGGCGCCGCGCCCGCGACACCGCCGTGCGGGATGATGAAGACGACCGGCACCTCGTCCAGCATCGGATGTAGCGCGAGGCGCCTCAATCCTCGTACGACGAGATCTCGATCAGGCTGCCGTCCGGATCCCGGCAATAGACCGAGCGCAGCGTGCCGCGGGCGCCTTGCTTGGGAACCGGGCCCTCCTCGATCGCGACGCCATGTGCCTGCAAATGCGCCACGACCTCGTCGGGCGAGGCGGAGGTGAGAAAGCACAGATCCTCGCTGCCGGCGGTCTGGTGGTCGGCGGTGAACCACTCGATCTTGTCGGCATCGCGCGGCCGAACGTTGATCTTCTGGTTACCGAATTGAAGGGAAGTCCGCGGCGCTTTGCCGCCACCGGGGTCGAACACCTTGACTTCCATGCCGAGAATCTTGCGGTACCACTCCGCTGTCACCGCGACGTCGGCGACGTTGATCACGAGATGATCGAGGGCGTGAACCTTGACCGGCATGCCTTATCCTTTCGTCGTGATGCGCCCCGCACACTATCCGCCTGCGGCAAGCTTTGTTACAACCGCATCGACGCCACTTTCAAGATATTCGGCCTTCAAGAACAACACTTGGGAGAACCCTTGAGATGATCACTCGCCGTACCGCGCTGGGCCTGCTTGCCGCCACTCCTCTTGCAGCCAGCCCGCTGTCGAAGGCGCTTGCCGCCGACTATCCGGCTCGCCCGGTGAAATGGGTGGTCGGCTATCCGCCGGGCGGGGCCACCGACATCCTGGCGCGGCTGATCGGCCAGCGGCTGTCGGAAAAGCTCGGCCAGCAATTCGTGATCGAGAACAAGCCGGGCGCCGGCAACAATATCGGCACCGAATCCGTGATCAACGCCGAGCCCGACGGTTACACGCTTCAGCTGGTCAATCCGGCCAACTACATCAACGCCTCGCTCTACACCAATCTGAAGTTCAACTTCGTGCGCGACATCGCGCCGGTCGCCTCGTTCCAGCGCGTGCCGAACGTGTTGACCGTCAACAAGGACGTGCCGGCCAAGACCGTCGCCGAGTTCATCGAATACGTGAAGGCCAATCCCGGCAAGGTCAACATGGCCTCGTCGGGCAACGGCACCTCGGTGCATCTGTCCGGCGAGATGTTCATGGCGATGACCGGCTGCAAGATGCAGCACGTGCCCTATCGCGGCGCGGCGCTCGCGATCACCGACATGATCGGCGGTCAGGTACAGGTGATGTTCGACAACATGCCCTCGATCATCCAGCACATCCGTTCGGGCAGCCTGCGTGCGATCGGCGTCACCACCGCGCAGCGTTCGCCGCAACGGCCCGACGTTCCGGCGATCGGCGAGACCGTGAAGGACTACGAGGCGAGCGCGCTGTTCGGCATGGGTGCGCCGAAGAACACACCGAAGGAAATCATCGCCAAGCTCAACGATGAGATCAACACGCTGTTGAAGGAGCCGGACATGACCAAGCGCCTGGTCGAGCTCGGCGGCGAGCCGCGGGTGCAGACCCCCGAGGCGTTCGGCGAGGAGATCAAGGCCGAGACCGAGAAGTGGAAGAAGGTCGTCGAGTTTGCCGGCCTGAAGGTCGAGTAGCGATCTTGCGATGATCGGAAATGGAGCCCTGCCGTTCGGCAGGGCTTTTTTCTTGCGCGCGTCGTCTCGTTGATCTGGAATGAAACGGCCCGGCGTCAACCCGAGCCGCGCCGGCGCGCGTGGCTCGTTGCGCCGCACTGGTTGCGTTTCACGCTGCACATCGGTCGGCCTGATCACGCAGTCGTGCAGCTTCACGCGCGCGGGTTCCCGCTTGACGGCCGTTCGTCCGCGTTTATACTAAACCACATGGTTAAGTATCAGGACGAGACGCTGGACCGGACCTTTGCGGCGCTGTCCGACCCGACGCGGCGTGCGCTTCTCGCCCGCCTCGGCGAGCTGGATAGCCTGTCGGTGAGCGAGCTGGCCGCGCCGTTTCCGGTCTCGCTGCCGGCGATCATGAAGCATCTCGACGTGCTCACGGATGCAGGCCTGATCGTGCGCGAGAAGACCGGTCGCACGGTCTCGTGCCGGCTCACCGCGCAGCCGATGGAGCAGGCGATGAACTGGCTCAATCGTTACGCGCAGTACTGGTCCGACAATCTGGATCGTCTTGCCGCCTTCGTGGAGGAAGAGACATGGCCAACCCAGCCGTCAACGCCGATTCCCGCAGCGCCGAGCGCGCAAGCGAACGTCCAGCCGAACGTCCAAGCCTCACGCTCACGCGCCGGCTCCGCGCGCGGCCGGAGAAAGTCTACGCCGCCTGGACGCAGGCCGCGCAGCTAGCGCAATGGTTCGGGCCGCCGAACATGAAGCCGGCGACGCTGAACGCCGAGCTCGACGTTCGCACCGGCGGCCGCTACCGCATCAGCTTCGTCAGCGACGACGGCGAATATTTCGAGGCCGGCGGCACCTATCGCGAGGTCGTGCCGAACGAGCTCTTGGTGTTCAGCTGGGCCTGGCACTCGACGCCGGAGCGCGAATCGCTGGTCACGATCTCGTTCAAGCCTGACAGCGCCGGCACGCTGATGATCTTTCATCACGCCCAGTTCTTCGACGAGGCCGCACGCGACAATCATCAGCGGGGCTGGAGCTCGTTCCTCGATAAGCTCGATGCCTTCGTCGCCTGATTTCCGTCAGAGGAGACCGCCATGCAACCCCATCAGATCGTATCGCGCGAGCAATGGATCGCGGCTCGCAAAGCCCTTATGGCGCATGAGAAGGAGCTCACAGTGGCTCGCGAGCGCCTCGCCGAGGAGCGCCGCGCGCTGCCCTGGGTCAAGGTCGACAAGGACTACGTGTTCGACGGACCGAGCGGCAAGGTGACGCTCGGCGATCTCTTCAAGGGGCGTCCGCAGCTCGTCGTCCAGCACGTGATGTTTGCGCCCGACTGGGAAGCGGCCTGCAAGAGCTGCTCGTTCTGGGCCGACGGTCTCGATCGCATGGTGCCGCACCTGGCGGCGCGCGACACCGCGACGGTCGCGATCTCGCTGGCGCCGATCGCAAAGCTCGAGGACTTCAAGACGCGGATGGGCTGGACCTTCGACTGGGTTTCGTCGGGAAGCAACGACTTCAACCGGGATTACGGCGTGACGTTCTCGCCAGAGCAGATCGCCACGGGCAAGCCGATGTACAATTTCGGCACCACGCCGTTCTACGGCCCCGAGCTGCCCGGCATCAGCGTGTTCTACCGCAACGAGGCCGGCGAGATCTTCCACACCTATTCCTGTTTCGCCCGCGGCCTCGACATGATGAACGCCGCCTATCAGTACCTCGACCTCACCCCGCTCGGCCGTCACGAGGAGGGGCTGCCCTACCCGATGGACTGGGTGCGCCTGCGCGACCAGTACGAGCCGCAGGCGGCGAAGGATGCGTGCTGCCACGGGTGAGGGGGCGGGTACGCTCTGCCCACATCAAAGGTGTCATCGCCCGGCTTGACCGGGCGATCCAGTACTCCGAGAGGGGAGTGATAGAGACGAGAGGCCGCAGCGTACTGGATTCCCCGCCTGCCGCCTGCCGCCTGCGCTGAAGCTTCGGCGCCCCTAGACCGAAGCCCTGGCGTAGCCGGGTCGCGGGGAATGACAGCGGGTGATGACGCGGCAGGGTACCTTGCACCGATAGCTACCGCTTCGCGTCCGCCTGCTCCGTCCCGTTGCACGAGATCAGCATCGTATAGGGCCGCGCGTTGCCGGCGATGTCGGTGGTCTTGAGCTCGCTCTTCGGCTCCGCGGTCTGGTAGGGCACCACGCTGTTGTCGAGGAAGTCGCGCAGCGCGCCGGTCTTGATGGCGAAGTTGATGTTCTCCGGAATGTTGCCGGTCGCAGCGGCGATGCGCAGTACGGGGATCTTTGCGGTGACCACGCCCACGATCTGACCGGTGGTGTCGAACAGCGGGCCGCCGCTATTGCCGGGCTGCACCGGCGCGCTGATTTGCAGGAAACGCGTGTCGTTGCGCATGCCGCTGAGCGAGCTCACGATACCGGTCGTCACGGTGAAGTCCGACGTGAGCAGGCCATGGTAAGGAAAGCCGATCGCGACGACCGAATCGCCGGAGTGGAACGAGCGGTCGCGAATCCGCGCAAAGTCCTTGAATGTCACTGTCGACGGCGCCTGCAAGAGGGCGAGATCGTTGTTTGCATCGCTCGACACGACGCGCAGCACCATCGAGGCCTCGCCGGTGAGGTTGCCCTTGATGTCGCCGACGCAGCCGTCGATCACATGATGGTTGGTGACGATGTGGCCGTTCGCGCTGACCACGAAGCCGGTGCCGCTCCTGGTCCGGGCAGCCTTGCTGCCGGCCGGCGGCGCCTGCTTGTCTGGCGCGGGCTGCGGCTTGGCGGCGATCTTGGTGAAATCGCCGGCCTTGTCGAGCCCGTCGGCTTTCACCTTGGTCACGCAATTGGCCAATGCGGCGATCACCGGCCCGGTCGAGGTCAGATCGAAATTCAGAACGGCGCGGCCGGCTGTGGCCACCATCAGGCTCGCCTTCTGAAACGTACGCACGACGTTGAGCGGCATGATGGCCGTGAGCATGTTGGACTGGTATGCCGTGGCGAACAGCCTGGCTTGCTCCTGCCCGTCAAAGGTCACGTCGATCGCGGCGTTCTCGCCCTTGTTGAAGCGGTAGCTGGGACTCGCAAAGGCGAGCGACCATGTGCCGGCGGCATTTTGGCTCACGACGAGGATGACGCCGTTCGCATAAGGCGTCGTCGCCGCGCAATGGGAGAAGGCGCCCGTCTCGTCATTGCTGAAGGCGCCGCCGATCCAGTTGCCGACATTGACGCTGCCGAATGGTCCTTTCGCATGCGCGATGCCGGCAACGATTACCTGCAAGAGAGACGCAACGACAAATGACTTGAGCCACATACTTTCTCCCCCGGAATGGTTTTGAATCCATCTTATCCGCGGGACGAGGTGGGGCGCAACCGGCAGTTGTCTGTCGAGATCAGGCTCCTCGCGGCGACTTTCCGGCTTGCCTTTACTTTGCCAGGCTATATACTTTGCAATACAAAGTAACACGTCCGACAGGCGTGGGTGGAGCGAGGTTCTGGCGTTGCCGATGCGCGATCTCGACAAGGCACTGGCCGACATTGTGGCGATCCGCAGCCAGATCGCGGCCGGCACGGCGTTCCGCGGCTACGGACCGGCGACCATGGCCGCGACCGGCGCCGTCGCGCTGATCACGGCGATCCTGCAATTCTGGCTGCTCGGTGACCCCACCGGCGAGCCGCTCGGCTTCTTCTTCGGCTGGTTCGTCGCCGCCGTGCTCTCCGTCCTCGTGATCGGGATCGAGATGCGCGCGCGTTCACGTCGCCATCATTCCGGCCTTGCCGACGCCATGATCCACCAGGCGGTCGAGCAGTTCCTCCCCGCAGGCGTTGCCGGCGTGCTGCTTGCGGTGGTGATGTGGAAGTTTGCGAGTGAGACGCTGTGGCTGTTGCCGGGTCTGTGGCAGATCCTGGTGTCGCTCGGCATCTTCGCCTCCGTCCGCTCGCTGCCGCGCACCGTCGCGCTCGCCGGCGCCTGGTATTTCGTTTCAGGCTTCGCGGTCGTGGTGCTCGCGAGCCAAACCCACACGCTGTCACCATGGACCATGGGCCTGCCTTTCGTGATCGGCCAGTCGGTGATGGCGGGCATTCTGTATTTTGCGTCCGGAGACCACGATGTCGAAGACTGACAGCGCGCCTTTTTCCTATGAAGGGCTCGACCGCGTCATCCACGAGAAGGCGAGGCTCGGGCTTCTGACCTCGCTGATGGCGCATCCGAAGGGGCTGGCGTTCGCCGACCTCAAGCAGCTCTGCGGCCTGACCGACGGCAATCTCAGCCGGCATCTTGCCGTGCTCCAGGAGGCCGGCCTCGTCGAGGTGACCAAGGGCTATGAGGGCAATCGCCCGCACACCACTTGCCGCCTGACCAAGGCCGGCCGCCGCCGCTTCCTCGATTACCTCGCCGTGCTCGAGCGGCTGGTGCGCGACGCCGCCAAGGCCGCCGGCCGCGAGGCGCCACCGCTCGGTCGCCTCGGTATCGTCTCGACCTGATCGTCCTTTTTTGACCGGAGACTTTGCAATGCAAAGTGAACTTGCGCCCCGCAACGAGAAACTTCATGTCGGCATCATCATGGACGGCAACGGACGATGGGCGACGCGGCGCGGCCTGTCGCGCGTGCGCGGCCACGAGGCCGGCGTCGAGACGATCCGCCGCATCGTCGAGGCCGCGCCGAAGCAGGGCATCGGCACGCTGACGCTCTACGCGTTCTCGACCGACAATTGGCGAAGGCCGAAGGCCGAGGTCGCCGCGCTGATGACCCTGCTGCGCTTCTATCTCGCCAACGAGGTGCAGAGCCTGGTGAAGAACGGCGTGCGCCTCACCGTGATCGGCCGCCGCGACCGGCTGCCTGACGGCATCGCCAATGCGATTGCGCGCGCCGAAGCGGCCACCGCCCAGGGCAGCACGCTTCACCTGCGCATCGCCGTCGATTATTCCGCGCGCGATGCCATCCTCAACGCCGCGGCGAAAGCAGCGGCACTGACCAGCCTCACCCGCGACGCGTTCTCGCAGCTCGTCACCGGCGAGGCCGGTTTGCGCGACGTCGATCTCATCATCCGCACCTCGGGCGAGAAGCGGCTGTCGGACTTCCTGCTGTGGGAAGGCGCCTATGCCGAGCTGCACTTCACCGAGCGGATGTGGCCCGAATTCGACGCGGGCGATCTCGCCGAGGCCCTCGCCGCGTTCCACGGCCGCGAGCGACGCTTCGGCGGCCTCCAGGCCATCATGCCCGAGGAGGTGCCGTCACTCTCCCGTGTGTGACGCGCGGCACAGGGAAACGAGCTGTTCGTTTTCAGCCGCATGATTGGCAGCGATGTCCAAGCGCAGCGTGCACGGTCTCGGCTAGGTCTGCGGTTCACGCAACCCGCCGAGAGCGTCACGCATGCTACAGCTACTTCCGGGAGCCGTCGTCGCGCCGGTTGAACCGGCCGAAGCGAAGGGCACGGTCTGCATCAGGACCGCCAGTGCATCCGACGTGGCGAACCTGTCGGTCTATTTCACCGGCCTGTCCACGACCTCGCGCAACAAGCGTTTCATGGGTGCGCGCGCCGACCTCGCCGTGGTCGCAGCCGAATGCGTGGCGAAGGCCGACCGTCCCGGTCACTTCACCCTGCTCGCCGAGTTCGGGCAGGAGGGGCAGCGCACCATCATCGGCGAAACGCACTACGCCTACGATGCAGCCGCACGGCACGGCGAATTTGCCATCTCGGTCGCCGATGCGTTCCAGCGCATGGGTCTCGGCCTCCGGATGATGACGGCGATGGAAACGCGCGCGATCGATCTCGGCCACGACATGATCGCCGGCGAGACCGCGCGAACCAATGCGGAAATGCGCGGCCTGGCGAAGAAGGCCGGGTTCAGGGATACCGGGCTCGGCGACTGGCAGTCGGTTCACCTCGCCAAGCACCTGTCGCGATAGCCATACGCAGGTTGAATTGCCGCGTGGCGCGGATCGTGCTCTAGTATCCCTCGGGTATCCCCAGCGATGGGAGCTTTCGGCGATGCGCGCAGTTTTGGATCATTGCACCGGCGGAACGGAGCGGCAGGTCAAGGCCGGCACGTCGGTCGTCACCGAGGGTGGCACCAGCAGCGGCCACCTCTACGTGCTCGTCGAGGGCAAGCTCGAAGTGCTCAAGAGCGACACGGTGGTCGCTATCATCGCCGAGCCCGGCGCCGTGTTCGGCGAGATGTCCGTGCTGCTTGGGCTGCCGCACACCGCGACGGTGCGGGCCAGCTCGGATTCGGTCATCTATGAGTTCGAGGACGCGGCGTCATTCCTCATCCAGAAGCCGGAGGTGGCGCTGCTGCTCGCGCGCACGCTGGCGCAGCGGCTCAACGCCGCCAATACCTATCTTGCCGATCTCAAGCGGCAATATGCCGGCCACGGCACGCACCTGGCCATGGTCGGCGAAGTGCTTCAAAGCATGATCAACCTGCCGCCGCTTGAGGTTTCGCCAGGCTCGGATCGGCAATCTGATCCAAGAATGTAAGCCAGTCCGGCGGCGCCTCGACAAAGGCCGCCGGCCGCTTCAGCGGCGCGTCGAGGTCGATCCACTGCGCCTCGCCCGCCGCCAGCCAGAACGCCTTGTTGGCATCGAGATCCAGCACGATATGCGTCGGCGGCCGGCCCGGTTGCAGGCCCGCGTTGAAGACCCAGGTCTGGCCCAGCCGGTCGAACCACGAGCCATCCGTGATGAAGGGCGACTGGTGCACATGGCCCGAGATCACCATCGACGGCTGATACTGCATGATCCACTGCACCACCTCGACATCGCCGAAGAAGCGCTTGCCGCCCCAGCTCGTCGGCGAATTCGCCGGCGGCGCGTGATGCGCCCAGATCCAGCGCTGCGGCCGGCTCGCCGCGGCATCGCGGAGCTGGTCGGCGATGCGCTGCTTGACCAGTGGTCCATCCCACCACGGGCACACCGTGAACAGGGTGTCGCCGATGGTGAGGCTGTCGCCGTCGCAGGCAATGCCGAGCTCCCGCACCTCCGAGATCCAGCGCGAGATCTTCTCCCCCTCCGCACTGCGCTCGTCGAGGTCGTGATTGCCGGAGCAGAGGATCACGCGGGTCTTTCCGGCAAGCAGCGCGAGGTATTTTTTCACCACCACGATCTGCGCGCGAAAATCCACCATCGAGCCGATGTCGAGCGCATCGCCGGCGAAGATCACCAGGTCGAATTGCGGCGCCGCGCTGACCAGCCAGTCGAACTGCGGCAGCGCGTAGTGCAGGTCAGCCACGACCAGGCAGCGCATTTGAAATCCGTTCGCGAGATTGAAAATGTCTGGGAATTCCAAAACGGCAAAAAAGCAAGAAGCAGACCAGCACGGCCGCCCCTTCGCGTCAATCCAATGAGGGCGAGCATGCCGCGGCGTCTCGCGGTATGCAAGGCGCCCGGCGTCGCAGGTCTGGACCGGACCATCGAATTCTGCTGTCGTGGCGCACCCTCAACCGCCCGTGTCCGCATGACCCCCTTCAAGACCATCCGTGCCCGTGCCGAGAAGCGCAAGGGCGGCCCCAAGGCGCTGGACAGACTGATGCCCGCTAAGCCCGACCTCAAGCGCCTCGCGAAGCTCGGCGACGACCGCATCCTCGCCGAGATGACCAAGCGGGTGTTTTGCGCGGGCTTTGCCTGGAGCGTGATCGATTCGAAATGGGACGGCTTTGAAGAGGCCTTCCTGCATTTCCAGCCGGCCAAGCTGACCTTCCAGCCGGAAGACTATTGGGAGGGCCTGCTGCGCGATGCGCGCATCGTGCGCAACGGCGCCAAGATCATGTCGGTGCGCGACAACGCCGCCTTCGTCCAGGCGATCGCAAAGGAGCACGGCAGCTTCGGCAAGTTTCTGGCGAAGTGGCCGTCGTCCGACGAGATCGGCCTGCTCGATCTCCTCACCAAACGCGGCAGCCGGCTGGGCGGCAATACCGGCCAGATGCTGCTGCGCTTCGTCGGCTGGGACGGTTTCGTGACCTCCAGGGACGTCGTGGCCTGCCTGCGCGGTGCCGGCCTCGATATCGGCGAAGAGGTGAAGTCGAAGGGCGATCTCGCAAAAGTGCAGGCGCAGTTCAACGCCTGGGCCGAGGAGACCGGTCTGCCCTACACATATCTGTCACGCATCTGCGCGCTCTCGGTCGGCGAGGTCAGAGGCGAGCATTAGGTCACGAGAAGCAAGGAGAACAAGAATGGCAAAAGCCTATTGGGTCGCCACCTACCGCGCGATCAAGAACCCCGACGCCATGGCGGCCTATGCCAAGCTGTCGCGCCCGGCGATCGAGGCGGCCGGCGGCCGTGTGCTCGCGCGCGGGGTGCCGGCTGCGGCCTTCGAGCTCGGGCAGATGGAACGCGTCGTTCTCATCGAGTTCGACAGCGTCGAGCGCGCCAAGGCCGCGTATGCGAGCCCGGCCTATCAGGCTGCTCATGATTTGCTCGGCGACGGTGCGGACCGCGACATCCGGATCGTCGAAGCCGCCGATTAGAGCCGCGCACAGGCAGATCGTGGACATCGTGTGGCGATCCCGTGCCGTGAGCGCGGCAGATGCCACGCGCGATCACGAAATACATTTCACCGGAACATTTGCGCGCAGCATCCGTTCGGAAATTTGAGCCAGGCGAACCAGGGCGCAGGGAACGCCCGCTCTGGCCCAAATCAATGAAACCCGAAACGACAGAAACGGAGCAGCGCATGAAGCTCACATCCGCGCAGGTGAAGCAGACCATCACGCAACTCGGCGCCCAAGTGCTGCCCGACGAGCATCCCGCCGTGCCCCAGCTCAACAGCATGTTCGGTGAGCACACCTTCTTCGTCGACGAAAGCGGACTCAAGGTCCTCGAGCCCACCCCGTCGCCAGGTGCAGAACGCGAGACCGGCGAAGTCGTCAGCCTCGCCGACTGGTCCGATGCAGACCTGACACGCCTGACGGCGCACGAGCCCGAGCCGACCGGCGTCATCGTGGTGTTCGAGCAGATGAAGCATTGATTGGTGCGGGCCGATCGACACTTCTATTGGTGGCGGGTTTGAAAAATCCCGTCACCGTTCGCGAATGGCCCGTATTTGCTGCCTCTACGGCAGGTTTGGAGACGCGTCGCGGATAAAGAGGTCGCGTTCGCCGAGCGCCCTGTCCATCCGGTTCAGATGCCGAAAGTCAGCTGCGGCTCCGGATCATCCCCGTCTTGCAGGGCAGACAGCGATACGCCCAAGAGCCGCACGCGCTTGGGCAGCGGCATCTCGACTTCGAGCAGGCCGCAGGCCAGCCGTTCCAGATCGTTCCGGCCTGCAACCGGTGTTGGTGCGGACCTGCTACGTGTGATGATCTCGAAGTCGGCAAATTTGATCTTCAAGGTGACGGTGCGGCCGCGGTTGCCGGTTGCCTCGCAATGGCGCCAGACCTTGTCGACGAGAGGCTTGAGCTCGGCGACCAGCGCGTCGAATTCGTCGAGGTCGGTTGAGAACGTGTTCTCCGCGCCGATGGACTTGCGGATCCGGTTGGCCCGGACCGGACGCTCATCGACGCCGCGTGAGATCCAATAGTAATAGGCGCCCGACTTGCCGAAATTCGCGTTCATGAACTCCAGCGTCTGGTTACGCATGTCGCGACCGGTAAATATGCCGAGCGCATTCATCTTCGCGCTGGTCGCCGGACCTATCCCGTGGAACTTGCCGACGGGCAGCGTCTCGACGAAGGCGGGTCCCATCTCCGCAGAGATCACGAACTGACCATTGGGCTTGCGATGATCGGAGGCGAGCTTGGCCAGAAACTTGTTGTAGGAGATGCCGGCCGAAGCGTTGAGCCCCGTCTCGGCCTTGATCTTCTCGCGGATCCGCAGCGCGACGTCACGCGCGAGCGGGATGCCTTGCAGGTTTTCCGTCACGTCGAGATAGGCCTCGTCGAGCGACAACGGCTCGATGATCGGCGTGTGCTCGGCAAAGATGTCGCGGATCTGCCTGGAGATCGCCTTGTAGACCTCGAAGCGCGGCCTGACGAAGATCAGGTCGGGACATTGCCGCTTCGCCGTCACCGACGGCATCGCGGAGCGAACGCCAAACTTGCGGGCCTCGTAGCTGGCGGCCGCGACGACGCCGCGTTCGGCGGAGCCTCCGACCGCGACCGGCTTTCCGCGCAGGTCCGGATTATCGCGCTGTTCCACGGACGCATAGAACGCATCCATGTCGATATGGATGATCTTGCGGACGGGCGAAGTGTCGCCAGTCACCGTGTCGGATTCGCTCATGGAGAGATGATACAATCGGGCAAAGAGAAGCGCGAGGTGATGGATGCTTTTCGCGCCTTACGCAGCCCGGGTCGCGTTTGCCGGCCTGCTCAATGCGGCCATCTGGCGTTTGAATTGAGGCGTTCAGTCTCGACCGGGTTCAAAGAACAGTCTCAGGCTTGTGAGTGGCAAGCATGGGCACGCGATCTAATATGAGCCCGCGGAGGACAGCCCATGCAATACAGCTCCGAGCTCATTCACACGATGCGTCAAGCGCTGGAGACCGTGATGGCGAGCGTGCCGGCCCATCAATCGGTCTTCGGTCTGAAAGCGGCTGTGGCCGAATGCATCCTGAAGGCCGCCGCACACGGCCAGACGTCCTACGACGGACTGGTCACGTCCGCCTCGGACCAGATCCAGGCGATGATCTCGATGCTCAGCTAGGCGCTGGCGTAAAGACGGCCACAAGGCTGGCGCACCCGACACGATTCGAACGTGTGACCTTTGCCTTCGGAGGGCAACGCTCTATCCAGCTGAGCTACGGGTGCAGTGGGGCCTCATTTAGCCGATTGGCGAGGGGCGGGCAACCGCTTCCGCCGTGTTCGGCGAGGCTGATTTGCGGGCAATGCGGCCAGGAACCGGCAGGCTGTCGCGGCCGAGCCGTTTTGCCGTATAAAGCGCCTGGCCGGCCAGGCCCAGCAGCGGGTCGGGGGTGCCGTCGGCCTCGCCGGGACTGTGGCCGGCGACGCCGACGCTGAGGGTGACGTGGTCGCCGGCTCCCTTGGCGCCATGGCCGATCCGCAAGGCCATGACGGCGATGCGGATCTCGCCATCTCAGGCCACCGCCGCCACCGGCACGGCATCGCTCGGGCCGAACAGCTTTCGCACCTCGCTGGCCGGCTTCGGCGCGCTGAACAGATAGCCCTGCATCTCGGTGCAGCCGAGCGTGCGCAGCAGCTCGCGCTGGGCTTCGGTCTCGACGCCTTCGGCGACCGTGGTCATGTGGCTCGCGGCGGCGATGTTCACCACCGCCTGCACGATCACGGGCGCGCCGCTCGTCTCCGCGATGTCGGCGACGAAGCAGCGGTCGATTTTGATCTTGTCGAACGGGAAGCGCTTCAGATAGCTCAGCGAGGAGTAGCCCGTGCCGAAATCGTCGAGCGCGATCCGCACGCCGATCGAGCGAAGCTGGTGCAGGATCGAGAGCGCCGCCTCGTCGTCGCGGATCAGCACGGCCTCGGTGATCTCGAGCTCGAGCCGGCGCGGATCGAGCCCGGAGGCGGCGAGCGCGCCCGCGATCCTGAGCGCCAGCGTGTCGCATTTGAGCTGCACCGGCGAGACGTTGACCGCAACCCGCACATGCGACGGCCAGGTCGCGGCTTCGTTGCAGGCCATGCGCAGCACCCAATCGCCGAGCTCGTTGATCAGGCCGGTATCCTCGGCGATCGGAATGAACTCCGCCGGCGAGATCGCGCCGCGTTCGGGATGGCGCCAGCGCAGCAGCGCCTCGCAGCCCGAGACCTCGCCCGAGCGCAGATCGACCAGCGGCTGATAGTGGATCTCGAAGCCGCCGTTCACCAGGGCCTGACGCAAATCCTGCTCCATGGTCAGGCGCGCCTTGGCGCACGCGTCCATTTCCGGCTCGAAGAAGCGGTGGGTGCGGCGTCCCTCGGCCTTGGCGCCGTACATCGCGAGGTCGGCGTTCTTGATCAGCTGGTCGAGATCGTTGCCGTCCTGCGGCGCCAGCGCAATGCCGATGCTGGCATCGGTGGAGAGCTGGTGGCCGAGGCAGTGATAGGGCTGTCGGATCGCCTCGTAGATCCGCGTCACGAAGGACAGCACGTCGGCCCGGGACCGGATGGCGGTCTGGATCACCGCGAACTCGTCGCCGCCGAGCCGCGCGATCAGGTCACTCTTCTTGAGGCAGCCACGGAGGCGGGTGGCGATCGCCTTCAACAGCTCGTCGCCGACGTGATGGCCGAGCGAATCGTTGATGCCCTTGAATTCATCGACGTCGATGTAGAGCAGCGCGAACTGCCCGCCGTCGGCGACCTTCGCCAGCTCGCGTTCGATCTGCTCGCGGAACAACGCGCGGTTCGGCAGGTCGGTCAACGCATCGTAATGCGCCATATGCGCGATCTTCTCGTGGGCGCGCCGCCGCTCGGTGACGTCATCGATGACATGGATGAGATAGCGCGGCTCGCCGGCTTCGTCGCGAATGCCGATCCGGGTCGAAGTGATGTAGCGCAGCCCCATGCCCGGCATCTGCCAGGCGTGTTCGTCCTTGAACAATCCCTTGGCCGAATTCAGCGCCTTGCTGTCGTCTTCGGTGATATGAGCGGCGGGCGTCTCGGGGAAGATGTCGAAGGCGGTCTTGCCGACAACATCCTGACGAGACTGGCCGAACAACTGTTCGGCGACGCCATTGAGCAGCAGATATTGCCGCGTACGCGCATCCTTCACGGTGATCTGCGAGGGGATATGGTCGATGATCTCGCGCAGGAAGGTGTGGTTGCGATCGCGCTCCTGTTCCAGGTTGCGGCGCTCGGTGATGTCCTCGATCGTGGCGACCCATCCGCCCTGCGCGAGCGGTGTGTTGATGACCTGGAAGGCGCGGCCGTTGGCCAACTGATGAGTTCGTGTGGAGACCGTGCCTTCGGCGACGACCCTCATGACGTCGGCGCAAAATTCCTCGACATCGCCGTCAAACGCGTCACGTTCCTTGCGGTGGTACATCGCCTCGCGGATGTGACAGCCGGGCTTGATGACGTCGTGGGAGAGGCCGAACATGTCGGCGTAGCGGCGGTTGCAGGTGACGATGTATCCGGCGGCGTCGTACAGGATCAGCCCTTGCGACATGTTGTTCAGGGCGGTGTCGAGCCGCTGCCGCTCCGATTCGATCCGCGCCTGGGCTTCGCGGTTCTGCCGGTTGATCTGGCGGATGATCAGAAAGAGGATGAGCGTGATCACCACGGCCGAAAGCGCGGCGGTCGTGACCATGAAGCCGGTCTGCTGCCGCCAGTCGGCAAGCGCCGCCGCCATCGTGTTGGTGGCAACGATGACCAGCGGGAAATGCTTCAACGACGCGGCTGAGCCGAGCCGCTCCTCGCCGTCGACCGGGCTCCTGACGCGAAGCGTTTGCTGGCCGCCCTTGGTCAGCACCTTGTGCATCAGCGGCGCCGTCTTGAAGCTCCTGCCGATCAGCTCTTCGACATGCGGATAGCGCGCCAGCATCTTGCCTTCGCGATCGAACAGCGAGATCGCCGTGCCTTCGGCGAGCGCCACGGATGCGAAATAGTTCTGGTAGCTGTCGGGATCGATCCGCCGGACCATCGCGCCGACGAACGTGCCGTCCGGCAGGCTCAGCCGTCGTGCGACGACCGTGGTCCATTTGCCGATGATGAAGCTGCGGACGGATTCCAGGATGACCGATTCGGCCATCGGATCGGATTTGAACGTCTGGAAGTAGGCGCGCGATGAGATGTTGATCTTGGGCAGCGGCTGGGCCCGCGACCAGTTGATCAGCTCGCCGTCCGCATCGTAGATCGCGATGTCGCCGAGATAGGAGACCGAGCTGATCTTGCTGCGCAGCATCTGGTTTGTGGCAGAGCCGGACATGCGCTCGCGGAACATCGCGGGCGAGGTGATCCCCGGCAGATTCATCTGCCCGATCAGATCGGCGGCGACGACGTCGGAATCCTCGAATTGCTGATCGAAATGCCGCGCGATCAGCTGCACGGTGTTTTCCAGCTCGCGCTCGCGGTTGGCGAGGGTTCGCTCGCGGAATTCGCCGACGGCCATGGCGGTCACGGCGAAGATCCCCGCGACCAGCAGCGCGCCGCACAGGGTCAGCCACAGGACAGGACCACGCCGCGCCAAGGCCGCCCAGCCGTTCTTCGCGGCTAAGGACATTCCGGCCGCCACTGTGGAAAAGACCTGGCGCATTCCCCCTCCCTGGAGAAACACGAATACACCGCACAAATGGCGTAAACCTTAGGAAAGCCAGTTACCTAAGCATTAATGCGGTTGTGCGGTACCGGCCGCATGCAGCGGGGCGGGAATCGCTCCGCGGTTGCGCAATGCGCGCAACAATCGCTGCACTGCATCGTTAGCGGCGGCTTAATGTGAGGTGCCCGCGCTCTTGTCACCGCCGCGATTGCGCAGCCGTCCGACCACGCCGGTCGGGAAGAAATAGACGCTGGCAATGAACAGCAGCCCGAGCCACAGCAGCCAGCGGTCGGGATGCAGAAGTCCCGGCAGCAGCGGCAGCCCGGCTTCCGACGCCGCCTTGGAGGCGACTCCCATCAGCGATTGCAGGTAGTTCTGCGCGAGGATGAAGATGGTGGCGCCGATGATCGCGCCGTAGATCGTGCCCATGCCGCCGATCACCACCATCAGCAGGATGTCGAGCATGATCGAGAAACTGAGCGAGGTGTCGGGGCCGGCATAGCGCAGCCACAGCGCATTCAGGATCCCGGCGCTGGCGGCGACGAGGGCCGCGAGGCAGTTGGCGTAGGTCAGGTGGAACACGGTGCGGAAGCCGAGCGCCTCGGCGCGGAAGCGGTTCTCGCGAATCGCCTGCAGCACACGGCCGAACGGCGAGTTCACCACGCGCAGCAAAGCGAGGATCATCACGGCCGATATGGCGAACACGAGGTAGTAGGTGAGGATGCGGCCGTTGACCTCGAAGCCGAACAGGTTCTTGGAGATCAGCACCGTGCCGGGGCGCAGCAGCTCGGGCAGCTGGAAGCTGCGGCCGTCCTCGCCGCCGGTCAGCCAGGACAGTTGCGAGGCCAGCACCTGGAAGGCAGAGGCGACCGCCAGCGTGATCATGGCGAAGAAGATCGCCGCGACGCGCAGCGAGAACAGTCCGATCGCGAGCGCGAGCAGCGCCGCAAGCGGCAGGCCGACGACGATGCCGGTTGCGACCGCGGCCCAATTCGGACCCATCCCGTACAACGCGATCGCAATCGCGTAGCTGCCGATGCCGTAGAACATGGTGTGGGCGAACGACACCGAGCCGGTATAGCCGAGCAGCAGGTCGTAGGAGGCGACCAGCGCGGCGAAGACGCAGATCTTGGCCGCGACGTTCAGCGCCTTGGCACCCGGGAACAGGAACGGCGTCGCCGCCAGCGCCAGGATGATGAGGACGAGGACGAGCGTGAGCACGCGGCTGCGCGGCGGATCGCCGGAGAGGATCATCATCGGCTGGTCACCGCATAGAGGCCGCGCGGCCGCCACATCAGAATGGCGACCATCAGCAGGATGTTGGACACGAGGGCGAGTTTCGGCACCAGGAAGCCGCCGTAATTGGCGACCATCGCGACCAGGATCGCGCCGATGAAGCAGCCGCCGATCGACCCGAGCCCGCCAATGATGACGACGATGAAGATCAGCACGGTGAGGTCGTCGCTCATGGAGGCGTGGACCTGCTCGCGGTAGAGCGCCCACATCACGCCGCCGAGGCCGGCGAGCGCGGAGCCCGTCATGAACACGCCGAGGAACAGGCGGCGAATGCGATAGCCGAGCGCCTCGACCATCTCGCGGTTCTCGACGCCGGCGCGGATCAGCAGGCCGAGCTTGGTGCGGTTGAGCACGAGCTGGATCGCGATGAAGACGGCAAGGCCGATCAGCGTCGCCAGCACGCGGTACTTCGCGATTGCGACGTCGCCGAAGATGAAGGAGCCGCGCAGCGAAGTGGGCAGCGGCATCGGGATGATCTGCGGCCCCCACAGCGCATAGAGCCCCTGCTCGGCGACGATCAGGCCGCCGGTCGTCATCAGGATCTGCTTCAGGTGCTGGCCGTAGACCGGCAGGATCAGCACGCGCTCGACGATCAGGCCGAGCGCGCCGGACACCGCCATCGACAGCAGCGCGGCCGGCGCCAGCACCGCGAGGTTCGTCCAGAGCGAATCGGCCTGAATGGAAGCCGCGAACGGTGCCAGCACCAGGGTTGCGACATAGGCGCCGACGGCGATGAAGGCGCCGTGGCCGAAATTGAGCACGTCCATCAGGCCGAACACCAGCGTCAGCCCGGAGGCCATGATGAAGATCATCATGCCCATGGCGAGGCTCGCGGCGGTCAGCGTCAGCCAGGTGCTGGGCGAGCCGACCAGCGGGATCACCACGAGGGCGAGCGCGACCGGCAGCAGGATCGGCGCGATGTCGCGCTTCGGCTTCGGCAGCGGATCGTTTGCGGCAAGTTCTGTCACTGATGCGCCTCCAGGCTCAGGCCGAGCAGCCGCTCCTGCAGCGGCACGTCGGCGGCGAGTGCCGCCATCTCGCCGCGATGGACGATGGTGCCGTTGTCCATGACCAGCACGTTGTCGCCGAGCTCGCGCGCGGCAAAGAAATTCTGCTCGACCAGGAGGATCGTCGCGCCCTTGCGCTTGATCTCCTTCAGGCACTCGATCAGCGCCATGACGATGGCGGGCGCCAGCCCCTTGGTCGGCTCGTCGATCAAGAGCAGCTTGCGCGGCTCGATGATGGCGCGCGCGATCGACAGCATCTGCTTCTGTCCGCCGGAGAGGCTTCCCGCGCGCGACAGCCAGAACCGGCGCAGGGCCGGAAAGAAGCCGAAAATCCAGTCGAGCTGGGCGTCGTCGAGTGGCCCGTCGCGCGCCGCCAGCACGAGGTTCTCCTTCACCGTGAGGTCGGAGAACACCGCCATGCTTTCGGGCACGTAGCCGACGCCGAGCAGGGCGATGTCGGGCGTGGCGCGGCTGTCGATGCGCATCCCGGCGAGGCTGATCTCGCCCTTCGAGGCCTGCCAGAGGCCCATGATGGTGCGCAGCGTCGTGGTCTTGCCGGCGCCGTTGCGGCCGAGCAGCATTGTGGTCTGTCCCTGCGGGACCGTAAGATCGATGCCCTGGAGAATGTGATAGCGGCCGATATGGGTGTGCACGCCGGAGAGTTTGAGCAGATCGGTCATGCTGCACTCTTCGGTGCGACGCCGAGATAGGCCTCCTGCACGATCGGCGAGGCGATCACCTCGGCCGGCGGCCCGTCGGCGACCAGCTGGCCGTTATGCAGCACGATGATGCGGTCGGCGAGCGAACGCACCACGTCCATCTTGTGCTCGACGAGGAGGATGATCTTGCTCCTGTCCTGCTTGAGCTGTGCGATCAGGTTGAGCACGACAGGCACCTCGTCGATGCTCATGCCCGCGGTCGGCTCGTCGAACATGAACACCTTCGGCTCCAGCGCGATCATCAGCGCCACCTCCAGCTTGCGCTGGTCGCCATGTGACAGCGCGGTCGCGGCGACACCGCGGCGGCTACCGAGCGCGACCTGGTCGAGGATGGCGTCGGCGCGTGCAATCAGGTCGCGGCGGACCATCCACGGCCGCAGCATGTCGTAATGGGTGCCGTTCGCCGCCTGCACCGCGAGGCGGACATTTTCCTCGACCGAAAGATTTGGGAACAGATTGGTGAGCTGAAAGGCACGCCCGAGGCCCGCGCGCGTGCGCAGCGGCGCGGAATGCTGGGTGATGTCGGTGCCGTCGAACAGGATGCTGCCGTGTGAAGCGCGCAGCTGGCCCGAGATCAGGTTGAAATAGGTGGTCTTGCCGGCGCCGTTCGGCCCGACGATGGCGGTGAGCTCGCCCGGGCGGAACGTGCAGGAGACGTTGTTGACCGCGACGTGGCCGCCAAAGCGGATGGTGAGGTCGCGGGTTTCGAGAGTCAGCGGCATTCTTGCAAACCGGGTTGGTCTATCGGTTCATCTCTCCCCGACGGGGAGAGGTCGATTTGATCCTGGCGATGCGAAGCATCGTCCATTGCAAATCGGGTGAGGGGGCTCAGGTCCCACGAGAGGTGGTACCCCCTCACCCTGGGGGAGAGGTGAAGTACCTACCGCTTGTTGCGGACGGGGACGTCCATGTCCTCGATCTTCAGCTCGCGCATAGGCTCGAGCACGGCCCAGGCGACGTTCGGATCGACCTTGACCTTGAAGTGATACATGCTCTGGAGCGCCTGATGGTCCTCTTTCCGGAACACCATCTTGCCCTTCGGCGTGTCGAACTCCAGGCCTTCCATCGCCGTGATCAGCTTCTCGGTGTCGGTCGACTTCGCCTTGGTGACGGCGGCGACGACGGACATCGCGGCGGCGAAACCGCCCGCGGTGAAGAAGTCCGGCGGTGCGTTGAAGCGCTTCTGGTGCTCGGCGACGAGCCAGTCGTTCACCGGGTTCTTCGGGATCTCGTAGAAGTAATAGGTCGCGCCTTCCATGCCGGGCAGGCCCTTGTAGGCGGCGAGCGCCGGCAGGATGTTGCCGCCGGTGGAGAGCTCGATGCCGTAGCGCTTCGGATCCATGTCCTGGAGCTTGGCCAGCGGATTGCCGGCGCCGGCCCAGATCACCCAGATCACCTTGCGGCCCGGCTTGTCCTTCAGCGCGTCGAACAGGCGCTGGCCGACCGCGGTGAAGTCGGTGGTCGAGGTCGGGGCATATTCTTCGGCGGCGAGCGTCGCGCCGGTCTTGGCGAGCGCCTCCTTGAAGGCGGCGACGCCGTCGCGGCCAAAGGCATAGTCCTGCGCCAGCGTGGCAACGGTGACACCCTGCTTGCCGATCGCGACCGCGTTCGAGATCGCGTCCTGCGAGGAGTTGCGCGCGGTGCGGAAGATGTAGCGATTCCACTTCTCGCCGGTAATCTGGTCTGCGACCGCCGGCTCGACGATCAGGATCTTCTTGTTCTCCTCGGCGACGGGGAGAATGGCGAGCGCTGCGGCTGACGATGTCGTGCCGATCGCGATATCAGCCTTGTCGTCCTGATAGGCTTCCGCGAGCGCGGCCTTGGAGAGGTCCGGCTTGCCCTGGTCGTCCTTGGTGATGACGACGATCTTGCGGCCGTCGAGCGTCATGGTGCCCTTGGTTGCGTATTCGAAGCCCATTTGCAGGCCGGTCTCGGTCTGCTTGGCATAGGCCTCGAGCGGACCGGTCTTGCCGTAGATCAGTGCGACCTTGAGGTCGTCGGCCTGTACGGAGGTGCCCGCGGCGAGCGCGAGGATGGTTGTTGTTATGATGAGTGATCGACGCACGATGGTCCCTCCTGATTCAAAATTTCTCGGTAACAGCGATTTGCACAACGTTACGAACATTGCAATTCAACCTTCCGGCGGACTGCGCCGGCACATCAACATGCATCATTTTTAGGCCTGCCGTGTCACGCGCGTGTCGCCGGACGCGGCGGGGCTGCCGGCCGACTCGATCTGCCGCCAGTCCGACTGCGCCTCTTCCGCGCTCTCGAAGATGTGCGGCGCGACGCCGCGCTTCTCCAGGGCTTCGCCGAGCTTGATGCGTAGGAAGCCGGACGTGGTGTAGCGCGACACGCCGGAATAGAAGCGGTCGACGAGGCTGCGCACCATGGCCGAATAATCGTCCATCAGCTCCGGGAGGATCGAGAAGTTGTCGTAATTGACGATGGCGTAGACCCGGCGGCCGAGCGGGGCGAGCCTCGCCTCGACGAGGGCCGCGATCGCATCGATCTCGGCCTTGCTGCGCAGCGGATAGCGTTCCAGGTTGATGAAGAACAGGTTCTGCTGCTCGTCGAGCGTGAAGCGCTGGTCGAGCGGAATGGTCAGCAGCCGCTCGCGCAGGTCCATGGGGCCGTCGCGGAAGATGCGGGCGTCCATCAGGACGGGGTCGCGCGGGATCAATGGCTTGAAATCCATCAGGCGCAGGATGTCGCGCTCGATGTCGATGCCGGGCGCTATTTCCGTGAGTTCGAGCCCGTCGGGCCGCAATACGAAGACGCAGCGCTCGGTGACATAGAGCCCGCGCTGCCCCCGCGCCGCCGCGAAGGGGCCGCTGAAGGTGACGTGCTCGACGCTGTCGACGAATTTGCGCGACCTCGCCTCGTCGAGGATGACGAGCTTCCCGTCGTTCACCGCAATGCGCTGCTTGCCGGCGCCGAACGTGCCGACGAAGACGACCTCCTTGGCATTCTGGCTGATGTTGATGAAGCCGCCGGCACCCGCAAGCTTCGGTCCGAACTTGCTGACGTTGAGGTTGCCGGCGCGATCGACCTGGGCGAGCCCGAGGAAGGCGGCATCTAAGCCACCGCCGTCGTAGAAGTCGAATTGATAGGGCTGGTCGATCACTGCCTGGGTGTTGATCGCCGCGCCGAAATCGATGCCGCTCGCCGGGATGCCGCCGATCACACCAGCCTCGGTCGTCAGCGTGATGAGGTCGATGATCCGCTCTTCATTGGCGACGGAGGCGATCCCCTCGGGCATGCCGATGCCGAGATTGACCACGCTGTTGGCTTTCAGCTCGAAGGCGGCGCGGCGCGCGATAATCTTGCGTTCGCTGATCGGCATTACCGGCAACGAGGCGGCGCGGACCCGGATCTCGCTGGAGTAGGCCGGATTGTATTGCGTGCCGAATGTCTGCCAATGATGCTCAGGCTTCGCCACGACGACGCAATCGACGAGGATGCCGGGAATCTTGACCTGGCGCGGATTGAGGCTGCCGCCCTCGGCCACGCGTTCGACCTGGGCAATGACGATGCCGCCGGAATTACGTGCCGCCATGGCGATGGCGAGCGCCTCGAGCGTCAGGGCCTCCTTTTCCATGGTGAGGTTGCCGTCGGGATCGCCGGTGGAGGCGCGAATGATCCCGACATTGATCGGGAAGGTTTTGTAGAGCAGGCACTCTTCACCGCGAAGCGCGATCAGTTCCACCATGTCCTCGGTGGTGCGCGCATTCAGCTTGCCGCCGCCGTGCCTGGGGTCGACGAAGGTGCCCATGCCGACGCGGGTGATGTGCCCGGGCCGGTGCGCCGCGATGTCGCGGAACAGATGCGTGATGACGCCCTGCGGCAGATTATAGGCCTCGATCTGGTTGGCGATCGCAAGCTGCTGCAATTTGGGCGCAAGGCCCCAATGGCCGCCGATCACCCGCCGGACGAGGCCTTCATGGGCGAAATGGTTGACGCCGCGATGCTTGCCGTCGCCCTGGCCGGCGGCATAGACCAGCGTCAGATTGTGCGGCTTGCCTTGCGTGTAGGGCGCGTCACCCTCGTTGGAGAGATAGAGCTCCTCCAGCGCCACGGCGATCTCCTCGGCAAAGCCGATGCCGACGAAGCCGCCGGTGGCGACCGTGTCGCCGTCGCGGATCAGCATGACGGCTTCCGCCGCGGTGACGACTTTGCCCTTCTCGGCGTTGCGCAGGTAGGGCAAGGCAGGATGCTGGCTCATGGCATTCCCTCCCGTGTCTGTTGCGGACCGCATGCCCGTTCTTCCCGCTTGGCCTTATTCGTATCGCGTGGAGCGGCTGGCGACCAGCCGCTCCAGCGTCGCGGGGTGTCGCGCTCAGCCCATTCAGGGCTGAGCGATCTTGCGGGTTTCGGTGGCGAAATAGACCGAGACGATGGTGATGATCGCCAGCGCGATCATGTACAGCGAGATCGGCCAGGTTGCCGGCGCGTACGCCGTCATCAATCCCGTCGCGATCAGCGGCGACAGCGCGCCGGCGAAGATCGAGGCGAGGTTGTAGCCGAGCGAGACGCCGCTATAGCGCACCTTGGTGCCGAACAGCTCCGACAGGAAGCTCGCCTGCGGGCCGTACATCGCGGCGTGGCCGACGGCGAGACCGAGCACGATCGCGATCCAGGCATATTGCGGGTTCTTGGTCGAAAGCAGCATGAACAGCGGGAACGACATCAGCGCCGAGAACACCGCGCCGAAGATGTAGATCGGCCGCCGCCCGAGGCGGTCGGAGAGCGCGCCGAAGGCGGGAATGGTGAAGGTCTCGATCGCCGCGCCGATCAGCACGCCGTTGAGCATGTCCTGCTTGTTCATGCCGAGCGATTGCGTGGCATAGGCCAGCACGAAGGTCGCGTAGATGTAGAAGAAGCCGTTTTCGGCAAAGCGCGCGCCCATCGCGAGCAGGATGTTCTTGGGGTACATGCGGATCGCCTCGACGATCGGCATCTTGACCTCTTGCTTGGTGTCCTTGACCTTCTGGAACTCTGGCGATTCCGCGATGGTGAAGCGGATCCACAAGCCCACGAGCACCAGCGCGATCGAGAACAGGAACGGGATGCGCCAGCCCCAGGAAAGAAGCTGTGCGTCGGTCAGCATCGCGGACACCACCGAGAACACCAGCGTGCCGAGCACGAGGCCAAGCGGCGCCCCGAGCTGCGGCCAGCTGCCGTAAAATCCCTTCTTGTCGGCGGGCGCATGCTCGACCGCCATCAGCACCGCGCCGCCCCATTCGCCGCCGAGACCAAAACCCTGGATCAGCCGGCAGGTCACGAGCAGAACAGCGGCCCAGATGCCGGCGGTCTCGTAGGTCGGCAGGAAGCCGATCGCCGCGGTCGCGGCGCCCATGATCAGCAGGGTCAGATAGAGCATGGTCTTGCGGCCGATCTTGTCGCCGTAGTGGCCGAACACCACGCCGCCGAGCGGACGCGCGATGAAGCCGAGCGCGTAGGTCGCGAACGCCAGCAGCGTTCCCATCATGGGGTCGAAGGTCGGGAAGAACAGCTTGTTGAAGATCAGCGCCGCGGCGGTGCCGTAGAGGAAGAAGTCGTACCACTCGATGGCCGTGCCGATCAGGCTCGCGGTGGCGACCGTCACGTGCGAGGGCTGTCTCGCCTCAAGCTGATGGACTGAGATCGCTTCACTCATCTTGCGTCCTCCCTGGTTGCGAATGCGCATGTGCAGCACGCGTCATTGTGCAGAGCGAAGAGCAAGCTCCGCGCCAGATGCCGCAGGTTTGCGCAAAATGGCTGAAAACCCAGCAGATTCAGCGGCGGCTCCTGGAAGGAGCGGCTCCGCGCCGTGTCAGGAATCCGAGACTCCGGACACCCGATGTCTCGCAACTCAGACGGATGCGGCTCCCGAGGCGAGGCCGAACTTCGCGAGCTTCTTGTAGAAGGTCGCGCGCGAGATCTGGAGCATCTTGGCCGCTTCCGAGATCTGGCCGTTGCTGGCGGCGAGCGCCTGTTCGAGCGTGTGCTTCTCGAACTCGGCCTCGGCTTCCGCATAGGGCAGGACGAGGCCGGTCGGCCGCGATGGTGCCGTGGGCGCCGTCTCCGCGCCGACGGGGAGAATGCGATCGAAGTCGTCGCTGGTGAGGCGTCCCGAATCGCTCAGGATCAGCGCGCGTTCCAGGATGTTGCGCAGTTCGCGGACATTGCCGGGCCAGCCATAGCGCGCAAGCGCAGCCAGGCCGCTCGGCGTGATCCTGGCATTGAGGTAGTCGCCGGATGCGCTGATGTCGTCGAGCAGCCGTCCACAGATCTCGGGCAGGTCGTCCAGGCAGTGCCGCAGGGGCGGCAGCACGATCGAGAGCACGTTGAGCCGGTAGTAGAGATCCGCCCGGAATGTCCCCTCGCTGACCCGCTTGTGCAGGTCGACATTGGTGGCCGCAATCACGCGCACGTCGACCCTGGTGACCTTGTCGGAGCCGAGTGGCTCGATCTCGCGCTCCTGCAGCACGCGCAGCAGCTTGGCCTGCAATTGCAGCGGCATCTCGCCGATTTCGTCGAGGAACAGCGTGCCGCCGTCGGCGATCCGGAATTTTCCGTCGCGACCCTTGCGGTCCGCGCCGGTATAGGCGCCCGGCGCGGCGCCGAAGAACTCCGATTCGATCAGCGTGTCCGGGATCGCCGCGACGTTGACGCTGACGAACGGCTTTTCGGCGCGGGCGGACGCGTTGTGGATGGCCTGCGCCATCATTTCCTTGCCGGTGCCGGTCTCCCCGGTGAGCAGAATGGTGACGCTCTGGCGCGCGGCGCGCGCTGCAAGCGTCTTGGCCTGTGCAATGCCAGCGGTTGCACCGACATAGTCGTCGAACGTGAACCGGGCGGCACGCGCATGCGACAATTGCCGCCGCGCCAGCCGCAAATCGTTTTCGAGCTGGGCGACGCGACCGAGCAGTGGCTTCAAGCCCTCGAGGCGGTCGTAAAGCACGAAGCCGATCGCGCCGATGATGTTCCCTTTCTCGTCCTCGATCGGCATGCGGGTCACGACGAGTTGCTCGCCGCCGAGCTCCATGATGTCGAGGATGATCGGTTCACCCGTTTCCACGACCCTTCGCATCAGGCTGTTGGGGATGACCTCCTCGATCGGGCGGCCGAGCGCCTCGGATTCATGCGAGAGGCCCATCGCGGTGACGTATTTCTCGTTGACATACACCACGCGTCCGCTGCGATCGATTGCGATGGCACCCTCGCACAGATGCTCCAGCCGCTCGAACAGCGTCTCCATGGCGCGTGCGCGGATATAGGCGGGATCGCTGACGACGGAAGAGGGACCGGACATGGCGTGCCTCGCGGGAAGCCCGCCTGTTTATTACCAAAAGGGCAGTAATTTCAAAGGGCGAAAACGGGGCTGGCTCCGAACTTGCCGTCGCCGGGACGACATCCAGATAGTGGAGCCTACCTTCGATACCCGTTCGCCCGCGAATAGCCCTGCCGGTTCTGCTGAATCGGGCGGCTGGCCACGCTGGCGCGGGACTCGCTGGAGACGGGTGTTGCGAGCTTCAGTTCCTCCAGGAAGATCGGCCGCGAGAAATAATAGCCCTGCGCGTAGCGGATCTTGCTTGCGGCCTGGAGGTAGGCGAGTTCCTCGTAGGATTCGAGGCCCTCGGCGATCACGGTCATGCCGAGCGCTTCGCTCAAGGATTCGATCGCGCGCAGGATGCCTTGGCTGCGCGGCCGCTTATGGATGTCGGTGATGAAGGAGCGGTCGATCTTGATCTCGTCGGCGGTGATGTCGGCGAGCGCCGAGAGCGAGGAATAGCCGGTGCCGAAATCGTCGATCGAGATGCCGACGCCGAGCTTGCGGAACATCGGCAGGATTTCCGACTGGAAATGGCTTTTGGCGACGAAGGCCTCTTCCGTCAGCTCGATCATGAAGCGCTGGGGAAAGCCGGTGTTGTCCAGCGCCTGCGCGAAGCTGCGCATGAACTCGGGATTGCCGGCCTGCCTGGCGGCAACGTTGATGCTGATGGAGGCTTCCGCGCCGAACGTCTCGTTGATCAGGTCGATCGACTTGACGATCTCGGCGAGCACGAGATGGGTCAGCTCGTCGATCAGTCCGAGCTCGCCGGCAAGGTTGATGAACGAGCCCGGCGCCTGGATCACGCCTTCGTCGTCGCGCAGCCGCACCAGGGCCTCGATGCCCTTCACCGCCTGCGTGCGGATGTCGACCTTGGACTGGAACGCGCAGCAGAAGCGCTTCTCGAGGATGGCGAGCCGCAGCGACTGCTCGATCTTGGTCCGCGCCAGCGCCTCGCGCTCCATGCTGGCGTCGAAGAAGGCGGCCGATCCCTTGCCGTCGTTCTTGATGCGGTACATCGCGATGTCGGCGTTCTGACGCAGCGTCTCGAAGCTGCTTCCATGGTCGGGATAGAGGCTGATGCCGACCGAGGTCGAGGCGAAGACCTCCGAATGGTCGATGAAGAACGGCGCGGTCAGCCGCTCCAGCGTCGCCTGCATGAACTCGGCGATTTCCTCCTGGCTCTGGATCGGAGACAGCAGCAGCAGGAATTCGTCGCCGGAGATGCGCGACAGCATGTCGGAATCGCGCAGGTCGCGCCCGAGCCGCTTCGCCAGCTCGACCAGCAGCGCGTCGCCGACGGCGTGGCCGTAATAGTCGTTGATGTGCTTGAAATTGTCGACGTCGAGAAAGGCGAGCGCGAAGCGCTCGCCGCCGTGATCGCGCGCGAGCAGGTTGTTGGCGCGGTGTTCGATCACGCGCCGCGAGGGCAATCCGGTCAACTCGTCGAAATAGGCCGAGCGGAACAGCTGGTCCTCGAAATTCTTCTGCTCGGTGATGTCGGAGGAGGCGGAGATCAGGAGCTCGCGCCCGGCGAGGCGAACGGGACGATGGGTCGTGAGCAGCACCTGGCGCGCGGCGCCGTCGTGCAGGGCTTCCTCGGTGACGACCGCCTGGCCGGCGCTCAGCGCCTTCCGGCAAGCTTCCCGGCGCGGCGCCAGATCGGGCGAGGGTCGGCTGCCGTCCATGCCGAGCTGCGCCGCTGCGGCATCGTTAACGAGCAGAAGTTCGCCATGGGCGTCCTGCACGGTCAGGCCGGCCGGCAGCATTCTAACGATTTCCTTGAGAAATCCGAGTTCGGCTTCGCTCGCGCCGGAATATCTGTTGTCGTTCATAGAAGTCATGAATCTTGTTGTTTCAGCGCGCCTTTGCAATGGGCGCGATCTTGCGTGGTTCCCTCTTAAGTTTGGTTAAGGGGTCCGGAGAAATACGGGCGTGTCTTGCGACGATGCGACGCGCGACGCCCATCGTCATTAACAGAGGGTCAATGCTCCCAGCGAAACCGCGAGCGGAGCGTGAGAGGCTGCCTTCGCTTTGCCGAGCGGCTATTCGCTTCGCGGGATGCGGCATTGCATGATGCAATGCAGCCCGGTCTTCAGATACGAGATCTCGGTCCTGCCATCGAAGGCCGAAAGTGCCGATTTCAGCAGCTTGGTGCCGAAGCCGGGCTCGGACACCTTGTCCACGGTCGGCCCCTCGGTCTCGTCCCAGGTGACGGTCAGGCGATCGTCGGCGACGGTCCACGACACCTGCAGCAGACCGCGCGGCGCGGAGAATGCGCCGTATTTGCCCGCATTGGTGGCGAGCTCGTGAAACATCAATGACAGCGTCACCGCGAGCTTCGGCGGCAGGAACAGCCGGTCGCCGTTGAGGGTGAAGCGGACGTGGCCGTAGGGACCGAGCTCCGAGATCAGGAGATCGCGGATGTCGCAGCCAGCCCTGTCGATCCGCGAGATCAGATCGTCGGTTGCGGCCAGCGATCGCAGCCGCGGATCGACCCGGGCCCAGACCTGCGGCTGGTCATGCAGCACCTGGTGAATCACGGCGTGCACTGTCGAGAGCTTGTTCTTCAGCCGGTGCTGGAGCTCGTCGACCAGCAGCTTGCGATAGTCTTCTTCCTCGATCAGGCGCTTGGAGATCCGGCGCTGCTCCACCAGCATGGTGCGATAGTGCTCGACCCCCCAGATCGTCAGCGCGCTCACGGCCCAGTAGAGCGCCAGCAGGGCAAAACGCGCGTGATCGGCAATCGCATCGCTGAAATTCACGACGACGCCGAGGACGCCGCCGACGATCGCCGTCACGACGCCGATCCGGAGGCCTCCGAACGCGGCGGCAAAGAACACGGCCGGAAAGTATGGGGTGAAGTAGACGTCGGGCCGCACCTGCGCGAGACCCCAGCGCGCCAGCGTCGCAACCAGCAGGCAGGCCACCGCAAAGGCAATGCTCAAGCCGAGCGACGGCGGCGCCGCGCCCTGCCAGCCCTTGCGGAATTCGTCGATCAGCTTCTCCATGCGCCGCCCGGTTGCGATGTGCGTTCGTTGCGATTGTTGCGCATCTCCCCAGCGCAAGCAAAGCTTGCCTTGTTCGGAGCCGGCAGGAATAGTGACTGTCGCGGCGCTGTCCGTCGCGGCGCCGTGGTCGATCGGTATCCGCCATTTGGCGTCAATGGGTTCGAAAACAGGGACATTCCATGGGCAGGCTGGACGGAAAGGTCGCGGTGATCACGGGCGCGACGAGCGGGATCGGATTGCGGACCGCTGAAGTCTTCGTTGCCGAAGGTGCCAAAATTGTGATCGCGGGGCGGCGCATACCGGAAGGCGAGGCGCTGGCCAAGCAGCTCGGGGCAACTTGTGTCTTCCGCCAGACCGATGTGACGGTCGAAGCGCAGATGCAGGCGCTGATCGCGCTTGCGGTGGACAAATTCGGCCGCATCGACTGCCTGTTCAACAATGCCGGCGGGCCGGCGCAGACCGGCGGCATCGAAGGTCTCGAGGTCGAGCGCTTCGACGCGGCGATGGCGACGCTGGTGCGCAGCGTCATGCTCGGCATGAAGCACGCCGCGCCCTACATGAAGAAGCAGGGGTCCGGCAGCATCATCAACAATGGCAGCATCGCTGGCCGGCTCGCCGGCTTCTCCTCGTCGGTGGTTTACGGCGCGGCCAAGGCGGCGGTGATCCACCTCACCAAATGCGTGGCGATGGAGCTCGGCGAATCCAACGTCCGCGTCAACTCGATCTCGCCCGGCGCGATCGCGACCGGCATTTTCGGCAAGGCGCTGGGGCTGCCGACCGATGCCGCGGAGAAGACGCCGGCGGTGATGCGCGAGGTTTACAAGACCGCGCAGCCGATTCCGCGCGCCGGCATCCCCGACGACATCGCCCAGGCCGCGGTGTTCCTGGCGAGCGACGAATCCAGTTTCATCAACGGCCACGACCTCGTCATCGATGGCGCCATGACCGGCGGCCGCAACTGGAGCCAGCAGCAGCAGGGCTACGTGGCGCTGCGCAAGGCGTTCGATCAGGGGGCCGGATAGGTCTCGTGCCCCGGACGCAGCGCAGCGCTTCTTCAGCGGTGCGCTGCAGAGCCGGGGCCCATCTTGCTACCGGACGCATATCGACATTCTGGGTCCCGGCTCGCGCTTCGCGCGTCCGGGACACGAGAAATATCACACCGCCTTCATCCGTACCCGCAAGCCATCCCGCGGCTTCGGGATCGGCCACATCTGCCAGTCCGGCTTGTAGCCCGGCTCCAGCGACACCTCGATGTTCTGGAGGAAGTGCCGCGCGAAGCATTTGGCCTGCATATAGGCGAAGTGCAGGCCGAGGCACATATGCGCGCCGCCGCCGAACGGCACCCAGGCGAAGCGGTGGCGGTTGCGCTGGGCCTCCTCGGTGAACCGCAGCGGATCGAAGCGGTCCGGCTCCGGCCAGATGTCCCTCATGTGGTGCGTATAGAGCGGATTGACGCCGACCGCGGTGCCCGCGGGAATCCTGAACCCCTTGAAGGTGAAATCGCGCATCGCGCGGCGCGGCATCGACGGCACCGGCGGCTTGATCCGCAGTGCTTCCTTGAACGCCATTTCGGATAGCGGCATCTTTTCGAGATCGTCGAAGCTGCTGGGCGCGCCCGGGGCAAGACCGAGCGCGAGAACCTCCGCGCGCAGCCTGTCCTGCCAGTCCGGGTTGGCGGCAAGCTCGCCGATGAAGGAGGTCAGCGACGAGGTCAGCGTGTCGTGCGCCGCCATCATCAAAAAGCTCATGTGGTCGATGATGTCCTGCTCGGACAACAGGGCCCCGTCCTCATGGGTGGCGCGGCAAAGCTGCGAGAACAGATCATCGCCGCCGTGATTGCCGCGGCGGAGCGGAATCTGCTGGCGGAAATAGGCGACGATGCGCTTGCGGCCCGCGACACCGCGCGCCATCTGCGTGCCGGGCAGGGGGCGGCGGATCGGAGCGACGGCCGCCGCGACCATGTCGACGAAGGCTCGGTTGATCTCGTCGACCTCCGGCCCGATGTCGGCGCCGAGGAAGGACGCGGCGGCGAGATCGAGCGTGAGCTGCTTCATCGCCGGATAAAGCTGCATCTCGCCGGGCCTGGCCTTCCACTGCGCGACGCGCGCGGAGATGCCGCGGTCGAGATCGCCTAGATAGGATTTCATCGGCCCGGATTTGAACGCGACCGACAGCGCCTTGCGGTGCAGCCGGTGCTCGTCGAAATCGAGCAGCATCAATCCGCGCGGAAACAACAGGCCGAGCACCTTGTTCCAGCCGTGCGTCGACGAGAACAGTTTTTGCTGGTCGAACATCACGAGCTCGTTCGCTTCGGGTCCGAGCAGCACGACATTGGTCTCGCCGAAAACATGGGTGCGGTAGACCGGGCCGTATTTGGCGCCGTTCGCCTCGATATGCCCCTTGGGGTCGGCCAGCACCTGGAAGGTCTTGCCGATGATCGGCCAGCCCTCGTCACCGGGGATGTGCGTCAGCTCGTTGCGCCTGGGCGCGGTGAACTGAAGCGCGGGGGCCACATTCTGCATCGACATGACGATTGCTCCGGTTGGCTTGCTGCCAACATAGCACAATACTGATGCGATGACGTGCCAGTCGTCCTGTGTGCAAGTCGCCCGGCACAGTATCGTCGTCCCGGCCTTCGCCGGGACGACCATTAGAGACAGTTTGGCGGCCTACCGCTTCGCCGCTTCCTTCTGCAAATCCGGGGCGTTGACGGCGGGAATGGCGACGCGGCCGGGGCCGGTGACCTTCAGCGCTTCGGCAGCCTTCTCGTTCTCCATGATCTTGGCCATCACGGCCTGGCCCGCGCGCTCGAAAATCGCGCGATTCTCGATCACGAATTTTTGCGACCTGCGGAGACCATCGATATAGCCGTTGATCTCCGGCACCACGTAGCGCGCGACCAGGTCCCAGCTCCGGCGAGTGTTCTCCGGGTTGGCCCAGTCGTGCACGAAGCCGATCACGGCGCCGACGCCGCCGGAGACCTGCATCACGTTCTTGATCATTTTCACGAGATCGTCGGGCGTGCCGATGACGGAGGCGGCGCCTTCGACAAAGGCGGTCTTGTCCACGGCATCGTCGGGCGAGGCGAACGCGGTGAGGCCCGGCCGCTGCAACGTGCCGACATTATATTCGTTGTGCCAGCGCATCAGCCCGGCGCCGGCCTCGCGGCGGGCCTGCTCGCGGGTCTCCGCGACATGCCAGGTCAGGAGCACGCGCCAGTCGGCGCGGTTGACCTTGGTGCCGTGCTTCTTCGCGGCATCCTCGGCGAACTGCCATTGCTGCTGGAGCGACATCAGGCCCTGCGTCGTCATCGAGCCCAGCGAGATGATGCCGATGCCGTATTTACCGGCGAGCGTCATCCCGGAGGGCGAGATCTGCGAGGCCACCACGAACGGCATCTCCTCCTGCAAGGGCAGGAGCTGAAGCGCGGCGTCGTTCATGGTGAACCAGTCGCTCCTGGCGGTGACGCGTTCGCCGTTGAACAGGCGGCGGATCACGCCGATCGCCTCGTCCTGACGGTCGCGTTGCGTCATCGGGTCGATGCCGAGCGTGTGCGCGTCGGAGGCGAGCGCACCGGGACCGGAGCCGAAGATGGCGCGGCCGCCGGTCATGTGATCGAGCTGCACCATGCGCTGGGCGACGTTGAAGGGATGGTGATAGGGCAGCGACACCACGCCGGTGCCGAGCTTGATCCGCTTGGTGCGCTCGCCGGCCGCGGCCAAAAACATCTCCGGCGAGGCGATCATCTCCCAACCGGAGGAATGATGCTCGCCGCACCAGAACTCGTCATAGCCGAGGCTATCCAGCTGCTCGACGAGGTCGAGATCGCGCCGGAACTGGAGCATCGGATGCTCCCCGATCGGGTGATGCGGGGCAAGAAAGGCTCCGAACTTCAGGCGCGCCATGGCGTTCTCTCCGGCTGAATTTTCTGTTTGTTGAGACGGTGAGGCTACGTGCCTGACGGCACGAACGCAATCGCGCGATGTCCCGCGCGGCGGAATGCAGGCATGCGATGAAGTGAGGTGAGATGCCTATTCTCCCTCTCCCCGCTTGCGGGGAGAGGGTCGGGGTGAGGGGGAGTCTCCGCGGGGACGGAGGTCGTTGGGTTTTCGAGATGGCCCCACGCCGTCATTGCGAGCGCAGCGAAGCAATCCAGAGTCGTTTCGCGGAGGGATTCTGGATTGCTTCGCTACGCTCGCAATGACGTGTCGAGAGGGGACGTTCCAGTGGACAGACGACTCGCGGAGGCTCCCCCTCACCCGGAATTCAAACTGCGTTTGAATTCCGACCTCTCCCCGCAAGTGGGGAGAGGTAAGAGAAATCACCTTGTCATCCTGTTCCACGCATCGAGGCCGGCGATCTTGTATGCCTCCGCCAGCGTCGGGTAGTTGAACGTGTTCTGTATGAAATAGTCGATGGTGCCTTTGAGGTTCAGCACGGCCTGGCCGATATGGATCAGCTCGGTGGCGCCTTCGCCGAGGATGTGCACGCCGAGCAGGCGGCGCGTCTTGGTGGAGAAGATCATCTTCATCATGCCGCTGTTCAGCCCCATGATGTGGCCGCGCGACGTCTCGCGGAAGCGGGCGATACCGACCTCGTAGGGAATGCCGCGCGTGCGCACCTCTTCCTCGGTGAGGCCGGCGGTCGAGATCTCCGGCACCGAATAGATGCCGTAGGGAAAGAACTCCGGCGGCGCCAACGGCTCCATGCCGAGCGCGTGGCAGGCTGCGACGCGGCCCTGCTCCATCGAGGTCGAGGCCAGGCTCGGAAAGCCGATGACGTCGCCGGCCGCGTAGATGTGCGGCACGCTGGTCTGCAACGTCACGGGATCGACGGTGATGCGCCCGCGATGGTCAACCGCGATGCCTGCCGCCTCGAGGTTGAGGCGATCGGTGGCGCCGACCCGGCCGGCGGCGAACAGCAGCATTTCCGTGGTGACGTGCCGCCCGTCCGACAAGTGCGTGACGATATTGCCCTGCGCATTCTTCTCGATCGCGTTGACCTTGGCGCCGAGCCGCAGCGCGACATTGCGGTCGCGCAGCTCGTGCATGAACTCGTCGATCAACTCCTTGTCGATGAAATCGAGGAAGGTCGGCCGCGGCTCGATCAGGGTCACGGGCACGTCGAGCGCGCTGAAGATGGTGGCATATTCGACGCCGATCACGCCGGCGCCGATCACGGCAAGGCTGCGCGGCAGCTTTGGCAGCTCGATGATCTCGTCGCTGTCGAGCACGGTGGTGCCGTCGAACGGCACGTAGTCGGGCCGGAACGGGCGCGTGCCGCAGGCGATCAGGATGAAGGCGGCCGACACCACCTTGACCTCGCCGATCGCGCTCGTGATCTCGACCTGATGCGGCGCGACGAAGCGCGCCTCGCCGTTGGCGGTGCGCACCAGGTTGCGGCTGAACTGATGCTCGAGAACCTCGACCTCGTGGTCGAGCGTCTTCTGCAGCCGGGTCATCAGGTCGCTGGCCGCGATGTCCTGCTTCACCCGGTAGGAGCGGCCGTAGAAGCCGCGCTCGCGCCAGCCGGACAAATTGAGCACGGTCTCGCGCAGGGTCTTGGAGGGAATGGTGCCGGTGTGGACGGAGACGCCGCCGACCCGCCGGCCCTTCTCCACCACCAACACGGCCTTGCCGAGCTTGGCGCATTGCACCGCGGCCCGGCGCCCCGACGGGCCCGAGCCGATCACCACCATGTCGTAGTCGTACATCGGAAGACTTCCGAACCCCACGGGACCAGCGGGAACCGACATGCAGCAATCGGGCCAAGGCGGCAGGTCCTACCTCGGAGGTAATCGCACCGATGACGCCGATCTGGGAGCATCGCGCGTAAATAAATTCCCGAAGGGCCGCGCGCCGATGCATCAAACCGTCACAAAGCAGATCGATTCGTCGCGCCGCTGGTGGGTTCTCGCCATCGTCGTCGCCGCCCAGTTCATGTTCGGCGTCGACGCTTTCGTGGTCAACGTCGCCATTCCGACCATCGCCATCGATCTGCACGCAACGCCGGCGCAGATCGAATCCGTCATCGCGATCTATCTGATCGCCTATGCCACGCTGGTCGTCACCGGCGGCCGCCTCGGCGACGTCCACGGCACCAAGAACGTGTTCCTGGCCGGTGTGCTCGGCTTCACCCTGACCTCGCTGTGGTGCGGGCTGGCGCAATCAGGCACGGAGCTGATCGTCGCGCGGCTGGCGCAGGGCGCCACCGCCGCGCTGATGGTGCCGCAGGTGCTGGCGACGCTGCATCTGTTGTTCACCGACGAACAGCGCAACCGGGCCTTCGCCGTCTACGGCATCGTGCTCGGGCTTGCGGGCGCCGCGGGCTTCATGCTCGGCGGTCTTCTCGTCACGCTCGATCTCGCCGGCACCGGCTGGCGCTCGGTGTTCTTCGTCAACGTGCCCTGTGGTCTCCTCATCGCCGGTGCCGCCTCGCGCATCATGCCGTCGGTGCCGCGCCGGGCCGGTACAAGGCTCGACATCAAGGGCAGTGTGGTGCTGTTCGCAGGGCTGTTGTGCCTGATCGGTCCGCTGCTGTTCGGCCACGATGTCGGCTGGGCGCCGTCGCTGTGGGCGGTGATGGCGATCGGCGCTGTGATCCTCGCGGCGTTCCTGAACCTCGAGCACGCGGTCGGGCGCGCCGGCGGCATGCCGCTGATTGACCTCACGCTGCTGGCGGATGCGGCGTTCCTGCGCGGTCTCGGCGCCGCGTTCTTTTTCTTCCTTGCCAATCTCTCGTTCTACCTCGTCATGACGCTGTTCATGCAGCGCGGCCTGAAGATTCCGCCGCTCGAAGCCGGCATGGTCTTCGTTCCGCTTGCGCTCGCCTTCGTCGTGGCCTCGCGTCACAGCGGCGCGCGGGCGCGCCATCGCGGCACCAAGGTGTTGATCGAGGGATGCGCGCTTCAGATCGCCGGCCTCGCCGCGCTTGCGCTTGTCGCAGTCTATGTCGACGCGCCGACGCCGATCGGGCTTGCGCTCACCTTGATCATCTTCGGCTACGGTCAGGGCCTGGTGATGGCGCCGCTGTCCGGCGCGGTGCTCTCGACCGTGAAGCCCGTCGCCGCAGGCTCGGCGTCCGGCATGTACGGCACCATTGCGCAGATCGGAAATGCGGCCGGAGTGGCCGCAATCGGCGCGATATTCTTCGCGATCGAATCATTGCAATCATCGCGCGCAGGATTTCTCGTCTCGCTCGCGCTGTTTGTGACATTAATCATGATCTGCGCCGCATTTCTGGCGTGGATGCGCCGCGCATCTGCACGAAGTTGAGGCATTGCGGTTAATGCGTGCGGATTCTCCGTGAATTTCTGGTAATTGACAGCACACACACTTTTCATTTTGCAGTGCAGCAACTATCTGGTTTGGCTGAACGTTGAATGTCGCCTGCCAGGAGTTGCCGTGTCCCTCGCCAGAAATGTCGATCTCTTGAGACGTCTGCCAAAGGTGGACGGTCTGCGCTTTGCCGACTTCGGCCGCAGCGCGGATGCGTCCAGTCCGATGTCGGAAGTCACGGACTTCGGTGACAATCCCGGCAATCTTCGCATGTTCGCGTTCGCGCCGGCGCAGCTGCAGATGCCGCGCGCGCTCGTCGTCGTGCTGCATGGCTGCGGTCAGACCGCGGCTGCTTACGATCTCGGCGCGGGCTGGTCGACGCTCGCACGGCACTACGGCTTCGCGCTGTTGATGCCCGAGCAGCAGCGCGTCAACAACGGCAACACCTGCTTCAACTGGTTCAATCCGGAAGACACCGCGCGCGACAGCGGCGAGGCGCGCTCGATCCGCGAGATGATCGCGCATATGGTCAAGACGCACCGCATCGATTCCCGGCGCGTCTTCATCACCGGCCTCTCCGCCGGCGGCGGCATGACATCGGTGATGCTCGCGACCTATCCGGACGTCTTCGCGGCCGGCGCGGTGATCGCAGGCTTGCCCTATGGCATCGCCTCGAATTTGCGCGAGGCGCTGGACGGCATGTTCCATTCGCCGGCGCGTCCCGCGCGCGAGCTCGGCGATCTCGTGCGCAACGCTTCCGATTATCGCGGCCCCTGGCCGAAGATGTCGGTGTGGCACGGCAGTGCCGACCGCACCGTCAATCCCGGCAATGCCAACGAGATCGTCAAGCAGTGGCTCGATCTGCATGACCTGCCCGACGTGCCGATGGCCGAGACCCATGTCGACGGCTATCCCCGCCAGGCCTGGTGGAACAAGGACGGCGAGACGCTGGTCGAGTCCTATGCCATCACCGACATGGCGCATGGCACGCCGCTTGGGCTAGCCGACAACGACCAGCGCTATGGCGTCGAGGGCGCGTTCCTGATCGAGGCCGGCATCTCCTCGTCCTATCACATCGCAAAGTTCTTCGGCCTGACCGGCTGGATTCCGGACGCGGCGAAGAAGAAGGCGGAGGCAAAGCCGGCGCTGACGCCCGCGCCGCATCTGGCCCGCTCGATCCGCGCTGCTGTCGCCGAACCGGCCGAGCCGAAGCGCGAGGACGCCCGCGGCTTCGACCTCGGCCAGATCATCACGCGCGCGCTGACCGCCGCGGGGTTGATGAAGTAAACCCCAGCCGTCGTCCCGGACAAGCGCGCCTCAAGCGCGCGCCGATCCGGGACCCATAGCCACAGGACAAAGTTTGGCGCGAAGGCGCAACGCCGAGTCCCCGTAACCACATCTCCCTGCGGCTATGGGGCCCGGATCTGCGCTAACGCCTGTCCGGCATGACAGCAGAGTTTGTGGCGACGCCGGCGCATCGCTGAATAGAACCTACATCTCGCCGGTGATGAACGGATTGGTCATCCGCTCCTGGCCGATGCTCGAGCCTGCGCCATGGCCGCAGATGAAGCCGACGTCGTCGCCGAGCGGCAGCAGCTTGGTCTTAATCGAGTCGATCAGCGTCGCGTGACTGCCGCCGGGCAGGTCGGTGCGGCCGACCGAGCCTGCGAACAGCACGTCGCCGACATGGGCAAATCGTAATTCCTTGTTGAAGAACACCACGCTGCCGGGCGAATGGCCGGGGCAGTGCAGAATGTCGAACTGCAAGCCGCCGATCGACACGGTGTCGCCCTCCTCCAACCAGCGGTCCGGCGCGAAATTGCGCACGCCGGTCATGCCGAAGCGCGCGCCGCTCTCCACCACATTGTCGAGCAGGAACTTGTCGGCTTTATGCGGACCCTCGATCGGCACCTTCAGCGCATCGCGTAACTCCGCGGCGCCGCCGACATGGTCGATATGGCCGTGGGTCAGCCAGATCTTCTCCACGGTGACGCCGGTCTGCTTGATCGCGTCCAAAATCTTCGGCACGTCGCCGCCGGGATCGATCACCACGGCCTTCTTGCCGGGCTCGTCCCAGATGATGGTGCAGTTCTGCTCGAACAGCGTCACGGGGACGATGATCGCGCCGGCCTTGGCTTGCGAGGACTCTTGCGAGGATCCTTGGGTGTCATTTTGCTCGGTCATGGCGCCACAATGCCGATTTTTGCCATGCCGCCAAGCAAAAGATTCGTGGCCCGGGCCCGGAACGGCCGCGTCGACCGTCACACGGCCGTCCCAATTCGCCTGCTGGTTTGAACCGGGGGCGTTGCTTCCGCGTTCTCTCGCGCGAGGCAGTTTTCAGGTGGGTTCTCCGACATGGCGCAGGGCGAGGTGAATTGGTGGCGCGACGGCATCTTCTATCAGGTCTATCCGCGCTCTTTTCAGGACAGCGACGGTGACGGCGTCGGCGATCTCGCCGGCATCTTGCGGCGGCTGCCTTATGTAAAGTCGCTCGGCGTCGACGCGATCTGGCTGTCGCCGATCTTCTCTTCGCCGATGGCCGATTTCGGCTACGACATCTCCGACTATACCGGCATCGATCCGCTGTTTGGCACGATGGCGGATTTCGACGCGCTGCTCACTGCCGCGCACGAGAACGGTCTGAAGCTGATCCTCGACCTCGTGCCCAACCACACCTCGGACCAGCATCCCTGGTTTGTCGAGAGCCGGTCCTCGCGCGACAATCCCAGGCGTGACTGGTACGTCTGGCGCGATCCGGCACCCGATGGCGGCGCGCCGAACAACTGGGTGTCCGAGTTCGGCGGCAGCGCGTGGCAGTTCGACGAGACGACAGGTCAATATTACTACCACGCCTTCCTCGCCCAGCAGCCGGACCTCAACTGGCGCAACCCGGATGTCCGCGCCGCGATCTACGACGTGATGCGGTTCTGGCTGGAGAAGGGCGTCGACGGCTTTCGCGTCGACGTGATCTGGCACCTGATCAAGGACGCCGAGTTCCGCGACAATCCGCCGAACCCGCATTATGTCGAGGGCCGGCCGGCGCACGAAAGGATCATGACGCAATATTCCACCGACCAGCCGGAGGTGCATGACGTCATCGCCGAGATGCGGCGCGTCACCGATGCGTATCGCGCCCGCGTGCTGATCGGCGAGATCTATCTGCCGCTGCACCGGCTGATGGCCTATTACGGCAACGATCTCACCGGCGCGCAGATGCCGTTCAACTTCGCGCTGCTCTCGACCTTCTGGAGCGCGCGCTCGATCGAGAAGATCATCGACGATTATGAGAAGGCGCTGCCGAAAGGCGCCTGGCCGAACTGGGTGCTCGGCAATCACGACCGTCCGCGCGTCGCTAGCCGCGTCGGGCCGGAGCAGGCCCGCGTCGCCGCCATGCTGCTGCTGACGCTGCGCGGCACGCCGACGCTCTACTACGGCGACGAGATCGGCATGCACCAGCTCGCGATCGCGCCCGAGGACGTGCGCGATCCCTTCGAGAAGAACGTGCCCGGCATCGGCGTCGGCCGCGACGGCTGCCGCACGCCGATGCAGTGGGATTCCTCGAACTTCGCCGGCTTCTCGGACGTCCGGCCGTGGCTGCCGCTGCCCGAGGATCATATCCACGAGAACGTCGTCAATCTCGAAGCCGACACGCGCTCGATCCTCAGCCTGAACAAGCGGCTCATCGTGCTGCGAAAGAGCAGCCCGCCCCTGTTGGCGGGCAGCTATCATCCGATCGCGGCGCAGGGCGATCTCTTGATCTACCGCCGCGAGGCCGAGGGCAGGGTGGTGATCGTGGCGCTCAATCTCGGTCCCGATCCGATCGCCGTCACCACCAGCGCGATCCGCTTCGGCAGTGAGATCCTGCTGTCGACGTTTCTGGATCGTGAGGGCGAGCGGCTGGAAGGGGTGCTGGACTTGCGGGGGAATGAGGGGGTGATCGTCGCGCCTCCCGCCTAACCGTCGTCCCGGGGCGCGCGAAGCGCGAGCCCGGGACCCATAGCCACAGGGAGCGGTTTTGCGAAGACTCGGAGTTACCAGTTCGTGCCACACTCTTCCCTGTGGCTATGGGTCCCCACCTTCGCGGGGACGACAGCGGAGAGTGCGACAGCGGTGCGCACGGCCACGTCATCCCGGATGCTTGTTGCCCCGCGCTGTATTCTCGTCGATATCACTCCGCTTCAGTAAATAATCCAGCCCGCCGACCCGGTACCAGCGATAGCCATAGGGCTCCAGCACGACACGGTGCTGGCCGCGCTTGTCGGCGTGGCTGTGGTCTTCCGCGAGCAGATTGATCAGGTGCGCGCCGGCATCATCGGGCAACCCCGTTGAAAACGCGATCTCGCGTGGCTTCTCATCGAGATTGTGCACCAACAGCACGGAATTGTTGCGCCAGTCGTAGCGCATGATGAAGACGGCGGGATCGCGCGTCGCAATGATGGCGAAATCGCCCCAGCCGATCTCGGGCACCTCCTTGCGCATGCGGACGATGCGTTCGGTCCAGTTCAGCATGGAATTGGCATCGCGTCGCTGCTTGGCGACGTTGACGTGCGGAAAGCCGTAAGGGCCCTTGTCGATGATGGGACACGCCGGCTTGTCGTTCTTGGTGAAGCCGCCATGCGGCTCGGTCGACCATTGCATCGGCGTGCGCGCGCAATTGCGCTCCGGCAATGAGAGATCGTCGCCCATCCCGATCTCGTCGCCATAGCGGATCACGGGCGTTCCCGGCAGCGTGCACATCAGGCTGTAGGCAAGCTCGAGCCGCCTGCGGTCGCCGCCCAGCATCGGCGCGAGGCGGCGGCGGATGCCGCGGTCGTAGAGCTGCATGTCCTTGTCGGGGCCGAAGCTTTTGAACACGGTGTCGCGCTGCGCCGGGGTCAATCGCCCGAGATCGAGCTCGTCGTGATTGCGCAGGAACAGGCCCCATTGCGCCGAGGCCGGCCGCGGCCTGGTCGCCTTCAGCGCCTTTGCCAGCGGACGCGAGTCGCCGGATGCCAGCGCATAGAACAGGTGCTGGTTGACGTGGAAGTTGAACATCATGTGCATGCGGTCGGCATCGCGGCCGAAATAGTTCATGTCGGTTTCCGGCAGCACATTGGCCTCGGCGAGGATGATGGCGTCGCCCTGGCGCCATTGCAGGAACTCGCGGAACGCGCGCAGCATGTCGTATTGCTCGACCGGCTTCTTCACCTTGGCGCCCTTGGTCGCGATCACGAAGGGCACGGCGTCCATGCGGAAGCCGGAGACGCCGAGCTGGATCCAGAAGCCCATGATCTTCAGGATCTCGGCCTGCACGTGCGGGTTCGAGGTGTTGAGGTCGGGCTGGAAATCGTAGAAGCGATGGAAATACCAGGCGCCGGCGTCCTTGTCGCGCGTCCAGGTCGATTTCTGCACGCCGGGAAACACCATCCCCTTGTTGGCATTGGCCGGCTTCGTGTCGGACCAGACATACCAGTCGCGATAGGGGGAATTCCTGTCGCGCCGCGCTTCCTTGAACCAGTGATGCTGGTCCGAGGTGTGGTTGACGACGAGGTCGATGATGATGCGGATGCCGCGCTGCTTGCAGCCATGGGCGAACTCGACGAAGTCGCCGAGCGTGCCGTAGCGGGAATCGACGCTGTAATAATCGGCGATGTCGTAGCCGTCGTCACGGCCCGGCGAAGTCTGGAACGGCATCAGCCAGATCGTGGTGATGCCGAGGCCGTGCAGATAGTCGAGCCGCCGTAGCAGGCCCTTGAAATCACCGACGCCGTCGCCGTCGGCATCCATGTAGGTGCCGACCGAGAGGCAGTAGATCACGCCGTTCTTGTACCAGAGATCGTCGATCATGCGCGAGCGGCCTCGATGCTCCGCCGAGGTGCGGCGGCTGCGTGATAAGTGCGAGGGGGAGGGGAGGTTCCCGAGTGTCGTCCCGGCCCCCGTGCGCAATTGCGCACTAGGCCGGGACGACGGCGGAGAGTGAGGCCACAGCTCGCGCTATCAAGCAGTGTGAACCCCACGGGAATCGGCTAAACTCCCCCCATGGACAGCAGCGCCCGCAACATCGCCCTCGTGCCGCCGCCGGACCGCCGTCAATCCGAGACGGCGCTGGCGATCGCGCGTGGCACGGCGCGGCTGCTGCGCTCGCTTGGTTTCTCCTGCATCAGCGAATTGCCGCTGCCCTCGGGCCGGCGTGCCGATCTGGTGGCGCTGAACGAGCGCGGCGAGATCTGGATCGTCGAGATCAAGTCGTCGGTGGAGGATCTGCGCGCCGATCAGAAATGGCACGAGTACCGTGCCCATTGCGACCGGCTGTTCTTCGCCTTCACGCAGGATCTGCCGTGCGAGATCTTTCCGCAAGACACCGGCCTGATCATCGCCGACGCCTACGGTGCGCATCTGCATTGCGAGGCGCCCGAGCACAAGATCGCGGCCGCCACGCGCAAGCAGATGACGGTGCGCTTTGCGATGGCAGCGGCGCTGCGGATCAACCGGCTGGTCGATCCGCAGGGGCACGCGGATTTCTGGGAGTGAATGCGTAGGGTGGGTTAGCGTAGCGTAACGTAACCCACCACTTCTGCCGCACGAGAAAAGGTGGATTACGCCTTCGGCTAATCCACCCTACGAAACTTACCTCGGCGCGCGCTTGGCCAAAATGCGCTGCAACGTGCGGCGGTGCATGTTCAGCCGCCGCGCCGTTTCCGAGACGTTGCGGTTGCACATTTCGTAGATGCGCTGGATGTGTTCCCAGCGGACGCGGTCCGCGGACATCGGGTTGGTCGGCAGCTCGGATTTCTCTGCGCTGGTCGACAGCAGCGCGGCGACGACGTCGTCGGCGTCCGCGGGCTTGGAGAGATAATCGATCGCGCCCATCTTCACCGCGGTCACCGCGGTGGCGATGTTGCCATAGCCGGTCAGCACGATCGCGCGTGCATCCGGGCGTTTCTTCTTCAGCGCGGAGACCACGTCGAGGCCGTTGCCGTCACCGAGTCGCAAGTCGACCACCGCGAAGGCCGGCGCCGCCTTGCCAATCTGCGCAAGACCGTCCGAGACGGTGTCACACGACGTCACCGCGAACCCGCGGGTCTCCATGGCGCGCGACAGCCGCTCCAGAAACGGCTTGTCGTCCTCCACGATGAGAAGCGAGCGGTCGGTCTGTTCGTTCAGTTCGGCGATTGCGTTCAAGGTTTGGTCCTCTCTCCTGCGCGTCCACATATGGCCTCGCAATCGGCCGGCGCCAAGGCCGCCAATGGTCGATCGGGCCCTCTGTGCGACGCAAGGTCGCGCCCTATCCTATTGTTTCTTCAAGCGTCTCGATAGCCTCAAAACGCTGTCGCGGCCACGTGATCTGGACCACCGCTCCGTGTTCCGGGAAGATCCGGTTGGTAAACGAGACCTTGGCGCCGGTGCGTTCGAGCAGGGTGCGCGCGATGAACACGCCCAATCCGAGCCCGCGCCGTTCGCCAACGGCATCATCCTGGGTGCGCCGCCGCGACAGATAGGGCTCGCCGATCCGGTTGAGGATATCGGGCGGAATGCCGGGGCCGTCGTCGGAGATCAGCAGCTCGATCGTGTCCTTGTTCCACCAGGCGTTCACCTCGACGGCGGTGCGGGCGAAATCGACTGCGTTCTCGACGATGTTGCCGACGCCGTAGAGGATCGCGGGGTTGCGCGAGCCGACCGGCTCGGCGAAGGCGGCCACCGCGATCCGCACCTTGATGTCGACGCCGAAATCGCGATGCGGGGCCACCACCTCCTCGATCAACTCCGACAGCTTCATGCGGTCGAACGGCGCACCGGTGGAGGAGAGCTGGGTGATCTTGCTGAGGATGTCGCGGCAACGCTGGGTCTGCTCGCGCAGGGTTTTCAGATCGGCGGCAAAGTCCGGGTCCTTCACCGTCTTTTCCAGCTCGCGCGAGATCAGGAAGATGGTCGCAAGCGGCGTGCCGAGCTCGTGCGCGGCCGCGGCGGCGAGGCCGTCGAGCTGGGTCAGGTGCTGCTCGCGCGTCAGCACCAGCTCGGTCGCGGCCAGCGCATCCGCAAGCTTGCGCGCCTCCTCGGTCACCTGGAACGAGTAGAGGCTGGTGACCCCGATCGCGAGCACGATCGAGAGCCAGACGCCGACGAGATAGATCGGCGGCAGTACCAGCGGATCGTCGGAATCCCAGGGCAGCGGCAGGTGGAAGAAGAACAGCACCGAGGCGCAGGCGACCGCCAGCACGCCAAGCCCGAAGGTGAAGCGGGCCGGCAGTGCGGTCGCCGAGATCAGCACCGGCGCGAGGAACAGGAACGAGAACGGATTCTGGAGCCCGCCGGTGAAGAACAAGAGTCCGGCCAGCTCCACGATGTTCAGCGCGAGCAGTCCGGCCGCCTGTATCGGCTCCAGCCGCTGCAGCGGATTGGAGACGGCCTGGAGCCCCAGATTGAGCGCGGCCGACAGGGCGATGATGCTGACGCAGGGGACGATCTCGACATTGAACTCCAGCCCCTGCGCTACGATGAAGATCGCGGCGAGCTGGCCCAGCACCGCGAGCCAGCGCAGCCGCAGGATGGTGTCCAGGCGGATATGCCGCTGCGCGGGACGAAAGTCGGAAGCGGCAATTTCGGTCATGTCGGCCAATGTGGCGGTGCCTTCTGGTCACAAACGCGCGGCTGGTGGAACCATCCGGATTACAAGCCTTGCGCTGTCAGCTGCAATAGCAGAAGAACGGCCCAGCATGACCGGGAACGACAAAGCTTCAAGTCCGCCGACTGTCGCGGAGCGCAGCTCCTCTGCGGCAATTGCGGTCGATCACCTCGTCAAGGTCTACAAGCAGACCCGCGCCGTCGATGACATCTCCTTTTCGCTGCCGCGCGGCAGCATCACCGGGCTGTTGGGCGGCAACGGCGCCGGCAAGACCACGACCATCGCGATGATCATGGGGCTGGTGCTGCCGACCTCCGGCCGCGTGCAGGTGCTCGGTCACAGGATGCCCGAGGAGAGCGCTTCCGTGCTGGGCCGGATGAATTTCGAGAGCCCCTATGTCGACATGCCGATGCGGCTCACGGTGCGCCAGAACCTCACCATCTTCGGCAAGCTCTATGCGGTGAAGAATCTCGCGGGCCGCATCGCCAGGCTCGCCGACGATCTCGACCTCACCGAATTCATCGACCGCGCCAACGGCAAGCTCTCCGCCGGCCAGAAGACCCGCGTCGCGCTGGCGAAGGCGCTGATCAACCAGCCCGAGCTGCTTCTCCTGGACGAGCCCACGGCTTCGCTCGACCCTGACACCGCCGATTGGGTGCGAGCCCATCTGGAGCGCTATCGCAAGGAGAACAACGCCACCATCCTGCTGGCCTCGCACAACATGCTCGAGGTCGAGCGTCTGTGCGACCGCGTCATCATCATGAAGCGCGGCCGCATCGAGGACGACGACACGCCCGAGGCCATCATGGCCCGCTACAACCGCACCACGCTGGAGGAGGTGTTTCTGGACGTCGCCCGCGGCCGGGTGAACGGCGAGAAGGAGGCGGCGCGATGAGGGAGTCCCGATTTTTCGGTCCTAGCCCGGATGGATCCCGTCATCCCGGGGCGCGACATAGTCGCGAGCCCGGAATCCATAACCACAGGATTGAATTTGGCGAAGACTCGGGGTTACCGGTCTCGCCCCACAATCGCCGCCTATGGTTATGGATTCCGGGCTCGCGCGCCGCGCGCCCCGGAATGACGAAGCTTGATCCCAGCTACGTGGTGCGCCGATGAGCGAGATCTCCCTTCACCGCGGCATCTCCATGCAGCGCATCGGCGCGATGATCCTGCGCTATTGGTACCTCTTGATGTCGTCCTGGCCGCGGCTGCTCGAGCTGCTCTACTGGCCGGCGCTCCAGGTCATCACCTGGGGCTTCCTCCAGCTCTACATCGCGCAGAACGCCAATTTCTTCGCGCGCGCTGGCGGCACGCTGATCGGCGCCGTCATCCTCTGGGACATCCTGTTCCGGGGACAGCTCGGCTTCTCCATCTCCTTCCTGGAGGAGATGTGGGCGCGCAACCTCGGCAACCTCATGATGAGCCCCTTGAGGCCGATCGAGTTTCTGCTGTCGCTGATGATCATGAGCCTGATCCGGCTCGCGATCGGTGTGATCCCGATGACGCTGCTCGCGCTGTTCCTGTTTCATTTCAACGTCTACAGCCTCGGCCTGCCGCTGATCGCGTTCTTCTGCAATCTGATCTTCACCAGCTGGTCGGTCGGCATCTTCGTCTCGGGGCTCGTGCTGCGAAACGGTCTCGGCGCCGAGAGCATCGTCTGGACCCTGATGTTCGCGATCATGCCGCTCGCCTGCATCTACTATCCGGTCAGCGTGCTGCCGGCCTGGCTGCAAGTCGTCGCCTGGGTGCTGCCGCCGACCTATGTGTTCGAGGGGATGCGCGCGCTCTTGATCGAGAACACCTTCCGCACCGACCTGATGCTGGAGGCGCTGGCCATCAATGCAGGCCTTCTGGTTGCATCTTTTGGGGCATTCCTTGCCCTTTTGCGCAGCGCCAGGAAGAACGGCTCGCTGCTGTCCGCCGGCGAATAGTTTCACTTTCCCGTGGATTCAGGCTGATTTAACCGTCTTCGCTACGTAGATGTACGGGGACGATGCATTGACGCAATATTACGCATTCGGCAGTATGCTGCGATGCGAAGAGGGATATAGCGATGCCTATTGGTGAGTTTGGCGGCGCACCGCCCCTGGCTGCAGAAGGCAGTCCGGTTCTGACGACGCCGATGTACTGGATGTACGAGATGGCGCACGCCTCTCTCAATCCGGCACGCGCGGTCACCGACGCGACCAAGCTCCTGTTTCAGAATCCCCTCAATCCCTGGGCGCGCACCGAAGTCGGCAAGTCGGTCGCCGCGGCCTGCGAATTGTTCGAGCGCACCACGCGCCGCTACGGCAAGCCGGAATGGGGCCTCAACGACACCGAGGTCAACGGCATCCGCGTCCCCGTCGAGATCCGTTCGGTCTGGGAAAAGCCGTTCTGCCGGCTGCTCTATTTCGATCGCAAGTTCACCCGTCCGCTGCGCAGCCCGCAGCCGCGCGTGCTGATCGTAGCCCCGATGTCCGGCCACTATGCGACGCTGCTGCGCGGCACGGTCGAGGCGTTCCTGCCCGCGCATGAGGTCTACATCACCGACTGGGCCGATGCCCGCATGGTGCCGCTCAGCGACGGCCGCTTCGATCTCGACGACTACATCGACTACGTCATCGAGATGCTGCACGTCCTCGGCGGCAACACCCATGTCATGGCGGTGTGCCAGCCCTCGGTGCCCGTCGTCGCCGCCGTCTCGATCATGGAAGCGCAGCGCGATCCGTTCGTGCCCACCTCGATGACGCTGATGGGCGGCCCGATCGACACCCGCCGCAATCCGACCGGCGTGAACGACCTCGCCCAGCAGCGCGGCATCGACTGGTTCCGCAACCACGTCATCACCAAGGTGCCGTTCCCGCATCCGGGCATGATGCGCGACGTCTATCCGGGATTCTTGCAGCTCAACGGCTTCATCAGCATGAATCTCGACCGGCACATGGATGCCCACAAGCAGCTCTTCGCCCATCTGGTGAAGGGCGACGGCGATCTCGTCGACAAGCATCGTGAGTTCTATGACGAATATCTCGCGGTGATGGACCTCTCCGCCGAGTATTACCTGCAGACGGTCGACACCGTGTTCGTGAAGCACTCGCTGCCGAAGGGCGAGATGACCCATCGTGGAACCCGCGTCGATCCCTCCAAGGTCAAGCGTGTGGCGTTGATGACGGTCGAAGGCGAGAACGACGACATCTCCGGTCTCGGTCAGACCGAAGCAACGCACACATTGTGCAGCTCGATCCCCGATCATCGCCGCGTTCATTACGTCCAGAAGGGCGTCGGTCATTACGGCGTGTTCAACGGCTCGCGTTTCAAGTCGGAAATCATGCCGCGGATTCACGACTTCATGGTCTCCGCAGCGAATCCGAGCTCGTTGCAGGCGCTCGCAGCTGAATAATCGCGTATTTCGGCTTTCCCGTCGGAAATTCGGGTGCTGCCGGAGGTTCCGGCAGGGCCTGTTCCCGTCCAGATTCGCGGTATTTAGGTAGCCTTATAGGAGTGAGTCCCCCCTCACCCCTTGGGGGTGTCGCATGCATCCAGCGGGGGCGAAAAAAGCGGGTTCCAACCCCAGTCTGTAGGGTCTCCCGGACGCCAGACCCCTGTATATTGGGCAAATGATTTGTTTTTGCGCCGAGCGCTTTCCCTGGCGGCGGTTATGGCAGAATCCGGGCGAACTCCTGCTCCCCGGACTCACAGACATGGCCACTCGCGCACTCCTTTATCGGCGGCCCCACGAGCCAAAGACCCTCGTCATCACCCATGGATCGCAGTTTTTTGCGATTCGGCTGCGTCGGCACAGACGCGCGCGCCGTTACACGCTCAGAATTCATCCGAGCGATCGCGAAGCCATCCTCACCATGCCGCCGCGCGGCACGCTCGCCGAAGCAAAAGACTTCGCGCAGCGTCACGGTGCTTGGATCGCGGCACGTCTCGGGCGTTTGCCGAAGGCCGCGCCGTTCCAGCCTGGCACAGTGATACCGCTCCGCGGCGTTCCCCATCGCATCGTTCATCGCGCCGGTGCGCGCGGCACGGTGTGGACGGAAGTGCGCGACAGCGGTGAACGCATTCTCTGCGTCGCCGGCGGGGTCGAATATGCGGACCGCCGCGTCCATGACTTCCTCAAGCGCGAGGCGCGCCACGATCTCCAGCGTTCGGCCGAAGCCTATGCCGGCGAGCTCGGTGTCAGGGTCAAGCGCCTGTCGATCCGCGACCAGTCCAGCCGCTGGGGCTCCTGCACCTCGGCGGGCTCGCTGTCGTTCTCCTGGCGCCTGATCCTCGCGCCGCCCTTCGTGCTCGACTATCTCGCCGCGCACGAGGTCGCCCATCTCGTCGAGATGAACCACTCGGCGCGGTTCTGGCGCGTGTGCGGCAAGGTCTGCCCCTCGATGGAGCGCGCCAAGAAGTGGCTCGACACGTACGGAAATGACCTGCACCGGTACGGGGTCGAGGATTAGGGCCGTTGTGGCGGTCTTGGAAGGTGTCATCGCCCGCGAAAGCGGGCGATCCAGTATTCCAGAGGCGGTTGTGATTGAATCGAGAAGCCGCGGCGTACTGGATTCCCCGCCTTCGCGGGGAATGACAGTTGAGAATGCGGCAGCATCAGCCGGTCTCGCTCGATTCTCGCCGCACGTCGCGACAATTGCGCGGCATGCCTGATTAGCCCCGTCGCATCAAGCGCTTCTTCCAATCCACCGCGCATCGCGCCGGCAATCACCGGCTACTGTGCATGGGGTTGTTTTCGCAGTTTTTGTTTTGAGGTCATGGCGACCTCACGACGAACCTATCGGTTCCCGCCAAACAGCCGGTCCATCAGCCAGCCGTCGAGTCCTGCGGCGGCTTCGGGCCGCGCATTGGCGCGCGTGGGCGGCGGGCGATAGCCGCCATTGTTCGCCGGCGCGGGTCCGGGCGCGGCCGCTGTCGGAGGCGACACTTGCGATGCCGCCTGCGCGAGGTTCGACAGACCCCAGCCACCCGGCGAACTCGGTAGGTTTGCCACCTGCACGCCCTCGTGCGCGGTGCGCATGAAGCGCGACCAGACTTCCACCGGCAGGCCGCCGCCGGTGGCCTTCTTGGTCGGCGAGTTGTCGTCATTGCCGAGCCAGACGCCGGTGACGAGGTTGGCGGTGTAGCCGATGAACCAGGCGTCGCGGTAATCTTGGCTGGTGCCGGTCTTGCCGGCCGCCGGCCAGCCGGGGATCTCCGCCTTCTTGGCGGTGCCTGATATCAGCGTCTCCCGCATCATCGTGTTCATCATGCCGACATAGCGCGGGTCGATCACCTGGTTGCGCTCGTCCGCCTGGCGCATGTAGAGCAGCTTGCCACCGAGCGTCCTGATCCGCGTGACGACATGCGGCGTCACCGCGAAGCCGCCATTGGCGAACGGCGCATAGGCGCCGACCAGCTCGACGACCGAGACCTCGGAGGTGCCGAGCGCGATCGAGGCGTTGGGCTCGAGCTTGGAGGAGATGCCGAGCCGGTGCGCGGTGCGCACCACGTTCTTCGGCCCGACCTCAAGGCCGAGGCGGATCGCGACCGTGTTGAGCGACATCGCCAGCGCCTGGGTCAGCGTCACCGCGCCGAAATATTCATGGGTGTAGTTCTCAGGCTTCCAGCCCTTGACCTCGATCGGCGCGTCCTGGCGCATGGTATCGGGCGTCAGGCCCTGCTCGAGCGCGGTCAGGTACACGAACGGCTTGAACGAGGAGCCCGGCTGGCGCTTGGCCGTGACCGCGCGGTTGTACTGGCTCTCGGAATAGTTCCGCCCGCCGACCAAGGCGCGCACGGCGCCGTCGGGCGTCATCGCCACCAGCGCGCCCTGGCTGACATTGAACTTGACGCTCTTGGCCGCGAGCTCGTCGATGATGGCGGCTTCCGCCACGCCCTGCAGCTTCGGATCGATCGTGGTCTCGACCTTGATGCTCTCGTCGATCTGGCCGACGAGATCGTCCAGCACCTCGCCGATCCAGTCGGCGACGTAATTGACCGTGCCGGCACCGACCGGCTTCACGTTGTAGGAGGGATGGCCGATCGAGGCCTGCGCCTGCGCTTCAGTGATGAACTTTGCGTCCGCCATCGCCGTGAGCACGATCTGCGCGCGCGCTTCCGCGCCTTCCGGGTTGCGGTTCGGCGCAAGCCGCGACGGCGATTTGACGAGACCGGCCAGCATCGCGGCTTCTGCGATGGTCACGTTCTTCGCCGACTTGCCGAAATAGCGCTGCGCAGCGGCCTCGACGCCGTAGGCGCCCGAGCCGAAATAGACGCGGTTGAGATAGAGCTCCAGGATATCGTTCTTGGAATGCTTGCGCTCCAGCCAGATCGCGAGCTCCGCCTCCTGCAGCTTGCGCTGCATGGTGCGTTCCTGGGTCAGGAACAGGTTCTTCGCGAGCTGCTGCGTCAGCGTCGAGCCGCCCTGCGACACGCCGCGATGGAGCACGTTGGTGACGAGGGCGCGCAGGATGCCGACGGGATCGATGCCGAAATGCGAATAGAAGCGGCGGTCTTCGATGGCGATGAAGGCCTTGGGCAGGTATGGCGGCAGATCCTTCAGTGCGACATTGGCGCCGGCCATCTCGCCGCGTTGCGCCAGCATGCTGCCGTCGATGCCGACGATCTGGATCGTCGGCGGACGCTTGGGAATCTCCAGCGACTGGATCGGCGGCAGATGGGCGCCGACCCAGACCACGACGCCGATCACGGCGATCGCGCCCCACAGGCCCAGCACCGCACCCCAATAGACCAGGCGCCCAATGCTGGCGCCGATGCGCGACTTCGACCGGCGCTTGGCGCCGCTGCGGCCGGCCGATGCCTTCCGCTCGCGCGGCGGCTCGTCGGTGGAATCCTCAGCTTTGCTCTTGGCGGATGATTTCGCTGACTTCTTCGGCTTGTCCTCGCCGCCCGGGACGCGGTCGGCCGCGGTCAGGCGCAGGTCGGTGAGCGCCGCGGGCAAGCCGAACAGCGGCTCCTTCCGCCCACCCTTTTTCTTTCCCCACGCCATAAGCAAAACGCCCGGTCAGTCCGCCCCGCCGCACGCTAGCGGTCGCTGTTTAAGGCCCGGTTACCCAGACGTTAACGCGCGATTAGGAGGTGCGGCATTCGCCCGCCGCAGTTCCGCTCATCGGACGGCGAAGCTAGGATCGCCGCCACAAAGCGAGAGGGAACACGCGAGGGAGTACCTATGGGCCACATCGATCCGACCAAGGAGATTTTTGCGCAATTCCGGGACAACGACCGCCCGGGCCCGATCCACATGCTCAATCTGGTGCGCCTGCGCAAGGACGCTGCCTATCCGGACGGCCGCAAGGCGAGCGGCGCGGAGGCCTATGCGGCCTATGGCCGCGAGAGCGGCCCGGTGTTCGAACGCCTCGGCGGCCGCATCGTCTGGCAGGGCAGGTTCGAGCTGATGCTGATCGGCCCGCAGGAAGAACGCTGGGACCATTGCTTCATCGCCGAATACCCAAGCGTCGCCGCCTTCGTCGAGATGATCCGCGATCCCGTCTACCGCGAGGCGGTGAAGCACCGTCAGGCCGCCGTGGAGGATTCGCGGCTGATCCGGCACGCGGTGTTGCCGGTGGGGAAGAATTTTGGGGAGATACCGAAGTAGACGCCGCACAAGTTCGTAGGGTGGGTTAGCCTTGCGGCTACGCGAAGCGCAGTCCGCTAGGCGTAACCCACCAATCCTGTCACCGCGGATAGAGACAGTGGTGGGTTGCGCCGAGCAGATTCGCTTCGCGCATCTGCCCGGCTAACCCACCCTACGAAACCGTTTGTGTCGCTAGCCCGCCGGGCCGTTGTCCTCGATGATCGGGCCGAACAGCTCCCAGCGCTCGCCGTTGAACTTCATCATCTGCATCTGCTTGTTGACGCGATAATCGTTCGGTCCGGTGTTGATCTTGATGCCGGGCAGCGCGAAGCTCGGGGTGAAGTCCTTGATGTTGGCGACCTGCTTCATCACGTTCTCACGCGACAGGTCGTCGCCGCACTGTTTCAGCACCTGCGTCAGCAACTCGGCGACCGAATAAGCATAGGTGTTGACCGTGTTGAGCTTGTCGCCTTCGGGGAAATACTTGTCCATGAAGGCGAAGAAGGCCTTCACGCCCGGATCGTCCTTCCACTGCGGGTCACTCGGCTCCTTGCCGTATTGGGTCGAGATGATGCCCTTGGAAATGTCGAGGCCGGCCGGCTTCAGCGTCGCCGAGATCGGACTCGCATTGATGTCGAGGATGTGCACCGGCGTCCAGCCGAGCTCGGCCACCTTCTTGATGGCCTGCGCCGCGAACTTCGGCGTCGAGGCATCGTAGAAGAGATCGGCGCCGAGCGACTTCAGCTTGACCACCTGCGAATCGACGGTCGGGTCGGTGACCTCGTAGGACACTTCGCCGACAATCATGCCGGCGGCCTTGTCGCCGAGGCCGCTCTTGAGGCCGGCGAGATAGTCGCGGCCCATGTCGTCGTTCTGGTAGAGCACGCCGATCTTGGCATTGGGGTGATTGGCGAGAATGTACTTGGCGTAGATGCGTCCCTCGGACACGTAGTTGGGATTGTAGGCGATGGTCCAGGGATAGTTCTGCGGATCGTTGAAGCGTGCGGCGCCGGTCGAGGCCAGCAGCTGCGGGATCTTCTTGCTGTTGAGATATTTTTGCACGGCGGCGTTCGCGGCCGTGCCGATGATCTGGAAGGTGAACAGCACTTCGTCGCCTTCGACGAGCTTGCGCACCTGCTCGACCGTCTTCGGCGGCGAATAGGCATCGTCGTACTGGATCAAATTGATCTTGCGGCCGTTGATGCCGCCCTGATCGTTGATCATCTTGAAGTAGGCGGCCTGGGTCTTGCCGATATTGGCATAGACGGAATAGGCGCCGGAGAACGGCACGGTCTGGCCGATCTTGATCTCGGTGTCGCTCGCGCCGGTGTCATATTTCTTCTGGGCGAGGGCTTGGCTGGCGGAGAACGCGAAGGCGAGCGCCGCCGTGGCAGTTATGAAGGCTCTGCGATTGCTCATATTGGGTTGTTCCTCCTGACGGAATTTCCGGCCGACGGTCTTTTTCCGTTGATTGCAACGGTCGCCATCGCTGCCGAAGAGTGTGGAGGAACGTTCGCCGTCGCGCAAGGATCGCGGCGCTGCGCCGTAGCGTCTCAGGGCAAGGAAATTAACCAGCAGTCTCAGGCCAGGAACAATGCCACCAGCGCGATGGCCGCCGGCAGCGCCTGCACGATCAGGATGCGCGTGCTGACGGTTGCCGCGCCATAGGCGCCGGCCACGATCACGCAGAGCAGGAAGAATGCCTTGATCTGGAATGCGAAGGCCGGGTTGCCGTGAAGCAAGCCCCAGATCAGGCCGGCGGCGAGGAAGCCGTTATAGAGGCCCTGATTGGCAGCCATCACCTTCGTGATCGCGGCCTTCTCCGGCGTATTGCGAAAGACCTTCAAGCCCTGCGGCTTGTCCCAGAGGAACATCTCCAGGATCAGGAAGTAGGCGTGCAGCGCGGCAACCAGCGCCACCAGGATATTGGCGATCAGATTCAAGTTGAGCTCCCCCAGCGTCAGCTTTCGGGTGGACGGTAGCACGTCCGGCATGGCAATTGCGATGCCTGTTCCGAATTGATGGTGTGCAATGGCCGGTCGATCAGCATCTCCGCCCGAGAGTTTCGGCCTCGATCGTCTGGCGACGCCGATCGGAACCGCTCTGCTCGTCACCGACGACGAGGGCGCCCTGCGCGCGCTCGACTGGGACGACTACGAGCACCGCATGCGCGAGCTGCTGCGCCTGCATTACGGCGCGGTGGATCTGAGCGAGCGCTCCGCGCCGGCAGCGATGAAGGCCGCGCTGTCGGATTACTTCGCCGGCGATCTCGGAAGGCTTTCGGCCATCGCATGGCGCATCGCCGGCACACCGTTCCAGCAAAAGGTCTGGACCGCGCTTGCCAAGATCCCCGCCGGCACCACGATGAGTTACGGCACGCTCGCCGCGAAGATCGACACGCCCAAGGCCATTCGCGCCGTCGGCCATGCCAACGGCTCCAACCCGATCAGCGTGGTGCTGCCCTGTCATCGCCTGATCGGCGCCAACGGCTCGCTGGTGAAGTATGGCGGCGGTCTGGAGCGCAAGCGCTGGCTGCTGCGGCATGAGGGGGTGGAGGTTTGAAGGCGTAGCGCGCGCAACCTCTCTCCTCGTCATTCCGGGGCGCCGCGCAGCGGCGAGCCCGGAATCCATCGCGCCACCAACTTCGCGGATGAATGGATTCCGGGTTCGCGCTACGCGCGCCCCGGAATGACGAGGGGAGAGAGGGGCGCGCGACCGCCGTCACGCCGCCGGCTGAACCGCCTTGTCGCCGGCCATCACATGGGTCAGCGCGCTCTTGATCGCGGACTGGCGGGTCGGCGCGTTGATCTGCGCGCCGAGCAGGTCGGTGACGTAGAATACGTCGCGCGCGCGCTCGCCGAAGGTCGCGACGTGGGCGGAGGCGATGTTGAGGTTGAGCTTCGAGATCGCGGTGGTCAGCTCGTAGAGCAGGCCGGGCCGGTCGAGACCGGACACCTCGATCACGGTGTAGCGGTCGGACCACTGGTTGTTGATGGTCACTTCCGGCTCGATCACGAAGGGCCGCGCCTTGCTGCGCACGGTGCGCCGCGCCACCACCTCGGGCAGGCGCAGCTTGCCTTCGAGCACGTCCTCGATCATCTCGCCGATCCGGGTGGCGCGCCGTCCCTCGTCCTCGTCGCGGTCGTATTCCCGGGAGATCGAGATCGTGTCGAGCGCGCGGCCGTCGGTCGTGGTGTAGATCTGGGCGTCGACGATGTTGGCGCCGGCGGAGGCGCAGGCGCCCGCGATGATCGACAGCAGCCAGGGATGGTCGGCGGCGAAGATGGTCAGCTCGGTGACGCCGCGCACCTCGTCGAAGCCGACATTGATCGCGAGCTTGTGGCCGGCCTGCTCGCTGGAGCGGACGAAGCGGGCGTGGCGGATCTTGCGCGGCAGCTCGACCTTGAGCCAATAGGCCGGATAGTGCCGGGCGATATAGGCATCGAGCTCGTCCGCCGGCCATTCGGCGAAGGCCATGCGGAATTCGGCATGTGCGGCCACGAGGCGTTTGCCCCGATCGACCTCCGAGAAGCCGCCGGTCAGCACCGGCTCGGTTTCGTAATAAAGCGAGCGCAACAGCTGCGCCTTCCAGCCGTTCCATACGCCCGGGCCGACGCCGCGGATGTCGGCGGTGGTGAGGATCGTCAGCAGCTTCATCTGCTCGACCGACTGCACCACGGCCGCGAAATTCTCGATGGTCTTGCGGTCCGACAGGTCACGCGACTGCGCGACCGTGGACATGGTCAGATGCTCCTCGATCAGCCAGGCCACGAGCTCGGTGTCGGCCGCGCTGAAGCCGAGCCGCGGGCACAGCCGCCGCGCCACCTTGGCGCCGGCGATCGAGTGATCCTCCGGCCGGCCCTTGGCGACGTCGTGCAAGAGCGTGGCGATGTAGATCACGGAGCGGTGCTCGGGCCGGGACTTGCGCATCAGGTCGCTCGCCAGCGCGAACTCCTCGATGCCGCCCCGCTCGATGTCCTGGAGGAAGCCGATGCAGCGGATCAAATGCTCGTCGACGGTGTAGTGATGATACATGTTGAACTGCATCATCGAGACGATCTTGCCGAAGGCGCGGATGAAATGGCCGAGCACGCCGGTCTCGTTCATGCGCCGCAGCACGATCTCCGCGTTGTCGGAGGTCAAGATCTCCATGAACAGGCGGTTAGCTTCGGGGTTCTCGCGAAGCTGGGCGTTGATCAGGCCGAGCGAGCGCGTCACGTCGCGCATCGCGTCGGGATGGAAGGCGAGGTTGTTCTTCTGCGCCAGGCGGAAGATGCGGATCAGGTTGACCGGATCGTGCTTGAAGACGTCGGGCGCGGCGACGTTGATGCGGTTGTTGTCGACGATGAAGTCGTCGCTGTCGGGGACGCGTCGCTTGACCGGGGTCGGGCGCAGCCGCGCCATCATCCGGCTCAAGACCGGCGCAGGCTTGGCCTGCTGGTCCTCGAGCTTGGCGCAGAGAATGGCGGTGAGGTTGCCGACTTCCTTGGCGACCAGGAAGTAGTGCTTCATGAACCGCTCGACGTCCTGCATGCCGGGATGCGAGGTGTAGCCGAGCCGGATCGCGATCTCGCGCTGGAGGTCGAAGGAGAGGCGCTCCTCGGCACGGCCGCAGTAGAAATGCAGATTGCAGCGCACCGACCAGAGGAAATCGGCGCAGCGGCGGAAGCTGCGATATTCCTGCGCGTCGAACACGCCGCGCTCGACCAATTCGTCGGTGTCGCGGACGCGATAGACGTACTTGGCGATCCAGAACAGCGTGTGCAGGTCGCGCAAGGCGCCCTTGCCGTCCTTGACGTTGGGTTCGACCAGGTAGCGCGACTGGCCGCCGCGGCGGTGCCGCTCCTCGCGCTCGGCGAGCTTTGCGGTGACGAATTCGGACGCCGTGCCCTGCACCACTTCCTTGTCGAAGCGTTCGACCAGCTCGTCATAGAGCGGCTGGTCGCCGGTCAGGAAGCGCGTCTCCAGGATCGCGGTGCGGATCGTCATGTCGCCGCGCGCCTGCCGGATCGATTCGTCGACCGAGCGCGTGGCGTGTCCGACCTTCAGCCCCATGTCCCAGAGGCAATAGAGGATCGCCTCGGCGACCTGCTCGCCCCAGGCCGTCTGCTTGTAGGGCAGGATGAAGAGCAGATCGATGTCCGATTCCGGCGCCATCAGGCCGCGGCCATAGCCGCCGGTCGCCACCACCGCCATGCGCTCGGCGCCGCTCGGGATCGGCGAGCGGTAGAGATGGCGGGTCGCCGCCGAATAGAGGATGCGGATGATCTCGTCCTGCACATGGCACAGCCGCTCGGCGCAGCGACGGCCATGGCGGTCCTTCAGCAGGATCGCCTGTGCGGCGGCGCGCGACGCGATCAGCTCGGCCTTGAGCAGTTGCGCCATGGCGGTGCGGAACGCGTCCTCGCGTCCGTTGTGCTTTTCGGCAAGCGCATCGACCGCGGCGGTGATCCGCGCGGTGTCGAAGCGATCGTCCACCTCTTGCTTGTGCTGTGTCGCGACGCTGTCCATGCCTCATCGGATATAAGAGGTGACAGGCGCTGTCACCCGCCATTCGCTGGCAATAGTCGTTCCATGCTTGAAAAGCCCGGCATCGGGCAAAGTTGTTCTCGGGCGACCCGCCTTCAAGGGTGGGATTTTCTCGTTGACCTCTAGATATAACTCATTGAAAAACAATGAAGTTTTTGAGGAGGCCGGGCATGACCAAGGTGACACGACGCATTCTGTTGGCGGGAGCAATGGCGCTCGCCATGACCCCCGCCGCGCGGGCGGCCGATCCGCTCAAGGAAATCCGCATCGACTGGGCGACCTACAACCCGGTGTCGCTGGTCCTGAAGCAGAAGGGGCTCCTGGAGAAGGAGTTCGCCAAGGACGGCATCACCATCACCTGGGTGCAGTCGGCCGGCTCCAACAAGGCGCTCGAATTCCTCAATGCCGGCTCGATCGATTTCGGCTCGACCGCGGGCTCGGCGGCGCTGGTGGCGAAGATCAACGGCAACCCGATCAAGTCGATCTACGTCTATTCGCGTCCCGAATGGACCGCGCTGGTGACGGGCAAGGAGTCCAAGATCGCGAGCGTTGCGGATCTCAAGGGCAAGCGCGTCGCGGTGACGCGCGGCACCGATCCGCACATCTTCCTAGTGCGCGCGCTGCTTGGTGCCGGCCTCACCGAAAAGGACATCACGCCGGTGCTGCTCCAGCACGCCGACGGCAAGACCGCGCTGATCCGCGGCGATGTCGATGCCTGGGCCGGGCTCGATCCGATGATGGCGCAGGCCGAGGTGGAGGAAGGCGCCAGGCTGTTCTATCGCAAGGCCGACGCCAACACCTGGGGCATCCTCAATGTGCGCGAGCAGTTCCTGAAGGACTATCCGGACATCGCCCGCCGCGTGCTCGCAACTTACGAAGAGGCGCGCAAATATTCGTTGGCGAACTACGACGATCTCAAGAAGACCTTCATCGCCGTGACCAAGCTTCCCGAGGCCGTCGTCGACAAGCAGCTCAAGGAACGCACCGAGCTGACGCATAGTCACATCGGCGCGCCCCAGCGCGAGTCGATCCTCGCCGCGGGCCTGGCGTTGCAGCAGGCGGGAGTCGTCGACGCCAAGGTCGACGTGAAGGCGACGTTGGACGCGCTGATCGACGACCAGGTCCCGCTGCCGACGAATTGAGGGCGGTTGGGAAGAGCGTAGCTGCCGCAGCAAACACCGTCGTCGTCCCGGGGCGCGAAGCGAGCCCGGGACCCATACCCCCAGGGAGCGGTTGTGGTACGAAGGCGGTAACTCCGACTCCCCGTAACCACGTCTCCCTGTGGTTATGGGTCCCCGCCTTCGCGGGGACGACGCAAGAAAGCGCGGCAATAGTAGTGTTGCATTCCCTGACCAGACGCGCTTCCTACCGGCCATGATCTCCGACGCGCCTGCCTTGCAACGATCCTCTGATACGGCCGAGAGCGCCGCTGCGCCCTCGCGCGTCGCGCGTTACGCGCGGCCGGTGCTGGGTGTGCTGTTGCCGCTCGCGCTCGCGCTCGGCTGGGAGCTCGTGGTGTGGTCTGGCTGGTCCAACGGCCGGCTGGTGCCGCCGCCCTCGCGCGTCCTTGTCACCATCGTTGATCTCGCCCGCTCCGGCGAACTCGTTCGTCACATCGCCGCGACGCTGTGGCGCGTCGGCCTCGGCTTCGCGTTCGGCGTCGTCGCCGGCACGCTGCTCGGGGCGATCTCAGGCTATTGGTCGCTGGCGCGCCGGCTGCTCGATCCGACCGTGCAGGCGCTTCGCGCGATACCCTCGCTGGCTTGGGTGCCGCTGTTCATCCTCTGGCTCGGCATCTTCGAGACCTCGAAGATCGCGCTGATCGCGGTCGGCGTGTTCTTCCCGGTCTATCTCGGCGTCATGGGCGCGATCCTCTCGGTCGATCGCAAGATCGTCGAGGTCGGCCGCACCTTCCGCCTGTCCGGACCGGCGATGATCCGCCGCATCCTGCTGCCCGCGGTGCTGCCGGCCTATGTCGTCTCCTTGCGCGTCGGCCTCGGTCTCGGCTGGATGTTCGTGGTGGCGGCCGAATTGATCGGCGCCTCCGAAGGCCTCGGCTATCTCCTGCTCGACGGTCAGCAGCTCGGCAAGCCCGCGCAGATCCTCGCCGCCATCGTGATCTTCGCCATGCTTGGCAAGCTCACGGACTGGCTGATCGAGGTCGGATCCGCGCCCTTCCTGCGCTGGCAGGACGCCTTCGGGCGCGCCGGGGGAGCGTAACGCGATGCTGGCGCTCGACCGGGTCGGCAAGACCTATCCCAACGGCGTCGAGGCGCTGGCGCGCTTCTCAGCCGAGATCAGGCAGGGCGAGATCGTCGCCATCATTGGCGGCTCCGGCTGTGGCAAGTCCACGCTGCTGCGCGCCATCGCCGGCCTCGACCGCGCCTCCTCAGGCACGGTAACGCTCGACGACGAGGCGATCGCCTCGCCGCACGCCAAGATCGGCATCATCTTCCAGGAGCCGCGGCTTTTGCCCTGGCTCAGCGTCGCCGACAATATCGGTTTTGGCCTTGCCGATCTGCCCGCGGCTGAGCGGCGCGCGAAGGTGGCGCGCGCGCTCGCGCGCGTCGGGCTCGCCGACAAGGCGCAGGCCTGGCCGCGCGAGCTCTCCGGCGGGCAGGCGCAGCGCGTCGCGATCGCGCGGGCGCTGGTGCCGCAGCCCGAGGTGCTGCTGCTCGACGAGCCGTTCTCCGCGCTCGACGCTTTCACCCGCAGGGATCTCCAGGATCATCTGCTCGACCTCTGGGCCGATACGCGCCCGACCTTGATCCTCGTCACACATGACGTCGACGAGGCCGTGGTGCTGGCCGACCGCGTGCTGGTGATGCGGCCGCGGCCGGGGCGCCTGTTCGACCAGATCGAGATCAACCTCGGGCGGCCGCGCGACCGCAATTCGCCGCTGTTCGAGAACTTCAAGCGAAGTGTGCTGACGTCACTCGACCGTTCGCTCGACCGCAGCGTGCCCGACCGTGACGCAACCCTGGGTCCCGGTCAGGCCATGTGGTGGTGACAATCTCTCCCCAAGCCGGTACATCGAGAGGCGATTTTTCCGGGAGAGAACGAAGATGGACGCTGCCCAACTGCGCCAGATGCAGGCCCCGATCAAGGAACGCTACAAGACCGATCCCAAGACCGCGCTGATCACGTTGAAGGCCAAGGGCTCGACCGACAGCGACGGCATCGCCTGCAAGGTCGAGACCGGCCGCGCCATCGCGCTTGCCGGCCTGCATCCGGCCACCGGCGGCTCCGGCCTCGAACTCTGCTCCGGCGACATGCTGCTCGAGGCACTGGTCGCCTGCGCCGGCGTCACGCTGAAATCGGTCGCGACCGCGATCGAGGTGCCGCTCAAGACCGGCAACGTCTATGCCGAGGGCGATCTCGATTTCCGCGGCACGCTCGGCGTCGACAAGGAGACGCCGGTCGGCTTCGCCGAGATCCGTCTCCGCTTCGAGGTCGACACGCCGGCGCCGCAGGACAAGCTCGATCTCCTGCTCAAGCTCACCGAGCGCTATTGCGTGGTCTACCAGACCATCAAGAACGGCCCGAAGGTGTCGGTGTCGATGCAGCGGATGTGAGACGCGGGCCGCAGCCCAACAATCGGTGTCGTCCCGGCGAAAGCCGGGACCCCCGCGCGAGCACTTGCTCGTCGCGATTAGCCCAGATGCTGATTGTGTCGCGATACTTGCAACTACGACCGTTTAACACAGCGAAGCCTGTGGCTATGGGTCCTGGATCGGCGCTCACTCTGGACAAACGCGTTTGCCAGGAGTTCGCTTGTCCAGGACGACGAAGAAAAAATGTCCCCCGACCTCCACTTCATCCTCTTCCTCCTCCTGCGCATGGCGATCGCGGCGGCGCTCGTCGTGACGGCCTCGATCATCACCGAGCGATCGGGTCCCGTGATCGGCGCACTGATCGCGACCCTGCCGGTCTCGGCCGGTCCGTCCTACGTCTTTCTTGCCATCGACCACGACGCCGGCTTCATCGCGCAGGGGGCGCTGGCGAGCCTGCCGGTGAACGCGGCGACCATCTTCATGTGCCTCACCTATGTCGTGCTGTCGCAGCGGCACAATCTCGCGGTGAGTTGCGGCAGCGCCGTCGCGGTGTGGATCGTGCTGGCCACGATCATCCGCCAGTTCGACTGGTCGCTCACGGCCGGGCTTGCCGCCAATCTGATCGCGTTCGGCATCTGCATTCCACTGCTCGCAGGCTATCGCCACGCGAAGATGCCGCTGGTGACACGGCGCTGGTACGACGTCCCCATGCGTGCTGCGCTGGTCGCGATCCTCGTCGCCATCGTGGTTTCGACGTCGGGCTGGGTCGGCCCCCGCATCAGCGGTATCATCGCGCTGTATCCGGTGGTGTTCTCCAGCATCATGCTGATCCTGCATCCACGCATCGGCGGTCCGCCGACCGCCGCCGTGCTCGCCAACTCCGCCTGGGGCCTGCTCGGATTCGGCATGGCGGTCGCGGTGCTGAACGTCGCCGTCACGCAGTTCGGCTCGGCGATCGGCTTGAGTTGCGCACTTGCCACCTGCATCGGCTGGAACCTGACGCTGTGGTGGATGGGGCGACGGAAGAGGGCGGTGCATTAGCCGCGCCGCGCTTCGTGGGGCGAGGTATGCTACGCTTGGGACCCCAGCCCTGCGTCAGGATAGATGGTTACCGGGGCTGGCAGACCCGCTAAGCTGGCAGCAGAGCAAGATCGGGGCGTGCGGTGGAGGGATTGTACAAGGTCGAATACGATATCAACGACGGCTCCGGCCGCAGCGTTCTGTACGCCCATGCCGGGAAAATGCTTGGCGGCAACACGGCCTTCGCTCACTTCGGCACCTACGAGATTGTGGACGGCGAAATCGTCGCCAGGCTCCGGACGAAGCGCCACAGCCGGTCGCCGCAGCACAGGTCGCTAGTCAGTTCCGACGCCGTCACAATCAGCATTCGCGGTCGACAGCAGGGCAAGATCTGCCGCTTCGAGGGAGAAGTGGTCGAGGACGCCGCGGTGTTTCGCGCCGTGATGACGCCGCTCGGCGACGATGACGTTCCCCCGCCCGGTGCGGTCGGCGAGGGCGGCATCGTCAGCGGACTCTATTCGATCGACATCCGGATGCTGGATGGAATTGCCGGTGGCCATACCGGCGTGATGTTGCTGCGCTACGGCCGCATCCTCGGCGGCGATGCCTTCTTCTATTATCTCGGCGCCTATTCTTCGGCGAACGGTCGCTGGAAAGGCGAATTCGTCAATCAGGAACACACGCCGGCGAAGAGCGAGCATCCCTTGTTCGGTGGCTACGAGGTGGGCATCGGCTTCTCCGGCCACTGCGATGACAAGGGTGCTGAAATGGAAGCGACCGCGCTCGCCGGCAAGCGCAGCATCCGCCTCGCCGCCACCTTGAAGCTGATCGAGCCGTTTGCCGGGGCGGGCCGCTGACGGCCAGTACGCCGGCGAACACGGCCAAGGAAGGTTCGCTGGCACTACTTCGGCAGCTTGGCCTTCAGCGCATACAGCGCATCCAGCGCCTCGCGCGGCGACATCTCGTCGGGGTGCAACGCCTTCACGGCGTCGATCAGCAGCTCCGCCTCGCTCGGCGGCGCCGACGCGCGAGAACAGGCGGTCGATGATGCCGATGGGCGCGCGTGGCCGGCACGAAGCTGCCGATCTGCGCGAGCAGGGCGATCAGCGCGTTCTGGCGCAGGAAGGTCGACTTGCCGGCCATGTTGGGACCGGTGAGCAAGCGTCTGGCGATGGATGACGGTGGCATTCAGCGGCGCCGACATCAGCTTGTCGCCGTGTTGCGCGGTCACCTCGACGAAATAGCCGAGCACGTTGTTGTGGCGGATCTTCAGGCCCTTCACGCCGGTGTCGTCGGCGTAGCGCGCCTGCATCGAGGCCACCACGAGGCGCGAGGCGTCGGTCCGCCGACCGCCGCCGTGCTCGCCAACTCCGCCTGGGGCCTGCTCGGATTCGGCATGGCGATCGCGGTCATGCACGTCGCGGTGGTGCCGTTCGGCGCGGCCGTCGGCTTGAGTCTTGCGCTCGGCACCTGTGTCACCTCGAACCTGACACTGTGGGGCATCGGCCGGCGTGCGATGCACAAGGTGCACAATAAGCGCCGTGAGACTACGGACACGATGTGACGTCGCGAAAGACTTGTCTGGCGCGAATTCATTCGAGCAAGCAGCGCGGCGCCCCGCAAGCCGTTGAGTGACAAATGTCATTTCAAATCGTGCCCAGACTGCCGCCAAGCGCCGTGCGCACCGGTGACTTTCCCCCGGCTGCTGCTTTCCGACATTTCTATTAGAACTTTGTTCGAGCTTTTCCCGTACGAATCAACTTGCATACCCCGCGTCCGACACCGCCCGCGTATATTTTGGCGGATCTCTATTCAAGTGATCGGACCTGCGGGAACCGCCGATTGGAATACGGCATCGCTGCCGCGCGGTCACATCCGGTGCTATTCGAGATGGAGCTTCTTTGATGTTTGGACGTAACTCTCGCAGTGATGCAGACGCACAGCTCGCCGCCATCGGCCGCTCGCTGGCCGTGATCGAATTTGCGATGGACGGTACGATCCTTACGGCCAACCAGAACTTCCTGAAGGCGCTCGGCTACTCCCTCGACGAGATCAAGGGGAAGAAGCACGCCATGTTCGTGCCGGCCGATCAGCGCGACGGTGCCGACTACAAGGCGTTCTGGGCGCAGCTCAACCGCGGCGAGCCGCAGGCCACCGAATTCAAGCGAATTGCTAAGGGCGGCCGCGAGGTCTGGATCGAGGCGTCCTACAATCCGGTGCTCGACAATGCCGGCAAGCCGGTCAAGGTGGTGAAGATCGCGACCGACATCACCGCCAAGAAGATTCGCGCCATGACGGAAGCCTCCAAGGTGTCCGCCATCAGCCGCGCCCAGGCCGTGATCGAGTTCAAGCTCGACGGCACCATCGTCACGGCCAACGAGAATTTCTGCGAGGCGCTCGGCTATTCGCTGGCCGAGATCGAGGGCAAGCACCACAGCCTGTTCGTGGCTCAGTCCGAGCGTGACGGCGGCGCCTATCGCGAATTCTGGGCCAAGCTCAACCGCGGCGAATACCAGGCCGGCGAGTTCAAGCGCATCGGCAAGGGCGGCCGCGAGGTCTGGATCCTCGCCTCCTACAATCCCCTGCTCGACGAGAACGGCAAGCCGTTCGGCGTCGTCAAGTTCGCAACCGACGTCACCGCGGAGAAGCTGAAGAACGCCGATCTCGCCGGTCAGATCGCGGCGATCGACAAGGCGCAGGCGGTGATCGAGTTCAACATGGACGGCACCATCATCACCGCCAACGCCAACTTCCTCGGCGCGCTCGGCTATTCGCTCGCCGAGATCAATGGCAAGCATCACAGCATGTTCGTCGACCCGTCGGAGCGCGACGGCGCGGCCTATCGCGAGTTCTGGGCCGCGCTCAACCGCGGCCAGTACCAGGCGGCGGAGTACAAGCGCATCGGCAAGGGTGGCAAGGAGGTCTATATCCAGGCGTCCTACAACCCGATCCTCGATCTCAACGGCAAGCCGTTCAAGGTCGTGAAATATGCCACCGACACCACGCGGCAGGTGCTCGTCCGCATGGGCAACGAGCGCGTTCGCGGCATGATGGAGTCGGTCGCCGCCGGTTCCGAGGAGCTCAACGCCTCGGTGCGGGAAATTTCCGAGGCGATGACCAAGTCGCGCGAAACCGCGTTGAGCGCGGTTGATCAGGTCGCGGCCGCCGACGCCCAGGCTCAGCGCCTCACCGAGGCCGCGCAGGCGATGAGTGGCATCGTCGAGATGATCAACAGCATCACCGGGCAGATCAACCTGCTCGCGCTCAACGCAACGATCGAATCCGCCCGCGCCGGCGAAGCCGGCCGCGGCTTTGCCGTGGTCGCCTCCGAGGTGAAGAGCCTCGCCAACCAGGCCAAGCAGGCGACCGACAAGATCGGCCAGGAGATCGGCAGTCTCAACGGCATCTCCGGCGACGTCGTCAGCGCACTCGGCTCGATCAAGCAGGCGATCAACAATGTCAGCGAATACGTGACATCGACCGCCGCGGCCGTCGAGGAGCAGAGCACGGTCACGAACGAGATGTCGACCAGCATGCAGCGCGCCGCTGCGGAAGCGGCGGCGATCGCGGCGCGGGCGTAGGCCAAACGTTCGGATGCGTAGAGTGGGTTAGCGCAGCGTAACCCACCAGCCTTTCCCGCTGCGGCAAAAGTATCGTAGCCCGCATGAGCGCAGCGACATGCGGGATCACGTGTCCCGGATGTCGCTTCGCTCATCCGGGCTACGGCACCGTCATTGCTTCGGCAGCTTGGCCTTCAACGCATACAGCGCATCCAGCGCCTCGCGTGGCGACATCTCGTCGGGGTGCAACGCCTTCACCGCGTCGATCAGCAGCTCCGCCTCGCTCGGCGGCGCGGCTTCCGCGGCGGCGCGTGAGGGCACGGCGAACAGCGGCAGATCATCGGCGAGGGCGCGGGCGGTCTGGCCGCGGTCCTGCGCCTCGAGTTTCGCCAGCACGGATTTGGCGCGCGTGATCACGGCCGGTGGCAGTCCCGCGAGCTTCGCCACCTGGATGCCGTAGGAGCGGTCGGCCGAGCCCGGCAGCACCTCGTGCAGGAACACGACGTTGCCCTGCCATTCCTTCACCCGCACGGTGGCGTTGAACATCCGCGGCAGTTTTGCCGAGAGCGCGGTCAGTTCGTGATAATGCGTTGCGAACAGCGTGCGGCAGCGGTTGCTCTCGTGCAGATGCTCGATCGCGGCCCAGGCGATCGAGAGACCGTCGAAGGTGGCGGTGCCGCGGCCGATCTCGTCGAGGATCACGAGCGCGCGCTCGCCGGCCTGGTTGAGGATCGCCGCGGTCTCGACCATCTCGACCATGAAGGTGGAGCGGCCCCGGGCGAGATCGTCGGCGGCGCCGACGCGCGAGAACAGGCGGTCGATGATGCCGATGCGGGCGCGCGTGGCCGGCACGAAGCTGCCTATCTGCGCGAGCAGGGCGATCAGCGCATTCTGGCGCAGGAAGGTCGATTTACCGGCCATGTTGGGACCGGTGAGCAGCCAGAGCTGGCCGGACTTTTGCGCAGGGCTCGGCGACAAGTCGCAGGCATTGGCAATGAACGGCTCGCCGTTGCGCTTGAGCGCCTGCTCGACGACGGGATGACGGCCGGCTTCGATCGCGAAGCCGAGCGACGAATCCACCTCCGGCCGCACATAGTTCTCGTCGACGGCGAGCTTCGCCAGCGAGGTCGCAACATCGAGCAGCGCAAAGCCCTGCGCGGCGGCACGCAGGTCGTCGCTGATCTCCAGCGCCTTGGCGCAGAGCCGCTCAAAAATCTCGAGCTCGAGCCCGAGCGCGCGGTCACCGGCATTGGCGATCTTGGCCTCGATCTCCCCGAGCTCCGACGTCGTGAAGCGCACCTGGCCCGCCAGTGTCTGGCGATGGATGAAGGTGGCGTTCAGCGGCGCCGACATCAGCTTGTCGCCGTGCTGCGCGGTGACCTCGACGAAATAGCCGAGCACGTTGTTGTGGCGGATCTTCAGGCCCTTGACGCCGGTGTCGTCGGCGTAGCGGGCCTGCATCGAGGCCACCACCAGGCGCGAGGCGTCGCGCAGGTTCCGGGCTTCGTCGAGGGCAGGCTCGTAACCCTGGCGAACGAAGCCGCCGTCGCGCTTGATCAGCGGCAGTTGCTCGTCGAGCGCCGTCGCAAACTCGGCCGCGAGCTCGCGCGATGGTCGCTTCAAGGCCGCCATCACCGCCGCGATCTCCTGCGGCGGCTGGTCGAGCTCGCCGAGCCGCGCCAGCACCTGGTCGGCGGCGATGATGCCATCGCGCAGGCCGGCGAGATCGCGCGGTCCGCCACGGCCGACCGAGAGACGGGCCAGCGCCCGCGACATGTCGGGCGCGCCGCGCAGGATGCTGCGGATGTCTTCGCGCGCGGCCGAATCGGCAACGAAGGCGCCGACCGCATCGAGCCGCCGTGCGATCGCCGGCGCATCCGTCAGCGGCGCCGCCAGTCGCTGCGCCAGCAGGCGCGAACCCGCCGAGGTCACGGTGCAGTCGATCGCATCCAGCAGCGAGCCGCGACGCTCGCCGGCGAGCGTTCGCGTCAGCTCGAGATTGGCGCGCGTGGCGGGATCGATCGCCATGGTCGCGCCTGAAGCCTCGCGCGCGGGCGGCGATAGCGGCGGGTGCTTGCCGACCTGGGTGCGGTCGACATAGGTGACGGCGGCGGCCGCAGCTGTGGCTTCGAGCCGGGTCAGCTGTGCGAGCCCATCCATGGTCGCGACCGCAAAATAGTCGCACAGGCGCTTCTCGGCGGTGGCGCCGTCGAAGACGTCGCGGGTCAGCGGTGTCACCGCCGGCAGTTCGCGCAAGGTCTGTCCGAGCTCGTTGTCGTTGTAGAGCGCGTCGGTGACGATCGCCTCGTTCGGATTGATCCGCGCCAGCGTCGCAGCGAGCTCGCCGCCCGAACATTCCGTCACCATGAATTCGGCGGTCGAGATGTCGATCCAGGCAAGCCCGAAGCGATCACCTCCGGAAGACGAGCGGGCGCGCGCGATCGTCAGCAGGTAATTGTTGGCGCGCGCATCGAGCAGCGTGTCCTCGGTCAGCGTGCCCGGCGTCACCAGCCGCACCACGCCGCGGCGCACCACGCTCTTGTTGCCGCGCGCTTTCGCGGCGGCGGGATCCTCGGTCTGCTCGCAGACTGCGACCCGGTGGCCGGCCGAGATCAGGCGGTGCAGATAATCCTCGGAGCGTTCGACCGGAACGCCGCACATCGGGATATCAGCGCCCTGGTGCTTGCCGCGCTTGGTCAGCACGATGCCGAGCGTTTTCGAGGCGATCTCGGCGTCCTCGAAGAACAGCTCGTAGAAATCGCCCATCCGGTAGAACAGCAGCAGGCCCTGATGCGCCGCCTTGATCTCCAGATACTGTTCCATCATCGGTGTGACCCGCGCGGCGGCGTCCGCCTGCGGCGCGGGCGTGGGTTCAGGGTCTGGCGCGGGAATGGGCTGTTGCATCGTCATGGGCGGCGCAACCTACAAAATTTCGCCCCGCGCTCCTATCGCTTTGGCCGGGGAGGGCGGGTTTTCCACGTTGTCCGCACGGAGCGAGGAGCCGCCACATTCTCATCGTCATTCCGGGATGCGCCGACAGGCGCAGGCCCGGAATCCATAACCCCGATTGGTGGTTATGGATTGCGGGCGCCCCGGAATGACGGCTGGGGTTTCACATGCATCACCCGCGAAACCGTCAATTGACCTGCCGCGGGCGCCCTCCTAAAACTCCGCCGACATTGAAGAATTTGGGCCGGATCGCGGCATTCAGGGAGAACAACGATGCGTGACGTCTTTATCTGCGATGCCGTGCGGACCCCGATTGGCCGTTTCGGCGGCTCACTCGCCAAGGTGCGCGCCGACGACCTCGCGGCGGCCCCGATCAAGGCGCTGATGGCCAAGCATCCCCATCTCGATTGGGCGCAGGTGGACGAAGTCTTCTTCGGCTGCGCCAACCAGGCCGGCGAGGACAACCGCAACGTCGCGCGCATGGCGCTGCTGCTCGCAGGTCTCCCCGACTCGGTTCCCGGCCAGACCCTGAACCGGCTCTGCGCCTCCGGCCTCGATGCGGTCGGTGCGGCCGGCCGCGCCATCCGCTCCGGCGAGATCGAGCTTGCGATTGCCGGCGGTGTTGAATCCATGACCCGCGCGCCGTTCGTGATGGGCAAGGCGCAGGAAGCCTTCTCTCGCTCGGCCGAGATCTTCGACACCACCATCGGCTGGCGCTTCATCAATCCGCTCCTGAAGGCGCAGTACGGCGTCGATGCGATGCCCGAGACCGGCGAGAACGTCGCCGAGGAATTCCAGGTCTCGCGCGCCGACCAGGACGCCTTCGCGATCCGCTCGCAGCAGCGCGCGGGTGCCGCGATCGCAGCCGGCTATTTCGCCGAAGAGATCACGCCGATCACCATTCCCGGCGGCAAGGCCGGTCCGATCACGGTGGACAAGGACGAGCATCCGCGTCCCGAGACCACGCTGGAAGGCCTTGCCAAGCTGAAGCCGATCGTGCGCAATCCCGGTACGGTGACCGCCGGCAACGCCTCCGGCGTCAATGACGGCGCCGCCGCGATGATCCTGGCGTCCGAAGCTGCTGTGAAGAAGCACGGCCTGACGCCGCGCGCCCGCATCCTCGGCCTCGCCTCGGCCGGCGTGCCGCCGCGTATCATGGGCATTGGTCCGGTGCCTGCCACGCGCAAGCTGATGGAGCGGCTCGGCAAGAAGATCAGCGATTTCGACCTGATCGAGCTCAACGAGGCCTTCGCCTCGCAGGGCATCGCTTGCATGCGCCAGCTCGGCGTTGCCGACGATGCCGATTTCGTCAATCCGCATGGCGGCGCCATCGCGCTCGGCCATCCCCTCGGCATGAGCGGCGCGCGCCTGGCGCTCACCGCCGTGCACGGCATGGAGAAGCGCGGCGGCAAGCTCGCGCTCGCCACCATGTGCGTCGGCGTCGGTCAGGGCGTTGCCGTTGCGATCGAGAAGCTGAATTGACCGTCCACGCAGTGGACCGTCATCCCGGGGCGGTGCGCTTGCACCGAACCCGGGATCTCGAGATTCCGGGTTCGATGCTTCGCATCGCCCCGGAATGACGAGGGAAGGGACCGTCCCATGATCATCGAGCGCGAGCAGGACGTAACGGCCGCGGCACTGGCGGTGATGGAGCGGACGTCCGATCCGCGGCTTCGCCAGATCATGGTCTCACTGGTCAAGCACCTGCACGCATTCGTGCGCGATGTTCGCCTGACCGAGGCGGAGTTCCGCGACGCCACCGCGATCGTGGCCGAGCTCGGCAAGCTGACGACCGACACGCATAACGAAGTCGTGCTGATGGCCGGCTCGCTCGGCGTCTCGCCGCTGGTGTGCCTGCTCAACAATGGCGATCAGGGCAATACGGAAACCGACCAGTCGCTGCTCGGGCCGTTCTGGCGGTTGAATTCGCCGCGGGTCGAGAATGGCGGATCGATTGTCCGCTCCGAGACACCGGGTGCGCCGCTGTTCGTCAGCGGCCGCGTCGTGGACAAGGACGACCGTCCTGTCGCGGGCGCGGAGGTCGATGTCTGGCACGCCTCGCCGGTCGGTCTCTACGAGAACCAGGACCCTGATCAGGCCGACATGAACCTGCGCGGCAAGTTCACGACCGACCAGGACGGACGCTTCGCCTTCCGTTCGGTGATGATGGTGGGCTATCCCATTCCGACCAATGGTGTGGTCGGCCGCCTGCTGAAGGCGCAGAGCCGGCACCCCTATCGCCCCGCGCATCTGCACGCCCTGATCTTCAAGCCCGGATTCAAGGTGCTGATCTCGCAGGTCTACGACCCCGCCGATCCGCACATCGACAGCGATGTGCAGTTCGGGGTGACGCAGGCGCTGATCGGCAAATTCCTGCGCCACGATACGCCGCATCCGGCCGCGCGCGACGTCGCGACGCCCTGGTATTCGCTCGACCACACCTACCGGCTCGAGGCCGGCGAAGCCGTGCTGCCACGTCCGCCGATCAAATAGGGCGCGTCTGTGCCATGCGCCGGCCCAGAGAGGCTGCTAAACTCGCTTCCCCCAATTAGTTATATCCTATAATGATTGGCGGAAGCATTGACCGGCCGGACCAAAATGGCCGGGGAGGAGTCGCCAATGACATTCATCTATCCCGTCGACAGCAACAAGGCGCATCCGCTGCCGCTGTCGCCCGAGTATAAAAGCTCGATCAAGCGCGCGCCGAACAAGCCCTTGATCCCGATGCGCCACACGCTGTCGGAATTGACCGGCCCGGTCTACGGCCACGAAACCGTGCGCGAGGGCGACAACGATCTCACCACCCAGCACAGCGGCGAGCCGATCGGCGAGCGCATCATCGTGCACGGCCATGTGCTCGACGAGGACGGTCGCGGCGTGCCCAACTCTCTGGTCGAGATCTGGCAGGCCAATTCCTGCGGCCGCTACGTCCATGTCCGCGACCAGCATCCGGCGCCGCTGGATCCGAACTTCACCGGCGCAGGCCGCACCCAGAGCGATGCCGCCGGCTACTACCGCTTCGTCACCATCAAGCCCGGCGCCTATCCGTGGGGCAATCACCACAACGCCTGGCGTCCCGCGCACATCCATCTCTCGGTGTTCGGTCACTCCTTCGTCACGCGGCTGGTGACGCAGATGTACTTTCCGGCCGATCCGCTGTTCCCGTTCGATCCGATCTTCAATTCGGTACCGGACGAGAAGGCGCGCGCGCGGATGGTCTCGTCGTTCGATCTCGAGAACACCCAGCCCGAATGGGCGCTGTGCTACCGCTTCAACATCGTGCTGCGCGGCAAGAACGCCACGCCAATGGAGAACCATTAAGTGCAGGACAACGTGAAGGACAACGGGATCACGCCATCGCAGACGGTCGGTCCGTTCTTCAAATACGGGCTGACGCCGACCGGTGACTATGCGTGGAACGACGCGTTCACCAATTCGACGCTGACGCCCGACGTCACGGGCGATCGTGTCCGCATCGAGGGCCGCGTGTTCGACGGCGACGGCGTCGCCGTGCCGGATTGCATGCTGGAGATCTGGCAGGCGGATGCCCAAGGGCGTTTCGCCGACCCGCAGGACAAGCGCGCGCTGCCGAATGCCAGCTTCCGCGGTTTCGCCCGCTGCGGCACCGACAAGGACGGCAATTATGCCTTCGACACCGTCAAGCCGGGCGTGGTGCCCGATCCCGACGGCAAGCCACAGGCGCCGCATGTCCTCCTTGCGGTGTTCGGCCGCGGCATGCTGCGGCATCTCTATACTCGGATCTATTTCAGCGACGAGGCCGGCAACGCCGCCGATCCCGTGCTGGCGCTGGTGCCCGCCGATCGCCGCGCCACGCTGATCGCGACGCGCGAGGCCGGCAAGGCCGTCTATCGCCTCGATCTGCGTTTGCAGGGCGACGACGAGACGGTGTTCTTCGACGTGTGAGGCAACGCGTGCCGGGAGGCCTGCACCGCCGGCGCGCGTTTCTCATTCCACGCATCAAGGTGGGCGCTGCGTTGCATCGGGCCTGAAATCACTCTCTTCCAGGTTTGTGTGTCAGCCTCGCTGACTCAAAAACCGATGATTGATGCCCAATCCCCGTAATTGTGCGGAGCGCGCGCGATACAATTCTGGCGCGAAGCAAGCCCGTATTTACCGTATTCGTCTAGGGTCGCTGCGGTTTCGACGCATGCCCTGGATTGTTTCATGAAAATTCGTCTGTCGCTTTCCTCCGCGATCATTGCTTTCGGCATCGTTCTGGCCATCGGTTTCACGGCCGTGGTCTCCACCAGCCTCTACGCCTTGAAGGAGCTCAAGGTCGGCGGGCCGCTCTATTCCGACATCAAGCTCGGCAACGACCTCATCGCGGACATCCTGCCGCCGCCGGAATATGTCATCGAGGCCTATCTCGAGGCGACCCTCGCCATGCGCGAGCCGGACCTGCTGGCGGCCCATGGCGAGCGCCTGGTCCAGCTCCGCAAGGATTACGACGAGCGCAAGGCATTCTGGATCGCCTCCAGCCTCTCGGCCGACCTGAAGACGGCGCTGGTGTCGAAGTCCGATGCCGAGGTGCAGAAGTTCTGGAAGCTCCTGTCGGACCAGCTCCTGCCGGCCCTCAAGGCCAAGGACATGGCTGCCGCCGAACGCGCCTACGCGCGGCTCAAGGACGCCTACACCGCGCATCGCGCCGTCATCGACAGCATCGTCGAGAGCGCCAACAAGCAGAATGCCGACATGGAGAAGCTGGCCGCGGAGCGCGACAGCTCGATCCTCTACATCCTCCTCGGCGTGACCGCCGCCGTCCTGGCCTTCATTGCCGCCGGGCTGCTCGGCGTTGCCCTCGGCGTGGTGCGCCCGATCGTGCGCATGACGGATACGATGCAAAAGCTCGCGACCGGCGATATCGCCGCCGACATTCCGTTTGCCCACCGTCAGGACGAGGTCGGCTCGATGGCGGGCGCGCTTCTGGTGTTCAAGCAGGCCGCGATCGAGAATACGCGGCTGCGCGAGGAGCAGTTGCAGAAGGAGCAGGAGGCCGCGCTCGCCAAGCGCGGCGCCCTGCACCAGATGGCCGAGACCGTCGAGCGCGAGACCGGGCGCTCGGTCGACACCGCGAGTGCGGCGAGCCAGGGCGTCGAGCGGGCCGTCTCCAGCCTGTCCGAGATCGCGCGATCGCTGTCCTCGGAGTCGCAGGCGGTGGCCGCTGCCTCCACCCAGGCACTCGGCAGCTCCCAGACCGTTTCGGCCGCGGCCGAAGAACTGAGCGCTTCGATCCGCGAGATCGCGGGCCAGGTCGCGCGGACCAGCACGGTCACCCGATCGGCCGTTGCCGGCCGCGAGCAGGCGCGTTCGACCATTCAGGCGCTGGCGGGATCGGTGAAGAAGATTGCCGAGGTCTCCGACCTCATCGGCGGCATCGCCGGCCAGACCAACCTGCTGGCGCTCAACGCCACGATCGAGGCGGCGCGTGCCGGCGAGGCCGGCCGCGGCTTCGCGGTGGTCGCTGCCGAAGTGAAATCCCTGTCCGACCAGACCGCCAAGTCCACCGAGGAGATCGGGCGGCTGATTGCCGAGATCCAGGCCTCGACGCAGGCCGCGGTCGATGCCGTCGAGACGATGGGGGGCCACATCGTCGAGATCGACGGTGTGGCGACCTCGGTTGCCGCCGCGATGGAACAGCAGGACGCCGCGACGCGGGAGATCGCGCGGTCGATTTCCGAATCGGCGTCCGCCGCGAAGGAGGTCTCGGCCAAGATCGGCAATGTCAGCCGCGACGCCGCCTCCGTGAACGAGCGCGCCGCGGAGGTCAGGCAGGCGATCGCCGGCATGGCGTCCAATCTGGAGCAGCTGCGGTCGGTCGTGGTCCGGACCGTGCGCGATTCGACGGCTGCGGCCTGAAGCCGGACGCCGGGTCCCCCGCTGGTGCCCGGGGTTGTGATCGTGCAGGATGGCGCGGGGCAGGGGCATCGTGGCTATGACACATCCACAACTGCCGGCGGTCGTTGAGCCCGCCCAACTGACGGCCGCGCTACGCAGGGGCGGCGTGCTGGACGCTGGCGCCGTCCGCGAGGTGAAGGTGCTGCATCAGCGTGACACCGTCGTGTCACACATCATCCGCCTTGGCCTGCGCTATGTCGGAGAATCCGCCGGTGCCCCGCAATCGCTGATCCTGAAGACTGCCAATTCCGCATTCGCGCAGACGCTGGCAAATGGCGGCCGGCACGAAGTGGCCTTCTACACCCGGCTCGTACCGAAAATGCCGCCGGGACTCGTGCCCCGCTGCTTCGACGGACATTTCGACGAGGACAGCCTCACTTGGCATCTTCTGCTCGAGGACCTCACCGACAGCCACGAAATCGCGACGGCCTGGCCGCTGCCGCCATCGCGCGATCAGGCGGTTGCGATCGTTACGACCCTCGCACGCTGGCACGCGGCGTGGTGGGACCATCCCGGACTTGGCGACACCGCCGGCACCTGGGCGAGCACCGAGGACAGCGCGCAACACATGGAGACGTTTGCGGGCCATTATGACCGCTTCGCCGACCTGCTCGGGGATCGCCTCAGCGAGGAGCGGCGCATCCTCTATCGTCGTCTCATCGATCAGTCGGACCGGCTGTCCCGGCGCTACCATTCACGCCGGCACCTCAGCATCACCCATGGCGACGCCCATATCTGGAATTTCATGCTGCCGCGCGCCGGCGTCGCAGACACCGCGCGCATCTTCGATTTCGATCTGTGGAGTATCAACGTTCCGACCAACGACCTCGCCTATATGATGGCGATGCAATGGTATCCGGAACGCCGGCAGGCGCTCGAACGCTCGCTGCTCAATCTCTACCATGACACGCTGATTGAGAGCGGCATCACCGGCTACACGCGCGGTGCGCTCGATCGCGACTATCGATGGTCGGTGCTCTGGCACATCACCCGGCCGGTCTGGCAGTGGAGCATCAACATCCCGCCGTTGATCTGGTGGAATAATCTGGAGCGCGTGATGATCGCGGTCGAGGATTTGGGCTGCGAGGAATTGTTGGGGTAGGCGACGGAGCGGCAATGGGACGCGACGACCGCCCGACATTCGCCGGGACGACGGCGGAGATTGTGGGTCGCGTGTGCCCCTACTCCATCACCGCATGTTCCGGCCCCGCGGCCTGCTTGCGCAGCGTGGCCTTGGTCGAGCCGATCAACAAAGCGAGCGGGATGGTGCAGAGGATGAAGACCATCACCAGCATATAGTCGTGCGCGAAGGCGATGATCTGCGCCTGCACGCTGACCATCCTGTCGGCCATGGCGCGGCCGGCATCGGTGGAGAGGTTGATGAGGCCGCTGACGTCGGGCATCTGGAGCGCGTGGTTGAACGGGTTGATGTGCTCGGAGAGGATCGCATAGGTCCGGCGCGTTCCCTGCGTCAGCTGGGCGATGACGACGGAAATGCCGACCGAACTCGCGACGTTCCGCATCAGGGTCAGCATCGCGGTACCGTCGGTACGCAGCTCGTTCGACAGCGTCAGGAACGCAACGGTCGAGAGCGGCACGAAGACGAGGCCGAAGCCAAAGCCCTGGATGACGCTGACCGTCACGATCTCCGGCACCTGGGTCAGGTCGGTCCAGCCGGTCATCTGGTAGAGCGAGCCCGCGGTCAGCGTCAGGCCTGAGATGATCAGGGTGCGCGCCTCGAAATAGCGCATCATGCGGCCGACCAGCATCATGGCGAAGAAGGTGCCGAAGCCGCGGCTCGCCAGCAGCAGGCCGGCGGTGATGATGGGGTAGCCGATCACGTTCTGCATGTAGGGCGAGGCCAGCGCCATGGTCGAGAACAGCACCAGCCCCATCACCACCATGAACATGCAGCCGGTGACGAAATTGCGATCCCTGAACAGCGCGAAGCGGATGAACGGCGTCGCGGTCGTGAAGGAGTGCGCGACGAAGAAGTAGAACGCGACGGCGGAGACGATGAACTCCGCGACGATCTCGTTGGATTCGAGCCAGCCCAGTTGCTCGCCGCGGTCGAGCGCGAGCTGAAGCGAGCCGATCGCGACCGCCAGCGCGGCGAAGCCGAACCAGTCGAATTTGAGGCTGATATCCTTCCTGGTCTCGTCCATGAAGACGATCAGCCCGAGCACGGTAATGGCGCCGAACGGCAGATTGACGAAGAACACCCAGTGCCAGGAATAGGTCTCGGTGAGCCAGGCCCCTAGCGAGGGCCCCATGATCGGGCCCATCATCACGCCCATGCCCCAGATCGACATCGCCTTGGCGCGTTCCTGGAGCGTGTAATAGTCGAGCATCACCGACTGCGACAGCGGCACCAGCGCCGCGCCGAACACGCCCTGCAGCAGGCGGAACAGCACCATCTGGTTGATGTCCTGCGCGAGGCCGCACAGCACCGAGGCCATGGTGAAGCCGGCCGAGCAGATGATGAAGATGCGCTTGCGGCCGAAGCGGTTGGCGATCCAGCCCACCGGCGCCGTCATGATCGCGGCGGCGACGATGTAGGAGGTCAGCACCCAGTTGATCTGGTCCTGCGAGGCCGACAGCGTGCCCTGCATGTAGGGCAGGGCGACGTTGGCGATGGTGGTGTCCAGCGCCTGCATGATGGTCGCGGTCATAGCGCAGATCGTCACCATGTTCCGGCGTAGGCCGGGGACCATCAGGCTGGCATTGGGGCCGGACATCGGATCAGTCCTTGTCTTGGTCTTTGGCTTAGTCTTTGTCCTGACCCGCGGTCGCCGACAGGCCGAGCAGGCCGGCGAGCGAGCGCCGATGCCCGGTGTCGATGGTGGCGTAGACGCTCATGCCGGCTTTCAGCTTCCGCACGTATTTGTCGGTCTCGTCGAAATAGATGCGGATCGGCACGCGCTGCACCACCTTGACGAAATTGCCGGTGGCGTTCTGCGGCGGCAGGATCGCGAATTGCGCGCCGGTGCCCGGCGAGAGCGAGCCGATCTTGCCCTTGAAGACGTGGTTCGGGAACGCGTCGACCTCGAGGGTAACAGGCTGGCCTTCGGTGACGTAGGTGAGGTCGCTTTCCTTCGGATTGGCGTCGACCCAGGGATGGGCGATGTCGATGATGGAGAACACCGGCGTGCCGGCGCTGACATAGCGGCCGAGCTGGATCTGCTCGACCTGCGTCGCGACGCCGCTCATCGGCGCCCGCACCACGGCGTGATCGAGATTGCGCTCGGCGTTGTCGAGCTTGGACTTGGCCTGCGCGTAGGGCGGGAATTTCTCCAGCGGCAGGTCGGTATCGCCGAGCAGCTGCGTCTTGGCCGTCGAGACCTGCTGCTTGACGTATTGCGCGATCGAGCCTGACGTGACCAGCGCGTTCGCCGCGTTGTCGAGATCGAGCTGCGAGCCGTAGCTGTTCTTGACCAGCGCCTGCTTGCGCTCGACGTCGCGCTGCTTGAGGTCGACGCCCTGCTGGGCGAGATTAAGCATGTCGCCGTAGATCTTGATGTTGGCGCGGAGATTATCGTAGGTCGACTGCGCCTGCGCGAGCTGCGCCCTGGCCTCGTCCACCGCGAGGCGGAACGGCACGGGATCGATCTCGAACAGCTCATCGCCCTGCTTGACGAGCTGACCTTCCCTCACGACGACCTTCTCGATCTTGCCGGAGATGTCGGGCGTCACCAGCACCTTCTGCGCGCCGACATAGGCGTCATCGGTGCCGACATAGCGGCCGCCATTCAGATAGAAGGCCAAGCCGGCAATGGCGACGACGATCGGCAGCACGACCAGGAGCAGGAAGCGGCGATAACGGCGCAGGCCGGCCACCAGCCGGCGGCGCGGGTCGGTGCCGGCCTTCTTGGTGGGCTTGCCGCTGTCGCTCTTCTGCTCCGGCTGGAATTTCAGGACCTGATCAGCCATAGCGTTGCTCCTTACGCGCTTGTTCCGCTCCGCTGGTCTGGATCGCGTTACGCACGTTTTCTTTGATGGATTCGAGTTGGGTGAGGAGACGGTGAGCGTCCGCCGGATTGATGCCGTCGAGCGCGTTGGCGGTGATTTCCGACCGCAGCCCGCTCATCCGGCCGAGCAGCGTCCGGCCGGCCTTCTTCAGGTACAGGCGTTTGACGCGGCGGTCCGAGGCGTCATTGCGGCGCTCCAGCCAGTCATTGTCGCAGAGCTTGTCGATCAGGCGCGTGAGCGTGATCGGCTGCACCTCGAGGAGCTCGGCGAGTTCCGACTGCTTCATGCCTTCGCTGCGCTCGACCTTGGCCAGCACCGCCCATTGCGCACGGGTGATGCCGAAGCGCGACGCCTCCTTGTCGGCGTAGACGCGCAGCAGGCGGTAGAGCTCGGCGAGCGTAAACAGGAAGTTCTGGTCCACGGGGCCGCGGCTCATGCGCTTTGTCTCCAATAAGCTTGGGATACTATAAGCAAGCTTATGATTTTTTCATGGCGGGTTAGTGCGACGCTGTCCCGCCGGAAAAGCATGGCTGACAGCCGCGCGTGGCCCGGCCTTTGGGTTCCCCAGCCGAAATGCTAGAACGCAAGGCAATGACCCTCGCAAAACCGGCATTTCCCGCGCCCGACCACGATCACGGCCGCTGCACTGCGGACGCGCTGGCGCATGCCGAGGAGGTTTGCGAGCAGCGCGCGCAGAAATTCACGCCGATTCGCCGCCAGGTGCTCGGGGCGCTGCTCTCCAGCCACCGCCCGCTCGGCGCCTATGAGGTGATCGACGAACTCGCCAAGTCGATGCCGCGGCCGGCGCCGATCACGGTCTACCGTGCTCTCGATTTCTTGATGGCGAACGGACTCGTGCACCGCATCGAGAGCCGCAACGCCTATCTCGCCTGCGCCGCCCACGACCACGATGCGACCTCGGCGGTGGCATTCCTGATCTGCGAGCGCTGCGGCCTGGTCGGCGAGATCCCGTCAGCGTCCTTCGCCAAGGATATCAACGCCGCCGCGCGCAGCTCGGGCTTTGCCCCCAAATTGTCCGTGGTCGAGATCACGGGCATCTGCACCCATTGTCAGAAAACCTCTTAATACAACAACGGCACAAAGCCGGATTTCGGGAAGAAATGTCCTCACCTCAAGCCATACCGTCCGCCGGTCGCCCTCTCAGTGCCGGCGCCATCGCCCTGATGCTGATGCTGTGCCTGACCTGGGGCTTCAACCAGATCGCGGTGAAGCTGGTGCTGCCGGACATCCGCCGATGCTCCAGGCGATGATCCGCTCGATGGGTGCGCTGCCGGTGCTGTTCATCATCGGCAGCTTACGTGGCGTCAAATTCTTCGAGAAGGACGGGACCTGGAAGCCCGGCCTGATCGCTGGGCTGATGTTCGGCATCGAGTTCGTGCTGATCTTCCAAGGCCTGCGCCTCACGCCGGCGTCCCGGGCCGTGGTGTTTCTTTACACCGCGCCGTTCTTCGTCGCGCTCGGCTCCTACCAGGTGCTCGGCGAACGGCTCGGCGGCACGCAATGGCTGGGACTCGCGGTGAGCTTTGCCGGCGTCGCGCTCGCCATCGGCGTGCCGCAGCCGGATGTCGATGCCAAGGTGCTGCTCGGCGACCTCATGATCGTCGGCGGTGCCGCGCTGTGGGCGGCAACGACCCTGGTCGCCAAGGGCACGCGGCTGCGCTTCGCCGCGCCGGAGAAGGCGCTGGGCTACCAGGTTGCAACCTCGATCCCGATCCTGGGCCTGGCGGCCTGGCTGTTCGGCGAATCCATCACCCACACGCCGGCGCCGCTGTCCCTCGCCCTGATGGCCTTCCAGGCGATCTGGGTTGTGGGAACCACGTTCACGCTTTGGTTCGCGCTGGTGAAGGCCTATTCGGCCAGCAAATTATCTGCTTTTACCTTCATCACCCCTTTGTTTGGCGTGGTGGGTAGCTATTTCATCATGCACGACACCTTGAGCCTGACGTTCGGGGCCGCCGCGGTCCTTGTAATTGCTGGGCTTTTTCTAGTTAACCGTCCCAGCTCATCGGCTGCGGCGCCGCGCGATGCATTGCTGAACGTCACCAAAACCTGATATTTGGACCCCATGAACAAGCTCGAGAACACCATCGATTCAGACATCGCGGGCCCGGCGCCGCGGCACCGGACCACCCAGGTCAAGGTCGGCGACGTCGCCGTGGGCGGCGGGGCGCCGATCGTCGTGCAGTCGATGACCAACACCGACACCGCCGATATCGACGGCACCATCGCCCAGGTCGCAGCGCTCGCGCGCGCCGGCTCCGAAATGGTCCGCATCACCGTGGACCGCGAGGAGGCTGCAGCCGCCGTCCCGCACATCCGTGACGGCCTCGCCAAGCGCGGCATCACCACGCCCTTGATCGGCGACTTCCATTATATCGGCCACAAGCTGCTCGCAGCCTATCCGGCCTGCGCCGAGGCGCTCGCCAAGTACCGCATCAATCCCGGCAATGTCGGCTTCAAGGACAAGCGCGACACCCAGTTCGCCGACATCATCGAGATCGCGAACAAGAACAACAAGCCGGTGCGCATCGGCGCCAATTGGGGCTCGCTCGACCAGGAGCTGCTGACCAAGCTGATGGACGAGAACGCCGCGTCCGCCAATCCGCGCGACGTGCGCGCGGTGACGCGCGAGGCGATGGTGCAGTCGGCGCTGCTCTCGGCCGCGCGCGCCGAAGAGCTCGGCATGCCGAAGGACCGCATCATCCTCTCCGCAAAGGTCTCGGCGGTGCAGGACCTCATCGCGGTCTACCAGGATCTCGCGTCGCGCTCCGACTACGCCATCCATCTCGGTCTCACCGAGGCCGGCATGGGCTCGAAGGGCATCGTCGCCTCCTCGGCCGCGCTCGGCATCCTGCTGCAGCAGGGCATCGGCGACACCATCCGCATTTCGCTGACGCCGGAGCCCGGCGGCGACCGTACCCGTGAGGTGCAGGTCGGCCAGGAGCTCTTGCAGACCATGGGCTTCCGCACCTTCGTGCCGCTGGTTGCGGCGTGCCCCGGCTGCGGCCGCACCACCTCGACCACGTTCCAGGAGCTGGCGCGCTCGATCCAGGATTTCATCCGCGACGAGATGCCGGCCTGGAAGACGAAATATCCGGGTGTGGAAGAGCTCAACGTCGCGGTGATGGGCTGCATCGTCAACGGCCCCGGCGAATCCAAGCACGCCAATATCGGCATCTCCTTGCCCGGCACCGGTGAAGCGCCGGCCGCGCCTGTCTTCGTCGACGGCAAGAAGTTCCGCACGCTGCGCGGCCCGACCATCTCCGCCGACTTCAAGGCGCTGGTGATCGACTACATCGACCAGCGCTACGGCCAGGGCGCCAAGGTGCCGGTGACGGCGGCGGAGTGATTTCACTCCGCTAGCGCCTCATACTCCGCCGTCGTCCCGGCGAAGGCCGGGACCCATAACCACAGGCCGTGGTTATGGCGCGAGATCGTAGTTCCGAGTCTTCGCCAAATCTAGTTCGGTGGCTATGGGTCCCGGATCTGCGCTTGCGCTTGTCCGGGACGACGGCTGTGTTTGCGGTGCAGATTGCGCATCTGTTACCGCGCGCTACGATGGCCCCAATCAACAACGATCGGGAGACACGCCATGAGCTCACTCGCCGGCAAGCAGGGCCCGCGCTACCGTCACATGGCCGAAGACGGCGCGCCTTACGAAACGATCGCGGTCGAAAAGCTCACACCGATCATCGGCGCTGAAATATCCGGCGTCGACATCGGCACGCTCGTCGATGGCGATGGCCGTTCCAACCGGCAAATGGATGAGGTTCACCGCGCGCTCGCGGAAAACCTCGTGATCTTCTTCCGCGGCCAGCACATCACGCCACAGCAGCATCTCGCCTTCGGCCGCAAGTTCGGCGAGCTGCATTTCCATCCCGCAGCTCCCCACGAGGACGAAGACCCGGCGCTGATGAAGATCTACGCCGACAAGAACTCGCCGCGCGCGAACGGCGAGGGCTGGCACTCCGACGTGTCCTGCGATCTCGAGCCGCCGATGGGCTCGATCCTCTACATCAAGCAGTGTCCGCCGCGCGGCGGCGACACGCTGTTCGCCAACATGTACGCGGCCTATGAGGCGCTGTCGGATCGCATGAAGGCCTATCTCGACGGGCTGACCGCGCTGCATGACGGCGAGCCGATCTATCGCGGGCTCTATGCCAATTACGGCGTCGCCGATCGTCCGTCCTATCCGAACGCGGAGCATCCGGTGGTGCGCACGCACCCGGTGACGGGCAGGAAAGCGCTCTACGTCAACCGCGGCTTCACCCGCCACATCAACGGCATCCCGCGCGACGAGAGCGACGCGATGCTCGCCTATCTCTACCAGCACGCCGAGAACCCGCTGTTCCAGTGCCGCTTCCGCTGGACCGAGAACGCCATCGCCTTCTGGGACAACCGCTGCACCCAGCATCGCGCGATGTGGGACTACTGGCCGCATACGCGCTCGGGCACGCGGGTGACGGTGAAGGGGGAGCGGCCGGTGTAGGCGCCGCTTCTTGCGTTGACGTCCTCCCGCTCCCGCGCCAATCTTCCCAAAAAACAAATCGGGAGGATCCGCAATGCTCCGCGCCGAGGACAACAAATTCCTGACCGAGGTCGGCCCGGGAACGGGCATGGGCGAGCTGTTGCGCCGCTTCTGGATTCCCGTCCTGCTGTCCGAAGAACTGCCCGAGCCCGACAGCGAGCCCAAGAAGATCACCGTGCTCGGCGAGGAGCTGCTCGCCTTCCGCGATTCGCGCGGCGTTGTCGGTGTCATCGATCAATACTGCCCGCATCGCGGCGCCAATCTCTGGCTTGGGCGCGTTGAGGAGTGCGGCATCCGCTGCGTCTATCACGGCTGGAAGTTCGATACCGACGGTCGCTGCGTGGACATGCCGACCTCCTATCCCGATCTCAACGCCAAGGATCTCATCCGCATCAAGTCCTATCCGGTGCGCGAATGGGGAGAGATGATCTGGGCCTATATGGGCCCAGCGGACGCCATGCCCGAGCTGCCCGATCTCGAAATGGCGCTGCTGCCGGCCTCGCATCGTTACGTCAGCAAGAAATGGCAGGACTGCAACTGGGTGCAGGCGCTGGAGGGCTCGATCGACACCGCGCATTTCACCTTCGCCCATCTCTCCTTCGACAAGGAGGAGAACGAGATTCTGGACATCAAGAAGCACTTTGTGAATCCGCTTGTCCGCGTCAGCACCGATCACATGCGCTGGATCGCCGAGGATCCGCGCCCCGTGATCAAGGTCAGTCCGCATGAAGCGGGACTGACGATCGCCGGTGGCCGGCTCACCGGCAGCGACAACATCTATTGGCGGATCGCGCAGTTCCTGATGCCGTTCCACGCCTATGCGCCGAGCGCGATGCCGGGTGAGAACATCTTCGGCCAGACCTTCGTGCCCGTCACCGACACCAATTGCTGGATCTACACCTATGCCTGGAATCCCGTGCGGCCGCTGACGCAAGCCGAACGCGACGCGTTCGATCGCGGCAACGGCGTGATCGCGGAGGTCGACGACAATTACGTGCCACTGCGCCACAAGGGGAACGATTATCTGATCGACCGCAAGCTCCAGAAGACCATGAGCTACACCGGCATCAAGGGCGTCTCCGAGCAGGACGCCGCCGTGCAGGACAGCCAGGGCCCGATCGCCGACCGTACCCGGGAGCATCTCGGCCCGACCGATCTCGGCATCATGCATTTCCGGAAAGTCGTGATGGAGCTGGCGCGCGCGCTTCAGCAGGGCGAGCCGCCGCCGCAGGCCGCACACCAGGATCGCTACGCGGTGCGCTCCGGCGCCTGCGTCACCAGCAGGGCCAAGGACCTGCCGGCGGTGATGCTGGAACGTTTTGGCGATGTCGCAGGCTTCGTCGGCCGTCCCAAGGTCGCAGCAGCGGAGTAGCGCTTGGGGCAGTTGCGCAGCATCATCGCCGGATTGGTCGCGTCGACCCTGCTGTCGTCGCTGGCCCCCGTTGAGCGCGGACATGCCGCTGCCGCGCGAACGATGGCGAAGCCCGGGCCCAAGTCCAAGCCGAAGCCGCCGGCGCCATCGGCCAGATGTGAGATGCCGAAATTCCGGATCGTCGTGGATGTCGGGCACACCCCGGACTCCTACGGCGCGCTGAGCGCGCGCAATGATCCGGAGTTCGGCTTCAACTTCCGGCTCGGAACGCTGATCACGGCGAAACTCAGGGACCAGGGCTTTGCCGCAACCCGCCTGCTCGTTACGGACGGCAAGGCGCGGCCGAGCCTGTTCAAGCGCGTCAGTGCCGCGAATGACGGCCGGGCCGATCTCCTGCTGTCGATCCATCACGACTCGGTGCCGGACAAGCTGCTCGAGACCTGGGAATTCGACGGCGCGATGAGTTATTTCAGCGATCGGTTTTCAGGCTATTCGCTGTTCGTATCCGAACGCAATTCGCACTTCGCCACCAGCCTGTTGCTGGCCCGGATGATCGGGCGGCAGTTGAAAGAGCAGGGCCTGCACTATGCCAGCCAATACACATTGCCGGTGATGGGCCGCTACCGGCGCCAATTGCTCGACAAGGATCTCGGTGTCTACCGCTATGACGGGCTCGTCGTGCTGTCGCGAACGAGAAGTGCCGCGGTGCTGCTCGAAGCCGGCTCGATCATCAACCGCGACGAGGAAATGGCGATGAACTCCCTGGAGCGGCAGGAGATGATCGCGGGAGCTGTCGCGGCCGCGATGGGGGAGTTTTGCGTGAGGCGGTAGCTTGACGAGAAGCTACAGCGGCACGCCCCGATACTCACGGTTCGCCAAGCTCGCCTCTTCCAGATCCAGATCGCGCTCGATCCGGCGCCGCGTCTCGTCGGTGATCTGGCCGTCGCGCAGGAGGTCGTGGATGAATTTGCGTTCGGCGACGATCAGCTCGCGGGTCAGCGCGGTGCCGGCGGCGGAGACGTCGTGGTGCGCGGGATCGAGGGAATCGGGAAGCTGGTTGGCGCGGATCTCGTGGCGGGCGCGCAGAAGCCTCATCACTTCATCCGAGACCTCCTTTCCTTCGGCCAGAGCGTCGAGCGACTTCAGCGCGGCGTCGAGCGCCTGGCGCCGCGCGGTGATCTCGGCCTCATGCTCGGCGACATGCTCGTTGCGGCCGGCTTCAGCGACGCCGAGCCAGCGCACCACCGGCGGCAGCGTCAGTCCGACGCCGATCAGCGTGACGAAGATGACGCCGAAGGCGACGAACAGGATCAGGTCGCGATACGGAAAGGCCTCGCCGCCCGGCAGGGTGAACGGCAGCGCCAGCGCCGCCGCCAGCGACACCGCGCCGCGCACGCCGGTGAAGGCGAGCACGAACGGCCATTGCCATGGCGGCGACGGATCGCGCTTGCGCAATGATTTGGAGAAGATCCGCGGCAGATAAGTCGCGGGATAGAGCCAGGCGAAGCGCGCGGTCACAATGATCATCAGCACGACGGCGGTCGCGATGAGGATGTCGTCGAGCGGGAACGCCTTCGATTTCTCGTAGAGCGCGCGCATCTGGAAGCCGGTGAGCAGGAACAGCAAGCCCTCGATCAGATAGATGATGAGGTCCCAGAAGAAGATGCCTTGCAGGCGCGTCGCCGAGGAGATCAGCAGCGGGCCGTTCCAGCTCACATAGAGCCCGCAGGCGACGGTGGCGATCACGCCGGAGCCGCCGACATGCTCGGGCAGCCAGTAGGAGACGTAAGGTGTGATCAGCGACAGCGTGAGCTCGACCTGCTGATCCTTCGCCCATTTGCGGAAGCGCAGCGAGAGCCAGCCGACGCCGATGCCGAAGGCGATCTCGCCGGCGACGATGAGGGCAAACTCGCCGGCCGCCAGCGGCAGCGATAAATGGCCGACCATGATGGCGGCGAGCGCGAAGCGGTAGAGGATCAGTGCGGTGGCGTCATTCGCGAGCCCTTCGCCTTCGAGTATGACCAGGAGGCGGCGCGGTATGTTGAGCCGTCGCGCGATCGCGAGCGGCGCCACCACGTCGGGCGGCGCGACGATGGCCCCGAGCAGGAAGCCGATGGTCCATGGTAGGCCGATCAAATAATGCGTGGCGGCCGCCACCATCGCCGCGGTGAAGATCACCGCGCCGACCGCGAGCAGCACAATTGGGCGCAGATTGTTCCGGAACTCGCGCCAGCTCATGGCGACGCTGGCCGAGTAGATCAGCGGCGGCAGCACCATCAGCAGCACCAGCTCCGGCGGCAGTTCCACCGGCGGCATGCCCGGCACGAAGGCGAGGCCGACGCCGGACAGCATCAGCAAGATCGCAGGCGCGATGTTGAAACGGCGGGCGACGAGCGCGGTGCCCGCCAGCACGGCGAGCAGGATGAGGAAGGTCTGGAATTTCGCTGCGATCATGGCCTGTCTTCGCCCGGAAGCGGCCAAGAGGTCAATGCGGTGGCATTACGCCAGGCGCCCTGCCACCATGCGTCCGATGCGCGCGAACGCGGCCTCGATCTGCGGGGCAGTCGGCGAGCCGCCCTGGGTGTAGGCCGCGATCAGGATCGGCGTGTCCGGCGTGGTCCAGGCGACCGCGATATCGCCCGATGCGTCCTCGCCGTTGTTGCCGGTCTTGTCGCCGATGGTCCAGCTTGCGGGCAGGCCACCGCGCAGCCGGTTCGCACCGGTCTTGCAGCCCACCATCCATTCGGTGAGCTGGGCACGCGATGCCGGCGACAGCGCTTCGCCCGTCACCAGCCGCCGCAGATTGCCGGCCATCGCTGCCGGCGTCGTGGTGTCGTGGGGATCGCCGGGCGCGGAGCGATTGACCTCAGGCTCGTTGTGGTCGATCCGTGAGGTGGTGTCACCAAGCGATCGCCAGAACGCGGTGAGGGCGGCCGGCCCGCCGATCCGCGCCAGCAGCAGATTGGCGCAGGTGTTGTCGCTGAGCTCGACGATCGCCTTGCACATCTCGGCGACCGACATCTTGCCGGCCGCGAGATTTTGCTTGGCAACCGGCGCATAGCTCAGCAGGTCGGCCTGGCCGTAAGGGATCATGGCCGCGAGCTGCTCCTGGCCGCGATCGACCCGCGCCAGCACGCAGGCCGCAAGTGAGGCCTTGAACGTCGAGCACATGACGAACCGCTCGTCGGCGCGCCAGGCGATCTTCGCGCCGGTCGCAAGGTTCTCCGCGTAGAGTCCGATCCGTCCGCCGCTTTCGCGCTCATAGGCCTCGAGCTCAGGCGGCGCGCCGGCGGCAAGCGCGGGAGAAGCGGCCATCCAGCACAGCGAGGCGAGCAGGGAGCGGCGGTCGAGATGCATGGGGGACCTTCATTGATGTAAACGGCTGGAGCGCGAAAAGTGCAGCCACAAGCAAACTGCACTCCCTCCCCCCTTGCGGGGGAGGGCAGGGGAGGGGGGTAGCCCAGGAAGAGGTTTATCCATCGCGACAGAGATTGTCGCTTCACGCACGCAGAAATCGATAGAGCACGCCGTGTGGCACCCCCTCCCTAACCCTCCCCCGCAAGGGGGGAGGGAACGCAGTGTACGATGTCTCTACACCGTCATTGCGAAGGGCGTCCCCTCACTCCCTCAGGTCATACCGGTACGATTTCGATACAATCTGCCAGCCGTCGGCGAGCTTCATCGCCACCAGGTAGTCGGTGAAGAACCGTGGCGGCAGCTGGCACCGGACCTTGATGAAGGCGGTCTTGTCGTCCGAACGGTCGATGGTGACGATGAAATCCTCGCGCGGCTTGCCTTCGGCCTTGCCGGAGGGACGCTTGCGCACGCGGTCGAGCCAATCCGGCACGGTCAGTACCTGTAATTCACCCTTCTCGACCCAGCGCAGATCGGCGGAGGGATGGAAGATGGCGCCGAGTTTGTCGGCATCGCCCTCGTAGAGTCCGTCAAAATAGCTTTGCACGACGGCTTCGACGCTCGAACGATTCTGGCTCATGGGTCATTCCTTTGAATGATGGCTTGGGGGAATTTAGTCGTACGCATCAAAATGCGCTATGGGTGTGTCAGCCATTTGCGCGCAGGCGTTGCCATGACCGGATCAGAAAACTCGAACGCTCGTATTCTCACCGGCGAATGCTACTGCCGCGCCGTGCGCTACGAGGTAGCGGACCAATTCTCTTACGCAATGAACTGCCACTGTTCGAACTGCCGTCGCACCACCGGCTCCGCTTTCAAGCCGTTCGCCGGCATTCCGCAAGAGAAGCTCCGCATCGTCCGGGGTGACGACCAGCGGATCATTTTCGGGGACGACACCACCCATGACGCCCACTGCGCCCGTTGCGGCTCGCTGCTTTATTCCCGGGTGCGCGACGGAAAATGGGTCCATGTCGCCATGGGAACCCTGGTCGATGCCCCCTCGATCCGGCCCAGCGCCCATATTTTCGTCGGCTCGAAGGCGCCCTGGCATGAGATTACGGACAATCTGCCGCAATACCGGGGGCACGTCGGGGATGGATGAGGGAACCAGCCCACGCCTCAGCGAACCGCGACGGCGCTGGCGCGACAAACCCGAGGGGGCATCCCGTCTGTCCTCAGCGCCGCCTTCGTGACCTCCATCACAAGCACAGCCTACAAGAACGATCCCAAAGGGCTCGAGTGGTCCTGAACTTTCGGAAGTCGTGTCATGCGCAATTTGCTCAGACTTTGCCCGCTTCTCCTCGCCCTCGCGCTGCTGTTCGGCGCCGAACCTGCTTTCGCCGGAAAGCGCGTGGCGTTGGTGCTGGCCAATTCGGCCTATCAGCATGCGCCGTCGCTCACCAACCCTGTCAATGACGGTTCGGTGATGGCGAAGACACTGAAGGATGCCGGTTTCGACACCGTCGATTACCGGCACGATTTGTCGGCCCTGGATACGCGGCGCGTGCTGCGCGACTTCGCGGACGCGACCCGCGATGCCGACATCGCCGTGGTCTACTACGCCGGTCACGGCATCGAGGTCGAAGGCTCCAATTATCTGATCCCCGTTGACGCCAAGCTCGAGCGCGATACCGACGTCTATGACGAGGCACTCTCGCTCGACCGCGTCCTGGTCGCCGTCGAACCCGCCAAGCTGCTCCGCCTGGTGATCCTGGATGCCTGCCGCGACAACCCGTTCGGCAAGACCATGAAGCGCACGGTGGCCTCGCGCGGCATCGGCCGGGGCCTCGCCCAGGTCGAGCCGACCAGTCCCAACACGCTGATTGCCTATTCGGCCAAGGCCGGCTTCACGGCACAGGACGGCGACGGCGCCAACAGCCCGTTTACGGTTGCGCTGTCGAAGCACCTGACGACGCCGGGCCTCGATGTCCGGCGCGCCTTCGGCTTCGTGCGCGACGACGTGCTCAAGTCGACCGGCAACAAGCAGGAGCCGTTCGTCTATGGCTCGCTCGGCGGCGACGATGTCCCGCTGGTGCCGGTCAAGGTGGTGGCTGCAGCGGCGCCCGTGGCGAACCCGCAGGCCGACATCCGCCGCGACTACGAGCTCGCGCTCCAGGTCGGCAACAGGGCGGCATGGGATGCCTTCCTCGCTCAGCATCCCGACGGCTTCTATTCCAGCCTCGCCAAGCTCCAGCTCGAGAAGATCGGCGCCGAGCAGGCTCATGCGGCGGCGATCGAGAAGGCCAAGCAGGCCGAGGCCGAGCGCGACCGTCTTGCCGCCCTCGGTGCGCAGAAGGATGCGCAGGCCAAGGCTGCGGCCGACGCGAAGGCCGCCGAGCAGGCGCAGCTTGCCGCCCAGAAGGCGAAGGAACAGGCGCAGCAGCAGGCGGCCGCCGCCGAGCAGCAGCGCGTCAACCTTGCCGCCACGGCCCCGGGCGCTGCGCCGGCCAGCACGGCGAGCCCGGCCGGCATCAACGTCGCGTCACTGACGCCCGCGACTGCGCCGGCCGATCTCAGCCGCTCGGTGCAGACCGAGCTCGGCCGCGTCGGCTGCTTCTCGGGGCAGGCCGACGGCAATTGGAATAACTCCTCGCAGCGGTCGCTGTCGCAGTTCAACCGCTATGCCGGCACCAAGCTCGACGTGAAGGTGGCGAGCACCGATGCGCTCGATGCGGTCAAGTCAAAACCGTCGCGCGTCTGCCCGCTGGTCTGCGAGCACGGCTTCAAGGCCGACGGCGACAAATGCAGCAAGGTCGTCTGTCGTGACGGCTATGCGGTCAACGACGACAATGAGTGCGAGAAGCAGCGTGCCTCCAAGCCCGCAACGGCCAAGCCGACGACGGCCAAGCGCGACGACGGCGATGAGCGTCCCGCACGGCAGGGTCGTCAGTCCGGCGGCGCGTCTGCTGGTGCGGCGGGCGGCTATGGTGCCGCTGCAGCGGCCGGCGCGGGTCGCGCCTCGGGCGGCGGCGGTCGGATTTTCTGCAACGATCTCCTCTGCCGGCCGGTCAGGCCCGGCTGCCGCCTCGTATATCGCGGTGGCGGCGGCCCCCACGTTGATGCCAATGCCGAGGTCTGCAACTGAGAAGGCTACTGCTTCCCGACATCGTCCTGGCGGAGCCGGGACAATGTCGGGGGATCACGTCGCAATCGCGCTTGCCGCGATGTTCACCGTCAGCGCCAGCAATGCCGTGTTGTAGATGAAGGACACGATGCCGTGCGCCGTCGCCGTGCGGCGGATGGTCTTGTCGGTGATGCCGACATCGGAGACCTGCGCGGTCATGCCGATCACGAAGGAGAAATAGACGAAGTCCCAATAGTCGGCGTGGTCTTCCTTGTCGCCGCTCGGGAACTGCAACCCACCCGGCGGGTGCCGGTAATAGTCGTGGGCGTAATGCAGCGCGAAGGTGGTGTGCACGGCGGCCCATGACAGCGCGATGGTGGTGATCGCGATCGTCAGCTCCGCGGCGCCGCGATGGGCGCCGAGCTCGGCGACGATCGCCGCGATGCTCGCGAACGCGCCGATCGCCGTCACCAGCAGGATCACGAAGCGGCCGTCGTCCTGCATCGCTGCGTTGCGGCGGATGTGCTGGTGGTCGTTGTTCAGCATCATCACGTAGACCAGCACCAGATAGACCGCGATCAGCGCATCCCAGCCGAGCACGAGCCGCGTCGCCAGCCGCAGGGTGCCGGGCAGCAACAGAAACACCAGGATGCCGAAGCCGAGTGAAATGAATGTTCGCGGCCGCGCGTAAATCACGCGCATCGGCCGCGACATTTTCTGGAAGCGCGCGAGGACGGGATCGTCTTTGTCGATGCCCGTCATCGCACGGTCAGTTCTTGCGCTCGGCGACAAACCGCGCCGCGGCTTGCAGCACGGCGGCGCGATCGCCGAAGATCGAGACTGCGCTGTCGGCCCGCGCGAGCAGGTCGCGCACGCGCTGCTTGGCGCCTTCGATGCCGAGCTGGGTGACGAAGGTGGTCTTGCCCATCGCTGCGTCCTGACCCGAGGGCTTGCCGAGCGCGGCCGCATCGCCTTCGACGTCGAGCAGATCGTCGGCGATCTGGAAGGCCTCGCCGAGCGCGCGGCCGTAGTCGTCGAGCGCCTGATATTCCTTCTGCGTGGCCTGGCCGAGGAGCGCGCCGGCGATGCAGCCGTAGCGCAGCAGCGCGCCGGTCTTCATCTGCTGGATACGCGCGACATCGATCGGCTCGTTGCCGCCAAAGCGGCCTTCGCCGGCGAGATCGAGGATCTGGCCGCCGACCATGCCGCCGATGCCGGCGCAGCGCGCCAGCGCGCGCGTCAAGAGCAGCCGCACATTGGCGTCACGATGGATCTCGTCGCGGGTAATGATGTCGAAAGCGAGCGTGAGCAGGCCGTCGCCGGCGAGGATCGCGGTCGCGTCGTCGGTCTTCTTGTGCAGGGTGGGACGGCCCCGGCGCAGGTCCGAATTGTCCATCGCGGGCAGGTCGTCGTGAATCAGCGAGTAGCAGTGGATGCATTCGAGCGCCGCACCGGCGAGCAGGGCCGCCTCGCGCGGCACGCCGAACACGGCCGCGCTTTCGACCACCAGGAACGGTCGCAGGCGCTTGCCGCCGTTCAGGCTCGAATAGCGCATTGCGTCCATCAGTCGCTTGGGACGGGCGATTTCATCGGGCAGGATGTCGTCCGCCAGGAGGCGCCCGAGCAGGGCCTCGGTGTCATCAGCGGTCTTGTCCAGACGTTTGGCGAAATCGGACGGGGACGTGCCGGTCATCAAGAAGGGCTCCAGAACTAAAATTCGGCGGGACAATCCTTTATGAGCCCGCCTCAGTCAATCGTTTGGAAGGCCTAAAAAGTGCTGGAAAAGACCCGAATTATCACAGACTTAATGGCTGGGCCCGTGGCCGCGTTTCATTTTGCGCCGGAAAGGTCGATTTGCGCATCGTTAAAATCCTGCTGCTAGCGCTCGCGGTCGTGGTTCTCGCGCCCTATGTGATCGCGCCGTTCTACCGCACCGGCCATCCCGTTTCGACGCTGATGGCCTGGCGAAGCTTGCGGGGCGCGCCGATGCAGCGGGAATGGATCGATCTCGCGGCGATGTCGCCTTACCTGCCGCGCTCGGTGGTGGCGGCCGAAGACGCTCATTTCTGCAAGCATCACGGCATCGACTGGGGCGCGCTGCGCGAGGCGATCGACGACGCGAAGGAGGACGGTACGCCGTTCCGGGGCGCCTCCACCATCACCCAGCAGGTGGCGAAGAACCTATTCCTCTGGCAGGGGCGGGACTTCATCCGCAAGGCGCTGGAATTCCCGCTGGCGTTGTGGATCGATTTCGTCCTGCCCAAGCCGCGGATCCTGGAAATTTACCTCAACATCGCCGAGCTCGGTCCGCAGGGCCAGTTTGGGGTGGAGACGGCCAGCGCCTATGCCTTCGGCAAATCGGCCGCCAGCCTCTCCCCCCGGGAGGCGGCACTTCTGGCCTCGATCCTGCCGAATCCGGTCAAACGCAGCGCCAGGAACCCTGGGCCGGGTGTCCGGCGGCTGGCCGGGACCTATGTGGTAAGGGCGCAGGCCTCGACGCTTGCGACCTGCTGGCGGGAAAATCGCTGATTTCGGGCCTTTTTCGGGCGCATTTTCCGACCCAAGAGCCTAGCTTTGCGGCCAGCCTTCCTCTATAAGCGCGGCCTTGATCGGCATTCAGCTCGCCTCGTATTGCGGGTGCTGAGCCGTCCCTCGCGGACGATGCCCTGATAACACCAATCCCTAGAGGATATTGAAATGGCCGTTCCGAGAAGAAAAACCTCGCCGTCGCGCCGTGGCATGCGCCGCTCGGCAGACGCCATCAAGAAGCCGACCTACGTGGAAGACAAGGACTCCGGCGAGCTCCGTCGTCCGCACCATCTCGACCTCAAGACCGGCATGTACAAGGGCCGGCAGGTCCTGAAGAAGAAAGAGTCCTGAGGTCAGGACTTTTTCTTCAGGCGGGACGATTTGACCTGCCTGATTTCGGCCACCCCATGAGATATGACGGTGACGGCGGCGGAGCGAATGCTTCGCCGCTGCGTTGTTCTGTCCGGATATCTTGATCGAGAAGGCATTTTGCCGATGGTCGGTTTCCCGCTGCTTCTGATTCCGCTCGCGGTCTACAACATCATCGCCTTCCTGATGCCCAGCGTGTCCTTCTCGGACGTGCTGTTCAAGGTGCCGATGATCACGGGCGAGACCTGGCCGGTCACGCTCTCCGATCTCCTGCTCGCGCTTGGTGTGGTGCTGCTGCTGCTCGAAGTGGTCAAGGGCGCGCGGCCCGGCGCGAAATTCCTGATGGATCACTTGCTGTCGCTGATCCTGTTCGGCGCCGCCGCGGCCGAATTCGTGATGTGGCCCAAATTCGGCAACTCCACCTATTTCCTGCTGGTGCTGCTCGCGATGGCCGATTTCCTCGGCGGCATCGCCCAGCGCACGCGCCGCCGTGTCACCTATGTCGCCGAGACGACGGTGCCGGCGCCGCGCAAGGCCAAGCGCCAGGCCGAGGCGCCGGCGGATGACGTTGCGTCCGAGCCCAAGTTCGAGCCGGTATCGGTACCGCAGGCAGCCCCGGTGCCGCCCGCGCCCTCCGCGCAATCGGTCGCCGAATCCGTGCTGATGGACCATCCGGCGCCGAAGCCGGTGCAAGGCACGACCTCGCCGGAAATCCCCTCGCCGCATTTGCAGCCGGGCAACGGCAACGGCACGCCGTCTCCCGACGCGCCGCGCTGATCGATCTCAAGCCACCTGCCGCGTGCGCGCGCTGACGCTTCCGAGCGGGCGCTTGCTGCCATAGGCCATCCGCGCATCTTCGGAGGAGGCTCGGCGGAGCCGGCTGGCCTGGGGCAAATGCTCGGCATTGGCGATGAGCTGGGTGACGAAGCTCGGATCGGGGCGAGGCATCGGCGCCTTGTTAACCCATTGTAACGTCGGCAGCAGCGGCACCAGGGCCGAGCCTGTGCCGTAGTCCGCCAAGTCCGATCGATCGGTACTCAACATCGCAATCACCGTTGATCCGGCGAAGATTGTCGCGTTTCGGGACGCGGGCGCCGGTGCGAGTCATGTACTCGCAAGGCCTATGCCGGCCGGGCCGGTTTGGTTCCGCACCGCCCCGAAACATGGTTTCCAAATTGTTTATCAACTTTGCCTAGGGTTGGGGGCGAATCTGGCTCTATCCTGTGCCGGCATAGGACTCCCCGCTGTCCCGAAACGAGGCGATATTGACCCCCGCATTGCCGCAAGCCTCCGACATCCTGGCCGCGCTCGGCCAGGCCGTGTTCGCCTGGGACATCGCCAGCGACGTCATCGTCTGGGGTGAGCAGCTCAGTGCCGTATTCCCCGGCATCCCCGCCGAGCGGCTCGCGACCGGTGCCGAATTCGCCAAGCTGATCGAGCCTGCGCCGTCGCTGCGGACCGCCGCGCTGGCGCAGACATCCGCCGTGCACGGCGCCGACGGCACGCCTTACCGGGTCGAATACGGCGTGCGCATGAGCGCCTCCGATCCCGTGGTCTGGGTCGAGGAGACCGGCCGCTGGTTCGCCGGCCCCGACGGCCGCCCGGTCCGCGCGATCGGCTCCGTCCGCATCAACAATGAGCGCCACGCCCGCGACGAGGAATTGACCAGGCTGGCCCGGCTCGATCCGCTGACCGGCGAGCTCAACCGCTCCCACCTGATCGCGGCGCTGGCCGAGGCGATCGAGGAGACGACCCGCTTCCGCTCGACCGCCGCCTTCATGCTGGTCGGCATCGATCATCTCGCCCGCGTCAACGACGCCTTCGGCTTCGACGTTGCGGACGCCGTGATCCTCGACGTCGGCAAACGCATTCGCGCGCGGCTGCGCGGCGGCGACGTGCTCGGGCGCTTCTCCGGCAACAAGTTCGGCCTGATCCTGAAGAACTGCACCATCGACGACATGAACGTCGCGGCCGAGCGTTTCCTCGCCGGTATCCGCGACGAAGTGGTGCCGACGAAATCCGGTCCGGTCTCGGTCACCGCCTCGATCGGCGCGGTCAGCGTGCCGCGCTATGCCCGCAATACGGACGAGGCGGTCAACCGCGCCCATGAGACGTTGGACGCGGCAAAGCGCCGGCGCTCCGGCTCGTTTGCGGCGTGGCGTCCGGATGCCACGCGCGACGCGCAGCGCCGCGTCAACATCCGCGTCACCGACGAGATCGTCACCGCACTGAACGAGCGCCGCATCAAGCTCGCCTATGAGCCGGTGGTCTCGGCCGTCTCGCGCGAGCGCGCGTTCCATGAATGCCTGGTGCGGATGGACCAGGGCGACGGCCAGGTGCTGCTCGCGCCCGACATCGTGCCGGTCGCCGAGCGGCTCGGCCTCATCCGCCTCGTCGATCACCGCGTACTCGAGCTCGTGGTCGCCGAGCTCGCGGCCGCGCCCGATGTCAGTCTCAGCCTCAACATCTCGCCCGACACCACCATGGATCCCGATTGGTGGGCGGGAATCGAGTCGCTGATGCTGGCCCATCCCGGGGTCGCCGAGCGGCTGATCGTCGAGATCACCGAGACGGTCGCGATCCAGGACATCGACGATGTCCGTGGCTTCGTCACCCGGCTGAAGAATTTCGGCAGCCGCATCGCCATCGACGATTTCGGCGCCGGCTACACCTCGTTCCGCAATTTGCGCAAGCTCGGCGTCGACATCGTCAAGATCGACGGCGCCTTCGTGCAGAACATCACCCGTTCCGCCGACGATCGCGCTTTCGTGCAGACCCTGATCGACCTCGCCCGCCGCCTCGACATCAAGACGGTCGCCGAATGGGTGCAGGACGACGAGGCCGCAAACATGCTGCGCGACTGGGGCTGCGACTACATCCAGGGCCGCCTGATCGGGCTCGCGTCAGCCGAGCGCCCGTGGCCTGCGCCGCCGGACAGCGTGCTGCCCGCGGCGGGCTGAGGAGCCGTAGGGTGGGCAAAGCGAAGCGTGCCCACCGGTTTCAAGAGGCGCTGTACGAAGTAGGAGATTACGTCGGGTGACAATTCCTCCGATAAGCTTCGTAGATCGTGAGAGCGGCGATGAGGCTCTCGTGCTGGTGCGCGTTATCGACGATCTTGCCGGGTTGGCGTTGTCGTTGAGGCACGGTAGCGATTTGGAGGTCGTGCTGGGTCTGGAGGACTTGGAGAAAGTGATCGAAGCGCTTCAGACGGCGCGCCTCGCAGTTCGAGCCAGCAACACGCGTTAAATTGGTGGGCACGGCGCAAGTGCGCCTTCCCACCCTACGATCTGCGCTCGCAATGACGATGTGGCAGCTACGCCACGCAAATGCCTGCTACCGCGACCTTCTGAAACAGATGCGGGCTCGCGACGGCGGATGTGGGGTAGACCGCAATCTTGGCGCGGAATTCCGGGTGCGTGAACGCAGCGCGGAAATGTGCGTTGGATTCCCAAATTGCGTAATTCAGATAGGTCGCGCTGTCGCCAACGGCGCGGTGGAGCTGGGTCGAGATGAAGCCCGGCTGCCGTTTCATGAAGGCGGCATCGTTCTGCCAGCTCTCCAGGAAGCTCTGCTCGTCCTCGGGGTCGAGCGTGAAGACGTTCACGAGCACCACGGGGCCGGTTTCGAGCGCGATCTGACGGTCGATCGGGAAGGAAGGGTCGAGGGGACGCATTTGAGGCATGACATCGCTCCGGTCAATTTGGTATCATAATGTCAATTCGGCAGTCCAGGACATAGCTAATTGACATGATGATGTCAATACGGAGTAGTAGTGCCAAATGAGCAAGACCAAGCGGACCCCGGCGGGCGAAGCCCTGACCGGCCTCATCCTCGACCTGTTCCGAGCCAACAGCCTGCTTCTGACCGCCGGCGATCGGCTGGTGACGTCGCTCGGCCTCACCAGTGCGCGCTGGCAGATCCTGGGGGCGATCGCCGATGCCGAGCGCCCGGAGCCGGTCGCCTGGCTCGCCCGCAATCTCGGCGCCAATCGCCAGAACGTGCAGCGCATCGTCAACGACCTCGAGCGCGATGGTCTCGTTGTGTTCGAGGTCAACCCGCATCATCGCCGGGCGCAGCTTGTGGTGCTCACTGAAAAGGGCAGGCAGATCTACGATGCGGCTGGCCGCCTGCAGGTCCCGTGGGTCAACGGCCTGTCGGATGGGCTGTCAGTGAAGGAGGTCGAGATCGCCCACCGGGTGCTCAACGCTCTGCGTGATCGACTCGAAGGAACCGGCGAGGATTGATCATGCAGCAGCCTTACGCCACGCGGCGAACCGCGTTCAGCGTCTCGATGGTGCGCCCGACCTCGGTCGCCGGGCACGGTCTGCCGAAGTAATAGCCCTGCACCGCGGTGCAGCCGCATTCGCGCACGAAGTCGAGCTGCTCCTCGGTCTCCACACCCTCAGCCGTGGTCTCGACGCCGAGCACGGAGCCGAGGCTCGCGATGGTGCGGACGATGGCGACGCTCTCCGGGCTTTCGCCGAGCGTGCCGACGAAGGAGCGGTCTATCTTGATGCGGTCGAACGGAAACTTGCGCAGATAGCTCAGCGAGGAATAGCCGACGCCGAAATCATCGAGGCTGACGCGCACGCCGAGTGCGCGAAGCTGGTGCAAGATCTCGATCGTCGCCTCGCTGTCGTCGAGCAGTGCGGTCTCGGTGACCTCCAGTTCGAGCCGCTGCGGCGGCAGGCCGGCCTCCGCGAGCGCGCTCGTGACCATCGCCGCCAGCCCGCGCGAGCGGAACTGCACCGGCGACAGGTTCACCGCGACCGTGACATCGGGCCAGGACGCCGCGGTCGCGCAGGCCGTGCGCAGCACCCATTCGCCGATCGGCACGATCAGCCCGTTCTCTTCGGCGATCGGAATGAACTCGGCCGGCGAGACGAAGCCGCGCGAGGGATGCTTCCAGCGCAGCAGCGCCTCGAAGCCGGTGAGCTCGGAGGAGTCGAGCCGCACCTGCGGCTGGAACACCAGGTGGAATTCACGCGCCTCCAGTGCGCCGCGCAGATCGTGCTCCAGCGCGTGCCGGCTGCGGGCCTCTTCCTCCATCTCGGGTTCGAACAGCTGATAGGCGCCGCGCCCCCTGGCCTTGGCCTGGTACAGCGCGAGGTCGGCGCATTTCATCAGCTCGTCGGCATCGAGCCCGTGATCGGGCGCGATTGCGATACCGACGGAGGCGCCGACATGGATCGACTGGCTTTCCAGCGGCGGCGGGTGGCCGATGATCTCGACCAGGCGGCGGGCGAGCTTTTCGGCCGACTGTGGCTGCGGGCCGCGCTGGAGAACGGCGAACTCGTCGCCGCCGAGGCGCGCGACGGTGTCGTGCTCGCCGACATTCTCCTTCAGGCGCGCGGCGACCCAGCGTAGCAGGCGATCGCCGGCGGCATGGCCAAGCCTGTCGTTGACGGTCTTGAAATTGTCGAGGTCGAAGCACAGCACCGCCATGGCGCCGCCGGCGATCGCGACCTGGTTCAGTCCCTCGCCCATCTTCTCGCGGAACAGCGTGCGGTTGGGCAGGTCGGTGAGTGAATCGTGCCGGGCCATGTGCGCAACGCGGGCCTGGGCCTTGTGGCGCTCGGTGACGTCCTCATAGGTGACGACCCAGCCGCCAAGCTCCATCCGTTTGTGGTTGAGCTTGATGATACGGCCGTCGCTCAAATGGCGGTGCAACGTGTGCTCGCCCTCGCGCAGCCTTTCGACATAGTCGGCGTAGAGCCTGGCGCCGGTCGTGTTCGGATGGATGCCGAGCTCGCAGCTGTGATCCATGATCTCGCGCATCGAAATGCCCGGCTTCACAACGTCGGGCGATAGCCCGTACATCTCGATATAGCGGCGGTTGCAGACGATCACGCGCAGGCTCGAATCGAGCATGCACAGGCCCTGACTCATGTTGTTCAGCGCCGCGTCGAAGCGGCGATACTGCTCGCTCAGCTCCTCGATCGCGCGCTCGCGCTCGGTGATGTCCTCGTAGGTGGCGACGAAGCCGCCCTCGGCCAGGGCGCAATAGCGCACCGAGATCACGGTGTCGTTCGTCATGCGCCGGCGCATCGGCGAGGAATCGCGGTTCGCGATCCGCGCGCTGGCGGCTTCCAGGAGCTGTTGCGGGCTGTATTCCGAAGCGAACGCGCCGTTCGCCATCGATCGTTCGATCAGCTCGCCGAGATGCGTGCCGGGCCTGGTTTCCTCCGGCGACAGCCAGTAGATCTTGCGGTAGGTGGTGTTGCAGACGCGCAGGCGCATGTCGCTGTCGTAGAAGGCGAGCCCGTGCGCCATGTTCTCCATCGCCGCGTCGAGGATGAAGTTCTGCTGCCTCAGCGTCTCCTCGTATTTCAGCCGTTCGGTGACGTCTTCGTGCACCGTCACCCAGCCGCCGTCGGGCAGGAAGCGGGAGACCGCCTGCACCATCCGCCCGTCGTAGCGCATCACCAGCAGCGTCTTCGCCTTCTGACCGCGCACGTCCTCGAGCCTGGTGTCGCGGAATTCGTCGGCCGACATGCCCGGCGTATTGCCGCGCGAGAGCCAGTGTTCGATGGCCGCGCTGTGCGTGACGCCCGGCTTCACGATTTCGGGGTCGAGGTTGTAGAGGTTCAGGAAGCGTTCGTTGCAGACGACGAGGCGGCTGTCGGCGTCATACATGATGAGGCCGTGCGACATGTTGGCGAGCGCATGCTGGCTGCGTTCGGTCTGCACGCGCAATTCCGCCTCGAGCCGGGCGAGGCGGCTGACGTCGTCGCAGATCGTCATCCAGCCGCCGCCGGGAAGCGGCTTCAGCTCGAGTGCCATGACGAGGCCAGTCGACAGCCGTTGCTCGGTACGGAACGGCTTGCCGCCTGCGATTTGCGCGATCCGCGTCGAATACAGCGTGTCGAGCTCGCTTTCCGGAAAATTCCCACGAGTCGCGCTGTGCGCGAGCACCTCGCGATAGCTCGTGCCCACCCGCACGACATCGGCCGACATGTCGAACAGGCTGAGGTAACGCTGGTTGACCAGCACGATCCGGTTGTCGGCATCGTAGACGCAAACGCCCTGCTCCATGTGGTCGAGCGCAAGCTGGCTCAGCGCGACCAGGGCCTCCGGGCCCTGCTCGCGGCGTGCACCAAGCTCGTTATCGCAGGTCGACGTCATGGGGTCGGCGTGATCTCGGCGGGCAATCGACTTAACACAGCGTAATTCGAGCACCGAGGGTAACGAAGACCCCGGAAAATTCCCTTAAGCGCAGTAGTTTACGGAGGGTGACTGGCGATGGAGAGAGTGCGTGAGGCGAGCGCGCGAGTGCGAAGGTAGCTGCAAGCCAGAGTTGGGCGGGAGCGCGCGACAAATCTCAGTCCCGTAGCCCGGATAAGCGTAGCGATATCCGGGGCAGTCGTTCCCGCATGTCGCTACGCTCATGCGGGCTACAGGGACGGATCGATCTTCTACGGCCCGTAGAGCACGAGTTCCGTGTCGGTGAGATCGGCGAGCTGCGGCTGGTGCGGGCCCTTGTAATATTTGCGGCCACGCCGCTCAGTATAAATACCGACGAGGCCGGGAACTGGGCCGTTGGCATCGAGAGCCACCGAGATCTTGCCGAGCCGCAGCAGCAGCCGGCCGATGCGGCCTGCGCAGGCGGCGTACTCGGCGGCGCTGCGGCAGTAGATCAGCTTCATCGCGGGCGGCGCGATGAAGCCGCGGCGGATGCGCACCGGTTGCAGGATGAAGGGGAAGGTTCCCTGCGGCGTGCGGCAGACGAGGCTGAGGCAGTTGTAGCGCGCATGCCGCGTCAGCAGTTCGGTCTCGGCCTCGGAAAGTCCCTCGATCGTCTTGGCGTGCTGCGAGACGACTTCGATCTTGCTCCAGCGCGGGGCCCGCGCCAGCGCAGGCACCGAAAAGAATATGCCGCGGCAATAGGCGCGAAAGCCCTGCGTCTCGATGATCGGCCAGGTCCAAGGCGCCGGGCTGATGTTGAGATAGGTCACGTCCTTGTGCCGCTGCGCGATCTTGGTCAGCAGCGGGGCGTAGTTGCGATAGGCCGGATCGACATACCAGCTCGACAAATTGCACTGGATCGCGGTCTCTTCGCAGTCCTTCCGTGCCGTGTAGATCAGCAGCAGCACGCCAACCGGCGTGCCGTCATTGTCGAGCATGTAGCCGAAGCGCGGATAGCCCTCCGGCACGGGCCGGAAGGCCTGCCGGCGCAGGCCCTGCATCCAGTAATTGCGCGAGCGGCCGACGAAGCCGCGCGTCAGCAGGTCCGCGACCGCATCGACGTCGGCCTCGGTGATCTCGCGGCATCTGACCTTGGTGTGGATCACGCTCGTCTTACCCGTGGAAATGGCAGGCCTCGTTTGGTCTATCGTCTCAGCATGATCTTTTCGGAAAACCGCTTCGCACTTTTCCGGATCATGCTCTAGCGCCAGCCCTCGCCATGGGCATCGGCCGCGACATGCGGCTGCAGGCCGAGGATGTCCCGCACCTTGGCGGGCCAGGCCGAAAGGTCTGTGCCGTGGGTGTGGAACATCGCGACCGCAAGCCGGTCCATCCCGAAGGCGACGCAGCCGGTGTGGGCCGGTTCGCCATTGGCGTCCTGGATGCCCCAGGTGGTGCCGAAATGCTCGCGGTGATAGTTGAAGCTCATGCAGGCGGTCGGCTGCTCTTCCGAGCGCAGCGGGATCAGGAGCTCGAACTTGAGCTGCTGCTGCTTCTGGCTCACCGCCTTCATCTGGCCGACGCGGCCGAAGAAGGGGTCGCTGGCATAGTCGACGCGGAAGGTCAGGCCGAGATCGCTGGCGATCGCCTGCGCACGAACCATCCAGCGCTCGCGGAAATCGGAAACGTCATCGGGTGTGCCGATGCAGACATATTCGCGCATCCGGAACGATTGCAGCCGGTCGAGATGTTTCGACGGCTCGCGGCGGAAGCAGTCCGCGGCGACGTCGAAGCGGAGACCGCCCTTCGGCAAGGGTCCGCGGCTCGCCGCGATCGGATAGACGGGGTAGCAGGCGGCCGGCGACAGCACGAGGTCGGCCGGCGAGAGCGACGTGGTCCAGTCGCCGCCGGCGTCGAAGCGGCTGACCGCGGCGTTGATCTCGCGTTCGGTGCCGTGCAGGCCGCAGACGCAGCCGAGCAGGTTCGGAAAGCTCTTGAGATAGCCCGACTTCTCGAGCTGGGCGCGGCTCATCACCGGTGGAAAGCGCAGCGCTTCGGTGCCGGCTTCGCGATGGCTGGTGATCAGCGCGGCGAGCCGCTCGACGATGCCCTCATAGAGCGCGGTGCGGGCATAGACGCCGTCCGAGCCCATGCTGTGGAACAGCTTGTCGGCGAGATGATCGAGCGGATCCGAGATTTGCGGCGCGGTGTCAGGCGAGTTGGGGAGAACAGCAATGTTCATATTCGACTTCCTGCTATCTGAAATTATTCTTATTGGGCGAAGGCACGTCAGTCTCGAAAGCTTGTCAGTCCCGAAGGCTCGCCGGAATGCCGCTCATCAGCGTCGCGGTCGCGGCGTTGGCCAGAATACGGTCGTTGTTGATCATGATCGGCGACGACAGCACGTCGCGCAGGTGACGGCCCATGGTGAATTCGCCGTCGTTGCGGTAGCCGGAAAGACCCGCGGTGCGCATCGCATGCATCACGGTCTCGACCGCGAGTTCGGAAGCCTGCACCTTCAGAAGGGTGATCGACGACTGGAAGTCGAGCGAGCCGAGCGCGCGCTCGTCGTGCTCGGCACGGGCGAAGGCGTCGATATTGGCAGCGATCAGCGCGCGCAGCTTTGCCAGCGACATCTTCGCTGCCGTGAAATGCGCAGCCGCCGGCGGCATCTGGCCGCCGGAGCTGCGGGCCGCCTTGCGGATGAAGGCCTGCGCGCGCGTCACGGCCGCGGCGGCAATGCCGGCCCAGGCCGAGGACCAGCACAGATGCGCAAACGGCGTCATCGTCTGGGCATGGATCTTGTCGTAGGCTTCCGGGAAGACACGGTCGGACGGGCAGTCGACCTTCAGCTCGAAACCGGTGGAGCAGGTGCCGCGCATGCCGAGCGTTTCCCAGCCCAGCGTCCGCTTCAGCGAGTAATCGTCCTTGGCGAGCGCCAGCAGCACCTGGTCGGAGGCGGCGGCGTCGGTGGCGCGGCGGGCGATGGTGACGAGGCCGTCGGCCTCGGCGCCGTAGGAGATCACGGTGGCGTCGCGCAGCAGCGAGACGGTGTCGCCGGCGACGTCGACGGCGGCGGCGCTGGCGCGGATGTTGCCGCCGTTCTGGCCTTCCGTGGTGGAGGAGGCGAGCAGCCACTGGTCGCGGGCGACCCGCCGCATCATGGTTTCCATCCAGGGAATGCCGTGGCCGTGCCTGACGACGCAGGCGACCTTGGTCTGGTGCATTGCGTAGATCATCGCGGTCGAGGCGCAGGCCCGCCCGAGCGTGTAGCAGATATCGGTGACGTCGTAGATCGAGGCGCCGAAGCCCCCGAACTCGACCGGGATCATGACGCCGAGCAATTTCTGCTCACGCGCGACGTCGAAGGCCTTGTGCGGGAAGCGGGCGTCGCGATCGACCCCGTCGGCGTCGGCCGCTGCCGCTGCAGCGGTTCGGGTGGCGCGCTCGATCAGGGAGGGACCCTGCTCGAGGAGGCTCGTCTGCGTTTCGTCGACAGTGAGAACTGCTTCACGCACGTTCATGCTCGTCCGCCTCCGGTTTGCCGTTCGAGATCGCCGGCATCATTCGCGATGCCGTGTAAGCGATCCTCCGACCATCTTTGCTTGTGAGACGAGGCTACGGATTTAATTCAAATTCGTCGATGAAATACAGGGTAAACAAAGCCAAATTCCGAACGAACAGTTAAGGGCCGGTTGTTGGCATGGTCGGAATTTCCGCGATCGCGTTAGGGATCTGGAAGATGCCGGGATTCCAGACAATCTGAGTCATCGTTTACTAAGAAACGCGAAGTAATGGTGCCGGCCATTGCGAGATCGGCCGTCCCTGCCCATCGTAGGCGGCAGTCCGGTCCGACTAGACAAACGGGAATTTGCCGATGCAGGCCTTCAATACCGACGTGCGCAATCGCATCATCAAGCTGGTGAAGGGCATCCTCGAACAGAACGCGCTCGCCGCGGACGTCACGTCGTCGGCAAAGCTCGTCGACGTCGGCCTGACCTCGATGGACATGGTCAACCTGATGCTCGGCGTCGAAGCCGAGTTCGACTTCACCATTCCGCAGTCGGAGATCACGCCGGAGAATTTCCAGTCCGTCGAGACGCTGGAGCGGATGGTGATGACCCAATTGCAGCCGGCGACCGCGGCTTAGTTAAACGCACAGGTGTCTCCCCAATGTCGTCCCGGCCTAGTGCGCAATTGCGCACTAGGCCGGGACGACACCGAACGTGTTACGAGCGCCTCACGCTCGTCACAGCACCACCCCCACCCCCGTTCCAAAACCGCCGCAAAACTGGCATAGCTTAACCATGTCGCATGGAGCAGACAGGGTGGAACAGGCATGACGCAGGCGGTATTGGGCATCATCGGCGGCTCCGGCATCTATGACCTGCCGGGCCTCGAGGGTGCGCGCGAAGAGGTGATCAAGAGCCCGTGGGGCGAGCCGTCGGCGCCCCTGCGGCGCGGGACCATCGCAGGCCTGCCGATCGTGTTCCTGCCGCGGCACGACAAGGGCCACAGGCTGTCGCCCTCCGACATCAATTATCGCGCCAATATCGACGCCCTGAAGCGGGCCGGTGTCACCGACCTGATCTCGCTGTCGGCCTGCGGCTCGTTCAAGGAAGAGATGCCGCCCGGCACCTTCGTGCTGGTCGATCAATTCGTCGACCGCACCCACAAGCGCGAGAGCTCGTTCTTCGGCCACGGCTGCGTCGCGCATGTGTCGATGGCCCATCCGGTCTCGCCGCGGCTGCGCATCCATCTCGCCGCGGCCGCCGAGGCCGAGGGCATCGCAATCGCGCGCGGCGGCACCTATGTCTGCATGGAAGGGCCGCAGTTCTCGACCCTTGCGGAGAGCATGACCTACAAGACCCTTGGCTATTCCGTGATCGGCATGACCAACATGCCCGAGGCGAAGCTCGCGCGCGAAGCGGAGCTCTGCTACGCCACGGTGGCGATGGTGACGGATTTCGACTGCTGGCATCCCGACCACGACGCCGTCACCGTGCAGGACATCATTCGCGTGCTGACCTCGAATGCCGACAAGGCGAAGGCGCTGGTGGCGCGGCTGGCGCAAGACTTTCCGCGTGAGCATGAGCCGTGCCCGATCGGTTCGGATCGCGCGCTCGATACCGCGCTGATCACCGCGCCCGAGGCGCGTGATCCCGAGCTTTTGAAGAAGCTCGATGCGGTGGCAGGGCGCGTGCTGCGTGGGTGAGACGAAAGGCAGAAAGCCATGAAGGTCGACGGCAAGCATTTCCGCAGCATCTGGCGTGAGCGCGACGGCTGGTCGGTCGGCGCGATCGACCAGCGCCGGCTGCCCCATGAGTTCGTTGTCGCGCGCCTGACCTCCTGCGACGACGCGGCAGTGGCCATCCGCGACATGCTGGTGCGCGGCGCGCCGCTGATCGGTGCCACCGCGGCCTACGGCATGGCGCTTGCGATGCGCGAGGACGCTTCCGATGCCGGCCTGAAGCGCGCCTACGAGACGCTCGTCGTGGCACGCCCGACCGCAATCAATCTGAAATGGGCCCTGGACGAGATGCGTGCGACGCTCGCGCCGATCGATCCCGTTGAGCGGGCGGAGGCGGCCTATGCGCGCGCCGATGAGATCGTCGAGCAGGACGTCGAGATCAACCGCGGCATCGCCGCCAACGGCCTGGCGCTGATCGAGGCGATCGCGGCGAAGAAGGCGGGCGAGACAGTCAACGTGCTGACCCATTGCAATGCCGGCTGGCTTGCGACCGTCGATTGGGGCACGGCGACGGCACCGATCTATCTGGCGCATGAGCGCGGCATCAAGATCCATGTCTGGGTCGACGAGACGCGGCCGCGTAACCAAGGGGCCTCGCTCACGGCCTGGGAGCTCGGCCATCACGGCGTGCCGCACACGGTAATCCCCGACAACACCGGCGGCCATCTGATGCAGCACGGCATGGTCGATCTCGCCATCGTCGGCACCGATCGCGTCGCCGCCAATGGCGACGTTTGCAACAAGATCGGCACGTATCTCAAGGCGCTCGCCGCGCATGACAACGGCGTGCCGTTCTACGTCGCGCTGCCGTCGCCGACGATCGATTTCGCCGTCCATGACGGCATCCGCGACATCCCGATCGAGCAGCGCAGCGGCGTGGAGGTCACCGATATGACCGGCCGCACCGCCGACGGCCGGTTGGAGACGGTGCGCATCGTGCCCGAGAACTCGCCGGTCGCGAATTACGCGTTTGACGTGACGCCTGCTCGCCTCGTCACCGGTCTCATCACCGAGCGCGGTGTGCTGAAGCCCGACCGCGCCTCGCTCGCAGCCGCGTTTCCCGAGCGGATCGCCGCCGCGGCGGAGTAGGGCGTTTCACGAAGACAGTCGCCCCGATCTCGTCATTGCGAGCGCAGCGAAGCAATCCAGACTGTCTCTGCGGTGGGTTCTGGATTGCTTCGCTGCGCTCGCAATGACGCTTCTGTTGAAGCGGCGTGCACCGACCTCTCTCCCTCACCCTGAGGAGCCGCGCCTACGCGGCGTCTCGAAGGGCGAGGGGCACCAGCCGGGCCTTCATCCTTCGAGACGCGCGCAAAGCGCGCTCCTCTGGATGAGGAATTGGCAGCGCGCCTAGGAGAGCTTCAGCCCTGTCGCCTTCTCGAGCTCGGCGATCGCCTGGGCGCCGCTGGTGACCTTGATGGTGGTCATGCCCATCTCACGCGCGGGTTTCAGATTGACGCCGAGATCGTCGAGATAGACGCAATTCCTTGGATCGACCTTCAGCGTCTCGACCATCATCTTGTAAATGCGTGGGTCGGGTTTGCGCAGGCCGATCTTGGCGGACTCGATGACGTGGTCGAACAGCACCATCACCTCGGCGATGTAGAGCGAGCGCCCGGTCATGCTGCCGATGGCGTTGGCGGGCAGATTGTTGGTGATGCAGCCGGTCTTGAGCCCGGCCTTGATGCGCTTCAAAGCTTCGACCATCTCGGGACGCAGATCGCCCTGAAGCAGCGGCAGCACGTCGCGGCCGCGCACCTCCGCGCCGAGCGCGCGCGACTCCTCCGCGAACAGCGTGTCGAAGGTGTCGATGTCGACCTCGGCGCGCTCGAACCTGGCCCAGGCGTTTTCCAGATGATTGGCGGCGTTGGTGCGCCGGATGATGTCGATGGGCAGTCCACGCTCGGTCTCGAACCGCGCGAACGCCTCGAACGGCGAACTCGTCAGCACGCCGCCAAAATCAAAGATCACAGCCTCGATCGCCAATGTCCTGCCCTCGTCAATTCCTTTCCAAGACGGCTAGCATGCGCTATCGGCAAGGGCCAGTCCGAAGCAACCCCACCAAGGTCGCCGCCAAGGCGTGTTCCCATGAAGAAGCTTGCAATTCTCATCGTCGCTGCGCTGCTGCCCGCCACGCCCGCCGGTGCTATCGTCGGCGGCGGCACGCCGCAGGCCGATGGCGTTGCGCGTGCCGTCGTCACCATCGTCGGCTCACGCGGCAATTTCTGCACCGGCAGCCTGATCGCGCCAAGACTCGTGCTCACCGTCGCCCACTGCGTGCAGCCCGGCGCGGACTACAAGATCGTCGATCGCGGCGCCGACGGCCAGCCGCAATTGCTGAACGTCCGCACCGTCGCGATCCATCCAAGCTTCAACATGCAGGCGATGCAGGCACATCGCGCCACCGCCGACGTGGCGCTGCTGCAACTGGAAATTCCACTCAAGGGAAAATCGACGGTGCCGGTCGGCATGCCGAATATTCCAATTCAGGTCGGCAACCGCTTCGTCATCGCCGGCATCGGCGTCACCGTGCGCGGTGACGGCAAGAGCGGCGGCGCGACGCGCGTCGCGGGCCTCGTCGTCACCGGCCAGCCCGGCACGCTTCAGATCCGGCTGGTCGATCCCGTAACCAACGGTGTTCGCGACGGAATTGGCGCCTGCACCGGTGATTCCGGAGGTCCCGTGTTCGAGGACAAGCCGAACGGCGCCGTGCTCGTCGGCCTCATCAGCTGGTCCACAGGGCCGAACGGCGCCGCCGGCTGCGGCGGGCTGACCGGCGTCACGCCGCTCACGCTCTACCGCGACTGGATCTTGCAGACCGCGCGGAGCTGGGGTGCGGCGCTGTGATTTGACCGCAACTTGATCTGTGCCATGTTGAAGCGGAAGCGCGGCGGGTGATCATGCCTGTCGCGGAGGAAACGCGTCGCTCATCAAGGGCGGCCAAAAAGACAAGCAAGGCATAGAAGCAACAATGAATGTCGCTGTTCGCAGTCACGCCACAACCAAACAGGCCTCTGAACATTTCGACGTGCTGATCGTCGGTGCCGGCATCTCCGGCATCGGCAGCGCCTATCACGTCACCAAGCAGCTTCCGGGCACCAGCTACGTGATCCTGGAGACGCAAGAGACGTTCGGCGGCACCTGGACCACGCATCGCTATCCCGGAATTCGCTCGGACAGCGACCTCCACACTTTCGGCTACAGCTTCAAGCCGTGGGTCGGGCCGCCGATCGCAACCGCCGAAGAAATCCTCGCCTACATGAACGAGGTGATCGACGAAAACGATATCGCCCGGCACATCCGCTATAAGCACAAGATCAATTCCGCGAGCTGGTCGAGCGAGCAGAATCTCTGGACCATCGAGGCGACAACGACCGACACCGGTGAGGCAAAGATCTTCACCGCAAACTTCCTCTGGATGTGCCAGGGCTATTATCGCCATTCCGAGGGTTACACGCCGGAGTGGAAGGGCACGGACCGCTTCAAGGGCCGCATCGTCCATCCGCAGACCTGGCCTGATGACATCGACCTCACGAACAAGAAGGTGGTCGTGATCGGCTCGGGCGCGACGGCGGCGACGCTGGTGCCGAACATCGCCGACACATGCGCGCATGTGACCATGCTCCAGCGTTCGCCGACCTATTTCAGGCTCGGCCGCAACGCCATCGAGATCGCGGAGGAGTTGCGCCGGCTCCAGGTCGACGAGGAATGGATCCACGAGATCGTCCGCCGCAAGATATTGTTCGAGCAGGATGCGTTCACAAAGCTCTGCCTGTCGAAGCCCGAGCAGGTGAAGAAGGAACTGATCGGCCAGATCAGCGCGGTTCTTGGTCCGGAGTACGACGTCGAGACACACTTTACGCCGAGCTACCGGCCGTGGCGGCAGCGCATCGCCTTCGTGCCGGATGCCGACCTGTTCAAGGGCATCGCCAGCGGCAAGGCATCCGTCGTCACCGACGAGATCGAATGTTTCGTCGAGAACGGCATCCAGCTCAAGTCGGGCAAGCTGCTCGAAGCCGATGTCATCGTGACCGCGACCGGCTTCAACCTTGCGGCGCTGGGCGACATTGCCGTCGAGATCGACGGCAAGCCGCTCGCCTTCGGCGACACCGTCACCTATCGCGGCATGATGTTCACGGGTGTGCCGAACATGGTCTGGGTGTTCGGCTATTTCCGTGCCAGCTGGACGTTGCGCGTCGACCTCGTGGCCGATTTCGTCTGCCGCCTGCTCGGACACATGAAGGCGAAGGGCAAAAAGAAGGTCGAGGTACGCTTGCGACCCGAAGACCACAACATGCCGATCCTGCCCTGGATCGATCCGGAAAACTTCAATCCCGGCTACATGATGCGCAACATGAATCTTCTGCCCAAGCGCGGCGACAAGCCGGAATGGCAGCACAGCCAGGATTACTGGACCGAGAAGGACGAGATCCCGAAGACGGATCTGGACGACAAGGCGTTCGTTTACGGGTGAGGTGCGTTCGCGCTGACCACACACTCCGCTGTCGTCCCGG
>NZ_SPQT01000070.1 GCF_004571025.1 Bradyrhizobium niftali | reverse complement strand
ATGGCGCCCGCTTGCGGATGAGCTCGGCGATAATGCTGGGATCAGATGCGCACTTGCCGCGCCAGATCCGTTCACCTGCTCGGCGGATCGCGACTGCCGTCTCTTTCATCGACACGTCGAGACCAATATATTCTTCCATGGCTGTTCTCCATTCGATGCTTGGGCCCGGCGTCCAGTCGTGAGCCCGTATCTCCATCCTATCGGGGAACAGCCACTCATTCAGGGGTGACTCGCTCCCGCGATTACGCCATGTGGACGGCTCCTCCACGGGCACGAGAGTGCCAAGGAGTGGGCGCCGTTTGAGGCTCCCACGATTCGGAGGAGCAGCCTATGCAGTCAATTTCGACGATTGGTCTGGATATCGCGAAGTCGGTCTTTCAAGTGCATGGTGTCGATGCAGCCGGTCAGGTGGTGATCCGCCGCCAGCTCAAGCGCCGTTTCGTGCTGTCCTTCTTTGAGAAGTTGTCACCGTGCTTGGTGGGGATCGAGGCTTGCGCGTCATCCCATTATTGGTCCCGCGAACTGCAGGCGTTGGGGCATACGGTGCGGTTGATGCCTCCGGCCTATGTGAAGCCCTACGTCAAGCGGCAGAAGAACGACACCACCGATGCGGAGGCGATTTGTGAGGCGGTCACGAGACCCAACATGCGGTTCGTGCCGACCAAGTGCAGATCGCCCTGCTTCAGCACACGCACGAACATTAGGTCAGACGTGTCATCTTGCGACGTCACGTTGCGCAAGACGATCGCCGGGTTGAGGCTTACCTGTAGCCGCGGAGATGCCCATGTATCGCGTAAAGGCCGCCTTCGCGGCTAGGGGCTGCCGCCGTCGCAAGCGGCGGCCCCGCCCATGAGAGGCCTACCGTACGCACCCCCGCTAGCCCTGCCCGGCAGGCCCGGAACAGGCGTGCCCGCGCCGCGTGGCCCGATACGCAAAGGCCGCCCATCCGCACAGGCCAGGCTTGCCCGGATTGCCGTGGAGCACCGTCGTTTGCGTCCCCTTTGGCATAGAGGGGATTGGTGCCCATTTAATGTCGCTCGACGTCACGCGGTTGTATTCAAGCGAACTATCTTCCGCCAGAACTGTACAAATTCCGCTCGTGGCAAGTATGGCCATTAAACCGGCTACGGTCTTGAAAATGCGCATCTCTCGCTCCATTGGCCTTTTACGGACCGGCAGCCGCAAAGAATATTAGAACGACGACATCGAGTTGCATCACCCTAACGGGTGACAGTTGGGATGTCTGCTGGCTCTGGACCCGATTGGCCGGGTAAATGTGTCGTGTGCGCGCGTTAATCCGTCGAGTTGATCGCTGGTAGGGAGGCGCGTGGCTACTTCTTCAACAGTATCCCTATCGTTCGCGCCATTCGCCTCACTGATCCTGCGTGACGGCCCAGCTCGGCTGCTATCTTCGATACGCCAGCGCGTGCCCGGGCGAGCCTGACCAATCGTCGGACTTCCTGCTCGTCCCATTGTTTTGGCTTCGGTGTTTTCATGGTGCGGCGCTCAACCCGCGCTAGTTAACCAGCGGGCCTACTAGCCGACACTTGGGAAATTTACGGGTGGTGCCTGCCACCCGTGAAGGCTCGGAGGTGCGGCGGAGTATTGATGCGGCTCGACACCGTCAATCACAATAAGTAAAAATTTACGGCTTTTCCGGAGCATGGGACGATATGTACAAAGTCATCTGAGCATGAGCCGCAAAGAAGCGTTTTGCCGGTCAGACCGGTATAGCCGTATAGTCGAGAAGCTTGATCGGCTGATCCAGAGTTCGAAGCCTGCTTACAGCAGCTATCTTGCTGATCAGCTAGGAGTTTCAGATCGCACCCTCCGGTCGGCCGTACTGGATTCGACCGGCATGTCGCTTCATCGCTACGTGCGGATGAAAAGGCTATCGACGTCTCGCGAAAAGCTTCAGCATGGGGCGGCCAGCGTGAAGAGCGTGGCATTGGACTGCGGGTTTTGGCATCTGAGCGACTTTGCGCGCGAGTATAGGTTGTTATTTGGAGAGCTCCCTTCTTCCACCTTACGATGTGCAAAATCGGAAGCAGCGGTTAAGTAAAAGTCCGTTTCATTACAGGCAAAATCCTGCTCGGGGCGTCACTTCAGGAGCTACGCCAGGCGATGCCGCGCCAATTAGTTCCAGCAGGCGCCTTATCGCCCCCCTGGCCACCAATGCGACGGCGGATCGCTAGCCGAAATCTTCCTCGGCCGCAGCACCACCAAAATGGCTGCGCTTGTGCCGATAGCCGCGCACCTCGGAGCAATCCTCACACCGCATATAGCGCTCCAGCTCATGGATTGGGGTCGTCTTCGGTCGGCGCACGACGACCGCCGTTGTGCACTGAGGCGGGCTTACAATTGAGACACTAGCAAGGTGACGCACGCGATCAGCGTTGCTGTACTGAGCGTCACAACCACGAGAGCCTGTTCACTGCGGGCTTGCAGCTCTTTGTCATCCACAGAGCTCAACGCCCGTTCGCACCGCAGGTTTCAGGTCGGCGTCTTTGACCCGGCGAATTCGGTCCACTTCGCCTTGGAGCTGCTGCGCGAGGAACCACTGCGCAACTCCTTCGTTGGGCTGGTCATCCGGACAGCAAAGGAACACGATCATGGACCGCGAACACGTGAAGGGCGCTGCCGATAAGGCAAAAGGCGCCATCAAAGAAGGTGCCGGTAAACTTAGTGGCGATAAAGACATGGAAACCGAAGGCAAGATCGACAAAGCCAAGGGGTCCGCCCACAACGCCGCTGGAGATGTGAAGGATGCGGCGCGGGACGCTGCTGACGCCCTGAAAAAATAATGAAGATGCTAAGACCAAGAACTAGCCGCCTCCGGGCGGCCATTTCCTTTACGGCAGGATCTTTCTGCTTGGATGTGCTGCCATGGTCGCTTGCGGACATTGCCCGACCGGGCGCCCGGTCAGCTAAAGCCTGAAAGGCAGAGGCCGCAACTGAGACGGCCTTAATTCATCTTGCGGTGTAGCTGCTTGATGATCTCCCGGAGACTGGCCGCGTACTCCTCGATGATCCGGCGCGCCTCCTCCAAGCGCGACAGCTTGGTTGCCAACCACAAGCAGCGAAGCGAACTCTTCAGCAGTTAGCGCTTCTATTTTCCGGGCCATCCCTCACACTGAACCGCATCCACAATCCCGGCTGTTCAATTTTGCTCGAAACAGAGAATAAAGGCCGCGGGGACGTGCGCCCGCGACAAGCGAGCAAAAGCGTTACCTCGACCGCGCCTCACCCAAAGCGCAGCAATCAGAGCCACTAAGAGACTCGAGCCCGCCGGTTCACGCTGGCGGGCCTCTCTCGACCATCACCCAGTCACGTCAAGTGGGATAGAGCAAACGGCAGTGCCGTCATCATCGATCACAAGGATCGAATAGCCTTTACCTAACAATTCTGGTCGGCCCTCGCGCAACGAACAAGCGAGCTTGATTGCCTCAATTTGAGCCTCGATTTCGCTGGGCAAGTCATGCGCTCCGAAGTCGGAGACGAAGTGCCCATCGATTATCTTGTAGGTAAAAAAAGGCATAGGGATTGCCTGAGCCTTTGCCAAAGCGAAGCCCCCGCCCGCCTAGGCAAGCAGGGGCTCGCGGATGGATGGCGCGAGGCTCGCGAATGAGGTGTCGCCCCAAGGACCCGCATAGCTCAGAACAAACAACCGGCTTAGTAGGCCCGCCGAAACATTGTGCAAGGCGCGCAAATAAGAGGCCCGGTGCTTTCTTGTCCAGAAATACCGGGCCCCCTTCCGATCCGCCAGGGATACGCCGTGCAAATGGCGTGCCGCGGGACCTCGCCTGAGTGGCAAAAAAGGGATTGTCCTTGGTCCGGGCGCGACGGCGAGCCAAGTCAAGGTGCTCCTGGACGGATCGAGGCGCCACGTCACATTGCATGCCCGAATACGTTTGACCTGCTGAACGGTCGCTCTACTTTTTGCGCGCCGAGCAGAACTTGACGGATAGCAGATTGCTGATGGCCGACGGGGCTTAGCCTGCGAACAGTCGACCTCAGCCGTAGCCCGCTGATGGCCGGCGAGGCCTGGTGGCAACTGCCGCACTCCCAATCCTGTCACCAGGCCGCCCATGTGCGCGAGCCGATCGTTTATAGATCTTAGGCAACCTTCGGCCTCAGGTCTCAGCCGCCAGAGGCTGGTTTTTTTCTGGGAGCTGCGAGCTACTGCGCGTCGTGGGTGTGGAGAAGTCGACGACAGCAAAAAGGCGCGAGACATTGGTCCCGCGCCTCATTTTAGATCAGTGCAAAGTTGCCCTCGCGGCGAGCTCGCTTCCATAGCCGGTAGCCATATAGCCACCAGATCAGCGTAAGCAGGGCCGCCACCGCCGGGCGCTCAATACCGCGGACGGTGCGTGCCGACTGATCCAGTGGAGGGATTGACGTTGCCCGTGGCCGTGAAATTGTCCCGCTGAGTGCTGTTCGGATTGGTTGCTACATAGGGCTGCACATAAGTGCCGTGGGTGTTGGTATATCCGGACGACGTGTGCGTGTTGGGATTCGTGCCGGTGCCGAGATACTGCGCCTGAGCAGCGGTTGCGAACAGTGAAAGAGCCGCAACGAAAATCAAATGCTTCATTCATCCCTCACCAAAAAGTTTTATCTGACTATTTACGCAACCATGGCGCGACAGGGGAGTCCAGCGTCAATGTATCCGGTCGACTACGGAAGTAGATGCCTTAGCGCCAAGTCGTCCTAAGGACGGGTTCGCGGGCGATCAAAGCGCGAGAACGTTCCATCAAAGACCACTCGCCATTAACTCATGCGCCTCGTTTCCGAGCGTTCCGATGGGAGGCCAATAATCCACCGAAACCGAAGAACCATCTTCGCTCGCGTAGCTCTTGAAGGGTATCTTCATAGCGAGCCGCGACGTTGGTGTAGTCTTTCCGAACATCATGATAGAAACTGGCCGGGTACATGGGCAAGTTAGCTGAGCGGCCTCTGGACCGTTCGTTGGTCTGAAAGCTAGCGCCAAAGACGACACGCGGCTGGGCTGTTCGGCAGGGCCTAGAAATATCGAGCCCGTGCGGCGGTGTGCCGCCGCCAGGCCAGAGGTCTTGCCGGGCCGGGCGACCGCCCCGCCGGGAGCTTGGGCAGGTTTGCCTGGGGGCTGGCCCAATGCCAAGTTTAAGTTGGCCAGTGCCTCACGGCAGCTCCAGAAAGGTCGCGGTGCTGGGGGTCGATCCGGGAGTCATACGCTAATTTCTTAAAAAACGTAAGGAAACCCAAATACGTATGGCGGAGAGAGTGGGATTCGAACCCACGGTACGGTTTCCCGCACACACGCTTTCCAAGCGTGCGCCTTAAGCCACTCGGCCATCTCTCCGGAGCGCCCTCTCTTGAAGGGGCGCCGGCGATTTTGCAAGAGACCGCGGGGAAATCGGGTGAATTTTCCGTAAGATATTGTATTTGAAAGACAATATCTGGCGTCGGCGGCTGCTTCGGAACCGCCTGTGGCTGAACCCAGGACGGGTTTGGCGCGACGATTCACTTGAGAATGCCAAACACGACCGGGGACGCCATGACCATCCGCAAGACCATCGCCGCGCTCGGCCTGATTTCGGCCCTCGGCTCCGCCCTTGCCGGGCCGGCCCTGGCGCAAGTCTGCAGCCGGCAAGGGGTCGACGTCAGCTGCGACGACGGGCGGCGCGGGGTGCTTTCGGGCGATGCCATCATCTGGCCGGACGGGACGCGCTCGAGCGCCTCGCCGCATCCGAGCGTGATCATCGGCAACAAGAGCTCGGTGCATGTCGGGCCCGGCGTGTTCGTCGGCCAGGGCAAGGGCATGGTGCCGCTGGACGACCCCAACGCGCCGAACAAGCGGCAATGCGCGATTCTGGAGGGGGTGTCGTATTGCTATTGAGGCGCGTTACTCGAGGTTCGCCGTCATGCCCGGGCTCGTCCCGGGCATCCACGTTCTTGAGGGCCCGCGGCAAGACATGGATGGCCGGGTCAAGCCCGGCCATGACGCGTGGATAAAGTGTGCGAGGGGCACAGAGATCGAGAGTTGAGCGCGAAAGCAGCCCCTCACCCCTACCCGTAAGAACGGGGCGCGAGAGAGGGACTAAATCAATCGCACGCCCGAGATCGCCGACTTCAGCCAGCGCAGCGCTTGCGGCGGCTGGGCTGCGAGCGGGGCGACGGCGGCCTTCTCGACGCGGCACTTCTCCAGCTCGGCAACGAAATCGGCGGACCATTGCTGAATGGTGTGGCCGCGCAGCTTCTTCATCATCGCGTCCCAGCGCATCTTGCGCTCGGTGAGCGGCATCGCGGCGGCGATCGCGATCGCGCGCGCCATGGCGTCGACGTCGTGCGGATTGACCAGCAGCGCCGTGTCGAGCTCATTCGCTGCGCCGGCGAATTTCGACAGCACCAGCACGCCGGGGTCGGCGGGGTTCTGCGCGGCAACATACTCCTTGGCGACCAGGTTCATGCCGTCATGCAGCGGCGTCACCACACCGACCTGCGCGGTGCGATAGAGGCCCGCGAGCACGGCCTGGCTGAAGCCTTTGTTCAAATAGCGGATCGGCGTCCAGTCCACCTCGCCATGGCGGCCGTTGACGTCGGTGACGAGGCGCGCGACCTCGTTCTGGAGATTGCCATAGGCCTCGATGGCACCGCGCGAAGGGTTGGCGATCTGGAGCAGCGAGATGCTGCGCAAGAACTGCGGCTGCTCGGTCCAGAGCCGATCGAACGCGCTGATGCGGTTGACGAGGCCCTTGGAATAATCGAGCCGGTCGACGCCGATCGCAAGCCGCTCGCCGTTGAGGCTGCGACGCAGCCGCGACACGTCGGGATGCGAAGCCGACTTGGCGGCATATTGCGCGAATTTTTCCGCATCGATGCCGATGGGGAAGACTTCGAAGCGAGTGCGGCCGTACTGCGACAGCACAACACCGTCATCGATGGCAAGACCAAGCTCGCCGCCGACATAACCGAGGAAATTCTGGCGATCCTCCTCGGTCTGGAATCCAAGGAGATCGTAGGCGAGCATCGCCGTGATCAGCTCGCGATGATTGGGCACGCCCTGCATCACCGCGGCCACCGGCCACGGCGTGTGCAGGAAGAAGCCGATCGGATCGTCGACGCCGAGATCGCGCAGCTCCGCACCGAGGGCGAGGAAATGATAATCCTGCACCCAGAACGCGGTCCGGGGTTTACGGAAGCGCATCAAGGCGCGCGCCATGAAGGCGTTGACCTCGCGATAGCTGACATAGTCCTCGCGCGAGACGCGGATCAGATCGCTGCGCGAATGCAGCGCCGGCCACAGCGCCGAATTGGCAAAACCTTCGTAATAGCCGCCGTAATGCGCCGCCGGCAGATCCAGCGTCGCAATCGCGCCCGAACCCAGCGCCTCGATTTCGGCAAACGGTTCCTTCTGATGGCCGTCACGCACGCGGCCTGAAGATCCCACCCAGATGGCACCCGAATGTTCCACAACCGGAAGCAATGCCGCAGCCAAGCCGCCCGTCATGGGCTCGTTGGGTTTGCCGCGCGCGACGCGATTCGAAACGACGACTAAGTTCACAGGTCGTCCCCTCCTGTTCATTCCACCCTGTTTAACTGATGTTCATCAATATGGTTCCTGATCATCGTTTCAACCAATTGAAACCAAAATCGGGCGCGCGCGTTGCAGCTGGTTTCCCCTGTGGAACCCACTGCAAAGACAGCTTTTCCGGTTGGATTGCACAGCATGCATTGCGGCGCGCGGGGGCGCTGTGCTGACGGCCTTTATGTCTGCGGCGTGGCGCTGCCTTTGTTTCACCTCGGATCGAGCAGGCGCGCGAGGAACGCGCGCACATCGCTCGGCGCATCGAAGTGACCGTTCACGCCCATGGCGCGGCGGCCGACCGAGAAAGCGAGCCCGTTCATGTCAGGCATGATCGCGAACACGGTCTCATCGGTGACGTCGTCGCCGATGAACAGCGGACGCCGTCCCCTGAACGGTTCGTGCTGCATCAACTCGCGCACGCCCGTCGCCTTGGTGAAGCCGGAATGCTTGATCTCGCAGACGAACTTTCCGGGCAGCACCTCGATCGGCGCATTGGGCAGGTCGGCGCGGATTAGCGAGACGGCCTCGAAGATCGCCTTCTCCGCATGCGGCGCGAGGCGGTAATGCAGCGCCAGCGAATAGCCCTTGTCCTCGAGCAGAATGCCCGGGCTGAGCTTTGCGATCGCAGCGAGCCGCCGCTTCAACTCCTTGTCCAGCGGCGGCGCGTGCACGTCATCCGCTTCATTGTCCGCCGACAGCCGCATCTCCGCGCCGTGGCCGGCGACGGCGCGATAGACGTCGGGCGCGAAGATCAGGTCGATGTCGTTGAGCGAGCGGCCGCTGACCAGCGCCAGCGCCCCGGACGTGCGTTCCACCAGCTGCTTGAGCGTCTCCGACAGGCCCGGTGGCACCCACACCTCGCGCGGCGTCGGCATCAGGTCGAGCAGCGTGCCGTCGATGTCGAGCAGGATCGCGGTCTCGTCGAGATGCGGCACGAGCGCATGCGGCACCGGCACCGTTTCCGGCACATCGTCGTCAACGGGCATGGTGTGCTTCTGGTCCAATGCCATTTCCGCAAGTTCCGATTTCATAGTCTACTCCATAAAGGCAAGCGGCCGCGCGATTTGTTCGAGCGATTTGCGTTCGGCGGAGATGGCATAGCGCCACGCCACGATCGCGGCCGCGATCATGAGGAATGCCCCCAGCAAATAGCCGGCGAACACGCTGGTACGTGATCCCGTGTCGATCAGCGCGCCGAACAGCGCCGGGCCGATGACGCCGCCAATGCCGGTGCCGACCGCATAAAACACCGCGATCGCCAGCGCGCGGACTTCCAACGGAAACGTCTCGCTCACGGTGAGATAGGCCGCGCTCGCGGCGGGCGAGGCAAAGAAGAAGATCACCATCCAGGCGATGGTCTGTCCTTGCGCACTGAGCGCCCCGATCGAGAACAGATAGCCCGACAGCGCCAGCAGCACGCCGGAGGCGCCATAGGTGAACATGATCATGGCGCGCCGTCCGAGCGTATCGAACAGGCGGCCGAGCAGCAGCGGACCGAGGAAGTTGCCGGCGGCGAAGGGGAGCAGGTACCAGCCGACATGATCGGCGCTGATGCCGTAGAAATCGGTCAGCACGAGCGCGAAGGTGAAGAAGATGGCGTTGTAGAAGAAGGCCTGCGCGCTCATCAGCGCGAGGCCGACCAGCGCGCGCTGGCGATACACCGTGAACAGCGTGTGGAAGACCTCGCGGATCGGCGTGTGATCGCGCATCTTCAGCCGGATCTTGGTGAAGCGTCCGTCGCTCACATCCTGATCGTGTCCGATCACCGAGCGCTCGATCTCGTCGACGATCGCGTGAGCCTGATCGGGCCGCCCGTGGATCATTAGCCAGCGCGGACTTTCCGGGATCCACATCCGCATAAACAGCACGACGAGGCCGATGCTCGCGCCGATGAGATAAGCGAGGCGCCAGCCGAGATCGGGGTCGATCACGGCGGGGTCGAGCAGAACGATGGCCGCCACCGCGCCCATTGCCGCGCCGATCCAGAAACTGCCGTTGATGACGAGATCGGTCCAGCCGCGATAGCGCGCCGGCACCAGCTCCTGGATGGTCGAATTGATTGCGGTATATTCGCCGCCGATGCCGGCGCCGGTGAGAAAACGAAACAGCGCGTAGCTCGCGATATTCCACGACAGCGCGGTCGCGGCGGTCGCGGAGAGATAAACCGCGAGCGTGATGAAGAACAGCTTCTTGCGGCCGATGCGGTCGGTCAGCCAGCCGAAGCCGAGCGCGCCGAGCACCGCGCCGGCGAGATAGGCGGAATTGGCAACACCGAGATCGAGATTGGAGAAGTGCAACACGGGACTTTGCTTCAGCGCGCCGGAAAGCGCACCGGCGAGCGTCACCTCGAGCCCGTCGAGAATCCAGGTGATGCCGAGCGCCAGCACGACGCGGGTATGAAAGCCGCTCCACGGCAGCGCGTCGAGACGCGAGGGAATGCTGGTCTCGATGATGCGACCGGTCGCGACCGCCGAGACAGCAGGTCCATGATTCAGCGCTTGGCTTTGCTGCAATTCCATCGCGTTGTTGGGTCTGACCAATGCAAGCGGCCCGGTTCACATGATGTGGCCGGGGGCGAACCGATCATCGGGGTGCGGCATTCCGCCTGCCACCTGCGACAACGTCTGCGGCAAGGCCAGGTTCCCACAGGAACAGCCTTTGGCGCCGTCCGTTTCCGAAGGAGCTGCAAGGAGTTGATGCATGGCTCATGTCAGAAAGACGACACATTCTCGCAAAACTGCTGTGCGCGGGAAGACCAGCGCGCGCAGGCGCGCGAAACGCGCGGCGCCGAAGCGCTGGTCGCAACGGGTGACGAAGGAGAGCGACGCGCTCGATCTCAAGCGCGGCGTATTCATGCTCACAAGTCCGAAGAAGATCGCAACCTCGCTGAAGCGCTCGGCCGAGCACAGTTCGCGCCGCAAGACCGGCGCCTATCGTTCGGCGCTGTCGATGCTGACGTTCTATATAAACCGTGCCGGCACTACGCTGCCGAAGTCCCAGCGCACGCGGCTGGAGCGAGCGAAGGTGGAGCTGAAGCGCGCGTTCGGGAGGGAGTGAGGCTTCGCACAGCGCCTCCTAACTCCGCTGTCGTCCCGGACAAGCGCAGCTGCCGGCAACGCGTAGCGTGCCGGCAGCGGAGCGCTGATCCGGGACCCATAACCACAGGGAGTGGTTTGACGTAGATTCGGAGTTGCCAGCTGTCGCCGCCATTTCTCCCTGGGAGTATGGGTCCCGGATCTGCGCGCGCTTGAGGCGCGCTTGTTCGGGACGACAGCGGAGTATGAGGCGACGACGCAGACTTCAGCGACGGCGAGCCTTACGCCGCCCGGATATTCCCCATGAACCGGTCGAGCTCGGCGCGGAGGCGGGTGCTTTCGGATGACAGCGTCTTGGCCGAGTTCAGCACCTCCTCCGAGGCCGAGCCGGTCTCGGCGGCGCCGCGGTTGACCTGGCCGATGTCGGTGGCGGCGGTCTGAGTGCCCTGGGCAACGGTCTGGACGCTGCGCGCGATCTCCTGGGTCGCGGCGCCCTGCTGCTCGACGGCGCTCGCGATCGACGTCGAGATCGACGAGATCTGGCCGATGGTCGCGCCGATCTCCTTGATCGCGGCAACCGACTCGGCCGTGGCGCCCTGCATGCCCGTGATATGGGAGGAAATCTCGTCGGTCGCTTTCGCCGTCTGGCTGGCCAACGACTTCACTTCGCTCGCAACCACGGCAAAGCCGCGGCCGGCTTCACCGGCGCGCGCCGCCTCGATGGTGGCGTTGAGCGCCAGCAGATTGGTCTGCTCGGCAATCGCGGTGATGAGCTTGACCACTTCGCCGA
>NZ_SPQT01000069.1 GCF_004571025.1 Bradyrhizobium niftali | reverse complement strand
CGCCTGCTGCTTCTCGCAACTGGCGGCGCCAACCAAACAACTGCTGCGGCGACAATCCATGCCGTCGGGCCACGGAACACACCGAGTCGCCACTCGCCACGATCTCGGCGACGATCCGCGCCTTGTCGTCGTCGCTCCACTTCCGCCGACGACCGGCTCCGGTGAAGACCTCAAGCCGCCGCACCGGCTCCGCGATAGCACTATGCACTGTGTCCATTCTAAGCCTAACGGTCCGAACAAACCGCAGACTCGCAGATCACCCCGTCATCCGGTAGGTGGCCGCTGAACAGCGCTTACGGTACAGCCGGCTTCTGCCCAAGTACTCTTCAACTTCCATCTTCCTGTTCTCCGCTGTTGACAGCGGAGGCACAGAACGAACTATGCCGAACCGACCAAACGCCGGTCAGCCAGAAATCTGGGGAAAACGACCCGACTCGGCATAGTTCGGCGGGCGGCATAAACGGCCAAAATGAACGACCTGGATCCACAAGCCTGGCTCGCCGACGTCCTGGCACGCATCGCTGCACATCCAGCCCAAAGGCTCGACGATCTGCTACCCTGGAATTGGCGCGACCAAAACAAGCAGATCAATCAGGCCGCATGAGTGACCGCTGCGCGGTCCTCACCGGATGCTTACTAACAAGCCGCGGGTGTTGCGGAAAGTCGCTGAACGCCGTGCGAGGGAGCGGAGCGTGACACGATCATCGTTCGTCTGCCACCCCGTTTGCGCCGACGACGATGTGGAACGGCGGCATCGCGTGAAGGACGCGAGTGGCGGCAGTGGATCAGGAACAAGTGTGCCGTCACTCCACCGGCCATACCAGCAGCTGTCGAGATCCCAAAAATAGCGCTTGCTCGAGCGCGCATCCTCGGGGCAACCACTCTTTATCGCGACAACATTGCCGACCGTAATCAACTACACGCCGAAGTGAACATCTTCGCGTCCGAATTGACGACCTGCAAGCAGCCGGAGTGGCGAGGACGTATCAAAGCCCTAAGCTTCGAGCGCATCGTCTGCCCCCCAAATCAAAAGCGACACCCCGTAAGCACACACACGGGACTTTTCGCCGCTGCCACGCTTCGACAGCGCATGCTCGCGGAACCTCTCTCTTCTCAGATCTGATAGGAGAACTCCGTTCCCGTTTGAGCTATTCCTTCCGGGTTGATGAACGCTTGCCACCCAGCGGAAGGCCACAGGCGATTGGTGAGTATTGGCTAAGCGTTAAAGTCGTAGATGCTGGCTCTCGAATGCCGGGATGCAAGTAGCACGAAACCACAACAATCGCTTTACGATCCCCAGCCGGAGAACCTCCGATTGGATTGTTCCACATGAATGTGAGCTGGCATCTTACCGAAAGCACGTGGTGATTCAGGTCCTCGACGCCCATTCAAGTGACCGCGCGTCGCCGATTGTGTTGGTCGGTCGGAATCGGGCCGGCAGCTGGGTTGCCCGTGAACAGCGGGGCTCGTTTGGCGGGCTTTTTATCAACCGCGCTGAAGCTCTGAAATACGCTCTGTTCAAAAACGGACACCATCCAGAGAGCATCATCGAAGTAACGCGTGAGATTGAGCTTGATATCCCCAGTCCGTGAAGTGCAGAACATGAATGTGATGGTTCTTCTGCACCGCTGCCCTATGGAAGCAAGGGCACTCCTTCATCGTCGCGGGATCAACCGGTCCATTCCTTCAGCGTGCCCACTTCAAGCTTTCAATTAAGCACCCTGGAGGCGTTCCGCGCAGATTCTATCGGACTACAATCATCTGCCAATCATTGTTTCGCACGATGAGCGTTACGTGGTTATGCACATGAACATGAGCAGTCCTCAGTCGTTCCGTGAAACGACAGACGAGGAGAACACCAAGAACGCGCCATCGACTGTTCAATATGGAGCAGTTTCACCATGCAAGTGTAGCGCCGAAGGACTCGCCGGTTCATCTGCCTCTGGCTATCTTCCGGTGGAACGCGTTCGCGGGCTTAACGCCATCTCATCCGCAGCGATACGCTTCCTTGATGTCACCTCGCAATCTCGCAATTGATCACAACGTTGGAACTGGACTGCGACGGGCCATCACTCTTTCAAGAGCGTTAGGCGCCGGACAAATCGACGGACGCCCTGTTCCCAGTCACAGCAATGAATTATGGCGCCCGGACGTCGCTTCGCATTCCGCCGGAGCACCCCACAGTCGCCCCTCACATTTTGGTAGATCTGCATTAGCGGCAACGGAGCCGCGGCCGCTACTCAATAAGACGCAAACGCCGCGCCTTGACGACGCACTGGGTACGGCTGGTCGTTTCCAGCTTTCGCATCGCGTTCTTAACGTGAAAGTTGACGGTGTTCTCGTTCACTTTCAAGATGGCTCCGATTTCCGAGGATAACTTCCCCTTCTTGACCCATCGCAAGCACTGTCTTTCCTGTTCCGACAGCACAACCCGTTGCCGATCCGGCATGAGTTTCTCCTGTAGCCGAGAGGACGAAGGAGGCAGCAAATGCCACACCAGTCAGCGGCACCGCAAACTCTCGCGGCAGGACCAGATCTTGGCGAGATTGTCAGTTCATCTCTCAGGAGACTGCCACCCCAGCTGCAGCCCTATCGACGGGATTGCGACACATGTCGAAAATGCAACAGCAGTAATTGCGACAACCGTAGAACTCGATATTTGCTCAAGATCTGTGTGAGCTGGATATCACCTTTTAGCCAGGCGTTCGTCCCGCCAGGGTGATGCTCTGTGAGAGGGCCGTAGCACCCTGCGAGCCGAGATCCTTCATTTGCACCCAAGCTTTCCTTTCCAACGTGTCGGCTCGGATCCACCAAGGAGACGAAGCTGTGCTTCATCGGGCATGGGGCTGAGGGAGAACCGCCACGGCCTGACGCGGGCCGACGGGCATGCCGAGCGGGTGGCCGCGCTTCACATGATCGAACCACGTGCCGACCGGCCGACACCGATCATGCTTGGCGCCCGCCCGAGACGGCTCGGCCTGCGCGGAGTTCTCATGGGAAGGGCACGATGAGAATGACCCCGCCTGCGGTCGCGGATGGGCTATGATCGGCACTGCGGGCAGGCTCGTCGATCACTTCTACATACACTTGGCGACGATTCAGCCTTCGTTTGCGAACGCGGCTGAGTTCTTCAACGGGCTGCTAGGTTCGATTCCATCCGCGACGCACAGCAGTATTCTGTCGCTCCTGCACCGAAATCGACATTTGCAAGTATTGCAGAATCAATGACCCGTCCGCCAACGGCCGCTCATGAAAGCCAGTTCTTTTTGAAGCGAGCAGTAATCAGTTCAGCGACCAGATCCGAGCGATCCACCCCTGAAGCTAATTGTGCATCATACAGCCCCCCCGGGTTTACGAGATTGATTTCAACAACATAAGGATAGGCCATGTCTATTCCGGCGAAATTGATCCCATGAGCCACTAACTTTTGACCGATTAATTCGGCAAGCTCAAGTTCACCGGAGTGCACGTCGACCGCAATGGGCTTCCCGCCTAGCGCAATATTCGACCTGTGATCGTCTGGATGGCCTTGCCGACCATGCCAAGCTACTGGCCTCCCGCAAGCAACGATGATGCGCTTTTCGCCTTGAGCTACCTCCGAGATAAACCGTTGAAGTACTGCATACTCATTTTTGAAGCCACCTAGTTCGCCGTAGCTGTTCTCGTGTGCGACGGTGTTTCCGGTAAGGCATTGCAGGATTACACGAGAATTTAGCCCGCCTGGGAGAAGTAAAAAGACATTTTCGCCGCATGTGGAATTTGTCGGCTTAGCCACCCACCGCCGATCTGAGGCTTGGCGATAGCGTTCCCAGAGTAACGAGAAGTCATTGGATATGTATGAAAGAGCCCTGTTCGCTTTTGGCACGACATAACCCAATGCATGTTTTGGTGTCAGGAACATCAGGCCTTCAATGCTGTTAACAAACGCCGTGTTTTGGGCAGCTAACCACAGCATTTGCCAGATGTCGCGGGACACGCGATCCTGAGGATGGCTCATGACCCAGATCAGTTGGCACTCGTCAAGAAAATAGACACATCTATCCCCCCGTGCCGCAGAGCCGGGATGATACGGTTCGCCGTTGATCGGCACTGCCACTCCTCGTGTGAAAAAGCGATAGTCATCTGCCGCGATAGAATTGAGTTCACCGAAAATTACTTCCCAACCGCATCGGCGGAACGCATTGCTTATAGGGGCATCGTTTTCACCTAAGCAATCCAGCGTGTTCGTGAGTATGAGCAACCTCATGACGTTCTCCTAGTCGGAAAGGCAGTGAAGGATCGAACTAGCTGCACAATCCAAAACATCTATCTCGAGACATCCCTGTGCGCCGGCAATCCTATCTCGCAAATCACCTCGAAATATGCGGTGATGTTCGCGTACTCGTGGCATTGTGTCCGAAACATTCGTCGCCAAGCTGCTGCGTTGCTCCAGTGTTGCTTGACCTAATAGCAACCCTCGTGCCAGAGGCTGTTGTTGTCCTGCACTTAACCATTGCGCCGTAAGAACCATGATCCGAGGAACGGCGTCGCGGTCTTGAACCTGACAAGACTTGTGCCGCTGTCTGAAACCGGACAACAGGCCGCGAGCCGGCAAGGCCGCTCACCGTCGAGCGATTATATCGGGCGTGCGCGCAACAAGTCTGGCCATTCGCTTCGCACGCTGCCTTGGATGGGGCCTTTTCAGAGGAGCGAGGGCCTTATCGGAGCTGAACGTCAAGGGCCGACCAACGATGGAGCGTCCGCGGCTCGAAGGCGAGATAACCTGCACAGGGTTCTCCAATCATGCTCTATGACAAAAAGCCTTTGTGAAGTTCTTGTACCGATTGTTCACGGCTTTGAACTTGCTGCCATCGATGGCAACGCTCGCAGTCGCGAGAAGACCCATTTCACCGCAGAGTTCGACAAAGCGCGCACAAACCTTGCGAAGCGCCAGGCCATTGTCCTTGCGGAAATCCGCAATTTTCTTGTGATCAGGAGCGAGCCCGACCCAGCAGCCATGACCTCGACATTGCGCCCCGCCTCTCGTTCGAGCCGCCGGCTCGACTGCACCCGATTCAGGTAGCCGTAGATGTAAAGCTTCAGCAGAACGGATGGGTGGTACGATGGTCGACCAGTCGCCGCCTCCACCCCTTCGAGGCTCATCTCAGCCAAACGAGCGCATCGACAAACACGTCGATCACGCGGACAGGGTTGCTCTCGTTAATGAAATCATCGAGCCATTCTGGCAATAGCGTCCGTTGCCCACGATCCGCCTCCTGAACGAAGCGCCTCACCGCGCTGCGAGGGACGCATCAGCACGGTCAAGCGCCGGCATGCGCTCGACTGCCGTTGTAGGGGCTTCCTCCGAATGCGGCGCTGGGCTGGCCTCGGCGTGATCGTCGATAAAGTCATCAACATCGGCCGCACGATGGAGAAGCGGGCCAACAAATAGGCCCGACCTTGTCAGCACGACCGGACAATCCGGCGCGCCGGTTGGGCGTCTCCGCGATCCGTGGACTCCAATGCCAAGAGCGTCGATCTGTACCGCGAAATACTTAGAATCGTGCAGCGCGGCGACGCCTTAGCAAATGCATCGACTTTGTCGCGTTAGGCACAAAGGAAGCGCGCCAGATAGGGTCGGCAAGCGGAATGATCGACCACCGGCATCACGCAACGGTGTCGGCGCGAACCGGATCCTGGGCGTATTCGCTGTGACTGGCAAAACAAGCATATGTAAGCGCGCCCTAGGAAGCGTAGCGGCTCCAAGGCAGCCGAAATCCCACCCGACACACACACACACACACACGAGCCCGGAGAGAGGACGCACCTTGTAAGCCTTCACTGACTCCTTAAGCATACGATGCCGCCCCAGCCCAACAATCTCTCTCAGCTATCGATCTTGGTAGTTTTGACGTGTGGAATTCCATGTAGTCTGAAGTCTGAGCCTCGCTCTCACTAGGCAGGACCGTATTTGAGTTTCTTTCCGCTCTGAGACTGGCGTATGGTTTTCGTCGTTCCCAATCAACCAGATTGGCTACGGTCGCAGGCAGTCGCGGATCAACATAATCACGTGGGAGAGAGGATCAGCGGAGACAGGATCAACAAATGGATGAAGTCAAAGTGATAACATCGCCACAAGCGCCGCCGGCCGATCGCTCGTCGACAAAGCTACAGGACTCGAGCTCGTCATGGGTACCTATCGTAACACAGCTATCTGACTCAGACTTTGCGACAGATTTCCGAAATGCACTGCGGCCGGTTCTCTTACGCGGCGGCTGCGCGGCTTGGAGCGCCTGCCAGTGCTGGTCCCCTCAGTATTTTGAAGACGTCGCCGGATCACTTACTGTGCCCGTCAAAATCCTTGACGGCGACGAGATCAAGGTCTCTTCTTGGCGCCTCGCAGAATACGTGCGGTTCATCATGGAGCAGTCCCCTGGCGGAGATGGAGGCTCTAGGAACGAACGGGGAATTCCGTACTGTCACGACATTCCGTTACTGGGGTTAGTGGAAAAACTGGCGCGAGATTGCCAGCCCTTTCCGGCAAATTTGCTTAGTCCTTGGTATCGTCGGCATTGGTGGCGCTTCTCTCAGTTCTTCATGGGTCCAGCAGGGACGGTTACTCCACTCCACTTCGACAGCCTAGTCAGTCATAATCTTTTCTTCCAGATTTATGGTGTGAAGCAGTTCACAATCCTGCCATCGAGCCAAGCTCCGTTCTGCGGCCTGCGTGGTTGGAGGTGGTTTGACGTGGACCCCGAGCAGCCGGACTATTTACGCTTTCCGGGGTACCGGCAGGCGACGCCCGCGGTCATCACCGTAAACCCTGGCGACATGCTCTATATGCCGCCCGGAACCCTCCACCACGTTCGCAGCCTATCGGCCTCGATTTCCTTCAATATCGATTGGCACACCAAGCGGAGTGTATTGCACGCGCTTGCGCAGTCGCACAAGGGAATGCCCAGAAAAGTCATTTACTACAACACGATCACGGCATTGGCGGTAATCATGAAAGTACCTGAAGCCATGACGTTTCCGTTGTACCGGTCCTATTTGAGCTATGTCAGTTGACAAAGCGAAGCCTGAAGCGCTGCATAGTTGAGGTCGCATTGAGCACGATATTCGACGAGTGTCCGAGTCGTGCCGATCACATGGAATATGGCTCGCCTCGGCGAACCTGGTTCGTGGAGCCCACACTTCGACCGACCTTTTTGCCAGCATTCGCGTTAGTCAGGAATAGCCGCGGCAATGTTTGAGCGCTGCCTGGCGATCCGCTGCTTCAGCAAGCTCGAACAGTCCGCCGCGTTGCGACCTCGTTTCGAAGAGACCGCACGAAATTACCTGGCAGTCGTGACCATCGCTGCAATTCCGTTATGGCTGCGCCAAGTGTCCACGCCGCCTAGGTGTTTATTCGGGGCATTTGCTGGAGCGGATTGTTCCGGCTGGGAAGTCCGGCATTTGCAGATGTATTCGTAGGGCGTGAGCCCCTTCAGGACCTTCAGCCGCCGGCTGTAATTGTAGGCGGTGATGAAGCCGGCAAGTTGAGCTTCGAGCTGATCGTGTCGATCGTAGTGGTAGCGCTGGACAGTCGCTTCCTTGATCGTGCGGTTCATGCGCTAGACTTGGCCATTGTCCAGGGATGCTTGATTTTGGTGAGCCGATGTTCGATCCCATTTTCTTGGACCGCATATCGAACATATGCGTCACGCATCTTGCCGTCGGGCCGTCCGCATAGCGCCGTGGGAAGGTGAACTGGATCCCATTGTCGGTGAGCACCGTGTAGATCTTGTAGGGGACAGCCGCGATCAGAGCTTCCCGGAAGGCGGAGGCTGAGGTCCTCCCGTTTTCCTGGTCAGTTGCACGAAGGCGAGTTTGCTGGTGCGATCGATTGCGACGTAGAGGTGGAGCTTGCCTTGCGATCTGAAGCTCGGCAATGTCGATGTGGAGATAACCGATCGGATAAGCCTTGAACTTTTTCTTCGAAGGCTTGCCACCTTCACCCTCCGGCAATCGGCTGACGCCGTGGCACTGGAGGCACCGATGCAGAGATGACCGCGTCAGATGCGGGATGGTCGGCTACAGGGCATAAAGGCAATCGTCCAGCGGCAGCGGCGTATGCCACCGGAAAGCGACGATGATCGCCTCCTCCTCGATGGAAAGGACTGTCGACTTGGCTTTTTTGGAATGATCGGCGACGGTCTCGCGCTGCTTCCACTTCGCGATAGTCTTTCTAGTTGATCTCGTAGCGCTCGGCGAGTGCTCTCAGGTTCCCTTGACTGTTTTGTATTGCTCGACGGACTGCCTCCGTCGTGGTGGCGCAGCCGTGTAAAATTTCTTCCATAGCGCTTCCTTCGAATCGTGCGACAAGGATGCACCATCAAAGTCTGGGACTAAACACCTAGTGTCCCGAGTCACAAGTTCGCAGTCGTAGATTCGCAGTAGATTCGCGTCGCTGTGCCAAGGATGGAGGCAAACAGCGATGGAATCTCCGATGGCGATTTAGCGATTTGCTCCCCTGACATTGAGCGATGATGAGCGAGCGGAACTGAAGTCGCTGACGATGCGACGAAAGACGGCTCAGGCGCTGGCTCTGAGAGCCCGGATCGTGCTGACCTGCGCAGAAGGTGGTCAGAACAAGGAAGTGGCGGCCAAGCTGGCCCTGGATCGACAGAAAGGTAGGCAAGTGGCGGCGGCGTTTTATGGAGCAGCGCGTGGCCGGGCTACACCACGAGCCGCGCTCCGGCGCGCCGCGCACGATAGACGATGCCCGCATCGAAGCGGTGATCGTGAGGACATTGGAGAGTTGCCCTGAGAACGCCACCATTGAAAGTTCGCAATATTGGATCTTGTTTTGCCGAGGCATTGTAACGACAGAAGCGCTCGATGGGAGCAAGGATGTCATCGGCGGATTTGGCCATCGGAACGGTTTGGGATCTGCGTTGTGTCGCTCGATGAACGAGGCGATGTCGGCCCTGAGGGCGGCTAGGCTGCGATAGACGGCGCGCCTGATCCAGCCGCACCGGATGTGACGTTCAAGCTCTCGACCGATCCGAACTTCGTGGCCAAAGTTGCGCGAGTACCGATAGCCGCCCGGCTCTCCTACGCCGGTGACGGCGTGCCGATGGTGAGCGACTGCCTCACCGGCGAACGGAGAACAGCGCAGATCTTCGTCGCCGTGCTCGGAGCGTCGAACTTCGCCTACGCGCAGGCGACCTGGACGCAGGGACCGGCCGACTGGATCAGCGCCCATGTCGGCGTCTCGCGGCAGTCCGCGGTGTGCCGGCGCTCTTGGTGCCTGACCAACACCAAAGTCGCGGTCATCAAAGCGAGCCTCCACGACCCGCAGATCAATCGCACCTATGCGGAGATGGCTGCGCATTACGGCACGGCCGTGTTACCGGCGCGACCGAGCAGCCAGTGCTCGACGATGAGAACAGCCCGCTCCACCTTGGCTTGTCACGATCAAATGATCCTCGCCAACGATCTCGATCGGCGTTCCCCCCCGGCGCTCCGCGGACGACGCGCCGATCCTGCATGCCAACATCCAAGGACCGCGCTACTACAATTAGGAGACCATCCCTTGCTCACCCTCCGACTTTCGTCCGCCTCAACGCGCTCGGCCTGCATGGCATGGCTAAGGCCTTCGTCGATATCGAAGCCGCCGGCGAGGCCAATAGCCTCGGCCACGCCGAATGACTCGCGCTGCTGCTCGAACGTGAAGCCTCGCTGCGCCACGACAAGCGGCTCGCAGCCCGCCTGCGCCGTGCCAAGCTGCGCCAGCAAGCGTGCGTCGAGGACGTCGACTACCGCACAGCGGTCTCGATCGCGCGATGTTTGCCAGCCTCATCGAGGGTCGCCGGATCGACGACCACGCCAACCTCTTGATTTGCGGCCTGTCGGCGTCGGGAAGAGTTGGCTCGCCTCGGCGCTCGGCCACAAGGCCTGCCGCGACAATCGTTTTGTCCTTTGCCAGCGCGTCGCGCGCCTGTTCGACGACCTCGCGCTCGCCCGCGGCGTCGGCCGCCATCCACGCCTGCTGCGCGCCCTCGGCCGCGTCGATCTGCTCATTCTTGATGGTGTGGACGGCCTCACCTCAACGGCATCATAATGCCAAGGCGTGGTCGCAGAGCGCCACAAAGAAGGGAGACCGTCCGCGATGAAGTTTATCAGAATAGGCGTTGATCTCGCCAAGAACTATTTTCAGAGCCACGCGCTATCTAGCGAGGACGCACCAGCCGTAAAGCGCAAGCTGACGCGCCGGACAATGCGCGAGTTTTTCTCGAAGATCGAGCCGTGCCGTGTTGGCATAGAGGCTTGCGGCTCAGCGCGCTATTGGGCGCGCGAACTGAAGGCCATGGGACATGATGTGTCTCTGATGCTGCTGGCCTACACAAAGCCCTATGTCAAGCGGGGTAAGAACGATGCCGTCGATGCGGAAGCCATATGTGAAGCGGTCTCGCGTCCTGCCATGCGTTTTGTGCCGATCAGGAGCGCTGATCAGCAAGCGACCCTGATGCTGCACAACACGCGCGAGCTGCTCGTCAAACAACGAACGATGAGCGTGAACGCTCTACGCGGCCACTTAGCCGAATTCGGCCTTGTCGTCGCCAAGGGCGCCGGCCGCGTCGACGAGCTTTTAGGTGCGACACGACTCTTCCGGACGCTGCTGTCATGGCTGCAAAGGTGCTCGGTCAGCAAATTGATGCGCTCGGAAGCGCGCTCGATGATTTAGAGAGGGAAATCGCCAAGGCCCACACGCGGAGCGAGACGAGCCGTTCGCTCGGAGAAATTCCCGGCATTGGCAAGCTTGTTGCCTCGGTAATTGCAGCCAGCGTACCGGACCCAAGCGTATTCAATTCGGGGCGAGATTTTGCTGCCTGGCTGGGGCTGACGCCCAGGCAAATTTCGAGCGGGGGTAAACCGACTCTCGGAACCATCACCAAGGCGGGTAATCGATATATAAGGAAGCTACTTGTTCCCGGAGCAACATCGCTTCTAAACGTTGTGGAGAAACGCCGCGGGGGCTTGCGCGACTGGATTGTCGGGCACTTGGCGAAAAAGCCGGCGCGGCTTGTGACCGTCGTCCTTGCCAACAAGCTCGCTCGGATCATCTGGGCAATGATGGAAACCGGAGAATGCTTCCGCACCGAGATGTTCGCCAAACCTTGAACGTGAGTTTCGGCCAGCCGCATCCGAATCAAAGAGTTATAAGCCTGGTAAGTGCAAGAAAGGCATGATGAAAGACAACGGTCGCCACCGAAAACCAGGAAACCCGACCAGTCGTGTGAGCTTTAAAGCTCGCATCCTTGATGTGACCCCTTGGTTGCTGGACTTCATCAGGGCCCGCGGAGATATGATTCGCGCTCAAGGCCGGACATACGATCGCAGCCGTCCAAGTCGCTCGAAGTGCCAAATTGTGGTTGCCATCAGAGGCCAATGGTATGGACCCCGCCCTTGCCGCGGTGGAATCTCGAACGTCAACTGCAGCGAAGGAGGATGTCATGCAGGTCGTTCGCATAGGTCTAGCAGGCTGTTGAAGAACTCAGCCGCGTTCGCAAACGAAGGCTGAATCGTCGCCATTGTGGATATAGAAGTGGCCGACGAGCCTGCCGGCAGTGCCGATCATAACCCATCCGCGACCGCAGGCGGGGTCATTTTCGTCGTGCCTTTCCCACGAGAACTCCGCGCACGCCGAACCGTCGCGGGTGCCGTAACGCACGTCCAGGAAGCCCTTCAGGGCCCCAAAGGCGATTTCGCCATCGGACTTGCCCCTGAAGCTGAGATGCGCCTCTTCGACAAGATCGAGGAAGTCAGTG
>NZ_SPQT01000068.1 GCF_004571025.1 Bradyrhizobium niftali | reverse complement strand
CGGTAGGGTAGGCGCGGGACACCTCGAAGAGGATATCCCTACGCCTCCCCCCAAACCGTGCGGGCACCTTTCAGTGCACACGGCTTTCCGTACGCGCATGCTCTCGACCGGAGACGGCTGTACGGCATGACGGGCACAGGACAATGGTCTTGCGCCGCCAACCGGACCGTTTCCAGACCGTCAGCGATCCGCTTCGCAAGTCTCCTAGCCGGCGGAGATGATGCATCTCGAATGGTCCCGTCGTATCGCTGCACGCTTCGCACTTGCGAGCGTTAAGTCGATCGATCAGATCATTTGGGCTTTTGACCCACCACGCACCTGCCGTGACGTTGTCGATAGTCGGACTTGTCCAGTAGGCTCGGTTCAGATGCTTCAGTCTCCACAGCTTGATGCTGCGAAGCTTACCACGGACCACGGAGCTAACCTCGTAGTCCGTGCCTTTCCACAGACGCGCCATGGTTCGTGCTCTCGTCGTCCGATGTCGCATCGCCAGCGTCTTCACAAGACTGCGGAACACGACAAGCTCCAACAATCCCAAGGCGCTCTTGATGTCGTCGGCAAACGAATGGTAGTTCGCAAACCCACGGAACTCTGAGTTATAGGCGAGGACGGTTGCAACGTCGCTGGTTACCAGGAACTGCTCGCGTGGACTGCCGGTCTTCTTGGCGAGATCGCCATAGCCGTGTTGCTTGCAGAACTTGGTGACTTCCTCGCGCGGCACCCGCAGGCTGACATTGCCGGTGGTCGGCCGACGCATCACGCGCCATGTCCGTCCAGCCGGTCCCTTGCGGCTGGATTTTCGTCCAGCCCCATAGGATGTGTATGTCGAGACGCGATAGCTCAAGAAGGTCACTCCCTTTGAAGCGGCGTAGACCCCACTTTTCTCGGGCGAAACGGTGAGCTGCAAGGTCTCCGTCAGGAACCGTTCGACGCAGGCCATGATCTCACACGCTTCCCGCTTGCTCCCGATCACGCCGATGAGGAAGTCGTCGGCATAGCGGCAGTAGCGGAGCCTTTTGAAGTTGGGGTCCATTGGATCGACGGAAGGCACTTTCCGTCTCTCCTTATTGACGGCTTTGATCTCCGCAAATGCAGCATCGATCTCGGCCCGATCCGCGCCTTCGGCACGGAGCCGTTCAATTTTCCGGCGGAGACTGAGGACGCGCCGTTCCAACGCCACGTAGCGCGGGAATGGACGTCGCTCACGGCCTTTGTCGAAGTCCGCCTTCATCATCTGCATGTGCTGGTCCAGCTCGTGCAGATAGATGTTGGCGAGCAAGGGCGAGACAACGCCGCCCTGTGGCGTGCCACTGTAAGTGCGTCCGTAGACCCAATCTTCCATGTAGCCTGCTTTGAGCATTCCTTCGATCAGACCAATGAACTTATTGTCATCGATCCGCTTTCTTAGAAGCCCAAGCAGGATGTCATGGTCGATGTTGTCGAAGAATCCACGCACATCAACTTCGACCAGCCACTTGCAGCCCGTCCAACTCTTCTTGATGAGCTTGAGTGCGGTATGACAGGATCGCCCCGGGCGGAACCCATGTGATTCATTGAGGAACACAGGTTCATAGATCGCTTCGAGCAGAATCCTGACCGCCTCCTGAACGAGCCGGTCTTCCACCGTGGGGATACCCAGCGGTCGTGTCTTGCCGTTGTCCTTCGGGATATAAACCCGCCGGACCGGCCGGAAGCGATAAGTGCCATCTGCCACGCGCCTGGCGATGTCGGCGAGCTTCTCCAGCGACATGCCGTCGAAGGTCTTGCCGTCTACACCGGGCGTCAGGGCTCCCTTGTTCCGGGAGACCTTTTCGTAGGCCCACTCGAAGAGACGCGGAGATCTCATCAGGCGGTGAAGGCCATTTACGCGCTTACCCGACCGCGACAAAGTCGGCAGTGATTCAATTCTTCTCTGGATGGTAACGGCCTGCATCAGCAGAACCTTTCCGTCGAAGAATCTCTTCTACGCATACTGCACATGCCGTTATTGGCGGCATCGTCCTTCCCCCGATCGGAGGCGCTTTCGGTCCGGTCGCCCGGCCTTATACGCATGATCGTCTGCCTCGCGGCGGCTGTCCCGGCCATTACGCCGGGCATTTGGGTACTATGACGGCTCCGTCGCCATACAGGTCCTCGCAACCGGTGCGGTCTGCCCCGCGTGGCGTAGCGTGTCAGCCGCGTTCGCTACTGCCAGCCCTTTGGCGACTGGAAACTGGGATTCAGGCAATACAGCTTTCACCATGCACACCTTACTCTGTGCTCTCCACCGGGCTGCGGCGCCCGATTTCGAGACGTTTCCCGGCATGCTCTGGTCCCGTTCCTCTTTCGAGGTCTCAGTCGTTTCCGACACCGGTAAGCCGGGCAAGTAAGAGCCCAACCAGTAGGCTCCATTCTTTCGAACACTCCCTTCTTCTTCACGCCACAACGGCGCACGCCTTGCGGCTTCGATCCCTCGCGCTAAAGCTTTGGTGCTCCTCGCCGGGGGCACTCGGGAAAGGGACTCGCCTGCGGCGATCGCTATCACTGCCCCGTTCCCGGGTGCCGCTATTGAACCGGTCTCGTCGCTGCACTCGGACCCGCGTGCCCCTTCGGGTCGCTATGCTCACGCTCTCCGGGTGCCATTTTCCGTTGAGGCGATGCGCCCTTGGGCACACGCCTGATCGGGCCTGGGTCCCAGGTAGATGGCGCTAGAGGCTGAAAGTAAGAGTGCAGGCTGGGTTTTTTCGTGGCGGGTCAAAAGCTGCGAGAGAGGCTCGCGGTGCCCGTCGCGGAGACCTGCGATGTCAAACCTTAATGCTTGCGCGCGCGCCGGCTACGACCGGGCGAACCTCTATAGCGAAATCACCGATAAGATCATTGCCGAGCTTGAGGCCGGGCGTGTCCCCTGGGTTCAGCCCTGGGGTACTGCCGCGGCGAAAGCGCCGCTGGCCATGCCGAAAAACGCGTCGACCAACCGGCAATACAGTGGGGTGAACATCCTCATCCTCTGGGGAGCCGTGATCGAACGCGGATTTACAGGTCAAAGTTGGCTCACCTTTCGTCAGGCGCTCTCGCTTGGCGGCCACGTTCGCAAGGGAGAGCGCGGTACTACTGTTGTTTACGCAGATCGTTTCGTGCCGAATGACGAAAAGCGCCGCGCCGCCGAGACCGGTGAAGACGCGCAGGCGATTCCATTCCTCAAACGATTTACCGTTTTCAACGTCGATCAGTGCGAGGAACTGCCAGACGGCATCGCAACCGCTGCTCCGCCACCGCCGGCTGGCCTGATTGAACCCACGGTTGACGCCCTCATCAAGGCCAGCGGAATTCCATTTCGCATTGGTGGAGATCGCGCATTCTACGCAACAGCCGAAGACTATGTTCAGGTCCCGCCACCGCAGGCCTATTTCGAACCCATCAACTGGCACCGCACCGCGTTGCATGAACTCGGTCATGCGACCGGGCATCCCTCGCGCCTCAATCGCGACCAGAGCGGATCCTACGGTACGAAGAAATATGCCTTTGAAGAACTGGTCGCCGAGTTGAGTTCCGCATTCAGCTGCGCGTCGCTCGGGATCGTCCCGACCGTGCGCCATGCCGACTATATCGGCTCCTGGCTTGAAGTCCTACGTGAAGACAGTCGGGCCATCGTGCGTGCCGCCTCACAGGCGAGCAAGGCTGTGGACTATTTGCTGGGTTTCGTTCCCGGGTCCATTGAGCCCGCATCGCTGGATTCGGCTGTCGCCGATCACGAGACGGCGTGATGCTTGGCCTGGTGGCTGCGCGAGAGTGAGAGGAGGGGAGGCTGTTCGCGACGGGTTGGAAGCCGAGAGAGAGTCTCACGGCCGCTCGTCGTGGAGAGCCAAAATGACGAAAGCCGTACAAAAGATCACGCTGTCGCCTTCCCGGGACATCCCCTTCAACAAACTCGTGCTCAGCCAGTCGAACGTTCGCCGCGTCAAAGCCGGTGTTTCGATCGAGCAACTAGCCGAGAGCATCGCGCAGCGTACGCTTCTGCAAAGTCTGAGTGTCCGGGCCGTCGTCGATGCAGATGGCAACGAGACCGGCATGTTCGAGGTGCCGGCGGGCGGCCGGCGCTATCGCGCTCTCGAGCTCCTTGTGAAACAGAAGCGGATGTCGAAGACGCAGGCAGTGCCGTGCGTCGTTCGCGAAGGGGGCATTGCCGCGGACGATTCGGTGGCGGAGAACGATGAGCGGGTCGGCCTGCACCCGCTCGATCAGTTTCGCGCCTTCCAGACACTCCGCGATCTCGGCATGACCGAGGAAGACATCGCCGCCCGGCACTTCGTGAACCCAGCGATCGTGAAGCAGCGGCTGCGGCTGGCGTCGGTGTCGCCGAAGCTGCATGAGGTCTATGCCGAAGACGGCATGACCCTCGAGCAGCTCATGGCGTTCTCGGTCATGGCCGATCACGCCCGCCAGGAGCAAGTCTGGGAGAATGTCAGTCGTTCCGGTCATGACGAGCCTTACCAGATCCGCCGGCTGCTCACCGAGAACACCGTGCGCGGGTCCGATCGCCGGGCGCAGTTTGTGGGCCTCGATGCCTATCAGCATGCGGGTGGCGGTGTTCTGCGGGATCTGTTCGAGCACGACGACGGCGGCTGGCTTCAGGACGTCGTGTTGCTCGACCGCCTGGTAACCGAAAAACTCAAGGCCGCGGCTGAGACGATTGCCGCCGAAGGTTGGAAGTGGATCTCGGTCGCCGTAGAGTTCCCCTACGGTCACACACAAGGCCTAAGAGAAATCGAGGGCAGACCTGTCGATCTCTCGTCTGAGGAGCAGGCCACCATCGATGCGCTGAACGCCGAGCAGGCCAAGCTTGAAACCGAGCAGAACGCCGCCGAATGGCCCGACGAAGTCGATCAGCGTCTCGGCGAAATCGAGTCGGCGCTGGCGGCGTTCGAAGACCGGCCGATGCTGTACGAACCGACCGAGATCGCCCGAGCTGGTGTCTTCATCAGCATCGAATCCGAAGGACGCCTATCCGTGGACCGGGGTTACGTCCGGCCAGAGGATGAGGTGCCGGCGAATGATACTGACGTCGGGCAGGACGCCAACGTGTCGTCGACTGAAGGGCAGGAACCTGGCACTTCAGTTCACCGCACGATCATCGCAGTCGCAGGTGGCGCTCCTGATGCCGAAGAGGATGATGAGGACGCCGCCAAACCTCTGTCGGATCGGCTGATTACCGAGCTGACGACGCATCGTACGCTGGCATTGCGGGATGCGCTGGCAGAAAATCCAGCGATTGCGTTCCAGGCCGTGCTGCATATGACGGCCTTTTATCGGTTCGCATCGTCGGCGAGCTGTCTTGAGATCAGCCTTCGCACGCCAAATTTTCCCACCCAAGCTCCGGGGCTGAGGGAAAGCGTCTCGGCCAAAGCAGTCGAGGCGCGGCATGAGGCCTGGAAGGCGCGGTTGCCGAAGAGCGAGAACGATCTCTGGGATGCGCTGGCGGCTCTCGATGGTGGTTCACAGTCATCGCTGTTCGCCCACTGTGCATCATTTGCGGCCAACGCCATCTATGAGCCGGCCAACCGCTACAACCAAGGCCGTGTCTCCGCTCAGGGTGTCCGCACGCGTCTAGACCAAGCTGATGTGCTGGCGCGCGCGGTCGGGCTCGACATGGTGCAGGCTGGCTGGCGACCGACCGTCGACAACTATCTCGGCCGGGTCACCAAGCCGCGTATTCTGGAGGCCGTGCGGGAAGCGAAGGGCGAGCCGTCGGCGCAACTGATCGACCATCTGAAGAAGGCCGACATGGCAAAGGAGGCCGAGCGCCTTCTGGATGGCTCGGGCTGGTTGCCGGAGCCGCTGCGTCTCGTCGATCCCAATGCGGCGCCAGTGGAACAGGAGGGCGAAGCGGGCTCGCTTCCCGAATTCCTCGCCGATGATGAGGATCAAGAGAACGCCAGCGACGACGATCCGCAACAGCTCGACGCGGCCGAGTGAAAACACAAGGCGGGACAGCTCCGGCAGTCCTGCAGTTGCTTGGGGACCGGTGCAGAATGCCGGTCCCCATTCTTATGGGCGAGGGCTCAGAGGGAGAGCTAGGCCGGGAAGGGTTTGAGCCGTTGGGGCGGAGGAGAGCGCCCGATGGTTCGACCCGTTCCTGCTCTCCGAAAGAAATCCTGCCATGACCGAATCTCTTGCCGGCGGCGTCGCCACGCCGCTCTCCATGCGTGCCGCTGCAAATCTCACCTCAGCCGCCGTCAGGGCCGCGCGACAGCTTCTGACCGAGCTCGAACGCGGCCGGCGCATCGATGCCGCTGTTCTGCGTAGCGCCATGGAAGCCGCCTTTGGCGCTTCGGACACAGCCGGCGTTTGGAACTGGAAAACCGCCTATGACGTCTGCGAGGCGGCAACCGTTCTGTTCCTTCGCAAGTTCGGCCCGGCCATGCGCGCCAAGGCCGGCTCGACCGTCGCCATGCTGCCGATACTTGTGAAGGTCGCGAGCTGTTTGCCGATCCATACGCGGCGTTCCGAGGACAGTCAGGCGCTTCAGCAATTCTCGACACCGATCCAGCTCGGGCTTGCGGCATGCACCGCAGCCGGCATTATGCCGGCCGATCGCGTCCTGGAGCCCTCCGCGGGGACCGGTTTGCTCGCCGTGTTTGCCGAGCTCGCTGGCGGTGCCTTGGTGTTGAACGAGCTGGCCGAGGCCCGCGCGTCGCTGCTCGATCATCTCTTCGCAAGCGTTAAGGTTACGCGGTTCGACGCCGCCCAGATCGACGATCATCTCGACGCCAGTTTCGTACCGAGCGTCGTACTGATGAACCCGCCGTTCTCCGCGTTGGCCAATGTCGATCGACGGATGGCGGATGCGGCTCTCCGCCACGTCGCTTCGGCGTTCGCGCGTCTTTGCGATGGTGGACGCCTCGTCGCCATCGCTGGCGCGAGCTTCGCGCCGGATAACCCGACATGGCGAGATGCCTTTGTGCGGCTCCAGGAACGCGGGCGGGTCGTGTTTTCTGCGGCTATCGACGGCGGCCTTTACGCCAAGCATGGCACTCGGACGGATACGAGGCTGCTTGTGATCGACAAGCTGCCCGCCGCAGATCCGAAAGCTTTTCCTGCCTCGCCAGGAATGGCGGGCGATGTCGCGACCTTGCTTGGCTGGGTGAACCAGCATGTGCCTGAAAGGCTGCCCGTCGCCTCACCATCGGAGATCGCTGCTATCGGGCGGCCAGCGACGTCACGATCGGTCGGCGCCGTTGCACCAACTTCTTCGTCCTCTTCGATAACCGCAGCATCAGAAGGTGTCGAACTTGCGTACGAGACGGTTGAATGGTCGCCGCCGGAAGGCGCCCGGCTGACCGATGCACTTTACGAGGAGTATAGAATGCAGTCGATCCGTATTCCGGGATCGTGCGCACACCCGACCAAACTCGTGCAATCCGCGGCGATGGCTTCCGTTGCGCCACCGAAGCCATCCTATCGTCCGCACCTGCCGGTCAATGTTATGGCAGACGGACTTCTGTCGGACGCTCAGCTCGAGAGCGTCATCTATGCAGGCGAGGCGCATTCTGAGTTTCTCTCGGGCTCCTGGACGGTCGACGCGACCTTTGATGTTGTGGCCGCCGCGCGCGACGACGCAGAGAATGCCGTCCGCTTTCGACGTGGCTGGTTCTTGGGCGATGGCACCGGGGCGGGCAAGGGGCGGCAGGTCGCGGGGATCCTGCTCGACAACTGGCTCAAGGGCCGCCGCCGCGCGGTCTGGATCAGCAAGTCGGACAAGCTGATCGAAGATGCACAACGTGACTGGTCCGCGCTCGATATGGAGCGCCTGCTTGTTACGCCGCTGTCCCGGTTTCGCCAGGGCACCCCGATCCGGCTTGCGGAAGGCATCCTATTTACCACCTACGCCACGCTACGGACCGATGAGCGCGGCGAAAAGCTTTCGCGCGTCAGGCAGATCGTCGAATGGTTGGCCTCGGACTTCGACGGAGTGATCATCTTCGACGAGAGCCACGCCATGCAGAATGCGGTCGGGGGCAAGGGCGAGCGCGGCGATCAGGCGGCCTCTCAGCAGGGGCGCGCGGGCTTGAGGCTTCAGCACGCCTTGCCGAATGCTCGCGTCGTTTACGTGTCGGCAACGGGCGCCACCACGGTTCATAACCTCGCTTACGCCCAACGCCTCGGCCTTTGGGGCGGCGGCGACTTTCCGTTCGCCACCCGCGCCGAGTTCGTCGAAGCAATCGAGCAGGGCGGCGTCGCGGCAATGGAGGTGCTGGCGCGCGACCTCAAGGCGCTCGGACTCTACGCGGCCCGCTCGCCGTCTTACGAGGGCGTCGAGTACGACTTGGTGGAGCACCAGCTTACGCCGGAGCAGGTTCGCATCTACGACGCCTATGCCGGTGCGTTCAGCATCATCCATAACAACCTGGACGCGGCGATGCGGGCGGCCAACATCACCGGCGAAACCGGAACGCTCAACGGGCAAGCAAAATCTGCGGCCCGCTCGGCCTTCGAAAGCGCCAAGCAGCGCTTCTTCGGTCACCTCCTGACCTCGATGAAGACGCCGTCGCTCATCCGATCGATCGAGAACGATCTTGAGGCTGGACACGCCGCGGTTATCCAGATCGTGTCGACAGGCGAAGCGCTGATGGAGCGCCGGCTCGCCGGTATCCCGACCGAAGAATGGGGCGACGTTCAGGTCGACATCACTCCGCGCGAGTATGTGCTCGACTACCTCGCTCATTCCTTCCCAGTCCAGCTCTACGAACCCTTCGCCGACTCGGAAGGTAACCTCTGCTCCCGGCCTGTCTATCGCGACGGCCAGCCGGTCGAGAGCCGGGAAGCCGTCGCACGACGCGACCGCCTCATCGACAAGCTTGCCTCGCTACCGCCGGTACCCGGCGCGCTGGATCAAGTCGTCCAGCGCTTCGGCACCGACATGGTCGCCGAGGTCACCGGCCGCTCGCGCCGCATCGTGCGCAAGCGCGACCGGCTGGTGGTCGAAAACCGAGCCGCATCGGCTAACCTCGCGGAGACTTCGGCCTTCATGGATGACGTCAAGCGGATCCTTGTGTTCTCCGACGCGGGCGGCACAGGGAGGAGCTACCATGCCGAACTTTCGGCTCGGAATCGCCGCCTGCGAGTCCATTACCTGCTCGAGTCCGGCTGGAAGGCCGACGCCGCGATCCAGGGGCTCGGCCGGACCAACCGGACCAACCAGGCGCAGCCGCCCCTGTTTCGTCCGATTGCGACCGACGTGAAGGCCGAAAAGCGCTTTCTCAGCACCATTGCCCGCCGGCTCGACACGCTGGGGGCCATCACGCGCGGCCAACGCCAGACCGGAGGGCAGGGCCTGTTCCGGCCCGAGGACAACCTTGAAAGCCAGTACGGCCGCGACGCGTTGCGCCAGCTCTACACGCTGCTCGCGCGAGGCAAGGTCGACGGTTGCTCGCTCGAACGGTTCGAGGATGCGACCGGTCTGAAGCTCATGGATGCCAATGGGCTCAGGGATGACCTGCCGCCGATCACGACCTTTCTGAACAGGCTATTGGCGCTCGCCATTGACCTACAGAATGTGCTGTTCACCGCCTTCGAGCAGCTCTTGACTGCTCGAATCGAAGGCGCGGTCGCGTCGGATACCTACGACGTCGGCCTGGAAACGCTCCGCGCCGAAAGCTTTGTCGTCACCGACCGGCGGACGATCTATGTTCATCCGGGCACCGGCGCCGAGACCCGCCTGCTCGCGATCACCGAGCGCCAGCGCAATCATCCGGTGCGTCTGGATGACGCCCTTGCTCTTCTCTCCGATCGCCTTGCTGTCCTGCTGATCAATGAGCGCTCGGGACGAGCCGCCGTGCAGGTCCCTGCGGCGAGCATCATGCTCGACGACGGCGAGATCGAGCGGCGCGTCCGCCTGATTCGGCCGATGGAGCAGCTCAGGGTCCCCCTAAGCATGATGGTGGAAAGCCATTGGGCCGAGGCTGACCGTGAACGTTTTGCCGCGGCCTGGCTGGCGGAGCTTGCCGAGGTCCCCGAGTTCTCGGAAAGCACGATCCACGTCGTGGCGGGCTTGCTGCTACCGATCCGGAAGCGGCCGCCGAACGAATCGACCCGTGTCTATCGGCTTCAGACCGATACAGGCGAACGCATCATCGGACGCAAGGTTTCGGCCGCGTGGGTCGCAAGCGTCCTTGCGACGGACGCGCCTTCACTGACGCCGGGCGCTGCCTTTGCCGCGCTGATGGGGGGGCGGGCCGTTATCGATCTTGCGGAGGGGCTCCAGCTTCGCCGCGTCCAGGTGATGGGTGCACATCGCATCGAGCTGTCGGGATTCAACGACATAATGCGCGATCGCCTCCGTGCTTACGGCCTCTTTGGGGAGATCATCTCCTGGAAGCTGCGGATGTTCGTGCCCACGGACGCGAGCGGCGTCGAGGTCCTGTCGAATGTGCTCGACAGCTATCCGGTTGCGCGCATCAGTGATCGGGAGGCGGCGTAATGTCCCGCGACCCTTCCGAATTGGCACGCCGCCTCGCGCGCGAGGCCGAGGCGGTGTGCAGACACTATCTCTCCAATGGCAGGCGAGCGGGGCGGTACTGGCTGGTCGGCGACGTCCACAACACGCCGGGCCGCTCGTTGTTTGTACGGCTTCAGGAATCGCCGAAGGGACCCGCTGGGAAATGGACCGACGCCGCGACCGGAGAACATGGCGATCTCCTCGACATCATCCGCGAAAGTCTGGCCTTGCGAGACTTTCGCGAGGTTGCCGAGGAGGCGAGGCGGTTTCTGAAGCTGCCTCGTTCAGAGCCGCAATTCGCTCCGAAACCCATTCGTTCAGTCACGCCAGCCGGATCGCAGGAAGCCGCTCGTCGGCTCTTTGCGATATCAAGCCCGATTGAAGGGACGCTAGCCGAGACGTATTTGCAGGGCCGCGGAATAGGCCAAATCCATCATGGTGGCAGCCTTCGCTTCCACCCGCATTGTTACTACCGACCGGACGAGTATTTGCCGACCGAAACATGGCCGGCGATGATAGGCTCGGTCACGGACCTCGAGGGACGGATCACCGGCGTGCATCGCACCTGGCTAGATCCACACGGCTTCGATCGCGTGCGGCTCGGCAAGGCCCCGATCGACACGCCACGACGGGCCATGGGCGACCTGGTTGGCAACGCCGTTCGCTTCGGAGTGGTGGACGACGTGCTCGCTGCGGGCGAGGGGATCGAGACCATGCTGTCACTGCGTTGCGCACTGCCGGCCTTGCCCATGACCGCTGCTCTCTCTGCCAATCACCTCTCAGCGATGTTGCTGCCGTCTGGCCTGCGACGTCTCTATATCGCCCGCGACGACGATGCCGCGGGAGATGCCGGACAGGCTATTCTCGCCAAGCGCGCGGAAGCCGTCGGGATTGAAGTGATCCCGCTGTCGCCTCGACTGGGCGACTTCAACGAAGACCTGCACATCTTCGGCCTCGAGGCCCTCCGAGAAGCGTTGCTCCTTCAACTCGCACCGGAGGACGTCGTCCGCTTCCTGCATTCTCCGACGGTAGCTGCGGAATAGCCCGTGCTCTTCGATCGGGGACGACAGCCCGGTCACGACGCGTCCAATGCCGGAAGAGCACGCGACCACGGCCTTCTAGAGGGCGATCGGACGGCAAGCGGCTCGGGCCGGCAATGGCTGCGTCCGGCTATTTTCCGCCGCGCGTGGGCGATGGAAGACACATTGTTTATCTGGCCAGCGCGCTTTGCATCGCGAAGCAAAATAGCTGGCCTCCGCCATCCTCCGCTGCGCTTCGGCCCTTCGGGTTCTGGCCCGGTCCGCCCGCCGTCTGAGTGATCGCCACGAAGGCCGCGATGGTCGCGGCCGATCCGGCAAAGGGCCTCTCCACCATGACCGACCATGACGACACCGAGGTGCAGCACGTCTCTTCTCCAACCGATCACGTTCTCGCCGAATTACAGCTCTTCGGTTACCGCCCCTTCGACGACCAGCCCGATCCACGGCCGCTTCCCGAGGGCAGGATCGTCGCCGTAGCCGTCGCCGACATCTTCGATGCCCTGGTCGCGACCTTGAGCGACACTCCGCTCGAGCCGGATCTTGACGATCTGCTCTGGTCGACTGTCAACCTGTTCTATCGTGCCGTCGACCGCATCGAACGCCGCCTCGACGACAACGAACAGGCGCAGCAGAAGAGCCAGCGCGAGCAGAACGGCTCCGAAGTTCGATCGGTCGAACTCGAGCGCCTGACGGCTGAAGGCATCACATTGATCGAGCGCCGCAACTGCTTGGAGCTCTTCCGCGACCAGGCCATCGAGCGCTTTGAGACGCACACCGGCTCATTCTGGCGCCCCCGATCGGGATCTCTGGTGAACCACCGCACCCTGACCGCAGCGATGATCGACTCCCGCGACTTCATTGCAGCCAAGCGCCGCGCCGAGACCGAGGCCATGCTGCCCTCAGGACCAAAGATCGCGCTCACAGGTGGGCTCGACTTCAGCGACCATCACCTCATCTGGGATCGTCTTGACAAGGTTCACGCCAAGCATCCCGACATGGTCCTGCTCCATGGCGGCTCCCCGAAGGGTGCCGAACTGATCGCTTCCAAATGGGCGACCACCCGCAAGGTAGCTCAGATCGCTTTCAAGCCCGACTGGACAAAGCATGCTAAGGCAGCGCCTTTCAAGCGGAACGACGCCATGCTCGAACTCCTGCCGATCGGCCTCATGCACTTCCCGGGCACGGGCATCCAGGACAACCTCGCCGATAAGGCGAAGCGACTCAGCATCCCAGTCTGGAGGTTCGGCGGCGCGTGAGCGCCGTCTTCTCGACTTCCACCGAGGGGAAATTGTTCACGCCGCAACTCCGCCTCCTTTCTGTCTCATATCCAGAGTTGCGCCGTGGTGGTGGTGGAAGGCGCAACTGGTACATCTATGCACATGGAGCCACCACCATGCTCGCTATTGGGCTTATTCTCAACACATTCGGCATCGGCTTGTTCTGCTGGGCGATCTTTACGCTCGCTGTGTATGCGTTGCCGTTTTTCGTCGCACCGAGTATCGGGATGATAGCGTTTCAGAGCGGTGCCGGCCTCATTGGCACGCTGCTTCTCGCAACGGCCGGCGGCGCGTTGGCGCTCGTCCTCGGCCAGATCGCCGTCGCTATTACCCGATCCTTGGCTTTGCGCATCGCGATCGCGGCAGCATTCGCAGCTCCCGCCGCCGTCGCCGGCTATCATGTGGTGTTCGCGGTGTCTGATATCGGAGTGCCCTCACTGGCTTGGCGTGAAGTCTTCGCTTGCCTCGGCGCAGTTTGCATTGGCCTTACGTCGTGGACGCGCTTGATGGCTTTGGCGAGGATCGGCCCGTTAGAGGCGGGCGGGCTGGTGGATAATCCGTCCTAACCAGTTCATACGGCCGCGTGGCCCGAGGGGATGACGTTTTCCGCCTTCATCGTCGAACAGGTGCGCGCAAATCGACGCGGTGAGCGAAAGATGATCGAAACCTGAGCGCGGGAGAGGCAGTCCTCCTCGGAGCTCCTCGGCCAAGTTGCCGGCAAGGTCTGGCCCACGTAGCCGCGGCGGAGCGATGTTACCTCGATCCGTTCTTGGGAGACGATGCCGCCCTTTGCAGGAGATTGTTTCTCTTTCCGCGCTGAATGGTTCCGACCTCTTGTTCATCAAAACCGAGATAGCCACGCTTCTCCAGAGATTGTGGTTCAGCACGCGGACGCACGTGGCCTCGTTGATGGCTTGATCTGGCCGAAGACCGGCTTCGCCTCGATCGTCTGAGCCGCAACGCCGTTGACGCGACTTTCTTCCCCTGGGCTTCGCCCATTCCTCGCGAGACAAGAAAGTCGCCACAACGACGTCCTCCGCTGCGCTCCGGCCCGAGCGGGTGCGTCGCCGATCGTCCTCGGCCCTGGATCGCCATCGAGGCCGCGGTGGTCGCGGGCTCGAAACACAACAGGAGAAGTGACATGGCTAACATCGGTTCTTTCAAGAAGGTCGGCAACGAATTCCAGGGCGAGATCGCCACCCTGAGCCTGAAGGCCAAGGGCGTCCGCATCGTCGCCGAGACCAACCGCTCCAATGACAACGCCCCCAGCCACCGCATCTATGTTGGACGGGCGGATTATGCGTAGCGCGGGATTATGCGGAGTCGTTGGCTGGCAGCCCGGTTTTCCAGGGCTTTTGCCGCTGTGTCGCTCCGCATAATAACGGGGCCGCTGTCCGCGGCGCCCCGCGTGTTTGCGAGACGCCGCGGTGTTGGTCAGCGCGACCAGATCAGCGCGCACTCGCCATCGTCGCCTTCGAAGAGGTTGGCGTAGATCGGCGCGGTGAAGGACGGATCGTCGAGCTTGACCGAGTGGTAGGTGCGGTTGTCCTTCGAGGTCCGGCGCCAGGCGGCACCGATCTCGACGCCT
>NZ_SPQT01000067.1 GCF_004571025.1 Bradyrhizobium niftali | reverse complement strand
GCAAGCCGTCGATATCTCTCAGCAGATCCAGGAGGACATATCGGGCTATCTGGTGACGATCACGGCCATGAATGCCGCGGTGGGCGCCGCGACGGCGGCCGCGATGTATCTTTGCGGCCTGGGAGATCCCTTGTTGTGGGGCACCACAGCCTTCCTGCTCAACTACATTCCAATTATAGGGCCGCTATTCGGGGTCTGCATCTTCGTGTTGGTCGGATTGCTGAGCTTCGAAAGCTTATGGTGGGCCTTGCTGCCACCGGCCATTTACCTTGGAATTCACCTGGTGGAGGGCGAAACAGTGACGCCCATGTTGCTTGCGCGGCGCTTCACCCTGAACCCGGTGTTGATCATCTTGTCGCTGGTGTTCTGGTTCTGGATGTGGGGCGCGCTTGGGGCGATCCTGGCCGTCCCGATGCTGGCCATCCTGAAGATCATTTCTGATAGGTTGCGCCCGTTAAAGGCCCTGGGACACTTCCTTGAAGGGGAATAGCGACATCGGATGTCCCGTAGCAACGGAAACGCTTGTGACGGCTTAGGCTTTACGCAATCATTAAGAGGCTATGTCGCCCATTGGCCCGAAGGCGAAGAGGTTCGGAAAGCTGCATATGTCCGCTGCAAGGGGCAGACCGGAAATCGGCGACGTAGCTTTCGACTCCCGCCGTTGACCCCATAGTGGCCTTGCGTCAATTTTCAGGGCCGGTTCCCCGAGGGCCGACGGCCCCCCAGGCTTCGACCGTCTTACTTGTCGGGGTGCGGTGAGGCTCCAATTGGCCAACGCTGGAGGAGCAGTCTCTCAGCTTCGTCAGTGCGTCGGTAGCCGTCCGACCCAATTGCGCAATCGCTTCGTCGGTGAGGATCGATCTCGTGCTTCTAAGCCGCTCGACGCTGATATTCAAAACAGTCAGCTTCTCCTTCAGTTGCGCGATCTCTATTTGACGGGCTGGATTTTCTGCTGTCTTGAACCCCCCGACAGCATCGCGAAGCGCGCGGACTTCCGCCGTCAGTTTTCGGAGATTCGCCAACACTTCTTTCGCCGGCAGATCGACTTTCGACAGTACTGCCTCGGTCATCGTTGCGACGACGTTTTCGGCAAAATGGTCGACGCGGGCAATCGCGACGAGCGCAAGAATCGCGGCGACGATCACCAGGATCGCCGTTGCATTGATCAGCGCCAGCAGCAACTGCCCAGGGAGCTTCCACAACCGTGCGGTAATTCCATTGCGATCGGGCTCGGTCACGATTGCCTCCTGCGTCCAGGATCCCGGGCTCTCTCTTCCGCATCTGTCGGCGCGGTGACGGCCCGCGAGCACACCGGCGCGCCTCATGGGACCAATTACCACTGATCTCCGGCAAACCTCGGCGCCGGCATCGCCCGGGGCCGCTTTTTCGCTGGGCACGAATTTCCGTGGCTGTCGCCCTTACACCTTGCAAAGCGCGAACGGCGCGCAACACCGGCGAGGCAGCAGCCGGGTCCCCTTAAGGAGACTGGGTACCGCGCAAGTTTTAGTAGCAAGGTCCGTAGGGGTAGTATCCGCAGCGTCGCGCGCCATAAGCTCCGTAGGCTCCATAAGCTCCGACGGCAGCAGCGCCGACACCTACTGCCACTCCACGGCGTACGGCTGCTCCACGATAGACACCTCCTCGATAAACGGCTCCGCGGTGGACGCCACCGCGATAGACGCCCGCGCGACCAACGCCGGCGCGATACGCGAAGGCGTCAGTTGAGATAGTCGCCATGCACCCGATGCCGATTATAGCGGATGCAGCAAGCGAGAGAATAATCCGGCGCGACATGATTGATGTCCCTTCTTCACGCTGATCAACTTGTGAGGCTATTCTTCCATCCGGCCCCCGTCTGTTGATGTGGATCAATGTAGGCACTCGCGTTTTGGTCGCATTGACAGCATCTAGTCAGGGAGATTTACATGAGTGCAATCATCAAGTCGGAAATGATCTCTCGCCGAAACGCCCTTTCACTGATGGGATTGGCGGCTGCGTTCGGCCTCGCGGCGGCCCCTACGGTACTGACAATATCCGATGCTGAGGCTCAGACTGCTGCGACTCCGACTGCTGCGCCGCCGACCGCTGCGGCTCCGACCGCTGGCATGGAACGGCGTCAGGAGCGGCGTTCAGCACGGCACGAGCGGCGTCAGGAGAGGCGCACAGCGCGCACAGAGCGGCGTCAGGAGCGCCGCACAGGTACAGCTACCGGGACAGGTACAACAACCGGTGCAGCTACAACTACCGGCACAGGTACCGGCGCGAAAAAGTAATTCCACTGGCCCGGCGAAGTCACTTGCTGGTGGCGGATTGATTGGAGAGCTACCAGTTTGAGGTGTTCAAATGCGCCGATAAAGGTGCGATGTCGCTTAATGGCCCATCAGCGAAACGGCGACACGCCTCATTGAGGTCCGTTCAACGGGGCATAGCAGACCCGACTTGCTTACGTTGAGTCCTTCGCATTTTGACCCACCTCAGACGCTAGCAATTCATAGTCCGCAAAAAAGCCCCGGCGAGCCGGGGCTTTGGTTTGCGCAGATGGGTGCGATCAGTATCTGGCTGCGACCGGTGCGCCGTATCCACCGAAGCGGTAGTTCAACCGAAGCGCGACCATGTCCACATCTTGGCTCACGCCGCTGCCGGTGAGGATGAACCCTCCGGGAGTAACCACGCCTGCGAAGCCGGCATTATCACGCCCCATCCAGAGATGGTCGTATTCGATACCGAACGACCAGTTGGGCGTGAAGCCGTACTCCCAGCCAACGCCAAGGGCGCCGCCCCAGCGTGTGTGGCCTGCCGATGCCAGGCCGACCCCGGTGATGTTGTTGAATATATCGAATCGATTGCGCGTCACGGCGGCGCCGCCCTTCACGTAGAACAGCGAGGCGTTCCACGCCCAACCGAGTTGCGCCGTGAAGAGCCCGATGGCGTCAATCTTGCCTGTGGTCGAAATCAATGGATCGATCAGACTGACGCGCGTGTTCTTGATTTCGGCCCAATCTCCCTGCGCTTCCAGGCCGAGCACAAATTGATTGGTTTGCCAGCGGTACCCGATCTGTCCGCCCGCGAAGCCCCCGGAGCGATCGGCGCAACCACCTGCGACTGTCCCTGCGGGCGTCACGAAATCCACACAACCGTGGCTTTGCCCCCAACCTCCGTTGGCGCCGATGTAGAAACCGGTCCAATCATAGATCGGCGCGACCACCGGGGGCGGGGCCTTGACGTAAGGTTTAGCAGCCAGATCAGCCGCTGACGCGGGCGCCGCCATGCTCACTGCCAGCAAGGCCACGCCACTTAACAAAATCTTCCTCATTATTTTCGCTCCATCCACGTTTCACCCGAACGATGCCGGTTCTTTTTCGAATGTCCGGCGTCCCAGCTCGAACCTAGCTGAGCCGACCAGCATGCGATGTGCCTAGGCCGCAACAGTCGGGAAAATTCAGCAACATGCGCGCTCTAGTTGAGTAAGTGCTATTGACCAATTAACGAAGGAAGTTTGCGCCTTGGAATTTGCGCCAGCGATGTCTGTTATTGGCCGATTGTGTTGCAAAAGTCGGCGGTAACCGACGGATGTCGTTGGGCCATCCGCTAAGGCCGACCGGCTTTGATCCGCCGACCCTGACGCTCTCAACGCAACTCCTAGGCTACGCAATACACGGAGCATGAGCGGGTGGTGGTCGCGCGACCAACGACGCGAGGCGCCTCAGATTCTGAGCGATGGCAGCCAGAACAAACTCATCCTGGGCGCCTCGTGGGCCACGAAGCCGAAGCCGACCAAGCCTCAGGATACGCTTCAAGTGCGCGAACCGCATCTCGATCTTCTTGCGCTGGCGGCGCGACTGCTCAAAGGCCTCGGTGCCAGCGAACGATCGGGCGACATCTCGGGCATGCTCATGGATATCGCGCGGGATCTTGCGTGATGGCTCCTTCGGGCAGCACTGCGGTTTGAGGGGACATACCTCGCAGTCGAGCTTGCTTGCGCGGTATAGAAGCGTCTTGCCCTCATGCACGGTGCCACTTGTTCCGAGCTGCTTTCCGCCTGGGCAGTGGTAGACGTCGGCGGTCGGATCGTATCGAAAGTCGCTGCGCGAGAAGGTGCCATCATCTCGCTTCGACTTGTCGGAAACAGAAACATGCGGCGCGATGCCCTTCTCCTCGACCAGCCAGTTCAGCATCGGAGCTGCCCCGAAAGCGGTATCCCCGACAAGCCTTTCCGGCTTGAGGCCGAAGCGCTCCTCTGTTCGCTCGATCATGGTCTTTGCCGCGCCGACCTCGGCCTGACGAATGGCACGTGAAGCTTCGACATCAAGGATGACGCCGAACTTCACGTCGATGAGATAGTTGTCGGAGTAAGCGAAGAATGCCGGTCCCTTGTGAGCGCCGGTCCACTGGGCCGCAGGGTCGGAGGGCGAAACGAACTTCGGGATAACGTCGCTGGCGGCGCCCCACGCCGTATCGTCGAGGGTCGTCAGATACTCCTTCACCGCGCGGCTCGACCTCGCCGGATCACGATCCCTGCGCCAATCCTGCCCCGCAATCGAGCGCTGCTTGTTGGCGTCGGCCGCAATCAGGCTCGCATCGACGGCAAAGCCTTCGCCACCAACCAGACCGCCCGCAATGCACGCCTCGACGACACGTTCAAACACGCGACGAAAAACATCCGCCTCGCGAAAACGCTCATTGCGGGCACGCGAGAACGCCGAATGATCCGGCACAGCATCCTCGATACCGAGTTTGCAGAACCAGCGATAAGCGAGGTTCGCCTGCACTTCACGACAGATCAGCCGCTCCGAGCGGATCGCAAAGACATACCCCACGATCAGCATCCGGATCATCAGCTCCGGATCGATCGACGGGCGACCCGTGGACGAATAATGAGGAGCAAGGTCGCTGCGAAGCCAAGACAGATCGAGAGCAGTGTCGATCTTCCGCACCAGATGATCTTCGGGAATCGCGTCGCTGAGATCAAACTCGTAGAACAGTTGACCTTGGTCACTCTTCAGACGGCCCATCATGGATCGACCTCGTCGCGATTCGCGTCAACACAACGGAATCACGCTTGCTGGCCTGTCTCAACCTACTTTTGCAACACAATCGGCCCATCACCGAAGTGGCGGCGCACCTCACCGAGGTCCGCTCACCGAGGCATGGCAGACCAAATTTGCTCAGGTTGAGTTCTTCGCATTTTGACCCTTTGCCGACGTGCCGAGAACCAGAATACAATGGATCATACCAAACTCGCAGCCGCTTACCATCGTAATTCGCATACCGGACGTGGCTCTCTCACGTTCCGATTTGAACGCCTCGTTGGGGCTACAAGTCGACCGGTATGAGGCGTTGTCTGGGCGGGCGTATGCTCAGATCGATATTGCAGATCACGGAGATCAATGGGCCGCTGCTCTCGACCGTATCCAATCAATTCGCGCCGTCATTCCGGGCTGGATTCCGGAGGTGCGATTGGAACGCCGAGCTTGGATGTAGCTATGGCCTTTCCCCATTCGTCGTTGTCTAAGTGTTTGACCATTCCGCCCAACTAGCCGCGGCTGCGGGTCAAGCGCTGACTGATTATTGCTGCAATTCATGTGAAATTGCGCAAGCTTGCTGAGTGTGGCGCTCAACTGTTGGACCGGTTGAGGGCGCGATCGACACATTGAATGAGGGTCTTTCCGTCGAAAGGCTTCTTGAGAAAGCAGATGGCCCCACCCGCGATCGCCCGCTCCTGGATTCGAAGATCCGGAAAAGCGGTAATAAAGATGACAGGCGTTCGACGATGTGTGGACGCCAGTCGGCTCTGCAACTCGAGACCGTCGATGCCCGGCATCTGAACATCAGAAATGACGCAGGACGTTTCGCCAAGTTCCGGCGACTGCAGAAACTCTTCAGCTGACGCAAAACCCCGGGCAGCGAATCCGAACGCCCTAATGAGGTTTGCCGTCGAGACGCGAATGGATTCATCGTCATCGACAATCGCAATGAGAGATTTTTTTGCCATTGCTGGGCGATTTTAGAACACTGGTGGTGTTTGCACAAGACTGGGGACTCGACGAGGCCAGAGCTGCCGCAAAGCAACGCACTGGCTTATCAGGATTTGCTATCGGCGCCTCGCACCCGCCCAACACCCTCGCACCGCGGACCAGCGGTTGTGGATCAATCGGTTTTGCACGTTTGGGGCACGCGGTTGCAGAATTCATTCTTCGCAAACGGCCTTGCGGCCTAACTTTCGGCCACTGCACAACCAATCACACAGGAGGCTCGCAAGCCGGATGAGTGTTGGTACGAACCTACCATCAGCAAAGCCTCCGTGTCGATCCGCACGTTGAATACCGGCCAAAATCGTAGTAGCGTCAGCGCCCTCCTGCATCAGCGTCATCGTGGCGGCCGCAAAGTGGACGCCGATGGCTGCTTCGATATGAGGTCGTACAGCCGGTTGGCCCGAGCACCCCAATGTCGCAACCGGAATTTGAAACGCACTACGCCGCACTGAAGCGCGAGATTGATGCTCTTGAGGCAGACCTCGCGGAGCCAAAAGCACGCAAGCATTTTGCAGACGTGAGGCAGCGGATCGAAACGCTCTACGAGACGTTGCGAGAGAACCATTTGCTCCTGCACACCGTCCTCGAAAACAGCGCCGCGAGTATTTACGCCAAACGCAAAGATGGTCGCTACACCTTCCTCAACCGAGGCATGGAGATGCTGTGCAACGTGACTCGGGAGCAGTGCCTCGGCAGAACAGACTTTGACGTGTTTCCCATAGAAATCGCTCAGCAGTATCGAAGCAATGACGTCGCCGCCATGATGACGGGCAAGCTGTCGGAATCCGAGGAAATGTCGAAGACACCTGCAGGTGACCGGTTGCTCCTGTCCAAGAAGGTGCCGCTGATTTCCGACGCCGGCGAAGTCCAGGGAATTTGCGGCATCTCGACCGACATAACGGACCTGCGACGGACCGAACGCGCCCTGCGCGAGGCGGTTGAGACGCTGCAGCGCGAACGAGACAACAAACTGCTGAATGTCGAGGCGGCCACAGCGTCCATCGCCCACGAAGTACGCCAACCCCTGACGGCCATTGCGACAAACGGCGATGCGGCAATGAGCTTTCTTGAAATGACGCCACCCGATCTTAACGAGTTGCGGGCGATTCTGACTCGGATCATCACCGACTGCCATCACGCGAGCGAGGTCTTCGACAGCATCAGTGCCCTGTTTAAGAAGGTCGATCACAGCCGAGGACCGGTCGATGTCAACGAGATTGCACGTGGCGTACTACAATCGCTTTACGGACAGTTGAGGGATCACGGCGTCGCGACCGAAACCGAACTTGCATCCGATCTGCCGCTGATCGACGGGCATCAGGGTCAGTTGCGACAGGTGGTCTTCAACCTGGTCCACAATGCGATCGACGCCATGGCCACCACAACGGACAAAACACGCCTGCTGCGGGTGAGCACACAGCCTCGGGATCGCAACACAATCGTGGTCGCAGTTGAGGATTCAGGACCTGGGATTGATCCTGGACGTTTGAACAACATATTTGATGCATTCGTCACGACCAAAGCGAATGGAATGGGATTGGGCCTCGCGATCTGCCGCATGATCGTTCATCGTCACGGCGGTCAACTTTCGGCATCGTCAGACGGCAAGACCGGCGCGCGCGTCCAATTCGTTCTGCCGGTCGGTTTGGTGGATACTGCACTCGCGCGCAACGTTAGCCATTGACTGTTTCGGTTTTCTGGCGGCCGAGGAGGCCGGATGAGTTCGCCAGCCGCAATAGCGCTCGATCGTGTAACCAAGGTCTACGACAAGCCTGTCGTGTCCGACATTTCGTTGGAGGTGCCGGAGGGAAGCTTCGTCACGGTGCTGGGGCCTTCTGGCTCTGGCAAGAGCACGATATTGCAAATGATCGGAGGCTTCCTGCAGCCGACCGCAGGCCGTATTCTCTTCGCCGGTACGGACATGACGGCGCTTCCGCCCAACAAGCGGCCATGCAACACGATCTTTCAGGACCTCGGCCTGTTTCCGCACATGACTGTTGCCGAGAACGTCGCCTATGGTCTCAAGGTGCGTGGCGTCGACCCGGCCACGCGGCGCAAGTGCACGACGGAGATGCTCGCTATCGTTGCCCTTGAAGGCTACGAGAGGCGCCGCATACACCAGCTTTCCGGAGGCCAGCGCCAACGCGTAGCGCTGGCCCGAGCGCTGGTGCTCGACCCTGCTGTTCTTCTGCTCGACGAGCCATTGACGGGGCTCGATGAGCGATTGCGCCAGCAACTGCGCGGCGAGATCAGTCGTCTGCACCGACGGCTCGGCGCGACCATCCTTGCCGTCACTCACAATCAGGATGAGGCTCTGTCTCTAAGCGATCGAATTATCGTTTTGCGAGCGGGCCGCATCGAACAGATCGGTACGCCGCGCGAAGTCTTCGAACGACCGGCCAATGCCTTCGTCGCGCGGTTCGTTGGGTTCGACGCAATATTGAAGCCGGAGCGCGTCGATTCCGGCATTGCCGACTGGCATGCGCGCGTCGCCGGACGAGATATCCGCTGTGAACCGCCCGTCAGCCGTGACCCGGCGCACGATTATGTGCTGGTCCTCCGACCCGAGCGGATCAGGATCGCAGACCCAAAAGAACGAAGTGATCTCGGGCCGCTCACGGTCATTTCCACCGCCTACAAGGGCCGAGACGTCGAGGTTGAGAGCCGCTTGGTTGACGGTCAAGCGCTCAAGTTTCTCATCTCCGCAGATCCGGGTGTCGCGGTACCCGCATCAGGTAGCAGCATCGAGATTGTGTGGGAACCCATGAAGCCGCTGTTGCTACCGGACGCGCTGGTCGAGCCCTGATATCCGCCCAGCGCCGCCCCTGCGAAGGCGCCTGAACTATGATATGCATCAAGCCGGGAGGCTCCCGAGGAGCTTGGACAATGGCGCACAGCATCGGGAATGGCTTTCCACCGGGCGTATTCTCCCAGTTAACACGCCGCCAGCTTGTTCAGAACGGTGTTTTTGGCGCTGGCGCGCTGGCAGTCGGAAGTTTGGGCCTACCGCGCGCCGCCCGAGCGTTAGATGAGATCAATTTTTGGGCAACCGGCACGCTCGATATCGGCGACGACGGCTGGAGAACCTTTGCATACGACAGCGGTGTCAAAGTCGAATTCACCGATAACGGCAATGACCCGGGGCCGGTCGTTGCCAAGCTGGCGGCTGGCAACGCAAACGACATTTATGATGTCGCAGGGCTCCAGGGAGGCAGCGAAAAGGAACTCGCGAGACGCGGCCTGATTGCGCCCTGGGACATTTCGCAAATCCAGAATTATGCGAGCGTGTGGCAGTGGGCGAAGGACATTCCCTACCTGACCCACGATGGCAAGGCCTACGGAATTCCGACCGTCATCAATGCCGATTCCATCATCGCCATAAGAGACAAGGCTGGCAGCGTCGACAGCTACGGCGCCATCTTTGATCCGAAGCTGAAGGGCAAGACCGCCATGGAAGACGCCTGGATCAACAGCGTCATCTTTACCGCCATTTATCTGAAGAACTCCGAGAATGCGAAGATTGCCGAGCCCGGCAACCTGACCGCTGACGAGCTCGGGCTGGTCATGGAATTCCTGATCAAGCACAAGCGGGACCGCCAGTTCCGCACGTTCTGGAACGGTTGGGAACAGGGTCTCCAGCTCTTGGCCAACCAGGAGGTCTGGGTGATGACCGGCTGGGAACCTATTGTTTATGCCGCGCGGATGCGGGGTGTCGATTGCTATTATGCCGTGCCGAGGGAAGGCTACGAGGGATGGGCTAACAATACCATCCTGCTGAAGAGCGCGGTGGTCCGCGGGCGTACAAAGGCGGCCCATCAGTTGGTCAATGCCCTTTTCTCGGGATTCTACGGCTGCAAGCTCGGCCTGCTGCGCGGCTACGTCGTTCCCACCGACAACAACGTCGCCTACGCGACGGCTCATGCGAATGCTTTCGATCCGGCGGGCGTCCGGAAACTGGCCGACCATGTGAAGCAAAAGTTTGCCGGCAAGATCTATTGGCAAAACACCCGGCCGGACAATTTCCAGCTCTACGAAACATGGTGGCAGAGATTGAGGAACGCGTAGTGCCTCACGAACCGGGGCTCCGCGAAAGCGTGGACGCCCGCTGGCCGGCGGGCTTCCTCCTCGCGCTCCCGTCGCTCGCGGTCTTTGTGGGGGTGGGCTTCATTCCGCTGGCACTGATCGCGACGTGGAGTTTCTGGAGCTTCGATCCCGATACCTACTGGATCAAGCCCGCCTGGTCATTCGCGTCATATGCGGCCCTCTTCGAGAACGGACGAGCAACCGTCTTTCTGCGCACGGCGGGGCTCGCCGCACTGACGGCTACGGCTTCCACGCTGCTCGCAGTTCCGGCCGCGGGGCTCATCGGTCTGTTGAGCGGACCGCGCCGGGCCGCGCTCCTCCTCGCACTGTTCACCATTCCATTCTTCACGAGCGGCCTCGTGCGCGCCTTTGCATGGCGCCTCGTGCTTGGTCGGCAGGGCATCATCAACAACGCGCTGATGAGCCTTGGAATTGTGGTGACTCCAGTCGAATGGCTTTTGTTCTCCGATTTTGCGGTTCTGTTGGGGATGGTCGCCGCCTATCTGCCATTCGCGATAGTTCCCATTGTGCTGGCATTCGCGCGGATCGAACATTCAGTGATTCGTGCAAGCCAGGACCTTGGCGCAGGCTTCTGGACCGTGTTCGCAACCATCGTCTTACCGCTCGTCCTGCCAGGAATCGTGGCGGGCTTTTTGTTCGTATTCGTCGTCGCCGTTGGCACGTCGATGGAGATCCAGCTTCTTGGAGGGGCTGGAGCTTCTTCCATTTCCATCATGATCAACGATGTACTGAGAGTGGTGAATTTCCCCCTCGCTTTCGCCATCGCTACGGTTGTCATCACTCTGCTCACCGTCCTCATCATCATCGCAAATCGCGCGCTCAGGCTGTCGCGCCTGTTCGAAAGCCTCGGCATATGAGCTTCGATGCAATCGTCAGGGGACGCACCAGCGGCGGCCGGCTTTTGTTCACCACTATCACGGCGCTGAGCCTAGCAATCATGTATGCGCCGGTACTGTACCTGCTGCTTGCATCGCTGAACCCGGACGCGCAGCTTGGACTCGTTCCGCCGAGCCGCTATAGCCTCAAATGGTATTTTGCGCTTCTCGACGATGGCCGCCTCGCCGGGGCTCTCAAGGAAAGCGCGCTGGTCGGGCTCGCAACAGCCGCACTGGCGACGCCGATCGGCCTGTCTGCTGCGCTCGCCTACCGGGCGATGACGCGCCTGCGCGGCGTATTCCTCCTCGTCATTCTCTCGGCCATGTTCGTCCCGGGTACGATTGAGGGCCTCGGTCTGTCGGCGACTCTGAGAGTTGTCGGTCTCGCCCCATCTTGGGTCACCATAGCAATCGGACATCTTCTGTGGACGCTGCCATTCGCCGCTGTGGTCTCGCTCATCGGCCTCTCGGCGGTCAGGCCCAGCACCATCGCGGCGGCCCGCGACCTCGGCGCCGGGCCGATACGGGCCTTCGTCGACATAACTCTGCCGCTTATGCGCACCAATCTCATCTCAAGCTTCGTCTTTGCATTTCTGCTTTCACTGAACGAGCAGGCGCGCGCCTACTACCTGGCCGGTCGCCAGAACACGCTTCCGCTTTATATGTTCGGCGCGATGAATTCGGGTGCCTCGCCGACAATCTACGCATTTTCAGGCACGATCATCGTCGTCTCGGTCGCAGTCGTCGCCCTGGTCTTTGCCGGCCTAGTGGGGCAGCAGAGCCGAAGGCCGCGACAAGCGCCAGGCAAAACCAGCTATTGAGGCTGCAATAGGCAGTTGTCATTCTGACCATTAAACGGCCAACTCGCTAAGATTGTCGCCGATTCTTTGCGGCTGCGGGTGAGGCAGGGATGGACGTTCAATTGTCCGTGTTACAGACGGAGTAACGAGGTCGCCTATTGGCCCTAAGCTGCCCCGGCTGAGCGCGGAGCAATGGTCCGCTTTCAAGGCGAGAACGGACAGTTGCTGGCCTAACTTCGATCGTCCGCCTGTAGCAGACCTCAGCGTCTTAGCTTTCTCGTGCAAACCGAACCTTAACCTTCGGTTGCTCTAGTCAAAAATCTCAATCACGGTACCTCTGAAGCTATGGCTTGCCCAGATCGGGTCCGAGCTTTGGCTGAAGCGCGAGAGGTTGACATGAGCGCTACGGTCAAAATCTACATCGAGATCCTATTCTTACAGCTTCCACTTTATGCGCTTATCCTTGGTTGCGCCTACGCATCTTGGCTCGCGTTCAACCGTCGTCAGTATCTGATCGCGATTTTGCTTGCCGGAATCGCTGTTCTGCCCGGTGTGAGTTACGCTTATTCGTTTGTGGATTCTCGGTTCGTCGCTCCCGCTGCCAGGAGAGCCGAAGTGGTATCTTGGCAGC
>NZ_SPQT01000066.1 GCF_004571025.1 Bradyrhizobium niftali | reverse complement strand
CATTGGCCGCTTCCACGCGATGATCCGAAAGAAGGCCGAGATGGAGCTCGAACCTTGGATTGAGGAATCCAAGCGGAGCCTCATTGCCTCGTTCGCGAATGGCATTGCCAACGATAAGGGCGCGGTGCACGCGGCTATCACGCAACCATGGTCCAATGGCCAAGTGGAAGCTCAGATCACCAAGCTCAAGCTGGTCAAACGGCAAATGTACGGACGCGCTAAGCTCGATCTCCTTCAGGCTAGGCTGATTGGCGCGCCATAAAAACAATCACGATCATCGAATATGCGTCAGAGCCAAAATTGGACGCCGATGAGGGGTCAAATTTGCAAGCCGATTGACAGGCTGTCGCCTTACCTCGTGATCGTCCGCGATGGCGACAGCCGGCCGCTGGGCCTACTGCCGCTTGCCTTGCAAACAGCCTTCGGCGTGCGCTGCGCGAGCTTCATGGGCGGCGCGCATGCAACCTTCAACATGGGCCTGTGGGACCGCGATTTCGCGGCGACCGCTACCGAACACGATCTCCACTCGCTGACGGCGATGCTCGCCGCGCGCGACGAAGCCGACGTGCTCGTGCTGCGCCGCCAGCCGACTTACTGGCGCGACTTACAAAACCCCCTGAGGCTGCTGCCTCATGAGCCCTCGACCGTTCACTGCCCAGTGCGAACGATCGAGCCGGGCGCGACAACGGTGAGCCTGATCAGCGAATCTCTTCGCCGCCGGCTGCAGCGCAAGGAGCGCAAGCTGCAGCCGCTTGCCGGCTATCGCTATTACATCGCGTCTGAAGACGTCGACATCACCCGCCTGCTCGACTGGTTCTTCCGGATCAAGCCGCAACGAATGGCGCAGCAGAAGCTGCTAAGCGTGTTCGCCGACCCGGGCGTGCAGGAATTCATCCGCAGCGCCTGCATGACAAAGCTAGCCGACGGCGGCCGCGCGATCGAGATCCATGCGCTCGAATGCGACGAGGAGGTGATCGCGATCTTCGCCGGTGTGGCCGACGACCACCGCTTTTCGACGATGTTCAATACCTATACCATGTCGCGGAAAGCGAAGTGTAGCCCTGGCCTGATTCTTATGCGCTATGTCATCGATCATTTTGCCGGTCATTATCGCGCCTTCGACTTTGGCATTGGCTTGTACGACTACAAGCTGCTGGTCTGCCCGGACTACGAGCCGATCTTTGACAGCTTCATCCCGCTCAGCGTGCGCGGCCGGTTCGCCGTCGGCGCAATATCCGCCGTCAACGAAGCCAAGCGTTTCGTGAAAAGCAATCCGGCGCTGCTTGACATCGCTCAGAACCTGCGCAGCAGGTTGCAGAGTGCAAAAGCATTCCAAACGACTTCTCTGGTTTTCTTACTTCAAACCTGCTGCTAGTCGGTTGGGGACTTTAGCCAGGTCCGCGCGGCTGGCCCATCTCGACCTCGGACGAGGTGCGCCAACGCGCCCCTATCAGAGGCAGAGCGGACCTCATACGAAGTCGACCGTCATAGCTCTCGCTCCATTCGCGGGATGGCTGCGGTTTCTTTACCTTGACCCAGAACTTCTGCCGGCCGCCGCGATACGGCCGATAGACCAGCCCCTCACGCCCATGCGGCAGGCAGCACCTTACGCCGCTCTGCATCAGTCAACCTTCTGATCGCTGGAGCTGGCCGCCCGCCGCGAAGCTTCATCATCAGGTCGGTCGAAAACGACTTCAGCACCTTCGGTATTCGCATTTTCAGATGAGGACGTTCGGATCGAACGCTCTCCGCGCGCCTGCAGAGCAATTCCGGCGAATACCCACGCGATGATCCAGCAAACAGACCACAGCAGAAACCCGAAGCCCTTACCAGCCAGGAAGCCGGCTAAAAGCGAAAACGCGTAAGAGAGGAACGGCCATTTGCTGGGCCCTCCAACCAAGAGCACCGCTCCAATCGAGACCAAAAAAGGGACGAAAGAGACGGCTATGACCCCAATCAGTTCGACCGATTCCATGCGTGAGAATCCCTGATAAGAGGTTTTTCTCAGGGTATTGTTGAGCGCACGTGAGCGGAAGGATCGAGAGTTAACCTTGACAGTCGCAACGCGAGTGCCAGGCCTTTCATTCAAATTGGGTGAGTCCGGTTCTTCAGGCGAATCCGGTCGAAGGTTAGGCTCGAAGCCGAATTGTACCGGGGGCCCCAATGCGCAGCAAGTACAGGGCTGAGAAGCACTTTACGGACGCCAGTCGGACATTGCGCTCAATCTTGCGGCGCAACTACGGAACTACGTTACATCTGCGAGCTTCGCGAAACGGAAGGGATCGTCAATCTTTCTCTGACTTTGGGAGAGGCCCATGAGATCTCAGGCCGTAGATGGTGCGTGCGCCTTCGCGTGCGGAACTACTTGCTGCTCCACAGCGGCATCAGCGAGAACGACAACAGGTGTTCCGCAGGCTGCCTGTTGACGGCACAGCGAACCCATCGCGCGCAAAACGTCGCACCTTCTCCACTGCGAGCCTCCCTTTGGCTTGTTTTCGCAAGCCCATTATAAGTGTCGGAGTCAAAGTTCTCGCAGGTTGAAATGACGGACGCTAATCCGGTGTGGCCAATGGATGATAGCGCAATCGTTTGACTTTTCGCTGAATGTTGACGGCAGCGAAGAGCGCTGCGCAGAATAACAGCGCTTCCGCCAGACCCCCAAGCCCCCCACGTCGGAAGCGCTCTTTGGAAGGTAACGGCTCCAGTCCCACCGACTGGAGCCGTTTTCTTTTTTCGCCATGACTAAAGCGGGGTGCGCAGCTCCAGCGCTGAGGGGCAATGTCGGGTTCTCAGCGCCGGAGCCTCTTCGGCCTGCGCTTTGCGCAGGCAAACAACAAAGCTCGCATCGAATGACGAGTTCCTGAGGCGCAGTGTGCTCCATTTCAGGACTGACATTTTAATTGTGAGCGCCCCTCATTCGATGGTGGTTAGCTTGCCATCAGACCGGGCCTGACAAAGTTTGATCCCGAAACTATTTTGGCCCGGCCGCAAGGACTGCAAGGCCGCCTGCGGGCGGTCTTTTCTTGCATGTGGGCCAATTGCATTAAGCCGAATGGCGGCGCCCACATCGATGTTGAGGACAGTCACAGGCTTTTTGATTCATCGGCTTTGTTTGCGACGACGATATTGCTGCAATCACTAGGGCGGCGACGCTGGCCATCGGCGTTTCACTTGATAAGCCCGACGATGATCCTGAGCGTCGCATCGCCATAATCAGCGATGACGGACGTGAGATTGGCACCGTGCCCGTGTATTCAAGGCCCTCATACGAAAACCCGGCCCCATAAGGTGCAGCCGCTACGTCGGCGCGTGCAGTTGACCGTGAAGCCAGCCGGTTGTTCGTGGGGATTTCATCGGATCAACCAGATCGGCCACAAGCTGGTGGACGTCCTTGCACGCGGGGCACTCAAACGTCCGGATATCGAAGCCAAAGGGGCCGGGCGTAATCCGAGCCAGCACCGCTTCTGCTCGGCACATAGGACATAGCGTTCGGGGATGGCGGAGCATGTTGCACGCCTTGGTCAGGCGGGAGCGTTACAGAACTCTCAGTCACCGGTAGTTGCCGTGGTGGGCGGTGATGGAACCACTGTGGAACTCCGCTGCGTTCGGCGCTGGTCAGTATTGCTCACATGCCCGAGGAATTTGACGCGTCGTTAGTGAATTAGGTCGCCGCTAGATTCAAATTAGGGCAATTTGCCCTCAACCAGGCAGGCAGCGCCGGTGTCGGCGGTAGCCCCGGACATTGCTTAGGGGGCCGCAGTGTCTTCGTGTGACGCCACCTGTTTCCAGGATGCGTCAGGTGACGTAGAATGCTACTGCCCCTTGAAGCGGGACGTGCCGAAATCACCGTCCGGGCAAACGAGCAGCACTGGTGCTATCGGCAGGCACACTCCTCTTAGAGACCGTTTCTTAGCGACCGTTCTTTTTTCGGTTTCGCACCACCGTTCACCACGAATTTTGCGCGCTGCGTTTGCGGCGGCTCGTTCGAGTAATGTCGGGAGGAAAGCGATGGGCAAGGTCGATCGAAGGTCCGCACTGGGAATCGGGTTGGCTGCAGTTTCGGCTGCCATGGTCAAGCCAGCCGCTGCTCAAGCCACAAGCTACAAGGATACGACGCCTTGGCCAGGTGTCGTGGTGCGTGAATATGAAGGCGAAACACCATCCCTGATCCCAGGTTTTAAGACCGTCTCAATGCGCGATATCATTATGCAGCCGGGATCGAAGACCATGGGGCCCCCGATGATGAATGCCATGGTCTGCCATATCACCGAAGGGGAGCTTCGGCTTGAGCAGGAGGGAAAGACCTTTACGGGCAAGAAGAATTTTGTCTGGACCTGCAACAAGGAAACAAAAGAACAGGCCTACAACGACGGGAGTGCGGTCGCGATTATGCGGATCACCGACCTGAAGGCTTAACGCTCGTTTCTTCGCAAGAGATCGATTGTGGGAGCAGATGGCGCATGCGACAACGCGCCATCCACGTGCAGGACCGCCTCGGGTCAATCGCGTCGATCGGCGAGCGTGCCACCTATGTCCGGTCTACCCAACACAGCGGACTTCTGTGACAGCCCGAGCCTTCTCCGCCGTTGGGCCAACAGGCGACATTCGCAAAATGAAAGAGGCCGCCAACTGAAGCGGCCTTAGTGGATAGCTCCCAATTCCTTCGGCTCGGCGCTCTTTTGTGAGCGCCGGGGCAATCTGTACTGCTAGTCGCAACGGCGGACCCTGCGGACTGAACCGTCGTCGCGCTCGATCGTGACGGTGCGGCATCCACCGCGATATCCGCGATCATATCCGTAGGCGCGATAAGCGGGTCGCTCGTACTCTCGGTAGTAACGCCGCTCCGGGCCCACTCTCACGCCGCCGAGCGGAGTATCAACGGCAACTTGAGCTGACGCGGGCGCAATTGAGATTGGCGTGGCGACAGCGAAACCAGCAACCGCCAGTACACCGGCCAGTAACAGAGTTCTCATACGAGTTCCTCCTAAGTTATTGTTCCTTTCCAACATCCCAGGTAGGGCAAGGTTCCTGCACGAAATTCATCCAAACGGCGGGCGGCTCAGACTTAGGTCGCCCGCCTCGGATGGATACGGAAAGTGGTAGCCCGCCGCGCATACTCCTGAACCAAACAAATACCGACCGGAATGCCTGTCGAGGGTCAAAATGCGAAGAACTCAAGGTGAGCAAATCTAGTCCGCCATGCCTAAATAAGCGGACCTCGTGGAGCGAGGCCGCCAATTCGCCGAAGGGCGACAAGCGGGCTTCGGCTTGGAACGCTTTGCCGATTACCAAGTTTTCCCGATGCCCTTCCCCAAGGGCGACCCCGATTGGCCCCAGCTTCTAGCGTCTGCCCCAGGAGCTGGGGCATTTTTGCTCACATGAGTTCCGAAATGAAAGGGGGCCACCTTAGGGCAGTGTCAGTTCTTCGTGAGAGGTTTCTTTGGTTCCTCAACGATCGCCTCGACGAGATCACTCAGGGGCAGTTCGCCCGTGCGGTCCTTCAGATCGGCTGCACGCTGGATCAATCCGGACGCAACCTGAGGGTCCTTTGTTGTTTTGGCCATCCGCAGCAGCGTAGCTGCGGCCTCTCGGGCAAAGGAGTTGTAGCGCGGCACTTTTTTTCATCCCTACACCGAGGCCCCGTGGGATGAAGTCAGGGAACCGCGATGTGTTCCGATGCTTTGTACAAAAATGTACACAAGGAGCGAAAGGTCTGAGGGGGCGCTGCAAGCTGAGGCCCAGTGCGGCATCACGTTGCGTGACCGAAAGGATCAACTTAGCTCCTGCCCTTGGTCCCCGGCGCCTGCAACCGACCTCGCAAATTCCACCTCGCAAAAACCGCCGGGAATGCCTATTTTTCCCGAATGCTTTCATTTGAGTTTTGCCTGCCGACCAAGGCCACTATGGTCCCGGACGGCCCCGATTGGCTCCATGAAGTGAAGTATGATGGCTATCGCCACCGCCTGGAGCGCGATGGCGACCGCGTCCGCCTGATCACCCGTGGCGGCTACAATTGGGCCAGCCGTTATCCATGGATCGTGGAAGCCGCGCGCAAGATCAGGCAGAAGCAATTCGTGCTCGACGGCGAAGCGGTCGTGCTGGGCGTCGATGGCGTCTCCGATTTCAACGCGCTGCACTCGCGCAAGCACGATTACGAAGTGCAGTTCTGCGCGTTCGATATTCTTGCCGAAGGCGGTGACGACCTGCGTGTGCTCCCTCTATCGATGCGGAAAACGAACTTGGAGCGCCTGCTGGCGCGACGTCCTGAAGGCGTCTTCATCAATCCGTTTAAGCGTGGCGAGCTTGGGCCTGATCTCTTTCGAGCTGCCTGCAACATGGGCCTTGAGGGACTGGTATCAAAACGCCGCGACCGGCCGTATCAGGCCGGGCGGAGCAAGTATTGGGTAAAGGTGAAAAACCGCAGTCACCCGGCGATGCAGCGGGACTGTGAGGTCGCGACTGGCAAGCAGCAGCTTGTTGCACGCAAGCAACTCTTCTCTTGTTCCATGACTTGCGCCGTGTTTTCGGCTTCCCACGATAAGCCTGACCTGCGTAGATAATAATCTGCGCGCAAAGTTGGCTGGTATCATGATCGGCGGGGAAGAAGCCGCGCGCATTTATCCGGCGCCTACAGAAAGACAGTCTGTAGATGGTCTTTCTGTAACGCGCGGCCGTTCGTACTAGTCACGCAGGAGAATATCTTGGGCTTTCTCGCGCAGCCTAAGTTGCTACATTCATACTATTGCGATCTCATATTTTATAATGGGGCCGACTATGTTGGACGAGGAATTTAATAGGCAACGTGCGAAAATCTTACGTGAACTCGCAGAGCAATCTGACCCATTCATCAAAAAGCGCCTTTTGAATTTAGTGCAGCGCTACGAACCCAAGCGACAGCCAATGCCAGTGGACGAGCGGTTTGCAAAGTGCGGGGATAACGTCGATAGATAGGCGGCCATGGCGAGGCCGATCCTTTTCCCCTAACACAAAGCAGAAAAGCCCCGACGATGTTGCACGGCGGGGCCTTTCAAGAACATCAGGCACGGGTACATCCGCCGGCCTTCCGATCTAGATGTTTCCAATTACCGCATCCGATCTGGTGCGGACTGTGACGAAGCTGCGGCAGCGATAGGAACACATTGCGCCCGAAAGCGCTCGGCCTCCACCTCGGCCTTGCGCCATTCAGCGCGCCGCCGATGCTCAATTGCCAACTCCTTGCGCGTCTCCACGTCCCAGATGATCCAATCAATCTCAGCGCCGTCGAGCGTGCGCTTGATGCGCAAAACAGTGGACAGCACGATCACGACGTCGCCGTACACCAGACCCGGCCTTCATAGCCGGCGCCGGGGTCTACCGTCGCACCGCCAAGCGGACGGTCGAGCAGGCGCGCAGCGACGATGTAGCCGGCTTCATGGACAGCGATCCGACAGTCCTGATCGTGTACGGGCGCCCGAGCGAAGCGAGCAACTCTCGTATTCATCGATGTCGCCATCAAGGCCGCCGCCGTTGTCGGTCGTGCCTCCGACGCGCTTTAGAGCCAGGACCGGCCAGTTAGTGCAACGTCGCGGACGGCCGCTCCATCATCGCCTCGACAAGTTGCTGCAAGCCCTCCAAAGCCTTGCTCCGCCACGCCTCCAGCTCGCCGGCGTATTTCGACAAGTCCGCACGAAACTCTTCCCCGTCAATGTCGGCACCGCGAGCAAGCAGACGGCGCGCATAGGCCGTGAGCGCAAGATCGCGATGGCGGCACAACTCGGCGTTTGCGTCGTCTAATATTTTCATTTTGCGCCACGTTTCACGGCCAATCGCCAAATTCCGCCGTCACCCGGTCGAACGCGGGTGTTTTCCACGTCGCAATTCCAAACCGAACCGGAATGCGTGACGAATGACCCTGGCTGATATGTCCGCGATGCATCCCAAATGCCCAAGTAACGCAGTGTCGGGCGCGACTCGAGTTCCTTGAGCCGCTCTTTCAACGGCGCCGTTGCTTTCAGCACGAAGTCGCCGATCACGGGTGCCAGCGATTTGACGAGGCCTTCGATCTCGGCCCGCCGCTGTGGCGACACTTGGGCTTCGATCGCACGGCGCTCTTCCGGGGTTGGGACGTTTGTCATTTACACGTGTTTGATGTTGGGGGCTTTCCCATGGCGTCGCTCATACGCAAGCGAGAGCCGAGCTTGCTCGCGGACCAGCGCGCGACACGCTCGCATGTTGTCCGGATTATCGCGGCGCCAGAGCAGTTCGCGGATTTGCCTGGTTATCCGATTGATTGCAACAAGATCATCGGCTTCCGGCAAAATGCGAACCACCGAACGCCCCATCTTGCGGGCAACCAAACGGCGGCCAGTTTCCAGCTCACTCGCTGTTAGCCTGACAACCATTTTCGTCTCCTCATCATTTCGCAGTCGACCTTCAAATAGCAGATCGCGATCTTAACCTTCGTTACGCTGTAACTTGCGATGCAGTTTCTGCAGGGCCAGCTTCAAGGCTTGCGCGAGTGCTCGTCCATCTTCCTCGTCCCATTCCCGCAGCATTTACCGCGCAATCGCAATGCACTACTTGAAAGAGCCGGAATTCGATGCGGAGCTCGTTCAAGATCATCTGGCTAGTAGCTTTTCGATGGGGCGACAACAACTTTGAGGCACGCTTTGTACTAGCGCAGTTTCTTTTTTTCGCGGCAAGATGCCGGAAGCTGCGACATTGTTCGACCAGATCAATACTAAAGCACCAGAAAATTTCCGGCGATTTGGGATGCGTGAAGACAATGCCATAACTGAACGGCTGCCCCGATTTGCCGGTTCTGTTGAGGTGACGAAGGAGCGTTTCACCTTTGTGAGAAGTGGGTCGTACCCAGAAAGCATATTCGCTCATCATTCGGCAATTGCACCGGCCGTGCTCGACCAGTTGGAGGTCGGCTCTGACGTCAATTTCCGAGTGCGTTTCAATCGCGCAGGGCCTGTCGCTATCGATATGCAACTGGGCCGTCAAATCGACTGAACTGCGCGCCGCATTGGGTAGAAGCGCTACCTCACATGTATAAGAGGTGCGGTCGGGTTTGATATTTTTCCCTCCCCGGTGGGGGCTCGCTAAGCATGCTTTCCCCGCCGCGCAGAGTCCAAGTCGCGAAAGTATGCACGCGCAAACCAAAGCCCCGGCTCCCCGGGGCTTTCTTGCGGCCTATTATTACTGCATCTTTGCGACGTCTGAGGTGGGTCAGGAGCACCCGTTCAACGCAACCCTCGTACATCGTCCGGTTTCCCGCAGACAGCCGACATGGGGGCGGCCCTTTCGTTGTTCGGCTGAGGGCCAGGAGCGGACTTATGCATCGCGGATCGAAGGTGCCCGGTCTGAACGTTGACACGCTACTGGCCACGCGCCTGTGATCGCCGAAAACAACCGCGCCGGGTAATATTGAACGTGGATCAATACCGTTCGTGCTTGTCCGACTTCGACTGTCAGATATCCCGCGAGTTCCGACATACCGACTGTTTGCATAGGGGTGATCCGATGAATTCCAATGCAGATCTTTCGACAATTCTAAACCGCATTCTTGATACAGCGGCGGACAATCTCAGGATCGGAAAGATTCTTGTTCAAATGGGACTTGATCCCAACAACATCACCTACGACGCACTGTTTAATCGGTTGTTTGAAATTGTGTTGGCCAATATCACGCTCGCCAACATGTTCGGCTTGGTTGGCGCCATCTTCTTTGTCGCTACCTTGCTGATGCAAAGAATGGTGCCGCTGCGGGTCGCAAATATTGTCGGCTGTACATTCTTCGCAATTTCTTGCGCGCTTTCCGGAAGTGTCGCAACCTTTCTGCTTTATCTGCTGCTGTTGCCAGTCAATGCTGTTCGCCTCCGCCAACTGCTCAAGCTCGTTAAGAAGGCACGTAACGCGACGCAGGGTGACAGGTCGATGGAATGGCTCAAACCATTCATGACCGAACGTAGATATCGCCGAGGCGACATACTTTTCAGGAAGAGTGATGCCGCTACGGAAATGTTCCTCACCGTCACCGGGAAGTTTCTCGCCAAAGAAATTGGCGTCGAGCTTCCGCCAGGGCGTCTCATGGGAGAACTTGGCTTTCTCACTCCCAATAACCGACGAACCGCAACGGTCGAGTGCATAGAAGACGGCCAAACCCTGATCATAACTTATGAAAGGCTGCTTGAAATCTATTTTCAAAGTGATCAGCAATTCGGCTATTATATCCTCGTCCTGACCGGCCAGCGTCTCCTGGAAAACAACCACCGCCTCCAGGAAAGCATCGCGCGGCTGGAAGCAGCTCTCGCACAAGAGAAAGCGGCGCGACAGACGGCAGACGCGCGTGGCACAGCTTGAATGGCATTGACTGCTACAACACTGGTGGCACTGCTGTCGCCGCGCAGTGCGGCTCTCGCGACGCAACGATGTCCGCTAATGGGATGGTCCGGCCGTGCTCCGGCCCTGCCAGCACGAGAAGCTGGCAAGGGGCGCTCAAGACAAGGAGCACGCCATGTCTCAGAAACTCAACGCAGCGATCGCCGTGATCGGCATCGATATCGGCAAGAACTCGTTCCACATCGTGGGTCATGATCAGCGCGGCGCCATCGTGCTGCGGCAGAAGTGGTCACGCGGCCAGGTGGAAACGCGGCTCGCCAACCTGCCGCCGTGCTTGATCGGTATGGAGGCCTGCGTCGGCGCGCATCATCTCAGTCGCAAGCTCCAAAGGCTTGGCCACGACGCCCGCCTGATGCCGGCGAAATACGTGCGCCCCTACTCGAAGGGACAGAAGAATGACTTCCGAGATGCGGAAGCCATCGCCGAGGCTGTCCAACGCCCGACCATGAAGTTCGTCGCGACCAAGACCGCCGATCAACTCGACCTTCAGGCGCTGCACCTCGTCCGCGATCGATTGGTTGGTCAGCGTACCGGCGTCATCAATCAGATCCGTGCGTTCCTGCTCGAGCGGGGCATCGCCGTACGGCAAGGCCTGCATTCCCTGCGGTCCGAGTTGCCGGGCATCCTCGCGACGCGCACCGATGTGCTCTTGCCTCGGATGTTGCGCATCATCGAGGATCTGGCGGGAGACTGGCGCCGGCTGGATGCGCGTATCGAGGGTCTATCTAGCGAGATCGAAACACTAGCCCGTCAAGATGGGGCCTGCCAGCGACTGATGACGGTGCCCGGCATTGGCCCAATCATCTCGAGCGCAATGGTGGCCGCGATCGGCACCGGAGACGTGTTCTCGAAAGGCCGCGACTTCGGCGCCTGGCTTGGACTTGTGCCAAAGCAGATATCGACCGGCGACCGCACGATCCTCGGCAGTATATCAAGGCGCGGTAATCGCTACCTGCGCGCGCTGTTCGTGCAAGCCGCGTGGGTTGTTCTGGTCAAGGTCAAATGCTGGGAGCGCTATGGCCTCAACTCTTGGATCGAAGCCGCCAAGAAGCGATTGCACCACAATGTGCTGGCGATTGCGCTCGCCAACAAGCTCGCCCGGATCGCCTGGGCGGTCCTCAACAAGGAACGCGCCTTCGCATGCGTCAAGACGGCGGAGACGGGGTCCCGACCTGCTTGATCCTCGCGCCGTGCGCGGGGCCGTCAAGGCGCAGCCTGGCAGCAGGAAAGCAAGACGTCAGGACAGCACGATGGCCGGCCTTGACGGCCCCTTGCGCGCGGCGCGTCTGCGCACGCAGGCCGGGACGAAGCAACGACCGCCAGGCAGGAACAAAGGAACAGTGCGAAGTGAGGAGCTATCGATGACGTAACAACCCTTACCCGCCGAGGTCTGCGAGAGGATGAGACGACGATGGAGAATCGGTCTTCCCGGCGCAGGTGAACCCTGGTGACCCAAATGGCCCGGTCGAGGCCTGTCCGCTAACCAGATCACATGCGCGCTGATATCCATGATGGCCCGGAGCACGCGCTCCAAACAGAGGCCGGATACATTGATGCAAGACCGTATCCACCGGATCGTCGAAATCTTCTTGCACCCCACGGCCGGACCATACATTGGGGTCACAAGCTGCCCTTGGCAGGTTGCTTCACCTTGGTCGGCTCATCTCCCGGCAGCAGACATTGCGGCTCTGCGGGCGAAAGTCAGCAACGGGGCCATAAGCCGACTCCATCCAACGAACAGAGCTTTGCCGAGACGCTGGGCCAAGTACTATGCATCGTCGATTGCATCTAGAACGAACTTTATTGGATCGGGGGGAGGCGTATGATTCACCCCGAATGGCTCTCTAAGCCAGCCCTTCTCTCCGTTCACCAATATCGGCGGAAATGCGGGAACGTCGAAATACGCCACTTCCCAGAAGGAAACGAGTTGGTTGGCTTCTTTGGAAACTAGCCTAAGCTCCAGAGTGCGGCCAGTGGTCCCACTGGCACTTTGGTGATGGGAAGGAGCAGTTTCATCGATCAGCAAGCGCAGATGTGGCTCCGATATTTGCGGCATGAGATATCGTCCGAGTTTCTT
>NZ_SPQT01000065.1 GCF_004571025.1 Bradyrhizobium niftali | reverse complement strand
TGTGGATCGACGCCACCTACGTGAAGGTGCGCCAGCAGGGTCGCATCGTGTCGGTTGCGGTGATCGTCGCAGTCGGGGTCAACAGTGACGGCCGCAGAGAAGTGCTTGGGATGGATGTCGGCCCCTCCGAAGCGGAGACGTTCTGGACCGCGTTCCTGCGCAAGCTCGCGCGGCGCGGCCTGCGCGGCGTCAAGCTCGTCGTCTCCGACGCCCATGAGGGGATCAAAGCCACGGTCGGAAAGGTTCTCAACGCCACCTGGCAACGCTGCCGCGTCCACTTCATGCGCAACGCGCTGGCGCATGCCGGCAAGAGCGGGCAGCGCGTCGTCTCGGCCTTCATCGCCACCGCGTTTGCCCAAGACGATGCGGAGGCCGCCAAGGCGCAATGGCGCAAGGTCGCCGACCAGCTCCGCCCCAAGCTTGCTGGCTTCCTGGACAAGGCCGAGACTGACGTGCTGGCCTATATGACGTTCCCACCGCAGCACCGGACCAAGCTGCATTCCACGGATGAGATGGACAAGCGCTTTTTTTTGTCCGAGACGACGATTGCGGAAATCGTTCTACGTCCATTCTTTTGTTCGGCCCCACTGCGGGCCATTCTTCCGTCCCGGCCACCGATCTATCAGCCGCCGCGCGCAGGGCCGGTCAAGGCTGGCCGCATTTGCGGTCACCGCAAGGCTTGGCCTTGACCGGCCCGAGCACGGTGGCACGCTGCGTGGAATGGGACTGAAGCGGCTGGAAGTTGCCGTCAGCTATGATTATGTTTGTCGGGCGCGGGCGACCTCGTGGCGAAGCGTGGCGAGTCGGCTGCAAGCGTCACCGGACTGCCTATTTTGTCTTGCCGGATTGAGGCGCCCGCGCGCCGGTTTTTGGTCGCCGCGCTTTCCATTGCGACACGAATCGTTCGTAGCTTCGCTCCGCCTGGGCGGCAATCAACATCTCGCGGTCGCGCAGCGCCTTGATGTTGTAGGCATAGGCTGGTCCACGACGGCTGCCCTTCTGCTGCGGATGTCCGGCTTGTATCGCGCGGGTCTTGTTGGCGACCAGCGCAGGGCGCGCCCACACGTAATCCTCGCCCTTCGTCAGCAAATGCCAGCAGAGCACCGTGAGCTTGCGAGCCACGGCCACCGCGGCGATCTGATGGCCGCGCCGGGCGCGGATGCGTACGAAAAAAGCATGCAGTGGACCGGGCGCCTTGGCCGCTGCCCAGGCCGCCTCGACCAGCATAGCGCGCGCGTGACTGCGGCCGATCTTGCTGATGCGACCGTGATGGGCGGCTCCCAGTCCGGACTGCAGCACCCGCGGGTTCAGCCCGAAATAGCTCACCAGCTTCTGCGGGCTGCTGAACCGGCTGATGTCGCCGATCGCCGCACGATCCCGGCAGCGACTGTCACATTCACGCCGGTGATCGTCATCAATCTGTTGACCGCGGAATCGTCGATTGCGTCCTGAGCGATCTTGCGGTCGAGCAGGGCCAAGTCTTCCGCCAGCCGGTCGAGCTCACGAACGTGCCGATCGATCGCCGCGCGCTCATCGTCCGGCAACTGTTGAGCGGCCAGCCACGCCCGGCCGCGGGCATTGAAAAGATCGGCATGCGGGCACTTTGGGATCAGGTGCGCATGCAGGATTGAATGCACTTCGTTCTTGAGCCGCGTGCGATGCCGCACGACCTGGTAGCGCCGCGCCACTAACCTGCGCTTGCGTTCGGTCTCCGCATCAGGCGTCCAGATCTGCGGCAGGTAGCCCGCCGCCTGCAGGCTGGCGAGTGTACCGGCGTCGATCTTGTCAGTCTTGACGTGCGCCTGAGCGATCGCCTTCACCTGCAACGGATTGGCGATAATCACCCGGGCCACGAATGGCGCCAGCACCCGCGACACCGCCATGCTATTTCCGGTCGCCTCGATCACCACTTCGTCGGTCGACCGCAGACTCTTGCCCATCCCTTCAAGGGCGGTCCGGGTCATGTCGACCCGGCCGGCATGTCGAAGGATGCCGTCTTCCCAGATTACCACCTCGCCGAAGGTTCGGTGAACATCAATACCAATCACGCGTCGCATCTGCGCGTCCTCCCTTCCGTTGGTTATAGCGGGAGCGGCGGGCGACACGACAACTACGGATTCGCACTCACGGCGCAACCGGGCGAGTCGCAGAGGCGGCCAGCTACTAACACGAGCTCTCGGCTCATCGTGTGTATCGGCCTGCCCGCACCTTCGTGCTCCCGGTGCCTCTGTCCCGATGGTCGCACCATACGCCACGATGTAGAACACCGCAGCGGAACGTTGGCACCGAGAAATCTCATACCGGTTACCAATCCGCTCGAACGGGTCAACGGCGAGATCACGCGGCGGACCGAAGTGGTCGGGACGCATGCGCTTCGCAGCCAAATTGTCGCGCTGTAGGCAGCCGGTGCTAGAAGTCAACTCGACGCAGAAGCATTGTTAGTAGCGCTTCTCGATCCAGCGGGCGCACAACACCTCATCGACAGATTGTGCATGTGTTTCAGAATGAGCAGACTGGTGACAAGCAGCGTTGGCAGCCAGGCTGCGTCGGACCGTCTTGGCACACAGAATCAAAGCACTCATCCAGAAAGTTCCCGCCAATTAGCGACGTCAATGGCACCAGCGGGACGCCCACAATCGAGCGCACGAAGCAGCAGGTCCTCCTGACGATCGTCCCGCGTTGCTAATCACATCCAGGACGACACACCAAATCGCACCTAAACACCATCGAATATTTGATAGAGAAAACTTCGCCCATCTGTTTCAGGCTGACCTGCATTCGCCACGGGCAGCTATCTCGCCATCGAGAATACCGGCGTTTGTGGGCGCCGGCTGGTTGAATGGACCGCCGCGATAGGCAGCCTTGCAGTCCGGCGCGCGCTTTGCTGGCTACCGCGCCGACCCAGCAAAGCGCATCCCGCCGTCACAGAAGCGTCTTCCACATCAAAGATCGGATTCGCTGAATGCCGCCCGATCTTGCGGCCGCGCACGATTCTACCCGAGCGCACATTGCATCGCGCAGCTATGAGACCGATGATGTTCCTGGCCCGGTACTTCATCGGCGCAGGCTTACGACTTTCGAAGCCATGCATTTGAAGCACAAGTAACATTGGTCCCAAACGCATCAGTGTAGTAAGTATCGATTAAGAATCCTGCTTGCTCGATCAACTGGAAGCCATCGATAAATTCTCGATTCGCGTGCACAGGATTGTCTTCGATTACATAGTAATCTCCTGACACCAGAAAGTCGTTCAGGTAGGAAAACACAGAAAATATCTGCACGTGCGCGTCGTCGATCACAAGCCACGGATGAGGCAAGCTGATCAGCATATCTTTGTCGAAGTTGGTGACGTCAGAAAGGTCTATTTGATGAAAGGTAAGTAGTGGATGCTTTCTTGCCCTCTCATGGACAATTTTGCTATACAAATCGAAGGAGTGAACTTCGCCGAGCTTCTCACAAAGCACTGACATTTTATCAGCGAACCACAGTCCGCTGCCACCCTGAGCTGAACCGAGTTCTAGAATTGTCCTCGGCTGAAGTTCCCAAATGAGCCGTGGATATAGAGCCAGATCAAAAGGTGTTTTGTAGATTACCAGCCCTTTATAAGTCATGGCCAAAGCTCCAATTTTTGTGAAACGCTGGTCAGCAATAAATGGGTAGATTGACGACATCCAGTTTCGATCGGACGGCTTTGCAAAACGGTCAGAATGATCAGCATTCAGGACAGCGTGTATTCCGGCAAGCGTCCTCGAGCCAAAAAGTTGCCCGCCGAATCCGCTAGGGCCCATCTGATCGGGATAGTTCTTGTTGCAAGCGTCCCAAAAAGCCTTGTGTTCGGAAGCGAATTTCATAGGTCGATCTCCGTCTGCATCTATCTCGCTATCCAAGCAACCGGCGTGCCATTCGCGGAGTGCGGTGCACGCTTCTTAACGAGAGCGAAAACGCGTAGGTAGTTGGCGTGCTCACAGCAATAGTCGGCGCGCTTTGTCGGGTTCGGGACATTCGGCGCAATCAATCAGACATTGAGGACAGCAAAGCAGCTAGTGTCCCAAGCCAGAAATTCGCAATTTTACGAGCGTTGGCTTGAGCATTGTATCGGCAGAGCCACGGAAGCGAGGGTGTCGTTGGCGGCCCAAGGTCCCTCGCCATGTTGGTAAATTCGTTTCCGCGATCGATGCCATGACGCCGCCTTCCTGAGCTAGCTCGACGGATCCTGCGACTACTCGTCGAAGGTAGCGCTGCTCGACCGAGAGCTCCACGGTGCGCCAAGGAGGATAGAAGCGATGCGGCTGCTGACGATCCCAGGAATTTGACCGATCACGGCTACGGCGCTCGTTGTCCTCGCGCCGACAGCCCAAGCCTTCAAGAGGGGATGCGATTTTGCGGCATGGCTGGGTCTTACCCAACTGCAGCGTTCCACCGGCGGCAAGCAGAAGCTCGGCAAGACGTCACGCATGGATGAGCGAACTCCTCGCCGACTGCTGACTATCGGCGTGAGCGCGGCCGTGCTGGGATAATGTGCAAAGGCTCGACAGCGGATCCTTGGCTTGCGTGCATGCTTGCCCGCAAACCGCCGATGCTGATTATCGCCCCTCGCTAACAAGATGCCGCGCATACCTGGCATTGGATGGCGAGAGGCGGAACCTATCGGGCTCGAGCTGCGGAAGGAGTTCCGCGGCAGGGACCGTGAGAGTGTGAGAAGGTCAGCCGGAGAGTATGGCGCGACGCCTCACGGACAGGAATCGGGAAAAACCAGATCATGGATACGCGCCTCGAGCACGCGAGGTTGAATTGGACCCGTTCCGCGCACTCCCATACGGGCGGCATGTGACAGCCGCAGCAAAAGGCCGGACACGTTTCAGCATCCCGACCACGCTTCGTGCTCTTTGAAAGAGTCTTCAGCGACCCCCTCAGGGATTTGATCATCGATCTCTTCGAGGAACTTTCTTCAAGAACTTGGCAGCCCGATGCCGCTTGTAGCATTCGCCAATGACAAACTCTGAAGCGACATCGAAGCGCGGGCAGCATCATCGGCAACACCAATCACTCTTGATCGAGTGCCAGGTCTGAGTCTTCTCATCGACGCTTAGAACAATGGCTCCGTTCGGTGGGACAGGTAACGCCCGACAATATCGCGCACCTTGTCGACGAATAGCGGATCGCTCGACAGTTTAAACGGCCTGGCTGCGGTGCGGCTGCAGGCCGAATGCCGTCCACATCGGCGGATCGTAGTGTAGGAAAGACCAGTTTCTGCGGCCATCGAGCGGATCGGCCAGTGCGTCGCGTCCGGCAGCGTTGTGCGTAATGTCCACTCGATTACCACAGCAACCTGGTCGTTGTTGATGGCTCGGGGGCGACCACGGCGAGCTTCGTCAAGCTGCGCATTACAACGATCCTTCAGGAGTCGGCCGCGCTACTTGCCAACGGTGTGTTCGTGGACGCATAGTTCAGCAGCTACGAAAAGGGGCTGTCGCGCTTTGCGATGAGACCGGCGTCGAAGCCACTGGCCCACCCTCAACCACAATGCCCTGACAAATCGGCATCTGATTTCGTCGGGTGAGCGATGATGAGCGAGCGGAACTGAAGTCGCTGACGATGCGACGAAAGACGGCTCAGGCGCTGGCTCTGAGAGCCCGGATCGTGCTGACCTGCGCAGAAGGTGATCAGAACAAGGAAGTGGCGGCCAAGCTGGCCCTGGATCGACAGAAAGGTAGGCAAGTGGCGGCGGCGTTTTATGGAGCAGCGCGTGGCCGGGCTACACCACGAGCCGCGCTCCGGCGCGCCGCGCACGATAGACGATGCCCGCATCGAAGCGGTGATCGTGAGGACATTGGAGAGTTGCCCTGAGAACGCCACCATTGGAGCTCCCGCGACATGGCGAAGACCAGCGGCGTGTCGGTGTCGACGGTGCAACGCATCTTGCGGGCCTTTGGGCTCCAGCCGCACCGGATGGAGACGTTCAAGCTCTCGACCGATCCGAACTTCGTGGCCAAAGTGCGCGATTTCGTGGGCCTCTACGTCTCGCCGCCGGAACCTGCCATCGTTCTGTGTGTGGATGAGAAGTCCCAAATCCAGGCGCTGGACCGCAGCCCGCAAGTTTCTCGACGAGATCGAGGCTGCCGTACCGCGCGAACTCGACGTCCATCTCGTCATGGACAATTACGTCACGCACAAGACCCCAATGATCCGGAGATGGCTGGCCAAAAGGCCGCGTTGGCACGTGCACCTGACCCGACCAGTTCGTCATGGCTCAACCAAGTTGAGCGCTTCTTCGCGCTCCTCACTCATAAGAAGATCAGGCGCGCCGTCTATCGCAGCGTAGCCGCCCTCAGGGCCGACATCGCCTCGTTCATCGAGCGACACAACGCAGATCCCAAACCGTTCCGATGGCCAAATCCGCCGAAGACATCCTTGCTTCCATCGAGCGCTTCTGTCGTTACAATGCCTCGGCAAAACAAGATCCAATATTGCGAACTTCTGGTTCAGGACACTAGCCTAAGGCGGCCCTTGACCGCGCGCCACTTCCTTTGCAGGGCGTTCAGGTTCTTCCTCCTTCCGGCGTACCGCCCCAAAGGGCCGCTCCAGCATCCGGCGGACTCGCACGGGCTCTGGACCGATATGAAAGGCCGTTGCCTGCCGATCTAGGGCGCGCTCCGACTTGGTCGAACGATTGCGCTGTCGCAGATAATCTAACCATGTCGGACAGTGATAGCGTTCAGTCCACAGTTCGGGGTCGGCAATGTCACGTGCAATAGACCAGCCATAAGCGCCGCTGCGCTGACGGTACAGCTGCACGTCCTGCATCATGCTATGAAAGGCCCGTGCGTTCTCCTGCGCTACGCGATATTCGATCTCGACCACCAGCGGCCCACTTCGCCCAGTAAGCGCAACTCGTACTTCGGGATCGGCGAGCATCTCGGCGTCTTGCTCACGAGAACCAATGCCGGGCATCGGCAACCAAAGCCCCAAGGCCAATGATACCAGTATCAACCCGGCCGAGATCAGAAGGGTTGTTGGTGCACCCGCCACGTCAGCTAGGGAGCCCCAAACCCAGCTGCCGAGGGCAATCCCGCCTGATCCCGCCGCCTGATAGGCGGCAAGCGAACGGCCCGCAACCCAGCGTGGCGCCGACAGCTGTATCCCGATATTGAACAAAGCCGACGTAATCATCCACACGGCTCCCCCGAGGAACAGCGCGGCGGCCGTCAATATCGGCTCGCGGCTCAGCGCTACTGCGATGATCGTTCCGCTCATCAACAGTGTGCAGGCAAGGATTGCCTCCTCGGCGCTCATGAGCTTGCGCACCTTCGTGATATTAAGCGCGCCGACCACGGCGCCGAGACCAAAGGCGCTCAACATGACGCCATAGATCTGCGCGCCGCCGTGAAGAACGTCGCGCGCTACAAACGGCATGAGCGCGATGAGCCCGCTAGCGATCACTCCCGACACCATGGAACGAGCCAGTACGATCTTGATCGACGGCGAATTAAGGATATAGCGAACGCCCGAAATAATAGCGCGTTTAAGCTTTTCAGGCGGCAGACGCGAAGGCTCGGATATTCGCTTCCAGAGGTACAACACGACGATCAGCGGGAGGTAGAGCAACGCGTTAAGTGCAAATGATGCCACCGGACCCGCGGTCGCAACCACGATGCCGCCGATGGCTGGTCCTACGCTGCGCGCAATGTCGTAGCTGATGCTATTTAGCGCGACCGCAGCTGGCAGCGTTTCCGAAGGAACTTGCTCACTCACTGAGGATTGCCAAGCCGGATCCATCAGCGCGATGCCGCTACCGATCAGGAAGCAGAGTGCCAGCAACAGGTTCGGTGTCATCAGTCCTAACCAGCCGAGCATTGCCAGCGCGGTGGCGCCGGCGAGGGCGATACCGGCTGAAATCAGCGCCACAATACGCCGGTCGTGCACGTCGGCGATCGCGCCGGCTGGCATCGCGATCAACATAACCGGCAACATCAGCGCGGTTTGCACCAGCGCGACTTTATCGGCCGACGATGTCATCTGCATCATCGCCCAAGCCGCTCCGACGCTTCGAATCAGGGCACCCAGATTGGCGAGCACGCCAGCCAACCAAATGCGCCGGAAGGTGATATAGCGAAGTGGCGCAGTTATCCCTTGGGCGCTAAACGTTGGGGACTTAGACGAATTGGTCATCGCAACTCCAGCTCGCGCCCGATGGCCTGATTCTAGACCAAGTCGTTGACGGTTCGGGACGGATAAATCAAAGGAATGGGTGAGCGTTTTTCAGTCGAACCGCAGATGAACCTCCGCCAAGTTCTCGTCGCTTGCATCGTGCCGTCAGGGGGGATGGGCCACGACGATCGGTTGAGACCTCTTATTGGTCCAAATACATAAGGCGCTAATCCATAAATCAGAGGAAGATGCTCGGTCAATCGTTTGACACAACCTCGATTGGAATGGCAAAGCCCATCTTCACCCGGTCCAGTATAACCATGGTCTTGAATCGTTTGATACTCCGGATTCTCGTAGAAGAATTGTCGGATAAACTGCTCAAAGTCTTCCATGCATGCGCGCCGCAATGTAGAGGACAAAGTCCGCGTCGTCCGTAATGTAAAATCCGTTTACGACTTCTCCTGATGATTGATTGTCTTCTTGAGTCTTTCAATGATGCCCGCACGCTCTCGCTGACTTACCAGCACTTTGAATACCGATAGCCCGCGGCGGAACGATCGAGATGCCGGCCTCGATGAGGCCTTCCAAGCGGACTCGTCGCGGGCGCAAGGAAATCGAGCGTGTCGGCAGCTTCGAAGAGGCGCTTGAGCCGGTCATTCGCATGATGGCCGAGTGTCACTAGTCTAATTTGAACTCCATTGCCGCGCCGGCGCCGTAACCTCCTTCTCCGATCGAAACGTCAAATCTCTGCTTAGACTAGGTGCGCTTTCCCTCTTGCTGACTCCCGCAGCTCGGAAGCGGCGCAGTGCAAGAAAAACAGAGTTTCTGGAATCGATGACGCTGCCAACGCGAGCGGGACGGCCGAAACCCCGACACCACTACCACGCTTAGTAGGTCCGTTGTTGTCGATTCTCAGGTAAGTCAGTCTAGCCAATTTGGTCGCATGAATAAGACATGAGTGCCCCCTCGAAACTTCGTGTCGCTGTGAAAAGTCACGCGTTGAGCTCGCACTGGCGCAAATAAACGCGGCACCCCACCTGAACGAAGGGCGTGAGGATAAAACAATCGGACGGAGATTAGGCATGGGACGCAATAATGAGATGAAGCTCGGACTGTATCTCGCTTGGGCGGGATATCACGAAGGTGCATGGCGCGATCCGAGCGCGCCAGCCAATGGCGGAGTTAATATCGACCATTATGCTCATCTCGCAGAACTTGCCGAAGGTGCGGCGTTTCACTTTGTATTTCTCGCCGATCACCAAGGCGTGATAGATCATCCAACGACCATAGCTCGTGCGGCTCGTAACGATGGTCTCGAGCCAATTACGTTGTTATCGGCGCTTTCATCGAGAACACGGAACATCGGCCTTGTCGGGACAGCGACGACGACCTACTACCAACCTTATCATCTCGCACGCATGTTCGCATCACTTGACCACTTATCGCAGGGGCGCGCAGCCTGGAACATTGTCACGTCGGCAATGAATTCCGAAGCCCACAATTTTGGCGACAAGGAACTGCCGGATCATGAGAGCCGCTATGCCCGGGCGAAGGAATTCGTAGAGGTTGTCAAGGGTCTGTGGGATACGTGGGAAGACGACGCCTTCATTCGCGACAAGGAAAGTGGTGTTTACGCTGACACTGCAAAGCTGCACGTGCTTAACCACCATGGGAACCACTTTTCAGTGAAAGGTCCGCTGAACATCGCAAGGCCTCCGCAGGGCCATCCCGTATTGGTTCAGGCCGGCGCGTCCGCTGCGGGGGTGGCTTTCGCTGCAGAAGTCGCCGAAGTCGTGTTCACCGCCGAACCGCGCTTAGAGAACGGCAAACAATACTACGCAACTCTCAAAGGGAAAGCGCGCGCATTTGGACGAGCGGACGATCAGGTGCTCGTCATGCCGGGCATTGTCCCGATCGTTGGTAGGACGAAGCATGAAGCGTCTGAGAAGCTTCAAAGATTACAATCTTATACGCACATTGATGTGCTAATTGGGGCGGCGGAGCTTTGGCTGGGTTCTGTCACCGATCTGCGTTCAATAGATCTCGACTCGTTCGTCCCGGATACGTTGCCCCAGACGAATTCGATCCAAAGCCGTCAAAAGTTGCTCGTCGACTTGGCAGTCCGTCAGAAATTCACCTGGAGACAACTAATCCACTTGGTATCGGACAGCAGGGGCCATCTATTGGTTGTTGGAACACCAGAGGAAATTGCCAACGTAATGGTGGATACATTTGATCAACACGCAGCTGACGGCTTCAACGTGTTGCCCGCGACTATTCCCGGCGGACTCAAGGATTTCATTGAGCTCGTCGTTCCTGAATTGCGCCGACGAGGAAAATTCAGATCCAGATATTCTGGACAAACCTTAAGAGAGAACCTAGGCTTTAAGCGGCCAGTCAATCGATTCACACGGGCCAGCGGTCGTCAATGAAAAGAATGCACGGGATTCGGGTGTACGCCTTCGGGGGCGGATTGATAACGTCTTGGCATCAGATCTAGTCTTACTGCATCATGAATTTCGATAGCTACTTTGACTTGAGATGCAACAGGGACATTGAAGATAGTCTGGACGCGAGAGCGGCGCTCAATTTTCGCTGAACGGTCGCGATCGAGTTTAGAACGTATCGTTCAGGCCGCAATGGCGGACCCCTCGGGCGATAGGTTTCGGGCATTGTAATTTCTTTGTAAGCGTCGTTCTCAGGTGATGGCTTTGAGGGATTGAGTGCGGTAGGCTCAGGGCTGCGGCTGGTCGATGCCGCGGTCGGAGGACCGTTGCTGATCCTCGTCAGGACGTCGGCATGGTAGGCAAGCGGGTCGACGTCGTTGAGCTTGCAGGTTTATGTGGCTGTCAAACTATGTCGAATGGTTCTAGCAAGCCCGCCGTTTGGACGGGCTTACCGCGATCGAGCGATCGTCGTGCTGATTCCGTTCGGCATAGCCTGGCCTCATACAGGGCCTCGAAAAAAGTGAGCAGGCGGTCACGTGGCTGAGAGCGAGTTCGCTTGCGGTGCTCGTACAACTAGAGCTTTGCGAGGGCTACTTCCTCGAGTGCGTGTAGATAGGTCTGCGTCGTTTCGATCGACTCATGACCGATCCACAGTACGATGAACAAGCAATCGGCACCTGCTTGCAGCAGCTCCATCGCAGGGCTGTACCTGAGCACGTGCGGCGACACCCGCTTGGACGCCATGACGGACACCTCGCGCTGGCGATACGCACATGCTTGACCAGAAGCGCCTGGATGCTGTCGGCGCTAAGCGACCGCCGTGCATGTTGGGGAACAACGCGTTTGCGGTGTGGCGTGCCGGTTCCTTGAGCCATGGCTGGAGGGCGCCCTGCGCGTGCGCGGTTAGCGGCGTGCATCGTTCCTTTCGAGCTTTTCCGATGCATCGCACATGCGCGCCGGCCGAGGTGGACGGCGTCCCTGTCGAGGTTGATCAGCTGGGAAAGGCGCAAGCCGGTCTGGGCCGCAAGCAGCAGCAGGGCATTATCACGACGTCCGAGCCATGTCGAGCGATCTGGGGCGGCGAGAATCGCTTCGATCTCGGGCCGCGTCAGGAAATGCACCTGCCGCTTGTCATGACGCTTGCTTGGTATCGCCAAGACGCGCTGGATCAGGGCGCTGCGAGCCGGCTCCTCGAAAGATACGAACCGGAAGAAGGAGCAAATGGCTGCCAGACGCAAGTTGCGCGTCTTGACACTGGCGCCTCGCGTCGTCTCGAGATCAGCAAGGAACGCGCTGACAAAAGGCGCATCAAGAATCGTCGAGGGCCAGGATCGACGGCCGTTTGCGGAGCCCTGCCTGTGCAAACGGGAACAGAAGCCGGAACGTGTCTCGGTAGTTGCGATCGTGTTGGCGCTGACATTGCGGTGGCGTATCAGCCGCACGGTGAGGTAACGCTCGATGAGCGCGGCGAGGTTGCTGCTCGACTTCATGGCTTGGCATCCGAGCGCCGGTCGAAACGCCGGGCCGCCTCTTCCATCAGTTCCGGACAGGCCGAGAGATACCAATAAGTGTCGCGCACGCGTGCGTGGCCGAGGTAGATGGAAAGCGCCGGAAGCTGCTGCTCGACATCGATCCTGTCGCGATACCAGCCGAGAAGTGTGCGGATGGCGAAGCGATGCCGGAAGTCGTGCACGCGCGGCCCGCTATAGTCGCCGGAGGGCGCTGGCTGATCTCACGGGACAAGCGCCAGAAAACACGATGAACATACTGGTGCAGCAATCGGCCGCCGCGCTCAGCCACGAAGAAGCGTGCGCCGCAACGTGACCCGAGGTAAGCATCCCGCCGTTTGGTATAGCGGCGGAGAGCCGATCGGGTCGTTGGATGCAACGGAACTAGCAGGCTGTTGAAAAAGGCGCTCGGCGCCGACCGGCGACCATGATTCATTGGCTTCCGATGCGATTCGGAGATGGTGCGTGCGCGGCGGCGACAATCGAACAGGAGAGCTGTTTAGCTACGTTGATCTGGAGGCGCGGGTGCGGCGTGATCATCCGCTGCGAGCGATCCGGACAATCGTGAACGAAGCGCTGGCGGTGCTGGAGCGCGAGTTTGCCGCGCTCTATTCGCCGATTGGGCGGCCGTCGATCCCACCGGAGAAGCTGCTGCGGGCGATGCTGTTGCAGGCGTTTTATTCGATCCGGTCTGAGCGGCTTCTGATGGAGCGGTTGGAATATGACCTGTTGTTTCGCT
>NZ_SPQT01000064.1 GCF_004571025.1 Bradyrhizobium niftali | reverse complement strand
CTGCTTGCCCGCGGTCGGATTTGCCTCTCTCAAGCAGACAAAAGATGAACCCGGACCGAGACTTGTTTTTCGCAGCGAGGATGTTTCGATTGGGCCTTGCAGGTGCGCGTCATCGGCAGCTTTGGCAATCCCTTCCCGCAAAGTTTCATCTGATAACGACGTTTCCTGCGGGGCCTCGGGCGTCGGCAACGCGGTGTCTGTCCACATTGAAGAACAGCCGGACAGGAGCAAAAACAGAAGGGGAACGAAACGCATTGGCACACCGGGAGTAGACAGCCGTGCCTATACAAGAACTAACTGGAGTGCGGCAACGGTGGCTCGGCCAGGATCCGATCTCGCGAACGTTGGGCCGCGACATCCTGTGCGGCGTGCGAGCTATTGTGGGAGCGCGGGGTGCCGGATAAAACAGCGCCAAAATGATCACGTACAAAGAGTACCATATCGAGCGATTCGAGCGGGGGCCAAAGCGCTGGGTCGCTCGCATAAAGCGGGCCGATGGGCGAAATATCCGCACTGGCCTGCCAGCGTCCGAGCATTCTTATCTCGACACCAAACCAGCCGCGTCCGCCGAAGAAGCGGAGAAGCTTGCCAAAGACGGGGTTGATTTCGGGGCATCGTGTAGTCGTTTGGTTTGGCGAAACGGCTCCGGGGCATCCGATCACATTGCTGACCGATTGGGGGCAGAGCTGCTAAACAGCTCCGGTACACGACGGGGGGCAGGGGCGCCGGAGCCGGATTCCAGCCGGCTAATCGGCATAGCCGGTGACGAACCAATCCGCGGTAAAACCAGAAAGATCCAGGCTTGTGGCTCGCGCTCGGCCCATGGCAGGCATTCTAGTGCGGCGGCTGCCCGCAGCCCTTTTAATGACGCCGCTCAGAGGGAGAGAAACATGCAGAAGCTGACAGCCGCTGTGGCACTCGTCGCCGCCCTTGCACTTGCAGCATGCGGGAGAGATCCTGGGCCGAAGGGCGATCCGGGGCCACAAGGTCCCGCCGGCCCGCAAGGCGCCCAAGGTATTCAGGGCGTCCCTGGTCCTCAAGGTGCAGTCGGCGCACAAGGCCCACAGGGACCTCAAGGGCCGAAGGGCGATAAAGGGGACAAGGCCGAACCGAGCGCCCGCGCAGTGCAGGCGGATGGCGCTGTGAACTGCGATGGCAGCGAAGCGCTTGTTTCTGTGTTCTGCCCAAACGGCGGCGGCGCGGACGGCGCAAAGTGTGGGACATCGCCAACAGTTGGACTCTGCTTGAAGAGGTAAGTGGTTCCCGCTGCGCGCTTTTACGGATACAATCTTACGGCGATTGGTGACACCGATCGTAATCTACAGTCCAACTCCCCGCCGGCTCACAAGGTCGGCGGGTTTTTCTTCGATCTGGTCGTTCTCGCCCTCAAGCTGGCACGAGGCGTGAGCGCGCCACCAAGTCTTCGCTTGGCGCCGCGACCGCACAACCGTAGATTCGTAGTCGTCGGCCGGCAGACATGCGAAGCTAAGCGTATATTCGCGTCTCGGAGGGAAAACCCCGATGCGTCTTGCATTGCCTTATTTCGGAATTGCTCCCTGCGCGTCGCTGGCGACGTGGATGTCGGTAATGTTGCTTTACTGACGCGGAAACAGCTCGGCGTGATGCCAGAAGCCGGACGTGGGGCCCGCTCTCGTGCAGCTCGGGCCACCCCTTCTCGATCGCGCATCTGATGCCTGCGCTGAATTCGCTGCGTTTGCCGCCGCTCCATGGTGTGCGGGAGCATGGAGACGGTAAGCGGGTGTAAGCGGGTGGAGTTGCGGCGTACCCTAAGCGGGCGCTTGATGGTTCGCGCATACAACGGGAGTGAAACGCATCAACCTATGTGGATCTATGGGACCTATTGGATTGGCTGGCCTGGCCAGTCAGCCGGAAAGCTACCGGCCCTTGGTAATTATCCTATCTGACCATGACAGCGGTGAAACCCTTGGTGGCTGTGGGGAGCAACGAATTTCTCATTCATGCGTGTCGATCTTCTATTCGTACCGCACAGCCTGCGCGGCCCCGGACTTGGTAGAAGAATAATGCTCCAAGCGGAGCGAGAAGCGATTGCGCGGGGCTGTCGTGGGGCATGGTTGGACACGTACAGCTTTCAAGCACGCGCATTTTACAAACGGCTTGGCTACAGGGCGTTTGGCGTACTCGACGATTACCCGCCCGGCCAGCATTCCCCCTTTCCGGATTTTTTAGTGACCCGTTGCTGAACCCGGCGATGCATGTAATGCGTGCATTCGCCGCCGGCAAGGTCAACTGCTATTCCGTCTGCTCGCAACGAAGGTTGGTCCGATGCAGCTAATATGCGCAAATCTCATCTCCATGGGATTAGCACGTGAAAGAAGGCATTATCCGCCGTGCAACAGAACACGATCTGCTCGAGGTGTTGAAACTTTACCAACAGGGTCTAGGGCATCGCGGTGACGGCAGGCGGAATGCGCTCACCATCGAGGGCCGGAAGCCCGAGGCAGTCGCGCGAATATCTCTACCAAGGAATTGCCGCGCGTCCATTCCGGCGGGCCGAATACGTTCAAGTCAAGCAGGCCTCGCTCCAGGATGGCCTGCTGATTATCGACCTCGTCCGCGAGGTCCCGGAAGCCATGGAAGGTCGCTTCGGTTGGCCGAAGGTCGAGCTCTGCGAGACCGACACGACGCTGACGGTCTCCGCCGAACTGCCGGTAATGAAACCATCGCTTCATGAAATATCTCCGAAATGAACTCCGAGCGTCTCGACAGAATGCATGGGACAGGGACTATGATCTTCTTATTCGCGCTCCAAGTCAGCCAAGCTAACCCGGTGAAGGAGGCAGAGTTCTGATGCCGCAGTCAACCCACGAAAGTTTCACGCGCGAGGAGGCATCGCTTCCCGGATCGGACCGGACCTTCGGCTGGGTGATCGCGGGTGCGCTCGCGCTTCTAAGTCTTTCGAATGGCTGGCACCTTGGCCAGCTGTGGCCGTGGACCCTATCCGCCGCGGCTCTTTTCCTCGCCGCGGCATGGATTTGTCCGTCCATGCTGCACCCGCTCAATCGCCTTTGGATGAGATTCGGCCTGCTTCTGCACAAGGTCATCAACCCCATCGTCATGGGTCTTCTCTTCTATGGTACGATCTTGCCGACCGGCCTCGTCATGCGGCTGCGCGGCAAAGATCTGCTGCGGCTGAAACGCGAGCCCGGTGCGGAAAGCTATTGGATCGCGCGCACGCCGGGGCCCGCGCCGGAAACGATGAGAGACCAGTTCTGATGATGGAGTTTCTGGCCGAGCTTTGGCGCTTCACGCGTCTGCGGAAAAAATTCTGGCTGCTGCCGATCCTGATCATGATGGTCGTGTTTGGGGGCGTTATCGTGCTAGCCAAGGGCTCTGCAGTCGCGCCGTTCATCTACACGCTGTTCTGAGGTAAATGCGCATTCTCGGCATCTCTGCGTTCTATCACGACAGCGCCGCGGCGCTCGTCGAGGACGGTCGCATCGTCGCTGCCGCTCAAGAGGAGCGCTTCACACGCCAGAAGCACGATGCGTCGTTTCCGCGCCATGCGGTTCGCTACTGCCTGGAAGCTGCGGGCGCAAGACTTTCCAAAATCGATCATGTCGTGTTTTACGACAAGCCATTCCTGAAATTCGAGCGCCTGCTTGAAACGTATATCGCGCTTGCACCGCGTGGCTTCCGCTCCTTCCAGATGGCGATTCCGCTGTGGCTCAAGGAAAAGCTGTTCCAGAAGAGCCTGTTGCGAAATCTGCTTCGGGAGTTCGATGAGGATTTCGCGTCGGAGAAGCTGCTATTCTCCGAGCATCATCTAAGCCACGCCGCGTCCGCGTTCTACCCATCGCCGTTCGACAGGGCCGCAGTCCTCACCATGGACGGGGTCGGAGAATGGGCGACGACGTCGGCGGCGACAGGCGACGGCAGCCGCCTCGAAATCTTCCAGGAGATTCATTTTCCCCATTCCCTCGGCCTGCTCTATTCGGCCGTGACCTATTACACGGGCTTCAAGGTTAATTCCGGCGAGTACAAGGTGATGGGTTTGGCGCCTTACGGCCAGCCCAAATACGCACAGCGTATTCTGGATCATTTGGTCGACCTGAAGCCCGACGGATCATTCCGGCTGAACATGTCCTATTTCGACTATTGCACTGGCCTCGCCATGACCAACGAGCGGTTCGCCCAGCTGTTCGGGCAGCCGGCGCGCCCGCCGGATCAGTTGCTGACGCCGTTCCACATGGATGTCGCAGCCTCTATTCAGGCTGTGCTGGAGGAAGCGGTGCTGCGGCTGACGCGCAGCCTCGCGAGCCGGACCGGTGCACGCAATCTCTGTCTTGCCGGCGGCGTGGCCCTCAATTGCGTGGCCAATGGGAAGGTGCTGCGCGGCGGGCAGTTCGACCGTCTCTGGATTCAGCCGGCGGCGGGCGATGCGGGCGGCGCAGTCGGCGCGGCACTTGCGGCCTTCCATCAGTTCAAGGGCGGGCCGCGCAGCATCGCCGTGACTGATGGAATGTCCGGCGCTTTTCTCGGGCCGGAATTTTCGGACAGCGAGATTGAACGGAGGCTGACCGCTTGCGGGGCGCGCTATGCCGTTCTGGGTGAGGACGACATGATCGAGGCAACGGCCAAGGCACTGTCCGATCAGCTCGCGGTGGGGTGGTTCCAAGGCCGTATGGAATTTGGCCCGCGCTCGCTGGGGGCGCGCTCGATCCTCGGCGATCCCCGCTCGCCGACCATGCAGAAGAACCTCAACCTCAAGGTGAAGTACCGTGAGAGTTTTCGTCCCTTTGCGCCGGCGGTGCTGCGTGAGGACGTCGCCGACTGGTTCGAGCTCGATTCAGATAGTCCCTACATGCTGATCGTCGCCGACGTGAGGAAGGACAAGCGGCGCGCCATGAGCGCAGAGGAGCAGGCGCTGTTCGGCATCGACAAGCTCAACATTGCCCGCTCGGACATTCCCGCGGTAACCCATGTCGATTATTCCGCCCGCATCCAGACGGTCAGCGCCGAGACCAATCCGCGCTTTCATCGGCTGCTCACGCGATTCAAGGCGCGGACGGGGTGCCCGCTTCTGGTCAACACCAGCTTCAACGTGCGCGGCGAGCCGATCGTATGCACGCCGGAAGATGCTTTCCGCTGCTTCATGGGCAACGATTTGGATGTGCTCGTAGTCGGCAACTGCGTGCTATGCAAGGGCGAGCAGAATCCCGATCTCAGGCGGGATTACAGTTTGGCTTTCGAACTGGATTAGCGCTTCTTCAGGCCCGTCGCCGGCGCGGGCTCTGTTCTGGTGTTTCAGCGCGCCGCAGGGCGAATGCGGCGGTCGCCGTGCCGCGTGGACGACGGGCTGAACCTGAAGTCCTACAACGGCGGCCAGAGCACCGCGGACTGCTGCTGGTAGCTTTGCTCGGCATCGCAATCGCGACCGGCGTTGCAGCGCGTTGGGCCACGGCATCGGTGTATGCGCAGCATATGTTAGGCTAGGATCACGGTTCACCTGTTCGCGCTTGGTCTTGCCGGCCATCTTAGTGCAACGCGGGAGGATGCTGATAATCGGGGGAATGCCGTGCCAGCTCAAACAAATCGTCCTGACATAGGCGGGGCCCTGCCCTTAATCCAGTCTGGCTGCGCACTGATCAAATGGATTGAGTTCTACATTTCGCGCCACGTATTCCTTTGTTGACACTTTCGATGAGGACTCGAGACACTTCTTCAAAAGTGTCGAATCGTTCAATTTTGCAAGATGCACGAGACGCCTCGGAGAACCAGAACAACTGGCCCTGAAACGACAGCGACGTTGACGGCATTATTACGTAGTCCAGGATTGCTTCATTATTCTCGGCGAGCCGCAGAACCACCACCCATCCCGCAGGCCATCGTACACGGCGAACTAGCTTCCATTTCGGCGGAATGCTGACATATTTTCGGCATGTGGCTACACGGAAACAGATATTCACGGCATCATCGACCCGTAAACAGTGATTCGATGAGTAAAAGGTGGCGCTCCGACCCGATTTCTCGAAAGCCTCTTGGAGCAGCGCTGCATTTTCTAGCTGACGTTCTACCAATCGTTTATGCGTATCAAGCTTGGCCCAGTAGCTTTTGTTGCCGGCATAACCGATCATACGGTAGAGATTCCGCAGAGCGCCGAAGTGTTTTAGATATGTCCCTACAGATGGCAAGCCCGGCGCAGCATCAATAATTGGCGCGCTTAATTTCCCTTTCTTCATTAGAAGCTTCCGAAGGCGTACAAGCATTTCTTCTTCCGATATGTGGACGCAACGCTGCTCTAAGGCCTTGCTAACGCGTCTGAACACATCACACTCGACTATGGCTTCGATTGCGCCCTCGCTTCTAACCCAGAGGTCTTTCGGATTGGTGGCTCTCTTGGAGCCGAGTTTCTGCGTGTGCCGATTGTATATGACGTTGCCAATGTAAGCCTCCCGCCGCAGAAGTGTGCTGATGGAGCTTTGGCACCATGGCCCTCCTCTATTGGTCAGACTACCACGCCTATTAAGCTCCCGCGCGATTGCCTCTTGGGACGCTCCCCGGAGGTACTCATTGAAAATCCATCGGACGACTTCGACTTTCGCGTCTGATCCAGGAGCCAGCCTTACCCGGTCTGTCGACAGAAATTTATGCTCGCCGGCTTGTAGGGTTCCTTTCCACCGGAATTCGCCGTCCACAACTCGTCGCTCTAGTCCAAAAGGCTCCCGACCGCCTACTTTGAAGCCTTTGCTTGCAAGACGCACGGAAGCTGCGTGAACTCTCCCAGAGAGCTCTCGACTGAACTCGGCCGCCATAACTCTTTTGATATTCTTGATGATGCTGGAAAGCAGACTGCCATCATTGTCAAACTGCTCCGCGCAATATGTAACTCTTACCCCAGCCTTCCGACAGATGAACTCATAGTGCGCGCTCTCATCGACGTCTTGAAAGCGCCCCCAACGACTAACATCAAAGACCAGCAGATGACCAAAGTTCGCCTGATCAGATCGAACGTCATCAATTAGTTTGATAAGACCTTGCCTATTGTCGATTTTCAGTCCGCTCTCACCCTCGTCTCGATAAGTGCGGACAATTGTTAGATTGTGAAGCTCGGCGTACGTGGCGATCACCGCCGCCTGATTTTCGATTGAGTATTGCTGATGGTCTGTTGACATCCGGACGTATTGCGCCGCGCGATACGTGTTTTGCGGTTGGAGCAAACGGTCTTTGTGTACAATGAGAGCTTTTGACATCACGGCAGTGACAGCACCGATCGACCATGCGCTCTTAGGCTCAAACTGCATGCTGTAGAACGAGCTGAAATACAATCAGGCCTCCTGTCCTACTTCAGTCGATTAGCTTTAGGAGCTCGCCGCGCGTCTGATTCTGGTTGATTCCGTTGAAAGGGGCGGCAATGCATTGACGCCGGCGCGATGCAGCCGAACGGCTGTATCGGCCTTTGTGCGGGCTTGAGGGGTTGCATCGGGATAGTGCTTGGCCATCTTGCGGAAGTTCTGAGCGGTAGCTTGTACATCTCGCGGATGGTCTCGCGGATCACGGCAAAGGCGTTATGGCCGACCTTGCCGTCCGGCCGCAGGTAGTAGGGACGGATCAGGTATCGCGGATCGATCTCGCTACGGTCGACGAACTCGTCGATCTCGATGGTGCGTGTGGATTCCAGCGCCACGTTCTCAAGCTCCTCCTTAGTCAGCTCGATGAAGGTGTCCTTGTCGAGGGCGTAACCCTTAACGATGTCCTCGTTGGCGACCTCGTCGCCAGTGTCGGAGTCGACCTTGAGATACTTGATGCGGTGGCCGGTCTGCCGGTTGAGCTGGGTGAACGAGTCGCATGCGCCGGGAGAGCTATTCTACTACAACAGCGGCAATTGACATCTGCTTTCGGCCATCGTTACCAAGCTCGCCAGGACAGCTACGGCCACCTATGCCAATACGAGGCTGTTCGGTCCACTCGGGATCGCATCGCCGCTCTGGCGCAGGGATCCGCAGGGCATTGCGATTGGAGGATTTGGCTTGTCGCTCCGACCGCACGACATGGCCAAAATTGGCTACCTCTACCTCCGCCGCGGCGAGTGGGCTGGCCAACAACTACTTCCGTCGGAATGGGTCGATACTGTCAATCACGCCACTATCAGCATGAACGCGAGGGCCGACTCTAGCCTAACCTACCATAACCAATTCTGGGCGCTGCCCGACCGGCATGTCTCTATGGCGGTCGGCTATCACTGCCAGGTGATCATGGTGTTTCCCGATCTCGACATCGTGGCGGCGATGACAGCGAGGGATTTCTGTTCGTTCCGCAGGATGGCTGAGGGTATCTCCGGCGCGGTCAAATCTGACCCTCCGCTGCCGACCAATCCTGACACGGCACGCCTGCTTGCCGATGCAGTCAGTGACGTCACGACGGAGAAGCCGACGGAGGTCGGTCCGGCGCCTCAGATCGCGTCGATGATTTCAGGCAAGACCTACCGGTTCGCCGACAACGCGCTCGATATCAGATCCCTTTCGCTGTCGTTCACGGATAGGCCGGGCTACGCGGTGGAGATCGATACGCACAATCCCGCCAATCCCGTGATCCAGATGCGCGGACCGATCGGCCTCGACGGCCTCTATCGCAAGAGCGAGCTAACGTCCTTCGGACTGCGCGCGGTCAAGGGCGCGTGGGTGAGCGGCGATACGTTCGCGGTCGATGTGCAGTATGTGGGCCTAGGTGAGCAGCAGAAGTTCTCGCTCTCGTTCAGCGGCGACAACAAAGTCGTGCTGCGCGGCAAGGCTAGAAGCGGCCGCGAGGTTGCGGTTGACGGCGAGGCCGGCGGTTAGAAGAAGATTCGCGCCATCGCTCGCCCATCCCAGGTGTTGCGCGCCTTACCCCAGATTTTCAAAAAGTGCTTCCGGTAGTGGCCCTTCGCGGACCTGAACCGCGGATCCGGTGATGTCCGCTCACAGTGGCAGAGCAGACCATCTACCATGGACCGCCGACTTCCGGGTTTGACCCTGGCTGTGTAGAAACGCGAAAGATCGAAACGCGGCTAGAATTACATTCTCCAGTTCGCGCTTCAAATTGAATGTGCTTGCAAGCTTGACCGTTGAGACAGCCTTGAACGAATAACTTCTTCTATCGCTGTCAGGCGTCCTGGCGTTTTCACACAGCCAAGACCCATAGCAGACCTCCGACCATCGGGCTGCCCCGAGGTAGCGGATCGGATTTCAATGCGTATGCGGTGCCGCCGAACCCCTTTAAGATCGCACTATGTAGGCCGTCCGGAGTCGTAGAAGCGGTTTCTCGAAGAACTCGAATGACAGCCCCGCCAGGGGTACGAATGCCGCGAAAAGCACGGTCGCAGCTGGGAGCGCCCACCAAAAGTTGGCGTCTTGGCCAACACGGTCTTTGATAAGGGGGATCGAGACTTCGCGCAGGAAAAAATGCAGGAGATAGATCGAATATGACCACTCTCCGACTTTCCGAAGGCAGAGATCAACCTCTGGAGGAACGCTAATCCCTGAGTTGTCGTACCAGGCGACGAAACTGCCAAAGGCGACGGCCTGCATCGATGGTATTATTATCCATAATGCTGAGGGAGAGGGATAAGCCCCATCGAGGTTGAAGAAGCCGCCCTTGGCGTCGAATATTTGCCAGAAGAGCAGGAACAGCAGCCCACTCGTGAAAGCCACGACGCGACGTGCCTTTACGCCAAGGCCAGCCGTTGCGAAGAACATGCCCATCAGAAACTGGTCGATCGCCCCGATAATGGTCCAATACGCCACGAGCTGGACCTCTCCGTATTTTACCCAGAGGAGCGCACGCAGGCAGAGGCTGAGACAGATGCCGATGAGTAGCGCATAAGGCCCAAAGCGGTTGCTAAGCGCAAGTAGATACGGGAACAGCAGGTAAAAGTGAAATTCGATCGTGATCGACCACGCTCCGTTCGGCAATGTAGGCAACAAGACTCCGCGCCAGATCTCACTGAAGTAAATTGGAGACCCAATGTGAAGCTTGCTAAGAATATACCAAGCGGCCAAAGACCCGGCGAGCAATGGTACTAATCTTACTGCTCGACTCCAAAGAAACGCGGGATAGTTGATCGCCTGCCCGTTCACCAGCTTGGCGAAGAGGTAGCCACTCAGTGTCATGAAGAGCCCAACGCCAACGTGCCCCTCTTCCAACAGCGCGAAAGGGAACGGCGGCACGGCAGAGAATGGCACGGGGAATTCAGCAGTTAGATGGGTGAAGTGCCACACGAAAACGAGGTAGGCCGCCAGAGCTCTTATGTGATCGAGGCGAGAAAAATATAAGCCACTGCTGGATTTCATGAAATCACGAACTATGCTCGGTCTAAATCCACCAGATAAGCTAACTAGGTGCTCAAAGCTTCCGCAACGCCAGGCGTTCCTGCTTCTTGACCACTGATGGGGGTCCGTTGCGAGTCTGTGAGGAGCCGCAGCGCCGCAGCTGTGACGAGACCCGTGGCGAGCAGGTACACGGGGGATATGTCCCAACCGGGCCCTTCGAAGACCAGGTAAGAGAACAACCCCGCGGTCGACGCGATGAAGCCGAGCCAGGCAAGCCTCGGAAAGCGAAATCCGCGTTCGCCGCGCCAAAGATCAAGCACGAGATAATACACGAGAAGGCTGTTGCAGAGTGCCGCCGGCAGCACACCCAGGACGATTCCGCTTTCGAACACGAGATAGGACAACACGCCGTCGACCTGAGCAATCACCGCAAAGGGCAAATAGCGCGGATTGAGGCAGGCCAGCGCGATCGACGCAAGTTCGAACGCGTAGAAGTAGCGCTCGTGCATCTTCGGGAGCAGATACGGCATGAGCATGAGCGATACACACGCAGCGAGCAGAATAAACTCCGGCCCCGTCCGTTGAGAGCGGGCGATCAAGATCGACAAGGCGAGCCCGCTCGTCGCGGCGAGCACCATGCCGATAGCGACACCCATCGCGTACGGCATCGCTCCAGCCAACACCCAGATGTTCGCCGCGTTCATGGTGAGGCGATTGAATGTGTGAGCTTGGTCCAAATAGACCGCGAACACGGAGGCCAAGGATCTGCCAGCGACGAGAACCGGAACCGCGAGAACCAGATAGATCCCGGGGACGGTGGCTAGCCACGCTAGGTGGATCCGGCGGCGCAAAATCATGCCGAGCACGAAGGGTCCCAGGAACACGCCCTGAGCCTTCACGGAAAATGACATCGCAAATGGCGCAATGCCATTTCGGTCCCGCATGAAAAGCGCCAAGGCAACCAAGGTGAAGAAGGTCCAGATCGAATCGGCCTGCCCCCACAATGCGCCATTGAAGATCACCGTAGGTGCAAGCCAAACTGCGCAGAAGGCCAGGCACGCGCGCAACGGTATCTTTGTCGCTCGCCAAACCATCTGGGCGACGACGATCGCGCAACCAAGCTCGAATATTGCCGAGATCATCTTCACGAGGGAAAGTGGCTGGCCGAGCCAATCAAAACGGGCCGCGATCAGCAGGAGGTAGCTATAAACCGGAGTGTAGTTGGTGAAAGGTTCGGCCAGTGCAGCAATGCCGTGATCTCGAGCAAAGGCATACCACGGGATCAGGAACTGAATGGCGTCGTCGGTGGCGTGCTCCCGGACAAGGTAACGAAGCCCAAGGCCTGCAAACCCGCACCCCATCATTAGGGTGATCGCAAGCGGCGAGCTCGTGGGCAACGTCTCGGCAGGACTGATGCAGAGGCCGGGATCGGCCGACGTGTCAATGGTCTCTTTTTTCACGCGATCGCTTTGCTTTTGAAGTCTTTGAAGGCGTTGCGACTTCACTTTGTATCAACCTAGAGGAGTAATCGTTTCCAGTTTCATAAGGAGCGGTTCTGCCATGGGCAATTTCTCCTAGAAAGATTGTTTGGTTAGCAAAGCTCTAGTGGAACCGATGATCGTTGAAAGTGGCCGGAAGCAGGGACGCGAGTTCGCATCGGGCGCCTTCGTGGTCCACGCGTCGCCGAATGGGCCGTGGTGATGCGTTGACCGCTTGGTCGCCCGGGAGCATCAGTTGCGCCTCCTCGTGCGGATCAAAGCCTGCGCCGTTCGCATGATCTCAGGGGCCATCGGTGAGCCACCGCGTATGTCCGTTCATGGCCCTTCGCGACCTTTACGAACGGTGCCCGCCATTTCCGAAGTTGAGGGTAGACGGACGTGACTGCCCACGACTCGGACATCGTTTGCGGGCAGTTTGATCGCTTGCATGACACGATAAGGAACTGAAGCGGGACCAGTCTGTTGGTTCGATCAGCCAAGCGGAGTCTCGCAATGCGGATCATTCTGATAACGGCGGTTGGCTGGGCGTTGTCGTGCGGATTTGCGACAGCACAGACCGATCCCAAGGACATGGCAACTGGACGCTCGGCGCCAGAAGAAAAAGGTCAATTGCAGCCACGCCGACGAAACACGCCTGAAACAATCCTGAAACCCGATTGTCCTGAACTCCTTTTCCGCCGGCCTCGACCAACCAAGCGAAAAGGAGACAATCATGATCCAGATCGGTTCGAAGGAAGAAGTCGCGTTCCTGCTGGCGCTGTTCGGCACCCACACCCAGCCGGTCAAGCGGCCGAAGCCGAAATCGCGGCAAGGCTGAAGGCGGTGATCCCATGCCCGGCTTGGCCGAATGCCAGAGCCTCTTGCGGCTTTTGATCGCAAGGGGAGATCCGAAGGCCATCCCGATCGCCAAGGGCGCCATCGATCAATATCTGAACACGGCGCCGGTCAGCGCCCGCGGGCGCGGCCTGCGCGTGCTCCAGCGCGATGCGCTCGACCAGCACGACCTCGCGGTCGGCGTGCAGCGCTCGTTTGCCGAAACGGTGGACGCTTATATCGAGCGGAAGCTGGCGGAGGAGTGAGGGTAGCTTCGCCCCGTCGCCTCTAGCGCTCTTCGTTTGGGTGGACCCACTTGTATGGCGTGATGCTCTGCGTTTCGGTCAACCTGATCATGTGGACCGGTGGCCAGAACGTCCCTTCCGGCATGATCGGCATTTGAGGGGGCGTGGCTGGGGGCCTGTCGTTCGTGCTGCTGATCGCCGGGTCGTGATGAGCGCTGGCGATATCAAGCTTACAGCTCGTGATCGGCGAATATTCTACGTCGATTTCCACCTTGCGAGCTGCCAGCGTGCGGCAGTGAAAATCAGGACCGTCGAACGGGCGCGCAAGGTTTGGCCGGCATGGCGCAACCTTTCAACTTTGCAGCCTGAAGGTCGATCTTCTCGGTGGGCGCATAGGCCTGCCGTTCGCATTCTTCCCTGATGACGGATAGCCGGGCACCCTTGTAGGTGTTGCCTTCAAAGAACACGGAGTAGGGTGAGGACTGCTTGCCCGCGGTCGGATTTGCCTCTCTCAAGCAGACAAAAGATGAACCCGGACCGAGACTTGTTTTTCGCAGCGAGGATGTTTCGATTGGGCCTTGCAGGTGCGCGTCATCGGCAGCTTTGGCAATCCCTTCCCGCAAAGTTTCATCTGATAACGACGTTTCCTGCGGGGCCTCGGGCGTCGGCAACGCGGTGTCTGTCCACATTGAAGAACAGCCGGACAGGAGCAAAAACAGAAGGGGAACGAAACGCATTGGCACACCGGGAGTAGACAGCCGTGCCTATACAAGAACTAAC
>NZ_SPQT01000063.1 GCF_004571025.1 Bradyrhizobium niftali | reverse complement strand
GACCAAGCGATGCGAGTTTGCGGCTCAAATGATGTGCGCCGACGCAGGCTTCCATGCCGATCAGGCAAGGCGGCATATTGGCGAGCCGCGCCTCCACTTGGCCACGCGACCACTTTTGCCGCAGCACGATGGCGCCGCGCGTATCGTGGCCCACGACATGGAACGAGTTTTTGCCGATATCGATGCCGATCACGGCGATCGCGGTATTGGGTGTCTGGGACATGGCGTGCTCCTTGTCTTGGCGCCCCTGGCCAGCTTATCGCTGGCGGGGCAGGAGCACGGCCGGACCATCCCATTAACGGACTTCCCTCCGTCCATCGACTCGACCGCGGCAACAAAGCGACGGCCAACTCGCGAGAGAACAACGAAAGTTGCCCGGACTGGAAATTCCGTGATCCGAAGCACATATCACCGGGATGGTGACAATTGTGCAATGCACTTGCGGTGCTGAGTACAGACGCACCGAAGAGAAGTTCTTGGTACCGCATGTTATTCGGCGTACGGTTTGACCCCCGATCGGCGCCGAAGGTTGACCCCGCCCAACACCGCCCAATTCCTTGAACCATCACCGGAATGCTCATCTCGTGTGGGGTCAATGTTGGAAGCCGATGGGGGTGCTTATTTACAGCTTGCTACGGCCACTTGGTGACCTTTGGTCAACGTCGGAGGGTTGTTCGGCTCATTCTCGAAGTCGCGGCAATAGCTGCTGCAGTGGCCGAAGCTGGCGGCGCACCGGCGGAACGCAGCATATCTTTGGCCGTGTGTCTGACGACCACCGATCGGAGCTCTAGTGTAATCGCGCCGATGCCGAGCAGCCACGCTGGAGCACAACTCTCATGGCGAACAAATTTTCGTATGACCGATGAAGTTCGCCCGTCCAGCCTGTCATAGACCCAAGGGGGAATGAGTAGCGCCGGTGCGGACATCGTCGCGCGGGCACGGGATTTCCCGGAGTTGGTCAATGCTATATGCTTTGCTTTACTATGGCTCCGAAGACGCGATCGGTGAACTAAGACCGCTAATCGGCTTATCGGCGCGCCACGGCTCGGGCAGCAATTCTGTGGAGCTGACTAGTGCAATCAAGCTGGACGTGCAGCTCTTGCCTACTACGACGGCCGTCACTGTTCGAGGGGGCGTCCGACCGGTCGTCATGGATGGCCCATATGACTTCGCCAAGGACGAGCTATTGAGTTTTAAAGTGATCAAGGCTTCAAATCTCGACAAGGCGTTGGCGTTTGTCGAGAGTTCCCTTCGTGGGGCTGAAGGTCCTATCGCTTGCGAGATTCGGCCAATTGCTAGTCTCGAAAACCCGTATGAAGCCGCTATCCTCATAAACTCCAATTGATTCACCGATCGCTGATCCAAGGTTAGGCCCGACCGCAAGTGGGAAACGTGCGATCCGTCCAACAGCACGCCGTCGGGCAACTATCACCCACCCGGCCATTTGCCCGACTACCCCCAAGATTAGTGCTTGCTAACGCCCGAGACGTCTAACTTCGCGCGGAGTCTCACCGGAGCAGTCGGAGCGAGACCTCCACCGGCAATCCGAGCTTGGGCTGCAGCGGATGAGCCACGTTTCGACAAGGCGTTCCAGGAGGCAAAAAAATTCGTGAGGGACCGATGAAATTTCGATGACAAGCCGGTCTTACACATTGGTCCGGGTGGCGCCGTCAATGAATTGAGGAGGCAAAATGCGGTCTCTAGAAAGTAGGATCATCGTGGTGAAATCTCACTTCGAGGTCCCTACGAGCAACGTAATTCGATTTGAACTTGATCATCTACAGAAGCGACGCTCGCCTCGTGTTGTACCCGCATTCCAACGCCTGTGGGAGTCTCGAGAGACAAGTGATCGGGCAGTTAACGGAGACCGTTATTCATTTGGAGCAGCTACTTCGGCGGCTTGAGACCTCAATCGAGCAGGCAGGCAGATCCACGCCAGCGCTGGGGCAAAAAGCGGATCAGATAGATCGCAGATAAGAGAAGTTCAGCAGATGCTGCTCCACCCGGTAGAATGGGCGCCGACGATGCCGAGAAGGCCAGCTAGCTGTCGAGTCTTTAGAGGGGCTCGAGGCCTTTCATTCAAACGTTTGCTTGTGGGTACAGCGCTTTTCTTTGTCACCAAAGCCGGTATCAGCCGCGTCGTAACCCACCGTGGCGATTCAATCTCCAGACGGAATGAGCACAGCCGAGCGAGGGGCTGAATGTCATTTGCTGCTAGTAAGATCGCGCTGTTTATTGACGGGACTAATTTTCATGTGACGGCCAAGACGCTCGGTTTCGATGTAGATTACAAGCGGTTGCTTAAAGAATTCCCGGGCCGCGGCATTTTGGTGCGCGCCTTCTATTACACGGCGATGATCGAAGATGAGGAATACTCCTCGATTCGTCCGCTCGTGGATTGGCTGGATTACAACGGCTATACTGTCGTCACCAAAACGGGCAAAGAGTTCTTCGATGCCTTTGGCCGGCGCAAAGTCAGCGGCAATATCGATATCGAACTCGCGATCGATGCCATGGAATTGGCCGAGCACATCGACCAAATGGTCCTATTCTCCGGTGACGGCGACTTCCGCTCCCTGGTAGCTGCCATGCAGCGGCGCGGCGTTCGGGTCACAGTGATTTCGACCATCTCTAGCCAGCCTCCAATGATACCCGATGAGCTGCGTCGACAAGCGGATGTATTCACGGATTTACTGGAGCTGCGGTCAGATGTCGCCCGAGAGCCGGCTGAGCGGCAGCTGCGCGAGCCGCGTCGTCGTGAGGTGCAGTTCGTGAGGCGTACGATCGCGGGGAAGGCGGGCCCAGAGAGCGGCTCTCGGGGCAAGCCTCGCAACTAGGATGCTCTTGAGGTTTTGCAGACATCTAACTTACGGTGTGCCAGCAAAGCCGAGCGACCTTTGCGTCGGGGTGGCGGCGCGCGAACTTAACGCGGGCGCCGTTGGCGTTTATGATTGCCGAGATCGAGGCAGCTGCGGGACTGCTAACCGGCGAACTCGGGACGCTTGCCGGCGGAGAGCGAACCTGATCACGGCGCTTCACTTGGCCGAGCGAGCCTGACCGGCATGCAGCGGCGAAGCTCGTCTATGGTCACGCGGACTTTCGAAGGCACATGTGCGGTTTGCGACCAGACCGCGTAGACGGAGTTACCGAGCGCTCGGTGGTCATCGAGGACACTCACGAGCCTGCCTGATTGAAGCTGGCTGTCGACTAGCCACGCCGGAAGGCAAGCGAGTCCGGCGCCATTGATCGCGGCCTCGGCAATCGCCTCCAGATCGTCCAGTCGAATACGGCCGCCGACGGAGAGTTCTGTCACGGCGCCGTCCTTCGTCGCGAACCGCCACGGCTCGGCCCGCCCGCCACGACGAGCGTAGGGGAGACAATCGTGGCCTGAGAGATCATCCAGGTCAGATGGGCGGCCACGTGCCGCGATATAGGCCGGCGCTGCACACACCTTCATGTCGAATGCGCCCAGCCTGCTGGCCGTCAGTCCAGCGCGATCCGGCAACGGTCCGATGCGTACCGCCAAGTCAATGCGTTCCTCGACGAGATCCACAAGCTGGTCCGCGAATCGAAGATCAAGCTCCATAAGTGAGTGCTGACGGGTCAAGCCAACGAGAACGGGTGCGACGCAGAGCCGGCCCAGCAGGACAGGAGCGCTGACGCGGAGCACCCCTGTCGGCGAGCGGCCACCTCCACTCAGCATCGCCTCGACCGCATCGAGCTCGGCGACGATACGTTGGCAACACTCATAAAACGTCTGGCCCTCCTCGGTCAGGCTCTGCGCGCGGGTTGTGCGATTGAAGAGGCGGACGCTCAGCCGCTCCTCTAAGCGCGCTATCGTCTTGCCCACCGCCGATCGGGTTAGGCCGAGCTGTTCAGAGGCACGCGCGAAGCTGCCGGCGTCTGCGGCTCCTAGGAAAACGGAGATGCCGTTCAAACGATCAACCATGTTGCCTCGGTAGAAAATCTGTCGCCATTGAATAGAAAAATGACCGCCAATGCGGACGTGTAAGCTCCATTATAGTCCGCTTTCATAGGGCCGTGACAGGTGAGAGCGTGATGAAGATTTGGCAGGTTCTAGGGTCCGGACGAGGTGGTTTAAAGCTTGTGGAGGCCCCGAAGCCTTTTCCCGGTACTGGCGAGGTGTTGGTGCGCGTTCGCGCCGTGTCCCTTAACTATCGTGATCGCCTCTCGATCGACAACAACGGCTATGCAGCCTACGGTCTGCCATTCACGCCCTGCTCGGATCTTGCCGGAGAGATCGAGGGTTTGGGTACAGGTGCGTCGCGCTTCGTCGTCGGCGACCGTGTCATCAACAATTTCAACGCGGGCTGGGTGGACGGTCCGCCCCCGCGCATCGCCGGCGTGGTGCCAAGCTTCGGGGGGCCCGTGCCGGGCGTGCTGGCTGAGTATGTCGTCGCGCCGGAGGCCTGGTTGGTCAAGGCGCCCGAGAGTTTGTCGTACGCTGAGGCGAGCACCTTGCCGTGCTGCGGACTCACCGCATGGACCAGCCTTGTAGAGCTTGGACGAATGCGACCCGGTGAGACCGTGGTGGTCCAGGGTACAGGTGGCATGTCGATCTTCGCGCTCCAAATCGCCGCAGCCGCTGGCGCGGAGGTGATCGTCACCTCCAGCAGCGACTCCAAACTGGAGCGAGCAAAGGCGCTTGGCGCGCGGCACGGGATAAACCGGACTGCGAGAACGGATTGGGCCGCGGCAGTGCTGGAGCTCACCGGCGGACAGGGCGCCGACCATATTCTCGAGATGGCAGGCGGCGCCAACCTCGCAAGCTCGGTGGCCGCGGTAGCGCCGGGAGGCCGGATCTCGCTGATCGGTGTGATTGGCAGCTTCGATTCCAGCTTTCCTTCCGTACCCGCGATCCAGGCGCAGGCGACGATCCAGGCGATTTACGTGGGACATAGGCGCGGACTCGAAAACTTGGTGCGGGCCGTTGATCAGATCGGCCTGAAGCCGGTGATCGAAGCCGAGTTCACGTTCGCGGATTTCCTCTCTGCCCTCGATACCTTCGCCAAGGGCCCCTTTGGCAAAGTCGTCGTAACTCTCTGAACGGGGGAAGCACAACCCTTAATGGTTGCGAGGGCGTTCCCGGCAGATGCTCCAGCCTGGCATTGTGTTGACTGGTAGTCTGTGATCGAGACTCGCCCGAGCTACATGACTCACATCTTCTGTCTAAGACGGCCGCGGTCGCGGACCATTTGCCTGTGGGGAAGACGCCGCGCCGCTCTGGGCTACAACGAGTTTACGCAGAAGCATGGTGGTATTCGTGCCCTCGGCTGGGGTGAAGGCGATCACGGCGAGAGCCCATACTACGCGGGCGGTTAGTCCAATAGAAATTCCTTACTGCGACTGTCAGATTGCCTGAGTGCTAGAGCACTCTTCGTGGCATAGGCCATTCAGCAGGGAAAAACGAGCTTCCCATAAGGAAACTACCGGCGTGAAGATCAAACAATGCGTGGACGTCTCCGGCTGCCCCGTCGAGATTACGCTCGACCTATTGAATAGTCGTTGGAAGGGGGTGGTGCTCCTTCATTTGTTAGACGCCGGCTGTCTTCGCTTCAACGAACTGAACCGGCGCGTGATCGGCGTGAAGCAGCGTCTGCTTACGAAGCAATTGCGAGAATTGGAGGAGGCCGGACTCGTAGTTAGAACGGTCTATTTTTACTGAGTCATTCGGTCGCGCCTGCGAACGCAAGAGCGTTGAGCCGATGGCGGCGCGGACGGCTCCGGCGCGGACGGCAGCCCAGCACCAATCACTGCTGCATTTTGTCGGCAATGCGGCCTGGTCGGACGAGGCCGTTCTGGCCAAGGTCCGCGAGATGGTGCTGCCGGCGATCGAGAAGAACGGGCCGATCGAGGCATGGATCATCGACGACACCTCGTTCCCCAAGCAAGGCAAGCATTCGGTCGGCGTACACCACCAATATTGCGGCCAGCTCGGCAAGCAGGCCAATTATCAGGTGGCGGTGTCGCTCTCGATCGCCAATCAAGCCGCCAGCCTTCCGGTGGCTTATCGGCTGTACCTGCCGGAGGCTTGGACGAAGGATCGCACGCGGCGGAAGAAGGCGGGCGTTCCGAAAGAGATCAAGTTCAAGACCAAGCCGGAGATTGCATTGGATCAGATCCGCTGGGTCTGCGAGGCCGGCTTGCCGCGCGGTGTCGCGTTAATGGATGCGGCTTACGGCAGGGACTCCCGGCTGCGCGCCGGCATAAGGGAATTGGGCGTGGCTTACGTGGTCGGCATCTTGCCGGACACGTTGATGTGGCGGCCCGAAACCAGCCCGCGGCGCATGGACAAGCCGATGAACAATACGGGCCGGCGCGACGAGCCAGATTTGGTCTCGGCCAAGGAGGTGGCGCTTGCTCTACCGAAGATAGCCTGGCGCACGGTGACATGGCGCGAGGGCTCGGCCGACCAGTTGTCCTCGCGCTTTGCGCGTGTGCGTGTCCGGGTCGGGTACAACAAACTGATCCCCGAGAAGCTGTCGCCGGAATGGCTGTTGATCGAATGGCCAGACGGCGATGCGGAGCCGGCCAAATACTGGCTCGCCACGATGCCGGAGACCATCAGCTTCGAGCGGCTCGTCGACCTCGCCAAGCTGCGCTGGCGCATCGAGCGTGACTACCAGGAGCTCAAGCAAGAGGTCGGGCTCGGTCATTACGAGGGACGCGGTTGGTGCGGCTTCCATCACCACGCAACTCTGTGCATCGCAGCCTATGGGTTCCTAATCGCCGAGCAGGCGACGATTCCCCCCTCAGGACCTCGTTCCGCCGCGCCAGTCCCGGTACCTCGCTTACCCGATGATTATCGACCCAGAGGCTCCGCCCGCGCGGCCTGAACGCCACATCCCGAACTCGATCGCAACCATGCGCGCCCACTTGATCCGCGCACTCATCAAAACCTTGCCGCGATGTCCGTGCTGTGGCGCCAGCGCAGCATCGAATGGTCGTCGATGCCCATGACGCAGTAAGACTATGCCGAGGTGCCTCCCCGGGTGGAATATAGGCTCAGCGAAGAGGGCGAAACCCTTCGGCCATTGGTCGGGATGCTTTTGCAGTGCGGTAAGGGGCGACTTGAGCGGCAACGTGCGAAGCAAGTCGCAAATGCCAGGCGACGAGCCGCCTTGCCAAAGTGACCGCGCCCGCACAAGCACTTAGGCAGCCTGCGGCAGCCCGCCTGTTGGAGTGGAAAGCCGCGCCCGCTGAGTTTGAACCGAGGCGATATGCTAGCGGTCGTACAGCTTACAGCCGTCGCATGTCACGTCACGAGCTTGGGAACGCCGCTGCTAATGCATCGACCGCAAGGCGGACCTTGAGCGGGCGGTGGGGCCTGTGCGTCCACAGTGCGTAGCAGTCGAACGGAAATGAGGGCTCGTCTTCCAGTAGTTGGACAAGCGCGCCTGACTCCGCTCGCGAATGAGCCAATACGGAAGCCACGCCAGCCCCAGGCCACTGGTCGCCGCGCGTCGAGGTCATCTAACCTCAACCGGGTCACTTGGTTAGCTCTATGCGAGCGTTAGCCCATCCTGGGATGGTTTTGCCCGACAGCCGTCAAACCGATTGGATTGATCACAAAATCGTCAAGCACCGATGAATTTGCACTGCGAGAACGGTCTTCCACCGAGATCAGACAACGAGGCTAGGGGTTCGTCGAGGACGTGGCGCCGGCAGCCTCAAAACGCCTGTCCTCGGAACGTGGTGGTCCTCGTACATCGATTGGGACTGATTATGCGCGATGGATTTCGACCTGTAGCCGCAAGTGCCTCTTCTGACGAGAAGTTGCACAAATTTTGGGAAGGATTGCTCCATCGGCTCAAGGTCTGCATCGAGTCTTCGACCGAAGCTGACGGCCAGTCTTCTCTGGCCACCGCGTCGAAACGAAGAGCATGTGGCCGAGCGCAGGGGGAAGCGAGGCCGCCTTCGCAGTGGGTCGAAGGGGCCGCGAGAAAATCTTCCGTGGACCGATGAGATTCAGTGGCCAGGGCGGTCTTATGAACGTGGTCGGGATGTGTCGCGATCGTGGATAGAGACAGAACGAGGAACCTGTAATGATGTTGAAAGACAAGGTTGCGGTGATCTACGGCGCCGGAGGCGCGGTCGGCGGAGCCGTGGCGCACGCTTTTGCGCGCGAAGGAGCAAAGCTCTTTCTCACCGGGCGCAACCGTGCAGCGGTAGACGCGTTGGCCAAGGAAATTACTTCCGCAGAAGGATCGGCCCAGGCTGCCGAGGTCGACGCTCTCGATGAAGAAGCAATCAATGCGCACTTGCAGTCGGTGATCGATACGGTTGGCCGCATCGACATCTCATTCAACGCCGTAGGCATTCGAAACACGACCCTTCAGGGGGTGCCCGTGGTCCAGCAGGCGCTGGATCAATTCTTGCTGCCGATCGCAACTTACACGAAATCGTACTTCCTGACCGCGCGCGCGGCTGCCCGGCGGATGGCTGAAAAGAAATCGGGAGTGATCATGACGGTCACTTCAACCCCCTCGCGCATCGGCATTCCGTTGATGGGAGGCGTCGGTCCGGCCATGGCTGCCGTCGAGGCGCTCACGCGGAATCTGTCTGCCGAACTCGTGCCTCAGGGAATTCGGGTGGTTGGTCTGCGACCTCATGGGATGCCGGAATCCGGCACCATCAAGGAAGTCTTTGGCCTTCACGCCAAAGCATGGGGAATTTCGTGGGACCAGTTCCACGAGTTGATCGCAAGTAGGACCCACGGGCGGCGGCTGCCGACGCTCGTGGAAATGGCCAACGTCGCCGCCTTTATTGCCTCCGATCAGGCAAGCGCGATGACCGGAACGGTCGTCAACATGAGCCTCGGAAGCCTCGACGATTAGCACCTTCTTTGGTTCCGTTGGTGTGGTCGTGCCACTTTTGGTCGCTCTGAGTTGGGGCGACCGACAGTTGAGCGGGAGTCCCGAGTATCGAGATGATCGAGATTCGCGAGCACGACGTCGGGACCTCGAAATTCAAACCTCAAGCGGACTGATCTGCTCCCTAATGTCTCCATCGTGCCTTCCAGCACGCGCAGTAATATGAAAGGACTCCCATGAAGCTCACCGGCCGTACAATCCTCATCACCGGAGGCTCTGCCGGCATCGGTCTCGCCTTCGCACTTAAGTTCATCGAACTCGGCAACCTGGTCATCGTTACCGGTCGGCGGCAGACGGTGCTCGATGAGGTGAAGGCGAGGCACCCGAAGCTCCATACGATCCAGAGCGACGTCGCGGATCCTGCTCAGATCGCGGCCCTCGCTGCGCATGTGAAGGCGAACTTTCCCAAGCTCGATGTGTTGATGAACAACGCCGGCATCAGTCTTTACAAGAACCTCAAGAGCACGACGGCCGACCTTGCCGGCCTGACGGTGGAGTTGAACGTCAATGCGGGAGGCGTGATGCGCATGACGTCCGCATTCATTGACCTGCTCAAAGCCAACAAGGGTACTCTGATCAACGTGTCTTCCGCCCTGGCCTTCGTGCCGCTGCCCTGCTTGCCGATCTACTGCGCAACTAAGGCGGCGATCCATTCCTATACCCAATCGCTCCGTTTCCAGTTGGAGGAAACTGGTGTGGAGATCATCGAACTCATGCCACCGGCGGTGAAGACCGAGATGACGTCAGATCTTCGCGAGGACGATGGCATCACCCTGATCACCACTGACGAGTTGGTGAAGCAATCGTTTGAATCCTTCAAGGCGGGTGCACTCGAGATCCGACCAGGGCAGTCCAAGCAGCTCGCGTTCATGCGCCGCCTTGCTCCCAACTTCATTAACGGGCAGCTATGGAAGGCATCCAAGAAACTTGTGCCGGCAGGCGCCAATGATTCCAAGCCGCCACGTCTGTCTTACACATGAGGTCAGATGTGTGGCCTAGGTAATTTGAGGCGTGCTTCGGGACTCCGCGTGCCAGCGGCGAGCAAACGCCGCGCAAGGGCTTCTGTCCAGACGTGGCCCGTCTTGCTGACCCGAACCAGCAAGGGGCCGGACGTGATTTTGTGGGCATCCGAATGTCCGCCGCATATACCCGATAAGTTGGACAACAGCAAAACGAGATCGACTCCCACCGACGATCTTCGGTCTGCTTACACGGTGGGTAGAAGTGAACACTGGGGACCAGGAGGGCGGTATGCTTGCATTGACGGGCAAGAACATGGTGGTGGTTGGCGGTAGCCGAGGAGTCGGGCGGCGAATCGTGGAGGAGGCTCATAGCAATGGTGCGCGGGTGCTTGCCGTGGCACGACGCGAGGGGCCGCTGCGGCAATTGGCCGAAGAGACATCTGGTATCGAGGTTCTGGCGGCCGATGCAACTGATGCGGACGCGCCTTCAAAGGTATTTAGCATTCTGAAACCCAACATCCTGGTTCTATGCGCGGGAGCGCTTCCGCCGACCGCGCCGCTATACAAGCAAAGCTGGCAGGACTTCGCTGTGAACTGGGAGAGCGACGTCAGAATCGCATTTAACTTCTGCAAGGCAGCTCTGTCGGAACCTCTGCCCCCCAGCACTTCGGTTATTCTGGTGTCGAGCGGTGCCGCATTCGCCGGGTCGCCGCTAACCGGAGGTTACGCTGGCGCTAAACGTACGCAGATATTCATCGCAAACTATAGTCAGAAGGAGTCGGACCGTCTTGGACTTGGCCTGCGGTTCTTAGCGCTTGCACCGCGCATCATGCCGGACACCGAGCTCGGAAGGCATGCTGTCGCTGGCTATTCGGGGTATCTCGGCATATCGGCCGCTGATTTCATTCGGAGCCTGGACTCGCCACCTACGTCGTCTGATGCCGCGAGTGGACTCATCGCGCTCGTGACGAACCCTAGTCGCTCCAAGGAACACGTGTTCATCGTCTCCGGCAAAGGCCTTGAACCCGTGCGGTCATGACCCACCTTGAAAAGGAACACCGGAAACCCGATATCGATTGCGATGACTGCTGCGGATCCGCCACATCAGGCCCAACCCTCGAACCGTTCAGACAGGAAGTTTGAACGGCTCGCCGAACCGTTCCGCCGTGAGCTCAAACTGCATTGTTACCGTATGCTCGGTTCATTGCACGAGGCTGAAGACCTCGTGCAAGAGACCTATCTTCGAGCCTGGAGCAGTTTTGAAAGGTTTGAGGGACGCGGATCATTTCGCGCATGGCTGTACCAGATAGCCACGAATGCCTGCCTGAACGCGCTCGCCAGCCGCAAGAGCGCGCAGCGTTGGCTACCCGACCAGCGCGCTCCCGCAACCGCGGAGATGCCGAACGGCACACCGGCGTCCGACGTCGCGTGGCTCGAACCTTACCCCAGCTCAAATTTGGAAGGCGCCGTCGACGACGCGCCCAATCCGGAGGCGCGGTTTGCGTCGCGGGAGGCCGTGCAGCTGGCCTTTGTTGCGGCCATCCAGCAGCTGCCGCCCCGCCAGCGCGCCGTGCTCTTGCTGTGCGATGTACTGGGTTGGGCTGCTGCTGAAGCCGCAACACTGCTCGGCGGTTCGATCCCCTCGGTCAACAGCGCTCTGCAGCGGGCGCGCGAGACGCTCGCCAAACGCTATCCCAACGGTCAACCGGTCGTTGCATCCCAACCGAACCGCGCGCAGAAGGAGCTCCTCGGTCGCTATTTGCGGGCTTGGGAGGAGCTTGATCTCGATAGTTTTGTGGCTCTTCTCAAGGAAGATGCGACGTACACCATGCCACCATTGCCGCAGTGGTATGCCGGGCGCCGTGCAATCCGAACTTTCTTTGAGTGGGCCTGGAAGAACTATGATGGCTATCGCTTGGTCCCGACGGCAGCTAACGGACAGCCCGCCTTCGCAGCCTATTCCCGTCTCCACGCCAGCGCACCGTGGGGCGCGCACTCTATCCAAGTGCTCTCGATTGAGCATGACATGATTGCCGCCCTGACCCTTTTTGTGAAACCCGAGAGTCCACGGCTGTTTCACGCCTTTGGACTTCCGCTCATTCTTCCGGATGACCTGGGTGGCGAACTACGTTCCACGCTGCATCTGGCCTAAGAAGCGGGTTGCCTGGCATCGCTCCGGCTGCCGCGGGCGGAGCGTGGATAGTTGCTCCTTGAGCAACGGAGCCGCGTTACCTGCCGAACTTCCTAGAACGCGGGAGCCAGTCGTCCGGCCGGGACACTTACCGCATGCGATGTTCCGCGGCCATCGTCTCTTTTGAAGAAAGTATCGCGTCGAGGAACTTCTGTAGGGACACGTGCATCGTTTGAGAAAATTCGCGCGCTGGCCCGGCATCTTGCAAATCAGGGGTCGTGGCGAAGGACGAACTTTCCCATGGCACGTCCCGACTTTAGCCCCTCATGTGCGATGATCGCTTCTGCGCTCGGCAAGACACAATGAACCTGTGGATTGATGGCGCAGGTTTCCAGATCCGTCGCAATCTGCTGAAGCATCGCTTTGAAGGCGTCCTTCCTGGTTCTCCAGAGCGTATAAAGATCCGAACTCCTGATCCCGATGCTCTTGTTAAAATAGGGAGTTAGCAAATCGACGGCGGTACCCTCGGGCGCGCCGCCGAGATGCCCGAAGCTTATGATCTGACCGAAATCACTCAGCACCCTTAGGTCCCGCAATATCGTGGGCCCCCCCACCGAGTTCAAGCTGAGAGCCACTCCCTGCCCCCCGGTAATGTCCAATATCTGGTGGACCACGTCTCTTGCGCTACGGTCGATTGCGACAGTCGCTCCCTGCGAGAGTGCAAAGTCCAGCTTTCCAGAACTCGTGAGTGCGATCGTCCGTAAGCCCGCGTTGCGAGCGACCTGTAAGGCTGCGACTCCAACTCCACCCGCTGCAGAATGGACGAGGACCCAGGCTCCAGTGTCCGGGGCTCCATAGGAGAAGATGGTGTTGCGGGCGGTAGCGTACGCGACCGGAGCGGCGGCGGCGACCTCGAACGAAATGGTGTCTGCGATCTTTGCAACGTAGGTGGCGTCTATCGCGGTAAAGGGCGCGTAGCCGCCCGCGCCCAGATTGCCCAGCCAGATCACGCGATCGCCAATACTTAGACCGTCTACTCCCGCTCCAATGTCTTGGATAACGCCGGCACCCTCGACGCCCAATACGTGCGGTAAGGGCGTCGCCTCAGCCGGGAGTAAACCTTGCCGTATCAGCAGGTCGATATTGTTTACGCCGGCCGCCCGATTTCGGATCAGCACTTGTCCTGCTCCCGCCACGGGGTCTGGCAGCGACACTTCTTCGAGCGTGTCGGTCCGGAATGCCATCACTCCGTAAGCCTGCATCATCATTCCTCGAAGTTCGAAATACCGAACGCGCCTTGCGATCAGGACGTTGCGCGCGAGGGATTGTTCTGGCAAATTGATTTGCGTGAAGAGCGAGATCACCAGCGCTGAATTGTTTGCCCCAATCAGCTTCGACGAGGCGGTGCTTCGTCGAATAGACCTGAATTTGCTCGTGGTTTTCGCGATGGTCTTTAGGCACGGTTCGGTGCAGGAGGCCGCTGGACGGCTCTATCTTGGATCTTCAGGGGTAAGCATGGCAATCAAGCGACTTCGGGCCATCACGTCCGATGCGCTTTTCATTCGGGGCAGACGGGGCTTGGAGCCGACCAGTTTTGCACGAGGTCTCTACGAACGTGTCAGTCCAGCGTTGGCAATGATCTGCGAGGCGATGAGTCCAAAGGCCTTCGATCCCGCAGAAGCAACCGGAACGCTTCGACTTGCTCTATCAGAGGATCTGGAAATCGTCCTAACATCCCGTTTGCAGCGATTGCTGGCTCGCGTTGCACCGGGCCTCAGATTGACCGTGCGACACGGCGACTACAAACGAGCCGCCGCGCTCCTCGACGATGAGATAGCTGACATTGTAGTGAGCGCAAGACCTTCTGAAGTCGATTTGAGGCATACTTGCGAGGATCTTCTGCAGGAAACGTTTGTGGTTCTGAGCGACGCTGATCTCTTCGATCCAAGTCGGCCGATGTCGCTTCAGGAGTATGTGTCGGCAGGACATGTACTCGTGTCGGCGACCGGCAGCTTGCGTGGCAGGATCGACGAAGCCCTCGCGGACCTAGGCCTGAGCCGTTCTGTCAGGGTTGTGACCGAAAGCTTCGCTGCCCTTCCGTTCCTGCTTCGATCGAGCGGCTTGATCGCGAATGTGCCGCGCACCGCGGGCGCCGCGCTCGCCAGCGCCTTCGGGCTGACTATGCACGAGCTGCCATTCGATGGCCCCTCCTTCGCCGTCGCGATGACTTGGCGAGTCCGCGACGAGCGGAATGCTGCACTGGAGTGGATGCGGCAACTGGTTCGCCAACAACTGGGTCCCGCAGAAAAAGGGCAGCCACACTGAAGCATGACTAGCGGGTCCCAGGCGGTCAAGGTTTGATTGACGCATGTCATCCACGATCCTACCGTTTTCTGACACTAAGTCTTCAAGTGGCCCCAGTCACCCTCACTGAGAACGCGACTTCAACACGATATTCCAAATTGTTATTCGGCGTACGGTTTGACCCCCGATCGGCGCCGAAGGTTGACCCCGCCCAACACCGCCCAATTCCTTGAACCATCACCGGAATGCTCATCTCGTGTGGGGTCAATGTTGGGGTCTGACTCATTTCCGATGAAGTTTGCCGGGCGACTGTGGTTCTCAAACGGAGAATCAGCGCCATGCGGACGGGCTTTCAAATCTCATCGCTAGTACCGAGTGGTTTGGTGGTTGATGGTGTAAGTGACTCAATGGATTCGCTTATTCTGTCTGTTAGGTCGGAAGCTGCGGAGGCTCGGTGCCCTTTGTGCGCGACAGCGTCGAGCCGCATCCATAGCCGCTACGTCCGGCACGTTGCCGATTTGCCATCAGCGGGCAGAAAGGTGCGCCTCCGATTACTCACGCGGCGCTTCAC
>NZ_SPQT01000062.1 GCF_004571025.1 Bradyrhizobium niftali | reverse complement strand
GCGTCACCGGTACCTTCACTCTCGATCATTCCACGCAATTTACTGGCACGATTTACGGCCTTTCCGGCAACGGTGATCCGTCCAGCTCGGATATTCTCGATCTCAAGGACATCTCGTTCGGATCAGGCACGAAGTTCGCCTATTCAGGTGACACATCGGGCGGGGTACTCACCGTCTCGGACGCCCAGAACCATACCGCGCACATCACGCTAGCCGGCGACTACACCCATTCAACGTTCAATCTCTCAAGCGATGGAAACGGCGGCACCCTCGTCATCGATCCGCCAGTTGACGGATTTAATTTTGCACATCTCTCGACGCCACAAACGACTGCCGATCCAGTGATTGTCCGGATTGGAAGCGCCGGCGACGGGTTCGTGTTCGGCCATTCTGGGACGCCCGCCAGTCACCCGGAAATTGGATCCAACAGCTCGTATGGATACCACGCTTCTACTGATGCGCTACACCTGGCTGGACTCGACTTCGATGCCAGTGCACATCTTGCCGCCGAGAATACACATTTTGTTGCGCTTCATGCATTCTCGGCGGAGGGATATCTGTTACATGCCTAGAGAAGCTGGCATGATCGATTTTTACGCCTCTTCGCCGAACAAATTTCTCCCGCGTTTTAGCCTCGCTGCGACCATCTAGTGAAGGGAAGAGCGGGGATCGAATTGATCTGCAGACGCTATGGTGCTAGCGCCCACCTATTGATGCGGTCATGCCGACCTGGCTTTCGGAGTTACATCCCCGGCAGATGACCAGTTTTCTGGCGATCTTTGCCTCCCGATCAGCCTCGATTTCGTCGTGGACCACCCACCACGCCGCTGAATAGGGGCGCAACTCAGCTAGGACCGCTTCTCGTCGCAGGTTGGAATCCTGCTCGAGTATCCTCGACTGTCTCGAAACTCGGTGCGATCGAGACAAGTTAGGATTTTGCCCCAGACCGTCCCACGCGTATCGATAGCGCAACGGCGAGGCGCCGGTGGCCGGCTTGGCCGAACCCTGAACCGATGTCCAAGTAGGCTGCGAAGCGCAGCTCCCAAGTGCGACGGACAAGAGCAGGAGAAGCAATGTGCGAATGGCCATGATCGCGTACCGAAACCTGCGCGGTGCGCATCACGAGACCCGCGCCCAAAAGTTTCATGCGATATGGTTAACAATTGATTAGAAGCCCCTTCGCTTGCCGTTGAGGTACTCTATGATGGAGCGAAGCAGTTCGCGTTCGTCGAGCTTCAACGGCGAGCCTGGCAGGGCGCTCAATCCGCTTCGGTGCATCCAGATCGTTCAAGAAACGCCCTAAGTCCGAAGCCCGATGCTGGTGTCAAGTCGCGGGCGAAATGGGGGAGGGAGCGCATCAGGGCATCGGGATCGACGATCGTGAGCGAACCTTCTGTTACGACGATTTTGTCTGACGGGATCCCGTTTACCAGGAATACGTGGCCGCGTACGATGTCGCCGTCAACAACTTCGCCGCATTCGTCGAGGGTTGTCAGAAATTCGAACCGTTCGGGTGCAACCGGGTAGCTGATCTCTTCCTGCAGTTCGCGAGCAATACATGCCAAATAGGTCTCACCCGCCTCTCGGTGGCCCCCGAACAAAGAAAGTCTTCCAGGATAAACGATGCCTTGGATGTTGTCGCGGCGCTGGAACAGGTAACGGCCGGTGGTGTCGAGCACGACCGCTAGTGCGATGTGACGATCCGGCATTACGTAACCTACCTTCGACATTGGACGAGTTAAGCATAACGGTCAGTCTCAAGCAGGGCCAGATGATTAGCCTAACGAAGATGTGTATGTCTTTTGAGTGGATCGCAGGGGTTCGGGTTTGGTAGCCATTCCCGCAATAGCGGCTCGTTACCAGGCTAAATGTTGTCGAAGCAGAAATATCATCGCCGCCCGGGAAGTAGGCATCGATGAGCGAAGTCGCCCAGAATTGGCTGATTTGCGATCTTTAAGTTGTGCCGGGGCCTTTTTCGGTTTGAATTTAGTAAACAAAATCAGTAAATTATCAAACGAAGTGGCGATGACCAAAACTCGCTTCGTTCTGCTGCAATTTGAGCATCAATCGACATTGTTCCGACCGGTCCATGGCCCTATCCTTGGGACCGGCGGATAGGGGTTGCAATGACCAGTCTCGAACCACGACAGGATTATCGGGTAATTCTTCGACCGCAAGTTGAGGACCGCCGGGCGGCCGAAAAGGACATCGAGCAATCCGATAGCCTGGAGCTATTCGTCCTTCGTGCGCTTCGTCGATATTGGTTAATCTCCGCGACAGTTTTCGTTTTAGGCATTCTCTCTGCAGTATTGCTGCATGCCTTGCTCGATACCAAATACGAGGCGGCGGCGTCCCTCCTCATCGACAACGGCAAGCAAAGCGAAGCCAATCAGGGCTTTGATTCGGTCTTCGTGAACTCGCAAATTGAGTTGCTAAACAGCGAATTTGTCATCAGGTCGGCCATCCAGAATGTCGGCGACGGCAAGTTGTACCCGAAGAGCCCGGACGGTGAATTCTCGCAGCTGCTGACTTATCTGAGCGTGGCCCAGAAGAAGATGAAAAACGAGGACCGCGCATACAAGTCGGCGGCTCGCGCATTGAAGGTGCAGCTCGAACCGCGGACCAGCATGATCCGGGTTTCTTTTCGGCATGAGGATCCACGCCTCGCCGCATCTTTTGTGAATGCGCTCACAGAGAGCTATCTCGGCAAATACAGGGCTCTCTACACCCAGGCTGGAGCGGCTGATTTCCTCCATGGAGAGGTGGACCAACTTCAGCGCAAGGTAGCCACAGCGGCCGGAGTGTTGGGGGCCTTTATGACCGCAAATCGCACTTACGCAATCGATGAGCAGAAGAAACTCTTGCTTACCCGCCAGAGTGACCTCGCCAAGTCGGTGGCAACGGTGCGAACCGAACTGGCGCAGCGGCAGGAGGAGCTGAGGGTTGTCGAGGAGCAGATCGGCCAATTGAGGCCAAACGCCGCTCGCGCTTCGCAGGCTCGCGATCCATCAAAGCCGGCGCCAGAAGCGGCAGTTCCCTTACCCTACAATAGAAATCTATTTGGGGACGATCCTCCGTTGCTGCTTGTGAAGCTCTATCAAGAATCCACGCAGCAGTTTCTGACCCTGAAGATGACGATCGCAGGGCTGCGCGCCGCAGAGTCGGCTCACACGGCCGAATTGGGCAACGTGGCAAAGGAACTTGTCACGCTAGCCAGCCTTGAGGCCGAAACCAATCGCCTCAAGAGGCAGCTCAGCTCGGCAGAGCAAGAGCTTTCGGAAATCACCTCGCGCGCGGGTGAAAAGCGGATCGCAGCGGCGATGACGGAGAACAATCTTTCGGCCATCAAGATCGCGCAGTCTGCGTCCGTCCCATTTGAAACCGCAGGGCGCAGCGTATGGCTGTTTCTGGCAATTGGTTCTTTTTTGTCCGCCCTGACTGCGGTTGGAGTGGCTTGCGCGTTGCAGCTGATCTCAGCTCATCGAAATCCGCCGACATACGTCGCTGCAAGCTTCCTGCGTACGGTCCGTTTCTATATGTTCTTTCCGAGCTAGGCGGAGAACATCTCCGACGACAAACGGTTCGAGGAGTTTCGCTTTGTCTGGTTAGATCAATTCAGTGTGCGGGCTTGTCGCCCAGAACCGCGATGGATTGCCTAATGGTTTGCGGACTGAGCCAGCCCATGGATCTGATCTCGGGGACATAGATCGATAACCCCCGCCAGGACAGGAGGAAGAGCACGAACTCGGCCAGGACGGTCGCATAGGCGGCGCCCAACGCGCCAAGGGCCGGAACGAAAATGCAGGACGCGGCGATCGCCGTAAAGGCTGCGAGACCAAGGTATATGACTCGCGGTATCGTCTGCGGTCCGGTCACGAGCAGCGAACTGTAAGCGCTTTGCAGGAACCTTGTCGGAATTCCAATGCTCATTACCAGCAGAAGGTCGACAGACGGAACGTATCTCGATCCGAACATCCAGGGAATCAGCCTGCTAGCGGTGGCCACGAGGATGGCCATTGCGAGGATGCCAACCGAGGCCATCAGCGCGGCTGACACATAGAATGCGGCCGCGAATTTTGCGCGGTCATGATGGCCCCAGTGGAAGATCCTTTCAGCGATGAACTTGGAGTAGAAGACGGAGGGAAACATCATCGCCGCAGAGACAATGAGAAATGCGATGTTGTATTGAGCAGTCTCGGTCCCGCCCCGGATGTACTCCAGAACCACAATCGGCCCCTGGAAGAATATGAGATAGATCGCGCCGAACAACAGAAAGGGGCCAGCCGAGCGGGCTGTCTCCAGCACCGAGGGATGGGGGTGCCGATAGCTCTTCAGAAGTCGCCCCCAGGATCGGGCCGGAACCGCAACCAGGCTCCAAATGACGGCGATCGCTCCCATCATTCCAAATCCCACGAGCACTGCCCGCAGGCTTGAAATGGTGAATGCTTTGAGGCAGAGGGCGACCACTGCGCGCCCAAGCTGGGTGACGATCTGCCAAAAGGCGACCTGACCGGCGCTCCGCTCGATCTGATAGCGGACCGACGACAGTTCTACAGCCAGTTGTCCCAATAGGATCGGAACGGAGGCCGCCAGTAACAGCAATCGTTCGGAAGCGGGAAATTTTGCGATCGTCAGCGCATACGCCACGAGGCCGACGATGCCAAGGCCGGTGAGAAGTGCCACGAGTTGCGCGGCGGGAAAGTACCAGCGAACAGCTTCTTCGCTCTCTCTCCCAACCACTTGGAGTAGAAACCAGTTCATTCCTCCCATGCCGATCAATGCTAAAAGGTTTATGATAGACGACAGGGCGGCAATCGTACCGAGAGCCTCCAGATCCATAGATCGAGCCAATGTCAGTTGCGCAATAAAGTTGAATAAGGCTGCAAGGAATGTCCCGGAATACAACAGCGTTAGCGCGCCTATCGCCCGCTTGATGAATGCGTTGCGGATCATCCCACCTGTCCTGTTCGTGCCACCGCTTGTCGCCGGCACGCATCCGTTATCAATCTACGGGGCGAATGCCCAGCGTATTGCGATCAGAGGTTAATCAATGACGAGGCGCTCGATACTCTTCGTGACTGACGAACTCTTCCTTCCCTTACCGTCCAAGAATGCGTCGGGTTGGCTGTATTACACCATAGTCGAGACCTACAAAAAGCGAGGCTGGAAGGTCTATTGCGTTTCGTTCTTCCGGGACCCGCAGTTGGCGGGATCGAGCGAAGTGAACTCGGCCTATCAGGAGCAATTTTCGGACTTTCTCCTGTTGCCTGGCTGGAATCGCGGGGGGCATCTGCTTGGTGCGATCGGTCAAGTCTGGAGAGAGGTGCAGCGGGCGCTGACCGGCAATGTCCTGTCGTCCCACCCATTTCTGTTTACCAACACCGTCAGAAACTCGCGATGGATCGCCAGGAGGTTGAACGAGTGGCAGGTCGACGTGATTTATCTCGCCAAGCCGCAATCGGTTCAATTGCTCGGTCGGGTCCTACCTCAATTGTCCAATAGCCGAAAACCGCTAGTGGTGATGAGTGCTCACGATGATTTTGTCAACCGAGCGATCGCCTACCGCGCGACATATCAGAGATTGTTTGATGTGCTGAATTTGCCAGAGATCCTGCGCGATCATGCAAATGCCTGGATAAGGCATTTCCTCGAGCGAATTGACGTTGCACGTTCGCGGCAGGCTGAAGCGGAAATATTCGACGCTTGCCATTTGGTGCGCGTGGAGTCTGCCGATGAATTCGCCAACTACTCAGCCATAAATCAATCGACGGCGAAGCTCTCTCACAAGCCATTTTCCTACGTCGCCCCCGTTCAAGAAGCCCACGAGACAGCGGCTCAAGCGTTCGATGCTGGCTTCATTGGCTCGAATGACGTGATGAATCTCGACGCAGTCTTGTACTTGCGGGACGTGATACTGCCGATCATCCGGAAGGCGGCGCCGGAGTTTCGCATGCTGGTTGCCGGGGGCATCTCGAGCAAGGTAGGGCCGCTCATCGAGGGGGTCGCCAATATCACTGTATGGAACCGTCTGGACAACGTATCGAAATTCTACAGCGCCATTCGTGTTGCGGCGGTGCCGCTTCGCGCCGGCACCGGCGTCAGCATCAAGGTGCTGGAGGCGTTATCGTTCGGAAAGAGGATTGTCAGCACTCCCGTCGGTGTGCGTGGACTGCCGAACAAGCTGCTCGCCGATGCGATCGTGACCAGTGACCCCAACGAGTTTGCGCATGCTTTGTTGCGGGGGCGAACCCGGCCTGGCATGGCGCACGGCGAGCTTGCCGTCGATGGTTGAGTTCGAGACGACGAGACCGCACTCACTCATGGCGAACGCTCGGCTGAGCGAGGTGCTGTTTGCTTCAACCTTGGTTTGCTATCTCCTGATCGCTGCGGATATCGTGCCCGGCGTGACCGGTCTTCAGGCTGAGTACGAGCCCGGCTATCTCGATGTTGTAAACATTGACAAGGCTGGCGATGTCATACGGCAGGCGCTGCTTGCCCCGTTCTTTCTTGGTTCGGTCTATCTGCTGGCACGCGCGAGGCTGAAGGAGAATCTGCGACGGTTGGGATGGCCGGCCGCAATTGTGATCGCAATCTGCTTCCTGTCCGCTGCCTGGTCGTCCGATACCATGGCGACCCTCAGAAAGGCGCTTGGGCTGTTCGGGACGTTCTCGGTGGGAACGTATGTGGCCAGCCGGCTGAGTTCGCACCGTTTTGCCAAGCTAGTGCAGATCGCAGTGATCGTTGCCCTGGCGGGTTCGTTCATGTGGCTGCTCATCGCCCCGGATAAGGCTCTGGACACCAACGGTCAACTTCGCGGGCTCTTCAATCACAAGAATATCCTGGGTCAATTTGCCGGCATTGGCTATCTCGCATTTCTTTCGCTCGCCGTCAGGGAAACGGGTCGTCGCCGGCTTATTCGGCTTGGTGGTGCCGGGGCATGTGTTCTGTCGTTGCTTCTGGCGAGCTCCGCAACGCCGCTGATCGCCATTGGATTCGTGACCGCTTGGGCCTACGCGAGATCCCGATTGGGATTGCGGCCGCGGGAATTGGTCGTGCTCACCGTGGTGATCTGCGTCGGCGGCGTGCTGTTTCTGGTGGCGGCGCCCGATGCCTTCACGTCTATCGTCGGTAGGGACGTGACCCTGTCCGGACGAACGAACATTTGGCAGTTTGCGCTTGAGATGGCGACGGAGAAGCCGCTGCTGGGATATGGTTATGGCGTATTCTGGCTGGGGCCAAATTCCCCCGGATCACTGTTCTGGGACAAGACCCTACAGTTTGAATTGAGCGCCCATAACGGCTACTTGCAGTGTCTACTTGACCTCGGGATGGTGGGGCTCTCGGCCACCATCATTACGGTGTTTAAGCCACTTCTCAGGGCGCAAACATCATCTGGCGTCAAGCGGCCTTACATCGATCGCCCCGAAAATTTCTCGGAGTGGTTTTTGATTTTCTTTCTGATTCTAAACGTGGCAGAGATCCGCTTCTTCGATCCGACCTCAGTCGTGACATTCGTGTTTGCCTATATCGGCGCGCACCAGAGAGGGCGGAATGGGGGGCGCCGTGTCCGGGGAGGGGCCTCGTTTACCGATTAAGAACCTCGTACTCCCCTTTTTGGAATTGCGCCAAAGATCGGGCTAATCCGTACATCCCTGCGCGGCCGAGCCGCTCCCTCGTAGCAGATTGTGAAATTGCCTACATTTTCAGTGTTCACTGACTCTCCATTTTATGATAGAAAAAAACAATCATAAGTTGGACGATTGTGTCCTATCTTTGGCTACTATTGAGCAGCCAGTGGCGTTGTTTCGCGATTGGAACTAGTTTTTTTGGTTATCGAGTATTGAAAGGCGGTACAGCTTGCGCATTGGAGTATTTATTGAATTATTCGCTCCCAGCGTGGGTGGACAGGAATTATTCTTTGAAGGGCTTTCCCGACAACTCGTCAAGAACGGACACACGATCGATGTTCATTGCATCGGGCATGCGTCCAATTTGGCGACGGTTGAGAACATGGACGGGATAACGATTTTTCGGCACCCGATAGATGTATTTTACAAATCGCCGCGCTTCAAGATGATGAAGCGGGCTTGGCCGACAATCATCAAATATGCACTGCACATTCGGCGGGTCGCCAGGGAATCGAACTACGATGTGCTGTTGTTGAATCAGTGGCCGCTCTTGCATGCGGTCACGATTCCGAAATCGCAGCGCGCCAAGGCCGTGATGCATTGGTGCGAAATTCGTACCGGGCTCTTCTACCGAACCATTCAAGCCCTCCTGCCGCGGTTCGTGGCCAGAAACGTGGCGGTGAGCGACGCTGTCGGCCAGGCGATCCAGCAATTCAGCGTTGGTCCGGTGCATACGCTCCCCAGTGGAATTGATATCGAGCTTTATCGCTCGCTTCCTCGGAGTAGGCGCTCGGGGATCTGCTATCTCGGCCGGATGGCGTCCCACAAGAACGTTCCATTGCTGATCGACGCCTTTGAGTTGCTGAAGGATCGGGGCTACATCGGTTCGCTCACCCTGGCAGGCGATGGGCCCGCTTTTGGCGACATCAGAGAACGGGCGAAAATTTCCCGATACGCGTCCGACATTGTCCTGCCTGGCTTGGTCTCGGATCGCGAGAAGATCGAACTCTTTTCCAAATCCGAAGCTCTTGTTATCTCGAGCCTGCGGGAAGGCTTTCCGAGAGTTGTCGCCGAGGCGATGGCTAGCGGTCTTCCAGTCGTTACATGCGACTATGAAATGAACGGCACAAAGGAAGTCGTGCGCCTTTATGATTGCGGAGTGGTGACACTTCCGGCTCCGGACCATCTTGCCCAAGGCGTGGGTGACGTGATCGCACGCTGGGACCACTACTCGGGGACAGGCCGTTCGGCGGCAAAGGGGCTCGCCTGGACTTTGATAGCGGATAAGTTTGAGCAATTGGTTGCTCCGGCCCCCGACGATCGACCTCTATCCATTTCCGGCCGTTTCAGGGAAGCCAGTGCCGTATGAAGCGGAGAATTGTGGTTGCGGGCGGTGCTGGCTTCGTAGGGCGCCAGCTGGTTAGAAAGTTGCTGGATCGGCACCTCGTTTGTGTCGTAGACGCGCTGAAGTTCGGGAATCGCTTCGGCGAGAGTGAAAGTACCAATATTGTGCTGGAGAAGGTCGATATTCGGGATTGGCGCTCGGTATCGGATGTCATGGAGCGATTTCGCCCCGAAGTCATCATCAATCTCGCCGCAATTCACTTCATCCCAGAGTGTGAACGCGACCCCGTGCATGCCGAGGAAGTCAACGTCCTCGGCACGATGAATCTTGTGCGCGCATGTCCGGCCGGCGCGCGTTTTGTTTTCGCCAGCAGCGGCGCGGTCTATCATCCAGACAGTGCGCCTCACGATGAGGCGATCTCGGCAGTGGAGCCAGCCGACGTTTACGGCATGACGAAATTGCACGCCGAGCATTATGTGCGATACTTCGCCAAACAGAGAGGGCTCCAAGGAGCAATTGTCAGGCTTTTCAACGTGGTTGGGCCGGGGGAAACCAGCCCGCATATCCTGCCCGAAATCGTCCACCAGCTAAAGGCGGGGAAGACCAGGATCAGGCTCGGGAATGTCTGGCCCCAGCGCGACTACATCCACGTCGAGGACGCGGCGGAGGGGTTCCGACGGGTTGCGCTATATGGCGACATTCCCGCTGGAGAAACGAAACTGGTCAATTTGGGCACCGGCAAGCAATATTCGGTGTCGATGATCCTGGATGAACTTCGGTCGCTCACGGCGCTTCCAATTGAAGTTGAGCATGATGCATCGCGCGCCCGGGCGGTCGACCGGCCATTTCTGCAAGCGAGCATCGCTAGGATTCAAGCCGATTTCGGCTGGTCCCCAAGGCAGAACATCACCACGGCGCTGGCGGATCTTTGGAGAAACCCCGATTTCGCGCCCAGTCTCGTTGAACAGTTGCGCAATCGCTGAATGCCGATTGCCGTCTTCAGCGCGGGCGACGGAGGCGACTTTGCGAAATGGCGTTCTCGTAGATGCGTAGATGCGCCGTCACCTGGCTTTCGATCGTGAATGCCGTTGACGCAAACGACGCTGCCCTCGCGGCGAGCGATTGCGCCAGTTGAGGGGAGTCAAGGAGCGACGAGATATGTTCTGCAAATTCTGCGGGGAGCTGTGGGTCGGCGAGCAGTCCGGTCTCGCCGTGGTGTATAAGTTCCTGGTTGCCGGCAATCCTTGATGCGACGACCGGCACCCCCATTTTCATCGCCTCGACCACCGAAACCGGAACGCCCTCCCAGAGCGAGGGCAGTACAAAGATACGCGCCCTGGACATCAACTCAAGCGCATCAGTTCGAGACCTCGTACCGGCCATGGTAATCTGGGACTCGACCCCAAGTCTCTTACAACTTTCGCGCACGGATGCCTCTAGCTCACCGCCGCCGATGATTAGCATCGTCACGTGTGGCCTCTTCATTGCCGCCAGAATCGTTGGCAGTGCGAGCGGATTCTTCTGGGGATGCAGGCGTCCCACAAAGACGATGTCGAATTCGGGTTGCGGGGCGATTGCGCATCCCGCCGGCAGTTCAACGCCGTTATAGACCTGGCTCCACCGCTGGGGATCGTCGATCAGTCCTTCCTTATGAGCAAAAGCCTCATCCGCCTTGCCGACAAGGATAATCCGGTCCGCGCGGCCGATGCACAGCTTCTCCATCAGCTTGAAGAACTGTCGGCTGCCGGTACCTTTTCGGTCATAGTGGAAGCCATGAATCGTGTAGACGAGGGCTGGACGCTTGCTCCGAGGCAGAAGAGATACGGGCAGTGCCGACCTTGCGCCATGGGCGTGAACGACCTCCGGCGCTTGGCGCTCGAGCAACTCCGATATCTCCCGCGATATCCTGATGACGTTTTTCCGGCGGCTGAAATCGAGGCCAAACGTCGTCCACCCCTTTGCGTTTGCGAGGTCGAAAAAGTAACTTCCAGTCTGCGTTATGACGGCGGTTTCAACGCCCCTTGCTGCCATCCCGGTGCATAATGTTTCTACGACGACTGGACCTCCTCCAGGATTTCCATCGGCCATAATATGAACTACGCGCATTCGTCCACACCAGTGTTCGTCGCTCTATCGAGTTCGGAAAAAATCGATCGATCGAGTATATGATACACATAGAACAACGGGATGCTCGATGGAAGCGACGATGAATGGCGGCGACGGCAGGCAAGTCCAGCATTTGGCGAAGCGAGTGACGGGGTTCATTGTTTTGTTGCTGGTACTTGGCTTCCCATCTGTTTGCCGATGCGGTCCTCTGCAGAAGGGTATGAACGCCGGCGATCTTCTCTTCATGCCGCCGTGGGAGCTCCGATCCCGGTTTGCAGAGTTCAGGGATGTTGGCGTCAAATGGCTGAGAGTGGAGTTTGACTGGAATCGCATCCAGCCGGACAATCAGGATACGTACAATATCCAGCAGCATGACCGGATCGTCGCTTTAGCCCGCGAGTTCAATATTTCCGTCCTGGGCCTGATCTATTTCTGTCCCGCATGGGCGAACGGCGGACACAAGCCGCCGGCATATCCTCCGGCCGACCCAAGTGCGTTCGGCCGGTTCGCTGCGTACTTGGCGACAAGGTACGCATCTGCAGGTGTTCGCCATTGGGAGATATGGAATGAGCCGAATCTTGGTGGCAGCTGGGCGCCGGCCCCGTCGCCCCCACAGTATGCTGCGCTGCTAAAGGCTGCCTACGAAGCCATCAAGAACGTCGACAGCGGTGCCACCGTCATATCAGGCGGCCTAGCGCAGCCAAATAACACCGGTACCACCATGCGCGCTGCAGAATTCCTGGATACGTTATACAAGAACGGGGCGCGACAATTCTTCGATGCGGTCGGCAATCATCCATACACGTCGCCGAGTCCTCCGGATCGGATAGACGGAAATTCTTGGCAGCAAATGGAAAGCTCGGATGGCTTGCGAGGGATCATGGCTAGGTACCACGATCAGGAAAAGGTCATCTGGGTGACCGAATACGGCGCTCCGACGGACGGAGAAGCAAATACAGTTATTTCCGAGACGGCTCAGGTCCAACTTCTCAGATCGGCTTTCGAACTCGCGTCGCAACAGCCAAATCTCGGGCCAATTTTCTGGTACAATTTCAGAGATTGGTGTCCGAAGGGCAAGACTGATCCCGATTGCTACTATGGACTCCTGAGATTCGACAATTCTCGAAAGCCCTCATACGCGGCATTCATGGACTTGAACTAACGGACCGAGATCACATTGTTCGATCGTCGGAGGGCAGCAACCCACAGCGCCGGCGGCATCTGCCGATGAGTCCGCCAAACAATAGCGCCCCTGCGGTTTGCGCAAGCGTTGGTCGTCTCGTCGAGACCCTTGATCGTCGATACCGGAGCCCTGCCGAGCGTTTGTATTTAGACATTCATTTACGATCCGGCGCTACTGTTTTCGGGTTGCACTTCCGATGTGATTATCGATGCCCAACAATCGCGCAACGGCACGGCCTTGGTTGCCGGACGAAGAAGCTACGCTGTGCTCACTTCTCAACGAAGGCGTCGAAGCTGACGAAATCGCCGAACGGCTTGGGCGATCCCGCCAGGCGATATACGGCCGTATTCAACGCTTTCACAAGCAGCGAGGGCGGACCAGCCGAAAGAGCGGCGAAACCTTCACGCAGTGGCCCAATGGCTGAGCGAGCCTCGTCTCAGCTGGCATTTGTCAGACACGGGCTGCCCCCGTTCCGGCCGGCGTTTCTCGCAACGTTTTCGCAGGCATTTCGCAGTAGGCTTTCGGCTTTCCCCGGCGACAACGCCGGAAAGGAGATTGCGTTTGACCGCAGTAATTAATTCGGAGCTAGATCAATTGAGGCGCGGAATTGCAGAGCGCCAGCGCTATATCGAAGGTCAACAGGTTCTGATCGAAGTTCTTGAGCATGATGGCCACGATGTGCGTGAGCAAGAGATAGCTTTGAACAGCGAGCGTTCTAAGCTTGATCAGCAACTACAGCTCTTACGCAAGCGTCAGGCGTAACGCTGATTGTTCAAGTCGCAGTGGCTTAGGGTGACGCGCTCGGCGCCCAGCACGCGGAAGGCCCTTCGCCTGAACGGTCAGGGGATTAGTCGAGTGCATGGCCGACACCGATGCGCAGCCCCTATTATTGACGGATTTCGTATCGGTCGCAGCGAGGATCGCCGCGCCTCACCATAGCTATCTCCTGGAAGTTGTTTTTCGGGTCACAGTGCAATAGCCCGTACTCCGACAAGTACGGATATGGTACCCGCCAACAGAGGTTCCGGCCCGCCGGAACCTCGTGTGAATACCCACCTATCGTGTAGTGGCAGGCATCGCTGAGACTAGGTTCTGGCTTTCTGCCCGTCCCAACCGTGTCTTGGACTATCCCTTGTGCATGAGCCTGGACTAGCGAAGCCAATGCGAAGAATGAGACGGAAAAGACGCGCATTTTTGCCTCCTCTTGGTTTTCAATTCCTTTCAAATCCTAGATTGAGATCGACCCCGATCTATTCCGGACCGCGTGCCGCCTTACCGTGGCGGCCGCAGAAGTTCCCACCATAGCGCGCGTTATGGAACCCTTCGCATGCGCATCCGTATCATACGTCAGGCGATAGTGCCCGACTGCGGCAGTTACGAGCTGCGCATCCCAGACAATATTTCTACTTTGATGACGTGGCTAGCCGTCGAATGCGCCCCAAGGGGGTCGAAAGCACCACGGCCGAAGAAGAGGCAAGACCCTCGCGCGGGCAGAGCAGTGTAGGCTAGACATGTTCGCTGCGGCGCTCGGCGGCGGGTTTAGTGCCAAGCACCAGAAGGCCGTTATGGATGAAATCGCCGAGGATGTGCACAAGAGTGGGCCGAAAGCGAAGAAATGAGGGAGCCCGGCTGCTGCAGACGCCGGAGCCCGGACATCGGCTCAGCTCCCGCTGACTGTATCGCGACCGGAGAGGCATTCCATCTCCCTCAAAAGAGCGTCCTCTCCGCCTTTGCACCGCCGGTATATTTTACCTCGTTAAGTACATTGGCGTGCGGAGAGTGCGCGCTCTCGCTGCCGTTTCTTTGGGGGCCGCGCGGATGACCCGTTTCTTCTTCCACGTTCACGACGGCATTTCTGCCTTCGATGATGTAGGGCCGGAGCTTCCCGATATCGCCGCTGCGCAAGCCGCAGCGATCGAATTGAACAGTAGAATCCTCAACGAGGGAGCAGAAGGACCGTGTGGCAGGACCTTAACTGGCGTGTCTAGGACTGACAGTCCCGGAATCGGCGGACAGACGTCTCTTGTCGTTAACTTTTCGGTCACGCAACGTAACGTACTAAACTAACCCGTCTTACAGCTGCTCAGGAGCTTGGGATCCTCGGCGTCAACAGCATCTCTGATTTCGCTGCATTCCCGCAAGCACGATCACTGGTGCAATTTTACCGGCCGGTTCGATCGTCTTTTCTGCCGGGACGACTTGTGCCCTCCTGCGGACTGCCGGCTGAACCGCCTGACGATTCCCCTGGCCCTGTTCCGCTAGCGCTTTAGCCTTCTGCGCCTGCTGATCGGTCAAGGCATCCAACGCCAACAACCAAGTCACGATCGACCTCAAGCAGGAAGACCTCGACTTCAACGTAAGCGCTGTTCAGCGGCCACCTACCGGATGACGGGGTGATCTGCGAGTCTGCGGTTTGTTCGGACCGTTAGGCTTAGAATGGACACAGTGCATAGTGCTATCGCGGAGCCGGTGCGGCGGCTTGAGGTCTTCACCGGAGCCGGTCGTCGGCGGAAGTGGAGCGACGACGACAAGGCGCGGATCGTCGCCGAGATCGTGGCGAGTGGCGACTCGGTGTGTTCCGTGGCCCGACGGCATGGATTGTCGCCGCAGCAGTTGTTTGGTTGGCGCCGCCAGTTGCGAGAAGCAGCAGGCG
>NZ_SPQT01000061.1 GCF_004571025.1 Bradyrhizobium niftali | reverse complement strand
TTGCCGACGCATCGTACGTGTGCGCCAGACCCGAGGTGGACGGCATCCCGGTCAAGGCCAGTCAGCTCGGAGAGGCGTAAGCCTGTCTGGGACGCGAGCAGCAGCAAGGTGTGATCGCGGCGGCCAAGCCACGTCGTTCGATCGGGCGCTGCGAGAACCGCCTCGATCTCGGGGCGCGTGAGGAAGTGCACCTGTCGCTTATCGTGGCGCTTGCTCGGAATGGCGAGCACGCGCTGGATCAGCGCACTGTGTGCCGGCTCCTCGAAGGACACGAACCTGAAGAAGGATCGGATAGCGGTCAGACGCAGGTTACGCGTCTTCGCGCTGGCGCCGCGCTTTACCTCGAGATCGGTTAGGAACGCGCCGATGAACGTTGCGTCCAAATCGGTGAGCGTCAGGGCCGATGGGGGCTTCCGCAGCTGCACCTGTGCGAACATGAACAGTAGCCGGAACGTGTCTCTGTAGGAGGCGATCGTGTTGGCGCTAACATTGCGCTGGCGCATGAGGCGCTCGGTGAAGAAGCGCTCGATCAACGTGGCGACATTGCAGGCGGGCTTCATGGTGTCACCTCCCACCGCCGATCGAGACGCCGCGCCGCTTCTTCCATCAACTCGGGGCAGGCCGAGAGATACCAGTAGGTATCACGCACGCAGGCGTGGCCGGGTAAGTGGAGAGCACTGGGAGTTGCTGCTCGACGTCCTTGCCTTCGCGATACCAGTCGAGCAGCGTCCGGATGGCGAAGCGATGACGGAAGTCGTGCACGCGTGGCCCGGTACGATCACCTGGGCGCCGCAGCCCGATCTCTCGGGACAATCGCCAGAAGACACGATGAACGTACTGGTGCAGCAAGCGGCCTCCCTGTTCGGCAACGAAGAAGGTCGAGCCGCAGCGTGATCCGAGCATCGCGTCGCGCCGGTGGGCGTAGTCGCGCAACGCGGTTCTCGTCGTCGGATGCAATGGCACGAGCCGCGACTTGCCGAACTTGGTCAGCCGGACCGTCAGCACGCCGGCGTCGAGGTCGACGTCATCACGCTCCAGGCCCATCGCCTCGGATATACGCATGCCCGTCACCGCGATCAGCCCGAACAGGGTATGGTAGGTCCATCGGCGCAGCCCGCCCGCTGGCGGCAGAGCCAGCGCTGCCGTCAGCAACGCATCGATCTCCGCGTCGCTGTAGACATAGGGCTTGGCGCGCTTCCATCCGGGCAGCATGCCGACGGGCGGTACCTCCGTTCTCGGATCGAAGTTGGCGACATGGCGCGCGAACCCGCGCACGTCGCTCAATCGCAGCGCCCAGGATGCATGACGATCGGGCGGCAGCGTTGCCCATTCCATTGCCAGCTTCGTCGTGATGATCCTGGCTTTGCGCTTCTCCATGAACGAAGTCGGCGAGCCGACGGGTCTGGTGCTCGTACTTGTATCCAAACCCCTTGCGCATGCTCAGGTACTTATCGAGTGCGGCGCGCAGATTGGTCATTGCACGCCTCCCGGCCAGGGCAGGCTCAATGTTCTCAACGCATCGATATCGACCTTCGCGTAAATCCGGGTAGTGTCATGGTTCTCGTGCCGCAGCAACTGCCCGATCTCCGACAAGGTCGCGCCAGATCGGAGAAGCTCGGTAGCGAGACTGTGTCGGAAGATATGTGCGCCGCGGTGTGCGCGACCTTCGATTCCAACGCGATCGAGGGCGGCCTTGGCGATCATGGTGATCGCACATCCGGAAGCAAACCCGATGTGCGGCGCGAGTGTGCGGACGAACAACCGCCGGCACGACGACTTTGGGCGGCCACTGCGCAGATATGCAACGATGGCCGCGCCAACGTCTGGCGGTATCGGCATCCGTGCACGCTGTCGGCCCTTGGCGCGAACGAGTATCTCGCTGGCGCGCCAGTCGATATCATCGAGCGTGAGCGTCGCGACCTCGTCGGCCCGCAGGCCGAGCTTGGCCAGCAACAACAGAATGGCGTAGTCACGCCGTCCCATCACCGTCTTTCGGTCGCAACCGTCGAGAGCCTTCCGCACCTGTGCGGCAGGCAGATAGGTCGGCAGAGTTGCGAGCTTCCATCGCCGCATCGATGGAACGCAATCCGCCAACGGGCGCGCATTCAGCCCCCGATGGTGGAGGTAACGGAGAAAGGCGCGCAACGACCAGCACATCGCCTTGCCTGTTCCCGGGCTCCAATCCCGGGCGTGGCGCTGAATGTAGCGGATCACGTCCTCTTGGTTGATCTTGCACAGGGCGGCGGCGCCGCCGGAGCACACCTCGTGCAAAAACCTGCGGATGACCGGGAGATGCCGTACGATGGACCTCGGGGCCAAGCCGCGCTCTGATCGCAGGTAGGCATCGAACTCCTTGAAGATCCGTTCGTGCGGGGTGAGAGGCGGTAGCACCAACGGCGCGATCGCGCCTTCCTCGCGCAGCACCGACAACCATTGCTTGAGCGCTGCCCGGTCACCGGGTTGGATAGATTGCCTCCCGCCTCGATGTCGGAGGTACCGCTCAACGACCTGCTCATCGAGATCAATCAGCTTATAGCGACGGCCCGCGATCCAACGCAGGAGCCCGCTAACTACGTTGAGGCAACGCCACGTGCCATGCCGAACGAGCCTCTCTTCGACGAGACGAACGGCGTAGCACTCGACGAGCCGTCCGTGCGGCTCGCTTCTGAGACGCCGGTACAGCCGGCTTCTGCCCAAGTACTCTTCAACTTCCATCTTCCTGTTCTCCGCTGTTGACAGCGGAGGCACAGAACGAACTATGCCGAACCGACCAAACGCCGGTCAGCCAGAAATCTGGGGAAAACGACCCGACTCGGCATAGTTCGGCGGGCGGCATAAACGGCCCTATGCCGCGCGCGGCATAGGGCGGTCTCGATCAACGAAACTAGTACTGCGCAACTATCGGCGCCCTCGTCGCAACCGGCAAAAAGGGAGTTCTTGGCGTTGAGCTTGATCGGCCGCATCGCACGCTCGACCGCATTCGTATCCATCTCGATGCGCCCGTCATCAAGGTAGAGCGTCAGGCCGTCCCAATGACGCAGCGCATAACGCAAAGCCTTCGCCGTGTCGCTCTTCTGCGCAAGGTGATCAAGCTTTGCCTCAAACCACTGCTTTAAGGCTGCGGCCAGAGGCCGGGCATGCGCCTGCCGGCCGGCACGGCGCTCGGCATCAGATCGGCCGCGGAGGGCTTTCTCTATCGCGTAGAGCTTGGCGATGCGCTCAAGAGCCTCGCGGGCAACCGGAGCTGGCGCCGGAGCAGCCTCGCGCTCGATCTTCACAAACTGGCGCCGTAGATGCGACCAGCAGAAGGCGAGCGCGTCCGCACGCGTCTCTCGGGTCATTTTGTAAGCCTCATAGCCATCGCAGTGGATGATGCCACAATAGCCCTCGAGCAGCCTCAAGCCATGAACGGCGCCGCGGCCCGGTGCATAGGCGTAAACCACGCCAGGTGGGTCAGGTCCGGCCCACGGCCTGTCATCGCGCGAGAGTGCCCAGAAGTAGCCGGTTTTGGTCCTGCCGCGCCCCGGATCCAGCACCGGCGCCGGGGTCTCATCGACACAGAGCTTCGCGGAGGCGAGCAGCAGCTCGCGCAGACGATGCCACAAGGGCTTCAATTCCTGGGCGGCATAGCCGACCCAAAAGGCGAGCGTGGAACGGTCGATGGCGATACCGTGCGTCGCCAACATCTGCGCCTGCCGATAAAGCGGCAAATGCCAATGATACTTGGCGTCAATTACATGCGCGACGAGCCGCTCGGTGGGCAGCCCACCCTTGATCAACCGCTCAGGCGCGGCGTGCTGGAGGACCACGCCATGACAGGCGCTGCAGGCCAGCTTGGGCCGGCGGGTTACGATCACCCGGTACTGCACCGGAACGACGTCGAGCCTTTGGCTCTCATCGCTGCCAATCTCAACGAGATCGCCTTGGCAGGACGGACAGCAGGTTGCAGTCGGCATCAGCGTTTCGAGGATCCGTGGCAAATGCTCCGGAAGCTTGCCACGATTGGCCCGGCGCTCGGCAGCTCTCTTCTCGCGTGTTTTGGGATTGGCGCGGTCCTCGGCTGCTTCGAGAGCCGCAACGGCCTGATCGATATCCTCCAGAACAAGCTGGAGCTGATCAGCGTCAAGCTTTTCCGACGATCGACCGAACTGCGCATCTTTTGCAAGCTTGAGCAACCGCTCGAGCCTGGCGCAGCGATCCAGCAGAGCTGCGGCAAAGACACGCAACTTGGCCGGATCGGTCGGCAGCTCATCAGGCAAATCACTCATTGGCCCAACTCTGCCATGCTTCGCGCCGAGATGCAGCGAAGATTTGTATCGTTACGCAAGCGCTTTCGGCTGCGGGATTCGAGGCGCGTGCATCCGCGTCCAATCCATGCCGGCCAGAAGCGCGGACAGCTGCGCGGCATTCATCCGCATCACACCGGCCACGATGGGAGGCCATTTAAGCCGCAGCCATCGAGCCGCTTCCAATACATCACAAGGCCACTGCCATCCCAGACGACAATCTTCACCCGATCGGCGCGCTTCGCACGGAACACCACCGCCACGCCCTTCATCGGGTCATGGCCCAGCGTCTCCTTCGCCAACAGCGCCAAGCCCTCCGCACCTTTTCTGAAGTCCACAGGTTGCGTCGCCACGTAAATCATGAGGCTCGCGGGCGGAGTCAGCATGAACGTGTCCGTCGAAGCGCCAAGAACACATCACTCAACACAGCAAGGCCAGGCGTCCCGCGCACCTCCACGCGGGCGCCCTGGAACTCAACCGTCACGACGGCTGCATCCGGTGATCGGGAGGACTCCGCGACCGCCGGTGGCGATGATTCCGACACCAAAGGCACGAAAGATAACGTATCCGCCGGAGCCGGCAGCACCAATTGACCTAAACGCGCCCGCTGCCGCCAGTCATGCACCTGCTGCGGCCGGCAGCCACGGTGGCGTGCAACATCCGTTGCAATCGCGCCTGGCTCGAGGCTTTCCGCGACGATCTGGGCCTTTAAATCATCCGGCCACTGCTTGCGACCTGAGCCAGCATACACTTCGATACGCGACGACAACGGTCGTCTTATGTCGTCCGAATGGTCGTCCATTGTGAGCACCCTTGCTGAAGATGACTCTTCTAGCGGCGCTCTCAGGACTGCGTACGAAAATTCTCAAGGGCCTCAACGCCACGCTTACACTCGATCGCGAGCAGCCGGGCTTGCTGATGGCGCTTAGCGTGCCGGGACGGCGCATGAATAGCTGTGTGCGGCATGGCTCTACCTCGCTCTTGTCCGCGCTCGGCGTCACCTCGGGCGGCGTCATCGGCAAACGCTGCAAGCGTCATCGAGCGGTCGAGGTTTTGAAGCCCTCAAAGAGATTTCGTCATGGATAACTATGCCACCCACAAGACACGAATATCAAAGTATGGGCTCGCCCGCCTCTATCAACGCTTCTGCCACAAGCCGAGCAGGCTTTATGTGGCAAACTTTAGTTTCACGTGTCTAGGCGGCCGGCTGTTGCATCGATCTTCTAGGATGACGCAAACCGGTAGCTTCAAGAATGCTGATCGATCAAACCACTCGGGGCAATCGACCTTTGAACTGAAAGGCCTCCGGCGGGCATGCCGGAGGCCTTCTTGGAGGTTAGCTAAGGCGCCTGTTGATTGCTCCTTTCGTACAGAGACGATCTAGAAATTGCGTTGAGCGCGAAGCAGCAGCACCAGGCTGTTCTGGTCCTTGAGCTCATAGACGGCAGCAGGCTTTGCGATGCCCGACTGAAGCGGAAGAGTCACTGTGCTTCCGCTCGCATACTTCTGGTCGAGCATCATATACGCAAGCTCGCCAGTGAAGGTCAGGCCCTTGACGGGAGTCCAAGACGTCTTCGTGCCGACCACAGCGTAGTTGAAGTCTGGATTACACCCACCCAGACCACTCGAAAGCGCGAGATTTGCGACGAAAGCTCCGCAGATATACCCTTTGGCCGCGCTGTTATAGCGAACAGCAGCCCACGCGCCAAAAATAGAACTGTTCCAATAAGGATCCCAGTTGTGGGTGTAGCCTCCATTGAAGCCGTAGGTCGTCGTCAACTCCTGGCCGGCACCAGTGACGAAAACCGAGTCAGATACACCAGCGATGCCCAAGCTCTGGTACGCACCGGCCACGCTCGTGCCACCGTACATCGCATAGGTGGTCGACATATAATCCTGGAAGTTGTACCGGCTCGCACCGTTAGTGTACACGCCCGTCAAGTTGATTGTGTCGCCCGGGCCCGTCGGGAGATTCTTGATCGACAACGCCAACTGTCCAGCCCAGCCCCACTTGTCATCGGGATGCCCCGTGAGCTCGGACGCGCCGTAATACGCGGCGTGGTTCTCATGCGCGGCGAACGATGCCTGGAACAGACCCCAAGCCTGGTCAACGCGAACCCGCGCAACAAGGTCCGGAGCCCGCGAACCGCCGATGTCGTTGGCGCCGTAAACTCCTACAGCCTGACCAGCAGCGGTAGCGGCGCTCACGTTCCAGATGTTAGTCGTATAGTTTTGAACCTGGTCCTGGGCAGAGACCGAAGCCGTGATACCCTGGCCGAAATCGGCGGTATACGTAACCTGGTTCACAGGATCCCAGCCGCCGCCCCCTGGCAACTCGACGATATTCGCCGGATATTGGGCCCAAGGCGTCCTGAACTGCGACTCCGCCTTACCAAACGTGAACCCGGAGAACTGAATGAAAGCGTAGTAGACGCCTAGCGACCCACCAGCGATCTGAGAAGCGGTCGATGTGCTATAGGTCGTCGCACCATTCACACCGGTCGTGCCAACGCCTGTATAGGTACCGCTCGTCCAAGTGTACACCAGCTCGGCGAAGGTCCGAACGACGCCATACTCGGTGGCGGTACGTGTATCAATTTGCAGATCTTGGCGAGCCCGGGTCGTGTAGTAGTTGCTGAGCCGATTCCGCGCGCCAGCCACACCACTGCTTGCAGCATCGAAGTCGACGCTGGTCGCCAGGACGGTGTCGGCGCGCAGATAGCCCCCCAGCTTGATGCACGTGTCGGTGCCGGGGATGTAGTAAAAGCCGGCGCCATACAGCGAGCAGATCTTTACGTATTCAATTGCCTTGGCCTTGACCGGGAGGTCGGCAGCCTGAGCGCCCGCCCCCACAAACATTGCCGCAGATCCAAGAACAATACCCTTAATCACTTTCATCGATGAATCTCCAAGTTGGAAACCGCGTTTCCGTCCTTCAAAGATCCGCCACTTCCACCCTAGGCGGACCGCTTGACGGAACGACTTCGAGGACCCCCTCGCTGTCCCTGGTTACATACTTCCGATCATCAATTGCTTCAATTAATTAATTGAGACCATCTCGCTTTGCGCCGCGTTGTTGCCATTGGGCAACATGCAGATTCTGAACCGTAAATAAAGCAGACAGCGGCTTCTACTCGCGAAAGCAAAGCCCTCGGGGGGGCATCCCGAGGGCTTACTTGGAGTTTTTGAGCAGATCGTCGGACGCCAGAGCCCTGAAAAACGATCGCTGTATTAGTAGCACCATATAATTGTATTAGTCAATTGATAAATTGTATGGTGGGCATGTTCTGTGCAGGCTATTTCAGCCATCCCGAGATTGGATAGGATGCCGCGACTATCGCACGCTAGTTGTCGCGAACAATCAGAACTGGCAAAAAAGAATGAAGATGGCCACACAAGAGCAATTTGACAGAGCTGTTAGGGACCTGATTTGGAACATCGTCGAGATTCACTCTCAGCTCGAAGAAATCCATAAGTGTTGGGCGGAGTTATTGGGGATAACAGAACCCCAATGGCTGATCCTGATGGCGATCGATGAACTTGACGAAGGCCGCGGTGTTTCGGGAATTGCGGTCGCCAACAAATTGCGGATTCACCCCGCTTTCGTTACGAATCAGACGAAAAAACTCGAACAGCTGGAATTTCTAGCCCGCGTAACCTCGCCTGATGATGCAAGATTCTTGCAGATATCATTGACCCAAAAGGCGCGGACAGAAATGGCGAAGCTGTCGGACAAGAGACAAGCCCTTAATTCGACGATGCTAAGTGGCCTGGATGAGGAGTCGCTGGCGTATCTCAACAAGCGGCTAACCGCGATCGCCAAGAACAGCAGATTGGCGTCTCAGAAACTAAGTCTGGGACTTCTATGAAGCTGCGCGCTCGAACTTGCGCTCGAGCCATTTGAAGACACCCTCATCGCATGCCACGAAATTCTCGAATGCCCCTTCTGGGGTTGGTGGTAATAGCAATTCCAGATCAATGCTTGCCGCCGTGCAGTCAGCTTCTAATTTGATCGCCTCCGACACGCCGACAATACTACGTTCTCCGGCGACTACAAGAATTGGACATCTCAACCTCCGTGCCAATCGCGATCGTTGCGCCGAAGACGGCCCCTCGTCCGGCACGTCAGCAGTCCTAGTTATCCACTCAACAGACGCCCGAATCCGGGTCCAGCGCCAAAGTCCGCCGTCACAAATCGCAGCAGCAACGCGGGGATCAGCCGCAGCAAGATCAGTAGCTAACGCGGCCGACAAGGCTTCGCCGTAGATTGCGATTCGCAGCCGCGTCGACTTCGGGCCGGGCAGACAAATAATCCAAACAACAAGACAGCAGCATCTCTGGCGGTCCAAGCCAATGATTTGAGACGTCGTCGTAAGAGACGACGAGAACCGCCATGTTTCGACCGATCATAAGGGGTGAGAGTCGTGCGAGCAGCATCGGTGCCGTTTCTTTCTTCGCGAGAGATGCAAAGAACTGCGGGGACGCACGAACTGGGAGCATCGGCGGGCACGTAGCAAGCAGACAACCTGCCGTGATCACAGAGCGCGATCACCACGCACTCCACCCTTTTGTCTAGAGCGCCGAAACTCTGAACGCTGACCTCCAGCTTGGCCAGATCCTCTCCCTTTGCGAATCGTCTTCATCGGACAGTTGCTTGTCAACTTCAAATGCAGTGAGTTGCGCAAAGCCACGTTTGCGCCGCCTCATCAAAGCCCCCCCCCCCTTTCGACATTAAGATTGCCGAAGAGGCAGTGAGCGTCTCCAATATTCGTCCATTTTACCGCGCACTCTCGCCGGCCGGCAGTCTCGCTTTCTTCATCCAAATCATCGGCAGCACTTTTCCGCGTGGACGCAAGATTGCCTGTTACTTCAGGCCAAGCAGCGCGCAACATCCATTTTATCTCTTGGTCCGAGTGCATCAAAACCGCTCAGGATTACTCTGGACAACCGGAACGGGAGCTTCGGATAAGGTCGTTCAGTCCAAGGTGACTGACCGACTGTCGATTACCGTTTACGCTTAACTTTTGATGATACGCTTCCTCAGGGCTGAGGCTCTCCTATCTGCGGCCATTTGCCGCCGAAATTCTGCACCAATTCTGCAAAATGCGCTTTTTTGAGTTCCCTCAACCGAACCCGAAAGGGTTTGCTATTCGGCGAGGGCACCATCGAGAAGGTGCTCATCCCCAAGCTCCGCCCAAGCGACATTGTGATTATGGACAATCTGTCCAGCCATGAGTGGCCCAGGCTGCATCAGATGATCGAGCCTCAGGTGCAAGCTTGCACTATCTGCCGCCCTATAGCCCCGACTTCGACCTAATCGAGAATCCCTTCGCCAAGCTCAAGGCTCTCCTACTCAAAGCTGCCGAACGCTCCGTCGACGGCCTCTGGAACGCAATTGGCCGCATCGACTGCTTTACCCAGACCGAATGCAAAAACGCCTTCACCGCCGCATACGCTGCAACATGATCGGCGAACGCTCTAAATCTCAACCCGACGCTCCGTCGAATGGGCCGTCGCGCTCTCCGATGAGGCCGGTACCGATGCCACGGGCTCACCTTCGGCCACAACTGCCCTGACAAAGTCAGCCTCGGATTTGGTCTGGTTCGCCGCGAAGGCCTTCGCCAAGTCACCAGCAGAGAACGCGACGAGCCGTATCGCCGCGCTCTCGCCGCGACCAGGCGCGGCCCCACCGTTCAGCGCACTGATCGTAACCGGCATGAGGCCTCCACCTCGTCATCGCGCGGTCCGCTTGTGATACAGCCTGCGGTGGAGGTGAAGCGATGGTAAATGCCATGCTTGACGCCAGGCAGGAAGGCGACTCTTATCGTCGCGTCGAGGTGATCACTGGGGAGCGCCGGCGGCGACGGTGGACGAGCGAGGAGAGGGCCCGGATCGCTGCGGACAGCTTTGAGGAGGGTACGAACATCTCCGAGGTGGCGCGGCGCAATGGCGTTTCCCGCGGACTGCTCACGGTGTGGCGACGCCAGGTAGCGGCGGCGGTAGCCGGCAAAGCCCAGAACTTCGTGCCGATCCAAATTGGTGCCGAGAGCGATGGCGGGAGAGCTGGCGAGTCCGAGTGTATTTCGCCCGGTACAGATGAAGCCCTTTGAGATTGCCGCGCCGTCGGGCAAGGTCTGTGGAGTGGTCGAGATCGAGATGAACGGGGCGCGCATCCAGGTCGAGCCGGGCGTGGAGCTGGCGACGCTTGCGACGGTGCTGGCCGCGCTTCGAGGGATCCGGTGATCGCGCTACGGTCTGACCTCAAGGTGGTGCTGGCGGCCCAGCCGGTCGACTTTCGCAAGTCGGTGCACACGCTGTCCGCTGGTGAGCGAAGCACTGCGCGCGAACCCGTACTGCGGCGACGTCTTCGTGTTCCGCAGCAAGCGCATGGACAGAGTGAAGCTTCTGGCGTGGGACGGCAGCGGCATGGTGTTGGTAACGAAGTGGTTGCACCAAGGACGTTTCACCTGGCCGCCGATCCGCGACGGCGTTTGTGCATCTCAGTGCGACGCAGCTTGCGATGCTGCTCGACGGGCTTGAGTGGACGCGTGTGTCGCCTAAGCCTGTGAAGCAGCCGACCGTTGTCGGCTGAGGGGTGAGGATTTCGCTGGAGCACGGGTCGCGCGGATGTATCGTCTGATCATGGCGATTCGTCCCGACGCTCTCCCGACCGATCCGGCGGCTCTGACCGAGATGGTGCTCGCGCTTGACGCTGAGAACGAGAAGCTGCGCGTAGCAATGCAGACGCTCAAGGAGATGATCTTCGGGAAGCGCTCGGAGCGACTTGCGGTGCTCGTGGACAAGCAACTCGCGCTTGAGCTGGGCGATCTCGAGACCGACGCCACGTTGCCTGTGCAGGCCAACGACGATGCGCCTGCGGCGAAGCCGCCCGGCAAGGTGCGCAAGAAGGCGCGCCGCAACATCGGCGCACTCCCCAAGCACCTGCCGCGCTGCGGGCAGGTGCTGGAGCCGGAGGCAACCGCGTGCCCGTGCTGCCAGGGTCAGCTCCACAAGATCGGCGAGGGCGTCAGCGAGGTGCTGGACATCATCCCGGCGATCCTGCGGGTGCTGCGCACGATCCGTCCCAAATATGGCTGCCGCAGCTGCACCGATGGTGTGGTCCAAGCGAAGGTGCTGCCGCGCCTGATCGAGAGCGGCATGGCCTCGACCGCACTCGTGAGTCACGTGGTGGTCTCGAAGTTCGCCTGGTATCTGCCGCTGTACCGACAGGTGCAAATTCTGGCCCGCCAGGGTGTCCATCTCGACCGGGCGACGCTCGCCGGCTGGGTTAAGCGTGCGGCCTGGTGGCTCAGGAGCCTCTATGAGCTCCAGCTGTGCACGATCCAGGACGCGCCGCGCGTGTTCTGCGACGAGACGCCGATGCCGGTGCTCGATCCCGGACGACATCGCACCCGCATCTGCCAGTTCTGGGCGCATGCGATGGATGACCGGCCATGGGGTGGCCCCGCGCCGCCGGCGGTCGCCTACGTGTTCGCCGACGGCCGCGGCACGGAGGAGATCGCCGGACAATTGACGGGCTTTTCCGGCATTCTGCAGGTGGACGGTTATGCCGCCTACAAGGCGCTCGCCCGCGGTCATGGCGGCGCGATCCAGCTCGCCTTTTGTCTCGCCCATGCCCGGCGCAAATTCGTGGAGGTCTACAAGACGACGCAGTCGCCGTTCGCGCGCGAGGTGATCGAACGCCTGCAGGCGGTCTATGCGCTCGAGGCGGAGATCCGCGGCAGCAGTGCCGAGCAGCGGCTTGCCACCCGCCGCAACAGGAGCGCACCGCCGATGGCGGCGCTCAAGGCGCGACTGACCGAGATGGTCGACCAGCTCTTCTCCCAGTCGAAGCTGGCGGAGGCGATCAACTATGCGCTCAACCACTGGGACGGGTTGACGCTGTTTCTCAGCGACGGCCGCGTCGAGGTCGACAGCAATACGGTCGAGCGTTCCATACGCCCGATTGCCATGGGGAGGCGCAACTCATTGTTCAGCGGCAGCGAAGGCGGTGCCGAGAGCTGGGCGATCCTGGCGTCAATCGTGAACACCGCAAAGCTCCATGAGCGCGATCCGCAGGCCTATCTGACTGACGTGCTGGAGCGCATCGTCTGCGGGCGCACCAAGAGCCATCAGCTCCACGAGCTGCTTGCCTGGAACTGGAAGGCGGCCCGCCAGCGCATCGCACAGGCTGCAGCATGAGCCCACGTCGCCATAAAGCATCGTCGTCGATGGCCGCCGCCGCGATGCCGCTTACGGACCTCGAGCGATGGCTCCAGGCTCGCGTCGATCGGCATCCCGCCGCCACCAATCTCCCCATGCTCGACGGTTACGTCGCCGCGATCGTGGCCGGACCGGTGTCGATGAGCCCGCTCGACTGGATCTGCCCGCTGCTCGCCATCGATGCCGACGCTTTCAACCACGGCGGCACCCCGGAGTTTGCTGCGATCTCCGCCGTCGCGCTGCGCCATAACGAGATCAGCCAGATCCTTTCGACCGCGCCTGCCCAGTTCGCCCCGATGCACCGGCGCAAAATCAATGGCGACTCGATCCGCGTCCCTGGTGCCAGGGCTTCCATGCCGCGATGCGGCTCAGGCTGTCGGCGTGGGCACCGTTGCTGGACACAAGCAATGTCAATCACGGCCTGCTACTGCCCATTCTGTTGCACTGTCGCGACGATCAGGGGCGGCCGATGCTTGGACCACCCAGAAGCGGCCGCGAGACCGCCGACTTTCTGCGTAACGCCCACGCCGATATTCCAGCGGTCGTCGAGGCCATGCGCGCATTGCCTCACCCAGAATGTTACCGGCTTCTGCGAGGTCGACATGGTCGCCCATGGCGGCACGTCGGTGGCTGGCTCGTTCATCCAAACCCTCACGATGGTCGATGTCGCCACCGGCTGGACGGAGTGCCTGCCGTTGCTGACGCGGGAAGGTTCGCTCGTCGTCGAGGCGATCACCCGCGCACAGAGCCTGTTCCCCTGGCTGTTGCGCGGCGTGGACTTCGACAACGATAGCGCCTTCATGAACGATGTCGTCGTGCCATGGTGTCGTGAACAGAAGCTCGAAGTCACTCGCTCGCGCGCCTATAAGAAGAACGATCAGGCGTTTGTCGAGCAGAAGAATGGTGCCGTCGTCCGCCGCCTCATGGGCTATGGCCGCTTCGATGGCGTCGAGACGGCGCGTATGATGGGCCGCCTCTATGCGGCGGCACGGCTCTACGTCAACTTCTTCCAGCCGTCGTTCAAGCTGAAGGAGAAGCGTCGCGAAGGGGCTAAAGTGATCAAGCGCTATCATCTCCCATCGACGCCCTATGAGCGTGCCTTGGCGCATCCCAAGGTGACCGTGGCCGTGAAGAAACGGCTACGCGATCAGTATCGCTCGCTCGATCCGGTCGCGCTGTTGGCGGAGATTCGCGCGGCCCAAGAGGAATTAGGCAATCGCGTCGATCGTCGTGCCGGACAGGCGCGCGGTCCGCAGCCCGCTCACGCTAGCATCCTGCCAGCGACCGCGGCGACGTTCGCGAAGACGCTCGGCAAGACCGCGACGGTCGGTGAGCCGCGTGCCACGCACCGGCGAACTCGTCGGCCCTATAAGACCAGAGTTCGCATGCCCTCCAAGCTCGACCCGCATATTGCCGCGATCGAAGCCTGGCTCGCAGAGCAGCCGCAGCTGACGGCGCTCGCAATTGTCGGCCGGCTGCGCGAGAAATACCCCGAGGAGTTCGGGAAGAGACAGCATTCGATTGTGCAACGTCTGCTGAGGGCGCTCAGACGGAGGGCTGCCGAACGGTTGGTCGCCCGGGCCCCGCTCGACGACGCCACGACCGCTGCCCCATTGCCCGGGGTTGTGGACGGCTCGGGCTATGTAGGGCCCGACCCGACCACAGCCCCTCTCGTCGAGCAAGCCGGGAAAGCCATCTGGCGCGACCAATCAATCGACATCGGATCGTCATCGGCAATGGCACCATCAGGGCAACATTCGCAGATGCGGCAATACGTGCGCCAATATTGGATGCCGATCCGCTACCCACGCGCCCGCTGATCACCGCAGACGTGGGAGCTCATGCCGGTTACCACTGATCGTATGGCTCTCAATACGTATGGTTCTCAATGATCTAGCCAACTCGTCGCAAGGCGTCTTTCCTCGGGAGCTTACGTCGCTCGCAATCGAGCCGGTGGTCGGTCACATGAAAGCCGACGGGCACCCCGGCCGCTACTAGCTCGGACGACTCAACTATGTCTCGATGAACGCCTAAGAGCGTTGGGGGGAGATGCATCAAGAAGATGGCCATCTCGCGATCTGCTAGTAGCCTTATCACGATCAAGCGGAGGCAAAGTTTCTGCTGCTCAGCATCAGCAACCTTGGCGATTCTCTCTAGCAGCTTCGAGTTTGCTGTTGAACGAGCAATTGTTAACACGCTCCACGAGCCGTCCGTCTTGGGCTCCGATCACGTTGAAAGGCTAAACGCATTTCAGCGAAGTTCTTACGGAAAAAGACCTCTGGTCCGCTTAGCCGCTTGTACGACGTTCACGCCAATCGCCATGGCCGCCATGCGATGAGAAATTCGTTCGTGCTTCGCGCGAGCTATCGTCTGCTGAAACGAGCGTTCGAGAATTCGATAGAGTCGATCGAACACCTCAGTCTCCTCCCAGAATAGCCGTTGCAGATCCTGCACCCATTCGAAATAGCTGACGATGACCCCTCCTGCATTGCAGAGAATATCGGGCAACACAAAGATTTCATCGGTTCGTTGATACAGTATGGCGTCAGCTTCCGGCGTTGTTGGACCATTGGCGCCCTCGGCTAGAATCCGACATTTGACTTTGGAGGCATTCCCGCTCGTAATAACTCGCTCGATCGCAGCCGGTACGAGCACATCGCATTTTCGCACTAACAACTCCGAAGCCGAAATTAGGCTCTCAGCAGAGACTCCCGCAAGCTGTCCATGTTTACCAACATGACGTTGTAACTCGGCAACGTCGAGACCAGCAGGATCGTAGTATGCGGCGGTGTGATCACTGACCCCGATGATCCTCACGCCTCTTTTCGCGAGCGAGTACGCTGTGACTGATCCGACGTTGCCGAAACCTTGGACAATGGCCGTCGCGCGGTCCGCACGAATCCCAAGGTGTTCGAGCGCGCGACCGACGAGATAAGCTACTCCGCGACCAGTTGCTTCGCGGCGGCCAAGCGTCCCTCCGGCCGATATGGGCTTTCCGGTGACGATCTCGTTGATCGTCTGTCCCTGATACATGGAATAGGTGTCCATGAACCAGGCCATGACTTGCTCGTTAGTGCCCATATCGGGAGCCATAACGTCGGTGTGAGGACCGACGAAAGGAATCATCTCTTGCATATGGCGTCGGGATAGCGCTTCGAGTTCGCGCGGCGACAACTTGTAAGGATCGACCGTAATCCCTCCTTTTGCTCCACCATAAGGAAGTCCCGCCAGAGCACATTTCCAACTCATCCAAATAGCTAAGGCGGCGATTTCGCCAATATCAACCGATGGTGCGAACCGCGTTCCTCCCTTGGTTGGTCCAAGAGTAAGGTGGTGTTGCACCCGGTAACCCTGGTAGACCTCGATCCGACCATCGTCCCGATGGATCGGGCACGATACAGCCATTGCGCGCTTTGGATAGAGTAGCCGGTCCCGGTCCATTTCCCGGATGTCAAGGTGATCGGCAACTTGGGCGAATTGCTGTTTGGCCATTTCGAAAACAGGACCACTATAGATTGCTGTGTTCATGCGTTACGTCATCCGTGTGCGAAGCCGATCGAATGGCTCAGGTCAGGTAGAGCGTCCGTCGCGGGAGAGCATTTACGACGAACAAGTTCCGAAGAAAACGCGCGCCGATGTCGTCAAACTCTGGATCCATCGTCGCCGCAGCCACGAGGTATGTTCGGTTGTAAGTCTGGGGCGTTGAGGCCAAAGTGCGACGGTCCAGCTCGGTCGCGCGCGGCATACGACAGCAGGCTGTTACTCTGTGTGTTCATTCGGCCTGGACCTTTCGTTTGATCGGGCGCAGAAGCTTGAAAGTTACTCCGTAACGAAGAATAAAATCGCCAACCTTTCCCCGCGCACGCATACATCGCGCGAACTTTCTTTCGCTTGACGCAGAAATCCTTCATGGGTCGCCCGTGAAGAATTCGGAAGCGATTGATCTGTCGCTGTGATTTGTCGTGAGCAAGTATTCGATTGTGCAAGAAAGCCGTGGGTAGGTGTTGGTTTTCTTGCGTTTCAAGATTCCGGATTTGGCGACTTCGTGATTCCTTTGACGGCGAGATTCGCTGTTGGGGAGAACCCATGAGCCATCCGCGCGACGATCGTCAGGACGATCTGTTTCGTCCATCTCTGGAGAAGATCATCAACCTTCGCCATCCGTTGGTGCGTCTGGCGGCGGAGATCGATTGGGACTTCCTGGCGGGACG
>NZ_SPQT01000007.1 GCF_004571025.1 Bradyrhizobium niftali | reverse complement strand
ACGATGCGAGTCTGCGGCTCAAATGATGTGCGCCGACGCAGGCTTCCATGCCGATCAGGCAAGGCGGCATATTGGCGAGCCGCGCCTCCACCTGGCCACGCGACCACTTTTGCCGCAGCACGATGGTGCCGCGCGTATCGTGGCCCACGACGTGGAACGAGTTTTTGCCGATATCGATGCCGATCACGGCGATCGCGGTACTGGGTGTCTGGGACATGGCGTGCTCCCTGTCTTGGCGCCCCTGGCCAGCTTATCGCTGGCGGGGCAGGAGCACGGCCGGACCATCCCATTAGCGGACATTCTGTCGCGCACTCTGCTGGCCCTTACCTTTGAGGGCGAACGCGGGGCTGTTTGTACCTGCTCGCAAAAACAGGTATCTAAGGTCCTTCAAGTTCGCTTGAAGGCAGGTGAATCAAGAATGGATTGGAGATGACAAAGCAAGAAGTCGATTTTGACTACATCCTTCGATCGAATCTAGAGCGGGTATTCAACGAACGGGATGACGATAAGCGTCGGACCGCCATCGATGATTTGTTCGTCGAACAGCCGGTCATGTATGAACCGACAAATATTGTAAAAGGTCGGGAAGCAATCTCGCGCGTTGCCGGAGATTTGCTCAAGCAATTTGGACCAGCATTTCGTTTTGTACCCGAGGGTGCAGCAGTCGGGCATCACGGATTGGCACATCTCTCATGGCACGCCGGACCTGAAGGCGGCCCGGTAACCGTGACGGGTGCGGACGTGGCCATTTTCGATGACGGCAAGATTTCACAGCTATGGGTACTGCTCAATGTGCGGTGAAATGTAATGGGTCCGCGTCTGGCCCTAACGCGAAGTAGCGACACCTCTCGCTGAGGTCTCCTTAGGGAGGCGTAGCAGACCAGATTTTCTCACAGTGAGTTGACCCATAACGAACGCGCCCTCCATCCTAGGGATGTCCGCTTTCGGTCGAGGCCAATGTCGTCTGACCGGCAATCTCGTCAGCTCGCCAACACCGGACCGAGTGTCCGTCGGGACGCGTTTCAAGCGATGGACCAGGCTCGCGACGACACACGGCTTCGGCGTAGCGACAGCGCGGGCTGAACGCACATCCGTCCGGCGGACTTAGCGGATTTGGAAGGTCGCCCCCTGTCGTCGCGAGCGGCGCACGGCGCAGCAGATCGGGATGGCGGAGATCAGGGCTGGCGCATACGGGTGCGCCGGCCGTTCGAAGATTTCGCGCCAGTCGCGCGGGGGGACGCGCATCTAGAACCGACTCAAGAAAAACGTCTCCAGTTTGCCTTTGCCCTTCACGTCAATGCTGCCGCGAGGCTCCAGCGCGAAGAGACCGACGAGGTGACGCGCGATATCCTGGGACACGTGGATTCGATTTGGTAAAGAATAGGCCTCGAGCCGGCTGGCAACATTTACGGTATCGCCCCACACGTCGTAGAGGAAGCGGTGCGCGCCGATGATGCCGGCAACCACGGGTCCGGAATGTATGCCGATGCGGATTTGCAACGACCAGCCGAAATGCCGGTTGACGCGGTCTAGCCGGTCGATCATGCCGAGCGCCATTTTCGCGATCGCCGCGATCGCATCGGGGTTCGGATCGGGCAAGCCGGCGGCAGCCATGTAGGCATCGCCGATGGTCTTGATCTTCTCGACACCGAGCTCGCGCGCAAGCGCGTCGAATTCCGAGAACAACCGGTTCAAATACTCGACCGTCGCTGCAGGCGTGACCCGTGCCGAGTGCTCGGTGAAGCTCACCAGATCGGCGAACAGCACGCTCACGCCCTCGAAGCGGTCGGCGATCATGACTTCGCCGTGGTTCAGGCGGCCTATCACCTGCCGTGGCAGGATTGTCAGCAGCAGCCGCTCAAACTTAGCGGTCTCCTCCTCGATGCGGCGAAGATACTTCTGCTCGCGGTCGAGCCAGCGCTTCTTGTGCAAGCAAGCATTGATCCGCGCGCGCAGCAGGATCGGATCAAACGGCTTCGGCAGATAGTCCTCGGCCCCGGCCTCGATGCAGCGGACGGCGCTCTCGGTCTCCGCCAAGGCCGTGATCATGATCACCGGAATGCGGCGCAGCCGCTCATCCGCCTTCATACGCACCAGCACGTCAAGCCCGTTGATATCGGGCATCATCACATCGAGCAGGACGAGGTCGAACTCATCGTTGGCGAGCGCCTGCAGCGCCTGCTGGCCGCCGGCCACCGAACAGACGCGATGGCCGTCGCGGGTCAGTCGGCGCGACAGGAGGTCGCGATTGGCCTCGATATCATCCACAACGAGAATAGAACCGGTTTCGGTGACCGCATACGGCCGGACCGGCCCGAGGCTGCGCATCAAGTCGCTAACCATGACCGCGCCGGCCTGATCGGGGGCCAAGCTCGTCTCCTCGACATCAACCGAGAATCGCACGATGCGATCGAGACGCAGCAATAGGTCGGTGGCAGCAGCCAGCAGGCGATCACAATCTCCCCGCAGCGAGTCGCCTGGGAAACTGGCTGCATCCTCGCGCAGCATCTCACCATAGCCCTTGATCGCGTTGAGCGGCGTGCGCAGCTCGTGACGAAGATCCTGTTCTTGCGTGGCGGCCGCTGAGCCGGGCGGGCTCTTGGCGCGATCGCCGTCCACCAGCTGGTCGACTTTGCCGGCGAGATCCCGGGCTGCGCTGAGGATACGGTTCATATCGGGGAGGATGTCCGAGCGCCCGTTCCTGGACGCCTCTTCGTGCAGGATCTCTGCGTAGCCGAGCAAGGCGTTGACTGGGGACAGCAGTTCCTGGCGAAGGTGGGCAAGCTGAATGCGCCAAGCGCGCGCGCTTTCAGTGTCAATGATGCTCATGGCCGATCCGCGCACGCGCGCCGGGCGTGCCGGGGTACCAGCTCGTCAAGCGCCGCCAGCACGGCCTTGCCGCTGTATTCGCCCTTGTGCACCAAATGCTGTACCTGGCCGTTGAGGCGCGCGCGATCCTCAGCGGTCAGTGTCTTTGCCGTGACGACGATGACCGGGATGCGCCGCCAGCGGGAGTCAGCGCGCAGCCGCGCGATGAACTCGAACCCATCCATTTCGGGCATCATCAGATCGAGCAGAATCGCGTCAGGCAAAGCCTCCTTCAAACGCTCGAGACCAACCCGACCATTCTCTGCTAAAGTGACTGTGCAATCGATCTGCCGCAAGGTGCGCCCCATCAGCTCACTGGTCGGAGCGTCATCCTCGACTATCAGCACCTGCCGTGCCGCGCCCCTTGGGCAGCACTTGTCCACTGCACGAACCAGTCTGTCGCGATCGATCGGCTTGACCAGGTAGTCGGCGGCACCGAGCGAGAAGCCAATGCCCTGGTTATCTACGATCGTAACCATGATCACGGGAATTTCGGCGAGGCCGGCATCTTCCTTCATGGCGCTGAGTACGGCCCAGCCATCCATGTGCGGCATCAGAGCGTCGAGCGTGATGACATCGGGCCGCAGCGTGCGGGCAAGCTGCATCGCCTCTTCGCCATTGGCAGCCAGGCGAACGGTGTAACCGCCGCGTTGCAGGTGTCGGCGCAGCAGCTCCCGCGCGTTGGGATCATCGTCGACCACGAGAACGATCGGCGCATGCTCGGGCTCGGCGACCTGCGGACGCTCGGAACGCTTCTCTGCCGCCAAGCCCGCTGCGTCCGATGCAGCGCGCGTCACCGCCGGCAGGCGAACCACGAATGTCGTCCCCTTGCCGGCCTCGCTGACCAGCGTCACATCGCCGCCCATCAGCCGGCAGAAGCTCTTGGTGATGGCGAGGCCCAACCCGGTGCCGCCGTAGGCGCGGGTGGTGGAGGCATCGGCCTGAGTGAAGGCCTCGAACACCTTGGCCTGCTGATCTGGCGTCATGCCGATACCGGTATCGCGCACCTGGAACTCGACCCAGTCGACGACTTCGTCCATATCACGGAGCACGGTCAGCGTGATCGTCCCGTTCCGTGTGAACTTGCAGGCATTGCTGAGAAGGTTGAACAGGGTCTGCCGCACCTTGGTCAGATCGCTGTGCATCGTGCCTACCTCGTCGGCGCAGTTCACCACGAGCGCGTTGCCATTCTTCTTGGCCAGCGGGGTGATGGTCGCCGCGACGCTATCAATCATGGGCCGCAACTCGAAGGTCTCAAGATAGAGCGTCATCTTGCCGGCCTCGATCTTGGAAAGATCGAGGATGTTGTCGATCAGGCCGAGCAGATGCTTGCCGGCATCCTGGATCTTGCGCAGGTCCGCCATTTCCGATTCGCGCCCGGCACTCTGGGCGTCCTCGAACAGGATCTCGCTGTAGCCGATGATCGCATTCAAGGGAGTGCGCAGCTCATGGCTCATGCTGGCGACGAAGTTCGACTTCGCGCGGGTCGCCTGCTCGCTCGCCCAGATCGCCTTGTGCAGCTCACCTTCCATGCGCTTGCGGTCGCTGATATCGGCGAGGCCGTTGATCATCGCCGGGCGCCCTTCGAACTGGACGCGCTGCGACGCTAGGAGCGCCCAGAACTCCTCGCCTCCAGCCCGCTTGAGCAGCATCTCCATGCTCTCCACATGGCCGTGCTCGGTGAGCGCGTCGATGAAGCGCTCACGATGCTGCGGGTCTGCGTAGAAGTTTTTCGCTTGCAGGCCCAGGGCGGACGATCCTTCGAGCTCGAACATTTCGCTGAAGCGTTGATTGGCATACCGGATGATCCCGTCATCGAAGGTAACGATCGCCACCGCCATCGGCGCAGCCTCGGCAATGACACGCAGCCGCTGCTCGCTCTCCTGGATCGCTTGTTCGGCCTGCTTCACGTCGGTGATATCGGTGTAAGTCGCGACCGTGCCGCCGTCGTCGGTTTTGCGCTCGTTGATCTGAATCCAGCGCCCGTCGGAGCGGTGTTGTATATGCGTGCCCTTGGGATCGCGATGCCGGGCCAGACGTTCGGCGATCCAGGCCTCGACGCGCCCCTCCGCGTCGGGGATCTCTCCGCTCGCGGTCGCATTGCGGAGGATCGCTTCGAACGATACGCCTTGTTTCACGACATCGATGCTGCCGGTGCCGTGCATGTCCCGGTACCGCCGGTTGTATATCACCAGCCTGTCATCGGCATCGTAAAGCGAGAAACCCTCTGAGATGCTCTCGATCGCGTCGACCAGCCGGCGCTGTGCCTCCGTTGCCTTGTCGCGCGCAGCAGCCAACTCCTCCTCTCGCCGTTTGATTTCAGTCACGTCCGTGAACACGCCTACAGTGCCGCCATCCTGCGTCTTGCGCTCGCTGATCTGGATCCAGCGACCGTCCCATTGGTGATGCAGAAACGGCCCTCCGGGGTTGCGATGTCGAGCAAGTCTGTGCTCGATCCATTCTTGAGGTCGTGCAGCTGCGTCGGGTACGATTCCACGCTCGACCACGGTCTTGATCAAATGCTCGAACTCCAGCCCTAGCCGCATAAGATCGGCCAGCCCCGGGTAAAGCTCGCGATAGCGCGAGTTGCACAGCACCATGCGATCACTAGCGTCGAACAGGAAAAAGCCTTCCGAGATGGTCTCGAGCGCGTCGGTCAGCCGAGTCTGGGCCTGCGCGGCCTTGTCGTGCGCCTCCGACAGCTCCTTCGAGCTCAGCTCCTGAGAGCGCTCGACCATCGCCCGATCGCTATCGAAATCGGTGTATGCGGAATCGACGGCTGCCACGAAAGACTGCAACGCAGCCGGTACTTCTCCCTCGACACCGAGGTGCTTTCTGAGCTGGCGTCGTAGCAGCCTGTGCATCGGTGCCCTGTGACCGTTCAGTCCTCGGCGAAAGTTGTGATGGTCATGGTTTGATTGTGCAGGCGGCACTCGCCACCGTGCATGAAGGGGGAAAGCTCGCCGTACGAGTAGAAGCCGGAAATCTTCGTATCCCTTCCGAAGACATCTCGGATTGCCTCGATTTCTTCTTCGGTGCGCTGCTTCATCACAAGCTTACGACCGACACAGCTCACCAGAATTGCCAGATCTGGTCGCCTGTCGCCCAGCCCGCTGAGGCTGGCCTTGGCGGCGGCCGTTGCGCCGTCGACCAGATCGTCAACGTTGGTCTTCATCAACTGTGCCGTTCCGCCCTGTGGGATGTCGCCTGCGAACGTCATCGACTTGTTCTGCTCGTCCACGGACAGGACTGTCCGGACGACACCCTGGCCGCCCTTTGCCTCGGTAACCAGGATTGGAAAGAGCAAGGCGGAGCTTGGCAACTGGTCGGCGTGCGGGCCTAGGTACGATTTATAGAGATCGAGCGCTGACCCCCCATCCAGCTCATAGAGGATGTTTCCCTCGGCCCGGGTGATGGTGCGCAGCGGCCCAAATGGCTGCCAGCCGCCCATCGATCCGTAGCCAATGCGCAAGTCGTCGCCATACAGACCAACCGTTGCCACGCGCTGGGGACCCGCGCCGCCGTCGGCAATGACCCAGGTCTCGGCAAAATTGGTTCCGTCTCCGGAAAGGCCGCCGGTGATCGACACGCCTTCCGAGACGCCGCCCGCGAGACCGTGCGCCAGGTCGGAGCCATTGACGTGCAAGCCGTCCGAAAGCACGAACACATGGCGCAATGAGGCGTCGTTCAATTGCTGCGCGAGCTCCTTGCCGACGTCGTAGCTCGCCTTCGCCTCACCAATCGTGGCAGAGGCGAACCGCAGTCGCGTATGTTCAAAGTCGACAAGAGTGGCAATCACCGAGTCGTCGACGACCACGTCGCCGGCAATCTCGCCGGAAGTCGAGCAACCAAGCATGGCCGCCCCTTTTAAGTGGTCGCGCAACTCGCCCACGAGGGTCCCGGCCTGCACCAACGATCTAGCACCGAAAACGAACACGACACTCTGTCGTCCGACGTCGCCAGTTGGCAAATTCGGCCGCCACCCGTCACTTTGGGACCACTTGTACTGAGCCGTTTTCATGAGTTGTTTCCTCTCGTCATCTGTCCGGAACTTGTAGGTCGTCTACTGTCCCGCGGCCGCGAGTAGCGTTTCAATCTTTCCCAGCAGCCTCTTCAGCTCGATCGGCTTTGTGTCGTAGTCGTCGCAGCCGGCCTCGAGGGCCTTGTCCCGGTCGGTCGCCATGGCGTGCGCCGTCAGCGCGATGATGGGGATTTTGTGCAGCTCAGGCGTGGCCTTGATCCGGCGCGTCGCCTCCCAACCGTCGATCACCGGCAGGCTCATGTCCATCAAAATGAGATCGGGCCTGTCGCTCGTCGCCATTGCCACGCCGCGCGCTCCGTCCTCGGCAATGGTGACCTCATAGCCGCCACGCACCAGACGCCGCGAAAGCATGTCGCGGTTCATCTCGTTGTCTTCGACCAGCAAAATTTTGGGCATTGCACAGCCTCGAACCGGACTGTGAGCACTGCTTGCCGGGACAACCCGGGCCTCAATAGACGCCTAAAAATTCAACCTAGCACTTAAGCCTACCTGTCGCATCACGGAAAATGGTGGGTAGTGGCGGCGACAAAAGAATTCCAAGAGTTCTATAAGATCATACCGCCTCCAATGAGGTGTGGTTCCGCGTGTAGCAAGGAGAGCTCGTCATTCAAGACTGAGCGTAAGCGGGACTGCCCTAAGTTGGTAGCCCCCATTAGGCCAAACGTGTGATGTCACCTACTGGCCCCATCCGTCCTTTTTGAATCTCGCAGAGGACTCTAAAATGGCAAGAATGCAAGCTGGGCTTGTTGTAATGACAACGCTGTTGCTGTCAGGTTCTGTCGCCGAGGCACAGCAGGCGGGCAGGCCCTGCGCCGGCGATATCAAGACACTGTGTGCCGGCATTCAGCCCGGTGAAGGCCGGATCAAGGCCTGCATAGAATCGCATTTGACCGGCCTATCGCCAACCTGCGAAGACCGCGTGCTCACGGTGGCGGTGACCGGAAAGGTATGCAAGACCGATGTTGCGAAGCTGTGTGCTGGTATTGTGCCCGGCACCGGCGGTATCAGAGCCTGCATAAAATCGCACATGGCAGAGGTGAGCGATTCCTGCAGGGATGCGATGTCTCAGGCAGCGGCAGGCAAGAAACTCTTTCGGCGCGGGGATCTTTAGAAATCGTTGTCCGCGAGCGCGCCCCATCAGCGGGGATCAACGAAGCGCTCACTTGCTGCCGGCGAAAGTCCGTACCGCGCGACGTTTGCAACTGGCACCGAGCGCTTCTTCCGCCATTGAGTGTAATGCCGCTGTCGCGACGAGAGCCTCGATCGTCTCGGGATGCCGAGTCGACCCAGGAAATTTCACCCCGAGCCGCTCACAGATCTGTGCAGGGAACGCGAGGTAACTCGCGTCCCTACCGCGAAGACGCCATTTGCTGCGATGCATGAGTCTGGAAATGACCCGTAGGCGAAGTCCAGACCGGCTCACCCGTGGTCCGATTTGTGGGGCAGAGCGGAAGCGGCTCGTCCGGGCGCACCCGACGCGATTGACCCGAAGCGGGCCTTGCCTTAGGCCGCCTCGGATGTCCGCGCCGCTCGCATCTCGCGTCGCCTGCGTTTGGAACTGAAACATTTTCTAGCCTGAATGATTTACTCCCGGGGGCTTCGCAAGATGCGAGGCATTCATGAATCCTCTTTCGGCGAGCGACGTGTTCCTTACGGTCGCGGTTATGAGCACGACGTTCCTGATTGAGATCGGGTTTTTCATCCTGATCGGAATGTTCTGAAATAGTGCACTATTGGGGGTGCGCAGCGGGGTGCAAAGGTCTAGTTCTCCTTGAACTTTATGGTTGAGACCGGCCATCTTCCGTCATGACCTTTGATTGAAATCCGAAGCCCGTGCAATTCATCCAGCCAAACGTTCTCGACCGTGCCTGCCTTTCCGTCGGTAAGGACGACGGTTTTGCCGATCAATTCGGATTGCGCCTTACCGTACTCATTCAAGATCGTCGATGCACGAAGCTTCACCGGCGGCATCGTTCATCCATGTTCGGTCGAGCCGACTGCGGTTCAACCGCGCGGCTTGTTCCAGTGCTCGGCCGCTTCGAATTCGCGGAGCCGATCGATTTGCGCTCTCAGGCTCGCCGGTAGTTCCGGCTCTGGTTTCAGCGACGCACGTAGTCTCTCGCCGATCTCTCGAACGATGGCCCGACTGTGTATGTGGTCAATGTCAATTCCGTTGCGCATGACGGAGCCTTCGGTTCGGCCAGCACGCCGTGCACTCCTCCCGCAACCGATCGGGGCACTGCTGGCGATTTTGAAAAGAACCGGAGACCGTCGCTTTTGGCTATCTGCGCGAGCGCCTGTATTGAGAACAGCGGGTCGATCGTCACGACCTTTGGCTATCCGCGACATGCGCCGTGTTACTACCGGCGAGCGACGGCCTCAGTTTTTCTAAAGCCCGGCGGACGCTTTCGTTCCCTGATTTCTGATCGCGACTGCGATGTTCCATTCCGAAGGAGGAACCTGCTCAGCGGCTAGTCGCTGGCGCCGTGGAAGCAACTTCCGATGCGGCCGAAAACATTGGGCCGCAGCGGTTCGGGAACCATTTCTGAGAGTGCCCGGTTAGTTCATGGGGCGATAAAAGGGGATCATCGTCATGAGGACCAAATATCTCGCTGCGATTGCGATAGCTGTTCTTGCTTGTAGTGGGCTGGTCGTGAATTCGGTCGGATCGCTTCATCGCGAAAAGCAGTCCACGCGGGCCGCCATACAAGTGGCGGACCGATTAGCTGGGTCCTTGGATCCGTATTTGATGCGGTCTGGTGGCTAAAACGGCCGGTGTAATTCAGAAATGCATTGGCGGCGCTGCTTAAGTCATGGGGCATCGCGCCCGTTCGGCAAGCAAGGCTGTAACGCCTTTGCCTCACATCCCATCGCACTCGCATCCATACGTCGCATTCCTCGCCTGTCGGATTGAACGCTGCCTCTGCCTACGCCGCAACATGTCCGTTACTTCCGACGAAGTCTGCTTTCGCAGCCAGAGCGGAAACGTTCGCTGGGGAAAACGTCGGCCATTGGCCCGCTTATGCCATAACATCTGATGTGCGAACGGTAGCAGCCTTCAGATCAGGTCATTCATTGCCTTCAGCCTGAACCGGCGGTTTCTGCGGGCTCTGAATTCTCTCGCTCAGCGACGTCAGTGCAATCTTCAGCTCGTCAGGGATAGATGCGAGATCCTTAAAGTCATCGAAGGCTTGCGCGACGCGCTCGTTCGCTGATTTCTCGAACGGTTCGAAGCCTTCAGAGATGCGCGCTCCCGCGCCAAGAACGCTGGAGGCGGCCATTGACCCAAACAGGAGGAGTGCAGTCCCGACGATGCCGAGTTTGCGGATGCGGGGGATCGGCGGCGGCTCCACGAGGCGGTCGTTGATCATGGTCGTTACCTCACGGCGTACTGCGCCGCCATCATGCCGCTCGTGGCGCACAAACGGTAGGTCGGACGCGTACCATTAAGAGGTACTCAAGCAGGGGCGCTTTCTAACGTAAGAGATCGTATTCGAGCTGAGGTGGTCATTTCGGGGCGACCATAATCGGTGGCGGCTCAGCCGCGCTCAAATGTATTCCCATTGCAGCTTGCTCTTCGGAAAGCCGCTTTTCGAGGTATTGCCGTTCAATCTCGCTCAACTTGGTCTTGAGCAAGCGCCGATATCGATCGATGTTGTTTTTATGGGTCCGTAGACGAGCAATTCTTTCTTCGGTCATCGTCCATCTCCCGACGGGCGTGGTCAAAATTATCTTCCGCAAAAATGAAGGGGTTAACCCCACCTCGAATAATGGCAGCTCAAGCAGTCCGGTCAAGATGAGAACGCGCTAGTCGCCCAAAGGCAGAGTTTTGCCATAACATCGGATGTGCGATCGCAGCCACTCAGCTGCCATTCGCGAGCTGAAAGCGCGCATTATCGTATTCGGGGTCGGCGGCGGCGGCGGCAATGCCGTTAACAACATGATCGCGGCCGGGCTGCAGGGTGTCGACTTCGTCGTCGCCAATACCGACGCACAGGCGCTCAGCATGTCGAAGGCCAAGCTCCTCATCCAGATGGGCACCCAGGTGACCAAGGGCCTGGGTGCCGGCTCGCAGCCCGATGTGGGGCGCGCCGCAGCCGAAGAGGCAATCGATGCCATCCGCGATCATTTGACCGGCGCACACATGGTGTTCGTTACCGCCGGCATGGGCGGCGGCACCGGCACCGGGGCAGCGCCTGTTATAGCCAAGACCGCGCGTGAGCTTGGCATTCTCACCATCGGTGTAGTCACCAAGCCATTCCAATTCGAGGGCCAGCGCCGCATGCGCTTTGCGGAAGCAGGCATCGAAGATCTGCTGAAGGCGGTGGACACCCTGCTGATCATCCCAAACCAGAACTTGTTTCGGGTGACCAACGAGAAAACCACATTCGCCGAAGCTTTCGGCCTGGCCGACCAAGTGCTCTTTTCGGGTGTGGCCTGCATCAGCGACCTTATAGTCAAGGAGGGCCTGATTAATCTCGATTTTGCCGACGTTCTCTCCATCATGCGAGAGAAGGGCAAAGCCATGATGGGTAGGGGTGAGGCTTCTGGCGCGAAGCGTGTGCTCAAGGCCGCTGTGGCCGCGATTTCCAATCCATTGATCGAGGACCCCTCGATCAAGCGAGCCAGTGGCCTCATCATCTCCATCACCGGCGGCCACGACCTGACACTATTCGAGGTCGACGAAGCGGCTAACCGCATTCGCGAAGAGGCCGACCCGGACGCCAACATCATCGTCGGCGCCACTTTTGATGAAAATCTGGAAGGGATAGTCCGCGTCTCGGTGGTAGCGACCGGAATCGATAATCTTGCCCCGGTGCGCCAGATGCAACCAACGGAAAGCTCACTCGCAGAACTCGCCGGCAGGCTCGGCAACGACAGTCGTCGCATCGCCGACTGCACTGAGCGTAAGGCACCGGTGCCGCCGCCATTGGAGAGCTCGCCGCTCCCACCGACGACGGCCCAACCGGCAAAGCCAATTTCGGAGTATGCGCGCCATGCGGCTCCGCAAGCCCTCGATCCGTACGGCCGCTCCTCTACTGTGCGCAATTGGATCGAGGAAGACGTTCTCGATTTCCCGGCCTTTCTACGCCGCAAGGCGAATTAAGACGTCTTAAGAATCAAAGTAACTCATTTCGAACGACCGTTGCTACGTCTGCCTTTAGGGCTTCGGGGCATTCTGGTCCTCGACCTTGGTAACGGAATATCCGGCTTGGCGAAGAGCAACCAGCACAGCCTTGGCGAGATGAATACTTTCTTCGTCACTTTTCGTGACTTGGTCTCACGCCGTGCCGTGCCCAGAACCGGGGATGATCAATGAAAGCGGTTTTGATGGCGCTTGTTATGACGATAAGGGCGTCTTCTGACATCTAGGTCTCCCGCTGCTTACCGCTAAGAGTATCACGCTTTTGGCAATTATGATGGCTCAACGGCACCATGCGCGAGCATCGTAGTCGCCAGCGCCAAAACCGACCGTTACAGGTTTTGTTGCATCAGCCGTCACGGCGTTTTCAGCGCGATCGAAAAGAGATGGCGACTACGGCAGCGCCACTGTCTTGAAGTTGCCTCGCGACCAGCCATGTTAGTTGCGTCGATGAGACGCGTAGGAGTTATCGACATCACGGTAGGCAACGCGACGCGCCTCGGCGCATCGCAACGTTCCACCACGCGACGCTGCGCGTCGCACCACATCGCTACGCAACGCGCGAGCCGCTGGGGACATCCCGGCGGCTCTCGCGCGCTTAGCGCGGACGGTCCGCATGATATCGCAGTAATGAGCCTCCGAGACATGAAGAGAAACAATGCCGATAATGCAATGACCTCGTATGACCGCTCCTGGCACGAAACAGACCAACCGGATCGGTCTGACAATGTCCGTTCCTTGGGGTAGACCGGAATTGACCGCAGAGGGTCAGACGGCGCATTTTGACCCGGAACGGACCTCGTCAAGCGAACGCACCCGTTGCAGACGATCTGTACAACGCGTACCGTCGCCGATGCCGATGCAAGGACTCCCAATGACTGATCGAGAAAAGATTCTAGTTGCCCTTCGCGAAGGGCCTCTGAAGGCTTTCGAAATCATGAAGCGCGTGAACATAAAGCATCAGGACGACTGCCAATCGCTCCTGTTGAAGATGCGTGACGACGGCGCCGTGAAGTTCGATATTCACAAGGGACATTGGCTCGCTGCGTGACAACGTTCGCTTGGTCACCAGCGGCTAGTAGAGTTGCTTCCAAGTTCCTTTCAGCGGAGAGAACGACTAGCCGCCTTCGGGCGGTTTTTTCTTTTGGCGGCATCAGTTGGGTAAGGATCTGCTCGACCGTACCAGACCGACAAAGGGGGGAAGCGTACTGCTCTGCTCGTCCGGCTGAAGAGTGATACTCACCGCTTTGAAATGGAGCGGCACGTCTGTAACGGTCGGCAGTTTGGTCTCGGACCGGAAAGGTCGAGCACGAAGGGGTGGTTTTCCGCGGGCGCCTGCCATTTCTTCCAAAAATCTGCGAATTAACTCGCGTTTGAGATCCCTCAGGCGCACACTTAAAGAATCACCGCTCCGCCTCCTAGGCATTACCGGTGACAGAGAGTGTTGCGCTCCCGCCTGTTCGAGGGAAGCATCATGCCCCAATCTCAACGCCTCTCGTCCGTCATTCCAATCGCTGCAATTGAGCGCCCCGCCTGTCCGAAGTGCAAGGCCCAGATGATGCTCGTTAGCATCGAGCCAGCACGCACCAGGGGCGTCGACTTGCAAACGTTTGAATGCGCTGTCTGCAATCAGGTACTTACGAGCTTTGCCGCGTTTGAAGACCCCATGAAGTCGAAGGACCTTGGACGCTGGCTTCAAGGCGATTTGCACTCACCGAGGTAAGGCCCGCCGGCGTGAACCGGCGGATCGGATGGCGCGGGACTAGTTCGTGCCCTCGTTGTCACTGAGCGTCGTGCCTCTGGGAAGCGGAGCCACATAGCGGTCCACAGGTGGTTCACCCAGCGTCTCCAACGACGCACGACTTGAACGAAATCAAGGCATTGCAGGACGGGCTGTGTCGATAGCGGTGCGCTCAATCGGGCAGCCCGGCCGTGCGGAGCCCACCTAGATAGTGCGCGAAATTTGCCGTGTCGCCGAACAGGTGGGTTTCACAAATGCTATTGAAGTGTTTGGACGCTTGACCTGCAATTGTTGGATGCAGTTCCTGGCCTCGTCGAGCCTGCCAAGCTGGGCCAGAGCCGCGATCAGTACGGTGTACCGCGACCATTGGAAGTTCGGCTGCTGCAGCGCGCGCCGTGCCCATTCGGCGGCTTCCTCGTAGCGCTTCAGAAAATACGCGGCATCAGCGAGTCGCACCAGGAATGATCCCATGTTTGGATCATGCGGACTGAGTCGTATCGCCGTTGTCAGATAGGGGATGCTCTCCTCTGCGCGTCCCGAGAATACGAGCGTCGCACCCAGACCGTAATGTGCGAGTGCCAGTGAAGGGTTCAGCTCCAATGCTGTCTTCAGTTCCCGGAATGCAGCGTCATATGCGCGGCGCATGTAGTAGGCACGCCCCAACGTACAGTGCGCGCCAGCATCCTCGGCGTCGAGCACCACTGCCCGCAGCGCGGGTGCGAGTGCCTTCTCGCGATTGTCCGAAATGGACTCTGCGAAGCCGTAGACACCCTCGTAGTAATAGGTCTCGGCGAGCCCCGAATATGCGGGCCCGAGCTGCGGGTCCATCGCGATTGCCTGTGTAAAATACTGCCGCGCGCGCTGCAGGTCGTCCTTGGTGTACTCATAAAGGTGCGACATGCCGCGCTGGTAGAGATCCCACGCGTCGAGATTATCCGGACGCTTGCCAGCCGAGCGCCGGCGCTCGACCTTTCCGAGCTCCGGCTCGACCGCGCCGATGATTGTCTCCGTGATTTCGTCCTGCATGGCGAATATGTCGGATAGTTCGCGATCGTAGCGCTTCGCCCAAAGCTGTCTTCCGGAGGTTCCCTCCGCTAGCTGTGCGCTGATCCTGACGCGCTCGCCAACCTTGCGTACGCTGCCCTCGAGCACATAGCGCACGCCGAGTTCGTGCGCGACCTGCTTAACGTCGGTCGAGCGCCCCTTGTAAGCAAGGGATGAGTTCCGCGCTATTACGAAGAGCCAGCGCGCGCGAGAGAGTCCTGTGATAATATCCTCGGTCATGCCGTCGGCGAAATAATCCTGCTCGGGATCGCCGCTCATGTTGGTGAACGGCAAGACAGCGATCGAAGGCTTGTCGGGAAGCTCCAAGGCCGGTCGTGACCGCGCTGCTTCGCCGCTGAGCCGCACCCGATAGACCCGCACCGGCCAGGCGATGTTCTTGAGCTGCTGTTCGCCTACATCCTCGAAGGCGATACCGAGCTTGCCTCGTGCATCTTCCTGCACCCGGCCCGAAACGCAGATCCCACCCGGTTCCGCGAGACCCTCCAGACGGGCCGCCACATTCACGCCGTCGCCGAAAATGTCACCTCGATCGATGATGATGTCGCCGACATTGATGCCAATCCGGAATTCGATGCGCTTCTCATCTGGCACCCCGGCATTGCGCTCGGCCATCCCGCGCTGGACATCAAGAGCGCAGCGGACTGCGTCCACTACGCTGCCGAACTCAGCCAGCAGCCCATCGCCGGTGTTCTTGACAACACGGCCGCGGTGTTCGGCGATCTTGGGATCGACGAGGGTGCGTAGATGGTCCTGGAGTTGGACGTGCGTGCCCTCTTCATCCACACCGGTCAGCCAGCTGTAGCCAGCCACATCGGCTGCCAAAATGGCGGTGAGTCGACGCTCGACGCGCTCGCTGGCCAAGGCACGCCTCCGGAGATAGGTCGGAGACAGTCTACGCCTGCCGGTTCCGAGAACCAAGTGATGGGTGTTTGGCAGCCACAGCGCCCAGCGCCGTGAAGCACCTCCATGGCTGATCATGTCCGGACGTGGCCCTTCGCGGACCTGAACCGCGGATCCGGTGATGTCCGCTCACAGTGGCAGAGCAGACCATCTACCAAGCACCCGCCGACTTCCGAGTTTGACCCTAGACCGACATTTGCTCTAGCCGGGTGCTTAGCAGCTGATATGCTTTCCCAGCGAATTTATGTCCCCTTCGGTCCTCCGTGGCAGATTGATTGGGAAGGCTGGAGCACACTTCCTAACGGCGCCTTCACGCCGGTTGGCCCAAAGCACGGCCGGCAGTCTCAACCTAATCATTCCAGGACGGCACATGCTCGCCGAGTCACTCTCGCGCCTTTTGTAACGTCGCCTTCAGCCGAGCCTTTTCTTTTTCCCAGCGATCTTCTTCGATTTGCGACTTCCTTTCGAGGAACTCAATCTGTGCTTTCAAATCAGTAGCGTTCCTTTCGTACCCCCGACGGGCTGCATCCAACGCTTTCTGGGCCTTAGCGACAGCATGCTGCCGACGCTCTCGCTCCTTCTGTCGTGCAGCATCATCTCTCGCTCTTTCCCGTTCGCGGCGCTGCTCCTCCTTCTTGAAAGCGAGCGCGGCCTTTCGTTCGAGTTTCGGGTCGCTCGGTCGCTTTGAGTGTTCTTGTGGCTCGTGATCTTTCGACTTGTGTTTCGCCTTTGTTGCTCGGCCCTCGTTGGCAAGATGTGTGGGCAGCTCGGCTTGCTCTTTGTAGGGGCCGCTTGACCCAACGGGGCGCTTTAGCACGACGCCTGGCGCAGCCATTGTCGCCGATATGACTTCGGGATCCTCACTTTCTTTCGCAAAGCCTTGGTGAAAGAGATTGCTGTCGGCGCCCCAGGCTTCTAGGGCCGCCTTCATTGAAGGCGCCGCTATCGCCAAGTCGAAGAAGCCTAGCGAGGTTTGGTAGGTCTTTAGTTTCCTCGCCATCGGAGTTGTCTCCTGCGCGCCTAGATCGAGGTTTGATCGAAATCCCGAGTAACCCGGCTATTCCGGAATGTCTTCGCCGCCTCGGCCAAGATTTCCTCGTCGGCATAGCGGGCGGAAATGTGAGTTAGGACGAGTTGCCCCACGTCGCTTGTTGCCGCCAGGGCGGCCGCTTCAGCAGCGGCGAGATGTCCGTAGTCGCGTGCGATGTCTGAATCCCGATCGAGAAATGTGGCTTCGATCACCAGCAGGATCGGTACCATCAACTTGCTCGGTCAGCTTCTGGGTAGTTTCAGTATCGCCCATCAGGCGGATTTGCGCTGCGGCCTGGCGGCCGGCTTCTTGGTCGCCGCCTCCTTCGCCTGCTTCTTGCCAGCGATCGGCATCAACATTTCCTTCTGTCCGGCCGCCGCTTTGCGTGGCTTCTTGCCGGGCTTCTTCGGAGCCTTAGTCTCTGCCGCATCCTTACCTACGCTTCGGCGCAGAGCCTCCATTAGGTCGACAACGTTCTCGCCGCGCGGTCGCTCCTTCGGCGTAATTGGCTTGCCCGCGCGCTTCTGGTTGATGAGGTCGATCAAGGCGGTTTCGTACTGGTCCTCGAATTTCCCGGGCTCGAAGCGGCCAGCCTTCTGGTTCACGATGTGCCTGGCGAGATCGAGCATATCCTTGGTGACTTTGACGTCTCGGATCTCGTCAAAATATTCATCCTCGTTGCGGACCTCGTAGGGGTAACGCAGTAGCGTGCCAACGAGGCCTTTCTCCAAAGGCTCGAGCGCGATGATGTGCTCGCGGTTGGTCAGGACCACGCGACCAATCGCGACCTTGTTCATCTCCTTGAGGGTCTCGCGAATGACCGCGAAAGCGTCGTGTCCGACCTTGCCGTCTGGGCGCAGATAATAGGGGCGGATCAGATAGCGTGGATCGATATCCGCCTTTTCGACGAACTCGTCGATGTCGATCGTTCGGGTGGATTCGAGCGCGAGCTCATCAAGTTCTTCCTTCGTCACCTCGATGAACTGGCCCTTTTCGAGCTCATAGCCTTTTACGATGTCCTCGTTGGCCACCTCGTCGCCAGTGTCCGCGTCGACCTTAAGGTATTTGATGCGGTGACCCGTCTGCCGATTGAGCTGGTTGAAGGAAATCTTCTCGCTCTCCGAAGTGGCCGGAAACAACGCCACGGGGCACGTAACGAGAGACAGACGCAAAAAGCCTTTCCAATTTGCTCGAGGAGTCATGAACGCGATACTCCGATGGGGCTGTAGTACTCAAGACGAACAGGGGAGGCTGGTTCCGACAAGGTCGGCCCCTAATTCTGCCCTTCCTGGCGCCGTCCACAAGATCTCTGGGAAGCAGGCTCCGCGCCTGAGCGGGAGAAGAAACTTGTCTCGGCCGCATTACCCAGGACTCGACATTTGTTCTTCTTATGTTCTAGATTGGGCCGTGAGCGATCGACCCGCGAGTTGGCGCATGCCATCCCCTAAGCAAATGGAAAAGCTTGCCTTTTCGGCCGACGGCAGGTCCGGGCCGGCAAGTTCTTCGGAATCGATCGACGAGTTGACGCCGGAATATTGGGAGGCCGTCCTGAGCGATCCGCGCCTGGGCGCAGCGGCACCCGGACCGGCGATCCAGACGCGGCGGCTATCCGAAACCTGCCTTCGATACCCGGCATCTTTCCGGACTACCCCGGCTCCGATCGTTCGCAACGCAGCCGACGGCCGTGAGATCACCATGGCCCGCTGGGGCATGCCCTCCTCTCGGCAGGCGTTATTGAACGCCACCAAGAAGCGGGCGCAAAAACTCGAAGCCAAGGGCACGTCAGTCGACTTCAAGGAATTGCTGCGAATGGAACCCGATTCGGGAACGACCAACATCCGCAACGTCGGCAGCGCCCACTGGAAACGATGGCTTGATCCGGAGCATCGCTGCCTGGTGCCGTTCACCTCATTCAGTGAGTACAACACCATCGATGGCAAGAAGGTGCCGGTGTGGTTTCCGGACACTGCGGGGCTGGGCGATCGCCGTCTTGAACGACGCCGGCGCCATCCGCGAGTGTGAGGAGCACGGCTGGATGCAGGATCGTGCTGATCCGCATGCGCGCGAGCGCGCCTTCGAGATCGCCGGCCGCAATCCGCCGCATGGCATCTCGTCCGAGGCTGCAGCCTTGGCCATCATCGAGGTGCTCGAGGGCATTGGCGACACCTGCCCGGAGTGCACCTCGCGCGATTAAACCCGACAACACCGCCAATCGGCATTCGAGCCAGCTCGCCCACTGGCCGACATATGCCATAACTTTCAATACGCGCAGCGACGCTGCGTGGAGCTTCTCGATCACACGGTTGGCGCTCGGTCGCTGGATGCGTTCTTTCGGAACAACGCATGCGCGAATGCTGCAAAATTGACCTAAATCGTCGCCGACACTTTAGGCAGCGCTCGCCTCGACCTCCGTGCTCCGCTGGAACTCAAACAGCAACTCTCGAAAGTGTTTGGCCAGATGGCTGACCACCATGCCGTTGCGCAGAAGCTTTGAGAGATAACCGACGGCCAGCGCCAGGTCGAGATGGTCGGTGCCATAGGTCTCTCGGCCACCATGCATTCGGCTGGCGTTGAGTCCGGGCGAGGCACACGACGTTCGACCAGCGAAATGCAAATACCGTTAAGAGGCTTATCGACTACGGGCGAATCGAAAATATCGGCAATTCTCCATTCATCACAAAATCCGGATGCTGTGGATTCCCGCCGGTTGTCAACTGAGCGACTCGTCCGTGAACGTAGTGGGCGAGTTCTGTCGAGAAGATCACGTTGCCATCGTGCGGCGCTTTTCCATTAAGAACCTCTAGAAGAGCCGCTGTGAAAAAACCATGTCCTAGACTTCTGTCTTCCCACGACGTTTCAGTTTTCGAAGACGACGTCATGATAAAAGTATTGGGTGGTACGGCGGACCGCTTAAGCAAATCATTGTCGACCGCAAGCTCCATCGTTCCTTGTATGGCAGCGCCGGCATGACAAGCATCGAGAAATATCAATAGTTTCGCTTTCGTCTTGATTTGGGCCAGTTCGCTCTGGAGCTCTCGCGCTCGCAAGGCTGTGGCCTTCAGCGACGCGTCGTTTGTTGCCTTCGTGCCATAGGTTGCAAAGAAGAACTCGTTCCCAATGACCTCTCCGTGTCCCGAGTAGAATACGATTACCGTGTCTTGCCCGCTGCTTCCATCGAGCCTCTGGGTGAGCGCATCCAGGTTTTGGTAGATACTTTCCTTGGTGGCGTCTTTGTTAAGTAAAATGAACTCGAGGGTCGCTGCTGCGTATAGGCTCCCGGAAGGGCCCTCGGTGCAGCCTTGTTGAGTACGCTGGAGCTCCGTTGCAAGGGCGACCGCATCCGAGCTTGCATAGTTCAATGTGCTATCGTCTTTGACAGACTTGAAGTCATCTATGCCGATCGCGGCAATATGCAAATGTGGGCCAGGGCAGTTAGTCGAACCCGTCCCTTCCTTTGCCTGACGGCGCCCTTTAAGAACTGCCTCAACGCTCGGCGCTCGGGTCGGTTCTTTCTCTCGGACGGAAATCCGTAGGGCATCAGGGTTTTCAAAGTCGGGGAAGTCGGAAAGCCTCTTGGTCGTGGCTACCGCGGCAGCGCCGCGGCTCACGTGCCATTGAACGAGGCCGCGCGCTCCCGGCGTCGCCTGAAAGAAACCTTCCGGTGTCCAGGCAACCCACTCGACTTGATCCTTCACAACGTCCAGATTGTTCATAACGAAGAGCGCCATGATCTCATGGCCGTCCGCTATCCGCCGCCATCGGATCGTACCGTCGCCGTAAGCGGCAACTACGATTTGTCCGTCGGCGGTTATCTGGGCTCCCCATACAGGGCCGGCAGCGACGCTTTCCCATAAGAGCGCGCCGTTTGCATCCAGCGCCATCAATTCGAAGTCCGTTCCTGCGACGGAACGCCCGGATGGACCCGCTGCGACCACCAGCAGCCGATCGCCGTACGTGAGCGGAACGTCGACGTCTGGCTGCAGAGGCGGCGCTTCTGTGGCTCCATCAGCGCTTGGCTGTGAGACAAGCGCTAGCTTCGCCAGGTCGAAGCGAAGGGGAACGCCACCCTGTTGAAAGTCGAAATCGACAATCATGCCATCCCGCGAAACGCGAAAGGTGTCATTTCGGTAGACCCCGCGAGGTGAAGGCGGCGCCCGAAAGTCCCCGCCGGGCGCCGCTTTCTGCCACTCGATCTCACCTCGTGGCTGTAACATCGCAAAGCAGGGCGCACCCTTGACGACTAGAAGCCGTCCATCCTGAAGAGTAGTGAGAGCCGTTGGCGCCATATCTACGTTACTGCACTGTGCGCGAAGCGCACGCCTCCTTCCGTGCCCGTCCTCATCCCATGCTAGGATAACCCGATTGCGTCCCTCGTCCTGATATCGACCACCCGCGTACAGGGTATGCCCATCTGGTGACCATGCGACATAATTCAAGGAGCCGTTGCTTAGGCCTTCAAGATCAGGTTGTCCCAAAGGCTCAAGCGTATGCGCATTTAGCAACAGCACCCGCGGGGCGTCGTCGTAGCCGACTGCGAGAACTTCACCATTAGGGCTGAATGCTATGCGAGAAAGCTGATGCCCGCTCGCATAGCGAAACACAGGAGTGAATCTTTGGCCAATCTCATAGAGCCGAACCATCCCATCGTCAGACGCTGTCGCCAGCGATCTACCGTCCGGCGCGAACGCAAGCCCATACACGCCGCCGCGGCCATATTCAAAGTCCGCTGCTTGACGCCCCCAGTCAGTTGCTTGGGCGAAGATGAGAACGCCTCCCTCCGCTAGGCTTGCTGCCAGATACCGGCCGTCGGGCGAAAATGCTGACTGAACGACGGTTTTCGGAATGTTCAGCAAGCGCTTCTCGATCGCACCACTCTCTCCGTTGATCATGAATAGGCTGCCGGTGTCTGGCGTGCGGCCATCGAAATCACCAAATCCGCCAACCGCAACCAATCCGTCAGCCGGATTGATCGCAATCGAAGACAATTCCCCTACGTGTCCCAGGCCGGCCGGCATGCGGATTGTTCGTAACAACTCACCATTTTCCGTAGACCAGAATCGCACTGTCTTGTCATGCGCCGCCGTCACAAAAAAAGGCCGCTTGCCACTGACCGCGACATCTTTAACCGGAGCTGTATGCATACCAGGCTCGATGACCAGAACCGGGCGATCGTACACGGGCGCCGCGATGGCTGCCCAATGCAAAGCAAGCCAGCACGAAGCCGAGAACAGCGTAAATCTGAACATGGCTATTGTCGCTTTATCGCTTCAAATTCGGGCCACCGAGCAGCTGAGAGACCGTTATTTATCGTTTGACGCGTGAGCTCGTCATCTTTCCGATGATCAGTGTAAAGAGTGGAAACTCCCTGTCCGACGCTCTTGATGAGTTCGTCAATCGGCAACTTAAGGAGTGTGTCCCAAACGCCTTTCTCGCCCTCTCTCTTCGGTCGGACAGCGTCAGCCATTTTGCAGAACGCCTCCAGATGCTTGACCCCGTGCTCTAGGTTGGTTTGAAGATCGGAAAGGTTGCCAGGGTCCTTGCCCTGCACGATCGCGATAGAGAGACCGCCGATAATTTGGTCATAGTCAGCCTTTGCGGCGTTGTAGGCCGCTATACCTCCTGGCAATTGCTTCTTAGAAGCGTAAGTGCGAAATGCGCGTGCGCAGGTAAGAGCTCGCGTCTTTTCGCCCAGGAGCTGTCCTATTGCTTCTGGCCAGCGCATCTCGTCGGCAGCCCACATGGAATTGCTCGAACTGAAGAAAAAAGTAACAACTATAGCAAGGATGAAGAAGAGATTTCGCATCGCGTCCCCCAGGGGGTATTGGTGCGGTGAAAAATTGCAAAATCTGCAGGCGTCTTGCTCCGGAATGCTACCATAAGTTTTGGCACGTTCAAGGCGCCCCAAATTCGAACAGAAGCAATTCGAAGTCGACTCGTACCCCTTCCGAAGCCAAGCGAAGGAAATCGCGCCGCGAGTAGATCCCTATGTGGTGCACGGACGGCGAGGCGAGCAGGCCTCAGCACGCTAAGGCCGTCCGGAACTCCCCTTTTGCTCGGCAGCCGTTAGGAGTTCTTCTCGAAGCCAACGCGGACTGCTGAGCCTTTCCGAGACCGTCAGGCATACTTGCAATGTTCGTCACGGGACGAGAGAGCAGCGATGGCGTCCCAGACGGAGCAAGTCTTTGATCGGTACCAGAGCAAGGTTCTCTCCCTTGCCGAGAGAGCCAGAGCGAGCGCCAAAGAACAATTTTTTTCTAATTCCTCTCTCCGCCACCCAACCAAGATCATCTGTTACTTCGATCCGGAGACAGGCCAGAAGTTTTTGGCGGCGCGGGCTTCGACGCGCTCGCCCAATACGGTGCCAGAATTGGACCCCGGCTGACCGCAAGGAAATCGGCAAAGGCTCGGCGTCGCTACCGAGCCTTCTCATTGTCGAGCTTTGAATGTTGGACTTAGAAGTCCATACCCCCCATGCCGCCGCCCGGAGGCATCGCGGGGCCGGCGCCGCCTTTCTTGGGCAGCTCGGCGACCATGGCTTCCGTGGTGATCAGAAGCGCTGCGACGGACGCCGCGTTCTGGATCGCCACTCGAACCACCTTAGTCGGATCGATGATGCCCTTGGAGACCAGGTTGCCGTATTCGCCGGTCTGCGAGTCGAAGCCGTAGGCGTACTGATCTTTTTCGAGGATCTTGCCGACGATGACCGAGCCGTCCTCGCCCGCGTTGATTGCGATCTGGCGGGCCGGGTAGGACAACGCTTTACGCACGATCTCGACCCCGGTCTTCTGGTCGTCGTTCTTGGTGCGAATGCCCTTGAGGTGCTCGGAGGCACGCAGCAGCGCAACGCCGCCGCCTGGCAAGATGCCTTCCTCGACCGCCGCGCGGGTCGCATGCATCGCATCATCAACGCGATCCTTGCGTTCCTTCACTTCGACCTCGGTCGCGCCGCCGACGCGGATCACCGCGACGCCGCCCGCGAGCTTGGCGAGACGCTCCTGGAGCTTCTCACGGTCGTAGTCCGAGGTGGTTTCCTCGATCTGCGCCTTGATCTGGGATACCCGCGCCTCGATGTCGGCCTTCTTGCCGGCGCCGCTCACGATCGTGGTGTTCTCCTTGTCGATCATCACCTTCTTGGCGCGACCGAGCATGTTGAGCGTGACGTTCTCGAGCTTGATGCCAAGGTCTTCCGAGATGGCCTGGCCGCCGGTCAGGATCGCGATGTCCTGCAGCATAGCCTTACGGCGATCGCCGAAGCCCGGAGCCTTGACGGCGGCGACCTTCAGGCCGCCGCGGAGACGGTTGACGACGAGGGTGGCGAGCGCTTCGCCTTCGACGTCTTCGGCAATAATCACAAGCGGCTTGCCGCTCTGCACCACTGCTTCCAACAAGGGAAGTAGTTCATTCAACTGAGACAGCTTTTTCTCATTAATGAGGACGTAGGCATCATCCATTTCAACGCGCATCTTCTCGGCGTTGGTGACGAAGTAGGGCGAGATGTAGCCGCGGTCGAACTGCATGCCCTCGACAACTTCGAGTTCGGTCGCGAGCGACTTGGCTTCCTCAACGGTGATGACACCCTCGTTGCCGACCTTCTTCATGGCGTCGGCGATGAACTTGCCGATCTCCGCATCGCCATTGGCTGAAATCGTGCCGACCTGGGCGATTTCCTCGTTCGAGGTGACCTTCTTGGAGTTTTTGACGAGGTCGGCGACCACGGCTTCCACAGCCAGGTCGATACCGCGCTTCAGATCCATCGGGTTCATGCCGGCGGCAACCGACTTGGCGCCTTCACGGACGATCGCAGCGGCGAGCACGGTCGCGGTGGTGGTGCCGTCGCCAGCCGCGTCTGCGGACTTGGAGGCGACTTCGCGCACCATCTGGGCACCCATGTTCTCGAACTTGTCCTCGAGCTCGATCTCCTTGGCGACGGTGACGCCGTCCTTGGTAATACGGGGAGCGCCGAACGACTTGTCGAGAACGACGTTGCGGCCCTTCGGACCGAGCGTCACTTTTACCGCATTGTGGAGGATGTCGACACCGCGCAGCATGCGGTCGCGGGCCTCGACTCCGAATTTGACTTCTTTGGCTGACATAGTGGGTCTCCCTGCGTTTTTGATTTAGTCTCACCCTTAATCAGGCGCTCGACAGGCGCTTGAGCGATGGATTAGGCGGCCTTCTTCTTGGAAGACAGGTCGGTGAGAACGCCCATGATGTCACTCTCCTTCATGATCAACAGCTCCTGGGTGTCGATCTTGACCTCGGTGCCCGACCACTTGCCGAACAATACGCGGTCACCGACCTGGACGTCGATCGGGATCAGTTTGCCGTTTTCGTCGCGGCCGCCGGGGCCAACGGCGATGACTTCACCCTGGGAGGGTTTTTCCTTGGCCGTGTCGGGAATGATGATGCCACCGGCGCTCTTCTCTTCTGCGTCGATGCGCTTGACCACGACGCGGTCGTGAAGCGGACGGAATTTCATGCTCTCCTCCTATCTTCTAGTCGGGTTTATTTTGGATGAAATAGCAGTCGAAGCTAGCGACGGCTAACCGCTCCGAAAAATAAGCGGGCATCGCCGGCATACAAGACAAAGTCGCGAAGGATTTCGAAAATCCGTCCCTCACCGGTCCGCGGAGGCCCCATTCAGTGCCACCTAAAGGAGCCCCTGGAATGAAATCTTGGGCTTAGCCATCCGATGGCTAACCGGGCAGGGTTGCGTGCGTCTGGAATTGCCTGTTCAGGTACAATGATGCCGCGTCCAACGGCAGTCTAGATCTGCGACGGTACGCGGAGAGGCCGGGAAATCCAGTCCCTCTCGCCTATCGAGAGCACCTGAGGCGCAGCGGTCCAGCAAGTTTTTTTACAGATTCTCTCCCTCCGCCAGTCCACTCGAATCGGCAGCAACACAACGACTGGCGCGACAAAGGCTGTTGCGGCTAGTTCCGCGATGATACGCGCTAGTCAGCGCGCAAACCGTAGCTTTTGACCGTGGGTTCGGCGGACTTCGCGTTGTCCGCGGGATCTCTTAGATCGAGGCTGATGACGGATCTACCGCAATCAAGCGCCTCCTCGTGAGGTCCTGTGAAGCGACCAATTTGGTAAGCACGCGATTGCTAGTCTTGCTTTCGCGCAGCGAAAATCACGCAAGTGGTTGTGCCATGCGCAAGAAGCTTGCCCGCGCTATCGACGATGCGACCCTCGGCGGTCGCGCCCTGTCTGCCACGGTGAACCACGACGCCAGAGGCGATAACAGGGCCCGGTCCCGGCTTTAGCGGACGGGTGAGATTCACATTAAAGTTCGTTGTCGTAAAACGCTCGCCTTCATCGAGTGTCGTGTGTACGGCACAGGACATTGCCGAGCTCAAAATCACGGCGAGGTAACCGCCGTGCACAACCCCGCCAGGGTTTGCGAACTGTGGCCCGGGCCAACCTGTAAACTCCGTGCTGCCGTGCGCTGCCGCGGATAGCTGGAAATTCAGTGGCGTGCAGATGGGAGCAGCTGGCGTCCCTGTGCGCAAAAGCTCACGGAAGAACGCTAATCCTTCATTCTCTCGCGATGCAGGACGCTCGTCGCCCATCGTCATGGTTTCCTTCCTTGCAGGATCAGCCGGCCGGCCATCTTCGGCTCCGAAATATCGGCGGCGTGCTGCGTGCCGCCGTCCATGCGTGGCGCTGCTTAGCTCAAGGGGCCGGTCAGCGATGGCTTAAGCACATATTTTCCCGTCGCCTGCCGAGCTTCCATGATGCGGTGAGCTTCGCCGGCTCCTTCGAGAGGCAGCCGCCCGGCAACCTCCACGTGAAGGCGCTTTTGGGTGACAAGTTCCGCAACAGTATCGAAGGCCTTCTGCGCTTCATCCGACCGGGCCTTGAACCAGTGACTGACGTAATAGCCAATCACCGCTTGGTTCATCGGCATGAGGCGCTGGGCGACAAAAGAAGAGGGGCGCCTGCTTGCAGTCCCATAAACAACGAGGCGCCCGAATGGTGCGAGCGCGGCGAGAGCCTGGTCGAAAAATGAGCCTCCGACCATATCGAGAACCACATCGGCCCCGCGTCCGCCGGTAAGCCGTTTCACCTCGCGCGGCCAATCAGCGGCGATAGAGTCGACAGCGTGGTCGGCGCCTCGCGCCAAGGCTTGCTGCCGGCGTTCGGGTGTACTGGCGCCGGCAATGACGCGGCCGGCGCCCAAAATCTTGGCGAGCTGAATTGCGTAGTTGCCAACGCCCCCGGCGCCGCCGGGAATGAAGACGGATTCGCCGGGCTTGAGCCGTCCAGCTTCCTTGAGCATTTGAAAAGCAGTGACGCCGGCAACAACAAGCGTGGAAGCGACGTCAAGATCGAGTCTTGGGTCCAGTTTGATGACATTGTCGACGCCGGCGAGGGCGTACTCGGCGTAGCCGCCAAGACCGTCTCCGCCGAAAAACGCGAACACCCGATCACCTGGATGCAGCGTTGTGACGCCCAGGCCAACTGCGTCTACGACGCCGGCGGCTTCGCTGCCGAGGATCGCCGGCAAAGGTGTCGGCAGTGGATAGGGATCACCGCGCCGACGCACGATGTCGGCGTAATTGACGCTCGCGGCTTCGATCCGGATGAGCACTTCGTCAGCCCCGGGCTGCGGTTTCAAAACCTCTTCCACCCGAAGCGCCTCGGCATCGCCGTAGGCATGCAACAATACCGCCTTCATAGACCCGCACCCTCCACTATGACGCTTGTCCTAACGCTCCCTCACCAATAGATAAGACAGTCGTCCTAGTCAACAGCCATGACAGCCCATTCACCGCGCGAACAAATGATTTTGGCCGCCATGTCCCTCTTTCAGAGGGAAGGCTATGCCGCGGCCTCATGGCGGCGGTTGGTGCAGGAGTCGGGAGCGCCCTGGGGCTCCGCCTATCACTATTTTCCGGATGGTAAGGAGCAGGTTGGCGTCGCCGCTCTCGAATGGGCGTCACAGAATGTCGCTGCGGGCATCGCGCAGTGCTTCCCCGAAGGCGGCCGCGCTGCGGACGGTATCCGCAAGTTGTTTGCGGGTAGCGCGGCGCAGTTGGCGAAGTCCGGGTTCACCGCTGGTTGCCCCGTGTGCACCGTTGCACTGGAAACTGCACCCCAATCTCAGGCGCTCACCAAGGCGTGCAAGAACGCGTTCGCTCTCTGGCAGCAAACGATTGCTGATGGCTTGATCCGATGCGGAATGGCCCCGAAGAATGCGGAGACGCTCGCACCGGTAATCTTGGCGGCCTTTGAAGGTGCTCTCATTCAGGCGCGCGTGGCGCAATCGCAGGAGCCTATGCGCGCGTGTGGGGCTCAGATTGCCCGGCTTTGCGATTGAGAGCTTCGACTAAGGCTCTACCTCCGTTGAGGGCGCTCTGACTTGCCGGGGAGAGCCGCTTCTTGCGGAAGCGGATGAGGGTTCTGACCGCGAAGTCTGCCCATGTACTTCCAATGGTCACGCACGGGGACATACAGCCTTCCGGTCTTGATTGGCGGCTTTCTCACACGAATCTTCATATTCGCGCGTAGCTGAATTGGTGGGTTTTGGTCTACAAAAGTCGAGAGTGCTTTATCTTTCAATGAGGGTTGACTGACACTCCCTCCGCCATTTGTCGATTTTGGCCCCCGGATTGCTTCCAGGCGGGACAGCGTTTGGAAAGCCAGCGTGATCTTTCTGAAATTGGGTCGGGAGCCGATCCTACGCTTTGCCTTCGTTTGTGCCCCCTTCGCACCAACGAGATACCGCGCACGGATCTACCGGTACAGATCGATCACGCGTGCGTCGTAGATTTGGATATTGGGGCGAACAAATCGGACATTTGCGCGATCAGGAGGATTTGCGAAGCGCGAGTGAAATGAGGTCAATTTTTTCCTGCCTTGGCGGCAACAGTTTCCCATTTCCTCGCCTCACTCTCAAGGAATCGTGAAAATTCATCCGGCGCCATCGGCATCGGGTCAGAGCCCAGCCCGCGGATTCGCTCCACGATTGCCGGATCGTTCAGCGCCGTCACGAATGCCGAGTTGATTTTCGCGACAACATCGCCAGGCGTTCCCGCCGGCGCAACGATGCCGAACCAGCCAATCGCCTCAAAATCAGTGAGGCCCTGTTCGGCAAACGTTGGCGTCTCGGGAAGACCTGGATATCGATGAGCCGACGAGACGGCGATGGGCGTAATCAGTCCGCCCTTTATCGCGGTCATCGCTGACGGAGGATCGACGATCCCGAGCGGCATATGTCCGCCAATCAGGTCGGTAACTACCGGGGCCATGCCCCGATAGGGCACCAGCTCGAGCCTGGTATCAGCCATCTGATTGAACATCTCGCTTGCGAGATGCATCAGCGTGCCGTTACCGCCGTGACCGAGTGCAAGCTTGTTTGGCTGCTTTGCCATGGCGATGATGTCGCGAAGTGTCTTTCCCTGCAGCGAATTCGAAGCTGCCAGAATGAAAGGCACCGAGGCGAGGCCCGTAATGGGCGCAAGGTCCTTGCGCGCGTCATAGGTTATGTTCTCCTGGACGCCGAGGCTTACGCCCAGCCCCGCCGCGCCGCCCAGTCCAATCAGGTACCCATCTGGTGGTGCTTTGGCGACGATGCCCATCGCGATCGCGCCGCCCGCGCCCGGGCGGTTTTCAATCACCAGCGTCTGGCCCAATTGCTTTTCGACGTTCGGCTGCACGATGCGTGCGATTGCATCGGAACTGCCGCCGGCGGGAAACCCAACGACGAGGCGGATCGCACGTTCGGGGTAAGCACTCGCAGCCCTACCACTCCCAACCGCAGCGCACTGGCATGCGAGCACGATTGCTATCACTGCTCTTGAAGCGCTTCTCATGGGTCTTTACCGGTGCCGTTTTGCTAGGCCCGAGCGCCAAGCCAACAGGTTTCGATTTCTACGGTCATCATCGTTCTCCTCCTGTTGTTGGTTGGCAGATACGCGGGCACGTCGGGTCATATTGCGTGTTCCGGACGCTTCCCGTTAGCCACAAAATACTCATCCATTAATCAGGACGCCTTATGAATCCCGCAATGCGGCAATTCGCATGTGTAGCGCCTTAACGTGCTCATGACGTCTGCGCAGATGCGGTGAGCCGGTCGGCTGTCGGCCACCGCTCTGAATTATTGAATTCGTGGTCTGGTCTTTTTCGGGCTGGAATGGGCAGACACGTCGCCTCTTCGGTCGGCGGCGCGTCGAACGGACAAGAGCTGTCTCGTTGTCTCCACGAAGCGTTGGGCCGCTGGTGAGAGGACGAAATCCGCCCGGCTTACCAGAGAAACGTGTCTGATTATCGCGGGGCGAGACAAGGGAACGGCTGCGAGCGTCGGGAATTGCGCCACGGGAAGCATATGTGCAGGCAAAATGCTTATTCCGGCGCCTTCTGCCGTCAATGCCAGTGCAGTCGTGATGAGAGAAACTTCCAGATTTGGTTTTAGCTGACGTCCGGTCCTGGCTAGGGCATCATCGATTTGCGACCTGATCCTTGTTCCGCGGCGCATTGCGATCAAGTTGCATTTTTCGAGGCTGTCCCACGTCAGCCGGGAAGCTTTCTCAAAGCGACCGTCCTTGATCCCAATAGCCGATAGTGAGCTGTGCGTAATTGTTTCGATCTTCACGTCCGGCGTGTCGGCGTTCTCAACGCTTCCGATGCCCAATTCGGCATCTCCGGCGGTGACAAACGGAAGCAAGTCATCAGGCGCAACATCGAAGATCTCGACGCGGACGTCCGGATAGTCCGCTCGATATCGCGCCAGGACGCGAGGGAGCAATGCAGAGGCAACTCCCGCCGACACCGCAATTGTAGTCCGACCTGCCTTCACCTCGACCAGATCGCTCATGTGCCTGGCCAATCCGTTGGCGCCAGCAAGTATCCGTTCCGCAATCGGTATCGCGTCCTTGCAGGCGAGGGTCGGACGCAGCGCGCGGGTCGTGCGGTCGAACAGTCTGAGCTGAAAGTTCTCCTCAATCTGCCTGATCAGGAGACTGACCGCCGATTGCGTCACGCGCATTTCGGCGGCGGCCTTGGTGAGGCTGCCATGGCGATAGACCAGAACGAGTGCTTCGAGCTGTCGCATCGTCGGGATCATGAGTTTACCTTATGAAATGATGAGAATTTTGTGACTATTCTGAACGATCGGAACCTGCAAGATATTTCGGTAGCCGAATGTGCCCGCGATGAAATCCAGTATGGCGCGCTACGCGCAGCCAGACTGGGCCTGATCAGGCCACGGTACGAAGCCGGGCTACCAAGGGGAGGACTTCATGGGTCAAAAAGGGACTTTGGCCGCGATCGGCGCCGTTCTGATCGTTCTCGGCGGGCTGCTCGCTCATTTCACCCAGACCGCGAATGGAATTCGCATCGAAGACGTCCGCTTCAAGGGCGCCAAGGGCAATACCATGAGCGCCCTTGTCTATATTCCAGCGAATGCGACCGAGAAGACGCCGGCACCGGGGATTCTCGCGGTCCACGGTTATCTGAATTCGCGCGAGACGCAGGACGGCTTTGCGATCGAGTTTGCGCGTCGCGGTTATGTCGTCGTGGCGCTTGACCAGACGGGTCACGGCTACAGTGATCCACCGGCCATCGCCAACGGCTTTGGCGGCCCCGACGGACTCACCTATCTGCGGAGCCTGCCCTATGTGGACAAGAACAACATCGGGCTTGAAGGGCATTCGATGGGCGGCTGGACCGTGCAGGCCGCGGCGACGGCGATGCCCGACGCTTACAGGTCGATCGTGCTCGAGGGCTCCTCGACCGGAAAGCCGTTCGCAGCCGACGGAACGCCCACGTGGCCACGCAATCTCGCACTCGTTTTCTCGCAATACGACGAATTTTCACTGATCATGTGGGGCAGCGAGTATGCTGCTGATATTCCCAAGTCGGCAAAGCTTGCCGCGGTGTTCGGTGTTGCGGGACCGATCGAGCCCGGCAAGGTGTACGGCGATATCGCCAAGGGCACGGCACGGGTTCTCCATACGCCGGCAATCACCCATCCCGCCGATCATTTCTCGCGCGAGGCGATCGGCTATAGTCTCGACTGGTTCGGTAAAACGCTGACCGGGGGCACACCGTTGCCATCGACCGATCAGATCTGGCTCTGGAAGGAAGTTGGGACGCTGGTCGCACTGGTAGGACTTGTCGTCCTCCTGCTTGGTGCGTTCGAATCTCTGCTCGGCATGGCGCCATTTTCGGTGCTCCGCGCCGTCCCGTCTGGCCCTGGTGTGACGACCTCAGCACCATCCATGCAGAACGGACGTTGGTGGATCGCGTTTTGGCTCTCGGCGCTGCTGCCGGCCATCACATACTATCCAGCCTTTGCACTTGGAGCCACGTGGCTTCCCGCATCCCGCTTCCTGCCGCAATCCTTCACCACCCAGATCGCACTCTGGGCTCTGATCAATACGGCGATTACGCTGGCGTTGCTTCCCCTGTTGCCGAAGCGCCCGATCCGAAAGGGCGTCGTGGGTCAATCGATACTGATTGCGGTCGCGACCGTTGCTGTCGGTTATGTTGCGATGTGGCTGGCCGATGTCCTGTTCAAGATCGACTTCCGGTTCTGGGTCGTGGCGCTCAAGCTGCCGAGTGCGACGCAATGGATGATCATGCTGATTTACCTGATACCGTTCACCCTGTTCTTCGTCGTCGCGTTGCACGCCCAGCACCGCAACTTCAGCCGCCTCGGCGCCTCGGCTCCTGGTCATTACGCCGCGATGATCCTGTCGCTTTCGCTTGGTTTCACTATCCTTATCGGCGGCCAGTATCTGGCTCTCTGGCTGGGCGGAAAACTGATAAATCCCGTCCCGAGCTCGCCGGTCGTGCCGCTGTCCACCATTATCGGCATCCAGTTCATCCCGGTGTTTGCCACCGTCGCTATCATCTCGACGTTCACTTGGCGACGCACCGGCACATCGCTGCCGGGAGCGCTGATTTGCGGTCTGCTCGTTACTTGGTACATTGTTGCCGGTACTGCGACCCAGGCTGCATTCTGATGTCTGGGAAAGAAATCCGGACATGACGAAGCGCAGCACTGCACACTACTTCCTCGAAGGACTCTCGGATATCGGGGTCGACTACGTCTTTGCCAATCTCGGTACGGACCATGTCTCACTGATCGAGGAGATCGCGCGCTGGGACAGCGAAGGGCGCCGGCACCCGCAAGTGATACTGTGTCCCCACGAAGTGGTCGCGGTTCACATGGCGGCGGGCTACGCCCTCGCTACCGGGCGCGGGCAGGCCGTATTCGTCCATGTCGATGCCGGCACCGCCAACGCCTGCATGGCGATCCAGAATCTCTTCCGCTATCGCCTGCCGGTCATGCTGTTTGCCGGCCGGGCGCCATTTACTCTGCATGGCGAACTGCTGGGATCGCGCGACACCTACGTCCACTTCGTTCAGGATAGCTTTGATCCCGCCAGCATCGTGCGGCCGTATGTCAAATGGGACTACTCGCTGCCGTCCGGGGTGGTCGTGAAGGAAGCATTGGCCCGCGCCGCTGCTTTCATGCAGAGCGATCCCCCGGGGCCAGTCTACATGTTGCTGCCGCGTGAGACGCTGGCCGAAACCTGGGACGATTCCGCAATGCCGGCCTATCCGCCGGCGCGCTACGGCAGCGTTCGGGCGGGCGGCATCGAGCCGGGGCGCGCGGCCACGATTGCCGAAGCCCTCATGAGCGCAGAAAATCCGGTTGCCGTGACCGCTTATCTTGGTCGCAAACCGCAAGCGGTCGCCGTGCTCGACCGGTTGGCGAGGACTTGCGGCATCCGTGTCGTTGAATTCAATTCGATCGATCTGAATATCTCTCAGGAGTCACCGTGCTTTGCGGGATTTGATCCGGCCTCAATCGTGTCACAGGCGGATCTTGGGCTGTTGCTCGATGTCGATGTGCCTTTTGTGCCGCAATCGTTGAAGGCAGCCGCAGCCAGGCGCTGGATCCAGATCGATGTCGATCCGCTGAAGGCAGATTTTCCGATGTGGGGATTTGCCACCGACATGCGCGTCCAGGGCGACTGCGCGACCGTTCTGCAGCAAGTGCTGGATATTGTGGAGGAACGCGCTGACGAGTCCTATCGGAGCAAGGCCCAGGCGCGGATTTCGAGCTGGGCCCCCGCGCGCGAAGCTGCCGAGGCACGGCGTCAGGCGGCTGCGGCCGCGGAAGGCGTTCAAGGTGCGATCAATCCTGCCCACCTGTTTGCCCGCCTGAGTGCAGCGCTTTCGCCGAACGACATCGTCATCAATGAAGCGATTCGCAATGGGCCGCTGCTGCAACAGCAACTCCGGCGGACAGAGCCTGGCAGCTATGTAGGCCTCGCGGGGGGTGGGCTGGGGTTCAGCGGCGGCATGGCACTCGGCCTCAAGCTGGCGCAACCTTCCCGCCGCGTTGTGCAGGTCGTCGGCGACGGCGCCTTCCACTTCTCCTCACCGGATTCCGTCTACGCAACGGCCCAGCAGTATCAATTGCCGATCTTTACCGTCGTCCTCGACAATGGTGGATGGCAAGCCGTCAAAGCGTCGGTCCAGCGCGTCTATCCCGACGGTGTGGCGCAGAGGATGAATTCATTCCAGTCGCTGCTTGCGTCAGGCCGGCAGGGGGAGCGCCGATGCTTCGCCGATGTTGCATCCGCCTTCGGCGGCTACGGCGAGGAAGTAGTTGATCCGGTTCAGCTTGATGCGGCGATCGACCGTTGCCTTGCCGCTGTCGATGACGGGCGTGCCGCCGTTCTTCACGCGCGCATCACACCACTTTAGCTGCCAGGTGCTTACCAGGCCATTCCGATCGAACGGGACCTGCCAATTGGCAAAAGCCTCGCCCTCAACAATCGTGCCGCGACTTAGGCGTCGTGCGCACTCCGGTGTCCAGCATGGGACGGGATCGATTTCGCGCAGGCAGCAGCTCTTAGCAGGGTATTAAGAAGCAATGTCCCGAGTTAAGTTGCCCTCCGGAAACACTTTGTCTTTTAACGGGGATTGACTTGACCCTCTCTCCGCCATTTGCACGGCGTTCCTCGCCAAACTACGTTCCTCTACGATTTTGTACGCCTTGCGGTAGCCGCGCGAGCTCGCAGGTGGCAGTTGCGCCGAAGGCGGCAACCCGGTGAGGTCAGTGTCCAAACTTTGCAGGCGCTATCGCCTCAGCCGATACCACTCGGACATCGGCTGGCCTTCCACCACTCAGAAATCCGAAACTTTTCCGACCGCAAAGCCAGCGAAGCGATCTGGTCGGTAGGGCTTCGGATCAACGATTGGCGCCGCCCCAGTCACGATATCCGCGACCAGGTGGCCGGAGCCCGGGCCGATACCAAAGCCGTGTCCGCTGAAGCCCGCGGCCAATATCAAGCCGGGTAGAGATGAAACCTCTCCGATGGCTGGCACGCCGTCGGGCGTCGAGTCGATGTAGCCCGCCCATGCAGCGGTGATTTTCGTGTCCCTCAGGGCCGGTAAGAGGTCGAGGGCGCGCCGATGCGTGAGTTCAATTGTGCTTCGATCGGGCGCCGGATCCAGAATGCGAACCCGCTCCATCGGCGTAGGGCTGTCGAGCCGCCAACGGTGGAGTGTTTCATGTCCCGACCATACACCCTCGAGGCCTCCGGGGAGCAGACTGCGCCAGCGCCGCAGAAACATCGGGAGGAATTGCGGGGCGAAGCGGAACTGCTGGGCTGTCGGATCAACGCGCCCTCGACCACTGATGGCGAGTGTATATCCGCCATCGCCGCGTTTCGTGACCGAAACGCCGGAGGTATGCAATGCATCGGGTAAGCCCTTCACGGCAGTCGAGACCGAAAGGATGGACGAGCGGATCGAGGCAAGCGGAAGGCGGATGCCGGACTGGTGGCAGAAGGAGGAGGACCACGCGCCTCCTGCCAATATGGCGACCTTGGTGCGGATCGTACCGCGCTCGGTCACGACCGCGCTCACCCGGCCGCCCTCGGTCTCTAATCCCCGTGCCGCGCACATCTGGTGCACGGTGCCTCCACCCTTGAGGATGGCCCGCGCTGCCGCAGGGGCCGCATTGGAGGGATCGGCGATGCCGTCGCTCGCCGAGAAGACGCCGCCCTTCCAGGCGCGCCCGGTGGCTGCGCCATGGGAAGTAGCTTCGGTCGCATCGAGCATGCGAGTGCTGACGTTCACGCCGCGGGCAAAGTCGCACCAGCGCGCCCAGCCCGCCAGCTCGGCCTCATCGTTGCTGAGGTACAGGAGGCCGCAGCGGGAGAAACCGGTGTTCTCTCCGCTTTCAGCGCCAAATCTCTCCCACAGGTCCAGGCTCTTGGTTGCCATCGGCAGCTCTCGAGCATCGCGGTTTTGCTGGCGGCACCAACCCCAGTTTCGGCTGGATTGCTCGGCGCCAATCCGCCCCTTCTCCACGAGAACGACGCTGAGGCCGCGCAAGGTGAGATAATAGGCCGCGAACACTCCGATAATGCCGCCTCCGATGACCACCACGTCGGCGCGGTCGGGAAGATCAGGCGAGGTCTCAATCTGACAGAGGGGCGCGGGCATCCTGTGTTCCTGGATTTCGATGACTGCATCTTAGATCGCGCATTCGCGTAGACGGCACCGGATTCGATGGTGGTCCAGCATTTTATGCTGTATCCTCCATGTACTGCAAAACGGCGTTCTGTCCGAACGATACATGTCAGTGACGGACGTCGGCTGCGAGAGAAGTAAGCTTTTTGCTCGCTGTGCAGAATTTTCTGCTGCGCGTTGATGAGTGGAGGGCGCTCAATGAAACTCGATCGGATTGACATCAAGATTCTTCACGAACTCCAGAAGAACGGCCGCGTCACCAATGTCGAGCTTGCCGAGCTGGTCAATCTGTCGCCCAGCCCATGCCTCATGCGCGTGAAGAGACTGCAGACCGAGGGCTACATCGAGGGTTACTCAGCCCAGATCAACATGCGCAAGCTGGGACAGACGCTGACCGTGTTCACGGAAGTGACGCTGAAGAACCATCGACAGATCGACTTTGCCCGCTTCCTGAGCGCGGTTGAGAAAGTCGACCAGCTGATTGAATGCCATCTGGTCTCGGGAGGCTACGACTACATGCTGAAATTCGTCGCCGCCAGCATCGGCGAGTACCAGACGATAATGGAGCGTCTGACCGATATGGATATCGGCATCGATAAGTATTTCAGCTTCGTTGTCCTCAAGTCGCCTATCGTGCGCTCCCACATGCCACTGACCAGCCTCTTCCCGGCTTGATGCCACTGCGCCAGCTAGTGGTGGCAATAGGTCCGCACCTGCTCTGGATCCTGCTGCAATCCATCTAGCCAGGTCGGGTCGAGTTTCGGCACTGAAGAGAACAAAAGCCGGGTATAGGGATGCTCCGGTACCTTTGACCGGACCGGCGTGATCTCCTCGACCTTCTGACCGCGATACATGACGATGATCTCGTCGCAGATCGCCTCGACGACCGACAGATCATGGCTGATGAAGATGTAGGAAAGACCGAGCTCCCGCTGCAACTCCTTCAGGAGCTCGATCACCGCGGCCGCAACAACCGTATCGAGGGCCGACGTGATCTCGTCGCACAGGATAAGCGTCGGTTCAGCAGCAAGCGCCCGAGCGAAATTGACACGCTGCTTCTGACCGCCTGAAAGTTCTCCTGGCCGTCGTTGGCGCACGGATTTGGGAAGGCGGACCAGATCGAGAAGCTCGCTGATGCGCGCATCGCGCGCCTTACCCCTCGTCCCATGATAAAAGGTGAGGGGGCGTCCCAGTATGTCTTCCACGGACTTCGCTGGATTAAGCGCGGTGTCGGCATGCTGGAATACGATTTGAATCTGGCGGAGTTCGTTGCGGGTGCGGCTGCGGCCGGCTTTCCCCAATTCCCGGCCATTGAAGGTGATGCCTCCCGCGTGGGCCGGCAGGATGCCGGCAATTGCCCGGGCAAGGGTTGACTTCCCGCAGCCAGATTCGCCGATGACGCCCAGATTTCGGCCCCGGTCCAGCCTGAGGCTGACCGACTGGACAGCACTGACCAACGGTTCTCCATTGCGCAGGCGAGAGCCGTAGCCGACGGTCAGCTGGTCCACCATCAGCAAAGGCAGGTTCGCTGTCGTTTCGATTTCCGGGACGCGCTCTTGCGCCTTCGGCCTGAAAGCGGCCAGGAGTTCCTGAGTATAGGGATGGCGAGCATGTTCGAGGATCTCGCTGGTGGTGCCGGTCTCCCGGATTTCACCATCCTTCAGCACGACTATCCGATCCGCGATCTGGGCGACGACGGCCAGATCGTGGGAAACATAAATACCGGCGATATTGTGCTGTCTCGTCACGGTCTTGAACGCGCGCAGCACCTCCACTTGCGTGGTGACATCGAGCGCCGTCGTGGGCTCGTCGAAGATCACAATCTTCGGTTGGCCGATCAGGGCCATGGCTGCGGCGAGGCGCTGAAGTTGCCCGCCCGAGACCTGGTGAGGATAACGGTCGCCGATGGCTTCCGGCTCCGGCAACGACAAGGCCCTGAACAGCGAAATGGCCTTCGCTCGCGCCTGAGCGGCCGGCATGAGCTTGTGAATTTGCGCCACCTCGACGACCTGATCCATGATGGTGATCGCCGGGTTGAAGGCGGCCGCAGCACTCTGCGGCACGTAGGCCACGGTCGTGCCACGAATGCCGGCGCGTTCCGTTTCCGAAAGGCCGACCATGTCAACGCCGCCCACACGGACTTCACCGCCTGTTATTTTGCAGCCTTGCCGGGTGTAGCCCATCAGCGTCAGGGCGATGGTCGTTTTGCCCGAGCCGCTCTCGCCGATCAGGGCGACGATCTCGCCCTCGGCGATATCGAGGCTGACGCCCTTGATGATCTCCAGCCGCCTGCCGGAGTCGGTTGTCGCCTCAACCCTGAGGTTGCGGATCTCAACGAGGTTTCCCGTCATTCGGGGCTCCGGTCGCGGATTCTGCGCGGCAGATTGTCGATCAGAAGGTTGACGCTGATGGTGAGACTTGCGATGGCGAGCGAGGGGAAGAGCACCGCCGGCGCAGCAAAGGGCAGTCCACCGATATTCTCGCGCACGAGCGCGCCCCAGTCGGCGTAGGGTGGTTGCACGCCGAGTCCCAGAAAGGACAGACCGGAGAGCAGTAGCACAACGAAGACGAAGCGGAGGCCGAGGTCGGCCAACACTGGACCCAGAATATTGGGCAGGATTTCCGAGGCGATGAGATAGGGGAGCTTTTCGCCGCGAATCCGGGCCACCACCATGAAGTCCATCGTGTTGACATTGACAGCGAGAGCCCGGGCGAACCGATAGGCTCCCGGGGTGTAGATCACCGACAGCGTCGCAATCAGCGCCGGGATCGACGAGCCGACCGCGGCGACCACGACGAGGCCGAACAGCTTGCTTGGAATCGAGTTCAGCGCATCGAGAAACCGGCTCAGCATGGTGTCGAGCCAGCCTCCGGCAACGGCTGCCGTCATGCCGAGCGCGACGCCGCTGAAACAGGCGATCGAGACGGCGGCAAGCGAAATGCCGAGCGTATAGCGCGCTCCCATCAGGATGCGCGAAAAGATATCCCGACCGAGATAGTCGGACCCGAGCCACAGGTCTCGGCTCACAGGCCCGAAATAATCCGTATCGACGATCTCGCCGACGGAATGGGGGATCATGTGCGGGGCGAAAAGGGCGACGACGACCCAGAGAAGGATCACGCCCAGAGCCGAGATGCCGACAAGATTGGCGCGATAGCCCAATCGAATGCCGCGCCGGCCGGACGAAGTCGATGTCGTCATCGGAGCCTCGGATTGGAAAGGACGGCGACGATGTCCGCAGCCGTGATCAATGCCAGGTAACCAAGGCAGAAGATCATCGCGCAGGTCTGGATCAGCGGGAGATCGCGGGTGGAAACGGCATCGACCATCAGCTTTGCGATCCCGGGATAGTTGAAGATGGTCTCCACGATGATCACGCCGCCGAGCAAGTACGATAGCGAGAGTGCGACCGCATTCACGATGGGACCAAGCGCATTCGGAAGTGCATGTCTCAGCACCATCCGGGGACGCGATGCCCCCTTGAGAAGCGCCATCTCCACGTATGGTGTGTTCAAAGTCTCGACCACGGCAGCGCGCGTCATGCGGATCATCTGCGCAGACACGCCGAATGTGAGCGTCATGACCGGCATCGCGTAGGTCCGCATCAGGTCATAGAACGACTTGGTCTCGTTGGTGAAGGACAGTGCCGGCAGCCATTTGAGATACACGGCGAAGAGCAGGACGGCCAGGGTTGCGATCATGAACTCCGGTACCGAGATGATACCGATCGTGGCGACGGTAACGATGCGGTCGTAAAGCGTGCCCCGCCACATCGCGGCAGTGATGCCAAGCGTCAGGGCGAATGGCACGGCGATCGCGGCCGTCAATCCTGCAAGCTTCATCGTGTTGGCAAGGCGTCCATGTATCAGATTGGCGATCGGCACGTTGTTGGCGTAGGACGTGCCGAAATCGCCCTGGAAGATGCCGGCGATCCATTTCAGGAATCGGATGATCGCGGGATCGTTGAGGTGCATCGCCTTGCGCAGACCCTCGACGGCTTCTGGCGTCGCGGACTGTCCAAGCAGGATGGTGGCTGTGTCGCCGGGCAACAGCGCGGTGGCAGAGAATACGGCAATGGAAACGATCAAGAGCGTGATCAAGGCGATCAGCAGCCGTCTCATCACGAGCGACGAAATCTGTCTTCTCACGTTCGCACTCCCACATCACCCGGCGATTTCGTCGCCCACGGTTCCGATTTCAGGACCAGGGCAGGGACCTCGCTGGAGCCCAATCAGGTGGCAAGCCAGACGTACTCGGCGAACGCATAGCCCATCATGCCGCCGAGCGGGTTGGGCTCCAGTCCCTTCAGCTTTTCGGTGACGGCGTCCACATTGGAGATGTAGGCCGGAATAATGGTGCCTGCTTCTTCCGACACCATGATCTGCATCTCGTTGTAGATTTCGCGGCGCTTTGCCTGATCGAGCGAGGCACGGGCCTCGGCCAGCATCTTGTCGAACTTCTCCGAGGTGTATCGGCTCTCATTCCATGGAGCATCCGACTTGTAGAGCAGGGAGAACAGGATGTCAGGCGTCGGGCGCGGGTTGACGTTGCCGAAGTGGATCGGCGCCTTCAGCCAGTAATTGCTCCAGTAACCGTCGGAAGGCACGCGCTTCACATCGAGCTTCATGCCGATCTGGGCGGCTGTGGCCTGGACGATCACGGCCATGTCTATCGCCGAATTGGCTGCGTCGGAAGTGATGACCTCGATTGGTTGACCGAGAACGCCCGCTTTCTGGAAATGGAATTTGGCCTTTTCCGGATCGAACGCTTTGGGCTTGAGGGCCGCGTTGTGGTAGAAATTGGCCGGGGATACCGGTTGATCGTTGCCGACTACGCCGAACCCGCGCAGTGCTGACTTGACGATCTGCTCGCGGTTGACCAGGTATTTCATGCCCTCCACGAAATCCCTGTTGTTGCCGGGCGCCATGTCCATGCGAATGTTCAGGTCTGTGTAGTTGCCCGAAGTCGTCTTGGACAGTGCGAAGCCATTGACGCCATCGAACAGGCGCACGGACCGCGGGTTGATCGCCGCAGCGAGATGAATGTCCCCGGAGAGAAGAGCATTGATGCGGGCGTTTTCATCCTGAATGGCGAAGAACTCGAATGAATCGACATTCGGACCTCCCTTGAAATAGTTGGGGTTTCGAACGCCGATCGAGCGCACGCCGGGTTCGAATTGCTTGCACTTGAAAGCGCCGGTGCCGTTGCCTGAGGAGAAATCGGTCGTGCCGTCGGCCACGATCATAAAGTGATGCATGGACAGGATCGTCGGCAGATCCGCGTTGGGGCTCGCCAGCGTGATCTCGACCGTATTCTTGTCGACGGCCTTGAAGCCGGTCATCTGGACGGCGATCGCCGCGACTTTGGATCCCGTTGCTTTGTCCAGATGACGCTTCAGCGAGTAGATGACGTCATCGGAGGTCAAGTCCTTGCCGTTGTGGAAGGTAACGCCTTTCTTCAGCTTGATCGTCCAGGTCTGGGCATCGCTGCTCTCGATCGACTCGGCAAGCTCCATCTGGGGCACGCCCGCTTGGTCGAGAAATGTCAGGCGGTTGTAGAACGAGCAACAGCGCACATAGTCGGTCGATAGTGAGGCTTTGGCCGGGTCAAGCGTGTCGGCGGTCGAAGAGGACCAGCCCGCTGCTTTCAGAGCGCCTCCCTTGACAGGCGTCGCCGCTACCGCCTGCGATGCGCGGCCGAGGACCGTGCTGGCGGCTGCCATTGCCATGCCGTTGACAAGCATCAGCTTCAGAAGCTCGCGGCGCGAAGCACCGCCGCGAATGGAGCGCTCGATCATCGCGTCGTCTGAACGAGACCAGTTCGTCGTCGTGTCGCTCATCTCAATCCCCTCGCTATTGGATACCGCTATGGCTCAGGTTGCGGTAAGCGGCAGATTGTTCTGCCGGGCCGTTGTGGTGGATGCCGGCCTGGTCCCGTCATGGCGACCAAGTTGCTGCGTCCTCCAGGCTTTCATTCTTTTCCCGCGCTCGAAGTCTCGCAGGTTGGACCCGCGGCGGTGGCCGAAAAAACCGGGGCAACGGCACAAAATTGCGAAGATGCGCCCATTTGTAGTGTTTCGGACCTGCCATCTGCCGGCCCCTTACGCATGCCTATTTTTATTGCAGTGCGGTGCGCACATCCGCATCGGCCAGAGTCTCGTCAAGAATCATGGCCGTGCGCTCGACGATGGCTTCGATGTCGGACTCGGAGCAGCAGAGCGGCGGCGCATAGCCGAGCACGCCTGTCGGGAAGGCCCGGATGATGAGGCCGTTGTTCCAGGCGCGGTCGAAGATACGCCGCGCCGGTTCGGCCGCGGCGGGGAGCGGCGTCTTGCGTTGTTTGTCGGTGACGAGTTCGATGGCGGCCAGCATGCCGCGGCCGCGCACGTCGCCCACCAGGGGATGATCCTTTAACGATTGAAGGCCGGCCATCAGACGTGCACCGGCTTTCGCGCCATTCGCAAGCAAGCCGCTCTCATAGAGATGCAGCACCTCCAGGGCCACCGCGGCACTGACGGGATGGGCGGAGTAAGTATATCCGTGTCCAACCGCGCTTGCACCCGCCCCATCGGCGATCGTGTCGTAAACATGATCCGACAGGAAGACTGCACCCATTGGCACATACCCGGAGGTCAGTCCCTTGGCGACGGTCATGAGATCCGGGACGACGTCGTCCTCGCTGCAGGCGAAAAGTGGACCCGTCCTGCCGAACCCGGTAATGACCTCGTCCGCCACGAAGAGAATGCCATAATCCCGGCACCGTGCGCGCATCGCTTTCATCCAGCCCTTGGGCGGCACGAGCACGCCACCCGATCCTTGGATCGGCTCGGCATAGAATGCGGCGACGCGATGTGGACCGCCGATCTCCGCGATCTTCGCCTCGAGCGCTGCCAGCGAGGCCGCGATGATGGCATCTTCATCCTGCCCGGCAGGATTCCGATAGACATAGTGCGAGGGGATCGTGTGCTGCCAGCTGAGCGGCAGGCCGAAACCGGCATGGAAGGCGGGCAGGGCTGTCAACCCGGCGCCGACCGTTGAGGACCCATGATATCCCTGCTCGACGGAGATGAATTGGTCGCGTTGCGGTTCGCGTCGGGCGTGCCAGTAGTAGCGGATGAAACGTACCGAGCTGTCGACGGCATCCGAACCGCCCAGCGTGAAGTAGATGTGGTTCAGGTCACCGGGAGTCCGCTGTGCCAATTCCGCCGCGAGCCGGATCGCCGGCTCCGAGCCAAGGCTGAAATAGCCCGTTGCGTAGGGAAGCTCACGCATCTGCCTGGAAGCGGCCGCAACGATGCTCTCGTGCCCATAGCCGGCATTGACGCACCAGAGCCCGGCGAAGCCGTCAACGAGTTGGTGTCCGGAGGCGTCGGTCACCGTTGCTCCCTTGGCCGATTTCAGCACCCTGACCCCGGCGGCCTCGTGACCCCGGTAGGAGGCGACCGGGTGGATGAGATGGGCCCGATCGAGCTCGATGAGAGAATTGCTGAGCATTAACGATCTCCGCTTATCCAAAGGCCTGGCTGGCAAGGGCGAATGTGGTGAGCGGGGCGCCGCTGGATCGCGGAATGACGGGGCGCTGCATGGCAACGCCTTCGTCCGCGCGGACGAGGCCCTTATCCGTGAGCCAGGACCCTAATTGGGGTGTCTCGGCGGTATCCACGCGAACGAACTGTCCTTCCCGCTCGGCCATGAAATAGGCGAGCAGAGCCGTCGCGTCGTCGGCGTTTGCGGCCACGACGGGGCCGATCACCTCACCCCTGCCGAAGGCACGTACGGCTGCAAATCCGGCAATCCGGAAGCCATCAACGAGTACCGCGAGGCGACCGACCTTCGCAAGAACACGAAGCAGATCCTCGCGGTCTGCACCGCTCGCGCTTCTGTCGAGTTCGATGATCTCGGATATCTCGCGCGCCTCTGGCGGCCGGACATGCGTGGGAGGCGCGACGCGCCGAACCTGCCCCTGATGCTGGACGATGGTGCCGGTTTCGCGAAAGCCGAGCTTGTGATAGAGCGCCAAACCCTCGCGCGTTGCAATGAGCCTTAGCGCGCGCGATCCCGCCAGAGCGATCACTGCCTCCATGAGCTTGCGGCCCAATCCACGCCCGCGTGCGGCCTCATCGACCAGGACCATGTTGATGGTTGCGACATCGCGCTTGTACGGCGTCATCAGAACCGTCCCGAGCACGGTTGTGGCATTCGCATCCACCGCGACGATTCCCGTGCTGAGGGCGAGTGCCAATTGCCAGTCCTCGATGCGGTGCGGCCAATTGGCTTGACGTGAAAGGCGTGTGGCGCCTGCGAGATGTTCGGGCCCGAAGGCGATGAGCGAGATGGAGCTCTGCGTCATTGGCTCGTTTCCATTGTCCGGCTCCAGTCTCCTGTGTAAGGGACGGGCACATCGTCTGAAGGTCACCGCGTGAACGATATCTTCGACTGCAGCCGACGGAAAAGCCGCATCTTATGCCGCACAGGCGCTCTATGCTTGCAGCTGTGAAATCGCGCAAGCGCGCCAGGATGAGGATGATGAGCCATTTTCGCCCGAAATACATAACTTTCGACTGCTACGGGACGCTGACGAATTTCCGCATGGCAGACGCGGCGCAGGATCTCTATGGCGCTCTGCTACCCCAACCGCGGATGACTGAATTCGTCAGAGACTTCGCGGCGTATCGGCTCGACGAGGTTCTCGGCGACTGGAAGCCTTATGCCGAGGTTATTCACAACGCGCTCGAGCGCGCCTGCAAGCGCAATGGTGTCGCCTTCAAGGTCGAGCATGCGCAGATGGTCTACGACCGCGTACCGACCTGGGGACCGCATCCCGACGTTCCCGCTGGCCTGTCCAGGGTTGCCAATAAAATACCGCTGGTCATCCTCTCGAACGCCATGAATGTGCAGCTCCCTTCCAACGTGGCGAAGCTTGGCGCACCCTTCCACGCGGTGTTCACGGCCGAACAGGCGAGATCCTACAAGCCGCGCATGAAGGGCTTTGAATACATGTTTGATGCGCTAGGCTGCGGGCCCGAGGACGTAGCACACTGCTCTTCCTCGTTCCGTTATGACTTGATGACGGCCCATGATCTCGGCATCAAGAACAAGGTGTGGGTTAATCGCGGGCACGAGCCCGCCAACCCATATTACGGCTATGTTGAAATCAGGGACATTGCCGGCCTGCCGGATGTGTTCGGCCTCTAAGCCCACGGATCTGCGGTGAAATACGTCTCTTATTGGCATGACACCGCACCGGCCTTCAGCGGTGGCGCTGAAGGGGCGGTCGAGGGACATTACGATGTTGCGGTGATCGGCGGTGGCTTCACAGGCCTGGGAGCCGCGCGCCAGCTCGCGAAGGCGGGCACCAGGGTTGTTGTGCTCGAGGCCGACCGGGTGAGCTGCGGAGCGTCAGGCCGGAACGGCGGACACCTCAATAACGGTCTGGCTCATAGCTATCTTGCCGCCAAGACGGAGTTGGGCCAGGAGCAAGCTATCGCGCTTTATCGTGCGCTCGATGCTTCGATCGACACTCTCGAGGCGCTGATCGCGGAGGAGGGGATTGAATGCAGTTTCCGCCGCGCCGGCAAGCTGAAGCTCGCTTCCAAGCCGAAGCACTTCGATGCAATCGCGCGGAATTTCGAGGCGGTCCATCGCGAGGTGGATCCGGAGACCGCGTTGCTCTCCGCCCAGGATCTGAGCTCTGAGGTGGGTTCGCCCTTCTTCGGCGCGATGCTCTCGAAGAAGAGCGCCATGATGCATATGGGACGCTATGGCATCGGGCTGGCCGAGGCAGCCAAACGCCGCGGTGCCGTCATCTTCGAGAAGGCTGCGGTCATCGCCCAGGCGCGGGAAGGGTCGCGCCACCGCCTGACGACGTCGCGCGGCAGCGTCACCGCCGATCAGGTGGTGCTGGCCACGGGCGCCTACACCACGCCGAATTTCGGCTACTTCAGACGGCGCATCGTCACGGTCGGCAGCTTCATCATAGCGACCAGTCCGCTGGACGCGGCTGAAGTCGCAGCCACGATGCCCGGCAACCGTACTTGCGTCAATTCGATGAACGTCGGCAATTATTTTCGGCTTGCGCCCGACAATCGCTTGATTTTCGGCGGACGCGCGCGGTTCTCGGCGACGTCAGACCAGCGGTCCGACGCCAAGAGCGGCGCCGTTCTCGCCGACAGTCTCACGCGAATTTTTCCGCAACTCGCCGGCATACCAATCGACTATTGCTGGGGCGGGCTCGTCGACATGACCAGCGACCGCTATCCACGGGCCGGCTACCAGGATGGGCTATGGTACGCGATGGGCTATTCAGGACATGGCGCACAGCTGTCGACCCATCTTGGCATGATCATCGCCGACGCCATGCTGGGACAAGAGGATAGAAACCCGATGAAAGGCCTCCGCTGGCCTGCGGTGCCCGGCCACTTTGGCAAACCATGGTTTCTGCCGTTGGTGGGAATGTACTACAAGATGCTCGATCGAATTCAGTAGCTCGGACACTCCAGGCCACCGCGCGGGCCGGACAAATCACAGACTGCGATTTGTCCGTCTCGGTGGCTGCCTGTCCGGAAAGAGAGGCGCGAGCGGCGCCTTCTCCGTTCCGTCGCTGGCTAAGCCAGCCCGCCGATATGGAAGGTTTTCACCTCGAGATATTCTTCGATCCCGATTTGCGCTCCTTCACGCCCCAATCCAGACTGCTTCACTCCGCCGAATGGGGCGACCTCCGTTGACACCATACCAGTGTTGAGGCCGACCATGCCGACCTCAAGCGCCTCTGCAACGCGCCAGGACCGCTTGAGGTTCGATGTGTAAAAATATGCGGCAAGTCCAAACGGCGTCGCATTCGCGATGGCAATCGCCTCGTCGTCTGTCTCGAAGCGGAAGAGCGGCGCGACCGGACCAAATGTTTCTTCGTGCGCCAGCACCATATCGGTGGTTGCGTTGGTCAGCACGATCGGCGCCGTAAATTGCGCCCCCTTCGGCAGTGTAGCCGGTTGGGTGGCGATGCGGGCGCCCTTGGACAGCGCGTCGGCGACATGGCGGTTGATTTTGCTGATCGACGCCTCGTTGATCATCGGTCCAATCGCCACACCGGGCTTGAGGCCTGGTCCCACCGTCATTTCATTGACACGAGCGACAAGCCTGTCTGCGAAGGCATCATAAATGCCGGCCTGCACGAGGATCCGATTGGCGCAAACGCAGGTCTGGCCACCGTTGCGGAATTTTGACACGAGCGCGCCTTCGACCGCGAGATCAAGATCGGCGTCGTCAAAGACGATGAAGGGGGCGTTCCCGCCGAGTTCGAGACTCACCCGCTTAACGCTGTCTGCGGCGCCGCGCATCAGCAGCGAGCCGATGCGGGTCGACCCTGTGAAGGAGATCTTGCGCACCATTTCGTTGGCCATGATCTCGGCGCCGATCTCGGTCGGCAATCCCGTGACGACATTGATCACGCCGGCGGGAATTCCGGCGCGCTCGGCCAGAACCGCGAGAGCCAGCGCCGAATAGGGCGTGAATTCGGAGGGCTTGATCACGACGGTGCACCCCGCCGCAAGCGCGGGAGCCACCTTGCGCGTGATCATGGCGTTCGGGAAATTCCACGGCGTGATAATGCCGCACACGCCGACCGGCTCCTTGAGAACCACGATGCGCCGATCGGCCGTTGGTGACGGGATCGTCGTGCCGCCGATGCGCCGGGCTTCCTCCGCAAACCACTTGACGAACGAAGCGCCGTACCGGATCTCGCTGCTGGCCTCGTCCAATGGTTTGCCCTGTTCAAGCGTCAGAATTCGGGCCAGGTCATCCAGATGCGCGATCATGAGCCCATGCCAGGCTTCCAGAAGCGCGGCGCGCTCGGCGGTCGTCTTTGCGCGCCAGGCGCGGGATGCCTCGGCGGCAGCGGCAATGGCGGCGCGGGTCTGATCCCGTCCCATATCCGGCACGGTACCAAGAACAGCCTGCGTAGCCGGCTCGATCACGTCGACCGTCTTGCCCGAGAGAGCCGCCTGCCATTGGCCGCCGATCAAGCCTTGCTGGCGGAAGAGCCCTTTGTCGCTCAGATTCTGCATGTCGGATCCTTGTCTATTGGGAGAGTCTGGAAAGAACGGCTGCGGTGATTGCTTCGGTTCGGTGTTTGCCTTGGACCGTACCGATGCCATGGGAAGTGGTTTTCTCCAGCGCCGCCATGACGCGCGCCGCGGCATCGCGCTCGCCAAGGTGATCGAGCATCATCGCCCCGGACCAGATGGCCGCGATTGGGTTGGCAGTGCCGAGATGAGCGATGTCGGGCGCTGAGCCGTGAACGGGCTCGAACATCGAAGGAGCGTTGCGGTCCGGGTTGATGTTGGCGGAGGCGGCAAAGCCAAGTCCACCCTGAATAGCCGCGCCGAGATCGGTCAGAATGTCGCCGAACAGGTTGGAGGCGACGACGACGTCGAGACTCTCCGGCGCCAGGATCATGCGCGCGGCGAGTGCATCCACGTGGTAGCTCGTGACTTCCACGTCCGGATACTCGGCAGCAACCCGTTGGGTCATCTCGTCCCAGAAGACCATCGAGTATCTTTGGGCATTCGACTTGGTGACCGAGGCGAGCTTCCCACGCCTCTTGCGCGCCTGGGCGAATCCGAATCGCAAAATCCGTTCCACTCCGGCGCGCGTAAACACGGAGGTTTCGACCGCCACCTCGTCGCCGGTGCCCTGATGCACCCGTCCGCCAGCCCCCGAATATTCGCCTTCGGTGTTCTCGCGGATGCAGAGGATGTCAAACTCGGTCGCCTTCAACGGGCCGTTGACACCCGGGAGCAGGCGGTGCGGCCGAATGTTGGCATACTGCGTAAACTCCTTGCGGATCGGCAGCAGGAGCCCGTGCAGCGAAACGGCATCGGGTACGACCGCGGGCCAGCCGACTGCGCCAAGCAGAATGGCGTCGAACTTCTGCAGCGTCTTGATGCCGTCAGCAGGCATCATCGAGCCCGTTTCCCTGTAGAACGCGCAGGACCACGGAAATCTGGCGCCATTGAGCGCAAAGCCCGAATGCTTGGCGGCAACCTCAAGGACCGCGCAGGCGGCCTCCGTCACGTCGTGGCCAATGCCATCGCCCGGAATGAGTGCGATCGTATAGTTCTTCATGGAGGCTCTAAACCTGAATGAGCACGCTCTTGGAGCGGCGGTTGGCGTGATAGGCCTCGCGGCCGAGGTCCTTGCCAATGCCGGAGCGCTTGTAGCCCCCGGTCGGCAGGATGTGGTCACGCGATCGGCCGTAGCGGTTGACCCACACAGTGCCAGCGGAAATTGCGCGTGTGATCCGCATGACCCGTGAAACATCGCGGGTAAAGAGCCCGGCAGCGAGACCGTAAGTCGGGTGATCGGCGAGCGCCAAGGCTTCCTCCTCGGTCGTGAACGTTTGTAAGGTCAGTACCGGTCCGAAGATCTCTTCGGTGATGGCGGGAGAAGACTGATCGACCTTCGTAAGAAGCGTCGGCGCATAGAAATAGCCCTTGCCCTCCATCGGTTCGCCGCCGCTAAGGCATTCTGCGCCCTCGGCGCAGGCTGCTTGCACGAGCGAGTGAATCCTCGTGCGCTGCCCTCGGATATGATCGGGGAATAGGTCGTTGCGGCGTCCCAGGTGGGGCCTGCTTGAACGGCTTTCATACGAGCGAGGATGGCCTCAACGAGCGGCTCGGCCACAAAGGCGTGGGCTATGAGCCGCGATCCGGCGACACAGGCTTGCCCGGCATTTGCGATGATGCTGCCGGCAATCGCAGAAGCGGCCTGATCGAGATCGGCATCGGCGAAGACGATTTGTGGGCTCTTGCCGCCGAGCTCGAGCGTCATTGGCTTGATGCCCGTGTGCGCGACATTGGCCATGATGGCCGCGCCAGCGCCAGTCGATCCGGTGAAGCTCACTTTGGCGACGTCGGGATGTCCCGTCATGGCGGTACCGGTTGTCTGCCCGTCACCGAGCACGACGTTGACAAGCCCCGCGGGCAGGCCCGCCTGTACCGCCAATTGGGCGAGGAAGACGGACGAGAACGGCGTCATTTCGGATGGCTTGAGCACGACCGCGTTGCCCGCAGCAAGAGCCGGTCCGAGCTTCCAGCCTGCCATGGACACAGGAAAATTCCAGGGCGTAATGGCGCCGACGACCCCGAAGGGCTCAGTCATGATGATGCCGAGATGCTTGTCGTCGGTGGGCACCAGATCGCTGCCTTCCTTGTCCGCGAATTCAGCGAAGAAACGGATTTGCTCTGCGGTGACCGCGATGTCTCCCGCAACAAGTTGACCGACCGGGCGGGTGGATGAAACCGCCTCAAGTCTGGCGAGCGTCTTGGCCTCGCTCTCGATGAGATCGGCCCATCGCCGGAGCACGTTGGCTCGCTCTCGGGGCCGCACGCCACCCCAGTTGCTCGTCTTCAACGCCTTCCTGGCGATCTGGACCGCCTCGTCCACGACCTCTTCCGAGGCGATGGGACACTCGGCGTAGGACGCACCATCCGAGGGGCGGCGCATCGGAAGCAGGCCAGGAGATTCCAGCAACCGATCGCCGATGAAGTGGCCGATGGGTAGCGAAATCCGATCGGGATCGAAGCTTAGGCTCATGACACCGTGACGTAGATCTTGCGGACCGTCTCGACGGTCTTCCATACGCCCGTGAATCCGGGCTTCATGACGAAGCTGTCGCCGGCTCTGAAGGTCATGGGATCGCCGTGGTCGGGCGTAATCTCCACGATACCGGAGATGATGTGGCAGAACTCGAAGGTCTCTCCCTTGATGGAGCGTGTCTCGCCCGGGGTCGCCTCCCATATGCCGGTATGTACGAGTTCGCCCTTAGCCACGTCTTGCGCCCAGGTCCTGAAGTGGGGGGCGCCGGCAATGAGCCGCTCGGGCATCGGGGTGGACTCCTCGGGGGCGAAGCTCGGATTGGGATCGATCGATTTCAGCAGCAACTTGGGCTCCTCTCAGTAACCACGAGTCCGATCCACGAGCCCGATGGGATCAAGGCCCGCCTCGTATCGTTTGATGTTGTCGATGACCGACCGCGCGGCGGTTTCCGCTTGAGTTGCGCTCGCCACATGCGGGGTGAGCAGCACCTTCGGATGAGCCCACAAGGCATGATCCAAGGGCAGTGGCTCGGGTTCGGTTACGTCGATGACGGCGCTGGCGAGCTGACCGGCGTCCAGAGCGGCCAGAAGTGTGAAGTGATCGAGCTGCGCACCTCGTCCCGCATGGACCAGCGCAGCGCCTTTCGGCAGCTGCGCAAACAGGTTGCAATCCAGGATCCCGCGCGTGTCCTCGGTGAGAGGCAGCAGGCAGACCAGAATGTCGGTCTCGCCGAGCATTTGGCTGAGACCGGCTTGGCCGCAATATGTCGCAACTCCCTCGATCGTCTTGCGCGATCGGCTCCAGCCACTCAAGGGAAAGCCGAAAGGCTTCAGGCTTTCCAGCACGGCGCGGCCGAGCATGCCAAGCCCGAGCAGCCCGACTCGCCGGTCGGCCGCCTGCTTCTGCGGCAGAGCCTGCCATTGGTGCCGCCGCTGCAGGTCAAGATAGGCGGGAAGGTTGCGGTGGAGCGCCAGCACCGCGAGCGTGACATACTCCTGCATCATCCGGATGATGCCGTCTTCCACCATCCGCACCACCTTCACCTCGGGCGGAATCGCCAATAGCGGAAATTGATCGACCCCGGCGCCAACGGAGAACAGGATTTCAAGATTGCGATAACGTTCGAGCCCGTCGGGTACCGTCCAGCTGATGATGTAACGCACCAAGTCAGTATCGACCGATGCCGGATCGATCGTGAACGGGAGGTGAGGGAGCTCGCGAACGAAGGCGTCGCGAAAAACGGTCCCGCGCTCGGCGTCGGAATTGAAGAGAAAGGTCATTGGCCGATTTTCAAAGCACAGGGAATGGCGAGTACGCCGGAACGGAACCAACCTAATGGACTGGGGGCCGTTTCCATGCCGAATGCGATCGCGATTTAGCGGATTGTTCGGTACGACGCCTGATCTGAAACGCATTCTGCCGCGATTGATGGTTTATGGTGGTTTTGCCGGGAGCCTGCAGCGGACCCGCAGTGGCACCATTCGAGCGACGTCAGGCTGATTGCAGAGAGAGATATGAAACGCCGCATATCCAATTCGATTACGATCGATGCTTTCGAGGCGCGTGCTGTCGAGATCGATACCGTCGAGCTGGAACAGCTTCACGCGCTCTCGATCGGCGTCGCCTGGCCGCACCGGGCTGAGGACTGGCAGTTCCTCCGTGACGTTGGTCACGGCATCGTGGCTCACGATGAAATCGGACGGGTGCTGGGATCGGCCATGTGGTTTCCCTATGGCTCGGATTTTGCCACCGTCGGCATGGTCATCACGTCTCCGCGCCTTCAGGCGCTTGGCACGGCACAGTGGCTCATGAAGCGCGTTTTCTCGGAGTGCAAGGGACGCAATCTCCGCCTCAATTCCACGCGCGCAGCGCGCAAACTCTATCTGTCGCTCGGCTTCCGCCCCGAGAGGACGGTGTTCCAATGTCAAGCGGAGGCGCAGCGATCCGACGAGATGCCGCGTCCTCCGGAAGGAGCCGAGCTGCGCCGTCTCGACCAGGGCGACCTTGCGGCCGTCGCCGAACTCGATGCGCAGGGGTACGGCGCATCCCGCGTGGAGCTGCTCAACGCTCTCTTGCAGCAATCGGTTGGGTTCGGCCTCTACCGGCATGGCCGCATGGAGGCCTATGCGCTGTGCCGCCCGTTTGGGCGCGGCCATGTCATCGGGCCCGTGGTGGCGTCAAATGACAAGGACGCGATCGTCGTCATTGCGCCGCACATGACTGCCCATGAGGGAGAGTTTCTGAGGCTCGATACGCACCTCGCCGACGGCGAGTTCTCCTCCTTCGTGGCTCGGTCAGGCCTTGCTGTTTTTGACACTGTTACGACGATGTCTCTGGGAGGAGACTTCCGTGATCCCAACGAACGCTCGGGAAACATGCCCGTAACCTATGCGCTTGCGAGCCAAGCGCTTGGTTGAGACCCATCGTCGCTATCAAGCACTCAAAGAGGCTAAAGGTCGCTCCGACGGGGCCGATAGCGAAACTCCATCGCTGTGAGCGTCAAGCATCTTGCGGCGCGGCTGCGCCGGCGGTCCGTCGCCGTGCCGGCAGGAAAAATCCGGCGATCGCGCCGGCCAATGACAGCGTTGCGGCGAGGCTCATCGCCGCGGCAAATCCGCTCGCGAAATGCGTAGGCGAATCGACCGCGCCGTTGGCCGAGAAGGTCGCTACCAGCGCGGCGACGCCGAACATGCCGCCGAGGAAGCGGCCCATGTTGAAGACGCCGGACGCCTTACCCATTTCGGCCACCGCGACTGAGCTCAGGATGGCGTTCTGCGCTGCCGGCATCGCCATCGAGACCCCGACGCCGGCCAGCACCAACGGCGCGACCAGAGCGGAGTAGGGAACCGCGGGGCTCACGATCTCAGCGATCCAGCCAAGGCCGATCGACTGCATCAGCAATCCCGTCACCACCAGCGGTCGCTCGCCGAACCTGTTGACGACCGCGCCGGCGATCGGGGCGGTGACGAACAGCGTCGCTGTCCAGGGCAGCAGACGAAGTCCGGCGCCGAAGGCATCGAAGCCCAGCGTGATCTGCAGGAACTGCGGCAGCAGGAACAATACGCCGTACATCGCGGCGTAGAACAGGACGCTTGCGGACATGCCGGAGGCGAGGGCGCGCGAAGCAAACAGCCGCATCGGCACCATCGGCGCGGCCGCGCGCAATTCCCAGAGCACGAAGCCGGCGGTGAACACCAGGCCTGACATCAGCGCGCCCATGACCTCGGCGCTCGCCCACCCCACGGCGTTGCCGCGCAACAGGCCCCAGACCAGCGCGAGCGCTGCGAAGGCGACGAGCGCGAGGCCAGGGATGTCCAATGCGGCGGCCGGTCCGAAGCTTTCGCGCAACCGTGCCAGCACCAGGGCAATCGCAATCAGGCCGATCGGCAGGTTGATCCAGAACACCCAACGCCAGCCGAAATGTTCGGTGATGAAGCCGCCGATGGCCGGGCCTATGATCAGCGCGCATCCGGTGATGCTGCTGAAAATGCCGAGCGCGCGGGCGCGCTCCTCCCGGCCGAACGTGCCGCTCAGGATCGCCATCGCCAGCGGCATCACCAGCGCGGCGCCGGCGCCCTGCAGCGCGCGGGCGGCGATCAGCGCGGTGGCATTGCCTGCGAGCGCACAGGCTGCCGATGCAACGACGAACAGGGCGATCCCGGCCGCGAACATGCGGCGGCGACCGAAGCGGTCGCCGAGCGCGGCGCCGGTCAGGAGCAGCACGGCAAAGGTCAGGTTGAAGGCGTTGACGGTCCATTGCAGCGTCTCGACCGGGCTGCCGAATTCGGCGCGGACGGCCGCGAATGCCGTCGTAATGATCATGGCGTCCAGCGCCAGCATGAAGGATGCCAGCGCAGTGACACCAAGCACCCAGTTCTGCTCGGCGCGATTGGTCGGGGTCTGCATCGCCCTCTCTCCGTGTGTCGCGCCACCCTGTCGCGGCGCGTTCTGCGGGCTAGACGAGGCCGGAGGGGTAGAGGATGCGCCCAAAAATAATTTTCCCCGGGCTGCATCCTTCGGCTGCCGGCAAACGTCCTAGGGATGAGGCGGCCGCGAGCCAGGTCGCGACATGAGCAAGGAGCGTGCGATGAGAAGGACGTTGATCAGGTACAAGGCCAAGCCGGAGCTGGCCGACAGGAATGCCGAGCTGGTTTCGGCCGTATTTGCGGAATTGAAGGCGGTCGGGCCGGACGGCGTGCGCTATCTGACGCTGCGGCTGGAGGACGACACCTTCATCCATTTTGTCGAGGCCGCGACCGAGGACGGCTCGAGCCCGATCCCGAAACTTAGGGCGTTTCAGGCGTTCCAGGACGGCATCCGCGACCGCTGCGCCGAGCCGCCGCTGGTTCGTGATGTGAGGATCGTCGGCAACTATCGTATGCTGGACGAGTCCTGAACAGGCGAGTCGGAGGAACAATGGCGCCAGAGCCACTGGCCACCGTCGATATCGAGGCGCTGCTGGCGCGGATGCGGCCGAAGCTGCATCGCTACTGCGCGCGCATGGTCGGCTCGGTCATCGACGGTGAGGACGTGCTGCAGGATGCGCTGATCAAGGCGATGGGAGCGCTGCAATCGGTCACGCCCGTCGTCAATACGGAGGGCTGGCTGTTCCGCATCGCGCACAACACCGCGCTGGATTTCCTGCGCCGCCGCAACCGGCAGGAGGCGCTGCATTCGGCTGAGGAGGTGGAGATGATTGCCGACCAGCTCGATGATTTGGAAAGCCGCCAGATTGCTGCGACCAGCCTGCGCACCTTCATGCGGCTGTCGGTGGCGCAGAGGTCCAGCGTGATCCTGATGGACGTGCTCGGCTGCTCGCTGGCCGAGGTCTGCGGCATCATGGATTTCAGCCTGCCGGCGGTGAAGGCCGCGCTGCATCGTGGGCGCACGCAGCTGCGTGAGTTTGCCGAGGAGCCGGACGACGCGCCGCAGCCGGGCCTGTCGGAAGCCGACCGCACGCGGCTCAACGCCTATGTCGGCCATTTCAATGCCCGCGACTTCGACGCGATCCGCGCCATGATCGCCGATGACGTCAGGCTCGAGCTCGTCAACCGCACCAGGCTGAAGGGCAAGGCCGAGGTATCGCGCTATTTCGGCAATTATTCGAAGATCAGCGACTGGCACCTGGTGACGGGGCAGGTCGACGGACGTCCGGCGATCCTGGTGTTCGATCCGAACGAGCCGGGCGGGCGGCCGAAATATTTCATGCTGTTGAACTGGTCCGCCGACAAGCTCGCCACCATCAGGGATTTTCGTCACGCGGCGTACGTTATCGATGCGGCCGAGTGCGTAGTGGACAAAGGGTGAGTGGATCACAGACGTCAAGGGAGTGGCTCTGGCGCGTAAACACGTATATGGAACGTCTCTCCACATACTAGGAGCTATGTCCGGGAGGTTCCGATGGCGGATGCCGCGATCAAGTCGGCACGGCGCGTGTTCGAGATCATGGAATTCTTCGATCGCGCGCGTCGCCCGCTCGGCCTCAAGGCGATCTGCGACGAACTCCGCTACCCCGTCTCGAGCGGCGCGGCGATGCTGAAGAGCCTCGTGACGCTGGGCTATCTGGAGTACGACCGCAAGACACAGACTTATCTGCCGACCATGCGGATCGCGGTATTGGGGCGATGGGTGTCGGAGCAGTTGTTCGGCGAAATCCGGATGCTGCCGCTGATGGAGGAGTTGCGCGATCGTACCCGCGAAACGGTGATCGTGGGGACCCAGAGCGACATCAGCGCCCAATATGTGCATGTGCTGCGCTCAAACCAGGCGCTTGCCTATTCGGCCGAGCCGGGATCGCTGCGCCCGCTGGCACGCTGCGGTGTCGGCCTGACGTTGCTCAGCAGCAAGCCGGATGAGGAAATCGATACGCTTGTCTACCGCAGCAATCATGCGGAACCGGTGCGCAGCCACCGCGTGGCGCTGAAAGACGTGATGGCGAACATCGAGCGCATCCGCAAGCAAGGCTATTTCTTCTCTCGCGGCATCTACAGCGAAGGCATCGGCGTGATTGCGATGCCGCTGCCGCGCGCGCCGTTCACCCGCAACTTCGTCATCGCGCTTGGTGGGCCGGTGTACCGCCTCGAGCGGGACCTCGACCAGAACGTCGCGGCGCTGCGCGGGACGATCCGTCGGTTCCTGCCGAGAAATGCCGGAAACTGACTGTCTCTCACTTCCATGGATATGGAAGTGAGAGACATGTCCATGCAACGGATTGCGGCGCCCGTCCTCCCCGATCTAGTTTGCCGGCGAATGACAAGCCGGCTTGCAGATCGCCCGGCACAATCGACACGGGAGGACAGGCGTGGACTTTGCGCGGGGAGAAAGCGACGAGATCATCGCCGAGACGATCGGGCGCTTCGCGGCTGACGAACTGCGTCCCCGTCTTCGCGAGTTCGAAGCCGCGCGCACGGTCGGCGAAAGCGTGCGGGAACGCTTCGCCGCGCTGGGCTTCGAGGCGTTGGATATCGCCGAGGAAGCCGGCGGTGCCGGCCTCGGTCTGCTCGCTCGTGTCAGGACCAATCGTCTGCTCGCTGAAGCCGACGCCGGCGCCGCGCTTGCGCTGGACCGGTTCGCGCCGGCGATCTACGTGATCGAGGCCTTCGGCGGGGTTGAACCGCTGAAGTCGCTTGGGATGAACCTCGGGCAGTCCGACCTACGCTTCGCCCTGGTCACGGATCCTGGTGCAGGGGATGTTGCGGGTGTGCGAGTTGCGGGCCATGTGGCCTGGATACCTGCAGCCCCGGCGGATGTGCTCGTGGGCCTTGGTCCGCAGGGCGCATGGGTGTTGAAGGACGGTTTTGCTTTTGAGCCCGTCCGTGGTGCGGCCCTGCACGCCGCAGGCGCAAGCGCCGTCAGGTTTGACGGCACGCCCATTCTGGCGTGGCATGACCCGATGCGTGCGGCGCGGGCGCTCGCCAGGATCAGGATTTATTACGCCTCGCTGATCTGGGGTGTGCTCTCCGATGCAGCCGGGTTTTCGCGCAGCTACGCGCTCGACCGTGTCGCGTTCGGCAAGCCGATTGCCCATCATCAAGCGCTCGCATTCCTGATCGTCGACATGTACGTCGCCGTCGCGCGGTTGGGGCTTCTGATCGAAGATGCGGCGATGGCAATCGATGCCGGCGAAGGCCGCGCCGTCGGAGCGGCGGCGGCAGCTTTCGTCGATGCCATCGAGGCGAGCCGCTTCGTCGGCCCGAATGGCGTTCAGATCCTCGGCGGCCACGGCTTCATGCGTGATTTCCCCGTCGAGAAGGCGATGCGGGACTGTCGCGCGCTCGGCCTGCTGGCGGGTGGATGCGATTCTGCGCGCGAGGATGCCGGCGCGGGACTTGCGGCGACAATCTCGGAGAGGATCGCCGCGTGAACAAATTCAGCGCCGCACTCAATGTGCATATCGAGCAGGTCCGGGAGTGGGGGCAGCGCGAGGTACGGCCGGCCGGACTCGAGGCCGATCGCAACGGCGCGCCGTTGCCGCCCGATCATCCCTATTTCGCCGGGTATGTCGATTTCCGGAGGAGGCATCCCGGGCCGGTCGACGACGGCGCGGTGCCTGAAGGTCCCGCGGTCCGAATGGCCGCAATCAATGAGGAGAATGCCTATTGGGATCGCGGCATGGGTGTCGCCGCGCCAGGGCCGGGACTGCCGGCGCCGATCGTCGCCGCCGCCGGCACGCCGGAGCAGCGCGAGCACTTCCTTGGGCCATTCCGCGGCAGTGAGATTCCGCGCTGGGGCAGCTTCGCGTTGACGGAACCAAGCGGAGGCTCGGACACGACGGCGTTCCGCACCCGCGCGACGCGCACCGATCGCGGCTTTCTGCTCAACGGCGCCAAATGCTTCATCGGCAATGCAGCTCGCGCCGACTGGGTGCTGGTGCAGGCCAATCTCGATCCCGACAAGGGCCGCTCCGGGCAGCGGTCGTTTTTCGTCGAGCGCGGCAACCGCGGCATGACCGGAATCAAGGTCGAGAACAAGATGGGGCTCCGCGCCTATGAGTCGGTGTCGTTCATCCTCGAGGACTGCGAGGTCCCGCGCGACAACATCCTGGGCGGCGAGCGGCCCGAACAGACGTCGAGGTCAAGCGCCTACGGCGCCACGATGGGAACGCTCAACACGACGCGTGTTGGCGTCGCGGCGAGCGCCGTTGGCCTGGCGCGCTCCGCTTATGACGAGGCGTTGAATTTCGCGAAGCAGTCAGGCGCGTTCAGGTCGATACGGGTGCGCGACCGGCTGGAGGCGATGCACCGGCAGCTTCGCGCGGCCTGGCTCATGACGCTTCGCGCGGCCTGGAAGGCTGACAGCAGGATTCCCAACATCGTGGACGCTTCGATGGCTAAGGTGTTTGCCGCCGAGACCGCCCAGGATCTCGCCAGTGCCGGCATGGAGATCGTCGGGCTTGAGGCAGGTGCCGGTCATCACCTCGTCGAGAAGCTGTTTCGCGATGCGAAGGCGCTGAACATCGTCGAGGGCACCGGGCAGATCCAGCGCATCATCATGGCGAGACATCTCGTCGGACTGCCGCGCTGACGCGATCCGAGACATTGCATGGATAGTCCCTTGAACGAAATCCTCCGCCCATCGGACGCGGCGTCGATCGCAGCCTTTCTTGCACCCCGCTCGATTGCCGTCATCGGCGCCGCTCCCGCCGAACAGCGCTCGATCCGCGGCATGTTGCTGCGGGTGCTGCGCCGCGCCGGCTTCACCGGGCGAATTGCACCGGTCAATCCGAGTTACCGCGAGGTCAACGGCTTGCGCTGCTATCCCGCCATTGGCGCAGTCAAGTTCCCGATCGATCTCGCGATCATCGCCCTCCCGGCGGAGCTGGTCTGCGACGTCGTTGAGCAATGCGTCGCGGCCGGCGTTCGTGCGGCGATCGTCATTTCCTCGGGATTCGCCGAGGAAAGCGTTGCGAAGGCCGAACGTCAGTTGCGGTTGTCGGACATCGCGCGACGCACCGGAATCCGTATCTGCGGGCCGAATTGCGAGGGATTTTATAACGTCGCCGGATGCGTCGCCGCGACATTCAGCGCGGCAGCGGAGCCTTCGCTTTCGGGCTCGACGAGAAACGCGGCTGGCGGTCGCGTGGCGATCGTGGCGCAGAGCGGGGGGCTCGGCTTCTCGCTGTTCAGTCGCGGGCGGGCCGCCGGCCTCGAGATCGGCCATGTCGTCACGACGGGTAATGAGTGCGATCTCACTGCGGTCGACTTCATCACGCATTTTGCAGGCGATCCCGGCTGTGCGGCCATCATCGCTTACCTTGAGGAAGTACGTGATTTCGAGCGGTTCGCGGCTGCGGCGGGCCGGGCGCAAGCGGCGGGCAAGCCGGTGATCGTGATCAAGATCGGCCGATCCGAAGCCGGCCGCCGCGCGGCTGTCGCGCACACCGCAAGCGATACGGGCGTGGCTACGGATTTTGACGCGATGTTCGCGGCTACCGGCGTGATCGCGGTCGCTGATCCGGATGATGCGGTCGCGGCTGCGCTTGGACGCCTGACCAACCCGGTCGCCGCCGGGCGTCGTGTCGGCATTGTCACGACAGCGGGGGGCGCCGGAACCGTCCTGAGCGAATGTCTCACGGAAGCCGGGTTCAGCGTTCCCGTACTGGATCAGAAGCTGCAGGCGCGGCTTCGACCGACGTTCCCCTCCTATGGCTCCGCCGCGAACCCGATCGATGTCACGGCGCAAGGCATTTTCACGGGCGGCGTTCTTCAATCGCTCGAGGTGCTGCTTGACGGCGAGGACGTCGACTCCATCGTGCTGTCGCTGTCGCTGTCGAACGAACGCAGCATCTCGCTGGACGTGGCGGCGCTGAGCGCGCTCCGCGCGCGCCGATCGAAGCCCGTCCTGATCTACAGTTACACCCTGCTGTCACCCTTCGCGCGCGAAGCGCTCTCGACCGCGGGATTTGCGGTGTTCGAGCGGGCGCGGGACCTTGTCGTCGCCATGCGCGCACTGAGCACCGCCGGCCACGACGACCGCGCGAGCGCATTCGACAGCGGAGCCATGGCATCATGATCAGCTTCGATGTCACTGACGAACAGAGCCAGATCCGCGACATGCTCCTCACCTTCGCGAAGGAGGAGCTGACGCCGCGGGCGCGGCAAGCCGACGAAACGTGCGCCGCACCGGCCGAATTGCTCGACGAAGCGTGGTCCCTGGGGCTCGCTTCGCTTGCGATTCCGGAGGCCTATGGTGGCGGCGGTGCGCCACGTTCTACCCTGACGGGCGCGTTGATGCTGGAAGCAATGGGCTCCGGATGCGCCGGACTCGGCGGCGCCGCCGCTGCATCGTCGCTGTTTGTCAACCCGCTGATCGACCTCGGGTCGGAAGAGCAGAAGAAACGTGAGCTGCCGAAATTCTGCGGGAATGCGCGTCGTGCGGCAACGCTTGCGCTGCACGAGGACTCGTTTGCGTTCGATCCGTCGCGGATCGTCACCCGCGCCGAACCGAGGGCGGACGGCTGGCGGATCACCGGCGTCAAGCGGCTGGTGCCACTCGGCGAGGAGGCTGGGGATATGCTGGTGCTCGCGCGGGCATCCGACGCGCCGGGCATTGACGGGATCAAGGCCTTCATCGTCCCTCCGCGTGCCCCAGGCGTCGCGATCACCCGCGAGAGCGGCACTATCGGGCTCACGCCGATGCGGTTTGCCCGGGTCGAGCTTGCCGGCGTTTCGCTTCCACCTGACGCGATCCTCGGCGAGGGCGATGGCGCGGATATCCGTCCCCTGCTGGCCAGCCTGCGCATTGGTGGTGCGGCGCTCGCCGTGGGGCTGGTGCGCGCGGTGACCGATTTCGCGATTCCGTACGCCAGGGAACGTGTCGCATTCGGTGAGCCGATCGCAAAGAAGCAGTCGATCGCCTTCATGCTGGCCGACATGCATATCGAGTGCGACGTCATGCGTTGGCTGGTGTGGAAGGCGGCCGCCGCGTTCGATCGGGGAGCCGATGTTTCGAAAATGGCGGTTCTTGCGCAGAACTACGTCAACCGCCGCGCGATCAGGATCGCCGATGACGGGCTGCAGATATTCGGAGGCCACGGCTACATCCGCGACCTTCCGCTCGAGATGTGGCTGCGCAACGCGCGGATGCTGACCATCCACGGCGCGCTCGCGGCGGCGTGACGGAGCAGAGCATGGTGGACTTCACGCTTTCCGACCCTGATAGGGACATTCTTTCTGGTGTCGCCGAGGAGGCAAAGGCCAGCGAGAAATACGCGCGCCACTACGACGCGCACGAGGACGAAATCCTGCCCAAGGCGTTTGTCGAGGCCGCGGCGTTCCCCTCGCTGCTCGAACGGATGCGGCGTCGCCCGAGCGACGACACGCCGTCCGTGATCATGCAGATGCTGATCAGGATCGAGCGCGAGGCGCACAATGGCGTGCCGTTGCGCCAGGCGCCATCGGCGCTAGGCAATGCGGCGCTGGGCGCGGCCGGCACGCCCGCGCAGCAGAAGCGGTGGGGGCATCTGATGCTGGCGATGTCGATCACCGAGCCGGGTGCCGGATCCGATACCAAGGCGATCCAGACGACCGCCGTTCTCGACGGCGACGAGTGGGTGCTCAATGGCGACAAGATCTTCGTCACCAATGGCGTGCGGTGCCACGGCACGATCGTCTGGGCGACAGTCAGCAAGGCGGCCGGTCGCGGCGGCATCAAATCGTTCCTGGTGCTGAAGGGCACGCCCGGGTTCGAGCTGGTCCGCAAGGAAAAGAAGCTCGGAATTCGCAGCAGCGATACCGCGGCCTACGCGTTTCGCGATTGCCGCATCCCGCGCGACCATCTGATCGGTGGCGACGAGCGCGTGCCGCAAAGCGCGGACGAGGGCTCCGCCTCCTACAAAGGGGTCCTCAAGACGTTCAACATCACCCGTCCGACCGTCGCCGCTGGCGGCATCGGAAAGGCGCTCGGCGCTTTCCGGTATGCGCGGGATCGCCTGGCTAAGGAAGGGATCGCGGTCGATTGGGACAAGGGGCCGCACGATCGGACTTCCACGGAGCAGACGCTGCTGGAGCTCGAGGCCGACATCGAGGCAGCGACGCTGACGGTCCTGCGGGCGGCCTGGCTCGCGGCGCGCGGCGAGCCCAACAATCTTGAGGCATCAGTCGCAAAAGCGAAGGGCGGCGAGCTCTGTCGCAGCGGTCCGCAGCGCGCGATGGAACTGCTGGGCGCAATGAGCCTCAGCCACGATCATCCGGTCGAGCAATTCCTGCGCGATGGCCGCATCACCGACATCTATGAGGGTACCGGGCAGATCCAGCGGCTCGTCATCGCGCGCGCCATCCTCGGATATTCGTCGGCCGAGCTCAGTTGAACGCAGGGCACAGGCCAAAACGCGGCGCGGTTGATCGACCGGACGTTCCGGACAGGAGGAGTTTTGATGCGCGAAGCTGTGATCGTTTCGACGGCGCGGACGCCGATCGGCAAGGCCTATCGAGGCGCGTTCAACAACACGACGGCGCCGACGCTGGGAGGCCACGTCATTCGCGCGGTCGTCGAGCGCGCCGGGCTCGATCCGGCCGAGGTCGACGATGTGGTGATGGGCGCCGCCCAGCAGCAGGGGACCTCCGGCAACAACGTCGCCCGTCACGCTGCGCTACGCGCCGGGCTTCCCGACAGCGTCGCCGCGATGTCGATCGATCGCAAATGCTCGTCCGGTCTGATGGCGATCGCGACTGCCGCGAAATACATCATCAATGACGGTGCACCGGTCGCGATCGGCGGCGGCCTGGAATCGATCAGCCTGGTGCAGAACGACAAGGTCAATCGTTACCGCGCGTGGGACGATTGGATCCTCCGCCACGCCACGGGTCTCACGAGCTCGATGATCGAGACGGCCGAGCTCGTCGCGGAGCGCTACGGCATCAGTCGCGAGGCGCAGGACGATTATGCCCTGCGATCGCAGCAGCGGACGGCGACAGCGCAGGCCGAAGGCCGCTTCGACCGGGAAATCGCGCCGCTCACGACCGAGATGACGGTCATGGATCACGCCGGCGGCGAAATCGCCAGCAGGGAGGTTACGCTGACGCGGGACGAGGGCAATCGTCCGCAAACCACCCGCGAGGATCTCGCGAAGCTCAAGCCCGTGTTCGCCGGCGGGCGCTTTGTCAAGCAGGGGCGATTTGTCACCGCCGGGAACGCCTCGCAACTGTCCGACGGCGCCGCAGCAGTGCTCCTGATGGAAGCCGCGGAGGCGGAGCGGCGTGGTCTGGAGCCGCTCGGCGCCTATCGCAGCATGGCGGTCGCCGGTTGTGCGCCGGAGGAGATGGGCATCGGCCCCGTCTTCGCGGTACCGAAGCTGCTCGAACGCAACGGACTGCGGATCGACGATATCGACCTCTGGGAACTGAATGAGGCTTTCGCCTCGCAGCTGCTGTATTGCCGCGACCGGCTCGGCATTCCCGATGAGCGACTCAACGTCTCGGGCGGCGCGATCGCGATCGGGCACCCCTATGGCATGACGGGCGCGCGCTGCGTCGGACATCTGATGCACGAAGGGAGGCGCCGCAAGGCCCGCTACGGCGTGGTGACGATGTGCTGCGCCGGCGGCATTGGTGCCGCCGGCCTGTTCGAGATTTTTCACGGGGGACTGCATGAGCCAGCGTGAGCTCGATGTGTCGGAGATACAGCAGCACATCCTCGCCGCCGAACGCGATGCGGCGAGGATCGATGGTATGAGTGCCGATACACCGCGGATTCCGATCGAACGCGTCGGCATCCTCGGCGCCGGTACGATGGGGGGCGGCATCGCCATGAACTTCCTGTCGATCGGCATTCCCGTGACGATCGTCGAGCGTGACCAGGTTTCGCTGGAGCGCGGCCTCGCTGCGATCCGCCGAAACTACGAACGCGCCGTAAGCCGCGGCCGCCTCGCCGCGGAAGACGCCGAGCGTGCGCTGGCGTTGCTGACGCCGAGCCTCGTCATCGACGACCTTGCCGACAGCGATCTCATCATCGAGGCCGTGTTCGAGAGCATGGCGGTCAAGAAGGATGTGTTTCGCAAGCTCGACGCAATCGCCAAACCGGACGCCATCCTGGCGTCGAACACCAGCCGGCTCGACATCGACGTGATTGCCGCGGAGACGCGTCGGCCCGAGGCGGTGATCGGCCTGCACTTCTTCTCGCCGGCGAACGTCATGCGGTTGCTGGAGATCGTGCGTGGGGCGAAGACCGGGCCGTCGCAGCTTGCGACCGCCATGGACCTCGCCGGACGGATCGGCAAGATCGCCGTCGTTTCGGGCGTCTGCCCGGGGTTCATCGGCAATCGCATGCTTGGCCGGCGACAGGCGCAGGCGCAGAGGCTGATCCTCGAGGGCGCAAGACCCTGGGATGTCGATCGCGTGCTGACCGAATTCGGGTTTCCGATGGGGCCGTTCCAGATGAGCGATCTGGCAGGCCTCGATCTCGGCTGGCGGCGCGAGACCTCGAAGGGCGAAAGCATTCGCGATCTGTTGTGTGAACGCGACCGCCGCGGCCAGAAGACGTCGAAGGGCTACTACGACTACGACGCAGAGCGGGTCGCGACGCCGTCGCAGGAAGTCGAGGCACTCATTGCCGAGTTTGCGAGGAGCCGCGGCTATCGTTCGCGTCAGGCCACGGACGATGAGATCCTGGAACGGCTGCTCTATCCCATGATCGACGAGGGCATGAAGATCCTCGATGAGGGTATCGCGCAGCGCGCGTCGGACATCGATGTGGTCTGGCTCAATGGCTACGGTTGGCCTGCGCACACGGGAGGCCCGATGTTCTGGGCGGAAAGCGTCGGGCTTGGCCGCATCGCCGCGCGTCTTCAACGCCATGCCGACAAGCTTGGCCCGGATGGCGTGCTGTCGTCGCGGCTCGCACGCATCGCCGCGTCGGGCGGGCATCCGAACTGATCCCCGGGTTGGCGGATATTTCCATATCCATGGAAGTGCACGTACGTCCCGCGCAGATGAGGCGGATCGCGATCAGTGACGATAGGATCGATGCCATGGCCGGCATTGGTCACCTGGTTTGTGGTGGCTGATCGCAAAAGAGCCCGTCGCAACAATCGCGCGTGACCGCAGCAGCCACGCCACAGGGAAACGCACCGGATGTCTGAGAATGTTATCGCCGCGTCGCGACCTGTCACGACCGCGAACTCCGGCTCTCGCACGCTGACGCTCAGTGCGTGGTCCTGGGTCGGCTACGAGGCGACGCGGATCCCGTATCTGGTGCTGCTCAAGATCTACATCTTTGCGCCCTATGTCAGCAAGATCATGATCGGCGATCCCGTGCTTGGGCAGACGCTGTTTGCTCGATACGGCTTTGTTGCAGGTTTGGTCGGCGCCGTGACAGTGCCGTTTCTCGGCGCCTCGCTCGACCGGATGGGCCCGCGAAAGCCGTGGATCACGGCCTGCATCCTGATCTCGTTGCCGCTACTGGTCAGCCTGTGGTGGGCGAAGCCGGACCGCAGCGGATTGTCGGTCCATGCCGTGCTGGTGATCGTGATGGCGCTCAATCTGTTGTTCGTCTATTCCGAGATCCTGCATAACGCGATGTTGGGACCGGCGGTCGGGATGTCGCGGGTTGGCCGCTACTCGGGTGTCAGCCTGGGGGTCGCAAATCTCGTGTCCGTCGCCATCATGACGTTCCTGTTGTGGGGATTTGCGCTTCCCGGGCAGTTGCATTGGTTCGGGATCCCCGACGTGCCGCTGCTTGGCTTCTCGCAGGCAAGCCACGAGATGGAGCGATCGATCGGGCCTCTGATCGCAGCGCTCGGCTGCGTCGGCCTGTTGATGCTGCTTCGCTTCACCATCGACGCGCCGGCATCGGGCGAGACCTTCCTGAGGGCGATCCGCCTCGGTTCAAGGGACGTGTTCGCTCTGATCGCCGGTCTGCGAAAGCAGCCGAATCTGCTGAAATTCCTGATCGCCCGGACCTTCTATGCCGACGGCTTTCACACCCTTATCATCTTCGAAGGCATCTATGCCTCGGGCGTGATGGGATGGCACGGCTTCAAGCTCCTCAGTTTTGCCGTCGTCAAGATCGCATTCGCCGCTCTCGGCGGCTTGCTGGCGGCAAGCCTGAACGCGCGACTTGGCACGCGCCGCGCCATCATCGTCCAGATATCGGTTACGGTCGTTCTGCTGGTCATGGTCCTCGGCACGACGCCGGACCGGATGATCTTCTTCTGGCCCCATGACCCGGCCGCGCAGCCGCTGTGGAGCGGCCCGGTTTTTCGAACCGTGCCCGAGATCGCCTTCATGCTGCTGTCGGGATCGATGACGGCGTTCGCGGTGGCCTCGATCGCGTCGGGGCGCGCCATGATCATTCAGATCGTGCCGCCGATGCGCGTTGGCTCCTATTTCGGGCTGTTCGGCCTGACCGCCAGCACGACAGTCTGGATCGCTCCGATGCTGGTTGGAATCCTGACGGCGCGCTTTCAGTCCCAGGCCGTCGGTCTCGTTCCGATCGCCGTGCTGTTGACCCTCGGTGCGATCGGCATGATCTTCGTCAAGGGTGGCGACCGGCTTGAGGAGTGAATGTGGCTTGGAGGGGCGCGTGAACAACTGGATCGAGCACGCCATCTGGTGGCACGTGTATCCGCTCGGCTTCGTCGGCGCCGAACGGGAGGCCGGCGCGTGCGTCGGCGTCGTGCATCGCCTTGACCACCTTGTTCGGTGGCTGGATTACGTCGTGGAGCTCGGCGCGTCCGGCATCCTGCTGGGGCCGATCTTTGCCTCGTCGACCCATGGCTACGACACGACCGATCACTTCCGGATCGACGGGCGGCTTGGGGACGACGCGGACTTCGACGCATTCGTCGAAGCGGCTCGTCGCCGCGGCCTGCGCATCATCCTGGACGGCGTGTTCAACCATATGGGCCGCCAATCTCCACGCTTTCAGCGCGCCGTCGCTGGCGGTCCGCAATCGCCGGAAGCCTCTTGGTTTCGCTTGACCTGGCCGGCGGACGGAAAGGAGCCTGATTGCGCGACCTTCGAAGGTCACCACCAGCTTGTGACGCTCAATCATGACGAACCCGCGGTCGACGACTATGTCATACGTGTGATGAACCACTGGCTTGATCGCGGTGCCGATGGTTGGCGGCTCGACGCGGCCTATGCTGTCCCGCGACAATTCTGGAACCGCGTCTTGCCCGCGGTTCGCACGCGGCATGCCGACGCCTACATCTTCGGCGAGGTGATTCACGGTGACTATGCCAGCTTCGTCGACGCGACCGGCGTCGATGCGGTCACGCAGTACGAGCTTTGGAAGGCGATCTGGAGCGCCCTGAACGATCGCAACTTCCATGAGCTCGCATGGGCGCTCGCGCGGCACAATGCGATGATCGGCCGGTTCGTGCCGCAGACGTTCATCGGCAATCACGATGTCACGCGGATCGCGAGCCAGCTTCTGGACGAACGGCATATTGCGCACGCGCTGGTCATTCTCATGACCTGTGGCGGCACTCCCTCGATCTATGCCGGGGATGAACAGGCGTTCCGCGGAATCAAGGAGCACCGTGCCGGAGGCGATGGCGCGATCCGCCCGGCCTTTCCGGCGGCGCCGGCCGAGCTGGCGCCATTCGGCTGGCCGACATACCGGTTGCATCAGGAGCTGATCGGACTACGGCGGAGGCATCCATGGCTCGTTCGGGCGAAGACCCGCATGGTCGAGATTCGCAATACCGACCTTGTCTTCGAAGCATTCGATGAAGGCAATCGGCTATGGGTTGCGCTGAACCTGGCGGACGCAGTGGTCGGACGTACCATCGATTCCGGCGTCGACAGGCTCGCAGGATCAGGCGCGGTGCGCAGGGCTGGCGGCAGGACCGAGCTTACGCTGCCGCCGCATGGGTGGGCTATCCTAGGTTAGCGACAGCTTGCCAGGCGCGGCAGGCCTCGGACAATACAAGCTTATGATGAGCCCGCTCACCGCTTAAGCGGACGGAACTCCATTTTCGGACAGTAGCTTAAATGGTGGGTTTGGCCTGGAAAGGTCAAAATGGTCGTTCTTTCAAAAGGAGTTGACTGACACTATCTCCGCCATTTGGCCGACTTCGCAAGCCGCCGCGGGACCTTCCCATCGATTGGTGCTGGGTCGAAGCCGGCTCGGCTCGGCGCTGAAGGTGACACAAACTGCATGTGACATTTGGACAGCAGCCATTACTGCTTTTTGGGGTACTATCGCGACAGCGGCAATATTCGGATAAACGACAGCCGGCAAACGGTGAGCGGGCAATCGCGCCGAAGCGAACCGTAGAGCGCCTGAATGGCGATCGGGTAGACACGGATGTTCACTTTCCGGACCTCCATCACCTTTGCGGTCATGTCGTTTGTCGTGGCGCTGACCTTGCTGCTGGTCGCCATTCAACTACGCTCGTTGCGCTTTGCCACGCGCGAAGCCGCTTCGGCCTACATGGACGCAACCAGCACCAAGGTGCTCGGACGGCTTCAGGGCGAGCTTTCCACGATTTCGTCCCTGGTCCATGTGCTGGCTACGAGTTCGAGCGTCGCAGACTCCAATGAGAGGAGCGAGACCGGCCGTGCAATTCCGTTGTTCAAGGCCGCGCTGCAAGAATTTCCGCAGATGGACAGTATCTATGCCGGTTTCGAGAATGGTGCCTGGCTCCAGGTGCGGCGCATCAGAGACCTTACCGAGGAGCAGCGCGAGCACTTCCGCGCGCCGGCGAACGCCGAGATTGCGATCAGTCTCATACGTCCTACGATGGACGGCGATCTGCCGCTACGGCGCATCTTTCAGGACAAGCAAGGCAACGAGATTGGAGAGCTCGACCTGTGGAAATTCGGCTACGACCCCCGCAAACGTTCCTGGTATTGGGCGACGATGCAAGCGGACAATCCCTACATTTCCGAGCCCTACCTCTCGTACAGCATAGGCGCGCCGGTCATCACCGTGAGCGCGCCGCTGCGAGGCAAGGTGCCGGGCGTTCTTGCCGCCGATCTCAAGCTCGATACGTTCAGTGAGTTTGTCCAGGCTCAGCGGCCGGGCGAGCATGGTACGGTCATGATTTTCGACCAGGCAGGATCAATTATCGCCCACCCCGAATTTACAGATCTCGTTACGAACGCAATGACGCACCCGGCCCAATCGTCGTTGCCGAGCATCGATGAGATCAATACGGGAATGATGGCCTCGGTGATCCGCGGTTCGTACAACAAGGACAGCTATGAAGGAAGCATCGATGACGGGACAGGCAAGGGCTTTCTCTTCCGAGTGACCAAGTTCGCGCTCGGCGAACGTTACAACGGCAGCATCCTGCTACTGGCTGCCCAGGACGACTTCGTTCAGAATGTCCGCAGGCTTCAGTTCACCGGACTTGTCCTTGCGATACTGGTTGGCGCTGCCTTTCTTCCGATCGTCTGGATGTTCGGCAGCCAGATGTCGCGCTCCATCCAGCGCGTTACCGCGCAGGCCCGCCAATTGCAGACACTATCTGAACCCGAACTGGTGCCGGTAACGTCCTATATCAAGGAAATCCACGCGCTGGGCAGTACAATGAATCTCGCGCAGCGCGCGATATGGTCGTTCGCCCACTTCGTTCCCAAGGAGATCGTCCGCGGGTTGATCGAAAATTCCATCTCGACCAGGCTCGGCGGGGTCAAGCAGGAGGTCACGCTGGTTTTCACCGACGTGCAGGGCTTTACTACTATTGCCGAGGCTGCGGACCCAGACGTGCTGATGCGCCAGACGTCGCGGTATTTTTCGGCAATGACGGCAGCGTTCCTCGCTGAAGGGGGCACGGTCGACAAATTCATCGGCGACGCGGTGATGGTTTTCTGGAACGCGCCGAACCCGCAGGCGGATCACGTCGCCCGTGCTTGCCGGGCGGTGCTGGCAGCGAAGGCCGCCGGCGAGCGGCTCAACGTCGAGTTCGAGGCCGATGGACTGAAGCCCTTCATCACAAGATTCGGCATTCATGTCGGCGAAGCGGTGGTGGGTAACCTCGGATCCAGCGAGCGCATGAACTACACGGCGCTCGGTAATACCGTCAATCTCGCTGCCCGCCTTGAAGGCCTGAACAAGGATACCCGGACAACGATACTGGTTAGTGAGGATGTGTACTCTCGGGTCGAAAGTCTCTTCAAGTTCAGGGCTCTTGATGCCGTCGTTGCCAAGGGCATGACACGCGAAACTCGTATTTTCGAACTCGTGGGGGCATCGACATGAGTAAGTCACCGCTGTCTTGCGGCATTCTGTCGACGCTGCTGGCGCTCTGGCTGAGCCTTGCCGGTTCATTCGTTCACGCCGCCCAAGACACGATCAAGGTCGGCATCCTGCACTCACTGTCCGGCAATTTGGCGATTAGCGAGTCCGTCCTCAAAGACACGGTCCTGATGCTGATTGCGGACCAGAACAGGAAGGGAGGGCTGCTTGGAAAGCGACTCGAGCCGGTCGTTGCTGACCCCGCGTCCGATTGGGGCACCTTTGCCGAAAAGGCCGGCGTGTTGTTGACCCAGGACAAGGTCGCGGTGGTCTTTGGCGGCTGGACGTCTCTTTCCCGAAAAGCGGCAATTCCCATTTTCGAGCAAATGAACGGCTTGCTCTACTATCCCGTTCAATCCGAAGGCGAAGAAAGTTCTCGCAACGTTTTCTACTTGGGCGCCACGCCGAGCCAGCAGGCGATACCGGCGATCCGCTACCTGATGAGCAAGGAGGGTGGCAATGTTCGCCGATGGGTCTTGCTCGGAACCGACTATCTCTATCCGCGCAAGACCAACGAGATTATGAGCGTCTATCTCGCGACCGAGGGTGTGTCTTCAGAGGACATTACGGCGATCTACGCATCGCCGGACCAATCCGACTGGCGCGAGATCGTTCAGAGCGTGAAGGCCTATGCCTCCGGAGGGAAGAAGACGGCAGTGATCTCAACCGTCATCGGTGAATCAAACGTTCAACTGTACGCCGAGCTGGCGAAGCAACAGATCGATACGAGCAAAACGCCATTTATGACTCTCACCGTCAGCGAGCGGGAGTTGCGTGGCCTGGATCTCGGCGGACTTGCCGGGCACCTGGCTGCGCGAAACTACTTTCAGTCCGTCAAGTCGCCGGAAAACGACGTGTTCGTGAAAATGTGGGCGGATTTCAACGAACAGCGGGACACCACCACCAATGATCAGATGGAAGCGACCTTCCTTGGCTTCAGGATGTGGACTCAGGCTGTCAGTCAAGCAGGCACGGCTGATGTTAATGCCGTCAGGCAAGCCATGTACGGCCAGCGAGTCAATGCGCCAAGCGGCTTTGAAGTGGTGATGAACACCAATCATCATCTCTCCAAGCCAGCCATGATCGGCAAGCTCCAGGCTTCAGGAAGCTTCGATGTGGTCTGGCAGTCAATCAACCCGATCAAGGCTTCGGTTTGGAGCAGGTACCTTCCCGAGAGCGCAAAGCGCACCGCTGATTGGACCTTCCCCTGGGTTTGCGGCGGATGTACCGAGCCGACCTTCAAAGATAGGTAGCCTGTCGATATACGAAGCAACACGCTGTCCATCGAAAACGACTTCGGCCACGATCGCACCGGCCGGACGGAAGAGGACGGCGGTCGGCGTCGGGGCGAGCCGGACATCGACGAAGACTTATGAGTACGCGTCCTCGTACCCTCTACCGCTGCTCGGTGGCGATGCGCAAACCCAAAGCGATCAGGACCATTCCGGTCATGCCTTCTACGAGGCGACGCACGGTGGGGCGTTGAAGTGCATTCCGCATCTTGTGGATAGCTGCGGCATAAACTGCGAGCCAGAGAAAGGTCATACCTGCAAAGACAATTCCAAGAGCGAGCAGTGTGGCGAAGGTCGAGCCGCCTATCGGTGCGAACTGGGGAAGCAGGCTGGTGAAGAAAACAGCCATCTTAGGATTGCCGAGATCGCTGATGAGCCCCTGCCTGAAAGCCATCGAAGGGCTAACGCGGCTATGCGAGTGGCTTTCCACCGAGATCCCCGAACCTTGTTCCCCCGGCCAAAGAGCTTCGCGTAACGCGGAGATGCCCAGATAGATAAGATAAGCGGCGCCCAAATACTTGATCGCAATAAATAGTGGCGCCGAGGCCACCACGAGAGCAGCAAGGCCGACGCTGGTCGCCAGGGCCCAGATTGTCTGCCCAACTGCTATGCCCGCCGCCGTCCAAATCCCGCCAGTCCGCCCGGCCAGAAGGGCGCTGCGGATCGTTGTGGCCGTGTCGGGCCCCGGCGTGATGATGACGATTATCGACACCCCGATGAATGCAAGAAAAGATAGCATACCGCGCCGCTCCTCCACATTGCCGTCGACTATAATACACACTGCCGAGTGTTTGGTTCGGTTCGGCGCACCATGCGTGAAGCGGTCTGGAGGCGAGAGACCCGCATGGTCTGCACCTGGCCGACGCGGCGATCGTACGCACCATCGACGCTCGCGTCGACAGGCTTGCTGGATCAGACGCGGTGTGCAGGGCGGGCGTGAGGACAGAGCTTAGGCTGCCACCGTACGGTTGGCCCATCCTGGGCCAGCGACGGTATGCTTGATGTGCTCGCCGGCTACACGTTGTGGCAGGCAATGGCTCTACCGTCCGTGCCGGCAGACCGAAGCTCAGGAACGTCGACCTGGCAGCGATCGCTGGCTATCGGGCAACGTGGGGCGTAGGCGCAGCCGCGTGGCCGCTTGAAGAGGCTTGGCGGTTCACCCGTTTCGATCGCACCGAGAATCCGCTTGGATGGGTCCGGCTTCGGAATTGCCGCCACCAGCGAACGTGTATAGGGGTGGCGCGGATCATCCAAAACCGTCCGCGTTGCGGCCTGCTCCACGATCCGACCCATGTACATCACGGCAACGCGATTGCTGATTTGCCCAATGACGCCGAGGTCGTGGGAGATGAACAGCATCGACAGCCTCAGCTGCTCACGCAGGTCCATCATCAGATTGAGCACTTGGGCCTGCACGGACACGTCCAGGGCCGAGACCGGCTCGTCGGCGATCACAATGGACGGTGAGGGAAGAATTGTTCGTGCGATGCCGGCCCGTTGCCGCTGCCCGCCGCTCAGTTCGTACGGATAGCGCGCGGCGAAAGACGGATCCAGGCCGACCGCCGTCAGTGTGGCGGCGATCGCCGCGCTGCGCCCGGCGCGACTGGTGAAGAAACCATTGATATCGCCAGCCTCCGCGACCGAATCTCCGATCGTGCGCCGCGGATTGAGCGATGCATAGGGATCCTGGAAAACCATCCGGATGTTCAGACGCATGTCGCGAAGGCTGGCACCCGTCATGTCCGTTCCCTTGAAGCTGATGGTGCCGCTGTCGGGCCGGACCAGCCCGACGATGGAGCGGCCCACCGTGGTCTTGCCACAGCCTGACTCGCCGACGATCCCGAGCACCTCACCCTCTGCCAGCGACAGCGACACACCATCCACCGCCCGCACCTGATATTTTCGGCCGGCGCGCCTGACGCTGAAGGAGACCTTCAGATCCCGAACGTCGAGGACTGCGTTGCCGTTCATCGCGGTTCCCCGCCATCCAGAGGGAAGGCGCAGAGCACGTCGTGTCCTTGAGAAACTTCCGCGCGCGGTGGGGCCGCGGTGCGGCACGTCTCGCGCACCGCTGCGCACCGTGAGGCAAAGACGCAGCCAGCGCCGACCGTGCCGGGTGCCGGCGGCTGGCCCGCTATGGTTGGCAGACGGCGTGCGCCGGAATTCCGCGACGGCATGCAGTCCATCAGTCCGCGCGTGTAGTGGTGGCGCGGTCTGCCGAACAACGCCTCGACGCCCGCGGTCTCCACGATCCGGCCCGCATACATGACCGACACGCGATCGGCGAGCTGCGCGATCACCCCCATGTCGTGGGTGATGAACAGCATCGCCATGTCGAGGCGGTTGCAGAGCTCGCGCAGCAGCCCGAGAACCTGCACCTGGATGGTAACATCCAGTGCCGTGGTCGGTTCGTCGGCGATCAGAACCTGAGGCCTGCAGGCCAGTGCGATCGCGATCATGACCCGTTGGCGCTGGCCGCCGGACAATTGATGCGGATACGCCGACAGTTGCATTGCGGGATCGGGCATGCGCACCTGCTCGAGCAGCTCGCGCGCCCTGTCGATCGCCGGAGGGCCGGACAATCGATCATGCACGCGCACGGCTTCGGCGATCTGATCGCCGATCCGACGAACCGGGTTAAGCGAGGTCATCGGCTCCTGAAAGATCATTGCCATCCGGCCGTGGCCCGCTACGACGCGCTGCCAGGGCTGCAGCTGCGTCACGTCGCAGCCCTCCAACAGGACCCGGCCGGCCCGGATCCGCGGGCCGGGCTGGGGCAGCAATCCCATCACCGCAAGCGAGGTCATGCTCTTGCCGCAGCCGGATTCGCCGACGAGGCCGAGGATTTCGCCCTTGCCAAGTTCGAAGGACACGCCGGCGACGATGTCGACCGGTGCAGTCTCCGGCCCCAATGACACCGTAAGGTCGCGAACGGACAGCACGATCTAGCCCTTCTCGCTAAAGAGCTGACGGAACCGAGGATCGAGACGATCGCGCAGTGCATCGCCGACCAGGTTGAGCGAAAATGCAGTCGCCACGATCATCATGCCCGGAAAGAACAGCAGCCACGGCGCGCGGGTGATGAAGGTGCGCGATTCCGCCAGCATGTTGCCCCAGCTCGGAATCTCCGGCGGAGCGCCCAGGCCAAGGAAATCTAGCGATGCCGCGCCAAGCTGCGCGAACGCGAAGACGAAGCTGGCCTGCACAAGAAGCGGTGAGACCAGGTTCGGCAAAATATGCTTGCCGATGAGCCAAGCCGTTCCGGCGCCCATGCTGCGGGATGCCTCGACATAGGTCTCCATGCGCAAGCGCAGCGTCAGACCGTAAACGATCCGCGTCGTGGTCGTCATGTAGCCGAGCCCGATCGCCAGAATGGCATTGGCCACGCTCGGGCCGAGGACGACGATCAGCCCAAGCGCGAGCAGCAGGCTCGGGAATGCCATGAGCACATCGACCATGCGCATCAGCAGGTGACCGAGCCGGGGGAACAGGGCGGACAGCACGCCGATCGGCACGCCCGTCGCAAGCGCGAACATGACCACGCCCGAACCGATCAGGAGCGCCATGCGCGCCGAGTGGATGACGCGTGACAAGGTGTCCCGGCCAAATTGGTCGGTACCGAACCAATGAAGCGCGTTCGGAGGCGTCAGGCGGATCGACGGGTCGATGGCGTAGGGATCGTAAGGTGCGAGCCAGGGCGCGAAAGTCGCGGCGAGTATGGTCCCCAGGAGGATGCCGAGCCCCAACAGTGCGATCGGGCGCGCGATGAACGGCTTCAGCCAAAGGATCGCGCCGTCACGGCTCATTGGAGTTCGACCCGTGGATCGAGCAGGCGATAACTCAGATCGACGATCAGGTTGATCAGGAGATAGACGACGACGATGACCAGAATGACGCCCTGGATCACCGGATAATCCCGGCGGAGGATCGACTGGACGACGAGGCGGCCGATACCCGGCAGGGCAAACACAGTTTCGGTCACCACCGCTTCGGACAGCAGCGCCGCGAAAGTGAAGCCGAATGCCGAGACCACCGCCAGGAGCGCGTTGCGCAGGATGTGCCGAACCACGACCTGCCAGGGCCTGATACCCTTTGCACGCGCCGTGCGCACGTAATCCTCGCGGGAGACGTCGAGCATGCTGGCGCGCGTCAGCCGCAGAATCAGCGCGGCATTCGGCGCCGCAAGCGCCAGGCTCGGGAGGACGAGATAGCGGAGGTTGACGAGCCCGCCTTCGAAGATCGATGGATAACCGGAGCTCGGAAACCAGCCGAGCCACGCGGCAAAGATCAGGATCAAATAGAGCCCGACCCAGAACGTAGGAATCGAGGCCATCAGCATCGCCGCGCCGGACAGCCCCTGGTCGAGCCAGGTGCCGTGCCGAACCGCCGCGATCATGCCGATCGGCACACCGATGAGCGTAACCCAGATCATCGTCATGGTGGCGAGCAAGGCGCTGGTCTCGGCCCCATCGGCAATCACCGACAGCACCGGCGCCTGGAAGAAGATCGACCGTCCGAGATTGCCCTCGAGCACGTGGCCGATCCAGGTCAGATATTGCAGGATGATCGGTTGATCGAGGCCGAGCTGGTGTCGCAGAGCGTCGATCTGATCGGGGGTCGCGGTGTCACCGAGCAGAACATAGATGGGATCGCCCGGAACGATATGGATGAAGGCAAAGATGATAATGGACGCCGCTAGAAGCGTTACCGCCGTCGTTCCCGCGCGCTTGAGTGCGTAAGACCACATGTGATGGTGCAGCTGATCAGCGGCGACGAAGCGCGTCGGTGACGGCGCTCGACATTCCCAGCGGTCTCATTGTCCGTCCTTACTTGGTAGACACATTCCAGAACACTGGACCGTTCGGGTTCAGTCCCTTCAGCTTGGGAGAAGCGATGTCATAGGTGTAGGCATCGCCCACTTTCATGACCGGCACCTGGTCGTAGATCAGCGATTGGATCTTGTCCCATGTCGACTTGCGTGCGGTCGGATCGGTCGATTTGATCAGCTCGGCCCGAAGCGAACTGATCTCGGGGCTGTCCCACCACCCGGGATAGCTCGCATTCAGGAACGTGAGGAGCAGCGGATCAGGCGAGAACGAATGGTGGGTGACGAAGATGTCCCACTGTTCCGGCTGGCCTCGCATCTTGAGAAGCGTCGCCCAATCGACGACCATCATCTGAACATTGATCCCGGCGTCGGCCAGCTGGCGTGTGAAGACCGAGGCTTCGTCATAGTGCGCCTGATAGTTCGTCGAGACCAAGAGGCGGATCGGAGTTCCCGTGTAGTCCGCCTCCTTGGCGAGCTCCTTGGCCTTCTTTGGATCGCGCGGACTGTAGCCGGAAACGCCTTCCGCCGAGTACCAGGGCGTGCCCTTCGGGAAGATCGATCCCTCGGCATTCCACAGGTCCTTGGCGCCGAAGGCGACGCGCAGGGCCTGCGACTTGTCCAGCGCGGTCTGGATGGCGCGGCGGAGCTTGTAGTTGTCCTTCAGGATTCCCTGCTTCGAGTTCATGAAGAAAAGGCCGAAGATCGGCGCGTTCGTACGCTGCACCTGAACCGACTGGTCCTTGCTCAGGGACTCGTACAGATCGCCAGAGATCATTTCCGCATAGTCGTAGTCGCCGGCCTGCACGCCGCTCACGCGGGTGCCGACGTCCGGGACCGGAATGAACCGGATCTTGTCGAAGATGGCGACGCGGGCGCCGGCGAAGCCGTCGCCCTTTTCCTTCACCGGCTTGTAGCCATCGAATTTTTCCACCTCGACATAGCGGTTCGGTCGCCACTCCACGAACTTGTAAGGCCCGGTACCGATATAGTCCTTCTGCTCGATCGGCCGGTTTCCGGCATTGGCGGCGATTTCTTCCGGATAGATCGCAAGGCCACCATTGACGTCCGCAATGAGATTCTTCCAGGCGCCGTTCGGCGCGGACAATTTCAGCGTGACCTCGTATTTTCCGGTTGCCTCGACCGACGTGGCTGCGGCCATCAGGAGCTTGCCGCGCGCACCGAAGTTGCCCCACCGCGTCAGCGAGGCGGCCACGTCCTTGGCGGTCATCTCTTTGCCGTTGTGGAAGGGGACGCCTTCGCGGAGCTTGATGACGATGGTCTTGCCGCCGTCTTCCTCGCGATCGCTCTCGGCCAGCATCGGCCGTGGCGTATAGGTCGAGTCCAGCGCATACAGTGTTTCGAAGATGTGGCGGCCGATGACTGATGCGACGTCGGCAGTCGTCAGCATGACGTCGAGTGGCGGCGGTTCGCCGATGGTGGCTTCGCGAAGCAGGGTGGCCGCGCTGGCCTGTGCATTGAGAAACAATGCGGTGGCGATCCCGACGGCGCCACGCATCAAGACACTGAGGTCGCATCTCATGATCGCCCCTCCCACCTTGTTTCAGCCGCCTGCCTTCACGTGCAGCGGTGCGCCCTCAGGTGTTGACCCGGCGGCGCGTTATCGTTTGTTTGAAAGTTACATGCATAATATGCTAAGTTTCAAGTGGAAAATTGCCAATGATTGCCGATCTGTCGATACGTTGATCGGTCGAAGCTGAAGGTTTCTTACGACGCTCTCCTGGTTGGGGGCGCAGGTTAATCCGACCTGAGGAAGGGCGCGCATGCCGCGTGCGAAGCGAATTCACCCGGCGAAGTCCGCTGGGACAGCAGTCTCGACGCCGTCGCGCCGCGACGCGTTCGTGGCCGGCGATATCATCTCCGTCATCAGACAGAGTGCTCCGGGTCTCAGCCCATCGGAGCAGCGTGTTGCCATGGCGCTGCTGGCCGACGTCGAGTTTGCCATTCACGCGAGCAATGCGGAGCTGGCCCGCAGCGCGCGTGTCAGTGAACCGACAGTGACCAGGTTCAGCCGCTCCGTCGGCTGTCGCGGCGTCCGTGACCTCAAGGTGAGGCTGGCTCAAGCAATGGCGGTCGGGCGGATTTACGTCGAGCTGCCCCCGCATGTCGGCACGGATCTGGCGCGCCCCGCTCTCTGGCGGTCGGTGTTCCAGGAAATTCGTCGCGCAATCGCCGCTGCCGAGGAGGGACTGCGGAAGGAGGACATCGAGAGGGCTGCCGAAGCCATCGCGCGCTGTTCGAAACTCGCAGCATTCGGCGTGGGCGGCGGCTCGACCCTTGCGGCAATGGAGGTTCAGAATCGCTTCTTTCGCCTCGGGATCGCCGTCTCTCACGCCTCCGACCCGAGCTTGATGCGCATGATCGCCGCGACCCTTGGCCAGGACGACGTCGTCATCGCCATCTCGACCACCGGTGCGGCGACCGAGGTGATTGAGGCAGCCAGTATCGCCAAGCAATACGGCGCCCTGGTCGTCGCGATTACCAGGCCGCAAAGCAGGCTGGCCTCAATCGCCGATATTGCGCTCGGCGTGTACGTGCCCGAAGCGCCCGATGCGCTCAAGCCGACCGCGTCGCGCTATGCCCTTCTCGCGGCCATCGATCTGCTCGCCGCCTCGACGGCCTATTGCAAGCCGCTCGAAGCCCAGACACGGATGCGTCGGATCAAATACGAGTTGCTGAAGGGGACGGACGGAAATTCAAATGGGCCGCTCGGCGACTGAAGCGAGGAAGCTCGTCGCGATCGTACGGTCCTCAATTCCCGGATTCAATTCCTCTCGCCCGATAAACGAACTGGGGCCTGGTGACGCCGAGCATCCGCGCTGCTGTCGAAACCCTGCCATCCGAACGTCGCAGCGCCTCCGCGTAGATTCGTTGGTTTAGTTCGCTCATCGTGAGCGATTTAGCAGCCATTTGATCGACTATGCCGCCCACATAGGTGTCTGCAGAACTGGGAGGCGCTAATGCCAGCTCGCTCGAGAAGTGCTTCGGTTGAATCTCTCCCGGCAGTTCGTTGCCGCCGTCGAACCTGGCCTTGAACAAGGCGTTCAGGAGAACCGAGCGCAATTGCGGGAGATTCCCAGGGAGAGCGATGCCCTTGACCAAATCCAGCGCCGCACGGGAGAGACGATGCTGCGGCAAGGCTTCGTTCTCCGACATCGCTGCGAGCATGGCCCGAGTGATGTCGGCAATGTCGCCGCGCCTGTGCTGGAGGCCGAGAAGCTCAATCGGCAGAACCGCAAGGGCGAAGAGAAAGTCCCGGCGGAGTGCGGGCATGGCAATGAGCTCGCTCAGCCGATGAGTGGATGTGCCGGCCAATTGCAGCCCGGGCGGCAAGTCCCGACTCTCTACTCTTTCGGCCAACAGGAGTTGGCATTCCTCGGACAGTGTCTCGATATTCTCCAGGAGCCACGTCTCGCGTGATTGCTTCAATTTCCTGAGCCAGATATCGATCTGCTCGCTGGTGAGGGATCTGCAGACAAGGCGTCGCAATCGGCCGCCTGTTCCGTGGCGCTGGTGGTGCAGGTAGCGCGCCGCGAGGTGTTTTCCGCAACCATGTGGACCGACGATCAGCGCAGGGAGCTCTCCTGCGGCAACGCTATCCAGCTGGCTGCGGACGGGCTCCAGAACAACGTCTTCGAGGCTTGCACCCCCGTGTCTGGAGGTTGTCTTCGTCGGCACATGGATTGCCGTTTCGACCCCGCCGGTTCTGCGCGGAAGGTCTGCAAGCGATGGAACGACCTCCTCGCGGAACATGCGAACCGTGGGATCGTCGGCACCCCAGGCATAGGCCGTCTTGCCGGTCACCCTGCAGTGTTTGTGCCCCATCGCGGCACATTCCGTTTCCTTGTAGACGATCAGCTTGTCGAAGAAAAAGCTGGCATATCCCGACGCGTAGCCGACCTGCATCCAGCAAACGGGCTCGGACGCGCAGCGTTGGCGATTGAGAAACTCGGTCGCCTCCATGCCACCATGCCAGAGAAACTCCGCTGCAAACTTGTTCTGCTTGAAATTGAAGTCGTTGTAGACAGTCTGCACGCGCACGACGCCAGACATGGTGTGCATCCGCGTGCCTGCGGTGAACGCGTCCCCGATGTCGAGCCCAGGCCAGGCGGTGCGGATAAACTCTGCATCCTGCGTTCCCGCCTGAAACCCTAAGCGCAGCAAAATAACCCGCGCGTCGTGAGACCCGAAGCGGCGAACCAATTCCTCCTGGAGCTGAACAGCGATCGAGGCGCGATGGAGGACAAGCCGCGCGTTGCGCAAGCTGATATGCGCGTGAGCAGGATCGTACACGATCTGGGAGAGCATATCCCGCAAGGTTGGCCGTCCACCGCGATCGAGCAGGCTGCTTTCTTCGATCTTGGAAATCATTTGGCCGCACTCCCCCCCACCAAGCTTTTCTTCTCGCTACAGAGTTGCCGGGTTTGCATCATTTGATCAATCCAAATTTATGAAATGATCCATTCGCTCTCGCCCCGATCGTCGCCAAGCTGCGTTTGCCGATCGTGATCCGAAGGAACATCTCCATCTTTATCAATAGCTTGACGGACGTTCGAATGAACGGTTGCGGTGCAGCGGTGATTTCCTCTTTGACCGCTTTCCGACCAGGGTGATTACCTCGGCCAAAAGAGAGCCAAGTGCTCTTGGGGGGAAACGGAATGCGGGACGCGAGCAAAATCGTGAAGCTACCGGATGAGCCACACTCGGAGGCGATCAGGCGCTTTGCAAAGGAAGGCGCCTATATCGCGGGCGATGACAAATCCTCACCCTGGATTCCTTTTGGCGACGTCGCAGCCATCAAGCACCTGTGCTTCGACGTTCGCAACAACGCAGCAGCCAACATTCTGTGGGTCAAGAGCGGCGGGCGGATCGGCACGCACAAGCATCGCGGCTTCGTGTCGGCCATCACTCTGGAAGGATCCTGGGGCTATTACGAATACGACTGGATCGCCAGGCCCGGCGACTTCATCTACGAGCTCCCGGGAGCGGCGCACACGCTCTATTCCGACGATCCGAATGGCATGAAGGCGCTGTTCTGGCTGAACGGCGCTATCGAATTCTTCGATGACAACGGTGAGTATGATTTCACCGCCGATGTCTTCTGGTTCATCGAACACTACACGCGTTACTGCGAGGCGAACGGCCTCCCCGTCAACAACGACATGTTCATCTGAGTCGGGTTGCTGGAATTGGGGAGAGGGCGCGTGGACGAGTGTGATTACGTCATCGTGGGCGCCGGTTCGGCCGGTTGTGTATTGGCGAACCGCTTGAGCGAAGATCCGAAAGTCAGCGTCCTCGTGCTCGAGGCCGGCGGCAAGGACAACAGCATATTCATGAAAATACCGCTGGCATGGCGCCAGATCTGGCGCGGTCCCAAGTTCAACTGGAATTATGCGACGGAGCCGGAGCGGTTTCTCGACGGGCGGCGTCTTTCGCTTCCACGCGGCAAGGTCCTGGGCGGCTCTTCGTCAATCAACGGCATGCTCTACGTGCGCGGACACCCGCGCGATTATGACCTGTGGCGCCAGTCCGGGTGCGAAGGCTGGAGCTATGCCGACGTTCTTCCCTATTTTAAGCGCGCGGAGGGCAGCTGGCGAGGCGAAGGCGATTATCACGGCGGCGCAGGACCGCTCGGCGTCAGCCCAACCGATGTTTCCAACCTGAATTTCGGCTTGATCCGCGACACGGCGATTGCCGCGGGGATTCCGATGACCGACGATTTCTCGGGAGCGCAGCCTGAGGGCTTTGGCATCGTCGACCTGACGATCAAGAATGGTGTGCGCAGCAGCGCATCGGCGGTCTATCTCCGCCCCGCATTGAAGCGTGCCAATCTCACCGTGAAGATCGGTGCCCTGACGGAGCGGGTCCTGATCGAGAAGGGGCGCGCGACGGGCGTCACCTACGTCGCGAACGGCAAGCGTGTTTCCGTTCGCGCAAGGCGCGAGGTGATCCTGTGCGGTGGGAGCTACAACTCACCACAGCTTCTCTTGTTGTCGGGTATCGGGCCGGCCGATGAAGTTGCCGAACACGGGATAACCCCTGTTCACGAGCTCCCAGCGGTCGGCAAGAATCTATCCGAACATGTGGTGTTTCACATTCAATTCGCGATCAAGCAGCCGATCACCTTTCTGAGCCGCCTGCGGGCCGATCGCGTTGCACTTTCTGTGTTGCAGTGGGCCTTGTTCCGCAAGGGCGATTTCGCGACCCAGGCATTGACCGCGCTCGCCTTCGTGCGCAGCCGGCCCGATGTCGAGCGACCGGACATTCAGCTCTTCTTCAACTCGACGCGCATGGACGCCAAGGTTTGGTTTCCCGGGATCACGCCGCCGCAACAGCACATGCTGGAGGGATATCCGTCGATCAATTATCCCGAAAGTCGCGGCGAATTGCGTCTGCGCTCGGCTGATCCGCGTGACCCTCCGCGTATCCGGCTCAATTTTCTTGGAACCGAAGGCGATCGCGAGACAGCGCGCGAATGCATTCGATTGGTACGGCGCATCTACAATACGCCACCGCTCGGCCTGCTGATCGAGCGCGAGACTTCGCCTGGCGCCGAGGTCGTCTCCGACGCCGACCTTGACGCGTTTGTCCGGCGCACGGCTGAGGTCGGCCATCATCCCGTCGGGACCTGCGCGATGGGGACTGGGCCAGCGGCAGTGGTCGATCCGCAACTGCGCGTGCGTGGATTGCAGGGGCTGAGGGTGGTCGACGCTTCGGTCATGCCAACCGTGCCAGGAGGCAACACCAACGGACCGACAATCATGATTGCCGAGCGCGCCGCCGATCTGATCGCCGGGAAGACGCTGCTAGCGCCGGCTTCGAGCGCGGTTCGATGAGCACGTTGTCGGTCGCACGATCGACGATGTCATGGCATCCGGAGCGGCGGATGAGGGTTCTGACAAGTGAGACTGGCTTTGGACCGCGTGGAGTCCTGGCGGCGGGCTTCACAAAGAAGACTTGCGGTGGTCGCAGCCGTCAATCACGTAACAAAAGGGGGAATTTGATGAGACGATCGATAAAAGCGGCCGTGGCGGCCGTCGCATGCACGCTTGCAGCGCTAGCGTTCAATGATCCCGCAGAAGCTGCCTCCGCGCCGAAATGCGGATTGAATACCGGCAAGGCTGCGACCGGTGCGCCCATCTCGATTGGCGGCATCGTTGGTCGGACAGGCCCGGCGGACTTCAGCTCTTCGGGCGATGCGGCTGCGGCGTATTTCAAGTGCGTCAACGAGAATGGCGGCATCAATGGCCGCCCGATCGAGTACACGCTGGAGGACGACGCCTGGAAGCCCGAGCAGGCCGCTCAAGCTGCGGCCAAGCTGGTGACCGATAAGAAGGTGGTTGCCCTGGTCGGCAGCAACAGCTTCGTCGAATGCGCCGCTAACCAGGCGACTTACGAAAAGAACGAGGTGCTTGTCGTCGCCGGCGTTGGCATCCCCCGGGATTGCTTCTTTGGGAGGAACTATTCGTCAACGAACGCTGGTCCTCGGTTGAGCAACCTTGGCGCAGTGCAGTACATGCATGGGAAGTTCGGCATCAAGAGTGTCGTCTGTGTCGCGCCCAACATTCCCGGCGTCGGCGATTTCTCCTGCGACGGCGTCAAGGCGTGGGGTGCTTCCAAGGGTGTGGCGGTCAACGTGATCCTGATCGATCCCGCGGCGATCGACATGACTTCCATCGTCCTCCAGGCGATGTCGTTCAAGCCCGACCTGATCGAGGCGAGCTTGCCGCGTGACGGCGTGATTGCCTTGCTCAAGGCCGCCGAGGACCAGGACCTCGGTTCCAAGGTGAAGTTCGCCGCGCCGACCTCGGTCTACAATCTCGAGTTTCCGAAAACGATCGGTCCCTATTGGGACAACAAGGTCTACGCCCAGCTCGAGCTCGAACCTTTCGACAAGCAATCGCCCGACATGCTGAACTGGTATGCGGTGCTCGACAAGTATGCGTCCAAGAATGTCCAGCGCGATACTTTCAATCAGGCGGGTTATTTGGCAGCGCGTTGGATCGTCGAGGTCATGCTGACAATGGACCCGGCCAAGATCGACCGCACATCTGTTACGGCCGCCCTCCGCGGTATGAAGTCGGGCCTTCAATCCGACATCGCGTGCGGCCCGTGGTATTTTGGGCCGGGCAATCGGCATAATCCCAACCACGCCGGGTCGGTGGCCGTGACGTCGGGCGAGAAATGGGTGACCCAGCAGTCCTGCTTCGGGGTGGATGATCCCGATCTGGCAGACGTCCTGGCGACGGAGAAAGAGCTGGGTATTCGCAAGTAGGCGAGCCGGTGTGGGTCGCGTCGGAAAACGGACCAGGGGCGACAATTCACGCCCTTGGTCATCGGCGGCAAAGCCGATTGTCCACGACCGGACGCTCCGCTGAGCGCATGCGCCTCAAATCAATCGAGTGAATGATCGTGCCAAACCTTGGTCCTTTCGTCGTTTCCGGGCTCGCCACCGGCGCGGTATATGCGCTCTCGGCAGTCGCAATCGTAATCCTCTTCCGGGCTTCTGGTGTCGTCAACCTTGCGCAGGGCGCGATCGGTGCGCTCTCGGCGATCATCGCCTGGCAGATCGGAAACTCAGGTGGCCCTCCCTGGATCGGGTGGATCGCGGGCGTGATCGCAGCTATGGCGGTCTCGCTGGCCTATGGCCGGCTCCTTGCTCCGCGTGTAGCTCATAGCGATCCAGTGGTTCGAGCGGTGGCTACGCTTGGCCTGGCGCTCGTGCTGCTCGGGGTCATGGATTTCTTCTGGGGCGAATACGGCCGTGTTCTACGTCTTCCGACCGACAGTCTGGGCGTGCGCATCCTGGATGTGCGGGTAACCTACACGCGCCTGATCGCGTTAGGGCTCACATGTCTTGTTACGGTCGGCACGATCTTCTTTCTGGGATGGACGCGGATGGGGCTGGCGATGCGCGCGCTTGCCAACCGCCGGGACATCAGTGCGATGCTCGGCGTGCCCGTCCTGACGGTCGATTCCTGGGCGTGGGCGATGTCGGGACTGATTGCCGGTGTCAGCGGCATCCTGCTCGCCAACCTTGCGCGGATGCAGCCCCTGTTCCTGACATTCATGGTCATTCCGGTGATCGCCGCCGCAATTGCCGGCCGTGTGCAATCGCTGGGTATCGCGGTTGCGGGCGGCTTGGCAATCGGTGTGATCGAAGCGATCGGCACGCCATTTCCGTCCGTCGCGCCCTACCGCACATTGACGCCCTTCGTTTTTGCCATCGTCGCGCTGGTTTTCCTGCAGCGCCATGGGCATCCACTGATCAGCGGCGGGGCTGGACTGGGAGCAGACGATGTGCGCTCGGGCGCGCCCGCGGGGAGCCCGCGCCACCGCGCGTTGGTCGGAGTCGCTGCCGGAGTTGCCACTGCGCTGGTGGTGGCGCTGGCGGTGCCCGAAATCGCCAGTTCATACTGGCTGCGTGTGCTGACCGCCTCCGCTATCCTGGCGCTCGGCTCGCTTGCCACCGCAATTATCTATGCGCAGTTGGGCATGGTTTCCTTGTGCCAGTTCGCCTTGGTCGGCGTCGGCGGTTGGGTTGCGTTGCGTTCCTGGCATGCAATTCATTGGCCCTTCGAAATGTCGTTGCTGTGCGGTGGTGTCGGCGCCGCTCTGCTGGGTCTGATCTTCGGGCTGCCGGCACTGCGCATGCGCGGTCTCTATCTTGCGCTGGTCACTTTGATGATCGCGGGTGGTTTCCAGGTGGTGATCACCGCCATCGATTTCCCCGACGGTGGAGCCGGCTTCATTGGCAAGATCTATAATGGGCCGCGCCAGTATATGGACCGCCCCGGGCTGGCAACGACGGACGCCGCCTATTTTCGCTATTGCCTGGGAGCGCTCGTCATCGGCTATCTCTTCGTCCTCTGGCATCAGCGCTCGCGAGCCGGGCGCGCCTGGGCGATGATACGTCGCAGCGAAGCTTGCGCCCTGTCGGCGAGCGTCAATATCGTCGCCTACAAGATATGGGCCTTCGCGCTCGCCGGCTTCCTTGCGGGCATCTGCGGCGGGCTGCTCGCGGGTCTCATCGGCACGCTCGACCTGACCTCGTTTCCGGCGAGCGAATCTGTGTTGCTCTTCGCGGTGACCCTTATCGGCGGCGCCTATAGCTGGCTGGGGCCGATTCTGGCGGGCCTGCTGCTGCGCGCTGTTCCCGGACTCCTCAACGATTGGCACATCGACGGCAATATCGCGACGATCGTCTTTGGAGCGGGCCTGTTGCATGCGTTGATTACCGCCCCGGGCGGCGTTGCGGGCCAGATCCTTGATACCGTCGGGCGCATCAAGGTGTTTGCCAGACAGGTGCGACGGGAGAAGGCAGTATGATCGAGATCGACGGCCTGGGGGTCAGGTTCGGCGGGGTGACAGCGTTGAATGCGCTGACGGCATCGCTCGATGCAGCGGTAACGGGATTGGTCGGTCCCAATGGCGCGGGCAAGACGACGTTGCTTAACGTGCTCAGCGGCTTCATCACGCCAACCGCCGGGTCCGTCAGGATCGACGGGCAGGACATCGGGCGTCTTGCGACGCATCGGCGGTCAGCATTCGGGATCCGTCGAACCTTCCAGACCGAGCAGGTGGTGCTCAATCTCTCGGTGCGGGACAATATCGCGGGGATGCTCGATCATGTTCCCTACGGGACGAGCAGCCGCAACGACGTCATCAATGCGGCTCTGCGCTATACCGGTCTCTCGGATCGGGCCCATCTGATGGGGGGAGCCCTCGCGACAAGCGACCGGCGGATGGTCGAAATCGCGCGATGCATCGTCGGCGCCCCGAAGATCATCATGATGGATGAACCCGGAGCCGGCCTTAGCGAATCCGAATCGGATTTCCTGCGCAAGACTATTGTTGGCATCCCGGCGTTCTGCGGGGCCCAGGTGCTGCTCGTCGATCACGACGTCGACCTGATCTCATCGACCTGCTCGAAGATGCTGGTTCTCGATTTCGGCACCGTGATCGCCTACGGCCCGGTAGGTCCGACCTTGAAGGATCCGAAAGTGCGTGCCGCATACCTTGGAGAAACGGCATGACCGATTGCCTCCGGATCGAGCGTCTGGCGATTGCACGCGGTGGCAAGCAGGTCGTGCATGGCGTGAACCTCGAGATTCCACCGGGGCGGGTTACGGCTCTCTCGGCGCCAACGGAGCTGGCAAGAGTTCGCTCGTTCTCGCCGCGGCGGGTGCGTTGCCCGTTTCCTCCGGCGACGTGCTCATCGACGGAAGGTCCATTGGTGGCCTCAGGCCCGAGCAGGTTCGCCGTCTCGGAATTGCGGCCGTCCCCGAAGGCCACCACGTGCTCAGCGAACTATCGGTCCTCGATAATCTCCGGGTCGCCGGTCATCATCTGCCGGGTCGCAAGCGGGAGGATGGTATCGAGGCGGCGCTCGATACGTTTCCCGAGCTTCGCCCAAAACTCGGCGCGCGAGCGGGGTCGCTCTCCGGCGGTCAGCAACAAATGGTCGTACTTGCCCAGGCCATCGTCGAGCGCCCGCGCTACATCCTTGCGGATGAATTGTCATTTGGCCTTGCCCCCGTGATCGTAGCCAGGCTGGTTCCGGTGATCATTCAGCTCGCCGCTGATGGCGTCGGGGTACTGTTGATCGAGCAGTTCACGCATATCGCATTGCGAATCTCCCATCGCGTCCATGTCATGGAGCGGGGATATATTCGCTTCTCGGGCGAACCCGAGGAGTTGCGGCAGAATCCGGATATTCTTCACAGCGCCTATCTCAGCGGGAATTAGCATACGTTCATTGTTCGCCATGTTTGGCGTGCGGGGCACGGAGGCTTCATTGAACCCACCGAGATCGCCAACGAGCTTCCAAGGTCGAATACAGAGCGACGATCAAGACATTGGGAATCCACGACGTAAACGCCAGAATCGGAGACATGCTGGAATAGCTGCCGTACCCCAATGCTAACCGATCGGAATCTGCAGGCGAAGGACAACGGCTCCGAAGGTCATCGCGTAGCTGAATCGCATAAGTAGCCGATGCCACTCAAGCCTTCCCTGCACGGCCGAAATCCAAGCCGCTACAGTCGTGCCGATCCACAATACAGCGAGAATCCCGAAGCCGACGCCAGCCACCCAGCCACCCGAAGCAAAGGGTGACGTAGCCAACGCTCCTGTTCCACTCGTAACGCACGCTAGGACGTAAGTTCGGCCGGACCAACGATGCAGCGTCGGATGGCGCGCGCGTAGCCCCGGAAAGAATTGTAACGGTCCCAGGACCAAGGCGGCAGGGGCTATGAGCATGTGAGTTAACGCCTTCAGAGGCGCTTGCAGTATGACTGCCTTGATATCTGGATCGATGCCGAACCATACGTTTTCCAACGCGGCGTAGTATCGCAAGGAATGCGCGGCTACGACTGTGGCGAGCACGACCATCATGCACAACCCAATTCGGGAGACGTATCCCTTCTGCATCTGTCTCGCACCCTGCCGCTGCTATTGGTCAAACCGTTTGGTCTTACGGCCGGTATTCTCCGGAGAGGGAAGCCCGACTATGATTGAATCGTTCGAGCGGACAAGTATTTGGGGGCCGCCGGCGCGGGAACAGGGATGAAGGGATGAGTGCTGGGACGAATAGCGTTCTTAACGTTACGAAACGCGCTCCATCAGGGTTGGACGCCGCCTCATTTGGATGATTACAGCCGGCGTAGCGGTGGTCGATCTGTCCTGCGTGTTCACTCCCGTGCACAATTCGCCCCTTCACGGCCCCGGCGTCGTGTTGTGAATCCCGTGCGTAGCCGAGGCGTCGAGCGGCCTGTCGGCTCTGGGACTGACACTCCCTCCGCCATCGGCCTCATCCCACCAATTTCCATTTCCCATCGCCCGCGCGCTTCAGCGCCGGGTCGCTCACCCGCACGTGCTCGGCGAGAAAATCGATGAACGCGCGGACGCGCGCCGGGAGCGGCGCGGTGTGGCCGACATAGACGGCGTGAATGTCTTCGCGGTCGCCGGGATTGTAGTTCTGCAAGACCGGGACGAGGCGGCCTGATTCGATGTCGGGACCGACGTGGAAGAGGGCGAGGCGGGCAAGACCCACGCCGCCGAGTGCGAGACGGCGGGCGGCTTCGCCGTCGCTGGCGCGGGCGGCCGGCGGCGGGACCGCTTCCTCGGTGCGGTCGCCGCGCTTGAATTGCCAGCCGCGGATACTGCGGGGAAAGGTCCAGCCGATGCCGCGGTGATCGGCGAGATCCGCCGGAATCTTCGGCGTGCCGAAGCGGGCGAGATAATTCGGTGCGCCGATCACGACCATGCGGCTGGTGCCGAGCTTTCGCGCGACGAGGCGTGAGGTGCGCAGCGGGCCGACGCGGATGGCGACATCGGCGCGCTCCTGCATCAGGTCGATCAGCGTGTCGGTCAGCACCAGATCGAGCGTGACGTCGGGATGCATTTCCAGGAAGCGCGGGATCAGCGGCATTACGTGCAGCATGCCGAAGGGAATGTTGCTGTTGACGGTGAGCCGTCCGCGCGGTGCCGCGCCTGAGGCCGCCTCGCGTTCGGCCTCTTCCATCTCGGCGAGGATACGCACGGCGCGCTGGTAGAACGCCTGGCCTTCCTCCGTCAGCGTGAGCTTGCGCGTGGTGCGGTTGATCAGCCGCGAGCCGAGCCGTGCCTCCAGCCGCGAGATCAGCTTGCTGACGCCCGACGGCGTCAGCCGCAGTTTTCGCGCGGCCTGGGTGAACCCGCCCAGGTCGACGACGCGGACAAAGACCTCCATCTCGGCAGAGCGGTTGGTGTCGAAGCGGGCCATGTTGAATTCACGTCATAAATGATTGGATTGCGGACATGCTAATGGTTTTGCCGCAGCGCGGCTATCTGCGTGGCTCGTACCATCCATTGGAGTCCCGCATGCCTCCCGCCGTTCTCGCGCTCACCGCCGGTGCCTTCGGCATCGGCACCACCGAATTCATCATCATGGGCCTCTTGCTTCAGGTCGCCGCCGACATGCACGTCTCCGTGCCGGTCGCGGGCCTGCTCATCTCCGGTTATGCGCTCGGCGTGTTCGTCGGTGCGCCGGTCTTGACGCTGGCGACGCGGCGGATGCCGCGCAAAACCGTATTGCTGGCGCTGATGGCGATCTTCACGCTCGGCAATGCCGCCTGTGCGCTGGCGCCGAACTACGAATTGCTGATGGCGGCGCGGGTGCTGACCTCGCTGGCCCACGGCACCTTCTTCGGCGTCGGCTCGGTGGTGGCCACCAGCCTCGTCGCCGAGGACAAGCGCGCCTCGGCGATCGCAACCATGTTCATCGGCCTCACGGTCGCGACGCTTCTGGGCGTGCCCTTCGGCGCCTGGTTCGGCCTGATGCTCGGCTGGCGCGCTGCGTTCTGGGCCGTGACGGTGATCGGCGTGATCGCCTTCGCCGTGGTGGCCGCGTTCGTGCCTGGCCATGTCGGCAACGGCGACAAGCCGATCTCGCTTGCCGAGGAGGTCGCGGTGCTCGGACGTCCGCAGGTGCTGCTGGGCCTCGCCATGACCGTATTCGGCTTCGCCGGCCTGTTCGTCGTGTTCACCTATATCCAGCCGATCCTGACGCGCTTCACCGGCTTTTCGGAGGCTGCGGTCTCGCCGATCCTGCTGGTGTTCGGCGCGGGTCTTGCGATCGGCAATGTCGCCGGCGGCAAGCTCGCCGACCGCGGCCTGGCGCGGGCCCTGATCGGCACGCTCGCCGCGCTCGCCATCGTGCTGCTCGGCCTTGCCGCGGTGCTGTCGGTCAAGATCGCGGCCATCGCGCTGATCCTGCTGCTCGGCATCGCCGCCTTCGCAACCGTCGCGCCGCTCCAGCTTCGCGTGCTGGAGGCGGCCGGCCCCAGCGGCCGCACGCTCGCCTCGAGCCTCAACATCGCCGCGTTCAATCTCGGCAACGCGCTGGGTGCCTGGGCCGGTGGCGTCGCCATCGACCGCGGGCTTGGCCTCTCCGCGCTGCCTCTGGTGGCGGCCGGCATCACCGCGGTCGGCCTCGTGCTGGCGCTGTGGAGCCTCCGGCTCGACCGTACCGCGGTCGTCGTCGCGGCGTGCCCGGCGGAATAGGAGAGCGATCATGGAATACCGCAATCTCGGCGCCTCCGGACTCAAGGTCCCCGTCCTCAGCTTCGGCACCGGCACCTTCGGCGGCCAGGGCCCTCTATTCTCTGCCTGGGGCCGCAGCGGTACGGAGGAGGCGCGCAAGCTGGTCGACATCTGCCTCGATGCCGGCGTCAATTTGTTCGACAGCGCCGACGTCTATTCGAACGGTGCCTCCGAGGAGATTCTCGGTGCTGCGATCAAGGGCCGCCGCGACAAGGTGCTGATCTCGACCAAGATGAGCCTGCCAATGGGCGATGGCCCGCTCGATGCCGGCTCATCGCGGCAGCGGCTGCTGACTTCGGTCGAGGCAGCGCTACGACGGCTCGGCACCGAAACGATCGACCTCCTTCAGCTTCATGCGTTCGACGCGTTCACGCCGATCGAGGAGGTGCTGTCGACCCTCGATACGCTCGTGCGTTCCGGCAAGCTGCGCTATGTCGGCGTTTCCAATTTCGCCGGCTGGCAGTTAATGAAGTCGCTCGCCATGGCGGACCGCCACGGCTGGCCGCGTTATGTCGCGCACCAGGTCTATTACTCGCTGCTCGGCCGCGACTATGAGTGGGAGTTGATGCCGCTCGCGCACGACCAGGGCGTCGGTGCGCTGGTCTGGAGCCCGCTCGGTTGGGGCAGGCTGACCGGAAAGATCCGGCGCGGCCAGCCGCTGCCGCAAGAGAGCCGCCTGCACGCCACCGCGCAATTCGGCCCGCCCGTGGACGAGCAGCGGCTTTACGCGATCGTCGACGTGTTGGACGCGATTGCAGCCGAGACCGGCCGCACCGTACCGCAGGTCGCGATCGCCTGGTTGCTGTCGCGCCCTACCGTCTCCTCCGTGATCATCGGGGCCCGCGACGAGGCGCAGCTGCGCGACAATCTCGGTGCGGTCGGCTGGTCGCTGGGCTCGGACCAGATCAAGCGCCTCGACGAGGCGAGCGCCGTCATGCCGCCCTATCCCTATTACCCCTATCGCATCCAGGAGGGCTTTGCGCGGCTCAATCCGCCGCTGGTGTGACGGATGGCTAATAGAAGGCGGCAATCGCTGCGCCCAGTCCTTGCGGAAGGTTGGGCTCGCTCTTCAGCGTGTCCAGGAAGACGGGATCGCCCGCCACCGTGAGACCATCGAGCTTGATCGGATGCAGCGGCTCGGCGACCGCTGCGACGGCCGCCAGATCGGGGCCGGTCCGGACGCCGTTATAGGCGAGCCGCGGGCGCAATTGGACATTGTTGCCGAACTGCTCGTCGAGTGCGAGGCGCCATCCGGTTCGTGACACCGTTCCGCTGGCGATCGCCGCGCTCATGGCGATGCTATGCGGTTGCAGCGTGCCGAGATTGCCGAGCGCGGCGCCCAGGCGGCTCGTCGCCTCCGCCAGCGTGACGTTCTCGATCCCCGGATCCTGGTCGGGCGAGGTGAAATCGATCGTCCGCGCGCTCCTGCCGATCTTGAGGGCCTCGCCGCTTGCGCCGGCTTGCTGCATGGCCTTCTTGGTCCCGTAGCGCGGCCGACCGCCGATCGTGACCAGGACGATATCCTGCTCGCGCGACTTGATCAGATGGCCGTAGGGATCGCCGGTCACTCCCTTCACGACCAGGAGATCGGCGAACTTGCCCTTGGCGATCGTCCCCAACTTACCTTCCCATTTCAGGATCGTGGCGGGATTGCGCGTCGCCATCGCGACGATGTCGTAGTCGCTGAAGCCGAGATTGAAATGCGCGGATACGACCTTCGCCGCCTTCAGCTCGCCCAGCAGGTTCTTGCTGCCGGAGGGCGACCAGTCCGAGCCCAGCGCGACGGTGAGGCCTGCCATGCGCGCGGCGACGACGTCGGTCGTCTTGCCATAGAGCAGCAGATTGCTGAGGGGCGACCACACGACCTTGGCATGGTTTTCAGCCATGGTTCCGAAGTCGGTCGCATCGAGCGCCGTACAATGAATACCGGCCAGCGACGGCTCGATCGCCCAGTCTCCCGCGGAGTTGCGCAAGGCGAGGAAGTGGCTGTGCGCCTTGGCGTCGATGCCTTCGCTGAGATGCAGCAGGAAGCACGCCGATGATTTGAGCTCGTTGTCGAACTTCGCCCAATCCTCGGCATCGATGTCTGGAATCTTGGAGTGTGCCCGCGGAAGATCGGGTGGGCTTCCGATCTCGGCCGCGCGTAGCGCCCCCTTGTAGTATTTGTGGATCGTGCCGCTCCAGTTCGACAGCGTGATCCCCTGGCTCGTTGTCGTTCCCGCGACCAGGCATTTGGCTTCGACATAGCGAACCAGGGCCGGCAGCAGCGAGCCGTCGTCGGCAAGAGCGATCGCGCTCATGGGGCCGGTCACGGACGTCTTGTACGATTTGGCGTTCTGCCACTGGTCGCGATTGCCAAAGAGTTGTGGCACGCGCCAGAGCGGCAGGATGTTGTAGCTGAGGTGATTGTGCAGCTCGATCAGGCCGGGATAGATGGTGCCGCCGGTGGCCACCGCGGCAACGGCCTCGAAGCCCGTTGGGGCCGGCCGTCCCTTGGGCAGGATCGCGGCGATCCGATTATCCTCGATGAAGATCGTCCCGTTCTTGATGACGTCGCCCTCCGCGGCCATCGTCACGATCCGGCCGGTCAGCGCCCATCGCTTCGGGCTTGCGGCCGGGCTCATGGAATCACCCCATCGGGAATGGTGATCGTGATCGTGCGCCGCTTGGTTGCTGCGTCAGCGCCCTGGCGTACGGCCCATGGCGTGTCTCCACGCATCCAGGCCGGCAGTCCCGCCGGAAGATCTTTTGCAATGATGTCGACGAGTTCGGACGGCTTGAAGGCGTCGCCATACGGCACGAGTGCCGTCGGCACGTCGGGATGCTCGACCTCAGGCGCCAGCGCGGCAAGGGCGGCATTCCATTTGGTCAGCATGATCTTGGTATTCACGGCCTGCGTCGCCGAATCATGCGCAGAGCTTTCCGGCCAGGTCGGGTGGGTGATGTGCTGATACGCGAGGGTCTTGTAGGCCGCGCCGTCGGAGCTCTTGAGCCAGGCTTTCCAGGCCTCGTCCGCGAGGCCGCCGAGCGAGACGACAGCCTCGATGTTGCCGGGGCCCAGCACGGCTTTGAACCATTTGTTGCGATAGTCGACGATGCCGGGCTCGTTCTTGTGCTTGGAGCCGCCGCTCTGGCCGTAAACGCTGTACAGGAAGGTGTTCACCATCACGTAGCTCTGCGTGATGCCGAGCTTGGCCAGGAAGCCCTGGGTCCGGCGGCCCGCGGTGCCGACAAGGATCCGGCGCACGATGGTCTCGTGCTGGGCGGGGTCCTGGCCGACGATCAGCACGCGCGCCGATCCGTCGAGCCGGCCGCGGTGAAAGATCGGTCCCCATTCAATCCGGAAATCGTGGGGATCGTAGGCTTCAGCGCCGGGGTAGTTGGCGCACAGGTCGCGAAAGGGTTGTTCGCCGTATCCGCCGTCGAATTCTGTGAGCATGGAAAATGCTCCAATCTGCCGATGTCGAAATAGCTGCGTCAAAAAACTGGTTGCCGCAATCTTGGCGCTCGTTTGTTGCGCCATTCAACCTCTATGTGGGTCAAGACAGGGCGCGCAAAGGTTCACGAACGTCTCTCGCTCCGGGGCCGTGACAGAGCGTCGCGACAACGCGCCATGCAGAAACGCGCCCTGTACACGGTCGCGTGATCTCCATAACCTCCGCGGCGCAATTTTCAGGAGATGCGGCGTGGCGAAGAAGACGGCAAGCAAGAAGAAAAGTGTTTCAAGGAAAGTAACGAAGACCTCGAGCAAGAAAGCCACCGCCCGCAAGGGCGCCGTCGCGAAAGCCGCGAAGAAGGCAGTCAAGAAGGCGCCCCCGCGCAAACCGGCCACGGCGCGCCGTCCCAAGGGACCGGTCTGGCAATGGTCTGCGGTCGACACCGCGGCCGCGATCCGCAACGGCGCAATCTCCGCGGTCGAGACCGTCGAGGCGCATCTGGATCGGATGCGCGCGGTCAATCCCAGGCTGAATGCGGTCGTCGTCGATCTCAGCAAGGAAGCGCTGAAGGCCGCGCATGCGGCCGACAAGCAGCGCGCCAAGGGCGGCGAGCTCGGCCTCCTGCACGGCGTGCCCATCACCATCAAGGAAAACGTCGATTACGAAGGCCGGCCGAACTTCAACGGCGTGCCCGCCAACAAGGACCTCATCGCGCCGTCGGATGCGCCGGTTGTCCGCAACCTGAAGAAGGCCGGCGCGATCGTCATCGGTCTCACCAACACGCCGGAATTCTCCTTCCGCGGCTTCACCGACAATCCCCTGCATGGGCTGACGCTGAACCCCTGGGACCCCGATATCACCTGCGGCGGCTCCTCGGGCGGCGCTGGTTCGGCGGTGGCCGCCGGCATCGGCACCATCGCCCACGGCAACGACATCGGCGGCTCGCTGCGCTGGCCGGCGCATTGTAACGGCATTGCCACCATCAAGCCGACGCAGGGCCGCATCCCCGCCTTCAACGGCAGCGCAACGGCCGAGCGACCGATGCTGGCGCATCTGATGTCGGCGCAGGGGCCGCTCGCCCGCCACGTCGCCGACGTCCGCCTTGCGCTGGAGGTGATGAGCCAGCGCGATCCGCGTGATCCCTGGTGGGTGCCGGCGCCGCTGGTCGGGTCGAAGCCGAAGGGACCGATCAAGGTCGCGCTGGCGAAGATCCCCGACGACATGAACGTCGATCCGTCCGTCGCCGCGGCGCTGCGCCAGGCCGCCGATCACCTCGAGCGTTCCGGTTATCGCGTCAGCGAGGTCGAGGTGCCCGACATCAACGGCGTCTGGCAGACCTGGTGCGACATCATCACCAACGAGACGATGGTGATGCAGGAGGCCGCAATGCTGAAGGTCACGACCGAGGATTTCCACAAGGCGTGGAACGGCATGAAGACCAAGGCCAACGTGCTCGATCTCAAGGCCTGGATGCAGGCGACGGCCGCGCGCAACGGCCACATCCGCGCCTGGCAGCTGTTCTTCGAGGACTATCCGGTCGTGCTGGCGCCGACCACGGTCAGTCCGACGCCGGGCCCGCGCGACGACACGGTCAGCGCCGAGCGCGTGCAGGAGGTGTTCTGGGGCGGGATACGCTTCATCTCCGCGATCAACGTGCTGGGCCTGCCCGGCGCGGTGGTGCCGGTGGCGCTGCACGAGGGCAAGCCGATCGGCGTGCAGCTCATCACCGGGCGCTATCGCGAGGACCTCGCGCTCGATGCCGCGGCGGCGATCGAGAAGCGCGCGGGCGTGCTCGCCCATCGCCTCTGGGAGACGATGGAGTAGCAGCACTCTCACCCCCTCCCTTGTGGGAGAGGGTGCTCGCCGCAAGGCGGCGAAACGGGTGAGGGGTCTCACCCCACAAGCGCGCATCTAGCCGAACGGATGGATACCCTTCATCCGGCGCCATAGCCGAAGCTTCGCTTCGGCGTTCTCTTAACAACGGCAGCCGAAGGCCGCCTACGCCACCTTCTCCCGCAAGGGGAGAAGGAAGGGCGTCGCGCCAAGGCGTATGAATTCGTTAATCCAATTTGATTGGTATTTTAGCCAATTCACCAATAACCGTTAGGGTTACTTCCTCGATCTCTAGGCGAATTATTGCCCGCTTTACCACCCGCCTCTAACACGAGGACGGCGGACAACGCACATGCCTCATACAGGCCAATAAGTGCGGCCCGCTCCACGCGGAGGTGGCACGATGCGCAACGAGACGATCGCTATTCACGCCGGCTATGAGCCCGAAGCCACCACGCACGCGGTTGCCGTGCCGATCTACCAGACCGCGGCCTACGCATTCGACAGCGCCGATCACGGCGCGGCCCTTTTCAATCTCGAGGCCGAGGGTTTCCGTTACAGCCGCATTGCCAATCCGACCAGCGCGGTGCTGGAGAAGCGCATCAGCCAGCTCGAAGGCGGCGTCGGTGCGCTCGCGGTCGCGACCGGCCAGGCGGCGCTGCATTTCGCCTTCGTCAACGTCGCCGATCACGGCGGCAACATCGTGTCCGTGCCGCAGCTCTACGGCACCACGCACACGCTGCTCTCGCACATTCTGCCGCGCCAGGGCATCACGGGCCGCTTCGCCGAGAGCGACAAGCCGGATGCAATCGAGAAGCTGATCGACGAGAACACCCGTGCGGTGTTCGCCGAGACCATCGGCAATCCCGCCGGCAATGTCTGCGACATCGAGGCATTGGCGAAGATCGCGCACGCCCACGGCGTGCCGCTGATCGTCGACAACACGGTCGCAACGCCGATCCTGCTCAAGCCGTTCGACTACGGCGCCGACATCGCCGTGCATTCGCTGACCAAGTTCCTGGGCGGCCACGGCACCACGCTCGGCGGCGCCATCGTCGATTCCGGAAACTTCCCCTGGGCGAAATACGCCGACCGCTTCCCCGCCTATAACAAGCCGGACGCTTCCTATCACGGCCTCGTCTATGCCGAGCGTTTCGGCAGGACCGCCTATATCGAGCGCGCGCGCAGCGTCTATCAGCGCACCATGGGCTCGGTGCTGTCGCCCTTCAACGCCTTCCTGCTGCTCCAGGGCATCGAGACCGTGGCGCTGCGCATGGAGCGCCATGTCGAGAACGCGCGCAAGGTGGCCGAATTCCTCCGCACCGACCCGCGCGTCGCCTGGGTCAACTACACGGGCTTCCCGGACAGCCCCTACTACCCGCTGGTCCAGAAATATCTCGACGGCAACGCCTCCTCGCTGTTCACCTTCGGCATCAAGGGCGGCATGGAGGCCGGCAAGGCCTTTTACGATGCGCTGAAGCTGATCACGCGCCTCGTCAATATCGGCGACGCCAAATCGCTGGCCTGCCATCCGGCCTCGACCACGCACCGGCAGATGTCGGCGGAGCAGCAGCGCGTCGCCGGCGTGCTGCCGGAGACGATCCGCCTGTCCATCGGCATCGAGCATGCCGCCGATATCATCGAGGACATCGACCAGGCGTTGGAGAAAGCCTGTCCGTCGTCGCGCCTCCAGGCCGCGGAGTAGGCGACGGCCCCGATGACGATCCTGATCAACAGGGATCACGGGATATCGAGCCCGGCGCTGGTGCCGGCCGAGGGCGATCTGGCGCGCGATCATGCCGGCGCCGAGCTCACCATCGGGTTGATCAACAACATGCCTGATCCGGCGCTGAAGGCGACCGAGCGGCAGTTCATGAAGCTGCTCCAGGCCGCCGCGGGCCCGCGCCGCATCCGCTTCCACTGCTTCTCGCTGCCCTCGGTCAAGCGCTCGCCCGAAGCGAAATGGCACGTCGAGAGCGAATATTCCGATCTCGCGGACCTCAAGCGTCAGCGGTTCGACGGGCTGATCGTGACCGGTGCCGAGCCGGTCGCGCCCGAGCTCGACCAGGAGCCGTACTGGCGCGACCTCACCGATCTGGTCGATTGGGCCAAGGCCAACACGCGCTCGACGATCTGGTCATGCCTTGCCGCGCATGCCGCAGTCCTGCACCTCGACGGCATCGCGCGGCGACGGTTGCCGGCCAAGTGTCACGGCATCTTCGACTGCGCGGCCGTCACGAGCGACCCGCTGACGCATGCCGTGCCCGCGCCGCTCAAGGTTTCGCATTCGCGCCTGAACGAGATTGTCGAGAGCGACCTCGATCAGGCCGGCTATCGGGTGCTGACACGCTCGGCGCTGGCCGGCGTCGACGTCTTCGTCCGCCAATATGCCAGCCGCTTCGTGTTCTTCCAGGGCCACCCCGAATATGACGCATTGTCGCTTCAGCGCGAGTATCTGCGCGACATCGGCCGTTACCTCGCGCGTGAGCGCGAGAATTATCCGCATTTGCCCATGAGCTATTTTGACGCAGCGACGGAAGAGAAGCTGGCGCGCTTCGAGAAGAAGGCGAGACACCAGCGCCATCCGGCGCTGACCAACGACCTCCCGGCGCTGAACTTGCGCGCTGATATCGCCGCTGGCAGCGCAGCGGCAGCCCTATTCCGTAATTGGCTGCAATATCTCGGTGCGGAAGCCGAGGCCGCGGTCCTTGCGCGCCAGCCCAAGGGCGTTGGTTCCGCGTTAGGATTACCCAAGCGTTAAGCTTGCCTCAACCGGCGCGCGAATGTTTCAGTAGAGAAATACGGAATCACAGAATCACAGGAAACGCAGTCGTGTGGTCGGCACTCCAGGGACGCGTGAGCAATCGGCTCGCCCGGCACTTCCGTGCCGCGCCGCACCGGCTGACCGCGCATGCGCCGATGGTGAGCTTTACCTTCGACGATGCCCCCGATAGTGCCGCCGGCGAGGGCGCCTCGCTCCTCGAAGCGCATGGCGGCCGCGGCACCTATTACATCGCCGGCAGCCTGATCGACCGGGCGTCGGATCACTGGCATGGGCTGTCGAGCGACGCGATCGTGCGGCTTCACCGTACCGGCCACGAGATCGCCTGCCACACCTTTTCGCACCAGTGCGCGGTCGATCTCGACGAGGCCGCCATGACCCGCGAGATCGAACGGAACCGCAGCCATCTCCGCGCCATCGAGTCCTCGATCGCGCTGGAGAATTTCGCCTATCCGTACGGCCTCGCCTCGGTCTGGCGCAAGCCGCAGCTCGCAAGAACCTTCCGCTCGGCACGCGGCATTCTGCCCGGCGTCAATCGCGACGTCATCGACCTCCAGTTCCTGCGCGCCTCACCGCTGGTCGATTGCGAGATCGATGCGGCGGGCGTCGATCGCTATTTCGACGAGGCGGTCGAGAGCGGCGGATGGCTCATCTTCTACGGCCATGACGTCGCGAACGCGCCGAGCCCCTATGGCTGCACGCCGCAGCTGATGCGCCATGCGCTTGAGGCGGCCGGCAAGCGCGACATACCGATCGTGACCGTTGCAGAGGCATTGCGAAGGATCGGGGCGTAGCTCTTTCTTCCTTCTCCCCTTGTAGGAGAAGGTGGCGCAAAGCGCCGGATGAGGGGTCTGTTTCAGCGAATCAACCTCTATCGAAGCCGTCGAGAGAACCCCTCACCCGTCTCGCCGCTACGCGGCGAGCCACCCTCTCTCACAAGGGGAGAGGGGAAGACTCGGCCTTGCCGCGCGAACAGCCTTGCCACGCCCGCGCCAGCATGCGACTGGCCTTGTGACGAATCCCACGGCCTCCGACACACCCATGAATGTCCCTTCCATCGCTCCGCTGCCCGCGCCGGCCAACGGCCGCGACGCGCTGTCGGTGCTGCATTCGGTGTTCGGCCTGCCGGGGTTCCGCGGCGCGCAGGGCGAGATCATCCGGCATGTCACCGATGGCGGCAATTGCCTGGTGCTGATGCCGACCGGCGGCGGCAAGTCGCTGTGCTACCAGCTGCCGTCGTTGCTGCGCGAAGGCTGCGGCATCGTGGTCTCGCCATTGATTGCGCTGATGCGCGACCAGGTCGCCGGCCTGCTCGAGGCCGGGGTCAACGCCGCCGCGCTGAACTCGTCGCTGACGCCGCAGGAGGCCTCCGACATCGAGCGACGCCTGATCGCGGGCGATCTCGACCTGCTCTATGTCGCGCCGGAACGGCTGGTGACGCCGCGCTGCCTGTCGATGCTGGCACAGGCCAAGGTCGCACTGTTCGCCATCGACGAGGCGCATTGCGTCTCGCAATGGGGCCACGACTTCCGCCCCGAATATGTCGGCCTCTCCATCATCGCCGAGCGGTTCCCCGAGGTGCCGCGCATCGCGCTGACCGCAACCGCCGACGAGCTGACGCGGAAGGAGATCGTCGAACGGCTCCAGCTTGGGGGCAGTCCGCAATTCGTCTCCAGCTTCGACCGGCCCAACATCCGCTACGAGATCGTCGACAAGCGCAATGCGGTGTCGCAGCTCAAGGAGTTCATCCGGGAGCGCCATGCGGGCGATGCCGGCGTGGTCTACTGCCTGTCGCGCAACCGGGTCGAGGAGGTCGCCGCCGCGCTCGACGATGCCGGCATTGCCGCGCTGCCCTATCACGCCGGGCTCGACAGCAGCGTGCGCTCGCGCAACCAGGACCGCTTCCTCAACGAGGACGGCATCGTCATCGTGGCGACCATCGCCTTCGGCATGGGCATCGACAAGCCCGACGTGCGCTTCGTTGCCCATCTCGATCTGCCCAAGAGCATCGAGGCCTATTACCAGGAGACGGGACGCGCCGGCCGCGATGGCAAGCCGTCCGCGGCATGGATGGCTTATGGCCTCTCCGACATCGTGCAGCAGCGCCGCATGATCGACGAGTCCAGCGGCTCCGACGATTTCAAGCGCGTGTCGATAGGCAAGCTCGACGCGCTGGTCGGGCTCGCTGAGACTGCGCAGTGCCGGCGCAGGCGGCTGCTCGCCTATTTCGGCGAGATCGTGCACGGCGAAACCTGCGGCAATTGCGACAATTGCCTGACGCCGCCAAAGATGCGCGACGGCAAGGTGCTGGCGCAGAAACTGCTCTCCTGCGTCTATCGCACCGGCCAGCATTTCGGCGCAATGCACCTGATCGACGTGCTAATCGGCCGCCTGACCGAGAAGGTCACGCAGTTCGGCCACGACAAGCTGTCGGTATTCGGCATCGGGCGCGAGCTCAACGAAAAGCAGTGGCGCACGGTGCTGCGCCAGCTCGTGGCGATGGGCCATTTGCAGAGCGACAGTGAAGCCTATGGCGCGCTGAAGCTGACGGACTCCGCACGCGGCGTGCTACGCGGCGAGACCGAGGTGTGGCTGCGCGAGGAGGCGCCCGGCACGCGCATCCGTTCCAGCCGCGCCAAATCCCGCCGCGGCGATCTCGCGCCTGCCGCAAGCGCTCCGCAAGGCGACGTCGATCCCGAGCTGCGCGCGCGGCTGCGATCGTGGCGCTCGGACGTTGCGCGTGAACGCGGCGTGCCGGCCTATGTGGTGCTGCACGATGCCACCATCGACGGTATCGTGCGGGCCTGGCCGACCACGCTGGACGAGCTCCGCAACGTGCCCGGCATCGGCGACAAGAAGCTCGAGCATTACGGCGACGAGCTGCTGCGGATCATCAGGACGCGGTAGGGGGCGCGGTAGCGGTTGTTAGCGCGCCAACCCTCTCCACATCGTCATCCCGGACAAGCGCAGCGCCTGGCAGCGCGAAGCGCTGTCCAGTAGCGGAGCGCCGATCCGGGATCCATACCGCGTGATTTGTCTTGGGGCACGCGCGACGACGTTCTTCGCCAAACTGCTCCCTGGGGGTATGGGTCCCGGCCTTCGCCGGGACGACAGCGGTAAATGAGGCGCGAGGCGGGCAACCTCAGCCATTCCGGAACGCATACCCGTAGCCGTTGAGCGCCGGGGCGCCGCCGAGATGGGCGTAGAGGACCTTCGCGCCCTTCTCGAAATAGCCCTTCTGCGTCAGGTCGATCAGACCCTGCATCGACTTGCCCTCGTAGACGGGGTCGGTGATCATGGCTTCGAGACGCGCGGTGAGGCGGATCGCTTCCTTGGTCTCTTCCGACGGCACGCCATAGGCTGGATAGGCGTAGTCCTCGATCAGCACGACATCGTCTGCAACGATGTCCTTGCCGAGCTCGACGAGCTTGGCCGTGTTCTGCGCGATCGAAAGCACTTGCGCCTTGGTCTGCGCCGGGGTGAACGACCCGTCGATGCCGATCACCTTTCGCGCGCGGCCGTCGGCGGCGAAGCCGACCAGCATGCCGGCATGGGTCGAGCCGGTGACGGTGCAGACCACGATGTAGTCGAACTTGAAGCCGAGCTCGGCTTCCTGCTTGCGCACTTCCTCGGCGAAGCCGACATAGCCGAGCCCGCCAAATTTGTGCACGGAGGCGCCGGCGGGAATCGCGTAAGGCTTGCCGCCCGCGGCCTTCACCTCCTCGATCGCCTGCTCCCAGCTCTTGCGGATGCCGATGTCGAAGCCGTCGTCGACCAGGCGCACGTCGGCGCCCATGATGCGCGAGAGCATGATGTTGCCGACACGGTCATAGACGGCGTCCTCGTGCGGCACCCAGGCTTCCTGCACCAGGCGGCACTTCATGCCGATCTTGGCGGCGACGGCGGCGATCATGCGGGTGTGGTTGGACTGCACGCCGCCGATCGAGACCAGCGTGTCGGCGTTGGAGGCGATCGCATCCGGGATGATGTATTCGAGCTTGCGCAGCTTGTTGCCGCCATAGGCGAGACCGGAATTGCAGTCCTCGCGCTTGGCATAGATCTCGACATTGCCGCCGAGATGCTTCGACAGCCGCTCCAGCTTCTCGATGGGCGTCGGGCCGAAGGTCAGCGGATAGCGCGCGAATTTTTCCAGCACGGTCAGGTCATCCCGATTGGTGTTGAGCTGGCCGCAGCGACTAGCATAGGTGATAAGGAATGTGCTCTCGAATGCTGCGCCCGTATTGCATGTTATCTTGCGAAGAATGGCAGGTTAGCTAATATTTCTTTCAGAAATCGATCATATATCGGAAGTTCCTTCCATGTCGTCCCGGTTAGACCGCGTAGACCTTAAGATATTGAGATTGCTTCAAAATAACGGCCGGCTCAGCAATGCCGAGCTGGCCGAAACCGTCGCGATCAGCCCCGCGACCTGCCATCGCCGCACCCAGCGCCTGTTCGAGGACGGCTTCATCGCCGCCGTCCGGGCCATGGTTGCCCCGAAGAAGGTGGCAAAGGGGACCCTGGTCATGGTCGGCGTCGTGCTGGACCGCTCGACGCCGGAAAGCTTTGCCATCTTCGAGCAGGCGATCGCAAAGCTGAAATTCGTGCTCGACTGCCACCTCGTCGCCGGCGACTTCGACTATTTCCTCAAGATCCGCGTCGGCGACATGGAGGACTTCAACCGCATCCATGGCGAGCAGCTCATCGCGCTGCCCGGCGTGCGCCAGACCCGCACCTTCTTCGTGATGAAGGAAGTCGTCGACAACGCACCGCTGGAGTTTTGAGCGGCTTCACGATGCCGGTTCGACGACGCCGTCCGCGACCTGCTCCCGCTCGGCGTCCTCCGGCCGCATCGCGATCACCGCGATCAGCCCGAGGCCGACGCCGATCATGACATAGAAGATAGGCGCCAGCGGGGAGCCGGTGAGCGCGATCAGCCAGGTCACGAAGAACTGGGCAAAGCCGCCGAACACCAGCACCGCGACGTTGTTGACGATCGCGAGCGCGGTCGAGCGAATGCGGATCGGGAACAGCTCGACCAGCGTGGTGCAGTAGACGCCGAGGAAGAAGGCGCTGAAGAAGCCGATGACGACCTGGGCGACCAGCAGCCTTGCGATCGACGGCTCGGAGATCACCCAGGCATAGAGCGGGTAGAGCGAGACGAAATAGCCGATCAACGAGACCAGCAACAGCGGCTTGCGCGGATAGCGGTCGGAGACGGCGCCCGCGATCGGCACGACGATCACCATCACGATTGCCGCGATCATCTGCACCAGGAAGCTCTGCATCAGCGGCAGCTTCAGCACCTCCTTGGCATAGGTCACGGTGTAGCCGAAGGTGACGTAGAACGACACGGCGCTCGCCACCACCATGCCCATGCCGATCAGGAAATTGCGGCCGGGATTCTTGAGCGCGGCGATGAAATTGTCCTTGTGCACCGTCGCCATGCTGCGCCGGGAAGCTTCGGGCTCGATGACGCTGGCGCGCATATAGAGCAGGATCGGAACGATCACGAGGCCGACGAAGAAGGGAATGCGCCAGGCGCCGGCGGCAAGCTGCTCCTGCGTGAACGCCAGCGTCAGGACGGCGCCCAGCACTGCGCCGAGCACGTTGGCCATGAGCTGGCCGGCGATCTGCCACGAGCCATAGAAGCCGGTGCGGCCGGGAGGCGCCGCTTCGATCAGATAGGCGGTCGAGGTGCCGAACTCGCCGCCGACCGAAAAGCCCTGCAACAGCCGCGCCAACAGCACGATCAGCGGCGCCGCAATGCCGGCCGTGGCGTAGGTCGGCGTCAACGCCAACAGCGCGACCGACACGGCCATGATGCCCATGCCGAGCGTCATCGCCGCCTTCCGCCCCTTGCGATCGCCGAAATAGCCGAGCACGAGGCCGCCGATCGGCCGCATGAAGAAGCCGGTGCCGAACAGCGCGGTGGTCAGCAGCAGCGCGTTGATCTCACTGCCCGGAATTTTCGGGTCGACCGGGAAGAACAGGTTCTTGATGATCGGTGTCATCAGCGCGAACACCGTGAAGTCGTACCACTCCAGCGCGTTGCCGGCGATCGCGGCCGCGATGGCTTTCCTGTTCGTCTGCATCTCTCGCTTGCCTGTCCGGTTGCGCCTATTCGGCGGGTTGATGGGTGACGTCGGCATCCTGCCATTCGTCGCCGGCGAGTTCCGGCGTGGCGAAGGCCTTGAGGTTGGCGAAATGAATCTCGCGATCCTCGACGAACAGGCGACGGACGATGCCGCGCGCGAGCCGGTCGGCGCCCTCGCTGATCGCGGGGATATCGCCGGAGAGCTTTCCGTGGCTCAGCGTCGCCGGATAGTTGAAGCAATGCAGCCGCGCCAACATCGGGCAGGCGCCGGGCTCTTTCTCCAGGAACTGGAAGCTGTCGCCGAGGTCTGGCGAGTTCTCCAGCTCGGCATTGTCCATGCCGTCAGGTGCCGGGAAGCGGTCGCACCAGAAGCGGATATGCGGCGCGAACTCGGCAAGCTCGTCGCGCAACGCGAGGTCGACCTTGAAGCCCGTGCCGAAGATGATGAAATCGGTCGCATAGCGGCCCTTCGGCGTCGTCACTATGAGATGGTCTCCCGCGACGACGAGATCATCGATCGGGCTTGCGAGATGGAAATGCGCCTGCGGATAGGCGGAGACGCGCAGCACGCTTTGACGCGGCGGCGGCGTCTGCGCCTTCAGCGTGTGATCGAGGAAACGCCATTTCCAGTCATCCGACAGGCCGGCAAAGCCGTGGACGACGCCCTGGCTGCCGATGCCGGTGAACTTGTTGACGCGCGGGATGTCCGCGCGCCGAATGAAGAGGTCGAGCCGCGCTGCGCCCGCTTCCAGCGCCATCGCTGCGTTGTCCATCGCGGATGCGCCCGCGCCGACGACGGCAACACGCCTGTCGCGAAGTCTCTCGAAGTCGATGGGGGCGGACGAATGCGCCCAGAAACGTCGGTCGATGCCGTCGCACAGCGACGGCACGTAAGCACCGCCGAGGCCGTCGCGCCCCGTCGCCAGCACGACGTGGCGCGCGAGAATTTGCCGCGACGTGCCGCCTTCGCTGATTTCGAGTGTGAACAATTCATCGGAGCGCGCCTGTATTCGCTCGACCGAAACCCCGTTGCGGACCGGCAGGCCCAGCACCTTGCGGTACCAGATCAGGTAATCCATCCACATCGTGCGCGGCGCGCGGTGAAGCGCCTGCCAGGCCTGCCTGCCATATTGCGCCTCGTAGAAGGCGCGGAAGGTCAGCGCCGGCATGCCCATCGCGGGGCCGGTCAATTCCTTGGGCGAGCGCAGCGTCCGCATCCGGGCGAACGTGACCCAGGGACCTTCCTCACCGGCGCGCGCGCGATCGAGCACGAGCTGGTTGTCGACGCCGAGACGCCTGAGCATGGCGGAGGCGACGAGGCCGGCCATGCCTGCGCCGACGATGACGACGTCGACGACGCTCTCGCCATCGACGACGCGGCGCGGCACCCACGACTTGGCCGGCAGTTCGAGCCAGGCCAGATCCTGCTTCAGGCGCGCTTCAAGCGCCGCGAGGCCCGCCGCGTCAGGTGTCATCGTCGTCATGAGGGAGCTTTCTCGAATTCACTGGTTTCATCGCTGGCCTCGGCCAGCGCGGCGGCGCCGCTATGCAGCCTTGCGCCAGGCATCAGCGCGACCGCAGCGCGCAGTGCGTCGTTGAGCGCGGCGACCGTCGGCGTCAGCTCGCGCCCGGTCGGCGCAATCGCGGCGAACAGGAAGGGAATGGACACGTCCAGGGGCCGGGTGACGACGCCCTCCACCGGCAGGCTGGAGGTCAGCACCGGCTCGACCACGGCGATGCCGAGCGACTGCTTGGCCATGGCAATCGCCGTCAGCGAAGCGTTGGTGTCGATGACCTCAGCGGGCACGACACCCTCACGCTCCAGCGCCTCCTCCACCCGGCGGCGAAGCCGGTAGGGGTTAGCCATCGTCAGCAGCCGGACGCCAGCAAGATCCTTCAGGCGAATGACCTTCTTTTTCGCCAGCGGATGATCCATCGCGAGGCACGCGACGCAGGGCACCTCGCAGACCCACTGCACGTCGAGCCCGGGATGCTGGATCGGCAGGCTCGCAAGGCCGAAATCGACCGACTGCGACAGCACCGATTGCACGACGTTCTCGGCCGAGAGCGCCTGCACGTGGACCTGGCTTGGCAGCAACTCGCGTTCGAGCGCTGCGAGCGCGGCCGGGACGAAGCCGGCCGCCAGCGCCGGGATCGCTGCCAGGCTGAGCACGGGAAGCGCACCTGCACCGATCGCGTTGGCGCGCTGGCGGATGTGCTTCAAGCCCATCAGCAGCCGCTCGACCTCGGCATGAAACAGCAAGCCCTTTGGCGTCGGGCTGATGCGCGGGCCGTTCCGGGTGAACAGAAGATAGCCGACGTCAGCTTCGAGATCCTGGATCTGACGCGTCACGACCGGCTGCGATCGGCCGAGCAGCCGCGCCGCGCCGGTGATGCTGCCGGCCGACATCACGGCGGCGAAGGCCTCGAGAAGGCGGATGTCGATAACGTCCTGGTTCATGGTCATGTCGCTTGCATTATGTGGATATAGAATGATCAATAATTCTTGATGTGCAAGAAGTATTATGAGAGGATTCTTGTCATGCCGATGGAGCCAACCCCCTTTCGCCACCACAATCCGGCCGGTCCGGCCTTCCGGCGCGGCTGGGTTGACGAGGCTGTAGCTGCGATCGAGGCCGACCAATGCCGCACGGCCGACACGCATCTGATCCGGCTGATCGTGCCCGCGCTTGCCGGCATCGATATCTATCTGAAGGACGAGTCCACGCATCCGACCGGCAGCCTGAAGCATCGGCTGGCGCGCTCGCTGTTCCTCTACGCGCTCTGCAATGGCCACATCCGCGAAGCCACGCCCGTCGTCGAGGCATCGTCGGGGTCGACCGCGGTGTCGGAAGCCTATTTCGCGCAGATGATCGGCGTGCCCTTCTACGCCGTGATGCCGCGCACGACCTCGGCGGAGAAGATCGCTGCGATCGAGCATTATGGCGGCAACTGCCATCTGATCGACGACGGCCGCGCGCTCTATGCCGAGGCTGCCGCGCTCGCCACCCGCCTGAACGGCCACTACATGGACCAGTTCACCTTCGCCGAGCGCGCCACCGACTGGCGCGGCAACAACAACATTGCCGAATCGATCTTCACGCAATTGCAGGGCGAGCCGCGTCCGCTGCCGGACTGGATCGTGATGGGCGCCGGCACCGGCGGCACCTCGGCCACCATCGGACGGTATTTGCGCTATCGCCAATATCCTACGCGGCTCTGCGTCGCCGATGTCGAGCATTCCGCCTTCTTCGACTGCTTCCGTTCGCAGGACCGCTCCCACGTTTGCGAGCGGCCCTCGCTGATCGAGGGCGTCGGCAGGCCGCGCTGCGAACCGTCCTTCGTGCCTGGCGTTGTCGACCGCATGATGAAGATCCCGGACGTAGCAACGATTGCGGCGATGAACGTACTGTCGCGCCGGCTGCGCCGATCCGTCGGCGGTTCCACCGGCACCAATTTCCTGGCGCTGTGCCGCATTGCTTCGGAGATGCGTAGCGCCGGCCAAACCGGATCGCTGGTCACGCTGATCTGCGATTCCGGCGAGCGCTATCGGCAGACCTATTATGACCCCGCATGGCTGAAAGCACGCGGCCTCGATCCAACGCCGTTCGAGACTGCCCTGGCGTCGTTTCTGGATACGGCGCAGCCGCTGACGCTTGCCGTCGAGGATGTTGTCAATCCACAGAGCCCGCGGAGTGTTGCTTGACCACGCTGATCGAAACCATTGCCGGCGTGCGCGCGGCGTCACGGCTCGGCCAGGCTCTGAACGCCCGCGCCGAGATTTTGCGCCTCAGCGAAGCCGCCCATGACGCGGTGCTGCTGCCGCGCGAACCCGGCGGCCTGAGCCACGGCCTGCGGGCAGCGCTCGCGGCGCGGATGTGCCGGCACGTCGGCGACGAGGCGCTGACCGCGCATTACGAATCCTATCTGGCGCATGCGAGCGATCTCGACCTGGCCACCCTTGCACGGCCCGGCGGCGTGTGTGGCGATTCCCTGCACGACGCCATGGCCCGCCATGCCGACCTGCTGACGCTGTCGCCGCGCGAGGCGACGCGACAGGACATCGCGGCGCTGAAGACGGTCGGCGTCAGCGAGGCCGATATCGTGCGGCTGTCCGAGCTTGCCGCCTTCGTGAACTACCAGCTGCGGGTCCTGGCCGGCCTCAGGCTCCTGAAAGAGGTCGAAGCCCGATGAGCGAGGTCGTCCACAACTTCACCGCCACGATTCCGACCTGGTCGCCCTATGTCACGCCGGTCGAGCTCGCCTCGGCGACGTCAGAGCAGCTCGCGGCGATGAAGGTCACGCCCTCCAACAAGGGCGTCTCGCCTTACGTGCTGACGCTGGCGCATGACCCGGAATCGCTCGCGGTGCGCTCGCCGCTGTTCAACCTCATCATGTATGGCAAGGACGGCTTGTCGCCGGCCGAACGTGAGCTCGGCGCGCTGAGTGCCTCGGTCGTCAACCGCTGCATCTATTGCGCCGCCGTGCACGCCTCACGCTTCATCAGTTACTCCGGGCGCAACAACGTCGTCGAGGAGATCTTTGCCGACGAGCGCGATGCCACGCTGGAGGCGCGCCAGCAGGCACTGTTCAATTTCGCTACAAAGCTCTCGACGACGCCGATCGAAGCTACTGCAGAGGACGCGCGCGCACTCGGCGAGGCCGGGCTGAGCGAGCTCGAGCAGCTCGACCTGGTGCTGTCGGCCGCGATCTTCGGCTGGGCTAACCGGCTGATGCATACGCTGGGCGAGCCGCTGGCGCGCTCGGAGGCGCCGTAACCGACGCCGTCGGGCGGTGACCGGCCCCGAACCGAATGTCACGGCAACTTCACTTGCCATGCACACGCGTGCGGGCGAGCTTCGCGGCGTCTCAACGAGGAGATCCTGCCGTGCGCCTTCCCATTCTCGATCCGAAGGATCTGACCGACGAACAAAAGCCGCTCTATGATGACATGCGAGCCGGCATCAAGGACCATTTCAAAGGCTTTGTGAACATGCGAGACGACGGCGCGCTGCTCGGGCCCTGGAATCCCTGGATCCGCGAGCCGCGCTTCGGCAAGCCGGTGTGGGAGCTGGTCAAGGCGATCGCGTCGAACCCGCTGCTGCCGGCGCCGGTGCGCGAGGTCGCGATCCTCGTCACCGGCTCGCATTTCCGTTCCGGCTACGAGCTCTATGCCCATGTGCTGGTGGCCGAGCAGCGCGGCCTCTCCGACGAGAAGCTTGCGACCATCGTCGCCGGGCAGCGGCCGGTGGATCTCACCAAGCAGGAGGCGGTCGCATACGACGTCGCATCGGCGCTCGTGAGCGGCGGCGTGCTGCCGGAACTGACCTGGCGTGCCGCGGTCAAGGAATTCGGCGAGCATGGTGCGGCCGAGCTGTCTTATCTCGTCGGCGTCTATTGCATGGTCTCGGTCACGCTCAACACCTTCGACGTGCCGGTGCCGGAATAGCCGCTGCTTCCTTCGATCACTCCGCCGCCTTGCTTGCAGGCGGCGGGGGCGCCCAGGCGATGCAGCGATTGCGGCCCTCGGCCTTGGCCTGGTAGAGTGCATGGTCGGCCGCGCCCATCAGCGCGTCGATGCCTGACATGCTGACGGTGGCCTCGGCGATCCCGATGCTCACGGTGACGCCGAACTGAATCCTGTCGGCGACGATCTGCGCGCTCATCACGCGCTTGCGGATGCGGTCGGCGACAGTCCTTGCACGGGACAGGCTGGTCTCGGGCAGGAGAACCGCAAATTCCTCGCCGCCGAGACGGCCGACGATGTCCGACTTGCGCTTGCCGTCGAGGCACGTGGCCGCAACCGCCTTGATCGCGGCGTCGCCCACTGCATGGCCGTAGCGATCGTTGACCGACTTGAAGTGGTCGATATCGAGCATCAGCACCGAGACCGAGCGATAATAGCGCTGAAAGCGGCTCCATTCCGCATCGAGGCTGTCGAGGAAGTGGCGGCGGTTGTAGAGGCCGGTGAGCGGATCGGTGGTGGCAAGCGTCTCCAGCATCGCGGCTTTTTGCGTCAGATCGGTGATGTCGACATAGGTCAGCATGCGGCCGCCATTCGACATCGTGGTGCAATGGGCCCGGATGCGCCGGCCGTCCGGCGTCTGCAGGTCGCGCACATGATCGCCGGCCTTGACCTCTTCGACGCGTCTCGCCGGAAACTTCGCGAGCTCGTTCGTTGGAAGATTGGGCGCGCTGGCGCGATGCAGGCGTCGCACCAGCGACGAATAGGTCGGCCGGCTCGCGGCCTCGTCTTCGCTGACCTCCCAAAAGCGCCGCATACGCCGGTTCATGAAGGTCGCGCGCAGGTCGGAGTCGAGAAGAAGGACCCCATCCTGAACATTCTCCAGCGCATCCCGCAGCAGCTTCAGCTCGTCGGAGCAGCGCACAATGTCGGTGACGGGTGTATAGGTCAGCATCCGCCCGCCGTCGGGCAACGGCGTGACCTGTACGCGCACGACATCGCCGTTGGTCCGGCGCAGATCGATCGGCGTCGGATCGCCCGCCTCGATCACACGAACCCGCTCCGCCACCAGCGCATCGAGGTCCGGGTCCGGCACCTCATAGGCTCCGGTGTCACGTCCGTGATGAAGCAGCGTGAGAATGGATGGATTGCTGTCGGCAACCTCGTCGGGCAGGCGCCACATCTGGCGAAACGATCGGTTGATCAGGCGGGCCCTGAGGTGGGAGTCGAGCAGCACGATGCCGGTCGGCACATGATCGAGCGCGGCACGCAGCGCCAGCATCTGGCCGCGCATCAGCGCGTCCGACGAGCGTTCCCGCTCCTCACCGGCTGGTCGCTCGACGCTGCCCGGCTGCTCGAAGGCGACGCCGGCCTGACGGTCCGATCGCCAGATCACGCGGCAGGTCAGCGTCTCACGCCCCGCGAGCCTGAGCTGGAACCGTTCGGGCACGCCAAGGCCGCTCTCCATCTCGAGCGTCGCAGCCTCCTCGGACAGCCGGCGCACGACGCAATCGATCGACGACTGGCCGAAGTTGAAAAAGATCTTCCCTGCAAGGAACGTCCGTTCCGGAACCAAGCGGGACATTCGCAACCTCCAAAGCGAAATACGATGCGAAAAGCTGGTCCAGTTTCGCGCAAGGTTCCTTGCGGCGATGTAACGCGATCGATGTTTTCGGATGAGGATTAACGATCGGTTGACGCGCGATGCGGCCGATGCGGAAAGCTCCTGGCTGCGATCAGTTTCGCACGGCGTAGAGCGGCGTGCGCAGCGTCAGCTGGTAGGACGGCTTCGGCATCCACGCGATCTGCGCAGTGATGCCGAACAGGCGGTTGTCGTTGTCGTCCATGCGGTCGAGGTCGAGCCGCAGGATCGGTTGGGTGAAGGACTCCGCCAGCGTTCGCCCTGCGATCTGCGCGCCGCCGAACGACTGCACGCCGAGCCGTCCGGTGAACTTCCAATTGCTCGGCCATTGGTAATAACCGCCGGCATAGAGGATCGTGTTTGGCCGGATACTGGCGAGCTGGCTCGCGATATCGGTGTGGGTGTATTGCACGCCGGCAAGCCAACCCCGCGTTTCGTCCTCGTCGAGCGCGTAGTCGAATTCCAGGATGTTGTTGAACGAAGTCGTCATGCCCTGCTCGTTCGGCACCGACTGCGTCAGGGTCGATTGCAGCGTGATGGTCGGGATTTTTCCGCCGTTCTGCTGATAAAGGTCGGCCTGTACGCCGATGTTCCAGCTTGTGATGTCGAATGCCGACCAGCCGCCGCCGATGTCCGTCGTCGAGCCCGACACGCCGCCATAGAGCGAGACGCGATCACTGACATCGACCGTCAGCGGCAGGTCGACGGCAATGGATTTTGCCGCGGGCAGGCCGTTCGGCAGCGTCGTGCCCCTGCGCGCCGCCAGCGCTTGGAACGCGGCCGACAAGGACGTGTTGCCGAAGCCGATCCCGAGCGTGCCAGCGGGTATCGTCGCATAGGTCGTTCGAAGATCGAGATAGAGGTTCGGGACATCAGGCTTTGCGGCCTCGTCCTTCTCGTCAGCGGCAAAGGCAGCGCCCACCGACATCGTCAGGCACAACAGTCCCATCGCAGCAGCGCGCAAGGCCTGAAGGTTCGATTGGCGGTGATGAGGCACGTGACAATCCGACGCGTGGCGATCTAATGGCGGAACCGTTGTTAGATGGAACGTGATCGTTCGTGGGGTCAAGCGCTATCCGCAAGCGATGGACTGCACGGATGCACGCGGTTACTCTGCTGTGATCGCACCGACACACGCGCCGGCCGGAGTGCAGGCCGGACAATTGAAGGACGACAGCCATGAATACGTCACGCCGCATCCTGCTCACCGGTCTGGCGGGACTCGCCGTGGCCCCGACTGCCGTGGCCGCTGCCTTACCGTCGCCCGAGCCCGACGACGTGACGGTAGCCGAAGAGCGCTTCGCGCGCACGATTGCGGCCGCCCATGCGCCCAATGTCACCTGCGTGCGGCAGGCCGAACGCTATGCGGATGCGCATTGGCCCGAATATGTAGTGGCAGCCAGAGCCGTGCTCGACGCGCGCGTGTGATTCGCGCTTTTACGTCTCCACCGCCCGCCGCACCTGTTCGCCGATCTGCGACAGCACGAGCTGTGCCTGTGGCAGGATCGCGCCCATGGCGTGGAAATTGTGGACCATGCCGTCATGGCAGACGTGCTCGACGGCGACGCCTGCGGCGAGCAGCTTGCGCGCATAGGCATTGCCTTCGTCGCGCATCGGGTCGAACTCGGCGGTATGGATGATCGCGGTCGGCAGGCCCGCAAGGCGGGTCGCGCGCAGCGGTGAGATGCGGGGATCGCCGGTATCGATGTTGCTGCCGGGCAGGTAGTCGGCGAGATCGGCCTCGATCGTGATGCGATCGATCAGATGGCCCTCGGCGAACGCCTCGCGCGAAGGCGAGGTCTCCTCGAAATCCAGCACCGGGCAGATCAGGCATTGCGCGACGATGGAAAGGCCGGCGTTCTGCAGCGCTTCCTGGCACACGATCGCGGCGAGCGTAGCGCCGGCGGAATCGCCGCCGACCACGAGCCTTTCGGCGTCGATGCCGAGGGACGACGCTTCACGCGCGACCCATTCGGTGGCGGCGATCGCGTCGTCCACCGCGGCGGGGAATTTGTGCTCCGGCGCGAGGCGGTAGTCGACCGAGACCAGGCGGCAGCCGGTGGCATGCGCAAGCGCCGCCGCGATGCGGTCGTGCGTGGCGATGCTGCCGGCGACCAGTCCGCCGCCGTGAAAGAACACGAAGCCCGGCGCGCGCTCGCTGGCGCTTGCGTGCGAATACAGCCGATAGGGAACCTCTCCGCCGGGGCCGGGCAGTGTGCCGTCCGAGGCGGTCACGTCAGGGGCGTCAGCGCGCGCAAACTGCATCAGCTTCGCCAGCGACTGTCGCCGCGCCTCGACGCTCGGCCGGCTTCGCGCCTGCGGCCCTGCCGCAGCCATCATGGTCAACAAACGCTTCGCGAGCGGATCGAGCGGCATGGAGGACTCCGTAACGTGGCCGGCATTATATCCGGTTTGCCCCTCAATGTTATTTCGCTTCGATCCCTTCCCCCTCCAGGGGAGGGTGGTTATTTCCCGCAGGGAATCATTTAGAAATTGGGATAATAGTGCCCGGATGTTTCAGGGGAGGCCGGTCATGGCCGAGATCAAGAAACCCATCGAATATTCGCCGAGCTGGACCTTCTTCGAGGGCAAATGGCACGACGGGAATGTGCCGATCATGGGCCCGCGCACGCATGCGGCCTGGCTCGGCTCGGTCGTGTTCGACGGCGCGCGCGCGTTCGAAGGCGTCGCACCCGATCTCGACCGTCACGTCGCCCGAGCCAATCAATCCGCGGTCAACTTCGGCCTGAAGCCGGTGGTCGATGCCGGCACCTGGCTCACGCTCGCAAACGAAGGCATCGCGCGTTTCGCTGACAATGCCGAGCTTTATGTCCGTCCGATGTACTGGGCGCAGAACGGGGCGGGCGGCGGCGTGCTGTTCGACCCCGAGACCACCAACTGGTGCCTGTGCATCTACGAGGCGCCGATGCCCAAACCCGTCGGCAACGCCATCACGCTGTCGCCGTTCCGCAGGCCGACGGCAGAATGCGCGCCGGTCGAGGCCAAGGCGGCCTGCCTCTATCCCAACAATTCGCGCGCGCTGGCGGAGGCCGCTGCGCGTGGCTTCCAGAACGCGCTGATGCTCGACATGCTCGGCAATGTAGCCGAGTTCGGCAATTCCAACGTGTTCATGGCAAAGGACGGCGTGGTGTTCACGCCGGTGCCGAACGGCACCTTCCTCAACGGCATCACGCGCCAGCGCGTCATCGGCCTGCTTCGCGCCGACGGCGTCACCGTGGTCGAGACGACGCTGCGCTATGCCGACTTCCTCGCCGCCGACGAGATCTTTTCAACCGGCAATTTCGCCAAGGTCGCGCCCGTGATTCGCATCGACGAGCGCGAGCTGGAGCCGGGCCCGCTCTACACCAGGGCGCGCAAGCTCTATTGGGACTTTGCGCATGCGGTGAAGCTGGCGGCGTAGGGGCCGCCTGTCCCGTCATTGCCTCGCTGCGCTCGCAATAATGATGCGGAAGCACAATATCTCCCCAACGTCGTCCCGGCGAAGGCCGGGACCCATAACCACAGGATGTGGTTTGGCGATGACTCGGGGTTACCTGCGTCGCGCCGCAACTCCTCCCTGGGGGTATGGGTCCCGGCCTGCGCCGGGACGACAGCGGAGCAAGTGGCCGCATCGGAAGAAATAGTAGGCAGCGCGCTTTGGCGCGCCGAGAAATCCTACTCTTCCTTCTTCGACATCCGCTCGAGGCGTTCCTGCATTTCCTTCATCTGCTGGCGCAGATCGTCGATGTTGCTGTCCTTGGCCGGCTCGGCGTTCGCATCGGGCTCAGGCTCTGGCGCAGCCGCCGGGCGGACCGCGCCAGGCGCGAACGGCTTGAACATCGAGAACGTCTGCTGGAACAGCTCCATGTTGCGGCGGACCTGTTCCTCCAGGGGCGCAAAGGGCGTGCCCGACAGCGTGTTGGCGATCTGCTTGCGGAACTTCTCCTGCTCCTGGGTCAGCGTCGCGATCGACTGTTCCAGATATTTCGGCACCACCATCTGCATGCTGTCGCCGTAGAAGCGGATGAGCTGGCGCAGGAAGGTGGTCGGCAGCAGGTTCTGGCCGGCCTTGTTCTCCTGTTCGAAGATGATCTGAGCGAGCACGGAGCGGGTGATGTCGTCGCCGGTCTTGGCGTCGTAGACCAGGAAATCTTCGCCATCCTTGACCATGGCGGCGAGGTCTTCCAGCGTCACATAGGTGCTCGTTCCGGTGTTATAGAGCCGGCGGTTCGCGTATTTCTTGATGGTGGTGGGTTGGTCTGATTTCGCCATGGGCTCTCACTTGCAAGACGCTGAGAACGGGAACCCGGCGGGCCAATGCCGCAGGGCGGGAAGAGTACGCAACGCAACAAAATAAGCATTTTCAAAGGGGTCACGCTACCGTTTTGTGCGCCACGGTTAATCGGGCAGCAAAAACGTGCTTGCGAAAGCGCCAAGAACGCTATTTTGAATGCGTTGCGGCATGAATTCGGCCACCGGCCGATTGACATGCCTCAACGACGTTAACAGGATGCCGTCCGAGACTGGCGAGCCGTTTCCCCAGCCCCGTCTGCCCCCATTCAACCCCAGGAGATGCCCATGTCAGACGATGTCGTCATCGTCAGCGCCGCCCGCACCCCGGTCGGAAGCTTCAACGGAGCGTTCGCGACCCTTCCCGCCCACGATCTCGGCGCCATCGCCATCAAGGCGGCGCTGGAGCGCGGTGGCATCGAGCCCGGCCGGGTCTCCGAAGTCATCATGGGGCAGATCCTGACCGCAGCTCAAGGCCAGAACCCGGCTCGCCAGGCCTCGATCGCCGCCGGCATTCCGGTGGAGAGCCCGGCCTGGGGCATCAACCAGCTCTGTGGCTCTGGTCTTCGCACGGTTGCGCTCGGCTATCAGGCGCTGCTCAACGGCGATTCCGAGATCGTGGTCGCCGGCGGCCAGGAATCCATGAGCATGGCTCCGCACGCCCAGTACCTGCGCGGCGGCGTCAAGATGGGCCCGGTCGAGTTCGTCGACACCATGATCAAGGACGGCCTGTGGGATGCCTTCAACGGCTACCACATGGGCAACACCGCCGAGAACGTTGCGCGCCAGTGGCAGATCACCCGCGCCCAGCAGGACGAGTTCGCGGTCGCCTCGCAGCAGAAGGCCGAGGCCGCGCAGAAGGCCGGCAAGTTCAACGACGAGATCGTCCCCGTCACCATCAAGACCCGCAAGGGCGACGTGGTCGTCAGCGCCGACGAATATCCGCGCCATGGCGCAACGCTCGATGCGATGGCCAAGCTCCGTCCCGCCTTCGAGAAGGACGGCACGGTCACTGCGGGTTCGGCCTCGGGCATCAATGACGGCGCTGCCGCCGTGGTGCTGATGACCGCGAAGCAGGCTGCCAAGGAAGGCAAGAAGCCGCTCGCGCGCATCGTGTCCTGGGCTCAGGCCGGCGTCGATCCGAAGATCATGGGCTCGGGCCCGATCCCGGCCTCGCGCGCCGCGCTGAAGAAGGCTGGCTGGAACGTCGGCGACCTCGACCTGATCGAGGCCAACGAGGCCTTCGCGGCACAGGCCTGCGCTGTCAACAAGGACCTCGGCTGGGACACCTCCAAGGTCAACGTCAACGGCGGCGCGATCGCGATCGGCCACCCGGTCGGCGCCTCCGGCGCGCGCGTGCTGGTGACGCTGCTGCACGAGATGCAGAAGCGCGATTCCAAGAAGGGCCTTGCCACGCTGTGCATCGGCGGCGGCATGGGTATCGCGATGTGTCTGGCGCGCGACTGAAGATAGCTGACGCGCAGCGTACGTGGATCTTGCGCGTGCGCTGCACACATAAGTGAGTGCGTTGCACGCGACTAAAAAGGCGGCGATTGCAAATCAAATATTCTTCGCAACCGCATTAGCCTCGACTAAAGAGAAACGCCCGGCTCACGCCGGGCGTTTTGTTCTTGATGTCCGTCAAACGTCCCGCATAATCCGCGTCTAAAACGATCACTCAGAAACGTCCGAAGAGTCCAAGGGAAGGAATACGATATGGCACGTGTTGCATTGGTGACGGGTGGTACGCGGGGCATCGGAGCTGCAATCAGCAAGGCGCTGAAGGCGGCGGGCTACAAGGTCGCGGCGAGCTATGCCGGCAACGATGCGGCGGCGGAGAAGTTCAAGGCCGAGACCGGCATCGCCGTCTACAAATGGGACGTCAGCAGTTTCGACGCCTGCGCCGAGGGCGTGAAGAAGGTCGAGGCCGAGGTCGGCCCGATCGACGTGCTCGTCAACAATGCCGGCATCACCAAGGACGGCGCCTTCCACAAGATGAGCCTCGAGCAATGGAACGCCGTGATCGGCACCAATCTCGGCTCGCTGTTCAACATGTCGCGCCAGGTCATCGAAGGCATGCGCGGGCGCAAGTTCGGCCGCATCATCAACATCTCCTCGATCAACGGCCAGAAGGGCCAGTTCGGCCAGGTGAACTATTCCGCCGCGAAGGCCGGCGAGATCGGCTTCACCAAGGCCTTGGCGCTGGAGAACGCCAAGGGCGGCGTCACCGTGAACGCGATCTGCCCCGGCTACATCAACACCGAAATGGTGCAGGCGGTGCCGAAGGACGTGCTGGAAAAGTCCATCCTGCCGCTGATCCCGATCGGCCGCCTTGGCGAGCCCGAGGAGATCGCGCGCGCGGTCGTGTTCCTCGCCGCCGACGAGGCCGGCGCCATCACCGGCTCGACGCTGACGGTCAACGGCGGTCAGTACATGGTGTGATGCGATCGCATCACGTTCTCTGGCGATATTAGTCGGTCGTCATGCCCGGGCTTGTCCCGGGCATCCACGTCTTTACAAGGTCCCCAAAGAACGTGGATGGCCGGAACAAGTCCGGCCATGTCGAAAGTAGTGGCCGATGACTCCCCGCACCGCGACGCTGATCGGATTGACCGCGATCCTGATGTGGTCACTGCTGTCAGTGATGACGGTGGCGACCGGAAAGATCCCGGCGTTCCAGCTCGCCGCGATGACCTTCGCGATCGGCGGCCTCGTCGGCCTCCTCACCTGGATCGGCCGTGGCGAGGCGGCGAAAAGCCTGCGCCAGCCATTGGTCGTGTGGGTGGTCGGCGTCGGTGGGCTGTTCGGCTATCACGCGCTGTATTTCCTCGCGCTGCGCTTCGCGCCGCCGGCTGAAGCCGGTCTGCTCAACTATCTCTGGCCGCTGCTGATCGTGCTGTTCTCGTCGTTCCTGCCGGGCGAGCGGCTGGCCGTGCATCACATCGTCGGCGCCGTACTCGGCCTCGTCGGCACTGTGCTGCTGTTCGCCGGCAATACCTCCGGCTTTGCGCCGGGGGCGGTGCCGGGGTTGATCGCGGCCTTCATCGCCGCCTTCGTGTGGGCAACCTATTCGGTGCTGTCGCGCCGATTGAAGGCGGTGCCGACCGATGCGGTCGCGGGTTTCTGTCTCGCCACATCAGTGCTCGCCGCACTGATGCACGGTGTGCTCGAAACCACCGTGTGGCCCGAGACCACGGTGCAGTGGCTTTCGGTCGTCGCGCTCGGCATCGGCCCCGTCGGTGCCGCGTTCTACGCCTGGGACATCGGCATGAAGCGCGGCGACATCCGCGTGCTCGGCGCTGCCTCCTATGCGACGCCGCTATTGTCGACCGGCTTCCTCATCGCCGCCGGCTTCGCCAAGGCCAGTGCCAACATCGCCATCGCCGCGGTCTTGATCGCCGGCGGCGGCCTGATCGCGGCAAAGGACATGGTGCTCAGGAAGCGGTGACTGTGATTCCGGGGCGCACGACGTGCGAACCCGGAATCCATTTATCCGCGTCTATGGTGGCGAGATAGATTCCGGGTTCGCCGTTTGCGCGGCGCCCCGGAATGACGGTGTGGAGCTACGGCTCCCAGCCCTTCGGCGCGAGCTCGAACTTCGCGAACTCGAAGGCCGGCGCGACGGTGCAGCCGACCAGTGTCCATTCACCGGTTGTCTCGGCCATCTGCCATGCATCGGCCGGCACGATGGCCTGCGGTCGTTCGCCGCTCACGAGATCCGTGCCGAGGCGGACCTCGTGCTGGGAGCAGCCCTCATGCGCGATGCGCAGCATCAGCGGACTGCCGGCATAATAATGCCAGATCTCGACCGCATCGATCCGGTGCCAGTGCGAGCGTTCGCCGCGCGCAAGCAGGAAGTAAATGAGGGTCGAGCGCGAACGTCCGTTGGCGTCCGTGGTCTGGTCGCGAAACGTCTCGCGATAGTGCCCGCCTTCGGGGTGCGGTCGGAGTTCAAGGCGCGCGATGATCTCGGCTGCGGTCGGCATCGATCCCCGTCAGGATTTGCTCTTCAGGACTTCTTCTTCAGGATTTGTTCTTGCGCTCGCGCAGCTCGCCGAACACCGCGGCGGCATCCGCACCCTTCATGTGTAGCCTGGCTGCGACTGCAGGGTCATCGGCGCGCAGGAACACGTTTGCTCGCTTCTCGTCACCAAGCAGTGAGGGTATCGTGGGCTTGTTCTCGGCGCGGAGCCTGGTCACCTCCGCCGCGCGCGCCTGGAGCGCCGCATTGTCGGGATCGACGCTGAGCGCGAACTTGACGTTGGAGGCGGTGTATTCGTGGCCGCAATAGAGCTTGAAATCGTCGGGCAGGGCTCGCAGCTTCAACAGCGAATCCCACATCATCGGGTAGGTGCCCTCGAAGACGCGGCCGCAGCCGATCGAGAACAGCGTGTCGGCGGCGAACACCGTCTTCTCGGTGTCGAACACGTAGGAGATGTGGTCGAGCGTGTGGCCGGGCGTCTCCACGACGCGCGCCAGCAGGTTGCCGATCTTGACCACGTCGGCATTGGCCACGCGCAGGTCGACGTTGGCGATTTTCGTGGTCTGGTCGTGCGGCGCGACGACGCGGCAATTATATTTCTGCTTGAGTTCGGCGACCCCGCCGACATGATCGCCGTGATGATGGGTGATCAGGATGTCGGTGAGCTGCCAGCCTTCGCGCTCCAGCGCCTTCAGGATGGGGCCGGCCTCCGGCGCGTCGATCGACGCCGTCGCCTTGGTTTCCACATCGTGGATCAGGTAACCGAAATTGTCGTTTAAACAGCTGAAAGTACGAATTTCGGCAGCCATGACATCTCCTTCGCGCTCAGCCCCGGCAGACAAATATGGCGTTAACGTTGCGCAGGCAATGCAATATTCGGCGCGCAGCCGCGGCCTTGCGCATGTTACATTGCCGTCATGAGCATCGACGTCGTCGACCTCCGCGAGTTCTATTCCCGTCGCCTCGGGATTGTGGCGCGGCAAATGATCAATCGCGGCATCAGGGAGCGCTGGCCGCGCGCCGAGGGCCAGCGCGTGCTCGGCATCGGCTATCCCACGCCCTATCTCGGGCTGTTCCGCGAGGACGCCGAGCGCTGCCTCGCCTTCATGCCGGCAGCCCAGGGCGTCCTGAAATGGCCTACGGGGCGGCCGGCGCTGGCCTCGCTGGTGGATGAATTCTCGCTGCCGCTTCCCGATTCCGCGGTCGACCGCATCCTGCTGGTCCACGCGCTGGAGATGTCGGACGACCCGGCTGCGCTGCTGCGCGAGGTGTGGCGCGTGCTGTCGCCGTCCGGCCGCGTCATCGCGGTGATCCCGAACCGGCGCGGCGTGTGGACGCGCAGCGACAATACGCCGTTCGGCCACGGCCGGCCCTATTCGCGCTCGCAGATCACCGATCTGCTGCGGCAGACCTGGTTCACGCCGACCGCATGGGGCGAGGCGCTGTTCATGCCGCCCTATGCCGGCGGCTGGGTGCTGAAATCGGCGCAGATGTGGGAGCGCGCCGGGGCGGCGCTGTCGCTGCCCTTTGCCGGCGTGCACATCGTCGAGGCCACCAAGCAGGTCTATCGCGCGATCCCCGCCAAGCGCGAGCGGGCGCGGCTGATTCCATCGTTGAAGCCGGTGCTGGTGCCGTCCTCGACGGTGACGCGCAGCTGAAAACAAATCGTCCCGGCGCGGGGGCCGGGACGATGCAGATCAGAAAATCAGAAGAAGCTTACTCGCCGGGCGCCAGATCGTCGCTGGACGCGGCCGGAGCGGCTTCGCGCTCGGGGCGGGGGCCATGCGGCCGGCGCCGCCGGCGCGGAAAGCGCTCGCCGCCACCACCACCACCGCCCTCGAAGCCGCCCTGACCGCCAACATTCACTTGCGGCTGCGCGCCGGTGATGAAGGAGGGCAGGCGATCGACGCTGCCGGCATCGGCGATGACGGGCTGCGGCTGGTTCGGCGGCATTGGCTGCGGCTGATATTGCGGCGGCTGCGGACGATGGTCGCGTTCGCGGTGCTCGCGCGGCTGCTGGTTGTCGCGCTGGTACGACGGCTGGTTGTCGCGCTGCTGGTGATCACGCTGCTGATGATCGCGCTGGCCGTCGCGGTCGCGCATGAATGGCTGCTGCTGTTGCGGCTGCGGGACGAAGCCCGGCTCCTGGCCGAAATTCGAGAAATTCTCGCCGTCGTCTTCGCCGTCGTCGCTATTGCTGCTGATGGGCTCGTCGCCGCGCGGCTGCTGGTTCTGGCGGAACTGCTCCTGGGCGGCCGCGATCAGCCGGAAATAATGCTCGGCGTGCTGGTAGTAGTTCTCGGCTGCAACGGGATCGCCCGAGGAGCGCGCGTCGCGCGCGAGCTGGAGATACTTTTCAGCGATATGCGAAGCCGTGCCGCGGATCTTGATATCGGGTCCGTTGGACTCGTAGACCCGGGTCATCGGGTTCTGGCCGCGCCGGTTGTTGTTATTGTTGTTGTTGTTGCGGTTGCGCATCCGCTGCTTGTTCTGACCGTTTCTCATGTCCTGCCTTTAATTCCAGCCCTAAAGGTTGCACGCATTACTGATTGCTAGGAGTGACCTGATGACAGCGGTTCACATCGCTCCTGTCGCTCGCGCGCGAGAAGCGGCTTGAACCCTGCCAATGTTCGTCGACCGTCGCGTTCAACAAAGACGCGTTCCCCACCCGCCAGCATTCATCGCCAGCGAACCCATTCATTTTGCCTGCCAAAACAAGCCCTGGTTTCTTGCGTTAGTCTTCGCGCGCAATATCAGGCTTTCGTTCACTTTGCGGTCGGAAAGCTGCGCACCTCAATGGGCCATCGCGCTTAACAGGACCTGCGGCTTGGAACCTAAAATCAGTGAAGCTCTCGCTCGAGAGCCCGGCTTTCGCCCGTAGGTGTACGGGGCCGACACCGATGTGTTGAGTAGAAGGTAGTCGGTCCCAAGGGATATTCCAAGAGGTTTTTGCAGGCCAATCCGGCTTTTATGGGGGCATTTTTCGGGCCGAAACGGCCCGCGGGATACCCGCCAAATCGGCCTTGGCTGGCCTGTCCACCACTAACGCCGCTGCCGTCATCAGGGTTTCAATATTTCGGGCCTGGCCCTGTCCGGCCTCGACGATCAGCGCTCCGCCGGGCGCGAGACGCTCGGCCGCCAGCGGGATCAGGGCGCGGTAGGCGTCATATCCGTCATTGCCGCCGTCGAGCGCCAGGTGCGGATCGTGCTCGCGCACCTCGACGCTCAATTTCGGAATTTCGGCGGAGGGGATATAGGGCGGGTTCGACACGATGAGGTCGAACGGGCCACGAAGCGCCGCCAGATAGGAGCAGGCGACGAAGGCGGAGCGGTCGGCAAGGCCGAGGGCTGCGGCATTGCCCCTGGCGGTCTCGAGCGCGTTCGGGCTGAGATCGGTGCCGACGCCGAAGGCGCCGGGAATATCGTGCAACAGCGCCAGCAGGATCGCGCCGGATCCGGTGCCGATGTCGGCGATGCGTGGCTGGTGGATTGCCTTCTGCTCGCGGAAAAGTTCGAGCGCACGCTCGACCACCGTTTCGGTGTCGGGGCGTGGGACCAGGGTTGCTTCCGACAGGCGGAACGGCAGGCCCCAGAATTCGCGCGTGCCGAGAATGCGCGCCACCGGCTCGCCCGCGATCCGGCGTTGCGCATGCTGCGCGAGCCGCAAGGCCTCCCCTTCCGTGAGGAGCCGGGCGGCCTGTGTCATCAGGCCGGTGAGATCGAGGCCGAGCGCAGCGCCAAGCAGGATGCGGGCGTCGAGCTCGGCCTCGTCGAGCTGCGCCGATCGCAGTTGCGCCGCCAGTGCGCGCCGTGCGCTCTCGACCGATTGTCCGGTGAAGCGGTCGCTCACGCGGGGCGTCACGCCGCCGCGCCTTGCGCGGCGAGCTGTGCAGCCTGGTGCTCGGTGGTCAGCGCGTCGGTCAATTCGCCGAGCGCTTCCCCCGCGATCACCTGCGGCAGCTTGTAGAGCGTCAGATTGATGCGGTGGTCGGTGACGCGCCCTTGCGGGAAATTATAGGTGCGGATGCGCTCGCTGCGGTCGCCGGAGCCGACCTTTTCCTTGCGCTCGGCCGAGCGCGCCGCATCGACGCGTTGCCGCTCGGCGTCGTAGATGCGCGAGCGCAGGATGTTCATGGCCGAGGCGCGGTTCTTGTGCTGCGAGCGGCTGTCCTGCATCATCACCACGATGCCGGTCGGGATGTGGGTGATGCGGATCGCCGATTCGGTCTTGTTGACGTGCTGGCCGCCGGCGCCCTGCGCGCGCATGGTCTCGATGCGCAGATCGTCGTTCTTGATCTCGACGTCGACATCCTCGACCTCGGGCAGCACCGCGACGGTGGCGGCCGAGGTGTGGATGCGCCCTTGCGTCTCGGTGTCGGGCACCCGCTGCACCCGGTGCACGCCGGATTCGAACTTCAGCTTGGAGAACGCGCCGCGGCCCTGCACCTCCGCGATGATTTCCTTGTAGCCACCGACGGTGCCTTCGCTCGCCGAGATGACCTCGACCTTCCAGCCCTGCAGGCTCGCGAAGCGCTCGTACATCCGGAACAGGTCGCCGGCGAACAGCGAGGCCTCGTCGCCGCCGGTGCCGGCGCGGATTTCCAGCACCACGTTGCGGTCGTCCATGGCGTCCTTGGGCAGCAGCGCGACGCGGATCTTCTGGACGAGATCCTCGATCCTTGGAGCCAGCTCGTCGCGCTCGGCTTCCGCCATGCCGCGCATCTCCGCATCCGTCGCGGGATCGGCGATCAGCGCCTCGGTGTCGGCGAGTTCTTTAACCGCGGACCGGTAAGTCTTGACCGCCTCGATCAGCGGTGTGATCTCGGCGAGCTCGCGCGTGATCTGCACGTAGCGCTCGGAGGCGAGCTGTCCGAGCGATTCGGCCTCGAGCGAAGCGTGATGCGCGAGCAGGACGTCCAGTTTGGCTTCAGGGAGTGACGACATCGGGTAAGTCTCAAATGGCGGAAGGCGGCGAGGCGGCGGACGCGGGCGACAGGCCCGCTACAAGGCCAGGCCTTCGGCCTCGGCAAATTCCGTCAGCTTCTGCCGGATCGAGACGCTGCCGCTTGGCGCGTCCAGCAACGGGCCGAGCATCGCCTCGGCTTTCTTGGCATCGAGATCGATCACCATCGCCTTGACCGGGCCGAGCGCGGTCGCCGACAGCGACAGCGAGCGATAGCCCATCGCGATCAGCGCCAGCGCGCCGATCGGCTTGGAGGCCATCTCGCCGCAGAGCGACAGCGACTTCTGCGCCGCATGGGACTTGCGGGCAATGTCGCGGAGCGCGCGCAGGATCGGCGCCGACATGGTGTCGAAGCGCTCGGAGACCTTGGCATTGCCGCGGTCGACCGCGAACAGGAACTGGAACAGATCGTTGGAGCCGACCGAGATGAAATCGACCTTCTTCAGCAGCTCGTCGAGCTGATACAGCAGCGCCGGCACCTCGACCATGGTGCCGATGTCGATGCGTTCGGGCAGCGTGTGGCCATGCTGGCGCAGATAGGTGAGCTCGCGCTCGACCAGCGCCTTCGCCGAATCGAACTCGGCGACCTCCGAGATCATCGGGAACATGATGCGCAGCGCGCGGCCGCCGCCGGCGCGCAGCAGCGCGCGGATCTGGCCGCGCAGCAGGCCGGGGCGGTCGAGCCCGAGCCGGATCGCGCGCCAGCCGAGCGCCGGATTTTCCTCGATCACCGCTTCCATATAGGGCAGCGCCTTGTCGCCGCCGATGTCGAGCGTGCGGAAGGTGACGGGCTTGGGGCCCGCCGCATCCAGCACGGTGCGATAGAGCGCGAGCTGGTCGCTGGTGCGCGGCAGGCTCTGGCCGACCATGAATTGCAGCTCGGTGCGGAACAGGCCGATGCCGGCGCTGCCGGTGTCCTCGATATGCGGCAGGTCGATGGCGAGACCTGCGTTGATCATCAGCTCGACCTTCTGGCCGTCCTTGGTGACGCAGGGCCGGTCGCGCAGCGCGAGGTACTGCGCCTGGCGGCGGGCGCGGAAGCGCACGCGCTCGGCGAAGGCCGCCTCGATCTCCTGCGAGGGGCGCACATAGATCGAGCCCGACGTGCCGTCGACGATGATGGCATCGCCGGGATCGGCGATTCCGGGCGCGTTCGGCACCTCGCCGACCGCAGGGATTCCGAGCGCGCGCGCCACGATCGAGACGTGCGAGTTGGCGGTGCCTTCCTCCAACACGATGCCGCGCAGGCGCTTGCGGTCGTAGTCGAGCAGCGCCGCCGGGCCCATCGCGCGGGCGATGACGATGGCGTTGTCGGGCAATTGTTCGCGTGACGGCGCGTGGTCCTGGCCGACCAGCTGCCGCATCAGGCGGTAGCCGAGGTCCTCGAGATCGTGCAGCCGGTCGCGCAAATAGGGATCGGTCGAGCGCAGCATGCGCGCGCGGGTGTCGGACTGCACGCGCTCGACGGCGGCTTCCGCCGTGAGGCCGGTCGCGACCGCCTCGTGCAGCTTGTGCGACCAGCCCTGGTCGTTGGCGAACATGCGGTAGGCTTCCAGCACCTCGCGGTGCTCGCCGCCCTCGGCGACGTCGCCGCGCTCCAGCATGCGGTCGAGATCGGCGCGCAGCTTGGCGAGCGCGGTGTCGAGCCGCTTGATTTCCTTCGGCAGGTCCTCGGCGATGTAGTCCTTGATGACGACGCGCGGCTCGTGCAGCACGACATGGCCGAGCGCGATGCCTTCCGACAGGATCGCGCCGACCTTCTGCGCCGAATGGCGGGCGGCAGGTTCTAGGCCCGGCTGGGCCAGCGCCGACAGCTCGCCGGAAGCGATCAGCTCGGCCAGCACCATCGCGGTGGTCTGCAGCGCCTCGAGCTCTTCCTCGACATAATTGCGCTTGGCGCGGTTCTGCACCACCAGCACGCCGAGCGTGTTGCCGGCGCGCAGGATCGGCACGCCGAGGAAGGAGTGGTAGATTTCTTCGCCTGTCTCGGGGCGGAACGAGAAGGCCGGATGGCTCTGAGCATCGCTGAGGTTGAGCGGCGTCGCCTCGCTGGCGACGAGACCGACCAGGCCCTCATGGGCGCTGAGCACGGTGTGATGCACAGCCTCGCGGTTGAGACCTTCGGTGGCGTAGAGCTCGAGCGTGTTGTCGACGCGCAGCACATAGACCGAGCACACCTCGGCCACCATGTTGGCGGCGATCAGCACCACGATCTTGTCCAGCCGCTCCTGGGCCGAGACCTGCTCCGCCATGGTTTCGCGGAGCCGTCTCAACAAGACGCGGGGACCTCCCGACGCGCTCCGCATGTACCCTCAGTCTCCTCCGTCAGCCGGGCCCGAAAGGGGCCCCGGCGGCTCGCCCGAAAATCCAGAAAAACAACGAATTTGCTCATCCGGCGCCGGCCCGGGTCCAAATCTTCTTCAGATTTGGCGCCTGAACCGAATCAGCACCGCCTCAACTGGGGCACAGTATGTGGCAGCCCACCCTGTTCGCCGTATAGCGAATTGGGGCTTGTTTTGCCAAGCAAAACGCCTGCCAGACGCGAAGGTGTGTACACCTTCGCGTTTGCTGCGACCGCTAAGAGAAAATTAGCCTAAGCCTGATCGAGGCCGTAGAGCGTGTGCAGGGTCCGCACCGCAAGCTCGGTATAGGCGGTGTCGATCAGAACCGAGAATTTGATCTCGGAGGTTGTGATGGCCCGGATGTTGATATTCCGTCCGGCGAGGGCCGAGAACGCCTGGGCGGCGACGCCGGCATGGCTGCGCATGCCGCTGCCGATTACCGATATCTTGGCGACGTCGGTGGCGGTATCGAGCCGGGCATAGCCGATCTTGCCCTTGGCGGCGGTAATCGTGTCCCTGGCGCGGGTGTAGTCGGCGGCCGGCACCGTGAAGGTGAGGTCGGTGGTCTTGCCGTCCTCGGAGACGCCCTGCACGATCATGTCGACATTGATGTTGGCATCCGCCAGCGGGCCGAAGATCGACGCGGCGACGCCCGGCTTGTCCTCGATCTGGCGCACCGAAATCTGGGCTTCGTCCTTCGAAAAGGCGATGCCGGTGACGACGTGGCTTTCCATGATCTCCTCCTCGCTGCAGATCAGCGTGCCGGGCGGCTGGTTGGCATGCGGGTCGATATCCTCGGGCTTGTCGAAGCTCGAGCGGACGAAGATCGGCATGTTGTGGACCATGCCGAGTTCCACCGAGCGAACCTGGAGCACTTTCGCGCCCTGCGAGGCCAGTTCCAGCATGTCTTCGAACGCGATCTTGTCGAGCCTCTTGGCCTTCGGCACGATTCGCGGGTCGGTGGTGTAGACGCCGTCGACGTCGGTGTAGATGTCGCAGCGGTCGGCCTTGACGGCGGCGGCGATCGCCACCGCCGAGGTGTCGGAGCCGCCACGGCCGAGCGTGGTGATCCGGTTCGTCTCGGGGTTGATGCCCTGGAAGCCGGCGATGACCGCGACTTCCTTGCGATCCCTAAAGCGCTTGATGATCTCGCCGCCGTCGATGTCCTCGATCCGGGCCGAGGCATGGGCGTCGCTGGTCTTGATCGGGATCTGCCAGCCCTGCCAGGAGCGGGCCTGGATACCCATGCTCTGGAGCACGATGGCGAGGAGGCCGGACGTCACCTGTTCGCCGGAGGCGACGACGGCGTCGTATTCGCGCGCATCGTGCATCGGCGAGGCCTCGGTGCACCAGGCCACCAGCTCGTTGGTTTTGCCCGACATCGCCGAGACGACCACGGCCACTTCGTGGCCGGCGTCGACCTCACGCTTCACATGGCGTGCGACGTTGCGGATGCGTTCGATGTTGGCGACGGATGTGCCGCCGAATTTCATCACGAGGCGGCTCATGACGACGCGTGCATTCCCTCATAAGGATCAGTATGGTGACCCGCACTGGACGGGCCTCGCGGACACCGACCGCGCGTATACATAGCGGCGGGGCCGGGGGCAAGCGGGTTCCTGCGGGGGCAGGCTCGAGGTCTGGCTTGGGGGTAATGGGTTAACCGGGATCATGGCGCGCTATATCGACGAGATTCTTCAGCCCGGCGAGAAGGTGCTGTATTCGACCAATGCGCACTGGATCTTCTATTTTCCGGCCATCGTGGCCTGGATCCTGGCCCTGGCGCTGTTCGTCCTGTCCCGGCAAACCATCGTCGAAGGGCTCGTCCTGCTCTGCCTTGTCGGCTCCGGCCTCGTGGCTTTGGCGGCCCTCTATTGGACCGTGAAGGGCTGGTTCCATCGCTTCACCACCGAGACCGACGTCACCAACCTCAGGGTTGTGCACAAGACCGGCTTCATCAAGCGCCGCACGTTCGAGATGGCGCTGGACAAGGTCGAGAGCGTCGACGTCGATCAGACGATTCTTGGACGAATTCTCAACTACGGCGACGTGACCATTCGCGGTGTCGGCGAGGGGATCGAGACGATCAGGACCATCGCCTCGCCGCTCGCCTTCCGTAGTTCGATCACCACGCGGTAGGACCGCGCGTAACCATGAGCATGCAGCAAAATACTTCCGCAACCGCAAGCGCCCCAACGGGCTCGACCGTCGACGCCGCCGAGATCGCGAAATTCTCAAAACTCTCGGCGGAGTGGTGGGACCCCAAGGGCAAGATGGCGCCGCTGCACCGGATCAACCCGCTGCGGCTCGGCTACATCCGCGACGCCGCCTGCCGCAAGTTCGAGCGCAACGTGCGCAGCCTCAACTGTCTCGGCGGCCTGCGCGTGCTCGACATCGGCTGTGGCGCCGGCCTGCTCTGTGAGCCGCTGTCACGGCTAGGGGCGCAGGTCATCGGCGTCGATCCCTCGCAGAGCAATATTGCGGCTGCAAAACTGCATGCCGACAAGAGCCATCTTGCGATCGACTACCGCTGCACCACGGTGGAGGAGATCGACCCGCGCGAGCGCTTCGACATCGTGCTGGCGATGGAGGTGGTCGAGCACGTCGTCGATGTCGGCGTTTTCCTCAAGCGCTGCGCCGCGATGCTGAAGCCGAACGGGCTGATGGTGGTCTCGACGCTGAACCGGAACTGGAAGAGCTTTGCGCTCGCCATCGTCGGCGCCGAATACGTCCTGCGCTGGCTGCCGCGCGGCACCCACGAATGGAACAAGTTCGTCACCCCGGACGAGCTGACGAAATACCTGCTCGACAACCGCCTCGTCATCACCGAGCAGACCGGCGTCGTCTACAGCCCCTTCGCCGACAAATGGACCCTCTCCTCCGACATGGACGTGAACTACATGGTGGTGGCGGAAGGGATGGTGTGAGGGCTGCCAGTTGCGGCTGAGGCGTTCGTAAGGGGCTCGCTCCAGCAACACCAGAGGTGTCGTCCCGGCGAAGGCCGGGACCCATACCCCCAGGGAGCGGTTGTCGCGCGGCGCTGGCAACCACGAGTCTTCGCCAAACCAAATCCTGTGGTTATGGGTCCCGGCCCCCCGTGCGCAATTGCGCACTAGGCCGGGACGACACTGAGTTTGTTGCGAGAGCATCGCACCCATGACATCCGCGTAATTGACCAGCCTCGACGCTGGCTGCAGGTTGGCTGCGGTCCTTCCCCGCTTTAACCCCCACCCGCTCCCCCATGCTCACCATCACCAGCCTCTGGATTCCCTTCACCGTCATTGCCGCGCTCGGGCAGGTCGCGCGCAATGCGATGCAGCGCTCGCTGACGAAGCCGCTGGGGACGTGGGGCGCGACCAATATCCGCTTCCTGTTTGGCTTTCCGTTCTCGCTGCTGTTTCTTGGCGTCGTGCTGGTCACGACCGGCGATCATCTCGGCATGCCGCCGTCGGTGTTCTGGCCCTGGTTGCTGTTAGGGGCGCTCAGCCAGATCGTCGCCACGGGCCTGATGCTGCTCGCGATGAACGACCGCTCCTTTGTGGTGACGACGGCTTACCTCAAGACCGAGGCGATCCAGACTGCGATCTTCGGCTTCGTCTTCCTCGGCGATCATCTCACCTTGCTGAAGGTACTGGCGATCGTGGTTGCGACCGTCGGCGTCGTCATCACGGCGCTGCGACCCGGCGGTGAGAAAAGCTTTGCCGAGCTGAAGCCGACTATTTTGGGGCTTGTGGCGGCCGCGGCGTTCGCGCTGTCCGCGGTCGGCTTCCGCGGCGCGATCATCACGGTGCCGAACGTGTCCTTCGTGACGGCGGCGTCCTTCACGCTGGTGCTGGGCCTGTTCGTGCAGACTCTGATTCTGACGATCTACCTGCTCTGGCGCGCGCCCAAGATCCTGCAGGCGATCCTTGGCCTGTGGAAGCCGTCGCTGTTCGCCGGCTTCATGGGCGCCTTCTCCTCACAGTTCTGGTTCCTGGCGTTCGCGCTGACCGCGGCCGCGAATGTCCGCACGCTCGCCCTCATCGAGGTGCTGTTCGCACAAGGCGTGGCGTACTACTCGTTCAAGCAGCCGATCGCGCCACGCGAGATCTTTGGCATCGCGCTGATCGTGGTCGGCGTGGCGGTGCTGGTGGGGGTGTAGTCGTCATTCCGGGGCGCCCGAAGGGCCAACCCGGACTCTCGAGATCCCCCGATGCGCAATTGCGCATCTGAGGCATGGTCCTGCGGACCATCCCGAGATGACGCGCTTCGCGCGTCAATTCCTGTCTTCCGGCAGCGTCGGCAGCGGTGAGACCTCGATACCTTCGTCGATCAGCGACTTGGCCTCTTCGGGCGAGGCCTCGCCGTAGATCGGGCGGTGCTCCTTGTCGCCATAATGCATCGCGCGGGCTTCGTTGGGGAAGCGCTCGCCGACATTGTCGGCGTTCTTGACGATGTGGTCGCGCAGCTCCTTGAGCTTGGCGCGCAGCTCGCGCTCCTGTGCCATCATCAGGGAGGTCGGTCCTGACGGTGCGGCCTCGGGCGTGGCGGTTGCGGCAGCGGGCTCCGGCGGAGGCGTGGCGGGCCCGCGGCCTTTCTTGCCGACGATGCGCGGGGCCATGATCGCCTTCTCGACCTTGGCCGAGCCGCAGATCGGGCAGGTCACGAGCTTGCGCTTCACCTGCGAATCGTAGGCCGACGAGCTCTGGAACCAGCTTTCGAATGCGTGGTTGCGGTCGCAGTGAAGCGCGTAGCGGATCATGCCGATCCCCGTACCAGATGCAGATGATCCGGCCCGGCCTTGGGGTCGGCGACGCCGAAGCGACGGCCGTGCTGGAGCGAGGGGATCGCGCGGCGGGCGGTCTCGACCTTGGCCGGATCGATCTTAGCCATGATGATGCCGGGCTCGACATCGCCTTCGGCGAGGATCTCGCCCCAGGGGTCGATGATCAGCGAGTGGCCATAGGTCTCGCGCTTGTTCTCGTGCAGGCCGGCCTGCGCGGCGGCGAAGATGAAGCAGCCGGTCTCGATCGCGCGCGAACGCAGCAGCACGTGCCAATGCGCCTCGCCGGTCTTGCGCGTGAAGGCCGAGGGCACGGTGATGAAGTACGCACCACTCTCGGCCAGCGCGCGGTAGAGCGCGGGGAAGCGCACGTCGTAGCAGATCGTCAGCCCGACCCGGCCCCAGGGCAGGTCGGAGATCACGGCGGTCTCGCCCGGCTGGTAATTGGCGGATTCGCGATAGCTCTCGCCGTCCGGCAGCTCGATGTCGAACATGTGGATCTTGTCGTAGCTCGCGAGCACATCGCCCTCGGGCCCGATCAGGAACGAGCGGTTGACCGCTTTTTCATCCGAGAAACGCAATGCCAGCGAGCCGACATGGATGTGGATCTTCAGCTCCGCCGCGAGCGCGCGATAAGCCCTCAGCGAGGTGTCGTTCTCTTCGCTCTGGAGGTGCTCGAACAGCGCCTTGCGGTTGAGCTGCATCATGTTGCTGACTTCGGGCGTCTGCACGTAGTCGGCGCCGTTGGCCGCAGCCTGCCGGATCAGCCTGGTGGCCTGCGCGAGGCTGGGCTCGGGCATCAGGCCGGTGCGCATCTGCACCATCGCGGCGGTGAAGGTCCTGTTGTCGCTCATGATTCAGCCTTCACGCTTTCGAGCATGCCGTCGAGCTTGCCCTCGCGGTCGAGCGCGTAGAGGTCGTCGCAGCCGCCGACATGGCTGCCGCCGATCCAGATCTGCGGGAAGGTCGAGCCCTCGCCGGCGCGGTCGTACATCTCGTCGCGCCAGGACGGGTTCTTGGCGACGTCGAACTCCGCGAAGGTCGCCTTCTTGCGGGTCAGCAGCGATTTGGCCGCGGAACAATAGCCGCAGCCCGGCCTGGTGTAGATCTCGACAGCAGCGGTCATGTCGTCTGGCGCTCTCATGTCATGAATTCATTGAATTATATGGGACTTTACCGGGTCTCCACAACCCGGGCAAAGACCAGCACGTCCACCTGGGCCGCTTTGGCCCGCAGCAAGGCACGGGCGCAGGCCTCCAGCGTCGCCCCAGACGTCAGGACGTCGTCGATCAGGACGATACGGCGGCCCTGCACCTCGGCCTGACGGTCGGGGGATACCTGGAATGCGCCCTGCACATTGGTGGCGCGCTGGGCCCGCGACAGGCCGATCTGCTGCTCGGTGGCGCGCACCCGGCGCAGCACCTCGCCGCGGACCTTGACGCCGCTCTGCCGCTCGATGCTTCGCGCCAGCGCTCCGGACTGGTTGTAGCGTCGCCGCCAGGCCCTTCGCCAATGCAAGGGCACGGGAATCAGCATGTCGGCCCCGGTGAGCAGCTCGCCGCCCGCACGCGCCATCCAGCGGCCCATGGCGGGCGCCAGATCGGTGCGGTCCTGGTATTTCAGCGCATGCACCAGCGTGCGCGCAACGTCGTCATAACGCACGGCTGCTCGCGCGCGCTGGTAGGCCGGCGGGCTCGCGATCGCCTCCATCGACAGCATGTCCGGGCCGGGGTCATAGACGAAGGGGATGCCAAGGCGCGGGCAATAGGGCCGTTCAATGAACGACAGTCGCGCCCAGCAGGCCGCGCAAGCGCCCTCGCCATCGACCGGCTCACGGCAGGACACGCACAAGGTCGGCAGCGCAATGTCGAGCGTCAGCCGTGCCGCGCGCGCCAGCGCGTGACGGCCGGCCGTCCATGCGGCACGCAGAGGGGCAGTGATGGAACGGGAAGGGGCGGCGTCGGCTTCCATGGGGGAAGGCTAGCGTTACGTCGGCGTGGGCTCAAGCCACGCTCTCGTGCCCCGGACGCAGCGCAACGCGCCGAGTGCTCCGATGCATGGGACCCGGCTCTGCGCAGCAGCGCTAAGAGCGCTGCTGCGCAGAGCCGGGTCACGAGAGCGATTGCCAGAAGGAGCTTGATCGGCGTAACCAGCGGCATGGCTCAGACCCCGCAAACCCCGCCCGCTTTGTTCGATCGTGCCTTGCTGCACGCGCGGCAGCGCCGTGCGCAGGCACAAGGCGCGGTGAGCTTCCTGCTCGATCGCGTCGCCGAGGACATGTCCGACCGGCTCGCCGCGGTGATGCGGGAGTTTCACGCTCCGGCCGATCTCTGGACGCCCGGTGAGGGCCTCGCCGCCTTGCGCGCGCGGCTGCCGTCACTTCAGCGGATTGCACTTGGCGAAACCGGCGAGGAGAAGCTGCCCTTCACGCCCGACAGCCTCGATCTCGTCGTCTCGGCGCTTGCGCTGCAATTCGTCAACGACCTGCCGGGCGTGCTGGCGCAGGTCCGTCGTGCGCTGAAGCCGGATGGCTTGCTGCTGGCCGCGATGATCGGCGGTGATAGCCTGACCGAGCTGCGGCAGGCTTTTGCTGCCGCCGAAGCCGAATGCGAGGGCGGGGTGTCTCCGCGCGTCGTGCCGTTCGCCGATCTGCGCGACATCGGCGCGCTGTTGCAGCGTGCGGGCTTTGCGCTGCCGGTCACTGACGTCGATCGCGTCGTGGTGCGCTATGCCAATGCCTTTGTGCTGATGCAGGATATCAGGCGCATGGGCGCGGCCAATGTGCTGATCGAACGCCGCCGCACGCCGAGCCGGCGCGCGACGCTGCTGCGGATGGCCGAAATCTATGCCGAGCGCTTCGCCGATGCCGACGGCCGCATCCGCGCGACGTTCGACATCATCTGGCTCTCCGGCTGGGCCCCGCATGCAAGCCAGCAGCAGCCGCTCAAGCCGGGGTCGGCGAAGGCGAGTCTGGCGGAGGCGGTGAAGAAGGCGGGGGAGAGCTGAATCGTTTTCTCCGTCATTGCCGAGACCGCCGCCCAAGAATTCGATGTCGTCCCGGCGAAGGCCGGGACCCATAACCACAGGAAGTAGTTGTTGTCACGACTCGGAGTGACTACTTCCTCGACAACATGACCCTGTGGTTATGGGTCCCGGATCTGCGCGCGCTTTGGGCGCGCTTGTCCGGGACGACAATGGAGATTGAGACGCGCTGAGCGCCTCGACCTCACATCAGCAAATCAATCAAATGCGGGATCAGCGGAATGTCCGCGGGCGGCATCGGGTAGTCGCGCAGCTTGTTGGCACGGACCCAGGCGAGAGTCTGGCCCTCGCGTGCGGTGACCATCCCCTCCCAGCGCCGGCAGATATAGAGCGGCATCAACAGGTGGAAGGTCTCGTAGCCGTAACTCGCGAAGGTCAGCGGCGCCAGGCACGGCTCGGCGACGGTAATGCCGAGCTCTTCATGCAGCTCGCGGATCAGGCTCTGCTCCGGCCGCTCGCCGGGCTCGAGCTTGCCACCGGGAAATTCCCAGAGGCCGGCCAGCGACTTGCCTTCGGGGCGCTGCGCGATCAGGACGCGCTTGTCGGCGTCGACAAGCGCGCAGGCCACCACCAGTGTGAGCTTGAGAGTGGTCATGGAGACTATGACCTGTAATCCCCGTTGATCGCGACATACTCCTTGGTGAGGTCGCAGGTCATGACGCGGTCGCGGCCCTTGCCGAGGCCGAGCGAGACCTTGATCGCGATTTCCGGCGCCTTCATCGCCTCCGACACCTGCGCTTCGTCGTAGTCAGGATCGCGCGCGCCGCTCTTGGCGACGCGGATGCCGTTGAAGGAGATCGAGAGCTTGTCGCGATCGGCCGGCTCGCCGGCCTTGCCGACGGCCATCACCACGCGGCCCCAGTTGGCGTCCTCGCCGGCGATCGCGGTCTTCACCAGCGGCGAGTTCGCAATCGACATCGCGATCTTGCGCGCCGACGCCTTGGTCTTGGCGCCTTCGACCGTGATCTCGACCAGCTTGCGCGCGCCTTCGCCGTCGCGGGCAACCTGCTCGGCGAGGTTGGCGAGCACCTGGTTGAAGGCCTTGACGAAGGCCTTCAACCTGGGATCGCTGGCGCGGCTGATTTTGGGCGCGCCGTGCTCGGCGGCAGCGCCCGTCGCGAAGGCCAGCAGCGTGTCCGAGGTCGAGGTGTCGCCGTCGATCGTCACCGCGTTGAAGGTGTCCTCGACGCCGCTCTTGAGCAGCGCCTGCAGGGCGGCCGGCGCGATCGGCGCGTCGGTGAAGATGAACGACAGCATCGTCGCCATGTCGGGCGCGATCATGCCGGCGCCCTTGGCCATGCCGTTGATTGTGACCTTGGCCTTGCCGAGCTTGACGGTCGCGGTCGCGACCTTGGGGAAGGTGTCGGTGGTCATGATCGCCTTGGCCGCGGCGAGATAGTCGCCGGGCTCGGCGGTCTCGGCCAGCCGGCCCAGCACGCCGTCGAACTTGGTCGCGTCCAGCGGCTCGCCGATCACGCCGGTCGAGGCCAGGAAGATCTCGCTCTCGCTGCACCCGACGGCCTTGGCCGCGATCTTGGCGGTCAGCGCGGTGGAGCTGCGCCCGGTCTTGCCGGTGAAGGCGTTGGCATTGCCGGAATTGACGACCAGGGCGCGCGCCTTGCCGCCCTTCAGCTTGGCGCGGCACCATTCCACCGGCGCGGACGGGCATTTCGACCTGGTGAAGACGCCGGCTACCGCGGTGCCCTTGTCCATCACCGCCAGCAGTACGTCGGTGCGGTTCTTGTAGCGGATGCCGGCCTCGGCCGTCGCAAGGCGGACGCCCGCGATCACGGGCATGTCGGGAACGTGTTTCGGGGCGAGGGGAGAGACGGAGGAGGACATCGCGGGGCGCCTTGGTGAGGTCTGGATATGCAGATGGCCGGGCATTTGCCCGGCCATCTCGACGTTAGATACTATTGGCGTCCGTGAAGTGACAGCGAATTCTTACTTCTTCGCAGGGGGCGCCATCTTGCTGTCGGAGGGCTTGGCCGCGTCGGCCGGCTTCGCGTCCGCCGCCGGCTGGTCCAGCCGCTCGACCTTGGCTTCCGTGCGCAGTTTGGCGACGTAGTCGGCCTGGGCCTTGCGGGTGACGTACTGCTCGATCTGGGCCTTGACCTGCTCGAAGTCCGGCGCCTTGCGGCTGCGCTTTTCCTCGACCTTGATGATGTGCCAGCCGAACTGCGACTTCACGGGGTCGGAGATCTTGCCCGGCTCCAGCGCGAAGGCCACCGTCGAGAATTCCGGCACCATCTGCTCCTTGGTGAAGAAGCCGAGGTCGCCGCCGTCGGCGGAGCCCGGATCCTTCGACTTCTTCTTGGCGAGCTCGGCGAAATCGGCGCCCTTGTCGAGCTCGGCCTTCACCGCCTTGGCCTCGTCCTCGGTCTCGACCAGGATGTGGCGGGCGCGCACCTCCTGCTCGCCGGTGATCTGCTTGGAGGCCTCCTCGTAGACCTTCTTCATGGCGTCGGGGGTGGTGGCGGCCTTGCCCTCGTTGGCGAGCAGGCTGTCCATCAGGAGGCGGTTGCGGGCGAACGCCAGGCGCTTCTTGAACTCCTCGCCGTCGGCGACCTTCTTGTCTTCGGCAGCCTTGCTGACGATTTTCATGTCGATCAGGAAGGACAGGACGTTCTCGTCCTTGGTCGCCGGGTCCATCTGGGCAAGGCTCGGCCCGAGTTCCTCCTCGGCCATGGCCACGTCGCTCTTCTTGATTTCCGCGCCATTGACCTTCGCCAGGACCGGATCGTCGGCAGCCCGGCCGGGACCCGCGATCAGCGCCAGCGCAAGGCAGCCCACGAGGGCGGTGGCAAGCCCGAAGCGCAGGCCGGTTTTGGTTACCGGGAACGAGGTGGTCATGGAAAATCCTTATGTTGAAGCAGGGGGCTGCTCGAGCGGGGCGGACACTCGCCCAATTCAGGGGGGCTTGGCAACGCGAAAAGTCTGTCAAAATGATGAATTAGCCGCAATGCGCCCGCCGTTGACAAGGCCCTGACCGGGCCATATCTCTGCCCGGTCGCGACCATGGCGATGGCGTTTATTTTGCTGCGTTTTTGGCCGTTGAACCGAGACTTGCCCAATTCCCACCCATATGGCGGATGACCCCCGCAGTCCGGGCTCTGGCGCCATCAGGCGTCACGGTGAGTTGATAGGCAGGCGGGTGACAACTTCTTGGCTGCAACGCGGTTAAATCGCGAACACAGGAACTAGGCATGATCGGCGCGCTCGCCCGCAAATTTTTCGGCTCCGCCAACGACCGGCGGGTGAAGGGATATCAGTCCCGCGTCAACGCGATCAACGCGCTGGAGCCCGAGCTCATCAAGCTCTCCGACGAGGAGCTCAAGGCCCGCACCGCGGACTTCAAGAAGCAGCTCGCCGAGGGCAAGACCTTGGACGATCTGCTGGTGCCCGCCTTCGCCACCGTGCGTGAGGCCGCCAAGCGCACGCTCGGCCAGCGCCATTTCGACGTCCAGCTCATCGGCGGCATGGTGCTGCACGAGGGCGACATCGCCGAGATGAAGACCGGCGAAGGCAAGACGCTGGTGGCGACGCTGGCGGTCTATCTCAACGCGCTCGCCGGCAAGGGCATCCACGTCGTCACGGTCAACGACTATCTCGCCCGCCGCGACTCCGGCTGGATGGGCCAGATCTACAGCTTCCTCGGCATGACCACCGGCGTGATCGTCCATGGTCTCGACGATGCCGAGCGCAAGGCGGCCTATGCGTGCGACATCACCTACGGCACCAACAACGAATACGGCTTCGACTATCTGCGCGACAACATGAAGTACCGGCTCGAGGACATGGTCCAGCGACCGCACTTCTACGCGATCGTCGACGAAGTCGACTCCATCCTGATCGACGAGGCGCGCACGCCGCTGATCATCTCCGGTCCGCTCGACGACCGCTCCGACTTCTACAACACCATCGATGGGTTCCTGCCCAAGCTCGACAAGACCGACTACGACGTCGACGAGAAGCAGCGCACGGTGACGCTGACCGAAGCCGGCATGGAGAAGATCGAGACGCTGCTGCGCGACGCCGGCCAGCTCAAGGGCGAGTCGCTCTACGACGTCGAGAACGTCTCCGTCGTGCATCACATCAACCAGGCGCTGCGCGCCCACACGCTGTTCACTCGCGACAAGGACTACATCGTCCGCGACGACGAGGTCGTCATCATCGACGAGTTCACCGGCCGCATGATGGCCGGCCGGCGCTATTCGGAAGGCCTGCATCAGGCGCTGGAAGCCAAGGAGCACGTCCAGGTTCAGCCCGAGAACCAGACGCTGGCCTCGATCACGTTCCAGAATTACTTCCGCATGTACGAGAAGCTTGCGGGCATGACCGGTACGGCGTTGACCGAAGCCGACGAACTCTTCGACATTTACAAGCTCGAAGTCGTCGAGATCCCGACCAACGTGCCGGTCGGCCGCCTGGATGAGGACGACGAGGTCTATCGCACCCACCAGGAAAAATATTCGGCCATCCTCGCCGAGATCGAGCGCGCCAATTCGCGGCTGCAGCCGGTGCTGGTCGGCACGGCGTCGATCGAGAAGTCGGAAGTGCTCGCCGAGTTCCTCAAGAAGAACGGCTACAAGCAGATCGATTTCGGCAAGGAGAACGCGCTCGACAAGCTTTACGCAGCGGCCCGCGCGGGCAAGCCGGCAAAGCTGTTTGCGGTGCTGAACGCGCGCTTCCACGAGCAGGAAGCCTATATCGTCGCCGAAGCCGGCGTTCCCGGCGCGATCACGATCGCGACCAACATGGCCGGCCGCGGCACCGACATCAAGCTCGGCGGCTCGCTCGATATGCGCATCCCGAAGGAGACCGCGGGCATCGAGGACGAGGCCGAGAAGGCCAGGAAGATCGAGCAGATCAAGGCCGACGTCGAGCGCTTCCGCGAGATCGTGCTGAAGGCGGAAGAGGTCGTCGAGATCGAGCCGGCGAAGGGCTCAAAGCCGGCCAAGACCGTGACGAAGCCGGGTGGCCTCTACATCATGGGCTCCGAGCGTCACGAATCCCGCCGCATCGACAACCAGCTGCGCGGCCGTTCCGGCCGTCAGGGCGACCCCGGCCGCTCAAAGTTCTTCCTGTCGCTGGAAGACGATCTGATGCGCATCTTCGGCTCGGATCGCCTCGACAGCATGCTCCAGCGTCTCGGCCTGCAAGAGGGCGAGGCCATCATCCATCCCTGGATCAACAAGGCCCTGGAGAAGGCGCAGCAGAAGGTCGAGGCCCGCAACTTCGACATCCGCAAGAACCTGCTCAAGTTCGACAACGTCCAGAACGACCAGCGCAAGGTGATCTTCGACCAGCGCGTCGACCTGATGAAGGACGACAGCGTCGCCGAGACCGTCACCGACATGCGCCATGCCTTCATCGACGACCTCGTCGCCAAGCACGTGCCCGAGCATGCCTATGCCGAGCAGTGGGACGTCGCCGGCCTCAAGGAAGAGCTCAAGCGCGTGCTCGATCTCGACCTGCCGGTCGATGAATGGGCCAAGGAAGAGGGCATCGCCGACGAGGAGCTGCTCAACCGCATCGAGACCCGCGCCGACGAGCACATGGCCGCCAAGGTCGCGCAATGGGGCCCCGACGTGATGCGTTACGTCGAGAAGACCATCTTGCTCCAGACGCTCGACCATCTCTGGCGCGAGCACCTGATCATGCTGGACCATCTGCGCCAGGTCATCGGCTTGCGTGGCTACGGCCAGCGCGATCCGCTCCAGGAGTACAAGACCGAGGCCTTCAATCTCTTCCAGGAGATGAGCGCGCACCTGCGCGAGGCCGTCACCGCGCAACTGATGCGCGTCGAGATCGTCCCGCCGGAGCAGGAAGCCCCGGTGCTGCCGCCGATGGAAGCGCACAAGTTCGACCCCAACACCGGCGAGGACGAGATGGCGCTCGCCAGCGTCACGCTCGGCGCGCCGGCCTCCGACGCCGCCCAGCGCGATCCGAAGAACCCGGCCTCCTGGGGCAAGATCGGACGCAACGAGGACTGCCCGTGCGGCTCGGGCAAGAAGTACAAGCACTGCCACGGGCGGTATGCGTAAGGCCTGAATGTACTTGTGAGGCGCAACACCGGCGCCTCAATCTCCACTGTCGTCGCCCGGCTTGACCGGGCGACCCAGTACGCCGCGGCTTCTCGGTTCAATCACCATTGTTTCTGGAATACTGGATCGCGCGGGCGATGACGGTTGAGTATGTAGCGCTCAACTAGTCCCACATCGTCGTCCTGGCGAAAGCCAGGACCCATTACCCCAGGGAGAAGTCGCGGCGCGACGCTGGCAACCACGAGTCTTCGTCAAGCCTGCTCTTGGGGTAATGGGTCCTGGATCTGCGCTCGCTCGAGACAACGCTGCGCGTTGTCGGGAGCTGCGCTTGTCCAGGACGACGATGGAATTGAATTGCGCGCCGACTCAATTCGAGCTGTCGATCAAGCTCTCCAGCAGCCGCTTCAATTCGCTCGTCGACTTGTCGCCGTAGCTCTCCAGGATGTGCTCCTCCTGGTCGACCGCGAGCGAGTTGAGCTTCTTGCACAGCACCTTGCCGCGGTCGGAGATGAACATCAGGACCTTGCGGCGGTCGTTCGGGTCCTGCACGCGATAGACCAGCGTGTCGGAGACCATGCGGTCGATCATCTTGGTCAGCGTCGGATGGTTGAGCAGCACGGCGTCCGCAAGCTCGCCCATCGAATGGCCGTTGCCGTCCGACAGGACCTTCAGGATGCGCCATTGCTCGACGGGAACACCTTCCTTGCTCAAGCGCAGTTCCAGCTGCCGGTTGATCTCCCGGTTGGCCTGCGCGAGCAGGTAGGCGAGGTGTTCGGTGATCGGAGAGTTTTCTTTCGACGGTTTTGCCACGGCTAAGACTTCGTCTTGACCCAAATGAGTGAATGTCTTGCAATCAATGCTGCATCTATATGCACTTCAATTCTTGAATATTCAATATTTTCAAAATAGGATCATTGCCCAACAAAAGGGCGGAAGCCGCGGCCGCCTGCTCAATGTGCTTTCAGGTCTGGTGCCAGACAGGAGTTGGCGTGCGCGCGACGGTAAACTTCCCGGCTCACGGCGGCCCGGCGTTGCCGCCGTCTTTGCTGTTCAGGAATCTGTCGTCGTCGGCGGCCGACTTCGACCTGTCTCCGGTTGACGCGCATTTCATGAAGCGCCGCGGCGCACGCAACAAGCTGCGCATCGGCAATTTCCTCACCTTCACCGGCTCGCCCGGGATCTGGGGCCCGACCTCCACCAACAGCGCGATGCTGGCGGTCGCCGAGATCAACAAGCGCGGCGGCATTTTGGGCCGCGAGCTGGAGCTGTCGATCTACGATTCTGGCGGCCCGATCGACGAGGTGGTGCAGCGCGCCGAGCAGGCGATCGCCTTCGACGAGGTCGACCTCATCATGGGGTCGCATATCAGCGCCGTCCGCGTCGCGCTGCGCAAGGTCACCGGCAACCGCATCCCCTACATCTATACGCCGGTCTATGAGGGCGGCGAGCGCACGCCGGGCGTGATGGCGATCGGCGAGACGCCGCGCTGGCAGAGCCGGCCGTCGATCCACTGGCTGGCCGACGTCAAGAAGGCGGCGCGCTGGTACCTGATCGGCAGCGATTACGTCTGGCCCTGGCAGTCGCATCGCGCGGTCAAGCGCTACATCAAGGAAGCCGGCGGCCAGGTCGTCGGCGAGGAGTTCGTCCCCGTCGGCGAGGACAATCACGAGCCGCATCTGGCGCGCATCCGCGCCGCCAAGCCTGACGTGGTGCTGATCTCGCTGATCGGCACCGACAGCATCACCTTCAATCGCGCCTTCGCCGAGGCTGGCCTCGCCACCGCGACGCTGCGGCTCGCGGGTGCGATGGACGAAACCGTGCTGCTCGGCATCGGTGCCGATAACACCGAGAATTTGTTCTGCGCCTCCGGCTATTTCAACTGCATGGCCTCGCGCGCCAATGACGAGTTCCTCGGCGGCTATCAGGCCATGTTCGGCCCGCACGCGCCGCCCGTCGGTTCCGTCGGCCAGTCGAATTACGAGGGGCTGCGGTTCCTGGAGTCCGTGGCCAACCGTGCCGGCTCCCTCGCCTTGCATCCGCTGCTGAAGGCGGCGCGCAACACCGTTTATTCGGCGGGCCGCGGACCCGTCACCATCCGCGATGGCCGCGCCGAGATGCCGATGTATCTCGCCGAGGCGGACGGTCTCGACTTCAAGCTCATCAAGACGCTCTGACATCGGTCGCTCGTCTGTCGCGGCGGATTTTCGAAATAATACTTGAAAAGGAAAATATTTCCGTCTGTAATATCGAGGCGAAGCCGATTGGCCCGCGCTGTGCAAGCGCGAGCGAGCGGCCTCCATCAAAGCCAGGGATCAAGAAGCCTCAAGGAGAGCGCCGTGACAGTTGTCCTTCCAACGCCCGCCCAACTTCGCAGCGTCGCCGAGCAGTGCGGCCTCGCGCTGACCGACGATGACGTCGCCTCGTTCCGCGGCCTGATGCAGGGCTCGATCGAAGCCTACAATCTCGTCGGCGCAATGCCGGACGAAGTGCCGGAGGTGAAATATCCGCGCACGCCGGGCTATCGGCCTTCGCCCGAGGAGAACCCGCGCAACGCCTGGTATCGCAAGTCCACGGTGAAGGGCGCCGCCAGCGGCAAGCTCAAGGGCAAGACCGTCGCGCTGAAAGACAACATCATGCTCGCCGGCGTTCCCATGATGAACGGCTCGGCGACGCTGGAAGGCTACGTTCCCGATTTCGACGCCACCATCGTCACGCGCATGCTCGATGCCGGCGCCGAGATCGCCGGCAAGGTGCATTGCGAATCCTTCTGCATGTCCGGCGGCAGCCACACCGGTGCGGTCGGCGCGGTGCACAATCCGCACAAGATGGGCTATTCGGCCGGCGGCTCGTCCTCGGGCAGCGGCGTCGTCGTCGCGCTCGGCGAGGTCGACATGGCGATCGGCGGCGACCAGGGCGGCTCGATCCGCATGCCGTCCTCGTTCTGCGGCACCTACGGCATGAAGCCGACCTGGGGCCTCGTGCCCTACACCGGCATCATGCCGATCGAGATCTTCGTCGATCACACCGGCCCGATGACAGCGACCGTTGCCGACAACGCGCTGCTGCTCGAGGTGCTCGCCGGCGACGACGGCTATGACCCGCGCATCAAGGCGCCCAAGGTCGAGGACTACACCAAGGCGCTCGGCCAGGGCGTAAAGGGCATGAAGATCGGCATCCTCAAGGAAGGCTTTGAGCAGCCGACCGCGGAAGCCGCGGTGAACGAGAGTGTGCGCGAGGCGGCCAAGCGTTTCAAGGATCTCGGCGCCACCGTCGAGACCGTCTCGATCCCGATGCACCTCGTCGGCCCCGCGATCTGGACGCCGATCGGCACCGAGGGCATGACCCAGACCATGATGTATGGCGACGGCTATGGCCTGTCCCGCTCCGACCTCTACTCGACCTCGCTGATGGATTTCCATCGCGGCTGGCGCCGGCAGGCGGACTCGCTGTCGGAGACGACAAAGCTGTTCCTGCTGCTCGGGACCTACATCAACAACAATTTCGGTCCGCGCTATTACGGCAAGGCGCTGAACATCTCCCGGCGTCTGACTGCAGCCTACGACAAGGCTTTCAGGGATTACGATCTCCTGCTGCTGCCGACCACGCCGATGAAGGCGACGAAGCTGCCGGAGCCCACGGCCAGCCGCGAGGACTACGTCGCCCGTGCGCTGGAGATGATCGGCAACACCGCGCCGTTCGACATCACCCATCATCCTGCGATGTCGCTGCCCTGCGGCATGGTCGACGGCCTGCCCGTCGGCCTGATGCTGGTCGGCCGCATGTTCGAGGAATCCACGATTTATCGCGCCGCGCACGCTTTCGAGCAGATCGGCGACTGGAAGAAGATGTGAGCGAGGCATCGATGCAGACGGACGGAACACAGAAGCGTTTTCGAGCGAAGTGGATGCTGGTTCGCGTCAAGAAAACGCGTCAAAACAAGAATCCACCAAATGGCTAACGCGTTCGTCGCGGCGTTCGAGATCCTGAGCTTTGGCGCGATCATCGTCCTGATCGTGCTGGGGCTCGGGATCATCGCCAGCATGATGGGCATCTTCAACTTCGCGCAAGGAGAGTTCGTCCTGCTCGGGGCCTACATCACCTATCTCACCTACGCCAGGGGCCTGCCGATCTGGGCCGGCATGGTCGCGGCGCCCTTCGTGGTCGGCGCGCTCGGCTTCGTGCTGGAGGCGCTGATCATCCGCCGGTTCTACGCCGCGCCGATCGTGGCGATGCTCGGCACCTATGCGCTGGGCCTGATCATCCGCGAATCCGTGCGCGGGCTGATCGGCGGCTTCTATCTCACCGTGCCGGAGCCGATTGGTGGCTCGATCGACATCGGCGCGATGCACATCTCGGCCTGGCGCTTCACGATCATCGTCATCACGCTGCTGGTGATGGGCGGTTGTTATCTCCTGCTCTCACGCACGAGCTTTGGCCTTCGCGTCCGCGCCACGCTGGAAAATCCTTCGCTGGCGCGTGCCTCCGGCATCTCCACGCCGCTGATCTATGGTGCCACCTTTGCCTTCGGCGCGGCGCTCGCCGGCCTCGCCGGGGCACTGATCGTGCCCGTGTTCAGCCTGTTCGCCGATCTCGGCCTGCGCTTCCTGATCCAGGGCTTTGTTGCGGTCATGGTCGGCGGCGTTGGCTCCTTCATCGGACCGGTCGCAGGCGCCGGCGTCATCGGGACGCTCAGTGCCGCGCTGCCATGGGTGATGGCGCCCGTCGTCGCCGACGTCCTCGTCTTCGTGCTCGCTATTGTCTTCATCAAATTCCGGCCGCAGGGCCTCATCGCTGGAAAAGGGGTTTAGTCACATGTTCGATCGTACGCAGCTCTCACGCCGCCGCTTTCTCTCCAATTTCGCCTTTGCGTCCGGCGCGGTCGCAACCGGCGTCGGCAGCTGGGTGATCCCGGCCCCCTGGGCCAATGCGGCCGAAGCCCCGATCAAGGTCGGCATCGCCACCGATCTCACCGGCCCGATCGCCTACGCGGGCAATGCCGACGCCAACGTCGCCAAGATGGTGATCAAGGAGATCAACGCCGCCGGCGGCCTGCTCGGCCGTCCGCTCGAGCTCTATATCGAGGACACCGCTTCGAACGAATCCGTCGCCGTCGGCAACGTCCGCAAGCTGATCCAGCGCGACAAGGTCGACATGGTGCTGGGCGGCATCACCTCCTCGATGCGCAACGCGATCAAGGATCCGATCGTGGCGCGCGGCAAGACGCTCTACATCTATCCGCAGCTCTACGAAGGCAAGGAGTGCACGCCCTATCTGTTCTGTACCGGCCCGACGCCGGCGCAGCAATGCGACGAGTTCATCCCCTGGCTGATCAAGAACGGCGGCAAGAAGTTCGCGCTGCCGAGCGCCAACTACGTCTGGCCGCACACGCTCAACGTCTATGCGCGCAAGGTGATCGAATCGAACGGCGGCGAGGTCGTGTTCGAGGAATACTATCCGCTCGACCAGGTCGATTTCTCCTCGACCGTCAACCGCATCATCTCCAACAAGGTCGACGTCGTCTTCAACACCGTCATTCCGCCGGGCGTCGGCCCGTTCTTCAAGCAGCTCTATGAAGCGGGCTTCCTCAAGAACGGCGGCCGTCTCGCCTGCGTCTACTACGACGAGAACACGCTCAACATCAACCAGGCCGCCGAGATCGAGGGCCTCGCAAGCTGCCTCGACTATTTCAAGGTGCTGACCAAGGAGAATCCGTTCGACGCAAAAATCCAGGCGGCCTACGAGAAGGACTTTCCGGGCAATTTCCTGTTCGCTGCCGGCAGCGCCGCCACCGGCACCTATCGTGGCCTCAAGCTGTGGGAGGCGGCCGTCAAGGAAGCGGGCAAGATCGACCGCGAATCGGTCGCCGCCGCGCTCGACCATGCCAAGATCGCGGAGGGCCCCGGGGGACCGGCCGAGATGGTGCCGGGCAAGCGGCACTGCAAGATGAAGATGTACACCGCGGTCGCCAAGGGCGGGAACTACGAGATCGTCGGACGCAGCGACGGTCTGGTCGATCCCAAGGAATGCTGAGGCGGAATGCCGAAGTCGATGAGTGTGGTAAGAGAGGCCATCGCCGGCGACGAAGCGGACGATGCGATGGCTGAACGCGCGGCAGCGGTACAGGTCGCGGCAGGACGAAACGTCCTGCCGATCGTGGAGGGCGTCGTGCTTGTCGCGGCGCTGCTCGCGCCGCTGGTGCTGCAGGACTATCTCACGGTGTTCGCGACGCGGGTGATCATCCTCGCGCTGTTCGCGCTGTCGTTCGACCTGGTCTGGGGCTATGCCGGCATCATGAGCTTTGGCCAGGCCCTGTTCTTCGGCTCGGCCGGCTATGGCGTCGCGCTGCTCGCGCGCGACTTGGACATCACCAACATCTTCCTGGTGCTGCCCGCGGGCACCATCATCGGCCTCACCTTCGCGCTGCTACTCGGCGGCTTCCTGCTGCTGGGCCGGCATCCCTCCAGCGTGATCTTCGTCTCACTGGGCACGCTCACCGGCTCCTACGCCGCCGATCGCCTGGCACGCGGCTGGTACTATCTCGGCGGCCAGAACGGCATTCCCTCGATCGCGCCGATGACGCTCGGAGGCTACGAGTTCTCGGAAGGGCCGGCCTTCTATTATCTCGTGCTCGGCATCCTCGTCGTGGTCTATCTGCTCTGCCGCTTCCTGGTGCGCTCGCAGTTCGGCCTCGCGCTCGCAGGTCTTCGCGAGAACGAGCAGCGCATCGCCTTCTTCGGCTACAAGGCGCAGCATCTGAAGGCGATCATCTTCACCATCGGCGGCGCCATCGCAGGGCTCGCGGGCAGCCTCTATGCCTTCCATGAGGGTTTCGTATGGCCCAACATGGTCGGCGTCGTCGTCTCGACGCAGGTGGTGCTCTACGTGCTGTTCGGCGGCTCCGGCACGCTGATCGGTGCGGTCATCGGCGCCGTCATCGTCGAAGGCGTCAGCTTCTGGCTGTCCGACAATTACCGCGACATCTGGCCGATCATCCTGGGCGTGCTGCTGTTGCTCGTGATCCTGTTCCGGCCGCTCGGCCTGATCAGCTTCGTGCTGGGCGAACGCGAACGGGTCGGCAGCTTCGGTGCGAAGCCCAACGAGAACAAGAAGCCCGGAAAGGAGAAGCGCAATGCCGCTCCTTGAGGCCGCGGGCATCAAAAAGATCTTCGGCAAGCTCACCGCGCTCGATGGCGCAGCCCTCACCGTCGGCGAGAACGAGTTTCACGGCCTGATCGGCCCGAACGGCTCCGGCAAGAGCACGCTGATGAAGTGCATCGCCGGGGCCGAGGTGCCGACGCAGGGCAAGGTGAGCTTCGTCAACACCGACATCACCGCGTTCACGCCGACCGAGCGTGCCCGCGCCGGCATGAGCCTGAAATTCCAGATCACCAGCGTGCTGCCGACGCTGACGCTCTACGACAACATCCTGCTCGCGCTCCAGGCGCAGTCCTCGCTGTTCGACCTCCTGTTCTCGCGTACGCGCGGCGCGCTGCACGACCAGGTCATGACCATGCTGACGCAGTTCCGCCTCGCCGATCGCGCCTTCGACGCGGCGGCGGCGCTGTCGCACGGCCAGCAGCAATGGCTGGAGATCGCGATGGCGCTTGCGGGCAAGCCAAAGCTGCTGCTGCTGGACGAGCCGACCGGCGGCATGAGCCTGGAAGAGCGCCGCGTCACCGGCGAATTGCTCCAGCCGATCAAAAAACATTGCTCGCTCGTCATCGTCGAGCACGACCTCGATTTCATCCGCGACATCTGCGATCGCCTGACCGTGCTCGACCAGGGCAAGGTGCTGGCGTCAGGTACCGTGTCCGAGATCCAGGCCAACAAATCCGTCCAGGAGATCTATCTGCGCCGTGCCTGAATTTTTGGACATCAAGCATCTCGACGCCGGCTATGGCCGCAGCCAGGTCCTGTTCGACGTCAACCTCGGCATTCCCTGGCGTGGCGGCGTCGCCGTGCTCGGGCGCAATGGCGCCGGCAAGACCACGTTGATGAAGACCATCGTCGGCGAGCTGCCGGCGTGGAAGGGCGAGGTCGCCTTCGACGGCCGCGACATCAGCCGCCGCGCGACCCAGGAGCGCGTGCGCGCCGGCATCGGCTACGTCCCGCAGGAGCATTCGGTGTTCGCCCGCCTGTCGGTACGCGACAATCTCGCCGTCGGCTCGCTCGCGAGCAGCAAGGCCGACGCCGTCGACCACGTGCTGACCATCTTCCCGAAACTCGGCCAGCGCCTCGACCAGCCCGCCGGCACGCTCTCCGGCGGCGAGCGCAAGATGCTCGCCATCGGCCGCGCCATGCTGGGCGATCCGAAATTGTTGCTGCTCGACGAGCCGACCGAAGGCGTCTGGATCGGCGTCATCGAGGAGATCACCGAACGCCTGATCGAGCTCGCGAAAAACATCGCCGTCATCATCGTCGAGCAGCACCTCGACCTCGCGCTGCGCGTCGCCGATTATGCCTACGTGCTGGACCGCGGAAGGGTCGCACTGCAGGGGGAGGCGAATGATGTGCGTGGCAATCCGGAACTGATGCGGTATCTGGCGCCGTAGATTCTCACTACCCGCTCTACGGCTGTCTCTCGCCGCAGGCTTCCTGCCAGTCCCGTCATCCTGAGGCGCGAGCGGCGCGATGCGCAGCATCGCAAAGCGAGCCTCGAAGGATGAATGGCCGAGCTGCCAGTCGGGCCGTCGCCCTTCGAGGGCCGCTGAAGAAGCGGCCACCTCAGGGTGACGGTGGGAAATTGTCGATTGAGCAGACCGAAGCGAGAGCCGTTGTTTACTTCACCGCCCCAAAGCGGCTGTCGAACGAGTTCGACTGCACCACCGGCGCGGCGCCCGCCATCTGCGGGCCACCAGCGGGATCATCCGACACCGTCGGCTTCAGCGCCGGGCGCGTTGCGGCGAGGCGGGTATCGGGCTTCGCCGGCTCGGCGGGCTTGGCGGCGGCAACAGCCGGCTTCGGCGCGTCCTTGGTCGTGTCGCGGCCGGGCACAAAGCGGGTCACGGCGGCCTTCAGCCTTGATGCCGCGCTGGGCGGCGTTGTGGACGTCGTGGCCGGGGCCACGGACGCGGTGGCTTGCGGCGGCGGAGCCGAAGCGGTCGCGGTCGTGTCGGCGGTGCCGAGGCCCATCTTGCGGCCAAGGTTCGAGAAGAAGCCGCCACTTTGGGATTTCTCTTGGGATTTTTCCTGGGATTTCTCGGCCGGTTGAGCGGCCGCGACGCGGGTGCTGGTTGCGGGTGCGCTGACGGCGACGACCGGCTCTTCCTGCGGCGAGGGCGCGGCCGCGTCGAGATTGGGCCTGGGCGGATTGACGTGGCCGGGGATCGTGCCCGGCGCCTTCGCCATCGCCAGCATCTGCAGCGTGGTGCCTTCGGCGCCCTCCGACAGGCCGGTCGAGCCTTCTGGAATCTTGGCGGCGAAGATCTTGTTCATGCCGCCGTCAATGCCGGTGTTCATGCGCGCCACCGGCGTGCCCTTGGCCACGAGCTTGGCGTACTCGGCCTGGTCGCGCGCGTCCTTCTCGCGCACGGCGCTCGCGATGTCCTCGGGGATCACATAGGCCGGGCACTTTGCGGACGCGTCGAACACCGGATCGCGCTTGGCATCGGGCGTCTTCGCCGCGTCGAAGACGTACTTCTTCTCGCAGAAATCGACCTTCGGCTCCTGCCGCGTCACCTCGAAATGATCATAGCCCTCTTTGATCATCTTCCAGAACGGCATGTTCGGATTGTTCCGGTGCTTGGCCATGTTCACCGGCGTCATCTTGAACGGATAGGCCTGGAGCTGGAACGCCTTCTGGCCGCCGAAGAAGGATTCGCGGCCGAGCGAATAGATCTCCGCGATCTGCTCGTCGGTCATCGCGTAACAGCCGCGCGAAGAGCAGTCGCCATGCACCATCAGCTGCGAGCCGGAACGGCCCAGAGCCTTGTCGAACGCGTTCGGATAGCCCGTGTTGAACGAGAGGTAATAGGCCGACTGCGGATTCATCTGGCCCGGATTGATCGAGTAGAATCCTTCCGGCGCCTGGCGGTCGCCTTCGCGCACCTTCGGGCCCAGATCGCCCGACCAGCGGCAGATCGGATAGGTCTTGAGCAGCGCGAACTGGCCGTTGCGGGTCTGCTTCCAGACCTCGAGCTCGGCCTCCTGCTTGAACAGGCGGACCAGGATCGGGGATTGCAGATCCATGTCCTTCTCGACCATCGCGGCGAGAAGTTTTGGCGGCACCGGCTGGTTGGCCTTGGCGTTGGTCGCGAGCGACACCTGGTCAGTGTCGCAGCCGGCCAGCAGAACACTGGCCGTCAACAGCGCAACCGAAGCCAAGAGCGCGCGAGCAAGCGAACGAGAAATCAAGATGGACCCCACACCGTGCCGGGCAAGCCGCGCGAACCCCAATTCTTTGGAGCATGATCCGACCGGAGATCCGGACCCGTCGTGACGGGCTTTTTCAAACCACGCTCCAGCGCTTTTGCCCTGAAGCCATTAATTAAAATTCTAACCTCTGGGTCATGTGGTCGCAACCCGAGCGGGGATCACGAGCCCGTTGGCCCAATGGCATGGTCAACAGAGACTAAATGGACGCGACTTTGGGCCTTACTTGGGCCTTCCGGCCCGATCCAGACAGAGATCGCCGATTTGGGCAAAAAAAGGGTTAATGCGGGGTTACCGGGGACCGGTTTCTCGTGCCCCGGACGCGGCGCAGCGCTTCTTCAGCGGTGCACCGCAGAGCCGGGGCCTACGCTGAAGGCGGTCTGTGGAGCCTGCTGGTCCCGGCTCAGCGGAGCGTCACTTCGTGCCGCACCGCGTCCGGGACACAAAAACCGCACGAATCAGCCCAGTTTCCGGCCGATATCGAGGAATTTCTGCCGCCGCTGCTTGCGGATGGCGTCGGCGTCGAGGCCGTGGAGCTCCTCAAACGCCTTGGCGATGGCGTCCCCGGTGGTGGCGATCATGGCGGCGGGGTCGCGGTGGGCGCCGCCGACCGGCTCCTTCAGGATGCTGTCGATCACCCCGAAGCGGAGCATGTCCTGGGCGGTGATCTTCATGTTGTTGGCGGCTTCCTGCGCCTTGGTGCCGTCGCGCCAGAGGATGGAGGAGGCGGCCTCCGGCGAGATCACGCTGTAGATCGCGTGCTCCAGCATCAGCACCCGGTTGGCGGTGGTGATCGCGATGGCGCCGCCCGACATGCCTTCGCCGGTGATGATGGCGACGTTCGGCACGCCCAGCGACAGGCACGCGTCGGTCGAGCGCGCGATCGCCTCGGCTTGGCCGCGCTCCTCGGCGCCGATGCCGGGATAGGCGCCGGCGGAATCGGCCAGCGACAGCACCGGCAGGCCGAACCGCTCGGCCATCTCCATCAGCCGCACGCATTTGCGATAGCCCTCGGGCCGCGCCATGCCGAAATTGTGCCGGATGCGGCTCTCGGTGGAATCGCCCTTTTCCTGGCCCATCACGCAGATCGGCTCGCCGCGGAAGCGGCCGAAGCCGGCGACCAGGGCCTCGTCCTCGCCGAACTTGCGGTCGCCGGCGAGCGGCGTGAACTCGGTGATCAGGCCCGTGATGAAATCGTTGAAATGCGGCCGCTGCGGATGCCGCGCGACCAGCGTCTTCTGCCACGGCGTCAGGTTCGTATAGAGGTCGGCCAGCGCCTGCGCCGCCTTGTCCTCGATCCGCCCGATCTCGTCACTGATGTCGGTCCCGGAGGCCGCGAGCGTCCGCAGCTCGTCGACCTTGGAGTCGAGCTCGGCGACGGGCTTTTCGAAGTCGAGATAGCTGCGCATCTGGTCTTGCATCAACTCAATATAGGGAGGACGGGGCGAGGCGGCGAAGCGGTTTCAGACCTGCGGAAAGAAGTGTAGCTTCTTCAATGAGTTGGCTTGTGGGCTTCTGGGCCGCCCGCCAAATCAATCGTGAGGCCACGGCTCTTTCTGCGGAGATGTGGCCGAAGTCAAGGCGGTTTCGGCCACCGCTGTCGTCCCGGCGAAGGCCGGAACCCATAACCACAGGGAGAAATTTGGCGAAGACTCGGAGTGATGCGGTCTTTCTGCGGGACTGACACCGCCCCTCACCGACAGATCACGCGGTATGGGTCCCGGCCTTCGCCGGGACGACGACAAGTTACTTCTCCGCCAGCGGGTGCAGGTCGCGCACCAGGCTCTTCAGCCGCTCCTCGACCACGTGGGTGTAGATCTGGGTGGTCGAGATGTCGGTGTGGCCGAGCAGGGTCTGCACGATGCGTAAGTCCGCGCCGTTGTGCAGCAGGTGGCTGGCGAAGGCGTGGCGCAGCACGTGCGGGGAGACCAGCCGCGCCTGCAGGCCCGAGGCGACCGCGAGCTCCTTGAGGTCGCGGGCGAAATGCTGCCGGGTCAGATGCCCGCTCTCGCCGAACGAGGGAAACAGCCATTTCGAGGCGGCGAGGCCGTCTTTCTTCTTCTCCGTCTTCGCGGCTTCGGTCGCGGCGAGATAATCCGCCATCGCCTGGCGCGAGGCCTCGTTCAGCGGCACCAGCCGTTCCTTGTTGCCCTTGCCGCGCACCACGATCATGCGGGCGTCGCGCTTGGCCGCCGTGCGCGGCAGCGCCACCAGCTCGGAGACGCGCAGGCCCGTGGCGTAGAGCACCTCGAGCAGGCAATAGAGCCGCAAGGCGCGCAGCCGCTTCGAGGGCGAGGCCTCCTCCGCCTCGCTCAATTCCTTGGCACGGCGGAGCATGCGGTCGACATCCGCGATCGACAGCACCTTTGGCAGGCCGCGGCCGCGCTTGGGGCCGGACAGGATCGCGGCGGGATCGTCGATGCGAATGCGCTCGTTCAGGAGGAAGCGGTAGAGATGCCGCATCGCCGACAGGCGGCGCGCGACGCTGGTGGATTTGAAGCCACGGGTGTCGAGATCGGCGAGATAGTCGCGCAGCGTTTGGGTTTCGGCATCCGCAAAAGAGTGGCCGATGCGGCCCAGGAACTCGGAGAAGTCCGTGAGATCGCGGCGGTAGGCATCGAGCGTATTGGGGCCGGCGCCCTGTTCCGCCGCGAGCATGTCGAGGAACAGGCCGGTGAGCTTGCTGTCTGAGGGCTTTGCACGCATGCCCTGGAGGCTAGCTCCTATTTCTTGAGAAACTTATCCGGCGGGATCGTCACCGTCATTTCCCGCGGCTTGGGATTGACGAAGTTCGCCAGCGCAAAGACCACGCCATAGACGATGCCGGCGATCACGGCGACGACCGTCAGGAAGCGGAACAGGCTGGGCATCGTGCAAGGTCTCGGTAAAGGTCCAGGTCGGCAAATTAACCAATGAAATCATCCAACATGTTCGCCGTTTCGTGGCAAGAGTCCTCTGGCGAGGCCCCCTTCGGGGTCGTATAGGTGGCCAAAGCAGGCCGCTTTTGGCGGCAGATCGAGCGAGACCCAGAGCGAGATCCAGAGCGAGACCCATGTCCGACGCCGCGTTGCCGATACAAGCTTCGCCTGAGGCCGACATCCTGTCGGCGCTCGGGGCGCGCTCGATCGTGCTCGTCGGCATGATGGGGGTGGGCAAATCCACCATCGGTCGCCGCATGGCGGCCCGGCTCAAGCTGCCCTTCGTCGACGCCGACACCGAGATCGAGGCGGCGGCCGGCATGACCATACCGGAGATTTTCGAGCGCCATGGCGAGGCCCATTTCCGTGACGGCGAGGCGCGGGTGATCGCGCGCCTGCTCGACGGCGGCCCGGCGGTGCTGGCGACCGGCGGCGGCGCCTTCATGCGCGAGGAGACGCGGACCCGGATCGCGGCGAAGGCGGTCTCGATCTGGCTCAAGGCCGACCACGACGTCATCATGCGCCGCGTCCGCCGCCGCGCCGATCGTCCGCTGCTCCAGACCGCCGATCCGGAAGGGACGGTGACGCGCCTGCTCACCGAGCGCGAGCCGGTTTACAGCCATGCCGACCTCACCATCGCCTCCCGCGACGTGCCGCACGACAAGATCGTCGAGGAATGCATCGAGACGCTGCGCGCGCATCTTTGCGGTGAGCAGGCGTCTCAGCCACCTGTCGACGTTGCGAGTGCCGTACGATGACCGCGCCCCTGAAACATTCCGACCCCGTCAACGTCGGTGTCGCGCTCGGCGATCGCGCCTATGACATCGTCATCGGCCGTGGCGTGCTGGCCTCGCTCGGCGAACGGGTCGCGCACTTACGCCCCGGCGTGCGCACGGCGATCGTGACGGATCGCACCGTCGCTAAACACTGGCTCGAGCCGACGGAAGCATCGCTCGCGGCCGTCGGCATCCCGACCTCGCGGATCGTGGTCGAGGAAGGCGAGATCTCGAAAACCTATGCCGGCCTCGAAAAGGTCAGCGAAGCCCTGATCGCGGCCAAGATCGAGCGCAACGATCTCGTCATCGCGCTCGGCGGCGGCGTGGTCGGCGATCTCGCCGGCTTTGCCGCCGCGATCCTGCGCCGCGGCGTCGATTTCGTGCAGGTGCCGACCTCGCTGCTGGCACAGGTCGATTCTTCCGTTGGCGGCAAGACCGGCATCAACTCGCCGCAGGGCAAGAATTTGCTTGGCGCCTTCCACCAGCCGGTGCTGGTGATTGCCGACACCGCCGTGCTCGACACGCTGTCGCCGCGGCAATTCCGCTCCGGCTACGCCGAGGTCGCCAAATACGGCGTGCTCGGCGACGAGGCCTTCTTCACCTGGCTGGAAAAGAACCACGCCGACATCTTCAAGGGCGGCTCGGCGCGCGAGCACGCGATCGCGACCTCCTGCCGCGCCAAGGCCGGCGTGGTCTCGCGCGACGAGCGCGAGACCGGCGAGCGCGCGCTGCTCAATCTAGGCCACACCTTCGGCCACGCGCTCGAAGCTGCGACCGGCTTCTCCGACCGCTTGTTCCACGGCGAGGGCGTCGCGATCGGCATGACGCTGGCGGCGCAATTCTCCGCCAAGCTCGGCATGATCGGCGAGGCCGACGCGGCGCGCGTCGAGCGGCATCTCATTGAAGCGGGCCTGCCGACCCGCTTGCAGGACATCGCGGGCTTTTCGCAGGAAGGGCTTGCCGATGCCGACGCGCTGATGGCCCTGATGGCGCAGGACAAGAAGGTCAAGCGCGGCAAGCTCACCTTCATCCTGCTCGAGGCTGTGGGGCGCGCCGTGATCGCAAAGGATGTCGAGCCGGCCCCGGTGCGCGACTTCCTGAAAGAGAAGCTCGCTCACAAGGCGTGACGCGCGGCTGAACTTCGTGAAAGCGTTTTCGAGCGAAGTGGGGACCGGTTCGCGCAAGGAAAACGCGTCAAGACAAGAAACTTGAGTGGTTCATGGACTGGCTCGGATTCACCATCGTCGTCCTCTGCCTGCTGGTCTCGGCGTTCTTCGCCGCGAGCGAGACCGCGCTGACCGGCGCCTCGCGCGCCAGCATGCTGCGGCTCTCCAAGCAGGGTAATCACGACGCCGACGTGGTCTCGCAACTGCTCGACATGCGCGAGCGCCTGATCGGCGCGCTGCTGCTCGGCAACAACATCGCCAATATCGGCGCCTCCGCGCTCGCCACCGCCATCTTCACGTCATGGTTCGGCGATGTCGGCGTGCTCTACGCCACCGGTGTGATGACCGCGCTGGTGGTGATCTTCGCGGAAGTGCTGCCCAAGACCATCGCCATCAACGCGCCCGACCGCATGGCGCTTGCGGTCGCGCGCCCGATGCGGCTGACCATGTATGTACTGGGGCCGCTGCTCAAGATCGTCGAAGTCATCGTGCGCCTCCTGATGCGCCTGTTCGGCCTTGCCGGCGAGCACCAGGCCATCCTGTCGCCGACCGAGCGCCTGCGCGGCGCGGTCGACCTGTTGCATCACGAGGGCAAGTTCGAGAAGCAGGACCGCGACATGCTCGGCGGCCTGTTGGACCTGCGCGAGCTCCAGGTCTCCGACGTCATGATCCATCGCACCGAGATGATGATGATCAACGCCGACCTGCCGCCGGAGGAGCTGGTGCGCGAGGTGCTGGCGACCGAATACACCCGCATTCCGCTCTGGCGCGAGAAGCCGGAAAACATCATCGGCGTGCTCCACGCCAAGGATCTGCTGCGCGCGATCCGCGCCGCCGAAGGCGACACCTCGCGCATCGACGTCTCCACCATCGCGCTGCCGCCCTGGTTCGTGCCGGAGATGCGCCCGGTCTCCGAGCAGCTCAAGGCGTTCCGCCGCCGCAAGACCCATTTCGCGCTCGTCGTCGACGAGTACGGCGAAGTTGAAGGTCTCGTGACGCTGGAAGACATTCTGGAGGAGATCGTCGGCGACATCTCCGACGAGCACGACGTCGTGGTCGCCGGCGTGCGCGCCCAGCCTGACGGCTCGGTCGTGGTCGACGGCTCGGTGCCGATCCGCGATCTCAATCGCGCCATGGACTGGCATCTGCCCGATGAAGAGGCAACCACGGTCGCCGGCCTCGTCATTCACGAGGCGCGCTCGATCCCCGATCGCGGCCAGAGCTTCACGTTCCACGGCTTCCGTTTCCGCGTCCTGCGCCGCGAACGCAACCGCATCACCGCGCTCCGTATTTCACCGGTGCCGCGCGAGGCGGAGCTGGAGGAGGCAAAGCCGAGGCGGGCCGGGACGTCGTTTTGACGCACGGTGTCATCGTCCGCGCAGGCGGACGATCCAGTACGCCGCGGCTTATCGATTGAATCTCGCCAGCAGTGTTTACTGGATGCCCCGCCGGAGCCTGTCATCGGGCTGGCCGAAGGCGAGACCCGGTGGCGGGCATGACAGCCGGATTGGCGAGCTAGGTCCCGCCTTCCCCCGGCACCTGCGCGTGGATCGCGAGCGCGTGCACGCTGCCGGAGAGTTCCGCGGCCAGCGCCGCATTTATCATGCGATGGCGATCGACCCGGCTCTTCCCTTTGAAGGCTTGAGACACAATATAAACGCGGAAGTGCGTCTCGCCGCTCGGCCGATGGCCGGCATGGCCTTCATGCAGGTGTGACTCGTCGACGACCTGCAGGCTTTCCGGCGTGAAAGCTTCCTGCAACTTGTTGCTGATAGTATCGCTCATAGCCATGTGTGTGCCATTCAGGTGCAGAGATCGCACTCCGTTATTTGCCGGGTTCGCAGCTAATTGCAATGTCAAGACTTGAAGGTTTTTGCATTGCGTAGTCAAAGTCAGCCATGCCGATCGATTCATCAAAGTTCTTCGACTCCATCCGCGTCAAGCCGCGGGGCAAGCAGCCCGAGGTGAAGCCGCGCGACACCGCGGTCGCGTGCGAATGGGCCGGATGCCAGAACAAGGGCGCACACCGCGCGCCGAAGGGGCGTGAGAACCAGCGCGAGTACTGGCATTTCTGTCTGAACCACGTGCGCGAGTACAACCAGAACTACAATTTCTTCTCCGGCATGAATGCCGACGCCGTCGCGCGCTACCAGAAGGATGCGCTGACCGGCCACCGTCCGACCTGGAAGATGGGCGCCAATGGCGGCAAGAAGGGTGCGGAAGCCGAGATCGATATGGCGTCCGATCCGTTCAGCATGTTCTCAGAGATCAACGGCCGCGCCAACTGGCGGAAGGGGCCAGACGCCCAGCCCAAGGCCGAGACGCGCAAGGTGATGAACGCCGAGCGCAAGGCGCTCCAGGTCATGGGCCTCGGCCCCAGTGCCACGCTCGCCGACGTCAAGACCAAGTACAAGGCGCTGGTCAAGCAGCACCACCCCGACGCCAATGGCGGCGACCGCTCCACCGAAGACCGCCTGATCGAGATCATCAAGGCGTATAATTATCTGAAGACGGTCGTGCGGGAGGCCTAGGCGGCGACCTCGGGGAAGGACAGTTCGCAAACCAGTCCTTCCGGCTTCCACTGCCGGGTAACCTTTCCTCGCAAGGTCCGGATGATGCCATCGATCGCGCCGACCCCGAAGCCCCTGCGCGTCGGCGGCGCGTTGACCCGGGGACCGCCGCTCTCCGACCAGTGCAGCACGAGGGGCTCTGCATCATTGGTCGCCCAGCGGATCTCCAACGTGCCCGAAGGCGTCGACAGCGACCCGTATTTGGCAGCGTTGGTCGCCAGCTCATGCAGCGCGACTGCGATCGACTGGGCGAGGGTCGGCGGCAGATGGACGTCGTCTCCCGCGATCCTGATCCGCTCGCCGTCCCGGCTTGCGTAGGGCCGCAGTTCCTCTTCGACGATGGTCTTCAGATTCGCGCCAGTCCAGCGCGAGGCCGAGAACAGCCTCTGCACGTTGGCAAGGGCGCTGAGCCGGCCCTGAAACGCGGCCTGGAACTCTTCTGCGGTGTCTGCCTTCGTCAGCCGCAGCATCGCCTGAGCCACTGCGAGCAGATTGTTCGAACGATGGTCGACCTCGGAGGTGAGGAGCATCATCCGCTGCTCGGCCTGCTTGCGGGCCGTGATGTCGACCAGCATGTTCACCGCCCCAACCAATCGGCCGCGTTTGTCGCGCAGCGGCGTCGGATACGGCATGAAGCAGATCCGGGAGCCGTCCGGCCGTTCGGCCACGGCTTCGACGTCGCGCACGGGCCGGTTCTGCCTGAGCGCGATGGCCATCGGGCATTCATCGTGGGGGAGCGGCGTTCCGTCAGGCAGGTAGAGCTTCCATGTCACGCACCACATCTCGCCGATCTTTGGCGTGCGTCCGGCAAAATCGACGCAGGCGCGATTGAAGAATGTGATGCGGCCGTCTGCGTCGGTCGTGTAGACCGCGGCGGGCAACGCCTGGAGCAAGTCGCGAAAGCGCCTTTCGGAATCGGCGTCGGCCTCGCTCCGGCTCGTCGCATAGCTGGCGGCGATCTCGCCGATCCTGGCCTCGTCCGAATGTCCTAACAAGTCCAGCATAGCGTTCCTGATCTACCGGGGGCAGATAGGTAAGTCGCCAGGCGCTCGGGTGTTCCTGCATGGCCGCCAGTCCGTCCTCGCAATCACGGTCTCTTGCGGCGTGTTGCGCTGGCGCGGTTAGCCAAGCAGCCGGCCCGGATGGAGCGTCGGCGCCATCCGGGCTTTCTCGCACGGCGATCGGCTTCCCCGGATTACGCTTCGCTCCATCCGGGTCACTGCATCATTCTTCTGGCATCGCCCCGACATACGACGAACTCGGCCGGATCAGCCGTCCCGTGCGCTGCTGTTCGCGGGCATGCGCGGTCCACCCCGCGGCGCGCGCCACCGCGAAGATCGGCGTGAACGCCTGCCTTGGAATCGCCAGCGCATCGAGCAGGATCGCGGTGAAGAACTCGACATTGGTCTCCAGCGGCCGCTCCGGGTTCTTCTTGCGCAGCGCGGCGCGGATATAGGCCTCGACCTCGCCGGCGAAGGGTAGGTCGGCTCCGTTGGAGGCGAGGGCCTCGATCGCGGTCTTCAGCACGTCGGCGCGCGGATCGCGCACGCGATAGACGCGATGACCAAAGCCCATCATGCGCTCGCCGCGCGCCAGTGCCGCATCCACCCAGGGCTGGATCCGCTCGCGCGAGCCGATCGCATCGAGCATTTCCAGCACCGGCTCCGGCGCGCCGCCATGCAAGGGACCGGTGAGCGCGCAATAGCCGGCGGTGACGGCCGCGAACAGGTCGGCCTGGGTCGAGGCCACCACGCGCGTTGTGAAGGTTGAGGCGTTCATGCCGTGGTCGCAGACGGTGACGAGATAGGCATCGAGCGCCGTGACCTCGCGAGAGGCCGGCGCGCGCCCATGCAGCATGCGGAGCGAGTCGGCGGCGTGGCTCGCGCTCGGATCGGGGGCGACCGGCTCCAGCCCCTTGGCGCGCCGGACCAGCGCGCCTGAAATCACCGGAAACGCGCCGACGATGGTCGCCTCATGTTCCAGCCCGTGCTCGGCGCGAAGGCCCGCGACGGCCGCGCGAAACCCGTCGACGATCCCCATGCCGTGCGTCGCCGGCAGCAGCTCGGCGAGCCGCGCGAAGGCACGCTCGCGTGCGGCGCCCAGGCTCGCCCGCACATTGGCCTCGCTCAGCGAGGTCTTGCTGGCGCCGTTCCAGAGCCGGGCGGTGACGCCCTCAAAGCTCGATTTGGCGGCCAGCCGGCCGACATGCTCGCCGGCGATGATCAGCTCGCCGCGCTCGCCGTCGACATGGCTCAGCACGGTCTCGGCCGCGGGGACGCCGTCCAGCCCGATCTGGCTCTTGGTGAGGTGGATGTTCATGGCCTAAATCTCCTGTTCTACGCACGATAAAAGTCGGGCCTCTCGACAGATTGATCAATCTTGATTACATAAATCAATATGAAAAATTCCGATGAGCTCTACCTCTCTGCCCGGGAGGCCGCCGCCGAGCTCGCGATCTCGCCGGCCACGCTCTACGCCTATGTCAGCCGAGGCCTGATCCGCTCCGAGCCGACGCCGGATTCGCGCAAGAACCGCTACCGCGCCGAGGATGTCCGCGCCCTGAAGGAGCGCCGGGTACCGTCGCCGGAGCCGCGGGGGCTGCGCAGCTTCGATGCCGACCTGCCGGTCATGGACACGGAGATCTCGACCATCACCGAGGAGGGTGCGATCTATCGCGGCGTCAATTGTGTCGATCTCGCCGAGAACGACACGCTGGAGCACACGGCGACGCTGCTCTGGGACGTCTCCGGCGTCGATCCGTTTGCGCCTGATAATCAGCCCGAGATATCCGAGGAGATGCGCACGATCGCAGGGGCCGCGCGGCGGGCGGCGCCGATCGACCGCGCCATCGCCGTGCTGGCGCTGGCCGCGAGCGCCGATCCGCGCGCCTTCACCCGTGCACCCGATGGCCGCGCGATGGTCGGCGCGCGCATCGTCCGCCTGCTGGTTGCAACCATGCTCAATGCGGAAGCCTCGGCCGAGCCGTTGCATCAGCAGGTCGCGCGCGTCTGGGCGGCGGACAACAAGCACGCGCCCGATCTGATCCGCCGCGCGCTGGTTCTGCTCGCCGATCATGAACTGAACGCCTCGACCTTCACCGCGCGCTGCGCGGCCTCGACCGGCCTCAATCTCTACGACGCCGTCATTGCCGGCCTCGCCGCGCTGAAGGGGCCGAAGCATGGCGGCGCCGGCGTGCTGGCTTCGCAGCTGGTGAAAACGCTGGTCGACCGCGACGTCGCTCCCGTGGTGCGCGAACGCGTCGCGCTCGGTGAGCGCTTCGCCGGCTTCGGCCACGGCGTCTACAAGCGCGGCGATCCCCGCGCGCAATCGCTGCTGAATGCGCTCTCGCGCGCCGGCGCGCCGCGCAAATTCACGCGCGAAGTGCCGGAGCGGATTGCCGAGGCGACCGGCGAATTCGTCAACATCGACTATGCGCTCGCCGTCCTCGTGCATGCCCTGCGGCTGCCCGCCGGCAGCGAGCTCGCCATGTTCGCGATGGCCCGCAGCGTCGGCTGGATCGCCCATGCCAGCGAGCAATTGCAGTTCGGCAAGCTGATCAGGCCAAGGGCAAGGTATGTGGGGCCGGCGCCGGGGCGGAGGGCGGGGGGCACGCCCGCCAAATTGGAAGAGCGATAAAGCTCATTTCTCAGCGCCGTCCCGGCGAAGGCCGGGACCCATAACCACAGGATTTGGTTTGACGAAGACTCGTGGTTGCCAGCTCGCGCCATAACTCCTCCCTGGGGTTATGGGTCTCGGCCTTCGCCGGGACGACACCTGTGGTGTGGCGGCCGGTTAAGCCCGCGGCTTTGCCGCCGCGACACCGCTGCCCTGCCGCCGGCGAATGATCCATATCGCCAGCCCCAATGTGATCGCCACGGCCGCCACGGTCAAAATCCAGATGTGCTTGCCGACATGCCCGTGGTGATGCAGCCCGGCATATTCGTGCAGGGCCGACACCGCCAGCACGCCCGGCAGCACATGCGCGGGGGCCCAGACCAGGATTGCCGGGATGTTGATCGCGTAGAAGCGGGCAGGGGGCATCCCGAGCGCGCCGGCCGTAACCGGGACAAACGCGCGGATCGGCGGCACGAAGCGGGCGAAGAACACGGCCCAGGTGCCGAAGCGGTGGAAGAAGCTTTCGCTCTCCTCGACCACGCGCGGATAATTGGTCAGCGGCCAGGTGTTGAGGATCTCGCGCTGCTGCCGGTGCCCGATCCAGTAGGCCGAGCCGTCACCCAGCACGGCCCCGGTCGCTGCCGCCAGCAGCACCCAGCCGAGTTTGAGCTCGCCGCCCGGGACCAGGGCGCTGAGCGCCAGGATGATGGTCGAGCCCGGCACCACCGATCCCACCACCGGAACCGCTTCCAGAAGCGCCGCCAGGAACAGGGTCAGATAGGCCAGCCACGCATGGGCCGAAACGAACGAGATCAAGGGATCGAGGAATGACGTCACGTCGGCTTTCGTGTTGGGCGGGGCCAGGCGGATTCAGACCCTACATAAGTAAGGGGAGGCGGTAAAAGTGCCATTCGCGTGGGCAGGCCGGCTGACCCGCCTGAAATACGAGCGGGATTCGCAGGGCAGCCTTCCAAAAATCGCGCTCCTTGCCTATCTAAATGAAAAGACAATGGAACTTTGATTGGAGGGCGGGCTTCTGCCCGCACGTTGTCTCTGATAGGTTCGCAAACGCACCCAGCCGCAGCCACCGTGCAATAACTGGTCTCGGGATCGCCCGGGACCTCGGAGGATTGATGACGACCGCCGCTCTGTCCAAAGTTGAGGAAGTTTCCGGTTTGCCCGACATGAAGGTGTCGGTGCGCCAGGTGTTCGGGATCGACAGCGATCTCGAAGTGCCGGCCTATTCCGAAGTCGATCCTCACGTGCCCGAAGTCGATTCCGACTACCGCTTCGACCGCGCCACCACGCTCGCCATTCTCGCCGGCTTCGCCCGCAATCGCCGCGTGATGGTGACCGGCTATCACGGTACCGGCAAATCCACCCATATCGAGCAGGTCGCCGCCCGCCTGAACTGGCCCTGCGTGCGCGTCAACCTCGATAGCCATATCAGCCGTATCGACCTCGTCGGCAAGGACTCGATCGTGGTCCGCGACGGCAAGCAGGTCACCGAATTCCGCGACGGCATCCTGCCCTGGGCGCTCCAGCACAATGTCGCGCTGGTGTTCGACGAATACGACGCCGGCCGCCCGGACGTGATGTTCGTGATCCAGCGCGTGCTGGAGGTCTCCGGCCGCCTGACGCTGCTGGACCAGAACAAGGTGATCAAGCCGCATCCGTCCTTCCGCCTGTTCGCGACCGCCAACACGGTCGGCCTCGGCGACACCTCGGGCCTCTATCACGGCACCCAGCAGATCAACCAGGGCCAGATGGACCGCTGGTCGATCGTCACCACGCTGAACTATCTCAGCCATGACGAGGAAGTGGAGATCGTGCTGGCGAAGGCCAAGCATTATCGCACCCAGGAAGGCCGCGACATCGTCAACAAGATGGTGCGCCTTGCCGATCTTACCCGTAACGCGTTCGCCAATGGCGATCTGTCGACGGTGATGAGCCCGCGCACGGTGATCACCTGGGCTGAGAACGCCGACATCTTCGGCGATATCGGTTTCGCCTTCCGCGTCACCTTCCTCAACAAGTGCGACGAGCTCGAGCGTCCCCTGGTCGCCGAGTTCTACCAGCGCTGCTTCAACGCGGAGCTGCCGGAATCGGCGGTCAACGTGGCGCTCAGCTAGGCCATGCCAACCATCACCGTCGAGCGCACCATTGGGACCACCAAGAAGGCTGTGCTCGCCGGGCTCGGTGCCTATAACGACGAGCAGTTCGGGAAGCAGAGGGCCAAGAGCATCGCGGTCTCGTTGAAGGACGGCCGCAAGATCGTCGGCGGCATCGTCGGGCATCTCTGGGCTACGGTTCTGTTCATCCAGTATTTCTGGATCGACCAGAAGCAGCGCGGCAAGGGGCTTGGCACGAAGCTGATCGCGGCGATCGAGGACGAGGCAAGACGGCAGGGCGCGATCCAGGCCCATGTCGACACGATGAGTTTCCAGGCGCCGGGCTTCTATCGTTCCTGCGGGTACGAGGAATTCGGCACTCTCAAGGGCTATCCCGGCGGCGTGACGCGCCATTCGTTTACGAAGTCGCTATGAGCACATCATCATCCAATTCCAAATTCCGTAACAGCAAGGAAGCGCCGACCGAGCCGTTCAAGCGCTCGGTGGCCTCCTGCCTGAAGGCGATCGCGAAATCGCCCGAGCTCGAGGTCTCCTTTGCCGCCGAGCGGCCGGGCCTTGCGCCGGGCAAGGCGCGGCTGCCCGAGCCGGCGCGCAAGATGACCAAGCGTGACGCCGCGGTCGTGCGCGGCCACGCCGACTCCATCGCGCTGAAGATCGCCTGTCACGATCCGAAGCTGCATCGCAAGCTGATGCCGGGCAATCCGCAGGCGCGCGGCGTGTTCGAGGCGGTCGAGCAGGCGAGGGTGGAGGCGATCGGCGCGCGCCGCATGGCGGGCGTTGCGAAAAACCTCACCGCGATGCTCGACGATCATTTCCATCGCGGCAAGTTCGACGAGATCACCGACCGCGCCGACGCGCCGCTGGCCGATGCGCTGGCGATGCTGGTGCGCGAGCGCCTGACCGGCATGGCGCCGCCGACGGCTGCGAAGAAGATGGTCGATCTCTGGCGGCCGATTCTCGAAGACAAGATCGGCAAGCGGCTCGACCGGCTCGACGGCGTGGTCGAGGACCAGACCAGGTTCGGCGACGCCGTGCATGACCTCCTGTCCGCGCTCGAGCTCGGTGACGAGCGCAACGCCGACAGCGAAGAGAATGACGACAACGACGAAAACCGCGACGGCGACAACGACCAGTCCGGCGCCGAGGGTTCGCCCGATTCCGATGCCGCCCAGGACATGAGCGCCGACCAGGCGCAGGCGTCGAGCGAGGAGATGAGCGAGAGCGCGATGGAAAGCGCGCAGGCCTCGACGTCAGACACGTTCGACGACGGCGAACTCGGCGACGATGAGACGCCGGGCGAGGCGACGCGGCCGAATTCGCACGGGAAGAACGAGCCGCGCGGGCCGGAATACCACGCCTTCGCGCCGAAATTCGACGAGGTGATTGCCGCCGAAGATCTCTGCGACCATGACGAGCTGGAGCGCCTGCGCGCCTATCTCGACAAGCAGCTCGCGCATCTGCAGGGCATCGTCGCCCGCCTCGCCAACCGGCTGCAGCGCAAGCTGATGGCGCAGCAGAACCGCGCCTGGGAGTTCGATCTCGAAGAGGGCATCCTCGACCCCGCGCGGCTGTCCCGCGTCGTCACCGATCCCTATCACCCGCTATCCTTCATGCACGAGAAGGAGGCGACGTTCCGCGACACCGTGGTGACGCTGCTGCTCGACAATTCCGGTTCGATGCGCGGCCGCCCGATCACGGTCGCGGCGACCTGCGCCGACATTCTCGCGCGCACGCTGGAGCGTTGCGGCGTCAAGGTCGAGATTCTGGGCTTCACCACGCGCGCCTGGAAGGGCGGGCAGTCGCGCGAAGCGTGGCTTGCCGCCGGCAAGCCGGCCAATCCCGGCCGTCTCAACGACCTCCGCCACATCATCTACAAGTCCGCCGACGCGCCCTGGCGCCGTGCGCGGAAGAACCTTGGCCTGATGATGCGCGAGGGACTGCTGAAGGAGAACATCGACGGCGAGGCGCTGGACTGGGCGCACAAGCGCCTGCTCGGCCGGCCCGAGCAGCGCAAGATCCTGATGATGATCTCGGACGGCGCGCCGGTCGACGATTCCACGCTGTCGGTCAATCCCGGCAACTATCTCGAGCGGCATCTGCGCCACATCATCGAGGAGATCGAGACCCGCTCGCCGGTCGAGCTGATCGCGATCGGCATCGGTCATGACGTCACGCGCTACTATCGCCGCGCGGTGACGATCGTGGACGCTGAGGAGCTCGGCGGCGCCATCACCGAGAAGCTCGCCGAGCTGTTCAGCGAGACCAACACCGCGCCGATCCAGCCGGCCGGCCGGCCGCGTCGCAAACTGCATTCGTGAGCAGCCATCAATCCCGCCGCAGCTTCCTTGGCCATGCGGCGGCGGGATTTTCCACTTTCGCACTGTCCCGATTGGCGCAGGCGCAAGCCACGACCGAGCCGCCGCCGCGCCCGCTCCAGGTCGAGCGCGCCGTCGCCGAGCCGGTCAGCATCGAGGTCAACGCGCGGCCGATCGCCAGTTTCGAGCCGCGCGACCGTTCGCGCACGCGCTTCGGTTCGCTGGAGTATCGCAGCGGCCTGGTGCTGACCTCGCCCTATCGCGGCTTCGGCGGCCTGTCCGGCATCCGGCTCGACGCCAAGGGCGAGCGCTTCCTCGCGATCTCCGACCAGGGCGGCTGGTTCACCGGGGCCATCCGCTATTCCGGCAGCAAGATGGCCGGGCTCGACGACGTCGAGGCGGCGCCGCTGCTCAATGCCGAGGGGCGGCCGATCACGGAAAAGCGCCTTTGGTGGGATTCGGAGTCGCTGACGCGCGACGGCAATATCGTCTATGTCGGGCTCGAGCGCGTCAACCAGATCCTGCGCTACGATTTCTCGAAGGGCGGCACGCGCGCCCGCGGCGAGGTGATCCAGGTGCCGCCCGCGTTGCGCAGGCTGCCGCACAACAAGGGGCTCGAGGGGCTGGTCTTCGTCCCGAAGGGCCAGCCGCTCGCGGGCACCCTGATCGCCTTCTCCGAGCGCGGGCTGGACGTCGACGGCAATCTGGTCGCGTTCCTGATCGGCGGTCCTGCGCCCGGCCAGTTCAGCGTCCGCCGCACCGAGAAATTCGACATCAGCGACGCGGTGCTGCTACCCTCGGGCGAGCTGCTCATCCTCGAACGCAAATTCTCCTGGTTCAGCGGCGTCGACATCCGCATCCGCTCGATTCCCCTGAAATCCATCGCGCCGGGCGCGGTGGCCGACGGCCCTGCGTTGTTCAGGGCCGATCTCGGCCAGGAGATCGACAACATGGAAGGCATCGACGCCCACGTCACGCCGGCGGGCGAGACCGTGCTGACGCTGGTCTCGGACGACAATTTTTCAATGCTCCAGCGTACGCTGCTGCTCCAGTTCACGCTGGTGGAGTGAACGTTCGCCGCCCGTATCGCGACACACCCTCATGCCCTTCCGCCGCGCCATCCTCGCCCTTGCTCTCACGCTCGCCGCGCTGTCGCCGGCCTTTGCGACGGCCGAGCACCGGTATGGAAAGAACGAATACGCCATCATCCAGGGTGGCCGCGCGCCGAATGGGAAGCTGTCCGTCGCAGCCCATGGCGGCGGCGAGACCGGTGGCGAGGGTTTTCGCATCTACCTGATGGCGGAGCCGGGCCATCGCCGGCTGATGACGCTCGACAACGTCAACGACGACAACATCCTCGACACCGCGCCGGATGCGTTCCACGCCGCCTGGTCGGCCGATTCGCGCACCGTCGCCGTCTCCTTCCGCAGCGAGCGCCATATCGTCACGCTGAACCTCTACGCCATCGACGGCCGCCGCGTGCGCCTCATCGATGCGCCGGACCTGTTCCGCGACGTGACCGGCCGCAGCGTCGATATCAAGACCGACGGCGATATGCGCACATCGGTCCCCGCGCTGACATGGCCGGCACCGCGGCGCTTCCATCTCACCGACTACCGCGTGTTCGTGCTCGACGACGCCGCGCTCGCAGACAAGCTCGGGCCGCTCGGCAAGGCGACAGCGATGAAGGACGGCCGCACCACGGTCCAGTTTTCCGCCGAGGCCGACGGCGAGCTGCTGCCCGACGGCCGCATCCGCATGGGCAAGCCCAGGGCGGGCCAGTTCGAGGAGCTGGAGTAGGGGCCCCAAATTCGATCGTCGTCCCGGGCTCACGCTTCGCGTGCCCCGGGATGACAGCGGAGGTTTTGGCGACAGCCAAGGGGCCTCTTGTGATCATATGACGCGCGCAATGCATGGCCTCGCTGGCGGGCATGCTTGCCGCGCCGCTGGAAATCCGCGCATCCCTCACTACACTCCCCTTAATCTCCCCTCTCATCCCCCGGAACTCCCGCATGAGCGCCCTGTTTTCCCCGATCAAGCTGCGCGGCCTGACGTTGAAGAACCGCGTCGTGGTGTCGCCGATGTGCCAGTATTCGGCCGAGGACGGCGTTCCCACCGACTGGCACTTCACCCACATCAACAATCTTTCGCTGTCGGGCGCTGCGATGTTCTGCATCGAGGCGACCCATGTCGAGGCGATCGGCCGCATCACGCCGGGCTGCCTCGGGCTCTACAGCGATGCCGCCGAAGCCGCGCTGAAGCAGATCCTCGCCTCCGTGCGCAAGCATTCCTCCACCGCGGTCGCGATGCAGCTCGCCCATGCCGGCCGCAAGGCCTCCAGCGCGCGCCCCTGGGACGGCGGCCAGCTGATCCCGGTCAGTGACGGCGGCTGGCAGACGGTGGCGCCAAGCGCGCTGCCGCACAAGGAGGGCGAGGCCGCGCCGCTGGCGCTGGATGCCGCGGGCTTGACGCGCATCCGCGAGGCCTTCGTCGAGGCCGCGAAACGCGCCGAGCGCATCGGCATCGACGCCATCGAGCTGCACGGTGCGCACGGCTATCTGATGCATCAGTTCCTGTCGCCGATCTCGAACCGGCGCACCGACGAGTATGGCGGCAGCTTGCAGAACCGCCTGCGCTTCCCGCTCGAGGTCTACGACGCGGTACGCGCCGCGTTCCCGCACGACAAGCCGATCGGCATGCGGGTGTCGTCGACCGACTGGGTCGAGGGCGGCTGGGATCTGGCGCAGACCCTCGAATTCGCGAGCGTGCTGAAGGCGCGCGGCATCGACTGGATCGATGCGTCCTCCGGCGGCGTCTCGCCGCTGCAGAAGATTCCGCTCGGCCCCGGCTATCAGGTGCAGTTCGCAGACGCCATCCGCCGCGAGACGGGACTGCCCACCATCGCCGTCGGCATGATCTCCGACGCGAAGCATGCCGAGGAGATCGTCGCCTCCGGCAAGGCCGACATGATCGCGCTCGGCCGCGGCATGCTCTACGACCCGCGCTGGGGCTGGCACGCCGCAGCCGAGCTCGGCGGCGAGGTCGAAGCCCCGCCGCAATACTGGCGCTCGCAGCCGTCGACGCAGAAGGCGCTGTTCGGCAAGACGACGTTCGGGGCGAGGTGAGGTGCGGGGACGGCGGCATAACCATAGGGAGTAACTCCATAGGTATAGTTGCGAGATCGCAGCCGCCCCTCACGCATCCGTAACCTCCCTCAGCTTCCACCCCCCGCAAAACTGGCCTAACCTTCGCAACGTTCAACGCCTCACGGAGGCCCGCCATGCGTTTTCGCGTTCGCAACGCTGCTCACGTGCTGGAGCGCGTGGGTCTCGCGATGGCGGGGGCCGCCTGCGGGCTGTTCGTCGGCGCCTATGTCGGATCGGCGATCGCTCCGCTCACCACGCAGGGTTTCCTGATGCTGATGATGGGCTTGGGCGCGGTCGGTTTCTATCTCGGCATCGACACGCCGCAGCTGCCCTTCGACGAGGCGCACAGCGCCATCGACGCCGCGGAATTTTTGAGCTCCGCCGGCACGCTCTGCGCCACGCTCGCCGCGCTCGCCTCGGTCGCCGTCATCGTGCTGCGGCTCGATCCGCACATGGTCTGGACCTGGCTCGTCCTGTTCGGCTGGATCGCCGGCGTCGCCATGCAGATCGTCGCCGGCGCGAAGGCGCGGATGCGGAAGTAAGGCGTCGCTTGTTGCTCTGGAAAAGACAGCGCCGCGAAGCACACTGCGTTCCCTCCCCCCTTGCGGGGGAGGGCTAGGGAGGGGGAGCCACACGGCGTGCTCTATCGCGTTGAGCGAAACTCTGTTGCCGCGGCCTCGCATGCGACCCGCACCTTTTGCTGGGCCACCCCCCTCGCCAACTCTCCCAGCAAGGGGGGAGGGAGCAGAGCGGAGTGCTCGGCGGGAATTATTCGGTTACGGTGACAGCTTCCCTAAAACACCACGCCGACCCGCGTGCCGCGCTTCCAGGCGATGCGGCAGCGCTTCTTGGTGTTGACGTGCAGCAGCTCGAACCGGTCGGGGATGCTCACCTGGCCGCCGAGATCGACGCAGGCCCCGCCGGGCGAATAGTCGATCAGCGTGCAGGGAATCACCGGCGCGCGCGGGTCGGTGATGATCTTGGCCTGGCGCGACACCAGTCCTGCGGGCTTCACACGGGCGAACCTTCGCGGATGCATTGGCACATCTCCTCCAATTCCGCGGATAGCGCGGGTGGTCTGTTGCAATGATCGGCGGGAGTTGATGCGATCCGGCTAAGGTGGGCGGGAGAATTTTAATGAAAAGTAGCGGCGAATGGAGAAAGCGGCGGTAGCGGGGGAGGGGTTTCAATCACCATTGTCGTCCCGGCCTAGTGCGCAATTGCGCACTAGGCCGGGACGACACCTCTAATGCGGCTCCAGCGCCACCTCACCCCGTCACCGTCTCCGCCTCCGCCGCCACCCCCACATGCTGCGGCACCGGCATCGGTACCGTCTCGTACGTCTTCGGCAGGTTCACCGGCCGGTAGTCCGGCTCCACCGCCATCCGCTTCACCACGCTCTCGTGCACATGCGCGCCTTCGGGGATGAGGCGCGGCTCGCAATCGGGGATGTAGAAGCCGAGAAACACCTTTCGCTCCGGCCACTCCTTGTACTTCGCGCTCTTCGGAAGGTACTCCAGCAGCCGCCAGGCCGCCGTCATCGAATTGTGCAGCTCGCCGGACTTGCCGGTGTAGGCGGGCGGGACATACTGGAACGGCGAGTTCTTTCGCTGGACGCCCCAGGCGAGCTGGTTCACGGTGCGCGGGTTGAAGTTGAGGCCGGCCTTCGCGGCTTCCTCGATCATCCAGATGAGCGGATATTTCGACTCCCCGCTCTCGGCCTCCGGATAGCCGCCGCCGACGTCGCAATGCACGCCGGCGAACCACACCTGCAGGATGTCCTGCGGCTCCTTCTTCTCGTCGGGCACATAGCGGTTGCGCCAATACTCCTGCGGCTCCTCGTACTCCTTGAGGCGGAACATGCAGCGCCGCTCGTCGATCGCGATCGCCTGGCGGAAGATTTTTACGCTCGGATTGCGCAGCGTGAAGGCGAGCTCCTCCAGGCTGAACACGAAGAAGAAATTGTCGCGCCGCGGCACGATCACGCTCGCCACCGTGTCCCACACCCCGATGAAGTGGATGGTCGGCCAGCGCGTGGAGGTGATGCGCGCGAACTGCGCGGCGAGGTCGAACGTGTCCTTCGGCAGCGGCCCCTGATCGTCGACATCGACATCGCTGAGGTCCTCGATGTCGTTGCCGCGCCCGGTGCCGGAATATTGCTTGTAGGCGACGAGGCCCGAGCCTGCGAGGTTAGCCTGCTCCGGCGAGATCAGCCCGATCTTGTGGATCAGCCCCGCCAGCACGCGCACGGTGTAAGCGCCGCGCGAGAAGCCGAACAGATAGATCTTGTCGCCCGGCGCGTAGTGCTCGACCAGGAAGCGATAGGCGCTGAGCACGTTGTCATCGAGCCCGTAGCCGGTGGCGAGCCCCAGCACCAGGTTGACGTTGGCCTTGAAGCGGTGCCACGTCGTCGGCTCCGTCACCGTGCCGACACCGGGATCGTAGAACACCATCTGGCGCGGCGAGGTCTTGTCGGTCTTGCGCAGGCAGCGATAGAGCTTGAGGACGTTGGAGATGTTCTCGCTGATCTCGTTGCCGGTGCCGTCGCAGCAGATGACGAGGTTCTTCGGTTCGGTATTCGGTTCGATCTTGCGCTCGTGCTCCACAGGTGGCCCCTCCCGGTAATGCTACCGGGGCGAGTATAGCAAAAAAGCGCGACGGGGAGGAGACGGTGGGGGTTCTTAGCCTCCCCCTCCAGGGCGGGGCAATCGCATATGACTTCTTGGCAGGGTCTGAGCGCGCGCCTCGTCCTTCGAGACGACCGCTCCGCGGTCTCCTCAGGATGAGGCTAAGCGGCATCTTTGCCGATCGAAAATTGCTGCCGCGCACTCCGTCCTCATCCTGAGGGCCCGCCAAAGGCGGGCGTCTCGATGGATGGGCCGCAGAGCAACCGCCTTAAATGCGATTGCCCTGCCCTCCAGGGGAGGGTGAGAATCCCCGCTTGCTACTTCCTACTTCTTCTTCGTCGGTCCGAAGTCCGGCTGCCACACCGCGTCCTTGCGGCTCGGTGCTGCGGCGATAATCTTGGTCTTGTCCTTCTTCGGCTTCTTGGTTTCGCGATTGCCGCGTTGCTGTCCCTTGGCCATGGCGTCGGTCTCCTGTGGGGGTTTGAGTTCGTCCAGTTCGTCCGATTGCAGCACGCGTCCGCGCGGCGTGCAGACGCGCACGTCCATGTAGCCCTCGCGCAGCAGCTTCCGCGCCAGCCGCAGCGCGACGGTGGCGCTGCCGCGGCCGAGATTGGAGCAGCCATATTCGTTGGTACCGCTGACCAGATAGGGCACGCGCATTGTCCTAGCCATTGAGGATGGCCGCCGCGCAGACCAGGAGCAGAAGGAACAGCGCGACGTCGACCTGTGGAACGATCCATTCCGAGACGCGAAACCGCGGCATCGCACGCTCCTGCACAGCATGACAACGTCATGCTCTGAACGCTGCTCTATCGGCGGGAGCGCACGTGACCCTCAGTCACCGGTCGATGCCGTTGCAGGAAGGGCGGTGATAGGAGCGAGCCTACGCCTGCCCCACCCCAATAGCGAGGACTAAAACGCCGCGCGTCGCCTGCGCCCTCGGCTGCGCGCGGCGCGGTGACGATAGTGCTGGCTATTGCCGCCCTGGGAGCGCATGCTCAGGGCAAGCCGGTGTCGGTTGGGGCTCCGCTCGCAGAAAGGCAGGCGTCCGTGACCATCCGTTCGCGCCGAGAAACCGTCACCTTCAGGCATCCGTTCCGCATCCACGGCATCGACCGATTGCTGCCCGCGGGCAGCTATGACGTCGTCACCGACGAGGAGATGATCGAGGGCCTGTCATTCCCGTGCTGGCGCCGCGTCGCCACCATGATCACGGTGCCGGCCGAAGGCGGGCGCGGCGGCATGATGGAAATGTTGTCGATCGGCTCGGTTGACCTCGCGGACGCGCAAGCCGCGGATGCGCAGGCCGCGCCGGCGAGCGTCGCCCAGAGTGTCGCCCATGACTGACGTCCCGGTGGATCTCGACAGGCATCGCGGCATGGCCGCCCAGAAGGCGACCGATTTGCGCCGCGCGTTGGCCGAGGTCGAGAACAATGTCCGGGAGCTGCGCGAGCGCGAGGCCGATCTCGAGAACCGCCTGATGACGGTGCCCGCCGCCTCGTGGGCCGAGGCCGCGGTGAAGGCGCGCTATCTGCTCAACCTCTATGCCGCCAGCCTCTCCACCGAGGACACCCGCCACCGCGCGCTGGTGACGGCGCTGTTCGACGATTTCGCAAGGCTCAGTGGCGACAGTTGAAGCCCGGCCGCGTGCGTGCATTGCACGATGTCTTGCGCCTGGAAAACCGCCGTCGTCCCGGCCTGGTGCGCAATTGCGCACGGGAGCCAGGACCCATAGCCACCGAACCGAGTTATTGTGAATGAACATGGCCACAGCGTGCCTCCATAACGCTGACCGGACTCATGGGCCCTGGCCCTCGTTGCGCAATTGCGCACCAGGCCGGGCAACGAGAGGAATTCACGGGCCGCGGCGGCGTCGAAGCCAGGCGCCAATCGCGCCACGGTGCAATCGCGCAAGGGAGTAAGCCATGACACTCACGAGCAGCCGCTTCGTCGGCTACGAACAGGACCGGGGCATCGTCCAGTTCCTGATGCAGGACGGATCGAAGGAGATCGCCTGCGCGATCTCGACCTCCGCGATGGACTATCTCGAGCGCGGCCCGCAAGCGAGGCCCGAGCAGCGCGAAGCCCAGTTCACCCGCCTGCGCGAGCGGATCGAGGCGCAAGCGGCGAGCAAGTACCGCGCGACGGAGTTCGAGGGGACGCCGCCAGGGATCGTGCTGCGGAGCATTGATTTTCGGGGGTAGGGGAGGCGGGCTACCGCGGCTGCGACTTGTCCGTCTTGCGCAGGCAGCGATGGAGCTTCAGGACGTTGGAGATGTTCTTCGGGATCTCGTTGCCGGTGCCGTCACGCCCCATGGCCGCATCGTCTGTTGACATTAACCGTCTGTTAACCATGCGGTTGCCTAATGTTGACGATGGGGGATCACCATGTCGGCCCATGTGACGCGACCGAGGTTGATGTCTGTTTCGGCCGATCCGGCCATCCGGTCGGTGGCGAGGCTGGCGGTTCGCGCCAAGGCCGTCCTACAGGGCAAAGCGCCTGTCCCACGGAGCAAAGCCATGTTCGGAAAGGACGACTTAGTGGACAATCTCAGCCGCGATCTCGATCGCGCGCGCGGAAGACGAGATGCGCTTGCATCCGAAGCCACGGCCCTGACGGCCCAGATCGCCGAAATTGAAGCCCGTCTTTCGGAGGAAAAGAAAAGGCGTGAGCGTGAGCGCGTCTTGAGCGAGGTCGAAGCGATCAAGACGCGAATCAAGCAAGCCGCCGGCGCGTTTGCGCCTGTCGTCGATGGTCTCTCGAGGGCGATCGAGCAGGCTGCGGCGGTTGTGCCCGAGGCGCGCGAGCTCAATAGTTTCCTGGTGTCGGTGGCGACCGAGATCGACAGCGTGCTCGATCCCCTGCTCCGCGAACTGGATCAGCGCGCGGATGCGGTGCGAACCGGACAGGCAGCGCTGGACCTGCCGAGTTCGGCCATTGAAGCGCCGCCCATCGAGCTGCCAAAGGACACCAACGAGCGCCTGCTTCGTTTTCCGGCGTGGCTGTCCCGCGACAGGGAGACGGACAAGAAGGACACCGCCGAGAGCCCGCGCAGCACGGCGGCTTGAAGCCCCGGCACGCTGCGCAGCTCAAGACCTTGTCTGCATAATCTGACGTTCGGAGCGAGTTGAGAACTAGGCCACCTCTCCCTGCTGGGGAGAGGGTGAACCGGGCGGCCGAACCTGATCTCATCGCACCCTGGACCTAAAGCGGAATGGCTTTAAGTCGAATCGACTGGCCGCGGGCTCGTTCGAACCTCTCCCGCTTGCGGGAGGGAGCGCACCTCCTTCGCCACCGCTCAGTTGGCGGCGCGGCGCAGGAAGGCCGGGATATCGAGAACGGCCTCGTCGGGCGCATTGCGCGCAGGGGCGCGGCCGTAAGGATCGAGCGGCTGAAGCGCCGCCTGCCGCGCATAGTCCAGACCCGGCCTTGCCGGTGGCCCCACGGGGTGGTGCGGCTGCGGGCGGAGCGGCGGGCTTTCCACTTGCGGCAGGGTAGCACTGCGCTCGATGCGATCGGCGATGCGACGGCCGTCGTTGCGCAGCCTGCCGGCGAGCTGCGTGAGGGCGGTTTCCACCGGTAGCGCCTGCTGCGCCGGATCGAGATTATCGATTCCGGTCGCAACCACCGAGACGCGGACGATGCCTTCGAGGCTTTCGTCAAACGACGCACCGACGATGATGTTGGCGTCCGGATCGGCCTCGTCGCGAATGCGGGTCGCGGCTTCGTCGACCTCGTACAGCATGAGATCCCTGCCGCCGGTGATGGAGATGATGAGGCCACTGGCACGCTTGATCGAGGGATTCTCGATCAGCGGATTGGAGATCGCGGCCACGGCGGCGGCGAGCACGCGCTTCTCGCCGGAAGCCTCGCCCCGTCCCATCATCGCCTTGCCCTTCTCCTTCATGACGGAGAGGACGTCGGCAAAATCGAGATTGATCAGACCTTCCTTGACGATGAGGTCGCTGATGCAGGCCACGCCCGAATAGAGCACCTGGTCGGCAAGGGCGAAGGCATCGGCGAACGTGGTCTTCTCGCTGGCCACCCGGAACAGGTTCTGGTTCGGGATGATCAAGAGGGTGTCGACCGTCTTCAGCAGCTCCTCGACGCCGGCTTCGGCAAAGCGCATGCGGCGCTGGCCCTCGAAGTAGAACGGCTTGGTTACCACGCCGATGGTGAGGATGCCGAGCTCGCGCGCGGTCCTGGCGATGATCGGTGCAGCCCCGGTGCCGGTGCCGCCGCCCATGCCGGCCGTCACGAACACCATGTGCGCGCCGGTTAGGTGCTCGCGGATCGTATCGATGACCTCCTCGGCTGCGGCGCGTCCCAATTCCGGCTGCGAGCCGGCGCCGAGGCCTGCGGTGACCGTTGTGCCCAGCTGGATGAGGCGCGTCGCCTTCGACATGGCCAGCGCCTGCGCGTCGGTATTGGCGACGACGAAGTCGACCCCTTCCAGCCCGGCCGTGATCATGTTGTTGACGGCATTGCCGCCGGCGCCGCCGACCCCGAACACGACAATGCGCGCCTTCATCTCACGAATATCGGTCATGCCAGTCATTCTGTCCTCGTGGTTGCTCCGGCAGGCCGGGGTGGAGAAAGGTTCAAGTGCTACCTGCGAGCCGCGCGGTCTGCGCCCACGATGGCCGCGGCCAGATGTCCCAATCGAAGCGCGGCTCGTCCCGCGATCGCGCCGCTGGCCCGGCGACCGGTCCGCAGAGCCGCCACTTCGTCTTCCAGTCGTGCCGCCCACGCATTGGCTGCCGTCGTCTCGGCAGCCGCCTGCAGCAGCTCGACAGCCAGGCGATCGGCGCGCTCACGCTCGCGCTCGAAATCCGCCCTGTAGCCGGTTGCTGCTGCTTCGAGCCGCGCGACCTCCATCTTGAATGCCTCCGCCTTGAACGCCTCGATCCTTGCCATGGAGGCGGCGATGGGGTCTGCCTTGCGGCAACGCCGTGGGCGGGGCACGTACCGGAGCTCGGAGAAATCAACGCTCACCAGTGCTTTGCCATCATCCGAACGCGAGCGCGGCAACCGGCGACGTCTCGCAAGCGAACGAGCGGCCTCGCGCGAGATATTGAGGCGGGCACCCAGATCAGCATACGTCAACAACGCAACGCACATCGGCGCTTCTCCTGGAGCGAACCGGGAAGGCATTTCGGGCTAATGATGGCTGGACGATTACAGCAGGCTAGGCTGCGTTGGTTAATGGACGGTTAACACGCGGGCGGTGCTGGTTTACGGGTGGCGTCGCCGTGCCGGCCTTGGCATCGCAGGGCACCACTACCGCGGGTGACGATGAAGCCCAGCTATGGATGGTCTCCGTTGCCAGGTTCTCCCCAGAAGCGATTTCACAAGCTGCGCAGACCCCGTCGAGGACGATCCGCGGTTTTGTCGCGTCCGTCTGCTCGATCCACGGAACAAGAAAAGCTCAAAGCAGTGATTTTACAGCCCGGCCATCCTCGACGAGATCGTGAAGCACTATGTTTGAGGGGTTGCGGCGTGATCAAACAGTACGTTGTTCGAGCGAGAGATAGCCCTCGAACGCGAGGTAAGATGCCGACCTCGGCCGCGAGCAACGCTCCGCTGTCGCCAGCACTTCGCCATTCGAATCCCTAAAACAAAAACGGCCGGATCTTTCGATCCGGCCGTCACGCAAAACTCTACTGGCTAAGCTTACGCCACGCGACTTAGCCCCCGCCCTAACGGTAAATCTTCTTAGCTGGCCTTCTTGACCGGCGCGGTGTCGCCGACCTTTTTCTGGATGGCGCGCTTCAGCTCGAGGGCGCGCGGCGACAGGACGTCGGCGCTGGCCTTGAGCAGGAAGGCGTCGAGGCCGCCATTGTGGTCGACGCTCTTCACCGCGTTGGTGGAGACGCGCAGGCGCACGTTGCGCTCCAGGGCTTCGCTGATGAACGTCACGTTGACGAGGTTCGGCAGGAAGCGGCGCTTGGTCTTGATGTTGGAGTGGCTGACCTTGTGGCCGACGAGGGGGCCCTTGGCCGTCAGTTCGCAGCGGCGAGACATGTCACAAATCCTTATCCTGACCCCCAAACGAGTTGAGGCCGCCATTCGGGGCGCCACGGGGGCAAATTCTCTGTCCTTGCAGGGAGCGGCGGACGTATAGGGGGGAAGCGGCGGGACGTCAAGTTTTTGGGGAGGGGTTTTGGGCCCCGCGCCATGCCCCACGATAGGTGTCATCGCCCGGCTTGGCCGGGCGATCCAGTATTCCGTGACGGCGCGGCCGGAGTCGAGGGGCTGCGGCGTACTGGATGCCCCGGTCAAGCCGGGGCATGACGGCGGAGTGCTGGGGGCCAAGATAACCGTCCCGATCACCAAAACGGCAATGTTTGAAGTGCCTTACCATCACATAAAGGGCGTATTCGCCCCGGAAGACTCCGGTGGAGTTCCGCGCCTGTTACGCCCGGACACATTGTTTGCCGCGGTTTTTGGCTTAAATAACAACCGTCGCGCCCCGATTGGATTGTTTCGTGCTCATTTTCCCCCGATTTGCGCCCAGGCCGCGCATCGCCAGTCCGCGGTTTGCCGCCCGGCTGGCCATGGCGGCCCTGTGCGCCCTGGCCTTCGCGTGGGAGGCGAAGCCGGCGGCGGCGCAAGGCAAGCTCGAGGCGCAGTATGAGGCGACGCTCTCAGGCATTCCGGTCGGCAGGGGCGCTTGGAACATCGACATCCAGGACGACGTGTTCGCAGCGGCCGCCTCCGGCGGCACCACGGGGCTGCTGAAGTCGTTCGCGGGCGGGTCCGGCACCGGCGCCTCGCAGGGGCGGGTGGTCAACGGCGCGCTGGTCGCGACCGGCTACCAGGCCTCCACCACCACCTCGAAGAAAACCGAAGAGATCCACATCACCCTCGACAAGGGCAATGTGAAGGAGTTCGGCATCGTGCCGGAGCCGCCGGTCGACCCTGATCGCATCCTCGTCACCGACGCGCATCGCCGCGGCGTCTGGGACCCGATGACGGCTTCGCTGCTGCGCGTGCCGGGCACCGGCGACCCAGTCTCGCCGGACGCCTGCCACAACGGCGCGCCGGTGTTCGACGGCCGCATGCGCTACGACCTCAAGCTTGATTTCAAGCGCATGGAGAACGTGAAGGCGGAGAAGGGCTATCACGGCCCGGTCGTCGTCTGCGCGCTCTATTTCGTGCCCGTGGCGGGCTACATCCCCGACCGCCCCGTGATCAAATACCTCGCCGCCCAGCGCAATATCGAGATCGCCTTCGCGCCCGTCGCCGGCACGCGCATCCTGGTTCCGTTCTGGCTGAAAGTGCCGACGCCCTTGGGATCGGCAATGCTGGAAGCGACGAGCTTCATCACATCAGCCCAGCCGCCGCGGGTTGCGAAGACGCAGTAAAAGCCGCGCTGCGATTCCTCCGTCATTCCGGGGCGCGCCACTTGGCGCGACCTACGGTGCGCAATTGCGCAGCTGAGAATCCATGGCGAGACAAGCCCTGTGGCCTGATGGATTTCGGGCTCGCGACTGCGTCGCGCCAGGGAATGACAAGCGGAGGGATTTTGCACGCAGCCTCAACACCTTACGCGCCCCACCCCGTCATTCGCCCACGCGCCGTTTCTACTGTGCATGGGGTTGTTTTCGCGAAAATGCGTTTGGGGGCCCGGCCATGACGGGGAAGCAGGCGGAGGGGCGTGAATCCATTTGACTCCTCCCCGATTCTGATTCGACTCCGCGCCGTCCCCAATTTTAAGGAACCCGCCACCGAAGTGTCGCTTGTGCGGCAGCCCAAAACTCCATCTAGTGCAATCAAACACAGGGCGCCGCGACATGTTGCGTGAACGGAACAGGACTCAACGGGGAGTCAGCGATTCGGCCGCGATTCGTTCTAGAGTCGTTCCGATGCTTAAGGCCACAGGGAAAAGCGTCGCAAAGTGAGACAGTTGCGCGAGGTTTTGAGGATGCTCCACACACTCCGCTGTCATGCCCCGGCTTGACCGGGGCATCCCGTACGCCGCGGCTTCTCGGTTCGGTCACGACCGCCTCGGCGTACTGGATCGCCCGGTCAAGCCGGGCGATGACAGCAGTGGGGGCGGCCGCCCCGCAGCGTTCGGAGACATACCCGACACCTCGCAAGCCGCCGCGCCGCCCCAAACAGCACTGACATTCGCCGAAATCGGCACTACCTAATCCCCAGAATGGCTTTTCCCCCTTCCCCCTTCGCCTCCGAGCGCGCACCCGGCGCGGGCGTCACTGCGGTGCTCGGGCCGACCAACACCGGCAAGACCCATCTCGCCATCGAGCGGATGCTCGCGCATCCCTCCGGCATGATCGGCCTGCCGCTGCGCCTGCTCGCGCGCGAGGTCTATAACAAGATCGCCGATCGCAAGGGCGTGGAGAGCGTCGCGCTGATCACCGGCGAGGAGAAGATCAAGCCGAAGAACCCGCGCTATTGGGTCTCCACCGTCGAGGCGATGCCGAGGGATCTCGACGTCTCCTTCCTCGCCGTGGACGAGGTCCAGATCGCGTCTGACTTGGAGCGCGGCCACGTCTTCACCGACCGCATCCTCAACCGCCGCGGCCGCGACGAGACGCTGCTCTTGGGCGCTGCCACCATGCGCCCGATCATCGAGCGCCTGTTGCCCGGCGTGTCCATGATCACGCGGCCGCGGCTGTCGCAGCTGGAATTTGCCGGCGATCGCAAGATCACCCGCCAGCCGCGCCGCACCGCCATCGTCGCGTTCTCGGCCGACGAGGTCTACGCCATCGCCGAGCTGATCCGCCGCCAGCATGGCGGCGCGGCCGTCGTTCTCGGCTCGCTCAGCCCGCGCACCAGAAATGCGCAAGTGTCGATGTTCCAGAACGGCGACGTCGACTATCTCGTCGCCACCGACGCGGTCGGCATGGGCCTCAATCTCGACGTCGACCACGTCGCCTTCGCCTCCGACCGCAAGTTCGACGGCTATCAGTTCCGCCGCCTGACGCCGTCCGAATTCGCGCAGATCGCCGGCCGCGCCGGCCGCGCCACGCGGAATGGAACGTTCGGCACCACGGGCCGCTGCGCGCCGTTCGAGCCCGAGCTCGTCAACGCGCTGCAGAACCACACTTTCGACAGCGTGAAGATGCTGCAATGGCGCAATTCGAAGCTGGATTTCTCCTCGCTCGGCGCGCTCCAGGTGTCGCTGAACCTCTCCCCCGGCCATGAGGCGTTGACGCGGGCGCCCATTGCAGAAGACATGCGCGTGCTCGACCACGTCGCCCGCGACGCCGATGTGCGCGATTCCGCACATGGCAAGCTGGCCGTGGAGCGGCTGTGGGAGGCCTGCCAGGTCCCCGACTACCGAAAATTGTCGCCGGCGGCCCATGGCGAGCTCGTGACCACGCTGTACGGCTTCCTGATGCAGAAGGGCCGCATTCCCGATGCCTGGTTCGCGGCCCAGGTGGACCAGGCCGACCGCGTCGACGGCGATATCGACACCCTGTCGGGCCGGATCGCGCAGATCCGCACCTGGACCTTCGTCGCCAACCGGCCGGACTGGCTCGCGGACCCCGAACACTGGCAGGGGATTACGCGGGAGGTCGAAAATAAATTATCGGATGCGCTCCATGAACGCTTGACTGAGCGTTTCGTTGATCGCCGGACCAGTGTATTGATGCGCCGCCTGCGGGAGAACACGAGCTTGAATACTGAAATCGGCAAGACCGGCGAAGTCATCGTCGAAGGCCATGTCATCGGCCGTCTCGATGGCTTCACCTTTGCACCGGACGCCGCGGAAGCCGGCTCCGATGCGAAAGCCTTGCAGGCTGCGGCCCAAGCGGTGCTCGCCGGCGAGATCAACGCGCGCGCCGAAAAACTGGGCAACGCGCCGGACGAGCAGTTCGTGCTGACCTCGGAAGGCACCATCCGCTGGACCGGCGACGCCGTGGCGCGACTGTCCGCCGCAGAGGACGCGCTGCATCCGCGCATCCGCATCATCTCCGACGAGCGCCTGACCGGCAGCCCGCGCGAGAAGGTGCAGGCCCGCCTCGACCTCTGGCTCAAGACGCATATCGAAAAGCTGCTCGGGCCGATGTTCGAGCTCAGCAAGGCCGAGGACGTCACCGGCATTGCCCGCGGCATCGCCTATCAGCTCGTCGAGGCGCTCGGCGTGCTCGAGCGTCCCAAGATCGCCAACGAGCTGAAGGATCTCGACCAGCCCTCGCGCGCGACCTTGCGCAAATACGGCGTCCGCTTCGGCGCCTATCACCTCTATTTCCCCGGCCTCCTGAAGCCCGCCGCGCGTGCGCTCGCCGCGCTGCTGTGGGCGCTGAAGCAGGACAATGTCGATCTGTCCTCGCTCTCGGGCGCGCAGCATCTGGCATCTTCGGGCCGCACCTCGTTCCCGGTCGACAAGCAACTGCCGCGCGATGCCTATCGCGTGCTCGGCTACAAGCAGGCCGGCGAGCGCGCCGTGCGCGTCGACATCCTGGAGCGCCTTGCCGATCTGATCCGTCCGGCGCTGGCCTGGCGTGATAACTCGCCCGGCGAAAAGCCCGCCGGCGCGTTCGACGGCCGCAGCTTCGTGGTGACGCAGGCGATGACCTCGCTCACGGGCTCCGCGGGCGAAGATTTCGCCTCGGTGCTGCGTGCGCTCGGCTATCGCATGGAGAAGCGCCCGCCGCTGCCGCCGAAGCCTGTGGCGGTCGTTGCTGAAGCTTCCAGCGCAGAGGCTCCCGCCGAGACGCCTGCGACCGAAACGCCGGTCGAGGACGCCGCCGCCGCAGACACACCGATCGAAGCCGCTGCGGTCGCAGTCACCGTCGAAGACGCGCCCGGCATGGAGCAGCACGACGAGCCCGCGCAGGACGAGCCGGCGCTCGAAGCATCGCTAGATGCTCCCGTCACGCCCGAAGACGCTCCCGGCATCGCGCCGCCGGCCGAAGAAGAAGCCGCTGCGCCTGCGGAGGCTGCCGGCCTTGAGGCAGCTCCCGCCGAAGCCGCCGCGGTCGAGGCCGCTGCATCGCCCGATGCCGCCGCCCCTGTCGACGCCGCGCCCGCCGAGCCCGAGCTGGTCGAGGTCTGGCGTCCCGGCGGCCGTCACGAGGATCGCAAGCCGCGCCACGAGCGCCATCGCCACCAGCGTCACCATCATCAGCCGCGCCCGCAGGCGGGCGCCGAGGCGGGTGCTGCGCCCGCCGAAGGCGAGGCCGCGCAAGCAGCCGACGGCGAGAAGCGCGGCGAGCGCCATCGTCACGGCGGTCGCAGGGATGGCGGCAGAGACTTCCGCAAGGGCCGCGAAGGTGGTGCGGAAGGCGCGCCGCGTCCCGAAGGGCGCGACGACAAGAACCGCAGCTTCCAGGGCAAGGACCGCGACAAGGATCGCGATCGCAACAAGGGCAAGTTCGGCGGCGATCGCGACAAGGGCCGCGACAATCGTGGCCGCGACCGCGACAAGGGCCGTGACCGCCAGGGCGGGCCGTCGCTGCGTCCCTACGCCTCGAGCGCGAACCCGCGCGAGCGCGATCGTCCGGTCGATCCCAATTCGCCCTTCGCAAAGCTCGCTGCGCTGAAGGAGCAGCTCGCGGGGCGCAAGGAGTAGCCCACGACCGAGCGGCAGCGCATCGACAAATGGCTGTGGCACGCGCGGGTGGTGAAGGCGCGCACCTCTGCGGCTGAACTGGTCGAGTCCGGCCATGTCCGCGTCAACGGCGTGCGCGAGACCTCGCCGGGGCATGCGATCAAGGTTGGCGACGTGCTCACCATCGCGCTCGACCGCACCGTGCGCGTGTTGAAAGTGATAGCCTTCAACGAGCGCCGCGGCGACGCCGCCTCGGCGCGCGTGCTCTACGAGGAGCTCGGCGAAGGAAAGCGCAATTAATTGCGCTTTGAATTCATTTCTTGGTCGATCAAACGCGCAAAGCCGTCATGATCGACCGTCCCCGACCTTGCGGCGCCGGGCCATCCGCGCTACGCAAGCCGCGACTTTTAAAAGAGCTTTTCGGAGCGTTGGATGACTTACGTCGTCACTGAAGCCTGCATCAAGTGCAAGTATACCGACTGCGTCGAGGTCTGCCCGGTCGACTGTTTCTACGAGGGCGAGAACATGCTCGTCATCCATCCCGACGAATGCATCGACTGCGGCGTGTGCGAGCCGGAATGCCCCGCCGACGCCATCAAGCCGGACACGGAACCGGGCCTGGAAAAGTGGCTGTCGGTCAACGCCGACTACGCCAAGAGCTGGCCGAACATCACCCAGAAGAAAGAATCACCTGCCGACGCCAAGGAATTCGACGGCATGGAGGGAAAGTTCGAGAAATATTTTTCTCCGAACCCCGGCTCCGGAGACTAATTCGGCCGCAAACTTAACCCTAATAGCGGCGTGACCGTCGAAAACCAGGCCTGAAGACCCCTAAATCATTGATTTTTGCGGGAAATGTGCTATATTGGGCACATTAAGCCGAACCCCGTCAGCCCCGTTGGCCCTTCTGGGTTCCCGTGAAACCAAATGTCGAACAGGGGCGTGGCAGTTTCCGCGCGCAGGCTGTGTCACAGAAAACGCGTAAAAAGAGTACTTCAGCGAGGGCTTCCCATAAGGAGGCCAAAAAAGTCGCCGCGGCCAGCCGTAGCGCATCCAAGGGTCGGTCCGCGACGAAGGCGCCGGCTGCAAAGTCCTCGAAGAACAAAAGAAGCGCAATGCCTAACAAGACTGCCAAACCGGCCGCGAAAGCGACCGCTGTCAAGCCTGCTGCCAAGGCTCCCGCTGCCAAGTCCGCCGCGCCGAAGGCCCCTGTTGCTGCTGCCAAGGCTCCTGTCGCTGCCAAGCCGGCCGTGAAGCCGGCGGCTGCTGCGCCGAAGGTCGAGGAAAAGAAGGTCGTGACCCAGCGTCAGGGCTTCAAGGCCAACGAATTCGTCGTCTATCCCGCTCACGGCGTCGGCCAGATCCTGGCCATCGAGGAGCAGGAGATCGCCGGTGCGAAGCTCGAGCTGTTCGTCATCAACTTCATCAAGGACAAGATGACGCTGCGCGTGCCGACCGCCAAGGTCGCCAATGTCGGCATGCGCAAGCTGTCCGAGCCTGCGCTGGTGAAGAAGGCGCTGGAGACCCTCAAGGGCCGCGCCCGCGTCAAGCGCACCATGTGGTCGCGCCGCGCCCAGGAGTACGAAGCGAAGATCAATTCGGGCGACATCGTCGCGATCGCGGAAGTCGTGCGCGACCTCTATCGCTCCGAGTCGCAGCCTGAGCAGTCCTATAGCGAACGCCAGCTCTATGAAGCGGCGCTGGATCGTCTCTCCCGCGAGATCGCGGTGGTGCAGCACTCGACCGAGACCGAAGCGGTCAAGGAGATCGAGGCCCAGCTCGCCAAGAGCCCGCGCCGCAACGCCAAGGCGGAAGCCGCCGAGGGCGAGGCGGATGCCGAGGGCGATGCCGACGATACCGATGGCGACGACACCACCGTCGCCGACGAGGCGGCGTAAGCCTCTCGTCGCGTCGATCGCAACAGATCAAAAGCCCGGCCGTTTGGCCGGGCTTTTTGTTTGTGATGCGACGGCGGTCGAGCCTCGCCCTACGGCGCCGCGCGCGGCTGGGTCCAGATCGCGATCGGCCGCTCGAGCCCGCGGATCGCTTGGGGATCCAGGGCGATCAACGATGCAAATGTCTCGGCTGTGCTGCCGAGCTCTAGCATGGCGCGGCTGACGAGATCGTGGCTTGCCACCAGCGCGCAGTCGAGCGTGCGCGTCAGCGCTTCGAGACGGCTTGCTGCGTTGACGGTCGCGCCGATCACGGCAAATTCCAGACAGGTGTGCCCGATGTCGCCGAGCACCACCGGCCCGTAATGCAGGCCAAAGCTGACGTGCATCGGCGGCTCACCGGATGCCCTTCGCTGCGCGCTCCACCGGTCCGCCGCCGCAATCATGGCCTGGGCACAGCGCAGCGCGTTGCTGGCGTCGCGCGTGCCGGCGAACGGCGTGCCGAATGTCGCCATCAATCCGTCACCCAGATATTTGTCCAACGTGCCGTCGTGGCGGAAAACCTCCTGCTCCATCAATCCGTGGAATTCGCGCAACGTCCGCACCACCTCCTCCGGGGTGCGCGCATCGGCAAAGGCCGTGAAGCCGACGATATCCACGAACAGCACCGCGACGTCCTGCGTGCGCACCTGCTTCAGTGGCTCGTCGTGCTTCGACAATTCCGTCACGACGTTGGGTGAAAAGTAGCGCGCAAGATTGCCGCGTTCCCGTTCCACCGCGGCATGCCGGATCAGCAGATCGTTGCTGCGGCGGACGGCGAGCGCCAGCGTCACGGCGACGATCATGAAGACGACGATTTCCTGGATGCGGATGCCGAATCCGATCGCAGCGGGCGAGATCAGCGCGAACAGCCTGTGATCGCTGCCCACCGCGTCCGCAATGCGGGCGGTCAGTGCGGGATCGCGATCAGGTTGCCACCACACCCATGCGATGCCGATCACCCAGAGCGCTGCGGTCCATGTTCCGACCGCAACCACGGTTCGCCAGGAATAGGCCAGCGTGGCGCCCGAGAGCAGCACGAAGAAGTAGATGAAGTTGCCGAAATGGTACTGCATCGCCACCGGCCAGTGCGTCGTGCCGAAGGGGTTCGGGACGACGATGACGAAGGTGAGCAGCGCCAGGTCGCAGAACAAAAGCGCCAATTCCGACCGCGACACGCCGACCCGCCCAACCCTGACCTGGGCCCAGCCGATCAGTGCGAACAGGCCCAGCAGCGCCACGTAGTAGAGCTGCTGCCATGCCGGGTTGATGGCCGGCAGCAGGCAAGCGATGATGGCAAGCGCGACATAGCGCGCCCGCACGGCCAGTTGCAGGCCCTCCTGCTTGGCGGATGCGAGTGCGGCCTGCGCGAACTGGACAGTTTCGGTCTCGCGCTGGCTGCGCGCGCGTGAAGGCTCGGCAGACGATTCGCGGCGCTCGACGAGCATTGTCACGGGGCGGTCTCCTCGCTTGGGCCGTTGCAGCACGACGACGGCTGTCAGCCGCCGCAACCGATCTTCAGTCTAGTGATGCATGGCCGCGAGGTCATCAGCTCGGGTGAGTGTTTTTCACCCGCGCAGCGAACCGCTCACTTCACCGGCCGCTTCTCGAGCTTCCTCGCCAGCGTGCGCCGATGCATACCCAACCTCCGCGCTGCTTCCGAGATGTTGAAATCCGTCTCGATCAGCGTCTGGTGGATGCGTTCCCATTCCAGCGTCTTGATCGATGTCGGCCGTGCATCGAGCGCGACTTCGGCGTTGCCTTCGGCCCTGTTGAAGGCGGCCTCGATGTCGTCGGTGTTCGACGGCTTTGCCAGATAGTGGCAGGCGCCCAGCTTGATCGCCTCGACGGCGGTCGAGATGCTGGCAAAGCCGGTCAACACCACGATCAGCATCTCCTCATCGTGGGTGTGCAGCAGCTCGACGCAGGCGAGCCCCGAGGCGCCGCCGAGCTTGAGGTCGACGACGGCGTGGCCGAAGGATCGCTCCTCCAGCACTTTCCGCACCTCCTCGATCGAGCCGGCCAGCACGACCTCGTAGCCGCGGCGCTCGAACGAGCGTTTCAGCGTGCGCGCAAAGCTTTCGTCGTCCTCGACGACGATGAGCGAACGGTCAGGCGTCAAAGCTGCCCCCGATCGCGAGCGTTGCGAGCGGCAGGGTGAGGCGGACGGTGGCGCCGCGCTTCCTGTGGTTCTCGGCGGTCACGCTGCCCCCTAACTTGCGCACCACGTTGACCACCAGGAACAGGCCGAGCCCGCCGCCGGCGCGGCCCTTGCTGGAGTGATAGGGCTTGCCGAGCTGCGCCAGCATCTCCGGCGCAAAGCCGGGACCGCGGTCGCTGATCGACAGCACGAGATTGTCGCCCTCGCGCTCCGCCAGCAGTTCCACCCATTCGCGCGAGACCTCATAGGCGTTGTCGAGCACGTTGAAGATCACCTGTTTCAGCGCCACGTCGGAGACGATCGCGATGTCTTCGCCGAACGTGTTGACGAAGTAGAGCGTGCGCGCCGAACGGGCGTTGCGCCACTCATCGACCAGTGCGGTCACGAAGGCCGTCACCGTCGTCGGCGAGGACCCTTCGCCGCGCGCTTCGCCCGCCGACACCAGGATGCCCGTGACGATCGACTTGCAGCGTTGCAGCGAGGTCTCCATCTCCGCGAGATCCTCGGCGAGCTCCTGATCGGCGGCGAGATCCGGCATGCGGCGCCAGTCGCTGAGGATCACCGAGAGCGAGGCGAGCGGGGTGCCGAGCTCGTGCGCCGCGCCCGATGCCAGCAGGCCCATGCGGACGATATGGTCCTGCTCGGCCGCATGCTGGCGCAGCGCCGCCAGATGCGCGTCGCGCTCGCGCAGGTTCCTGTTGATGCGGGTGACGAACACGACCAGCAGCACGGCATTGAGCACGAAGCCCAGGAGCATGCCTGTTACGGTGAGGCTGTAGGTCTCGCTGATCGGGTTCGGCGGCAGGTCGAGCGGCCGGTACGCCAGCGTCAGCCAAACGAAGCTGGCGCAGGTCAGCGCCACCAGCGACCAGGTCGAGCGCGCATCGAGCAGCACGGCGCCCAGCGTCACCTGGAGCAGGAATAGCGAGGTGAACGGATTGGTGGCGCCGCCACTGAGATAGAGCTGCGCGGTCAGTGCCGCGACGTCGAGCATCAAGGCGACCAGCAGCTCGTTGTTGGAGATCGCGGCACGATGGCGCACCCAGACCAGGCTCGAGACGTTGAGCAGCACCAGCGCGCCGATCACCGCGCCCATCCGCTCCAGCGGCAGGGGAATGCCGAGCCAGAAATGCACGCCGCCGATGGTCACGATCTGGCCGACCACCGCGGTCCAGCGCAGCTGGATCAGCAGCGCCATGTTCTTGCGGTTGGTCTCGTCGTCGGTCGGCGTAGCGCCGACCAGCTCGCTGCGCGCGTCCGCCTGCGATTGCAGCGTGACGGCGAGCTCGCCAAACGCCTGGGGAGGCGTTTTTCCGTCGTCAGGCCTGTTCGACGATCGTTCCAGCATCTGATCCCGTCCTGCGGGCGGCAGCGTCGGAGCCGCCGGCCGGTTCGTGGACGAAGCGCCCGCGGCGGAACAGCCCGCCGCCGAATGTGACGAAAAGTTTACCGGCCAGCATGACAGCCAGGGCAAACCACGTCAGCGCGTAGATCAGGTGGTTATTGGGAAAGCGGATCACGGTCAATCCGCCGATGGGGCCTTCGAAGGGGCCTTGGGCGGTTTGTGATCCGGCATCGGCATCGACGAAAAAGGGTGCGACATCGTGGAGGCCGCGTGCCGTCGCGATCGCGACGACATCCCGCGAGTACCAGCGGTTGTGTTGGGGAACGTTGTTCCGGAGGAAGCCGCCTTTCGGCTCCGTCATGCGGAGCAGGCCGGTGATCGCGACCTCGCCGTCCGGATTGCCATCCCGGCGTGTCGATGCCTCGCGCCGCTCGGACGGCACGAAGCCGCGGTTGATCAGGACGAGCGTGCCGTCGTCGCGTTTGAGCGGCGTCAGCACCCAATAGCCGGGGCCTTCCTCGGTGACGGCCTGAACCAGCGTCTCGCGGTCATGCAGGAAGCGGCCGCTGACGGTGACGTGCCTGTATTCGTCGCTTGCGGCCGAGACCGCAGGCCACGCCGCGGGCGAGGGGATCGGCTGGGCCGGGGCATGGACGCGTTGCTCGACGCGGTCGATCAACGCCAGCTTCCAGGCGCGACGTTCGATCTGCCAGACGCCGAGCGCGATCAGAACTGCAAAGGCCGTGAGCGAGAGGACCGTGAGCCACAGGGACGGGCGCACAGCGTTACGGCGCGCCCATCCTGTCTTGCTCGTCACGGTCCCCAATTCGTTCACTTCATTCCGCTCATCTGGTGGATCGGCATCATGTTGCTGTTGAGGTGGTTCATCACCCACAGCGAACCGGACAGCGCGATCACCACCATGACGATGGTGAAGATCAGCGCCATCATGCTCCAGCCGTTCTCGGACTTCGTGGTCATGTGCAGGAAGTAGATCATGTGCACGACGATCTGCACGACCGCGAAGGCCATGATGACCAGCGCGGTGATCTGCTTGCTCGGCAGCGCGCCGCTCATCACCAGCCAGAACGGGATCGCGGTGAGCACGACCGAGAGCACGAAGCCGAGGAGATAGGTCGAGAACGTGCCGTGGGCGTGACCATCGCCGTGGTGATGATCGTCCGCGTGGGCGGCGTGGGTATCGGTGTTCATCGCAGAACTCCCAGGAGATAGATGAAGGTGAAGACGCCGATCCAGACCACGTCGAGGAAGTGCCAGAACATCGACAGGCACATCAGGCGGCGGCGGTTGGCCTCGATCAGGCCGAACTTCCAGACCTGCACCATCAGGGTCACCAGCCAGATCAGGCCGCAGCTGACGTGCAGGCCGTGGGTGCCGACCAGGGTGAAGAAGGCGGACAGGAAGGCGCTGCGCTGGGGCGTTGCGCCTTCATGGATCATGTGGGCGAACTCGGTCAGCTCGATGCCGATGAAGGCGGCGCCGAACAGGCCGGTGATCGCCAGCCACATCTGCGTCTGGGCGATCTTGTTCTGCTGCATGGTCAGCATGGCGAAGCCGTAGGTGATCGACGACAGCAGCAGCATCGAGGTGTTCACCGCGACCAGGTCGAGGTCGAACAGGTCCTTCGGCGCGGGCCCGGCGGCGTAGTTGGCGCCGAGCACGCCGAAGGCGGCGAACAGCATCGCGAAGATGAGACAGTCGCTCATCAGGTAGATCCAGAAGCCCAGCGAGGTGCTGTAGCCTTCCGGATGCGGATGCTCGTCGGCGAGATAGAAGACCGGCTCGCCGGTTTGCGAGGGATTGACAGCGATAGTCATTTACTTGACTCCGGCGAGCAGTTTGGTGCGCGCGTCCTCGGTCCGGATGACGTCGTCGGCCGGAATGTCGAAGTCGCGGTGATAGTTGAAGGTGTGACCGATCCCGACGACGAGCATCGCGATGAAGCTCGCAGCCGCCAGCCACCAGATGTACCAGATCAGGCCGAATCCCATCGCGGTGGCGAGGCCGGCGAGAATGACGCCGGTGCCGGTGCTGCTGGGCATGTGGATCGGCCTGAACCCGGTGAGCGGACGCTGGTAGCCGCGCTTCTTCATGTCCCACCACGCGTCATTGTCGTGAACGACGGGGGTGAAGGCGAAGTTGTAGTCCGGCGGCGGCGATGAGGTGGCCCATTCCAGCGTGCGTGCATCCCAGGGATCGCCGGTGACGTCCTTGAGCTGCTCGCGCTTGAGGAGGCTGACCGCGAACTGCATCAGCATGCTGAGGATGCCGAGGAAGACGAGGAAGGCACCGATCGCGGCGATGACGAACCAGATCTGGAGGCTGGGATCGTCGAACACGCGCAGACGGCGGGTCACGCCCATCAGGCCGAGCACGTAGAGCGGCATGAAGGCGAGGTAGAAGCCGACGACCCAGAACCAGAACGACAGCTTGCCCCAGAAGACATCGAGCTTGAAGCCGAACGCCTTCGGGAACCAGTAGTTGATGCCGGCAAAGGCGCCGAACACCACGCCGCCGATGATCACGTTGTGGAAGTGCGCGATCAGAAACAGGCTGTTGTGCAGGACGAAGTCGGCCGGCGGCACAGCGAGCAGAACGCCGGTCATGCCGCCGAGCACGAAGGTCAGCATGAAGGCGATCGTCCACATCATCGGCAGCTCGTAGCGGATGCGGCCGCGATACATCGTGAACAGCCAGTTGAACATCTTCGCGCCCGTGGGGATCGAGATGATCATCGTGGTGATGCCGAAGAACGAGTTGACGCTGGCGCCCGAGCCCATCGTGAAGAAGTGGTGCAGCCAGACCAGGTACGACAGGATGGTGATGACGACCGTGGCGTAGACCATCGAGGTGTAGCCGAACAGCCGCTTGCCGGAGAAGGTCGAGGTGACTTCCGAGAAGATGCCGAAGGCGGGGAGAACCAGGATGTAGACCTCGGGATGGCCCCAGATCCAGATCAGGTTCACGTACATCATCGGGCTGCCGCCGAAATCGTTCGTGAAGAAGTTGGTGCCGACGTAGCGATCGAGCGAGAGCAGCGCGAGCACCACGGTCAGGACGGGGAAGGAGGCGACGATCAGGATGTTGGTGCAGAGCGACGTCCAGGTGAACACCGGCATCTTCATCATGGTCATGCCGGGGCAGCGCAGCTTGACGATGGTGCAGATCAGGTTGATGCCGGATAAGGTCGTGCCGACGCCTGCGACCTGCAGCGCCCAGATGTAATAGTCGACGCCGACGTCAGGGCTGTAGCCGATGTTCGACAGCGGCGGATAGGCGAGCCAGCCGGTGCGGGCGAATTCGCCGATGAACAGCGAGGCCATCACCAGCACCGCGCCGCCGACCGTCATCCAGAAGCTGAAATTGTTCAGGAACGGGAACGACACGTCGCGCGCGCCGATCTGGAGCGGCACGACGTAGTTCATCAGGCCAGTGACCAGCGGCATCGCCACGAAGAAGATCATGATCACGCCGTGCGCGGTGAAGACCTGGTCGTAGTGATGGGCGTTGAGATAGCCTTCGGAGCCGCCGAACGCGAGCATCTGCTGGCCGCGCATCATCAGCGCGTCCGCGAAGCCGCGCAGCAGCATCACGATGCCGAGGATCATGTACATGATGCCGATGCGCTTGTGGTCCACCGTGGTGAACCATTCGCGCCAGAGGTAGCCCCAGAGACGGAAATAGGTGAGGCCGCCGAGCAGCGTGGCGCCGCCGAGCGCGACCACCACGAAGGTGCCGACGACGATCGGCTCGTGCAATGGCAGTGACTCGAGGCCGAGCCGGCCGAAGATGAGCTTGAGAAGATCAGGAGACATGCGAGCTCTCTTTAGGAGTCTGACTTCGGACGCTGTCCGAGGAAGAAGGACGAGGACTTGAGCGGCGCGAAAGTCGGCCGCTTCAGGCCGGCGCCGAGCAGCGGCGCGGTGTCGACGGGCGCCGTGATGGAGGCGGTGGTCTTGCCCTGCGGCGCATCCGGCGTGCAGGTGCCGGCGACGAAGGTCGGCTCGGGGCCGAGCGCGGTGCCGCGGCGGGCGTACTTGTCGTAGGAGAGCGGCAGGGTGTTGTTCAGGCCCTGATGGCCGGCGCCGCCCTTGGCGTCGATCGCCATCATCTCGCTCTGGCACATCTTGCCGGTCTCGACGCACATGTTGAGGATCAGGCGGTAGAGATCGGAATCGATCGTGCCCCAGCGCCGCACCGGCTCGTTCTGGCTGGGCTTTTCGAGCTGGAGATATTCGGCACGTCCGAGCGAGCCGCCGGCGGACTTGGCGCTGGCGATCCAGGCGTCAAAGCCCTTGTCGTCGAGGCCCTGGAAGTTGAAGTGCATGCCGGAGAAGCCGGCGCCGCTGTAGTTCGCCGAAAAGCCCTTGTAGGTGCCGGGATGGTTCACCACCGCGTGGAGCTTCGTCTCCATGCCCGGCATTGCGTAGATCTGGCCGGCGAGCGCGGGGATGTAGAACGAGTTCATCACCGAGGAGGCGGTGATGCGGAAGTTGATCGGACGATCGACCGGAGCTGCCAGATCGTTGACGGTGGCGATGCCGTAGTCCGGATAGATGAAGAGCCACTTCCAGTCGAGCGCGACGACGTCGACCTCGAGCGGGGCCTTGGACTGGTCCACGGCCTGCTCCGCTTTGATGCGGCCGAGCGTGCGATAGGGGTCGAGCAGATGCGTCCCCATCCAGGTCAGCGCGCCCAGGCAAATGATGATCAGCAGCGGCGCCGACCAGATCACCAGCTCGAGCTTGGTCGAGTGATCCCATTCCGGCTCGTAGCGCGCCGCGGTGTTGGACTGGCGGTAGCGCCAGGCGAACAGCACCGTCAGCGCCATCACGGGGACGACGATCAGGAGCATCAGGACAGTGGAGATGATGACGAGGTCGCGCTGCTGGGCAGCGATGTCGCCGGCTGGCGCCAGCACGACGTAGTTGCAGCCACTGAGCGCAACTGCCAGGGGTAGCAGCGCCAGGATCTTGAGACGGGACACGGGCCGAGCCTTTGAGAATGAGTTTCCTTTGCGGGGCCAACGGGTAGCTGCGGCGCAGCAATCCGGACATTGGACAATTTGTCCAATGTTGCAGTGCGGAATGTTGGGTCAGACAGGCCCGGATTGCCTGGCGCCCCGCCGGGCGGTCGGCTTTGGTTTTCAGGACGTTAAGGGCGCACGAATGGCGACGGCACAGACCCCCGCAATGGCAGACCTCCACTCGGGCGAGCACGGCCACGACCAGGCCAGTCCCGGCGAGATTGCCATCGGCGTCATCATCGGCCGGACCTCGGAATTCTTCGACTTCTTCGTCTACGCGATCGCCTCGGTGATCGTGTTCCCGCGCCTGGTGTTCCCATTCACCAGCGAGCTGACCGGCACCCTCTATTCCTTCATGATCTTCGCGCTGGCCTTCATGGCCCGGCCGATCGGCACCGTCATTTTCATGACGGTCGACCGGGAGTACGGCAAGACGGCCAAGCTGGTCTCGGCGCTGTTCCTGCTCGGCACCGCCACCGTGGCGCTCGCGTTCCTGCCCGGCTATTCCGAGATCGGCAGCGCCGCGATTTGGCTGCTGGCGCTGGCGCGTATCGCGCAGGGTCTGGCCTGGGGCGGCGCCTGGGACGGTATGGCTTCGCTGCTGGCGCTGAATGCGCCGCCCTCCAAGCGCGGCTGGTACGCGATGGTGCCGCAGCTCGGGGCCCCGCTCGGGCTGATCGTGGCGAGCGCGCTGTTCGCCTATTTCGCCGGCAATCTCTCGGCCGACGATTTCTTCGACTGGGGCTGGCGCTATCCGTTCTTCGTCGCCTTCGCCATCAATGTCGTGGCGCTGTTCGCCCGCCTGCGCATGGTGACGACCGAGGAATATGCCTCCCTGTTCGAGACCCGCGAATTGCAGCCCGCGCGCATCTCCGACACCGTCGCGCGCGAAGGCCAGAACATCATGCTCGGCGCGTTCGCGCCGCTCGCAAGCTTCGCGCTGTTCCACATGGTCACCGTGTTTCCGCTGTCCTGGGTGTTCCTGTTCACCCGCGAAAGCCCGGTGCGCTTCCTGATCATCGAGATCGTCGCCGCCGTGTTCGGTGTCGGCGCGATCGTGCTCTCGGGCATCATCGCCGACCGCGTCGGCCGCAAGTCGCTGCTGATGGGATCGGCGATCGCAATCGCGATCTACAGCGGCTTCGCCCCGCAGCTGCTCGATGCCGGCGCGTTCGGTGAGACCATCTACATGGTGATCGGCTTCATCCTGCTCGGCCTGTCCTTCGGTCAGTCCTCGGGCGCGATCGCCTCGAACTTCAAGCAGGCGTATCGCTACACGGCCTCGGCGCTGACCTCGGACATGGCCTGGCTGTTCGGCGCCGGCTTCGCCCCGCTCGTCGCTCTGTTGCTGGCGACCAATCTCGGCGTCATCGCCTCGGGTGCGTATTTGCTCTCCGGCGCGTTCTGGACGCTGCTCGCGCTCTGGCTCAGCGGCCAGCGCGAGGCGGGCGATATGGACGCGGGCGGCTAGTCGGGCTCGAGCAGTCCGCCGCAAAATCAGTGTCGTCCCGGCGAAGGCCGGGACCCATAAGCCCAGGGAGGGGTTGTGGAGCGGGCTGTCAACTCCGAGTCTTCGCCGAACTCAATCCTGTGGCTATGGGTCCCGGCCTGCGCCGGGACGACGGCGGAGTTTGCCGAACGACTGCAGCCTCAGTCCGCGACGATCTTCACGCGATCCCTCACCTTCACCTGCGCGGTGCGATCGAGGCCGTTGAGCACGCGGAAGCGCTCGGCGGGGTGATCGACGCCGGCCATGCGGTGGGAGAGCGATTCCACGGTGTCGCCGGGCTGCACGGTGATGACCTTGATGCGCAGCGGGCGCGCGGCCTGGATCTCGTCGAGGGTCAGGCGGCGGAACGAGTTGACGGTCTCGCGCGCGTTGCGCTCGCTCTCGGTCGACTTCTGCCGTGCCGCGAAGATGAAGCGGTAGACGTCGCTGCCGAAGCGCAGCGCATAGACCTTGAACTGCCACTGGTCGCCCTTGGCGGTGGCGGACGCGGCCGGGAAGCCGTTGATGGTGATGTCTTCCGTGGACGCCTTCTCGACGCCTTCCATCCAGCCTGAATTGAGGTAATCGCCGAGCGACTGCTCGGCCGGCACCCGCACCACGTCGAAGCGCATCGCCTGCGAGCCGCCGTCACGCACGCCGATCACCGCCTGCGCGGTGTTGTCGAGCGTGAAATTGTCCGGCGCCTGGAAGGTGAAGCCGAGCTTCGGATGCAGGAAGCGGCGGCCGCGGACAAAACCTTCGCTCGGGTCTTCGCCATAGACGAGGTTGTCGATCGCGGCGAGATAGCTCTCGCGGTCGCGCTCGCCGCCCTCTGGAGCGACGTACTGCCGCGCGATGGTCTGCGCGTTCTGCACACGCTCCGGGGTTGCCGGATGCGACGAGGTGAAGTCCTGCGCGCGCGGATCGAGCGAGGAGGCCTTGCCGGCCTTCAGCTCGGCATTGCGCTCCATCGCCGAAAGAAAGCGTGCGGCGCCATAAGGGTCGAAATGTGCCTTGGCGGAGATGCCGACGCCGATGCCGTCCGCCTCGAACTCCTGGTTGCGCGAAAAGCTCGCCATGGTGAGCTTGGTCTTGGCCAGCGCGAGCGCGGTGAGATCGGGATCGTTGCTCATGTCGGTGACGACACGGGTGACGATCGCGGCCTGGCGCGCCTGGTCCTCGCGCATCGCGGCGTGCTTGGACAGCACATGCGCCATCTCGTGGCTGAGCACGGAGGACAATTCCGACGTATCGCTCGCAAGCGCAAGCAGACCGCGCGTGACGTAGAGCTGGCCGTTAGGCAGCGCGAAGGCGTTCACTGCGCCGGAATTGAGAATGGTGACCCGGTAGCCTTGGTCGGGGCGGTCCGAGGCGGCGACGAGCCGGTCGACGGTCTTGGTGACCAGCGATTCGAGCCGGGGGTCGTCATAGGCGCCGCCATAGCTCGCCAGGATGCGCTCGTGCTCCTTTTCGGTGGCGGGGGTCTGCGCGACTGCGGGCTTCGGCTTGGGCATCGCGACCGCCGGCGGGGCCGCCGCGGTCTGGAACCGGCCCATATCGCCGCAGCCGGCGAGCGCCGTGCCCAGCACAAGGCATAGCGCAGCCGGCGCAGCCCGAAGGCGGCGGCCTTCACTCGTTTTGTGCTGTTCTAGCACCCCATTCACGTCGTTAACCCGTGCCCGGCCCGCTTAAGGCCTTACCCCTGTCGGCTCGTTTGCACTCAGCAACTCGACCTGTCCCGCCCGGAGCACATCGATACGCGGCCCCGTATTCCCCTCAACCCAGCCTCGGACTCGAATACGTCGATTTTCCAAGGACTTAATGGCAACCCCGGCGTTTTCGAACGCCGGTAACGCGCGCCTTGAAATAGTCACGGCAAAGCCGCGTGTCCAGTTCCGTCCGAAGTTGAGGTAGGTCATTGCCCCAGCTTGCCGGACCGACAGGACTTTGCCCTCGACCACCACAAAGCGCCCGATCCCGGCCAAAATATCGTCCGGACTTTCCGCGTTTTTTATGGCCGACAGGTCAGCCCAGTTGCCCTTTTTTTGGCGCCGCGCCTCGGCCTCCGACGACATCAGGGCGGCCGCACAGTCCTTGTCGGCGATCTCGGCGGAGACGATGGCCTCGCCCTGGGCCAGCAGCTTCGCCTGCACCGGGGTGTCGCTTTCGCCGATGAAGACCAGCCCGCCCTGGCGCCCATAGCGATCGGGCGTGTCGTCAGCGCTCCGCAGCGTCACGTCGCGGCCGACCAGCAGCGAGGCCAGCGCCTGCTTCGTCGTCGCGGTCGGTTCGATTCCGGAGAGGCGCACCTCGCGGCCGTCATCGAGGCGCACGCTGCGGCCATCGATGATCGCGGTGACGCGGCCTTCGCCCTGGGACTCGAATTGGCACGGCGCCGCCAACGCATCACGAGATGCGAGGACGAGCAGCGCTGCGGCGATGAGGATGAGTGATCGTGTCACGTTGCCCGGAGAGGTTGCGTTGCGCTCCAGCTTTAACCCATGCGTAGCGGGTCGCGAAGAGGCTTCCTCACACTCCGTCATTGCGAGCGCAGCGAAGCGCTCGCAATGACGATGCGGAAACATCTTGCGTCATCCCACCATTCCGCTTTGCGGAAAACGCGTGACGATCGCGCGACCTGCACGCCCCTCGCGCTTGCTGCCCTGTCGCGCATGCGGCATGATTGCGGCAATAGCGATAGCCAATAGCGATAGCCAAAAGCAATAACCAAGCCGCCATCAGAGCACGGCGCGATAAGGGAGGTCTTTTCGATGAAGAGAATTTTGCCGGGCATTTTTGCCGCTGCGTTTGCGCTGAGTGCGAGCGCCGTGCAGGCCGAGGACAAGCCGCCACTGAAGATCGGCGGCATTCTCGACATGTCGAGCCTCTATGCCGACATCACCGGTCCCGGCAGCGAGACTGCAGCCAAGATGGCCGTCGAAGACTTCGGCGGCGAGGTGCTGGGACGCAAGATCCAGGTGCTGGCGGCCGACCATCTCAACAAGGCGGATCTCTCCGCCAACATCGCCCGCGACATGCTCGACAACCAGGGCGTCGAGATGATCTACGACGTCGCCGCCTCCGCAACCGCGCTTGCTGCCGGCGAGATCGCGAAGGCGCGCAACAAGATCATCATGTTCAACGGCCCGGGCTCGATCCGTCTCACCAACGAGGCCTGCGGTCCCTACACCGTGCACTACGTGTTCGATACCTACGGCCAGGCCAACGTGACCGGCCTTGCGGCGGTGAAATCGGGCCTCGATACCTGGTTCTTCCTCACGGCCGACTATGCCTTCGGCCAGGATCTGGAGAAGGACACCAGCGCCGTCGTCACCAAGACCGGCGGCAAGGTGCTCGGCGGCGTGCGCCATCCGCTCAACACGTCGGATTTCTCGTCCTTCCTGCTTCAGGCCCAGGCTTCCAAGGCCAAGGTGATCGGCCTTGCCAACGCCGGCGGCGACACCGTCAATGCCATCAAGCAGGCGGCCGAGTTCGGCATCACCAAGGGCGGCCAGAAGGTCTCGCCGCTGCTGGCCTTCGTGACCGATATCGATTCGATCGGACTGGAGACGGCGCAAGGCCTGCTGCTGGCGGAAGCCTTCTACTGGGACCTCAACGACGACACGCGCGCGTTCTCGAAGCGCTTCACCGAGCGCATGAAGCGGCCGCCGACCTCGGCGCAGGCCGGCGTCTATTCGTCCGTGACGCATTACCTGAAAGCCGTGAAGGCGGCGGGTACGACGGATGCGGCTGCGGTCATCAAGGTGATGAAGGAGACGCCGATCAACGATTTCTTCGCCAAGGGTGGCAAGATCCGCGAGGACGGCCGCATGATTCACGACATGTACCTGTTCGAGGTGAAGAAGCCATCGGAGTCCAAGGGCCGCTGGGACGACTACAAGCTGCTCGCCACCGTGCCCGGCAGCGAAGCGTTCCAGTCGCTGGAGCAGTCGCGCTGCCCGCTGGTGAAGAAGTGACGCGAAGCGTCATCCCGGGGCTCGCGTAGCGAGAACCCGGGATCTCGAGGTTCCCAGGTGCGCAATTGCGCACCATAGTTCGATGATTTGCATCGCCCCGGAACGACGACCAAAACAAACAACAAGAGGGAGACGTCCCATGAGCAACGACATGGTCCTGCAAAAGCTCGAAGGCGGGCTGCTCACCATCACGATGAATCGCCCCGAACGGAAGAACGCGCTCAACCCGGACATGGTGCGCGGGCTGGTCGAGGCGGCGCGGCGCGCGGCTGACGATCCGGAGGTGCGCGCGGTGCTGTTCAAGGGCGCCGGTGGCTCGTTCTGCGTCGGCGGCGACGTCAAGTCGATGGCGGAGGGCCGCGCGCCGCTGCCGTTCGAGCAGAAGCTTGCGAATTTGCGCCGCGGCATGGAGGTCTCGCGCATCCTGCACCAGATGCCGAAACCGGTGGTGGCGCAGCTCGACGGCGCCGCGGCCGGCGCGGGCCTGTCGATGGCGCTGTCCTGCGATCTGCGCATCGCCAGCGAATCCTGCAAGATCACGACCGCCTTCGCCAAGGTCGGCTTCTCCGGCGATTACGGCGGCACCTATTTCCTGACCCAGCTGCTCGGCAGCGCGCGGGCGCGCGAGCTCTACCTGATGTCGCCGGTGCTGACGGCGAAGGAGGCGCATGCGATCGGCATGGTGACCAAGGTCGTGCCCGACGCGGAGATCGACGCTGCTGCCCACGAGCTCGCGCTGTCGCTGGCGCAGGGCCCCTCGATCGCACTCGGCTTCATCAAGCGCAACATCAACAATGCCGAGCACCTGGCGCTGGAGGATTGCTTTGACGGCGAGGCGATCCATCACACCCGCTGCGGCGACACCGCCGATCACAAGGAGGCCGCAACGGCCTTCGTCGAGAAGCGCAAGCCCGCCTTCAGAGGCGAATGACGATGTCTTCGTATATGCGCTTGCGGCAGATCTGCCTGGTCGCGCCGCAGCTCGCGCCCGTCATCTCCGACATCGCGGAGATCATGGGCCTCGCCGTCTGCTATCGTGACGGCAATGTCGCGAAATACGGCCTGGAGAACGCGCTGCTCCCGGTCGACACGATCCTGCTGGAAGTGGTGGCACCGTTCAAGGTCGGCACCACCGCCGGCCGCTTCATCGAGAAGACCGGCGGCCGCGGCGGCTATATGGCGATCTTCTGCTGCGACGATCCGGACGAGCGCGGTCGCAGCGCCAACGCGCTTGGCGTGCGCACGGCGAACGTGATCGACCATGCGCCTTATCACGGCGTGCAACTCCATCCGCGCGACTGCCGCGCGGCCTTCATCGAGTTCAACCACACCGAAGGCAGCGACGACATTCTGGGCGCGTATCCGCCGGCCGGACCGGACTGGCAAAAATTCATCCGCAAGGATGTGACGCAGGCGCTGACCGGCGTCGAGATGCAGAGCCCGGAGCCGCAGGGACTCGCGGAGCATTGGGGCAGGATCATCGGGGTTGCGCCCAACGCCGCCAGCAACGGCGTTGCCGAGCTGAAACTGCCCAACGCCAGTTTCCGCTTTGTGAAGGGCGCCAGCGAGATCATGAGCGCGCTGGAGTTTCGGGTCGCGGATGTCGCGCAGGTGCTGCATGCGGCGAGGGCGAAGGGCCACGCGGTGGCTGGCAATGAGTTCTTGCTGGGCGGCGTAACCTTCCGGGTGAGTTGATCCCTCAACCGTTATCCGTCACCCTGAGGTACTCGCCTCTTCGGCGAGCCTCGAAGGGCGACGGCCACGGCGGGGCCGTTCATCCTTCGAGGCTCCCCGCGCGGTGCTGCGCACCGCGCGGCTCGCGCCTCAGGATGACGGATAGAGACAAGAGCAAGGGTTCAACATGCCGCATCCGCTCGACAGCTTCTTTTCGCCCGCGAGCATCGCGCTGATCGGCGCCTCCCGCGATCACGAGAAGATCCCGGGGCGGCTCTTGTCGATGCTGCGCAAGAACGAGTATCCCGGAAAGATCTACCCGGTGAACCCGAACTACGCCGAGATCGACGGGCTCGTCTGCTACAAATCGATCGCGGAGATCGGTGCGCCGATCGATCTCGCCGTCGTCATCATTCCCGCCCGTGCCGTGCTGCCTGCACTCGAGCAATGCGCCGCCGCCGGCGTCAAGAACGCGGTCATCATCTCTTCCGGGTTCGCGGAGGAGGGCGGCGACAGTGCAGCGATGCAGGATGCGATCGCGGCGCTGGCCAAGCGCACCGGCATGCGGATCTCGGGCCCGAATGCCGAGGGCTTCTTCAGTCAGGTGCAGTGCGTGGCGGCGACGTTCAGTCCGGCCGTGGACGTCAAGCCCGGTGTGGTGCCGCTTATCGCCACGCAAAGACGGATCGGCATCGTCGCGCAGAGCGGCGGCATCGGCTTTGCCTATTATCACCGCGCCCGTGCGCTCGGTGTCGCCGTGAGCTACGTCGTCAGCGCCGGCAACGAATCCGATCTCGGCGCCGGCGAGTTCCTGGATTACCTGGTGCAGGACGCCTCGACCGACGTGATCCTGCTGTTCATCGAGGGCATCCGCGACGTCGACAAGTTTCTCGCGGCTGCGGGGCGGGCGGCTGAAATGAAGAAGCCCGTCATCGTGACGAAAGTCGGCCGCTCCGGGGCAGGTCAGCGTGCCGCGGCCTCGCATACCGCGAGCATGGCCGGCTGGTCGGCAGCCTATGACGCGGTGTTCGCGAAATACGGCTTCATCGTCTCCAACGATCTCGACGAAGCGCTGACGATCGCCGCAGTGCTGGCGAGCAACCCGTTGCCGAAGGGCGATCGCGTCGCCGTCGTCACCGTCTCGGGCGGCGCCGGCATCTGGGGCGCGGATGCGGTGGCGCTACGGGGGTTGCAGGTGCCGGAATTGTCCGAGCGGATCCAGGCGGAGATCAAGACGCTGATGCCGTCTTACGGCACCGCGCGCAATCCGATCGACGTCACCGCGCAAGGCGTGACCTCGGGCGGTCTCCAGAAGAGCGTCGATCTGCTCACCGCCTCGGACGAGGTCGAAGCGATCCTGGTCGTGCTGTCGCTCTCGAGCGAGGTGCGCAAGCCCTTCAGGGAGGAGGAGCTGACGCCGGTGCTGGCGGCGCAGCACAAGCCGGTGGTGTTCTATTCCTACACGGTGCCGTCCGACTTCGCGCGGCGCGAGCTTGGCAAATCCGGCGTCGTCGTGCTCTCGGGTCTGACCCATGCCGGCGTCGCGATGCGGCAGCTCGTCGACTACGCCCGATTCGAGCTGCCGAAGCCTGCGGACGAGGCGCGGCCGCCGTCACGCGATCTCTCCGTGCATCTGACCTCGCCGGTTCTGTCAGAGGCCGACAGCAAGGCGTTGCTGCGCGCCGCCGGTATTGCGTTGCCGGACGAGGTGCTGGTGAAGGACAAGGCCGGGCTCGATGAAGCGGTCGCCCGAATCGGCCTCCCGCTGGTGATGAAGATCCAGTCGCCCGATATCTCGCACAAAGGCGAGGTCGGCGGCGTGCGCGTCAACATCGCCACCAAGGGCGAGGTGTTTCTGGCGTTCGAGGCCTTGCTCGCCAATGCGCGCAAGCACCGGCCGGAGGCCGTGATCCAGGGCGTGCTGGTCGGCCCGATGGCAAGGCGGGGCGTCGAGATCATCGTCGGAACGATGACCGACGAGACCTTTGGTCCGATGGTGATGGTGGGTCTCGGCGGGATCACCACGGAACTATTCCGTGACGTCGCCTATCGCCCGGCGCCGGTCGGCGCAGAAGAAGCGAGCGCAATGCTGGCCGGATTGAAGGCGGCGCCGCTCTTGAACGGTTTTCGCGGAGCTGTGAAGGCGGACGTTGCGGCGCTATCGCAATTGATCGCCGACATCTCCGTGCTCGCCGCGCGCCACGCGAGGCAGATTGCGGAGATCGAGCTCAACCCGGTGCTGGTGCACGCCGAAGGGCAGGGCGTGACGATCGTGGATGCGCTGGTGGTGGGAAGGAAATAGCAGCCACACCTACCGCCGTCGTCCCGGACAAGCGAAGCGCAGATCCGGGACCCATAACCACAGGGTGTGGTTTGACGAAGACTCGGAGTTACCAGCTTGCGCTACGACTTCTCCCTGTGGTTATGGGTCCCCGCCTTCGCGGGGACGACGGGAGAGGTTGTCGAAGCACCGGCGCGATAGTTGACTACCGCCCCCTGAAATTCGCCGCGCGCCGTTCTTCCGTGGCCTTGACGCCTTCCTTGAAGTCTTCCGTTGCGCGCAGGCGGGTCTGCTCGGCGAGCTCGTGGTTGGTCGCGGCCATGACGCGGTCGGCGAGGCTGGCGCGCATCGTCGCGCGGGTCGAGAGCAGGCCGAGCGGAGAGCACTCGGCGATCTCGCCGGCGAGCTTCATCGCGGCCGACTTCACCTGGTCCTGCTGCACCAGCTCGTTGGCGAGGCCCCATTTGACCGCTTCTTCGCCGGTGACGCGGCGGCTGGTGTAGAACATCAGCTCGGCGTTGTTCTTGCCGATCAGCTCCGGCAGCGTCACGGTCAAACCGAAGCCGGGATGGAAGCCGAGTTTTGTAAAGTTCGCGGAGAACCGTGCTTCGGGGCAGGTGACGCGGAAATCCGCGGACACCGCGAGACCCAGGCCGCCGCCGATGGCTGCGCCCTGCACGGCCGCGACGATCGGCTTCTTGGCGCGGAAGATACGCACGGCCTGGATGTAGAGATGGCTGATCGGGCCAAGATTGTCCGCCGGATCGCCCTTCTTGTTAGCCTCGCGCGCTTCCTGGGCTTGTCGCGCCGGGTCGCCAAAATTGGCGCCGGCGCAGAACGCCTTGCCCTGCGCCGAGAGCACCGAGGCGCGGATCTCGATGTCGCGGTCGAACTCGTCGAGCGCATCCGCGATCTGGTTGATCAGCGAGATGTCGAAGAAGTTGAGCGGCGGACGGCGGATCTCGATGGTGCCGACGTGCCCGACCTTTTCGACGCCGATATCTGTATAGGTGCTCATGATGATCCTCGATTGAATTAGCGCAAGCCAAGTCCGCGCGACTAGCGCAAACCAAGCCCGCGGGCGATGATGCCGCGGAGCACCTCGGTGGTGCCGCCCTGGATGGTGAGTTTCGGTGCGGTCTTGATGGCGAAATCGAGCTGCCGCTCCAGCGTCTCGCGGTTGGTCGCGGTCTCCTCGACGAATGCGGCGAGGTCGCGCACGCGATGCGGAAGCTGCTGCTCCCAGACCGTGCCGATGTCCTTGACGATGGACGCTTCCACCACGGGCTCCTTGCCGGCTTGCAGCATGCCGGCAACGGAGACCGACATGCGCCGCATGGTGTGGAGCTGCGCCACCAGCCGGCCGATGCCTTCGGCGCTGCGCGTGTCCGGATTGGGGCCGACCGCGCGGACGAGCTCGGTCAGAACGTAGTAGGTTTCCAGGAAGCGCTCGGGGCCCGAACGCTCATAGGCGAGCTCCGATGTGGCTTGCTTCCACGCACCGTCGACTTCGCCGAGCACGTGATCGTCGGGTACGAAGAAGTCGGTGAAGACGACCTCGTTGAACTCGTACTGGCCCGTGATCTGGCCGATCGGGTTCACCTTGATGCCCGGCTGCTTCATCTTGACCAAGAACTGCGTCAGGCCGTGACGGCGGTTCTCCTTGGTCGGCGGCGACGTCCGGAAGATCGCGATCATGTAGTCGGCGATGTGCGCCGACGAGGTCCAGATCTTGGTGCCGTTGATGAGATAGCCGCCGTCGGCCTTGGTCGCGCGCGTCTTCGCCGCGAACAGGTCCGAGCCGGAGTTCGGCTCGCTCATGCCGATCGCGAAGCAGATCTCGCCGCGGCAGATGCGCGGCAGGATCTCCATCTTGATGTGCTCGGGCGCATATTTCAGCAGCACCGGTCCGCTCTGGCGGTCGGCGACGAAGAATCGCCGCGTCGGCGCATTGGCCACGCGCATCTCCTCGGTCACCACGTAGCGTTCGAGGAAAGAGCGCTCCTGGCCGCCGTATTTCTTCGGCCAGGTCATGCCCAACCAGCCCTTGGCACCGACCCGGCGGGAAAATTCCGGCGCGTCGGTGTCTTCGCGGTTGGGCTTGTGCGGATCGAAGGTGCCGGCGGCGATTTCCTCGGCGAGGAAGGCGCGGACTTCCTTGCGCAATTGCTCGCATTTCTCCGGCAGGCGGATCGGATCGAAACGGAGGGCAGCAGTCATGTGTTTCGTCTCCCGATCAACGCGAAGCTACGAGCGGCCACAATTCGTCGGCGCCGCGCCGGGCCACCAGCTTGCCGAGCTCGACGGCCCAGTGGCTTTCCGAACCGAAATCGTCGCGCCAGGCCAACGCGCGTAGCGAATACCGGTGCAGGATGTGCTCGCTGGTGAAGCCGATCGCGCCATGGACCTGATGCGCGATGGCGCCGCCTTTTTCGGCGGCTTCCGCGCAGCGGATCTTTGCCGAGGCGGCCTCGAGGTAGACCTCGTCGTCGAATGACTTTGCGTTCGCGATGGCGTCGGCCGCGGACGTCGCGGCCGCAAGCGCGGCGGCGGATTCGCCGGCGAGACGGGCGAGGTTGTGCTGCACCGCCTGGAATTTCGAGATCTTCTTCTCGAAGGCGACGCGCTCGTTGGAGTAGCGCACCGAGATGTCGAGCATCGCTTCCAGCGCGCCCGCGATCTGAAGGCTGCGCGCGACACCGCCCATCAGCATGAGCGTGGTCTGGTCAAAGCCCTTCGGCGCCGGCTTGACCGTGATTGGCTGGACCTTGTCGAGCGTGATGGTGTCGCTGTGGTCGTAACCGACATTGAGCCCGGATTCGATCCGGGCCTTGCTGGCGTCGACCAGCGCGATCACGGCGCCGTCCTTGCCATGCGCCAGCACGGCAAAATGCTTCGCTGTCTTGGCAAAGGGTACGCCGCGAGCGCGGCCGGACAGCGCGCCGTCGGCATCGCGCGTGATGCGATCCTTCGGAGACGCCGGGACGACCGTCATCTCACTTTCCGGCGAAGAAATCCTGGCCTGCGCCAGCAGCCAGCCCGCCAGCATGGTCTCGGCGAGGGGAACCGCGACCGCGAAGCGGCCGGCCGCGTTGAGCAGCGCAAAGCCGTCGGCAAGGCTCGCGCCGGAGCCGCCGAGATCATCGGGCACCCAGGACAGCGGCAGCCCGGCTTCGCTCAGCGCCTGCCACAGCGGCGCCTGCCAGGAATCCTTCTTGTCGTTGTTGATGGTTTGCGGATCGGCGAGATCGGCGAAGATTTTTTCCGCGGTCTCGACGACGATATTGTCACTCTCCGCCACAGCGTTCCCCGTGTTTTGCCATTGGCGCGTCCCGCCAGGTCAAGCCGGCGCGCGGTCTCTTCTTGCGCCCGATGATCTGAAAAAGCCATGGCCCTGACAAGCGTTGATCGCAAGCCCATCTGCGGCGCCGGCATGGGCGCGAGAACCGGTCTGGACTAATTCCGCTTAGCGGAGTTTGCTCGATTTGCAGCGTGCGGCAAACTCGCTAAACAGGGCCAGCGACTTAAGGCTTGCATCAGATACAGGGGAAGGAAATCCGGATGGCCAAAGACAGCTTGTGCGCAATCGTGACGGGGTCCGCATCCGGACTTGGGGCTGCGACCGCGGAAATTCTCGCGCGGAGCGGGGCGCGGCTCGTCATCAACTATTCGTCGAGCCAGAAGGAAGCCGAGGCCACGGCAGAGCTCTGCCGCAACGCGGGCGCTGCGGAAGTCCTGGTCGCCCAGGGCGACGTTTCCAAGGATGTGGATTGCCGCAAGATCGTTGCGGCAGCCAGCGGCTGGGGCCGGCTCGACGTCCTCGTCAACAATGCCGGCACCACCAAGCACGTCGCCCATGCCGATCTCGACGGATTGTCGGCGGAAGATTTCCAGCGCCTCTACGGCGTCAACACCATCGGCCCGTTCCAGATGGTGCGTGCGGCGCGCAGCCTGCTGGAAGCCGGCGCGAAGGCGTCGGGGCGGGCGTCGGCGGTCGTGAACGTGTCGTCGGTGGCGGGCATCAGCGGCGTCGGCTCGTCGATCGCCTATGCCGCGAGCAAGGGCGCGCTCAACACGATGACGTTGTCGCTGTCGCGCGCGCTGGCGCCGCTGATCCGCGTCAACACGGTGTGTCCCGGCTATATCGACACGCCCTGGTTCACCAAGGGCCGCGGCGAGGCCGGCGCAAAGCAGGTGCGCGACAGCGTGGTGGCGAAGGTGCCGCTGAAGGTCGCCTCAAGCGCGGAAGACATCGCGCAGCTCGTCTGCTTCCTGGCGATGCCGGCCTCCAGCAACATGACCGGCGAGGTCGTGCGCATGGATGCGGGGATGCATTTGATTACGTGAAGTCGCGCGGCAAATACAGGTGTCGTCCCGGCGAAGGCCGGGACCCATAACCACAGGGCGTAGTGTGGCGAAGACTCGGAGTTGTCAGTCTTCGCCAAACTTCTCCCTGTGGTTATGGATCCCGGATCTGCGCGCGCTTGGGGCGCGCTTGTCCGGGACGACGAGGGACCTACCCCTTTATCACGCCGCTCGCCACTAGCCGGTGCCAGATGAACAGCACCACCACCGCGCCGATCGTGGCCATGATGAAGCCGGCGCCCTGGTCCGGGCCGTAATGGCCGATCGCCTGGCCGATGAACGTCGCCAGAAACGCACCGGCGATGCCGAGGATGGTGGTGAGGATGAAGCCGCTCGGATTGTTCGGCCCCGGCGCGAGCCAGCGCGCGATGAGACCGGCGATGAAGCCGACGACGATGATCCACAACAGGCCGCCCATGCTCATGACAATGCTCCCCTTCCCGAGAACGCGCAGATCAATCTTCGACTAAATTCTGCCCGAGAGTTCGTTCTCCGTCGGCAGCCGTCCGTCCGGCGTCAGGTGGTCGATCACCTGCGGCAGATATTGGCTGAGGCCGGAGAGCAGCTCCTGGCGCGACAGGCCGCTCTGGGCGGACAGGCTCTCGATCTGGTCCGCGCCGAGTGCGCTCGCGAGATCGCCGGGCGCGATCGGCTTGTTCTCGCCCTTGCCGACCCAGGAATTCGCGGCCTCGCCGTGGCCGCCCTGCTGGAGCTGATTGAGGAGATCGCCGAGGCCGCCGCTCAGGACGGTGCCGGCCGCGCCGCCTGCGAGCAGGCCGCCGAGGCCGCCTTTGAGCAGATCGCTGAGACCGCCGCCGCTTCCTCCGGGAAGCGTGGCGTTGCCGGTATTGACAGGCGTCGGAGGCGGCAGCGGTGAGCGCTGCTGCGGGGCAGGCGCCGCATCCGGCTGGCCAGCCGTCAGATGCTTGAACGCCTTCCAGGCGAGCAGGCCGAGCAGCGCCATGGTCATCGGCGACATGCCGCCGGAGGATTTCTCGGAGCTGGGTGTGCTGGGGCCGCGCGGGCCGTTCTGCATGCCGTTGAGGACGTCGAGTAGACCCATGGTGCTCTCCTTTGGCGTCTCGTTCGGCGAGTGCTCGCCGCTGACTGCCCCCGGGGCGAGAACATATGGGGCTCGCATGACGGTTACAAGGCGGCTGCGACGCGATGGGCAGCTGGCCTTGCCTCTGCTATCGAAGGCCGGTCATTCAGGGAGCGAGGTCAGTGGTTACGGATCGACCGATCGTGGTGGCCGGCGCGGGCGCCATCGGCTGTTTCGTCGGCGGCATGCTGGCGGCGGGCGGCCGCCGCGTCGCGCTGCTGGTGCGGCCGCGGGTGAAGACCGAGATCGAGCGGTTCGGTCTGCGGCTGACCGATTTCGACGGCTCCGAGAAGAAGCTCGGGGCCGGCCAGCTCGCGCTGTCGGAGGACCCTTCGATCTTCCACAGCGCCGGCATCGTGCTGGTGACGGTGAAGAGCGCCGACACCGCCGATGTCGCGGAGCAGATCGCGCAGCACGCGCCGCAGGATGCCGTCATCGTGTCCCTGCAAAACGGCGTCGGCAATGTCGCGGTGTTGCGCGAGCGCCTCGGCGGCCGGCGCGTGCTGGCCGGCATGGTGCCGTTCAACGTGATCGCGATGGGCGAGGGCCGCTTCCACCGCTCGACCTCCGGCGACATCCATGTCGGAGAGGACGCCGGGAACACGGCCGGCGCGCTCTCGGTATCCGGCCTTTCGATGCGCGCGAGCCGCGACATCACCGGCGTGCAATGGGGCAAGCTGATCATCAACCTGAACAACGCGCTCAGCGCCTTGTCGGACATGCCGCTCGCCGCGCAACTGGCAAACCGCGACTGGCGAAAATTGTTCGCCGACCAGATGGCAGAGGGGCTGGCCGCGATGAAGGCCGCCGGCCTCAATCCGGTTTCAGCGACGCCGATCCCGCTGAACTTGACGCCGACATTGCTGAAATTGCCCGACATGATCTTCAACGCGATCCTGGGGCGGACCATGAAGATCGATCCCGAGGCGCGCTCCTCGATGTGGCAGGATCTGAAGCAGGGCCGCAAGACCGAGATCGACTATCTCCAGGGCACGGTCATCGCGCTTGCCGAGCAGAACAATGTCGATGTGCCGCTGATGCGCCGCATTGTTGCGCTGGTCAAGGAGGCTGAAGTCGCTGGCAACGGCCCGCCCGGGCTGACGCCGCAGCAGATTCGCGGGTAGCGCCTGGGTGCATGCCGCGACGACCGGAGGAGCAACGATGACGCGTTTCTCGATGATCGGATTCGCACTGGCGGTGGTCTGCGGCGCGTCCACGCTTGCGGAAGCCCGGCCGCCGACGGTCATGAACTCTCCCGGCTATGACAGGCGGTTGCAGGAGAGCAGGTCGCAGTTGGGCAGTTCACCGGCGACGGCGCCAGCGGATGCGCCGGTGGTCAAACCGAAGCGCAGCAAGAAGAAGCAGCCGAACTGACGCGCGGGGTCACGTGTGCACAGGTTGGCGCCACATCCTCAGTCGTCGTCCCGGCGAAGGCCGGGACGACGGCGGAGTGTGTGGCCGCGGCGGAATACAAATCGCGTGATTCGACGTTCGCCCTGTACTACCCGCGATGACGAACCCTCAGCTCACCCCTTCTTCGCCGCCGGCTTGCTCGGCGTCGGATTGAACAGCTTCTTCAGTTCGTTCAAGCTTTCCGACAGCCGCGGCCATTCGCAGGAGAACGAGCCCTTGGTGCAGGGCGCGCCCTTCGGCCTCTGGCCCGCGGTCTGCTGCACCTTCGGCCGCTCGACCGGGACGGGCACGCGCTCGACGTCGGTCCGCAGCGCGACCTGTTGGAACTGCTGCGCCTGTTTTTCCTGCTGCTCGCGCTGCTGACGCGCGGTGGCTTGGGCCGCTTCGTTGCTGCGGCGCTGATTGGCGAGATAGCCGGTATAGGCTTCGTCGATCTTCTTCTGCTCTTCCGGCGTCGGGTTGGGACCTGCGATGTCGAAGGTGCGGTCCTGGAGGAAGTCGTAATAGGTGTAGCCGCCGCCTGCCTTGCGGCGGCCGGCGAACTTGGCGTTGCAGTCCGCAAGTGCGGATGTCTTCTCGGCCTTGGTTGCGGCCTTCTCGGCCGCATCAGCGCATTCCTCGAAGTCGACGGGCGCGCGCTTCCACCATTGCGCCTGGGCATGCGTGTGCGTCAGCAGAAAAAATCCTGCTGCGGCAACGAGAAGCGCCGCACGACGCGATGCAAACACGACCGACATTCTACGAGTGCATTCCTTGCAAAACTCAACCCGAACTGAGTCGGGCCAATTTTTGCCCCTTTATCGCCGGCTTGTCACCCATGGAACCCGGGAATTTCATGGCTGCAATGCTGACATTTTTTGCTTGACGTGGCGCGGGAGTCACAGCCGCGCGGCATAGGATGGGCTTACAGTTTTATCGATCTGAATTTGGGGGAGAATCTCCGTCATGCGCGCGCTGGCCCGATTTGCCGCACTCGTCCTGGTGCTGATTTGCGGCCATGCATTCGCGGCGGACGAGGATGCGCCCAACCGCAAGCCGGTGAAGGCGATCGGCGATGCGCGGCTCTCGGTCGGCGGCCGGGGAACGCTGCCGCTCTACCTCTCCCGCGACTGGTCGATGCCCTTGCCGGCGATCTCGCGCGCCATCATCGTGCTGCATGGACGCCTGCGCAACGCCGACGAATATTACATATCGGCCAACAACGCGCAGGCCGCAGCGGGCGACGATGGCAAGAGCGCGCTCATGATCGTTCCGCAGTTCCTGGCGGAGATCGATATCGACGCGCACAAATTGCCGGAGGACACGTTGCGCTGGTCGCTGGAGGGATGGGAGGGCGGCGATGCCGCACTTGCGCCCAATCCGGTCTCCTCGTTCGAGGCACTCGATGCGATCCTCGCAAAACTCTCCGACCGGCGCATCTTCCCGAACCTGAAGCAGGTCGTGGTCGCCGGCCATTCCGGCGGCGGCCAGGTCGCGCAGCGTTATGCCATCGCCGGCAAGGGCGAGGCGGCGCTGTCGCGCCAGCACATCGACATCCGCTATGTCGTCGCCAATCCCTCGTCCTATGCCTATTTCAGCGCCGACCGGCCGGTGCCCGCAATTGCTGCATCCTGTCCGGGCTACAACAACTGGAAATACGGCATGGGCGACCGTCCGCCCTATCTCGCCGACGCGACGCCGGCGGCACTGGAACAGCGCTATGTCGAGCGCGAGGTGATCTACCTGCTCGGCACGCTCGACACCAATCCGAAGCATTCCGCGCTGGACAAGAGCTGCATGGCAGAGGCGCAGGGGCCTTATCGTTACGCCCGCGGCCACGCTTACGTGGACGCGATGGCCAAGCGCGACCACGGCACGCCCAATCACAGGGTCTGGGATGTCGCCGGCGTCGGTCATGACGGCGACAAGATGCTGACCTCGAAATGCGGGCTCGCGGCGCTGTTCGATATTCCGGGCTGCGGCGCGGAGCGCTGACGCCGCTGCCTTGAAGCTCCGGCTCCGGCTGTTACACTTCGCACCGCGAGCGCCTCACCCCGAGGCGCCGCCAAGAAGACGAAGTGGAAGCGCCTGATGCTGCTGCCGCTGTCCGACGTGCCGCGCTGGTGGCCCCGCCGCGCGATGATTCCGGAGAAGTTCGTCGTACGCTGTTGCGCGGCGAGCGCGCGGCGTGGATGAAGGAAGGGCGCGGCTTCCGGATCTGGCCGCGAAGGCGCGGGCGCACGCCGAACAAGAAAATTCACGAAAGGACTCTTTGACATGACCATCACCATCGCAGCCAACAGCGTGCCGCAGCCGCCGGCCGATATCATCGAGGGTTTTCGAGGTGCGCCTACGTCCGTGATCTCGGACAATCTCGCCAGGCTGCCGGGCGCGGTGGGGCTCAAACCCTATCATCGCGGCGGCAAGCTGGTGGGCACGGCCTTCACGGTGCGGACCCGTCCCGGCGACAATCTCGCCATTCACCGCGCGCTCGAGCTGGTCGGTCCCGGCGACGTCATCGTGGTCGATGGCGGCGGCGACGAGACCCGCGCGCTGGTCGGCGAGATCATGAAGAACATCGCGCAGTGGCGCAAAGCCGAAGGCTACGTGATCGACGGCGCGATCCGCGACGTTGCGGCCTTCGCCGCGGACGACTTCCCCTGCTATGCCCGCGCAGTGATCCACCGCGGGCCTTACAAGAACGGCCCCGGCGAGATCAACGTGCCTGTGTCGGTCGGCGGCAGCGTGATCTCGCCCGGCGACATCGTCGTCGGCGATGAGGATGGCGTGGTGTCGTTTCCCGCCGCCGGCGCGGCTGCGCTGCTGGAGGCGGTGCGCGCCCAGGTCGCGCGCGAGGAGGAGACCATGAAGGCGATCCGCGAGGGCCGCTATCAGGGCTCATACGGCAAGTCCTGATCAGGAGGGAGGCATCGTTGGGCCAGAAGGACGAATTCCACATCCTCGACAATCCTGCCGACGGCGGCTTCGGCGCGACGTAAGGTTGCGAAAGCCTTTCGATCCCGCCCTGGCGGTGGGGCAAACGGGTGTTCTCTTTCGTCGTGCTGGGAGTGGCTTTTCGGCCCGCTCTCTGTGACGGGGCAGGCGATTGGCCTGGCTCAACGAGGGACTCTGTCAGGCAGGCCTTGCATTTGCCTGACTGTCCTTGTCTGCTACAATCTTTCGGCGTCACAATGGTTGTGGCCGCCCCAGAGTTGTTGCGCCTGTGATGATGATCAGTGTCGACAACACGTCCCCGGACAACGGCTCGGATCAAGGGCGGCCGAGAAGGCGTACCGCAGCTACGATTTTCATCGATGTCGTCGGATATTCCCGGCTGATGGGAAGCGACGAGGAAGGCACGCATCAACGATGGATGTCGATGCGATCGGACGTTATCGAGCCGCGCGTCGCTTCAAATGCCGGTGAGGTAATCAAAAGTACCGGTGACGGCTTACTGCTGGAGTTCAGGAATCCGGTTGACGCAATCAGGTTCGCACTCGGCATGCAGATGCATCTGGCCGAATCGTCATCAGCCGGTAGCAACCCGCTGCAGTTGAGGATGTCGGCAAATGTCGGTGACGTCATCGCCGAGCGTGACGACATCTACGGGGACGGAGTCAATATAGCAGCCCGGCTTCAGGAATTCGCCGGCCCGGGCGGGGTCGTGATTTCCGGGGCCATTCACGATCAGGTGAAGGATCATCTGCGCTACCAAGCCGCCGATCTGGGATTCCTCACGCTCAAGAACATCGAGCGGCGCATCCGGGCATTCAAGATAGCGCATCACGACCTACGGGCTCCGACAATCTCGGTGGCCCATTCGCTCAAGCCGTCCGTGGCAGTATTGCCGCTGCAGATGCTCGGCCTTCAGGCGGCGGATGCCTATCTCGCGCAGGGAATCGTCCACGATATCGTCGCCTCGCTGGCGGGTATTCGCGAATTGTTCGTCGTATCCAGCACGTCCACACTTGGGTTCACCGGTCCTACCGTCGACCCTGGTGCCGTTTGCCATCGCCTTGGCGTGCGATATCTCGTCACGGGAACGCTCAAGCGTCACGGCGAGTTGCTACGGATGCGGGTGGAATTGATCGATGTCGATACGCGGTCCATGCTGTGGACCAACCAGTACGAGGCGTCGATCAGCCAGTTGTTCGACGTGCAGGAGACAATCGCAACGAGCATCGCATACGCGCTCCTGCCGCATATCCATATCTCCGAGCTGCAGCACGCCGAGCGCAAGGCGCCGCAGAGCATGAACGCTTACGACCTGGTCCTGCAGGGCATGTATCGCCTGTATCGCCTCGGTCATGACGACATGCTTGCGGCGCGCAGCCTGTTCGAACGCGCCCTCGACCATGATCCGCAATATGCGGCGGCCTATGCCCTGATGGCAAAATGGTACATCCTGCACATCGGCGAGGGTCATTCCACCGACTTCAAGGCCGATTCCCGCGAGGCATTTCGGCTTGCGTCGCGCGCGCTCGAGTTCGAACCGTCGGACCCAATGGCGCTCGCGATATTCGGGCACATCAATTCGTTTCTGTTCGGCGCGTATGACCGTGCCATCGATGCTTTCGACCGTGCCATTGGAGGAACGCCCAATTCCGCTATTGCGTGGTCCCTGAGCGCATCGACATACTGCTATCTCGGCGACGGACCACGTGCCGTGGCGCGCGCGTCTTACGGCATATCGCTGTCGCCGCTCGATCCGTACGCCTATTTCTATCAGTCGGCGCTCACCAACGCGCACTACACCAATGAGACCTTCGACGATGCCGTGCACTGGGGCACGAAGGTCATGGCGGCGGCTCCGCAGTTTGCCGCTAATCTGCGGCTTCTTGCCGCGAGCCTCGTCGCCGCCGGCTCTCTCGAGCGGGCGCGCGAAGTTGGCGCCGCGCATATGAGGATCGATCCCTCGTTCTCGGTTGAGAAATATTGCAGTTGGTACCCGATCAAGCAGCCGGATCGGCTCGCGCTTTTGGGCGAACGATTAATTGAAGCCGGGCTGCCTCGTTAACGTCCGTGATGAATTGCGCCACGGCGCTCGATCGCTTCTCAGCAACGAAAAGGTTCTGTAGCGGCAGCTCTGGAGGATCACATGGGAATGGGCATGGGAATGGGTATGGGTATGGGTATGGGCATGGGCATGGGCATGGGGATGGGTATGGGTATGGGGATGGGCATGGGCATGGGCATGGCCTTCGGCGCCACGCCACCCGAGCTCGGCTTCCGACCCCTGACCCTGCAATACGACCTTGGGCCGAATGCCGATCCGAGTTTCCCGGACCAATTGCTGCCTAAGGAATGCTGGAAAGACAGGGTCGGACCGTGGGATCCCGACGTCCTCTGTCTGCTGTACATCACGGAGTTCATAAGAGGCACCGATTGGGACAAGATCGATGCAGAGATTGTCGCGCAGCGTCCCGAGTTGCTCCATTGGGACCCGAACAGCTATGCGAACTTCGAGAAGTTTGTCAGCGGCGAGATCATCCAGCTCCAGCAGCTTATGCAAACCGATCGCGAGCGCTACATGGTGGAAATCTTGGCGCAGCATGACAACGCGCCCGGCTATTGGGTGAGTCTAATGGCCGTCAACAATCGTGAGCACCACCATACGCTGGTGGTGATGAATCTTGCGGTACGGATCGGCCAGATCGTTGCGTCCTTCTACAAGTACCACTACAAGCGACCGCGGCCATCGTTCGTGTGTCCAGGCCTGCTGCCGGAATTCGGCCCGCCGGCGCACGCCTCGTTTCCAAGCGGACATTCTCTGCAGAGCTGGCTCATGTCGCTATTCCTCGAGGAAGTAGCGCCTGCCTACACGTATGAGCTCGAATGGCTTGCTGAAAGAGTCGCATTAAACCGCGAGCGAGCGGGGGTGCACTATCGAAGCGACACCGAGGCAGGAAAGTTCATTGCCGAAAAGTGCAAGGCAAAGATCATGGCCCTGCCTACCGGCTCCAAGATCAAAGAGCTGTTCGAAGAGGCCAAGAAAGAGTGGGGCCAACCAGTAGCAATAGCCCCTGCCATCGCTCCGGTTTAGGTGGCATTGCGAGAGGTGATGACCGTCTATCTTGAGGCAACGCCGGTCCAGATCGGCGCAAGCTCTACGAGAGGGTCCACTCCCGATAACCGAGATTGTTGTCGGCGCGGACAAGGTCCGCGACGACCACGGGACCGGTAGCGCACGGCAGGGTGGACCCCGCATCGATGTTGCTGCGGTCGCCTTCGACCATCGCGCGGACGAGCAAAGCGTTTCTCTTTCCTGCCTGTGGAGTCCACTCAAACGGCCCAAAGATCGCGGATGGTTCACCGGGTGATACATCCATCGTATTGGTTCGGTTCACTGGCGACCACTGGCCCGATTGGGCATCCCAAGTGTCTGCATAGTTGCCGACGGCTGTGAAAACATCCACCGATGCCGCGGTTGCGATCTGGGCGCCGCGATTCCCAAGTTTGACGTAGACATAGTTCACATAGCCCGGGCGCGGCGTCTGATCGTCCGACTGGCCGTCCGCGGCGTTGCGGACCCAGAAAACAGCAGGGAGTGCGTGCCAGTGGTTGCAGTATTTGTATTGCCCGCCACGGCCGTCATCGACGTAGATGTCAATCGGCGGTGCGCTGCCCGGCGTGTTCTGGCCGGGCGAAGACGTCTGATAAAGACCTTGTTGCTCAAAAGCCCAGCGGACAACCTTGTGAAGCATTCCGCCCAGCCGCCTCGATCCGTCGTAGTCGAGATAAGGTGTGCCGACATCAGCGTCCATCAAGGCTGTGGCGAACTGGCTCGCCGCGCGGGTCGGCTGCGTCGCGACGGAACCGAGCGACGCGATCGCGCGTACGATGAGGTAAGCAATGTAGTATGCAGTCGCCGACCGGGCGTCGACATCCGGCGCCTCGTCGGCGCGAACCGCATCGCCGCCAGCGGCGAGATAGAGCTGGAACAGGGTGGTCGACAGGATCTGCTCGGAGTTGTAGCCGGCGGGATCGCGCGGCCCGTAGGTCGGATTGGGTTTCTCGTACAGAGTGCCGTTCCAACCCCACCCTTTCTTGACGTCACGGTCGTGGCGCCGCAACGGCAGCTGGATGAAGGGGAACGTCACGCCTCGCCACGTCTTCGGGAGCTTTGATGCCGGATCACACATGATCGCGCCGAGCGCGTCACCGGCGCTGTGCGCGAAGTCGAATTCGGTCGAGCCAGTCGCAGCCAGGATCAGGACGTGGCAGAACTCATGCCAGACGAAGCGCACGTCGGCGACAAGCCCAAGAGGGTGCTTCCAAGTGTCCGCGAAATCCGCAAGCCCGAACAACATCCTGACGTCCCACTCTGTCGCCGTTTGGTCGGGGCGGAACGGGGTCACATAGGCATTGATGCCGCGGCCGTCATGGGCTCCCGGGCCCGTCAACATCTTGGCTCGATGTTCGACGGTCAACGGTAGTGCAACCTTTCCAAAATAATCCTTCAGAACAAACCCGAATCCCTGGACCAGTTGCATCATTGAATCGCAATGACAGTAGGCGCTGACCGCGGCGAACTCGTTGGTTCGAGCCGTGAAGGCGAAGGGAGGCCGCTGCACCGGCGGATCATAGTCAGCACCCAGCGCCGCCGGCGTGAGCACCCTCACGCGCGGCCCCGACAGCTTCCGACGCCCGCCACCGGCGTGATCGAGATCTAGCAATCCGACTGGATCGCGCTCGTGATCGAGCAAGTCGGCGACGCTGTCGGGGCGCAGCTTGAAGCCGCCTGTCTTGCTGGCAGGGTCACTGAGGAAGGCATATCCAGCGCAAGCCGACGCGATCGGGGCCTTGCGGATAAGCCTGGCTTCGAGAGGATCAAAGAGGACCTGGTGCGCAATGGAGTCGCCGCTCGCCATCGGCATGAAAACGGTGGCGGCAGCCGCCAAGCCAAGCCCGCCATCCTCGTACGCGATGCTGGGCCCGCTTCGATGATACGCAACGAGCTGTCCATCTGCGATTGCGTCCGGCGACACAAAGCCCAGAACAGGGCCGAGCCAGTCCGAAATCAGTTCCGCGGGAAGGCTGTCGGCCCACTCCGGATCGAAACGGCGAAACGCCCTTTCCACGAAGCCCGGTTTGATCGACAGATTGGCATGCATAAGTAACGTTGATCGGGCACTGGTGATTTGCCATCGGCCGGTCTGCCGCCCGTAGTGTGCGACGAGACGTATGCTGCCACCCCGAACATCGGGGATGAAGTCAGTACCCCCGACCTTGATCGGAATTGTTTGCTGACACCAAACGACCGTCGTCTCGATCCCGCCATTGCGCTTCAGTTCGCGCGGCTGCGACCATCGAAATCTTGATTTGCTGGATCGCCCTGGTTCGTTGGAGTCGGTCGTGTGGTCAAGGTGGTCCAAATCGTCGTCGCTGAGCGGCAGCAAAGGCGGGTCGGTGTGGGACGCCAGCCTCAGATACTCGAACGCTGCTCGCTTCGCTGACACGTCAGGGTCGGCCACCGCCGGCGTTTGCAGATGGCGCAGCTCACGAATAACCCCGTCCGCATCCTTCTCAATCAGAAGATCTGGTTCTCGCGGAAGATTCATAGCTCACCTCAAGGGGTCTCGATCTCCGGCACGACGGAGCCCGAGCATGCCCTTGACCATTGCGCGAGGCAAGCGTCCTTCTCCCGCCGGAGCTGCGGAGAAGGGGCAGCGGATGCCACTGGAATCACTGTTGATTTCGTTTGCCATCTCCTCGGGCCACGTACCGGATGGCTCGTTTCGCCGCATGGCGGTCCGCATCACGCTCCGTTGCGAGGGGGGATCGAACCTGCCTCGCGGATTCCGCGGTCCTTCAGCTCAGCCGGATAGAGCGACAGTTTCCCCGCGCGGCCAAGGCCTAAGAAATCTCTTCCCGGGATTGGCATCCCGGGTCCATTGCGCTCGCGCTGGCTTGAGCGTCAGAGCATCTTGCCGACGATCTTTGTCATATCTGCCGCCGAAAACGCGCGCAGCGTTTCGGTGCGGACGTTGCCGAGCGCGCTGAGACTAAGGCTCAGCGACATCGCGGCAGCCTCATCTGGAGCCTCGAGAACGGTTACAACGTCATATCGTCCCTGCGTCCAGACGATCTCTTTCACCGTCACGCCGAACGTTTTGGCCATCTCCTTGAAGGCGTCGGCCCGCTTCGGCGAGTCCTTGACGTTGCGGACTCCCTGATCAGTGAAGCTTCCCAGCACGACATAGGTTACCATGGTCGTCCTCCCTGGTTAGAACCCAGATACAATTCTCGCTTGAGGCAACCGCACTGAGCTTGCCACGGCGGCTGAGATAGCGCTACTTGCGCGTTGGGAACGTCAGCGGATGTGACTAATTCGGTCGGGACAACGGCCGCGCGAAACTGAGCTCATGGCCGTCGGGGTCGGTGAGATGGAAGTAGCGCTCACCCCATTCTGCATCGCGCGGCGCGGTCGAAGGCTGGCATCCGGCTGCGCGTGCGCGCTCGTAGGTCCCGTCGACGTTGTCGACGTAGAAGATGATGCGGCCCCACCAAGACCAGCGCTTGTCGTCCGGCTGCGCCGTCAGGTTGAGATAGCCGGTGCCGGCGCGAAAGCTGGTGAATGCAGCGGCTTCGCCGCCATACAGGAGCTCGAACCCCAGCGAACGGTAGAAGTGCACGGCGCGCCCCATGTCATGCGTGCCGAGCGTGATGGCGCTGATGCTTTCGATCATGTGAGCTGCTCCGCCGAGAGGGACCTGGGCGCGATTGTACAGCCGCCTTGTTCAGCTTGACGATGATCCGGCCCGCCTTGCGGCTGGCGAACCGTATCCTGCTCTGGTATGAGGGGGCCGAACCCGCACCTGCGGGTTCCGCGGTCCCGTAGCTCAGCCGGATAGAGCGACGGTTTCCTAAACCGTAGGTCGGAAGTTCGAGTCTTCCCGGGATCGCCATTTTGTCATGGGCAATGGCCGCTATTTGGCGGGCTCTTCGGCGCAAAACTTGCTACAGGCAACAGACTTCCCTCCTGGCCTCGCCGACATGTCGGCCGCGCCTTACTGCCCTATCCGGAGACCATGATGCCTTTCGACTTGATCCTGCGCGGCGGCCGTGTGGTCGACCCGTCCCAGAAGCTCGACGCCGTGACCGATGTCGCCTTTGCCGGCGGCAAGGTCGCGGCGATCGGCAGCGGGCTGAAGGCCGATCCTGCTACGGAGGTGCGCGACGTCTCGCAGCTCATCGTGACCCCGGGGCTGATCGATCTGCACACCCATGTCTATTGGGGCGGCACCTCGCTCGGCATCGACGCCGAGGAATTCTGCCGCCTCTCCGGCGTCACCACGGCGGTGGACACCGGCAGCGCGGGGCCCGGCAATTTCGCTGGCTTTCGCAAGCATGTGATCGAGCCGAGCCAGGTCCGCATCCTCGCTTATCTGCACGTCTCGCATGCCGGCATCTTCGGCTTCTCGCACCGGATCATGGTCGGCGAGAGTGAGGAGTTGCGGCTGATGAATCCGATCGAGGCGGCCAAGGTCGCCGATGCCAACCGCGACCTCATCGTCGGCATCAAGGTGCGCGTCGGCTTGCATTCCTCGGGTACCTCAGGGGTCGTGCCGCTCGACATCGCGCTCGAGGTCGCGAACGAGGTCGGCATGCCCCTGATGGCGCATATCGACCATCCGCCCCCGAGCTATGAGGAGGTGCTGGCGCGCCTCCGTCCAGGCGACGTGCTGACCCATGCGTTCCGTCCCTTCCCCAACACGCCGGCGACGGCGCAAGGCACGGTGAAGAAGGCGGTGCTGGATGCACGCGAGCGCGGCGTGCTGTTCGATATCGGCCACGGCAAGGGCTCGTTCGCCTTCAAGACCGCGCGCGCAATGCTCGCCAACGGCTTCTATCCGGACACCATCTCCTCCGACATCCATCAGCTCTGCATCGATGGCCCGGCCTTCGACCAGGTGACGACCATGTCGAAGTTCTTGTGCATGGGCATGGAGCTGTCCGATGTGGTCGCCGCCTCGACGGTGAACGCGGCGATGGCGCTGCGGCGCCCCGAGCTCGGCAGCCTCAAGCCGGGCTGCGTCGGCGACGCCACGCTGATCTCGATCAGGCAGGGCCAGTTCGACTATGAGGACGTCGTCGGCGAGCACCTGATCGGTAACAGCAAGATCGCGTCCGAAGGCGTGGTCATCGGCGGCCGCTGGTGGCATCCGAATTGAGCGGATCAGGCTTGCTCGCGATAGAATTGCAGTAACCGCGCGCCCGCCGGCGAGAGCCAGTCGGGTGCGCCGGTGATGTAACCCTCGACGTGATTGCTCGCGCCGACCAGATAGGTCACGGGCATGCCGACGAGCGGGAAGACCGAGGCTGAGGCTTCCGCCGCCGTGGCATACGCATCGACGTAGCAGGCGAGGTTTTGCACGGCGAGACCGCCGAGGAACGCGCGGATCTTGCGCAGGTCCTTCGTGTCGGTGCAGATCGCGACGACGTCGAGCCGGTCCGGCCGCGATCCCGCGAGGCTTGCGAGTACAGGCAGATCGAGCCGGCAGGCCGCGCACCACGTCGCCCAGAAATTGACGAGCGTGATCCGGCCCGGCCGTGCTGTCAGCACAACGTCTTTTCCCTGCACGTCCTGGAGCCTGAGCTGTGGCATCGTTGCGCGAGGCCGCACGACGGTAAACTGGCTGCGGCCGGCCTCGAACACCGGCGGCCAGGCGGGATCGCCGCCCTGCGCGCGGCTTGCGCGCGGAGGGGCAAGGATCGCAGGCGCGGCCATCAGCAGCGCGCGCCTCGATAGTATCGCGCCTCGCGCGCGGGGCTTCTCACGCATGGATATAGGCCCAGCCCGTCAGTTGCAGATCGACCACGCGCCCGATACCGAACGGGACAAGACTCGCGCCCGCGATCAGCGGAATCGAGACCTGCTCCTTGGCTTCCGCGATCGCCTTTGACGACGCGCACATGCTGTAGGTGAGATTGGGCACCGACTGCCGCAGCGTCGCGAGCGGCTCGACCAGCGGGGTCTTGTCGGCCCGGAAGACGTCGATGCCCTTGCCGTTGGCGACGACCTCGATCAGCAATCGCGCGCCCTTGTCGGCGAAGTGCTTTGCGAGGTTCGCCGAGTAGCTGATCGCATGTCCCATGACATAGGGCTCGTTGCTGTCGATCAGGATCACGACGCCGTCGGCGAGACGGTTCTCCCTGGCGGAGGCGCCGCCCGCGGTGAGGATCGCGGTGCCTGCGAGCAGGCCCCTCCGGGACCATCCATTGGCTGAGATCATGGCGGCGGTGTTCCTGCCGCTCAGAACTGACGCGGCGCGATCGGCGCCTTGCGGCCGCGTCCCCACAACACGAACAGGCTGAGCGTAAGCAGGACGACATTGAGCAGCGTGACATCGGCCTCGCCGCGCGAGAGGTGGAAGGCGAGCGCGAACACCTGCAACACCGTGCAGCCCAGCGCGGCCAGCACCGTCAGCCGCGGCAGGATCCGCGTCAGGGCCGGAAGCAGGATGCCGATCCCGCCGGCGAGGTCGATCAGCCCGATGATTCGGACGAAGGTTTCGGAATACTGCCCGGCCCACGGCATCATCGCGGCCAGCTGAGGGATAGGCGTGAGCAGCTTGACCAGCCCGGCCGAGGTGAACACGAAGAAGATCAGGCCCTGTGCGGCCCAGAGGCCGATACGAAGGGCGCGGCCCGGGGTGGGGGTCTCGAAGGTGGTGGCGGACATGGTGGGGTCTCCAGGATGTGAGGATTGCCACCATTTGATGGTTTCGCATTATTTGATCATTATGCGTTCCAGGATTGATTCATTTCCTGGGTGTTGATGATTTTATGGATTCGCTGGTCAGTATGAGGGTGTTCTGCCTGGTCGCGGAGCTGAAGAGCTTTGCGACCGCGGCGCAGCGCCTGCGCATTTCTCCCGCCATGGCGAGCAAGCACGTGATGCAGCTCGAGAAGCGGCTGGGCACGCGGCTGCTCAACCGCACCAGCCGGCGGGTCAGCCTGAGCGAGAGCGGCGCGCTCTATTTCGAGCAGGCGCGGCAGATGCTGGATTCGCTCGACGAGGTCGAGGCCGCCGTCAGCAAGGCGACGGTCGTTCCGCGCGGCACGTTGCGGCTGACCGCGCCGGTGTGGATGGCGAATGCGATCTTCGCGGGCGTGCTGGCGGATTACCAGGCCCGCTATCCGGAGGTGTGCCTCGACGTCGATCTCAGCGGGCGGCTGGTCAATCTGGTCGAGGAGGGATTCGATCTCGCGTTGCGCGCGACCGGCACGCCGGACGAGGCGCTGATCGCGCGTCCCATCACCAAGGTCCCGTTCTTGTTGGTTGCAGCCCCTGCGTTCCTCAAGCGCGCCGGACGCCCGGCGAAGTTCGCCGATCTTGCCGGCCAGGCGCTGCTGCACTACGCGCTCTATCCGGGCGAGAGCTTTTCCCTGAACAGGAACGGCACGGTCGAGACCGTCAAGCTCAACCCGGTCCTGCGCAGCGGCAACGAGACGCTGCTGCACGTGGCCGCGCTGGAAGGCATGGGCTTCGCCTTCCTGCCGAAATGGCTTGTCACCGACGACATCGCCGCCGGTCGGCTCGTGCACATCCTGCCCGACGACATCATCTTCGACGGGCGCCTGTTCGCGGTCTATCCGAGCCGCAAATACCTCTCCGCGAAGGTGAGGACCTTCATCGACTTCGTCGCCGCCGACAAGCGGATGAGGTGAGCGGCTACAGCGACAGCGGGATCAAACGCCTGGAACGGCCAGTCAGTCGCGTCCTGCCTCCATGATCGCCCTGGCAAGGCGTGCCGGATCGGAGAAGCACAGTTCGTGGCTCCCCGGCACCTGCACGAGGCGGAACAGGCCGAGCTTCTCCGACAGCCGTGGATGCCAGGGATAGCCGTGCGGCAGCGCGGTGTCTTCGGTGCAGTTGATGTAGGATTTTGCCAGCGGCATCTCCGCCGGATTGGTCTTCAGCGCAATCTTGTCGCTGAAGGTCTTCAGCGGATGCGGATTGAGAATGTCGTAGGCGCGCTGCGCCAGTTCGAGATCGGCGTCGTTGATGAAGGCCTCGCGCCAGATCGGGAACGGGAGCACCACCGAGCCGTCGCCGCGCTCGGCCGCGATCATGTCGAACAGCCCGATATAGTGCGGCGGCACCATGTCGTTGAGCGACTCGCCATTGTTGGGCACGAAGGCGTTCCAGTAGACGAGGCGGCGGATGCGCTCCGGCACGAGGTCGGCAACGCCGGTGATGACCATGCCGCCATAGGAGTGGCCGAGCAGGATCACGTCCGTCAGGTTGTTTTCGGCGAGGTAGTCGGCAATCGACTGGATCGCCTCCTTCAGCCCCGTCGTCTTGGCATCGCCCGGGCGGTTGCCCTTGATGGTCGGGAGGTGGACCTGATGGCCGGCGGCCCGGATCGGCGCTGCGACCGGTTCGAGCTCGGCACCGGTGTGCCAGGCGCCGTGAACGAGAACGTAGGTCGACATATTGTAGCTCCCTCGGAAGGCTGGTTAGATTGGCGGGGCGATGGCCTTGCCGGCTGAACGCCGGTCTTTGTCGTTGTTGCCGCCATATTGAACCGGCCGGGATGCCGCGCGCTTGTCTGGCGCTGAACCGGATTGGTCTCGGAGCGAACTGATGGAGCAGGTCAATTCTATGAGCCGGCCGCGGCACGCGATCTGGAACACCGCGGAGACCCGGCCGGACGAGCAGTTTTCCTACTACCGCGAGGCGATCTGCCAGGCCTTCATGAACCTGACGCCGGAATCGGCGACGACGTCGCGCTTCCCGGCCAAGGTGGAGACGATCGGGCTCGGCGCCGGCGCGATCAACCGGGTGATGTTTCCCGAGCACACCGTGAATCGTTCGCGTGCCGATATCGCGGCATCGCGCGACAGCTGTTTCTATCTCAACTTCAAGCTCGCCGGACGTTGCCGCATGCTGCAGGGTCAGCTTGTCGCGCGGCCAGGTCGGCATCGTCGACAGCGACCGCGAGGTGACGCTGTTGCACGATCGCGGCCCGACGCTGGAGGTCGCTTCGTTCTGGGTGCCGTCGCGTGCCTTGCGCGACCGGCTGCCGCCGTCATTCGATTTCAGGGCCGAGCGCGTGTCCGACGATCCCCATGTCGGTCACCTCATCGTCGAGACCGCGCGCTCCCTGAACGCCGGCGCATTGCGGATGACGGAAGAGGACAGCGTTCGGCTGTTCGACGTGCTGCTCGATCTCGTTGCGCTCAGCCTGTCGCGCCGCTCGCGGGCGCAGACGGCGGAAGCCGCAAGTTTTGCGGACGCCACCGTGCTGGCGCTGCGCCGCGCCATTCACGAGCGGCTGCGCGAGCCGGGATTGACGGTCGCGGCGGTCGCCGGCGCGGTCGGCATCAGCGAGCGCTACGTGCACAAGCTGTTCGAGCGCTCCGGCACGACGTTCTCGGACTATGTGATGGATCGCCGCCTCGTCGGCGCGGCGGCCGACCTGAAGGATCCGGCGCTCTGCGGCCGCGCGATCGGCGCCATTGCGTTCGACTGGGGCTTCTCGGACCTCTCCCACTTCACCCGGCGCTTCAAGCAGCGCTTCGGCTGCCGGCCGCGCGACTGGCGCGCGGGCTGAGCAGCGCTACAGCGACCTTGCGATCAGCAGCTTCATGATCTCGTTGGTGCCGCCGTAGATCTTCTGGATGCGGGCATCGATGAAGATGCGCGAGATCGGGTATTCCTGCATGTAGCCGTAGCCGCCGAACAGCTGGAGGCATTCGTCGGCGGTCTGGACCTGCTTGTCCGAGCACCAATATTTCGCCATCGAGGCCGTCACCGTGTCGAGGTCTTTGTCGACCAGGCGCTCGATGCACCAGTCGACGAAGACGCGCGCGATCATCGCCTCGGTCTTGCGCTCGGCGAGCGTGAAGGCGGTGTTCTGGAAATCCATCAGCGGCTTGCCGAAGGCCTTCCGTTCCTTGGTGTACTCGGTGGTGAGCTTGACGGCGCGCTCCATCGAGGCGACGGCGCCGACCGCGAGCGCGAGACGCTCCTGCGGCAATTGCTGCATCAGCTGGACGAAGCCCTGGCCTTCCTCCTTGCCGAGCAGGTTTTCTGGGGCTACCTGCACATTGTCGAAGAATAGCTCTGACGTATCGGAGGCATGCAGGCCGATCTTGTCGAGGTTGCGCCCGCGCTTGTAACCGTCCGCGCCTGACGTCTCGACCACGATCAGCGAAATGCCCTTGGCCCCTTGTTCGCCGGTGCGCGCGACGACGATGACGAGATCGGCGGCCTGGCCGTTGGTGATGAAAGTCTTCTGGCCGTTGATGACGTAGGAATTGCCCTGCTTCTTCGCGGTGGTCTTGACGGCCTGGAGGTCCGAGCCGGTGCCGGGCTCGGTCATGGCGATGGCGCCGACCATCTCGCCGCTCGCCATCTTCGGCAGCCAGCGCTTCTTCTGCTCCTCCGAGCCGTAGTTGAGGATGTAGTGGGCGACGATGGCGCTGTGCACGGAGACGCCGGTCGTCAACTCCGGCACGGTGCTCTCGAGATCATCCAGCACGGCGGCGTCATAGGCGAAGGTTGCGCCCAGGCCGCCATATTCCTCCGGCACGCTCGCCAGCAGCGCACCCATCTCGCCGAGCCCGCGCCAGGCGAAGCGGTCGACCATCTTCTGCTCGCGCCATTTTTCGGCATGCGGCGCCAGGTCCTTGGCAAGATACTTCCGGAACTGGTCGCGAAAGACGTCGAGCTCTTCGGTCATCCAGGAGGAGCGGTAGGACATGGTTACCTCGGTTGATGCGGTATTCCGGCTTGGTAGGTTGGCCGGCGGCGACAATTATTGTGTTTTCAGGCTGCGCCGGTGACGCTACCAAGGCGGCCGGAGTAGCGTCTGTCGGGATGGCTGATTGTGGCGACCAAAACTCAAGAGCTCAAGCTCGACATCGAACGCATCGGCACGGTCTCGGCGATCCTGACGCAGCCGGCCAATGCCCGCGCCTGTTATGTGCTGGCACACGGCGCCGGTGCCGACATGCGGCATTCCTTCATGGAGAAGGTCGCTGAGGGCCTCGCGAACCGTGGCATCGCGACCTTCCGCTTCAATTTTCCCTACATGGAAAAGAAGCTGGGACGTCCCGACCAGCCGGCGGTCGCGCACGCCGCCATCCGCGCAGCGGTCGTGGAGGCGGCGCGGCTGTGCCCCGGCGTGACGCTCGTCGCCGGTGGCAAGTCCTTCGGCGGGCGGATGACGTCGCAGGCGCAGTCCAAGGCTCCATTGCCGGATGTCAAAGGGCTCGCCTTCCTCGGCTTTCCCCTGCACGCCGACAAAAAGCCGTCGACGGAGCGCGCCGAGCACCTCGCTGCCATCGCAATCCCCATGCTGTTCCTGCAAGGCACGCGCGACGGGCTTGCCGATCTCGGCCTCCTCAAGCCCGTGATCGATGCGCTCGGTCCGAAGGCAACGCTGCACGAGGTCGAAGGCGGCGATCACTCCTTCGCGGTGCTGAAAAAGTCCGGCCGGACCAACGACGAGGCGCTTACCGAGGTGCTCGACGCGCTCGCAGCCTGGATCGACGGGGTCGCCTGAAGCTCAGGCGGAATAAAGCCCCTTGTCGCGCGCCTTCTGGATCGCCAACGCGGCGATCAGGTCGAGCGTCGGCGTCGACAGGCCGCCGGTGCGCGCGAAGGCGGCGGGTGCCTTCACCAGCACGTCGATCTCCATGGCGCGGCCGAGCTCGTAATCCTGGAGCAGCGACGGTTTGTGGTTGGGGGCGGGGCCGCTGCGCGTCACGCGCTTCACCTCGGGAATGAAGTGTTGGGCGATGTCGTTGGCCTCGTTCAGCATGCGCGGGATGACTTCGGCGAACGCAGGGTCGTCGCGCACGCCGCGCGCGGTCTGGCCGGTCAGCAGGCACAGCACCGACAACGACATGTTGGTCAGCAGCTTTGACCAGATCGCCTCGCGGATCTCGGCCACCGGCGGCGATTCCAGTCGCGCATCGTTGAGGACGCCGCGGAGTTTCGTGATGCGCTCGCAATTGCGGTCGTCGCATTCGCCGATCAGCAGGCGGTTGCGGTCCGGTGTGAGGTTCTGCACCACGCCGGGCGCGATCACCTCGTTGGAGGAGAAGACCACGCCGCCGATGATCCGCTCCTTCGGGATGCAGGCGCGCAGACGGCCGCCCGGATCGAGGAAGGAGATGTCCGGCGGGGTGGGATGCCGCGGCGGCAGGCCGATGCCGTACCACCAGGGAATGCCGTTCTGCGCGAACACGATCGCGGTGTCGTCTTGCAGCAGCGGTTTGATGCTGGAGACCAGTCCCTGAAGCGCGGTGGCCTTCAGCGTGCTGATCACCACGTCCTGCGGGCCGAGCTGGGCGGGATCCCCTGATGCGTTCACCTTGGCGGTGACCTCGGAATCACCGACGCGCAGCTTCAGGCCGCCCGCGCGCGCCGCCTCCAGATGCGCCCCCCGCATCACGCATGACACCTCATGGCCGGCGCGTGCCAGCCTGACCGCGATGTGGCTGCCGACGGCGCCCGCGCCGAAAATGCAGATGCGCATAGATGTCCCGTTCCTGATCCCTTGGTGCCGTCAGGCGACAGCATGACACAAGCCGCCATGCGATGGACGCGGCCGCCCTACGCCGGAAACATATGGATCGGGATGCGCTGCCTCGGCCATAGTGTGCGCCAAGCAAACGACCGGAGGATCGCCGATGACTGCCAGCCCCGTCCTGTGGACCCTTGATGCGCGTGGGGTTGCGACCGTCACGTTGAACCGGCCTGAGGTCAACAACGCCTATGACGGCGCGCTGATCGCCGGCGTGCTCGCGGCCATGGACGATCTCGGCAAGAAACCCAATCTGCGGGTCGTGGTCCTCAAGGGCAACGGCAAGCATTTCCAGGCCGGCGCCGACCTCAAATGGATCAACGGCGTGCGGCCGCAATCGACCGAGGCCAACGAGGCGGCGTCCCGGGCGACGTTCGAGGCCGTGCAGCGGCTCAACACGCTGCCGATCCCGACGGTCGCGCTGGTACAGGGCGGCTGCTTTGGCGGCGGCACCGGCGTGATCGCGGCCTGCGACGTCGTGATTGCGGCGGACAATGCCCTGTTCTCGATCACGGAGGTGCGCTGGGGCCTGACGGCCGCGATCATCATCCCGCAGCTCTGCGACGCCATCGGCGTGCGGCAGGTCCGCCGCTACGCGCTGACCGGCGAACGCTTCGGCGCCGAAGACGCCCGCCGTATCGGCCTCGTGCACGAGGTGGTGCCGCTCGCCGAGCTGGAGGCCGCCGGCGCCAAGGTGGTCGAGCAATTGCTCGCCAACGGACCGGAGGCGATGGCCGAGACCAAGCGTCTCGCGCTGGAGAGCTCGTTCGGCGGGATGGGCGTGGACGATGCGGCATACGCGCGGCTCGTGCACTTGCATTCGGTCAAGCGCCAGAGCGCGGAGGCCGCGGAGGGGCTGGCGTCGTTTGCCGAGAAGCGGGCGGCGAAGTGGGGTGGCGGGACAGGCTAAGCGTTCTCCGCTCAGCAGCCGCGGCAGATGTTGTCGATGCTGCGATAGACCGCGTCGTCGTCCTGCCGCATCTGCCGCAGCGTTTCGAGCTTGCTCTCGTTAACCGGAGCGGCGGGCTTGCGCTTGGATGCCAGCTCTTCCTCCTGCCGCTTGTAGCAGGCTTCGCGATCGGCTTGGCCTGAATGAAGCGGCAGTTCTGCTCCACGGCCGAGGCGGCGGTGGTTGAGATCGCGAGAGCGGTCAGGGCGGGCAGGGCGAATTTCAAGAGCGTCGAATCCATTCGTTGACATGACGCGGGCGCGTAGCCCGGATGAGCGAAGCGATATCCGGGACCACCGTCACCCGCATATCGCTTCGCTCAAGCGGGCTACGGCCGCCGCGCGCTTGGCGGCACTTCTCTCAGGTCAGACAATCAAGAGCAACCGCGATCTTGCGACAGCCGCGCGACACGGCCTACAGCGACGGCGCGAGTGACTTTTTTAGCAGTGTCAGCAATGCCTGCACCGCAGCCGCATTGCGCCGCCGCTCGGGGATCGCGGCTTTGACCCACAATTCCGGAATCGGAAAGTCGCGCAGCACCGGCTTGAGCGTGCCCTCGCGCAAGGCATCCGCGACGAGATATTGCGATATCAGCGCGATGCCGTTGCCGGCGATCGCGCTGCGCGCCAGCACATGTCCTTCGTTGGAGGAGAGCAGCGGGCTGACCTGGATGCTGATGCGGCCGCGCGGCCCGTCAAAGATCCATTCGGGGCCGGTCGGCAGAAAGCTGAGGCAGCGATGCTCGACGAGGTCGCGCGGATGCTTTGGCGTGCCGTGCTTCTTCAAATAGGCGGGCGAAGCGCAGAGCAGCCGCTTCAGCGCGCACAGCGGCTCGTCGACCACGCCGCCGAAGGAGTGCGGGAAGGCGCCGATGGCGATATCAAAGCCCTCTGTGACAGGATCGACCGGGCGATCGATCAGCACGATCTCGAGCTTCAGCCTGGGGTTCTGGGTCTGGAAGGCGCTGAAGGCGTCGGCAAGGCGCGCCACTGTCAGCGAGGTCGGGGCCTTGATGCGGAGGTGATCGACCAGATCGTGGCCCTTCTCGCCCATGCGCGAGAGCAGGTCGGTGGCATCAGTGACGACGCCGCGCGCGCGATGCACATAGCGCTGGCCGGCGTCGGTCAGGCGCAATTGCCGGGTTGAGCGGTGAAACAGCGGCGTGCCGATCCGCGCCTCCAGCTGCGTGACGCGCTTGGCCACGACCGAGGTCGAGACATCGAGCTTTCGCGCAGCGGCGGAGAAGCCGGCTGCATCGGCGGTGGCGAGGAACGCCTGAAGGTTCACCAGAATGTCCATCTCTAACCTTTCGCGATTCGAGAAAGCTGATCGCGTAATTTGGTGGATTGTAGCCCGCCTCGCGTTAATTCATAGTCGGTCCCAAGCAAGGATTTTCAGGGATAGGACGCGCCATGCGGGCCACGACGATCGAAGAACCAGCGCGCCAGGTGCCGCTCTACGGCGAATATGAAGTCGTCGTGCTTGGCGGCGGCCCGGCCGGCATTATCGCAGCGGCGTCCGCAGCGCGGGCGGGGCGGAAGACGCTGCTGATCGAGCGCTACGGCTTCCTCGGCGGCATGGGCACGGCGGCCGGCGTCACCAATTTCTGCGGCCTGCATGGCAACGTCTACGGCAAGGCCCACCGGCTGGTGCAGGGCATGGCGTCCGAGCTCCTGGCGCGGATCGACCTGCTCAACGGCCTGAACACCCCGCATCTGATCCTCGGCAAGGTCTTTGCCCAGGCCTACGACACCGCGGCCTACAAGATCGCGGCCGACGAACTCCTTGCCAGCCACAAGGTGCACATCCTCTTCCACGCGCTCGGCGCCGGCGTGGTGATGGGCGACAACAGCCGCATCGACGCGCTGATGGTCGAGACCAAGGGTGGCCGGCAGGCGGTGCGCTCAGAGATCTTCATCGACTGCTCCGGCGACGGCGATCTCGCTGTGTGGGCCGGCGCGCCGTTCGAAATCGGCGATGAACACGGCCATCCGCTGTATCCCTCGATGATGCTCCGCCTCAACGGCATCGATCCCGAGAGGGCGGGCGAGGCCTGGCGCACCATTCCGCAATTGATGGAAAAGGCGCTCGCCGCCGGCACCCACAAATTCCCGCGCAAGAGCGCCATCGTGCGGCCGCAGAAATCCGGCATCGAATGGCGGGTGAATTTCACGCAAGTTGCCCGCGAGGATGGCCACGCCATCAACGGCATCGAGCCCGACGATCTCACCCGCGGTGAGATCGAGGGCCGCAAGCAGGCGCTCGCCGCGTTCGAATTCCTGCGCACCGTGCCGGGCTTTGAAAAGTCCTACATCGTCGATTTGCCGCCGCAGCTCGGCATCCGCGAGACCCGCCGGATCAAGGGCGGCTACCAGCTCAGCGGCGAGGACGTGCTCGGCTGTGCCTCGTTCGAGGATTCCATCGGCGTCAACGGCTGGCCGATCGAGGCCCACGTTCCCGGCGACGTCGTCTTCACCTTCCCGCCGATCCCGGAATCCCGCGGCTACAACGAGCTGCCCTACCGGATGCTGGTGCCCGAAGGCGTCGACAATCTGCTGGTCGCCGGCCGTTGCGCCTCGATGACCCATGAGGGCCAGTCGGCCGCGCGCGTCTCCGGTGCCTGTTTCGTGATGGGGGAGGCTGCCGGTTCCGCCGCCGCGCTGGCGCTCTCCGGAAACCGGATCCCGCGTGACATCCCCATTGAAAAATTGCAGGAAACGTTGAAACAACAGGGCGCCTTCATCGGGCGGGACCAGCCCGTACCCGAAGGGCTTTGACGGGCTGCAAGACAACGACGGAGGAAACGGGATGATCGGGATTGCGCGGCTCGCGCTTGCGAACCTTTTGGCGATCATGGCGATGGGCGCGGCGCAGGCTGAGGACGCGCTGAAGGCCAGGATCGGCGTGCTCCGCCTGTCCTCCTCCGCGCCGGTCTTCATCGCGCAGGACAAGGGCTATTTTCGCGAGGCGGGACTCGACGTCGAGCTGAAGTTCTTCGACGCGGCGCAGCCGATCGCGGTCGCCACCACCTCGGGAGATGTTGATTTCGGCGTCACCGCCTTCACCGCAGGTCTCTACAATCTCGCCGGCAAGGGCGTGCTGAAGGTGATCGGCGGCATGAGCCGCGAGAAGGCCGGCTATCCCCTGATCGGCTATTTCGCCAGCAACAACGCCTATGCCGCCGGCCTGAAGACGCCGAAGGACCTCGCGGGCAAGCGCGTGGCAATGACGCAGGTCGGATCGTCCTTTCATTATTCGCTCGGCCTGCTCGCCGACAAATACGGCTTCAAGCTCGCGGACGTGAAGATCGTGCCGCTGCAATCGCTGTCGAACGCGGCGGCGGCGCTCAAGGGCGAGACCGTCGATGCGGCGCTGCTGCCGATCTCCACCGCGCGCAAGCTGATGGACGAGGGCGGTGCGAAGTTCTTGGGCTGGGTCGGCGACGAGACGCCGTGGCAGCTGGGCGCGGTGTTCGCCGCGCCGAAGACGCTGACCAACAAGGTGCTGGTGACCAAGCTGCTCGGCGCCCTGGCAAAGGCCGACCGCGAGTATCACGACGTCATCCTCGCCGCGATGAAGGACGGCGTGGCGCCCATCAACGAACAGACCAAGCCGCTGCTGGAGATCATCGCGAAGTACACCAATCTGCCGGTCGAGCAGGTGGTCGGCAACTGTGCTTACATCGATCCCGACGGCAAGCTCGACGTCAAGAACGTCGACAACCAGATCAAATGGCTCCAGGAGCAGGGCTTTGCCGACAAGGGCTTTGATGCCAATACGATCATCGCCAAGGACTATGTGAAGGCGGACTGACCTTTCGTCATTCCGGGGCTCGCGAAGCGAGACCCCGGAATCTCGAGGTTCCCCGGTGCGCAATTGCGCACCTGTGGTCTGATCCTTCGGATCATCCCGGAACGACGGGGCAGAGGATAGACGAGACAGAATGGACCTGATCGCCAACCACATCACCCACCGCTTCGGCGATCTCGCCGTGCTCGACGACGTCTCCTTCACCGTCGGTGCCGGCGAGGTGGTGGCGATCGTCGGGCCCTCCGGCTGCGGCAAGAGCACGCTGCTGTCGATCCTGGGCGGGCTGTTGCAGCCGACATCGGGCGCGCCCGAGCTGCGCGGGGCGCCGCCGGCGGACAGTCTCAATCCGCTGACCTTCGTATTCCAGGATTTTGCGTTGCTGCCCTGGGCGACGGTCGAGGAGAACGTCGAATTCCCGCTGCTGCACGCCCAGCTCTCGGCGGCGCAGCGCCGCGTGCTGGTCGAGGATGCGCTGCGCCGCACCGGCCTGACCGATTTTCGCCAGACCTATCCAAAGCAGCTCTCCGGCGGCATGCGCCAGCGCGTCGGCATTTCGCGCGCGCTGGCGGTCAGGCCCGCCATCCTGCTGATGGACGAGCCGCTCTCGGCGCTGGATTCGCAGACGCGCGAACTGCTGATGGAGGATTTCGTCCGCCTGCTCGCCGATGGCGGCATGGGCGCGGTCTACGTCACGCACAATCTCGAAGAGGCGGCGCGGCTCGCCGACCGCATCGTGGTGCTGTCGCGCCGGCCCGGGCGCATCCGCGAGGTCGTCACCGTGCCGATGACGCGCACCGAGCGCGGCGAAACCGCGGCGCGTGAAAAGCTGCTGGCGCTCCAGAACCAGATCTGGTCGCTGATCCGCCACGAGGCGATCGATGCCGAGCGCGAGGTCCAGCATGCTTGATCGCGCACCCTCGACGGACACACCTGTAAAGAGCGAGGCGACCCGGCGCGTTCGCTTCCGCGGCGCCGGCTTCGTGCCCGCATCGAGCCGGTTCGGCGGCTGGATCGCGCTGGCCCTCGTCATCGCGCTCTGGCAGGCTGCCGGCAGCGTCGGTCTCGTCAATCCGCTGTTCCTGCCGGCACCGTCGGCGATCGTGCGTGCGATCTACGAGCTCGCGATGTCAGGCGCGCTCTGGCAGCACCTCTCGGCCTCGCTGCTGCGCATCGGCGTCGGCTGGCTGCTGGGCACGGCGGCCGGTATCGCCGTCGGCTTCGCCATCGGCCTGTCGCGGCTCGCGCGCAGCGTCGGCATCACCTTCATCTCGGCGCTGTTCCCGATTCCGAAGATCGCGCTGCTGCCGCTGTTGATCCTCTGGCTCGGCATCGGCGAAGAGCCGAAGATCGCGACCATTGCGCTCGGCGTGTTCTTCTCGACCGCGATCTCGGTCTATAGCGGCGTCGACGCGGTGCCGCGCAACCTCATCCGCATGGCGCAGAGCTTCAACGTCCCCTTCGCCACCATCGTGCGCAAGGTGATCTGGCCGGGCGCGCTGCCCGCAATCCTCGCCGGCTTCCGCATCACCGCCTCCGTCGCGCTGCTGCTCGTCGTCAGCGCCGAGATGATCGGCGCGCAATACGGCATCGGCGCGTTCGTGCTCCAGGCCGGCAATCTGATGCAGACGGACCAGCTGCTCGCGGGCGTGGTGATCCTGTCGGTGTTTGGATTGGCGGTGGGGAAGGTGATCAATCTGCTGGAGACGCGGCTGTTGCACTGGCGGTAGGCATACTCCGTCATTGCGAGCGCAGCGAAGCAATCCAGACTGCCTCCGTGGAAAGACTCTGGATTGCTTCGCTGCGCTCGCAATGACGATGTGGAGGTAGGTGCGCTCCACAATCCAGGTCGTCATGCCCGGGCTTGTCCCGGGCATCCACGTCTTTCCTCAGGCGCGGCGGCACGTGGATGGCCGGGTCAAGCCCGGCCATGACGGAGGATAGAGCCCCGCCTCATGCATTCCCGCGATCTTCCCGGAACAAATCCAGCTTCTGCTGCACCGGGCGGTCCGAGAAGCTGAACAGCACGGCATCGTCATCGGCCTCGTGCGTCACCCATTGCCAGCTCGGCACCACGAACAGGTCGCGCGGGCCCCATTCGAATACGGCATCGCCGATGCGGGTGCGGCCCTTGCCTTCGATCGGACAGAACACGGTCGCGTCCGTCGAACGATAGCGCGCCGTCTTGAAACCCTTCGGCAGCAACTGGATGAAGGTGCCGATGGTGGGCATCGCGAAATCGCCGGTCTCGGGATTGCTGAACTTCAGCTTCAGCCCGTGGCAGGCGTCCCATTCCTGGCTCGCGCGAGCCTTCTCCAGCGCCTCGCGGGTGTAGGCATAGGGATAGCTGAAGATCGGCGAGGTCTTCGAACTCCGCTTCACGTCAACCGGCAGCAGATTGTGGCCGTAGCGCGCAAAGCTGTCGCCGGCGGGCTTCGTGATCCTCTGCTGGTCCTCCGTTGAGCCTTCCGCAAAGGAGCAGTCGAAGAACTGCACCAGCGGGATATCGAGGCCGTCGAGCCAGAACATCGGCTCGTCAGTCTCGTTGGAGTGGTCGTGCCAGGTCATCGACGGCGTGATGATGAAATCGCCGGGCTCCATCGCCGTGCGCTCCCCGTCGACGGCGGTGTGGGCGCCCTTGCCTTCGAGCACGAAGCGCAGCGCCGACTGGCTGTGCCGGTGGGCGGGGGCGACGTCGCCGGGCACCACCATCTGCACGCCGGCATAGAGCGAGGTCGTGATCTTGGACTGGCCGCGCAGGCCCGGGTTCTCCAGCACCAGCACGCGCCGTTCGGCTTCCTTGGCCGTGATCAGCTTGCCGGCTTCCGTCATGTAGTCGCGGATGATTTCGAACTTCCAGAGGTGTGGCCGGCAGGCGCTTTTCGGCTCCGGCGTGATCAAATCGCTCATCACCGTCCACAGCGCGGTGAGATTTTCGCCGTCGATCTTCTTGTAGAACGCCTCGCGTTCCGGCGTCTTGGTCACGGCTTCCATGGCGCGCCTCCTGTGGTTCTCGTTGAGATTGACAGCATACTGACAATCTTTGTAGCGTCAACGTGGAAGGTCTCGGACGGGCAAGAAACCAAGAGGGAGGGTTTCGATGAAGCTGCACGGCTATTTCCGCTCCAGTGCCGCCTATCGCGTGCGGATCGCGCTGAATCTGAAGGGGCTCGGCGCCGAGCATCTGCCGCATCATCTTCGCAAGGGCGAGCAATGCGCGCCCGCCTATCTCGCCATCAATCCGCAAGGCCTGGTGCCGGCGCTGGAAAGCGATGGCGGCGCCGTGCTGACCCAATCGGTCGCGATCATCGAATGGCTCGACGAGACGCACCCCAATCCGCCGCTGCTGCCGAAGGATCCGCTGCGCCGCGCCAAGGTGAGGGCGCTCGCCTTGGCGATCGCCTGCGACACCCATCCGGTGCAGAACCTGAAGGTGCTGGCGCGGCTGCGCGAGCTGGGGCTTGCCGAGGAGAAGGTCCAGGAATGGGCGGCGTGGGTCAACCGCGAGGGCCTGTCGGCCTGCGAAACCCTGATCAGGGACGAGCCGGGCCCGTTCTGCTTCGGCGATGCGCCGACGCTGGCCGATCTCTGTCTCGTGCCGCAGCTTGCCAATGCGCGCCGCTTCGGCGTCGATGTCTCGGCCTATCCGCGCCTTCTCAAGGCAGAAGCCGCCGCCAAGGCGTTGCCGGCGTTCGCCAATGCGGCACCGGAGAAGCAGCCCGATGCCGAGTAAGCCTCCTCCTCCGATCACGATGGATGCGGTCTATGCCGCGCCGGGCTATCTGTTCCGGCGCATGCAGCAGATTGCGGTCTCGATCTTCATGGAGGAGTGCAAGGCGTTCGATCTCACGCCGGTGCAATATGGGGCGCTGATCGCGATCCACACCCATCCCGGCATCGATGCGACGCGGCTGTCGGCGGTGATCGCGTTCGACCGCTCCACCCTCGGCAGCGTGATCGAGCGGCTCCAGGCCAAGGACTATATCGAGCGCAAGCCCGCGCCCGAGGACAAGCGGATCAAGCTGCTCTATCTGACCAAGCCGGGCGCTGCGATCCTGCGCGAGATCATCCCCGCCGTCGAACGCGCCCAGGCGCGCATGCTGGAGCCGCTGAAGCCCACTGAGCGCAAGACGCTGATGGGGCTTCTGGTGCAGCTCGTCGATCTCAACAACGAAGTCTCGCGCGTGCCGCTGCGGGCCGAGGACGCGCTGGAGCATCTGGGGAAGGGCGGGTGAGGGGAGGGTTTGGCGTGGTGCTGGCCCAACACTCAATCTCGTCCCGGCGAAGGCCGCGACCCATAACCACAAAACTGGATTTGGCGAAGACAGGCAACGACCATCTCGCGCCACACGACTGCTGCGGCGTATGGGTCCCGGCCTGCGCCGGGACGACAGCGAATGTGTGGCAGCGCCGTCGGCCTCACATCCGCAGCAACGCCTGCCGATCGATCTTCCCCGTGCCCGTCTTCGGCAGTTCGTCGATGAAGATCACCTCGCGCGGATATTTGTACGGCAAGAGCTTGCCCTTGACGTAATCCTGTAGCCGTCGCGTCGCTTCGCTCTGGTCGGTGGCACGGCTGTTCATCACCACCACCGCCTTCAGCGTCATGCGACGGTCGGGCAATTCAGCGGCGAACACCGCGCATTCGCGGATGTCGGGGTGGTCGGCGAGGCACAGCTCGACCTCGAGCGGATAGACCCATTGGCCGGAGATCTTGATGAGATCGTCGGCGCGGCCGCGGAAGAAGTGGAAGCCGTCGGCATCGCGCACGAAGCGGTCGCCGGTGTAGATCCAGCCGCCCTCGCGGATGGTCTCGGCGGACTTGTCCGGCCGGTTCCAGTACAGCGGCGTGTTGGAATCGCCGCGGACCCACAAGATGCCTTCCTCGTCGTCGCCGACCTCGCTTCCGTCCTTGTCGCGCAGTGCGACCTCGTAGCCGGGCACGCGCAGGCCCGCGGCGCCGAGCTTTTTCTGCTCGGGGCGGTTGGAGAGATAGATGTGCAGCACCTCGGTCGAGCCGAGGCCTTCGACGATTTCGAGGCCGGTGAGAGTCTTCCAGCCGTTGAAGACGTCGGCCGAGAGCACTTCGGCCGCGGAGAGCGCCATGCGCAGCGACGAGAAGTCCGTCTGTCGCGCGCCCTCGGCCTTGGTCAGCGAGGTGTAGAGCGTCGGCAGGCCGAAGAAGACCGTCGGCCTGTACTGCTCGACCGCCGCGAAGATCGTTGCCGGCTTCGGCTGGCCCGGCAGCAGCAGCGTCGTCGCGCCGACCGAGAACGGGAAGGTGACGGAGTTGCCGAAGCCGTAAGCGAAGAAGATCTTCGGCACCGAGAAGCAGATGTCGTCGGGCGTCAGCTTCAGCACGTTCTGGGCGAAGGCCATCTCGCTATAGGCCATGTCGTGCTGGAGATGCACGATGCCCTTGGGCCGGCCGGTCGAGCCGGAGGAGTACATCCAGAACGCCATCTCGTTGCGATTTGTGTCCGCCTCCGCCAGCTCGGCCGGGAATTGCGCAAGCCAGCCTGCTGCCGCGACCGCCGCAGGCGCAGCATGCTCGCCCGTTTCGCCATTGACGACGATCAGCGTGCGCAGGTTCGTGTCCTTGCACGCCTCCGCATTGAAGCGTGCGCAGAATTCGGACTCGGCCACCGCGACGGTCGCGCCGGAATCGGCGAGATAGAATTGCAGGAGATCGGGCGGCGTCAGCGTGTTGATCAGGAGCGGCACGAAGCCGGCGCGCACCGCGCCGAAGAAGGCGGCGGGATAGGCCGGCGTATCGTCGAGGAACAACAGCACGCGGTCGCCGCGTTTCAGCCCGAGTGAGATGAAGCCGTTGCCCCAGCGGCAAGCCTCCGCGCAGAGCTCGGAATATGTGCGCGTGCCCGCCGCACCGATCAGCGCGAGCTTGTCGCCATATCCCTTGCCGAGATTGTCGAACAGCACGCGGCTGGCGTTGTAGATTTGCGGAACGGCAAAGCCGATCTCGCGTGCGCCCGCGCTGTCCGCGGGCACCTGGTCGCGAATCTCGTTGTTCATGCCTCGTCCCCGCCGTTCTTGGCGGCCTCATAACGCGCCATGAAGGCCGGCGACATCGTGCGCAGGCGGGAATCGTCGATGCGCCCGGAGCGGGTGATGTAGCTGTAGGCAAAGTCCATCAAATCGAGCTGCATGTGTTCGGCAAAGTGCTCGTACCAGCAGGCCGAGGTGCGCGCAGCGTTGACGAGTTTCTGCACCACCGGTTTTCGCTCGGCCTGGTAGCGAAGCAATGCGGTGTTCAGATGCGCATCGGATTCCAGCGCCTTGACAAGCGCGATCGCGTCCTCGATCGCGAGCCGCGTGCCGGAGCCGATCGAGAAATGCGCCGAGTGCAGGGCGTCGCCGATCAGCACCATGTTCTTGAACGACCAGTGCTCGTTCCAGACCCAGGGGAAATTGCGCCATACCGATTTGTTGGAGACGAGGCAGTGGCCGCCGAGCGTATCCGCAAACACCTCCTCGCAGACGCCCTTGGACTGCTCGACGTCCTTGTAGGCGAACCCGTAAGCCTGCCAGGTGGCGTGATCGCACTCGACCAGGAAGGTGCTCATGGTCGGCGAATAGCGGTAGTGATGGGCGTTGAAGGCACCGCGGTCGGTCTTGACGAAGGTCTGCGACAGCGTGTCGAACCGCTTCGAGGTGCCGTACCAGACGAACTTGTTGGAGGAGTAGGACAGCGAGGTGCCGAAATCGCCCTCGAAGGCGCGGCGCACCAGCGAGTTCAAGCCGTCGGCGGCGACGATCAGGTCGTGGCCGTTGAGTTGGTCGATACCGAGAATTTGCGTGTCGAAGCGCGGCGTGACGCCGGCATCGAGCGCGCGCTGCTGCAGGAACTGCAAGAGCTCGAGCCGGCCAATCGAGGAGAAGCCGACGCCGTCGATGGCGACGCTGTCGCCATGGACGTTCAGCGTGATGTTCTCCCAGCTCTCCATATGCGGCGCGATCGCGTCGACCGTCTCGGGGTCGTCGGTACGCAGGAACTCCAGCGCCTGGTCGGAGAACACGACGCCAAAGCCCCAGGTCGCATCGGCCGGGTTCTGTTCGAACAGGTCGACTTGATCCTCAGGGTGACGCTTCTTCCAGAGATGGGCGAAGTAGAGCCCGCCGGGCCCCCCGCCAATCACGGCGATCCGCAACGTCTGCCTCCCTAATTGACAGTATACTTACTATCTAGGGGTAGACTAATGTGCTCCGGCGTCCCGCGCCAGCAGAATTATCGGCCAAGCGCGGCGCGCCAAAGCTCGCTTCCGGACCCCGTCTTGCGCGTGTCCGAAGCCGTCAGGCGCGAACCATAGCCAAAGCGCGTCGGCTTGGCCACCCGGGGATCAGACGCAACGCTTCACGTAGACCCCGTTCACCACCACCCTAGTACAGCGGACCACCGGAACCGGCTTGCGGACCACGACGGCGGCGTTCGGCCCGGCGCAACCGGCGCGATAGACGCCGCGCGCGCACACCACCGCGTTGGCGTCGGTGACCTCGAACGTCATGGTCGCCGCGAAGGCGAGGAGTGCAGAAGCAACGAGCAGCAATGAACGCATGTTGTACTCCCTGTCTTGTCGTGATCGAAATCGATATCCGCAAAAGCTTGTCGCGGCAGGCGTGCGAAAATCCATTCGCGCACGCCGCCGATCAGTATCGTGCGCCTTCGGCGTGCGCTGCCTTATCGCGCTGCGAACGGGGCGAGTACCTCCTTGCAGGCAGGCGACAGCGACGCGGCATTGCTCGAGATGCATTGCACGATGCGGCCGCCGCCGGGCGCCACTCCGGCGCACAGCGTGCGGATGTCGGCGCCGCAGGCCGATCGGACGATGAGCAGCTCTTCGCGCGGCCGCAGCGGGCGCAGAACGATCACGGCTGGCGCGGCCGCCGGTGCAGGAGCCGCGCCCGCGGGCGCTGCCGTTGTTGCCGCGCCGCCGCCGGCCGCGGCGTTCAGGGCTTTCTCGCAGGCGGGCGAAACCTTGGCCTTGTTCTTCTCCAGGCATTCGAGCGCGGGGGCGCCACCGGGCGGCACGCCGGCGCAAACCTTGGGATAGTCGGCGCGGCACGCGCTCTTGACCGCAGCAACCTGCGCGCTGCTCGGCTGCTTGGCGGCAGCTGCCTTTGGCGCAGGTGCGGCGGCGGGCTTTTCAGCGGGGGCCGCTTCAGCCTTCGGCGCCGCAGGCGCCGCTTCGGTCTTGGGCGCAGCTTCGGTCTTTGGCGCGGCCGGCGCGGCTTCGGTCTTCGGAGCCGCAGCGGGCTCCACCGCGCGAACCGCGGTCTGGCATCCAGGTGACAGGCTGGACATGTTTTTCGCCAGACATTGATACGCTTCCACGCCGCCGGGCGTGACGCTCGCGCAGTGCGCCATGAAGTCCGAACGGCATGCGGACCGCATGGCGCTCTTTTGCGCGTCGGTCGGTGCTTGCGCGAAGGCGCCTGTTGCAGTTGCGAAGAGCGCGGCGGCGAGCAGCGCCGTGCGCGTTGATGCATGTTTCAACGTGTTGAACATCTGGGTGATTTCCTGCCCTGTCGGTAACGCCGACGGTTTTCAAATGTAATGCAAGCGCAATCGCCGCGAGTGATGCCTCGCGCGCGGTATCTTTGGATGCTTTGGCCTCTACCGCAAGTAGATAATGCCGGCGCAATTGCGACGAAACTAGAGCATGATCCGGACCCGAGGGGCCGCGTTAGCGCAAAGTGTGCAGCGGTTTTCCCTTGCGACAAACGCGGAACGCGTTTGCGCGGACATCATGCTCAAACAATACGTCGTCAGAGCTTGACCATGCGCTTGCCGCGGTTCTCGCCCGCGAGCAATCCGATCAGCGCTTTCGGCGTGTTCTCCAATCCGTCGATGATGTCCTCCTGCACCTTCAGCTTGCCGGATTTGACCCAGGCCTGGAGATCGGCGAGCGCGCGCTGGCTGTCCTTCATGTAGTCCATCACGATGAAGCCCTGCATGACCAGCCGCTTCACCACGATCAGGCCGGGCACGCCGCGCGGACCGTGCGCCGATGGCGCGCCGTCATATTGCGAGATCGCGCCGCAGCAGGCGATGCGGCCGTAATTGTTCATCTGCGGCAGGCAGGCTTCCAGAATGTCGCCGCCGACATTGTCGAAATAGACGTCGATGCCCTTCGGCGCGGCCGCGCGCAGGGCCTTGAACACGGCGCCGTCCTTGTAGTCGACGGCGGCATCAAAGCCGAGCTCGGAGGTCAGCCAGTTGCACTTGTCGGCGCCGCCGGCGATGCCGATCACGCGACATCCCTTGATCTTGGCGATCTGCCCGACGATCGAGCCGACCGAGCCGGCCGCGGCGGAGACCACGACGGTCTCGCCCTCCTTGGGCTTGCCGACCTCCAGCAGGCCGAAATAGGCGGTGAGGCCGGCGATGCCGAACACGCTGAGCAGATGCGTCATCGGTTCCAGCTTCGGCATCTTGGTGAGGTGCTTTGCCGGTACCGCGGCAAACTCCTGCCAGCCGGTGTCGCCGAACACGATGTCGCCGGCAGCCAAGCCCGGCGCCTTCGAGCTGACGACCTCGGCGATGCCGCCGCCGGCCATCACGCTGTTGGCTTCGACGGCTGAACGATAGGTCGCGCCATGCATCCAGGCGCGGTTGGCGGCGTCGAGCGAGATGTAACGCACGCGCAGCAAAGCCTCGCCGTCCTTCGGCTCCGGCATCGCGCCGTCGACCATCTTGAAATGTTCGGGGCCGAGCTTGCCGCTCGGCTTTTCCACCAGAAGAATCTGGCGATTGATGTTGCCGCTCATGGCGTTTCCCTCTTCGTTTGCTTGACGATTATTGATGCAGCCGCCGCAAAGAAAACGTGCAGGCCGCATTCGTTGTGCGCTGCATGAAGGCTAGATCGCGGGGGGCAGTTTCACAACGGGAACATCCGGCCAACGCGGCCACCCGCCAAGCGTGTTGCGTAGCCGTCATATCTGCGACATCATGAAGCGCCGGTGTACGTGGGGGTAAGCAATGTCGAACAGGTTTACGCAATACATCTTGGGCGCGATGGTGCTGGGCATCATCATGGGCTCGGCGATCTACAACTTTCTGCCCGATACGCGCGCCGACTGGGCCTCGTCCATCAACCTGATCGCCATGATGTTCCTGCGCCTGATCAAGATGATCATCGCGCCGCTGGTGTTCGCGACCCTGGTCGGCGGCATCGCCCATATGGGCTCGGGCTCCAAGCTCGGCCGCATCTTCGCCAAGACCATGGGCTGGTTCATCAGCGCCTCCTTCGTCTCGCTGCTGCTCGGCCTCGTGATGGTCAACCTGCTCCAGCCCGGCGCCAACTTCCCCGGCACGCTGCCTGCGGCAGGCCAATCGACCGGCCTGCCGGTCTCGGCCTTCTCGATCGAGAAGTTCCTGACCCACCTGATCCCGACCTCGATCGCGGATGCGATGGCGCAGAACGAGATCCTCCAGATCGTGATCTTCGCCGTGTTCTTCTCGGTGGCGATGGGCGCGATGCCCGAGCGCTCCAAGCCGATCCTGGCGCTGATCGACGATATCGGCCACATCATGCTCAAGGTGACGAGCTATGTGATGCTGTTCGCGCCGCTCGCGGTGTGGGCCGCCATCACGGCGACGGTGGCCAAGAACGGCCTGCTGGTGCTCTGGAAGCTTGTCGTCTTCATGGGCGGCTTCTATCTCTCGCTGGCGATCCTGTGGACGATCCTAGTGATCGTGGGCTTCATCGTGATCGGGCCGCGCTACAGCCATCTGCTGAAGCTGGTCCGCGAGCCGCTGATGATCGCGTTCTCCACCGCGAGCTCGGAGGCGGCCTATCCGAAGACGCTGGAGGCGCTCAACCGCTTCGGCGCCTCGTCGCGGATCTCGAGCTTCGTGCTGCCGCTCGGCTATTCCTTCAACCTCGACGGCACGATGATGTACTGCACCTTCGCGGCCGTCTTCATCGCGCAGAGCTACCACATCGACATGGCGCTCGGCACGCAGCTCGCGATGCTGGCGACGCTGATGATCACCTCCAAGGGCGTCGCCGGCGTGCCGCGCGCCTCCCTCGTCGTGATCGCCTCGACGCTGGCGCAGTTCAACATTCCCGAGGCCGGCCTGCTCATGATCATGGGCATCGACACCTTCCTCGACATGGGCCGCAGCGCCACCAACGTGATCGGCAATACGCTCGCGACCTCGGTCGTGGCGAAGTGGGAAGGCGAGCTTGGGCCCGAGCATGAGATGGGACCAGGCGACGCCGTGCCCGGCGACATGGTGCCCGGCGAAGTGCCCGCCATGGCCGGCCATGGTTAGGAGCGCATCATGGGCCAGACACTGACGAGGTCAGTGATCGGCGGCTGTCTGTGGCTCGCGGCATCGTTGCTCGCGACCACAGCATTCGCCCAGACCAGCAACGAAGGGCTCAGCCCGACGCTGTCGGCCATCAAGAAAGCGCATGTCGTGCGGCTCGGCTATCGCGAGAGCTCGCCGCCGTTCTCCTTCCTCGACCAGTCGGGCCGCCCGATCGGCTACAGCCTCGAACTCTGCGAGGCGATCGTCGAGGAGATCGGCGTCGAGGTCGACGATCCCAATCTCAGGATCGACTACGTCAAGGTCACCTCGGACGACCGCATCGACGCCGTGCTCCAGAACAAGATCGACCTGGAATGCGGCTCGACCACCGCCAATGCCGAGCGTGGCAAGCGCGTCGCCTTCTCCCCGCTGATATTCGTCGCCGGCACCAAGCTGATGGTGCCGAAGGCGTCAAAGGTCCAGTCGTTGACCGATCTGAAGGGCAAGACCGTGGTGGTGACCAAAGGCACCACCAACGAGCAGGCGATCCAGGCGGCCGACAAGAAGTCCTCGCTCGGGTTGAACATCGTCGCCTCGCCGGATCACGAGCAGTCGTATCAGATGCTCGTCGACGGCAAGGCCGATGCGTTTGCGACCGACGACATCCTGCTCTCCGGCTTGATCGCGCGCCACAAGGCGCAGGACAAGTTCCGCGTTACCGGCGATTACCTGTCCTATGACCCCTACGGCATCATGTTCAGGAAGGGTGAGCCGCAATTGTCGGCCGTGGTCGAGCGCACCTTCCGCAAGCTCGGCTCCAACCGCGACCTCGTCCCGCTCTACAACAAATGGTTCACCGCCAGGCTTCCGACCGGCGAACGGCTCAACGTGCCGATCTCGCTGCAACTCGAGGAAGCCTTCAAGGCGATGGACGATTCGGCGAGCGCGAATAACTAGCGCTTACTTTGGTTCTATCCTCGAATGCTGCTGCGAGAGGTGTGCTCGCGTAGAGAGACCCCTCACTCGTCTCGCCGCCAAGGCTGCGAGCCACCCTCTCCCACAAGGGGAGAGGGTGCAGTGGGTGGCTGCTAATTTGTGCCAAACACCCGGTCCAGCGCCGCGTCATACGACGCCTGCACCAGCTCCGGATGCAGCTTCGCCAGCGCTTCCATCATCACGCCGGAATTGATCTCGAGCACGCGCCAGGAGCCGTCGACGCGGACCACGTCGATCGATGCGAAGGCAATGCCGATAGCCTTGGCGGCGTCGGCGGCGAGCTTGACGCAGGCCGCGCGAACCTCGCCGTCCTCCATCAGCACCGGCCGTGCGCCGGCGTCGAGATTGTGCCGCCAATCCGATCCACGCTGCTTGCTGTAGACGACAAGTGGCACGTCATCGAGCAGCACCACGCGGATCTCCTGCTCGATCGCGACATAGGGTGAGATCACGAGCCCCGTGCTCATCGAAAAGACTTCGCCAACCGCGTGGTCGAGTTCCGCCTCCGTCGTCACCTTGAACACCGATCGCCCCGATGTCCCCTCGTTCGGCTTCACCACCACACCTTGCGGATGGTCGTGAAGCAGCATGAGCATTGCCTCTCGCCAGGTGGCGCCAACGACATTCTTGCCCAGCCTCGGGTTGAGGAAGAGATGATGAGGAATGCAGGGCACGCCCTCGAGCGTCAGCGCCTCGGCCGTCGCCGATTTGTCGTTGGCGAGGCGATGCGCGATGGCGCTGTTGAGGCCGATGTCGTAGCCGAAGGCGAAGTGGCGCGCCTCGCCCCGGCGCATCGCGATCAGCCAGCCGCCGGAGCGGATGTCGACGGCAATGCCATGGCGGGCGCAATAGCGCCGGATCGCCTGGACGAAGATGCGTTCGCTGCTGGCCATGGGTCTCAGTCACTCCTGTCGCCAAAAGCCGCAAAAATGCGGGGTTCGGCGCCAGGCCGGGGTGAAAATCAGAGCTATTCTTAATGAAATTCTCGCGAGCGCGACGGAAATTAAGTGCTGCCGTCGAGCCCGAAAGGGAAAAGAAATTGCCCTGTGCGCGCGCCACGCAGCAGATTCGTTAATGGCGCGGCCAATTCCTTCGCAAATGCCGGTTTGATCGGCATCAATTGCACCCGAAACGAGGTTGATTATTGGTCTCAATGGCGTAGATCACACACGCGAAATCCTCCGCCATGGCAATGGTGTCCGCCCGCTTTCAGGGCCGGGCAATGCTTTTGCCCTAAAACCGCAATTATTCGGAATATCGAAAATCATGAGCGCGTTTTACCGAGAGAAGGTTCTTTCCGTCCAGCACTGGACCGACACGCTGTTCAGCTTTCGCGCCACGCGCGATACCGGCTTCCGTTTCCAGAACGGGCAGTTCGCGATGATCGGCCTCGAGGTCGACGGCCGTCCGCTGCTGCGCGCCTACAGCATGGCGAGCGCCAACCACGAGGAAGAGCTCGAGTTCTTCTCGATCAAGGTTCAGGACGGCCCGCTGACCTCGCGCCTCCAGAAGATCAAGGAAGGCGACACCATCCTGGTCGGCCGCAAGGCGACCGGCACGCTGATCACCGACAACCTCATCCCGGGCAAGCGGCTGATGCTGCTCTCGACCGGGACGGGCCTCGCGCCGTTCGCGAGCCTGATCAAGGACCCCGACGTCTACGAACAGTTCGAGAGCATCGTGCTGGTGCATGGCTGCCGCCAGGTCTCCGAGCTCGCCTATGGCGAGAAGCTCGTCGCCAATCTGCGCGAGGACGAGCTGTTCGGGGAGCTGCTCGCTGACAAGCTCGTCTACTACCCGACCGTGACCCGCGAGCCGTTCCGCAATCGTGGCCGCATCACCGACCTCATCAGCTCCGAGCAGATCTTCAACGACATCGGACAGGGCCCGCTCGACATCGCGACCGACCGCATCATGATGTGCGGCAGCCCGGCGATGCTGGAAGAGCTGAAGGTGATGTTCGAAGGCCGCGACTTCGTCGAAGGCAGCGGCAACAGGCCCGGCCATTTCGTGATCGAGAAGGCGTTCGTCGAGCGCTGAGTCCTCTTGAATGGGTGGCGCGATCTCGTCTCCCATTCAACTCGTCGTCCCGGACACGCGCAGCGAAGCGGAGCGCCGATCCGGGATCCATAGCCACAGGGCGTGGTTTGGCGAAGACTCGCGGTGACAGCTTTCTCAGTCACGAAATCCTGTGGTTATGGATCCCGGGTCTGCGCTGACGCTTGCCCGGGATGACAGCTCGGTTTGTGGCCACTGCGGCCTCCTCCCATCCCCGCCTCTTCTGCTGCACTGCAAAAGCCTAACCTCTCGGCGGATTGATTTGCCGCGGCCGAATTCGCTAGCCTGAAACAAGCGCCGCGTCATATCCGTATGACAGGCGCGGACGTATCGTACCGCCTCAAGCTGGCGAGAGGATGGGAATCGTGGCCGACGAAAATAGCAAAGCGCCAAAATCGAAGCGTGGGCCCCTGGAAGAGGGGGCCATGGAAACCCTGCTGATTCCGTTCTCGCCGCGCTTTATCGTGCTGACGATCTGCGCGGTCGTCACCGCGCTCCTGATCGGCTTCGGCATCGCCGACCGCAAGATCTTCGACATCCTGCTGATACCGATCCTGATCTTCGGCGCCCTGACGCTGCTCGGTGTCCGCGACCTCATGCAGAAGGGCCATGCGGTTCTGCGCAACTACCCGATCTCGGCGCATATCCGCTTCCTGCTGGAAGAAATCCGCCCCGAGATGCGGCAGTATTTCTTCGAGAGCGAGAAGGACGGCATGCCGTTCTCGCGCGACATCCGCGCGGTGGTCTATCAGCGCGCCAAGATGCAGCTCGACAAGCGTCCGTTCGGAACCCAGGAGGACGTCTACCGCGAGGGCTACGAGTGGATGCATCATTCGGTGTCGCCGAAGACGCATGCCGAGGAGAAGTTTCGCGTCACCATCGGCGGCCCCGATTGCGCAAAGCCATATTCGGCATCGGTGTTCAACATCTCGGCGATGAGCTTCGGTGCGCTCAGCCCGAACGCGGTGCGTGCGCTCAATGCCGGCGCGAAGAAGGGCGGCTTCGCGCATGACACCGGCGAGGGCGGCTTCAGCCCCTATCACCGCGAGATGGGCGGCGACATCATCTGGGAAATCGGCTCGGGCTATTTCGGCTGCCGTCACCTCGACGGCACGTTCGATCCCAAGGCGTTCGCGCGGGTCGCCAGCGAAGACCAGATCAAGATGGTCGAGCTCAAGATCAGCCAGGGTGCCAAGCCCGGCCATGGCGGCGTGCTGCCGGCGGCGAAGGTCTCGGAGGAGATCTCCAAGATCCGCGGCGTGTCCATGGGCGAGGACTGCATCTCGCCGGCCTCGCACCGCGCGTTCTCGACGCCGACAGGCATGATGCAGTTCATCGCGGAGATGCGACGCCTCTCCGGCGGCAAGCCGGCCGGATTCAAGCTGTGCATCGGTCATCCCTGGGAATTCCTGGCGATCTGCAAGGCGATGCTGGAGACCGGCATCTATCCCGATTTCATCGTCGTCGACGGCAACGAGGGCGGCACCGGCGCCGCGCCGCTGGAGTTCATGGACCATCTGGGCATGCCGATGCGCGAGGGCGTCAACTTCGTGCACAATGCGCTGATTGGCATCAATGCGCGCGACCGCATCAAGCTCGGCGCTTCCGGCAAGATCGCCACCGCCTTCGACATGGCGCGGGCAATGGCGATCGGCGCCGACTGGTGCAATTCGGCGCGCGGCTTCATGTTCTCGCTCGGCTGCATCCAGTCGCTGAGCTGCCATACCGACCGTTGCCCGACCGGCGTCGCGACGCAGGATCCGACGCGGGCGCGCGCGCTCTACGTGCCGCTCAAGATCGACCGCGTGCACAATTACCACCATGCGACGCTGCACTCGCTGACCGAGCTGATCGCCGCGGCCGGTCTCGAACATCCCCAGCAGCTGCGCCCGATCCATTTCAGCCAACGGACGTCGACGACCCAGGTGCAATCATTTGCGCAGCTCTATCCGGCGCTGCGTCCGGGCGAATTGCTCGAAGGCACGGAAGACCCGCGCTTCCGAGACGCCTGGCGGATGGCGCGGGCGGAGACGTTCCAGCCGGCGCTGTGAAGCGCCGGGCCACGGTATGAAGCGGCCGCGCGAGGCCATGGAATTGTCGCGAGCAGAGCGATGGCTTAACGTCTGATTCAACTTTGGGTATAGATTCATCCCATGGACGAGCGACGCAACAAAGCCAGACATCGCGTGCTGAAGGCCGGAACGATCGAGTTCGGCGGCGGCGCGATCGACTGCACCGTCCGCAATTTCTCGGACACCGGCGCAGCCCTCGACGTCACCAGCCCGGTCGGCATTCCCGAACACTTCACCCTGCTGATCCAGGCCGACGGAAAGCAGCTGGCGTGCACCGTGGTCTGGCGCAAGGAAAAGCGGATCGGTGTGAAGTTCGGGTAGGGGATCTGTTGTTGGGCGTTAGCGCGAGGTTCTTGCTCCGTTGTCGTCCCG
>NZ_SPQT01000060.1 GCF_004571025.1 Bradyrhizobium niftali | reverse complement strand
AACTCCGCAAGATTTTCCGCGCCCCAATGGATATACCTTTCAAGAACGTCATCGGCATTAGCGGCCTGATCGATAGACCCGATGACGTTTGGCAGCTTTTGAATTTGCAGGCGAGGCACATCCCCTCTTGGGTAGGTTCGACCGAAATCGTATCGGAACCACACGTCAGCGGCATAGCCCTTAAGACGACCAGTGGTAAGCGCTTCGTGTAGGGGCTTTTCTTGGACGAGCTTGCCCCGTGCAACGTTAATCAGAAAAGCGGAATGCTTCATTTTCGCGAGTTCGTCCTTGCCGAAGACATCTGAAGCGTAGCTTCTTGGGTTACGGATCCGGGCGCAGGCTGGGGAGGGGTGATCGTCCCAGCAGGGGAGCCTGCCGGAGCCAGACGCGACTGAGATCGTCTAGGAAAAAGGCTCGTAGACTCCACAGCGTGACTATACAGGCTGTGTCGGTCTCGATTCCGCCCGCCGTACGGGTGAGGATTGCGACCGGTCACATCGATATGCGCCGCGGCATGAACTCGCTGGCCTTGCTGGCGAAGGAAGCCTGGCCAAGCCTGGCCTAGTGCGCACGACCTCGCCGAACCGGTCGCGGTGCCGATCGTGTCGCCGGCGGCGAACTACGATGCTTTCATCGCGCCCTCGACCTTCCGCGGCAAGAACGTGATGCCGTGCGTCGCGGCATTGCTCGACGTCATGCAGGTCTCCGACATCATCAAGGTGGTCGCCCCCGACACGTCAGCGCCCGATTTACGCCGGCAACGCCATCCAGACCGTGAAGTCGAAGGATGCGAAGAAGATCATCACGGTGCGCACCTCGACCTTCCAGGCGACGGGCGAAGGCGGCAGTGCCGCGGTCGAGAGCGTCAATGCTGCGGCCGATCCCGGCCTCTCCAGCTTCGCGGCGAGGCGGTGTCGAAGAGCGAGCGTCCCGAACTGACGTCGGCAAAGATCATCATTTCCGGCGGTCGCGCCATGCAGAATGCCGAGAACTTCGGCAAGTACATCGAGCTGGTGGCCGACAAGCCTCCGTGCTGCGACGGGCGCCTCGCGCGGGCCGTCGATGCCGGCTAGGCGCCGAAGGAGAAGCAGGTCGGCCAGACCGGCGAGGTGGTCGCGCCGGACCTCTATATTGCGGTCGGCATCTCCGGCGCGATCCAGCAGCTCGCCGGAATGAGGGAGACCAAGGTCATCGTCGTCATCAACAAGGATGAGGAGGCTCAGTCTTCCAGGTCGCTGATGACGGCCTTGTTGCCGATCTGTTGCAGGCGCTGCTGGAGCTCGGGAAGGACGCCAGCGAAGGTAGCAATCCTTTCAAGCGGTTGCTTTGCATTTAAAGAAGCTGCGGGGTGGCGGGCGTTTGCCGCATTTGTGCGTATACCAAAATAGTACGTAGGATTTTCTCCGCCGAGCTGTGAGATCAAAGCCAATTAAAAGAAAAGAAGCTCATTTGGGCGTTGCGCTTTTGCCCGGTAGGAAACGATACCCTCGGGTTCTCCTACTATCAACGATCCTATTCGGTCAGGATTTTTATCTCAGAGAAAGGGGAGTTACCTTGAAATACAGTGATAAAAATTTCGGAGTTTGTCGAGATCAACTGCACGGCGCGGCGCTGGCATATCACCGCCACCCGCGGCCAGGTAAGCTCGAGATAGTAGCCACAAAGAATATGCGCGATGCAGCAGATTTGTCACTGGCGTATTCGCCCGGTGTTGGCATTACCATGTCAGGAATTAGTGTCCGATCCATCCAAGGCACTCTTTATACCGCAAAGGGGAATCTTGATGCCAGTGCTCCTATGTTACCTAGTCCCAACACGGCGGTCCCGTTGGTGATTACTGCAACTAGACTGCTTCTCTTGCGCATGATCCGTTCGGAAAACCGCTGCATACTAACGGGACGGATTCGAAGTTCCGGCGACCTCGACAGTCAGATCGATGGCCTGGATTTAAATGGTTTGACCGGAGAAAGGCTAGAAGGTCTCCGGCACCGTACTGATCGCCGGCATCGGATCGGCGTTAAGGTGTGGGCCAGTGCCGGGGTCATCTTCTAATCGTCGTGTTCTCACGCGTAATGCGCCTTGGGCCGCACCACCTTGTCAAGGGTGCATGATTCGGTGGCGAGCGCGTGCGCGACGTATGCCATCGCGCCCTCGAAGGCCTTTCAACTACCACAACTTTCGCTTCGATCGCGGCTCCTAGTTGGCTTTGCCATACGCGGTCGAGGCGCCCCCCGTAGATTGACGAACGCAGGGCGTCTCAGCGGCACTGGTGCGCCCCTTTGGCGGGCGCATCTCCGCGGCAATGAAGCGCGCCAACAATTCCGCCACTAGGCGCGCCTCCTCGGCGCGCTAGGTCAATTATCCATTGATCCTTTGCACAAATGTCTCCGTCGCGCCGATCTTTAAGAGAGCAGCAGCAGGACGGCGTTTCACTAGTAGTTCGATCTCGCCGCGCGAGAAACCGGCGCCGGGCAGGATGTCGCGGCCGTGCTCGCCAAGGCCCGGTGCCGGTCCGCCGACCTGTGGCTGCGTCACGCTCCACGTCGAAGGCACCGGCCCCTGGTGGTATTGAGAAACATGCCGCCCATGCCCGTAGTGCGGCCCGGATCGATCTGCCGCACGGTGTCGCAATCCGGACTTTCCACCTTGATGACGTCCGGCCCATGCCCGCGAGGATCTGAGTAGCATAAGGCCCCGTCAGCACAGTGGTGAGGTCCAGAATGATGATGTCACCTGGTGGGCCAAAGGAATGTATGGTGGTTGCCCTCGCCAACGCTTGGAATGATTGCTCTTGTCTTGAATCGGCGATCGCCTTCGGCCCAAGTGCCGGCCAGCCCTCGAGCGAATGATGGCCAACCAGTTGCCACTGAAAGATGCGCTCGACCTTGATGGCGCGGCCAGGGTCGTCTCGGATGGTGTAAAGCACCGATGTCTTCGGGCGCATCGATGGGCGGGTCTCAGGAATTCAGTAGATCCAGGATGTATCTGACCGTGAGCTCCGTCGTCGGGATGACAAGGTCGTCGGAGGCTCCGAACGTCGGCGTATGTACATTTGAGTCATTGCCGGGCGCCCGACTGCCGAACCAGAAGTAGATCGACGGAACGCATGCCGCGTAGAAGCCGAAATCGTCGCTGCCCGCTGCTTCCTTCCGGTCTCTGAACGCGTCGTGACCGGCCACGTCGTGGACAAGCTGCCGGAAGCGCTTCACCATTTCAGCATCGTTAACGACCGGAGGTTCACCTGAACGGATAATGCATTCGGCCCGCCCGCGATGCATCGTAGCCACCCCTTCGGCGACTTCGCTCACGCGCTGGCACAACAGCGCCCGACGTTCCGGGCTGCGCGTCCTGATCGTCCCTTCCATGACGACTGAGGCGCAGATGATGTTCGTCGCCGTGCCACCATGGATCGTGCCGATCGACACGACCACGGCGTCGTCGGCCGGCATCTCGCGCGAGACCACCTTCTGTACCTCATTTACGAATGCAGCGGCGATGGCGATGGCGTCGACTCCCTTATGGGGATAGGAACCATGCGCAAGGCTGCCAGTGATGGTGAGTCTGAACTGGTCGGCGGATCTGGTTACCGCACCCTCGCGCGCGCCGAACATTCCAGCCGGAATCTCGGTACTAACGTGAAAGCCGACTGCCTTATCGAAGCCGTCGAGCAGTCCCTCCTGCTGCACGGTGCGCCCGCCGAGCGGCTCCGCTTCCTCCGCCGGCTGGAAGAAGACGCGCACCCTGCCCGCGAAATTGTCGCGTAACCGATGGAAGGCGAGCGCCGTGCCGAGCGCAATTGAGCCGTGCATGTCGTGGCCGCAGGCATGCATGACACCGTCGACCTGCGAGCGATACGGGAGATCATCGCGCGCCTCTTGTATCGGCAGCGCATCGATATCTCCGCGCACCGCGATCGACCGCTTCGGACCTGAGGCCCGACCTTCGATGTCGATGTAGAGGCCAGTGTTGTGGAAGACCTTAGGGGCATTAAGACCGAAACGCTGCAGTATGCCTCGAATGCGCTCCTGGGTTTTCCACTCCACGTTAGAGAGCTCGGGCTCGCGGTGCATTGCATGGCGCAGCTCAATCACCGCATCGCGCTCGGCGTCCAACAGGAAGCTGTTGCTGCGTGTGCTCATCTGGTTTGAACCCTCTCTCTTGCCCGTCCAACGGCGCCGCTCGGTTGAGAGTTACTCCACGATGAAGCACAAAATGAACCGAATTCAGGTCGACCGCGCATCTATCGTCTTCGTTTTCTACCTTGATGCAGGAATTCCTCATGGCGTTAAGAGCTCGACGCAGCTCTCGGTGGAAGGACGATGGCCCGACGCCAACCAGTGACCGGCTCGAGTCCAACCCGCCGTGCACCGAAACGGTCTTGCTCTCCTGCCCTATGGCATTTGCAGGGTCGCCATCGGCGCCCCTGCAAACTGGCTCTCTCCTGCAACGAGCAACTGCCCGAAATCAGACTACGAAGATCTCCCGTGGCATGCGGGAAAAAGTTTCGGCGCCAGTGTCGGTAACGCGAAATGTTTCGCTGATCACATACCCGAAATTTTCGTCGATCCAGTTTCCTAACATCAGGTGGAAGGTCATGTTTGGCTGCAGAACCGTCATGTCACCTTCCTTAAGACTGGCCGTCGGTTCGAGCCAGTCGATCCCGACAGCGTATCCGCAGCGCGAGTCCTTTTCGAAACCATACTTCTTCAGCGTACTATTGAACGCGACGGCGATATCACTGCAGGTAGCGCCGGGCTTTACCGCGGCAAGTGCAGCCTCCATACCAGCAACTTCGCCCTCGTGAACTCGACGCAGGCGGTCGGCAGGCTTTCCAACCGAGAACGTCCGCATAAGGGGCGAAATGTAGCCATGGCGCACACCGCCAAATTCAAGATTGATCTGTGAGCCTTCGCGGAAAACGTCTTCGCTCCATCTGATGTGGGGCGTAGCTGAACGCGGGGAGGCACACAGGTAAAAGCTCGACAGATCCGTGCCAGGCTTGCCGTTGGCTCCGCGCACCAGCGTGGCAATAATCTCTGCGGCCGCATCAGCCTCCCTCACGCCCGCGCGAATGACCTCCTTCGCCCGCAATATGCCCGCATCGGCAATGGCCGCGCTCTCCCGCATCACTGCAAGCTCGAGATCTGACTTGGTGAGCCGGATCCACGTGACGCCGTTACTGAAATCGCCAATCGTGGCTGCCGGTAGCTTTCTCTTGAATTTTTCGATTGATTGTCCCGCAAGGAACTTCGTCTCAAGCCCCAATCGCCTTCTGCCAAGGCCATTGTCACGCAGGAAGTCGATCACCGCGTCAAAGCCATCCATATCGGGGTTGCCGATGAGGGCTTCCGGATAGCCGATGACCCGGTTACTCGCGATGAACATCTGATGCATTGCCGCCGGCGCATCCTGACGGCGTGTCAAGAAGGTTGGCTCTTCCTCTTCCAGGGAAATGACCAATCCCTGCGGAACGTATCCGGATTTGGCCGTGTAACCGGAGAGATAAGTAATATTGGACGGAGTGGAGATGACCAGCACGTCCATCTCGCGTCGTTCCATCTCAGTCTTAACTGTGGACAGTCTTCTGAGATATTCAGCCCGCGGGAAGGCCTGCGGTCCTTTTGGCATTGCCATGGCTTAAGCTCCTTCTGTCAGATCTCACATTGTGATGTAGCTTGCAGCAATCGAGGACTTCAGTTGTTTTGCCGTGTTACCTCGCTGCCCTCACGCAGGATGCGCAAGCCGTGGCGATCGTGCCGGCCGAGAAGCCCGGCAGCTTTCTCACAGGCTCTGCCCGTCCTGGGCGAGCTCGTCCATGACCCATCGAACGGCTGCTGCTGCAACCGGATTGCGAGCCAGCGGAACCCACCGCGCGATTTGGAGGTCGAGCGGCACGATTCCTCCAAAATTCCACTCTGATAGTATTTTTATACTTCGCACGGCATCCCCTCTCCAAACGGGTCGCTCTGCCCGTTCACGATCCGGCGATGCAATTCCATGTCGATATTCCGGCCGGAGAGAACGAGTGTGACCGGTGCCCGCAATCCAGCGATCTTGCCTGCTATCAGGGCCGCGATACCGACGGCGCCTGCGCCTTCGACGACTTCGCGTTCCCTTTCATAGGCATGACGAATGCCAGCCGCGATCTCACTTTCGCTCAGCAAGACCACGTCATCGAGCAGAGCCCTGCACATAGCGAACGTCAACTTGTTATGGAGGCCAATGCCGCCTCCGAGTGAGTCGGCAAGGCTAGGAAATTCGTCAACTTGCACCGGCCGACCCGCGTCCAGGCTCGCCTTCATCGCCGCGCCTCGTGCCATAGTTAGCCCTATGACCCTCGCATGCGGCCGCGTACCCTTTACAGCAGCCGCGACGCCGGCTGCCAAGCCGCCGCCGGAGAGCGGCACCAGCACTGTGGCAACATCCGGCAACGCTTCGATGATCTCGAGTCCAATCGTACCTTGTCCGGCGATGATGTCGGGATGATCGAAAGGTGGCAGCATCACGAGCCCGTCTTGGGCTACCAAGCGCTCGACCTCCTGCTGTGCTTCATCTTGGGAGTCGCCAATAATCCGCACGTCCGCTCCGAGGAGTCGAATTTCGGAGACCTTGTTTGCCGGTACCAAACGGGACATACAGATTGTTGCACGCGTACCCACCGCCCGGGCCGCGTGAGAAAGGGCCCGACCGTGATTTCCCGTCGAGGCGGCGACGACTCCGCGGGCCCGCTCGGCTTCTGTGAGCTTTAACATCGCGTTGGTGGCACCGCGCAATTTGAAGCTACCGGTCCTCTGGTGATGCTCGAGCTTAAGCTCTACCGGGACACCGCAATTGTGCGATAGCGCCGCCGAGTGAACGAGTGGCGTCGGGAGGATGTGAGCGGTTATGCGCCTGCGCGCATCCTGAATAGTACCGAGATCAATCATAGCGCGTTAGACGACGGCCTCCATCGCCTCCCAGCAAAGGCCTGCGATGTCCTAGACCGTTCCAAGGGCCTGTCCGGGGCGTGATGTCATAGACAGAGCATAGCCCGGCTTGGAGCGCGATTGCTTTAATACCCACGCAACTGGCGCCGAAATTCTGCGCCAACAGAAGCGATCCTGACATTTTCGCGCGGATAGCATCGAACCTAAGGCTGACGCCGGCTACCAATCGTCTCGCAGGCGTGAAGCAGCGCGTGTCACTAGCCCTCGATTGCCGCGGGACTGCTAGATGATGCAGTCGTGTCCCGAGAGCGAGAGCGCTGAAAACTCATCTCTTCTACATTGCGTCATGGCGACGGAGACGTTGCCCCCGAAGTCGTAAGGGGCCTTGCCCCTGCCGATGCACATCACCTCCGGCGCGTGCAGCGAGTAGATCTTCGGTCCACGCCGGTGCTGCTTCTGGGCAAGCACCCGTCCCGCCAGCGCCAGCATGCGGCATAGGACAATCTCACTGAGGCGCGGCGTTCGATCCTGCGGATGATGTCGCGTATGACGCGGCCAAGTTAGGTTCTGAGCGTCCTCAAGGCTCGGTTGGCGCGATTGAACTGCTCGGCATAGGGCATAGCGCTGATTCTTGATCAACGCTAACTTGCCCCCCGGCGCATAGGATTGCCGCAACGCCAGGCCATCTCGCGCGCCCGTTCAGAAGCCGCGCATCAGTCGGGAACATCACGTTCTTGGGCGGCACCCCTGGTCTCGACGATCACGCGGTTGAGGTCGGACGACTTGATCGCTTCGGTCTTGGTGGCGACCGAGAGGCTCTCCTGCAGCAGCGCTTGCAGCTTCTCCTCGCGCTGGCGCCAGCGCGTCAGCGAGGAACGGTCGAACACCAGGCGGTGCTGAAAGAACTCCTCGCTGCAGAAGAACTGGTCGCGCGTTTCAGTTGATCGCAGACCGCGCCGACCGCCCCTCGAGGAACGATCAGTCGATCGCCAGGGCATGGTCCATGTCGATGGTCGCGTCCGGTTGCGAGCGCAGAAGATCGGCTTGTCCGCCGTCCCGTCGTTCCCTGGGTTGCATCGTCTCCCCCGATGCAACCACGGAATTACGTTCGAGGAGATCTTGAGGTTCTGTGAGGTCGCGGGCGCGCTGGAGCCGCGGGCCGCGATCGTGAGCACGACTTCATAGAAGCCGGATTGACCAGCCGCTGCTATGTCCGAACAACAAGGAGATTCAAGACCGATGATCGTCGACGATCGCCAGACGCATGTACGAACCTGTGCGGAAGCATTACCTGGCAGCAAGCCTTTCTGGTACTCCCACTGCAGCGACAGATTCAATGCCTCTCAGCGGCTTCGTTCGATTGTAAAATGAAACTGCAAGCTTTCACGCCTATAAACGCAAAAGGCTTGCAATCTCCAACCTCCCGCCGCTCCAAAAATCGACTCCCGCTCAACCGCTTAGAGGTTCTTCACGGTCGACGAACTAGGCATGGGCAGCTTCAAGCGCACGTATCGAGCCGATCTGGACTGCATCGTCCGCTGAAAGCGGGGGGACCCGTCTTCAAGCATCTAAGGGTGCCGGCCACGTTTGCAGACTAGCCGGAGCAGCGTCCCCGAATCCGAGCGTTCTCGCCAACTTTCAAATCCTGATGAAGACGGAAGTTATTCTAGACCCTGACCTCATAGCTGAACAAGTCAATGCAAACCGGAAGCGAGGGCCTCGCCAGTCCAGTAGTCAAACGTTCCGACGGTTTTTGGGCATTCTATAGTGTGACCTGTCGCGCGGCGATCAGGATGGAATGCAGCGTCAATCAAGGTGAGAGAGTTCGCCGGGCTCGTGACGTAGGGAGGGCGTAGCCCGACCGGAGTTACGAGCCCGGCGTCGGCGCGATCCGCGAGGGACCGCGCCGACTGGTGATCGTGGCCGGCAGGTTATGCAAGTGGTTCTTCCGCCAAGAGGAATCACTCGCGTGCCCGGCCGACACATCACAGATCACCAAATGAGGCTCTACATGAAGTACCGTCAGACCGATAGCCCGCCAGTGGCGGCGGCCAAGGCGTCATTCAGTGCGTCGACCGCTTATCGGATCGAGAGAGATTCCCGACTTCCGTCGCAAAAGAAGGCCCCCCGCGGCCGGCGACGACCGGACCCGTTGAGCGAGGTGCTCGAGACCGAGATCGTCCCGATCCTGAAGTCGGCACCTTACGCCCGGTCGCGGTCTTCGAGGAGATGCTCCGACGTCATCCTGATCTCGGCATTGGTATCCGTCGTACCCTGGAACGTCGTATCCGTGCCTGGCGGGCGATCCATGGCGAGGAGCAGGAGGTGATCTTCCGCCAGATCCATGAGCCTGGCCAGCTCGGCCTCTCCGACTTCACAGACATGGGCGAGTTGGGTGTTACGATCGCGGGCGCACCGCTGGATCATCGTCTCTATCACTTCCGTTTGGCCTATTGCGGCTTCGAGCATGCCCACATCGTGCTTGTCGGCGAGAGCTTTGTTGCCCTGGCCGAAGGCCTGCAGAATGCCCTCTGGTCGCTCGGTGGGGCGCCGCGGGAGCATCGGACCGACAGCCTGTCGGCCGCATTCTGCAATCTCGATCGCGATGCACGGGATGATCTGACGCAGCGATACGAGGCCCTTTGTGCCCATTACGGCATGCGGCCTTCCCGCAACAATCGAGGCGTCGCCCACGAGAATGGCTCGATCGAAGGGCCACACGGTCATCTTAAGCGAGCAATCGCGGACGCCTTGCTGCTGCGCGGAACTGTCGACTTCGACGATCTTGCCACTTATCGCGGCTTCATCGACGAGATCGTCAGCCGCCGCAATGCCCGCAACGCCAAGCGGATCGATAGCGAACGCGTGGTATTACAGGAGCTGCCCGATCGCCGCACCTCCGACTACGAAGAGGTGATCGTCCGCGTGACGTCTTCGGGCGGCTTCACCCTGCGCAAGGTGTTCTACCGGTCCCATCGCGCCTGATCGGTCACCGGCTGCGGGCGCGGCTCTACGACGATCACCTCGACGTGTTCGTCGGCGGCACGCACCTCCTTACCCTGCCGCGCGGGCGACCGCATCCCAATGGCAAGTACGACCAGGTCGTCGATTATCGGCACGTGATCCATTCCCTGCGGCGCAAGCCAATGGCGCTTCTCAATCTGGTCTATCGGGACAGGCTATTCCCGCGAGAGGGCTATCGGAGAGCCTTCGACCGATTGCGCGAGCGCTTACCGGACAAGAAGGCCTGCCGGATCATGGTCGATCTCCTCGCGCTCGCTCATGAGCGCGGCTGCGAAGCCGAGTTCGCCGATCAGCTCACGGCCGACCTTGACGCCGGCCGACTTCCCGAACTCAACCGGCTGCGCGCTCACTTCGCTCCTGACCCCGCCCACCTGCCGAACGTCGTGGTGCAGCTCGCGCCGCTTGCCACCTACGAATGCCTCATTGGTACCGCCGAGACCGGAGGTGCCGCATGAGCGTGGCCAACACCGTCGATATTGCGCGCCTCAATCTGTTGCTCAACGAGCTGCGCCTGCCAGCCATCAAGGTGCTGTGGGCGCAATTTGCCGAGCAATCCGACAAGGAAGGTTGGCCGGCGGCCCGCTTCCTCGCCACCATTGCCGAGCACGAGATCGCCGAACGCGGTCGCCGGCGCACCGAACGCCATCTCGTCGAGGCCAGACTGCCAGCCGGGAAGACCTTCGACAGCTTCGACTTCGAGGCCGTGCCGATGATCTCCAAGGCGCAGGTGACCGCGCTTGCCGCCGGTGACAGCTGGCTGGGCAAGGGCGCCAATTTGCTGCTGTTCGGCCCGCCCGGCGGCGGAAAGAGCCACTTGGCGGCAGCGATCGGCTTGGCCCTCATCGAGAACGGATGGCGCGTCCTCTTCACCCGGACCACCGATCTCGTGCAGAAGCTCCAGCTGGCGCGACGCGAGCTCAACCTCGAGGCGGCCATCAATCGTCTCGATCGCTTCGATCTCCTGATCCTTGATGATCTCGCTTACGTCACCAAGGATCAGGCCGAGACCAGCGTGCTGTTCGAACTCATCAGTGCACGCTACGAGTGACGCTCGATGCTGATCACGGCTAATCAGCCATTCGGCGAATGGAACCGGGTCTTCCCGGACCCCGCCATGACCCTCGCCGCCATCGATCGCCTCGTTCACCACGCCACCATCGTCGAGATGAACGTCGAGAGCTATCGCAGACGGACCGCCCTCTAACGAAAACGCGGTCCGGGACGGCCGCCATCGCACGCGACACCCAAAACCGTCGCTGATTGACGCTGCGCGACAATCAGAGTTCAACAAAACTCTTGCGCGCGACAATCATCGCGGCAATCATCATCAGGCCGCGACACTGCCTCGCCATCCTGATTGCCGCGCACTTCCTACCCAGATTGCCGCGCTACAGTGACCATCGACAATGCCTCCAGCAAGATGCACTTGCTCATGAGAGCAATGACCGTCCATGGCGTAGAAAGTCCCCTCGGGCGAACGAACAATTACAAACGTTAGCCATTCGTAAGTCGAAACGCAGCACCTCTTGCTCAAGTGCGTCGGCCGCGGAGGCCTGCACCCACTGTCCTGTTTTCGTAGTCGTTTTCGTGATCAACGCGATTACCTCTGCTTCGACTTGGATAGCAGCTGGCTTATGATGCAGCGTGATCGGGGACAGAGTCCCCACTGATGACGGCGTTTAGACAACACGTAAAACCTGGCGCACCTGTTATCTTACCCGCTGAAGATCGATGCGTTACATCTCACGCGTTTTTGCTAACCTTTTTGGCCTTCCGGCGCCTGAACAACAACTCGTCCGCTTCTTGCGAGCCATCGTGGGCCGTGCCGAATCACTCATCGAACGGAAGCGTCCGGTCGCCGTAATTCACCTCGAAATACCTGTGATGCAAATAGTGAAAAAGTGATCGGCGGGGAAAGTCGGCTCGCCCACCACCACGACTGGTCAAACCCGCTGTGAGTTCTTGCGGGCGACAGCGCCGCAGAAAGTAACTCGAAGAGCGCATGCAGCGGGGGGCGTGGGCACGACAAAGTGAATCAAGACGTTCGTGAAGTACAGAATATGCTCAGAAGTGTGCATGGACAGGCCGGACCACGGGCCGGGATTGACGCTATTTTGATGCAACTTATGAATTATTCTGTACAGCGGCCCTAAATGGATAAAAGCGATGTATCGCATGGAAGTGCGCCTCGCGCCACACTGGATGAGTGCGAGCAGCACGAAAAAGTAGATCGGGTGTTCCGAGAAGCTGACAAAGGAAATGTAGCGATTAGCCATCATCCACCATGTGAACACCTCACAGGCAGTAAGTACTGGCACGCCGCTGCACATTGTCCAAAACACATTCTCAGCGGTCTGATTCCCGAACAGAAATGTGGGGTTACCTATGTCGGGCCATTTGTTATTATACTTGAACTCGGTCCCTTGACGCCGCTGGATGTAGAGCAAGGCATGGAAGCCGCCGTAGACCAGCAGTACCAATCCAGCATTGCGCGTTAGGATGAACGAAATCCAGTCGACCCTAAGCTAAGCTCCCGCATCGCCTTCAGTGAAGGGGTGAGATAGAGCCACACTCCGAGCGCAATAAGGAACCAGACAGTCGGCCAGGGCCACAGATAGCCCGGAAAGCCGAACAGGAAGCGCAACCAGACCAGTGGACGGGAACGGACGCAGAAAAATTGACAAGCGCAGGCGCCAATTGTTGGGCCTTCAATATCCGCGCTTATCACGCGTACCATGCAAGGCGTCGTTCAAGTCTTTCCCCATTCGGCCCCACCGACGCTTGTGGGGCACGACTCGGGCCCCACTCGTCGAGAGTGCCTTCATGTTCTATCCGCACCCTCTTGAACATCCCCCTGCAACGTAGGCAGGAGGCAGAACATGTCATTGGTTTCATTCGGACGTCAGAACAAAACGTAAATGGACTGTGCGCATCAAACGCGGCCAAAAGTGATGTTTGATGCAGAATTTCAGCAAGGTTGAGGGCCAGCGCGGTCGCTCCGCCGAGCGACACCTGATTCACTGAGATCGGCAAGCCGGGGGCCGACTGCGTCGCATACACGCGCAATCCAGTGCGCAACAAAGGAAGCGCTCCAGATCCTCTGGCGCAATTGTTCAGCAAAGCTGCCCCACACCAATCGATGCACACTCCAGCACCCGATGCTCGACTCGAGGGCGGATCGAGCGAGCATGCGGGCAGCTTGAGGAGATGGCCTGCGCAAAGTCATGCCGCAAAGGCTGCAGACGTGTCAGCCCTCCTGCCTATCGTAATGCGTTACGTGTCCGCGCACGATGCCTTCGGCGTCCGTGTAAATGAACGTCATTCTCAGGACCTTCCCGTCGGGGGAGATCGCGCGGGTTCCCCCTCCGATGACCTTATCCCCCTTTTTCGCCGTGTACACACAGGTGTGGGTGTCAACCCGCTCATAAGCCATTGTGTCGATAAAGGAGTTACCCCAGTGGGGGTGGTATTTGCCATCGATTTTCAGGGAGGTCATCCCCTCGGAGAACGGTGATCCGTCGGCCAAGATCGCCTTGATTGAGCTAGAGATGCCCTCGGAGTCCTGCGTATACGTTCGCGTCGCGGACTTGTAAGTGAACGGCGTCGGCGGGTTAATATATTTCGATTTTTCCGAATTATATTCCCAGACGCCGACGACCGGATCTATTGCTTTCATGGTACCTCCGCTACAAGAATGCCAACTGTCCGAAGCGTTCGATATTCAACAACTTCTGGGGTTCACTCTACGCGTGGTATCGCGACGGTTTCTCGCGTTTTGCCCGGCCGACGGAGCTAATTTCTGCAAGGCTCGCGGTGTCGCCGCATGAATCCGCCACCCGCTACGGGCCTTATTGCGACCTCGAACAATATTATACAGCCAAGCTGCTGAGGATAAAGATCGACGCGCCTGCGCCAGATGCTCGGCTGCGCAGGCGGCCCGAGCTACCATGTGGGCATTGAGGAGCTGGCCTTTCTCCGCACAGATCCACGCCGCAAAGTAATGTCGTGTCAGTCCTCCTGCTTGTCGCGATGCATTACGTGTCCCCGCAGGATGCCTTCGGCGTGCGCGTTGTCGCTGCTGTTGGCCCCCTGAGCCCGGCCTGCAGTTTCCAGTTTCTCGATTTGGATTTGTTCCGTTGTCGTCGCGATGGGATCGGCGATGGCTATTACGCTGCGCGCCCCCTCAACCAGTTCCGTGACAGTTCGACCCAGTAGGTCGATCCCAGCGTGAGTATTTCGTCATTGAAATCGTAGCTCGTATTGTGGAGTTCGCAGGGTCCCGGCCCATGCCCCTGCTCGCGATGTTCGCCATTTCCAGCGCCCAAGAAAGCGAAGGTGCCAGGGCGGGCCTGTAGCATGTAGGAGAAGTCTTCGCAGCCAGTTGTTGGTTCGACGTCTACGTCTACCTTCGTCTCGTCAATGATCGATTTCATCACCTCGGTCGCGAAGCGGGTTTCGTTCGGCGCGTTTACCGTGGGCGGGCACCGCTTAGTCTTCAATTCGGCCTGGCATTCGTGCGCCAAGGCAATGTTTTCGACGATCGTGCGCATCCGGGACTCGATTAACTCAAGCGTCGCGTCCTTGAAGGCCCTTACGGTGCCGGCGAGCGTCACGACTTCCGGGATCACGTTTCTGGCCTCGCCCCCGTGAAACTGGGCGACCGAGAGCACCGCCGTGTCCAGCGGGTTCTTATTGCGCGTGATGATTCCCTGCAGCGCGGTGACGATCTGTGCACCGGTCAAGATCGGGTCCTTGCCATTGTGCGGAAGGGCGGCATGTGAGCCAACGCCGACGATCCGAATTTCAAAGTCGACGGCCCCCGCCAAAATCGGGCCTGGCCTGACGCCAAAGGTGTTCACAGGCGAGCCCGGCCAATTGTGCAAGCCGAACACTGCGTCGACCCGAAATCTTTTGAAAATCCCCTCATCAACCATCACTTTCGCGCCCGCCCCGTTTTCCTCTGCTGGCGAGAAGATGAACACTATCGTGCCGTCGAAATCGCGGGTACGCGCCAAGTGGCGGGCAGCCCCGAGTAGCATCGCCATGTGCCCGTCGTGACCGCAAGCATGCATCTTGCCGGGATACTGGGATCGGTGAGCGAACGTGTTGAGTTCGTGCATTGGAAGCGCGTCCATGTCCGCGCGCAATCCGATCGCTCGGTCTCCGCGCCCCGATCGCAGGACGCCCACGACGCCAGTGCGGCCAAGTCCGCGGTGCACCTCAATTCCATACCCCTCCAGCGTCTTGGCCACGAGATCGGAAGTTTGTGTCTCTTGAAAACTGAGTTCTGGATGAGCGTGTAACCAGCGCCGCAAGGCCTTGATTTCTTCTTGAGCAGCCTGAATCTCGGGTATAACTTTCATGATGGGTCCCCGTTTCATTGAGCTACGCACACCATGGTTGCGCGGCGCTTGCCCAGCTCGTTGACATTCGATGCGCGAAACAACCGAGACGAGGCTGCCAACAAGGCTATCCGAACGGCGCGCAGAAATTCACTGATACTGTCGAGCAATCGCGAAATTACGATTCATATGCGGCTTCAATCGCAGAATTTCGATGCATATCCGGCTACAAGTGAGATTCTGCCCCAAAGGTTAGATTCCTGAACGGGGTCCACTTGTACCAATATCCCCATAGTTGAAGTGGGTTAGAGGTCAGTATCCCCACCAGATGTAACCCTCGGCTGCACAGTGCCTATCGGGAGCTATAGACAAGATTTGGCGACGGCAAACGGTAAGGCGTCATAGTGAAAGCGTTCGAAGCTTCGCACTTGTCGGGTGGTGACGGGTTGGGAGATGCGCGTATCGAGAGCGATACTCCATCAACGACCAGACATGGCTCGTCGCATCACTGCCTGATCAGGAAGTGGTTGAAGGCGGGTATTCTCGAAGAAGGATCATGGCCGTCAATGACCGGGGAACGATTCGGTGATCTGACCGCTCGTCGGCAACATCTACTTGCATTATGTGCTCGACCTGTGGACCAAGCGGGCGACTGCGTGAGGCGACCGGCGACATGATCATTGTGCGCTGTGCGGACGATGTGGTGGTGGGCTTCAAGCGTGAGTACGACGCCCATCGCTTGCGCGCGCTAAATTAGGCTTGAGGAGTTTGCGCTTACGCTCCCTCCGAAGAAAACTCACCTCGGCAACCGGAGACCTTTGCCTTTCTGAGGTTCACGTTCATCTACGGAAAATTGCGCAGCGGGCGATTTTAGCTATAACGAAGTACGACCGCATGCCAGCGAAGCTCAGGGAGATCAAAGAGGATCTGAGGCGCAGAATGCACAGGCCAATTCCCGAACAGGGAAGTGGCTGAGGCAGATCGTGACCGCCCCCTTCGGCTACTTTGTTCTGTGGGAGCCGGAGGCTGCCACCTGCCTCCGCCGACCCGCTGGACACCCGGCAATGGGCCTCCCTACCAGGCGCCACGATCCGAACTTCCAAGCTGCGCGAGCGCGCCCAAGCGCGCGCGACCGGCGAGCACGCGCTTTCGGTCGCGGTATGCTTACATACGCTTTACATCAAAGAACGCCGTCCTGAGCAATCGACGCCATTGTCAACCTGCAGAGATCCGTAATGTCATAGACTGGCAATTTGGTCAGGCGCCGAACTTCTGGCGCTACCGCCGGCAATGCTGTGCATTCCAACAGAATAGCCACAATATCCGGATACGACTGTCGAAGTCTCGTAACACACGCGATGGTATCGGCCTGGATGTCAGCGGTTTCGGTATATGGCGGCGGACGCTGCAGTTCATTGTGCCATAATTTTCCGCCTTCCAAGCCGCCGATCACTAGCCTAGCTCTTTCGGCTCGATCGCTCACGCCGAGCAGCTCTTCATCGCAATGCTTTGAATCGGCTGTCACAATCGCGACTTTGGCGCCCGGCGCCACTTGCCGCAATAGTGCAGGTAACACAAGCAGACTCGACAGCACCACAGGCACACGCACCGAAGCGGACACCGCAGCTTGATGACGCATAAAGAAGCCGCAGTTCGAGCTAATCGCAACAGCGCCTCGCTGAACAAGGCGACGGGCAGCCGCAATACATGCGCTCTCAAGCGCTGGCTCGCCGCGGATGACGTTTTCTGCCCACGCCCCCGCGACTGTTTCCGAGATGACCGGGAAATCGAAAGTAGTGGGGTTCAGAATCGAGCCGAGCCTCGGCGCGGCAGGCGCTGGACCCCTTTCGAGATTTAGAATTCCGAGGGAGCCTTGG
>NZ_SPQT01000059.1 GCF_004571025.1 Bradyrhizobium niftali | reverse complement strand
TCCTTCGGCAAGGCTCGCCACTGGCAGCCGCTCGACAGAATATAGAAGATCGCCTGCACGATCTCGCGCAGATTAACCTCCCGCGGCCGGCCCAATCGCCGTCGCGGCGGCATCTTCCGGGCGATCAACGCCCACTCTGCATCGGTCAGATCACTTGTGTAACGCAGTCCACTGCGCTGATACTTGATACGAGCGGCTTTGGTCCACGGCATGGTGTCCTCCCTCGAATCTTTGCAAATCCGAAGGAATCACAGGCCCGCTAAAGCCGCTCACCTTTTTCGGTCAGGCTCTGAGGAGCCCGCCAACAGCGGGCGTCTCGAAGGATGGCCACGGCAAGACTGCCTGCCACGTTCTCTCAAATGCGATGGTCTAGCCGCAGCACCTCCGCGCAATGCCGCGCGATCGCTAGTTCCTCATTCGTTGGAATGACGAACACCTCGACGGGACTATCGCCGTCGCCGATCCGCTCGCGTCCCTCATCATTCGCGACGACATCAATGCGCACGCCGAGCCAGGCGAGGCGCTCGCCGATCGCGCTGCGGATCTCCTTCGCATGCTCGCCGATGCCGCCGGTGAAGACCAGGCAGTCCAGCCCGGCGAGCGTGGTCGCCATCATCGCGATCTCCTGCGCCGCACGGAAGACGAAGAGGTCGACTGCTTCCCGTGCTGCAGCCTCGCGGCTTGCGAGCAGCGTGCGCATGTCCGCGGAGAGGCCGGAAACGCCGAGCAGGCCTGACTCGTGATAGAGCAGGTGCTGGATATCCTCGACGGACATTCTCTCGTGCAGTTGCAGATAGAGCAGCACGCCGGGGTCGATCGTGCCGCTTCGCGTGCCCATCACGAGGCCGTCGAGCGGCGTCAGTCCCATCGTGGTGTCGACGCTGCGGCCGTTGCGGAGTGCGCAGAGGCTTGCGCCATTGCCGAGATGCGCGATGACGGTGCGCTTGGCGACCAGCTGCGGCGCGATTCCGGCGAGGCGGCCCGCGACATATTCGAACGACAGCCCGTGAAAGCCGTAGCGCCGGATGCCCTGCTGTTCATAGCGTCTCGGAATCGCGAATCGGCTCGCAGGCGGTGCAAGTCCGTGATGGAAGGCGGTGTCGAAGCAAGCGATCTGGGTCAGCGCGGGGCGGATCGCGGAGAGGGTGCGGATCGGCGCGAGGCAGCGCGGCTGGTGCAGCGGGGCCAGCGGCGTCAGCGCCTCCAGCTTCGCGTAGACATCGTCAGTCAATTCGACCGGACCTGAATGATCCGGCCCGCCGTGGACGATGCGGTGGCCGGCCGCGCGCAAGCTGTCTTGTCCGAACCTGTCGTCGATGAAGGCGAGCACGTCGGCGAACAGATGACCGCCATCGGCATCGGTCTCGTCCCGCCGCTTCTCGAACAGATCTTCGCCCGCAGCGCCTTTCACGACGAGCCGGGGCTTGGCCTCGTGCTCGTCGAGCAGGCCCTTGCAGAGCAGCGCAGGCTCGGCCGCCGAGATCTCGAACAGGCCGAACTTGATGCTCGAGGAGCCCGAGTTGAGGACGAGAACCGCCTCGAACGCCGGCATGGCCTCAGCCCGGCTTGCCCGGCCAGACCCAGTCGCGGATCTCGGGCATGTCCTCGCCGTGCTCGCGCACGTAACGTGAGTGTTCGATCAGCTTGTCGCGGAGCTGCTGCTTCACCTGCGCGGCCCTGGTCGCGAGACCCGGCACGCGTTCGATCGCCTCGATCGCGAGGTGGTAGCGGTCGAGCGCGTTGAGCACGACCATGTCGAACGGCGTCGTCGTGGTGCCTTCCTCGGCGAAGCCGCGCACATGCAGGCCGGCATGGTTGGTGCGGTTATAGGTCAGCCGGTGGATCAGGTGGGGATAGCCGTGATAGGCGAAGATCACCGGCTTGTCGCGCGTGAACAGGCCGTCGAAGTCGCGATGGGACAGGCCGTGCGGGTGCTGATCCTGCGGCTGCAGCGTCATCAGGTCGACGACGTTGACGACGCGGATCTTCAGATCCGGCAGCGCCTTGCGCAGGAGGTCGACGGCGGCAAGCGTCTCCAATGTCGGCACGTCGCCGGCACAGGCCATCACCACATCGGGCTCGGCGCCCGCGTCTTCCGTGCCCGCCCAGGTCCAGATGCCGATGCCGGCATCGCAATGCGTGGCGGCGTCCTGCATCGACAGCCATTGCGGCGCCGGCTGCTTGCCGGCGACGATCACGTTGATGCGGTTGTACGTCCGCAGGCAATGATCGGCGATCCACAGCAGCGTGTTGGCATCGGGCGGGAAGTAGATGCGGACGATGTCGGCCTTCTTGTTGGCGACGAGATCGACGAAGCCGGGATCCTGATGGCTGAAACCGTTATGGTCCTGGCGCCAGACATGCGAGGTCAGCAGGTAATTGAGCGAGGCGATCGGACGGCGCCATGGCAGGTGCCGCGTCACCTTCAGCCATTTGGCGTGCTGGTTGAACATGGAATCCACGATGTGGATGAAGGCCTCGTAGCAGGAGAAGAAGCCGTGGCGGCCGGTGAGCAGATAGCCTTCGAGCCAGCCTTGGCAGAGATGCTCGCTCAACACCTCCATCACGCGGCCGTCCTGCGCGAGATGCACGTCGTAGGGTTCGGTCGGTTCCATCCAGACCCGTTCGGTCGCTTCGAACACCGCGTCGAGACGGTTTGACGCCGTCTCGTCCGGACCCATGATGCGGAAATTGCGCTCTTGCGCATTGAGCCGGATGACGTCGCGCAAGAATTTGCCGAGCTCGCGCGTCGCTTCTCCCGTGACGGCACCGGGCTGCGGCACTTCGACGGCAAAGCTGCGATAGTCCGGCAGTTTCAGCTCCTTCTTCAACACTCCGCCATTGGCATGCGGATTGGCGCCCATGCAGCGATTGCCCTCGGGCGCCAGCGCCTGGAGCTCGGCGACGAGCGCGCCGCTCGCGTCGAACAGTTTCTCCGGCTCGTAGCTGCGCATCCAGTCTTCGAGCACCTTCAGATGCGCCGGGTTCTCGCGGCAGCTTGCGACCGGCACCTGATGCGCGCGCCAGAAACCTTCGACCTTCTTGCCGTCAACTTCCTTCGGTCCGGTCCAGCCCTTCGGGCTGCGCAGCACGATCATCGGCCAGCGGGGTCGCTCGACGCTTCTACGCCCGTCGCGGGCGTGCTGCTGGATCGAGCGGATGCTGGCGAATGCGACGTCGAGCGCATCCGCCATGATCCGGTGCATCAATCTGGGATCATCGCCCTCGACGAACAGCGGCTCATGGCCGAACCCGTGGAACAGATCGCGGATCTCGCGGTCAGACATCCGCCCGAGCACGGTCGGGTTCGCGATCTTGTAGCCGTTGAGATGCAGGATCGGCAGCACCGCGCCGTCATGGGTGGGATTCAGGAACTTGTTCGAATGCCAGGAGGCCGCGAGCGGGCCGGTCTCGGCCTCGCCGTCGCCGACGACGCAGGCGACGATCAGGTCGGGATTGTCCAGCGCCGCGCCGTAGGCATGCACCAGCGCGTAGCCGAGCTCGCCGCCTTCATGGATCGAGCCCGGCGTCTCCGGCGCCGCGTGGCTCGGAATGCCACCGGGGAAGGAGAACTGCCTGAACAGCTTGCGCAATCCGTCCTTATCGCGCGCGATGTCGGGATAGATCTCGCTGTAGCTGCCCTCGAGATAGGTGTTGGCGACCATGCCCGGCCCGCCATGACCGGGACCGCAGACATAGAGCACGTTGATATCAAGTGCGCGGATGACGCGGTTGAGATGGGCGTAGATGAAGTTCAAACCCGGCGTTGTGCCCCAATGGCCGAGCAAACGCGGCTTGATGTGCTCGGGCCGCAACGGCTCGCGCAGCAGGGGGTTGTCGAGCAGGTAGATCTGCCCGACGGAGAGGTAGTTGGCGGCGCGCCAATAGCGATCGAGGAGATCGAGGTCGCTGCTCACGGCGGCCGATTGTTGTTGATTTGTCATGTTCCTGCCGACCTTCACCCGGGATCGTCACCAACTGAGTTCCGGCGCGATCGATCCTTGGCGGCATCAAACGGGATCGTGGTGAGGGCGGTGTTGCGTGAGGTCAAAGGCGGGCGCCCGAAGTTTGGGCGGTCCTACTGTGCATGGGGTTGTTTTCACGTTTTTTGTTCATGTTCTTGATTTGTTCTTTCGACGTGCTATCTTGGCTTCATGAGTCCAGCATCCTCTCATGCTCTCAAGCACCCGCCGGTCACGGCGCCCTCCGAGCCGGCGGGTGCGCCTTCTGATTTCCCCGAGCTCGCTGTCGCCATAGACAAGCAGCGCAGGCGAGGGCGGGGCGCGCAATCCAACGCCAGCGGCCGCTATGAGGCCGAGGCGCGCGTCGCCTTCGACGATGGCTGGCAGAGCCTGGAAGAGCTGCCGCCATTCAAGACCACGGTCGCGGTCGACACCTCGCGCAAGGTGATCACCCGCAACGATTCCCCCGATATCGGGTTCGACCGCTCGATCAATCCCTATCGCGGCTGCGAGCACGGCTGTGTCTACTGCTTCGCGCGGCCGACCCATGCCTATCTCGGCCTGTCGCCGGGGCTCGACTTCGAGACCAAACTGTTCGTCAAGCCGGAGGCCCCGGAGCTGCTCGAGAAGGAGCTCGCAGCAGCAGGCTATGAGCCGCGGATGATCGCGATCGGCACCAACACCGATCCCTACCAGCCGATCGAGCGCGAGCGCAAAATCATGCGCGGCATCCTGGAGGTGCTGGAGCGTGCCGGTCATCCCGTCGGCATCGTCACCAAATCGGCGCTGGTGATGCGTGACATCGACATTCTCGCGCGCATGGCCAAGCGCAACCTCGCCAAGGTCGCGATCTCGGTGACCTCGCTCGATCCGAAGCTGGCGCGCACCATGGAGCCGCGCGCCTCGACGCCGCCGAAGCGGCTGGAGGCGCTGAAGCAGCTCTCCGACGCCGGCATTCCCACCACCGTGATGGTCGCGCCCGTGATCCCCGCGCTGAACGATTCCGAGATCGAGCGCATTCTCGATGCGGCCGCCCATGCCGGCGTCAAGGAAGCCTCCTACGTGCTGCTGCGGCTGCCGCTGGAGGTGCGCGATCTCTTCCGCGAATGGCTGATGGCGAACTATCCGGACCGCTATCGCCACGTCTTCACGCTGATCCGCGACATGCGCGGCGGGCGCGACTACGACGCGAAATGGGGCGAGCGGATGAAGGGCACCGGCCCGATGGCCTGGACCATCGGCCGCCGCTTCGAGATCGCCTGCGAGAGGCTCGGGCTCAACAAGCGTCGTGCAAGACTGACGATGGATCACTTTGCGCGGCCGAAGCGGAACGGCGATCAGCTCAGCCTGTTCTAGGAGCCGGGGCGAACGAGGTGTGTCATGCGTAAGGAACTGCCGCCCCCGGTGCCGCGGCTCACCGTCATCACGCTCGGCGTGAGCGACATCCGCGCCAGCATCGCGTTCTATGATGCCCTCGGCTTTTCGCGCCGGCTGAAGGCGACCGGCGAGGCCGTTGCCTTCTACGATACCGGCGGTCCGGTGCTTGCCCTGTTTCACTGGGATCAGCTCGCGGCCGACGCGGCCTTGCCTGATAAGCCGAGGCCGACGACCTTCCGCGGCATCACGCTCGCCTGGAACTGCCGCGCGCGTGAGGAGGTCGATGCGGTGCTGGCCTTCGCCGTCGGCAAAGGAGCCGTCTTGCTGAAGGCCGCGCATGAGACCGACTACGGCGGCTATTCCGGCTATTTCGCCGACCCCGACGGCCATCCCTGGGAAGTCGTGGTCGCGCCGGGCATCGAGGTCGGTGAGGACCGGCGGGTGCATCTGGCCGAGTAGGGCCGCCGGCCTGAATAACGGGAATTGCGAGGGGTTCCCGGTTGCGCTGGGCAGGCCGCTTGCGCACGATCCCGGCCATGATTCGGGACAAGTCCGCCAAGACATCGGCCAAAGCTGCGCCCAGGAAGGACGCTGCGAACAAGGCAGCACCTGCAAAGGCTGGAAAGGCTTCGGCAGCCAAGCCTTCGACCGGCAAGAGCGCGGGCGCGAAAGGCGTTATCGCCGTCGCGCCGCCGAGCTTCCGCCGCGAGCGCGCGCTGATCAAGCGCGGCATCTGGCCGGTCGCCGGCTGCGACGAGGCTGGCCGCGGGCCGCTCGCAGGTCCCGTGGTGGCGGCCGCAGTGATTCTCGACCCCGACCGCATTCCGCGCGGCATCGACGATTCCAAGCGCCTGACGGCGGAGCAGCGCGAGAAGCTGTTCGACAAGATCTGCGCCACAGCGCAGGTCTCAGTCGCGGTCGCCTCGCCCGCCCGGATTGATCGCGACAACATCCTGCGCGCCTCGCTGTGGGCGCTGAAGCGTGCCGTGGTGGCGCTGCCCGAGCAGCCCCGCCACGTCTTCGTCGACGGCCGCGACCGGCTCGATACGGCATGCGACTGCGAGGCCGTGATCGGCGGCGACGGCATCGTGCTGTCGATCGCGGCGGCCTCGATCGTCGCCAAGGTGACGCGCGACCGGCTGATGTGCGCGCTGGCGCAGGACTGCCCGGGCTACGGCTTCGAGCAGCACAAGGGCTACGCCGTCCCCGAGCATCTCGACGCGCTGAACCGCCTCGGCCCGACCGTCCACCACCGCAGCTTCTTCGCCCCCGTCGCCGCCGCCCGCGCCAAGCACATGCCCTGGACGGTGGAGCCGGTGCAGGACCTGTTTTCGGTGACCGAGGTCGAGGTGCAGGTGGAAGCCCGAATCGCGATCGACGCGTCGGCGAATCTCTAGGGTCTAGTCCCGCCGGTCTCCACATCGTCATGGCCGGGCTTGACCCGGCCATCCACGTCTTGCCCGTGACACGAAAGAACGTGGATGCCCGGGACAAGCCCGGGCATGACGAGCAGAGGGTCGTTGCCACGACGCGCAGCGCCCTTTATCAAAACAGATGTGAGCGAATAGGGCCGGCTGGACGGGTTGGCTGCATCTTTCGGGCGTTGCATGCGGTTTACCTCCCTGGTCATCGAGCTCATTCGCGCCCGGCCGCGGCTGATCGTGTGGATCGCCGTGCTGCTCCAGGCCGCGATGTGGCTGTTCGTGGCGCTGGTGTTCTATCGCAGCCCGCCCGGCACCCTTGCGACCCTCTTGGCCTTCGGCCGGGAATACCAGGTCGGTACCGATCTCGGCCCGCCGCTGCCGGTCTGGCTCGCCGACATCGCCTATCGCGCCGCCGGCGGCCACATGTTCGGCGTCTATGTCCTCGCCCAGCTCTGCGAGGTCGCGACCTTCATCGCGCTCTATCATCTCTCCCGCGCCGTGGTCGGCTCACAGCAGGCCGTGCTCGCCGTGCTGCTGACCATGACGGTGCTGGCCTTCTCCTCGCCCGCGCTCGATTTCGGCCCGCTGGTGCTGGCGCGGCCGCTGTGGGCGCTGCTGCTGCTGCATTCCTGGCAGATCATCGGCCAGGGCCGCGGCAACGCCTGGTTCGCCTGGTCGATCGAGGCCGGCCTGTTGCTGCTGACGACGCCCGCGGCGGTCTTTCTGCTCCTGCTGCTCGTCGTCTTCGCGGTCGCGACCGCCGGCGGCCGCCGCACGCTGCGCGCGCTCGATCCGCTGTTCGCGCTGATCGTCGTCGCCGTGCTGGCGCTGCCCTATGCGGTCTGGCTGATGCGCGCCGAGACGCTTGTCCTACCGACCCTGCCTGAGGTCGCCGAGCTGAACGCCCGCGCGTTGCATGCGGCCTGGCTGCTCGGCGGGCTCGTGCTCGGGGCCGCGGCGATCCCGGCGCTGACCTTTCTCAATAGCGGCCTGTTCGTCGCCAAGGGCGAGGAGGCGCCGATCATCTACCGTCCGCCGGTCGAGCCGCTCGCACGCAATTTCGTCTATTTCTTCGCGCTGGCGCCTGCGCTCGGCGCGGTCCTGATCTCCGGCCTGCTCGGGCTCGATGCCGTCGTCGGTGGCGCCGGCGTCGTGCTGGTGATGTCGGGGCTCGCCGTGGTCGTGGTAGCCGGCGACCTCATCGCGATGCGCCGCGCGCGGATGCTGCGGATGGTGTGGGCCGCCGCCGTCGTGGCGCCCGCCGCCGGCGTCGTGCTCGCCGTGCTGTTCCTGCCCTGGACCGGCGCCAACGAGATTGCGACCTCGATGCCGGCGCGCGCGATCTCGGACTTCTTCGACGACAGCTTTGCCCGCCGCACCAATCATCGCCTGCGCGCGGTGGCCGGCGAGACCCAGCTCGCGAGCCTGATCGCGCTGCATTCCGGCCGGCCGCATCTCTTCATCGATGCCGAGCCCGCGCGCACGCCATGGATCAATCAGGCCAAGTTCAGCGAGACCGGTGGCGTCGTGGTCTGGCGCGCCTCCGACACCGCCGGAACGCCCCCGCCGGACATCCTCAAACGCTTTCCCGGCATCGTGCCGGAAGTGCCGCGCGCCTTCGAATGGCTGGTGACCGGCCGCCAGCAGCTGCTGCGGATCGGCTGGGCCATCGTGCGGCCGAAGGGGACGTAGGCGGCTCCCGCGCTCTCTCCGTTCGTCATTGCGAGCGCAGCGAAGCAATCCAGAGTCTCTCCGCGGTGACAGTCTGGATTGCTTCGCTGCGCTCGCAATGACGGGGATAGGGCGTTCTGCCCCTCACGCGGCCGCCAGAACCTTCGCGATCGCCCGCAGATCCTGCCAGGCCAGCCGCTTGTAGGACGGCGAGCGGAGCAGATAGGCCGGATGAAACGTCGGCAGCGCGCGGATGGTGCGCGCACCGGTCTCGTAATCGAACCAGCGGCCGCGGGTGCGCATGATGCCCTCGCGCGTTCCGAGCAGCGTCTGCGTCGAGGGATTGCCGAGCGTCACCAGCACGTCGGGGTTCACCAGCTCGATCTGGCGCTGGATGAAGGGCAGGCACACTTGCGTCTCCTGCGGTGTCGGCGTGCGGTTGCCGGGCGGGCGCCACGGAATCACGTTGGCGATGTAGGCCGTGGTGCGGTTGAGCCCGATCGCGCCGATCATGAGGTCAAGCAGCTTGCCGCTGCGCCCGACGAAGGGCAGTCCCTCGATGTCCTCGTCGCGGCCCGGCGCCTCGCCGACGAACATGATGCGCGCCTGCGGATTGCCGTCGGCGAACACCAGCCTTGTTGCGGTGTGCTTCAGCGCGCAGCCCTCGAAGCCCTGCATCAACTCACGCAAGGCTTCCAGCGTCGGCGCGGTACGCGCAGCCTCGCGTGCCGAGGCGATCGCGACGTCGGGGGCGGGTGCGGCCTCGCCGCGGATCACCGTGGGCGCAGCGGCCGGCCGCGGCGCCTCGACCGGCGCTGCTGCGCGCGGGACCGGAGGCGGGGCGTCCATTTCCGCCAGGCGGTCTATCGGCTCCTCCGCGAGCGCGCAGTCGACACCGGCCTCCAGATAGAAGGCGAGAAGCTCTCGGACGGTGGGGGCGGGTTCGGGGATCATGGGAAAGTCAGACTTTTTATATCAGTTCGGGGCGCCTTGCATCCCACCGGAACGCATTTCCGTGGTTGTCCTACCCGGAAAAATCGGAAACAAGAGGGCGCAAACGACCGAGGACCGTCTCAAGGGCTGAGATCAGATGAGCACCGAAGAACTTCCCCCGCGCGAATCCATGGAATTCGACGTCGTCATCGTCGGCGCCGGCCCCTCGGGCCTGTCGGCCGCGATCCGGCTGAAGCAGCTCAACGCCGATCTCAACGTCGTCGTGGTGGAGAAGGGCTCCGAGGTCGGTGCGCATATTCTCTCCGGCGCTGTGATCGACCCGGCCGGGCTCGACAAGCTCGTTCCCGACTGGCGCGAGGATTCCGACTGTCCGCTGAAGACGCAGGTCAAGGACGACCGCTTCTACTGGATGACGGCCGGCGGCGCGATCAAGCTGCCGAACTTCATGATGCCGCCGCTGATGGACAACCATCACTGCTACATCGGCTCGCTCGGCAATGTCTGCCGCTGGCTGGCGCGCAAGGCCGAGGCGCTCGGCGTCGAGATCTATCCGGGCTTCGCCGCGGCCGAGGTGCTCTATGACGAAGAAGGCAGGGTCAGGGGCATTGCCACCGGCGACATGGGCGTCGGCCGCGACGGCAAGCCGAAGGACTCCTTTACCCGTGGCATGGAATTGCTCGGCAAGTACACGTTGTTTGCCGAAGGCGCCCGCGGCAGCCTGACCAAGCAGCTCATCGCGAAGTTCGCGCTCGACTCCAAGAGCGAGCCGGCGAAGTTCGGCATCGGCCTGAAGGAAGTTTGGCAGATCGATCCCGCCAAGCACCAGAAGGGCTTGATCCAGCATTCGTTCGGCTGGCCGCTCGACCTGAAGACCGGTGGTGGCTCGTTCCTCTATCACTACGACGACAATCTCGTCGCCGTCGGTTTCGTCGTGCATCTGAACTACGATGATCCCTATCTGTCGCCGTTCGACGAGTTCCAGCGCTTCAAGACCCATCCGTCGATCCGCGGCACCTTCGAAGGCGCCAAGCGGCTCGCCTATGGCGCGCGCGCCATCACCGAGGGCGGCTACCAGTCGGTGCCGAAACTGAGCTTCCCCGGTGGCGCGCTGATCGGCTGCGCGGCCGGCTTCGTCAACGTCCCGCGCATCAAGGGCGTGCACAATGCGATGGGCACCGGCATGCTCGCCGCCGAGCATGTCGCAGCGGCGCTTGCGGCCGATCGCGCCAATGACGAGATCGTCGAGTACGAGAACGCGTGGCGTTCCTCCTCCGTGGGCAAGGATCTGTTCCTGGTCCGCAACGTCAAGCCGCTGTGGTCGAAGTTCGGCACCGTGCTCGGCGTCGCGCTCGGCGGCTTCGACATGTGGTGCAACACGCTGTTCGGCGCCTCGCTGTTCGGCACCCAGTCGCATTCCAAGCCCGATCGCGCGACGCTCGATCCGGCCAAGAGCCACGCGCCGAAGAACTACCCCAAGCCGGACGGCAAGATCTCGTTCGACAAGCTGTCGTCGGTATTCCTGTCCAACACCAATCACGAGGAGGACCAGCCGGTCCATCTCAGGGTTGCCGACATGAACCTCCAGAAGACCTCCGAGCACGACGTGTTCGCCGGTCCCTCGAATCGCTATTGCCCCGCCGGCGTCTACGAATGGGTCGAGGAGGGCGCCGGCCCGCGCTTCCAGATCAACGCCCAGAACTGCGTCCACTGCAAAACCTGCGACGTGAAGGACCCCAACGGCAACATCACCTGGGTTCCCCCGGAGGGCGGCGGCGGCCCGAACTACGAGGCGATGTAAAGGCGGGCCAATCAGCGCGGACCTGGTCACAAACGGTGATCTGCCGCACGTTCGCGTGAGAACCGGGCCGCGGCCACCTGTCGCGGCCACGATAAGGCCATAGTGGCGGCGTCTTGGGGCGCTCTTGTCCGATTTGGGGCGTTCGGAGGCGATCGCCCGGTCCGAATCCTTGCGGTAAACCGCCAAAAGCGGCATTGTCCGACCCGACGGTTCCGGGTCACGATGCCACCGGCCGCGTTCGCATGCGAGACGGCTTTCTGCTGCGAACCCAGGCACTACCAACTCAAGGCGAGCCCTGATGTTTTCAATTCGTTTCAACCGCTGGACTGTTGCCGCCATCGCCCTCATGGGCACAGCGATCGCGACGGTCCCCGGCAGGGTCCTGGCGCAGACGCCGGATCACCCGTCCGATACGGCGGCGCAGTTTCCGACCCGGAACGATCTGAAGTCGCTCACGACCTCCGGCAGCTATCTCGCCGCCCGCCACGCCAGCGTCGAGCGCGACGCGGCCTCGGCCGCCGCCTTCTACCGCTCGGCGCTCCGCACCGATCCGAAGAACAACGAGCTGCTCGACCGTGCCTTCATCTCCTCGGTCGCCGACGGCGACATCGACGAGGCGGTCAAGCTCGCCGAGCGCATCCTCACCATCGACAAGACCAACCGCGTCGCGCGCCTCGTCGTCGGCGTGCATGATCTGAAGCTGAAGAAGTACGCGACCGCGCAGACCAACATCAACCAGTCGATCCGCGGCCCCATTACCGATCTCGTCGCCACGCTGCTGTCGGGCTGGGCGGCCTATGGCGCCGGCGATTCCAAGGGTGCTGTCGCCACCATCGACAAGCTGGCCGGTCCGGAATGGTATCCGCTGTTCAAGGATCTCCACGCCGGCATGATCCTCGAGCTCGCCGGCAAGGAGAAGGACGCCGGCACGCGCTTCGAACGCGCCTACAAGCTCGACGATTCCATGCTGCGCGTCACCGAGGCCTATGCGCGCTGGCTGTCGCGCAACAAGGATTCCGCCGCCGCGACCACCGTCTACCAGGCCTTCGACAAGAAGCTCGCCCGCCATCCGCTGATCGTGGAAGGCCTGCGCGACACCAAGGCCGGCAAGAAGCTGCCGCCGCTGGTCGATTCCGCGCAGGCCGGCGCTGCCGAGGCGCTCTACGGCATCGGCGCGACGCTGACCCGCCGCGGCGGCGAGGACCTGGCACTGGTCTATCTCCAGCTCTCGCTCTACCTCCAGCCGACCCATCCGCTGGCGCTGCTCTCGCTCGCCGATCTCTATGAATCGGTGAAGCGGCCGCAGATGGCGATCAAGGTCTATGAGCGCGTGCCGTCGACCTCGCCGCTGAAGCGCAACGCGCAGATCCAGCTCGCCATCGATCTGGATTCCGCCGACCGCACCGACGAGGCGATCAAGATCCTCAAGGGCGTCACCACTGAGGATTCCAAGGATCTCGAAGCCATCATGGCGCTCGGCAACATCGAGCGCGGCCGCAAGAAGTTCGGCGACTGCGGCGCGACCTATTCGCAGGGCGTCGACGTGCTGCCGGCCGGCAACGACAAGGCCAACAGCGTCTGGTACTATTATCGCGGCATCTGCGAGGAGCGCTCCAAGCAGTGGGGCAAGGCCGAGGCCGACATGAAGAAGGCGCTCGAGCTGCAGCCCGACCAGCCGCATGTCCTCAACTATCTCGGCTATTCCTGGATCGACCAGGGCGTGAATCTCGACGAAGGCATGAAGATGATCAAGCGCGCCGTCGAGCAGCGTCCCGACGACGGCTACATCGTCGACTCGCTTGGCTGGGCTTACTACCGCATCGGCAACTACGAAGAGGCGGTGAAGAACCTCGAGCGCGCGATCGATCTGAAGCCCGAGGATCCCACCATCAACGATCACCTTGGCGATGCCTATTGGCGCGTCGGCCGCACGCTGGAAGCCAAATTCCAGTGGTCGCACGCCCGCGATCTCAAGCCCGAGCCGGACGAGCTTCCGAAGATCGAGGCCAAGATCGCCAACGGCCTGACCGACGACAATTCGAACTCTTCGGCCGCGCAGGCGGAGAAGAAGAAGGACGACGGCAAGGGCGGCTAAGCTGAGTGAAGTTGGGGGCGTGTCGCCGATGCCGGCGTTGATTGAAGAGGGGCGCGCGAAGGTCAATCTGAGCCTTCGCGTGGTCGGCCGTCGTGCCGACGGTTATCATGATCTCGAAAGCGTGGTCGCCTTCGCCGACTGCGCCGATCGTTTGACGCTGGAGCCGGGCGGCGAGCTGAAGCTCGCCACCACCGGGCCGCTGGCCGCAGCGTGCGGCGATACCGCGGACAATCTCGTGTTCAAGGCGGCCAAGCTTCTGGCCGACGCCGTGCCGAACCTGAAGCTGGGCGCCTTTGCGCTCGACAAGGTGCTGCCCGTCGCGGCCGGCATCGGCGGCGGCTCGGCGGATGCAGCGGCAGCGCTGCGCCTGCTGGCGCGGCTCAACAACCTGTCGCTCGATGATCCCCGCCTCCAGAAGGTCGCGCTCGCAACCGGCGCCGACGTGCCGGTGTGCCTGCTCTCGCGCGCCTGCGACATGACCGGCGTCGGCGAGCAGCTGCTGCCGCTCGCGCTGCCGAGCATGCCCTGCGTGATGGTCAATCCGCGCGTGCCGGTGGCGACCAAGGACGTGTTCCAGGCGCTGGGCCTGCGCAACGGCGAGCTGCTGGTCGGCGCCACCTCCGTCCTCGGAGCTCCGGCCTGGCCGGAGGAGGGCGCCTCGATCGCCGACTGGGTCGAAGTACTCGAAACCGTCGCCAACGACCTCGAAGCCCCCGCGATGCGCATCGAACCTGTTATCGGCGAGGTGCTGGAGGCGCTTCGTGACTCCGCCGGCGTCAAGCTCGCCCGCATGTCCGGCTCGGGCGCGACCTGCTTTGCGATCTATGGCGCGCCAACCGAGGCCCATGCTGCTGCGGAAAAGATCCGGCGCGATCACCCCGGCTGGTGGGTGCATGCGGGGACGTTGAGCTAGATATTTCCCCGACGACGATGCGTAGCCCGGATGAGCGTAGCGACATCCGGGATTCGTGCTTGCGGCTTCCCGCATGTCGCTGCGCTCATGCGGGCTACGAGGCTGGGCTAGCCGCTGCAATCCTCAGGCAGCCCGAGAAACCGTCGGATCTCACCCAACACCTCTTGCGGCTTGTCATGCTGCAGCCAGTGCCCCGCGCCGGCGATGGTCTCGACGCGCGCCTGCGGGAAGTAGCGCGCCAGGCCTGCGGCCCTGGCACCCGCCAGAAAGCTTTCGCCGGCATTCAGCAGCAGCGTCGGGCAGGCGATGCGCGACCAGAGTTCGACGTGATCGTCCGGCCAGAGCCGGTGCGGCGCGGAGGCGCGCTGGTAGGGATCGAACTTCCAGCTATAGGTACCGTCCGCGTTCTGCCGCGCGCCGTGCGTCGCAAGATGCAGCGCGAGGTCGCGCGACAGCCGCTTGTTGTGAAGCACCATCTGCGCGGCGGCATCCTCGAGGGTCGAATAGCGGCGCGGCGTGCGGTCGTGCAGCTTGTCGAGCTGGCCGACCCATTTGTCGATGCGCTCATGCGCCGGCGGCTTTGGTGCATCCGGCAGCATGGTCACGCCGTCGAGAACGACCAGCTTCGTGACCTGCTCGGGGAATGATCCCGAGAAGATCAGGCTCACCATGCCGCCCATCGAATGGCCGATGAGAGTCACTTGAGGCGCTGCGACGCTGCGGACCAGTTGGGCGAGATCGTACACATATTCCGTCAGCGCGTAGCTGCCGCCCTTGGTCCAGTCGGAATCGCCGTGTCCGCGCAGGTCGGGCGCCAGCACGTGAAAATGCGGTTGCAGCGATCTGGCGATGACGTCCCAGCTGCGGCAATGATCGCGTCCGCCATGGACCAGGATAAGGGGCGGCGCGCCCTCGTTGCCCCAATCGGCATAATGCAGCCGCAGGCCGTGAGACTCGTAGAAGCGGCTTTGCGGGGCGCTAGCCATTTGCCGGCCGCCGCGCCAGCGCGAGCGAGAGGCCGAGGCCCGCGATGAAGACGCCGGAGCCCTGGGTGAGGCGTCGCATCAGATGCGGCCGTCCGATCAGTTGCGTGCGCGTCGCGGACGCCATCAGCACCACGACGACATCGGCGAGCGTGTTCAGCGTCACCGAGATCGCGCCGAGCACGATGAATTGCAGCGTGGGGTTCGCTCCCGCGGGATCGAGGAATTGCGGAATGAAGGCGAGGAAGAACGCGGCGGTCTTCGGGTTCAGCGCCTCGACCAGCACGCCGTCGCGGAACGCGCGCTTGTCGCCGGTGGGCGCGCTCTCCAGCGACAGCGTACGGCTCGCGCTGCGAAAAGTCTTGATGCCGAGCCAGACCAGATAGAGCGCGCCGACGAATTTGACGGCGGCAAACAGCTCGGCGCTGGCGAGAATGATGGCGGAGATACCGAGACTGCCGGCCACCACATGAACCAGCCCGCCGAGCGCCGTGCCCGCGGTCGAGGCAAAGCCACTGCCGCGCCCCTCGGACAATGTCCGCGCCGCGACATAGAAGATGCCGGGGCCTGGAATGGCGGCAATGAGAGATGCCGCGGCAAGGAACAGCCAGAAATTCGTGTCGGTCATCCTGCTGTCGTAGCGATGCGTGGGGCGATTGCAAGGCCTGTCGTTTAGTCCATCCGGCGGAAGATCACGCTGGCATTCACTCCGCCGAAGCCAAATCCGTTGGAGATGGCGTGCCGTATCTGCATCGGACGCGGGCTACCTGAGACGATGTCGATGCCGTCTGCGCCGGGATCGGGGTTTTCGAAATTGAGCGTCGGCGGCGCGACCTGGTCGCGCAAGGCGAGGATGGTGAAGATCGCCTCGAGTCCGCCGGCGGCGCCGAGCAGATGGCCGGTAGCTGATTTCGTCGCGCTCACCGCGATGCTGCGGCTGCGGCCGAACAGCGCGCCGATCGCGCCAAGCTCGCTGTCGTCACCGGCCGGCGTCGACGTCGCATGCGCGTTCAAGTGCTGCAATTCGCCGGGCTCCAGCCGCGCCTGCCGCAGCCCGATCTCCATCGCGCGGCGCGCGCCGTCGCCATCGGGTGGCCCCGACGTCATGTGGTAGGCATCCGCCGTGGTGCCGTATCCGACGATCTCCGCGATCGGCGTGGCGCCGCGCGCCAGCGCATGCTCGAGCGCCTCGACGACCAGGATGCCGGCGCCTTCGCCCATGACGAAGCCGTCGCGGTCGCGATCGAACGGGCGCGAGGCGCGCCTCGGCTCCTCGTTGAAGGAGCTCGACAGTGCGCGCGCCGCCGCGAAGCCGCCGAGGCTGACGATGTCGATGCAGGCCTCGGCGCCGCCGCAGATCGCAACATCGGCCTCGCCGGCGCGGATCATCCGCGCGGCATCGCCGATCGCCTGGACGCTGGCAGCACAGGCGGTGACCGGCGTCCCCAGCGGTCCCTTGTAGCCGTATTTGATCGAGACGTGGCCGGCGGCCAGATTGGCGAGAAACGAGGGGATCGTGAATGGCGAGAGCCGGCGCACGCCGCGCTGCTCGGTGATGCGCACCGCTTCCGCCATCGCCGGAAAGCCGCCGACGCCGGAGCCGATGATTGTCGCGGTCCGTTCCAGCGCGTTCGCGTCCTGTGGTGTCCATCCGGCCTGCGCGACCGCTTCCGCGGTGGCGAGCAGCGCGAACAGGATGAAGCGGTCCATCTTGCGCTGGTCTTTTGGTGCGGCGGCCTGCGCCGGGTCGAAGCCGCCGTCGGCATCGCCGGCCTTGTCGGGCACGAGCCCCGCGATGCGCGCGGGCAGCGCCTGCGCCCATTCGGGCAGGGGGCGCAGCCCACTTTGACCGGCGAGCAGCCGGCGCCAGGACAGTTCGACACCGCAGGCGAGCGGCGACACCGCGCCCATTCCCGTCACGACGATACGACGCATGTCAGTCTCCGGCCGGCGCAACGGCCGGGTTCATGGCCTTGAGCGAGGCGATCCGTTTGCGCATCCCGCGGCTGGCGCCCGGGCCGGCGATGATGACCGCATTGTCGAGCGTGATCGGCTGCATGTCGGCGGCATCGACCACGACAGGATCGAACGGATGACGATCGGCCCGGCTTGCCAGCAGAATGGCTTCGCCCTTCGGCGCGAGATGCCTGTTGCCCCAGGCGAGCAGCGCCGCGACCACGGGGAAGAAATCCCGCGCCTTGTCCGTCAGCACATATTCGTAACGCGGCGGCCGCTCATGATAGCGGCGGCGGACGAACATGCCTGACGCAGTGAGATGGGCCAGGCGCCGCGACAGGATGTTCGGCGCGATCCCGAGATTTTGCGAGAACTCGTCGAAGCGCGTCGCGCCCTGGAACGCGTCCCGCAGGATCAAAATGCTCCACCATTCGCCGACCGTCTCCACGGCGCGGCCGACCGGGCATTCCAGAATGGAGGCGGATTTGGGCTGCATGGCGGGAACGTAGGAGAGTCACTTGCAAAATGCAAGTGACACGGAAATGCGCCAGGGGCGCAGACAAGCACGCCGCGAGATGGCGCGACGGTCCTTTGCGAGATGTGAGGAAGCCGGCAGCTGGACCGCTCTCGTGCCCCGGACGCAGCGCAGCGTTATCCGGCGATGCCAAGCATCGTCCGGGACAGGAGAGTGAGCGGTGGAGCTGCACCTTGCTCCGTCATTGCGAGCGC
>NZ_SPQT01000058.1 GCF_004571025.1 Bradyrhizobium niftali | reverse complement strand
TGGCCGAGCGCAGTTAACTCGCGCGCCCAATGATGCGCCGTCGCGCAGGCTTCCAGCCCGACGAGGCACGACGGAAGCCCTGCAAAGAAAGCGAGAACTTGGCCTCGTCGCAGTTGCTTGCGCATGATTACGCTGCCCGCCTCATCGACCGCATGCACCTGGAAAACCTTCTTTGCCAGATCAAGACCGATTGCTGTAATATTGCCCATGGATGGCTCCCATTACTGGTGATCTTCGACGACCACCATTATGGCACTCGATGCCGCGAGAGGGGGCCATCCACCCCATCAGTTGGCGGTTTCTTCATTGATCCTGCTTCAGCTTGCGTCGCCCCAGCCCGCCTTCATCAGGTCTGCTTCACGCTGTCCGCGATTGCGCGTTCAACTTCTGAGGCGAGAGCCGTCAAGTGATCAGCCAGCCTCGTAAACAGTTCTCGTTTCTTCGGGTCGGTCGCCAGGTCACGGATGAGGGCGCACTCCGCCGCTTCTGTGCGGAGCTTCTCCAACTGAGCCTGCATGTCTTTCACTGCGATCAGTTCCGTTCCCGAGCGGGAACCATACTGCTTGTGTGCGAAAGCAGACAGACCTGATTGCCAGTTTTTCCTAAGCTAGGGATGCTTAGGCTCCATTACCGCCAAGCAAACCTCCAACGGTCCCAGCATAGGGGTATGCTGGGGCCGTTTTTATTGGGCCTCAGCCTTGATCAGCCGCACGAAGGTCCCGCTCTCGTGCAGCTCGAGCCAACCTTTCTCGACCGCGTAGCGAATGCCGGCGCCGAATTCCGCGCCCGTCGCGTTGCAGCCATTCTTGGAGAGGAACGGCGCGTTGATCTTCTCGATGTGAATGCGACCGTTGACAGGCTCGACGCCGGCGGCGAGCTCGAGGAGCTTGCGCGCGGTGATTTGCGGATCTGCGAAGGGGCGGGGCTCGACGTGCTTCATTTGCTGGCGCGCTCGATGCGGGCCCGCTCCTTGGGTCTGGCCTCGGCCTCGCTGCGCGTCAGGAGGTCCGGCTGAAGTCGCCGGCCGGGCAGGTCGTCCCAGTAGAAATAGACGCTCGGCCGGTCGTCGGCGAAGCGGACCTCATAGCTGCCGGTGTCGGGAACGGCTTCGTGCTTCTTGATGGTGATGAGCGCGGTCATGGGGGTTGTGGGCGCTCTCACGTATTTGGATGTGCGAAATGGCTCCGGGGATTTCTCCGGGGATTTTGTGCTTCTCCTGGCGCCAATTGGCCCCTTTTGTCCGCACCTGTTCTCCAACCGGAACGCCGGACGATGCTCGACTCGACCAGTGCAGCTCAAGCCTTGGTTTTTGTTTGGCTATTTGCCTGCCGCGGCTGCCGATACCAGCAGGACTCGAACCTGCAACCAGAAAGCTTGCCGGCGCAGCGTCAAAACCCGCGACGTGTCATGTGCTTAGGCGGCCGCGGCAGCGTTTATTTACCAAGGCGCGGGCTGCATCGGTGAGGACGAGGTCGATGCCGTCATCCCCCTCGCGGGCCTGGACCAGTCCGAGCCCCACAAGCTCCGCTGCCGCTAGCAGGTTCTCCGCATTGACAAACCATTCGCCCTCCACCAGCGCGGCGTTCGTAAGGATTTCAAGCGCGCCGTCGCTCAGCGCGGGCCACCGGTGCATTATTTCGGCCTCGGTCTTTGAACGCATGGGCGGGGCTCCTAGCGAGTTTCCGGGTCGTGGGTCTCGCGGTGCCGACGTTCGGCCGGACTTCGACTGGAACGCCAAAGCGCCTGTCGGTGGCTTGGGCTACCGATAGCCACTTAAGAGACGACCCCGGCCGTGGGGGCTTTTGAAGTGTGGAAGGCCGGGGCCGCTGGAGGTGCTGGACTGCGTCGATCCAGCGACCCGAGCCTAGGAAAATTCGGCATTCAGCTCTGTTCGCTTTCACACCTTGGCAGTACAGTTCGCCTTCAGGGAACGGAATAGCTGCAATGAAAGACATGCAGGCTCAGTTGGAAAGACACGAGCAGACCCATCTACGATGGATCATACGCGCAACTGCACGATCCATTCCGAGCCGGGGAATCCGCGAGGCGACAAGCCTGACACTCCTGGCGTCAGGCACTTGAGGTGACCGCTGTCCAATTCAATGACAATTCGCGTCGGCGAAGAGCTCACAACCGTGCTGCTGATAACCGTTGCATCTCCCAGAAGGATTGGTAAATCGATGCCTTCGGGTGGAAAAGTGCTACGTTCAGCGCTGGTCCTCAGCCACACCTTGGCGCCAGTCTCAAGCGTCCACGCGCGCGTATGGCCTGCCCACTCCAACCGATTGTCCCCGCAGATTGCGGCGGCAATTTAGAGACTTTCGGCGACCGTACTTGACATCCGACAATACCCAGAGCCGCGGCTGGAAATCCAACCGGGGCCCCGCCGGTTCACGCTGGCGGCCCTCAATGGCAAGGCCGCTGTTCTGGAACAGCGGCCCTACCGGGTTTCAATAATTCCGAAATGAAACGGCTTTGCCAGCCCCGGTTTGGCAAGTTTTCCCAGTGAGTCGAGCTCCGTCAAGAACAAATGTTATTCGTCGGAAATCCTGTCGGCGCCCAATTTCGAGCCGGTGGTCCTCGCTCGGATTTGGAGGTAAGTTCCAAACCTGAAACCGAAAAAAAGAAAAGTGGGGCGTCATGCAGGACTATTTGGCCCAGATCGAAAAGCTCCGGAAGGACGCGGCTGAATGCGCCCGGATCCGCGACCTAGCTACCGATCAAGCGAAGCGCCAAGTGTTCGATCGCCTCGCTAATCATTTGACCGTGCTAGCAGATCAAGTTGAGATGGCGATGCTGGAGCGCAAAAGGGCTGGCGGTTGACTCAGATCGAGCAACCTTCCCGGCGCGAGCCATCGCCAGAAGATGAACTAGGGCCGCCCGGCTCACGCTGGCGGGCCTGCTCCTGGGCGCGATAATCTTGGGCGGCGAGCAACGCTTTGATCTGCGCCACCTTCTCATTGGCGCTGCTTGGCTCCTCCAGCGTCTTCCGGACGGCTTCGACCAACTCCTCTAATCGCACTCGATGCGCGAGTTCGGCCTCGTGCCGGAGGGCATCTGTGATCTCGTCGAGAGCAACCATGCGGCGAGTATTGCCGAATTTTCCCGGTGCGTCAAAGCGCCTTGCGGGCTCTGACCCTGATTGGCTCTGCAAAAGGCCGCCCCGAGCCTTTGCTCATGTCGTGCTTCGGTACCCCCTGATGGCAAGCCTCGGATTACCCCGCTCGAAATCGGGCCGGACATCGGCCCCGCGGCTTCCGCATCCCTGACAGATGAACCGCGGCTCGAGATCGGAGAGCCTTACATTGTCAGGCCAACGGTCGGGATCCAAGGCAACGTGATGGCCGCAATGGCAATAGACAAGGACGCCGCGCAAGCCCATCTCGCGCATCTCGCCGAAGGTGATCTTCATCGGGGCGCCCCTGGGCGTCACCTCTCTTACCCCACATCCGAACCGGCTTGTCCTGCATGCCAACCCTTCTCTGTAGGCTGATAACGCTCTCCCTGTTTCACCAGCCAGCCGCCTTCAACCATCTTCTCTGCCAAAGCCTTCGAGCATGCCGGCTGGTTGCTGCCGGGGTAATACAGGCCGTCTCTGCGCTCGACCATAAAGCCGTGGAGGCGCACCAGGCGAAGCGCTTTCAGCATGCCGGGAATGAGAACTACGGTCGTGCTCGTCATTGCTCTCCAAATGACGGCGCCACCGAACGTTCCCGAAGCCACTCGCAAAACCTGCGTCAAAGTGGTCCAGAACGCGTGCGAGCTTACTCCGACGTAATCCGCGCGTTAAATCTCCGACATTGTACCGGAATGGCAAGGAGTTGCTCTTGTTCGACTATCGAACGAAGAGATCGAACGCCTCTTGCAGCTTGTTGACATCAGCGATCCCCTGCGACGCCTAGCCGCTTGATTTTAGACTCCCGGTGGCCGCTCGTTTATTGCGGGCGGCCTTTTGTTCTTTTTACTGTGCGATTTGGGGTCTGCCATGGGCCGCAATACCGCTGTACCGCGTGCGACAAGTCGCGAAAGTTCGTCAGTAGCGAGCTAGCCGCCAAGCGGTACGAAATCCGATCGTATGAATGCCCGTCCTGCAAAGCGTGCTGCGCATGGTAGAGTGCACCGAACCGAGCATGTTTCCGCGCCGGTCGGGAACCTGCCCGATAGAGGCGACTTAGTTCGTTGGACGCTTTTCGAGGGCTTACCGATGGCGATCTATGCTTTCGCGGGCACAACGCCGCTGTTTCTTCCTGAACGATTTTTCGTCGGGCAGCTCGAAGGCTGGGTAGTGCTGGAGAATTTGGTCGGTGGACTACTGAAGCGAGCAGCGATAGCTGGCCACGGCGAACGGGATGCGGACACCGATGCGCTGGTGTTCAACGAGACATATACGTTTGACGATGGACACAGCGACACCTTGCATTGGACGATACGAAAAGGCGAGGCCGGCAAGTACACCGGATTGGAAAACCGGCTTGAAGGTGAGGCAGTAGGCGAGCAAGCCGGTTGCGCGTTCCATTGGAAGTACACGCGCGACACACCGCAAGCGGGCGGTAAGTCCATCAAGCTGAATTTCGACGATTGGTTCTATGCGATCGACGACAGGGTTTGCATCGTGCGAGGTAGCGCCGGGCGTGCGGGAATTCCGTTTGCGACGGCACACGTCACCTATCGGAAGCTATAGCTTCGCTTGGTTCAGTAGAGTCGGCCGGACGAACGGCTGGGCGAAAGTAACGTGCGCCCAACACGAACGACGGCACCAAATGGGACGGCACATACATCGGCCGCCGCAAAGGAATGACTTTCTATATGCCGGGAAGGTAGACCACGGCTTCTCGCCCGTTCCGAGAACCGGCCAATGGTTTACAATTGAGATAAAAACTCCTGAGAGTTCGGTAGGACCCCGCTCGCTAGTTTCCAAATTTTACCTTGCAGGAACAAACATCTGCTTCCGCCTGGGAGACTAGGGGTCGGAGGTTCAAATCCTCTCGCTCCGACCAATAATTTCAAAGGCTTATCCTCGAGCGGGCAGAGGCTATTCTTGCCCTTGGGGAAACTCCGCCAAACTTCGCTGTGGCGTCGGACATACCGCACCGGCCGAGCTGAGCAAGAGAATCGGGTCCAAGTCGCTGCCTATCGGTCCTCAAGAGAGATGACGCGCCAACCTTCTGGTTGCACCGAGACCGCCAGTCGCATCCGCGGCCGCATCGAGAACGTCTCGGATTGGGCCAAGAAGAAGCTCCCGGAAGATGACAACCCGGTGCGCTGGAAAAACCTGCTCGACAAGCTACTGCCGGGGCGGTCGAAGGGGTCTCACCGGTGGAGGCAGCACACGGCGTTGTCCTTTGCCGATCTGCCGTCATAGCTGAGACCGGCGCCGAACGAGATGTCGGAGATGGCTTTGGCGCATACCGTCTCGGACAAGGTCGAGGCAGCTTACCGCTGCTGCGATATGCGGGAGAAGCGCCGCCGGACGATGGCCGAATGGGCGGTCTATCGCGCTAGGAGTGTTGCAGGGCACGGGCAGCGACAGCTGAAGGTCAAACGCCTTTGTTGAATTCTCAGCTTTGAAAGTTTGCAGCACGGCTGACACCTCGGCGTCCGAGTCGATGCCGCGTTGAGCGACGGCATCGGCGACATCGGAAGTCGCGGCTCTGGACCAGCCCTCGATCGCGTTGAAGGCGACGATCCGGACGGGAGAGGTGTACTCGCCTGACTAGAAGCTTTCTCTTGCGGTGTACGTCACCGCCTCAATCTTGTTTCCATCGAGGTCGCGTACGAAGGCACCAAAATAATTCGCGTTGTAATTGTCTCGGATGCCGGGCGCCCCTTCGTCAGCGCCTCCAAGCGCAAGTGCGGTCGCGTGGAAGCGTCTCACTGTCTCGCGATCCGGTGCTTGAAAAGCTACGTGAGCGCCATTTCCGGCCGTTGCCGGTAGCCCGTCTATCGGGGTTTCGATGCTGAAAATGATATCCGAGGCGCCGTAGTGGAGCGAACGGTCCGAGCGCTTGAGGAGTCGCAGGCCGAGAAGGGACATCAGCGGATCGTAAAACGCTCTTGCGCTGTTCACATCGTTACTGCCAAGCGAGACGTGATGGATCATCTGGTCACCGTTTGAGGCAATACCGCCGCTTCAATCTCTCGGTCGTGGTCTCTGCGGCATAATGGATGCGCTCGAAGTCGGCTTCGTCCTTTGCAGTGACATGAAGCCTCCAGGCCACGTCGCGGGCCTCGCCAGCGTCGCATTCGACCTCGACAGAAACCACACGCTCGCCGCCCGGGAAGCTCCGAATCTGCTGAAGCGCCATAAGCTCCAAGTCGGTCTTCGAGATCGATGTTCTTGCCACCGCAGCGCTCCTCCCGCCGCGCCGTCCTTTCATCGGCGATCACTCGGCCAACCGACTGCGCGCAGAGATGTTCCTAGGGCGCTTGATGGCAGCTTAGGATCAATTGCCGCGATGCTCAGGCTCCGGCAATCGGCGCGCCGCAAAGCCAAACGCTGCCCGCGTTAGCGAGCATTCACGAGCACTTCGCATATCATTGCCGAAAGGGAGCCGAGCACGGCGGACTGGCCGACAGAGCTTAGCCCGCTGAACAAGGATGGCTGACCGCGGACAAGGGGTCTGAAGACGCCATCCGCACCGCGCACGGCGCGGTGAGGTCTACTAGCGCAGATTCTTCATCAGCAAGACGTCTCTCAATGAACTGATGTTCCAAGCTCGACAGCTTCGTCTCAAGCAGCCGTGGATATTATTTCGGTGCGCGCGAAAAGTGCCAATTTCTCGCATGTTGGCCCATCGCGTCAGTTAGGCCGATGCAGCGGTTTGTTGGAGTTGGGGGCAAAGCCGACCTGCCTTCGACACACGCCTGCGCACCGATGTTTCGAAGATGGCGCGGAGGCTGATCCCCTGCCGGAAGAACCGGAGCAATCCGCGCGAGAGGCGATGGCCTCGATGCCTGCAGCACCGACTTCCGACGCCAAGAAAGAGCCGCCGGCGCGCAAACGCGCAGAAGTTCCTCCGCAGGCGAAGCGGTGGACGAGGAGGCCAACCGAACCACGGCTGGCGTTCGACCGGCACGACTTCTTCACCGGCGGATGGTGGTGACCTGCAATATCCTGCTCCACGAAACGAGAAAGCCGCGCCCGTTCGGAGCGCGGCCTGACGGGGGCCTCAAGGGACGGCGCCGTATCACCAGTGGTGATGATGCCAGTGGTGCCGCACGACCGGATAGGCGCCGCGGTAATAGGCGTAGGCGGGCCGGACGACGCGACGGTACCGGTAGCCATAGGACACCGGCGCGGTGTAGTAGGTCGTGGCGTAGCCGCCACCCCAGCGGTAGGGCGCATCGTACCCATAGTCATAGGCGTAGGGTCCGCCATAGTATCCGGCGCCGTAATAGCCCGGGCCGTAATCGTAGTAGCCCGGCCCCCAGGCATACGCCGAGGAGGCAAGCCCGCCGATCACCGCGCCGGCGATCAGGCCGCCGGCTATACCCGGTCCCCAGCCACCTCGCCAATGAGCCTCGGCGGGCAACGTCGCCGCGATCGAGCCGAGACCGAGAGCGCCGACCGTCGCCGCCACCATTGCAATCTTCTTCATCGGATTCCTCCTCTCCACGTTTCTGGCCCCGGCCAGACAACGGGAAAATTAGGCAATGGTTGCTGGTTGTCCCGGTGCCGAGAGCAATGGGATGCTCCCTCGCCGAAAACTTTCGAGCTTAGAGCACAAACATTTCGACCGAAGACGGGTTCAATCCGCGTGCGGTGCGGCAACTTTCGGAGCTTGCCGTGCTGGACTTCGAGTGTAAGCTTGGTGGGATATTTGTCTGTGAGATTGCGCTACGATCATTTTTCCTTCGGGGGTCTCCCATGCTCGATCCTGCTACCACCGCGCTGTTGCGCGCGGTCCTGGATGAGGTCTGCGAAAGCGTTTCCCGGACCGAGACCGGCGCCCGTACCCACGTGGCTTCGAAAATCCTGGAAGCCGCGTCGAGAGGCGAGACGTCTGCGGACCACCTCAAGCAGGTCGGCCGCCAAGCGCTCTCCCAAGCGCCGACCATGTGGCGCTGACCGGCCGCGGAGGCACGGGTGAATTTCCAGGTCACAGTGCTGAAAATCCTGGTGAGCTACCCGGACGGATTTGCCGTGATGGCCGACCTCAAGCGCGACATGGCGATCCTGGCGACGAGCGGACGTGACTGGGCCGAACGCACCAAGCGGCTGGCGGCGCGCGTGCCCGACCTCGACATCTTTTCGCAAAGTCTCGTCGAGAGGCTCAACGGCGGCTGGCGCATCACCGACAAGGGGCGCTCGGTTCTCGAGATCATGGAGGCGCGGTCTGCTGCCGTGCCGGCTGCCGTGCCGCCTCCCATCCGGGCGACCAGTGACTCGACGCCTGCGGCGACACCGGCGGCATCTCCGGTCGCGACGGGCCGACGCAAGCGGGACCGGAAGCGGCGTCGACGCGATCTGGTCGCAGCGCGGGCAAGGGCCAAGGCCTCGTAACGGAGCCGTGCTTCCGGCCGCCGGTGCTCGGCGGGCGGCACCATTGCAGTAGCCCAACGATGGGTCGGGGCGACTCGGAGGAACGAGCCCGGTAGGACCGGGTTGATCCTTCGGGTCCGCGCGTCAATTGCGCGGCCCGCGTGGCTCCGCCCCCAAGTCCCAAAGAAACCCCAGGCAGGGCTGCGCCCACGCAACGCCTGCGACGATCTCATGATCGGAGGGCTTAGCCACGGCCCGTTGAGAGGGGTTTTCAAGAAATCCGCTCCGTGAGCTCCTTGCCTCGACCCCGCCACGAAGCCCGACCGAAGCGATCGGTCCCGGCAGCGAAGAGCACGCCGAGGCTGATCTGCTGATATACATCCGGAGCTGTAGACCGAACACACGAGGTCTCGTTCCGCGGCCCTTTTCGGCCTTCCAAGGCGGAACGTCGTGCGAACCGGTTGATTTAGGTACATGCATAGACTCTATCCGCTAATTCTGGAGCACCGGCTTCCCGCCGTCGTCCGCTACTGCATCTCCGCCTGCATCATGGTGATCTGCTCGGTGCTGCAGATGGGATTGCAGATGCAGACCGGCTCATCCGGCTACTTCCTGCTACTGCCGGGCGTGTTCCTCTCGGGCCTTATCTTCGACCGCGGCTCCGGAATCTTCGCCGCGGTGATCGCCGTCGGCGTGGGAGCCTACCTCAGCTACGCAGGCACCTACGGCGTCGACTATTTCGCGCCGAACGTTCTGTTCGCGATCACGGCCGCAGGCACCGCGGCCGTCGCCGAATTCCAGCGCGCCGAGCTCGAGCGCGTCATGCAGGCGGACAAGACGAAGACCGTCCTGCTGCAGGAATTGGCGCACCGGACGAAGAACAACCTGGCAGTGCTCAGCGCGATGATCCGGCTGGAGGCGAGGAATGGCGGCCCCGAGGCCGCCTCCGCGCTGGAGGCTACGGCGCGCCGCCTGCACGTCATGGCGGAGGTCTACGATCATCTTTCCCTCAAGCAGGACTCACGCCTCGTCAATATGCGGTACTTTCTCAACAACGTCGTCGAAAAAGTCTTCGAATCCTTGGCGCCTTCCGGGCCCGTCGCGTTTCAAGTGGTCTGCGACGAGGTATATCTGCCGAGCCAACAGGCGCTCGCCGTCGGCATCATTACGAACGAGCTCGTCACGAATACGCTGAAGTATGCCTTTCCCGGCGACAAGCCAGGGCAGGTCGCGGTCACACTCTCGACCAGTGACGGCATCGAGCTATCCGTCTGCGACAACGGCGTCGGACTCCGCAGCGACGCCGATCCCGGCGGCATGGGCTCGCGGATCGTCCTGCTGCTGACTCAGCAGCTCGACGGGCAGCTCACGTACGAACGGCTCGAATCCGGCCTGCGCGTGCGGCTGCGCGCGCAGCCTCGTTAGCTACCGGAAGCCATGTGTTCCACCGCGTACATGACCGGCGGTCATGCGGAGGCTTGGAAGTCGCGAGGACTGCCGCACCGATCCTCATCGAGACGCCGTTCGCGCCCGCGCAACTGCCCACGGCAATCTCGCAGCTTCCGAACATCGGTGGCGGCCCGGCGAACACCAGGCGAGTGCAAGGATCTCACTCAAGGCGATCAGTGCAGGGCGAAGATCGCGATCATCACCAGGCCTGCCCCGGTCACGCACCAGGAGGACAGATCAAGTATGCGCATGAAACGGCCCCCGAGCGCCCTGCCCGAGACGAGGATACATCGGGAACCCGGCCCCGGAAACATTTTCCGCCCCTCGTGAATTGAGGATGGGGCTGCGTTGGACGCGGGTCTTGTCATGCCCCTGATGCCGATAGGCGACGTCTTTCTCACGGTCGTGATCATGACCACCGCCTTCATAGCCGAGGTCGTTTTTTTTACCCTTCTCGGGATGTTCTGATGCCGAAGCCGCTGGCGCGAACTCCGGCCGCACCGATTTCCCCGACATCGCCGGCGGTGTAGCGCGGATCAAATCCGAGGGAGCAACGAAGGCGACTATGCGGTCGACACCGTCCCGCGCTCGCGCGGGCCAGAACGCTCGGACGGATCGCGGCCGATCTTGGAACGGAGCTCGACGAGGTCGGTGAAGACATCCGCCTGGCGGCGCAGTTCGTCGGCGATCATCGGCGGCTGGCTGGCGATGGTCGAGACCACTGTGATGCGGACGCCGCGCCGCTGCAGCGCCTCGACCAACGGTCGGAAATCGCCGGCGCCCGAGAACAGTACAATCTGGTCTACATGCCCGGCGAGCTCCATGGCATCGACCGCCAGTTCGATGTCCATGTTGCCCTTCACCTTGCGGCGGCCGTAGGCGTCAACGAATTCCTTCGTAGCCTTGGTGACCACGGTGTAGCCGTTGTAGTCGAGCCAGTCGATCAGCGGTCGGATCGAGGAATATTCCTGATCCTCGATGACCGCCGTGTAGTAGAAGGCGCGCAGCAGCGTGGCGCGGCCCTGGAATTCCTGCAGAAGGCGCTTGTAGTCGATGTCGAATCCCAGTGTCTTGGCGGTGGCGTACAGATTGGCGCCATCGATGAAAAGCGCGATCTTGTCAGGGGCGGATGACATTCGGGCGCCGCCGTAAATTTGAGCGATGCGGAGGATGCGCTTCCGCACAAGCTCAGGTCACCGAAATGGCTTGTGGTGAGCTGGCTAGGCTCACAATATTGCTTTCGTCCGGAAACTCGAGCCTCAACTCTAGAGTTACCTCCAATTATTTCAGCGTCCAAATCTTTTCCTCTGAGCGGTCTCTGTGCAGCTCACTGCGGATTGAACCTGCGGCCAGATGGCAAGACAGATTACAATGGAAGTCCCCCTGACGGTTTGAGAGTGGCGATGGCAGACCACTTCGCTGTTTTCGAGACCCACTTGAGAAAGCGCGGCCGAAGATGGACGTGGTACTTGTGCACGGCCGACGGCCGCTTGCTGATCCAGAGTTCGGAGGCCAGCCGGCCTGCCGCCAGATACAGGGCCAACCGGGCACTGTTTCAGATGCTGCTCGGCGCCGGTGCCGGATCGGTCCGGCTTTGCGAATCGGAAAAGAGCCGGCGTCGCTTGGGTCGCAGTCGTTCAGATAGCTGAGCAGAGCCAGCCTTAACTGGCCGAATTGCGGTTACGCGGCCGCCGCTCGGCCCGTGTCAGTGATCCGGTATTCGATATCGCCGGATGGAAGCGGTTCGGTTTCGACGAGACCCAGCTCCACCAGTCGAGCCACAATCTCATGGTCGAACATCGGCGGGCTGACCCAGGATTCGCCGAGAAGCTTCCTCAAAAATTCGCGCTCCAGATCGGTTAGTTCCATCCCGAACTCCGCTCGCCCAGAACAATGCCACCGAGGCTTTGCCAGGAACGGAGCCATCGTCCTCCCGTTGACTCCAGAAGACAACATCCGGGAGATCAACATGGCCATGGAAGATCGCGAGACCTTCAGCCTGATCGGAAGCGACAAGGTCGAGGGCACGAATGTCTACGGGGCCGACGGGGAAAAGGTCGGCTACATCGAGCGCGTCATGATCGACAAGGTCAGCGGCAAGGTATCGTACGCGGTGCTCAGCTTCGGCGGCCTGCTGGGCATCGGCGACGACCACTATCCGCTGCCTTGGCAGGCGCTGAAGTACGACACCAACCTCGGCGGCTACGTCACCGGCATCACCCAGGACCAGCTCCGCAGCGCTCCCAAATACGCCGACGAGAGCAGTTGGAATTGGAGCGATCCCGCGACCGCACGCTCCGTGAATGCCTATTACGGTGTGCCGGTGGCTTGAGGCGGCCAGGGCACTCGCGGGACAACGTGCCCGCAGTCACGCCAGACGATCCGCATCGGTTGTCGAGGAGACTTGAAAAGTGAGCAATCCCCTTCGTGTTCTCGTGGTCGAGGATGAAGCTCTGATCTGCAGCTTCATCGAGGACGCCTTGTCGGACGGCGGCTTCGAGGCCTGCTCGGTCCATTCGGGAGAGGCGGCGATGTCCACCTTTCGGGACGGCCGGAAGCAGTGTCGGGCGCTGCTGACGGACGTCAACCTGGGTGATGGCATCAGCGGATGGGAGCTGGCGCGGAAGATCAGGGAAATCACGCCTGACTTTCCGGTGGTCTACATGACGAGCGCCAGCGCGCCAGACTGGAAATCGCAGGGCGTCGATGGCAGCCTCCTGATTGAGAAGCCCTTTGCGCCGGCGCAATTGGCTGCCGCCGTCTCGCAGCTACTGGATACCCGGGCCTAGCCGGGTCGAACCGGGATCGTTGTGAGACCCCGATCCTTCGAGCAAGCCCGCAATGGTTGGCGGCGGATCCGCAGATCGTCAGCGTGGTGGCGATGCCTTGGCCGTGCATGCGGCCGCAGCGCGAGCCACCGCCATCCAATCCCGAAGCAGGCCTTTGTCCTCCTTAGAAAAAGACGCGCGCCGCTTGAGATCCTCCAGCGTCTCGCCGGGACGGCATCGCTCGAAATCCGCGCGGATCAGGGACTCGAGATAGGTCCGGTCCCAAGCGCCGCCTGAATCGAGATGTTGGCGTGAATCGGTCCTCATGATTGTCTCTCGGCGCACGCAGTCGGAGGCGCCCGGATGCGACACAACGGCAAGAGCGATCGTTTGGTTCACGAAGGGTTCTGCCCGTGTCGACGGTGACGGACGTCGTCAAGGCGGATCGGGCCAAGTGAGAGGCGCGCTCAAGCCGCCAAGGACGAGGAGGAGTGAGGCTCTCAAGCACTCGCCCGGTCCGGGTATGGCGTTCCATTCAGGGTCTGTGGCGGTATCGTTGCCGGCGACGGGACTGGCGGATCGTCGCCGGCGCACCAACTTCTTTGAAGGATGCCGCTGCAGAATATGGGGAGGGCGCGATGTCGATCGTCGCGAAGTTGCTTGAGCGGAAGGAACGGCTCCTGGCGCAACTGGAGAGCGGTCCCGGGCCGAACGAGCGCGAGAAAATCGAAAGGCAGCTTGCGCAGATCGAGACCGCACTGAGCTTGCTCGAACCGGGAGATGCCGTCGGTCGGGTGGACGAGTGACTCGGCTTTTGCCGTCGGTCAAAGTGCGCTCAGATCGTCCGGCACGTCCCCGAACTTCCGGATCAGCTTCGCGTCGCCGAAGTCCCCGGTTGCGTGCTCCCCGCTGCGGCTGAACGCGACGGCACCGGCGTGTCCGGGCTTGCGCGCCAGCGCCTCGGCCTGCATGACCGCGGCATTGGCGCTGAAGCACTCCGTCGCCTCGCCGGCAGCAACGCCGTCGTCGGAGAAAACGAACGGTAGAGCGACGTAGTAGGTCACTTCAGCCATCTGCCTCGTCCTTGCGTTCCCGAGACGGTGGGAGCCGTCCGCGGGCGTAGCCGGTCGACACCTTGGCCCGGAGCTCGTCGAGCTGCTGCTCCAGGAAGTCGTTCGCGACCAGGAGCGCCTTGACCGTCTCCCTTGCGTCGCCGCCACAGGCCGCTACCGCCTGGTCCGCAGCGAGGTCCAGGTCGGAGACGTGGAATGAGTTTTCGGGGGCTGCGGACATGGCCCATTGTTCCGTGTTTGTTCATGTCGAGTAGGGCGCGGGGCGGCCGCGGAGGGCATCGTCGGAAGATCGTATGGAGTGTCGGAACCGGGCCCACATGATCGTCTTGAATCCAGGCTGCGTATCCGGAGTATGGAAGTCATGGCACCGAGAGCCAACTGGAAGGGCTTTTTGCGTCTGTCCCTGGTCACCTGCCCAGTGGCACTCTACCCAGCCACCTCCGAGTCCGAGAAGATCTCGTTCAACCAGCTCAACCGGGCCACAGGGCACCGGATCAAATACCTCAAGGTCGATGCCGACACCGGAGACGAGGTGCCAAACGAGGACATCGTCAAAGGCTACGAACTCGACAAGGGCCAGTACATCGAGGTCAGCAAGGCGGAGCTCGAGGAGATCGCGCTGGAGTCGACGCGCACCATCGAGATCGACAAGACTGACATCGACCCGCGCTACCTCATCCGCCCCTACTACCTGCGTCCGGACGGCAAGGTCAGCCATGACGCCTTCGCCGTGATCCGCGAGATGGACAAGGTCGCGAAGTGCGATCGGAGCAGGAGTATTTCGAGGATATCCGCCATGCATTCTGATCGTTGATATCGCCGCGCCGACTACACCATCCGATCTGGCGCAGATTGCGCCGCACAAAGCTTTCAAGTCTGAACAAAAAGAAAGCCGCCAGGAATCGACCCTATAAGGCGGAACAACACTGTGGCCTCGAAATTAAGCCCCCATGGGAGCTGTAAAGGACATCCGCAAGCAGGCTGAGGTGGCTGAAAAGGCAGCCGCACGCGCTGCTGACGCCTTTGTGGCAAATCAGATGAAGACCTTGGCCGAGGCATTCCGGGCCCCAGGCCGAGACCATGAAAAAGAACAAAAAGAAGAAGAAATGAGCTTCACCGTCAAAGGCATGTGCAGGCACGGCGAGCTGGCGCACCGGAGGAAGACCGCCGAAGCGGCACTTACGAAAGCCAGGGAGCTTGCCAAGATAGGCTGTTACGACGTCCATATCATTACCCCAGAAGGTCGGGACTATGCCTCGTCCGAGTTCGGAGACCTTCCACGATCGGCCGTCGCATGGCGACCTATTCAGAAAACGAACACCCACCCGTGAGCTGGGCCTCGACAGTATTCGGGGCGACGCCAGGCAACGAGGTGTGTCGATGGACTTTTCCTGAACGTCCGCCGGCTGCTTGACGCACTGCCACTTGGTCGTAAGGCTGGGCGAGGGTACCCTTGCGACGGTGCCGCTTAGGCTTGGGGATCATTGATTGCGCTGACGCCGCGGCGGCAGAGGCTCGCTCGCGGTAGGCCGCCGTTGAAACGAAGTCTTGAAAGTTCGTGACTTCGGCCAGATACTTGATTGAGATCCTTGGCCACCAGAAATCCGAGGAGGACGATCATGGCAATCCAGATCGTGATGGATCGCAGCGGCGACAGCCGACATCATTTCAATGCCAACGACGCACAAGATCTGGCAAGAGCGGAGCAGCGGTTCTACGAGCTCACCGATGCCGGCTTCACCGCGTCGGTCCGGACGGGTCCAGGTCAGGTCTCGCAGATCCGATCGTTCGACCCAACTGCGAAGGAAACCGTCTTCTTCCCCAGATTGGTCGGTGGATAACCGAGACGGTCATGTTCGGATTTCGACCTTCGCGGGGCGGCCGCTGCCGAATGAAGGCGGCGAGAGCGCTCTTCATCCGGCACGGCGCCGAGGGCACGCCGGAGGGCCGATCGCTGCAACTCTTGCGGGAATGGCTGTCGCCAGCCCAGCGTGAACAGCTCGCCAGGAAGGGCTATTTCGAGGTGATCGGGAGCGACAGCGGCATTCGATACAGGATCCACGCCGGGGCCTCGGTCAACGTGTGCGAGATCGACGAGAGAGGTCGCCTACAGGTGGGACTGTGTTTCATGCCGATCGGCGCCCTGCCGATCGGAGACGTCATGCTCGCCCAAAAGATCGCGCTGGAAACATGCGAAGGCGAGGCTCGCACTGTGGCCCGGAGGTTCGCACCCAACCGTTTCCATTTCAGGCAAGCACGGCCTCTCGGGTAAGCCTAACCTCGCCCAGACCGCAGCGGAGCCGTTCTAGCTAGGCTGCTTTCTGCGGCGGCTTGGCCGCTGGCTTCTTGCTGCGCTTGGCCGTGACCTGGCTCGCTATGCGGCCTAAATTCAGCCGACGCGGTGGATTCATTTTGATCCGGCCCGAATTCAGAGCCGCCGATAGAAAGCACGATCTATTTCTGGCCGGCATGCGTTGGCAACGGCGGATGGGGTCGAGCCAAACCTATCGTGCCCGGAGCTTCCGCGCTGGCGCTGCGAGCGTCGACATTGTGCAAGATCGTCAAAAACGCTGTGACAACTGCAATAACGAAGCTGCAGCAAAGATAGCTAATACTGTACGGTGAGTATTCATCGCTGAACCCTTCTGCACCCCTAACCGATGAGCTGCCGCGGCAACTGAATTTTCTCGCACCCATTATGCCTAAGGCGATAATCGCTGTGTAAGGCGAACCCGTCTTCGGTGTGCTCATCCTTGAACAGGGTGTCGGCCATCACATCGAAGCCAATGCAGCAAGCAGACGGTCGAACGTGCTTGCGTCGACGATAAGCACCATGCCTGCGAGGTGCATGTGAGCAGACATTTCGCTGGTCAATTCGGATGGCGGCTAAGGCCAACCGCCTGACGCTGCTCATTGGCACTTCGAGATCATTCCTCAAGAACGTATCATTTCCCTTCGGTTCACGGGTTGCAATTGCGCCGCGGATTGACGCGCCTCACGTTCGCGCGGGGGGCGCGTTCAGAGGCGGGCCGCTCGATCTTGGATCGCAGCTCGACGAGGTCGGTGAACAAGTCCGCCTGGCGGCGGAGTTCGTCCGCGATCATCGGTGGCTGGCTGGCGATGGTCGAGACGACTGTGATGCGGACACCGCGGCGCTGCAGCGCCTCGACCAGCGGTCGGAAATCGCCGGCGCCCGAGAACAGTACAATCTGGTCTACATGCCCGGCGAGCTCCATGGCATCGACCGCCAGTTCGATGTCCATGTTGCCCTTCACCTTGCGGCGACGGCGCGCCGCCGCATCGACTGGGTCGTTGATATTCTGAAGTTTCCTCTGATCCACCTGGACAGCCGATCCAACTGGACGAATTGGCTGCATGGCGTTGGCATCGACGACGCCGATGTCACACACGGTCCCGTGCTCAATCGTGCGAGCATGGTTATCGATGCCGCGATCAACGGGCAGGGTATCGCTCTTGCTCGCACGACACTGGCGGCTTGGGATCTGATCAACGGTCGGCTGGTGTTGCCTGTCCTGGAGTCGTTGCCGCTGTCCAAGAGCTATTGGATAGTCGCCCTAAAGCGTCCGCGTCGCTGCCAAAGATTGACACCTTTCGCGACTGGCTGCTCGCGGAGGCGCCGAACGACCTACGCCAGCTCAAATCGCTCGGGGCCTCGAAGCCAAAGGGGCGGTAAAGCTGTCGTACCGCTTCTGCGCGATGACGCGCGGTACGATCTTGAGCAGGGGAACTCAGTCACTCGTCCAATGTTGGCGCGCTCTCACAGCGTCAGGAACAGAAGGCCCCATACTTTTGTTCTATCGTTCAGATTCAACGATGGAGAGGGCTATGACCACTACCAGGCTTATGATCTTGGGCGCGGTGCTCGCCTTCAGCACCAGCTCGGTGCTTGCCGGCCCCTGCAACACGGCAAGTCGCGATGCAGGATCAGGGAGCGTCCCGGGCTATACCGGACAAACCACCGGATCCACGGCAACTGATTCCAAGGAACATCCGCCGACATCTTCGATGAGCAAAGTCACGGAGCATACCGCAACATCGTCGGAAGACGCGCAGCGCCAGATGCAGAGCCAGCCTACCGCTGCCGAGCAATCAACGGCGACCCAACCCGCACCCTCCGCGCAGTCACCGGATAGGACGGCAGGCACGATCGAGCAGACACGCCCCGCGCCCACTGAACAATCAAAGAAGGCAACGGCTGGCGCGGCCGAGCCGGCACCGTCCCAGAAAAAGGCGGCGGACTGCTAGAAGCCCGGGAATAATACTTTGAATGGCGAGCGTACCGAGGGCTGGCCGAACGCTTAGCCCTCGACTAGCCCCGTCCCAAATCGAGCATGAACAATTCGACAAAGTTCGTGCACTCGAGAGAGCTTCATCTGCGCTGGTTGTCTGGGCCAGTGTCGATGCTTTCCACCCATGGCCCCGAGCAGGTGCCGTCACCATGTCGGCTGTCTGCGGGAGACCGGACATCGTGTGATGTCGGGGAACGATCGCTGTCTGTCTGCTTTCGGGGGGTGGACCAGATGCCGACCGCCTTTCCGCGAAAAGAGTATCAGTAGAGGATATGCCAGCGCGAGAATGAAGATCGCGTCGAACAAGTAGATCGTGAATCCTCGACCGAACGACGCTCGGGCCCCGAAGGTAAACTCTCGCGCGTTGGAGAACAGCATTGGCAGGTTGAGAAGGGGCGAGATGAAGTGACTGACCCAACTATCTCCGCAGGTGAAGCTTTGATGCTCCTCGGTCAAACTGCACCCGATAGTTTCCAGTATGGGATAAGCGATAAGCTCCAAGGGGCTACAACAACGGCAACTCCCACGATGCATAAGCAAAGCAGGCTTAGCCGAGGCGAATGCTGGCTTAACAGCGGCGAGCTGAGAAGGGATGACTGGCCTGTAGGTGTTCCTCATTTCGAGCCTCCCAAAGCAGAAGGCCAGCTCAAAGAGCCGGCCTTTACTTTTATTGATATTGATGAAGCTTATCAGTACCTGGCGATCGACGGGCCACCCCAACGGTAGTTCACGCGGACGAGGGCCATATCGACGTCCTGGCTGACGCGTTCGGTCTGAACGAACGCGCCGGCGAAGTTGAAGTCGACGTTACGATCGCCAAGGAAGATGTGATTGTACTCGACGCCCACCGACCAGTTCGGGGCGAAGCCAAATTCGACACCCGCGCCGACCGTTCCACCCCAGCGGGTGTCGCGGGCCGAACCGAAGACAGTGCCTGCACCCACGAATCCTGGCGCGACGATGAGGTCGTATTTGTCGTCGACTACGGCGGCACCACCCTTCACGTAGAACAAAACGTTATTCCAGGCATAGCCGATCTGGCCGGTAATCAGGCCGAACGCATCGATCCGCGTACGGTTCTGCTGACCTGGAGCAGTCGGGCTGATGTTGTTTCCGCTGAAGTCAGCCCAGTTGCCTTGGCCTTCCACGCCAAACACCCAATTGCTGGACTGCCAGCGGTAGCCGACCTGACCACCGATCGTGCCGCCCGATGAGTCATGACAGCCGTCGTCAACCAGCGTGCCGACGACCGGCGTGACGAAGTCCCAGCAATTGCGGCTCGTACCCCAGCCGCCGTTGATGCCGATGTAGAAGCCGCTCCAGTCGTAGATGGCGGCGACCATCGGCGGCGGAGCCTTGGTATAGGGACGTGCAGCGAGATCCGCCGCACTGGCGGGAGCCGCCAGACCCAGAGCTAATGTTCCGGCCGCGGCCGCGATAAGTTTCTTCATTCCAGTCTCCCCAGAGATAACGAGTTCATTGAATCGGCGTGTTTGCCCACCTGCCGATCAACGGTACGTCGGTCCCGCGTACGTTGCTGTAGCTGGCTTGCCACACCGGGGGTCAAAGGCGGGATGGAGATTCTTCATTTTCATTAAGTTGTTGGGAACTAAAATCCCGTTGGCGTGCACATCGAGCGAATGCGGCGCCAAATCTTTCCTTCAATATCAAAACCTGGCCTGCTCGCTCTTCACATCCAATACAACGGCCTCGTAAATGGCTCGCCTATTACCGAATTACCGCAGAGGGCCGCATTGCTTGGAGCGGATAACGGTACAACTCACGAGCAACATGCGCTCTCCCTCGCAGAAGCTTAGGGACATTCTGCCGTTAGGTCAGCGCGTCTGTATTTTCCGAATCGACAGTTCATGGTCGCTCAGCCACGCGCCACGTTCAGGGGTGTAGGAGTGAGCCAGTTTCTGTCGACGCTTCTGCTAGTTACCGCGGTAGTTTTGACCGTCTGCTTTGGAGTGGCGGCGTGGCGCCTCTCTGACGAGAAGGACATCGACGTCACTGGCCAAATTCCGCGCCAGTCCTATGGCTGGAAACCGACGTCGAGGAATTGAGCGGGCCGCACCGCACGCGGCGCGAACAGCGTGAGGAAGCTTGCGTTGTGGCCGTCCAAGATGCGCGTGCACGGACGGTCGCTGTAGCGCACTCCTGGCCGATCGAAGCAAACGACGCGATGTTGTGGGCTAGGCGGTCGATCAAACTGCTTAGGACGAGATTTCGATCATGTGCCGCTCCGGACCACGCAAGGCGCGGCGGCATTGCCCCATTCGCACTCGGTAAAGACGCCGATCGGCGGATGATTTCGCTCCGCTGCCACACGAAACGCGATGTTGCCGAGGATCAGAACGACGAGTCCGGCCAAAAGATCAGCAGCACAGATTCGGTTGTGCTATGTTCGCGATGGCGGGTATTACCTCGGATCAGCGGCGCCGAGCCCGCTAAGATGGCCGATGCTCATTCCGCTCCCTCGTTGTGAGCGGCGCTCTCCAGCCGAAAGCAAGCAATCGGCGCGTGCGTGATCCGCATTTGCGTCCATCCTTTGCCGCAGCAGGTTTGCAGTTATCGTTCCGGCAGAGCCGTGAGCTCTCGGGGCGGCTTGATGCGCCAGAACGGATATGCCGCCAGTTCGTTCGATTGCTGCCCGAACATATCGACCCGTCTGCTTGTAAACTCCGTAATGACGCCGAAAAATTCAGTTGGTGACCTGATCGTCGCAAGTCTCAGGCCGAATTCAAAAGCAAATTGCGCGTTGGCCCCGGCTATCTCAAGAAGCTTCGCTTGATACGCCTGCATGTTTGCCGTCGCCAAAGCAAAGCCTTTCGTTGGATCGCTATCGGTCATGCTCTGACTGAGGTCATCTGGTAAGGCATCCACCCGAGGCTCAATGATAGGAACCTCGTAGTTAGGATCATCATGAAGCTCAGGCGGGCTTCTAACAATGGCCTGCTTGTTCCGTTGGGCCCGCGCGGCCATTTTCGGATTGCGGGCGCGCTTTGGCGCTGTCGCCGGTTTGCGTTTGCTCATCTGACGCTCCAAGAAATGGGGAGGCGACCACAACGGTCATTTCTGAGAGGACAACAGGCTTTGTGACGTGGCGTTCCAAACCGTGCGTTGTTGGAGTCCCGCATGAACTGAGATCATTGCACGTTCTGCGATGCCGCCGATGATTTTAGGTAGCAACTCCAACCAACGAACGTCTAACTGGCGATCTTCCTGACC
>NZ_SPQT01000057.1 GCF_004571025.1 Bradyrhizobium niftali | reverse complement strand
ACACAGGAACTGCGAGGTAGGAGGAGCATGCGATGACGTAACCCCATCAACAGGTTCCAGCCGAGGTCTGCGAGAGGATGAGACGAGATGGAGGTTCGGTCTTCCCGGCGCATGCGAACACTGGTGACCCAAATGGCCCAATCGAGGCCTGTCCGCTAATGAGAACGCACGCGCGCTGATATCCATGATGGCCCGGAGAAAATGCTCCAATCAAAGGCCGGATACATTGATGCAAGACCACTCACCACCTGATCGACGAACCTCTTGCTACGCACGGCCGGACCATACATTCGGGTCACAAGCTGCCCACGGCAGGCTGCTTCACCTTGGTCCGTTCATCTCCGGGAAGCAGACATTGCGGCTCTGGAGGCGAAGGTCAGCAATGGGCCGATATTGTTGCAAAAGTCGAAAATCGAGCGACCCGGAAAATCTCGCGAAAGTTGATCTTTGGACTTCTCTGCCGCTGCGTCGCTTTTCAACGCCAGTACGGAGGTCCGTGATCGATTTTGGGTGAAACGATATGGTCCCTCACGTCGCCGCGCGTAAAACGCATCAGCGGCTCTAAAAATTTTCGTTCGCCACCCCAAAAAGACTTTTGCAACAATATCGGCCAGAAGCTGACCTCGGATTTTTGGCGGATGACGATCTCCAGGCTCAGCCTCTCCCGGCTTCCTAATCTACGACGATGTAACTCGTGCTAAGTGCAAAGCGGCCTCAACGCCGCCTTCCAAGACCTGCTCTGCCTGCTTCGCATTGGGCATAGCTCGCGCGAACTGAAGGGTGCCCACCATGAGGCCGAAGATGGCGGTTGCGCGGCGGCGGCTCGTTGCTGCATCTGCGTCAGGAAGAAGTGCGGCCAATGTCGCAACGTAGCTTCGCAGCCCTTTCTCGTAGTCTTTCCTAGTGGACAGCGGCTGCCGGGCGATTTCAGGGAGCAACGCCGCAGACGGGCACCCGCCCGTCGGGTCTTCGAGGTGAGCGCGGTTCAGGTATCCCCGAATCGCGCCCTCGAGGTCCAGGCCCCTCCGCTGATCCTGATCGAGGCGATATTGCTGTTCACCGAGCGCGCTCGCCAGCACCTCGCGAACGAGCGCGTCTTTGGACTCGAAGTGCGGAGAGAATGCGCCTTTGGTCAAGCCGGCCTCTCCCATGATCCCGGCTATCCCGGCGGCGGAGATACCGTCTCGGCGCATGCACTTCGACGCCACATCGATGATGCGCCGTCGCGTCGCTGCCTTATGACCTTTTTCGAAACGCATCTTCTCTCCGGTTCACAACAGGGCCCCTTCGCCACGCGAAGCGGTCACGATGTTAGATCGCACGCGATTTGTCGCCCACGATGCCTTCGATGCGGCGGGCAATGTTTAGAAGCCTCCGGTCGCTCCCGAAGGGGGCATCCAGCTCGAGCCCGATGGGCAGCCCCGCGCGAGACAAGCCAACAGGAAGGCTGATACCGGGTAGCCCCACGCTGCTTGCCGACACCGTGTGGTTCGCCAAAGCGAGGTAGCTGACTTCCTGCCCCGCTATATGGACGGTCGCCTGCTCCTCGATCAGAGGCGCTGTGCAGGGCGTGGTCGGTTGCAGAACGACCAGCGCTCCATGAGAGACGAATGCCCTGTCGAGCCGACGCTGGATTTCCGGCCGGCTCACATCGAGCGCCGTCTGATAGGATTCTCCCGAGGTAGCACCTGAGCCACTTGGTAGTACAATGTGCCCCCACGCCTGTCGAAGTTGGGGCTTAAGGCCCTCGTAAATGGCCTCGAAGGTGGTCGGAATGTCGTTGCGGCGAAGAAATTCCGAAATTGCGCCCATCGTCTCATGCGCGAAGATGCCCCACGTCGCAGTTTGGACGAGGGCATTGAAATCGTCGCCAAGGTCTACTTCAACGATCTCGGCGCCCGCGTCCTGCAGATGCCGAACCACCTCGCGGAAGCGGCCCTCGATTTCCGAGTCCACCAGATCCAAGAACTGTCGCGGCGCGAAGGCCAGCCGCACTCCCTTCAGGCCGTTGCCGGCGTCGGCGGACGCCACAGCCTGCTCACCGGTCATGACCTGATCCACCAGGATGCAGTCCTCAACGATTCGGGCGAATACACCCGTCGTGTCGAGCGTATGGGAGATCGGCGCAACGCCTTCGCGTGGCCAACGTCCAGTGGTTGGCTTGAAGCCCACGACGCCGCAGAACGATGCCGGTACCCGGATGGACCCAACGGTGTCACCGCCCAAGGACGCGGGAACGATCCCAGCGGCAACAGATGCGGCGGAGCCGCTCGAGGAGCCGCCCGACACGCGATCTCGTGCGTGCGGATTCTTAACCTGGCCGTAACGCGCGTTGTGACCGGTCAAGCCGTACGACATCTCGACGAGATTGTTCTTGCCGAAGACCAAAGCGCCCGCACCCTTAATGGCCCGGACAGCGTCGGCATCTTCGCGCGGCAGGAAATGAGCGAGACCATCCAGGCCCAAGCTCGTAGGTAGCCCTTTCGTCAAGTAACTGTCTTTTACGCCGAGCGGCACGCCAAGGAGCGGAGCCGCCGATCCGGTGGCGCGTGCTTTGTCCGCGGCCCTCGCGGCCGCCAGCACCCCGGCCTCGTCGATGGTGATGAAGGCGTTCAGCTCAGCAAGCGCTCGGGCGCGAAGCAAGAGCGCCGCAGTATAAGCTTCGGACGTGATATGGCCCTCGCGAACGGCTGCTGCGGCCGCTGCGAGCCCCAGCGAGGGGAAATCCAAGTCTACTCGCGGTGCGCTACGCCCTGAAATGGCGGTGATGTCGTTCATGGGTCCTCGCAAGCCTGTTTGCGGCACTACTCAGCCGCCAACCAGCGGCTCAGCCCGATGCCATTACGACCATAATATAACATTACGATCGTAATTCAATAAAGGCACCTGCCGTCGCTAGACACATGAGCGTGAATGGACTGGGGCGGTGTTGGCAGCAGCCAAAGCGTTCAGACGACGCCCGCTTCGGGTCACAAGTTGCCCTTAGCAGGCTGCTTCACCATGGTCGGCTCATCTCCGGAAAGCAGAAATTGCAGCTCTTCGTAAAGAGTGGGCCCCCGAAGCCGATCGGCAAGCTAAGATATTCGCCCAGGCGGCGAGGGGCTAATCAGCCAGGCCGGCGGACGGCGTCATCACAGATCCTCGCGTAGCCCCTTGAAGAACGGGTGGCGGACCTTTCCTTCCGCGGACTTAGCCCGGTACTCGATTTCGGCGAGCAGCTTGGGCTCCACCCAGATGCCTTTGTGCGCGATGCGCTTTGTATAGGGCTGCGTCTTTCGAATCAGAGGCTTCAGCCGTTTCTGCAACTCGGCGGCAGAGACCTTGTCGAAGCCATGGTCGACCTTGCCGGCGTAGACCAGGTCGGCTCCCTTGTGCCGCCCGAGATAGATGCCGTCCCACTTGCCTTCGTCGAGCGCGAAGCCGGCGATCGTCAGGGTCTCCCGCTGCGCGCAGGTCTTCTTGACCCAATTGTTGCCGCGGCCACTGGCGTAGGCGCTGTCCCGGACCTTGGAGACCACGCCCTCGAGGCCGAGTTTGCAGGCGTGCTTGAACATGGACCGCCCCTCGATTTCGAAGCTCTCGCTGAACTGCACGTTGGTGCCGGCGATAATCTTCTTGAGCTCGGCCTTGCGCGCAACCAGCGGCAGCTTCCGGAGGTCGCGGCCGTTCAGATAGAGGAGGTCAAACGCGACGAGGACGATGCTGGTCGACTTGCCCTTGAGCTCGTTCTGCAGGACCGAGAAATCGGTGGTGCCGTCGGCTGCGGGCACCACGATCTCCCCGTCGACGATGGCCGATCCCGCCTTGATGTGCCAGGCGTCCTCGGCGACCTTTTTGAAGCGGTTGGTCCAGTCGTGTCCACGTCGCGTGAACACCTTGACCTCCTCGTTGGCCAGATGGACCTGCACGCGGTAGCCGTCGAACTTGATTTCGTGAATCCAGCGGGCGCCGGAGGGCACCTTTTCGACGGCGGTTGCCAAGGCCGGTTCGATGAAGCCGGGGAACGGCGCTTTGACGCCGATCGCCGCCGGTTTTCGACGCTGAAACGCCAACTCGGGACTCCACGCAACAACGGATTCAAACTGACACGGTTTGAATCGTTCCGGAACCCGCGAATCCTTTGCAGCGTTGCATCCTCATCCACCCACTCACCAGGAGGAGCCGATGGCGGCAACGACGAAGACAGCACGCGGACGCAAACAGGATCGGGCCAGAGTGGCCGGCGGTCAGAAGCACGAAGTGCGCTATGAGGCGAAGAAGACCGGGAGGTCGGCCTCGGCGGTGAAGAAGACCGTCAAGAAGGTCGGCAACTCGCGCAAGCGCGTGGAGAAACGCCTCGGCCGTTAGCCCTCTGGTTGGCGGCGCGGCGTGGACGGCGCCCGGGGTTCTACTGCTCGGCCGGGCACTCCGGGCAGGTGTCCCCGATCGATTCCAGCACGTCCCGCAGCTCCGCGATCCCATCTGCGGAGGAGATGCCCGCCGGCGGATCTTGCCGTGCGATGTCGAAAGCCCGCTCGCGCGCGTGCGGATCGGCGCGGTCCAGCATCCAGCCGTGCTCCTCGCACTCGCGGATGGCCCCGGCCTCCTGCAGCACCGCGATGGCCCAGCCGCGCAGCGTCCGGATCGCCGGACGTTTTTCCTTGAACATCAGCATCGAATTGCTCCTGGCATCTGTCCGGCGAATCCTTGGAGGCCGCGGTGCGTTCCGCGCTGCTATCACAGCCCAGGGATTCGAAATCGCGGGGACTGGGCTTTTCCACCTGTTCCGCTGCGGTGGGGTCAGGAACAAGGGCCCGCGATTCCCATTGAATCCGCGCGTGTGAGTTGCGTGGAGTTGATCGATGACCGCCGATAAGCAGGTGCTGGGAGCCGTCGAGCGGGCTCAGGCCATCCTGGCCCGCTACGTGGAACCGGGCGAGAGGGACTGCGAGCGGACGATCAACCGATCTTCTCGACGTCCTCGATCGGGACGAGGTCGTCGCCGCCGTCGAGGAGCTCGAACAGCGCGGGGAGGCCGTCGCCGAACTCCGGCGCCTTCTCGATCGAGGAGCTCCCTCCTGGAGCTCTCCGCCGAGGAATGCGGTTGAGCCCGATCTGCCGCCGATGCCGCCGGAGAGGCGCCCCCAAGATCCGACAATGGACGGCAGGGACATGCGCTTCGAAGGCTATCAGATCGAAACCAAAGAGCACGCCGGCGAATATCCCGACACGATGCCGCAAGTCATCGAAGTGACGGACGCGGAGGGACGGAAGGCTGCCTACGTGCCGCTCAGCAGCGACGGCAAGGTCGTCGACAGCTCGGCGGTCGTGAAGAAGCTGAAGGAGCGCGAAGAAGGTCGTTGATCACTCAAGCCTCGGGGGACGGGTCTTCCTTCACGCCGCGGGCGACGATCCGGAGCGCTCCGTCTGGAAGCGGCCGCTGCAGCTTCAAGGCTTCCTCTGCAGGCGCTGTCAGCCAGGTCTCAACCTCTTCGGGCCAGGTCAGTATCACGGGCATCGCCTTCGGATGAATGGCGCCGACCTCTGCGTTCGGCTCCGTTGTGAGGAACGCGTACAGGTCGTTGGTAGTCTCGCCTTCCTTGACCTTCCGGACCGACGTCCAGTTGGTCCAGATGCCGGCGAAGCAGGCGAGGGGGCGGGTCTCGTCCAACGCGAACCAGATGTCGCCGCCTTCGGACTTGTTGAACTCGCTGAAAGAGTTGAACGGCACTACGCAGCGGTTCTCGGCGCCGAGCCATCGGGTCCAATGTTTGCTCTTCACGTTCCGGATGTTGGTGGTGCCGCCGTCCGGCTCCATCCGGAGCATTTCCTTGAAGTCCACACTCTTCCCTTTGGCTTGCAGCTTCTCCGCACGCTTCTTCGTCGCGTCCATCAACGCCTTCGACGACGAGGGCATGCCCCAGCGTGCGGTCGCGAGCTCGCGGCCCTCGGCACCCGTCCGGACGATCGGCGCCTTGTAGTCCGGAAAGACGCCAGGCATCGGCGCGAGGTTGCCGACGTACCGGTTGACGACGCGGAACAGCGCGCTGATGGCGGCCTGATTGGTGGTGATGGAGTAGAGATTGCAGATGTGGACGGCCCCCCGCTTGTCAGGATTATAGCAGACTTCTGGCCAGATCGCTTGCTATCAGATGTCCGGCCTGTTTGCGCGGATGAAGCCCGCTGGCCGAGATGGTGTTCGCTACGCACGCTCCAAGCACATAGGCGACATCCGTGATGCCAGTGTAATCTACGGAAGCTCGCGCGTATCGACCGATCGGTCCTTCCATCTACTGCGTCCTGCAAGTTCGTGGGCTATCCGGCGAGCAATCTCAACCGGTACACCGATTTCAGATCAGATGGGCGTGGCGACTACCGGCCGATTGTATACGCCGCCCGATATCATCAAGCGCCAGGCGATGCGGGCGAACTTGTTGGCTAAGGCCACCGCGACTAACTTCGGCGGCTTTCGCTCCAGCAGAGAAGCGAGCCAGGGTGTCGGCTTATGACGGCCCTTTCGAATGTGCCTCAGCAGCGCGGTCGCGCCGACAATCAACGTCGATCGGAGAATTGAATCGCCAGCTTTTGTGATACCCCCATGTCTTTGCCGGCCGCCAGTTGAATGATCCTTGGGTGTCAGTCCGAGCCACGCCGCGAAGTCACGACCTGATTTGAACGTTTCCGGCGGCGGCGCCTTCATGCTTAGCATGGACGACCCAATTGGACCGACGCCGGGAATCGTTGCGATCCGCCTGCTGACATCATCCTCACGGTGCCACTTCATCAGCTTGGCTTCGATCTTTGCCAGGCGGGCTTCGACCGCGGCATACTCCTCCGCCTGAAGGCGGAAGAGATCCCGCGCCATTTCGGGCAAGTTATCATCCTCGAGCACCCGTTTGATAAGTGCCGTGACGTTCTGCCGCCCGGCGGGACCGACAATACCAAACTCTGCCGCATAGCTCCTGAAGGCATTGGAAAGCTGCGACTTCACGTTGACCAAGCGTTCCCGCACGGTCATCAACATGCAGGCCGCTTGTCGTTCTTTCGACTTCACTGGCACAAAACGCATACTCGGCCGCGTGACCGCCTCGCACAGCGCCTCGGCATCGGCCGCGTCGTTCTTGCCGCGCTTCACGTAAGCCTTCACATATTGGGGCGGGATCAGCTTCACTTCATGACCAAATGATTGCAGTAGGCGCGCCCAATGATGCGAGCTGCCGCAGGACTCGATGGCGACGAGGACCGGCGGAAGCCGCTCGAAATAGCGGATCATCTCGGCTCGCCGAAACTGCCGACGGACAACTACCGCCTCATTCTCGTCAACGCCGTGAAGCTGGAAGACCGACTTGGAAGTATCCATACCGATACGAATGGGAAGATTCATCAGACTTTCCTCTCATCTAGCTATGATGCCGGAGCGCCATAGAACCGTGGGGATGAGAGGCCGTCCACACCAGCACACAATCAGGACTCCGGAACGGCCTGGCGGGAGCGCGATGCCAGTTGCAAGGGTAGCTGAGGGCCGGCGGCCGGCCTTGCTACATTTGCTGCAGCGAAGGCGGCTCGCCAAGTCATGGACGAATGTGGTCGGTGGACGGCGCAGCGCCGCTAGGTCGACGTCTCGCCGGGTTTTGCACCGCGAGCACTCGATCTCAAGCCAGGCGTAACCGCCGTTGATGGCCTGATCGACGGTCGGCGACGGGTCGATCGGTCCTCCGTCGGCCCACATTTTCTCATTCCACGATTCGCAGAGCAGCTTGTCGGCCTGTCGGATGAGGCTCTCGCCCTTGGCGCGGGCTTCGGCAGACTGGCCCGCGAGAATCGTCGTCATCGTGCGCGCCCGCCCCAATTCCTTGGTGAGCGCCTTGCGGTCGCCGCCACTGAGGGGCGTCGGGTGATGCTTCGGTGCCATGGCAGCATCCAGTTCTGGCCGCGCCGGCGACTACTCGAACGCAGGCCAGCAGCCGTCTTCCTCTTGGCGCCCGGTCCGCTGCGTGCAGGTATTGTCCAAGAGCCGCCGCCCGACATCCTTCCAGAGCGCCTCCCGACCATAGAGACGGATGGCATCGACCTTCTGAATCTCAACGACCCTGGCGCAACGCCGGCACTCCACCCTCAGAATATGTTGAGGAATTTGGCTCAGCCGCAGTGCCCCTCCAGAGGGGCCCGACCTGCTTTCTGCGCGACGGTCGTCCAGAAGCGCCTGCCAGTATTCCGGCGGCAGATCAGCTTCCGGAGCCAATCCGGGCTCCCGAGGCACGTTTCTGCCGACGAGAGCAGCCATCTTATCGATCTCCTTCGGGTTCGGCATGCGCCAGCTCGTGGGTCGGTCCGTCATACCTCAATAGAACATAACAAGAACATAAGAGTCGATAGCCGGCGTGAAAAATTCCTCTTGGAGCCCCCGTCCATGCTGTCGGAACCATGCCCTGCCGTTCGTCTTGAATCCGAGCCGACCCGAGATGGAGTTCTGCGTACCATGGCCCCGAGAGCCAACTGGAAAGGCTTCTTGCGTCTGTCGCTCGTCACCTGTCCGGTGGCTCTCTACCCGGCGACATCGGAATCCGAAAAGATCTCGTTCAATCAGCTCAATCGAGCGACCGGTCACCGGATCAAGTACGTGAAGATCGACGCCGATACCGGTGACGAGGTCGCGAACGAGGACATCGTCAAGGGCTACGAACTCGACAAAGGACAGTACATCGAGGTTACCAAGGAGGAGCTCGAGGAGCTGGCGCTGGAGTCGACGCGGACCATCGAGATCGACGAGTTCGTCGACAAGGCCGACATCGACCCGCGCTATCTGATCCGTCCGTACTACCTGCGTCCCGACGGCAAGGTCGGTCACGACGCCTTCGCGGTGATCAGGGAGACCATCCGGGAGATGGACAAGGTCGCGATCGGCCGCGTGGTTCTCACCAACCGCGAGCACATTATCGCGCTCGAGCCGTTGGAGAAGGGTCTCGTCGGTACGCTGCTGCGCTACCCCTACGAGGTCCGTTCCGAGCAGGAGTACTTCGACGAGATCCAGGACGTCAAAGTCACCAAGGACATGCTCGACCTCGCAAGGCACATCGTCAACCAGAAGACGGGCACGTTCGACCCCGAGAAATTCGAGGATCACTACGAGACCGCGCTGGTCGACTTGATCAACCAGAAGCGCGCAGGCAAAACCATCCGCCCGAAGGAGCGGCCGAAGGGCGAGAACGTGGTCGATCTGATGGAGGCACTGCGGCAGAGCGTCGGTCGGGAGGCTGCGCCGGCGAAGGCAGCAAAGCCCGCCAAGAAGCCGCGCAAGGTGGCGACGGGCCAGAAGGAAATGCTGATGCCGATCCACGGCAAGAAGCCGGCGAAGGAAGCGGCGGCGAAGAAGCCCGCGACGGGCCAGCGGCGGAAGTCGGCCTAGGCGACTGATGTCCGTGGCACCGGTGGAGGGCCAAGAAAACGCGATTCTCCTCGATCGACCGCTGCGGCTCAACGCGCGATAGGGTGCTTCGATTGGACGCTTCGATGACCTTCACGATCGGCATCATTTCGGATACGCACGGCCTGCCTAGGCCGGAGGCACTTCGGATGCTGGCACATGTCGACCCCATCATTCACGGCGGCGACATCGGCGATCCCGAGATCATCACCGCGCTGCGGAGAATTGCTCCCGTCACGGCGATCAGAGGGAACGCGGACACGGGCGATTGGGCCACCGAATTTGCCGAAACCGAGTTCGTGCGGCTCGCCGGACGGTTGTTCTACGTTCTGCACGACCTCAACACCCTGCAGGTCGATCCCATAGCTGAGGGCATCGATGTCATTGTTTCCGGCCACTCCCATGTGCCGAAGATCAACACCGTCGACGGCTTGCTTTACGTGAACCCAGGAAGTGCAGGGCGCCGACGCTTCAAGCTACCGATCACGCTTGCGACCCTCGAAATCGCTCGACGGACTGAAACCGATCATCCACGATCTTGAAGTCGGATAGGCCGCGCCGCGGCACGTCCAGTCAGGCGACCGCACATCGATCATGTCGCTTCCAGCCACGGCAACCAGGCGGTGAACGGGGCTCCTTCATACCGGAAGGGCTAAACCATTGAGTTGACGACAATTTGCATTAGCTCCTCGAAGAATTGCGTGAGCAGCTACGGTGAGAAGCTACAGATCGAGGCCCAGCAAATTTGGAGCACCGCGCGGAATTGAAGGAGGGTAGGGCACTTTGGTAGCGCGAGGGAAATTCGAGCTTGGATGTTCGCTCCTGATGCAGCTGCAAAAGCGATGTCTCATTAGAGTTAAACGGAGAAGAACCCACGTTGAGCAAAAGAGTCCGCTCTTGCGTTGAATGCTGACATGCGAGCGGTCGTTCACTTGGACACGAGCGGAAAGGCTCGCGGTGAGCACTTCTGATCTGCCTTGGACCAAAATCGGACGTTCGAGGAGCGTGTTAATGAGTACACGACCTAAGCAGGTTGAGCGGCCCTCACGCGCACGACAGTGCCGCGGCTGGTCATCGGCGCTCGCGCCACCGCTGCCACAGCCTGGCCACCGGCAAGGCGTTGGAGCGCTTCCGCTTCTTGCTCGGTGGTTGAGCACGTGGACGTCCCAGCGCCACCGTCAGTCTTGGCGCGTGCCAGTCCGGCTTGGGTGCGTTCAACCAATAAAACGCGCTCGAATTGGCAACGGCGGTGACCACAGCCATGGTCATCTTGCCTACGGCTGGCCGCCGAGTAGTACACCTTCACACCGAGCGCGGCGAGGGCTTCCAGTGTCTGGTGCACGTCAATCGCATTTTGACCGAGGCGGATCAAGCTCGGTGACCGCCAGGACATCGCCAGTCTCCAGCTTTGCCTGAAGCCGGGGTGCTCTCTGGCGGCGATGCTGTCGGAGATAGTCTCAGCAACGATCCGAGTCGGCCAACCCCGGAAACCCGCCGCGGCGATTTCCGTAATTGGTTGTTAGTAGCGTGACCGGCGGTCGAAACGCGGCAGTAGGCGACACCACGGGTCATGATCTGAAGGTTGTTCAAAAAGGACCTTCAAATCGGGCCCATGTTCAAAATGAGTGTTTGAACAGCTCGGGAGCAGCGGACGACAAACGGTCGTTTTTTTGGACATCCAAAAGATGCATATTCATTCTGACCGAGGTTTGATTCGTTTCAATTCTTCACCTGATAACAATCCCGTCGCGGCGAGTTTGATGTCCGCAGCTTGCATTCCGAGCGGCCTTTGTCTGCTGGAAAGTCTCAGCGGTCCGCTGCAATTTGGACGATGACGTGAGAATGACTGCGACACACCGGGGCAAGTCGTGAGCTTGCTCGCACCTTTGTTTACTCCCGGCCAGCAGAACGCGCCTGCGCTACCCGCGACACGCCAACGGGCACTTTCAAGGATTCAATGAATGGCGCAGTTCATCGGCCATGGTCCCGACATTCCCGAGCGATTGCTGCAAGTGCATGAGGATGGACGTGTTGTTTTCTTTTGCGGCGCAGGAATCTCTTACCCGGCTCGCCTGCCTGGTTTTGGCGGCTTGGTGGACAGGCTCTATTCGGCTTTGGCTATCAAACCCAGCGCGGTCCAGCAATCGGCTATCAAGACCGGGCAATTCGATACCGCTATCGGCCTGCTCGAGGCCGAGATTGTTGGTGGCCGCGAAACCGTGCGTCGTGCACTGGCCGGCATTCTGAAGCCTGACTTCAGCGCTCCAAATGCGACGGCGACGCACGAAGCCTTGCTGACATTGGGCAGAAACCGCAAGGGTTCCACACGGATCATCACCACCAACTTCGACCGCCTTTTCGAGGAGGTGCTTGCCGCGAAGTCGCTATCGATCGAGCGTTTTCAGGCTCCGCTACTTCCGGTGCCGAAGAACCGCTGGGATGGCTTGATCTACCTGCATGGACTCCTCAGCGTCGCACCGACAGCAGGTGAGCTGGATCGTCTGGTTGCGTCAAGCGGGGATTTTGGCTTGGCCTACCTCACCGAACGTTGGGCTGCACGTTTTGTCAGCGAGTTGTTTCGCAACTACACCGTATGTTTCGTCGGTTACAGCATCAATGACCCGGTGCTGCGCTACATGATGGACGCGCTGGCCGCTGACCGTCTGCTCGGCGAGTCGTGGCCGGAAATGTTCGCGTTCGGCAGCTACGCCAAAGGCAAGGAGGAAGAGCGCGCTAACGAATGGCGGGCGAAGAATGTAACGCCCATCCTCTACCGCGAACACAAGCGTCACGCCTATTTGCACAGGACCCTTGGCGCATGGGCTGCTACCTATCGCGACGGTGTGCGCGGAAAGGAGCGCATCGTCGTAGAGTCTGCTATGGCACGCCCCTTGGCGAGCACCCAGCAAGACGACTTCGTCGGCCGTTTGCTGTGGGCGTTGAGCGATCCTGGCGGCCTGCCTGCCATGCGGTTTGCCGACTTAGACCCGGTGCCATCGCTTGATTGGCTGGAGCCCTTGAGCGAAGACCGCTATCACCACGCGGACCTAGGCCGCTTCGGGGTTCCGCCGACGGCGACGGTAGACCGAAATCTCGTATTTAGTCTAACCCGCAGGCCGTCGCCGTATCCACTGGCACCTGCCATGGCGATCGTCGATGCAGGCTCCCGCGCCAGTCGTTGGGACGAAGTGATGCGGCACCTGGCGCGCTGGTTGATTCGTCATCTTAACGACCCCAAACTTTTGTTGTGGCTCGTCAAGCGCGGCGGTCAGATACACGATGAGTTGGCTAGACAGATTGACCGCCAACTGAATGAACTTGCCAAACTCGAACGCGATGGCAGCACGGCCGAACTGACGCGCATCCGTGAAAGCGCGCCCAACTCGATCCCTGGTCCGCTAATTCGTACGCTGTGGTCGTTACTGCTCGCTGGGCGTGTTAAATCATGGGTGCGCGCGATCGACCTTTATCGCTGTATCGCGCGCTTCAAACGCGATGGGCTGACTGCCACCCTGAGGCTGGAGTTGCGAGAGGCGCTGACCCCATACGTATCGCTGCGCGAGCCGTTCCGCTGGCGAGCCGAAGATGGTGAGAGCCACGGGCCGGAGCGCGTCGACGAGTTGGTTGGATGGGAGATCGTACTGGCGGCGGATCACGTGCATTCCATCCTGCGCGATCTGTCCAAGAATGAGCGCTGGGTGACCGCACTGCCGGAGCTGCTTTCCGATTTTAGTGCTCTGTTGCGCGATACGCTCGATCTCATGCGATTTCTCGGCGGAGCGGAAGACAGGAGCGATCGCTCCTACATTAGCCAACCTTCGATCAGTGAGCACCGGCAGAACCGAGACTCCGCCGACTGGACCGCATTGATCGATCTGACGCGGGACGCCTGGCTGGCGACGGCAGCGCAATCGCCAGAGCGGGCCGCGCTCGTGGCGGAGTCTTGGTGGCATCTACCTTATCCGCTGTTCCGTCGCCTGGCATTTTTCGCTGCCGCGCAGGGCAACGTGCTATCCCATCGCCGCGCGCTCGATTGGTTGTTGTCCGATGATCAATGGTGGCTCTGGTCGGGGGAAACCCAACGGGAAGCCGTTCGCTTGCTGGCTGCACTGGCACCGCAACTCGATAAGGCGATGCTAGTAGAGCTTGAGCGAGCCATCCTCGCCGGGCCTCCTCGGGCTATGTTCAAGGACGACATTGAGCCAGAGCTCTGGGCCCGGATTGTTGACCGGGAGATTTGGCTACGACTGACAAATGTCGTTGAAACCGGCACGGTCTTGGGTGCGAAAAGTCAGGAGCGGTTGGCTGCCCTTGTTGCACTGTATCCAGAGTGGAAGCTAGCGGCGGATCACCGCGATGAATTTCCATTCTGGATGGGCGATGGCGACGAGCTGCGCAAGTTCGTCGCCACACCGCGTCGTCGCGTTGATCTGATCGAATGGCTGAGGCGGCAACCTAGTACGGATCACTGGCAGGAAGACGACTGGCGGCAGCGCTGCAGCGACGACTTCGCCACCACCGCTTGTGCCTTGTGCGCATTGGCTAGGGAAGGGTTGTGGCCGGCGGATCGTTGGCGCGAAGCCCTGCAGGCGTGGTCAGAGGAAAGGCTTCTCAAGCTATCTTGGCGCTATATGGCGCCGGTCTTAGCTGAGGCACCTAACCAGGTACTGCAAGATCTTGTCCACGGTGTCGGTTGGTGGTTGAAAACTATTGCTAAGACCTTCGAAGGTCAGGAAGCACGCTTTTTCAGCCTCGCGGACCGCATCCTTGCGCTCGATTTTCAGAGCGACGTCGATAGCAGCGAGCCTGTCACGCGCGCCATCAATCACCCGGTGGGGCTCGTAACGGAAGCGCTACTGAGCTGGTGGTATCGGCGCTCGCTGAAGGATGGGCAAGGTTTGTCTGTAGAAATCAAGCCCATCTTTACTGGAGTTTGCGATGTGCGGATGGAAAAGTTTCGGCATGCTCGGGTCGTGCTGGCAGCTCATGTCATCGCATTGTTCCGCGTGGACGAGCAGTGGGCGACGCAATGCCTTTTACCGCTTTTCGACTGGCAACGCTCTGATGCTGAAGCGCGTGCCGTCTGGGAGAGCTTTCTATGGTCCCCACGGCTGTACCGTCCTTTGATGGAAGCGCTTAAGCCTGTTTTCCTCGATACTGCGCACCATTATGCGGCGTTGGGCGAGCACCGTAGTCAATACGCATCGCTGATGACATTCGCCGCCCTCGACCGAGGGGACACGTTCACCGTTGCCGAACTGGCTGGTGCCACCCATGCGCTGCCACCGGATGGTCTGTATGAGACAGCCCAGACGTTGGCGAGAGCGCTGGAGGGGGCAGGTGATCAGCGTGCTGACTATTGGACCAATCGGATCACCCCATATCTCCACACCATCTGGCCCAAGACCCGAGACAACGGTTCGCCTGCGATTGCCGAGAGTCTTGGCCGCCTGTGTATTGCTGCACAGGATAAGTTTCCAGATGCGTTAGCGCAGCTAGGCGCCTGGTTGCAATCTGTGGCCCACCCTGATTTCTTGGTGCATCTCCTTCATCAAGCCCATCTGTGCGGCAAGTTTCCGGGTCACGCGCTCGAATTTTTGGACCGGGTGATTGGCGCCGAAGTGTTGTGGTCTCCCAGTAAGCTCGGTGCATGTTTGAAGACGATCGAAACAGCGTCCCCAGAATTGTCTGCAGATCCACGCTTCCAACGGTTGTCGGCGATCGCGCGTCGGAGGTGACCGCGTTTTGTGGCATGGGTAGAGACCGCAACAATTCTGCGATTCGCTAGGCGGAGATCCACGCGCCGGGACTTTCGGCGTCGAAGAATGTGATTTTCTCCACGCCCGCGTTTTTAAGCGCGCTTGATGCCCTGTCGATCAACGACTGATCGCCCCGGTAAACGCTCACCGCCACGTTCTTCGCTTGTTTCGTGGCGCGCTGAATCAGGTGCTCATCCTGGGGCCAGAACCCTAACCCGTAAAATGCAACGGCATCGCCGAGCGAGCCGAGCACCTCGATGTGGACACGAGATAGGTAGTTTGATCGCCGGATCGCAGCGAGCTTATGAGCAGTTGTCCCTTCGCTCACGAACAGCGGGGTGACCACCCCTTGCTCCCACCGCTCGGTAATCGTCTGGAGCAGGTTCTCGCCACCGGCTGCGATCTTTATCTCGCTACCTTCGGCCTCGGTCCCGAGGCAGAGATTGCCATGCGGATAGAAGTAGAGTGTGGCGCCATCAGCCTGGTAGGGTTGTCTGAGAACCTGCCAGTCATCTCGAAGCGTTGCCTTGCCGTCGGCCATTATGAGCGCGTCCTTGAACCACCGGCCAAGCCCGTTGTCGTTATTCCACATCGCGGCCCAATAAAGCATCAAATCATAGTTCGTCGACGTCACCGTTTGGAACCCTTTCAGGAAGGAACCCATCGCGGGGAAATGCTTCTTGACCTCGTCGTAGGCCGGATGGATCGCATGGACTGTTGAGATGAGGGACTTGCGCACTTCAACGTAAGCTTCATCGACGGGTTTGTTGTCGATCTGCAGGGCTTTATTGACGAGGGTGGCCTGCCAGAGCCGCCTGAGCACTAGCTCGAAGTCCGTCGAGTCGAACGAGGTGAACACGGCTCGCGTGTCATCCGTGAGAAAGTTACCATCTTGCGCAGCCTGGTAAAGGGATGGGTAGTTGAAGCGGTCGCTTATCCCGATGCTGGCTCCATTTCCGATGATGAGTCCCTGCGAGAAGTGCTTTTGGATCGCAGCCCATTCCACAATAGTTGTCATAACATTTTGCCCCAACGATCCGCCCAATAGTGCGTCAGGAGTTCTTGAAGCTCAAGTCGGCATTGATCCACATTCCGCTGCCCCATGTAACGAAGCGGGCCCGCGCTTGCGGTAATGCACGCCGACCCGAGGGTTACAACAATGTTTTTGGCGAGCCAGAAGGGGGTTTGCTCTTAGGTGAACGCCAAGCGCGGCAGTCGAGCTCGGCCTTTTTTGAAGGGCGCAATCGCCCGGAATGCCTCGCTTCGTTCGTATGACGGGCGGATCGTTATCGGCGCTTGGCCCTCTGATAGAGTGCGCCCAGGACGGCGAGCGTCACCGCGGTGACGCCGATCTGGATGGTCGGCTTCGAGGATCACCGCTCCTCCGCATCCGAATTGATAAGCCATTGGAGCATCGCCAATTTCTGATAGTGCGGCCTAGGCGCTCGTGAGTAGCTACGGAGACGAACTACGAATCGATCGGGGCGGGCATAGAAACGGCCTCGCCCGAAGCCCTGCTGTCGCGGATGGAAGCGCCACCCGTTCAGCGGACTGACTGAAAAATTCGGTGCTCTTTGCCATGTAGAACGACGTTGTCCTCAGTCTTCGGAATGATACGTCCGTTCTCCGCCAAATAACTGATCGCTTTGCTCTTTGCCATGTAGAACGACGTTGTCCTCAGTCTTCGGAATGATACGTCCGTTCTCCGCCAAATAACTGATCGCTTGATCCGTGGCGGCGAAACCAAGATCCTTCTTCAATATGTCATCATAAGTTGCGGGGCCTTCTTTCAGAAGGTCCACAACGATTTCAGCATTCTTGTGGAGTCGCTCCTCAGCAACGACGTAATTTCCCCCGAACCAGCAGAACAGTCCGATAGCGAATGCGGCTGTCGCGATGGCTATCCTCTGTTGCCCGTTACCCTGAAGAATGAAGCTGTCCCAAAGTGAACTCACCGATGAATCTCTCCCTGAGTTTTCTTTAAATTAATGTGGACCGGTCAGCTCTCCAGACCGGTGACGTTAGCTGACGCCTTGACGTAGCCAGATCATCGCGGCCGTCCAGGCCAGAGCACGCGACTTCCGCGACTTGAGATCCGTATATCGACGACAATTTTATGAAAGTTCCTCGTCTACAACCTTGGCGAGATCTCATTTTGCTTCCCGGAAATAAACGTGCAATAAAAAGTAAGACGACCGGAAGTAGTGGCGGTGGCGGGGCGACGTTGGAAGCGGTACGGCAAGACACGGGACTGCAGTGCCTTGCGCTGTTGTTGCGGTTCCATCAGATCGCGGTCGATCCCGCGCAGATCGCGCATCAGTTTGCGGGCTCGGTGCTTGGCATTCAGGAAATGCTCCGCTGCGCGAATCAGCTCAAGCTAAAAGCGCGAGCGGTTCGCGAAAGCTGGTCCGGTCTTTCCAAGCTCTCATTGCCCGCGATCATCGAACGGCACGACGGCAGCTTTGCCATCCTTGGCAAGGCCGGCGCGGACGACGTCCTCATCCACGATCCCGCCATCAATCGTCCGCAGGTGGTCAAGCGCGCCGAGTTCGAGCAGGGCTGGACCGGTCGCATCGTGCTGATGACGCGGCGCGCCTCGCTCTTCGATCTCGCGCGCAAGTTCGACGTCACCTGGTTCCTCCAGGCCATGCACAAATATCGCAGGCTGCTCGGTGAAGTGCTGGTCGCCTCGTTCTTCCTGCAGCTTTTTGCATTGGTTACGCCGCTGTTCTTCCAGGTCGTGACCGATAAGGTGCTCGCGCACCGCGGCTACACCACGCTCGACGTGCTGGTGTTTCGGCCATTGGGGCTAAACAGGGTAGCGCCATTTCAACGCGCGGCGCAGGAAAAACAAAGCCACAATGATCGCGAGGGCGGCGAGCCAGAGGAAAGCTGGAACGGGCGACTGATTGTGTATGTGGGCAATGTACAACACGAGGCCCAACAGGACAGCAACCAGCGCGTTCGATACCCAATACAAGGGTGAGAGCCCAATTCCCGTTGCTGCGAGTTCAGCAGCTCGTTCGCGTGCTTTTGCTGCGCGCCACCAACAAAAGCCGAAGAATGCAAGAGCAATAAGCCAGTTCATTCCAGCACAATCAATTGGATTTTGCGTCGTTCGTCTTCGAACGGCGGACGACTGAGATGCCTCGTGAGACGCCCTTCATTGCCCCACCCGTAGCGCTTAGCGAACGGAACGTACAGAAGGCAGGCTAGGCCCAACGCTATCAGTACCATAATCAGGTTGAGGCCGAGGAACACGTAGACGCTGGACGTGCCCCCGACGACGAGGATGAGCATAAGGGTGGAACGAATGCTGAAAGGCGACATGCCCGCTAAAGTAGCACGAGGACGCCCTCAGCCGGCACATCCCCGAGAATTAGGTTTGCAGACCATTAAGGCCGCTTCTGCCCATGCCTCACCTAAGCCCGAAGCGTCGCGAGGTCTCCTTCCCGTAGTTCGCGAGGTCTCCTTCCCGTAGGTAGATGCGATATGCGCTCAAGGACGTTGGTCCGTCGGACGAATGACAGTTTTCTCTATCGCTTTAAGGTTGAGGCAATCAATGCACGCTATTGGCTCGTCTGCGCCTTCGAAGTGGCGGCGGTTGCGCCAAGGATCCCGTCGAATGTACTTGCTCATCGCCTGTCTGATTGTGTTGGCCTCGACTTCCTTGGTGGCGTCTCGCCGGGCCAGGCGTCTGCCACGGACCCCTCAGGGGCGGTTCGCAGCGATCTGGCCTGCTCTTTGCGCGGGAATTTGTGCGCTGGGGTTACTCGCAATTTGGCGTGCTCAAGGCGTGCAGGACGTCGAGCCCTCTGTGACAACCTGTCTCCTCATGCTTGTCGTCGCCTTCAATGCTGGCTGGTTTATCGGCGTCATGGGCGAGTCGTCATGGCATTGAGGATGTCGCAATCAAAAAGCGCATCGGACGCGACCGCCGACGAGCTTCCATGACTTTGGCATCGTGAGTCTGGCATCGTGCTGTTGATGTCAGGTTTTGGCCCCAAGAGGTCCGCTGTTAGTGGCAGATCGGACCTGCCGCTCTGCCGATCATAGCTCCCGCTCCATCGCTGGATGACTACGGTTTTTCACCTTTACCCAATGCTTACTCCGCCCCGGTTGATACGGCCGATCTCTTCTTTTTGACACCAGTCCCTCAAGGCCCATGTTGCAGGCGGCTCGAAACAGATCAGGCCCAAGCTCACCGCGTTCGAAGGGATTGACGAACACACCTTCAGGACGCCGCGCCAACAGGCGCTCCAAGCTCGCCTTCCGCATCGATAACGGGAGCATGCGGACATCGCCGCCGCCATCGGCGAGAATATCAAAAGCGCAGAATTGCACTTCGTGATTGTGCTTGCGCGAGTGCAGCGCGTTGAAATCGGAGACGCCATCAACGCCAAGCACGACCGCCTCGCCATCGAGTACGAACTGCGTCTGGCGGACCTTGCACGCAGCCTCGACGATCCAGGGATAGCGGCTGGCCCAGTTGTAGCCGCCACGCGTGATCAGACGCACGCGGTCGCCATCTCGCTCCAAGCGGAGGCGATAACCATCATACTTTACTTCATGCAGCCAATCGGCGTCGTCCGGGACCGTAGTGCCCTTGGTCGGCAGGCAAAACTCAAATGAACGCATGCAGGAAAAATAGGCATTCGCGGCCTGATTGCGAGATGACGCTTAGAGCCAAATTGGCGGCACATGTTGCGGCTCGGGGCGTGCGGATCGGCAGCGTCTCGCCGTAGCTTCTCCAGACGGGCCTGTCCTACATCCCCCCCTGATGTTCCAGTGCGCCGGAACATTACAAAACGTGTTCCTGATCACAAGTGAACACAGCGATATCGCTCAATGGGACTAGCCTGCAATCGCATGCCGCCTTCTCACGCGCCAGCCGTCGGACCGCTTGGCCCCGCACTTGTCCCCTCCAGCCCCGGGGGGCAGGCTGGCCCGATGGGGCTTTGCGCAGCATCAAAGTGAGAGCCTGCCATCTCTGACAGACTGGACGCGTAGCCGAACAACCTCTGTCAGGCTGCTGAGGCTATGAGGCCCGGGCTCCTAGGCACTCCGGGCCTCGCCTTATCTCGATTGCAACGCCCAAGATGCGGACAGGGAGGCCCGACATGTCCGTTAAAGATTATGCCGACGATCTCACCGCAACTGTGCACTACGCGCTGGAGACAACCCGCGCCGTCGCCGTCTGCCCCTTTCATTCTGACATCACCATCCGCGTCGGCGACGATGCAGCCGAAAGCCACGCCTTCGAGCGCGCCAAGAGGATCGTTAGGAGTGATGGCACGAATTGGGAGACGCAAGACCTCAGACAAGAATTCGCAAGACAGCTCGGCAAGGCAGCAGATGGGGAGTGCCCACGCAGCGCTCAACATTGAACGGCCCGGACAGTGCATCGGAAGTTCGACACTTCCTTCGCCTCAGCCACAGTTCCAGAATTAACTTGCAACACGAACATCAAGCTTAATTCCAGACCGTGATTGCGGCCGCGCGCTAGAGGACTAGGTTTGCGCACACGGACATTGCCCTTGTCCGGTCCACCCCAGCGAAGTCGCCGCACCATTATATTCGGTGCAGCGACTTCGACGCTGGACAGTCGCGAGCTTCATTTGAGAGAGCAGCCGGACCACGAAACGCTTGATCTCATCGAGATGCGTCGCCAGCTTACGGCGCTCCGTTCAAAACACTCGGACAATCTTTTAATTACTTCGCTGTTGAACCGCTTCTTCGTGAAAGTCGCATTTCTGGTGAAGCCGACTGACCTAACGCACGAGCAATATCTCAAATCCGAATTCGAACGAACGTTGACAAAGGTCAAAGAGATTGCTGCACGATCTGACTGAAGCCGCCAACGCGTGGCTCTGGACCCGATTGGCCGGGTAAATGTGTCGTGTGCGCGCGTTTAGTCCGTCGAGTTGATCGCTGGCAGGGAGGCGCGGGGCTACTTCTTCAACAGTATCCCTATCGTTCGCGCCATTCGCCTCACTGATCCTGCGTGACGGCCCAGCTCGGCTGCTATCTTCGATACGCCAGCGCGTGCCCGGGCCAGCCTGACCAATCGTCGGACTTCCTGCTCGTCCCATTGTTTTGGCTTCGGTGTTTTCATGGTGCGGCGCTCAACCCGCGCTAGTTAACCAGCGAGCCTACTAGCCGACACTTGGGAAATTTACGGGTGGTGCCTGCCACCACGAGGCTCGGTGGTGCGGCGGCTTTTTGCGCGCGCAAGATGGCGTGCGCGGCGCCCCGATTATCGCCGAACTCTATCGGGGATCGGACCGGCGTCGTTGGCGAAGGAGGTCCGGTATCAAGGGTAGATCGGACCTACCGTATGCGAGCGCCGGACCGGCGCTTTTGACCCGAATGTATGGTCCGGCCGTGCGTAGCAAGAGGTTCGTCGATCAGGTGGTGAGTGGTCTTGCATCAATGTATCCGGCCTTTGATTGGAGCATTTTCTCCGGGCCATCATGGATATCAGCGCGCGTGCGTTCTCATTAGCGGACAGGCCTCGATTGGGCCATTTGGGTCACCAGTGTTCGCATGCGCCGGGAAGACCGAACCTCCATCTCGTCTCATCCTCTCGCAGACCTCGGCTGGAACCTGTTGATGGGGTTACGTCATCGCATGCTCCTCCTACCTCGCAGTTCCTGTGT
>NZ_SPQT01000056.1 GCF_004571025.1 Bradyrhizobium niftali | reverse complement strand
CGGCGACGGCGCATGTCAACGACACGCTCGATCCGACCACGGTGAACCTGGGTGCCTCGACGGTGCTGGAAGGTGGGATCGCGAACTACGTGTTCACGGCGACGCTGTCGAACGTCTCGCACGGCGATACGGTGATCACGACCGACCAGGGCGTGATCACGATCACCGATGGCCAGACCACGGGCACGCTGACGATAGCGTCGGGCAATGGCGAGGACGTCTACCTCGACGCCAGCCAGCTGACGGCGACCATCACCAATGCGACCGGGGGCAATTTCGAGAACCTGGTGGTCGGGACCGCGGCGGCGACCGCGCATGTCAACGACACGCTCGATCCGACCACGGTGAATCTGGGTGCCTCGACGGTGCTGGAAGGTGGGATCGCGAACTACGTGTTCACGGCGACGCTGTCGAACGTCTCGCACGGCGATACGGTCATCACGACCGACCAGGGCGTGATCACGATCACCGACGGTAACACCACGGGGACGCTGACGATAGCGTCGGGCAATGGCGAGGACGTCTACCTTGATGCTAGCCAGCTAACGGCGACCATCACCAATGCGACCGGGGGCAATTTCGAGAACCTTGTGGTTGCGACGGCGGCGGCGACGGCGCACGTCAACGACACGCTCGATCCGACCACGGTGAACCTGAGTGCCTCGACGGTGCTGGAGGGAACAAGCGCGAACTACGTGTTCACGGCGACGCTGTCGAACGTCTCGCACGGCGATACATTCATCACGACCGACCAGGGCGCCATCACAATCCACGATGGCCAGACCACGGGCACGCTGACGATTGCGTCGGGCAATGGCGAGGATCCCTATCTGGACGCCAGCCAGCTGACGGCGACCATCACCGGCGCCACCGGTGGCAACTTCGAGAACCTGGTGCTCGGGACGGCGGCGGCGACCGCGCATGTCAACGACACGATCACCACGAACTTCGTGACCCTGGACGATGTCGTGGTCCTCGAGAACCAGACGTTCGTTTATACGGCGCATTTGGATTATGCGTCGCTGACCCCGTTCACGGTGAAATTGAACAATGGGGTGGACATCACTTTTGGCATCGGCCAGCACACGGCAATGTCTGCGCCGCAGGCGGCACAGGGCGACGATGTGTATCTGGATGGCCAGTCGACCCAGGTTTCGATCGCCAGCACGTCGGGCGGCAACTTCGAGGCGGTCGACACTTCGGACACCGCCACGGTCACGATCAACGACACGCTCGACCCGACCACGGTGAACCTGAGTGCCTCGACGGTGCTGGAAGGTGGGATCGCGAACTACGTGTTCACGGCGACGCTGTCGAACGTCTCGCACGGCGATACGGTGATCACGACCGACCAGGGCGCCATCACGATCCACGATGGCCAGGCCACGGGCACGCTGACGATTGCGTCGGGCAATGGCGAGGACGTCTACCTTGACGCCAGCCAGCTGACGGCGACCATCACCAATGCGACCGGGGGCAACTTCGAGAAGCTGGTGGTCGGGACAGCGGCGGCGACGGCGCACGTCAACGACACGCTCGATCCCGTCACCGCCACCTTGACGACCTCCAGCGCCGGCATCTCCGAGTTTGGCGGCTCGGTCACCTACACGGTGACGCTGACGAGCGGGCTGACACCGTTCACTCCAAAGACCGATTTGGTACTGACCCTGGCCAACGGTGAGCACGTCACGATCGTCGCCGGGCAGGCGAGCGGTTCGGTGACGACCAACTACACCGACGCGCAGATCACAAATCAGACGTCGATCGCCGATTCCATCACCGGAGTCTTCAGCGGCGGCAGCGAATACGAGCAGCTGCTGACGACCGGAACGACCTCGGTGCCAGTCGTGTACGCGCCGACCGTTGCGGTCGGCAGCAATGTCGCCTTGCCGGAGGACACCCAGGAGGTGTTCCAGTTTACGGCTACGCCGGTCAGCGCGGGCTCGCATGTCACCCAGGTCGTCGTTTCGGGCCTGACGGGCTGGAGCGTCGATACATCCACGGCCACGGTCAACGGTGCGACTGTGACCGCAACCTTCAACTCCGGTAGCGGTGTTCTGACCTTCAACATCAGCGGCGCCGCGGCCGGCACGGCCGAGACGGTCTCGGTGGCGATGACGCCGCCCCTGAACACCGATGTGGACGCGAGCATCACGATGACGGCCACCGCCGCGCAGGGCGCGATAAGCGCCACCAGCGCGGGTACGGCTGGGACCATCTACGTCGACGCCGTCGCGGACATGCCGACCGTGGTCGCCGGCCAGACACACATGATCTTCGTGACCGACTCACCGAGCGATTCCAATTCGGCCTTCAGCAACGGCGAAACCGGAGCGCTGCAAATCAAGGCGACGTTCGGCGACGTTCACGATGGATCGGAGACCCACACGCTGGATATCCATCTCCAGAGCGGGTTCACGGCCGGCCTCCTGGCAAGCGGCACGATCGCTGGCACCTACAACGGTGCCTCCACGACATTCAGCTACACCTACGCTTCGGCGACGGGTGACATCCATGTCATCGTCCCCCAGGATACAGGTCTCAATCCGAACGCCAGCCAGACCGCCACCATCGATCTGACCTTTGCGGTGACCGCGCCGGCGACGGGCACGCTGCCAAGCACGCTGAACTTCACGGCCACGGCGACGGCCACCGAGGCCACGCTGCATGGCGGTGGGGTCGGCGCGAGCAACGCCGATCTCACCACCGACAACGTGGCGGCCTTCACCGATACGACCGGTATCCCGGCTGCGCGGCTGCTGTCCGGTACGATCGTCACCAACTCGAACCAGACCGCCCAGGACATGATCTTGACGTTCGTCGACCAGGAGCACCCGCTCGACGCCTACTCACAGCTGGTGATCACCAACGCGCAGGGCCAGCAGGGCAACGTCGCCTCGGACGCCGGTTTCAACATCTCGGGAGCGGACCACTTCCTGGTCTCGCTCGATGCCCCGTTCGACACTTCAAAGATCGGTGTGACCAACTTCACGCTCAACGGCACGCATATCGACGAGGCGTCTGGGCACCCTCAGATCGGGATTACCGGCGGCGGCGTCAGTGCCGGTTTCACTGCGGTCATGACGACGAACAATGCCGCTGGCGTGACCGGCACGGATTCACATGACTCTCACACCAACGGCGACAGCATCTCGGATCCGTCAGCCAATACCAACACCTACAACATGACGTATGTGGATGGTAAGAACGCGACCGCGTCGGGCAGCAATGATGCCGACCTTCTGAATGCGGCGGGTTCTCCGGGCAACACGGAGAACGGCGGAGCCGGCAACGACATTCTGGTGTACCACCCGTCGACCACGATCGATGGCGGCAGCGGCTTCGACATTCTGCGCATCGATGACGGAGCGATCTATAACTCGTCGCTGGAGATCAGCAATGCGTCGGCCAACGGGCTGTCATCTGGCAATGCCCACACGGTGGGAGGTGTCCATCTCTATGGAGTTGACCTGTCGGGTGCGAGCCTCACCAATCTGGAATCGATCCTGATCACCGACGATCCGCTCGCAAGTTCGCTCTACGGAACCGAGCTCAATGGACTATCGATCGCCAAGGTCACCGCCATCACTGAGGCGACCAACAGCACTTCGGCGACGGCGCATTCGCTCTTCATTGTCGGTTCTGCCGGCGACGATGTGCAGCTTGCGACGGGAGCCGGGGGGTGGACCGAGTCGGCCAACACCTTCACCTCCACTGGCGGGCAGGCCTTCCATCAGTGGATTCCGACAGGCTCGACCGTGGCAACGGCGACGGCAAGCCTGTTCATTGACAACGATCTGCAGGTGAATCACGCCGCGCAGGCCTAGCAGTTGGGCTGACGCTGACGGTACCGGAAAGCGGCTCGATGAGAGCCGCTTTCTCTTTGTCTCACATCAGCAGCGGGAGTGCGCCGGGCCAGGCAACGCCGGCAGCGACGTCCGCGTTGCCCCATTCCGCCGCTTCGTCGCTGGCAGCCGGCGTTGCTTCCGCGGGTCCGGATAGCTGGCGCTGAGCGTAGGGTGCGGCGAACAAGTGGACGCCGGCGTGGTCGATGGCGAACAGCGGGGCCAGGTTCGTCGCCCCCGAGTCCTCGATCAGCTCGGAGCGCCGGTTGTCCAGCACGAGCCACTGCCCGTCGAGGCGCGCGGCGAGCACGGCGTGGTCCTGCCGCACGGCGCGGTCACGGACCAGCATGAGCCGGAGATCCTCGCGCGGAAATCCGGCTTCGCGCAGTGCGACGTATTTTGCGATCGCATAGTCTTCGCAATCACCCTTTGCCGTCGCGAAGGTCTCCAGCGGCGAGCTCCAGCGATCGGCCTCGCCATGCTGCGCATAGTCGCTCACGTAGCGGACGACCATGTTGACCGCGCGGTTGGCCTCATCGAGTCTTGCGCGTCCCGATTTCGATTTGACGGCGCCGATCAATCGCAGGAACTGGGCGGCGTTCGAGGGGCAGTTGCCGGCGTCGGTCTGGCAGCCTCTCAGTGTCTCTGCATCCCTCGCCAGCTTGGTCTCGAGGCCCCGCCATTTCTGCCACAACAGGCCTTCGGGCGCGCGGAAGGTGAAGAGGCCAAACGGCTCGTCGCCTTTCGCCGGCGCGGGCCTCGGCTCAGGGGCCGCGTCGGTCGCGATGTTGGAAGGCGTCAGCGCCGCAAGGCGGACTGCATTCGGCCCGCGGCCGCGCATGGCATCGAGCTTCGCCAGCACGTCGTTGATGCGGAAGAACGTCGCGGGTGCCCGCGCTGCTGCGTCAATGCCGGGTGCGAGAGTTTCCTGAGCGTCCTGAGCCAAGACGCCCTGAGCCGCGGCGTCATCGGCCCGGACAGGCGATGTCGCGCTGGCAACGATCAATGCGGCCAGCGCTGCGCCAAGCGCGCACGGGCCTTTCCGCTGCAATTCCCAATGCAGTGTCATAGACGACGTCCCCTGCGCCGGGAGCGTCGTCAACGTCTATCGCGTCGATCCACGCCCCGATCCTGTTGTCGGATCGAGACTGAGGTCTGCGACGCTTAGGCGAGGTTAAATCAGGGGGAGGGCGGCGGTCTTGTCGCAAAGGCGGTCAATCCCGCGCTTCGAGGGATCGGCAAATTGTCGCCGCGACCTTTGCGCTCTGTTAACCTTGGCGAGGCCTCAACGCTCGCGCAGGGCTTCGTCGCGCAGTGTGCGGGCCGGCCTCACCAGATAATCGAGAACCGACTTCTCGCCGGTCAGCACCTCGACCGTCGCGACCATGCCGGGAATGATCGGGAGCGGCTTCTGCTCCGTGCCCAGGTGGTTCTTCTCTGTCCGCACCATGACGCGGTAGAAGCTCTCCTGGCGCTCCGGCGTCTTCTCGCCCTTGTCGTCGACGATCGTGTCGGCGCTGATCCGCTCGACCTTGCCCTTCAGCGAGCCATAGACTGAGGAATCGTAGGCCGAGATCTTCACCACCGCGTCCTGGCCGGGCCGGATGAAGGCGATGTCCTGCGGCTTGATGCGACCTTCGACCAGCAGTGTGTCGTCGAGGGGAACGATGTCCATCACGTTGGCGCCGGGCTGCACGACCGCCCCCACCGTGGTCACGTTCAGCTTGTTGACGATGCCGTGCACGGGTGCCTTGAGGTCGGTTCGCCGGACCCGGTCCTGCGCTGATTTGATATTTTCATCGAGCACGGCCAGATCGCCCTTGGACTTCGCAAGATCTTCGTCCGCCTGGGAGCGGAAGGAGGAGATCGTGCTCGCGATCTTGGATTGCGCCTCCGCGAGTTGTCCTCGCATCTCGGTCGCCTGGCGGTCGAGCCGCAACATCTCGATTTCCGGCACCACCTTTTGCTCGTACAGCTTGCGCGTCAACGCCAGCTCCCGATCCAGCAGTTTGAGTGTGCCGCCGAGCCGGGCCACCTGCTGGTTCAGGACGTCGACATCCTGCGCCAGTTTCTGCGCGCGCATCTTGAACACACTGCTTTCCGTGGCCACGGCCGACGGCACCACCTGGTCAAGCTGATCGGGAAAGATCAGCTCGCCCTTTCCTCTGGCTTCGGCCTCAAGTCTGGTGACACGGGCCGCCATCGCAGCCCGCCGTTCCCTGATCTCGCCGAATTCGGATGCAAACTTAGTATCGTCGATGCGCATCAGGGATTGGCCCTGCTGGACGATCGATCCCTCCTGGACCAGGATATCGCCGACGATCCCGCCTTCGAGCGACTGCACCACCTGCATCTGGCGCGCGGGTACAACGCGGCCATTTCCTCGCTTGACCTCGTCCAGCACGGCGAAATGAGCCCAGACCAGGAACGTGGCGAGCAGGGCAAGGGATGCGACAAGCAGCATGCGGGAGGTCCGCGGCGCGCGAAGCGCGGCGGCGGCCCGAACATCGTTGGCAAACGCGAAATCAGACGACATTGGTTCTGGCCATGGGTGAGGCGGGTTGCTCGGCAGCTGCCGGGTTCTGGCTCGGCGTCGATGGCGCCGGCTTGCCCTGCAGGAGCGCGAGAACCTTGTCGCGGGGGCCGTCGGCAATCAGCCGGCCGTTGTCGAACAGCAGCAGGCGGTCGACCATATTCAGCAGTGAGAGGCGATGCGTCGAGATCAGAATGGTGATCTGCTCTTCGCGCAGCGCCCTCAGGCGCTCGAGAAATTCGGCTTCGCTGCGAATGTCGAAATGGGCGGTCGGTTCGTCCAGAAACAATATCCGCGGCTTCCTGATGAGCACCCGCGCAAGGCCGATCGCCTGCTTCTGGCCGCCGGAGAGGCTCCGGCCGCCTTCCGAAATGGGCATGTCGTAGCCCATGGGATGGCCCGCGATGAACGTCTCGACGCCCGCCAAGCGTGCGGCGGCCAGCACTTCCTCGTCGGTTGCCTCGGGTTTGCCCAGCGCAATGTTGTCGCGCAGCTTTCCGAAGAACAGCTCGGTGTCCTGCATCGCAAAGCCAACCCCGGACCGCAGGTCGGACGGATCGTATTGCCGCGAATCGACACCATCGACGAGGATACGGCCCTCCTGCGCCTCATAGAATCCGAGCAGGAGCCGCCCCACAGTCGTCTTGCCGGATCCGATGCGTCCGATGATGCCGACCTTCTCGCCACCTTCGATCTTGAAGGATACCTTGTCGAGGGCCTTGCCGGGCGCATTGGGGTAAGTGAAGCTGACGCCGTCGAAAGCGATCGCGCCTTCACGGATTTGTCGCGAGACATAGGCACGCGTAGGGGATCGCTCGCGCTCCAGCGACATGATGCGATCGATGGCCTTCAACGAGCTCAGCGTCTGCGTTCCGCGCGTGATCACCGACGCGATCCCGGCGATCGGTGCCAGAACACGCCCCGCCAGCATGTTTGCCGCCACCAGCGCTCCGACCGTGAGCTTGCCGTCGAGTATGAGGAATACGCCGACGACGATCAGGGCGAGGCTGGTGAGCTGCTGGGCCGTATTGGCGCTCGTCAGCGCGAGCGAGGCCCAGAAATGGACGTCTTCGCCCGAGCGGGCCGTTGCTGCGACGGATCGCTCCCAGGCCGTTTGCATGCGGGCTTCGGCGCCGGTCGCGCGTATCGTCTCGAGGCCGGACAGCGATTCGACCAGCACGCCATGACGCGCCGCAGCTTCGGCCTGCTGGCGTTTCATGGCCCGGTCCAGCGGGCGCTGCAGTGCCACGCCGATCAGGAGCATCACCGGCAACATCACCAGGGGTATCCAGGCCAGCGGCCCGGCGATCACAAAGAGGATCCCGACAAACAGCATGGCAAACAGCAGATCCGTCGCGGACACGACGCTGCCGGACGTGAAGAACTCGCGCACTGAATCGAAGTCGCGCAACTGATTGGCGAGGATGCCCACCGAAGCGGGGCGCTGCGCCATCTTCACGCCCATCACGTGCTCGAAAATGTTGGCAGCGAGGATGACGTCGATCGTCTTGCCGGTGACATCGATCATGCGGCTGCGAACCGTCCGGAAGATGAAGTCGAACGCAATCGCGAGCCCCATTCCGATCGACAGGGCAATCAGCGAAGGAAGCGCGCCATTGGGGACGACACGGTCGTAGACGCTCATGGTGAAGAGGGGCGTCGCCAGCGCGAGCATATTTATCAGGAAGGCTGCAAGCGCGATGTGACCGTAGCTGCGCCAATGCAACTTCACCACCGACCAGAACCAATGGCTTCGCGGCAGATCGCCTGCAGCGACGGCGCGTGCGTTGCTCTCGACCGCCGCCCTGACGAAGAATGCGTATCCGGTGTAGTCGGCCGAGATGGCCTGGATCGCGTGAAGCTCGGGGAGACCGGCCGTCAGGGACGGATTGAGGACTTTGACATTGCTTCCGGATTTGTCGAATTCCAGCAGGATCAGCGTCGTCCCATTCTTCATGATAAGGACGGCCGGCAGCACCAGCGCGGGGATATCGGCAATGTCGCGTTTGACGGCTTCGGTCTGGAGGCCCGCGCGCTGAGCTGCACGGTCATAGAGGGGAACTGACAACCGACCATCGAGGATCGGCAGGCCGCCTAGCAGTGCCTCGCGGCTAACGGCACGGCCGTGGTACGACGCCAGGTAAATGAGCGATGATGCAAGTGGGTCGTCGCTTTCGGGACGACCTGTCGCTTGCTTCGGTTCAGACGCAACGGCTCGCTCCGCAACGGGGTGGCCATGCATGCGCGTTGACTCGGATGCTCGAAACAACAAATGCGAATGTCCAAAATGAAATGATGCGGAGCGAAAAGCGAACCGTCATTCCAGCATAGCGGAAAACGCACGGAATCATTTGGTAAATCGGCAAAAGCACAACTAAAGGTTAATCTTCGAACCGCCTTTCGCCGATCACGGACCCGACTGTACTTGCGGAACTGGCATTATCTCTGAGCTGGCTCGAATGCCGTCGCCAGCCAGTGCGGCTTTCTATCGGCCGCGTACGCGGTAACGGGAGAGGTGTGCAGTATGACCGGATCGCCGGTGCTTCGCTGCTGCGTGATCCATTCGGATGCTCCCAGCAGGGTCGGCTGATTGGAACGCGACGGCCATCGATCCTTGAACGCCTCAGGTTCGGGCGCTTCGCTCGCGTAGCCCAGACGGGCGGTAACCCGTTCCGGTGCAGGCACCGGGACGTTCAGCGGCTCGGAGCCGGTCTGGGGCAGCTTCACGCGGAGCGTCGGCGCCCTGTAGTCGGGCGTTGCGAAGATCCCAAGATCCATCGGCGCTGCATCGACGGGCGGCGGAGCTTTCAAATATTCGAGCAACGTGCCCATGGCGGCCAAAAGTTGATAGTCGGCGAACACCACGACGCCGCGAGCCGAAGTCAACGAAACCAACGTGTTAAAATACTGGTTCTGGGCATTCAAAAGGTCGATCAGCGAACGCTGGCCAAGCTCATATTCCTTCTGGAATGCCGCAATCGTCTTGCGATCAGCCTCGAGTTGCCGCGTCAGCGCGGCGATTCGTGTCACGGTGACCGTCCGCGCTGCCCAGGCCTTGTCGATGGATTCGATTGCATCGCGCTGAAGGCGTGCATGCCGCGCAGTACTTTCGACGTAGCGCTCGGACATCTCCGACCGTCGCCAGACATCCTGACCGCCGCGGAAGACATCCCAGGACATGACAACCTTGCCGCTGTAGTCGTCGTGCGTAACGCCAAGATAGGGGTACGTATTGTCGTTGTGTGTCGCACGGCCCTCGAGCGAGAAGGTCGGAACAAAAGCGCCGTCCGTCACGCGAAATGCATGCTTTGCCGCGTCGGCGTCGGCCTGCGCGGCCTGAATGGTCGGGTTGAACCGTACCGTGGTTGCAAGGGCCTCGTCGCGGGTCGTCGGCAAGCCGCCCAGCGGTCCCGGGAAGCGAAGATTGATGGGCTCAAGTCCGACGACCTTGCGGAACTTGGCGCGGGACTCTTCCAGGCTCCGGCGGAATTCGGCGAGCGCCGCGCGGGCATTTTCGACCCGTTCGCGGGCCTGTTCGAGATCGCCTTCACCGGCGCGTCCGCCGGAAAAGCGCGTGTTGACGTTGGCGAATATCTTCTCGTGGGTGACGACGTTCTGCTCGCTGAGCGTGACCAGTCGCAAATAGCGCACGACGTCGACATAGGCTTCCGCTGCGTCCAGAGCGATCAATTCGGTACGCTCGCGAACGCGGAAAGCCGCTGCGTTGACGCGCGCCGTCTGCCGCCAGATGTCGTGAATCGAGGCGAAGCCGTCGAACAAGACCTGCCGGACGACGACGGATTCCTGCGATCCGTTTCGCCATGAGCCGCTTCCGGCGACCGGGACGGGCAGGGCGGTGCCGGTTAACACGGCAGCGCTCTGGTCGAATTTTTCGGGACCCCAGCGCGCTTCTACGCGCACCTGCGGAAGCAGCGTGCTCTGGGTCTGGCGAAGCTCGCTCTCGGTTGCGCGGCGGTTGGCCGACGCTTCACCGACCCCGGGATTGGTGCGGACGGCCTGTTTCAACGCGTCATTGATCGAGAACGGTTCGGCGGACGCGCCGCCGCACGGAACCAGTGCAAATGCTGTGAAAACGAGAATGTGCTTGAGCAATTTTACCTCCGCCCGTTTCCGGAATTCGGTCGCGGGGTCCCCCATGAAATTGCCCGAAGTCTCTCAAGGACTGCAGCGACAAGCTAGGCACAATGCGGGAAAATTGAGCAAATGTACGGGGTTGTCGCATTTATGCCACGTCGGAGGCATAACACAGGTGCAATAATACCCCTCTTTTCGGATGAGGAGCGGCGTCGACCTCGAGCGCGGTCAGGTTTCCCCCCGTGCCGTTTTACCTCTGAGGTTGTTGTCGATCCACGATGCCGCATGAGGTGCTGTTCCGCCGACCGACGATTCTGTGCTGGGGAACAGAAACCGGGCTTCGGGCTCAACCCATCGTCCGAATGAGCCCGCCGAGCGTTAGCGCTGCTTCGTCCGTCGGTTCCGCGGCCCCCGTGGTGTGGCGGCAAGCGCCCATATGAGTGCCGACCACCGTCCGGTATCAGCCGTCTGGTTGAAACAGCGCGGTGCCTGCCGAGCGCTCTCCGGCTGTCGAGGCTGCACGCTCTTGAGGGGGAGGAATGCGCGCTTTTTGCTTGCGTCCGGCAAGGCACCTAGATGATTGTGACGGAAGCGTGAACGAATGTACGCAGGCGTGACGTGGCTATTTCTTTCCGTTTATATTCTTCGGATTTCCGATGCGTACTCTGCTTATTATTCTCGGCATTTGGCTGCTCATCAATGTTCTCTTCGTCGTGATCATGATCCCTCCGCGGAAGTCGCGGAGGCCGACTGGCGAGAGAGGACAGAGCGGGCTGTCACCCGCATTGATCAATCCGAATAGCCAGCTGGAAGAGGACGAGGGTTTTTCGCTTCGTCATGCAATCATTGCAATCGCGATCGGCACCTTCTTTTCTCTGAGCCCGCCGTTGCTGCAAGCTTACGATGCGATCGCGGCATTCATCAGAAAGCTCCGCCGTGGGAAGGGGTCCACCGTGAAGACGTCGGACGACGAATAATTCCCGAATTCCATTCCATTCGAGGATCCGTGCCGAGCATGCGGAAATTCGGCAGATCCCTCCTCTGGCTAAATCGGAGCGCGGTCACTTCTCGCCCCGGACCGGCATACAAGAGGGGTGGTCAGGATCTCCCGCCACGCCGCATGATCCCAACGGTCGCCCGATCGCCATCGCTCGGGAGCAGCAAATGCCGTTTGGTTGGCGTCTGTTTGGCGTCGATCAAACGCCGGCTGCATCGCCGCACAATGAAGCAACTTCAGAGCGGTGTGTTTGGATGGGGGAAGCGCCCGATGAAACGGGAACGTCGTAACCTGTTGTAATTGCTTATAAAAATTGGATCTGCGAACTGAGCCGGAGCGCTTCACCCGCTCCAATCTCCATTGCGTCCTGTACGAGTTGACCGGGGCGGCCGTTCTGTCAAAGAAGGGCGTCACATCGACGGCCACGAACGCGCGGACCGCCCCCGCCAATGGGTACCAGGAGATCGGGATAGCAATGACTGAGCGGATCGCTCTCATCACCGGCGTGACCGGCCAGGACGGCGCTTATCTCGCCGAATATCTGCTGTCGCTCGGCTATGTCGTGCACGGCATCAAGCGGCGCTCGTCTTCGTTCAACACCGCGCGGGTCGATCACCTCTATCAGGATCCCCATGTCGGCAACGTGCCGTTCCTGATGCATTACGGCGACATGACGGACTCGACCAATCTGATTCGCCTGGTGCAGCAGATCCGGCCGACCGAGATCTACAATCTCGCCGCCCAGAGCCACGTCGCCGTGAGCTTCGAGAGCCCGGAATACACCGCCAACGCCGACGCGATCGGCGTGCTGCGGCTGCTGGAAGCGATCCGCATCCTCGGCATGGAGAAGGAGACGCGGTTCTACCAGGCCTCGACCTCCGAGCTCTACGGCCTCGTGCAGGAGATCCCGCAAAAGGAGACGACGCCGTTCTATCCGCGCTCTCCTTACGGCGTCGCCAAGCTCTACGGCTACTGGATCACGGTGAACTACCGCGAGGCCTACGGCATGTTCGCCTCCAACGGCATCCTGTTCAACCACGAGAGCCCGATCCGCGGCGAGACTTTTGTCACCCGCAAGATCACGCGCGGCGTCGCCCGCATCGAGGTGGGATTGGAGGAGACGCTCTATCTCGGCAATCTCGAGGCCAAGCGCGACTGGGGGCATGCCAAGGACTATGTCGAGGGCATGCACAAGATCCTCCAGGCCGACAAGCCCGACGACTTCGTACTCGCCACCGGTGAGACGCGCTCGGTGCGGGAGATGGTCGAATTGTCGTTCGCGCAGGTCGGCCGGCGCATCGCATGGCGTGGCGCAGGCGTCGAGGAGACCGGTGTCGATGCCAAGAGCGGCAAGACGGTGGTGAAGATCGATCCGACCTATTTCCGCCCCACCGAGGTCGATCTCCTCATCGGCGATGCCAGCAAGGCGCGCGAGGTGCTCGGCTGGAAGCCGAAGCGGAGCTTTGCCCAGCTCGTCGAGGAGATGATGGCAAACGATCTGGCCGAGGCGAAGCGGGACGCTGCCCATGGCAAACGCTCTGTTTGAGCTGAAGGGCAAGAGCGTCTACGTCGCCGGCCATCGCGGCATGGTCGGCAGCGCGCTGGTGCGCCGGCTCGCACACGAGGATGTCAAGCTCGTCACGGTGGACCGTCGCGAGGTCGATCTCTGCAACCAGGCCGCCGTGTTCGACTGGTTCGCAAAGGTGCGGCCGCAGGTCGTGTTCCTCGCCGCGGCCAAGGTCGGCGGCATCGTTGCCAACGACACGCTGCGCGCAGAGTTCATCTACGACAACATCGCGATCGCGGCCAACGTGATCCACGCCGCGCATCAAAACGGCGCCGAGAAGCTGATGTTCCTCGGCTCCTCCTGCATCTATCCGAAACTGGCGCCGCAGCCCCTGCGCGAGGACTCGGTGCTGTCGGGCCCGCTGGAGCCGACCAACGAGCCCTATGCGATCGCCAAGATCGCCGGCATCAAGATGGCGGAGGCCTATCGCAGCCAATATGGATGCGACTTCATCAACGTGATGCCGACCAATCTCTACGGCCCCGGCGACAATTATCATCCCGAAATGAGCCACGTCGTCGCCGCGCTGATCCGCCGCTTCCACGAGGCCAAGGTTGCGGGCGCCGGAAGCGTCGTGGTGTGGGGCACCGGCACGCCGCGGCGCGAGTTCCTCTATGTCGACGACATGGCGGATGCCTGCGTGCACCTGATGAAGACCTATTCGGCTGCCGAGCTGATCAACATCGGCAGCGGCGAGGACATCACCATCGCCGAATTCGCGCGCGTCGTTGCCGAGGTCGTCGGCTACCGCGGCGAGATCTCCTTCGACACCTCGCGGCCCGACGGCACGCCGCGCAAGCTGCTCGATGTCAGCCGCCTCACGAAACTCGGCTGGCGCGCGACGACCTCGCTTCACGATGGCTTGAAGCGCGCCTATGCGGCGTATCAGGCCGTAGCGCCGGTGACGGCGCAAGAGTAGGAACCTTCGCCACAAGCACGAGTTGGCCGGTCGGGCAGGGCGAAAAGCCACACGAGGCCGACCGTGCAGCAAGACCTGCGCGTGCGCACCACCGCGCAAATCGCGGGCCACCCGATTCATCCGATGCTGGTGCCGATCCCGATCGCGTGCTTCATCGGCGCGCTGCAGGACGTCGTCACCGGCTTCCTCGACAACCAGGCGCGCGGCGCATCCGCAGCTCACGCAGCGATAGGAGATTGACGATGGGCCTTGCTCAATATGCGATCGTACCGGTCAAGGACGAATGGGGCGTGCTGCACGACGGCAACATCAACGGCAAATATGCCACCAAGGAATCGGCATTCGAATCAGCGGTGGCGGCCGCCTCGCTGGCGCTGCGCCAGGGCCATGAGGTCCATGTCAGTGTCCCCGGCCGCGAAGCGGGCGAGAACGCGCTCGGGAGCTAGGGACAAGAAGACGCCGAGCACCTCGATCCCGGCCACCCAGCCTGAGCGCCCCCGGGACCACGAACGAAACGCGAATTGGGGCCGGCCACTCACGCGATCATCCGGCCCACGCCGCTCGAAATCCCAATCGTCATCTCGGCGCCTGCGATTTCGCAAATCGCGGAGACATGTGCGCGCGCCATGAAGGGTCGTTCAGGGCTCGGAGTGCCCGTCGCTGAGCCGCGCCTGCGCCGGCGTCACGGCCTGTCCGCGACGCACATAACATCATGTTAGGTTTATCGCATAACTGGGTAATTGTGTTAGCCCAGCGAAAGCCTATTGTCGCGACCAATCAGATACCCATCGGCAGTGACCAGCGCTCGCGAAGCTCCGCAGAGCGCCCGGAGAGTGCTGCCCAATTTTCAACGAAGCCCGCCAACGGGACGTCAACAAACCAGGGAGGAATTTTGAAATGGTCACGACCCGCGCGATCCACGGCATGAGTCAGTCCAGGAAGGCTGCTGCGAGCGGCTGGATCGGGTCGGCTCTCGAATACTATGACTTCTTCATCTACGCGACCGCCGCGTCGCTGATCTTCCCGCAGATATTCTTCCCGTCGGAGAATCCCACCGTCGCCATCGTCGCATCGCTGGCGACCTATGGTGTTGGATATGTGGCCCGGCCGATCGGCGCCTTCGTCCTCGGACATTGGGGCGACACCCATGGCCGCAAGACTGTTCTCATCGTCTGCATGTTCCTGATGGGCATCTCGACCATGGCCGTTGGCTTTCTGCCGACCTATCACCAGGTCGGCATCCTGGCGCCGATCCTGCTCGTCATCCTGCGCCTCGTGCAGGGATTTGCCGTGGCCGGTGAAATCTCCGGCGCGAGCTCGATGATTCTGGAGCACGCGCCGTTCGGTCGGCGGGGCTTCTATGCAAGCTTCGCCCTTCAGGGCGTGCAGGCCGGACAAATTCTCGCGGCCGCCGTCTTCCTGCCGCTGGCGGCCTATATGCCGACCGAGGCCTTCAACAGCTGGGGCTGGCGGATTCCCTTCCTGCTCAGCTTCTTCGTCATCGTCGCAGGCTACATCATTCGCCGCGAAGTCGACGAAACCCCTGCGTTCGCCCGCGAGGGAGAGCGCGGAGAAACGCCGCGGTCGCCCATCGTTCAGGCCATCAAGCTGAGCTGGCGCGACATGCTCAGGGTCATCTGCATGGCCCTGATGAACGTCATTCCCGTCGTTGCGACCATCTTCGGTGCGGCCTACGCGGTCCAGCCGGCCTATGGCATCGGTTTTGCCAAGGACGTCTATCTGTGGATCCCCGTCCTCGGAAACATGCTGGCCATATTCGTGATCCCCTTCGTCGGCAATCTCTCCGACAAGGTCGGCCGCAAGCCTCCGATCATCGTGGGCGCGCTGCTCTCCGGCTTGCTCGCCTTCGGCTATCTCTACGCCATCAGCATCAAGAACGTGCCGCTCGCGATCCTGCTGTCGCTCCTGATGTGGGGCGTCGTCTATCAGGGTTACAACGCGATCTTCCCGAGCTTTTACCCGGAGCTGTTTCCGACGCGCACCCGGGTGTCGGCGATGGCGATCTCGCAGAACATCGGAACGACCATCACCGCATTGCTTCCCGCCCTGTTTGCGACCGTGGCGCCTCCCGGCTCGGCCAACATTCCGTTGACGGTGGGGGCGATCGCCTTCGGCATCACGGTCATCGCGGCGCTGGCGGCCGTCACGGCCCGGGAGACCTATCGGATCAGCATTGACGATCTCGGTAATCCCGAGGCCGTTCCGATGGTGCGGGCAGACTATGAACGGAAGCGCGCGCAAGCGGTGAGCGGTGCATCCGCAATTCCGACCTGACGGGCACGCAAGGAAACCTGCCGCTGCGATCGATGATGTTTGCAGCGGCAGGGCTCCATGCGTTACGAGTCGATTCCAGTTTTTGGGCGCGCGAGCGCGATCATCATGAGGTCTAGGGATGAACCCCGTTGTCGTTGCCGTCGCTATCACCGGCTCCGTTCCACGCAAGAAGGACAATCCCGCGGTGCCGATCCTGCCCTCCGAGCAGATCGAGTCGACGCAACAGGCCTTCGAGGCCGGTGCCACGCTTGCCCATATCCATGTTCGAAATGACGACGAGACGCCGTCCTCCGACCCGGAGCGTTTTGCCCTGGTGCAGGAGGGGATCAGGAAGCATTGTCCGGGGATGATCGTTCAATTCTCGACCGGCGGGCGGGGCCGCGATCCTTCGGCGCGTGGATCATCGCTCTATCTGAGGCCGGACATGGCTTCGCTGTCCACGGGATCGGTGAACTTTCCGACGATTGTCTACGAGAACAGCGCCGCCCTGGTCGAGACCCTCGCCACCAGCATGAAGGCGGATCGGATTCGGCCGGAAATCGAGATCTTCGATTTGTCGCATCTGCATGGCGCCCGCCGCCTGATCGAGGCGGGGCTGATCGACCAGCGACCGCACGTGCAGTTCGTCATGGGCGTCAAGAACGCGATGCCGGCCGACGAACATGTCCTCGACATCCTCCTGGGGGAGCTGAAGCGGCTGATCCCGCAAGCGACCTGGACCGCGGCCGGGATCGGACGCCATCAGGCCGAGGTCATGGGCTGGGCCCTCGCGCGCGGCGCGGACGCGGTTCGCACCGGGCTCGAGGACAATATCAGGATCGACAAGACGCGGCTGGCCGCCAGCAATGCGGAGCTCGTGGCCCTCGCCTGTGAAGCTGTCACCCGCCACGGCCGGCGCGTCGCGACCGCGGCCGAGGCGCGATCCCTGCTCGGGATCGTGCGGTAGGGGCTGCTGCCTCGTCCTGACATGCTTCCGGCTGCCTTCTGCCATTCGGCGGCCGGCGTTCCCGTGCGCTGAGTCTCCGGGTAAGACGAGTGCCACAGGCGCGATCTGCGCCTGCCGGGCAGGCGACGTTTGGAATGCGGTTCTTGAAATCTGACGGCAGGCTCATCGGGGTCCTGCTGGTGCTTGCAATCACCCAGCTCATCGGATGGGGAACGATCGGCCTTCCGCCCATCGTCGGCCGCGACCTTGCGGCCGATCTCGGCATGAGCCTGCCGATGGTGTTTGCGGGCACCTCCACGCTTTATGTCACCATGGGGCTGTGCGCGCCCTGGCTCGCCAAGGCGTTTGCGCGGCACGGCGCACGCAAGGTGATGATGGTGGGCACTGTTGTTGCCGTGCCGGGCTACGTCGTTCTGTATTTCGCGCGCGAGCCGATGCTCTATTTCGTGGCCTGGGTCATTCTCGGCATGGGCGGCAGCGCCACGCTGTCGACCGGTGCCTATATCATGCTCAATGAGGTTGCCGGGCGCCAGGCCAAGAACGCCATCGGCGCGCTGATGCTGGTGACCGGCCTCTCCAGCAGCATCTTCTGGCCGACCACCTCGTTTCTCAGCGGCCATTTCGGTTGGCGGGGCACCTGTCTCGTCTACGCCGCCATGCTGATCCTGGTCTCGCTTCCGCTCTACGTCTTCGGCGCACCGCGCCGGAATAGTGTGAAGGACGAAGGCGGCTCGGCTGCAAAACCCTCCGATGCGCCTGCGATTCCGCGCGGCACCTTCAATCTGGTCGTCATCGCGATCACGCTGAACGCCTTCGTGAATTTTGGTCTCGGCGCCGTGCTCATCGAGCTGCTGCGGGCGGAAGGGCTGGCGCCGGCCCAGGCCATCGCCTTCGGTTCGATGCTCGGCGTGATCCAGGTCAGCGCCCGCGGACTGGACTTCCTCGGTGGGGGGCGGTGGGACGGAATCACGACCGGGCTTGTCGCCGGCACGGCGCTCCCCGTCGCCATGCTGCTGCTGATGCTGAGCGAGGGGGCGACCTGGGCGGTCGCGGTCTTCATCCTGCTCTATGGCGCCGGCAGCGGCGCGATGGCGGTGGCGCGGGCAACCATCCCGCTCGTGTTCTACGACCAGGCCGAGTTCGCCAAGGCGATGTCGATGATCGCGCTGCCGCTCAATCTGGCCTCAGCGATCTCGCCGCCGCTCCTTGCCGCTCTGCTCACCCAGTTCGGCGGCCGCGCCGCGCTGGGCCTGACCCTGGTGTTTTCCTGCGCGACCGTGCTGATCCTGGTTCTGCTCGGCCGTCGCCGGCCGCGAGTCGCCTCGGCGGCTGCCGCGTGAAACCTGTCCGCGCGCCTCGGTCGCGCCCACCATGCAGGTGTGACGGCTCGCCTCAGTCGCCGTGCATTGCCTGCCGCCTTCTCGGGCGGCTGTGGTAGTGGTCCGGCATGCCGGCGGAGAGCTACGGATTGGCCGACTGGCGGCGGCTGAGTAATCCAGGCGCCCGAAGCCGGAAGTTGGTCGGTTGGCGGAAGAGCGTTTCGGTCGAGGCCCGGCAGTCTCTGCCAATCTGCGCCGGGCAGGAGGTACCTCTTTCGAGTCTTGCGACAAAGTAGCCTCTTCACATTCGTTGCGGAAAACTGACTTTGAAGGTCCCGGAAACTTGGCAACTGGTAACGCCGGGATGATCTTTTCAGTTCGGGGGGAGACTAATGCCGCTCGCGCTTATTGAAACCAGTCATTGCAATGTGGATCTTAAACCATCGCCGATCGAGCCATCCTGGATCATTGAAGGCAATCCGGAAGCCCGCGCCTGCACGCTGTCGATCAGCACGGATCGCGCGGCCCGCACCCTGATCTGGTCCTGCACCGAAGGCAAGTTCAACTGGTACTACGATGTCGATGAGACCATCGTGATCCTCGAAGGATCGATCGTACTAGAGAGCGACGGCATGCCGCCGAAGCGCTACGACGTTGGTGACGTAATCTTTTTCCGCAACGGTTCCCACGCCAAATGGCATGTCGAGGGTTATGTGAAAAAGGTGGCCTTCTTCCGTGCGACCAATCCGTTGGGGCTCGGTTTTGCCGTCCGCGCGGTCAACAAGCTCAGGTCCTTGATCGCGCGGCGCCATCCTCCTGCTGCCCCACGAGAGGTAAGCGTCCCCGCCGCCTGACCGATCAATTTTTCGGTCAGGCGAAGAACGAACCGCACGCGCGGCAGCATTGAGGTCTGCGATGACCCTTGGGACCTGATTGTCGTCCAAACGAGACACAGAAGCTGCGGCAGGCCCTAAGCTGAACCGACGCCCGGTTTGCCCTTGAGAGCGGAGATAGGACAGGCTCGAGCAAGCTTGAAGATCAACGGGCCGTTCGTCTCGAAGTCGGGATGCAACGCCGGGGTTCGGCGCCGGCATCGAATACGCGATCGAGCAGGGTTGGCTGGAGCTGCACGAAAGCGGCACCTATGTACGGTTTCTGCCGCCAGGCGCGGAGCTGTTCCCGCGTCAATAAAGCAACATCACCGATAGCCACGCCGAAAGCGAGGCGCACAGACCAATTCCGAAATAAGGCAATAGAAGGCGCATCGGGCTTTCCCTCCGAGACGCGAATATGCCGTCAGCATCGCATGTCGGCCCGTCAGCGGCCACGAATCTGAAGTTGTGGGGGCGATGGCGCTCGTACGTCGTGCGCGCTCAGGCGACACACGGCGGCGGGAAATTACCGGTACGGCTAAGACCGCGCGGTCAGTCCGACGTCTCACGCGCCAGACGGGCAATTCTTCGCGGACCGTTCCAAACCTCAACAGCAGGGTGAGCATCGAGCAACTTCTCGGCTCGTTTTTTGGCGGTTTCGTCCGCAGGACTGTCGATTTCATACACCGCGCGCGCGACGCCGGACGAATCGACTGCATACACAACGTATCGCATGGCATTTTCCCCATCCGGGGAAGATCCCGTTACGATTCTCCTGTGCTCGTGGAGTTCCTAGCGAGAACGAGAATTGCTCGCTCGCTTAGGTCGTATTTCAGGCGCTAAGCCAGATTTACCGACTGCATTAAGGGCGCCTCGATTTTTAGGATCAAGAATGCTCTCGGCTCGTTTGCTTTGGCCATTGAGCATGTCGGCAGCACGGCGTTTCATGTCTCCTGGTCGTGACTTCCTGGCGAGTTGTTCTTCCGCAAAGCGACTGTCGGCTGTCGTTGCAAGTTCGGGATCAGGAGCAAGAACCACATGCACCCTATGCCGGATGGATGATGCACAGCTTCCAGAGCGCTAGGGATCGTCACGGGACAAAACTCAATATCCTTCTTGAGTACCCACTACGACATATTGCCGCAGGCGCGCACTTCTGGCTGACTGCTGTCCTGGAATTTTCAAGACGGCATAATGCCGCTTTCGGGCGGCATAATGCCACACCACTCGTCTTGAGCGTGCGCAGTTCAGAAACCGGATGGCCGGTTTCTCGCTTCAACGACTCGATGGCACGTGAACTGGCGGTCGTCGAGGCGAGGAAGGACGACAAGGTTATTTTTGCTACGCCCCAGTGCCGCACAACGGGCAAGGCAAGGAGGCAAGCCCGTGCAGCGGTGACGCGATGCGCTTATTCGAGCGCCAAGCGGATGGCTCGTTGAAACTGAGGCTTCCACTTTCAATTGACAGACCAGCGCGTTCCTAAAGAGCGACCACCGCCAAAATGGTCCCGACGATATCGCACGTCGGCACATTGGCGATCATCGGGCCGAATGCGTGGCCGCCATGTCGCGACGCTTCATTGGCCGCCAGCGCAACGAGCTAGGGCTAGGCGAAAGCTCGTAGCAGAGCTGCGAGCCTATGGATTCTCGCGAACGCCCAGACAATCTTGAGGTGAGGTATGAACCAACCAACCAAGAGACTTTACCGCGGCGACCTCGTGGAAGTGAAGGCGCCGGACGAAATCCTGCAAACCCTGGATGCCCACGGCGCAGTGGACCATCTGCCGTTCATGCCGGAAATGGCACAATTTTGTGGGCAAAGATTTAGGGTCTCAAGACGAGCATTTCCGGTATGCGTCTCAGCAAGCTCGCCACGGGCGTTCAGAGGCGATGACATCGTCACCCTCGATGGCGTCCGCTGCTCCGGCGCCGCCCACGATGGTTGTCAGAAGGCGTGCGTAATTTTCTGGCGCGAAGCCTGGCTCAGAAAAGTCGAAGACACGGCAACTCAATCGCAGGTCGATTTGCGAAGTTTGGATCGATTACGAACCCGCCTCAAAGTGTCGATCGGACTGAAGGCCTACTATTGTCAGGCTAGTGAATTGTTGAAAGCCACCGACCCCCTCTCGCGATGGCAAAAATTAGGAAGACTTTTGAGCGGACTCCCGGCACGCAATTTCACCGCCCTGCAGATGTTACAATACACTGGAATATGGCTATTTCTGAAAATTCGTCGGATGTTGATCGGCGAGTATCCGCGCGGAAGCAGCGAGTCCACGCCGGAGGAAAGCCTGAACCTCCGGCCCGGTGAATGGGCCGAAGTGAAATCGATGCAGAGCATCATTGAGACCTTGGACGAGCACGGGCTTAATCGCGGGCTGTGGTTCTCGCCTGACATGCGTCGATTGTGCGGCGTTCGGCGTCGGGTGAAGGGGCGGATCGACAGAATAATTGTCGATGGGACGGGACAGATGAGGCAGCTCCGCAATACGGTGTGTCTCGAGGACTCGACTTGCGGATGCTCCTACATGGGCTTTGGCATGGGGGGGTGCTCGCGCTGCGAACTCACCTATTGGCGGGAGATTTGGCTTCGCCGATGCGATGGACAAAGTGACCCGTAAGCGTCTCAATATATTAGGGCGGTGTTTCGACTTGGATCGCCGGCAGGCGTGTACTTAAATGCCGCTTCTCGGGGTGGAGCAGACCTACGCAAAGAGGTCCAGCATTTTCGCCTTTTGACCCAAAATGTATGGTCCGGCCGTGCGTAGCAAGAGGTTCGTCGATCAGGTGGTGAGTGGTCTTGCATCAATGTATCCGGCCTTTGATTGGAGCATTTTCTCCGGGCCATCATGGATATCAGCGCGCGTGCGTTCTCATTAGCGGACAGGCCTCGATTGGGCCATTTGGGTCACCAGTGTTCGCATGCGCCGGGAAGACCGAACCTCCATCTCGTCTCATCCTCTCGCAGACCTCGGCTGGAACCTGTTGATGGGGTTACGTCATCGCATGCTCCTCCTACCTCGCAGTTCCTGTGTTCGAGC
>NZ_SPQT01000055.1 GCF_004571025.1 Bradyrhizobium niftali | reverse complement strand
ACAGCGGCCCAGCCTCCAGCCCGATCCGCTTCACTGCAAAGCCAAGCGTCTCGAAAAATTCAACCAAGGCGTCAGGTTCGCTCGTGACCTTCGCTTCCTTCAGGATTTTACCTTGGGCATCCACAACGCATACGCTCGACAGTTCCAATGACACGTCAATTCCGGCATAGTTCTCCACGGCTGTCCTCCGTCTCCAGATGCTTGGGGCCGACTCAAGTCGTGACCCCGTTTCATCATCTATCGGGGGACAGCCACCATCATCACCCCTTGCTCGGAGCAGGGCCCATTACGGCATCTACTCCGCCGCCACCCATCCCGTCGGCTCTTGCCGACATGTCAGCGGTGCGGACGGCCGTCCCGCTTCGGAGCATAGGCGTAGGATTGCCCCGATTGGGTCACGAAGGGATCGCGCGTGCACGAGCCACCACGCCCGGAGATCATGGCGAGGCACTGTTCCATCGTCTCGAAGTCACACGACCGCATGCCGGACGACGCATCCTGGCGACAGAATGCGTAATCATGTGCCGCGACCGGCTCAGTTGGCTCCAGGCAGGCCGCGCCTGCCAATACGACAATGCCCAGCGTGCCGGCGAGCATCTTTTTCATGTTGTTTCTCCATCGTTTTGGTTTCGGCACGGTACTCCCGGGATGAAGTCAGTCGTGCGCGGGATCGCGAGGGCTAATTGCAGACCAGGACACGCCTGTATCGTCGGTAGACATAGGCGCAATCGCCATCGGAAGAGGAGTCGTGCCCATAGGCGTAGCCGGCAACGGCTCCGGCGTAAGCGCTGGCCGCATACGCGGCGCGGTAGCCGTATCGGGCTCCACCACCGTAGCGGCCGTAGCCTCCGAAGCGGTTGTAAGTAACCGATGTGGCGCGAGTGGCGTTTGCGACCGCCGGGCCGCCGCGCCCGCCTCCTAAGAGAGCACCGCGCGGTGCAGCTCCAGCACCGAGGCGCGGCGCCGGGCCGCCGAGGCCGGCACGTGGCGCACCGTCAGGTCCGATCGGCGGACGAGCCGCGAAGGCCGGAGGACCTCCGGCCGCGATCGGCGGAGGCCCCGCCATGGGCGGCGGCGGCGGGAATTGCGCGGATGCCGGATTGGGCGTCAACGTCACCGTTACGAGTGCCGCACCGATGGACAGCATCAGACCTGTGTTGCGAAGCATTGTAGTTTCCCTTGTTAGCTCTGTGTTTCGAGAACCGGCACCGGCGTGGCCGCGGAGATCGGCTCCGGCGAAATGTCGTGCGCAGGCCCTGCGGGCTCGTGCATGGACGAGTTATCGTCGTGATCGGGGTGAATTCGGAACCAGGCCACATACAGCGCCGGCAGGAACAGCAGCGTCAGCAGCGTGCCGACGATGATGCCGCCCATCATCGCGTAGGCCATCGGCCCCCAGAATATCTCGCGCGCGATCGGAATCAGCGCGAGGCTTGCGGCGGCCGCCGTCAACAGAATGGGCCGCATACGATGCTCGGTGGCTTCGACCACCGCGTCCCAGGCCGGTCGCCCCTCCTTCCTGAGATCCTCGATCTGCACGATCAGGATCACCGAGTTTCGGACCAGGATGCCGATCAGGGCGAGCACGCCGAGGATGGCGACGAAGCCGAGCGGAGCACCGCTCGGCAGCAGCGCCATGACGACGCCGATCACGGCCAGCGGCGCGACCGCGAACACCAGAAACAGGCGATGGAAGCTCTGCAACTGGATCATCAGCACCGTGGCCATGACGAAGAGCATGAGCGGAACGACGGCCACGATCGGCGCCTGGCTCTTGGCGCTCTCCTCGACGGACCCGCCGATCTTCACCGAATAGCCGGCCGGCAGCGCCTTGGTGAACTCCGCGACTTTCGGCGCGAGCTGGTCCACGATCGTCTTGGGCTGCACGTTACCGACGATGCCGGCCTTCAACGTGATGGTGGGGATCCGCGCGCGCCGCCAGATCGTCGGCTGCTCGAGCTCGTAACGCAGATTGGCCACGGCACCGAGCGGCACGGATTGGCCGCCGAGCCCCGTCAATTGCAGGTCGCGCAATGTGTCGATGGAGGCACGCTCCGGCGCCGTCGCACGTCCCGTGACATTGACGAGATAGATGCTGTCGCGCACCTGGGTAATCGGCGTGCCCTCGAGCACGGAGTTCAGGGTGGTGGCAATGTCCTCCGAGGTGACGCCGAGCTGGCGCGCTTTGTCCTGGAGAACGTCCACCTTGACGACGCGGGCCGGCTCCATCCAGTCGAACACGACATTGCCGAGATCGGGGCTGCTTCGCACGATGCCGGCAAGCTTCTGCGAGAGGTCTCGCACCTTCGCGATGTCGGGCCCGCTCAGGCGATACTGCACGGGACGCCCCACCGGGGGACCGACCTCGAGCAGCTTGACGTAGGTGTCAGTGCCGGGGAACGTCTTCTTCAGGTAGTCCTCGAACTGTGCCTTGACCTGGTCGCGGGCCTTGATGTCGCCCTTGGTCACGACCACCATCTGGCCGAACCAGGTGTTGGCGGTCTGCACGTCGAAGGACAGGACGAAGCGCGGCGAGCCGGTGCCGACATAGGACGACCAGTGGTCGACCGAATTGTTGCCCTGGAGCTGTTCGCGCTCGAAGCGCGCCATCTGCGAGTTGGTATCGGCAATCGATGCGTTCTGCGGCAGATTCCAGTCGACCACGAGCTCGGCGCGATCCGAGGACGGGAAGAATTGCTGTTGCACGAAATTCATGCCGAACAGCGCCAGCAGAAACGCCGCAACCGTAACGCCAATCGTCGTCCAGCGGCGACGCATGCAGAAGAGCAGGAGACGCGCGAACAACTGCGCCACGCGCCCCTTCTGCTCATGATGGCCCTTCATCCTGGCGGGCAGGATGGTGACGCCGAGCAACGGCGTGAACAGCACCGCCACGATCCACGAGACGATCAGCGAGACGGCGATGACCACGAACAGCGTGAAGGTGAACTCGCCCGCATTGCTGCTATTGAGCCCGATCGGAATGAAGCCGGCCACGGTCACTAGCGTTCCGGTCAGCATGGGAAAGGCGGTCGAGGCGTAGACGTGCGTTGCCGCCTTTTCCAGGGGATCGCCGACCTCGAGCCGCGCGACCATCATCTCGACGGCAATCATGGCATCATCGACCAGCAGGCCGAGTGCGATGATCAGGGCGCCCAGCGAAATTCGCTGCAGCGAAATGCCGGCATAGGCCATCACGACGAAGGTGATGGCGAGAACCAGCGGAATCGCGATCGCCACGACGAGGCCGGCGCGCATGCCCAGGCTGAGAAAGCTGATGCCGAGAACGATGATCACGGCCTCGAACAGCGCCTCGGTGAAGCCGGACACGGCATGCTCGACAACGACGGGCTGATCGGCGACGAGGTGAACGCCGACGCCGACCGGCAAGTCGGCAGTAATCCTCGACATCTCCTCCTTCAGCGCCTCGCCGAAGTGCAGCAGATTCGCACCGGACTTCATGCCGATGGCAAGGGCGATCGCCGGCTCCCCGTTGTACCTGAACAGGGTCTTGGCCGGATCGGCATAACCGCGCGTGACGGTTGCGACGTCAGTCAGGGGAAAGAAGCGATCGTTGATGCGCAGATTGACCGCCTTCAGACTTGCCTCCGACGTGAACTGGCCGTTCACGCGTACGCTGATCCGCTCCGGCCCCTCCTGGAATACGCCGGATGGGGCAACCGCATTCTGCCCTTGCAAGGAGCTCATGATCGCGTGAACGTCGAGGCCAAGGGCCGCGATCTTGCGGGTGGAGAATTCGAGATAGATCACCTCGTCCTGCGCGCCCAGGATGTCCACCTTGCCGACATCGGGCACGGTCAGGACCTTGGCACGGATGTCCTCCACATGATCGCGCAGCTGACGCTGGCTCAGGCCGTCGCTGGTGAAGGCATAGATGTTGCCGAACACGTCGCCGAAGCGATCGTTGAAGCCGGGTCCGATCACCCCTTGCGGGAAGTCGCCCTTGATATCCGCGATCATGTTGCGAACGCGGATCCAGGTTGGCTTCACGTCGGCAGCCTTGGTGCTGTCGCGCAGATAGACGAAGACGGTGGTCTGGCCCGCGACCGTCACGCTCTTGGTGTAATCGAGCGATTCCAGCTCCTCGAGCTTCTTCTCGATCCGGTCGGTGATCTGGCGCGTCATCTCCTCGGGTGACGCCCCCGGCCACTGCGCCTGGACGACCATGGTCTTGATGGTGAAGTCGGGGTCTTCCTGCCGTCCCAGCTGGAGATAGGCAAATAGCCCGGCCGCCATGAAGGCGATCATGAAATACCAGACGAGCGAGCGATGACCGAGCGCCCAGTCGGAGAGATTGAACGACTTCATGGCTGCTGATCCTGTTCGATGCGGACTTGCTGTCCTTGTTTGAGACTGTGGACCCCGGCGGTGACGACGCGTGCGCCAGGAGCGAGTCCGCCGATGACGCGCGCTCCGGTTTGGCCAGCCACCACATCGATCCTTTGCAGCGACACCGTGTTGGCGGGCTGATTGACGATCCAGACGAAATTGGCGCCATCCCTGGCGAGCAGCGCCGACGAAGGCAGTCGGAGGACCGGGCCTTGCTGCCTGCCGAGCTTCGCCGTGACGGTCGCGCCGAGCCGGAAGCTGTCGGGCGGATTGCTGAGTGCAATGCGGACCCGCCGCAGGCGCGTTACCGGATCGGCTTGCGGCGCAATCTCGCGAACGCTGCCTTCCACTTGAACCGCTGGCAGGAGCTGCAGGCTGACCGTGAACGGCAGACCGACCTCCAGCGGCAGCGGAAAGTCGGGTCCGATATCGACGACCGCTTCGCGGATATCGGGCCTTGCGATCGTCACCACGCTTTGGCCGGGGGACACCACCTGACCGACGTCCGCCCCGACTGCGGTGACCACACCGGCGAAGTCGGCCTTGATCTGCGAATAGCTTAGCTGCTCGACCGCCTTGGTCAGATTTGCCTGTTCGCGCGCAACCGTCGCTTCGGCGCCGGCACGCGCCTGCTCGGCGTTATCCAGCGTCTGCCTCGTGGTTGCGTCGGTGGCAATGAGCGTTCGCTGCCGTTCCTCGATCGCGCGCGCGGTCGCGAGCTGCGCCTCGGCCTTGGCAAGCTGGCCTTTGGAGGCACGAACGGCAAGCTCGAGGGCGGTCGAGTCAATCGTTCCGACCGTCTGTCCTTCACTCACGAGATCGCCGACGTAGACGGGACGCGTGATCAGACGTCCCAGCACGCGGAAGCCAAGATTGGTCTTGTAGCGTGGCTCGATAACGCCCACCGCAACGGCATCGTCGCCGTGGTCCGCTGCGAGAAGCAGCGACTGGACGGGCCGCACGGCCTCGGGCGCCTTTGTCTCCTGCTGGCATCCGGCAAGCGCGAGCGCGCATGCAAGCGGACCCGCCACGATCATTGCGCGACCCGTCACGAGGGTTCTCCTTCATAAGTCACGAGCTGGCCCACGCTCAAAAGCTTGCCTCCATCGACGACGACGCGCTCGCCCGGATCGAGACCTGCCTTGATCAATACTTCTCCGGCCTCGTAGCCACCGACCGTCACCGGCTTCAGCGAGGCGGTACGCGTCACCGGATCGACGGTCCAGACCGCAGGGCTGGTGCCCGCCGCCATCAATGCACGCCAGGGCAATGCGATCTGCCGCTCGGCCGTCAGTCTCACAGTCCCCGCGACGGCGCTTCCAAGCGTCATTGCGGCAGGCGGGTCCTTGATCGCCACCTTGACCCGAATGGTCGAGCTCCTGGCGTCGACGGCCGGCGAAACCTCCCGAACCTCGCCGTTTGCGGTCACGGTCGCATCGGAGACCAGCGTCAACGAAACGCTGCTTCGGTCGGCAGTTCCGAGGAAAATGGACTCATAGACGTCAAAGACGACGTCCCGCTCCCCGTCCTGCGCCAGCGAAAATACCGGTTGGGCAGCCTGTACGACCTGACCGGATTCCAGACTGCGTGCGGTGACGACGCCGTCGGCTTCGGCTCGCAGCGCGGTATAGCCGAGCACATCCTTCGCGGTTCCGAGTTGCGCTCTTGCCGCTTCAAGCACACCTTCCGTGGTTCGCAACCCTTCCTGCGCCTGGTCGTAGGCCGTGCGCGTGGTGAAGCCGCTTGCGATCAGCGCCGTCTGCCGATCGAAAGTCGCCTTTGCGACGCGCAGCTGGGATTCTGCGGCGAGAACGGCGGCGGTGGCGGCGTCGACATCGGCCTCCTGCTCGGCCGGGTCGAGAATGGCCAGCACTTCGCCGGCCTTCACGTGGGTCCCGACATCGACATAGCGCGCGAGGACGCGCCCGCTGACGCGGAACGAGAGATCCGCCCGGAAGCGGGCCTGCACCTCACCGGTCAAGGTAAGCGAGGATTGCCGGTCCCTCGGCTGCACGATTTCCGTGCGCACGACAGCGGCGCGCGCGGGAGGAATGGTGGTGCGATCGTCGCAGCCGCTGAGCGCGGCAGCAATAAGCGCCAGGGCCACGCCGCCGAGAGGCCTCAGCAAGCGCTCGGTTCGACCGATTTTGGAGAGGTTCAAATAGCGCGGGCTCATAGCGCGTCCGTATGGTGAGAGGGTGACAGGAGATTGCCCAGGGCGTCTGGACCCGTGCCGAGCGCGCCCCGTTGGTTCGGACGCGTCCGCAAGGAATTCGGATCCGCGCGCATCGCGGCCGGACGCGCGACCTGATCCGAGAGGCCGGAGCCGGGCGTCACGGACGCGTTGGTCTTCAGCCGGCGCGGCGGCCTCATGCGGCGCGTCGCCATCGACCAGCTTGCCTGCCGCTCCCGCTCGCTCAGGTGAAACGAGACCACGACGGATGTGAACTCGGCAGCGAAGCCGTGCTCGATCCGTCCGCCGAGCCCCCTCGCAAGGTCATTGCTGATCTGGAACTCCCGGCCCGAGGCCCGCGACAAGGCCCGTGCCGGCCGCGAGCCGTTGTCCAGCACCACGCAGTTCGCGACCGAGCCGATGCGCGACAGCTTGACCTTGATCTCGCCGGAGCGCGCGTCGAAATACGCATGCTTCGCGGCGTTGACGACGAGGTCGTGGACGATCAGGCCAAGCCGTCCGCACCGCTCTGGCTGAAGCGGGAGAGACTCGGTGGTGAGCGCCAGCCGGATCCCCATTCGGTCCAGAAAGGACTGGCGCATGGCACAGCCCAGCCTGCGAATGTAAGTCGCGGCATCGTTGAGGATATCGCCCTCCGGCATGGCCAGCGCCCGATGCAGCTCCGCATGTCCGTGCAGCAGCTCGACAACGTCGCTCAACGCGGCCTTGGCTTCCGCTCCGTCGGCGCGGATGACCGCGGCCGAGACCAGATCGATCGCCGAGGCGATCCCTTTATCGACCCTGTGATGCAACTCGCGCAGCAGGATGCCGTGGTGTGGGCGGTCCGGGTCGGGGCACGACATATTCACTCTCTCCTGAGGTCGACCGGACGATCGCTGGGCCAAGGTCTGCGGCCTCGACTGTCCGGAAGGTGCCGCCGCTGGTCCCGATGGACGTCGCGGCGATTAAATAAACTATACCGTATATTTTCTTTTTGTTGCCTTTTCTCGCCTGCCATGTCAAGTGCGATCTGCGCGCGCACAGACTCGTGACTGGAGGATCGACGGATGACCAAGAAGAGCACCCCGAAACGGGGCAGACCGCCCAAAGACCTTGCCGGCGACGTCCAGGTCCGGATCCTTGACGCGGCCCAGCAGCTTTTTCTCGAGAAGGGCTATCGTAGTGCCAGCATCGACGACATCTCCGAGCTGGCGCCGGCGAGCAAGCCGACCATCTACGCGCACTTCCCCGGCAAGGAGGCGCTGTTCGCGGCCGTGGTGGCCCGCACCATCAGCAGGCTGACGGATTTCGAAGGCATCGAGCCCGAGGGCCGCACCCTTCATGACAAGCTCTCGAACCTCGGCACCACCATCGTGGAAAATCTCATCGAGGAATCGTTGGGCATGGTTCGCGCCACGATCGCCGAAGCGCAGCGTTTTCCCGAGTTGAGCCGCAACGTCCACGACGCCGCGCGCGATCGCTCCGTCAATGCCGTTTCCCAACTCTTGAATGAAACGACGCAGAAGCTGGCGCGCGCTCCTAAGGGGCCCTTCAGCGGCAAGCGAAGCCTTGCCACCGCTCAGATCTTCCTGGATCTGATCCTGTTGCCGATGCTGTTTCGTTCGCTGGTCGGGGAGACACCGAAGGAGCTGAGACGGGAGCTGCCGTCCTTCATGCGCGAACGTGTCGGCTTCTTCCTTGCGGCCTGTGAGGCAGACTGGACGCCGTGAGCCGTCGAGCGCTGGGCTTAACAGGTCGATTTATGGCGCAAGCCGGCCTGAACGTTGATGAGTTGAGGAGGCGCCGGGCCAGTGAACGCCGCGTTGCCAAGCGCCCCCGCGCAAAAGCGCATCATCTCGTCGAACGCCGGCCGAAGCGCGGTCGCCTTGACTCGGGAAGGATTGAGGTAAGCATCCATCGCGTCCAGCAGACAGCAGGCGAGCGCCATCGGGCTGCCGCCCCGGAACTCCCCGTTCACCTGCCCGGCCGCGATGATCGACCGCACGACGCCGCGAAGCCGATCCGCATGAGACAGGCAGGCCAGCCAGTTCGCCTGTCCCGCGGCCACCACCAGTTCGTGCAATCGGATATCGTTTGCCAGCCGATGTTCATTCATCCGGGAGATCGCACCGAACGCTGCATTGAGGCGCTCCAGGCCCGAGCGGCCGCTTCGCGCTGCACTTGCGGCCGCCGCCGACACCTCCTCGAGCAGCTCCGTCACGACGGCCTCTTCGAGCGCTCGGCGGGAGGGATAGAACCGGTAGAGATTTGCGGGGGACATTGCTGCGTCGCGAGCGACGTCGGCAACCGTGGTCTTTCGGTACCCGATCTCCCGGTACAAGCGGATTGCAGCCTGCACAATTCGTTCACGCGTGCACGACAATCCAGCCTGGCGGGGCGTCTGCGCCTCTGGCATGCTCGGCCTCACCGCAACGGAATCGCGTGCATTTCACGCCGGCAGGCCTCGCCGAATTCACGCAACGGATCCATCTCCTCCAGGAAGCCCGGCAGGTCGACGAACGACGTGTTCGGTGCGAGGTAGGTCTCGATGATCAGCCGGCCTGCCCGCTCTGCGGCATGGACCACCCCATCGTCGGACAGAATCCGCATGCGCCCGATGAGCGCATACAAGTTCACCAATGCGGGGATCTCGGATTTGTCGCTGGTGAGCGCGTCCGCGTAAAGTCGGGACGCCTCCTCGATGAAGCTTCGATAGAGCTTTTCACGCTTCGACGTCGCGTGCGCGTGATGGCGCTCGCGGAGCCTGCGGCGCCGGCTCATCCATCCCGTCACGATCGTGGAAATCGCTCCGAAGGCCGAACCTCCGAACGCGGCGAAAGCAGGAGCATATATTGTATTCATACGATCGTTCCTCATTCCTGGCGTCGCGCTATCGGTGCGATCCCACGGCCCTGACCGGAACCGCGGCGTCTGCGTGGTCGAAGACGGCTCTGCAAGCTTCGTTCAGGTCCGACTTTCTTTGCCTGAGACAGGCTTCCACATTGGTGGGATCGGGGATGTAGCCGGCGCACAGGCGAAACGCGTCAGAGGTGCACGCCGCTCTCTGCTCAGCTGTGCCGCGGTCTTCCTGCGCGAACGCAGCAGCGTCCCACGCAACGAGCACCAGCACTGCGAGCACCAACCTGTTCTTCAACATATCGAATCCTTTCTCGAGTTGAGGCATCTGCTTTCAAAGGGGACCCTTGGCCTCACTCCGGAGTCTCCCTCGTCCGACCAGGACGAACACGGGCTTGTGAGTCTCGGCTCTTGACACATCCCGCGATCCGCGCTGTATATGAAATATACGGTGTAGTTTATTTAGGAGACCGAAGATGTCAAGCCTGTTCCTGGCGCTCGTGCGGGAAAATCCCTGGCCCGGGATTGCCGTCGCGGCGCTCAATCTGATGGTGGCCTTGTCGCTCGTGGGCGTGAGCCTGCTGCTGGGTCTCACCATTTCGGTGCTCGCCTGCGTGCACGCGCTCGCCGACGGCGAAGCCGCGCCGGTGCGGCATGCGGCCAGCCGGAGGAGCCTCGCATGACGTCGGGGCTGCTGCTTGCGCGCAATTGCATCATCTGCTGGGTCACGGTGTGGCTCGCGCCGGTCGAACCCATCTTCGACGCGATCGAATCCGAACTCGTCCGCAGAGGCGTCGCGCTTGAAGGCGTCGAGCCCCCTTCCCCGCCCGCCACGTGAGCATCCTGGACGTTCGACATGCTCAACTTCATCGAAGTGTTCGACGTCATGGACGTGGAGCCGGCCACCGGCTCTTCGGTCTGGAGCGGACTCACCGGCACGCGAGCGGCCCTCGAGCGCGACGGGCACATGATTGACCCGAAGGCGATGGCCTATTGCCCGATCGAATGGCTCGACGAGCGCGGCTATCTCGACGCCGAACGCGCGTGCCGGCACCCGCGGCCCACGAGCTTCTGAAAACGAGGCGGAATCATTTCATGTTTGGGAACTGGCCGTGAGCAGGAAGTCTGTGCTGTCGCGTGCGCGCGCCGTCGTCGAGCCCGAGCTACCCCTGCGGGCGTATTTTCTCTCCGTTGGAGGCGCGCTGCTCCTGCTGCTTCTGGCAGCCGACTGGGTGTTGCCCGCACCTTCGCCGAGCCGGCTCACGGACTCGCATTCCGCGTTGCCGCCGATCCGGATTCACTCAGAGCGGAGGGGACCCGAAGCGGCCGTCATCGACACCAGCGGGTTCGGACAGCGTCCCGCGCCCGCCGAGCACGATATCGGCCAGTCGCAGTTGCCGGAGACTGAAGTCGGCGACGCCATTGTGCGCGACGATGACGATAACCCGGCGGTCGCGGCGGCCGACCCGCGCCTTCGCGAAAGCCTGGCCCAGTTGCAGCCCGCCCTTCATGATCGAGCAGGACGGGGGAGCCCGTATGAGATCGCGGCGCGACGGCGCAGGCTAGCTCCGGCGCGGCCTCGAAAGTTGTGGCGATCTGCTCGGCATCCGGGCTTCCAGATCAGCCGGTACGCCTTCGTGCCGAACTAGACCATCGATCATGAAGAACACCACAGGATTGCGCGATGCCAAAGAAGCAGCTGTTTGCCCTCATCGTTTGTTCCGCGGCCCTCGCCGGCACCGGTGCTCTGGCCGGCGTCACGCAGGTCCCTGCCGACGCCGAACAGCAAAGCGCGACCGCGCAGGGCAACGTCGAGGAGGCAGCCATTCGCCGCGTGCTGGAGCAGTTCCACACCACGAAGGTCCCGATCGGACAGGCCATGGCGATTGCGGAGGGTCTGCACGATGGGTCGAGGACCGCAGACATCAGCTTCGAGATATCCGGTCCGCCGGTCTACCGCGTGCGCACGATCAAGAACGAGCGGGTCTTTGAGAATGTCATAGATGCGAACACCGGAAGGGTATCGCAAACGGAGATCGCGTCATCGCTCAAGGAGCTCGATCGCGCGGACCTCGCCAACATCATCGCCCTGAAGTGGATCAAGCTGGAGTTGTCGGACGCGGTGCGGGTCGCGGAAAGCGCGGCGGACGGACAGGCGCTCGCTGGCGGGTTGGTGAAACAGGATGGCAAGCTCACCTTCGTGGTCGTCATCGCTACCAGCGATCGCCTGAAGGAAGTGATGCTCGAGCCGCCCAAGGTCGGACAGCGGTCAACTCAGCACTAGCCACGAACGTGACGGCGCGCCACTGAAGCACGATCTCGTGAGTTGCGCATTAACGGGCGATATATACACTACACCGTATAGTTTGTTTTAGCGAACGGTCATCGCGGCTTCCGCGACGCCGGCTCGATCATCCCACACCGAGAGCAAGACCAGTCATGAATTTCCAGCCCCGATCACACCTGCCGGCCACCCAACGGCGGCTGCCATTCGATTGCATAGCCCTGCTGTTGCAAGGCGGCGGCGCTCTCGGCGCCTACCAGGCGGGGGTGTACGAGGCGCTGGCGGAAGCTGGCATCCACCCCGATTGGGTTGCCGGCATTTCCATCGGCGCGATCAATGCCGCGATCATCGCGGGCAACCCGGCCGAGTCGCGTGTTGATCGGCTGCGCGATTTCTGGACGCGGGTAACTTCGACTGCACCTTGGGACTGGGCAGGAAACCCATTTCTCGATGCGCGCAACGAGAATGCGCGCAATATCCTCAACCAGATGAGCGCGGGCCTTGCCGCGGCATGCGGCGCAAACGGGTTCTTCTCCGCGCGCCCCCTCCTGCCATGGCTCCACGCCGGCGGCACGACCGAAGCAACCAGCTTCTACGACACCGGCGCGTTGAAGAGCACGCTGGAGCGCCTGATTGACTTCGATCGCATCAACGCGGGGATGACGCGGTTCAGTGCAGGAGCAGTCAACGTGAGAACGGGCAATTTCGTCTATTTCGACAACAGCACCCACACGATTCGCCCAGAGCACATCATGGCAAGCGGCGCGCTGCCACCGGGCTTTCCCGCCGTGGAGATCGAGGGCGAGCATTACTGGGACGGCGGCCTTGTCTCCAATACGCCGCTGCAATGGGTGATCGATGGGGGTGTGCCGCAGGACATGTTGGCGTTTCAGGTCGATCTCTGGAGCGCGAAGGGGCAGCTTCCGGGCAATCTGCCCGAGGTCGTCACGCGTCAGAAGGAAATTCAATATTCCAGTCGCACGCGCGCCAGCACCGACCAGTTCAAGCACGTGCAGCGCCTGCGACGTGCGCTCACGACGCTCCTGGACCGGATTCCCGAAGAACTCAGGGAGCACGAGGATGTGAAGCTCCTGAACACCGCGGTGTCACCCAACGTCTACAACATCGTTCACCTGATCTATCGGGCGCGCAACCACGAAGGCCACTCCAAGGACTACGAGTTCTCCCGCCTTTCGATGCAAGACCATTGGCGCGCCGGCTACCACGATGCGCTTCGCACCTTGCGTCATCCCGAGGTGCTCGCACGCCCGGTCACCCCGGACGGAGTTTCCACATTCGATCTGGAGCACGACGGCCGTGAATAGAGCGCTGATTTGATGCACGGAGAACCCCATGCGTGAGAACGATGTGCGTAAGCGCGCCTTTGCGATGCCGCTCACCAGCCCGGCCTATCCGCCAGGCCCCTATCGGTTTGTGGATCGCGAGTACCTGATCATCACCTATCGCACCGACCCGGCAAGGCTGCGCGCTGTGGTGCCCGAACCGCTGGAACTCGATGACCGCAACCCGCTCGTCAAGTATGAATTCATCCGCATGCCGGATTCAAATGGCTTCGGCGACTACACGGAAAGCGGCCAGGTCATTCCGGTCTCGTTCCGTGGCCACACGGGCGGCTACAACCACTGCATGTTCCTCAACGACGAAGGACCGATTGCCGCGGGACGCGAGCTCTGGGGCTTTCCGAAAAAGCTCGGCCAGCCGACATTGCGGACCGAGATCGACACCCTGATCGGCACGCTCGACTACGGGCCCTTGCGGGTGGCGACGGGCACGATGGGCTACAAGCACCGCGAAGCCGATCTTGGCCAGGTCAAGGCCGCGCTCGAGGAGCCGAATTTTCTGCTCAAGATCATCCCGCATGTCGATGGCAGCCCGCGCATCTGCGAGCTCGTTGAATATCGCCTCGAGCAGATCGCGTTGAAGGGCGCCTGGACCGGACCCGCGGCCCTCTCCCTGACACCGCACGCCTTGGCGCCGGTCGCTGATCTGCCCGTTCTGGAGATCGTCTCGGCGATTCACATCCGTGCAGACCTCACGCTGGGACTGGGCAGAGTGGCCCATGACTATCTGCAAGAGCCAGCGCGACGTCCGTTCCGGGCTTCAGAACGAAGTCTGGTCACCTGATCGGAAATCCACAAAACCAACTCGCGCGTGAAGCGCGAGGCTTCGCCAGCTGGCGCAACACATGGAGCAAAGTGACTGAGATGGTTATTAAGGGCAGAACTGCGATCGTGACCGGCTCGACGAGCGGCATCGGCCTCGCATGTGCGCGTGCCTTCGCAGGTGCCGGCGCAAACATCGTGCTGAACGGAATGGGCGGGGCGGCCGATGTCGAGAAGGAGCGCTTGGCAATCGAAAGCGAGTTCGCCGTCAAGGCGATCTATTCGCCCGCGGACATGGCGAAGCCGAGCGAAATCGCCGGGCTGATCGCGCTGGGTGAAGCGACGTTCGGGGCTGTGGATATCCTCGTCAACAATGCCGGCGTCCAGCACGTCTCTCCAATCGAAGAGTTTCCGCTCGAGAAATGGGATGCGGTCATCGCCATCAATCTATCCGCCGCATTCCATGCAATCCGTGCGGCTGTGCCGGGCATGAAGAAGCGTGGCTGGGGCCGGATCATCACGACGGCTTCGGCGCATTCGCGTGTAGCTTCGCCGTTCAAGTCAGCCTACGTCGCAGCCAAGCACGGGATCGCCGGCCTGACCAAGACCGTCGCGTTGGAGCTTGCGCGTTCGAAGATCACCTGCAACTGCATCAGCCCCGGGTATGTTTGGACCCCGCTGGTCGAAAGGCAGATCCCGAACACGATGAATGCACGCAAGATGAGGAGAGATGAGGTCATCAGCGACGTGCTGCTCGCGGCCCAACCCACCAAGGAATTTGTCACTGTCGAACAGGTGGCTTCGCTCGCACTTTTTCTGTGCAGTGACGAGGCCGCGCAGATCACCGGCGCCAATCTCGCGATCGATGGCGGCTGGACGGCGGCGTAGGCTTGCGGCGGTCGACTCATGGCTGTCCGCGCAGTCAGGCGATCCGCGCGCAACACGGAAAGTGCACGACATGGCATCAGTCGCAATCGACGGTGACATCGACGAATCCAGCGGCCTGGCCGTCCAGCATATCGGCGTGCGCGGACGCACTCTTCAGCATGGTATGAGAAATTGCAGGCCACTTGATCTTGGCGGAGACCGGAAAATGTCAGTCGCTCTGCGCAAGTGCGAGCACGCGTTCAACGAGGACGTATTGCCGCCTCATGCCAAGGTGGCAGAGCCACTCGAGTTCTACGCTGCGCCCAAGTTGGATAACCCATCCCGCAGTCTCAAGGACGCGATAGGCAAGACGGGGCCTGGCCCAGTTGCGGCCCGCCGTTCACGATCAAGCAGGGCGGAGGAGTCCGCATGAGATCGCGGCACGACGGCGCAAGCTCACACCGGCGCGGAGGACGCCGAACCGTCCAGAGTGCGTGCTCACGAACGGGGCGCAGGGGACCTCATATGCGCCCTGACTACCGCGCGGTTGTTTCCGGGAATGGCACAAGGGCAGGCTGCGGCGCCGACAATTCCTGGCAATACATCCGATCGATCTTGTCCTGCATGAGCGCATAACAATCGCATGCAACGCGCTCGAGCCGCACCCGGTCGATCTCGATAAACCCGCGCCGGTCGGACGGGACGGCGCCGGCCGCACGCAGCTTGCTCATCGTCAGCGTCGCTGTCGTCCGCCGCACTCCAAGCAACTGCGCAAGCGCCTCCTGCGTCACCGGGAGGAGATCATTGGGAACGCGGTCGTGGAGCTGCAGGAGCCACCGCGCCATGCGGCCATCCACCAGATGCAGCGCGTTACAGGCCGCAACGTGCTGGAGCTGCAACAGCAATGCGCGGACGTGGACCTGCACGACATTCCTGATCGCCTCGCTTCGCGCATAGGCAGCCCGAAATTTGGCGGCGGAGATCTGCGATGCCGTGCCGGCCACGCGGGCAACCGCGGTCACGGATGAAAGCGACGGGCCGAGCGCGGAGAACGAGGCCAGAGCGCCTTCCCGTCCGATCAACGTGGTTGCAACCGTTTGCCCGTCCGGCATATCGAGCATGAAGGCGATTGCCCCGCTATGGGGAAAGTAAACCGGGTCGAGCTCATCGCCCGACCGCACCAGGACGGTATCGGGCTCGAACGAGACCTTCTGGAAGTGGGGCGTGAGCAAGCCGAGATCCGCCGGCGGCAACGCCGCCAGCAACCGATTGCCGACGCCAGCGCGGTGGACGGTCGCGATGCTTTCCGGTGCACGAGCCGTCATGAACAACGGTATCCACTTCTCTTGTTCACTGCGATTCCCCGAAATTCGAATTGGCGAACGCAAATATCCAAACAGAGCCCTTGGGGGAGATCAAGTACGGACTATTGCGGTCCCAGCCGGCATTCTTCCCGCGCAAACAGGATCTTGAACGCATCATACGGTTAACGGTCTTTTGCAACCGAAGGATTTCGAGGAGATGATCGATCAGCAGGGGTTGCGGCAGCGTGCGGGAGTGGGCGATTGGCCCCATGCGGAGGCCCCGCGCCGCCAATAGAGGCATGGCCGACGTCAAACGTACACCCCTATCCCGCGGCCGCCACCTTCGCCGGGGCGACTTTGACGGCGAGCTTGCCGTAGCGGTCGGTGAAGGCCTGGGTGTCGATCTCCTCGAGCTTGATTTCGCCGCTCATGACGCCCCTCTTCCACGCCGCCTGCGCGGGATCGTTCTGGAACTCCGGCATCACCTCGCGGCCGAACAATTCGAGCGATTCACAGATGTGCTCGTGGCTGTTCTTGCCCGCCTGGTTGAGCAGGATGACCTGGTCGATATGCGAGCTCTGGAAGCGCTTGAGCTTCCTGCGGATCGTCTCCGGCGAGCCGATCAGGCCGCCGCGCAGCGCCGCCTCCTGGGCTTCGGGATTGTCGCGCTTCCACTTGTTGTACTCGTCCCACATGTTGACGGTGTAGGGCGCCGGACGCTGGCGGTTCTGCGCGGCGCCGTAGAAGCGCAGCGCGAACTGGAAGAAGGTGGCGCCGTCGGCGCGGGCGCGGGCCTCTTCATCCGTCTTCGCGCACATGAAGAACGACACCAGCGCCATGTTCGGGTTGATCTCGTAGTTGGCAAGCTTGTGCAGCCGCTTGGTCATGGCGTTGTAATAGGCGTGCACCCAGGCATGGGCGGCGTCGGCGCTGACGAACTGGAAGCCGAGCGCGCCAAAACCGTGGCGGCCGGCGCGCTCGATGGTCGGCAGCTGCGAGCAGGCCATCCACAGCGGCGGATGCGGCTTCTGCACCGGCTTCGGCACGACGTTGCGCAAGGGGATGTCGAAATACTTGCCGTGGTGCTCGGACCCGGCGTCCCTGAACATCGGGAAGATCGCGGCGACGGCCTCCTCGAACACCTCCTTCTTGGACACCATATCACGGCCGAACGGTTCGAGCTCGGTGATGGAGGCGCTCTCGCCCATGCCGAATTCGCAGCGGCCGTTGGAGAGCAGGTCGAGCACCGCGACGCGCTCGGCAACGCGCGCGGGATGATTGGTGGTGAGCTGGAGGATGCCGTGGCCGAGCCGGATGTTCTTCGTGCGCTGGCTCGCCGCGGCCAGGAACGATTCCGGCGAGGGCGAGTGCGAATATTCCTCGAGGAAGTGATGCTCGACGACCCAGGCATGGTCGTAGCCAAGCTTGTCGGCGAGTTCCATCTGCGAGAGTGCGTTCTGGTAGAGCTTGAGCTCGTCGCCCGCCACCCAGGGCCGCGGCAGTTGCAGCTCATAGAAGATGCCGAACTTCATCACGCCTCTCCCGCTTATTTTTGTTGCGGCATCTTAATGAGCGGGGCGGCGCTGTCTACGCAGTCGCAATTCCGCCTTGCGGGAGAACACGCCGCACGGCGCGGCGGCCATTCAGGATCGCACCAATGAAGGTGAAGCGCACCAGCCAATGATAGCTTGCCAGCATCGCCGGAATTGCGGCGACGAGAATGATGGCAAACTTGATCAGCCCGGGCCAGTCGAGTTGCGACAGCACGACCTGCAGCGTCATCACGATCGGCATGTGGATCAGATAGAGCCAGTAGGACGCATCGGCGAGGTAGCGCCAGGTCGGGCTGAAGCCGGACATGAAGCGAAGCGCGAGACCGATGGCCGCGAAGGTCGAGATCCAGATCGCCGGTGCATAGAGGATCGCGGAGACAAGCCTGAGCGTGGCAGCGCTGAAGGGCAGTTTCGGCGCACCCGGCGCGGACAGGATCACACCCGAGAGCACGAAGCTGATCAGGATCAGCACGACCGCAAGCAGGAGATGCGGGAGCCAGCGTCGCTCGAGCAGCCGCAGCAGTTCGACCTGGCGATGCAACAGCCAGCCGACGCCGAAGGCGGTGCCGAAGCCGATCCAGGCCTGCGCGTTGGTGATGAGCGACTGATCCGGGGTCCTCACCCCCATCACATTGATCCAGCGCTGGTCGAGACAGAAAGCGATGCCGATCGGGATCGCCAGAAGCAGGGGGGCCAGCGGGCTTCGCACGATCCCAGCGAAGACACGGTCGATGACCGTTCGCAGCGTGGCGGAGGCATCAAGCCAGACAATAGCGCCGCGCAGCAGGAGCATCGCGACGTAGAGCTCCAGCAGCACATAGAGGAACCAGAGATGCGTCAGGGGGAAATTCGGCAGCACCGGCGGCCAATTGCGCATGCCGGGAGTCGGACCCCCATTGGGAAAGCCGGAGGCCCAGATGACCACCAGAGCCATCGGCGTAAACACGATCGGCCAGCCGATCACGAACGGGAGCCCGATCCGCTGCAACCTGTCCCTGACAAAGCCCCAACTCCCCCGGCGATGGAAACTCATGCGGGCAAAGAAACCGGCCATCAGGAAGAAGGTCGTCATCCGGAAGACGTGGATGGTGAAGGTCAGCAGGCCCAGGAGGAGGCTTGGATTGGTGTCCTGGATGAACCAGAACCGGGGCGTGGCGGGCACGAACGACATTGCCGCGTGCAGGACGATGCCGAGCAGAAGGGCGCCGCCCCTGAGCGCATCAAGGGCGTGCAATCGTTCCGATGCGGGGGCGGCGGCGGTCGAATGGGACATGGACGGGGCTCGTGCTGGCTGGTGAGGGTTTCTCGCCGGACAGTCTGCCCAATCGGGGCGCGGCCCTCTCGCCCGATCCAAAAATCGGCTAGCCGATTTCTCGGCGCGGCTGGCTGATCCCGGGATCGCAGTCGGTTTCCGGCGGGGTCAGCGCCTCGCGCCGGAATTCGGTCGGGGTCACGCCGGTCTCGGCCTTGAAGGCGCGATTGAACGGTCCGATCGACTGGAAGCCTGCATCCATGGCGATGGTCAGCACCGGGACCTCCCGTTGCGTCGCATCGGACAGCGCCAGCTTGGCATCCTCGATGCGATAGCGATTGAGGAACGCGTTGAAGTTGCGATAGCCCAGCCCTTCGTTGATGGCCTGGCGCAGCCGGTGCTCGGGAACGTCGAGCCGAGCCGCGAGCGCCCCGATCGCAAGACCTTCCTGCCGGTAGGTTCGATCCACGGTCATCAGATGGTCGAGACGCCGCAACAGGATGGGATCGATCGCGACCCGCCCCGCAGCGGCGCGATCGGCAATCCGGGCCTGCTTCCGCGTATCGTCGGATGCAATCGCAGCCGTGGCATCGTCGACAGCCACTGCCGGCTCGCTGAACAGGCCGAGGCCGGCAAGCATGGCCACCACGAACAGGCCGAACGCGGTCGGGAGACTGCCGGGCGCGCCAGGAACCGCGACAGGAATTGCGGCGAAGCCGGCGACGGCGACGGCCGCGATGAGCACGACGTTGATCGCAAGCATCGCCAGCCGCAGTCGGCGGCGGCGCGCAACCAGATCGGCCCCCCAGGTCTTGACCGTCTGAACCGCGGCAGCGAGGGCCAGCACCAGGGTGGCCAGCGCCAGGACTCGCCCGCCTGCGCCAGCCAAAGCGGGCCATTGCGACCAGCCCAGCGTAATCGCAAACCCATAGGCCACGATGCTCAGCCACAGGGCGCCGTGCCACCGCTTCAGCACGAAATCGTCGTCGAACGCCGCGCGCGCCCACAGCCAGAATACCGCAGGCTGCGCGGACAGGATCGGCAACACCCACCACCATGATGATTTGGGAAAGAACGGGGCGGTCGCGACGGCGTAGAAGACCCCTCCGGCGGACATGGCCATGCCCAACAGAGCATGTTGACCGGTCGCACGACGCAGCAGCGCCACGAGAATGATCAGCAGGAACACGCCGCTCGTCGCACCGCGGAGCCCAAGATCGATGGCCGTGAGCCCCATCCCGTTCACACCCTGGGAACCCCATTCGAGAGCTCAACTCTCGCATCGCCTTCGCGCGCGCACAACCCAAACTTGCGGCTTTGGCCACTGCTGCGGTCCCCGCTGCAAGTCGATGAATTGATCCAGATCAACGCGTTAACGGCTCGAACGTATCTAAAGTGCGGCAAGGCAACGGCCCGGATGCCGTCCCGATTCCCATACCATTTCGAAGAGACCGAATATGTCGGCCCCTGACGACACGACTGGGCGCGTGCGCCGTAAGCGCATGGAAATTTTCGCCTTCCTGTTCCTGACCGCGATCGTGATGCCCGTCCTCGCGGTTGGGACCGTCGGCTCCTACGGGCTCGGCGTCTGGATCTACCAGATGTTCGCCGGCCCTCCCGGCCCACCGCCCTCCCCGCATTGATCCCCGAACAGCGAAAGACAGGCGTCATGGCCCGAGCCTCACTGAACAAAGGCTTACTCGACAAAGCCACACTCAACCGCCGCGCATTGATCACCGGCCGGGTGCTCACCGCCGACCGCGTCGTCGCGCCGCCAGGCTGCGAGATCGCCAGCATCATCGTGCAGGCGCGCCCCGAGCGCCTGGATGAGCTGGAAGCCGAGATCACCGCGCTGCCCGGCTGCGAGATTCACGGCCGCGATCCGCGCGGCAAGCTCGTCGTCGTGACCGAGGCGCCGGATGCCGGCAGCCTCGGCACCCTGCTCAACACCATCCAGTCGCTGCCGAACGTCTATTCGGCCGCGCTCGTCTTCCACGCCATCGAAACCGCCTGAGTCAGGAAGAGCCATCATGACATCGCCGAAGCTCGACCGCCGCCAGATGCTGAAGCTCGAGGCCGCCGCGATCGCGGCCGCTGCCGCTGGGCTCCCGGCACCTGCGCTCGCCGCCAATCTCGTCGCCGAGCGCGACAACAGCGAACTGAAATGGGACAAGGCCGCCTGCCGCTTCTGCGGCACCGGCTGCTCCGTGATGGTCGCGACCAAGGACAACCGCGTCGTCGCCACCCACGGCGACATCAAGGCCGAGGTCAACCGCGGCCTCAACTGCGTCAAGGGCTACTTCCTCTCCAAGATCATGTACGGCCACGACCGCCTGACGCAGCCGATGCTGCGCAAGACGAACGGCAAGTACGACAAGAACGGCGACTTCACGCCGGTGTCCTGGACCGAAGCCTTCGACATCATGGAGCTGAAGTGGAAGGAAGCCTTCAAGAAGCGCGGCCCGAACGGCGTCGCCATGTTCGGCTCCGGCCAGTGGACGATCTGGGAAGGCTATGCGGCCTCAAAGCTGTTCAAGGCCGGCTTCCGCACCAACAACATCGACCCCAATGCGCGGCACTGCATGGCCTCCGCCGTCGCCGGCATGATGCGCACCTTCGGCATCGACGAGCCGGCCGGCTGCTATGACGACATCGAGGCGACCGACGCCTTCGTGCTGTGGGGCTCCAACATGGCGGAGATGCACCCCATTCTGTGGACGCGCCTCGCCGACCGCCGGCTGTCCGCGCCGCATGTCCGCGTCGCCGTGCTGTCCACCTTCGAGCACCGCTCGTTCGACCTCGCCGACATCGGCATGGTGTTCAAGCCGCAGACCGACCTCTACATCCTCAACGCCATCGCCAACCACATCATCAAGACCGGCCGCGTCAACAAGGACTTCGTCGCCGCGCATACGATCTTCAGGCGCGGCCAGACCGACATCGGCTATGGGCTGCGGCCCGAGCATCCGCTGCAGAAGAAGGCGACGGGCGCGGCGAAAGCCAACGACTCCACCGACATGAGCTACGACGAGTACGTCAAGTTCGTCTCGGACTACACGCTGGAGAAGGCAGCCGAGATGTCCGGCGTGCCGATGAACCGGCTGGAGGCGCTGGCCGAGCTCTACGCGGATCCGAAGACAAAAGTGGTCTCGTTCTGGACCATGGGCTTCAACCAGCACACCCGCGGCGTCTGGTGCAACAACCTCGTCTACAACATCCATCTGTTGACCGGAAAGATCTCCTCGCCCGGCAACAGCCCGTTCTCGCTGACCGGACAGCCCTCGGCCTGCGGCACCGCGCGCGAGGTCGGCACCTTCTCGCACCGCCTGCCTGCCGACATGGTCGTCACCAACAAGGAACACCGCACCAAGACCGAGCATCTCTGGCTGCTGCCCGAGGGCACCATTCCCGACAAGAACGGCGCCCACGCCGTGCTGCAAAGCCGGATGCTGAAGGACGGCCTGATCAACGCCTATTGGGTGCAGGTCAACAACAACCTCCAGGCCGGTCCCAACGCCAACGAGGAGACCTATCCGGGCTTCCGCAACCCCGACAATTTCATCGTGGTCTCGGACGCCTATCCGTCGGTGACGGCGCTGGCCGCCGACCTGATCCTGCCGACCGCGATGTGGGTGGAGAAGGAAGGCGCCTACGGCAATGCCGAGCGGCGCACGCAGTTCTGGCACCAGCTCGTCAACGCGCCCGGCGAGGCCAGGTCCGATCTCTGGCAGCTCATGGAGTTCTCAAAACGCTTCAAGATCGAGGAGGTCTGGCCGGAGGAGCTGATCGCCAAGAAGCCGGAGGTTCGCGGCAAGACGTTGTTCGACGTGCTCTACAAGAACGGCCAGGTCGACAAGTTTCCGACCTCGGAGATCGAGGAAGGCTACGCCAACGCGGAATCCAAGGCATTCGGCTTCTACGTGCAGAAGGGACTCTTTGAAGAGTACGCCTCGTTCGGCCGCGGCCATGGCCACGACCTAGCGCCGTTCGAGGCCTATCATCGCGAGCGTGGGCTGCGCTGGCCCGTCGTCAACGGCCAGGAAACCAAATGGCGTTTCCGCGAGGGCAGCGATCCCTACGTCAAGCAGGGCACCGACGTGCAGTTCTACGGCTATCCCGACGGCAAGGCGCGCATCTTCGCCCTGCCTTACGAGCCACCGGCGGAATCGCCCGACAGCGAATATCCGTTCTGGCTCTCGACCGGCCGCGTGCTGGAGCATTGGCACTCCGGCACCATGACGCGCCGCGTGCCCGAGCTCTACAAGGCGTTCCCCGAGGCGGTCTGCTTCATGCATCCCGACGATGCGTCGGAAGCCAAGCTCCGGCGCGGCGACGAGGTGAAGGTGGAATCCCGTCGCGGTTTCATCCGCGCCCGCGTCGAGACGCGCGGCCGCGACCGGCCGCCGCGCGGCCTCGTGTTCGTGCCGTGGTTCGACGAATCCAAGATGATCAACAAGGTGACGCTGGATGCCACCGATCCGATCTCGCTGCAGACCGACTACAAGAAATGCGCCGTGCGCATCGAGCGGGTGAACGTGTCATGATGAAACGATTTGGCATGGCCCTGCTCGCGGTCGCGATCGCCGCGGGCGCGAGCTCTCTGACTGCGCAGACGGTGACGTCGGGCCTGCGCGGCCCGGCCCCGCTCAATGACGAGGGCCCGGCGCCGCCGATGCTCCCGAACCGCAACACGTCCGAGCGGGAGGTGCGCAATTATCCGGAGCAGCCGCCGGTGATCCCGCACACGATCGACGGCTATCAGATCGACCTCAACGGCAACAAATGCCTGTCCTGCCATGCGCGGGCACGCATCGCGGAATCGCAGGCGCCGATGGTCTCGATCACGCATTTCATGGACCGCGACGGCCAGTTCCTGGCCTCGATCTCGCCGCGGCGCTTCTTCTGCACGGAATGCCACGTGCCGCAGAATACCGCCACGCCGCCCGTCAGCAACGACTTCACCGACATCGACACGCTGCTGTCGCGCGCAAGCCCCGGTGGCCGCCGATGACGACGGCCGCTGACGAGCCCAAGGGAAAGGTGGAAGCCAAGCGTGGCTTTATCCTGCGCTGCTGGGACTTCGCGCGCGAGCTCTGGCAGGTGCTGATCCGGCCGAGCTCGGTGTTCGGGCTCGGCGTGCTGGTGCTCGCCGGCTTTGCCGCCGGCGTGATCTTCTGGGGCGGCTTCAACACCGCGCTGGAACTGACCAACACCGAGAAGTTCTGCACCAGCTGCCACGAAATGAAGGACAACGTTTATGCCGAGCTGAAGTCGACCATCCACTTCAGCAACCGCTCCGGCGTGCGCGCGACCTGCCCGGACTGCCACGTGCCGCACAACTGGACCGACAAGATCGCGCGCAAGATGCAGGCCTCCAAGGAAGTCTGGGGCAAGATCTTCGGCACGATCGACACCCGCGAGAAGTTTCTGGATCACCGGCTGGAGCTTGCCGCGCATGAATGGGCGCGTTTCAAGGCCAACGATTCCCTGGAGTGCCGCAACTGCCACAGCGCCGATTCCATGGACATCACGAAGCAGTCGCCGCGGGCTTCGGTGGCGCACCAGCGCTTCCTGTTCACGGGGGAGAAGACCTGCATCGACTGCCACAAGGGCATCGCCCACCATCTGCCCGACATGCGCGGCGTTCCCGGCTGGCAATAGGATAGCCCGCCCCGCTTGTACCCGGGGCCAACGCACATGACTTCCTGGCGGGGCCCGAGCGCGCGCCTCGTCCTTCGAGACGACCGCTTCCAGCGGTCTCCTCAGAGCCTGACTCAAAAAGCGTAGACGTTTTCAGGGTCTGGCCAAGCGGCGAGTTAAGAGCCTCAGATGGGCGGCGAGCAACCAGGCTAGCTCGGTGGCGGCAGAGGCTTCGAAGTCTTTGGAGAGGCGACGACATCTGCCGAACCATGCAAAGGTACGCTCGACGACCCAGCGCCTGGGCAGGAGCTGGAAGCCTTTGACCCCGAGCGGTCGCTCGACGATCTCGATCGTCCATGGTCCGCAGTTGGAGAGAGCGTTGACGAGCTGTTTGCCGCGATAAATCCGATCGGCAA
>NZ_SPQT01000054.1 GCF_004571025.1 Bradyrhizobium niftali | reverse complement strand
GTCAGCGCAAGAAGGTCGAGATGCAGTTTGCACACTTGAAGCGCATCCTGAGGCTTGGTCGGCTCCGGCTTCGTGGCCCACGGGGCGCCCAGGACGAGTTTGTTCTGGCTGCCATCGCTCAAAATCTGAGGCGCCTCGCGTCGTTCGTTGCGCGACCACCACCCGCTCATGCCACGTGCATTGCGTAGCGTAGGAGTTGCGTTGAGAGCGTCAGGGTCGGCGGATCAACGCCGGTCGGCCTTGCCGAATGGCTGAAAGACATCCGTCGGTACAGCCGACTTTTGCAACACAATCGGCCAATTACAGATCTTGGCCGCGAACCGATGCACGGATATCCTTCAGGTTGCAATCCGCTTCAGTCCCGATCTTCCTTAATAATAGGAAATTTGTCATGACAAATAGTGGAATTACCCGCCGTCGCATCCTTCGCAGTGCTGCAACCGGCGGTCTCGCGGCTGCAGCGGCTTCAGGGGCGGTCGGTGCCGCCCGCGCGCAATCGGGGCGAAAGACCTTTGTCTTTGTCAGCGGGGCTTTTTGCGGTGGCTGGATATGGCGCCGGGTCACTGACCGGCTCGAACAGGGCGGCCATAAAGTGTTCGCTCCGTCACTCACGGGTTTAGCCGAGCGCTCGCATTTGCTGAGCAAGGACGTCAATCTGGACACCCACATCGCCGACGTCGTCAACCTGATCAAATGGGAAAGTCTCGAGAACGTCTGCCTTGTGGCGTGGTCCTATGCAGGTTTTGTAGGCTCGGGCGCACTCGAAAGCATCGGCGATCGCATCTCGTCGGCTGTATGGCTTGATGCCTTTATTCCGGCCGACGGACAAAGGGTGGCGGACTACGCAGCCGAGCCGGTCCGCAAAGGCATACAAATGGCCATTGACAAGGGCGAAGCGGGCGTTCGCGGATCGGCGCATTATCCGGCCAGTGTTGTTGCCGAACGCGATCGGGCGTTCGCTGAGTCTAAAGTTACTCCACATCCAGTCGGCACCTATCTCCAGCAGATCAAGGTTTCCGGCGCGCTCCAAAAGGTGGCGAAGAAGACATACATCCGCCTCCCAAAATTTCCGCAGCCACCCTTTGATAAGGCCCTAGCAGACTGCAAGAGCGACAAGTCTTGGGCCACATTCGAACTGCCGGACGTCGGGCACATGGCCATGCTCGATGCACCAGACCGCGTGAGCGAGTTGATGCTGCAAGCCGCGTGAGATCGACCTCCCCATAACCTAAGGTGCAGACATCACGCCGGAGTACGTTATGTCCGCCGTGGGTCAAAAGCTGCGGTGGGCCCTAAGCTGAACCGACGCCCGGGTTGCCGTTGAGAGCGGACATGGGACAGGCTCGAGCGAGCTTCGGCTAAGGGCCACAGGCGGACCCACGCTCAACGACCACGCAGGGTTTTTGCTTCCGGCAATAAGCAACGGAAGCGGGAAGCCGTCCGTCTCGATGGCCAGCCGAGGGCAGTGCTGCCCCCGGCCGGTGCGCAACCATGCCAGGCTACTTCGCGTCCTGCACGGCGCGATTTGCATCGGCCAGCTTCTTCTCGTCCTCCGCCGTCAACTTCGGTGGCTCTACGGCGATGGTCACCTTGCTGATCTTGCCTGTGAACTTGAACGGGACTTGATAGTCGCGGTCATCAATCGGCGTACCGGTCTTGGAGCCGACGTCGAAGGTTTCGTCGACCGGCAAGATCAACGGCACGGTGCGTTCCATTTTCTGCGTCGCAACGACCTTGCCGTCTACAGTCAAGGCACCGGTGCCGCTACGGCCGATGCCGCTCATGTTGTTGAAGGCAAGCGTAGCGAAACCGAGACCGTCGTATTTGAAGTCGAACGCGAGTGTGCTTGCCGGGCGAAAGCGCTTGCTGGCCTTCCCAGCGGACGCGGCTGAGACCGAGCAGGTTCCAGGTGAGAACGGGCTTGCCCTTCAGAAGGTACAACCCATAGCCGCCGAACCGCCCGCCTTGAGCGACGATCGACCCGTCGCCGCCTCCTTGGGGCACCTCGATATCCGCGGTGACGGTGTAGGACGTGTTGAGGAGTTGCGGCGCCACCGGGCCTGGCAGACCGGTTATCGGCGTCGAGTAGGTAAACTCCTTCCGTCCCGCTGTTACCGAGGGACGCGCCGAAGCCAGCCGCGTCGCCGCCGACGCATCCAGCGGCAACACCTGGTATTTGGCGAACTCGCCGAACATCAGGTCCCTCATCTCCTGCACTTTGCGCGGATTGGCGGCTGCGACATCAGTAGTCTGCGACCAGTCCTTGCCCACTTCATACAGCTCGAACTTGAAGGCGCTGGCGGGGTCGTCGACCGCCTTGCCAGCCAGATCCCACGGCGCACGAATCGGAGCCGCACTCAGCATCCAGCCGTCGTTGTACAGACCCTGCACGCCCATCATCTCGAAGTACTGTGTCCGATGCCGCGTCGGGGCATCGGCGTTCGCCTTGTCAAAGGTGTAGGCAAGACTGACGCCCTCGATCGGCTTTTGCGCGATGCCGTCGACCATGACCGGTGCGGGAATGCCCGTAGCCTCCAGGATCGTCGGCACGACGTCGATCACATGGTGGAACTGCCAGCGAACGCCGCCCTTGTCGGCGATACGCGCGGGCCAGGAGATCGCCATGCCGTTGCGCGTGCCGCCGAAATATGACGGAATTTGCTTCGTCCACTTGAATGGCGTGTCAAACGCCCAGGCCCACGGAACCGCATAATGCGGATACGTTTCGTTACTGCCCCAGGCATCGAAGAACTTGAGATTTTCCGCCACCGTTGGATTGATGCCGTTAAACGGTACGAGTTCGGCGAACGTACCGTTCACCGTTCCTTCCGCGCTCGCACCATTGTCACCGCTGATGAAGATGATGAGCGTGTTATCAAGTTTGCCCAAATCCTGCACCTTCTGGACGACGCGGCCGATTTCGTGGTCGGTGTACATGAGATACGCGGCGTAAACATCGGCCTGACGGATAAACAGCTTCTTCTCGTCGGCCGACAGCACGTCCCACTTCTTCAGCAGATCGTCAGGCCAGTCAGTCAATTTCGTGTCCTGCGGGACCACGCCGAGTTTCTTCTGGTTTATGAGAATCTGATCGCGGAGCGCGTTGTAGCCCTGGTCGAACAGGTGCAGATCGGTGGCCTTCTTCACCCATTCCGGCGTCGGATGATGCGGCGCATGCGTGCCGCCCGGAACGTAGTACAGAAGGAACGGCATCGACGGATTGATCGAGTTCAATCTGTCCACCCAACTGATGGCCTCATCGGCCATGGCGGTGATCAGATTCCATTCTGGACGTCCCTCAAACGGCGCAATCAGCGTCGTGTTGCGGTACAGCATCGGCGTCCACTGACTGCTGTCACCCCCCATGAAGCCGTAGAAATATTCGAATCCCATTCCGGTCGGCCATTGATCGAACGGGCCGGCTTGGCTGGTCTGGTAGGTCGGCGTGTTGTGATCCTTGCCGAACCACGAGGTGCGGTAACCGTTCTCCAGCAGAATGCGGCCGATCGTGGCTGTGTCCTTCGGAAGGACGCTGTTGTAGCCGGGGAATCCGGTGGCCTGCTCCGAAATCACGCCAAAGCCCGCCGAGTGATGGTTGCGGCCGGTGATGAGGGCGGCGCGCGTCGGCGAGCACAACGCCGTGGTGTGGAAATTCGGGTAGCGCAGCCCGTTTGCCGCGATCCGATCCAAGGTCGGTGTCGGAATGACCCCGCCGAAGGTCGAAGGGGCGCTGAAACCGACGTCGTCGGTCATGATCAAGAGGATGTTCGGAGCGTCCTTCGGCGGCACCACACGCGCTGGCCAGGCCGGCTTCGACTGCAGGGCGTTCAGGTTGATCTCGCCCTGGAACGGCGCGGACGGCGGCGGCAGATAGCGGCCATCGATCGTGGTCGTGGCGCTAGGCGAGCCGGGCGTCCCGGTGGTTTGCTGCTGGGCGAAGGCCCCCACCGCCGTCGAGCACAACAACACGGCCGCCAACATCGCGAACGTACCGATCTGAAAGCTTGGCTTGGTCTTCATGATCTGGTCCTTCCACTGCCGCTCGTCAGCTATCGCGACCGATGACGCTGAGGCACAGATGGGAGGAGCGCACAGCTCTGCGTTGATCTAAATCAATGCACTTCCGCTACGGGTCACAAGCTGCCCTTGGCAGGCTGCTTCACCTTGGTCGGCTCATCTCCGGGCAGCAGACATTGCGGCTCTGCGGGCGAAGGTCGGCAACGGGCCAAAAGGCGACATCGCTCCAATCAAGCGGCGATACTTGTCAGGCTCCTTAGCGGCCGTAGGGGAAGCAGCGGTTGCGATCGAGTGTGAGACCGAAATGCGCTCCCAGTGCAGCGATGGCCGCGTCCTGCTGAGGATAAGGATCGGCATTGGATGCGGCAACGATGATGATCCGGAACCCGCCGCGATCCTTGCCACCCGGTGGCAGCATCGCTGTAGTTAGTGCATTGCCCTCCCTGTCGCGCAGCGTGAGGAAAAGCGGCATCTCTCGCTGTACATGGGCCTCGAGGCCGATGTCGCGCTCGATCGCGTTGGGCCGCTCGGGACGCCAGGACTGGACTGCCTTCTCCCGCTCGCGGCGGAAATATTTCTCAACTGTGTGGTCCATCAGGCGCGACTCATGCATCGCTTCACCTTCCGTCTCGATACGGAACCAGGTCTTGCCCTTCGGCGCGTCGCAAACATACTGCATTTCGCCCGTCCTGCGATCGCCGCAATTCTAGGGCGGCGGGCCTGCAAAGCCAATATGAGACTAGCTCCCGTGTATAGCGCTGCACGATCAGAGGGGCTAAGAGTTCTTGATTGGACGTTGAAGTTCTAGCGAGCCCAAACAATACTAGGTCGACCGGAATAATCCTCTTCAAGGAGCGTCCCGATGCCTGATGTAAGGGAAAAGCAACGCGAAGCCCGCCGGAAGATCATTCGCCAATGGGCGAAGCTTCCGAAGGATAAACGGCAGTCTGTGCAGGGGATTTCTGAATTCGCCAGGACCGCCGCTCAGCAGAACGAGGACGCATTCGTCCGCAGTCGTCGCGATCCGTATCAGAAGATCATGGGATGGCTATTGCCGCGTGCTCATCTCTGAACGACTGAGTCCTCTGCACATCCTTCGAAGTCGACACCGAAATTTCGGCAAAGTCATCGAATGTCCTGCCTTGTCCGAATCCCCGGCAGGGCCGTCACAAAGCGACGAGACAACTGTGAAGCTGAAAGCAACCATCATCGTCGCAGCGCTGCTAGCTGCAACGGCTGCACATGCCGAGACGATCGATCTGAAATGCTGGGCGCGGGGCCTTACGGGTACCGAGCGCAACTCGGTCTACATAAACGGGGAACAGGTCACCGTTAATCTGGACGAGGGGACGATGCACTCTCGGACATTCGGAAGCAATTTGGCCGTCCACGTCACGGATACGCACTTGTTCTTTGAGACGGCGCTTACACTCGGCAACATTTGGCAACATCTGTTCGACCCGACCGCTGTCTGGCAAGGTTTCATCAACCGCGTCGACGGCACGTTTAAGGCGCATAAACGCGACGGTACTTTCGTCAGCGGGCACTGCCAGCTGGTCGGCTGAACCTGCCCATGTCGCAGATGGGTCAAAAGCTGCGGTAGGCCCTAAGCTGAACCGACGCCCGGTTTGCCCCTGAGAGCCGACATGGGACGGCCTCGAGCGAGCTTCGGCTAAGGCCAAAAACGGACTTCGCGGTACCAAGCTTAACAATAGCTCAAGCGACGCATGTCCAGTCCTGAATTTGCGCTTTGGATGGACTGACATAACTCTGCTACGTTGACCCTGTTACGAAGACGGGGCGAGGTAAAATGGGCACACGAGCCGGAGCATGTCTTCGTTTAGCAGTATTGGTTACGTGCGTTTGCACGAACGCCGTCACGATGGCACAAGAGTTGGTCAGGTTCGACAGTGCTCCAGTCCGCCTTGGCCAGCTCCAGCAGCGCTTGGCGCGCGAGCGTGGCGTGGCCCCGAAGGCGGCGGATACGATCGAGGGCTACCTCGCGAAACCTGAGGGCAACGGCCCATTCGCAGCCATTGTGTATCTCCATGGATGCGATGGACATGCGAAAGATGACCGAAAGTCCATCACTCAATTCGTGACCGGTTTGGGGTATGTGTCACTTGCAGTCGATAGCTTTGCGACCCGTGGCATCAAGGACGCCTGCACCGAACCGATGCCTGCCTTGATGCTTGCCCGCCAAGGTGATGCCTTAGGCGCTCTATCCTATCTTTCCAAACTTCCTTTTGTCGATCCTCAACGTATCGCTGTCCTTGGAGGATCGATGGGTGCAATGGTTGCGCTGCAATTAGCGTCGACCCACAACGTGGAAACATTCGACGCTCCTCGGGATCTAAAGTTCAAGGCCGCGGTGGCCTATTATCCCCTGTGCAGCGTTGCTTCTGAGGAACTCATCGTTCCCACATTAATCCTGATCGGCGAACTCGACGACTGGACGCCTGCGAGGAACTGCGAACTTTGGATGAAGAGACGGGCCGACAGGGGTGCACCCGTCAAGCTGGTCGTCTATCCCGGTGCCTATCACGCCTTCAGCGTCCCGGCTTTCGCCGACGGCAGGGAAATGCACGGGCACTGGCTCAAGTACGATGCGGAAGCGGCCAGGAAGGCAGTCGAGGAGATGCAGAGTTTCCTCTCTGCTCAACTTTCCCGTTGAGTGACAGCGAAGCGAACGCCCCCATTCGCGGCTTGGAGCAGCTTCCGCTACGGGTCAAACCGAGAAGAACTCACGTTCAGCAAAACGGGTCCGCTCTTGCCCTGAATGCGGACAAGCATTTCCGTCCAGCAAGGACTTGCGAGCGCAAGAGCGACGCGGCGTCAGATAGATCAGAGCAGTCCCAGCCTCTTCCATACAATTGTCTCCTCGGCCTCCTCCATGAGGAGCCTAAGCTGCCTCGACGGCGGCTTTCGAGGTCCTCTGCATAGCGCTGCCACTCCTCCAAATTGTCCCAAGGCGATGGCGGATCGATCAAACCAGCAAACATAGCGTCCACATTGTATTTGCTCCAATCCTGCCGCTTCATGCCGGCATCGGTCGCCATGTAAGCTTTTACAGCGAGTCTGCGGAAGACCCGAGCAATCGCGTGTAGCTGGGCAGTTCTCTTCAGATCCGTTTGATCCAGCGCCAGCTCGCTCAATTGGTCCGCCATTCTGAAATGCTGTTCAGGTTTGAACCGCATTGGAGATGCCCCCATGCGCCTGATCCGCCTTTTGCTCACGCGCTACCGATTGTGGTTCGAACGGTGGCGGCTGCGCTGGTCTCAAAAAATAAGCCGCCGAGCTCAAATACATTGTCCCGGCGGCTTTGGGTTTGGTTTAGTCCAGCCCCGAGAGGGAACTAACAAAATCCCGGATACTCAAACCTTGCGCACAGACCGTGCCAAGTCGCCAGCGCTATTCTGTATTATGGAGGGATTGCCGGGGCGGCAACAGTTGAGCCACGGTTCGGCGGAATACGAATTAATTAGACTCGCGCACATTGGAAGCGTCTAGTTCCAACATCACCGTTCAGCCTTCGGCCTCCATCGGTGACTGTGAGTTCTGTGGCGCTCACGCCTGATCCAGCGTGAGAATCATGCCAAAAAGCCCCCGCCTCCCAGCTGCCCGAAGTGCCGCAAGCCGATGCGATTCTTGCTCCATAAGACCGGCGGCCGGAAGTTTCAGTGCCTCGATTGCGGCGAGGAAGACCCGCTGAAGTCCCGAGGGGTGGCGAGGCTGCTCACCGGCGAATTGAAGCCATTGGAAAGGCCGCCTTTTCGAAGGTGATCAATATTGATCAGACATACGCCGTCGGCGGTTGTCTAATATTATGCATGACAATGGCCGATCACTGGCGCGAGCTATTCCAAAGCGCAGATGCACGAGGCGCGTGCCCGAGCTGCGACGTGATGCCAAGGCTCGTTCGAGAGGTACTTGATCCCCGCACGGGTAAGACCATTCGGATGTTCGAATGCCAATGCGGGAAGCGGGGCTGGACTGAGTAGGATAGGCCCAAAATGCCAACAATCGAAGAATGCAAGACGTACGCGACAGAATACAAAACACTCGGAAATGATCGGGAAATTTCGGCCCGCCGAAGCACAGTGCTACTGGGTATTTCACGCAGTTGGACAGCGCTAGCGCACCAAATTGAGCACCTGACGGAAATCGACAAAGACGAAAAGAGTAAGGCCGCCTGAGTTGGCGGCCTCTTTACTGATCCCTCTTATTCCGGGACGTAATGTCTGTTCAGCGCCCGCATGATGCCGATCCGCGCGAACATCGTCGGGCCGCCGCGCTCGACCACGAGGAGCAAGCCTTCAATCGCCGCGCGCCACTCGGGCCGTGTTTAGGTCCGCTTCATGCTGTCCGCGATTGCTCGTTCAACTTCTGAGGCGAGAACCGTCAGGTGATCGGCCAGCCTCGTAAAAAGCTCTCGTTTCTTCGGGTCGGTCGCCAGGTCACGGATGAGGGCGCACTCGGCGGCATCTGTGCGGAGCTTTTCCAATTGAGCCTGCATGTCTTTCATGGCAGCTACTCCGTTCCCGTCCGGGACACTACTGCCAATGTTGGGAAACGAACAGAACGGCGCTCCGAGCTGTGTAAGCTCGGAGCTGCTTGAGCTTCCCCAAGGTCCAAGCACCCACGGCCCCGGCCTCAACGCCCACCACGAGACCCCACGGCCGGGGCCGTCTTTTAAGTGGGCTATCGATAGCCCAAGCCACCGAAAGGCGCTTTGGCGTTCCAGTCGAGTCCGGCCGAACGTCGGCACCGCGAGAGCCACAGCCCTGTCAGACAAATCGCGGCTCGAGATCCGATAGCCTTACTTTGTCAGGCCAATGGTCGGCGTCCAGAGCAACGTGATGGCCGCAATGGCAGTAGACCAGGATGCCACGCAAGCCCATCTCGCGCATCTCGCCGAAGGTGATCTTCATCGGTCGGCCGTCGGTGTGTGGCTGTGTGGCGCTTCCTCAGCCGGAATCTATCTCGCACGAGCACCAAATCGCGAGAGGTAATCTGGGGCGGCCGGATCATGGGCGCGAAAATCCATGCTCAGGGAGCGCGGGAGCGCGCCCAAGAGGCAGTGCGCGAGGCTGGCCGACGAATGTGAGCCCCCTGAGGATGCCGAGCCATCCCTTGGCAGCCCTGACCGTGCGATCGATCAGACTCGCTGGTGTGTCGGAAGCAAAGACGATTTGGAGCGGGACGAGTGCGACCGGGAGGACGACGACCCGGACGAGGAGAAGCAGCAACCGCTGGAGATGACCCCATGCGCCTGATCCGTCTGCTACTCGCCCGGCTCTGCTTCAAACTCAGCATCGGACCAGCGATTACCGGGCATAACATCAGCGGGCTTAGGACGGCTCCCGCGCCGCCCTTCCCGGCCTACCACTTCTGACGATTTAGGCCCGCCGGTTCACGCTGGCGGGCCACAATCGGCGTACAATTTTGGATTGTGCGACCAAGTTGTAGGTGCTACTTTTTCCCGGCCATGTGGAGCGAGATACTAGTTCGTATTGCCATTATCTGCGTAGGGCTCACACCTGTCGTGGCGCTAGCAGTGCTGACGTTCTGGAAGTGAGGCCGCCTCAGGTGGCGGTCAGTTTCAAGCTGGCGGGCCTACTCTTGGGCGCGATCACCCTGGACGGCGAGCAGCTCTCTGATCCTCGCCACCTTCTCTTTGGCGCTGCTCGGTCCCTCTATGGTCTTCCGGATGTCCTCGACCAGGCCCTCTAATCTCAGTCGATGCGCGCGGTCAGCTTCGCGGCGGCTGGCATCGGCAATCTCATCGAGAGCAACCATACGGCGAGTATTGCCTATTTTTCCCGATGCGTCAAAGCGCCGTCGGCGGTCCCTAGCCTGAACGGCTCTTCAAAGGCCGCCCCCAGCCTTTGCTCATGTCGTGCTTCGGTTCCCCCTGATGGCAAGCCGCGAATTGCCCCGATCGAAGTCAGGCCGGATATCTGCGCCGCGGCTGCCACAGCCCATACAGACGACCCGTGGCTCGAGATCGGAGAGCCGCGTCTCGTCAGTCCACCGGTCGGCGTCGAGAGCAACATGATGGCCGCAGTGGCAATAGACCAATACCCCGCGCACGCCCATTTCGCGCATCTCGCCAAATGTGATTTTCATCTGCCGGCCGTCGGCGTGCGTAGGCGTGTGGCGCTTAGTTCGAGGCATACCACCATCGAAACGCGACGCGGGCGAGAGTCAAATTGTCGATTACTGGTGGCTCCGAAAGTGCGTAAGCTACAGCCCGTCGTGTATCAGGCGGTCGGCTTTTTCATGGATTTGTGAACTGCTTCACAACGTGCGGGCGTCGGCTTTTTCTATGTTCCCTCGGCCTACGCAGTCGCGATCGACAGGGGATGTTCATGAAGCTTATTCTTTCAATCCTCATGATTTTTCCGGCGAGCGCTTTCGCTAACGATTGTCCCGGATTCTTAAACTACGTGAAGGCCAATTCGCAGCTAAAACGGTACAATAACAGTCAGATTCAGTGCTTTATGAGTAAGCCGCCCAAGCAGCACACCGCACTATTCACTTTATCATCCGGCAACGTGACCGTCTCTTGCACCGTCTCGGGATCTTATCCCTACCGACAATTGTCCTGCTCTGACGGCGGCCAAAGCTTCGGAAGGTCGCTCCAAAACTAAGCCCTCGGTCAAGCACCGACGCGAAGCTTGCCGCAAATTGTCGATTCCTAGCGGTTTGTAAGACAGAGCTACTGCCGGTCGTGGGTCCCAAGGATCGCCACAGCACCCAGGCCGATCATTGCTAGCAGCAGCACGATGACGATCGCGCCCACAAGCCCCAGCACCGCACCAATCATCGGGCCGCCCCCTCTGACAGGGCGCGACGGATTGTACGTTCGTTTGTACGTTCGGCTGGAAGCTTGGGACTAAGTAGTTTATTTTGTTGATGTTTTGGCGGAAGGGGTGGGATTCGAACCCACGGTACCCTTGCGGGCACGCCGGTTTTCAAGACCGGTGCCTTAAACCACTCGGCCACCCTTCCAAACCCGGAATTGCTGTCGCTTAACGTAGTCGACGGCGCATGGCAACGCGAAGTTGGGCCCGTTGAAGCAAGCCTGCCCCCTCGCCTGGCCGGTCTGTCAGGCGAGCGTCAGCCTGGTCCTCTAACGTGGCAACAGGCTCGGCCGCCGACAGCGTGCCCTGCCCTCAGCAATCCCGGACACTGGCGACATCTCCCAGGGCGTCGCTGGTTGCGAGGCCCGGTTGGAGTCGTCTCCATCTCCGGGCCTCGTTTGCTGGTACCCAAAAGAAAACGCGGCGCCCCATGGGAGCGCCGCGCGAAGTTCGTTGATTGTTGCGCTGGCTCAGTAGCCGCAGGACGCGCAGCCCATCTGCACCGGGGCGTAATAGGAATAGCCCGGCGAGACCATCTCGACGCGTTGGCGCGTGGCGTATTGCGGCGGGATGCGTTCGTATTGGACGCTGGGCGGGGCGACCATCACGGTCTGCGGCACCATCACGGTGCGGTACTGCGCCGGCGTGCGATGCGCGACCACGGAGCCCGGCGAAACCATCACGGTCTCATCGACGGTGCGGTATTGCGGCTGCACATATTGCTGCTGATAGCAGGTCGTGCACGGCGGCGGCGTGTAGCAATTGTAGCAGCCGGCGGAGGCTGCGCCCGTCATCGAAATCGCGGCGACGACTGTTGAGAAAACGACAGCAAGAGTACGAGACATTATTGCGGTGCCCCAGTTGCCCGAAATGGATTTGCGAAGGTCGCAAGCAGTATACGCCGCAAGATCCAGGGCTGCCGAACTTCGTGGAGGCATCCTTAATGCGAACGGCCGGCTTTCGCCGGCCGTTCAGGACTCATTGACCATGCACGCGAGGCGCGAACGGTGGAGCGCTCAGTTCGAGCGCCGCTTCACCTCGCGCACTGCACCGCGCGCGGCGCTGGTGGTGAGCGCAGCATAGGCCTGGAGCGCGGTGGAGACATTGCGTTTGCGGCCCGTCGCCTGCCAAGCGGCATCGCCCTTCGCCTCTTCCGCTGCACGGCGGCTTGCGAGTTCCTCGTCGGAGACCTCCAGCGTGATGCTGCGGTTCGGAATGTCGATCGCGATACGGTCGCCGGTCCGCACCAGGCCGATGTTGCCGCCTTCGGCGGCTTCCGGCGACAGATGGCCGATCGACAGGCCGGACGAGCCGCCCGAGAAGCGTCCGTCGGTGACGAGCGCGCAGGCTTTGCCGAGGCCCATCGATTTCAGATAGCTGGTCGGATACAGCATTTCCTGCATGCCGGGGCCGCCACGCGGGCCTTCGTAAATGATGACCACGACCTCACCGGCGACGACCTTGCCGCCCAGGATGCCGTCGACGGCCGCGTCCTGGCTCTCGAACACGCGCGCCGGGCCGGTGAATTTCAGGATCGAGGCATCGACGCCGGCGGTCTTCACGATGCAGCCGTCCTGCGCGAGATTGCCGTAGAGCACGGCGAGACCGCCATCCTTGCTGAAGGCGTGCTCGAGATCGCGCACGACGCCCTTCTCGCGATCGGCATCGAGCTCGTCGTAGCGACGCTCCTGGCTGAAGGCGACTTGCGTCGGGATGCCGCCGGGCGAAGCGCGGAAGAAGGTGCGCACCGCATCGCTCTTGGTGCGCCTGATGTCCCAGCGCTCCAGCGCGTCGGCCATCGTCGGCGCATGCACGGTCGAGACCGACGTGTCGATCAGGCCGGCGCGATCGAGCTCGCCCAGAATGCCCATGATGCCGCCGGCGCGGTGCACGTCCTCGACATGCACGTCGGCGACCGACGGTGCGACCTTGCACAGCACGGGCACGCGCCGCGACAGCCGGTCGATATCCTGCATGGTGAACGCGACCTGCCCTTCATGGGCGGCGGCGAGCAGATGCAGCACCGTGTTGGTCGAACCGCCCATCGCGATGTCGAGCGTCATCGCGTTTTCGAACGCCTTGAAGTTGGCGACGTTGCGCGGCAGCACCGAGGCATCGTCCTGCTCGTAGTAGCGGCGGACGAGATCGACGATGGTGTGGCCGGCCTCAACGAACAGGCGCTTGCGATCGGCGTGGGTCGCGACCACCGAGCCGTTGCCGGGCAGCGCGAGGCCGAGCGCCTCGGTCAGGCAATTCATCGAATTGGCCGTGAACATGCCCGAGCAGGAGCCGCAGGTCGGGCACGCCGAGCGCTCGATCACCTTGACGTCCTCGTCGCTGACCTTGGAGTCGGCCGCGGCGACCATGGCGTCGATGAGGTCGACGGCCTTGGTCTTGCCCTGGAGCTTGACCTTGCCGGCCTCCATCGGCCCGCCCGAGACGAACACGGCGGGGATGTTGAGCCGCAGCGCCGCCATCAGCATGCCGGGCGTGATCTTGTCGCAATTGGAGATGCAGACGAGGCCATCGGCGCAATGGGCGTTGGCCATGTACTCGACGCTGTCGGCGATCAGCTCGCGCGACGGCAGGCTGTAGAGCATGCCGTCATGGCCCATGGCGATGCCGTCGTCGACCGCGATGGTGTTGAATTCCTTGGCGACGCCACCGGCCTGCTCGATCTCGCGGGCGACGAGCTGGCCGAGGTCCTTCAGATGGACGTGGCCGGGCACGAACTGGGTGAAGGAGTTGACGACCGCGATGATCGGCTTGCCAAAGTCAGCATCCTTCATGCCCGTCGCGCGCCAGAGGCCGCGGGCACCCGCCATGTTGCGGCCGTGGGTGGTGGTGCGGGAGCGATAGGCTGGCATGGCGGTTTCCGTCCTCGGTTTGGCTGGCCGGGGGCGGGAAATATGGAAGCCGCCTCAGGCCTTTCCGGCCGGATAGCGCACGGGGTGGGCTGGTGCAACGGGAACTTGGCTTGGACAGGGCCGGATCGGCCTTTCGCAGGCCTCCCCTGCTCCCGGCGCGGGCGACTGCAAGGTCGCGTCAGCGCCGGACAGACGCTGTAGCTAGAGCTTCGGCTTGGGCAGCACAATTCTACCCTGGGAGGCAATGCCACCCCACTTGGCGGACCAGCCGATTTCCGAGGCCGAGGATGGCTCAATGCTTGTCTGACCTCGGGCGCCTTGCAATGCAAACAGTGCGCCCTGGGGATCGACACATCGTGCGATCCAGCAGCCATCGGGCAATTCGATCGGACCCTGGAGGATCCGGCCTCCGCCAGCATTCACATGTTTCGTGGCAGCACCGATGTCGTCGACATTGAAGTAATGCAGCCAGCTCGGCTGCGCTACGCTCGGAAGTTTCGTGAGCATTCCGCCGACAGTCTGCCCACCCGCCGAAAACAGTTGATACCAGGCCGCTGGTTCGCTTTGAGCGTCGGCCTTCTGCCAACCGAATAGTTCTCTGTAGAAATCGAAGATCACGGTCCGGTCGGCGGCCAGCAACTCATGCCAGCCTACGCGCCCCGGCTCGTCCAGCCGGCCCGGTTTCCGTCGGCCATATGCTGGTTCTTGGATCAGTCCGAACGTCGCCTCCTGCGGATCGGCAACGACTGCTATGCGGCCAATATTGGTGTCGGTCGGCGGCACAAGGATCGCACCTCCAAGACGCCTGATCTGCGCGGCGGTTGCGTCCAGGTCGTCGACGGCGACGTATCCCATCCATCTCGGCGTCGCCCCCAATCTCCGCCCCTCTTGCGGGATATCCATAAGTCCGCCCAGCGGAGCGCCGCCGCTACGAAGCACCATGTAAGGCAGTTCCGGGGTCGATTCATCCTTCACGCCCCAGCCGACGGCCTTGCGATAAAATGCGCCCGCCGCTGCGACATCCGTGGTCAGAAGTTCATACCAAGCGAAACGCCCTGATCGATCTGCCACGCCGATCTCCGTTCAAGATTCGATGCGCTTGCGGCACTGCACCAAGCTGCACGCGCACCAAAAGCGTGGATCGTTGATGCGTTGTCTCAACTGGCCATGCCCATTGGCCGTTCATGAAGATGAATACATCCTGAACGTCCGGCGCCGCGCTTTTGTGCGCGTAATCGTTGCTCGCGTTATTTCCTGGGCGTAGACTTACCGCGGCTGGGATGTTTCTTGCAATGCTCGGAGGTTCGACCATGCGGCAGGCGAGGAAGACTTCTCAAGGGAAGAAGCGAGCAACCAAAGTCGCCGTGCCGGCGTTAGGAGCCGCAGGGTTGACGTTCTCGCTGGCGGGAGGCGCATCGGCGTCCGCCGTGCCGGCACCCGACGCACAACAATTGCCGCCCTTTGGAACGGGTCAGGCAATCACGCTCGATGAAGAGGAAATGGCTGACGTCAGCCTAGCCACCTTCCATCTCTTCGACAAGGAAAACGCCGGCAGCCGCGTGCAGCTGGCATGGCGCGGATGCGGCGGCTGCCGCGGCTGCAGAGGCTGTCGGGCTTGCCGTAGTTGCCGATGTGGCGTCGGTTGCCGATGTGCAGGTTGTGCAGTTGGTGTGGTGGGATGCGCCGTATCATGCGCGGGTTGCTGCGCATCGTGGGGCCGCTGCCGCTGGTGCTAGGCCTCGGCGCGTTCCGAATGTCAAACTCACGGGTTGATAGGTCATTGGCCGGCCTCAAGAAAGGGTCCGGCCAATTGCTTGATTTCGCTTTGACGCTTGCATCGGCGGCTTGCGGGTGACAGCCCAATTCGTTTCAATTCTCTGGGAAAATGCCGGCGCGCGGGCGCGACGATCCGTCTTGCGCCGGGGATCCAGCGTAACGGCAACAGGATCAGCGTGCTGACTCAATGACTGCAACTCGCAAGACCCGCGTTGCGCGGCAGACCCGCCAAGACACTCTCCGATTTGCACCGAACTTCACCGCTTACGTATTGCCTCCCGATGCGGTTTGTCTCTATTCCGAGAACCGCAAATTCTTCCTGCACGGCGAACTCTACTGCGCCCTCGCCACCGCGATCGGGCAACACGGCAAGGCCAGGTCGGAGATCATTCGCCAGCTTTCGAAGCGCTTCCCGGCCGACAAGATCGAGGAAGCGATCAAGCGGCTCCTCGATCGCCGATATATCGTTGCACGGACCTCGAAAGTATTCGACGACGCCGTCGGCGGTTTCCTGGCAAGCCTCGGCATGCCCTTGGAGATCGCGGAACAAAATCTTCGCAATTGCTCCGTCCAGGTCGAGTCGATTGACGTCAAAGGCGCCAAGGAGCTGACCGCGGCGTTGAGCAAGCTCGGCGTTCAAATCGCCAAGCGAGCGCCGAAGATCACGATCACGCTGACGAACGACTATCTCGACCGGCGACTTGCTGAACTGAACCAGGAACGTGTGGCCGGCAAGACGCCCTGGTTGCTGGTACAGCCATCCGGCCCGTTTCCGCTGGTCGGGCCCGTGTTCAAACCGGGCGAGAGCGCCTGCTGGACCTGCCTGTTCGATCGCATGATCCGCAACCGGGAGATCAAGGGGTTTCTTGACCGGGGACCGGCGCGTGCGGTTGCCATATCGCCTCTCGTCAGGGAAAGCGTCGGCCAGACTGGAATCCATTTTGCGGCCGTCGAGATCGCCAAGGCAATTGCCTCGGATTTTCGCACCGATTTGTGCGATCACATCGCAAGCTTCGACCTGACCGGCGCCGCCATCGCCAAGCACTACGTGACGCGACGTCCGCAATGTCCGACCTGCGGCAACAGGAAGCTGAACAACCCGCGCCGATCTCCGGCCCTGGTCGAGATTGCCGAGGGCAAGAGGCTCGTCATGACCAGCGGTGGATATCGCACCGTGACGTCGCGGTCGACGGTGTCGCGCTTTCGCAAGCATGTGAGCCCACTGACAGGGGTGGTGACCAGGCTCGAACGAATCGACGTCGACCTGCCGATGAACACCAACTACTTCGCCCAGCACAATTTCTCCGCGCCGGCCCACAGCATCGACCAGCTCAGGTCCGGATTGAGCGGGGGCAGCTTTGGCAAGGGCTCGACCGCCGAGCAGGGCGAAGCCAGCGCGCTGATGGAATCGATCGAACGCTATTCGGGCATTTTCCAGGGCGATGAGATCAGGACGACGCGTCGATTTGCCGATTTCGCGCCTGGCGACGCGCTTCTTCCCAACGATATCCAGCTCTTCAGCGAAACGCAGTTCAAGAACAGGTTTCTCCAGCAACCGGACGATCCCCATCCGGTTCCCGAGCCGTTCGATCCCTCGACGAGGACCGATTGGTCGCCGGTCTCATCGTTGCGCGACAAACGCTTCAAATATCTGCCGACGGGCCTCCTGTACTTCTTCTATGGCGGCTTTCATACGGATTCCAACGGCTGCGCGGCCGGCAACACCCGCGACGAAGCAATTGTCCAGGGCTTCCTCGAACTGATCGAGCGCGATGCCTACGCGATCTGGTGGTACAACCGGGTGCAGCGCGCCAAGGTCGACCTTGAGCAGTTCGACGATTTCTATGTCCGGGATCTCCAAACTCAATTTGCAGAAGCCGGTCGCAAGCTGTGGGTGCTCGATATCACCACTGACCTCGGCATTCCGACTTACGTGGCGATCATGCACTGGATGCAGGATGGACACGAGAATATCGAGTTCGGCTCCGGCGCGCATTTCGACCGCCGTATAGCCCTGCTGCGCTCCCTCACCGAGCTGACCCAATTCATGTCCGTTAGCATGATGGGCGGTGCGAGCGGCGAGAAGCCGACCCTCGACGGTGTCACACCGTTGCGTCTGGAAGACTACCCGTTCCTGACACCGAGCGATTGCCCTATCGTCCCCCCAGCGCCGAGCCTCAAGCTTCACGACAATACGCGGGACCAGGTCATCGCCTGCGTCGAGATCGCAGCCCGTGCGGGCTACGATTTCCTCGTCCTCGACCAGACGCGACCCGACGTCGAGGTTCCGGTCGTCAGAGTGCTCGTTCCCGGCTTGCGTCATTTTTATCGCCGCTTCGCACCGGGCCGCCTTTACGATGTGCCGGTGAAGCTCGGATTGTTGGACCGGCCGCGACCGGAAAGTGATCTGACTTCATTCCTCCCACACACCTGAAGGGTTGCTCTTTCGTGCGCGCCCCCCGGAAAAAGCCGACCAGGAAGATCGCGCCAGACATTGCCGCCCGATTGAGCCATCACTTCTCCCTCCAGATGCAGCCGGACGGAAACATCGCCGCCTTTCTGGGCGACTATTCCGTCAACCTCGGACAATTCAGCGCGGCCGCGATGGACTGCGCGCGACATCTGAGCACCGGCCTTCCGCTCGCGTCCTTTGCAGGCAAGAGCGCCCTCGCGAGAGACGTCGACGCCCTGGTGCATCGCTTGGCCCGGCAGGGGCTTCTGGAATACCGCCTCTCCTCTTCGCGTAACACGCAGGACTTCGTGGTCATCGAGCCCCAAGTCCCCGAATACTGGCCGCGGCGCGCGAAGCTGGGCAGTCGTGACACCATTGTGCTATCGCGCTTTGCCTTTCTGCGCCGGCGCGGCAACGAGTTGGTGCTGGAATCGCCACGCGCCGGCGCGTTGTTCCGGATTGGCGATCCCGCCATCGCCGCCACCCTTGCTGCGCTGTCGCAGCCTCGGAAGATCGGCAAGCTCAACCGGAAGATAGCTTCCTCCACCCTCCATCTGCTCGAACTGTTGCTGGACAGCCAGATCCTGCTCAAGCTCGATGCCAAGGACGGACAAGGCCTGCGGGTGAACGAAGGCGACGGCAACCTCGTACTCTGGGATTTCCACGATCTGGTGTTTCACACGCGGAGTACGGAGGGTCGGCAAGCCAATCCGGTCGGCGCCGCCTTCACCTATGCCGGGGTCGTTCCGCCGCCGCCGGCGGTGCGTCCGCCCTGGGCCGGCAGCAAGATTGACCTGCGCAAATTCTCCTCCCCGGAGCCGAACTCTCTCTTCCCAAAGCTATTGCTCCCAAAGCTATTGCGCGAGCGCCATTCAACACGGGATTTCGACGACAAGAATCCGGTCACGCTCGGCGAACTCGCGCAGTTTCTCGACGCCACCGCGCGCGTCGTGTCCGAATGGAAGAGCGAGCCGTATTTCGAGGGCGGTTCCGGCGTCACCTACAGCACAAGGCCATACCCGTCGGCGGGCAGCGCGTACGAGCTGGAATTGTACCTTACCGTCGCGAACTGCGACGGGCTTGCGCGCGGACTCTACCACTACGATGCAGGGAGCCACGCGCTAGTCGCGATCAGCGCTTCCCCCCAACAACTCCAGGCGCATTTGACGGCTGCCCAGTTCGCCATGGACGCGCCGGGTCAGCCACAAATCCTCATCACGATCGCGGCGCGCTTTGGCCGAGTCTCCTGGAAATACAGCTCAATCGCGTATTCGTTGATCCTGAAGGATGTCGGCAGCCTGATTCAGACGCTTTACCTGGCGGCGACCGATATGGGCCTCGGCGGCTGCGCCATTGGCAGCACCAACATCGATCTGTTCGCGAAAATGACGGAGTTGGAATTCCATATCGAGGGCCCGGTCGGTCAATTCGCGCTCGGGCGCGGCAAAAAACCGGAGGTCCAAGGCTAGAAGCGGGTGTCCGACGGCAAATCGGCGCACGCCTCAAGCCAGTCGCCCTATTGCAGGGTCGGATCGAGCCGGTCGCGCAGCCAGTCGCCGATCACGGAGACCGCCAGCGTCGTAACCACGATGGTGGTCGCCGGCGCCAGCATGATCCAGGGCGCCCGGGTCAGATATTCGCGGCCATAGCCGACCATGTTGCCGAGGCTGGTCATCGGCGGCTGCACGCCGAGGCCGAGGAAGGACAGGCCCGATTCCATCAGGATCACCTCGGGGAACACCAGCGTGGTCGAGACGATCAGGGTTGAGGCGATGTTGGGCAGGATGTGCCGGAGGTAAACCCGGGATGGCGTCGCGCCGAGCTGGCGGACCGCGGCGGCGTAGCCTTGCGCATTGGCGGAGATCGCCAGTCCCCGCGCGATGCGGGCATAGCGCTCCCAGCCAAAAAATCCCATCAGGCCGATCAGCAGCGGCAGCGAATTGCCGAAGAAGGCGAGCACGGCGAGCGCCATGATCAGGAAGGGCATGCTGGCCTGGAAGTCGGACAGCATCAGCACGAGCTGCTCGACAGCCCCGCGGAAATGCGCGGCGAGGAAGCCGAGCGTGGTGCCAACGATCGCCGAGATCGCGGTCGCGCCGAACGCGATCAGGAGCGAGATGCGGATCGAGACGAGGAGGCGCGACAGCACGTCGCGGCCGAGCTCGTCGGTGCCGAGCCAATGCGCGACATTGCCGGGCGCCGAGAGGCGGTTGCGCAGGTCGAGCTGGGTGAAGCCATACGGCGCGATCTTCTCGGCGAGGGCCGCGATCACCAGCATCGCGACGATCCAGCCGACCGCAAGCGCAACAGACAACGGGATCGCCGGCAGGCCGATGCGGCGGCGGACAGCGGTGTCCTTCAGCGTCGCGTCGGTCATGCATGCGCTCCCCTGGCGCGCAGCCGCGGATCGAGGAAGCCGTAGAGGAAGTCGACGACCAGGTTGGACGTGACCATGGTCAGCGCGACCAGCAGCAGGATGCATTGCACGACGGCGAGGTCGCGGTTGGCGACGGCGACGACGAGCAGGCGCCCTACCCCCGGCCACGAAAATACGCTCTCGACCACGACGGCGCCCGCGATCAGCGTTCCCACCATGAAGCCGAGAATGGTCACCGTCGGGATCGCCGCGTTCGGCAGCGCATGCGAGGTCACCACCTTGCGCCACGGCACGCCCTTGGCGGACGCCGTGCGGATATAGGGCTGGCCCAGTACCTCCAGCATCGCGCTGCGGGTGAACCGCGCCAGCACCGCTGCGCCGCCGAGGCTCAGCGTCGCGATCGGCAGGATCGCGTGGCGCCAGCTGTCCTGTCCGCCCGAGGGCAGCCATCCCAGCTGCACGGCGAAGACGAGCACCAAGAGCAGCGCGAGCACGAAGCTCGGCACGGTGAAGCCGGCGACCGCCGTCATCATCACGGCACGGTCGATCGCAGAGCCGCGATGCAGCGCGGCGTAGATGCCGGCGGGAATGCCGAGCGCCACCTTGAAGACGAAGGCCGGCAGCGTCAGCGCCAGCGTCGCCGGAATTCGCTCCAGCACGAGCTCGATCGCGGGGCGGCCGTCGCGCATGGAGCGGCCGAGCTCGCCCTTGGCGATGGCGCTGAAGTAATCGAGATACTGGAACCAGATGGGATCATCGAGGCCCCAGGCTTTGCGGAAGGCCGCGATGACCTCCGGTGGCGCTTCCGGTCCCAGGATCATCAACGCAGGATCGCCTGATAGCCGCAGCACGACGAAGGCGAAGGTGACGACCAGGACGATCGTCAGGGCCGCGCGTCCGATCCGGATGGCGAAATAGCGTCCCATCAGGCGGCGTCCCGCGTTTCGACCTGCGGACCCGTCACCAGATGGCAGGCGACCTGCCTGTTGCCGCCCACGGCCGAGAGAACCGGCACTTCGCTCGCACAGCGCGCGATCGCGCGCGGGCAGCGCGGATGGAAGGCGCAGCCCCGGGGGCGCGCAGCCGGGTTCGGCGGATCGCCCGCCAGCACGATGCGGCCCGCGCTGCGGCGGCCCGGAGCCGGCGAGGCCGAGACCAGTGCCTGCGTATAGGGATGCTCCGGCCGCGCGAACAGATCGTCGGCGCTGCCGATCTCGACGATGCGGCCGAGATACATCACGGCGACGATATTGCTGATCTGCCTGACAACGCGCAGGTCGTGGCTGATGAAGAGCAGCGTGAGACCAAGCTGAGCCTGAAGATCGGTGAGCAAGTTCACCACCTGCGCCTGGATCGAGACGTCGAGCGCGCTGACCGGCTCGTCGCAGACGAGAAAATCAGGTTTTGTCGCCAGCGCCCGCGCCAGCACGATGCGCTGGCGTTGCCCGCCGGACAGTGCGCCCGGATAGCGCGCGCCATGCGCGGGCGTCAGCTCGACTGCCCGCAGCAACTCGCGGACCCGTTCCTCGCGTTCGGCGGGCTCACCTACCCCATGAATGTCCAGAGGCTCCCGGATCTGGGTGGCGACCGGCAGCCGCCGGTCCAGCGCACCCAGCGGGTCCTGGAAGATCATCTGCATGCGCGCGCGTTGTGCACGCCAGGCGGCCGCCCCGGGCGCGGCCATCGGCTTGCCGTCGAACCGCACCTCACCGCTATCGGGCGGCTCGAGGCCGAGCACGATGCGGCCCGTGGTGGATTTGCCCGAGCCGGACTCGCCGACGAGACCCAGCGTTTCGCCCTTGGGGATGGCCAGCGACACGCCGTCGACGGCATGGACGGCCGTGCTGCGGCCAAACATCCCGGAGCGCATGCTGTAGCTGCGCGAGATCGCGGCCACCTCGACGAGCGGAGCGCTCATTCGGCGGCGATCCCGAGCAGCGCGCGGCGCGAGGCCTCGGCGCGGATGCACGCGACCGCGCGGTCGTTCGCGATCGGCGCCAGGCTCGGCGCGGCGAGGCCACATGGCTCAGCCGCCAACGCACAGCGCGGCGCGAACGCGCAGCCATCGGGCATATTCGCGGGATCGGGCACAGTGCCGGGAATGGCGGTGAGACGCCGCCGCGGTCCGTCGAGCGGCGGCAGCGCGCCGATCAGGCCCTGCGCATAGGGATGCACGGGATCGGCGAAGAGCTGGTTGGCCGGCGCCTCCTCGATGATACGGCCGGCATACATCACCGCGACGCGGTCGCAATTCTCCGCGACGACGCCGAGGTCATGGCTGATCAGGACCATCGCCATGCTCATCTCGCGGCGGATCGACGAGAGCAGCTCCAGGATCTGGGCCTGAATGGTGGCGTCGAGCGCAGTGGTCGGCTCGTCCGCAATCAGCAAATCGGGATTTCCGGCAAGCGCCATCGCGATCATGATGCGCTGGACTTGCCCGCCGGAGAATTCGTGCGGATAGGCGGACAGCCGCCGGCCTGCGTCGGGAATGCCGACAATATCGAGCAGCCGCCGCGCTTCGGCTTTCACCGCTTCTCCGGAGAGATCGCGATGCAGCGCCAGCGCTTCGCAAAGCTGCTTGCGGATGGTCAGCACCGGGTTGAGCGCGCTGGCCGGATCCTGGAAGATCATGGCGACCCGCCCGCCCCGGACCCGATCGAGCTCCGCGGCGGGCGCGCCCAGGAGCTCGCGCCCGTCGAGCCGCACCGAGCCAGAGACCCGCGCATGCCGCGGCAGCAGACCGAGTGCGGCAAGCCAGGTCACCGACTTGCCGGAGCCGGATTCGCCGACGAGGCCGAGGGCCTCGCCCTTGCCCAGGGCGAGATCGACGCCACGCAGCACCGGCACGCCGTTGAAGGCGACGCTCAGGCCTTCAATGCTGACCAGCGGCGACACCTCAAACCTCGAAATTGCCGGCGCGGAAATCCATCGCGAAGGCGGGCGATGCCTTCCACTTGATCGATTTCGGCTTGGCCGTGAAGGTCGCATTCTGGTGCAGCACCGTGAAGGCGGGGTCCTCGCGCTCGGCGATCTCCAGCATGCGGCGGAACGCCTTCTTGCGCGCCGCGCGGTCGGTCGAGGTCTCCAGGAACTCCGAGAGCGTGTTCAGCTCGGCGTTGGTCCACTCGCCGATCTGCTGCTGTTGGCCGTTCGGCCCGTGCTGGGCGACCAGCGAGGAGACCGGATCGTTGAAGGCGGCCGAGTTCGACCAGTCGCGCACGGCGCGGGTGGGGGCACGTTCCATGATCTGCGACCAGTTCTCCTTGGTCTCGATCTGGACGTTGAGGCCGACCGACTTCCACATCTCGACCAGGACCTGCGCGGTCGCGACCTGGTTGGTGTAGTAGTTGTTGAGCAGGCGATACGGGATCAGATCGCCCTTGTAGTTGGCCTGCTTCAACAGGTCCTGCGCGAGCTTCGGATCATAGGCCGGCACGTTCCAGTCGGCGTTGAACATGTCGCCGTAAAATTCCCACTGCAGGCCTTTCGGCACGCGGGTGCGGCCGGCCCACAGGCTGTCGACGATGGCCTGGCGGTCGATCGCATGCGTGAAGGCTCGCCGCACCAGCGGATTGGCGAGCTGGGCGTGGTTCTTGTCGAACACGGTCAGGCGGTGATTGAGAATGGTGCCGCCCTGCACTTCGAACGCCGCGTTCTTCTCGATGCCGGCGATCTGGTCCGGCGGGATGTCGCAGGCGAACTGGTACTCGCCCGAGAGCAGCCCGTTGATGCGGCTCGCGACCTCGGGCACTTCGAGGAAGCGGATGCGCTTGAGCGGCGGACGGCCGCCCCAATATTCGTCGTGTGCTTCCAGCGTCAGCGAGACGTCGGGCTTGAGCTCGACGACCTTGTACGGCCCCGTCGTGATCGGCTTGCGCGCCCAATCGAGATAGCTCGCGGATTCCGCCCAGGCCCGGCGGTTTGCGATGTCGGAGCCGTAGCGCGACAGCCGGCCTTCGATGGTGACGTCAGGCGTCGCGTTGTAGAAGCGCACGGTGTACTTGTCGACCGCGTCGACGCGCACGAGGTCCGGCCAGATGCGGCGCGCGACCGCGGGCACATCGGGCGGCAGTTCCTTGCCCGGACGCGGCGTCGGAATCTTCTCGAAGGCCTGGATGGTGGAGCGGCTCTTGGCCTCGGTCTCGCCGAACATGCGCTCTCGGCTGAACGTGAAGACCACGTCCTCGGCCGTCAGCTCGTCGCCATTGTGGAATTTCACCCCCTGCCGCAGCTTCACCTCGACGGTCTGGTCGTCGATGCGACGCCACTCGGTCGCGAGGCCCGGCACGGCCTCCAGGCTGCCGCGCCAGTTCTTGGAGATCAGGCCCTCCCAGATCGAGGAGAAGAACACGCGCTCGCCGACATTGGACTGCTCGCGCAGCACGTCGAGCACGTTGGAGTTGGTCACCTTCTGCACGGCGATCGTCACCGACGGACGGTTGTCGGCCTGCCCGATCGCAAAGCGCGGCAGCAGAAGCGTGCCCGCGGCAGCGCCGCCAGACTTCAGGATGGTGCGACGGGTGAGTTTGTTCATGACGATAAGCCCTGCCCTTGATGAGGTCGGTTATTCAGCGAGACCAAGCGCGGCGAGATGGGCTGCGCCGGCGCGGACGTCGTCGTGGTTGCGGAGTTCGAGGATCAGCCGCGGGTTGGAGGTCAGCCGGCCCAGCGCGCGGAACACGGCGACCCACGGAATGTTGCCTTCGCCCGGCGCCCAGTGCCGGTCGGCGAAACCGTCGGTGTCCTGAAGATGCACATGCGTCAGCATGTCGCCTGCGGTCTCGACGTAGTAGTCGACCGGCGGCGCGCCGGTGGAGATGTGCGCGTAATTGGCATGGCCGGTGTCGAGCGAGACGCGGACCTTGTTGCTTTCGAGCGCCTTGGCGAGGCGCACGCGGTCGCGCGGATCCTTGTCCTCGATGTTCTCGATGACGATCTCGCAGCCGGTCGTCTCGGCCCGCGCGATCACCTCGGCAAGCGTCGCCCTGACCCGTTCGACCAGGTTGCCGCGATTGTCCGGATAGAGATCGAGATTGTTGTGGTCCCACGTCGTGAACGGCGAATGGATCACCATCTGCGTCGCACCGAGGAACTCTGCGGCCTCCAGCCCCTGGAGCAGACGCTTGGTCACCGCCTGGCGGATCATCGGATCGTGGCTGTCGATCTTGAAGCCCCAGAACGGTCCGTGAATGCCGAGACGGCCGGTGTGGCCCGCGAGCATCTGCTTGATGTCGCCGGCGGTCGCGCGCCAGTCGCTATCGAGGAGATCGGCGCGGAAGAAATCCTGGATTTCGAGATCGCGCTGTCGTTCCAGAAGCCAGTCGCGATGCGCGGGGATCGATTTAATGGATAATGCGGCGCCCAGTACCGGCTTCGACATGGCTTGCTCCTTGGCCGTCAGCAATGACGGGAGCAGCGCTAGACCAGTTCAATGACAGGCCAGTGAAATCGAGGTTCCGCAGCACCGAGAGATGTGGACATCCTGCGCATCGCCAGCATCGTTCTTGTGCACCATGCCGTCGGCTTAGGCGCCCGCAGCTTCGCGCAGAACGAAGCCCGCGCGTGTCCGTAGTGATCCGGAATGGAATCCTATTTCGATCTCACGTACATCGCGAGACATCGATCGGCGGCCACTTCCAAGGGCATCACCCTCTGATCGCGCACCACGGGGTTGGGGGACCACATGGGGCG
>NZ_SPQT01000053.1 GCF_004571025.1 Bradyrhizobium niftali | reverse complement strand
GCGCTCTCAAGCGCTGGCTCGCCGCGGATGACGTTTTCTGCCCACGCCCCCGCGACTGTTTCCGAGATGACCGGGAAATCGAAAGTAGTGGGGTTCAGAATCGAGCCGAGCCTCGGCGCGGCAGGCGCTGGACCCCTTTCGAGATTTAGAATTCCGAGGGAGCCTTGGGTGTTTGATGTCATAGGCCGAGAATAGCGTTGTCTGAAGCTGAATTTCCGCAAGAAGCAGGAATACGCGGCTGGATTCCTGCATCTATCTCACAAAACGCGTGCCCTTGTGTGCCGACCTCTGAAGAACGACCCAATTGGGCCGTGGCCACGCTTTCATACTGCCTCGTTTCGGCTGCGTCGAGTCGGAAGCGGTGCAGAGGGAGGCGATCCACTTCAGCATGTCGCGATTTCGTACCGCCATTGCTGAGTCCGGATGACAAGCGGCGCAACACCGCGCCGATTCATTGCGTAGAAAGTTTGATCAGTTCCTCTTCGGTGCGCTGGCAACGGATGTCGGCGCCCTTCGACAGGCGGCGCAGCGGCGTCGGTTCGACATCGCACCGGCCGGGGATGCGCGCGGAGCAGCGCTCGAAGAAGCTGCAGGCCTCTCCTCGCCCGAGCCGGGCGGCGCCGGCAGACGGCTCCTTCAGCAACGTCTCGCTCATGGCCTCGAGCCAGCCCATGCGCAGCTCCGGCACCGAGGAGATCAGAAGATCAGAATAAGGATGCAGCGGGCGGCTTTGCAAGGCGCTGCGGCTGCCGTGCTCCATCATCTGGCCGGCATAGAGGATCATCACCTCGTCGCATATGGCTTTGACCGTCGAGAGGTCGTGGCTGATAAAGAGATAGGCGACGCCGAGCTCGCGCTGCAACTCCGCGAGGAGGTCGAGGATGGCCGCGCCGACCACGGTGTCGAGCGCCGAAGTGACCTCGTCGCAAAGGATCACCGAGGGCTTCGCCGCGAGGGCTCGCGCGAGATTGACGCGCTGCTTCTGCCCGCCTGACAGCTCACCCGGAAGGCGGTCGGCCATGCTCGCTGGCATGCGTACCATCTCTAGGAGCTCAGCGACGCGGCGCCGCTGCTTGTCGCCAGAAAGGCCATGATAGAATTCGAGTGGCCGCCCGAGGATGCGGGCGATCGTGCGCGCGGGGTTGAGCGCAGTATCAGCCATCTGGAACACGATCTGAATGCGGCGCAACTGGTCGCGTGTGCGCGCGGTCGCGCTCCGCGGCAGCGGCGCGCCGTTGAGCAGCACCTCACCTTGTGCGGCCGGGAGAAGGCCGGCGATGACACGGGCGAGCGTGCTCTTGCCACAGCCCGATTCACCGATGACGCCGAGCGTCGTGCCGTGCTTGATTGACAGACCGATGTCCCTGAGCACCGGTACCGCGGGAATGCCGGCCCGGTCGACAGCGCCATAGCCAGCGATGACGCCTCTTACCTCGAGCACCGGCGGTGCGGAGGTCCCCTGCAGCGCCTCGGCGCTCGCCGACCGCACCTGGGGCTTGGCGGCAGCGATCAGGCTCTTGGTGTAGTCGTTCTTGGGCGCGGTGAGGATGCGCCCGGTCGAATCGACCTCGCGGATCGCGCCGTCGCGTAGCACGATGATGCGGTCGGCCATCTGCGCCACCACGGCGAGATCGTGCGTGACGTAGACGGCGGTCGTGCCGCGCTCCTTGATGGCCTTCTTGAAGACCCGCAACACCTCGATCTGCGTCGTGACGTCGAGCGCGGTCGTCGGCTCGTCGAAGATGATCAGCTTCGGGTCGGTGACGAGCGCCATCGCCGCGAGCAGGCGCTGCAGCTGGCCGCCCGAGACCTGGTGCGGATAGCGCTCGCCGACCTTGTCCGGACTAGGCAGCACGAGCTCGCGGAACAGCGAAACCGCCTTCGCCTGGGCGGTCGCGACCGGCATGACACGGTGGATCTGCGAGCTCTCGATCACCTGGGTGAGGAGCGGCCGTGCCGGATTGAACGAGGCAGCCGCGCTCTGCGGCACATAGGCGATATCGCGCCCGCGCAGGCTCGAGAGCTCGCGCTCGCTCATCGACAGGACCTCGCGCCCATCGAAGGTGACCTTGCCATAGGCAATGCGCGCGCCGGACCGGGCATAGCCCATCAGCGACAACGCGATGGTGGTCTTGCCGGAGCCCGACTCGCCAATGAGAGCAACCACTTCGCCAGGATGAACCTCAAAGCTCACATCCTTGACGATGACGTTCTCGCGCCCGCGCTCATCGCGAGCGGTAACGCGCAGGTTCTCGACCTTGACCAGCGGCGCCATTCAGTGCTCTCCGCTCGAGGACCAGCGGCCCGGCAGGTTGTCGATCAGGAGGTTGACGCCGATCGTCAGTGTCGCGATCGCGATCGCCGGCATGACGACGGCGAGGGCACCGTCAGCAAGACCGTTGATGTTCTCGCGCACAAGCGAGCCCCAATCTGCGTTCGGCGGCTGCACGCCGAGGCCGAGGAAGGAGAGGCTCGACAGCAGCAGTACCGCGAAGACGAAGCGCAGGCCGAAATCGGTCAGCACGGGACCTGCGATGTTCGGCAGGATCTCCTCTCGGATCAGATATCCGGTCCCCTCCCCGCGGGCGCGCGCAACCTTTACGAAATCGAGCGCGGCCACGTTTACCGCGAGCGCGCGCCAGATGCGGAAGGCGCCGGGCGTACAGATGACGGCGACCGTGCCAATCAGCACCGGAATCGAGGAGCCGAGCGCAGCGATGACGACGAGCGCGGACATCTTGCTCGGGATTGAGATGAGCGCATCGAAGAAGCGGCTGAGCGCCATGTCGATCGAGCCGCGCGAAACCGCCGCGAGCATGCCGAGTGTGCCGCCCATCAGAATGGCGAGGAAGGTCGCCGCAGCCGCGACGCCGATCGAATATCGGGCGCCGACGAGAATGCGGCTCAGGACGTCGCGCCCAAGATAGTCGCTGCCGAGGGGAAGCGCCCAGCTCGCCTGGCCAAACACGTCGTCATCGACCAAGGCACCGACATCGTGGGGTGCAATATAGGGGCCGATAATCGCCATCAGCACCCAAATTCCGACAATGGCAGCGCCGATAATGCCGGCGAGCGGCACGCGCAGGCGGCGCCGCGGCGCAGGCGGCGCTTCGATAGCCGTGATCATCGGATCGGCGTTCATCAATAACGAAGCCTCGGGTTCGAGAGGACGCTCGCGACATCCGCGAGCATCGCCAGGAAGAGATAGGCCGTGCAGTAGATCATCGCGCAGGCCTGGACCAGCGGCATGTCGCGGGTCGAGACCGCATCGACCAGTAGGCGGGCGAGACCGGGATAATTGAAGATGATCTCGACAACGATGGCGCCGCCGAGAAGGTAAGATAGGCTGAGCGCGACCGCGTTCGCAATCGGACCAATTGCGTTCGGCAGAGCGTGGGTCAGGACGACGCGCATCGGCCGAGCGCCCTTCAGCACCGCCATCTCGACATAGGACGAGCGCAAGGTGTCAATTACGGCGGCGCGCGTCATGCGCATCATCTGCGCGATCATGACGCAGCTCAACGTCAAGACGGGGAGCGCGAACAGCCGGAAAAACTGGTCGAGCGACACGATTCCCGCTGCATAGGATAGCGCGGGGAACCAGCGCAGGTGCACAGCGAAGATGATTACCAGCAGAGTTGCGATCAGGAATTCCGGCACGGCGACGACCGACATCGTGAGAAAGTTCGCAACGCGATCGTAGATACGTCCGCGCCAGATCGCCGAGGTGACGCCGAGGACGAGCGCGACCGGTACGCACACGAGCGCCGTGACCGAGGCGAGTATCAGCGAGTTCGGCAGGCGGCTGGAGATGAGTTCCGCAACCGGCAGGTTGTTGACGAGCGAACGTCCGGGATCGCCAGTCAAAAGCCGGCCGAGCCAGCGGAAATAACGGATATAAGCTGGCTGATCGAGATGTAGTGCCGCCCGCAGGCCCGCGACCGCCTCGGGCGTCGCACTCTGCCCGAGCAAGGTCTGCGCAACGTCGCCAGGCAGGATCTCGGTACCTACGAACACCGCCACCGAGACGAAGCCGAGCGTCAGGATCGCTGCCGCGATCCTGCTCGCGAGGAGATGGACCAGAGGCGGATTCATGGCCGTCCTTCCGGCTGCGTGACGTGCACTCTGCTCGAGGCTGTCATTACGACGGTCACTGGTCGAGCCAGATGCTTTCGGCGAAGTTGCAGCCCATAAGGCCATAGGTTGGGATAGACCGCAGGCCTTTCAAGTGGCTGGCGTGTCCGTCGAGATAGCTCGCGAACACGGGGATGCAAACGCCACAGTTGTCGCGCACAAGGCGCTGCATTGCACCGTACATCTCGCGGCGCTTGCTGATGTCCGTCTCGCTGCGAGCCTCGAGCAGTAGAGAATCGAAACGCTCGTTGCGCCAAGCGCTCACGTTATAGGCCGCATCGGACTTGTAGTTGAGCGTGAACGCTAGATCGGCGGTTGGTTTCGGAGTGGTGCTGGTGAAGAAGATCGGATGCTTCCTCCACTCATTTGACCAATAACCATCGGCTGGCACGCGCCGGATCTCGAAGTTGAGATTGATTTGGCGGCCAGCCTGCTGCAGGAGCTGCGCTATGTCCTCGGAGTTGAACGCCGCCGGCGAAACAACGATCGGGAAGGTCTGGCCGGCAAAACCGGAGCGCTGGAGGTGGAACCGGGCTTTGTCTAGGTCGAAAGGTCGCTGCGGTAGGCTTGCATCATAGAACGGGTTCGTCGGGTCGATCGGCTGATCGTTGCCGATGACCGCATAGTTCCGGTAGACGGCACGGCGGATCTGCTCGCGGTTCAGCATGTGCTTTACCGCCAGCACGAAGTCCAGGTTCGAGCCGGGGGTTAGGTCGAGGCGCAGGTCGAGGTCATGGTAGGCGCCGGCCCTGGTCTCGAAGAGACTGACCTTCGGGGCCGAGGAAATGCGCTGCGCCGAACTCGGGCTGATCCCGCTGATGAGCTGGACGTCACCCGAGAGCAGTGCGTTGACTCGCGCCGGCTCGTCGGGGATGCCGAAGAGCTCGATCTCATCGAGATAGGGCTTGCCAGGCTTGAAGTACTCGCTGTTCCGCACGGCGATCGAACGCACGCCTGGGCGGAACTCCTTGCATTTGTAGGGGCCGGTGCCGTTCGCGACGCGGAAGTCGGTCGCGCCATCCTTAACGATCATGAAATGCCACTCGCCGAAGATGACGGGCAGGTCGGCATTCGGGGCATCCAAGAGGATGCGGACCTCGTGTGGCCCGGTCGCGACGATCTCCTGCATCTGCGCAGCGAGGACGCGCACGCCCGAACCGACCGCCGGATCCTTGTGGCGGCTTAGCGAGTAGACGACATCGGCGGAGGTAAGCGGCGAACCGTCGTGGAAGCGCACGTCGCGGCGCAGCTTGATGTTCCACACCGTCGCCCGCTCACTGGGCGTGATCTCCTCGGCAAGATCGAGTTGCACCGCGAAAGCCTCATTGATTGTGGTGAGGCCATTATAGAACGTGGTGATGCGCGAATAATCAGTTTGGTTAATACCCTTGGGCGGATCGAGCGTGTCGGCGGTCGAATTGTTAGTGGTCGCAACTTTGACCTTGCCACCACGGCGCGGCGCTTGCGCATACGCGGTCTCGGCAAAGGTCGCGATTGGACTTGCCGCCGCCGCCGACATACCAGCGGCGATCAGCATGCTGATGACATCTCGGCGCGAAGCGCCGCGCCGGAACGCATCCTTGAGGCGCAGCGTATTGGCGCCGGCCATTTCCACCTTCTCAATCTCATCTTTGTTTCGCATTGCTGACTCCCCCGCTGCACTGCACTGAATGCCTGAGCTGCCGAGGCCGACTCAAGCTGTCGATCACATCATTGCGCGCTTCGAAGGATGACACAGAGACTTGGAGGTTTACGTTGAAGTACGCACATTGAACGCAGCAAATTGAAGATTGAAGGTACATTAATGCAGTTTTTCGTCGGCGCGGACTTACAAACGTGCGTCTCGCATGGCTTCGATACTGCGCTCTGTTTCCGGACTCGAGTTTCGGACGGGGAAGTTCGCCCGACCGAGAAATCAGGCCAAGCGAGAGTATACCAAAAGGGCCGCCTTGATCAGCGAAGACGTTGCGGGGCGCGATTTGAGCGCTTCGTCATACACCCATCGATCAGTGCCACTCGAAGGACGGTAGCTTCTCACCGAGACCGGCAAACACCTAGCCCCATCTCGGAAAGCGCCGCTCGCGAATGCGGGTAAAAAGACCGCAAGCGGCCCGAGTTTGGAAGGAGAGGTTGCTCGCTAGGGGCCGTGCGCGGCGGCGGCTCCTGAAAGCCGAGGCCGTGGCTTTTCGCGACGGCGGCGCCTGTCAGAGGCCCGCGATGGACGTTCAGCCCGATTTCAACACCGAATTCTCGGTAAGCGCGGTAAGACCCTTCGCCGCAAGGAGGGCCATAGGGCAGCGCCTCACAGTTGATTGCGTGGCTCGAGGTGAGTGGCACGACGCCAAGCATATTTGTGACCCACTAGTTGACGATGTCGTCGACAATGTAGTCTGCCGATCATGCACGCGTCATCGCCCGTGAGGTTTCGTCGCAGCCGCCCTGATCGATGGCAACATCGACGATCATGGCGCCCGGGTTCATGTCCGAGAGCATAGCGCAGGTGATCAGCTTCGCGCCCGAGGCACCGGGAATGAGGGCGGCGCCGACGACAACTTCTGCCCTCGAACTCATCATCAATCGCTTCACTCATCGAGAAGCGCGTCCAGCGAATATGTCGTCGAGCGCGCGAAAGCTGGGATCGAACGATCGATGATCGTCACCTGCGCGCCGAGGTTGGCCGCCATACGCGCCGCATGGCGCCACCGACGACCCCGATCGCGACGACACTCGCAGCCAGAAGCACGCCGCCGAGGAGGCCGTGCCCACCGGCATGCTTACGCAACGCAAAACCCGCTGCCTCGATCGAGAGGCGGCCCGCAACTTCGTTCATGGGCGCGAGCAGCGGCAGGGTAAGCGGTTCGGTGACCGTCTCATACGCGATAGCCGTGCGGTCCGGCTCGATGAGCCCGCGTGTCTGCGCGGGATCGGGGACAAGGTATAGATATGTAAAGAGGATTTCGCCTTCGCGCAGCAGAACCCATTCGGAGAGTTGCGGCTCCTTGCCCGTGATGATCATGCCAGCGCTAACGACGCCCAAGTCCTAAGGACGGCTCTTTCCCAGCAGTAACTCTTGTCAAACGTTCAGCTGTCGCGATCACCAGATCCATATCTACGGTCCCGCAACAGGCCTCTACGATCTGCCCCCGTAGCTGGAGCGAGCACAAGACCTCGCTGCTAAGTCGTAACCCATCGACTATCGTTCAGCGCGGCGCCGACGACAGAATCACAACGGCATTTTGGAGGCGCCGCTTAGAGAGACTGACAAACTGCGAACTTGCGTGCCGAAGCGCTTGGAAGGTCACTTGAACGCCCCATTCTGTGGTCTGAAGAAATTCATTGCGTTCAAGATATGACGAATCTAAATATATTTGCGCTGCTGTTCCTCAGGTTTAGCAGGATTTCTGCAAGGGGGCGCCGCCTCGAGAGGAAACTCACCGCGAGACCCAAGAGAGGGACTATGGATTATGATCGGATAGACGCCCGTATCCTAGAGATCGTACAGAAGAACAACCGTCTGACCTCCGATGTAATTGGAGAAATGGCCGGGCTTTCTGCCACCGCGTGTCAACGACGGCTGAAGAGACTCCGCTCCGAGGGAATCATTGAAGCCGATGTCTCGATCGTTTCGGCTAAGGCGGTCGGAAGGCCTATTCAGATGCTTGTGCTGGTGAGCCTAGAGCGAGAGCGTTCAGACATCATCGACAAATTCAAGAAGGCCATTAAGTCCTCAGTTGAGGTCGTCAATGGATTTTACGTCACTGGCGATGCTGATTTCCTCCTCTACATTACCGCCTGTACCATGGAGGATTATGAACAGTTCACGCGGCGGTTCTTTTATGAGAACTCGGACATCAAGGGGTTTAAAACCATGGTCATAATGGACCGCGTGAAGACGGGCTTTGCCATTCCAATTGAGCCTCCGTCCGAAGATTGACGCGAGGGGTCACCTTTCCCTGATTCCATCTCGTGCAGTTTTTCATCGCTCATCCGTATACAACGCCAGAAACCATCGCCTCGATGCTCTACTCTACCCTTCTTGAGGAGTTTCTTTTCTGAGATTGTTTTTCGAAGCAAGTTCAGCTTCACCAATATGGCATCTCAATCAATCACGTGACTCATCCACTCTGACGAGACGATGCAAAAAACAAGGACCCGACCGAAGTTCATCTGCAGTTCGGCTGGCGAGCTCGCTCATCTTGCTCTGGCGGATCGTGACAGCAAGATCGATGTTGACCGCCTTGCACAAGCGGCATCAACTCCGAGGTCGAGATCGCGGCGAGTAGAATATGGCTGAGGTGGCTGAGCTTGCCAGGGGTGTGGCATGTCTTGGCGCCGTCGCCATGTCGCAACAATTGGCAGGCCAATGGGTCACTCGTTAACGCTTGCTCTTACGGGACGAGAGTCGGGTTGTCGCGCGCCTGCTGGGCACGATCACCTTGCAGGGATACCTTGGCGTGGCAGCGAGTAAGGCTTGCGCCCTCAAGCAGCGCAGATCAAATGGGACGTCTAGCCGTTTGCCAGCGCCAAGCTTTTTACACCCTTCACTGTCGGATCAGTTGAATCATCGGAGACGCAGAGATGACAAGCTCGTGCAAACCTCAGATGATTTGCGCAGATAGTGTCATCGCACCGCTCCGCCATCTCGCTTTTCGGCGCATCTGGTTCGCGAGCGTGCTCGCCAATTTAGGTGCCCTGATTCGGAGCGTCGGCGCGGCTTGGGCGATGACTCAGATGACATCGTCGGCCGACAAGGTCGCGCTGGTGCAGACCGCCCTGATGTTGCCGGTCATGCTAATCTCAATGCCGGCCGGTGCGATCGCGGACATGTACGACCGACGTATCGTGTCGCTGGTTTCGGTTGGTATCGCGCTCGCCGGCGCTACGGCCCTGGCGACATTAGCTTGGCTTGGCCAGATCACGCCGAACTTGTTGCTGGCATTGTGCTTCGTGGTTGGAAGCGGCATGGCACTGATGGATTCGGCGTGGCAATCCTCAGTCCGCGAGCAAGTTCCGTTGGAAGCACTTCCGGCGGCAGTGGCGCTGAACAGCATCAGCTACAACATTGCACGAAGCGTGGGTCCGGCCATCGGCGGCATCGTGGTCGCAACGGCGGGCGCTGTAGCTGCATTCGCGCTCAACGCGATGCTCTATTTTCCGCTGATCGGCGCGCTGTTCCTATGGAAACGCGTTTCTGAACCAAGTCGTCTGCCGCCTGAAAGCCTTAGCCGCGCTATCGTTTCAGGTGTGCGCTATATCATCAATTCACCATCGATCAAGATCGTCCTAGTTCGCTCCATGGCGACAGGCATAATCGGCGGCGGATTCATCGCGCTCATGCCCCTTGTAGCTCGCGACGTGCTGCATGGTGGCGCACAGACATATGGCATGATGCTAAGCGCTTTTGGACTTGGCGCAGTGATCGGTGCGCTCAATATCACCGAGGTGCGCAAGCGCATGAGCGGCGAGGCGGCAACGCGCGCCTGCGCGCTGTCGATGGGTGGGGCGATTACCGCAGTAGCGCTGAGCGGCGAGCCGGTATTGACGGCGGTTGCGCTATTCCTCGCAGGCGTCGTGTGGATGATTACGTGGGCGCTGTTTAACATTGGGGTGCAGTTGGCGGCGCCGCGCTGGGTCGCGGGCCGTTCGCTTGCCGCCTACCAAGCGGCGGGATCTGGTGGGATTGCCATCGGCAGTTGGGCCTTGGGCTATCTGGCTGATGTCACCGGTGTGCAAACAACTCTCCTGATCTCGGCCGGTCTAATGCTGGCCTCACCGGTCTTGGGGCTCTGGCTGCGCATGCCGGGCATCAGCTCTCGTGAGCAAGACGCCGAAATGCTGGCCGATCCGGAAGTTCGGCTTGAACTTTCTGGGCGTAGTGGGCCGCTTGTGGTCGAAATTGAATATCGCGTAGCGCGGGATAATGCGCGGGCCTTTCACAACGTGATGCAGGACGTGCAGCTGTACCGCCAGCGCAATGGCGCTTATGGCTGGTCTATTGCGCGCGACATCGCCGACCCCGAACTTTGGACTGAACGCTATCACTGCCCCACGTGGCTAGATTATCTGCGACAGCGCAACCGCTCGACGCAGTCAGAGCGCGCCCTAGACAGACAGGCTGAGGCTTTTCACATCGGCCCCGAGTCCGTACGCGTCCGCCGTATGCTGGAGCGCCCGTTCGGGTCGGTGCGGCGGAACGACGATGAGCCTGATCGCGCTGCGAAGGACGTCGTGTGCATGGTCAAGGGCTGATCGGAGTTGATGAGCTAGCGGAAGCGGGGCCGGGTTGGCAAACTCTGAGCAAAGGTAAGGTCGACCTAACCACGTGGTGCCCCTGATCAGGCACGAGTGCCACTCGTTCGGATCGCCGGTCAAGTTCGTCAAGACGCAAATCGTGCCGCAGATTCTCTCTCGTCAAGACCGCCATCAGCAACGCTGGCCCAACGCTCCCCGGTGTTCATGCCGCGGTCGGCGCGCTTCATCGCTGCCCGAGGCCCGCGCGGCTTCACCGCGTCAATCCTCGAACTGCCCTGCGTGTGCCACGGCTCGGCCCCGAACCATTCGCGCAGCTGTGGCGTGGTTTGAGGAGCGGCGTCCCGCTCCCTCTTTCCACGGTAAGCCTCCGGGGCCGTCTTCCCGGATTGTGCTTGAGTGTGAGATTATTTGCTCATTAATTCGCAAGCAAATGAGCAAACGTGACGACGGTTACGGTTCTTTCCGGTCCTGAGCGGCGACGGCGGTGGACGAGTGCCGAGAAGCTTCGGATCGTGGAGGAGAGTCTGGCGCCTGGGGCCAGTGTTGTCGAGGTTGCTCGACGACATGACGTTCACCGCAATTTGGTGACGGCTTGGCGGCGGCAGCGCGGACGGGCGTCCTCGCTTGCGGGCCCGAGCCGATGCAGCGGCAGGATGACGAGGTCCGTTTTGCGGCAGTCTCCATTGCGCCAGACCGGCAACCGTTGACGGCGCCCTCGGGAAGCTGCGGTGCGATCGAGATTGAGTTCGCGGCCGGGGCTCGGATGCGGATCACCAGTGCGGTTGACGCGGCGACGCTGAGCGCCGTCGTGGCGGCGCTGACGATGGACGGCCGCGATGATACCGTTGCCGGCCGGCGTGCGGGTATGGCTCGCGACCGGCTATACCGACATGCGGAAGGGCTTTCCATCGTGGCATTTGCCGGGCCGCGGCGGCGATACAAGGTCTGATCCTATGGGAGGGCTCGCACGGTATGATGCCAATTCCCCAGTTCAATCACTTAGAAAACTTGACAGATGCCTGGCTCTCACCTGATGACGTGAAGGCCCTGTCCGATTTCTGGGATACTCACTTGAAAATCCGAGAAGTGGTCGGAAGATGATTCGTTTGCAGCCGACATTGATGGAGACGCACCGAAAGAGTGGCCACCTCATTACCGGCTCCGATTCGGAGTGTCTCGACAAACGACTCAGTGTCCAAACAGGAACGCCGCCCGCCGCCGGTCTTCGAGGCTAAGAACGTAATGCGCAAACGCGGCATTCTCTTCGAGGGAGTGGTCCAGGACTGTTCCGAGCAGGTCGAGGTTGCATTCCTGCTGAGGGTCAAGGTTCTCCCGCCACAGGACAGGGTCGTCGAGCTCGGTGTCCTGAATGAAGGATAACAGCTTTCCCAGCACTCCAGTGATGACGTCCGATGTCTGAATGCCAGGCTCGTCGTCGGATATGGCGAAGCGATAGTTGGCCAATGCGTGCTCGCCGTTCGTGAACGTTTGCGCTGAAATATAGGACTTCACGACCTCCTCCACATCCAAGACGTGTTCGCAGTTCTTGAACAGGCAGATCCGATGATGAAGAATATTCCAAATCCATCGATCAGCACGTTGGCGTCTCGTCCTCCAAAAGAGTCGCGATTTTTCGCGATCTCCAGCACACCCTTGAGCATCATTAGTTAAAATGAGAAAGCATAATCTGCCGATATTCCAGAAGGTCGAGAAGTTCTGCAACAAAAGCCGATCGACGCTCACGCCCGACGCTCGGATAAGAATAGCGCTGAAAGAGGTCGATCGTACCGCTCTGGTCGTGCCGGAGAATGGTGTAAAGGTCGTTCTTTAGTTCGACTTGGCCATCAGGAGCGCGTGGCTGCCGCGTTCTGCCAAAATGGAGTCGATCACATCGACGACGGCCCAATAAAGCGGATCGAGTGCAAAATAATGAATGAGCGACCCGGCGTCCGATGACCCAGCGAAAGAACACCTCAAGCTTTGCGGCGGCCAAGAGATCGGCAAACCCGCCAGTAGCAACATGCTTGAGCTTGATCTCCTTTGCGGTCTTCTGGATCCGCAGCGCTGCTTGCAGACCATCAAGGTCTGGTTGACGGGCCCGCCCGTGATGGGCAACGCCACCAACGACAAAGCACGCCCACAGCGGATTCCGACGAAGTCGCCCGGGTGTACCGATTTGAAGTCGCCCGGGGATTCCGAGACGATGTCGCCCACCTCTCGATTTGATCTCGCCCGGGGGCGAGGCGTTCTGGCCGGTTGGTTCTCTGGCATCGGTCAAGCCGCGTGGTCAATCTGGAATCGGGGCTTGAATCTGTTTTTCCTCTGCTGCGGTTGCTGTGATGGGGTGGACGCCCCTCGACGGCATCGATGTGCCAAAGTGAAGGGTGTTGAACCGTCACAAATGAGGAAGCGTCCATGAACGAAGTTAGCACGATTGGACTAGACTTGGCGAAACATGTTTTTCAGGCACATGGCGCAGACGCTAGCGGCGGTGTTGTTTTCCGCAAACAGCTGCGTCGTGACAAAGTGCTGGGTTTCTTTGCCCAGCAGCCTGCGTGCCTGGCAGCGATGGAAGCCTGCGGCAGCGCTCATTACTGGGCTCGTGAGCTTGGCAAGCTGGGTCACACCGTGCGTCTGATTCCACCGTCCTATGTAAAGCCGTTTGTTAAGCGTCAGAAAAACGATATGGCCGATGCAGAAGCGATTTGCGAAGCGGCCCGACGCCCCACCATGCGCTTTGCCGCCGTGAAGAGTGAGGACCAGCAGGCGAGCGCGGTCGTGTTTCGCGCTCGCGATCTTTTGGTCCGGCAACGTACTCAGATCATAAACGCGTTGCGAGGTCACCTCGCCGAATACGGCCTGGTCGTTGCAAAGGCAACGTCCAATGTCGCCGCGCTGCGATATTGAGATCGCGCGACGAGCCCGAGAAGAGGAAGTTGCCCGGCGGCTTATGACGGTTCCTGGCATCGGCCCAATCACGGCGACAGCTCTGATGGCGCTAGCGCCTGACCCTGAAAACTTCAAACGTGGCCGGGATTTCGCCGCGTGGTTGGGGTTGACGCCGCTGCAACGTTCCACTGGTGGGAAACAGAAGCTCGGCCAAATATCGAAAATGGGTGAGCGAACACTACGGCGTCTCCTCATCATCGGGGCGAGTGCGGTGGTGAAGCTGGCTCGCCGACGCGGTGCATCGCAAGGGAGATGGCTGGAGCGCATGCTCGCTCGTAAGCCGCCCATGCTTGTCGCGGTGGCTCTTGCCAACAAGATGGCCCGTACCGTTTGGGCTTTGATGGTCAACGGTGGGGTCTACAAAGCTCCGGTCGCAGCGGCTTAATCGCTAATCCGCCCGACCAGAGGTCGTCGAGGAGGTAGGAAGGTCAAACGGAAGGTACGGCGCAACAGTCGATGAGACGGGGTCAGGAAAACCAGTACATGCCCAGGTGCTTCCAAGTACGCCGCTGTGATTTGGACCTGATCCGCGAACTCCCATACGGGCCCGCGACATATGACGGTCGCAATAAAGGCCGGACAGATGTCAGCACCCGACTACGCGCAACACCTGATCGAAAGATTCTTCTTGCATCCACCGGGGCGTCCACAGATGGGCATGTGGGCAACGCCTTGGCGTTGTCCAAGCGAAGCGGCATGTCCACAGCGCCACGGGCTCAGGCCTTTCGGGCGGATTGCCGGGTTCGACGCAAGCTTTCGCCAGAGAGATCTAGCCGATGGGCGTTGTGGACGAGGCGATCGAGGATGGCGTCGGCGTAGGTGGGGTCGCCGATGAGCGCGTGCCACTGTTCGACCGGGAGTTGGCTGGTGACGAGGGTGGAGCGGCGGCCGTAGCGATCCTCCAGGATCTCCAAGAGGTCGTGGCGGGCGCCGGCATCGAGCGGGGCCAAGCCCCAGTCGTCGAGGATGAGCAGATCGACGCGGCCGAGCGCGCGCGGCAGGCGCGGATGGCGGCCGTCGCCGCGGGCGAGCGCCAGGTCATCGAACAGACGCGGGACGCGCTGGTAAAGGACAGAGCGATTGTCGCGGCAGGCCTTGTGGCCGAGCGCCGAGGCAATCCAGCTCTTGCCGACGCCGGCCGGACCGCAGATCAGCAGGTTGGCGTGGTCGTCGATCCAGCGGCCCTCGACGAGGCTGGCGAAGAGCGCGCGATCGAGACCGCGCGGGTTGCGGTAGTCGACATCCTCGACACAAGCCTGCTGGCGCAGCTTGGCGTGACGCAGGCGGGCGGCGAGCCGCTTGTCGTGACGCAGCGAGACTTCGCGTTCGAGCAGCAGCGCGAGCCATTCGGCGTGACCGAGGCTCGCGGCCTCGCCGGTGGCCTCGATGTCGACAAAGGCTTTGGCCATGCCGTGCAGGCCGAGCGCGTTGAGCCGGTCGAAGGTCGGATGGGTGAGCAAGGGATCATCTCCTAATTGTAGTAGCGCGGTCCGCGGATGTTGGAGTGCAGGATCGGCAGGTCGTCCGCGGAACGCTGGGGGGCAGGACGCCGATCGAGGTTGTTGGCGAGGATCGATCTGACCGAGCCATAGGTGCGCGCGCCGATGTCGATCGCCCGCGCGGCTGCCGCGTCCAGGCGCTCGCGTCCGTAGGACGCGGCGAGCCTGAGGATGCCGAGACAGGCGCGGAACCCCTGCTCGGGGTGCGAGCGCTCGTCGAGAATGAAGTCGCACAATGCGCCGGTCGCCGGGCCGATCGCGGCGGCGTCCTGACGGATGCGCACGATGGTCCAGCCGGCATAGCGGCGATGGCTGGCCATATGCTCCGGCACGGTGGTGTGCTTGTGATTGCCACTCATGCGCTGATGCGCGGCAATCCGCTCGCCCTTGTGGAGGATCTCGACGGTGCGGGCGGTGAACCGCACCTCGACCTCGGCACGCGCGAAGCGATGTGGAACGCTGTAGTAATGCTTCTCCACCTCGACGTGGTAGTCGAGGCTGACGCGGCGGATACGCCACTCGGCGAGCACGTAGGGGCTCGCCGGCAACGGCTTGAGCGCCGGCCGGTCGACCTCCTCGAGTAGCCGGCGGCGCGTCACGCCGAGCCGCCGGATCGGCCGCTCCTCGTTGAGCCTGGTGAGCAACTCGCCGATCGCCGCGTTGACCTCGGCGAGGCTGTAGAAGACACGGTGGCGCAGGCGGCCGAGCAGCCAGCGCTCGACGATGAGGACAGCCTGCTCGACCTTGGCCTTGTCGCGCGGCTTGCGTGGTCGCGCCGGCAAGACGGCCGTGCCGTAATGCGCCGCCATCTCCGCATAGGTGCGATTGATCTGCGGGTCGTAGAGGCTCGCCTTGATGACCGCGACCTTGGTATTGTCAGGCACCAAGAGCGCCGGCACGCCGTCGATCGCCGCCAAGGTGCCGACGTGGGCGCTGATCCAGTCAGCAAGCCCCTGCGTCCACGTCGCCTGCGCATAGGTGAAGTTCGAGGCGCCAAGCACGGCGACGAAGACCTGCGCCGTCCTCCGCTCGCCAGTGAGGCGATCGACCACCACCGGCACGCCGTCGCCCGCGTAGTCGACGAACAGTTTGTCGCCGGCCGCGTGCGACTGGCGCATCGTCACCGACAGGCGCCCCTCCCAGGCGCGGTAGAGCTCGCAGAAGCGCTAGTACCGGTATCCGCCGGGCTCGGCGGCAATGTACTCCTCCCACAGGATCGACAGCGTCACGTGCTCACGCTTGAGCTCGCGGTGCACCGCCGCCCAGTCGGGCTCGGCGATGCGGCGGTGACCCTGCCGGTTGCCGTTGCCGGTCTTGGCGAACAGGCGGGCCTCCAGGGCCGCGTCCGTGAGTTCGTCGGGCAACGGCCAACTCAGGCCTGCTGCCTCGAACCGCCGGATGGTCAACCGCACTGTCGAGGGCGCCGCGCCCATCCGCCGCGCAATCTCGCGGCTCGGCAGCCCAGCCGCCTTCATCCTGATCACATCGCGCACACGGCGCATCGCAAGCCTCTCCGTCGGCATCCAGGGTCCCCCTTCGCAAAGCCGAAAGGACGGACCCTATGGGAGCCAGAAGAGGCCGCGTCACCCGGGCGACATCATCCCGGAATGCCGGGCGAGATCGTCTCTGAACGGGTGGGCGACTTCAAATCGGAATGGTGGGCGAGATCATCTCGGAACGATGGGCGACATCGAGCGGAATCCGCACTGCACTCGACCAATCCGCTCGAACGGGTCAACGGCGAGATCAAGCGGCGGACCGAAGTGGTCGGCATCTTTCCCAACGAGGACGCCATCACCCGCCTGGTCGGCGCCATCCTGCTCGAACAGAACGATGAATGGGCAGTCCAGCGTGGACGCTACATGACACTGGAAACGATCGCGCCGTTGGGCGATGATCCCGCCGTCAGCTTCCCGGCAATCGCCAGCTGACGGATCCGGCCCATGCCGGCGAACGTGGTGACCGAAACTCAGCTACACCACGCCACGGGGCACGATCGGTGAGCTCGCGCAAAGCGGTGCTCATGTCCGTCAACGGCCCGGATACCGGGTCAAAGGCTTTTCGCATCAGTGTGGTGCCGATATCTTTTTTGTTGGCAGGCCCGCTGCGTCCCGCACGGACTTCGACTGCCTTCATCGCCTCCAACACCTCGGTATCGAGTTTTCCCCTGTGGTAGAGCGCCCACACATCTTCTCGAGTCTTCAGGTGCAACGAATCCCTGGCTAAGCGGCGGCCGCTGAGGGAGCGAGCCGGATCGGACTATTCGGCAAGTTTGAGAGCGCGGCGGCTCAGCACGCGAAGCGTATGTGGTTCATCGTAGCCGGGGTGCGGGATTAGCAGAGCGGCGCCTTCGAGCCAGTACCAAGCCTCCCGGATGGCCCTGGTGAGTTCGCCTCGCTTGTTCGCCGGATAGGCCGCCTGGCGCATTGGTCGGCCCCAGCGCCGAATTCGTGAATGTACCGACCTCCAACTGACGCATGTGGTCGGGCCAGCGCGCAAGCACCTGAAGGAGGCGCAAGCCCAATTCATCCGGCTCGAGGGCTAGCACGACATCAGCATCAGAGAGCAGATCAGCAAATTTCATGGCAGAGGCTCTGATGGACTCAGTCGCGCCGTGATACTGCCTAGCCTTTGTCGCGCCAGTCCCGCCCCTGCAGGTTGAGTCCACATGCAAGCGGCGAACGCCATCTTAGGGACGGAACGATTTGGGGAAGCATGGCCCAGCCAACACTGGATCAGGTGCCAAGGCACAAGGCAGGATAGCGGTATCTGTCCTCCGAACTCTGCGCCGATTCACACTTGCTCGTCAACTTCTCGGCATAGTTAGTGATTCGTCCCATTTGTACGCCACAGCTACCCAGTAGCATACCTGCGCTGTAGATTTCTTTCGCACGGGAGAGGTCCAAGGTTCGATCCCTTGTGCGCCCACCATTTTCCGCTCAAGTTCAACAGGTTGTCGTCTGCGTTCCCCAATTGACGATACGTTAGAAGACCCCCTCCATCCGGACGCCGAGCTACCAACCCGTCGTTAGTTGAAAATGACCCTGAAGCTAGGATAGCCTTGCGAGGATTTCCTGCGCCGTGAAGCCGCTTCTCGGTGAAATTCACCTCAAGGTGGGGTCCGATGATGCAATACGATCGGATAGATGCTCGCATCCTCGAGATCGTGCAAAAAAACAACCGCGTAACTTCCGAGGAGGTTGGAGAACTAGCCGGGCTTTCTGCGACCGCATGTCAGCGCCGACTCAAAAGGCTTCGTTCTGACGGTATCATCGAGGCCGACATATCGATCGTTTCGCCGAAGGCGGTAGGTAGACCTATTCAAATGCTTGTGCTTGTGAGCCTCGAGCGGGAGCGCGCAGACATAATCGACAAATTCAAGAAGGCCGTTAAATCGTCGGTTGAAGTCGTCAACGGCTTCTATGTCACCGGCGATGCGGACTTTGTCCTATACGTTACCGCCCGCACCATGGAGGATTATGAGGAGTTCACCCGCAAATTTTTCTACGTGAATCCCGACATAAAAGGATTCAAGACGATGGTCGTGTTGGATCGCATAAAGGCCGGCTTTGCCGTACCAGTCGAGACTCCCGCGGAGGATGACCGCTGATTCAGTGCACTGCGAATCGCTACGTTATCTTTCTTCGCGAGCGCCATAACGCGCAAGTCCGTCACCCCACCACGGTCGAGGGCCGCAAGGCCGAAGCGCAGAGGTGGCCACGACAAAGCAATCGCTTGTATCAACGCTTGTCGGAGTCTGGCGCGGGGGGCACCGGCGCGCCCCCGACCGAGATCGGCCCTTTCGGTTTAGAGGGCTGGATCACTCTCTTTACAGGCCTCAAAACCGGATGAGGTGCTGGTGGCGAAGGAGTCGGGGCAAAGTCGTGGCAACGGGTAAATTCTGCAAACACACAATCTTCGCAGTCAGCGCCTCGATCTGATCCGCCATCCGTCTCAAATCGGCCTGCTGCGCACCGATATTGCGATTGAGCTCTGCCATTTCGTCAATCGCTTGCCGTTGCCCCGATCGAATCTCCGAGAGAGCTTCCCTATCTTCAGGTGACAAGCTTGGCACAGAGACAGGTTCATGCGTCGATGACGTCGCGAAAACACTTTCGATGTTAGTCCAATAATAAGCTGCCCCGGCGCACAGACCGATGGAGACGGCCACGAGCGCGAGAATCTAAGAGAAACGTCTTGGAGATTTGGGCAAGACGGGTGGTAACTCTGAGGCGTTCGCGTCATCAATCACATCCATCATCCCCCAGCTTGTCATTCTCATTCCTGTTGGCTTGTCTCGCTGACCGGACATGGAGCAAGGGTCAAGAGCGCGGGCGCCGATAGCATCGTTTTACGCAACTTTGTCGTCGCTCAGTCTCACTTCAATGCGTCGAGAACAGCCGCAGCGGGGCTGCTGGTCAGTCGTTCGGAAACTTTGGAGCCAGGACGTGAGACCACCGTGCGCTCGTTATGCTTCGCGTCGCTCGTTTGCGTTTCTTCAAAAGCAAGCCCTAGATGAGCGTGGAACCAGCGCCGCAATGCCTTAATCTCTTCTTGGGCAGATTGAATCTCCGGTATGATTTCCAGTGGGGCCTTGGGTTGAATTCGGCACGCGCGCGGTATATCTGCGCGGGGATTGCGGGTTGATTCATTCTGCTGCGTGACGTGCGATCGGCATCCAATGAACGTCTGCACGCCCATTCAGTGTGACAAGATCTGGCTCAGGAAAAGCTTCGTTCTTTCATGTCGTGGATTGGTGAAGAAGTCCTGGGGTTTGCCTTCTTCGACGATCCGACCCGAGTCCATGAAGAGCACTCGGTCCGCCACGGCGCGCGCAAAGCCCATTTCGTGCGTGACGCAAACCATAGTCATGCCGTCCCGCGCGAGACTCGTCATCGTCTCTAACACTTCAGCCACCATCTCTGGGTCGAGCGAAGACGTCGGTTCATCGAAGAGCATGACCGCAGGCTCCATGCACAGGGAGCGGGCGATTGCAACGCGCTGCTGCTGTCCTCCGGAGAGCCGAACCGGATATTTGTTCGCCTGTTCCGGAATACGCACTCGCTCCAGGAATCTCAGCGCTGTCTTTCTTGCCGCAGCCTCGGGCACGCCCTTGATCCACATCGGCCCAACCATGCAATTCATGAGCACGGTCATGTGGGGGAAGAGATTGAACTGCTGGAACACCATGCCGACATGCTTGCGCACTTCAGCCACGTTACGCATCCTGTTGTGCAACCTAATGCCATTCACGATGATCTCGCCTTCCTGATGGGCTTCGAGCCGATTGAAGCAGCGAATTAGGGTCGATTTCCCCGATCCAGAGGGGCCACAAATGACGATGCGTTCGCCCTTACCAACGGTGAGATTTATGTCGGTCAACACCCTGAAGGTGCCGTACCACTTTGAGACATCCTTCGCCTCGATAATTTTGTCGGCGATCACCGCGCTTTGCTCCTCGCGAAATGACGCTCGATCCGGGATTGTATCAGCTCGAGGCAAATCGACATGAGCCAATAGATGACTGCCGCGGTTATCAGCATCTCCATGTGATTGAAGGTGCTCTGGCCAAGTGTGCGAGCAAGGAACGTCAGCTCCCACACGCCGATAGCTGAGACGAGAGAACTGTCCTTCAACATCGCAATGAACATATTGCCCATCGGCGGAATGATTATGGGAAGCGCTTGCGGCAGGATGATCTTGCGCATGGTGAGGCTGAAACCGAAACCCATGGATCGCGAAGCCTCCCATTGGCCGCGGTCGATGCTCAGAATGCCCGAACGAAAGATTTCCGTCATGTATGCGCCGACGCACAGTGAAAGCGCCAAGACACCTGCGGGGACAGCGTCGATCAAAAACCCCAACTGCGGCAAGCCGAGATAGATCAGGTAGACCTGCATAAGGAGCGGCATGCCGCGAAAAAACGAGGTATAAAAGCTGGCGATCGCGTAGGCGAAGCCGTTGTTTGAAAGCTTTGCAACCGCAGCAACGATAGCGATGAGCGACGCGAAGAATATGGAAATCGCCGAAATGTAGATTGTCGTGACCAGCCCTTGCGTGATCAGGAAGGGAAGTTTTTCCCAAATAAACGGCAGGCTTAGATTAAATGTCGTGGAAAATGCGATAAAGAGAAGCAGCGTTTCCAGCCATACAACGGCGATTTGCACCTTGAGCGGAGCAAAACCGATGAGCACGACGTTAAGGCAAAAACTAACCGCAATGAAAAGGGCAATCGCGAAGCGGCCATAGAAGCCGCTTTGCAGTGGATCACCGATCACGGGCCGCATGAGTTCTCCCATAGCCGTGCCCGTCAGGTTGGATATCAAACAAAGCGCGAGCACGACCGCAAAGATCGAGACGACAAACCAAGGCTTATGGACGAGCACCTCGGATTCAACTGTATCAGGATATAGCATGAGTAGCCCTACCAAAGAGAACGGACCGGGTCACCCGGGCCGCCAGAGTTACGTGAGCCCTATTCTGCGATAGTCCTGTCGGCACCATACCACTTGTTCGACAGTTTGGAGAGTGTGCCGTCTTCCCTCATGCTCTTGAGGGCGGTTGCAAGCTTGCCGTCAAATTCTTTGTCACCATGTACAGTCGCCAGAACTGCCGGCGCGGAGAAAAGGCTGCCGCCGAGCTGTTTGATTGGGTAACCGGATCTGATCGCGGTGCGCACTTGCGAGTCCCCGGCGAGGACCGCATCAAGACGAGCGCCATCACCGAGGCGAAGGTCATCGAACGCCATATTGCTGCTTTCGTACGTTTTCACTTTGCCGGGGTTGAACTGATATTTCACTGGCGTAGCATCAAGCCAGTCCGGTGTTAGAATGTGATTGGCATAGGATTCAGTGGTCGTGTTTGCCGCGACACCGACGACCTTGCCATCGAGGTCCGAAATCTTCGTCGCCTTACTATCCTTGTGGACGGCAGCGACCGCCGACGCGTAGATGTACACAGCCGGAAAGCTGAAGGTTTCTGCACGCTTCTTGGTCGGCGTCATCTGACCCATGGCAAGATCCCAGCGGCCCTGCCAGTTGCCCGCGGTGATGATGTCCCAGCCCGGCGTTACAAATTGGACCTTCACGCCGAGGCGTTCACCGATGCCCTTAGCCACGTCCACATCAAAACCATCGAGCTCGTGCTTGTCGTTCAAAAATGACATCGGCGGCCAGTCCGCGCCGACCGCCACCTTCAGCGTCTTGGCGGCGAGAACACGATCGAGCACTGCACCCGCGTTGGCCGTCGAAGCCACCAAAGTAACTGCCAGCGCTACCGCAGCAGCTACCATTCTATTAAGTTTCGTCATGCGAGGTGTCTCCTCCGTATTTTCATTGGTACTGCGCCTAGAGGGGCCAGCCGACTACTCTGCTAAAAGCTGCACGATCCGAGCGGGAAACTGTTGGCCGGGTTAGGTGCTGTTTCGGCAGCCAGATCGCATGTGAGATGCTGGTCCCGTGCCTCTATTTACGTGACCCCTCCCGTTTGCCGGCCCTAGGGGCTTCTCAAAATTGGGTCACGTCTGACCGGCGGCAAACGTAATTACGTTTCAGTACGAATTCATGCAATGAGTGCTGGATCCGCGCTCAAATCATGCGTTTAGCCTACCTTTTTCGAACTATTTAGTCGTTCGCGGAAAAGTGCCTAAGCCGTTGAGCGGGTCTCGATTTTTGGCACCGCTGCGGTTTGCAAGCTTTGGGGCGTTGAGGCCTGTCATTCCGTGGTCGCAGCGGAGGGGAAAAGATGGACCGAAGAAGCCGGAGGCGAGGGGGAAAGGCAATCTGTTTTGCGCCAGGCTGACCAGATCATCAACTTGAAGCATGAGCTGGTGCAGCTTGGCCACGATCGACCGGGGCTTGGATCGATCGCGAGATCGCGCCGCTTTACAGCGACAAGGGCCCCGGGGATCGAAAGACGTTTCGTGATTGGACTACTGCTCAAGCAAATCTACGGCTTGTCCAACGAGAGCGTCTGCGAGCGCTGGGCCTACGACTGGGTATTTCCAGGACTTCACCGGCGAGGAGTTCTTCCAGCACGAGTTCCCGCACGAGCGTTCCGACTTCAGCCATTGGCGCAAGTGGCTCGGCAACGAACGGGAGCTCGTGCTGGCCGGGAGCTTAAGGGCGGCGCACGCGACCGGCGCGCTGCAGACGCGCGATCTCAAGCGGGTCACGGTGGACGCCACGGTTCAGCCGAAGGGCATGACCTTCCCGATCGCGCCAAGCTGGTCCATGCGGCGATCAAGGGGCTCAATCTCCTGGCCCGCAAATGCGGTGTGCGATTGCGACAGTCCTATCTGCGCATCGCCAAGCGCGCGGCGATGATGGCTTCTCGCTATGCCCATGCCAAGCAGTTCAAGCGGCATCAGCGGCAATTGCGCCTGCTGCGCAGCCGGCTCGGCCGGATCATCCGGGACGTCCGCCAGCCCGAGCTTGAGGCGGCACTTGAACGGCCGCTCGCCCGTGCTGGTCAGATCCGCTCCCAACAGCAGCACCAGCGCGGCTGGAAGCTCTATTCCATGCGCCAGTCGAGTGCGTCGGCAGGGGCAAGGCCTCAGCGCCTTATGAGTTCGGCGTCAAAGCCTCCATCGTCGCCACCAACGCTCGCGCCCCTGGCGGCCAGTTCGCGCTGCATGCTAAGGTGCTGCCAGGCAATCCCTATGACGGCCACACGCTCGCCGACATCATTGATGCCACTGAGAAGCTTACCGGCTGCGCGATCGAGCGCGCCTATGTCGACAAGGGCTGTTGCGGACAACGCATCAAATCCACACCGCGCCTTCATTCGGGCCAGAAGCGCGGCATCTTGTGTGATGAAACGCGAGCTCCGAGCAGATCCGCTATCGAGCCCGTGATCGGGCACATGAAGTGCGACGGACACCTCGGCCGCTGCTATCAAGGCCGCGACGGCGACGCCGCCAACGCCATCCTCTCCGCCGTCGGCCACAATCTCCGCCTGGTTCTCGCCTGGCTGAGGCTGCTGTTGCGCCTCATCCTGAATGTCTTATCGCAACCGCTCGCGATTCCGACGGCGCTCAAATGGGCTTCTTCACATGGCGTAATCGCGGCTGACGTCTTCTTGAGGACACGAGGGTCCGTAGGATGGGCCCCAGCCGTTATCGAAAGGGAGCAGCGCTATGAAGAAGCGCCGGATTTGCAAGATATTGTCGCGCCCCTACTCCTTGCTCAGTCCTGTTTGACCGAGCAAAGTGAAAAACTGGGATCGACAACTCCTCGCCAGGCGAAAAGCGACCAACTGTTCGGCGAATGATGACCGTTCCCGGTATCGGTCCTGACCGCTCTAGCCTTCGTCGTTACCATCGACAACCCCGCTCGCTTCAGACATTCCTCCGACTTGGCGCCTATCTCGGCCTGACGCCGAGACGTTATCAATCCGGTGAGATCGATCGCACTGGCCGCATCTCCAAGCGCGGCAACCAACAGGTTGGAACTTATCTGTTCGAGGCCGCGAACGTCCTGCTGACCGTTGTCAGGCGAGGTTCTGCGCTCAAACGCAGGGGCTGCAAGCTGGCCCCGGCGAAGGTTGCCGTCGCTCGCAAAATGGCTGTCATCCTCGATGCCATCTGGACCGATGGCACTCAGTTCCAGGCAGAGATGCGGGCGGCATGAACCAATCTTAAACCAACGCAGATCCGCCTTCGGCGGAACAGGCGTCCCTGCCGGGACGAAGGTGTTGGCAATCTCGAAGTCGTCCCTGCGGGCTTACGCACCGCGCCCTTCACATCGAGATACACACCTTAAACGCCATCATGCGGCGGCTCCTGGAGAGACGGGCGCGGAAGAACCATCAACCTGGCAGCAGATCACCTTTGTCTATCGGGGTTGACACCGTACCCGCGATTAAAGAACGGGACGCCTATTTAAGCTTTCCGCCAGCATCTCAAATACCGTCGCCGGCGAGATTCAGCGAAGCCTCTGCCCCGTCTTTGAAAGCATCCATTCGGCAGAGGCGTTCGGCATTGATCGTCGCCTGAATTGTGGTTGACCGCAATGGCCCAGTAGCTCACCATTGGACTTTGCCCTTACAGATCCGGGCATGCGGCGTTCCAGCACCCGGCTTTTCCCGAGAGTCACTCGCGTCATATCCGCGCCTGCGCCCATGTGCGAGTGATGCGTGGAGTTGGCAGGCGGAAGCCTGCCGTCAGGGTCTCGAACTCCGGCCAGCCCATGCGCCGAATTTTCTGGCTGCGCCATCTCAGATATCCTAGCCAAGTCCGACGCACTTTGAGCGCTGGATCATTGTGCGGCCTGTCAGTAGCCGTAGCGCCCGCTCAGAACGGCGGCGAGGTGCTGCATGGCCAGTGGCGCGTGCATGAGCCGCCAGGCGTCCTGGCGCAACGCCGTCAGCTTGCGCGTCAGGCGTTTCCCTTCTTGTGCTTCACGATCAACCGGCCGCCTCGGGTCCGCCCGCAGTAATAGGGGTGAGTTGGCCGGGGACTTTCACCGCCGGCTCGCAGGTAGGGTCGAGGACTGGCGCGCCGGCAGGCGGCTCGACCGTGCCACGTTCCACTCCCCTCCACGTCGCACGCAGCGTGCGGATTTGCCGCACTGCGCGCCCACATTTGCTCACTCGAAGGCTTATCGGACCTACCCTGCTGAGGCAACTTTCGATCCGTCGCGTCGCACTCGATAGCTGACGAACAGCCTTAGAGTGTCGTGCCGCCACTACTCCACTGTTCCCCGCCGAAGCCCTTTCGTTTCCGAGCTTGCGCCAGGTGGCGCCTGACTCCCAGAAACGCCAGGACGGTTCAGCCTTCCCCTTGACGTATAGTCTCCGCTTGCGATCCTGCAATCGATGTGAGCTGCTGCCGGTTTGATGGACACCGAGATTAGGTGTTTCATGAAGCCGGAGGTGGGCGATGGAGAGACGGAAGTTCAGTCGCGAGTTCAAGGTCGAGGCGGTCAAGCTGGTCCGGGAACGTGGGGTGTCGGGCGCAAGCCGCCGTGACCTGGACGTTCATAAGAATGTTCTCCGCAAATTGGTGAAGGAGTTCGGCTTCGACCCGGCGCAGGCGTTTCCCGGCCACGGGCAGATGAAGCCGGGGCAGCAGGAAATCGAGCGGCTGCGCCGTGAGGTCGCCAAGCTGAAGGCCGAGCGGGATATCCTAAAAAACTGTCCAGCGTCGTGGCGCGCCTGCGCGGGATAGAAACAGCCTTGTGCTATCCCTTGGCTCGGAGGGTAGCGGCCGTCAGCTTATTGGAGGCACTGTCCCCGTTAAAAAACGTGGTCCATGGGCGCATGCGGACTTGAGAGTGGTGACGCCGTTTCGGCGGCGATCCCGATTTAGGAAGATGACAAATTGGCATAGCCCAGACCCTCCAGCCCATCATCGGACGGAGAAGTTGCGATGCCTAAGAGGACAACCGGTGGCGGCCCGGACTTAAACCCGGTCAACCTCGGCGCGGCCGCTATCGATATCGGATCAAAGATGCACATGGCCGCGGTGAACCCGGCCTGCACCGACACGCCAGTGCGTGCATTCGGCACATTCACGCAAGACCTGCATGAGCTGGCGGACTGGTTCAAGACGTGCGGCGTGACCAGTGTCGCGATGGAATCCACTGGAGTCTATTGGATCCCAGTCTACGAGATCCTAGAACAGCGCGGGTTTGAGGTCATTCTGGTCAACGCGCGGTAC
>NZ_SPQT01000052.1 GCF_004571025.1 Bradyrhizobium niftali | reverse complement strand
ATGTCTTGATTCAGCATCGTTCACCTCGTTCTGTCGGCGAGAGCGGCCTTGACCGCGGGAGTGGCGTGAAGGGCCCCCAGCACCGAGACCGACGCGATTGTGGCGCGAGCCAACTCGGGAGTGACGTCCTGGGCGATGGTGGCTAAGCCCAAAACATTGATCTGCAGCATCTCGCCGGCGCGCCGCGCCGCTTCGAGATCCTCGCGAGTGTAGTTGCGCAGCCCGAGGTCCAGGTTCTTCCGGGCCGTGGACTGTCTGACGACCTCTACGTGTCGCTCGAGCTGGTTCCGGATTGCTGTCCGGATGAAATCGGTCCGGTTCGAATAGAACCCTTCCTGCACCATAAGATCGACATGACCGAGGTCGACGTAGCCAAGGTTGATCGTGATCTTCTCGGTGTCGGGGGACTTGGATCGCAGCTCGTGCACATTAGCGGCCATAGAGAACCATCCATCCATTTACCATCCCACTGGATGGTATAGGGATGTTATGTAGATGCTCCGGGACGCCTTTCAAGGGGATGGTGCCATCCAATGACCCTGGACGAGCAGCTCGCGCAAGGCGCGGCCGCGTTTTCTAACCTTTCGGACTAGCTGCGCTCGCTCTGATCGCCGCTACCCCGTCGGGCAAAACACCCGCCACCCCCGTCAACCCCTCTCCACAAGAATATTCCACTTTCCCGAAATTCGGAAATAGCGTATGCGTCGTCCCTCCCGGCTCATCCTTGAGGGTCGATCTTGTGTCGTCACGTTTCGCGAGCCGGGCTTGCGGTGGACGCGGCAGCGTCGGGCGCGAGAGGCCAAGGGCAGGGCGGATTGCTCTCCGTGAGCCCAAGACTTCGTGCCGGATGAGCGATGCTGACAGGTTCGTCTCGTCTGTAAGTTTCCGGCTCCGTCGACAGGGTCGGGAAAACTGCGGCGAAATGGCGGGCCGTGCGTACGGCAAAACCGTGTGGTCCTAGCCGTCGTTGCTACGGTCAAGCTCTTGCGGAGGCGGCAGTCGCGTCAACCGGCGCGGTGCCGGCGACTTTCGCGAGAGCGAGGGAGGCCAGAACGAACTCGGCTCCCGGGAGAGCACGGCATAAGCCGTCCAAGCCATGTCACGGCATTCAATCACGTATTTGATAACAACATCGTGCGGCACGCCCTCAGCCCCTTGACCGCAAGCGGACGGGCGGCGCTCGATCAGGCCATACAAACGCAGGCTTCCATCATTAGCTACATCGACGATTTCAAGTTGATGATGGTCCTTTCGCTCGCGGCCATTCCCCTCGTCCTGCTGCTGCGGAGCGCGCCGACCTCTGGCAAAAACGACCACGCGATGGTGATGGAATGAAAGGCATTCCCCACTCCATGGCCGTTGGAAATATGGACGCCTGAAGGAGAGTGCACTAATTCTTCTTGGCATTCATCCTGCGGTCTGTTCCGGTTTCATCTTTCGGTCTTGCCGCCAAGCGCCTGCGTCGCGCTCGATGCGCTCGCGAGCAGCGCTTTCACCTGATCGCTCGACGGCTCGACCTTCATTGAGGCCCGGGTGCCGGCGAGGCTGAGGGTGAAGCGAAGATCACCGTTCCAGTCCACGATCGGCGCCGCGATTGAGACATAGCCGGTGAGGTCGGATCGGACGATCGTCGTGTAGCCCTTTCGCTTGAGCTCGCGCGCCGCATCGTCCCTGAACTTGCCGGCGTCGGGCCTGCCGCCGAAGACGGCGCCCCACTCCTGCTCGATCAGATGCGCCGTCAGGTTTGGCGCCAGCCGGGCGGCATAGATCTTCCCTGCCGCAGACCCCAGCATCGGGATCAGTCCGGTCCGAAACTCGAACGCGCCGCGCTGATCGCCGTCCTGCTTGAACAGGCTGAGCGGGCCGTCGTCGGTCCATGTCGTGACGGCCGCGCTTCGGCTCGTGATGTCGCGCAGATTGGTGACCTCGCGGCGGACGATCTCGAAGCCGTCGATCTGCTGGATTGCGCTGACGCCGAGCGAGAGCGCCGCAGGCCCGAGGCGGTAGTGGCCCGGCTTCTCGTCCGCGGCGGCGAGCCCGATCCTGACGAGGCTCACGAGATAGTTATTCGCGGCGCTCGTCGTCAGGCCCGCCAGCGGCGCGATGTCCTTGAGAGCCATCGCCTGCTGGCTCGTCTGCATAACGCTCAGAATCCGAAAGGCAATTTCCACCGACTGAATGCCGCGGCGCGGCTTCTTCTCCTGCATCTGCTTCCTTCGACCGGTTCAGCGAATCGAGATTGACACAAACAAAAGCCGCGAGCACTATACAACAATAAAACATAACTTCAACAACGTTGAATATTTGGGAAGGAGACGAAGATGCCCCTCGGTGCCCTCCGCAGCGTCTACACGGTCGCCAACGATATGGATCTCATGCAGGCCTTCTACGCAGAGGCGCTGGAGCTTCCGCTGGCTTTTCGGGATCGCGACAACTGGTGCCAGTTCAAGGTTGGGCAGTTCGCGTTCGCGCTGAGCTCGCCATCCGAAGCGGCCACGGGCGCGCGCGGGAGTGTGGTCGTTTTCGGCGCGACCGACGTGGCTCAGTTGGCGCAGCGGATCGAGCGGCTCGGTGGGCTGCACCTGTCGAGCCGCGACATGGGTTCGCACGGCAGCGTCGCGACGTTTGCCGACCCCGAGAACAATCTGTTCCAGATCCACGCCCGGCAGAGCACCTAACTGCGGCCGCGCATCAACCGTATCACCTGCGAAAGGATCCTCGTCATGAAGTTCGGCGTCTTCGATCAGAACGATCGCTCCGGTTTCCCGCTGGCAGAGCAGTACGAGAACCGGCTTGCGCTCGCCGAGCTCTATGATCGGCTCGGCTTCCACTGCTTCCATATGAGCGAGCACCACGGCACCCCGCTGAGCACGACGCCGTCGCCCAGCGTGTGGATGGCGGCTCTGTCCCAGCGGACCAAGAGATTGCGGCTATGTCCGCTGGTCTATTTGTTACCGACCTACAATCCCGCGCGTCTCTATGAAGAGATCTGCATGCTCGATCATCTCAGCGGCGGCCGGTTCGAGTTCGGGATTGGCCGCGGCGCCTCGCCCCACGAGCTCGACGCGCTCGGGATCGAATCCGCGAAGGCGGCGAAGATGTACGCGGAGGCCTTCGAAGTGATCCAGCGCTGCTTTGCGCAGGACACGGTCACGACGACAGGCGAGTTCTGGAGCTTGAACGACTACGCGGTGGAAATGAAGCCGCTCCAGCGCCCGCATCCGCCGATGTGGTACGCGGTCGGTTCGCCCGATTCCGTGGTCTGGCCGGCGCGCAACGGCATGAATGTGGTCTGCGGCGGACAGGTGTCCCGCGTGCGCGCCATTTCCGATCGTTATCGCGAGGAGATGGCCTCCGCCGGTCTACAGGGCCGAGCCTCGCCCCTCATCGGCGTCAACCGCTACATCATCGTCGGCGAGACCGACCGCGACGCCCATGAGCTCGGTCGAAAGGCCTGGCCGGCGTTTTACGACAATTTCATCAAGCTCTGGCGCAAGCACGGGACGCAGCCGGTCAACGCGAAGCTGCCGCCCTCGTTCGACCAGCTCGTTGAATCCGGCCATGCGATCGCTGGCTCGGCCCGAACCGTCACGCAAATCCTGTCCGACCAGGTCGCGCTTGGCGGACTGAACTACGTGATCGGCAGCTTCATGTTCGGAACCATGCCGCATGCGGAGGCGGCGGCCTCGATCCGCCGCTTCGCCGAACAGGTGATGCCAGCGGTGAAGGCGGCCGAAGCGGTTGCCGCTTGAGTGCCCGAAACGGGTGAACGCAAGGAGGTGGAAGATGGCTGATGCTCCTCTGTTCGACAGCCGCGACCTGCGGCGCGTGCTCGGAACCTTTGTCACTGGCGTCACCGTGGTGACCACGGCCGATGACGAAGGCCGATTCCATGGCGTCACCGCTAATTCCTTCAGCTCGGTTTCGCTTGATCCTCCGCTGGTACTCTGGAGCCAGGCGGTCAAAAGTCACAGCCACCCGGCGTTCTTCGCGGCTGAACGTTTTGCCGTGAACATCTTGGCCGAGGACCAGATCGGGCTGTCAAAGCGCTTTGCGAAGTCTTCGCACGAGAAGTTCGTCGGCATCGATGTCGATATCGGCGCCTGTGGCGTGCCGCTGCTCCGCGATTGCAGCGCCAGGCTCCAGTGCCGCGTCGTGTCGCGCGTGCCGGGCGGCGACCACACCATCTATGTCGGCGAGGTGCTTGAGATCGACCGCGCCGAACGCAAGCCGCTTGTCTTCGGCAACGGTCAATATCTGCTGGCCGATCCCCACGATCTGGCTGACGGCGTATTGTCGCCCGATCGCAAGCAGGCGCAACTCGCCGCCACGCGGCTCGGCACGCGAGCGATCGAGCGCCTTGCGAACCAGTTCGACGAGACGATGGCGCTCGCCGTCTGGGGCACCCACGGCCCAACCATCACCCACTGGGAGCCGGCCTCCGTTCCCGTCAGCGACGCGCTTCCCGTCGGATTAATATTGCCGGTGACCTCGACGGCAACCGGTCTGGCATTCGCCGCGCATCTTCCGCCCGAGGCGATCGCGCAGACGGACTGGCCCGGCGACGTTGCCATGTCCGACGCGGGCGGTTGGGAACAGCGTCTCGATGACGTCCGGCGATCGGGACTCGCAAGACAGGAGCTCGAAACTTTCTACCGTAGCGAGACCGTGATCAACGCACTCAGTGCTCCGGTGCTCGATGCGAGCGGCCAGGCGGTGCTGGCTCTGACTGCGGTCGGCGAGGCGAGCCGGTTTCGCGCCGATCTCGACGGCGTGTTCGCCCGTGCCCTTCGGCAGAGCGCAGAAGATCTGTCTCGCCGCCTCGGCTACCGCTCCGACGATGCGCATGAACCGGCCAAGCGGCTGGAGCTGGCGGCTGGAGCTTGATCGATGGCAGCGTTATCCGCCCTCGACACCGAACTCCTTGCGCCGGACTTGTCCAGGCTTGCGCAGGTGGCCGTTGCGTCGCCGGTCTATTCCGGAGAACGGGGGCGCATCGAATATCGTGCCACTGGGGACGCGCGCAATCCCGCGGTGCTGATGCTGCACGGGCTCGGCTCCAGCGCGGCCGGATACCGTGCCCAGCTTGCCGGGCTGTCGCAGGACTTTCGCGTAATCGCCTGGAATGCGCCGGGCTTCGGCGGCAGCTCGCCCATCCCGGGACAAGACGCCGGCATCGACGACTATGCAGATGTCCTGGAAGGGTTGCTGCGCGCGCTTGGGGTGCGGCGGCTTGCCGTCCTTGTCGGAAGCTCATGGGGGAGCGTCGTGGCGCTGGCCTTCGCGCGGCGATATCCGGCAATGGTCGACGGTCTCGTTCTGTCCGCCCCGAATGTCGCCAGAGGCCATCTCCTCGGCGATGCCCGTACAGCCGAGCTCAATGCCTGGCTTTGCACGGCGGATATCGACATTCCGGTTTCACGCGCGGCCATCGCGGACAAGTTGCTGGCGCCGGACACGCCATCGCTGGTCAGGCAGCATGTCGAGCGCCTCCGCGACGCCATGACGACCGACGGCTGGCGGCAGGCGATACGATCGCTTTTCACAATCTACACGCCGGACGTCATCTCGGCCGTGCGGTGCCCGATTGCCATCCTTTCCGGCGCGCTCGATCAGGTCGCGCCACATCGGGATCACGCGGCGCGGCTGCTCGCCGCGGCTCCTTCCGCAACGTCGCATCCGTTCGAGGCTTGCGGCCACATGCTCAAGCTCGAAGCGCCCGCGAAATTCAACGCTGTCGTCCGGAAAATCGCGGCCGAAACGTGGAGCGAAGCCTTAGCAACGAAATAGCACACAAAAGCCGACACAGGAGGAAACGAAGGATGAAGATGGAACAGGAAGCAGACCGGCCCGCTCCGGCTCATTGGTGGATGGTCGGCGTCCTTTGCCTGGTGAATGCGGTCGCATTCATCGATCGTGCGGCGCTTCCGCTCCTGGTTCAACCCATCAAGCGTGATCTCGGCATATCGGACACGATGATGAGCCTTCTGATCGGAGCCGCCTTCATCATCACCTATGCCATCGGAGGCTTTCTTGTCGGCGTGCTTGTCGATCGGTTCTCCCGCAGACGCATTCTCGGCATCGGGATCGCGGCTTGGGGAGTGTCGACGATCCTTTGCGGCTCCGCCACGACCTATGCAGGTCTGTTCCTGAGCCGCTGCGGGGTTGGTGCGGGCGAGGCAACATGTGGGCCGGCGAGCATGTCGCTCGTAAAAGATGCATTTGATACGCGCTTCCGCGGGCGTGCCGTTGCGATCTGGGCGATGGGTGCGAGCATTGGCGGCGGGATCGCGCTTCTTGCTGGAGGAGCCATTCTTCACCTGGTCGGCGAGAACGGGGCCTATGTCGTGCCGGTGCTCGGGATCTCAATTCGCTCGTGGCAGCTCGTCATGATCGCCTGTGGCGTGTTTGCACTGCCTGTTGCCCTGCTCGTTTTCACGTTTCCGGAGCCGGCAAGGCGATCGGCCGGCCCAACCAAATCTGTGGCTTTCAAGGAAGTTCTAGAGGCGATACGTGGTCGATGGCTGGTCTTTGCGCTGCTCTTTCTGGCAAACGCTTCGACGATCATGCTGTCGGTGGCCTATTCGTCCTGGGTTCCCGCATTTCTCGGGCGGGTATGGAAGATCCCGGCAGGCGAGATCGGCCTGACTTATGGTCTCATCGTGCTGCTGCTCAGCACCACGAGCCAACTCAGCGCTGGCTTCCTCGTCGACCTGGTCTACCGGCGGTACGGCCTGCCGGGGGTCCCGGCGCTCGGAATTGCGATATGCGCGTTGATCTTCCTGCCGGCCGTCTTGGCACCTGCGGCCGGATCCATCTCCGCGACCTGGTTGCTGCTGGCCGCTTTCAATCTGCTGGCTGCGAGCCTTTTCACCATCGGCACCTCTACGATCGTGCATCTGTCGCCGGGCTCGGTGATCGGGAAAATCACGGCCGTTCATTTCGCGTGGGTCGGCATCACGGGAACAGCGGTCGCGCCGACGCTCGTTGCAGTGATCGCCGATCGCATGTTTGAGGGAACGCAGAGCGCTCTCGGCTCCGCGCTGTCAACTGTCGGCGGTGCGCTGGCGATAGCCGGCGGCCTGTGTCTTCTCGCCGTCTATTGGCAGATGCGTCCCGGCCGTGTCGTGTCGTCGCTTATTCCCGAGAGCGCGCGATGAGGGGCGCGTCCTAGATGTCGCACTATCCACATGTTGAAGGGAGGTCGGAATGCAAGTGATCAAGTTCGAACAGAAAGACTCGGTCGGTCACATCGTGCTCGCCAACCCGCCGAAAAATCTCATTGCATCGGACTTCTCGGATGCGCTCAAGCAGGCCGTTCACGAAGCCGGCGAGACTGACATCAGGGCATTGCTGGTGAGGGCGGAAGGCCCCAATTTCAGCCAGGGCGGTGATGTGCTCGACTTCCTGGAGAAGAACACCAGTCAGTTCCGGACCTTCATTGCCGAATGCAATCAATCGTTTCGCGCCATCGAGGCCTTGCCGATTCCGACCGTCGCGGCTGTGCGTGGATCCGCGTTCGGCGGCGCCTTCGAGCTCGCGCTCGCCTGCGACTTCATCGTTGCGGCCGAAGATGCGGTGTTTCGCTGTATCGAGGCTTCGGTGGGATCTGCGCCCGTCGCCGGCGCAGTGCAGCGACTGGCGGAGCGGATCGGCCGTTCGCGTGCGGCCCGCTACGCGATGCTTTGCGAGCCGATGTCGGGTGTCACCGCCAGTGAACTGGGAATTGCGACCCTCGTGGTGCCGGCGGATGACGTCGAAGCGGCTGCGCTGAAATTCGCGCAGGATCTGTCGACCGGTCCCACGCGCTCATACGCGGCCATACGAACTCTGCTGAAGGCGTGTTCTGGAGGCGGTGTGCCGACCGCCGATGCAATGATCCTCGATATCACTATGGCGCTCCACAGCTCCGAGGACGCAAGGCGCGGACGCACGGCGCGGGCCGAGGCCATCAAGAAGGGGATCGAGCCGCCGAAGATCGTGTTCACCGGCCGCTGACGATGTAACGTCTCGAAAAGCGCGGGATGCTCTTCGTCCTCGCGGGAAGAGGAGGCGCGGCGTACCTAAGCGGCCAGCAGGCTTCTCGATGATGTCGCAGATCGTCAACAGGTCGCAGCCGGCCCGATCGAGCAGCATGACGCACGTGAATTCGACCACGTTCGCTGCACTTCGTTTGCAATCGAAACTTGGACTTGGGCATTGCGCTCTGTTGGTGATAGCGTGAGAACCCAAGTCAGTCCCGGCGACCAACGGTAAGCGAATTCCGTACGCCATCGGGCCGGCTGATCACCGCGGCCTGTCAAGGTCAGCGTCCCGGTTCGCGCACTAACGGTAGCGAGCAAAAGTCATGGAAAAGCCAGTCAGGCGAAATAGATCGTGAGTTTCTTCGAGCGTCTAAAGACAGAAGCATCCGCTGAGTGGCGGGCCTACACCGAGCATCCCTTCATAAACGGATTGGCAGACGGCTCGCTCGCCGAAGCGGCGTTCCGTCACTACCTCGTTCAGGACTACCTGTTCCTCATCGAGTTTGCGCGCGCCTACGCGCTCGCGGTCTACAAGTCGCCCAGGCTTGCCGACATGCGTGAAGCTGCGGCCGGCCTCTCGGCCATCCTTGATGTCGAGATGAACCTGCATGTGAAGCTCTGCGCCGATTGGGGTCTGTCCCCGAGCGACCTTGAACAGGCCCCTCCGGCGGCCGAGATGCTGGCCTATACACGCTACGTGCTCGACGCGGGAATGCGCGGCGATCTGCTGGCACTCAAGGTTGCGCTTGCCCCCTGCGTGATCGGGTACGCGGAGATCGCAACGCGGCTCGCCTCGCGGCCCGATGCGGACGCTGCGACGAATCCCTATCGCGTCTGGATCGCCGAGTACGCCGGCGCGCCGTACCAGGAGGTCGCGGCGAAAGCGCGGGCGCACCTGGAGCATCTCGCCGATCTCTACGCCACGCCGGCCCGCGAGGCAGAGCTGATTGCGATCTTCAAGGAAGCCACCCGACTCGAGGCAGACTTCTGGGAGATGGGCTGGCGCGCGGGCCAGCTTGGTCAATAGCCCTCGGCAATCGTCAGGCTCATAACCTGAAGGTCATACACGCGGAAGCATCGCTGATTAATGCGCGCAGTCGCGCGGTCCTGTAGCCAAACAGCCCGTTGTAGCAAACAGCACGAGTGGTGATGGTTCTGAGCCAGCCGTAGTCGCCGCGATGGAGCGCCCAGTCATGGCAGTGACTGTCGATCCGTCCGATCATCAGCATCGATATGGATCTGGTCCGAGTGCATCATGCTGCTGGTGTCTCCTGCCAACTCCTCGCTGAATGGTAGGCGACGGAGCTCGCGCCTTGTTCCGAAGGTCTTCATGGTCAAATGGGCCGCGCCTGCCGGGTAGCGACAAGAAACAAAATGCCGGCGATCACGCCCAGGATCCCCGGAGATGGGACCAGCAGCAACGTCAACAATGCGAACCAGACGATCACCGCCCAGCCGAGCCACGACCCAGGCGTGATGCTCCTTCCGGCAAGCGTCCACTGGAGAACGCCCAGCAAAATCGAGGGTATTGCAAAGCTGCCTATGCTTGCCCAGAAGACGGCAACGTTCTGCAATGCTTCGATGCTGGGCTGCTGCGTGCCCAGCTTGAGCGGCACCGCCGCCCAAAGGCCCTGGGTGACCCAATCAAGCATTTTTGGTCCTTTAAAGATGATGCTGAGGATGAGGTGACCAACGCCCAGTGTGATGAGGATTGCCGCGCCAATTCGTTGCAGAACCTTCGTAGCCATCATGGGATTCTCTGTGTGCGGGTCGCTCGATCATGTGGCGGTGGACCGTCATGTTCGAGTTGGTTCAGTGTAGGTGTCGCGTGTCGCACGAATGCTCGCTATCGCTGCCGCGCGCACGAGATTGTCGATCTCGGGTGGCGGTGCTTCACCGCGCGAGATGTGCGGACGCACCCCCGCATAGGGGATGTCAATGATTGCGAATCTGGTCGAGCGTTTCAACGTGGGCGACACCTCGCCAAACAGCCGTCCGGTTATGTCGTCGAGGACGACGTCAAGCTCCTTTCCCAGGCGCCGCGCTTCGCGCTCCATATCTGGCGGCCAGCCGCCTCCTACAAACTCCTCCCTCCGATGCATGATCGCGATCCGAGCACCCGTTCTATCCGATCTGACCCACTGAGGCACGAACAGACTGGCGGCGATGGCGGCGTCGTCAGGATCATCGTGTTGGAGCGCCGCTGAAAACCCCCGTTGAAATGCCGCCATTTTGCCAAGCCACAGGCGGCCCAGCAGTTCATCGCGTGATTGAAACCGGTGATAGATCGATCCGGACGGCGCCCCAAGCGCATGGGCGATCGCAGACATCGTCGCGGCGGGTACGCCGGAGTTCGCGATGATACGCGCTGCGGCATCCAGAATCTGGTGTTCGGTAAACTTCGACGGCCTCGGCATCACGAATTAGATACTAGATTCTAAAATTAAAATCAAGTAGATGAATCGCGAACGCGAAGTTGCGCTGCAAAACAGGAGGGTCACCGATGATTGTCGCCGTCCCTGGCTCATTGGCAGATCATGTCAGGCACGACAGGGGTCCCTGGTCGGTCTGCCCTAACGCCAACTCGCGCTGTCACCCGAATGCGTCAGAGCACAGGGCGTCTCACGCAAGCCGTGGAGATCATGCGCGATGACCTTGCCACCTGGCCAACGCGCGATCGCTTCCTTTCCGCGTTTCGGATTGCCGCGCTTTGCGAACCGTTTTCCCGGGAAACCAGAGGTGGTGCGATTTGAGTTGAGCAATGATGGCCGTGTCGTTGGCGAGGTAGGGCCGGATCGTTGGGGGGCGTTGCCGCGAACCATCCAGCTCAGCGACCTCCATTGCGTCACAACCTGGAGCAGTCTCGGCCACCGCTGGGAAGGGGGCGGCTTTCGCGACTTCTGCACCGCGTTCGCTTTGGATCAAGCTGACCAGGACCGACTGGTCGTGTTCCGCGGAAGCGATGGCTACCACGCCGCTTTGCCACTGGTCGATCTGTTGCAGCCGGAGGTTCTGCTGGCCGATCGTCTGGACGGCGCGCCGCTCCCGGTGGCTCATGGAGCGCCGCTGCGGTTGGTGGCACCGGCCCACTACGGGTACAAGAACGTCAAGCATATCGAACGGATAGAGTTCGGCGTCCATCCGGGTCGTTATCGCCCGGCAGGACCTGGCTTTATCATGCATCCGCGGGCTCGTGTCGCGGTGGAGGAGCGCGGTGTCGGGTTTCCAGGGTGGCTCCTGCGGCGCGCATATCGGCCTTTGATCGCCCCCACCATAAAGCGTTGCGCGGAAGCGCTCGAAATGTACCAGGCGAAGAATCATTCGCCGGCGACGTCGGAGCACATGACGAGACCAGGGGAGGGGCTTCCATGAGCACACCCGCGCATCCGGCGAGCAATGGGGCGTGGATGCTAATCGGCTTGCGCTCGGTGGTTTCATGCTGCTGGCGGCGCGCGCCAGCAAAGCTCGGGCGAAATGCGCCGCGAGAACGGAAAGGCGTGTCCGCTGTTTGACGGGTCGATGCTCCGCGCCGCTTGCGGACCGTCGAAACAAAAAGCGAGTGGCTGGTCGGACGCGATCCAGTTTCGCAAGCCATCCGTCGTGCGACGTCCGCCCGCAGAGGAGCATCTGACGGACAGGAAAGGCGCGGACAGGGCTCCACGCCGTCAGCGCGCCACGAGAGGCACATAGTGCTCGAGTTCGGGATCCGGGAAATGGATGGTCCGGCCAAGTTCCGCCGAGCGATAGAGTCCCATGAGCTTTTCCATGACGCCGACCCCGTCATCGAAGGTTTCCGCCGGGCTCAGGCCTCGCCTGAATGCCTCCACCATATGGCGGTTCTCATCGGTGTAGCCGTAGATGCCGGCTTCGTCCTCGACGACCGGCATCAGACCTTGCTCGGAATTCTGCTTCTCGACGAGGTCCTCGCCCTCCGATCCGCGGATCGCGCGGGAGAGAAAGACCTTGAGGCCGGTCGAGAGCGAGGAGAACTCCATCGAATATTCGGGACCAAGCAATTCAAGCTGGATGCGCAGGCCGGCGCCGACATAGGCCCATGAGGTCGTCGCCTCGATCATCAATTGATGGCCGTCGGCATCTTCCAGCGTGAGCATCCCGCGCGCGAAATCCTCGACCGGACGTTTGGTGAAATCGACCCCCATTCGCGTCTTGAGATCGGCAGCGTAGCGGGGGCGCGTCCATTTGAGATTGGCCGTCGTGGCGCTGGCGCTGAGCAGCCGCAAGGAGTCGCGCTTTGCGCCGGGCGCGGTCAGCATGAAGCGCGCGACCTCGACCGAATGGCACATCATGTCGGAGAGTACGCCCCCTCCCTGTTTGTCGCCCTGCCAGAACCATGGCTCGTGCGGTCCTGAATGCTCCTCGGCGGCACGCGCGAGATAGGGGCGCCCGCTTCCGGGTACGGCGCGCCGCCAGATGATGTCCTTGCCGCGCATCACCGCGGTCGAGAACAGCTGGTTCTCCAGATAACCGTGAAGCAGGCCCGCGTCTTCGACGAGCCTGCGCATTTCCCGTGCTTCGGCCAGCGTGCGGGCGAGTGGCTTTTCGCAGGCGATGGCGCGCAGGGGAGCCCCGGCCTTGGTCACGCGGTGGATCTCGCGCATGATGTCGAGACGGCTGTCGTTCGGCGTCAGCAGCCAAAGCGCATCGACCTCGCCGGACATCGACATCGCCTCGATACTGTCGAACACGCGCGCCGGCCCGAGGCCGAGACTGCGCGCCTTGTCCGCGATACGCGTGCGCCGCTCGGCAGAACGGCTGTAGACGCCGCCGACGCTGACGTTGCGCACGCCGAGCATGGATTGCAGATGGAACGCGGCGATGAAGCCGCTGCCGACAAGGCCGATGCGCAGCTGTGGAAGTTCCGTGAGCTTCTGCATGTCTGAGACCTCTTTCAATGAAGATGCGGCGGTTCAGAGAGACGTGGGCGTTCTGCGTTGCCTGCCCGGGATCGCGGCCAGCAGGGCCTTTGTATAGGGATGCTCCGGTCGTTTCAGCAGATCCGCGGTCGGCTTGATCTCGACGATCTCGCCGAGGCGCATCACTGCGATCCGATCGCAGACCTGGGCCGCGACGTTGAGATCGTGGGTGATGAACAGCACCGCCAGCCGCAGCCGCGCTTTCAATGACTCGAGCAAGGCGAGCACCTGCGCCTGGACCGAGACGTCGAGCGCCGACACCGGTTCGTCGGCCACCAGCACTTCCGGGTCGAGCGCCAGCGCGCGCGCAATTCCGATCCGCTGGCGTTGCCCTCCCGAGAATTCATGCGGAAAGCGGCGCGCGGCACTTGGGTCGAGACCCACGAGCTCGAGCAGTTCCTCGGCCCGCGCGTAGGCCTGCGCCTTCGGGACACCATGCGCGATCGGTCCGTCGGCGATGATCCGCCCGACGCGGCGACGCGGATTGAGCGAGGCGAATGGATCCTGGAACACCATCTGGACGTGCTTGCGGGCGGCGCGCAGGCGGGCCCCGCGGGCCTCGGAGAAATCCAGATCGCCGATGCGGACCACGCCCGCGTCGGCGTCGGTCAGGCGCATCACCAGCCGGCCGATCGTGCTCTTGCCCGAGCCGGACTCACCAACCAGGCCAAGCGTCTCGCCGCGCCTGATTTCGAAGTGCACGTTCCTCACGGCTGCGACCTCGGTCTGCGAGCTGAACCAGTCGTTGCCCCGATAGGTCTTCGCAAGTCCGCTCGCCGCGCAGGCGATCGGTTCGTCCGCGATCTCGGCCCGGACCGGCGGGGTCCCGCCGGGCACCGCGGCGAGCAGCCGACGCGTATAGGGATGCTGCGGGCGTTCGAGCACGTCCTCCATTGGCCCCTGTTCGACGACGCGGCCTTTCTCCATGACCGCGACGCGGTCCGCGATGTCGGCGACGACGCCGAAATCATGAGTGATGAACAGCACTGCCATGCCGCGCCGCCGCTGAATGTCCCGGATCAACCGAAGGATCTGCGCCTGTGTCGTGACGTCGAGTGCCGTGGTCGGTTCGTCCGCGACCAGGATCGATGGTTCGAGCGCGAGTGCCATTGCGATCATGGCGCGCTGACGCTGGCCGCCCGACAATTGATGCGGGTAGCTGCGGATGATCCGCTCAGGATCGCGCATGCCCACCTCTTCGAGGAGGGCGCGCAAATGGGCGTGACGCTCGGTTGGCGTGAGCTGGCCGTGCGCCTCGAACGCTTCCATGATCTGGTCGCCGATCCCGATCACGGGATTGAGCGCCGTCATCGGTTCCTGAAAGATCATCGCGATGCGCCGCCCGCGCAGCGTCCGCCATTCTGCTGCAGGGAGGTTCAGCAGATCGCGTCCCTCAAAGTGAATGGCCCCTGCAACCGGGCGAATGGCCTGGGGCAGCAGGCCCATCACGGCAGAGGCGCAGACCGATTTACCGGAGCCGGATTCACCGACGACGCAGAGGATCTGCCGCGGATACAGGGCAAGTGAAACGTCCTCGACAGCAGAGGCACGATCTGCGCCGGCGGGCAGCGCCAGCGTCAGCCGCTCGATCGTCAGGATCGCCTCTGCCATCTCGCTCATGCTGTCCGATCCGACATTGCGGTCTTTCTCATCCTGGTCACGCCGCCAGTGCGATGCCGTCCTTGCGATGGTCCGACGCGCCGAAGATGACGCCCCGGGAGGGATCGACGTGCACAGCTTGACAACCTCCAAGCGGTTCGTCCGCCCAGACCACGCGATGACCGCGCGCAATCAATTCGTGGGCGACAGCCCCGGGAATCGTGGGCTCGAGCGTCAGCGTGCCATCGAACGCAAAGCTGCGCGGCACGTCCGAAGATTGCTGAATGTCGAGCCCACGATCGAGCACGCCGCCCAGGATCTGCATATGTCCCGCCGCCTGGTATTGTCCACCCATCACGCCAAAGGCCATGATCGGCTTGCCACGCTGCGCCAGAAGACCCGGAATGATGGTGTGAAAGGGACGCTTTCGCGGCGCAATGGCATTGGGATGTCCTTCGATGAGGGAGAATCCCGACCCTCGGTTGTGCAGCAGCACGCCCGAGCGAGGGGCGTAGATGCCACTGCCGAAGGCGGAGAACAGCGAATTGATGAAGGACACCATGTTGCCGTCGCGGTCGGCGATGGCAACATAAGCCGTGTCACGATGAACAGGCATGTCGAACTCGGCTGCTGCGCTGGCGCGCTTCCGGTCGATGGAGGCGCGCATTGCCGTGACCGACGCCTCCGAGAGCAGCGCCTCGACATCGAGCGGACGGAATGCGGGATCGGCGACCAGCGCGTCACGCTGCCGGTAGGCCGTCTTGGTTGCCTCGGCAAGGAGGTGTATGCGATCGGCCTCGCCGAGCGCCGGATTGGCCATGTCGAAGCCGGCAAGGATGCGGGCGATCAGCAGCGCCGCGACGCCCTGTCCGTTGGGCGGGCATTGCAGGATTTGATGATCGCGGTAGTCGGCGCTGATCGGCTCGACGTACTCCGATCGGGCAGTTGCCAGATCTTCAAGCTGCATCACCCCGCCCAGCGCCTTGAGTGTTGTGACGATTTCCTCGGCGACGGCACCTTCGTAAAAGGCGGCGCGTCCCTCGCGTGCGATCCGGCGCAGCGTCGCGCCGAGCGCGGGATGACCGAGCCTGCTGCCAACGGCGGGCGTAGCGCCACCGGGCAGATAGACCGGTGCGCCAGCCTGATGTCGTTCGATGCGATCGCCGTAGCGGGCCCAATCCAGTGCGGCGCGGGGCGTGACCACAAAGCCGGTCTCGGCCGCGCGGATCGCGGGCGCCAAAACCTCGTCGAGGCCTTTTGAACCATGGTCGGCAGAGAGGCGGCACCAGGCATCGACCGCCCCCGGAACCGTGACTGCATGGGGTGAGTAGTCCGGGATCGACGCCAGCCCCCGTTGCCTGAACCAGCCGAGTTCGGCCTTCGCCGGTGCTCGGCCCGAGCCGTTGACGGCGACAGGTTTGCCGGAGGCGGGAGCATAGATCGCAAAACAGTCGCCGCCGATGCCGGTCATATGCGGATCGATGACACCCTGGAGGGCGATCGCGGCAATGGCGGCATCGACCGCATTGCCGCCACCGCGCAGGATCTCGACCGCGGCGAGCGTGACAGCCGGATGAGAGGTCGCGGCCATGCCCCGGTCGCCCACCGCCAGCGAGCGTCCCGGCACCATGAAATCGCGCTGTCCCCAGCTCATGCCCTTCTCCGATTGTTGTTGTGGGGCCGCCTGGTGAGGGCTGCGGCGGCCGGTTCATCGCAAAGGATATCGACGTTGCCGTGCAGGCGGAGCGCCGAGGCAGGACAAGCTGCCGTGATCGGACCCTCGATCGCGGCTGCGATCGCGGCTGCTTTCTCCGGTCCCCTGGCGACAAGGAGGATGCTCCGAGCCTCCAGGATTGTCGCGACGCCCATCGTGATCGCACGTTCGGGAACCGACGCCGGATCGGGAAAATTGATGGCGTTCGCGATGCGGGTTGCTTCGTCGAGTCTGACCTCGCGAGTACGTGAGGCGAAATCCGAGCCAGGCTCATTGAAGCCGATATGGCCGTTGGCGCCGATGCCGAGGATCAGCAGGTCGATGCCGCCGGCCGCCGCAATCTGCGCCTCATAGCGCGCGGCCTCGGCGGCGATGTCGTCGGCCGAACCATTGGGGATCTGTGCCCGACCGGCTTCCATGTCCACATGCCTGAACAGATGCTGCTGCATATAGGCATGGAAGCTTCCGGGCGATTGGGGTGCGAGGCCCACATATTCATCGAGGTTGAAGCTCGACACCGTTCGGAACGAGATGAGGCCGGCGCGGGTCGCGGCGACAAGGCGGGCATAGAGCGGCGTCATGGTCGCTCCGGTCGCAAGACCGAGGGTAACAGGCTGCCGATCGTGCAGCCGGGCGATGACATGTGCGGCTGCGCGCTCGGCGATGGCACTCACATTGCCGACAACCTCAATTCTCGGCGCGTGCTCTGTCATGCCGCGACATCTGCCGCCGCGGCGGGAAGCGCCAACGGGCCGGCATCCCTGCCGATGCCGAACTGCGAGCGATGCACGAGGTCGATCGCGCTGCCGATCGCGCCGATCAGTGTGGCACGATTGCCGAGCGCGCTCAGCTCGATACGAACCGGCTCGCGCATGCAGCGTCCCAGATGTTCGTCGATCCGGAGCTTCAACTCGGGCCGTGCGCCGATGCTGCCTCCCAGGATGATGATCTCCGAATCGAGGATGCTGTGCACGGCCAGGATCGCGGTCGTGAGAATCCGGCTGATCTCGTCGATCGTGATCCGTGCCGCTTCCTCGATTTCGAGCCGATCGAAGACATCGCGCACCGTGCTGCCGGGGCTGCCGCCGAGCCCGAGATAGCGTTCGACGATGCCGGCACTGCCGATGGCGGTTTCCAGGGTACCGAAGCGAAGGCCGCGCGCATCGTAGGGATCGCCCCCAAGCGGCAGGTAGGCGATCTCGCCGGCCGCCCCGCGTGCACCGCGCACGAGATAGCCGTCCGAAAAGATGCCCATGCCGATGCCGGTGCCGACTGCGATGAAAGCGAAACTGCGCGCCCTGCGGCTGTTGCCGCGCCAATGCTCCCCGATTGCCGCGAGATTGACGTCATTCTCGATGGTGATGTCGATCCCGAGCCGTTCGCGCAGCGCGGCCCTCACGTCCAGGCTATCCAGTCCGGGGATATTGGGCGCGATGACGATGCTGCCCGACGCCGGGTCGACCATCCCCGGACTTCCCATCACGCCGCCGCGCAAACGTTGCGCCGATACGGACGCATGCTGAAGCAGGGCATCCTTCATGCGCTCGATCTGTGCGACCACGGCAGCGCCGCCGTCGCCGGATGTCGGTTCGATGCTCTCGGCGACGATCTCTCCGTGCAGATCGGCAAGTGCGATGTGCAGTTTCGTGCCGCCAAGGTCGATGCCCAGCACGAAGGCGGCGTCCGGCCGGAGCGCATAGGTGACGGCGCTTCTCCCCACGCTGCCCTGAATTTGACCGTCCTCATGGACCCAGCCGTCGCGTTCGAGGTCACGCATCACTTCAGAGATGGTCTGCTTGGACAGGCCCGTGCTGCGGGCGATTTCGGCGCGCGATACCGAGCGGTCACGCAGCAGGCGCTCAACCACGAGGCGAACGGATTGCTGTCGCGCAACGGGCGATGAGGGGGCGTCTTGCATGAGCCTCGATCCAATTAGTCAATATCTCGAACTAATACATCGCTGAGCTTGCAGTCAAGGGGCGCTGTTTGCGGATTTTGCCTGTTAATGAGGCGAGATATTGTAACTTAATTGCATGTCGTAGGGTGATTTGTTCGGGATATTTACAAATTGGATTGGGCGTGCTTGTCTTGCCCTTCCACAGCAGAGCCTTGGACGAAGCCTTGGACGAAGCCTTGGGACGAAAGGAATTCCGTATGAAGCGGATCGGCACGGCGTTGGCGGCCATTCTGATGATCGCATCGGGCGTTGTCTCGGCGAGTGCCGTGACATTGCGGGTCGGCGTTCAGGACGATCCCGATGCGCTCGACCCGGCGCTCAGCGGCACTTACGCAGGCCGCTTCGTGTTTGCGGCGCTGTGCGACAAGCTCGTCGATATCTCCGCCGACCTCAAGATCGTGCCGCAGCTGGCAGAGGCATGGGAATGGGCCGCGGACGGCAAGTCGATCACCTTTACGCTGCGCAAGAACGTCACGTTCCACGATGGCACCGCGTTCGATGCGGCGGCAGTCAAGTTCAATATCGAGCGCATGAAGACGATGCCGGATTCCAAGCGCAAGGCCGAGCTGGCGCCGATCGCGAGCGTCGAAGCGCTTGCCGCGGACAAGGTGAAGTTCAACCTGTCGGAGCCGTTCGTGCCGCTGCTGGCCAATCTCAGCGATCGTGCCGGCATGATGGTCTCGCCCAAGGCTGCCACGGAGAAAGCCGGGGAATTTGCCGCCGCGCCGGTCTGTGCCGGTCCGTATCAATTTGTCGAGCGCAAGTCGCGCGACCTCATTCGCGTCAAGAAATATCCCGGCTACTGGAACGCTGCACGGGTCGGCTATGACGAGGTCGTCTACTACTACGTTCCCGACTCGACCGTGCGGTTGTCGCGTGTGCGGGCGGGCGATCTCGATCTCGCGGAGCGTATCGCGCCGACCGATCTCAAGACCGTGCGCGACGATCCCAACCTCGCCCTGCATTCCGGCCAGGGACTTGCCGTCTCGCATCTGATGTTCAATGTCGGCGCCGGCGCGAAGGCCGATACGCCGCTCGGCAAGAACGCGACGCTACGTCAGGCCTTCGAGCTGGCGATCGATCGCAATGTCATCAATCGCGTTGCCTTCAACGGCGAGTTCCTGGCGGATAACCAGATGATCCCGCCGTCGTCTCCGTTCTACGATGGCGCGCGCAAGGCGCCGGCTCGCGACGTTGCCAAGGCCAAGGCAATGATTGCCGCCGCCGGAATGACTCGCGTGCCGGTCGAGCTCCAGTACGAGAATACGGCCGGCGATTCCCGGGTCGCACAGATCATACAGTCGATGGCGGGCGAGGCCGGTTTCGACGTCAAGCTGCTGCCCATGGAAACGACCACTGCCATCGAGCGCTACCTGAACGGCAATTTCGAAGCCTATATCGGCAACTGGAGCGGCCGCGCTGACCCGGACCCGACGCTGGTCGCCTTTTTCAGCTGCACGGGCTCCCAGAACGTCAACAAGTATTGCAACAAGGATCTCGATGCGATCCTGAACCAGGCCCGGGGCGAGGCTGACGAAGCCAAGCGCAAGGCGCTCTACGCCAAAGCGACGGACATTTACCTGACGGCGCTCTCGTCGATTCCCCTTCATCACCCGAACTGGTTCTTTGCGGCCCGCAAATCGGTCGGCGGCATCGTCATGGTGCCGGACGGTCTGTTGCGTCTGGTCGGTGTCAGGCCGGTGAATTGATGCGCAACGCCTCGCGCCCGCCGGCGCGCTTGCCCTGGTGAGGACCAGTCTGCCCGATGAAGACCCTGCTTCTGCGCCGGCTTGCCGTCCTGCTGCCGACCCTGTTGCTGGTGTCGATGATGGTGTTCGGTCTGCAGAAACTGCTGCCCGGCGATCCCGCGCTGGCGCTCGCCGGAGAGGAGCGTAATCCCGAGGTCGTCGAGTATCTTCGGCACAAGTATCGCTTCAACGATCCGATCCCGGTGCAATACGCCGTCTGGCTGAAGGCCCTGGTGCACGGCGACTTCGGCACGTCGGTACGCACCCGATTGCCGATCGGCACCATGCTGGCGGAGAAATTGCCGGTGACCATTGAGCTCGCGATACTCTCGATGCTGGTCGCGCTGCTCGTCGGGTTGCCGATCGGGATCTTCGCGGCGCTGGGGCGCGGGACGCCCTTCGACTACGGTGCCAGTCTGTTCGGGCTTGCCGGACTGTCGATCCCGCATTTCTGGCTGGGGATCATGCTGATCCTTCTGTTCTCGGTGAATCTCGGCTGGCTTCCGGCCGGAGGTTTTGTTCCACCGTCTGAAAGCGTGGGAGGCAACCTGCTTTCGATGCTGATGCCCGCTCTGGTGCTCGGCACGGGCACCGCTGCGATCATGATGCGCCATGTCCGCAGCGCGATGATCGAGGCGATGAAGCAGGACTACGTGCGCACTGCCCGCGCGAAGGGCGTCCGCGAAAGCACCATCGTGCTGCGTCACGCGTTGCCGAACGCGCTGACCCCGGTGGTCACGCTGGGTACGCTGCAATTTGGCGAATTGCTGGCCGGCGCGGTGTTGACGGAGCAGGTCTTCTCCATCCCGGGTTTCGGCAAAATGGTCGTCGACGGCGTGTTCAGCCGCGATTATGCCGTGGTTCAGGCGGTCGTGCTCTGCACAGCCGCCTTGTTCCTCCTGATGAGCCTGATTGCCGACGTGGCCTATGTGCTGCTCAATCCGAGGCTTAGGCCATGAGCTCGATTGAGACGGCACCGGTCGCAAGTCAGGCGCGCGCCGCCGCTCCTTCGGAAGTTCGTCGCCTGTTGCGCGAACCATCCGCCGTCATCGGGGCCACGATCATTCTGTTCTTTGTCGTGCTGGCGTTGTTTGCCTCGTGGATTGCGCCGTACGATCCAAACTCGCCGGACTGGATGGCGATTCGCGCGGCGCCCGGTGCGGCACACTGGTTCGGCACCGACGATCTCGGTCGGGACGTGCTGTCGCGCGTGATCTTCGGCACGCAGGCCTCGCTTGCCGCCGGCATGATATCCGTGACGGTCGCGGTGCTGATCGGCCTCCCGTTTGGTCTCATCGCCGGCTATTTCGGCGGCCTCACCGACATGGTGATCTCGCGCCTCGCCGATGCGCTGCTCGCTTGCCCATTTCTGGTGCTGGCGATTGCGCTCGCCGCGTTCCTGGGCCCCAGCCTGCAAAACGCGATGATTGCCATCGGCATTTCCGCGGTGCCGGTCTTCGTGCGTGTTGCGCGTGCCGAGACGCTGGTTGTCTGCACCGAGGATTACATCGCGGCGGCCCGGTCCCAGGGCCTCGGCCATCTCGCCATCCTGACCGGACAGGTGCTGCCGAACGTGCTTGCGCCGACGATCGTGCAGGCGACGCTGACCATGGCGATTGCAGTTCTCGCCGAGGCGAGCCTGGCCTTTCTGGGGCTTGGCCAGCTTCCTCCGGCCCCGTCATGGGGCGCCATGCTCGACGTTGCCAGGCAATTTCTCGGCGAGGCGCCATGGATGGCATTCTGGCCCGGGCTCGCGATCATTGCGCTCGTCATCGGATTCAACCTGATGGGTGACGGCCTGAATGATGCTCTCAATCCCAGGCAGTAGACGGAAGGCGCGACGATCTGCCAGCCTTGAATGGCTGGAGAGCCGTTGATGACCGCCGTGCTCAGGCCCCGGCGGTGATGGGGAGACTGCTCGCGCAACTCCATCACCGTCACCCCCGCGCAACAGCGAAGCCGTTGTCGCCGGGATGACGGAGCTGAAAGTGTCGCAAAGACGACGGTGAGAAGCGTCCCCCCTCAACTCCGGTACCAGCTCGCCAGATTCCACGTCGTGACGTCCCAGCCCGAGATGTCGCTCATGAGGCTGTTGACGGAGCCGCCGACGATGTTGCGCGAGAGCAGCGGCACGAGCACGTTGGCTTCGCAGAAGATCTCGTTGACCTTGATCAGCAGTGCGGCGCGCTTGACCGGATCGAGCTCGTTTTGCGCGGCCTTGTAGGCCTTGTCGGCCTCGGGATCGGACCAGCGCGAGACGTTGCGGCCCAGCCACTTGTTCTCCTTGGACGATACCTCCCAGGAGACGCACTGGTTCAGGAAGCGCTCGGGATCGGGCTGCGGCTGCGTCGTGTTGTACATCTCCATGTCGCAATACAGTTTCGAGTAGGTGTCGGGGTTGCCGACGTCGGACGAGAAGAACACCGATCCGGTGACCGACTTGATCTCGATGTCGATCGCGGCCTTCTGGCAGGCCTGCTTGATGATGGCCTGCGTCTTTTGCCGCGGGGCGTTGATCGAGGTCTGGAAGACGTATTTGAGCTTCTTGCCGTCCTTCTCGCGAATGCCGTCAGCGCCCATCTTCCAGCCGGCCTCGTCGAGGATCTTGTTCGCCTTGTCGACGTTGAACTCGTATTTCAGCTTGCTCGACTTGAACTGGCTGGGCTGGTTGACGAAGCTTGCCGTCGCGACGGCGGCGCGGCCGTAGATGAATTTCTGGATGGCCTCGCGATCGACCAGCAGGTTGAACGCCCGGCGAACGGCCGGATCGGACAGCGTCGGGTGCCTGGTCTTGGCGTTCGAACGCTCGCCGTCGACCTCGGTCCACGGGTCCGTCGTGTTGAGGACGATGAACTCGACGCCGCCGGAGAGCGTGAACTCCACCTTGCCTTTGCCGCTGGCCTCCATGCGCTTGAGGACTTCGTCCTCCACCAGCAGGTTCCAGGCATAGTCGTATTCGCCGGTCTGCAGCACGGCGCGCGCGGCGGAGACCGCATCGCCGCCGCCCTTGACCTCGAGCGTGTCGAAATGCGGCTGGTTCTTGACGTGATAGTCGGGGTTGCGCTCGGCCAGGATCAAATCGCCCGGCTTGAACTCGACGAATTTATACGGTCCGGTGCCGACCGGCTTCAGATTGCCCGGCGCGTCGCGCGACTTTGCGCCGGCATAGTCGCCGAAATGATGCTTCGGCAGGATCTGGCCGACGGAGCCGACAAAGGGGTCGGCCCAGAACGGGGTCGGAGCCTTGAAGATCACCTTGACGGTGTGGTCGTCGATCTTCTCGACCTTGATGTTCTGGTAGGACCCCGTGGTGTAAGCGGCGGTCGCCAGGTCCGCGGCGTATTGCCAGGTAAAGACGACGTCGTCGGCGGTGAAGGGCTTGCCGTCATGCCACCTCACGCCCTGCTTCAGCTTCCAGGTCACGCTGGTGCCATCCGGCGAGAGGCCGCCGTTCGCCTTGGTCGGAACCTCGGCGGCGAGGCAGGGGATGAGGTTGCCCTCCTTGTCCCAGCCGGCGAGCGGCTCGAAGAAGATGCGCGAGGCGACCTGGTCCTTGGTGCCGAGCGCGAAATGCGGATTGAGCAGAGTGGGGGCCTGCCAGATCAGGATCTTGAGCGGGCCGCCGCCGCCGGCCTTGGTCGGCTTGTATGGCAAGGTGGCATCCGCCATCGCCACGTCGTTCCAGAGCAGGATCTGGCTTGCAACGGGCGCCGCGATCCCCACCGCGGCCAGTGTCCGGATGAACGAGCGCCGCGACAGCGTGCCGTCCTTCACCTCCGCGATGGCCTTGCGGATTTCGTTCTCGTTCATCGGATGAGCTCCACCTTCGCAAAGAAAAGTCGTCCCCGGCAACCCATCATGTTTCATCATGGACGAGGCGGCAATGCCGACAAGGCGGGGAACGCCTGCGGCGAAATGACGAAGGTGCGTATGGCGCGGTCGTGCCGCCGCGACGATGCATCGGGCCCAACCGGGCGGGGCATCGTCAATTCGGCTTCGCTAGTCGCTCCGCACGTAGCGCCAGAGCAGGTCGGCGATTTCGAGCCGCCGCTGTGCCTTCGCCTTCTGCGAGGACATGTCGGTTGCGAATTGCGCCTCGAACGTATGCCGGTTCGCAACCGAGAAGAAGCAGAGCGCGTTCAGCGACATGTGCAGTTCGATCGGATCGATGCCGGGCCGGATCGCGCCGGCGCGAATGCCCCGGTCCAGCACCGCGGCGATCTGGCTGACGATCGGCCGCGTCATCTCCCTGAGCTTCTTGCTGCCGCGGATATGCCGGCCGCGATGGATGTTCTCGATCGTGACCAGCCGGACATATTCCGGGTTGGCCTGGTCGAAATCGAAGGTGAACTCGGCCAGCCTGCGAACCGCGGCCTCCGGCTCGAGTGCTTCGAGGTGAAGATCCTGCTCGGCAGTGCGCATCTTGGCGTAGGCCATCTCGAGCACGGCCGTGAACAGGTCTTCCTTGGAATTGAAGTAGTAGAAGATCAGCCGCTTGGTGATGTTGGCGCGCGCGGCGATGGCATCGGTATTGCCGCCGGCGAGGCCGTTCTCGGCGAATTCCGCGAACGCGATCTCCAGGATCTCGCGCTTGGTGCGCTCCCGGTCGCGCCGCCGCGCCGGCGGCGGCTTCGCGTCGTCCGCGACGGGCTTTTCCTTGGATCTCATCCGGCGGTTCGGTCCTTTGCATCCGGCCAGGCCTGCTTGCCCCTCCATCCATAGCGAAATCGGCGGTCCTTGACAGCAATTATCCCGTGGATTAATTGTAATTAACCTGCGGATTAATTAGCCATGACGGATCTCGGCCTTGCTCATCTGACGGCACTGGACCTTGCGCCTGTCGCGCTTGTGGCCGAGGCCGCGCGTGCCGGCTTCAGCTTCATCGGCCTGCGCGTGATCCCCGTGACTGCCGGCGGACCTGCCTATCCGACGCGGGTGGGAACGGACGCGCACCGTGAGCTCAAACGGTCTCTCGCCGGCGAGCGGGTGCGCCTGAACGAGATCGAGTTCGTTCAGCTCACACCTCGCGTCGATATTCCGGCGCTCGCGGGCCTGTTCGAAGCCGCCGCCGACCTCGGCGCGGTGGCGGTCATTGCATCGGGGGATGACGACGATCCGGTCCGCCTCACTGCGCATTTCGCTGATCTCTGCGACCTCGCGCAGCAATTCGGCCTGCGTGTCGATCTGGAGTTCATGCGCTGGCGTGCGATTGGCTCGCTGCCGCAGGCCGAGGCGATCGTGCGTGGCGCCGGCAAGGCCAACGGCACCATTCTCGTCGATGCGCTGCATCTCCATCGTTCCGGCGGCAAGCCGGGCGATTTGATCTCGATACCCGCGCACCATTTGCGGGCCGTGCAGATCTGCGACGCCGTCGCGGACATGCCCGCGAGCGATGCCGCCATCATCGCTGAAGCGCGCGAAGGCCGGTTGCCGCCGGGCGAGGGCGCCTTGCCGCTCGGCGAGCTCCTCGAAGCGCTTCCCGCGGACGCCAGCCTCAGCGTCGAGATGCCGCTGCCGGCCTTGGCGGTGCGGGCGCGGCTCGCCACGGCGTTCAACGCCACGAGGCGCCTGCTCGAGCGTCAGTCGCGCGGAGCGTCGCGGCCAGACCATCGCCGCGAAGCCGGCGGCCCAACCCAGATACGGACGACGTGAGATGAAGAACATCACGATAGGCGTCATCGGCGCGGGATTGATCGGGCGGAAGCACCTCACGAAGCTTGCCGAGCGAGACGACTATGACCTCGTCGGCATCGCGGACGTGAACGCCGATCGGGTCGCAGCCGATTATCCCGGGACCCCTGTCTTCGCCGACTACCGGAAACTGCTCGACGAGGCGCGGCCGGAGGCCGTGATCATCGCCTCGCCCAACCAGCTTCATGCCGAGCAGGGCATCGAATGCGCCAGGCGCGGCATTCACATCCTGATCGAGAAGCCGGTCACGGATACGGTGGAGACCGCGGCAAGCCTGATCGCCGAGGTGCGCAAGGCCGGCATCCAGTCGCTGGTCGGGCATCACCGCCGCCACCATCAGCAGGTCAGGACGCTGAAGGCGACTTTGGGAGACAAGCGCATCGGCGATGTCGTCGGGGTGTCGGCGATCTGGGCCACCCACAAGCCGGCCGCTTATTTCGAGATCGCGCCGTGGCGCTCGCAGGCCGGCGGCGGACCGATCCTGATCAACCTCATCCATGAGATCGACTTCCTGCGCTTCACGGTGGGCGAGATTGTCGCCGTGGAAGCGATTGCGTCGAACCGCCAGCGCAGCTTTGCGGTCGAGGACACCGCCGCGGCGCTGATCGAATTCGACAGCGGTGCGCTCGGCACCTTCTTCATCAGCGACAGCGCCGTCTCGCCCTGGACGTCCGAGCAGGGGCTCGGCGAGGCCCCCGAATTCCCGTTCAGCGGCGAGAGCAGCTATCGCTTCCTCGGACGAGCCGGGTCGATCGAATTTCCGGCGCTGGTGCAATGGTCGCAAGCCGGCGGCGCGCAGGACTGGAACAAGCCAATCCAGGCCCAGCGCATCCATGCCTCTTCGATTGACCCCTACGTCGCCCAGCTCGACCATTTCCGCGACATCATTCGCGGCAACGCGCGGTCATTGCAGCCGGTCGAGGACGGCGCGCGAAGCCTGATCGCGACCCTGGCGGTCGCCGAGGCAGCCGCCGGTGGCCGACGCGTCGACCTGCGGCATCGCTACGAAACGCTCGTCCTGGCGGCGCATTGAGACGGGAGATGGATCCGATGGACCGTCGCCTTATGCGTCGCCCGGGCGCTTGACGCGAGCTGCGGTCGCCGTGTCACGATCGCCATCGCCATCGCCGATCGTGGAGGCGCGCGTTCCCGGGTGACCGGCTGTGTCCCCCGAACATGGCCCCGCACTTGTCGGCGAGTATGATGGATTGGTATAAACATCATACTCGGAGGGGTGGCGTGGTTCAGTCAGGTGGTGTCGCGAGGCGGGCGTTCGGGCCCGGCGTGCTGTTCGGTGGGCTGATCGCCGCCAACATCGCCGCGTGGGCCTTCGCCTTCGCGATGTTCGGCGACCGGCCCGCGGTGATGGCGACCGCGCTGCTCGCCTGGGTGTTCGGCCTGCGTCACGCCGTCGATGCCGACCACATCGCCGCGATCGACAATGTCGTGCGCAAGCTGATGCAGGCGGGCGACACGCCGCGAAGCGTCGGCCTGTATTTCGCGCTCGGTCATTCCACGGTCGTCCTGGCCGCGACCACGCTGCTCGCGCTCGGCGTCGTCAGCCTCGGCGGCGACGGCCTGCTGAAGGAGATCGGCGCCCTGATCGGCACCTCGGTGTCGGCGCTGTTCCTGCTGGTGATCGCGGCGATCAATCTCGCCATCTTCGTCGGCCTGTGGCGGATCCTGCGCGAGGTGCGCGAGCAAGGCATTCATGACGCCGCGCAGCTCGAGGCGCTGCTCGCGGCCCGCGGAGTCCTGGCGCGCCTGCTCGGCCCGATGTTCCGCCTCGTCACCAAACCCTGGCACATGTATCCGCTCGGCTTGCTGTTTGGGCTCGGCTTCGACACCGCGACCGAAATCGGCCTGCTCGGCATCTCCGCCACCGAAGCCGCGCGCGGCGCCTCGGTCGCGCATGTGCTGGTGTTCCCCGCCCTGTTCGCCGCCGGCATGGCGCTGGTCGACACCGCCGATTCCGCGTTGATGGTGAGCGCCTATCGCTGGGCCTTCGTCGATCCCTATCGCAAGCTCTGGTACAACCTCACGATTACCGGCGCCTCGGTCGCGGTCGCGCTGTTCATCGGCGGCATCGAGGCGTTGGGGCTTATCGGCGACCGGCTCGGTCTGTCCGGCGGGCTGTGGTCGCTGGTCGAGGCCGTCAACGACTCTCTCGCCAATTTCGGCTTCGCGGTGATTGCGCTGTTCGCGCTCGCCTGGCTCGTCTCGGTCGTGACCTATCGCCGCATGTCAACGCGAGAACGAACCAGATCACCTATGCCTACGGTTCGCTGCTGAAGACCGATACGCTCTTTAATCTCTGCACATCGGGCACTGCGCCGACCGCCGTCTGCCAGAACGGCGTGATGGACTACGTGCTGCACCCGGTCGAGCCGCTGACATTCCGCCTCACCATGGCCGGGACGTTCTAGATGCCGTAATGGGCCCTGCTCCGAGCAAGGGGTGATGATGGTGGCTGTCCCCCGATAGATGATGAAACGGGGTCACGACTTGAGTCGGCCCCAAGCATCTGGAGACGGAGGACAGCCGTGGAGAACTATGCCGGAATTGACGTGTCATTGGAACTGTCGAGCGTATGCGTTGTGGATGCCCAAGGTAAAATCCTGAAGGAAGCGAAGGTCACGAGCGAACCTGACGCCTTGGTTGAATTTTTCGAGACGCTTGGCTTTGCAGTGAAGCGGATCGGGCTGGAGGCTGGGCCGCTGT
>NZ_SPQT01000051.1 GCF_004571025.1 Bradyrhizobium niftali | reverse complement strand
CCTTTACCACCGCTATTGAGGAGCCTGACAACTTCAGGAAATCCAGATCTGTTGGCGCGTGGATCGGCCTAACAACGCGCCGCTACCAATCCGGAGAAGTCGATTATGACGGCCATATATCCCGACGTGGCGACCGCCCTTTGCGAGGGCTTCTCTACGAAGCGGCAGCGGTCATTCTGACGCGCAGCTCAACTCACAGCACGCTGCGCACATGGGGGCTTCAGCTTCGAGAGAGGATCGGCTTCAAAAGAGCTGCCGTGGCTGTGGCCCGCAAACTGGCGGTAATAATGCATGCGATGCTTAAGACCGGCGAGCTGTTTAACCCGAATGCCGGAGCCGCCGCATAAGTCCCGATCGCGTTCGGAACCCGAACGCCTAAGGCGTCCCTGCCGGGACGTGAGCCGAGCCATTCCGCTGATGCTGTTGCACTGCTGACCCAGCAAAGTGCGTCGTCCACATTGAAGGCTCGTCCCGCGAAGCTCCATCATGCGGCGGCTGATGCCGACCGCGAAGACAACCATGCACCCGGCAGTGTCTCCTCAGAGATTATATGCTTGACGCTTCGGCAGCGATTAGACAACAGCATCAACAACGGACCTCCGGGCATTCTCAGGTTGTCCGATTTTGCATTGTCAACCACCGCGGCAGGTGCGAAACTTCTCATCAATCGATCTGCGAGCAGCGCATGCGCGCGCTTGAGCACAAAGGACTGGAAGGACTGCGGAAAATGTTTACTAAGCGCGATCTTCTTCGTTCGGCCGCCTTGGCTGCCATCACTGCATCGACGGCAAAATCTGTCCCCGTGTACGCACAGACCAGCGCCGACCGCCCAGGTTTCTTCAAGGCAAAAGACATTGCCGAGGCAGGGTTCATCTACGGACTGCCTATCGTGATGAACTATGCCGTCATGCATGAATATGCGATCGATCGGAGTTCCGGGCAGTTCAAGGCTCCGTTCAATCAGATCAAGAACGAACCCAACGTCTTCACCTACAAAGATACGGCAATCGTCACGCCAAACAGCGACACGCCCTATTCCTTCGTGTGGATGGATTTGCGGACGGAGCCGGTAGTGCTCTCGGTACCGGCGGTCGACTCGAAGCGCTACTACTCGGTCATGCTCTGCGATGGCAATACCTACAATTACGGCTATATCGGCACCCGCGCCACAGGGAGCGAGGCCGGCGACTACATGGTGGTCGGGCCCGACTGGAAGGGCGACACCCCGGCGGGCATCAAGCAGGTGTTTCGTTCGAACACACTGTTTTCCGTCGCGGGCTATCGCACCCAGCTTTTCGGCCCGGATGATCTCGACAAGGTCAAGGAGGTGCAGGCTGGTTACAAGGTGCAGATGCTATCGGCCTATCTGAAGCAGACGCCGCCGCCGGCCGCGCCAGCCATCGACTTCCCCACGATCGATAAGGAACTCGTGAAGACCAACTTCTTCGATTATCTCGATTTCGCGCTGCAATTCGCGCCGGCGCAGGGCAATGAGAACGAGATACGCGCTAAGCTGGCACTCATCGGCGTTGGACCTGGCAAGACCTTCAACTTTAAGGACCTCCCTCTGGAGCAGAAACTGGAGATCGGCCTTGGCATGAAGGAAGGCCAGCGGAAAGTCGACGAGGCCGTCGGCAATGTCGGCAAGACGGTCAATGGCTGGCGGGTTAGCGGTCTTCCAGGCGATAGCGCCCACTACAATGGCGACTGGTTAAAGCGTGCCGTCGCCGCTCAGGCCGGCATTTATGGTAATGACCCGGAGGAAGCGACCTATCCGTTCACGCGCGTTGACAGCGATGGTCAGACGCTCGACGGCAGCAAGAACAGTTACACCCTGACATTCGCACCGGGCCAGCAGCCACCGGTGAACGCGTTCTGGTCGCTGACCATGTATGACGGCAAGTCCCAGCTCCTGATCGAAAATCCGATCAACCGCTATCTGATTAACTCGCCGATGCTGCCGAACATGAAAAAGAATGCGGACGGATCACTAACGCTCTACATCCAGAACAAGTCGCCCGGCGCTGACAAGGAAGCAAACTGGCTGCCGGCGCCGAACGACACGATCTATCTTGTCATGCGGCTCTACTGGCCGAAGACCGAAGCACCTTCGATCTTGCCGCCGGGCGAAGGCACATGGCAGCCGCCTGGCATAAAGCGGGTCGCATAGAGGACACAGAGAGCCGGCGCGAAGGCATGCAATGTCGCCTTAGCGTCAGCATGCGCGGTAGAGGCTCCGGATTGCAATTTACGGTCTACCCCAAGAAACCGACCCGATCTGGAGCGAGAGCATCGGCAGGAACGGGCCAGAAGCGGAAGCGATAAATGCTATTCGCTAGGTCCGCAGACCGGAATTGGCCATCGGCCCTGCTGGTCGCTTAGTACGCGGTCAGTCATTGAGACCGGCTCTGCAATGTTTGACTACTAACCCGGCGACCGACTCGCCCAGGCGACTGCCTCGTCCCATGGCGGTTGCCGCGGGAATACCTCGCTTAGAAAAGCGATGAATGCCTTAACGTTTGGATTGCTTGCCATGCGGAGTTTTCAGGCACGTTTCGCCGCTCAGCCAAGCCTCTGGTCCATGGGTTGTCCCGAGGCTAAGCCGCGCGCCGTCCCGGGCCGTCACGGTGCGTCGTCACCGGCTCCGAACTGATCTGGCCCGGCGCGTCCAAAACCGCCACGTGATGGCTGTAGACCATCTCCCAGCCCTTCCAGCCGGTGAAAAGCAGGATGCCGACGACCACGAGCGAGAGAATCAAGCCCCACGGTTTTATTGCGGCTTCAGCGCCTTGACCGTACCGGAGCAGAAAATTGATAAACGCAATGATGACTGCGATGAGATTACCGGACATGTGATACCAGGCATCGTTCAATGCCCGGATTCGAGGCTCGCCGAAGAAGTCGGTAAACCCAGCCACAGCAGCGAGAAGTGCCATCACGACACCTGCACCGATCAGCCACATCGAGACTCTCGCCCAGAAGCCGTCGCCCGTTCCAACGAACGCGAGGTCGGTGACCAACGCTCCGACTAGGAAGGCGACAGGAAATGGAATCAGCATTGGATGCAGCGGGTGAGTGCCGAGCTTTGCTGTGCTCACAGGATTGACGCCCATAGGGGACCCTCATGGTTCAGCTATCTGCCGGAACAATGTCCGCCAATCCTTCCGGTTCCTGCCGGAAGTCGGTGCGGCGCAGCAATAGACTCAATGGGGACAGCAGACGGTTCATGGTCGCTTTGTGCCTAGCCGCTGTGAGCAATCGCAGCAACCAAACACCCTTCGCGCAAGGGGACGCGAGTTACCTCGCGCCCCGTCTTTGTGGAGCTTTCCCCGGCGTTGAGCCGGTCCAGGACGGCCGCATCCCAATTTGCACGGAACCCCCTCCGAGCATTTGCAGTTAAATCGCTGGTTCATCTTCATGGAGAAAGGCCATGGGATCGCGCCGGAGATTTAAGCAATCTTCCCCTCTCGGGGAGCGACTTGCCGAAGAAGCGAAAAGCCTACGTGAACTAGCCAAGACACTGCCGCCGGGGGCCCAGCGAGAAGCTTTATTACGAAAAGCGCGACAAGACGAAGTCGGCGCGCACATAACTGAGTGGCTTACGTCGCCCGGTTTGCAGCCGCCGAAGTAAGGCGTATGATTCTAACTGATTTGCAAACTAAGGGAGGTGCACTTGGCAGCCAACCTGGTTTTAAAAATTGCCATCGTAGGGTTGGGCATTTTTTCGACGGTTCTAGCCTCTATGTTGTACTTCAATCTGTAAGGAGGGCCTCCTCAGTTGGCGGCCCCTCTCCTCCACCCCCGCTAGAACGTGGCATGGCCCCGCCCATCACGATCAAACGCCACGAAGCCGTTCCCGGCACCGGCAGCTATGAAGTCGGCTTCGCCGATGGCCGACCGAGCGTCTATTTCTATTGGGATGACCTGCCCGATCGACGCCTGCGGCAGGATCTGACACCAGCGAAGAAGCGCGCCTCCGGGGCGCAGGAGCTCGCCCGCACCGAGCGCGATAAGTTGAGCGCAGGCACCGCCTGAAGAAGCACGTCGAGCCGCGCCCCTACGCGGCCCGCAAGCTCGTTCAGCTCGCCGCCAGCATCGAGCCAGTCCAGGAGGGGCGCATCCATATTGAGAAGATAAACGCGCCGTTCCCGTTCACACTCGGTAGCGAGTTCGGCGCCCGCATCCGCTACGCCGTCAGCATGCCGCTGTCCGATCTTCCTCGTCTTCGCCGCGCATCACAATCTTGAGCCCTCCCTCCTTCCAAGGCGCGGCGCGTGCCCGCGTTTCCATCAACCCCGGTTCGTCCCGTCCGTTGTCGGTGCTGCCCCCGTTTAGTCGCTCGACGTGACGTTGAGAATAGATGTCCAATTGAAAAAGACTAGCGACCTTTTGGGAGCGGCAATTCGATCGTGCAGATCATTCCGTCGGCGCCGAATTGGCGCTGGACCGTCGCGTTCGGTATCGCCCTTTCGATTAGCTGGCTTCCAAAGCCGGTGGTCTTCGGCTCCGTAACAGCTGGTCCGCCGCTTTCGCGCCAAACAACGGTCAGAACACGCTGACCGTCTCGGGCGCGCATGGCCCAGCTCAGATCCACCGCGCCGCCTTCACGGGAGAACGAGCCGTACTTGGCCGAATTGGTCGCCAGCTCATGGAAAACCAGACCAAACGGCGTGGCGAGGTCAGCGGGCAAGAAGACTGGGTCATTCGGAATCCTCATTCCTCCAGGGTTTCTGGCGATATAGGGCTCAAGCTGTATCTGTGCTAACGTTGCGAGATCGGCGCCCTTCCAGTCGGAATCCACCAGCAGCGAATGGGCCTTGGCCAGCGCGGCAATGCGGCCATCCAGCCGGTCCGTGAATTGCTCACACGATTTGCTGAAGCGCCGGGTCTGGTGCACGATCGACTGGACGACCGCCAACGTGTTCTTGACGCGGTGCGTCAGTTCGCCAAGCAGTAACTTCTGTTGCTCGTCCCACGCCTTGCGCTCGGTCACATCCCGGACGCTTTCCAGGGCGAGCTGCTGTCCCTCGATTTGTTCGAGGATGATACGGCTTTCGACAATTAATTCCCGGCCGGCCTTGGTCTTATGTTTCAGTTCGCCACTCCAGTTGCCTTCATCGAGCAACTTGACCCGCAAGTCGGCGAATGACCCTCCGGGCACAATCGTGCCCAACAGCACGTCCTTTCGTTTTCCGACCGCTTCGTCGCGGCTGTAGCCGTAAAGCTCCTCGCTGCCGCGGTTCCAGTCGAGGATGGTTCCGTCATAATCCCAGATGAATATCGGATCGCGCGACAACTCGACGAGCTGCGTCTTCTGCCGGAGCCTGCGCTCGCTGATCCTGAGCGCATCCTCCGTGCGACGACGCTCCGTCATGTCGACGAAGGTGAGCACTACCCCTTCGATCTTATCCTCGACCGTGCGATAGGGGCGCAGACGGACGTCGTACCAGTGATGGTCCCGGGTGCGAATTTCATGCTTGATTGGGGTGAGGTTGGCGAGCACCGCATGCACGTCACTAACCAAGCCATCGTATTCCAGTTGATGCGTGAAATTTGAGATCGGACGGCCTTCGTCGGCAGGCGTGATGTTGAACAGTTCCGTCACCTGCTGCGTAAAACGTTTGATGCGCAAGCTGGAGTCGAGAAACAGTATCCCGAAATCGGTCGCCGCCATCAGATTCTGAAGATCGCTGTGCCCCCGCGAGATCACCTCCAGCTTCAGCTTGAGCTCGCTGTTCACGGTCTGCAGCTCTTCGTTGATCGATTGCAGCTCTTCCTTACTTGTCTCCAGTTCTTCGGAAGTCGAGCGGTATTCCTCGTTGATGGATTGCAGCTCTTCATTGGCTGCGCGCAATTCCGCGTTGGCGATCTCCGATTCCTCCTGGGTCGTCCGTAGTCGCGCCTGGATCTGCTGAAGCTCCTCTCGCAGCCGCGCGATGATTTCGTTGGCGTCGTACTCGGGGAATCCTTCGACGGCAACGTCGATCGGCCCGCCCTCGATGAACAGCACGACCGCGCGGCCGGCGCCATGCTCCACGCGGTCGTCAGCCGGCTTCACATGCATCAGGACCCGATGCGGCGAACCGTTAAAGCGGACAGCGATGGGCAGGCTAAGCCAGGGTTGCGAGGTCTCGAACACCCGGTGCAGGGCGGAGCGCAGCTCGAACCTCAGTTCCGGTCGCACCAGATCGACGGCATTGCCGCTCAGGGGGCCGCCGGACGGCTGAAGGAATCGCCCTGCGTTGTCGGACATGTGCAGCACCTGGTGCGATTGATCGACCAGAATGCTCGGCGGCGCGAGCCTTTCGAGTGCCTCGCGATGCGCGGCAGCCTCATTGAGCAGTGAGGCCGTGCTTGGCGGCCTGATCGGATGCGCAGCCTGTTCGTGCACGATGCCGACGCTGCCAAGCAGGCGCGGCAGCAGTCGCAACTTGCCCGGAGTGGCCACTGCCCGGTAGATGCGCGCCTTGCGGTCGAACGTTCGGAACTGGCCCGCCGGATTGTCCGCGCTCTCCGATGCGCCCAGCATGAGAAAACCGTCCGGGTTAAGGGCATAATGGAATGTGTTGCAGGCCAGCTCCTGCAATTCGCGATCCAGGTAGATCAGGACGTTGCGGCAGGCGATGAGATCGATCCGCGAAAAAGGCGGGTCCTTGAGCAGGTTGTGACTGGCGAACAGCATCAGATCGCGCAGTTCTTGGCGAACGCGATAATGATCCGCCTCCTTCACGAAGAAGCGCCGCAAGCGATCCTCGCTGACGTCCGCCTCGATCGCCGCGGGGTACTGTCCCTCTCGCGCAATGGCGAGGGCACGGGCGTCGATGTCCGAACCGAACACCTGCATCATGGGCCGGATGTCCTGCCGCGCGGCCTGCTCCAGCAGCAGCATCGCAATCGAATAGGCTTCCTCGCCAGTTGCGCAGCCAGGGACCCAGACTCGGATCGAACGGTCGACCAGTTCGTCATGGAACAGCTGCGGAATGACCTGACGCTCGAGCGCTTGGAACGCCTCCTTATCGCGGAAAAACGATGTTACCGAAATCAGGAGGTCCTCGAGGAGAGCCTGGACCTCGTCGGCATTGTCGCGCAGAACGTCGTGATACTTCTTCGGGCTACTTGCTTGTGTGACTTGCATGCGCCGCGCGATCCGGCGCAGGACCGTTGCCCGCTTGTATTTGGAGAAATCGTGACCGGTGCGCCCGCGCACATGGCCGAGGATGCGCCGCAGCAGGTCCGCGCTCAAGCCATGCAGTTCTGGGCCCGGTCCGCCACTGCTCTTTTCGCGCACCAATTCGGTCAGCCGTTGCGCCAATTCGCCTATCGGCAGGACGAAATCTGCAATTCCCGTTGCAATCGCACTGCGCGGCATCGACGGGAATTCGGCCTCGTTGGGATCCTGCACCAAGATGATGCCGCCGGATTCCTTCACGGCCCTAACCCCAATCGTGCCGTCCGATCCGGCACCGGTCAGAATGACCGCGCAACCGTCCCCGTGTTGCTTCGCCAACGAACGGAAGAACAGGTCGATGGGGCTCGCTTCCCGCGCGGCTCCTCGAATTCCGCGGTGGCGATTTCATCGTTGGTGATGTGCAGCCGCCGGTCGGGTGGGATGACATAGACGTGGTTTGCCTTCAGCGGAGCCGGCTCTCCGACCTGGAGGACTGGCATGTGCGTTCGCGCAGCCAGGATATTCGCCATCTCGCTGCGCTGATCTGGATCAAGATGCAGCACCACGACAAAGGCGGCGCCGGTATTCTCCGGCAGCGCGGCGAACAGTTGCTGTAAGGCGCGGACGCCACCGGCCGAGGCGCCAATTCCAATTACGATCGTTTTGGCGGAGCGCGGCTCATCTGTTTCGGTCCGTTCCTCGTCCCTGATATCGGCCATTAGACAGTCTCACTTACGCATCGGTCGAGACCGGCATTTAACCAATGATATCACGAGTTTCGGCAATGAAGTCTCTGTTTGGCGGATTACGGAAAGCGCTCCGCGGCGCTGTCTCCGTCCAAACAAACATACGGCGTGAGGTTCAACCCCAACGGACCGCGCGCGCTTCTGTGAGCGTCGCTGCGGCGGACAGTCCGCTAAAGACCGGCCCTCTGGACCCCGACGGAGTGCTCCTTTTGGGCAGTCAAGTTTCCACTTTCATCGGCATATATTGAACTCGCCAACCGGGCGGTTTTCCCCTTCCAGCCCCAGCCCGGAGAGGCAGGCGGCCCTACCGCGCGATCAGCGAGGCAGGGTCGCTGCGCGTCATACACTCGCGGGATGAGCAACGTGGATAAAACTGGCCGGTCGGCGCCTGGTTACTGAAAGCCGGTTGCATTCCCGCCTGCCCTGCAAGGGAGGATGTCCTGGTCAAACAACCTCGTTTCGACGCTTACTCGGTCCCAGCACGCATCTGTTCTTGCCGTTGCCGTTGTCGGTGGCGCGGCGCTCATCGCGGTGGCGATTATGAGTATCTATTTCATGTAGGCACAGCGCCGCTGCCCCGTCCTTCGAAGTTGAAGCAAAGAAGATCGACCTCGGCTCCGGTGAGATCGGCTCGAAAAAATCGGCATGTGTATTCAGTCTGCTTCCTGCTCGCACGGTTGTATGCCGCTTCAGTCAAGAAAATGCACTGTCTGCAACTATCCGCATGGTGACGATTTTGTCGCGCGTCTAGCTGACGCAAAATTTGACTGAGTAGGTCGCGAAAGTTGTTTGCACCAACTTCAAGCGTCGCAATGGCATGGATGAGCGGTGCGATGGGATCGCTGGCAAGAATTTTCTCTCCTCGGGGAGTCACATCAAGGATGACCGAGCGCTTGTCTTGGTCGGCGCTTTTGCGCTGGAGGTAACCCTTGTCTTCAAGACGCTTAACGGTTTGAGAAGCGGTGGCCCGAGAGGTGCCGACGAACTGGGCTAGCGCGGACGGGGTTCGTGAGAACCTGTTTGCACGAGCAAGAAGTCTCAACGCCATCCATTCTCGATCAGTCAATCCGTGCCGGGCGCCATCAAAATGCCAACCGCTCGACGTTTGCACCAACAGATCGACCGCTTGCCGCGCTGCCGTGATCATCCCCGCCCCTCTCTATAGTCCGGCAGATTCACCTGGCGGAACCTTACATTGCATGTAAAGCGGGGGTGAACGACTATACGAAGGTTTGCAATTGGTGATTGTGCATTCATAAAAACCTCTTTGAACGCGAGTCACAGGCCAGCGGGCAGCCCGGGTCAGAAGCCGTCGATGCCACAAGCCACGGAGACGTCAGCTAGGGGCCAAAAAACCGACATTAGCGGCGCTTCGCTCAGATCAGTTTAGGGTTCTGGCTTCCCCACGGGCCTAGCTATTCAGCGGCACCAGGAGGCAATTAGTTGGAGCGCCGGGAGCGCGAAAGCTTGGTGGCAGCAATTATAACCCTGTCGTAGGCCTCGAGGGCAGCGTCGGTTGATAGTTCGATCGTCTCTCGGAACCGTGCGTCGCTCGCCTGCGTGAAGCTTTGGCTTATTGCGTCAGTGAGTTCATCATCGCTGACCGATGGCTCCTGGGGGGCTGGACGCTGCGGTGCATGAAACCGGTTGTGGCCCATCAACGAGGTCGCGGTACGCCCCATTGAGGTCCGCTCAGTGACGCGGAGCGGACTCGATTTGCTCACATTGAGTTCCGGCGCGCTTCGCCCCGAGAAGATTTCCTGTCGCAATATGTCGAAGCGACTTTGCAGGATGGAGAGTTGTCCGAGGACGAGATCCGCCCCCAGATCGTCGGCCTCATTCTAGCGGGCTCTGATACGACCCGCGGATCACTGTGTATGACGCTCGCTCATCTCCTCCAACATGTGGATCAATGGCGCGCTTTCTGTGCCGATCCCGATGGTCTCAAGCGCGCAGCGGTGGACGAAGGATTGCGTTTCGATCCGGTGATCATGGAATCCCCCGTATCGTTGTCAGGGCTTTTGATCTGGACGGCTATCGAATTCCCGCCGGTACTCTGCTCACCATTTCCGTGCCCTCGGCTCTGCGCGATCCATTGGTCTATACCGATCCCGACCACTTCGATATCTTCCGCAAGGACCATCTCTGATGGCATCCGATTTTCGGCGCGGGTGCGCATCACTGCGTCGATGAGGCACTCGCCCGCGTCGAGATCGAGGAAATCCTCGCGACAATTGCACGGTTTGGCGCCAGGCACGCGGCTGGTTGGTGCCTTTCCGCGACTTGCGCCTGGACCCGAACGCCGGGTTGACCGGATGGAGGTCGAATTTCTGGGCGGATAGCAATGTCTGCTTGTAGTCAATCTCGACATTCTTGCAGTTGGCCAGTCACGTCCGATGTACCCCGAACTTCAGACATACCTTTGCACCGCACTAACTGAAGCCAATAACGGAAGTCACGAATGGACTGCACCTACTCCATACTATCGTTCAGCGATAAATACCTAACGTGAACTGGTTCACAAATGGACGAGAAGGCCAAAACGTAACCGCGCACGATACGCGAGCCCGGGCGCTTAGTGGATGTGCGCAAGTGCGATCGGCAGGTCCGAGAAAAGCGTCGACCATCGACGCCACCGCGCTTTCCAATGATCCCAAAAACGATTAATCTCCTCTTCACGCAACTCAGAAACCTGATCGGAGAATAACCCACACGATAAGTTAGACGGAGGGACCAATGGCGAAGAGAGCAACTGCGCTCGGCGGTGGTGGACCAGTGAAGAGAGCGATTACGCTCGGCGGTGGTGGACCAGCAGCAGGGCTGCACATCGGGGCTCTGGAAGCTTTTGCCGCTGCCGGTATAACCTTTGATGTATGGGCATTGTCCTGCATCGGCGCGTGGGTTGGAATCGTCTACAATCAATTCGATGACGACGAAGACAGGGCCAAACAAACCTATCAATTCTTCAAGAATGGCGTATTTCGAGACGATGAAAGCTATGAGCGCTTTCCGATCAATACGGTGTTCGGGCCCGATTGGCGCGCCAACATGAAAGCTTTGAGTAAGTTCGTAACTGATTCCGATAATTACAAAGATTTTGTATGGGACCCGTACAGAATGGTGGATTCGTTTCAGGAATCCATGTCACTCCTGCTCAATCGCATGAAGGACAGTGATGGGAAGAAGAAATACGACAAATTGGACGAGGGAGATATCAATGGATGGATTCTCAATCACGGGATGGCCCCGAATCCCTTGATTCGCTATCTAACGTCCATGATGTACTTGTCCAACGTCACCGGACTTTCAAGGATCAACTATCCGAACAGCGAATTTATGAAGCGCATCAAATTTGAAAACCTATTCGACAAAAAGAAGGGAGGGAAGGAAGAAGAGGAGAAAGAGAAGAGGAAGCCATTTATTTTTCACAATGCGTGGAATCTTGATAAGCAAGAACTCGCGCTGTTTTCAAATCGTCCTATGCGCGATAGGTTTTATCAGGGGCCCATCGATGCATCAACTTTGTGCGCATGTTCGGCGCTTCCCTTCATCGAGGAAACTGTAAAGGTCGATGGAGACACGTACTGCGAAGGAGCGCTGGTCGACACCGTCAATTTCGAAAGCTTGATAGACGAGGAGGATCCTGACGAGATTTGGGTGGTGCGGATTGTCGATGCGAAGCAAGTCCGCAAGCCGGACAACCTTCATGATGCCCTGGCAAATCTCTGCCAGCTGTTTGCAGCAACCGTCGGTGAGGATGACGTCAAGTTGTTCAAATATCACGTCCAGTATGACAAGCCCGCACCTGGGAAGAAGCCATGGACAGGTACGGTCGTTGAGATTCACGTGCCGGCGGGCATTAATTTCAAGTGGAATCATAGCAATCTGGATAAGGGACGGACGCTGGGAAGAAAGGCGGCGGAGGAAGCAATCGCCGCGTATCAAGCGAGAGATAAAAAGCCTTTTGCCGAAAACGAAAGAGTTCGGTTCATAAACGAGAGGAAAGACGACAAAAAGGGGCGGCATATCGATAGGGAGCGGCTGGCAATCGCGATTGCCGAAGCGAAGGGCACGCGCGATCAGAAGCGTTGGTTAGAAAGAATGGAATCGTGGGTTGATGCCGGGTCTGGAAAAGAAGTCGAGTCGGACGAGACTGGCAAATATCCGATAGGCGCAATTCCTTTTCCCGACTTCGCACTACGCGTCCCCCAGGTGAAAGCGATCTACGACCGGCTTGGTGCGCCAGCTTCCCGTTTGGAGCAGCTGTAGTTCGTGTCACCGCAACCGGTCGAGCAAAGCCTTTGCCTGCTTTAGATCCTGTGTGTCGAAGCCCTCGGTGAACGAGGCGTAGATCGGCGCGAGGAAGTTGAACGCTTCATCGCGTCTGCCCTGATCGATCCACAGAGCAGCTTGGTCCGTTGCGGCGCGGAGCTCAAGCGTCCTGGCGTGTTGGCTTCTCGCCGTGCTCAATGCCCGGTCGAGCAGCGCCTGCGCCTCGGCTTCGACGCCCGGTCCGCCGCGGGCGACCAGCACCCGTGCCTTCAGACGATACAGTTCGGCTTCTAGAATTCGTTCGCTGTTACGGTTCGTTGTAGCTAGGCCGTGCTCGATCAATTCCAGCGCGGCCTCGTAGTCGTGACTATTCAACAATGGCGGACACAACAACACGTCGAGCGCGGTGATGGCCAGCTGATAACCGGCGCTGCGATATTCGTCCAACGCGGCACCGATCTCCCCGAGTGCGCTGGGTGAAGGATCGAGCGAAGCCACGCATATGCCCCGAAGGGCGCGCGCCAGGCGCCATTGCCGGAATCCATGTTCCTCGGAAAGAGCGATGCAACGTTCGGCATGACCTTGCGCGACCAGGAACTCGCCGCGAAGGGCGTGAAGAATGCATGCGTAGTAACAGGCATACGCCTGCGAATGCGGATGACTTATAGCGTCGGCGCGCCGAATGGCAGCGTCCATTCGCACAATTGCCGTATCGGGATGGCCGAGCAGCCAGAGCGCCCACGACATCAGCGCCAGGTCCGCCACGCCGGCATCCTGGCCGGCCGAACGCGCCGCCAGCCTGTCGTCCTCGCTGCTCGCCTCAAACGCTTCGTAGGCGCGTCCAATCGCTTCATGGGCACCGGTGAGGTGTCCCATGAAGAGGCGGATCATGGCCTGCCCGCGCATCGCGTTGAGCAACGCCGGTCGATCGTCGCGCGCTTCGGCGAGCTGGAGCAGGGCCGCGATCGTTTCCTCGGCGACCGGCAATTCACCGCGCATTACGCTCGCGGTGGTCAACCAGAACATCACCTGGAGCTGCTCGGGAGGGTCTCCCAGGCGCTCGCACAGCTCTCGCGCGCGGGCAAAGGTTGCCATCGCCTTGTTCGAGGCTGGCCCTTGCGTAGCGATCAGGCAGGGCCCGAGAGCGAACTGGAAGGCAAGTTCCAGCTTATCCTTTCCGGCGCCTTCTGGCAGATGGCCCGAGGCCTCGATACCCCGCTGCAAGTGTGCGATGGCCTCAAGGTTGGCCGAGCGCATGGCGGCCTTCTTGCCTGCCTGCAGCCAATATGCCTCCGCCTTTTGAAACAGGCCGGCCTCTGTCAGATGATGCGCAAGAGTTTCGGGTTGAGTCTCCCCAACGTCCGGGAACCGTTGCTCGAAGGCACCCGCGATCGCAGCATGCAGCGCTGCGCGTCGGCTCTTCAGGAGTCCCGAGTAGGCAGCGTCCCGCACAAGCGCGTGCTTGAAGGTATAGACCGCCTGAGGTATCTCGCCCCGGCAGAATATCAACTCCGATCGAACCAACTGGGCAAGCGCCTCCTCAAGTCTCTCTTTTGGCAGCCCGGCTACGATACTCAGCAGTTCGTATGAGAACTCGCGACCCACCACAGCGCCGATCTGGGCCACCTCCCTCACCGGAGCCAAACGATCGAGTCTTGCCATCAGCGATGCATGTAGTGTGGTCGGAATGGCCATTGAGGGCAGAGGACTGTTGAGGACGTAGTGATCGTCTTGCTCATGCAACAGCCCGGTTTCGAGCACAGTCTTGGTCAGTTCCTCCACGAACAAGGGCACGCCATCGGTGCGGGCGAGAATCTGCTCCGTCACCTCTTTCGGGAGCGTCTTGCCGGCAGTGACGCGCTCGATTAACTCCGTTCCGTTACGCCTGTTCAGCCGCGTGAGCGAAATCGTCGTCACGTGCGGATGCGCTGGCCAGGGGGGTGTGAACTCTGGCCTCGCGGTGATGAGCAGCAGCACCCGAAGCTGCGGCATCTGTTCCAAGGTTATCGTGAGCAGCTCCAGCGACGTCGGATCCGCCCAATGGACATCCTCAACAATGATGAACACCGGCTGTCGCGCCGCCAAGCCAGTCAGCTGGGACAAAAACGCAGCCAGCGTTAGCTCCTTGCGCTTCTGCGGGCTCAGCTCCGGCATACGGTAGCGGTTACTGGGTGGAAGGGATAGAAGGTTGGCCAGAGGTAGCACTACGCGGTCGGCATCAGCGCCTGACCGAACCAGCAGAGCTTCAAGCTTGGCGAACTTCTCTGCTGCCGGGTCGCTCCGCTCGAGCCGGGCAGCGCGTTCGAGCTGACGGATGAATGGATACAGCGCACTGTTAGTGTGGTGCGCCGAGCAGAACTGCCGCACCGTGATGTGCGGTTGGGCGTGGAGTCGCTCGTCAAGCTCCAGGGCAATATGCGACTTGCCGATACCGGGCTCTCCGGTGAGCATCACCGCGCAACCTTCGCCACGCGTGGCGTGCTGCCAGCGACGCAACAGCATCTCGATTTCCTCGTCACGCCCAATTGGTGGCGCCAATCGGGATTTGTGCTGTGCCTCGAAACGGCTATCCACTTCGGTCGTTCCCAGGACCTGCCAGGCTGGTATTGGCTCCGCCCATCCCTTAAGCTCGACAGGACCGAGATTGCGGAATTCGAAGTGCCCATCAGTGAGCCGGTGCGTACTCTCGGAGATCAGCACGGTACCGGGATTGGCGAAGGTCTGCAGGCGCGCAGCCAAGTTCGGCGTCTCGCCAATGACGGCCTGCTCTTGAGCCGCGCCTTCGCCTGTCAGATCGCCCACGACCACCATACCGGTAGCGATGCCAACGCGAATTTGTAGCTCGGTGGCGGGCTCTGTCCGGAGCTTAGCCACGGCATCGACCAGCGCCAGCCCGGCGCGTGTCGCCTGTTCGGCATCATCCTCGTGCGCCTGGGGATAACCGAAATAGGCGAGAACGCCATCTCCCATGTACCGCGCGATAACGCCCTCATTGTGGGCGACAACCTCTGCGATGCAGCGGTGATAGGCGCCCATTACGGTCCGCAAGTCCTCCAGATCAAGGCGCGCCGAAAGTGCCGACGAGCCGACCAAATCGCAAAACATGACTGTAAGTTGACGTCGCCCGGCGTTGTTCGCCGACGCCGGCTTGGTGACCGTTCGAGGTGTTCGCGGAACCTCTCCCTGAAGCTCTACGATCGCGCGCAGCATCTTGCGTCGGTGCCCAAGCAGGACGCCCAGGTCCTTTAGATCCTGCTCCGTGAGATCTCGAACGACCGAGAGGTCGATGGCGTTCTCGCGGAATCGCTCGGCGTACTCGCCCAAACCGATCGATGCTAGCCACTCTGCAATACCTGCCATGGTATACCTATGGCTTATACAATTCAGAATAGCACATGGGAGAGCCTTGCGAAGGCACATCTGTCGACGGAAGCGCCGATCGCCGGACTGCTCGCCCAATGTAACCAGTGGCCACGGCAAAAAAGGGACGCTGCCAAGAGCGATGTCTGTTGGGGGTCACAAGCCGCCGATCACGCTCAAGATGGCAGACTTCCACTTTGCGTTGGTGAGCCGACGTTTGTGAGTACACGCCTGGTGCAGGAACCACGTGAGCGCGCATTATTTGAATCGTCGCAGCTCGCCCGCGAGCCGGCGGAGCGGCCCCGGCCCTCTCCGCCGGAAGCCCCCCTGAAGCCGGGGTCGTCTCTCCGATACCGTCTGTGTTGGAGTTTGCGTATGCGTTTCTCGCCCTCGATCGTCCCGCCGGACCGCCTCGACCGCGACATCTATCTGGTCCTCGAGGACTTCGCGCCCGCGCCGGCTGCGCCTGGCGCGAGACCGACGAAACCGTCACCGACCTCGAGACTATCCTCAGAGATCTCCTGTCCGGCCAATACGCCTATCCGGTCCGGATTGTGTGCTTCAATCCGGGCGGACGCCGCCTCCGATGATACCGACGCAGAGGTCCCGTCCGCGCTGCAGGACTTCATCGCCGCCAACGCCACCAGGCGCTTCGACGTGCAGCTCGCGCTGCCGCTGCCGGCTGCCGCGTGATGTCAGCCGGGAGAAAAGCCGCACGGCGACGCGTCCGTAAAATGCACGACCTGTGACGACGTCGGATGGGTTTGCGAGAACCATCTGGATCGCCCATGGGATGGCCCACGCGCATGCACCTGCGGCGGCGCCGGCGCGCCCTGCCCGGCTTGCAACACTCCGGCCGAGGGCGAGGCGCCGCGTATGCCAGGAGGCTTTCGCGTCGAGGTCGACAGGGACGGTTGGCGATGAGGGCTGCGCCTATAGCACCAGGCTCACCAACCAGACCGCGAGCGAGCAGCAGAGCGCAATTCCAAGATACGGCAATGCAATTGTCATCGGTTCCTCACTGACGAATTCCCGACGCTGAAACGGGAGTCAGATTCGCATATTCGCGGCCGCGTGACTATCTCGTTCTCATGCACCGCGCGTTCGAGTTCTGCCTGCCAACTGCAGTCAAGGCTGTCCCAGCCGGGCCTAACTGGCTCCATGAGATAAATACGATGGATACCGTCTGCGCCTTGAGCGTAACGGCCGCCAGGTACGCCTGGTCACCAAGCGTACTCAACTAGGACTCAGTGTTCCACTCTTGCCCGTACAAACCGCGCATGCGCCGATAGGCGATGCGCTTCATAAGATCGTCGAAGACAGTTTGAGCCACGAACCCGAAGCCTACCGCAATTGCACAGAATGGAACATGCCCGAATTTGAACGTAGGCAATGCCGGGAGACGGGCTATCTAACCCGCGCCGAAACATCCGACATCATGAAGTAGGTTACTTCCTCCGTGGTCGTGATTTTGCTGATAGCGGGATTCCTCGGTTACCGGATGTTCGTTTACCCACCCAATTCAGATCCGCTTCTGGAGAAACGCGAGTCCTTTGCAGAGAGGGTACAAAGGGGAGCGTTTAGGGAAGATCAACTGCAAGAGCATCCTTCCCTTAACACCTCAGTGGTTCCGATCCCTTTTTGGTAACAAGGGATCGTGCCCCGGGCGTGGTGTAGCTGGCGGCGGGGCACCGCGTTCGCCGGCGTGGGCCGGGCCGGTCAGCTGGCGATCGCCGGAAGGCTGACGGTTGGATCATCGCTCAACGGTGCGATGGTTTCCAGCGTCATGTAACGGGCACGCTGGGCGGCCCATTCATCGTTCTGCTCGAGCAGGATCGCACCGATGAGGCGGACGATCGCATCCTCGTTGGGGAAGATGCCAACCACCTCGGTGCGCCGCTTGATCTCGCCGTTGAGACGCTCGATCGGGTTGGTCGAGTGCAGCTTAGTTCGATGCTGCGGCGGGAACGTCATATAGGCCAGCACATCGGTCTCGGCCTCGTCGAGGAAGCCAGCAAGCTTGGGCAGCTTGGGACGGAGCTGATCGGCGACCTTCCGCCACTGCGCCGTCGCAGCTTCGGCATCGTCCTGGGCAAATGCGGTGGCAATGAAGGCGGACACAACGCGCCGCCCGCTCTTGCCGGCATGCGCCAGCGCGTTGCGCATGAAGTGGACGCGGCAACGTTGCCAAGTGGCGTTGAGCACCTTGGCGACGGTGGCCTTGATGCCCCGGCCATCCGGCGCGGCTCCAGGAAGCCCGGGAAGTAAGAGCCTTTGCGCAGCTTGGGAATGCGCAGCTCGACCGCGCCGGCGCGGGTCTTCCAGATCCGGTCGCGGTAGCCGTTGCGCTGGGCCAGACGCTCGGGGTTCTTCTCGCCGTAGTCCGCCCCGGTCTGGCTTTCGACTTCCAGCTCCATCAGGCGTTGGGCGGCAAAGCCGATCATCTCGCGCAACAGATCCGCATCAGGGGTCTTCTCCACGAGCGTGCGCAGGTTCATCATATCGTCGGTCATCGACGGTTCCTCGGTTGCGTTAGCGTGTCGCAACCCGATCCTACCGGCGAACGGCCGGTGACCACCGCAAAGCCGCCCGCCCGCTACGGCGCTATTTGAGGCGCGCGTACGGGCGGCTTTGCTCTACCGAGCGACACCATCACTGGGGACACGACCGTAACAAGGTCTACAAAGTTCCGCGCAACTATCTTGTGGATTTAGATCGATCAAGTGTCGCCCCCAACACTCGAACAACGACATTCGAAATTCGCCTCCTGCTCGCAGACTTGGCGCCCAGAAACGCGAACAATGTCGATAGGTTTGTAGAGCATACGGCGTTCTGAATTTGGAGTTCAATCGTGACTACGTTTACCAAGCAGGTGAAATCAGGAAAGGGTTTCGATCGCTCCTGGACTCTTTTGCCGAAAATTAGACTTGGGTTTCCACCAACTCCATACAAGCGCGTTGTTGTTAGCCTCTGGTCCAGCTTAGCGGCTTTCGGCACAAGGTTAATGCCTAATGTACTTCCTCGCTGCCTGTCTAATCGTGGTAGCCGCGAGTGCCGCGATATCGCTTCGTCGATCCAGAAATCTATCACAGCACCCTCAGTGGGCTACCCCGGCCCAGCGGCTCGCAACACGGCGGCGGGCGCTTTTGCCGACAATCTGCGCGGGCTTTTGTCTGCTAGTGCCGCTCGGATTTCATCATTTTCAACACGAGCCTGAACTTGGTCCCACCGCGGTGACCTATCTCATGATGCTTGCTGCTTCCTTCTTCGGCGGTTCATTTCTTGGCGTCATTGGCGGTATGGATTGAGGTAACGGCGATCGACGCAACGCAAAAACGCCGGACCATGGCAGCCGAAAAGCTGCCACGTGCTTGGTATCGTCCTGTTGATGTCCGCTTGTGGGCCAGGAGCTGAAGTCGCGATGCTGCGGAAGCGGAGGGTTCCCGCGTCGGCGGCCTAGATACGCGGCGGCAGCTCGCTCAACATCGGTCCTCGCTGTCGCGCTCCACCCCATTTTCAGTCAGTGACAATGCAACACTTCAAATCAGCAAGTCATGAGGCGCAGGTACGATGCCGTGATGCGGACCATTATTGCCGTGGTTGGCCGCGTGTTCGTCCGGTGCATTGGGGGCCATTTTGACGATCATCTCGAGGTCCTCTTTCTGACCGGGCGGAACGTGCGGATCGAGGAGATCATTAAGCCCCTTAAGCTCGACTACCGCGACGAGAGTCGAAGGAGCTGTCTCGCTATCGAAGCGGAACACCGGTTCTTGATCTCCGCCGCCTGCCTCGGACGCAGCTTTAGCCGGCTGCGCGTCTTCAGATGCGATTGCAGCAGATTGCGCAACGTGCTGCGAGTTTCCGCGTTCGGCGTTACCGCCAGCTTCAACGGTGGGATCGACAATTTCGGCAGCTTCCGGTGTGTTCGCAGCGGTTGAGTGCGCGCCGGGCTCCACGGCGGCCAGTTCTGCCGTCTTCACTGCCGCTGACACCCCCGTAGCGTCCGAAGCCGGAGCACGATGCTCCGCGCCGTTGCCGACGCCGGTGTCCGGCTCGACGCCGGCTTCAATCGAGTCCGTGGCTGCAGCCTTTGCAGATCCCCGCTCCGAAGTGTGCTGCGAGTTGCCGTGGCCCGCGCTATCGGCCGTTGCGACGCCCGGATCAATCTCGGCTGCGTCCGGTGCATTTGCGGCGGTTTGGTGCCCGGAGTTGCCGTGTTCCACAGCGGCCGGCTCTGCCGTCTTTACTGCCGCTGACGCGCCCGTAGCGTCCGAAGCCGGAGCGTGATGCTCTGCACCGTTGCCGACGCCGTTGTCCGGCTCGACGCCGGTTTCAATCGAGACCGTGGCTGCAGCCTTTGCAGACCCTCGCTCCGAAGTGTGCTGGGAGTTGCCGTGGCCCGCGCTGTCTGCCGTTGCAACGCCCGGATCGATCTCGGCTGCGTCCGGTGGATTTGCAGCGGTTGGGTGCCCGGAGTTGCCATGTTCCGCGCCGCCTGGTTCTCCCGTCTTCGCCGGGCCTCGCGGAGCTTCCGAAGCCGAAACGTGATGCTCGGCACCATTACCGACGCCGTCGCTCGGTTCGAGGCCAGCTTCAGTCGATCCGGTCGCTGCCGCCTTTGCGGCCCCTGCCTCCGCAGCGTGCTGCGAGTTACCGCGGTCCGCGCTGTCGGTCATTGCGACGCCCGGTTGGACAATTACGTTCAGCCCAGTCGACGAAACGTCGGTATCCGCATTGGTCGGACCACTCTTCAATGTGGATGTTGCGACTGCCGTTGTCGTCTCGCTATGAGCAGGCTCGATCGATGATACGCGAACCGACGCGCCAGACGTCCCGTCTCTCTCTTCCGATGCATCCGCCGAATCGCCAGTGACGGTTCTGAGCCTTGCCGCCCCTCCCAAGCCGATCCGAGTCTGCCCGAACTGGAACCTCAAGCCGTCGTCGGCCAGGATGGCCCAAACTCCAGCCGGCCCGGGCGTGCTCACCCGCGCCTCGATGCTGGCCTGGACATTGTCCTTACTCAGAACAGTCTCATCGATGGCGCTCGCCGATGTCAGCGCTTCTTCGAGCTTCTCCAGGGTGATGGCGACGGTTGCGCCTCCTTCTCGCTGGTCGGCGAAATCCGATTCGGCGACTGATACAATCCCCTGAAGATGGACTTCCAGCAGGTCGCAATCCCCGACATCAAGGACACGATCGGTCGGATTCACGTAGACGACCGTTTCATTGCTTGCGGTGTCGTAGATCCAGGCGAAGGTATGTGGCGGTATGGACTTGCTTGCTGCTGTCATATGCAGCCACGCAAGCGCTCCGAAAGCCGCAAAATTGATCCTGCTCGAATCAGATGCGAAATCGAAGCCAGAGTGGGAAGATGTAGAATTGGAATCGGTCGGGACGCGATGAACAACGTTTCCATCAACGTTGCCGCCGCCCATCAGTTGATGGCGGCTATATCCGTCAACACCGGCATCGTGACCAGCGTCGACCAAGCCAACAGGTTTTTGCAGTGCGTAACCCTCGGCGCCATGGCTCACTTGGCTCCGAGCGCCTTGTCCAGCGACGCTTTCGTTTCCAGTTGTCACATGTGCGGAAGACAGGCGGGAATCGTGCGAAGGGAGGCGCAGGTCTGGGTTGTCTGCATGATTGGGGTCGGCATGAGTGAATGCGGCCAGTTTTGTGGCAGCATTCTCCCGGGCGATGGCCACGAAGCTGTCGATCGACGGTTGACCCAGGTCATGCGACTGCACCGCAAGATGGGGGTCGTGCAGCGTGTAGATCAGCGCACCGGCGAGAGTAGCGAAGGTGCCATACCCTCCCTGAATCGACATCGGATTGGAAGCAAGCCGGGGGAATTGATGTTCCTCGGTCAGGTCACCTCCAGTCTGCGTGTCGCCGGTTCCTCGCAGTACAGGCGTCGGAAGATTGGGCGTGCTCGATCCAACAGGACCGTAGTTCTTCCACGGTTTCGAGCCTGAAGGCTGCTCGGCCACGCGCAGTGCTTCCATTGCCGCCGCCGTGTTCGCGACTTGGCCTAGCTTGGCCAAAAAGTCTCTCTGGCTGAGCGGGGGCGTCTCGCCGGATTCCCAGACGATGAGGTGCCGGAGAATGGCTTTTTTCCAAGGCTCATATCCGGCGTGCTCTCCCGCGCGGCCGATGCTGTCGTCATCCGGAAATATGTATTTCGCTTCCGACGCCTTGAGCTCGTCCGCAATGGCGATCGCCAGAAAAGCCAGCGCGAGTGAGCCGAAGCAGGAGGGATGTTTCAGCAACACGATGGTAGCAAGCACAGTCCTGTTGGTGACCTCAAGCTTCTGAAATATATTGTACAGGTGTACTTTGACTGTCCCTGGTGAAAGGTTTAGCCGGCGCGCGATCTCCTTGTTCGACATTCCTTCTGACACCAGTCCCACGATTTGACGTTCCCGGTACGTCAGTAGCTCCAGCCTCTTTTCAATTTTGCCGACGGCGTCAGCTTCCTTGCCGGTTGGCGAGAGATCGAAATGCTCGGGCGACACAATCCGCTTCGTCAACAGCCGCAGTAGTCGCAGCATGGTGTCGGGGGAGACGCACTTCGAAATTGCGCTGCAGGCGCCAGCCGCAATCGCTGCGGTTAGATCGTGGTTGGATTCGGACTCGGTAAAGAACACCAGGCGCGTGGCAAGGTTCTCAGCTTTCGCAATCGCCAGGATCTCGGTTACCGTCAGATCTGGCAGGGCGTCGGCAATAAGCGCGACGTCGGGTGTCAAATTCCGAATGGCTTCGAGGCAGCTTGTCCCGTCGCGGCATGATGCGACAACATCGAAGTCCTGCTGTGCTCCGAGTATCGATTTCAGCCCCTGTAGAACGATCGGTTGTCGATCTACGATCACAAGCCGGTCGATCCCCTGCTTCGTACACACGTCTAGCATGGACTCTGCCTCGGCCCGGCCAACTATGTACTTTGGCATATGGCCGTGGCCGGGTGATGTATTAAAATACAACTAATAATCGAATGAAGAAAGAGGCTTAGCGGGCCAAACCCGACGTTGGAACCGCGAGCTCTGAGGGCATTTGGGCGAGAAAATATGTCATTTGACCCGATGGCAGTTGCGGTTGACTGGCTCGATGCCTACCGCGCGGGCGATATCGAGGCGATCTTGAAAATGTATGCTGAAGATGCCGTGGTTCACTGCGGCTGCGGCGGCGTCAAAACCATTACCGGCAGCGAGGCACTTCGTGCCTATTGGGTCGATCGCCTCCGAAAGCATCCGGCAGGCAAGTTGGACAATCTCAATCCCTTGCACAACGACGGGGCCATCATCTCGTACATCACCAATACTGGCGTCATGTGCGCGCTTTTTGCGTTTGACGCCGCCGGCAGGATCAAGGAGCTGAACTGCAATCCCTCTCACTAGACCCGCGGCGTGATCCAAGCCCGCAGTGGGCGCCCAATCCAGCCGAGCTTGCATCAGTTCGTTCCAAATCTGGACGCGGTGAAGCAAAGTCGCGGGCGTTGCAGATTTACAACCCGCAAAGCCACTGGAGATACTAAGCTCCACCATAGAGACGAGAAACATATTTCATTCTTAGTTCAATATGATCGGCGGGGACAAAAGTGTTTGATGTCTATCGCAATGACAAGCGCGACTTGCTCGTTCTAAGTACAGGCTCCGCCGTCCCCGTGCTTTACTCTGCACATAAGTGGCGCAAGAGCAGAAAACGAGTTCTCAAGGTCAGCGATGAAATCAAGTCGGCCGTTCAGGCACAAGGCTATTATCTCCGCAACCTACGGGCCACCAAGGAGCGAATGATCGCGGTCGAGTAGGGCCGGGCCCGTATTCTCTCTACAGTATCACCACCAACCGGCGCGCCATCCTCGCGCTCTTCCGCGTCGTTAACCGCGACGTGGGCGCAGAAGGACGATCGGTCGGCGGGTTGAAGACGAGAGACTGACCGGTTATCGCGTCATTGCGCCGTCCAACCGCGCCAGTCCAGTCTCGATGACGACGATCTCTTCCTCGATCTGCTGGACAGTACTTGTGCAGTCGATCCCGGTGCACGCGTTGAGGTCTGCAATAAGTTTCCGGCGCTGCATCCGAAGCTCATCGAGGGACTTCTGGTCCTTGAGCGAAACGTAACCCTCCACGATCAGCCCAATAGCCCTTGACATCTCCAGTACCTCCCGAGCCTCATTCATACCTTCAAGCCGAAATCCCGAATCCCGAGTTCGTCTAAAACAACTCCCCTCCGCAACTCGTGCGCAGCAGCCGTCAAATGGGAGCCTACGATCAGCCTAATCCGCCTTAAGGTCACGAGAGCAACGGGGTCACACAGCTCGATAGATAGTCCGGCTCATAGCAATGGCGCGTTGCTCATCCGCGTCGAGATCAGCCCATGCGATGCCTTCCATCACGCGCCTCAAAGTTGTCCCGAGGGGCATCTCAAAAACCGAACGCATGCCTGATTGCCGCAGCATTGCCATGGCGGCGTCGGAGTTGGACGGCAGGTCGGGCGAGCCGTCTATGAGGCGGATCGTAATCTGCCCGTGCTCGAGCGGCCGTCTTGAGCTGCGTCAAGAATAACTGAGGCAGCCTTAGTTCTTCGGTAGCCTTAGTTCTTCGTCAAAGGCTTGGGCGGCTCGTCGTCTATGGCATCGACGCCAACAGGAGGAAGCTCCCCGGTGCGGTCCTTCAGATCCGCCGCACGCTGAACCAAGCCAGCCGCGACCGCGGGGTCCTTTGTTGTTTTTGCCATTCGCAGCAGCGTCGCTGCGGCCTCACGGGCGAAATAGTTGAAGCGCGACACGATCTCGACATCCGACACTTAGGCGACGTGGGATGACTCAAGGGCCGGACATTCGTTCCGAGGTTGGTGCAAAAATGCACACAGGCGACGAAAAGGCCTCAGCTCGGGGCTGGTCCAGCTGAGGCCTTCGTTTGTCGGCACCACGTTGTCGAGGCTGATTCCGGATCATCAATTTAGGGGGCGAGTCTTTGTTCCCGGTGCCAGTGTTATCCATCACGAGACTACTTCGAGCAGGCGAATCAAGCCCAAGCCCAAGACATCCAGCCCAACCTTCGCAGACGAAATGGGCCCCAGCTCGCGGGGATATTGGGGGGCATTAAGCTGGGGCCCTTCGGGGTCACCCTCAGGGAGGGCACACGGAAAACTTGGCTATTGCAGAAATGTTTCCTGTCCTAATTTTCAAGAGCGAGTGTCTAAGTAGACCGCACTCAGCCTGACACAATCCTAAACGGAGCCAAAATTCTAAGCGCCCGTCCGCCGCTTGAATTCGCCGCCTTCCAGTCCGCTGCTGAAATCATTTGCGCGAATTGAGGGAAGGCCCGCCGGGGGCTAAGCGGGCCTCCATCTCAAGTACAAGGGCCGCAACTTCGGTCCCGGACTATCCGAGTGATCGAGGACGCACTGGAACAAAACCGCGGCGGCCGCGCGTTCGTATGCGCGCACATGTGCGTCTCTCTTCCAAGTAAGGATGGCTATCGGGCCAGCAACACAGCCCCACACGAGAAAAAGAACGATCCACAGCGCCGCAAGCGATCATCACAGTATAACATTTGCCTCCCGAGCCATCGCCGCCTGCTTAGTTATTGCGGCGTCGCGGAGGGCCCAATGTAGCGCTGCCGCTTCAATTTGGTGCGCCGTGACTGAATTCGTGCTGCGTGTCTGTCCTGCCAACGCTACCCTGATCAGCAGGATCATAATTCGCTTGCAGGACTTGAGGAGTTTCACGCGCGATCAGAAGCTGTTTCCGCATTTCGGCGAGGCGGGCGCGGCAATATTCGCGGTAGAGCAAATCGAATACGGCGGGCATGGATACCCCCATCGTTTGAGTATCGCTAGAGATAATTTCCACCACGGATTCGGATAATCGTTGCCCCGGCGATGGCTGTCCGATCTGGGCCCATTTACAGGCTGAGCCAATTCAAAAACTCAAAGGACGATTGGCTGGCTTGCTGTTCAGTGCAAAAAGGAACAGGGCTGATTACCTAAAATAGATTATAGCAGCCTTCTGTTTCCGCAGAACTTCGTCAAACAACTTAAGAGCGCTGCTCCGCGAATAAATATCCAACTACAGCGCGAAACAACTTACCACTGGATGCAAGCACCGGTGGCTGCAACGCCGCCTGTTAGCCACCGGACCGAAGCAAGAATGAATCGACCGAGGCAGCCAGTCGGTGTGCCACTTGCATCTTCGGCGTGGACTGCCCTTCGGTGGGCAGCGAGCCGATGGAATTGATTGCCAGCCCAGCACCAGCGGCAAGAACAGCTATCGCAATCGCAGAGAGAAATTTTATCCTCATGGCGATCCTCCATCGCTGCTTAGCGAAGCGGCCGGGTGCGGCTGAACAAGAAACCGGCGGGAGTGAACCTTCTGGCTACTGCGAGCACGCGGCCCTCGCACGTTTCAAGCGCGATCTTCTGGGCCAGCATGACGTCTCCGATCGGCAGATCGCCGTGCGGCAGGAAACATAGGCCAACCTTCGGGCGATCGTTTTCGTCGACTTCGCAGACATTTGTCGCGGCTCCCGTATAGATCCTGTACCGCTTGCCGGTGTCGCCACCGACAACCTCGAAATAGCCCAGATGCCCGAACTGCGCCAGTTGGGTCGGCGAGAGCCAGTGCCGCAAGAGCCGCAGGGAGCGTCCTTCCGGAGTCCTCTCGGCGCCATGTCTAATGAAGAGCGCCTTTGCGGCTCTGATCCGCGAGCGTTCCCCCGGCCGGGACGGTGTAAAGCGCAACACGGCGATGACCGATTTATCCGCCGACCAGCCTGGGAAAGAACACCGTTTCTTCCGCATGGGGGTCGAACGATCGAAGCTGCGAGGTCTGACCCGGCCCCGTCCGGACCGCAGCCGTGAAGCCGGCACTGGTGAGTTCGTAGAACCGCTGCTCCGCCTTCGCCAATTCTTGTGCGTCGCCCGGATTGAAAGGGTGACGGCTGTCGCCGGTACGGTCCATCACGATCTGGATCGCCATGATCGTCCTCCCTTGGATTGCTGGTGGCAGGGACCTGATGCAGTATCTGACCGACCTCACGGACTTTCAAGACAAGAACATCAGGAGACGCTACTTCCGATCACAGCGAGGGCGATCACACTGGCGGGCACCCTGGGCACGTGTCGCTTGAGTCCTCTGATTAATGAGCGAGAGATTTTATCCATCATGCCTCGCCTCATCCCGAGGAGATCGATGCCGGCGCAGTGCGCACTGGCCGCTCCATCTTAAAGGCCTGCGACGGACCGCCTAACTTTTGCGTCATATCTGCTGACCGGATCGGCTCCGCTCGGAGCACGAACGCGCGGCGCCTGTTCTCTGCAGAAGTCCTCGTCCATCAGGCCCCCGTCCCTCACACACAGAGCTGCAACCGAACTTTACCGAGGCGGGTTCAACTCGCCTGCCAGCCAGCCGACCGCATCTGTCTTCATTGGATCCACAGCGAAGGAAACCAATTCGGTACGTTCGCACGTCGAGCATTCGAAGGTGCGCTTCTCAAATCCGGCTTTGCCGGGAGAGATGCGCGCCAATGCCATCCTGTGTTTGCATACCGGACACATCGGCCGCTCGTTGATACACGCAGTCATCCCCTGGCCCCGAAGGATACTCATTTATCCTGCTATCCTGCCCCGCAATGTGATTTTGAAACGATAAATGGGACACTAAGCAGCAGCTAAGTCATGCGGACCAGTGGTGAAGCCGTCTTCAAGATGCGTTGAGAGCGCAGCAGCCGCCAAATGCTCCCAGTACTCTGCCTTGGCGAGCAGTTTCCAGCTTCTGTCAGGATGAAGCGCGGCACTCTGCCGACAGAGCGACGCCATCGCGCGCAAGCGCTGTACGGTTTCCATTCCAGCCTCCCGTGTTTTTTCCACCCTATTTTTTGTTTTTGCGTCGGAGTCATTACGATTATGACTCAGAAGTGATTTTAGTTTTCTTCGAGAGCCGATTGGCGAGTCGATGGCGCACTTCGCGCGAGTGATTTTCGTTTCGAGTCGCCACAGAGCGTCATTCAATGAGCTCTTCCGGCTGGGGTCCTGTTCCTCAATCGGAACCGGCTCTCGCGGGGCAGCGCAGTAGCGGGGTGTCCCCGCCTCCAGCAGGAGAGAGCTTTCCGCGCTGGGCCTCCGCCCACCACTCGCAAGACGTGTCTGCTAAACAAAGCAACTGGCGGAGGAAACGGGAAGAGCATGACCTCCGCAGGGTCGAGGTCTCGTTCGCAAACTCACAGACGCGCCACCAGAAAACTGCCTCCCGGCCCGCTTGCGGGGAGCTCCGGGGTATTCTCCAGCAACTCCGGCCGGAAATTGCGCAAAGCGGACATTCGTTGGGAGCCGAAGTCGCAGGCGAGAGGCGGAAGTAGCGCCCAGGCATTTCCTCCCATCGCGTAGTTCGAAAGTTCAAGCTGAACGCCGAGCTTAGCGGTCGCTCCTCTCCCTTGGAGCTGCGGAGACGAACCCCGGCTCCCCTCTTCTTGCATTGGGCGACGTTGTAATGACATCGGGAGAAGGAGGTCGCACAACGTCTAGCTGCGTCGCAAAAGGTTTGGGCGATTTTGGCCGCTCGTAGCCGCGACGACCGCGGTACTTCGTTTTGGGTACACCGCAAGGGATCGGCCAGACAGCGAAATCGAGTCTATACGTTTTCCAATCGCGTCCGGTGAGGTGTTAATCTTTTGGACGCGACCCAAGCTGCACAGTACAGGCCTGCAGCAGGGGAAAACGATGGCCGACAAACGGATGCAGTTCAACTGGGATCCAATTGCGCTTGCAGCGCAACTGCGGAACATCGCGGGACAAAGCCAAGTACTGATGCGCTGCTTCGTGTCTTATCAATCGGACGCGATTAAATTCGGC
>NZ_SPQT01000006.1 GCF_004571025.1 Bradyrhizobium niftali | reverse complement strand
CTGCTTGCCCGCGGTCGGATTTGCCTCTCTCAAGCAGACAAAAGATGAACCCGGACCGAGACTTGTTTTTCGCAGCGAGGATGTTTCGATTGGGCCTTGCAGGTGCGCGTCATCGGCAGCTTTGGCAATCCCTTCCCGCAAAGTTTCATCTGATAACGACGTTTCCTGCGGGGCCTCGGGCGTCGGCAACGCGGTGTCTGTCCACATTGAAGAACAGCCGGACAGGAGCAAAAACAGAAGGGGAACGAAACGCATTGGCACACCGGGAGTAGACAGCCGTGCCTATACAAGAACTAACGCGGTGCGGCAACGGTGGCTCCGCCAGGATCCGATCATCGTGAACGTCGCGCCGTGACACCCGCTGCGGCGTGCGAGCCATTGTGCGAGCGCGTGGTGCCGGATAAAACAGCGCCAAGGGTTAGTTGCGTCTGAGGTTTAAAATGATCACGTACAAAGAGTACCATATCGAGCGATTTGAGCGGGGGCCAAAGCGCTGGGTCGCTCGCATAAAGCGGGCCGATGGGCGGAATATCCGCACTGTCCTGCCAGCTTCCGAGCATTCTTATCTCGACACCAAACCAGCCGCGTCCGCCGAAGAAGCGGAGAAGCTTGCCAAAGACGGCGTTGATTTCGGGGGCATAGTGTAGGCGTTTGGTTTGGCGAAACGGCTCGGCATCCGATCACATTGGTCTTGGGGGCTTCAATAACGGCTCGGTACGGGCGCCGTCACGTACCTAGCTTTGCGGTGTCGAAAACGGCTGGATGATGTCGTTTATGGCGTGAGAGATCCTGTCGGAACGTTCCTGGCAAAGCCCGTCGCCGGCGGCGCGTGGGGGCGTGCGCATTGATCTTTGCGGTGATCACCGTCGACATGATTGCACGGCAGCGGGTTTCGCTTGTCCTCCTGGATGTTCCCCGTGGCCCGTGACGCGCTAAGGCTAGCGGTAGAGTCGGAGCCAATGTGACCCGCCGGAACAGACGTTCCAAAAGTGGGCTGCTGAGGGCGGCGGTACGCCAGGTGCGTGGCTACTCACTGAATGCGGTTGCGCGGCCGGTTCGGCAACGATCGACATTCGTAACAACACCGGCGGCTCGCCGTCGGAAGCGATCGTCATTCCGACGGCAATTCGCACTTCATCGGCGTCGAGGCCGAGAACACCAGCGATACCACGGGGCCTCGAGCCGAGGCGTGGCCGGACGTGCAGATGCAAGCCTATGCGCGTCCGCGCCGCAATCACCTCGGCATTGGCGTCGTGATGGTCGCCGGCCACAACATAAGGAGTATACGCGGCCGCTCGGGCGCAAGAGCGATCCGAGCTTCGACATGGTGATGTCCCGCGCCGGCGTCGTGAGACTGGTCGAGAAAAAGGCCGATACCGGCGCCGCAGTCGTCTGCGCGCCGGTTTGCTATGTCGCGACAGCCGGCCCAGACCACATTGTCAGCGCATCCGCAAGGCCGCGCTGGGTCGCGTCGCCCGCCCACGCCACGTGTCCGTCGGGCCGCACCAATACGGCTTTTGGCGCTGCGACCGGCCCGATCGCCGGAAGCTCCCAGGGGCCCGCGTAGCTGGTGTCGGCGACACTGATGCGATCCGCCCAGGGTGCGATGTCGATGCAGCCCGGCTTGTCAAAATTGAGCAGCAGGGGATGTGCGCTGTGCAGCAGCGTGAACAGTCTTTGCGAACCGCCTGGTGTGACGAGGTCGAGATCTGGCATGCGGCGTCCGAGCAGCGGATGGCCTTCGCCGAGATCGTAGCGAATGTCGAGGCCGCTCATCATCGCGCCAAAGCGCTTGCGCGGCTCGTCCATGCCGAGCAGGTCGGACACCACCTCGCGCGCGGCCTTGAGGCCGTCGTCACCGCGGCGGAGCAGGGCGATTTGCGCCATGGTGTTGCGCAGCACGCGCGCGGCGACGGGATGGCGTTCGGCATGGTAGCTGTCGAGCAGGCTGTCGGGCGATGTGCCGTTGACGACCTGTGCCACCTTCCAGCCGAGATTGACGGCGTCCTGCACGCCGGTGTTGAGGCCCTGTCCGCCGACGGAGTGATGGATATGCGCGGCATCGCCGGCGAGCAGCACGCGCCCCTTGCGATAGGATACGGCCTGCCGTGCCGCATCGGTGAAACGGGAGATCCAGGCGGGATTCTTGAGACCGAAATCGGTGCCGTAGACGGCGACGAGGGCCTCGCTGAGATCGGATGGCGTGGGCTCGCCGCTGCGCGCGAGCGTTGCTTCCGTCACGACGACCAGCACGCGCCCGCTCTCGGTTTTGCTGAGGCCATGGAAGCCGAGCGCGTCGTGACGCAGGCCCCAGGCCGGCTCTTCGCTCATCTCGACCTCGGCCATGAGGTTGCCGAGCGCTGGACCTGAGCCGACGAAGTCGACGCCGGTGGTTTTGCGCACCAGGCTGCGGCCGCCGTCGCAGCCGACCAGATAGTTCGCCCGCAACGTCGCGCCGCCGGACAGCGCGACGTCGACGCCGGTCGCGTCCTGAGCGAAGCCCGTCACCTCGAAGTTCCGATAGATCGGGACCGCGAGCTCTTCGACCCATTCGGCCAGGATGCGCTCGATGTGGCTCTGCCGCAGCGCCAGTCCGTAAGCGTGGCGGGTGGGGAGGTCGCTGATGTCGAGCCTGGTCCAGGCGAAGCCGGCGAGCTGTGTGACTTGCCCCTCGCGCAGGAAGCGATCCGCGACGCCGCGCTGATCGAGGACCTCGATGGTGCGCGCGTGCAACCCGCCGGCGCGCGTGCCGACGAGGTCCTGATCCGCCCGCCGCTCGACGATGGCGACGTCGACATCCGCGAGCGCGAGCTCGGCGGCCAGCATCAGCCCGGTCGGGCCGCCGCCGGCGATCACCACGGCATGATCGGTCAGCGCCGGGTTCCCGGCGTGGGTTCGCGCGGTCCGGCCACGCGAGCGGGATGTCGGAAGCAGTACGGGCATATCGTGATCCCTTGACTTGTTGCTGGGTCGGGGGTTCTACGCGAAGTTCGGGGACTTGAAGCAAGCCCCTTGCACACCACATATCAAGCTGGGAGGAACGTTGTCCTCTTTCGCGCTCGATTGGCACGTCGGGCAAGACACTGGCGGAATGCCGTCATCGAAACGAGTTTGGTTCAGCCCGCGCGGAGCAACCTGCGGCGGGTTTTTTCATGTCGGCTTAGTGTGACGACAGTTTCGTTCAACACAGGATTTAACTCGTCGGGCATTGCGGCCACGCACCCGTCAAAACATGGAGCGCCGATCGGCGCGCCATCGTCCGAACCATTGCTGGCCGTGCATGCGCGAACGTGCCGGCCCGCGGCGCGGGACCAGTTGCTCGCGCCGCTGCGGTCTCCGCGTCTCTACCAATAATTTCATCCAGGTTGGCTATCGGCTCTATGAGCCCGAGATACCCTGGGCCTGGTCGCATGCGCTTTACTGGCGAAAACGGCTGCGCTGAGTTGGGGGCGCCGGCGTTTCCCGTGATGCGGAACGCGGCGTTCGTGGCGTAGAACGGCGCGCGCGAGACGCGGTGCCGCCTTGCGCGCCCAAGATGTCGAGAGGCCCGGCAGCTTGACGTGCGTTTTCAGGCGATGTGGCCGAAGCACTTGCGGAGTTGGTGGCGCCGGGCTTTAAGTTTGCTCCTGCAGGAAATTCGGCGACCATAAGCCGATGTAAGGGAGCACCATCGATGTCCACCAAGCCTCAATTGCCGGAACGTTCGTCGCGAGTCACGGGGGGGCCTACGCCGCTCGATGGTCTGCTGGTCGTCGATTTCACCCGCGTGGTTGCCGGCCCGGCCTGCACACAGACGCTCGCCGATTTCGGCGCGCGTGTCATCAAGATCGAGAACCCGGACGGCGGCGACGACACGCGCGCGTATGAACACGCCGAAACCGGCGGCGAGAGCGCCGCTTATCTCAGCCTGAACCGCAACAAGCGCGGTATCGCGCTCGATCTCGCCGTGCCCGAAGCCCGCGAGATCGCGCTGGATCTGATCCGCAAAGCCGACGTGGTCGTCGAGAATTTCTCGAGCGGGGTCATGAAGAAATTCGGCCTCGACTACGAAGCGGTCGCGCCGCTCAATCCTCGGCTGGTCTATTGCTCGATTTCCGCCTACGGGCGCACCGGGCCGTTCGCTTCGCGTCCCGGTTTTGATCCGATCACGCAGGCGGAAAGCGGCTTCATGTCGCTCAACGGATTTGCCGACGGTCCTCCAGTCCGCACCGGCCCGCCCATCGTGGATATCGCGACGGGAATGACGGCCTGTAACGCTATCCTTCTGGCCCTGCTGGCGCGCGATCGGCTGGGCCGTGGCCAGCATGTCGAGGTGGCCCTGTTCGACATTGCCATGGCGATGACGAGCTTCTACGGCATGGCCTATCTGATCAACGGTGAGAACCCCGGACGGTTCGGCAACTCGCCGAGCGGGTCTCCCACTGTAGGCGTCTACGAGGCCTCCGATGGACCGCTTTACATGGCCTGCGCCAACGACCGGCTCTATCGCCGGCTGGTCGTCGAGGTGCTGAACCGGCCCGATCTCATCACCGATCCGCAATTTGCGACGCGCAAAGCGCGCTCCGAGAACAAGGAGCTCTTGCGGGCGGCCATTGCGGAGGTCTTTGCAAGCGATACTCTTGAGAGCTGGATGGCGAAAATGAAGCTGGCCAATATTCCGGTCGGCTATCTCCGCACCGTCGAAGAGGGCTTTAACGCACCCGAGGCCCGTGACCGCCATCGGTTGAGCCGGATTCCGCATCCTACGGCGGACTGGGTCCCCAACATCGAAACCCCGATTACCATGAGCCTGACCGGCGCTATCGATCCCGTTGCAGCGCCTCTGTTGGGCGAGCATACCGAGAACGTCTTGCGTGACACGCTAGGTTACGACCAGCGCCGGATCGCGGAGCTCACCCAAAGGGGCGTCTTTGGATCAGGCAAGCCCTCGGTTTGAGCCCGGGTGGTTAACCTTGAGGGGCGGGCATTGCGGCGCGCCGACCTCTGCCTCGCGATGCGGCCGTTCGCGGCATCGCATCCTTATCGAGGCAGCCCTCGGGCGAAGACGCGGTGCTAGCATCGCATCGGCTTGATTTGGCGAGGTTCCCGCCGCATAAATGTGGGAAAGCGAGGGATACGAATGGCACCTGGTCAAGACCCGAGCGTGGGCCAGCCCGCGGGGCCGGAATCCGGCGAACGCGCCTATGCGGCAATGATCGCGAAGGCTCGGGCGCTCGTGCCACGACTGCGAGAGCGGGCAGCCCGAACCGAAGAGCTGCGCTACCTTCCGCCCGAGACCGAACGGGATCTGCACGACGCCGGCCTGTTCCGGATGCTCCAGCCCAAGCGCATTGGCGGTGCCGAGCTCGACTATGTCGCCCTGATTGATTGCGCCGATCTGCTCGGACAAGCGGACGCGTCCGCCGCCTGGAATCTCGCCAATCTGGCGAGCCATCACTGGATGCTCGGCATGTTCGAGCAAGAGGCGCAGGATCTGGTCTGGGGCCGCGATCCGGATACGCTGATTGCATCCTCATTCATCTTTCCTGCGGGCCGCGCCACGAGGGTCCAGGGCGGATACCAATTGCACGGAAGCTGGCCATTCTCCTCAGGCGTTGCGTCCTGCGAATGGAACATGCTTGCAAGCGTGGTTTCCTCTGATGATGAAGCAGACGGGATCGAGTACCGGATCTTCTTGCTTCCGAAGCATGACTACAAGGTACTCGACACCTGGAATGTCTCGGGATTGCGCGGTACGGGGTCTTGCGACGTGGAGGTCAGGGAGGCCTTCGTGGCCGACCATATGACGGTTGCCGTCGGTGAGCTTGCCGGCGGCCGGACGCCTGGGAGCAAGGTCAATCCCAATCCGTTGTACGCGCTACCCGTGTTCTCGCTGTTTCCCTACGTCCTGTCCGGCGTCGCGCTGGGGAATGCGCAGGCGTGCCTGAACGACTATATCGAGGTCGTCCGTCATCGCATTTCCACCTACAACCGCGCCAAGCTGAGCGACTTCCAAAGCACGCAGATCAAAATCGCGGAGGCCTCGGCCAAGATCGATGCTGCGCGTCGGATTATGCGTTCGGCCTGTATCGATGCCATGGAGGATGCACGACGCAGCCACATTCCGGACATGGCGACCAAGACCAGGTACCGACGTGACGGTGCTTTCTCGGTCAATCTATGTACCGACGCGGTCTCAATGCTATTTGCCGCGAGCGGGGCGCGCGGGCTCTTCACGGCGGGCGTGTTGCAGCGGCAGTTTCGCGATGCGCACGCGATCAACTCGCATCTCGCATTCAATTTCGATGCGGCAGGGACCAATTATGGACGCGTGGCATTGGGCCTGCCGTCCGAGAACCTTACGCTGTGAGGCCGGCCGATGAATGATCTGCCGAAGCAGCCGGCCGTTCCCGATCCAGCCAACGAACTCGCAAGCGACAGCTCGTCGATTGACCCCCGCGAGTTTCGCACCGCGCTCGGCACTTACGGAACAGGCGTAACGATCATCACCGCCGCAGCTCCTGATGGGAAGCCCTATGGCATCACCTGCAATTCCTTTGCATCGGTCTCCTTGAATCCGCCACTCGTTCTCTGGAGCCTCGGAGTTTACTCTTCGAGCCTGGCGGTGTTTCAGAACGCAAGCCATTTTGCCGTTCATGTGCTCGGCGCTTCGCAACAGGCGCTCGCAAACAGGTTCGCGAAATCGTCCGACGATAAATTCGCTGGCATCGACTGGACGCCGGGGCTCGGCGACGCTCCCGTACTTGCCGAGAGCGTCGCCAATTTTCAATGCCGCTCCGTCAATCGCTATTATGGCGGCGATCACGTGATCTTTCTGGGTGCGGTCGAAGCCTATGCCTACAATGCCAAGGATGCGTTGCTGTTTGCACGCGGGACGTATGGCCGGTTCCTGGCCGACGATGAACGCAAGAAGACACCGTAACGCGTTTCAGGTCGCGCCCGGTGGCTCAATGCTCTGCCGCTGAAAGCTTGTAGATCTCCAGTGCGTCGGCATCCGCGCCTCGCGCGGCTTTGGCCAGTCTGAAGAGCTGTCCCGCAAGCGTAGCCATTGGCACCGGTGTCGACGTCGTCTGCGCGACATCGGCAACCGTATCGAGGTCCTTGAGCATCGTGGCGATATGGCCGAGCGGCGGTGAGTGAATGCCCTGGACCATCCTCGGCACGAACAGCTGAAGTGGGATCGAATCCGCAAATCCGCCCGCGAGCGCTTCGGGCAGCCGATTGGCGTCGATTCCGGCGTTCACGGCAAGGCGTGTTGCTTCCGCGAGAACGGCCATCGCGCATCCGACGATCACCTGGTTACAGAGTTTTGCAGTCTGGCCGGCGCCGGTGGGGCCCATGTGAGTGAACCTACGGGCCATAGCCAGCACATAGGGCCGCACTCTCTCGATGTCGGCAGCATCCCCGCCGGCCATGATGGCAAGCGTGCCTTCCTCGGCGCCCTTGGTGCCGCCGGACACCGGTGCATCGATCCAGCCCGCGCCGTTCGCAGCTTTCAGTCGTGTTGCGAGGTCGAGCGCGGCGTCGGGATGGATTGACGAGAAGTCGACGACGAGCTTGCCTGCGCCGGGAGCCATCGAAAGACCTTCGGCTCCGAAAATCACCTCCTCCACGGCCGCGGCGTCCGTCACGCACATGAAGACGATGTCCGAGCCTGCCATAATGTCGCGGGGGCTGGCTCCATGCCTTGCGCCGGCTTCGACGAGTGGAGCGACCTTGCCTTCTGATCGGTTCCAGACACTGACCTGATAGCCGGCCTTGAGCAGGCGCCGGGTCATGGGCGTTCCCATGAGTCCAAGGCCGAGATAGCCGAACCGCTCGACGCCTTGCGGGTTTGCCTTGCTCGCATCAGCCATAGGTTGCCTCCTCCTGTCGCAGCACGACGGCGCGCGACCGCCGCCTTACCATACATGGCGCATCCCGCGGCGAAACCCGGCCGCCGGCACGGCTTGCCTGATTGTTTGAACCATGAAACATTTGGACCGATCGGGTTGGGTGGCGCCGGTCGGCGCCGGAGCAATGGAGTGGGCGCGATGCGAGCGGTTTCGAGGTTGATGCTGGCAACGGGGGCGGTAGCGGCCTTGATTGCGGGCGCAAGCCCCTCACGGGCGCAGCAGACGATCCGCGTCGGATGGACCATCCCGGCCGAGGAATCCAAGTACTGGATGATGCGCAGGCCGGCCGAATTCCCCAATCTCGGCAAGACCTACAACATCGAATGGACCCAATTTCAGGGTACAGCGCCGATGACGCAGGCATTGGCGGCTGGCGCACTGGATTGCGCGACGCAGGCGCCGCTGTCGCTCTCCAACGGTGTGGTCGGCGGCAATCTCAAGGCTTACATCGTGGCTCAGCACGTCTTCGAGAAGCCCGGCGGTTTCTCGGTCTACTGGGCTGTCATGGATGACTCGCCGATCAAGACCATTGCCGATCTCAAGGGCAAAACCGTCGGTATTTCCGTGATCGGTGGCGGCACGCAAGGGCCTTTCAATCTGCTCCTGAAGCAGAATGGCGTCGATCCGGCCAAGGATATCAAGCTGGTCGAGGTCGGCTTTGCCGTCTCCGAGGACGCATTGCGCCAGGGCCGCGTCGACGCGGTCAACATGAACCAGCCGTTTGCCGCACGCGCAGAAGCGAAGGGCGGCACAAGGAAACTGTTCTCGCTGTCCCAAGCGATGCCGAACATCGTGCACATCCTGGAAGCCTGCCGCGCCGATTTCGTCGACAAGAACCCGGAGTTGGTCACAGCCTATGTCCGCGACATCACTTCGGGCATGAAGAAGGCGCTGGCGAACCGCGAAGAGACCCTCAAGGTCGTGTCCGAGGTGCTGAAGGCGCCTGTTCCTGTGCTCGAGACCTACCTGCTCAAGGACAACGACTTCGGTCGTGATCCGGGTGCGGCGCCGAACTTCCCGGCGATCCAGAAGATGCTGGACATCTACGCAGAGACAGGAATGCTGCCGAAGCTGGACGTCGCGCAGTTCAAGCATCCGACGATCGTCGCACCGTTGCAGTGAGTGTTCGCGCTGCCTTTTTGAGTGATGCATAGCGATGTCCCGCCGCGTGCGGGACATCGCACGAAGATGATGCAAGTATGAAGAAGTTGCGATCACGGATAACGACCGACGGCCTCGACCGGGCCCCCCACCGCGCATTCATGCGCGCGATGGGACTGGACGATGGGGCAATTGCCAAGCCGATGGTTGGCGTTGTCAGCATGAAGGGCGAGCAGACGCCCTGCAACATGACCCACGACTTCCAGGTGGCCGCAGCCAAGACGGGCATCGAGGAGGCCGGCGGCACGCCGCGCGAATTCTCGACCGTGTCGGTCTCCGACGGGATCAGCATGAATCACGAGGGAATGAAGTTCTCTCTCTTTTCTCGCGAGCTGATCGCCGACTCGATCGAGGCTGTCGTTCATGGTCTCGCCTATGACGCGCTGATCGGATACGGCGGATGCGACAAGACGCTTCCCGGCGTGATGATGGGCATGGTTCGTTGCAACGTCCCGTCCATTTTCATCTATGGCGGCAGTTCCCTGCCTGGGCGCGTGGACGGGCGAACCTTGACCGTGCTCGACTCCTACGAGGCTGTCGGCAGCTTCATGACCGGAGAGATCGACGGCGCCACGCTGGAGCGGATCGAGCGCGCCTGCCTGCCTACGATCGGTGCCTGCGCCGGCCAGTTTACTGCGAACACCATGGGAATGGTGTCGGAGGCGATGGGGCTCACCATTCCCAACGTCTCGATGGTGCCCGGTGTCTACGCCGAACGCGCGCAGATCTCGCGACGCGCCGGGCGGTTGATCATGGAAATGCTGGAACGCGGCGGGCCGCTGGCTCGCGACATCGTGACGCGGAAATCACTGGAGAACGGCGCAGCGATCGTCGCTGCTACGGGCGGTTCGACCAACGCCGCGCTGCATCTGCCGGCGATCGCGAACGAGGCCGGCATCGCATTCACGATCGATGATGTCGGCGAGGTCTTTGCCAGGACGCCGCTGATCGGAAACCTGCGGCCCGGAGGCAAATACACGGCCAAGGATGTCTACGATATGGGTGGCGCCGCCGTGGTGATCCAGGAGCTGATTCAAAGTGGTCACATCGATGGTAACTGCATCACCATCACTGGCCGCACGCTTGCCGAAGAATATGGCGGGGCCAACGCGCCGGACGGTGAGGTCGTCTACGCGGCAAGTGCGCCGATCATGCCGGACGGCGGTGTGGCGGTGCTGAAGGGCAACCTCTGTCCGGACGGTGCGGTCATCAAGGTCGCAGGTTTGAAGAGCCAGTTCTTCGAGGGCGTCGCGCGCGTTTTCGAAGACGAGGAGGCCTGTGTCGCAGCGGTTCGTGACCGCAGCTACAAGGCAGGTGAGGTTCTGGTGATCCGCAACGAGGGGCCGGTCGGCGGCCCCGGCATGCGCGAGATGCTCGGCGTCACCGCGCTGATCTACGGGCAGGGCATGGGCGAAAAGGTGGCCCTGATCACTGACGGGCGGTTCTCCGGAGCGACCCGCGGCATGTGTATCGGCTACGTGTCCCCCGAAGCATTCGTTGGCGGTCCGTTGGCCCTTGTTCGCGACGGCGACAGAATCCGGATTGATGCTGCAAACCGGCGGATGGATATGCTGGTCGACGAGCAGGAGCTCGCGGCGCGCCGACGTGATTGGAGCCCGCGCCCGCCGCGTCACCGCGCAGGCGCGCTCGCAAAATATGCGCGACTGGTTGGCCAGGCGCCGGGCGGAGCGGTTACCCATGAGGGGCCGGCAGAATGGCCCTGGTTCGAATGACGCGGCGTACCTGTGCGAGAACGGCCACCTGTCTGGCAAGTTTCTTGCTAAGCTCATTCCGCTGATGGAGGACATTCAGCAGACAGGTTGCGCGACGTTTATGCGCGAGTGAAGTGAGAGACGGGATGAAGGTAGTGCCTTCGAGATCGAGCGAATGGGTGAGACCGGTGACGTCGCAAAAGCCGGCATCTGCGATCATCGAGATCGACCGCGTCTCGCAGGTTTTCCAGACCTCGGCGCGCAAGGATCATTTGGCGCTATCGGACATCTCGCTGACGATCGACGAGGGTGCCTTCGTCTCCATCCTTGGTCCGTCGGGCTGTGGCAAGTCGACACTGCTCTACATCGTCGGGGGCTTCGTCAGCCCGACCAGTGGCGCGGCGAAGATCAAGGGACAGGCGATCACAGGACCCGGTCCGGATCGTGGACCAGTATTCCAGGAGTTTGCGCTCTTCCCCTGGAAAACCGTGCTGGGCAATGTGATGTACGGGCCGCGTCAGCAGGGCGTACGGACGCCTGAGGCCGAAGCGCAGAGCCGGGCGCTGATCGAGATGGTCGGCCTCAAAGGCTACGAGAACTTCTATCCCAAGGAGCTGTCGGGCGGCATGAAGCAGCGCGTGGCACTGGCCCGAACGCTCGCGTACCATCCCGAAGTCCTGTTGATGGACGAACCGTTCGGCGCGCTGGACGCTCACACCCGGACACGCTTGCAGAACGATCTCCTGAACATTTGGGAGCGCGACCGCAAGACGGTGCTGTTCGTCACCCATTCGGTCGATGAGGCCGTCTTCCTGTCGGACAAGGTCGTGATGATGTCGAAATCGCCCGGCCGCATCCGGCAGGTGATCGACATCGATCTGCCGCGGCCGCGCCGCCGCAACGAGCTGTTGCTCGATCCGCGCTACCAGAAGTACGTCGTCGACATCGAGCGCATGTTCGACGAGGTCGACGAGACCGGATCGCCGTCATGACATTGCTGGCTACCTCCGCCAGGCGTGCTGCCCCGGTGTTCGCCTGCATCGGGCTGCTGGCGATATGGCAGGTTGCCTCGCTGGCGCTGAAGAACGACAGCTTCCCGACGGCGATCGAGGCGATCCGGGCGATTCCGGATATTCTCGGCGACAAGGAGTCGCTGATCAACATCCTGGCCTCGTTCCGCCGCATGGCAATCGGGTTCGGTGTTGCAGTGCTTGTTTCGATTCCTCTCGGCCTGCTGATGGGACGCAGCCGTGCGGTTGCGGCCTTCTTCAATCCGCTTCTGATGGTGATCTACCCGGTGCCAAAGGCGGCCCTGATGCCGATCATCATGCTGTGGCTGGGGGTCGGCGATATCGCGAAAACGCTGGTGATCTTCCTCGGCGTCAGCCTGCCCGTGATCTATCATAGCTTCGAGGGCGCCAGGGCGGTCGAAGAGAAGATGTTGTGGTCAGGCGCGGCCATGGGGCTTTCGCCCCTGCAACGACTGATCCGGATCGTATTGCCGGCGGCACTGCCGGAGGTCCTGACCGGGTGCCGCACGGGTTTGGTGCTGGCGCTGATCACGATGATCACCAGCGAGATGATCGCCCGTCAGTCCGGCGCCGGGAACATCCTGTTCAATGCGCTCGACATGGGCCAGTACGACACGGTCTTCGCGATGATCATCATCGTGGGGGCGATGGGCATCTGCCTCGACGCGATCTTCGAGCGGGTCCGCGCCAGGCTCGTGCGCTGGTCCGAACCTCAGTTCGACATGCCGTTGAGCTTCTCATGACGCCGCGTATTCTCCCATCAACTGTCTTTCTCGGTGTTGCGCCAATCGTGCTGGTGATCGCGGTTTGGCAAGGCCTGGTGTCATTCGGCTTTGCGCCTGCGGTCCTGCTGCCGCCGCCCGGATTTGTCTTCGGCCGGTTGCTCCAGCAGCTCGTGACCTGGACCTTTCAGCAGGAGATCGTGGCAACCCTGATCCGGCTGTTTGCCGGCTTTGCGATTGCGGTCGTGCTCGGCGTCAGCATCGGCATCGCCGCTGCCGCCAGTCCCGCGATCAATGCCGTCGTTCGGCCGATCGTGCGCGTATTGGCTCCGTTGCCAAAGGTTGCGCTCTATCCGGCGCTGCTGCTGCTGCTCGGCTTCGGCCACGGATCGAAGATCACGCTGGTGGCTGCGGATGCGCTGTTTCCCATTCTTCTATCCACCTACTATGGCGCCTCGACCGTGGAGCAGAAACTGATCTGGTCGGCCATGGCGGCGGGAACGCCGCGCTATCAAATCCTCTTCAAGGTGGTGCTGCCGGCGGCGATGCCGTCGATCCTGACCGGGTGCCGGATCGGCCTTGTCATTTCCTGCATCGTGGTGTTTCTGGCCGAGATGATCACGTCGACGGACGGGCTGGGCCATGCCCTCGTCACGGCGGCCCGGACGTTCCAGGCCGTCGACATGTTCGTGCCGCTGATCACGATCTCGCTGCTGGGTTTGATCCTGAATGCGCTGCTGGGCGCCGTGCGATCGTACCTCCTACGGGGCTTTCCCGAAGCGTGATCTGACGGAACAAGAAACACGATACCGGGAGTGAACCATGCTGGCTGATCGCATCGAGGCAAAATGGATCGACGCATTTTGCGAGATTTTCGAACGATGCGCCGTCAAGGCCGGTGATACCGCGGCGATCCTCTCGGAAACGCAATCGCGTGCGCTGAATGTGCATCTGGCGGAACTCGCGCTGCTGCGGATGGGCGCGCGGCCATTTCATGTGGTGATGCCGACGCCGCGCAATCGCAATATCGTTCCGGTTCGTTCGACAGGGGCGAGCGAGGCGATCCAGCGACTCGGCCCGGTGATCAGTGCGCTTCAGCAGGCCGGCTTTGTGGTGGATTGCACCATCGAGGGCCTGATGCACGCGGTGGAGACGCCCGAGATCCTCAAGGCCGGCGCACGGATTCTGGTGATCTCCAACGAGCACCCGGAGGCGCTGGAGCGGATGGTGCCGGACCCCGCACTCGAGAAGCGCGTTCGCGCGGCGGCGAAGATGCTGCGCGGGACCAAGCGGATGCGGGTCACCTCAAAAGCCGGCACTGCGCTCGACGTGGACATGGTCGGTGCGTCAACAGTTGGCGTATGGGGCTGGACCGATAAGCCCGGCACGCTGGCGCATTGGCCGGGTGGCATCGTCGTCAGCTTTCCCAAGAGCGGAACGATCAACGGCACGCTGGTGATGGCGCCCGGCGACATCAACCTGACCTTCAAGCGCTACCTGACATCCCCCGTGAAGATGACGTTGAAGGACGATTACGTCGTCGAGCTGGAAGGCGAGGGCACGGATGCCGCGATGATGCGTGCCTATCTCGCCGCCTGGGGCGATCGCGAGGCCTATGCGGTCTCGCATGTCGGTTTCGGCATGAATCCGGCCGCGCGCTATGAAGCGCTGTCGATGTACGACCAGCGCGACACCAACGGCACGGAGATACGTGCGGTCTCCGGCAATTTCCTGTTCTCGACCGGCGCGAACGAATTCGCCGGCCGCTACACGGCGGGCCATTTCGACCTGCCGATGATGGGGACCACCATCGAGCTGGACGGCGTCGCGGTTGTGCGGGAAGGCGTGCTTCAGGACGTCTTCGGCTAGTCGCGATCGAGTACTGGCGGGCGAGCCAGCTGGAAATGCCGGAGCAGGTCGACCATGGCCTGCAGCCGCTTTGCCCGATAGGCGTCGACATCGAGCCCGGAATAATCGAGAAAGCCTGCGCCAGTTCGCAGGCCGATCCGGCCTTCGTGCATGTTGCGCGAGATGACCTCCGGCGCGCGATAGCGGTCGCTGCCGAGTGCGCCTTCGAGGTAACGGCTCGCATAGTAGAGGATATCGCCACCGCCCCAGTCGATGAACTCGAGCAGTCCGAGCACGGCATAGCGGAAGCCGAAGCCGTAGCGGATCGCCTTGTCGATCTCCTCCGCGCTGGCGACGCCTTCCTCGACCATGCGAGCGGCCTCGTTCATGGCCAGCGCCTGGATGCGCGGGACGATGAAGCCGGGCGTCGCCGCGCAGACCACCGGAACCTTGCCGATGCCTTCAAGCAGCGCCTTGACCGTGTCGATGACGGCGGGATCGGTGGCTTTTCCGGGCGAAACCTCGACCAGCGGGATCAGATAGGCCGGGTTGAGCCAGTGCACGTTGAGGAAGCGGCGTGGGTTCACGATCGCGCCTGAGAGATCGTCGACGAGGATGGTCGACGTGGTCGATGCAATGATCGTGTCCGGCTTTACCTGTCTTGAGGCCGCCCCCAGCACCTCCCGCTTGAGCTCGACGACTTCAGGGACACCCTCAAAAACGATACCGGAATCGGCAAGCACAGCGCCGCTCTGGCTAGCCGCCGCCACCGAGACACGCGCGATGAGCGGATCGACATCTGCCTCGGCCAGCAATCCCAGGTTCGAGAGGCTCGCAAATGTCTTCCTGACTTCGCCGAGCGCATCCGCTTGCAGCTTGGCGAAGTCCTCGGCGGAACGGGGCTTGATGTCGATCATCGTGACCCTGTGCCCAGCATAGGCGAACGCGACGGCGATGCCTCGCCCCATGCGGCCGGCCCCGAGACAGGCGATGTTGGCGCGATTGGTCATCGATCAGAATCCATTGCGAAGCAGCGTCTGCAATTCGGCCTTGCTGAGGCTGCCAAGACCAAGCGTATCGAGCGTTCGGCCGCCTTGGGCAAAATCCTCACCGCAGATCGCGCCACCGATGGCGAGGAAAGCCTTGGCCAGCGGCGTAGCCACGCCCGCAACGCTGGCGACGGACACCAGAAGCGACAACCCAAGCCGCAAATCCTCGCGTATGTAGCGGTGCTCGGCCAGCACGATGCGCTCGCGCCAGTCGCCGGAGTCCGTCAGCCGGTCATGCGAGCCGCGCCCATACATCCAGATCTCGCCCTCTTTCGCGTAGTGGTGAACGAGCGGGAAATGCGGTGCACCGTAGCCGAGCGCCTCGCGTACCGCGATCCGCTCGGCGTCGAGCGCGTCGGTCGCCCGGCGGATCGAGGCTTGCGTTCCTTCCTTGTGGATGTCCCATCGCTCGAAATGTTCGATCGGGCCGGCGTTCATCACGATCAGTGGCGGATGGATAATGGGACCTGCATTCATCAGCGCGCCGGACAGCGCATCTCCGCAGGGCTCGATTGCGTCGGGGAAAGCGCGTCCGATCACTTCGAGTGCCTGTGGCGCCCGGTCGAGCGGAAAGACGCCAACCGGCAGCCGCTTCGCGCGGATCGTGATCGCCACTTCGAACGGCCCGTGCTTGCGGGTGAGCCAGGGCAGCGTGCCGGTTTCGGCAAAGCTCGCCTTGGCCCGGTTGCCGGCGTCCTGCGCGGCCTTCGCGAAGATCATCGAGCCGAATGTCGCGGGCGGCAGAAACACGACTTGGCCGTCCCGCAGGTGCGGAGCAAGCAAACGCGCGATATCCGGCTGCGCGAAGGCGGGGGCGGGGCACAGGATCAGTTCGACACCGTTCACGGCTTCGGCGATGTCGGTCGTCACCAGCGCCAGCTTCATGTCGTGGCGGCCGTTATGGTCCTTCACCAGGATGCGCGAGCCATCGGCGCGATGCGCGGCGACCTGATCCGCGTCGCGACGCCAGAGCCGGACCTCATGTCCCGACAGCGCAAAATCGCCCGCGGCCGCGAAAGAGCCGTTTCCCCCACCCAGAACTGCTATCTTCAAGATGCCTCTCCTCGTGCGCGCGACTGCGCATCAAGCTGCTTCAGCAGGAAATGCTGGACCTTGCCCAGCGCCGTACGCGGCAGGTCGGTGACGAAGACGATGTCGCGCGGAACCTTGTAGCGCGCAAGCTGCGCCTGGAGATGCGCCCGCAGTTCGTCGGCTTCGAGCCGACAGCCGGATCGCGGGATCACATAGGCGATCGGTACCTCGTCCCAGCGCGGGTCCGGCCTACCGATCACGGCGCATTCGCTGACATCGGGGTGTTCCAGCAGGACGCGCTCGACTTCGGCCGGGTAGACATTCTCTCCGCCGGAAATGATCAAGTTCTTCTTGCGGTCGCGGACCCAGAAATAGCCGTCAGCGTCGCACAGGCCGATATCGCCGGTGCGATACCAGCCATCCTGCAGCGCATCGTGGGTGGCGTCCGCATTACTCCAATATTCGAAGAACACGTTGGGGCCGCGCACCGCGATCTCCCCTGGTGTGCCCGCCGGTACCTCGCGGCCGGTCTGATCAATCACCTGCGCTTCACAGCACAGGCCCGCAAGTCCGGTTGATCCCTCACGCGAGAGATCGCCGCCAAGCCGCGTATAGATCGCGATGGGGCAGGTTTCCGTCGAACCATAGACCTGAAGCACGGGAACGCCGCGCGCGACAAAGCGGTCGATGAGGTGCGGCGGTACGATGGTCGAGCCGGTGGCCAGGGCCTTGAGCGATGAGAGATCGGTGGTGGTCCAGGCGGGATGCTCGCTGACGGCCTGAATGATCGCCGGTACCATCACCGTCAGCGTGGGTCGATCGTGCGCGATCGTTGCGAGCGCCGTATCCGGCGCGAAGCGGGCGTGGATGGTGACGGTCGCGCCAAGCTGAAGCGCCGGCGTGGTCTGGATATTGAGACCGCCGACGTGGAACAGCGGCAGCACCGTCAGCACGTGATCGTCGGACGTCATGTTGTGCATGTGCTGGCTCATGACGCCGTTCCAGAACAGCGCTTCCTGGCGCAGCACCGCGCCTTTCGGCCGGCCGGTGGTCCCAGACGTGTAGACGATGAGGAGCGGGCTAGAGAGGTCGGTGTGCGGATTTCGGCTGGTGCCATCGCTATGCGCCAGCAGGCTTTCGAAAGTCGTGCCGCGCGGCGGCGCAAAGTCGAAGCCAACAACGGATGTCCCCGGCGCTGTCCGCCCAAGTTCGGACAGAACTCCCCCAAACGCCTGCTCGAGCACCAGCACCTTGGCACCCGCATCGGTGAGAATGAAGAGCTGTTCGGCGACGGCAAGCCGCCAGTTCAAGGGCACCAGCATCGCCCCGAGCCGCGCGCAGGCATAAAGCAGAACCAGATAGTCCGGCCGGTTCAGGCTGAGGATCGCAACGCGATCGCCCCGGCCGACGCCGAGCTCCTGCTTCAAGGCCGTGGCGGTCTGCTCGATACGCGCGGCAAACGCCGCGTAGCTCAGCCGCTCCCCCTCAAAGGCAATGGCCGTCTTGTCTGGCGCGAACGCCGCATTGCGGTCGATCAGGCTACAGAGGTCCACCGTCAGTCGTCCGTTTCGCCGGCCTCATACAGCGCCTCGCGCCCGATACGGTCGAGGCAAAGCTCGGCGGTCCAGGGCAGCATCAGCGAGCCGCAGCGGCTGTCGCGATAGATCCGCTCCAGCGGGAGCGAGCGAAGCATCGCCTGGCCGCCGCAGGTGCGGATCGCGAGCGCGGCGAGCTCATTGGCCCCCTCCATCACCGAATATTGCGCGGCATAGGCGCGCAGCACCTCCTCCTTGCTCGGATTGGCGCGCGCCTCTGTGACGGCCTGGAACCAGATTGACTTGATCTGCTCGAGCTTGATCTGCATCTGCGCGACCGCGATCTGCTTGGTCGGGTACATCCGCCGCTTGACCGGCGGCATGCCCGGCACCTCGCCGCGCAAATAGCGCACGGTGAAATCATAAGCCGCTTGCGCGAGGCCCATATAGGTCGGCGACAGCGTCAGGAACATGTGCGGCCAGCGCAGCGCGGCCTGGAAATAGACGCCGCGCGGCATCAGCGCGGAATCCTCCGGGACGAACACGTCCTTGAACAGCAGCGTCCGCGAAACCGTTCCGCGCATGCCGAGCGGATCCCAATCGCCGACGACGGAGACGCCCTGCGACTTTGCGGGAATTGCGAGATAAAGCGTGTTGCGGCGCGAGGCCTTCTCGCCTTCCCCGATTTCGGTGCAGAGCACGCCGTAATAGTCGGCGTGACCCGACAGCGATGCAAAGATCTTCTTGCCGTTGACGATCCAGCCGCCCTTCACAGGCTTTGCCTGCGTGCCGAAGGCGACGCCGCCCGCGGCCGCCGCACCGCCTTCGGAGAACGGCTGCGAATAGATCGCGCCCTCTTCGACGATGCGCTTGTAGTGGACCGCGCGTCGCCGTTCGTGCTCGGCGCGGGTCTCCGCGTCCATGTCGAGGTCGTCCGCGAGGGGGCCCGACCACAGGGTTGAGCAGACATGCATGTTCCAGGTCAGCGCGGTCGCGCCGCAATAGCGGCCGATCTCGGCTGCGGCCAACGCGTAAGTCTGGTAGTTCGCACCGAGTCCGCCGTGCTTCTTGGGGACGGCGATGCCGAGCAGGCCGACGCGATGCAGGTCGCGATAATTCTCGGTCGGAAAGATCGCCTCGCGATCGTAGGCGGCAGCGCGCCCGGCGAACACCCTCTGGCCGATCTCGCGGGCGCGCGCGATGATGCCGGCCTGTTCGTCGCTGAGGCGGAACGCGACGGGATCGAAGATCGGTGCATCCAGCACGACCTTGTCACTCGCGCCGATCGTGTTGCTGACTTGCATGGTCATTGCGCAGTCACCTGTGGTTTGCAACGACGGAGTCCACGAACTTGCCGAGCGCCTCGTCAAAGGCGTCGGGACGTTCAAGGTTCGCGAGATGGCCGACGCCGGCCAGCTCGACATATTGGGCCGAAGGAATGTAGGTCGCCGTCTTCGCCATCATCGGCGCTGGCGCATTGTTGTCCTTGGAGCCGGACAGCAGCAGCGTCGGCACGGAAATATCCTTGAGCGTGCTGCGCTGGTCGAACCCGATCAAGGCCAGCATCATGGCGCGATAGCTCGCTTCGGGCACGCTTCCCATGCATTCACGCGCAAGTTCCATCCCCTTTGGATCGGGATCGTCGCCGACCAGCTCTTTCACCAGCGACGGCGCCAGTGACTTCATCGTTTCACCGCGATCGAGCGGCCCGAGCCGCGCTGCGATGAACGATGTCTGCCAGTCGCCATCGGCCTTGCCGAACGCCGGGCTGGTCTGCGCCAGCACGACCGCGCGCGCCAGTTTCGGCGATTGCACCAGCCATTTCTGGACGATCATGCCACCGATCGAATGTCCGACCAGAACGGGTCTTGTTGTGCCGAGCTGCTCGATGAATTGCTGGAGCGCATCGGCCAGGGCAGCGATGCTGACGCTGGCAAGCGGCGCCGATCCGCCGTAGCCCGGCATGTCCCATGCGATCGCGCGGAAGCGGCCGCCGAATGTGGCAAGCTGGTGCCGCCAGGCGCGCGCCGCGCCGCCAATGCCATGCAGGAAAATCAAGGGTATCGCGCCCGGATCGCCGGCGGCTTCATAGGCGAAGCGTCCGTCCTTTGTTATCATCGGCGCAGGTTGCGGCACGCGATATCCTCTTGCTGGGCCCGGCGATGCTAACAGGCCTATCGTCGATGGGAAGAGATAATTTTATACTTAAAGCAATTTTCGGGCCGGTCTGTTCCGCGTGGGCTTTCGCGACGTCGACGGGCGCCGTCGTTGCAAAAGTTTGAAGGTTAAAATATATCGGAGACACGAACAGCAGATCCCAAGGAGCCAGCGCATGTCCGGATTGCCGCACTCGCCGCACGCACTGGTAACCGGTGGCGGCCGCGGAATCGGCCGCGCGATTGCAGCATCCCTTGTCGGCGCTGGCGCCACCGTGACGGTGCTTGGCCGGAATGCTGCAGTTCTGGACGAGGCGGTCGGTGCGGGAGCTGCGCATTTTGCAGCTATCGCCGATGTCTCTGATGAAGCTGCGCTGAAAGCAGCCATCGCGGAGGCGCATGCGCGAAAGCCAATCGACATTCTGATCGCCAACGCGGGCAGTGCGGAGTCCGCGCCGTTCTCCAAATCGGACAGCGCGCTGTTTGCGCGCATGATGGACGTCAATTTCATGGGCGTGGTCCACGCCGTCCGCGCCGTACTGCCGGGGATGAAGAATCGCCCCTATGGCCGCATCATCGCGGTCGCGTCGACGGCCGGGCTCAAGGGCTATGCCTATGTCAGCGCATATGTCGCTGCCAAGCACGCCGTGGTTGGCCTCGTGCGCTCGCTCGCCCTCGAGATGGCCGGCAGCAACGTGACCGTGAATGCGGTGTGTCCCGGCTTCACGGACACCGATCTGGTCGCTGGCAGCATCGAAAACATCATGAAGAAAACAGGGCGAACCCGCGAGCAGGCGATCGCCGAGCTCGCCAAGCACAATCCGCAGGGGCGGCTGATCTCGCCTCAGGAGGTGGCCGACGCCGTGCTTTGGTTGTGCGGCGAGGGTGCCGGCGCGATCACGGGGCAGGCGATTGCCGTGGCCGGCGGTGAGATCTAGCGTGCGCGACGCAGGCCCGGAACAAGGAAGCTAAGGAGATCGCATGAGCAGACCAGCCAATCCCGTCACCCTGCCGCTTGCGGACTATTCACCGCAGCACTTCCTGCTGGCCGTGGTCGACGGCGTTGCCACGGTGACGCTCAATCGTCCCGAGCGGAAGAACCCGCTGACCTTCGAGAGCTACCGGGAGCTCACGGATTTCTTCCGCGCCTGCGCGTTCGACGATGCGGTCAAGACCGTCGTCGTCGCCGGCGCCGGCGGCAATTTTTCGTCCGGCGGCGATGTGTTCGAGATCATCGGCCCGCTGGTGAAGATGGATACCAAAGGGCTCACTGCCTTCACCCGCATGACGGGAGACCTCGTCAAGGCGATGCGGGCGTGCCCGCAGCCGATCGTGGCCGCGGTCGAGGGCATCTGCGCGGGCGCCGGTGCGATTGTCGCCATGGCGTCGGACATGCGCCTTGCCGCGAGCGGGGCCAAGGTCGCGTTCCTGTTCAACAAGGTGGGCCTTGCCGGCTGCGACATGGGCGCCTGCGCGATCCTGCCGCGCATCATCGGCCAGTCCCGCGCCTCCGAACTGCTCTATACCGGCCGGTTCATGACCGCGGAGGAGGGCGAGCGCTGGGGCTTCTTCAGCCGTCTCGTCACGCCGGAGCAGGTGCTGCCCCAGGCGCAACTGCTGGCAAAGCAGATCGCCGAAGGGCCGACCTTCGCCAACACCATGACCAAGCGGATGCTGGCGATGGAATGGGCGATGTCGGTGGAGGAGGCGATTGAGGCGGAGGCCGTTGCCCAGGCCCTGTGCATGACCACGGCGGATTTCGAGCGTGCCTTCCAGGCCTTCGCCAACAAGGTCAAGCCGGTCTTCAGGGGTGACTAAGGCAGTTGCTTTTGCCCGTGGCGAGGCCGGCAATGAGGACTTGCGCGAAATTGCGAGCTGAGAATTAAGGCTAAGCCCAAGACCCCGGCCGAGCTCAGGGCGAAGGCGACAAAGCCGCTTGCGGCGGAGTGACCGCCCATGCGACGTTAACCCCATTGCCTGGCGTATTTCGAGTGGAGTAAGGGCGATGAAGGCGATTATCGTTGGTGGCGGTATCGGAGGTCTCACCACGGCATTGATGCTGCGCTCGCGCGGCATCGCTTGCGAGGTCTTCGAGCAGGCCGACACCATTCGCGAGCTTGGTGTCGGCATCAACACGTTGCCGCACGCCATGCGTGAGCTGGCCGGCCTTGGTCTGTTGCAAAAGCTTGACGACGTCGCGATCCGCACCGATCAGCTCTACTACCTCAACCGCCATGGTCAGGAGGTCTGGCGCGAAGCCCGTGGCATCGACGCGGGTCACGACGTGCCGCAATTCTCGATCCACCGTGGCCGGCTTCAGGGCGTCATCCATCGCGCCGTCGAGGAGCGGCTCGGGGCGGACGCAATCCACACCGGTTGCCGTCTTGGTGCGTTTACGCAGGACGAAGGCGGCGTTACGGCTTACTTCTTCGATCGTGCCGGGGCACACATCCACACAGCGCGCGGCGATATCCTGATCGGTGCCGATGGGATCCATTCGCGCGTGCGCGACACGCTGTTCCCGAACGAAGGACCGCCGTGCTGGAACGGTTTGATGCTGTGGCGCGGCGCGCGCGACTGGCCGCTGTTCCTCACCGGCAAATCCATGATCGTGGCCGGTGGGCTCAACGCCAAGGTCGTGATCTACCCGATCGCGGAGGGCTCAAGCCCCGCGAGCCGTCTCACAAACTGGGCGGTGCTGGTGAAGGTCGGCGAGGGCAACGCACCGCCGCCGCGGAAAGAAGACTGGTCGCGTCCGGGCCGGCGCGAGGAGCTGATGCCGCATGTGGCGCGCTTCTCGGTGCCCTATATCGATGTGAAAAGCCTGATCTCGGCAACGCCCGAGTTCTACGAATATCCGACCTGCGACCGCGATCCCTTGCCCTATTGGTCCTCGGGACGCGTCACACTGCTCGGCGATGCCGCGCATCCCATGTATCCGGTCGGCTCGAACGGCGCCTCGCAGGCGATCCTAGATGCGCGCTGCCTTGCCGACGCGCTGGTGCGCGCCGAGCATCCGCGTCAGGCGCTGGTCGAATATGAGAAGAAGCGCCTGCCGATGACCGCCGATATCGTCCGCTCCAACCGGCGTGGCGGCCCCGAAGGGGTTATCGACGCCGTCGAGCAGCTTGCCCCCGACGGCTTCGACAATGTCGACAACGTCCTCAGCTATTCCCAGCGCGAGGCGATCGTGCGCGGCTATGCCACCAAGGCCGGCTTCGCTGCGGTGCCCGGGCTCGCAGCGGTGCGCGCCTGACGCGCAAAAGGGCGATGAACCATCATCGCCCTTTGGTTTCTTGATTGGGCATGACCCTTCCGGAAAAACGCCTCGCGCTTTTCCGGGGGCATGTAGCTAGCCGCCGGGAGGCGGCGGCAGGAAGTGGATGTTGAACTCGGCGGCCATCGCCACCACGTCCTCCGGCTTCTGTTCCTTCATGTTGTGAAGGCCCCAGAACAGGTCGAACAGCTTGCGGCTCGGCGAGACCCAGAACAATACTTTTGCCGTCTGCTCCGACTTGTTGAAGATGCCGTGCGGCACGCCCATGCCGAGGCGGATCAGGTCGCCCGCGGTCGCCTGTGCTTCCGAATTGCCGAGCATGAAATCGAGCTTGCCCTCCAGCATGTAGAGATACTCATCCTGGTCGGGATGAATGTGCGGCGGCACGAACGTCCCCGGCGGCAGCGTTGCGTGCCAGGAGAAGCTGTTCTCGGCGTAGCTCTTCGGCACATAGGTCTGACCGAGGATGTTCCAGGAAATGCCCTGGATGCCCTCATTGGCCCGCGTGATGCCGGTTATTTCGCTCTTCATTGTATCCTCCCGTAACGCGATGCGGCTTAGTTTGCCGCCTTGCAGTCCTTGGCATAGCGGTCGCCGTAATTCTCAAAGACCTTCTGGACGATCTCGGTCTGGAACTTGCCGTCCGGACGCTTGGCGACCTTGGTGAGATAGAAATCCTGGATCGGATAGCCGTTGGTGTTGAACTTGAAGGCGCCGCGCAGCGAGGTGAAGTCGGCCTTCTTCAGTGCGGCCGCGACGGCATCCTTGTTCGAGAGGTCGCCCTTCACCGCCTTGATGGCGCTGTCGATCAGCATCGCGGCGTCATAGGCCTGGAAGGCGTAGGTGCCGGGCACGCCGTTGTAGGCGGCCTCATACGAAGCGACGAACTTCTTGTTCTGGGGGTTGTCGAGATTGGGCGCCCAGTTCGCACCGCCGAACATGCCGACGGCCGCGTCCTGCTGCGCCGGCAAGGTCGATTCATCCACCGTGAAAGCCGAGAGCACCGGAATGCTGTCGGCAAGGCCGGCCTGCCGGTACTGCTTCACGAGATTGACCCCGAGACCGCCCGGCATGAACGTGAACAGCGCATCGGGCTTTTGCGAGGAAATCTTGGAAAGCTCCGGCTGGAAGTCCAGCGTGTTCAGCGGCATGTAGGATTCCTCGACGATCTCGCCCTTGTAGTCGAGCTTGAAGCCGGCGACCGAGTCCTTGCCGGCCTGATAGTTCGGCACCATCAGGTACATGCGCTTGTAGCCGCGATCCTGCGCGACCTTGCCGAGGATCTCGTGAACCTGGTCATTCTGATACGAGGTCACATAGAAGAACGGGTTGCAGTCCTTGCCGGCAAAAGTCGACGGGCCGGCATTGGGGCTGATCAGGAACACCTTCGATTCCGTCACGGGCCGGTGGATCGCCTGGAGAATGTTGGAGAAGATCGGCCCGACCACGAAGTCGACCTTGTCGCGTTCCAGAAGGCCCTTGACCTTGGTCACCGCTGCGTCCGGCTTGAGCTCGTCGTCGACCACCACGACCTCGACATCGCGGCCGCCCATCTTGCTGCCGAGATCCTTCACCCCGAGCGCAAAGCCGTCGCGAACCTGCTGGCCGAGCGCGGCGGCGGGTCCCGACAGGGTCACGATCACGCCGAGCTTGATCTTCTCCTGGGCGAGGGCGGGGCTCATCGCGGTGCCGAGCAGCAAGGCGGCTGCGGCCAAGGTCAATTGCGTCTTCATGATCTTCCCTCGTGACATCGGGCCTGCGCTGCAAGCCGCGTACTCCAATCCAAGCTTATGCCGATGATGGCTGCCGCGGCAAGCAAAGCTCAAGACGCCGCCATCCCGCGCGGCAGCGAGCATGCAAGCGGCGCGCCAATTATTTGAAGCCTAAAGAAATCGACGTGCGGTCGATTGCTGCAGCTTTGGACTTGCGGCCGGCTTCAATTTATTTGAAGCTCAAAACGTTGGGGAATCCGTGCCGGCGCCAATGCCTGCCGTCAATGACTGCATCAGATGCTTGATTCCGAGACCAAGGCCGTCGAGACGCCGGAGGACCACGCCGAAGAGCTTCGGCTGTGGCTGCGTATGCTTACCTGTACGACCCTGATCGAGGGCGAGGTCCGCGGCCGCCTGCGGCAGCGGTTCGACGTCACGCTGCCCCGTTTCGATCTGATGGCACAGCTCGACAAGGCGCCTGACGGCATGACGCTGTCCGATGTCTCCAAGCGCATGATGGTCTCCAACGGCAACGTCACCGGCCTCGTCGAGCGTCTGGTGGAATCCGGCCATCTCGACCGGCGCACGTCGGAGACCGACCGCCGCGTCCAGGTGATCCGTCTGACAAAGCTCGGGCGCGCCGAGTTTCGCCGGATGGCGGCGGAACACGAGACCTGGATCGCCGATCTCTTCGCCGACCTGACGCCGAAGGATGTGCGCGAGCTGATGCGGCTCCTCGCCAAGACCAAGGCGTCGGCGCAGAGGTCGGCTGGTCGCCGCCGGGCGTAGGTCCCGCGGGCCGATGCGCCCGCAAATCCCACTTTGCCGCAGGAAAATGCATGGGATGCCCAAAATCCGCTATTGCGCCAAATTGTTTTAAGCCTAAAATGTTTCCCAGTTAGTGCTGCCGGGTGCTTCCATGCGCAAAGGAGCGTGCGATGGCCAACGCCGCCAAGGTTCAAATATCGGGCTCGTCTGACGGCAATGCGGCGACGGCCCATGTCGATACGTTCGCACGGCAACACCTGCCGCCGCGCGAGCTCTGGCCTGACTTCATCTTCACACGGCCCGAGCTGCAATATCCGCCACGATTGAACTGCGTCAGCTATTTCCTCGATCGTTGGGTCGAAGAGGGCCATGGCGACGCGCCTTGCGTCATCAGCCCCACTGTCAGCTATACCTATCGCGAGCTGCAAGCGCTGGTGAATCGTATCGCCAATGTGCTGGTCGGCAAGCTTGGTCTCGTGACCGGTGGACGCGTGCTGCTGCGCTCTGCCAACAATCCGATGATGGTCGCGACCTATCTTGCGGTGATCAAGGCCGGGGGGATTTGCGTCGCGACGATGCCGCTGCTGCGTGCCAAGGAGCTGTCCTATCCGATCCAGAAGGCGGAGATCACGCTGGCGCTCTGCGACGGAAAGCTCGCCGACGAGATGGAGAAGGCGAAAGCCGCAGCGCCCGGTCTCAGGCAGGCCGTCTATTGGGGCAACGGCGCGGCCGATTCACTCGAGGCGCTGATCGCCGACGCAAGCCCGGAGTTCAAGGCTGTCGATACTGCCTCCGACGACATCTGCCTGATCGCTTTCACGTCGGGCACGACCGGCGATCCCAAGGGCACCATGCATTTCCACCGCGACATGCTGGCCGTCTGCGACGGCTACGCGCGCAACATCCTGCGCGCCGAGCAGAAGGATCGTTTCGTCGGCTCCGCACCGCTCGCCTTCACGTTCGGCTTCGGCGGCGTGCTGTTCCCCATGCATATCGGCGCCTCCTTCGTCGTGCTGGAGAAGACGACGCCGGACGACATCCTGACGGCGATCGAGCAGCACAGGACCACGGTCTGTTTCACCGCGCCGACCGCGTATCGCGCGATGATCGGCAAGCTTCCGGGCCGAGACATTTCCTCGCTTCGCAAGTGCGTCTCCGCCGGCGAGACGTTGCCCAAGCCGACATTCGATGCCTGGCTCAAGGCCACGGGCATCAAGCTGATGGACGGCATCGGTTCGACCGAGATGCTGCACATCTTCATCAGCGCGACCGAGGACGAGATCCGTCCGGGCGCGACTGGCAAGCCGGTGCCTGGCTACGAGGCGAAGATCGTCGACGACGCCGGCAATGACGTGCCGCCTGGGACGATGGGCCGCCTCGTGGTTCGCGGTCCGACCGGGTGCCGCTATCTCGCGGACGAGCGGCAGCGCAAATATGTCCAGAATGGCTGGAACATCACCGGCGACACCTATCTGATGGATGACGACGGCTATTTCTGGTACCAGTCGCGCTCCGACGACATGATCGTGTCGGCCGGCTACAACATCGCAGGCACCGATGTCGAAGCGGTGCTGCTGACGCATCCCTCCGTCGCCGAGTGCGGTGTGGTTGGCGCACCGGACGAGGCGCGCGGAATGATCGTGAAGGCTTATATCATCGCCGCGCCCGGCGTAACGCCGGATACTCAACTTGCGGCCGAGTTGCAGGAATATGTCAAACGCGAGATCGCGCCCTACAAGTATCCGCGCGCGATCGAGTTTGTGACGCAGTTGCCGAAGACCGAGACCGGCAAGTTGAAGCGTTTTGCCCTGCGGCAACTGGCTCAGGCTGCGGCGACGTCGTCGGGCGTTGCGGCAGAATGAGGGAAGGACGGAGCATTTGTCCGTGACAACGCCGAAAGGCCCGCAGCTCGCGGTGCTGTCGACCGCCGATGAGAATGACACGCGTTCGGCGACGCAAATCCTCCAGCCGTCCGGCTGGCCGGTGCCGAAAGGCTACGCCAACGGCATAGCCGCCGAGGGGCGGATCGTCGTCACCGGCGGCGTGATCGGCTGGGATGCTGAGGAGCGTCTCGCGGACGGCTTTGTCGCGCAGGTCCACCAGGCCCTGAGCAACATTGCCGCGATTCTGGCCGAAGCCGGTGCACGCCCTGAGCACCTCGTGCGCCTGACCTGGTACGTCGTTGACATGGACGAATACCTCGCGAACCTGAAGGAAGTCGGCAAGGTCTACCGTGCCATCTTCGGTGCGCACTATCCGGCGATGGCGTTGCTTCAGGTGGTGCGGCTGGTCGAGAAGGCGGCGCGCGTCGAGATCGAGGCCACCGCCGTCATTCCCCGCTGAGTCGCGTTTGCTCCTTCAGCTTGCCTTGTTAGCTCGCTTTGGCGAGATCGTCGTCCTGGGGTGAGTTCAGATAGACGCCGGACATGGTGTCGACCCAGCACAAATGGTCGTGCACCTTCTTCACGCCCTCGACGTTCTCCGCCGCGACGACCGCGGCTTGCCGTGCGCGTTCTTCGATAATGACGCCACTGAGGTGAACGATGCCGTCGCGGACGATGACGTTGAGTCCGAACGGGCACCAATCGTTCTTTTCCATGGTATCGATGATGCGGGTGCGAATGTGATCGTCATCGGCCGTCGGATCGGGCACGTCGCGGGCGAGCCCTGCGACGGCCTGCAACAGGTTGGCGCGGGACACGATCCCGACCACCATATCGCCGCGCACCACCGGCAGGCGCTTCACGTTGTTCCGTTCCATGAGATCGACGATCTCCGCGAGCGCGGTATCCTCGGTGATGGTCACGGGCGAGGCGGTCATCACCTCCGAGACCTTGCGGCCGTGCTCGTGGACGAAGTCGCTGGCCGATTTGCCCGGACCGAGGATGACCCGTAACCAACGCCCCCGCTTGCGCCCGGTGCCGATCTCGCTGCGACGGAGGAAATCTCCTTCCGAGACGACCCCGACCAGCTTGCCGGTCTCATCGACCACGGTAAGGCCGCTGACGTGCCGCTTCAGCATGATGTTTGCGGCCTCGACAATGCTGGTGTCGGGGCTGACCGAGATGACCGACCGGGTCATGATCTGATGGGCGCGCATGGAAGACTCCGCTGGCTCGTCGAATTTGGATGCGCAAAACCTAATTCGGCCGTCGGCGCGTGGTTTGACCCAGGTCAAGCGATCCGGGCCATTTCTCCCCTGAGTGAGCAATTGTGATCCGTGCCGGGATTTGATGCAGCTCAACGCGCATCGAAAGCGTCGCCATATCCTGCCGCCGACCTAGAACAGAAGCCCGCAGGATCATTCAGCCATGAGCGTCGTCAAGAGATTTCCACGGGCCGAAGAGCCGCCGGCGCAGGCTCTCTCCGCCAATCCGGCCGCCGAAGCCTCTACGACGATCCTCGAAACGACCCCTGAGAAGCCGGTCGTCGCCAATTCCCTGCCTGCATCGGAGCCATACCCCCTCGACCGCGCGTTTCATGCGATGCTGGCGCGGTTCACGGGCGGGATTTCGCCGGTGGCCTTGTCGCTCGCCTGGCTCGATTGGAGTGCGCATCTTGCCGCGGCGCCGGAGCGCCAGATGCAGATGTTCCGCAGCGGTCTTCGCGATACCGGCCGGTTCCTGCAAGCCGTCGCGCACGCGACGTCGCAAAAGCCGTGGTCCGTGATTGAGCCGCAGGGCCGCGATCGTCGCTTCAAGGACCCGCAATGGGAAGCCGCGCCGTTCAATCTGCTTGCGCAGGCGTTCCTGCTCACGGAGCGCTGGTGGCACGATGCCACGACCGGCGTGCGCGGCGTGTCGCATGCAAATGAAGCCGTCGTCGAGTTCTCGGTACGCCAGATGCTCGACATGCTGGCGCCGTCGAACTTCGCGGCCACCAATCCGCAGGTTCTGGAGAAAGCGTTCCAGAGCGGCGGCGAGAATTTTGTGTTCGGCTGGCAGAACTGGTGCAGCGATCTGATGCGCCTGCTCTCCATCTCGAAGCCGGCGGGTGACGAGCAGTTCGTCGTCGGCAGGACGGTGGCGGCTTCGCCCGGGAAGGTCGTTTACCGCAACGATCTGATCGAGCTGATCCAGTACCATCCGACGACCGCGCAGGTGCGACCCGAGCCGATCCTGATCGTGCCGGCCTGGATCATGAAGTATTACATTCTCGACCTGTCGCCGCAGAATTCCCTGGTCAGGTTTCTGACCGGTCAGGGCTTCACCGTGTTCGCGATCTCCTGGCGCAATCCGGATGCGAAGGACAGGGATGTTGCCTTCGACGACTATCGCAAGCTGGGTGTGATGGCCGCGCTGGATACGATCGGCCGGATCATACCCGATCGGAAGACCCATGCGCTCGGCTACTGTCTGGGCGGCACATTGCTGTCGATCGCCGCCGCCGCCATGGCGCGCGAGGGCGATCGCCGTCTCGGCACCATCACGCTCCTTGCCGCCCAGACCGACTTCACCGAGGCCGGCGAAATGACGCTCTTCATCAACGAGAGCCAGGTCGCCTTCCTCGAAGACATGATGTGGCAGCGCGGCTATCTCGACACGACACAGATGGCCGGTGCGTTCCAGCTGCTGCGCTCCAACGAGTTGATCTGGTCGCGGCTGTCGCGCGACTACCTGATGGGCGAGAGCTCGCAGCCGAGTGATCTGATGGCCTGGAACGCCGATGCCACGCGGCTGCCGTATCGCATGCACTCGGAGTATTTGCGCAAGCTGTTCCTCGACAACGATCTGGCCGAAGGCCGTTATCGCGTCGAAGGCAGGAGCGTCTCGCTCTCCGACATTCACGCGCCGATGTTCGTGGTGGGCACACTCGCCGACCACGTGGCGCCGTGGCGATCCGTCTACAAGATCCACTATCAGGCCGATGCGGACGTGACGTTCCTGTTGACCAGCGGCGGTCATAATGCCGGCGTCGTCGCGCCTCCCGACGAGCCCTGGCACAGCTATCAGGTCATGACCAAGGCTGCGGATGCGCCTTATGTCGGCCCGGACGAGTGGCTGAAGCTGGCGCCGCATGTTGAGGGATCGTGGTGGCCGGAATGGGCAAAATGGCTGGCGGCGCGCTCAGGCGCGCCCTGCGATCCACCGTCGATCGGTGTCGGGGGCGTTGACGGCCTGCCCGACGCGCCGGGAGACTACGTCCACACCTAATCCTTAGGCTCCGCGTTCGGCGCAAGGTCCGACGAGCGGAAGGGCTTGGCCTTGTCCAGTTTCCGGTAGGCCGTAGAGGCGGTCCGCAGCAGCTTCTTTTCCCGCTTGCGGTCGAGGAAGCGAATGCCGGCCTCGGGGCCGGCGCCGTTCAGCGACGCTGCCAGCGCTTGCCCGCGCGCATCGTCGTTCAATTGTCCGAGGGACCTTTGCGCCTTGCGCAATTGCTTGAGGATGGACTTCTGCTTCGTCAGGGTGTCGTCATCGAACAGGTCCGTGAGCGACTCGATCGAATAGGTCAGCCGCTTGTTGAGAAGCCGCAGCCTGTGTCGTTTCTCGACATCGAGCTTGCGCAGCTTGCGGGCCTTCCTGAGCAGCGTCTCTTCCCACTCGGTCAGCCGCGCCGTCGCGTGGTCGGCGAGCGAGCAGCGGCGCAGCCTGAAGGCTTCCTTGCTGCGCCGGGTCGACCAGGGCCCGCTCTCGATCCAGGCCGAGGTCTCCTCGACCAGGCGCCTGTAGCGGGCGGATTGCAGCGCCCGCGCGAGCAGGCGGTGGCTCTCGGCGCGTTTCTCGTCCCAGTGCTGGAGCTCGGCGATCACGGCGAGCTCGTCGCCACTCTCGGCGACGACCCGCTCGATCGCCACGTCGAGGTCCCGCACCATGCCGAGCTGGCCGTTCAGCCATTTCAGCTCGGCCCAGACGTGCGGCCGATGCGTGTCGTCCACCATCGGCGAGAAGAAGCGGATGGCGGTGCGCAGATGCGTCAGCGCGATACGGATCTGGTGCAGCGCGTCGGGATCGCCGCGGCAAGTGCCGTCGTGCTGGGCGAGGACGGCATCGAGGTGGCGGCGGGCGATGATCCGGAACGCCGTATCGCAGGCCATGCCGGGGCTAAGGCGGCCGGGCAGGGCATTGCGCCGCGCCGCCGGCTTGGCGCGCGCGGCCGCGGTCGAACTCGTGGTGGGTCGCGACATCCTTGCCCGCGTCAATCAGATTGCCTTATTTGCCTTGTGATCGCGTCCCGGCAACGCTGGAGTGTCTGCTCTTGTGTCCCGGATGCATCGATGGTCGCCCAACCGACATGGCCGATATTATAGTGCTCCTGCTGCGCAGCAACCTCTTGCGTGGCATCGGAGGCATCGCCATGGCGGTCGCCGATGCGCGCCTGACGGGTCGCGAGGTCGGCGGTGAGGAATAGTCCGCTCAGCGGCACGTTGCCCTGGCGGGCCATGGCGGCCAGTTGGTCCCGTTCGGACTCGCTTGCAAAGACGGCGTCGACGATTGCGGAATGGCCTTGCGCCAGCACCTGTCGGGCGCGTTGCACCAGCACCTCGTAGACGCGTGCGGCGACCTCGGGTCGGTACGTGGACGGCGGCAGGCGGTGGCTGTGTTCCACCCGAAACAGCTGCTTGCGAATGACGTCGCTGCGCAGCACGACGGCGCCCGGTTGCGGCGTGACGTCGGGCGCAAGCGTGCGGGCGAGGGCGGACTTGCCGGTGCCTGATAGTCCCCCAACCGCAATCAGGCGCGGGGCGGGCGGGTGGATCAGAGCCCGGGCGAGATCGAAGTAACGGCGTGCATCGTGAAGAATTCCTGTCCGGTCGGCATCGGGCCGCGTCAGCCGCGCCAGCGCCACCTGGGCACGGATTGCCGCGCGAATGGACATGAACAGCGGCAAGGCTGAAAGCGCATCGAGATTTTCGGGTGGCGTCGCGTCGAGATACCGGTTCAGGACGATATTGGCAGCAAACTGTTGATCGTGGTGCAGCAGGTCCATCAGCGTGAAAGCGAGGTCGTAGAGCACGTCGACAGTTGCGATTTGCGGATCGAACTCGATGGCGTCGAACAGCACTGGCCGGTCGTCGATCGACACGATATTCGCAAGATGCAGGTCGCCGTGGCAGCGGCGCACGAATCCCTGACGGCCGCGTTCTTCGAGCAGCGGTCGCAGGCGCAACAACATCGCGCGCGAGGCCTGGTCGACCTGCTCGATCTCTTCAGCTACGAGATGGTTGCCCTTCCGCAGGCCGTTGCTGTTTCCATCGACGAGGCCGGGGATGGAGGCAACCCATGCCTTGCCGTCGGCGCGAGGTGCTATCGCATGCGACGCCACGACGGCATCGGCGGCAGCCGAGGCCAGGTTTGCATCCAGCGGGCCAGCCTTCGCCAGATGATCCAGCGTCCGGCTTTCGTCGAAGCGGGACATGTCGACCGCATACTCGACCGGCCGGCCGCGGCCGTCGACCTTCAACGATCCGTCCGGCTCTTCGGTGATCGCCACGACGCGGTGATAGATCTGCGGCGCCAGCGGCCGGTTGATCCTGATCTCCTCCTCGCAGGCCACCTTGCGCTTCTCGAGCGTCGAATAGTCGAGGAACGGAAAACGGACGGCTCGCTTGATCTTCAGCGCGCGGCTGCCGTCGAGAAAGACCGACGCGGCGTGCGTATCGATCCGTGTCACGCCGGGATGCGCGCAAAGCGCTGTGAAGATCCGTTCCTGGGCAGCCGTTTCGTCTGTCATCGAAGCTGGTATTTCCGGGATGCGGTCAGGGCCTGAGCACGGCGGCGCCAAGAATCTGTCCATTCCGCAGCATGTCCAGAACTTCGTTGGCCTGATCGAGCGGGAATGCGGTCGTCTCGGTGCGCACGCCCGCCTGCGGAGCGATCCTGAGAAAATCGAGACCGTCCTGTCGGGTGAGATTGGCAACGGAGATCAGCTGTCGTTCCTGCCAGAGCAGGTCGTACGGAAAGCTCGGAATGTCGCTCATATGGATGCCGGCGCAGACCACGCGGCCACCCTTGCGAACGGCGCGCAGCGCGGCCGGCACGAGCTCGCCGGCGGGAGCGTAGATGATGGCGGCGTCGAGCGGTGTGTCGGGCACTTCGTCCGAGGCGCCGGCCCAGACGGCGCCGAGCCGGCGGGCGAGGTCCTGTGCGGCCACGTCGCCGCGCCGGGTAAACGCGTGGACCGATCGCCCCTGCCAGACCGCGACCTGCGCGATGATGTGGCCGGCGGCGCCGAAGCCGTAGATGCCGAGCCTCTCTGCCTGGCCGGCTAGGACCAGCGAACGCCAGCCGATCAGGCCCGCGCACAGCAGGGGGGCGATGGCCCCATCGTCGCCGGCTTCGCCGAGCGGAAAGGCGTAGCGCGCGTCGGCGACGGCGTGCGTTGCATAGCCGCCGTCGCGCGTATAGCCGGTGAAAAGCGGGCGGTCGCAGAGGTTCTCCATACCCTCCCGGCAAAACCGGCAGCTTCCGCAGGTGGACCCGAGCCAGGGAATGCCGACCCGGTCACCCCGCGCCTGCGTTGCGACATTCGAGCCGATGAGATCGATGCGGCCGACGATTTCATGGCCGGGTACGATGGGATAGCGGATGTCGGGCAGTTCGGCGTCGACGACGTGAAGATCCGTTCGGCAGACACCGCAGGCGCTGACTCGCACCCGGATCTGACCTTCGCCGGGGATTGGATCGGGGCGCTCCTCCATCCGCAGCCGTGCCCGCGGGGCAGCCAACACCATCGCACGCATCAGTCCCTCCGGGCGAACCGCTCCGATCGAACTATCCATAGAATGGCGCCGCGGGGCCAGTCCTTGACTTCCGTCAATGTCCGACCTTGCCCGTCTGGACGGTTCCCCCTGGCTTGACGAGGATCAATGGTCTTGACGGAAGCCGGTCTATGCTGGCGGCCAAGGAGAATCCCGATGCCCCTGAAAGACGTTTTTCTGCCGCTTGTCGGCCAGCCGCGCGGACCGGCTCTCGCTGCGATCGAGAAATGCGTGGCCGTCGCCGCCGACCTCGGCGCCAGGATCACCGCGCTTGCGCTCGAGGAAGATGCTTTCGTGCGACCGAAAGTGCTGCTTCCCGATGCTCCCGATGCTGCCGAGGCAAAGGGGGCCTCTGGAGCGGGCGATATGCAGCATCTTCTGAATGCCTTTACCGATGCGGCGTCTCGCGCCAACGTTCGGGCCCAAGGCCGGTCGGACAAGGTGCCGGCGGACCAGATTGCGTCGATCCTGGCTGAACATGCGCGTTTCAGCGATCTCACCCTGATCCCCGTGAAGCCGCATGACAGCCGAACGGAGCACATTATCGAGACGCTCCTGTTCGAATCCGGGCGACCGCTATTGCTGTGTCCGGAACAGCACGTGGACACGCTGCGACCGGAATTCGAGAACATCATGATCGCCTGGGATCACTCCGCGCGCGCGGCGCGGGCGGTCGGCGACGCGCTGCCGATCCTTCAGGCTGCGGCCTCGGTCCGCGTCGTGACCGTGGCCGACGACAAGACCGACGCGATCGTGCAATCCGGAACCGCCCTCGTCGATCATTTGAGGGAACACGGTGTCCGTGCCTCGTTCGAAACGACGACGGGCGGCGGCAGCTCGATCGGAAAGGTGCTCGGAAGTTGGGCAAATTCCAATGCCATCAATGCGATCGTGATGGGCGCCTATCATCATTCGCGCCTGAACGAGATCGTCTGGGGTGGTGTGACAAAGACCGTCATTGGCCAGCCACCGTGCTGGGTTATGATCTCGCACTAGGCTCGCCGCCAGCTTTCCGGCCGGATCTTTCAACCATCGGAACCGCCACCGACGGGGCGCATTTGCTTTCATGTCAACCTATCGCCTGAAGAATCTGCTGTCGCCGCGTTCGGTTGCGCTTGTCGGAGCGAGCGCCCGTCCGGTTTCCGTGGGGCGCGCCGTTCTGGAGAACATTCGCAAGGCTGAATTCAAGGGACAGTTCGGCCTCGTCAATCCGCGCCATGCCGAGATCGGCGGCGTTGCCTCAGTGGCCAGCCTCGACAGGCTGGAATTCGTGCCCGAGCTCGTGGTCATCACCGCGCCGGCCCGGGAGGTTCCCGGCATCATCGACCAGGCCGGGCGGCGCGGTTCGGCGGGCGCGCTGATCGTCTCGGCCGGACTCGGTCATGGACCGGGATCGCTGCACGAGGCCGCGATCGCCGCAGCCCGCAAATACGGCATGCGGCTGATCGGACCGAACTGCCTCGGCATCATGATGCCCGGCGTGAGCCTCAATGCCAGTTTTGCTGCGCACATGCCGGGAGCGGGAAATCTTGCGCTGATTTCGCAATCCGGCGCGATCGCCGCCGGCATGGTGGACTGGGCCGCGCAGCGCGGCGTCGGGTTCTCCGGCATCGTCTCGATCGGCGACCAGATCGACGTCGATATTGCCGACCTGCTCGACTATTTCGCGATGGATCACAAGACCCGTGCGATCCTGCTCTATATCGAAGCCATCAAGGACGCGCGTAAATTCATGTCGGCGGCACGCGCCGCGGCGCGCGTCAAGCCGGTCGTCGTGGTGAAGTCCGGCCGCATGGCGCAGGGTGCGAAGGCGGCCGCTACGCATACGGGCGCGCTCGCGGGCGCCGACGCCGTCTATGACGCGGCGTTCCGCCGCGCGGGCGTCCTGCGGGTCTCCGATCTGCGCGAGCTGTTCGACTGTGCCGAGACGCTCGGCCGCGTCGAGTCGCCGACCGGAAAGCGCCTCGCCATTCTGACCAATGGCGGCGGCATCGGTGTCCTCGCCGTCGATCGACTGGTCGAGCTTGGCGGAATCCCGGCGTCCATCTCGGCGGACGCCCGCAAGAAACTCGACGACGTGCTGCCGCCGACCTGGTCCGGCGCAAATCCCGTCGACATCGTGGGCGATGCCGATGCATCGCGCTACGCGGCGGCGCTCGAGGTGCTGCTCGCCGACCCCGACAATGACGCAGTTCTCGTCCTCAATGTGCAGACAGCGATCGCCTCGGCTTCCGACATCGCGACGACCGTGACGGAGCTCGTCGGCAAATATCGCGAGCAGCACCGCAGTTGGGCAAAGCCGGTGCTTGCCGCCTGGGTCGGGGCCGATCAGCCGATCATTCAGACGCTCTCTGGTGGGCGCATTCCGAACTATCCGACCGAGGACGATGCGGTGCGCGGTTTCATGCATCTGGTCCGGCATCGCGAAGTGGTCGAGGAGCTGAGCCAGGTTCCCCCCGCGATGCCCGACACGTTCGTGCCTGACGCCCGGGCCGCCAGGCAGATCGTGGCTGCAGCCATCGCCGATGACCGCAAATGGCTCGAGCCTGTCGAGATCAAGCGCTTGCTCGAAGCCTACGACATCGCGATGGTGCCGACCTATGCCGCAGCCGATGTCGAAGAAGCCGTGGCTTGCGCGAACGAGGTGTTCGCGCAAGGCGCCACCGTCGTGCTGAAGATCTTGTCGCGCGACATCGTGCACAAATCAGATGTCGGCGGCGTCGTGCTCAACCTGACGACGCCGGAGGCGGTGCGTGCGGCTGCCTCCGACATTCTCGCCCGAGCAAGGAAGCTGCGGCCCGAGGCCCGCATCGGCGGCGTGATCGTCCAGGCGATGGTGGTCAAGGCGAAGGCGCGCGAGCTGATCCTCGGTCTTGCCGACGATCCCACCTTCGGCACCGTCGTCGTCTTCGGCCGGGGCGGAACGGCGGTGGAGATCATCAATGACAGGGCGCTGGCGCTGCCGCCGCTCGATCTGCAACTCGCCCGCGACCTGATCGACCGCACGCGGGTCTCGCGGCTGCTGCGCGCCTACCGGGACGTGCCGGCCGTCAAGCAGGACGCCGTCGCGATGGTGCTGGTCAAGCTCGCCCAGATGGCGGCCGATATCCCTGAGATTCGCGAGTTCGACATCAACCCGCTGCTCGCGGACGAAACCGGCGTGACGGCAGTCGACGCCCGTGTCGCGGTGGGGCCGTCGCAGCGGAAATTCGCCGGCTCAGGCCCCGCCAATTTCGCCGTTCGCGCCTATCCGTCGCAGTGGGAGCGCCGCCTCAAGCTCAAGGACGATTGGCGCATCTTCGTGCGGCCGTTGCGCCCCGAGGACGAGCCGACCATCCACGCGTTCCTGCGCCATGTGACGCCTCACGACCTTCGCCTGCGCTTCTTCGCGCCGATGAAGGAGTTCACCCACGAATTCATCGCGCGCCTGACCCAGCTCGACTACGCGCGCGCGATGGCTTTCATCGCATTCGACGAGGCGACCGGCGAGATGGTCGGCGTCGTCCGGCTCCATTCGGACTCGATCTACGAGAGCGGCGAATACGCGATCCTGCTGCGGTCCGATCTCAAGGGCAGAGGGCTTGGATGGGCCCTGATGCAACTGATCATCGACTACGCGAGATCCGAAGGGCTGAAGGCCATATCGGGCGACGTGCTTCAGGAGAACACCGTGATGCTCGAAATGTGCCGGCAGCTCGGTTTCGAGGTCAAGCCTGATCCGACCGAGCCCGATATCTGCGACGTCCGGCTGAAGCTCTGAGCGTGCTGGTCAGGAGCGCGCTTCGGCCGACGTTGCAGCGGCAGGCTCCTTGGCCGTTTTCCGCAGGCTCTTGACGATGATCCCGATCAGCGGCACCAGCACCGGCACGATCGTGCTCAGCGGATGATGCACCGCGCCCGACACCTGGGCCTGGAGCGCGCGCGCCTCGAGCTGAAGGGCCTCGATGGATGCGCCGTGAATCTCATTGGCGAGGTCGATGTCGCGGCCGGACGGCGCACGGCCGGCGATGACGAAGAGAACCGCCGCGATGGCAAAATTGACGGCGCCGAGGATGGCCGCCGCCGCAATGGCGCTCCAGATCTGGACCAGTGCGAAATAGGCCGACAGCTCCAGCATCAACAGCCCGAACGCGGCGATCAGTGCCGCAAAGGCGCGCAGGCCGAGACCCACCAGCAGATGGCGCAGCCTGATGTCTGCGATGATCCTGTCGGTCCGCCACAGGACGCGCAGATGTCTGACGACGTTGTCGGTATTCACCTAGTGCCTCCTCAGCATAAAGCCGACGACCACGCCGAGTGCGAAGGCGGAGGCGAGCGATGTCATCGGGCGCTCCGCAATGAGGCCCTGAAGCTGCTCCTCGTCGCTGACGGTTTCGCCGAGCTCGGCCAGCACGGCCTTGATCTGATCGGCCAGAGCCTCGGCACGGTCCTTCGAACTCTCGAACATCTCCTCGCCCGCCGTGCTCAGCAGGCGGGTGACGTCCACCTTCAACGTCCGCAGTTCTTCGCTCATCCTGTCGCCATCGAACATGGATTTGATGTCTCCTTTGAATGGAGCGAACCTAAGACCCGCCGGCGTGATCGCGCTTGATTTGCCTCAAGGGGTGGCCAGGGGCCTGCCCTTGAGGCAGGTCAACGGGCCCGCCACATGCTGGCCTAGAAGTGGCGGCTGAATGGGGACCGATTGTCCCGATGAGGTGGAAGCGTGAACTCCGAACCGCTGTTGCTGGCAACGCCCTCTGGCGATGTGCTGAAATTGCGCCCGGAAGGGTCCTGGACCGCGGCGAATGTGACGACGCTCGAGACTCTCTCCCATTCGGTCGGAGCCGATGTCGACCGGTCGAGAGGTGTGACCCTGGACATGTCGGGCGTCAGCGCGCTGGATACGCTTGGCGCCTGGGTCCTGGAGAAGCTGTCGCGCAGAGCCGCATCGGCAGGCAGGTCGGCCGAATTCGTCGGTGTCGCCGATCATTTCAGCGGCCTGATGGACGAGGTGCGTGAGGTCAACCGCCACACGCCGGCGCCGACGGCCAAGCCCAATGCGGTTCTGCTCAGGCTCGGCGATCTCGGCAAGGCCACGGTCGGTGCGCGCGAAGACATCACGATCTTCCTGCAAATGCTCGGCGCATTGTTCATGGCCATGATCGGTGTGCTGCGCCGGCCGCGGTCGCTGCGGCTGACGTCACTGGTCTATCAGCTCTACCGCATCGGGTGGCAGGCAATCCCCATCGTCGCGCTGATCACCTTCCTGATCGGCGCCATCATCGCCCAGCAGGGATTCTTCCATTTCCGCCGTTTCGGCGCGGAGTCCTACACCGTCGATATGGTCGGCATCCTCGTGCTGCGCGAGCTCGGAGTTCTGATCGTCGCAATCATGGTGGCCGGCCGGTCGGGTAGCGCCTACACCGCCGAGCTCGGTTCGATGAAGATGCGCGAGGAGATCGATGCGCTGTCGACCATGGGGCTCGATCCCGTCGACGTCCTGATCCTGCCGCGCGTTGCGGCTCTGGTCATCGCGCTGCCGATCCTCGCCTTCATCGGATCGGTTGCCGCGCTCTATGGCGGCGGCCTGGTCGCGCAGTTCTATGGCGACATGGGGCCGGCGATCTACATCGCACGGCTGCACGAGGCCATTTCCGTGACCCATTTCGAGGTGGGAATCCTGAAGGCGCCGTTCATGGCGCTGGTGATCGGGATCGTCGCCTGCAGCGAGGGCTTGCGCGTCAAGGGCAGCGCCGAGTCGCTGGGACGGCAGACGACGACGTCGGTGGTGAAGTCGATCTTCCTGGTGATCGTGCTCGACGGCCTGTTCGCGATCTTCTTTGCCTCGATCGGGATGTGACGATGGACGAATCGCAGGAACAGTTCGCGATCCGCGTCCGTGACCTCGTGGTCGGATTTGGCCGCCAGACGGTGCTCGACCATCTCTCGCTCGACGTCCGCAAGGGCGAGATCCTCGGGCTGGTGGGGGCGTCCGGCGGCGGCAAGTCGGTCTTGATGCGGACCATCATTGGCCTCATCCCGCGCCGAAGCGGCGCCATCGAGGTCATGGGGCACGAGATCGGCGGCACGCAGAACCGCGGCACGCAGGGCGCGGCTGCGACATGGGGCATCCTGTTCCAGCAGGGCGCGCTGTTCTCCTCGCTGACGGTCCGCCAGAACGTCCAGTTTCCGCTGCGCGAAAATCTCGTCCTGTCGCAGGAGCTGATGGACGAGATCGCGATCGCCAAGCTCGAAATGGTCGGGCTGCGGGCGCAGGACGCCGACAAATATCCGGCGGAGCTGTCTGGCGGCATGACCAAGCGCGTGGCGCTGGCGCGCGCGCTCGCGCTCGATCCGCCGATTCTGTTCCTGGACGAGCCGACCTCCGGCCTCGATCCGATCGCCGCCGGCGATTTCGACGCGCTAATCGGGACGCTGCAAAAGACCCTGGGGCTGACCGTGTTCATGGTCACCCATGACCTCGCGAGCCTCACGACGGTCTGCGACCGCGTCGCCGCGCTCGCCGACGGCAAGATCGTTGCGATTGGCCCGATGCGCGACCTGCTGCAATCCGAGCATCCCTGGGTGCGCGCCTATTTCCACGGCAAGCGCTCGCAGATGCTGCAACACGAGATGAGATGAGACATGGAAACCCGCGCTCCCTACGTGCTGATCGGCACCTTCGTGCTGGCCGCGATCCTCGCGGTGTTCAGCTTCGTCTATTGGCTGAACAACACCGGCGGCATCGGGCCACGCGCGAACTACCATGTGCAATTCCAGGGACCGGTACCGGGGCTCCTGGTCGGCGCCGGCGTGCTGTTCAACGGCATCCGCGTCGGCGAGGTGACCCAGCTCGGACTCGCGCCGGACAATCCACGCTTCGTCAGTGCGACGATCTCCGTTGCTTCGGCCACGCCGGTGCGGACCGACACCAAGGTCGGGCTCGATTTCCAGGGGCTGACCGGCGTGCCGGTGGTGACGCTGGAGGGCGGCATGATCGTCGCCAAGTCCGGCGAGCCCCTGAGCTTGATCGCCGAGGTCGGCGCCGGCCAGAGCATGACGCAGGCGGCGCGCGATGCGCTGCGACGGGTGGATTCGGTGCTGGAGGACAATTCCGGCCCGCTGAAGGACACCATCGCGAATTTCAAGACGTTCTCGGACGGGCTCGCGCGCAACACCGGCAAGCTCGACGGCATCCTGGCGGGTCTCGAGAAGATGACCGGCGGCGGCGCGCCCGCGCAGAAGGTCACCTATGACCTGCGCACGCCGCAGAATCTCGGACCGGCCGGCAAGACGCTTTCTGCGTCGCTGGCCATTCCCGAGCCGACCGCGGTCGCGATGCTCCAGACCCAGCGCATGCTGTTTGCGCCTAGCGGGGATAATCCAGGCTTTGCCGATTTCCTCTGGGCCGACAGCATTCCAAAGCTGGTGCAGGCCCGGCTGATCGACAGTTTCGAGAATTACGACATCGCCCATGCGCCGTTGCGCACGAGCGATCTCGGGCAGGCGGACTACCAGCTGCTGATCGACATCAGGCGCTTCCGGATTGCCACGGACGGCGAGACAAGGGTCGAGATCGGTCTGTCGGCGCGGATCGTCGACAAGAACGGCAAGGTGGTCGCGTCGCGCCTCGTCGAGACCAGCGAGAAGCTCGACAAGGTCGAACCGGCCGCTGCGGTCGCAGCGTTCGACGCGGCCTTCGCCCGCATCGCGAAGGAGCTGATCGGCTGGAGCGTGCAGGCGGTGTGAGGCCGGCTATTCCAGCGTCTTCAGGTAGGACAGCAGGTCGTGGATCTGGTCCGGACTGAGCTCGAAGGCGGGCATATCGGCGTGGCCCGTGTAGATGCCTTCGGCCAGCGCCTCGCCAAGGGTGGCGATCGGATAATTCCGGTGCAGCGTGCGCAGCGGCGGGGCGACCTTGAGCGGGCTCTCGGAGACGCGGTCGATCGCGTGGCAGCGCGCGCAATTGGCCCGGGCAAAGGCCTTTCCGCGTTGTTCGGCGGTCGGCGCCGCCAGCGCAGGCGTGATCAGAAAGAGGCCAATCAGGCCCTGGCGGAGCGCGTGCTGAAACATGGAAGGGGGATCCCGTCGAACTCTCGGCGCAGAATAGAGAGAGGAGGCCCGCCAGGATTGATCTGGGTCAATCGCGTTTGTGACGGCGCAGTAAAATGCAAATGCGCGTGGCGGACTCGGCCGAGGGGCGGAGCTGGATCGACGCTAGGAGCGGTGGATGAAGCCTTCCGTGGTCACTATTGAGCCGAACGGGCATTTCTGTAGCGATTGTGCCGTCCGCACATCGGCGGTTTGTTCGTCGCTGAATGCAGCCGAACTCAGGGAATTCGAGCATCTCGGACGCCGTGTCCATTTTTCCTCGGGCGAGACTGTGTTCTCCGAGGAGGACATCACGACCTCGTTCTGCAACGTTCTCGAAGGCGTCATGCGGCTGTACAAGCTGCTCCCTGACGGCCGGCGGCAAATCGTCGGCTTCGCCTTGCCCGGCGATTTCCTGGGGATGAATTTGTCCGGCCGCCACAATTTTTCCGCCGATGCAATCGGCGCGGTGACCGTGTGCCAGTTCGCGAAGGCACCCTTCGGGCGTTTTATCGAGGAGCGGCCGCAACTGCTCAGGCGGATCAACGAGCTGGCCATTCGCGAGTTGAGCCAGGCACGCGACCATATGGTGTTGCTCGGCCGTCGCTCGGCGGACGAGAAGGTTGCGGCTTTTCTGCTTGGCTGGCGCGAGCGGCTACTCGCGCTCAAGGGGGCGTCCGACACGGTTCCACTTCCGATGAGCCGCCAGGACATCGCCGATTATCTCGGCCTGACCATCGAGACCGTCAGTCGCACCTTCACCAAGCTGGAACGCCACGGAGTGATCGCCATCATTCATGGCGGTATCAGCCTGCTCGACCCGGCGCGCGTCGAGGCCTTGGCCGCGGCCTGACAGGCTTTCCACAATGCTCTCGGATTTTTGATCCCGATCAATGACGCCGGGCACCTACCGCAAATAATGCCCCTCAAACGACCCCGGGGGAGCATGATGCCTATTGACGCGTTGCTGATGACCATTGTCGTCGTGGCGATCTTCGTCACTTTCGCCGCAGCTCTGGCGTGGGCGGACCGACAAACCAGCGCGGGCCGGCTCGACCCCGATTCCAGGCGTTGAGCTCCCGATCATAAATCTCGTCCGAAGCGGCTAACCGCCGACGCTCGCCCGGCCGGCCCTTGGCCGTTCGGCAGCGTCTTAACGCAATCGTGGCGTGCGGTGCCTGCAACTCTAAATCCATCGAGACGCATTGGCGCATCCTTCGGATGCCGACCTGGAGCCGGGCGGCAGCATTTTCGCCGCATTTGCCTCAAACCACGCACATGCTTTCCGGTTGAAATGCCGGGCAACACTGACTACGCAGGAACTCCAGTGCCTCGCAGTCTTAGGAGCCCAGCGGCGTGCCTCAGGACAAGACCGGCGACCCCCGACAAGCGGCGGGCAACAAATTATCGGTCCTGCGCAAGCACCCGATCTTCGCGGATCTGGAGCCGGACGCGCTCGATCAGCTCTGCCGCTACGCCAAGCACACCACCGTGAAGCGCGGTGCGACGATCGCCGCCAAGGGTGATCCCGGCAACAATTTGTTCGCGGTGATCGCGGGGACGGTAAAGATATCCTCTTCCTCGCCCGACGGGCGGAACGCTATTCTCAATCTCATCGGCCCCGGAGAAATCTTTGGCGAGATCGCGGTTCTCGACGGCGCGCCGCGTTCGGCGGACGCGACCGCCAACACCAATTGTGAGCTGTACATCATCGACCGTCGGGACTTCCTTCCCTTCGTGAAGAGCCAGCCCGCGCTGGCGATGAAGTTCATCGAGCTGCTCTGCGCGCGCCTGCGCTGGACCAGCCAGCAGGTCGAGCAGGTCATCCTCCAGAATCTGCCGGGCCGTCTCGCAAGCGCGTTGCTCGGTCTCACCGAGGAGCGCAAGTTCGACTCCGGCAGCGGCACGCTCGCCATCACGCAGCAGGAGATCAGCGAGATGGTGGGGATGACGCGCGAGAGCATCAACAAGCAATTGCGCGCCTGGGCCGGACGCAACTGGGTCCGCCTCGAGCATGGCGCCATCGTCGTGCTCGATATCGATGCGCTGCGCGAACTCGCCGAAAGTGGCCTCGGCGGCGAGTGATTGCGTTCGCTTAACCGTCGATGATGGCGACCGCGCGGGTCCAGCCCGCGGAGGCGCGTTCGATCTTCACCGGGAAGCATGAGACCGTGAACCCGGCCGGCGGCAATTGATCGAGATTGTGCAGCTTCTCGAGATGGCAATAAGCCGATGTGCCGTCCCGCCTTGTGACCTTCCCAGATCAGACCCGCATCACTTGTCTCGGCATATTTCTTCGCGGTGTAGACGAATGGCGCGTCCCAGCTCCAGCCATCGGCGCCGGTCAGCCGCACGCCGCGCTCGAGCAGATACATGGTGGCCTCGTGACCCATGCCGCAACCGGAATTGACGTAGTCGGCCTGGCCGAATTTGGCGCCCGCGCTGGTGTTGACGACGACGTTCTCCAGCGGCGACAGCGTGTGGCCGATGCGCTTGAGCTCCTTTTCGACGTCGTCGGCGGTCACGACGTAACCATCCGGCAGGTGTCGGAAGTCGAGCTTCACGCCGGGTTGAAAGCACCATTCCAGCGGCACCTCGTCGATCGTCCATGACCGTTCGCCGCGGTTCATGGTCGGGTGGAAGTGCCAGGGTGCATCGAGATGCGTCCCATTGTGGGTCGACAGCGAGACCTGTTCGACGGCCCAGCCTGGCCGTCCGGCAGGTCCTGCCCCCTGAGGCCGTCGAAGAACTGCAGCATGCGCGGCAGGCCCTGCTGGTGATCGATGTACTGGATCGTCGGGTGATTGCCCGGCGGGTCGGACGTCACGTCGTTTTTGAGCGGCACCGAGATATCGATCAGCGTCCGCGGCATGGGCATTCCCTCGAGATGATCCGGTGCTGTTTCGGAGCATTTGGTCGGGGCTGCACCGGTGGCGTCAAGTCACGCGCCGGAGAGCCGCCTCACGCCGGAGGACGGTCCTATTATTCCGGAAATCGGAAGTGTCTGCCGATTACCACCCCGAGGCAGCGCGTGATCGATCAATGCAAGTCCTGCATCGATCGATGCCGGATTTGGCTTGGACTCAGAATGCCGCCCGCCCTAGGGACGATGTTGGCGACATCGCGCCGACGCTGCGCGTTCACCGGGAAGGGCGACCGTCTCGTCCGAACCTCCAAGCCGCAATCAATAGCGGTCGAGCACAAACCGAGAGGAACATCCATGGACACGACGAGCATCGTTCGCTCGCATCCGGCATCGGCCGATGGCGAGGCGCGATGGCAGGGAGCACTTGCCGCGCAGGCCCCCGCCCGGGGGAGCGCGATGAAGGCGGCATCTTCCGCGCCAGCGATCATGAAGCAGCCGAATCCGCTCGACTCCGCCGCGCAATCCTACCAAGGTGGTGCGTTTGTAACGCTTGACTTTACACCTGAAGTGGAGCGACCCAAGGCGGCGCGCAGCATTTGCCCGACAACGACATAATCAACTCAGGAGGAAGCCCAGATGAAGACACTCACCGGTATCATCGCAGCCGCTGTGCTGGCGGTCTCAGCGCCCTTGGCGACCGCACGCGATTTCCGCTCCGCCGACATCCATCCCGCCGATTATCCGACCGTCGAGGCCGTCAAGTTCATGGGCAAGCAGCTCGCGACGGCGAGCGGCGGCAAGCTCGGCGTGAAGGTGTTTCCCAACGGTGCCCTGGGCTCCGAGAAGGACACCATCGAGCAGCTCAAGATCGGCGCACTCGACATGATGCGAATCAACGCATCGCCGTTGAACAACTTCGTGCCCGAGACCATCGCGTTGTGCCTGCCCTTCGTCTTCCGGGACACGCAGCACATGCGCACGGTCCTTGACGGGCCGATCGGCGATGAGATCCTGGCAGCGATGGAGCCGGCGGGCCTGGTCGGCCTTGCCTATTACGACAGCGGCGCCCGCTCCATTTACACCGTCAAGGCCCCGGTCAAGTCGCTCGCGGACCTCAAGGGTCTGAAGATCCGCGTCCAGCAATCCGACCTGTGGGTCGGCATGATCCAGAGCCTCGGGGCCAACCCGACGCCGATGCCGTATGGCGAGGTCTATACCGCGCTCAAGACCGGTCTGGTGGACGCTGCCGAGAACAACTGGCCCTCCTACGAATCCTCGCGTCACTTCGAGGCCGCCAAGTTCTACAACGTCACCGAGCACTCGCTGGCGCCCGAAGTTCTCGTGATGTCGAAGAAGGTCTGGGACACGCTGAGCAAGGAGGATCAGGCGATGATCCGCAAGGCGGCCAAGGAATCGGTGCCCGTCATGCGCAAGCTCTGGGACGAGCGCGAGCAGGCGTCCCGCAAGACCGTCGAGGCTGCCGGCGTCCAGGTCGTCACGATCGCCAACAAGGCGGAATTCGTCGACGCGATGAAGCCGGTTTACGCCAAGTTCGCCGGTGACGAGAAGCTGCAGAGCCTCGTCAAGCGTATCCAGGACACGAAGTAAGGCCATAGCGTCGGGTCCGGCGTCGCCGCGAGGTGACACCGGACCCACGCAAGGAGAGGCGGGAATGACAGACCCACACGTCGCAAGCCACGAGCAGGACATAGCCGGACGCCCGTCCACCGGCCTGCTGTCGCGGATCAATGCCCCCGTTGCGCGCGCGGGCATGTATCTGTCCGTGACCGGCCTGCTGGTCATCGTCACCATCGTGTTCTACCAGGTGTTCGGACGTTACGTGCTCAATTCCAGCCCGACCTGGACGGAGAACCTTGCGCTGGTCCTGATACTGTACGTCACGCTGATCGGCGCCGCCGTCGGCGTGCGCGATGCCGGACACATCGGCATGGACAGTCTGCTGGTCATGCTTCCGGATAATGTGCGCGAGAAGATCGAGCTCGTGATCCACGTTCTGGTCGCCGTGTTCGGCATTGCGATGGCCTACAATGGCTGGATCCTCGGAGCGTCGGTCGGCACCGTGAAGATTCCCAATCTCGGCCTGCCCGAGGTCATCCGCTACGTGCCGCTGATCGCCTCCGGCGTCCTGATCGTCTCCTTTTCAATCGAGCACATCATTGCTCTCCTGCGCGGCGAAGAGGTCGTCCCCTCATGGAATTGATCATTCTCGGCGCCTCCTTCTTCGGCTTCCTGATCCTCGGCGTCCCCGTCGCCTTCGCGATCGGCCTGTCGGCGATCTGCACCATCCTCTACGAAGGCCTGCCGGTCGCCGTCATCTTCCAGCAGATGATGTCGGGGATGAACATCTTCTCGTTCCTCGCCATTCCGTTCTTCGTCTTCAGCGGTGAGCTGATGCTGCATGGCGGCGTCGCCGACAAGATCGTGCAGCTCGCCAAGAATCTCGTCGGACACATCCGCGGCGGGCTCGGCATGTCGAACGTGGTCGCCTGCACGCTGTTCGGCGGCGTCTCCGGTTCGCCCGTGGCCGACGTGTCGGCGATGGGCGCGGTGATGATCCCGATGATGAAAAAGGAAGGTTTCGACACCGACTACGCCGTCAACGTCACCACCCACGCCTCGCTGGTCGGAGCCTTGATGCCGACCAGCCACAACATGATCATCTATGCGCTGGCCGCCGGAGGCAAGGTGTCGATCGGCGCGCTGATCGCCGCCGGCCTGCTGCCGGCGCTCGTGCTGATGGTGTGCATGCTGGTCGCCGCTTACGCGGTCGCGGTGAAGCGCGGCTATCCGGCCGGCAAGTTTCCGGGCTGGACCGAGGTCTTCCGCTCGTTCGCGGCCGCGCTGCCTGGTCTTCTGATCGTCGGTATCATCCTGGCGGGCATCCTGTCCGGCGTTTTCACCGCAACTGAATCCGCGGCCGTCGCAGTCACCTACACGATCGTGCTGACGTTCTTCATCTACCGCACCATGACCTTGCCGAACTTCCTGCGGGCTGCCGCCAAGGCGGTGAAGACGACGGGCGTGGTGCTGCTGCTGATCGGCGTCTCCACCATGTTCCAGTATCTGATGGGACTCTACGAGGTGGCCGATTTCGCCGGCGACCTGATGAGCAAGGTGTCCTCGCAACCCTGGGTCATATTCCTGCTCATCAACGTCATCCTGTTCGTGCTCGGCACCTTCATGGACATGGCGGCGACCATCCTGATCTGCACCCCGATCTTCCTGCCGATCGCGATGAAGGCGGGCATGGATCCCGTGCAGTTCGGCATGCTCATGCTGATCAACTGCGCGCTGGGGCTGAACACCCCGCCGGTCGGAACGACGCAGTTCGTGGGCTGCGCCATCGGCGGCATCTCGGTGGGCGCGGTGATGCGCACCATCCTGCCGTTCTATGCCGCGCTGATCGCAGCATTGATGTTCGTCACTTACGTCCCCGCCTTCTCGCTGTGGCTGCCGCGTCTGCTGATGGGATACAAGGGATAGCTGCCGTGCGCGCGCCGGCACTTGGCCGGCGCAGCGGGCTTGCGTAGCTTGCGTCACAGCAAGAGGGAGAATCTGTCCGTGACCGACTATCGCAAGCTCTTCGATCTCACCGGCAAGACGGCCGTGGTGCTCGGCGCCGCCTCGGGCATCGGCAAATCGTCGGCCGAGGCGCTGGCCGGGCTCGGTGCTCGAATCGTCTGTGCCGATCGTGCGATTGATGCAGCGGAAGCGACCGCCGCCGGCATTCGCGACAAGGGCGGCTGGGCCGAGGCGGCCGCGTGTGACGCCGCGAGTGCTGCGGACGTCCACGCGCTGGCCAAAACCGTGATGCAGAAGTTCCCGCGGCTCGACATCGCCGTGACGACGCCCGGGCTCAACATCCGCAAGACGATCCTCGACTACACCGAGGAGGATCTCGACCGCGTCCTTAACCTCAACGTCAAGGGCACGGTCTGGTTCTTCCAGGCTTTCGGCCGCATCATGGTCGAGCAGAAGGGCGGCAGCATCATCGCGTGCTCTTCGGTGCGCGCGGTGACCATCGAACCGGGCCTTGGCGTCTATGGCTCGACCAAGGCGGCGATCGGCCTGCTGGTGAAGGGCTTTGCCTCCGAGGTCGGTCATGCCGGCGTGCGCGTCAACGCGATTGCGCCGAGCATCGCCGAGACCGCGCTCACCGGCCCGTTCAAGCAGCGTCCCGACATCTACAATCTCTATGCCGGCCACACCGTGTTCAACCGCTGGAGCAGCGCCGACGAGGTCGCAACGGCGGTGGCCTATCTCGCTTCCGACGCCGCGAGCTATGTCAGCGGCAGCACGCTGTTCGTCGATGGCGGCTGGACGGCGGTCGACGGTCCGCCGACCGGGCTCACCCAATTGCACAAATAGGACGACAGTCGGCGCCTAGCCGGCAAATCCCGCGCGCTGGCGCAGCTCCCGTCGGTCTGCGCCGGTCAGCAAAGCGATCAGCGCGGCGGCTTCTTTCGGATGTGCGGCCCGCGTGGTCACACCGGCCGTGTACATTGTCACCAGCTCGCAGCCCGGCGGCAGCGATCCCGACAACGCAATGCCGTCGGTCGCGATGATCTCGGTCGCCTGGGTGCAGCCGATCGGCCGCGTCGCGGCGGACGTGGCAAGCTCCCGCATCGCGGTCGCGCCGTTCGGGAATATCTTGAGACGCGATGCGAGCTCGTAGGCGATTCCGAGCTGATCCAGGACCTTTGCGACGTGCTGGCCCGCGGTCGAAGCCCTGGTGTCCGGAACATAGATGGCGTCTGCGGCACGCAGGACCTCGCGCAGATCACCTTCAGTCTTCACGGCCACCTTGGGATCGCGGTTACGGACCGCAAGCGCGGTTTCAACTCTGCCGACATCTGCGATCGAGGAGGAGACGACGAGCTTCTCCTCCGCGAGCCTTGCGAGGAGCGACTGCGTCAGGATCACGAGATCGGCCGGCGTATTCGCACGCAGCTTGTCGGCCATGATGCCGACGGCGCCGAACTCGCCGTCGATGCCGAACCCGGTCTGCGCCTTGTAGGCCTCGGCAACGCCGCGCACCAGGCCTTGCGCCGCGCCGCCGCTCAAGATGTTCACTGTCGTCACGATGCAAGCTCCATGGCTGCGATGATCTTGTCGCGTGTGATCGGCAGGTCGCGCACGCGCACGCCCAGGCAATCGTGGACCGCGTTCGCGATCGCCGCCGCTATCGGGCCGTGCGCGGCCTCGCCGGCGCCGACCGGCTCGCTCTCCGGCCGCTGGATGATCTCGACATCCACCGCCGGCACCTCGCTGAACGTCAGGATCGGATAGTCCGTCCAGGAGGTGGAGGCAATGCGTGTCCGGTCGAAGCGGACGCGCTCCTTCAGCACCCAGCTCGTCGCCTGGATCGCGCCGCCCTCGATCTGGTTGATGACGCCGTCAGGGTTGATGGCCTCGCCGACATCGACCGCGAGCGTCAGCCGCCTCACGCGGATGTCGTCGGAGCCTTCGATCTCCGCAATCGCAGCGCAATAGGCGCCCGTGTTCTTGTAGCGCGCAAAGCCGACGCCGTAGCCGATACCGGTCCGCTTCTCCGGCTTCCACTGCGCGCGCTGGGCCGCGGCGCGGATGACGTCCTTTGCACGCTCGTCGCGCAGATGGCGCAGGCGAAACGCGACCGGATCCTCGTTGCGCAAAACGGCGATCTCGTCGAGCAGGGATTCGATGGCGAACACGTTGCCTTGCGCGCCCAGCGTCCGCAGCGCCGAGGTGCGCACCGGCATGGTCAGCAGGCGGTGGCTGATGATCGTCCAGGCCGGAAAATCGTAGAGCGGAACCGAATTGCGGTCACCGCCGCCGCCATTGGCCGCCGGTGGATTGGTCGAGATCATGCGCGGGTAGGGATTTGCGATCTCGGTTGCCGCCAGCAGCGCCGGCTGTGCCGCGCGCCCCGGCCGCGCCGCATGGCCGTTGCTCCAGATCGCATGGCGCCAGCCGACGATCTCGTTGTCTGCATCGAGATCGGCCGCGATCTCGATGGCCATGGCCGCGCCGAATGGCGCGTGGGACATCTCGTCGTGGCGCGACCACTGCACCCGGACTGGCCGGCCGCCGGCCGCTTTCGCCAGCAGCACGGCATCGAGCGCGACGTCGTCGGCTGCATTGTGCCCGTAGCAGCCGGCGCCCTCCATATGCTCGACGACGATGTTTTCCGCCGGCAACCTGAGCACGATCGCGAGATCGGCGCGCAGCAGATAGACGCCCTGGCTGTGGGTCCAGACCTGGACACGATCGCCCTCCCACCGCGCCATCGCACAGGACGGTGCGATCGAGGCGTGCGCGATGTAGGGGCGGGTGTATTGCCGGCGCAGAGTGCGCGCGGCCTTCGTCGTCGACGCCGCTGTTCTTGTGTCGATAACGGTCGTCTCGACCGGTTGGCTCTTCAGAAAGCCGGCCAGATCATCTTCGTCAGGCAGCGGCTCGCCCTCCGACCACGTTGCACCCTTGCGCAGGGTCTTCAACGCAGCTTCCGCAGCCATCTCGCTGTCAGCGACCACGCCGGCAAATCCGCCGTCACGGGCGATCGCAACGAATACGGGAAGGGCGCGCGCCATTGCTTCGTCGAGCGCGATCAACCTTGCGCCTGAGACGTTCGGCCGCAGCACGCGTCCGTGCAGCAGGCCGGGTAGCGCATAGTCATGGATGAAGCGCGGCCGCGCGAATACCTTGTCGGGAATATCAACGCGTTGCACTGAATGTCCGGCGACGGCGCGCGTGGCGGCGGTCTTTGCTGTTACGCCCGCCGTGGCGTCGTGATCGAGCGAGACGTCACCAGCGAGCTCCCAATAGCTGGTCCTGACATTGCCAGGGCCCGAGATCACGCCGTCATCGACATCGAGCAGCGACGCATCGACCCCGAGACGTTCCGACGCCGCGACGAGGAAACGCTGGCGCACCTCGGCACATGCGTGGCGCAGCGCGCGGCCGGATTGCTGGATCGAAAGGCTGCCGGAGGTGACGCCTTCGTTCGGGCTCGCAGCCGTCGAGGCACGGATCATTTCGATGCGGCCGATCTCGACGTCGAGCTCGTCCGCGGCGATCTGGGCCAGCGCCGTGACGATGCCCTGGCCGATCTCGACCTTGCCGGGCGAGATCGCGACACGGCTGTCGCCGGTGAACCGCACCCAGGACGACAGTCTTGGATTGGCCAAGAGGCTGACCGGCAGGCTTGGGGCAGGGAGCGTCATGTGGCGGCCATCTCCGAGGCCGCGCGCAGCACGGCGCGGACCATGCGGTTATGCGATCCGCAACGGCACAGGTTGCGGTCGAGAGCCGTTCTGACCTCGGCCTCCGTCGGCGATGGATTGCGCTTCAGCAGCGCCGCCGCGCTGATCAGGATTCCCGCAACGCAATAGCCGCATTGCATCGCCTGTTCGGAGATGAAGGCGCGCTGCAGCGGATGCGGTTGCTCGGCCGTGCCGAGCCCTTCGATCGTGACGACGTCCTTGCCTGCGACCGACCACATCGGCATGTCGCAGGAGGCCATCGCGCGATCGCCGATCATGACATGACAGGCTCCGCACTCACCGGCGCCGCAGCCGAAATGCGGACCGGTGACGCCGAGCCGGCCGCGCAGCACCTCGAGCAGCGTCTGATCCGGATCCGCATCCACAGCCATGGCCGCGCCGTTGAGCTGGAATTGAATGGTCGGCATGGTCGTTCTACCGCCTCAGGACTTGTCGAACTTCTTGACGACGTCGGCCCATTTCTCGATGTCGCCGCGCAGGAACTTGTCGAACTGCTCCGGCGTCATCGACATGGGCATGGCACCCTGCGCGGTCCAGAGTTTTATGATGTCGGGTCGCTTCACCATTGCGTTTACGGCGGCATTGAGTTTGTCGATAACAGGCTTTGGCGTGCCCGCCGGTGCCATCAGGCCGAGCCAGATCGTGGCCTCATAGCCTGCTGCGCCGGCCTCGCCAGCGGTCGGAACGTTCGGCAGCACCGCCGAGCGCTGCTGGCCGGTGGTGGCGAGGGCGCGGACCTGGTTCTCGGCGATATTCGGCGCCATTGCCGGCACGGCGTCGATCATCATCTGCACCTGTCCACCGATCACGCCGCTGCGCGCCTCGCCGCTGTTGCGGTAGGGCACGTGGACGACGTTGATGCCCGCCATCGCTTTGAACAGCTCGCCCGCCATGTGATAGGGCGTGCCCTGGCCGGAGGAGGCGTAGTTCAGCTTGCCCGGTTGCGATTTGGCGAGCGCGATGAACTCTTGCAGCGTCTTGGCTGGAACCTGCGGGTTCACCACGATGACGAGGTCGGAATAGTTCACCGGCGCGATCGGCGCGAGGTCGCGCATCAGCTCGTATTTGCGTTGCTCCGGCGTCAGCAGCGATTCATTCGCGGTCTGGGTGTTGGACATCATCAACAGCGTGTAGCCGTCGGCCGCCGACTTCGCCGCCTCGACGGTGCCGATGACACCGCCCGCGCCGGTGCGGTTCTCGATCACGAAGGGCTGGCCAAAGCTCTCCTGGAGCGCGTTGCCGATCAGCCGGGCCGCGACGTCGGCTGGCCCGCCGGCGCCGAAGGGCACGACGATCCGGACCGCGTGCGTGGGATAGTCTTGCGCCAATGAGGGGGCTGCGGCGGCTACGCCGAGCAGGCCGGCGGCCAGCGCCAGCATGAATCTTCGGGCCGTCACGCCCACCTCCCTGATGTCGTTCTTGTTGGATGCACTGTAGCGGCCGGGAACGCGGACTGTCGACGCCTCACAAGGTCGGTCGTGCCGGGAATATCGGGTGGTTTTCGGTGTGGCCGAGCCGAATTTCGCGTTTGCGGCAGGAGCCGGCCGCGCGTGCGGTTTGAGCAAATCGCATGGGCGTTGCCGGATAAATGCGCTCGGCCGGCCGGTATTTTGGTGTTACGAACTGGGACATGAACCAGCACGCCAAGATCGAAATCCGCCATTCGACCTGTCCACACGATTGCCCCTCGGCCTGCGCGCTCGATGTCGAGGTGGTCGAAGGCCGCAGCATCGGCCGCGTCCGCGGTTCGAAAAAGCAGACCTACACGGCTGGCGTCGTCTGCGCCAAGGTCGCCCGTTACGCCGAGCGCATCCATCACCCCGAGCGGCTGATGTATCCGATGCGCCGTACGGGTGCGAAGGGCTCCGGCCAATTCGCGCGGATCTCGTGGGATGAGGCGCTGGACGAGATCGGACATCGGTTCAACGCGGCCGAGCGCGAGTTCGGCGCGGAATCGATCTGGCCCTATTATTACGCCGGGACCATGGGGCTGGTCATGCGCGACGGCCTCAATCGTCTCACGCATGTGAAGAAATATTCGCGCTTCTATTCGACGATCTGCGCCAATGTCGGGCGCATCGGCTTTGCGGTCGGCACCGGCAAGATCGCCGGTGCCGATCCGCGCGAGATGGCGCTGTCCGACCTCGTGGTGATCTGGGGCACCAACCCCGTCAACACCCAGGTCAATGTGATGACGCATGCGGCGCGGGCGCGGAAGGAGCGCGGCGCGAAGATCGCGGCGGTCGACATCTACGACAACGAGACCATGAAGCAGGCTGACATCAAGATCATCCTGCGTCCCGGCACCGATGGCGCCTTTGCGTGCGGTGTCATGCACGTCCTGTTCCGCGACGGCTATGCCGACCGCGCCTATATGGACAAATACACCGACTGCCCCGCCGAGCTCGAGGCGCACCTGAAGACGCGCACGCCCGAATGGGCCTCGGCGATTTGCGGCGTGCCGGTGGCGGAGATCGAGGCGTTTGCCAAGGCCGTCGGCGAGACCAAGCGGACTTTCTTCCGGCTCGGCTACGGTTTTACGCGTTCGCGCAACGGCGCGACGCAGATGCATGCCGCGAACTGCATTCCCGCGGTCACCGGCGCCTGGCAATATGAAGGCGGCGGCGCCTTCTTCAACAATTACGCGCTGTGGCACTTCGACGAATCCATCATCGAGGGGCATGACGCGATCGATAAGACCACGAGTGCGCTCGACCAGTCGCAGATCGGCCGCATCCTCACCGGCGATTCCGAGGCGCTGCTCGGCAAGGGGCCGATCAAGGCGATGCTGATCCAGAACACCAACCCGATGACGGTGGCGCCGGAGCAGGCGCTGGTTCGGCAGGGGTTTGCGCGCGATGACCTGTTCGTCGCGGTGCACGAGCAGTTCATGACCGAGACGGCACTGATGGCGGACATCGTGTTGCCTGCGACCATGTTCATGGAGCATGACGATCTCTATTACGGCGGTGGCCATCAGCACATCTCGGTCGGTCCGAAGCTGATCGATCCGCCCGGCGAGTGCCGCTCGAACCACGAGGTGTTGCAGGCGTTGGCGCCACGGCTTGGCGCAAAGCATCAGGGGTTTGAGATGACGCCGCGCGAGTTGATTGACGCGACGCTGAAGCTCAGCAGCCACGGCGACATCGCCGGCCTCGAAGCCGACAGCTGGCGCGACCTGCAGCCGGACTTCCGCACCTCGCATTATCTCGACGGCTTTGCCCATGCCGACAGGAAGTTTCATTTCAAGGCGGATTGGGCGCATCCGCCGTTCGGCCAGACGATGGGGGATTTCGACAAGATGCCATCGCTGCCGGACCATTGGGCTGTGATCGAGCACGCCGACGAGGTCCATCCGTTCCGGCTTGCGACCAGCCCTTCGCGCAGCTTCCTCAACACCACCTTCAACGAGACGCCGTCCTCGCAGGCACGCGAGGGCAAGGCGAGCGTGATGATCCATCCGCTGGATGCGGCCTCGCTCGACATCGCCGACGGCGACGCCGTGACGCTCGGCAACAGCCGCGGCGAGACTTCGCTGATTGCCACGCTGTTCGAGGGCGTACGGCGCGGCGTGCTGATCGCGGAATCCGTTCACCCGAACAAGAATCATATTGGTGGCCGCGGCATCAACATGCTGACCGGTGCGGATACGATCGCGCCGATCGGCGGGGCTGCATTCCACGACAACAAGGTCTGGATCAAAAAGGCGACCTCGGCCTGAGGCGCATTCGCGCACCGATCGTCTGCAAATTTGTGTCGAGGCGCTAAAGCGGTGCCGCGTCGCAGATTGCCCTTGCACCTGCCGCCCGACCTGCCGCAAATGGCTGCAAAACGGGAGCAAGGAAGCGAGCGCGCCATGACCGACACCACAGCCGTCATCACCGAAAAGCGTGGGCAGGCGTTCTGGATCACCATCAACCGGCCGGAGAAACGCAACGCGTTGAACGGCGACGTGATCGCCGGCATCACCAAGGGCTATCGCGACGCGCATGACGACAAGGACGTCCGTGTCATCGTGCTGACGGGCGCGGGCGACAAGGCGTTCTGCGCTGGCGCCGATTTGCAGAATTCCGGCGCGGCTTTCGCGATGGATCATTCCAAACCAAATGTCGACTATGCCGATCTGTTACGTTTGTCGCAGAACGCCACCAAGCCGGCGATTGCGCGGGTCGGCGGCGTCTGCATGGCCGGCGGCATGGGCCTGCTCTGCATGACCGACATGGCGGTTGCGGCCGACCAGGTCATCTTCGGCCTGCCGGAGGTGAAGGTCGGCGTGTTTCCGATGCAGGTGCTGAGCCTGTTGCAGCGCATCGCGCCGCCGCGTCTCGTCAACGAATGGGCGCTCACCGGCGAGCCGTTCGACGCGAAGGCGGCGCAGGCCGCGGGCCTGCTCAACTATGTTATTCCTGCGGTCGAGCTCGATGCCAAGGTCGACTGGCTGATCGGACGCATCGTCGACAAATCCCCGACCGCGATCCGTCGCGGCAAATACGCGATGCGCGCGATCGCCTCGATGTCATTCGACGAGAGCATCGCCTACACCGAAAGCCAGATCGCGCTGCTCGCGATGACCGAGGACGCGAAGGAGGGGCTGAAGGCGTTCGGTGAAAAGCGTAAGCCGGTCTGGACGGGGAAATAGGTTCGCTAGTCGATCGACCTGGAGGTCGAGGCGGCGAGAGCCTGGTCCGTCCAATTGCATCCGAGCCGTTGCTGGACAGCTGCGACGACATCCTCCCAGCCGATGTCGGGGGCGACCATTCTTCAATGACCGTACGAATAATGTTTTCATCCGCTTTGCTGATATGGACGCGCCGCCCGCGAGCACCGCGGCGCGCTGTTATTGGGGCACCCTGCCAGCGCCTGGTTGCTTGCCCAAACTTTCAAGGATTTGTTTTGCCATCAAGTCCTTCGCGGAAGGATCGAAGAGATTAACTGATTCTGCCCAAGTCTCGAACGGGTCTTCCGACGTAGGATTCAACCAGGCAAAACCGCCCTACACGCGAGGCATCAGACGCTCGTCGTTCACCACACCCGGGATTTTGAAACCGCTACGGCCCGAAGAACTTTCTGACCATTGTGGTGGCCCCGGATCTCCGACATCGATCTGCTCTGGCAAAGCCGGGGAACGCCTCGAGATGTTCTGCCTCGAACGGCTTCGCGCCGAATTTCATCGCCAGTCGGCCGACGGCGTAGGCCTGATCGGCGGCAATGCGCGTGGCCGCTCCATCCTGGTCATCCAGGGTCGCGACGGCATGTTTAGTCAGCGCGAAATGCGCGCGGATCCATGCCGACCATTCCGATCGGCGAGCCGTCTCTTGCGACTGTCGCGACCGACACGGGCTCGAGGGCGGGGTAGGCTGTGCAGCACTGATATCTGCTCCTCAGAAGCGTCCGAGAGGTCATCAATCGCCTCGCAAAGGGACCGCTCGGTGTGAAGATGGACACGATAGCCGCGTTTGTTGATGGCGACGGCGCCGTCGTCGAAAAGCTCGAAGGATTTGTCTGCCCGCCGGATCACGGGCGGCAACTCTTCGAAGGCTTCCAACCGCGTTTTGGCCGTCGACAAGAGATCCAGATCTCCGTCAACCACAATCGAACGCGACAGGAAAGCGCCGGCAGATGCCTCATAGAGATGCATGGCGGAACTTCCGATGACCATCAAGCGCGGCCCGAATTGCTGACCAACGGCTTATGGAACCGGCTGACGAGCCGTTAGATGACGAAGTTCGACATCACACTGAAAGGCGTCCTGCGGGAAGGCAACAAAACGCAGGTGCTTCGGTCGCTCGGCATTGAGGGCGAATACGGCGAGCTCTCTCCCAATTTTCCGAGCACGCGAGAGCGGCGCCGCTACGGTCCGTACCGCGGGCCAGGCGGTTCAGCGTCGGCCGAAAGTGCCGGCCCCATCCTGAACTTCTCCAGTACATGCCTGCCATTTGCCGGCTCCGAAATTCGGCAGGACAGCGAAACCAACTGCGGCTGCTCCTTTCCTTCCAGTGAAGGCATGTCGGTCCGAGAGGCCAATCCGGCATTCGCACGGGCTGCCTCGAGCTCGCATTCGGCTGCTCGGCATTCGGCTTCTAGCCGAGCGACCTCAGCGCGCGCTGCGCGCTCTCGGTCCCGCTGCTCCAGTGCTCGGGTTTTCTTCCCGCTGCGCTTGTACTCCAGGATGTTCCAACGCGGCAATCGAACTTCGGCGGCAGGCAGCCCGCGGTCTGCGTTGCTGCGCGGATCCGCGTGATAATCAATCCCTCGCGCTTCGCAAAACCGGTTCAATAGTTCCGCTATTTTGCGGCGAATGTCCTTAGCCTTTCCGCGAAAATCATCGTTCCAATCGCGCGCTTTCTTCCTCTCAAATTCGCCGTTCCTGACCCTGCGCAGCGTCATCATGAAGTGCACGTGCGGATTGGGAAGGCCGTCGTGGGCCATCGGACAATGAATGTCCACCTGCACCACCATGCCGCGGTCAGTGAAAACTCGAGCCAATCCCCGTGCAAGCTTGAGCCAATACTTTTTCGGCAAGGCGCGTGGAAGAGAAAGCTCCATGAGGCGCGCTTCCTGCGCATCGATCCGTTTCTCCGCCGCTGCCGCTTTCGACCAGAGCTGCTCGCAGTCCCTGGCCCAAGCAGGTGCGTCATCGGGAGCGACAACGAAATGGGCCACAAGGTCTTGTCGATCCGAGTAATCAACTAAGACACCACTCGATAGACGTGCTGCGCCGCGGCGCTGGTAGGTCGACCGATCTACGCAGGACTGCCCACGCGATCGCTGCGTCACGCCCAATTTCAGACCGAAATAATCGCCCACGTTAACCTCGATGTATAAATGAAGCCCACCGAGAGGCTAGAGCACCGGCTTGCAAGGGAGAAGGGCGTCAAGAATGCCCCAGCGTGAGCAGGCGTCCTGCAAAGCGGAGGGCTACCTTTCGTCTAAATGAGCTCACGTCGGCCGGTCATCGTATCTCCGCAGGCTCCAGCGAGCGTCGTCGGGACACCCGTCTTCGAGCGATCGACCGCTTCCCACTCGAGCCGGGAGAATGGAATAATTCCTTGGGTGCCATATCCTCGCCTTGGCAACCCAAAAACCGTCGCCGGCAAAGGGCTGCTCGCCTCAGGGGCGCCCATCGGAGCGTGGTTGGAAACCTTCGGAGGGAGGCCGCCGAAGCTCCCCTTCGACCGGTAGCGCTTGGCGGGATCCCTGGCGCGATGCGCAGACGTTCCCTCCGACGGCGGCGACATTGGCCCAATTCTCACCTGGTGGGGCGCCGCGCGACGTGCTGGCCGCCTAGAGCTCGGCCTGCCTTCCGGGTCAAGCGAATAGGCATAAGTGAGCTCCCCTGCCGCTTTGCTACCCTACGGCAGATATCACCTACAAGTCCCCTGAACTTTTTCTGGTCCCTTGCAGGGTCGTGTAAATAATTGGGAGCTCCTGCAACCCGGCTCAAAGGAGCACTACAAGATGACCAGCGTTCTCGACAACCATTGGCCCAACGGCATCTCCCTCGATGCGCCCGAGCCCCAGCGTGCGCAGCCGCGAAGCGCAGTCGCGCGGTCGGAGGAGCGGCTCGCCGCCCTCCAAGCTAAGCTTGCACAAGCAAAACGAATGCTCCATGAGGCGTCCGCGCGCGAAGACGCCATTCGCGAGCGGGTCGTCGGGCGCGCCGTATGGGCTTTGGTTCAGAAGGGCGGGTTGGATCACGCCGTGATCGATCTCATCCGCCGCGAGTTGCGCGGTCAGTTGCGTCCGGCACAGGCCGGCGCTTTCACCGACACCGTCTTCGAGTAGCGGTCCGCTTCTCACGGGAATCCCTTGGACGACCCCGCTTGATCCAACGCGACAATTGGGCTTCCAGTCCTGCTGCCGCCTTGCTGAGCTCAAGATCGAAGCGACGGAAAGACGCTTCGATCAGGATGGAAGAGCGCGTCAATCAAGGTGAGAGAGTTTCGCCGGGCTCGTGACGAAGGGAGGGCGTAGCCCGACCGGAGTTATGAGCCCGGTGTCGGTGCGATCCGTGAGGGGCCGGGCCGACTGGTGATCGCGGCCGGCAGGTTATGCAAGTGGTTCTTCCGCCAAGAGGAATCACTCGCTTGCCCGGCCGACACAGATTACGAAATGAAACTCAACAAAAAGTACCGTCAAACCGATAGCCCGCTAGCTAGTGGCGGCAGCCAAGGCATCATTCAGTGCGTCGACCGCTTATCGGATTCGAGAGATATCCCCGACTTCCGTCGCAAAAAAGGAAGGCTCCCCGCGGCCGGCGACGACCGAACCCGTTGAGCGAGGTGTTCGAGACCGAGATCGTCCCGATCCTGAAGTGTGGCACCTGGCTTACGCCCGCTGGCGGTCTTCCAGGAGATGCTCCGACATCATCCTGATCCTGATCTCGGCACCTTTATTCGTCGTACCCTGGAACGTCGTATCCGTGCCTGTCGGCGAGGAGCACGAGGTAATCTTCCGCCAGATCCGTCCGCCTGGCCAGCTCGGCCTCTCCGACTTCACAGATATGGGCAAGTTGAGTGTTACGATCGCGGGCGCACCGCTGGATCATCGTCGCTTCCGTTTGGCTTATTGCGGCTTCGAGCACGCCCACGTCGTGCTTGGCGACGAGAGCTTCGTTGCCATAGCCGGAGGCATCCAGAACGCCCTCTGGTCGCTCGGTGGCCGCGGGAGTATCGGACAGTCTGTCGGCCGCATTCTGCAGATCTCGATCCAGATGCACGGGACGATCTGAGGCGATACGAGGCTCTGTGAAGCGCTCTTCCATCCTGATCGCCGCGCGGCACTGCCCCCGTTACTGGGGTGGAAAAACACCTACCGGGCGAACAGGAACAGTTACTTGTTGATTGACAGTATCTACTCAACCGAGCCTGCCGGCCCTTCAAGCCTGACAGCAGACGTTGGCTCGGCCGGTCACGACCATTGAGTAGACGCTGCAGAGCTGCTGCACATGGCCGCGCGCGCATTGCTCACAACGTCCAAACCGGTGCGAGAAGCAACAACTACTCAACAGAGAAGGCGCTGCGCTTTCCGCTGCAAAGGTCGCGCGATCCAGGATCGGCTTGATCGTCAAGTCGTTGTTGCAAGCAGGCGCTAATATCCCGCGATCGCTACAGAAAATCCGATCGTGCTAGCAGAATACAGGTACAATGCATGTATTCTGCTAGCATGATCGGGCCCGGCCTGTTTGGGAGTTGCGCTCCACGATGTCAGAGTGCCGACGCAAGCCGCTTTGCGCGGGTGTAAAAGGCTGCAAGACCCTTGGTTCGGGATCAGCGCGATCAGCGCACGCAAATGTCCGCAAAGGCCAAGAGCTCACGACGTAGTCCGACCGTATCGCCGTGCGCTTGCGGCCCTAGCCCGCAGTAGGGATGCTCAATCGCGGTCGTCGGGAGGCATTTTGTCGCCCACTCCTTCGGCCAGACCCGTGCGCGCCAACTTGCGGCGTCCGGAGCGATATTCGATATCCTTGCGGCGCTCGCACCAGTTAAGCCGGCGTTTCATGTGAAGGAGAAGCTTCTTGTCTACCCTTGGAACGTCGACGATATCGCTCTGGCTCCAGGCGAGCCGGCCACGTCCGTAACCTCGTCTTTGCTCGGTCGAGACCACTTCGCCGACCAGAGCGGCGACATTTTCGGGAGGCGCCACGGCCAGCATATTGGCGATGAACTGGTCCCGCAGCGAGTGCAACGTGTAGTCCCGTCGCTCGGCCGGATCGAACTGCCGGCAGACCTCGCGCAGCAGCCCTGCGAGCCCGCTCTGCCTCGTGTGCCAGGTCCCCGGTTTGCCGACGTCACTACAGCGCTCAACCATGTGCACGATGGTACGGCGCGTCTCCGCGTTCAGGCCGCCGATGCCGAGGCTTCGGCAGACGATCGGGACGCCTCGCGCGTTGACCATGTTGACGTCAAGCCAGATCTCGCTCCCGCGCCGAGCGAGCGTCGCCATCCGCCACTCGACCGGCGATAGGCCGGTAGTGACGCCCGCAATCAGCCAGCTCTTCAGCCAGGACGCCTCATCCGTCCCGATGTCTGTAAGTCGTCGCGTCAGCACATCCAGACGTTCCGGCGGCAACCGGCACGGGCGCTGCTTGCCGTGGCGGCCAAGCTGGGGTTCGGACGCGAGCCTGTCGATCGCCTCGGCAAAGCCGTGCGGTCGGTGGTGCTCAAGCCAGCTTCTGATGTCGATCTTGTAACCTCGCCAGGTTGCGTCTTTGATCACCGGCTTGTGGGCAAACAGCCACGCCACCGCATCCAGCGCGTCGAGATCGCCTGCCGGTCCGATCTCCGCCTCACGCCGATACCGCGCCATCATTTGGGATCCGCGCGCCAGATAGGCTTGCCGGGTGGCCTCCGAAGCGCCGTTCGGACGTCTTCTGCCTTCCCCACCTGCTCGCTTCCGCATGCGCTGCCCGATGCGCTCCAGCTCACAGACCTCCGCGACGCGGAGAACATGGTCAACGGACCGCTTCATTTCGTAGGCCTGAAGATGCCGCGCCTCGACCAACAGATCGCGCAGGTCTTGTGGTGACCGCGGCGCTGTCTGGTCTGTTCCGATGCGCCTTCGCTCGCTCATCGTTTCCTCGGGAGATGACGGGATGGGAGACTGGCCTCATGCGCCAATTCAGACGATCGGCGGTGCGCGATCGCGTTGTTGTGGGGCTGAAGCTCAAGGAATTTTTATCGACCTACAGCCCAATTAGGCCCCGAACGCGATCACGCACCTCGCCCTTCAGCGCCGCGACCTTGGCTCCGACGCCAACAAGCTTGGGCTGTTCGAGCGCCAGCGAAAGCGCCTCCAAAAGGCTTTCGTCCATGATCTCCCGGGCCGCAGCGGTCAGAAAGGCACGCGCCCGCTCGTTGTCAGGCGCCACGAGGTTGATCTGCCGCCACCCTTTCTCCTGCTGCCTCTGGCGCTGATCGGCCTTTCGCGCAGCTGCCGCACTGCGATGGCTCACCTGGACTTCGGCGACGGGATCAACGCCTGGTCCGACGAGGGCACGTGTGGCGACCCAGCCTTTGCCGACAAGGGCCCTGACAAGGCCGTCAACGGTCGGATCGGCCCACGGCTCATCGTATCCACCCGCTTCAACGGCAAAGCGGCTGTCGCGGTCCCCACCACTTTCGGAGCTAGTCACCGGGACTAGTCCAACCTGATCATCCCTGCGCACGCGCGATCTCCCGATTGGCTGCTGCCATTTTGATCCCATCTTTGCCGCAGGTTTGCGCGCGCCACTATTGAGCGACCGCCGTGCACAGGCGGCTGTTGAGCTCATCGGCGAGATCGAGATGACGCATGGTGCGGACGAGGTCGTTCTGGCCATCGTGCGACCCCGCATTGAACAGCACGTATGCCCCCACGACCCTGACCAGTCCCTGCTCGTTACGGATCACGTGGTAGGTGGTTCGGTGAATGATCACCTCGACGTCTGCCCTGGTGCGCAGCTGTTCTGCGACCGCATCCAAAATCTGCGGCGCGACGCGGCTGTAAGCGGCATCGCCGACGGCGTGGCCGATTGCGATGCTGGAGACGGCCCATCCTACGGCAGCCATCTGCGACCACGAAGCCGGGACGAAATCCACATACGGGCCGAACTGGCCAAGTGCAGCATCCCGGGCCTGCCGGGTCGCAAACGCCTCGGGGAAGCCCGGCGCGACGCCCGCGAGGTTATTCAGCAACTCTTCGTCGTCGATCGGCAGATCCAGCGCCTCCCATGAGGCGATCGCCTCCTCCAGGCTTCGAGCGACAGGACGAGCAAAGAACAGATCATTCATGGCAAGCAGCTCCTTAAGCAACTCTGGGGAAGGAAGATATTCCTTCAAAAAATATACTTTATCGGATTGATAAATTCGTCAAGCTGCGGCCGTAGCGAATCGTCTTGTGCCGTGTTACGTTGGTTAATAGCTAAAATAGTTCGTAACAGTCCGTTTTCGACCTCGTTCTTGAGAAAACCCAGAGGACAGGATGAGGCCTATATGCAGCTAGCTTTCATATATAAATATGATATTCTTTGAGATGGAAGCTCCTAAACCCGCCAAGAGGACGCGCCGGACCGCCATGGATCCGTGCCCGCCCCCCGATACGGCCACGATCGCGGTCACCCGATCCGAGCGGGATGGCGCGGTCATCGAGACGGTGGCCTCGAGCCTGCCTTCCGACCTCAGGTGCCCCCATTGCGGCGGGGAACGCCGGGCCAACGGTCGCCGCATCGTCCGCTACCGCGACATTCCAGTCGTCCGCGTGCCGCGCTTCGTGAACTGGCGCAGGCAGCACTATCGCTGCGCCGTGTGCAGCCGCGCATCCGACGAAGAACACCCCGCCTTTGAGAAGGACCGCTTCTGCACCCGAAGATTTTCCGAATGGGTGGTGAAGAAGTCGGCGACCACCACCTTCGTTAAGCTCGCAAAACGGGCCGGGATGAACCCTCTCGTGCTGCGCCGCCTGTTCCATGCCGAAACGGCCGCTCCTTCCCGCAGCCCGGCCCCACCCAGAGCATTGGCGATCGCCCTGGTCACATTGGCAGGCCGCCCTCGCCCGCTGCTGGCTGACGCGGCCGGCAACCGCATCATCGACGTCCTCGCCTCCACTGACGAACTGATGACGCATCTCGCCGCAATGGGGCGATCGGCCACCCCCGGCGTTGCCTGCGTCATCCGGGACATTGAACTGGATACGCCGGAGCTTCTGTCCGCCACCAGGTTGACTGAGCTTATGCCCGGCCTGCGCGAAAGCGGGATCGACAGCTGGTCACTCGCCCAAATGGGCCTCGCGCTCCTGGTCGCCAAATACGATGCCTGGATCAAAACCGTCGCGAGGCTGCGGGGCCGTTCACGCGCTGACATCCGCAAGAGTGTCGCGCCCGCCTACGACGCAAAGGCAATCGCGGCGGCACTGACAAGCAAATGGAGCAATGACGAACACGCCTCACCCCGTCTAGACGTCGAAAACCAGATAAGATGGCTCGCCGCTGAGTGGGGAGATCCCTACACTTCTAACAGGCGGCAGGCCGGAACCTCCCCCGAACAGACCTGGCCCAAGCCAGACTTCGAGGCCGTGGCCAGCTTCATTGCCGCAAGATCGCACGAAGTTCTCGCTTGTTACGAGGACGTAGATCTAGTGAGAACCGAGCAATGGCTTAATACAGTGCGGCACCACCACATCAAGCGAAGCCACAGCTTCGTTGCGGCTCGTATCGCGCTGCTCGATCGATTCGGTGGTTCAAGTTCAGCAGGCAGCAAGCCGATTGACGCGACCGGATGGGGCGCCTCCACCACATAATCTCGTCCGACCCATAAATGGGGATCGCGCTTCAAACTCTCCTGAATCATAAGAGCCAAGCTTTGCACGCTGCGACGCATGTCGGTGTGGCCTGTGGCGATCCAGACCCCTGACACCGCTCGGGATCGGGATCATCGTCGTCGCAGCAGCTCAAGAACCCGCTGCAGCCCCTCACCGTCGACCTCGCGGTCAACGCGAACGCGACGGGCAGCTATCGTCGATGTTCCGAATGGCGTAGGGCAGGAGGCTCGGCTGGGCCGTCAAGTGCTTGTCGCCGTTCCTGACCAGCCTGTCGGGAAGACGTCCCCGGCGGCGGCAGGCACATCGCATCCCTCGTCTCAAAACTCGTGGTGAGTCCGCTTGCCTGCACAGTACGTGACGAGCGTGGTGGGACTCAGCGGCCCCGCGACTAAATCGAGGCAAACAAGATTGGCGCAAGCAAGCGCCATCACTGCCGCCGCAGGATCGCTTTCGCCGGCCATCGACTTGAGCAACTGGCCGAGCTGGATCGGCCCCTCGTCGAGCAGGGCCTGAAGGATCCGCATCCGCAGCCCGACCGGAACGGTTAGGTCGCTATAAGTCCAGATCAAGTTGGCATTGCCGCGGCGCGGCTCGCTGCGGATTTCTTCCTCCGTCAGAATAAGCGGTTTGAGCTCGAGCTCACCTAGCGCGATCAGCATGAGGCCTTCGTCGTCGATGTCCCGCACCGGCCGCGCCGGTACGACGTCGAGGACGTAGCGACCGTCCTCAAACTCAATAATCACGGCGTCGAGCGTGACCACAGCGGACGCGACCCGAACTGACGCGATGTAATCGATTGACTGGACCCGAGGATCGAGCGTGGCCTGGATCAAAGCATCGCGCAGCGCGGGATGTCCTACCGGAACCGGGACTTTGGTCTTGGCCGAAACGAAGACAGCGGGGAGGTCCTGGGCCTTCTTTGTGTCGCACATCGATAAACCTACAACTTTCACTCAAACAAGGGGAAATGACGCAAAAGCGTTCGCCAGTGTCCGTGGATCTCGATACGCGTCATGGCCCGCCATCTCAGATTTCGACGACCAGGTTCGGATCAAAATCCCGGTTGTCCCAGATCTGCTGCGGCGGCCAGGGTCCGTAGCCTTTCGCGTTGGACATTAGACGCGTCTCCCCGATCATTATGTCTTCGGACTCGTGCGTATGACCAAAGATCCAGAGATCGGCGGGCTTCAACGTACCGCGCCCGTCATCCGCCGCTGGCCACATCAAAGCCGTGAGGTCGCTACGATAGGCCGCGTCGAGGAACTCGTCCGGCATCGGGCGATCGGAGTGCGTGCGAGGAGAGCCGGGATGCGGAGCGTGATGCGAGATCACGACCAGCTTCCCCGCGCGCGGCTTGCGCATCTCCAATTCGATGAACGCACGGGCTGCCATGTGCCGGGCCAGCGCGTGGCTCGGCCGAAAGCGCTCGGCATAGCGGCCGATACGGATCTTGCGGAAGTCATTCATGCGCTCGGACGCGACAACCATCGCACGATGCGGGTCGCCGAACAGACCGAAGTCCGTCCAGCAAGTTGCGCCGGCGAAGGTGACATCATCGATCTGGATGGCGTTATGTTGCAGGACATGGACGTTCGTGCCAGCTGCGACGGCTCGGGCCTTCTCGACCGTCCGATCGATATCAGCGCCGTAAAATTCGTGGTTTCCGGGCACGTAGATCACCGGCCGATCGGTGACGCGTTCAAGCAGCCACATCACACCCCGCTCCATCCGCGGGATCAGATCGCCAGCGACAACCATGACGTCGAACGGTGGCCGGGCATCGCCTGCCGGCAGGTCCCAGCCGCGCGTCAATTCGACATGTAGATCCGACACAACCCAGATACGCAAGCCAGTCCTCGTCATTGTCATCGTGAGCTTAGTCCCAAGCGGTGCCACCACGAGGTCCTGGAGAGAAGAAATAAGGCTGCTGGAAGTTGATCCGCCAATCATCGGGAGAGGCGCGCAATCTCACGCTCGCCGTGACGAAGTCCCAACATCGTTTCGCTTGGCTCAGAATGCGCTGTCGTGAACCCGGGCGCATCGCCATGAACCTGTCCTCACGCCTCCTTCGGTGCTGTCTCCAAGCCGCATATTGTACAGGTCCGGTTTGCGCGCTTCGCAGCGAGGTGAATGGCCTCTTCGATCTTGGCTCTGGTGTCGGCCGAAACCTCCCCTTCCCACCGAATCCAAAACAAGCCCATCTTCTGTCCGATCCCAAGAAATCTGAACGCTTCGTCCTCACCTAAGGCGGCTTCGATCGTCGCGCAGAGATCGTCCATGAGGTCGCGCCAGCCTTCCTGGTAGCGCGCATAGCCGAGTGATGATTCCGGCCTGTCGTTCTCGAAAAGGCGGGGATGCGCCTGCGCGAGATAGGTCCGCCAACTCACGATCACAGCCATCTGGCCTCCTTAATCCAAAACTGTCGGATCCTCGTCGACGGACCGGTCGCCGGTCACATCGCCGCGCCGATGGGCCCTCAGCTCAGCGAACTTCTCCCCGATCGGGGCCAACCGGCCCGTCTCGCATTGCCGCGGCGCGGCTTGCATGCGCACGCAGAAGCGCTCGCCCCGATCGCCGTTAGCCCGAGGGATGGCACCCGCGCGCAAGTTGACGCTCGGATGAAACTTGTCGGGGCACGCCAGCATGGTCTTGTTCCACCAGTTCCGATCCTGATCACAGATTTTCCGCCCATCGTCGCGAGCGAGAACAGACCATAAACATAACCATCTGCATATGTCAACGTTCATCTATGTAGCAAGCTACCTATGTAATTTTGTTATCCTCCAATATTCCTATGTCCCTCGCTACCTATGGCCATTTGGCCGAACCCTGCCTAGAATCCGGAGATTCGCCGCCGTGCGAGTCCCGTTCCCCTCACGACCGTCGGAGAGCCCATGGCTGACGCAGGTAAATCCGCAAAGCGAAGCAAGGCGCCTGCCGCCCGACAGCAAAAACGGAATTTCTTCGCGACCATGAGCTACGACGTGATCAAAGCGGTGAAGCAGGTCGCCCTCGAGGACGACACCACCGCCTCGGAAATCCTGGAGGAAGCGGCCCGCGACTGGCTCGAACGGCGCAAATACAAGGTCCCGAAGCGCGAGCCCGGTTAGTCGAAAGCCACGTGCGATCTGCGTACGGCCGCTGAAGGTAGCCCTCCGAGGGAGCTCGACCGCCTTGGCGCTCTGCGCCTGCGATGTGTCCGCACCAAGCTTCGCGCGCTCTGTCACGGCACCGGTGCCGGCCGGCGCGACCGGCACCATGTTCGCCTTGGGGCCGAAGGCAGGCTGAAGCTTCATGCGTTTCGGGCGTGCGGGACGTCGAACGCGCGCAGCGCCTTCAGCACGGCCCTCTCGGCCGGGCAAAGGCCACCGCGCAAGGCCGAGCGGCTCAGATAGAACTCGAACCAGGAGTCGCACAGCCGATCGGCGCGGCGCGGATTGCCCTCGGCGCGATCGAGGATATGAGCGAGCGTGAGCGCGCATCTGGGCTCGCCCTCGAGCGCGATGGACAGCACGGCGGTCATCGCGATGTCGGTCTTGATGCCGCGCAGCTGCGTGATCGGCATCAGCGACATCACCAACGCGATCGCGGCATCCGCATCGCCCTGCAGCGCCCGCTCCACCTCGGTGCCTTCTACTAGCTGCGCGACCTCCTCGATCGCGGAGCGGACCTCAAGGTATTCGGTTGCCCGAAACGCGTCGGCCGGCACCGACCGCCACCAGCCCAGCGGCGAGATCTGGAACAGCGCACGGACGACCGGCGAAGAGGCTTCGAGCGTCCCGCCTTCGCGCGAATACGCCGCCGGCTCGCCTGACGTCTCGAGGGTCCCGATCGAGGCGTCGTCGTGGCCGGGAAGCGCGGCTTTGCCATTTTGCAGCTGACGACTTGGTCTCCTTTGAGAATTGGACATTCGGCCGCCCTCTTACTTGGCGCCCGTGATCGGCTTGCGGCGGCGCACCCACTTGGTACCGGCGACATGCGCCCCGGCGACAAATTTGGCCGCGACCGCGGCCGAGAAGAAGGTCCATGCCACCCGGAAGCGCAGACGATCCTCGACGCCGGCGATCGGCACCACGATGCCCTTCTTGAGGAGGTCGGCACGCAATGTCTTGATGTTTCGCCGGAGGCTGGTCGTCTCGAGGTTGCGCGCCTCCGAGCCTGCGCTCACCACGAACCCTTCCGAATCGTGGTAGCCCTTCGCCCGAATGCCGCAATAGTCGAATTCCAGCTCACCTTCCGGCAAGCTCGAGATCTGCAAGCCGGTCTCGACCGCTTCGTCTGCGTCCTGATTGTCATCGATCTCGGCTTGCACGGACAGCTGGCTTGCGCGGTTGCCGTCGAAGATCCTGCAACCTGCGTCGAACATCAGGCGCCGGCCATCCGTCACAAGCCGTTCCATGGTCGCGGTGTGTTCGACAGTCCACGTCAACGCCTTCGGCTCCACGGTTCTGGCCAGGATGACGAGAGCGGCCTCTCGGGCGAGCTCCGTCAGACGATGCGCCAGATCGAGCCGCGTCGACCAAGCCAGTGCATGCGGCTCCTGCTCATGCAGCAGGTAGACTTCCGAGCCAAAGGCTCTGGCCGGCTCCAAGGTGTGCTCGGCAACACACTGGATCGCGCGGTTACTCTCGCCAATGATGGCTTCGCCATTCCCTGCAATGACGTAGCACGCGGGCCACCCTTCGGAAGCCGCCGCCAGGTCCTTGGCCATCGCCATCGGATAGGCGGTGACGGCTAGCCGTCCGGCCGGATCGCTGATCTGACGAAAGCCGCCGACTCCCCCGCGCGGGCGATAGATCGTATGCGTGTAGGCCTGTACGTCGTTGGTCTTGGTGTGAATTGTCATGGATCAGTCTCTCTGGTCATAGAGAGATCGCGAAGCCGGCGTCATCGGATCGGCCGATGCGCAACCAGACGCACTGCCAGATGTGGCGGGCCGCCGGCCGTCACCACGGCCTGCGTGGCTGCCCCGGGAAATCGCGGACGCCGAGATTGCGCCCTCGATCGGCGGGGCTGCCACGCATGCAGACGGACCGGAATCGATTCACGGGGCGCCGTCGCGCCGCATGACGTCGAGCTTCGCGATCCGTGCCTAGTCGATGGAGGGGATGAAGGGGGAAACGGACATACCGTCCGCGGAGCGCCCGAGGCCGGGTGCGATCGCATCGGACTGCGCGCGGAGCAACAAAGAGGACAGGATTAAGAGCGCCGAATCGGCGATATATTTGCAGTTAGCCATGATGACTCCAGTCAAGTCGTTGTGGTCAGGCCGCACGCTGGTGTTACCAGCACTAGCGGCGGCCGCCCTTCGCAGGAATTGCGAAGTTGATGTTTAGTATGCTGCTTGTTCACGGAATATTCCAGTGGTGCAGCGGGTACCCGAATATCCATGGTTAACGGGATCGCGAAAGACGGCCCCGGTGGCATTCCGCCATCGAGGCATAGGCATCATTCGCGGCAAGCTATCTGTCACCTTGTTCGAGAAAGGACGCATGCTTTGCGCGTCGAACACGTTGTATGACAGCCGACCGCTTTGTGGGGCCGTTGCCACCTGGCGACCACTCGCCGTTTCAATGGCGAATATCTAGCGCGAAATTGCCGTCGCACCACGATGCAAGACGGGGTGGAGGCTTCGATCTTCTCACCCTGGCTCGAGATGGGCCTTCCTCAACTTGGGTGAACTCGGGACGCTGGGTCCAGCTTTCGCGGGTCCAAAGTCACGGGAAGCTTTTCCCGTTTTACTGCCCTTTGAGGTCGGTCGCCGTATAGCACTGCCGCGGGAAATTCGGCAAACTTATGCCGGCTTGAGACCTGGGCACCGAAGCGAGGCCAAAAATGAAAGCATTCTCGCGCGCGTCAACCAGCTGATATTACGACGTTATTCCGGATCGCACTGTGTAATGCCTGCATTGTACTAGCACGCTTTGCACCGCGTCGGCGCGCAATTCCTCAGCCTCACTTCCGGCACCCGGAGGCCCGTGGGAAGCATGAGCTCGCCCAGCCCGAGTTGAAGAAATTAATCCCTGAGGTGCGAAGTCCGTACGGCATCAAAGCCAAGCACTCGAAGTCCGGCGCCATCAACCTCGACGCACTCGCCAGGGAGACCGCAGACGCACCATCCCAGTGAGCGCATCGGGACCATCGCGCTCGCGCTGGCGAAAGGTCAGGCGGAGCTTACCAGCTCTGAAAGGAAGCAGACCGCAGTCATCCGATCGCCGTTCTCGCAAGAAGACGACCGGACCTTCCGCGATGCCTCCTTGGCCTTGGGCCTTGACATCGACCGCACGACCGCAGCCGATCGAATTCTCGATTGCCGCGTAGCCGCTGTCAGGCGCGTCGCACGAATTCGGGCGGCGGGTCGGCATGCAGGTGATGTACGAGAGCCACTCCGCAGCCGGTCGGCAATCCCAGGCGGTTCAGGGGCGCTTTACGAGACGAGGCCCTTAGGCGCGGCGATCTGGATCTGGAGAGCCGGGCCGCTGACAATGAGCGTCCCGCCCGCGCGTTCCTAATCCGGCTGCCCTCCCTTCAGGGCAGCACAGCTGGATCGGTGGCACCGCCCGAGATTGCCGGGGCAGACCAGTTAACGGCCAAGATGGGCGGCAGGCGCATACCTCAAGGCAGTCCGTCGCTTCAGGCCTTGTACTTCTTGGCGAAGTCGCTCTGCGGAAGGTGCTCGACAGCCGCAAACGCGAGCCATCGGCTCGGACCGATTACGAGATCTGATGATTGGCGCATATTGCGGCTAATCGTATCGGATCGGGACGCAGGGATTCTCTGCTTCAAACGGCCACGATCAGCGAATGTCGGTATCGATGGTTGCGACTTCTCGATTTCAACCTACGCGTCGACCATTTTGACGGCGAGGGAGCGCGCAAGAACGGCGGTTTTTGGTGGACTCTCGAGATCCGACGTTCCAAGTAGGGCTGCTCTCCGATAAGGCAACAGCAGTTTCGAAATAGTGGGGGCCGCGATGTGCGGACCATGACTCGAACCCCGACTAAAGAACGGCAGCGCAGCACTTTCTAATGTCTATCTTCGTGAGCCCAGCGCTCCGCTGTCAGGTCTGGCGCTAGCCCGCGTTCGCCTTCAACCCCGCCGCCTGGATGCCGGCGACCGCGCAGGCCTCGTCATTGTCCGAGGTGTCGCCGGACACGCCCACCGCGCCGAGCAGCGTGCTGCCATCCATAATCAGCACGCCGCCGGGGACCGGCACCAGCGCGCCCTTGGCAATTGTGTTCACGGCGTCAATGAAATAGGCCTGCTCCTGGGCGCGCTGGAACAGCGCGCGCGATCCCATGCCCAGGGCGAGCGCGCCATAGGCCTTGCCGTGGGCGATCTCGGCGCGCATCAGGCTGGTGCCGTCCTGGGCGGCGGCGAGCTTGATGACGCCGCGCGCGTCCAGGATGGTGACGACAAGCGGCTTCAGCTTCAGCTCGGTGGCCTTTGCGAAGGCGGCGTCGAGGATCTTGCGGGCGGTGTCGAGCGTCAGTTCAGCCATGGTTGGGTTCCTTTGCAGCTGGAGAAGGGAAATTGGTCTTGGCGCGATCGAGGCTCATGGCCAGCACGCGCGCGACGTGAAGCGCCTCGCGCCCCGCGCCGTCGTGAATCTGGTGGCGGCACGAAGTGCCGTCGGCGACGACCAGCGTATTCTGATCCGCGCGCCGCACGGCGGGCAGCAGCGACAGCTCGGCCATCTCGATCGAGGCGTCATAGGTCTCAGTGCCATAGCCGAAGGCGCCGGCCATGCCGCAGCAGCTCGATTCGATGGTCTCGACCTTGAGCCCGGGGACGAGGCGCAGCACCTGCTCGATCGGCTTCAAGGCGCCGAAGGATTTTTGATGGCAATGGCCGTGCACCATTGCCTTGTCGGCGACGGCGCCGAGCGGCAGTTGCAGCCGGCCAGCCTCGGCCTCGCGCACCAGGAATTCCTCGAAGGTCAGGGCATGGGCGCTGACCGCCTTGGCGTCATTGTCCTTGCGCAGGGAGGCGAGCTCGTCGCGCAGCGTCAGCAGGCAGCTTGGCTCGAGGCCGACGATCGGCACGCCGCGCGCCGCGAAGGGGGCGAAGGCGGTCACGAGCCGGTCGAGCTCGGTTTTGGCCTGGTCAACGAGGCCGGCGGAGAGGAACGTGCGGCCGCAACAGAGCGGGCGGTTGCCGCTCGCAGGCTTGGGCAGATGCACGCGATAGCCGCCGGCCGCGAGCACGCGCAGCGCGGCGTCGAGGTTTTCGCGCTCATAGATGCGGTTGAACGTGTCGGCGAACAGCACGACCTCGCGGCCGCTCTCTGGTCCGACCGCTTCCGCAGGCGGCGCAAACACGTCGCTGCGGAAGGCGGGTAGCGCCCGGCGCGCACTGATGCCGGCAAACCGCTCGAACAGCTTTCGCAGCAGCGGGCTGTGATTGCGCAAATTCGCGAGTGGCGCGAGGCGTGAGGCGAGGCCGGCATAGCGCGGGAGATAGCCGACCAGGCGGTCGCGCAGCGTCAGGCCGTGGGTGGCGGCGCGTGCGGCGAGCACCTCGATCTTCATCTTGGCCATGTCGACACCGGTCGGGCATTCGTGACGGCAGGCCTTGCAGGAGACGCAGAGCTTGAGCGTCTCCATCATTTCGTCCGACGAAAGAGCGTCCGGGCCGAGCTGGCCTGAGATCGCGAGCCGCAAGGTGTTGGCGCGCCCCCGCGTCACATCCTTCTCGTTGCGCGTGGCGCGGTAGGACGGGCACATCACGCCGCCCTCGAGCTTGCGGCAGGCGCCGTTGTTGTTGCACATCTCGACCGCGCCCTGGAACCCCCCGCCGGCGCCGGGATATGCGGACCAGTCGAGCTTCGTCTTCAGCTCCGTGACGCGATAGTCCAGCCGGTAGCGGAACAGCGAGCGGTCGTCCATCCTGGGTGCATCGACGATCTTGCCGGGATTGAGGACGCCATCGGGATCGAAGCGCCGCTTCACCTCCCTGAAGTCGGCAACGAGGCGTTCGCCGAACATCGCTTCGTGGAATTCCGAGCGCACCAGGCCGTCGCCATGCTCGCCGGAATGCGAGCCCTTGTACTCGCGCACCATGGCGAAGGCTTCCTCGGCGATGGCGCGCATCGCCTTGACGTCCTTCTCCAGCTTGAGGTTCAGCACGGGCCGCACATGCAGGCAGCCCTCGGAGGCATGCGCATACATCGTGCCGCTGGTGCCGTGTTTGGCAAACACCTCGTTCAGGCGCGCCGTGTAGTCGGCGAGATGCGGCAGCGGCACGGCGCAGTCCTCGACGAACGAGACCGGCTTGCCCTCCTGCTTCATCGACATCATGACGTTGAGGCCGGCGGCGCGGAAATCGGCGATGCCGCTCTGCAGCGCCGGCTCCGTGATCTCGACCACGCCGCCCCATTTGCGCTTGTCGTTGTTCCAGCCGAAGCCGAGATCGCCCATCAATTCGCCGAGCTGCTTGAGGCGCGCGAGATTGTCCGCCTGGTCCTCTTCCGCGAATTCGACCACCAGCACGGCGTCCGGATCGCCCTTGATCGCGGCATTGATGATCGGCTTGAACATCGCGATGTCGCGGCCGAGCGCGAGCATGGTGCGGTCGACCAGCTCGACCGCGATCGGCTTGAGCTTAACTAAATGCTGGGCCGCATCCATCGCCTCGTAGAAGCTGCCGAAATGGCAGACACCGAGCGCCTTGTTGCGGATGACCGGCCACAGCTTCAGCTCGACCTTGGTGGTGAAGGCGAGGGTGCCTTCCGACCCCACGAGCAGATGCGCCATGTTGTTGCGCGCATTGCGCGGCGTGAGTGCGTCGAGATTGTAGCCGCCGACGCGGCGCTGCACCTTTGGGAAGCGTGCCGCGATCTCGTCGGCCTCGCGGGTGCCGAGATCGAGCATGTCGCGGAACAGGGCGCGCGCGCTGTCGCCAGCTTCGAGATCGGAGAGATCGCGCGACACCTCGCCGAAACGGCTCAGCGTGCCGTCGGCGAGCGAGGCCTCCATCGACAGCGTGTTGTCGCGCATGGTGCCGTAGCGAAGGGAGCGGCCGCCGCAGGAATTGTTGCCGGCCATGCCGCCAATGGTGGCGCGGGAGGCCGTGGAGACGTCGACCGGAAACCACAGGCCGTGCTTCCTAAGCTGCCGGTTCAGGTCGTCGAGCACGATGCCGGGCTCGACCACGCAGGTACGGCCCTCGACGTCGAGCGACAGGACGCGATTGAGGTGCTTGGAGAGATCGACCACGAGCCCGTCATTGACGGTCTGGCCGCATTGCGAGGTGCCGCCGCCACGCGGGGTAACTTTCAGTCCCTCGTCGCGGGCGATCGCCAGCGCCCGCAGCGCCTCGTCCATGGTCTTGGGCACGACCACGCCCGCCGGCACGATCTGGTAGAACGAGGCGTCGGTGGCGTAGCGGCCGCGGCTGAAGGGGTCGAACAGGACGTCGCCGGTCAATTCCGACCGCAGGCGCCGTTCGAGCGAGGAGGCGTTTGTCATCCCTGATCCCGGACTGACCCAGCGAAGCTCAGCCTTGCTGAGTTATTCATTATCTCTCGTGACCGATTATATTATGAATTCAAAATGAGCAAGGCAGCCGCCATCAGGGCGAGGCTGGCGCGTCCTCTTGGGGCTCGGCCAGGTGCTCGATCGCCGCGGTCCGCTTGTTGCGCAGGTGCTGGAACAGGATGTCGCTGAGCTCGCTGCCGGCGCGGCGGCGCAACGCGTCGAGGATGGCCTCGTGCTCGCGCATGGCTTCCGCCCAGCGCTGCCGCTTGCGGGCGAAATTGGCCGAGTAGCGGACGCGGCGAATGCGTCCGGCGAAGTTGGCGTAGGCGGCCTTCAGCGTCTCGTTGCGCGCGGCTGCGACGATGCTTTCGTGGATGCGCTGGTTGGCCTGGAAATAACCGTGCATGTCGCGGTGCAGATAGTGGCCGTACATCTCGTAATGCAGCTGCTCGATCGCGATGATTTCCGCATCGGTAATGGCCTCGCAGGCGAGGCGCCCGGCGAGGCTTTCCAGGCCCGCCATGACGTCGAACAGCTCCTCGAGGTCGCGCTGGCTGAGCTGGCGCACCCGCGCGCCGCGGTTCGGCAGCAGCTCGATCAGGCCCTCGGCGGCGAGCACCTTGAGCGCCTCGCGCAAGGGTGTGCGGGAAATGCCGAGCATCTCGCAGAGCTGGCGCTCGGGAACGCGCGCGCCGTCGGGAATGTTGCCTTCGACCACGTAGTCGCGCAGCCGCAGCAGGATCTCGCCGTGAAGCGAGGCCTCCTGGCGGTCACCGCCGTTTCCGGCGGGCGGGGCAAATGGAACCCCGGTGTCGGGAATCGTGGATTTCATTTGCAGCACAATAGTTTGCTCGTTTGGTCGCGTCGACGTCCACAATCGAATACCAAATTTCGATTGAAAGGACAAAAAATGAATGCAAAATAGTCGGCAACGCCGGCCAGAACGCGCCGACAGGGAGGTTTTCATGCACCAGGGACGCCATTTCCTTCAGATTCCCGGCCCAAGCCCGGTCCCCGACCGCGTCCTGCGCGCCATGGACATGCCGGTCATCGACCACCGGAGCGCCGAATTCGGCGAGCTCGGCCGGACCGTGCTCGAAGGCAGCCAGAAGATTTTCCAGACCGCGGGGCCGGTGGTGATCTTCCCCTCGTCGGGGACCGGCGCATGGGAGGCCGCGATCGTCAACACCCTGTCGCCGGGCGACAGGGTGCTGATGGTCGAGACCGGCCATTTCGCCACTCTGTGGCGCCAGATGGCGGGCCGCTTCGGCATCGAGGTCGATTTCGTTCCCGGCGACTGGCGTCGCGGCGCCGATCCCACCGTGATCGAGGCGAAGCTCGCCGAGGACAAGGCACGCGCGATCAAGGCCGTGATGGTCGTGCACAACGAGACCTCGACCGGTGCGACCAGCCGCATCGCCGATATCCGCGCCGCGATCGACCGCACCTCGCATCCCGCGCTGCTGATGGTGGACACCATCTCCTCGCTCGGCTCGGTCGACTACCGCCACGACGAATGGAAGGTCGACGTCAGCGTGAGCTGCTCGCAGAAGGGCTTCATGCTGCCGCCCGGCCTCGGCTTCAACGCGATCTCGCAGAAGGCCCGCGCTGCGTCCAAGACTAACAAGATGCCGCGCTCCTATTTCGACTGGGAGGAGATGCTGAAGCCGAACGCGAAAGGCTTCTTCCCCTACACGCCGGCGACCAATCTGCTCTACGGCCTGCGCGAGGCGATCGCGATGCTTCTCGAAGAGGGGCTCGACAACGTCTTCGCCAGGCATCAGCGGTTAGCGGCGGCCACGCGCGCCGCCGTCAATCATTGGGGCCTCGAAGTGCTCTGCCAGGAGCCGGCCGAGTTCTCGCCGGTGCTCACGGCGGTGCTGATGCCGCCGGGACATGATGCCGATCAGTTCCGCCAAATCGTGCTTGAAAACTACAACATGTCGCTCGGCTCGGGCCTGTCGAAGGTCGCCGGAAAGGTCTTCCGCATCGGCCATCTCGGCGAATGCAACGCGTTGACGCTGCTCGGCGCGCTCACCGGCGTGGAGATGGGCCTGTCGGTTGCGGGCGTGCCGCATCGCTCCGGCGGCGTCGATGTCGCGATGAAGCTGCTGGAACAGCGCCCGCAGGGCAATGCGTCGCCGCATCTGAAAATGGTCGGCACCTAAGTCGCGCGGGACATTCGAGCGGCAATCATAACAACAGCAAGTCGGGAGGGGTGAGATGGGGGTTCGGTTCAAGGCCACGCATGTCGTGCTGGCGATGCTCTGCGCGATGTATTTCATCACCTATGTCGACCGGGTGAACATCGGCACGGCGGCGAGCGAGATCCAGAAGGAGCTGGGCCTGTCGAACACCCAGCTCGGCCTCGTCTTCTCGGCCTTTGCCTATCCTTATCTGCTGTTCCAGGTGATCGGCGGCTGGGTCGGCGATCGTTTCGGGCCGCGCAAGACGCTGTTCTGGTGCGGCACGATCTGGGCGGTCGCCACCATCATGACCGGCTTCGTCAACAGTCTGGCCGCGCTGTTCGTCGCGCGCTTCGCGCTCGGCTTCGGCGAGGGCGCGACGTTCCCGACCGCCACACGCGCGATGCAATATTGGACGCCGGCGAACCGCCGCGGATTTGCACAAGGTCTGACCCATTCCTTCGCCCGGCTCGGCAATGCCGTCACGCCACCCGTGGTGGCGCTGCTGATCCTCTGGCTGACCTGGCGCGGCGCCTTTGTCGTGCTCGGCTTCGTCAGCCTGATCTGGGGCGTGATCTGGGTCTGGTACTTCCGCAACGAGCCGAAGGAGCATGCCTCCATCACCGAAGCCGAGCTTGCGGCGTTGCCGCCGCGCCCGACCGGCGAGCGGCCGCGCGTGCCGTGGGGGCCGCTGCTCGGCCGGATGTGGCCGGTGACGCTGACCTATTTCTGCTACGGCTGGTGCCTGTGGCTCTATCTGAACTGGCTGCCGCTGTTCTTCAAGAACAACTACGGTCTCGACATCAAGAGCTCGGCGCTGTTCGCCTCCGGCGTGTTCTTCGCCGGCGTGGTCGGCGACAGCGTCGGCGGCGTGCTGTCGGACAAGATCCTCGACCGCACCGGGAATGTCCGCCTGGCGCGGCTCAGCGTCACCGTTGCGGGATTTACGGGGGCGCTGCTCTCGCTGTTTCCGATCCTGTTCGTCCACGACATCACCATCGTCGCGCTGTGCCTGTCGGCCGGCTTCTTCTGCGCCGAGCTCGTGATCGGCCCGATGTGGTCGATCCCGATGGACATCGCCCCGAAATATTCCGGGACCGCCTCGGGAATCATGAATACCGGCTCGGCCTTCGCGGCCATCGTCTCCCCGCTGGTCGCGGGCTTCGTGATCGACGCGACCGGCAACTGGTACCTGCCGTTCCTGATGTCGATGGGGCTGCTGCTGCTCGGCGGCTTTTCCGCCTTCCTGATGCATCCGGAACGCCCGTTCGCGGAGGGCGAGGGCAGGTTGCCGTCCGGAAAGGTGGTGCCCGCGGAGTAGGGGGCGGCGGAGGCCCGCCGCCCATGCATGGGAGGAGCCTTAAGGAGAGGGGACAAGCCGGTCAAATGGTGCTATTCGGCGGCCATCAAAATCAAGGCAAGACCGGGAAGGACGCCGATGACCGTGCATACTGGAAGGCATTTCCTACAGATTCCAGGACCGACCAACGTGCCCGACCGCGTGCTGCGGGCGATGGACATGCCGACGCTGGACCATCGCGGTCCGGAGTTCGCCGAGCTCGGCTTCGCCGTGCTTGCCGCGATGCAGCGCGTGTTCCGCACCAAGCAGCCCGTGATCATCTTCCCCTCGTCCGGCACCGGCGCCTGGGAAGCGGCGATGGTCAACGTGTTCTCGCCCGGCGACAAGGTCCTGATGTGCGAGACCGGCCAGTTCGCCGTGCTGTGGCGCGGCATCGCCGACAAGTTCAAGCTCGACGTCGACTTCATCCCGAGCGACTGGCGCCATGGCGCCGATCTCGCCGAGATCGAGAAGCGGCTCGCGGCCGACAAGCAGCACATGATCAAGGCGGTCTGCGTCGTGCACAACGAGACCTCGACCGGCTGCGTGACGCCGCCGCTGGAGGTGCGCAAGCTGCTCGATCGCGTCAAGCATCCGGCGCTGCTGATGGTCGACACCATCTCCGGCCTCGGCTCGATGGAATACGAGCACGACGCCTGGGGCATCGACGTCTCGGTCGCGGGCTCCCAGAAGGGCCTGATGCTGCCGCCCGGCCTCGGCTTCAACGCGGTCTCGGAGAAGGCGCTCGCGGTCGCCAAGGCCAACCCCGGCATGCGCTCCTACTGGGACTGGCAGGAGGTCATCAGCTTCAACAAGCTCGGCACCTTCCCCTATACGCCCGCGACCAATCTGCTCTACGGCCTGCGCGAGGCGGTCAAGATGCTGGAAGAGGAGGGGCTGGAGAACGTCTGGACCCGCCACAAGCGCCACAGTGCGGCGACGCGCGCTGCGGTCAAGGTCTGGGGCCTGGAGACGCAGTGCGCCGATCCCGCGGCGCATTCGCCTGCGCTGACCAGCGTGCGTGTGCCGGATGGACACGACGCCGACGCCTTCCGCAAGGTGGTGCTGGAAAACTTCGACATGTCGCTTGGCACCGGCTTGAACAAGGTCAAGGGCAAGGTGTTCCGCATCGGCCATATCGGTCATTTCAACGATCTGATGCTGATGGGCACGCTCGCCGGCGTCGAGATGGGCCTGGATCTTGCAAAGATCCCGCACCGGAGCGGCGGCGTGTTGGCGGCCATGGACGTCCTGAAGGGACGCGACGTGGTGCTGATCGCCAAAGCGCAGGTGGCCTGAATCAACAACTGGGAAGTGAGCGCGCGATGAACGCACCGACGACGACCAACGAAGACCTGCTCTACTCCGTCACGGACGGCATCGCGCGGATCACCTTCAACCGCCCGCAGGCGCGCAACGCAATGACCTTTGCCATGTATGACCGCATGGCGGAGATCTGCACCGAGATCAACGCTGACCGCTCGATCAAGGCGCTGATCCTGACCGGCGCCGGCGACAAGGCGTTCGCCTCGGGCACCGACATTTCTCAGTTCCGTGCGTTCAAAACCGCGCAGGATGCGCTCGATTACGAGGCCCGTATCGACCGCGTGCTCGGCACGCTCGAGCAGTGCCGTGTGCCCGTGATCGCGGCGATCGCGGGGGCCTGCACTGGCGGCGGCGCCGGCATTGCGGCCTGCTGCGACCTCCGCATCGGCACCGAGACGACGCGCATCGGCTTTCCGATCGCGCGTACGCTCGGCAACTGCCTGTCGATGTCCAACATCAGCCGCGTCGTCTCGCTGGTGGGACCTGCCCGCACCAAGGATATGATCTTCAAGGCGCGCCTGGTCGAAGCGCCGGAAGCGCTCGCCCTCGGCCTGCTCAACGAGATCGTGCCCGACGTCGAGACGCTTCAGCGTCGCGCCGACGAGACCGCCAAGCTCGTCGCGAGCCATGCGCCGCTCACGCTCGAAGCAACCAAGGAAGCAGTGCGCCGCATCCGCCGCACGCTGTCGCGCGAAGAGGGCGAGGACCTGATCCTCAAGGCCTATATGAGCGAAGATTTCCGCGAGGGCATGGACGCCTTCCTCAACAAGCGCACGCCCGTCTGGAAGGGCAAGTAGCGAGCGCGCCGTCGAGCGCTTTCCGTCAGCCGAAAGTCATATGCGGCGACACGACCGTCTGCTTGAACTCGTCAGCAATAGTCCGCACAATGTAGCGATAACCTTCCCGGCATCACAAAGCCAATAAGAATCAGGGGACGAAACTCGTGCGAATTTCAGTGAAAGCCTTCGGCGCCGCGACCGCGCTGTTGTTGGGCACGCCGGCTTTTGCCGGCTGGGAACCGACCAAGCCGGTCGAGATCGTGGTGGCGGCCGGTGCGGGCGGTGCTTCCGATCAGATGGCGCGAATGATGCAGGCCGCGATCCAGAAGAACAATCTGATGAAGCAGCCGATGGTCGTCTCGCTCAAGGGCGGCGCCTCGGGCGCGGAAGCGCTGATGTACATGAAGTCCAGCGAGGGCGACCCGAACAAGGTGCTGATCGCCTATTCCCTGATCTACATGCTGCCGCTGTCGGCGAAGATTCCGTTCAACTGGCGTGAGCTGACCCCGGTTTCGGTGATTGCGCTCGACCAGTTCGTGCTGTGGGACAACAGCGCCGGTCCGAAGACGGTGAAGGAATTCGTCGCGGCCGCGAAGGCGGCGAGCTCGCCGTTCAAGATGGGCGGCACCGGCTCCAAGCGCGAGGATCACGTGCTGACCGTGTTCCTGGAGCAGAAGACCGGCGCGAAATTCTCCTATCTGCCCTACAAGTCCGGCGGCGAGGCCGCGACCCAGCTCGTCGGCAATCACACCGAAGCCAACGTCAACAACCCCAGCGAAAACCTCGAAGTCTGGCGCGCCGGTCAGGTGCGTCCGCTCTGCGTGTTCGACAAGGAGCGCATCTCCTACACCAGCAAGGTGACGGACACGCAGTCCTGGGCCGACATCCCGACCTGCAAGGAGGAGGGCGTCGACGTGCAGTATCTGATGCTGCGCGCGACGTTCCTGCCCGGCAAAGTGACTGCCGAGCAGCAGGCGTTCTATGTCGAGCTGTTCCACAAGGTGACGCAAACCGCCGAGTACAAGGACTACATGGAGAAGCAGGCGTTGAAGCCGATCTTCCTCACCGGCAAGGACATGGTGCAATTCCTCGAGGAGGACGATGCCACCAACAAGGCGCTGATGACGGAAGCCGGATTCGTCGCGAAGTGACCCCGCCTCCACGTCATGCCCCGCGAAGGCGGGGCATCCAGTACGCCGCAGCTTATCCGCACTCCTCGCCGCCTCTGGAATACTGGATCATCCGCCTTCGCGGATGATGACAGCGCAATTTGATTTGGCAGAGCATGTCCCAAACCGATATCGAAATCGTCGTCGACGATCCGACCGCGCCTGAAGACGACTCGCCCTCCGTCGTCGGCTCCGGCACGATCGAAATCCTTGTCTGCCTCCTGCTGCTCGCGCTGGCCATCACGCTCGGCTACGACAATTGGCGCACCGGGGCGTCCTGGGACGCAACCGGGCCCGAACCCGGCTATTTCCCGTTCTATCTCTCCCTCATCCTCGCCGGCGGCAGCCTCTACGGCCTGGTCACGGCGCTCGTCGCGCGCCGGGCTGCGTCCGGAAGCTTCGTCACGCGCGCGCAGGCGCGCCGCGTCATGGCGGTGTTCGTGCCGACGCTGCTGTTCTGCCTCGTCACGCAATTCCTCGGCCTCTATGTCGCGAGCTTCCTGCTGATCGCGAGCTTCATGCGCCTCGTCGGCAAGATCGCGCTGTGGAAGTCGCTGCTCACCGCGCTCGTGTTCACGGCGATCATGTTCGTCACCTTCGACATCGCCTTCGACGTCATCATGCCGAAGGGACCGCTCGAAGCGGCCTTCGGTCACTAAGGCGGCCCCGCGATGGAAGCTCTCGGTCTCCTGTTTCACGGCTTCGCCGTCCTGCTGACGTGGAAGACGCTCGTGCTGATGATGGTCGGGCTGGTGCTCGGCATCTTCGTCGGCGTGCTGCCCGGGCTCGGCGGCCCCAACGGCGTTGCGATCCTGTTGCCGCTGACCTTCACGATGGATCCGACCTCCGCCATCGTGATGCTGTCCTGCATCTATTGGGGCGCGCTGTTCGGTGGCGCCATCACCTCGATCCTGTTCAACATCCCGGGCGAAGCCTGGTCGGTCGCGACCACCTTCGACGGCTATCCGATGGCGCAGCAGGGAAGGGCGGCGGAGGCGCTGACCGCGGCGTTCACGTCCTCCTTCATCGGCTCGCTGGTCGCAGTGCTCCTGATCACCTTCCTCGCGCCGATGATCTCGTCCTTTGCGTTGAAATTCGGCCCGCCCGAGTTCTTCGCGGTGTATCTGCTCACCTTCTGCTCTTTCGTTGGCCTCGGGCGCGAGGCCAAGCACAAGACGGTCATCTCGATGTCGCTCGGGCTGCTGCTCGCCGGCATCGGCATGGACACGGTGTCGGGCAATCTGCGCATGACCTTCGGCTCGGCCGAGCTCTTGCGCGGCATCAACTTCCTCGTCGCCGTCATCGGCCTGTTCGGCATCAGCGAGATCCTGCTGACGATGGAGGAGCGTCTGGCATTGCGGGGACATGCCGCGAGCATCTCGCTGCGCGTCGTGCTCAGCGTCTGGAAGGACCTGCCGAAATACTGGGTGACGCTGCTGCGCTCCTCCTTCATCGGCTGCTGGCTCGGCATCACCCCGGGCGGGGCGATCGCCGCGTCCTTCATGGGCTACAATCTCGCCAAGCGCTTTTCCAAGGATCCCGAGAGTTTTGGCAAGGGCCGCATCGAGGGCGTGTTCGCGCCGGAAACGGCAGCGCATGCCTCCGGCACCGCGGCGCTGCTGCCGATGCTGGCGCTCGGCATTCCCGGCTCCGGCACCGCCGCGATCCTGCTCGGCGGCCTGATGGTGTGGGGGCTCAATCCGGGCCCGCTGCTGTTCGTCGAGCACAAGGACTTCGTCTGGGGGCTGATCGCCTCGATGTATCTCGGCAACGTCGTCGGCCTCGTGCTGGTGCTGACGACGGTGCCGATCTTCGCCTCGATCCTGCGGGTGCCGTTCGCGGCGGTGGCGCCGATGATCGTGGTGTCCTGCGCGATCGGCGCCTATGCGATCCAGAACGCGATGTTCGACATCTGGCTGATGCTCGGCTTCGGGGTCGTCGGCTATGTCTTCAAGAAGATCGGCATTCCGCTCGCGCCGTTCACGCTGGCGCTCGTGCTCGGCAACCGCGCCGAGGATGCCTTCCGCCTGTCGATGATCGGCTCCGGCGGCGACCTCAAGGTGTTCTGGTCGAACGGGCTGGTCGGCTCGATCACGACGCTGGCGCTCGTGCTGCTGTTTTGGCCGGTGATCGACGGGTTGCTGGGCCGCGTCGGACTGACGCAGCGGACCAGAGCGACATCGCGCTAGGAAGCAATCTCTCCGTGATTCAAATACATAAGGGCGATGTCGCGATAGTCCTAGGCATTACACGCCCGCGAGGCCGAGGTGCCGTCTGACGAAAGCTTGCAGATTGCCACCAGAAAACAGATGGCCGGCCAAGCCGGCCGCCTGCGCCGCCTCCATGTCGCTGTCTTTGTCGCCGATCACCATGCTGCGCGTCATGTCGACAGGAAAGCGCTTGAGAAGGTCGGTGATCATGCCGGGCGCCGGTTTGCGTCGGTCGCTCGTACGGCAATAGCGCGCGACGGTACCATCGGGATGGTCGGGGCAGTATTCGAACGCGTCGATATGCGCGCCAGTCCGCGCCATCTGGTCCGCCATCCAGCGGTGCAAGGCGACGACGTGGTGCTCGCCGTAGTAGCCGCGAGCGACACCGGACTGGTTGGTGATGACGAAGGCAAAATAACCGGCGTCGTTGACGTCTTTCACGGCCTCGCGTGCGCCCTCGATCCATTCGAGCTTGTGCGTCTCAAACGTGTAGCCTGAATCGTGGTTGAGCACGCCGTCGCGATCGAAGAATACGGCCGGCCGCCGCAACTTCTCCGGCAATTCGCGATCGGCGCGCGCGAAGTCGTCGGGAGTGCCGATGTCGATGAAGTAACCGCGATAGGCCGTGCCCCGCAGCGCGCCGGACGCGGCAAGGCCGGGGAATACATCCTGCTCGAGGGAGGCGGGAAGCGTCGTGATGTCGGCGAGGATGGATTTGCTGACAACGTAGATGCCGGCATTGGCCGGTCCTGTGGCGCCCGCGCCGGGACCAATGAAGTCACGCACGGTGTTACCGTCGAGCACGACGCGGCCGTAGCGGTCTGCGACGACGTCGTCCCGCAACGCCATGTGAACGCCCCCGCCATGGGCGCGCGCGACCAGGTCGAGCAGGTTGAAGTCGAACAGCGAGTCACCGTTGAGCAACAGGAAGCGGTCGTGCAGCAGGTCGCGCGCATGCATTAGCGCGCCGCCGGTGCCGAGCGGCTCGACCTCGCGCGACACGAGGATCTTTGCCCGGCCCCTGGTCGCGCCGCCATAATGGGTCTCGACGATCTCGGCTTTGTGTCCCGCGAGCAGGAGTATCTCATCGAACACGTCATAGCGCACGAGCTCATCGATCAGCGTGTCGAGAAACGGCCGCCCGCCGATGTCGAGCATTGGCTTCGGAACCAGCTTGGTGCGCTCACCCAGCCGGGTGCCTAGGCCTCCGGCGAGGATGACGGCCTGTCTCAACATGATGTGTCCTTCTGATGGCATGGACGTCGGATCGTAACGCCACCTGCGGTGATGCGAGAAGCTATTTTCGTCGAACTTCCATATCAGCGCGAACGGGAAATGCGAATGAAGTCCGTCTGCCAGGTGGGGAGCCGAGCCTCAACAGCTTTCCCTCGGAGAAGGCTCCGAAGCATGGCGGCAGTCGTTCGAGATGCCGCTTCGGCGGTCGGGCTGCTCGCTGAGCGGCTCAAACCCGACCTCTCGAAGCAGCTCCAGCTACTCGCTCTGGCGCAGCGCGACTGGAAAGGTGCCCAATCCTCCTCGCAATAAGGTCGGGAATTTGGGATGCGCTGATTGACGGATTGAACCTCTTGAAGTGATCGCCATTCGATTTTCATCGGAACTCAGGAGCATGATGCGCCGCAGTTTTCTTCACGATTGCCTCGCGCGGTCGATCGAGCCGGCCGTCAGGCGCGCGGCTTTGCCAACCACAGCAATCGCGGCAGCCTCCTGATCCGGACTAAGGAACTTCAGCCGTCCTCTTCCGGGGCAGGTAGAATGTCGGATGGATGCCGCGGAATCTAGTCGTTCAGAGTCTAGGAATGTAGACTCGCTAAGCCCGTTCGGCGTGTTCCTTGTGCCGACAACCATCCAAGCGCTCGCGACTGCCGTGATCGCGCTCAGCGGCGCGCCGCTAGTCGTCGGCTTTCGCTCGCACGTCACCGACAACATCCTGCGCTTCGGTGTGAACTATCGCTTCAGCGGACCTGAGCGACTGTTTCGCAAAGCGTGGTTGCGAGTCGAAAGCCTGGTGGTCGCGTCGGGCTGTCGTGTGTCCGGAGTGAAAACAGTCAGGCCCCGTGACGCTTTCTCTCCCTTGTCAGCGGCGTTAATCGGGATCACTATGCAAGCATAGATAGAAACTTATTTGATCTGATTTTTTGGAGGATGTCATGGCCATTGAACGTTATCGCGCCCAGAGGGGCGCCGAGATTCCGCACGCGGTCGCTGCCGCAGCCGCCCGAGGTTACACGATCGAAGTTCATTTCCTGGGCGGGCTGACTGCTAAACAAAAGACCGCTTTCAAGCTTGCGGCAAACCGGTGGACCCACGCCATCGTGGGCGACTTGCCTGACGTCACGGTTGGCGGCGAAAGGATCAACAATCTTCGTATCACAGCACAAGGCACCGACATTGACGGTCCCGGAAATGTTCTCGGCCAGGCGGGGCCGGATCGCCTGCGCCCGAAGAGTGCAGGGGCCGCTGCCTTTCTGCCGGCGACAGGCGACATGCAATTCGACATTGCCGATCTCGCCGCCATGGAAGCCGACGGCACCCTGAACGACGTCATCACGCACGAGATGGGGCATGTGATCGGCATCGGAACGATCTGGACGAAAAAGAGATTGTTGAAGGGCGTCCGCACGCACAATCCGACATTCCACGGTGCCAACGCCATGCGCGAATACGGTAAGCTCCGCGGCTCCGCGACGCCTCTCCCCGTTCCCGTCGAAAACAAGGGTGGCGAAGGGACGGTGGATTCGCATTGGCGTGACACTGTTTTCGGCGCAGAATTGATGACCGGCTTCGTCAATGAAGGCGGCAATCCGATGAGCCGGTTGACGATCGCCAGCTTGCAGGATCTCGGCTATGAGGTGAACATGGAGGTTGCCCAGCCGTATCACCTGCCCAATCATCTCCTTATGGCCGAGGCAGGACTTGCTGCCGCGCATGATGAAAAGCCAAGAGGCATCGTGCTCCCGCGGATTCCGATCACGTTGCCCGACGAGAGTCTCGAACCTTAGGCCAGAGCACCGCCGGACAAGTTCTGCCGAGCAAGACTTCTCTTGGAATTCAGGGAAACCGGATCATGGAAGGTATGAAGCGATCGGAAGCGATTGTGCTTCCAGATTCGTCATTGATCCCGTCCGACTGTCTGATCTCGCCTCCACCCAACCAGTTCACCCACGAGGTGGCGAGATCGCAGCCATTCTATGCCTCGCGCGGTACGCCGAGCGGACCACCGACCGGGCGATTCGAGGCGGGAGCCAAGGTCGTTCTGCTCTACTATGATGGCGGAGAGCTTTGTCGGGTTGTCGATGCCGGCGGCCACTATGTCGACACGCGCTTCGACGGCTTGCGCAAGATGTAGACGACTGCGTAGGCCGCTTTCATACCACCTTGCGCTGACGCAGCTCCGCGATCTCGTCGGCGCCGAAGCCGAACTCCTTCAGCACCTCGTCGGTCTGCTCGCCGAATTCCGGCGGCCGCGCCACCATCTTGCTCGGCGTGCGCGACAGCGTCACGGGCTGGCCGACCAGGCGGATGTGGCGGTCCTCGTCGTTCGGCACGTCCTGCGCGATGCCGAGATGCTTGACCTGTGCGTCCTCGAACATCTGGTCGATGGCATAGATCGGCCCGCAGGGCACGCCGGCTTCGTTGAGCTCCCGGACCCAGGTCTCGGTCGACTTCGCCACGGTGCGCTTCTCGATCTCGGCGTTGAGCGCGTCGCGGTTTTTGGAGCGGGCAGGGGCCGTCGCATAGTCGGGGTGGCCAAAGAGCTCCGGCGCGCCGATCGCCTGGGCGCAGCGCTCCCAGATCCGCCCGCCGGTCGTGGCGATGTTGATGTAGCCGTCCGAGGTCCTGAACACGCCGGTCGGGATGCTGGTCGGGTGGTTGTTGCCGGCCTGCCTGGCGACCTCCTTCTCCATCAGCCAGCGCGCGGCCTGGAAGTCGAGCATGAAGATCTGGGCCTGGAGCAGCGAGGTCTGCACCCACTGGCCCTTGCCCGAGACCTCGCGCTCGAGCAGCGCCGTGAGGATGCCCATGGCGCAGAACAGGCCCGCGGTGAGGTCGGCGACGGGAATGCCGACCCGCATCGGGCCTTCGCCCGGCGCGCCGGTGATCGACATCAGCCCGCCCATGCCCTGCGCGATCTGATCGAAGCCCGGCCGCTTGTGATAAGGGCCGTCCTGGCCGAAGCCGGAAATGCTGCCATAGACGATGCGCGAATTGATTGCGGCGAGGCTGTCATAGTCGATGCCGAGCTTCTTCTTCACGTCGGGACGGAAATTCTCGACCACGACATCGGCCTTGGCGGCGAGCCGCTTGAACACGGCGAGCCCGCGCTCGTCCTTCAGGTTCAGCGTCATCGCACGCTTGTTGCGGTGCAAATTCTGGAAGTCGGAGCCCCGCCGCGGCCCGCCCGGCTGCTCGCCGCCGGTATCATCGGTCAGCGCGTCGATCTTGATCACGTTGGCGCCCCAGTCCGCGAGCTGCCGCACGCAGGTGGGCCCGGATCGGACACGGGTCAGATCGAGCACGGTGAAGCGCGACAGGGCTTCCGAGGCATGCGGAAAGGGCATCTTGAAGGGCTCCGGGACAGATTGCGGGCCTACCATAGTGCCCAACGCCCATGCGACAAGTCTGGGCCGACGCGGATGCCGCCTGTCGAAATGCAGTGCCTGACGGGGCTGGGCTGGCGCGGCTTGCTGCGCTGCGTGAAAGGGATCAGCGCGGCAGGCGCTTCAGCTCGGCGCGCGCCTGCTCGGCCAGCGGGGCGTCGCCGTGGCGCGCAATGAAGAGCTCGAGCGCCTCCCGTGTTCCGGTCCGACGGGCGGCTTCGTACTCCTCCGCCACCGCGGCGGAAGGATCGCGCGCCATTGGCATGGAGGGGGCGCGGCCCGCCTTGCCGCGGTCCTTGCCGCCGTCCTTGCCGTTTTCATCCGCGTTGGCCTTCACGACCATGACAGGCTGTTCTCCGATGGACAGGTGATCCGGCCCGGCGACCACCGCAAGGACGCCGACGAGACCCGCCGAGAAGGAGCCAAGTTTCATGATTCTCCTCTGGAGATCATCAAGCATGCGGAAGCTCGCATTCCGTACTCGGCCCCATTTGACTACGGAATGGCCTGGACCGTATGATTACGGGGTTTGAGGGCTAACACATTTTATGGAAGGGGCCCGCACGCAGGCGCCAAATTTAAGCCAAACGTTTACCTCTGAAGCTAGAATCACACGCCTTCGCCCGAATCGCGCGGGTAGCTCCGGAGAGTCCATTGGCCACCGCTGTCACCGTCAGTGCCACCAATAACGCCGAGATCGACGGCCTGCTGTCGGGCGCCAAATGGTCCGGCACGATCACCTACAGCTTTCCGGATTCGCCCAGCGACTACGCCAATCCCTACAGCGGCGGCAACAGTGAGCCGACCACGTCTGGTTTTGCCTCGGCGCCGAGCCAGATGCAGGCGGCGATCAACTACGCGATCGGACTGATCCTCGGCTACACCAACGCCAATATCCAGTACGCAGGGACGAACGGCGCCGACATCATGGTCGCGCAGTCACCGTCGGCCAATCCGACCTCCTACGCCTATTACCCCGGCAACTACGCGTCCGGCGGCGATATCTGGTTCGGGACTCAGTACAATTACTCGCTTGCCGCGCTCGGCAATTACTATTTCACGACCGCGCTGCACGAGCTCGGCCACGCCCTCGGCCTCAAGCACAGCCAGGAAACGGGCGGCGTCGCCAACGTCGCTGTGCCGAGCGCGCACGACGACAGCGAATACACCGTCATGAGCTATCGCAGCTATGTCGGCGGCTCGACCACGTCCGGCTACACCAATGAGGCGTACGGATTTTCGCAGACCTATATGGCCAACGATATCCTCGCGCTCCAGACGATGTACGGCGCGGACTACACGACCCAGAGCAGCAACACGGTCTACACCTGGAATCCGACCACCGGGCAGGAATTCATCAACGGCGTGGGGCAGCTCGCGCCGGGCGGCGGCGGCGGCGGCTCGGCCAATCGCATTTATGAGACGGTTTGGGACGGCGGCGGCGTCGATACCTATGACCTGTCGAACTACACGACGAACCTGAGCATCAACCTCAATCCCGGTGCGTCGTCGGTGTTCTCCTCCGTGCAGCTGGCCAATCTCGGTAATGGCCATTACGCATCGGGCAACGTCTACAACGCCTATCTCTATAATGGCGACGCGCGTTCCTATATCGACAACGCCATCGGCGGGTCCGGCAACGACACGCTGGTGGGCAACGCGATCGCCAACGCGCTGAGCGGCGGTGGCGGCAACGACACGATCACGGGGGGCGCGGGCAACGACGCCATCAATGGCGGCTCGGGCACCGACACCGCGGTGTATTCGGGCAGCCGGGCCAACTATCTGGTCTCGTACGACGCGGCGACTCAGACCTTCACTGTGACCGACCAGCGCAGTGGCGCGCCCGATGGCACCGATACCGTCACCGGTGTCGAAAATTTCCAGTTTGCCGATGGCTCGGTCTCAAGCACGACGCTTGATAGCGCGCCCGTCGTAATCGAAGCTTTTGGCTCCACCGAACTCGTGCAACAAGGCGGGTACTACTACTTAGACCCTATGTCGTCCGGCACTGGCCCAATTCTCAAGTCTGGAGGTGCGGCGATCACTGTTGGACAGTGCGGAACTTATGTGCCAATCGGTGCGGAGCAGACGGGATCGGGCTACGACATTGTTTGGAAAAACGGCAGCGCCGACCAGTACGTGGTGTGGGGTGCCGATAGCAATGGAAATTACGTCTCCAGCCTTACCGGAATTGTTTCAGGCGCGAGTGCGACGCTGCAATCGTATGAAAACGTTCTGCATCAGGATCTGAACGGTGACGGGACTGTTGGCGTAGCGGCGACCACCGCCGCGATCGAGTCAGCTGGCTCGACCACTCTTTCGCAGGTTGGATCCAACTATTATCTCACCACGGGCGGTGCGAGCCTCACGCTCAAGTCTGGAGGTGCAGCGATCACGATTGGACAGTGTGGGACTTATGTGCCGATCGGTGCGGAGCAGACGGGATCTGGCTACGACATTGTTTGGAAGAACGGCAGCGCCGACCAATACGTGGTGTGGGGTGCCGACAACAACGGAAATTATGTCTCCAGCCTTACCGGCATTGTTTCAGGCGCGAGTGCGACACTGCAATCGTATGAAAGCGTTCTGCATCAGGATCTGAACGGTGACGGGACTGTTGGCGTAGCAGCGACGACCGCCGTGATCGAGTCAGCTGGCTCGACCACGCTTTCGCAGGTTGGATCCAACTATCACCTCGACACGGGCGGTGCGAGCCTCACGCTCAAGTCTGGAGGTGCTGCGATCACGGTTGGACAGTGCGGGTCTTATGTGCCAATCGGTGCGGAGCAGACGGGTTCGGGCTACGACATTGTTTGGAAAAACGGCAGCGCCGACCAGTACGTGGTGTGGAGTGCCGACAACAACGGAAATTACGTCTCCAGCCTTACTGGCGTTGTTTCAGGCACGAGTGCAACACTACAATCGTATGAATCAGTCCTCCATCAGGATCTGAATGGGGACGGGACAATCGCCGCAGCCGGCACTGGTCAAGGGGTGGTCGGCGACTCTTTCGCTTTTCGAGCCGCGCTCCCGGAGGGAGGAGGCGCGATCAGCAGGGGTGAGCCCGCGTCTGGGGACTTCACGTCACTCTTCCATGCGGCGCAGGACGCATTCGCAAAGAGTATCGTGGAGTCTGTCCTGAAATCAATCGAGGCGATCGAACATGCCGATACCGGTCCTTCGGTTAGGTTTGTCGATTCGATGGACCACTTCCATCTTACTTGAAGTCGTCGATGTCGTTAATGGATACAACGAATAGTTGGATCGCCATTGCTCAAAAGCTCGTCGACTAACGGCCCTTAAGTTGGGTCGTTGGCGTGAGCTCTAGCTGAGAAGCAAGTGAACATGACTGGCCGTCTTCATCGGCTCATCCACGGCTGGTCCGCGAGCATGGTTCAGATCCTGCTTGGCTTGACTCAGCAGCTTCTCCTGATTCCCGCGTTCTTGCATTTTTGGGCCATCGACATGCTGGCGGCTTGGCTTGTCATTTACTCGGCCAGCTCCCTTTTGGTCGTCGCCGATGCCGGGCTACAGGCCCGGGCGCTCAATCGATTTCTTGCCTTTAAGTCCTGCGTCGATTGTGATGGAAGGACGTCAAGCTATTTCGCGGGCATGCTGCAGATCTATGTGCGGGTTGTGTTGGCACTGGGAGCGGTTTTGCTAATAAGTATCGAGCTTTTCCCGCCAGCATCGGTGCTTGGATTTCAGATGACGCCGACCTTCGACACCGCGATGCTCGTGATGACCGTCGGCACGCTGCTCGCATTGCCCGCCAATCTAATCTCCGGCCTCTATCGCGCGCGCGGAAAATACGGACGGGCCGTGTGGTCGCAAAACGTCGCCTTGCTGCTCGGGCAGGTCGGGCAGCTCGTCGCGATCGCCTGGTTCGGCAGCCTGCTGGCGGTCGCGATCGCCTACGTCTCGGCGCAGATCCTGTTCGCGCTGTTCCTGATTGTCTATGACGCTCCGCGCCAATTGCCGTTCTTGCGCCGGAACCGATCGGCAGCATCGCCATCCTGGCGCTGGAGCGCCGGGCAGTTCGGGCTCGCCTTTCCGTTCTCCATTGCCAACCTTACCGAGCTCGCGCTCGTCAACGCACCGATGCTGCTGGTCAGCGCGATGGTCGCCGATCGCGTGGCGGTGGCGCAATGGGGCCTGATCCGTGTGATCGCGAGCTTCGTGAGAGGCGTCTGCATCCAGATTACGCTGCCGATCGGCGCGGAGCTCGGCCACGATTATGCGATCGGTGACAAGGTGCGGCTACGCGGTCTCTATGCCCATGGGTCGATGCTCGTCACCGCCATGGCCAGCCTGATCGTCGCGGGCCTGTTGCCGTTCTGGTCGGATTTCTTCGCACTGTGGACGCATGGCAGTATTCCTAACGATGCCACGCTCACCGTGACGCTGTTGCTCGGCTCCGCCGTCGTCGCGCCCTCGCTGATGGCGTTCGTCTTCGCCAATCACAGCAATCGCGGCGATCTCCTGGTCCGGACCAAGGGGCTGCAGCTGATCGCCTTCCTGATCCTCTCGGCCTCGCTGATCCCCCGGATCGGCCCACTCGGCGCCGCAATCGCGATCGTGGCGAGCGACCTCCTGACCCAGGTCGGAATCCTGACGCTGGTGATCATGCGCCAGACGCTCGCCCAACCGCTCCGTCACATGCTGGTCCTGATCGCGGTGATGGTAGCGATCATATTCGGCGGGTGGGGGCTTGGACTGGCGATCCACGTCACGGTGCCCGGAACGGGGCCGCAACGCTTCCTCGCGGAGTGCGCGATCTGGCTCGTTGCTGTTGCCGCTATAGCGAGCCCGTTGCTGATGGAGCGCGTGCGCGGCCGCGTGCTGGCGGCCGTGCCGAACTGAAGGCGCCAGCGTTGCCCAGATATCAGTAGATCTGAGGGTAACGGCGATATCTCAACCGCATCAGGTGCCGGGCGAGCTGCCGATGCCCTTCTTCGATCTGCTCGCCGAAGTGGGCAAGCCTTTGCTTGCCCGCGATGACGAGGCGGGTGCGTTCTTCGGCCGAACGGATCTTGACAATGGCCTTGGCGAGCGAGGCCGGATCGTCGTAGTCGAACAGGACCGCCGCATCGCCGGCCTGCGCCTTGAAGGCTTCCGGATAGATCACCGGCGTGCCGACAGCCCACGCCTCCAGCGGCGGCAGATTGGTCGGGCCGAAATAGGTGGCCATGACAAGCGCGTTTGCGCCGCGATAAAGGGCGCCGAGCTCCGCGGAGGGAACGAAGCCGAGCATGCACACCGAATCGCCGAGACCATGCTGCGCAACCAGTGCCTCGAACGCTGCGCGGGCGCCGGGATCTGAGCCGCAGAGCACCAGAGTGTGCTTCTCGCCCTGATCCCTCAGCAGGCGCATCGCAAGTAGAATGGTCGCATGGTTCTTGTGCGACCAGAATTGCGCCGGATAGAATAGATAGCCGGGCTCGATGCCGTACTTCTTCAGGATCGCGGCGTCCTCGGCTTCACCGGTCGCGCCTGACCGCGCCACGTAGAGCGACGGCGAGAACGGGATGCAGACGGCATGACCGCGCTCCATCGCGTAGCGCCGGCACAGCATGTCGACTAGTTCGTCGGCATTGGTGATGACCACCACCGCCTTGGTGGCGGCGCTGCGCCACACCATGTCGCGCCGCTCGAACTGGGCGAATTCGCGCACCTCGTCGAATTCGGGGCTATCGCGGAAGCAGCCGTCGAAAATCGTGATCATGAACGGCAGTTTGTAGAGCACCAGATTCCAGTTAGACGTGGTCGTGAAATAGACGATGTCGACGCCGGCCTTGCTCAGCTTTTTCTCGAACGGCGCGCAGACGCGCATGGCGTACTGCAAGAGGTCGAACGGTCCCGAATATTTGAGGAACAGGAACAGGCGGTCCAGCCAACTCAGCTTCAGATACACGCTGTTGATGCCGAGATCAGCGAGGATCGCGACGTTGTCGGGCAGCGTCGTGAACACGGTGACGTCGATATCCGCGGTCTTGGCCCAGTCGCGCATCCAAGTGATGTCGGTGAGCGACTGCTGGAAGCCGCCCCCGACGTCGAGCGGGAGCTCGAGGAAAATGCCCACGTGATAGCGTTTCACGGCGTGCCGCTCTTTCTGGCGACCGCGTAGGCCGCCCAGCTCTTCGTGTGCGGCGCGTCCTGCGTCAGCCAGGCGGCGTGAACGGCGGGCCGAAAGCCGCTCGCCTCGAGCGCCGCATCGATCTCGAATGGAAACCAGTAGCGCAGGTGGTGCGCTTCCTCGACGCGCCGGATCGTGGCACGATCCGTATCCTCGCAGAACAACGTGTAGTTCACGGTGACGGTCGCGGCCTGCTCGTCGTGGTCGGACTGCGCGATGCGGGTAAGTCGCAGCGGCTTCTGCTCGATCACCTTGACCCTGGTCTCGACGCCCTGCGCCAGCACGGCGCCGCCGTACCAATAGTCGAAGAAGATCACGCCGCCGGGCTTCAATGCGGCGTGCGCGGTGCGAAACATGGCCGCCAGCGCATCGCGGCTGGTCTGGTAGCTCGCGACGTGGAACAGCGACACCACCGCGTCGAAGCCGCGCTCGGGACGAGCTTCACGGGCATCGCCCTGTCGGAACGGAATCGAAAGGCCGGCCTGCTCGGCGCGGGCCTTGGCACTCGCGATCATCTCGTGGCTGAGATCGACACCGGCGACGTCCCAGCCGCGGCGCGCAAATTCGATCGCATGCAGGCCCGTGCCGCAGCCGAGATCCAGGAGCTTGCCCGAGGTGGCGCCGTGGTCGCGCAGGCGCGCTTCGACGAATGCCGTCTCCGCTGCGTAGTCCTTGTCCCGGTAGAGGAGATCGTACCAGGGCGCGTAGTCGGCGAACACCGTCACGCCAAAATCTCCTTCAGCGCCTGTGCGGAGCGCGCGATCTCGTCGTCGGTCAAGGCAAGGCCGCTCGGCAGGTAAAAACCCCGGCGGGCGATGTATTCCGCGTTCGGATGGGATTCGGCGAGCATCAGTCCCATCCGGCGCAGCACCGGCTGCTCGTGCATGCACCAGAAGAACGGCCGCGTCCCGATGCCTTTTTCGCCGAGGCGGCGCATCGCTTCCTTGGCGTCGAACGGCACGTCCTCGTTCAGCACGATGCCGTAGACCCAGTAGATGTTGTCGGCATAGCCCGTGCGGGCAACCGGGAGGCGGATGCGGTTGAGGCCCGCAAGATGCTCGTCATAAAGCCGGCCCATCCGGCGCTTGATCTCGACCGTGCGCGACAGGCGCTCGACCTGGGCGACGCCGAGCGCGGCCTGGAGGTTGGTCATGCGCGCGTTCCAGCCGAGCTCCTCGTGGACGAAACGCTGCTGCGGCTGGAAGCAGAGATTGCGCAGGCCTTGCAGGCGGTCGGCGAGCGCGTCGTCGTCGGTGAGGATCATGCCGCCTTCACCGGTCGTGACGTGCTTGTTGGGATAGAAGCTGAAGGTCGAGACGTCGCCGAAGCCGCCGCAGGGCGCGCCACGATAGGTCTGGCCGTGCATCTCGGCAGCGTCCTCGATCACCTTCAGGTCGTGCTTGCGTGCGAGCGTCAGGATCGGATCGAGATCGACCGGCAGGCCGTAGATGTGAACCAGCATGATCGCGCGCGTGCGCGGCGTGATCGCTGCTTCGACGCCGTCGGCAGTCATGTTCCAGGTCGCGGCATCGCAGTCGACCCCGACCGGCACGAGGCCCGCCCGTACTAAGGCGGCGGCGCAGCTGATGATCGTGAAGGTCGGGATGATGACCTCCGAGCCTTGCTCGAGCCCGAGGGCATGAACGGCGATGTCGAGTGCGACGGAGCCGTTGGTCACCGCGATGCCGTGGCGCCGCCCCGCAACCTCGGCCATCGCCTGCTCGAAGCGCTTGATGAACGGTCCTTCCGACGAGATCCATCCGGTCCGGATACATTCGGCGAGATAGTCGGCCTCGTTGCCGTCAAGCAGCGGCGTGTTGACTGGAATGAACGGCGCGGTCACTGGCCAGGGCCCTTGATCCGGATTTCGGACCGGGAGACTTCGGCAAAGCGCGTCTTGTCGTCTTCGCCGGAATAGGGCCCCTGCTTGATCTCGAACATCTCAAGCGGTTCGAGCACGTGGAAGCCGTGGGCGCCGCTGCAGAGCAGGATGATGTCGCCGGCACCGAGCACACGGCTTTCGAGATAGTTCTCCTCGACGGTGTAGAAGTCGACCTGGAGCTTGCCCTTCTGGATCAGGAGGGCTTCCTGGGTGTAGTGCACCTCACGCGTCACCTTGTTGTGGCGATGCGGCTCGATGCTCTTGCCCTTCGGATGGCTCATATAGGCGAGCTGCTGCGACAGTTCCGGCGACGAGAAGAAATGGATACCCGGCTCGCGGAACGAGGCGCGCACGATGATCGCGTAGAGCTGGTCGCCGAATCGAACATGTTCGACGTGTTCCATCCTGGGCCTCGACAAAAAACGTTGTAATTAGAGTGACATAGCGGTCTCGCTGCGCACTTTGGCCATTTTGGCCGGAACCGTCAAGGGCGGACGGAAGATGGCAATCGTCATGCCGGCCGGCGGGGATTTAACCGACGAAGGCCAGGATCTCCTCGACGCGCCGGCGGAAGGTATGGGACGCTAAGGTCCTGGCCTGGCCCGCCTTCGCAATGGACAGGCGAGCCGCGTCGTCGGCGAGATAGCGCTCGATCTGCGCAAGGCAGTCCTCGACCGTGCGCCATGCCGCGACCTCGCGTTCGGGCGCGAACAGCGTATCCAGGTTGTCCTTGAAGTCGGTGAGCAGGAAGGCGCCGACGCCGGTCGCTTCGAACAGCCGCGCATTGCCGGCCTCGCGGCCGGCCATGTCGATGTGCGAGTTGAGCGTGACGCGGGAGGCGCGGAGCGCCTGGTACATCTCCACGCCCCACACCTCGCCTTGATGGCAGCGGTGCAGCGGCGAGGAGGCGGGGAGGGTATGCAGGCCGCTGCCGTAGAGCTTCAGATCGTATTTCCGAGCCACCGCTTCGAGTTGTGCCACCCGTTGCTGGTGATCTGCCGACACGGCGCCGACGAAGGAGATGTCGATGCTGCGTTCGGGCGCAGGCGGTAGAACGTTAAGGATATCAGGCTCGAAGGCCAGATGAACCACCTCGGATCTGACCCCGGCATTGCGGAAGGAATGAACGACACTGAGAAGCTGCGAGATCATCAGGTCGTAGGCCGACCAGTCCTCGCCGCGCGAAGGAACGATGCCGACCTGGCCGATCAGGATTGGGCGGCCGATGCCCTTGATCTGCCGCGCGAGGCGCGCGTCGACATGGAAGACGTCCTGGTTGAGGACGAGGTCCGGCTTGAACTCCTCGATCTGCGCGAGCAGGATATTTTCCGCCTGCGCATCGAGCCGCGGGCTCAGGCCTACCTTGCGTGCCAGCGGCCTGAGGACGGGCTTGAACGGCGCGATTGCGCGCTGAAGCCAGCCGGGGATCGCTTGCCGCTGCATCTCTCTGCCCGGCTCCGGCGGCTGCTCCGCGGCGAGCCCGTGCTCGCGCGCCCATGCCGCCCGCATCCAGGGATTGTTGACGTGAATGTCGGCGGCGACGTGCCCGAGGCCGGCGAAATTGCGCGAGTAGAAATCGGCGACGCCGAACAGGCTGGCGTTCCGCGCCGCCATCTGCGTTGCGTAAGGCGCGCCGGCAAGATTCGGCGCGCGGCGGTACAGCCACGCCAGGAAACGCGGATAGTCGGCGTTGAGGATGAGGATGCGCACCGTCTTAGTGCTCTTGTTTGGGGAGGTCGCGCGGCATCACGTACCAGAGGAGGAACAGCAGCGCCGCCCCGTGCGTCAGCATCACCGTCGTGAAGGGAACATTCATCAGTGTCTGAGGCAACAGTGCCCCAGATACCAGAATGGTGCGCTGGGACGCGCCGGCGGACATCCCGTTGGCGATAGCGATGACGATGCCGCAGACAAGCGCCGAGACTGGAGCATACAAAGGGCCGACCGATGCGACCCCTTCGGTCGCGAAGAGTGACGCGTTCATGTAGCCGCCGATGCCGAACGAGTTGTAAATGACAACTGCGAGCGGCTGTTGGTAGGCGCAAGACATAAGGGGTTTCAAAAGGCTGATCTGGCAGAAGTGGGTCAGATCATGCGTGAAGAAGAACTCGCTGTAATAATCCATCGCAAGCGACGGGATCGCCATCATGCGGAGGTTCACAAGCTGGAAGACGGACATCGCGAACCGTTCCGGAAACAGGCCGTACTTGTATAGGCCGAGCAGGATGACGCCCGCTGCGGTCGGGACCAGCAAGGACAGGATGACGGTGAGCCGCAAAGCCAGGAGCCTCGTCGCCGCCAACATGAGGACGAGCCAGGCGGGGGTGAAGAAGGCCTGCTTGCTCAACGTGACCGGATAGAACAGCAGCAGCAGGATGAGGATGGTGCCGGCCCGCCAGCGGCTTCCGCGGATTGCGTAGCATGCGAACGCGAACGGCAGGAGCGTCGTCGTCGTGATTCCGACCAGGTAGTTCACCAATGTTGGTGCGGTCAGAGCCTCGCGATATGTGTAGATGTCTCCAAGCGAGACCAGCCTGAAGTTGTAATAAGCTCCGACTGCCGCGGCGGCGGCCCCGATCAGCACGATGCCGCCCAATAGCCGCTCGAAAGCCTGCGGGGATAATGTCAGCAATCGCGGCAGGGACGGCCGGTAGAGCGCAGGCAGCAGGAACGCCACCGCGGAGGCTGCCGCCGAGAGGCCGCTCAGGCGATGGTTGTAGCCGAACTCGGAGAAGCTGTTCAGCCAGAGATAGCCGGCAATCATGACGAAGAGGTAGTAGCCGGCAAAATAGCCGAAGCTGAACGGGGCGCGGGCGAACAGGACGGTCAGGACGGCGAACGCGGCAACCGTGGCGACCGCCGCGGGCAGCGTCTCGTAGCCGAAGAGAATGTGGTACGCAGGGTATACCTGCGCGACGCAGATCAGCGACATGCAGCCCAGGGCCAGATGGCACAGGATGAGAAGTGCCACGCCGCGATCGCTGCCGCGCAAACGAAGTCCGTCCGCGGCCTTCTGATCCATGATGTCCGTAGGGAGTCCCATGTAGCGGTTCGGATATCCCATCCGAACAATGCACGCAATGTCCCAAGCGTGCCCGAAACGGGATTTTGCACGGTCTAAAGCCTTGATTTGTTCAGGCTTTTGTTAATATAGGTCAGCCTGACCGGTGCGCTCAGAACCTCTCGTTACGAGCCCGCCCACAGAGAGGATCGAGGTCTCATGATCAGGTTCGGCCTGCTCGGGTGCGGGCGCATTGCCAAGCGGCACGCCGACCTTTTGGGCGGCAACCGTATCGACGGCGCGCGTCTTGTCGCGGTGTGCGATTCGGATCGCGCGCGGGCGGATGTGATCGCTTCGAAATTCAAGGTGTCAGCGTACGACAATCTCGACGCGATGCTCGCGCGTGACGATATCGACGCCGTTGCCGTGCTGACGCCGAGTGGGCTGCATCCGCAGCATGCGATTGCCTGCGCGCGGGCGGGCAAGCATGTTGTGGTCGAAAAGCCGATGGCGCTGCGGCTGCAGGACGCCGACGACATGATCCGCGCCTGCGACGAGGCCGGTGTAAAGCTCTTCGTCGTCAAGCAGAACCGCTTCAATGTGCCGATCGTCAAAGCGCGCGAGGCGCTCGATGCCGGCCGGTTCGGCAAGCTCGTGCTTGGCACGGTCCGTGTGCGCTGGTGCCGCGACCAAGCCTACTACGATCAGGACGCCTGGCGCGGCACTTGGGCACAGGACGGCGGCGTACTCACCAATCAGGCCAGCCATCACATCGACATGCTGGAGTGGTTCTTCGGCGACGTCGTCAGCGTTCATGCGCGCAGCAGCACCGCGTTGGTGAAGATAGAGACCGAGGACACCGCGGTTGCAACGCTGAAGTTTCGCAGTGGGGCGCTGGGGATAATCGAGGCGACGACCGCGGTGCGCCCGGCCGATCTCGAAGGCTCGCTCTCGATCCTGGGCGAGAAGGGAACCGTGGAGGTCGGCGGCTTCGCCATGAATCAGATCCGCCATTGGCGCTTCGTCAATGAGCTGCCGTCGGACAAGGAGGTGATCGAAAGGTTTTCGGTCAATCCGCCGAACGTCTACGGCTTCGGCCACCAGGCCTATTATGAGCACGTTATCGAGTGTCTCGCCGACCGTGGCGCGGCTCTGGTCGACGGACTGCAGGGCCGCAAGAGCCTGGAGCTGATCTCCGCGCTCTACGAATCCATCGAGACCGGGCAGGAGGTGCCACTTCACTTCGTGCCCCGCCGTAGTCGTTTGGGCATTGCCTCGTGAGCGGCCCCGAGCTCCACCAGGTCGGGATACGCAACGTCAGCTTCGGCGTCGGCGTCAAGGTGGTCGAACCCTGCAATCTCTACGGTTGCACGATCGGCGACGGTTGCTTCATCGGACCGTTTACCGAGATCCAGAAGGATGTCGTCATCGGCGCCCGCACGCGCGTGCAGTCGCATAGTTTCGTCTGCGAGCTCGTCAGCATCGGCGAGGACTGCTTCGTCGGTCACGGCGTGATGTTCATCAACGACACTTTTGCGAGCGGAGGGCCGGCGCGCGGTCGTAAAGAACTGTGGCGCGAGACAAGAATCGGCAGCCGGGTATCGATCGGCTCGAATGCGACGATCATGCCGGTCACAATCGTGGATGATGTTGTGATCGGCGCGGGCTCGGTGGTGACGAAGGATATCACCATGGCCGGAACCTATGCCGGTAATCCGGCGCGGCTATTAACCTTGCGGAAGTGACGAATGGCGGTTCCCTTCGCTGATCTCCAGCTCCAGTACCAGAACATCAAGGCCGAGATCGACGCGGCGATTGCCGCCGTCATCCGTGACAATGCCTTCATCCGCGGCCCCTTTGTCGATGCGTTCGAGCACGACTTCGCCAAGGCTGCGTCCGTCAAGCATTGCGTCTCCTGCGCCAACGGGACGGATGCGCTCTACCTTGCGATGGCCGCGCTGAAGGTGAGGTCTGGCGATGAGGTCATCACGACGGCACATTCCTGGATCTCGACCTCGGCGATGATCACCCATGCCGGCGCAACGGTGAAGTTCTGCGATACCGACGGCGTGACGTTCACCATCGATCCCGCGGCGATCGAGGCCGCGATCACGCCGCGCACCGTCGGCATCATCCCCGTGCACCTCTACGGTCAGCCCGCCGACATGGACGCGATCATGGCGATCGCGAACAAGCATGCATTGTGGGTTATCGAGGACTGCGCCCAGGCCCACCTGGCGCGCTACAAGGGGCAGATGGTCGGGACATTCGGCGCGGCGGCTACCTATTCGTTCTATCCGGGCAAGAATCTCGGTGCGATGGGTGATGCGGGCGCCCTCGTAACCAACGACGCTGCGCTTGCCGAGCACATGATGAGGCTCGCGCGCCATGGTGGCCTTGTGAAGCATCAGCACGAGATCGAGGGCGTGAACAGCCGGCTCGATGGCATGCAGGCCGCGATCCTCTCTGCAAAACTCCCGCATCTCGCCGCCTGGACCGAGGCACGGCAACGCGCGGCCGCGATCTACGATGCAGGCCTCAATCAGATCGAGGGGGTGAGTGTACCGCAGGTCGCACCGGGCCGCGATCACGTCTATCACCTGTATACCATCAGGCATCCGCGCCGCGATGCGCTGGCGGCGCACCTCAATGCCAACGGGGTGCAGACTGCGATCAATTATCCGACCGCGCTGCCGCTGCTTCAAGCCTATGCGCGATTCGGCCACACGGCGGAGCAATTTCCGCATGCGTGCCGGGATCAGAACAGCATCCTGTCGCTGCCGATCTTCGCCGAAATCACCTCCGCGCAGCAGGACAGCGTGATCCGGCTCCTGCGCGAATTTGCTTAGCGCTGGTTCGGCGTCCGAGACGTGCGGATTTATTGATCCTTCTCAAGGGCTTGCGGACCCCTAGCGGTTGTATTTCGTGCCCGGGTTCCGGCTCATTGACAGCACCGGCGCTCATTCAAAACTGGCCTCCAGCGGCCGGAATGTCTAGAAGTGGCCGGCATGGCAGGTCGGGCCGCCCGGCCAGAGGGGAACTGGAACTTTGCGAAAAGTACTTTTGACGGGCGCGGGCGGATTCATCGGATCGCACCTTGCGGAAGAGCTGGTCCGGCGCAATGTCGCGGTGCGCGCGTTCGTGCACTACAACAGCATGGGCTCGCACGGCTGGCTCGATTCCTCGCCGCCCGATATCCGCCAGGAGTTCGATTTTTTCGCCGGCAATGTGTGCGATCCGAACGGTGTGCGCGCCGCGATGAAGGGCTGTGACGCCGTCCTGCACCTCGCCGCGCTCATCGCGATTCCCTACTCGTATCATTCGCCCGACACCTATGTCGAAGCCAACATCCGCGGCACGCTCAATGTGCTGCAGGCTGCGCGCGACCTCGGAGTCGAGAAGGTGGTCCACACCTCGACCAGCGAGGTCTATGGCACGGCGCAATTTGTTCCGATCACCGAGGAACATCCGCTCCAGGGCCAGTCGCCTTACTCCGCGACAAAGATCGGCGCCGACCAGCTCGCGCTGTCGTTCGAGCGTTCGTTCGGCACGCCGGTTACGGTGGTGCGCCCCTTCAATACCTACGGCCCGCGCCAATCGGCCCGTGCCGTGATCCCGACCATCATCACGCAGATTGCAGCAGGCGTGCGCAAGATCAAGCTCGGCAGCATCCATCCGACGCGCGACTTCAACTACGTCGCCGATACCGTCGGCGGGTTCCTGGCGGCGCTCGATTCCAGGGCCGCGGTGGGGGAGGTCATTAATATCGGCAGCGCTTTCGAGATCTCGATCGGCGACACGGCGCGGCTGATCGCCCAGCTGATGGAAGCGGAGATCGAGATCGAGCATGACGACGTGCGTGTGCGCCCCGGGCGCAGCGAAGTCGAACGCCTCTGGGCCTCCAACGCCAAGGCGCAGAAGCTGCTGGGCTGGTCGCCGCGCTTCGGCGGTGTGGAAGGGCTGCGCAAGGGTCTCGAACAGACCATCGCCTGGTTCACCAGGCAGGAGAACCTGTCCCGCTATCGCGTCAATTCCTACACGCTGTGAACAAGATGAGCATATCCTCCGCGCAAGCGAGCCAGAACCGTCCCGCCGTGCTTGACTTCAAGCCGGTACTCGACGCCGTCGATGCGGTGCTCGGGGTGGCACAGCGCCCGGTCGAGCTGCATGAGCCGCGTTTCGGACAGCGCGAACGCGAGCTGGTGCTCGATTGCATCGACACCAACTGGGTGTCGTCGGCCGGCAAATACGTCACCCGTTTCGAGGAGATGGTCGCGGCCGCGACCGGCTCGCGCCACGCGGTTGCGATCGTCAATGGCACTGCCGCGCTGCATGCGGCTCTGGTGTTGGAGGGCGTCGAGGCTAACGACGAGGTGCTGCTACCTTCGATCACCTTTGTCGCAACCGCCAATGCCGTGAGGCATGCTGGTGCCGTGCCGCACTTCGTCGATTCGACCTGGGATACTTTGGGTCTCGATCCGCGTGCGCTAGAGGCGCATCTCGATGAGGTCGCGGTGCGGCAGAACGGCGCCTGGGTCAACAAGCACACCGGCCGCCGGCTACGCGCTGTCGTTCCGGTGCACATCTTCGGGCATCCCGTCGACATGGCCGCGCTCGGCGCGGTGGCCGCCCGGTACGACCTCGTGATCGTCGAGGATGCGACCGAGTCGCTCGGCTCAACCCTGAACGGCAAGGGCTGCGGCACGTTCGGCCATTCCGCGGTGCTGAGTTTCAACGGCAACAAGATCATCACCACGGGCGGCGGCGGCATGATCGTGACCGACGACGAGGCGCACGCCCGCCACGCCCGGCATTTCACCTCGACGGCGAAGAAGGCGCATGCCTGGGCGTTCGAGCACGACGAGGTCGCCTACAACTACCGCCTGCCCAATATCAACGCGGCACTCGGCTGCGCTCAGATGGAGCGGTTGGCCGGCATGGTCGAGGCCAAGCGCGTGCTCGCAAAACGCTATCTCGACGCCTTCAGCGATTTTCCCTGGGCGCGCATCTATCGCGAGCCGAAGGGTTCTGAGAGCAATTACTGGCTCAACACGCTGGTGCTCGACCGCGAATACGCCTCCGAGCGCGACCGCCTGCTCGAAGCCCTGCACGGCCACGGCATTCGCGCCCGGCCGTTGTGGACGCCGATGCACCTGTTGCCGATGTACCGCGACTGTCCGCGCGCAGCGCTTCCCGTCGCCGAGGACATGAACACGCGCTGTATCAACCTGCCGAGCAGTCCCTTCCTCGCTGGGGCCGCCCCAGAAGGCGCGAACCAGAGCTGATGCCCCGGATCGTCTTCTTCACCATTCACAGCACGACGGCCTGGTGGAAATACCTGGCCTCTCGCATGGACTTCGCCGAGGCGGTCGTGCTCAGCGACCTGCGCGACGACGGCGACTATTCGCTGGTCGACGATTTCTATCGCTTCGCCGATCGGGGTGATGCTGCCGCGGCAGCACTCGACCGGTTCGGCGCGGATGGATGCGCCGACATCATCCTGCGCTGCCGCGTGCTCAGGAGCATCGATCGCGATCTCGCGCTCAAGATGATCGGAGGCATGGCGCAGGCGATCGAGCAGGCTTTTGACAAGCTTGGCCCCGCTCTCGTCATGACCTTCACCATCGACCGCTATGTCATGGACGTCATGGAGCGCATAGCACGGCGGCGCGGCATCGACTTCCTGGAGATGACGACCTCCATCATTCCGGATCAGGTCATGCTGATGCGCCGCGGGCGACCGGTCTGGTTGCGCGAGCCCTCCAGGGAGGATATCGATGCGGCGGTCGGCCAGCTCTGCAGGGAAGACTTTGCGCCGGCCTATGTCCGAGACGCCAAGCGCTTCTCGCTCGCCAGATTTTGGCGTATCTTTGGCTATTACGCGCTGCGCGGCGCCTTCTTCAACGTCTGGCGGTTCCTCAAGCGCGACCGCTACAATTGCCACTATCTCGACGCGCTGAAGCGGCTGAAGCACAAGGTGCGGATGCGCGACGTGGCCGTGCTCGGCCTTCTCGATCATGGCTGGGACAAGCGGCTCGCCGAAGTGCCGCGCGAGCGGCGGGTATTCCTCGGGCTTCAGCTGTTCCCCGAGGCTTCGATGGACTACTGGCTCGAGCAGCAGGGCATGCTGGCGCATGACGACATGGTGGTACGCTATTGCGACGCGCTGGGCCGCGCCGGCTACCGCATCTTCGTGAAGGATCATCCGCTGCAGTTCGGTTTCCGCCAGCGCGAGCTGTTCGAGCGTCTGGCGACGCTGCCGTTCGTGGTGCTGGTGCCCTATGACGTGCCGGCGAATTTGCTGATCGGGAAGTGCGCGGTGTCGGTGACGTTCACGGGCACCATCGGCTTCCAGGCGGCGCTGGCCGGACTGTGCTCGGTCGCGACCGAGCCGTATTACGCAACCCCGCAGCACTTCGTGCACGTCCGCGACACCAGCGAGGTCGACGGCGTCGTCGAGCGGCTCGCGCGATGGAATTCACCCGACGACCTCGACACGACCCGCCGCGCGATCATGCGCCACCTGGCGTCGATCAGCGTCGAGGGCGACTATTTCGGCTGGCGCAAGTTCGACCCCGAGAACGAGGCCTTGCGGACCTCGGTCGAGCCGCTGGCGCGTTCGCTGAATGCGCACCTGCCGCGTTTCCTGAAGTCCTGCAGAAGCGCCGCCTGACGATCCCGTGGGAGGCGCGCCTGCAACCGATGTTGACGGCCGGTGGAGATGGAACAGCTCGATGCGATCTCGTCTGCTTGACCTCGTGACACGCCCGGCGGTCGCCGGCACGGTCGCGGCGCTGGTCCTGCGCGCGCTGACGCTCGCGAGCCGCTTCCTGCTGTCGCTCCTTCTGGCACGCATGCTGTCGCCGGCCGAGATGGGACAATACGGTCTCTTGACCGCGGCGATGGCCTTCGCGCTGCTCGCGGTCGGGCTGGAATTCTATTCCTATACCTTGCGCGAACTGGTGCCGGCGAGCCTCGAGCGGCGCGCGCGCATCATTGCCGATCAGATGGTGCTTGGCACGGCGGCGCTCGTAGTGGTCGGCATCGCGGTGGCGGTTGCGATTGCCGCGGGCTCCTTTCCGGCGCGCCTTGCGCCGTGGTTCATTGTGATTCTCGTCACCGAGCATATCTCGCTGGAGGCGACGCGAATCCTGATCATCACCTGGCGGCCGGTGCGCGCCTATATCGGCGTGTTCCTGCGCGGCGGGATCTGGGTGTACGCGATCGCGCTGCTGATGTTCGCGGCGCCGTCGACCCGGACGCTGGAGACGGTGCTGGTCTGGTGGGCGTTCGGCGGCGTGCTGTCGATCGCCTTTTCCGCGTTCTCGCTCTCTGAGCTGCCGTGGCACGAACTCAGGGGTTACAGGCCGAACTTCAAGCACATCCGCGAGGGCCTCTGGACCGCGCGTCCCTTCATGCTGACGGCGGTCGGCGCGCTGGTCATCTCCTATGTCGACCGCTTCGTCATCGATGCGTTCGTCGGGCGCGATGCGCTCGGCATCTACACGTTCTATTCGACGATCCTGATCGGCTTGCTGTCACTTGGCGGCTCGGTGTCGCATCAGTTCCTGCCGAAGGTCATTGCAGGTTATGCTGCGGGCCCGGATGCCTATCGCACGGCGATGTGGTCGTTCTTCTGGTCGATGCTAGCGCTGGTTTGCGCGACCATGATCGTGTCGGCTCTGGTTATGGGGCCAATGCTGGCGCTGCTCGGGTTGTCGACCTACGCAGCGAGCATCGGAGTGTTCTATGCTATCCTGCCGGGAGCTTTTCTGCGCATGTTGGCGGATGTTCCGTCCTACGCTCTCTACGCCGCGCGCTCGGACAAATATCTCCTGATCTGCAATCTCGGTTCGGCCGGGGTGTCGACGGTGCTGAATGTGGTGCTGGTCCCGGCGCTCGGCATTTACGGGGCGGCGATTGCCGGTGGAATCGCTAGCGCCGTGTTGTTCCTGTCCCTCGCTGGTTTCGCCGTTCACAGGATGCGCGAAAGTTTGAAGGAATCGGTCGCGACCGGATCCGTCGGTCTTCCCATCGATCCAGACATGCTCTACCCCTGAGGACAGGCCCGTGAGCAGACGTCAAGACGACTTAAGGGGCGCTAGGGACAGCAACGTGCAACAGCGGCTCATGCCCTTGATCGGAGGCCTCTCGTCGCCCGCAGTTCTCATGACCCTGATCTGGCTCGGGGTGCTCCTCTTCGTCGCCATCGGGCCGATCGACTATCCGGGACAACCGTCCGTCGTCGTGCTAACCGTGGTCGCGATCGGATTAGCGATCTTTCTGCCGTCATATCGGGGCGGCAAGCTCGTCTTCGATCGCTGGTTCGCGCTCCAGGCACGCTCGCCGCGACCTTCCACACGGATGTTGAATAACGTCGCAATGTTCGCGTCGCTGGTCGGGATCGTTGGCATCACGCTGGTTGCACTCGACCGGACCGTCCTGAGCGGTGTGAGCAACAGCAGCTATGCCGAGTTGCTGCGCTGTGCCCCGGGGCTCGTCGACACGATCGCGATCAAGCGCACGCCGTTGCTCTACGGTGGTTACGTGATGTTCTCTTTCGGCTTTGTCTCCATCGTGCTGTTCCTGCTCAAGGGCGAGGAAATCAGAGGATGGGCGGCTGCGCTGGGGCAACTGTCGATCGTCTCACCGATCGGCTATGCGCTGCTCTATTCGGGGCGGATGCCGATTTTGTTCGTTCTCGTCCTGGTCGCGATGGCGATGCTTGTCCGCGTCGCCCAGGGGCGAACCCTTCTGCCGCGTGGGCACTATCTTCTGCTCAAGACGGGCATCGCCGTGAGCCTGTTCGCGGTCTATTCGAGCGCGATCTGGAGCAGCAGGCAGAGCTTCTGCACACAGATGTTGCCGTTGATTGCGGAATTGGAGCAGGAGAAGAACCAACGCGACGCATCCGTGGCCTACGATCCGGCCGCGTCGGGAGGGATTCCGCGCCCCAAGCCCGCGGAGACTATCGCGGCAACCGAACTCAACAAGCGGATTGTCGAGGCACAGAAGGTCCAGCAGGCCGCGCCCGTCGCAAGCTCTGCGGATGCCTTCCTACCTAAGATGCTGATGGCCTGGAACGTGATGCCGCGCGGTTACGTCACCTCGGCGATCGACTCCGGGCGCTTATCCGCGCGCGGCGCGATGATTGGCCTCAGTACCTATTTCTATCTGACCCATGGTGTGCGAACGATCGATATCGTCTGGAAGGCGCGCGACAAATTCACGCCCCAATGGGGCGTGTACGAGATTGGCGTGCTGTCGCCGCTACTGCGGATCTACTTCTCGAACAGCGACCAGGTTGCGGTCATGGAAGCGGAGCTGCGAGCCGCGGCGATCTACGGTTTCTTTCCGACTGCCTGGGCCGCGGCGTTCATCGACTTCGGATTGGTGGGTGCAATTATCTATGTCGCGATTTGGGGAGCGGTGGCCGGCTGGAGCGCGGCCGGAAGCCGGCATTCCGGTCTGATGACGCCGCAGTTGCTGCTCGTGTTCGTGCTCGCCAGCGTCCTTCTCAGTCCAGTGCAGGGCCCCCTCGGCATGGCGAATTCGGCGCTGGTGTTGGTGTCGATGCTGGTGACCGGGCTGGTGCTTGATTTTGCCAAGCTGCGTGCGCGGGAGACCGCCACGCCTGGGGGCAACACCCCGGCGATCTGATCTCAGCGGGCTGAGATATTTCGCAGCCACGCGACGGTAGCCGCGACGCCTTGCTCCATGTCGCAGGGAAGCGGGCCGCAAACCGCCGCGGTCGGCGTGAGATCGAATTGATACTGCGTGAGCACGTTGTTGAGGCGGAACGAATTGAACGGAAACCGCTTCAACCCGATCGCGTTAACCGCGTCGCCGCAGAACGCAAGCGTCCGGGCGACGCCGGTCGGCAGATGCGGAATCGGGCGCGAACCGAAGTCGCGCTGAAACGCATCGCACCATGCGATAAGATCGATCGGTGTGTAATCGGCGAGATAGAACGTCCGGCGATGGATCTGTTCCGCCGGCACGCTCAGCAGACGCCAATACTGGAAGGCGATGTTCTCGACATAGCTGTACGACTTCCAGAGCGGCCCGTGCCCGACGTGGAAATAATGGCCGCGCTCGATCATGTGTAGGAAGCGCTGATAATGCGCGCTCATTCCGGGGCCCCAGACGGTTGTGGGGCGCGCCAGGCACCATTCCCGCCCTGCGCCGTCAGAGCTGCGGACGATCTCCTCGGTGCGCACCTTGCTCTTTCCGTACAGCGTGTCGGCCTGATAGTCGGTGTCGCTGGTCGGCACATAACCGACCCGGCAGACGAGCTGCGATGAGGTCCAGATCGCGCGCCGCACTGAAGGCGTCTGCCGCACGGCCTGGACCAGGTTTTCCACACCCTCGATATTCGCGGTGTAGCCAGAAAGGTCGGTCTTCTCGTCGAGATCGATGCGCGCGGCAAGATGGACCACTGCGTCCGGTGCGGCGCCGGTCACGGCCTTCGTCAGACGATCGGCATCCAGGATGTCGCACACGATGTCGGTCGCATCGGCCGGAACCTTGTCGAGCCCCACGACTGCGCAATGCTCAGTGCGCAGCCGTCGCACGAGTGCCTGGCCGATGAAGCCGGAGCTCCCGGTCACGAGGACTTTCATGCAGATGTCGCTGTCCCTGCCGATGGGGCGGTCGCTTGACCGGGTTGCCATGCTGATCTACCAAACTGACCGGTCGATTGCAAACTGCGGCAAGTCCATCGTGCGTCGAGGCATTTTGCGATCGGTATCCTTCACCCCGGCTCTTGCCCAACCGGCGCACGCTTCATGAAGGCATTCGTCTCAACCGCGTTCCAGGCCATCAACCGCGTCCTGGAGCCGATCGGGCTGCGCCTGATGCGCACCAACGCGCCGGTCCGGAACTTCGCGCTGTTCTTCAAGCACCTGAAGTCGCTGGGCTTCGAGGTGAAGACGGTGATCGACGTCGGCATCGCGTTCGGCACTTCGCCGATCTACGACGCATTCCCGCGCGCGAAGTATTTTCTGGTCGAGCCGGTGGCTGAATGCCGTCCTGTGCTCGAGCAGCTCAAGCAGCGGCTCGACGCCGAATATTTTCTGGTCGCTGCCGGCGCCGAGAACGGCGATATCACCTTCAACGTCCATGATGATATCTCGGGCTCGAGCATCTTCGCACAGGTCGAAGGCAAGGCACTCGACGGCGTGGCGCGCAAGACGCCGATGCGCCGGCTGGATTCATTATTGCCGGAGAAGCTGGAGCATCCGGTATTCATCAAGGTTGATACCCAAGGCGCCGAGATCGAGGTGTTGAAGGGGCTCGGCTCGCGCATCAACGACATCGACCTTATGATACTCGAGGCCACGATGATGCCGATGCGCCATGGCATTCCGCAATTCGCTGACATCGTGCGCTTCTGCGACGAAGCGGGGTTTGCGGTCTATGACGTGCTCGAGGGCCACATGCGCTCGCTGGACGGCGCGCTCGCCCAGATTGATCTCGCCTTTATCCGCAAGGACAGCCCGCTGCGCAGCCAGTCGGCCTATTTCAGTCCCCAGCAGCTCGCGGACTATCTGGCGCGGCCGAGCAAGCTGCGTGGCGCGAAGGGCTGATCGCTCGTTACGTCGCTGGGGCGCGCCCTCAGATTTCGGCGAGCAGGATGAACAGGCAGCGGCGCTCCCCCTTGTTTACCATGCCGCCGCGGTGCATGCCGTTGCCGTCGAACAGCACGCAATTGCCGTAGCTCGAGGTCGCTGCGAAATGTCCCTCGCGCAGCGGCGCCACGTCGGGCGAATTGTCCTGTAGGTCGCCGCCGAAATCCGCCTTCTTGCGCAGGAACTCCGGCAGCGCCATGAATTTCTTGCGCGCGTCGGGGCGCCGGCCCGAGAAGCCGCTGAAGTCGTTGGTGCGGCGCACCATGCCTTCGAACCAGCCGATCTTCGCATTCTGGCTGCCGCGGACATAACAGAACGGTCCGCCGTCAGGGCCGATGTCGTGAACGTAAATCGCGCATTTCAGCATGCCGTAGGTGGCATCTATATGCAGGTAGCTGCCCCAGGGATCGGGAAGCTGCGTGTCCGGGAACACCCGCTTCCAAAAAGCGAGGTCCTGGTCGTTGATCTGTGCATTGATGTGCTTCACGCCGGCCGGGCGCCCGAGATAGGCGCTCGCAGCCTCCATGATGCCGTAGCGCTTGAAAATATTCTCCACTGCCGCGAAGGCTTCCGGATCGGCCGAGCGCGTGCACCAGTAGACGTTGTCGTCGAACTTACGCTTCTCGGGCGGAATGCCGGCCCGACGCTCATCGAGCTTGGCAAAGCCTGGATTGGTGACGCTGCGGATCTTGTCGATTTCGTCGGACTTGAGATTCAGGCAGACGATGCCGTCGGATTTGATCCTGTTGAGCAGCGCCAGGTTCGCCGGCTTCGCAGGCCGGCGCGCGCCGGTCAGCGTGCCGATCGCGCGGCTTGCGCGGATGCGTGCATACATCAAGATGTAGCGCAGCGCCGTCTTTGCATTAAGGCCGCTGAAGTCGGCTTCCTTGGTCAGAAGCGGCATGTTGTCGTAGTCGACGATGCGGCGGATGGTGACGAAGGCGAACGTGCGCAGGAACACGTTCAGGGCGTAAAGGCGCTCACGGAAGGTCGGCTTAGGCAGCATGCCGCCATAAGCCGGATGCGCGTCGTAGTCGATCGCGGGAAGCGTGGTGCCGCAATAAGGCGGAATCGGAAGTTCACTAATCTCGACGGTGCGTGCCACCGGCGTCATGTCGGAAAGTGAATCGATCGTCGTCATGTCGCGTTCCCCCGGAACGTGCGCGGTTCGTCTCAAGCTCGCCCCGATCTATACAACCTGCGGCGCTGCGTAGGCAACAATGGAGGCCAGTTATCCGGTCGTTCCAGGGGGGGACGAGGACGCCGCTAAATCATGGAAATGTTTTGGGAAAGCGCGCTTCGGGTCGATCTTTCGAAGGGTACTAGCGATGGCTTCGGACGCGCCGCCGCGTCCATAGGGGGGCACTTGGGCCGGATCGGGCTGGAACCGGCCCTCGAAGATGTGGCGGAGGCTTCCCAGGATGGCCGCCGAATCGGCGGGGCAATCGATTATCGAGGCGGCGCGCAGCCGGCCCTTCTGGCGATCGCCAATATTGATCGTGGGCACGCCGACGGCCGGGGCTTCGAGGATACCGCTGGAGGAGTTGCCGACCACGGCATCTGCAAGCCGTAGCGCGGCCCAATAGCGCTCGCTGCCTAGCGAGGCGAAGAGATGGGCGCGATTGGGTCGCGCCGCGACGAACATCCTGATCGCATCGTCAATGGCGCGATAGCCGGGATCGGCGTTGACACCGGTGAAGATAATGCTGCGGTCCTCAATGTCGGCAAGCGCGCCGAGGAGGGCAGTGACGTTGGCGGCATCGGCCTCGGGCTGCGCCGTGGTCGGGTGCAGCGTTACCAGCAGGAAGCTCTCAGGACCGCCGATGCCGAGCTTTGCGAGCAGCTCGGCGCGGGTCAGCGTCCCTGCGGTCTCCGCAAGATCGAGACCGGGCGCGCCGACGTTGAAGACAAAATCCGGCTGTTCGCCCATCTGGATCACGCGCTGCCGATACGGTTCGGCCGCAACGAAATGCAGGCAGGCCATCTTCGTGATGGCGTGGCGGATCGCATCGTCGAAGGCGCCGGCGGTGATCTCGCCGCCATGGATGTGAGCGATCGGGATGTTCAACAGCGTCGCCGCCACCGCGGCGGCCAGCGCCTCGTAGCGGTCGCCGAGCACGACCAGAATATCGGGCGCAAGCTTCGGGAGCACTTCGGCAAAGCCGGAAACGCCGATGCCGGTACCGCGCGCCACGGTCTCGGCGCGATCGTCGCTCAGTTGCAGATCGACCTTCGCCGCGATCGAGAAGCCGTCGGTCTCGATGGCTCGCCAGGTCTCGCCGAAGCGCGGCACGAGATGCATGCCGCAGGCGATAATGCTGAGCGAGACGTCATCCATCTTCTTCAGCCGCGTCAGGATGCCCCGCAGCAATCCGTAGTCGGCCCGCGAACCGGTGACGACGGCGATGCGGCGGCTTGCGGTCATGCGGATCTCCGCCATGGCGACGTGTCGATCATGCCGTGCTCGACGACGTAGGATGCGTAGGCGAAATCGGCAGCACTCTCGATCTCGATCGAGTGCAGGCGGTCCATTATGATGCCGTAGCTCGCGGAGGAATCGGCGTAGATCTTCCGGTGCTTGCGCATCGCATCCCAGCCGATGAGATAGAGCGCGCCGTTCATGGTGACTTCAGGCGCCTGATCCTGCCGCCGCTGCGCCGTCGTCTTCAGCACCTTCTCGACGATGCCGCCGATTGAGCCATCCGCGCCCAGGTTCCCGACGAAGATCGAGGCCACCTCGGTCTCGCGCATGCCGACCACAAGGCTCGCCTTGCGCATGGCGAAGAGTTCGACCGCCTCGTCGAAATGTTCCGGCCGCGCGAAAGGCGACGACGGCTCCAGCAGCATGATAGCATCATAGCGCCGGCCCTCATGCGTCTCGATCCAGTCCATGGCGTGGAGTACCACGTCGTTGGAGGAGGCTGTGTCGCTTGCAAGCTCGGCAGGGCGGTCGAACAGTACCTCCGCGCCATGGCGCGTCGCCTCGGCCTGGATCTCGGCGCTGTCGCTGGAGACGATCAGACGCGCGCAGTAGCGCGATTGTCGTGCAGCCCGTGCCTTGTAGCCGACCAGGCTGAGGCCGCCGATCTCGCGCAGGTTCTTGCCGGGCAATCCCTTGGATCCTCCGCGGCCCACCAGCAGAAACAATATCTCCGGCGAATTCGTCATTTGCTCTCGACAAGCCCGCTGTCAGCGCCGAACAGGTACCGGCACGATTCGTCTCCGGCCAGGGGGCCGGGAACGGCACGAGCCGCCTGCTTCCGTTGCTTTTACCAGCGTGCTCGACTAAGACAACCGCTTGATGGATGGCGATTGTGACCGCCCCCCGTGCCAGCGACGAAAGCACATGCATCGCCGAACCCTGATCATTGCCGAGGCCGGTGTTAACCACAACGGCGATCGAGCGCGGGCCCTCGAATTGGTGAAAGCCGCGGCCCGGGCAGGGGCCGACGTCGTAAAGTTTCAGTCGTTTCGTGCCGACAGGCTGGCGACCGCAGGCGCCGCCAAGGCGAGCTATCAACAGGCGGCCACCGGCAACGCGCAATCACAGCTCGAAATGCTGCGCGCACTCGAACTCAGCGAGGACGACGAGGTGAATGTCGCCGCGGCCTGCGCCGCCGCCGGCATCGCCTACATGTCGACTCCGTTCGATGCCGACAGCGCCACGCATCTGGTTCGCCGAATCGGCGTCTCTACACTGAAGGTGGGATCGGGCGATCTCACCAACGCGCCGCTGCTGCTGCAGCTGGCGCGCTTCCAGCTGCCGATCATCCTTTCGACCGGCATGGCGACGCTGGCGGAAGTGGAGCAGGCGCTCGGCGTCATCGCCTTCGGCTATCTCGCCGACGCGCGTGCACAGCCGTCGCCGGCCGGCTTTGCAAACCTGCTGCTCGACCGCGAGACCTGGACTGAGCTGCGCGCCAAGGTCACGCTGCTGCACTGCACTACCGAGTATCCGGCCGATCCTCATTCGATCAATCTGCGCGCGATGGCGACGCTGCAAAACGCATTCGGGCTTCCGGTCGGCTTTTCCGATCATAGCCGCGGCATACATGTCCCGGCAGCCGCGGTCGCGCTCGGCGCGGCCGTGATCGAAAAGCACCTGACGCTCGATCGCGATCTGCCAGGGCCCGATCACCGCGCCTCGATCGAACCCGACGAGATGGCCGCGATGGTTGCGTCGATCCGCGACGTCGAGGCCGCGATCGGCGACGGCCGCAAGGTGCCCGCGCGGGAAGAGATTCCAAATCGCGCGGTGGCAAGGCGAAGTCTTGTTGCGATCCGCGCCGTCCGCGCCGGCGAGCGCTTCACGGAGGATAATCTCGGCGTCAAGCGGCCCGGCGACGGTATCGCGCCGATCGAATACTGGGACTATCTCGGTAAGATCGCGCAACGCGACTATGCCGCCAACGAGGCGCTGGAGCCATGAGCCTGATCGTGCTCTGCGCCGGAGGTCATGCTCGAGTCGTCATCGAAGCCTTGCGGAGCCGTTGCATGCGTCCGGCCGCGGTGGTGGATCGCGACACCACATTAGTGGGTGGGCTGGTGAGCGGGGTCCCGATCACCGGACCCGACGAAGACGTCCTGAAGATGAGCGTTGGGCAAGTCGAACTCGTCAATGGCCTGGGCAACCGCGCCTCGCGCGCCGATTCGGGGCTGTCCGGGCGGCGTGAGCTGTTTGGCCGCTTCGCCGCCCTAGGCTACAGGTTTCCGGTGATCTCGCATGTCTCTGCGACGATAGCCTCCGATGCAACGCTCGGCGACGGCGCCCAGGTGATGGCGGGTGCCGTTGTCCAGCCGGCCGCGCGGCTTGGGCGGAATGTTCTGGTTAATACGCGCGCAGTGGTGGAGCATGACTGCATCGTGGGCGATCACACCCATGTCGCGCCGGGGGCAGTGCTGTGCGGCGGCGTCTCGATTGGCGAGGGCGCCCATATCGGCGCGGGCGCCGTCATTCTGGGGCGCCTCAGCGTGGGAGCGGGGGCCGTTGTTGCCGCGGGCGCCGTGGTTGCAAGGAATGTCGGGGCCGGTGCCTTCGCCGGCGGCGACCGGATTGGTTCGCGATGAAAGAGATATTCGCTGTCAGTGAAGATACGCCCCTGATCGAAACGCTGCGGCGGATCGATCAGGGCCATTTGCAGCTCGCCGTGGTCGTACGCGACGGCAGGATCGTAGGCACCGTCACGGACGGCGACGTGCGGCGTGCGCTGCTCGGCGGCGTCGGGCTCGATGCTTCCGTCGATCTCGTGATGAACCGCAATCCGATCACGGCGTCGGTCGGCATCTCCAATCCGGCTGCGCTCAACCTGATGCGCAAGCATTCGATCCACCAACTTCCGATCGTCGATGCCGAGGGCAGGGTGGTCGAGGTCAAGCTGATCGACGACCTGGCGCTCGCGCAGCAATCCGACCACTGGGTGGTCCTGATGGCTGGCGGCCTCGGATCGCGGCTGAAGCCGCTGACCGACGACATACCGAAGCCCCTGATCCGGGTTGGCGACAAGCCGATCCTGGAGACCGTGCTCGGCGGTTTCGTCAAGGCCGGCTTCGGCAAGTTCTTCATCTCGGTCAACTACAAGGCCGACATGATCCGCGACTATTTCGGCGACGGCTCGGCTTGGGGCGTGGAGATCAATTATCTGCAGGAAAATGCGCGCCTCGGCACCGCGGGCGCATTGTCGCTGTTGCCCGAACGGCCGGCGCAGCCGTTTTTTGTCATGAACGGCGATCTGCTGACCACCGTGAATTTCGAGCAGATGCTGAAATACCATCGCGAGCATCAGGCGTTCTCCACCGTCTGCGTGCGCGAGCATTCGGTGACGGTACCGTTCGGTGTCATCGATTTCGACGACCATCGCCTGCTCGGCATCCGCGAAAAGCCGACGCAGAAATTCTACGTCAATGCCGGTGTCTATCTGCTCGATCCTGCCGTGCTCGATCATATCGACGCCAACGAGGCCGTCGATATGCCGACCCTGATCGAGCGAACGATCGCCGCCGGCGAGCCATCCGTGGTATTCCCGCTGCGGGAGTACTGGATCGATGTCGGCCGGCTCGATGATCTGCAGCGCGCCTCGGACGAGTTTCAGAGGATTTTCGGATGAGCACCGAACGTTCGCTCCGAGAGATGATGTCACTCGACGGGCGCGTCGCTGTCATCACCGGGGGCGCCGGTCATATCGGCCGCGCGATTGCAGGCGGCCTGGCCGAGCTAGGCGCTACGATCGCGCTGATCGATATGGCAGCGTCTGCCGGCAAGGAGGCCGCGGCAGGGCTCGCGAAGAGCTGGCCGGTCAAGGCAGAGATGTTCGACTGCGATTTCGAGCAGGGAGAAGCGGTGAAAGATCTGCCGCGGCGGGTGCGCGAGGCGTTCGGCGGCATCGACATCATCGTCAACTGCGCGGCCTTTGTCGGCACCAGCGGGCTTGAGGGATGGGCGGTCCCGTTCGAGCAGCAGTCGGATGCGACCTGGCGGCGGGCGCTCGAGGTCAACCTGACCGCGCCCTTCGTCCTGATCCAGGCAGCAGCCGAGGATCTGGCCAAATCCGGCCATGGCAGCGTGATCAATATTTCTTCGATCTACGGGCTCGCCGGGCCGGACTGGCGGCTTTACGAGGGAACCGCGCTTGGGAACCCTGCGGCCTATGCTGCGAGTAAGGGCGGGTTGATCCAGATGACGCGCTGGCTTGCGACCACCCTGGCCCCGAAAGTCCGGGTCAACGCCGTGGCGCCTGGAGGTGTGTTCAGGGCGACCCCGGAGCCGTTCTTGAGCCGGTATGTGGCCCGCACGCCGCTTGCGCGGATGGCTCGGGAGGACGACATGAAGGGCGCCGTCGCCTATCTGGCGAGCGACCTGTCGGCCTATGTGACGGGCCAGTGCATTGCGGTCGACGGGGGCTGGACGGCGTGGTAAGCCCGAATCAAATCAAGCAATCGCGAGAATCCCTGAAATGTTGAGTTGTAGCAAATGCTTGCTGCCAGAAACGGCTGAAGCGACATCGTTCGATGAATCCGGCTCCTGCAGCGTTTGCCGCCAGATCGAGGTCCGTGACACCCAGATCAACTGGGACGATCGCTACAAGCAGATGATGGAGCTGGTCGGCCAATACCGCGACAAGGGCCTTTACGACTGCATCCTGCCCTACTCGGGCGGCAAGGACAGCGTGTTCCAGCTCTGGTACGTCGTGCGCAAACTCGGCCTGAAGCCTCTGGTCGTACGCTTTGACCACTGGTTCTACCGGCCGCTGATCGAAGAGAACAACACCAGCGTGTTCAAGCAACTCGGCGTCGACGTGCTGAACTTCACGCCGAACTGGCACGTGGTGCGCGAACTGATGCTGGAATCGCTGAAGCGCCGCGGCGACTTTTGCTGGCACTGCCACACCGGCATCTATGCCCACACCATGCAGGTCGCGATCCGCTACGAGACGCCGCTCCTGATCTGGGGCGAGAGTCTCGCGGAATATCAGTCGTTCTATTCCTACGACGAGATGGAAGAGGTCGACGAGAAGCGCTTCAACCGCGCCATGAATCTCGGCATCACCGCCGACGACATGTACGAGTTTCTCGGCGGCCGTGTCGCCAAGCGCGACCTCTATCCGTTCGTCTATCCGCCGCGCAAGGAGCTGATGCGGATCAAGTGCCGCTCGGTGTGTCTCGGCAGCTACATCAAGTGGGACACCAAGAAGCACGTCGACATCATCAAGAGCGAGCTCGGCTGGAAGGGCCAGGAAGTCGAAGGCATTCCGCCGGAATACGACTACGAGAAGATCGAGTGCTTCTTCCAGGGGGTGCGCGACTATCTCAAATACATCAAACGCGGCATGGGCCGGACCAACCATCTCGCCAACATCGACATCCGCAACAAGCGCATGACCCGCGAGCAGGGCGAGGCGCTGGTACGTGAATTCGACGGCAAGCGGCCGCCGAGCCTCGATCTATTCCTCGATTATCTCCAGCTCACCGAGGAGCAGTTCCTGGGCATCGCGATCAAGCACGAGGTCAGCCCCTGGCAGTTCTCACCGAACACAGTCGAGCCGGGGCGCCGCATGCCCGACATGGACAAGTGGAACAACACGCAGGTGCCGTGGCCGAACCATCCGGGCGTCGAGATCGGCGGCGGCAAGGGATAGGCTAGCAGGAGCGAACAGGTGGCGCGTCGATGCGCCGGGGGAGCAGGCGATGTCAGGCGTAGCGATCGTCGATTACGGCATCAACAATGTGCGCTCGGTGAAGAACGCCGTCGAATATTGCGGCTTCGACCCGGTCGTGACCCATGAGGCGGATGCGATCGCGGATGCCTCCCACATCATCCTGCCCGGCGTCGGCGCGTTCGGCGATGCCATGAGCAACATCCGCGCCCGCGGCATTAACGAGATGCTGGAGCGCCATGTCCGCGAGAAGGGCAAGCCGTTCCTTGCGGTATGTCTGGGCATGCAGCTGCTCGCCAACACCTCCGAGGAGCATGCAGACGACGGCGTGGCCCATCGCGGGCTAGGCTGGTTCGATGCCGATGTCGCGAGGCTGATGCCGAACGATCCCGCGCTGAAGATTCCGCATATGGGCTGGAACATGGTGGCGAAGGAGCGCAACCATCCGATCCTGGCCAATATCCGCGACAGCAATCTGGCGTTCTACTTCGTCCACTCCTTTGCCATGCGCTGCAGGGACGCGGGGGACGTGGTCGGCTTCGCCCAATACGGCCAGCCGGTGACCGCGATCATCGCGCGGGACAATATCGTCGCCACGCAGTTCCATCCCGAGAAGAGCCAGGACACCGGGATCGAGCTGATGAGCAATTTCCTGCGCTGGAATCCCTGACGTCGATGCTGAAGAAGCGCCTGATCCCAAAATTCCTGCTGCGCGATGGCAGGCTAGTCAAATATGTTCGCTTCTTCGAGAACGAGCGCGCCGCCGGCAACCCGGTGACGACGGCGAAAGTCTATAACGATTACGGCGTCGACGAGCTGATCGTGCTCGACATCGTGCCGAGCGCGGCCTCGCGCGGCCGCGTCGTCGACATCATCGAGCGGATGTCGGAAGAGATCTTCATGCCGTTCACCGTCGGCGGCGGGGTCAAGACACTCGACGACGTCAACATGCTGCTGCGCGCCGGCGCCGACAAGGTGTCGGTGAATTCGGAGGCCGTGCGGCGTCCGGAGTTTTTGCGCGAGGCGGCGCGCACCTTCGGCGACCAGTGCATGACGGTCTCGATCGACTACAAGAAGATCAACCCCAACCACGCCAGCGTGTTCATCGACGGGGGTCGGGAGCATGTCGCGCTCGATCCGATCGAATGGGCGCAGCGCTGTGAGGATCTGCATTGCGGCGAGGTGCTGCTCGGCTCAATCGACCGTGACGGCACCATGAGCGGCTACGACTTCGATATGATCCACAAGGCCGCCAGCGTACTGAGCGTGCCGCTGATCGTCTCCGGCGGCTGCGGTTCGCTCCAGCACGCGATCGACGCGCTGGAGGCCGGCGCCTCGGCGGTCGCGATCTCCTCGATGTTCCTGTTCACCGATCACAGCCCGATCAAGCTGCGCAGCCATCTGCTCTCGCGCGGCCTCGACGTGCGCGCCAGCTCCTCAAGCAGGAACTAGCACCGTGCAGCTCTCGCTTGCCCGCAATGATCTCGCTCTCTATGTGCGCAAGCAGTTCGAGAACCTGTTCCCCGACGGCGCCGACCTCGGCGACCTTCCAAAATTCGTCGATCTCGCCCTCGGCCGGATCGATCACTGTTTTTCGCACGTAAGGCTGAAAGGGTTCTTTGCAAACGGCGAGGCGCGGTTTTCGCACTGGCACTCCGACCAGTACGCGATCTTCCTCTACTATCTCGCCAATTCGGTGTTTCGCGAGCGGCCCGGCCATCCCGTCGCCGACAAGGCCTATGCGCTCAACAAGGCGCTGCACGCGCTCGATGCGTTCTACGAGGTGGAGCTGCCCGACGTGTTCGCGGTCCAGCATCCGGTCGGCACCGTGCTCGGCCGCGCCAGCTATTCGGACTATTTCATTTGCTATCACAACTGCACGGTGGGGGCGAACCTCGACAACGACTATCCGTCGCTCGGCCGCGGAATCGTGATGTATGGTGGCAGCCGCGTCATCGGCAAGACTGCAGTGGGCGACAACACCTTCGTGTCGACAGGCGCGATCATCATCGATGGCGGTGCGCTTGCCGCCGACAGCATCTTGCACGGCATCTATCCGAAGGCTGCAAGGTCGCCGACATCGCGCAATGTGGTGCGCGATATTTTTGGAGTCTAGTCTTACCCGTTTTCTTGACGCGAACCGGTGCCCACTTCGCTTGAAAACGCTCTGGGATCTGATCAGGTCAACCGCTTGAATCCGGAATGCGCGACGGGGCCGCGCAGCAACTGCTTGACGGCCTTCTGGTCGACCGCGGTTCGCAAGTCGCGGAACACCTCGTTCACCGTTTCCAGGTAGCGATCGACGTGGGCGTCGGTGTGCGACCACATCGCGTAGAACGAGCCGGTGGCGAGGATGCCCCGGTCGAGCATCATCTGCGTGAACAGCGTGCGGACCTCCTGAGCGTCGGGCAGATCGAAGGCGAAATGGCCGAGCGGCGAGATGCCGGAGACGTGCAGCGGCATGCCGGTGGCCTGTGACGCCTCGGTCCAGCCCTTCTGGATCCGGCTGCCAATCCGCATCAGGTGCCGGGCGACGTTCTGTTCGCGATGCTTCCGTAAGGTGGCCAAGGCTGCGACCGGGCCGACGCGTTCGGTCCAGGCCGTCGAGCTGACGAAGGTCTCTTGCGCAGCGTCCATCACCGAGGCGCGGCCGACGATCGCGGCCATCGGAAAACCGTTGGCGATCGCCTTGGCGAACACGGCCATGTCGGGGGCGACGCCGTAGGCGAGATGCGCGCCGCCGGAGTTGATGCGAAAGCCCGAGGTCACCTCGTCGAAGATCAGCATGGCGCCGCAGCGGTCGGCGAGTGCGCGGATACCCTTGATGAAGGCCGGCTCGGGCTCGCTGGAACGCACCGGCTCCATCACGATCGCAGCGAGCCGCTCGCCATGGGCGGCGACGATCGCCTCGATCTCGTCGAGCTTGTTGAAGTGGAACGGATGCATCAGGCCGGCGAGCCCGCGCGGCACGCCCTTGGTGTCGAGGCCCGGCAGCAAATGGCCGTCGAGCGCGGTGGTCTCACCGAGATTGGCGCTGAGATACCAGTCGTGCCAGCCGTGATAGCCGCAGAATGCTACCATGTCGCGGCCGGTCGCAGCACGCGCGATACGGACCGCGATCGCCATGGCCTCGCCGCCGGCGCGGCCGAAGCGCACCATGTCTGCCCAAGGATGCAGCTCGACCAGGAGTTCCGCGAGCTCGATGTCCTCGGCGCAGTTCAGGGTCGACATCGAGCCCATGTCGATCGCGGTCTTCACCGCCGCATCGACATCGGGATCGGCAAAGCCCAGAATCGTGGCGCCGATGCCGCAATAGCTCATATCGAGATAGGTCTTGCCATCGAGGTCGACGACCTCGGCGCCCTTGGCCGATTTAAAATAAGTCGGCCACTGCTCTGGCAGGAACATTTCCGGCCGCTTTGAGAGCAGCTGCGTTCCGCCGGGCATTACCTTGCGTGCGCGTCGGTAGAGGCTCTGACCAGTTCCTGACATCATCGTCCATGTCGGCAGTGATTGATGTCTGGCTATCCGAAATGCCGGGCCCAGGCAAGCGGCCGACAACCTTAATTCGCCAGGCCGGGGACTGCAGATCTACCAGTTGACGATGCCTTTGCGTTCGAAGTACGACGTCAAAGGGTGGGGCGGGCAGTTCTATCGCTCAGCGTGGGGATCTATCTGGAAGGCTGTCATGACCGACGTTGCGCCGACTTCAGAGCTGGAAATGCCAAGTCGGGCCGCGAGACTATCGATCGTCATTCCCATTTTCAACGAAGAGGCCAACATTGAGCCGCTTCGTGCGGCGCTCGCGAAGACCATCTCGACGCTTGGACGGGAGGTTGAGGTCATTCTGGTCAATGACGGGTCGACCGACGGCTCGGCGCAGCAACTCGAGCGCCTCGCCGCGTCCGATTCCCGGTTCAAGGTGATTACCTTCGCTAGAAACTGCGGCCAGACCGCCGCCATGATGGCGGGATTTGATGCGGCGCGGGGCGACGTCATTGTGCCTATGGACGGTGATCTGCAGAACGATCCCGACGACATTCCGCGGCTCCTTGCCAAGATGGACGAGGGGTTCGACGTCGTGTCGGGTTGGCGCCGAGACCGGCAGGACAACGCACTGCTGCGGAATTTGCCGTCGCGGCTCGCCAATCGGCTCATCTCCTGGCTGTCGGGATTGTCGCTCCACGACTATGGTTGCACGCTCAAAGCCTACAAGGCCGACCTTCTGCGCGGTTTCCGGCTGTATGGCGAGATGCACAGATTCATCCCAATCTACGCCGCCTGGCAGGGAGGCCGCGTGGTGGAAATTCCGGTCGCGCACCACCCGCGTCGCGCCGGCAAGTCTAAATACGGACTGGAGCGCGTCTTCAAGGTCGTGCTCGATCTGCTGCTGGTCAAGTTCCTGACCGAATACGAAACGAAGCCGATTTACGTCTTCGGCGGAGCCGCGGTCGCCTTCTTCGCCCTTGGGTTCTGTACCGGCCTATATTCTCTTTGGCTGAAATTTTTCGATGGCATTACCTTCATCCAGACGCCGCTGCCGCTTCTCGTGTCGCTGTGCGCGATCACCGGCACGATGTGTATCCTGATGGGGTTGCTCGCGGAACTGATGGTCCGGATCTACTTCGAGTCGCAGAGCAAGCGTATTTACGATGTAAAGAATCGGATCAATTTCGAGGCTGAAAGCGACTGACATGTGCGGAATCGCAGGCTTCGTCGGCGCCGAGAATCCCGCCGTCCTGAGGACGATGGCGCGCGAGCTTGCCCATCGGGGACCCGACGGAGAAGGCTTCCTGTCGGATACGAAGAGGCACGTACACCTCGCGCACAGGCGTCTCGCCATTCTCGACATCGGAGGTGGCATCCAGCCGATGTCTCTTCCGGATGGCCGCATAACGGTCGTATTCAATGGCGAAATCTACAATCACCGAAGTCTCCGGTCGGAGCTGGAGGCGCGCGGGCATCGCTTCGCGACATCCCACAGTGATACCGAGGTGCTGCTTCACGGCTGGGTCGAATGGGGCGAGGAACTGCTGCCCAGGCTCAACGGAATGTTCGCCTTCGCGCTACTCGATCGTGCTGGCGAGCGCTTAGTCCTTGCGCGCGATCGGTTCGGTGAGAAGCCCCTATTTTGGACCGTAAAGAACGGAGAGTTCGTCTTTGCCTCCGAGCTCGGGGCGATGACCAAACATCCTTCGTTGAGGGGGACCGGCATCGATCGTCTGGCGATACAGAAGCTCTTTGCGTACAGCTTTATCCCAGGAACTAGGACGCCGCTCGCGGGGGTCCAGCGGTTGCGGCCCGGCAGCTGGCTCGATATCAACCTGTCCCAGATCGACCATGCTCCGCTGCCAGCCCCTATCGAGCGATCCTATTGGCGCTTCTCAATTCTGACCGACGCAGCGCCCGCGGGGACGGAAGATGATTGGGCTGAGGAGCTCGACCATCTTCTCGGCAAGTCCGTGTCCGCACGGCTCGAAAGCGACGTGCCGCTAGGTCTTTTTCTGTCCGGTGGCGTGGATTCCTCGGCGATCCTGGCGCATGCGGCGGACGCGCGCGACCCCAAGACCATTGACGCCTTCTCGATTGGGTTCACCGAGCCCAGCTTCGATGAGTCTCGTTACGCCGAGCGGGTCGCCAAGCTCGTCGGATGCAATTGGCACCTCAAGCTCTGTGATCTCGACGCCGTGCGATCGGAGCTCGTTGCCTTGCTCGGGCGTATCGACGAGCCCATGGGGGACAGTTCCATCGTCCCGACGTCGGTACTGTGCAAGTACGCTGCGGAGAGCGTTAAGGTGGCGCTGTCGGGCGACGGAGGCGACGAGCTCTTTGCCGGCTACGATCCTTTCAAGATTCTCGGGCTTGCCCGCATGTACGATCGGATGGTTCCGCGCAAGATCCATCAGGCGATCTCCGTTCTGGCGAGTCGGCTGCCGCCCTCCGAGCGGAACATGAGTTTCGATTTCAAGGTCAAGCGCGGCCTGAGGGGCCTGAGCCTGAAGCCGTCGATGTGGAATGCGGCGTGGCTCGGCGCCCTCGGCAGCAGGGAAATATCGGAACTCTTCGAGGAGCAGGTGGATCCGGAGACGCTGTACGGGGAAGCGATAACGGCGTGGGAGCAATCGCAAGCCGGTGACGATGCCAACCGCACGCTGGAGTTCTTCACCAACCTCTACCTGCCCGACGATATCCTGGTGAAGTCGGATCGCAGCTCGATGCTCGAATCGCTCGAAGTCCGCGCTCCCTTTCTCGATAACGACGTGGTGGAGTTCGCACGGCGTCTGCCGATCGACGTCAAGTTGCGCAAAGGTGTGAGCAAGTGGATATTGAAGCGCTCGCTCCGCAACCGGCTGCCTGACGACATCCTCAAGCGGGCGAAGAAGGGGTTCGGTGCCCCGATCTCGCGGTGGCTGCGGCAGCTCCCGATGCCCGCTTCGTCACGAACGAGCTTCCTCAATCAGCGCGTCCTGTCGCGACGCTGGGCCGACCATGCGGCAAAAAAGTGCGACGATCGGGGCGCGCTGTGGATCTGGCTCGGCCTGGACGCGCGCCTGTCCCACCTTGCTCCATAGGATGAACAGCTGTGATTGGCTGGCTGCAGCGACGTTGGAACGAAGTCTGCGATCGAACGATCGGCTCCGATGAATTTTGGGACCTTGCCGTCGACCATCGCACAGCCTACGGCGCGTTGCTTCCGCTGATCCATCGCCACGTGAAGGGCACGACGCTGGACCTGGGCGCCGGGAGGCTGGCCTGGCGCGCCGCGATCCGCTCCAGGGCCAGCAGCTACTTCGCAACGGACGCCTTCCCCACCCATCCGGATCTCGATTTCGTCTCCGACGCGCAAGGACTGCTGCCGGTTCCGGACAGCACCTTTGACTCCATCTTCTGCTGCTCTGTTCTTGAACACATGCCGCAGCCGTGGACGGCGCTTCCCGAACTGCTACGCGTGCTCAAACCGGGCGGTGTCCTGATCCTCTCGGTGCCGTTCCTCTATTATCTTCACGGTCAGCCGCACGACTACTTCCGCTTCACCCGCTACGGGGTGGAGAAGCTCGCCCGTGACGCGGGGTTCGAAATCGTCGAGCTCTCAGCCGCAGGCGGCCTCGCGCATGCGACGCTGCAGGCGGGTAGCATGCTGACGACATCGCTGTTGTATTCTCCCGGCTTCCCTCTTGCGGCCCGCTCGGCGAGCTGGTTGCTCACGGCGATCGCAAGACTATTGGACTCGACGGATCGCGGCCAGGTGTTCGCCCAGTCCATCAATGCGGTGTTGCGGCGGCCGGCCTAGTGTTTTGCAGGATTGTGTAGCGCCCGCCGGACGAGGTGAACACGGCCGTATATGAGCTGGCCGGGAGAGTGAGGGGACTGCCTGTCTCGATCAAGACGTAAGAAAAATATGGATCGCCGGCCTGCAGTAGGGTGGTTGCGGAGGCTCTTCCGGCATGCTCGCAGTCCCAGTTGGGATCGCTTTGGCCTCCCCAGCAATTGACTTCGTTGTTGCCGGATATGATCGCAAAATGGACCGGATGGAGACTGGGCGCAATCATTCCGATTGGTGTCCTTCGAATTTGTCTGGCTCTGAACCAGTCGGCAGTCTCGAAGGCTTCGGCAGCGTGCGGTTCGGCCTTAACGAATTGAAACCGATACGAATTCTGCAGCAGAAACTGCTGATTGATGCAGAATACCGCGACAATGACGTAAGCGGCCTTGACGAGTTGAGCGTCGAATTTGCCCGAAGTCTTGCTTGAAATCAGGTGGTAGGTCTCGGCTCCCCCGATCGCGGCAAAGAACAACAGCATAGGTGTAAATACCTGATAGTATCGCACCACATTGCGAACATCGATCAGCAAATTCGCCGCGCTGTAGTTCTGCAGAAGATGGGTGCTGACCGGAAGGACCAGCAGATAGATGAGGACGACCGCTTCGTAGAGCGGGAGGTACATCATGATGAAGCCCGCTCCCGAGCGCTTTCGTAAGCAGGCGACGGCCCCGATTGGCACCAAAGCCAGCAGCGGCAGGGGGAGCGTCGCGGCGATTACATCGAGCTTCTCCATTTTGTAGTTGAGGACGGCCATCAGGTAGCTGAACACGCGTGCCGGGCTGAAGCTGAGCAAGGAAAAGAACTTGTCGGAGGTCCCGGTATTGCGCAAAAAGCCTATCGCATCGGCGGTCCATAGCAGGCGGATCGTGTAGTTTGCGACCACGATCAGCGCCAGGAAAGCAACTGCTTTCAAGGCCGCTGGCCGGCCGGAATGGTCGTGCCGGTACTTCCAGTAGATGATCCATAAGAGGAATGCTGCAAGGATCAGGCCCTCGTGGCGGATCAATACCGAAAGGCCGGCGATGGCGGCGAGTGTTAGGAGAGCCCGAGGCGGCCAATACACCAGAACCGCGAAGAAAAGGGTCACCAGGAAGGTTAGTAGCACCGTCGGGTTGAGATACAGGCCGGAGATGCAGAATTGAGCGTTGGTCAACAGCAGAATGACTGCAATCATTGCGGTGCGATCGCTTCCGAAACGGCGGACGAGGAAGAACAGGGGAAGTGCCGTCAGACCGACAAAAATCGTCGTGATCGCCGTCGACGCGTGCATTATGAGCGTGTAACGATCCGCGATGGACAGCCCATGTAAGGCCTTGCCTATCAGCGAAGGAAGCAGCCATGGTTGGCGATCTGCGACCAGCAGCTCGCCATGATAGGCTTGATCGATCAAATAGAAGGGCGCCAACGGGTCATTTTGAAGATAAGCTAGATGTCGTGTCTCCATCACCAAAAGAACAATGATGTTGAAAAGGGCAAGTGCGAGAACGGTTGTTGCCGGAGAGATTCGAGATAAGAAACGCATCATTGGTACACGTGTCCGCTGACGAACTCGCGCAATAGTGGCATCCATTGGTCTAGATGTCTAACGAAGTATGCTTCAGCCCATTCCCATATTCCATTTCGTGCAGGTCAATGGCATCGAGTTGGCTGCGGCTCTCGTTCTATGTGGGATGTTTGCGGCTTTCGCTCGAAAAAAGGGAAAAACCCTCGTTCACGCGGGAGCGGTTATGCTCCTTATGTTCGTTCCCGTTGTGGTTTCAGTCGAACGGGACACCCAATTCATGACGATAGATGAAACAGGGCTGACGAACCTGTTGCTGGAGCCGGCCAATCGAGGACATGGTCAACTGGCAGCCGGCGCATTCCGCACGACATTGCCGGTAGCGGTCCATCTCGTGCGGCTGGCGGAAAGACTGAGTCTTCCAGAAGATCGCATCCGCATGATCCTGAAGATCGGTCATTGGCTGCTCGGTTCGTGTCTGCTCTTGATCATCTATCTGTTGCTCGCCAAGCTGGGCGGATTTGATCCCTTCAGTCCGGGAATAGTCGTCCTGGCAGTGACGAGCCTATTTACCTTTCCGATGACCAATATCACGATCAAGACGTTCAATTATGATCTGATTTCCTCCCTCGGTGCGGTCGTTGCGCTGCTCTTGGTCAGCGTCGCATTTACCAGCAGCCAGCGCACGAGCGTTCAGGCCTTCTCTGCAGCGATTGTCGTGGCAACACTGGCGGCGCAGGAAAAGCTCTCCGGTTCTCCGATTCTGTTCATAGTTCTGATAGCTCCGGCAGTCTTTGCTGCTACCCAATGGCCGACGCGCCCGATCGCTGCAGGCCTGGCCGGCACCGTTGCCGGGATTCTGCTCTCGCTGTCTGTCTCGGTGCTCTCCACGCTGCTGTACGTCATAGGGGTCCCTTCTGTTCTGTGGGGCGGCGTCTGGCCGGGAATCGTCGATGCGATGACCTCATGGGCTTGGATTCCGCTGTTGGTCCTGTCGGGAAAAGGCGGTGGGGAAATTCCCAGCCGTGTGCCTGCCGTGGCGATGGCCATTGGATCGTTGATGGCAGCGGCGGTGCTCCTCGGAAGCTGGAGCCAACGATTGAAAGCCGTAAAGCTCCCGCTGGCAGTGCGGCACTTTCCGGCAATTGTCGCGGGCATCATGATTCTTGGCTTTGCCGCGGGTCTGGTCTCGACGGCTCTGCTGCAGCCCTATTGGGCGCCATTCCATCCGAGCCCGATAACGCGATCCTTTGCGTTGAATGGAGTGTGGCTGCATTTCGGTTTCGACAGTCTCGCGATCACCAGACTCGCATATTTGGGTTATGCCTTCGAGATCCTAATCGTTGCGATTCCGACTCCGCTGTTCATCATGGTGCTCCTCGCATGCATACTCTTGCTGACCGGACGCAGACCGTGTGATGCCACCGCTGGTTTCCTCTTCGTCGTGGCGCTGGTATTGATCTTGGTCGGCGCGCTGTTGCAGGTGCCGTTAGCTCACCGATATCTGAACACGCCCTTGTTCCTGGTTCTCGCTGCGTCTCTGCTAGTCATATTGTCGAGCGCGCAGAGGTACTGTCTGGTGAATCGAACGAGGAGCGTTGGTCTTGCCGTCATTGCTTTCATCGCAGCATCGTTCTTGATCCTGGAGACGATGCCGTTCCGGCCGCTGTACGCTGCTTTTCGACCGTTCTGGTTAGTTTATCCGGACGCCGATTATGCGGAGGCCGGCCGATTGAATCCATCTTGGATGGGATGGGGCGAAGAACGCGCGCTCCTGGGTGAGAAGTTCGAGGATCTCTGCGAGAGATCGCCGGACATCTGTCGAAATGGGCGAATTTTTCACCTATATTATGGGCGATGGCTGCCGGAGCGGCCGCGGTCATTTGAGATATTTGATGCCGCAACTGTCGTCGGAAAAGAGCCCTTGGGCGATCACGATTACTATCTGTTCAATCGGAGCCGCATCGTTCAGGGCGTTCCGCAGCCGAAATCGCGGCCTGTCCTGACGCTCGACTATCGTGGTTATCAGATGGGCTGGCTCTACCGCGGCTCGGATCTCGCCGCAGAGAACTACCGGTTCGGACGGTGAGCCTGACCTGCCGACCCCCGGCCCGAGAACATCAGCAGGAGGCCACCGATGACGCTCGTTCCGAGGATCAACGCTCTGCTGAAGGCAGCAAAGGCAATGGCCGGCTCCTGCGCAACGCCGAGGAGCTGAAACAGCGCGACGAGGCCGGCCTCCTGCAGCCCGATGCCGTTGATGGAGACGGGCATCAGGGCCGCCAGCGTCACGAGGCCGATGACGGCAGTGAGCTGCATGACGTCGACCCCCATTCCGAGCGCTTGCGCAATGATGAGCTGGGCCAGGATCGACGCGGCGGAGCTTAGGACGGAGAAGAGGATCGCGAGCGCAAGGGCGCTCGGCATGCCGACGAAGCGAAACGCGCGTGTGGTGGCCGCGGCCATTTTCTGGCCCAGCCTCGTGACGGCCGGTCGGAACGAAGGGCTACGGCTCGCCAGGACGCCCAGCATGCCCACCACGGCAAGCGCTGCCGCGATCCAGATCGCGGGCGATAGGGCGGAGATTCCGGTCGCGCTCGGCCGCAGCTCCCAGAAATTGGTGAAGGGCAGCGCAGCCGCCGTCATCAGCACAACGATGATAAGGCTCAGCAGACGGTCGGCGACCAGGGTCAGGATCGCGAGTTTGAGGTCGTGGCCGCCGCGCGTGAGCGCCGCCGCCCTGTAGACGTCGCCGCCGACCGTGCTGGGAAGGAAGTTGTTGGTGAAAAAGCCGATGAAGGTCAGCCGCATCAGGTAGAGCGGCGGAAATGTCGCCTCTTGGCCGCGCAGCAGCACCCATAGCCGCAACGCACCGAACACCTGACTGCTCGCAAAGATGACGAGCGCAATGGCAAGAACCGCGGGCGGAAAGCCGGCGATCGCGCTGACGGTCGCAGAATCAACCTTCGACAGCAGCCACAGGATCAGCGACGCGGAGATCAGCAATTGACAGCCGCGCCAGGCCAGCCGTGAGATCCGGGCGCTCGTCCACTGCCGAAGCAGGCTGGGGCGAAGCTTCATGATGTCCTGACGAAGGTGAGGACGATGGGAGTTTCCCAGCGCAATATTCGTGCAAGGCCAAGCAGAAACGTGACGACCCCGAGCCGATGGAATACCCGCAGCAGGTTCTTCGCGAGTCCCAGGGTTGAATACTCTTCGAAGTTCAGCGACCGCACGCGCTCCTCGAACAGTGCCTGGCCCCACCCCTTGACCTCGATCCTGCCGCCGAATGGCGCGATCCAGCGCTTCATCTTGGCGGGCGTGATGAGCTGCAGCGTGTCGACATAGGCCGGGTCCCGCCCTGCGAGGCGCACGCGAAGCCGGCCGAGCCAGTGCGGGCTGTGCGGCAGCCACAGCAGGCCGTAATGGCCCTCCCACCAACTCCCGAAATTCGGGATCACCATGTGACAGACGCCGCCGGGCCGCAGCACCCGGAAGCATTCCTTCATCACCGCTGCGGGATCGGCGACGTGCTCGAGCACGTTGGACGAAATGACCGCGTCGAAGCTCTGATCAGGGAAGGGGATGTGCTCCCCAACTCCATTGACGAGGAGTCCGGGATCCAACCCGCAGCCGTCCAGAAGCTGCTGGCCGAGTTCGTAGGTGCCGCTGAACTCTTCACCGCCTGGTTCGAGGCCGTAGGCTTCGGCCCCGAACCGCAGCCTGGCCGTGGTCACCGTCAGACCGAGCCCGGCGCCCACCTCGAGCAGCTTCAACCCCCGCAGGCTGCGGCCGCTTTCCTTCTCGAAGAGTGACAATTGGGCGATCGACCGTTTCACGTCCAGACTGTCGTCCGTCATCCGATCGAGGTGATGCTGTGAACCCGCGATCGGGCCGAACGACTTGACATAGATCGGATGGAGCTGCTGCCGTAGCTTGGTGAACAGCGAAGGCTCCAGACGATCGAACGGGGAAACTGCGGCGGAGTCAGAGGACATTGGGGCTATGGCGGGCGCTGGAAGGTTCTGGAATGTGTCTGGTCTCGACCGGAGAGGTCCTGCGGTCGACGTCGAGGTAGAGGCGGCACCACTGCTCGAGAGCGGCGAGGGCTAGCGCAAATTTGGCGCGCCGTCGGCTCTCGATCGGGTGGTGGCGAACGGCGGGTGAACCCATACCATCAATCCAGTCGCGCGTCGCTTTCGGATCGAACAAGCCCCTCGCCGCGATCGATTTTTCGTCGATCAGATGATGCAGCGGCCCGCCCGGCGCCAGCAGGGCGTTGATCATGGGAAGCAGCGCCTGTGTACCCTTCTTGCCGGACTTGGGACGATGAAGGACGTCCGGCGGCAGCCGGGACTGCATGGCCTTACGGAAAATCGCCTTCGCCACGCCTTTCTCCGTCTTCAGTCCGAAGGGGAGCGCATTGGCGTATTCGGCGAATGCCTTGTCCAGGAACGGCACCCGCGCCTCGATCGAATGCGCCATGGTCAGCTTGTCGACGCGCATGAGCTGGTTCTGGACGAGCGCGGTCTCGGCCTCGAATCGCAGCATATCATCGGCGTCATCGTCGCCGCCGAACCATGGCTGAATCCTGCGCTCGATGGCTTCGAGCGCGTCCGGCTGGCAGGAGCCCGGCGTCATCAGGCGCGCGAGCGTGCGGCTACCCGGCATCAGACACATGACGTCAAGCGCGTATTTCCGCACCAGGCGGCGCGGCAGCAGCGAGAAGGGCGGTCCGAACAGGCGATAGTGCGGATACCCCGCGAAGAGCTCATCCGATCCTTCGCCAAGCAGCGCCACCTTCACGTTCTGCCGGACGAACTTTGCCGCCTGCCAGGTCGTCTGCATGACCGGGTGCGCGATCGGCTCTTCCAGGCTCTCGATGCAATCGGTGAAGCCCGACGAGAACACGGACGGATCGACGAGAAGCTCGTTCGAGCTGATCCCGCAATGGCTCGCGGCCGACCTCGCAAAGGGGATCTCGTCGTCGGGAAGACCAAATCCGATCGTGAAGGCCTGGATCGATGACGGGTCCACCAGCCTTGCCATCGAGGCGGCAACGGCTGAGGAATCCAATCCACCCGACAACAGCACGCCAACCTCGACATCGGCTACCAGATGCGAGGACACCGCGTTGTCAAATAGCGTCCGCAGCGTATCGGCGACCTCGTCGGCAGATGCGGCAGGTGCCGCGCTGCCGGGCCTTTGCAGGCGCCAGTACCGCTCGATATTTGCCGCGCCGGCTCCCTTCGCGGGATCGAACTGCATGAAGCAGCCCGGCTGAAGCTGCTGAATGCCAGAAAAGACCGTTGATTCCTGCGCCGACCAGCCCCTGAGAAGATACTCGTAGAGAGCAGATCTGTTCATCGTCGCCGCGCGGTCCGCGGCGCGCAGCAGCGGCCGGATCTCGGAGGCGAACACGATCTGGCCGGGGCCGGGAAGCGAGTAATAGAGGGGCTTGATGCCGTGTCGGTCGCGCGCCAGGAACAGGCTTCGCGTGCGCGTGTCCCACAGGCCGAATGCGAACATCCCTTCGAGGCGCTCGACGACTCGCGGGCCCCAGACACGCCAGCCATGGAGGATGACTTCGGTGTCGGAATGCGTCGAGAAGCGCTGGCCGCGGGCCTCGAGCTCCTTGCGAAGCTCGCGAAAATTGTAGATCTCGCCGTTGAAGACGAGGCCGGCGGTATGGTCCGCGTCCCACATCGGCTGCGCGCCGCCTGCGACGTCGATGATCGATAGTCGGCGATGTCCCAATCCGACGGCGCTGGCGGGCAGGCCGATCGCGTTGCCCGGCGGCAGGAAATCGACGCCGCGTCCGTCCGGCCCGCGATGCGCGAGCGCATCTGTCAGATCGTTGAGGCGAGCTGCGTCCCACTCGCCGATGAAACCGGCAATCCCGCACATCAGGATGATCGCGGATTGCCGGGGGATCGCTGGCCGCCGGAAGCCATCTTGGCGGTGCATGCCTCGGCCAGCGCTTGGTCCAGCACTTGCAAGTTTTCGGCAATGGCATTCGCGGTGATCGCGGCGATCCGGGCCGGCAGCTCCTCTTGGTCGATGGTCGCGCGCGCAAGCTCGAAGACCGCCTCCGGCGCTTCGATGAATCCGTTCAGATCGAACGCGAACTCCGCCAGCCCAAGGCTGTCGAAGATGTCCTTGCCCTTCAGTGTGTAGGAAAGATGGATCGCTCTCACGCCTTGCCTCAGTGCGGCCAGGGTCGAGTGCAGCCGCGTACCAATCACCAGGTCGAAACCGTTCATAAGGGTAGTGAACTCCGGGATCGACAGGTCATCTTCGCACAAAATGACGGCGGGGTCATTGGCAAAACTGGCCTTCAACCGGCCGAGCCACGTCGCGTCGTCTTCCCATTCCTCGATGCCCGGCTCGTACATCGAAACCAGTACCACCCGGGCGTCCATCTCGGCGCGAAGCCGGCCGATCAGCGTGACAAAGGCATCCGCGAATGCCGACATCCGTTCGTCGGCGCGTTCACGGAAAGACGCCTTCGCGAACTGATACGGGAGGAATCCGCCCGTGAAGTGGAACCACAGGCGCATGTTGATCGCGATGAGAGGCCCGCGATGTTCCTTTGACGCCTTCTCAAGGTCGGCGAATACCTTCGAGGTGGGGTGTTGGAGCGGCTCAAATCCTGGCAGGAAGATGCCGTCGTGGGAGCGGATCAACTTGGCGCGCGAGCGAAGCGAAAAGACGAGATCGAAGGTGCCCTTGTCGCGTGCCATGAAGACCTTGGTCTGATTGAGCACCGCCCGCGCAAGAAAGCGTCCAACCCGGGACTCCAGTGGACCTGCGCCTTGGCAGACGCAAACGATCTTGAGGCCGAGCAGGCGATAGATGAAGAAGACGAGCCAGGTATGGCACAGCTTGGCGAGCGATGAATCGTCTTGCAAGTCGAGGCCCCCAGTCCACAGCGCAACGTCGGCCTTCGCGAGGGATCGCCAGCCGCTCAGGGGCGGAAAGAGATTATAGACGGGGCCGTAGGGGATCGACGTTGCAGGAATCGGCGGCAAATGGCTCTGCCGCGAGCAGAAGACGTCAATCGGCCTCTTTGTCATCATCGCAACAGCGCTCAGAATGCCCCATCGGCTGAGCAAGTCGCCTCGGTTGCCGCGGATGACGCGTGGACTTACGAATTTGTACTGACGCGCTGGCATTGTGTCACTTGCGCCTCTGGCTGAGCTTGGACGATGCTGATCGCAGCACCTGTTCGTAGCGGGCCGCGATCGCCCTGCGGTCGAATGAGGTTGCCTTGGCGCTGCTGGCGAGCTTCATCCGCAAAAGCTGATCCCTGTCGTCCAGCATGCGCGCGAGAGCGCGTTCAAAGCCTTCCGGATCATCGAGCGGCGCCGAAAGTCCGTTTTCGTTCTCGACGAGCACGTCGGCAAAGCCGTCGATGCGTGAGCAGGCGAGCGCGAGCCCGTGCGCCAGCGCGTTGACTGCGACGAGGGAAAGACCCTCGCTCAGCGAGGGCATGAACAGGATATCGGAGCGCGACATTGCAACATCGACTTCCTCTGGTGCGACCCAGCCGTGAAATGCGACGCGATCAGAGAGGCCGAGCGCCTCACAATGCCGTTCCAGCTCAGTTCTGCTCGGTCCATCGCCGAACAGGTCGAGCGTCCAGTTCCGGTCCTTGACCGCCGCGAGCCGCTTCAGCCCCCACGCAAGATTCTTTTGCGCCACCATGCGGCCGGCGAAGATCAGCTTGATGGTCCTTCCGGGCGGGCGAGCGGCTGCCGGTGACTTGCCGACATCGACGCCGTTCGGAATGACAAGGGCTTCGAGTCCATAGGCGTCGCGCGCGAGCCGAGCAACGAATGAACTGACGGCCGTGACGGCGGCGGCGCCATGCCAGATTGGCCTAGTGAGCGGTTTGATCAAGCGGAAGAACTTGTCAGTCTGTTCCGGCGTACCGCCCGGAACGTCTCCGAGATGCGCCGTCAGGACGTATGGCGTGCCCGAGAGCTTTGCAACCAGCCACGCCGCGAAACCGGTCGGCACCGCGAAATGAACGTGGATTGCGTCCGGACGAAATGTGCGCACCGTTCGCAGCCCCGCTGGAACGGCCATCAGGATAAAACCGATCATCTCCCAGACGGAGCAGCGGTCGCGCTGCCTGCGAAACGCGAAGATGCGCTCGATCTCGAATCCGGCGCTGGTTTCCAGTCGGGGCAGATTGCCCTGCCGCGCGGTCAGGACGCGGATCGAGTGGCCGAGCTTCGAAAGCTCCGCTGCCAGGTCTTCGGTGGCCTTGCCGCCACCACCACCTACGGGTGGAAACTCATAGTTCATTTCGAGAATGCGCATGAGCTTATTTCGGCATCCAGACGGAGATGGTGACGCCGCCCTCTGATGCGTGGCCTATCTTGCTGTAACGCTCGCGAAGCGTGTTTTCGACCTGCTCGGCATTGGGTTTTCCGAGATACAAAGCGAGCATGTCACTCAGCGGAGGCGTTTCCTGCAGGGCTACGGCTGCCGTCGGTCGGTTCAAATCATCGATAAGAGCTGTCGCGTCGCGAAACCCACGCATCTGCAAAGCATGGCGCGCCTTCGCCTTGGTCTCGGCATCGAGACCGACCAGAGGCTCGCGCAGGTTGGGAAAAAGGCTGACGCTGTAGGGCTCGATGAAGCGGCCTGCCAGCCAGACGGCTTGCACGGGCTGATATTTGTCCGAGAGCACGAGGATGCGGCCGTCAGGAAGAAGCGGTTTGAGGGATTGCGCAAGCGCCTGAACGTTGACGAGTGAGTTCGTCCACCAATCGGGGATCAGCATTCCAAGCCTGCTCTTCGAAGCGACGTAGTAGTCCGCAGCAAGGAGGAACAGGATCAGCCCCGTGCGGCCCGCGAAAACGGGGATCCTTGCTCCGACCGTTACGAGACAGAGAGCGGCGGGAATGGCCGCAAATGGCAGGAAGTAGTTGGCATAGGCCATCAGGCAGGGCGGGCAATAGCTCTGGGATCCCAGAAGGTGAACGAGCGTCATGACGACGAAATACAGCGTGCAGAAGCCTGCCAGCGGTATGCGGCGGAAGTGCATCAGGCTGAGCACCCCGCCCGGAATGGCGGGCAGAAGCAGCGCCGGATAGAGTTGCAGGAAGTAGCGGTTCGCGACCTCGCGAACCACGGGCCAGCTGAACTGCAAGTCGTTTGGCGAACGCGTGAGGGTGAGGACGTCGTGCATTTCGGTGCCGACGTCGGTAAAGCGCCAGAGAATTTGAGTAAGGCCGGGCAGGAAGGTGAGCGTTTCGAAGAGGCCGTGCCCGAAGATCATGATGCTGACGCCGAGACATGCGCCTGCGACTAGCGCTGCTCCCCCAAGCGTGGCCAAGGCCCGCTTCTGCCCGTGTCCGCTTGCGAGCAGATGGAGCGCCGCGAACATCGGCAGCGTGGCTGCGAGATTGAGCCTGATCAGGACGAGTGCGGCGGCAAGCACGCCCAAGCTTGCCGATTGCAGCAAGGGGTGGAGCGGCTTGGTTTCCGTGACGACCAGAAACGATGCCAGGGTGAGCAGGGTGATGATCGCGTAGGGAGTCGCGGTCGACATATACGCGATGACCATCGGATTTGCGGCGTAAATGAGCACTGCGAATGCGGCGGCCAGCCGGCTGCCCAGGCATCGATCTGCGCTCTTGCGCAGAAGAACGAGCGTGCACAGGGAGAGCAGGACGGACAAGAGCCGCCCCGTCAGATGTCCGTGGCCGAAGAGCCATTGCGCCGCTCCCAGCACATAGAAATAGATCGGCGGGTAGCCGGTCGCGTCCTCAAGCGAGTAGGGCCGGACTCGACCGCTGAAATATTCGCTTGACTTAATCAGATAGAGGCCTTCGTCGAGCCAGCTGTCGACATGCCCAATCATGTAGACGGCCTGGATCAACCAGATGGCCACCGCCGTAATAAACAGGAGATCGGCTGGGTCTGCAACCGATGGGCGAATGCGCGCGGAGCGCTCGGCCATGGGTGTATCGCTAGACAATGACATGGCGCCCGCGCGCATAGCGGGCGGTGACGCCACTGCTCATCGGCTTGCTTGTCACGGTGTGGCTCGCACGCAAGGGTCCCAGGGTCGTAGCATGTTTCGAATTTGCCTTTTGTTGTCAAGCCTTAACGGCGGATATGCCCATCGGGGCATAGGCTTGATGCAGTATTTCGACATCGGCGCTGAACTCGCGTTATGAGGCGTGTGCTGTCAACAAGAGGCTTGCTTCGCGAAGTCGGAGAAGTCTAAGGTCCGGCGGCCTTGCGGATTTTCCTGAAGTTTTCTGCTTTTGCCGAGATGCGATGTCGCTTGTTCCCAAATATCTGAGCTTTCTCCGAGACCCCGTTGATCTTGGCTCTCTCTCCATCGAGGGAGATCATTTGCGTGGCGAGACGTCTGGACTGCGCTACGGCTTCATGGGCAATGTTGCCGATTTGCGTCCGGATGCGGGAACGACGGCGGTCATTCCGGAAAGCATCCACAACCGCGTTCGAGATCACTACGATGAGACGCCCTGCAACAACTATATGGATCTCGACAACCTTCCGTTGGGACGCTGGCTGCGGGACTCAAAATACGACTATCTGTTCGCGCGGTCTGACACCGTTATCGAAGTCGGGTGTGGTAAGGGAGCCATTGTCCAGGCGTTCAAGGAGCATCGTGGAATAACGCCGTTCGGGATTGACCTTGCCTATGGCTCGATTCGGCAGATCCAGAGGGCGCCGCTCAACGCGGACGGCGTTCTCGGCTCTAACCTCAAGCTTCCCGTCGCGGACGAGGTCGCCGACATCGTCATCTCGCACGGAGTGACACATCACACGCCGGATCCGATGCGATGCTTCATGGAGCTTGTTCGCATTCTCAAGCCCGGAGGGAAGATGCTTTATGCAGTCTACAATTGGGACAACCTCTACCGCTCTCTGTATTTTGCCCTGAGCCCGCCCCTGAAGGCGGTTCAGCATGTGTTTGGAAAAAAAGTCGGCGACCGAGTTCTGAAGTTCACCGTTTTCCCGCCTTATCATCTCGCGCTTTGGGCCACGCTGGGCTTTGTGCAAGGCAAGTGGAGGTTTCCCGCGATTGAGCCATCATGGGAACAGTTCGGCGACTTTTTTCTGACGCCGATCGCGCGTTTTTATCACGCAAATGAATTGCAGACGCTGGCGGATCTGTTCGGGCTGAAGATCCTGGAGCAGGAAACTGGCGGCTGGCCTAAGAACGGCTTCTCACACTTTGTCTGGTATGAAAAGCCGCTTAAGTAGCTGTGTCGCAACTAGCAGCGTCCCCTCGGGCAGCGAGGATGACATTCGCTAGCGCCACTTGCTCGTGTGTTTCGCAGCCAATCTGGCGGCGTTGCCCTTAAACCATCCGCAACTCGCGGGCCCGATGGGGCCGGGCCGCACAGAATTGGTGTCGAAGCTCCGGCGGGACGACGCAACTGTCATATTCTCTCACGCGAGGACGCTGCCTTCAAAGTCGGCGCGCGGCAGCCCGATGCGGGACACTCGACAGCAAAATACTGAAAACATCGAACCTGCACAGAGAAACCCAAAACGGGTGCGGCAGTAACAGATGACCCAGAAGTCACCGTCCGCGAGAAGATTCACGTAGTCTCAGCGGAATGGCCAAACGCCACGTGGGTAGCTGTCCGCTCGGTGGAGCTCGACAGATTTGTTCCAGCCAATGCTTGGCCGAGTAGCCGAGAGTGTCCATGGGAAGTGTAGCCTCGAGTGACGTTGCCGGTCACCGTCTTATGACGCGCGTCAAGCATGGTGACTACTTGTACGGCGCGTGCGCTCTGCGGCGCGTCCGCGCTTGGCTGATGCCGTTGACGACTTTGCGATAGCGGGCGAGGGCGACTTCCTCGCTATATTTTTCGGCGACGTCGGCCGCACGGACGCCCTTGTCCATTGTGGCCTGTCGATCGTCCGCCGCCTCGCGTATGGCTCGCGCGAGCTCGGCGGGATTTTCCGGCGGGACCACCCACCCGATCGCCTCTTCACCGAGCACGAGCGCGCCTTCCGAATTCGCTTCCGAGGTGACGATCACCGGCCGGCCGACGGCGAGGATATTGTAGAGGCGGCTCGGGATCGAGACGCCGGTGACATGCCGGCGATAGGGAATGACCCAGAGATCGGCGGCCGACAGGAATTCGACGAGTTCATCTTCGGCTACCGGCTCAAGGACCGTGACGTTCTCGAGCCTGTCCTTGGCCAGGAGGTCGTTGAGCACGGCCCAGCCGACGCCCCAGCCGGACAGGACGAAATGAATGTCCGTTTCATTCCGCAGCAGGCGGGCCGCTTCGAAAACCGTTGCGGGAGCGTGGGTGAAGCCGAGATTGCCCGACAGGCCGACGATGAATCTGGACGGATACGACGCGCGGAAGCGGCTGGCCGGGTCGGCCTTGCGATATCCGATCGGGATCAGTGCCCAGTTTGGAATGAAGTGAAGCTGGTTTGCGACGACGCCCCGATATTTTTCGATCAGCGGCGGTACGTCGCGGCCGATCACGATGATCGCGTCCAGCCGCCGGAATAGCAGCGTGTTGGCCAAGCGGATCAGCCGGGCCATGAACGAGTTGGAACGGATCATGCCGGCCGCTTCGAGCGCTTCCGGATACAGGTCGTAGATCAGCAGCATGGTCTTTGCACCGCGCAACCTAGCTGCGAGCAGCACGGTGTAGGGCAGGGTGAACGGTGTCGTGACGCAGAACACGATGTCGCCCGACCTTGCCCGCCTGAAGACGGAGAAGAACATCTGGCCCGCAAGAAGGCAGATGGCTGCAGCGCGCTGGACGATCGCGGACTTGCGCGGATTCCAGCTCTTGAGTTCGACGATATCGGGCCTGTCGAGTTGATCGGTCGCGTGCGAGCCTTGTGTCGCCGAGATCACGACGACCTGACGATCCCTCGCGAGACTCTCGGCGATCTTGCTGACATAGACCGCCGTCGTGGTCGCGTCGGGCGGATAGAGCTGGGACGCGATGATCAGTCTTGCCGAAGTATCCATGTGCGAGCGCGAGCCTCGCCGATCGGGCGAGGTGCCGTGAAAGCGATTTGGCTTGGCTCTTCGCCAACTATCAGACAGCGCGGTAAGCGTCCGCCGAACCCTGGAAGATTGAATCATCGGTCAACGAAGGTAGTTGGTCTGCTCAAGTGGGATCAAGAATGTTGGGATGGCTATTTTTCTGGTTCCAAGCCATGCCCCTAGCGGCGCCGTTGCTCCTCGTAAGGATCGCGAGCGCTCGGATCGTTGATGCGGTAGGTGCGCCCGTTGGTGTTCGGGTCGGAGTTGTCCGAGGTCGAGAAAACCAGGGCGGGCCGATCTTCGCCAACTTGAAAATATGCGAAACGGCCGGCGCCAAGTTGGCTTACGTCCTGGGGCGCAGTGTGCGCGGGGCCGAGTGGCTTACCGTCCTCGAACAGCTGCAGCCTTGCGCGCTCGGGTTCGGCAGAGGTGTCACCCTTGCTTCCCACACTGGCCCGGTAACGCAGATAGGCATTCCCCGCGAAATGCGCGAATGGAGGGCGCAGAATACCGGGCTCCTGCGGCTTGTAACTGCTCTCTAGGTGCCACGCGATCGGAAAATATATGGCAAAAACGACGGGCAAGATTGCGACAGCTTTCGGCATGACTTCCACCTCTGTCCAGCGCGAGTGCGACGTCCCAATGAGCGGCATCCCCCGACGCCGCTGAAATGATTCGAACGCCCGCTGGTATCTAGGCCAGCGGAGCTCGGCGCGACAGTAGAGCTTTTACCCGCCATGCTATCAGGGTAACAATTGCGATGATCAGAGCCATCGCGACCAGCGAGATGCCCAGATTTTCGTCGAGAAGCGAGGCTCGCCCAGTCGCGCCCAAGAACGAATACAAAAATACTTGCGGCGCGGTGAAAACAAGCGTCGAGATCGAGTAGGACGAGATGTCAATTTTCGTCAAACCGAATAGGTAGTTTTGGACCGCTCCGGGAAGGGGGACGCCCAAACGCATAAGAGCGACGATGCGCCAGCCTTCTTCGTCTACTGCTTGTGCAACGACGCCGAAGTTAGGTTTTCTCTCAAGCTTTCGACGAAACCAGTCCGATGCGACATAGCGGGACGTTAGGAAAGCCAAGATCGCGCCGACAGTTCCGCTCAATATGATGACCACGGCGACTTTCCAACCAAAGGCGGCTCCGGCGGCGCAAATAAGCGGCGCGCGGGGGAGCGCGATAAACGCCATTGCCAAAAATATGAGGCAGACTGCCATTATGGACCCCGGCGTGAGACTGCCGAAATTCTGAAACCAAACGCTGATCGAGTTTAAAATGGGCGAGTTCATCTTTGCAAAAACTACATGCTCAGGGTCAAAGGCTCGACGCTTCGCGCTGGCTTGCATGACAATCCTGCGCGCGGCTTCGCCCCTTGACGACAATTTTTCGTCTGGGCGTAGCCTCCTGCTCGGGCGCGGCTTGATTCATCATGCTGGAAGTTATTCTCATGCTGCTCGGATCTGGACCTCTGGCCCTTCTCCTTATGGCGTTTTGGGGACTGCATAGGCACGTGTGAGTGTGCCACCCGTAATTTACCGGTGGCCGCTTGCCGGACGGCGCTGACGGTGCCCTCAACTGCGACAACAGTAAAGTGCTTGTGTCGTTATTCTGCCCGAGCGGCGGGTGCGGACGACTCAACGCGTGGGAGCTTGCCCACCGTCGGTCTATGTTTGAACGAGTGAGTGTCCATTTATCATCGACTGCAGTTGCCTACCGCGATTGGCGATACTGATCGCATCTTAGTCAACCCAGCCGCTTCAAGAGGTCGGGACCTTGGGGGCTGGTTCATGCTAGCCGCCTGTTGCGTGCCAGCAGTCCGGGCGATCGCAAACGCCCCAGTTAAGACACCGTTAACGCGACTCTAGTCTTATCGTTACTCTGCCACCAATCTAACGGGAGGGTCAAATGAACCGCGAATTGAGGGAGTTTCGCAGACTGGAGCGGATCTGCCGCGAACAAGCGGCGCTCTCGGACATTGACATCGAACGAATCGGCCTTTTGGCCGTGGCGGAGGATTGCCGCGCCGCCGCAGCTGCGGTCGAAGCGCAGTCTTTGGTTCGGCGCAGGCCATTGCGATTAGCCTTTTGGTAGGTCTGGCTGCCGGCGACTGGGTCGTTCGGCCATCGAGGTGCGTTGCATGCCCCCTCGCTCCCGGCCCTGAGGATAGCACCCCGCCGTCCGCAGACGTGGCAGGTGAACAGCGGCTCGAGATGAGACAGCCGGATCTTGTCCGGCAACTCTCTCGACAAACCGGCTAATGCACACCGCCGAAATCGATGCCTTCCTTGGCAAGCTCCTCGGCTTCCTCGGCGGACGCCATGGGCTTCGTATCGAGGTAAGCATGCTCAGAAGCCGGCAGGATGGTGCGGATATTCTGGCCATCCGCCCGCGTGATGCGGGCAACCCAGCGCCTATGGCCGTGCTCAAATCGCTGGATATAGTATTGCTTGTACGTAATCATGACTCTTGAACGCAACTGACGGAGCAGGCCGCTTTTAGCTAAAATGATGGCGCCACACAATGGGTCTTAATGCCAAGTTAAGATCCGTAGCCTGAACCGGCCTATCCGTTGGAATAGAACGGTTAAAGAAGAAAACCACCGATCCCGGGGGCGGCGGGAGTTAACTGAGATTGCGACCGAGTTGTTGGTCGCCGGCGGAGCTTAGCACAGTGGTTCGCCAGCGTGAACCCATGCCTTCGGGGGCGGTCGTAGCACCGTCGAAAATGCCGGCAAGCTGAGCTACGATCGCAGCTCTCGACGGCGAAGTCACGTGCGGCAAGCTCCAATTCAAGTTCAGTGATCCGCTCAAGGATATGAGCAGCGATCCTCTTAGACTCTTGTACACTCGGCGAACGGATGCCGATGGGCGCGAGTTCGTCTCTCAGGATTTTTGCTGCGATCGATTAGCGCCCACACAGGGAACTTGCCACGTCCTACACTCAAGACCGACCGAAGCTCGGAGACCGGCAGATCCCTGTTCAGGGGGCGCGCCGCTTGCCTGATGGCCTCCAAAAATTTCCCTGATCCAGTTTTGTCGCTTCGGTACCGAAACGTTTATTTTCAAGGCAATCCTCGGTGGGTGTTTCAAGCCGATCACCGGCTCGAGCGGCGTGTTTTCCCTACAGAATTCCCTGTTACCAGGGAAAGTGGGAGTTTGGGACGCTAGGCCTCACCGCTCGTCCGCGATCACCTTGCCGTCGTTCGGCAGCGTGCCGGGGCCGACCAGCTCGACCGCGCCGCCGAGCTTTGTCACCATCCGCAGTGTGCTCGCGATCTCCTCGCGCAGAGCCTCATTTGCCGCCGCCGTCTCCGCTTTCAGCGTCATTGCATCGGTCTCGCCCTGGCGCGTGATGACGAGACGCAGCCGGCCGAGCGCGGAATGCCGCTTGCCGATCTCGGCGACCTGCTCGGGCCGGACGAACATGCCCTTGACCTTGCTGGTCTGGTCGGCGCGGCCCATCCAGCCCTTGATCCGCATGTTGGTGCGACCGCATTTGCTTGGGCCCGGTAGCGCCGCGGTGAGGTCGCCGAGGGCGAGACGAATCCAGGGATGGTGCGGGTCGAGCGAGGTGACGACGATCTCACCGACGTCGCCTTCCGCAACGGGATCGCCGGTGCCGGGCTTGACGATCTCCATGATCAGGCCCTCGTTCACGACCATGCCCTCGCGCGCCTCCGTCTCGAAGGCGACGAGACCGAGGTCGGCGGTGCCGAAGGCCTGGTAGGCGTCGATGCCGCGCGCCTTGATCTCGGCCTGGAGCGAGGGCGGGAAGGCCGCACCCGAGACCAGCGCACGCTTGATCGAGGAGACGTCGCGGCCCGCCGTGGCCGCTGCATCGACCAGGATCTTCAGGAAGTCCGGCGTGCCGCTATAGCCGACCGGCCGGTAGGCCTCGATCAGCTCGAATTGCTGCTCGGTATTACCGGGCCCGGCCGGGATCACCGCACAGCCGAGCGCGCGCGCGGACGAGTCGAAGATGAAGCCGCCGGGGGTGAGGTGGTAGCTGAAGGTGTTGAGCACGATGTCGTCGGGCCGGAACCCGGCCGCGAACAGCGCCCGTGCGCCGCGCCAGGGATCGGCCTGCCGGCCCTCCGGCTCGAAGATCGGACCCGGGGAGGTGAAGAGCCGTGCGAACGAGCCCGGTGCCGCCGCCACGAAGCCGCCGAAGGGCGCGGAGGCCTTGTGCAGGGCCGGCAGTTCCGACTTGCGCAGCACCGGCAGGCTTGCCAGCGCCGCGCGCGTGGTCACCGTGGCCGGATCCAGCCCCTTGAGCCGGTCGGCATAGGCGGGCGCCGTCATCGCGCTACGCAGCACGCCCGGCAGGTGCGAAAACAGCTCGGCCTCGCGCGCGGCTTGCTCGCGCGTCTCGAGGGCGTCGTAATGGGCGGTCATGGCTGATCTTTCCGGGTTGGCATCCGTTGCACGCCGCCGCCGGCATCGGTATCAGACGGCCATTGTCGGGACGTGGAGAGAGCGAGATGGCGGACGAGCGGATCACGGCGGCGGAGGAGACGGCCGGCGTCGTCGCGCGCCTGAAACGCCGCATGATCGACGACGCGATGCCGCTGTGGTCGACCGTCGGCTGGGACCATGTCGCGGGCGGTTTCATCGACCGGTTGCACCGCGACGGCACGGCGGATGCCGCCGCGCCGAGGCGCGTGTTCGTGCAGGCCCGCCAGATCTACTGCTACGCCAAGGCGGCGCAGATGGGCTGGTATCCTGAGGGGCGCGCCATCGCGCTGAAGGGGCTGGAGCACCTGCTGGCACGCGCGAAGGCGCCCGACGGCCGGCCGGGCTATGTGCACCGGCTGACGCCGGATGGCGCGGTGCTGGACGCCCGGCGCGACGCCTACGACCACGCCTTCATCCTGTTTGCGCTTGCGACCGTCTACGCGCTCGACAAGGACGCGCAGGTTCGCGCCGAGATCGACGCGCTGCTCGCCTTCCTCGACGGCCATCTGCGCTCGCCGCATGGCGGCGTCCACGAGGGGCTGCCGGTCTCGCTGCCGCGGCGGCAGAACCCGCACATGCACCTGTTCGAGGCGATGATCGCGTGCTTCGACGCGACCCACGATCTGTCGTTCCAGAACCGCGCCGGCGAATTCTTCGCGCTGTTCCTCGCCAATCTCTACGACAAGCAGAGGCACATCCTGACCGAGTATTTCGAGGAGGACTGGTCGAAGATCGAGCCGGTCAGTGTCGAGCCTGGCCATCAGGCGGAGTGGGTCTGGCTGCTGAAGGGATTCGAGCGCATCACGGGCTGCCCGACCGGGCAGCGGCGTGCGGAGCTGCTGGCGAGCGCGCTGCGCTATCGCGACGAGGCGACGGGCTGCCTGAGCGACGAGGGTGATGCCATCGGCAACATCCGCCGCAGCACGCGCCGGCTGTGGCCGCAGACCGAGATCGCGAAGGCGTGGACCGCGCAGGCCGAGTCCGGCGAGGCGGGCGCGGCGGATGAGGCGCGCGCGGCCCTGGTGCGGCTCGAACGGCATTATCTCAGCCATCCCGTGCGAGGCGGCTGGTACGACCAGTTCGATCGCGACGGCAAGTCGCTGGTCGACACCATTCCTGCGTCGTCGTTCTATCATGTTCTCTGCGCAGTCACGGAAGCGGAGCAGGTGCTGGAGTAAGTGTCTCTTGTCTTGACGCGTTTTCTTCACGCGAACCGGTTCCCGCTTCGCTTGAAAACGCTATGTCAGAGCCAGCGCTTGCGCCGCTTGAAGCTCTTGAGGTTCTTGAAGCTCTTGCGCTGGTCGCCGGCGCCGCCGAGGTAGAATTCCTTGACGTCCTCGTTGTCGCGCAATTCGTCCGCGGTGCCGTCGAGCACGACCTTGCCCTGCTCCATGATGTAGCCGTGGCTCGCCACTGACAGTGCGGCGCGCGCGTTCTGCTCGACCAGCAGGATGGTGACGCCGAGGTCGCGGTTGATCTTCTGGATGATGGAAAACACCTCTTTCACCAGCAGCGGCGACAGACCCATCGACGGTTCGTCCATCAGGATCATCTTCGGGCGCGCCATCAGCGCGCGGCCGATCGCGAGCATCTGCTGCTCGCCGCCGGAGAGATAGCCGGCAAGGCCGGTGCGCTCTTTCAGGCGCGGGAAATAGTTGAAGACCATGTCGATGTCGGCATCGACCTCGCGGTCCCTGCGGGTGAAAGCGCCGAGCTTGAGGTTCTCCAGCGACGTCATGTCGGCGACGATGCGGCGGCCCTCCATCACCTGGAAGATGCCACGGCGGACGATCTTGTCGGGATCGATGCCGTTGATCCGCTCGCCCTCGAACAGGATCTCGCCGCGCGTGACCTCGCCGTCCTCGGTCTTGAGCAGCCCCGAGATCGCCTTCAGCGTCGTCGATTTGCCGGCGCCGTTGGCCCCGAGCAGCGCCACGATCGCGCCCTTGGGCACGTCGAGGCTGAGGCCGCGCAGCACCAGGATGACGTCGTCATAGACGACCTCGATATTGCGCACGCCGAGAAGGGGCGGCGCGGGCACGATGCTGGGTGAGGGACGACTGGCTTCGGCGATCTCGGTCATTCTTTATAACTCCGCTGTCGTCGCCCGGCTTGACCGAGCGACCCCGTATTCCAGAAACGCCCGAGTTCCCTGAGATGCCGCGGCGTACTGGATCCCCCGCCTTCGCGGGGGATGACAGTTGTTTGTGGAGCGAAGGCGGGGCTCACCACCCCAGCAATTCCGCCTTGCGCGGCAGCTCCACGGTCTTGACCTTCTCGAGCTTGATCGTGCCCTTGGCCATGAGATCGTTGAGGTCGCCGTCGGTCGCACCCGCGATCTTGGTGCGATAGAGGTCGACCTTTAGCGTGCCGCGGTGGTCCTTGTCGGTCCAGGTCGAGGGATTGCAGACGCCGTCCATTCCGGCCGGCACCCAGTCCTTCTTCTGGTAGAAGCCCTTGGCGACGTTCTCGCCGGTGGCGCCGCCGTTCTTTGCGGCCCAGTCGAGCGCTTCCTTCATGTACAGCGCCGAGCATACCGCCGCGATGTAGTGCACGGGCCGGTAGACCTTGCCGGTCGGGTCGGACATCTTGGATATCTCCATCACCGTCTTCATGCCGGGCGCATCGCCGCCCCAGCTGACCGCCGTGCGCAAGGGGAAGATCACGCCATTGGCGGCATCTCCGGCCGTCTTGGCGGCATTCTCGTCCATGCCCCAGACATTGCCGAGGAACTGGATGTCGACGCCGGCGGTCTTGCAGGCCTTCAGGACGGAGATGTTGGAAGCCGCGGTGTTGCCGAGATAGGCGTAGTTGGCACCCGAGGATTTCAGGCTCAGGCACTGCGCGCTGTAGTCACCCGGTGTCAGCGCGAACACCAGCGGCGGCAGCACTTCGAGGCCGAGCTCCTGCGCCATGGCCTCGCCTGCGGCCTTCGGCGCGTTCGGATAGGGGTGGTTGGCGCCCATGTGGACGAATTTCGGCTTGCCGGGCTTGCCCTTGGCCTTCCAGTCCTCGGCCGCCCACATCAGCATCGCGCGCAGCGAGTCCGAATAGCTCGGGCCGTAGAAGAAATTGTAAGGCGCGGGCTTGGCCTTGCCACTGACGCCTTCGGGATCGGTGAGTGCCGCGGCATAGGAGCCGGAGAGGTCGGGGATCTTGTCCTGCGCGAGGAAGCCGGTCAGCGCTTCGGTGTCCGCGGTGCCCCAGCCCATGATCGCCGCGACCTTGCTGTCGGGCGCCGACCATTTCTTGTAGAGCGCGATCGCGCGCGGCACCTGGTAGCCGTAATCGTTGGTGTCGACATTGAGCTGCTTGCCGCCGACGCCGCCGTTCTTGTTGACCCAGGCGAAGGTGTCGGCGACGGCCTGTCCGTACGGCGTGCCGACGTCGGAGGTGCCGCCGGAATAATCGGCGAGATGCCCGATCGCGATCTGCGCCTGCGCGCTCGCCGAGAATGCGGCGATCACGAGGGCGAGCGATGCGGTGGTCAAAAGGGATTTTGTCTTCATTGGTTGCCTCCTCCTGTTTATTCGTTGATTAGCAAGTCGCCCGTTCTCAATGCGAGAACGGGTAGAGTTTCCAATAGGCCTTGATCTGCCGCCAGCGATGCGCGAGCCCGTCCGGCTCGAACATCAGGAACGCGATGATGATCACCCCGATCGCGATCTCGCGCAGGAAGGTGATGTTGTTGTTGAGCGACAGCGCCTTGTCGATCGCGCCGCCCTTCAGGTAGAGGCTGAGGAATTCCATCGTTTCCGGCAGCAGCACCACGAAGGCGGTGCCCATCAGCGTGCCCATGATCGAGCCGGTGCCGCCGATGATGATCATGGCCAGGAACAGGATCGAACGCTCGATGCCAAAGCCTTCCTGGGAGACCACGAGCTGGTAGTGCGCATAGAGCGCGCCGGCGATGCCGGCGAAGAAGGCGGCGAGGCCGAACGACAGCGTGCGGTATTTGGTGAGGTTGATGCCCATGATCTCCGCGGAGAGATAATGGTCGCGGATCGCCACCAGCGCGCGGCCGTCGCGCGTGCGCATCAGATTGGTGACGAGGATGTAGCTCGCCAGCACATAGGCCAGCACGACGTAGAAATACTGCTTGTCGCCGCGCAAGGTGAAGCCGAAGATCGAGAACGGATTGGCGCTGGCCGGCACCGATCCGCCGGTGAACCATTCGGCGCGGGAGAAGAAGTCGAGCAGGATGTATTGCGCGGCGAGCGTCGCGATGACGAGGTAGAGCCCCTTCAGCCGCGCCGCCGGAATGCCGAAGATCAGCCCGACCAGCGCGGTGACGACGCCCGCGAGCGGGATCGCGAAGAACACCGGGATCGGCGCATTGTTGGAGATGTAGGCCGAGGTGAAGGCGCCGAGCAGGAAGAACGCCGCGTGGCCGATCGAGATCTGGCCGGTGAAGCCGACCAGGATGTTCAACCCGAGCGCCGCGATCGAGAAGATGCCGATCTGAATCAGGATGCTGAGCCAGTAGCCGCCGAGGAATTGCGGCACGAGGCAGAGCAGCAGTACGCCTACGATCGCAAAGTTGCGGCTGGTGGCCGTCGGGAAGATCGTGGTGTCGGCCGCATAGGAGGTGCGGAAATCACCAGCGGGGATGAGGGCAGGGCCGGCCATGGGTCAGATCCGCTCGATGTCGTGGGTGCCGAACAAGCCGTAGGGCTTGATCATCAGCACGATGATGAGGACGTAGAACGGTGCAATCTCGTAGAGATTGCCCCAGTGCAGATACTCGCTGTCGACATATTGCGCGATGTTCTCGAGCAAGCCGATGATGATGCCGCCGAGCACGGCGCCGCCGACGGAATCGAGCCCGCCGAGGATCGCCGCCGGAAACACCTTGATGCCGTAGGCGGCGAGGCCTGACGATACGCCGTTGACGACGGCGACGACGACGCCCGCGACCGCCGAGACGGTGGCCGAGATCGCCCAGGCCATCGCGAAGACGCTTTTGACGGAAATGCCGAGCGACTGCGCGACCTGCTGGTTGAACGCGGTGGCGCGCATGGCAAGGCCGTATTTTGATGCGCGGAAGAACCAGGCCATGCCGATCATCATCGCGACCGAGACCACCAGGCTCATGACATAGACGGTCTGGATCTGAAGCCCGAACAAGCTGACCGACTGGCTCTCGAACACGCGCGGGAACGGCTGCGGGTTGACGCCGAACATCCATTTCAGCGTCGCCTGGAGCACGGTCGAGAGGCCGATCGTCACCATGATCACCGAAATGATCGGCTCGCCGATCATCGGCCGCAGGATCAGGACCTGGATGGCGATGCCGAACACGAACATGAACACCAGCGTCATCGGCATGCCGATCCAGAACGGCACCTGATATTTCGCCAGCAGCGCCCAGCATACCCAGGCGCCGACCAGCAGCAGCTCGCCTTGCGCGAAGTTGACGACCTGCGTCGCCTTGTAGATCAGCACGAACGACATCGCGACCACGCCATAGAGCGTGCCGACCACGAGGCCGTTGACCAGGAGCTGGATGAGGAAGGCGGTGTTCATATCGGCTGACCCAACTCGTCATTGCCGGGCTTGACCCGGCAATCCATCAATATGGACGGAAGCTTGTTCGGAAGAGGATGGATGCGCGGGTCGAGACCGCGCATGACGATCACGTGTGTCACTCCGCAGCCTCCGCCAGATGCCCACGCCCGCCGAGATCCACCACCCGCAGTGTGGTGCGCACCCTCTGCGTGATGCCGTCCTGGAAGCGGATCACGGTGTCGACGGGGATGTCGGCATCGCCGCGGTAGATCGCGTCGATGATGCCGGCGTATTTCTCGTTGATGACGCTGCGGCGTACCTTTCGGGTGCGGGTGAGCTCGCCGTCGTCGGCGTCGAGCTCCTTGTAGAGCAGCAGGAAGCGCGAGATGCGCTGCGCCGGCGGCAGCGTGGCGTTGACGGTCTCGACCTCCTTCTGGAGCAGCGTGTAGACCTCGGGCCGCGAGGCGAGATCGCTGTAGGTCGTGAAGGAGAGGCGGTTCTTCTCCGCCCATTTCGAGATGATGGAGTAGCGGATGCAGATCATCGCCGCGAGCGCGTCGCGCCCCGAGCCGAGCACCACGGCTTCGGCGATATAGGGCGAGAATTTCAGCTTGTTCTCGATGAACTGCGGCGAGAAGCGCTCGCCGCGGGAGGTTTCCGCGAGATCCTTGATGCGGTCGATGACGACGAGCTGGCGGTTGGCGTTGAAATAGCCGGCATCCCCCGACAGCATCCAGCCATCCTTGATGTCGGCAACGCTCGCCTCAGGATTCTTGTAATAGCCGAGGAACATGTTGGGATGCCGCACCACGATCTCGCCGACGCCGTGGACGTCGGCATTGTCGATGCGGATCTCGACGCTGTCGGCCATCGGCACGCCGGTGGTGTCGGGGTCGACCTTGCCCTCGGGATGCAGCGTGTAGGCGCCCAAAAGCTCGGTCTGGCCGTAAAGCGTGCGCAGCGGCACGCCCATCGCCTGGAAGAACTTGAAGGTATCGGGCCCGAGCGCCGCGCCGCCGGTTGCGGCCGAGCGCAGGCGGGTGAAGCCGAGCCGGTCGCGCAGCGCGCGGAACAGGACGGCGTCGGCAAAGCCGGAGCGCTGGCCCTGTTCGAGCGCGGCAAGACCGCTTTTCATCCCGATATCGAACAGGCGCTGCTTGAAGGGTGTGGCGTCCATCACCCTGGCGCGCACGTCGGCGGCGATCGATTCCCAGACGCGCGGCGCAAACAGCACGAACGTCGGCGCGATCTCGCGCAGATCGTTCATCATCGTATCGGGCTCTTCGACGAAGTTGATCTTCATCCGGCACAAGAGGCCTTTGCCCAGCACATAGACCTGCTCCATGATCCACGGCAGCGGCAGCACCGAGACGTATTCGTCGTCGGGTCCCTTGGGGTCGAAGGCAAGATAGGTCGCGCAATGGCCGAGCACGCGGCCGGCGGCGAGCATTGCGAGTTTTGGATGCGAGGTGGTGCCCGACGTGGTGCAGAGGATTGCGACGTCCTCGCCCTTGGTCGCATCGACGAGCTTGTCGTAAAGCCCCGGTTCGCGCGTAGCGCGGGCGCGGCCGAGCTCGGCGAGTTTCTCCGCCGACAGCAGTCTGGGGTCGTCGTATTTCCGCATCCCGCGCGGGTCGGAATAGATGATGTGCTTCAGATCAGGCACGCGGTCGGCGAGGGTGAGCAGCTTGTCGACCTGCTCCTCATCCTCGGCGAAGACGAGCTGCGCCTCGCCATAATTGAGGAGATAGGAGGCTTCTTCGTCCAGCACGTCGCGGTAGAGCCCGAGGCTCAGGCCGCCGATCGCGTGGGTGGCGATTTCCGCCGCGACCCAGTCCGGCCGGTTGTCGCCGATGATGCCGATGACGTCGTTGCGCCCAAGGCCGAGCTCGACGAGGCCGAGCGCGAAATCGCGCACGCGCGTCTGGTAATCGTTCCAGGTGAAGACACGCCACAGCCCGAGATCCTTTTCGCGCAGCGCGATCTCGTTGCCATGCTCCCTGGCATTGAGCCGGAGCATTTTGGGATAGGTATCGGCCTGCGCGACGCGGCCTGCATAATCCATCATGCCGCGCTCTCCTGCGCCGGCGGAGCATCGTCGGGATCGACCAGCACCTCGTCCTCTTCGCCGAGATAGGCGCGCCTGACGTGGGGATCGGCGAGCACCGCACCCGGATCGCCCTCGGCGATCTTGCGGCCGAAATCCAGCACCATGACGCGGTGAGAGATGTCCATCACCACGCCCATGTCGTGCTCGATCATCACCACCGTCATCCCGAACTCCTCGTTGAGATCGACGATGTAGCGGGCCATGTCCTCCTTCTCCTCGAAGTTCATGCCGGCCATCGGCTCGTCGAGGAGGATGAGGCGCGGCTCCAGCGCCATGGCGCGGGCAAGCTCGACGCGCTTGCGCAGGCCATAGGAGAGGGTGCCGGCTTGCGCCTTTCGCACCGACTGGAGATCGAGGAAGTCGATGATCTCCTCGACCTTGCGGCGATGCGCGAGCTCTTCCTTGCGCGCGCCGGTGAGCCAGTAGAGCGAGCCCGTGAGGAAATTGTTCTTCAACAGGTGATGGCGGCCGACCATGATGTTGTCGAGCACGCTCATGTGGTGGAACAGGGCGAGGTTCTGGAAGGTGCGGCCGATGCCGAGCGAGGCGCGGGCGTTCGGCGTCAGGCCGGTGATGTCGCGGCCCTGATAGAACAGCTGGCCCTCGGTCGGCTTGTAGCGGCCGGAAATACAGTTCACGATCGAGGTCTTGCCGGCCCCGTTGGGGCCGATGATCGAGAACAGCTCGCCGTCCCTGATGGCGAAGCCGACATCGGTCAGCGCACGGACGCCGCCGAACCGCAAGGACACGCCGCGCACTTCAAGACTGGTAGCCACCAAACAAATCCCTCCCGGTGATGGCGCTTGATTGGCGCTCTTCGTCGGTTCCTGTCGGGCGATCCTAGTACGGCCGTGTCGGCCAGACCATGCAGCTATTGGTCTCGACCGGACCCGTGAGGCTCTCGTTCCCGCTAGGGGATCAAAAGCCGCATCGCCCGAGGTGGTTCTCAATAGGGGAAAGCGCTATTTTGAAATGTCTCCAGCCTGACAATTCTGCGACAAAGTTTTTTCAGGCGGTGGCGGTCTTCATCTTTCGTCGGATGGTGGCGAGCGGCCGTGTTGCAGTGCAACAGAGGACGGAGTGACGAAACGGTGCGACTGGCTTCGGGATCATGATTTCAGAGGATCAACTGAAGCGCATCGCCGCCTGGTCGCGCGAGCTCACGCAAGCGGAGATCGAGGTCGCTCGCGCGGGGATCACGGAGCGGTCCTACGGCACCGGCGAGACTGTGTTCATGCGTGGCGACACGTTCGACTATTGGGCCGGCATGGTCGTTGGTCTTGCCCGGATGGGCGGGGTCTCGCGCGACGGCAAGGAAACGAGCCTTGCCGGGCTGACCGCGGGGGCCTGGTTCGGCGAGGGCAGCGTGCTCAAGAATGAGCCGCGGCGCTACGACGTGGTCGCGCTTCGCGACAGCCGCGTCGCGTTGATGGAGCGCGCCGCTTTCATGTGGTTGTTCGAGAACAGCGTCGGTTTCAACCGTTTCCTGGTGCGCCAGCTCAATGAGCGGCTCGGTCAGTTCATCGGCATGCTCGAGGTCAACCGCACGCTGGATGCCACCGCGCGCCTCGCCCGCAGCATAGCCTCGCTGTTCAACCCGATCCTCTATCCGGAATCGACCGCCCATCTGGAGATCACCCAGGAGGAGATCGGGGCGCTGTCCGGCATGTCCCGCCAGAACGCGAACCGCGCATTGAACAAGCTTGAGAAGGAAGGCCTGCTGCGGTTGGAGTACGGTGGCGTGACGATTTTGGATATCGAGCGGCTCAGGAGCTACGGGGAAGACTGATGACATGCGCTTTCCGGATCGTCCTGTGCTGATAGAATTTGACGATCGCGAATCGGACTCACCTTACGTCGAGCGCGTATGGCGCAGCCGGAGCCGGAGCGGTGGCTCGTTTCTCTCGATGGCCGAGGGAAACATCGAACTGGTTGTTACCAGGCTTCCGGGGTTTTTGGTAGTGACACTCAGGGGGCCGGTGATCCAAGGGGCTCTGATTGAATGTCCGCCGGATGGCGAATGGCTCGCCATACGTTTTCGACTGGGAACCTACCTGCCACAGATACCGACGGCGGCATTGATCGACCATCAAGATGTCCAGTTGCCGGTGCTGCCCAATGGCCGTTTCCTGTTTTCGGATTCGAGCTGGGAAATTCCGAGCTACGACAATGCGGAGAATCTCGTTGCCCGCTTGGCGCGCGCGGGCGTGATAGCACGCAGCCATGCAACCGATGCGGCGGTCGACGGCGACGTCGACTGGATGAGCCAGCGTTCGATGCAGCGACATTTTCGCCGTGTCACGGGCATGACGTTCAGCAGCTATCAGCAAATTCAGCGTGCGCGTCACGCAGCAGCATTGCTGGTGAGCGGGAGCTCCGTCCTCGACGCTACATTCAGCGCTGGCTATTTTGATCAGGCGCATCTTACCCGTTCGGTAAAGCAACTGATCGGCATGACCCCTGCGCGCCTCGCACGCGAGCGGCCGCAATTGTCGTTTTCATACAAAACAACGACGTCCTGACCGCGATATGCGTGGTTCACTCCGGCCTCGGTGGTGGGAGCGACAACCGGAGGAGTGCCGCGGTGAGTTTTCAGGCCTATCTCGACAATATCCAGGCCAAGACCGGCAGAAGCCCGGACCAGTTCCGCAAATGGGGGAAAGACAGGGGTTTTTCGACCGGGACGGGACTGGCGGCCGGGGTGAAGGCGGGCGCCATCGTCGCCGCGCTAAAGGACGAGTTCGGCCTCGGCCATGGCCATGCAATGGCGATCGTTGCACTGCTCAAGCGAGAGAAATAGTAGGGTGATGACGATGAGCAAGTCGAGACGAGGGGCCGGCTATGTGATGAGCGGGGTTGTCATTGCCCTTATGCTGCTCGATGCCGGAATGAAGCTCGTCCCATTGGACGTTGTGATCAAGGCGACCGCCGAGCTCGGCTATCCGCCTTCGCCCGAGTTGGCGCGAGCGTTAGGCGCCGTGGCTCTGGTCTGTACTGCGCTCTATGCCTTCCCTCGAACGGCTGTGCTCGGCGCGATCCTTCTGACCGCCTATATGGGCGGCACCGTTGCTGCTCACCTCCGAATTGGCAACCCGCTCTTCACCCATATGTTGTTCGGGGTGTATCTGGCCGTTCTTGCATGGGGCGGTCTCTATCTCCGCGACACCCGCCTGGAGGCGCTGCTGCCGCTGAGATCGCCATCAGCGGAAGGCTGACAGAAAGAAGGCCTGCTGCGCCTCGAATGTGGCGGCGTTACCATCCTCGATGTCGAGCGGCTGCGCGGGTACGGGGACTAGCGCGCATTGGCGGGGGCGTGCACGGGCCAGAGGTCGGCGCGCCAGCGCACGGCGATCGCCGTCATCGCGATGAAGCCCGCAGCGGCATAGAGCGAACCCGTCGCGGAATAGCCGATCACGTCGATCAGGCTGCCGGCTGCGAGCAATCCGATTGGCAGGCCGTAGATCACCATCATGCGCACACCCATCACGCGGCCGCGCAGATGCGCGCTCGCCGTGCGCATCAGGATCACGGCGGCGGAGATCATCGACATGCTCTGGGCGATGCCGGCCAGAGCAAGGCAGGCCATGGCCACCGGCATGGTCCTGATCTCGACGAACACCAGCAGCATGGCGTACCAGGCCAGCGTCGCGCCGATCAGAAGCCGGGCAATGCGCAGCCCGCTGACGAGGCTGAGCGTGATGGAGCCGATCAGCGAGCCGACGGCGAAACTCGCCGAGAGATAACCGAGGCCGGTCTGGTCGGTGTGAAAGATGTCCCGCGCGATGTAGGGCAGCAATCCGCCGGTGAAGGGAAATGCGGTGAGATTGGCGAGGAAGGCGACGCACAGCGCGGCACCCATTCCAGGGCCATTCCAGGCATAGACAATCCCTTCCTTCAGCTCGTCGAGCAGCTTTGAAATGGCGAGGCTGCTCGCCGGCAGGTCCGTCGTGGCAATGGTCCTTTTCGGTCGGGTCAGGCAGGACATGAGAATCGCGGCCACGAGGTAGAGGCTTGCGACTGCCGCATAAACCAATCCAATGCCGAGCACGGCGAAAAGGCCGGCGCCTGTCAGCGCTCCGGCAATGCGGGCGCTATCCTGGGTCGTGCGTGACATGCTGATCGCGCTGACCAGCTGCTCGGCCGGCATGATGTCGGCGAGCAACGCGCTGCGAAGGCCGAGATCGGAGGAGCGGATCAGGCCCATGATCGTCACGATGATCATGACCTTGAGCGGCGCCAGGTGTCCGGTGAGAGCCAGGACCATGATGGTGGAGGCCAGCGCCGTATAGGTCAGGCGCAGCACGACAAGGAGATCGCGATGACCCATGCGGTCGCCGACCATCCCGAGCGCCGGTGCAATCAGCGTTCCGACATATTGCAGCGACGCGAGAATGGTCAGTAGCAGCACCGATCCGGTCTCGACCAAGATGTACCAGCCGAGCACCAGCGTTTCGATCTCGAACGCCCAGGAGGTGAGCAGGTCGGACGGCCACTGGAAGCGATAGTTGCGGATGCGGAATGGCGCGAGTGCGGATGTGCTCAAGATGCGATGACGGGTGTCACGGCGATTCCCCCTTATTCTTGTTCTTCTGTTCGGCAGGGTAGCCCCGGCCATGCCCCTGTCAATTGGCGCCACCGCATGCCGCCATGCTTGCCGACGACGCGCGGTGCGCCAGTGCGCCCGCAGCATCGCTTCCTCGCACAGCCGATACGGAAGGGGTAGACCAACCACGCTTGCTCTTCCCGCGCGACGAGGCCATGCTTGCCTGGTTCCTGGGCCCGTCCGGCAGGTCCAGTAGAATGCGCCATCGCGGCTTCCGCGAGGTCTTGACCCATGAACTGCTCTTGCTGTGGTTTAGAGGTCCAGAGCGGCTTTGCCTTCTGCCCGAAGTGCGGCACGAAGCAGCCGAACGCGTGCCCTGGCTGCGGCTTTCCATGCGCGCCGGATTTCGCCTATTGCCCGAAATGCGGCGCCTTCGTCGCTGAGGTCCCCGCAGGCGGGGGGCAGGCATCGGCGCGGACGAGCCCGACGACGCTCCCGATCCGGTCCTCCTCTCCGCCGCTCGCGCCGGCGGAGGAGGCTCAAGCCGCATTTCGACCTCAGTCGGACAAGATCGACAGCGAGGCGAACCGCCGCACCATCACCGTGCTATTTGCCGACCTCAGCGGCTTCACTGCGATGAGCGAGCGGCTCGACCCCGAGGTCATGCAGACGCTTCAAAACGAGTTGTTCGAGGAGTTGACGGCCGCGGTGCAAAGCTTTGGCGGCTTCGTGGACAAATTCATCGGCGATGCGCTGCTTGCTCTGTTTGGTGCGCCGGCGGCGCACGAGGACGACCCGGAGCGGGCGGTGCGCGCTGCCCTCGACATGATCGACCGGACGGCGCGCCTCAGCGAACGCGCGAAGGCGTATGCAGGTTCACCGCTGCTGCTCCATGTCGGCATCAACACCGGGCACGTCGTCGCGGGCGGGCTCGGTGCGGGCGTTGCCAAATCCTATTCGGTGACCGGCGACACGGTGAATACCGCCCAGCGACTGCAGTCGATGGCGGCTCCGGGCGAGGTGCTGGTCGGGCCGTTGACCCACCGTCTGACGCGGCATGCGTTCGCCTACGACTCGCTTGGCGAGGTCTCGCTCAAGGGCAAGATGGGCAACGTACTGGTCCACCGTCTGAAGGAGCCGCTCGACTCGCCCCGAGCGGCGCGAGGTCTCGACACGCTGGGCCTCAATGCGCCGTTGATCGGGCGCGACGCCGAGCTTGCGCGCATGATCGGCAGCCTTGATCGCGCGTGCGGCGGCGCAGCTCAACTGGTGCGGCTGGTCGGTGAAGCCGGCATCGGGAAAACACGCCTGGTCAGGGAGTTCGTTGCGAACATCCGCGATCAGGATCGATTTGCAGGCGTGGCGATCCGGCAGGCGGCGTGCTCGCCGCTCGGCGAACAATCCTACGGCACACTCGCCGCCGTGCTGCGTAGCGCCTATGGCATCGCGCAGAAGGCGAGCGCCAGAGAGGCGGAGGCGAAGGTCGCCGAAGCGCTGTCGGAGCTTGGCCTCGCGACTGACGAGGCCGACCGCCTGATGCCGCTCTATCTGCACGTACTCGGCCTCGGCGACCCCAACGCCGTGCTCAGGCATGTCGAGCCCGAACAGCTCCGCCGGCAGATATTCTTCGCGATTCGCACCGTCTTTGAACGCCGCCTGGCACTATCGCCACTGCTGATCATCGTCGAGGATCTGCATTGGGCCGACGCGGTGTCTCTTGAAGCGTTGCGCTTCCTGATGGACCGACTGGAGCGGACGCGGCTGATGCTGCTGTTTACGCACCGGCCGATGCTGGAGCTGGACCAGTTCGGTTCGAGCAGGATCAGTCACGCAACCCTCCGGCTGCCCCCGCTTGGCGATGCCGACGGACAAAAGCTGCTCGCGGCCTATTTCAGTCACGGTTGGCGTGAACCACCGGGACGTCTGTTCAGTCGAATCCTCGATCGCGCCGGCGGCAATCCGCTTTTCCTCGAGGAGATCATACGCGGCCTGATCGAAGCCGGCACCCTGCAGCGCGACGGCGCACAGTGGCGGATGACGTCGGATGAAGCCGCCGCCGATATTCCGGCAAGCATTCAGGCGTTGTTGCTGGCGCGTCTCGACCGGTTGCCGCATCAGGTGCGCCGCCTGGCACAGGAGGCCGCGGTGATCGGCCCGCGTTTTGATGCCGCTGCTCTCGGTGCGGCGGCAACCGAGCCGGCAAGGGTGGAAGCAGGGCTCGAACTTCTATGCGACGCGGAAATCGTCGAGGAGATCGCGGGCTCGAACTCGATTTCGCTGCGGACCTACCGCTTCACGCAAACCATGCTTCAGGACGTGATCTATCAAAACCTGCTTCTGCAGCGCCGGATCGAGCTTCATGGACGGATTGGTGGGGCGCTCGAGAGGCTCTATGGCCACGAGCCCGAGCGCCTCGAAGATCTCATCCTGCTCGGACATCACTTCAGTCTGAGCGCGAGCAAGCCGAAAGGCGCGCGCTATCTGCGCGCGGCCGGCGATCGCGCACGCGCCAGCTATGCCAATGACGATGCCATCCGTCTCTACCAACAGGCCCTCGCCGTGCTGTTGACCGGCGAACGGGAGCCGGAACGGCTGGTCCTGTACGAGCGGATTGCGGACCTCTGTGGCGCGGCTGGCCGCCGGAACACGGCCGAGGAGCACTATCAGAGCGCGTTGGAGGGACACCGCGCCATACAGGACCGGATCGGGGAAGCGCGAATTCTTCGCAAGCTTGGCCGATTGCTGTGGGACGCCGGCAAGCGGATCAAGGCAGAGACGCATTACGCCGAGGCGGCCAAACTGCTTGGAGGGACCGACGCGCCCATCGAGTGGGCGCATCTCTTGCAGGAGCGCGGCCGTCTCGCGTTTCGGACGGGCGATCACGTGGCCGCCGCAAGATGGGCAGACGAGGCGCTCGGCCATGCGCGGTCCGTACCGGCGGACGCGGACGAGCAAAGCGGGCTCGAGGCGGCACGTGCCATTGCGGAGGCCCTCAACACCAAGGGAGTTGCGCTGGCGCGGCTTGGACGACACCAGGAGGCAGTTCGCGAGGTGGAGCAAAGTGTCGCAGCCGCCGAGACCGCTGGCCTCCTTAACGTAGCCTGCCGCGGCTACACCAACCTCGGTGTGCTCTACACGATTGTCGACCCGGCGAAAGCCGTGGAGGTCTGCCGGCGTGGACTCGATGTCGCGCGTCGGATCGGGGATCTCGGCTTCCAGGCGCGCCTTCTTGCCAATTTTGCCGTTGCCTGTTGCACCTTCACGGACAGATGTACCGAGGAAGGGGTGCCGGCTGCCGAAAAGGCGATCGAAATCGACCGTGCGCTCGATCAGCGCGAGCATCTCTCCGTGCCCTTGATCGTGCTCGGGCAAATCCACCAATGCCATTTCCGCCCCGATCTGGCCGCCCGCTGCTACAACGAGGCAATCGAGGTGGCGAACGAAACCGGCGAACCGCAGCAGCTTTTTCCATGCTATGATGGTCTCGCCACGCTGAGCCTTGATCGAGGCGACATGCCCGAAGCCGACCGGTATTTCGCGCTGGCCCAAGATGTCTGCGCCCGCCACGGGCTTGATCCCGCAGGGCTGATCGTACTGCCATTTCTCGACTAGGCCATATGAAGGAGTTCGACCATGTCAGAAACTCATGTCGATGGACCGCTTCAACCGGGCGAACGCGCACCGAACGTCGTGCTGGATGCCATCACGCGCGAGGGAAAGATTGCGCTCGAGGATTTTCGCGGGCAGAGCCCGATATTGATCGGCTTGTATCGAGGCCTGCACTGTCCGTTCTGCCGGCGCCATATCGCGGCACAGGCGCAGCTTGATGCCGCCCTACGCGACAAGGGCGTCGAAAGCCTCACGGTCGTCAATACGCCGATCGAGCGCGCGCGGCTCTACTTCCGCTATCATCCATTGCCCGATCTGCTCGCCGCGTCCGACCCCGAGCGGGTCTCGCACCGTGCGTTCGGCCTGCCCAATCTCGAGTTTACGGAGAACGAAACCGAGTGGCCGCGCAAGGTGGGCATGGATGTGGTGAGAAGCATGCAGGTCGAAATTCCGGGCGAATTATCCGGACCGATGAATCGACTGGCGGCGTTTGACTACCTCAACAACAAGGACGGTTACGAGATCATGGAAGCCGACAAGCACATGGAAGCAACCGGCCTTGGCCAATTGTTTGGGCAGTTTCTGCTCGATCGCGAGGGGATTGTGCGCTGGAGCTTCACCGAGATTCCTGACGGAGGCCAGCACATGTTCGAGGTGCCGAGCCCCCGGGAGTTGATGTCGGCTGCCTCGCAGGTGGCAGGCTAAGCACCGTTAGCTAAAAGTGAGGGAGTTCAATCATGTCAGAACGTCATGCCGATGGACCACTTCAACCGGGCGATCGTGCACCGAATATTGTGCTGGACGCCATCACACGCGAGGGAAAGATCGCGCTCGAAGATTTTCGCGGGCAGAGCCCGATATTGATCGGCTTGTTTCGAGGGTTGCACTGCCCGTTCTGTCGGCGCCATATCGCGGCACAGGCGCAACTTGGCGCAGCGCTGCACGAAAAGGGCGTCGAAAGTCTCACGGTCGTGAATACGCCCATCGAACGTGCGCGGCTCTACTTCCGCTATCATCCCTTGCCCAACTTGCTCGCCGCGTCCGACCCCGACCGGGTCTCGCACCGCGCGTTCGGCCTGCCCACTCTCGAGTTTACGGACCACGAGACCGAGTGGCCGCGCAAGGTGGGTATGGACGTCATCATGAGCATGCAGGTCGATATGCCCGGCGAAACGTCGGGGCCGATGAATCGGTTGGCGGCTGCCGAATACCTCAACAAAAAGGACGGCTACGAGATGATGGAGGCCGATCAGCGCATGGCGGCAACCGGCCAGGGCCAGCTGTTCGGCCAGTTCCTGCTCGATCGTGAGGGGATCGTGCGCTGGACCTTTACCGAGGTTCCTGAAGGCGGCCAGCGCATGTTCGGGGCTCCAAGCCCTCAGGAGTTGATGTCGGCCGCCTCGCAGGTGGCAAGCTAGGCATCGTCGCCTGGTTGGCGGTGCAAATGCTGCGCTCAACGCGCTGCAACCCGCGGCTTCCTTTCCGCAGGCGCTGTCGCCATCGCGGAGCTCCGTAGCCGCGTGAAATACGCATCAGTTTGAAACGCGACCATTCCTGCTCGTGACACTGCTATGACTCAGGCGCACGATGACCAACATCCAGGAGCGACTCCTCGAAAGCAAGATGACCGAGATTGAGCAGGCCCGATCCTGGAGCCCACGCGTGATCTCGAAATTCGAAACGCTTATCAGGAGCGGTGACGATCTCTCGCTCTACCGGATCAATCCCCTGGCGTTCGCGCGTGATCGCGCCATTACCGAGGCGGAAAGCATCGACCTGTTTCTCCATGCGACCAGGAGCGGGTTGTTCGAGATGAGTTGGGACGTTGTTTGTCCCCAGTCCGGCATGGTGCTCGACAGCTTTGGCGCTCTGCGTACCCTGAAGACCCATTACGTTTGCGGCCTCTGCGACGTCAGCGGTGAGACCAACCTCGACGATTTCATTGAGGTTACGTTTACGGTCTCGCCGCACCTCCGGCGGATTCCATTTCATGATCCTCATTCCCTTTCGATCGAGGATTTCCACTGGAAGCTTCGTTTCTTGGGCGACGCGCGCATGCCCGGTCAGCAGGTCCGGTTTCTCGATTTCCTGCGTGGATTGGTTCGCGGACTTGCGTTCTTGCCGCCGGGCTCGACCACCTCTCTTCGCGCCGACCTCGGTCCCGGTGCCCTGGCCGGCGTCAACATCCAAACGCAGGCTGCATTCGTGGTCGCGGTCGCAGGCGAACCCGCAACCGCGCCGACCGTCCTGCGGGTCGGATATGATGCGCAGCGCTTTTCGCCTTCGCTGTCCGTCGTCCCGCCCGGCCCCGTTGTGATCGACGTGGAGCACTCCGGCGCAGTGCGTGGCTCATTGCTCCTGATCAATTGGCCGCCCGAAGTCCTGGCCCAGACGACCAAGCCTGCGCTCGAGTTCGAACCGTATATGTCCGGCGGCATGTTGCTTGCGCGGCATACCTTCCGCCGCCTGTTCCGCTCGGAACGCGTCGACGAGCGGGAAGGCCTCGGCATCCGGCAGGTGACCTTGCTGTTCACGGATCTCAAGGGTTCGACCGCGATGTACGAGCGTCTCGGTGATCTGAATGCCTATGCCCTGGTCCGCGAGCATTTTGCCTTGCTGGGAGCGACCGTCCAGGCGCATTCCGGCGCCATCGTCAAGACGATCGGCGATGCCGTGATGGCGGTCTTCTCCCGCCCGACCGACGCGGTCTCCGCGGCGTTGCATATGCTCGGAGAGATAGAACGCTACAACAGCGAGCATGGCGATCCGAGCATCATCCTGAAGATCGGAGCGCATTGTGGTCCGTCGATTGCAGTGACCCTCAATGAAAATCTGGACTACTTCGGGCAGACCGTGAATGTTGCGGCGCGCGTGCAAGCGTTGGCCGATGCCGGCGAAATCTGTCTCTCGGAAGCGCTTTATTCGGCGCCGGGCGTCAGCGACCTCCTGGCAGGCCACGCCATCGTTGAGTTTGACGCCCCTCTCCGCGGCGTCGAAGGAAATGCGTGCGTGTATCGTGTCGTGCGTAGTTAGGATCCTGCTTCGGCACGACCGTGCTAGAGATTCTCAAGTCACCGGTACTTTCGGCTTCTTCTCCGCCAGCGCTGCCGCCATCGCCGAAATCAGCGGCCGCATGAAATACGCATCTTCCGCCGGTGCGATGTCCGTGCGCAGGCCATGCACGGCGAGCTCCCCCGACACGGCAGGGCCCACCGACGCAATCAGCGTCCGCTCCAACCCCGCGTGCAACTTCGCTTCGCTGCCATGCGCCTTGGCGGCTTCGATCAGGCGGCGGACCTGGCCGAGATTGGTCAGCGCGATGGAATCGATCCGCCCCTCCGCCATGTCGTCGATGGCGGCGACGATGTTGGCATCCGCCGCCTTGGGATCGTAGACATAGGGCAGCACGGTATCGACCTCGGCGCCTTGCGCCGAGAGTGCGCCGGTCAGTGCGCTGTGGTCCTTGTCCGGATAAAGCTGGAGGCCGAGGCGATGCCCCTTCAGGTCGAGCTTGCCCAGCATCTCGATCACGCCCTCTGTGGTCGGCTTCTCCGTGGTCTGCTGCGCCTCGAGCGAGATCTCGCGCAGCGCCTTGCCGGGCTTCGGCCCGCGGGTGAATTTTCGCGATTTGGCGAGGGCTGCGACCAGAGCCTGGTCGAGACCACGGGTCCGCGCGAGCTTCATGATCCGCCGCAAGCCTTCGCCGGTCATCAGCACGAGATCGTCAAAGGGCCTGTCGATGGCGCGGCGGATCCAGGCCTCGACGGGGGCCGGGTCCGGCGCATCGTGGATGGTGAACATCGGGCACTGCACGACGTCGGCGCCTTGCTCGGCGAGGAGCTTTGAGAACTGCGCCTCCTCGCGCGTTTCCAGGATCAGGATGCGGTAGCCGTTCAAGCGGTCGGCCATGGGCGTGCTCCGGTATAAATCGCAATTGTCCGTTCATCCTGACTCTGCGTTTCAGGTAGAAGCAAGTCTTGGGATTGGCGCAAGGGCGGGGTCGGTGATAGAGCAGGGCGCAAATCGCGGGTTGTTCCGCATCATTTGCCCAAACCTTCATCAAGAGCCATGCCCGATCATCAATATGTCCTGACCCTGTCCTGTCCGGATCGCCCCGGCATCGTCTCGGCGGTGTCGACCTTCCTGGCCCACAACGGACAGAACATTCTCGACGCGCAGCAGTTCGACGACGTCGAGACCAAGAAGTTCTTCATGCGGGTGGTGTTCACCGCCGCCGATCTCGCCGTGGAGCTGTCCGCGCTCCAGACCGGCTTTGCCGCGATCGCGGAGCGCTTCGGCATGGAGTGGCAGATGCGCGACCGCGCCGCGCATCGCAAGGTGATGCTGCTGGTGTCGAAGTCCGACCATTGCCTGGTCGACATCCTCTATCGCTGGCGCACCGGCGAATTGTCGATGGTCCCGACTGCGATCGTCTCCAACCATCCGCGCGAGGTCTATGCCGGGCTCGATTTCGGCGGCATCCCGTTCCACCATCTGCCTGTGACCAAGGAGACCAAGCGCGAGCAGGAAGCGCAGATCCTCGATCTCGTCGCCAGGACCGGGACCGATCTCGTCGTGCTGGCGCGCTACATGCAGATCCTGTCGGACGATCTGTCGGCCAAGCTCTCCGGCCGCTGCATCAACATCCACCACTCGTTCCTGCCGGGCTTCAAGGGCGCAAAACCCTATCACCAGGCCCATGAGCGCGGCGTCAAGCTGATCGGCGCCACTGCGCATTACGTCACCCGCGACCTCGACGAGGGTCCGATCGTCGACCAGGACGTCGAGCGCATCAGCCATCGCGACACGCCGGAAGATCTCGTCCGCAAGGGCCGCGACATCGAGCGCCGCGTGCTCGCGCGCGCGATCCGCTATCACCTCGACGACCGCGTCATCCTCAACGGCCGCAAAACCGTGGTGTTCATGGATTGATCCGGAGGTCATTCCGGGGCGCCTCGAAGAGGCGAACCCGGAATCTCGAGATTCTCAGGTGCGCAATTGCGCACCATAGTTCGATGCTGACGCATCGCCTCGGAATGACGGCTATCCCTCAGCGCACCGCGTTGCCTGAGGTCACGCCCGTCGCGCCCTTCTGCGCCTGCTCTTCCTTCTCGCGATCAGCCGCCGGCATGAGCCGCTTGCGCTCGCGCTCCTTCATGTAGGCGTCGTATTGCGGCGTGCCTGCCCGCGGCGGGGCGTCGGCCGGCAGGCCGCCGGCCCATTGCGGGACGTAATCGCCCATGCCGGCGGACAGCTTCTCGGTGCCGCAGCCGCACAGCCCTGCGGCAAGCGCGAGGAGGGGCAGGAGGGAGCGGAAAGGCTTCGGCATTGTGGGGGCGCGCGGGTTCGGTCTGGTTGGACGCCGGGTCAGGCTGGCGCCGAGAGAGTAGCCTTCAACAAGGTAAAAGAGACTTATTCGAGGTAGGTAACATGTTACCGAGTTGGGGCCGGCCCGGGGCCCCGGATGTACCAATTCTGCAAAAGAAAGACGAAATCTTCCATCCACCCGGCCCGTCGCGTTTCTAGACTGTGGCCCGGGGCTCGCGACAAGGTGGCTTGGCCGGCGAGGGGGCTTTTTCGTTGACAGGTCCATTTTATTTGTACAATCGTACAAATAAATAAAAGCGGCCAAGGTCGGGGCGTTCGGGTCACCTCGACGTAACCGCAACATCACTCCCCGCCGTCGGAAAACGGGACGCCCGGCTTGCGCCGATTGGTCGCCAAACGTCCGATTGACAAGGGGGGCGCCAAGGACGCCATGTGGCGCGCGATAAGGCTCGCGCGTGAGCTAGAGTGAGGCAAGGACCGGGCACTCGGTTCGCCGCACAAGAGGTCAGGAATCAAGGGGGAGGGACACTCTTATGTTCGAACGCAAACAACTTTCTTGGGCAGCCGCGGTGGCCGCCGTTGCCGGCCTGGTGGCCGTCGCGCCGGCCAGGGCCGAGGACACCGTCAAGGTCGGTCTGATCCTGCCGATGACTGGCGGCCAGGCCTCGACCGGCAAGCAGATCGAGAACGCGATCAAGCTCTACATGCAGCAGAAGGGCGACACCGTCGCCGGCAAGAAGATCGAGATCATCCTCAAGGACGACGCCGCGATTCCGGACAAGACCAAGACGGCCGCGCAGGAGCTGATCGTCAACGACAAGGTCAATTTCATCGCCGGCTTCGGCGTGACGCCGGCAGCCCTCGCCGCCGCGCCGCTGGCAACGCAGGCCAAGATTCCGGAAGTCGTGATGGCGGCCGGCACCTCCATCATCACCGAGCGCTCGCCCTATATCGTGCGCACCAGCTTCACCCTGGCGCAGTCCTCGACCATCATCGGCGATTGGGCGGTGAAGAACGGCATCAAGAAGGTGGCGACGCTGACCTCGGACTACGCGCCGGGCAACGACGCGCTGAACTTCTTCAAGCAGAATTTCACCGCCGGCGGTGGCGAGGTGGTCGAAGAGGTCAAGACGCCGCTCGCCAACCCCGACTTCGCGCCATTCCTCCAGCGCATGAAGGACGCCAAGCCCGACGCGATCTTCGTGTTCGTGCCGGCCGGCCAGGGTGGCAACTTCATGAAGCAGTATGCCGAGCGCGGCCTCGACAAGGCCGGCATCAAGGTGATCGGACCGGGCGATGTCACCGACGACGACCTCCTCAACAACATGGGCGACGCCGTGCTCGGCACGGTCACCGCGCATCTGTATTCGGCGGCGCATCCGTCCGCGATGAACAAGGATTTCGTTGCGGCCTACAAGAAGGCCTTCGGCACTCGTCCGGGCTTCATGGCGGTGAGCGGCTATGACGGTATCCACCTGATCTACGAGGCGCTGAAGAAGACCGGTGGCGACACCGATGGCACCAAGCTGATCGAGGCGATGAAGGGCCAGAAGTGGGAGAGCCCGCGCGGCCCGATCTCGATCGACCCGGAGACCCGCGACATCGTGCAGAACATCTACATCCGCAAGGTCGAGAAGGTCGACGGCGAGCTCTACAACGTCGAGTTCGCGACCTTCGAAGCCGTCAAGGACCTCGGCAAGACCAAGAAGTGACGCGCGAAAGCGCGTCATCCCGGGGCGCGCTTAGCGCGAACCCGGGATCTCGACGTGATTGAAATGGCTTCCGGGTTCAGCGCTGCGCGCTGCCCCGGAATGACGAGGGATTACTAGGGTTTACCCGCTTACGATGACCGCAATCCTCACCAACCTGTTCGATGGCGTTGCCTACGGCATGCTGCTGTTCGTGCTCGCTTGCGGGCTCGCGGTCACGCTCGGCCTGATGAACTTCGTCAACCTCGCCCACGGCGCCTTCGCCATGACCGGCGGCTATGTCTGCATGGTGCTGGTGAACCGGATGGGCTGGCCGTTCTTCGCCGCGCTGCCGCTCGCCTTCGTCTCGTCGGCAGCGATCGGCATTGCGCTCGAGCGTACGCTCTACCGCCATCTCTATTCGCGCAGCCATCTCGACCAGGTGCTGTTCACGATCGGCCTGACCTTCATGTCGGTCGCCGCCGTCGACTACATCCAGGGCTCGTCGCGGGTCTTCATCGACCTGCCGGCCGCGCTCCAGGGCCAGTTCGACCTGTTCGGCGTCGGCATCGGCCGCTACCGGCTGATGATCATCGTGATCTGCGGCCTGCTCACCATCGCGCTCCAGATGGTGCTGGCCAAGACGCGTTTCGGCAGCCGGCTGCGCGCCGCTGTTGACGATCCGCGCGCCGCCAGCGGCCTCGGCATTAACGTGCCGCAGCTGTTCGCTTTCACCTTTGCTTTTGGTTGCGGGCTCGCCGGCCTCGGTGGCGCGCTCAGCGCCGAGATCCTCGGCCTCGACCCGTATTTCCCGCTGAAGTTCATGATCTACTTCCTGATCGTGGTCACCGTCGGCGGCTCGTCCTCGATCACCGGCCCGTTCCTGGCCTCGCTCCTGCTCGGTATCGGCGACGTCGCAGGCAAGTATTACGTGCCGAAGATGGGCCCCTTCGTGATCTACACCATGATGATCGTGATCCTGATCTGGCGCCCGAACGGCCTGTTCGGCCGCACGGCCGCGCGTTGAGTTCGCCGATGAGCGCTTCTTCCGACGTCGGTTATCATGCCCAGCGCCAGGCGCGCTGGCACTATGGCGAAGTCGCCTTCTGGCTGATTGTGCTGGCCTGCGGCTTTGCATTTCCCACACGCTATCTGATCATGACCGACATCCTGCGGCTGGCGCTGTTTGCGATGTCGCTCGATCTCGTCCTCGGCTATGCCGGCATCGTTTCGCTCGGCCACGCCGCTTTCTTCGGCGTCGGCGCCTATGCCGCGGGGCTTCTTGCATTGCATGGGATTATCAACGAGCCCGTGCTCGCGCTGATCGTCGCCGGCCTGGCCGCGATGGTGCTCGGTTTCGCCACCAGCTTCCTGGTGATCCGCGGCGTCGACCTGACCCGGTTGATGGTGACGCTCGGCATCGCGCTGCTGCTGGAAGCGCTCGCCGAGCGCTTCTCCAACATCACCGGCGGCACTGACGGCCTGCAGGGCATCGAGATGCAGCCGATCTTCGGCGAGATCCCGTTCGACATGTTCGGCAAGGCCGGCTTCTTCTATTCGCTGGCCGTGCTGTTCGTGTTGTTCCTGTTCGCCCGCCGCGTCGTGCATTCGCCGTTCGGCCTGTCGCTGCGTGCGATCAAGAACAATCCGCTGCGGGCGGCCGCGATCGGCATCCCCGTTAACCGCCGCCTGATCGCGATCTATACGCTGGCGGCGTTCTATGCCGGCATCGCCGGCGCGCTGTTCACCCAGACCACCGCGATCGCCTCGCTCGACGTGTTCGCCTTCGAGCGCTCTGCCGACCTGATGCTGGTGCTCGTGATCGGCGGCACCGGCTATCTCTATGGCGGGCTGATCGGCGCGGTGGTGTTCCGCCTGCTCCAGGAATTGTTCTCCACCATCACCCCGCAATACTGGCAGTTCTGGATCGGCCTCGTGCTGGTCGTGATCGTGCTGGTCGGCCGCCAGCGCCTGCATCGCTGGGTACTGTACGTGCCGAACCTCATCATCAAGCAGATTGCCGGTCGCAAGGCGGTCGTCGCCGTGCCGGAGAGCGACGCATGACCATCGCGCTCGAAACCCAGAACCTCGAAAAGCAGTTCGGCGGCCTGCGCGTCACCCGCGATCTCTCGCTCAGAATCGAGCAGGGCGCCCGCCACGCGCTGATCGGCCCGAACGGCGCCGGCAAGACCACTGTCATCAACCAGCTCACCGGCGTGCTGAAGCCGAATTCCGGGCGCATCCTGCTGGAAGGCGAGGACATCACGGACCTGCCTGTGCACAAGCGCGTGCTGCGCGGCCTGTCGCGCACGTTCCAGATCAACCAGCTCTATCCCGACCTGACCCCGCTCGAAACCATCGGCCTTGCCGTCTCCGAGCGCCTCGGCCATGGCGGCGACTGGTGGCGGCGGATGGGCACGCGCAGCGACGTCAACGGCGAGATCGCCGATCTGCTCGCGCGCTTCCATCTGCTCGACGTCATGAACGAACAGACCGTGACGTTGCCCTACGGCAAGCAGCGCCTGCTCGAGATCGCGGTCGCGATCGCGGCCAAGCCGCGCGTGCTGCTGCTCGACGAGCCCGCCGCCGGCGTGCCCGAGAGCGAGCGCCACGACATTCTCGCCGTCGTAGGTAGCCTGCCGCGCGACGTCACGGTGCTGCTGATCGAGCACGACATGGATCTTGTGTTCTCCTTCGCCGACCGGATTTCGGTTCTGGTCTCCGGTGCGCTGCTCATTGAAGGTCCGCCCGAACAGGTCGCGCGCGATCCGCAGGTGAAGGCGGTCTATCTCGGCGAGGAGGCGGTCAATGTCTGACCTGCTCGCAATCGACGCACTTCGCGCCGGCTATGGCGAGGCGGTGGTGCTGCCCAACATGTCCCTGCGCCTCGCCGAAGGGCAGGTGCTGGCGCTGCTCGGACGCAACGGCACCGGCAAGACCACGCTGATCAATTCCATCGTCGGCGTAACCCGCCGCTTCTCCGGCACCGTCGCGCTCGCCGGCACGGATGTCACCACGCTCCGTCCCGACCAGCGGGCGCGCGCCGGCATCGGCTGGGTGCCGCAGGAGCGCAACATCTTTCGCTCGCTCACGGTCGAGGAGAACATGACCGCGGTGGCCCAGCCCGGTCCCTGGACGGTCGAGAGGGTCTACGAGATGTTTCCGCGGCTGAAGGAGCGGCGGAGCAATTTTGGCAACCAGCTCTCCGGCGGCGAGCAGCAGATGCTGGCGATCGGCCGCGCGCTGACCCTCAACCCGAAGGTCCTGCTGCTGGACGAGCCGACCGAGGGCCTCGCCCCCATCATTGTCGAAGAGCTCCTGAAGGCGATCGGCACCATCACCCGCGCCGGCGGCATCTGCTCCATCATCGTCGAGCAGAATGCACAAAAGATTCTGGGGCTCGCCGACCGCGTTGTGATATTGGAACGCGGAACGATCGTCCACGACGCCCCGAGCGCCGCGCTGAAGGCCGACCCCGCGGTCCTGGAGCGCCACCTCGGAGTCGCAGGGGCGGTGGCCCACTAATCTTCGCCTCTCCCCGCAGGTGTGGAGAGAGAGTACAACGAGCGCCGACTGAAATTACGGGAGAGACAAGAAATGCAGCGAACCAAAGCCCCCTTCCGCGCCGACGAGGTCGGCAGCCTCCTGCGCCCCGCCAAGATCAAGGAAGCCCGCAGCCGGCTCGAGAAGGGCGAGATCTCGGCCGACGATCTGCGCAAGATCGAGGACATGGAGATCGAGAAGGTCGTGCACAAGCAGGCCTCGGTCGGGCTGAAGCTCGCGACCGACGGCGAATTCCGCCGCTCCTGGTGGCATTTCGACTTCCTGGCCAAGCTCACCGGCTGCGAAATGTTCCACCCGGACACCGGCATCCAGTTCGCGGGTGTCGAGACGCGGCATGATGCGGTCCGCGTGATTGGCAAGCTCGATTTCCCCGACGACCATCCGATGCTGGATCATTTCCGCTTCCTGAAGAAGTGCGCCGACCAGGCCCACGTCACCGCCAAGATGACGATTCCCTCGCCGGCGGTGCTGCATTTCCGCGGCGGCCGCAAGGCAATCTCCAAGGACGTCTATCCCGATCTCGAGGCCTTCTACGAGGACCTCGGCAAGACCTATCGCAAGGCCGTGAAGGCGTTTTACGATGCCGGCTGCCGCTATCTCCAGTTCGACGACACCGTGTGGGCCTATCTCTGCTCGCCGGACGAATTGCAGAAGGCGCGCGAGCGCGGCGACAATCCGGACGGCCTCCAGCAGATCTACGCGCGCATCATCAACTACGCGCTGGCCGAGAAGCCCGCCGACATGGTGGTGACGACGCATGTCTGCCGCGGCAATTTCCGCTCGACCTGGATCTCCTCGGGCGGCTACGAGCCGGTGGCCGAGACCATGCTCGCCGGCACCAATTACGACGGCTACTTCCTCGAATACGACAGCGACCGCGCCGGCGGCTTCGAGCCGCTGCGCTTCCTGCCCAAGGGCAACAAGGTCGTCGTGGTCGGCGTCATCACTTCGAAGTTCGGTGAGCTCGAGAAGAAGGACGACATCAAGCGCCGTCTGGAAGAAGCCGCCAAATTCGCGCCGCTGGAGCAGCTCGCGCTGTCTCCGCAATGCGGCTTTGCCTCGACCGAGGAAGGCAACATCCTCTCCGAAGAGGAGCAGTGGGCCAAGCTGAGCCTCGCGGTCGAGATCGCGAAGGAAGTGTGGGGCAACTGACGCGTAGCGTCATCCCGGGGCGCGCGTAGCGCGAACCCGGGATCTCGAGATCCCGGGTCTGGTGCTTGCGCACCATCCCGGGATGACGACGCGCAAGCGCATCGTCATTTCTCCGCCAGATAAACCTCACCCAGCAGCGACGAGTTCGACCACGGCACCTGCTTGGTCTTCGTGGTCGAGACCACCTCCGCCCGCACCCGCGTCAGCATCTGCTGCACCTCCAGCCCGGGCGTGCCGATGTGGCGGGAGAGGGCGGCGGAAAACGGCGAGTTGGCGCCTTCGCCGTCGAGCGCGACCTGGCCCGGCGCGGTGGCGAAGGCGATCAGCGTGCCGGCGCCCAGCGTCGCGCCGGCGCCGAGGCTCGTTGGAGCCGCGAGGCCCGAGGCGCCCTCGATGCCACGACTGCTGCCTGCGGAAGCCACCTGCTGTGCCATCGGATTGTTGCGGCAGGCATCGAAGATCAAGATGTTGGTGCGGACCTGGTCGTCGAGGCCGGCCATGATCGTATCCATGTCGATCATCGCCTCCGTCATGCCCGTGCCCGGCTTGAGCTCGACGTCGACGGGAATGAGATAGTTGCGGCCGTCCACCTGCACGCCGTGGCCGGCATAGTAGACCACGGCAACTTGCGCCCGCGCCGCATCGCGCAGGAAGTCGCGCGTCATCTTCTGCATCGCGGCGCGGTCGAGGTCGACGCCCTCCGACACCGTGAAGCCGATGTCGCGCAGGCTCTTGGCGACCGCGCGGGCATCGTTGGGTGGATTGGGCAGCGCCTTCACATGCGCATAGGCGCCGTTGCCGATGATCAGCGCCATGCGCGTGCCGCGCACGACCGGAGCAGGCGAGGGCGCAGGTGCCGCGCCGGTCTGCCGCGGGGCAGGGGCTGCTGTCGGCTGCGTTGTGGGCGAGGGCGCATCGCGCGGGATCGGCACGGCTGCATCGCTCACCAGCGACAGCCGCACTCTTGCGGTCGCCTGATTGGCCTTGCTGCCGGCGTCCGAGGCCACGATCGCCAGCGTCGCCTTGTAGTCGTCGCGCGCGTGGGCGTAGTCGCCTTTCGCTTCATAGGCCAGCGCGCGATGGGTGTAGCCCGAGATCAGCACACTGTTCGGCGGCGTCATGATGTTGGCCGGCGGCTTTTCCCTGGCGAGCCGGATCGCCTCGCTGCCATCGGCGATGGCGCGATCGAGGTCGCCCTTGGCGCGCCAGATCGAGGTGCGGTTGATCAGCGGCTGCGGCAGCGTCGGGTCGAGCCGGATCGCCTGGTTGATGTCGGCGAGCGCGCCGTCGAGATCGCCGAGTGCTTCTTTCGAGATGCCGCGGTTCTGGAACGAGAACGCCGATCTCGGATCTGATCTGATCGACATGTCGTAGTCGGCGATCGCCCTGGCATAGTCGTGCTTGCCCCGCCAGGCGTTGCCGCGGTTGTGGAAGATGATGCCGCTGGGCGGGCCGAGCTTCAGCGCGTCGTCGAAATCGGCGATCGCGATGTCGTAGTCGCCCTTGTCGTAATAGGCCGATCCCCTGAGGTTAAAGACCGCCTGACTCGGCCGGAGCCGGATCGCCTCCGTGGCGTCAGTGATGACCTTGGCGTAGTCGCCCTTCTTGTTCCAGCCCACGGCGCGCCAGAAATAGACGGGCGCAAGCTGCTCGCCCTTGAAGACCTTCAGCGCGATGATCTTGGTGCAGGCGTCGACCATCTGGTCCGCCGGCGTGGTCTCGGTGGTGCAGAGCGGCCCGAGCTGGTTGCGCGGCTGCGCCAGGGCGGACGTCGACCACAGCACGGCGGTGAGCAGGCAGAGCGCGACGAGCAGGCGGCGCATGGCGGTCGTCCCGTGAGAGGAGAGGCGCTTGTTTGTTGCCCGGCGGTGCGTCGGGGTTCACGCTCCCGTCATTGGATGTGGGGTAAAGCAGGCGAGGGTATTCCCTCGGTGGGCAGACTTTGCTAATAGGCAGGACCCAACAACGCTGCCCACCGTCTTCCCACTTATGAAAAACGACGAAATCCTGAGCCGGATCACCGAGTTCTGCCGCAAGGCGGACATGGCGGAATCGACGTTTGGCCGGCGCGCCGTGAACGATGGGAAGCTGGTGCATCGCCTGCGCGAGGGAAAGCGCATCACCATCGACACGCTGGAGCGGATCCAGGCCTATATGGCGGCGTCGATGGCCGGCGGCGTGCCGCCGCCGCGGGGACTTCAGGTGCCCCCGGAAAAGCGCGATCCGCGCGGCAATTTCCGTTTCTTCGAGAACCGGCAGAAATATCTGCTGTTCGTCCACACCTGTAGCGAAAAGCGGGTGATCGCGGACAGGGTTGCGCTGGAACTGGCTGCGATCCATCCGCGCCCGCCGGCGCTGCGTGTGTTCGACGCCGGTGTCGGCGACGGCACGGTGCTCGCGCGGGTGCTGCGCGCAACACACCAGCGCTATCCGCATATGCCGTTCTATGTCGCCGGCAAGGAACTCAGTCTCGAGGATTTGCGCCTGACGCTGGAGAAGGTGCCGGATCGCATTTTCGAGCATCCTGCGTCGGTGTTCGTCTTCACCAACATGTTCTACTCGGAGGCGCCCTGGCTCACGCCGGCATCGCCCGCGGCGGCGGCCGCCACCGTCTGGCACGAGGTTCCGCTGCGGGGCGCCTCATCAGGAGAATTCGAGCAGCAGATCGCCGAGCTGCGGCCGTTCCTGGAGCAGAACTGGCGCGCCGCGATCAGCCCACGCACGGCCATGCCGCTCTACGAGCGGCCCGTCGTCCTGGTGCTCTATCGCGAGGACCATCGGTTCCTGCTGGATTCGACCATTCCGCGGCCGGGCCAGACCGAGGCTAATTTCGACCTCGTTATTGCATCCCAGCCATACCGCGCGCTGTCTTCGGTCAATTTCCGGGCAAAGCGGATCATTGCGCCTCTGGCGCGGGCATTGCGGCCGGGGGGGCGCCTGATCGGTATTCACTCTCATGGTCACGATCCCGGCATGGAAATGATCCAGGCAATCTGGCCCGGAGAAAATCCTTTCGCGGTCAGCCGTCATGAGCTATTGCGCGCAGTCAAGTATGAGCTCGGATCGTTGGGCCGCGACCTAAATTTTAATGCCTATGCGGACAACCGCTCGATCTTCAGGTATGATATGGAAGCGCTGCCCAACGAGGTGACGGGTACCATCGGAACCTCGACAGCCTTTGCAGCGTGGAATGCGGCGGTGTATGTCGCACAAATCGAGGACGACCGGTTGACAGAAATGACTCAAAACGGCCGCACTCTGGATGCCGCCAGGGACGTGCTGAGAAAGTACAACGGGCTCTGGTTTCTTGACGAATCCTACGTCATCTCGCGCCGGCGTGATTGACATAATCCAAAGGTAAACATCGCAAACGAACCGCTATCCAGTGGCGGAACAAGGGGTTTCTTGATGCGCGCGTCCTATCTCTTCACCAGCGAGTCCGTGTCCGAAGGCCATCCGGACAAGGTCTGCGACCGGATCTCCGATGAGATCGTCGATCTGTTCTACCGCGAGGGGCCGAAAGCCGGCATCGACCCGTGGCAAATCCGCGCCGCCTGCGAAACGCTCGCGACCACCAACAAGGTCGTGATCGCCGGCGAGACCCGCGGCCCGAAGTCCGTCACCAACGAGCAGATCGAGGGCGTCGTGCGCGCCGCGATCAAGGACATCGGCTACGAGCAGGAAGGCTTCCACTGGAAGACCGCTGATATCGAGATCCTCCTGCATCCGCAGTCGGCCGACATCGCCCAGGGCGTCGATGCGCTTCAGCCGGGCGAGGTCAAGGAAGAAGGCGCAGGCGACCAGGGCATCATGTTCGGTTACGCCACCAACGAGACGCCCGACTTGATGCCGGCGCCGATCTTCTACGCCCACAAGATCCTGCGCCTCATCTCCGAGGCGCGCCACTCCGGCCGCGAGAAGGTGCTGGGCCCGGATTCCAAGAGCCAGGTCACCGTGCAGTACGAGAACGGCAAGCCGGTCGGCGTGCGCGAGATCGTGGTCTCCCATCAGCATCTGGTGCCGGACCTCACCTCGAACCAGGTGCGCGACATCGTCGAGCCCTATGTGCGCGAGGCGCTGCCGAAGGACTGGATCACGCCGAAGACCATCTGGCACATCAATCCGACCGGCAAGTTCTACATCGGCGGCCCCGACGGCGACTCCGGCCTGACCGGCCGCAAGATCATCGTCGACACCTACGGCGGCGCGGCCCCGCATGGCGGCGGTGCGTTCTCCGGCAAGGATCCGACCAAGGTCGACCGTTCTGCGGCCTACGCCGCGCGCTACGTCGCCAAGAACATCGTTGCAGCCGGTCTCGCCGACCGCTGCACGCTGCAGCTCGCCTACGCCATCGGCGTGGCGCGGCCGCTCTCGATCTACATCGACACCCACGGCACCGGTAAGGTGCCGGAGGATCAGCTCGAGAAGGCGGCGGCGCAGGCGATGGATCTCACGCCCCGCGGCATCCGCAGCCATCTCGACCTCAACCGCCCGATCTACGCGCGCACCTCGGCCTATGGCCATTTCGGCCGCACGCCCGACAACGAGGGCGGCTTCTCCTGGGAGAAGACCGATCTCGTCGAGCCGCTCAAGCGCGCGCTCTAGTTCACTCGCGTCATTCCGGGGCGCCGCAACAGCGGCGAACCTGGAATCTCGATCCTCCGGATTCCGGGTTCGCTCGTTTCACGAGCGCCCCGGAATGACGAGCCAAACAAACAGGAACCCCCTATGAACGCGAAGCCCGGCTTCACCGATTACATCGTCAAGGACATTTCGCTCGCCGATTTCGGCCGCAAGGAACTCTCGCTGGCCGAGACCGAAATGCCCGGCCTGATGGCCACCCGCGAGGAGTATGGCCCGAAGCAGCCGCTGAAGGGCGCGCGCATCGCCGGCTCGCTGCACATGACGATCCAGACCGGCGTGCTGATCGAGACGCTGGCAGCACTCGGCGCCGACATTCGCTGGGTCTCCTGCAACATCTATTCGACGCAGGATCACGCTGCCGCCGCGATCGCGGCAGCCGGCATTCCCGTCTTCGCGGTCAAGGGCGAGACGCTGGCCGAGTACTGGGACTACACCGCAAAACTGTTCGACTGGCACGGCGGCGGTCACCCGAACATGATCCTCGATGACGGCGGCGACGCCACCATGTACGTCCATCTCGGTCTGCGTGCCGAGAACGGCGACACCGCCTTCCTCGACAAGCCCGGCTCCGAGGAAGAGGAAGTCTTCTTCGCGCTTCTGAAGAAGCAGCTCAAGGAAAAGCCGAAGGGCTACTTCGCCGAGATCGCCAAGAGCATCAAGGGCGTTTCCGAAGAGACCACCACGGGCGTGCATCGTCTCTATGACATGCAGAAGGCCGGCACGCTGCTGTGGCCGGCGATCAACGTCAACGACAGCGTCACCAAGTCGAAGTTCGACAACCTCTATGGCTGCCGTGAATCGCTGGTCGACGGCATCCGCCGCGGCACCGACGTGATGATGTCGGGCAAGGTCGCGATGGTCGCGGGCTTCGGCGACGTCGGCAAGGGCTCGGCCGCCTCGCTGCGCCAGGCCGGCTGCCGCGTGATGGTCTCCGAAGTCGATCCGATCTGCGCGCTCCAGGCCGCGATGGAAGGCTACGAGGTCGTGACCATGGAAGATGCCGCGCCGCGCGCCGACATCTTCGTCACCGCGACCGGCAACAAGGACATCATCACCATCGAGCACATGCGCGCGATGAAGGATCGCGCCATCGTCTGCAACATCGGCCACTTCGACAACGAGATCCAGATCGCGGGTCTGCGTAATCTGAAGTGGACCAACATCAAGCCGCAGGTCGACGAGATCGAATTCCCCGACAAGCACCGCATCATCATGCTGTCGGAAGGCCGCCTCGTGAACCTCGGCAACGCGATGGGCCATCCGTCCTTCGTGATGTCGGCGTCCTTCACCAACCAGACGCTGGCGCAGATCGAGCTGTTCGCCAACAACAAGGACGGCAAGTACAAGAAGGAAGTCTACGTGCTGCCGAAGACCCTCGACGAGAAGGTCGCGCGCCTCCACCTCGCCAAGATCGGCGTCAAGCTCACCGAGCTGCGCAAGGATCAGGCCGACTATATCGGCGTGAAGCAGGAAGGTCCGTACAAGAGCGACCACTACCGCTACTGAGAATTTATCCAGCTGCGACACGAAAGCCCCGGAGCGATCCGGGGCTTTTTTTGTCGCCATTCTCTGTGGTACGCTCGGAGGTAGAGCCAAAACAAGCCTGCCACTTTCGAAGCGGGCGGCCGCTTTTCCCAGTTCATTTTCAGAAAGCATATGGAGGGAATGCGATGTCCAGCGAAGCCAACGTTCAGCTGTTGAAGGAAGCCTATCGCCAGTGGAACGACAGCAGGGGAGCCAGCGTCGACTATTGGTTCGACAAGGTCATCGGCCCGCAGATCAAGTTCGATTCGATTCCGCGGGGAGCCGAGCCGGTGCCTTTTGCCAAGCGCTATGACGACCGTACCGCGCTGCGCGGCTATTTCGACGGCCTGCTGGCCGACTGGAGCATGCAGTACTACACGATGAACGAGTACGTCGCGCAGGGCGATACCGTCGTCGCGCTCGGCGAATGCGCGTGGACCAACAAGAAGACCAAAAAGGTCGCGAAGACGCCGAAGGTGGATTTCTGGCGCTTCAAGGACGGCAAGGCAGTCGAATTCCACGAGTATTTCGACACCGCCTGTGTCTACGGCGCGACCATCCCCTGACGGTTGCAATTCGGCGCGGCGCCGCCCATCCTGTGCGGCGGGAGAACGCCATGATCGAAGCCAAAGAACATTTCGACGTGCTGATCGTCGGTGCCGGCCTGTCCGGCATCGGCGCGGGCTATCATCTTCAAAGCAGGTGCCCGGGCAAGAGCTACGTCATCCTGGAGGGCCGCGACTGCATCGGCGGCACCTGGGATTTGTTTCGCTATCCTGGCATCCGCTCCGATAGCGACATGTTCACGCTCGGCTATTCATTCAAGCCGTGGACCGATTCGAAGGCGATCGCCGACGGGCCGCAGATCCTGAACTATGTGCGCGAGACGGCTAGCGAGAACGGCATCGAGAAGCACGTCCGCTTTCGCCATCGCGTCAAGCGTGCGGCGTGGTCGACGCCGGACGCGCGCTGGACCGTCGAGGCGGAGCGCATGACGGGCGAGGGCGCGACCGAGCTGGTGCGCTTCACCTGCAATTTCCTGTTCATGTGCTCGGGCTATTACAAATACGAAGCGGGCTATACGCCGGAGTTCAAGGGCGCGGCGGATTTTGCCGGCCGCATCGTGCACCCGCAAAGATGGACCGAGGACATCGACTATGCGGGCAAGCGCGTCGTTGTGATCGGTTCGGGCGCAACCGCGGTGACGCTGGTGCCGGAACTGGCCAAGAAGGCGGCGCAGGTCACCATGCTTCAGCGCTCGCCGACCTATGTTGTGTCGCGCCCGGCGCAGGATCCCCTCGCCAACAAATTGCGCCGCAACCTGCCGGCGCGGCTTGCCTATCATCTGATCCGCTGGCGCAACGTGATGTGGGGAATGTTCTTCTTCCAGCTCAGCCGGCGCAGGCCTGCGAAGGTGAAGGACCTCATCCTCAGGGGTGTGCAGATGGCGCTCGGGCCCGATTACGACGTCGCGACCCATTTCACGCCGCGCTACAATCCCTGGGATCAGCGGCTGTGCCTCGTGCCGGATGGCGACCTGTTCAAGGCGATCCGCGAGCAGCGCGCTTCCGTCGTCACGAGCGAGATCGACAATTTTACGCGCGATGGCATCCGCCTGAAGGACGGCCGAGAGCTTGCGGCCGATATCATCGTCACCGCAACGGGGTTAGTGCTCCAGGTCGTCGGCGGCCTCGAGGTCAGCGTCGACGGCCGCGCCGTCGATTTCGCCAATACGCTGACCTACAAGGGCATGATGTATGCCGACGTGCCGAACATGGCGTCCGCCTTCGGCTACACCAACGCGTCCTGGACGCTGAAATGCGATCTCACCTGCGAATATGTCTGTCGGCTCATCAACTACATGGACCGGCACAATTTCCGCCAGTGCATGCCGCACAATGAGGATCCTGAAATCACCGCGCAGCCCTCGCTCGATTTCACCTCGGGCTACGTGCAGCGCTCGGTCGCGAAGATGCCCAAGCAAGGGTCGAAGCAGCCGTGGCGGCTGTACCAGAACTACGCCCTCGACATCGTCTCCTTGCGCTTCGGCCGGATCGACGACGGCGTGATGCAATATTCCTGATCTTGCTACGTAAATTACCGGGAGAGGCTCGCGATCGCTTGAGACGAATCGCGACTTAGGGTAGATTTGTTGCGTTGCAAGAAAATTATTTCCGGCGATGTCCGGGTTCCACGTTGTTGCCGTCCTCTGGAGAACGCGGAACATGTATGTCCTTGCCCTGGTCACGCAAAAAGGCGGAAGCGGCAAGAGTACGCTGTCCGTTGGACTAGCAGTGGCAGCGATGCAGCGCGGAGAGCGCGTCGCTCTCATCGAGGCGGACGCGCAGGGTACGATCTCGAGATGGAAAGGGCGCCGTGAGAAGCCCTATCCCCGCGTCGATTGCGTTACCGATCCCACCGAAATCGAGCCGGTGATATCCCGCCTCAAGGCCGAAGGGGTCTGGCTCGCAATCATCGACACAGCCGCCACGAACAATGCCTTGGCGACCCGCGCCATTGCCTGTGCCGATCTTTGTCTCATCCCGGCTCGTCCGAGCCCGGCCGATATCGAAGCCGCAATACCTACGCTGATCGCGACCCGCAGGCTCGATCGCCGGTTTGCCTTCATCCTCAATCAGACCCCCACGCGGGGAGGCCGGCTGAGCGAAGCTGCCACGTCGCTCAACTCGCTCGGCGTGCTTGCGCTTCCCTGCATTGGGCAGCGCAACGACCACCAGGATGCGCTCGGGGCAGGGCTGGGCGTGACCGAGTTCGCGCCGGAGGGAAAAGCCTCGGAGGAAATCGCGGCCCTGTGGGGTTGGATCTCGGAGCGCCTTATCAGGGAGTCGAATGATCATGGTCAAGCCGCGCTCAAGACAGCCTGCTGACGTTGCACGCGCCGGGCGTCGCTCGCTGGTGGAGCTGGCGGCGGAAGTGAGCCGTGCCGTCGACGAGGGCTTGGCGATGCAGCCGGGTTCGGTCGCCGTCGTCCTGCAAGAAGCGCCGCAGGTTGCGCAAGCAGCGCCCGCTCCGGCGACAGTTCCAGTACACGAAGCGGCCAGCGTCATCGTTGCAACACCTGAACCTCCGGGCGCTACCACCATTGATCTCATCGTGGACATCGCCAAGGAGTTTCAGGCGCGTGCTTTGGACGACATGAAGACTGGCGCTCACGCTGCGCTGGATTATGCCAGGGACCTCGCCAAGCCACGGCTGGCCGATGCGACATCGGAAGCCAACGGAATCGCCACCGCAGAAAGCCACCTCATCGAGGCGATTGGAACGGCAGCCGAGTGTCGTGTCGTCGTGCTCGAACTGATGAAAGTCAATGCGGGCGCGACCTTGGAGTATGCGCGGGAGTTGGGCCGTGCGAGAACGCTGGCGGAGTTGGTTGAGCTGTCGAGCACGCATGCGCGACAGCAATGTGAGGTGGTCCTGAAGCAAACCGAGTTGCTGAGATCGCTTACTCAAATCATGACGAAGCCCGGTCCCGGGTAGCGCCGCTCGCCTTCCGTCATCGCGCTCAGGAGCTGCGCGGGACGATCAGTGCGAGGCCAAGATCAATCGCGAGCGCCAGGACCGCTGCGCCGCCGCCTAAACCGAACAGCACGATATAGTCGCCGCCGGTCTGCGCGTAAATCCAGGAGAAGCCGTAAGCCGCGGCCGCCTGGAACAGCGCAAAGCTGGTCGTGGCATGGCTCCATGTCGCGCGCTGCCGCTCGGAAGAATGCGGGACGAGCTCGTGGATGCGCCCGAGCACCAGCGGAACGATGCCGGGCGTGAAGCCGCCGACCACGACACTCGACACGATCAGCGAAACCGGCGCGTTACTGACGGTCGGCAGCAGCACGGCGGCCGCCTCGATCAGGAAGGCCGCCCGCAGGGCCGGACCGAAACCTGCCCTGTCGCCGAGATGGCCGGTGACGAGCGGGCCAAGGATCGCGCCGAGACCGTACAGCACCCAGTAGCGCGATCCCGCAGCGATGCCCTGGCCGAGGCAGCGCGCCACGAAATCGACGATGAATACCATGTGCGGCACCAGCGCCACTGCGTTGAGGCCGTATTGGACCAGCAGCGCGCGGGCCGCCGTCGATGCATGGTGGTGCTTCGCGTGATGCAAAGGCGAAGCATCAGTCTTGGCCTCCGCGGGCCAGTTCCACCAGCTTGCGAGGGTGAGCAGCGCGGAGAGGGCGCAGAGGCCATACCAGCTCTGCTGCAAGCCTTGTTGCAGCAGCAGCGGCACCAGCGTGCCCGATGCGGCGACGCCAAGGCCGACACCCGCAAAGATCACGCCGCCGACGATGCCGCGCCTCGCGGCCGAAATGCGCGGCATAATGACGGAGGCCGCTAGCACCATGATGATGCCGCCGGTGAGACCTGACAGGAAGCGCCAGGCGAAGAACCAGGTGAACGACACCGGGGCTGAACTGGCGAAGAAAGAGAGCGTGGCGAGTAGCATCATCGCGCGCAACGCGTGGACCGCGCCGATGCGGTCGGCGACAGCGCGCGCCGCGAGTGCGCCGGCGAGATAGCCGGCAAGGTTCGCCGCGCCGAGATAGACGACATCCGACGCGCTGAACCACTTTGCCGCGATCAACGCCGGGATCAGCGGCGTGTAGGAAAAGCGGGCAAGGCCGAGCCCGACCAGCGATGCGGACAAGCCCGCCGTCGCATATCGCCAGGTAGACTGCGACGTCGATCCCGGCCGCTGTCGCGGCCGGGTGTCGACGTGCTGCTTTGCATCTGCGTTGGTCATGTCATCCTCCTGCGCGCTCGGTTGCGCGCGGATCATCCTGTCTGGGCGGCGCGGCGGCGCCGGAATTCCGGCACGGGCAGGCCGCCCCAGCCCCAATTATCGGTGTCGACTTCCTCGATCACGACGAAGGTGGAATCGAGCGGCTTGCCGAGCACGTCGAGCAGGAGCTGACTCGATCCCCTGATCAGCGCCGCCTTCTCTTCCGCCGTGAGCGACGCCGCGCCCGGCGTCGTTCCCTCGCGGGTCACTTGAATGGTGACGATGGGCATGGTGTCTCTCCTCTCGCTCAGTGGCCGGCGCTCTGGCCGCCGTCGACATGCAGGATCTCGCCGGTGACGAAGGACGCACCCTCGAGATAGAGCACGGCATCGACGATGTCGGACATCTCGCCGATGCGGCCAACCGGATGCAGCGCGCCGAGCTCGGCATGCGTCGAAACCGGATGCATCGGCGACTTGATGACGCCGGGCGCCACTGCGTTCACGCGGATGCCGCGCTTGGCGTATTCGATCGCGAGCGACTTGGTCGCGGCGTTGAGGCCGCCCTTGCTCAGCGAGGCCAGCACCGAGGGCACGTTCGAATTGGCGTGATCGACCAGGGTGGTCGTGATCTGCACGACGTGGCCCGAGCCCTGCTTTTCCATCTCGGCGATGGCGAGCTGCGTGATATTGAAGAAGCCGGCGACGTTGGTGCCCATCACCGCCGCATAGTCCTCGGCGGTGTACTGCGTGAACGGCTTTGCAACGAAGATGCCGGCATTGTTGACCAGCGTGTCGACGCGGCCGAAGCGGGCGACGGCTTGCGAGACCACGCGCTCGGCGGTGGCCCGGTCGGCGATGTCGCCGGGAACGGCGAGGACGTCGTCGTCGCCCGACGGCTTGATGGAGCGCGCCGTTGCGACGACGCGATAGTTGCGATCGCGAAAACCCTGGACCAGGGCGGCGCCGATGCCCTGCGATGCACCGGTGATGATGACGACTTTCTGCTCGATACCCATGACTGGCTCCTGTTGTTGGCTTGAGAACTGCGCCGGCGGTGGCCGGCTTGGGTCGTGAGATAGGCCGCGGCGGCCCGGCTGCGAATACGCGCTGTCCGGCAGACACTCTTTCGCGGCGCGAACGAATGACGGATCGGCGCCCTGCGGCGGTTGTGGCGGCTGGCGCGAACGCCTAGCCTTCAGCCGGAATCTCAGGGGGCGGCGGGAAGCGCATGGATCGTCTGGATGCGATGAAGGTGTTCGTCCTTGCGGTGGACGAGGGCAGCCTCGCCGCCGCGGGGCGCAAGCTCGGCCGTTCGCCGGCGGCGGTGAGCCGCGCCATCGCCTTCCTCGAGGAGCGCGTCGGTGCCGAGCTGCTGCACCGGACGACGCGGTCGATCAAGCTGAGCGAGGAGGGCGAGCGTTATGTCGCGATCTGCCGCCGCGTGCTCACCGAGCTGGAGGAGGCCGACGACATCGCGGCCGGACCGCGCACGGCGCCGCGTGGCCTGCTCACGATCACCGCGCCGGTGGTCTCGGGGGAGATGGTGCTGCGGCCGATCCTCGATGCGTTTCTCGACGCCTATCCGACCGTGTCGGCAAAGCTCCTGCTGTTCGACCGTGCGGTCAACCTGATCGAGGAGGGCGTCGACATCGCGCTTCGCATCGGCCATCTCGCGGATTCGGCGATGGTGGCGATGCGGATCGGCGAGATCAGCCGCGTCGTGGTCGCTGCTCCCCGCTATCTGAAGCAGCATCCGCGCATCACTGACCCCGGCGATCTCGCCAAGCATCAGATCGTGGCGTTGGCGCATCTGCCCAATTCCTGGACCTTCGCGCCACAGGCGGGCTCGTCGGGAGCCCGGACGGTCCAGTTCACCCCGCGGCTCGTCGTCAACAGCACCTATGCGGCCGTCGCGTCCGCGGTCGCCGGGCGCGGCGTGGCGCGGATGTATTCGTACCAGGTGGCCGAGCAAGTCGCGCGCGGCGAGCTCGAGATCGTGCTGGCCGCCGACCAGGATCCGGAGATGCCCGCGCATTTGATCTGCCCGCAGGGGCGGCTCTCCGTGCCCAAGGTGCGGGCGTTCACCGATTTTGCCGTGCCACGGCTGAAGAAGCAGTTCGCACTGCTGAAGAAGAGCATCAATGCGCGCTGAGCCGCTGTGCGCCCGGCAATGCGTTGTTTTGCGTATACGGCCACCGGGCTGAATCGGCGATGCTGCCCGAACGGTTAACGGCGATTTAACGGATGAGTCCTAGCCTGTCTCGGCCGGGGTTACTCGCAAGGCCGAGGTGAGCCCAATGGAAGCCCAGAAAATCGCGGTCGACGCCGTCGTCGCGCTGACCGATTGCGACCGCGACGCCGTCATCGCGTTCATCCGCCGGCTCTATCTCGCCGGCGTCACCGACCCCAAGCGCCTGACCTTCAAGGGTCTCCAGGCGCTGGCGCGGGCGTAATTCGGCTCGTTTCGGCCCGTTTCAGCCCCGGGTTCCGTACCCCCGCTCTCCCCAGCGTGATTGCAACCCAGCGGTGAATATCTTGCCGCTCGGGCCGGCTCGGAGTAGATGACGTCCCCGGCTGGGTCACTCGGGAACTGGGGAAATGCTGAAACAGCTTTTTGCGCCGCAACTGGTCATTCTGTATGTGCTCGCGGCATCGACGATCTACGTTCACTTCCGCGGCAAGCAACGGCTGCGCTTCGCGCGCCAGCTTGGCGATCACTCGACCTATCTCGCCCCCTACAATGTGCTGATGTATGCGGGCTCGGCCGTGCCGAACAAGCCGGTGATCCCGGTCGAGCAGTTTCCCGAGCTCAAGCCCCTCAGCGAGAACTGGGAGACCATCCGCGACGAAGCCGTGCGCCTGTTCGACGAAGGCTTCATCCGCGCGGCCGCGAAGAATAACGACTGGGGCTTCTACTCGTTCTTCAAGAGCGGCTGGAAGCGCTTTTACCTGAAATGGTACGACGACTTCCTGCCCTCGGCGCGCACGCTGTGCCCCAAGACGGTGGAGCTGCTCAATTCGATTCCGAGCGTGCACGGCGCGATGTTCGCGATGCTGCCGCCGGGCGGCAAGCTGGGCGCGCACCGCGATCCCTTCGCCGGCTCGCTGCGTTATCACCTCGGCCTCGTCACGCCGAACTCGAACAAGTGCCGCATCCTGGTCGACGGCGTCGAATGCGTCTGGCGCGACGGCGAGGCCTTCATGTTCGACGAGACCTTCATCCACAGCGCGGAGAATGCGACCGACGTCAACCGCATCATCCTGTTCTGCGATGTCGAGCGCCCGATGAAGTTCGGCTTCATGACCGCCATCAACCGCTGGGTCAGCCATCACATCGTCAAGGCATCGGCGACCCAGAACGTCGACGGCGAGAGCGTCGGCGTGCTCAACAAGGTGTTCGGCAAGCTCTACGAGATCCACCTCGCCAGCCGCAAGGTCAAGGAGTGGAACCGCAACGTCTACTACACGCTGAAATACTCGCTGACGGCGCTGATCCTCGGCCTCATCGTGATGTCGGCGCTGCGGTGAAGCAGGTACGAATGGCGCCCTTGCCGACCGCGAACACCGAGATAGTGCAATTCTTCCGCCAATGGCTGGAGACCTTCGCCGGCTATGTCCGCGAGGTCGACTATGCTTCGGCGAGGCCGCTGTTTCATCCCGAGGTGCTTGCCTTCGGCACGCACAACGATGTCATCCCAGGCCTCGACCAATGGGTCACCACGCAATGGGACAACGTCTGGCCGAAGACGGCCGACTTCCGTTTCGTGCTCGAGCAGACCTCGGTTCTGGCATCCCCCGACGGTGCGATGGCGACCGTGATCGCACCGTGGACGAGCACGGGCTATCATCCCGACGGCAGCGCGTTTCCGCGTCCGGGCCGGGCGACCATGGTGTTCTCCAAAACCGCCGACGGCTGGCTGTGCGTGCATTCCCACATGTCGCTCAATCGCGGCGTCCCGCAGGTGAGCCACGCCAATCGGCCGGTGAAGGCCTGGTAGATTCGATCCGAATCAAAAAGGCCCCGGATATGTCCGGGGCCTTTCGCTTTCGAGATGTCGTGCAGCCTATTCCGGCTGGCCGATCGAGACCTTCAGGGTGCCGACGCCGTCGACGCCGCATTCGAGCTTGTCGCCGGGCTGGAGCTGCGACACGCCGGCCGGCGTGCCCGTCATGATGATGTCGCCGGCGGCGAGCTTCACCTGCTGCGAGAGCTGCCAGATGATCTCGGGCACGTTCCAGATCAGCTCGGTGAGGTCGCCCTTCTGCGCTTCCTTGCCGTTGACCGTGAGCCAGATCTTGCCCTTGGCGGGATGGCCGATCTTCGCGGCCGGCTGCACGGCGGAGCAGGGCGCGGAATAGTCGAACGACTTGCCGATCTCCCAGGGACGCTCCTTCTTGCGCGAGGCGATCTGGAGGTCGCGGCGGGTGAGGTCGATGCCGACGGCGTAGCCGTAGACATGGTCGAGCGCCTTGTCGGCGGGAATGTTGAGGCCACCGCTCTTCATCGCGACGATCAGCTCGACCTCGTGATGCAGGTCCTTGGTCAGCGGCGGATAGGGGATGGTGGCGCCATCGGGTACAAGCATGTCGGCGTGCTTGGCGAAGAAGAACGGCGGCGCGCGCTCGTCATTGCCCATCTCGCGGATGTGCTCGAGATAGTTGCGGCCGACGCACCAGATGCGGCGCACCGGATAACGGCCGGCCTCTCCGACGACGGGAAGCGATGGTTGCGATGGAAGCGGAATGACGTAGGAGGCGGCGTTCATGAAGCGGTCTCGCTGCTCTTGAGGTGAAGGGAATTCTATGCGGTTGCGCTGATCGGCGCCAGAGTGCCGGCGTCGTGATGTTGCAGGCGGAAGAACGAGGCGTAGCGGCCCGAGCGGCGCAGCAGCTCGTCGTGCCGGCCCTGCTCGACGATCTCGCCGCCCTCCACCACCAGGATGCTATCTGCGTGCATGATGGTGTGCAGGCGGTGCGCGATCACGATGGTCGTGCGGTTCTGGCAGAGATGCTCGATCGCCTCCTGCACCTGCTTCTCGGACTCGGAGTCCAGCGCGGCGGTGGCTTCGTCCAACAGGATGATCGGCGCGTTCTTGATCAGCGCGCGTGCCACCGCGATGCGCTGACGCTGGCCGCCGGAGAGCTGCGTGCCGTGCTCGCCGACCGGCGTGTCGTAGCCGAGCGGGAAGCTCATGATGAAATCATGCGCGCAGGCCGCTTTCGCGGCGTCGATGATCTGGTCTTCGGTCGCGCCGGGCTTGCCGAAGGCGATGTTGTTGCGGATGGTGTCGCGGAACAGGTAGACGTCCTGGCCGACATAGGCGGTCTGCGCCCGCAGCGACTTGCGCGAGACCGCGCCGATCGACTGGCCGTCGATGATGATGTCGCCTTGCGTCACCTCGTAGAAGCGCAGCAGCAGCCCCAGCACGGTGGACTTGCCGCCGCCGGACGGGCCGACCAGCGCGGTGACCTTGCCGGGTTCGGCGGTGAAGCTCATGCGGTTGAGGACGGTCTCGCCAGTCCGGTAGGAGAAACTGACGTCGCGCAGCTCGATCCGCGCGTCCGACAGCTTCAGCGCCGGCTTGTCGTCGTCGGAATGCTCGCTCGCCGGGCTGTCGACGACTTCCAGCAGCATGCGCGCGCCGACGAGCTGACTGTTCAGATCGATGTTAAGCCGCGCCAGCCGCTTGGCCGGCTCGGTCGCCATCAGGAAGGCGGTCATGAAGGAGAAGAACGCGCCGGGCGTGGCGTTGAGCGCGACCACGGCATAGCCGCCGTACATCAGGCAGCCGGCGACTGCGAAGCCTCCCAACATTTCCATCAGCGGATTGGAGCGGTTGGCGACGCGGGCCATCTTGTTGGCGTTGCGCTCGACGATCGCGATGTTCTCGTCGATGCGCTTCTGCATGGTCTCTTCGAGCGTGAACGCCTTGACAGTGCGGATGCCCTGCAGCGATTCCTGCATCGTCTCCATGATGTCGGCGGTGCCGGTGAACTGGTTGAAGGCGAGGCCCTTGATGCGCTTGACCAGCTTGCGCAGCACCAGCATCGCCGGCGGCACCGCGACGAGGCCGATGAACGACATCAGCGGATCCTGCCACACCATCACGCCGATCATCGCGAGCAGCATCAGCAAGTCGCGCCCGATGGCATTGACCAGCATGTTGAGCACGTCGGTGATCGACTTGGCGCCGGCCGTCAGCCGCGCCAGGAATTCGGACGAATGCCGCTCGGAGAAGAAACCGATGCTCTCGCGCATCAGCTTGGCGAACAGCTGGCGCTGGTTGGTGGCGAGGATCGCGTTGGAGATCTTGGTCAGGATCACCATGTGGCCGTAGGTCGCCACCCCCTTGATGAAGAGCAGGATCACCGTGATGCCCGAGAACATCGCGATGCCCGGGATGTTCTTGTCGACATAGGCCTGGTTGATGACCTGGCCGAGCACATAGGTCGCGCCCGCGGTCGACCCGGCGGCAAGCGCCATCAGCGCGAAGGCGACGAGGTAACGCCGCCAGTAGACGATCCCCTGTTCCGTGACCAGGCGGCGAATCAGGACCGCTGCCGTATAGGGATCGTCAGTGATTTTCTTTGGAAACTGGGCCATCCGTAGTCCATTGACGGCGCAAGGAAAAGCCTGCCCGCGCGTCAGGGATCGATGGGCCTCTGTGCCCGCTAAAGCGGGGCTTTTCAAGCCCAATTAAGGGCTTGCGTCCGGATGGAATCTAGGCCGAGACGGCGTGGCGGAGCTCGCCATGGCGCTCGCGGAACAGCTTGTCCTCCCAGGCCAGCGCGTGGGCCGCGATGGTCTCGAGGTCGTCGTATTGCGGCTTCCAGTCGAGCAGGCCGCGGATGCGGCTGGTGTCGGCGACCATGGTCATGATGTCGCCGGGCCGGCGCGGGGCGTATTGCACGGCGAAGCTGCGCCCGGACACCCGGCGCACCGCGTCGATGGTCTCCAGCACCGAATAGCCACGGCCATAGCCGCAATTCAGCGTCGTCGAGGCGCCGCCATTGCGCAGGTAAGCCAGCGCCGAGCGGTGCGCCTGCGACAGGTCCGTGACGTGGATGAAGTCGCGGATGCAGCTGCCGTCCGGGGTCGGATAGTCGGTGCCGAACACGTCGATCTTGGCGCGCTGGCCGGTCGCGGCCTCGACCGCGATCTTGAGCAGATGCGTGGCGCCGACGGTGGCAAGGCCGATGCGTGCCTGCGGATCGGCGCCGGCGACGTTGAAGTAGCGCAGGGCCACGTACTGCATGCCGTAGGCGGCGGCGACGTCGTGCAGCATGATTTCGGTCATCAGCTTCGACGAGCCGTAGGGCGACAGCGGCCGCGTCGGCGCGTGCTCGGGCACCGGCACCTCGTCCGGATTGCCGTAGACGGCGGCGGTCGAGGAGAAGATGAAGCGGCCAATGCCGCGCTTCACTGCGACGTTGAGCAGGTTGCGCGCGGTCATGAAATTGTTGCGGTAGTAGCCGAGCGGATCGCGCATCGACTCCGGCACGACCACCGAGCCGGCGAAATGGATGATGCTCTCGATGTTGTGCTGGGCGATCACGCCCTCGAGCAGGTTCTCGTCGCCGGCATCGCCAATGAACAGCGGCACACCTTCCGGCAGGTAGGCGGAGAAACCGGTCGAGAGATCGTCGATCACGACGACGTCCTCGCCGGCTTCCGCCAGCGCCAGGACCGTGTGACTTCCGATATAGCCGGCGCCGCCGGTGACTAGCACAGTCATGATCTCACCCGTCTTCGATCAACGCGCCAAGCTACCGTTTGCGTGGTGAAGAGGGGGTATCGGCGCGGCTGAACTGGTCACTATGCTTAATGTTGCGTATAGGGGGTCTGCTAAACGGAGCATGACGTGGCGAACTCCCCAGACGATCTGCAAGTGATCGTGCCAAATCTGCACAGGCGCTATTCCGGGGTCACCGCGACCAACCGGATGGTGGCGCCGCGGCTGGCGAAACTGTATCGCGCGGCGTGGTTCGGCTCGGACGCGCCGGAGGGGATCGCGCGGCTGAGCGTGGCCGATTTCCTCCGGCTATGGCGCCGCAAGACGCCGCTGATTTGGCATGCGCGTCGCAACAACGAGATGATCGCGGGCGTCGTGCTGCGCGCACTCGGCTGGCCGCTGAAACTGGTCTTCACATCTGCGGCGCAGCGGCACCACAGCTGGATCACGCGCTGGCTGATCCGCCGCATGGACGCGATCGTCGCGACGTCGGATCTCTCGGCCTCGTTCCTGAAGGTGAAGGCCACGGTGATCCCGCATGGCGTCGACACCGACGTCTATGCGCCGCCGATGGATCGTTCGGCGGCGTTCGCTGAAAGCGGGTTGCCGGGGCGTTACGCGATCGGCTGCTTCGGCCGTGTGCGCGCGCAGAAGGGCACCGACGTGTTCATCGATGCGATGTGCCGGTTGTTGCCGCACTATCCTGACTTCACCGCAATCATCGTCGGTCAGGTCACGCCCGAGCAGACGCCCTTCGCGAACGACTTGAAGAAGCGCATCGAGGCAGCCGGCCTGCAATCGCGCATCGTCATCACCGGCGAGTTGCCGATCGAAGCGGTGCAGCGCTGGTACCAGCGGCTGACGATCTACGCCTTCACCTCGCGCAACGAAGGTTTTGGTTTGACGCTGATCGAGGCGATGGCGGCGGGAAGTGCGCTCGTCGCCGCGCGCGCCGGTGCGGCCGAGCTTGTGGTCGAAGATGGCGTCACCGGCGTGCTGATCCCGACGGGCGATGCCGATGCGCTCGCCGCGGCGCTGGAGCCGCTGATGCGCGATGTGGCTGCCGCAACCGCAATGGGCGAGCGCGGACGGGTACGGGTGCTCGAACGGTTCAGCCTCGATGCCGAAGCGGCGCGGATCGGCCAGGTCTATCGTCCGCTGCTCTGAGCCACCGCTGTCGCGCCCCCAAAACAAAAAGCGCGAAAACAACCCCATGCACAGTAGCCGGGGATAACGGAATCAATGGCTTGGCGGCGGGGTCGATGCGCTGCTGATTTTACGAAACCCGTTTGACTCGTCGGGCAAGAGACCGGCATGATGTCATCATCGGCGAAGCCCCGGCGGCCTCACGTCTCGGCCCGCGCCCCCGCCTCACTCAGCACCCGCTGCGCAATCGCCACCACCTCGGACGCTGCGATATCGCGCATGCAGCGGTGGTCGTTCATCCTGCAGATCGTGCTCTGGCAGGGCTGGCAGGACAGCACGCTCTTGTCCTGGACCACGGTGGCGGCAAGGCCGTTAAGGGGGGCCCAGAGGTAGGGGCTGGTCGGGCCGAAGATGCCCATGGTGGGCGTGCCCAGGGCCGCCGCGATGTGCATCAGGCCGGAATCGTTGGAGATGGCGACGCCGGCCGCGGCCATGGCCAGCACGCCGTTGCGCAAATCGGTACCGGTGAGGTCGCGGACATCAGGGCCGCCCGCCGCGACGATCTCCTGGGCGAGGCCCTTTTCGGCGGGGCCGCCCACGACCCAGACTTCGAGGCCACGCTCGACCAGCAGCCGGGCGGCCTCCGGATAGTAGGTCCAGCGCTTCGAGACGCCGACCGAGCCGGGGGCCAGCGCCACGGCCGCGCCGGCGCCGAGGCCATTGGCCTGCCGCCAGCGGACGATGTCCTCGGCCGGGACCCGCAATTGCGGCACCGGCCATTCCGGCGGCAGGGGGGCACCGTCGGGCTGGGCCAGCGCAGCGTTCTTGTCGATGAAGCGGGGCAGCTTTTTCTCGCCCCAGCGCCAGCGATTGAGCAGGCCGAACCGGAACTCGCCGACGAAGCCGACCCGTTCGGGGATCCCGGCCAGCGCAGGCGCGATGGCGGCCTTCCAGGTCCGGGGCAGCACCAGGGCGGTGCCGTAGTTCCGCTCGCGCAGGAGCTTTGCTAGGCCGAACTGGCGACCGACGGCGAGCCGGCCGCGCGGCAGATCCCAGACGATACCTTGGCGCACGCCGGGCATGTAATCGACCAGCGGCGCGCACAGGGACGTGGTCAGGAGATCGACCGGACGGTTCGGCCAGCGCTCCTTCAGGACCCGGACCACGGTGTGATTCCGGACGAAATCGCCGATCCACATGTAGGGAACGATCAGGATCGGGCGGGTGTCGCTCCGATCCGCGCTTCCACTAAATTGTGAATTTTGGTTCATTCGTTAATAGGACCGAGGACGGACTGATCTGGCGGTTCGGTTAGCCGCTCCCGGCCGGCAGGTAAAGCCGGCAGCGCGTTGGTCCCAAAATGCTTACACTTTGGCAGATGATGCGCTACGGCAGGTATCGGGCCGCGAAGATCGGGCAGGGTGGTTGGAATGTTGCTGGTGACCGGCGGAGCCGGTTTTATCGGGTCGAATGTCGTGGCCGCGTTGAACGACGCCGGCCGCAGTGACGTCGTCGTCTGTGATTTCCTCGGCACCGAGGGCAAGTGGCGCAATCTCGCCAAGCGGCAGCTCGTGGATATCGTCCCCCCGGCCGAGCTGCTGGACTGGCTGAACGGCCGCAAGCTCGACGCGGTGATCCATCTCGGGGCGATTTCCGCGACCACCGCGACCGACGGCGATCTCGTGTTCGAAACCAATTTCCGTCTCTCCATGCGCCTGCTCGACTGGTGCACGGCGAATGCGGTGCCGCTGATCTACGCCTCCTCGGCGGCGACCTATGGCGACGGCGAGGCAGGCTTTGACGACGATGCGTCGCTGGGCGCGCTGAAGAAACTGCGGCCGATGAACCTCTACGGCTGGAGCAAGCACCTGTTCGATCTCACTGTTGCCGAGCGCGTCGCGCGCGGCGAGAAGCTGCCGCCGCAATGGGCGGGGTTGAAATTCTTCAACGTGTTCGGCCCCAACGAGTATCACAAGGGCTCGATGATGAGCGTGCTGGCGCGGCGCTTCGACGACGTGAGGGCGGGCCGCGCCGTGCAATTGTTCAAGTCGCATCGCGAGGGCATCGCCGACGGCGACCAGCGCCGCGATTTCATCTATGTCGACGATGTCGTGCGCGTCATCATGTGGCTGCTGGCAACGCCCTCGGTGTCCGGGCTGTTCAATGTCGGCACCGGCAAGGCGCGCAGCTTCAGGGATCTGATGTTGGCTGCCTATGCGGCGCTCGGGGCGAGGCCCAACATCGAATATATCGACATGCCCGAACAGATCCGCAACAGCTATCAATACTTCACCCAGAGCGAGGTCGATCGCCTCTGCCGCGCCGGCTATAACGGCGGCTTCACGACGCTCGAGGATGCGGTGAAGGCTTATGTCGGGGATTATCTCGACCGGCCCGACCGCTTCCGCTGAGGCTCCAGGATCATGCCGACGCCCATTCTCGATTTCGACGCCCTCGCGCAAACGATCTCAGGCCGCACGGTGCTCTGCATCGGCGACATCATGCTGGACGAGTTCGTCTATGGCGAGGTGTCGCGGATCTCGCCGGAAGCGCCGACGCCGGTCATCGTTGCCCAGCGCAGCGAGATCGATATCGGCGGCGCCGGCAATGTCGCGCGCAATATCGCCTCCCTCGGCGCGCGCTGCATCTTCGTCGGCCTCGTCGGCGAGGATGATGCGGGCAAGCGGCTCGCGGTCGCGCTTGCGGAGCAGGGGGGCATCGAAAGCGCGCTGGTGTGCGATCCGTCGCGGCCGACCACGCGAAAGGTCCGCTTCGTCTCCGAGCATTTCTCCACCCACATGCTGCGCGCGGATTGGGAGCAGGCGCAGCCTGCTTCCGACGAGGTCGAGGCGAAGCTGATCGAGGCGATCCTGCCGCAGGTCGCCCGCGCCGACATCGTGCTGCTGTCCGACTACGCCAAGGGCGTGCTGACGGCGCGCGTGATCCGCCACACCATCGACGCCGCGCGAAAGCTCGGCAAGCCCGTGATCGTCGATCCCAAGAGCCTGAACTGGGCGATCTATCGCGGCGCCACGCTCCTCACGCCCAATCGCAAGGAATTTGCCGAGGCGACCCGCAGCCGCGCCGACACGCCGCAGAGCATCGTCGATGCCAGCGAGGACGTGATGCGGCTCGCCGATTGCGAGGCGATCCTGGTCACGCAAGGCGAGCACGGCATGACGCTGGTGCCGCGCCAGGGCGCGGCCGTTCACGTTCCGGCCGTCCCCGTGAAGGTGCGCGACGTCTCCGGCGCCGGCGACACCGTCGCCGCCGCGCTCGCGGTCTCGCTCGCGGCGGGCGCGGACTGGGACACGGCGCTGCGCGTGGCCAATGCCGCCGCCTCCGTCGCCGTCGGCAAGCAGGGCACCGCCATCGTGAGCACGGCCGAGCTGCGGCGAAAGATCCTGCCGCACGCCTATCTCGCGGCCGAGGAGAAGATCGTGCTCGAGCCGGCGGCGCTCGACGCGCAACTCGCGGAATGGCGCAGGCAGGACCTGCGGGTCGGCTTCACCAATGGCTGCTTCGACATCCTGCATCCCGGTCACGTCAAGGTGCTGACCGCGGCGCGCGGCGCTTGCGACCGCCTGGTCGTCGGCCTGAACAGCGACGCCTCGGTGCGGCGGCTGAAGGGCGCCGACCGTCCGGTCCAGGACGAGCGCGCCCGCGCCGAGGTGCTGGCCGCGCTCGAAGCGGTCGATCTCGTCGTCATCTTCGAAGAGGACACGCCGATCGACCTGATCACCCGGATCAAGCCCGGCGTGCTGGTGAAGGGCGGCGACTACACCCGCGAGCAGGTGGTCGGCCATGAGGTCGTCGAGGCCGCGGGCGGGGTGGTCGTACTGGTCGACATCCTCCAGGGTTTCAGCACCACCGCGCTGGTCCATCGCGCGCGGGGAGGGGGCAAGTGACGGACCAAGTGACGACGCTCGCCCGGGAGACGACCGGCCAGATGCTGTGGCGGCGCTGTCGCAGCCCGGCGGCGTGGTGCGAGACGGCCGACCTGTTCGCGATCCTGACCGTGGCCTCGCTGCCCTGGTCGACCTCGCTCGCGGCGATCTTCAACGCTCTGTTCTTGGTCTGCATGGTGCCGTTTCTCGACGTCCGCGCATTCCTGCAATCGCTGAAGCGCCCGATCGCAGCCGCGCCGATCGCGCTGGTCCTGCTCGCGCTGGTGGGCACGCTGTGGTCGGATGCGGCCTGGGGCGCGCGCCTCTATGCGGTCAATCCGACCGTCAAGCTGCTCGTGCTGCCCGTTCTGCTCTATCATTTCGAGCGCTCGCCGCGCGGACACTGGATCTTCATCGCCTTCTTGGTGTCCTGCGCGCTGCTGTCGGTGATGTCGTGGCTGGTCGTCTTCTATCCCAACCTGACGCTCAAGCCCGACCACCTCGAGCGCGGCATCTTCGTCAAGAACTACATCGACCAGAGCCAGGAATTCGCGCTGTGCGCGGTCGCGCTCGCTTATCCCATCGTGATGCTGCTGCGTCAGAAGCGCTATTGGTTCGCGGGATTATTGATCGCGCTGGCGCTGAGCTTCTTCGTCAACATGGCCTTCGTGGTGGTATCGCGCACCGCGCTCGTCACCGTTCCGATCATGTTTGGCGTGTTCGCACTGCTGCACCTGCGCTGGCGCAGCGTTGCGATTATTTCCGCCACGCTGATCGTCTGCGCCGTCCTCGCTTGGCAGGCCTCGCCGCAATTGCGCAAGACCGCCGATACCTTTGCCAGCGACTACACGCGCTATGTCGAAAAGGGCGAGCCGACCTCGCTGGGCCTGCGGCTCGAATTCTGGCGGAAATCGCTCGGCTTCTTCGCGGAGGCGCCGGTCATGGGGCACGGTACGGGCTCGACGCGCGGATTGTTCGAGCGCGTCGCGACACCCGGCGTCCAGTACCAGGCGTCTGCCGAGGTAATCGGGAATCCGCATAACCAGACGCTGAATGTCGCCGTGCAATGGGGCGTGATCGGCATCGCCGTTCTCTATGCGATCTGGATCCTGCATCTGCTGTTGTTCCGCGGCGACGGGCTGGCCTATTGGATTGGCCTGCTGGTCGTGGTGCAGAACGTCTTCACCTCGCTGTTCAACTCCCATCTGTTCGACTTCCACGAGGGCTGGATGTATGTCATCGGCGTCGGCGTTGCCGGTGGCATGGTGATCCGGGCCCGACACGGCCGAAGCGAAGGTGGGGGAAGCCGGTTCCTGAACGGCCGCGCGGCTGGCAAGTCCTGTCGAGATGGGCTATCAGCGCGGTCAGGTTGCACTTAACTGGGATTTCATCGGTCGGCGGATGACGCGTCTTTCGCATCTCACCTTGCGCAATTTCCTGATCGCGCTCCACGACCTGCTGGCGACCACCGCGGCGCTGTTCGCAGCCTTCTATCTCCGTTTCGAGGGCGGTGACGGCTTCTTCGACCGCTTGCCGCTGCTTTTCCAGATTCTGCCCTACTTCCTCGCCTTCAGCGTGGTCGTGTTCTTCGTCTTCAACTTGACCACGACGAAATGGCGATTCATCTCGCTGCCCGACGCGCTGAACATCATTCGTGTTGCGACCGTGCTGACGGTTGCGCTGCTCGCGCTCGACTACATCTTCGTCGCCCCCAACGTCCGCGGCGCCTTCTTCCTCGGCAAGGTGACGATCGTCCTCTACTGGTTCCTTGAAGTCTCCTTTCTCAGCGCCTCGCGCATGGCCTATCGCTACTTCCGCTATACGCGGGTGCGGCGCCATGCCCGGACCGACGATGCCGCGCCGACGCTGCTGATCGGCCGCGCCGCCGATGCCGAGGTGCTCCTGCGCGGCATCGAGAGCGGCGCCATCAAACGCATCTGGCCGGTCGGCGTGCTGTCGCCGTCGAGTTCCGATCGCGGCCAGTTCATCCGCAACGTGCCGGTGCTGGGCGGCGTCGACGACGTCGAGGACGTCATCGCCGACTTCGCCAAGCGCAACAAGCCGATTGGGCGCCTCGTCATGACGCCGTCGGCGTTCGAGCCGGAGGCGCACCCGGAATCGATCCTGATGCGGGCGCGCAAGCTCGGCGTGATCGTCAACCGCATGCCCTCGCTGGAAAGCGGCGATACACCGCGCCTCACGGCGGTCGCGGTCGAGGACCTCCTGCTGCGGCCGAGCGAGACAATCGACTATGCGCGGCTCGAAGCCCTGATCAGGGGCAAGGCGGTGATCGTCACCGGCGGCGGCGGCTCGATCGGTTCCGAGATCTGCGAGCGCGTGGTCGCGTTCGGCGCCGCGCGCCTCCTGATCGTGGAAAATTCCGAGCCGGCGCTCTACGCTGTGACGGAGACGCTCGCCGCGCAGGGCGCGGCGGCTGCGATCGAAGGGCGGATCGCCGACATACGCGACCGCGAGCGCATCATGCGCTTGATGGCCGAGTTCAAGCCGGACATCGTGTTTCACGCCGCCGCGCTCAAGCACGTGCCGATCCTGGAGCGCGACTGGAGCGAGGGCGTCAAGACCAACATCTTCGGCTCGATCAACGTTGCCGACGCCGCGCACGGCGCCGGCGCCGAAGCCATGGTGATGATCTCGACCGACAAGGCGATCGAGCCGGTGTCGATGCTCGGCCTGACCAAGCGTTTCGCCGAAATGTACTGCCAGGCGCTCGACCATGATCTCGCCGCAGGCGGCAGCGGCGCCAAGCCGCCGATGCGGCTGATCTCGGTCCGGTTCGGCAATGTGCTGGCGTCGAACGGTTCGGTGGTGCCGAAGTTCAAGGCCCAGATCGAGGCCGGCGGTCCCGTGACGGTGACGCATCCCGACATGGTCCGCTACTTCATGACCATCCGCGAGGCCTGCGATCTCGTCATCACGGCGGCGACGCATGCGCTCGGAACGCAGCGTTCGGACGTCTCGGTCTACGTGCTCAACATGGGTCAGCCGGTGAAGATCGTCGATCTCGCCGAGCGCATGATCCGCCTTTCCGGCCTTCAGCCCGGCTACGACATCGAGATCGTGTTCACGGGGATGCGGCCGGGCGAGCGCCTGCACGAGATCCTGTTCGCCTCCGAGGAGCCGACCCGCGAGATCGGCGTCGCCGGCATCATGGCCGCGCAGCCGAACGAGCCGCCGATGCAGACCCTGCGCAAGTGGATCGCAGCACTCGAGCAGGCGATCGCGCGCGACGATCGGGCCACCATCAGGACCATCCTGAAGGACGCAGTTCCGGAATTCGGATCGACCGCGGCCTGACCATGCAGTCTCCCGGCAAGATCGTCGTTGCGAGCCAGCATTATCCACCGGACCCGAGCACGACGGCGGCGATCATGGCCGAGATCGCCTGCCGTCTCGCAACGGGGCACGAGGTCGTCGTGCTGTCGGGCTCACCCGGCGCGTTGCCGGCGTCGCAGACCGGCCCCGGCAAGCCGCGGATCGTCGCTATCAAGAACCGCATGACCGGCAAGGCGGCGCTGGTGCGGCGCGGCGCGGCCGAACTGCTGTTCGCGGCGCGCACGTTCCTTGCGTTAATGCGGGAGCTCCGGCCCGGCGACGTTGTGGTCACCGTCACCGCGCCGTTCATGCTGCCTTACGCGGTCGCGACGGCCGCAAGGCTGAAGCGCGCCCGCTCGGCGCTGATCCTGCACGACCTCTTCCCCAACGTGCTCGTGACGGCGGGCCTGCTGAAGCCCGGTTCGATGGTGACGCGGACAATGCGCTTCGCCAACAGCCTGATGTTCCGCGCGCTCAATGCCGTCATCACCATCGGCCGCGATGCGGAGCGGCCGCTGCTGAGCTATGCCGGGATGAAGCGGAACAAGATCCGCTTCATCCCGAACTGGGCGACGCTCACGCCCGGGCCGCGTCCGCTGTCGCCGGACAACCCGTTCCGCAAGCCGCTCGCCGCGCGTTTCGTCGTGGGCCTGTCGGGCAATCTCGGCTTCACCCATGATCCGGAGATCGTATTCGAGGCGGCGCGCCTCTTGAAGGACGAGGCGGACATCCACTTCCTGCTCTCCGGCTGGGGCATCGGCTTTGCGCGGCTGAAGCAGTTGCAGGCGGCCGCGAACCTGCCCAATGTCTCCTTCGTGGGGCGGGTCGAGGATGCCGAGCTCGAGGCGTTCCTGGCGGCTGCCAATCTCTGGATCATTCCGTACCGGAAGGACGTTGCGGGGGTGTCGGTGCCGAGCCGCTTCTACAATCTGCTGGCGGTCGGCCGTCCCGTGGTGCTGGTGTCCGAGCCGGAGGCCGAAGCCGCGTTGACGGTGGTGGAGAACGGGCTCGGCTGGGTCGTGACGCCGGGCCGCGCCGACCAGCTCGCCGAGGCGATCCGTGCGGCGTCCCGTTCCGACGACGGCGCCATGGCGGAGCGCGCGGTGAAGGCGGCATCGAAGTTCGACCGCGCCACCGCGATGAACGCCTACGCCGCCCTGGTCGACGAATTGTTGCGCAACCCGGATCTTTCGGAGCAGCGATGAGCGAGCGCAAACCGGTCGTGCTGGTCACGGGAGCGAGCGGCTTCGTCGGTGGTCATGTCGTACCCGCTCTCGCACGCGAGGGGTGGTCGGTCCGCCGCGCCGTACGCAGTCTGACGGGTGCCGACAACGAAGTCGTGATCGAAACGATCGGTCCCGCGACCGAGTGGAAGGCCGCGCTCGAAGGCGTCGACGCCGTCGTCCATCTCGCCGCGCGCGTGCACCACAAGCACGAGGAGCAAGCGGTCCAGCTCTACCGCAACGTCAACATCCTCGGCACGCTGCATCTGGCGCGCTGCGCGGCGGCGGCCGGCGTGCGCCAGTTCATCTTCGTCAGCACCGTTCTCGTGCACGGCCGCAGCAACGAGGGCCTCGCGCCGTTCAGCGAGAACGACATCCTGACGCCGCGCGGCCTCTACGGCATGTCCAAGGCCGCGGCCGAGGCGGGCTTGAGGACGCTGGCGCGCGACAGCGCCATGAGCATCTCGGTGATCAGGCCGCCGCTGGTCTATGGCGCGGGCGCCAAGGGCAATTTCGCGCTGCTGACGCGCGCGGTGAGCCTGGGGCTGCCGCTGCCCTTTGCCGCGATCCGCAATCACCGCGCCTTCCTGGCCGTGCAGAACCTGTCGTCGTTCGTCCTGCGCCGGCTCGCTCATCCCGACCCCGCCAGCAATTTCGAGATCTTCCTGGTGGCGGACCGGGAGCAGGTCTCGACGCCCGAATTCATCGAGCGCCTGGCGAAAGCATCCGGCAAGAGCCCGCGGCTGTTCCGCGTGCCGCCGGACCTGCTCGGCACCCTGCTCAGCATGATCGGACGGCAGGATATGCATGACAGCCTGATCGGCTCGCTCGAGCTCAACATCTCCAAGGCGATCGCAACGGGCTGGGAGCCGCAGGTCTCCCTCGACGAGGGCCTGCGGCTTGCGCTATCGGCTCAGGACGCCTGAGGGCGGGAGAAGCGGCGCAGGACGATGCCGACCGCGATCGCGCCTGTGAGCAACGCGAGCAGCGTGACCGGCATCGAAGCGGCGCGCACGGTGACGATCGCCAGCAGTGCCAGCACGAGATTGAGCGCGAACACCTCGCCGACCACGCGCGTGACCTTGAAGCCGTTGTCGGTCGCGCGCTGGTAAAAGTGCGAGCGGTGCGCCGACCAGAATTGTTCGCGGCGGGCGACGCGGCGAAACAGCGTGATGGTGGCATCCGCGAGGTAATAGGCCGGCAGCAGCAGCGCCGCGGCCGGCTGCCCGTGCCAGGCGAGCTCCAGCAGGCACCAGCCGAGCAGAAGGCCGATCGGCAGGCTGCCGACATCGCCGAGAAACACCTTCGCGACGGGACGATTGAACGGCGCAAAGCCGATCATGGCGCCGCACAGGGTGGTGGCGAGCAGTGCGGCCGGCCAGGACAGTTCGCCGAGCCATCCCAGCAGCAGCAGCGCCGCGGTGATCGGCACGACTTCCACGACCGTCATCAGGTCGAGCCCGTCCATGAAATTGACGAGGTTCACGAACCAGACGCCTGCGAGCAGGAGGAGGCCGCGCTCCAGCGCGAGCGGCACCGCGGGCACGATGCGCGCCGTTTCGGGCGCGGTGAACACAACGGCCCCGACAGCGGCGGCTTGGAGCACGAGCCGCACCAGCACCGGCAGCGAGAAAATGTCGTCGGCAAATCCCACCAGTGCGATCAAGACCGTCGCAGCTATCAGCGCCGGCGGGATCGCGACGTTTGCCCAGGCTGCCCAGGCCGATGCGACCATCAGCGTCGCTGATATCACCGCGATGCCCGCACCCTGCGGGGTCGGAACGCGATGCGAGGACCGCGCGTTGGGCCGCGCCAGTGCGTAACGCTGGAGCAGGGGACGGCTGGTCCAGGTGATGACGGCCGACACCATCGCGGCGATCGCAACGGCAAGCAGCGAGGGTGCGGCGGCGAGCGCGTCGGCGGCCGGACTCACTCCGGCACCCCGATCGGGGCCGACCCTTGCGCGGCTTTCTCCGCGCTGAGGATCCAGACCAGGCCGCCGATCGCGCCGACGATGAAATACACGGCGCCGAACAACAGCGAGACGTTGACGCCCTCACTTGCGGCAAGTCCCGCGAAGCCGAACGCCAGGCCCATCGTGGCTTCACGCAGGCCCCAGCCGGCGATCGAGATCGGCATCATCGTGATCAGCATCACCGGCGGCACCAGCAGGAGGACGTCGCTGAAGCGGACGGGAGCGGCGATCGACTGCACGACGCACCAGGCGACGACGGCGGCGAGCACATGCACGATCAGCGACAGGATCGCGACGACCGGCCCGCGCCTGCGGCTGAAGATCACGCGGTTGGCGATCACCGCGCAGGCGTGGATGTGGTGGGTGGCCCACCACGTCTTCAGCCATCGCCATTTCAGCGCGCCGAAGACCAGGAAGCCGAGGCCGCCGGCGAGCGCGGCAAGGTCGACGAGCAGCAATGCCGAGCGACCGTGCGGATCGGTGATGAGGGAGTAGCTCCAGGGTAGGCTCGCGACGATGAGGATCGCGAGCGCGATGAGGCCGATCGCGCGATCGACAAAGATGGAGTAGGTGGCCGCGCGCCATCCGGCGCCGGCGCGCGCGACCAGCCACAGCCGGACCGCATCGCCGCCGATCGCCGATGGCAGGGTCTGGTTGAAGAAGGATCCGATCACGTTGTAGCGCATGGCCCGGGCGAGCTCGAGCGGCGCGCCGCATGCGGCGCCGACCTCGCGCCAGCGCAACACGCCGACGAAGATTTGCAGGAACGTGACCGCGATCGCCATGCCGATCCAGAACAGGCTGGTCGCGGTGAAGCGCGAAAACAGTTCGGATAAATCGACCTTGCGCAGCGCCAGGTAGAGCAGCGCCGCGGAAATCAGGATCTTGGCCGTCGACAGCAGGATTCGGCGCATCTCGTCCGCATGAACAGGGTTTGCGAAGATTTGAGGCAACCCGACGCGAGGCGCCGAATTAGGCCGCTTTGGTATGGTTTTGGCGCCGATCTTGCAATAGCGGTGACGAAGTGGATTATGAACGGCCGTTATGACGTATGGCGGGGCTATTGCGCCCCCTCGATACCGGCTAAAGATGCGGCGAGGGTCAGAGGTCCCCTTGGGAACAAGATGACGGATCAGGCGATTTTGGTCACCGGGGCCGCCGGCTTCATCGGCTTTCACGTCGCCCGGCAGCTGCTCGCCGAAGGCCGGCCGGTCGTCGGGCTCGACAATCTCAACAACTATTACGACCCGGCGCTGAAGAGCGCGCGGCTTGAGCTGTTGCGGAGCGATTCCCGCTTCTCCTTCGTCAAGGCTGACCTTGCCGACCGCGAGGCGATCGCAGCGCTGTTTGCGCGGCATCGATTTGCCAAGGTCGTGCATCTGGCCGCCCAGGCTGGCGTGCGCTACTCGATCGAGCATCCGCAGGCTTACGCCGATTCCAATCTCCAGGGCTTTCTCAACGTGCTGGAGGGCTGCCGCAACAACGGCTGCCGTCATCTGGTCTACGCCTCGTCATCCTCCGTTTACGGCGCCAACACAAAACTGCCATTTGCCGTGCAGGACCGGACTGATCATCCCGTGAGCCTCTACGCCGCGACCAAGAAGGCGAACGAAGTGATGGCGCAGTCCTACAGCCATCTCTACCGGCTGCCGGTCACGGGCTTGCGCTTCTTTACCATCTACGGCCCGTGGGGACGGCCCGATATGGCCATGTTTCTGTTCGTGAACGCCATCATGGCGGAGCGGCCGATCCGGCTCTTTAACCATGGCAGGATGCGCCGCGACTTCACCTATATTGACGACGTCACCCGTGTCGTGTCCAAGCTGATCGATCGGGTGCCGGCCGACGACCCGGCTGCCGCAAATGCGCCGTCTAAGGTCTACAATGTCGGCAACCACCGCCCCGAGGAGCTGATGCACGTCGTCGGACTTCTGGAGCAGGAGCTGGGTCGGACGGCGATCAAAGAATTGCTGCCGATGCAGCCGGGAGACGTCTTGGAAACGTTCGCGGATGTCGAGGACCTGATGCGCGACACCGGCTTTGCACCGTCAACGCCGATCGAGCAGGGGGTTCGTAATTTTGTCACCTGGTATCGGGACTACTTCAAGGTTTGAGATGACGATGGACAAACGCATTATCCCCCTGATCATGTGCGGCGGTGCCGGCACGCGGCTGTGGCCGGCCTCGCGCGAGGTGCGCCCCAAGCAGTTCCTGGCGCTGTTCGGCGCGCGCTCGACCTTCCAGGACACGCTGCTGCGCGTCTCGGACGCCTCGCTGTTCGATCGTCCGATCGTCATCACCAATGCGTCCTACCGCTTCATGGTGCTGGAGCAGCTCGCCGAGATCGGCATCGAGGCCGACGTGATTCTCGAGCCGATGCGGCGCGACTCCGGCCCCGCGATCGCCGCGGGCGCGGTGTTCGCGCAGAACCGCGCCAGCGATGCGATCGTGCTCGCGCTCGCCGCCGATCACGTGGTGCAGGACAAGGCCGCTTTCGTCGCGGCCTGCCGCGAAGGCCTCACCGCCGCGAGCGCCGGGCGCATCGTCACCTTCGGCGTCAAGCCGGAGCGGCCGGCGACCGAATACGGCTATATCAGCCCGGGCGAGGTGATCTCCGGCGAGGTGCACGCGGTCGCGCGCTTCGTCGAGAAGCCGGACGCGGTGAAGGCGGCCGACTACGTCAATTCGGGCTATCTCTGGAACAGCGGCAACTTCATGTTCCCGGCGACCGTCCTGCTCGACGAATACCGCAAGGTCGATGCGGCCAGCGTGGAGGCGGTCGCTAATGCAGTCAACAACGCCGGCCGCGATCTCGGCTTCGTGACGCTGGAGCCCGAGGCGTTCGGTTCGGCGAAGGCGATCTCGATCGACTACGCGGTGATGGAGAAGACCTCGCGCGCGGCCGTCGTGCCGGTGTCCTGCGGCTGGTCCGACGTCGGTTCCTGGCACGCGGTGTGGGAATTGTCGGAGAAGGACGCGCTAGGCAACGCCGCGCACGGCGCCGCCGTGTTCGAGGATTCGCGCAACTGCAACGTCACCACCGATTCCGCGCTGGTTGCGCTCGAGGGCGTCGACGATCTCGTCGTGGTCGCGACCGCTGATGCGGTCCTCGTGTCGCGCCAGAAGGATGCCAACGGCCTGAAGCGCCTCGTGACCAAGCTCAAGGCAGTCGCCCCGAAGGTCACCGAGGAGCATCTCAAGGTGCACCGGCCCTGGGGCAGCTACCAGTCGGTCGACAATGGCGAGCGTCACCAGGTCAAGCGCATCGTGGTCAAGCCCGGCGGGCGGCTGTCGCTGCAAAAGCACCATCATCGTGCCGAGCACTGGATCGTGGTGCGTGGTGCCGCCCGGGTCACCGTCAACGAGACCGTGAAGACGGTGCACGAGAACGAGTCGATCTACATCCCGATGGGCGCGGTGCACCGGATGGAGAATCCCGGCAAAATCATGCTGGAGCTCATCGAGGTCCAGACCGGCAGCTATCTCGGGGAAGACGACATCATCCGGATTGAAGACGACTATCAAAGGTCGTAACCAGCAGGCTCCGAATCACGCGACCCGGGCCGAAAGAGCGGTATCTTTCAGCGGCTTAAGGCCCGGGGAATGTGTAACTTTTTGAATCAAATCGTGTCCGGATCGGAAGCTGCGCATTCGCCACAAATGTGGCGCCCGTGCTAGAAGCGGCCCGGGGATTTGCGTTGAATCGGGGTTTGCTCAAATGAGTTCCAAAGGGTCAGCACCTGCCAAGGCAGGCTTGCGCGTCGGTGTCATTGGCGCCGGCGTGATGGGCAGCAACCACGCGCGCGTGCTCGCGGGTCTTCCCGGCGTCACTCTCGTCGGCGTGGTCGATCCCTCGCCGGCGCACCTGACGCGCACCAGCGAGCTTGCCAACTGCCAGGGCTTCGAGACGCTCGACCAGCTCTTCGCCGCCGGGGTCGATGCCGTCACCATCGCAGCGCCCACCCATCTGCATCACGAGGTCGCGCTCGCCTGCATCGCCAAGAACATCCACGTGCTGGTCGAGAAGCCGATCGCCTCCACGGTCGCGGAAGGCCGCGAGATCGTCGCCGCCGCGCAAAAGGCCGGCGTCACGCTGATGGTCGGCCATGTCGAGCGCTTCAATCCGGCGGTCGCCGCCGTCAAGCAGGCGATCGCGGGCGAGGACATCCTCTCGATCGCGATCACCCGCGTCGGTCCGTTCCCGCCGCGCATGTCCAATGTCGGCGTCGTCATCGACCTCGCCGTGCACGACATCGACCTGATCCGCTGGTTCACCGAATCCGACATCGTCGAGGTGCAGCCGCAGCTGTCGAGCGCGGTCGCCGAGCGCGAGGACATCGCGCTCTTGCAGTTCCGCACCGCCAACGGCGTGCTCGCCCACATCAACACCAACTGGCTGACGCCGTTCAAGGCGCGCAGCGTCACGGTTGCGACCCGCGGCAAATACGTGATGGGCGATCTCCTGACGCGCCAGGTCACCGAGTGCTTCGGCTTCAAGCCCGACGGCAGCTATTCGATGCGGCATCTGCCCGTCGGCCACGACGAGCCGCTGCGCGCCGAGCTGATCGCGTTCCTCAAGGCCGTGCGCCACGGCGAGACGCCGGCGGTCACCGGCGACGAGGGCGTCGCCAGCCTCGAGATCGCCACGCAGTGCCTGGAGACGCCGTCGCGTCCCGCCGCGACGTCGGCCGCCCGCAAGGGCCCGCGCCGCGTCGCCGGCTGATCTCCATCCATGTCGGCTTCTCCAACTTCGCAGGACAATCAGCAAGGCGCCATGAACCAGCATCTGCGCTCCGAACCCATTCCCTTGATCGACGTCGGCTCGCAGCGCCGCCGGCTCGGCGCCTCGCTCGATGCCGCCGTCAAGCGCGTTCTCGACCATTGCCAGTTCGTCAACGGCCCTGAAGTCGCCGAGCTCGAGAAGCAGCTCGCGGCCTATTGCGGCGCCAAGCACGTCATCGGCTGTGCCAGCGGCACCGACGCGATCCTGATGGTGATGATGGCGATGAATGTCGGGCCAGGCGATGCCGTGCTGTGTCCGTCCTTCACCTTCATCGCAACCGCCTCGCCGGTGGCGCGGACCGGTGCGACGCCTGTCTATGTCGACGTGGACGAGGCGACCTTCAACATGAGCCCGGAGTCGCTGAAGCGCGGCATCGCCACCGCCCGCAAGGCCGGCCTCAAGCCCGTCGCGGTCATTCCGGTCGACCTGTTCGGCCAGCCCGCCGATCACGACGCCATCGCCGAGATCGCCAAGGCCGAAGGCCTGTTCGTGCTCGACGATGCCGCGCAGGGTTTTGGCGCAAGCTACAAGGGCCGCAAGCTTGGCACTTTCGGGCTCGCCACCGCCACCAGCTTCTTCCCGGCAAAGCCGCTTGGCTGCTTCGGCGACGGCGGCGCGATCTTCACCGATGACGACGAGCTCGCAGCCAAGCTGCGCAGCATCCGCGTGCACGGGCAGGGCGTGGACAAATACGACAACGTCCGCCTCGGCCTGACCGGCCGGCTCGACACCATGCAGGCCGCGGTCCTGATCGAGAAGCTGAAGATTTTTGACGACGAGATCGCCGCCCGCAACAGGGTTGCGGAGCGCTATGCGCGCGGGCTGTCCAACGTCGTCACCGTGCCGCGTCTGGCGCCGGGCAATACCTCGGTCTGGGCGCAGTACACGATCCGCCTCCCCGAGGGCACCGACCGCGACGGCTTTGCTGCCGCACTGAAGGCCCAGGGCGTGCCGACCGCGATCTATTACGGCAAGTCGATGCATCAGCAGACCGCCTACAAGCAGTATCCAGTCGCCGAGGGCGGCCTGCCTGCTTGCGAGAGCCTGTCGCAGGACGTCATCAGCCTGCCGATGCACGCCTACCTGACCGAAGCCGACCAGGAGCGAATCATCGCCGCCGTCCGCGGCGCGCTTTCGAGCTGATTTGATAGTTCTTCCCCTCTCCCCTTGCGGGAGAGGGTGGCTCGCCGCGACAGCGGCGAGACGGGTGAGGGGTCTCTCTCCGTACGGAATGCGCGGAGAGACCCCTCACCCCAATGAGTTTGTGTCTACTCGCGGTGCTGCCCTCTCCCACAAGGGGAGAGGGCACAGCAATGCGCATCGCAAGATGCAATCGACCTCTGCCTGATAAGCCTCTAGAAGAGTCCGCATGCTCGGACGTATCTTCACAGTCGGCGGTTACACACTGCTCTCGCGGCTGACGGGATTTGCCCGCGACATCATGCTTGCGGCGATCCTCGGCGCAGGCCCGGTGGCCGACGCCTTTTTCGTGGCGTTGCGGCTGCCCAATCATTTCCGCGCGATCTTTGCCGAGGGCGCCTTCAACGCCGCCTGGGTGCCCGCCTATGCGCATGTCCATGGCGAGAAGGGGGAGGCGGCAGCACACCTGTTCGCGGACCGCATCCTCACGCTGCTGCTGGCCTCGCAGGTGGTGCTGCTGATCGTCGCCTGGCTGTTCATGCCGCAAGCCATGAGCATTCTGGCGCCGGGCTTTTCCGAGGATGCCGAGCAGCGCAAGCTCGCGATCGAGCTGACCCGGATCACCTTTCCCTATCTGCTCCTGATCACGCTGGTGACGCTCTACGGCGGCATGCTCAACGTGATGCAGCGCTTTGCCAGCGCCGCGGCCGCCTCGATCTTCCTCAACGTCGCGATGATGATGACGCTGGCAGTTGCCGTCTGGTTTCCGACCGCGGGCCATGCCGCGGCCTGGGGAGTCCTCATCTCCGGCTTCCTGCAATATTTCCTGCTCGCGGGCGATCTCGCCCGCCATGGCGGCCTGCCGCGCTTTGCGCCCTTGAAGCTCGACGAAGACGTTCGCGGCTTTTTCAAAGCGCTCGGACCTGCAACGCTGGGCTCGATGGGCACTCAGGTCGCGCTGTTCGCCGACACCATCATCGCGACCTTCCTGCCCGCCGGCGCGCTGTCGGCGCTCTATTACGCCGACCGCCTCAATCAATTGCCGATCGGCGTCATCGGCATCGCCATCGGCACGGTGCTGCTGCCGGAGATGTCGCGGCGGATCACGGCCAACGACCATGACGGCGCGATGAAGGCGCAGCGCCGCGCCTTCGATTTCACGCTGCTGTTCTCGGTGCCGTTCGTCGCGGCCTTTCTCACCGTGCCCGACGCGATCATGCGCGCGCTGTTCGCCCGCGGCGCGTTCTCGAAGGCCGATGCCGCCGCTGCCGGCGCGACGCTCGCGGCCTATGCCATCGGCCTGATCCCCTTCGTGCTGATCCGCAGCGCGGTCGCGACGTTCTACGCGCGCAAGGACACCGCGACGCCGGTTCGGGCGTCGCTGACCGGTATCGCCGTCAACGTTGCGCTGAAGCTCGCCTTGATGGGATCGCTGGCCCAGATCGGCCTCGCGCTGGCAACCGCCGTTGGTGTCTGGACCAATCTCTTGCTGGTGCTCTTCTTCGCCGTGCGGCGCGGCTTTCTCGTGCCGGACCGCGCCTGGCTGTTGTCGCTCGGCAAATTCCTGCTGACCGGATTGATCCTCGCCGCCGCGTTCTGGCTGATTGCGCGCTTCAGCCCGGCCGCTCTTGCCTCCGTGCATCCTTTCCGGGACGAAGCGACGCTGGCCCTGCTCGCCGTCGGCGGCACGATCGTCTACGCGATCGCGATCCTCATCCTGTTCGGCCGCCGCTGGCTGGTCTCGCTGGTGCGCGGTTAGGCGATGTACCCATAAACCTGGTGGCGTGACGCTGCGCGGTAAAGTGCCGGCATGCTGCTGACACCATGCTGTCAGCAGCACGGCGTTACGGGTCAGGCGTCGCGCGGGGCGGCAGGAGACCTACAGGAGACGACACTGTGAGATTTGCTTCAACGCGCCTGATTGCTGCAGACATCAAGGCGCTCGTCGAATTTTATGAGAAGGTGACCGGCAAAACGGCCGAGTGGCTAGCGCCGGTATTCGCTGAAATCGTCACTCCTTCGGCAACGCTCGCCTTTGGTGGCGTCGAGACGGTGGCGCTATTCAAGGAAGGGAGCGCGGAGCCTGCCCTCAACCGTACCGCGATCGTCGAATTCCAGGTCGATGATGTGGAAGCTGAATTTGCGAGGCTGAAGCACCACGTGGAGGTGGTGCATGAGCCGAAGATGATGCCCTGGGGAAATTGCACGGCCCAGTTTCGGGATCCGGAAGGAACTCTCGTGAGTTTTTACACGCCAGTCAGCGACGCTGCCAAAAATCGGTTGGGATCGCGATGATCCGGATCGAGCAAGGATGATGATGAGCCGCCATCCTTCCTTGGGGCAGGCGGTTGCGGCGAACTTCACGGGATTGGTCGCATCCGCTTTACGGAGGACGAATTGGCCGGAGCAAGGGGCTCGCCTCCAGGATGCAGCCGACCGCCGCACATCCCTTGATTTTGCAGGATTGCCATGGTATGAGCCGCCCATGATTAAATGCACGCGCAACGTCGACTTCTCGCACATGACCCGCTTCGGCTGGGCCGTGGAAGGAGTCGTGCGCTAGGATTTCGACGACGACATCTTTTCCACCAGGCCCCGCCGGCATCGGACGGGGCCTTTTGTTTGGCCACGCTCCCTGCCGGCACAACAGCAGGAGCATCCGATGCCACCCCAATTGACGAGCATCTCATCCGAAATTGAGGGCGATGCCGCAGGACGCGGCCTCAACCTCTCCATCGCGCAAGCCAAGGACGCGATCGACCATGCGTTGGCAGCACGTCTCAAGGCGTCTGCCGCAGCGCTGGACGACGCCTTGTCGGACGGCGATGCTGCCGGACCAGCAGCCGCATCGACGCGTAGCGTCCTCGGCCTGCTCAGGCGATATTGGTATGCGTTTCAGGAGCGGCGGCAGCACCCACGGGTCACATTGCAGGACCTGAGTGACAGGGAGCTGATGGATATCGGCCTGACGCGTGGCGAGATCGACTACATCACGCCTGAACGCGCCATCGAGAGGTTGAGAGATCGTGCGCTATATCTGTGGGGCCGTGGGGGGATGTGAGAGGTCACAATCCATGCGGATACCATCCTTCGCCGTTAGAAAGGAAAAAGGGGCGATCATGACGTCACCTGCTGCCGATGCTCGGGCGGATGTGGAAATCCGGAGACTGACTGTCGACGATCTGGATCTTCTTCGCGAAATTCGCGCGGAGGCGCTTCAGACGCACCCTGAATCCTTTGGTTCCCCCGAAGAAGACGAGGGCGGCGACACGATGGTGGCGGCGTATCGCCATTGGCTGAGCGGAGCGATCCTTGGCGCTTTTGAATGTGGCAGCTTGATCGGTGTCGGGGGCTTCTATGTCTTGCCGGATAGAAGATCGCGACACAGAGGCCACATCTTCACGGTTTATGTGAAGGAAAATGGTCGGGGTAAAGGTGTCGGAGATCGGCTTATCAAAGAGCTTCTTGCCCATGCCGAGGCATGCGTCGAACAGGTGCATCTTGCCGTCCTGTTGACGGCAACTGCGGCAATCAAGACCTACAAGCGCAACGGGTTCGAAATCTACGGCACGGACCCCCGTGCCATTCGCATAGGTGACACTACCTATGACAAGTACCTTATGGTCAGGAAATTCAGCCATTAACGCCGGTCTGGCACGGTCAGGCTGCCTGGTTGCGCCAGAACCGTCGAGGGTGGCTTCGAATCATCGGCCTCTATAGAGAACGGCCAGCTAAAGCCGTTTGCCTTGCCACTTTTTCCACGGCAATATGCCGGCAAAACAACCATAGGACGGGACGAGAAAAAATGGCAGCTCCCATCAAGTTCGGCGTCGGCCAAAGCGTGCTGCGCAAGGAGGATGACGCGCTCATCCGCGGCAAGGGCCGCTATACCGACGATTACGCGCCGCAGGCTGCGCTCCGCTGCTTGATGCTGCGCTCGCCGCATGCGCATGCCAAATACACCATCGATGCGAGCCGTGCCCGCGGCTTGCCCGGCGTCGCGCTGATCCTGACCGCCGACGACGTCAAGGATCTCGGCAATCTGCCGTGCCTGTTCAATCTCGAGACCGATCCCTTCACCGGCCCGCCTTACCCGATCCTCGCGAAGGACGAAGTGCGCCATGTCGGCGATTCCATCGCCTTCGTGGTCGCCGAGACCATCGACCAGGCCCGCGACGCGATCGAGGCGATCGAGGTCAAATGGAGCCCGCTGCCATCCGTGACCGGCGTCGTCAATGCCGTGAAGAAGGGCGCGCCGCAGGTCTGGCCGGACAAGCCCGGCAACGTGCTGTTCGACGTCTCGATCGGCGACAAGGCCGCGACCGAAGCCGCCTTTGCCAAGGCGCATGCGGTCGCCGAAATCGCCATCGTCAATCCGCGCGTGGTCGCAAGCTTCATGGAGACGCGCGCGGCGGTCTGCGAATACGACGCCAAGCGCGACCATCTGACGCTGACGGTCGGCAGCCAGGGCAGCCATCGCCTGCGCGACATCCTCTGCCAGAACGTGCTGAACATCCCGACCGAGAAGATGCGGGTGATTTGCCCCGACGTCGGTGGCGGCTTCGGCACGAAACTGTTTCCGTACCGCGAATACGCCCTGATGGCGGTTGCGGCGCGGCAGCTGAAGAAGGCGGTGAAATGGGCGGCCGACCGCTCCGAGCATTTCATGGGCGACGCGCAGGGCCGCGACAACGTCACCACCGCGAAGATGGCGCTGACTGAAGACGGCAAGTTCCTCGCGATGGATTGCGACCTGATGGGCGACATGGGCGCCTATCTGTCGACCTTCGGGCCCTACATCCCGCATGGCGGCGCCGGCATGCTGCCGGGCCTCTACGACATCCAGGCCTTCCACTGCCGGGTGCGTACCATCTTCACCCACAGCGTGCCGGTCGATGCCTATCGTGGTGCGGGCCGGCCCGAGGCGGCCTATGTCATCGAGCGCCTGGTTGACGCCTGCGCGCGAAAGCTCGAAATGACGCCGGACGCGATCCGCCGCAAGAATTTCATTCAGCCGAAGGCGCTGCCGTACAAGACCGCGACGGGCAAGGTCTATGATTCCGGCGACTTCGCCGCGCATCTGAAGCGCGCGCTGGAGATCGCCGAGTGGAAGGAATTTCCCAAGCGCGCCAAGGCGGCCAAGAAGAGCGGCCTGATCCGCGGCATTGGCCTTGCGAGCTATGTCGAGATTTGCGGCGTGATGGGTGAGGAGACGGCCAACGTCCGCCTCGATCCCAATGGCGACGTCACCGTCCTGATCGGCACGCAGTCGAGCGGGCAGGGGCACCAGACCGCCTATGCGCAGATCGTCGCCGAGCAGTTCGGCGTGGCGCCGGAGCGCGTCCACGTCCATCAAGGCGATACCGACGAGATCGCCACGGGTCTCGGCACCGGCGGTTCGGCCTCGATACCCACGGGCGGCGTCTGCGTGGAGCGCGCTGCGGGCGATCTGGGCAAGAAGCTGAAGGAGTTCGCAGCGCAGGCGCTGGAAGCGAGCGCGGGCGACCTCGAGATCACCGACGGCGTGATCCGGATCGCCGGCACCGACCGCTCGATCTCCTTCGCCGACCTCGCCAAGCGCCCCGGCGCCGATCCGTCGAAGCTGAACGGCAGCGCGACCTTCGCCAGCGCCGACGGCACCTATCCCAACGGCACCCATGTGGCGGAAGTCGAGATCGATCCGGCGACCGGCATCATCAAGATCGTCAACTACGTGATCGTCGACGATTTCGGCAAGACGCTCAACCCGCTGCTGCTGGCGGGGCAGGTGCATGGCGGCGCCATGCAGGGCATCGGCCAGGCCTTGATGGAGCAGGTGGTCTATGGCGCGGGCGACGGCCAGCTGATCACCGCGACCTTCATGGACTACGCGCTGCCGCGGGCGGCGGACGGTCCGGACTTCGTGTTCGAGACCGCCAACGTCCCCTGCAAGACCAATCCAATGGGCGTGAAGGGGGCGGGCGAGGCCGGCGCGATCGGTTCCTGTCCGGCCGTCGTCAACGCCATCGTCGACGGGCTCTGGCGCGAGTACAAGATCGACCACATCGACATGCCGGCAACCCCGGAGCGGGTGTGGATCGCGATCAGCGAGCACCGTCGCCGTCACAGCCTGTAAGCCACAATCCTCACGCGCGGGAATAAATGCCCCGCGCGGGGTTCTATCCATGGATGGACCGCGACTCCCGTGAAGCGGGTGGAGGGTCCAATCCCAAGGGATCTGCGAGTCGGAGAAACCAACAATGAAACGGACGATGATTGTCGCGACGACCCTGCTATTGGGCGCGGGCGCCGTGATGGCGCAGCAGGAGGTCGCGGTTCAACAGGACAATCTGATGCGCTCGCAGGCCAAGAGCCTCTATACGGTCATCCTGAAGATGACCAAGGGTGACATCCCCTACGACCAGAAGGCCGTCGACGAGGCGATCGCCAATCTTGAGACCGACGTCGCCAAAATCGCCAAGACCTTCGAAGTCAATCCAAAGCAGGACGTGGTGAACGCGACCTATGGAGCGTCGCCGAAGGTTTGGAAGAACAAGGCCGATTTCAACTCCAAGATCCCGCCGGTGCAGAAGGCGATCGCGGAGGTCAAGGGCAAGATCACCGACGTCGCGAGCCTCAAGGCCGCCTATACCGCGATCAACGATCGTTGCTCCGACTGCCACGAGACGTATCGCCTGAAGTTGAAGTAACGGCCCGATCTTTCACGCTCAACTCCTGCTATTTCGTGTCATCACCCGTGAAAGCGGGCGATCCGGTACGCCGTGGCGGGGCAGGACCGTTTGACGTCTCTGGAATACTGGATTCCCCGCTTTCGCGGGGAATGACAGCCGTGAGAGACGCAGCAAATTCTATTCGCAAGGCCTGACGGATCGTTGTCGGAGCGGTTATCTTCAAACCCAGCCGACGCGACGTTGATGCGTGCCATTGGATGACGACGCATTGCTCCCCCTACGCCTCACCAGGGAGTTCCAACGCGCGACGAGGATCCAACCAGAACAGCGAGACAGGCCATGGTAAAACCGTTCCCGTCGAAGACCCACATCGGCAACCATATGCTGCATCCCGAAACGCTGATGCTGACCTATGGCTATGATCCGCAACTGTCGGAAGGCGCCATCAAGCCGCCGGTGTTCCTGACCTCGACATTCGTGTTCAGGACGGCCGAGGACGGGCAGGACTTCTTCGATTTCGTCGCCGGCCGGCGCGAGCCGCCGGAAGGCATGGGCGCGGGCCTGGTCTATTCGCGCTTCAACCACCCCAACAGCGAAATCGTCGAGGACAGGCTCGCGGTCTATGAGCGCACCGAGAGCTGCGCGCTGTTCTCCTCCGGCATGGCGGCCATCGCAACCACGATCCTCGCCTTCGTCCGCCCCGGCGACGTCATCCTGCATTCGCAGCCGCTCTATGGCGGGACGGAAACCCTGCTCACGAACACGCTTGCGCGTCTGTCGATCGGCGCCGTCGGCTTTGCCGACGGGATCGACGAGACGGCGGTCCAGCAGGCCTCGGAGGAGGCGATGCGCAAGGGCCGGGTTTCGATGATCCTGATCGAGACCCCGGCCAACCCGACCAACGGCCTGGTCGACGTCGCGATGATTCGCCGCATCGCCGACGCGATCGGAAAGGCCCAGGGGCACACGCCGATCATCGCCTGCGACAACACGCTGCTCGGGCCGGTGTTTCAGCGGCCGATCGAGCACGGCGCCGACCTCTCGCTGTACTCGCTGACGAAGTATGTCGGCGGTCATTCCGACCTGATTGCGGGCGCCGCGCTCGGCTCGAAGGCGATCATGAAGGGCATCAAGGCGCTGCGCGGCGCCATCGGTACCCAGCTCGATCCGCATTCCTGCTGGATGATCAACCGCTCGCTCGAGACGCTGAGCCTGCGAATGGAAAAAGCCGATGCGAATGCGCGGCTCGTGGCGGACTACCTGCGCGATCACGACAAGGTGGCGAAGGTCCACTATCTCGGTCACCATGAAGGGGCCTCGCCGGCCGGACGCGTGTTCGCAAGGCAGTGTCTGGGGGCGGGCTCCACGTTCTCGTTCGACATCGTCGGCGGCAAGGAAGCCGCGGTCAAATTCCTCAACGCGCTGCAAATCCTCAAGCTCGCGGTGAGCCTCGGCGGCACCGAGTCGCTTGCCAGCCTGCCTGCGACGATGACCCATTCCGGCGTTCCTGCCGACATCCGCCAGAAAATCGGCGTTCTCGATTCCACGATCCGGCTGTCGATCGGCATCGAGAATCCGTCGGATTTGATCGCGGATCTCGCGCAGGCGCTGAGTGCGGCTTAGGCTCCCGGCTGTTGATTTCAAATGCTTCTCTCGAATCGAAAAGGCCGGGCGCCCCCCAGCACCCGGCCTTCGCCGACGAAGCCGCCGTTGAAGCTTACTTCGTCACCTGACCGCGGATCTCGCCGCCCGGATTGGCCGCGGTATGAATGTTGACGTAGAGCTTGCCGGCCAGCAGGTCGGCGGCCTGCGCATCGGTCAGGGTTGCGGAGCCCTCGACCGGGCTCGACGCCGCATTCGGGATCGCGACCGCGACGCCGGCGTTCTTGCCGGCCTCGGCGGGCCCGTGGAAATGAGCGGCGGTGGCGGGGCCGGAGAGGCCCGAATAGGTCACCTTCCAGGAGAGCTTCTTGCTCGCGGCGTCATAGTCCAGGTCGGCCGTTCCAGTGGCGCTGCTGGTGGTGGCGGGCACTTCGGACTTGCCATCCAGCGTCGCCTTCAGTTTCTCCGCGCTGGCCGGGGCGGCGAACGCGACGGCAGCTCCGAGTGCCAGCGTGGCAAAAAGTGCTTTGTTCATGGGTCTCTCCCTGTTGACGCCTGATTGCTATTAACCTGCAAACAGTGCGCGTCCGAGTTTATTCCCGGAACGAGATCAAACCATCTAAATTATTCGTGGCTGGAGCGGCCGCCGCCGAATCCGTAAGTTCGCCCGGTCACCATGGAATACCTCGATGCTGCGACGAACAATTCTTGTCATGCTGATGGCCGCCGTTGCAGGCTTCGGCGTCTATTGGTGGCTGACCGCGCCGGCTGCATCGGCCGTTCCGTTGCCATCCCGCGCGCCGGATCTTGCCAACGGGCAGGAGATCTTCAACGTCGGCGGCTGCTCATCCTGCCATGCCGTGCCCAACCAGCCAGACCGATTGCGGCTGGGCGGGGGCCTGGCGCTCGGCTCGCCATTCGGCACGTTCTATGCGCCCAACATTTCCCCCGATCCCGCTGATGGCATCGGGCGCTGGAGCGAGGCCGATTTCGTCAGCGCCGTGATGCGCGGCGTGTCGCCCGAGGGCAAGCACTACTTCCCGGCATTTCCCTACACGTCCTACCGTCTGGCGAAGGTCGAGGACGTTCGCGATCTCTTCGCCTACCTGAAGACGCTGCCGCCGGTGTCCGGCAAGGTGCGCGACCACGACCTGCCGTTCCCCTTCAACATCCGCCGCAATGTCGGCATCTGGAAATCGCTGTTCATGGACGGCAAGCCGTTCGTCGCCGACGGCGCGAAGTCACCGCAATGGAATCGCGGCGCCTATCTCGTCAACGGCTTCGGCCATTGCGCGGAGTGTCATAGCCCGCGCAATCTGCTCGGCGGCATCATCACCGCACAGCGCTTTGCCGGCGGGCCCAATCCGGAAGGCGAGGGGTGGGTTCCGAACATCACGCAAAAGGGCATCGGCGAATGGAGCGCGAAGGATATCGCCAACCTCCTGAAGACGGGCGAATTGCCCGAGGGCGACAGCGTCGGCGGCGCGATGACGCGTGTGATCAAGAACACCTCGCAATTGTCGGACGAGGACATCGCGGCGATGGCGGATTACGTCAAGTCGTTGCCGCCGGTGGACGGTCCGCCGCGCCCGAAGCGCAAGGAGGGCGGCGCATAAGGCCGGGCCTTTGCCGATTGGCACGCAGGGATCGCGCCAACATCCTTCGCTCGCATCAATTCCGGGCAGCTAGCCCGTGCCGAACGCCTTGAAGGTGATGATGGTGAGCGTGTCCTGGATGCCGGGCAGCACCTGCACCTTTTCGTTGACGAAGTGGCCGATGTCGGTGTCCTTGTCGAGGTAGAACTTCACCAGCAGATCGTATTGGCCGGCGGTGGAGTAGATCTCGGAGGCGATCTCGGCTTCGGCAAGCGCATTGGCGACCGTGTAGGACTGGCCGAGCTTGCATTTGATCTGGACGAAAAAAGGAACCATTGCAGTCACTCCGAAGGCATATCTGGCGGCTAATAGGCCAAAACCGGCCGGGCTTGGCAAGCGAACTTGCTGGGCGCCCGGGAGAGATCGCCTCGCGCGGGTGCCGGTCCTGCCCTATGAGATCAGGGCCGCCGCGGCGAATGCATCCCGGAGCCGCTGCGCAAGCTCGATCTTGCGATAGGGCTTGGTCAGAAGGATCGATTGCGTGCGCGCTCGGCCCTGCTCGACCAGGGTCTCCAGCGCGTAGCCCGAGGTGAACAGGACCGGGAGAGCGGGGCGAATGAGCCGGGCCTGATCGGCGAGCTCCCAGCCGCTCATGCCTCCGGGCATCACGATATCGGTGAACAGCATGTCGATGCTGGGATCGGTGCGCAGTCGCTGCAGGGCCTCCTTGCCGTTGACGGCGGCAATCACGCGATATCCAAGCGATTCCACCCTGCGGATGGCCGAGGAGCGCACGAACGGATCGTCCTCCGCGATCAGGATCGTCTCGTAGCCTCGCGGCGCCGCCTCCTCGCTCTCCTGCACGTCGGCCACCGATTGTCCGGCGCCGGCGCGCGGCAGGTAGAGCCGGACCGTCGTTCCCAGGCCCTGTTCGCTATAGATCGCGACATGGCCGTCGGATTGCTTGGCGAAGCCATAGACCATGCTGAGGCCGAGGCCCGAGCCCTTGCCGACTTCCTTGGTGGTGAAGAACGGCTCGAAAGCATGCTCGATGACGTCAGGCGTCATGCCTTCGCCGTCATCGGTGACGGAGATCAGGGCGTAGCTGCCGGAGGCCACTTCCGGGTGAAGCGCGCGATAGTCGTCGTCGATCGCGGCCAGCTCGGTGCTCAGGGTGAGATGCCCGCCCGCCGGCATGGCGTCCTGCGCGTTGAGCGCGAGATTGAGGACTGCGGATTCGAGCTGGGCGCGGTCGGCGAAGGCCATGATGGAGCCGGGACCGAACGCCGTCCTGATCTCGATGTTTTCGCGCAAGGTCCGCTTGAGCAGCTTGTGCATGGACTCGAGGAGGTCGCGGCACTCGATCGCGCGCGGTTGCAGCAATTGGCGGCGGCTGAACGCGAGCAGCCGCTGCGTCAGCTCCGCGCCCCGCTCGCCCGACAGGCAGATATCGTCGGCAAAACGCCTGAGGTCGGGACGGGCCTTGAGCTGGTCGCTGAGAAATTCCGCGTTGCCGATGATGACGGTGAGCAGATTGTTGAAGTCGTGGGCGATGCCGCCGGAGAGCTGGCCGACCGTTTCCATCTTCTGAGCCTGCTGAAGCTGCTGCTCGGTCAGCTTGCGCGTGGTCAGGTCGTGGACGATTCCGACGTAGATCAGCTCGCCGTCCTGCCACGCCTGGCCCACCGACAGATTCATCGGAAAGGTCGATCCGTCCTTGCGCAGGCCGCCGGCTTCCCCGGTTGCGAAGCGCCGCGCATGCCCCGTGGATGAGGGCCTCGCCTCGCTGGACATCAGCATGCCGATGTCGCGGTTCATGACCTCGTCGGCGCGATAGCCGAACAACCGTTCGCAGGCGGGATTGAACAGCAGAATGTGGGCTTGCGCGTCGAACAGGATGACGCCGTCGACCGCGGTCTCGACCACGGCGGTGAGGCGCGTCATGCTCTCGCGCAGCGCGCGCTGGGCTTCACGGACCTGTCCGAGCAGCTGGGCTGCATCCCGGCTCTTGGTCTCCTCCTCCTCGAGCGCGGCCTGGACCTGCCGGAACTCGAACGCCGAGGGGATCGTCAGGATCTTCGGCAGCAGCGGCCAGAGCGCACCGGCCGTGACGACCGACGCAATGGCCGTCGCCGCCTTGACCATGCCCTCGATGCCGTAGACCGGGACCCAGAGCGTGTAGATCGACAGCAGATGCGTCAGGCCGCACGCCATGATGAAGACCGCGAACGCCCAGTAGACCCACCCGAATTTGAGGTCGCGCCGCTTGGTGACGAGGATCGCGAGCGCAAACGGGATCGAGAAATAGGCTGCGGCGATGCAGGCGTCCGAGACGACGTGCAGCCAGATCAGTTCGGGCTCCCAGAGCAGGCAGATCCCGTGTGGCGAGAACATCGAGGAGTCGAGGAGACGTTCGAAGAAGGCCCACATGGTTCCACCCCGAGAGGCTTGCAGGTCGGGTCGGCCCGCAGCATTGGTGCCGTTGGACGGCTCTGCCGCCCAAGGTCTCACTCATCGATGGTGGAGGCCAAGGGCCGAGGCCGTGTCGGGCCGTATATTGCAGCATGTGCCTGATTCGGGGCGACAATGCTGGCAGGATCGGCTCCGCCTGACTCGCCTGGGCCCGGATCGGCCGTGCCGCAAATCACCGCTGCCGCGGCCGGCCCCGCTTGCTGGCGTTCCATGGTCGCGCTAGGACAGGCCATGGCGGTATTCCTCTCAAACGACTGTATCCGGCGATGACGACGCCCGTGGCGCTCACCATTGCCGGCTCCGACTCGAGCGGCGGCGCCGGCATCCAGGCGGATCTGAAGACCTTCGCGGCGCTCGGCGTCTACTGCGCCTCCGCGATCACGGCGCTGACGGCGCAGAACACGCGCGGTGTCACCGGCATTCACGCGGTGCCGGCTGATTTCGTCACTGCGCAGATCGATGCGGTGTTCTCCGATCTCGACGTCGGCGCGGTGAAGATCGGCATGGTGGCCCAAGCCGCCAGCATCGATGCGATCGCGGCCGCGCTGGCGCGCTGGAAGCCGCGCCATGTGGTGCTCGATCCCGTGATGGTCGCAACGTCAGGCGATCGCTTGCTGGCGTCCGAAGCCGTGGAAGCCCTGCGCACACGACTAATGCCGCTGGCCTCGGTGATCACGCCGAACCTGCCGGAGGCGGCGGCTCTGCTCGGCGAGCAGGTCGCGGCCAGCGAGGCCGGGATCGAAAGCCAGGGGCGCCGCCTGCTGGCGCTCGGCTGCCGTGCCGTCCTGATCAAGGGCGGGCACGGCGAGGGTGCCGAGAGCATCGACTATCTCGTCACGTCCGAAAGCGCGATCGCGCTCGCCGCGCCCCGCGTTGCCACCCGAAACACCCATGGCACCGGCTGTTCGCTGTCCTCGGCCGTGGCGGCGGGTCTTGCCAGGGGCGAGACTCTCGAACAGGCGGTGCGCAACGCCAAGGCCTGGATCAGCGCCGCGATTGCGGCTGCCGACCGCTTCAGCGTCGGCCACGGCCACGGGCCGATCCATCATTTCCACAAGTTCTACTGACGCCGGCCTCGAGCTGCGCGCCGGCCCCTGCCGTTAACCAATAAGGCGACGGGGCCGGGCTTTTGCGGACAGCCATGGCCGCTTCATGTCGCCTGATTGTCGCATGCGACTGATATTCGCGGGGAGGGCGAGGCGAGGTTTGATTCGTATCTGAGGTGCCTCAAAGGTTCAATCGGTCATCCCCCTGTCACGGGATATTGTTACAGGCTGTCGCATGGGAAGCTACGATATGAGTGACGAGAGCCCTGAAAGGCGCTTTCGCACCTTGTTTATCTCCGACGTTCATCTCGGAGCCCGCGGTTCACAAGCCGACCTTCTGCTCGACTTCCTGCGCTACCATGACGCCGAGACGATCTACCTCGTCGGCGACATCGTCGACGGCTGGGCGCTGAAATCGAGCTGGCACTGGCCGCAATCGCATAACGACCTCGTCCAGAAGCTTTTGCGCAAGGCGCGCAAGGGCGCCAAGGTGATCTACATCCCCGGCAATCACGACGAGTTCCTGCGCAATTATTACGGCACGCATTTCGGCGGCATCGACGTGGTCGAGAACACCGTCCACACCGGCGTGGACGGCAAGCGCTATCTCGTCATCCACGGCGACATCTTCGACCTCGTGGTGCAGAACGCGCGCTGGCTCGCCCATCTCGGCGACAAGGCCTACGACTTCGCGATCCAGATGAATCGCTTCGTCAACTTCTTCCGGCGCATGTTCAAGGTGCCTTATTGGTCGCTGTCGCAATGGGCCAAGCAGAAGGTCAAGAACGCCGTGAACTATATCGGCGCGTTCGAGCAGGCGCTCGCCGCCGAAGCGCGCCGTCACGACGCCGACGGCGTGATCTGCGGCCACATCCACTATGCCGTGATCCGCGACGAGGCCGGCATCCGCTACATGAATTGCGGCGACTGGGTGGAGAGCTGCACTGCGCTGGTCGAGCACGACGACGGCCATTTCGAGATCATCACCTGGGCGGATCAGGCGCAGAAGCCGGCAACCGTCCCGCAGGTCGCAGCAAGGGCCGCTTGATGCGCATCCTGGTCGCGACCGACGCCTGGCACCCGCAAGTCAACGGTGTGGTTCGGACGCTGACCAAGCTTGCTGACGCCGCCAAAGGGCTTAACGTTGAAGGTCTCGGCGTCGAGTTCACGTTCCTGACGCCGCAATCGTTCCGCACCTTCGCGATGCCGAGCTATCGCGACGTGCGGCTAGCGATGCCCCGCCCGGCGCGAATCGCGAAGCTGATCGCGGAAGCTCGGCCCGACAGCATCCATATCGCGACCGAAGGGCCGATCGGCCTGATGGTCCGCCGCTATTGCCGACAGCGCAAGCTGCCGTTCACGACCAGCTTCCACACCCGCTTCCCCGAATATGTCCGCGCCAGGGTGCCGGTTCCGGAATCCCTGATCTGGCGGGCGCTGCGCCGCTTCCATGCGCCGAGCCGTGCCGTGATGGCGGCGACCCCGGCGCTCGCCCGCGAGCTGACCGAGCGCGGCTTTGACAATGTCGTGCTGTGGCCGCGCGGCGTCGACACGCACTTATTCCATCCCCGCGCGATCGATCTCTGCCTGCCGGCCCCGGTGTTCCTCTCGGTCGGCCGCGTCGCGGTGGAAAAGAATCTCGAGGCGTTCCTCGACCTCAAGCTGCCGGGCACCAAGGTGGTCGTCGGCGATGGCCCGGCGCGGGCTTCGCTCGAAGAGGCCTATCCCGACGCGATCTTCCTCGGCGAGAAGCACGGCGAGGCGCTGGCGGACATCTATGCGGCCGCCGACGTGTTCGTGTTTCCCAGCAAGACCGATACCTTCGGCCTGGTGCTGCTGGAAGCGCTCGCAAGCGGCCTGCCGGTCGCGGCCTTCCCGGTGAAGGGCCCCCGCGACGTGATCGGCGATGCGCCGGTCGGCGCCCTCGATCACGATCTGCACAATGCCTGCTTCGCCGCGCTCGACATTTCCCGGCAGGCCTGCGTCGAATTCGCCGCCAACTACACCTGGGAAGCCTCGGCGAGGGCCTTTATCGACAGCATCAGGGCGGTCGGCGCGGTGCTGCCCGGCGGGAACGGCGGGGAACAGCCGCGCTTCGTCGCCTGAAGGGGCTAGAGCCATTTCCGTTCCGATGGATCGGACCGGGCTCTAGATTCTTGTTTTGACGCGTTTTCCTCACGCGAACCGGTATCCACTTCGCTCTAAAACGCTTTCGAAACCCTCGCGCGGAGGTGTCTTGCCCGGGCCTCATCCGCCGCGATAAGGTCAGCCATGACCGAACAGCCCCTTCCGATCGGCCCCGCCGATATCGATGCCGCAGCGCGGGTGATCGCGCCCTTCGCCATCCGTACCCCGCTGTTGTCCTTTCCCGTGCTCAATGAGCGCGTCGGCGCCAAAGTGTTCCTGAAGCCGGAGATGCTCCAGCGCACCGGCTCCTTCAAGTTCCGTGGCGCCTTCAACAAGGTCGCCTCGATCCCGCAGGACCAGCGCGCCGGCGGCGTCGTGGCATTCTCCTCCGGCAACCACGCCCAGGGCGTGGCGGCGGCGGCCAAGATCCTCGACATGCAGGCGACCATCGTGATGCCTGCGGACGCGCCGCTGTCGAAGCGCGAGCGCACCAAATCCTATGGCGCCGAGGTCGTGCTGTACGACCGCGACCGCGACGACCGCGAGGCGATCTCGCGCGGCATCGCCGAGAAGCGCGGCGCGACGCTGGTCAGGCCGTATGACGATCCCTTCGTGATCGCGGGGCAGGGCACCGCCGGCCGCGAGATCGCGGAAGACATGGCAACGCTGGGCCTCAGCCCCGACATCGTGGTGGCACCGGCCTCCGGCGGCGGCCTGATCGCCGGCGTCGCGACCGCGATCAAGGCGCGATACCCGCTGGCGCAGATCGTGGTGGCCGAGCCCGAAGCATTCGACGATCACAACCTTTCGCTGACCGCGGGCCATCGCGAGCCGCACGCGCCCGCGGGCCGCACCATCTGCGATGCGCTGATGGCGCTGATCCCCGGCGAGATGACCTTTGCGATCAACAGCAAGCTGCTCGCGCGCGGCGTCACGGCATCCGACAAGGAAGTCGGCGCGGCGGTGGCGTTCGCCTATCGCGAGCTGAAGCTGGTGGTCGAGCCCGGCGGTGCCGTCGGCCTTGCCGCGCTGCTCGCGGGACGTCTCGACGTCGCCGGCAAGAACGTCGTCATCGTGCTCTCCGGCGGCAATGTCGACGCGGATCTGTTTGCCGAGCTGGTGGCTTAGTCGTCATTCCGGGGCACGCGAAGCGTGAACCCGGAATCTATAACCACGATAATAAGTATGGATTCCGGGCCTGCGCCTTGCGGCGCATCCCGGAATGACGACGTTTGAGAGCTGACGCGAAGAAGGGGCGGAGCATCACTGCTCCGCCCCTTTGTCGTCTGCGCTTCTCGCGCACTCAGTGCATGAAGCCGCGCTGATTGTTGCCGCTGCCCATGGCGGGCGCCTGGTTCATCGACTGCCGGAAGTTGTTGCCGCCGTTGTTGACCATCCGGTTGGTCGCATTGAACTGCGGGCGGTTGTTCTGCTGGTTGTTCTGGACTTGCACCTTGTTCACCGGGTTATTGTTGAGCTTCACGATGCCGGTGTTGCCGTTGTTGACGCGGATCGGGTTGGTCTGCGTCTGAATGACCGGCTTGGTCTCGACAGTCGTGCCGCCCTTGCCGACATTCACCGGCATGCTCACGATCTTGCCAGGCGTGCCATTGGTCTTGCCATTGGCAGTGCCGGCATTGTTGCTGCCGCCATTCTGCGTGGTGTTGTTGGTCGCGGGCAGCGTCACGATCTTGCCGATGCCGCCATTGTTGGTCGTGGTGTTGGTCGGTGCGGGCAGGGTGACGATCTTGCCCGGGGTCGGCGACGGCGTGCCGTTCTGGTTCGGCTGGTTGTTGCCCGCCGGCAGGTTGACGATCTGGCCGCCATTGCCGAGCTTGCCGATGACGTTGCCGTCGACAGGCTTCTGCACGACCGGCAGATTTCCATTCATCTGACCACCACCATTGCCCTGCTGCAACGGCATGTATTTGGGCTGGCCCAGATTGCTGATCTTGAAGGTCGGGGCAATGTTCTGCGGGGCCAGGAACTTCGTCGCCTGCATCAGCGGGATCAGCTTCGGCTGCGCTGCGAGCTTCAGCGCGGACACGGCGTAGGGGCTGTTGCCATAGCTGTCGTAGAAGGTCTGGTAGCCGAGCGGCGAGTTCGCGAGCACCGCCTTGTGCCAGGCCTGCGAGATCAGCAGGTTGTTGAGCAGCCAGCGGATGTGGTCGCACAGCGGATCGTGCGGATACATCTGGATGAACTCCTGATAGTACTCCGGCCGTCCCTCTGACACGACGTAGTCATAGGCCTGGCGCGTCGAGCGGCTCGGCAGGTTGGAGGCCATCTGCACGACGGGCGCATTCACCGGCGCGCGGTTGGCGGCGACGGCGGTGTCGCCGAAGAAGGTGAAGTCTGATGTCAGCGACGAGCTCTCCCACGGGATCTGCGCGCCGCTGGTGGTCTGGTTCACTTGCAGACGCACGCGCTTGAACAGCTGCTCGATGGGCACGTTGGGCTCGCGCGCGACGTTGAGGAAGGCCTGGGTGTAGGGGCTGTGGCCGCCGGTGCCGTCGAGCGCCTCGGCGCCCGGCGCGGTCGAATAACCGACGATCGAGCCGTTCGGCGCATCGACGATGGCAAGGCCGCGGCCGGCGTCGTTGATGCTCGGGAACGGGTTGTTGCGGCAGGCATCGAGGATGACGATGCGCATGCGGCTCGGGATCGTCTCCAGCGTCGACATCACGTCGACCAGACGCACCGAATTGTTGACGAGCTCGGTCGGGCTCGAGACCTTGGCGTCGACGGGAACGAGATAATTCTCACCGGCGAGCTGCACGCCGTGACCGGCGTAATAGACCATCGCCACGGTGTTGGGGCCACGCGAGGACACCTTGGCGGAAAAGTCCTGCACCACGCGGAGCATGTCGTTCTGGGTCAGGTCGGTCGCGGCGACCACCTCGAAGCCGGCCGAATTCAGGAACTTCGCCATCGACTCCGCGTCGTTGTCGGGGTTCACGAGCTGTGGCGCGTTCTTGTAGTTCGAATTGCCGATCACCAGCGCCACCCGCTGCTCCGGGCCTTGCAGCACGGCAGGAGCCGGCTCGACCGGGGCCACTTGCGCGGAAACAGGCCCGCAGGCGAAGCCGAACAGGCTTCCGATGAGGCCCGCAGTCATCAGGAAAGGCTTTAGGCGGAACATGGCGTGCTCCTCTGGCACTGATCTCGATGCGAGATTGGTTGCGATGAAGCTTGGCCGCGTTCGAGCCAGGGGTCCGTGATCCCTATCACCATGGGGGGCTGCGTGATCTGAATCACGCTTGGAACCTGCTATGGTGAATCGTCGGTTTCGCCGGCGACAGAAGAGACAAGCCTTCAGGGGAAATGCCGTCACATGCTGAAATCGATCGATCCGATCCTGACGCCCGATCTGCTCTGGCTCCTGGCCTCGATGGGCCATGGCGACGACCTCGTTTTCGTCGACGCCAATCATCCGGCAACGCGTATCGCCAAAACGACATCCTCGCAGCGCCTGATCCGGTTGCCCGGCATGCGCATGGAGACGGCCGCCCGCGCCATCATGTCGGTCTACCCGCTCGACGATTTCGATCCCGATCCGGTGCGCGTGATGATGCCCGTGGACGATCCCGATCGCGTGCCCGACGTGCAGCGTGCGGTGCTTGCGGAGATCGAGCGCGCCGCCGACCGCACTGTCGCTCCCGGCAAACTCACGCGTCCGGATTTCTATCGCGCGGCGGCGGCGAGCTTCGGCGTCGTGCAGGTCGGCGATAGCAGGGGCTATGGATGCTTCCTGATCCGCAAGGGCGTGATCAGCTAGAGGCCGCCTTGCGTTCGATCAATGGATCGCCGCTCTTGGCGTAAGGCGTGACGCGATTCCCGTTTGCGCTATCCTGCGCGTGGCTGCAGACAGTTCCGCACTCGGATTTGAATGGTCATCTCGCAACCGCCTGTCTATGGTCGATTCATGTCGCGCCTTCTGTGTCTATCTATTGCTGTCATCCTGTCGCTGCTGCCCGCTGTCGCGCCCGCTGCGTCAATTCAAAAACGCCCCAAGCCGGTCTGGCATGGCTACGGCTTCCTGCCGGGCTACCGTCAACCGCTGAGCAACAGCATTCCGCTCTACAAACAGAAGGACGCAATGCGGCGCCTTGCGCGCAACGACCGGCGCCATTGGTACATCGATCCGGTTCCCCAGTATTATCGCTGGGATGGCGAGTGGCACTATTTCGGCCAGCCCGGCTTTGGCGGCAGTCGCTACAATGGCGGCAGCTTCGGTCCGTGCTGGACGCGCACGCCGATCGGCGCGGTGTGGAATTGCGGGTGATCGGGATTAAGCAGCGCTCGCATCAATCACCGTCACCCTGAGGTGCTCGCCTCTTCGGCGAGCCTCGAAGGGCGACGGCCCGGCTGCATCTCGGCCGTGCATCCTTCGAGGCTCCCCATGGGACGCGTTGCGTCCCATGCCTCGCACCTCCAGCGACAACGGCTTCGCCGTTGCGCGGGGATGACGGAGCCCAGATCTCCGTTGTTGCAAACGTAGCGAAGCAATCCTGACTGTCGCCGCGGAAAGACTCTGGATTGCTTCGCTGCGCTCGCAATGACGATGTGGAGAGAGTGTTGGTCTCACTCCGCGCTCGTGCCCCGGACGCAGCGCAGCGTCTCTTCGACGGTGCGCTGCCGAGCCGGGGCCCATGTTGCAAAGGAGGCTGTGGCTCCTGGGTCCCGGATCTGCGCTTCGCTAGTCCGGGACACGCGCGAGTACGGTCGCCCCCTTACGAGAAGAACGCGATCTTCTCGGCCTGGGTCATGCGGCGGATCGGCGCGAGCGGGTCGTTGGCGGGCGCGCGGGGTTTTTGCAGGATGCCGCTGGCGAGGATGGTGGCGCCGAGCGAGGACTCGGGCAAGGACGCCGACAAGGGTGAGGGCATCGGCAGCGGTGCGGTCGGCGCTGCCGCGAAGGATGCCGTGGCCGCCATAGCCGGGGCCGGCTGCTCCATCACTTCGGCGGCGGCTTCCGCGATGGCATTGGTGAGGCGCGCCAGCGATTCCATCGCGATCGGCGCTTCCTCTGCGTGCTCCTTCACAATGGGCGCGGCGGCGGGTTCCGGCGCGGCCGGCTCCGGAAGCTCGGCGGCGACGGGCGCTGCGACCTCCGCAGCCCCCGGCTCGGGAATGGCTGCTGCCATCTCGACCGGCTCGATGATCTCGTCGAAATCAGGATCGGGCGCAGCCATCTCCAGCGCGATGGCCTCGAGCACGGCCTCGTCCTCGGCTTCCGCGGCGGCATCGAGCGAGAACTCGTCGGTGACTTCCGCGAACGCGGCCGGCTCTTCGAAAGCTGCATCTTCAGGCGCGGCATCTTCAAGAGCGATCGGGCTTTCGGCTGCGATCTCCGGCGCGATGGCAGCGTCCATTGCCTGCTCGGCCATTGCGAACGCTTCGGCGGTGCCGGCCGTCTGCGCGGTGGCTTCGGGCCCGGCAGACGCTGCGATGTCCCGCGGCGTCTCCGTAAAAGCCACGGGGGCTTCGCTCGCCATCGCGGCGGGCGCGGCCTCTGCGACCGGCGGTGCTTCCCGCACCGGAGCTGGCGAAGGAGGCACTGCCGACGCCTGCGGCGTTGCGTCGCCGTCGGCATCGAGCTCCTCGACCCGATCCTTCAGCAGATCGAATGCGGCCTTGAGCTCGGTGCGGGGGTCGATGGTCGAAATCTGTCCGCAGGCGGCCTCGATCGAGGCGAGCTGCGAATCAATGAGGTCGCAGATCCGCCCGTCGGCGCCGATCTCGCGCCAGCGCCAGGAGATCTCCTTGATGATGCGCACGCCGCGCGGGATCGGGGCAAGGCTCGCCTCGATCGCCGCGGGGTCGAACGCCGCGATCGCGATCGTCTCGGCCTCGCGGACGGCGCGGCGGATCTCGACCAGCGCCTCGGGCAGGCGGTCCTCGACGACCGGTTGCCGCTGTGCCGCAAGGGTTTCTTCGATCTTGGCGACCGCGTCGAGCACCATGCTCGTGTCGGCATTGCGGTTGCGCTTGGCATATTCGCCGAGGAACCAGCGGCCGCGCGCGGTCTCCATGAAGGCTTCGCGGATCGCGTCGTAATCCTGCTCGTTCGGCTCGGCCGCGCGGGCAGACATGGGCGAAAGGGCGAATGCTTCGTTGGCCATGACAATCTCGTCGCGCAAATCAGTGCGCGTTACTGTAACGATCACCACGATATCGACCGAATCGCAATTGGTTTGATGGCAGGCGAATCACAAATCCCCACGCAAGCCGCCGTGAACCGGCGATTCGCCGTGAGCCTGGCCCTGTTCTACTCGGCCTTCTTCGCGGTCCTGGGCACGCATATGCCCTTCTTCCCGGTTTGGCTGAAGGCGATCGGTATCGACGCGGCCTGGATCGGCCTCATCAACGCGCTGCCGGCGATCACGCGCTTCACCACGCTGCCGCAGGTCGCGGCCTTCGCCGAAAAGCGACATGCCATTCGCGCCGGCATCATGGTGTCGGTGCTGGCCACCGCAATCGGATTTGCGGCCCTCGGCCTGCAGCAGCGGCCGCTGGCGCTGTTCCTGATCTACGCGCTGACCTGCACGATGTGGACGCCGACGATGCCGCTGACCGATGCCTATGCGCTGCGCGGTGTCGCCCGTTACGGACTCGATTACGGACCGTTGCGGCTGTGGGGCTCGGCGGCGTTCGCCGCCGGCTCGCTCGCCTGCGGTTATCTCGTAGACCACATCGCGGCGCGCGACCTGATCTGGGTCATCGTGGCGTGGGCCGTCATTGCGGTCGCAGCCGGCCTGCAGCTTCAGCCGCTCGACGATGTGAGGCGGAGGACGACGGAGACGCATGCCGGCAAGACGCTGCTGCACGATGCCGCCTTCTGGGCCGTGATCGCCTCGGCGGCTCTGATCCAGAGCAGCCACATCGCCTTCTACACGTTCTCGGCCATCACCTGGCAGCTCCATGGTCTCGCCGGCCTGACGATCGCGGCGCTGTGGACGCTGGGTGTGATCGCCGAGATCGTCGTGTTCGCGCTGTCGCCGCGCTTCTCGCTGCATCCATCTACGCTGATGGCGATCGGCGGCCTGAGCGCCGTGGTGCGCTGGATCGTCACCGCGAGCGAGCCGTCGCTGGCGTGGCTCGCGATCGTGCAGCTCGGCCACGGCCTCTCCTTCGGCATGACCATGGTCGGCACCATGAACCTCCTGGTGCAGCGCGTGCCGTCGCATCAGATCGCGCGGGGGCAGGGCTACTACGCCGCCTGCAACGGGCTGCTGGGAGCTGCGACCTCGATCGCGTCAGGTGCGATCTACGCCCGCATCGGCGAGGGCCTGTATTACGTCATGGCCGCGATGGCCGCGGCCGGCGCGGTCCTGATCTGGTCGGCGCGGCATCGGCTCAAGGCTCATCCCCACAGCGAGGAATCGGGCGGATAGACCAGGCTGTCGTCATAGCGCAGGCGGTGATCGCGGTCGCGCGCCAGCAGCAGCGGGCCGTCGAGATCGACGAAGCGCGCCTGCGGCGTCACCAGCATCGCGGGGGCCATCGACAGCGAGGTCGCGACCATGCAGCCGATCATGATCTCGAAGCCGAGCGCCTGCGCCGCATCTGCCATCGCGAGCGCCTCGGTGAGGCCGCCGGTCTTGTCGAGCTTGATGTTCACGGCATCGTAGCGCTCGCGCAAGGGAGCGAGCGAGCTGCGGTCATGCACGCTCTCGTCGGCGCAGACCATGAGCGGCCGCTTGATCCGCGCCAGCGCGTCGTCCTTGCCGGCCGGCAGCGGCTGCTCGACCAGGGTGACGCCGACGGCGTCGCAGGCGGCGAGATTGTGCTCCAGATTGGCCTCGGTCCAGGACTCGTTGGCATCCACGATCAGCTCGGATTCGGGGGCCGCCTTGCGCACCGCCGCGATCCGCTCCGGATCGCCGTCGCCGCCGAGCTTGATCTTGAGCAGCGGCCGGTGCGCCGCTTTTGCGGTCGCCGCGGCCATGGCCTCAGGGGTGCCCAGCGAGATCGTGTAGGCGGTGGTGCGCTCGCCCGGGACCGGGCGGTCGAGCAGGTTCCAGGCCCGCAGGCCCGCCGCCTTGGCCTCGAGGTCGATCAGGGCGCAATCCAGCGCGTTGCGGGCCGCGCCCGGCGGCATGGCGGCCTGCAGCGCCTGGCGGGTGATACCGCCCGCCACGGCCGCCTGCATGGCCTCAATGGCGGCCAGGGTTGCCTCGGGGGTCTCGCCATAGCGGGGATAGGGCACGCATTCGCCCCGGCCGGTCAGGCCGTTCTGGCTCACTTCGGCCACAACGGTCACGGCCTCGGTCTTGGCGCCCCGGCTGATGGTGAAACTGCCGGCGATGGGAAAGCGCTCGATTCGCGCCCGAAGAGCCGGAACTTTGCTGGAAGTCATTTTGAACTCTGGCGAAATCTGAACCTGCTAGTTACCTCTAGCAACTAACGTTAACCAGTTGGGGATACCTTCTCCGGGTAAGGGCGCGTGCGCAACTATCTGATTTCCTCCGCCCCGGCACGGGAGCGGACATCTTGACTAGCGATCCGAAGCTGGAACGGATTGCGAAGGGCAACGCGCTGGCACTCTGCGCCACCGGAACCTGGACCGCGAGCTTCGCGCCGGTCCTGGAGCGGATGGTGGCGGATGCCGAGAAGCTGGCTGGCGGTTCGCAAAACATCTTCATCGACGTCTCCGAGGTCGCCAAGCTCGACACGTTCGGCGCCTGGCTGATCGAGCGGCTGCGCCGCAGCCTGACCCACGGCGCGGTCGAGGCGCAGATCGCGGGCCTCTCCGCCAATTATTCGAGCCTCGTCGACGAGGTCCGGCGGGTCAGGGCGACGCCGGTGGTCGATGCCGGCACGATCACCATCACCGGCATGCTGGAGCAGATCGGCCGCGCCGTGGCCGGTGTCGCCGGCACGGTTGCGGGCCTGATCGACATGCTCGGCGCGGTGCTCGCGGCGGGCGGCCGCGTGCTGATCCATCCCCGCTCGTTCCGCCTGACCTCGACCGTGCACCACATGGAGCAGGTCTGCTGGCGCGCGGTGCCGATCATCGTGCTGATCACCTTCCTGATCGGCTGCATAATCGCGCAACAAGGCATCTTCCATTTCCGCAGGTTCGGCGCCGACATCTTCGTCGTCGACATGCTGGGCGTGCTGGTGCTGCGCGAGATCGGCGTGCTCCTGGTCGCCATCATGGTCGCGGGCCGCTCGGGCAGCGCCTACACCGCCGAGCTCGGCTCGATGAAGATGCGCGAGGAGATCGACGCGCTGCGCACCATGGGCTTCGACCCGATCGAGGTGCTGGTGCTGCCGCGCATGCTGGCCCTGGTGCTGGCGTTGCCGATCCTGGCCTTCCTCGGCGCCATGGCCGCGCTCTATGGCGGCGGGCTCGTCGCCTGGCTCTATGGCGGCGTCGATCCCGAAGCCTTCCTGCTCCGCCTGCGCGATGCCATCTCGATCGACCATTTCATCGTCGGCATCGTCAAGGCGCCCGTCATGGCCGCCGTGATCGGCATCGTCGCCTGCGTCGAGGGCCTTGCGGTGCAGGGCAGCGCGGAATCGCTCGGACAGCACACCACTGCGTCGGTGGTGAAGGGCATCTTCTTCGTCATCGTCATGGACGGCGTGTTCGCCATCTTCTTCGCCTCGATCGGAATGTGACGATGGCTGGCGAAATCCAAAATCCCATCATCCGCGTCCGCGACATCACCGTGCAGTTCGGCAGCACGCGCGTGCTCGACGGCCTCAACCTCGACGTCAAGCGCGGCGAGATCCTCGGCTTCGTCGGCCCATCGGGTGCGGGCAAGTCGGTGCTGACGCGCACCATCATCGGCCTCGTGCCGAAGGTCGCAGGCTCCATCGAGGTGTTCGGCGTCGATCTCGATTCCTCCAACACGTCGCAGCGCCGCAACGTCGAGCGGCGCTGGGGCGTGCTGTTCCAGCAGGGCGCGCTGTTCTCCTCGCTCACCGTGCGGCAGAACATCCAGTTTCCGATGCGTGAATATTTGCGCGTCTCGCAGCGGCTGATGGACGAGATCACCATGGCCAAGCTCACCATGGTTGGTCTGAAGCCCGAGGTCGCCGAGCGCTTCCCGTCGGAGCTCTCGGGCGGCATGATCAAGCGCGTCGCGCTCGCACGCGCGCTTTCGCTCGATCCGGACCTCGTTTTCCTCGACGAGCCGACCTCCGGCCTCGACCCGATCGGCGCCGGCGACTTCGACGAGCTGGTCAGGACGCTCCAGCGCACTTTGGGCCTGACCGTTTTCATGGTAACGCACGACCTCGACAGCCTTTACACCGCTTGCGACCGCATCGCCGTTTTAGGGAACGGTAAGATCATTGCGGCAGGGTCGATCGCCGACATGCAGGCCTCGCAACATCCCTGGCTGAGGCAATATTTCCATGGCAAGCGCGCCCGCGCGGTCATGGGCTGAGTGGTAGCCGGAGCACCTGATGGAAACGCGGGCGAATTACGTACTGATCGGGTCGTTCACGCTGGCAGTAATTGCCGCGGCGATCGGCTTCGTGCTGTGGTTTCAGTCGCTGCACACCACCAAGCAGCGCAGCCCGCTGCGCGTGGTGTTCGAAGGCCCGGCGGCAGGCCTGCGCAACGGCGGCAGCGTCAATTTCAACGGTATCCGGGTGGGTGAAGTGGTCTCGGTGAAGCTCGACAACCCGCGACGGGTTGTCGCACTCGCCATGGTCGAGAACAACACCCCGCTCCGCAAGGACACCCTGGTCGGCCTCGAATTCCAGGGCCTGACCGGCGTCGCCGCAATCTCGCTCAAGGGAGGCGAGGAGGCCGCGCCCCCGCCGCCGCTCGACGAGGACGGCATCCCGTCGCTGACCGCCGATCCCAACAAGCTCCAGGACGTCACCGAGGCGATCCGCGGCACGCTCCAGAACATCAACAAGATCGTCGCGGACAATCAGGAATCGGTGAAGAACTCGCTCAAGAACCTCGAGACCTTCACCAACTCGCTGGCGCGCAACTCCGAGAAGATCGACGGCGTGATGGCCAAGGTCGACGGCGTGATGCTCAAGGCCGACAGCCTCATGCTCGGCCTCAACACGCTCGCCGGCGGCAAGGATGGCGGCGAGCTGTTCCAGGCGGTGAAGTCGATCCGCGAACTCGCTGATGATTTCGACAAGCGCTCCGGATTGCTGATCTCGGACGGCCGCCGCACCCTCGGCGACATCAGCCGCGCCGTGAACAATTTCGACCGCAACCCGACCCGCGTGCTGTTCGGTGCCAGCAACAGCGCGCCAGCAGCCGCTCCGCAGCCCGAGCCGCCGAAGCCGGCGGCGAACGAGCGCAAGCGGCAGTAGCGTTTAGAACACGGACCTCACCTCGTCATTGCGAGCGTAGCGAAGCAATCCAGACTGCCTCCTCGGAGACAGTCTGGATTGCTTCGTCGCAAGAGCTCCTCGCAATGACGGTGCTTGTAGAGACGCCGCGATCCACCGACCCGCATCGAATGGTTGGCCCGATGACGAGCTCAAAGCAAAAACGGAGGCCGTGAGGCCTCCGTTTTCATTCGCTATTCGTTGTCGCTACTTGCCGCTCACCCCAGCCGGCCCGCCGCGTGGGCGAGCAGGGTGTAGACGAGGCCGGTCTCCGAGGTCAGGTGGCTGCGCAGCTCCTGCGGGCCGCGGCCGTCGCGGGCGACTTCGTCGAGCAGGCGCTCGAACTCGGCGACATAGCGGTCGACCGTGCCCTTGAAGTTGCGGTCGGCGCGATATTTGCGGGCGACCTCGTCGAAGGCCTTCTGGCCGGCGGGCGTGTAGAGGCGCTTGGTGAAGGCCTTGTTCTCGCCGCGCTGGTAGCGGTCCCACATCTCGGCGGCGAGGTTGCGGTCCATCAGCCGGCCGATGTCGAGCGACAGCGATTCCAGCGGATTGCCGTTACCTTGCGGAGCTTGCGGCTGCGGAGCCGGTGCAGCCGGGCGGCCGCGCGGGGCCTCGCGTCCGGTCGGAGCGCCCTGGTTGGCGTCCGTACGGTTCAAGAGGTCCGACAGCCAGCCGTCGCGGCCTTGGTCGTTGCCGCCAGGTGCAACCGGCGGGGCTTCGGTGCGGCGCGAGGTGGCCGGCATGCCGAGGTCCGGCGGCGGCAGCGTCGAGGCGCTGCCGGTGTCGCGGATGCGGGTCTCGGTGCTGCGCGCGCCGACGGCCGCCAGCATCGGCTCTTCCTGGCGCTGCACGCTGGCGCGGCCCGCCGTCGAGACGTCGAGGCCACGGCCATGCTGGGCCACGATGCGGTTGAGCTCGGCGAGGGCCTCGATCTGGTCGACGATCACCTTGCGCATCTGCGCAGTGCTCTCGGCGGCCTCCTGCGGCATCTCGAGCACGCCGCGGCGCAGCTCGTTGCGGGTGGCTTCGAGCTCGTTGTGCATCTCGAAGGCCATCTGCTTCATGCTGGAGACGAGGTTGGAGAACTTCTCCGTCGACTGCTTGAACATCGCATCCGCCTCGTCCGTGGTCTGGCGGTAGATGTCGTGCATGGCGTCGAGGGTCTGCCGGTGCTCTTCCTCGGATGCCGCGCGCACCGCCTCGAACTGGCGGGTGATTGCGGCGGAGCCTGCGCCGGCGGTCTCCGCGACGACGCGGGCGATGTCGCGGGCACGCTCTTCGGCCGCGGCCAGCGATTCATCGAGCAGGCCGGTGAAGCGCGACAGGCGCTGGTCGAGATCGGCCGTGCGCAGGTCGATCGTGGTGACGAGCGATTCCAGCGCCTGCTTGCGTTCGGCGAGCGAGGCGGTGGTGTTCTTGTTGCTCACCTCGACGACCTGGGCAGCCTCGACGAGCGCCTTGCCGTGCGCGTCGAACTGGGTCGACAGCTCGCCGAGATCCTGGAGCGCCCGCGTGGTCTTCGTGTTGAACACGTTGAGCTGGTCTTCCAGGTTCTGCGTCGCAGCGCCGTTGCGCGAGGTGACGTCGTTCATCGCCGAGACGAAGTCGGCAACGCGGGTCACCAGCGCCCGCTCGAGCGAGTTGAGGTTGTCGTGCGCACCGGTCAGCACCTCCTGGAGGAGGATGTTGCCTTCGCGCAGACGCTCGAACAGGGCGACCGTGTCGGTGCGCAGGATCTTGCTGGTCTCCTGCATCTCGGTGACGGCCGCGATCGAGACCTGGCGCGACTGGTCGATCGCCGCGCGTGAGGCCTGCTCGAGGTCCTTGAGCGACTTGCCGACCGCGCCGGTGGCGATCTCGCTTGCCGCGTTGATGGTGCGGGCGACTTCGGAGCCGTTGCCCATCATGGTCTGCGAGAACGCATGGCCGCGGGTCTCGATCGACTTCAGCGCGTCCGAGGTGACGCGGTCGATGTCGAGCGTGAGCTGGCTGGTCTTGGAGCCGATCGCATCGATCAGGGCGCCGCGCTTGGCGTCGATCATGTTCGACAGACGGTCGGCCTGTTGCTGCACATAGGTGACGATCTCGTCGGTCTTGCCGGTCATGGCCTGGCCGAAGCTGCTGCTGGCGGCGAGCACGGAGCGCTCGACGTCGGCCGAGCTCGACTTGACCCGCGAACTCGCCTCGTTGGAGGCGGAGATCAGCGCGTTCTGGGCGTTGAGCGCGCTGGTCTGGATGTCGTTGGTCGCGTTCGCGGTGGCCGCGCTCAGCGCACGCTCGATCTCGGTCGAGATCGTGCGGATCTGGCTCGCGGCATCCGCCGAGGTCGAGGTCAGCGAGGTCTGGGCCTCACGCGCGCTGTTGAGGATGGTCGAGGCGGTGTCGGCGCCGACCGCGGTCAGCGTGCGCTCGATGTCCGTGGTCAGCGACTTGATCTGGCCCGCCGCGTCCGTCGAAGCGGAGATCAGCGTGCCCTGGGCCTCGCGCACGCCGCTGGTGAGCGCCTCGATGGTGGCGCCGCCGGCGGTCGCCAGCGCGCGCTGCATCTCGGCCGCGAGCGAACGGACCTGGCTGGTCTGTTCGGCCGAGACCGCGAGCAGGGTGCTCTGGGCGTCGCGGGCGCTGGTCGTGATCGTCTCGGCGGTCGACTGGCCGACCTGCGAGAGCGAACGATGCACTTCGGCCGCGAGCGACTTGACCTGGCTCGCCGCATCCGAGGACGCCGTGACCAGGGTGTTCTGCGCCTCGCGGGCGCCGGTCGTGATGGTCTCGGCCGTCGCGGTGCCCGCCATCGAGAGCGAACGCTGCACATCCGAGGACAGTGCCTTGATCTGGTTGGCGGTCTCGCTCGAGGCCGCGATCAGCGTGCTCTGCGCATCGCGGGCGCCGGCGGTGATGGATTCCGCCGTGGTGGCGCCGGCCATCGACAGCGAGCGCTGCACGTCGGCGGTGAGCGTCTTGACGTGGTTGGCCGCGTCCGAAGATGCGGTGACGAGCGTGGTCTGCACCTCGCGGGCACCGGCCAGGATCGAGGCTGCGGTCGCAGAGCCGGCCGCCGACAGCGTGCGTTCGACGTCGGCCGCGAGCCCCTTGATCTGGTTGGAGGCATCGCCCGAGGCGGCAACCAGCGTCGACTGCGCTTCGCGGGCGCTGGTCAGGATCGAGTTCGCAGCACCGGTGCCGACCGCGGTCAGCGCGCGCTCGACCTCGGAGGAGGTCATCTTGAGCTGGGCGTTGACGTCGGAGGAGACCGTCATCAGCGACTGCTGGGCGGTGCGCGCCCCGGTCTGGATGGTCTCGCTGGTGTTGACGACCAGGTTGGTGAGCGAGCGCTCGGCGTCCTCGACATGCGAGCGGATCGCGGTCGAGATCATCTCGGCGCGGGACATCATGTCCTCGCTGGCCTGGCGGCCGCTGCTCTCGATGCGGCCGGCGACGGCCTCGACGCGCGAGCCGAGCAGGTCCTCGAACTGCGCCACGCGCACGTCGATGTCGCTGGCGACCGAGCCGACCTTGGTCTCGATGGCCTGCTGGATGTCCTGGAAGCGCGCCGTGACCGTGTCGGTCAGATGCGTGCTGCGGCCGTCGATGATCTCGGCGACGCTGGTGATGCGGCGGTCGACCGCCTCGATCGCCTGCGCGGTGCCGTCGGTGAGCGTCGAGGTCAGGAGCGTGAGGCGTGTGTCGATCGACTGCACGGCCTGCGAGGCGCCGTTCGTCAGCGCGTTGTTCAGGTAGGTGAGGCGGGAGTCGATGGATTCGAGCGCCTGCGAGGCGCCGCCGGTGAGCGTCGTCGTGAGGTGCGTCAGGCGCGTATCGATCGTCTGGATCGTCTGAGAGGCGCCGTCGGTCAGCGACGTCGTGAGGCTGGTGAGGCGGGAGTCGATGGACTCGAGCGCCTGCGAGGCGCCTCCTGTCAGCGACGTCGTGAGATGAGTGAGGCGGGAGTCGATGGACTGGATCGCCTGCGTGGCACCGTCGGTCAGCGACGTGGCGAGCGTGTTGAGACGCCCGTCGATGGTCTCGGTGACGGACCTCGCGCGGGTGTCGAACGACTGTTCGAGTGCGGTGACACGGCCGCCGAGCTGCGCGTCGAAGGTCTTGATGTGGCCGTCGATCGTGCTGTCGAGGCTGGCGATCTTGCCGTTCAGCGAGGCATCGAGGTTGGTGACGCGTTCGCCGACCGTGGTCTCGAACTGCATCAGGCGCTGGTCCAGTACGGCAGTGATCTGGCCGCCGTTCGATGTGAAGCGGGTGTCGAAATTGTCGACATAGGTCTTCAGCGTCTCGGCGATGTCCTGCGTGCGCTGGCCCATGCGCTCGACGACTTCGCCGCCGAACGTCTTCACGGTGCGGTCGAACTCGGAGATGTGACGGGTGATCAGCGCGCCCAGCGTGCCGGAGTCGCGGGCGAACTTCTCGACCAGCTCGGTGCCCTGGTTCTTCACCAGTTCGTCGAACGCGCTCATCTGGAGCGACAGCGAGTCGTGCGCGGTCTCGGTCTGGCTGACGACCTTGGCGACGAGGGTGTTGACGGTGGCGTCGAGCGCCTCGCTCGCCTTGTCGCCGGAGGTCATGATCTGGTTGGCGAGCCGGTTGCCGGCGTCGTCGATCTTGGCGGAGATGTCGTTGGAGCGCAGCTCGAGCTCGAGCAGCAGGGAGTCCGACGAATTCTTCAGGCTATCGTGCACCTGCTCGGTGCGCTCGGAGATGCCGTCGACGATCGCGGCGGAGCGCTGCTCGAACTCGCCGGTGATGCGGTCGATGCGCTCGTTCAGCATCTCGTGGACGCGGTCGGCGAGGTCGACGAACTCGTCGTGGACGTGGCCGGTCTTGAAGTTGAGGCTGGTGGTCAGCCGCTCGCTGGCATCGAGCACGGCGCGCGTGGTCTCGTTGCTGGCTTCCTCGAGGCGGTCGAGCAGGTCGCCGCCGCGCTCGCCGAGCGCGAGGATCATGTTGTCGCCGGCATTGCTCAAGGCGCCGGTGATGTGGGCGCCGCGCTCCTCGAGCGCGCCGGTGATGCTCTTGGCGACCTCGTCGACGCGCGAGGCGATCGCGTCCGAGATCAGCGCGATGTCGTGGCGCAGGTCGATCTGCACGCCGGAGATGGCGCTGCGGACCTGCTCGGCCTGGCCGACCAGGTTGTCGCGCTGATGCGCGATGTCCTGGAGCAGGGCGCGGATGCGCACCTCGTTGTCGGAATAGGCGCGCTCCAGCGCTGCGACCTCGTTGGCCACCAGCGTCTCAAGCTCGCCGGCGCGCGCAATCGCACGCTCGATGCCGTCGCCCATCGCCGCGACCTCGCGGCGGATGGCCTGGCCGACGGTGACCATGGAATCGGAGGCCGAGCCCTCGGGCTCGGAGAAGCGGATCGCGACCTGCGCCATCGCCTGCGCGATCATGCGCATTTCCTGGCCGCGCCAGACCAGGCTCGCGAGGAAGTAGAACAGCATGATCGGCGCGAAGAACATCGCAATCAGGCCGGCGATGACGAGCACGCCGCCGCTTTGGCCCATGGCGGCCTGGATCGAGGGCAGGAAGCCGACGGTCAGCGCGGCGCAGGCAGCGAGCCAGACGCCGGCGAAGATGGTGGCGAAGGTATAGACGCTGCGGGCAGGGCGGCCCTTCTGAAGCGCCTGGAGCAGCTGGCCGATGGTCTCGCGATCGTCATTGGCGGCGCGGCGCGTCGAGCGCGGCTCCTCGATCGTATCGAACACGGTGGCCCGCTCGTTCGCGGCAGGGCGCGGCTCGAAGCTCGGCTCGTCAAAGATCGGGGGCTCCGGGGGGGACACCGACGACGCCGTTTCGTTGCGCATCGAGGCGTTGCGGCTGGTGTCCGCAGCGGTGTCGCTGATGTTCAGGGCTTCCTGGATCGCAGAAAGCGCAACTTCTGTCGGGTCTTTGACCTTTTTCGGAGTGTTCGCCATGTTCAGTCCGAGCCCTCGTTACTTGTACGCGTCCCCCCGCGAGCCCCGCGCGCTACGCAAGCCCACAGACCGGATCATGCCGCTTGCGCGGATCATCGAGCCGTCCCCACCCGGACGGCTTGTCCGCCAATTTCTGCAACATCCTATTGGCAGAGCGTCGCGAATGAAATGCCTGCGATTAAGACAATCTTAATCATCGTTAACAGGATTGCGCCCTAACGCCTTAGCAACAAATGGAATTCTCCACCGGACTCGGCCGATTGAGGCAAGTTTTTGTCAATAAACGGGCGGAGTTGCGTCAAACGACCCAAACATTTCGTTAACCATTTCCATGCTTGGGTGGGAGGAACCGCGCCGCCGAACCGGCGGAACCGTCGCGATGCCGGGGCCTGCGCCATGACGCCTGAACTGCAACGGATGGAATGGATGCCCTCGCCCCCGCTTGCGCCCGTCGACAGCCCGCTCGATCTCGACCACCTCTCCCGCATGACGCTCGGCGACGCCGAGCTGGAACAGGAAGTGCTGGCGATGTTTGCCGAGCAGGCGGTTCGTCTGCTTGCCGCGATGACCAATTTGCCGGCCGAGGCCGGCGCGCTCGCGCACAAGCTCAAGGGCTCGGCCCGCGGAATCGGCGCCTTTGCCGTAGCGGACGCCGCCGCCCACCTGGAGACCGCGATCCGGACCGGCCACGACCGGCTCCCCGCCTTCGCCGCGCTGAAGGAGGCCGTGGCCGACGCCCGCGCCGCCATCGAGGCGATCCTGAAACACTAGGCCGGCAACCCCGCAAACGGCGGTGTCCCTAGTCTTTTGTTTTGACGCGTTTTCTGCCCGCAAACCGGGATCCAGCTCGCATCAAAACGCTATGGCGCCGGGCTAACCGACCCGTTATAGGACAGCCCGGACCCTCCTTCATTCCCAACATCGCGGCAGCACGAGCACACATGGCCAAGATCCACTTTGTCGACCACAAGGGCGAAACCCGTACGGTGGAAATCGAGAACGGCGCAACCGTGATGGAAGCCGCCATCCGCAACAGCATTCCCGGCATCGAGGCCGAATGCGGCGGCGCATGTGCCTGCGCGACCTGCCATGTCTATGTCGACGAAGCCTGGCGCGAGAAGGTCGGCAGCCCGACTCCGATGGAGGAGGACATGCTCGACTTCGGTTTCGACGTGCGCCCGAACTCGCGCCTGTCCTGCCAGATCAAGGTGAGCGACGATCTCGACGGTCTCGTGGTGGCGACGCCGGAACGTCAGGCCTGAGCCAGCCGTCCCGCTCCATCAGGTGCTCGGCGGCGCAACCTCGATGCCGCGCTTGTGCCAGGGTTTGAGCTTCTCGACGATCTCCGCGGTCAGCGGCGCCGGACGCCGCGTCGCCTCATCGAGCATGACGCCGACCGACGTCGCAGAGGCGATGCATTTTCCCTGCGAGAACACGACCTGCTCGAAGGTCACTGACGTCCGTCCCAGCTTCACCACGCCGAGACCGAGCTCGATCGTGCCCGGCCAGTGCAGCTCGGCGCGGAAATGGATGTCGAGCCGCACCATGATCCAGGCGAGGCCCGGCGGCGTCAGCCCGTAGTCCGGGCTCTTCATCAGCGTGACACGGCCGGTCTCGAAATAGGTGGCATAGACTGCGTTGTTGACGTGCTGGTTGGGATCGAGATCGCCGAAGCGGACGTTGTCGCTGAGGCGGTACGGGTAGTCCTCCAGGCGCGGCGTCGTATCGAGGCGGCTTGGTGCGTTCACCGGTTGATCTCCGTCATATCCACCCTCGTTACAGCCCAGTTATTTTGACCCGGCAAGTGGGCGCGGCTGCGGGTCGCTCCCGCTTTTATGCCTTCCCTGATCCATCCCCGTTGGCTAGACAGGCAGGGTCACCTCTGCCCAAAGGGCGCCGTCCAACCGATAACGACCGATAAAGAGACGACATGAGCGACGTGATCAAAACCGATGTGCTGATTATTGGCGCCGGCCCCTGCGGCCTGTTCGCCGCCTTCGAGCTCGGCCTGCTCGACATGAAGGCGCATTTCGTCGACATCCTGGACAAGGTCGGCGGCCAGTGCGCCGAGCTCTATCCGGAAAAGCCGATCTACGACATTCCCGGCATTCCGCATGTTTCGGGGCAGGGGCTCACCGATGCGCTGATGGAGCAGATCAAGCCGTTCCATCCGACCTTCCATCTCGGAGAGATGGTCGAGACGGTGGAGAAGATCGGCGATCCCGCATTTCGCTGTACCACCGATGCCGGCACGGTGTTCGAATGCAAGGTGCTGGTGATCGCGGCCGGCGGCGGCTCGTTCCAGCCCAAGCGTCCGCCGGTGCCGGGCATCGAAGCCTATGAAGGCACCTCGGTGCATTACGCCGTGCGCAAGATGGAGACGTTCCGCGACCAGAACGTGCTGATCGTCGGCGGCGGCGATTCCGCGCTGGACTGGACGCTCAATCTGCATCCGGTGGCCAAGCGCATCACGCTCCTGCACCGTCGCGACGAATTTCGCGCAGCCCCTCACAGCGTCGAGCAGATGCGCGCGCTGGTCGCGGGTGGCAAGATGGATCTCCGGCTCGGCCAGGTCACTTCGCTGGCCGGCGCGGACGGCAAGCTGACCGGCGCGACGATCAAGGGCAACGACAACAACGTCACCGAGATCGCCTGCGACACCATGCTGCCGTTCTTCGGGCTGACCATGAAGCTCGGTCCGGTCGCGAACTGGGGCATTGCGCTGGAGAACAATCTGGTGCCGGTCGAGACATCCGCGTTCGAGACCAACGTATCAGGCATCTTCGCCATCGGCGACATCAACACCTATCCCGGCAAGCTCAAGCTGATCCTGTGCGGCTTCCACGAGGGCGCGCTGATGTCGCAAAAAGCCCATCGCTACGTGTATCCGGAGAAGCGCCTCGTGTTCCAGTACACGACCTCATCCTCCAGCCTGCAAAAGAAGCTCGGGGTCAGCTGACCGCGAGCGGGGCGGGAGGGCGATGCCCCATGTTTCTGGTGCTGGAACCGTTCGCGAAATCGCCGTAGTCTGCGGCCATTCCAGTCGTGGAATAGCAAGGTGATCATAATGCGAAATCCGTTTTCCAGCTTTCGGCTGCTCTCGCTCCTCGCGCTCGCGCTGTCGCTCGGCGCGGTGAGCCCGGCTGCGGCGCAGGCCCCCGTTGCGACGTCGGCCCAGCCGACCGCCGCGGGGCTCTGGCAGAAGGTCGAGGACGGCAAGACGGTGGGATGGTTCCTCTTCGTCGACCACAACGGTGTGTTCGAAGGCGTGATCGCCAAGACGTTCCCGCGGCCCGGCGACGATCCGAACGAGGTCTGCGCGAAGTGCACGGACGATCGCAAGAACGCCCCGGTGCTCGGCCTGTCCTTCATCCGCGACATGAAGCGCGACGGGTTGAAATATGATGGCGGTAACGTGGTCAATCCGCGCGACGGCAATATCTGGAAGGCCAAGATGACGGTGAGCCCCGATGGCCAGACCCTGACCATGCGCGGCTTCCTCGGCATCTCCCTGTTCGGCAAGGACGAGACCTGGACGCGCCTGCCGGACGCCAACCTCGCGCAGGTCGATCCCGCCATCGTCGCCAAATATCTGCCCGCACAGGCGACAGCCGCGACGACGACGAAGCCGGCGCCCGCGGCGAAGAAGGGCGGCGCAATGACGGCGCCGGCGCCAAAGCAGTAGGGTTGCTTCCGCATTCTCTTGTAGCCGGCATGAGCGAAGCGACATGCGGGACCACTTGTCCCTGATATCGCTGCGCTGACCCGGGCTACGGAGTAGTCAATACGTCCGCGCCTTCTTGCACGGCGCATAGAAGGTGCCGCTGCCGGCGACGACCCGCTCGAGGCATTGCCGGGGATCGGTGATCTCGCCGTCGACCTGGAAATAATAGGCCTGCGATCCCAGGCTCAGGACGTAATGTCCCGGCGCAAGCTCAAGCCCTGAATCGCCGGTGTGAAGCTCGTACATCTCGGGCTTCCCCGGGATCGGCGACGCCCGGAACGGATAGGAGAAGTTTCGGATCACCCCGACATCTTCTCCGCCGCCTAGATCCTTGCCTGCAGCATCGGTCGAAAACTCTCTGGCGATCTTTGCGACGACCCGAACCTCGACGCGCTCCGGGATCACGTTCGCGGCGTCCCGCCGAAACACGATGAATTTGACGCGGCCGTTCGGCAGATGCGGGCGATCGGGCTTCTTGAACTCCGGTGAAATCGCGATGCGCATGTCCGGCGCCATCACGCCGGTCGCATTCAACTCCGCCAGCGATTTGTCGTCGATCAACGCGTAGACGCCGTAGTCGGTCGGCAATACGCGCGTTGGGGGAGGCGGGGCGAGGGTGATCATTTCCGGCTTGGCGACGGCGATCGTCGTCTCCGGCTTGGGCGATACCTGCGCGATCTCCGGGGCCTGGGACGAAATCTGCCGGCGCAGCGCGGCGATGTTGTCTCGCTGCGAGACGATCAGGATGACTGCGCCAACAGCGAGCAGGATGGCCGCCGTACGCTTGATCACCGGTAGAAGCGGGCCCGAGATCGCAGGCAGCTTGCTGCGGGATATCTCGATCCTCGATCGCAAAACGGTCGCGTCGCCGGACACCAGACGACCGCCCGTCTCAGTCGCCTTTGACGAGGTGAGCTGTTGTGACGGCAACCGTTCCAGCGGCGCCTCTTCACGCGAGAACTTCTCGACCTCCTCGATTGCGACCTCGAGCGCCCGCTTCATCTGGTCGATGTTCTTGGCGTCGGCGTAGGTGAACTGCTCCTGGAGCTTGTAGCGGGCAAGGTCGTAGACCATCTGCCGCCTGGCTTCCGCGTCGTCCTTGACCGTATCGAGCATGCGCGAAATCACGAGCGCAAACTGCACTTCGCTTGCGGGCAAGTCGGTCGGATCCTGCTGGCCAGGAAGCAACTCTCTCGAACTCATAGCGCTGACGGTCCAATGCCAGTCACGCCAACACCTGATTTCTCTAATTGAAACAGTTGATTAAACGATGCGGCCCGCGTCCGCGGCCGTTTCGTACACGTCCTCGCGGAACAAGGAAAGACTCCAGAACGGCCGCGGCAAATTGCCAGCGCGTTGAATAGGCAGGACTGCGCGCCGGCCGGGGTCACACCGTGCGGCCGTAGTTCCCCGGAATGCGCGCTGGCGCCGGATTTGCATAGCTGTCGCAAAGCCGCTGGGGAGCGAGTCGCCGTTTCCACGCCTGCCGCCACCGCGCGGACGGCGAACGGCGGTGTTGGTCCCTCGCGGCGCTGATTGCGATCCGCGGAGACGACATGCGACTTGCAAGACTATGTGCGGCGGCGCTGCCGGGGCTGATGGCGCTGCTTGCGACCTCGGCGCTGGCGCGCGACGACGGCCGCTACGCCAACTCGCCCCTCAAGCCCTGGTTCGAGAGCCTGCACAGCGAATACGGACAATGCTGCTCGGATGCCGACGGCTACGTGGTCGCCGATGTCGATTGGGAATCCGACAAGGGGCGCTATCGTGTGCATCTCGACGACGAATGGGTGGTCGTACCCGATGGCGCCGTGATCACCGAGCCGAACAAGATCGGGCGCACCATGGTGTGGAAGCACTACATCGACGGCCATCCGCGCGTGCGCTGCTTCATGCCGGGCAGCATGACGTAGAAGCGTGCGAGCACCGAATTCCTGACGGTGCGGAAGAGGCTCGTCCTGCCTGGGCCCGTCCCGGGCGTCCACGTTCTTTATGCCCTGCGCAAGCCGTGGATGGCCGGGACGAGCCCGGCCATGCCGTTGTGGAAACTTCAGCGTACGCTGTGCGATCGTCGTCGGGTGGCGGACGCTTAGCGCGCCTCGCGCTCCGAACCCGCGCTCGCGAGCCGCTTCACGCGGGGCGACAGCACCGAGACCTGCACGGGCGAGGCGGGCATGCCGGCGACAGTCATCGCGGGCGCCGCCATCTGCTCCTCGACGCCGGCGCCGCCGAGCACCTGCACCTGCGTTGCCGAAATCGGAAACGACTTCATTTCGTAAGAGGGAAGCTCGCCGGCAAGCGCCCCGGCCGAGCTCGCAATCATCGCGACGGCAATGGCAATCATCGAGAGAACACGCATTGGAAAATCTCCGTGGAAGATGGCAATCGGAGGTTTGGTCGCGTCGATGCCGCAACAGGTTCGCTTGCGTGCGAACATTCCTATTGCCTTCGGCGAATATATTGGTTGCTTGATGCGAAGGGACGAAACGAGGAAGAAGTTTTTCGCGCCAATGTTTCCGGACGGTTTCGCGGAAGCGCCGATGCGCCCGCCTAGTGCTCTTGCAGATCAAGCTGCGGCGATTTGACCGCCGCGTTGGCCGCGGGAAAGTGCAGGCGCATCGTCGTGCCATGACTCGGCGCGGAAGAGATGACCAGCTCGCCGCGGTGGGCGGCCATGATCTCGCGCACAATCGACAGGCCGAGGCCCGCGCCATCGCGCGCGCTGTTGCCGGTCTGAAATGGTTCGGTCAGCCCGTGTTCGGCGCCATCGGGCAGGCCCGCGCCGTCATCGTGAATCGAGACGCCATCGCGGCTGAGCGTGGCGGTGATGCGCCGCGCGCCACGGGCGTGGATGAGCGCGTTGCCGACGAGATTGGCGAGCGCGCTGCGAATGGCGGCGTCCACGCCCTGCACCAGGAACGGTCCCTGGTCGGCCCGCTCCAGCGCAAGCTCTATGCCGGCGTCCAGCGCCGAGGGACCGAAATCGGCCAGAACGTCCAGCGTGATCTCGGCAAGATTGATTGGCCGCTTCTCGATCGCGTGATTTTGCAGGCGCGCGAGGTCGAGCATGGCGGAGACCAGCGAGGTGAGGCGGCGGACGTCCCGCACCAGCTCGACCTTCAGGGCCGGCTCGGCCACGTCCTCGATCTTCGCGCGCAGCAGCGTGAGCGGCGTGCGGAGCTGATGGGCGGCATTGCCGAGAAAGCGGCGCTGCATCCTGATATAGGCGTCGATCTCGCCGAAGGCGCGGTTCAGCGCCTCGACCAGCGGCTTCAGCTCGCGGGGGACCTCGGACAGGGAGATCAGACCTTGCGGCGCTGCAGGGTCGATCGCGAGCGCGCGAAGCGCCACCCGTTCGATACCGCGTGAAACGAAACGCGCGGCCAGCGCCGCGCCGACGGCAACGGTCGCGGCAAAGGCCAGCGCCAGCAGCGTGATCGAAAAGATACTGCGGATGAGAAAGTTTCTCGCCATCCGGCCGAAACGGACTTGAGGCTCGCCGACCATCATCGCGAGCCGCAACGCCCCCCGTTGCACGACGGCGAGGCAGAAGGTGCTCTTCTGGTCGAGCGTGCTGAAGACCGATGAGCCGACAGGCCCGTGATAGGGAAACGCGAAGGGAAGGGCCGGCCGGCGTTCGCTGCCATACTCGCTGACCAGCTCGCCCGCGGACACGACGTACCAGAGGTTCGGGCTATCCGCTTTCAGCTCCTCGAGGGCGCGCGTCGGGCGCACCGTCAAGTTCTGCCCTTCGACTATGGTGGCGCGATCGAGAACGGCGGCCACGACCCGGCAAGCCCTGAACTCGCGCTCCTCCATCGGATAGCGCCAGATGAAGAGGCCGAGCATGATCAGGAAAATCGTCGTCGCGGCGATACCTAGCGACAGCGCAAAGGTCCGGGCGATCGACGTCATCGCGGTGTTGCCAGCCGCAGGATGTAGCCGATGCCGCGCATGCTGCGGATCTCGACGTCGCCGCCGAGCGCGGCCAGTTTCTTCCGCAGGCGCGAGACCTGCGCTTCGAGCGTGTTGGATTCGATCTCGTCGTCGAAGCCGTAGATCTCCTCGATCAGGGCGGCGCGTGTGATGACACGGTCGCGCCGCATCAATAGCGCTCCGAGGATCAGCGCCTCGCGCCGCCGCAGCAGGATTTTGGTGTCGGCGACCACCGCCTCGTTGCTGCCGAGATGCAGCTCGACATTGCCGAGCGACAGCACCGCGGGCGCGAGCAGGCGAGGCCGCCGCAACACGGCGCGCACCCGCGCGATCAGCTCCTGCGGCTCGAACGGCTTGCCGAGATAGTCGTCGGCGCCGCCGTTGAGGCCGTCAACGACGTCCTCCTTGGCGTCCTTGGACGTCAGCATGATGATCGCGGGGCGTTCCGGCGACCGGCTCAGCGCCGTGACCACCTCGAGCGCATCGCCGTCCGGCAGCATCCGGTCGACGATGGCGAGATCGTATTTGAAATTGTCCAGCGCTTGGCGGGCGTCGGCAATCGAGCCGACGAGGTCGACGACGCCGTGCAATTGCCCGAGCAGCCGGCTGACATAGGCGCCGATCTGCGGTTCGTCTTCGATCACAAGGGAGCGCACGCGGGTCGTCCTTGACTCTGCTGGGGCAACAAAACCCCGACCTTGACGCTTCCTGGCCGAATTCCGGCATTTCGGTTCGTGCGCGAGGTTCCCTTTAAGGTAGCGAGCTTGGCGAATAAAAGGCAGGGACGAGGGCGCTCACCGGCACGCGCGGTCAAAGTTAGGAGCGTGAACGCGTCCCGGGCAATGTTCGGGCAATGTTGGTCCTGCGGCGCACCTGGCGAGCGCCGGGAACGGATTGGGGCGGTGGCCCTGCGCCCTGCAATCTTGGGGCAATTTTGCCGGATCACATGCTGTGGCTCCAACCACACCAGTCGACCAGGCCCAGCAGGGCCGGTCCGGGGCCCCGTAATGAAGCAATTTGACGAAGCCGCTCTCGATCGTGCGGCGAGCGCGCAGCAGAGTTTGCTGAGTGCATTCCTTGCCGCGCTCGGCGCGATCACGGCGATCCCTCAGTCTGCATCGGCGCAGACTGCGTTCACGCTGCCGGCCCCATCGTTCGACCTGCCGATGCTGCCCTCGCCCTCCGGCAACTGGACCGTCATGGTCGGTATCGGCGGCGAATACACACCGGACTTCGTCGGGTCGAAGAACGGAAAATTCCGCCCGATCCCGATCTTCTCCATTCGCCGTGCCGGATCGATCGACCAGTTTCGCGGCCCCCGCGACAGCGCCAGCATTGCGCTGCTCGACGTCGGCTATTTTCGCGCCGGGCCTGCATTCAAATACGTCTCGTCGCGCAAGAGCGACAAATATTCCGAGCTGACAGGCCTCGGCGATGTCAAAGCCGCATACGAGCTCGGCGGCTTCGTCGAATATTACCCGGTCGACTGGCTGCGCCTGCGCAGCGAATTGCGCCAGGGCGTGGGTGGCCATACCGGCGCGGTGGCCGACATTTCCGCCGACGTCATCGTGCCGCTGATCCAGAGGCTTACGATCTCGGCCGGCCCGCGCTTCACCTGGAAAAGCACCAAGGCGACCGCACCGTATTTCGGCGTCGATGCCACGCAGGCGCTGGCGTCGGGACTGCCGATGTACGATGCCAGGGGCGGTGCGCACTCGGTCGGCTTCGGCAGCCAGATCTCCTATCGCATCAATCCGCAGTGGGAGGTCCATGCCTATGTCGAGTACGAGAAGCTGCTTGGCGACGCCGCGGACAGCCCGCTGGTGAAGCTGCGGGGATCGTCGAACCAGACCACGATCGGCCTGGGCGCGTCCTATTCGTTCGACTTCAGGATTCGATAGGTCGCCATGCGCCGTCATGCTGTTCTATGGATTGCCCTCGCGGTCGCTTCCGTCGCCCTCAGTGCCGCCGCGGCGTTCGAGACGCGCGCGAGCCGGCTCCAGGCGATCAAGACCGTCGGCATCGTCTCGGCCATCGGCGAGGAGATGAGCCTGACGCAGGCCGGGCTGACCGCGCTCGGCAATACCGGGCAGAGCGCCTCGATCAGCGCCTGGGGGCTCGACGAGATGATCGTCCAGCAGGCGACGAAGCTCTTGAGCGGACGCTTTCGCGTGCAGCCGGTGAGCTACAGGCGCGCCGCGTTCGCCGCGATCAGGGATTCGGCGGTCGCGCCCGTCAATCTGCTGCGCAGCGATCCATTCAAGGAGCTGGTTCGCAGCGATGTCGCTCCGCAGGGGCTGGATGCCTACATCGTCATTACAAGGGCAAGATCCAAGCTCGGCAGCGGCCGCAACGTCGAGGGCATCGGGCTCGTCCAATACCGGACGCTGCTCGCAGACTACGGCCTGATCCACGCGCTCTACGAGGTCCGCGTGATCGACGGCAAGTCGTTTGACGTGATCGAGAAGCGGGCGGCCGCGCCGCTCGACAACACCGGGACCATGCGGCTCGCCGGTCCGAGCGGGCCGGTCGACGAGACGTTTGACGGTCCGGCGTCGGGGGAACGGCTGCGCACGGCGATAGTGGATCTCGTCACGCGCAGCCTTCCGGTCACGCTGAGCGACATGCACCTGATGGAAAGTCAGTGACCCCTCAGGTCACCGGCGCCGGATTGAACAGCGTGAGGTCGTTGTGGATGCCCCAGCGGTCCGACCACGGTTTGGTGCGGCCACTGGCGACGTCGAGGATCAGGCGGAACAGGTCCCAGCCGCACTCCTCGATGGTCTTCTCGCCGGTGGCGATGCTGCCCGAATCGAAGTCGATCAGGTCCTTCCAGCGCCGCGCGAGCTCGCTGCGGGTTGCGACCTTGATCACGGGCGCAGCCGCAAGGCCGTAGGGCGTGCCGCGGCCGGTGGTGAATACCTGCAGCGTCATGCCGGAGGCGAGCTGGAGCGTGCCGCAGATGAAGTCGGAGGCGGGCGTTGCCGCGAACAGCATGCCCTTCTGCGTCGCCTTCTCGCCGGGCGCGAGCACGCCGGTGATGGCGGACGAGCCGGACTTGACGATCGAGCCCAGCGATTTTTCGACGATGTTGGCAAGACCGCCCTTCTTGTTGCCGGGCGTGGTGTTGGCGCTGCGATCGGCACCGCCGCGGGCGAGATAAGAATCGTACCAGGCCATCTCGCGCACCAGCGCGCGGCCGACCTCCTCGTTGATCGCGCGTCGCGTCAGGAGCTGGATGGCGTCGCGCACTTCGGTCACTTCCGAGAACATCACGGTGGCGCCGGCGCGCACCAGGAGGTCGGCGGCGAAGCCGACCGCGGGGTTCGCGGTGACGCCGGAGAACGCGTCGCTGCCGCCGCATTGCAGTCCGATGACGAGGTCGGAGGCCGGGCAGGTCTCGCGGGTGCGCTTGTTGAGGATTTTCAGGCGTGCTTCGGCCTGGGTCATGATGGCATCGACGATCGCGCCAAAGCCGTCGAAGGCCTCGTCCTGCATGCGAACGATGGCGTCGCTGACGCCTTCCGGCACCAGCCGCTCAGGCGCGAGCTTTTCGCAACCGAGGCTGATGACCAGAATTTCGCCGCCGAAATTCGGGTTGAGCGCCAGGTTCTGCAGCGTGCGGATCGGCACCACCGCGTCGGGCGCGTTGATGGCGACGCCGCAGCCATAGGCATGCGTCAGCGGCACGACGTCGTCGACGTTCGGATACTTCGGCAGCAGCTCGGCGCGGATGCGCTTCACCGCATATTCCATCGTGCCCTTGACGCATTGCACGGAGGAGGAGATACCGAGAATGTTCTTGGTACCGACCGAGCCGTCCGGATTGCGGAAGCCTTCGAAGGTAAAGCCTTCGAGCGGCGGCAGCGGAGCGGGCACGGCGGTCGAGATTTCGAGCTTGTCGAGGGCGGGGGCTTCCGGCATGCGGATGCGTGCCTCGTCGACCCACTCACCGGCCAGGATCGGCGAGAGTGCGTAGCCGATCACCTCGCCATAGCGGACAATCGGCGCATCCTGCGCGATATCGACCAGCGCCGTCTTGTGCCCCTGCGGCACAAAGGCGCGCAGCGTCAGTCCGCAGGCAAAGCGGGAGCCGGCGGGAAGCCCGAAATCATTGACGACGATCGCGACATTGTCGCGCTCGTTGAGCTTGATGTAGCGGGGCTGCTCCTTCGCTGCGACGTCCTGGTCCATGAGTGGACTCCGGGATTTGTAGGGTGGGTTAGCGCAGCGTAACCCACCAATGTCTCTGTCCGCGGAAGCAGAAGAGGTGGGTTACGCTGCGCTAACCCACCCTACGATGTCTACGATATCAGCCCATCAACCCGGATAGGTGTAGGCCGTCTTCACCGTCGTGTAGAACTCGCGCGCATAGGAGCCCTGCTCGCGGGCGCCGTAGCTCGATCCCTTCCGGCCGCCGAACGGCACGTGATAGTCGACGCCGGCGGTCGGCAGGTTGACCATCACCATGCCGGACTCGCTGTTGCGCTTGTAGTGCGAGGCGTATTTCAGGCTGGTGGTGCAGATGCCGGAGGCGAGGCCGAACTCGGTATCGTTGGAGATCGCGAGCGCCTCCTCGTAGTTCTTGGCGCGGATGACGGCGGCGACCGGGCCGAAGATCTCTTCGCGCGCGATGCGCATGTTGTTGTTGGCTTCGGTGAACAGCGCCGGCTGGAGATAGTGGCCGGGCGTCTCGCGCTTGAGCAGCTCGCCGCCGAAGGCGAGCTTTGCGCCCTCGTCCTGGCCGATCTTGATGTAGCGCAGGTCCTGGTCGAGCTGGCTCTGGTCGACGACGGGGCCGATATGCACGCCCGCCTTGAGCGCGTCGTCCACCGACAGGCCCTTCAGGCGCTCGGCTACCGCGGCGACGAAGCGGTCGTGGATGCCTTCGGTGACGATCAGGCGCGAGGAGGCGGTGCAGCGCTGGCCGGTCGAGAAGTAGGCGCCGTTGACGGCGACTTCGACGGCGGTCTTGAGGTCCGCGTCGTCGAGCACGACCAGCGGATTCTTGCCGCCCATCTCGAGCTGGAACTTCTTCATCGGGTTCGACAGCACGCAGGCCTGCGCGATCTTTCGCCCGGTCTGCACCGAGCCGGTGAAGGAGATCGCGGCGACGTCGGGATGATCGAGCAGGGTCTGGCCGACCACGGAGCCGGAGCCGACGACGAGGTTGAAGACACCGGCCTGAATGCCGGAGCGGGTGATGATCTCGGACAGCGCATGCGCGGAGCCCGGCACCAGCTCGGCGGGCTTGAACACGACAGTGTTGCCGTAGCAGAGCGCGGGCGCGATCTTCCAGGCGGGGATCGCGATCGGGAAATTCCAGGGCGTGATCATGCCGACGACGCCGACGGGCTCACGGGTGAGCTCGACATCGAGACCGGGACGGACGGACGCACCCTTCTCGCCGATCAGGCGCAGCGCTTCGCCGGCGAAGAATGCAAAGATCTGGCCGGCACGGGCGACCTCGCCGATGCCCTCGGGGAGCGTCTTGCCTTCCTCGCGGGCGAGCAGGCGGCCGAGCTCTTCCTTGCGGGCGAGGATTTCGAGGGAAATCTTGTTCAGCGCGTCGTAGCGCACCTGCGGCGTCGACTGCGCCCAGGCGGGGAAGGCGGCCTTGGCTGCCGCAATCGCCTTCTCGGTCTGCGCCTTGTCGGCCTTGGCGTACTCGCCGACGAGATCGTTGGTGTTGGAGGGGTTGATGTTCTTGGTGACGCCGGAGCCGTCGACCCATTCGCCGCCGATGAAGTTCTTCAGGATCGCAGTCATCTCATTCCTCCAGGGGAAGTTTCTTACCGAACGAGGCACGGGCGCTTGTCGTCAAACGTCCAGCCGGGGATCAGGTCCTGCATGGCAATAGCGTCATCCCGGGCGCCGAGTCCATGCTGCTTGTAGAGGTCATGCGCGGCGTCGATGGCCGCCCTGTCGATTTCGATACCCAGGCCCGGCCTGTCGGGGACCGCAATCTTGCCGCCCTTGATCTGGAGCGGCTCCCTGGTCAGCGCCTGGCCGTCCTGCCAGATCCAGTGGGTGTCGATCGCGGTGACCTTGCCCGGGGCGGCGGCGCCGACATGGGTGAACATGGCGAGCGAAATGTCGAAATGGTTGTTGGAGTGCGAGCCCCAGGTCAGGCCGTTGTCCCGGCAGGTCTGGGCCACGCGCACCGAGCCTTGCATGGTCCAGAAATGGGGATCGGCCAGCGGAATGTCCACCGCCCCCAGGCGCAGCGCGTGGGAGAGCTGGCGCCAGTCGGTGGCGATCATGTTGGTCGCCGTCGGCAGGCCCGTGGCGCGGCGGAACTCGGCCAAGATCTCGCGGCCGGAGAAGCCGGCCTCGGCGCCGCAGGGGTCCTCGGCATAGGCGAGGATGCCGTGCATGTCCTTGCAGAGGCTGACGGCCTCGTCGAGCGACCAGGCGCCGTTCGGGTCCAGCGTGACACGCGCGTCGGGAAAGCGCCTGGCGATCGCGGTGACGGCCTCGATCTCCTGCTCGCCGCGGAGCACGCCGCCCTTGAGCTTGAAGTCGGCGAAGCCGTAATGGTCGTGGGTGGCCTCCGCGAGCCGCACCACGGTCTCCGGCGTCATCGCTTCCTGATGGCGGAGGTTGAACCATTCCGCCTTGCCGGTCTCGCCGGTGACGTAGTCGAGCCTGGACTTGCGGATGTCGCCGACGAAGAAGAGATAGCCGAGCGTCTCGACGCTCTTGCGCTGCTGGCCTTCGCCGAGCAGCGCGGCGACCGGCAGGTTGAGATGCTGGCCGAGCAGGTCGAGCAGCGCGGACTCGATCGCCGTGACCGCATGGATCATGACGCGGAGGTCGAAGGTCTGCTTGCCGCGGCCGCCGGCGTCACGATCGGCGAAGGCTGTGCTGACGTCGGCGAGGATGTTGTTCATCGCGCCGACGGTCTTGCCGATGACGAGATCGCGCGCATCCTGGAGCGTCTGCCAGATCTTCTGCCCGCCCGGCACCTCGCCGACGCCGGTGTGGCCGGCATTGTCGGTGAGGATGACGATGTTGCGGGTGAAGAACGGCGCATGCGCGCCGCTCAGATTGAGGAGCATGCTGTCGCGGCCCGCGACCGGGATCACCTGCATCGCCGTGACGACCGGTGCGCCGGCGACTGGCGCGCCGGAGATTTCAGTCTGGGCCATCGCGCGCTCCTCCCTGCTGTGTTTGGTCGTTATTCTGCAGCCTGTTGTGACGAGCGGATGGCGGGCAGGTTCTTGACCAGCGCGGTGAGCTCCGCAATCTCCTGCTCGGTGAGATCGGTCAGTGGCGGGCGGACCGGGCCGGAGTCGCGGCCGATCACCTTCATGCCGGCTTTAATGATCGAGACCGCATAGCCCTTCTTGCGGTTGCGGATCGCGATCAGCGGCAGGATGAAATCCTTCAGCCCGGCATGGATCGTCGCGTGATCGCGCTTGCGCACGGCGGCGTAGAAATTCGTCGCGAATTCCGGCACGAAGTTGAACACGGCCGAGGAATAGGTCGTCACGCCCATGTCGAGATAGGGCAGCGCGAAGGTTTCCGCGGTCGGCAGGCCGCCGATATAGGTGAGACGGTCGCCGAGCTTGGTGTAGACGCGGGTCATCAGCTCGATGTCGCCGATGCCGTCCTTGTAGCCGACGAGGTTCGGGCAGCGCTCGGCGAGGCGGGCCAGCGTGTCGGGCTGGAGGATGGCATTGTCGCGGTTGTAGACGATGACGCCGATCTTCACGGCGGCGCAGACCGCCTCGACATGGGCGGCAAGGCCGTCCTGCTCGGAATGGGTGAGATAGGGCGGCAGCAGCAACAGGCCGTCGGCGCCGGCCTTCTCGGCGCCAACAGCGATCTCGCGGGCGATCGCGGTGCCATAGCCGGTGCCGGCGAGCACGGGCACGCGGCCCTTGGTCTCCTCGACGGCGATCTTGACGATTTGCGGAACCTCGGTCGGCGTCAGCGAGAAGAACTCGCCGGTGCCACCGGCGGCGAACAGGCCTGCGACGTCATAGCCGCACAGCCAGTCCATGTTGGCCCGGTAGGTCGCCTCGTCGAAGGAGTAATCCGCCTTGAACGGCGTGACGGGGAAGGACAGGAGGCCCGATCCGATCTTCTGGGCCATTTCCTGCGGGGTCATCTTGCTCATGGGCGCGGCTCCCTAATTGCGTGTTGTGGAGGACGCAAGCCTGCGCGTCCATGCGCCGTGGTTTAGGAGACCGTTCGATGCGCGTCCAAGCCAAAGCCTATATCGACTGATGCGAAATCAGCATCAATCTTCCATGGTCTCCGCCGAGGACAACTCACCTGCGATTTTGACCAGCGCCGACAGCAGCGGATTCTCGTCGTCGCGGCGCCAGACCATGAACAGCTCGACCGGGACACGCGTGCGCAGCTTCAGGGGGCGCAGCCGCACGTCGGAGATCTTCAGGCTTGCGGCCGCGGCCGGCACGATGGCAAGGCCGAGGCCGGCACGGACCATGGCGAGGATCGAGTGGATCTGGCTCAGGTGCTGGACATAGCGCGGCAGCACGTCGGCGCGGGTGAACAGCGCCACCAGGAGATCGTGGAAGTAGCGGCTCTCATAGGGCGAATACATCACGAAGGGCTGGTCGTCGAAATCCTTGATGGTGATGCTGTCGGCGCTCGCCAACGGGTGCTTCTTCGGGATCGCGGCAAGCAGGGGCTCGGCGACGACACGGCGGCTGGCAACTTCAGGGCGCGCGATCGGCGGCCTGAGCAGGCCGGCGTCGATCTGGCCGGAGCTGAGCGCCTCGAACTGGTCGCCGGAGACCATCTCCTTCAGCGAGAAATCGACTTCGGGCAGCTTGGCGCGGCAGGCCGCGACGAGCTCGGGGAGGAAGCCGTAGGCGGCCGCTGCCGTAAAGCCGATCTTGAGCGAGCCGGTCTTGCCCAGCGCGATGCGGCGGGCGACCTGGGAGGCGCTTTCCGCAAGCTTCAGGATGCGCCGCGCCTCCGGCAGGAAGCTGCGGCCCGCAGGGGTCAGGCGCACCGAACGGCTGGTGCGCTCCAGCAGCGGCGCATCGATGATGTGCTCGAGCACCTGGATCTGCCGCGAGAGCGGCGGCTGGGTCATGTTCAGCCGCGCGGCGGCGCGGCCGAAATGCAGTTCCTCCGCCACCGTGACGAAACAGCGGAGCTGGTTGAGGTCGAACATCGATACATGCCTTAGATGAATAAGGCGTTTCCCCGGCACTTCTAGCATCGATCATCCCCAAAACAAAGACGGCGGCTTTTGGGGCCGCCGTTTGTTGCCTGGTCAAGCTCCCGTGGGAGCCCTCAGGAGGAACGTTTGAGCACCACCCGCTCGATCTTGCCCACCACGACGAGATAGGCGAACGCGGCGACCAGCGCGTTGGCGCCGACGAACAGCAGTGCACCGTTGAAGGAGCCGGTCGCGGCCAGGATGTAGCCGATCACGATCGGGGTGGTGATCGAGGAGAGGTTTCCGAAGGTGTTGAACAGGCCGCCGGAGACGCCGCCGGCTTCCTTCGGCGAGGTGTCGGAGACGACGGCCCAGCCGAGCGCACCGATGCCCTTGCCGAAGAAGGCGAGCGCCATGAAGCCGACCACCAGCGCCTGTCCGTCGACGTAGTTGCAGGCGATGATCGACATCGACAGCAGCATGCCGCCGACGATCGGAATCTTGCGCGCCATGGTCAGCGACCCCGTGCTGCGCAGGATCGCGTCCGAGATGATGCCGCCGAGCACGCCGCCGATGAAGCCGCACAGTGCGGGCAGCGTCGCGACGAAGCCGGCTTGCAGGATCGACAGGCCGCGCTCCTTGACGAGGTAGACCGGGAACCAGGTCAGGAAGAAATAGGTCAGCGTGTTGATGCAGTATTGGCCGAGATAGACGCCGAGCATCATGCGGTTGGAGAGCAACTGGCGGATATGGTCCCACCCGGAGCCAGCCTCTGGCACGCGCTCCTGCTTCAGATCGTCTCTGGGCGCGTCGAGATCGACCAGCGCGCCGCCTTCCTTGATGTAGTCGAACTCGGCCTCGTTGATGCCGGGATGCTCCTTCGGGCCGTAGATGGTCTTGATCCAGACGAGGCCCATGACGATGCCGAGGGCGCCCATCGCGAAGAACACGAAGCGCCAGCCGTAAGCGTGGGCAATCCAGCCCATCAGCGGCGCGAAGATCACGGTGGCGAAATACTGTCCCGAGTTGAAGAAGGCGGACGCGGTGCCGCGCTCGTTGCCGGGAAACCAGGCCGCGACGATGCGGGCATTGGCGGGGAAGGAGGGCGCCTCCGCGATGCCGACGAGGAAGCGAAGTGCGAACAGCACGACGATCGCGGTGCCGGCGCTGAAGATGCCGACCCAGCCCTGCATCATCGTGAACAGCGACCAGACGATGATGCTGAAGGCATAGACGAGGCGCGAGCCGTAGCGGTCGAGCAGCCAGCCGCCCGGCACCTGCGCGATCACATAGGACCAGCCGAACGCCGAGAAGATGTAGCCCATCGCGACGGGATCGAGATGCAGCTCCTTGGAGAGCGCGGGGCCTGCGATCGAGAGCGTGGCGCGGTCGGCGTAATTGACGGTCGTGACCAGGAACAACATGGTCACGATGAACAGCCTGACGCGAGACCTCCTCACGTCCGCTGCGGACACCACTGCGCTCATCACGCGCCTCCCTAGAACTCGAAATGTTTCCTCACCACGACTCCTAGAGGCGCGCGCGGCAGAGTGTCCAAGTTGAAGGGAGTATCGATCGATGCCGATTTTGGATTGATGGAACGGCAGGTGGGAGGGAACGATCGTGAGCTTACGAGCATGCGTTGGCGCCACGCACTCAACTGTCATTCCCCGCGAAGGCGGGGAATCCAGTACGCCGCGGCTTCTCGATTCAATCACAGCCGTCACGGAGTACTGGATCGCCGCCTTCGCGGGCGATGACAGCAGGTGTGTGGGGAGGGCGAGCCACGAGCTCGCAATGACGGCGTGGAGAGAGCTCGCTCTCGCTTCTTACCGCTGTGCGCCCGGCAACAGCGGCGCCAATAGTCCCCGCGTCACGCCCGGCGGCACGGCATCGAGGCCGAGCACGGCGCTCGCTGCGGGAAGCGCCGCATCCGCCATTGCGGCGTGGCCTTCGGCGCTTGGATGCACGGCGCCGCCATAGACGGCGGAGAGCACGCCCCAGGTGGCGTCGTGGATGTCGGTCGGCTGGCTCGCGGCCGGCAGGCCTTGCGGGTAGGTCATCGCCGCGAAGTAGCTGTCGTTGGCGTCGCGGATCCAGCGGGCGCGCGGCAGATAGGCGCGATACTCCGAGGCGCCGCGGCCGCACAGCATCGGCTGGCTCGCCGCCGTCACGATGTCCGGATTGAAGCTTTGGCCGTTCTCGGCAAAGCAGGTGCGGTCGAATTCGGGATCGTTGCCGGAATGGGCGCAGAAGCCGTGATCGGCGAACGCTGCCTGATGCGCGTCGACGAAGGTCATGCGGTCGGCTTCGGGATCGCGGCACAGCGCGCCGCGGGTGCAGGTGGCGAGCCCCTTCAGCTGCGGCAGGAATTCGGTGTCGACGAAGGTCGAGACGCGGGCGAGGCGCTGCGGGTCGGCGTTGAAGGACGGATGAATGTCGAAGCCGGCGCGGCCGCCGCGGCAGGGCACGCCGCCGTCGGCGAGCGCCGGATTGGCGTAGGAGACATAGACCACATGCGAGAGGTCGCCGCCGACGAGCGGCTTCAGCGCCTCGCGCAGCTTGACGAAATTCTGCGGCAGCTCGCGCGCCAGCGCATCGCGGGATTCGTCGACGCTCGCCATCACGCCGGAGCGGCGGAACAGCGCGCGCTCGGTCGCGGTGTCGACGATGACGTCGGCGACGAGACCGGAGAAGTAGACATCATTGGCACCGACCGAGAGCAGCACGAGGTCGAGCGTGCGGTCCGGCTGGCGCTTTTTCGCCGCGGTGAGCGCCTCGCGCAGCTCGGCGACCTGCGCGTTCACGCTGGTCTGGCAATTGCCGTTCTTGCTGGGCGCGCATTCGCGGGCGCGCTGCGAGCCGAGCAGCCCGTCGCCGATGCTGGCGCCGGTGCAGGCGAGCGGCAGGAAGGTCACCGCGATGTGGGTGTAGCGCACCGCGAGCGCCAGCGCGGTGCGGGCCTGGTAGCTGTAGAGCGAGCGGTGGCAGGGGGAGTTGAACCAGAGCGCGCCGTAGCGCTGCCAGTTGGCGAGCGTATCCGGCGCCTCGCAGGCGCGTCCGCCTTTGTAGCTGGCGCGGCTCGGCCGGTAGTATTGCCCGCCGGCGGTGCCGAGATAGGAGCGGAAGCAGAAACCTTCGTCCGACAGCGCCAGCGGCCGGTCGGGATTGCCTTCCCCCGAGGCGATACTGTCGCCGAGGCCGGCGACGAAGACGTCGCGGACCTGGATCTCGGCCTGAACGCGCTGGGTCGGATCGGAGCCGGAGGAGACGTCGACGCTCGCGACCGTCTGCTTGCCGTAGCGGACGCGCAGGTTGACCGGTTCGGCGCAGTCGAAGGTCGATTGTCGCGGGCCGTCGCCGTCGTCGAACGACCAGGCGCAGGTGGCGCCGACCGGCACCGCGCCGACGAGGCGCACGGTGACGGGGTGGTCGACCGGGGTGATGTAGTCTTCCTTGGTGTTGTCGCGGGTGCAGGGCTGATTGACCCGGCCCTGGAGGTCGATGCAGAGCCGGTTGACCATGTTGCGTGCCCAGCCGCGGCCCTCACTCTGGAGCTCCAGCGACTGCTCGGCGGCGAGGATGCTGCGGTTGCGCGCGTTCTCCACATGAAGCAGGAAGTCGCGCTCCTCGCGGAACAGGCGGAAGCGGTTGCGCACCTCCCAGGAAATCTGCATGGCGCCGGCGTCCTGCGCGGCTGCGCGCTCGGGCTGCAAAGCAGTCAAAATCCCGGCAAGCAGCAGGGCGCCTGCGAAGAAGGTGCGAAGAGATGATCGGATCATGGCCCGCGTGTTCAACGGCAAAGTTGAGGCGGAAATAAGAGAGGATTGCTCCCCCGCCCGCAACCTTTGTCTGACGATCTTGCGCGCCGCCGTCCAGCGCCTCAGCGCTTGCTGGCCTGCCGAAGCGACCGTTCGCGCTCCATCGCCGCCACCTGCTTGGGCAGGTTGCCCTGGGCGCAGGCCTCCGCCAGCCGCCGTCGCTCCTGCCAGGGCTCGACCACGTTCATCCAGAGCTCGCGTGCGCCCATGATGGAGATGGCCAGGCCGAACGGGATCACGAAATAGAGCAGGCGGAACACCAGCAGCGTCGCCAGAAGCTGCTCGCGGCCGAATTCCGGCAGCGCCACCAGCATGGCGGCGTCGAATACGCCGATCGAGCCGGGGGCATGGCTGGCAAAGCCGAGCAGGGTCGCCAGGATGAACACGACGGCGAGCGACAGGAAGTCGATCGGCGGATTGGCCGGCATCAAGAGGTACATCGCCGTGGCGCAGAAGCCGAGATCGACCACGCCGATCAGGATCTGCACCAGCGTCAGCGGTGCCGAGGGCAACACCACCTTCCAGCCCTTCTGGCCGAGCTCGCGGCGCTTCTCGCCCATGCACAGCCAGACCAGATAGGCGCCGATCGAGGCGAGGCCGCCGAGCGCGATCAGCCGGTTGATCGGCGACGGGAGCTGATCCATGTAGGAGGCGGCATCGGGATGGATGGCCATGCCGATCGAGAGCACGAAGATGTTACCGAGCCAGAAGGTCAGGCCTGACAGGAAGCAGATTTTCGCAACGTCGATCGCGTTCAGCCCATAATCCGAATAGATCCGGAAACGGATCGCGCCACCCGTGAACACCGTGGCGCCGATGTTGTGGCCGATCGAATAGGACGTGAAGCTGGAGAGCGCTGCAATGCGATAGGGCACGTGCCTCTTGCCGATCGTTCGCAGTGCAAAAAAGTCGTAGAAGGTCAGCGTACAGAACGCAAAGAAGACGCAGATCGCCGCCAGCCCGATATTCCCGCGGGGAATTTCGGTCAATGCAGTCAGGATGACGCCGGTGTCGATACCCTTGAGGGTCCGCACCAGTGTGGTGATTGCGAAGGCAATGATGAAGACGCTCGCGGCAATTCCGAGCCGTCGCCAGCCAATCCATCTCTTGAAGCCGCGCTTCAACGCGGGCAGCAGTCCGTGCATTCATCCTCCCGGCGGGGGGCAAGACCGACAAGGCCAGGTATTGGCCAGTCGGGCGCGATGGTTGCCAAAGGCAGGCGTCGATCGCTAGGCATGATCCAGATCATTTAAGGCAAAAACGGTGACTTGTGCAGCCCTTGACAAGGATAGGTTCTGTGCCGGACCGGCGACTTTGTCATATGTGGTTCACATCGGACGCGCGTTAAGCATATGAGTCGTCAGACCGGCCCGGCCCGCACGTTCGCATGTTGGCATGGTTTCATGTCGTGCCGTCCGCTGCATTGTTCCAGCGCAAGCGAAGCCGGCATTTTAGGAACGTCGATGCCGCGTGCCCGTTAGCGCCCCATCAGCAATCGAACATGGCGGAAATATGCGGCTATTCGTGGAAGCCGGTGCCTCCGTGTTCCCGAAACCCAAGAGGATCGGAACGATGGGACTGTTCACAAAAGACATCAAAACCATGAACGACTTGTTCGTGCACCAGCTCCAGGACATCTACTATGCCGAGCAGCAACTCACCAAGGCGCTGCCGAAAATGGCCGACAAGGCCACCGACCCGCAGCTGAAACAGGGCTTTTTGACGCACCTCGAGGAAACCAAGCAGCACGTCAAGCGGCTCGAGGAAGTGTTCAAGATGCACGGCGTGCAGGTGAAGGCGGTCGACTGCCCGGCGATCGACGGCATCATCGAGGAGGCGGAGGAGACCGCCGGCGAAGTCGCCGACAAGGCGGTGCTCGACGCAGCGTTGATCAATGCGGCGCAGGCCGCCGAGCATTACGAGATCGTGCGTTACGGCAGCCTGATCGCCTGGGCCAAGCAGCTCGGCCGGACCGATTGCGCCGCCGTGCTCGCCAAGACGCTCGAGGAAGAGAAGGCGACCGACAAGAAGCTCACGACGCTTGCCGAGAGCAAGGTGAATTTGCGCGCGGCAAGCTGACGGCGAGATACCTTCCGTCAGGAGACGCCGTGCATCCCGCGCGGCGTCACTTTCTCGGCTCCATCTCGCCGGCCTGGTATTTCAAGCCGAACACCAGAGCGACCACCGCAAAGACCGCAATCGTCGTGGCGAAAACCAGACTGGCGACGGTGGAGCTGATCAGCGTCGAGAGGACGCCGATTCCGATCACGGGAAGCGCGTTGCCGAGAAAGCAGCAGACGAAATAGGCCGAGACCACTTCGGCGCGGCGATCATCCGGTGCGATCTGGTTCACGACCTGCAGGCTGCCGCGATAGCCGAGGCCTGCCGCGACGCCGCAGGTGGCGGTCGCCGCGATCATGACGACGAGCGATTCCGCGAACTGTGCGGTGACGAGCAGGGCAAGGCTCGGCAACATCAGGCCGAGCGACCAGAGCATCGCGGCGCGGCTCGGCAGCGAGCGCGTCAGGGCAATGACGAGTGCAACGGCCGCCGCAAGCTCGAGGAAGATCGCGCCGGCGACCGCGTGGCTGGTGACATGCAGCTCGCTGGCGAGCACGCTCGGCGCGAGCGCGGCGAAAAAGGCGACGAGGGCCATGGCACCGAAGCCGGTGACCGCGGGTGCCACGAACCGGGGCCGGATCGACGACGGAACGCCGGCGCGGGGCCGTAGCGACAGCTGCGCGAAGGCGGCCAACGGACGATTGATTGTCTCACGAGCGAAGGCGAGAACGGCCGCGACAATGAGCAGTATTGCGAGATACGCAATGAACGGCGTTCGCAGTGGAAATGCGACATACTCGGCAAGCAGGCCGGCGATCAATGCCCCGAGACCAAGGCCGGTGAAGTTCGCGATGGTTGCGATCACGGTGGCGCGGGAGCGGTCCTGTTCGGCGACCAGTTCCGCAAGCCATGCGGTGCCGGTTCCGGCGCCGATTCCGATCGCAAGACCGCTCAGCACGCGTGCAACATAGAGCGAGGCGATCCCGTGTGCGAACAGGAACACGAGCGCACCCACAATGGCGATCCCGATGGCAATGACCGCAGTGCGCCGCCGCCCGACCTGATCGGACATCCGGCCAAATATCATAAGCGCGGTCAGGTTTCCGACGACGTAGACGGCGTAGATCAGGGTCAATGTGATCTGGGAGAAACCCAACTGCTGCTTGTAGATGACGTAGAGCGGGGTTGCGACCGTGCTGCCGGCGAACAGCGCGCCGATCAGGCTCCCGACAGCAACAATGGTTGCGGTCTTGCCGAACTCCGACCTTGCGCCTGACGGAACCGAGGTGGTGCCAACTCTTACCATGACTTTCGCTGCCTTGAAGAGAGGATGAGAGGCTCAACACGAAGCGATCTCGCGCTGTTCCCATGTCTCCGCGCGGACGGGGCTTGCATGGCGAGCAGGGCACGAGGCTTCAATGCCTTCCGGCGCGGGATGCGATTTATCCCGTGATGATGCTTCGATCATAACCGAAGCATGATCACGCAACGAAAGCTTAAATGTTGGCTTCACCCGCAAACATCGAGGTGGATCATGCCGGCAGAATATCTTCAGCTGCATTCGTCTCCGAAAACGTGGAACGCGCGAGGCGCGCAAGCTGCGTCCGCGCTGACGCTGGCTGCGATGAGCCTCGGTTATGGCGTGGTGCAGCTCGACGTCACCATCGTCAACACCGCGCTCGATGCGATGGGCAGGACGCTCGGCGGTGGTGTTGCCGAACTGCAATGGGTCGTCAGCGCCTATACCATTGCCTTTGCGGCCTTCATCCTGACGGCCGGTGCACTCGGCGACCGGATCGGCGCCAAGCGCGTCTTCATGGCCGGGTTCGCCATCTTCACCGCGGCCTCGCTCGCCTGTGCGTTGTCGCCCAATGCAATCGTGCTGATCGCGGCACGACTGGTCCAGGGCCTGGCGGCGGCAATCCTGGTTCCGAATTCGCTGGCGTTGCTCAACCATGCCTATGCCGACGACCGCGCGCGCGGCCGGGCCGTCGCGATCTGGGCCGCCGGAGCCAGCCTTGCGCTCACCGCGGGCCCCTTCGTCGGCGGCGCGCTGATCACGCTGGTCGGCTGGCGCGCGATCTTTCTCGTCAACCTTCCGATCGGCCTCATGGGCCTTTGGCTGAGTTGGCGTCATGCAACGGAGACCACGCGCGCGCCCTCGCGCGAGATCGATCTGCCCGGCCAGGTTGCGGCAATCGGCGCGCTGGGGGCGGTCGCCGGCGCGATCATCGAGGGCGGCGCGCTTGGCTGGGATCATCCGGCCGTGCTCGCGGCCTTCGCTTCAGCCCTCGTCCTGGCCGTGCTGTTCGTCTGGCGCGAGAGCCGCGCGGCGCAGCCGATGCTGCCCTTGTCCCTGTTCGGTCACCGGCTGTTTACCTTGACTGCGCTCGTCGGCCTGCTCGTGAACATCGCGATTTACGGCCTGATCTTCGTGCTCAGCCTGTACTTCCAGAGGATCAACGGGCTGTCGGCGTGGCGGACCGGACTAGCCTTCGTGCCGATGATGGCCGCGGTGCTCCCGGTCAATCTGCTGGCACCGCGCCTCGCCGAGCGCATCGGTCCGTGCCCGACCATCGTCGTCGGCGCCTGCATTTCGGCGCTCGGCTGTCTCGGCCTGCTGTGGATCGAGGCTGACACGAGCTATTGGATGATCTGCGCGCAGATGATCGCGATCAGCGGCGGACTTGGGCTGCTGGTGCCGCCGCTGACCTCGACCCTGCTGGGCAGCGTGGAGAAGGCGCGCTCCGGCATCGCGGCGGGCGTCCTCAACGCGACACGGCAGACCGGCAGCGTGCTCGGCGTTGCGCTGTTCGGCTCGCTGGTGGCCTCGGAAGGTGCGTTCATGGCCGGCCTGCACGCATCGCTGGTCGTATCGGCCGCCGTCCTGCTGCTCGCTGCTGCCGTGATCGGGATCGGCGCGCCGTCGCGAGGATGAACAATATGAGTAAAGGCGCACATCTTCCGTTCACCATCCCCGGAACGAGGACATAGCCGGTTACCGACTGTCCACCTCTGCCGGTTCTAAGTGCAGGTCCGATAGGGGCCGGCAATGTATCAAGTTCTCTACTGTCTTACGGACCAGCATGATTGGCGTCTGGTCGCGCTCGGCGGGGCGGTGTGCCTGCTCGCGAGCGCGGCGGCGATAAGCCTGTTCTACCGCGCGCGGGCGGCGAGCGGGGGTGCCCGCGTATCGTGGATCGCGCTCGACGCCATCGTTGCCGGCTGCGGCATCTGGGCAACCCATTTCATCGCGATGCAGGCTTACGGGCCCGGCGCCGGCGGCGCCTACAACATCCCCGTGACGGTCCTGTCGCTGATCTTCGCGATCGCGGTCACCTTCGTCGGGCTGAGCATCTCGGTGTCGGCGACGCGGGCGATCCCGGTCGCGCTCGGTGGCGCCGTCGTCGGTGGCGGCGTTGCCGCAATGCATTACACCGGCATGATGGCGCTCGAGATTCCCGCGCGCATCGGCTGGGAGACCGCCACCGTGACGGTCTCGATCATTCTTGGCGTTATCTTTGGATCGCTTGCGCTGGTCGTCGCGGGGCGGCGCGACAGCCTGGCGAATGCGCTCGGCGCGACGGTGCTGCTGACCGTTGCCATCGTCTCGCATCATTTCACCGCCATGGGCGCCGTGGAGCTGGCGCCGGATCCTGCGATCGTCATCAGCGGCCTGTCGATTCCGCCGGCCTCATTGTCAATCCTCACCGCCAGCGCTGCCGCTGCAATCATCGCGATCGCGCTCGCAGCAGCTGTGCTCGACCGCCGTGCCAAGGGCGAGCTGGGACGCCAGCAGGTCGTGCTCGATACCGCGCTCGAGAACATGTCGCAGGGGCTGTGCATGTTCGACGCGGACGGCAAGATCATGCTGTTCAACGAGCGCTACGCGGCGATGTTTCGTCGCACCGATATCGCGCTCGCCGGCCGCCTGCTGGTCGACGTGCTGCGGGAAGAGCAGGCCAAGGGCCAGTGGCAAGGCGACGCGAATGAATTCTTCGCGCGCCTCGTGGTCGACGCGCGCGAGGGCCGCACGACCAGCCAGATCGTCAACCGGTTCGGCCGCTCCATCCGGGTCGTCAACCAGCCGATGCAGGGCGGCGGCTGGGTCGCGACCTTCGAGGACATCACCGAATGGCTGGAGGCGCAGGCGAAGATCTCGCACATGGCGCGTCATGACGCGCTGACCGGTCTGCCGAACCGCGTGCTGTTCCACGAGCAACTCGAGCAGGGATTGCGCCGGGCGGGTTCGGGTGACCAGCTCGCGGTGCTCTGCCTCGATCTCGACCACTTCAAGGATATCAACGACTCGCTCGGCCATCCCATCGGCGATGCGCTGCTCAAGGAGGTCGGCCGCAGGCTGAGGGCGACCGTCGGCGAAAGCGACACGGTGGCGCGGCTCGGCGGCGACGAATTCTCCGTGGTCCAGATCGGACGGTCGGAGGAGGCTGCTGCGAGGTCCCTTGCCGGCCGCCTCGTCGAGGCGATCTCGGCGCCTTACGAGATCGACGGCCATCAGATCGTCATCGGTGTCTCGATCGGCATCTCGCTGTCGCCGCAGGACGGCAGCGATCCGGACGAGCTTTTGAAGAACGCCGACCTCGCGCTGTACCGCGCCAAGGCGGATGGCCGCGGCACCTACCGCTTCTTCGAGACCGGCATGGATGCGCGCGCGCAGGCGCGGCGTCTGTTGGAGATGGATTTGCGCGCGGCGCTGCAACGTGACGAGTTCCAGCCGTACTATCAGCCGATCCGCGACGTCGCCAGTGGTCGCGTCGTCGCCTTCGAGGCGTTGCTGCGCTGGAACCATCCGCAGCGCGGCCTGATCGCCCCCATCAACTTCATTCCGCTGGCCGAGGAGACCGGACTCATCGTCCAGCTCGGCGAATTCATGCTGCGCTCCGCCTGCGCCGACGCGGCCACCTGGCCGGACGATATCGATGTCGCGGTCAACCTGTCGCCGGTGCAGTTCAAGAACCCGAACCTGATCGCATCCGTGACCGAGGCGCTGACCGCCTCGGGACTGGCGGCGCGCCGGCTCGAGCTCGAGATCACCGAATCGGTGCTGCTCCAGAATAGCGAGGCGACACTGACCACCCTGCACGAGCTGCGCGCCATGGGCGTGCGCATCTCGCTCGACGATTTCGGCACCGGCTATTCGTCGCTGAGCTATTTGCGCAGCTTTCCGTTCGACAAGATCAAGATCGACCGCTCCTTCGTGTCGGAGCTCGCGACGCGCGAGGATTCCATGGCGATCATCCGTGCCGTGACCGGGCTCGGCCGCAGCCTCGGCATCGTGACCACCGCGGAAGGCGTCGAGAACGACGCGCAGCTCGAGCTGCTCAGGCGCGAGGGCTGTACCCAGGCGCAGGGCTACCTGTTCAGCAAGCCGCGGCCTGCCTCGGACGTGGCGCTGATGCTGGAGCGCCCGCGGCTGCGCGCGTCGGCGTAGAAAGGTCAGCCGCGGCGCAGGGCGAAATGCGCGCCGCAGAATGCCATCACGGCGCCAAGGCACAGCGCGGCGAGCCCGGCGAGCACGCCCGCGACCGTCGGGATCGGGCTCGGAGCCGAGGCCACCTGGCCGGCACCCGCAAGCAGGAGCACGCCGACCGCGATCAGGAATTGCCGCATCCGTTGCGGGATCTGGCCGTCAGCGGCGCTCTGCATCAACGTCGCCGTGAAATAGCCGCCGGAAAAGCCGACCGTTGCGATGAGCCACCAGGCGATCGCGGCGCCGGCCGGAATGAACTCATGCGTGTCGGAGTGCCAGAGGCCGCCGAGGTCGAGCCCGTAGCGCGCGCCCAGCATGTGCACCGCGAGCGCGAGCAGCACGCCGCAGATCACGGCTGCACCGAGAATCAGGCGGCGCGGAAAAAAGGTCGTCTCAGCCATGCCCCGCTTGTAGGATGGGCGAGGGCGACCGCGCAAGCGGGTCGCAGGCGGGATTGCGCGGACGGGGTCGATTGTCGAGATGCAGGTTTCGGACACGCAAGGCGCCCCAGGTGCGAGCTACGCCTACAAGGCGTCGCTGATCGGCTCGGCGCATCGTTTCGAGCTGACCGATGCCGGGCTGTCCTGGCACATCGGCGGCCGTTCCGGCCTGTGGCGCTATGATGAGATCAGCGCTGTCAGGCTGTCGTTCCGCCCGGTGTCGATGCAGCAGCATCGCTTTCGCGCCGATGTCAGCCGCAGCGGTGGCGGCCGCATCGCGATCCTGTCGACGAGCTGGCAGACCGCGGCGCTGATGGCGCCGCAGGACAACGGCTTTCGCGATTTCATCATCGAGTTCCATGCGCGGATGGCGAAAGCAGGCAGCCGCGCGGTGCTGACCGCGGGCCTCGGCCGCAACACCTATGCCGCGGTGCTGGCGTTCATGGCGGTGCTGACGGTGGCGATGACCGGGCTCCTGGTCCGCGCGCTCATGATCGGCGCGTTCGCCGGCGCGCTGTTCATCCTCGGCTTTGCCGCGCTGTTCGCCTGGCAGGTTGGCGGCTTCGTGCGGCGCAACCAGCCCCAGAGCTACAGCTTCGATCGCGTGCCGAGATCCCTGTTGCCTTAAGCTGCAATCGGCCGCAATCAAACGTGACTTCGCGCCCCGGTGCCGGTGTCGCATCGTGCCGCCATGCCAGCCCTGAATCGCAGTACGCGCCTGCCTGCGGCGGACGAGATCGCCAGGATCAACCGCACGCATCTGATCGACACGGCCCTCCGGCCGGCCGACCTCTTGTTCATGTTCGGCACCCGCGAGGACGTCGCACTGCGCGCCGACACTGCCGCAAGGCTGTGGCGCGAGGGCTTGTTCCGCTGGTCGATCGTCAGCGGCGGCGTGACGCCGGGCTCGGAGCAATCCGAGTGCACCATCATCAAGGCGGCGATGGCCGCGGCGGGCATTCCGGCGGACCGGATCCTCGAGGAACATGGCGCGATGAACACCGGCGAGAACGTGATCTTCTCGCTGCCGGTCATCGATGCGGCGCTTGGGCTGCAAAATATCCGCAGCGTGATCTGCCTCGGCAACACCTGGACCGCGCGTCGCTACCCGATGACGCTGCACCGGCACTGGCCCGAGGTCGAGAAGATGCTGCTCACCGTCGACAGCTTTGCGACGCCGCGCGCGCTCTGGCACACCGACGTCGAATTTCGTCGTCGTGTCCTGCATGAATGGGACAAGATCGAGCCGTACAAGGCGAGGGGCTTTATCGCGGAATGGCCGCAGGGCTGACGGACAGGATTCTGGTTTTGACGCGTTTTCTTCGCGAACCGGTATCCCACTTCGCGCGAAAGCGCTCTGGCTACTCCGTCGAGTCAAAATCCTCTTCCTTGGTGCCGAGCAGCGAGACGAGCGTGCGCAGGCCCGAATCGAGCTGCTCGAACGTGGGCGGGGCGAGCGCGAGACGCACCGCATTCGGCGCGTGACCATGCGCGATTGCAAAAGTCGAGGACGGCGTCAGCGCGATGCCGCGCCTGGCGGCTGCGGCAACGAAGGTCTGCGAGCGCCAGTGTGGCGGCAGCGTGAGCCAGAGATGATAGGAGCGCGGGTCGGCGGCGAACTGGTAGCCGGCCAGCAGCCTTGCCGCGGTCTGCTGGCGGCGCGCGGCGTCGATACGCTTCAGGCGCGTCAGCTCGGCGACGGTGCCGTCGGCCATCAGCCGCTGCCCCGATGCGAGCGCATGGCCGGAGGCGATCCAGCCGCCGGTGCGGACCGCGCTCATCACGCTCTCGCGCAGATGCGGCGGGGTGACGAGGATGCCGAGCGCAAGGCCGGGCGCGACCTTCTTGGACAGGCTGTCGATCACGATGCAGCGGTCCGGCCCGAGTGCGGCCAGCGGCGTGTCGTCGGCGAGGAAGCCGTAGACGGCGTCCTCGATGATGGTGAGATCGAGCTTCTCGGCGACGCGCATGATGTCGGCGCGCCGCGTCGCGTTCATGGTGACGCCGAGCGGGTTCTGGATGATGGGCTGGAGATACAGCGTCGACAGATGCGCCTCGCGATGCGCCTTCTGGATCGCGTCGGGCCGTGCGCCGTGCTCGTCCATCGGAATCGGGACCAGCGTCACGCCGAGCCGCGCCGCGATGCTCTTGACGTAAGGATAGGTCAGCGCCTCGACGCCGCAGCGGCCGCCGGTGGGGACGAGCGCGGCGAGGGCGGCCGCGAGCGATTGCTTGCCGTTGGCGGTGAAGACGATCTGCTCGGCCTGCGGCGCAAAATCCTTGCGCGCGAGATAGGCGGCGGCCGCGTTGCGCGCGCTCTTGGTGCCGGTGCTGGTCGAGACGCGCAGCGCGGATTCGAGCGCGTCGACGCGCTCGAGCCCCGCAAGACTCTTGGCGATCATGGCCCATTGCTGCGGCAGCAGCGGATAATTGACCTCGAAGTCGATCCGCGCGTCGCGCGGCTCGCTCAGCGCCTCGACCTCGCGCCTGATGTCGCCGGAGATGAAGGTGCCGCGGCCGACCTCGCCGACCACGAGGCCGCGGCGGAGCAACTCGGTATAAACCCGGCTCGCGGTCGAGACCGCAATGCCGCGGTCATAGGCAAAATTGCGCTGCGGCGGCAGCCGGTCGCCGGGCCTTAACGTGCCATTAGAGATATCCGAGGCAATGGCATCGGCAAGCTTCACGTACTCGAACTTGGACATTATTGCACCGAGAGCAATGTTTTCCTTGCTCCGAGTAATGTACTGGAGCATTTAAGTTCCATCAAGGTCCGCGATTGAGCCGAGGAGAGCGAGAGCAATCCGATGGCAAATGAGGTGCAGGCGCTCCCAGCGTCTGCGCCAACGGCATCCGTTTCGCCGCGTGGACAGAAGTCCGGAGAAGAAAAATGACCACGATCTCGCAAACTGCCGGGCGGAGTTTACGCCCATCCTCGTCGAGCGGATTTTTCCGCGCGCTCGCCAGCGCCACCCAAGCCATGCTCGACCGCCTGGAGCGCCGCTCCGCCGTCAAGACGCTGAACGAACTCGACGACCGCGCCCTGCGCGACATCGGGATCAACCGCAGCCAGATCGAGGACGCGGTCTACGGCCAGTTCAAAGCCGAACTGTCGCGGTATCTGTAAGGCTTTGTCACGACGCCCGGCAGGTCCGGGCGTGGTGACGTAAAATGTCTCCGCATCGTCATTGCGAGCGGAGCGAAGCAATCCAGACTGCCGACGCGGAGCGACTCTGGATTGCTTCGCTGCGCTCGCAATGACGGAGCATGTGGGTGGCACTGTCGCTCCTTTAGCTCGCGCTCTCATCGCAGACACACCTTTGCCCTCTCGCGGCGAGTTTCGCCCGAGCTTTGCTTCGTCGCGTCACGCCCAATGAAAGAGGGCGCAGGGAAGGCCGGGAGCCGGTTGGCTCCCATTGGCCGCCATGCCAAACGCGGATTGCGCTACGATGCACAGCGGGGAAACAGGGCAACCGGAGCATCCCGGCCTTCCCTGCGCGAATGGTTGGAACGGCTTATGTCGTGCTCTCCCCGGGGAGCGATGCACTATTGCCCCCGTCGCCTTGCGGATGGCTGATGCGCGCGGTCCGGTCGGACCGCACCCATCACCGCAAGACTTGGCGCACAGACCCCGGGCGCCAGGACGACACGATTTGGCCGTACGCCGGTCACACCGGTCGTGCGCGCGATGCTGTCGCTCACGGTTGCCCGCCCTGCGATGCCTGTCGCGCCGATGTGACCCACGTCCACCGCCGCCCGGCCCGCGTTCGTGACGATCGCGATACGCCCCTCTTCCTTGGGCCGGAGTGCGCGCACTATCCGCCAATTCCGAATTTCGGTAAAGCGGAATATTTTCGACAGCAGCGATTGACCGCCATTTTGCGTGTCTTGCCCGTCGGGCAACGCAAGGGCTTGTAGATGCGTAGGGTGGATTAGCCGAAGGCGTAATCCACCTCTTCTGCTTCCGCGGAGAGAGACAGTGGTGGGTTACGCCTTCGGCTAACCCACCCTACGAGATCGAGCCGCTTCGCTGCGCTCGCAATGACGGAGCAGCCCTCAGTGCCTGACCACCAGCACCGAGCACTTCGCGTAGCGCACGACGTGGCCGGCATTGGAGCCGAGGAAATAGGTGCGCATCGCCGGCCGGTGCGAGGTCATCACGATCAGATCGGCCTTCATGTGCACGGCTTCCTCCAGGATCTCGTGGTAGATGCCGCCCTGGCGGACCACGCTGGAGATGTGGGAAGCCTCGATGCCGGATTCGCGCGCGACGATGGCGAGCGCTTCCTCCGAGGTCTGGCGCTGCTGTTCGTCGAAGTCGGCCGGCACGTATTCTGCCAGCATCACCGGCGTCATCGGCAGCACGTTGAGCAGCCGCACCGTGCCGCTCCAGGTCTGCGACAGCGTTGCCGCGGTTGCGATCGCCGGCTTGGCCAGATCGGTGTCGGCGAGGTCGATGGGCACGAGGATGGACTTGAACATCTGCGCCTCCAAATCTTCCAGTCAGCCCGTGATCAGGCTGCATCGACCGGTCGAGACGGCGCCCGCGCGTCTCATCCCGATCGAAGCAGCTTGGGGCTGACGAACAGCACCAGCTTGCCGCGGCGGTAGGCCACGTCCCCCCAATCCTTCACGTCAAAGTCGAAGATCGCAAGCCCCGCGGTGGGCAGATTGTGGGCGAGCGCCTTGGCGCCGGCCGGATCGCCGCCGCCCATCAGCATCAAGGCGGCCTCGTGCATGCCGGGATTGTGGCCGACCAGCAGCAGCCGCTTCGGGTTGCCCGGGTTGGTTGCAGTGCGAATGGATTTCAGGATCTGCGCGGGATCGGCGCCGTACAGTTCCGGCAGCACCTCGACCTCGGGCGCGGCGACGCGGCCCTTCATCGTCTCCCAGGCGACATCCCAGGTCTGCCGTGCCCGGACGGCATGCGACACCAGCACGGTGTCGGGGAAGGGGGGATGGGAGGCGATCCAGTCGCCGATCTCGGCGGCATCCTTGTGGCCGCGGTCGTCGAGCCGGCGATCCTGGTCACGGCCGCTCGGCGCGTCGGTCTCGGTCTTGGCGTGACGCAGCAGCATCAAACGGCGCATGGCACTCTCGAATCGTTACACGTCCAGAATAATCTACAGGCACCGCTTGAGGACAAGGTGACAAGCGCCCGATCGGTCCTTTAAAGCGCGATGAGATTTGGACAAACCCTTATCGCGCTTTAAATTTTGTCTTGAGCATGATCTTTTCGGAAAACCGCTGCACACTTTTCCGGATCATGCTCTAAGAAAACGATATGAGCGAGACTTTCACGAGCGTGCCCCAGGAAGAAGCCGGCTTTCGCGAGCGTACGCGGCTGTCGTTCGAGCTCGACGCCGACATCTGCGTGATCGGGGCAGGGCTTGCCGGGCTCTCCATCGCGCTGGAGGCGGCCCGGCTCGGGGCCAGCGTCGCGGTGCTCGAGGGCCGCCATATCGGCTGGAACGCCTCCGGCAACCAGCTCGGCACCGTGATGCCGGGCTTTGCGCTGCCGCTCACCGAGCTGATCGAGCGCATCGGCTATGAGGACGCGCGCGAATTGTGGACGCTGTCGAAGGAGGGCGCCGAGTTCGTCCGCGCCAATGCCACCGAAGAGAACATGCCGGGAATCACCCCGAGCGACGGCGTGCTCGAGGTCTCCAACGTCGATACCGGCGACCGGTTGATCAGCCGGTTGCAGATGCTGCACGAGGATTTCGACACCGATGTCGAGGGCTGGCAGGTCGATCGCGTCCGCGAGGTGCTCAAGACCGATCGCTACTTCCACGGCGTCTACTATCCCAGGGCATTCCAGGTCGACGGCCGCAAATATGTGCACGGCCTTGCGGCGCTGGCGCGGCGGGCCGGCGCCCGCATCTTCGAGGATACGCCGGTGGTCAGCATCGACCATTCCGGTATCCGCAAGCGGATCGTCACGCCGTCGGCGCGGCTGCGCGCGACGCACATCGTGCTTGCCGGCAACATTCATCTCGGCGCGCCGTTGAGGCGCCTGTCGGAGACGCTGCTGCCGGTCTGGCGCTATGCCGGCATCACCGCGCCGCTCGGCGAGCGCGTGCACGAGATCATCGCCTTCAAGGGATCGGTGATGGATTCCGACGGCGTCGATCATTTTCGTATCGTCGACGGCGACCGGCTGATGTGGGAGAGCCCGGAGACCACCTGGGCCGCGCGGCCGCAGCGCTTTGCAGGCGGCGTCAAGCGACGGATCCGGTCGATCTTCCCCCAGCTCGGCAATGTCGAGATCACCGAGATGTTCGGCGGCGCCACCGGCCAGACCGTGCACGGCATGCCGCAGATCGGCCAGTTGCGCAAAGGCCTGTGGGTGGCGAGCGGGTTCGGCCGCCAGGGCATGAACACCTCGGCCATGGCCGGGCAGATGATCGCGCGCAGCATCCTGTGGGGCGACGAGCGCTGGCGGCTGTTTTCGCCGTTCGAGCTGGTCTGGGCGGGCGGCGCGACCGGACGGGTCGCGGGTCAACTGGTCGGGATCTGGGGCAGGACGAGCTCCGCCGCCGCAGGCACGCTCGCCCGCTACCGCGAACGTGCCAGGGTCAAGGACAGGGAACGCGAGGCGCGGCTGGCCGAAGCGAACCGGGCCGCCGGCACCGGTCCGCGCCGACCGCCGCCCGGTGTGCGGCCGCGGCCGGCCCCGGCGCCGAAACCCGCGGCTGAAGCCGTGGAACCGGCCGTGCACGACGGCGGAATCTCGCAATAAGTTGAGAAAAACTCCGCCGGGACGTGTAACGTCGGCCGCTAGAACCCGTATCTCAGGGTGTGGACGCTCCCGCACGGAGAATGAGATGTTTGACCGCCGCATCCTGCTAACGACTGTCGCCGGCCTGTTCGGCCTTTCGGCCTTCCGCTGGCTGAGAGGAACGCCTGCCGAGGCCGGCGAGAAGGCCGCGGAAACGTTCGAGATCACGAAGACCGAGGCCGAATGGCGTGCCCAGCTCACGCCGCAGCAATATGAGATCCTGCGCAATCACGGCACCGAGCGGCCGGGCTCCAGCCCGCTGCTGAAGGAGCATCGCAAGGGCGTCTTCGCCTGCGCCGGCTGCGACCTGCCGCTGTTTGCGTCCGATACCAAGTTCGAGAGCGGCACGGGTTGGCCGAGCTTCTACCAGCCGATCGAGGGCAATGTCGGCAAGACCGAAGACCGCACCTTCGGCATGCTCCGCACCGAGGTGCATTGCCGGCGCTGCGGCGGCCATCTCGGCCATGTCTTCGATGACGGTCCGAAGCCGACCGGATTGCGCTATTGCATCGACGGTTTCGGGCTGGTCTTCCACCCCGCGGCAGCGTCGGCGACGTAAGGAAGCCCCGGCAATTGTTGCCGGTCCCGGCAATTGTGCCCCGGTCATCAGACCGGGGCACTTTCATTAAGTCATTGATTTCCTGAGAATACCCGCATTGGCATAGCCCTTGCGACTGTCTCCCCCGACTGCGGCCCTGGTCGACCGGCCGCCGAGATCGGATTTGGAGACAAAGTTATGGGTATCTTCGATGCAATGAACACCTCGGTGGGTGGCCTGCAGGCGCAGTCCTACGCGCTTCAGAACATTTCCGGCAACATCGCGAACTCATCCACCACCGGTTACAAGGGCATCGGCACCAGCTTCGTCGATCTCATTCCCGACGCCTCGGTGCCGAGCAAGCAGGTCGCGGGCGGCGTGACGGCCAATGCGAAGGCCACCATCACCACGCAGGGCACGATCTCGTCCTCCACCGTCGCCACCAACATGGCGATCACCGGCGACGGCTTCTTCTCGATCCAGAAGGCGACCGGCGTCGTCGACAACGTTCCGGTGTTCAGCGGCGTCACCTACTACACCCGCCGCGGCGACTTCCAGCTCAATGCCAACGGCAATCTGGTCAACGGCGCCGGCTATTATCTGATGGGCACCACGGTCGACCCGAAGACCGGCAACCCGACCGGCAATGTCGCGAGCGTCCTGAAATTCCAGAACAACTTCATCCCGGCGCAGGCCACCACCTCGATCCAGTACGCCGCCAACCTGCCTTCGGTGCCTAACACGGCGGCGAGCTCGAGCGCGGCGAGCGGCACGCTGCTGGCGGCCGGCGGCCTCAATCCATCCGATTTCGCAGCCAATCCGCTGATCGTCGGCACGCCTCCACCGCCCTATACGAATGCGACCGTCTCCGGCGCGGCGGCCACTGGCAATCTGCGCTCCGCGTATACGTCAACAACTTCGACGAGCTCAGTTGCGCTGCAGGACAGCGCATCGGCGGTGGCAGGTACGGGTACGTCGCTCAATCCTTCGGCGAGCCCACATCTCAGCATTCTCGGCGCGCTCTCCGGCAACACGCTGACGATCAACGGCACCAACACGATCTATTTCGACCCCAACGCCACCGGCCTCACGACAACGGGCAACAGCAGCGTGATCGGCGTGAAGGCCGGCAGCACAATGACGGTTCAGGACATCCTGAATGCGATCTCGCTCGCCGGCGGCAGCGGCGTCAGCGCCTCGCTCAGCGGCACCGGCAACATCCAGATATCGACCGGCACCACCACCGACGTGTCGATCGGCAGCGGCGCGGCTTCAACCGCGCTCGGCATCAGCACCGTGACGCGGGGCGGCAACGTGCTGTCGTCACCGGCGACCACCGGAACAACGGTGCTGGGTGGCACTGCGACGGCAGGTGGTGCCGAAGTCCTCTCGACACCCTTCGCGCTCAACGACAAAATCTATGTCAATGGCACGGGTGCTTCCAATACGATCACCTTCGTGTCCGGCGTTGCTACGCCGCCGAACCAGATCAGTCTCAGCGACAATATCTCACAATTGCTCGCCCAGATCGATCAAATCAGCGGCACGACAGGCTCATCGATCAGCAACGGTGTGATCACACTGAATACCGGCACCGCAAACCCCACTCTCACGGTATCGAGCAGCAATTCCAACGCCTTTGCCGCGCTCGGCTTCACTTCTTCGGTCAGCAAGGCTCGCGGTGGTGGCGGCACAGCCGGTACCGGCACCGTGATAGGAAACGACATTGCGACCTTTACCAAGGAATCGATCAGCGGCGGCGCCGTAACCGCTTATAATGCCGCCGGTACCCCCGTGAATCTGCAGTTGCGCTGGGCCAAGACCGACAGTGCATCGCTTGGCAATGGCCATGCCGACTCCTGGAATCTGTTCTACCAGACTGACCCGTCCGCAACCGGGACAGCGGTCGGCTGGATGAACGCGGGACAGTCCTTCACCTTCGCAGCGGACGGGTCGCTGACCTCGCCGAGCGGCTCGGGGATCACGATCCCTAACGTCACCGTCGGCGGTCAGACGCTTGGCTCCGTCTCCTTCAACATCTCCTCGGGCGCGCTGACGCAATATGCCTCGACCAGCGGCGCGGTGACGATCAACACCATCACGCAGAACGGCTATGCCGCGGGCCAGCTCCGCTCGGTCGCCGTCAACAACAGCGGCCTGGTGGTCGGCACCTTCTCCAACGGCCAGAACCTCGACCTCGCGCAGGTGACGCTGTCGCATTTCAACGGCACCAACTACCTGAAAGCGCTCGACGGCGGCGCTTATGCCGCGACCGACCAGTCGGGGCCCGCGATCGACGGCGCCTCGGGCTCCATCAGCGGCTCGTCGCTGGAAGGCTCGAACACCGACATCGCAGACGAATTCACCAAGCTGATCGTGACCCAGCAGGCCTATTCGGCCAACACGAAGGTGATCACGACGGCGAATTCGATGGTGCAGGACCTCCTGAACGTGTTGCGCTGATCGGCGCGTGACGTAACCAAAGGCGGGTAAGTTCACATGGGTTTGAGTTCAGCCCTTGCCAGTGCGATGAGCGGTCTGCGTGCCAACCAGGCCGCGCTCTCGATCGTCTCCTCGAACGTCGCGAATTCGCAGACGCCGGGTTACATCGTCCAGACGCCGAACCAGATCGAGGTCACCACCGGCGACTTCGGCTCGACGGCGATGACGACCGGCGTCAGCCGGGAGCTCGACAGCTTTGTGCTGAACCAGCTGCGCACCGAGACCGGCGGCAGCGGCTACGCCGACCAGATGGCCAACATCCTGAAGCAGCTTCAGAATGTCTACGGCAATCCCGGCGGCAGCGGCACACTCGAAACCGCGCTGAACAATTTCACCACGGCGTTGCAGGCGCTGTCGACCAGCGCGGGCTCGTCGTCGGCGCAGACGGTTGCCCTCGGCGCGGCGCAGGCTCTGGCGCAGCAGCTCAACGTCACCACCAAGGGCATCCAGTCACTGCGCTCCAACGTCGAGCAGGATCTCGGCACCTCGGCGCAGCAGGCCAACGCGGCGATGAACCAGATCGCCGACATCAACACCAAGCTCCAGGGCCTGTCGGCCACCGACCCGTCCGCCGCGACGCTGATGGACCAGCGCGACCAGGCCATCAACACGCTGTCGAAATATGTCGACGTGCGCGTCACCACCGACGGCTCCAACCAGGCCAACATCTACACCACGACAGGCATCCAGCTTGTCGGTGCCGGGCTCGCCTCGCAATTCTCCTTTGCGTCCGCCGGCGCGCTGTCGGCGACCTCGCTCTACAACATCGATCCGGCCAAGTCGGGCGTCGGCGCGTTCAACATCGTCCTGCCGAACGGCTCGAAGGTCGACGTCGTCGCCAACAATGTGGTCTCGTCGGGCCAGATCGCGGCCGATCTGAAGCTGCGCGACCAGACGCTGGTGCAGGCGCAGACCCAGATCGACCAGCTTGCCGCGACGATGTCGAGCGCGCTGTCGGACAAGACCACGGCCGGCAGCACCGTGTCCGGCCCGCCGGCCGGGTTCGACCTGGACGTTGCCGGTGCGCAGCCGGGCAACACGGTCAACATCACCTACACGGACACGACCACCAACACCCAGCGCCAGGTCACGCTGGTCAACGTGACCGATCCGGCGGCGCTGCCGCTCCAGAATGCGACCAATGCCAATCCGATGCGGGTGGGCGTCAACTTCTCCGGCGGCGTGGCGGCGATTGCCTCCGCGCTCAACTCCGCGCTGTCAGGCTCGCACCTGACGTTCTCCGCGGCTCCTGCGCCGGCAACCGCCACGACGCTGCGGGTGACCGACGACAACACCGGCCTTGCCAAGGTCAATTCGGCCTCGACCACCAAGACGATCTCGTCGCTGACCTCGGGCAACCCGCAACTGGCGGTCTTCACCGACGGCGGGCAGGCGCTCTACACCGGCGCGATCACGGCGTCGGGCTCGCAGATGACCGGCCTTGCCGGGCGCATCGCGGTGAACACGCAGCTGGCCAGCGATCCCACGCGGCTGTCGGTCTACAACACTTCGCCGGTGACGCCCGCGGGCGACACCACGCGTTCGGACTATCTCTATTCGCAGCTCACCAACGCGGTGTTCTCCTATTCGCCGACGACCGGCCTCGGCTCGGCCAACCAGCCCTTCACCGGCAGCGTCTCGAACTACCTCCAGCAGTTCCTGAGCATCCAGGCCAACGCCTCGACCCAGGCCACCCAGCTCCAGCAGGGCCAGAGCGTCGTGGTCTCGACGCTCCAGGCTAAATTCAACTCGACCTCCAGCGTCAACCTGGACTCGGAGATGTCGAACCTGATCCAGCTTCAGAATGCCTATGCCGCCAACGCCCACGTGATGTCGGTGGTGCAGGGCATGATGAACACGTTGCTCCAGGCTCAAGTGTAACAAGTAACAGGGCTCTGAAACATGTCGATCAGCAGCATCAACTACTCTTCGTCGGTTCTCGGCTCGCAGATCCGCAACATCAATCAGCAGCTCACCGACCTGTCGACGCAGCTCTCGACCGGCAAGCTGTCGCAGAACTATTCCGGCATGGGCACCAACGAGGGCTTTGCGATCGCCGGGCGCGCGCAGCTCTCCAACATTGCCGCCTATACCGACACGATCACCAACGTCAACGTCAACATCAACCTCGCCAATACCGCGCTCCAGGCGCTGACGACGATCCGCAACACGGTGCAGACGGGCTCCGCCAACACCGCGCAGGATCTCAACGTCAACGGACAGACGGTCGCGCAGAACACCGCGGCCGCGCAATTCGGCTCGATGGTCGGCGTGCTCAACACGCAGTCGGGCAACCGCTATCTGTTCTCCGGAACCGCCTTCAACACGCAGCCGGTCGCGGATGCCGGCGACATCATCAACGGGACCACGACGCAGGCGGGCTTCAAGACCGTCATGGCGGAGCGCCAGGCCGCCGACCTCGGCGCCAACGGCATGGGGCGGCTGGTGCAGACGCAGCCCACGCCAAGCTCGGTTCAGGTGTCGGAGGACGTCGCGGGATCGCCGTTCGGGCTCAAGATCAAGGCGGTCTCCTCGACGTTGACGGGCGCGACCATCACCGGCCCGAGCGGCTCGCCGGTGTCATTCTCGGTCGATCTCAACGGGACCAATCCCGGCAATGGCGACAAGCTGAGCATCCAGTTCACGCTGCCTGACGGTACGACCGAGCAGATCGACCTGACGGCGTCGACGGCGACGCCGACGCCGCTCGGCAGCTTTGCGATCGATGCGAGTGTCCCGGTCAACCCGAACAATACCGCGGCGAATCTCAACACCGCGCTGAACACCGCGATCAAGAAGCTTGCCAACACCTCGCTGGTGGCGGCGTCCGCCGTGACCGCCGGCGACAATTTCTTCAACACGGACAGCTCGGCGATCGGCGCTCCCAAGAGCAATCAGGCGGCTCCACCCGCACCGATCAGCGGTGCGACGGCGCTGTCCGGCGCGAGCCCCTCGGACTCGATCTCGCCGGGCTTCGTCGCCGGCAACACCATCACCGTCAACGGCACCACGCTCACTTTCGTCGCCTCGGGCGCGACCGGCAATCAGCTCAACGTCGGCGACAGCATCCAGACGCTGCTGAGCAAGATCGACGCGATCACGGGGACTTCGAAGCCGTCGACCATCCATGGCGGCTCGATCACGATCAACACGGACGATGCGGCGAGCCTGAACATCACGAGCTCGAATACGGGTGCGCTGGGCTCGCTCGGTTTCAGCGCGACGCCGGTCACCGCGACGCAGCCGCCGCTGCGCGTCGGCTCTTCGCCCGCGAGCTCGGCGACGACGCTGGTGAACGGCACGGCCAACACCGTGAAATGGTACCAGGGCAATGACGGGCCCGGTTCGGCGCGTTCCACCGCGATGGCGCGGGTCGACGATTCCGTCACGGTGCAATATGGCGCGCAGGCCGACGAGGATGCGATCCGGCGGCAGCTGCAGGCGATCGCCGTGTTCGGGACGTTCTCGACCTCGCCGACCGGGCAGTATTCGGGCGGGCAGGTCTCGGCGCTGAGCCTGCGGGTGACGCAGGCGCTGACCCAGCAGCCGGGGCAGCAGCGTATCGAGGACATCCAGACCGACTTTGCGATGGCCCAGAACACGATGAAGGACGCGAGCACGCGCCAGACCCAGGCCAAGGCGCAGCTCCAGACCATCATCGACCAGGCGGAATCGGCCTCGCCCGACCAGGTCGCGAGCGAGATCCTGTCGCTCCAGAATGCGCTGCAGGCGTCCTACCAGGTGACCTCGAACCTTGCGCAGCTTTCGCTCGTCAAGTTCCTGTAAGGATGCGTTAAGGCGCCGTTAACCATGCCTCTTTACCTCTTGGTGAGGATTGGAGCGGGGCGGAGCTGTCGATGTCGGACAAGATGCAACTGGTGGTGGCAACGCCTTGCTTCGGCGGGCAGGTGTCGAGCATCTATGCGAGCTCGATCTTCGCGCTCCAGCGCGCCGTGCACGGCATGTCCAATCTCGAGCTCAAGGTGCTGCTGCGCGACGGCGACGCCCTGATCACGCGCGCCCGCGCCAACCTGGCCGCGATGTTCCTGGACGATCCCAAGGCGACGCATTTCCTGTTCATCGATGCCGATATCGGGTTCAAGCCGGAGCAGGTGTTCCGGCTGATCGAATGCGGCGCCGACGTCGTCGCCGGCTGCTATCCGATCAAGCGGGTCAACTGGGACAAGGCCGCGCGTGCGATCCAGTCGGGTCGGGCGGATGTGCCGGCCGCCTCGCTCGACTACGTGCTCGAGATCGAGGACCCCGACCGCATCGTGGTGGTCAACGGCTTTACCCGCGTGCGCTACGCCGGCACCGGCTTCCTGATGATCCGGCGCCGCGTGCTGGAGGCGATGTGCCGCCATCCGGACTACGCCAGCCTGCAATTCTTCCGCGAGCATTCGCACGATACGCTGGCGGCGAGCCGGAACCGGTTCGCGCTGTTCGAATGCATGATCGATCCGGCGACCGGCACGTATCTCTCCGAGGACTTCGCCTTCTGCAAGCGCTGGACCGATATCGGCGGCGAGATCTGGGCCGACATCCAGAGCTCGCTCGACCATGTCGGGCCGTCGGTATTCCACGGCGATATCGCCTCGCAATTCGCGCCGGCGCCCGCGGCGGCGGCCGATGCGGCGTGAGCCTTTCGGGATGAGCGTCGGCGCATCCCGTCTGCCAGAGCTGGGGCGAGCGTCCGACAGTGGCTCGCGCTACCGCTTGCGCGATCTGTTCACGCCGCTCGACACGCTGCTGGTCTCCGGCGGAGATTCGCGCCTGACGCTCGATCCGAACGACCGCGTCAACGCCTATGGCTGCGCGGCCTCGCCGGAGCCGGAGATCTGGAATTTCGCTTCCTCGACCGCGTCCGTGATCTCGCAAGCGGCCTATGACCGCGTCGCGCTGGCGCGCGAAGAGCTGATGCACAAGTGCCTGTTCGACGAGGTCGAGGTCGCCTTCGACTCGCGTTGCGAGGACATGCGTGACGAGCTGCGCGGACATCTCCAGCTCTCGCCGCGCGTCGATGTCGTGTTCTCGCCGTCCGGCACCGACTCCCAACTTCACGCCTTGTTCCTGGCGCGCGCGGTGCTCGGCGCAGTGCCGGTGACGATCGTGGTCGGCACGGATCAGACCGGAAGCGGGACGCCCCATACCGCACGCGGGCACCATTTCAGCACGATGACGGCGAGCGGCCTTGCGGTGCGCAAGGACGGCGCGGTGGCCGGGCTCGCCGGCGACAGCGTCGCGGTGCCGCTGCTCGACGCGGCGCCCGGCATTGCGATGCGCCCGGATGCGGATGAAGCGGTGCTGCGCGCGGTCGCGACCAGCCTCGCGCAAGGTCGACGCGTTCTGTTGCAGATCATGGATTCTTCGAAACTCGGCTGGCGCGCGCCGAGCGTGGCCTGCCTCGACGAGATCGCGCGACGCTGGCCCGGCAAGGTCCAAATCGTCGTCGATGCCTGCCAGGCGCGGCTTGGCCGCCGCCGGCTGCGTTCCTATCTCGATCGCGGCTACATGGTGCTGATGACGGGCTCGAAATTCTTCGGCGGCCCCGCCTTCAGCGGCGCGCTGCTGGTGCCGAAAGGCCTGTCGCGCTCGCTCGGCCGGATCGGCGAGATCGCGCCGGGCTTCTTCGATTATGCCGGCCGCAGCGACTGGCCAAAAGCCTGGACGGGGCTGCGCTCGCGCTTCGAGCGCAGGCCGAATTTCGGTCAATGGCTGCGCTGGGAGGCAGCGCTCAGCGAGATCGGCAGCTATTATGCCGTGTCCGGTGCATTTCGCGCCAAGGCGCTGGCCGAGCTTGCGGCCGGCATCGACAGCATGATCGCGCTGTCTCCGTCGCTTCGGGCTGTTCCGGCCGCGATCGAAGCGTCCGGGATGGACGACGAGGAATTCGCGCACGCCACGATCTTTCCGTTCACGCTGTGGCGCGACGGCAAGCCGGTTTCCATCGCCGAGACCAGCGCCGTGCATCGCGCCCTGGCGCACGACATGAACGGCGACATCGACGGCAGTGCGGCGGACCGGCAGGTTGCCGCGCAACGCTGCCTCGTCGGCCAGCCAGTACGATTTGACGAGCCGGACGGCAAGCCGCAGGCCGCGCTGCGGCTGTGCGTCGGCGCGCGGCTCGTCACCGAAGCCTGGTCGGCGGACGCCGCCCAAGCGCAACGCAATTTGCAGCATATCCTCGATCGCATCGCCCACGTGCTGGTGAAGATCGAGCTGCTGCTCGACCGTGCCGCGGCGGCGCCCGGGAAGTCTGTGCTCGAGGTCTAAGATGCTGCATCCTGTTTCAGCGCCGAACGGCGCGACCGCGCCGAACTATTCCGATCGCATCGGCTTTGCGCAACTGACGCGCCGCGCCTTCGAGGGCGGCAATCTGCATCCGCTGCGCGAGAAGCTCCTGGCGCGGATCGAGGAGGGGACGGCCGAGGCCGGCGAAGGCCTGGATCTATCGCTGATTGCCCAGCTTCTCGGCGAGAAGGAGGCCGGGCTCGTGATCCAGACCGAGGTGCTCGCCTTTCACCAATTGTTTCGCACGCCTTGCGCGGCTCCGAAACCCGGCCTGCGCGTGCTGGCGCTCGCGGCCGATATCGACATGGGCGGCAACACCCCGATCGAATTCCTGCTCGAAGGCTCCGACATCGAATTGCTGACGCTCTATGTGGTCAAGGGCGTCGGTCTGCCGGCGACGTTGCCCGAGCACGACGTCGCGATCGTGGTCGCGTCCGATTCGGAAGAATGCCGGCAGGCGCTCGCCGTCATCGAACAGGCCGCGCCGCACTGGCCGCGGCCGTTGCTCAATCGCCCCCATCTCATCGGCAACCTCGATCGCGACAAGCTCTACCGGCTGCTGGCGGGCATTTCCGGTCTCGACATCCCAGCGACCGTCCATGCGACGCGTGCGCAGTTGCTGGATCTTTCGGAAGGTAAGATCGCCTGCCAGGACGTCACGGGCGAATTGCGCTTTCCGATGATCGTGCGTCCGCGCGGCACGCATGCGGGCGTCGGGCTCGCCAAGATCGGCGATGCGCCGGCACTCACGGCCTACCTTGCCGAACGGAAAGAGCAGGATTTCTTCGTCGCGCGCTTCGTCGACTATGCGAGCCCCGACGGGCTTTACCGCAAATATCGTCTCACCATGGTCGACGGCAAGCCCTACGCCTGCCACATGGCGATCGCCGACCGCTGGGACATCTGGTATCTCAACGCCTACATGGCGTTCAGCGAAGAGAAGCGAGCTGAAGAAGCCGCCTTCATGCTCGACTTCGACAGCGCTTTCGCCGCGCGTCATCGCAACGCGCTCGACGAAATGAGCAAGCGTGTCGGCCTCGACTATTTCATCGTCGATTGCGCCGAGAACAGGGACGGCGAGCTGCTGGTGTTCGAGGCCGACAACACCGCCGTCGTCCACAACATGGATCCGCCCGCCGTGTTTCCCTACAAGCCGCCGCAGATGCGCAAGATCTTTGCCGCATTCATCGCGATGCTGTCGCGACACGCAAAAGCCGGCGAGGGGAGTGCCGCATGAACGAGATGGTCCGCAAGACACAAGCCGCCGCCACCGACACCTCGCTCGATCCGCAGGACTGGAACGCGTTTCGCGCGCTCGCTCATCGCATGCTCGACGAGACGATCGACGGCATCGCCAACATTCGTGCGCGTCCGGTGTGGCAGCCGATCCCCGATGACGTCCGCGCGGCATTCAAGGCCGACGTGCCACGCGAGGCGAGCGATCTCGCCGATGTCTATCGCGAATTCGCCGAGCACGTCGCGCCCTATGCGACCGGCAACGTCCACCCCGGCTTCATGGGCTGGGTGCATGGCGGCGGCACCGCGGTCGGCATGCTCGCGGAAATGCTCGCCGCCGGCCTCAACGCCAATCTCGGCGGGCGCGACCACATGCCGATCGAGGTCGAGCGCCAGATCGTCGACTGGATGCGCCGCCTTTTCGCCTTCCCGGAGAGTGCGAGCGGCATTTTCGTCACGGGCACGTCGATGGCCAACCTGATGGCGGTGCTGGTGGCGCGTACCAGCGCGCTCGGCACGCCGGCGCGACAATACGGCATCGGCAACGACGGCGCGCTGCTGACCGCCTACACGTCACGTGCCGCGCACGGCTGCGTCTCGCGGGCGATGGACATTGCCGGGCTCGGCACCGATGCGTTGCGCAAGATCGACGTCGATACCGATCATCGCATCGACGTCGCCGCGCTGCGTGCGCAGATCGCGGTCGACCGCGAGGTCGGCTTCAAGCCGTTCCTCGTCGTCGCCTCCGCTGGCACGGTCGATATCGGCGCGATCGACGACCTCAAGGCCATCGCGGAGCTGTGCCGCGAGGAGGGAATCTGGTTTCACGTCGACGGTGCGTTCGGTGCGCTCGCGATCCTGGCGCCCGAGCTTGCGCCGGTGCTCGGCGGCATCGAGCTTGCGGATTCCATTGCGCTCGATTTCCACAAATGGGGACAGGTGCCCTACGATGCCGGCTTCCTGCTGGTGCGCGACGGCGAGCAGCATCGGCAGGCCTTTGCGCAGCCGGCGGCCTATCTGAGCCGCGAGGCGAGGGGGCTTGCCGCAGGCGCGGTCTGGCCCTGCGATCTCGGTCCCGACCTGTCGCGCGGCTTCCGCGCGCTGAAGACCTGGTTCACGCTGAAGACATTCGGCACCGACCGGCTGGGTGCGGTGATCGCGCGAAGCTGCGCGCTGGCAAAATATCTGGAAGCGCGCGTGCTCGCCGAGCCGCGGCTGGAATTGCTGGCGCCGGTAAACCTCAACATCGTCTGCTTCCGTTACCGCGCCGATGATGCCGTCAATCGCGAGATCGTCGCTGATGTCCAGGAGTCCGGCATCGCTGCGCCATCAGGCACCACGCTGGACGGCAAGTTCGCGATCCGCGCCGCCATCGTCAACCACCGCACCGACGAGACGGACATCGATGCGCTGGTTGCGGCCATACTTGATTTTGGCGCACGGCGGGTCGGCGACGGAGTGATCGAGATCGAGGCGCCGCCGCTCGCGGCGCAGTAGCATCGATGCATCGCTGAAACGACAACGGCCCCGGAGGCGATCCGGGGCCGTTGTCGTTGGGCAGCGTTGTCGTTCGCGCGGCTCGGCCGCGCGAACGCCGTAATCAGGCGGCAGTGCTCACGTCGTCCTTGTCCGCTTCCGCCTTGGGATGCGTGGCTTCGTACTGGCCCCGCAGCTTGTCCTCATAGGCGATCAGCTTGCGGGCATCCTTCAGCGCCCGGTAGAGGTCGCCGTTCAGGATGTTGTTGTTGATGGCTTCGATGATCGGCCAGGAGCTCGGCACCGCGGTGACGATGTCCCGCACGAGGTTGAAATAGGTGCCGTGCTGGGTCTGCGGATCCGGCGAGATATACATGAGCTGGACCGCCAGATAGACGAGCTTGGCGGGCGTGTTTGCAGTCTCCGGCGTGAGGATGTCGCGCTCGCGCAGGATCGGCACGTTCTCGCCGTCGATCAGGAGGCGGGCGCGCTGGTCCGTGTTGGTGATCACCGAGTTGCCGACGATGATGCGTTCGTGCGGTTTGAGCTCGACCTTGAGAGCCATGCCTGTTCTCCATCAACGCTTTCGTAACCGAGCGCTCGTTGCGGTCTATCTGGACCTGATTCTCGCTCGCAACTAGTTAACGAGTTGTGAATCTCCGTGCGGCGCGCGGAAAACATAATTAAGTTCAATATCTTATCTGTGTGGCGGCGCGGCGGTGTGGACCGCTTGCCGGGGCGAATCATGCGCCGACTCAGCGAAAGCGCCGGATTGATTTCATGCTTCGTTAGATTCTCGGCGCCACGGTCCGGCGGTCGCTTGATCATGATGATCACAGCAGACGCGTAACAGTAGCGTTTACCAGAAAGGTAACAGCGTATGTCCGGCATTGTTCTCTCCTCTTCGGTTCGTCAGAACCTCCTCTCCCTCCAGTCCACCGCTGATCTTCTCGCCACCACGCAGAACCGTCTGTCGACCGGCAAGAGCGTCAACTCGGCCCTGGACAATCCGACCAACTTCTTCACGGCACAGTCGCTCGACAACCGCGCCAGCGACATCAACAACCTGCTCGATGGCATCGCCAACGGCGTGCAGGTGCTGCAGGCCGCCAACACCGGCATCACCTCGCTTCAGAAGCTGATCGACTCTGCGAAGTCGATCGCCAACCAGGCGCTGCAGACCACGGTCGGCTACTCCACCAAGTCGAACGTCTCCGCGACGATCTCCGGTGCGACGGCGGCCGACCTGCGCGGCACGACCTCCTTTGCCAGCGCGACGGCGAGCAGCAACGTCGTGTATAGCGGCGCGGCCGGCGGCACCACGGCGGCAAGCGGCACCACGACGCTCGGCGCCACCATCGGCTCGTTCACAGGCACCGCGGGAACGGCCGGCGACGGCACCACGGCGCTGACCGGCGCCATCACCCTGATCGCCACCAACGGCACGACCGCAACCGGCCTGGCCAGCAACGCGCAGCCCGCCGACGGCGACACGCTGACCGTGAATGGCAAGACCATCACGTTCCGCAGCGGCTCGGCTCCGGCCTCGACCGCGGTTGCGTCCGGTTCTGGCGTCAGCGGCAACCTCGTCACCGACGGCAACGGCAACACCACCGTCTATCTCGGCACAGCGGGCACCCCGGCTGCGACTGTCAGCGACCTGCTGACCGCGGTCGATCTGGCCAGCGGCGTCAAGACGGTATCCATCAGCTCCGGCGCTGCGACGATCGCGACCAGCCTCAACCAGACCGCTTCGAGCGTTGGTGGCGGCGCCGTCACGCTGAAGAGCTCGACGGGTGCGGATCTGAGCGTCACCGGCAAGGCCGACCTGCTC
>NZ_SPQT01000050.1 GCF_004571025.1 Bradyrhizobium niftali | reverse complement strand
GCGGAGGGGTCGGCGACCAGATAGGTGGGATCGCCGGCGCGGCGCGGCTTGACGGTGTGCGGCACCTCGCGCCCGGTCTCCTGCCTGATGGCGCCCAGGATCTCGCGCACCGAAAAGCCGGAGCCGGTGCCGAGATTGAAGCTGCCGCCGGCATGTCCCTGTTCCAGCAGCTTCAGCGCCGCGACATGCGCGGCGGCGAGGTCGGTGACATGGATGTAGTCGCGGATCGCGGTGCCGTCGGGCGTGTCGTAGTCGTCGCCGAACACCGCGAAGTCGACATGGCCCTGCAGCGCCATCATGGCCCGCGGAATGAGATGGGTCTCGTTGTCGCGCAGTTCGCCGATGCCGCCGGCCGGATCGGCGCCGCTGGCGTTGAAATAGCGCAGGCAGAACGCGCCGAAGCCATAGGCGGCGCGATAATCGGCGAGCATTCGCTCGATCATCCATTTCGACGCGCCATAGGGATTGATCGGCGCGCAGGGGAAGTCTTCCGGCAGCTCCTTGGAATCGGCGTTGCCGTAGACGGCGCCGGTCGAGGAGAACACGATGCGATGGCAACCGGCGTTGCGCATCGCCTGGAGCAGCGACAGCGTGCCCTGCAAATTGTTGATGTAGTACTTCTGCGGGTCGGTCATGGATTCGCCGACGAGGCTCGCCGCCGCGAAATGCATCACCGCCTTGACCTTGTGATCGGCGAAGGCGCGCGCCAGCGCCGCGCCGTCGAGAAGGTCCCCGGTCACGAGGGGGCCGGCAACGAAGCTGCGATGACCTGTCGAGAGATTGTCATAAACGACGGGCTGATAGCCGGCGGCAGTCAGGGCGCGGCAGGCATGCGAGCCAATATAGCCCGCGCCCCCTGTGACGAGGACGGTCGGTCGGTCGGTCATGTCGTCTTCTACTCTTCTCTCAGCGATTGGAAGGCCGTTTGCGGCTGAAGAGAAGATAGAGTGCGCGGGGGTTGGTGGTCAAATAGCGCCAGAACAGGCGGCGTGGCTCGAGCCAGGTGCGCCAGGCCCATTCGAGTCCGAATTTCTGCATCCATTGCGGCGCGCGGGACCGGCTGCCCGACAAAAAGTTGAAAAGGCCGCCCGATGTCTTGATAACGCCAACATTGGTCAGCAGCGGCGTGTATTGCTCCACGAATGCCTGCTCGTTGGGCACGCCGAGCGCGACCCAGAGATAGTCCGGCGCGAGCGCGTTGATCTCCTCGACCTTCGCGCGCAGGGCCTCGCCGCGCAGATAGCCGTGGCTGTGCCCGACGATCTTGAGGTTCGGATACATCTTCCGGACGTTCTCGACCGCCGCGGCGTTCTCGTCCTCGCTGGCGCCGAACATGTAGAAGGTGCGGCCGACCGTTTCGGCCTTGCGCGCGACGACGTGGAACAGGTCCGTGGTCGCGACGCGCTCGGGCAGCGGGAACCAGGATTGCAGCTTCGAGGCCGCCACCAGCGGCTGGCCGTCGGCGTTGATCAGGTCGGCGGCGCGGAACAGGCGTTCGGTCTCCGGCTCGGTCGAGCAGCGCGCCAGCACCTCGCCATTGGCCGAGGTCAGGTGCAACGGACGGCCGATGCGATGACGCGGATCGGTCGCCTCGATCATGAAGTCGGCGGTCGCTTCCAGGTCGAGCGCGGCCATGCGAAGGCCGCCGAGAGTGATCCGTGGCACGTCGGCGGTTGCGGCCCGGCCGTCCAGATTGACGCGGCGCTCAAGCATATTGTCTGCCTCGCTGACGCGCCTGGGTTGCGGGGGCGAGTTCGTCGAGCACGACGCCGACGAGCTTGCGCTCGGCGCGGCCGAGCGTGTTCAAGATCTCTTCGAGGCTGTCGTTGATGTCGAGGCTGGTCGGCAGCACCGCCACCAGTGCGTCGGCGTCGTCGAGCAGCTTGCGGCCGCCGGCCGGGAGCGGCATCGCGGGGCCGTCGAGGATCACGAGGTCATAGCCGCCGGCGGCACGCGCCTGCGAAATCGCCTTGCGGATGGCCTCGGTCGCCTTGCCGGCGTCGCCTTCGGCGGCCGGCAACACCGAGATGCCGTTCACCGTCTTGATCTCGCGCGCCGCCTTGCTGCCGATCGAGAGCCAGCCGAGCGCGCTCGGCTCGCTCTTGCCCGGACGGTTGACCTTGTTCGAGAGCGACCGTGCCTGATGGTCGGCATCGATCATCAGGACGCGGGCACCGTCGCGCGCGGCCGCGAGTGCGAAATTCAGCGCAGTCACGCTGCGCCCGGTGGTCTCGCTCGCACCAACGAGCGCGATCACCGGCATCGCCTTGCCGCCGGCACGCCGGACGACCGCGGCGCGCATGTCGCGCCAGGCGTTGAGCAGCGTCGTCAGGGGAAAGCCGGGGCGCAACGTCGGCCAGCCGAGCCGTGTCAGATCAACGCCGCCGCCGGTGGCGAGAATGGCACCCAACGTGTGGATGACGTCGGCCTCCTGCAGGCGTGCGATCAGCGGCTTTTCGATCAGGGGCCTTTCGACCATCGAGGGCTGCAGCGGTGGCGCGGCAAGTTCCGGCAGGGCCTGCGCGACTTCCGGGGTGCGCGATGCCTGCTGAGGCCCGGCAATCTCCGAAGTCCGCGTCGTCTCTGGAACTCGGGGAGCTTGCGGCGCCGGCGTGCGTTCACGGCGGGCCGGCGTCGGCGCGCCGGCGAACAGGAGCTCGGCGGCGACGAACCAGCTCGAAGCCGCGAGCGCGCCGAAGATGAAGCCGATCATGGCGAACAGGCTCATCGCTGGCGGGAACGAACGCCGCTGCGGCACGGTGGCCTCGCCGATGACGCGGGCCGCCGAGGTGTTCAGGGTCTCCTGCTCCTCGGTCTCGCGCGAGCGCTTCAGGAAGGATTGATAGACGTCGCGGCTGGCATCGGCCTCGCGCTCCAGCTCGCGCAGGCGCACGGCGGCCTGGCTGAGCTGGACGCTCTGCCGCTTCTGCGCTTCCAGCGCCCGGTTCAGCGACGCCTCATAGTCGCGGGCGCGCGTCAGATCGTTCTTGGCGGACTGCGCGAAGCGATCGATCTCTTCGTTGATGGTGCGCTTGAGATCCTCGACCTGCTTCTCGGTCTGGCGCAGCGCCGGATGGCGCGGGCCGAGCTCGCCGGCCTGCTCCGCGTACTTCTTGCGTGCGTCGGCATATTGCGCGCGCAGGTTCGCGATGGTTGGCGATTGCAGCGCTTCCGAATTCGCACCGGCATCGGCAGCGGTGCGCCGGCTTGCCTCGATCTGGTCGAGCCGCGCCTGTGCGTCCATCGTCGCCGCGCGGGCCGCGGAAAGCCGCTGGTTGCTGGCGGAGAGCTGCTGGTCGCTGATCAGCGCGTCCTGGGTGCCGACGAAATTGTTCTGGGCCTTGTAGGTCGCAAGCACGGTCTCGGCACTGCGCAACCGCTCGCGCAGCTCCTTGAGGCGGCCGGAGAGATCGTTGGTGGCGCGTCGCGCGGCCGAAGCCTGCGAGTTGCGGGATTCGGCGAGGTAGGCGCTGGTCAGCGTGTTGGCGAGCATCGCCGCTTTCGCCGGATCGGTCGACCAGACCTCGATGTCGACGATGAAGCTCTTCTCGGTCTTGCGGACCGTGATGTGCCGGTTCAGGGCGTCGAGCGCCGCGAGCTGCACTTCCTTCGTCTCCGCGGCGGAGGGCGCGCGGGGCTGAAGGCCGATCAGGCCGAGCAGCGACGACATCAGGCTCCTGACATCACCGCCGCCGCCGAATTCGGGGTCCTTGTCGAGACCAGCCTGCTGGATCACCTGGAGCAGCACGCTGTTGGATGTAATCAGGCGCGCCTGGCTCTCCACCACCATGGCCATGCCGGAGACGTCCTGGGCACGCGGCGTGAGCTCGCGATCGACCAGCTGAAGCTCGCGCGGGTCGACATAGAGCTGGGCGGTGGCGGTGTAGCGGGGTGTCACGCTCTTGCCGACGGTGACGGCAAGCGTCGCGCCGAGCAGGGCTGCGGCCGCAATCGCGATCTTTCGCCGCCAAAGCAGGCTGACCAGCTCCAGCACGCTGAAGCCGGCCTCGGATCTCTGCTGCGGGGCCTCCGGTCTGGCTCGATCTATCGGCTGGTCGTAGTCAAGCATGATCCCCAGCTTCCATTCCAACTGCCGCGGGCTGAGGGGTTACTCTTCGCTTCTTGCCACGCACCCGGGATATAGGTGCCCAATCAACGCAACAGGGAAAATTAACCATACGCATTGAGGGACTATTCACCGAAATGGCAAACAAAGCGTTTAAGCGCACGCCGCTTCCCGGCGCGTCACCGTGACACGCGCGATGCCGGGGTCCCCAAGGGATTAACGGTTCGTTACCGCGCGCAGCATGGCCGCGAGGCTCCGCCCGTCCTGCGTTTGCCCGCGCGCGCGCCATGATCGTCAGCTTTTCCGCAGGATGACGTGATAATCGCCGCGGCGGACATCAGTGCCGCGCGGGAGCACGGCGTTCAGCATTGCGGCGCCAGCATCGACCAGGGTTGCGAACAGCGGCTTGCGCCGGCGCATCTCGGGATAGCGCGGACTCTCGACCTCACGGCGATAGATCATCTCGAGGCCATTGGCGGCCGCGAACGCTTCGAGTCGTGGCAACGTCACCAGCGGATGGAAGAAGGTCGGGAACGGCGGCTCGCCGGGCAGGCCGGCATCCCTGATGCCGCGGATGTGCCGGTAGAACCAGACGTGGAACCAGTGCGGCGAGTATTTGGTGACGACGCCGGACAGCGAGCGCGGATTGGGCGCGCCGATCAGGATCATCCCGCCGCGCTTGAGTGCGTCGCGAAAGTTCAGGAGCGCAGCGTCGACGTTGGGCAGATGCTCGATCACGTTGTAGCAGATCACGAGATCGAAGGTTTCGCGGCCGAAGGCGTAGGTCTGCACGTCGCCGAGGATGGCTTCGTCCGCGTAGGTGTTGTTGCGGACCTGGTCCTCGTCGATGTCGACGACGGTGACCCGGCTGCGGCTCAGCAATTCCGGCGGCAGAACGCTGCACGAGCCACCGCCGGCTTCATAGATGGCGAGCCGGCCCTGCGGCAGTTCGCGGCGCAGTACGTCGTGGACGGCGAGCAGGCTGTCGCGGGCTTCGCCGGGGACCAGATCGTGCAGCGCCTGGGCTTGCGCGGTCGCCGTGGGGATCTGGATCGCCGTGGCTGTCGCGAAATCGATCGTGGCTGGCTTGTTCATATTTTCTGACCGCGCTTGTTCGACTCAATTTTACAGGAAAAGTCTCGCATGCCCGAAGAGCAAATCTGGTGCCGCGACGCTTCACAGGCCGCGGTGCTTACGGTCGGGTTAATGCGCATGGCCGTTAACTACAGTATCGTCCCCACCGCGCCGTCCGCGGCGGATGGACTGCGACTTGCAGTACCACGCGCGCATGGATTGGCAGGGAAAACACGCGAAAGCGGTTAAGTGCATGGCGACAGGTCTGCATTGTCGAGAGATCCGTGGAATGGTGCCGTTTCGCGCCTCGATCCGGCTGTTCACTTTGGCACGCATCTGTCCCGTGGCACTGTGTCCTCACGGGGCGGCACCGGCGCTCATGCGATTGACGCAGGGCTTTTTCAACATATCTCGGGCATCTAGAACGCCATGACACTGATCCCGACAGATCTGTCCGCCAGCCGGCTCTCGGATGCCGTGCGCGATCCCAACCGGGAGATCGCGGCGAGCTCACGCGTCATCGACCTGTCGGTCGGCATTGTCGTCTGCATTCCCTGCTTCCGCCGCCCGCAGCATCTGCGGCTGACGCTGGAATCGCTCGCGAGCCAGCGAACCCCGCGCTCCTTCGCTGTCGTCATGGTGGAGAACGACGCCGCGCGGCGCGAGAGCGCGCCGGTTGCCGCGGAATATCTCGCCGCCGGCCGGCTCCAGGGCATCTGCCTTGTCGAGCAGCGGCAGGGTAACTGTCAGGCGATCAACGCTGCGTTCGAGACGGCGCAGGCGCTGTTTCCCGCTGCGACCCGCTTCCTGATGATCGACGACGACGAGATCGCCTCGCCCGACTGGCTCGAGCTGATGGTTCGCACCGCGGAGGCGACCGGCGCCGACGTGGTCGGCGGGCCCGTGCTGCCTGACTTCGACGACGACAGCCAGCCCTGGCTTTCGCGTCATCCCGCCTTCCGCCCTGCCTACGACTACAGCGGCGCGGTGCCGCTGATCTATGGTTGCGGCAATTGTCTGATCACGCGTGCGGCGTTCGACCGGCTCGGCAGTCCGGCCTTCGATCTGCGCTTCAACTTCCTTGGCGGCGGCGATTGCGACTTCTTCGTGCGTTGCCGCGATGCCGGAATGACATTCCACTGGACGACGGAGGCGGTCATCACCGAGACCGTGCCGCAAAGCCGCACCAGTCTCGGCTGGATCGCAAGGCGGGGCTTGCGCATCGGCGCGATCAACTACCGTGTGCAGTACAAGGCCGCGCAGGGCGTGGCGGCGCGGGTGCGGGTGTTTGCGCAGATGCTCGGCCGGCTGCCGCTGTCTCTAGTACGCGCGGCACGCCTGCTGGCGACGTCGAAGGCCGTCGTCGCGATGCATCCCGTGATGGTCGCACTCGGCTCCTTGCTCGCGGCGCTCGGCATCGAGCCGAAGCCCTATGAGGCCTCGAAGATCGTGTCCTGACGGCGTGGTGGCGGACTAGATGCCAAAGCAGGCGAGGGCGACCCTGAGCGCGGAGCGCGGCAGCGATTTGAACGAGCGGCGGCCGACCATCCCGAGATAGGTGAAGGCCTCGCGATATCTGCCGAAGCGGACCGCCTGCATGGCCGAATAGGTGACGAGATGAATCTCGGCCGCCTGCCGCAGCCCGGCGGCCGTGCCCGCGGGCAATCTCGCCAGGATCAGCCCGTCGTCGAAGACCCGCGCGATCGCCGGGAAGAAATCCTGCGGTGTCCGTATCGCCGCGTTCATGGTGTTGGCCGTGTGCAGGCGGTAGTCGAGCAGAAGCTTTGATGCGAACTCGAACTCGCCGATCGCGGCAAGGCGGCACCAGCAGTGCCAGTCCTCGCAATATCTGAGGGAGGTGTCGAAGCCGCCAATGGCGCGGAAGGCTTCCGCGCGTGCGAGCGCGATGCCGCCATTGACGATGAAATTGCGGGCCGCGAGCCGCGTCAGCACGTCGCCGGAGGGCTTGCGGCGTCCTTTCAAGAGGTCGCGCCGGCCGATCTGCCGTCCCTCGCTGTCGATCGTGTTGTAGTCGCCGTAGACGAGCACGGCGCGCGGAGCTCCACGCGCTGCCGCCAGCAGTGCCGCCACCGCGCCGGGGCGCATGCGGTCGTCGGCATCGAGGAAGAGCAGCCACTCGCCGCTGGCATGTCGCGCGCCGAGATTGCGTGCGGCCGATACCCCGGCGGAATCGTTGGTCATCAGGCGCAGCCGCGGGTCGCGAATGGCGCGGACGATCGAAATGGTGTTATCGGTCGAACCGTCGTCCACGACGATCACCTCGATCACCTCGCCTTGCGCCAGTGCGCTGGCGATGGTTTCGCCGACATAGGCCGCAACGTTCTTGGCGGGAATGACGACGGACACCGATGTGGTCGAGCCCACAGGCAGCGGAAGGCGCGCTGGCGTCGCCACGCGTGAGCTGACCGGTAGATCGAGAACGTCTTCGGCGGTGATCAAGCTGCGGCTCGTCTTTAAGGGTCTGTTAACCAGGGCGCATCTGCAGACGCGATCGATCGCAACCGTGGCCGCCGCGGATGATACTCGCATTACGGCGAAATCGTTTCCCGGAAGGCCAGCGCGAGGCGGGTTTCGCAGAACAACGTTAAGCCAACGGCATTAAGCCTGTGGCAAATTTGGAGGAGTGCGACAGCCGGTCCCATGCGAGAATGCGTACCCGGCTGCCGCGGATGGATTCCAGTGCCCGCAACGACTTTCGACTACGATCCCGACGACATGATCCTCAACCTCTTCTACGAGGACAAGGACGATCGCTGGTTTCCCGGCGACCGGCATCTGCGGCGCATGGCGCGCCGCATGCTGCTCGGCGAGCCGCGCATGAGCGGGCAGCTTCGCGTGTTCCTCAATCTCTGCGCAGGGCTCAATCGACTCGGTATCCGCTACCGCGTCAACGACTACCGCTACATCGCGCAGCATCCCGAGGAAGTCGCCTGCATCATCGGTCGCACCTTCCTGCTCGACAAGTTCGTGTGGAAGAATCCGATCCTGCTCGGCGTCGCCGCCCACAATCATCCGCTCGACGATCCCGACCTGTTCAAGCGCCTGCCGGTGAAGAAGGTCGTGGTGCCCGGCCAATGGTACGTCGACATGTACCGGCCGTATTGGCCCGACACGGAGGCCTGGCCCGTCGGCATCGATACGGATCTCTGGGCGCCGTCGCCCGCTTCGCAGAAGACCGTCGACGTGCTGATCTACGACAAGGTCCACTGGGACCGCGAGCGCTATGCGCCGGGGTTGATCGAGCCTGTCCGTGCCCGGCTCCTGAAGGAGGGGCGCTCGTTCACGGAGCTGCGCTACGGCAGCTACAAGGAAGAGGACTATCAGGCCGCGCTGGCGCGTTCGCGCGCGATGATCTTCCTGTGCCAGAACGAAAGCCAGGGTATCGCCTATCAGCAGGCGTTGTCCTGCGGCGTGCCGGTGTTCGCCTGGGATCCTGGCGGGCCGTGGCGGGACCCCGATTATTATCCGCATCGGGTGAAGTTCGAGCCGGTGTCGTCGGTGCCGTACTGGGATCACCGTTGCGGCACCAGGTTCGTCGACACCGCCGGGTTCGAGGCGGGCTGGGACGATTTCTGGACCGGCTGCGCCGCTGACACGTTCGATCCGCGCGGCTTCGTGCTCGACAATCTCACGCTGGAACAACGGGCGCTGCAATATTACGAGATCGCGCGAAGCGTGGCGCGGCAGCAGAAGGTGTCCGACGCAACCGGCCTGCTGGTTGACGGATGGTTAACGGGGATGGGCTAAGACTTGGCGCTTGCTTCCCCGGGTTCACCAGGCCGGCCTTGAGCCATGGATCGCAGCGCTGCTGATATGACCGACGTCGAGGCCCGATCGTTCGGTCGCGTCGTGCGCGATGGGCTTGCCGGCCTGAATGCCGTGCTGGCGGCGCGCGGCCTCGTCGCGGTTGCGGCCCTGCTCCTCGTGCTGGTGACGCTCGATCCGTTTCCCGATTTGCGCAATCCCGATGTTACCGCCGTCGTCGGCGGACGAATGGCGCTCACCTATGTTTCCTGGGGCCTGCTGGCTGCGGTCGCAGTGCCGTTCGTCGCCGTCACGGATGCGCCCGCGCTGAAGAGCCTGGTGACCCCGCTGCATCTCTGCCTCGTCGGCTGGCTGTTGATCAACATCGTCTTCTCCGAGAGCCGCGGCGTTTCAATGCAGCGCTTCGTGCTCGCGGCGAGCATGACGTCGCTCGCCGTCCTGTTGCCATTGCTGCCGCCGACGCAGCGCAGCTTCAACCTGTGCCTCGGTGCTGCCGCGCTCGTGCTGCTGGCGCTGTGCTATCTCGGCGTCTTCCTCGCGCCGCAATATTCCATGCACACCGCGCTCGACCTCACCGAGCCGCAGCTCGCCGGCGACTGGCGCGGCAGTTTCGGCCACAAGAACGTCGCATCGCCGGTGATGACCATCCTGGTCTATGTCGGCATCTACCTCTGCGGCGCCGGGTCGTTCGTGATGGGACCGACGATCGCCGCGCTGGCCGGCCTCTTCCTGATCTTCACCGGCGGCAAGACGTCGTCGGTGCTGTGCCTTGCGATCTACGCCCTTGCCTCGCTGGTCTGTCTCACACCGAGCCTGTGGCTGAAGCGGCTCATTTGCTTCGTGCCGCTGATCGTGATGAACCTGCTGACGGTCGGCAGTGTCGTGAGCCCGTCGCTCGGCGCCATGACTCGATTGCTTCCCCTCGATCCCAGTTTCACCGGCCGTTCCGACATCTGGGAGTTTGCGCTCGCAGCCGTCGCCGAAAAGCCGATCATCGGCCACGGCTATGCGGCGTTCTGGGACGACGTGACGGCGCGGCAGACCGCCCAGGGCGCCGAATGGGCGACGTCCGCTGCGCACAGCCACAACAGCTATCTCGACCTCGCGGTCACCATCGGCCTGCCGGGCCTGCTGCTCGTCATCCTCGTCTTCGTGCTCGCGCCGCTCCGCAATTTCCAGTCGGCCCAGGCTCACAACCGCAGCGCTGCGCTGGTAAAACTGTTCCTGACCGTGTGGCTGTTCGGCCTGTATTACGGGACCACCGAGACCTTCCTGCTCGAACGGCAGAATCCGATCTGGTTCATGTTCGCGCTTGCCGTGGCCGGTCTGCACTTCCTGGCCAGATTCCAGTGCGTCGAGCAAACGGAACCGTGCGCTGACAGCTTGTCGCAGTCGGGACCGTCGTAGTGGCATAGGCTTAACGATATGCAGCGACGTCACTTGTGGTCTGCGGCAAACGTAATCTATCTGGAAACATTCAGTAACTGCATGACCCGCGGATGACGTTTCTCAGCGTCGAGCAACCAGATGATCGGGTTTCCAGCACGTCGGCAATCGCGGTCGATTTCGTGCGTGACTGGCGGCAGGCCGCATTGCGCCTGAATGCCGGCCATCGCACCGCCTTCCAGCATGGTTACTGGCTCGGCGCCTGGTACGAGGCGTTTCACGATCTTGCCCCGCTGATCGCCGTGATCTCCGATGCCGCGACCGGCAAGGACATCGCGGTGGTGCCGATGACCAGCCATATCAGGCGCGGCATCCGCGTCGTCGAGTTCGCCGACCTCGGCGTCTCCGACAACAACGCGCCGATCCTGGCGCTCGATGCGGCGTTGGATGAAGCGGCGATGGATATGATCGGCAAGGCGCTGGTCGACGCGCTCTGCGCCTTGCCCGACCGCTTCGACCTGCTGCGCCTGAGGAAGATGCCTGCGCATGTCGGCGGCAAGCCGAACCCGCTGGTGTCGCTCGGTCGTATCGGATCCAGCTCGCTGAACGGAAATCTCGTGCTGACGGGCGACAGCTATGACGACTATCTGGCCTCGATCAAGCGCATGCAGATGCCGCGCTGCTGGCGCGTGTTCGGCCGTCATGCCGGCGCGCGCTTCGAGATCGCCACGGATGTCACGCGCGCGCATGAGCTGCTGGACGTGATGGATGCCCAGCAGCAGGCGCGCATGCGCAAGCTCGGCTCGCGGTTCGTCCTCAACGACGACACGCATGCCCGATTCTATCGCGAGGTCGCGCGCCAGGGCGTTGCGGATGGCTATGCCGTCGTCTCGGCGCTGGTGTGCGACGAGGGCGTCGTTGCCACCACGCTCGGCGTCAGGCATGGCGCGACCTACTTCCTGCTGCGCATCAGCCACGCCGGCGATGCATGGTCGAGCTGCTCGCCGGGGCTGCTCGTCACCGAACGCACCATGGCGGCGCTGCATGCACAGGGCGTGCGCCGTTTCGATCTCAGCATCGGCAACCAGGACTACAAGCGCCGCTTCGGCGCCGAGCCGGTGCCGTTGACCGACGTCAGCGTCGCGCTGTCCTGGCGCGGCGCTCCTTACGCATGGCGCGACCATGCTGCGCAGGGCCTGCGCCGCCACCCCAGGCTCGCCGCCGTCGCGGCGCGGGCGATCGGCAAGGGCACGCGGTGACAGGCGCCCCCCTGTTCGCTCATCATCTCGAAAGGCCTGCGCAGAAGGCATCCAGCAGCGCGCGACCCTGTAGCCAGTCGCCAAGCCCGCTCGACGCATTGATGTGGCCGAGGGCGCCCGGCGCGATCAAGCCGGACTGCCAGGCGCTCGCCCGTCGCTGGGTCACCTCGAGCCCGCCATAGGGATCATTCGTGCTGGCGATGATGAGCGAGGGAAAGCGCAGCGTGCGGTCCGGGACCGGCTTGAACGAGGCGGCTACCAAGGGGAAATTGCCGCCGTCCGGATCGGGGACCGCGACCAGAAACGCACCCGCAATCGCGGATGGGAAGCGAGCGGCCCAGTGCACCACCAGCAGGCAGGCAAGGCTGTGTGCAACCAGCACAGGCGGCTTCGCGCAGTGCCCGACCGCTCGCTCCAGGGATTGCTCCCAGTCATGGAGGTCGGGCTGGTCCCAGCTCGCCGGCTGAAATCGCGTGAAGCGCGCGTCGGTGCGCTCCCAGAGCGTCTGCCAATGGGTGTCTCCCGAGCCGCCGAGGCCCGGCAATGTGATGATGTCGTGCATGATCGTCCCGTGATATCTGAGGTGACGCTGCAGTGTGGCCGATCCCGGTCCTGCATCACATGGCAAGTCATCGGCGTAATCGACCGTCTGCCGATGATCTCAAGGCGGAATGGAGAATTTTGTTGGATCGCTTCGGGAGCATCGATGCCAAGGACTTGAAGATCCTGGAGGCGCTGCAAGCCAATGCGCGCGTGCCGTTGTCCGAGCTTGGCCGTTCCGTAGGGCTGTCCCAGCCGGCCGTCTCCGAACGCGTCAAGCGGCTCGAGGAAGCCGGCATCATCGAAGGCTACGGCGCCCGCATCAACCCGCGCGCCCTCGGGCTCGGCCTGATGGCGCTGGTGCGCCTGCGCACCTCGCATGAGCACATCAAGACCTGTCTCAAACGGTTCAGCGAGATTCCCCACATCGTCGAAGTCCATCGCGTGACCGGCGATGACTGCTTCGTGCTGAAGGTGCTGGTTCCGGCGCCGGAAGATCTCGAGACGATCGTGGATCGTATTGCCGGCTTCGGTGCCGTCACGACCTCGCTGGTGCTGCGGAGCGAACCGGCGCGGCCGATCGGCAAAGACCTTATCAGGAAGAAAGCCGAGCGCGGTTGAGGCGCGGCCTGCGCGATCGACAGGTCACCACGCCGTCACAAAGCCCTCGATTGCGCAGAGCTTCCGATTATCGCGCGCGTTGTGTTATCGTCGCCTCTGTTTCCCGGAGGCGACATGGAAGATCGTTCGGCAAAATATCGCGTATTCTATGCGCAGTTGATCTGCGCCGCGGCGAAGACCGCGGATCCCCGTATCGAGGAGGCCTTTCGGACCGTGAGGCGCGAGCCTTTCGTCGGGCCCGGGCCGTGGTCGATCGCTCTCGGCGGCCACCCCTATGTCGTGACGCCCGATGATGATCCCGCGTTCCTCTATCAGAACACGCTGCTGGCGCTCGACAGTGCGCGTGGCCTCAATATCGGGATGCCCGGTGCGCACGCTTATTGGCTCAGCGGCTGCGCCGTCAGGGAAGGCGAGACCGTGATCCAGATCGGCGCTGGCAGCGGCTATTACACCGCGATCCTGGCGCATCTCGTCGGCCCCGGCGGCCGCGTCCATGCCTACGAGATCGACGAACGTCTGGCGGGGCTTGCGCGCGCGAATCTGAAGGGCATCGCCCATGCGGACGTGCGCGACCGTTCGGGCATCGCGTCCGATCTGCCCAAAGCCGACGTGATCTATGTCTGCGCGGGCGCGGCGCAGCCGGCCGCCGAATGGCTCGATGCGCTGCGGCCCGGCGGGCGGCTGGTGTTTCCGCTGGCGCCCGAAGGCATGCTCGGCGGCATGCTGATGATCACGCGCCCGGACGACGACGCGGTCTGGCCGGCGAAATTCCTCAGCCGTGCCCAGTTCATCGGTTGCGCGGGATTGCAGGATGCGGACGCCGGCCGGCGATTGGCCGACGCGTTCGCGAGGGGATGGGAGAGCGTGCAGTCGTTGCGGAGAGAAGGCGCGCCCGACCAGACATGCTGGTTCGCCGGTGAGGGCTGGTGGCTGTCGACGGCGCCTGCGCCTGTTCTTACAAATCCTACTCCGTCCCACGCCGACATCACGCAGGCCTAGCGGGTCACGCGCGCCTTACGACCGCGTGCACCCGGCGCACTGCAACCGGCCGCGCGAGGCGCGGAACAGGCTGCGGCAATACCAGCGGCGCGCCAGCGCCTGCGCTGGCCTGCGGATCATCTGCGCTATCAACAAGAGTTCGAAAGCCATTCGCATCGCTTTTGGTCAAATATCCTGCCCACAGAGATGGGGCGGCATTCCCGAATGAGAATGCCGCCCGCGTCGCATCAGCCATGCAGTCGATCGTAAAGCTTAACTGCGAGGCTCAGCCGTGCAGCTAGCCGTGCAGCTTCTTGGCGGTCTCCGCGATCTGGCGCCCCTGATAGCGCGCGCCGGCGAGCTCGTTGGCGCTGGGCTGGCGGCTGCCGTCACCGCCGGTGATCGTGGTGGCGCCGTAGGGCGCGCCGCCGGTGACTTCGTCGAGCTTCATCTGGCCGGCGAAGCCGTAGTTCATGCCGACCACGACCATGCCGAAATGCAGCAAGTTGGTGATGATCGAGAACAGCGTCGTCTCCTGGCCGCCATGCTGGGTCGCGCTGGACGTGAAGGCGCCGCCGACCTTGCCGTGCAACGCGCCCTTGGCCCAGAGCCCGCCGGCCTGGTCGAGGAAGTTGGCCATCTGCGAGGCCATCCGGCCGAAGCGGGTGCCGGTGCCGACGATGATCGCGTCGTAATTGGCGAGGTCCTCGATCTTTGCGATCGGCGCGGCCTGGTCGACCTTGTAATAGGAGGCTTTCGCGACCTCGGCCGGAACCAGCTCGGGCACGCGCTTGATGTCGACGGTGACGCCGGCTTCGCGCGCGCCTTCGGCAACGGCATTGGCCATCGCTTCGATATGGCCGTAGGCGGAATAATACAGGACGAGAACTTTGGTCATGGTGGTCTCCGTTTCAGAATTGATGGATTGATCGTGTTGGGGTCGTCGTGCCCAAGCAAAAGCGCGAAGCGTCTTCGCGCTAGATGTCCCGGGCATGAGGGAGAGAGTCGTTACGCCGCGTCGACGAGCACGAGCTCTGAATCCTCCAGAGCGGTGATCTTCAGCCTGCTCTCGTCGCGGATCGCGGCGCCGTCGCGGGCGTTGACGCGCACGCCGTTGATCTCGACTGAGCCCGCCGCGGGCACCAGATAAAGATGCCGCGACTTCTGCGGCTCGTACTCCGCGCTTTCGCCGGCCTTCAGCGTGGTGGCGAGGACCCGGGCATCGGCGCGGATCGGCAGTGCGTCCGCGTCGTTCTCGAAACCGCTCGCGATGGTGACGAGTTTGCCGGAGCGGTCTGCCTTCGGGAACGGCTTCGAGCCCCAGGTCGGCTGTCCGCCGCGCGTCACAGGCTCGATCCAGATCTGGAAGATCCGGGTCTTGCTCGGCTCGAGATTGTACTCGGAATGGCGGATGCCGCTGCCGGCGCTCATCACCTGCACGTCGCCCGCCTCGGTGCGTCCCTCGTTGCCGAGGCTGTCCTGATGGGTGATCGCGCCCTCGCGCACATAGGTGATGATTTCCATGTTGGCGTGAGGATGGGCGGGAAAGCCGGTGTTCGGCGCGATCTCGTCGTCGTTCCAAACCCGCAAGGCACCGTGACCCGTGTTGTCCGGATCGTAATGGCTTGCGAAGGAGAAGTGATGCTTGGCCTTGAGCCAGCCGTGATCGGCGCCGCCGAGCTTCGCGAAAGGTCTGAGTTCGATCATGTGCGTAATTCCTTGGGTTGAGCGGGTGACGCCTTGCTCAGGCGCCGAACCCGCCGTCGACATTGAGCACCGTGCCGGTGACGAAGGAGGCCTCCGGGCTTGCGAGGAAGACCACGCCGGCGGCGACTTCCTCGGGGCGGCCGAAGCGCTGGAGCGCGTGCTGCTTGCGCTGGGCTTCCGCGAAGTCGCGGTCGTCGTCCGGGTTCATGTCGGTGTTGATCGAGCCGGGCTGCACGACGTTGACGGTGATGCCGCGCGGGCCGAGGTCGCGCGCCGCGCCCTTGGTGTAGCCGACCACGGCCGCCTTGGTGGCGACGTAGTCGGCAAGGCCGGGGAATGAGGCGCGGTCGGCCAGCATCGAGCCGACCGTGACGATGCGACCGCCTTCGCCCATCAACTGCGAGGCGGCGCGGATCGCCGCGATCACGCCGTGCACGTTGACCGAATCCTGGCGGGCGAGGGCGTCGGTGTCGGCGTTGGCATCGTCGATCGCACCGCCCGCGGCGACGCCGGCATTGTTGACGAGAATGTCGAGATGGCCGAATTCCTTGGCGACGTCGCTGACGAGCTTCGTGACGTCCTTGGCCGAGGCCTGGTCGGCCTTGAAGGCACGGGCCTTGACGCCCCTGGCCTTCAGCTCAGTGACGACGGCCTCAGCCCTGTCGGGCGAGGCGACATAGCTGATGGCGACATCCGCGCCTTCATCGGCGAGTGCGCGGGCGGAGGCCGCGCCGATGCCGCGCGAGCCGCCGGTGACGAGGGCAACCTTGCCTGAGAGCTTCTTGGTCATTGGATTTCTCCATTCCCTGGGTTTGCGATTGACCCTTGGATAAGCGTTCGCCCGTGGTATAAAAATAGAAACTGTTGAAACACATTGTTTCCTAAATAGCCCGATTGGACCGGCCCCATGGCAAAACTCCCCGATTTCGAGGCGCTCGCGATTTTCGCAAAAGTCGTGGAATTACGGTCGTTTGCGGGAGCCGCGAGCGAGCTCGCGATGTCCAAGGCGACGGTGTCGAAGGCCGTCACCCGGCTGGAGGAGCGGCTCGGCGCCCGGCTGTTCAACCGCACCTCGCGCCGGCTCGCGCTGACCGATGCCGGGCACAAGCTCGCCGAACGGGCGACGCGCCTGCTCGTCGATGGTGAGGCGGCGGAGAACGAGGCGCTGGCGCAATCGGTGGCGCCGCGCGGCCTGGTGCGGCTCGCCGTGCCCATGACGTTCGGGATCAAGGCGGTGGCGCCGCTGCTGCCGGAGTTCTTCGAAACCTATCCAGAAGTCTCGGTCGATCTGCATCTGAGCGATGCAACCATCGACCTGATCGGCGAGGGTTTTGACATGGCAGTGCGGATCGCGCGGCTGCCGGATTCCTCACTGATCGCGCGCCGGCTCTTCACCATGCCGCGCTTCACGGTGGCGGCGCCGTCCTACCTCAAGCGCCACGGCCGCCCGACGCATCCGATGCATCTGGCCGAGCACAAATGCTTCAGCTACGCCTATCTCTCGACGCCCAATGTCTGGCACTACACCAATTCCGCCGGCGAGCAGGCGAGCGTGCGCCCGGGCGGGCAGCTTCGCGTCAACAACGGCGAAGCGGTGATGCCCGCGCTGATCGCCGGCCTCGGCATCGCCGAGCTTCCCGAATTCATCGTCGGCGAGGCCATCTCCTCCGGCGAGGTCGAGGTGATCCTGAAGGACTGGAAGCAGGCCGAAGGCGCCGTGCACCTGGTGACGCCGCCCGGCGGCCCACGCCCCGCGCGCGTCGAAGCTCTCGCCGATTTTCTCGCGGCAAAGCTGCCGGGCACATGCAAGCGGCGGACGCGCGGAAAGGTGAAGGGGTCGTAGAGCGAGCGGCCTCAACAATCCCGTCATTGCGAGCGCAGCGAAGCAATCCAGGGTGTCTCCGCGGAGGGATTCTGGATTGCTTCGCTGCGCTCGCAATGACGGTGTTCGGCTACGACACTTTCACGCCGTTGTTTGCGACAATTCGCAAGTTCGGCCTCAGCGTCTCTTCCAGCTCCGATTTCAATTCGTGGACGCGCGGATCCGTCGAGTGTGCCGCGCAGACTGCGTATTGGTGGATCGATTGCGCCAAGGCGCGCCGCGCTTCCGGGGTTCGCGTCACCTCGGGCTTTGACAGCCGCAGCACGATCGCTGCGAGATTCACCAGCATCTCGTCCAACGCGACATCAATGGTCCGAAGATTGCGCATCACTCACTCCCTGGGAGGGCAACAGCGGACCCAGGCATGCGTTCCGGGCCGGATGGGACATGGTTAACACTTCGTAAACGTCTTGTTCCTGCCGATCGCCGCGCTAGGCTGGCTGCGAAACAAAGAAGATCGAGGGGAGGGACCATCATGGATCGACGCGATCTCTTGCGCGCAGCCGCGGCATTGCCGTTGTTGCGGGCTGCGTCATCGGATCAGGCGTTCGCGCAGAGCTATCCGGCCCGCAACATCACCATGATCGTGCCGTTTCCGGCCGGCGGCCAGGCCGATCTCGCCGCACGCCCCGTTGCCATGGCGCTGGAGCGGATCCTCGGCAAGCCCGTGATCGTCGACAACCGCGCCGGAGGCGGCGGTGGATCGGTCGGCAATGCCGCGGCGGCGCGCGCCGAGCCTGATGGTTACACGCTGCTGATGACCCTTTCCTCGCTCGCAGTGCTGCCGGAGGCCGACCGGCTGTTCGACCGTCCCGTCGCCTATGAGGTCTCGCAGTTCATGCCGATCGCGCGCGTGCTCGCCGATCCCACGCTGCTCGCGGTGCCGGTCTCGGCGCCATGGAAGACTGCGCAGGATTTCATCGAGGATGCGAAGAAGCGGCCGGGCCAGATCACCTATGGCTCGTCCGGACCTTACGGCACGCTGCATGTGGCGATGGAGATGTTTGCGAACAGCGCCGGCATCAAGTTGCTGCATGTGCCGTTCCGCGGCGCGGGTCCCGCGCTCACCGCGCTGCTCAGCGGCACCGTGCAGGCGATCGCCGCCGCGCCCGGCACGCTGAAGCCGCAGGTCGATGACGGCAAGCTGCGCGTGCTCGGCAATTGCGGCGCGCGACGCATCGCGAGCTTCCCCGACGTGCCGACCTTCCAGGAGCTCGGCTACAAGGATGTCGAGATGTACATCTGGGCCGGGCTCTTTGCACCGAGCTCTCTTCCTGCGCCGATCGCGACCCGGCTGCGCGAGGCCATGGCGCAGGTGATGACGAGTCCGGACGTCCTCAAGGCCTTCGACACCTCAGGCAGTCTCGTCGCCTATCAGGACGCGCCGGAGTTCTCGCGTTTCGTCGCCGACGATAGCGCGCGCCTGATCACGGCGGTGAAGAAGATCGGCCGGGTGGAGTAGGGGCCCGGCTCAGAATTCGCTGCGGACCGTGCCCCGCAGGGTGTGCCGGTCGAGACCCGGTGCGAACGCGCCCTCATAGGAGGCCTTGAACGACGTCGCGGCAGTGAGATCCCACCGGATCTCGGCACCGGTGAGTGCCGCCGTGCGGGCCCGTCCGACGCCCGTGATCGCGAGCGGAATGCCCGGCGCGCCGTCGAAGGCCGCGGTCATGGATGGCGCATTGCCGGAAAACTCGTGGCGTATGGCAAGTGTCGCGCCGAACTGCGCCGCGCGACCGTTCGGCATCATGGTGTAGTAAAGCGCCCGCAGACCGGCCGTGCCATAGGCGGTGTCGAAGCCGCCGGCCCGCACCAGCTGATTGACGCCGGGTGCGCCGGTCTCGGAAAAGCCGTTCTGGCGCGTCGCATACCAGTCGGCCTTGGCGAACGGCTCGGCTGTCACACCCCGTCCGACGTCGAACGGCCGCGCGATGCCGAGCGATGCGGCAAAGGTGTGGGTATGCGAGGAGCCGATCGCGGTTTCTCCCAGGAACGAGATCGTGCGCGAGGATTCGAGCGCCGCGAAGGAGTAGCTGATCGCGGATGCGAGATTGATTCCGCCGCTCTCGCCACGCGCGTAGAAGCCGCCATGGCCGGCATTGGCCTCGATGCTGTCGGCGCGACCCGCCGTCCGCAGCTTGCCGGTCGAGGCGCCGACCGCGAGACCTGCGGTGAGGCCCGTCGTGCGCCACAGATCGACGCCGAGCGCGGCGCCGGCGACGCTTGCATTTGTTCCGAAGGCGATGTCGGTCGCCGCCACCTTGTCCCAATTGCCGTAACCGCCAAACCATACGCTCTGCGCGGGCGCGGCGCGGCGCGCGCCGAGCGCCTTGCCGATCGGGTCGGCCGGCTCCGCGGCGTAGGAGGACACCGACATGCGCAGGGTCTCGCCGCGCGACTGCGTGCCGGCGTTCCACATGAAGCCCTGGAACGCATCGGCCTGGTCGGTGCTGAAGCGGCGACCATCGGCGTGGATTTGCCCGGCGAGATCGTCGAGGCCGGCCTTGATGCCCGATGCATTGAGCACGGCGAGCGTGTTGATCGCGGTGCCGAGCGGTCCCGACGCGCCGCCGGACTGCGCCTGATCCAGCGCGCCGGCTACCGCGGCCTGGTTCGGCGTCAGGCCCGACAGTGTGCCGAAGCCGCCGATCTGTTGCAGAAGGAAGTAGACATTGTTGGCGTCGTAGCTGAGCTGCCCCGAAACCAGCGGGCTGCCCGCGGTCGTGAGCGTCGCGAAAGTGCCGTTGACGCCGCCGGTCGCGGTGAGGATCGTGTATTGGGTGTTGGCGAGAAAGCCCGCGCCGAGCGGCACGATCTGCACCGTGCCGCCATTGAGGGTTGCGGTGCCGGTTGCGGCGATCTTGTCGGACTGGCCGCCGGCATTGATCTCGACCTGGAAGGTCGAGCCGGCATTGAAGGCGACATTGCCGCTGACATTGAGAGTCCCGATCGAATTGCCTGTTGCGACCATGCCGCCATTGTTGACGACGATGCCGCTGACCGTGCCGGTGCCGCCGAGATAGCCGCCGTTGACGGTGACCACCGACGGCAAGGTGCCGTTCACGATCAGGCCGCCTGCGTCCACCGTCGTCGCGCCATTGAAGGCGGTGGTGCCGGTCAGCGTCCAGACCGAGGAGCCGGTCTTGGTCAGTTGCTCGAACTCGTCATATTGCAGGCCGGCGCCGAGAGTTCCGAGGTCGAACGTGGCGCTTCCCGCGCCGCCGAAATTCAGCGTGTCGGTGCCGGCGCCGCCGCGCACAAACCCGGTGATCGTCGAGCCGGGGGCGAGGGTGAGCACGTCGTCGCCCCCGAACAGGTCGATCGCTCCGCTGCCGCCGCCCGAGATGGTTCCGGAATTGAGGATCGTGTCGGTGCCGGAAGAGCCCTGGATGGCGATGAAGAAGCCGCCGGAGATCGTGCCGGCATTGATGAGGGTGTTGCCGCCGGCAACGAATTGCACGCCGGTATGGCCCCCACCGATGGATCCGCCCTGATAAACAGTGACGACATTGGCGTTCCCGCCTATTCGGAGGCCCGTCGTGTTTGCTCCGGTGCCGACTGCCGTCCCGCGAATGTTGACGAGATTACCGTTCGAATTGTCGATGACGATCGCCGCTTCGGCGTTGCCCGTACCTTCCGCGATCCCGCCGGCCGCGATCGTCACATTGTTGTTGTTCGAGCCGTTGGACAGGAGGACGGCTCCGCTATAGGTGGAGACCGTGGCCTGGTTATTTATGGTCACATTCGAATTCGACGTGCTGTCGTAAACGATCGCGGGAATTCCGGCGCCGGGCAGGAGCGATGTCAACGTACCATCGCCGATATTGACCGTGACGTTGCTGCCGCCGGTGGCGTTGATGTGGTTGGTGTTGCCGAGGCCGGTGCAGGTCGCAACGTCACCCGAATTGAGCGCGCCGATGGTGCCGGTGCCGACCACGGTGCAGGCGGCGCGCGCCGGGCCGGGTGCCAGCGAGAGTAGTCCGCCGAGCGCGAGCGGCGCCAGCGCGGTGGTGACGAGCAGCCTGTTGCGCAGGACGGTCGCCGTCACGGCGTCTTGCGCGCGGGTCTGTATTCCAATCGGCATCGACAATTCCCTTGTAGCAGTCTCCGAATTGCTAGCGGGAACGGCGCGGCCCTTCTTGGAGCCATGCGAAACGCATTATGGCTGAAGGCGCAAGGACGCCGGTTTGCGCCGGCCTGTTGCGGCGATGCCACGTACGGCCGGGCCGGCGGCGCGGCGCGTTGACGCAGCAAATGGACAGAGGCGCAAAGCTCGATGGCCCGGCGCGCAACCTTGTGTGCGGCGCGTTGCGCGCAGCCGCCAACGCGATATTGGTATTCCGCTACACCAGCCTGGAGACGCGCGCCTATGGCGGCCGATGACCAATCGATCCATGGCGCGCCGCGCCTCGGCTATGCCGGCGAGCCGCATGGGCCGGCCTATGAGATGTGGCGGGAGGAGTTTTGCCGCCGCGTGATGGCAGCCGATCTTTCGCCTTTGTCCGACGGCTCTTTTCACTGCGACGTCAAAGCGCTGATGTTGCCGCAGGCAACGATATCCTCCTGCAGCGGCACGCCGATCAGATTTATGACGCTCAACGCCAGCGACAATCTGGCATTGCTGATGGCGCCGGATTCGCCGCTGCACGCGGTCATGGGCCGTCGCGCGCTCGAAGTCGCGCCGCTGGGCATCAGCCTCATCGACGCCTCCATCAAGGGCGCATTCGTCTCGCAGCTCGAGGAGGGCGGCAACAAGGCGGCTTTGTTCGACCGCAAGACGCTGCTGTCTTATTGCCCCGATGCCGAAGACAGTGTCGCGCGACCGCTCGATCACAACCCAGCGCTCACTGCGCTGCTGCATCGATATTACGACTTCGCGGTTCAGCACGCCCCGGGACTCGATGCACTGGCGCAGCACGCCGTTTCGCAACACCTGATGGATTTGATGGTGCTGGTGCTCGGCGGCAGGCGCGACGCCACCGAACAGGCGAAAGAGCGCGGCCTCGCAGCGGCTCGGCTGGAAGCCATCAAGGCCGACATTGTGGCGCGGCTCGGCGAAGGCGGCCTCACGCTCGCCGACCTCGCGCGGCGCCATCGCGCCAGCCCTCGCACCATTCAATTGCTGTTCGAGCGCAGCGGCGTCACGTTCTCGGAGTTCGTGCTGGAGCAGCGGCTATTGCGGGCGGCACGGCTGCTGCGCGATCCGAGGCACCGGGCGGCCAAGGTCAGCGACATCGCCCATCTCTCCGGCTTCAACGACGTCTCGTATTTTCACCGCACATTTCGGCGTCGTTTCGGCATGACGCCGCTGGACGCGAAAGCGCGGCACGCGGAAACGGGCGACAAGCCGTAGTCGGAAGGACGTTTTTGGTCCGTCCTTGATCTCGTGGCGCAAACGGCGGCGGGGGAGGTTGCGTCGCCGCACGCGGCCAATCGCAGCGGTGAAGATCGGCAAAATCGAACAAGGTTCCAACGCCGCTTTCACATTTTTTTGTTGGTCCAGAACCAGCTTGCGTCTCATTGATTAAAGAGAATTCGAGGGAATGGAGAAGGAATCGAGACATGCGAACAGAGCGGATTGCGCTGGGTGTGGCGCTCGCGATTGGCGGCATCGTCGCGCAAGGCGCAGCATTCGCCGAAGAATATCGCGGAACCATGGAACAGCAGATGGCCTGCACACCCGATGTGTGGCGCCTGTGCAGCGACCAGATTCCGGATGTGAGCCGCATCACAGCCTGCTTGCAGCAGAACACGCCGCAACTCTCCAGCGGCTGCCGTGCGGTGTTCCAGTCCAACAACCAGATGCCGCCGCAACAGCAGGCGCCGCGAGGGCGGGCCGCGCCGCCGTCGCGCTACAATGCTGTGCCGCCACCTCCGCCGGCGCAGCCGCGGCCTTACGATGACGACGACTAGCGCTCTCTGGCGCATGGTATGCAGCGGTAGGCGCGAAGATGCGGTCGTGTCGCCTCGTTCAGCGCTCTCCCTTGCGGTCCGATTCAGGTCGATCTCGAAGCGCCGTCCGCAAGATGACACCGAAGAGAATGGCTGCGACCGGCCAATGGAACCAGATCTTATGGCTCGTGAAAACATTGATCAGAATCAGAAAGGCCGAGACCGTGAGGGCTGCTGCAACCGGGCGGGGCAGCTTCGCTAGCCAATCCAACACGACTTGCGTCCACGAGGATGGCTCGTGCCTGTCGCCAATCCGCGGAGCACGAGCTGTCTCTCGGGGAGTTGGGCTTTCCTCAATCGGGAAGCTCCCTTGCCCGGCGGTCCGGCCGCCCAGGGTCAACCGATAGCTGGTCAGGGGAGCAATGTTCTTCATGGGGCGCTGGCCGAGGCAGTCGAAGCCAACGGATAGTTTGTTGTGCACCTGATCATAGACGGAGCTCGAGATCACGACGCCGCCGGGTTCTGCGAGTTCTTGCAGCCGCGAGGCGATATTGACCCCGTCGCCATAGATGTCGGAGCCGTCCACCATCACGTCGCCGAGGTTGATGCCGATGCGAAACCGCATCGGGTTCGCCTGAGGCACGTCCGAATCCTGCTGGGAGATTTCCTGCTGAATCTCGACCGCGCATTGCACGGCCTCGACGACGCTGGCGAACTCGGCGATCACGGCATCGCCCCAGGTATTCACGATGCGGCCGTCGTGACGCTCGACCAATCGCGCAATGGCCGTGCGGTAGCGGCGGAGCGTCTCCAGCGTTCCGGTCTCGTCTGCTTCCATGAGACGAGAATAGCCGTACACGTCAGCGCACAGCACGGTGGTCAGTCGTCGTTTCACTTTGTCGTCGGTCATGGTCGCTATGCTAGCCTCCCCGACCGGAAAATGCATCAGGCATCGCATCCATCGCCAGCACCGTTCAACCATCGGTCGTCCGGTCGCCCTCCAGCCCTTTGCCGAACCGCGCGCCAGCCGTCCCGATGGCGCGAAACGTGGTTACTTTGGCGAATCTGCCGCCCGTCCGGACCACATGATGAATTCGTCCAAGCCAGGGAGAACGTCTGTGACAAGCAGGATCAACCAGCCCACGCTGCATCACGTCAATCTGAAGACCACGCGTCTGCAGGAGATGATCGACTGGTATGGGACAGTTGTCGGATCAAGGCCGAACTTCCAGTTTCCGGGCGGTGCCTGGCTCACCAACGACGGCGCCAATCATCGCATCGCGTTGCTGACGTCGCCCAGGATGAGCGACGATCCGGATAAGCTGGTGCACACCGGGATGCACCACATCGCGTTCGAGTATGGGAATTTCAACGACTTGCTCGACACCTACGCACGGCTGCTCGAGCTCGGCATCAAGCCGCACATGTCGCTCGATCACGGCGTCACGACGTCGTTCTATTACGTCGACCCGGACGGCAACAGCGTCGAGCTGCAATACGACAATTTCGACGACTGGAACAAATCGTCGGAATGGATGCGGACCTCAAGGGAGTTTGCGAGCAATCCGATCGGCGTGCCGGTCGATCCGTCGAAGATGGTTGCGGCCCGCAACGGCGGAGCGTCCCGCGACGACCTGCATCGCCGGGCCTTCGCCGGCGAATTTCCGCCCTCCGAGCCCTTCGATCCGCGCGTACCGCTGGATTGACGAAGGCCCTTCCCTGACCGGCAAATGCATCAGGCATCACATCTGGCGCCATCGCGGTTCAGCGACAGGCCGTCCGGCCCCGAAACCGTCATAACCGTGCAACGAATTGCCGTCAGCCAAGTTGATTCTGGTCGGAAGCTGTGGATCGGAGGAATGTCATGTCCATGACCAAAATTCCTGCTGCACTTTTCGCGATTGGCGCGATATTGCTCAGCGTACCTGCAATGGCTGCTCCGGCCACCCCTTTGTCCGGCGCCGCCAAGTCGATGGTGCAGGAGAGCGACCTGGTGCAAGCGCGTTTCGGCTGGGGGCACTGGCACTGGGGCCATTCGCATCGTGTAGGCTATCGCTGCCGTCCCTATTGCGGCTGGGGCGGCTAACTTCGGACCTGTCGCCACATAAGCATTGTTGGCTCATCGCTTCAGTTGGCGCTACCGCTAACAGCGCTATCAAAGTGTACACGTGCCCGAGTTACGGCCTGTGCTCGCAGACATCGACCCATTCGGCCGCGGTGAGCTCGGCCATCCGCTCCGGGGTGATGCGCACGGCGCTGTGGGTCGAGCCTGCCGCCGGCACCACCTCGTCGAATGCCTTCAGCGACACGTCGCAATAGATCGGCAGGGGCGATTTCAGCCCGAACGGGCAGACGCCGCCGACCTCGTGGCCGGTGATCTCGGCGACCTCTTCCAGCCCCAGCATCTTCGGCTTGCCGCCGAACTGCGTCTTCACCTTCTTGTTGTCCATCCGCGAGGTGCCGCTGGCAACGATCAGGATCACGCGCTCACCGATCCGCAAGGACAGCGTCTTGGCGATCCGGCCGGGCTCGACCCCGTAGGCTTCGGCGGCCAGCGTCACGGTGGCGGAGCTGATCGGGGATTCGATGACGGATATGTCGGGGGCATTTTCGGCGAAGAAGGCGCGAACGGATTGCAGGCTCATTCCAGTCTCACGGGCGGGCGGTGATGCTTAGGCGATCCTTAGGCGATCCTTGGCAGCTCGGAGAGCGCGCGGACACGGTGGTCCGGCGCAAAGCCAAGCTCGTCCATCTGGGTGCGGATCGCCTTGAACATCGTCAGCGGTGCCACGAGTTCGGTCTCGACGCAAGCCAGCGCCATCGCCTCGGGCGTCACCCGTTCGATCCAGGCGACGTCCAATCCATACGACTTCGCGCCGGCCACGTCCCAGGGATTGGAGGACACGAACAGAACCTCGTCCGGCTTGGTGCCGAGCACCTCGCCGATCAGCTCATAGGCCTCCGGGCTCGGTTTGAAGATCTTCCTGGCATCGACGCTGATGGTGGCATCGAGCAGGCGGTCGAGCCCGGAGTTGCGCACGAGCGCATCGAGCATCTCCGGGCTGCCATTGGAGAGAATGGCGAGCTTGCGCGGCTTCAGCGCCGCAAGCGCTGCTGCCACGTCCGGATAGAGATCGAGATGCAGATATTTCTCGATGACGCGCTCGAACGCGTTGCTCTCGTAAGCGAGCCCGAGCACGCGCAGCGTATAGGCCAGCGAGTCGCGCGTCACGGTGGCAAAATCCTGGTAGCGCCGCATCAGCGAGCGCAACCAGGTGTATTCAAGCTGCTTGATCCGCCAGACCTGCGTGATGATCTCGCCATAGCCCGGAAACGCGTCTTCGGTGGTCTCCGCGACCGACTGGATGTCGTAGAGCGTTCCGTAGGCGTCGAAGACGACGGCTTTGAGGGGCATTGGCTCGGTCCTTTTTGACCTTTGCGGAAGGCGCACGGACAATACCGAAACGGCCCGGTGCGCGACAAGGTGGGAACCTTCTTCAAGAAATCGTCACCCCGTCGACCTCGCGCAGCAGATTGACACTGCCGCCGGCAGGCGTTTAATTCGGGGCACGGGGATTTGCGATCTCCCCGCGAGGCGACATGCCCAAGTATCGCGTCCTGGTCACCAAGGACGCTGCATGTCTTCTTTCATCTCGATCTCATCACAGAAATTGTCCCGTCAATTGGTGCCGCCAGCGCGCCGGCCCTCGTCGATGTTCGTATCGACGAGGGCCGCGCGGTCTATTTGCGCGCGCGACAAGACGGGGAGCACCAGGAGCTAGCGAGCACGCGGGGCACGTTGGGGACGACGATCAAGTGGAGGACGCCATGACCACGAATACCGACCGCCGAGACTTCATCAGGGGCGTGGGGGCCGCCGCGGCATCGACCGCACTACTCGCGGGGACGCAAGCCCTTGCGCAAGTCAATCAGCCAACAGGAGCCAGGCCAATGACATACCAGCCCAAGCCGATGCCGTTCGATCCGAAATCCATCACTGGCATCTCGGAGAAGGTCCTCGTCAGTCACTACGAGAACAACTATGTCGGCGCCGTAAAGCGACTCAACGCAATCGGAACGCAACTCGCCGAGCTCGACTTCGCGAAAGCTCCGAACTTCGTCATCAACGGCCTGAAGCGCGAGGAGCTCGTCGCGTCAAACTCGATGATCCTCCATGAAATCTATTTCGACGGGCTCGGCGGTGCCGGCAAGCCGAGCACAGCACTTGCCGACGCGATCGCGCGCGATTTCGGCAGCATGGAGCGGTGGCGCGCCGAGTTCTCCGCCATGGGCAAGGCCGAAGGCGGCGGCTCCGGCTGGGTGATTCTTTCCTACTCACCGCGCGACAAGCGGCTGGTCAATCAGTGGGCCGCCGACCACACGACGACGCTGGCCGGGGGACGCCCCGTGCTGGTGCTCGACATGTATGAGCACGCCTATCACATGGATTATGGCGCCGCGGCCGCGAAGTATGTCGACATCTACATGGAAGCGATCAAATGGGACAACGCTGCAGCGCTGTACGATCAATACAGGCGGGAAGCTTAGACGTCGCGCAAAGAATGAGCGCAGCGCGCTTGGGGGCGGCGTTGTTCCTATTGTTGGTGGAAGGAAACGCGATGGCAGAAACTGTAAATTTTGACAACGCAGCAACCGGCGCGGCGCCCGAAGGCTGGACTCTGACGATGACGGGTCGTGGCCAGCCCAAATGGACGGTCGAGGAGGAGTCGACGGCGCCAAGCAAGCCGAACGTCCTGAAACAATCCGGTCAGGCGACGTTTCCAGTGGCGCTCAGGAACGGCACCAGCATCCTGGACGGGTTCGTCGAGGTCAAATTCAAGGCGATCGCAGGCTCCGAGGATCGTGCGGCCGGTCTTGTCTGGCGCGCAAAGGATGCCGACAATTACTATGTCGTGCGGGCTAACGCGCTTGAAGACAATGTTGTGCTCTACAAGACGATCAAGGGTGTTCGCAGCGCGCTCGATATCGTCGGCCGGAAAGGCGGCTATGGCGTCAAGGTATCGGTGCCATCAGGTCGATGGCATTCCCTGCGTTGCGAATTCGCGGGAAAGCTATTCAAGGTGACGTATGACGGCAAGCCGATGTTCGAGGTCGAGGACGAATCGATCAGGGACCCCGGCATGATCGGCTTGTGGACCAAGGCCGACAGTGTCACCGTATTCGACGACCTGACATACGATGCGCTGAACTAGATGCGGTAATGGGCCCGGCTCCGAGCAAGGGGTGATGATGGTGGCTGTCCCCCGATAGATGATGAAACGGGGTCACGACTTGAGTCGGCCCCAAGCATCTGGAGACGGAGGACAGCCGTGGAGAACTATGCCGGAATTGACGTGTCATTGGAACTGTCGAGCGTATGCGTTGTGGATGCCCAAGGTAAAATCCTGAAGGAAGCGAAGGTCACGAGCGAACCCAACGCCTTGGTTGAATTTTTCGAGACGCTTGGCTTTGCAGTGAAGCGGATCGGGCTGGAGGCTGGGCC
>NZ_SPQT01000049.1 GCF_004571025.1 Bradyrhizobium niftali | reverse complement strand
ACTTACCGATGGACCGACGCGGGCCCGATCGCAGCATAGAACACGAGGAGAAGAGTTGGAATGCAACCGGGCTGAACTGAGCCTGGTGCCCGAAGTCCCGTCGCCGGGACGGTGGATCCGGTGAAGCCGTTACACGCCCAGTGGCCGTCTTCTGACGGACCACGCGTATCTAGATAGGCTCACCGCTCCCTCTGACAGCATGATGTGGCGACCAGGCGTTGACCACGGACAGAAGCATGAGCTCGGCGGCGTGACATTCACTCGGGAGGCTTGACATCATCGGGCCCATTACAGAAGGGCGTGTACTCCCCTAGATCAATCCTTTGCTGGACGCGTTCTTTGCCGCCGATTGTCCGCCAGCGTCATAGCGCCGGCAGCCACCAGGACAATGACGATGACCATGGCAAGCGCCTCCACCGAGGCTAGGGTGTCGTACCAGCTGTTCCAAAGCTCTAGCATGCGCTGGCCTCTATCTGAGCGGGCGTCCACCAGCGATAAGATACGCTCTGCCGAAAGGACGTGCCTTCCCGCACGGGGACAATGCTACGTTTCGTCGCGCGCGTTTTGATCGCGCGGCAACATGACCTATGCCCGGCGCCCGAATATCGAGCGAACGTAGGTTCCGGTCGCCGTGCACTGAGATCGCCCGCGGCGATGTCGAAGATGTTGGCCGACTGTGAAGTAGCTTACATTCCCGTGTTCTTGGCCCGGGCTAATATGGCGGAAGCTTCTTGCTTTGAAGGAGGCATCCAAATGTTCGCAGCAATCAAATGGAACTCCCGATACAACGCTCGCGAATGGGGGATGAAGGTTGGGGTGTTCGCTGTCCAACTCCGTGCACTGAATGCAAATCGGCAGAAGGACGAAAGCAAGCCGAGGCGGCCACCCTGGAAACACTTCGACGACACCCATCATTGGGACACCGCCGCGGAGGAATGGGTCCCCAACAATGATCGGTGATCAGGCTTCAGGATCCCGTTCGCTGATGAACCTGTCGAGCGGTGCGGTCACGTACAAGCATCTGGATCGGGATGTACGTCGGGACTTCCCGAATGAGTGACGCCGCAGCGCTCCGCCGAAGGGGCGTAGCGCTGTGGCGCCGGGCCGGGACCCGGAGGCGGTATGGTGAGGGCCAGCTTCCGGCACGCCGCCCTTGCTGATATTCTCCGCCAAAAGACGTCTGGCGGAGGATAACGATGCGGGCCCACGGGATGGCCTCGAATGTAGCGGCTGGCGATGTCACGCCCGCGGTCCTCGCGATCGGTCGGCCGGATTTTCCGGAAGTGCTCATCGAGACGCTGCGCCGGCAGGCCGATGTCGGCCATTGCATGGTGTTTGCGCTGAGCCGCGCGGGCGCCGCGCACTGCCTGCTCGATGCCGGCAACATCCCGATCGGCGCGGAGCTCGGCGCCGCCTATGCCGGACAGTTCCATGAGTCCGATCCCAATCGCGATGCGATGTTCGAGGGCGAGGGCGGCGCGTCGATCATGCTGCCGGCCTTCGCACCGCGCATGTATGGCGTGCGCTACCGCAAGATCTTCTTCCAGGATTCCGGCATCGTCGACAAATGCGCGACCGCGATCTGGGTCGACGACACCTGCTTCTACGTCAATTTCTATCGCATCGCCGCGCAGGGCCGCTTCAACGACGCCCAGCGCGAACGCCTCCGGGCGATCGCACCTGCGATCGGGGCGAGCGTCGCACGCCACTTTCAGCGCAGCGCAACGCCCGATCAGTCTCTCGCCACGCTCTTTGCCACACGCGCGCCGCTTGCCGATCTTACGCCGCGCGAGCGGGAGGTTTGCCGGCGCATCCTCGAAGGCTTCAGCTCCGAAGCGATCTCGCAGGCGCTCGGCATCAGCGTGCATTCGACGTTGACCTACCGCAAGCGCGCCTATGGACGGCTCGGCATCTCCTCGCAGAGCGAGCTGTTTGCGATCGTGCTGCGCCTGCTCGCCGGCCCGAGCGGCCTGAACTGAGGGGTATTCTTAGGTCAGCGATCTCGGCTTCCAAGAGCCAAGCGGACACGCGGCCCGCCCGCCGGGATCGTCGCCTTTTTGACCCATTTCAGACTTCGCGGGGAGGGCTTACTGGCAGTTGCGCGCTCCACTAACTCGAAATGGGTAGTTTCCTCAACGAACCCGATGCGCGATAAGCCGAAGCCGAAGCCGATCGGCATCGGCAGAGAGCTTGCACTCGTGAACCAAGCACGCGCCATCTCTTCGTCCGTCGGCAGACTGCGGTGATCAATCCGATCTGAGCGCATCTCGCCGAATTTTGCGTTGTCGCGCCGATCGGACGGTGGGGTCTCGATCAACCGCCTGGTAAGCGGGAAAGTAGCGATCTTCGATCTTTATCAGGGAGATCAAAAGATCAGTCATGATGGACAATCCAACTGCCTGGTCCAGGCGTCGACGATGTCCGATCCACGATCGCTAGCGCCGAAGATAGATTTTCGCCGAGGCGCCAGGTATGCCGGCGGCCTGGTCGCGATTGGAGTGATCTATTTCGTCCTGGCAAAAGGCGGCCTCGCCCTCGCCTCTGTTCATCCCAGCGCAACGCCAATCTGGCCACCGACGGGTCTCGCGCTGGCGGCGGTGCTGTTGTGGGGGTATCGGACCTGGCCCGCAATCTTCATTGCGGCTGTGATCGCCAATGCGACCACCGCCGGCTCCGTTGCCACCGCAATTGCGATTGCGACCGGCAACACTCTTGAGGCCGTTGTTGGCGCATATCTGGTCAATCGATGGTCGCGCGGACGCCATACGTTTTCGCGACCAAATTCCGTCGCGAAGTTTGCGCTGATCTGCATCGTGATCGCGACGCCGATCAGCGCAAGCATTGGACTGACCAGCCTGGCGACCGCCGGGTACATCGATCGGACAAATTTTACAGACGCCTGGGTCACATGGTGGCTGGGAGATGTGACCGGGGCGCTGGTCATTGCCCCCGTCATCGTGCTTTGGGCATCAAGCAACGATCATGCTTTCAACCGCGATGATTGTTTGGAGACGGTCGGCGTCCTCGCAACAGCGGCTGCCGTTGGACTCATTGCTTTCAGTCCCCTGATCGAGCAAACGCCGGGCAGAGATCCACTGGGTTTTCTCGCGATCCTGCCGATGTTGTGGGCGGCGCTGCGCCGCGGCCCACGTGACACCGCAACGGTTGCGCTGGTGCTTGCAGGCATCACGGTCTGGGGGACGCTCACGGGCGGCGGCCCCTTCACGACCGCGAACCTCAACGTTTCATTCCTGCTGGTGTTGATGTTTCTGATCAGCATTACGGTTCCGAGCTTGTTACTGAGCGCCGACGTCGAGGTCCGCAAGCGGGGGGAGAAACGTCTGCGCCGCGCGCAGGTCGAACTCGAACGGAAGGTCGCGGAGCGTACGCAGGAGCTCGAGCTCGCCAATGCAGCAAAATCGCGCTTCCTTGCCATGGCAAGCCACGATTTGCGGCAGCCATTGCATGCACTGGGCTTGTTCATTGCCCAGCTGCGCATGCCGCTCAGATCGGGGGAACGGACAAGGACGATCGAGCTGGTCGATGCAACGCGCAAGGAAATGGATGAAATGCTCAATTCGCTGCTGGATATGTCCAAGCTGGATGCTGGAATCCTCATCCCCACAATTACCGAATTCCCGATCGCGCGCCTGTTGCAAAAAATTGAGACGACGTTCGATCAGGCAACGCGAGAAACGGGCTTGCGTCTACGCGTCAGGCGAAGCGACGCCTGGGTGCGGAGCGACGCCATGCTGCTCGAACGCATACTGCTCAATTTGGTATCCAACGCTGTGCGCTATACGTTGCGGGGTGGGATCATTGTCGGCTGTCGCCGGCGCGGTCAAATGTTACGCATCGAAGTATGGGACAGTGGTCCCGGAATTCCCGAGGATCAGAAACAGAATATCTTTGGCGAGTTCTTTCAACTGGCCGCCCGAGACCGGAACCGGTACGGCAGCATGGGGCTCGGCTTGGCTATCGTCGACAGGCTTCGCCTGCTTCTCAACCATCCAATCGACTTGGCTTCGACCGTGGGCCGAGGTTCGCGATTCGCGATCCTGGTTCCGATGGCCGATGAATGCGGCACATCCGCTGAGCCCGTCGCTCCTCCGCACCCCGCGGCCTTTGCAGTCGAAGGCAAGGTCGTTCTTGTCATTGCCGATGCTCCAATTGTCCAGGAGGGAACGGGCGGATTGCTTGGCAGATGGGGATACACCGCCCTTACCACCGGATCCGACGAAGCGGCACTTATCCGACTTGCGGAGCGCCAACAGCGCCCCGATCTCATCATCTCGGATTATCATCTTGCGAACGGAAAGACCGGGATCCGAGCCATTGAAGAAATCAATGCGGCGTTTGGTTCGTCCATTCCGGCTATTCTCATCAGCGGCGATACGGCACCTGAACCAGCACGCGAGGTCAGGGACAGAGGATACATTTTGCTGCACAAGCCTGTCGATCCGATGCGGCTCCGCGCTGTCATGCACGAGCTCTTGATGGATCATGACGATGGGAGGGATACCCGGGCGGCTTCATGACTGGGATTTCGGCGGCGATTCCCAGCCCATCTTTCCTACCTTTATGACTGCCTCGGTGCGGCTCGTCACGCTGAGCGCCTTGAGAACGACCGTGATGTGATTTTTCACTGTCGGCACTGCCATGTTGAGCGTCTTGGCAATGATCTTGTTGCTTTTTCCCTTCATCAGGAGCGCAAGCACTTCGATCTGCCGGTCGGTCAATCCGAGACCCCTGAGAAAGTCGGGCGTCGTTGGTTCATTCGTAAGCCGCGCAGACGGTGTTTCCTCCAGAATTTCAGAGGGAATGTAAATACCGCCAGAGAACACCAACTCGATGGCGTTGAGCATGACCTCGCGTTCGGTCGTCTTAGGGATGAAACCCAGTGCGCCGAGTTTGAAAGCGCGCTTGACCGTGTCTTGATCATTCGAGGACGAAAGAATGATGATGGCAATGGTCGGATAACTGTCTCGCAGTTCGCGGAGGACGGAGAAGCCATCTCTGTCGGGCAAATTGATATCAAGCAAGATGAGGCTGATGTCGGGATGTTCCTCGACTATGTCCACCGCCTGACGGCTGCTCGAAGCTTCAAATATGACGGCTTCTCGCTTCAGCTGTCTCAGGACGGCGCACAACGCCTCGCGTATCAATGCATGATCGTCAACAATAAGGACTTTCATGAAAAGCTCTCCGTCATCCCATGGCGCGGAGATCCAGTTTGAGAAATCATACACCCGCCTTTGGGTCTTTGGCGAGGAAGAGGCTGGCGGGAAGACGGGCCCCGAAATCGTCCATTCTTCATCGCTGGTCCAGCCAGCGGCTCACGGTTAGGCACTCAAGATAGAAGTTGAATGCCGTTGTATGCTGTAATTGTAATCAGGTCACGGGACGCCAAAAAACGAGTGCGGACCACAGGAGTCGCGGGATTCAGACTGCGGATATCCGTAGGTACTTTGATCATAGGACCTAGGAACCCCTCCGTGAGGACCTCCGGCTGATTTACGCGCTGTGCCGTTGAACGATAATCGTCAACCGACAGCCTCCCGCGCCAGGAGGTTCCACCAGGCGTCGCCTTAATTCGCGGCCGGGTTCGGCGCGGCTGAAGTCTTTCGTCAGTTTCGGTCCCTCTCGAAACGTGCGTGGACGCCGGACGGGGAACCAGATGCTTGATCGAACTGCCACCTCGAAGCCATTCGCAGGCGCGCTGCCGGAGCTGAGCGGCTACGGCCGCGATCTGCGCATTGATGCCTGCCGCGGCATCGCGCTCTGGTGGATCTTTCTTGACCATGTCCCGAACAACGTCGGGAGTTGGCTGACGCTGCGCAACTACGGCTTCAGCGATGCCGCGGAAGTATTCATGTTTCTTTCGGGTTTGACCTGCGCGCTGTCCTACGGCAAGGCACGGCAGAGCGGGGGCTGGACCGGCGTGATCGGCCGGACGCTGTGGCGAAGCTGGGATATCTACGTCGCATTTCTGCTGCTCACCCTCGCTTGCGCCATCGTGGTTCACCTCGCAGGCGGCGGCCTTCTTGCCGACAGGAGCAATACGCGCATTCTGTTGGATCAGCCGGGCGTGACGCTCGCGCACGCGGCGATCCTGCAATACCGCCCGGTGAATACCGACATCCTGCCGCTCTTCGTGCTTTATCACCTCTTGTTCGCGCCGCTGCTGTGGCTGCTGCTGCGAGCGCCGAACGCAACGCTGGGCGCGTCGCTGCTGCTTTACGCACTGGTGCACGTCTTCGGCTGGACCATCCCGGCATGGCCGAGCGGCCACTGGTTCTTCAATCCGCTGGCCTGGCAGCTGCCGCTTGTGCTTGGCGCGTGGTGGATCATCGAGGGCAAGCGATTCCGACCGTGGCTGACCTCGCGCACCGTGCTTGTTGCCGCGGTTCTCTATCTGCTGTTCAGCCTCATCATCGCATTGAGCTCTAGCGTCAAGCCGCCGGAAGCGTTGGTCCCGCAGGCACTCCTGACGCTGTTTTACCCGATGGACAAATCGAACCTCGCTCCATTGCGACTGCTGCATTTTCTGGCCCTTGCAGTTTTGGCCGCATGGCTCGTGCCTCGCGATTGGCGAGGGCTGACGACGCCGGTGATGCGTGGCGCCATTCTCTGTGGCCAGAATTCGCTGCCGATCTACTGCCTTGGCGTTCTGCTGACGCTGGTCAGCCACCTGGCGCTGCTCGACATCTCGGAGGGGCTGACGATGCAGATCGCGCTCAGTGTTGCTGGCGTCCTGGTGATGATCGGGGTGGCGACGCTGCTGAATTTGATCGCGATCAAACCCAGGCAGCAGCCGCACGCGAAGGCCGTCGAGCAGCCAACCAGGTTTGAGCCGGTCATCAATCCCATGACAGCCAGGGCGCTCGGCGTTGACATTCCGCCCGGGTTGCTCGCCTGTGCCGACGAGGTTGATCTACTAAAGATGCTGTTTGCCCCGGTGCGCGAGTCCGGCTGCGGCGCGGATCCAGTGCCAGCAATCGCGCACGCCTTCGGGCCAACAGCGAAAAGTGTGGGTCAGGACGTGGACTAGATCGCAAGGACTGACAGGGATTGTGGAGCCTGCCCCGTCATCTCCCGGCCATCGTACAGGAGCCAAGGCCATGATGTCTCAGCCAAGGACCCACAAGAGAGCGATGCTGATCGCGGCGTACGTGATGTTTGCCAGCGTAGCGGCATTTCTGTCGGTCAACCTGACGTCACCCACCAGCGCCGCGCTCGGCGCGGACTGGCAGTGCAGCCGGTTTGCGCTCGTATTCACGACCTGCACCCCGGTGGGTGCACACGAGACCGTTTCCGCTGGCATGCGCAAGCTGACCCACCAAAAGCCGCACGCCATGCTGCGAATGTAAGCTGAAATCAGAGGATCCCCTCTTGCGGACCCGCTACCCCCTGTCCCTGTCGCTAGGGACAGACGGCAGCTCCTGAACGCGCTAGCTTGGCGGGACACAGCAGGAGAGCCAAGCTTGAGCACCGCGCCGCGCATCGACATCGACCCTGTCACGTTCTGGGCCGACCCCTATCCGATGCTCGCGACCATGCGCAAGGAGGCGCCGATCGCCTTCGTGCCGCAGCTCGGCTCGACGCTGCTGACGAGCCGCGACGACATCTCGATCTCCGAGAAGCAGATCGACGTGTTCTCCTCGCACCAGCCCGCCGGCCTGATGAACCGGCTGATGGGCCACAACATGATGCGCAAGGACGGCGAGGCGCACCAGGTCGAGCGCCGCGCGATGTTCCCGACGGTGTCGCCGAAGACGGTGAAGGCGCATTGGACGGCGCAGTTCCAGGCCCATGCCGACCGCATCATCGATGCGATCGAGCCGGGGCGGATCGACTTCATGCGCGACTTCGCGCTGCCGTTCTCGGGCGAATGCCTGAAGTCGATCACCGGCCTCACCAATATCGGCTTTGCCGAGATGGACGCCTGGTCGCAGGGGATGATCGAAGGCATCGCCAACTATGCCGGCGATCCCGCCGTCGAGGCGCGCTGCCATGCCGCGACGTCGGGCATCGACGCCGCGATCGACGACATCCTGCCGGTGATCACAAAGAACCCGGACCAGAGCATCCTCGGCGTCCTCGTCGCCTCCGGCATGCCGATGGAAAGCGTTCGCGCAAATGTCAAACTCGCGATCTCGGGCGGCCAGAACGAGCCGCGCAAGGCGATCGCCGGCACGGTCTGGGCGCTGCTGACCCATCCCGAGCAGCTCGATCTTATCAGGCGCGGCGAAGTCTCCTGGCTCCAGGCCTTCGAGGAATACGCCCGCTGGATCTCGCCGATCGGCATGTCGCCGCGGCGCATCGCAAAGCCATGGTCGATCCGCGACGTCGCGTTCGAAACCGATGAGCGCGTGTTCCTGATGTTCGGCTCCGCCAACCGCGACGAGAAGCATTTCGAGCGCGCCGATCAGTTCGACGTGCGGCGTGACACCACCAAGAGCGTCGCGTTCGGCGCCGGCCCGCATTTCTGCGCCGGCGCCTGGGCCTCGCGCGCCATGATCGCCGACGTCGCGCTGCCGACCGTGTTCGCGCGTGCCGACCGGATCGAGATTGCCGATGACGAGCCGGTGCGGATCGGCGGCTGGGCGTTCCGCGGGCTGCAGAATTTGCCGGTGCGATGGCATTAGCGCGCAAATTGTCTGTGCTTCGCCGCAACGGGATTGAGGCACGCGCTTGCTGCAGCTCCAGTGTCATCGCCCGCCTTGTGCGCGGTTGCGCACTGGGGCGGGCGATCCAGTATTCCAGAGGCAGACGTTGGATACGGAAACGCCGCGGCGTACTGGATTCCCCGCCTTCGCCGGGAATGACAGCGGAGGTGGAAGGGAGCTTCGCGCCACGACAGCTCCCATTCGCCGATCATGCCATCATGCTCCTGTCTTGCCCGACGGGTCAAACGACTCGGCCTGCCGCATAAGTCATTGATCGGGCTATGGTCGGCTACTGTGCATGGGGTTGTTTTCGACGTTTTATGTTCCGGCCCTGCATCGTCGCACCAAATCCGTGAAGCGCTCACATTTGCGTGCGGAAAAATTCTCCCTGCATCATCGCGGCCGCTTGAAAGATTAATCATGCGCCCTGCCACGCGCGCAGTGCTTGCGTCGCTATTTTCCCCGGCGTCTCGACACTCCTCCCGCTCCGCACCATCATTCCCGAACGCGAATGAATGACGGCCGCATGCGGCCGGGAGTGTGGAATGCAGCGTCGTGACTTTCTGAGACTTTCCGTTGGGACGGCAGCGGCAGCTGCGTTCGCCCCGCGCGTCCGCGCGCAAGGCGCGGTGAAGGAAATTCGTATCGGCTACCAGAAGACCGGCGTGCTGGTCATCACGCGCCAGCAGGCCACCCTGGAAAAACATTTCACGCCGCAGGGCATCGAAGTGAAATGGGTCGAGTTCTCCTCGGGTCCCCCGATGATGGAGGCGATGAATGTCGGCAGCGTCGACTACGGCGCGGTCGGCGATTCGCCGCCGGTGTTTGCGCAGGCCGCGGGCGCCGCGATCGTCTATGCCGCCGGCCAGCCCATCACCAATGGCCAGGGCATATTGGTGCCGAAGGATTCGCCGATCCGCATCCTCGCCGACCTGAAAGGCAAGCGTATCGGCTTCACCAAGGGGTCCAGCGCCCACAATGTCGTGGTGCAGACGCTGGAGAAGGCGGGCCTCACCTATGCCGACATCACCCCGGTCTACCTGACGCCCCCGGACGCGGGTCCTGCGTTCGCCAACGGCAGCATCGAGGCCTGGGCGATCTGGGATCCGTACTTTGCGATCGGGGAGACCAAGCAGAACGGCCGCATCCTGATCAACGCGCGGGAGGTCACCAAGACCAATTCCTTCTACATCGCCAATCGCGATTTCGCCAGGAATCACGGCGCCATCCTGCAACAGATCGTCGATGTGACGACCGCGACCGGCAAATGGGCCGAACAGCACCGCGACGAAGTCGCCAAATCGCTGGCCGCGATCACCGGCGTTCCGCTGGACATCCAGACCGTCGCCGCCAACCGCTCGAACTTCGTGATCGGTCCCGTCACAGACGACATCGTCACGACCCAGCAAGGTGTCGCCGACCGCTTCTACAAGCTCGGCCTGATCCCCAAGCCGATCGTCATTCGCGACATCGTCTGGCGCAATCCGGCAGCCTGATCGTGCCGACCAATCTCCCCGTTTCAAAAGGTCTAGACATGAGACGCATCGTTCAACGTGTGATCGCAGCCATCGTCATGTCGGTCGGCATCGTCGCGGCCGCCGTCGGCACGACCTATGGCTAGTCATCGGAGCCCATCCATGAGCCAATCCAAAAGCAACATCCTCTGGTTCCTGCCGACCCATGGCGACGGCCGTTATCTCGGCACCGGCATCGGCGGCCGCGAGGTCAACTTCAACTATCTGCGCCAGATCGCGCAGGCGGCCGACCAGCTCGGTTATTTCGGCGTGCTGCTGCCGACCGGGCGGTCTTGCGAGGATTCCTGGATCGTAGCCTCGAGCGTGGCGCCGTTCACCGAGCGCCTGCGCTATCTCGTCGCTGTCCGGCCCGGCCTGCAATCGCCGAGCGTGGCGGCGCGCATGACGGCGACGCTCGACCGCATCACCAATGGCCGGCTCCTGGTCAACGTCGTCACCGGCGGCGATCCCGTCGAGAACAAGGGCGACGGCATTTTCCTTGGCCATGACGAGCGCTACGAGGTGACCCGCGAGTTCCTCAACGTCTATAGCGACCTGCTGGCCGGCAGGACCGTCAATGTCGAGGGCAAGCACATCCGTATCGAGGATGGCAAGCTGCTGTTTCACCCGGTGCAGTCGCCGCGTCCGCCGCTCTATTTCGGCGGCTCGTCGGATGCCGGCATCGATGTCGCCGTCGACACCGTCGACAAATACCTCACCTGGGGCGAGCCGCCGGCGCAGGTCGCCGAGAAGATCGCGAAGGTGAGGGACGTTGCCGCCGCGCGCGGGCGCAAGCTGTCCTTCGGCATCCGCCTTCACGTCATCGTCCGCGAGACCAATGAGGCGGCCTGGCAGGCGGCGGGTGAGCTGATCAAGCATGTCAGCGACGACACCATCGCCACGGCACAGAAGAACTTTGCGCGCATGGATTCGGTCGGCCAGCAGCGCATGGCGCAGCTGCATGGTGGCAGGCGCGACAAGCTCGAGATCGCTCCCAATCTCTGGGCCGGCGTCGGCCTGGTACGCGGCGGCGCCGGCACGGCGCTGGTCGGCGATGCCCAGACCGTCGCGGCGCGCATCAAGGAGTATCAGGATATCGGCATCGATACCTTCATCATGTCCGGCTATCCGCATCTGGAGGAAGCCTATCGCTTTGCCGAGCTGGTGTTCCCGCTGCTCTCGCTCGACCACGGCAGCAACGTGACGCGGCTGCATCACAACAGCGGTCCGTTCGGCGAGACCGTCGGCAACGACTACCGTCCGCATAAACTGGCATCGCAATCATGAGCCTCATCGACAGTATTTCTCTGCCACGCAGGGTCCGCCTGCCGCGCGCGGACGGCCTGGTCCAGTGGATCGTGCCGCTCGCCATCATCGCGATCTGGCAGCTCGCCTGCGTCACCGGCTTCGTGCCGACGCGCGTGCTGCCGGCGCCGAGCGACGTCGCGCTCGCCGGCTGGAAGCTGCTGCTCTCCGGCGAGCTCGCGCGCAACATCTGGGTCTCGTTCTGGCGCGCCTCGATCGGCTTTTTGATCGGCGGCAGCATCGGCTTCGCCTTCGGGCTTGCCAACGGCCTGTCGCAGCTCTCGGCCAAGCTCACCGACACCACGCTCCAGATGGTGCGCAACGTGCCGCATCTGGCGCTGATCCCGCTGGTCATCCTGTGGTTCGGCATCGACGAGAGCGCAAAGCTGTTCCTGGTGGCGCTCGGGGTGTTCTTCCCGATCTACCTCAACACGCTGCACGGCATCCGCACCGTCGATCCCCAGCTGATCGAGATGGGCCGCATCTACGGCATGAGCGACGGCGAATTGTTCCGCCGGGTGATCTTCCCGGGCGCGCTGCCCTCGATCTTCGTCGGCATCCGCTTTGCGCTCGGCATCATGTGGCTGACCCTGATCGTCGCCGAGACGATCGCGGCGTCTTCAGGGCTGGGCTACATGGCGATGCAGGCGCGCGAGTTCATGCTGATCGACGTCGTCGTGCTCTCGATCCTGATCTACGCCCTGCTCGGCAAGCTCGCCGACAGCGCCTCCCGCGTGCTGGAGCGGGCGACGCTCTCCTGGCACCCCGCCTTCCAGAAACGTTGAGAGTGACATGCAGACAGCCCTTCGGACCTCCCTTCCCGAAACCGAGCTCGCCAGCCGCGCCAATTTCGCGCCTCATGCCCGCGTGGTGCGCGAGGAGCGGGCGGCGCAGACCAGCGGCCTGCCGCTCAGCATCCGTGGCCTGCGCAAATCGTTCGGCGACAACGAGGTGCTGCGCGGCATCGACCTGCACATCCCCGCCGGCCAGTTCGTCGCCATCGTCGGAAAGAGCGGCTGCGGCAAGAGCACGCTGCTGCGCCTGATCGCCGGCCTGGACAAGATCGATGCCGGCACCATCAGCTTTGGCAGCGACGTCCAGCCCGAGGATATCCGCGTGATGTTCCAGGAGCCGCGGCTTCTGCCCTGGGCGCACGTTCTCGCCAATGTCGAGGTCGGTCTCGGCCGCGATCGGTCGTCTGCCGATGCGCATGCGCGCGCCGAGAAGGCGCTGACCGAGGTTGGCCTCGCCGACAAGCGCGACCAGTGGCCCTCGGTGCTGTCGGGCGGCCAGAAGCAGCGCGTCGCGCTCGGCCGCGCGCTGGTTTCCCGTCCGCGCGTGCTGGCCTTCGACGAGCCGCTCGGCGCGCTGGACGCGCTGACCCGCATCTCGATGCAGCGGCTTCTGGAGCGGGTCTGGCGCGACCAGGGCTTTACCGCGATCCTGGTGACCCATGATGTTTCCGAGGCGGTCGCGCTGGCGGACCGGGTGCTGGTGATCGAGGAGGGCCGGATTGCCCATGACGTCGTGGTTAACGCAGCCCGGCCGCGGGAGCGCGGCTCGGCCGAGCTGGCAGGCCTCGAAGGCTCGATCCTGAGCCACCTTTTGTCGGCGGACGATCGTACCTAAATAGAGGGAACCCCGCTTCGGGGACCACGCCATGAATGTAGTGCCTCGCGATCTCATGACTGAAATCCCCGTTTCGCCCGCCGATTTCCGCGGCGCCATGCGCCACCTCACCGGCGGCGTCAGCGTCATCACCGCCGGGCGGGGCAAGGACATCACCGGCATGACGGTAACCTCGGTTACCTCGCTGTCGGTCGAACCGCCGACGCTGCTGGTCAGCATCAACCGCGATGCCTCGTCCTTCCCGCTGATCCGGCGTCACGGCGCCTTCGGCGTGAACATCCTCAACGCCGACCAGCTCGACGTCGCCGAGCGCTTTGCCGGCAAGGGCGGGCTCAAGGGCGCAGACCGTTTCGCCGGCGCCCGGTGGGTGACGGCGGTCTCGGGAGTCCCGCTGCTGGTCGGCGCATTGTCGGCCTTCGATTGCGAGGTCGAGGAGATCGTCGAGCGGCACTCGCACGGCATCGTCATCGGCCGTGTCAGGGACGTCAAGAGTTCGACGCGGACTGCGGCGCTCGCCTATTGGCACGGCCAGTACGTGGCGGTCGACCAGGACGAAGACGCCGCAAGGCTCGCCGAGGTCAGCCTTCCCTCGCGCAGCCGGCGCGGCATTTGATCGCCGCGGGCAGACGGCGCGGAAGGCTGGCCTTTTCCCACTCATCGCTCTAGAAGCGCCCTGAGCCTCCCGCCGGGACGGCAATGGAGCGGAACGATGAAGCGCGTCGCGACCTGGGCCTTCTACGCCATCGGCGCGCTGGCGATCGCCTATCTCGCGCTCTACGCCTATGCCATGTTCAGCGGCCAGCCGATCATTCCCGGCGACCCCATCCACATCTTCCGCAAGCCGGACGCGCCGAGTTATTCGTGACGGTCTCGTCGGTGCGTAGGGTGGGTTAGACCTGCGGTTGCGTGAAGCGCAGTCCGCTGGACGTAACCCACCATGCTTCAGCGAATGCAGGACGAAGTTGGTGGATTACGCCTTCGGCTGATCCACCGTACGGCACATGTGCTCACCCCTTTAAAATGGCCAGCGCCAGCGCCTGGGCGCGCGGCACGATGCTGTCGATCTCGAGATATTCCTCCGGCGTGTGCGCGAGCCCGCCGACCGGGCCGAGGCCGCAGATGGTCGGCGTGCCGACCGCGGCGGTGAAACCGGAATCGGCGCAGCCGCCGGAGAACTCGCCCTGGAGCGTGGTGAGGCCGACCTGCCTTGCGGCCGCTTGATAACCCTCGAACAGCGCCTTCGAGGCCTCGCTCTGCACCACCGGCACGAACTCGCCCTTGATCGTCAGCGTTGCGCTCGTGCCCGGCACGTAGGAGGTTGCGACGATCTTTTCGATCGCGGCCATCACTGTGGCCCGGTCTGCGGGATCGATATAGCGCAGATCGATCTGGCCTTCGGCATAGGGCGCCGTCGTATTGACGGACTGGCCGCCGGAGACGAGGCCGACATTGAGCGTGATGCCCTTGTCGAGATTGGTCAACGCGTGGATCTGGACGATCTTGTGCGCGAGTTCGCCGATCGCGCTGACGCCGGCGGCGAAATTGGCGCCGGAATGCGCGGCTTTGCCGGTGATGGCCAGATGCATGAAGATGCCGCCCTTGCGGCCGGTGACGACGTTGCCCGTGGGGCGGCCCGGCTCGGAGTTGAACACCGCGCGCGCGGCGCGCCCCTCACGCTCGATCACGGGACGTGACGAGGGCGAGCCGATCTCCTCGTCCGAGGTGATCAGCACCTTGATCGGATGCGGTGAGCCGCCGAACTTGTGGAAGGCGGTCGCCACGAACATGTTCATCACGACGCCGGACTTCATGTCGGCAACGCCGGGTCCATACGCGCGCTTGCCCTCAATCGTGAAGGGACGCCGCCCGGCCTCGCCCTTGCCGAACACGGTGTCGCGATGGCCCATCAACAGCACCGGCTTCTCGTTGCTGCCGGGCTTTGCCACCTCGGCATGGATCGCATCGCCGAAGGTGGAGTTGCTCTCGCGCCGGAACGGGATGCCGTGCTCGGCAAAGTGCCGCTCGAACCGCGCACCGACCGCATCGACGCCCTCCTTGTCATAGGATCCGGAATCGATGTTCACGACGTCGCGCAAGAGATCGATCATCGCCTGCCGCTGCGACGCCAGCCAGTCCGTGATTTGAGCTTCAGACATGTTTACCCTCGTGTGGTTCTCACGCGGGGTTATAGGGGGTCCCGCGCGTCCGACCTAGTCGGTGAACGCGGTACGGCCATGCCAAGGTTCGCGGGTTTGGCGCGCACTGCCTCCCCATCGTCGTCCCGGCCTAGTGCGCAATTGCGCACTAGGCCGGGACGACACCGGGGGTGTGGACGCACAACGGCTTCCCTTCGCCAGGACGACACTGCGGGTATGGGCACCAGCCTTAACGCTTCGGCTCCGCCATCGCCTCCACACCGCGGAGCTCGGTGGCGACGGTCAGCGCACCGATCTTTCGGCCCATGTCCTTGCCGACTTCGGTCGAGAACCGGTAGTGAAAGCCGGCCCAGATGCGGGCGTTGGAAACTTCGTCGCTATAGTCCTGCAGCCGCGACCATTTGCGTATGACCCCCGGTGCCGTGGGGCTGGTCAGCGAGAACTCGCCGAAATCTCCAACGACGCTCTCGAGTACGGTCGCAATCGCCGCCGAGGTGATGCAGTGAGCGCAGGGATATTCCGGATGCATCGGCGTTTCCCCGAGCGGCAGCCAGGACGGGTCGCGCGGCGTCGCCGGATTCGACGTCAGGTCGGCGTTGCGTATGGCCGTGATCGGCCGCCAGAGATTGTAATGGTATTTTGCGTCGAACACGGCGACGAGGGCGTCGTTGCCGGCAATTGACGTCAGCGCGAACAGCCGGGCACAGTCGACGAGATCCATGCCCTTCGCCGTTGCGGCCTGCTTCACGATCGGGTTGTAGGTGCGGGCGCCGACGAAGAACCAGAATCGTCCGATCGTCGTTTGCTCGGGCGTCCGGGTCGAGCTGGCTCGGCTGCCGACCTCGCGGATCTCGTTGACGTCCCTGGTCCAGACCTCTGAATCGAGCGCTGGCGGTGGTCCGGGGCGGAACTGTGACCCGGACGCCATGACCCACGGCGTTGTCGCACCCGTGGTCGAGAAAAGAGGGACGACGGTTGGAACATAGGCACCCGGTGTGGTCAGGGGCCGGTACGTTTCCACGGCGTTGCTGCCATCCTTCGCACGAAGCTCCATGATCTGCGCCGCAGCCTCTTTCCCGAGGGCGATGCCGGCGATCTTGGACTCGCCCTCGGCAATCGGTGCCAGCGCGTTCGTCAGTGTCGCATCCAGGTCCGGCTTGAGGTCCGGATAGATCGACAGCAGCACGTCGTGAGCCGCAACTGCCGCTGCGGCTTCCCGCGAGGTCGAACGGTCCGCGGACAACGAGATCTTGTATGGCGCGTAGCGGCGGTCGATCGCGTTGACCGCCTCGAACATTGCAACGTGCATCATGGACAAGGCCCGGCTGTGCGGCGCCGGCGGAATTTGTTTCTCGGCGGCGATCGCGTCGGCTTTGGCGTTCCAGTCCATGATCACGTCGGCGCGCGCAAGCGGCGCCGCGGCTGCGATCAGCGTTGCAATCAGCGATAGGCGGGAGATGATCCACGACGAGCATTTCATGACGAGCCCTTTCGATGTGAAGGACGTTTCGCGAGGCCGTTGCGGCTCCGGCCGACATCGCGTCGTGCTGCTCGCGGACTCTAGCGATCTTGATGCAGTTCGACTGTGAACTGCTTCACTCGCCGGTCGAGGCCTAACCGAGAAGCAGATCTTTCCTGGCCGGTAGAACAGTGGCGTTTCCGGATGGGTAGGCTTGGCTTACCGTTCGCGCTGCATTGTGGAGTCGGCTATAGTCGGCGCAAGCTGCCAGTTGGACGTGCCGAAGTCCGTGGCTCAATTTTCAAGGCAGCTCGCATGCCGTCGGCAGGCTGTGCCTTGCTCTCGTTTCAGAGCGCCTTTTCTAGGACGACATTGTCACCGGTGTAACCTCAACGGAGAGAAACATGCCGTTGTTCATCTCGTACGTCTCATACTCAAATGCCGGCATCAAGGGAATGGTCGACAAGCCGATCGATCGCACATCGGCCATCGGCGCGCTGGTCGAGAAGGCCGGTGGGAAGCTCCAGGGAGCTTTCATGACCACTGGTCAACACGATGCAGTGCTCGTCACGGAGTTTCCTGACGGCTCCGATGCCATTGCGATTGGAATGGTGGCCGCTGCGGCTGGCGCCGTCTCCAAGATCGAAACCGTACGCGCTTGGAAGATGAGCGAGTTCAAGAGCATCGCGGAGAAGGCTTCCAAACTCGTGAGCACCTACGTACCGCCGGGCAAGTAGGCCGGCGCGGGCGCGGCCAGGTCGGAGTAGGAAAGCGACATTGTCGTCCCGGCCCCCGTGCGCAATTGCGCACTAGGCCGGGACGACAGTTATTGTGCGGTGACTGTTTGCGTTCCACTCAAAAGAATGCCCGGGCCAAGCCCGGGCATTCGTGTCCTTCACCGCGTGTGGTCCTTACGCCCCCACCATCGGCATGCGCGGATATTCGCCCGGCGTTCCCGCCGGGGTGATCGGGATGCCGCCGTCGGCGTATTCGTTGAGCTTGTTGCGCAGCGTGCGGATCGAGATCCCCAGGATGTTGGCGGCGTGGGTGCGGTTGCCGAGGCAGTGCTTCAGCGTCTCCAGGATCAGGTCGCGTTCGACGTCCGCCACCGTGCGGCCGACGAGAGCGCGCGTCACCTGCTCGGCGGCCATCGTGGCATGCGCCACGGCCGGTACCGTCTTGGCGAGGTCGAGGCGGTCGCCGTCCGGGGTGAGGATCGCGTCGGGTCCGATCTCGTCGCCCTGCGCCATCAGGACGGAGCGGTGCATGGTGTTTTCGAGTTCGCGGACGTTGCCCTGCCAGCGATTGCTGGAGAGCACGCGGCGCGCTTCCGCCGAGATCGGGCGCACCGGCACACCGTTGGCTTCGGCATACTTCTTCACGAAGTGCTGGGCGAGCTCGAGGATGTCGAGCGGACGCTCGCGCAGCGGCGGGATCTTCAAATTGACGACGTTGAGGCGGAACAGCAGGTCCTCGCGGAACGTGCCTTCGCGCACGGCCTCGGCCAGATTGCGGTTCGAGGTCGCGATGATGCGGATGTCCACCGGCACCGGCTTGGTGCCGCCGACGCGGTCGATCACGCGCTCCTGGATGGCGCGCAGCAGCTTCGATTGCAGGCGGACGTCCATCTCCGAGATTTCGTCCAGCAGCAGCGTGCCGCCGGTCGCTTCCTCGAACTTGCCGATGCGTCGGGCAATCGCGCCGGTGAAGGCGCCCTTCTCGTGGCCGAACAGCTCGGACTCCAGGAGATGCTCGGGGATCGCGGCGCAGTTGATCGAGATGAACGGCCGCTTGGCGCGGGCCGAGCGGGTGTGGACGTAGCGGGCCAGCACTTCCTTGCCGGTGCCGGATTCGCCGGTGACCATCACCGAGGCGTCGGAGCCCGCGATCTGCTGCGCGAGCTTGATCACCTTCGCCATCGCCTCGTCGCGATAGACCAGCTCGCGGGAATCGTTGGCGACGGCGGCCAGCACCGCGGCGATCAGCTCCGGATCCGGCGGCAGCGGGATGTATTCCTTGGCGCCGGCATGGATCGCGGCGACCGCGGCGCGGGCGTCGTTGGTGATGCCGCAGGCGACGATCGGGGCGTGGATGTGCTCGGCCTCCAGCCGCATCACGAGGTCGCGGATGTCGAGGGCGACGTCGACCAGCAGGAGGTCGGCGCCCTTGCCGCCGCGCAGGACGCGCATCGCCTGCTCGTGATCCTCGGCGTGGGTCACGGTGGCGCCGTTCTCCATCGCGATCTTGGTGGCGGTGGTGAGCTGGCCCTTCAATGTGCCAACGATGAGAAGCCGCATGTCAGTCTCCTGTCCGTCTGGTCGCGCTGCCGCGCGTCATTCCCTGTGTTCGCGTAATAATTACGTGCGTTCGGTCTTGATGATTTCGGTCATGGTCACGCCGAGCTTGTCCTCGACCAGGACGACCTCGCCGCGGGCGACCAGCTTGTTGTTGACGTAGATGTCGATGGCCTCGCCGACGCGCCGGTCGAGTTCCAGCACGGTGCCGGGCCCGAGCTTCAAGAGCTCGCCGACGTCCATCTTGGAGCGGCCGAGCACGGCCGAGACCTGCACCGGCACGTCGAACACGGCCTCGAGGTCGGCGGCGGCGCGCGCCGCATATTCGTCCTCGTTGTAGCCGACGTCGGTGCCGGTAGGCGGCATCGGGCCGTTGAGATCGGGCAGCGGGACCTGTCCGTCGGTGTCGCTCATGGCTTAGCTCCCCCTGCGGGACGCGATATAGCGTCCGACCATTTCGTCGATCTTGGCCGCGATGGCGCCGCGCTCCAGCACGACGCCGCCATCGGCCCATTCGATCCGGCAGTCGCCGGTCGCAATCTCCGGCTCGGCCAGGATCACCAGCCGGCCCTCGAAGCCGCTCTGCTTGGCAAGCCGCTCGATCTTCTCGCGGGCGCTGTCGTAGAGCTCGTCGTTGATGCGGACGACGAGATGCGGCGTCGCGACCAGATGCGAGAAGCAGTCCTTGACCAGCGCCACGATCTCGCCGAGCGGCTCGGCGGCGACCAGATCGGCGCACAGCTTGCGCGCCACCGCGACCGCGACCTCGACCGCCTCGGTCTCCATCTTGGTCTCGATGTTGCCCATGCCCGAGGCGACGCCCCGGATCGCGATGTTGATCTCTTCCATGGCGAGCGCGACGCGGCGGTCGCTCTCGGCCTTGGCCTCGCGCTGGCCGGCTGCAAAGCCGTCCTGATAGGCGCGCGCCTCCGCTTCCGCGACCTTCTGGGCGATTTCGGCCGCGGACGCGGCCTTCTCGCGCGTCCGGTCCGGCGCGGCGAAGTCGGTGTCGAACAGGAATTTTGCCGGAGCGGCCATCAATACACCAGCTCGTCGTCGGCGCGGTTCTTGGTCAGCATGATCTCGCCCTTGGCGGCGAGGTCCTTGGCGAGGTTGACCAGCAGCGCCTGCGCCTCGTCGACGTCGCGCAGACGGACCGGGCCCATCGCCGCCATGTCGTCCTGCAGCATCTTGGCCGCGCGCGAGGACATGTTGCCGAAGAAGAAGTTGCGGACGTCCTCGTTGGCGCTCTTGAGCGCGACGCCGAGCTTGTCCTTGTCGACGTTGCGCATCAGGGTCTGGGCCGAGCCGGAGTCCAGCTTCACGAGGTCGTCGAAGGTGAACATCAGCGCCTTGATGCGCTCGGCCGATTCCCGGTTGTCCTCTTCCAGCGAGGTGATGAAGCGGGTTTCGGTCTGGCGGTCGAAATTGTTGAAGATTTCGGCCATCACCTCGTGGGCGTCGCGGCGGCGGGTTTGCGACAGGTTGGACATGAATTCGGTGCGCAGCGTCTTCTCCACGCTCTCGATCACCTCCTTCTGCACCGCTTCCATCTTCAGCATGCGGTTGACGACGTCGAGGGCGAGGTCCTCGGGGAAGATGCCGAGCACGCGCGCGGCGTGCTCCGGCTTCAGCTTCGACAGCACCACCGCGATGGTCTGCGGATATTCGTTCTTGAGGTAGTTGGCGAGAACCTCTTCCTGCACGTTGGAGAGCTTCTCCCACATGTTGCGGCCCGCAGGGCCGCGGATCTCGTCCATGATGCCGTTGACGCGCTCCGGCGGCAGGTATTGCTGGAGCAGCCGTTCGGTGGCGTCGAAATTGCCCATCAGCGCGCCCGAGGCCGACATGCGCGAGACGAACTCGAGCAGCATGTCCTCGACCGTGTCGACCTCGACGGTGCCGAGCGTCGACATTTCCAGCGAGAGCTGGCGCACCTCGTCGTCGTCGAGCATCGACCAGATCTTGCCGCCGTACTGCTCGCCCAACGCCAGCATCAGGATCGCGGCACGCTTCGGTCCGACCAGTTGCTCGGCCGGCTTGCCGTCCTTGGCCCGGGTGTTGGCGCGCTGACCGAGCGTGGAGATCACGCTGGTAATGTCGTTGCTGTTGGCGTTTTGCAGGGCTGCGGCCATGTCAGTTCATTTCTCGGATCATTTCGCCGGTTCGCTCAGCCATTGGCGGATGATGGCGACGGTTTCGTTGGGGTTGCGCTCGGCGAGCTCGCCGACGCGATGAACGGACTGGGCGTGGACCTGGCCCTGGATGGTGGCGACGTCGATCGCGCTGGCGGCGCCGCTGGGCAGCAGCGCCTGGCCGGCGGCCGGGGCGGCCTCGTCCGAGGCGGCCGGGCCGGCGAGCACGCCGCTGATGGCGGCGGCGACTTCGTCGGAGGCGAGGATGCGCTTGACCAGCGGGCGGATCACCAGGAACAGCACGACCAGGCCGAGCAGCATCATCACGCCGAGCTCGACGAAGTACATGACGTCGTCCTTGGTGAACTGGAGCGTGCCGAGGAAGCCGCCAGGCTCGCCGATCGGGGCGGTGGAGGGGGCGTCGGCGAAGCGCAGATTGACGACCTCGACCTGGTCGCCGCGCTTCTGGTCGAAGCCGATCGCCGAGCGCACCAGGGTCGCGATGCGGTCGAGCTGCTCCTTGGTGCGGTCCTGATAGGCCAGCTCGCCTTTCTCGTTCTTGCTGTAGATGCCGTCGACCAGCACCGCGACCGAGATGCGGTTGACCCGGCCGGCCTCGGTCACCTCGGTCTTGGTGGTGCGGGAGATCTCGTAATTGTTGGTCTCCTCGGTCTTCTTGCTCTGGTCCTTGGCCGCGACGCCGCTGTTCTGCTGGTTGCCCGGCAGCTCGTTGTTGACGGTGACCTGGCCGTTGTTGTCGGCGGTCATGCTGCTTTCTTCGCGGGTCTGGCTCGAGCGCAGCACGCGGCCCTCGGGGTCGAACTTGTCCGAGGTCTGGGTGATCTTGTTGAAGTCGAAATCGGCGGAGAGCTGGACGCGGGCGCGGCCCGAGCCGACCACCGAGGAGACGATGTCCTCGACCTGCTTGCGTATCCGCTTCTCGAAGGTGGTGCGGCGCTCGTCGCCGAGCGCCTGCTCCGGATCGGTCGCGGCGCCGTCGGCGAGGAGCTGGCCGGCCTCGTCCACGATCGAGACCCGCTGCGGCTTCAGTCCGTTGACGGCGGAGGCGACGAGATGGCGGATAGCCCTGATCTGCTGCGCCTCCAGCGCGCCGCGGACCCGCACCACGATCGAGGCCGACGGCTCCGGCGCCTCGCGCGAGAACAGCGGGCGCTCCGGCAGCACCAGATGGACGCGGGCGGCCTGGATGCGGTCGATGGCGCGGATGGTGCGGGCGAGCTCGCCTTCCAGCGCGCGCAGATGATTGATGTTCTGGACGAAGGAGGTGGTGCCGAGCGCGTCCGACTTGTCGAACACCTCGTAGCCGACGCCGCCGCCCTTGGGCAGGCCGCCCTCGGCGAGCTTCATCCGCAGCCGCGTCACCTTGTCCTTGGGCACCATGATGATGGTGCCCTCATTGCGCAGCTCGAACTGGATGCCTTGGCGCTCCAGGTCCTTGATAATGCTGGAAGAATCCTCGACCGAGAGGTCCGTGAACAGCGTCGTCATCTGCGGCGTGGTGACCCGCATGATGACGAACGCGAAGAAGCCGACGAGCGCGGCGGTGACCGCGATCATCGCCCCGAACCGGGCGGCGCCGATACCTTTTAAAAAGTCCGCAAGACCTTGCAAGCAACCGCCCCGACCAATTCGACCCGCATTCCAGAGCGGCCGACTGGGCAATTATTGCCTAGGTGATGGTTTCGATATGGTTAACGAAGGTTAAGAGCTGGGACAAAAGTAGCGCCAAAGAACGACCAGGAACGAACATGAAAAAAATCGGCCTCGCAGGGCGGGGCCGATTTTCGTCAAAAGCCGCAGATTTCCGGATCGCTTACTGGCGATATTGCTGGATGCGGGTGGTGCGAAGACCCGCCAGACCGTGCTGGTCGATGGAAAACTGCCAGGAGAGGAATTCGTCGACCGTCAGCGTATAACGGCTGCAGGCCTCCTCGAGGGAGAGAAGTCCGCCACGCACGGCGGCGACGACTTCAGCCTTGCGGCGGATGACCCAGCGTTTGGTGCCGGGTGCGGGCAGATCTGCGATCGTCAGCGGACTGCCGTCCGGCCCGATGACGTATTTTACCCTCGGGCGATGGGGTTCTGTCATGGCGTACTCACAAACTCTCAACCACTGAACTCACGCCGTAACCCTACGCGCCGTGGCTTAAAAATCCGCTAAGCCTAAGGGTTCAATACAATTCTCGTTGAAACTTGCGGGAACGCGGCCGGCTTGGCGGGCGGAAGACGTAATCTCGGCCGGCCGGGCGGGGCAGAAGGTAAATACTTTACTAACAAACCGGGCCCGAACGCGACGCTGCAAGGCCCTCAACTGTCGTCCCGGCCTAGTGCGCAATTGCGCACGGGGGGCCGGGACCCATACCGCGTGATCTAACGATAGGACGCAGGTAGCAGTACCGAGAATGTCTTCGCCAAATTTCCTACCGTGGTTATGGATCCCGGCCTTCGCCGGGATGACACCTTAATGTGTGGCGTGATGTGTGGCGTGTGCGCTCACCTCAGTTGCTGCTCGTCGCGATGATGCTCTTCACCTGGCTCAGCGTGTAGCTGGCGCCGTCGATGGTGAGCAGCGGCGGCGACTGAGTCAGGTCGACGGACGACACCACGCCCTGCACCTGGGCGGCGATGCCGACATTGTTGCCCGCCACGTCCTTGCCCGTGGCCGAGATGGTGTACTTGCCGTCGGGCCATTGCGTGCCGTCATTGCCCATTCCGTTCCAGGTGAAGGGAATGTCGGTGCCGGCGGCGGCGGTATATTTGCCGGTGAAAACGGTTTGGCCGCTGGAATTGGCGACGGTGACGTCCACGGTCGAGTCGGACGGCACGTTGAGATGCCAGGTCGCCGACGAGTTCTTCATGGTCGCGGTCGAGCCGTCGACCAGCGCCGTCTTGCCGACGAAGCCCAGCGCCTGGGTCGCCTGCGTGGTCTGCTGCAGGGTGACGAGCTGGGACAGCGCATCGTTGGTCTTGAGCTGCTGCTCGACGCCGGCGAACTGCACCAGTTGCTGGGTGAACTGGTTGGTGTCGAGCGGATCGAGCGGGTTCTGGTTCTGGAGCTGCGTCGTCAGCAGCGTCAGGAAGGTCTGGAAGTTGCCGGCCAGCGTCGATCCCGTCGTCGAGCTCAGCGAGTTCGACGAGGAGGATTTCGGGATGTCGGTCGTGCCGGAGACGACAGTTGGGGCAGTGGCGGCATTCGTGGTGGTCATGATCGAATACTCCTCACACTCTGATGTCGACGCCGCTGCTCGATCCGAGCATGCGGCCGTAGCTGCGCCCGACAGGCGCTGCGGCAACGCTGTCGTCCTCGCTGATGATCAGCCGGCGGGCATTGCCGCCATTGTCGTTGTTCTGGCCGGAGTTCTGCCCCGACGAATTCTGGTCGCGCATGCTGAAGGAGAGCCCGTTGCTGCCGGTCTTGAAGCCGGCATCGTCGAGCGCGCGCTGCAATTGCGGCGCGTCCTGCCGCAGCATCTGCAGCGTCTCCGGCTTCTCGACGGTGAGATGCGAGGTGACCTGGCCGTTGCGGTCGACATTTATGCGCACGTCGATGCGGCCGAGATCGACCGGATCGAGGCTGATGTCGAAGCGGGTCTTGCCGGCGCGTGCGGCGGCTGCAATCTCGATCGGCACGGCGTTGATCGGCACGGCCGTCGAGTTGGCCGCGGTCGCGGTGAGCGTTGCGGTCGAGGCCGTCGCAGCCGACGTCGTATTGGTCAGCGGCGCCTGCACGGCGGAGGCGGCCTGCGCGCTGCTGTCGGTCGCGGTGACGGGGCCTTGCGCATTCGCATGGGCGTGCGTGGCCGGTGCGCCAGGGGTTGCATCGGCGGCGCGGTCGGCGGGACCTGTCTTCGCGTCGGTCGCGCCGGCCTCGTCTTGCGGCTTGGCTGCTTGCGGATGCGCGGCGGCGCCCGTCGCGGTCGCCGGAGTTTGCGCGGTCGCGGCGTTCGCCTTGCCCGCGTCCTGGCCGATATTGGAGACGTCGCTCGCGCCTTGCGCGGTCGCGGCGGCCTTGAACGAGGTCTTCGGCGTGCCCTGGTCAACGGCGGCGATCAGTCCGCCATTGGTCTTGGCGTCGGTCGCGGTGCCGTCGGTGGTGCCGGTCGCGGCGTCCGCAAGCGTCGCCGAGGTGTCGGCATCGACCTTGGCGCCTGCGGCCTTGGCGCTCTTGTCGCCGGCCGTCGCCGTATCGGTCTTGGCGCCGGCGATCCGCGCTGCGGTGGAGGCGCTGGCGGCGATGCCGGCGGCGGCGATCGTCAGCGGCGAGGAGGCGGCATCGCCAGCCTGGTTCGCCGCAGCGTTCGGATCGAGAGGCACGTCCGGCGCGGCCACCACGACGCCGGGATCGGGCACGGCGGTCTGCGTCGCGTCCACTTGCGCGGCGGCTGCGGCATCGACGGCGGCGGCGAGCCCGTCGGTGCCGTCGGCCTTGTCGCCCTTGGTCTCGTCGGACTTATCAGCCGATTTGGCGTCGGACGCCTCCGGCTTGTCCTTGGTCTTGCCGGTCTTGGTTGGATCCTTGGCCGAATCCTTGGCCGGATCGTCCGTCGCCTCGCTCCTGGCGGGCGCGGAATTGTCGGTGTCGTCGCTCGCCTTGCTCTGCGAGGATGGGTCGGTCGAGGCGGTGTCGCGCGGGCTCTTGTCCGAGGCGGACGATGCCGAATCGGTCCGCCGCGGCGCGCTGTCCTGCGCCTGCGAGGCCGCGTTGTTGCTGATCGCCTGGGTGTTGCTGTCGACCAGCGAGCCGAAGGAGTCGTTCGTCGACGTGTCCTTCGGCCCTTGCGAGCGCGCAGTCTTTTGCTGCGCGCTCGGAACCGGCACGCTTGCAGCTACATCTGACGTCCGACCGACCACAGGCGACCCCTTGAAAACATCTTCGGCACAGGGGTAGCAAGGAGCGGGCCAGCCCCGCGCGGAGAAATTTATCAAGTAAATTCAACATCTTGATGAATTGATGGCGCCGTCGCAGGGCCCTCCGCGACCCCGCCATTTCTGCCGCCCCGGCAAGAATTGCCCCAAGCCGGCCTCCCCCGTGATTGCTTCACCGGAATGCCCCCTATATTAAAGAGATCGCTCTCAGCCGCTTTCGACCGGGCAAGCCGCGCGCCTTGCGGGAACCGATGTTCCCCGGGACCGCCGATGCCCCGGCCAAAGGCACATCGCGGATCGCAAAACGCCGCCGTCACACCTTAAGAACCCATGCTCAACAGTCTGGATCTCGAAGGCCGTCCGCAGGACACCAGGGTCGTCGTCGCCATGTCGGGCGGCGTCGATTCCTCGACGACGGCTGCGCTGCTCAAGGCTGAGGGCTACGACGTCGTCGGCATCACGCTCCAGCTCTACGACCACGGCGCGGCGACCCATCGCAAGGGCGCCTGCTGCGCCGGCCAGGACATCCACGACGCCCGCGACGTCGCCGCCAAGCTCGGCATCCCCCATTACGTGCTCGACTACGAGGACCGTTTTCGCGAATCCGTCATCGACAACTTTGCCGACAGCTACGCGCTCGGCGAGACGCCGGTGCCGTGCATCGAGTGCAACCGCTCGGTCAAGTTTCGCGACCTCCTGAAGACCGCGCGCGAGCTCGGCGCCCAGGCGCTCGCCACCGGCCATTACGTCGCCTCGCGCCATCTCGACGACGGCTCGCGCGCGCTGGTGTGCGCCGCCGATGCCGATCGCGACCAGAGCTACTTCCTGTTCGCGACCACGCGCGACCAGCTCGATTTCCTGCGCTTCCCGCTCGGCGACATGACCAAGCCGCAGACGCGCGAGCTCGCGCGTCGCTTTGGTCTTGCGGTCGCCGACAAGCACGACAGCCAGGACATCTGCTTCGTGCCGACCGGCCGCTACACCGACATCATCACCCGCCTGCGGCCGAACGCGATGGACCCCGGCGACATCGTCGATCTCGACGGCCGCGTGCTCGGCCAGCACAACGGCATCGCCAATTTCACCGTCGGCCAGCGCCGCGGCCTCGGCATCGCCGCGCACGCGCCGCTGTTCGTGGTGCGGCTCGAGGCCGCCAACCGCCGCGTCGTGGTCGGCCCGCGCGATGCGCTGAAGATGCACAGCATCGTGCTGCGCGACGTCAACTGGATCGGCGACGGCGACATCGACCGCGCCATCGGAAGCGGCCTCGAGATGTTCGTGCGCGTGCGCTCGACCCGCAGCCCCCAGCCGGCGTGGCTGCGCGGCGGCAATGGCCATTACGAGGTCGAGCTCGTCGCCGGCGAGGAGGGCGTCTCGCCGGGACAAGCCTGCGTGTTCTACGACGCAGCCAGCGGCCAGGCCCGCGTGCTCGGCGGCGGCTTCATTCAAAGCGCCGCGGCCAAGGTCGCGAGCAACGCAGCGAGGCCGCTGGTGGAAGCGGTGCGCGGCTAAGAAAATAAGCTGGGGCAGGGGGGCATGGCAGCAGACATCTCGCGGGCCGGGGTCGAGAAGGCCTATGGCCGCTGGGCGCCGGTCTACGATCTCGTGTTCGGCAAGGTGTTCGACGCCGGAAGGCAATCGACCATCGCGGAGGCCGATCGCATCGGCGGCCGCATCCTCGACGTCGGCGTCGGCACCGGCCTCTCACTGTCGGATTATTCGCGCACCACGAAAATCTGCGGCGTGGACATCTCCGAGCCGATGCTGCGCAAGGCGCAGGCGCGCGTGCGCGCGATGCGGCTTAGCAATGTCGAGGTGCTCTCGGTGATGGACGCCAAGAACCTCGCCTTCCCGGAAAACTTCTTCGACGCGGTGGTCGCGCAATATGTCATCACCGCCGTGCCGGATCCCGAAGGCACGCTCGACGAGTTCGTGCGCGTGCTGAAGCCCGGCGGCGAGCTGATCCTCGTCAACCACATCGGCGCCGAGAGCGGTCCGCGCAAGCTGTTCGAACTCGCCTTTGCCCCCGTCGCCCGCCGTCTCGGCTGGCGTCCGGAATTCCCGTGGCAGCGCCTGGTCGACTGGGCCGCGAAACACGGCGGCATCACGCTCGCCGAGCGCCGCCCGATGCCGCCGATGGGGCACTTTTCGCTGATCCGCTACCGCAAATCGTAATTATGGGCCCGGCGCGCAGCCAGGCCGCCGGTGCACTCCCTCTCCCGCTCTTGTCCGCCGAAGCCTTGGCGAAGGCGGATGCGGCAGAGGGTAGGGGAGAGGGCTCTCTCCACCAGCGAGACCTCGCGAGAGGACAAAGCCCTCACCACCCCGTCATTGCGAGCGCAGCGAAGCAATCCAGAATCTCACCGCGGAGAATCTCTGGATTGCTTCGCTGCGCTCGCAATGACGATGGGGATGCCTCGGGGGATTGATCCAAACCCGATCACATCGCGCTTTGGCCGGGAACATCGCCCCCAACCCGCGCGTTTCCCTCCCATGCGCACGACATCAAAACTCCTCTTTGCGGGCTTCGCCGTCGCCGTCTCAGGCGCCGCGATCGCGCAGGCCCCGCCGCTACCGGCGACGCCGCCGCAAGCGACCGCGCCGCCATCGGCTCAGCACGCCGCTAATTGCCTGCCCCAGGACCGCCCGAACCGCGGCGCTGCGCCCGACGGCACAACTACCGGCCAGTCCCGGGAACCACTCGGCGACAGGCTGGCCAAGTCCGACGGCGTGCTCTGCCCGCCCTCGGGCGTCGACCCCGACATGCAC
>NZ_SPQT01000048.1 GCF_004571025.1 Bradyrhizobium niftali | reverse complement strand
ACCCGGTTCAGATAGCCATAAATGTAGAGCTTCAGGAGAACCGAGGGGTGATACGACGGCCGTCCCGTTGCGGCCGGCTCCGCTCCCTCAAAGCCCATCTCAGCCAAATCAAGCGCATCGACAAACACGTCGATCACTCGAACAGGGTTGCTCTCGTCAATGAAATCATCGAGGCATTCGGGCAATAATGTCCATTGCCCACGATCGGCCTGCTCAACGAAGCGCCTCATCAGCTTCCCCCGCAGAATCACCAGAGAATCATAGCAAAGCAGCAGCGTTTTCACACAGCCAGGGTCAAAACGCGAAAAACTCAACTCGAGCAAATTCAGTCCGCTAAGCCCCATTGAACGGACCTCAAGGGATGATCCTCCCCGTTGAAACGACGCCGGCCAGGTCAAGAGATGCCCCCGCCAAGTCACGAACAGGGCATCGCGGCGGGGCCAAAATGCCTCGCGTTGACCATGATTCCGAGCGTACATTCGCCCAATCTGGGCGATGGTAGGGCAGTTGCAGTGGCGGCTCAGTCCCACAAGACCGCAGAAGAGGAGTACGAGGCGCAAGTACGCGTCCTCGTTCGTATTGTTTCGATCTGCACTTTGGGGCTTTTCGCTTTCGCCGCGGGCCTGCTGATTGGGACCTTTCTATTTTCGTAATCGAACATCAATGACCGGCCCTTCGGGCGTTCTGTTTGATTTGGGCTTCAGGACGCAGTCGCACTGCCGACCAGCACTGCGGCGACGATCGCCGCCACGATCGCGGCGCCGGCCAGCGCGTAGGATGGGTAGAGCGAAAGCGAAACCCATCAAATCTCGTCCTCAAAAGGTGCGGCGGGCCGGCGAGGTATCCACGCTTGCCTCACACGGCATAACGCCGGTAGAGCACGACGATGATGGCGAGCACCGTCCCGGCATAAATGATCTGCGCGACGTGATCCGAAACAACAGCGACGCGCTTTCGGCCCGCGTCCCGAAGTTTTTCATGTCTGTAGCCCGCCAACATCGCCATCAGGCATAGTACGAAGAAGATGTAGAACATCTCTTCGACCACCACCGTGTATCCCACATCGCCGATCTGGCTGTTCACCGCCACGAGCAGCACCGCGCTCGCCAGGATCGAGGTCACTGGGATCGTCACGCGTTCACGAAACATGGTTTCGGGAAAGAACAGCGTGGCGAATACGACGAGCACGAGCAGAAACAGCGGCAGCAGGTTCTTCAGCATGTAGATGGCGGAGCTGCGGCGCAGCATGATGGTCGCATCGAAGCCTGCGAATTCCGTCCTTGCCTCGGCACCAAACAAAGACGCCTTTCCGAGCGTCGATCCGCTGGACAGGGATTCGACGAAATAGGTCAGCCCGAGAAATCGCCAGAGCGGAAGTCCGGAATAGGCCCCGTCCTCGGCCCGCGAGCTTCCGTCGTCGGCGAGGCGCAAGCCGAACCGATCGATGACATAGGTGATGAGTTCCCGCCGCCGTTCCGTGTTCTGAAAATGTAGATGCAATTGCTGCGTGTCGAACGGATAGTCATGGAGATCGAAACGGGCCTTGAAATCGCCGTTGACGCGATAGAGCCGGTAGCTCAGGCCGTCTTCGTGTCCCGCCTGAATCGGCCGCGCTGGATCGAAAGCCCCGCGATCCAGCAATGCCGGGAATTCGACGTGCGTCTGCGCCTCGTCGTCGCCAGCGAATCGCATCCAGAGATAGAAGTCGACGTTGAACGAATTTTGCTTCACGTCGATCCGGCTGACGCGAATGATGTCGATGCCGGTATAGACGACGCGCTGAATCCAGTAGCGCCGATCCTCGAACGCGATGACATGGCCCTTCTCCTGTTCCGCGGCGAGATCGATTCCATCAGGCTGATCGATGCGCACGAGTTGCTGCGGCGCCGTGACGAACCGACCGTAATGGAAGAAACCCATTCGGATCGGGCGCGGAATGTCGCGGTTCGCGTTGAAATAGAGCCGCCCCGTCAGCCCGACGACCGCCGATTTCGGACTGTCGATCGCAGCCAGTGCGACGCGCACCCGGTCGCGATCCGCAACCTTGCTGTCGGATCGTTTCTGAATCCCCTGCCCCATAAACCGGTGATGTACGGCAGCTCGTTTGAGCGCATCGATCATCAGGCGCGCGGCGTCATACGCGCCGCCGGCAACCCAGCTTGGCGAGGTTCCCGCTTTCGCCTTGTAGTCGACGGCAAAGGCCTGCGCCGCCACGCCTGCGCTGTCGAACATCAGCGATGAAGCGGCATACAGATTTTCGCTGAAGAAACCCGGATGCGATTTTTCCTCGGGCTCGTTGGCGAAATTCTGCAAATAGCTTTCGCGGGCCGCGCCCTGGGATGCGATGATCGTTCCCTTGATGCCGTGGCGACGCAGCGCCTTGATGATGTCTGGGCTGAAATCGGGTGCCGCGCCGACGACGATAACGCCGGGTCCGGGCTCCTGCGCGGCAGCTTCTAGCGCCCCATCCATCGATCCGATCTGACCGGCTGCGACGTCCAGTCCGAACACGTGCAACTGCTCCGCCGGATAGGCCGCCGCAAATCCACGCGCAAAACTCTTGCCGTAGGAATCGCGCGTGTGAACAAGACGGACTTTTGGCTCCTTCATCACGGCGCGCAGATGTTCCGCGACCGAGCGCGCCTGCGCGGAGACCGGCGCCAACGCACGAAAATAGTAATCATTGGTGGATGTCAGATCGTCGGCAGCCGCGCTTCCCGTGAGCGCCGGAACCCGCGCAGCCTTATATACCGGCGCTGCCGCGAGCGAAGTGGAGCTGAGATAATGGCCGAGCACAGCGACGCATGGGCTGTCGGCGATCGCCTGCGCATTCGCGCGCGCCACGGCTGGATCACTTGCGTCGTCGAACAGAACGAGTTCAATGAGCCGTCCGTTGACGCCACCCTTGGCGTTCACCTCGTCGATTGCAAGCTGCGTCGCGACCAGGCTTTCCGTCCCGGCCGGGGCGGACGGGCCAGAGAGCGAATTGGCGAACGCGATGCGAATAGGTTCCGGGCGGGTCCAGAGGATGACGGCCCAGGCGACGGCGAGCACCAGGGCGACGCCCGCAACAACGGCAAGCCACATTCTCAGCCGCGGCTTCATCGTCGATCCTCGCATCGATCGGCATAAGCCGAGATTCTCCAGATCGAGGCCTCACTCAGGCCGAGATTGCCGCCGCTGGGAGCGTTTTTCAACCCCGCCCATCGCCACCGGCAAGATCTACGACCACTCAAAGCGGATGAAGGGAAAAGCGCTTGGCAGGTCGGTTGACGGGCCAGGAGCCGACGTAAGCCGTCACCGACGCGATGCCTGGATATCGAAATCAGAGGCTGCCGATCGGCCGGCGGTCGAGATGGTGCGTCCTGATGAAGGCCTGCTGCGCACCCGCTGCCATGATGCCATCATGCCCCTGTTTTGCCCGACGGGTCAACCCGGATTTCGTAAAATCGAAAATTCGAAAAACCCAATGCCGGCAAGGGGCCGGCTACTGTGCATGGGGTTGTTTTCGCGGTTTTTGTTGTCCGGTCGCAAAAGCCTCGGACCGGACCGATCTCGTCACGAAATCTGGTCCTGCCTTCGTCGTCATGGCCGGGCTCGCCTCGCCGAAGGGGCTTCGGCCCCGCAGGCGGGACGAGCCCGGGCATGACGGCGGCTGATGTATCCGTGAAAGCCTGGGCCCGTTGGCCTCAGCTATCTACCTTCAGCGCGGCAATGAAGGCTTCCTGCGGGATGTCGACCTTGCCGAACTGCCGCATCTTCTTCTTGCCTTCCTTCTGCTTCTCCAGAAGCTTGCGCTTACGCGTGATGTCGCCGCCGTAGCATTTTGCGGTGACGTCCTTGCGCAGCGCGCGCACCGTCTCGCGGGCGATCACCTTGCCGCCGATCGCCGCCTGGATCGGGATCTGGAACATGTGCGGCGGGATCAGCTCCTTCATCTTCTCGACCATGGCGCGGCCGCGGCCTTCGGCGCGGGTGCGATGCACCAGCATGGAGAGCGCGTCCACCGGCTCGGCATTGACCAGGATCTGCATCTTGACGAGGTCGGCCGGCTTGTAGTCGGTGAGATGATAGTCGAACGAGGCGTAGCCCTTGGAGACCGATTTCAGCCGGTCGTAGAAGTCGAACACGACCTCGTTGAGCGGCAGGTCGTATTTCACCATCGCGCGGGCGCCGACATAGGTCAGCTCCTTCTGCGCGCCGCGGCGGTCCTGGCACAGCTTCAGCACGCTGCCGAGATATTCGTCCGGGGTGAGGATCGTCGCCTCGATCCAGGGCTCCTGGATCTCCTCGATCTTGACCACGTCGGGCATGTCGACGGGATTGTGGATCTCGAGCTCGGTGCCGTCGGTCAGCTTCATCTTGTAGATGACGCTCGGCGCGGTCGCGATCAGGTTGAGATCGAATTCGCGCGACAGCCGCTCCTGGATGATCTCCAGATGCAACAGGCCGAGGAAGCCGCAGCGGAAGCCGAAGCCGAGCGCGGCCGAGGTCTCCATCTCGAACGAGAAGCTGGCGTCGTTGAGGCGCAGCTTGCCCATCGCGGCGCGCAGCGTCTCGAAATCGTCGGCATCGACCGGGAACAGGCCGCAGAACACCACGGGGATCGCCGGCTTGAAGCCCGGCAGCATTTCGGTGACCGGCTTCCTGTCGTCGGTGATGGTGTCGCCGACGCGGGTGTCGGCCACTTCCTTGATCGCGGCGGTGATGAAGCCGATCTCGCCGGGGCCGAGCTCGTCGACCTGCTGCATCTTCGGCGTGAAGAAGCCGACGCGCTCGACGTCGTAGGCGGCGCCCGTGCCCATCATGCGGACGCGGCTACCCTTCTTCATGACGCCGTCGACGACGCGGATCAGCACGACGACGCCGAGATAGACGTCGTACCAGCTGTCGACCAGCAGCGCCTTCAAGGTCGCATCGCGATCGCCCTTCGGCGGCGGCAGGCGGGTGACGATGGCTTCCAGCACGTCGGGAACGCCGAGGCCGGTCTTGGCCGAGATCATCACGGCGTCGGAGGCGTCGATGCCGATGACGTCCTCGATCTGCTGCTTGACCTTCTCGGGCTCGGCGGCCGGAAGGTCGACCTTGTTCAGGACCGGAACGATCTCGTGATTGTTGTCGAGCGCCTGGTAGACGTTGGCGAGCGTCTGCGCTTCGACGCCCTGGCTGGCGTCGACCACCAGCAGGGAACCCTCGCAGGCCGCCAGCGACCGCGAGACTTCGTAGGCGAAGTCGACATGGCCGGGCGTGTCCATCAGGTTGAAGATGTAGTCCTTGCCGTCCTTGGCGTGGTAGGCGAGCCGGACCGTCTGCGCCTTGATGGTGATGCCGCGCTCGCGCTCGATGTCCATGGAATCGAGCACCTGCTCCTTGCCCGCCATTTCGCGGTCGGACAGGCCGCCGGTCATCTGGATCAGGCGGTCGGCCAGCGTCGATTTGCCATGGTCGATATGGGCGACGATGGAGAAATTGCGGATGTTGGAAATGGGGACGGTCGTCATGGGCGCGGGATACCACTCACATCCCCGTGCGGCAACCATATTGCTGTATTTTCAGGGCCTTTCTTCACGCCAAGCTGATTCCACGGTGGCCCAAAACGCGCTACGCAACGGCTGATGTCGACGACCTCAATCCCATCTGCCCGCGCCCGTGCGAAGACACGGGTGAGTTTCAACCGCTTCCGGGCCTGGCTGGTTGCCAGCGCGGTCCGGCCGGAGGCCCGCCTGTGGCTGGTGATCCAGCTCGCGATCCTGCATGCGGTGCTCTGGACCTTCATCCTGATCAATCTCAAGGCAGCGCAGGACGTTCACATGGACGTCGCGGAAGCCTATGGCTGGGGCCAGAAATTCCTCTGGGGGTACGGCAAGCACCCGCCGCTGTCGGGCTGGATCGCCGGCGTCTGGTTCAAGGCGTTCCCGGCGACGGACTGGGCGACCTATACGCTCGCCATGACGACGGTCGGCGTCGGCATGGTGATCTGCTGGCTGCTGAGCTTGCGCGTCGTGGATGCGCGGCGCGCGTTCCTGGTCGTGGTGATGGTCGCGCTCTACCCGATCTTCAATTTCAAGGGCTTCAAGTACAATCCGGACCTGCTCCAGCTCGTCACGCTGCCGCTGCTCGTGCTCGCCTATCTCAACGCCTTCGAGAAGCGCAGCTGGCAGTCCGGCATCTGGTTCGGGCTCGCCGCCGCGCTGGCGCTGATGACCAAATACTGGGTGCTGACCATGATCGGCGCCATCGGCCTTGCCGCGCTGATCCATCCCGACCGCTTGAAATTCCTGCTGTCGCCGGCGCCGTGGGTGGCGATCGCGACGCTTGTCGTGGCGATGATCCCGCACATCGTGTGGCTGGCGGACGTGCATTTCGTCCCGCTGAGCTATGCCGGCGACACCTACAGCCTCGAGGACGCCAGTCTCGTGCATCAGCTCGTGGCCGGCTACTTCCTGCATAATTTCGCGTTGCTGGCCCTTCCCGTAGCGCTCGCTGCGCTCGCCATGGCGCTGGTGCCGCATTGGTTCACGCTGCTTTTGCGCGCGCCCTTGCGCATCGTCACGCGCGCCTGGGCGCGTGGTCCCAATCCAGGGGCCAATTTTTCGCAGGCGCTGAATGTCTGGATCATCCAGACCATCGTCGCCGTCGGCCCGCCGCTCGGCGCGCTCGCCTTCAGCATCTACATGAAGACCGATTGGGGCATCTCGCTGTTCTTCCTGGTGCCCCTGGCGCTGGCCGCGATCCCGACGCTGCGGGTGCAGAGCGCGACCCTGGTCAACATCGCCGCGATCTGGCTCGTGCTGAGCATCGCGACGCTCGCCGCCTCGCCCTGGATCGCCGCGCGCGAGATGGCCGCCAATGCCGGCAACACCGCGACCTATGGCGCGCGCTCTGACCTCGCACGCGAGCTGACGCAGGCCTGGCACGCGCGCTTCGCCTCGCGCTGGGCGGTCGTCGCCGGCACCATGGAATCGATCCAGCCGATGGTGTTCTACAGCCCGGACCACCCGGTCGCGCTCGTGCCGATCGAAGCCTGGGATTCCGGGCTGATCTCGCGCGATGACGTCAAGACATACGGCTTCATCGGCGTGTTCGATCCGGCCGACGGCCGCCTGCCGGCGTTCGAGAAATGGGTGTCGGAGACCGCGCCGAACGCCGAGCGCATGGTGATGACGACGCGCCGCTTCACCCACGGCAAGGCCGGTCCGTCGATGAGCTGGAACATCTACATCGCGCCGCCGGGGAAGTGACCGAAGGTCATTCCGGGTTCGATGCTGTCGCACCATCTCGGAATGACAATCGGGCCTAAATCCCTTCCTCGTTGAACTTGCTTTCAACGAGCTCGGTGATCGCCGCGAGCGCGGCGTCGGCATCCGTACCAGCCGCAGCGACCGTGATCGTCGTGCCGGGTCCTGCGGCGAGCATCATCAGGCCCATGATCGAGGTGCCGCCGACGGTCTCGCCGCCGCGCGTCACCCACACCTGCGCGTTGAAGCGCTCGACCGCCTGGACGAATTTCGCCGAGGCGCGGGCGTGCAGGCCGCGCTTGTTGATGATCAGGAGCTCCTTGGAGATCGCGCCCGCGGGCACGCCCGTCCCGGCTTGCGGCGCGTCGTCGCTCATTTGCCGGCGAGCACGCGGCTGGCGATGGTGACGTATTTGCGACCCGCTTCCTGGGCCATCGCGATCGCGTCGGGCAGCGCGCGTTCCTCGCGCACCTTGGCGAGCTTCACCAGCATGGGAAGGTTGATGCCCGCGAGCACTTCGACCTTCGGCCGGCTCATGCAGGATATTGCCAGGTTGGATGGCGTGCCGCCGAACATGTCGGTGAGGATCGCAACGCCATCGCCGGAATCGACGCGGTTAACCGCCTCGATGATGTCGCTTCGGCACAGATCGGAATCGTCTTCAGCGCCGATCGTAATCGCTTCGATTTGCTTTTGTGGGCCCATGACATGTTCAAGCGCTGCCTTGAATTCGTCGGCAAGGCGCCCGTGGGTCACAAGTACTAGACCAATCATCGGAAAACTCCTCGCGGGCGCTTTTGGTGCACCGCACGAACGCGCCACTTTGACCATCCAGAGCCCCTGCGCAAGAGGGGATGTTGCGTATCTCCCTGAACTTAGACGGATGGATAAGGGGAGCTGCGCCGGTCTATTCGGTCGCGATAGTGGGGTTCATATGGTTACCATTTCCCTTCAAACAATCGCCCGAGGGATTAACGGAAGATGAACTCTTGGTAGTGGTCAAGGCCGCGACAACCAGTGGGAGGGGCGAATAGTCGCGGCTAACCGGGATTCGCGGTATTTCGACACCTAAAATGCTTGTTTTCAGGGATTCGGCCGGCGGCAGCCGTTCCGCGTCCGCGGCGTCCAGGTCGACCACGAGGCCGACGGTCGCATGCTCCACGAAGTCGCAGCGGCGGATTCCGAGGCCCCGGATTTCGATCAGGCCGGCCAGCGGCGGCGCCGGGCGGACTTCAATTTCATCGCCGACTGTCGCCAGATGGACACGGTCGTCACCGACCAGAACGGCCCTTTCGACCACGCCGGCGCGGCCCGCCATGATCAAATCGAAGGCAAGGCGCGACTTGCCGGAGCCCGACGGGCCGCGGATCAGCACTGCCAGATTCCCGACCTTGACCGCGGAGGCGTGCACGCTGGGCTCGCCGTCGCTCATAGCGCCGGCAGCCTCACCACGAAGCGCGCGCCGGCAACCGTCGGCTCGCCGTCGGCGTCCATGGGGCCGGGGCGGTTCTCCGCCCAGATGCGCCCGCCATGGGCGTCGACGATCTGCTTGGAGATCGACAACCCGAGGCCGGAGTTCTGGCCAAAGCCCTGATGCGGACGGTCGGTGTAGAAGCGCTCGAAGATGCGCTCCAGCGCGTCATCGCGAATGCCGGGGCCGTCATCGTCGATCACGATCTCGATCTCTCCGCGCACGCGGCGGCAGGTGAGGCGCACCTTGTTGCCGGCTTCCGAGAAGGATTGCGCGTTGGAGAGCAGGTTCGAGACCACCTGGCCGAGCCGTGAGTCGTGGCCGGTCACGGCGAACGTGTCGCTTGGCCCGCGGCCCTCGAAGCGCGCCTCGACCGCGACGTCGTGGCCGAGCTTGGTTTCGTTGGCGACGGAGACCAGCGTGCCGAGCAGGCGGCGCAGATCGACCGGAACCGCGTCCTGCCGCTGCAATTCGGCATCGAGCCGGCTGGCGTCGGAGATGTCCGAGATCAGGCGGTCGAGCCGCTTGACGTCGTGCTCGATCACCTCGAGCAGGCGGGCGCGGCTGTTCTCGTTGCGCGCCAGCGGCAGCGTCTCGACCGCGGAGCGCAGCGAGGTCAGCGGATTCTTCAGCTCGTGCGCAACGTCGGCGGCGAACATCTCGATCGCCTCGATGCGGCTGTAGAGCGCATTGGTCATGTCGCGCAGCGCGCCGGACAGATGGCCGATCTCGTCGCGGCGGCGGGTGAAGTCGGGGATCTCGACACGGGTCTTGATGCGGCGGCGGACGCGCTCGGCGCTGTCGGCGAGGCGGCGCACGGGACCGGCGATCGTGCTGGCGAGCAGCAGCGACAACATGATCATGACCGCGGCGGCGACGCCGCCGACTTTCAGGATGGCGAGGCGTTCGGCGGTGACCATCTGGTCGATGTCGTCGCCCTGGGTGGACAGCATCAGCGCGCCGTGGATGGCGCGCGAGCGCAGCACGGGGACCGCGACCGAGACGATCACCTCGCCGCGCGGATTGACCCGCACCATCGAGCGTTTCTCGCCGTGGAGCGCATCGGCCACTTCCGCATAGCCATTGCCGTTCTCGGGTCCGAGCTCGCGATAGAGCGGCAGGTCGCCGCGGTTCAGCCAGGTGCGCACCGCGACCATGCCGCGCTCGACGATGCCGGGCTTCTCGGCGGAGAGCGACGGCAGGGGCAGGCGCACCACGGTATCGAGGCTGCGGCTGTCGACCAGCAGGCTGCCGTTCGGATCGTAGATGCGGGCGCGTGTCTTGGTCGGCGAGATCAGCGTGCGCAACACCGGCGCCACGCGCTCCGGATTGATCGGAAAATCCAGCGGCGAATAGTCGTCCGACCCGCCATAGGTCTCGCCCGGCTTGAGGTCGAGCAGCCGGTCGGGGTCGATGGTGATGGCGTTGGTCTGCACGGTCGCGGACGCCGCAATCGCGCCGGCGATGATCTCGGCCTGCACCAGGAGGCTCTGCGCGCGCGCGTCGATCAGGCCGGCGCGGAATTGCGACAGGTACAGGATGCTCGCCACCAGCGCGACGAGGCCGGCGAGGTTGAGCGAGACGATGCGGCGGGTCAGGCTGGAGAAGGACAGTGCGAAGAAGAACTGCCCGGCGCGCTTCAGCCAGTTCAGCGGCCGCCAGCCCTGCGCGGCCGGCTTGTCTTCGGCAACGTGCTCCGGAACGCCGTCGGATGCGATATCCTCGGCGCTCTGGTTCGGGTCAGGCTGCGTTCGGTCCAGCAATGCTTACGCCCGCGTTAGGACAGCTCGTGCGAAGGTCCCCGCATCCTAGAGCCATCCCGGTCCCGATGGAACGAGAACCGGCAATGCTCCGGACATTCGTGAAGGCGCCTGCTGCCTCAGGCTTCCTTGAAACGATAGCCGACGCCGTACAGCGTCTCGATCATCTCGAACTCGTTGTCGACCACCTTGAACTTCTTGCGCAGCCGCTTGATGTGGCTGTCGATGGTGCGGTCGTCGACATAGACCTGATCGTCATAGGCGGCGTCCATCAGCGCATTGCGGCTCTTCACCACGCCGGGCCGGGTCGCGAGCGCCTGGAGGATCAGGAATTCGGTGACAGTCAGCGTCACCGGCTCGTTCTTCCAGGTGCAGGTATGGCGTTCGGGATCCATGCGCAAAAGGCCGCGGTCGAGCGCCTTGGCGTCGTTCTCCTTCGGCGCGACGGTCGGGTCCTTCGGCGCCGAGCGGCGCAGCACCGCCTTGACGCGCTCGACCAGCAGCCGCTGCGAAAATGGTTTGCGGATGAAATCGTCGGCGCCCATCTTGAGGCCGAACAGCTCGTCGATCTCTTCGTCCTTGGAGGTCAGGAAGATTACCGGCAGGTCGGACTTCTGCCTGAGACGGCGCAGCGTCTCCATGCCGTCCATGCGCGGCATCTTGATGTCGAGGATGGCAAGGTCCGGTTGGGTGGTGCGAAAACCGTCAAGCGCGGAGGCGCCGTCGGTGTAGGTCATGATGCGGTAGCCTTCGGCTTCCAGCGCGATCGAGACGGATGTGAGAATATTGCGGTCGTCGTCGACCAAAGCGATTGTGGGCATGAGCCTCTGCTTTCTGCTTTCCGTTTTGGGTCGTGGCTTGAAACGGCGAGCAATCCAGTGATGCGCCGCATACATGGGTCCCGAACTTGGCGTTCGAACTTTGTCACCGAGCAATGCAAGCTGGGCTGAAGTGTGACCAAGTTCCACGAAACACGGCAGATTCGCCGCATCCCGACCCATAACCGGATCCCCGTTTAGCCGAAAAAAGACCCCCTTTGCAACCACCTGACCAGAGAAAGCCCATGCAACCGACCCCCGATTTCGACCCCGGAAAGCTCGCCAAATCGCTGCTCAGGCGGTCGCGGCAGGGCGCTCTCGCGACGTTGATGGTGGGCAGCGGCGATCCCTATTGTTCCCTGGTCAATCTGGCGAGCCACCCGGATGGCTCGCCGATCCTGCTGATCTCGGGGTTGGCCGTGCACACCAGGAACATCCTGGCAGATGGCCGGGTCTCCTTGATGCTGGACGAGCGTGCCGCCGGCGATCCGCTGGAGGGCGCCCGGATCATGCTGTCCGGCCGGGCGGAGCAGGCCGGCGCCGAGACGGATCTGCTTCGGCGGCGGTATCTGAATGCCCACCCGTCGGCGGAAGCCTTTGTTTCGTTCAAGGATTTTTCGTTCTTCAGGATCCGGCCCACGGGAACCCATCTGGTGGCCGGCTTCGGCCGGATCGTCGACCTCAAGCCGGAGCAGTTCCTCACCGACCTCAGCGGTGCCGAGGACCTGCTGGCGGCGGAGGAGGACGCGGTGGAGCACATGAATGCCGACCACCGCGACGCCATGGACCTCTATGCGACCAGGCTGCTCGGCGCGGCCGCCGGCGGCTGGCGCTGCACCGGCTGTGACCCTGAAGGCCTCGACATGCAGGACGGCCAGACCGCGCTGCGGCTGGAGTTTCCGGAGCGGGTGACCGATGGCACGGCGCTCCGCAAGATGCTGGTTCGCCTCGCTGGCGAAGCGCGCATGAAGATGGACCAGAGCGCAACCCTTTGAACGCCGCCGCCCATCGCTGCGACCCAACTCCGTGACCGGTTCGGGATTGGCAGCGAGAGGGTTCATGACACATCGTCGTTTGGCGTTGGCCGCGGGTCTGGCGCTCGCGATCACCACGTCGCTTGCGACGCCCGGTCTTGCCCAGAAGGCCGATCTCGCCGCACAGGGCGCGCGGATCAACGCGCTCAACCAGGCCGGCAAATATGCCGAAGCGCTGCCCCTGGCGCAGGCCATGGTGGCGAGCCTGGAGAAGGGCAACGACGGTCGCGAACTCTCCGCCGCGCTCAACAATCTCGGTCAGGTCTATGCCGGCCAGGGTCGCGACGACCTCGCCGAGCCGATCTACAAGCGCGCCATCGCGCTGATGGAGAAGTCGCTCGGCCTCGACACCGCCTTGATCGCGCCCGAGCTGAGCAACCTCGCCGCGCTGTATCAGCGGCAGGGCCGCTTCACTGAAGCCGAGCCGCTGTTCAAGCGTGCACTGGCCATTCGCGAAAAGGCGCTGTCGCGCGAGCATCCCGATGTCGGCCAGGCCCTGAACAATCTAGCCACGCTCTACGTGAAGCAGGAGCATTTTGCCGACGCCGAGCCGCTGTTCCAGCGGGCGCTCGCGATCTATCAGAAGGCCGCCGGGCCCGAGCATCCCGCGGTCGCCACGGTGCTGAACAACATCGGTCAGGTCGATCGCGACCTCAACCGCGATGCCGATGCCGAGGCGCCGATCAAGCGCTCGCTCGCGATCCGCGAAAAGGTGCTGGGGCCGGATCATCCCGACGTCGCGCGTTCGCTGAACAATCTCGCCGGGCTCTACGAGCACCAGCAGCGTTATGGCGATGCCGAGCCGCTCTACCGGCGCGCCCTTGCGATCCGCGAGCGTGCGCTTGGGCCGGAACATCCCGACGTCGTGACCTCGACCAGCAACCTCGCCTATTTCCTCTACGTCTCCGGGCGCACCGCCGACGCCCTGCCGCTGGCGGAAAGGACGCTTCGCAGCGGCCGCGCGCAGCTGCGTGTGGTGCTGCCGATCCTGTTTTCCGCGCGGCAGCAGCATCTCCTCTCCGACGACAAGGCGCTGGACGAGGCGCTGGCCGCGATCCAGCGCGGCACGCAATCTTCCGCCGCCTCCGCCGTGAACAAGCTCGCGGTGCGGCTTGCCGCCGGCAGCGACCGGCTCGCCGAGCTCGTGCGCAAGGAGCAGGATCTCGCTGCCGAGGCCGAGGCGCTCGACAAGGCGATCACCACGGCGGTGTCCAAACAAGCCGCGCAACGCGACGTTGCGGCCGAGCAGCGCAGCCGCACGCGGATCGCCGCGATCGCGAGCGAGCGCGCCGGGTTGCAGAAGACGCTCGCCGTCGAGTTTCCCGATTATGCCTCGCTCTCAAATCCGCTGCCGCTCGCGGTGAAGGACATCCAGCCGTTGCTGTCGGCCGATGAAGCGATGACGATCTATTCCGTCGTGGACAAGCAGGGCTATGTCATCGCGATCACGCGCGAGGGCGTCGACTGGAAGGAGATTCCGCTCGGCACGGACGCGCTGGCGCGGAAAGTGTCGGCGTTCCGCAAGGGGCTCGACGTCGGCAAGGCGCACGATGCCTCCGGCAAATCCGGCCTGTTCGACCTCGCGCTCGCCAACGAGCTCTATGTCGCGCTGCTCGGCCCGGTCGAAGCGCTGACGAAGGACAAGCGCAGCCTTTTGGTGGTGCCGTCGGCGGCACTGACCGCATTGCCGTTTCATCTGCTCGTCACCGAGAAGCCGCAAGCTGCGATCCCGGACAAGCTCGAGGGCTATCGCAACGCCGCCTGGCTGTTGCGGCGTCAGGCCGTCTCGGTGCTGCCGTCGGTGATCAGCCTGAAATCGCTGCGGGCCTTTGCGCGCAAGGATCAGGGCGTCAAGCCAATGACCGGCTTCGGCGATCCCGTGTTCAGCCCCGCGGCCGAAGGGCCGGCCGATCGTCGCGCAGCGAACGGCAAGGTCGCCGCGCGCAGCATCGCGACGATTGCCTATACCGACTTCTGGCGCGGCGCCGGCGTCGATCGTGCGCGGCTTGCGCAAGCGCTGCCGCAACTGCCTGACACTGCCGACGAGCTGAACGCGGTGGCCAGGGATGTCGGCGCAGGCGAGGTCGACATCCATCTCGGCCGCGATGCCAGCGAAACGACGCTCAAGCGTGCAGCGCTTGCTCAATACAGCATCATCTACTTCGCCACCCACGGTCTCGTCGCCGGCGACGTCAAGGGACTGGGCGAGCCCTCGCTTGCGCTCTCCATTCCCGATCAGCCCTCCGAACTCGACGACGGTCTTCTCACCGCGAGCGAAGTCGCCCAGCTCAAGCTCAATGCGGATTGGGTAGTGCTGTCGGCCTGTAACACCATCGCCGGCGACAAGCCCGGCGCAGAGGCCCTGTCGGGATTGGCGCGTTCGTTCTTCTATGCCGGCGCCCGCGCGCTGCTGGTGTCGCATTGGGCGGTGGATTCGGAAGCTGCCACCCGCTTGACCACGTCGACTTTCGCTCTGCTCAAAAACGAACCAAAAATCGGTCGTGCCCAAGCGTTGCGCCGCGCCATGTTGACGTATCTCGACGACGCCTCGTCGCCGCGCAATGCCTATCCTGCGATGTGGGGACCGTTCGCACTGATCGGCGAGGGTGAGGTACGATAGACCGCCCAAGGGAATTGTGCGTCGCAATAACCCCCGATAACGTCGAAACGCGCATTTGGTTGCGCGATCATTCGTGATTTTTTGATGCGCCTGCTCAGAGCTGACATGCGCGACGTTTGGCGCGGTCCTTGAATAAACCAAATCCTGCGGGATCGGCTTGGCAACGCCAGCGTTCATCAGTATTAGGTCGCCCAACCTTGGCTGGATGGCCTATTATTCACGGTGACCGCGACGGCGCCAAAGCATGACCGCGCTAAGTGTCGCGGGTTCTAGGAGGATATTTCGTGCAAGAGACGGGCGTGCGCAACGGTGCCTTCGGTGCCGACAAATTCGGCTTAAAGAAGCTCAAACAGGTTCACTGGAACCTCGGCGCACCGCAGCTTTATCAATATTCACTCTCCGCGGGCGAGGCGGTGCTGTCCGCCGACGGCGCGCTCTGCGCCGACACCGGCGAGTTCACCGGCCGCAGCCCCAAGGACAAGTTCACGGTCCGGGATGCCACCACCGACAAGAAGATGTGGTGGGCCGGCAACCAGTCGATCACCGCGGAGCAGTTCGAGACGCTCTATCAGGACTTCCTCAAGCACGCCGAAGGCAAGAGCCTGTTCGCGCAGGACCTCTACGGCGGCGCTGATCCGGCCTACCGGATCAAGACCCGCGTGTTCACCGAGCTCGCCTGGCATTCGCTGTTCATCCGCACGCTGCTGATCCGCCCCGAGGCGGTCGAGCTGTCGACCTTCACGCCCGAGCTCACCATCATCGACATGCCGAGCTTCCGCGCCGATCCGAAGCGCCACGGCTGCAAGTCGGAGAACGTCGTCGCGATCGACTTCGCCCGCAAGATCGTGCTGATCGGCGGCTCCTATTATGCCGGCGAGATGAAGAAGTCGGTCTTCACCACGCTGAACTACTATCTGCCCGAGCGCGGCGTGATGCCGATGCACTGCTCGGCCAATGTCGGCGCCAAGGGTGATGCCGCGATCTTCTTCGGGCTTTCAGGCACCGGCAAGACCACGCTGTCGGCCGACCCGAACCGCACCCTGATCGGTGACGACGAGCACGGCTGGGGACCCAACGGCGTCTTCAATTTCGAAGGCGGCTGCTATGCCAAGTGCATCAAGCTGTCGAAGGAAGCCGAGCCCGAGATCTACGCCGCTTCGACGCGCTTCGGCGCGGTGCTCGAGAACTGCGTGCTCGACGAGGACACTCGCGTGGTGGACTTCGACGACGGCTCCAAGACCGAGAACACCCGCTCGGCCTATCCGCTCGACTTCATCCCGAACGCTTCGCGCACCGGCCGCGCGCCGCAGCCGAAGAACGTGGTGATGCTCGCCGCTGACGCCTTCGGCGTGCTGCCGCCGATCGCAAAGCTGTCACCGGCGCAGGCGATGTATCACTTCCTGTCCGGCTACACCGCCAAGGTCGCCGGCACCGAGCGTGGTCTCGGCAACGAGCCGCAGCCGGAATTCTCGACCTGCTTCGGCTCGCCCTTCCTGCCGCTCGATCCATCCGTCTACGGCAACATGCTGCGCGACCTGATCGCTCAGCACAATGTCGACTGCTGGCTGGTCAACACGGGGTGGACCGGCGGCAAGTACGGTGTCGGCTCGCGCATGCCGATCAAGGTGACCCGCGCGCTGCTGACGGCAGCCCTCGACGGTTCGCTTCGCAACGTCGAATTCCGCACCGACAAGTATTTCGGCTTCGCGGTCCCGACCGCGCTGCCGGGCGTGCCGAGCGAAATCCTCAACCCGGTCAACACCTGGAAGGACAAGGACGAGTTCGACAAGACCGCCCGCGCGCTGGTTGGCATGTTCCAGAAGAACTTTGCCAAGTTCGAAGCCCAGGTCGACGCCGAGGTGCGCGCGGCCGCGCCGGACGTGAAGCTCGCGGCAGAGTAGGTTCGCATCGTTTGAAATGCGAAAGGGCGGCCGCGAGGCCGCCCTTTTTGTTTGGGGCGTTTGCGAGCATTGGCGCAAGCCACACCCTCGATGTCGTCCCGGCGAAGGCCGGGACCCATAACCACAGGAAGTGGTTTGGCGAAGATTCATCGTGATCTTTTCTTCGCCGGTACTTGCACCGCGCTTCCTCGACAGATCACGCGGTATGGGTCCCGGCCTGCGCCGGGACGACGCCGTGGAGACAGTCGTGGCTACGCCTTGAAATACGCGATCTGCGTCGTGGTCGCGAGCAGCCGTCCATTCGGGGACCACAGCTCGGCGTTCTGGTCGGCGTAGCTCTTGTGCATGATCTTCGAATCGGCGGTCGCCAGCACGCGGGTGATGTCCTCGGCCGCGAGCTCTTCGCTGTCGGTGTGGAAATAGGTCGTCAGCGACACCGTGCCGAACGGCACCAGCTCGCGCCGCGCGTGGAAGATGCGGCCGAAGAAGGCGTCCGACATCGACATCAGCGACAGCATGTCGAGCTTGCGCGGGGTGCGGTCGCTGATCCAGATTTTCGAATAGGTGCTGGCGAGCTCGACCTGCGGCGGGCCGATCCGCATCTCGCCCTCGACGAAGCGGAATTCGTACTGGTTGGCCCAGGACGCCGAGAGTTTCGGGAATGGCAGCGTCTCTTCGAACGGCTTTGTGTCCGGGACCGTCGCCACCCTGTGCTCCCAGGACGGCCGCCGCTCGGCGAACACGGCGGTGGCGAGCGTCGCGACCTCGCCGCCGCCCTGCGACAGTTCGACGCTCCAGTGCTGGCTGGAGCGATTGGCCTTCACCAGACGCAAATCGAGATCGAACGGGCCCTTGGCGATCGGTGCGCAGTAATTGACGGTGAGGGCCAGTGGATCGCCGGCGGCTTGCGGATGCTCGATCAGCGCGCGCAGGATGGTCGCGGCGGTGGCGCCGCCGAACGGGCCGACAAAGGCCCAGTAATCGTCGCTGGTGTGCCCCTGCCAGCTGGAGTCACCGGCGTTGATGCGGGTGGCGTCGTCGAACGGGTGCGGGAGCTTGGCGTGCATCGGTGATCCTCGGTGTCTCCCCGACCGTCATTGCGAGCGCAGCGAAGCAATCCAGAGTCTTTCCGCGGAGACGGTCTGGATTGTTTCGCTGCGCTCGCAATGACGGTGTGGCCACGGCGTCCGTATCGCCGGCGCCGCCTTGGGGATGATGACGATCATATCATCATCTTCGTCGCGAGATGCAATAACCTCGCAGATAACGCCGATTTCACACTGCGGAAAATCAGCCCGCGACGTCGCGCAGGTCAGGCAGCAGCGGCGTGGTCGGATTGACCGGCACGTTCCAGATCTCCTCGGCATATTCGCGGATGGTGCGGTCGGAGGAGAACCACGCCATGCGCGCGACGTTGAGGATGGAGGCGCGCGTCCAGGCCGGCGCCACCTGCCAGCGCGCATCGACCGAGCGCTGCGCCTCGTAATAGGAATCGAAATCGGCGCTGACCATGTAATGGTCGAGATAGCGCAGCGCATGCGCGATGGATTCGAAGCGGCCGGGATCGCCGGGCGAGAACTCGCCGGCGCCGACCGCGTTGATGGCGCGCTGGAGCTTCGGCGAATTGCGGATCACGTCGGAGGCATCCAGGCCCTGCTTGCGCCGGATCATCACGTCGCCGGCCTCCATGCCGAAGATCGCGATGTTCTCGTTGCCGACATGGTCGCGGATCTCGATATTGGCGCCGTCGAGCGTGCCGATGGTGATGGCGCCGTTGAGCGCCAGCTTCATGTTGCCGGTGCCGGACGCTTCCATGCCGGCGGTCGAGATCTGCTCGGACAGGTCGGCCGCGGGAATGATCACCTCCGCGAGGCTGACATTGTAGTCGGGCAGGAAGACGACCTTCAGCTTGCCGCCGATCGCGGGATCGTTGTTGACGACATCCGCGACGTCGTTGATCAGTTTGATGATCAGCTTGGCGTATTTGTAGCTCGCCGCCGCCTTGCCGGCGAAGATCTTGACGCGCGGCACCCAGTTGCCGTTGGGATCGTCCTTGATCGACTGGTACAGCGCGACCGTCTCGATGACGTTGAGCAGCTGGCGCTTGTATTCGTGGATGCGCTTGATCTGCACGTCGAACAACGCGCCCGGATCGACCTTGATGCCGAGCCGCTCGCCGATCAGTCGCGCCAGGGCCGTCTTGTTGTGATGCTTGACGGCACGGAATTTCTTCTGGAATTCGACGTCGCTGGCGCGCGCTTCAATCAGTGAGAGCTGCGTCGGATCATCGAGCACAGCCTCGCCGCAGGTCTCGCGCAACAGGTCGGTCAGCTTCGGGTTTGCCAGCATCAGCCAGCGGCGGAAGGTGACGCCGTTGGTCTTGTTGGTGATGCGGCCGGGATAGAGATGGTTGAGATCGTGGAACACGGTCTCGCGCATCAGGTCCGAATGCATCGCCGAGACGCCGTTGATGCGGTGCGAGCCGACGAAGGCGAGCTGGCCCATGCGCACGCGGCGGCCGCTCTTCTCGTCGATCAGCGAGACCGAGGCGCGGAAGTCGATGTCGCCGGGCGCGCGCGCTTCGGCGAGCGCCAGATGCTGGACGTTGATGCGGTAGATGATCTCCAGGTGCCGCGGCAACAGGCGCTCGAACAGCTCGACCGGCCAGGTCTCCAGCGCTTCGGGCAGCAGCGTGTGATTGGTGTAGGAGAGCGTGGCGACCGTGATCTTCCACGCCTCGTCCCAGCGGAAATTGTGCAGGTCGACGAGGATCCGCATCAGCTCGGTGACGGCGAGGCTCGGATGGGTGTCGTTGAGCTGCACCGCGACCTTCGACGACAGGCTGCGGAGTTGGCCGTCGGACGACAGATGCCGCTTGACGAGATCCTGGAGCGAGGCCGAGACGAAGAAATATTCCTGGCGCAGCCGCAGCTCGCGGCCCGCCGGGCTCTCGTCGTTCGGATAGAGGAATTTGCAGATCGCTTCGGCGCGCGACTGCTCGGCGCTGGCGCTGACATAGTCGCCCTTGTTGAAGGCGTCGAGCTTCAGCGGATCGGGCGAGCGTGCCGACCACAGACGGAGCGCATTGACGTGCTGGCCGCGCCAGCCGACGATCGGCGTGTCATAAGCGATGGCCTGCACGGTCTCGCCCGGATGCCAGATCGCGCGGTCGCGGCCCTTGTCGTCGACATGCTCGACGCCGCCGCCGAAATGAATGTTGTAGATCACTTCCGGCCGCTGCAATTCCCAGGGATTGCCGAAGCCGAGCCACTCGTCCGGATATTCCTGCTGCCAGCCTTGGTTGATGATCTGGCGGAACAGGCCGTAATCGTAGCGGATGCCGTAGCCGATTGCGGGGATCGAGAGCGTCGCCATGCTCTCCATGAAGCAGGCGGCGAGCCGCCCGAGGCCACCATTGCCGAGCGCAGCGTCCGGCTCGCATTTGCGCAGTTCGGGCAGGGAGACACCGAGATCGCCGAGCGCGACCTCGAAGATTTGGAGCAGCCCCATATTGTTGAGCGCATCGGTGAACAGGCGGCCGATCAGGAATTCGAGCGAGAGATAATAGACGCGCTTGCGCCCCGCGTCGTAGCTGTGCTTCTCGGCCGTGAGCCAGCGATGCACGATGCGGTCGCGCAGCGCGAGCGCCGCGGCCTGGTACCAGTCGTGCTTGGTCGCCATGCCGGCGTCCTTGCCGATGGCAAGACGCAGCTTCGCCAGGATCGCGCCCTTGATCTCGGCCAGCGCGAGCTCGTCGATGGGCTGGCCGGGGGCGGCAAAATTGGGCTGGAACGATTGATCTTGCAAAGCCGTCACTTCCTGGTCGACAGAAACACTACTCACCCTACGCGTCTTGCCTCTGCACCGGAACTGTCGCCGGTCCGTGCACTGCGCTGGCGTAAATTTATGCAAGGAACGGGCCGATTTGGGAACCCGGACGAGCACGGAGAAGCGTGGATTTGGTGCTAGAATGGCGACCAATTCAGCCATCAGTGTGGAGGAGATGCGCCATGAGACTGCTGATCGAAATCGCCGCCGCGGCGCTGCTCGTCGTCTGCATCTCCGCCTCCAGCGCTGCGTTTGCTGCCGGCAAATCCAGCCGCAGCGCCGACGGTTTGAGCTGCGGCTTCACCGTCCCGCAAAACGCAACGCCAGCCGCCCGCTGCGCCGCAATCAAGCGCCAATGCGGCGGCAAGTTCTACGCGAATGCGTGCGGGGACAGGTTGATGTCGGCGGCGAATTGAGGCGGGTGGCTTGCTAAGAAGATGGTGTCGTCCCGGCGAAGGCCGGACCCATACCCACCGCTGTCAGAGAAGATGCGAGAGATCGCGCCAATCCGGATTTTCTTGCTCGATCAAGCGAATCTTCCAGTCGCGTCGCCACTCCTTCAGCGCCTTCTCGCGCCCGATCGCTTCGGATGGCGAAGCATAGGTCTCAACGTAAACAAGTCGCGTCACGCCGTACTTGCTGACGAACTTTGAACCGCGTCCCGAGCGATGCAATGACAGGCGATTGCTGAGGTCGTTGCAGATGCCGACGTATAGCGTGCCGTAGCGCCGGCTCGCGAGGATGTAGACGAAGTACGCGTCTGGTGCATTCATTGCTGAGCGCCCATTTCCGAAAACGTCGAACAGCGGTGGTTATGGGTCCCGGCCTTCGCCGGGACGACATTGTAGAGGCATCGGAACAAATTAAGAACACTTTAGCAAGTCTTTGATATATCATTGTGATTCGGCGCGTTGCCGATACAACATCTAGCGTCTGTCCGACTTTGCGAGGACTACATGTCCACCATTGCCTTCGACCAGTTTGCCCTCACCCGGATCGCCGATTTCGCGCGCTCGCTGTCGCGGCTGCATCAGGCGGCGCGGCGCCAGAGGATCGATGACGACCAGTTCGACCGCGAATTCAACGCGGTGTGCCAGTCGATCTGGGGCTACACCATCGACGACATCAGCGACGATCTGTTCGCGGTCGAGGATCACCTGTTTCTCGATACGCTGGACGAAGCGCATGCGCGCATCTTCGCGGCCGAGCAGGGATATGACCTCGTTGGCGATCAGGGCATGCTGACCGACTGGTGGGGTTTCTGCTGGATGATCCTGGCCGAGAAGCGCGGGCTGCTGACTCAGGAAAACCGCGCCGCCGCACGCGCGGCGATCGAAGAGAAATATCTGGCGGCACCGAACGTGATCGGGGTGATTATCGGGAGGTGACGGCCTCAATCCTCATCCTGAGGAGCTTGCGAAGTAAGCGTCTCGAAGGATGAAGGCCGAGCTTCAGCAGTCGGGCCTTCATGGTTCGAGACGCGCGTTCCGCGCTCCTCACCATGAGGATTTCAATCCAGCCCCGCCCGCTTCGCCGGCTTCGCCTGCGTCTTCGGCACCGTCACGTCAGGCAGCGCTTCGCGCACGATCTCCGCCGGCGCATCTGCTGCCACCGTGTCTGCGCGCACCGGTGCCACCTTCATCTCGCCGAGCCGCGCACGGACCTGTGCGGTGAGGCCGGGATAGGAAGCGACCGGGGTGAACTCCGCGGTCTGCTCCATGCCGAGGCGGACGCCGGTATAGGCGACGAGGCCGTCGCTGGTGGCGATCACGTCACCGGCCTTCAGCGACGAATCCAGCGCGAGATCGACCGGGGCGAGGCCGACCGGCTCGCGGCCGTTGCAGGTGCAGTCGGCGCGCAGCGCCTTGCGATAGGCGAATGCGTTCTCGCTGTCCGCGTAACGCTCGCCGGTCTGCGAAGCAGCGCCATCGATCGAGGAGCCGAAATAGACCTTTGTCGCGGTGGCAGGACAGAACGCCTGACACATCTGGGCGGGCGAGGTGAGGCCGCGCATCAGCGGAAAATATTTGCCGTCGCAGCTGCGCACGCAGAACGCCGGGCCCGAGCCGCCGGCGGCCGCCGCGCGTGTCGGCGGCACATACTGGGCTGCGGGATTCGGCTGGCCGGTGAAGGGATCGGCGTAGGAGTTCGCCTGCTGCGGCACCTCGCGCTGCGGCCGTTGCTGCTGCATGCCGCCGAAGAAGAAGTCGAACAGGCCTTCGGCCGAAGCCGGGGCGGGAGCTGCAAGCAGCGGGGCTGCCAGGGTGGCGGCCACAAGCATCGCGCGACGCCGCTGGCGCGCATGGGACATGACTGTGCGCAATGCTGACTCCACCCGACGCTACTGAACCGGCCGGGACCATCAGGTCTCAGCACATGATTCACCGTAATGCAGGATGGTAAATGAGCAGTTGAGCGGAGGCGGATTCAAGTCGAGGCCGTGACCTCTTCAAGGCCAGGCACAGCTTCCGGCGGATCGTTGCTTCCGGGCCACGCCCCGGGCATGGACGGCCGGGACTGTTTCGCGGCCTCAAGCCTTCAAAAACTCCGACGCCTTGTAGAGCGCGCGGAACGGCAGGCCGGCCGCGCCGAAGGTGTCGGTGGCGCCTTCCTCGCGATCGACCATGGTCAGCACCAGCACCACCTCGGCACCGGTCTCGCGCACGGATTCCACCGCCTTCATCGCCGAGCCGCCGGTCGTGGTGACGTCCTCGACGATGACGACGCGCTTGCCCTGAAGCGTCTCGCCCCTGGGCAGGCCTTCGATCGCGAGCTTGGCGCCGTGCTCCTTCGGCTTCTTGCGCACGAAGAACGCCGCGATCGGATGGCCCTTGATCCAGGAGATCTGCGCCAGCGCGCCGGCGAGCGGCACCGCCCCCATCTCGAGCCCGCCGATGAAATCCAGATTGTCGTCCTTCAGCGCCTCATAGGTCAGCTCGGCGAGCAGCGTCGCGCCCTCCGGGTCGAGCATGGTCGGCTTGAGGTTGAAGTAGAAATCGCTCTTGCGGCCCGACGCGAGCGTCACCTCGCCGCGGCCGAAGGAGCGCCGGCGGATGATTTCGAACAGGCGGGCGCGGGAGGCTGATTTCGACACGGCGGTCCCTCGGGAGCGTTTTTGGAAGTGGCGGAATTTATCCGCGACGGCCGCGACATTCCAGAGGGGACCGGCCCAGTCAACAGGGATCGGCCGACGATCGGCCATCCCGGACCGCCGGTTGTGGGGCCGCAACCTTCTGGAGTAGGTGAGGGCTCATGCCTTTTGGGGAAGGGAAACGACGCATGACCATCGAGCTGCACACCTGGAACACGCCGAACGGCCGCAAGATCTCGGTTGCGCTGGAGGAGATGGGGCTGCCCTACAAGGTGATCCCGGTGAACATCACCAAGGGCGAGCAGATGGCGCCGGAGTTCCTGAAGCTCTCTCCCAACAACAAGATCCCTGCGATCGTCGACCCCGAGGGGCCGGACGGCAAGCCCGTCAGCATCTTCGAATCCGGCGCGATCCTGCTCTATCTGGGTGAAAAGACCGGCAAATTCCTGCCGAAATCGCTTACGGGTCGTATCCCGGTCTACGAATGGCTGATGTGGCAGATGGGCGGCTTCGGCCCGATGCCCGGCCAGGTGCACCATTTCATCGCGCTCGAGAACGAGCAGGACCGCGCCTACGGCCTGAAGCGCTTCATGGCCGAGACCCGTCGGCTCTACGGCGTGCTCGACCGCCGGCTGGCGGACCGCGACTTCGTCGCCGGCGACCTCTCGGTTGCCGATTTTGCCATCCTGGGCTGGGCTTGGCGCCACCCTCGCCACAAGGTTGAGCTGGCGGATTTCCCCAACGTCAAGCGCTGGTACGAGGCCCTGATGGCCCGGCCGGCGGTGAAGCGGGGAATGGACGCGAAGCTGGATTGAGGCGGGCCTTTTTCCCTCCCCCCTTGTGGGGGAGGGTGGCTCACCGCGTAGCGGCGAGACGGGTGAGGGGTCTCCATCCTCACGAACGGTCTTGCGCGTGGAGAGAACCCCTCATCCGGCGCTTCGCGCCACCTTCTCCCACAAGGGGAGAAGGAAGAAAGCCCTCACACCTTCCGCGCTTCCACAGCCATCCTGACCGCAAGCCCGGCCAGCACCGTGCCCATCAGCCAGCGCTGCACTAGCATCCAGCTCGGCCGGTTCGCCAGGAACAGCGCGATCGAACCTGCCGCGAGCGCGATCATCGCGTTGACGCTGACGCTGATCGCGATCTGGATCGCCCCCAGCACCACCGACTGCGTCAGCACGCTGCCGGCTGCGGGATCGATGAACTGCGGCAGCAGTGCCAGATACAGCATCGCGATCTTCGGATTGAGCAGATTGGTGACGAAGCCCATCGCGAATAATTTGCGCGGGCTGTCGATCGAAAGCGTCTTCACCTGGAACGGCGAGCGCCCGCCGGGCTTCACCGCCTGCCAGGCCAGCCACAGCAGATAGCCGGCGCCGGCGAAGCGCAGCGCGTCATAGGCAAAGGGAATGGCGAGCAGGAGCGCCGTGATGCCGAACGCCGCGCACAGCATGTAGAACACGAAGCCGAGCGCCACGCCGCCGAGCGAGACGATACCCGCGGCGGGCCCCTGCGTGATCGAGCGCGAGATCAGGTAGATCATGTTCGGTCCCGGCGTGAGCACGAGGCCGAGGCAGACGAGGGCGAAGCCGAGCAGGGCGGGGGTGTGGGGCATGGGTGAACCGGTGCGGGAGACGGCACGGTTCTAATATGCGCCGCGCGGTGGTGCCATCACGCAATTGCTCGGAGGACAATTGGATTCGCAGATCTCAACCCGATGTCGTCCCGGCGAAGGCCGGGACCCATACCGCGAGGTCTATCGATCGCAAATGGTCGGAGTACCGAACGACGAGCCTTCGCCAAACTGCTCCCTGTGGCTATGGGTCCCGGCCTTCGCCGGGACGACACCGGAGGTGAGGCGAAATCAATGCGCCTCGTCCCAGTTGTTCGCTGCGCGCGCATCGACGTGCAGCGGTACCGAGAGCAGCACGGCCGGGAACGGCGCGTCCTGCATGACGTGCTGCACGACCGGCAGCGTCGCCTCGACCTCGGCGTCCGGCACCTCGAAGATCAACTCGTCGTGCACCTGGAGCAGCATCTGCGCCGACAACTTCTTCTCGGCAAGCGCGTCCTCCACGCGCGTCATGGCGCGGCGGATGATGTCGGCGGCGGTGCCCTGGAGCCGGGCGTTGATCGCGGCGCGCTCGTTGAAGGCGCGCACCGAGGCGTTGGAGGCCTTGATGTCGGGATAGTGGCACTTGCGGCCGAACAGCGTGGTGACATAGCCGTGGCTCCGGCAGAAATCCCGCGTCTCGTCCATATAGGCGCGGATACCGGGGAAGCGTTCGAAGTACTTCTTGATGTAGGCCGAGGCCTCCTCGCGCGCGATGCCGAGCTGGTTGGCGAGGCCGAAGGCCGAGATGCCGTAGATGATGCCGAAATTGATCGCTTTCGCGCGGCGGCGGATCTCGCTTGGCATGCCCTTGATCGGCACGCCGAACATTTCCGACGCGGTCATGGCGTGAATGTCGAGACCGTCGCGGAACGCCTGCTTCAGCACGGGGATGTCGGCGATCTCCGCCAGCAGCCGCAGCTCGATCTGCGAATAGTCGGCGGAGACGAGCTTGTGCCCGGGCGTCGCGATGAAGGCGCGGCGGATCTTGCGGCCGTCCTCGGTGCGCACCGGGATGTTCTGCAAATTCGGCTCGTTCGACGACAGCCGGCCCGTCGTCGTCGCGGCCAGCGCGTAGGTCGTGTGCACGCGATGGGTGTGCGGATTGACGTAGGTCGGCAGCGCGTCGGTGTAGGTCGATTTCAGCTTGGAGACCTGGCGCCATTCCAGAATCTTCTTCGGAAGGTCGTGGCCCTGCTCGGCGAGCTCGTCGAGCACCTGCGCGGTGGTCGACCACGCGCCGGTCTTGGTCTTGGTGCCGCCCGGCAGGCTCATCTTGCCGAACAGGATATCGCCGATCTGCTTGGGGCTGCCGACATTGACCGGCTCGCCCGCGATCTCCTGGATCTCGGCTTCGACGCGTGCGGCGGTCTGGGCGAAATCGCCTGACAGCCGCGACAGCACCTGGCGGTCGATGGAGATGCCGCGCCGCTCCATGCGCGCGAGCACTGCGACCAGTGGCCGCTCCAGCGTCTCGTAGACCGCGGTCATGTGCTCGGCGATGAGGCGCGGCTTCAGCACGCGCCAGACGCGCAAGGCCATGTCGGCGCCTTCCGCCGACAGCGGCGCGGCCTTGTCGATCGGCACCTGGTCGAACGTGATCTTGCCCTTGCCGCTGCCGAGCAGCTCGCCCTCCTTCAGCATGGCGTGACCGAACCAGCGCTCGGCGAGCGATTCCAGCCCGTGCGAGCCGCGGCCGGCGTCGAGCACATAGGAGATCAGCTGCGCGTCGTCGGTGTTGCGCAAGGTGATGCCGTGCTGCGCCAGCATGACGGCGGTGAACTTGACGTCGAAGCCGATCTTGAGAATGCCTGATGATTCCAGCACCGGCCGCAGCGCTTCGATCGCGTCGGCATGCTTGACCTGGTCCGGCGCGAGGCCGGCGTCGAACAGGCCGGCGCCGCCGCCGGACTGCTTGTGCGCCAGCGGCACGTAACAGGCGTCGTTCGGCGCGAGCGCCAGTGCAACGCCACAGAGGTCGGCCTGCATCGGATCGATGGAATTGGCACGGATCTCGATCGCGACATGACCGGCATCGTGGATGCGCGCGATGAAGGCGTTCAATTCGGCGAGCGTCTTGATGGCCTGGTACTTGGCACGATCGACCGGAAGCTTGCGCAGCGCCTCTTCGCGCGCGGCGGCGAGCGAGATCGGCGCGCCCTTGATGCTGGCCGACTTGTCGCCCTTGTCGCCGCCCGTTGCCGCCGCGGCGGGGGTAGCGAAGAGATCGCCGGAGGCCTCAGACGGTTTTGCTTTCGCCGCGCCGTCGCCGGCCCTGGCGCCGCTGCTGTTCGACGCATCGGCATCGACATTCGCCGGATCGATCTGCGAATAGTCCGCGACGCGGCGTGTCAGCGTCGTGAACTCCATCGCCTTCAGAAAGGCGATCAGCTTGCGCGCATCGGGCTCGTGGACGGCGAGGTCGTCGAGCGGCACCTCCAGCTCGACCTTGTCGTCGAGCAGCACGAGCTTGCGCGAGATCCGCGCCTTCTCGGCGTTCTCGATCAGCGCCTCGCGGCGCTTGGGCTGCTTGATCTCGGTGGCGCGGAACAGGAGCTGCTCGAGGTCGCCATATTCGACGATGAGCTGCGCCGCGGTCTTGATGCCGATGCCGGGCACGCCGGGCACGTTGTCGGTGGAATCGCCGGCGAGCGCCTGCACCTCGACCACCTTCTCCGGGGGAACGCCGAACTTCTCGATCACCTCGGGGACGCCGATGCGGCGATCCTTCATGGTGTCGTACATCGTGATCTTGTCGTTCACGAGCTGCATCAGGTCCTTGTCGGAGGACACGATGGTCGTGGTGGCGCCGCGCTCGGTGGCCTGCCGCGCATAGGTCGCGATCAGATCGTCGGCCTCGAAGCCGCCTTGTTCCAGGCAGGGTAGGTCGAAGGCGCGTACGGCTTCGCGGATCAGCGCGAATTGCGGGATCAGGTCGTCAGGCGCCGGTGGCCGGTGCGCCTTGTACTCGGGGTAGATCTTGTTGCGGAAGGTGACCTCCGACTTGTCGAACACGATGGCCAGATGCGTCGGCCGGTTGTCGGCCGGCATGTCGCGCAAAAGCTTCCACAGCATGTTGCAGAAGCCGAGCACGGCGTTGACCTGAAGACCGTCCGACTTGCGGTTCAGTGGCGGCAGCGCGTGATAGGCGCGGAAGATGTAGCCGGAACCGTCGACCAGGAAGATGTGGTCGCCCTTGCCGGCCGCCTTGGCGGCGACCGGTTTGGCAGCAGCTGGCGCAGCAACGGATTTGCTGTCGGCGGCCGTCTTGGGCGCGGCAGCCTTGGTGTCAGCTTTGGCGGTGGTCTTCGGGGATGTCTTGGGCATGGCCGCAATGTATGAATTTTTGCGGGCTTTGACAGCCTTGAACATTGGGTATTTGGGGCGATTCCCACACCTCATCGTCGTCCCGGCGAACGCCGGGACCCATAACCACAGGGAGAAGTTTGGCGATGACTAGCAGTTGAATGATTAGGCCGTGGTATGGAGACCGTGATCCATCGATAAATCACGCGGTATGGGGTCCCGGCGTTCGCCGGGACGACGGTAGAGAGCGTCGCCCAGCTACTCCGCCGCCTGCAACCGCACGCCCGCCTTCTTCGGCGCGATCCAGAATGCATCCGGCCGTTCGAACAGGAAATTGGCACCGAGCCGCAGGGCCAGCTGCCAGATCGCGAGCGCGCCGAGCACACCGGCGATAGTGACGATCAGCGACACCGTGCCGATATCAGGGATGACGCCGGTGCGCAGCAGCAGCGTGCGCGTCGCCGCCATCGGCAGGAAGAAGGCGAGATAGATCACGATCGAATGCTCGCCGCAGAAGCGGAAGAAGTTCAGCCACTGCGCGCGCGCGAGCAGCGTGCCCATCGTGATGATGGCGCAGGCCCCTGCAAAGCCGAGCACGAGTGAGACGATCTTCCATTCGCTGGCGCCGACTGTGACGAGGCCGGCATTGATCAGCGCCCACATCGCGAGTGCTGCGAGCGCGGGCGCAGGATGGTTGCGCGCGCGATCCGACAGCGCGAACACGTAGGGCGCGAACAGGTAGCCCGAATAGAAATAGACGAAGCGTGCGCAGAACTCGTCGATCGCGGTCCAGCCGGTCGCGATGCGCGCCGTCTCCAGCGCGGCGGCGACGAGCCAGATCGCGAGCTGCGGGACGCGCCGTGTCAGTTTTGTGACGACGAAGAAGACCGGCAGCAGGTAAATGAACCAGAGCGTGCCGAACGGCTCGATGAAGGATTCGAGGTATAGAAGGCCCACCTCGCGCCAGCTCGTCTCCGCCGCGAAGGCGGGCGCCTTGAAGCCGAACTGGATTGTCACCCAGACGACATAGAAATAGGCGAAATGCACCACCTTGCGGTCGAGATAGGTTCGCCAGTCGCGGTCGATCACCAATGACAGGAACAGGCCCGAAATCAGGAAGAAATCCGGCATCCGAAACGGCTTTGCAAAGGCCACGGCGACATGCATGAAACCGGTCCCGCCGGCGGCGAGCTCGACCCCCAGCACCGAATGCATCATCACGACCATGACGATGCAGATGCCCTTGGCATAGTCGACCCAGTCGACACGCGCGGCAGCCGGGGGCTTGAGTCCCCCGCTCGCGGCGATTGTGCCGGTTGCTGCCATGGTGTCCCTTTTCGAGCCGTGTTCCGCCCGGTGCTGTCCGGGCGCGAGGCAGTGTGGGGCCTTGCGGCTTACGATTTCTTTACCGGTACAATTCGCGTGCCGGTTTTTTGCGCGCGGACGGTTCCCTCGCCCCGGGAAAATGCTAAACCGCCCCATGTTGGGGTTTCGTTAACCAAGCCAAAACAGGGTTTTCCATGCGAATCGCGATGATCGGAACGGGCTATGTGGGACTGGTGTCCGGAGCCTGCTTTGCGGATTTCGGTCACGACGTCACCTGCGTCGACAAGGACGAGAAGAAGATCGCGGCGCTCCATCGCGGCGAGATCCCGATCTACGAGCCCGGCCTCGACGAGCTGGTCGCAAGCAACGTCAAGGCCAAGCGGCTCGACTTCACCACCGACCTGTCCAAGCCGGTGGCGGATGCCGATGCCGTCTTCATCGCGGTCGGCACGCCGTCGCGCCGCGGCGACGGGCACGCCGATCTGTCCTATGTCTACGCCGCCGCGAAAGAGATCGCGCAGTCGCTGTCGGGCTTCACCGTCGTGGTGACCAAGTCGACCGTGCCGGTCGGCACCGGCGACGAGGTCGAGCGCATCATCCGCGAGACCAATCCGTTAGCCGACGTCGTCGTCGCCTCCAACCCCGAATTCCTGCGCGAGGGCGCGGCGATCCGCGACTTCAAGTATCCCGACCGTGTCGTGGTCGGCACCTCCGACGAGCGCGGCCGCAAGGTGATGGGCGACATCTATCGCCCGCTGTCGCTGAACCAGGCGCCGCTGATGTTCACGGAACGCCGCACCGCCGAGATGATCAAATACGCTGCCAACGCATTCCTCGCGACCAAGATCACCTTCATCAACGAGATCGCGGACCTTTCCGAAAAGGTCGGCGCCAACGTGCAGGAGGTCGCGC
>NZ_SPQT01000047.1 GCF_004571025.1 Bradyrhizobium niftali | reverse complement strand
AAGCCAATCTCGCGATCCTGCACCAGCTGCGCGAGCTCGGGGTCTCCATCGCCATGGACGATTTTGGAACAGGTTATTCCAGTCTGAGCTACTTGCGCAGCTTTCCGTTCGACAAGATCAAGATCGATCGCTCCTTTGTGAAGGATCTTGCCAAACGTTCCGACTGCGCCGCCATCGTGCGCGCGATCTCGGGCCTCGGGCGTAGCCTCAACATCACCACGACCGCGGAAGGCGTGGAGACCACCGAGCAGCTCGATTGGCTTCGCGCCGAGGGCTGCAACGAGGTGCAAGGATTCTTGTTCAGCTGCGCCAAGCCGGCCGCTGAGGTGGAGCAGCTCTTGCGTCGTTTTGGCGTAAGGGCGTCGAGAGCGGCGTGAATTTCCGGACACACAAGGAACAGCGCTCCAAATCCTTCTCCTGCGCCCGATTAGCTGACACCAGCACTCAAGCAGATTTATGCGAGCAACCTCGCGACCGGCCAAACGGAGCGCATTTCCTTGTGGCAGTGCCCCTCAGCTGTCCAAAGAATATCGTCTCTCCCGCTTTTGGAAGGCTGCCGCGCCACCCTCAAGTATCCGACAAACCTGCTGCCGCGTACTTTGTACATCTTTGCAGTCTTCCAGAGCGCCAGCGGAATACGAAAATGAGGGCAAGCCGCCGTTCTCCTTCACGCACTGGGCGACAATCACCTGCTCGGCATCGGTATTGACGACCAAGTTGGGGTTGGATTTGACGCCGGAGCTTGGCTCTTCGGAAGTAACTCGCCAGTAGACTGTAGATAGATTCGTTGTCGAGGTTCTCTTCTGGTTGATCGATCAGAAGCGGCCGGGTGTCCTTCTTGTCCATAGCCAAATAAAGGATAAGCAAAACGATACCCTTTGTGCCGGGCGAAAGATCTTCTAACCGGGTACCATTGTAGCCCCCGGGGGTCAGGCAAATTCCCCCGGGTGTGGTCACCTGAAACTCCCCCACCTCGAATGACGGCCGGCTGAAGGAGAAGTCTCCGGCGGCCGGGGAAGCAGGACGTTTAATTTGGCCCCCTTTGAAGAAGGGGGCTTGGAGTTGAACGTCTTGAAATCGCATCTAAAAACGACGGTCCTGACGCTGCTTGGCCGGCAGAAGAGTCAGCGAGAGATCCAGCGGCTGACGGGTGTGCACCGCAAAACGATCCGCCGCTACCAGGCCCTGCGGGCATCGCAAGCGGCGGAGGCAAATTCCCCCGGGGTGACCGCCGGCTCTGGAGCGGTGGAAGCTGAAATTCCCCCACCCCGACCACCGGGTTTGGACGAGCCTTCGGCGCCATCGACGGGCAACTTTGCGAGCTCGGCCTGCGAACCGCATCGGACCTGGATCGAGCAGCAGGTTCATCTGAAGCGTAACGGACGAGCGATCTATCAGGACCTAGTTGACCAGTTTGGTTTTGCCTCCAGCTACGAGAGCGTGAAGCGTTTTGTGCGGGGCTTGTGGCGGGAGGCTCCGCATCAATTTGACCGTCTTGAATTTCTTGCGGGTGAGGAGGCTCAAGTCGATTACGGCGAAGGTGCGTTGACGTTGGACCCGCGGACCGGGCGGTATCGCCGGCCGCGCCTGTTCGTGATGACGCTGCGGTATTCGCGACGCAGCTTCCGGCGCGTGGTCTGGCGATCGAGCCAACAGGTGTGGGCGCAGCTTCATGAAGAGGCTTTTCGGTACTTTGGCGGATGCCCGGCTTATGTCGTGCTCGATAACCTTAAGGAGGGTGTCATCAAGCCTGACCTTTACGAGCCCGAGCTCAACCGGGTTTACGCCGCGATGCTCGAGCATTACGGCGTCGTCGCCGATCATCGCGTGGCAGAGGGAGGTTCATGTCCCTGGCATATACGACGTTGGAGTGGACACGTCCGCGATGTCTCCACAGGAATGCTCTGACCGCATTAGCAATGCACTGCGCGGCGAAGTTGCACGATCGTTGGCGATCTTGCGGAGACGAGGGATATCTTGTCCGCCTCCCGACACTGCGCTGAGGCTCCCCACAACGATTCCACGCCAGCACCAGGTCATGGATCTGTCGATGGAAAATTGTCCGTAATAGCGTTGCTCAAGCCTGTTCTGGTTGGTTCTCGCGATATGGTTGAACTGAGGAGAGCGCGGTACGTCCGGAGGTTGACCTGTCGAGGAGCAAGGAATGTCTGTTTAACAGGAAGCCGCCGGAATAGGGCGGTTCAATCTGCGCGAAAGGTTAAGTAACTGAAATTGCTCAAAAAATTGAAGCTATTTCTAATATTTTAGGCTGTAGACTAATGTTTGCGATAGAAAATTAGGCCAAAGCATTATGTTAATTTACTGGAGATAGATTCTAGCCTAATATCAAGTCTCAAATATTAGGCCATACTATGAAATCTGACACCCGCAAACGTGCCCGCGAGCGCCTTGATGAACGTCTCGCTCCTCTGAAGCCGGCCGAACGCTTCCGTGCGCCGCCCAAGGGCTGGGTGCGAGCTATACGCGATGCGCTCGGCATGAGCGGCGTGCAGTTTGCCCGCCGTCTGCGGGTCCAGCCCCCGAGCGTCGCGGCCCTCGAAGCGTCGGAAGAGAGCGGGGCGATCCAACTCAACACCCTGCGCCGCGCGGCCGAGGCGCTCGATTGTACGGTCGTCTATGCACTCGTGCCGAACGACTCCCTCGAAGGCGCAGTGCGCGCCCGCGCGCGCAAGATTGCCCTGCGCGATCTCGGCCGGGTTGCGCATACAATGAAACTCGAAGCGCAGGGAACGCCGGACAGCAGCAGCGACGAACGCGTTGAAGCGTATATCCGCGACAAGCTCAAGGAGCGGGATCTCTGGAATGAACCATGACGGATCTGTTTCAGGAGCCCGATGACGCAACGCCGCTCGATCCGGCGCTGCGCGGCGATCTAATTCAGACATGGATCACGACTCGCGCCGATCTTAACGAGGCCGAGGAGGAAAACATCGTCAACGGCGCGGCTTGGGGGCGCCGCCGCCGTGGTGGCGCAGAAGCTCTGCTCAACGAGGACTTCTCGAAATCGCTGCACAAGCAGATGTTCGGAGAGGTCCGGAAATGGGCGGGCGGCTACCGCCAGAACGAACTCAATATCAGTATCGCGCCGCATCTGGTTCCGGCCGAGATGCCGGTGATGTTCGACAACGCGCGCTTTTGGGTTGAGAACAAGACGTTCCCACCAGACGAAATCGCGGTGCGACTTCATCATCGCCTCACGCAGATCCACGGCTTCCCGAACGGTAACGGTCGCCACGCGCGGATGATGGCCGATTTACTGATCGAGAAACTCGGCGCCGAGCCATTCACTTGGGGCAGCGGCAGCATTCACGACACCGGGACGCTTCGCACCACCTATATCAAGGCGCTTAAGGCTGCCGACAATCACGACTTCGGACTGTTACTGGCGTTCGCGCGCGCGTAAGAGAGGTGCATTCCCGCAACAGGCGGCGCTCTTCGACCGTAATGCGGCGCTGCGCCCCAGAACCTCAGAAACGGCAAGCGCTGCATCGCGCAGGATGGAGAGGCCGCCAAGAATGCGCGCCTCGTGATGCGTGCGGCAGCGGCCTGATGCACAAGCGCGCAGCACGTTCAGCTCGAAGGGCACAAGCCAAGCCTCAAAAAGCATGGCAAGCTCATCCGCAAGGCCTTCTTCGATCACGCCCCTGAACGGGCGGGCCGTAGTCACGGCCATCACCGACACAACTGCCACACTTCTTTAGGATTGTTGCCACAGGATGGGCGTCCCGTTCGCAGGTGCACGGCTCTGCCGAAGAGACCAAGCGTACAGGTAGAGCCGAAGAGCCGGGGCAAGTCGAAATGATCCATCAGCCACGCGCCCCCATCATTGCGCTCGTTCGCAAGCGAACTCGACCGTATCAATCCGTTGCTCCGTCAGGCGTCTCTTGCTGACGGTTAAGGCGACTAGTCGCCTCCTTCGATAAATTCGTCGGCTGACGAGTGCGCACGCCCTGTTGTCGTCGTGCGGCAACAAACGATGTGTCTGCCGCGAAACTAGGAAAACTCATTATCTCCGTTCCACGAAAAAGAGTTCGTCTTGGACTCGCGGTCTCAAAAGTTCTCTGAGAGGATTGCTCATCAGGCAATGATGCCTGCCAGGAACGATCATGATGCGCGACGACTTCTTCGACGAGTTGAGTGATTCGGCTATGCGCAGACCTTCTCGATGTTCTTGTGCGCCCGCTTGTGGTGCGCCGTAGACGAACCACGATCCGGGCGTCGACGACCCCTTCCAAATCAACGGCTCAAACGGCGGCCTGAATAGCAACGTGAGCACGCGCTCGTATTGGGCGGCGTGGTTGCATGATGTTGCCTGCCCCAAGTCGTCGCTCACTACTAAACTCTACAAGGATCAACAAGATGACCGCGAACAATAACCCGATCAAATTCGCTTACTGGGTGCCGAATGTATCCGGCGGCCTTGTGATTTCTTCGATCGAGCAGCGCACCAGCTAGGACATCGACTACAATCGCAAGCTCGCGCAGATCGCCGAGAAGGCGGGCTTCGACTACGCCTTGAGCCAGATCCGCTTCACGGCAGGCTACGGCGCCGACAAGCAGCACGAGTCCGTCAGCTTCTCGCACGCGCTGCTCGCCGCAACCGAAAAGCTCAAGGTCATCGCTGCTCTCCTTCCCGGTCCATGGAATCCGGCGCTCGCTGCCAAGCAAATTGCGACGATCAGCCAGCTCACCAATGCGCGCGTTGCCGTCAACATCGTCTCGGGCTGGTTCCGCGGCGAATTCCATGCCATCGGCGAACCCTGGCTCGATCACGATGAGCGGTATCGCCGCTCGGAGGAGTTCATCACCGCGCTCCGCGGGATATGGACGCAGGAAACCTTCACCCTCAAAGGCGACTTCTATCGCTTCAACGACTATTCGCTGAAGCCAAAGCCGCTCGACCCGCCTCCCGAAATCTTTCAGGGCGGCTCCTCGCGCGCAGCTCGCGACATGGCCGCCCGTGTGTCCGATTGGTATTTCACCAACGGCAATACGCCCGACGGCCTGAAAGCGCAGGTTGACGACATCAGGGCCAAGGAAAAGGCTTCTAGCAAGAGCTTTCGAACCAAGATCGGCATCAATGCGTTCGGTATCGTCCGGAAGACAGAACAGGAAGCCAAGGGCGTTCTGCAGGAGATCCTCGATAAGGCGATCCCGGAGGCCGTCCATGGTTTCCACCATGAAGTCCAGAATGCCGGCAATGCCAGCCCCGAGCGCGAGGGCAATTGGGCCAAATCCACCTTCCAGGATCTCGTTCAGTATAACGACGGCTTTCGCTCGAACCTGATCGGCACACCACAACAGGTCGCCGAACGCATCATCGCGCTCAAAGGTGCCGGCGCCGACCTGATCCTGCTCGGCTTCCTGCATTTCCAGGAAGAGGTCGAATATTTCGGCAAGCATGTGATCCCGCGGGTCCGCGAGCTCGAGGCGCGTGCGCCTCTTCACGTGCAGGCTGCCGAATAGGCGTAAAGGAAAGGCCAGCAGCCAGTGGTAGGGATTGCGACAGGACCAAGCGTGCTTCATCTGGAGGAGGCTCCTCCAGATGGACACGGTCTGATCAGGGAACGCGGTAACGCAATCGTGCGCCACACGGGGCGTGTGGCTCAGAGACTCGCGCGTCCGGTGCTTGGACTTGCGAATATTTCGCTGACCTTTGGGGGCGTCGCGGCGCTGCGCGACGTCGACCTCGAGGTCGCGCAAGGCGAGATCCGGGCTATCATCGGACCAAACGGCGCCGGCAAGAGCTCGCTGCTCAACGTTATCAGCGGGCTGTACCGGCCCGACCGCGGCGAGGTGAGGTTCGGCGAGCACACATTCGATGAAGTGCCCACATCAAGGCTCGCCGCCCATGGTGTGGCGCGGACGTTTCAGAATCTCGCGTTGTTCAAGGGGCTGTCGGTCTTCGACAATGTGCTGATGGGGCTTGCGCACTGTGTCCGCATCGGTTTCCTGCGGCAGATCGCCGGCTCGCCGCTGGCGCGCCAGATCGAGGCGGAGAACCGCGCGGCCGCGACGGAAGTAATCGGCTTCCTGCATCTTGACCATGTCCAGGACCGTATTGCCGGAACGCTGCCTTACGGCGTGCAGAAGCGGGTCGAGCTTGCGCGGGCGTTGGTCGCGCGGCCAAAGCTCTTGCTGCTGGATGAGCCGTTTGCCGGCGTAACGCTCTCCGAGAAGCAGGAATTGTCGCTGCTCGTGCGCAACGCCCGCGACAGGCTTGGCGCCACCATCGTCCTGATCGAGCATGACATTGGCCTCGTGATGGGGCTGTCAGATCGCGTGGCCGTGCTCGACTACGGACGGAAGATCGCCGACGGCACGCCTGAAGAGATCCGCGCCGATCCGGCAGTGATCGATGCGTATCTCGGCGTTGCGCACGAGGGCGACAAGATCGGCGGTCGCAACCTCATCAATCTCACAGATGCAGATCTGCAAAGCCGGCTCGCGCAGATCGACAAAAATGTTCTCTATCTTGATAACGGGCGCACGCCGCGTGACGGACTTCCGGCAGATCACGGCTGGCTAAGTCCCTGGTGGTGGATGCGCGCGCGTCATTGGACCATTCTGGAATTTGAAAGTCGTGGACTGCCTCCAGTTGCCACACCCGGAATTCCTTGCATACCGGCACTGGCTGAGGGCTTCCATGGCACGGTGGCCGGAGGTCGCAAGCTGCTTGTACGAATCAGCAGGAGGACCTGGCTGCTCGATCTGTTGGGTGGCCGATTGAGATTTGCGCCCGCCGCTTCCTACCGCGACTTGCCCGTCGATCCTGCCCGGTCGGACGAAGAACTGAGCAAGGCGTACAAGAGGGCCGGCCAGGCTATCCAGATCACAGATACTAGCGGAAATGCGCTCGGAGCGATTGACGATGTTGAGTTCGCCACACGCCGCAGCATGGAGCGGAATGGTGCGCTTCACGATATTCCTTATTGGTTCTGCTCGTTCAGCAGCGACCTCGATCCCCGCCTTTTCGCGGAATTATCGGATACCGATGCGTGTATCGTCATCTTCGATCCAATGGAATTTGTCCGGCGCGCGCTGCCGCATCTGAATCGCGACGCGCCGCGCGCGAGAAAAGAGCTGTTTCCAAATCAGTATTTCGATCCCTATTTCCTGAACGGTCAAAAACTCCGACCGCTTGTGTCGAAGGCCATGGCGTTTGCCTACCAGCGGGAAATGAGATTTGTTCTTGATCCTGAAGGCGACCCTGCATTGGTGAATGACGACTTCTTTGTGAACATTGGATCGCTTGCGGACATCGCTGCCGTATACGCTCCATCCGGGGAGCGGATATCCGGAACCGGACCTGACAATTTTCTGGCACGAGATGGAAACTAGCTCCGAAAGGATTCAGTCTAGTTGGTTCAAACGAATGCGTAGCTGGCCGGTATAATACAATATCCGATGACCTTCGGCTGAAGATCGAGCCTGTAAACATGAAGGACTGCCGATTCGACGGCAACCTTCTCCAGTGACGGAAATCGCACTGTCAGTACGCAACCGTTCGGAGAAACCTCTGTCCTGGCATCGCAGGCGTATGTCAGGGCGAGCGAACTGGTTCTTGCGAACGAAAGCGATTGAAGCGCGCCGATGAAAGAAAATCCGCTATCAATGATTGACTTGAGATTTGTTTCAGCGGTGCCGTGAAACGCAATTGGTTCATCGTCTTCCAGTTCGTCGGGAAATATGCGATAATTTCTATGTTCACTCGGTTCTTGAAACGAATATTCGACAGGCTTATCGCCGTCCCGTGTCGTGCTAATTCCTTGCGTCATTCCTGCTCCGTTGTACTCCACCCCAAGGTCGCTTCGATAGCAGCGCGATATGGCGTTCGAATTTGAGTTGGGGCCAGGCGGCAATAGGCTTCCGCCCGTGTGCGAACCTCCTTTAAGTCCGGCAAGATAATCAACAACCTCGCGTTCAGTCGGTGTTCGGTACGCGGTTCCGAATTTCGGGCGCAAAGCGGTCCATACGACGCCGTCGAGGTTGTATTTCTTTGCCCAAACGCCGATTTCGTGAGCTTCTCGATGAGGCGACGTTCTTCCCGGTGTCCAAAATCCGATATTGGAATCGGTATGGCGTGGCTTGACCTCTTCCCTGAGCGCAAGCTCTCGTATTGCGGCGTCAATGTTCGCAGCTTCTAGGCGCGCACGTCAGGGGAATCTGGCGTCACTACAAGTGTAATCCGCCCTTTGTTGGATTGCCGTGCGAATTCCACCGGAATAGCGGGGCCGTCAGTCTTCCAGTTGCCCCGGACGGGCAAATCTCCTGGATTCCATATAAGAGAACCCCACCCCAAGCAGGCAATCGTTATTGGGGTGATCCACAGCGCCGAGCTAATCCGAGCAGGGCCGTGTAGTTTCTTTTACGCACCGCCGCCTCCTTCGCCGAAGGATTCGGCATATAGCGCCTCGATTTGCTGAACTTCGTCTCGAGTCAGTTGGGTAAATTCGTTTTCCTGTGCACGCTTCGATAGCTTCCCATCGTTCTGCCGAAGGAAACCAAAGAGATTGTTGAGCGTACGCTCGGGCATATCGATCATGTTCTCGATGCCTGCCCGGAAGGCGTCGAAGCTTCGGAGGAAGTTAGTTTCGTTGGGAAGGTCCTGCTCAATCGTCTGTCGCACGCATTCGTACAAAAATTCCGCGTGCGGCGTCGCGTCGAAGAACCGGTAGAAATCGGCGGTATCGTTCAGGACCTTCACGTTGCCCTTCTGAGTCGCTTCCCACTGAACGCATGGAAGCAATCTGCTGGAATAGCTTTCGAGCACACTCTTGTATTCTGTGATCCTGTCGAGGATGGCCGAAGAGACTGGGAAATGCAGTCCCGGTGGATTGAAGCCACGGCGGGCAAGGACATGGTGCATCAGGTAACGATGGATGCGTCCGTTACCGTCCTCGAATGGATGAATATAGACAAAGCCGAACGCCAGCACCGCTGCGGCGACAACGGGATCGAGATCGTTCTCCGCGCTATGATCGAACGCGATCAGGCCCGCCATAAGCGAGGCGATATCTTCGTGCCGCGCGCTGATATGATCGGGAATGGGCCGTTGCGTATCGCGGTCATGCTCGCCGACAAAGCCGCCTTCCTGGCGGAAGCCCATCTTCACGAAGCGTTCGTCGCCAATGACGATGCCCTGGAGCCGCAGGAATTCCTGCGCGTCGAGCGGCGCGCGGCCTGCCTCGCCGATGGCGCGACCCCACCGCTGAATGCGGTCCTGCGGCGGCCTCTCTCCCTCGATCACGTAACTGGACTTCGAATCCTTCAGCAGAAGAAATGCCGCCGTCCGCGCGAGCAAATCCTTCGGGACTTCGCTGACGACGGCGCGCGCGCGCTCCTTCCAGTCCTGCGCAATGAATTCGTTCAACACGGAGGTCCTGAACACGAGCGGACAGAATTCCGGCGTACCCGGCAGATTGTTGCGAACGCGGTACCGGGTCGAGTTCTGTCCTGTCCCGCCGAATTGAAGATCGGTATCGACAGCATCCACATACGAAACCTTATCCGCGGACGGCAGCTGCAACTCCCGGCCAAGCAGCCACTCGTACAAGAACCAGATACGGCGCGCGTAAAGGCCGGTCGGCTTTTGGCGCACGAGTTCGGCGATATCCCCTTCCTTCACGTCGAGGAAGATCCGCTTCAGAACGGCAAGGTCCAGCCCCTCATACTTGAGGGCGAAAGTCAGATGCCCCTCAAGAGAAGCTTCGGGCGCGTGGCGTGGCGTGTAGATGCGCCAGCCATCCTGCTCGATGATGCGGTGCCTGGACCCGATGGCTGACAAGAGTCGGGGGAGCGGAACGGACAGCTCGCAGGCGTGGATCAGGGCGGCATAGCCAGCCGGGGCGGCTGTCTCTGGAAGCCGCCGGTCATGAAAAACACTCACTGGTCCTGAAAATTGCACGCAATATCCCGATGTCCATGAAAAACAATCACAAGTCCTGAATTTCCTTCACCCCGCTGCGAAATGCCGAAATTCAAGCGTACTCCATGAAAAATAATCTCTCAACATAATTTCCATGAAAAACGCTCACGTCATGAAACTGCGCGGTCAGCTTGAGTCGCGGGATTTCGGCTCGCGAAGCAAACTAACCGCATTCGAGAGGATAAAATAACCCAGCGAAATCAGTAGATTGAAAGAAAATGACCTGGAAAACTTGACTTTGAGCCACTGGAGCTCATGTATCTCACGTATAAGGAGTGAGATGTATGAGATACCCCAGTATCAACATGCTGGAGCTGGCCGGACTGGAAGTCCTGTCCAGCGCCTCGGACGGTCGGGCCGGTTTTAAAGCCATGCTCGAAAAGACCCAGGCGGAGCCGGCAACTCCGACGCCGCTCGTTATCGACTTTACCGGCATAACCGTCGCGACTGCCAGCTACCTGCGCGAGGCAATCTTCAATCTCAAAACCTTCCTGCGTGCGTCGAATTCCAAATACTACCCTGTCGTTGCGAATGCGAATGCGGCGGTGCTGGACGAACTGGCGGTTATCGCGGACGCAAGAAAAGAAAACCTGTTGGTGGCGGATGTTTCTCCCGCAGGTGCGGCGGAAAATCAGCATATCATCGGCCAGCTTGATCCGAAGCAGGCATCCACGTTTGAGCGCGTCACCAGCCTTGGCCGCACGACTGCCGGCGACTTGAATCGCATGTTCGGCGAAGCGGACGGCGTAACCGCTCCTACGGTCTGGAATAACCGCCTTGCATCGCTGGCGGCAGCGGGCCTGATCCTTGAATTTACGCAGGGCCGCGCGAAGTTTTATCAACCTTTGTTCACGGAGGCCAATTGATGGGGGCCGAAGAACTCAAAAAGCGCCGCCGCTCGCACGACAAGTACATTGATCGCTAGTGCGTTGCGCTCGCCACGCTCGATCTCTTTACCCGCTTCCCCGAAGACCAGCCCCGCTCTTTCATCGCTGTGATGGAAAAGGGCGTGGCCCCATCTGTCGGCAGCGACCACATCCTGCAGGCGGACAAGGGCAAGCTTCTGGGCTGTGTCGGAAACTCGGTGCAATTCTCTGCACCGAACGCGCCGTCTGACATCCTGAAGGCCCTCTCTGCGGGCGCTGGCATTGCGGTCGGCGAGATCATCCGCGTCAATCCGCTTTCGAACACGGTTGAGGTGAAAATTAAATGATTTCGGCTCATTTCGACACACGCAGCGATGAGACCATCATCAATGCATTGACCCACGATCCGACGGCATATTCGCTTTCACTCGGCTGTCACGGCTGCCATTACTTCGTAGCCTGCGGCGGATTGTGCGTGAAGGACTCCCTTTTCGATTGCCTTGGCCTTTGCTGCAACAATCCTGACAAATGCACCCGGGTTTGCAGAAACGCGCCAAGCGTTCGCGATCAGTTGCGCGAGATCGGCGGCTTCGACTTCGACAACGTACCGCGCGCGCCGCTCGTGAGGCACCAGATCAGCGACGATATTGTGCCGCTCGTGTACCATGGAAGTGGCCGCGTCGGGCAGCTGGCAGGCTCGACGTTCGCCCTGCGCCTGCCGGACATTGTCAGCTTCCGCGGAAGGGCGCTCAAATTCAAAGACCGCGCTTCGCTCTGCGCTGCATACCACATCCCGGAAAATGCCCGGATTATCCTCAGCGGCGTGCATCAGGATCACCGCATCGAGCCGTGGTGGACTCTCGGCGAAGACCGTTCCGGAGCCGTCACCGCCGCTATCGGCTCCACGCTCTTGCAACCACCACAGGCCATGAGGCCGACGCAATAGTCGCGCAGCGGTGTCTTCCGATTAGCATGACCGATGACGCTGGCAAGCCCTTCCAAATACGCCGCAAATCGCATCTCACTGGTCTTAGTGCCACGCCCGCTCATGTCGGCCTCATCGGCTGATGGTCCATGCTTCAACCATCGCTGATTACGGGGGGACAAAGCCTGCGGTTTTGTGACTCAGTCAGACTAGGGGGGGGCACACACAAGTGTAAAAACCGTTCGATCCACCCAATGCGCACACTGCTTGGCGCGCCGTCCGAGGAATGCGATAAATGCCCGCAGTCTGGGGGCTGCGGCCGAAATCTACCCATCTCACCCACTCTTGGCGTAAGCGCCTAGCTGAAGTGCCTCGCGCTTTGCGAGCTCCTCCGGCTGAGAGTATCGATCTGAGACATCGGCCAGCCTTGCGCGATCCGAGCTTGTCTGAGCCAAGGTAGGCGGGATCGGCGTCACTCTCTTTTTCATCTTTTCTCCTCCGGCGACGCTTGCGCTTTGGTACTTTGCAGGACTCCGGGTTGCGGAGTCGCGCAAAGAGATCCATAGCAAGCCTTCTGACCCTTGTAGTTGGCCAGCGTTTGGACCAATACCGACATAACACGCTGTTTCGGTTTGTCTGGGATAGGTGCGGGGCCGTCCAGCGACTTCAGCGTCAGCTCGATCAACTCGATCGCACGATCCTTGTCGCCGCTCTCATAATAGTATTGAGCGACCGCCGGATAGGACTTAGGCACCTCGCCGCGTTGCGGAGGATTTACCGCCAGAATGTGTTCGGATAACTCCTTGCCCATCGCAAAGCGATCGGCCTGGGGCAAATGAGAGTTGTCATTTGCCGGATCAAAGAGTTGGCTCATCGCCGCGCCCATCCACAGCACGGATTTTTTGTTGACCGCATCACGAACCAATTGGCGCATCACCGGCAGGCCGGCCTGCAAGTCGTGCATTTTGTGAAGCAATAGATCCGCATGGAGCACCCGGAAGTTCACGTCATCCGGCAGAGCAGCGACGGCTTCTTCGACGACCGAAAGCGCCTTCGCCCAATCCTGCGCCTTCATCGCCGGCGCCAGTTTGGCGAAGATCGGCATTGTGCGTTCGCCCTCCGCGATCCGCTTTGCATCGGCGGCTTTCGCTTCATCGCTGACGCGCCAGCTGCCGGTCAGAATTTTCGGCAAAACGTCATCGAGTTGCGTCGGGGAACCGATAAAGGCAATGTGGCCATCACGGTCGACTACGAACGAGGTGGGAATCCCGACAGAAACGCTGGAATCCATCCAAAGCTTGTGCATGTCGCGCGTGTAGTCGAGCCCGACCCGATAGTTGAGATTCGGCAACTTTTCGGTCAACCATGCGTCCAACTTGCTTCGGGCCTCGTCCGCTGTTTGAGCGCGTTCATGAGCTGCTATTCCGAGGACCTCAACTCCGCTATCTGCGTATTTCTCTTGCAGCTGTACCAGATCGGACAGCGCCGGCACACACGGTGCGCACCAAGTTGCCCAAAATTCAACTATGTATACTTTCCCGGGCTGGAAGCTTGTCACGGGCTGACCACGCAGCCAGTACTCCACCTTGATCGGAGGAGCGGGGGATTCTAAGCCCAGCGCCATGTTACTCTCCAAGGTTATTGTCAGAGGCCGCGCGACGTTTTGCGCTCCTGATCTCTGATCTCTGATCGCGACCGAGAGGGGTGGTGCCTTGGTATAGACTCGCGGCCGAGCGAGACCCGCAGCGAATGTCGGTGTGGCCGCGTTGAGCGCGACAACACACAAAGTCACAAGCAACAAGCTCTTCCTCTCACAAGAGGGCCACATCGGTTCAAGGAAGCGGAGCATCGTTGGTCTCGGGTTTGGTGCGTTCAGCACTTTCAGTACTTCTGCACCTAGAAGCAACGCCTGTGCCAGCATCGTATGCGCGCAATAAGTGCCTAATTGCGCATGAATCGCTCAACGGCACGGTCGTCGGGCAAGAGAAGACCCGAACCTGTGGCCGTCGAAATCGAGCGGCATACGCAGTGAGCAGATTAATTGCGTGCCAACCGGGCTTCAACGTCGACGACTAACTCAGCTTCGTGGCGCTGGCCATCTGTAGGTCAAACCCAGGAGGCGCTGATATCGAAGCATCCGGCTCAATGGCGACAGGCACACTCCAGGCTCCCATTACATGCTTTCCTCGAGGCGTTCGCCTCTCGCACTACGTATCTGTCGCGGGACAAACGTGGACAAACTGCGGCCGATACACCGAATGGACACATCGAAATGTGTGGACGTCGTGAAGGCGACAAGAAAAAATATAACCGGTGGGGCTTTCCATCTATTTCCTGGCATCTAAGCCAAACCACGGGAGACCCGTGGTAACGCGCCACTCTGAAAGCGACGGGACGGCATAGGGGGCGCCCGCGCCGGCCGACCAGGCCTGCGCGACGACCGCTCCTATGGCGACGCCCAACTTGAATTCGAGGTTTCGGCTACGAAGCGCTGCCAGCTGCGAAGCTGATTTGCATCAGGTCCATCGGCTTCCGCTGCTTGCATCCACCATGCCAGCACGTCTCGCCAGTTTGCGAGCAGCGCCTGATCACCGACTGTGGTGCGCACTCGAAATCCGAACCCGCGATCATTGGCGAGAAGCATCCCGATTTGTTCGAATACGCGCAGCCGGGCGCCAGCATCATCAACGCCGTAGTTGTGTGCTGCTGCCATCAAATCCCGGATTTGAGGAGCAACCCCCTCGAAACGACGACCAACCAGCGGAGAGAACCCTTACTGATAGAGACGTCGTCGTTCGTCCCCTCCGGGTAGACGGTTTCCACTATCGCGCGGCCGCGCCGTATAAACGCACGCTCCATCCATTCTTCCTGGGCGGCGGCAACGGCGGTAAAGGTTCGCTGCCACAGTTCAATGAGCTTGGCTTCGGCCTCGGCGCCGGTCATGTCCACCTCGTCTGCACGTGCGATCTCCTCGATCGCCGCGAGCAGCACGCCGTCAAGTTCATCAAGACTGTCTGCAAGGCGAGCGCGAAGTCCGCTCGCGCCCTCACCAGCATCGGGACTGATATTCGGCGGAAGGACCTGATCGAGCCAGTCCAGAAATCGATTGGGCGGCAGCTGGCCGATGCCCAAGCTCTCGTTGGCCACTTCCACGCGATGATCCGAAAGAAGGCCGAGATGGAGCTCGAACCTTGGATTGATGAATCCAAGCGGAGCCTCATTGCCTCGTTCGCGAATGGGATCGCCAATGATAAGGGCGCAGTGCACGCCGCTATTACGCAACCTTGGTCCAATGGCCAAGTGGAAGCTCAGATCACCAAGCTCAAGCTGGTCAAACGGCAGATGTATGGGCGCGCTAAGCTCGATCTCCTTCAGGCCAGGCTCGTTGGCGCGCCATAAAAACAATCACGATCATCGAATATGCGTCAGAGCCAAATCGGGGCTCTGACTCATTTCTGATGAAGTTCGCCGGCGACTGTGGTTCTTCAACGGAGAATCGGCGCCATGCGGACAGGCTTTCGAATTTCATCGCTCGTACCGAGTGGTCTGGTGTTTGATGGCGTAAGTGATTCAGGGATTCGGTTATTCTGGCTGTTCGGTCAGAGGCTACGGAGGCCCAGTACCCTTTGTGCGCGACAGCATCGCGCCGAATCCATAGCCGTTACATCCGGCACGTGGCCGATTTGCCATCAGCGGGCAGAAAGGTGCGCCTCCGATTGCTCACGCGGCGCTTCACATGTGAGGTGCCGCATTGCCGCCGGCGGATCTTCTCAGAGCGGTTTCGAGAAGACATCGTTCCGCTTCGACGGCGCCGGACGGCACGGCTGGAACACATCGTCCATCACTTGGGATTGGCGCTCGGCGGCCGACCGGCAGCAAGCTTCGCCAAGCGGCTCATGCTGCCTGTCAGCAACGATACCTTGCTGCGGGTGGTCCGCCGGCGGACGGCGATGCCGACTGATCCATTGCTTGTTGGGTATCGATGACTGGGCGTTCCGGAGAAACCATCGATACGGGACGATCGTGTGCGATTTGGAGCGCCGGCGGATCGTTACCCTGCTGCCTGACAGGGAAACTGCGACCGTTCGGGCGTGGCTATCGAAGCACCCAGCGATCAACATTGTGTCGCGAGATCGCGGTGGTGGATACGGCGAGGCAGCAGCCAAGGCGCTGCCGAACGCCAACCAGGGTCGCCGACCGCTGGCATCTGATGGAAAATGCGAGCGCGGCCTTCCTTGATGCGGTGCGCCGATCCATGAACAAAATCAGAACCGCAATCGGAGCGACGACGATCGACCCGGAATTGCTGACCTGTGCGGAAAAGCTGCGCTATCAGGGCTATCTGCGGCGCCAGGACAGCCATGCCGTAATTGCGGCTCTCGTCAGCGACGGTGTGCCGCTCAAGGAGATCGTCCGCCGCACAGGACATAGTCGCAATCTGGTTCGCCAAATTAGCCGCGGCGGCGGTACGGATATGTTCCGCACCCGTCAAATCACCCTGGACGGGCATCTGCCGTTCCTTGACGCGCAGTGGTCAGGCGGCTGTCGCAACGGTGCCGAGCTCTGGCGCCGCTTGAAGGGACAAGGCTTCAAGGGATCGCTGCGCGTGGTGGCGGAATGGGCGACGCGACGGCGGCGTGCCGAGACTATCAGCCATCAACAATTGCAGAAGGTCCCCGCCGCCAGGACGAAAGCGCAGCTGATGACGACGAAGCGCGACCACCTAACCAGGGCGGAGACCGTCACACTTGCGGTCATTGAACAAAACGTTCCTATGCTGACCGATGCCCAAGCTCTCGTTGGCCGCTTCCACGCGATGATCCGAAGGAAGGCCGAGATCGAGCTCGAACCTTGGATTGATGAATCCAAGCGGAGCCTCATTGCCTCGTTCGCGAATGGAATCGCCAACGATAAGGGCGCGGTGCACGCCGCTATTACGCAACCATGGTCCAATGGCCAAGTGGAAGCGCAGATCACCAAGCTCAAGCTGGTCAAACGGCAGATGTACGGGCGCGCTAAGCTCGATCTCCTTCAGGCAAGGCTGATTGGCGCGCCATAAAAACAATCACGATCATCGAATATGCGTCAGAGTCCCTTTTGGATGCCGATAGGGGGTCCCAGTCGAACGCCGATTGACACGGCGCGGACGAAATAGCTTATCGCGATGCCAGCGAGGATGATATCAAGCGCATGTGGTTGGACAATGTCGGATCAGCGACCTGGCTAGCGAAGATGCTCATGGAGATGCGGTGGGCCATCCTGATTTCTGAGGAGCCGGTATTCATCACAACCGATAATCCCGTAATCACAGTGCATCCGTCGCTTGAATTTAAGGGTATCAAGAATCCTGAGACGAGTTTGATGTTTCCGATCAGTCCTACGCGATTGCTGCACATCGACAATCGTATGACGGAACCGGATGGGCAATATTATCCGCTCAAAACCAACCCGGGCGCGATGAATGGGCTCCTTTGGCGGTACGCAATAAATGCCATGTATTCGTCGCGGCACCCTGATTACGTCTGCGACGAAATATGCGCGGACGCAGACGCACAGGGGTTTACATCCACCGGCGCGGAGGGTGGCACGCGTCAAGTCAAGGAGTTGTAATCCGGCGATAGCTGCGATCCCAAACCCACAATCATCAGGCCAAAACGGGATGCACGGGCCCGACCTTCATATCGATATACAGAAGGCGTTGATGCTCGGAATTCCACTAAGCCTGCAAACCTAGAGGTATCGGAGATATCGCTCGCCGTTTACGGTGGAAGCAGCAACGTCCAGCTCGTATTGGAAATCCGGCGGTGCAAAATCGTCCTGCCCGCCGTTGGCGCTCCAAGCCACACTATATCCGGCAGGATCAATCCAGACGGTGAACTCTCCTTGCCGAATTGGAAAAACAACCATCCGCGATTGCAAATAATCGCGTACAGGACGCACGAGCTGCGCCCCGACCGATATCGAGTTCGGCTCTGCGCGACGTTCGACCGGCCGACGCATCGTTTCCACCCAATCACGTATGCGGCGGGGATCTAGCTGATCATTGGCCGGCAAACCAATCGGCAGCGACGCATAGTAGACTTGCGCCAAGGCTTCGGCCTCCGGCCTGGTATTGATCTGTCCACGCGCAAGCAGAAACGCCGCAACTGGCTCCAATGTGCCCCAGGTAATCAGCTCTTTCAGCCAGAACGCAATCCAAGGAAGTCCGCTTCTCGGCCAATCATTGATCTCCAGAGCCCTTATCGGCTGGCCATCCGGGGTTAAGTCAAGGAGAAGCCCGAGAGCGCTGCCAACGCCCCACACGCCCCGATAGATGAAGTTGGACGCAACAAACTCATACCAGTTGGTGATCTGTGCAGGCGTGGGCTGTCTGCTTAATGTTCGTTTGGCTAGCCACCACCGCAGAACTCCACGCCAGTCACGGAATGATTTTGCGCGTCCCATCTTTGTGGAGATTTGGAAGGGTCGAATGTCAGAAAGAAGGGCCAGCACCTCAGCAACGAAAGTGAACTTTTGTTCCGTCGCAGAACCCGCATACGACGCTCCTTCGAGCAACTTTTGTCGAATGCGCTCGATCGCCCCGATAAGCGATGTTGCCGAAGAGGGGGAAAGGCTGGTCTTATAGATCTGCCGTCGCTGCGCGGCATTGGGGTAACGTTGCTTGATTACACGTCCCCGCCACAACCACACGGCTCTGAGGGCCTCCTCGTTGCTGGCCGACGCGAAAGCATAAGTATGCCGCCATATACGAAGCAATTCCGCTTCGAGCTCGACGGGGGAGAGTTCTCGTCCGCTGATTTCCTCAACCTCTTGAATGGCGGCGATCAGGAATGAGTCTAAGGAATCGACGTATCGCTCTGGCGCTCGATCATCGTCAGACGCAATGCTAACTTGCTCAAGCCAGGCATAAAACTGGTCCGGGGTACCACTGGGCGTTACGGTCCACCAAGCACCGTACAACAGCTCCATAAGCTTGACGAGTGCACTCGAAGCGCGGTCCGACGGTTGGCCTTGCAGAGGCCCTGCAAGACTCTCCTCGAGCTCGGCCACGAGCTGAGCGTAGCCTTCACGCTGTCGGTTGGGCAGTGGAGCGCCCCATCTGCCAAATCGCTGTCCTTCCAAAACGACAAGGGCATGTCCTTCTGCAGCAACCCCGGGCCGGCCCGCTCGACCGATCAGGTTTGTGAACTCTTGCAGCGTAAAGCGAGTTGGTCCGCGGTATATGCTTGGGATGAGTAGATAATTAACCGGGATGTTTACTCCCTCTGACAACGTTGAGGTCGCAACTACTACCCGCACGAGGCTAGCGTCGATCAGCCGTTTGAGTCTTCGCGCCATCATGCCCGGCATCTTGCCGTGATGAAGCGCTATACCTTTAAGAAGCAGCCGATATTCGATTGAACCCCGCGTAAAATAATCCTCGGCGCTCGCCAAACAACGCGTCCACAAATCATTCGTGAGATCTGGCCCGCCATAGTCCGGAAGCTGGATACCCTGCCAGCTGTCCAGTGCAGAAAGACAGGCAGCTCCGAAGGCATCAGGGCTTTGGGTGAGCGAGATAAGGACAGTCGGGCGTGATCCGTCGGGGCGCGCGGCAGCCAAGTGTAGCGCAGCCCAAAGGGTTGGCGCCCGCATTCGCTTTTCGGGACCATCGTCTTGATCAAGACGGCCCGGTAGCGGCGGAAATGGTGATGTAACGAAGGATGTATCACGCGGCCGTTCATCATCGAAGCCATAAGGTCATATCGAATTTCGAAGTTGCCTACGTGGCTAACTTCAACATACCCGAGCATCTGTCTTGTACTGCGGTAATCGGACCGCGTGGGCGTCGCTGTTGGACTAGCACTTAACCATCTTGCCAGCGCTGGGGCAGCGCGCGCCGCCACCGCCGACAGAGCAATAATACGGAACCTATGCGTTTCTTGTGCCGTCAATAGACGCGTGCCAAGCTGCTCCAGCCGATACGGTCTCGATGATGCATCGTCGAGACCGCGAGTATCTGACTGCTCCACCATATGAACTTCGTCGATGACAACGAGACGCACACGATGCAGAAAAAGGACGCCGAGATATCTGATCAGCGCGTCCGCTTTCTCGAACGTGCAGATAACGATTGTGCGTCGGTCGCTTTGTATCCACGCGTCGGTCGGCCCCCAGTCAGTTCCCCCGTATAACCCGGTAACCACGACTGGCTCGGCGGAGATGCCGCGTAAATCCTGCTCCATGCGGCTTTCAACCTCCGCAGCGAGAGCACGGGATGGAACGAGGTAAAGGATCAAGCTACCGGGGTCCCATGCTTCCAGCCCGAGAACCGGATTTGGGTCAGGTGTGAAAAGAGCTTGGACGATCCCTAACGTGGCGATAGTGGTTTTTCCGGAGCCAGTCGGCGTGCAAAGCACAAACGATGAGCCCTCCGCGAGCCGATCAATTCCATTGCTTTGTGCCGGCCAGACCAATGCGCGCTTGTTAGAAAACGCCGATCTTGCGAACTGGATAAGCGCCTCCGTAGCTCGCGGAGTGGATCGGGCAAGCAACTCGATCTTGGGCCACAGCGTCGTATCAACGTACCGTCTACAAGTCTCCGCAACGAGCCGCGCGAGAATGTACGAATAATCGTCGCGGCTGTGGACGAACCCCTTAGCGAGGTTCTCCATCTTCGCCACCGATCGGGCGACCAACTGGCTCTGGCCTGTTCGGAAGTAGCTGCAGACGCTTCCTATGGCCATGATGGAATGCCGGACGGCTTCGAGAGAGAACTCGGCAATCGCAGATCGCGGTTCGATGCCCCCTTGCATCTGCGCTCGCCAAAATACCTGTATGGCTTCGAGCGTGCTTGGGAAATCGGCGCGAAGAAAATGAAGGAGAACCTTCGACACTTCCTCGTCGACCGGAACACGCTGCAACTCGCCGAGAGCCATCGCTGGATAGCCTGCGACCTGGTAGGCGGCTGCCGACAGGAGATGTAGGGGGCTTCCGGAAGGTCTAAGCGACGGTTGCGAGAGCCATTCAAGAATTTCGGCAGCGCGCTTTACGCCTTCGCGCCATGAGCTGAGTGCATCACTGTCACGCTCGAGAAATGCGCAATCCAGCAGAAACGCCGCATCTTCCAAATAGACATAGACATCCCCGGGAGCGAAGCTACGAAGCCCTTCACGCTCCATCTCCCTTCGAATGCGCTGACTGTAAAGCTTTGCTTGCGCAGGTGTAAGCCCGACGGGCGCTTGAGCCTGCCGAACCTCGCGTGCCAATCTCAAAGCTTCCGCGCTTGGCAACTCAGGCTCCTCTATAAAGGAGATCGATTAGACCACCAAGATCGGCAATCTGAAACTCGAAACCTTCGAGAACGCGCTGTATAGTATAGGCCCCATCGGGCCGATCTGGCGACAGCCAACTGAGTCGCGGTGGAGATGGCACCCTCCCGCATGCGTACGCAACGCCGTCGGCGCGACCGGAACCTGCACGGTCTTTACGGTAGCGAATGAGCGCTTCCTGCCACTGCCGGGTCTGTGGCGTATCGTAATCCGCCAGGATATTTATTAGTTCTCGGACTCCGGATGGCAAACCACTTGCGGCCGCGAGCTTCGAATGAGCTTCAGCGATAGTCGCAGGCCGGTTTGCCGAAAGGCACTTCGCTTCCAAGGTCAGTACGTCGATGATACGGCCATCTGTCGACATCCGAAAAGCGAGGCCATCATCGCCAGTTCGGCCCGGCCGCTGCTCGCGGGTTTCGTCCGGCGCATGAACCTGTCCGGCGCGAATGCGCTCATTTATTAGCTCCAGATGCTGGAATTCCTGGTCGTGGAATCGGAACAGGAGGGCTGGGACGCGCCAATCGTTGTAACCGTGAGCGCCAAAATGCTCGACCGCAATGACGGCGAGCGTCTCACCGAAGTAGCCCTGCAGCGTTACGCGGTGCAACGCGCGCGGATAATTTGCGGCAGGGTCAAGCTGCGGGTCTGAAAACGGGGAAAGCGGATCCTCGAAGCCACGACGCAACCGCATCTTTGCGTCGTCGAACGCCTCGGCAAGGTAAGCATCAAGCTCAACCTTAAACGCGGCAAGTGCGCCGCGGTTCTCGCGCCAAAGCCTCAGACGATAGCTTCCAACCGATGATGGTCCTACCACAACCGTCGTAAGCCACGCATTTAAAGTGGCCAGAGTGAGCCGACGAAACCTGATCATAAATCGGTGCGTCTCACATGAAGTTTCGGAAGTCGTACACGTCGTCGACCATATTTGGATTTTGTTGGAGAATGTCCGCGAACGCTTTTGAGTAAACCAGCGTGACAGGAAGTTTCTTGTAAAGAGTGTTGTTATTCCAATCCATCTTAGTGAGACCGAGAATGCCTGAACACGTGTCGTGCCATCCACCCGCTCCGGAAAAGCGCCGCAGAAGAATGGGAGACGGTGTCGGCTTGAGAATACCCTCCTTGTACGCGTTCCAGCTTGAATTCTTAACGTGGACCCCTTGAACACTTCCTTGCGTCCAAAGCAATGCTTCGTTTAGCTCAATCGGCAGGTATGTACCGCGCTCAACGGGATAGTTATACGGCCCTGGCTATTGACGTCATATCGAATGCCGCGCCATGGAACGTCTTTCACGATCTGCACCAACTCAACTTCCGTTCCCCTTCGAAAACTGTCGATAGCGCCGAGGATCTCTTCTTCCTTGAACTCAGTGTTCTTGTGCACGGTCACTTTTGAAGGCGACCGGCCCGCATGCCCCGATTGATAAATCTCCAAACTACGCGATAAAACCGACTGCATCTCAAAATACGAGAGATAAGGATTTCGTTTGCGATCTTGCGTGAATTCACGCGCGTCATACGCGACAAAGCGAAAGCCGGTGCCATCAGGATCGAAAACTTGGCTGCAGCATGTGCTGTAAAGATTTCCGGACTTATCTGACTTCAGGGCATAGCTAATTCCAACGAACGCCTCATCCTTCGCGATATTCGCTAGCTTCCACGGAAATCCGCCTGCTTTTGCGTACACTGCGACGCTCATGCCCCACATCACGTTCGCGCGACAGTCGCGTTCGAAGCTGCCCTTGCGAACGATCTGGATTGGGATGTTCGAAGGGGCGCAATAGGCTTTCAGGAAGTCATGAAAATCGAAGTTCTCGCCCTCGAAGCAGTCTGCCCATTCCGGTGGTAAATAAAGCAGCACAACATCAAAGCTAAGCCTTACTGACCGCAGCTGAGCAATGCAGTCAAAGAGGCCCCTAGCTAGATCGAGTTTCTTGCCTTGCTTAGCGTAAGCGTCGAGCTCATCAGGAAAGGTCAGCGTAAGTTGATCAGTTGGTGGACGCAGCGGCGTTCTAAACAACGCTGAGAACCCAGGGTATTCCGGGTAGTAGTTGGTTGCTTCCCTAGGAAGCGCCCGATGTTCAAATTCGGCGACCAGCCTTTGCAACTTGGGAATATCTTTCTTCGGCGCCATGATCGCCAGCCGAACAGCGCTAGGAGTACCAAATTTCAGGCCATATGGACCTGACTCGATCAGCCCTAAAAGTGGATGGCGATCCGTGCTCCCGCCGGCAAAGACGAGGGAAGGCTCCACTACCTTCGAATAGCCGGCAAGTTCGGCGGGCATATTCGTCATTTGTCACTCTTCGCGTAAAGGCACTTCTGGAGCCGATTTCAAAGCGCGGGTTCTCCGTCAAACTTCCTTTGTCGAAGGACGACACAGTAGAAACCGTATTTCGCTCCGTCGTACCGAGCAGAACCTTGATCCAGGCATCGGGCAGAGCATTGTATTTTGCGTTAAGTCTGTCCTTTCGCCGCTCCCCCAGAAAATCTGTCGCCAGCCTCCGTGCACGCGTCGGCCAAATCCAAACGTCAGGCTCAACGACAATCCAGTGCCTGCCGTTTTTTTGCTCGACCGAGACACGGGCGCACTCGGCCCATGACACGCGTTCGGCCTCCGGATGAACTTCATCGGGAGGCGCGATCAGCCCGGCTACTATGCCGGCCGTCCTTCCGGTAATTTTTGTAATCGGAAGAAGCTCGGACGTCCGGTCGTCCTGCGGCGCAGCGATGACGAACGACGACGTGCGATTGGTTCGCCTCACGAGAGGTTTCCCGCGCGCAAGGGCGGCCACCGCTGCCTCTTCTACGAAACCCTTGATCTGCAGATTTGTTGCGAGGTTCAAGTCTTGCGGAACGTCGGCTTCAGTCAAGGCGCCAAAATCGGCGCCGACGATGGCCTTGATGTCGTTAGACGCTCCCCAACAGAGGACTTTATCCGCTCTTGTAAAAATGAACGCGCCATCCGAACGAGAACGCAACTCGCGAACATCGTCCCATGTCAAGGCGCGCTTGGTCTCTAGGGCGTGGCACTTCTTGGGCAGGGAGATGAGTGGAAGTGCGTTCAGTCTGACGATGGGGGCGCCGTGCCCTGTCGAGGGCAGCGGTATCGCCACCGGCGTGAGTGCAGACCCTCTTACCTTATTGTCGAGCGTAGCATCCTTGTTCGGCGTGTTGCGCCACAGACGAAGCATGAGTGCATCGTACGTCTCGATGAATACAACGTGGGCGTCGACATTCCTTCTGCGCGCCGCCTCCATGAACGCTTCCACGCTGGGCGCGGGCGTTGAGCCCTTGAGGCACGTCCAATAAATGCCGTGAGGATAGGGATTGGTCGTATCTAGGACCGAGTGCAGCAAATCCATGACGCTTTTGTCGCGCCCGCTGTACCCGCAGAGAATGAGGCCAAAGCGGTTGCATGCGGTGCGGAGACCGGCGGCGAGATCCTGGTTCTGTGCTTCCAAATCTTCGGAAAGGTTTTTGATACTCTCGTAACGGAAGTCGCCATGCAGCTTGCAGTAGATCGGAAACTCCTCGTTCTTATAGGCGCTGAGGATGTTATGGCTGCCTTCGAGGTGGAACGGCACAAGGGCTTGGCCACCCACATCGGCCACCGCGCTCTCAACGACGTCGTCGAAATTCGTCGTGAAGATCGCGGGCGCAAGCTTGGAAGCTACGAGCGCTCCAAGAACCCGATTTCCGACGCTCAGCGACGCCTTGTCCAGCGCAAGAATTCCTCGCAAGTAGGCGCGCTGTTTTTCGCGATCGGGCCCGAAAATAAGCTCAAAGTACCGCTCGTATTCGCCGTCTTCCCACATTTTGGGGAAACCGCGGGATTCCATGAAAGATTGAATGCGATTCTGGATTGCATCGCTCTGCAAATCTTGCCGATCGATATCCTGGTTTTCTTCACGACAATAAAAGCGTCGTTTCATGTCCCACAGGATATCGGTCGCTGTCGGTAGACCCGCGCTGCGTGACGCACCAGCTCCTAAGAACCAAGCGAACGCTTGCGGTCGAGCGACAAACCTTTGCGTGAGTTCACTTTGCTCCATAGGGCATGTGTGCTTGGAGTTGCCCGCCGAGAGCTGTTGAATTGGCCGTAATGCGGCCACCGTGGCGGGAGGGGAACACTACCCTAGTTAGAATATTTCTCGCTCACAATACGGCCCGGTTGGCAGTACACAGCTTGAGACCGTCGGCCACCACTTTCATGTGCCATTATGTGCCATGTAGGAAATTGTAACGCCAGGCAACCGGTCGGAACCATGTCTTGTAACGCATTGATATTACTACTAATAAACGGGATTCCTTGGCAAAGGTCGGAAATCGATTGGAAAACATAGAAAAGCCCGCCATTGGCGGGCTTTTGTCGTTCTATATCAATATGTTAGCTTGGTTGTGGGATAGGATTTGAACCTATGACCTTCAGGTTATGAGCCTGCCCAAAAGTTCGAGTTTCATCAATGAAATCAACGAAGCGACGCAGCCATGTCAGATCTATGTCAGATGGAATATTTCGGAAGGGCTCAGAACGAATGGAAGGCACTTTAAGTCGGAATTTCGGCGCGACGACACGACGTTCAGCGGGCGGGCATGAGTGGATCAACGAGAAGCCACGCGGTCATGCCGCCGTCCGGCACTGTCGGGCTCCCTGCCCGTCCGCCCATGTGCCAGCCTCATTTGCCCGCTTCATACTCGGACGCCGCCGGCGACGCAGCGATTGCGAGGACATTTTCCGGCTCGAGTTCCTATCTTCGGGTGAGGGCAAAGAAGCCATGTGTAACTTCATGTGTAACTCCACGGCCTAAACCAGCCCATTCTTGCCAAGAGTGTTCTAGCGTCCCTCCGAAATTACAATGGCTTAGGTTTGGAAGGCTTGTCTGGGGGGCAAGTGGTCGCGGGTTCAAATCCCGCCGTTCCGACCATATCTTTCAATGGATTAGGTGACGCATCCGACAAGACACTGTCGGCGATGTGTAACTCGGATGTGTAACTCGGTGAGTTTTCCAAGTTGATACTCGTTGTCGCACTGAAGCCGATGCCATGGCCTATGTTCGTCGCCGCCGCCTCCATCGCGTCGCGCCGGTTAGCATCGGCAACCTTGATGTAGCGCATCGTGGTTGCGAAAGTCCGGTGTCTGGCCAAGTCCTGCACCACGGCACCGGGCATTGTCGTTGCCACTGCCGTTACAAAACTGGCTTTCGTGTTGTGAAAGACGTGCTTACCCGCAAGGCCTGTCTTCTTCATTGCGGTGCGCCACGCGCGATTGGCGCTCTTAACGGGCTTATTGCGATATAGAATGAGGCGTTTTTGACCCAGTTCGCGGGCGCGCCGCTTAAGTCGAATGAGAATCGCCATCGCCGATTGGCTGGCTGGTACAAATTCATCACGCTTTCCTTTGGTGTTCTCTCCATCTAGCCATACGCCGCGCGCCGACTCATCGACTTGATCTTCCTCCAGCATAAACACCTCTGTCTTGCGAAACCCCATGAGTACCGTGAGACGGATGGCATCGGCCAAGTGAGGGGGGCTAACAGCGACGATCGCCGCAAGATCATCGGGCGCGATCGGCCGCGGAAGACGCTCGATTTCCTCGACGGCTGGGACATTTGGCAAGACCTTCAGCATTCGTTCGCCAGACTGAGGATCGCGAGCTTCGTGCGCTAGTCGCAACACGCGCCGTAGCGCATCGAGATAACGATTGATTGTCCCAGGAGAGCGGAGCCGCTTCGTCGTCTTCCAGACTTTGGTCGGATATGAGCGGCTCTTCTTTTTACCGCCGCCGATCCAACGGCGCACATGCTGTTTCTCACTCCACACGGTATATCGCTCGATTTCGACATCGCCGAGATCACTCACCAACGTCTCGGGACCAAAAAACGCTAGCAGTTCGCGTGCGTATATCTTCTGACTGCGCCGGTGGTTGACGCTAACCTTCTCAGCGCCGGCAGAACCTTTTTCGAGGTAGACCACGACGGCTTGCGCCAATGTGTAGTCTTGTGCTGTCGGTAGCGGCCGCGTAGCTCCTTCGAGAATGCGTGACCGGATGCGACTCTCTATCGCCTTGGCGTCGCGCTTGGTCTTTGCTTCTTCGCCTGTCGTTGGGTCGATGCAATCGCGCAAGTAACGCTGACCATTGATTCTGAAATTATATCGCCATTTGTCGCGGGCTTTGTCGAAAGAAACAGTCACTATCCTCCTTAGCTCGCCTCGCAAACGAGGCATTCAAGTCAAGAATCTTGCTACAAAACACCTTGATCACGCAAGAAGGCTTCCGCTTCCTGATATTGCACGCTATGCGGACGAGATCGCGGCCTTTGCCGCGAAGATTTCGATCGGCTTCTTGGCGCAACGAGATTGCGTTCCTGATAGTTACGGAGGCTGTCGGCGAAAACGCGGATGCCGCGCTTGCCAACAAAGTGGGCCTCAATGTCACCGGAGCGGATGGCGCGATAAATCGTGCAGATATCAACCTCCAGCAATTCTGCCGCCTTGCTTACGCGCACGCTTGAACGATGCCATATGTAGCCGGCCCCCTGTTCGGGATCATGCCTTTTCACGTTTGTTCTCCCAGAGATCTCGATCGCTCTGAACTCAGTTCCCAGCACTCGACCGGTCAGAAACTAATCGGGGAGTTCAATTTTGGACGACGCGGCCGCTGGCGCCAATACAGAGAGTTTCTTGAAAGAGCTTTTGTTGCGACAAATGTATCGCACAGGCACAAATCGCTAAGAGGGATAGGTGGAGATCCGGTCCAATCGCACAAGATTGGACAACTCTTTGAAGATTCAGTTGGGCCTTTGGCTAGGTCCGACTGCAATCCAAAGGATGCGCGTTAGCCTCGACCTCGCCTCTACCGAGTAGTCACGATAAGCGAAAACTGTTGCGCAGGCTTGGGAATTGCAAAGCCGACCACCTGAATCTTCCAGATCCCAGCTTCTGGATTCTGGACTGTCGCCTGCTCCACGACATTAATGTGATCCGCACCTTGCGTTGCGGCAGTGTCGGGCGCTTTGGGATCCAGCTGCCATGGCAGATGAAGTGCGCCGGTGGGTGAGACTAGTCTCAAGTCAAGGTCATTCACCAAACTGGTGGTCGCATTGGTCGAAGCCGGATCGTCATCCCAGGCAAGCGTGACCTTCAATTCCTTTGCACCGGGCGCGATTTGCAGAGATGCCGTCTTGGTCTGTCCGTTCGTGCCGATTTCGCCTTCTGTGACCTTGTCGCCCCGGATCAAGTCAACAGAGTTTTGGAGGTTCACAGCACCGTAACCTGTACGATAGTCTGGTCCTGCGGGCGCAATGTCGCTGGCGCCGTGGATCAACAGGGCTTTGATACTCGAAGGCAGGAGCACGGGTTTTGCCATTTTCTGCCGCTGCTCGATAAGAAGGGCCACGCCTCCCGAGACCGCAGGGGCGGCCATCGATGTTCCACACATTCCAGCATAACTGTTTGAAGGGACTGTCGAGGTGACCTGACCCGTCTTCCGACAACCGGGCGCAACGATATCGGGCTTTAGGCGACCATCCGTCGTCGGCCCCCAGCTGCTGAACTCGGTCATATCGTTGTCGTCGGAATTGATAGCGCCGACAGAGATGACATTCTTGGCAGTCACGGGAGGTGCGACATTCGCGTAGTTGCGATAGGGCGGAGCAGCCGACATGCCACAGTCTCCGTCGTTTCGCTCATTCCCGACAGCAAAGATGATTGGGATCCTTCGTCCGTAGAAGCCCGTCACTATCTGATCAAAGCCTTCTGCCTCCAGGGTGTACGTTCCGTAAAGTGAGCAGTTTCCAAGCTGCTGGTCGACCGTATAACCCCAGGAGTTCTGCGAAAGCATGATACCTTCTGACTTAATCGCCGCCTCATGCGCGTTTGTAGGATTGTCCCAGTAATATGAGACGATGCTGACCCCGGGCGCGACGCCCTGCCACTGCTTGTCGGCGCCCGCCGCGGTAGGTTGACTTGCGCCTGTTGCAGTCTCCGCCGTGCTGCTTATCGACGCTGACTGCCCATTGAGCGTCAAGGTGTCCGAGACTTGCTGCTCTTCCACCGCACTCTTGCTGTGAGCGCCGTCGCCTCCCAACGTCCCCGCGACGTGGGTGGCATGACGGTCAACGCTGGCACCTGTGCTTCCGATCGTCAGTCGATTCTTGAAGTCCTCGTGCGATTGTGCGACCAGTCCGCCGTCCCAAATCCCCACCTTCACGCCAGCCCCCGTCAGGCCATAGGGCGCCTTCTGCAAGAGTTCCGCTCCAATCGCCCGGCGCACTAGATCATTGTAGCGCTGTTTCGCCGGCGGAGCTGCCTCGATTGTCTTCACGCTGTTGGATCGGGCAAGATCCTCTATCCTGCGCGGCTCGATCAAGATGACCGCGGAAGATGATGCCTTGCTCGTTTCGATAACGCTGCCATTGAGTGCCTTAACCTGGGCAGCCAAGGTTTCGACCGTCGAGTCTCGGAACAGTCTCACACTGAACGGCCTTTGGACAGCCGAGGAACTTTGAATCTCTGAAAGTACTTCGGGCTGAATTTTGTCCTTTGGCGTCACCTCAACGATCGCGCGGACTTGCTCGTCCTGGGCGGAAATCGCTGCAGCCTTTCCAGTGGTCGTCGCATAGTAGCTGTTGCCGCCCACATACTCATTGAGGACTGTACCCTGCGACTTCAGTTTGGCGATCTGATCGCTGCTCGGGATGCTGTGAAACTGAATGATATATCGGTTTGTCGCTGCTGCAGGATCGCTGGCTGTCGACGGCGCGGGCGCCGGCGTTCCTGGATTTGGAGCGATCGCATCGCTGGCTTGTGCCGTAACGCTGTTTTGAAACGTTGTCGTGGGCAGAATGGATGACGGCAGTCGGATTGTTGAGCGTTCGATTGGTACCGGCGTGATTGCGCCGGTTCGCAAGGGTATCTTATAGCGAACGTCAGCATTCTCAGCCCAAGTGGAACTGCAGGGAAGCACAGCCAAGATAGAGAGGATTCCGGAAATCGTCTTGCTCATGGTATCTGCGCTCCCTCACGGTACCGGATATTATCTGCGAGCCAAGGCGACGCTGCCCACCGTGGCGTTGGCCGATGCTACCGCTTGCCCATCAGCAACCAGGCGAACGCTGGGTGTTCCAATGGCTGCGGATGATCGCATCAGTTGGGTGATGTCAAAGGTGAATCGCCGCGATGAAATCCTGCCTCCCTGCGATTGCGCGCCCGTTGCGTCAAAAAAGTTGATTTGTCCAACCGGCGTCGTCCCAGGGCTATTTGGGAAGTCTACGAAGACGTCGTATAGGACGTTCGGCTGAGCCGCGGCATTGAGGTTCTGCAGCAACAGAAAGATCGATCGGCCGCTCGCGTTCTCAACATGAGTTGCAATTGGTACAGCTATCGACATAAGTGGGACTGATGTAGCACCAGATGCTGCCAGACGAACCGGTTGCGGTTGGGTTTGCCGGGCAAAAATCGTAACCGGCCCATTTGACGCGACGGCCTCGTCTGCCGCAACCGCCGGAATGGGCGGCACGGGTGGAAGCTTGTCATAGCGGTATGTGCCGACTTTGATCTTTTCAAGGTCGATGAAATCACGCACGGTCGCCTCAACTCTTTGCCCGTTTTCGTCGGCGAAGGCGAAGCTTTGTGTAAGAAACGTGCCTTCCGGGTTCTTGCGACCGCCCGCATTCCAGGCTGCCCATAGACGGTCGATGTTACAGTGATGCAGCCAAAAAATCGGATCTCGCGCTGCCCAGGGTGGCGATCCCATGTTCTGCGGATTGCCCGTCAGAACATGCACTGCTCCGTGGAGATTTCCATCGAGCTCTTCATTGAAGCCTGTACCGGCCTCATCGCTTTCGTATTTCGGCTTTCCGAGCACCGCCAACGTCAGGGGAGTTGTTGAACGATCAAGATCAATCGGCTGCCCCTCATTCACTTTGGCGCGCTGGTTCTCGCCATTATTGCGATTGGCGCGATAGAGCACCTTGTAGAGCGGATCATTTGGCATACGGAACTGCTTCGGGATCGCTCGCTTCCCGGGCGTCGTGTAGTCCCAGTATGGCAACGTAAATGTCTGATCCTCGAGTACGCTGCGAATAATGCGCTCGAAGTAGTAGACGTACATCCGGTGCCACGGAAGAAACATGCGTTCCTCCTGGGGCAAACCGTTCATGCCATGAGCCTGGCAGGTGCTCCATGTCGCGAGGGCGAGCAGCCGCTTGGGATCGGACGCCGGCACGCTTTGATAGACGCGGTGGATTTCGTTCTGAATACTCCCAGCGACCGCGTGCGTGTACCATTGAAACGTCCACGACTTTGGGTCGCTTTCGGCAATCTGCGTCTTGTCCATCATTTTGGCTAATGCCCGAGCGTATTTTTCGAGCATTTTTTCGCCCTCTGGCGTGGCGACATCGTAGCGCACGACGGGTTGGCTCGTTTGCGCGGCAGTCCATCGCGTTAGCGATAGTGTGCTCCCGGTGGCAATCATTGCCCCGACAAACTTGCGACGAGTTGTCCTCATGGTCTCCCCCAATCTGGTCCGCCCATTTCGAATTCTGACCCGAATGGATCCGAATCTTACGAACGAACGATGATCTCGATCCTGTCGATTGAAATACCTGCCTGACTGATTTCCTCACGCGTCGCCTGAGACAGTTCCGCGCTTTGTTTTTCCGGTCGAAGGCTTATGGCAAGAACGCCGGGTGAGGCATGCAACGCCTTGTGCAAGGATGGCAGAATATCAATGCTTCGGCGTGTTGGCCGCAGGTCAAAAATGTAGATTGTTGCCACAATCGCCTCATAAAGAGTTCGACCGGTCGACGGATCCAGCGCAAGCAATGCAACGTCGAAGCCTATGGATATTGCCCGCTTGGCAGAGATTCCGCTCAGCAAAAGAATGATCTGACCTTTGTGGTCCGGCGTTACAGCGGCAGCCTCAACCAGCGATTGGTCAGTTCTCGATAGCTGGACGACAATAGCCTCGGATGTCAGCTTGACTCGCTCAACGGTCATATCTCTAGACACCAGCATTTCACCAGCCACGGCAATGCCGGCTGAACCGAGCCAAGCGGCAAGGAGAACGGCGGCGATTCGAAGCAATACGCTCCTCCGTCAATGCGACAAGCACCTTGGAGCTCAACGAACCGAACGCGCCCTCTCAGGGAAGAAGACCGTCGGTCTTCCATCCTTCGATAATGGCAATCCGCTCCGGGGGCCATGGCGCTGTGTCATCAGCAGGCATGCTGCCGTTTTTCAGGCGCTGGATGATCTTATCGGCCTTTGACTTTGTCTGTTCGTAATTCCAGAGATCGAACCGATCGAGCATGCATTCGCGCTGGCTACTGGAGAACAGCGGCTTAACGTCCTTTTCATAGCCAACCTTGCCCGCCATGGTTCGGACTCCTCTTACTGGGCGCGAAAAGCCATTGAAAACAAGAAATCCAACTGCATTGCAAACGGCTTCCCGTCTCTTATGAACCATTCCGGTTTGGGAGCACCATTTGCCGTCGCATCGCTGCTCGGTCCTGGGATTGCAGGGTCTGCGGTTATAGATGCCCTCGAGTGGCATGAAATGCATGAGGAGTGCTCAATGCCCTTCTCAATGTAGGCGTCCGAAAGGAAGGTTGGCTTTCCCATGGGCGTGATAAAATCGGTTTGTGCACCGCCGAGCTTATAGTTCTCCCACACCGTTCCTTTGATTTGCGTCGGTGGACCATAGTCGTCGGTTATTTCTTCCGCTTTCGTCAGATCGACAACGACCCCGTCCTTAATCTTCAGTTGCTCCTTAAAGTGGAACGTTGCCCAAAACCAATTTGGGATGTCCTTTGTGATGATATGCAGGGCAACGAGCCCGTACTTTTTTCCCTTGTAGTCCGCAATATAGAACCTGGTCTCTTTGCCGACCATGTCCACACGTTCCAGATCAATCCAAGCGGCCTTCACCTCCATTGCCTCGACCGGGAAACTTATAGCGGACAGCTTTTTGCCATCCACGACCTTTTGGTCGATCCAGTCTTTCGCATAACGACGCTGACCATCAACGGTCCAAAGCTTGTAGCTCTTGTTGATGGCAAAGCGCGGATCCTGTCCGGTGATGAATTCGTAGGTTGCTCGATTAACTCTCGTCTCGCCGAATTGGCCGGTCTTCTGGAATATCCCGTCATCATCAATGAGCGGGCTCGGCGTGAGGCCGCCCAATTCGGGAGCCACGGAGAGGGCTAAAGCTCTTGCAATGAGCACGTTCTTTGGGGGTTCAGGAACTTTGCCAACCGTATTGCCTGAAAGCGACAGATCATCCCACGGCAGGGGCTCTTGGCCTGGTGGGACAAACACTTCGTTTCGAGCCAAGCGCCATGTCTCCCAAACGACGGTCGTGTTTGGTGCGCCAAACTTCTTCTGCAGATCTGGCAGGCCTCTCCCTTGGGTGGGATCTTTCGCTGGATGGTTCACTGTCAGAAATAGATTCCAAGCATGCCGGCTCGGTGCGTTAAAGGCATCCTCCCTATTCAGGGTAACTTGGGCCGCCGCAATCTGAGAGCTTGCAAGTAGTGTGATCACCGTAATGGTCAGGCGCCGCATGACTGCGCTCCAATATCAGTTGTCTCATTCAAAATTCGCAATAAACAGGATGAACTGGAGAAGCTGGCAATAGTTCAGTTTGGACGCTCTGGCCAAACCATTATCGGATTGTATCACGATAAATGGCCAACCAACAATTGTGTCGAAAAAAAATTCTGCCACCTAAGTTGTCTCGCGCCGCTCGACGTCAATCGACCGAGCCAGCTACGGTTTGCACCGCAAAATTGACCGTGCGATCAGGATGCTTGTTCGCGCGGGCCTTCGGCCCGCTCGTATGCGGGGACTTCCCGTTCTCTCAACGTGACCGCAAGTGCGCCCGCGCTTTAGCCAAAGTGACCCTCCAGGACAAATGGGGCCGGCGCCGCCACGGGTCGGGACGGCCAATGCCTGCGAGCCAAGCACGGCAGGAACAGCCGGTGCGTGAGATACCAGAACGGGGCTAACTCTTGCCCGTGCGAAGCAGTATTGAGCGGCGTCTCTCTGAGCTCCTGTCCTAATCGGAGAGACCGCTAACTCTGCCGCGGCTGATGAACCGAGAGACTAACCGCCGTCGTGCCGAACTCAACTTTCCGCCACCCGAACGGATCTATCGCAGATATTCCCATCCATTCCGCAGCCTGCAAAAGGGTCATGCGGCGGCTTGAATGGATTGAGCGTGAGCTCCAATTGGGAGAGCACACATGCGGAACCCGTTTATGCGATGCGTCTGGCTGCGTTTTGTCGGTCACAGGCGCGCTTGGGGTGGGCAAACTGGCCTGTGCTTGAGGCCACGTAGATTCAACCGCATTCCCGAGTCCCGTCAACAAAAGCCAGATGCCAACAACCACATCAAAGCTGCGGCCGTGATCGCCCAGTCGTTCCGCGGCGGCGAAAGGGTGCACGACCTGCCGGACCCGTCTTGCGGCTAGGTCGAAAGACTTCGCTCTTCGCACGAGCAAAAGCTTCGTTTTGACGAGCAGTCCATTCTGCCGACAGGGCTCGAAGGGCGGCTTGCTGTTCCAGCTCGAGCGCCGCGATTTGCGCGTCTCGATCCTCCCGCCGGGAGCATGTCCAGACGCCTGCGAACCGTGCTGCGTACCAGCTCAACAGGCTTGCCCATGCACGGGCATGACCACCCACAAGTCCGGTAGCGAACTTCTGTCTCTTTCGGGACACCGGCGGAATCCGCTGCGGCCGTTGCCCCTTCATAATTCCAGTCCGCCGCCTGGCTCCAACGCTCTCCCCGAACGCTTGCCTTTGTCGACCTTGTCGGTCTGAAGCCGCTCCTGCTCACGTTGCAGGGCGCTTGTAGCCAGAGGCCCCTCCTTCGGTCGACCGCGAGAAATCCGGTCCTTCGCAACATCGAGCCATCGGCGCGCCGACCGTTGCTGAGGCACGAGGCCCGCCCGCTGCGTCCAGAGCGGTCCGAGATGCGGCTTGGCGGCCACCTCTCGTGTCCGTGCCGGCGCAAATCCGGGCGGCGATCGGCGCTCGGGGCCGAGAAGTAGATCAGGCGAAGTCAGCCCCGACGATTGCCGCTCAGCCAACGCGGCGCGATGGTCCTTCTGTAGGCGCAGCACGTCCTTATAAAAAGTGTCCCGATCAGCACGGAGCTCCAAGGCAGCCGCGCGACACTTCTCCTGCAAGGTGGCCGATTGCCGGGCAAGAAGGCCGGTGCGCATGGCGATAAGCTGCTCCTTGGAAGCCCCATGCTTCATGATCCGGTAGTAGCGGGCCCATTCCTGCCGGTAGGTAGCGCGAACCTCACGGTAAACCTCTTGGCGAAGCGCCCGGTAGGCTAGGCGACCATGTTCGAAGAAGGCGATGCGTTCGGCCTTTTGCCGCTCTTTCAGCGCGCGCCATTCTTCCTGCTGCCACTCTTTGCGAGGCCTGTCGTAGTTGATGGTGGGCGCGCTTTGCACCGCGAATTCCGGCGTCCGGGAGATGTCCTGCAAGGCGCGAAGCTGTTCCCATACATTCCGCGGCGGCGACGGCTCCCGTTCCTTGATCGGCTTTTCCCTCTCTGCGCAGAAGATCCGGCCACGCGATTTCTCATAGTCATGGGCCCAGGCTTGCGCCTTCCGAAACTCACGATGGTCCTTCAGGCGCGTACCGCGCTCCGGGTCCACCATATTGATCATCAAATGCACGTGCCGGTGCCGCTTGTCCGAATGAGCAAAGAGGGCGCACTGGTGGTGACCCCAACCATGAGCGTCCAGGTAGGATTGCGCGGCGGCGATCATTTCCTCGCGGCTCGGCCTTTCGGACGGGTCCCACGACAGGCTGACATGCTTGACCGGCACCCGCGCCTCCAGATCAACGTAGCTAAACAGCTCTCCTGTTCGATTGTCGCCGCCGCGCACGCACCATCTCCGAATCGCATCGGAGGCCAATGAATCATGGTCGCCGGTCGGCGGCGAGCGCCTTTTTCAACAGCCTGCTAGGCGCCGGATGGTGCGCCTGGCTCCGAAATCTCCTGAATCAGTTCACCGAGATCTGCCAGAACACCGCATCACTCGCGGTAATGCCTGTATTCATCCTGTTTCTGGACGTTCGCGAGCTCTCAAGATCACGATGTGATATATAGCTGCGCTTGGTCGCTCCTGCTCAACACGATCGCGGCGGTGAAGCAGGTCGAGCCGCTCCGGATCACGTCGGCGCGGACAATGCGCGCGATGCCGCAGCAACTGTCCGCTGTGATCCTTCCGGCGGCGCTTCCCACCATCTTCGTCGGCATTCGCCTCGAGCGAGCGCCTCGTCATGCGCGTGCTCGTCACATCCGAGATGGTCGGTGCCAAAGGGCTATTTCATCATCAACAGCCAGTACAGTTTTTGATCCCGCAGATGTACCCTCGCGATTACAGTCGCCGAGCTTACGTTCAGTGCCATCCTGCAGGTGATCGAGGGACATTTCACGGAATGGAAAGCGCTGGCCTCTGCTTAATGGTCCGCAGAGCTCCGATACAAGGGACGGACGAGCTCGTCGGCCTCGAACGGGGTCTGGGTATAACAGACATGTCACCCACGATCCTGGAGCGCGATCGTATCACCTGGTTGCTTCCGACGACGGAAGCGATGGAAAAAAATAGAAAGTGGGCGATTGGCCTCACTGACTGCGGGATGCGTCCGCGCCCATTCTGGCCGCGCCGGAACGGTGATCGTGGCCAGTGGCACCCACGCTCGTTCGAGCGTCACCGGATCGCGCAACTGGGCGACTGTGTCGGTGCGGATGTCGAGCCACTCGAACGATCGACCATGGACAGTGACAAGCTGAGCGGGCCGGAGTGTGGCGAAATGATCTTGACGAGAAACCCTTATCACTCGAAGACTCGAATTCCATGTTCTCGAACGAATTCAAGATGATGTTGTCAACCTGTTCAACTACGGGAAGTAGTGGCTTGACGGTCCCTGGCCGGAAGACCGCTAGAGTGGTCGCCCATGGCATCCCGTTCCGTTCCTAGAAGAGAAATGCAGTAGTGAGGGTTTCCAGAAAGGCTTAGCCGGCGTTATTTGCAACGGCAATACTGCGTCTGAGACAACGTTGCGGCAGCTCCGGTATCCTGCGCCTACGTCTGACCTCCGACGAGTTTGATGCATGCGATCTGATCTTCAGTCCGCCCAACAGAGTGGGGCGAAGTGATTGCGGCACTTTGCCTGACAACGGATATGCTCGCCCCGCTCACTCGAGAGTGCACCGGAGTTCGTGACGCGACATGCCGCCCTCGACGAGGCGACACCCGCGTGGATCGAAGTTAATGAGAGCTATGCCTCCCGGTTCTTTTGTCGGCAGAAAGCTTGGATCAGAACTGGCCTAATTTGGTGTTCCAAACATTTTCTGGGAAGCTCCTACTGAGCACAGTCACAGTCGGTCGTGTCCCCTGTGGTGGTGTAGCTGGGTAGAGCAAAGCCGCCCGGACGCGCGCCTCCAATAGCGCCGCAGCGGGCGGGCGGCTTTGCGGTGGTCACCGGCAGTTCTCCGGTAGGATCGGGTTGCGACACGCCAACGCAACCGAGGAACCACCGATGACCGATGACATAATGAACCTGCGCACGCTCGTGGAGAAGACCCCTGATGCCGATCTCTTGCGCGAGATGATTGGCTTTGCTGCCCAGCGGCTGATGGAGCTGGAGGTCGAGGGCCTGACCGGGGCGGCCTACGGCGAGAAGAGTCCCGAACGTCTGGCCCAGCGCAACGGTTACCGTGACCGGATTTGGGAGACCCGAGCCGGCGCGGTCGAACTGCGCATTCCCAAGCTGCGCAAGGGCTCCTACTTCCCGGGCTTCCTGGAGCCGCGCCGGATGGCCGAGAAGGCACTCACTGCTGTGGTTCAGGAAGCCTACGTGCAGGGCGTCTCGACCCGCTCGGTCGACGATCTGGTGCAGGCCATGGGGATGACCGGTATCTCCAAGAGCCAGGTCTCGCGGCTGTGCGGCGAGATCGATGACAAGGTGAAGGCCTTCCTCGCTAGGCCGATCGAGGGCGACTGGCCGTATTTGTGGATCGACGCCACCTACGTGAAGGTGCGCCAGCAGGGTCGCATCGTGTCGGTTGCGGTGATCGTCGCAGTCGGGGTCAACAGTGACGGCCGCAGAGAAGTGCTTGGGATGGATGTCGGCCCCTCCGAAGCGGAGACGTTCTGGACCGCGTTCCTGCGCAAGCTCGCGCGGCGCGGCCTGCGCGGCGTCAAGCTCGTCGTCTCCGACGCCCATGAGGGGA
>NZ_SPQT01000046.1 GCF_004571025.1 Bradyrhizobium niftali | reverse complement strand
CCGCACCGCCGCCCGCCGCAGCCGCCACCCCCGCCCCGGTCCAGACCGCCGATCCCTTTGGCCTCGAGACCACGCTCGAGTCCAGGAAGGTCGTGATGGTCAAGGGCACTGCCAATTGGGAATCGGCCTTCGACACGCTGGTCGACGCCTTCAAGGCGCTGAACACGCTCCTGGACAAGCAGGGCATCAAGCACGCCGGCAATTCGATGATCGTCTATACCTCGACCGACGACACCGGCTTCACCTTCCTCGCCGAAATTCCGGTCGAGCAGGATCCCAAGAACCTGCCCAAGGACATGAGCGTCGGCAAATCGCCGGAGGGCAAGGCGCTGAAATTCGTCCATCGCGGCTCCTATGACAACATGGACAACACCTATGAGGCGATCACCAATCACCTCGACGACAAGAGACTGGAAGCCAAGGACACCTTTATCGAGGAGTACCTCACCGATCCCCTGAAGACGGCGGAGGACAAGCTCGTGATCAATGTTTTCGTGCCCCTGAAGTGAGATCGATGAAAAAGCCCGCCCTACTCGCCGCCGTTTTCGCTGCCACGCTGCTGGCAACGCCCGTGTTCGCCGACGATTTTCCCTCCGCGATTTCGGTGAGCGGCGAAGCCACCGTTTCCGTGGCGCCCGATCTTGCGCAGATCGACGCGGGTGTCGCCAATGATGCCAAGACGGCGAAGGAAGCCTCCGACGCCAACAACGCCGCGATGGGCAAGGTGCTGCTGGCACTGAAGGGCGCCGGGATCGCCGAGAAGGATTACCAGACCTCGCGGCTGTCGCTGCAGCCGCAATACGGCCAGAACAAATCCACCGGCGCCTCGCCCGTGGTCGGCTTCCGCGCCTCCAATCGCGTCACCGTCAAGATTCGCGACGTGACCAAGGTCGCCGGCATCATCGACACGCTGGTCGGCGCCGGCGCCAACGACATCGGCAACATCTCGTTCGAGGTGACGCAGGCGTCAAAACTGCTCGACGAGGCCCGCGAGCAGGCGGTGGCGGATGCCCGCCGCAAGGCCGAGATCTACGCCAAGGCTACCGGCGTCACGCTGGGCGCGCCGCTCAGCGTCTCCGAAGGCGGCGCGCCGGTGCCGTTGTTCAAGGCGCGAATGGCAACGGCTCCGATGGCCGCACCCGCCGCCGTCGCGCCCGGCGAGGAGACGCTGTCGGTGACGGTGAATGTGAGCTGGGCGATCAAGCAGGGGCAGTAAGAGGCACGCTATTCGCAACAACAACGGTGTCGTCCCGGCGAAGGCCGGGACCCATAACCACAGGGAGTGGTTTGGCGAAGACTCGCAGTTCGGTACTGCGACCGTCCACGCATGAAAAATCACGCGGTATGGGTCCCGGCCTTCGCCGGGACGACAGCTTGATGTTTGGCGAGACCTAAATCTCCACCACCTGCCCCGGCTTCATCGCGACGAACCGCTCCTGCGGGATCTTCGCAGTATCCAGCGCTTCGACCAGCGCCTTGGCCGGCGCGTCGATCGCTTCATCCGTGAGCTGGAACGTGCCGTGATGATGCCCGAGGGCGTCCTGCGCGCCGCAATCGAGCAGCGCCTTCACCGCGTCTTCCGGATTCATGTGCTGGTCGCGCATGAACCAGCGCGGCTCGTAGGCGCCGATCGGGAGGATCGCCAGGCGTAACGGCCCGTGCTTCTCGGCGACGCGGCGGAAATGCCGGCCATCGCCATAGCCGGAATCGCAGACGACGTAGATTTTCCCGGCCGGCGTCTCCAAGACGAAACTCGCCCACAGCGCCTTGTTGCGATCGAACACGCCGCGCGCCGTCCAGTGCCGGGTCGGAACCAGATGCACGGCGATGCCGCCGCCGAGCTCGACGCGGTCGTGCCAGTCGAACGCCTCGGCCTTGATCGACGAGTCGGTGCTGCGCATCGTCACGTCGTTGCCGAGCGGCGTGACCACCCGCGGAGCAAAATTCTTGGCGAGCCGCGACAGCGTCGCGATGTCCAAGTGATCGTAATGGCCGTGCGAGACCAGCACGACGTCGACCTTCGGCAGCTTCTCGAAGGCGATGCCGGGATCGTTGTGCCGCTTCGGCCCGGCCCAGGCGACCGGCGAGACCCGCGAGGACCAGACGGGATCGACCAGGATGTTGAGGCCGCCGGCCTGGATCAGCCAGCTGGCGTGCCCGACGAAGGAGAGCCGCACCTTGCCGCCGTCAACGCGCTCCGGCGGGGTGTCGGCATGGGGGCTCGGCACCCACTCCGGCCAGGTCGCCCGCTGCCGCTTGCCGCTGAACTGCCAGCGCAGCACCTCGCGAAGCGATTTCGGCGGCGCGCCGTCGGGATCGAAGAAGTGCAGGCCGTTGAAATGGTCGGAGGCGGGACCGTCATAGGTCTTCATGCGGGACATCCAGAGCGAGGGGACGCCGACCAGCGCACCGGCTCCGGCAAGCAGTCCGAAAATGCGGCGGCGGGTGACCGGCACGGGCGGGCTTCTAGGGATGGTGCGGACGGTGAGGCATCACCGCCTATATGGGCGGGAGGCAGAAGAAAAGGAACCCACCGCCGGAAAGGACGTGTTTTCAAAGCCTTGCCTTCCCAAACAGGCCCCGGCCCCCTAACTTTCCTTGACTTTTGGGCGGGAGCGGCGTTTAACCCCGCCACTTTCTCGGAAAGGCTTTCTTTTCGACCCGCCGACTGGCCCCGGAGGCCAGAGGTCAACGCCCGACAGCGCTATGCGCCCTCGGGCGCAAAGGTGTTTGGAAGATCGCATCCTGGCTTTGGCCAAGAACGAGAGGGTGGTCGTCCCCCGCGAAGGCGGGGGATCCAGTACTCCGAGGACGGCTCGGCTGGAACCGAGGAGCCGCGGCGTACTGGATGCCCCGCCTTCGCGGGGCATGACAGCGGTGAGTAACGGAGCGCTCTTCCCGTCGGGAAGACAGCAACAGGACAACGGCATTGTTCGACAATCTGTCGGAACGGCTTGGTGGCATTCTCGATCGTCTGACGGGGCGCGGTGCGCTGACCGAAAAGGACGTCGACGCCGCGATGCGCGAGGTGCGCCGCGCGCTGCTGGAGGCCGACGTCGCGCTAGAGGTGGTGCGCAGCTTCACCGAGCGCGTCCGCGAGCAGGCGATCGGCGCCACCGTCGTCAAGTCGGTCACGCCCGGCCAGATGGTGGTCAAGATCGTCCATGACGAACTGATCAACACGCTCGGCGCCGAAAGCCAGACCATCGACGTCAATTCCGTGCCGCCGGTGCCGATCATGATGGTCGGCCTGCAAGGCTCCGGTAAAACCACCACCACCGCGAAGCTCGCCCGCCGCCTGGTCCAGCGCGACAAGCGCAAGGTGCTGATGGCTTCGCTCGACGTCTATCGCCCGGCGGCGATGGAGCAGCTGGCCGTGCTCGGCCGCGACCTCGACATTCCGACCTTGCCGATCGTGGCGGGCCAGCAGCCGCCGCAGATTGCGAAGCGCGCACTCGAAGCCGGCAAGCTCGGCGGCTACGACATCGTACTGCTCGACACCGCCGGCCGTACCACGCTCGACGAAGAGATGATGGCGGAAGCGGCTGCGATCAAAGCCGCCGCCAATCCGCATGAAGTGCTGCTGGTCGCCGACAGCCTCACCGGCCAGGACGCGGTCAACCTTGCGCGCGCGTTCGATCAGCGCGTCGGCCTCACCGGCATCGTGCTGACCCGTGTGGACGGCGACGGCCGCGGCGGCGCGGCACTGTCGATGCGCGCCGTCACCGGCAAGCCGATCAAGCTGATCGGCACCGGCGAAAAGACCGACGCGCTGGAAGATTTCCATCCCGACCGTATCGCCGGCCGCATCCTCGGCATGGGCGACGTGGTGTCGCTGGTCGAACGTGCCGCCGCCAACATCGACGCCGAAAAGGCCGCGCGCACCGCCGAGCGCATGCGCAAGGGTCAGTTCGACCTCAACGACATGCGCGAGCAGCTGTTGCAGATGGCGAACATGGGCGGCATCAGCGGGCTGATGGGCATGATGCCCGGCATCGCCAAGATGAAGAACCAGATCGCGGCCGCCGGCATCGACGACAAGATCCTGAAGCGCCAGGTCGCGGTGATCGATTCCATGACGCGCGACGAGCGCCGTCATCCCGACCTGCTCAAGGCCAGCCGCAAGAAGCGCATCGCCGCGGGAAGCGGCCAGAGCGTCGAGCAGGTCAACAAGCTGCTCAAGATGCACCGGAACATGGCCGACGTGATGAAGGCCATGGGCTCGGGCAAGCGCGGCCCGCTCGCCGGCATCGCCCAGGCGATGGGCTTTGGCGGCGGCATGAAGATGCCCTCGCCCGAAGAGATGAAGGCAATGCAGGAGAAGATGCAGAGCGGCGGCGGGCAGGGCCTGCCCAGCCTGCCGAAGGATCTGCCGCCCGGTCTTCGCTCCGGCCTACCGAATTTGCCGGGGCTTACGGGCCTCAGCGGCAAGCCGACCCTGCCGGGGCTCGGCGGTTTTCCCGGCAAGAAGAAATGAGGAATTCGTCGCGGGGGACCGCACCGGTCCCGCGCAACGCGGAATACCAATCAACCGAACAAACTGTACTTTGAAGGAGAACTGAATGTCCGTCGTTATCCGCCTCGCCCGCGCAGGCACCAAGAAGCGTCCCGTCTATCACGTCGTCGTCGCCGACTCGCGCTTCCCGCGCGATGGCCGCTTCATCGAGCGTCTCGGCTATTTCAACCCGCTGCTGCCGAAGGACAACGAGGCGCGCCTCAAGCTCGACATGGAGAAGGTGAAGGCCTGGGTCGCCAAGGGCGCGCAGCCGTCGGACCGCGTGTCGCGTTTCCTCGACGCTGCCGGCGTCAAGAAGCGCGAAGCCCGCAACAACCCGCAGAAGGCCGTGCCGCGCAAGGAGCGCAAGGCGCAGGCCGAAGCCGCCGCGAAGGGTTAAGGCCAGACCATGTCGGCGCTGGTCTGCGTCGCGCGGATCGGCGCCGCGCATGGTGTGCGCGGTGCGGTCAAACTATGGACCTTCACCGAAGATCCTTTTGCGGTGAAGCGCTACGGCCCGCTGCTGTCCAAGGACGGCAAGCGCCAGTTCGAGGTAGCAACGGCGCGCGAGGCCAGGGATCATCTGGTCGCGACGTTCGAGGGCGTCACGACCCGCGATGAGGCCGAGCGCCTCAACGGCATCGAGCTCTATGTCGCGCGCGCAAAACTGCCCGCGACGGATGAGGACGAATATTACCACACCGATCTGATCGGGCTCGCCGCCGTCACCACGGACGGCGCTGCGCTCGGCCGCGTGCTCGCGATCCATAATTTCGGCGCCGGCGACATCATCGAGATCGCGCCGCCCAAAGGCACGTCGCTGCTGCTGCCGTTCTCCAATGCGGTGGTGCCGGAGGTCGACATCGCCGGCGGCCGCGTCGTGATCGCGCTGCCGGAGGAAATCGCGGGCGAGGAGAGCGAGGAGCGCTAACCGCGCTCAGCCGTCTGACGGCCCTGCTGCTCGAGCCAGTCGCAGAACACCGCGCGATGCGGATCGTCGTCGCGCCCTTCAGGAAAATAAGCAAAGTAGCTGCGGGCCGGCAGCCTGATGTTCGGGAACGGCGTTACCAGACGGCCCGCCGCGAGATCGTCGGCGATCAGTGCCGTCGGTCCCATGGCGACGCCGAGGCCGTCGAGCGCGGCCTGAAGCGTCAGATAGAAATGATCGAAGGTCAGCGACGCCGCGCCCTCCAGCGCGGACTCGCCTGCATCGGTCAGCCAGTCACGCCACAGCCGCGGCATCGAGGTGACGTGCAGCAGCGTATGCCGGCTGAGATCCGCAACCTCCGTCAGCGGCAGCTTCGTGCGCAGAGCGGGACTGCACACCGGCAGCCGCTGCTCGGACAACAGGAAGCGCGACGCAAAGCCGTGAAAGGTGTCGGGGCCGCCGCGGATCACCACGTCGAACAGCTCGGGCAAGGCATCCACCGCATCGTTCGACGTCGACAGTTGCACCTCGATATCGGGATGCTCGGCACGAAACCTGGTCATCCGCGGCAACAGCCAGCGCAGGCTGAACGTCGCGAGCGCGTTGACGCGCAGCACCGCGGCCGGCGCCTCGCCGCGGCGCTTGCGATGCTGCTGCACGGCGGCCGAGACGCGATCGAGCGCGGGCGCGAACTCCGCGAGCAGCGCAGCGCCAGCCGGCGTCAGCACCACCCGCCGCACCGATCGCCGGAACAGCGCCGGCGGCCCGAGCCAGGTCTCGAGCAGGCGGATCTGCTGGCTGACCGCGCCATGCGTCACGCCAAGCTCGACCGCGGCCTCCTTGAAGCTGCCAAGCCGGGCCGCCGCCTCGAAGGCACGGACAGCGTTCAGGGGCGGCAGGCTGCGGCGAGGAACGAACATGGGCCATACAATAGAATTTCTAGCGCATGATCCGATTATTACTGGTTTGTGACGGATTCTGGAAGGCCGCATAGTGAGGGCCAAGGCACTTACACAGCTTCGTCTTTCGACAGATTCGGATTTGAGGTCGTGGCAAATCTTTCTTCAGGTTTTCTATCGCAACCGCAAGCGGCCGCCCCTGACGAGGGAACGCTGAGCAAGCCGCGCCGCACGCTGGCGGCGACCGGCATCAATCACGCCCTCCACGATGGCTACACCGACCTGATCTATGTGCTGCTGCCGGTCTGGCAGGCCGAGTTCGCGCTCAGCTACGGCCTTTTGGCGGTGATGCGCGGGCTCTATTCCGGCGCCATGGCCGGGCTGCAAATCCCGGTCGGCCGCCTCGCCGAGCGGATCGACGGCAAGATCCTGCTCGCGCTCGGCACGCTGTTGGCCGCGCTCGGCTACGTCCTGGCCGGACTGTCCGGCGGCGTCGTGGGGCTGGGCCTTGCGCTCCTCGTTTCAGGCGCGGGTTCGAGCACGCAGCATCCGCTCGCCTCGGCCGCGGTGTCGCGCGCCTATGGCAAGGCCGCGCGCGGACCACTCGGCATCTATAATTTCAGCGGCGATCTCGGCAAGGCGGCGCTCCCGGCTCTCACGGCGATGCTGCTGGTGGTCATGTCGTGGCGGCATGCGCTGCTTCTGGTTGCACTCATGGGCCTGCTCGTTGCACTCTGCCTCGCGCTGCTGATGCCGGCCGTCGGCAAGGGCTTTGCGCAGAAATCAGCGGTCACGGCGCAAGGCACGCATGCCGGCCGCGGCGGCTTCTCCTGGCTGCTCGCGATCGGGATTCTCGACAGCGCAGTGCGGATGGGCTTCCTCACCTTCCTGCCGTTCCTGCTGCGCGACAAGGGCGCCTCGCTGCCGACGAGCGGCGTTGCGCTGGCGATGGTGTTCATCGGCGGCGCCGCCGGCAAATTCACCTGCGGCTGGCTCGGCGAACGGATCGGCACGATCCGCACCGTGCTTCTCACCGAGGGCGGCACCGCCGCGCTGATCCTCGCGGTGCTGGTATTGCCGCTGATCCCGGCGATCATCGTGCTGCCGCTGCTCGGCGTGATGCTCAACGGCACGTCCTCGGTGCTCTACGGCACGGTCCCCGAGCTCACATCGCCTCATCGCACCGAGCGCGCCTTCGCGCTGTTCTACACCGGCACGATCGGATCGGGCGCCATCGCGCCGGTGTTCTACGGCCTGCTCGGCGACGCCCTTGGTCCGACGCTGGCCACCGCGGCGACGGCGGTCACGGCACTCGCGATATGCCCGCTGGCGCTGCTGCTGGCATCGCATCTGTCGGATGGCCGGCGAGCCTGAGGAATCCAAAGATCTCGCGAATCCGGGGCCTCGACCTGTCGGCCGCAATGCCCTAACCAGCGGCGATGACGACTTCCTCACCCTGGCGCGCGACGGTGCTGACGCTGTTTCCGGAGATGTTTCCGGGACCGCTCGGCGTGAGCCTGGCCGGCCGGGCGCTGGCCTCCGGAGTTTGGGAGCTGGAGGCGCGGGACATCCGGGCGTCCGCCACCGACCGGCATCGCAGCGTCGACGACACCCCCGCCGGCGGCGGCCCGGGCATGGTGCTGCGGGCGGATGTTCTGGCGGCCGCCATCGACGCGGCGGAGATTGGCCAGGATTCTTCAAAAGAGCGGCCCCGCCTGCTGATGAGCCCGCGGGGTCGGCCATTGACCCAGGCCCGCGTCGTGGAACTCACCCAGGGCCCTGGCCCCTTGATCGTCTGTGGGCGGTTCGAGGGGATCGACCAGCGGGTGATCGACGGACGGGGCCTGGAGGAGGTCTCGATCGGCGATTACGTGCTGTCCGGGGGCGAAATCGCGGCCCTGGCGCTGATTGACGCCTGCGTCCGGCTGCTGCCGGGGGTGATGGGCAAGGAGGCCTCGGGAACCGAGGAAAGCTTCTCCGACGGCCTGCTCGAATACCCCCAATATACCCGTCCGCAGCTGTTCGAGGGGGTCCCGATCCCCGAGATCCTGACCTCCGGCGACCACGCCAAGGTCGCGGCCTGGCGGCGGGCCGAATCCGAGGCCCTGACGGCGGCCCGGCGGCCCGATTTGTCGGCCCAAATCCCGGTCAAGGCCCCGAATCGGGCCGGTCGCCAAAAAACGCCAAAAAACAAGACAGACGGGTGACAAACGCTCCGGCTTGCCTTATAGCAGCGGCCAAATCCGCAATGGCTGGATAGACGAATTTCGCGCAGCCCCCGTTTGAAAAGGCTGGGCGCGCCGATGGAGATTTACCCATGAACCTGATCAAGCAGCTCGAACAAGAGCAATTCGACAAGCTGTCCGCCGGCAAGGACATTCCGGAATTCGGCCCCGGCGACACCGTGATCGTCAACGTGAAGGTCGTCGAAGGCGACCGCACCCGCGTGCAGGCCTATGAAGGCGTCTGCATCGGCCGTTCCGGCGGTGGCCTCAACGAGAGCTTCACCGTGCGCAAGATTTCGTACGGCGAGGGCGTCGAGCGCGTGTTCCCGGTGATGTCGCCGATGATCGACTCGATCAAGGTGGTGCGCCGCGGCAAGGTGCGTCGCGCCAAGCTGTATTACCTCCGCAACCTTCGCGGCAAGTCGGCCCGCATCGTCGAGAAGCAGGACCGCGCGGCGGCCGTCGGCGAGTAAGCTTTCGCCCACCAGGCAAGTTCTAGAAAGCGCGGGGCTCGGCTCCGCGCTTTTTTGTTGCGTCAGCCGTGCGCGTCAAAGCCCTCGCGCTTCCAAATCTCCCTGCTATATATTCTTGGAATGTTTCCAGATCTGACCAGCCTCGCCCCCGTCAAGCGCATCGTCATCGACGATCGCTCGCGGCTGCCTGGCCGGTTCTTCGGACGCTTCGCGACCTCGGCAACGTCAGAGCTTACGCGCGCAGCCTAAAAGCTGCGCTGACGATTTTGTTGCCCGCGCGCCACCCGCGCTCTTCGCTGACACACATTCCCGGAGCTCAAGCTCATGTCCAAGCCGACCACATTGTACGACAAGATCTGGAACGACCATCTGGTGCACGAAGCCGACGACGGCACCTGCCTGCTCTATATCGACCGCCATCTGGTGCACGAGGTGACCTCGCCGCAGGCGTTCGAAGGCCTGCGCGCGACCGGGCGCAAGGTTCATGCGCCGGAAAAGACGCTCGCGGTCGTCGACCACAACGTGCCGACCACCGACCGCTCCAAGCCGAATCCCGATCCGGAGAGCATCGAGCAGATCAAGGCACTGGCCGACAACGCCAAGGAATTCGGCATCGAATATTACAACGAGTTCGACAAGCGCCAGGGCATCGTCCACGTCATCGGCCCCGAGCAGGGCTTTACCCTGCCCGGCACCACCATCGTCTGCGGTGACAGCCACACCTCGACGCATGGCGCGTTCGGCGCGCTCGCACACGGCATCGGCACCTCCGAGGTCGAGCATGTGCTGGCGACGCAGACGCTGATCCAGAAGAAGGCCAAGAACATGCGCGTCACCGTTGACGGCAAATTGCCTGACGGCGTGACCGGCAAGGACATCATCCTCGCCATCATCGGCGAGATCGGCACCGCGGGCGGCACCGGCTACGTGCTGGAATACGCCGGCGACGCGATCCGCGCGCTCAGCATGGAAGGCCGCATGACGGTCTGCAACATGTCGATCGAGGGCGGCGCCCGCGCCGGCCTCGTCGCGCCCGACCAGAAGGCCTACGACTTCCTGCGTGACCGCCCCAAGGCGCCGAAGGGCGCGGCCTGGGACGCGGCGATGCGCTACTGGGAGAAGCTGCGCTCCGACGAGGGCGCGCATTTCGACCACGAACTGCGCCTCGACGCTGCAAAGCTGCCGCCGATCGTGACCTGGGGCACGAGCCCCGAGGACGTCATCTCGGTGACCGGCATCGTGCCCGATCCCGACAAGATCGCGGACGAGGCCAAGCGTCTCTCCAAGCACCGCGCCTTGAAGTACATGGGCCTGACGGCGGGGACGAAGATCACCGACATCAAGCTCGATCGCGTCTTCATCGGCTCCTGCACCAACGGCCGCATCGAGGACCTGCGCGCCGCCGCCAAGATCGCGGAAGGCAAGCAGGTCTCCGCCAGCGTCAACGCCATGGTGGTGCCGGGCTCGGGCATCGTGAAGGAGCAAGCCGAGGCTGAGGGTCTGGACAAGATCTTCATCAAGGCCGGCTTCGAGTGGCGCGAGCCGGGTTGCTCGATGTGCCTTGCCATGAACCCGGACAAGCTCAAGCCGGAAGAGCGCTGCGCCTCGACCTCGAACCGCAATTTCGAGGGCCGCCAGGGCTTCAAGGGCCGCACGCATCTGGTGTCGCCGGCGATGGCGGCGGCAGCTGCGATCGCGGGTCACTTCGTCGACGTCAGGGAGTGGCGGTAAGTTGCTCCCCGCAATTTGAGCTAAAGCGGCAAGCGGCTGTTAAGCGGCAGCGCCGACATTGTGTCCTCGCGACGGCTTCGCGAGGACACGCCTCATGGCCAACAAGCCTGAATATGTCGATCTGATCAGCGAGGCGACGCGCCAGCACCGGCGGCGCACGACACCCTTGCGCATCGTCGCCAAGCCGGAGGTCGAGGAGACCTCAAAGCTCAGCCGCTGGCCGCCGGCGATGTTCCGGCAGTGGAAGATCGAGAATTTGATGCGGTGGAAGGCTTCGTCGTGGAAGCTGAAGGATTGGCTCTAGGCCATCCAATACCGACGTCATTCCGGGATGGCGCGTAAGCGCCAGACCCGGAATCTCGAGATTCCGGGTTCGATGCTTCGCATCGCCCCGGAATGACGGCGCTAACTCACATCACCAATAGCGGTACGGATAGTGCCAGCGGCAGATGCGGCGCGGGCCGTAATAGGTCCAGATGATCCGGCAGCGGCGCGGATAGTGGTAGTAGGGATAGTAGCCGCCGGAATAATAGCGCCGGTGGAAGTGGCGATAGCCATAATGCGGGCGATAGATTCCGTAGCGATGAAATCCGCCTCCGCCGTAGTGGCGAACTCCTCCGTAGCGAATGCCACCGCCGTGGAAGGCCGGCGCGGCGCGGAAGCCGCCACCATGGAAGCCGCCGAAATGTCCGCCGCCACCGCGGAAGCCACCGCCGCCGCCGCCGTGAAAATGTCCGCCACCGCCATGTCCCCCGCCGCCGTGGCGAACCTGCGTGACGAGGTCGTCGCTTGCGGCCTTCGCCGCCGGCAACGCCGTTGGATTGATTGGAGTCATCGCCTCGGCGCGGCGCGCAGTCCCGGCCGACAGCATCAGCGTGGCAACGGCCGCAAGCCCGAGCAAGCGTAGCGGGCTTGTCCCAACACCCAAAATCCTCAGCATGGAATTCTCCCTGAACCCGCACAGCCGCATTGCGGCGCAGCGTATCGCGCCACCGCTGTTCATTCGGCTGTTCACTTGCGGTCGCTCCCAAGATTAAATTAGGGACGGCGACGTGAACGCCTCATGAATGAGCGTCCCTCCGAGCGATGCGCTTCGTAGCCCGGATGGAGCGTTGCGTAATCCGGGAAACGTCTTGCGCTCCGCGCCAATCCCGGATTTCGCTGCGCTCCATCCAGGCTACAAGATTGCGATCCTTACGAAGGAATCTTTGCGATGACTGTCTACGCAATCGCGCAATTGAAGATGACGGACCGCGCGGCCTATGACCGCTACCAGGCGCGGTTCTTCGATGTGTTCAAGAAATTCAACGGACGACTGCTTGCGGCCGATGAACATCCGAGCGTGCTCGAAGGCGCGTGGCCGCATGACAAGCTTGTCATGATGTCGTTTCCCGACGAGGCCGCGTTTTTCGCCTTCTCCAACTCGCCCGACTATGTCGAGATCTCGCAAGACCGCAAGGCGGGCGCGCAGGCGACCGTGCTGCTGGTGAAGGGATTTGCGCCCGTCGGTTAGAGTAGCAACTCACCAGAACGGTCCATAGCCGAATACGAACGGCGCAGGCACGCCGTAAGGATAGGGACGGTAGTAGACGGGCCGCGCGTAGTAGCGCGGATCATGGGGCGCAGAGTGCCGCGCAATGTCGTGGTGTCGCGCGTGTCGTCGCGCATCAAAAACTGCGATCCCCGCCGAGGCATCCGGCTTCGTCGTTCTCTGCATCGCGGAAGCGCGAGGCAAACCGGCGACGAGCCCAACGAGAACGGCCAATGCAATCCATCGCGTCATGACGACCTCCGCGCCTTGAGCATGCGGGCTTCACCAGGCCCTCTGCAAGTTAAAACAGGCCCGGCGGTGATGACGATGCCCGCGCCAATGATGACGGCGCCAATGGTGTTACGACACAAGGATGAGGGCCGAGCTCTGGAGCCTTGAGACTGAATAGGCTATGGATGAACGCGCCCCGGACGCGAATGCAGAGGGCACGCGACAAGTTCCTGAGCCTGGGCGCAACATTTCGCGCGCCACCAAAACCGGCCGTCAGCGACGAACGTATCTTCTGGTCGAGCGAATGCAGGAGATGGTCATGCCGAATTCCAGCGGATTGCGGATATCTCGCCTCGCGATCGCAGCGAGCCTTGCGCTCGGCGCGAGCTCGGCGATTGCCGCGCAGGGACCGGGCGTCGAGGCCGGCGCGGCGAGCCCGCTGACTCAGCTCGTGATGACGATCCTGGTCTATGGCGCGTCCGCAGCTGTTGTCGGCGCCGGCCTGATCGGCGCGCTCCGCGGGAATTGAGGGGGCGTCAGCCCCGGCGCCAGTAGCAGCTCATATGCGGCACGATCACCGTGCCGCTAGGCCGGTATTCCTGCACATAAGTGGCGTTGCACTCGCGGACCGCATCGGGACCGGGATTGTAGCGCGGATAGACGCCGTCCGGGCTGTAATAGGGCGTAACGCGCAGGCGCGTCTGGGGCCGCCTGCGCGGCGGCGGGGAGTCGGGCGAGACGGCCTGGGCCAGCCGGATGTCGGGGCCGGCCGTCTGGGCCTGGGCCGGGGTTGGGGCAACGACAAAAAAAGTCGAAAACAACCCCATGCACAGTAGAACCGGTACTGCTGTTCCCGCCCGCATCACACCACCACTGACCTGAGCCATCCCCTTGATGCGTCGTACGCTCCCCGTTTTCACGCGCGACGTCAACGCTCGATCTTATAAAGCGGGATGCAACGCCGCGGAACCCACGCTAAGAGAAGTCCATGTGGACGGAATTGAAGGCCCCCTCGCTGGCCGAGATGGAAGCGGTGGCCCACGAATTGTTCGAGCGCCTGCCGGCGGAGTTTCGCGGGCTGTGCGAGGGCGTGATCATCCGCGTCGACGACTTCCCGACCGAGGAGGTCCTGGACGAGATGGACTGCGAGAGCGAGTTCGACCTGCTCGGCCTATTCCAGGGCGTCGGCCTGCCCCAGCAGAGCTTTGGCGACGTGGCGCGGCTGCCCAACATGGTCTGGCTCTACCGCCGGCCGATCCTGGATTACTGGGCCGAGCACGACGAGACCCTCGGCCATATCGTCCGCCACGTCCTGATCCACGAGATCGGCCACCATTTCGGCCTTTCGGACGACGATATGGCGGCGATTGAGGCCCAGGAGACGGGTCAAGCAGATTAGATCTGCCGAATTCGGCCTAGGATTCGGCCCCCGATCGCGATAAATACCTGTTCCCCCTAGACCACCCGGGAAAGCGCAACCATGGACAAGTTCACTACGCTGGAAGGCGTCGCGGCGCCGCTGAAGATCATCAATGTCGACACCGACATGATCATTCCGAAGCAGTACCTCAAGACCATCAAGCGCACCGGCCTTGGCAAGGGGCTCTTCTCCGAGCAGCGCTACAAGGACGACGGCAGCGAGAATCCGGATTTCGTCCTCAACCAGCCAGCCTATCGCAATTCGAAGGTGCTGGTCGCCGGCGACAATTTCGGCTGCGGTTCGAGCCGCGAGCACGCGCCCTGGGCGCTGCTCGATTTCGGCATCCGCTGCGTGATCTCGACCTCGTTCGGCGACATCTTCTACAACAACTGCTTCAAGAACGGCATTCTGCCGATCCGCGTTGCCCAAGAAGACCTCGACAAGCTGTTCGACGACGCCGAGCGCGGCGCCAACGCGACACTGACGATCGACCTGCCGAACCAGGAAATCCGCGGCCCCGACGGTGGCAAGGTCAAGTTCGAGATCGACCCGTTCCGCAAGCACTGCCTGATCAACGGCCTCGACGACATCGGCTTGACGATGGAGAAGAAGGCCTCGATCGACACCTATGAGGACAAGCTCAAGCGCGAACGCGCCTGGGCCTGATCTCAGATTTTCGTTCGAGCCCCGGTGCTGACAGCGCCGGGGCTTTTTCTTTGTCCTGATTATCACCTGTTGTTTGAGCATGATCTTTTCGGAAAACCGCTGCACACTTTTCCGGATCATGCTCTAAGCTTCCGGCCATGCTGCCCGACATCGTCACCTTCTGGCACGGCCCGATGGACGCCCTGCGCCAGACCTGCCTGCGCTCGCAGTTAGCTGCCGGCCACAAGGTCACGGTCTACAGCTTTGACACCATTCCCGGTCTGCCTGCGGGCGTCGGCAATGCGGATGCCGAAGCGATCCTGCCGCACGCGTTCTCCGAACGATTGCGGCCGCCGCAGCCCGACGGAAGCTGGCGCGACTGGACCACGCTTCAGTTCAGCGACTTCTTCCGCATGAAGCTGATGGCGAAGGGCCTCGGCCTCTGGCTCGATGCCGATGTGCTGCTCTTGAAGCCCGTCGAGATCGATCCGGCAAAGCCCTACTTCGCCTGGGAGCGGCCGCGCCAGCTTGGCAATTCCGTGATCTACCTGCCGCCCGGGCACGGCATCGTTGCCGCCTTCGAAGAGCTGATGGAGCAGGAGGAGCTGACGCCGAACTGGCTGTCAGTGCGCCATCGCATCACCTTCATGATGCGTCGCCTGCGCGGCGGCTCGAATCGCCTCTCGGACATCCGTGTCGCGATCTTCGGACCTGCGGCGCTGACTGCACTGGCGCGCCGCACCGGCGAGCTGGGCCGCGCACTGCCGAAGCAGTCGTTCTACGCCGTGCACGCCGAGCCGAAGCTGTTCTTCGATCCCTCGAGCTATCTCGGCCTCGTCACCGACCCCGAGATCATCGGCCTGCACATCTCGCCCAAGGGCCGCGGCGGCGAGAAGCCGATCCCGGGCAGCCTGTATGCGTGGGCGACGGAGCGGTTCGCGTAGCTCTCCTCTGCGCTTCGAGCAATCGCATATAAGCGTCGAAAGAGGTCGTCATGCCCGGGCTTGTCCCGGGCATCCACGTTCTTCGCGCTGCCCAGCAAGGCGTGGATGGCCGGGTCAAGCCCGGCCATGACGATGTGGAAGGATTTGCGCCCTACACGCGATCACGTTGCACCCGTCGCGGACACGCTGCAGCGCGTCCGGGACACAAGAGCAATTCCTTGATCCCTTCCCAATTTGATCCAGCGCAACGCGCTCCTGCACCATTGTGCCTAATCTCGCTCCAATTCCACGACCCAAACGGAGCATCGCATGAGCACCGCAACCAGGCCTTATCCCATCGTTCAGGATCTCATCGACGCCTTTGCCAGCTGGTTGAAGCATCGCCGCGAGATGAACGAGATGCGGCAGCTCGATCGCGCCGATTTCGACCGGATCGCCAGCGATCTCAGGATCGCGCCCGACGATCTCGAAGAGCTGGTCCGTCATGGCAAGCACGCCGCAGATGAACTGCCGAAGATGCTGGAGCAGCTCGGCATCAGCGCCGAAGGGCTCGGCCGCGCACAGCCGCTGCTGCTGCGCGACATGGAGCGGGTCTGCTCGCTCTGCGATCACAAGGGCGAATGCGACCGCGATCTCGCCGACGGCACCGCCGCGGAGAACTATCACGGCTACTGCGCCAATGCCGCGACGCTGGAATCGCTCGATCGCGCCGACCTCGCGCCGCGTTGACGCGGCGCGGATTGCGACGAAGACTATCCGTTCAGCATCGATAGAGCCGTGCGCGCGAGATCGGCTGGCCGCTCCACCAATTGATCCGCGCCGGCCGCCTCCAGCTCATCCCGGCTGCCATATCCCCAGAGCACGCCAAGCCCGCGCATCGTGACCGCATGAGCGCCGACGATGTCGTGGCGGCGATCGCCGATCATGAGGCTGTGCGAGGCGGCGATGCCGTATTCAGACAGGATATGGGCGAGTAACTCGGCCTTATGATCGAGCGTGCCGCCCGGCACCGAGCCGTGGATGCCGTCGAAATACACCGCCAAATTCAGGTTCTCCAGGATCCGTCGCGCGAAGACTTCGCGCTTCGATGTCGCGAGGTAGATCCTCAATCCGGCTTGCCGCAATTCCTGGAGTGTTCCGCCGATTCCAGGATAGGGCTCGCTTCCGAGCAAGCCGCTTTCACCGTAGTGCTGACGATAGGCGACGACGGCTTCATCGATCCGGTCGTCGCCATATGCCTGCAGCAGCGTCCGCAAGATGTCTTCGAGTGGCGGACCGATCGCTATGTCAGGTGCCTTGCCTCGATCGTGCCCGAGCACACGCAATGCGGCTGTGCAGCTTGCGACAATGCCCGGCCGCGAATCGATCAGCGTTCCGTCGAGATCCAGAAGGACGGATCGGGCCGGGGACACACCTCAGCCCTTGCTCATCGCGGCGATCGCGTCTGCGATCTCGATCGTGCGACGCGCCATGTCGGCGTGCAGGCGCTCCACCATCGCGCCATCCAGCCGGATCGCGCCGCGCGAGACGTTCTCCGGCAATTCGAACGCCGCGATGATCTTTCGCGCGCGCGCGACTTCCTCTTCCGGCGGCGTGAAGATCGCGTTGCAGGCTTCGATCTGCGAGGGATGGATCAGCGTCTTGCCGTCGAAGCCGAGGTCGCGGCCCTGCGCGCATTCGGTGGCAAAGCCGTCGGAATTGTTGATGTCGCTGTAGGGGCCGTCGAGGATTTCGAGGCCGTGGGCGCGCGTCGCCAGGATGCAGTGGGTGATCATCGGGATCATCGCGGCGCGGCCGGGCAACATCCGGATTCGCGTCTCGCGCGAGATGTCGTTCGGCCCGAACACGAAACCGGAGAGGCGCCTCGACGGATCGCGCCCGGCGGCGGCCAGCTCCTCGGCATGGAGCACGGCGCGCGCGGTCTCGATCATGGCCCAGACTCTTACGGTCGGCGCCGCGCCGAGCTCGGCAAGGCGACGGCCGATCGTGTCGAGATCTTCGACGCTTGAAACTTTTGGAACCAGAATGCCGTCAGGCGATGCCTTGGCCGCCATCGCGATGTCATCCGCCCACCAGGGCGTGTCGAGACCATTGGTCCGGATCAGGACCTCGCGCTTGCCGAACCCCTTGGCCGCGATCGCGGCGGCGATTCCGTCGCGCGCCACCGCCTTGGCGTCGGGGGCGACGGAATCCTCGAGATCGAGGATCAGTCCGTCGGCGGCCAGATTCCGCGCCTTTTCCAGCGCGCGGGGGTTGGAGCCGGGCATGAACAGATGGCTGCGGCGCGGGCGGGTCATGCGAATGGTCCTTCCGGTTTCCTCGTAGCTCTTCTGACCTGAGCCGATAGCACCTGGCATGCCTATTCGAAAGGCTTGTTCGCCCCTGCGGTCTATGATTAGGCATAGGCCATGATCACATTCCCAGAGCATTTGCTGGAAGGCTACAGGGCCTTCGCCACCCAGCGGCTGCCGACCGAGCAGACCCGCTATCGCGAGCTGTCGGTGAAGGGGCAGTCGCCGGAAGTGATGGTGATCGGCTGCTGCGACAGCCGCGTCTCGCCCGAGGTGATCTTCGACGTCGGCCCGGGCGAATTGTTCGTCGTCCGCAACATCGCAAATCTGGTGCCGGTGTATCAGCCCGACGGCAACGCGCATGGCGTCTCGGCGGCGCTGGAATATGCTGTGAAGGTGCTGAAGGTGAAGCACATCGTGGTGCTCGGGCACGCGCAATGCGGCGGCATCCGCGCCTTCGTCGACAAGATCGAGCCGCTCACCCCCGGTGACTTCATCGGCAAATGGATGCAGATGTTCATCAAGCCGGGCGAGGTGGTCGAGCAGCGCGACCGCGAGACCATGGCGCAGTTCGTCGAGCGCATCGAGAAGGCCGCGGTGTTCCGCAGCCTGGAAAACCTGATGACCTTCCCGTTCGTGCAGAAGGCGGTCGATGCCGGCCAGATGCAGACCCACGGCGCCTATTTCGGCGTCGCGGAGGGATCGCTGTTCGTGCTGGACAAGATCGCGAAGGAATTCAAGAACGCGCGAAGCGTGGCGTAGGTGTTGTAGGGTGGGTTAGCCGCAGGCGTAACCCACCACTTTTGGCACCGCGGAAAGTAAAGAGGTGGGTTACGCTTCGCTAACCCACCCTACAAAGCAACGCAGCTTCTTAAGCCGCTTTCTTCTTCGCGCTGATCAGCTTGCGGTTGATCAGCACTTCCGCGATCTGGATCGCGTTCAGCGCGGCGCCCTTGCGCAGATTGTCCGACACGCACCACAGCACGAGGCCGTTCTCCACCGTGGCATCCTCGCGGATTCGGCTGATATAGGTGGCGTCCTCGCCGGCCGCTTCATAGGGCGTGGCGTAGCCGCCGGGCTCATGCTTGTCGATGACGAGGCAGCCGGGCGCCGTGCGCAGGATGTTGCGCGCTTCATCGGCGCTGATCGGATTCTCGAACTCGATGTTGACGGCCTCGGAGTGGCCGACGAAGACAGGCACGCGCACGCAGGTCGCGGAGAGCTTGATCTTGGGATCAAGAATCTTCTTGGTCTCCATCATCATCTTCCACTCTTCCTTGGTGTAGCCGTCCTCCATGAAGACGTCGATCTGAGGGATGATGTTGAAGGCGATGCGCGCGGGAAACTTCTTATTAACGATCTCGCTGTTGGTGTAGACGGCCTTGGTCTGCGAGAACAATTCGTCCATCGCGTCCTTGCCGGCGCCCGACACCGATTGATAGGTCGAGACCACGACGCGCTTGATCGTCGCCTTGTCGTGCAGCGGCTTCAGCGCGACCACGAGCTGCGCCGTCGAGCAGTTCGGGTTGGCGATGATGTTCTTCGTCTTGAAGCCCGCGGTCGCATCCGCGTTCACCTCGGGCACGATCAGCGGCACGTCCGGGTCCATGCGCCAGGCCGAGGAGTTGTCGATCACGACCGTGCCGGCGGCGCCGATCTTCGGCGACCATTCCTTCGACACCGAGCCGCCCGCCGACATCAGGCAGATGTCGACGTCGGAGAAGTCGTAATGCTCGAGCGCTTTGACCTTCAGGGTGCGGTCGCCATAGGAGACCTCGACACCGACGCTGCGGCGTGACGCGAGGGCCACGACCTCGTCCGCGGGGAATTTGCGCTCATCGAGGATGTTGAGCATTTCCCGTCCGACATTGCCGGTCGCGCCGACGACTGCGACTTTGTAACCCATCGTTCACTCTCCGATGAAAAAGCCCGTTCCTGAAGCTGACGCTTAAGCAGGAAGAGCAGCGCTTCTATGCGAGAACCGGCCTCAAGACAACGTTGGACCATGCCCGAAGGCCATGGATGTACCCGCCTGAGGCCAGCACGGCCGCAACTCCCACCCAGATCCATCTGGCGCTCGCCAATTTCGCCGACGAGGTCGTCGGCACGCTGGCGCGCCTGTTCGCCTATGTGGGGACGCTGGTGCTGTTTGCCATCCTGGGCCTCGCGGCGCTCAACCAGCTTCCGAGCCTGCGCGACGACGAGCCCGCTGAGAAACCGGGCTGGAGCATCGCCGACCGCTCGCATCCGGCCTTCGCCCTCAGCCGACTCGATTCATCAGAGAAAACAGCCTCTTACACCGTCCTCCGGCATCCCGAAGGCGGCCGCAGGGACGTGATGCGCTGGACGGGCGAGGCGGACAAATCTGTGGCCCAGCTCGAGATTTACCGGGAGGGCGGCGAATTCGACGTGGCTCGCCCGGCGACCGCAGACCTCGCCGTTCAGATGGGCCTCGACGCGGTCGTCCCGCTCGAGCAGGCCGGCCTGATCGACACGAAATTCGGCCCGGTCGCTCTGTTCCGGCCGACCGGCACGGCACAGGCATGCCTTGGCTATCTCAAGCGCAGCGAGGAGCCGGCGCTCCAGATCTCCGGCTTCTCCTGCCAGGGCGATACGCTGCCCGCCCGGCGCGCGGCCGTCGCCTGCACGCTGAACCGGCTGACGCTGCTCACCTCGGGCAACGAGCCGAAGCTGGCGGAATTCTTCGCCCGTGCCGAGCTCAAGCGCAGGGGTTGCGACCCCCAGGGCGCGCCGGACTGGCTGCTGGGCGCCGCGAACGCGCAATTGCGCGGAGCGCTTTGACCGGCATCAAGCTCAAGTGGCTGGTATTCATGCAACTTTTGCCGGCGCGTACGATTATTCCGCTCTGGTGTGACCCAATAGACCTAGTTGCGGCCACCCCGACCGGGCTAGTATGGGTCGAAATCGACTGGCGGCTTGCCGCCTGAAGGGGACGTGATGAGCTCGAAATTTTCTGCCGCGAACAAATTGGCGACATTGCTTGCGGCGGGCGCCGCGATTGCCATGGTCTTCGCGGCGCCGGCCTCGGCCGACACCAAGATCAAGCGCTATGACGAGCGCGGCCGGCCGTATTACGGCCCGAGCGGCCCCAACACGGTCTATCAGCAGGGACGAACCCGCATCTATGTGAGCAAGCGCTCCTGGCTCGACGGCGGCACCGAGGTCAATCCGGGCGATCGCAAGTTCACCGACTACGCCTTCCCGCCGGCGGTGGGCTATCCGTCCTTCGCCCGCGAAAACCTCAACCGCCCGATCGATCGCCAGCCGCTGTCCCCGCCGGCCGACGTCGGCGGCTATCCGCAGAATTTCCCGCTGTACTGAGGCGGACGCAGGCACCGAATCAAAATGGCCGGGCTCACGCCCGGCCATTTTTGTTTTTGGGAGATGGATCCGCCTTACGCGTTGGCGGCCGGGTCGTAGCGCCTGCAAAATTCCTCGATCGCCTCGGAGCGGAAATCGGCGAGGCGCTCGAAGATCAACTCATCCGGCCAATCCCACCAGGCGATGCGGCGCAGGCTCTCCGCGACGGCATCGTCGAAGCGTTTGCGGATAGGGCGCGCGGGAACGCCGCCGACGATGGTGTAGGGCTCGACATCGCGGCTGACGACTGCGCCTGCCGCGATCACCGCGCCGTCGCCGACGCGCACGCCCGGCAGCAGGATCGCGGCATGGCCGATCCAGACGTCATTGCCGACGATGACCCGGTCGCCGCGGCGATCCGCGAAGAAGTCACGGTCGCGCGTCGCGCTCGCCTCGTAGTATTCCGGGCAATAGGTGAAGCGATGCTGGGACGGGCGGCCCATCGGATGGTTCGGCGCGCCGATCCGCACCGAATTGGCGATCGCCGTGAACTTGCCGATTGCGGCATCGGCGACGTCGCAATTCTCGCCGAGATAGGAGTAGTCGCCGAGCGAGGCATATTCGATGCGCGTGTTGGCGAGGATCTCGCAGCGCCGCCCGATCTGCGCCTCGCGCCGGCGCACCGTTTCATGGATGATGGTTTCCGCGATCTTGGGGCGGGGTGAGGCATCCATGAGGTGGCTCCGATAGCAGATGCCGTAGGGTGGGTTACGCCGAGCGATTGCGCTTCGCGCAATCGCAGGGCTAACCCACCCTACGATTCTGCGCTTGCCGTCAGGCGTGCAGCTTCTGCAATTCCTTCAGGATCGCTTCGCCCATCTGCGTGGTGGAGGCGGCGGTGGTGCCTTCCGACTTGATGTCGGCGGTGCGCAGGCCGCTCGCCAGCACGGCGGCGATCGCGGCATCGACCTTGTCGGCGAGCGCGCCCATGTCGAAGGAGTAGCGCAGCGCCATGCCGAAGGACGAGATCATCGCGATCGGATTGGCGAGGCCCTTGCCGGCGATGTCGGGCGCTGAGCCGTGCACCGGCTCGTACAGCGCCTTGCGCTTCTTGCTCTTGACGTCGACCTCGCCGAGCGAGGCCGAGGGCAGCATGCCGAGCGAGCCGGTCAGCATCGCCGCGATGTCGGACAGCATGTCGCCGAACAGATTGTCGGTGACGATGACGTCGAACTGCTTCGGCCACTTCACCAGCATCATGCCGCCGGAATCGGCGAGCTGATGCTCGAGCGTGACGTCGGGATATTCGCGCTTGTGGACTTGCGTGACGACCTCGTTCCAGAGCACGCCCGACTTCATGACGTTGCGCTTCTCCATCGACGTCACCTTGTTCTTGCGCTTCTTGGCAAGGTCGAAGGCGACGCGGGCGATGCGCTCGATCTCATAGGTGTCGTAGACCTGGGTATCGATGGCGCGCTTCTGGCCGTTGCCGAGATCGGTGATGGTCTTGGGCTCGCCGAAATAGACGCCGCCGGTGAGCTCGCGCACGATGACGATGTCGAGGCCCTCGATCGCCTCGCGCTTCAGGCTCGAGGCATCGGCCAGCGCCGGGTAGCACACGGCGGGGCGGAGGTTGGCGAACAGGCCGAGATCCTTGCGCAGGCGGAGCAGGCCGGCTTCGGGGCGCACCTCGTAGGGAACGGCGTCCCACTTGGGACCACCGACCGCGCCGAAAATGATGGCGTCGGCGGCCATCGCCTTGGCCATATCGCCCTCGGAGATCGACACCTTGTGCGCGTCATAGGCTGAGCCGCCGACGAGGCCGGTATCGGTCTCGAATTTGGCGATCCCGGCCGAATTGAGCCAGTCGATCAGCCGCTTCACCTCGCCCATCACCTCGGGGCCGATACCGTCGCCGGGAAGCAGCAGCAGTTTGTGGGTCGCCATGGTCAGATCCTTCTCAATCCTCTCTCGTCATTCCGGGGCGCGAGCAAAGCGAGCGAGCCCGGAATCCATCAGGCCACGCAACAAGTGGTGGAATGGATTCCGGGCTCGCGCCAAAAGGCGCGCCCCGGAATGACGGCCGGCCGGAGTGCTAGAGCGGCGTTGCGCGCTTGGCAAGACACCATTGCCGCGCCGCGGCTGTGCAAGACCGGCAGGGCCTGCCACAGTGCGGGTCGCCGGAGTACCCCTTTGCACGCCCCTGACCGCCCCCCGCCCGACGCGCACCCCGCGCGGCTGATCCTGACCCTGTCGCTGGCGGCGACGGTCGGGCTCGGCATCGGCCGCTTTGCCTATGCGCTGGTGCTGCCGGACATGCGGGAGGACCTCGGCTGGTCCTACTCGGCGGCCGGTTTCATGAACACCATCAACGCCGTCGGCTACCTCGTGGGCGCGCTGGTCGCGTCCCGGCTGATCCGGCGCGTCGGCTGGTCGGCCGCGATCCGCGTGGGAACCCTGGCCTGCGTCGCCGCGCTCGCCACCTGCGCGCTGACAGGCAATTTCGTGGCGCTGAGCCTGGCACGCCTGGTGCTGGGCCTGGGGGCAGCGGCCGGCTTCGTCGCCGGGGGCGCCCTGGCCGCGTCGATTGCGCAATCGCGCCCGGAGCGGGCGAATTTCCTGCTCAGCCTGTACTATGCCGGCCCCGGGATCGGCATTCTCGCCTCGGGGCTGATCGCCCCGTTCACGCTCCAGCATTTCGGACCGGGCTCGTGGTGGCTGGTGTGGTGGGCGCTGACGCTGCTCTCGGCCGCGATGACCGTGCCTCTGTTCCTGATCCGCATCGAGAGCCGGGCGCGTTTCACGGAAGGCGGCCATGCCTCCTTCGCCATTCTCCCCGTGCTGATCTATCTCGCCGGCTACTTCCTGTTCGGCGCCGGCTACATCGCCTACATGACCTTCATGATCGCCTATGTGCGCGACGGCGGCGGTGGTGCCGCAGCGCAGGCCGCGTTCTGGAGCCTGATCGGCCTCAGTGCCTTCGTCACGCCGTGGGTCTGGCGCGGCGTGCTCGCGCTGGATCGCGGCGGGCTTGCCACCGCCATCATCCTCGGCACCAACGCGGTCGGCGCGGGCCTGCCGATGCTGGGACATTCGACTGCGTGGCTTGCGACCTCGGCGGTCGTGTTCGGCGTCGCCTTCTTCGCCGTGGTCGGCTCGACCACGGCCTTCGTCCGCTTCAATTATCCGCCCGAGGTGTGGCCGACCGCGATCGCGGCGATGACGATCTCGTTCGGCGTCGGGCAGACGCTGGGACCGATCGTGGTCGGCGCGATCACGGATGCGCTGGGGAGCCTGAGTTATGCGCTGAACGTGTCGGCGGCGCTGCTGGCGCTTGGGGCCTTCGCGGCGCTGTGCCAGCGGAAGGTGGGGCCAGCCAAATAAACGGTGTCGTAGGGTGGGTTAGCCCGCGGCCGCGCGCAGCGCGGTCCGCTGGCGTAACCCACCACTTCTGTCACCGCGGAAACCAAAGAGGTGGGTTACGCCCAGCGGACTGCGCTTCGCGCAGCCGCAAGGCTAACCCACCCTACAGCAGCGCAGCTAGCTCCCGCTGAACGAATTATACCCCTGGTCTTCCCAATAGCCGCCCTTGTAGTCGTTGGTGACTTCCATCGAGACCACGTATTTCGGGTTCTTGAAGCCGAGCTTGGTCGGCACGCGGATCTTCATTGGGAAACCATAAGCGCGCGGCAGGATCTCGCCCGCGTATTTGAACGTCATCTGGGTCTGCGGATGCAGCGCACTGCGCATGTCCAGAGGCGAGTTGTAGCCGTCCTTGTCGGCGCATTGGAACCAGACGTATTTCGCACGCGTGTCGGCGCCGATCAGCTTGAGGAAATCGCGCAAGGGCGTGCCGGTCCAGCTGCCGATCGCGCTCCAGCCCTCGACGCAGATGTGACGCGTGATCTGCGTGACCTGCGGCAGCTTGTAGAGTTCGTCCAGCGTCCAGGACTTCTTGTTGTCGACGAGGCCGCGCACTTCGAGCTTCCAGTCCGCGGCCGAAACCTCCGGCGCATCGTCGAGGTCGTAATAGGCGTTGAACGGAAACGGCTTCGTGATGGCGCTCTCGGGGAAGGTCGGCGCCAGCGCGTCGGGATTGAAGATGAAATCCTGCACGGCGTCGTTGAACTTCGAGACACTCTTCAGCATCTCCTCGGCGGAGGACGAGTCGATCACGTCGCAGCCGGTGAGCAGCGTCAGCGCGCCGAGGCTGGCGCCGCCCGCGATGAAGCGGCGGCGGGTGACGTCAGGCATCGTCTTGATCGAGTCCTTGATCAGCAGCCGCTTGTCGACGCCGGGGATCAGGAATGAACGCTTGGCCATGGCTGCTCTCCCTCAGCGACCGATGATCATCGCGCGCAGGCTCTTCGGCACCAGCAGCGCGAGGGCGACGTGGATGACAAGGAAGGCGCAGATCGCGGCCATGCAGAAGAAATGGACGTAGCGCGCGGTCGGATAGTCGCCGAACAGCGTCACCAGCCAATGCAGTTGCACCGGCTTCCACATCCCCAGGCCGGACAGCACGATGAGCACGCCGACCACGATGATGCCGGCATAGAGCACGCGCTGCACGTAATTGTAGACGGTGAGATCGTCATGGCCGAGCTTGAAGGTCAGCGCGGCCCTGACGTCGTGGAGCACGCCGGACGGCGTGATCGGCAGCAGCTTTTTGCGGAAGCGGCCGGTGGCGAAGCCCGTGATGAGATAGGCGAGGCCGTTGATCATCAGGAGCCACATCGCCGCAAAATGCCAGAGCAGGCCGCCGCCGAGCCAGCCACCAAGCGTATACTCGCGCGGAAAACTGAAACCGAACAGCGGCGAGGCGTTGTAGATCTGCCAGCCCGACAGGATCATCAGGATCATGGCAAGAGCGTTGATCCAATGCATGACCCGAACCCAGGCCGGCTGGATCACTTTGGCCGGGCTGGACCGGACCTGCTCGTCGGTGACTGTGAGGCTTGCCATGATGGTTTCGTCCTTGGATCGTCCCTTGGATCGTCTGTCGGGAATTATACGCCGGGCATTCCGTTTTCGTTACGCCCCGCCGACGATCGAATCGATGCCGGCGGGCTATCGCGGTCACAATAAAGCGAGCCGGGTGCCCCCGGCTCGCCGTTTCGTCGCACCCTGCCGGGGATGAAACAGGATGCCGCGGTGTTACGTCGCCGGCATCAGCACGGTGTCGACCACATGGATCACGCCGTTCGACTGGTTGACGTTGGAAATCGTCACCATCGAGGTGCCGCCCTTGGCGTCGATGATCCAGACCTTGCCGTCCATCTTCTTCACCGTCAGCTCCTCGCCTTCCGCCGTCTTCAGCTTTTTGCCGTCGGTGAGGTCGGAGGCCTCGAGCTTGCCTGGCACGACATGGTAGGTGAGGATCTTGGTCAGGGTCGCCTTGTTCTCAGGCTTGACCAGGGTGTCGACGGTGCCGGCCGGCAGCTTGCCGAAGGCGGCGTTGGTCGGCGCGAACACCGTGAACGGGCCCTTGCTTTCCAGCGTCGGCACGAGACCGGCCGCCTTCACCGCCGCCACCAGCGTGGTGTGGTCCTTCGAATTGACGGCGTTCTGGACGATGTTCTTGGACGGGAACATCGCGGCGCCGCCAACCATGACGGTCTTCTCCTCGGCGCGAACGGGCGCGACGACGGTCGCGGTGATGGCGAGGGCGCTGAAGGCGGCGGCCGCGAGATAGGCAATACGCTTCGACATGGAAGGTCTCCCGATTGAATTGAGCCCGGCAACGGCCGGTGCTTGAGTTGGGGCAACAACGGCGGCTGCGGCAGTTTGACGTGAAGCAGCAGCGCCGTCGTTGGACCGAACTACGGGAGGGTTTGCGAAGCGGTTTCGGGGAAAAATTCTTTGTGATGCGTGAAACTATGCGCGGGGTGCTTCGTGTGGTGCGCGGGCGCGGTCCACACACTGCGCTGTCGTCCCGGACAAGCGCAGCTCCCGACAACGCGCAGCGTTGTCTGGAGCGGAGCGCAGAGCCGGGACCCATAACCCCAGGAAGATAACGTGGCACGAGCTGGCAACCACGAGTCTTCGCCAAACTCCTCCCTCTGGGTATGGGTCCCGGGCTCGCGACTTCGTCGCGCCCCGGGACGACGAGTGGAGATTGTGGCGCGCGCTATACCTCAATCCCTGCTCAACGGCGTCTGGACGAATCCGCGATTATGCGTCGGGCTGATCAGGAGCTCGTTGATGCAGACGCGCGCCGGCATCGACGCGATGAAGGCGATGGTGCGACCGAGATCTTCGGACTGCAGCATCCTGGCCTGCTCCTCCTCGCTCGGCACCACCGGGCGCAGCTTCAGGATCGGGGTCGCCACCTCGCCCGGCATCAGGCAGCAGGCGCGCAGGCCGTTGACGCATTCGTCCATGTTGAAGGAATGGGTCAGCGCCAGCACCGCGTGCTTGGTCGTGGTGTAGGCCGGGCCCGGCATCTTCGAGACGTGGCGGCCGGCCCAGGACGAGACGTTGATGATCGAGCCGTCCTTTTGCTTGCGCATCGTCGGCAGCACCGCGCGCATGCAATAGAGCACGCCGTTGAGGTTGACCTGGACCAGCTTGTCCCAGCCCTCCAGTTCCATGTCCTTCCAGCTCCGCTTGGGGACATTGATGCCGGCATTGTTGACCAGGAGGTCGATGCGGCCATGCTTCGCGACGATCTGGTCGGCCGCCTTCTGGGCCTCGTCCGCGTTGGACACGTCCAGCGCGACGGCCTCGGCCGCCCCGCCCGCCCCGGTGATCTTGGCAACCACGGTATCCAGGGCTGACTGGCGCCGGCCCGACACCACCACCGTCCAGCCGTCGGCCGCTAACGCCTCGGCGCCGGCCTCCCCGATCCCGCTGCCCCCGCCCGTGACCCAGGCCACGCGTTTCCCGTTTTTTGTCATGCCAACTGTCTCCGTTGCTTCATCGGGGCGGTTTTTGCTAATCCAGCCCTCGGTTTTGACCGACCTTGCGGTCCAGGAAATCTTGCATGAACCAAGCTGCCAACGCCAACCTGTTTTCCCGCCTGTTCGACGGCCTGGACGATCCCAAACGCCTCGCCATCGAGACGCATGACGGCGCCCGTATCAGCTATGGCGATCTGGTTGCGCGGGCCGGGCAGATGGCGAACGTGCTGGTCGCGCGCGGCGTGAAGCCCGGCGACCGCGTCGCGGTGCAGGTCGAGAAATCGGTCGCGAACATCGTGCTGTATCTCGCCACGGTGCGGGCCGGCGCGGTCTACCTGCCGCTCAACACCGCCTATACGCTGAACGAGCTCGATTACTTCATCGGCGATGCCGAGCCGTCGCTGGTGGTCTGCGATCCCTCCAAGGCGGAAGGCCTCACCCCGATCGCCGCCAAGGTTAAGGCTGGGGTCGAGACGCTCGGCCCCGACGGCAAGGGCTCGCTGACGGAGGCCGCCGACAAGGCGAGCAGCGAGTTCGCGACCGTTGCGCGGGCGAGCGACGATCTCGCCGCGATCCTCTACACGTCGGGCACCACCGGCCGCTCCAAGGGCGCGATGCTCACCCACGACAATCTCGCGTCGAACTCGCTGAGTCTCGTCGGCTACTGGCGCTTCACCGACAAGGACGTGCTGATCCACGCGCTGCCGATCTACCATACGCACGGCCTGTTCGTGGCGACCAACGTGACGCTGTTTTCGCGGGCGTCGATGATCTTCCTGCCGAAGCTCGACCCTGACCTGATCATCAAGCTGATGGCGCGCGCCACCGTGCTGATGGGCGTGCCGACCTTCTACACGCGCCTCCTGCAAAATGCCGCGCTGTCGCGCGAGACCACCAAGCATATGCGGCTGTTCATTTCGGGCTCGGCGCCGCTGCTCGCCGAAACCCACCGCGATTGGTCCGCGCGCACCGGGCACGCGGTGCTCGAGCGCTACGGCATGACCGAGACCAACATGAACACATCGAACCCCTATGACGGCGAGCGCGTGCCCGGCGCGGTCGGCTTTCCCCTGCCCGGCGTCTCCGTGCGCGTGACCGACCCCGAGACGGGCAAGGAGCTGCCGCGCGAGGAGATCGGCATGATCGAGGTCAAGGGCCCGAACGTGTTCAAGGGCTACTGGCGCATGCCGGAGAAGACCAAGGCCGAATTCCGGCCCGACGGCTTCTTCATCACCGGCGACCTCGGCAAGATCGACGGCAAGGGCTACGTCCACATCCTCGGTCGCGGCAAGGATCTCGTCATCTCCGGCGGCTTCAACGTCTATCCGAAAGAGATCGAGAGCGAGATCGACGCGATGCCCGGCGTGGTCGAATCCGCCGTGATCGGCGTGCCGCATGCCGATTTCGGCGAAGGCGTCACCGCGGTTCTCGTCTGCAACAAGGGCACGGACGTCAGCGAAGCTTCGGTGCTGAAGGCGCTCGACGGGCGTCTGGCCAAATTCAAGATGCCCAAGCGCGTCTTCGTCGTCGACGAGCTGCCGCGCAACACCATGGGCAAGGTGCAGAAGAACGTGCTGCGGGATACCTACAAGGATATTTACGCGAAGAAGTGAGGCGTGGACTCGTCGAGGAGCCACCATACGACGCGCTGTCATGCCCCGCGAAAGCGGGGCATCCAGTATTCCAGAGGCGGCTATGATAGAACCGAGAGGCTGCGGCGTACTGGATTCCCCGCCTTCGCGGGGAATGACACTGAGGGCGTAGGACGCGCGTGCCCCAAACCTGTCACTGCCCGCCCACGAGGGTCATCACGAACCTGCTTCCGACAATAAACAGATAGCACCCGAACGCGGCCTCCAGCGTCCGCTTCGACATCGCATGCGCGGCTCTCACGCCGAGCGGCGCAGTGACGAGACTCATCGGCATCACCAGCACGGCGCCGATCAGCGAGACATAGCCGAGCGCGAACGGGATTTGCAGAGCTGCGATGCCGGGATAGGTCGCCGCTGCAGGCCAGCCGGCATAAATGTAGCCGAACGCGCCGGGGATCGAGATCAGCACCGCCAGCGCGGACGACGTTGCAACCGCCTGATGGATCGGCCGGCCGTAGAAGGTCATCAGCAGGTTCGAGAACAGGCCGCCGCCGATGCCCATCAACGTCGACAGGATGCCGACGCAGAAGCCGTAGATCCGCATCAACGGGCCCTTTGGCAGATCTTCGCCGAGCTTCCAAGCCTCGCGCGCGAAGATCAGCCGCACGGCGGCCGACCAGGCGACGCAGACGAACACGATCTTGAACAGCCGCTCCGGCGCGTAGCGCGCGACCACGCTGCCGGCGGCGACGCCGATCACGATCGGCAGCCACCAGACGCGCAGGATCGCCATGTCGACGGCGCCGCGCTTGTAATGCGCCTGGAACGAACGGATCGAGGTCGGGATGATCACGGCGAGCGAGGTGCCGACGCAGAGCGGCATGCGCACTTCGAGCGGGACGCCGGCAATGCGAAAGCACTCGTAGAATACGGGCACAAGAATCGCGCCGCCGCCGATGCCGAACACACCGGCCAGGAATCCCGAGAGCGCGCCGGTTGCGATCAGCAGCAGCGCGAGTTCGACGATCTCCTTGATATCAAGTCCCGCCATCAGCACGCCCAAAGCCTGTTCTCGAGAACAGGATAGACCCTTTCGTATTGCGCTACTATCGGCGAAGTTAGGTAGACTATCTTGCTGAAAACGGAAGGATGGCCATGGACCAGCTCGCGGCAATGGCGACCTTTATCCGGGCTGTCGACACCGGCAGCCTGTCCGCGGCGGCGCGGTCATTGCCGAGCTCGCTGACGGTGGTGAGCCGGCAGATTTCGGCGCTTGAGCAGCACTTCGGCACGCGCCTGCTGGTGCGTACGACGCGGCAGCTGGCGCTCACGGACGAGGGCCGCATGCTCTACGAACGCGCCAAATCGATCCTCGGCGAAGTCAAGGAGATCGAGGAGGCGCTGGCCGGCAGCCGCGAGCCGTCGGGACGCCTGCGCGTGAGTGCGCCGACATTGATGGGGCGCCTGCTGATCGCACCGCTGCTGGGCGACTTCCTGCGCGCCTGCCCCTCGCTGTCGGTCGATCTGCTGCTGGTTGATCGCAACGTCAACTTGATCGAGGAAGACATTCATCTGGCGCTTCGCGTCGGGCGCATTCCCGATTCCCAACTCGTGACGCGGAAACTCGCGGAGGTGCAGATGATCCATTGCGCCTCGCCTGGCTACCTCGCACGCCGCGGCGAACCGCAGAGCCCGTCCGATCTGCCGCAGCATGATTGCCTGGTGTTCTCCGATGCGCCCGGCGCGGCGACCTGGCGATTCGGCCGCGACGCGAGGGGCGGATCGAGAATCCGGATAGCGGGACGGCTCTGGGTCAACAGTCTCGACGCGCTCGCCACCGCCGCAGAGAACGGCGCCGGCATCGCCCGCGTGCCGTCATGGCAGGTCGAAAGGCAACTTGCCGATGGGCGCTTGCGTCGTCTGTTGCGTGAGCATGAACCTGCTCCGGCCCCGCTCCATGCGCTCTATCAGCCGTCGCGCCTGGGGTCGGCGAAGATTCGCGCATTCATCGATTTCCTGGTCGAGCGATGGCGCGGGAGCGATCCCCTCGGCCGGTGATTCCTGCGGCGGGGGGATGCAGGCTGCGCATATCCACCCGTCATGCGAAAAATCGATGCGCGTGGCGGAAATTGGACGTGGCTCGCCGGCCATTCGTGCCGGCTCGGGGCGTCATGAACTGACTGGTTCGAACCGTGGCTGGGCCGCGGCGGCCTAGAGCCGTTCCAATAGTAATTTCAATGCGCCTCGGCCGTCGTCACAAAGGGTGAACTTAGATTCTATTCTTAGTCGGCACACCATCGCTCTGGTATACCAAGCCCCTGATTGGCCTTGTTTCATCAACGCTGTAGCGCTGAACCACGGTTCGATTTATGGCGATTTGGTGATTGCGCAGGCCAAATCGACTCCGTAAATAGAGCCGACCTTTCGCGATCCCCGCGCGCCCCCTGCTGGGCCGCTACACAACATCAAAGCCCATGACCGCACGGATCGAACGACCGCTTTCACCACACATGCAAGTCTACCGCTGGACGTTGACGATGGCGCTGTCCATCGTCCATCGCGCCACCGGTATCGCCCTTTACGTCGGAACCCTGATGCTGGCCTGGTGGCTGATCGCTGCGGCCTCCGGCCCGGCCGCCTATGCCCACGTCCAGGCCTTCACCGGCAGCATCATCGGCCGGCTGATCATGTTCGGCTACACTTGGGCGCTGATGCACCATATGCTGAGCGGCATCCGGCACTTCGTGTGGGACCTCGGCTACGGCTTCAAGGCCAATGAGCGCGAAGCGTTGACCTGGGGCGCACTGATCGGCGGCATCGCGCTGACGGTGCTGATCTGGATCATTGCCTACGCGATCGGAGGTGGACGATGAGCACGGCCGATACGCCGAAGCGCAGCATGCGCACCCCGCTCGGCCGCGTCCGCAACCTCGGCGCGGCGCATTCCGGCACGTCCGATTTCTGGCGCCAGCGCCTGACTGCGGTGGCGATGGTGCTGCTGATGATCCCCGTGGTCGTCGTCATCATGATGCTGCTCGGCCGCAACCAGGCCTATGCCAAGCAGATCCTCGGCTCGCTGCCGATCGCCATCATCATGGTGCTCTTCATCATCGCCAGCGCCTGGCACATGAAGATCGGCATGCAGGTCGTGATCGAGGACTACGTCCACAACGAGAAGCTGAAGCTCGCTTCGATCATGCTCAACAATTTCTTCTCGATCGCGGTTGCGCTCGCCTCGATCTACGCGATTCTCCAACTGTCAGCCGGAGTGTAACCCATGGCCAACGAGACGAATGGCAAGGGCAACGGCGCTCCCGCCACCAACGGAAAAGCCTATCCGATCGAAGACCACACCTATGACGTCGTCGTGGTCGGCGCCGGCGGCGCGGGACTGCGCGCCGTGGTCGGCTGCGGCGAGGCGGGCCTGCGCACGGCCTGCATCACCAAGGTGTTTCCGACCCGCTCGCACACGGTGGCGGCGCAAGGCGGCATTTCCGCCTCGCTCGGCAACATGCACAAGGACGACTGGCGCTGGCACATGTACGACACCGTGAAGGGGTCGGACTGGCTGGGCGACCAGGATGCGATCGAATACATGGTGCGCAACGCGCCCGACGCGGTCTACGAGCTCGAGCATTGGGGCGTGCCGTTCTCGCGCACCGAGGACGGCAAGATCTACCAGCGCCCGTTCGGCGGCATGACCACCGAGTTCGGCAAGAGCCAGGCGCAGCGCACCTGCGCCGCCGCCGACCGCACCGGCCACGCCATGCTGCACACGATGTACGGCCAGTCGCTGCGCCACGCGGCCGAGTTCTTCATCGAGTTCTTCGCCATCGACCTGATCATGGACGACCAGGGCACCTGCCGCGGCGTCATCGCACTCAAGCTCGACGACGGCACGCTGCATCGCTTCCGCGCCCAGACCGTGATTCTCGCGACCGGCGGCTACGGCCGCGCCTACGCCTCCTGCACCTCGGCGCACACCTGCACCGGCGACGGCGGCGGCATGGTGCTGCGCGCCGGCCTGCCGATGCAGGACATGGAGTTCGTGCAGTTCCACCCGACCGGCATCTACGGCTCGGGCTGTCTCGTCACCGAAGGCGCGCGCGGCGAAGGCGGCTATCTCGTCAATTCCGAGGGCGAGCGCTTCATGGAGCGCTACGCGCCGTCGGCCAAGGACCTCGCCTCGCGCGACGTCGTCTCGCGCGCGATGACCATCGAGATCCGCGAAGGGCGCGGCGTCGGCAAGAAGAAGGACCACATCTTCCTTCATCTCGACCATCTCGATCCCGCGGTGCTGGCCGAGCGGCTGCCGGGCATCTCCGAATCCGCGAAGATCTTCGCCAATGTCGACGTGACGCGCGAGCCGATCCCGATCGTGCCGACCGTGCACTACAACATGGGCGGCATCCCGACGAACTATCACGGCGAAGTGCTGACCAAGAAGGACGGCGACGACAACGCCGTCATCCCCGGCCTGATGGCGATCGGCGAAGCGGCCTGCGTCTCCGTGCACGGCGCCAACCGTCTCGGCTCCAACTCGCTGATCGACCTCGTCGTGTTCGGCCGCGCCGCCGCGCTGCGCCTTGCCGAGAAGCTCACGCCGAACGCCAAGCAGCCCGAGCTGCCGGCGAACTCCGCCGAGCTCGCGCTCGGCCGCCTCGACCATTACCGCTACGCCTCCGGCGGCACGCCGACCGCAAAGCTGCGCGAAGGCATGCAGCACGTGATGCAGAACAACTGCGCCGTGTTCCGCACCGGCGAAGTCCTGAGCGAAGGCCAGAACCTGATCGAGAAGGTCCACAGCGGCATCACCGACATCGCCGTGTCCGACCGCTCGCTGGTGTGGAATTCGGACCTCGTCGAGACGCTGGAGTTCGACAATCTGATCTCGCAGGCGGTGGTGACGATGAACTCGGCCGCCAACCGCACCGAGAGCCGCGGCGCGCACGCCCGCGAGGATTTTTCCGAGCGCGACGACAAGAACTGGATGAAGCACACGCTGGCCTGGCTGGACGATGCCGGCAAGGTCAAGATCGAGTACCGCCCGGTTCACGACTACACCATGACCAACGACGTGCAGTACATCCCGCCCAAGGCGCGCGTGTACTGATCATTGCTTGTCATTGCCGGGCTTGACCCGGCAATCCATCCCTCAAAGATGGATGCGCGGGTCAAGCCCACGCATGACGGAAGAAACCAGAGGCAGCACTTATGGTTGAATTCGCACTTCCGAAGAACTCCAAGATCACCGGCGGCAAGACCTGGCCGAAGCCCGCGGGCGCGACCGAGGTTCGCGAGTTCAAGGTCTATCGCTGGAATCCGGACGACGGCAAGAATCCGAGCGTCGACACCTATTACGTCGACACCCATGATTGCGGTCCGATGGTGCTGGACGGCCTGATCTGGATCAAGAACAACATCGACCCGTCGCTGACCTTCCGCCGCTCCTGCCGCGAAGGCGTCTGCGGCTCCTGCGCCATGAACATCGACGGCCAGAACACCCTCGCCTGCACCCGCTCGATGCACGACGTGAAGGACGGCGCGGTGAAGATCAATCCGCTGCCGCACCAGCCGGTCGTGAAGGACCTCGTTCCCGACCTCACCAATTTCTACGCGCAGTATGCCTCCGTCGAGCCGTGGCTGAAGACGACCTCGCCGACGCCGCAGAAGGAATGGCGCCAGAGCCACGAGGACCGCGAGAAGCTCGACGGCCTCTACGAGTGCATCCTCTGCGCCTGCTGCTCGACCTCGTGCCCGAGCTATTGGTGGAATAGCGACCGCTATCTCGGCCCCGCCGCGCTGCTCCAGGCCAACCGCTGGGTATCCGATTCGCGCGATGAAGCGACCGGCGAGCGGCTCGACAATCTCGAGGACCCGTTCCGGCTCTACCGCTGCCATACCATCATGAACTGCGCCAAGGCCTGCCCGAAGGGTCTCAACCCGGCGGAAGCCATCGCCGAGCTCAAGCTCAAGATGGTCGAGCGGCAGATCTAGACGCCATTCACGCCTCGTCCCCGGCCGAGATGGCCGGGGCCTTCCGCGGCCGGCGTCAATTTGAGTAGATTTTTTCATCACTCCGCGCCGCGGGCGATTCCCGGGGAATACAACCACCGGTTCCCATCATAAGCGGCTTCCTTCCCAGCGGGAAATTCAGTTAAGCTCAGGTCCGGGGACCGGAGCGACTGTGCAGGGTGCGCAACGCAATTCGTTGAAGCTGTTGCAGTGGATGATGGCGGCATCCCTGGCATTGCCGATTGCCCTGTTCGCGATCGCCGCCACGATCTCCTACACATCGACAAAAAATATCGCCGACCGGGAGATCGAGCGCACGCTCGACGTCGCGCATGAGCATGCTCTCAAGGTGTTCGAGACGATCGACCGGAGTCTCGCCGAACTCAACGAGGTCGTGCGCGGCCTTCCCGACGACCTTGTCCGGGCGCGCGAAGCGGCGCTGCACCGCCGCCTGAAGCGGCTGGCCGATTCGCTGCCGCAGCTCAAATCGGCCTGGATCTTCGATGCGGAGGGAAAGGCGCTGGTCAACAGCCTCGCCTCGCCACCGCCGGAGCTGAGCTTTGCGGACCGCGACTACTTCTACGCCCATGTCGACCAGACCATCGGCACGTTCATCGGCGTGCCCCTGACGCCGCGTCCGCCCTATCAGGGCGCCCGCTTCTTCGGCGTGAGCCGCCGCCGCGACTCCGACGACGGCAGCTTCATCGGGGTGATCCAGGCCTCCGTCCTGCCGGAATATTTCGAGAGTTTCTACGCCAGGATCGGCTCCGATCCCGGCAGCTTCTTCGCGATGGGTCGCACCGACGGCGTGGTGCTGACGCATTTTCCGCGGCTCGACCGCGACCTCCGGCTCGATCCGGGCGGGCCGGTCGGCCGCGAGATCGCCGCGCACCCCGCGCACGGGCTGATGACCATCGTCTGGCCGTCGGACGGGATCGAGCGCCGCATCGGCTACAGGCGCATCGCCGAATATCCGATCTATGTCAGCGCGGGGTTCGAGACCTCGGCGATCCGCGCGCGCTGGTTCGCCACCATGGGCCAGCATCTGGTGTTCGGCATTCCCGCGACCGCATTGCTGTTCCTGCTGCTCGCGTTCGCCTTCCGGCGCACCCAGCATCTCCAGGCGGAAGCTGCCAAGCGGCGCGAGGCCGAGGAGGCGCTCAAGCACAGCCAGCGCCTGGAGGCGCTGGGCCAGCTCACCGGCGGCGTCGCGCACGACTTCAACAATCTTCTGACCGTGATCCGCGCCTCCGTCGACCTCTTGAACCGGCCGCAACTGACCGACGAACGGCGGCAGCGCTACATGACCGCGATCGCGGATGCGGTCGCGCGCGCTGCCAGGCTGACGTCGCAGCTGCTCGCCTTCGCGCGGCGCCAGACCCTGAAACCGGAGGTGTTCGACGTCGGCGAGCGGATGCGGTCGCTGCACGACATGCTCGCCACGCTGCTCGGCCCCGCGATCGAGATCGCGACGCAGCTGCCGGCGGAGCCGTGCCTCGTCAATGCCGATGCCAGCCAGTTCGAGACGGCGCTGATCAACATGGCGACCAATGCGCGCGATGCCATGCAGGGCAAGGGCCGGATCAGCTTCAAGGTCGAGGCGGCGACGACCGTTCCGGATGCGCTGGCGCATCTTCCGGGCGGTCGTGGCTTCGTCAGCGTCGTCGTAAGCGATACCGGAATCGGCATTCCGGCCGCGCGACTCGGGCGCGTCTTCGAGCCGTTCTTCACCACCAAGCAGGTCGGCCACGGCACAGGTCTTGGCCTTTCCCAGGTGTTTGGCTTTGCCCGGCAATCCGGCGGCGAGGTGACGGTCACAAGCGAAGTCGGCCAGGGCAGCACCTTCTCGCTCTATCTGCCGCGCGTGCCGGCGGACCTGCTGCCGCAGCAGCAGGCGCCGAACACGGCACCGGCGGTGCCGGGCAGCGGCATGTCGGTGCTGGTGGTCGAGGACAATATCGAGCTCGCCAACTTCGCCGCCGATGGACTCACCGAGCTCGGCTACAGCATCACCCTGGTCGACAATGCCGCCGACGCGCTCGCCGAGCTGGTCGTGGATATGGATCGCTTCGACGTCGTGTTCTCCGACGTGGTCATGCCCGGCATGACCGGGCTCGAACTGGCGCGGGCGATCCGCGATCGCGGCATCGGCGTGCCGGTCGTGCTGACCACCGGCTACAGCGAGGCGCTGGCGCAGGAAGGCAACCACGGTTTCGATCTCGTGCAAAAGCCTTATTCGATCGAGGAGCTGTCGCAGATCCTCCACCGCGCCGCGCGGGTGCGCGATGGCGCGGCCGAATAGCCCAGTCCCGGAACCGCAGGGAACCGACTGATTTCCCTCGCGTTGTCCGGCCATGCAGAAACCGGCCGGGAAGCGCGAAAAGGGCAAGAAGCCGCCCATCGTCGAAATCGAGGGCGAGACCGGCGAGGAGGTGGCGCCGCCGCCGCCCGAGGTGGTCGAACCCGATCCCGAGCTGTCGCCTGAAGAGGTCGAGCAGGCCCGCAAGGATTATCTGCTGACCCGCTTCTGGATCAGCGCGCGTGGCTTCTGGGGCCGCAAGGGTGATCGCCTCGCCTGGCCGTTCTCGATCGGCCTCGGCATGCTGATCGTCCTCACCGTCGGCTTCCAGTACAGCATCAATGTCTGGAACCGCGCGATCTTCGACGCCATCGAGCAGCGCGATGCGACCAGCGTGTTTCACCTCACCGCGGTGTTCTTTCCGCTTGCGATCGGCAGCATCGCGCTCGGCGTGGCGCAGGTGTTCGCCCGCATGGGCATCCAGCGGCGCTGGCGGGCATGGCTCACGGCGAGCGTGCTGACGCGGTGGCTCGCCAACGGCCGCTACTACCAGCTCAACCTCGTCGGCGGCGACCACCAGAATCCCGAATACCGGATCGCGGAGGACCTGCGCGTCGCGACCGATGCGCCGGTCGATTTCCTCGCCGGCGTCGCCTCGGCACTGCTGTCGGCCGCGACCTTCATCGTCGTGCTCTGGACCATCGGCGGCGCGCTCACGATCGCGCCCGGTGGATCGACCATCACCATTCCCGGCTTCCTCGTGATCGCTGCGATGCTCTACGCCGCGATCGCATCGAGCTCGATCCTGGTGATCGGCCGGCGCTTCGTGCAGGTCTCCGAAGACAAGAACCAGGCCGAGGCCGACCTCCGCTACACCCTGACGCGCGTGCGCGAGAACGGCGAAAGCATCGCGCTGCTCGGCGGCGAGGAGGAGGAGCGCGGCGGCATCGACCGCAATTTCACCAACGTGCTGCGGCAATGGGCGCGGCTCGCCGGCCAGCACATGCGCACCACGCTGGTGTCACAGGGATCGAACCTCGTTGCACCGGTCGTGCCTCTGCTGCTCTGCGCGCCCAAATTCCTCGACGGCAGCATGACACTCGGACAGGTGATGCAGGCGGCGTCCGCCTTCACCATCGTGCAGAGCGCGTTCGGCTGGCTGGTCGACAATTATCCGCGGCTCGCCGACTGGAATGCCTGCGCACACCGCATCGCCTCGCTGATGATGTCGGTCGACGGCCTCGAACGCGCCGAGCAGGGCGATGGCTTCGGCCGCATCAAGCGCGGCGAGACCAGCAACGAGGCGATGCTGGAGCTGAACGACCTCTCGGTCACGCTCGACGACGGCACGGCCGTGGTCGGCGAGACCGAGGTGGTGATCGAGGCCGGCGAACGCCTGCTGGTCGCCGGCGAATCCGGCACCGGCAAGAGCACGCTGGTGCGCGCCATTGCTGGGCTGTGGCCGTGGGGCGGCGGCAGCGTCAATCTCCACCCCGACCGGCGGCTGTTCATGCTGCCGCAGCGGCCTTACGTGCCCTCGGGATCCCTGCGCCGCGCGGTCGCCTATCCCGGAGCCGAAGACGACTGGACCCTCGCAGAAATTGGCGAAGCCCTGCGCAAGGTCGGCCTCGACCATCTCAAGGAGAAGATCGAGGAAGAGGGACCGTGGGACCAGACACTGTCCGGCGGCGAGAAGCAGCGCCTCGCCTTCGCGCGGCTCTTGCTGCACAGCCCCGACATCGTCGTCCTTGACGAGGCGACCTCGGCGCTCGACGAGAAGAGCCAGGACAAGATGATGAAGATGGTCACCGACGCGCTGCCGAAGGCGACCATCGTCAGCGTCGCGCACCGCGTCGAGCTGGAGGCCTTCCACAGCCGCAAGATCGTGCTGGAGCGCCGCAAGGGCGGCGCGAAACTCGTCAGCGACATCGACCTGATTCCGCGCAAGGGCAGGCGCAGGCTGCTCGGCCGCTTCCTGCGCCAGCGCAACGCTCCGCCGGGAAAGGCGGCGTGAAGTCCGTAGCCCGGATGGAGCGCAGCGTAATCCGGGGTCTCTCGCAAGCTGACAGACTTTCCCGGATTGCGCTGCGCTCCATCCGGGCTACAGACCGCTCGTGAAGATTGGAGTCCCCGGCAAAACCGGCTATGCATGCGCCGCTTGCAACGAGGACCACCTGCTTGACGCCCGACAACGCCCCTTCGTCCGCGCCATTCGGCACATATGCGCCGAATGCGGCGCAGGCCGCGATCATTCGCCTCGCGACGCAATCGGGGCTGAAGCGCGGCGCGTTCCGGCCCTGGCTGTCGCGGCTGGTGAATTTGCTGCGCGGCGGTCCGGTCGATGTGCAGTATCAGGGCGCCTCGTTCCGCTTCTACCACCAGGGCAGCGCGACCGAGCGCGGCGCGCTGTTCAACCCCGACTACAATCTCGACGAGCTCGACTTCCTGCGCCAGCACACCCCGTTGGGCGGCGTGTTCGTGGACGTCGGCGCCAATGTCGGCACGTTTGCCCTGGTGATGGCGCGGCAGGTCGGGCCCGCGGGCAAGGTGATCGCGATCGAGCCGCATCCGCTGACCTTCGGACGTCTCTCCTTCAACCATGCCGCATCGAAGGCGACGCAGGTCCGCCTGGTGCAGGCCGCAGCAGGCGACAGCGACGGCGAGCTGATGATCGAGAGCGGCGGCGGCAATCTCGGTGCCACCCATGTCGTCACCGGCGCGGCCAGCGCCGATGCGATCAAGGTCCCGTCGCTGCGGCTGACACGCATCCTCGACGAGGCCGGCGTCACGCAGGTCGATGCGCTCAAGATCGACGTCGAAGGCTTCGAGGACCGCGTGCTGATCGGCTTCTTCCGCGACGCGCCGCAGTCGCTGTGGCCACGGGCGGTGGTGATCGAGCATCTGTCACAAAAGGAATGGCAGCAGGATTGTATTGCCGACATGGTCTCGCGCGGCTTTGCGATCGCACGCAAGACACGAAGCAATACGTTTCTGTCACGCTGATAGGGGTGAACAACGGAGGTTGCGATGATCGACCATTTGGGTTTCTCCGTCTCTGACTATGAGCGCGCGAAGGCGTTCTATGCGAAGGCGCTGGCGCCGCTCGGCTACAGCCTGATCATGGAGGTCACGGCGGGCGCCGACGGCAAGCCGGATTTCTGGATTGGCGGCGAAGGCGCCATGAACAAGCCGGTGCATGTCGCGATCGCGGCCAAGGACCGCGCCACGGTCGACGCCTTCTACAAGGCGGCGATCGCGGCCGGCGGACGCGACAACGGACCGCCCGGCATCCGCCCGCACTATCATTCGAACTATTACGGCGCCTTCGTGCTGGACCCCGACGGCCACAACATCGAGGCCGTCTGTCACGCGCCCGAATAGGCGCGCAGTCCGGGACGACGCGACAGGGAACATCGGCGCGGCATCATCGTTGTCCTTCTCTGGACAACCGAACTCGATGATGCCGATGCCGATCGAACCGCCCGAGATTCCACCGGCAACACCGGGGACTCCCACCGAGCCGCCGCCGGCAATTCCGCCGGGCAATCCGCAGCCTGAAATCACACCTCCAGTGCGCGAGCCCGGCGAATCACCGCGGCCCGACGAATTGCCGGGCCGCATGCCTGAAGAGATTCCATCGCGCGGACCGGACGGACCGCGCGCGCCCAATCCCGCGACGGATGCAATGCCGCCGCGAGACCATAGATGAGGCGAAGCATCACATGTGAGGCAATTGAAACCTGCGTCTGAATGCGCAATGAACGTTGCGATAGTGAAGTGATTTGCGTGCAGAAATAAATCGGGCCACGACCGCTTCGCCCGCCACATTCCGGCCTAACGCGTATCTGTTCATCCCAACACTTCGTCAAAGAACCTTCCGGGGAAGTTCACCGCCATGACCAATCTTCGTTTCGTGCTGCTTGCGACGACGGCTCTGACCGCGATGCAATTGGCAAACACCGCATCGCATGCGCAGAGCGCGCCGCTCATCGTCGCACAGGCCCAGACCCAAGAGACCGGTCCTGACGGAAAACCGAAGCAGCCGCCGAAGGGGCCGCCTGCGGCCGCGCCGCCTGCAGCGCCCGCACGCCCGGCCGCGCCGCCGCCCGCGGCTGCGCCGCCCCACCCGCCCGCTGCGCCTCCGCCGGCTGCCGCACCGCCGCGCCCTGCGGCGGTGCGGCAGCCGGCGGAGGCGCAGCGGGCGGGTGGGGC
>NZ_SPQT01000045.1 GCF_004571025.1 Bradyrhizobium niftali | reverse complement strand
TGTTTCGCCCTCCACCAGGTGAATTCCAAGGTAAATGGCCGGTGGCAGCAAGGCCCACCATAAGCTTTCGAAGCTCAGCAATCCGACCAACACGAAGATGCAGACCCCGAATAGCGGCCCTATAATTGGAATGTAGTTGAGCAGGAAGGCTGTGGTGCCCCACAACAAGGGATCTCCCAGGCCGCAAAGATACATCGCGGCCGCCGTCGCGGCGCCCACCGCGGCATTCATGGCCGTGATCGTCACCAGATAGCCCGATATGTCCTCCTGGATCTGCTGAGAGATATCGACGGCTTGCCGCTTGTTGCTGAACGTCGGCAGGATTTCGACGACGCGTCGAAGGAATATGTTGCCGGCCACCAAAAGAAAATAGAGCACCAAGACGGTCGTAAACAGGCCATCGAGGACGGAGCGCGTCCCTGCGAAAAGTGCGCCCGTTATGCCAAGGTCGCGGCGAACCGAAACGATCGAACCCCGGCCAGGGGGAGCGTCTGCCGCCTGCTCGGCCTGTTGGATTATCTTTTGCAAAGCCTGGATTGGCCCTTTTATAACCTCCAAGTGTGCCTCCAGGCGCGGTATGCCCTCGGGCAGCCGCTCCGCCCAGGTCGCGGCCGGTACCGATAAGGCCGCCACGAGCCCTACAAGTGCTCCAATGACCAGGAAGACGGTCAAGAGCGCTCCGACCGCGCGAGGCACATGCACATGCCCCAACAGACGGACAGCGGGTTGAAGAAGGAGATTCAATACGAGGGCGAGCACGACGGGAAGGATGATCGAGCTCGCCACGTAGAGCGCCGCCAAGGCAGCCAGCGCGAATAAACCACCTAGAAAGAACGTGCGCGGATCGGATGGCAGCGGCATCTCCGTCTCGTCGACGACCTCCGTCACCGCGGCATTTGGCTCTGACGGGTTATCGTCCGGTACGGGCGTCAATGAGGAACGCTCTGGAGGTCGTTTGGCGGCAACCATTGGGGTTATCCTTCCGAACAAGCAACGACCTCGGCGCGCTTCGGGTGCGGCGTGCCCGCATAAATTACGTGGCCGCAAACTTGGCGTGCGTAACCGAAACTTTCGTTCCCAAAGCTCCGCTCAATGTCACCACTTGAGCATCAAGTTGTTTTTGCCAGCGCTTTTACCACTCCAGTACCAAGCCCCGTTTTCGGTTGAGCGAACACGCCATCCGATGTAATCAGAATTATAGATCGGGCCTGAGTGCTGCACCCATATTCATTTTTCCTGAGCGACCGTTCCTTAGTGCAGTTTCAACGCAACTAGAGAACGCCCTTTTTCTGCGGAGGCTGTTTCGCTTGCTCATCCGCCAGCAACTTCAAGAGCACTCCCCGCTCCGCTTCACTGTGCGGTTCAGCAAGACGTTTCTTGAACAGGGCCAGGTTCTCTCGGTGAATGAACTCCTCCATAGCTGACCTCCCTCATTCGCGAAGAACTTGAGTCGGCAGACGCCCGCAATCCATGCGTGCCACACGTCCGACTTCATAGGGTCTTCCGAACTTTCTAAAGTCCGGAGGATGTGCGCCTGCAGACATCCCTTGGGACCGGGGAAATTAAACACGCAGAACTCATGGCTTTAAGGCGAGTCTGCCGCGCTCGTTTGGAAGCAGCACCTCAACTTGACAGGCTGAAGTTGGCTGGGCTGAATTTCGGGCATGATGCCCGCCCCCAAGATCAGGCGTGAGCACAACACTCTCAGTCACCGAAAGATGCCGAGAACCACTAAACTACTATGTCACAGCGCAAGGCGAGCTTATGGTCAAAATTGCTCACGCACGAAACTTTAACGAAACAGGAATTCTGCAAGATCATTCACGACTTATTTCGAACAGAGCGGGAATTAGACCGAGCCGAGCTTAGTTCAAAACGCGATGCGCAACCTCTATGTGTGGAAGACCTCTCTTAACTGTGGATGCGACGAATGACCGACGAGCAAAGCCACAAAGTGCATTTAAGCTAGGAAGACCAAGAGCGATTGCGAGACCTTCGGTCGCAAAAGCCAGCCCGCAATGTCCCCAAGCTCGCACTGACGCCGGGCGCGATGCTTGCCGACCGGGTCGCTGAAACAGTTGGTTCCTGGCGCTTCATCATCATCCAAAGCGTCTTACTCGGCATTTGGATCATTCTGAACATGATTGCATTCATCAACCACTGGGACCCTTATCCCTTTATCTTGCTCAACCTGGTGCTTTCTTTCCAAGCAGCCTACGCAGCACCCATCATCATGATGAGCCAGAACCGGCAATCGGAGATTGACCGCAGGCACGCCGAACACGATTACCGGATAAACGTGAAGGCTGAACTAGAGATCGAATTGCTACACAACAAGATTGACGCCCTGCGTGAGCAAGAAATCCTGCAGTTGCTCAACATCATTCAGCGTTTGTCCGCGCACCTCGCGCCCGAGCTTGTCGCTGCTATCGAGGCCGGACGGGTGCCAGGTAAGACCTAGCTGAGCTTGTTAGTCGCTGACCGGCCAGTTGAGCCACGTTGATGCTTGTCGTCCGGCCAATCGGTGCCTCCGATGCGAACTGTCGCAAAAAACGAAGCCGCCAGACTGGCGGCTTCCACGAGAATCATCATCATTCGCCAGTGATGCTTCACCAACGACGATGGTGGGCCCACCCGTAGTGATGGCCTCGACCCCATCCGTAGTGATGACCTCGGCCTCCGTGATGGCCCCAGCCGTGCACCTGGATGATCGAGGTGTCGGTGCCGACAAGTGCATTCGGATTTGCGCTCGGCATTGCCGATGCAGACAGAATTGGAACGAGCGCAAAACTGCAAGCTGCAACTCCGATTAATAGAAACCGTTTCATGATGGGTTATCCCTCAGATCGCGTTTATCGCGATGATTGATAATGCGGCGGGGCGCGCGTCGTTCCCTTGGCAGGAACCAATATCGTGCAGAGTGACGCCCGCATGGCGGGCGTTTAATTCTTTGGGCTCAGGTATTGGACTCAGGTAGGAAGGCCTTCGCCCGCGATCACTCTCGGCGGGCGCTTTGTCTCGTGTTGGATGTTGCGGACGGCCTCGGCCAGCATCTCTCGCGGCACTCTCGTGCCGCAAATTTCAGGTCATCCTATGAAATGCCGGCGGCAACTCCTCTCGCACGAGTTCACTTAAATTTAACGTCTCGCCGCTTTCCGAAACGTCAGAGAATAGAACCTCGACAAAGGGATGCTGGCGATTGAATGCAGCGCCTCGCTCGTATTTCGCACTCACAATCCGCTGAAGTGCGGCAAGGTTCAGTCTGCCAAGGGCATTGTATTGATCGCGAAACAGACTTTATTGTATTGATCGCGAAACAGACTTTGTCGTCGTCCGCGACGCTCGACAGACTCCGCCCAAACGTCCATCACCTTCCGGCCCATGAACGCCTCGATCTGTTCATTTCCATCCCGAGCAAGAAGCCGTAGCCCGTCCATGGTGTGTTGTCCGTCATCGACTCGAAACTGTGTAAGTGACATGGGAGTTCTCCTGTTATCGGCGTTTATTTACATCGGCAGACCATCGCGGACTGCGCCTCCCTCGTTGTCCCACCGTGACAGAGCCAAAGTGCGCGATCTCGCATCGGTAGGCATGTCTTCTGTTAACGGCAATTTGCCGCGACCGGCATCATCCTTGTGGTTGTGAAGAAATCGGGCGATTTGGCCGCGGAGCGCCGCTGTCTCCAGTAACTTGCCAATCGACCCGGCGGTGTCGAAGATCTCCCGTTGCAGCGTCGTCGGCAGAGCATTCCATTGCATGATGATGGCTGCGCCAAGACACCGCAGAATAAGCTCTTCAAGGGCTACGCCGTGCGATCGGTCCTGTTCCGCCACCTGCACAGCATTGTCATACTCGTCCGCCAGTCCCTGCTCGTTATCGGCGAGCGAGGCAAATCGGTGCTGCAGCTTTTGAAATCTATGGACCTCATCCGGGTCGGTCGAACGCTTAATCAGTTCGTCGTACTCGGCTGCTTTTGCACGATACTGCTGAGATTTAAACATGCCGGGCCCTTTCGTTTGAAAGTCTCGGCCCATCTCCGACCATCCTCGATGGTCGAACTTGCCTAAATATGGGGATCAAAGGTTCGAATAACGAGGCCCCGGCGTACAAATAAGATGGCACAAGAGTGAGCAATATTGACCAGGGGGCTGGGCTGCCGAACCAGCATACTGCCGCATCACCCCACGATCATCGGCATCCGTGAACACCGGAGAGTTCGATCGTGCTTCCGTCTCATCCCGATTCACGACGCAGCGGCTTGAGACCCAAAGTAACAAGGATGACATGACAGAATCACCGCCCAATCATCTCGATCGTAACGATTGGGCTGCCCGGGCATCTGAGGCTTTGGCACAGGCAGAGAAGTTGCCGCCCGGCTTGATGCGATGCAAAGCCATCAGAAGCGCGCCGCAACTTCGCTTCGCCGCAGACATGAAGAAATGGCTGATACCGAAACAGCCAACGGTGCGCCGAAGGCGACAGGCTGACGGCGAGCCACTCCCATAAGACGCGCATTGCCTCGCTCCGCCGATCTGAGGCGAGCATTCTGTCGCCGGCGGCCAGCGAACTGACGCGCTCAAAGAAGTCGGGCTTTTTTCCGTAGAACTGCTGATAATCAGCAGGTAATGTCTGAGAACGGAGCAAGCCCCGCAAGTGATTAGCTGGCTAAAACAGCTCGTGCCCGGGCGCTTGGCAGTTAACCGAGATCGGGCAGGTTTGCGAGTCAAAGGAGGCTTCCGTGGCAAAGCCAATCAAGGACGTCTTTGACCCCCAAAAATTCCTCGCCAAAGTGGGCGCAGGGAAAACGTTTCTCGAGCTTCCGAAAAACCGGCACGTGTTCGAGCAAGGCGACGTCGCAGACTCGGTGTTTTACATTCAAAAAGGCAGGGTCAAGCTAACGGTCGTGTCTGAGCAGGGCAAGGAAGCGGTCGTCGCAATTCTGGAGCCCGGCCAATTCTTTGGCGAAGGATGCATGAATGGTCATCCATTACGCATCGCGACAACAACAGCCATGGAAGATTGCGTTATCACGTCAATCACCAAAGACGCGATGATGGCGGCTATTCGCGACGAACCGAAATTTTCACAGCTCTTCATGTCCTATCTTCTGACCCGGAACGGTCGGATTGAGGAGGACCTGATCGACCAGCTCTTCAATTCGAGCGAGCGGCGGCTTGCTCGACTGTTGTTGCTGCTCGCGAATTTTGGCAAGGAGGGCAGTCCGCAGCCGATCAGCGCGAATATCAGTCAGGAGACATTGGCCGAGATGATCGGGACGACGCGATCCCGCGTGAGCTATTTCATGAACAAGTTTCGCAGGCTGGGCCTCATCAGCTATAATGGGCACATCGAGGTCCACAATTCGCTGTTGAGCGCGGTTTTGCATGAGAAGCCCCTGCTGAGAGAGCGCGATTAGCAGGGCGGTCCCAAGGAACGACCCCAGGGCGTGGGGGCGTGCTGAGGCCGTCATTTCATCGGATGCTTGGGGGGCATATGCATCCGGTCGCCCCTCACCAAGTCGCGCCGACGGTGCTCGTTCCGCCAGGGATGCGAGGTCGAGATCCGGCGCACCAAAAAGGTGCGTGAAATCGTTGGCCGACGTCACTATTCCCCTTCGAGGAAATGCCCCAGCGCCTTTAGTGGGCGCAACCTGTCACAGATGATCTTCAGAATAGCCAGCATCGGCACAGCCAAGATCGCACCAAGCACGCCCCACATCCAGAACCAGAACACCAGCGACAGGATAATCAGCACCGGGTTCAACGTGAAGCGCCGCGCAAGCAACATGGGCGTTAGTGTTTCGCCCTCAACGAGATGAATGCCGAGGTAGAGCACCGGCGGCAGCAAGGACCACCACAAGCTCTCGAAGCTCAGCATTCCGACCAGCACGAAGATGCAGACCCCGAAAAGCGGCCCCAAAATCGGAATATAGTTGAGCAGGAAGGCGGTGGCGCCCCACAACAAAGGGTCTCCCAGGCCGCAAAGATACATCGCAGCCGCCGTCGCGATACCCACAGCCGCGTTCATGGCCGTGATGGTCAGGAGATATCCTGATATGTCCTCTTGGATCTGCTGAGAGATATCGACGGCTTGTCGCTTGTTGCTGAAGGTCGGCAGGATTTCAACGACGCGTCGGAGGAATATGTTGCCCGCGACCAAAAGAAAATAGAGCACCAAGACCGTCGTAAACAGGCCATCGAGTACGGAGCGCGTGCCTGCGAAAAGGACACCCGTTATGCCCAGATCGCGGCGAACCGACACAATTGACCCCCTGCCAGGCGGAGCATCTGCAGCCTGCTCGGCCTGTTGGATGACCTTTTGCAACGCTTGGATCGGCCCGCTGACAAGCCGTAGGTGTGCCTCCAGGCGCGGGATGCCCTCGGGCAGCCGCTCAGCCCAGGTCGTGGCCGGTACCGATAACGCCGCCACCAGTCCTACAAGCGCTCCAATGACCAGAAAGACGGTGAAGAGCGCTCCGACAGCCCGGGGGAGATGCTAACGCCCCAAGAGGCGGACAGCGGGTTGAAGCAGGAGATTCAGCACGAGTGCAAGCATGACTGGAAGGATGATCGAGCTTGCCACGTAGAGCGCCGCAAGGACACCTAATCCGAACAGGCCACCGAGAAAGAACGTCCGCGGATCAGATGGAAGCGGCATCTCCGTCTCATTGGCAGCCTCGATTGCCGCAGCGTGTGGCTCTGGCGGATCGACATCCAGCGGGATGGGAGGACCCTGCGGCGGCGGTACGACGGCAACCATGGTTTTCCCTCTGGAGATGAGCGGATCATCTCCTCGGTGCCAATCACCCCCCTTTCAGCGTCAGGCTTCGCAAGAGCACAGGCGTGAAGCTTTTGCTCCGCTCCTCAGGCAGGCAAACAAGCGGCTTACGAAGCCCGCCTAAATTGCAGCGAGGAGGACTTCGTCGTGACCGCACCTTGCGCATTTAAAGGTGCGCAGATCAAAACCGGACTTGTCCGGTTCGATGCAGACCAACGTCATCGGAGTGCGGCATCGCGAGCAGCTATGAATTCTGAAGTCTGCGGCACTAAGCCTCGGATTGGATTGACTAGACAGCATGATACTCCCCTTGAGAACCAGGCGGGAGCGCGACACTCTCAGTCACCGACTGTTGCCTATGGTAGGGCGGTGATCCAAACAACCTAGCTTTTTGGGTTCCCTCTGCGCTGGTCAATATTGCTCGCTTTCGCAAGAAGACACGCGAGAAAACAGCACCACGCGCAGCGCCCGGTTCAGATGTTGAGGGCGGCTCTTGAGCCGCCCTCTCGCGTTTTGTAGCTGCTTGTCGTGTGGTTGCCGAGCTCGCCTAACCCTCAATGATGTAAACGATCTCATGCGTGCGCGGGCGAAGGATGATGTACTTGCCGTGCACGAGGATGAAGTCGTATCCACGCCATTCCGGATAGATTTCCACGATACGTGACGGCATCGGGTAATACCGGACACCGGCTGGGACAGCCGTTCCGATCGAGAGATTGAAATTCACGTTCGTTACTTCCTCGACCTTCTCTTGCTTGATCGCCGAGGTTATCTGGGTGCGCTTCTCGGCGGGAGGCGATGCCGTCGCCGAGGTTGCCGCATTTCCCGTCGTCCTACTGTCGGAAGTCGAGGGCTTGGTCTCGGCAGTCGGCGTTTTCAAGTCCTTTGAGGTGGCGGTCGAATCAACGGCCTTTGCCTTGCTGTCGGCTTTCTGCTCGCTTGCCGTCTTGCTGTCAGAAAGTGACTTCGATTCAGCGGTCGGATTCTTCATGTCCTTCGAAGTGGCGGTCGGAGCAGTCGAGTCCGATGCCTTCGACTGGCCCTCGGCTTTCATGTCGCCGGTCGTTTTTGCGTCCGGCTTGACCTGCACATGTTGAGGCTTACCCTCTTTTGACGCAGCGCCTGCCGCTGGTGCGTTCATCGGCACCGCAGTATCGCCTTTAGGCGAGGCGGCAGCCGGGGCTTCCTTCGCTGCTCCTTGAGCGGCGCCTTGCGCTGTCGCAAGCCCGGTCGTGGCCAATAGGGCGGCAACGGCCGCAGACGCCATTAAGGACTTCTTCATCTGATATTTTCCAATTCAAATCGAGTCTATGCCGACGAGCGTCGGCCATAGGGTGGAACGGTCTCAACAGACTGTAGTTCCGCTGATGTCTTCGGTTGGAAGATAGGCGCCGTCAATTGACGACGATTACATTCAGCCTTTCGTTCGGGCTCCCGGACGCGCTCTCGCGTCTAGCTGAATTACTGGCGTAAATAACTGCGCTGTGCCATCTAAACCCAAAACGGCTATTGGCTCTCGAACAGGCACTAAGCGCGCTCGCAAAAAACGCCTCTTTTGCTTCTGCGCGGTCGTAAATTCGAGGACGTAGTTTTGAATAGCGTGCTTGGCAAGCACACTTAAGCGGCGCGTGAGTTGCCATGCCTGCAGAGTGGCGACCCAATCCTGGGCTTGACAGAACTTGTCGTAGCACCAAGCGAGAGCAGGAATTGATATAAGTTTCTCGCGGCTAAGTTTGAAAAGCCGCTCAACAAGCAAGAATTTGAGGAGCTCGCCAAAGATGAGGACCATAAGTCCCTCAACGAAGTGGCCTGTCGCCATCAGGTAAGCTGCGATTGGCTTGACAGGCTCCAGCAAAATAACCGGCACAATGAACAATGCCAAGGTCGGATACGGCCGAAGCGACACAATCCACGCCCGCACGCTCTCAAACACCCAGCAATCCGCCAGCCAGCGAAGTGCAGGCTTGGCGAGAGCGAAAAGCACGACATCCACCAAGAAGTAGACGGCGGCCATCAGAAATACAGAGGATCTGAATATGCGGCGCAAGCTGGTTCTCCGACGAACCAAAGCGCGAACCCATCATAAGTTCACCGGCCAAAGCGACGGATTACAAAACCACCACGGAACCTTTGTTCGGCCCGCTGTCGGAGCTTCGCTGCCGCCCGGTGGATCGTTCGGGCCTTTAGGTGCTATGCTGCCGATAGTCGAGCGCGGTCAGTCCATGGATGGCACGCTCGCACAGCTTGTCGGCATCGCGCTCGCCGTCGCCTGCTGCCTGTACAATTCTCCTGGCAATGATTTCCCGATCTACCTCCAGCTGGCCGATGTGTTGAAGCGTTCGACATGCCAGGTCGTACGCCGCGTTCACGGCGGTTACCTGCTCTGGGTCAACGGATGAGCTTTCGAAAATCGGATTGACACTGGCCATAATGCTCCTCACGGCGGCTCGTTTGCCAAGCTTAGTTACGCCTCGCGATGAACCAGAGCCACTTTGCTCCGGCACCGCGGGACAGACATGTTACCGATTTGTCGGGGTCATCCTTGCAACAAGCTCTGCGAATGGCTTGTACGACTGCTTGGCAAGATCGCCGTAAAGCGCGCCGATCTTCTGCGACTCCGCAACGAACGTGTCATAAGTTGCCTTGGCGAAGTCGGCCTGAATTTCAATCGCCTTGTCGAGCGACTTTACGCCCGAGAGCATCTCAACAAACAGTTTCGCGTCCTCAAGCGACTTCTTCGTGTAGTCCCCGTAAGCACTGGCAATCGCAACGAAGCCCCCAGGCAAGGCGCTGGACGAAGCTCCTGTATTGAGTTGATCATTGCCATTCGGTTGGTGCGGCAACTTCTGGTCTGTCCGGATCTGATCTGACATTTATGTTTCCTTGTTCGTTTGGTGGTGGATCAACGTCGCGCGCCACCAATGGTTGCTTCAAGCACCCTCAGTTCTCGCTGGTCTGTTCCGCGGCGTGTGTTCGTACGACGAACGGGCCGCTGCTCGCGCGCAGCGAATTTCTCATCGGCCGGTCGGCTAGCCATCTGCCGGCGGCGCGTCGGCGCAGACAGGCCAGCCAGGGCCGGTAGGACGCCTATCCATGGGAACGATCTGACAGTTGCGTATTCGAAAAATGAGTCGAATCGTGAAAGCGCGTGTATGGGATAACCGACGCTAGTTCGGGAGGTGATCAATATTGGTCAGCGGCGGCAGCATCCATAGTTACACGATGGTGCATCACCGCTCGCAGTGGCATCCACCGGTGACTGGGAGTTTCGCGCTCCCGCCCTGATCAAGGCTAGCTCCATGACCATCCAGCGACCGATGTGTCCCAAATGCCAGATAAGCATGATGCTGGCGCGCATTACGCCCGGTCACGCCGGCTTTTGCATTCATACCTTCGAATGTCCCGCTTGTGATGTCATCCACCAGCTCCTCGACCAGGCAGTCGACCCGATGAAATGCGCAAATACTTTAGCTTGGTTTCGGGGCGAACTGCGGGCGCCGACATAGCACGCGCGCAACCGAAGCGATCAAGCCCTGAAAGCATCGATGTGGGCATTGCGGCGACGAAGCCGAGTGCGACGCTTGGCTTCGCAACGGCCGTGACCTGCACAGCTCCAACGAACATCTGGCTCAGCGCATCGATCCGCGAACTCAGCGCCGCCCTTCGACATATCGAAGGATGGTCTCCGAAAGGCGCACGACCAGCTCTTTCAGCTCTATATCCTCCTTTTCGAGAGAGCCGAAGGGCGCCAATCATTTGCATGTCGTCGTCCGGATTCTGGGGCCAAAAGGTGGGCGGCTTTCCCTCGGCGATTATTCCTTCCTCCCAACAGCCCTACCCCGAGGATACATACACTTAGTGATACCGATTCGCTGGTCGATATTGCTCAGTTTCAACGGCGAGCGCTTAGTTATTATGGCCCTGATCTGCCGCGACGCTCTCCGTTGCGGCTTGCTCTTGCCGCCACCAGCATGACATCATGCTGGGAGAGCCATGCTACCCAACCCGCTCCGCATAGCCGCCCGAGCAGCGGCGAAGCGTTGAGCCAACGATATCGCCGGCAGACGTAGTCACCCGAACATCCGCATCATGATTGCTTTGCCTAGGGGGGCGGCGCGTATTCCGGTGAATGCGGTGACGTAGTCACCGGAATAGAAAGCTCGAATGAGATCAACGCGCGTGTTGAGGGTCGCATCGAACCGGATCCCCAGTGCGCCGCACGACCAGAGCGGCGACAGTTCTCTCCCGAAGAGTGCAATGAACGGCAGCGCCAACAGGTGGGGGATTGTTGCTCACGAAGCGGGCACCCGTGATCGACATGTCTGCCAAGCGGTAGATGCCGGACCGCCCACCGATATTGAAAAGAACCGGCTCAGTTCGCTCGAACCGCTCGGCCTTTCGCCGCCGCGGCTGCTCGATGGACACCAAGCAGACGATCGTCAGGATGACCGCATTGTATAAACTCCAGGCCAGCGCGAGGCCGCCATAGGCGATCATGTCGCCTTGCGCATGAAGCACGAAGGCATAGGCAATTCCGGCGAGCGTGATCGCCAGTGCGGTGCCGTATACTCTGAGCAGTGGCCATTCGATGAAGCGTTGATTGCGATCCCCGCCCTTTGAGGTGACCTCGAATTTGTGCCCCTGCGTCTTGAGCAGCCCCGCCGCCACGGCTTTGAGAACCGCCGGCAGTGCAATGTATTGAGCGACGTCCGACATCACCGCCATGGAGCGTCCGCGGGAAATCCAGGCAATGGTGAGCGAATACCAGACATAAAAAGGCAGGAAATATTCGAGGAGTACGGAAAGATCCGTCTGGACGGCTTTGATGCCGAAGAGAAGATAAAGGCTCGGAACGACAAGACCGAATACCTTGATGACATAGGTCGAGGTCCAGCTCATGAATGCTTCGACGAGGGACAGCCTGTCGACAACATCCAGCTGCGATCTTCGGGAAAAGGGGCCGCTGCGCCCCCGAATGATCTGCATGAAGCCAAGACACCATCGGCTGCGCTGAGTGATGTACTCCTTGAGTCCCTCCGGGGCTAACCCCAAGGTCAGACGTTCGTTCAGGTACACCGTGCGCGCGCCAATTTCCTTCAGCCGCAGCGTCAGCAAGTAATCCTCCGTCACGGAATCGGTCGGAAAGCCGCCGATCTTCACGAGGGATGAGAACCTGATGACCGACGACGTACCGCAGCAAAAAGCCACGCCCCAGGCGTCCTTCGATGGCATCAGAATATCGAAGAAGAAGCGCTGCTCGTCCGGCCAGACCTTGGTCGCGGCCAGATTGGTTTGGATCGGATCCGCATTGATGAAATGCTGAGGCGTTTGCACCACGCCTACGCCAGGATCGCGGAGCAGGCATATCGCGCGAGCGAGAAATTCGGGCATGGGAACAAAATCGGCGTCGAGGATCGAAATGAAGTCGGGGGGATCGGCGAGCCCTGTCACGTGCCGCAGAGCGTGGTTGATGTTGCCGGCCTTGGCGTCCTTGTTGTCGGGCCGTGCCAGATAGCGGCAGCCGAGCTCGCCGGCAAGCTTTTCGAGCCAGTCGCGCCGCCCGTCGTCCAGAACCCAGACACGGTAGTTGGGATAATTCATTCCCGTGGCGCAGATAATTGTGCGCTCCAGGATCGACGTTTCCTCGTTGTAGGTGCAAATGAATACGTCGATCAGCGGAGCTTGCCGTCCGGCAAGCCACCGCCTGTTGGCTTCGACTTGCGGCGTTCGATCGGTCGTGCGGCTTAGAAACAGCAGCGACAGTGCACTCGCCGCGAGTGACGCAGCCTCGACGATGAGGAACAGCGCTCCCACGACGAAATCGGCGGTCCAGCCGACCGGCGGGACCGTGGACGTGATGCGCCATCCCAGATAGCGGATCATAAGCAGCAATAGGATTGCGATCATCAGGGAACGCGCCGCAGAGTTCCCAGGCCGGAGCCAGGGCAGGATGGCAAGGCAGGACCCGAGCGCAATAAGGCCCGGCGTCAGCGCGGGGATCATGGCTTTCTCGCAGTCTCTCCCGAGAAGATGACGCGTCCGGTTCGCCCGACCGGACAATCGTTGGAGCCATCGTTGAGGTCGGGGACCGAAATCGTCGCACGATACGGTTCCTTGCTCAGCGCATCGGGATTGATGGCAAGGTTCGCTGCGACCCCTGCGGAGCCGGTGAGATTGACGACGGTTCCAGCCAATTGGGGGCCGCCGGCGCTCGGCCGGAAATGCGCGAGAGATCCCAGTTGCAGCCCGTTATACACGCTCTCAGTGACGTTCGCCGTTACCACGGCGCCGGAACAATCGAGTAGACGAATGAGCGGTTGTCCGGCCCGGACGTCCTCTCCAGGCGCCGTCATGACCTCCCATATTCGGCCGGCGATGGGGAACTTGATGTCCGCCTCGGAGCGGCTGATGTAACGAGATCGCTCTGATTCAATCTCGCCGATGAGCCACGAGATTTGCGCATCAGCGTGCGCTACGTCCGCGGTGAGCCCTTCAGCCCGCTGCCGCATTTCCTCCTCACGCTGCACCGAGCTCGGACGATCGTTGTAGCTGTCGCCGAGGAAAGTGCCCTCGCGCGCCGCGGTGAGCTCAACCTGGGTTGCATCCAGGCGGCGTCGCGCGCCGATTTCGGTCTGCTGAGCAATGGTTTGATCTCGCGTCAAGCGCCCAAGCTCGACAGACGAAACGCTGCCCGATTTGATAAGCGATGAAGCTCTTTCCACCGCGGCCGCCGCCTCTTCGCGACGCGCTGCGGCCGCTTCGATTGATGTTTGGATTTCTGCGATGCGCGCCTCGAGCTGACGGATGCGCCCCGCCGTGAACAGGGCCGCCTGACGCGCCAGATCCTTCTGCGCTGCGTGGGCCGAAGCTATCTTCGAAATGAGGCTTGGCCTCTCGTTTTCCAGGCGGGACATTTGGCTGCGCAAATCATCGAGCCGCACGCGGTCACCGCGCGGGTTGACGACCTGAAGGATGAAAGTGCCCGCGGCAACGATGCCTGGATCGCCCGACAGAGAGGAGCCGGCTGAAATCTTGCCGTCGATCGGCGACCTCAATGTCACCAGTCTCGAGTTGACGACGGCTTCGACGCTTGACGTCTGGAAAAGCGCTCTCAGCGGGAGCCAGCCGAATACTGCGACGATGGCGATGCCCGCAGCTGCCTTCACAACTCGCAGTGGTATCCGGCTCGGCTTGGATTGCGCCACATTCGCGGTTGGAGCGTCAATCTCCGAGGCCTCCGTCTTGCCGGGATTAAGATGCGCATCCAACTCCAGCTGCAGATCGTACGCTCCTTTTGATACGCCAACCGATCCCGTGGGAGATTCGACGGTGTGTGGACCGCCGCCTTCGGATGCCGAGTCGCAACGCGGTTGATTCTTCATGGTAGACATGATCACCAACGCGCAACCTAGGCGAGAGATGCAGGCCGCGGAAGAAAAATGCGATGTTGGTGAGACAAATGCTACTGAAAGGCGAGAATGCTCTACAGTAGCGGATGGCCGGAACCGCATCGCCCCACTGAGGCGCAGGTTCGTGCTACCGTTCAGCCGTGGCGTTGTCGACGTGCAGCTTGGTCATAGGCGAAGCCGGCGGCATTGCCCTCGCGAAGCCCGCCAGAATGCTGGCGCCAAGCTCCGAGGTCGGGACCGGCCGGCCGAAGAAAACCCCCTGGACCTGATGACCGTCGGCCGTATCGAGAAACGCCGCCTGGCTGGCGGTCTCGACGCCTTCGACCGTTACGCGCATGTGCAGCCTGCGTCCGAGCGCGATGATCGCCTTGACCACCGCTCCGACCTGGCAACCGGCGGCATCTTGCGAGCTCCATCCAGGGCGTTTGCCGCCCTGATGTTCAGTTCAGAAGCTAACAACGATTTGGCTCCCTTAATCGGCCCTAATGAGCCATTGGCTGGAGCTGACGGCGCTAGCCTGCCGGGTGGAACTACCACTGAATAAGCACCACAGCAGCGATCAGCAGCACGAACAAGATCGGCAGCAGTACGGGAGGTACCATCCACTCGCTCAACTTGGAGATATTCGACATTTGACCGCCTCTTGGTCGTGGCGGGAGCACAAGCTCTCAGTCACCGATAACAGCCGACGGGCGCGCGGGGATGACTAGGATATAGTGCCTATTCGCAGAATAACGAGGCCAAGCGCAACTTTCTTGCCGTCGTCAGCATCGAGCGGCATTGTAAGACGCTTCCGGTATAACCACTTGAGTTGGCGCAACTGGATCGCTTCAGCATCCCCCTTCGCGCCAAGCTTCGGCCACGTCCGATGTTGTCAGCCTACCGCCTGCACGCAATGTCGACGTGAGCGTCGCGGGACAGGATAAGCTATGAGCATCCGAAATCTTTCGATGCAAATCGTGCCGGGCACCGGTCTCCTGTACCGGCAACTGATCGGCCTCAACCGTGATTGAGTTCCAAATCACAGTCGTTCTTATGATCGCACGCGGCGCGCCGTGCGATTTTGGGGACACGACAGCGCTATTGAGGCAGCGTTCTGACTCGCGGAACGGTTGCGTGGGAAGCACGCCCCTCACCTGGGAAAGTGGAGATACGCGAGAAGGAAAAGTCCTCCACACGACAGGAAGGTAATCGCGTGCAGTCTCGGTTGGCTCTTCCGGCACACGGGTGTCAGCCCAGCCGCTACTATTCAGGAGGGCGGATCAAAGGGGCGACGTTTATCTATTCGTCGCGCAATTTCGCCCAGCTTGCAAGATCAGCTTGCAAGATCAGCTTGCAAGAGTAGGATCGTCTCAACAATTTCCGCCGCGCGAGTTGCTTGACTATCCGCGCAGCTCCACAGCTTTCTTGCTACCAAGCGATTCGGCACAAGCTTTTGCAACGGCCGAGTTTGGCTCGGTGCTTCCCGGCATCGTGGCCCAACCGCCCTTTTCAACGAACTTGCTCTGGTCCCATGCATAGGTCGCTTTCTTCATTTCAACCAGGTTCGTCGATGCATCCGCGGCTTGTCGAAACTTCTCAACGCAGATGGGTGCGAGAGCTGCGACGACAGCCGTCGCCGCACTATTCCTTGCGAGCGTCTCGGCGGTCCCACCCGTCACCCAGCCGCCCCAGCTGAAACCCACGATTGCCAGAGCAATTGCTCCGGCCACGGCTCCCCACAGTGCCGGCCGCACGGCAGCTTTTGTCTCCCTGGAGATTTCCATCGTTTTCACCTTGACCTAGAGGTAAGTCGACTTCACCCGTTAAGAAGGCTAGACACGTCGAGCGATCGGCGTCTGTACCAAATTGCTCACGCAATCGCGTACGGACAGTCGCGGGATGGCCCGATGCGCCCGTTCGCCGCTGTGCCTACGGCGAGTATCCGCCCCGCGGGGCCCGGAGCGGGGCTCCCGGAAATGCAGCGCCTTTGTGAAATCTCTACCTTTCGTAGTTGAGCGCTGGTGGCGCCAGAATCGGTTCGAGTGTTCCTTTTTGAACAGACGGCGACATCTTTCCCCGATCTCTTCCGTGCATTGCCTGACTTGGAATGTATTACCGATCAGCCCGGCCATCGTGGCCGGGCTTTTCGCTTGAGGACTTCGCGGTCGATGCCGATAGAACAGCAAGTCTCACCTCGGCGTCTCGGCAAGCGAAAAGTAGCTTCCCTGGAAGAGTTTGCCGGACTGCGGTGTGCGCAGGCGATCTCAACTCACGTGCGCTCTCTTTAAGCAGATAGTCGTTCTACCTCTCGGAATCGGTTCATCCGTTTCCTTCTCTGCCATTCTGCGTCATGAGCCGGCTCGCTTAGAAATCCATACCTCCCATGCCCCCCATGCCCCCGCCACCCGCAGGCGCGCCGCTGCCTGCGTTCCTCTTCGGCACTTCGGCGACCATGGCTTCGGTGGTGATCAAGAGAGCCGCAACCGAGGCCGCGTTCTGGATCGCCACCCGAACCACCTTGGTCGGGTCGATGATGCCTTTGGTGACCAGGTTAGCGTATTCGCCGGACTGGGAGTCAAAGCCGTAGCCGTACTGACCCTTCTCCAGGATCTTCCCGACGATCACCGAGCCATCCTCGCCAGCATTGATCGCGATCTGGCGGGCCGGATACGATAGTGCCTTGCGCACGATCTCGACACCCGTCTTCTGGTCATCGTTCTTGGTGCGCAGCCCCTTGAGATGCTCGGAAGCGCGCAGCAGGGCGACGCCGCCGCCCGGGACGATGCCTTCCTCGACGGCCGCGCGGGTGGCATGCATCGCGTCATCAACGCGGTCCTTGCGCTCCTTGACCTCAACCTCGGTCGCGCCGCCGACGCGGATGACCGCGACGCCGCCGGCGAGCTTGGCCAGACGCTCCTGCAGCTTCTCACGGTCGTAGTCCGAGGTGGTCTCCTCGATCTGCGCCTTGATCTGATTGACGCGCGCCTCGATGTCGGCCTTCTTGCCGGCGCCGCTGACGATGGTGGTGTTCTCCTTATCGATCATCACCTTCTTGGCGCGACCGAGCATGTTCAAGGTAACGTTCTCGAGCTTGATGCCAAGATCTTCCGAGATCGCCTGGCCGCCGGTCAGGATCGCGATGTCCTGCAGCATGGCCTTGCGACGATCGCCGAAGCCCGGAGCCTTGACGGCCGCGACCTTCAGACCGCCACGCAGACGGTTCACGACGAGAGTCGCGAGCGCTTCGCCTTCTACGTCTTCCGCGATAATCACAAGCGGCTTGCCGCTCTGCACCACGGCTTCGAGCAGCGGAAGCAATTCATTCAGGTGAGACAGCTTCTTCTCATTGATGAGGACGTAGGCGTCGTCCATCTCAACGCGCATCTTGTCTGCGTTGGTAACAAAGTAAGGCGAGATATAGCCACGGTCGAACTGCATGCCTTCGACGACCTCGAGTTCAGTCTCGAGCGACTTCGCTTCTTCAACCGTGATAACGCCCTCGTTGCCCACCTTCTTCATGGCGTCGGAGAGGAACTTACCAATTTCCGCGTCGCCGTTCGCCGAGATGGTGCCGACCTGGGCGATTTCCTCGTTCGAAGTGACCTTCTTGGAGTTCTTGACGAGGTCCGCGACGACGGCTTCCACGGCGAGGTCGATACCGCGCTTCAGGTCCATCGGGTTCATGCCGGCGGCAACCGCCTTGGCGCCTTCACGGACGATCGCAGCCGCGAGCACGGTGGCGGTAGTGGTGCCGTCGCCGGCGGCATCAGCGGACTTGGAGGCGACTTCGCGCACCATCTGGGCGCCCATGTTCTCGAACTTGTCCTCGAGCTCGATCTCCTTGGCGACGGTGACGCCGTCCTTGGTGATGCGGGGAGCGCCGAACGACTTGTCGAGCACGACGTTGCGGCCCTTCGGACCGAGCGTGACCTTGACCGCGTTGTTGAGAATTTCGACACCGCGCAACATCTTGTCGCGGGCATCTACGCCGAATTTGACTTCTTTGGCCGACATCATGATCTCCGTTTTCGACTGGTCAGATCCCAATGATCGCGCCTGGGCGAGCTCTTAAGGAGCGGGATTTGAACTTGCGGGCCTCATCCTGCGAGACGCCGGCTGCGCCGACGGCTCAGGACGAGGAAAACTGACTGGTGCTTAGGCAACCTTCTTCTTCGCGGCAGGCAGATCGACGAGAACGCCCATAATGTCGCTTTCCTTCATGATCAGCAGTTCCTGACCATCGAGCTTGACCTCAGTACCGGACCACTTGCCGAACAGCACGCGGTCGCCGACCTGGAGGCCTATTGGAATCAGCTTGCCGGCTTCGTCGCGGCCGCCTCGGCCAACCGCCGTGATCTCGCCCTGCGAGGGCTTTTCCTTAGCGCTGTCCGGAATGATGATGCCGCCGGTGCTCTTATCTTCGGCTTCGATACGCTTGACCACGACGCGGTCGTGAAGCGGACGGAATTTCATGCTGTCCTCCTGTTTTCTCGTTGTTGTTGTTGCTTTGGATGAAATAGCAATCGTGGCCAGCGAGTGCTATCAGCACATAAGCCGCCGCTGGGGGCGCACAAGACCGACCCGAAACGATATTCTGAGAGCAGCGCGAATTAGCTGCCAAGGCAACGGCGGCTAGGGAGCCGGGATGCAAAGGTGTGAGTTCTGCAATCTTCTTCTCTGCTTTGAGTTGCAGGTCCTTTTCAGAGATCCGCAGCAAGGCTGTTGCTGAAGTCTTAGATAGAGGGCTCAATGCTCGAGATGGGCTACGTTTGAAAGCTAAGGTAGGCCAAGCGCAAAAAAAGGGCGCGCGGCACGCGTCAGCCTCGACGGGATGACGCCGGTCCGGTCCAATGGCGCAAGCTGGCAAAGCCCTCCCACGAAGCTCACAAGCCCAGCCCGCGCTTTCGTCCGAAGCTCCTGCCGCCGCTATCCAACGCGGTGCCCGCTGATCGTCCATTGCGGAGGCACCGGGCCCGACATATTCAGCGACAACCTGCCAGCCCAGCTCCTCCCGCCTCTGGGAACCGGTCGGCCGACCACAACATTGCCGTCAACGCCGACAAGGGCGACGGCATCTACCGGCCCAGCCGGCATCTCGCCCGCGTCAAGGACAGCTTTGAACGTCAGGGCAAGTACCAAAGCCGCGAGAATGCTAAGCATGTGCTGCGAGCGATGAAGGAGAACGCTCGCCAAGGCTTCTACAACGGCTCTCGCGTGCCGCTCGGTTACGCTGTCGAGGATGTCGAGAAACGTGGCCACCGGACGAAGAAGCGCCTCGTGGTCGACCCGGTTGAAGCAGAGACGGTGCGGCTCATCTTCAAGCTTTACCTGGAAGGCGACGAAGGGAGGGGGCCTTTGGGTATCAAGGAAATCGTCAAGACCTTGAACGCGCGCGGTGTCCGAACGCGGCTCGGCGCGCGCTTCCTGACCAATCCGATCTATATCGGCGAGTGGCGCTTCAACCGGCGCCATGCAAAAACCGGACGCGAGAAACCGGTCACGGAAATCATCGCTGTGGAGGTGGCGCCGATCGTCGAGCGGAGCGCCTTTGAGGAAATTCAGCGCACGCTTGTGGCGCGCAACCCACGAACGACGCCGCCAAGGGTGACCACGGGACCGATTCTACTGATGGGGCTTGCGCACTGCGCCAGTTGCGGCAGCGCCATGACGATGCGTAGCGGAACCTCGAAAACCGGCAGGGTTATCGCTACTATTCCTGCTCAGCAGTTGCACGTATGGGTAAAACCGCCTGCAAGGGTCGGTCAATCCCAATGGACAAGCTAGACCAGTTGGTGACCAGGCATATTGCCGATCGTCTGTTGGTTCCCGATCGCATCACCGCTCTCCTTGCGGAAATCGTTCAGAAGCGGGCGGCAGCCGATGGCGAAGTCCAGGACCGCATCGACCAACTGTCCCGACAGGTAGCTGCCACCGAGGAGAAGCTCCGGCGCCTCTACGCGTTGGTGGAAGACGGGATCACGGATCTCGATGACGTTCTGAAAGCTCGCCTTACTGACCTTAAGGCCGATCGAGATCTGGCGCGGAGCGCCCTCGACCGGATCAATAACCAATCACGAAGAACGCTCATCGACACATCGAAAATCGAGCGCTTCGGCTCGCTGATGCGCGAAAACAGTTCGCGGTTTTGTACGCAAATGGCGCTCCCTAGGGGGCCAAACTACTTTTTTGGTAGAAGATTCGCACATAGTCTCAATATCTTGAAGTTATTGGCCTCGGAGCATGTAGAACGTTTTGTAGAACGTTTCGATGCCATTGTATTCGCTGGTGCGGCGCACGATCTACTCAGTACGGGGGATTGCACTTTCCGGGGCTAGCGCAGCGTCACCAGGCATTCATTCAGCTTGGGGGCATTGTATGATTCAGTGCCCTGTTTTGAAATGGCAAGTTGCCTAGTTCGACTAGTACCGGGCGGGGCACTGGGCCTTTTTTCGACTCGGTGGCCTAGTTTTGAGAATCACGGTGGCCTGATTTGATATGTTCACTTCGGAACAGAACGCGGGACACCTGCGTATTAGTCTCGCGAGAACTCAGAGCCAACGGTTAGGACCCATATCTTGGAGATGGTGCCATGCAGCGGTTCGTCATGGGGCGGGATGGTCGAAACCGGCGGCGCGCGGGACGTTGAGATAGGTCAAAGGTCGGGGCGCGACCACCACCGGCAAGCCGGACATCGCCGCCTAGATTTAGGTTCCCGGAAATCAAAACTGTTCTCTTTTGAACAGACAGCCTCACTAGTCCCATCGGAAAATGGCTGTGTTTCACTCCTCACGCGCCACGCTGCTCAAGCTTTGGGAGGGCGCAATGCAAGGTTACATCAATCACGAAAACATCCTTCGTTACAAGAAGCTGATCGCCGCCAGCGAAGCTGACCCGCATCGTGACGAGGCTCGTCACCGAACGTTGGTCCAGCTTCTCACCGAAGAACAAGCCAAGCGTATAAGACCGGATGACTGGCCTGACACGGTGTAGCGGCCAGCATCGCGCCATTGCGGAACGAACTAGCGGAGTAGCGCGATGAATGCCCAGCAGAACAACATGTTTGTCGTCGGCGCCCGCTTCAAGATGAGCAAGCTTGGGAGGCAACGGCTGCCATATTTCGCTAACAAGACCGGTACGGTTTTCGAAGTGAGCCCTCGCACCACCGGCATCATAATTCTGTTCGATGGTGCCAAGAGGTCAACTGTCCTGCACAGGGACTATATAGCTCCCTTATCGGAATAGCAGAGCGTTCATCAGTGCCCACGCGCGCCCGATCGGCTTGCGGCCCATCCCGTGCGCTAATGAATCACGCCAACCTTCGGCGAGATCCGCGAGATGGACGTGCGCGGGGTGCTGATCTATTGCCGCGACTATCGCTGCGGCCACCACACTAAAGCCAAATGCTGACGGCTGGCCGGATCATGTCCGGCTGAGCGACATCGAGCCGAAATTTGTTTATACCAAATGCGGCCAGCGCGGCGCCGAGATCCGGCCGAATTTCGAGCGGCTGCGATGAGGCCTCGGGCGTGGCCGCGCGGATTCGATGGCCCTTGATCACTGCAGCGGTCGGCCTGCCCCGCGCGCAAAGGCGTCATCGTTGACCACGGGCCAGCCTCGCCGTGCCCCAATAAGCGGACCTCGACGAGGCGCGCCACGCTGATAGGCCATTAAGCGACATGGCAGGTCCGGTATGAAAGAGGCTGCCAAGGGATGAGGCTTTTGATGTTGAGGATGGCCACGGGCTTTTTGATTCATCGGGCTTTGTTTGCGACGACGATATTGCTGCAATCACCAGGGCGGCGACGCTGGCCATCGGCGTTTCACTTGATAAGCCCGAAGATGATCCTGAGCGTCGCATCGCCATAATTAGCGGACGCGAGATTGGCACCGTGCCCGTGTATTCAAGGCCCTCATACGAAACCCCAACGGGATAAGGTGCAGCTGCTACGTCGGCGCTTGCAATTGACCGCGAAGCCAGCCGGTAGTTCGAGGGGATTCCATCGGATCGGCCAGATCGGCCACAAGCTGGTGGACGTCCTTGCACGCGGGGCACTCAAATGTCCGGATATCGAAGCCAAAGTGGCCGGACGTAATCCGAGCCAGCACCGCTTCTGTTCGACACGTTGGACATAGCGTTCGGGGATGATGGAGCATGTTGCACGCCTTGGTCAGGCGGGAGCGTTACAGAACTCTCAGTCACCGGTAGTTGCCGTGGTGGGCGGTGATGGAACCACTGTGGAACCTCCGCTGCGTTCGGCGCTGGTCAGTATTGCTCACATGCCCAAGGAATTTGACGCGTCGTTAGTGAATTAAGTCGCCGCTAGATTCAAATTAGGGCAATTGCCCTCAACCAGGCAGGCAGCGCCGGGTGTCGGCGGTAGCCAGTCAGGTCCGGTCTACCCTCAACTTCGGACATGACCGGGCGCCGCCCAAACCGTCGCGAAGGGCCAACGGCCGACACCACAGACTTGGCTTAATGTGCGGCCCGATGGGTTCAGCTCCGGGATATAGAAACGCACAGAGAAGACCGGAGCAAAGGTCATCAGAACACATCCACCGTCGCGAAACGAGGCTCACCTGTGAGGCAGTCCCAAAGGTAGACGGCTAGGCCAACGTCGCCGGTCCACAGCGAATACCGCTCGCGCGCTATGGATCAACTTCGGATGAAGGGGCAATGCGCACAAAGCGGGAAGAAGCCGTCAGGACGCTCGAACGAACGACGGCCTATGCGGCAATCACACAATTGCGCCCCTCATGTTTTGCGCGATAGAGCCGCCTGTCTGCGACTCTCAAAAATTCGTCAAGGGTGTCTCCATCGCGTCCAACTGATGGTGACGTCGATCGACGGCCGGTTTCCGACATCGAACGCGCTGCTTTGGATGGCCGAGCGAAGACGCTCGCCAACCGCGCAAGCCGCTTCGAGCGTCGCGCCGGGCAATAACACCATGAATTCTTCACCGCCTACCCGTGCAACGGCGTCAAACGGGCGGATCGACTCAAGGCATTTTCGCACGAATCCGCACAAGACCTCATCGCCAACAAGATGACCGCGTGAGTCATTGATTCCCTTGAAATGATCGAGGTCGAGCGACAATAAGGACAATGGAGCGCCGCTTCGTTTGGCCCGCGCGATCTCGGTTTCGATGTGTTCGATGAACTGGCGGCGATTTCCAGCACCGGTCAGCGGGTCGGTGGTGGAAAGGCGCTCCAGCTTTTGATTGCTCCGCTGCACCTCTTCCAGCGCACTCTGGGTGCCGGCCATTGCTTGGGCCAGGCGGGTCATCATTTCTTCCTGGCTATAGATGGTCGAGAATGAGCGAGTCGTTCGAAAAGCCTGAACGACTCCATAGCTCAGCAGGAAGAACCCGCCGGCAAAAATCGCGTGGGCGAGCCACCACATATGATTCCACGGTTGCCCCAGAATGAACGCGAGCGACGATAAGCCGAACCACGTTACCGAGACGCCAAAAATCACCATGAGCGGCGAACGAATCCGGCGCGATAGCATAACCACGACATTTAGCGCGCAGAAGAACAGCGCGCCGCCCTCCAGTGACAAGCGTACCGCCGGGTGACCCGCATAGGCGGAATAGGCGACCCAGGCGACAATCAGATCCACCGTCAGGAAGAGGGCAATCCACATCAGCCACGCTCGCGCATTCGAGCGCTTCTCGACGTCGTCTGGCGGCCGGTTGTAGGAGAGCAGCCCAACCAAGAGCAGGATCGACATCGCAAGTCGCGATGCCGGTCCATAGAGCAGAAACAGCCAAATATTGTGGTGAGCCATCCCGGTGAAAGCGCCATGCAGCGCGTAGATCTGCACGAAGCCGAGAAAACCCACCGTCAACCAACGTAACAGGGGTTCGCCTGAAGACTTGTAGCAACGCCAGGCCACATAAGTGACGAACAACCCTTCGAGGGTGGCGACGGCGATCGCGATTTCGTGGAACAGGTGATCTTCGAATTTTAGCGTGGGGGCCTGGTAGAAATACAGATAGGCAATCAACTGGGCGGGCATCAAGGCGAAGGCAATGAGGAGGAGGCTCGCATAAGCCTGCGTCACCAGCCGGAGCGCGGTAGGCGGCTCCTGCACTTCAATATTGGTGCTCATGTGCATATGCTATCTCCAATGGGTCACGGTGCGTCGCCTCGACTCAGGCGGGAGCGTGACAGAACTCTCAGTCACCGGTAGTTGCCATGCTGGGCGGTGATGGAACCACTGTGGAACCTCCGCTGCGTTCGGCGCTGGTCAGTATTGCTCACATGCCCAAGGAATCTAACGTGTCGTTAGCGAACTAGGTCGCCGCTAGATTCAAATTAGGGCAATTGCCCTCAACCAGGCAGGCAGCGCCGGTGTCGGCGGTAGCCAGTCAGGTCCGGTCTACCCGCAACTTCGGAAATGGCCGGGCGCCGCCCAAACCGCCGCGAAGGGCCAGCAGGCGAACTTCGGAAAAATTTAAAGAGGCCGTGAACTGAGGCGGCCTTACCTCATGGAAAAAACGCCGCTCGCTTAATCTGTGTCGCGGGCAGCGGCTTCCCAGCCCCGGGCGGAGTTGCAAAACCCCGGTGCGGCACGAATTGCATCGTCCTATCGTGGAGTTGAGCAAAATTGCTCACCTTAAGGCAGCTCACCGCTCCAGGTTTGCATCGCGTCAGGTCCAGTTGCGATCGCAGCTGCTGCTCCTTTTCGGCCATCTGCCCACCCCTGTGTTCACAACTTAACAGAGTTACGGGATTCGGAAATGGGATCCCGTCATGGGCCTGAGATCAGTTGAAACCGAGGGGGCATGCTGTCGATCAGCTTCCAGTATCCGAGGGTTCTCCGCGCTTTAGTTTGCAATGTGGTCAAAATTGCTCAGCCGGATGTCCGTAACTCTGGCTCTTAGCTTCGGTGGCCGCTGCCGTGGAGTTGCCGGAAGAACCGTGTCTGATGATATGCGACCGATGCCGCATGCCCATGCAGCATTTGACGGATCTTCGGAGCATCGGCTGCCATCCGGCAGTGAGGATATTCCGCTGCAGTGCCTGCCATACCGTCGTCTCACTGCCCTGGTGAGCTTGTGCCACTTCCGTTTCGATAAATAGAGCGCGGCCGGATCCTCCTGGATCTTCCCGCTAACGTACAGTGTCGGCCGGAAAGACACCTCTCGAACCAAATTCGGGGTTTTTGGTCAATATTGACCAACCGCGCCGGCATGAGTTGAGCCAGACTGGGTCCATCGCCGCCGACAGGCAGTTATCGGCGATGGAGAGATCGGTAATGCCTAACTCGGGGAACGCAGATGTCATCTATCCAGCCAAACCCACTGTACAATAGCGCCGATTTCGGAATTCATCCGTGCTTGAGGTGCGGCAAGCCTATGCGGCTCGTTTGCATTGAACCCGACCAGCCTGGTCACGAAGTCCGCATCTTCGAGTGTTCGGAATGCAAAACGACTGGTAAGTTCAAAGCCGTGATTTAGTTGCCGATGGCGGAGATCGGCCTAGTCCCGACGCTCGCTTCGCCGAGGCGCGAAATGGCGCTCCGAATGAACGTGGCGAAGGGCCTTTCCGTCCGGGGTTTATTGGCGCCGCCTTTAGGCGGCAGGCCGAAGTGGACGTGGATGAGGACTAAAATCGGCATGGCCGGCAGGACCAATACACCGTTTGACCCGAGGGACTTTCTCGCCAACGTGGGCAAGGGAAAGACAATCCTTGAGTTCGGCAAGGGCGACGTCATTTTCTCGCAGGGTGACGAGGCGAACACGATCTTCTACATCCAGAAGGGGCGGGTGAAGGTTGTCGTCATATCTGAGCAAGGCAAGGAAGCTGTTGTCGGTATTTTGGAGCCAGGCCAATTCTTTGGCGAAGGCTGCATGAACGGTCACTCGCTGCGGATTGCGACAACGACGGCGATAGAGTCTTGCATGATCACGGCCATCACGAAAATCGCCATGCTGGCAGCGCTGCGCAACCAGCCTAAGTTCTCCGAATTGTTCATGAGCTACCTGCTAACCCGAAACAGTCGGATCGAAGAGGATTTGATCGACCAGCTCTTCAACTCCAGTGAAAAGCGGCTGGCGCGCCTGCTTCTCCTACTGGCGAATTTCGGGAAGGAGGGGAGCCCTCAACTGATCAGCCCCAACATCAGCCAGGAAACATTGGCCGAGATGATCGGAACGACCCGATCCCGCGTCAGTTTCTTTATGAACAAGTTTCGCAAGCTCGGCTTGATCAACTACAACGGAAAGATCGAGGTCAATAGCTCGCTGCTGAACGCCGTTTTGTACGACAAACCCGAGATCCAACGCGACCCATAAGTCGATCACCATCTAGGTACGGGGAGCCGGGCGGAAGCTCGCCTCAGATCTCCAACAGCCATCCGGAGCGGGATTTTTACGAGAGTCCACCAGCCTGACAGCGCGCTCAACTGCTGAGGCGCGTGTGTCCCTCAGCGGATGGCGCTGGACGGAGCCCCCGTGTGCACCGGGCACCAAATAGATTTGAACCATTAGCCTCGCCAATCGTCTGACTCTGCAGAGGCAAACAAATGATGTCAGATCAACTCGCTCGCCAAGAGCAAATCGCCGTTCGCTTGGAACAATCCAAGCGCTTGTTACGAGGCGCGAACGATCCCGCGACCACGCAGCGGATTGGGAAGCTGATCGGAGAGCTAGAGCGGGAGCAATCGGAAGAGAAAGAGAAGTGAAACGCAGTTCTCCGCCTTGACGCGCTCGCGAGTTCGCGCTGCTGCGTATGTAATCTCAGACAGTGCGAATTCCACTCGCTCCAGAAACACACCTGAGCAAGTCAGCTCTGGGTCATTTTCGGACTTGGGCGCGCTCTGTTGCGAAGTCCACTTTACCCCGATGAGCTGACATCGCGAGTGTCAGCTGCAGCAGAATATCGGGTGCCAAGCTTGCGATCGAAGGTTCGTGCCTCTCGCAAGTGGAACCCGAATTGCGCTCGTTCTGTTAAATATAGGGCGCGGCCCCCAACCAGTAAGATTTCCGAGCGAGCCCTATGCCCAAGATCCGCGTTTCAATCCAGGAATTGCAGCGTCGAGCGTTGTTAGAAGTGAGAAAGCAGCCCGGCTGTCATAACGTCATGGAAATAGCGATCAATCGCGTTGCAAAGCACGCTGAAAATAACTGGTCGCTCTGTGTGATCGTAGCGGGCGAGGCAGATGCCAATACCGCCGCGCGCGCCGCGGTTCACGTCCAAACTGTTTTGCGCCGGGACTATGATCTGCTGACGGATTGATCTGTAGTTCGTCAAGGGAAGGCGGAGATCAAATGGACCGCGAGTGTCCACTTTGCTGCGCATCACGAACGCAATGCGGACATAGCGCGAGGTCCAAAAAAGGTGCCGCTTTCGGACCAAACGACCACCTCGTCGGCATGCGTGGAGAATGCCGCGCATCGTCTGTCTCGGCGGGGCGTGCTGGCGGAATTCCAAGACGCCAGCTTGCAGTAGCTTGTGCACATCATCGTGCAGAACGCGACGATCGCGGTCCGGGGCATAGTTCGCGCTCACGCCGCGGCGTTTGCCGTGCCCCGGAAATTGGAACTCCCTATGATGTTACCCATACGCATTTTGCAATTGTGCCCCGTAGCGCTGGAATCTAAGTGCTCAATGATCCTGCGAGACAAAAATTCGCCTGGCGATCGCGTGTGTTTGCGAGTGTGTTTGGAGTTCAATTTTTGACATTGAGAGCTTCCGCAGCTGAATTGGATTTCGGGGCGCGAAGCGTAGGCGGATTCAAACAAAGTTCGAGGTTGCCGCCCTATGCCGCTCGAAATGCGATGCGGCGGATGGTTCGCGGCGGGCTACAGTGACGCTTCCCAGCGGGATTGGTAACCGACTTTTGGCAGCACTACCGGCGGCGGATCTCGATCTGCTGGCACCCGACCTAGAGATGGTCGCGCTCGATCGGGACGCGGTCGTCTCGCGGGCGGGTGACCAGACCGAGCACGTCCTCTTCCCTCATAGTGGCGCCATTTCTGTGATGATCGACATGGCGAATGGGCAGACGGTCGCCAGCGCCGCAATAGGGCGCGAGGGAGCAGTAGGCACTCTTTCCGTGCTCGGGCCGTCTCCTGCGGCCGTTACCGCCATCGTTCGTGCCGCGGGCACCGCCTCGCGGATCCCCGCATCGCGATTCCACGCCGCTTTTAGCCGGAGCCCCGCGATCCGTCACGCAGTCCAGATTCACTTCAAGGCGATGCTGATACAGCTACAAATCGGCGGGGCCTGCAATGCGCTGCATCCGGTCCAAGCCCGCTTGGCGCGCTGGCTGCTCCATCTTCGCGACCGCGTCGACCACGACGTCCTCCCGCTCACCCAGGAGGCGCTTTCGCAAATACTGGGTGTGCGACGAACGACGGTGACGCTCCTGATGCGGAATCTGCGCGCTTCCGGAGCGATCATATCTGAACGGCGAGGCGAAATCGAGATCGACCCTTCGCGGCTCGCAGCGCTGGCGTGCGAATGCCGCGACACCATGCGTCTCGAAATCGAGGGGATCTTCTCTATGAATGCAACCCAATCTCGCGTTTTGGTTCTGCCGACGCAGTAAATGAAACGGGCGATGTAGCCGCTTCGGCGCGGCCGGGAAGTCGGCGAAGACGGTGCCGGATAGCGGATCCTTCGGGCCGATCAGGCCGCCGCCCCATGCCTTGACAGGGACCTCCCACCTAATGTCGCTAGTGGGTCAAAAGCAGCGGTTCAGCTCGAGCCTTCTCATCGGCCGGTCTGGCTTCAATAGCCGACGTTGCCATGGCCTGACGGCTCTTCGGCTTCCGGCCAGAAGCTGCCCCGTCCGCCGCAGTCAGCTCGTGGCATTTCACCGCGTCCGCCGCACGCCATTCTGAGGTAGGCTGGAGCACCTAGCGCTCTGAGAACGGTGAGTCCGGGAGGAGCCCATGGACATCGCGGTCTGGCTGAGTGGTTTAGGGCTGGGACAGTACGCGCAGGCGTTCCGCGAGAACGACATCGATGCCGACGTGCTCGCCGACCTAACGGCCGACGACCTGACGGAGCTCGGCGTCACCTCGATCGGCCATCGCCGCAAGTTGCTCGCGGCGATTACTGCTCTGCGCGTCGGCTCAGTTCCGGCGACCACCCCTCCCACGACCTCACCGCCCCCCGCGGTCCCCGGGACAGCCCTGCCACCTTCTGAGGCCGAGCGGCGCCAGGTCACGGTGATGTTCGCCGACCTGGTCGGCTCGACTGCGCTGGTGTCGCGGCTCGATCCTGAGGAGATGCGCAAGATTATTCGCGGCTATCAGGACACGGTCGCAGGCGAGATTGCGTGTTACGAGGGGCATGTCGCCAAGTTTATGGGTGACGGGGTCCTGGCCTATTTTGGTTGGCCCAAAGCGCACGAGGACGATGCGGAGCGGGCCGCCCGGGCGGGCCTCGCCGTCACTCAATCCGTAGCTGAGCTCGCATCTCCGGACGGCCAACCATTGGCCGCGCGCGTCGGCATCGCGACCGGTCTCGTCGTTGTCGGTGATTTAGTCGGCTCGGGGGAGGCTCAGGAGCGCGACGTGATCGGCGAGACCCCGAATTTGGCCGCTCGATTGCAGGCGCTGGCCCAACCTGGACAGGTCGTGATTGCCGAACGCACCTGCCGGCTCCTCGGCAGACTGTTCCAGGTTGAAGACCTCGGCGAGCGACAGCTGGCTGGCTTTGGCGAGCCACTGCGCATCTTCCTCCTCGGCCAAAGCGCTGCGGAGGATCGCTTTGAGGCTCTGCACGGGACGGGTCTAGTGCCGCTCGTCGGTCGTGAGCAGGAGTTGGCGCTGCTGCTCGACCGGTGGGCCCGGGTCCGTGATGGCGAGGGACAGGTCGTTCTGTTGTCGGGCGAGCCCGGCATCGGCAAGTCGCGCCTTGTTCGTGCGCTGCGCGAGAGCCTAGCCAGGGACACCTACACGCCGTTAAGTCACTTCTGTTCGCCGTTCCACCAGACCAGTCCGCTCTATCCCGTGATCGATCTGCTCGAACGTGCCGCCGGCTTTGCCCGGGATGACGGCCCGCTGGAGAAACTCGATAAGTTGGAGGCGCTCATCGCCGCGGCGACGCCGGACGTCGCTGCAGCCGTGCCGCTGCTTGCCGCGCTGTTGTCGATTCCGATCGCCGATCGCTATCCGCCGCTCGAGTTGAGCCCAGAGCAGCAGAAGCGGCGCACCTTCGAGGCGCTTGAGGATCAAGTGACGGGACTGGCCGCGCACCGCCCAGTGCTGGCCGTATATGAGGACGTGCATTGGGCTGATCCAACCACGCTCGAATGGCTGGAGTCGGCGATCGAGCGCGTGCAGACCCTGCCCATCCTCGTGCTCATTACCTGCCGTCCCGAGTTTTCCCCGCGCTGGACTGGGCACGCACATCTCACGTTACTGACCCTCAGCCGCCTCGGGCGCCGCCAAGGCGCATCCATGGTCGATCAGCTCACGGGCGGCAAGGCCCTGCCCGCAGAAGTGCTCGCGCAGGTCTTGGCGCGGACCGATGGTGTACCGCTGTTCGTTGAGGAGCTGACGAAGGCGATCCTTGAGTCCGGGATGCTGGCTGAGGAAAGCGACCGCTACATTCTCAGCGGTCCCCTGCCTCCGCTCGCGATCCCGGCCACGCTGCACGACAGCCTCATGGCACGCCTCGACCGGTTCGCTCCCGTCAAGCAAGTGGCGCAAATCGCCGCCTGCATCGGTCGGGAGTTCTCCTACGACTTGGTCTCCATGACCGCCCCGCTGAGTGAGGCCACACTGCAGGATGCACTGAAGGGATTGTGCGCCTCGGAACTCGTGTTCTGCCGTGGCACACCGCCGAACGCGACCTACCGCTTCAAGCACGCGCTCGTGCACGAGGTGGCCTATCGCAGCTTGCTCCGGAGCCGTCGCCAGCAGCTTCATGCGAGGATTGCCACCGTTCTGGAAGAGCATTTTCCAGAATCTGCGGAGACCGAGCCCGAGCTGCTCGGCCATCACTATGCGGAGGCTGGGCTGAAAGAGCAGGCCGTCGTTTACCTCCAGAGGGCGGGCGCACGAGCCCTGGAACGCTCAGCTTACCTTGAGGCGATCAGTCATTTGGCCCGCGGATTGGAGCTGCTCGAGGCTTCTCCAGACACCACCGAACGCGCGCAACGCGAGTTGCAACTGCAATTGGCGCTCGGGTCGGCGCTGATGGCGACCAAGGGCTATGCCGCGCCAGAGGTGGAGCAGGCGTACGTTCGGGCAAGGGCCTTGTGTAGCGACATCGATCTCACACCCCAGCTTTTCCCGGTGCTGCACGGCCTATACAGGATTTATCACGTCCGCGGCGATTTGATTGCGGCGCGGGAGGTTGGGGAGCACCTCACCGAGCTGGGGCAGAGCCTGGGCGATCAGTCCCTCCTCGTGGAGGCCAACCGCGCCCTTGGGGTGCCCTTGCTCTGGCTTGGAGAGGTGGCGCTCGCCCGCGCCAAACTGGAGGCAGGGACAGCACTTTACGATGCGAAGCTGCTGCGATCGCATGCCTATACCTATGGCATTGATCCTGGCGTCGTGTGTCTTTCTTATGCAGCTCTCGCCTGGTGGTTTCTGGGCTTTAACGACCATGCCCTCGACAGAAGCCAGAGAGCGCTCGCTTTGGCTGACGAACTCTCGCATCCTCACAGCCGCGCTTTGGCCTTGGTCTGGGCCGCGTGGCTCCGTCAGTTCCGCCGCGAAGTGCCCAGCACAGAAGAAATGGCGCAGGCAGCCATCCGGCTCTGTAGCGAGCACGGCTATCCTCTCTGGAGGCCGATGGGCGCGATCTTGCATGGTTGGGCGCTGAGCGAGAGCGGACAGAAGCCTGACGATTGTATCGCGCAAATGCGGCAGGGGCTGGCCGATCTCCGAGCGACAGGCGCTGGACTCTGGCAGCCGTGTTTCCTCGCCCTAATTGCCGAAGCATGTAACAAAGCGAACCGCATCGAGGAGGGGCTCACGGTTCTCGACCAGGCACTCGGCATCGTCCAGGAACGGGCGGAACGCTTCTACGAGGCCGAGCTGCATCGCCTTAGGGGCGAGTTGCTACTCCGCTGCAATCCCGCAAACGTTTCGGCCTGTGAGAATTGCTTTCGAACAGCGATCGCGATCGCGCGCAGTCAGCAGGCCAGGTCCCTTGAGCTCCGCGCCGCGACTTCGCTCGCCCGGCTGTGGGCCGAGCGCGGCGAGCGACGCGATGCGCGGGATCTCCTCAGAGGAATCTGCGGCTGGTTCACCGAAGGCTTCGGTACCCTCGACCTCCAGGAGGCCCAAGCGCTGCTGAGCGAGTTGGGCGATCACGGCCTCGACGAGTAAATCGCCCTGGGCGCGGCATCGGCCCATTGACACCACAACGATGTGAACATGTCGAAGCCCCGAAGGTGCGAGTCGGGTCACTTGCGCCCGTCCCATCGATCGAAATGGCGCTAAGTTCGCCTCCAATTGTCCGGAAGCCGACGTGTAGGTATAGGAGGTTTCCCGCCTGAGAATGACCATCCTCATCAACTGAGGAGGTCATCATGACCGATGTCCCAAGCACTAGTGAGAACTTCTCCAAGCGCGTCCCGTGGAACCAGGGCAAGATGTTGGCGCGAAGCCGTCACTCCGACCTAAGCACGTCTGGTCCATCCGGACAAAGCTCCAGGTCGAAGGCCGGACTCGCGATCTAGCGTTGTTCAACATCGCTATCGACAGCAAACTTCGTGGATGCGACGTAGTCGCCCTCAAAGTCGATGACATTGCACCAAGCGGCTATGCAGCCGATAGAGCGAGCGTCCGCCAGAAGAAGACCGGCCGGCCGGTCAAATTCAAACTTACCGAGGCGACCCGCGAGGCCATCGATGACTATCTAAGGACAACCGGCAAGAAGCCAGGAGAGCGTCTGTTCACCGGCCGCAGAGGGCCGGACCGCAGCCTGACGACACGGCAGTATGCACGCCTGCTATCGGACTGGCTGGCCGGTATAGGATTGGACCCTCACCTGTTCGGAACGCATTCACTCCGTCGAACCAAGGCAACCCTGATCTATCGGCGGACAGGCAACTTGAGAGCCGTCCAACTCCTGCTCGGTCATACCAAGATAGAAAGCACCGTCCGGTATCTCGGAATTGAGGTAGATGTCGCCTTGGCTATAGCGGAACAGGTCGATGTCTGAAGTGCCCGGGCAGAGCGGATGTTGCTCTGCCCGTCCTGCCTCCGCTGCTTCGGGCCACTGGCGGACAAGGGCGGCGTCGCTCCTTCAATGGTGCAGTAAAGGTACCAGCGGCAAAATCTGACTGACCAACGCCAATACGCCGAGAATGGTGACGACGACGCGTCCAACGATTTCCATCCAGCGTGGGTATAGCAGGTCCTTAATTTTTCTTTCATCGCTCATTTCCTAAATTAAATTAGGCCAGCGCCAATTCGTAAGGGGATCACTAATAAAAAGTTCGCGTCAGAAAGGGGCCTGCACCCCCGATCCAACCTGCCAGTGACCGCAATGGGTCAGAAACGTCGATTTGGCCGCGAGCGCGTGATGTCCGGTCTGGCCCCGGCTACGGTCGTGCTGATCGTCGCCTCCATCTTCGCCTGCGGGCCAGATTCAGACATACGTTGCGACAGGCGGCTCTTGGCGCGCGCCGGCAACCAGTCAATATTTTAACGAGCACCCTCTTGGCGAGACGCCTCACGGGGGGCGGCATGCGCGTGATTAATAGTTTGGCGTGATCGATTGCCATCTTAACCGCGACAATGGTCCGGCCATTGAGTGTCGTCGCTTCGTAATAGCCGAACAGCTTCATCTCAATGTCGCACCAGTCGAGCTTGTACGGCGCGTCACCTATCGACAAGTCGAAGAATTCAAAACCGTGTTCGATCGCGTAGCGCAGCAAATGCTGAAGGTGCGCGCGTCCTGGCCCGTAGCGCGCGAGCTCGGAATCCTCATAACTCGACAGGATGAGGGAGTAGCAGTTCTTGTGCCGCAGCCCGAGACCGGTCGCGATCTTGCTGTCACCCACGTCCAGCCTGCTGACGTGAACGACGTCCCTTAATCTCGGATCGGTCGTGACGTCGTGGAAGAAGGCGAGATAGCCGGGCCTGTCGAAGATGTCCTCGACCTGCATGCGGGCAAAGAAGCGCCGCTTCTGCTCAATCAACAGGTTTATCGAGCGCTCGATCTCGTCGGATCGTGTGACCTGGACGAAACGGATCTCGCCATGCTCGGCGAGATGCTTGAACTGCCGCCGCTCGCGTTTGCGCGTCGCGGAAGACCGCTTGGACAAGAAGAATTCGTTCCAGTCGAGTCCAAGCGTCGCGGAGTGAGCGCCATATGTCCGCGGGAGGACCGCAAGGTCGAGGAACGGATTTCTTTGTGAGCCGATCCGCTCCGGCATTCGGTCGAGATCGATCATATCAAATCGAAGATCTGGATTTGCCCGGATGAGGCCGATCATCGCTCGCCATAGCCAGCGGAAGTCTTGCGTCCGAAGGCCGTTCGCGAAATTTCGACCCAGGAGCGGCGCGTTATAATCGCACAGCTCAGCTCCGAGCCAGGTGAGCCATCCTGTCGCGCCACGCCTTTCGATCGCCAGCGGTACAATGAACTGGACCTCGCCATTGGGATCGCGCCCCCGCACGATCACCGGCGTCGTGCCTTGATGCCGACCGATGTGATTGTGCCACGCCGCAAGCCACGCAAATCTCTGAAATACGGTGCATTCGGCGTGTCGCTCGAATTCGGTCCACCAGCGCTCCGCCGTGCGAAGCTCAGTGTAGATATCAACCTCAACGGCCGAGACGTTGCCTTGCGGATCCGACATCGCCTTGCGGTTCCGTCGGCGCAGCCTGCCAGCGGCCACGCCACCATTCTGAACATTGAATTCGTTACTGGCTTATAGCCTCGATGATTCCGTGTCAGCCGGCTTGACGATCAGGATGATAAAGGGTTCCTGCCGAGATGGCGCGACAGAACGCCCCGGGTCCGCAACGGTCAAAATGCGAAGGACTCAACCTGAGCAGATCTTGTCCGCCATGCTTCAATAAGCGGACCTCGTGGAGCGACGCCGTCACTTCGCCGAAGAGTCAATAGCGGAACATTTTTGCATTTCAAGATCGATGCCCGCAATCTATACTTGCAAGCGACGGGTAACGCAGGGACGTATTTCGACCATGGCTTGCATCCTCGGCAATGGTCCATGAACGTGCCGCTATTGGCGGCCATTGCCACGTATTGGATGATTGGCACTGCTGCTGCCGAGAATGCAGTCGAGCGCGGCGGTTACTTGGTTACCACTATTATGGCGTGCGGAAAAACCCAGCGCCTAAAGGGTCATCCTGCTAAGGCGCGCATTGGCTGTGTGTTTGGCGTGCGAATGCACTTATCACAGCGAACGTCTACGAGAAACGGCTTGTCTATTCGCGTTTGATCATTGGAGGATCAGAGGCGAATGAAACGAGAGGTGACAAACTCGTCTGCACGGAAAGCGTGACGAATGCGCGCCCCGGTGGAATCGGACCACCGCCTACAATCGTACAGCACCCGAAAGGAATTGGCGCGCTCGAGCTGCGCTGCTCATTGCGGATGGCAACAGATTTTCATGTGCCATGTAGAAAATTGTAACGCAGACCAATCGATCGACTAAATTCAGCCTAACTTCATGATAATAAAAGACTTTTATCGCAACAAATGGTAACTTACGGGAAGCGCCTGCAAAACGTGAAAAAGCCCGCCAAAGGCGGGCTTTTATCGTTTAGCTTGGTTGCGGGGATAAGATTTGAACTTATGACCTTCAGGCTATGAGCCTGACGGGCTGTGCGGGAGCGGTCATGTGTCCCGAGCAACTCAATTTTTTGCTGAATTAAGGACCTCTTCGCCGAGATGAGGGTACGATCAGCAGCTTGTCCGGTGTCACGTTCAGTGCTGTTGCGATTTTCGCTAAGACCACAATTGTCACGTTTCTTTGGCGGCGTTCGACCTGACTAATGTAGGTCCGATCCACCCCCGCCTCATGGGCTAACTCCTCCTGCGAGAGCTTAGCCGCCTTCCTAAGCGCCCTGACATTGTCGGCCACCACCCCAACTATTCCTAAATCGTTCTTCCCGGCCGTCATCGGCCCAAAGAACGTCGCAGCAGACTATCGATCCACGGACTCTGAGTCCCATTTTTAGCCGCAAATGTTGACTATCGTCTACATCGATAGCGTTATCGAAATGCACGTTCCGAGGGATAGAAGCTTGGTCACCTGCGACACTGCGTTCCACCATGACCGTTCGCCCCCCGAGTGTCCAACCACTGATGGGGTGGAAGCGTTTTGGGAGTCCGGCGAGGTGGGCCCCTTGGGCCCCTCGACTTACCGCGCGGGCTACCGCATTCGCGCAACGGGAAGCATTCTTTGCAACGTGGAGTTTCCTGCGGCGATGGCTGAGACGGCGATCGTGGCCAATCTAACGCTTGCGACAACGATTACGCCGGACGGATACATTCGATCTACCCTTAGCGGGGCCGCGGACCTGACGTCTAAAGCCGAGCCAATAGACCAACTCATTGCCCAGTCATTCTCAGTCGAAAATCTGAGGTTGGAGGGGATTAGCGCGGCGGATTTGGGGTCGCTGTTAGAACGGCTTGAGCGTTCCGTAGCTCTTCTGCACGAGGTCATTAGGCAAAGGTCGGATTAGGTCATCAACCAAATGCCTGAGAATGGTGGAAGCAGAGCCATAGCCGGGGGATGAAGCCGCTTCGTGCTGGCGCCTGAGAGCGGCGATAGTCCCCGGTCTAATCGGCCACATGGCTAAATGCACACCACTAGGAGGAGGCGATCGCTCAGCGAGCACTGAAGCGAGCCGCGCTGCATGCCGTGGTCGCTGTGGCCGCCGCCACAGCACGATCGTCGTATACGCCGCCTTCCTACTCCTCGTTGGGGAGCATCGGAGGCGGCCGGAGTAGCGGCGGCGAGTCAGGCAGCAGCGCAAGGCCGAGACGGTCGCGATCCTGTTCATCCGTGGCGTGCTCGTCTGACGAGGTGTCCTGCCGATCCGCCCGCCCCTTGGTTCAGAGCAGAGAGGCACAAAACATGCCCTGGAAGTCAAATACGCTTCTCGAGGCTCGTAGCGAATTCGTGCAACTGGCGCTCGCCCCGAATGCCAACATTCAGAGCATCTGTCGCAGCTTCAATATCAGCCGGCAGACAGGCTATCGAACGCTGGCCCGATATCGGATAGCCGGCGCGAGAGGCCTGGAGAGCCAGTCACACCGTCCGCACCACACGCCCCATCGCTGTCCGGGCCATACCGAAGCGGCCGTTCTAACCGTGCGCGCCGACCACCCAACCTGGGGTGGGCGAAAAATAGCATTCCATCTTCGATCAGTGGGCTGCGCCGGAGTGCCCGCGGCATCAACCATCACGGCGGTCTTGGCCCGCCATAACCAATTGAAAGGCACTCCCGACCCAGACAGGTTTTTGGGTCTGCTCGGGCAGTTGCGCAAGCCGCTAAGTCAACAAGATCTACCGGCTTCTCTTGAAAGTCATCCCGATCTCACGATCCTAGTCGAGAAGCTCGAAAACGGCCGCCCCGCTGAGCGGCGTCGCGCGCTAGCAGTAGTCGCGTCACACAGCGGGCTGCGGACAAGCGTGGCTTGCCGCATTCTCAAGCAGAGCCGGTCAAGCTACGCACGTTCGGTCCGTCTGTTCGAGGAAGGTCGGGCCGAACGGCTGTTCGCGCCTCGCATTAACCCCCATCGCAAGTTCGACAGCGAGCAAGTCAAAGAGGCTCTGTTCAGTATCCTGCACCAGCCGCCAGCCAATTTCGGCATCAACCGTACAACCTGGAAAATGGCCGATCTGGTGCGTGCGCTGCGCGAGAAAGGGAAGCCAGCTTGCGAAGATGTAATCCGCGCGATCGTGAAAGGTGCCGGCTACCGGTGGCGCAAAGCGCGCATCGTTCTGACCTCCAACGATCCCGACTTCTCGCAGAAGCTCCAACGCATCCGTTCCATTCTCGCCGACCTCAAGGGCGGGGAAGCCTTCTTTTCGATCGACGAATTCGGACCCTTTGCGGTCAAGGCGCAACATGGACGCATGCTGATCGGTCCCGGCGAACAACATTTTGTAGCGCAATGGCAGCAATCGAAGGGCTCAATCATCGTCACCGCCGCCATTGAGTTGTCAACCAACCAGGTCACCCATTTCTACAGCCGGAAGAAGAACACCGAAGAAATGATCCGTATGCTGGCGGCACTCGTCGCCGAGTACCGCGATCACACCAAGCTTTATCTTTCTTGGGACGCGGCCTCCTGGCACGTCTCTAAAAGGCTGTTCGAACATATCGATGCCCATAACGCTACTATTGGGAGCAACGGTCCACAGATTCACACGGCACCGCTTCCAGCCCGCGCGCAGTTTCTAAATGTGATCGAGTCGATCTTCAGCGGCTTGGCTCGGGCCATCATTCACAACAGCAACTATGGATCAATTGACGAGGCTAAAGCGGCTATCGACCGATACTTCTGCGAACGCAATGCTCACTTCAAGGGCACGCCACGGCGCGCGGGCGGCAACCTCTGGGGCAAGGAACGGGAGCCAGCCGAGTTCTCACCTTCAAACAACTGCAAAGACCCTCGGTTTGGATAAACGGTGGCGGTGCTCCCTTGGCCAAGGCGCAACCGCAATTTACGAAAGTTCCACCCCGGTGAAACGGAGGCAGTCTCAGTACCGACGACATGACCGCGATTGGACCTTAGCGTGCGCCTCAGTCTTGGCCTTCCGCGATGCATGCGCCCACCGTGTCTAAGGCTCGGGAGATTCATCCTGCGCATCAACGCGCCACAACGACGCCGTGCGACTTCTCCTCGGCCAAACGGACGGACGGGCGGAGCAACTTGGGTTTCTGGCCATCAACGCGTTCGACAGGAAACCATGGCCTGCTTTTGAACCGGCGGCGATGCCTGCAAGCAGCATGAAAATCTCTCGGCAAGGTCTTGACGCCCCTTCCGATGCACTCGCAACGCTTAGAACATGCCGCGATCCGATGCAGACATCATTCTTCAGCGAGACAAGGCGTTTGGCAATTTGTAGCGACACCATACTTACCGCTAGCGCTAAAATCTTGGATGTGCAGACAACGGCTTGGGCGCTCCGTAGCGCCAGTGCTTTTATCTTGCCTTCCTAATCGGGCGTTCAAAGTCAACTCATTCCTACGCTTTTCTTCTCGTCGCACTTTAACCATGACGGACTCCCTGCATCGACAACGCACAAACGTCACCACACCGCGCTTGCGGTCGCATTCACCAGGCGGGGTCCATGCGTTCCTTCGCGTTCAGCACTGAGGCCGTCGCATGCTCTTCATCAGGTTCGTAAACAGGGCTGTCCAAGCAGTTTTGCGCTCTCGTCCCCGAAGGGCGGCAGCAGGCAAGAGATAGCGGACATTCCCCGTTTCGCGGCCCCGCCAGGGGGACGCTCACCGCGCGCGCGGATCTCTAATTTCGCTCCTCCTCAGCATGCTGGCGTACCCCCAGCGCCTTCTCTGCTCGTCTGTGCAGCGGCTACTGGGCTGGCTTTAGACGCAGCCGCTGCGTGATCTTAGCGCCGAATCCGACGTGGAAATCGGTCTCGCTGACCCACATCCGGTGCAGAATGCATGCGAGCTTCCGTGCGACCGCGGCAATCGCACACAGCATGCTCGACCGCCTAGCGATCCGCAGGCCCCAAGCTCGCAGCGCCGACCATTTCCTGACCCGTAGCAGCAGACTTGCAGCTGCTTCGCATAGCGCCTCCCGCACCGAGATATCGCCCTGTTTGCTGATATGACCTTCAAAATCGATCGACGTACCTGACTGGTGACGCTTTGGCGTCAGCCCAAAATGGGCGCCCACTGTGCGTGATCGGGTAAAGCGATGAGGGTCATCAACGCCAACTTTGAATGACAAGGCAACGACCGGGCCGACGCCTGGAACTGTCATCAGACGTCGGCAAACTGGATCATGCTGGACGACCTGCAGGAGCACGCGATGTAGCCGATCATAGCCCTCGAGGAGGGCCCGGCGCACGTCCAGCATGACCTGGATGGACATCACAAAAATCGGGTCGCAGTGCTCAATCAGCTCGCGGACACGGGCCTCAAAGGCACCTCGAGCGACCGCTCCGACGAGCAATCCATAGGCCCGCAGTGCGCCCCGAACATGGTTCTCGAGGTCGACCAATTTGCGTTTGAGCAGCTTCCGGTTGGTCAGCAATGTACGCATCTTTTGCATGTCGATGTTCTTGACATGGACGGCGCGGTACCAGCCCAACCGCATCATCTGCGCGATGCCGCGCGCATCGTTTCGGTCAGTTTTGTTGCGCATCGTCGATAGCGAAACGCGCATATGGCGTGCTTCCACGACAATGATTGGAAGCCCGGCTGCCTGTAGTTCGCGATACAGCCAGATACCCAGCGATGACGCCTCGACCCCCACCCTATCGAGGCGATCCGCGTAGTCCTCCAACGCGGAGCGGATCGCCTCTGGCTCAGTGTTGACCTTCACTTCGCGGATCGTGAGACCCTCGCTATCCACGATGCAAACGCTGGTTTCTTCAAGGCCGACGTCCAATCCAACGTACAGTTTCATCGGAGCTCTCCCTTGTGGCAACGACCTTCCAAGTCGTTGCACCAGGCTCCGGATTCGGCCACGGCCGTCTTACCTCCGTGCACCGGTATCTCGTCGGTCGTCTTGTGCGCTTCATCTGACCCATTGTCGCTTCCTCTCGCTGCTGTGACAAGGTCTTTGCATCGACGCCGTGAGGCGTCAGCCACGTGCAAGAATCCCGGTGCGCCGTGCACTCTTGCGCGCTCATCGACGGCATAATTCCGCTGCAGCAACGCAGGCGGGCGCCATCGCGGCGCATCTTTCCAAGCGTGAAGAGCGCGTCTACGCGGCCTCACAAGCTATCCAGCAACACGCCCAACCGCGCTGTCCAGGCGTTCTGAGCGATGCACGTTGAGGCGATGACATGGTGCGGAATAGGTATGCGGCGCACGCCGGGATGCATGGAATATCGCATCATTACCTAGGACGGCAGCATGACTTGATCGAAGCCAATGGGGTGGAAATCGACTGGCGAGCCCGCCTTCATCCAAGTGCACGCCCGCCAATAAGCACTAGTGCTAGCAGCGCTGCTAAGGAGTCCGGCGTAGAAAGCCGCTTGGCCTGATTGGTCTGGCCTTGCTCACATTGCCAACGTCATCCACCGAAGCTCAATCGGAGCGACGTGAAGTAGAGGCCTTTCGCTCAACAAACTGAAGGCAGTTCGTGCCCTGAGAGCAGGCGTGGACACGTCGCTGCCGCTCGTGAGAACCGATGAAATTCGCACGTCAGGAGATCGAAAATTGCAGCCCGATGCGACGCGAATTTTCGAGAAACGAGCCCAAAAACGCACCCCGGAAACCCATCCTATCGACCGCGTTTCAGCCAGCGTCGAAGCCCATCTTCTGAACTCAAAATGCTCATCTGCTTCCTTCCAAAGCGGCGCAAGAAACGCAAAAGCCCCGCCTCCGAGGAGGCGGGGCCGATGGCTCGGGCGATCAGTCGCCGCTGCGGCGCGACCAGATCAGGCTGAAACCCTCCTCGCCTTCGACCTTGACCAGCGAGGCGTAGATCGGAGCGGGGAAGCTGGGTTCGTCGAGCTTGACCGAGAGATATTCGCGGTCGCTGTCGCGGACGGTCTTCTTCCAGGCGGCGCCGAATTCGGTCTTATGCGGTGCACCGCATAAGGCGGATTATGCGTAGCGCGGGATTATGCGGAGTCGTTGGCTGGCAGCCCGGTTTTCCAGGGCTTTTGCCGCTGTGTCGCTCCGCATAATAACGGGGCCGCTGTCCGCGGCGCCCCGCGTGTTTGCGAGACGCCGCGGTGTTGGTCAGCGCGACCAGATCAGCGCGCACTCGCCATCGTCGCCTTCGAAGAGGTTGGCGTAGATCGGCGCGGTGAAGGACGGATCGTCGAGCTTGACCGAGTGGTAGGTGCGGTTGTCCTTCGAGGTCCGGCGCCAGGCGGCACCGATCTCGACGCCT
>NZ_SPQT01000044.1 GCF_004571025.1 Bradyrhizobium niftali | reverse complement strand
AAGCCAATCTCGCGATCCTGCACCAGCTGCGCGAGCTCGGGGTCTCCATCGCCATGGACGATTTTGGAACAGGTTATTCCAGTCTGAGCTACTTGCGCAGCTTTCCGTTCGACAAGATCAAGATCGATCGCTCCTTTGTGAAGGATCTTGCCAAACGTTCCGACTGCGCCGCCATCGTGCGCGCGATCTCGGGCCTCGGGCGTAGCCTCAACATCACCACGACCGCGGAAGGCGTGGAGACCACCGAGCAGCTCGATTGGCTTCGCGCCGAGGGCTGCAACGAGGTGCAAGGATTCTTATTCAGCGGCGCCAAGCCGGCCGCTGAGGTGGAGCAGCTCTTGCGTCGTTTTGGCGTAAGGGCGTCGAGAGCGGCGTGAATGTCCGGACACACAAGGAACAGCGGTCTTGCGCTCCAAATCCTTCTCCTGCGCCCGATTAGCTGACACCAGCACTCAAGCCGATTTATGCGAGCAGCCTCGCGAGCCTGAAGCCCCGGCCGGACCGAAGCGGGATGTTCACCCCGCCGTGACGGCACGAGTTCCTACTGGTCGGCCCCGAGGATGTTGACGCTCGATCGGGACGAATGACGAGGCCTGCCTGTTGACGCTGACGAGCAGACGAGGCGGGCTCGCGCTCAGGGATGTCAAGGACGTGACAGTCATTCCTGTGATGTCTTCGTCACGCCCTGCGGTGATGATGCTCACGCCGCCGGCGAGGCGGCGCATGACTCCCCGAAACTGCTCTTCGATCTCGTTGCTGTCGGTGACGAGATGGATGTCCGACCTTCCCATGATTGTCTCTCCTGGTGCCGGACCGTCGTATGCCGGCGCCTTCTTGCTTAGAAGAAGCCCTTGGCCGGCAATGGCGTGGCGTTGATCTCGTGTTCCCCGATCGAGCGCGCCTTGTAGGTGGTCGGGTTGTGCGACGACAGCGTCCGCGCATTGCGCCAGTGACGATCGAAGTTCGTGACCTTCTTGGTAGCTGACGCGCCGCCGACGTCGAACAGCAGGCTGCCGCCGCGGATGGCGAAATCGTCGGCGATGATCTTTGCTTTGGCCGAGAGCAGGGCGGCCGTGTGCGCAGCATCTGCCGCGTTCGCGGCGCCGGCATCGAATGCGTCGGTCGCGATGTCCAGCGCCTCGGCGGCCGCCAGCACGACGGTTTCGGCCGCAAAGGCGCCGCTGGCGATCTGGCCGACCGTCTGTTGCAGGAGCGGATCGTCGCTCGGGATCTCGGTCGGCGCATAGTAGAACGTACGCTTGCGCGAGCGGACCAGGGCTGTCGCATCCCGCAGCGTCGCACACGCAATGCCCGCAACGATCGCCGTCAGAAACAGTTGCGCAAACGTGTTCGAAATGCGCACGCCATAACCGCCGTCCGGCGTGTTGAACACGACCTCCTCGCGCTTGACCCTTGACGTTGCGGAAGTGCGTGGTGCCGGTCGCCGTGAGCCGCTGCCCGAGCCCGTCCCAGTCATCGACCAGCCCGATGCCCTCGCGCTTGACCAGCACGATCGTGGCACCGGTCGCGCCGGACAGATCGGCCGCTCCGGTGATGTAATATTTGGTGCCATTGAGCAGATAATCGCCGTTCCCGTCGGGCGTGAACGTTGTCCCGGGCGCGACATTACCGACCCGCGGGCTTTCGAGCTCGGTCGTCACAAGTCCGATGATGGCGCCCCCCGCGACAGCCCTCTGCCATTGCCGGCTCTGCTCATCCTTGGGTGTACGCACCAGCGCTCGACCACGCTGAAATGGTTGCGCAGGATATGCGCGACATTGGCGTCTGCCTCGCCGAGGCGGATGACGAAGGCGAAGAGATCGCGGATCGTGCTGCCTGCGGCGGCGACGGGCAGCCGCAAGGCACCGAGGCGGGCGCGGCGAATGAGGTCGACGACCTCGAAAGGCAACACGCGGTCGCGCTCGCGCCTTCGGCAATTTGGTTCAGCAACGCTTCCAGGTCCGGCGAGCCGGTCTTGAGCAGCTCGGACGTCGTCGAGGAGGGGCAGAAACAGTCTTGTTCATGATTGGTCTGTTGGTCACGTTCTCAGAGCTGGGCGAGATGGTCGGTCACCTTGACCGGTTCGGGCAAAACCTTGCGGGCGACGAGCCAGTCTGCAGCCTTTTGCAATTCGGCAACGAACTGCTCGTCGTCGACTGCGAAGTAGCGGTATTTGCGGCTCATCGCCATGAACTGGTCGCGGACCTGATCGCTGTATTTCCCCGCCTTTTGGGCGATGTATTCAGCGTCCTTGCTGTTCTCCGAGATCCACTTGCCTTCGGCGTGGAACGCGTTGTTCACGGCGCGGACGAGTGCGGGATTGTCAGTCGCAAATTTGCGGGTGGTCAGGTAGGAGGTGTAGTCGATCTGGAATTCGAGATCGCGGCCTTCCAGGAAGATGTCGTGCGCCTTGTATTCAAGCCGCGCGATATCGACGCCGGGGCTCCACATCGACCAGGCGTCGACCTTGCCTGAGGCAAGTGCCGGCGCGGCATCAGGCGGATTGAGATAGACGAACTTCACCGCGGAGCGATCGATCTTGTGCTTTTCCAGCGCGGCGACCAGCAGGAATTCGCCGAGCCCGGAGCGGTTGACCGCGACGGACTTGCCGACCAAGTCTTCGACCTTGTCGATCCCGGAGCCGTCTTTGGCAATGATCGCCGTGGTGCGCGGCTCGTAGACCACGAACTGTGTGAACACCAGCGGCGAGCCGGCGATGATCGCAGCGAGCGCGGGCGTGGTGCTGCCGCCGAAGCTGAAGTCGGCGCTGCCGCCAGTGACCGCCTGCAGGGTCGGCGCATGGTTCGGGAAGGGGCCGAGCCATTCGACCTTGATGCCGTCCTTGGCCAGCACTTTCTCGAACTCGCCGCGCTCCTTGGCGATCAGATTGAGGCCGCTCAAGCCCCAGGTCAGGCGAACCGTGTCGGTGGTCCGGCCAGGTGCGGCTTGGGCGAATTCACTGATATTCATGCCAGCGAGCGCGCCAATGCCGAAGGCTGCGGAGCCGAGGAAGCTGCGCCGGGATGGTTTGGCGGATGAAAAGTCGGACATGTCGGCCTTCCGGATGACTAGCTGGCAGAATGGGGGACCACGCCAAGCTCGCTGAGGAGCTCGGCGCGCGAGATGGGTGTCGAGCCGTCACGCACGGCGCGATGCTCGAAGGCGATTACGCCGTTGCGCATCACGAGGATCCGATCGGCAAGCGCGATCGCTTCGTCGACATCGTGGGTGACGAGCAGGACGCCCGGCTGATGATTGGCCACCAGTTCGCGGACCAACTGGTGCATGCGGATACGGGTCAGCGCATCGAGCGCGGCAAACGGCTCGTCAAGCAGCAGAAGCTCGGGCTGCTGCACCAGCGCGCGGGCGAGGGCGACGCGCTGGGCTTGCCCGCCGGAGAGATTTCGGGGCCAGTCTTCGAGCCTGTCCCCGAGGCCGACCTCGGTCAGCGCTTCGGCGGCGCGCGCGCGAGGATCCTGAACCTGCAAGCCAAGCGCCACGTTGCGCCAGAGATTGTCCCATGGCAGGAGGCGATGCTCCTGAAACACCACCGCCGGCCGCCGAGGCGCCACGATACGGCCACCTTGGATGGGATCGAGCCCAGCCAGCGCCCGCAACAGCGTTGTCTTGCCGCATCCGCTCTCGCCGAGCAGGGCGACGAACTCTCCGCGATCGATGCGCAGGTTCAATTTCTCGATCACGACGCGGCTGACGTAGCTGCGGACCAGGTTGCTGACAACCACAGCCGGTCCGGATTCGAATGGCGTGGAAGACTGCGGAGCGACGTGCACGTTCATCGCTCCGCTCCGTAGTTCGGATGCCAGGCGAGGAGGCGACGTTCGAGAAAGCGGGCAATGGCGTCGGCCGCGACGCCGATCAGCGCGTAGATCACGATCGTCAGGACGATCACATCGGTGCGCAGGAATTCGCGGGCATCCATCGTGAGGAAGCCGATCCCCGACTGCGCGCCGATGGTTTCAGCCACCACCAGCGCGAGCCACGCCGTTGCGAGGGCATAACGAACACCGGTCAGGATCGACGGCAATGCGCCGGGAAGGATGATCCGACGGATCAATTGGAGCGAGCTCAGGCCCTGGACCCGCCCGAGCTCGAGCAGCTTGGGATCGACCTGGCGGATACCAAGCACGGTATTGATGTAGATCGGAGACGTGACGCCGAGCGCGACAAGGAAGATCTTTTCCGCTTCGCCGACGCCGAGCCAGACGATGACGAGGGGGAGTGCGGCGAGGAAAGGGATGGCCCTGATCATCTGGACGCTGCGGTCGATCGCGGCCTCCGCAATTCGTGAGAAGCCGACGAGAACGCCCAGCGCGGCGCCGACCGTAGCCCCGATCGCAAAGCCGGCCGCGGCACGCAGCAGGCTGACGCCGAGGTCGTTCAACAGGCTTCCGGTGGTCGCAAGCTTGAATGCTGTCCGGATGACCTTGCTCGGCGCGGGCAGAACCTGTGGCGAAAGCCATCCCGCGTCTGCAAGCGCCTCCCAGACAATGACGAGCAGCACGGGCGCGATCCAGGACAGGAGCTGAACGCCGCGAGCGCCAAGTTTGCTTGCTGTCGCGGACGATCGCGGACGACGTTGCGATAACGGCGGGTTATCCGCGCCGATCGCCGTGCGGTCGACTTGGCTCAGTTCGATATTGCTCAAGACGCGAGACCTCGTTCCACCCCCTGACATCCGGGGCAGGAAGTGCGATGCAAATGACTTGCGGTTCGTGGAAAATGTCCCATGAAATCGCGCCGACAGAAATAGAGCGCTATTTCAATTGTCGTTCGCTTCGGAGTGATCTGCTGTCGTCACGGCACCGCTGCGCGACAAAGAAAATCTTTTGAGATCGATATGCTTGATCTTGCGTCAGTCATTGGCGAGAACTGGCCACGATTGAAGACATGACCAGACAAGATTCCGGGAGAGCACAATGGCGACTACACCTATTCGCTTCGGCATATGGGCTCTCGTGCATGGGCCGCGCGGCGCGCATCAGGATCCGGAGGAGCCCTATGATGCCTCCTGGGAGCGCAATCGTGATCTTATTCTTGCAGCCGAGGAGCTCGGCTATGATTCCACGCTGATCGCGCAGCACACGATCAATCCACATCAGGAAGATCTCGATCAGCTCGAGGCCTGGAGTGCCGCGGCGGCGATCGCGGCGCTGACGAAGCGAATCGAGATCATCGCCGCGATCAAGCCCTATCTCTATCACCCGGTGGTGCTGGCGAAGCTCGCACTCGGGATCGAGAACATCAGCCGTGGCCGGTTTGCGATCAATCTGGTCAATGCCTGGAACCGGCCGGAGCTTGAAAAGGCCGGGATCGGCTTCCCGGAACATGATGCTCGCTATGCTTACGGCAAAGAATGGATCTCCGTCGTGGCCCGCCTGATGGAGGGCGAGCGCCTCAGCTACGAAGGCGATCACTTCAAGGTCACCGACTATGCGCTACGTCCATCCAGCCTGTATCGCAGGCGCCCGGTCATCTATGTCGGCGGTGAGTCCGAGCCGGCGCGCGATCTGGTCGCCGGCCATGGCGACCTCTGGTTCATCAACGGTCAGCCGTTGGAAGACGTCGCCGGCCTGATCGCCGATGTCGCGGCGCGGCCTCGCGGTGCGGCGCCGCCGCTGCGTTTCGGCCTATCCGCTTTCGTCGTCGCGCGCGAAACCCGTGAGCAGGCGCAGGCCGCTTACGAGCGGCTTCTGAGCCTGGCAGCAAAGGACGCGCCGATGAAGGCGATCCAGAAGCGGAACACTGACCCTAAGGTCGTGATGATACAGACCATGCAGAAGACGCCGCACGTCGGCAGCAATGGCGGTACGGCAGCAGGACTAGTCGGCAGCTATGACGAGGTCGCCGCGCGCGTCGAGGAGTTCCATGCCGCCGGCATCGAGCTGTTCATGCTGCAGTTCCAGCCGTTCGAGGCCGAGATGCGGCGCTTCGCACTCGAGGTGATACCGCGTGTGCGGGCGAGGCGATCGGCTGGGCCCGTCGAGCGGCAGGCCCAGTCCTCAGGTCGAGGCGGCTAGGCCGAGGCAACTTCCGGAGCCCGCTTGGCATAGCGGCTCACCGGTCGCGGCAGGCCGAAATGATCGCGCAGCGTCGTTCCGGTGTATTCGGTCCTGAACAGTCCGCGTTTCTGAAGGGTGAGGATGTTGCGGCTCCATCCGTGTTCGATCGTCTGGCGGGCATACCAAGCTCGTTGCTTAAGGGCTTTGACGGCATCGAGCAGTCGGACGCAATAATGCAACAACCTGTTGCACAAATTCGCCGTCCGGCCAGGCTTCCGCGAAGGCCCGCATATACTTGACGTTTCGAGTGGACATGTAATGCCAGCGGTCGTAGTTCTTCCATCAGCACGGACTTGCGCTTCTTCTTCGCCAGCAGTTCGCGGCAAATTTGTCCCACCTGTTTATGGCGACGCGCTTCTCCGGCATATAATTCCAACGGTCATAGCTCTTGGAGCTGACGTCCTGCAGCGTGTGATTCTGCAATCGGTCACGGATCTCTTTTGATAGGCCGGCCTTGCCAGCAAGCGTCTTCCATGTGCGGCGAAGGTCGCGATTGGTTAGCACGGGAATGACCTCGCGATCTCGTTGGCGTCACATGAAGGAATAGAGCGTGCCGTGGCTGACCGGCTTAGACGGATCGGTCGCCGACGGGAAGTACCATCCATACTCATTCGGCTTGATCGACTCTATGAGCTCGGACGCCACTCCTATCTGACCTGCGATCCGTTCGGCGCCTATATAGTCGCGGACGGACAGGCGAGTTGGAATGGACAGACTCTTGACGATGCATGGGAAGTTCTTCGCACACTTCTTGCCAGGTATCCGCAACGGCATCGCCCCGATCTCCCGCCGTCCCAGGGAGGCGCGGCTGGATTCTTTGCTTACGATCTGAACAGGACATTGGAGCAATTGCCACCCGCTATTGCCGGTCAGCCTTTGCCCCAATCTGTGCTGCATTTCTTTGTGCCGTAGGACTCAGCTACGAACACGGGAAAACAGATGCTGGATCGCTTCTACGGATGGCCGGGGAAGGATGCCGCAGATAGGACGGAGCGCGCACGCCGTCGAGCTGACGAGTTTGCAGCACTGCTTGCGAGTCCAAAGTCGCCGCGGCTTGTGCCCCTGGCACAGCATCCGCATGGCGATCGTACTTTAGCCGTGAGCGGTACAGCGCGTCATCGACTTGATCCTGGCTGGAGACGTCTTCCAAGCACATGCACAGCGCTTCAGCGCCAGGCTGTCCAGCTTGTTCGATCCTTTCACCTTCTACTGCCAGCTGCGCTCAATGAACCCGGCCCCTTCGCGGCTCTATTGCGCTACGGCAAGCTACCCATTGCGTCGAGCTCGCCGGAACGGTTCCTAAAGCTTGACGGACGACAGGTCGAAACGCGCCCCATCAAAGGGACAATAGCGCGCCCCGCTGATGCCTAGGAAGACCAGCGCCGCGCTGAAATCCTCGTTTCGCCGAAAAGGACCGTGCCGAGAACACGATGATCGTCGACCTCCTGCGGAACGATCTGTCACGCGTTTGCACTCCGCCTTCGGTGGAGGTTACAGCGCTGTGCAATCTCGAATCTTACGCCTCAGTGCACCACCTCATGTCGATCGTTACCGGTGAACTGGCAAGAGACCAGGACGCCGTCACTCTTCTTCGAGCTTGCTTTCCCGGCGGCTCCATTAGCGGGGCGCCAAAGGTACGGTCGATGGAAATCATTACGGAAATCGAGCGGGTGGCGCGAGAGGTCTATTGCGGGGCGATCGGCTTCGTCGGCTTCAACGGGCAGATGGACACGAACATTGCGATTCGCACGGTTACGATCGACGGCGATCAGGCCGTGTTTCATGCGGGGAGCGGCATAACGGCGATGTCGGATCCAGAGGCCGAATACGAGAAAACACTCGCCAAGGCGCAGCAAATCTTTGAGACATTTCGAGCTGAGCCATCCAGCTCAGTTTGATTTTAATCTCGGCTACTTTAGCTCGTCGTACGCATGCCGTGTTTGAAAATCAAAGAGCTTCAGGAGCAGTTCGTCAGCCGCAATGCAGGCATTGCGGCCCGCGCTGGCTCACCGCTGGTGGCTGAGGCAAAACAGGGCGTGGCCGGCGAGCGCTTAGCGCTGATAAAAGGACCAGATCCGGCGTTGGGTGGCGTGGAGGAGACGAATGACCGTCAGAAAATATTAGTTCAGACAGGAGCTGCGGCAGCTGATCGAGAAGCACATCAACTTGTCGAGCAGGTTCGAAGACTACGTCCTCATTACCGGGGAGCTGGAAGAGGCGCGGTACAGGTTGGACCTGAAGGCCGAGAAGTTTCCGGACGAGGAGGTCGACGCCTTCGAATTGTAGCGAGCGCTTCCTAGCGAGTAGGCACAATACCCACAGCGAACCTAGGCATGGCCCCCGCCGCCGTCACCGTCTTCGGCTGGAGGTGCTGAAATACACTGGAGAAGCCAGCCAAATGCAGGATTTGGGCGTGAATCTGCGACTCGTTGCATTAATTGGTTGAACGAAACGCTCCAATGTGAAGCCGAGACGACACATCCGGGTGAGAAAGGAGACTGTTCGTTCGTTTCGTACAGTGTTGGTCGGAGCAAAGGCGCCCAATGCGCTGGCAAAGTCAGCGTGCCGGTCCAGCCTGAACAGGGGCAACGCGGATGCGAGATATAATGTTCGAACGTGATGGTGACTTGTTCTCTCAACTTCTGCTCTACGTTATTCTGTTGCTTATTCTTGCGTCTCTGATGATTGCTGCATGGCAGACTGCAGGATGACCGAAACCGATCGCCGCGAGTTGCTGAATGCTTTGATCGAGCGCTGTCGTGGCGGGCGAATCGGGTTCGGGTCGGCTGCAGTGGCCGCTGCGTCGTAATCAGTCCATTGCCTAGATCCAATTTTGAGGCCCGTGCTCGAATGTCCTCCCCGAACAAGGTCGCGCTATTCATCGACGGCGCCAATCTCCATGCAACCGCCAAGACACTCAGCTTCGACATCGACTACAAGCGCCTGCTCAAGGAATTTCAGAGCCGCGGCAATCTGGTGCGCGCCTTTTATTACACCGCCATGATCGAAGATCAGGAGTATTCCTCGATCCGTCCCCTGATCGACTGGCTAGACTACAATGGCTACACCGTGGTCACTAAGGCAACGAAAGAGTTCATCGACGCCTCGGGCCGCCGCAAGGTCAAGGGCAACATGGACATCGAACTCGCGGTCGATGCCATGGAGCTTGCCGAGCACATCGACCAGATGGTGCTGTTCTCCGGCGACGGCGACTTCCGCTCGCTGGTGGAAGCGGTGCAGCGCCGCGGCGTGCGGGTAACCGTGGTCTCGACCCTTTCAAGTCAACAGCCGATGATCGCGGACGAGTTGCGACGTCAGGCTGACGTCTTTACCGATTTGGCGGAGCTGCAGTCGAAGGTTGGCCGCGATCCGTTGGAACGATCGACGCCGCGCGATCGCGAGCCGCGTTTCAATGCCCGGCAAGTCCCGCTGCGCGACAATGGTTCCAGGGACACGGTTTCGAGCGATTAAACGGTATTCAAAAGACGTCGTACGCAGTCGCCCCAGTGCGTGGGTAGCGAGCGCTTCACGCTGATCTTCAGCCAGTCCCCGTCGCCGCGGCTCAGCGCTGGTGGCCGAGCCCGATGCCAAGCTGGTGCGCCTTGGCCCGCAGCGCAGGGATAGACCGCTTCATCTGCTTCGAGATCTTGGCGATGGGCGTCCTGGCCTTGGAGTGCGCCTTCAGCGCCTTCACGTCGTCCTTGGAATATTCGCGCCGAACGCTCTTCTTCGCCGTCGCCATGTCTGTCCTTGTTTGCTTTAGTGAAGCCTGGCCAGCGTCAACGAGGGGCAAATCGTCCGCGGCGACGAGCACTTCGCGCTGATCTAAAAGGACAGCCGCGGAATAGCAACCCTTTAAGGAGGCCTGTCCTACTCACATCGAGTGGCTGCTAGGTCGCTCGGGAAGTGCTCCAAACTGTAGCCGTGAGGGGGCACTGAGATTGTTCGTTCGTTACACGCCGTCTCCGTCGGAGCAATGAGCAAAGGCAGCAAATTTGCCGCCGCAAATTTGCCAGTGTGTCTGCGCGAGGGGCGCCACTGTTCTCGGCCGCGAGGCTGCACCCTCGTGGGACAGGGGAGCGGTCCCGTCCTTGTCTCCATGGGCGCCGGGCTTTTAGTTTCTAGTCGGAACTCTTGAAGGTTCGAGGGCCAACAGTTGCGTCAATCCTCGGACGGCGCCTCAATTGGAATGGCAAAGCCCGCCTTTACGCGGTCCACTATGACCAACGTCTTGAAGCCCTTAATGTCCGGGTTCGCATAGAAGAAGAGCCGAGTGAACTGCTCATAGTCTTCCATGCTATTCGCGGTTACGTATAGGACAAAGTCAGCGTCGCCAGTCACATAAAATCCATTGACGACTTCAGCTGACGATTTGATGGCCTTCTTAAACCTATCAATTATATCTGAACGCTCCCGCTCCAAGGTGACCAGAACAAGCATTTGAATAGGTCTTCCAACCGCCTTCGGTGAGACGATTGAGACGTCGGCTTCGATGATGCCCTCCGAGCGGAGCCTCTTCAGTCGTCGTTGACACCCCGTATCAGAAAGCCCGGCCATTTCGCCGAGCACCTCGGAAGTTAGACGGTTGTTTTTTTGCACGATTTCAAGGATGCGGGCGTCTATTCGATCGTATCGCACAATCGGCTCCACCGGCTGAGGTGAATTTCGCGCCAAATGCCCGTACGATGCGGAAAATCCTCCGAATGACAGGAAAATGCAACGAAATACCTTTTGCCAACATTCAGAGCAGCGACAACTCCGTACATCAAGAAAGCCCTCTTGGGATACTCCGACCGCGTGATTCGCCAAAACCATCACAAAGAAAAACACGCTCCTGGCGGGCAAGGGGCATCAGATTAACGGCGATGACAGTGAACGTCTGCGAGATCGACTGCGACAGCCCGCGCGCAAGGTGGGCGCGGGGCCGCCGAGTGTTAAAGACTGACATGCCCGTTGCCGGGAGGATCAATGCCGCGCAGAGGACAAACGCAGAAGCGGAGCGAAAGAACATAACCTCGCCAATGGGATAGAGAGCGGCTTGCCGACACTGAAATCTGAATTGGGTGGGAGCGGAAATCGTGAAGGTTGAGCTTAACAACGCGCGTTCTGGCAAGGGATGTAAAAGTCTCGAGTCTTCGCCCTTGCTATGCATGGACGGAACGTGGTGGGCAATCGATGTCAACGATCCAGATCTAGAGCTCATTTGAAGCAGTCGGCTCGCTGCGGCGTTGTGCTGGCAGCTGTGCTTGAATGGAAGACCATTAATCCCGAACTAGCGCGCAAGGGGCGCCAGTGTCGATCGGCTCAAGACCGCGGTGGTCCAGGAGCAGAAGCTCGATGCGGTCGAGATCGTGCGACAGGCGTTGATGGCGACCATTGCCGCGCGCCAGGCGAACTCGGCGAACAGTCGCGGTAGGCGCTTATAGAGCACGGAACGAATGTCGCGGCAGCTTATTTGCCGAACCTGAGGTGAACCAGTAGGGTGCCGCCGGCCCTTCTGGCCTCTGACTCAGATGGCCCTTTTGACTGTCGCACGCATCGCGCTCCTAAATGTTAGGGTCCTCGTTGAGCGGGCTCCGTTCATTTTTCCGCGGAGCTTGTTGGTCCCGCCGGAGTTCTAAGCCGGGTGTCGTCAGTTTCAGGGATGTCGCTTCGGCTGTGGCGCTGGATCGATGCGGCGAACGATAACGCTCGTCATCGCCTCACGCGAAGCTTCCACTCGCGAGAGTTCGTCGAGCCAGCCTTCTGCTCGATCGCGCTGGACAACACGCCGCTGCTCGCGGCGACGGATGGGTTCTGGGCCGAGCTGGATGACGGCCAACAGAGCGCTTTCATCGGTGGTCGCATCACGGAGCACGAGATGCCCGCAGCGTACTCCAGATCACACGCATAGGCGGAGACGAATTGACGAAGGTTGCAGGGACCGAGCCTCCGCGTAGGATCTACATAAAGAGAGCATGAGAGCCACTATTGCCTGAAACCACTGTCATGATCGGTGACGAGATCCGGAAGCGTGACTTTCGACACACGCATGATCTCGTCCCGCTCTTCGCGCAGTTCGGGTGATATCAATGGCAGGCCAAGAGGGCGTAAATGTCTTAGGCTTCCCGGCACTTTGCTACGTCAAGCTCATTCGCAGCTCATGCGTGCAAGCTTTGCCACCCTGGGAAATGCGGAGATCACAATTCAGAACAGTCCCGCGCTCGCGCGTACCGCTCTTCAAATGGGCTATGTGTAAGGGGGATAAGTTGCGCCGGCTACTCGCACCGGTGTGTGGTTCAACGTTAGGAGTAGTTTGCGGCCAGGTCCTTGTTCATGTCGAGGCGAGGTAGTGTCACCATCCCGTAATTGTTGCCATCAAGGACGGCGGGATTGATCGCTATCGCTCCACCATTGCCATCGGTGACAGACTGAAGCTCCATCCCATTCGCACGTTGCGGGAGCACTAGCGTCACTCCGTCCAAAGGCTCGGACGTGGCGGCGGAGAAACGCAAGGTTCTTCTGTCCCAGCTCCGCAGACGGACTTGGACCTTTCGCCTTGCCCGCCACCAAACAGCGACATCTTTCATGGACAGGGACGGGATGTTCTTATCAGTCATAAATTGTGCAAGCTTCTTCACCCTGTCAAAGAACTCCGGAATGGGTGGCGTCAATCCAGCGACAACCACGGGATGGAACAAGCAGTCGAAAAAGCCGTAATAGGCGCTGTGATTGCGCAGCACCATTTGCTGGGCTCGCTCGAACAGGTCATCGAGCGGCAGCACCATCGATGTCTCTGGATTTGGCACTAATTGGGAGAAATAGAAATCGCCGTCGGCGATGTCCATCAAACCATGGGAGATTTCGTCGAAGGACTCGAAAGCGGGGCCCGCCAAGGAATATAGCCGATAGGGCAAAACCGAACCGCAATGAGAGTAGCCAGGCCCACCACCGAACGACGAGTCGTACACCGTTTCCGGTTGGCTCATGATTGCGTAACCCAGATAGTCCTTCAACCAGGACAGACCGTGATCACGATTTCCCGAGACGGGGTTTACGCCGCGCTCGCGGAGCAGGTTCGACTGCATCTGAAAATTGGCCGCCGTGAAGTCGGTTGATCCGAAGGTGTCGAAGTGGATCGTCACCTGGTGACCCTCGGCCTCCAACTTGGCCAAATCCTTCCTCGACATCGTATTCACGTCTGTGCCCGTCATCAGGACGAAGAACGTATCGTGGCGTTTGGCCTCTTTCGCCATCCCGCCGATCCTCATCGTTTCCGTCGCAACTTGCGTATTCTGGTCGGGTACGGAGATTTCGACATCGTGACTCAGGCTGGCGACCGACCGGAGGCCGTTCGGCCAATACCACAGGCGTGGTATCGGCGCCGGCGAGAGTGAGGTGACCATCACTCTCAGCAACCGCTCATGAAGATCGGCTTGGGGGAGGTCCAGCTGCGTATAGTCGACCCAATCGTCAAAGACGTTGATCACCGGATTGAAGGTGGTCAGCCCTCCGGCCATGATGATCGCCGCGTTCGGATCGTGATCCAGGCCCTGCTGCAACTGATAGATAGTGCGCTCGATATCGTAGAGCACGGCCGTTGCGCGGCCGCGGTTAACAACGAGCGGATGCCGCCCCGCTGGTCCTGCGCTGTAAAGCTTGTGAAACTGCAACGGATAATTGAACGTTCCGGAAACGGGATCCCTTGCATAGACGTTCGAATAGACTAGCAAGGAAATCTGATCGCGCAAACCCGTTCGCGCGGCGTCGGACGCGTAGCCGATCGTGGGCGCGATCACGTTGGCGTAAAGATATTTCGGGCCGATATTGGGCAAGACAGGTGGCAGGATCCACCCGGCGCCGAAGTTGGTGAAGAAGGCCCCCTGGCTGAAGAGGTTGAGCGCGACGTGCACCACGCCGGAATCGTCGAGGTATTCGTAGCTATAGCCGAAATCTGTCGGGATTGGCGTCTTGCCATCAGGCGCAAAGACCTTTGCGCTGCTCCAGGTTCGTCCTCCGTCCAGTGATTCGATGCAAAACGAACCGTCCTCGAGGAACAGCTGGATTGGCCAAATCCCCGCGCCTGGATTCCAGGTCAAGACGTGTCGAATCCGGTTTTGCAATGTTCCGCCGTCCACCCATGCTCCATTGCGCAGAATCGCGTAACTATAGTCTCTGCAAACAATCAGGTTGTCGCGAAAGCCGTCGCCCGTGAAATCGCCTGAGCCCGCGGTCGTTGGCGTCACTGGTCCGATCCCCGGCACCTCAAACGGTCCAATGAGCGTGCGGCCCCGCGAATAGCGGTACAGTTCCTGACCTGCCCAGAACCATTCATCGTCAGCAAATCCGTCGCGCGTCGCATCAAAGGCAATGGCAGCTGTAGGGTGGGCTGAGCCAAGCGCGAGTACGCGCGACTGCGCATCAGCTGGTAGACGATACAGAAAGCGGCGGCCGATCAATTGCAGGCATTCGGAGGAAAGCCCCGGAATTGCCAATTCTTCGGCCGGCCACAGATAGCCGCCTTCCACGTCTTCGGACTGCCGCTCGATGCCGAACCAGTCGCGCAACTCGTTGGCCGGCCACTGGTCACACCAGAGCAGAATGACCGATCCGCCTTTCTCCACCCATTGGCGCAGGCTGTCCCGCGCCGACGGGTTTGCCGGCGCGCCGATCACGATAGCCAGGCGTGGACTGTTGTCCGTCTTGAGCTCTCCGACCTGATCGATTGGGCGCTCTACAAAGCTGATACCCTCCTGGGACAGTGCCTCGGGGATGATCCCGCCGATACGCCCGGGCGGCTGAAAAACGACGACCGCTGGTCCAGCTCCGAAATCAATGGTATCTGGCATATGAACCCCGCTTTCGAGTTTACAGATCAGCGCTCGACGGCCGTTTCCAAGCCGATCGCAGCTTCACGGAATCGTTGAATATCAGCATCGGAAACTTCCGGCGGCAGCGCGCGCCGCAAGTTCTCCGTCGGACAGTCACGCAATTCATCCAGCGTCTGCACGCGCGCCCGCCGCAGTCGGCCCAAATCGCGCGGCGCCACACCTGCCCGGGTCAAATCGGCGAACAGAGCTGCCTGAAGCAAAACATCCGCATCAATGGCGACTTCTTCCGCCAAGGCCGAGCGTCCTTCTCGCGGTCCTGCTGACCGTAAAAAGTCGTCAATGGTGTGAATACCCGCCTTGCGGAGCTTCTCGACGATGCCACGATTGATCGATGGAAGACGGGTGAGCTCGCCGAGCTGCTCATCGGCGGCACCATTTCCAGGTCTGCCCGCGTAGGCACTACCATTGGCGTGCCCGTTGCCGTGTATGACGTCCGCCTGCGGCCTGCTCGCGACTAACGAGCCTGCCATGGCTGAGCTGTGACCATTCATCCCATGAGCATTCGTCTCGTGGCCATTCATCTTGTGACTATTCAGCTGATGGCTCGCGAAATCACCGCCGGAGGGCCGCTCTTCCTGGTCTTCAAGACCAGCATCGATGTCTTGACCCCTGGTGCCTTGATCCTTGGCGTCTTGACTCGTGGTGTCATGACCGTTGGCGCGCAGGGGGATGCACATTTGAACGTTGTTGCCGGTGCGGCCGATCTCCTTTGCCCCGAGACTGCGGTAAAACGCGACCAGATCGACGCCATTCACGCTTCGTTTACGGCAGGTCAGCATCGCCGCGGTGTAACCGGTCCGCGCAAGAACGGCGAGCTGGGTCTTTAGCAGGACACGGCCGATGCCTCGCCCCTGTAGCTCGGGCCGGACCGCCACCGAGTCGATCATGATCGCATGTCGAGGAATGCCGGGGGCGCGGAAGCACATGCAACACGCAATCGGCTCATTCTGCTCCCGCAAGACCAGCAAGTGAGCGTCCGGGCAAGCCATCCGTTCGCGGAAAGCGTCCTGGTCGTACCGCAGATCTTCGGGAAACGCCGTCTCCAAACCCAATGCAATCTGCATAAGATCTTGATCCAGCGCCGAATGCACGGTCGCGCTTGGCCGGCTAAACTGCGCCTGCAAAAGCCGCTCCGCCTCGCGCAGGATCGTCGGAAGGACCTCAACGTCGCCTGAGCTAAGCAGACCGAGCGGCCGGTAGAGGATCTGACCAATGCCCTGGACCATGCCGACCAGTTGAAAGCTCAGCCGCTCATAGAAGCGCGACAGGTCGGGCGAGATGGTCGCCGTGACGTACAATCCGCGATACCCGGCAATCGCGCTGAGCTCCGCGCGTAGCGCCACCAACTCCGACCCCACGCCCTTTGAGCGCAAATCCGATCGAAGCGCCAGATCGTCAAGGAATACATCCTGCCACGAGATTGCGGGAGCAACATAGGACAAGGCGAAACCGGCGAGCGATTGCTGCTGCCGAACCAGAAGTAGCTCGGCGTCCTTGAGGATCAGTCGTTCGGCGAAGTGCTCGCGGCCGTACCTCAATTCTTCCGGGAACGCGCTGTTCTCGACCTCAATGAGCTCGCGGATGATCGCATCTGACGGCTCGGCAATCCTTTCGATCCGCACATCGGCGAGCAGCCGCGACATACGTTGTTCAGCGCGGGCGATAGCATCGTTGCGACGCCACGACAGCTCGTCTTCGTGATGAGCGGGTGGAGCGAAGATCTCGCTCTTCCGCGCCTGCACAACGGGCGCACCAGATTTGCCGATCCTGTTCTTCAGCGTCTCGTTCTCGAGCAGATATTGCTCGACGTCGATCTCGTAGACCCCGCGGCCACCTGTGTACAGCTTTTCGACCGTGCCCCAGCCCACCATGCTAAAGCAGTAGTCGATCACACCGGCCAGCGGACTGTCGTAACCATACGCCTCCGTATAATGATGTCGCGCCACGAGTGACTCTTCGAGGGCTCCATCGGCCGGATCGGCAGCCTCGAAATAGTAGCTCTCGCGATAATTGATGGCGTCCGAACGTGAGGCCATCTGCTTGATGAAATTGGCGAACCCCAGCGGTTTTCCCCACGGTGCAGCGATGATCGCAACCCGCTTCGCCTTCGCCAGATGGGCATCGGCAACAATGGCATCCAGCATGAACCGCATCGTGCCGTTGTAGCCCCGCAGATCGTGCAGCAGGTCGTTGTAGTCGACCGTATCCATCAGGATCGTGCGTTCGCCGCGCGCATTCAGTCCGAGATAGAGCGTCGCCAGTCCCAGGAACTCAGGGTAAGGCTCCAGCCAGAACTCGATGATGGGGGTCGCCGGATCTAGGATCAGTCGGCAGATCTCGCCGTGAAACAGACCATTCGGCTTGAACAGGCAGCAGGACAAGCGGGTATTGTCGAAAAGCAGTTCAGGAACCAGCTTCGGGCTGCGAATGGCAACCAAGCGCTGCGTCGGAAGATGCTCAGTATCGCCCGATATCTTCTTCTTGATCGCCTGAAGCTCGAGGATGATCTGCTTGACGGACGTTTCGCCGACCAAGTCTCCATTGCGCAGCAGAGCCTCCTGTCGCCTCTCAAGTTCGGGCAGAAGCCGGTTCACCAGCCGCAAGCCAGAGGCTTCGTCCTCATCCTTCAGCAGGGCCTGATAATCTTGCCTGATCACGCCGAAGAATTTCTTGCGATCGAGCCCGAGGTCGATCTCGGGCTCTTCGCCACGGCTCCCCAGCAAGCGCTGGATGGTATCACGCAGCCAAGCGGCCCATGGCTTACGAAGATCGTCTTCGCCCGGGCCAAGCGACAACAGTTCGTCGCGGCTGAATACGATGTGATCGACGTCGAAACCGAGCTCAGCGAGGCGCTGAACGGTACGGCGCGGCCGATCGTGTTGTGCGTAATAGTTCTGGATGCTTCCGTAGTGATTTACGGTGCGATAGAGGAGGGCGAGATTGGGATCCGCTGCTGTAAGAGCCCCGAAGCTCTCCAGAAATCGCAGAGTCGAGCGCAAAAAGGCAGTCCGCTGCTTGCGCGGCTCGACCTGGGCCAGCGGGACTAAGCCGAACTTACTAACCAGAAAACCATGCAAGCGGCCTTCCAGAGCCAGATCTTCGACAAAATGCGCGACCTCCGGCGAGAGCTTCATGCGGTGCCGCACCTCGCTTACGAACCTGCGAAGCAGTTCGTAGTGGCGCGGATGAATGGCGAGCGCGATATCCAAGTGAACGGCTAACCGTTCATGACTGAACTCTTCATCATCAAGAGCCGCCATCTGCAGGTAGCGCAGGAAAGGGCCAACGAAATGAGGTGCAAGCCCAAGTATGAAGGTCACGAGTCGATCAACCGGCGCGCCGAGCTGTGAAAGACGCGTCACGACATCCCAGATCGACCCATTTGCGATCGGCTGAATGGCCTCGTCTGCGCTCTGCACCCCCAGCGTCTGGCTAGACCACTGCTCATTATACAATTGTTGACCGGGCGACACCTGCCCATTGAGCCGAGGCGCGGACGGGCCGGACAAGGAGAACGCATGAGGCGGGGTCGGGTCGGGCCCAGCTGAGGTCCAGCCCATTGATGCGCCCGGAGCCGGACCGGGCGCGGCGAGCGACTGAGACCAATGTGGAGCTCCGACGATGTCGTCCGTGAGCAAAGCGGCCCCCATAACACTTCCCTTTTTACAATCAAAACTCTGCGTGCGCCTTCGCTTAAACGGCGTCCTCGCATGCCGCGAGAAACCTAGCCCGACCGGGCATCACGATCGACGGCAGCTCCCAAGTGCAGTCACACTGCGGCTCGCCCGCAAATTGCTCAGCGGGTAGCGCGATCGTAGCGGCCGCGCTCTCTTCACATCGAGCCGCAACAAGCATGCCTCGGGCCCGCAACCGTTGGTCCGCCCGAGCGATGGTAGATGTGAGCGCCTCGATCCTGCGCGATTTTCCCGCAGCGGAATCAGCATTCGCACTTTGTCTGCGACATCGATGACCCTGCCACCGAAGTACCTGTAGTACTGCACAAGGGACTTCCCGTCCTTGGTGCGTTCAGTGCAGTACAAGAGGAAATCGGTGTAGTTCGTAAGGGCCGGGATCTCCAGCACCGTCTTGACCAATTCCACGCCGATGCGCTTGTGCTGCCACTCCTGCTTGACCGCCAGCACATCGCCAAACATGACATGGTCCGGAAGAATTGGATCATGGTAGCAGAGCGTAAACCCGATCGGGTCATCGCCGCTTTTGACGACCAGCACGTAGGCGTCGCGGAAGCTCATCCGGTCTGAGAACTCATCCCAGCTGTAGCGAATGTCCTCGGGAAACACCGTTTCCAGCGATTGCATCATCTCGATCAAGCCCGGCGTAATGGCCGTGAAGCATTCGATCCGCAGCTGCGGAACGGTGGCGTTGAGCCGTGCCTCGAGACGCGCAAGGATTGCGTCGATGGCTTCGCGATTCTCCGGCCCAAACAATGACATCGAGCGGCGGAACAGTCTGCCCCTGTCCGGATAATCCGCTTCCGCCCGGAAGTGCAGCCATTCGTAGAACCTCATAAGCGGTGATCCCGCGGGATCGAACCGGGTCAGCAGGCAAGCTTCCCGAATTCCACGACCTGACGCAGTGCGCACAGCCAGCTCCACGAGTGCAGAGCCAAGCCCCTTCTGCCGCTGGTCTGCGCGTACCGCAAGCTCATCAATATAGACGGCGTCATTGGGCAGTAAGCCGCTGCAGAACGTCAGCGCCATCCCCACCATTGCGCCGCCACTGCGAGCGACAATCAGCGTCGCATCTCTTTGGCGCATCCGTTCGGTGTAGTATTGCTCATCGACGAAGGCATATTCCGGAAAAGCTTGCCGATGTAGCACCAGCAGTTCGGCACACGTCACACTATCGATCTCGCGATGAATCTCAAGATGCGCATCAGGAAGCATTGACCTGAGCGAGAATTCAGCCTGCTTCAGTTTTTCTCCGGATCGGCGCGTGAGCTCGGCTTCCCGGTCTCCCTGCCGGTCGAAGAAGGCCGCCTCGGATCCCTCCATCGCTGTCTTCTCTTTATCGGGAATGGAGTTCAGCAGATGACGCGCTCCCAGAAAGGCCTGGATGTCGATCTCGAAGACGCCGCGCCCACCGCTCACCAGCTTGTCAATCGTTTGGTGGCCGACCAGATTGAAGCCGAAATCGATGACGCCTTTCAGCGGCCGGTTGTAACCGAGCGACTCTGTATAGTGGAACTGCCCCGTCAGCGAGTTCTGCAGGGCGCTTGCGCCCGGATCGACGGCCTCGAACTCATAGCTTTCGAAATAGCGGATAGCTTCGTTTTGCTTGGCGAGCTCAGCAACGTAGTCGGCAAAGATGGCCGATCGGCCCCAGGGGGCGGCGAAGACCACCAGTTTCTCGGCCTGGCCGAGGAACGCGTCGGACAACAACGCGTCGAGCATGAAGCTTAGCGTTTCCTGGCGTCCGAGCAGGTCGGAGATCCGGTCATCGAAGTGATAGGTCTCGACCAGAACGCAGCGCTGCCGGCTCGCATTGAAGCCTGGATAAAGAGGAATTGCCGCCATGAACTCCGAGTAGGGCTCCTGCCAGATCTCCAGCAAGGGTACCGCGGGATCCAACAGGATCCGGCAGATCTCACCATGAACGATGCCGTCGGGCTTGAAGAGCCAGGACCCGAGCCGCGTATCGTCAAAGAACAGCTCAGGGACGCTTTTGGTGCTTCGGCGGGCAATGAGCTTTCCGAGGATTCGGGCTTGGCCCGCGTCGGACGGAGCGGCGTATCGCTCGATACGGTGAATATATTCGTCGAGCACGCTCGCCGGCACCAGAAGCCGCAGCCTTTGCAAGACTAGTTTTCTCGCTCGCAGCAGTGGAATCAAGCGAGCCGCCAGCCGCCGTGCCGCAGGCAGGCTGTTCTCGGTCTTCACCATCTCCCGGTCGTCTGCCAACTCACCCAGGAACTTGAACCGGTCGATTCCAAGTTCAATTTCGGGCGGCGCTTGCTCGGTGCCGACGATCGTCGTGATCAGCTCGTCGAATTCACTGCGCCATGCGGCTCGCCTGTCAGGCTGATCGTAATTGCTGCGGGAGAGCACATCCTGACTTCCGAACACAAGATAATTCGCATCAAAGCCGGCGGTCGATAGCTGCCTGATCGCCGCGCGCGGGACATCGTGTTGACCGAAATATTGCCGCATACTGCCGAACCGGTTCACTGCATCGAGTACGACAGGAATATTCGGGTCGTCTACGATCAGCGCGTCACCTAGCTCCAGGAACCTGAAAAGCGATTGAACAAGCAGACGCGGATCTGACCTACCGTCAGGATCGGTGATCTTCTCCTGTCGCACAGTCGCGAGCATCTGACGCCATAGGCGATCGATGCCTTCGTTTTGCAGAAAGCGCTCGGAAGAGTCGGAGAGCGGACGATCGTCGAGAATGGAGCGAACGATATCCTCCCAAACAGGATAGTCGGCAGGAGGTGCGGATCTGAGGAAGCGAAGATGGAAGCGCAGTGCTTCAGGTGTCGCGCTTCCTTTGAAGACTGCAGCATCGAGATAACGCAGCAGATTGCCCGCATCTGCGACACCTAGATTCCATACCGCATTGATGAAGGCGTCCCACGTCAGCCCCGCCTCAGTGAGAAGCTTGCCGAGATCCCGGACAGTGACAGGGCCTTCCGCTTCGTCGAGGGACACCGCGTTCGCCGCTGGACCTGTTGCTTGGAGCCTTAGAAAGGGATTCGGCGGATTCATTTTCCTTGCCCCCAATCATGCCGTTACGGCGTGTTACCGGAAGTAGCATTCTATATATATGACTACCTGAAGGTAAGTGCTGATTATGTCGCCTTCAAGACGCAACGCTGCTTGGTTTGTCGCAACGACATTGTGAAGTGCGCAGTTGAGGCACTGAGACAGAATTCTCAGTCCTGTTTGGCGGGACATCGATTGCCTCGACTGAAAGCTAAACATCTTAGGCGCACGCCTACGATGTCTTGTTGACGACGATTGCGAAAGATCACTGATTTCATCAGGAGTACGGAGAGATTCGCTTAGAACCGCGCAAGACTTTGCGCAGTCTCTCGATTTATCGCTTGCGACTTGCGTCTTCCGAAAGCGTTCGACAACCGTGCTTTCGATGCCAACCTCCGGAGAGGTGAGCGGGATAGGATTCGAACCTATGACCCTGCTGATTAAGCGTCAGCTGCTCTACCAACCGAGCTACCCGCCCGCGATTTCTGTATTCGATCGGAGAACGATATTCAACCCCTGCTAGAAAAACATTTCGCTGACGATCACGTGAACTCGGCAAGAAAGATCGACGAAGGTCTCCATCTGCTACTCACGGCCTTCGGCATGCGAATGAAATTTTATCTTGCGATTCATCCACCCGGCGGTTGTCCGCTTCTAACGAATTGCTTGAATGCTCCCGTCCGTTCCTCTTCTTTCTTGAAAAGAAGGAAGCTGGCCCCCAAGCGAAAGCGACGATGCTTATGATCGTTTGGTTCGGCTGAGATGTATGATGCGGTCCACAGCGCGACCGCTCCATTCCGATTCGCGAGTTTAGTCTGACTAATCCTAGCGTTTGTGCTGAGCCCGGCCACGGTTTTCATAGCGACCACGTGTCGCGTCTGTCCGTTGAAATCCTGCGCAATGGCATCAAGAATCGCTGAAATCATGCACTACTAGTTAGGTGTCTTAGCGAGGTGATCTGGCGGTGCCCAGAGTTTGCCCATGCAAAAGCCATGGAAAAATTCTGAGAGAACAATGATCCTTAAGCGAACGAACCATCCCTGAACCATTCTGTTGTGGCCCCTTGGTTGTGCTTTCACTAGCAAAATATTATTGGGCGGCTCGCTGCTCATATGTTTGTGTCGAAGTCGCCCCCTTGCAATTCAGGATCGTCTAACCCAATGATCAGAGCCTGGTTGGACTTTCCAGCATTTGAATTGTTCGCGGTCCTCATCGCCCTTTACGCAACGACTGGCGCTGTCATTGTGATCGCGAGTTTCAGCCCTGCAACGGTTGCGCTGGTGCGCCGCGTAGATGGCGTGGTCGCTCCGTTTTTCGGCACGGTCGGAGTGTTGTTTGCTTTCCTGACCGGTTTTTTGGCCAATGATATAACCGATCGCAACCGTCAAGCGGTCCGTGCGGTGCAGTCAGAGGCGGCGGAACTGCGCAACATCTATGCTGTTAGTAAGGCATCCGTCTCGGACATGGGCAGCCTTCGCTCAGTGCTCGCGAAATACGTCGCCGCTCTCGTGGATGACGAGTGGCCGGCGATGGCGCGGGACCAGAAGGCCCATTCGGTTGAGTCCGTCTATGACGCTTTGCTGCGAGAAGTGAGCGATCCTCGGATCGGTCAAGCAGCGGGTGCTCCGGTACAGACGGCCTTGCTAAATGCCGCAGTCGGAGCGGGCAGCGCGCGCTCCGAACGACTCGCGTTAGCCTCGGACCGCACGATCGATGCCAAATGGATTCTCGTCCTGATCCTTGGCGTGGTGACACAGATATCGATCGGATTGGTGCACCTGAAGAAGACCGGTCCGCAAATTGCGGCGCTAAGCGTGTTCTCAATCGCCGTTGTGATGGCGCTGGGACTCATTGGTCTGCAAGAGCGGCCTTTTTCCGGTGATATCCGAGTAGAAGCGGGACCTCTGGCAGATGTCGCCAAAACCGCAGCAGGATGCATCGGCTTCTTGCGTTTAATGCAAAACCATTCCCGGCGTTGACGCCGCTGGCAGTTCACTTCGTGATTCGCTGATAGACCAGCACGATGCTCGCCTCGGCGATCTTCGTCTTGAGATCGCCAACGAACGCCGAATAGCTCTGCGCGTCGATCTCGGTCGCCGGTCCCGCGCGTTTTCGCGGGCCGTGGGCCTGGAGGGGGCGCTTGGTCATGCCACTGCCAACTGACATCTACGGTCCATGATTTCCAGACGATCTCGAAGGGGCCGCGCCGATGACGGCCTTCTTGACAGTTACGCTGCCACTTCTCGTTTTCCGCGCTGTCCAGCGCCTTCCTTTTCGCTTTCCTCGCAGGGTTGGATGATCTCGTCTTGAGTATGTTCTTGAGTCCGCCATCCAAAACTCCACTCGCAATGTTGATGTGGCAGGATATTCATCTGGAATCAGCACCAAGACAGCCGTAGTCGGCGCTCTCCAATTGGCTGTGTTGTTGGCGGTATCGATGCTCGCGGTCTTCCTGAGAAGTTCCAAAGGCTCGACAGAAACTCTAAATGATCCTATCGCGCGTGTTTGTGGCGGTGATGTGCGCAGCCGCATCGATCTCAGTGACGCGCGCTTCCAGCCATCGCACTTTCCGTTGGACCGTCGACAGGCCCAAAACATGCCGATCCGGCCGGTATCGCGGGCTTCCACCGATGCTACGAGCGCCTCGGCTCTGTCGTGCTTTGCGACTCCCAATGTAAGTCTTGATCGGTGTCAAGTCTTGCACTTCTGTTGGTCGAGTAGTCATTGCCTCCTGGCCGCTTGTGATCGATGTCGTAAGAACTTTGCTCGCTTCCGCTCCATTGCGAAAGACTGTAGCGGCCGACGCTCCACCTTTGGATACCCATTTCATTGACTATCGCGCCGTTCTGCCGGATATTGAAGCAAGTTGTGCCGCTCAGGGTCACCGTGATGAGAACGAACGATCGAGGCGTGATGAGCAACATGCGGAACCGCATGTTGCATCGCTGCGTCTCGGCGGCGACCGGCGTCTGTTGTTGATTCGGATCGACAAATCCCAGCCAATCAACAACCAGACAGGAGCGCCGGATGCCGGCGATTGAGTGCTTATGTTCCAAGCCTATGTCATCGAAGTATCGGATCGAACCGCGGGCATCGTTGTCAGCGAGGAGCGCGGTGTTCGCTTCTTCTCATCCGAACGTGCCTTTGACAGCCTTGACGGCGGTCATTTTGGCTCTGCCCGTGCCGCAGAGCGTGCGGTGAGGGCGCTTTTCGAGCGGCGACGGGCCTGATCTGAGGCCGGCAAACTGGACCATTTTTGGCTAGAGTTTTTCGCACCGATTCCCGGCTGGGAGGAGCGAAGAACGATGAAGGCCTCGAAGTTTTCGGACGCCCAGAAGGCGTTCATTCTCAAGCAGGGTGCCGACGGCTTGCCGGTCGCGGAGATCTGCCGCAAGGCCGGAATCAGCCAGGCGACCTATTTCAACTGGAAGAGCAAGTATGACGGTCTGCTGCCGACCGAGATGCGGCGGTTGAAGCAGCTCGAGGACGAGAATGCCAAGCTGAAGAAGCTGGTGGCCGATCTGTCGCTCGACAAGGAGATGCTGCAGGACGTGATCCGCCGAAAGCTATGAAGCCTGGTCGGAAGCGCAAGCTGGTCGACGAGGTTCGCGGTGAGTGGCAAGTCTCGATCCGCAAGGCTTGCGAAGCCCTCGAGTTCGACCGGTCGACCTACCATTACAAATCGCGGCGCTCCGGCCAGGCTGCCCTCGAACATCGGATCAAGAAGATCTGTCATGCACGCGTTCGCTACGGCTATCGCCGTGTCCACGTTCTGCTCCGCCGCGAGGGCTGGCACCACGGCCAGAACCAGACGCGGCGCGTCTATCGCGAGTTGGGCTTGCAACTGCGCAACAAAACGCCGAAGCGCCGGGGCAAGGCCAAGCTGCGCGATGATCGCCGGCCGGCGACTCGGTCGAACGAGACCTGGGCGATGGATTTTGTTCACGATCAGTTGGCGACGGGACACAAGCTGCGCGTGCTCACGATCGTCGATATCTTCTCCCGCTTCTCACCGGCGCTGCAGCCTCGGTTCACCTTCCGCGGCAGCGACGTCGTGGCGATCCTGGAAACGGCCTGTAAGGAAGTGGGCTTCCCGGCGACGATCCGCGTCGATCAGGGCAGCGAGTTCGTGTCGCGCGATCTTGACCTGTGGGCCTACCAGCGCGGCGTCACGCTGGACTTCTCGCGGCCCGGCAAGCCTGCCGACAATGCCTTCATCGAAGCTTTCAACGGTCGCTTCCGGGCCGAATGCCTCAACGCCCACTGGTTCCTCAGCCTTGCGGACGCCCAGGAAAAGGTAGAGACTTGGCGCAGATACTACAATGAAGAACGCCCGCATGGGGCAGTCGGCAACAGGCCGCCGATTTTACTGCACAACCGCGATGGCGCCACCAGCCCGCCACCGTGAAAGAAGCGCAAAACTCTAGTTCTGGGTGGTCCAAAGTTCGGTCTCGCTGCACGTGAAAGAAACCGTCTCTCTTGAACGAACCGGGCAGCGCTTCCATAATCTAGTCGCTGGCTTGGAGCGGATGTTCGCGCACCAAGACGGAGTGACCGTGGCTTCCTCCTTACGGTTGCCCGACAAGGACACCGGGCGGCTTCGCGAACATGACGTGGTGATTATCCGTCATACCCATCACGGGGCGAACCTGACCGCCATTGAGTGCAGGGACCAAGGGCGAAAGGTGGGAGTTCCTCAGATCGAGGCCTTCGCTAAGAAGTGCGAAAAGACCGGGATCCATCACGGAATCGTAGTTGCTGCGAACGGCTTTACAAGAACGGCTCGCACCAAGGCTAAAGCGCTGAACCTGACGTGCATGGATTTGGCCGAGGCGGAATCCTTTGAATGGATTGGTACTGTCACCATCATCGGCCAATTCTACAACTTCACCGCGGTCGACGCCCGCGTTCGCGTGGTGGAAGATGAGCGAAAGGTCACGAATCCATCCACGGTCTATACGCCTGACGGCTTGCCCTACACCGGCGAGGGTATTCAATCCCACATCATCGACAAACTGCCCCCCGAGGTCCGTAACTCGACCAAACGCCAGACCTTCAACGGTCAAGTCATTGTTCTGATGGATGGATTCTTCGTTGTCGACAATCTGAGCCAGCGCTTCCAAGTGAAGGATATCATATTCACTTATGTACTGGAGATTGAAGTCACGGAACGCCCGATCACCCTCCATCACTACCTGGGTGAAAACGCAGCGCTGGAAATCGCGTCCGGACAAATCACGTTCTCCGGTGGGCAATCCACGGTGGCATTCGTCAAATCGAAGGACGGCGTGGTGGGCTACGTCGTTTCAACGTGCGGGTTGAACCATGGAGTGAAGATCGGCGATCTGCCGGAACGGCGCCTCAGCTAGATTCTAGCTAAGTCGTCAGCTAACGGCTGCTAGCTCCAGCCACTGGCCAAGTAAGAAATGACGGACCCTCAGGATTCTGGCGCTAGAGCTCGTATCTCTCGAAGCTATTCGCAGGGGATCTGGCGGCTTTCGGCGGCCCTGCGACCGATAAAGCGGTCGCAGGGCTATTTGCGCGGAGCAGAGAAAAGATAAATTCTTGAAGTTCGCCACGTCCGGCGCGGCATGGGGCGCCCGAACTCATTATTATTCAGCGGTGGCTAAGGCGGGGCCGAGAGCTGGGCCGACCCCGATGTCCTCTGTCACCGCAAACGCGGGGACTGACCTATGCCTTTCATCGATCGCCGAAGCTAAGCGGCCAGAGTAACTGCGCTAACCTGAATTAGACGGTGGGGCGGTGTGAGATCGAGAGCGCTGATGAGATCCGCGAACGCATCGCAAGTTCGGGGCGCCTGCGCCGACGACTTCCTCTATCGATGAGATCCGTAGGATGACGCAGCTTGTGCCGATCGTGGCCGCCCGACATCTCGCCGCTTTCCCGCGCCATATCCGATAGAACGAAGCAATCCTGCTGGTTCGCTGCAAGATACGCACTTGCCGTTCTGCTAGCGCCGCGCGATTTACGCCAGCGACTCTCGCTGACGCGCGTCACGTTGCGCTTTGAAAGCAGCGACGAAGACCTCAAGGCCGGCCGAGGTTAAACCGTTCTCAGTGACGAGGCCCAGCTGCATGAGGTTGGCCGTCTCGATCAGACTGTCGCCCTGCGTGGAACCTCCGCCGAACAGTTTAATGACAATTCTCTGCTCCCTGCGAGTTAGCTTGTTCCAGAGCGTCAAGTCGGGCATCCCAAATGCCTCACGCGAATCGCTTCACGACACTGATGAATTAGCCGATCGCCCCGAGGCGAAATCGTGGCAGCGGCCTCAACGCTGTGAGGCTGGGTTTTCTGTAGATGCCCCGGATGGTACCGAGCTCGCGAGGCGCCGATGATGGTCGAGCACCCGCTCTAGAAAATACGTGTTCGCTTGCCAACACCTTGCGCGCGAGCCGACTGGCGTAAGCGGGAAGTGGCGGAATGCGTAGAAGATTCTCGGCGAGTGAACACGCCGGGGCCTTTTCGTTTAACGCTGATGGCCTAGTCCAACTCCAAGGCTCCGAGCCTTCTGTCTCAACGAGCCTTCGGATCGCTTCATCAACTTCGAGAACTTGGCCACGCGGGTGCGGGCCTTGGAATGTGCTTTGAGGAGCTTGACGTCGTCCTTGGTGTACTCTTTGCGTTTGCTTTTCGTCTTTTTGGTCACTTAATCTTCTCCAGGGTAATCGGGGTGCCGGCTTAGGGTGCTCATGCGAATGGTCAAGCACTTGCTCCATCCCGGTGCTTGCGGTTCTTCGCTTCCGGTATCGGTTGCCACTATCCAGTGGTTGCCCCAACGCACGATCGAATCGATCCGTCCGATGCCGGGGACTGTGTCCCCGCGGATTGCCATCCGAACGCCATCGGGTCCTTCGAGAACCGCCGTTCCGCCTCGAACGTCCAACACCGCCCAACCCGCAATGGTTGTCGGTCTTGTCTCCGGCGTAGGCGCTGGAGGTGTGCTGGTGGGGGCTATCGAGCCGGTCACCGTCGTGTCCGCTTGGACAGCCGCGGAGGCGGTGTCCCCAGAGCCAAGAGAAGGGCGAACCGCATCTGACCAAGCGGCGGCGGTCTTGGCGGAAATGGCCGCTCCGGTTGCTGAAACCGCCCCTACGGTTGGCGGCCGTCGCATAGCAAGAGGCGATGCCGCCTTTCGCAGGCTTTCGCCGCTGCCGCCAGACTTTGTTTCGGCAGTTCGACGCGAAGGCGTTTGTGCTTGAGTGGTCGGACTGAGGGACCAGAGAGCCACGGAGCTGTACCATCCAAAGCCACCAGCCCATCCCGCGCCAAAGCCCACAACCAGCGCGCCCACGACCAGCCAAGTGGTGCTATTTCGCTCGCCGTTCGTCTTCAGGAGCGCCCGAACCTCGTCTCGATCAGGATTGGAGAAATCCCCGGGGTCCAGCATCACGGGAGGCATCGGTACTTCGCTGCTGCTTGCAGTAACCTGATGCAATCGCATGATCGAATCTCTGGTGGCTCACCGATGATTAGGCTCGGAACTAAATCAACCCTTAACAACCACTCGATCTCAACGAATAATGACCGAAACGGTCCGCGCGCAGGTGCACGCCCAAACCGCCAAGACGTCAGTTGCGTTACGTTTGAGAGACTACCTCTGATCTTGCTAAGCCATGACCGGCTGAGCTATTCTTCGACGCGTTTCTAGAGCCGCGAGCGGCTCGATTGAGTTATTTTGATGCATTTTGAAGGAGGGATCAGCGTGAACAAATTATCGGGTTTAGTGTGCGCGACTCTTTTCGTATTTTCCATCGCACCGTCATACGCGGACGATATTCTCGAACTCAATCGAAGCTTCATTGAGAAGTACAAGAACCGCCTAACGATCTCCGCACAATACATCGTCGATGCGGCGCATAAGAGGCCGAATCCGGGCAGCAAGGACGGTGATATGCACGTCGCGGGCCGGGCGCCGGAGATTGGCTTGGCTACTGTCGCTGAAATTCAAAATGCCAAGAGTGTCCCCGCGGCCGTCGATGCAATACACGCAGTCGAGGGGACTGGCCAAAGCATTGCTCTCTCCGGCGTCTGGCGCATCTGGCCGGAGCACGGCGGCGACAACAGCCATATTCAACAGTCTGGAGCTGGGGCTCCGTACGAGGGACCCGCGCCCACCAATCCGCCGCACGTGTTTGAGGTCCATCCGATCCTTAATCTCGGCGGTCAAGACCTTCGCGACACTCTCCAGCCGATCGCGGGCTATGAGGAGAAAGAGGCTGAGGATGCGTTTTCGCGGTACGAGCGGAGCACGTTTGAAATCACGCCATCGGAGGATCGCGTTCGTCTCCGCATGCGCATGGTTGGCTTCAACTACGTGAAGTTCATGCTCAAGCTTCGCAAACGATTCCACCGAGAGGAAGACGGTGAGTTTGTCTCTGCGGCTATCTATTCGGCTAAGGAAGACGAACAAGAACTCTTGGTTCATGATCGCCGAGTTGGTTTCGTCGCAGGCACCGCACCCGACGAGAAGCAGAAGTCACTGCAGGTCGGCGACTGCATGCTCGTGCTCGGAATTCCGCGAGTGGACCTTGCCTTGGTCTCCTGGCGCATCCGCCATGGCGGCGATGCGCTGCGCTGGTCAATGCCCTACGAGATCATCGCAGTCGGTGTTTACGATGACGCGCCTTCACAATGCGGCGACTAAGCTGGCATCCGCGAGAGCGCGCCTGGCTTGGGACCGATCGCGTCACCTCGCTGCTTTCGGTCCGCTGCAGATCTGTTTGCGATAGTTGTCTTTCTCATCGCCCCAGCGAGGATGCGAGGGAAGCGCGACGACGCCGTCGTCGATGCGCGGTATGAACCAACGCCAGCACGTCGTGTTCTCAATACATCGATCGCTGGGCTAGCGAAGGCCGCGACATTCCGGTTTTTACATACTCGCGCGATCAGGTCCGAGCCGCGTTCGAGCGTCATGAATGCCCGAACAAACATCGCCTGGCTGAGCTCATTGCGAAGCACATTCCGGCGTTCGAGCGATACGTTCCGCCACCTCGCAAGCCGTGGATGAGCGAGGATCGCCGGATGGGTCTATTCGATGCGGCGGCGTTGGGACTTGTGTTCTTTCAGTCGATCGACAACGAGGCTGGTAATTGAGTGTGGAAGGAGTGCGCTTCGCGTCAAACGTGCAATTTCTCCTTTGCTTACCCATAAAAAAGGGCATCAAATTGTAACGGGCGTAATTGCGCGCCTGATAGCTGTCCACAAAACGGCGACGCACCGACGTCTCCGTTTCCTCAACTGGCAGCATCAATGCCATCGGCAGGCACCGCAGAGACGGCGCTGCGGTTGTGCACTACCCCTGCGCTAGATTCGCTGACGTAGCTATTCCTAAACGGCGAGGTTCGTGCTCGTCGCATTAATTATTATGCCGGAGCGAATGGCTCGCGAACCGGTCAGGCCAAAAACAAAGACTTAATAAGCGTGTGGGCCTGGTGGCAACCCGGGAGGAACGCTATGCAAAATCAATTTCTTCTGTTTGAGGGCTTCGACGCTAACAACACTGCAGGTCTGTGGGTAACCGACGGGACGGCCCCCGGGACGCACGAACTCACTGGGATCAACGGCGCAAATCCGGGCGGGCTTTCGCCGAGGTACATAACAGTATTTGACGGCAAGATCCTGTTTAGTGGATTCAATGCAAACGGGGCCGTTGGTCTGTGGGTAACTGACGGAACGGCGGTCGGTACACACGAGCTTACTGGCATCAGCGGCGCGAATTCGAACGGCCTCTTTTCGACTGTGAACCCGGATTTTACAGCCTTTGACGGCCAGGTTCTGTTCAGTGGTGTCAATGCGAACGGTGTCAAAGGTCTATGGATGACCAACGGGACGGCCGCAGGTACGCATGAAATCACCGGCATCAGCGGCGCGAATCTCGCAGGTGTCAATCCTTCGGTTATGACAGTTTTCGGCGACGAAGTGCTCTTCTTCGGCTCCGATGAGAGCGGCAGCCAAGGCTTGTGGGTCACTGACGGGACGTCGGTAGGTACGCACGAACTCATTGGCATCAGCGGCAGTCACCTAGCCGTTTTCAATGACCAGGCGCTGTTTGAGAGCAAAGATGCGAACGGCAACTTAAATCTTTGGGTGACCGACGGGACCGTGGTCGGTACGCACGAGCTTACCGGCATCAGCGGCGCGAATTCGGGTGGCCTCTTTTCGAATGTTGGCAACCCCGATCCCGATTTCACCATCTATAACGGTAAAGTTCTGTTCAATGGCCTCAATGCGAGCGGGGTCTTTGGTCTGTGGGTCACCGACGGAACGGCGGTCGGTACGCACGAGATCACCGGAATCAGCGGCGCCTATTCCAACGGGCTTAGTCCTCGCAACATGACCATTGTTAACAACAAGGTCGTGTTCATTGGCGGAGATGCAAACGGGCAGTTTGACCTGTGGGTCACCGACGGTACGGCGGCCGGCACCCACCAACTGACATCCGGCGGGCTGTGGCCAAGCATTGAGGGTAACGCAAACTTTGCCAGCTTCAATGGCCATGTGTTTTTCAATCCGACCAAAGACTTTGGCTTGTGGGTGACCGACGGAACGTCAGCGGGAACACATGAACTGACCGGGATTTCCGGGGCATATCCCGGATTTCTTAATCCGCTATTCCTGACGGCTTTCACTTCCGGCGGCACCACAACTGACCAGATCAGTCCCTACATCTTCGACAATACCGTCTTCGATCAAACCAGCGACACCGCTCCGCTGGTGCCGTGGTTCTATTTTTTCAGCATCGGCGCGACATTCTTAACGGCCGGTGATTACAGTGCCGCCAGCGCAAGTTATCCAGGTCCCGGCTCACCGCAAACAATGGGCCTCATTGCACCGACGACGTTTGACTTCGGCTCTCCGGCATTTACCTCGTTCTCGAATCTGGAGGCCGCTTATCCGTTCGGGACTTACACTGTCACGGCCGTTGGAAATCAGATCAGCTCCACAAGCAGCGTCTCGTATCAGGCAAACTATTTCACTAGCGCGGTCCCGTTCGTAACGAACTATAGCAGTCTGAACGGGTTCAATCCTGCCAACGATTTCACGGTGCATTACAACTCATTCGCGCCCGATGCCCACGTGACAACTGGCTTTACATTTCTCACTATCTGGAATGCTACCACTCATCAGGTCGTTTTTCAGGACGACTTTCAAAGCTCCTCGTCTACGACAGCCCTGATCCCGGCAAACACACTTTCTCCAAATACGAACTACACCTTCGAGTTAGATTTTTCAGACCGCTTGGTTGTCGGTTCTAGCACGCAAGGGTTTGATATGCGCACCGATGGGTCCTTCACGACCGGGCCCATTGTCCAAACTAATCACGCGCCGCTGATTGACAAGGCGCACTCGATTATCGCCGCGACGATCAATGAACTTCCGAACGTTACAGGAAGCCTCGCGCTTGACATCGCGAACGGAGCAATTGCGTTCACCGATGCGGATCTTGGTGACAGGCCGACGGCCAGCGTTGTCCATCAGACCGTAACGTACCAGGATTCACTAGGACATGTCTTCCGCTGCTCGACGATCAATTGTTTAATTTCGAGAAGGCTTTTTTGCTTGTGCCAGATTCGGCCAACAGTAACAACGGCAAGATCGACTGGGGCTACACGATCGCAGACAACGCACTTGATTTCCTAAACGGGGATGAAACGTTGATCGTAACGTCGGCGGTCCAGGTCAACGACAGCCATGGCGGCATAGCCAACCAAGATGTCGCCGTGACGATTCATGGATCGAGTGATCTGAAAGCGTCGCCTGATTCTGCGCTCGTGCAAAAGGGCCATTCGATCATCGGCAATGTGCTTGCCAACGATACTGACCCGGACATTCACCACGCATTGCATGTGACCGAGGTCAAATTCGGGACTAAGACCGTCACGGTTGCGCCCAACAGCTCCGCAACCATTCCGGGCGCATTCGGCGCGCTCACGTTCGATGCATTTGGAAATTACACTTACACAGAGACAGAACCGTTAAGGTCGGCCACGAGCAGCGGCGCCGTAGATACATTTACGTACACCGTTGATGACGGTCATCACGGGCAAGCAATTTCCAGTTTGAGTATTACGGTAACTAGCAGCCCGCCGCCCGCAGAATCTATCTCATATGGAGTTGATTATCGCGTTCATTCTGGGACCGCCACTACTGGCGTGGACCTGTCGGCGATTTCGGACTACGACGGATTTGGACAATATAGCCACAATGGGGGCACACAGTTCGTTGGTACTTATTTGGGGACCAGCCCAGACAGTGGCTATATTAGAACTAATCCTGACGCTGGCCTGTTTGAACACAATGATCTATCCATCGTTTCTGTTTTCGAACGGAACCCGACAAAAGAATCAACCTCTCACAATTGGCGCGAGCACTCAAGGTGTCGACTTGGACACTGCCCTGACTCAGCACTTTGGTCAGTGGGGTCACTGGATAGTTTGAGTACCAGTGGTGTGAACACACGATCAGAGGTCCATAAAATTACTCACTGACCTGCATAAGAATCTTGCTCGGCCTGAATGACTTGTATTTCTTTTTCCACGCTGGTGGCCTGGTCGAATTCGAGGGACGAAATCGAGGTAACAATTGGTAGCGTACTCATGCGCGAACCAACTTCAAGCGACCCCTCATAACTTACGTCTATAAACTTCCAAGCGGTGAGGGGCACGAGGAGCTCGGTCTGGAACCGAGAGGCACCATTTAAAATTCTTAGACCACCCGTGGTATAAAATGACTGTTCCACGAGAGCGGCCGGAACGGGTGTGGGATCGCCATCACAGCCAGTGGTTTGCTGCATCCACGCGTCATTTTGCAGATTAAGAGAATAGGTCAGCGCGCATCCTCGATCCGCTGGAGATGTTAGTGAGCTTGTCGCGGAATTGATCTCATCAAAGTAGAATCCTTTGTCGTGATTTGAGACAAAGAGTCGCCTTTGAATGCGGCCTTCAGGATAGTGCGCCTTTTCGATGTCAGTTAATTTTATCTCCGATACAGTCCATTGGCTTGGATACCAGAAAGACACTCCAAATTCCGCATCCATGTACCTGCTCATTCCAGGTACTCCAACGACATCTTTATTTGATGGCGTCGAGCGTAAAACAACTGAATATGATCCAAGCGGGGGAGTCGACGTTTGCCTACAGCAAACTGGCTGCTTCATTGCGCCAAACAAATAAGTAAAGATGAGGAGGAGAGGCAAAAGGACGAGCCATGATGAGAATGGCCGTCTGAAGCCTGCTATTGCGCCAATCAAGAGGGCAGCTGGGAAAAGGAGAAGAGAAAGGGAGAATAGGTCCAGAGTAAGCGGGGCAGCGAGGCCCATCAGATTGTTTGTGCGTAGACCTGTGAGCGCCGTTAGAAGAGTCATCTTCTGCAAGGGTGCTCACAATGGACGACCATTCGGACGACATAAGACGACCGTTGTCACCGCGCATAGAAGTGTACGCCGGCGGCGGCCGGAAACAGTGGCCAGATGATTTGAAGGCGCAGATTGTCGCGGACAGTCTCGAGCCGGGCGCGATCGTAACAGATGTCGCACGTCGCCATGGCTGCCGGCCCCAGCAGGTGCATGACTGGCGGCGCCGGGCGCGTTCAGGTCAACTGGTGCTGCCAGCTGCGGCGGGAGCACTGTCGTTTGTGCCGTTGGTGTCGGAATCGTCGCCATCGGTGGCTGCAGCTCCCTCCGGGTCGCCGGAAGCAGCCGTTGTGACGGTTGAGCTCCATGGGGCACGAGTTGAGGTGCGAGGGACGCCTGGCCTTGCCGTGTTGAGTGATGTGTTTGTTGCGTTGCGCCGGACACGTTCATGCTGACGGCTCCTGCTGGCCTCATGATTTACGTTGCGACCCGACCTGTAGACTTCAGGAAGGGCGCGGATGGCCTGGCGCTGTTGGCGAAGGAGACGCTGGGCCACGATCCGATGAAGGGCGTGGCGGTGGTCTTCCGTGCGAAGCGCGCTGATCGGGTGAAGATCGTTGTCTGGGATGGTAGTGGCCTCGTGCTGTATTGGAAGCGGCTTGAGGGCAGCGCCTTCAAGTGGCCGCCGGTCGTTGACGGCGTCATGCGAATGAACGCCGCGCAGTTGTCCGCGCTTCTAGCCGGCATGGATTGGACACGCATGCATGCGCCTCGAATCCCGCAGCCGAAAGCGCTTGCGTAGGACATAAAATCTTCGCTGCATCGGGGCGCGAAGCATGGCAGACTCGGGCCAATGAGTGATTTGCCTGATGAGCTGCCGAGCGATCCAGCCGAGTTGCGTGCCTTTGCCGCGGCTCTGCTGGATCGCTGCGCCAGGCTCGAGCGGTTGCTCAAGCTTGCAAAAGACGCGCAGTTCGGTCGATCCTCGGAAAAGCTTGACGCTGATCAGCTCCAGCTTGTTCTGGAGGATATCGATCAGGCTGTCGCGGCTCTCGAGGCAGCCGAGGACCGCGCCAATCCCAAAGCACGCGAGAAGAGAGCTGCCGAGCGCAGGGCCAATCGTGGCAAGCTGCCGGAGCATTTGCCGCGCATCATCGAGACCCTGATGCCCGCTGCAACCTGCTGCCCGTGCTGCGCAGGCGACCTTTTTGAGATCGGTCACGATGAGAGCCAGAGGCTGGACGTCGTACCGGCGCAGTATCGCGTCATCGTCACCCGCCGCCCCAAACTGGCCTGCCGCGCCTGTCACGGCGTCGTCCTCCAGCATGCTGCTCCCGAGCGATTGATCAGGGGAGGACTGCCGACCGAGCGGCTCGTCGCGCATGTGATCGACGCCAAGTATCATTGGCATTTGCCGCTCTACCGCCAGGCGCAGATGCTGACGACGCACGGTATCGCCATCGACCGTTCCACGCTTGCCTTCTGGGTCGGCTACGCCGCCCAGGAGTTGAAACCCCTGTGGCATCGTCTGCGCGAGATTCTGCTCGCCTCCTCGAAGCTCTGTGTCGATGAGACGCCGGCACCGGTGCTGGATCCGGGGCGCGGCAGGACCAAGACCGGCTACTTCTGGGCGCTCTCGCGCGATGACAGGCCCTGGGCCGGGCCTGATCCGCCCGGAGTAGTTTATGCCTATGCACCGGGCCGTGGAGCCGTTCATGGCTTGCAGCTGCTTGAGGGCTTTCGCGGCATCATCCACTGCGACGGTTATCAGGCTTACAAGACTATGATCCGAGAGACGCGTGGGGACGCCTTGTCCGGGACGCTCGCCTTCTGCTGGTCGCATCTGAGGCGCCAGTTTGTGAAGATCGAGCGCGAGGCCGCTCCGGCGCCAGCTCCAGTTGCCCGCGAGGCTCTTGAGCGCATCGCCCAACTTTACGCGGTCGAAAAAGCGCTCCGCGGCCGATCAGATGTCGAGCGCCGTGCTGGCAGGCAGGCGCATGCCCGACCTCTGGCTACAGCCTTGAAGCAGTGGTTTGAGGCCAAGCTTGATCACCTTGCACAGAAGAGCGACACGGCGAAGGCCTTGCGTTACGCGCTGCGTCATTGGGACGGCTTGACGCTCTATCTTGATGACGGGCGCATCGAGATGGACACGAACGCTGTCGAGCGTGCGATGCGGCCGATCAAGCTCAACGCCAAGAACTCCCTTTTTGCCGGTTGCGACGAGGGCGCCGAGAATTGGGCAGTTCTGGCTTCGTTAATCGAGACCTGTAAGCTCAATGGCGTCAGTGCCGAGCATTGGCTCGCTGATGTTCTCGCGAAACTCGTCAATGGTTGGCCTGCGGCGCGACTGGACGAACTGCTCCCTTGGGCGTCGATCTACACGATGCATGCACACGATCCGAGGCTGGCGGCATGAGCCTGAACACGACCGCGGTCCGGATCAAGGTAACTCTCAAGGATGTGAAGCCGGAGGTGATGCGTCGCCTTGTCGTACCCGTCACCCTGCGCCTTGATCGGTTGCATCTGACGCTTCAGGAGGCATTCGGCTGGACGAACAGTCACCTCTTCGAGTTCTTCGCTGGTGAGGCACATTGGGGGATTCCCGACCCCGACAATGATTACGGCCACCAGCCCATGGATGCCCGTAAAGCGCGGCTTTGCGATATCGTTCGAGAGACCGGCGCCAAGACGATCCACTATCTCTATGACTTCGGCGACAGCTGGGACCATGTGATCAAGCTCGAAAAATGGTTCGACAACACTACGACGGAGGGCATGCCCTTCCTGCTCGAGGCCGCCGGTCGTTGTCCTCCGGAAGACGTCGGCGGTGCGCCAGGCTATGCCGAATACCTCGACGCCATCAGCGACGCTGCTCATCCGGAGCACGAACATATGCGCCGCTGGGGCCCGGAGCGGTTCGATCCCAACGTGATCGACATCAAGGCGCTCGAGGCCGCCGTCAACGCTTTGTCCGACACATGGAAACCGCGGCGACGCGCCACGCGAACAAAATAGACGTCAAGCGCCATTAAAAAGGGCCGCAGAGCTACGCTTACGGTCCAGATCTATTCCGTTGCCGAGAAGCACGCCAACTCCAATAAAATAAATCGCGGGAACAAAGAGCAAGACCCAGACCAGAGCCAAGATTCTCCGCCAACTGCTTCGATCGGAGCCGTCGAATATATCGGAAGACATGTGTCGATTGTAGCATGTAAGGGCAGGTTTGTGGGCCGGCAAAACAGTCGGCTAATCCTTCTTCCCGGTTTGCGCGATTTCATGAACAGTCCGTTTTGCTCATTGAGCTGTTGGTGAATCGAACGGTCCTGCGTTCCCGCTTCCGGCCGGCAGCGCAGGAGGAGGCGAGGCTCGCTACGCCGTGTAACCGACCCATTCTCCATTGTACGAATCGGGGGGCGGAATTCTCAATTGCCCGGAAAGCTCGACCTGAGGTATAGCCCACCGACAGAGCACGTCCTCGCCAGCGCACAAATTACCACTGCGGTCGAGTGAAGCTTCCGGTATATCGATGTATATCCAATCCGGACACCCATGGCAGGTAATTTCATAGTTTCCAATCTTCACAAGACGGATACTCGAAATATGCTGGGTTCTGTATTCGTCGTACAGGAACGGATAGAATTTATCAGACGGCATGCCCTGGTACGGCTTCCACGCCGCGGGCGCGCTCAGGCCAAGTCTACTCAGCCCCACCCAAGAACTTAAGTACCCTAGCTTCCAATGGGCAAAAAAGTTGGCCCGTAGCAAGTAGAACTTGATCGCTCCCGCTCTGCAATTTAGATAATACTCTTCTAAGTCAGGACGCCCTTCTCTGTACTTCCCGAAGTCACTCATGATGTCCATCAATTCGGGGAGGCGTTTTTCGCATTTTGCTCGGTCGCGAAACGTATTGCGCAACGCTTCGGGGGCACTCTTTATGAATTCGTCGGCACCAACGCCCGCAATGTGCTCCTTGTCAAACCTCCTCGTTACCTCTTGTACAAGAGAGATGAGCTGATCGGACGATTGAGGCCACTTAACCCCGATTTTATCGCCCTTCTTGAAATTCCTCATAGTCGCATCAAGCGACGCTTCGTCTACAGAAAGGACGCCTGTAACGACTACCGATGGAGTAGTTTCATTGACACCCATCGGGGACCCTCCTCATGGACAAGAAGACTCTAGCCACGATGCTTCGTTCGGATCTTTGCTCGAGCTTGAATCGAAGACCCACGCCTTCGGCAGCGCAAAAACAAGCGTAATCCTAGCTCACGGCGTGGTTGTAGTCATCTTGATTCCGATCGACTGGAGGCCTGTTGCTTTGCCTTGTGCTCGATAAGAGCGACACGGCCCTTCGAAGTTAAGAGCGCAATACAGTTGCGTAAGATCGCCTGACCGATCTGCTCGATGGAAGCGCCCGAACCGCGTTCAACCTACGAGCGGACCTATAAGTCGCGGATGACGAGGCCTTCCGGATATGTGCCCATGTCTTCCGGCCGTTTCGACACCTCGTGCTTCGGTGGTGTCTCGCAGCCATCTTCGACCGGCTCCCGCCGGTGAGCTCGCTGAGGGAGCTTGCGCCGACCGAGAATCAATTTCTTTCGCCTGGCAGCACTTGTAGATTCTGCACCCATAGGAGGATTACATGGGTCGCTGGGAACCGTCGCCTACAACGACGATTGGGTCATCGCTGCGGTGAACAAGATACCATTCGTGTCGCTTACCAAGACCACTCAAGAGCATCCGCTGTTGTATGTGCTGAAGAAAAGTTTTACCTGTGTGGGTGTCCGTCCCGTCGATGCGCGTGAGAACCACGCTGGTCTATACGAAGGCAATGGTGCGAGCGGTCGTAAAGGACTATGCGACCGTAGAGGGTTTTTTTCGGGTCTACCCGACCGAACTCGATCCCGCGCAAGTCTTTCTGTCGCCTGCGTGCAGAGTTGAAGGGACACGTACAACAGCGATTCCTGGTCCTAGCGTTCTTGTTCAGACGGAAAATGTCATTGCTTGGGAGCTCATTGATGCCACCGCAAGCGAGTGCTGGAAGATCCACTATGGCAACAAGCCGCCTTGTCTCTGTCCTTCGGAGGAAGTCAAAGTCAACTACATGGCGCGAATGAATGTGGAGCGGCACGACGGAGACAGGTACCAGCTGTGCCCGGCGGACAGGTAGCGCTTCACTACTCCTGCGGACAACGGACTAGGATTTCATGCTCAATCGAGCTGCCACAACTCGGGATCTCTGGTCGCAAAATTGAGGCCCGCATTCCCGCGGGCCTTTCCTAAACGCTCTACCCCTGAGGCAGGGACGATCTAGATCTTCTATTCTTGTGCGGCGATTTCAGCCTTCGTATGGCGCTTTCGCTTCGGAGTAGAAAACGCCTCCAACTCTTGCGCGGCTTGTTCTCGAAGGGCCGTCAGTTCAATCCCGATCTTCTCTTGCTGGTCGAGCAGGAACGCAAAGGTTCTGCTCTCGGCTACGGCGTGAACTCTTCAGACGTTCGCTTTTGGGGTGGGCTTTCTAATGGCAGGTCGCAGGCGGCGTGCCGTACAGATTGTCCACGAAACAGGCGTCGCCGCGATAGCACCGGCTCGACTTCTTACTTCACTGAGGCCCGTGACTTCGATGCTGCGTCATAGATCTCGATCTTCAGCATCGGATATTTTGCAAGCAAGTCCGTGGCCGCCTTCTTTGCCGCTGCCTCATCAATGAACTGTTTTGAACTGCCCGTCGCCTATCATCGCGTAGCCGCTCGTTGGCACGATGTCGGCGCGCTTGTCGAGTTGCGTATCTTCAACGCGGGACTTGGGCTTCTTCATTTCGCGGCTCAGATTCCAAGGAGGGCTGAGCTGTCCTTTCGGGAAGCTGGGCCAGAAGTATCCGGTTACGCTGCTTAGCCGCCTGAGTCCCAAGGTGATCGGTGGCCGCCTGCTCCTGAGCGGTCTCGCTCAGGATTCAAAAACGCTATCATTTCCCTTCGGTCCCACGACGGTCTCACGCCGCGGGAATTGCTGCGTATGATAGCGCGGCTCGCGCTCGCGTGGAGCGGGGCGTTCGGACGGATCGCGGCCGAGCTTGGATTGCAGCTCGACGAGATCGGTGAAGACGTCGGCCTGGCGGCGCAGCTCGTCGGCGATCATCGGCGGCTGGCTGGCGATGGTCGAGACCACCGTGACCCGCACGCCGCGGCGCTGGACGGCCTCGACCAGGGAGCGGAAGTCGCCGTCACCGGAGAACAGCACCATCTGGTCGATGTGCTCGGCGAGGTCCATGGCATCCACGGCAAGCTCGATGTCCATGTTGCCCTTGACCTTGCGGCGGCCGGAGGCGTCGATGAACTCCTTGGTCGCCTTGGTGACGACGGTGTAGCCGTTGTAGTCCAGCCAGTCGATCAGGGGGCGGATCGAGGAGTATTCCTGGTCCTCGATGATGGCGGTGTAGTAGAACGCGCGCAACAGCGTGCCGCGGCTCTGAAATTCGTTCAGCAGGCGCTTGTAGTCGATGTCGAAACCGAGCGTCTTTGCCGTCGCGTAAAGATTCGCCCCATCAATAAAGAGCGCAATCTTGCTGGGAGAAGACATGAGCGTGATCTCCGGAGGAGGACGTGCCGTGCTGCGGGGGGCGTATATGTGAACCCGCCAATGAGGCGGCACTTCTAAAAACTTTCATTAAAGCCGGACCTCCGATGCTATACCGAGGTCCTTTAACCTTCAAACAATTTTGCAGCAGCCAAGAGTAATTCAAACACCTCATTCGAGCGAAAATTCCCCCCGGGCGCATAAAAAGGGGTGTCGGCACCTGTGGATCGGGTCAGGCATTTCGACTATTCTCAGACCGTCCCTCGCTCTTTCGCAGCGCAATGCCTGACCAACTCAAAATCTTTGATATCGCCTTAGAACGGCGAGGCCGAAGGTGGACCTGGCGCGTGTGCACCTGCGAAGAGAGGATCGTGATGTCGGGTCGGGAGAACAGCCGCGCCGCCGCCAGATACAAAGCAGCTAGGGCGCTTTTTCTGTTGCTGCTCTCGGCCTCCTATGGGTCGACTAGATTGATTACCTCGGGCAGAGGTCGAGGACACTCGTCACCCCGGTCACAGCGGGGAATGGCCTCGTAGCGCTTGCTGCCAGGCTTTGCAAACTCGGCGGCTCCCAAACTCCAATAGGCCACTTAGGGCTAAAACGGGCCAGTGCCGGTGCTGTTCTAGTTAGGATACCGGTAGAGGCAGATCAGACAGTTCAGAACGCAACGCCGCCAAGCACGTGGCTCAAAACCTCGGTCTGACGATGGGTCGCACCCGCAATCAATTTCCGTTTTTCATTAAATTCCTTTTCGTATTTTACGAAAGTAAAGCAGGTGTTGCGCTTGTATGGGTGAAACAACAAACGCAAGCTGTCGGGGAGCGTGCAGTCGGACAGCTATCTCTCACCTGATGTGAACAGCTTCATACGCATGCTCGTCAGTTCTTCGTACAAGATCAAATGATGAATACTGAGATTCAATTTAAGGAGGTCACGCAATGCCGGGCTTTTTTTCTGGCTACGAGATAGTTGCCGAGACCAAGAACTTCCTCGTCACCTGCGAAGACGATCCAGGCGCCCGGCAGCGTGCTCAAAGCATCGGAGCAACCTGCGAAGCGGACCTATTTAGGCTCAATCAGCTTTTCAGTACGAACTTCGCAGCGGGAATGAGCTCGCCGCATTCCATTTGGGTCGTCGTCTTGAAAGATGACCCGTCAGCGACTGCCAATGGCTGGAACTATGGCTACGAGACCGAAGAGAGCAGTCAAATCTGGATACGGCGAGCGTTCACGGCCCCTCCGCCTCCACCTCCATCGCTCTTCCCTCCAGATCCGCCACCCCTCAGTGGTCCAGATCTGAATGCCGCGGTCATTGAGTTCCCGAGATTCGTCTTCGTGGCGGAGCTGGCCGAAATCCTGATGGGGTTCACCGGCTACGGATGGGACGCGGGCGCATCACCGGGAGAAGGTCTGTCGAACTTGCTGGGCGCGCTTCTGCATCCGCGAGGCTACTATGATGCCGGTCAGGGGCCCCGAATCAATCAGTGGCTGAACGGTGGGAGCGGTAACTCGCCGCGCTTCGACTTCGTAACGACAACCAAGAATACCGACCAAGATATCTACTCCTACGGTTGTGCAATACTGTTCATCAATTATCTCGTCTACCAGCGCGGGATTCCGTTAGAGAAGGTTATTCGCGCGGGAGGCAGCACTCTCGCGGAGACCTATTCGCGTGTAACTGGAGAGCCAGCCAGTGCCGCTTACCCGGCATTCAACGCGCTTCTTGCGGCGCATATTCGCAACTCCACAACGAACAGCATGCGACGGGATAACATCTTCCCGCTGCTTGATGCGGCGCATCGCAGCATTCAGACCACGCAAGGTGACCCCATCGACAAAGGTCACTTCGACGAGCCCAACTCGACCTCCTTCGTGGTGAAGCCCGGACTGATGTGCCCGCCGTCTGCTTTCGACTTCTTCAAGCACGAGCAAATGGTAGAGCAGCCCATCTTCGCTGTAGCGCGAGGGATGGCGAACGCAAGATTCAATTGGAGCATTGATGATGTTCCGGCACCGGTGCACGGGAGCTGGACACAGCTTACGGTCAACAGTCCACTTACGATCAAGAATCCGGATGGCACTGTGACTACTGTCGCCAACACGACGACTTTACTCTATGGCATCCTCGATGTCTGGAATGCGAGCGTGCTCTATCTGAAGACATTGAATCGGAATGGAAACACCGATCTGAGCGTAAAGGTGTTTGCACGAGAGGCGGTCGAGCTCGACGGTGATGTTTCCGCTGAAGAGTCTGTAAGCCTGACTACAGTGACTTGGTCAGCTGGAGAGAAGCTCAAAGACGCACGTAAGAGATGTAACCCTTTCTATGCGGAGGTAAACGATTCGCTGTGGCATTTGACCGAGAAGCTGAGTGACCTGAAGAACAGGCCTGATCCACCATATGAGCGAGCAGTCCGGGAGATCGTCCACGAGGTGGAACGACTCCAGAAAGCGGTTGTTCGCTACTCCCACGCGGGCGGGCAGACACGATCGGAGACCTGGCGCCAGCTCGGCAACCGGGGGGAGCTGCGCTCGATTGACCCGGTTTCTTCGCCCTTGAGTTTGTCGCGTATGCGACTGCCTTCGGTAACGCACGGACAAGATCGCGAACGTTCCGAGACTGAGTAGGTACTCGCTTGCGCATAGCGCGTTTGGCGAGCAGTGCCATCCGCTTCATTTGAGCTTACAGTGCGTGTAATCTAAAAACTTCAGGCCCGCATTCCCGCGGGCCTTTTCTCTCTCGATAGTCCAATATTCTATCTTGCGCCTTCACCTGATGTACCAGCGCAAGGTCGACTTGTTTTTTCTGGCGTGGCTTTTTGGCTGTTGAGAAGGCGGCCTCCTCTGCCTTCAGTTGCTGACGGATTTGATCGAGTTCGCGCGGTGCGACCTCGAAACCGATCTCCTGAAGCTTGGCGATTCCTTTAGTGGTGAGATGCAGTGCTTGTGCCGACCACTGATACAGCCTCGGACTTTCCAATCGACTGCGGTGTACCTGGATGAATTTATTTGGTTCGCGCTTGAGGAGATTGAGCCGCGATTACCGCGCTGTAGGAGCGTCTCGTGAGCGCGGCGATATCTTCTGCCGTCAGAACGGTGTAGCGTCCAAGGCACTTGAGGATTTCAATATCGCCAGCGACGTTCGGTCGAACGGATACGACCTGACCGTCACGTCTAATGGGATTTGTGGACCACCGAGAGTTCATGGAGCATAGCTACAACGCCTTAGAAGGCGAAAATAGACGGCAGCTACGTGGGATCTAGCTCACTCGTGATGCACTATGTGGCACACCGTACAAGCGAGGCTGGGAGACAATTATTTGTGAGAGCTATTTGTAGTGGTCAGCACCACGCTTCCACTTAGCGGGTTTACTGGGGTCACCGTTGCTTTGTTGTGGAGCTGAAGTTTCAGCTGGGGAAGCACTGTCCTCGGTTGATGCTGCTCTCAATAGCGTTCCCGTTGCTGCGATCGGAGGAGGAGAAGTGGCACCCTGAAGCGGCTCGTGCTCTTGCTCTTCGTGCGTTTCGGCCTCGCGCCCGTCAACACTGAAGAGAGTACGATTGCGCTCTAACATCTTTCGATGTTGATGCTCCGTCATCTGTGACTCACGGAGAAATGGTTGCCAGGGCACGGACACCGACGCAGGATTTCTCATCAGGTTGCGAACGAAACAAGCGAACACCGCGTGTGTGTTTATTTTTCGTTGTGCCCTGATAAATTCTGGATCGCATCGAAGGCCGTTGGATACATACTTGGTCGCCGTCGGCGTTGACGTCAAATGCATATTCTTTTTCGAGATATTTGCTGATTTCCTTTTCGTAGCATTCCTCTGAGCAAAACCAGTATTCGGTGAACGTGACTCTGCCCGTCTCATCGAGATTGGAATATTTTGAATCGACTGCACGGCGACGCTGGGGTGTTCCGCAACTAAGACATCTGTCCTTTGTGAAGCGCATGGCGGCCTCCGAGGAGGCGGCCAGCGTTCGACCAGTGTTGGATGCTGGCCTCGTCGGGCCGCCCGCTCCCTTAGGAGCTGTCGGTGCTGGCCATCGCACGCTTCTCAAGCCAGTCGATGATCTCATCCTCCCACCAGACGATTGGTGAATTCCGGTGATCCGACAGTTTGAAGCTGGACGGAAATTTTCCGCAATCTTCCAAGCGTGCTAAATGAGTTCGTGAATAAGGAACACCGAATTGCCCGCGAAGTCGTTTGAACGTAACCACTGCTTTACCAGTCATGCGTCGTACTCCTGTTGGAGCCGTGCGCACGGCTGTTAAGTCAGCCGACGAGGAGAGCTTATCCGAAGCGCTCGTTAACCGCGCAATTTTTTCACATGAGCTTCGAGCTGTTGCAGCGCGGAGCGTTGTGCAGGTAGGTAACGGTACCTGTCGCATCGAGTGACGATCGGTGGTAGCCTCGTAATCTCGCATCGCGAAAAGCGTCTCGAGCCGGGCCGGCCAACTAACAGGACGCTTTCGTTTAGGCAATGGCATATCGCGCGCTTGATCGGTCTAAGATTTCTGCAATTGGCAGGAATAAACAAGCTGATCCATATTGAATTCAGGAGCCTTGTCTTTTCGCCGATCCGCCATCGCCGTCTGAGTGCACGACCAGGCGTTACGTGGCATACGCTGTCGATCTCTGGGGAGTCGCGCACGCGACCTACGAGCTAGAATGCAGCGACGACGCCGATGCGAGACGTCGATCATTGAAATTCCTCGAAGCGCATCCGGTGGTCGAGCTCTGGAGCGGCCCGCGGCGAATCGCAAGGCTTACTGTGGATGGGCCGGGGCAAACGGAGCATGGGGCCGCGCCCCATGAAGGGCGTGGAGCTCGAAAAATCTCAGAAAGACATGGCGCGTGAGCAGCTCGGCCCGCTCGTCGCCGGACTAAGGCGCGCATAGCCCGCAAGTACCGGAGAACACGCGACGGTTATTCATAACTTCCGATATGTTATGTGCGCCGTCGCAAACGGAATGCCCGCACGTCCAGCACTCCCGCGCACGATGCAGGCGCGATCGTCGATTGCATAGAACCAATCGTCGAAGTTCAGCTTGAAAGATTTGCCCCCGAGTTGCGGGGTGTCGCGGGTGTACTTCCAATGAAAGGCGCAACCTGCTTGCTCACCTATTGCATCGCCTTCAAGTCGGTTTTCCAATCCAGTGTACCTACCCTCGTCGCCCTTTCGTATCGTCCAATGCAATGTGTCAGAATGTCCGTCATCAAATGTGTAAGTCTCGGTGAATAGAACGATTTGCGTGTCTGACTCGAATTCACCGTGGGCCGCGATTGTCGCGCGCTTCAGCAACCCGCCCACCAGACTTTCTACCACCGCCCAACCTTCGATCCGTCCCAGAAAAAATTGCTCGGGAAGAAATATCGGCCTTGTCCCTTTGAAATCGTCGATTGCCATCGGCGGACCCGCTCCGGAATGCTCCCGAAAGCTAATCCACCTGTTACCAATCGGTTCCGATCGGCACTGCACAGAACGACGGGCCTCGCGTTCTGAAGCAACGCGGCCGTGCGACAATTACGACCGAAGAACTCCTTAGGCCCCGGATCAATGGGAGCCTACGAACATTCCTCGCTCTGCGGCGTCATATTAGCAGCCGGAGCAGCTCATGGGCCATCGGGAAGAACTTCAAAGGAGCTGCAACATCAACTCGAACTGGCCAGCCGCGCGACCGTCCTGATCAGGGATGAGGCGACGGCGGAGCGTCTGGCAAGCTTCGCAGATGAGATCAAGGGCAGGCTCGATCAGCTCCATGCTGCCATGCTAGGCGAGCAAACCAGCAGGCCCGCTTTCGAGGCCGCGCCTCATTGGGAGGTTCACATGACGCATGCCTACGAGGACGATATCCGAGCACGCGCGTATAAGCTCTGGGAAGAAGCCGGCAAGCCCGAAGGGCGTATGGATGAGTTCTGGTACGAGGCCGAGCGGCAGATCAAAGCAGAGCAGGTCAAGCACGAGCTTAAAACACCCGATACCCTCTGAGCCGTAGGACTTCCTACGCAACTACTAATTTTTTTACGTGAGCTTCGAGCTTTTGCAGCGCAGCGCGTTTCTCGGGCAGGTAATCATACCTGTCGTAAATCTCGTCGAGGTCAGTTGTGCCCCCACCGGTCACGTGGTTGAGCATGATCTCTGCGATCTCGCGCGATATTCCGAGGCGCGCGAGCATGGATCGGAAGGTCCGCCGAAGATCGCGCACCTGCCATCCAGTCACACCGGATCGCTTGTCGATCTCCTTTTTCAGTTTACCCCACGAGCCATCGTTGAAGCTGCGGCTAAGGACGACCGGGGTGACCAGTTCGAGATTGACAGCAATGAACGCAGCTTGCGGTTGGCAATTACCGCCTTCGGCGGTATCCTCTCCCTGGTTATTTCCGACGTCACGCCCTCGAAGCGCCGAGACGCTTCGTTGAGGCTGCTGTTCGACAGCAATCCAATGCCGATGTGGGCGTTGGACGCCGAGACGATGGCCTTTGTGAAAGTTAACGACGCAGCGGTGCAACATTACGGTTACGCGCGCGAGACCTTCCTGCGGATGAAAGTTCACGAGATCTGGCCAAAGGACGAGTGGCTCAGCTATACGCAAGCGCTGCGGGACGTCGACGATACTTACCAGTCCGAACATCACTGGCGTCACGTGAAAGCCGATGGCAGCGAGATTTGTGTGCTTACCTTCGGGCGACGCCTCATGCTTGAGGAGCGTGAGGGCTACCTGATCGCAGTGGTCGACATCACCGCACGGCGCAAGGCCGAGGCCCGCATTGCTCATATGGCGCTCCACGATGGATTGACTAACCTGCCCAACCGCGCGCTCCACCAGGAGCGGCTTGGCGAGGCGCTCGAAGGCAGCAATGCCGCCGGCAAACGCGTCGCGGTGCTGTGCATCGACCTTGACCTCTTCAAGAACGTCAATGACACCTTTGGCCATCCTATGGGAGATCGCCTGCTCACGAAGGTCGCCGACCGGCTGCGCTCGCAAGTAGCCGGCAAGAATCTGGCGGCACGGCTTGGTGGCGACGAGTTTGCGGTTATCCTGGCTGACGACATGTCACCGAAGCAGGCGAGCGACTTCGCCGCCGGGCTGATCGAGATATTGAGTGTGCCTTATGAGATCGACGGCAATGACGTGATGATCGGCGCCTCGATCGGAATTGCGCTCTCACCAGGCGACGGTACGAGTAGCGAGGAACTAATGCGCAACGCCGACATGGCGCTCTATCGCGCCAAAGAAGATGGCCGCGGCACGCAACGTTTCTTCGAGCGCGAGATGGATCACCAGGTACAGCGGCGCCGCGAACTGGAGCTCGACCTGCGCCGCGCCTTTGCCAATGGCGAGTTCGAGCTGCACTACCAGCCCCTGATCGACCTCGCGCGCGACAAGATCTCAGGTTTTGAGGCGCTCCTGCGCTGGCACCATCCGGAGAAGGGCATGATCTCGCCGGCGGAGTTCATTCCGGTGGCAGAAGACATCGGACTGATCGTCTCGCTCGGCGAGTGGGTACTCCGCCAAGGCTGCAACGAAGCGGTGAAGTGGCCGTCCGAAGTCAAGCTCGCGGTCAACCTGTCGCCGGCACAATTCCGTAACCGCAATCTGGTCCAGGTGGTGATCTCAGCCTTGGCCAATTCGGGCCTGCCGCCCAAGCGGCTCGAGCTCGAAATAACCGAGTCAGTGTTCCTCGCGGAGACTGAAGCCAATCTCGCGATCCTGCACCAGCTGCGCGAGCTCGGGGTCTCCATCGCCATGGACGATTTTGGAACAGGTTATTCCAGTCTGAGCTACTTGCGCAGCTTTCCGTTCGACAAGATCAAGATCGATCGCTCCTTTGTGAAGGATCTTGCCAAACGTTCCGACTGCGCCGCCATCGTGCGCGCGATCTCGGGCCTCGGGCGTAGCC
>NZ_SPQT01000043.1 GCF_004571025.1 Bradyrhizobium niftali | reverse complement strand
GTGGTGTTGCGGGTGGTGTGAGGGGCGGGCTGCGGCCACAAATTCCGCTGTCGTCCCGGACAAGCGCGCCCTTAAGGCGCGCGCCGATCCGGGATCCATAACCACAGGGAGGAGTTGTGGCGCGAGCTGGTAACTCCGAGTCCCCGTAACCACGTCGGCCTGTGGCTATGGATCCCGGATCTGCGCTCCGCCCTCGACAACGCTACGCGTTGCCAGGGGCTGCGCTTGTCCGGGACGACACCGGAGGTGTGGCGTTCGCCCTACCCCATCAGCATCACTTCGTCAGCGGGCAACCGCTGTCCTTGGCGGTGAAGAACGCCTTGTCGCCGGGGACGGTGGCGAGCAGCTTGTAATAGTCCCAGGGCTTCTTCGACTCCGCGGGCTTCTTGACCTCGAACAGATACATGTCGTGGACCATGCGGCCGTTCTGGAGCACCTTGCCGCCTTGCGCGAAGTCGTCGTCGACCGGCAGCTCCTTCAGCTTCTTGGCAACGGCTTCCGGATCCTTGGTGCCGGCGGCCTTGACGGCCTTGAGATAGCTTAGCGTCGCCGAATAGGTGCCGGCGTGGATCATGCTCGGCATCCGCCCGGTGCGCTTGAGGAAGCGCTCGCCGAGATTGCGGGTCTTGTCGTTGAGATCCCAGTAATAGCCCTCGGTCAGCACCAGGCCTTGCGCGGCCTGCAGGCCGAGGCCGTTCACCTCGGCGAGCGTCATCAACAGGCCGGCGAGCTTCTGGCCGCTGGCGACGATGCCGAACTCGGATGCCTGCTTGATCGAGTTGGTGGTGTCGAGACCGGCATTGGCGAGGCCGACGATCTTCGCCTTGGAGCTCTGCGCCTGCAGCAGGAAGGAGGAGAAGTCCGAGGAATTGAGCGGCACGCGGACGGAGCCGACCACCTTGCCGCCATTGGCCGTGACGATCTCGCTGGTGTCCTTCTCCAGCGCGTAGCCGAAGGCGTAGTCCGCGGTGAGGAAGAACCAGGTGTCGCCGCCGGCCTTGGTCAGCGCGCCGCCGGTGCCGACGCCGAGCGCGCGGGTGTCATAGGCCCAGTGGAAGCCGTAGGGCTGGCAGGCATCACCGGTGAGACGCGAGGTCGCGGCGCCCACCACGATGTCGATCTTCTTCTTTTCCTTGGAGAGCTCGTGGATCGCGAGCGCGACGGAAGAGGTCGTCAACTCCGTGATCATGTCGACGTTCTCGACGTCGTACCAGCGCCGCGCGATCGAGCTCGCCAGATCCGGCTTGTTCTGGTGGTCGGCGGTGACGAGCTCGATCTTCTGGCCGAGCACCTCGCCGCCAAAGTCCTCGATCGCCATCTTGGCGGCTTCGACCGACCATTTGCCGCCGTAATCGGCATAGACGCCGGACTGGTCGTTGAGGATGCCGATCTTGACGCCTTGCGCGGAGGCCGGCGCTGCCAGCAACAGGGCCGAGGCTGCGACGGCGGCGAGAAGGGCTGATTTCATGTGTTGGCTCCAGCAGTGTTTTGAAATCGCGCGGATACTAGTGAAGAACCCCGGGAATGCCCATCCATTGCGTGTTGGTCGTTAGTATGAAGGTGGGGCTACAAAAATGGTGTCGTCCCGGCGAAGGCCGGGACGACACCGTGAATGAGGATGCGCCAGCTGCCATCCCCGACACCTAGGAGCCCGCGACCTCCGGCTTCTTGGCGTTCTTCCCCTCGGCCAGGTTCCGCACCACCACATAGAAGATCGGCGTGAACAGAAGCCCGAACAGGGTGACGCCGATCATGCCGAAGAACACGGCGACGCCGACGGCCTGGCGCATCTCCGAGCCCGAGCCGCTCGAGATCACCAGCGGCAGCACGCCGAGGATGAAGGCGAAGGACGTCATCAGGATCGGCCGCAGGCGCAATCGACAAGCCTCGATCACGGCCTCGAGCCGCGGCTTGCCTTCGAGCTCGATGTCGCGGGCGAACTCGACGATCAGGATCGCGTTCTTCGCCGCCAGGCCTACCAGCACGACGAAGCCGATCTGGGTGAGGATGTTGACGTCCTGGCCCATGATGCGCACGCCGATGGTGGCCGCGAGCAGGCACATCGGCACGATCAGGATGACCGCGAACGGCAGGGTCCAGCTGCCATATTGCGCGGCGAGCACGAGATAGACGAACAGCACGCAGATCGGGAACACCAGCAGGCCGGCATTGCCGCCGGTGATTTGCTGGTAGGAGAGGTCGGTCCATTCGAAGGTGAATCCGCTCGGCAAGGTATCGTCCGCGAGCTTCTTGACGGTGTTGAGCGCCGTGGTCGAGCTCACGCCCGGCGCTGGCTCGCCCTGGAGCTCGGATGCTGCATAGAGATTGTAGCGAGCGACGCGGTCAGGGCCGGAAACATCCTTGAAGTCGACCACGCTGCCGAGCATCACCATGTCGCCGGAGGCGTTGCGGGTGCGCAGCCGCGAGAGGTCGCTCGGTTCTTTCCGAAACGGAAAGTCCGCCTGCGCGGTGACGTGATAGGTGCGGCCGAAGAGGTTGAAGTCGTTGACATAGGTCGATCCGAAATAGGTCTGGATCGTGTCGTTGATGTTGGCGATGGGCACGCCGAGCTTTTGCGCCTTGGTGCGGTCGATGTCGACGAACAGCTGCGGCGTGTTGGCTGAGAACGGCGAGAACACCGTCGGAGCGAGCAGCAAGGGCGATTTGCGCGCCGCGGCGACGAGCTCGTCGGTGGCCGCGGCGAGCAGCTCGGGCCCGCGACCCTGGCGGTCCTGGATGCGGATGGTGAAGCCGCCGCCGGTGCCGATGCCGGGTACGGCCGGCGGCGGAATCACGATGATGAAGGCGCCCTGGATCGCGGCCAGGCGCTTGCGCAGCTCGACCGTGATGGCGTTCGCCGAGAGCCCCTTCTTCAGGCGCACCTCGGGCTCGTCGAACACCGGAAACAATGCCGCCGCATTGCCGGCCTGCGTGCGCGTCGCACCCGAGAAGCCGGCAAAGGCCGCGACGCGGACGATGCCCGGCGTGTCCAGCGAGATGCGTTCGATCTCGCGCACGACCTCCGTGGTGCGCGCCAGCGAGGCCGCGCCGGGCAATTGCACGGAGATGATGACGTAGCCGCGATCCTGCGCCGGGATGAAGCCCTGCGGCGTGGTCACGATCAGCCAGCCGGCACTGCCGATCAGCACGACGTAGATCAGGATCATCACCACCGAGTGCCGGATCACGAAATTGGCAAGGCCGGCATAGCCATGCGCGAGACGGTCGAACGTGCGGTTGAACACGCTGGTGAAGGCATTCCAGCCGCGCGCGATGACATTCCAGCTCGCCGGCGGCCGCTTCTCTTCATGCGGGGTGAGAATCTGCGAGGCCAGCGCTGGCGACAGCGTCAGCGAGCAGAAGCAGGAGATCGCGGTCGCGACCGCAATGGTGACAGCAAATTGCTGGAAGAACTGCCCGGAAATGCCTCCGATGAATGCAGTCGGAACGAACACCGCGCACAGCACCAGCGCGATCGAGACCAGCGCGCCGCCGACCTCTTCCATGGTCTTGAGCGCGGCATCGCGCCGGCTCAGGCCGTGCTCGAGATGGCGCTCCACATTTTCCACCACAACGATGGCGTCGTCGACCACGATGCCGACCGCGAGCACGAGGCCGAACAGCGTGAGATTGTTGATGGAGAAGCCCAGCGCCGCCATCACCGCGAAGGTGCCGACCAGCGACACCGGGATCGCGATGATCGGAATGATCGCGGGTCGCCATCCCTGCAGGAACACCAGCACTACGACGACCACGAGCAGCATCGCCTCGTAGATGGTCTTGATCAGTTCGTGGACGGACTGCGCGATGAATTCGGTCGGGTTGTAGCCGATATTGTAATCGAGGCCTTTCGGAAAACTCTCCTTGAGCCTCGTCATGGTGTCGGAGATGTGTTTGGCCGTCGCGAGCGCGTTCGATCCCGGCCGCTGCGTCACCAGCATCGCGACCGCCGACTTGCGCAACAGGAAGCTGTTGGTGGAGTACGCCAGCGCCCCGAGCTCGATGCGGGCGACGTCGCGCAGCCGCACCGTGCGGCCATCGGAGCCCGCCTTGATCAGGATGTCCTCGAACTGCTTCTGGTCCTTCAGGCGCCCCGTGAACGTCAGGTTCGGCTGGAAGGCGCGGTCGGCGATCGGCGGCTCGGCAATCTGCCCGCCCGCGATCTGCACGTTCTGGGCGCGGATCGCCGCCAGCACCTCGGTCGAGGTCAGGCCGAGATTGGCGATGCGGTCAGGATCGAGCCACAGCCGCATCGAATAGTCGCGGGCGCCGAAGATCTGGATGTCGCCGACGCCGTCGATGCGCAGCAGCTGGTCACGGACCTGGAGCAGCGCGTAGTTGGAGATGTAGAGCTGGTCGAAGCTGTCGTCGGGCGACAGCATGAACACGACCATCAGGATGTCGGGCGAGTTCTTGCGGGTGACGACGCCATTGCGCTGCACCTCGTCCGGCAGTTGCGGCTGCGCGATCGCGACGCGGTTCTGCACCAGCACCTGCGCCTTGTCGAGGTCGGTGCCGAGCTTGAAGGTGACGGTGATCGTCAGCTGCCCGTTCGAGGTCGCCTGGCTGTAGAGATACAGCATGTCCTCGACGCCGTTGATCTGCTGCTCGATCGGAGCTGCGACCGTGTCGGACACGGTCTGCGCGGAGGCGCCCGGATATTGCGTGGTGACGACGACGGTCGGCGGCACCACTTGCGGATATTCGGAGACCGGCAGCGTGGTGTAGGCCAGCGCGCCGACGATCAGGAGCACGATCGACAACACCATCGCCAGGATGGGCTGGTTGATGGAGAGGCGGCCAAGGTTCATGACTTGTCACCGGGCTTGCCGCCGGCCGGCGCTGGCGCGGGAGACGGCGTTACCTTGGCGCCGACGCGGGCGCGCTGGATGCCGTTGACGATGATGCGGTCGTCGGCCTTCAGCCCTTCGCGGATCACCCGCAGGCCGTCGTCGATCGGCCCAAGCACCACGGGGCGCGCTTCGACGGTGTCATCAGGCTTGACCACGAACACGATCTTGCGGGACTGGTCGGTCGCAACGGCGACATCCGGGATCAGCAGCGCCTCATAGGGTGCGCTGCCGATCAGACGGACGCGGCCGAACTGGCCGGGCAGGATCGACAGATCGGTGTTCTTGATCACCGCGCGGCTGCGCAGGGTCCCGGTGGAGACATCGAGGCGGTTGTCGAGGAAGTTGATGGTGCCCTCATGCGAGGGCTTGGTTTCGCCGGCCAGCGTCACCTGCACCGGGTTCGCCGTATCGCGCGAGCTCGGGCGCTTACCTTCGAACCAGAGCTTGCTGTATTTGATGAAGGTCGCCTCATCCATGTCGAAATAGACGTAGATCGGATCGAGCGCGACGATCGAGGTGAGCAGCGTCGAGGTGCCGGTATCGCTGCCCTGCACGAGATTGCCGGGGCTGACGAGATGGCGGCTGACGCGGCCCGTGAGGGGCGCGGTCACATGGGTGAATTCGATGTTGAGCTTGGCAGCCTTCAGTGCGCCCGCGGCCTGCACTTCCGCCGCGTGCGCGGCCTGCAGGGCCTGCCGGCGCTGGTCGACGACCTGCTCGGAGACGGCGCTGGTCTGCACCAGGTTGAGGCCGCGGTCGAGCTCGCGCTTGGCAAGCTCCACCTTGGCACGCGCATCGGAGAGCTGGCCGTCAGCCTGCTCAGCCACCGCCTCGAACGGACGCGGGTCGATGACATAGAGCAGATCGCCCTGGTGCACGATGGCGCCGTCCTGGAATTCGACGGAGTTGACGAAGCCGCCGACGCGGGGGCGCACCTGCACCTCCTCCACCGCCTCGAAGCGGCCGGTGAATTCGTCCCAATCGGTGACGGTGCGCTTGACCGGCTGGGCGACCGTCACCGGCGGAGGCGGCGGGGCAGAGGCTTGCGAGGCCGGCTGTCCGCAACCGGTGAGCGCAAATGCTGCGGCGAGAAGGCCGGCGATGGCGTAAGGCCGCGGCCGAACGAAATCGTGCGTTTTGACAAATTGCTCGCTTCCATCCGGTCCGCTCATCCCAGGTCCTCGCATAAAAGCCGCAGAAAACGCAGGGTACGCGCCTACCCGCGGGGGACACAAGATGGGCTGCCATAGTGAAATCTTCAAGACGATGGCTCGCGCAATGCTCGGCGAGGGGACCTAGCCGGATGATGGGTTGACAGGGAGAGAGACGGCAGCGGGCGCGAGGGTCGGATTGAGCTCGCTTAAGTCTGGTGATGAAAGAGAACGTTCCCACCCTCCCCTGCAAGCGCATTCAAGCCCGTTGCTCTGCGGCCCATCCTTCGAGACGCCCGCCTTTGGCGGGCCCTCAGGATGAGGACGGAGTGCGCGGCAGCAATTTCGACCGGCAAAGATGCCGCTCAGCCTCATCCTGAGGAGACCGCTGGAAGCGGTCGTCTCGAAGGACGAGGCGTGCTCAGGCCCCCGCCAAGAAGTCACATGCGATAGCTCTCCCCGGGGGGAGGACAAGAGTTGCCCCAGCGTCTTCGCACATGACGGATGCCGGCCTCTCGGCTAGATTACCCCTACAAAAACAAGACGAATTGTCCGGGAGGACAGGCGTGCACAAGGGACGTGTCGTTTACGGCGCGATCGAGGAGGTCGTCTTTGGCCATCCTGCGGCAGGCGCCATCGTCGCCCAGATGGACCGGCTGGGGACGCGCCGTGCCTTCCTGATGGTCTCCGGCACGCTGAACCGGCAGACCGACGAAATCGAGAAGATCAGAGAGGCGCTGGGTGCGCGCTGCGCGGGCGTGTTCGACGCCATGCCGGCGCACACGCCGCGCGAGGCGGTGATCGCGGCTACCAATGCGGCGCGCGAGGTGGGCGCCGATCTGATCGTCACGGTCGGCGGCGGCTCGATCACCGACGGCGCCAAGGCGGTGCAGCTTTGTCTTGCCAACGGCATCAATGATATCGACGGCATCGAGCGCATCCGCGTGCACAAGGGCGTCGCGCCGGACATGAACGCGCCGGCCGTGCGCCAGATCAGCGTGCCGACGACCATTGCCGGCGGCGAGTTCAGCTCGATCGCGGGCGTGACCGACCGCAGCACGCATGTGAAGCAGATGCTGCGGCATCCGCTCACCGTGCCGCGCGCGACCATCCTCGATCCCGCCATCACCGTGCACACGCCGGAATGGCTGTTCCTGTCCACCGGCATCCGCGCCGTGGACCATTGCGTCGAGGCGATCTGCTCGCGCGAGACGCACCCTTATGCCGACGCGCAATCGGTCAAGGGCCTTGCCATGCTCGCCGACGCGCTGCCGCGGGTGAAGGCCGATCCTGCCGACCTCGACGCGCGGATGGACGCGCAGATCGGCACCTGGCTGTCGATGGGCGCGCTTGCGGCCGGCGTCCCGATGGGTGCGAGCCATGGCATCGGCTACGTGCTGGGGGCGGCCTTCGACGTGCCGCACGGCTACACCTCCTGCATCATGCTGCCGGCGGTGATGCGCTGGAACGCGCGCGACAATGCCGAGCGCCAGACGATCGTGGCTGCCGCCATGGGCTTTCCCGGCCACAATGCCGCCGATGTGCTCGATGCCTTCATCCGCTCGCTCGGCATGCCACGGAGCCTTGCGGACGTGCGCGTGTCGCCGGAGCATTTCGACGCCATCGCCGAACAGGCGATGCGCACGCCCTGGGTGCCCCGCAACCCGCGCAAGATCGACGGCCCCGCGCAGTTGCGCGAAATCCTGCTTCTCGCCGCATAACCTCAAGCCGGAGGATCGATGTACACTGGTCACCATGCCCGCCTGCGTCCGCTCCAGCCCGCCTTCATCATGGCCGCGACCGGCGAAACCGTCACCTATCGCGAGTTGGAGGCGCGCAGCAACCGCCTGGCGCATCTGTTCCGCAAGCACGGCTTGAAACGGCTCGACCATTATTCGATCTTCATGGAGAACAATTCCCGCTATCTCGAGGCCTGCGGCGCCGGCGAGCGGTCCGGGCTGTACTACACCTGCATCAACTCCTTCCTGACGCCGGGCGAGCTCGCCTATCTCCTCGTCAACAGCCAGTCCAAGATCCTGATCACCTCCGTGGCGAAGCTCGACATCGCGCGCGAGGCGATCAAGGCCTGCCCCGATATCAAGCTCTGCATCGTCGCCGACGGCCCCGGCGAGAGTGACCGCATCGTCGGCCTTGCCGCGGTGACCGCCGATCTGCCGAAGACACCGATCGCGGATGAGTGGCTCGGCACCGCGATGCTCTATTCGTCCGGCACGACAGGGCGGCCCAAGGGCATCCTGCGGCCGCTGCCGGAGGAGCCGCCGAAGCACAATCTGCCGCTGTTCGATTTCCTGACGAAGCTCTGGCACTACCGCGAGGGCATGGTCTATCTGTCGCCGGCGCCGCTGTATCACTCCGCGCCGCAAGCCGCTGTGAACCTCACGATCCGCATGGGCGGCACCGTCATCATCATGGAGACGTTCGACCCCGAGCGCTATCTCGAGCTCGTCGAGCGGTGGGGCATCACGCACACCCAGCTGGTGCCGACGATGTTCTCGCGCATGCTGAAGCTGCCTGAGGAGGTGCGAAAGCGCCACGACCTGTCCTCGCTCGAGATCGCGATCCACGCCGCGGCGCCCTGCCCGGCCCTCGTCAAGGACGACGTCATCAAATGGTGGGGGCCGATCATCCACGAATATTACGGCGCGACCGAGGGCCTCGGCTTCACCGCCCGCAACAGCGAGGAGTGGCTCGCCCATCGCGGCACCGTCGGCAAGGTGCTGCTGGGCGACCTCCACATTCTCGATGAGAACATGCGGGAATGCCCGACCGGCACGCCCGGCCAGGTGTGGTTCAAGACCGCCTCGCCCTTCGAATATTTCAACGATCCGGAGAAGACCAGGGAGGCGCGCTCCGCCGACGGCAGCATGAGCACGGTCGGCGACGTCGGCTATGTCGATGCCGATCGCTTCCTCTACCTCACCGACCGCGCCACCTTCATGATCATCTCGGGCGGCGTGAACATCTATCCGCAGGAATGCGAAAATCTGCTGATCACCCACCCGAAGGTCGCCGATGCCGCCGTGTTCGGCGTGCCCAATCCCGATCTCGGCGAAGAGGTGAAGGCGGTGGTGCAGCCGATGCCGGGCGTGGTGCCGGGCGAAACGCTCGCCGAGGAGCTGATCGCCTTCTGCGGGGCGTCGCTGTCGCGACAGAAGGTGCCGCGCTCGGTCGATTTCGAGAAGGAACTGCCGCGCCTGCCGACGGGCAAACTGTACAAGCGGTTGCTAAGGGACCGGTACTGGGGGAACAAGGCGTCGCGGATTGTGTGAGGGGCCGTAACGTGCGGCTGTTTGGCACGCACGTCGCCACGATGTCGTCCCGGCGAAGGCCGGGACCCATACCGCGTGACGGCGGAGTTTGTTGCGATAGTCGGGCCCAACGCCTGCGCAGGAACTGGCGCCCCCACTCTCACATCGTGAGAGAAAAGCCCCTGCGGCCTTCCGTCATCCGAATTGTCGAGAGCGCCGCCACCCTTGCCGGTTGCCTCGCTGCGAGGGCCTCGCTATCGTCGCTTCAAACAGGCCGAAAAAGGCTGTTGTCCAGGGAGGACGAGGATGCGGAGCGTGCGGGCGCTCGCCGCGACGGCGGCGCTATCTTTGCTGGCGTTTTCGACCATCGCATTGGCCGGCGGGCCCAAGCAGGGCGGAATTCTGCGGATGTATCACCGCGACAGCCCCGGCAACGCCTCGATCCACGAAGGCGCGACCTACTCGCTCAACGTTCCCTTCATGCCCGTGTTCAACAACCTCGTCATCTACAAGCAGGACGTGGCGCAGAACAGCATGGATACCATCGTGCCGGAGCTCGCGGAGAGCTGGGCCTGGGTGAACGACAACAAGACGCTGACCTTCAAGCTGCGCCAGGGCGTCAAATGGCACGACGGCAAGCCGTTCACCTCGGCGGACGTGAAGTGTACCTTCGACATGCTGATGGGCAAGTCGCAGCAGAAGTTCCGGCAAAATCCCCGAAAATCCTGGTACGACCAGGTCAGCGACGTTTCGACCAACGGCGATCTCGAGGTCTCGTTCAATCTGAAGCGGCCGCAGCCGTCACTGCTGGCGCTGCTCGCCTCGGGCTATACGCCCGTGTACCCGTGTCACGTCTCGCCCGGCGACATGCGCACGCATCCGATCGGTACCGGCCCGTTCAGATTCGTCGAGTTCAAGGCCAATGAATCGATCAAGCTGACCCGCAATCCCGACTATTGGCGCGAGGGCCGGCCCTATCTCGACGGCATCGAGTTCACCATCATCCCGAACCGCTCGACGGCGATCCTCGCTTTCGTCGCCGGCAAGTTCGACATGACATTCCCGACGCACATCACCATCCCCCTCCTGAAGGATGTGAAATCCCAGGCAGCTAATGCCGTTTGCAAGGTCGAGCCTACCAATGTCTCGACCAACATCATCGTCAATTCGACCGCGCCGCCGTTCGACAATATCGAAATCCGCCGCGCCATGGCGATGTCCCTCGACCGCAAGGCCTTCGTATCGATCCTGTTCGAGGGCCAGGCCGACATCGGCGGCACCATGCTGCCGGCACCGAACGGGCTGTGGGGCATGCCGAAGGAGATGCTGGAGAGCATTCCGGGCTATGGTCCCGACGTGAACGCCAACCGCGAGGAGGCGCGCAAGCTGATGCAGAAGGCGGGCTACGGTCCGGACAAGCATCTCGCGGTCAAGGTCTCGACCCGCAACCTTGCCGAATATCGCGATCCCGCGGTGATCCTGATCGACCAGCTCAAGAGCATCTATATCGACGGCGAGCTCGACGTCGTCGAGACTGCGAACTGGTTCCCGAAAGTCGCGCGCAAGGACTACATGCTCGGCCTCAACCTGACCGGCAACGCCGTGGACGATCCCGACCAGTCGTTTTACGAGAACTATTCCTGCGGTTCCGAGCGGAACTACACCAACTATTGCAACAAGGACATCGAAAAGCTGTTCGAGGTGCAGTCGCAGGAGACCGACGTCGCCAAGCGCAAGAAACTCGTTTGGGACATCGACAAGAAGTTGCAGGAGGACGTCGCGCGCCCGATCATCTTCCATGCGCGCGCGGGCACCTGCTGGCAGCCCTATGTCAAGGGCGTAACGGTCATGTCGAACAGCTCCTACAACGGCTACCGCTACGAGGACGTGTGGCTCGACAAGTAGCGCGGCGGACGGGCGGCTAACGGCTCGACGGGAGAGCGCAAAATGTTTGCCTATCTGGTGCGGCGCCTGTTTCTGATGCTCGTGACCCTGTTCGGGATCTCGGTCGTCATCTTCTTCCTGCTGCGCATCGTGCCCGGCAACATCGTCGACATCCTGTTTGCCGCGGCCGGCTACGTCGATCCCGCCGACAAGGCCAATCTGGAGAAGGAGCTCGGCATCGACCAGCCGCTGGTGGTGCAATATTGGCACTGGATCAGCGGCTTCCTGCGCGGCGATTTTGGTTACTCCTATGTCTCCGAGAAGCCGGCGCTTCAGGAGATCCTGCCGCGGATCCCGATCACGGCGCAGCTCGCCGGCCTGGCGCTGCTGTTTTCAGCGTCCATCGGCATTCCCTTGGGCGTCATCAGCGCGGTGAAGCAGGGAACGCGGCTCGACTACGCGCTGCGTGTCGTGAGTCTGTCCGGCCTGTCGCTGCCGTCATTCTGGCTGGGGCTGCTGGTCCTCACGGCGTCGGTGGCGATGTTCGGCCAGATGCCGCTCTTCAATCCGAACCCCCAGAGTTTTGGCGAGGCGGTCGCAACCTATTGCATCCCGGCGATGGTGGTCGGATTCCGCAGTTCGGCACTGACCATGCGCATCACCCGTTCCTCGATGCTGGAGGTGCTGCGGCAGGATTACATCCGCACCGCGCGCGCCAAGGGCGCATCCGATGCCGCGGTGAACTACCAGCATGCGCTGAAGAACGCGATCCTGCCCGTCATCACCGTGATCGGCATCGAGGCGGCGTTCCTGATCGGCGGCCTGATCGTCACCGAGACCGTGTTCAACATCCCCGGCGTCGCGCGCTTCCTGGTCGAGGCGATCCGCTGGCGCGATTATCCGATCGTGCAGAACCTCGTGATGCTGATCGCCGTCGTGGTGGTGAGCGCGAATTTCATCGTCGACATGCTGTATGCGGTGTTCGATCCGCGTATCCGGTACACGGACTAGTCGCATGATCATCACTCACACAGCGTTCGCGCGTTCGTTCACCTCTCCCCGCCTGCGGGGGAGAGGGAGAAGGTAGGAGCCGCATGGCCACGATCGACTATGATCTTGAACTCAGACGCGCCGGCGTGCATGCGACCGGGGGCTGGCGGCGCGTGCTGTTCCTGGCGCAGCGGCATGTGCTGGGCGCTGCGGGGCTCGTCATCATGACGGCGTTCGTCCTCACGGCGATCTTCGCCGATTTCATCGCACGCTATGATCCGCTGACGATCGACTCCGCCCGCGCGCTGGCCCGCCCGAGCCTGACGCACTGGATGGGTACGGATTCCTTCGGCCGCGACGTCTTCAGCCGCATCATCCATGGTGCACGCATCTCCCTTGCCGTCGGCATCGGCTCGACCGCGCTCGGCGGCACGATCGGCGTCATCGTCGGGCTGACGTCCGGTTATCTCTCCGGCTGGGTCGATCTGGTGTTCCAGCGTGTCTCAGACGTTCTTCAGGCGCTTCCATTGCTGGTCCTGGCACTGATCATGACCGCCGCACTCGGCCCGTCCTTGCCGAACGTCATCATCGCCATCGCCATTCCGCTGATCCCGACCGTATCGCGCGTCATTCGCGCCAACACGCTGGCGCTGCGCGAACTGCCCTTTATCGAATCCGCCAAGTCGATCGGCATGAGCGACGTCCGCATCGCGCTCCGCCATGTGCTGCCGAACACGCTGGCGCCACTGATCGTGCTCGCCACCGCGCAGCTCGGCTCGACCATTCTCACCGAAGCCTCGCTCTCCTTCCTCGGCCTCGGCATTCCCGAGCCTTATCCGTCCTGGGGTCGCATGCTGTCGGAATCCGCGGCCGAATATGCCCGCACCGCGCCGTGGCTGGTAATCTTCCCGGGCATCGCCATCAGCCTCGCCGTGTTCGGCGCCAACCTGTTCGGCGACGCCCTGCGCGACATTCTCGATCCGAGGCAGCGCAGTTGATGGCTGATAAATCCGATCTCGTGCTCGAGGTGAAGAACCTGAAGACGGTGTTCTTCACGAACTCCGGTCTCTTCAAGGCCGTCGACGACGTCTCCTTCACGGTCAAGCGCGGCGAGACGCTGGCGATCGTCGGCGAGTCCGGCTGCGGCAAGAGCGTCACCGCGCTGTCGCTGATGCGGCTGGTGCCCGATCCTCCCGGCCGCATCGTCGGCGGCACCGTCACGCTCGAAGGCACCGACCTGCTGGCGCTGGATGAGGCACAGATGCGCGCCGTCAGGGGTAACCGCATCTCCATGATCTTCCAGGAGCCGATGACGTCGCTCAATCCCGTCATGCGGATCGGCGACCAGATCGTCGAAGCCGTGCGGCTGCACCGGGCGATGTCGGCCAAAGCAGCCTGGAACATCGCAGTCGAGATGCTGCGGCTGGTGCGGATTCCGGAGCCAGCGCGACGCGCGCGGGAATATCCGCACCAATTGTCCGGCGGCATGCGCCAGCGCGCGATGATCGCGATGGCGCTGGCCTGCCGGCCGGCGCTGCTGATCGCGGACGAGCCGACCACTGCGCTGGACGTCACCATCCAGGCGCAGATCCTGGCGCTGATCCTCGACCTCCAGAAGGAGCTCGGCACCGGGCTCGTGCTGATCACCCATGATCTCGGCGTCGTCGCGCAGACCGCGCAGCGCGTGATCGTGATGTATGCGGGCCGGAAGGTCGAGGAAGCCAGCGTCGAGGCGCTGTTCGCCGATCCCAAGCACCCCTATACGCGCGGGTTGATGGCCTCGATTCCGTCGGTGCCGGCGTCCGGCGCCGCGACGCAGGCGCGACTCAACGAAATTCCCGGCACCGTGCCGTCGCTGGTGCGGCTGCCGCCAGGCTGCGCTTTCGCGCCGCGCTGCAAGCTCGCGGTGAAACGCTGCCAGGACGAATATCCGCCGCTCATGGATTGGGGCGGAGGGCATCTTGCCGCCTGCTGGCGCGCGGCTGACGTCGCGGAGGTCGCATGACCGAAGCGCTGCTCGAAGTCACCGATCTCACGAAGCATTACCCGGTGCGCGCCGGCGTGTTGCGCCGGCAGGTCGGCACCGTGCACGCGGTGGACGGCGTCTCGTTCGCGGTTGGTGTCGGCGAAACACTGGGGCTGGTCGGCGAATCCGGCTGCGGCAAGTCGACGGTGGCGCGCAGCGTGCTGCGGCTGGTCGAACCGACCTCCGGACAGATCCGTCTCGGGGGCGAGGACATCACCCATCTTTCCAAGGCGGCGCTGCGCCCGCACCGCCGCTCGATGCAGATCGTGTTCCAGGACCCGTTCGCCTCGCTCAATCCACGCATGACCGCGGGCGACATCGTCGGCGAGCCGCTGGCCGTGCATGGGCTTGCGACCGGCAAGGCGCTGGAGGCGCGCACCGCAAAACTGTTCGAGCAGGTGGGCCTGCGGCCCGACCAGATGCGCAATTTCCCGCATCAGTTCTCCGGCGGCCAGCGCCAGCGCATCTGCATCGCACGGGCGCTGGCGCTGGGGCCGCGCCTGATCGTCTGCGACGAGCCGGTCTCCGCGCTCGACGTCTCGATCCAGGCGCAGGTGATCAATTTGCTGATCGATCTCCAGCGCCAGCACGGCTTCTCCTACCTCTTCATCGCCCACGACCTCGCCGTGGTCGCCCATATCAGCCACCGCGTCGCCGTGATGTATCTCGGCCGCATCGTCGAGATCGCCAGCAAGGACGAGCTGTTCAGGAATCCGCGGCATCCCTACACGCAGGCCCTGCTCGCCTCCGTGCCGGTTGCCAACCCGCTCGCAAAGAAGCTCGCGCCGCTGGTCGATGGCGACGTGCCGAGCCCGGTCAATCCGCCATCCGGCTGCGCGTTTCACACGCGCTGCCGGTTCGCGATGGAGCGGTGCAGGACGGAGCGGCCGGTGTTGATGGAGGCGGGTGACGGGCACCAGGTGGCGTGTTTGCTGAATGAGGGGACGGGGCGACCCCCATAACGTCGTCCCGGCCCCCGTGCGCAATTGCGCACTAGGCCGGGACGACGAGCAGAGTTTGAGGCAACACTGTCTCCACATCGTCATTGCGAGCGCAGCGAAGCAATCCAGACTATCGCCGCGGAGAGATTCCTGGATTGCTTCGCTGCGCTCGCAATGACGAACTTGCCGCGCTACCCCGCCCCGATCTCCACCACGATCCGTCCCGTCGTGACCTGCTCGCCTTCGGCAACGTCGATCGCGGCGACGACGCCGTCGATGCCGGCCTTGTGGATATGCTCCATCTTCATCGCTTCCAGCGTCAGCACCGGCTGGCCGGCGGCGACGCGGTCGCCGGGCTTGACCAGCACGGCGACGACGCGGCCGTTCAGGGCGGCGCGAACCTTGCCGTCGCCGCCGTTGCTCGCAGCGGCCTTCGGCGCGGCGAGGGTGAGATCAGTCACCGCGAGCGGGATGCCGCGGTGCTGGAGATAGAGCCGGTCACCCTCGCGCAGGAATTTGGCGCTGTCCATCACACCATCGTGGCGGAAGCGGATGGCGTCGGGATCGAGCTGGTCGATCTCGAACCTGTCCTGCCGGCCATCGGCGGCGACGGTGTAGCTGCCGTCGCGCTCGCGGGTGACTTCGAGCTCATGCCCGTGGCCGGCGATCTCGATTTTCGCGGGCAGAGGGAACGTTGCCGACAGGCTCCGCCCCCCTCTCCATGACGGCGCGCGCGGATTTGTGACGTAGAGCAGCAGGCCCGCCAGCGCCGTATCGAATGCAGCATTCGCCGATGGCGCCAACAGTTCGTCGCGATGTGCGCCGATGAACGCCGTCGTCGCCTCGCCCCTGGCAAAGCCGGGGTGACGCAGGCACGCCATCAGGAAAGCCTGGTTGGTGGTCACGCCGAAGGCGGTGAGCTGCTCCAGGCCGACGATCAGCCGTCCCCTCGCCTCCTCGCGCGTGGCACCATGACTGACCACCTTGGCGATCATCGAATCGTAGAACGGCGGGATCTCCGCGCCCGATTGCAGCGCATGCTCGACGCGGATGCCGTCAGGCACCTGCCAGCGCGCCATGCGGCCGGACTGCGGCATGAAATCGTGCGCGGCATCTTCCGAGCACAGCCGGACCTCAATGGCATGGCCGACGAAGCGGATATCCTGCTGCTTCACCGGCAGCGGCTCGCCGCGCGCGACGCGCAGCTGCAGCTCGACGAGATCGAGCCCGGTGATGGCCTCGGTCACGGGATGCTCGACCTGGAGACGCGTATTCATCTCCATGAAGTAGAACTCCCCGCTGGCATCGAGCAGGAATTCCAGCGTGCCGGCGCCCTCGTAGCGCAGTGCCTTCACCGCGGCGACGGCGACCTCGCCCATTCTCGCGCGCAGCTCCGGAGTGACGGCCGGCGACGGCGCTTCCTCGATCAGCTTCTGGTGCCGGCGCTGCACGGAGCAGTCACGCTCGCCGAGATGAATGGCGTTGCCGTGGCTGTCGCCGAACACCTGGATCTCGATGTGCCGGGGATTCTGGATCGCGCGTTCGAGGATAACCGTGGGATCGCCGAACGCAGCCTTCGCCTCCGATCGTGCGCTGCGCAACGCATCGGGGAACGACGCCGCATCGGTCACGAGCCGCATGCCGCGGCCGCCGCCACCGGCGACCGCCTTGATCATCACGGGGAAGCCGATCTTTTTGGCTTCCACGAGCATGACCTCGTCGCTCTGCTCGGAGCCCTGATAGCCGGGCACGCAGGGCACACCGGCCTTCCGCATGATCTCCTTGGCGCCGGCCTTGTTGCCCATCGCCTCGATCGCCTGGGGCGACGGGCCGATGAAGACGAGACCGGCGTCCTTGCAAGCCTGCGCAAAGTCCTCGTTCTCGGCGAGGAAACCGTAGCCGGGATGGACGGCATCCGCGCCGCTGGCTTTCGCCGCGGCAATGATCGCGGAAATGTTGAGATAGGATTGCGCCGGCAGCGCCTCGCCGATGCGCACGGCCTGATCGGCCTGCCGCACATGCAGCGCATCGCGATCGGCGTCGGAATAGACTACGACGACGCCGAGGCCGAGCTTCCGCGCGCTGCGCATCACGCGCAGCGCGATCTCGCCGCGATTGGCGACCAGAACCCTGAAGAACGGCCGGTGCTGCACTGATCCGTTCCTCATGGCCGGGCCACCGAAAACTGCATGCGCTGGGGCGCGCGTGCGTCGCCCTCGCGGCAGATCGCGAGCACCTCCGACAGCACCGCGCGGGTGTCGCGCGGATCGATCACGCCGTCGTCGAGCACGCGCGCACTCGTGGAGAACACGTCCATCTGGCCGTCGAACACGCCGACGATCTGCGCCTTCATGGCATCGAGCTTGTCCTTCTCGATCGGCTTGCCGCGACGCGCGGCGGCAGCCTCTGTCACGATGGCCATGGTCTCGGCGGCCTGCTCGCCGCCCATCACCGCGGTCTTGGCGTTGGGCCAGGAGAAGCAGAAGCGCGGATGGAAGCCGCGCCCGCACATGCCGTAATTGCCGGCGCCGAACGAGGCGCCGCAATAGATGGTGATCTGAGGCACCGTGGCCGACGTCACCGCCTGGATCATCTTCGAGCCGTGCTTGATCATGCCGGCTTCTTCATAGGCCTTGCCGACCATGTAGCCGGTGGTGTTGTTGAGATAGAGCAGCGGGGTGCGGGTCTGGCAGCAGGCCTGGATGAAGTGCGTCGCCTTGTTGGCGCCGGCGGGATCGAGCGGACCGTTGTTGGTGATGATGCCGATGGCCTGGCCCTCGATGCGGGCATGGCCGCAGACGGTGGCGGGGCCGTAATTCGGCGCCATCTCGGTGAAGTCGGAATCGTCGACGATGCGGGCAATCACCTGCTTCATGTCCACGGGGCGCTTGTGGTCCATCGGCATGATGCCGAGCAGCTCGTCCTGGTCGTAGCGCGGCGGCTTGAATTGAAGAGGCGCCCTGCCCGGCCGCTCCCACTCCAGCGCCGCCATGATCTCGCGTGCGATGCGCAGCGCGTCGCGATCGTCCTCGGCGAGGTAATCACCGAGGCCGGAGACCTGGGTATGCATCTCGGCGCCGCCGAGCTCTTCCTCGGTCGCGATCTCGCCGGTTGCGGCTTTCAGCAGCGGGGGACCTGCGAGGAAGGCGCGGGTGCGGCCACGCACCATGACGATGTAGTCGGACAGGCCCGTTTGATAGGCACCGCCCGCGGTGGACGATCCGTGCGTGACGGTCACGACCGGCAGTCCCGCCGCCGAGAGCCGTGCAAGATTGCGAAAGATGTTGCCACCGCGGACGAAATCCTCGACGCGGTAGCGCAGCAAATTGGCACCGGCGCTTTCGACCAGCTGCATGTAAGGCAGCTTGTTCTCCAGCGCGAGCTCCTGCACCCGCAGCGTCTTGTCGAGGCCGAAAGGTTGCAGCGCGCCGGCGTCTATGCCGGAATCGCTGGCGCTGACCATGCAGCGGATGCCCGAGACGAAACCGATGCCGGCGATGACGCCGCCGCCCGGCACGCTCTTGTTCGCATCGGGCACGTCGAACATGTAGCCGGCGAGCGTCGACAGCTCGATGAAGGGTGCGCCGGGATCGAGCACCAGCGCCACGCGTTCGCGCGGCAGCATCTGGCCGCGCTTGTGGAAACGATCCTTTGCCGCGGCCGACGCCGCCCGCGTGCGCTCTTCCAGCGCGCGCATGCGGTCGATCAAACCCAGCATACCGTCGCGGTTGGCGTGGTAGGCGGTGCTGCCGGGGGAAATGGTGTTTTCGATTGTAGACATTGTTGCTCCTGCTCGTCATTCCAGGGCGCGCGAAGCGCGAGCCCGGCATCCATATTCCCGATCGTGGTTATGGATTCCGGGCCTGGCCCTTCGGGCCATCCCGGAATGACGAGATGTGGCTACCGATTCGTCCCAAAAATCTTCCGCGCCTCGGCGGGGCTTGCGATCTCGCGGCCGGCGCGGCGGGCACAGGCGGCGACGGCTTCGATCAGCTGGCCGTTCGACGTCACCTTTGTGCCGTCGGCGAGATAGAAGGTGTCTTCGAGACCGGTACGCAGATGGCCGCCGAGCTCGGCGCAGCGCTGGTGCAGCGGCCAGATCTCTTCGCGGCCGATCGCCGTGACCTGCCAATGCGCTTCGGGGCGCTTCAGCTTGATCAGGATCGGCAGCAGGTCGGGGTCCGACGGCATGCCGGACGCGACGCCCATCACGAAGTTATATTCGAGCGGGCCCTTGTACATGCCGACCTGAGTGTACATGCCGACGCAGCGCACGATGCCGACGTCGAAGCACTCGAATTCGGGGATGGTACCGACCGCGTTCATGACGTCGAGATAGTCCTTCACCTTCTCGACGGCGTTGTCGAACATCATCGGCGGCCAGGCCCAGGTGTTGTCGGCCTTCACTTTCAGATAATTCAGCGAGCCGGCGTTGCAGGCGGCGATCTCCGGCTTCGTCTCACGGATGCAGTCGAGCGCACCGCTGTAGTTCGGCCCTGATACGCCCGAGGTGTGGTTGATGATCACACCCGGGCAGGCCTCCCGGATCGCCTGCTGGACCTCCTTGCTGACGCTGACCTCCCAGGACGGCAGATGTCCCTTGTTCGGCGCCTGCTGGCGCAGATGGATGTGCATGATGCTGGCGCCGGCGTCGAACGCTGCCTTGGCCTCGCGCGCCATCTGCTCGGGCGTCACAGGCACGTTGTGCTGCCTGGGGTCGGTGAGCACGCCGTTCAGCGCGCAGGTGATGACGGCCTTGTCGCTCATGCCTTGACGCTCATGGCTTGGATGTCTCGCAGGTTGAGAATTCAACGCTTGCGATCATGTGACGCGCGGCATGCGGCTTCTTGCGCGGAGAAGCTGGAAAAGGGCGAGTTGTAGGGTGGGTTAGCCGAAGGCGTAACCCACCAACGCCTCTTACCGCGAACGCAGAAGCGGTGGGTTACGCTGGCGGACTGCGCTTTGCGCAGCCGCGAGCTAACCCACCCGACGAGGGCGAGCCTAGCTCGCTTCCGCGAGTCGCACCGTCTCGGTGCTGCGATAGATCGCAAGATCGCGCGAGCCGACGAAGATCGCGCGCGGCTTCAATCCGTAGAAGCGGCGGATCGAATGGCTGAAATGGGTCGAATCGGGATAGCCGATGTCCTGCGCGAGATGGGCGAGGTTGAGATCCTGATTGGCGAAGTGCAGCAGGTGCCGCGCACGCTTCCAGGCGCGGAAGGAGCGGAACGAGATGCCGGTCTCCTCCTTGAACAGATGCAGGAACCGCGAGGCGGAGAGGCCTGCTTCCGCAGCACATGTATCCGCCGTCACCGGTTCGCCGGAGAAGCGTCCGATGCGTGCGACCGCGCGCATCACCCGCGGATCGAGCACACGGCGCGGCAGCGCCTCGCCAAAGCACATCTCGTCGAATTCGGCCGTGGTGATGTCGCCGTAGCGGCGCTGGCGCAGCAGCGCGTAGGCGGCGAGGATCTTGCGGGCATAGACGGCCCGGTCCGGCCCGGTCAGCCGCTCGGCCAAAGCCTCGATCACGCCATCCGGCATGCTTTCCGGCTCGAGCGTTACGCTGATTGCCGTGCGGTAGTCGCCGGCAATGGAATGCCGCTGGTTCGGCAGGGTGACGAACAGCTCGCCGGTGGCGAGGACGTCGTCGATCGTCAGGTGCAGGTTGCCCTTGACCGCCACATAGACATGGCAGCAGCCGGGGGTCCGCTTGCGGGGGCGGCCGAGCAGGCCGGCATAGAATACCCGTTCCGGCGTGATGAGCATCAGATGGTCGGATTCGCGACCGATATCTTCCATTGGGGTCCTCCTCGCGCGGCTCTCTGGCCGCTGCGGACGGAGATCACCTTAGCGGAAATTTGGGCGCTGTCACGACGGGATAGCGCTGTCACGGCGCGCAATAAAAGGGTGTCATTCCGGGACGAAGAGGAGCCAAATCCGGAACTCTTCAACTACACCGTCGTCCCGGCCTAGTGCGCAATTGCGCACGGGGGCCGGGACCCATACCGCGAGGTCTACCGATGGGGGCGGTGCTGATCCCGAACGACCAATCTTCGCAAAACATCTCCCTGGGAGTATGGGTCCCGGCCTTCGCCGCGACGACAATGGAGACTACGCCCTCGCCCTTGGCGCGACATTCTGCTCGACGCCGGCCTTCTGCTCTGCAGCAACCGCGCGTTTGAAGCCCTCGCGTTGCTGCAATCGCGCCCAATAGGCTGCGACATTTGGCCCAAAGTCCTTGGCGAGGCCGATATTGTCGGCGAGGCGGAGCGCGTAGCCGATCACGATGTCGGCGGCGGTGAAACGGCCGGCGCACAAGGTTTCGGCATTCGCGGTCGCTGCCTCAACGGCGCGCAGCCGACCCAGGAACCATTTAGCGTAGTCGCCGGCGACCTGCGGATTACGGCGCTCCTCGGGCTCGAGCTGGGTGTAGCGGAGCACCAGCGTCTGCGGGAAGGTCAACGTGGCATCACTGAAATACATCCAGTTCAGGAACGCGCCATAGGCGGGATCCTCGACGTCCACCATCAGCGGCGTCGGGGCATATCTGGTGCCGAGGTAGTGGCAGATGCCGGAGGACTCCGTCATCTTCGTCTCGCCGTCGATCATGAAGGGAATCGTGCCGAGCGGATTGAGCGCGAGATATTCCTTGGCGAAAACCCGCGGCGGGAACGGCAGCATCTTCAACTCGTACGGCAGCCCCATCTCCTCCAGCATCCAGAGCGGACGGAACGAGCGTGCGGCGTCACAGTGATAGAGCGTGATCATGATGCATTCCCTTTGCTGCCAGGCAGCGTACCCATCATCTTGCACAGGACCATCAGCATGACCTCGTCGGCGCCACCGCCGATCGAGGTCAGACGGCTGTCGCGATAGGCACGGCTGACCGGCGTCTCGTTGGTAAAGCCCATCCCGCCCCAATATTGCAAGCAGGCGTCGGTGAGCTCGCGGCCGAGCCGGCCCGCCTTGAGCTTGGCCATGGTCGCAAGCCTGGTCACGTCCTCGCCCGCCACCAGCGCCTCGCCGGCGCGATAGATCAGCGCGCGCAACAGCTCGACCTCGGTCTGCATCTCCGCGAGCTTGAAGTGCACGACCTGATTGTCGAGGATGCTCTGGCCAAAAGCCTTGCGGTTGCGCGTGTACTCAATGGTCTCATTGATAATGTATTCATGCGCCTTAAGGCAGGCCGCCGCGCCCCACAGACGCTCCTCCTGGAACTGGATCATCTGGTAGGTAAAGCCCTTGCCCTCCTCGCCGATCCGGTTGCGCTTGGGGACGCGGACATTGTCGAAGAAGATCTGCGCGGTGTCGGATGAGCGCATCCCCATCTTGTCGAGCTTTCGCGCCACCGTGACGCCCTTGGCCTTCATGGGCACGCAGATCAGCGACTTGTTGCGGTGAACGGGCCCATCGCCGGTGTTGGCGAGCAGGCAGATCCAGTCGGCCTGGGTGCCGTTGGTGATCCACATCTTGCCGCCGTTGATGACGTAGTCGTCGCCGTCCGAGCGTGCGCTGGTCTTGATCGAGGCAACGTCCGAACCTGCACCGGGCTCGGAAACGCCGATGCAGGCCACGTAGTCACCGGAGATCGACGGCGCCAGGAATTCCCGTCGCACCTCGTCGGAGCCGAATCGCGCCAGCGCGGGCGTCGCCATGTCGGTCTGCACCCCGATCGCCATCGGCACGCCGCCACAGGTGATGGCCCCAAGCTCCTCCGCCATCATCAGCGCATAGGAATAATCGAGCCCGGAGCCGCCGAATTCGACCGGCTTGTTCAATCCGAGGAAACCGAGGCTGCCCATCTTCTTGAACAGCTCGTGCGCGGGGAAGATGTCGGCCTTCTCCCATTCATCGACATGAGGGTTGATCTCGCCCGCGATGAATTTTTGCAGGGAACGGCGGATCTCGTCGTGGTCGGCGGTGAATAGCATTTTGTCCTCTCGTCATTCCGGGGCATCGCGAAGCGATGAGCCCGGAATCCATTCCTCTGCGGGATCTGGAGCCCGATGGATTCCGGGCTCGCGCGCCTTGCGCGCGCCCCGGAATGACAGCGTGCATCACAGCCCCATCTGCCTCGAGGCCAGATCCTTCATGATCTCCTCAGTGCCGCCGCCGATGGCGTTGACCTTGACCTCGCGGTAGATGCGCTCGGCCTTGATGCCGCGCATGAAGCCGGCGCCGCCAAAAATCTGCACGGCTTCCGAGGCGCAGAACGCCATGGTCTGCGTCGCCTGGTTCTTCATCATGCAGATTTCGGCGACCGGACTTTCGCCCTGTTCCAGACGCCAGGCCAGCATCTCCAGCATCGCCTGCGACGCCGCCACCTTCTGCGCCATGTCGACGATCTTGTGCCTGATGACCTGGTGCTGGGCGAGCGGCTTGCCGAACGTCTTGCGCTCCTTGGCGTAGGCAGTCGCCTCGTCGAGACAGACGCGGGCGAAGGCGGTGCAGCTCGCCGCCATGCCTATGCGCTCGCTGTTGAAATTCCGCATGATGATCTTGAAGCCCTGGCCCTCCTCGCCGATCAGATTTTCGGCCGGCACGCGGCAGTCGTCGAAATGCAGCGTCGCGGTGTCGGAGGCCCACCAGCCCATCTTCTTCAATTTCGTCCGCGACAGGCCGGGCGTGTCGCCCTCGATCAGGAGCAGGCTGACGCCGCCGGCACCCTCGCCGCCGGTACGCACCGCAACGGTCAGATAGTCCGCGCGCATGCCCGAGGTGATGAAGGTCTTCTCGCCGCTCACGACGTAGTGATCGCCGTCGCGCCGCGCTCGGGTGCGCAGGCCCGCAACGTCCGAACCACCGCCCGGTTCGGTGATCGCAAGCGCGGAGATCTTCTCGCCCGCCAGCACCTGCGGCAGCACGCGCGCCTTCACCTCCGGCCGCGCCGCACGCGCGATCGGCGGCGAGCCGATGGTATGGCTCATCAGGCTGGCGCTGACGCCGCCGGCGCCGGCCCGCGCCAGTTCCTGGCTCGCCACGATCTTCATGAACTGGTCGGCGGCAATCCCGCCATATTCCTCGGGGAATCCCAGCCCCAACAGCCCGATCTCCGCCGCCTTGCGATAGAGCGCGCGGGGAAATTCGCCGGCCTCGTCCCATTCATGGGCGAAGGGCGTGATCTCCTTCTCGACGAAGCGACGCATCATTTCGCGGAAGGCGTCGTGCTCGGCGGTATAGAACGGGCTCTTCATCGCACTCTCGCCTCGCGGACGGATTCGTCTCATCCACCATGGCTGGAACCTGGGCAGCTCACTTGCGCGGAGTGGCTGACCCGGAAAGGCCATTCAGCAGGGCATCACCTAGCAACTCAACGCAAGACGGTTTTCGCCCCTCGCGCGCCAACTCCAAGTCAAAAAAGACGTGGTGCACAAACTCCGGCTGGCCCCAGGGCCACGCCGGGCATGGTGCACGGCAATAGGGGCGCAGGCGGCACAAGACCGCCGAAGGAGGAACTTTTGGCCGTTCGTTACTACGACTGGATCGCCCATCATGGCCGCCGCACGCCTGGCAAGGTCGCGGTCATCGACCTCGCGAGCGAGCGCCGCTTCACCTATTCGCAGATGGATGCGAGAGTCTCGCGTCTCGCCTCGTTCCTGCGTCACACGCTGAAGGTCTCGCGCGGCGACCGCGTCGCGGTGCTGGCGCTGAACACGACCGATACGCTGGAGGTGCAGTTCGCCTGCGGGCGGTTAGGTGCGATCTTCGTGCCGCTGAACACCCGCCTTACCGTTCCCGAACTCCAGTTCATCACCGCTGACTGTGCGCCGAAGGTGATGATCCATGATGCCGACCTCGCCGAGACCGCGCTGAGCGTTGCCAAACTCTGCGGTGTCGCGACCAGCCTGCTGCTCGGTCCCGGCGGCGCCTACGAGGCCGGCATCGCCGCGGCAAAGCCGCTCGACCGGATCGAGGAGGTCACGCTCGATGACGTCTCGACCATCATGTACACGTCCGGCACCACGGGTCATCCGAAGGGCGCGACCATCACCCATGGCATGACGTTCTGGAATTGCGTCAATCTCGGCGGCCCCGCCTGCATCGGGCCGTCCTCGGTGCTGCTCACCGTGCTGCCGCTGTTCCATACCGGCGGGCTGAATTGCTACACCAATCCGGTGCTGCATGCCGGCGGCACCGTGATGATCATGCGGGCCTTCGATCCCGGCACGGCGCTCGGCCTGATCAACGATCCCGCGCAGGGCATCAACGTGTTCTTCGGCGTCCCCGCGATCTACCAGTTCATGGCGCAGCATCCCGCCTTCGCAACGACCGACCTGACCCGGCTGATCGTCGGCGGTGTCGGCGGCGCGCCGATGCCGGTGCCGCTGCTGAAGGTCTGGGAGGCGCGCGGCGTTGCGCTCCAGCAGGGCTACGGCATGACCGAGACCTCGCCGGCCGTGCTGGTGCTCGACCGCGAGGATGCCGCGCGCAAGGCCGGCTCCGCCGGCAAGCCGGTGCTGCACACGGAGGTGCGCATCGTGCGGCCCGACGGCAGCGACGCCGATGTCGGCGAGCTTGGCGAGCTCTGGGTGAAGGGACCGAACATCACGCCCGGCTACTGGAACAGGCCGGAGGCGAACAAATCCTCCTTTACCGACGGCTGGCTGCACACGGGCGATGCGACGCGCGTCGACGAGGAAGGCTTCTACTACATCGTCGACCGCTGGAAGGACATGTACATCTCCGGCGGCGAGAACGTCTATCCGGCCGAGGTCGAGAACGTCCTGCACCAGCTTGGCGCCATCGCCGAAGCCGCAGTGATCGGCATTCCCGATCCGCAATGGGGCGAGGTGGGCCTTGCCATCGTCGCGGTCAAGCCGGGACAAAGGCTGACGGAGGCGGACGTCTTTGCGCACTGTGCTGCCAATCTCGCGCGCTTCAAATGCCCACGTCAGGTCCGCTTCGTCGACGCGCTGCCGCGCAACGCCACGGGCAAGATCCACAAGCCGACCTTACGCAAGGAGTTTTCGATAACCTCGGAAGTCGACAAGAAAGTCGCCAGCGCCTGATCGAAGCGCCCCTCGTGGGCGCTTTTTGTTTTGACGTGCCTGCTCCAACCAACAAGAAACCCAAGGAATTTCCATGAAGAACAAGAAACTCTCCCTGCTCGCCGCGGCGGCTGCGCTGACATTGCTCTCGACCCAGGGCGCCCAGGCGCAGAAGAAATATGACACCGGCGCCTCCGACACCGAGATCAGGATCGGCAACGTCGAGGCCTATTCCGGTCCCGCCTCCGCCTACGGCGTGATCGGCAAGACCGAAGAGGCCTATTTCAAGATGATCAACGATCAGGGCGGCATCAACGGCCGCAAGATCAACTGGATCTCCTATGACGACGGCTATTCGCCGCCGAAGACCGTGGAGCAGGTCCGCAAGCTGATCGAAAGCGACGAAGTGTTCCTGGTGTTCAACGCGCTGGGCACGCCGACGCAGACGGCCGTGCAGAAGTATCACAACGCCAAGAAGATCCCGCAGCTCTTCCTCGCCACCGGCGCCAGCAAGTGGAACGACCCGCAAAATTTCCCGTGGACCATGGGCTTCCAGCCGAGCTACCGCGTCGAGGCGCGGATCTTCGCCAAGTACATCCTGAAGGAGAAACCGGACGCGAAGGTCGCGATCTTCTATGCCAACGACGATTTCGGCAAGGACTACGTCGCCGGCATCAAGGACGTGTTCGGCGACAAGGCATCGAAGCTGATCGTGGCCGAAGAGAGCTACGAGACCTCGGAGCCATCGATCGATTCGCACATCGTCAAGCTCAAGGGCACCGGCGCGGATGTCTTCGTGAACATCTCGACCCCGAAATTCGCGGCGCAAGCCATCAAGAAGATCGCGGAGCTGGAATGGAAGCCGATGCACCTGATGACGGACGTTTCGGTGTCCATCGGCGCGGTGATGAAGCCCGCCGGCCTCGAAGCCTCCGAGGGCGTGCTGTCGGCCGGCTATCTGAAGGACGCGTCGGATCCGCAGTGGAAAGACGACGAGGGCATGAAGAAGTTCATGGCCTTCATCGATAAGTACATGCCCGGCGCGAACATCTCGGACGCCAATCTGGTCTACGGCTATGCCGCGGCCCAGACGATGGTGCAGGTGCTGAAGCAGGCGGGCGACAATCTCACCCGCGAAAACGTGATGAAGCAGGCCGCCAGCCTGAAGGACTTCGCTCCTGATACGCTGATCCCGGGAATCAAGATCAACACCTCGCCCACCGACTTCGCGCCGATCGAGCAGCTCAAGATGTGGCGGTTCAAGAACGGCCAGTGGGAACTGTTCGGCCCCATCATCAGCGCGGAGCCGAGCGGCTAGTTCTCGGCGAACCGTCCGTGCATGGGAGATGGCGGCCACGAGGCCGCCATCTCTTTATCCGCGGATCTCCAGGGTGAACCTATGCCGGCAGGAACAGCGCGAACGGCTCTTCCACCGTGCGGCGCAGGTGTTTTCGGTACAGCTCATAGTTGGCGTCGTCGGGCGCAACCCGTCCCAAAGAGGGCTTGGGAACATTCCTGAGCGGCACATAGGCGATCGGCGCTGCGATCGGCGTCAGCTGCGAGCCGGGGCCGGCGCGGAGCGTCGAGATGATGCCGTACATCTCGCCGGCGACCGTCGGCCGCGACACCGTGATCACGCGATGCTGGCCGTGCTTGATGATGACGAGATAGATGAAGCCGGACTGATGCGGCACCGCGACCTCGCCGGTGTGCTCATAGGCGGCATCGGTCCGATCGCCCTCGCGGAAGACCAGCGACGAGACTTTCGGCTCCCATACGATCTCGGTGCGGTAGGCGAAGATCGCGTTCTTGTCGCCGAATGACGGCCGTAGCGTGATGTAGGCATCCTCGAGCCAAGTCACCGCGCGATGCGCATAGGAGCCGAGGCTGTCGGGCGCAACATCGTTTGCGGCCGGAGGCGTCACGACGATGGCGCTCTTGCGCAACGATACGCCCAGCGCCTGCTCCAGCCGGACCGTCGTCGCCAGCGTGAACGGCCGGCGGCCGCCGAGCACCTTCTCCAGCGTCGACAGGCTGAGCTTGGCCTGTTCGGCCAGCGCCTGCCGGGAGATCCGGCGCCTGGCGAGCTCCTCGCGAATGGTCTCCGCGATCTCGCGGCTCTGCTCGTCCGAAAGCTGCTTGTCGGCCTGCATCTGCATCGTCAACCCTGCCTTTGGAGCACCATTCTAGCAGGGCGGACAAACCAGCACAAAACCGCACATGGCCACCCGGCCGCGACCCGCCCGGGCCGGCCGCGGCGGAACATTGCCGATCATTCTGCTCGCGAAATCGGGCCCTCCCGGCGGATGCTGAAGGCCAGCAAACATCCTTCGGGAGCAGGCCAAATGAACACCTACGACACAGCCGACCACGACGAGCACCCCCTGCTGGGCCGGCTGATCAAGCTCGGATTGTTCCTTCTCGCGCAGGGCATCGCGGTGATGCTGGTCGCCTTCGTGGCCCTGCTGGTGAGCTTCGGGACGAGTTGGTCGGCAACGACCGAACAGGCCAGCCTGCTCCAGCCCGGCGATGCCAGGTCCGGCACCCTCCTCCTGAAGGAAGATGGCGCCTACACCGAAGCGATCCGTCTCGGCATCGATGTCGATATCACGGTATCAGGCCCGACGCTGCGCACACGCGTCACCCAGGCGTTTCGCAATCCGACCAAGGACTGGGTCGAGGCCACCTATGTCTACCCGCTCGCGACCAATGGCGCCGTCGATACGATGAAGATGGTGGTCGGCGACCGCGTCATCGTCGGCGACGTCAAGGAACGGCAGCAGGCGCGCGTGATCTACGAACAGGCGCGCAGCGCCGGCCAGAAGGCTGCGCTGACCGAGCAGGAGCGGCCCAACATCTTCACCAACTCGGTTGCCAATATCGGTCCCGGCGAAACCGTGCTGGTGCAGATCGAATATCAGGAGCCGGTGCATCAATCCGGCAATGAATATTCGCTGCGCGTGCCGCTGGTGGTCGCCCCGCGCTACAATCCGGCGCCGATCGTGCAGAGTGTCGACTTCCGCAACGACGGCTCCGGCTGGGGCGCCACGTCCGATCCCGTGCCCGACCGCGACCGTATTTCCCCGACGGTGCTGGACCCCGCCAAGAATGCGCCCGTTAACCCGACCAGCATCACGGTGCGTCTGAAGGCCGGCTTTGCGGTCGGCGAGGTCAAGAGCCACCATCACAACGTCAAGACCGAGAGCCCGGACAACGCCACGCGCATCGTCACGCTCGCCGACGGCGCGGTGCCCGCCGACCGCGATTTCGAACTGACGTGGACGCCGGCGGCCCAGAAAGCACCGTCGGTCGGCCTGTTCCGCGAGCATGTCGGCGATGCCGATTATCTGCTCGCCTTCGTCACGCCGCCGAGCGTCGAGCAGGCGACGCAGAAGCCGCTGCCGCGCGAGGTCGTGTTCGTGATCGACAATTCCGGCTCGATGGGCGGCACCTCGATCGTCCAGGCCAAGGCGAGCCTGCTTTACGCACTCGGTCGCCTCCAGCCGGCCGACCGCTTCAACATCATCCGTTTCGACGATACGATGGACGTGCTGTTTCCGGCCTCCGTGTCGGCGGACGCCGCGCATGTCGGCGAAGCGACCTCGTTCGTCAGCGCGTTGCAGGCACGTGGCGGCACCGAGATGGTGCCGGCGATGCGGGCTGCGCTGACCGACAAGCTCAGCGACACCGGCATGGTTCGCCAGGTCGTGTTCCTGACCGACGGCGCGATCGGCAACGAGCAGCAATTGTTCGAGACGATCACCGCGATGCGCGGCCGCTCACGCGTGTTCATGGTCGGCATCGGGTCGGCGCCCAACACCCATCTGATGACGCGCGCTTCCGAGCTCGGCCGCGGGGCCTTCACCCATATCGGCTCCGTCGAGCAGGTCGAGGAGCGCATGCGCGGCTTGTTCGCCAAGCTGGAAAATCCGGCGGTGACCGGCCTCAGCGCAAAGTTCTCCGAAGCCACGGCCGACATTACGCCGGCGATCATTCCCGACGTCTATCGCGACGAGCCCCTGGTGCTGGCGGCCAGGCTCGACAAGCTCGCAGGCTCGCTCGAGATCAAGGGACGCGTCGGCGACCGTCCGTGGTCGGTGACGCTGCCGTTGCAAAATGCCGCCGAAGGCAAGGGCCTGTCAAAACTCTGGGCCAAGCGCAAGATCGGCGATGCCGAAGTGGCGCGCACGATGCGCGAGATGACGCCGGAAGAGGCCGACAAGGCGATCCTGGCACTGGCGCTCGACCATCAGATCGTCACGCGGCTCACCAGCCTCGTCGCGGTCGACAAGACGCCGAGCCGTCCCGAAGGCGCGCCGCTCAAGCTCAGCGAATTGCCGGTCAACCTGCCGGCCGGCTGGGATTTCGAGAAGATCTTCGGCGAACGGCCGCAGCAGGTACCGACGCAGCTGCGCGAACGTCATGCCGATGCGCGCAACCAGCCGGCGACGAGGCGGCCGACACCCGCCGCACCCGATGCGATCCGCCTGCCCAAGACCGCCACCTCGGCCGAGCTGAAGATGATCGCAGGTCTGATCCTGATCGTGCTCGCCCTGATCCTGTTCGTGTTCAACCGGCGTCGGCCCTTGCTCACCGACGCCGCTTGAGAGAGGAGCCCCCCGAACTCCTCTGTTAGCGCGCGCGGCTGCCCGTCCCCTACCCAACGGCCGCGCGCGCCTTTTTCCTACCGTCATTGCGAGCGCAGCGAAGCAATCCAGACTGCCTCCGCGGAAAGAATCTGGATTGCTTTGCTTCGCTTCGCTCGCAATGACGATCGTGGATAGAATGCCCCGCCTCATCTCGCCCCTGGTTCTCGCGCTGATCGGCCTCATCCTGTTCGGCGACGGTGCCTACATCCACGCCAAGGCCTGGCTCGCGCAGGTGCTGCTGGAGCGCGCATTCGACAGAAGCGTCGCGACGGGCCAGGCGGTCAAGCCATGGTCATGGGCCGACACCTGGCCGGTCGCCCGGATCGAGGTGAAGCGGATCGGCGCCAGCGCCATCGTGCTGGAGGGCGCGAGCGGCCAGGCACTTGCTTTCGGACCCGGCCACATCCAGCAAACGGTCGATGCCGGCGAGCGCGGCGTTGCCGTATATGCCGCACATCGCGACACGCATTTCCGTTTCCTGCGGAATGTTGCCATGGGTGACGTGATCGAGATCACCCGTCGCGACGGCAAGCATTTCCGCTATCGTGCGGATTCTTCGGCCGTGGTCCGTTTCGACGCATCGGGCATCGATCCCGCGACGCAGGGTTTCGAGCTCGTACTCACAACCTGCTGGCCGTTCGACGCCATTACGCCCGGTCCCGAACGCTACATCTTGCACGCGATCTTGATCGGCGCCGACGAATAGGTTCCCTCATCCATCTCCATCCTGTGGGAAGCCTTCCTGTCGACGCCATCGATCGAACAGCAATTGCTGGAGCGCCATATCGACGATCGCTGGCTTGCCGCGTCGGCAAACCGTTCGTACTTTCGCCCAAAGTCCGGTGATGCTAGCCTTCCTGCATGAAGCCCTGCCCATTCCGTCTGGCGGCATTGCGCCCTTCGTGATTGCCTCGCCAGAACCCCGCCATCGAACAGAACGACGCGCTGCAACAACAATAAAAATTGAGGATTGCGCCATGGAAGCCCAGGTGTCTGCTGCATCCTTCTCTTCTCGCCCATGGTCTCCATCGCCCGACGCCAGCGACATCGTGAAGGGCATCCATGCCATGCTGCACCCGCACAACATCGTGCTGGTGGGCGCGACCGACAAGCCCGGCAATTATGCCGAGCGCATCTGGAACAACCTGGTCAAATACGGCTTCGAGGGCGGGCTCTATCCGGTCAACGCCAAACGCGCGACGATCTGGGGTGTGCCCTGCTACAAGGATTTTGCGAGCCTTCCGGAAAAACCCGATCATGTCCTGGTGCTGGTGCCTGCGCGCTTCGCCGTGCAGGTGATCCGCGATGCCGCCGCGGCCGGCGCACGCTCGGCCACCATCGTCACCTCCGGCTTCAGCGAGTTGCAGGATGACGAGAGCCAGAAGCTCGCAGCCGAACTGCAAGCGGCGGTGCGCGAGACGGGCCTCGCCGTCACCGGCCCGAATTGCCTCGGCAACTTGAGCGCCGGCGAAAAGCTCTTCACCAATATCGACGACCGTGTCGTCACCATGGAGCAGGGCGCGGTGGCGATCGCCGGGCAATCCGGCGCCATCGTCATGGCGATCCGCCAGGCACTGGAGGATCGTGGCGTCGGTGTCGGCTACATGGTGACGACCGGGAACGAGGCCGGGCTCGAGACGCCGGACCTGATGCGTTATTTCGCGGAGGATCCGAGCATCAAGGTGATCGTCGTCTACCTCGAGGGCGTGCGCAACACCAAGGCCTTTCGCGATGCCTGCAAGGCGGCGCGCGCAGCGAGCAAACCCGTGATCGCGCTCAAGCTCGGCGCATCCGAGGGCGGCCGCGCCGCGGCGATGGCGCACACCGGCGCACTCGCAGGCTCGATCGAGACGTTCGACGCCATCGCAACGCGTGAAGGTGTCATCCGGGTCGGCGGGCTCGACGAGTTGATCGAGACCACCGAATGCTTCGTCCACGCCGCCGTGCCCAAAGGCGACCGGCTCGCCGCGGTCACGCTGTCCGGCGGCAAGCGCGGCATGCTGATCGACGCGTTCTACGCCGAGGGCTTGAACTTCGCGCCGCTCAGCCCGCATGTCAGCTCGGAGCTGGCGAAGATGCTCGGGCCCGGATCGATCGTCGGCAACCCGCTCGACGCCGGCTTTGCCGCGGTCGTCGATCCCTCCGTCTACATGAAGTCGATCAAGCTGATGATCGACGACCCCGATATCGACATCGTCATCGTCGATGCCGAGCTGCCGAAGGCGCCGCACGAGCTGCGCGAGCGCAACCTGCGCATCGTCGACGAGATGGCGAGCCGGGCCTCAAAGCCCGTGATCTACATCAGCGCGATGTCGATCGGCTTCACCGAGTTCACCAAGACCTTGCGCAAATCGCTGCCGCATCTCGCGGTCATGCAGGGCATGGATCGCGCGGTGACCGCGATCAAGTCGCTGCTCGCCTATGCGAAGCTGCGCAAGGAAGTCCCCGACATCGTCTCGAGCTCGAAACCCGCCGCGCGTGCCGAGCTGGAAAAGGCGCTGACATCGGCAAGCGGCGCCGCGCTCGACGAAGTCGCCTCGAAGAAGCTCCTGAAGGCGTATGGCATCCCGATCTCGAAGGAAGCGATCGCACAGACGGCGGTGGAAGCCGTGAAGATCGCGAAACAGATCGGCTTCCCGGTCGTGGCAAAGGTCGTCAGCGCCGAGATCCTGCACAAGTCCGACATCGGCGGCGTGGTGCTGAACCTGAGCAATGCGGCCGAGGTGAGGAAGGCGTTCGTCGACATCACCGCGCGGGTGAAGAGGCTGAAGGGCAAGCCGAGGCTCGACGGCATCCTGATCGCGCAGCAGGTCAAGGCCGACCTCGAACTCGTGGTCGGCGCCTCGCTCGATGCCGAGATGGGTCCGGTCGTGCTGTTCGGCACCGGCGGCATCGACATCGAGCTGATGAAGGACGTCGCGCTCGCCGGCGCGCCGCTGGACGAGGCCGAGGCGCGGCTCCTGATCGGTCGCACCAAGGCCGGCATCAAGATGCGCGGCTATCGCGGCAAGCCGGCCTTGCACGAGGCCTCCGCGGTGAAGGCGCTGGTCGGCCTGTCCAACCTGATCGCTGATGCCGGCGACCGGATCGCCTCGATCGACATCAATCCGTTCCTGATCAACACCAGGACGGGTGTCGCCGTTGATGCCCTGATCGTGCTGAACAATGCTGCGGCAAAGCGCGCGGCCGGGCATTGATGTCGCGTAGGGCGGATTAGCGCAGCGTAATCCGCCATTTTGCACGGTGAATGCGGAGAGCAGTGGCGGGTTACGCTTCGCTAACCCGCCCTACGTACGATTGCGGCCGGAGCAGCATCCGGGCTCCTTCCAACTTCCCCGCTTTGGCCCTAGACTCAGCCTTATGGCACGCGCGAGCAATCTGGTGATCGGAACGGCGACGCTGGCGGTGATCGCCGTGGCGTTCGGCGGCCTGCTCGGCGTACAGAAATGGCGCACCATCCAGAGTCGCAGCCAGTTGCGCGTGGTGTTCGAAGGCGGTTCCGCCAGCGGCCTGCGCCGCGGCGGGCCGGTCAATTTCGACGGCGTGCCCGCCGGCCAGATCCTATCGATCAAGCTGGACAATCCTCGCAAGGTCGTGGCGCTGGTGATGCTCGACAACACCGCGCCGATCCGCAAGGACACCGTCGCGGGCATCGAATTCCAGGGCCTGACCGGCGTCGCCGCGATCTCGCTGATCGGGGGCGCGCCCTCCGCGCCACCGGTGCCGCTGGATGTGGACGGCGTTCCCGTGCTGACCGCCGATCTCAGCGACGCCGAATCCATCGTCGACACCCTGCACAGTGTCGACCGCACGATCGTGAGCAATGCCCCCGCGATCAAGGAAGGGCTTCGCACATTCGAGAACTATAGCGCCGACCTCAGGAGCAAGGGCGGCGAAATCGATTCCGTGATGGCCAAGGTCGACAGCGCCTTCGCGGGATTCGACAAGGCGGTCACGAAGATCGAGGGCGTGGTGCCCGGCTTCGTCAATGGCAATGCCGACGAGCTGTTCGAGAAGATACAGGGGCTGCGCGAGCTGACCGAAACCATGAGGAAGAAGTCGGCGAGCTACATCGAGGACATTCGCCGTTCGCTGCTCGACGTCAGCGAGACCGCCAACAAGATGGCCGGCACGCCCGTGGCGCCGCGGCCGCCGCGCAAGCCCGTGCAGAAGAAGCAGTGACCCTCTTCCTTGTCCTCCCCTGGGGGAGGATGAGCCGCGCCTACCACGCGTAGCGCACGAGTCCCTTGCCGGCGTAGGAACGCGTGACGTTCGAGAACTCGCCGTCGAAGGTTGCCGATGCGGACCAGCCGTTCATCCAGTTCACCTGCACCGACGCCGTGGTCAGCGCGGAATCGCGTGCCTGCGCGGCGCCATTCACGACGAAAGCCGATCCAGGCAGGGTCTGAAACACCGCGCCGACGGTACGATCCGGATTGTAGTCATGCGCCCAGGCAACGCGGCCGCGCAGCGTCATCAGGCCGCCGGCAGCGGCAAATGACCTGTCCGCGCGCAGGCCGAGCTCGGTGCGGGTGCTGGTCACGTCCTTGGCCGCATAGTTGAGGGCGAAGACGCTGCTGCCGGCCACGGCGAACTCCGAATAGCCCGGAAGGCCGAACATGGTGGCCTGCAGCGCCGCATAGGGCGTGACGCCGATCCATGACATCGCGTGGCGGTAGCCACCCTCGACACGGCCCGAAAACGCGTTGGTATTGAACTGGGCGCGCAGCTGGTCGAACCCGGCGGCGATGACGACGCGATTGGTGGTCACATCCTGCCAGCCATAGGCCAGCGCAGCCGTGATATAGGCCGGTCCGGCGGTATGACGCACGAAAGCGCCGGCCTGGAACAGGTCGGAGTGGCCCCAGCCGAGGCCGGTGACGCCGAAGCTGGTGCCGCCGCCGGCAAGCGCGAAGCCGGCGATGGTCGACGGCGAGAAACGGTAGTCGAGACCGACGGCCGTGCCGTAGATGCTGCTGGTGGTGTTGTTCGAGCCGAGGCCGGCATTGCCGTCGGTCGTCTGGGAGCCGCCGTAGCCGGCCGCCCACACGTCCCAGCGCTGCTCGAAAGTCGCGGCCGGTGCCTTGCGGTAGATCGAGGCGAACGCGTCGCGCGCGCTCTTGTCACGCGGGATCTTGCCTGCCGCGGCATAAGCACTTGCGCTCGCGTCATCGGCATATGGCGTCGCACCTGAAGCGCCGCTGCGCCCCGAGCCGTAGATTTCGGTCAGCAGGCCGAGGAACAGATTCATCGCGTTGAATGTCGTCTGCTGCGAACCTGTCGCCGACTCGCCGGAAGCCTGCGTCAAGCCGTTGGGGCCGAGGCCCGCGAATTCGGCTTGCAGGAAACCATTGGCGTTGAAGAAGTTCTGAAGCGTCGTGGCGACGTTCTTCTGATTGATGTTGAGGGCGTACTTCGCGCCATAGTCGAGCGTGAAATTGAGATAGACGGTGCCACCAGGGTTCACGCTGGTCGTGCCGATGAGACCCCCGGGCGCGGCAACGCCGACAAAGTTGTCGGTAGCCGAGCCGGAAAACTGCATGATCTTGTAGTGCGGCAATATGGTGCTGCCGGCAGAGAGCGAGACGCCGACGGTGCCATTCAGGGTAACGTTGCCGACAACGTTTGCAAAACTCGCGGTGGTTCCGCTGCCGACCTGCACGAGGTACAGCGCACCGGACTGGAAGGCGAGGTCACCCAGAACCAGCATGCTCGAGCCGGGGCCGCCGTCACCAGGCGCATAGATGCCACCGCTGGCGATAACGGTGTTGCCGACGATCCCTGCGCCGAACAGTGCGCCGCCCGCGTTGACGGTGGTCAGGCTCGATTGCGAGATATTGCCATCGACCCGCAGGATGCCGCCATTGACCGTGGTGGTGCCGGTATAGGTGTTCGTGCCGGAGAGGATCAGCGTGCCGCTGCCGACCTTTTCCAGCGAGCCCGGACCGGCGGGACCGCAACTACAGGGATCGTAGTCGCCGATGACACCGCTGACCTCCGTCGAGCGGTTGTTGCCGCCGACGACGAGCGTGTTGCCGCCGCCGATGTAATAGAAGCCGCTGCCTTCGATCGAGCCGGCCGTGATGCGGCCGTCGCTGTTGGGACCGACGCTGACCCCGAAATCTACGATGCCCGTCCCGGTGGTGATGAACCGCGCATTGCCGCCGGTGGAATTGTCGAAGAACTCGGTCTTGCCGCCGTCCCTGGTGATGATGGCGGCATTGCCGGCCGTGGTGAACGCGCCGAAATTGGTCCGGCCGCCGAACTCGTTGACGATCGTCGCGTTGCCCGCGGTCGCGGTGTCGGATCCACTCAGCGTACCAAACACAGTCCCGCTGAGATCATTGTTCACGATGGTCGCCGAGCCGGCCGAGGATTGCTCGAGGAACGCGACGCCGCCACCATTCTGGTTGGTGATGCTGGCCGTGCCCGCGTTGGTGCGGCCAAAGAAGCTGGTCAAACCGCCATCATTGATGATGGTCGCCCGGCCAGCCGTCGCGGTATCGGTCCCGCCACCGGCCAGATCGCCGAAATACACCTGGCCGCTGTTGGTGATCACCATCGCGCTCGCGGAGGTCGCGTTGAGAAACGTCGTCGTGCCGGAGAAGTCGTTGAGCAGCGACGTGATGCCCGACGTGTCGGCATTGACGATCTTGAACAGGCCCTCGTTGGTGACAGCGCCGATGATGCTGGCGGTATGGGTCGCATCGCCAAGCTGCAACGAGCCGCAGTTGCAGATGAACGTGGCGCCGGAATAGGTGTTGGCGCCGAGCAACGCCAGGATGCCGGGCCCCTGCACGGAGATGCCGCCGCTGCCCGTGATGCGGGAAGCAATCGCGGCCGAGGGGGCTCCGCTGCCCGTGACATCATTGGTGAAGAACGTGGTGCCGCCCGGGGCCAGCCTGAGGTCGCCGCCCTGGATGGTATAGATCGAACCATCGCCGGTGAGATCGAAGCCCACGAGACTGGTGAGCTGCACGCCGCCTGGCGTAACCGTCACCGTGCCGCCTGTGGCCGGCGTCGAGGGACCGCCGCTGCCGAACGTTGTGCCGAATGACGACGGATCGTAAGCGGTGCTGGTCGAACCGGAGAAATCCGTCCAGTTGGTGGTGGTCGAGTCCCAGACGCCGCCGCCGCCATTGACGGCACCGTTCGGCGTGGTCTGCGATCCGTTGAAGAATTGCTGCGCTCCGGCGGAGGTCATGGCGGCAGATGCGCCCAAGGTGAGGCCGACCCAGAATGCCGTGCGAATTGCGACAGTGCTCAGGTGCGAGCAACCCGGCCCGCTCGATCGCAACCAAACTTCCACACTCTTCCCCTCACGGACGGCGCTCCTGGCGGCACCGCGCGGAACTTAGGCCATGAGGATGACCGGTAGAACCGGTGCGCGTCGAGAATCCGCCAATGGCAAAGCAACCTGAACAGATTCAGGCGTCCATGTTGCAACCGCGCCACGGTTTGCCGGGCGCCATTCCCATTCCGCGCATGCGCAGACCTCTCGGAACGTCGGCGCCTATGGACGGCCATTCACATCAATGGCCGATCATCCAGGCATCGAGCTCAACCTGCGCCGCCGGCGATGCTAGTAATTCGACGCCGCCGCCCCGTTCGGAATGCCGTCGATGGGACACTCGTCGGTCCCCGGCGTCGAGCGGGTCATCGCCTCGACCATGTCGCGCGTGCCTTCGGGATCGGCGATCCAGTTCTTGTAGAAATCATACGGACACGCCGCAATGCCGCGCGGGCTGTCGCCGGAATTGATCATGCCGGTGTAGCCGCGATGGACCAGCTTGTAGAGATGGTTCTGCGACTGACCATTGCGGCGCGCATCGCGGATCAGATGTTTCGACAGCTGGGCGTACTGGATGCCGTAATCCTCTTCGCCGCACTCGCCGAGTGTGCGGCCATCGAAGCCGATAATCGCGGAGTGGCCGAAATAGGAATAGACGCCATCGAAGCCGGCGGCATTGGCGACCGCGACATAGACATTGTTGGCCCATGCCATGGCCTTGGAGATCAGGACCTGCTGCTCCTTGGCCGGATACATGTAGCCCTGGCAACGCACGATCAGCTCGGCGCCCTTCATGGCGCAGTCACGCCAGATTTCCGGGTAGTTGCCGTCGTCGCAGATGATCAGGCTGACCTTGAGGCCTTTCGGGCCGTCGGAGACATAGGTACAGTTGCCGGGATACCAGCCCTCGATCGGCACCCACGGCATGATCTTGCGGTACTTCTGGACGATCTCGCCCTTGTCGTTCATCAGGATCAAGGTGTTGTAGGGCGCCTTGTGCGGGTGCTCCTCGTGGCGCTCGCCGGTCAGCGAGAACACGCCCCACACTTTCGCCTTGCGGCAGGCCTCGGCAAAGATCGCGGTCTCTTCACCGGGCACCGCCGAAGCGGTCTCATACATCTCCTTGGAGTCGTACATGATCCCCTGGGTGGAGTATTCGGGGAAGATCACGAGGTCCATGCCGGGCAGGCCGACCTTCATGCCCACCACCATGTCGGCGATCTTGCGGGCGTTGTCGAGCACCTCGGCCTTGGTGTGAAGGCGGGGCATCTTGTAGTTGACCACTGCGACGCCGACGGTGTCGTTGCTGCTGGAAATGTCACCGTGAAGCATTTCGGACGCTCCTGTAATTTACCTGTTTGATGTTGGCGCGTGGCGTCAGTGGCTGATCATCCAGGGGCGCGCGGTGGGAAAACCCTTGGCGCCGCTCTTGCTCTTGGTCATCAGCCGCGCCGGCTTCTTCTTGTCCGCCGTGCCCTTGTCCTTGACCGTCTTGCCCGTGGAGCAGCAGCCGCAGCCGGGACCGTGCGAGGCCTTGTATTGTGCGAGCGTCTGCGGCGCGTGCGTGCTGCGCTCGTTGACGGCGTGCGCCTTGCGCTTTTCCGCCGGCATGCAGAAGAAATTCGGTGCCGTCAGGATCACCCGCGGCGCCATGGTCTCGCAATGCGGACAGCTTTGCGGATCGTCGCATTCCGCCATCGGGCGCAGGTCCTTGAACGGACCGCAGTCGTCACAGAGATATTCATAGACCGGCATCGCATCATCCCCACGCTCTTGCCTGTTCAACGCACCTCGCGGCGGATGCGGGGCGGCAAATGCGCGCCGTCCCGCATCCCGTCGCGCAGGGATCACTTGTCCGGCGAGATCGGCATCTGGATATCGCCCGTGATGTGCTTGATGGGTCCAGCCGCCGACGGCATCACGTCGAAGTCGAAGATCTCCGTCGGCAGCCACAGCGTGGCGCAGGCGTTGGGCACGTCGACCACGCCGGAAATGTGACCCTGGCACGGCGCGGTGCCGAGGATCGAGTAGGCCTGCGCGCCGGAGTAGCCGAACTTCTTCAGGTACTCGATGGCGTTGAGGCAGGCCTGGCGATAGGCGATGTGGACGTCGAGATAGTGCTGCTTGCCGGCTTCATCCACCGAGATGCCTTCGAAGATCAGATAGTCCTTGTAGTTCGGCGTGATCGGCGACGGCTTGAAGATCGGATTCTTGATGCCGTATTTCGCCATCCCGTCCTTGATCACCTCGACCTTCAGATGCAGCCAGCCGGCCATCTCGATCGCGCCGCAGAAGGTGATCTCGCCGTCGCCCTGGCTGAAGTGCAGGTCGCCCATCGAGAGACCGGCGCCGGGCACATAGACCGGGAAGTAGATCTTCGATCCGCGCGACAGGTCCTTGATGTCGCAATTGCCGCCATGCTCGCGCGGCGGCACGGTGCGCGCGCCTTCGGCACCGATCTTGGCCTTGACGTCGCCCTTGGCGCGGCCGCCATGGGCGGTCGGCGCGAACGGCGGGTTGGCGAGGCCTGGCACGCGGGTTGGATTGGTCGAGATCAGCTCGGCCTCGCGCTTGTTCCACATGTCCAGCATCTTCGGATCGGGCAGACAGCCGATCAGGCCGGGATGGATCAGGCCGGCGAAGTTGACGCCGGGAACGTGACGCGACGAGGTGTAGAGGCCCTTGATGTCCCAGATCGACTTCTGCGCCAGCGGGAAATGGTCGGTGAGGAAGCCGCCGCCATTCTGCTTGGAGAAGAAGCCGTTGAAGCCCCACAGGCTCTCCTTCATCGGGCCGACGTCGAGCAGGTCGACGACCAGGAGATCGCCGGGCTCGGCGCCCTTGACGCCGATCGGACCGGAGAGGAAGTGCACGATCGAGAGGTCGATGTCGCGCACGTCGTCGGCGGAATCGTTGTTCTTGATGAAGCCGCCGGTCCAGTCATAGGTCTCGATGATGAAATCGTCGCCGGGATTGACCCAGGCCACGATCGGGATGTCGGGGTGCCAGCGGTTATGCACCATGTCATTTTCGTAAGCCGACTTGGTGAGATCGACCTTGATCAGTGTCTCTGGCATCGAGATGCTCCCCTTTTACACGGTTGGTTAGACGGACAGATATTTGGAGACCTGCGCGGCATCGACGCTGTCGCGCGGATCGTCGCGCACGATCTCGCCGTTCTCGATCACCAGCACGCGGTCGGCGATATCGAGTGCGAAACTCAGGACCTGCTCGGACACGACGATCGACAGGCCCTTCTCGTCGCGGATGCGCTTCAGGGTGCGCGCCATGTCCTTGATGATCGAGGGCTGGATGCCTTCGGTCGGCTCATCCAGCAGCAGCACCTTCGGCTTGGTCGCGAGCGCGCGTGCGATCGCGAGCTGCTGCTGCTGGCCGCCGGAGAGATTGCCGCCGCGGCGCCCCTTCATCTCCAACAGCACCGGGAATAGTTCGTAGATGTCTTCAGGCACCTCGGTCCCGCCGGAGACGACGAGGCCGGTCTCGATGTTCTCCTTCACCGTCATGGTGGAGAAGATCATGCGCCCCTGCGGCACATAGGCGAGGCCCTTGGCCACCCGCTCGTAGCTCGGCAGACCACCGAGCTCGGCGCCGTCCATGGTCACCGAGCCACTCTTGGCGGGCAGGATGCCCATCAGCGATTTCATCAGCGTGGTCTTGCCCATGCCGTTGCGCCCCATGATCGCGACGATCTCGTTCGGCGCGACATTGACGTTGAGCCCGTGCAGCACCTCGCTCTGGCCGTAGGCAACGTGAAGATCGGAAATTGCCAGCATCATCGCGCTCCTAGTGACCGAGATAGACTTCGACGACCTTGGGATCGTTCTTCACCTTCTCCATGGTGCCCTCGGAGAGGATCTGGCCCTGGTGGAGCACGGTGACCTTGTGCGCGATGTCCTCGACGAATTTCATGTCGTGCTCGATCACCAGCACCGAACGGTTCTTGATGATGCGGTTGAGAAGCTCGGCGGTCTTGGCGCGCTCGGACACGCTCATGCCGGCGACGGGCTCGTCCAGCATCAAGAGGTCCGGGTCCTGGATCAGCAGCATGCCGATCTCGAGCCATTGCTTCTGGCCGTGACTGAGCAGATCGGCGTTCACGTTGAGCCGGTCCTTCAGGAAGATCATCTCGGCGACCTCGTGCACCCGGTCGCGCACGGCGGCGTCGCGGGTGAAGGTCAGTGCGCCGAACACCGAGCGGCCGCGCGGATAGGAGATCTCCAGATTCTCGAACACCGTGAGATCGTCGTAGATCGACGGGTTCTGGAATTTGCGGCCGACGCCGGTCTTGACGATCTCGTTTTCCTTCATCCGCGTCAGCTCCTTGCCACGGAACTGGATCGAGCCCGACGTTGCTTTGGTCTTGCCGCAGATCAGGTCGAGCACGGTGGTCTTGCCGGCACCGTTGGGGCCGATGATGACGCGGATCTCGTTCTCGTCGACGTAGAAGGAGAGATCGTTGACCGCCTTGAAGCCGTCGAACGACACGGTCAGCGCTTCGACGGCGAGCAGGAATTCCTTGGGCTGGTGACCGACGAGCATGACCTATCTCCTCACTGCCGGCATGGCATCGGCATCGTGGTGACCTACGAGCATGATGATCTCCTCACTCTGCCGGGGCGCCGTCGGCGACCGAACTGTCGGTCCAGCCGTCAGGTTTCGGTTTGCGCGACGAGATCAGGCGATCGATGCGCGGCTGCACGTAGTCGCCCCAGATCCCAGCGAGACCGTTCGGGAAGGCCAGGACCACGGCGATGAACAATCCGCCAAGACCGAACAGCCACAATTCGGGAAAGGTTTCCGACAGACTGGTCTTGGCGAAGTTGACCAGCAGCGTGCCGTAGACCGCGCCGAGGATCGAGAGCCGGCCGCCGACCGCGGTGTAGATCACCATCTCGATCGACGGCACGATGCCGACGAAGGACGGCGACATGAAGCCGACATTGAGCGCGAACATGGCGCCGCCGATCGCAGCGAACACGGCGGCGATGCAGAAGGCGAAGATCTTGAAGTTCGCGACGCTGTAGCCGGAGAAGCGGACCCGGTCCTCCTTCTCCCGCATCGCGACCAGGATGCGCCCGAGCTTCGAGTGACGGACGAACTGCGCGATCATGATGCAGGCGAACAGCAGTCCGACCTCGAAGAAGTACAGCACGATCTTGGCGTGATCAGGCCGGATGTCCCAGCCCTTCAACGTCCGCAGGTCGGTCATGCCGTTGATGCCGCCGGTGTAGCCCTGCTGTCCCACGATCAGGATGGTGAGGATGGCCGCGACCGCCTGGGTGATGATGGCGAAGTAGGTGCCGCCGACCCGGCGCTTGAACATCGCGGTGCCGATGATGAGAGCGAAGATGCCAGGCACGAGAACGATGGCGGCGATCGTGAAGGTGAGGCTGCTGAATGGCTTCCAGAACAGCGGCAGCGTGGTGATCTGATTCCAGTCCATGAAATCGGGAATGCCGGGCGTCGACTGGATCTTGGTGTTCTCCACGCTCGACGCCTCGAGCTTGAGGAACATCGCCATGCAGTAGCCGCCGAGCCCGAAGAACACGCCCTGACCGAGGCTGAGAATGCCGCCATAGCCCCAGCAGATCACCAGGCCGAGCGCGACGAAGGCGTAGGTCAGGTATTTTGCGACCAGATTGAGCCTGAAGACATCAAGTGTGAGCGGCAGGATCACCACCAGGAAGACCGCGAGCACCAGAATTCCGATGAACTCCGATCGGTTGAAGAAGCGATTGTCGGTCATTGCATCAGCCCCAGTTTCTCACTTGCGGACCTTGAGGGCGAACAGCCCTTGCGGCCGCAGCATCAGGATTCCGACAACCGCGAGCAACGTCAGCACTTTCGCCATCGAGCCCGACATGAAGAATTCGAGGGTGGATTGCGTCTGCGAGATCGAGAAGGCCGAGGCGATGGTGCCGATCAAACTGGCGGCGCCGCCGAACACGACCACCAGGAACGTATCGACGATGTAGAGCTGCCCAGAGGTTGGCCCGGTGGAGCCGATCATCGTGAAGGCGCTGCCGGCGACACCGGCGATGCCGCAACCGAGACCGAAGGTGTAGCGATCGACCTTTTCGGTGTTGATGCCCACCGCGCCAGCCATGATGCGGTTCTGCACGACAGCGCGGACCTGGCGGCCCCAGCGCGACTTGTACATGACATAGGCGACGCCGATGGTGATCAGCACAGTGAGGCACATCACGAAGACGCCGTTGATCGGCACCTCGATGCTGTCGGTCACGTGCAGCGAGCCGAGCATCCATTGCGGCAGCTCGACGCCGACCTCGCGTGCGCCGAACACGGAACGATAGGCCTGCTGGAGCATGAGGCTGAGGCCCCAGGTGGCGAGCAGCGTATCGAGCGGGCGCTTGTAGAGGTGCCGTATCAGCACCCATTCCACCAGCATGCCCAGCGCGCCGGACGCGACGAAGGCCAGGATCATCGCGAGGAAGAAGTAGCCGCTGAACAGGCTCGGCAAGTAGGTCTGGAATAGATTGGAGGTCATCCAGGTGACGTAGGCCCCGAGGATCATGAACTCGCCATGGGCCATGTTGATGACGCCCATCTGGCCGAAGATGATCGCAAGACCAAGCGCCATCAGCACGTAGACCGAGAACAGGATCAGTCCCGCAAAACCCTGCATGACGAAGATGGAGCCAAGGTCGCCAATCGAGTAGTCGCCGAACATCGATGTCCTCCGTCAGGGAAAGGGTCCCGCGTCGCGAGCAGGTTCGCGACGCGGGGGTCTTGGGCATGGACTTGCGATCCACGCCAGGGAGCGGTTTTGCCTCGAGGGAGACCGCGGCAGAGGCTGCGCCTCTTACTGGTAGCGCTTATTACTGGTAGCCCTTGGGGAACGGATCCGGCTCGACGAGATCGGCGGTCTCGTAGATCAGCTCGAACTGGCCATCGAGCTTGGCGCGCCCCACCCGGGTCTTCGACCACAGATGATGGTTTTCGTGGATGCGCACATAGCCTTCCGGAGCGCCCTTGAACTCGACGCCCGGCGAAGCCGCCGCGATCTTGTCGACGTCGAAGGAGCCGGCCTTCTCGACCGTCAACTTCCAGAGCCACGGGCCGAGATAGGCAGCCTGGGTGACGTCTCCGATCACGGTCTTCTCGCCCCACAGCTTCTTGAACGCGGGCACGAAGGTCTTGTTGTTCGGGTTGTCGAGCGACTGGAAGTACTTCATGCAGGCATAGGCGCCCGCGATGTTCTCGCCGCCGATGCCGTCGATTTCGTCTTCGGTCACCGAGATCGTCAAAAGCGGCTGCTTGGCGAGGTCGATGCCGGCAGCCTTGAGCTGCTTGTAGAACGCGACGTTGGAACCGCCGACGACGTCGGTGAAGATCACGTCGGGCTTGGTCAGCTTGATCTTGTTGATGACCGAATTGAACTGGGTGTTGCCGAGCGGATAATACTCCTCGCCGACGACCTTGCCCTTCAGCACGTTCTCGACGTGCTTGCGCGCGATCTTGTTCGAGGTGCGCGGCCAGATGTAGTCGGAGCCGATGAAGAAGAACGACTTCGCGCCCTTCTCCTTCGCGATCCAGTTCAGGCCCGCGAGGATCTGCTGGGTCGCTTCCTGGCCGGTGTAGATGACGTTCTTGGACTGCTCGAGGCCTTCGTAGAAGGTCGGGTAGTAGAGCATGCCGTTGTACTGCTCCATGACCGGGAGCACGGCCTTGCGCGAGGCCGAGGTCCAGCAGCCCATGATCGCCGCGACCTTGTCGTTGACGAGCAGCTTCTTGGCCTTTTCGGCGAAGGTCGGCCAGTCGCTGGCGCCGTCTTCCTGGATGAACTTGATCTTGCGGCCGAGCACGCCGCCCATGGCGTTGATCTGCTCGATGGCGAGCTTTTCAGCTTCGATCGAGCCGGTCTCGGAGATGGCCATGGTGCCGGTCGCCGAATGCAGGATGCCGACCGTCACCTCGGTATCGGTGACTGCGAGACCCGTGGTATTGACCGCCGAGGTCGCCGGGGCCTGCGCAAAAGACGCCCGCGGCAGCATCGTGATGGCCGGCACGGCCGCCATTCCCATCAATAATTTGCGCCGGAGCGGCGACAACAGGCCCTTGTTTGCTTCGTCTGACATGAGCACCCCACTTTTGTTCGAGGACACGCGATTGGTGCCGTGAGGATGGCTCGAATTTGTGCAGCGCAAGCATACGCAAGATCGCGTATACTGCACCGCAAAATGCCGACGTAGGCTTTTGGTACGGGTTTTGCGAGGGATCCGGATCGTATCGGAGTGGGGTTAAGTGGCAGGGCGGCAGCGAATAGACCGCGTCAGGCGCCAGTACAACCAATGGGTCGCCAACCAGACGCTGGAAGACTACGCGCTGCGCTTTACGGCCAAGAGCGCGCGCCGCTGGTCCACCGCCCGCGTCGCCAACACCGCGCTGGGCGCGATCTCGTTCCTGGCGATGGAGGCGATCGGCGGCACCATCACCCTGAACTACGGCGTCACCAACGCCACCGCCGCGATCCTCGTGGTTTCGACCATCATCTTCTGCTGCGGCGTGCCGATTGCCTATTATGCCGCCAAATGCGGCATCGACATTGACCTGCTGACGCGCGGCGCTGGTTTCGGCTACATCGGCTCGACCATCACCTCGCTGATCTACGCGTCCTTCACCTTCATCTTCTTTGCGATCGAAGCGGTGATCCTGGCGTCCGCGCTCGAGATGTGCTTCGGGATTCCGCGCCCCGTAGGCTATCTCATCAGCGCCGTCGTCATCATCCCGCTGGTGGCCTACGGCATCACGCTGATCAGCCGCTTCCAGCTTTGGACCCAGCCACTCTGGATCGTGCTCCACATCATGCCGTTTGCAGCGATCGCCTGGCACAACCCACACTCCTTTACGGAGTGGCGCAAGTTCTCGGGCGAGCACGGCGACCTCAACGGACATTTCGATCTACTGCTGTTCGGTGTTGCGGCCTCGGTCGTGTTCTCGCTCGTGGCGCAGATCGGCGAGCAGGTCGACTTCCTGCGATTCCTGCCGCGCGACCGTCGCGCCTCCAGGACCTCCTGGTGGATCGCACTGATGAGCGCTGGGCCCGGCTGGATCGTGCTCGGCGCGCTGAAGCTTCTGGCGGGCTCGTTCCTCGCCTTCTTCGCGCTCGGCCACGGCGTGCCGCCCGAAGAGGCCGCCGAGCCGGCGCATATGTATCTCGAGGCCTTTCGATACGTGCTGTCGCAGCCGGACCTCGCGCTGGCGCTGACCGGCACCTTCGTGATCCTGTCGCAGGTCAAGATCAACGTCACCAACGCCTATGCCGGCTCGATCGCCTGGTCGAACTTCTTCTCGCGCCTGACCCACAGCCATCCCGGCCGCGTGGTCTGGCTGGTCTTCAACGTCATCGTGGCGCTGCTGTTGATGGAGATCGGCGTCTACAAGGCGCTGGAGCAGACGCTGGCGCTCTATTCCAACGTCGCGATCGCCTGGGTCGGTGCCCTGGTCGCCGACCTCGTCATCAACAAGCCGCTTGGCTTGCGGCCGCAGCAGATCGAGTTCAAGCGCGCGCATCTCTACGACATCAATCCGGTCGGCGTCGGCGCGATGACGATCGCGACCATTCTCTCCATCAGCGCCTTCTACGGCCTGTTCGGGCCGACCGCGAAGGCGCTGTCGGCCTTCATCGCGCTGGCGGTTGCCTTCCTCGCCGCCCCCCTGATCGCATGGGCGACCGGCGGCAAATACTACATCGCGCGCAAACCGAAGCGGAGCTGGCAGAACATCGAGGCGATCCAGTGCTGCATCTGCGAGCACTCGTTCGAACCGGAGGACATGGCCTCCTGCCCCGCTTACGCCGGGCCGATCTGCTCCCTGTGCTGTTCGCTCGACGCCCGTTGCCACGACCTCTGCAAGCCGCATGCGCGCGCACAGACGCAGTTCTCCGAGACGCTCGGCAAGATCCTGCCGCAGCCGATCTACCAGCGGATCAATTCGCAGCTCGGCCATTACATCGGCGTGTTCGTGGTCTCGGCCGGGCTCGTCGCGCTCGTGCTGGGGCTGATCTATCTCCAGACCTCCGCGAGCGTGCATGGCGAGAACATGCTCGTCTCCGATGTGCTGTGGAAGGTGTTCTTCTCGCTCAGCATCATCATCGGCGTGGTGGCCTGGCTGTTCGTGCTGGCGCAGCAGAGCCGCCGCGCCGCGGAGGCCGAGACGCGGCGGCAGACCACGCTGCTGATCCAGGAGATCGACGCGCACAAGCGCACCGACGCCGAGCTCCAGCGCGCCAAGGAGGTCGCCGAATCCGCCAACCTCGCCAAGAGCCGCTATGTCGTCGGCCTCAGCCACGAGCTGCGCTCGCCGCTGAATGCGATCAGCGGCTATGCACAGCTCCTCGAGCAGGATGCGACGCTGAGCACCAAGCCGCGCGATCAGGTCCGCGTCGTCCGCCGCAGCGCCGACCATCTCTCCGGCCTGATCGACGGCATTCTGGACATCTCCAAGATCGAGGCGGGGCGGCTGTATCTCTCGCGCGACGAGGTGCGCCTCAGCGAATTCCTCGACCAGCTCGTCGGCATGTTCCGGCTCCAGGCCGCCGCCAAGGGCATCGACTTCGTGTTCAGGCGTCCGGCGCATTTACCGGTCGTCGTGTATGCCGACGAGAAGCGGCTGCGCCAGGTGCTGATCAATCTGCTCTCCAACGCGATCAAATTCACCCAGGCCGGCAGCGTGCAATTCGTCGTGCATTATCGCAGCCCCGTTGCCGAGTTCGAGGTGATCGACACCGGTCCCGGCATCCAGGGCGACGATCTCGAGCGCATCTTCGCGCCGTTCGAACGCGGCGCCCTCGGTGTCTCGCAGCCGCAGACCGGAACGGGCCTCGGGCTGACCATCAGCCGGCTGCTCGCCGGCGTCATGGGCGGTGACATCAAGGTCGTGAGCACGGTCGGCACCGGCAGCACGTTCAAGGTCAAGATCCTGCTGTCGGAGGTCGCCAATCCCCAGCGCATTGCGCCGGTGGAAGCGCCGGTCTCCGGCTATCACGGCGCGCGCAAGACGATCCTGATCACCGACGACGACCCCGTTCATCGCGACCTTCTGCGCGAGGTGCTGACGCCGCTCGGCTTCATCCTGCTCAGCGCCACCGACGGCCCGGGCTGCCTCGCGCTGGCGCAGCATTGCCGGCCCGATCTGTTCCTGCTCGACATCTCCATGTCCGGCATGGACGGCTGGACGGTCGCGGAGACGCTGCGCGCGAGCGGCCATCACCAGGCCCGGATCCTGATGGTCTCGGCAAGTGCGCTCGAGGCTCATGGCACGCCGCTGGCACAGCCATTCCACGACGGCTATCTGATGAAGCCGATCGACATTCCGCGGCTGCTGGAGACGATCCGCCAGCTGCTCAAGATCGAATGGCAGTACGGCCCGGACGAGATCGCGGTGCCGTTCTGGCAGCCCGAGAGCGGCTCACGGCCGCCGCCGCGACACATCGAGGAGCTGATTGGGCTCGGCCAGATCGGCTACGTCAAGGGCATCCAGCTGAAGCTCGACGAGATCGGCAGCGAGCATCCGGAGCACGCCGACTTCGTCGCCCAGATGCGATCGCTGGTCGACCGCTTCGATCTCGACCAGTACATGGCCACATTGAAGACGTTGCATGCGCATGAGCATTGACTCGAAGAAGCGCGACGTCGCGCTCGTTGTGGATGACTCTCCCGAAACGCTGCGGCTGCTCACCGACGCGCTCGACGGCGCCGGCATGACGGTGATGGTGGCACTCGACGGCGCGGCAGCGATGCGCATCGTCGACCAGATCACGCCCGACATCGTGCTGCTCGATGCGGTGATGCCCGGCATGGACGGCTTCGAGACCTGCCGCCGCCTCAAGCGCGATGCGGGGCTTGCCAACATCCCCGTGATCTTCATGACGGGCCTTGCCGAGACCGAGCATATCGTGCGCGGGCTGGACGCCGGCGGCGTCGACTACGTGACCAAGCCGATCGTGATCGAGGAGATGCTGGCGCGCATCCGTGTCCATCTCGGCAACGCCCGCCTGACCCAGAGTGCGCGCGCCGCGCTCGACGTCTCCGGCCGCTTCCTGTTCGCGGTCAACCGCCAGGGCAACATCCTCTGGGCGACCCCGCAGGCGCAGAAGCTGCTGTCCGATCACCACGGCGCACAGGCCGACGACTTCGCCCTGCCGCCATCGCTGCTGCAATGGCTGGAGCAGGCCAAGGGCAAGGGCAGCTCGAAATCGCAAGGTGCTTCCTTGCCCGACAATCCGCAGCTCCGGTTCTATTACATGGGCGAAACCGCGCCCAACGAGTTCCTGCTGCGGCTGTCCAAGGAGTCCGGCTCGGCACTGCCGCCTGAATTCACCAGCGAACTCGGACTCACCACCCGCGAAGGCGAGGTGCTGGCATGGCTCAGCAAGGGCAAGACCAATCGCGACATCGCGCAGATCCTGGGATTGAGCCCGCGCACGGTCGACAAGCATCTCGAGCAGATCTATTCGAAGCTGGGGGTCGAGAACCGGACGGCTGCCGCCGCAATTGCGACGAGCGCGACAAGGCGGAATTCGTGACGGTACTGCGAATGAGTTGAGGCGCCGTTCACCCAAACAACGGTGGTCGTCCCGGACAAGCGAAGCGCAGATCCGGGATCCATAACCACAGGAAGATGTTTGGCGAAGACTCGGAGTGACCTGTCCGCCCTATAACCACGGCCTGGGAGTATGGGTCCCGGGCTCGCTTCGCGCCCCGGGACGACGGCGGAATTCGTAGCTGCGGCGTGAATGAGTTGAGGCACCGCATGCCCAACAGACGGTGTCGTCCCGGCGAAGGCCGGGACCCATAATCACAGGGAGAGATTTGGCGAAGATTGGTCGTGCGGGATTAGCACCATCCGCAATCGATAGACCTCGCGGTATGGGTCCCGGCCTTCGCCGGGACGACAGCGGAGTGTGTGGTCAGCGCGAACGCACCTCACCCGTAAACGAACGCCTTGTCGTCCAGATCCGTCTTCGGGATCTCGTCCTTCTCGGTCCAGTAATCCTGGCTGTGCTGCCATTCCGGCTTGTCGCCGCGCTTGGGCAGAAGATTCATGTTGCGCATCATGTAGCCGGGATTGAAGTTTTCCGGATCGATCCAGGGCAGGATCGGCATGTTGTGGTCTTCGGGTCGCAAGCGTACCTCGACCTTCTTTTTGCCCTTCGCCTTCATGTGTCCGAGCAGGCGGCAGAC
>NZ_SPQT01000042.1 GCF_004571025.1 Bradyrhizobium niftali | reverse complement strand
GCGAGCGCCTGTTTATGACCGTCACCCTGAGGTGCGAGGCGAGCGAGGCAACAGCGTCGCTGGACGAGCCTCGAAGGGCGACGGCCCGGATGTAGCTGGCCGTTCATCCTTCGAGGCTCCCAATGGGGCGCTTCTCGCGCCCCATCACTCGCGCCTCCAGCGACAACGGCCTCGCCGTTGCGCGGGGATGACGGTGTTGGCAGAATCGGAGAGTGAGCTAAGCCGCAGCGCCTAATGCGATCGCGCCAGGCAGAACGCCACGACCTGCTCCAGCGCGCTCTTCATCGGCGACGACGGGAACAGCGCCAGTGCATCCACAGCCATGGCGCCGTAATGCTGGGCGCGGCTGAGCGTGTCCTCGAGCGCGCGGTGCTTGTTCATCAGGCCGATGGCGTGATCGAGATCGGAATCGCCGATCTCGCCGCGCTCGAGCGCCTTGATCCAGAAGGCGCGCTCGGTGTCGTTGCCGCGGCGGAAGGCGAGCACGACCGGCAGCGTGATCTTGCCTTCGCGGAAATCGTCGCCGGTGTTCTTGCCGAGCTTGGCGCTCTTGCCGCCATAGTCGAGCACATCGTCGACGAGCTGGAAGGCGATGCCGAGATTCATGCCGACCGAGCGGCAGGCGGTCTGCTCCGCCTTGGGGCGGTTCGCGATCACGGGGCCGACCTCGCAGGCGGCGGCGAACAGCTCGGCGGTCTTGCCGCGGATCACGGCGAGATATTCGTCCTCGGTGGTCGCGGTGTTCTTGGCAGCCGCAAGCTGCATCACCTCGCCCTCGGCGATGGTGGCGGCGGCCGCCGAAAGAATGTCCAGCGCGCGGAGCGAGCCGACCTCGACCATCATGCGGAACGCCTGGCCGAGCAGGAAGTCGCCGACCAGCACGCTCGCCTCGTTGCCCCAGAGCATGCGCGCCGACAGCTTGCCGCGGCGCATCTCGCTCTCGTCCACGACGTCGTCATGGAGCAGGGTGGCGGTGTGCATGAACTCGACGGAGGCAGCTAACTTGATGTGGCCGTCGCCGTTGTAACCGGCAAGATTGGCCATGGCGAGCGTCAGCATCGGCCGCAGGCGCTTGCCCCCGGAGGAGATCAGATGGTTGGCGACCTCCGGGATCATGGTCACGTCGGAGCCGGTGCGCGACAGGATCGTGGCGTTGACGCGCTCCATGTCTCCGGCGACAAGGGCAACCAGCTCTTCGATCGACGCGCCGGGAGTTTCGAAAGGTACGATGACGGCCACGCCGGTCTCCAATATTTGCCCCGGAAGGGCTATTCTGATGGAAATACAATAGAAACTGGAGGCGCATGCGGCAAGTGCTGCGGAACCATTGACATTTGCCGCTTAACCCCTTTCAGGCAGGAGACCTGCGTTTTGCGTGAACTGGTTCGGACCAACGACATGGTGCTGGTGTCGGCGATCGGCGCGCTGCTCGACGGCGCCAATATCCATCATCTGGTGCTGGACCAGAACATGAGCATCATCGAGGGCTCGCTCGGCATTTTGCCGCGGCGGATCCTGGTCCATGAGGACGACGCCCAGGAGGCCCGGCAGCTCCTGACCGAGGCCGGGCTCAGCCACGAACTGCGCGGCGATGATTGAGGCCGACATCACCGAGGACGCCTTTCTCGGCGGGCAACTACGCCTGAAGCAGAAGCGGTCCGGCCATCGCGCCGGGCATGACGCCATCCTGCTTGCGGCGGCGACGGAGGCCCAGGCGGGCGACCGCGTGGTCGATCTCGGCGCCGGCATCGGCACGGCCGGGCTGGCGCTGGCGCGGCGCGTGGCGGGGATCAGGCTCAGCCTGGTCGAGATCGATCCGGAACTGGCGGAGCTGGCGCGAGCCAATGCGGCGGCGAACGCGATTGCCGCCGACACGATCGTGCTCGACGTCACCGCCGATGCGCAGGCCTTCCTGGCACATGGGCTCGTGCCCGACAGCGTCGATCGTGTGCTGATGAACCCGCCCTTCAACGATCCGGTGCGCCATCGTGGCTCGCCGGATCAGGCGCGCCACACCGCGCATGTGGCGACGGAGGAGACGCTGCATGCGTGGGTGCATGCAGCACGGCGTATCCTGCGATCGAACGGTGTGCTGACATTGATCTGGCGCGCGGATGGAATCGCCGAGGTCTTGGCAGCGCTGTCACGCGGCTTCGGCAGCCTGTCGATCCTGCCGGTTCATGGCGAAGCGGGGCGGCCCGCGATCCGCGTGCTGGTGCGCGCGATCAAAGGCGGCAAGGCGCCGACGCGCCTGTTGCCGGGCCTCATGCTTAACGAAGAGTCAAACGTGCCTAAAAAAGAGGTGAGGGATATTCTGGAAGGGAGGGCGGTGTTGCCGCTCGCGGAGCCGTGACGGCTTACTGCGGCAGCGATTCCGTCTGCTGTTCTTGCGGGGACGTAAAGCGAATCGCCGCGAAAAGCGCACCGATCAGCATCAACAGCAGATAGATCTTCATGGCGTTTCCTCCGCTGCTTCATTGCAGCTTCCCAATAGGGAATCTGCAAAACACGTTCCAGGCACTTCCAATGACAGTCGCGTGATAAGAAATGGTTAATCAGGGGTAATGGCATGGCCGAACAATTGAACGATCGTGAGGGTTCCGGCCTGGCCGACAAGCTCATGCAATATCTGCCGGCGCGCTTTCGTCCGGGCACGGCGGTGGTGCCGGTGGTGCGGCTGTCAGGCGTGATCGGCGCGGTGACGCCGCTGCGCCCGGGCATGTCGCTCGCGGGCGTCGCGCGGGTGCTGGAGCGGGCCTTCTCAATGCGGAACGCCAAGGCGGTGGCGCTGGTGATCAACTCGCCCGGCGGCTCGCCGGTGCAGTCGCGCCAGATCTACCTGCGCATCAAGCAGCTCGCGGCCGAGAAGAAGCTGCCGGTGCTGGTGTTCGTCGAGGACGTCGCGGCCTCCGGCGGCTACATGATCGCCTGCGCCGGCGACGAGATCTTCTGCGATCCGTCCTCGATCCTCGGCTCGATCGGCGTGGTCGGCGGCAGTTTTGGTTTCCAGGAGGCGATCAGGCGGCTCGGCATCGAGCGGCGGCTCTACACGGCCGGCGCGCACAAGGCGATGCTCGATCCGTTCCTGCCCGAAAACCCCGACGACGTGGCCAAGCTGAAGGCGATCCAGCGCGAGATCCACCAGATCTTCATTGCGCTGGTGAAGGAGAGTCGCGGCGCACGGCTGAAGGGCGATGACGACACCCTGTTCACCGGTGAATACTGGGCCGGCGAGAGTTCGATCGGCCTGGGGCTCGCCGACGGCATCGGCGATCTCCGCTCAACTCTTCGTGCCCGCTATGGCGAGAAGGTTCTCACCCCCGTGATCGCGCAGCCGACCGGGCTGCTGTCCGGCCTTTTGGGACGCAAATCGCCCGGCGCGGGCCAGCTTTCGGCCCTGGAATCAATGGCCGGGCTGCCTGACGAACTGATCTCGGCGGTCGAAACGCGGGCGATTTGGGCGAAATTCGGGTTCTAGGGCGTGGCCTCCCGCGCCATTTGGCCCCAAGGAGACTTGAAGCCGAGCCAATTGCGGCGCGGCCCGGTCTGCGCAAGAATGTGCGTGGGGGCTGAGCACTCAACAAGGATCGACAGATGCCGCCGTTCGTCGCTTTCGCGGGCGTCCTGGGCGGGCTTGCCGTGGTCCGCTGGGCCTACAAGACCGCTGTCCGGATCAACCAGGAGCTGGAGGAGATGCGTCTCTCACGCGTCGCCGAAGCCGCCCATATGGGGGAAATCCGGACGCTGAAACAGGATCCGGTGACCGGAGCGTATCGCCCGGGCTAGCTGCGCCTTTCCACACGCCGTCATTCCGGGGCGATGCGAAGCATCGAACCCGGAATCTCGAGATTCCGGGTTCGCCCTTCGGGCGCCCCGGAATGACGGCCATTTCCGCCCCTTCGCCTTGATTCCCATCCCCGCCGTCGATACGGTCCCGCGCGATTCAAAACCCCCCGCGAGAGCCTGATCTGACGATGGACGCCTCATTGCCCGCCCATATGCGCCCGGAACGCTCGTTCCAGGGCTTCATCCTCGCGCTCCAGCGGTTCTGGGCCGAGCAGGGCTGCGTGATCCTGCAGCCCTACGACATGGAGATGGGCGCGGGTACCTTCCATCCGGCGACGACGCTCCGCGCGCTCGGGCCCAAGCCCTGGAACGCCGCCTATGTGCAGCCCTCGCGCCGGCCCAAGGACGGCCGCTACGGCGAGAACCCGAACCGGATGCAGCACTACTACCAGTTCCAGGTGATCATGAAGCCGTCGCCGCCGAACCTTCAGGAGCTGTACCTGAAGTCGCTCGCCGCGATCGGCATCGATTCCGCCGTGCACGACATCCGCTTCGTCGAGGACGACTGGGAGAGCCCGACGCTGGGCGCCTGGGGTCTTGGCTGGGAGTGCTGGTGCGACGGCATGGAAGTCTCCCAGTTCACCTATTTCCAGCAGGTCGCCGGCTTCGAATGCGCGCCGGTCGCGGGCGAGCTCACCTACGGGCTCGAGCGTCTCGCGATGTATGTGCAGGGCGTCGACCGCGTCTACGACCTCAATTTCAACGGCCGCGACGGCGACGCCAAGGTCACCTATGGCGACGTCTTCCTCCAGGCCGAGCGGGAGTACTCGAAGCACAACTTCGAAGTCGCCGACACTGCGATGCTGTTCGAGCAGTTCAAGATGGCGGAAGCGGCCTGTCGGAAATATCTCGACGCGGGCTGGAAGGACGGCAAGCGCGAGGCGCATCTGATGGCGCTGCCGGCCTACGACCAATGCATCAAGGCAAGCCACGTCTTCAACCTGCTCGACGCCCGCGGCGTGATCTCCGTGACCGAGCGGCAGAGCTACATTCTTCGCGTGCGCGAGCTGGCCAAGGCCTGTGGCGAAGCCTGGATACATACTGAAGCGGGCGGAGCGGCCTGATGCCCGAACTTTTGCTTGAACTGTTCTCGGAAGAAATCCCCGCGCGCATGCAGGCGAAGGCGGCCGACGATCTGCGCCGCATGGTCACCGACAAGCTCGTCGCCGAAGGCCTGGTCTACGAGGGCGCGAAAGCCTTCGCGACACCGCGCCGCCTCGCGCTCACCGTGCACGGAATCCCTGCGCGTCAGCCCGACCTGAAGACCGAACGCCGCGGACCGAAGATGGGCGCGCCCGATGCGGCCGTGCAGGGCTTTCTGAAAGCGACAGGTCTGAACTCGCTGGACGAGGCCAAGATCCAGCGCGATCCGAAGGGCGACTTCTACATCGCGCTGATCGAGAAGCCCGGCCGCGCCGCGATCGACGTGCTTGCGGAGATCCTGCCCGTCATCATCCGCACTTTCCCCTGGCCGAAATCGATGCGCTGGGGCGCGCGTTCCGGAAAACCCGGCTCGCTCAACTGGGTGCGTCCGCTGCACGCGATCACCGCGACGTTCGGGCTCGAGACGGAAGAGCCCGATGTCGTGCCGTTCTCGGTGGACGGCATCGAAGCCGGCCAGACCACCTATGGCCATCGCTTCATGGCGCCTAGCGCGATCAGCGTGCGCCGTTTCGAGGACTACGAAGCGAAGCTGAAGGCCGCAAAAGTCATCCTCGATCCGCAGGCGCGCAAGGACATCATCTTCGCTGATGCCAAGGAGCTGACCTTCGCGCAAGGATTCGAACTGGTCGAGGATCAGGTGCTGCTCGACGAAGTCTCGGGCCTCGTCGAATGGCCTGTCGTCATGATGGGATCGTTCGAGCAGGAATATCTCGCGATCCCGGAAGAGGTGATCCGCGCCACCATCCGCAACAACCAGAAGTGCTTCGTCGTCAGGGATTCCAAGACGGGCAAGCTGACCAACAAGTTCGTCCTCACGGCGAATATCGAGGCGGCCGACGGCGGCAAGATCATCGTCGCCGGCAACGAGCGCGTGATCCGTCCACGCCTGTCGGATGCGAAATTCTTCTATGAGACGGACCTGAAGACCAAGCTGGAAGACCGGCTGCCGAAGTTCGAGCAGATCGTGTTTCATGAGAAGCTCGGGACGCAGGCCGCGCGCATCAAGCGCATCGAGCGGCTCGCCGCCGAAATCGCGCCGCTGGTCGGCGCCGATGTTGCCAAGACGACCCGTGCCGCGCAGCTGGCGAAGGCGGATCTGCTGACCGAAGTCGTCGGCGAATTCCCTGAGGTGCAGGGCCTGATGGGCAAGTACTACGCGCTGGCCCAGGGCGAGGATGCGTCCGTCGCCGCGGCTTGCGAGGAGCATTACAAGCCGCAAGGCCCCGCCGATCGCGTGCCGACCGATCCGGTCAGCGTTGCAGTCGCGCTCGCCGACAAGCTCGACACGCTCGTCGGCTTCTGGGCCATCGACGAGAAGCCGACGGGCAGCAAGGACCCTTATGCGCTGCGCCGTGCCGCGCTGGGTGTGATCCGGCTGATCGCCGAGAACGCACTGCGTCTGTCGCTGATGAAGGTGGCGGCGTCCGCGCTCGCCGGCTTGTCGGTGAAGCCGGCCGACGCACAGAAGCTTCCGAGCGATCTGCTCGCCTTCTTCGCCGACCGCCTGAAGGTCCAGCTGCGCGAGCAGGGCGCCCGGCACGATCTCGTCGATGCCGTGTTCGCGCTTGGCGGCCAGGACGACCTGCTCATGGTCGTTCGCCGCGTCGAGGCGCTCGGCAAGTTCCTCGAGTCGGACGACGGCAAGAACCTGCTGGCTGGCACCAAGCGCGCCAGCAACATCCTCTCGATCGAGGAGAAGAAGGACAAGCGCACGTTCGACGGTGCGCCCGATGCTGCGCTCTACAGCCTCGGCGAGGAGAAGGCGCTGGCCAAGGCGATCGGCGAGGTGCAGGCGGAAGCAAGCGCTGCCGTCGCGAAGGAGGACTTTGCCGCCGCGATGAGCGCGATGGCGAAGCTGCGCCCGCCGGTGGATGCGTTCTTCGACAAGGTCCGCGTCAACGACGACGATCCGAAGGTGCGCGAGAACCGCCTGAAGCTGCTGAACGAGATTCGCAGCGCCACGCGCGCGGTCGCGGACTTCTCGAAGATCCAGGATTAGGGCTCTCGTGCCCCGGACGCAGCGCAGCGCGCTTCTTCAGCGGTGCGCTGCAGAGCCGGGGGCCCATGGCGCGGCGTGTTCGGAGCTCCTGGGTCCCGGCTCTGCGCCGCACCGCTATGCGCTGCGTCGCGTCCGGGACACGAGACCGCGCAAAAAAGCCCCACCCGGAGGGGGGAGACCGGGCGGGGCCTGATGTCCGATTTAACACTGCACGCGTCAGCCTGATTTGACGCGCCGGACATCGAGTTGAACGATGCGTTTTCGTGTCCGTCGAGGATCTAGTCCAGCACCTCGACGATGCGCCGCGAGCGCGGCTCGACCAGCACGGTCTCGCCGTTCACGACGGTGTAGCGATAGGTGGTGGCGCCGAAACGTTGCGGCACGTCATAATAGGTCACGCCGCTCTCCGGTAACGTGGCTCCGACCACCACGCGATCCGGAATGCGGAAGGCCGGCACACGTTGTTCGACGACATAATCGCGGAAGGCTGGCCGCTGTTCGACCGCAATCGTCGGGCCGCTGTCGACCACGACGGGCGCGCGTCCAACCGTAATGCCTGTTTGCGCCTGTGCCGCAACCGGCGCACCGAGCGCGACGCCAAGCGCGGCGAGAGCGAGAATCCTGTTCCGCATGGGCAACTCCTTCGACATGATTTTAGCCGGCGCCAATGGCGCGACCGGTTGCCAATGCTGCGACGCGCGCGATGTTCCGGAAAATGCCTTGCCGCATTCGCGGCATTTTTGGGCAGTTTTCGCGAAGCCCGGAACTCGTGCGACCCCTAGTGCGTCTCTACCCGCGGAACCGGGTCCGCTATGATCCGCCCGCGATTCGCCCCACCTCCACGGAAAGATAATTCATGCACATCACCGTCGCCCACATTTCGCCGATCCTGTCGTTGATTGCGGGCGTGCTCATCCTGATCATGCCGCGGCTTCTCAACCTCATCGTCGCGATCTTTCTCATCATAAATGGTGCGATCGGGCTCGGATTGTTGAAGTGGCTCCATCTCTAGGCCTTCATTTTCCGGAACTCTTCGACTTGCGCGGGCCTGCCCAAAGTGGTGTAAGGCGCGCGATTTCCCTTTCCTCTCGCAGGTTGTGTGCAAGCTATGGCCAAAGCCGCCTCGAAGCCTAAGAAAATACCAGCGAAATCAAAGTCCTCCGCCAAGGCGAAAGCCGCGCCAGCGGCCCGCAAGGCGCTTCCCAAGAGCGCTTCGAAGCCGGTTGCCAAGCCCGTGGCCAAGTCGGCTGCGAAGCCCGCCGCCAAGTCTGTCGTAAAGGCCGCGACCAAGCCGGTTGCGCCGAAGGCCGCCGCCAAGGTCGCTCTGAAGCCCGCACCGAGCAAGGCTGCGCCAGCCAAGGCCGCGCCAGCTGCGGCCAAGGCCGGCAAATGGGTGTTCACGTTCGGTGACGGCAAGGCCGAGGGCCGGACGGAGATGCGCGACCTGCTCGGCGGCAAGGGCGCCAACCTCGCCGAGATGGCCAATCTCGGTCTGCCGGTGCCTCCCGGTTTCACCATCCCGACCTCGGTCTGCACCTACTTCTACGCACACGGCAAGACCTATCCGAAGGAGTTGCAGTCGCAGGTTGAGAAGGCGCTCGACCATGTCGGCAAGTTGACCGGCAAGGTGTTCGGCGACACCAGGAACCCGCTGCTCGTCTCCGTGCGCTCCGGCGCGCGCGCCTCGATGCCGGGCATGATGGACACCGTGCTCAATCTCGGCCTCAACGACGAGACCGTGGAAGCGCTCTCGGAACTGTCCGGCGACCGCCGCTTCGCCTATGACAGCTATCGCCGCTTCATCACCATGTATTCCGACGTGGTGCTCGGCTTCGAGCATCATCACTTCGAGGAAATCCTCGACACCTTCAAGGACAGCCAGGGCTACACGCTCGACACCGATTTGTCGGCGGAGGATTGGGTCGAGCTCGTCGGCAAGTACAAGGACGCGGTCGCCCGCGAGACCGGGAAGGATTTTCCGCAGGATCCGCACGATCAGCTCTGGGGCGCGATCGGCGCTGTGTTTTCATCCTGGATGAACGCGCGCGCGGTGACCTACCGCAAGCTGCACGACATTCCGGAATCCTGGGGCACCGCGGTCAACGTGCAGGCCATGGTGTTCGGCAACATGGGCGATACGTCGGCAACCGGCGTCGCCTTCACGCGCAACCCCTCGACCGGCGAGAGCAAGCTCTACGGCGAGTTCCTGATCAACGCGCAAGGCGAGGACGTGGTGGCGGGCATCCGCACGCCGCAGGACATCACCGAGGAAGCGCGGAAAGAGTCGGGCTCCGACAAGGCGTCGATGGAAGCGGCGATGCCGGAGGCCTTCAAGGAGCTGACGCGGATCTACACGCTGCTCGAGAAGCACTACCGCGACATGCAGGACATGGAGTTCACGGTCGAGCAGGGCAAGCTGTGGATGCTCCAGACCCGCGGCGGCAAGCGCACCGCCAAGGCGGCGCTGCGCATCGCGGTCGAGCTCGCCAATGAGGGGCTGATCACCAAGAAGGAAGCGGTGACGCGGATCGATCCGGCCTCGCTCGATCAGCTGCTGCATCCGACCATCGATCCCAACGCCAAGCGCGACGTGATCGCGACGGGCCTGCCGGCTTCGCCCGGTGCTGCCTCCGGCGAGATCGTGTTCTCCTCGGACGAAGCGGCCAAGCTTCAGGCCGACGGGCGCAAGGTGATTCTGGTCCGCATCGAGACCAGCCCCGAGGACATCCACGGCATGCACGCCGCGGAAGGCATCCTCACCACCCGCGGCGGCATGACCTCGCATGCGGCGGTGGTCGCGCGCGGCATGGGCAAGCCCTGCGTCTCCGGCTGCGGCACCATCCGCGTCGATTACGGCCGCGGCACCATGAGCATCGGCTCGCGCACCTTCAAGACCGGCGACGTCATCACCATCGACGGCTCGCTCGGCCAGGTGCTCGCCGGCCGCATGCCGATGATCGAGCCGGAGCTGTCCGGCGAGTTCGGCACGCTGATGAAGTGGGCCGACCAGGTCCGCAAGATCGGCGTTCGCGTCAATGGCGATACGCCGGACGACGCGCGCACCGCGATCAAGTTCGGCGCGGAAGGCATCGGCCTGTGCCGCACCGAGCACATGTTCTTCGAGGAGACGCGCATCCGCACGGTGCGCGAGATGATCCTCTCCGAGGACGAGCAGTCGCGCCGCGCGGCGCTCGCCAAGCTGCTGCCGATGCAGCGTGCCGACTTCGTCGAGCTGTTCGAGATCATGAAGGGCCTGCCCGTCACGATCCGTTTGCTCGATCCGCCGCTGCACGAGTTCCTGCCGCACACCCACGCCGAGGTCGAGGAAGTGGCGCGCGCCATGAACACCGACCCGCGGCGCCTGGCCGACCGCGCGCGCGAGCTGTCGGAGTTCAACCCGATGCTCGGCTTCCGCGGCTGCCGTATCGCGATCGCCTACCCTGAGATCGCCGAGATGCAGGCGCGCGCGATCTTCGAGGCGGCGGTCGAGGCCGAGAAGCGCACCGGCAAGGCCGTGGGCCTCGAGGTGATGGTGCCGCTGATCGCCACCAAGATGGAGCTCGACCTCGTCAAGGCACGCATCGACGCCACCGCACAGGCCGTGATGCGCGACACCAACACCAAGCTCGCCTATCAGGTCGGCACCATGATCGAGCTGCCGCGCGCCTGTCTGCTCGCGGCCGAGATCGCGGAGAGCGCCGAGTTCTTCTCGTTCGGCACCAACGATCTGACGCAGACCACCTACGGCATCAGCCGCGACGATGCCGCGAGCTTCCTCGGCACCTACGTGTCCAAGGGCATCCTGCCGATCGATCCCTTCGTCGCGCTCGATCAGGAAGGCGTCGGCGAGCTGGTCAAGATCGGCGTCGCGCGCGGCCGCAAGACACGGCCCTCGCTCAAGGTCGGCATCTGCGGCGAGCACGGCGGCGATCCCGCGTCCGTCGCCTTCTGCCACAATATCGGCCTCGACTACGTCTCCTGCTCACCCTACCGCGTGCCGATCGCCCGCCTCGCCGCGGCGCAAGCCGCGCTCGGCAAGGCGGTTGCGAGCCAGGCGTAAGGCGGAAGACTGAATACGAGATGCGAAAGAGGCGGGGCCAAGCCCCGCCTCTTTTCATTTTGCGCACCACTCTCGCCACATCGTCATTGCGAGCGCAGCGAAGCAATCCAGAATCCCTCCGGGGAGACAGTCTGGATTGCTTCGCTGCGCTCGCAATGACGAGATTGTTGCACGCGCTATCGCCACACACTCACTGTTATCGCCCGGCTTGGCCGGGCGATCCAGTACGCCGAGACAGCAGTAATTGAATCGAGAAGCCGCGGCGTACTGGATGCCCCGCCCCCGTGCGCAATTGCGCACTCGGCGGGGCATGACGGCGGTGTTGTGGAAGTGCTTCTCGCAAACGATGGAACTCGTCGCGCGTCCCGTAATGATACGCGCGCGCAAGAGTTCCTTCACCATTCGCGTTGACCGGATGTTTACCGCTTCACGTGAGGCGGCATTTACCAATGCGCGTCATTGCCCCGTGGAAACACTTGCGATCGCTTGTGTGTGCCCGGCGCGCAACGCCGATTAACGCCCCGGCAACCTAAATTGGATACTTACGAGAAAGATCGAATTGCACGGATGTACTGCGGTTCGGTTTTTCGGGCGTAAGCGTAGCGTGAGCGTATCGATGTCAGTGTTGCGTAACCATCCGAAGGGCGCGCGGTTCGCGTCCTTCGGCATCGGTCTCTGCATCTTCGCATTGATGCCGAGAGAGACCGGCTATCAGGATATTGCCTCGCTGCTGGCGCGTCAGCCCGGCGTCGCCGAGCGTTGGCAGAAGCAGGTGTATTCCGCGGCGTCCTCGATCCAGCTCGCCACCTACAGTTTCTCCCGCCCCATCGGCACCTCGGTTCCGCAGAGCGCGATGGTTCGCCTCGCAAGCCTCGATGGCCGCGACGTCACCGGCGCGATCAGCCGCAATCCGGCGCTTCAGGCGCCGCCGCGTTACCAGGCCGCCGACTTTCCCAAGGTCGATCGCTCCATGAAGGGTGATCGCCTCGCGATCGTGACACCGACGACGTCTCCCGACGCTGCCGCACCGGCCGCAGCGCCCGCGCAGGAAGATCCCGCGACGTCGAACAGCTCGGTGTTCGGCGCCAAGACCGCCGCGTTGCCGCAAGCGATGTCGCCGGAGTCCGCAGCCGCGCTCGACCCCGAGCTTCAGGAAGCGCTTCGCGCGCCGCCGTTGCCGCAATATGCCAATCCGCCGAAGGCCAGCGACCTCGCGCGCTCGTTCGCGGTCCAGCCGCTGGAGGCGCTGAAGCGGGCCACTGCGCCGGCCGCGCCCGCGCGCGATCCCTTCAGCGTCAAGACCTCGAACCTGTTCTTCGGCAGCTCCTCGCTCGGCGGCAATCTGGAGAGCATCGAGAGCTGGCAGCCCGGCGCCGAGCCGTTGATCGTGATGCCCGACCCCGACATGAAGGTGACGGCCTCGCTGTCGCCGCCAACGGAGGAGATCGCCAGGGACATCGAGAGCGGCGAGAGCGTCGCGCCGAAGGGCGAGGTCAACGCCGACAACCAGCGCGCCAGGTCGCCGGCGGAACGGCTCGCGCTCGACGACAAGTCGCGCGCGAAATCCGAGAAATGTCTCGCCGAAGCCGTCTATTTCGAATCCCGCGGCGAGGCCGTGCGCGGCCAGATAGCGGTCGCGCAGGTGGTGATGAATCGCGTGTTCTCCGGCAAATATCCCGATACGGTGTGCGGAGCGGTCTATCAGAACAAGCACCGCCATCTCGCCTGCCAGTTCACCTTTGCCTGCGACAACAATGCCGACGTGATCCGCGAGCCCGAGATGTGGGAGCGCGCCAAGAAGATCGCGAAGGCGATGCTCGACGGCCAGATCTGGCTGCCCGAGGTCGGCAAGTCCACGCATTACCACGCCTACTGGGTGCGCCCGTCCTGGGTCGCCGAGATGAAGAAGATGTACAAGACAGGCGTGCATACCTTCTATCGCCCGCGCGCCTGGGGCGACGGCAGCGAGGAACCGAGCTGGGGCTCCCCGGCCCAGACCGCCGCACTCTCCGCCGAACTCGCGCAGCAGGCCAAGAGCTCCGCCGAGATGGGAGATACCGTACGGCGCTGAGTTAGTTTGTGGCTGTCGCCGCAAGCGCGACTGCGCCCTCGCCCCGCTTGCGGGGAGAGGGTTGGGGTGAGGGGGACTTTCCGCGGAGACGGTGAGAGTTGGACTCGCGGAGATTCCCCCTCACCCGGAATCCGCGCTTTCAGCGCGAATTCCGGCCTCTCTCCGCAAGCGGGGAGAGGCTAAGAAGTCACGCCTCGATATCCAGGGCACAGTCGAAATTCGGTGCGGAATGCGTCAGCGCGCCTGAAGACGCGTAGTCGACGCCTGTCGCCGCGATTGCGGCGATCGAGTCCAGCGTGATGCCGCCGGATGCTTCCAGCTTGAGCCGGCCCTCGTTGATCCGCACAGCCTCGCGCAGCGTCGCAAGGTCCATGTTGTCGAGCAGCACGGCGTCAGCCATTCCCGTGTCCAGCACCTCGCGCAATTGCGCCAGCGTATCGACCTCGATCTCGATCTTGACGAGATGGCCGGCGTGCGTACGTGCGCGCTCCAGCACGGGGCGGATGCCGCCGGCGACCGCGATGTGGTTGTCCTTGATCAGGATCGCGTCGTCGAGGCCGAAGCGGTGGTTGAAACCGCCGCCGCAGCGCACCGCGTATTTCTCTAGGGCGCGCAAGCCCGGCGTGGTTTTTCGCGTGCAGCAGATCCGCATCCTGGTGCCTTCGGTGCGCGCGACATAGTCCGCCGTCAGCGTCGCAACGCCCGACAGCCGGCCGACGAAATTCAGCGCGGTCCGCTCCGCGGTGAGAATGGCGCGCGCAGGGCCCGAGATCGTCAGCACGTGCTGTCCGCGGGCCACGCGGGCGGCATCGCGGACATGCGGCCGCACCTCGATGTCGGGCGACAGCTTTTGCAGCGTCGCCAGCGCCAGCGGCAGGCCGGCGATCACGCCGGACTGGCGCGCGACCAGGATCGCCTGCGCCTTCGTCGCCTCCGGGATCGTTGCCAGCGAGGTGATGTCGCCGGCGCGGCCGAGGTCCTCGTCGAGCGCGCGGTGCACGGCCTCGTCGATCGCGAGCGGCGAGAGGAAGGCGTCGGGATAGAGCAGGGATGTCGGGGTGATCATAAGGGACTCCATCAGGCGATCACGGGCTGCGCAATGCGCGGCAGCGGACGTTCGTGCAGGCTCTCCGCGGCTTCGCGTGCCGCGGCGAGGGTGGTCATCGTTCTCCGGGCCAGCGCGGGGACATCGGCCGGGTGGTCGACGCGGAAATGCGCGCCGCGGCTCTCGCACCGCGTCCAGGCCGCAGCGGCGACGAGCAGGGCCGACGTCGCCATGTTGCGGACAGCGATGCTCGTTGCGTCACGTTCGAGCGCGGCGAAGCTGCGCACGGCCTCCGCAAGCCCGTCACTGTGACGGATGACGCCGACATGCGCGCTCATCATCGCGCGTAGCCGCTTCACGGCCGCAATATCCGGTGCGTTGCCACGCGACGTCACGAGCGCGTCGGGGAGGCGGGCAGGCGAGGGGATCGCGCGGCCGGCGATGTCGTCGGCGATGCGCGCGGCGTAGACAACGGCCTCCAGCAGCGAATTGGAGGCGAGACGGTTGGCGCCATGCGCACCGGTGGAGGACACTTCGCCGCCGGCCCAGAGCCCGTCGATCGAGCTGCGGCCGCGCGCGTCCACCGCGATGCCGCCCATGTGGTAGTGCGCGGCCGGCGCGATCGGGATGGCCTGCGTGGCGGGATCGATGCCGGCGGCGATGCAGCTCGCATGCACGGTCGGGAATTTTTCGGCGAAGCGCGCGCCCAGCGCTTGCCGCGCGTCGAGGAACGCGCCGCGCCCGGCCGCGATTTCGGCGAACACGCCGCGGGCCACGATGTCGCGCGGCGCGAGCTCGGCAAGCGGATGACGCGCCAGCATGAAACGCTCGCCATGGCCATTGATCAGCGTCGCGCCTTCGCCGCGCAGCGCCTCCGTCGCCAGCGGTGCCGGATCGCGGCCGACCATGATGGCGGTGGGGTGGAATTGCACGAATTCAGGATCGGCGATCACGGCGCCGGCGCGCGCGGCGATCGCGAGGCCAGATCCGCTCGCTTCAAACGGATTGGTGGTGACGGCATAGAGATGGCCGAGGCCGCCGGTCGCGAGCGCCACCGCGCGTGAGGCGAGCAGGACCGGCGGGGCAACAGGATTGCCGGCCGCGCGCAACTGAAGGCCGGTGACGGCGCCGTCTTCCGTCAACAGTGCTTCGGCGACGAAACCTTCGATCAGCCGGATCGACGGTGTCCGGCGTACGGCCTCGCCCAGCGCCGCGATGATCGCTGCGCCCGCGCCGTCGCCGCGGACATGCACGATGCGGCGGGCCGAATGCGCAGCTTCCCGCCCGACCGCGAGCCTGCCTTCGAGATCACGATCGAACGGCACGCCATAGGCGAGCAGGTCACGGATGCGCGGCGCAGCCTCGCGGGCGATCCCAAGCGCGACTGCTTCGTCGACAAGACCGCCGCCGACGGCAATCGTATCCGCGGCATGGGCTTCCGGCGTATCGCCCTCGGCCACCGCTGCGGCGATGCCGCCTTGCGCCCATGCGGACGATGCGCCCTGTCCGAGCGGTGCCGCCGAGATCAGCGTCACCGGCCGCGGCGCGAGCTTCAGCGCGCAAAACAGTCCGGCAAGGCCGCCGCCGACGATGACGACGTCGTCGGCGTTGCGGGTGAGGTTGGGGATGTTGTCTTGCATTAGCTTTCTCCGAGTTCTCCACCGTCGTCCCGGCGAAGGCCGGGACCCATACGCCGCGGCGGTAATTGTTGCGCGCAGCTGTTCGACGTCGTTCTTCGCAACCACATCTTCCTGTGGTTATGGGTCCCGGCCTTCGCCGGGACGACAGCGGTGTTTGTGGCTGCGTGTTGCTCTTCAATTCTTCAGATTGATCATCCGCTCGACCGATCGTCGTGCGCGCATCGCGAGCGCGGGGTCGATCGTGATCTCCTCGCGCAGCGTCAGCAGGCTCTCCAGAATGTTGGCGAGCGTGATGCGTTTCATGTGCGGGCAGAGATTGCACGGACGCAGCATCTCCACGTCAGGCAGCTCGGCGCGCACATTGTCGGCCATCGAGCATTCCGTGATCATCACCAGCCGCCGCGGCCGCTTTGCGCGCACCCAGTTGATCATATGCGCGGTCGAGCCGGTGAAGTCGGCCTCCGCCAGAACGTCCGGCGGGCATTCGGGATGGGCGATGATCTGAACGGAGGGATCGGCCTCGCGAAGCTCGCGCAGCTCCGCGCCGGTGAAGCGCTCATGCACCTCGCAAGCGCCCTTCCAGGCGATGATCTTCACGTCGGTCTTCGAGGCCACGTAGGTCGCGAGATAGCGGTCGGGCAGGAAGATCACGCTTCGAGCGCCCAGGCTCTCGACCACCTGCACCGCGTTCGACGAGGTGCAGCAGATGTCCACCTCGGCCTTCACCTCCGCCGACGTGTTGACATAGGCGACGACGGGAACGCCGGGAAATTTCTCGCGGAGCAGGCGAACGTCTGCACCCGTGATGCTGGCGGCAAGCGAGCAGCCGGCGCGCGAGTCCGGGATCAGCACCGTCTTGTCCGGGTTGAGCAGCTTCGAGGTCTCGGCCATGAAGTGCACGCCGCACTGGACGATGATTCCTGCCTTCACCTTGGTGGCTTCGACGGCGAGCTGGAGCGAATCGCCGCCGATGTCGGCGACGCAGTGGAAGATCTCCGGGGCCTGGTAATTGTGCGCGAGGATCACCGCGCCGCGCGCCTGCTTCAGCTCGTTGATCGCCTTGATCGTCGGCGCCATCACCGGCCACTCGATCGGCGGGATCACGTGCTTCACGCGCTCATAGAGAGGCGCGGTGGCGCGCTCGACCTCATCGGTCCATTGCAGCGAGGGCATCGGCAGTGTGGATCCCGTTCGCGCCGGCGCGGCGCGCGGGGAGGTCGTGACCGGGTTGGCGGCTTGGCCGCGCGGTCGGCTGGTAAAGTCGTCAGGGCCGTAAAGTCCAGTGATCGGCATCGAAGCCTCCCGTGCAAGGTTGTTATACTCAAATTGAGTATATATAGAGCCTGAGAAATCCGGCCGGGAGGCCGGATCGCATGTCGTCAGCGCCCAGATATGCTCAATCTGAGCAGATTAAAGATATCACGCATGGCAGGGAGTTGCTAGGTCTCCTCGCACACATTCCCGTCAAGTCGCACTCCACTGCGCCGGACCAGGTCTGGTTGAAACGCAGTGCTCCCGCGGGAGCCCTTCGTGGAACGCAACCATTTTTGACTTGGGATGTTCATGCATTTGCATTAAACGAGCTGCCTGTGGCTGCCTATTTCGGATCCGCCAACGACAAGATGAGGAACACCATGTCCACACAAGCGGGCGAGCTCGGTCCGGTCTCGCGTTCCTCCACCTGGCGCACGCCGGCCATCATCATCCTCTGCGGTTGCGCCATCGGCATGCTTGGCTTCGGCCCGCGCTCGGCGCTCGGCTTCTTCGTGCAGCCGATGAGCCATGAGTACGCCTGGGGCCGCGACGTGTTCGGCTTGGCGATTGCCTTCCAGAACTTGCTGTGGGGATTGGGCCAGCCGATCGCGGGCGCAGTCGCCGATCGCTTCGGCCTGTTCCGGGTGATGTGCGTCGGCGCGCTGCTCTATGCCGGCGGCCTGCTCCTGATGCGCTACTCCTCGACGCCGCTGTCGCTGAATCTCGGTGCAGGCGTGATGGTCGGCTTTGGTCTCGCCGGCTGCTCGTTCAACCTGGTGCTGTCGGCGTTCAGCAAGCTGTTGCCGGCCGAGAAGCGCGGGCTTGCGCTCGGCGCCGGCACGGCGGCGGGCTCGTTCGGACAGTTCCTGTTCGCGCCGATCGGCGTCGCGCTGATCGACAATTTCGGCTGGCAGCAGGCGCTCAGCGTGTTCGGCTTCCTGATGCTGCTGATCATTCCGCTGTCGCTGGCGCTCTCGACGCCGCCGGTCGCAAGCACGGCTAACGCGGCGCCAGCGGACGAGCAGACCTTCATGAAGGCGCTCGCGGAAGCCTTTGGCCATCGCTCCTATGTGCTGCTGGTGCTTGGCTTCTTCACCTGCGGCTTCCAGCTCGCCTTCATCACGGTGCATCTGCCGGCGTTCCTGGTCGATCGCGGCATCTCGACGCAAACCGGCGGCTGGGTGATCGCGGCGATCGGCCTTTTCAACATCATCGGCTCGCTCAGCGTCGGTTATCTCCAGAACTCGCTGCCCAAGCGCTACATCCTCTCGACCATCTACTTCACCCGCGCGCTTGCGACGCTGGCCTTCATCTCGTTCCCGATCACGCCGTTCTCGGCGATTGCGTTCGGTGCGGTCTCCGGCCTGACCTGGCTGTCGACGGTGCCGCCGACCTCGGCGCTGGTGGCGCTGATGTTCGGCACGCGCTGGCTTGCGACGCTCTATGGCTTCGCCTTCGTCAGCCATCAGGTCGGCGGCTTCCTCGGCGTCTGGCTCGGCGGCGTCGTGTTCGAGCGGTTCGGTTCCTACACGCCGATCTGGTGGCTCTCGATTCTGTTCGGCGTGCTCTCGGCGCTGATCAATCTTCCGATCGTGGAGAAACCCGTCGAGCGGGCGGTTGCGCAGCCTGCCTGATCGGCTAAACATCCCCTGAAACAAGTCAGGGAGTTCAGCCGTGGCCACATTCAAGGCGATCCGGATCGACAAGGCGGACAAGGGCACCACCGCGCAGCTTACGCAGTTCGACGAAGCCGAGCTGATGGAGGGCGACGTCACCGTCCGCGTCGAATGGTCGACGCTGAACTACAAGGACGGCCTTGCGCTCACCGGCAAGGCGCCGGTGGTGCGCCGCTTCCCGATGATCGCCGGCATCGACTTCGCCGGCACGGTCGAGCAGTCCTCGCATCCGCAGTGGAAGGCGGGCGACAAGGTCGTGTGCACCGGCTGGGGCATGGGCGAGACCCATCTCGGCGCCTATGCCGAGAAGGCACGGGTGAAGGGTGACTGGCTGGTCGCCCTGCCGCAGGGCCTGTCGGCGCGCGACGCCATGGCGATCGGCACTGCCGGTTTCACCGCAATGCTCTCGGTGCTGGCGCTGGAGAAGCACGGCCTGTCGCCGAAGAGCGGCCCCGTCGTGGTGACGGGCGCGGCCGGCGGCGTCGGCTCGGTCGCGACCGCCGTGCTGTCCAAGCTCGGCTATCACGTCATCGCCTCGACCGGCCGCACCTCGGAGGCCGACTACCTCAGGCAGCTCGGCGCCGCCGAGATCATCGACCGCAACGAATTGTCGGCGCCGGGCAAGCCCCTCGCCAAGGAGCGCTGGGCGGGTGGCGTCGACAGCGTCGGCTCGACCACGCTCGCCAACCTTTTGTCGATGACGAAGTACGGCGGCGCGATCGCGGCGTGCGGCCTTGCCGCCGGCATGGACCTGCCGTCTTCTGTCGCGCCTTTCATTTTGCGCGGGGTGTGCCTTCTCGGCATCGATTCCGTGATGTGCCCGATCGAGCCCAGGAAGGCCGCCTGGCAGCGTCTGGCGTCGGATCTCGACCGGTCGAAACTATCTGAAATTACTCACGAAATCCCACTCGCCGAGGTTTCCGAATGGGGCGCGAAAATCCTGTCCGGCCAGGTCCGCGGCCGGATCGTGGTAAAAATTGTCTAACGGCGTTCAGACTTTACCAACCAAGCTGCTTCAATGTCGCCATGGTTAGTATGGTAAGCAGCGGGTAAAGAGATAAGGCATCGCCCGCGCTGGGGTCGGTTCGGAGTTGAGCATGCTTGCGCGTATTGTGTTGGGGGCTGTCACGGCGGCAGCGACGTTTGCGCCGGCCATTGCTGGAAGCATGAATGCCGACGAGGCGCGTCGCTTCGTCGCCGGCAAGGTGTTCGCTTTCACCTGTTTCGACGGCACCCGCGGCGCAGGCCGCATCCTGGACGACCTCGGCGCCGCCGGGGCCGTGCAGTTCTCGGGTGCAGGCCCGGTCAAGCATCTCCGCCTGCCCGGCAACACGCTCCAGATCCGCGGCCAGAACGTCTGCGCCTCGATCAAGGGAATTCCGTTCGAGCCCTGCTTCAACCTGGAGAAGACCGACGATCGCAGCTTCCGCGGTTCGGTGTCGGGCATGGGCTTCGCCTATTGCGACTTCCACCACCAGGGCGGCAACCAGATGCTGATGGCGCGCGCCGTCGCGCGTCCGCGTTCGCTGCGCTCCTCCGAGCACACCGGATCGGTCGCCACCTCGAACACCGAAGTCGCCGCGCGCGTCGAGACCCCGCGTGTCGAGAGCGGCCGGCTCGAGCCGGTGAAGTCGGAAGCAAAGTCCGAACCCGCCAGGAACGAGGGTCCGCTGGAGCTGCGCCGCTCGACCCAGTGAGCGGCTGCGCGGGGCCGTCCGCGCACTTTCTCGTTGAAGACGACCATCGAACACGAAGCCGCCGCGCCGTAGTCATACGGTCGGCGGCTTTCATGCGTTGGTAGCGACTAGCGCCCCAGTTTGCGTACGGCCGGGGGGTGCGGCCCTAGAGAAGGGTTCAACGATGTCGCTGTACTTCTTCCGCATCAGTACCGGTCGCTATTCCGGCGCCGCCGATCAGCCGTACGAGTTCGAGGATCGCGCAGCCGCGTGGACCGAGATGACCGAGGTCTGCGCCAATCTGCTCGGCGGCATCTCGCGCGGCCTGAAGCCGAACGCCGAGTGGTGCATGGAGCTGCTCGACGAGAACAAGAAGCCGGTCTTTCGCATCAGCCTCGTCGGGGAGGCGGTGCGCTGACACCATCCGCAAAGGATGGCGTCGGCGTTAACGAACGCGAAGCATGCAAATCCGGGAAGCTTCATTTCGCTGCGCGTGAAACGTGTGGAAGTCCACGGATTTAAGCCGCGTTTTCCGTACTTCTACCTAAGACGCGAGGGGCTCCTTTAACGTTAATGAGTAACCTGCCGGTTAGCCTTCCCGGGATGTTCACGCGCTTCGTCGCGGCAATGCGTATCCCGGGAAATCGTTCAATGTCGTTCATTCAGAACCTGCGAATCGGCACCAAGCTCGCCATCACCTCCGCGCTGACCATCGGGCTCGTCGCGCTGATGATCTTCCTCCAGATGAGCGGCAGCACCGAGGTCCAGAGGCTCGGCAATGGAGCATCGGGACAGCAGGCGATCGCGCAAAACGCGGCTGACGCGAAGGGCTCGGTGCGAGGGATGCAAATCGGCATTCGCGACATCCTGACCTCGTCCTCGCCCGCCGAGATGCAGAAGGCGGTCACCTATTTCAACGACCGCCAGAAGTCAGCCCTGCAGTTCGCGGCCGAAATGGCCAAGCTCTCGCGCTCGCCGGAAAATCGCAAGCGGATCGATCGCCTGACCGTGCTGATCGGCGAATTCGGCAAGGGCGAGCTGCAGATCGAAGCCATCCGCAAGCAGGAACTCGCGTTCGACGGGAAGAAGGACGGCGAAGGGGCGGCGCAACTCGCAAAGCTCGTTGCCGAGGTCGATCGCATCCGCAAGGAGACGCTGGCGCCGATCAACGAGGAGATCTCCGAGGTCGCCAATCAGATCACCGACTTCGCCAAGCAGAGGAGCGTCGAAGCGCGCACCGAGGCAGAGGCCGAAGCGGCGTCGGTTGCCCGGACGTCAATCGTCACCGGCGTCCTGGTCGCGCTGGTCCTGATCGGCGCGTGCATCTTCTCCGTCTTCAGCATTGCGCGGCCGATGCGTGCACTCACGGCAGCGATGGAGAAGCTCGCCGGCGGCGACTTTTCCGTGGTGCTGCCAGGCCTCGGCCGCAAGGACGAGGTTGGCGAGGTCGCCGGTGCCGTCGAGAAATTCAAGATCGTGTCCGAGCAGAAGGCGCGCGAGGACGCGGAGGCCAAGATGCGGCAGGATCAGATCGCGGCCGAACAGCGCAAGGCCGAGATGCGCAGGCTCGCCGACAGCTTCGAAGGTGCCGTCGGCGAGATCGTCGGCACGGTGTCGTCGGCCTCGACCGAGCTCGAGGCGTCCGCCACGACCCTGACCTCGACCGCCGAGCGCACGCAACAGCTCACGACCGTGGTCGCAGCCGCTTCGGAGGAAGCCTCAACCAACGTGCAGTCGGTGGCGTCCGCGACGGAAGAGCTGTCGTCCTCGATCACGGAGATCAGCCGGCAGGTGCAGGAATCCGCGCGCGTGGCAAGCGAGGCCGTCGGCCAGGCTCGCACCACGACCGAGCGTGTCAGCGAGCTGTCCAAGGCCGCGACGCGGATCGGTGACGTGGTCGAGCTGATCAACACCATCGCGGGTCAGACCAACCTCCTGGCACTCAACGCCACGATCGAGGCGGCACGCGCCGGTGAGGCCGGCCGCGGCTTCGCCGTGGTGGCCTCCGAGGTCAAGGCGCTCGCCGAGCAGACCGCGAAGGCGACGGGCGAGATCGGCCAGCAGATCGCCAGTATCCAGACCGCGACGGAGTATTCGGTCGGCGCCATCAAGGACATCAGCGACACCATCGAGAAACTGTCGGAGATTTCCTCGACCATCGCCGCCGCCGTCGAGGAGCAGGGTGCAGCGACGCAGGAGATCTCCCGCAACGTGCAGCAGGCGGCGGAAGGCACCCATCAGGTGTCATCCAACATCACCGACGTGCAACGCGGTGCGAGCGAGACTGGCTCGGCGTCCTCGCAAGTGCTGTCCGCTGCGCAGATGTTGTCCGGTGACAGTAATCGTCTGAAGCTCGAGGTCGGCAAGTTCCTCGACACCGTGCGCGCCGCCTGATCAAAACCGAAGGGAGAGCCTTGCTCCCTGCGCAACTCTCGGAAGGCATGAGCGGCGTCGATCACGATGAAAACTCCGTGTTTCTACGGCAAACGTGGTTAAGGGATGCGGAATGGTTTTGGACGAAGTTCATGGGAATTCAGCCGCTTGAGCGGCAACGTCCATGAAGGGTTCCAGTCATGCATTTTCTCGGCCGCTTCCGCATCCTGAGCAAGATCCTCGGGATCGTCGTCCTGCTGTGCGGGATCGGTGCCGCGATCGCCTGGCTTGGCGTCTCCGCCCTCAGCGATCTCAGCGAAAAGGCCGGCGTGATGTCGACCGCGGCCAAGCGGGCCCTGCTCGCCGCGCGCGCCAACCAGAACGTCATCGCGCTGAACCGCGCTGAGTTCCGCAGTGCGCTCGATCCGCGTGACGACAATCGCCTGGCCGCGCGTGATGTCATCAACGCCCAGCTCAAGCAGTATCAGGAACGTTTCGACGAGGTCAGCCAGACCCCGGACGAGAAAGCCAAGACGCTGCTCCCGGGCGTGCGCGAGGCGTTCTCGGCCTACAAGAGCCAGATGGACACGACGCTTGCGGCCGTCGATGCCGAGAAGTCAGCGAAGCTCAGCGACAGCGCTGACAAGCTGCGCGACACCGCGATGAAGAGCAGGGCCGCTGCGGAGAACCTTCAAGGCAAGATGCGCGAACTCGCCGATCGGCTGAATGCGCGCGTCGAGGAGAAGAGCAAGGAAGCGCGCGAGCAGTATGAATCGACGTCACGCTTCTTGATCATCCTCGCAGGCCTCGGTGTCATCATCGGCGGCGCGTTGGGCTTCATCATCGGTCAGTACGGCATTGCGCGGCCGATCCGCATGATCGTCGGTGTGCTCCAGGAGCTTGCCGCCGGCCGCTATCAGGTCGATATCGCCGGCCTCGATCGCAAGGACGAGGTCGGCGAAGTCGCCAAGACCGCGGAAGTCTTCCGGGAGAACGGCCTTGCCAAGATCCGCATGGAAGCCGAGCAGAAGGAGATTGAGCAGCGCAGCGCGGCGCAGCGCCGCCAGGACATGCTCCGGCTTGCCGATCAGTTCGAAAGCGCCGTCGGCGAGGTGATCGAGACCGTCAGCTCGGCCTCGACCGAGCTCGAGGCTTCCGCCACGACGCTGACCTCGACCGCCGAGCATGCGCAGCAGCTCGCGACCGTGGTCGCTTCAGCCTCCGAGGAAGCCTCCACCAACGTGCAGTCGGTGGCCTCAGCGACCGAGGAGCTGTCATCCTCGATCACCGAGATCAGCCGCCAGGTGCAGGAATCGGCGCGCGTCGCCAGCGAGGCGGTCGGCCAGGCCCGCACCACGACCGAGCGTGTCAGCGAACTGTCGAAGGCGGCAACGCGGATCGGCGATGTCGTCGAGCTGATCAACACGATCGCCGGCCAGACCAACCTTCTGGCGCTCAATGCCACGATCGAGGCTGCGCGTGCAGGTGAAGCCGGCCGTGGCTTCGCCGTCGTCGCTTCCGAAGTGAAGGCGCTTGCGGAGCAGACCGCCAAAGCGACCGGAGAGATCGGCCAGCAGATTTCCGGCATCCAGTCCGCAACCCAGGAATCGGTCGGCGCCATCAAGGACATCAGCGACACCATCGAACGGTTGTCGGAGATCTCCTCGGCGATCGCGGCCGCGGTCGAGGAGCAGGGCGCGGCGACGCAGGAAATTTCCCGCAACGTGCAGCAGGCGGCGGAGGGCACCCATCAGGTGTCGTCCAACATCACCGACGTGCAGCGCGGCGCGAGCGAGACCGGCTCGGCGTCCGCGCAGGTGCTCTCGGCGGCACAGTCGCTGTCCGGCGACAGCAATCGCCTGAAGCTCGAGGTCGGCAAATTCCTCACCACGGTGCGCGCCGCCTGAGGGCGCCCGTCCTCACCGGTCACCCGACGGCTGCAACCGCCGCGCGAGGACGCGCGGTGGTTCGCATGCGTTCGCGGCTGGATGCGCGATCAGAAGAGTTCCACGGTTAACCTTCCGGAAAAGCGACGCAGGCATGATCTCCGCAATATTCCGCGCGCCCTGTCGCCCTCCCTGTATTGCGTATCAATCGTCTCGGAGCACATTCCATGAGTGGCCCTTCCATTCGCCTCACCCATAAGGTCATGGCGATCGGACTGTTCGGACTGTTGGGTCTGGTCGCCTTCGGCGCGATCTACGAGATCGGCAGCCTCTCGCAGGACGCATCCCGCGACATTGCCAACCGCGCACGTGCCATCGCCGACCTGAACAAGCAGCTCTCGATCGAGATGCTGGAGGCCCGTCGCAACGAGAAGAACTTCCAGCAGCGCCGGACCGAGAGCTACGCCAAGGCCCATGCGGAGCTGATCGGGCCGATCAACCGCGATTTCGACGAGGTGGAGCGGCTGATGGCGGCCGGCGGCATGAGTGCGCTGTCTGACCGGATGAAGCAGGCCCAGGACGGCTTCAAGCGTTACGCGTCGGATTTCGCATCGCTGGTGGCTGCCGAGACCAGGCTCGGCCTGAACGAGACGCTCGGCCTGTCCGGCTCGCTTCGCGCCGCCGTGCACGACATCGAGGCCAAGCTGAAGGAGATCGACGATCCCAGGACGACGACCTGGATGCTGATGATGCGCCGGCACGAGAAGGACTTCATGCTGCGGCGCGACCCCAAATACCTAGCCGAGGTGAAGAAGGCCGCGGTTGAATTCTCCAAGGCGATAGAGTTCGTCGCAATCCCTGCGGCGGCGATGAACGACATCACGGCCAAGCTCCAGAAATACCAGTCCGAGTTCGCTGCCTGGGCCGAGACCGCACAACAAAGTGCGGCTCTCGACGCCGCCATGATGAAGACCTTCCGCGAAATCGAGCCTGTGATGGCCGAGGTGCGGACCACCGTCGATGCCATGTACAAGCAGGCTGACGCGGCCGAGGCGGCGACCCGCGAGGCCGTGCGCTTGTGGATGACCGTCGCCTTCGGCATCACCGTCGTCGTTCTCGCCGTGGTCGGCTTCCTGCTGGGACGCTCGATCTCGACGGCACTCGGTGCCATGGTCGGTGCGATGACCAGGCTTGCGCGCGGCGAGCTCTCGATTTCCGTTCCCGGCGTCGGCCGCAGGGACGAAATCGGTGAGATGGCCGGTGCGGTCGAGGTGTTCAGGACCAACATGGCGGACGCCGAGCGGCTGCGCTCCGAACAGGCGGAAGCGGACGCACGCGGGCGCGAACAGCGCAAGGCCGACATGCAGCGGCTCGCCGACAGGTTCGAAGGCGCAGTCGGCGAGATCATCGAGACCGTGTCGTCGGCGGCAACCGAGCTCGAGGCGTCCTCCAACACGCTGACGCGGGCCGCCGAGCGCGGCAACGGGCTTGCCAGCGCCGTGGCGGCGGCCTCCGAGGAGGCGTCCGCCAACGTGCAGTCGGTGTCCTCCGCGAGCGAGGAGATGACCTCCTCGATCTCCGAGATCAGCCGCCAGGTGCAGGAATCGGGGCGCGTCGCCGACGTGGCGGTCGGGCAGGCCCAGCGCACCAATGCGCGCGTCGGCGAGTTGACGAAGGCCGCCTCCCGCATCGGCGACGTGGTCGAGCTGATCAACACCATCGCCGCCCAGACCAACCTGCTGGCGCTGAACGCGACGATCGAGGCGGCGCGGGCGGGCGAAGCCGGCAAGGGATTTGCGGTGGTCGCAACCGAAGTGAAGGCGCTCGCCGAGCAGACCGCGAAAGCCACGGGCGAAATCGGCCAGCACATCGGTGCGATCCAGGCCGCGACGGAGGACTCCGTTGGCGCGATCAAGGAGATCGGCGACACCATCGCGCGGATGTCGGAGATCTCGTCGACCATCGCGGCCGCGGTGGAGGAGCAGGGCGCCGCGACGCAGGAGATCTCCCGCAACATCCAGCACGCGGCGCAGGGTACCTCCGAAGTCTCGGCGAATATCGGCGACGTCCAGCGCGGCGCCGGCGAGACCGGAGCCGCCTCGGCGCAGGTGCATTCGGCCGCGCAATCGCTGTCGCAGGAGAGCAACCGGCTGAAGGGCGAGGTCGCGCGCTTCCTGGAGTCGGTGCGGGCGGCGTGACGGCCTCGTTCGGGCGTTGCGATGCATCAACCGCGTCGCAGCACGGGATATCGGTGCGGGCGCAACAGATGGTTGCGGGAAAAATAACGACGAGGCGGGGCGGTCCCGTAATTTTACGTAGGTTCCTGTTAACGCCTGCTTGCAATTATAGGTGCAATCTCACGGGATAAGAACCAGCCAGCATTGATGAACTGACTTCCGCCCTGTCGTCCGTCGCGACGATTGCGGCGCGAGTGATTCACGCGTTGCAAGGTATCATCGGGATTTGTCGTGATGTCGAAATTGTCGATCGTCTTCAAGCTTCTGGCCGTGTTGTCGGTCCTCGTGCTGTCACTCGCCGGCGTCGGCGTGACTGCGATTGGCACCATGCAGAACATCAATGCGCATACGGTCGAGATCGCGGAGAGCTGGCTGCCGAGCGTGCGCGCGCTCGGTTCGCTTCGCGCCGACATCAATGAGCTGCGCGTCGCGCTCCGTCTGCACCTGATGCAGGAAACCGCCGAAGGCAAGGACGCGGCCGAGAAGCGCCTCGCCTCGCTGCAGGAGCGCATCGAGAAGACGCGCAAGGTCTACGAGCCGCTGATCACCTCTGCCGAGGAGCGTTCGCTCTACGAGCAGTGGGCCAAGGCATGGGCCGAGTATCTGAACGGCGTGCAGGACGTGATGGCGCTGTCGCGCAAGAGCGTCGGCCGTTTCCCCACCGAGGCCAACGAGCTGTTGCAGACCAAGGTCGCGAAGATGGCGCAGGCGGCCGACCCGCTGCTCCAGAAGGGCATCGAGCTCAACAACCGCGGCGCCGAGCTGGAAACCAAGCAGGCGGCCGACAGCTACGCCACGATCTTCCGCGTGCTGGTCGGCATCATCGTCCTTTCGGTCGTGATCGCAATCTGCGCCGCCTATTATCTGGTGCGCGACGTCTCGCGTGGTATTGCCTCGATCATCAAGCCGATGCAGTCGCTCGGCGAGGGCGACCTTTCGGCCGAGGTGCCGCATCGCGGCGAGAAGACCGAGATCGGCTCGATGGCGGATGCGCTCCAGATATTCAAGGAAGCGCTGATCGCCAAGAAGGCCGCCGACGAGGCTGCTGCGGCCGACGCCGAAGCCAAGATCGAGCGCGGCCGCCGTGTCGATGCCATTACCCGCAAGTTCGAAGCCATGATCGGCGAAGTCGTCGGCACCGTCTCCTCGGCCTCGACCGAGCTCGAGGCGTCGGCATCGACGCTGACCAGCACGGCGCGGCGCGGGCAGGAGCTCGCGACCGTCGTCGCGGCAGCCTCCGAGGAAGCCTCCACCAACGTCCAGGCCGTGGCCTCGGCCTCCGAGGAGCTGTCGTCCTCCATCACCGAGATCAGCCGCCGCGTGCAGGATTCGGCGCGGATGGCCGCTGAAGCCGTCGAGCAGGCGGCGCGGACCAACGAGCGCGTCAACGCGCTGTCGCAGGCCGCCTCCCGCATCGGCGACGTCGTCGAGCTCATCAACACGATCGCAGGCCAGACCAATTTGCTGGCGCTGAACGCGACCATCGAGGCGGCGCGCGCGGGCGAAGCCGGCCGCGGCTTTGCCGTCGTCGCTTCCGAGGTCAAGGCATTGGCCGAGCAGACCGCGAAGGCGACCGGCGAGATCGGGGCGCAGGTTTCGGGCATCCAGGCTGCAACGCAGGAATCCGTCAGCGCCATCCAGGAGATCGGCGGCACCATCGAGCGGCTGTCCGAAGTGTCCGCGGCGATTGCCGCCGCCGTGGAGGAGCAGGGCGCGGCCACGCAGGAGATATCGCGCAACGTCCAGCAGGCCTCGGTCGGCACGCAGGAGGTCTCGGCGAACATCACCGACGTGCAGCGCGGTGCGATCGAGACCGGCGAGGCTTCGTCCGAGGTGCTGTCGGCGGCGAAATCGCTGGCGACCGACAGCACGCGCCTCAAGGTCGAGGTCGCGCAGTTCCTGGATTCGGTCCGCGCGGCCTGATCTTCAACTTCCCGTCTGTGGAGCCGGTGGCGGGGCCTGCCGCCGGAACAGGATGCGCTGGTAGAGCCATCCGATCGCGACCAGCACGACGCCGAGGCACATGAACGACAGCGCGCGGTAGACGCCTGTCAGCGTCGACATGTCGATGACGAAGGCCTTCAGGATCGTCAGCGCGATGACGGCGGCGGACGCAAGTCGCGCGCGCTCCGAGTTGACGAGGATGCCGACGCCGAGCAGCACCACGCCGAAGGCGAGCCAGCCGATCGAGTAGCTATATTGCTCGGCCCCCGTCGTCTCGCCGCTGGACAGGATCGGGCCGTGATAGAAGCGGCGGATCTCCAGCGTGACATAGGCGAGCGCGAACACGAGCGCGCCGCCCGCGATGGTGTTGGCATAGGCTTTGCCGCGCTCGCGGACCACCGCATAGGACAGCAACAGCATCAGCACCGCCGGCAGCGCATAGCCGAGCAGCAGCAGGTTGAATACGGCGCCGCCGACGTCGATGCGCCACAGCAGCGGGTTCTCCAGGATCAGCAGGCCGAACACGCTGACGAGCCCGCCGATCGCCGTCAGAACGACCGCGCCGACATTGTGCACGATGCTGCGGCTGCGCAGCCGCAAGCGTTCCAGCCCGATCGCCATGGCGAACGCGATGCAGACTTGCAGCGCGCATTCGAGCAGCGACGGCGCAGACGTCATCTGGCCTCCAGTCGCAAAGTGCCGGATCTCCATGAAGGCAAGCAGCGCAGTGAACAGGATCGCGGCGGCTTCCACCATGCGCAGCGGCGCATCGTCGCCGCGGCGGCGCAGGAAGATGCTCGCGCCCCAGAACGAGGCCGCCGGCAGGCCGTAGCCCCATAGCAGCCAATTGAAGATAGGCGTCGTGCCGACGGCATCGCCGACAATGCGCGGATCATAGACGATGCGCGCGGTGACGATCGCGGCGAAAATGGCCGCGAGCCGGCGCAGGACCGGGATCGGGCGCTGCAGCGAGATCCAGGCGGTGCCGAGCGACATCAGCGCCAGTGCAATCGTGAGCCAGCCCTTCTCCAGCGCGAAGGTCAGCGCCAGCGCCAGCGCGCCGAGCGTGCCGGTCGCGAACAGCGCAGTGGAGGTCGCACCCCCCGGTCGATCATCACGGCGCGCGAGGGCTTCGGTGGCGGCGCCAAAGGCCGCGGCAAGCAGCACCGCGAGGATCGCGAACGGGATCGAGCGATCGAGATGGGCAATGCGCGCATAGAGCGCAACGAGGATCGCGATTGGCGTGGCGACACCCGCCGCCGACCACACCACCGGAATGATCACCGAACTGGAACGGCCCTGGGCGAGGAAGCCGGCGACGCCGAAGCCGGCGGCAAAGATCGCGGCCATCACCAGATGCAGCGTCACGGAGCTGTCGGTCGCGGCCGGTCCGATGCCGGAGATCGGGCCGCCCGGCAGCACCAGCATGTCCGGATTGGCGCGCACCGCCCACTCGGCGAAGACGATGAAGACGGTTGCAGCAGCCGCGCCGAGCGCGCCGGTCGCCGCCGGCGCGCGCCAGGCGACGAACAGCGTCGCGCCGACGAGAAGCGTGAACGCGATCAGCGCAAGATCCGCATGCGCGCTCGACAGCACGATCAGCATGGCACCGAACAGATAGGCGCCGAGCGAGCTTGACGACACCGGCTCGATCTCGCCGTCCTCGATGGTCGGACCGAACATGAAGCCGCAGACGACGAGCAGCGCTGCAAGCACGAAGCCCGCGATGGCATGGAAGACGTGCGGCGCGACCTGCACGTCACTGGTGTCCAGACCCGGGAAGATCCAGAGCACGGCGAAGGCGATCGTGGTCACCGCAAGCCAGCGCCACAGCCGGATGCGGGCAAGGCCGAAGCTCGCGGCGGTGACGATCGCAAGATAGATGTAGAGCGCCCAATAGTCCGGCTTGCCGCTGGAGACGAGGAGTGGGGTCACGAACGCACCGACCACGCCGAGGCCCGCAAGCGCGGGCCCGTGCAGCAGTGCGGCGGCAAGCGTACCGAGTGCGACGAGGCCGAGCAGCACGAAGGCGGTCGCGGGAACGAGGAAGCCGTAGAGCGCGTAGGCGGCATAGATGGTCGCGAACGCCACGGCCGTCCCGGACGCGGTGAGGATCGCGGGAATGTTGGCGATCGGCAGCGCCGCGATGTTGGAGATGCTCTCCTTGCGCCGCGACCATTCGCCGGCGCCCAGCAGCGCCAGCGCGAACAGGCCGCCGAGGAACACGCGCACGCCGGGACCGACGAGGCCGGCCTCGATCGAATAACGCACCATGAAGAAGCCGCCGAGCGCGAGCGCAAGGCCGCCGATCCACACCACCCAGCGGGTGCCGAGCCGTTCCTCGAAGCCGGGCGCCGACGCCGGCGCAGGCAGCGGAGGCGGCGCATCGGCCCCGGTGTCCGCTTCGATCGGTGGCGGCGAAGCCTCTTCGGTGACGAGCGGCGGCGGCGCCTCGGCTTCGGGCGCAAGCGGCGGTGGCTCGGCCGGAGTTGTTGCCGGTGTTTCAGCCTGCACCGGTGTGGGCATCAGCGGCGGCGGCTGCACCCGCCGTTGCGCGTAAACCATCTCTTCGAGCGAGCTCAGCCGGCGGCGCAGCTCGGCCGCCTGGCTGGAGGCCTTGATCGCGATCAGGAAGGCGATGATCGCAATGATCAGCGCAAAGAGGTCAAACGGGCCGTCGAACATGAAGCCTCCAGGCAACCGGCGGGCAGGGGCCGATCGCGCAAATATCGTATCTAGCGCCGGGAGCGCATGCGCAAGCCCGGCGCGGGCCGCTCCTGGAGCACGTCGCGGCGGAAGCGGTAGAGCGCCGCCGGCCGTCCGCCGGTCTGTGTCGACATCACGCCGGTCGGTTCGACCAGGGCTTCCGTTTCGACCAGGCGGCGGAAATTCTGCTTGTGCAGGTGTCGGCCGGAGATTGCCTCCACCGTATGCTGCAATTCGGTGAGTGTGAACTCGGCGGGCAAAAGTTCAAACACCACAGGACGATACTTCAATTTTGCGCGCAGCCGCGCGATCGCGGTGGCGAGGATCCGGCGATGGTCGAACCGCATGGATGTGCCGAGTGCGGGAAGCGCCTTGCGCGCTAATGCCGCAGGGCGGCCATCGCGCCGCGCCTCCTCGATCAGCCCGGCCTCATAGAGCAGCTCGTAGCGGTCGAGCACGCGCTCCTCGTCCCAGGGCGCGCCGTCGAGGCCGAAATAGAATCGCACGCGATCCCTGCGCGGCAATGCCCGCGTCGTCTCCGGCGTCTCCTGTTCCGCCCAGATCGTCAGCGCCGGGATGATGTCGCGGGCGATGATCGCGGGCGGCTCCTCGCGCCAGTCCTCCCAGGGGAGGAAGCGATACCACGGCTCGAAGCTCGCTCCGGTCGCTGCGAGTTCGCCGTCGACGGCGCGGGTGAGCGCGAGATAGCCGATCGACACCATGTGCGCGCCGGTGTCGCCGGCCTCCGCATGACGGCCGCGATCGCCGAACGTGTAGAGCTGCTCGACATAGCCGAGCCGCAAGCCCGCCTGTTCCTCGACCCAGGCACGAAGGCCGATCTCGAAGGTGCGATGGCTCAGCGCATCGAAAGGGCCGAACGGCAGGCCGGCCAGCCCGTCGCTGCCGCGCGCGGTGAGGATCAGCGGCTCGTGGTCCTCGATCGCGACGATCGCGGCGGTCAGGCCGATCTCGATCGGCGTGAGCAGCGTCTCGCTCATGCGGCCGACTTCGCTGCTGTCATTCGAGCTCGATCACGAAGGGGCGGCCCTCGACCATCATCGCGCCCGGGCCCATCTCGTCGAGCGCGCGCAGCATGCGGCCCTCGCGTCCCAGCGCGCGGTCGGCGAGGCTGACGATGCGCCGGTTCGGCGATGCGATCGGCGAGGCCGCGCGGATCTTCTTCGCGATCTCGATCTCGTCGCGATGCGGATTGAGGGCACAGACGGCGGCGAAGGCGCTCGCGGTGGAGCGGCTGATGCCGGCGTAGCAATGCACCACCAGCGGCGCGCTGCGGTCCCAGCCGCGCACGAAGTTCAGCACCTGGTCGATATGCGTCTCCGATGGGGCGACAAAGCCGTCCATCTCCTCGGTGATGTCGTCCATCGACACCTTGAGATGGTTGGCCGGCAGCACCGACACCGGCCGCGCCACCTGCTCGACATTGGCCATCACGGTCAGCACATGGCTGGCCTTGGTGAGGCGGACGGTTTCGGGAAGCGCGGCAAGGGAACAGACGTGGATCATGGCGGACCTTTTTGCCGCGATTATAGCGAGCGCTGGTAGGGTGGGCAAAGGCGCATCGCGCCGTGCCCACCATTTCGCAACTGCGCTCATCTCGCCTTGGTGGTGGGCACGCTTCGCTTTGCCCACTCTACGAAGGGATGATGCTACGCAAACACCGCGCCAAACCGCTCCAGGAACTGCTTCTCGGCCCGCGCCGCCGTCCAGGGCGTGAGATAGTCGCGCCGGACGCTGTCGGGCAGGCCGGGATCCTTGCCGAACAGGCGCCTCGCCTCGGCATCGCTGAAGCCGGCAAGCTCGGTCGCCTCGAGGTAGGCCGCGCCGCGATCGGCGGCCTTGATGGCCAGCGTGATCTCGTCGGGCAGCACCGGCGGCAGGCCGAAGCGGATGTGGATGGCGCCGAGCAGGCGCTTCTCGACCGCCTTGTAGTGGCCGTCGAGCACGGCCTTGAACGGCGAGATCATGTCGCCGATCACGTATTCGGGCGCGTCGTGCAGCAGCGCTGCGAGCCGCACGCGCTGGTCGACGCGCGGCGTTTCGTGCCGCATCACGGTCTCCACCAGCAGCGTATGCTGTGCGACCGAGAAGATGTGCGCGCCTGTCGTCTGCCCGTTCCAGCGCGCCACGCGCGCCAGCCCATGGGCGATGTCGGCGATCTCGACGTCGAGCGGCGAGGGATCGAGCAGATCGAGCCGCCGGCCCGACAGCATGCGCTGCCAGGCGCGGGACTCCGCGCCGTGTGCCGACTTCTTCGCCGTCATTTGACCTTGAGGCGCGGCTTGCGCTGCGTCTTGCCGCAGCTTGCGTGACAATGACAGTCGACGAGATGGTCGTTGACCATGCCGGTCGCCTGCATGAAGGCATAGACGATGGTCGGGCCGACGAACTTGAAGCCGCGCGAGGACAGCTCCTTGGAGATCTGCACCGACAGCGGCGTCGAGGCCGGCACGCTCGCCGTGGTCTTGAAGTTGTTGACCTTGGGCCTTCCGTCCATGAAGTCCCACAGCAGCTTCGAGAAGCCCGGCCCCTTCTCCATGATATCCAGATAGGACTTCGCGCTCAGGATAGCGCCGTCGATCTTGGCGCGGTTGCGCACGATGCCGGCATCGTTCATCAGCGCGTGCACCTTCTTGGCATTGTAGCGCGCGATCTTCTCCGGCTGGAAATCGTCGAAGGCTTTGCGGAAATTGTCGCGCTTGCGCAGGATCGTGATCCAGGACAGGCCGGCCTGAAAGCCATCGAGGATCAGCTTCTCGTAGAGCGCGCGGTCGTCATACTCAGGCACGCCCCATTCGGTGTCGTGATAGGCGACATAGAGCGGATCTTCACCCGGCCAGGGGCAGCGGGTCAGGCCGTCGGGATGCAGGCGAGGGGCGCGGCTCATGCGGTGGGCTGCTTGGCTGGAATGCGCACGACGTCAGGTTCGGCGAGCGTCAAGGCAAGGCCGCCGGCGGTGAGCGGCTGGCCGGCATCGAGCGCGTCGGCGACGCGGTCGATGCGCACCAGCGCGATGCCTTTGCCGCGCGCCGACGAGCCCATGGTGCCGACCGGCTTGTCGCCGGCCAACACGCTGACGCCGACTTCCGGCGAGATGTCATCGAGCAGCACCTTGACGCTGCGGGTGCGCGCGGTGCCGCGATGCTGCATGCGCGAGACGACCTCCTGGCCGACATAGCAACCCTTGTCGAAATCGACGCCGGCAAGGCGGTCCATATTGGTCTCGTGCGGGAACGCATCGCTGTACATGAAGTCGAGCCCGCCGCGCGGCACGCCGAGCGCGATGCGATGGGCCTCATAGGTGGCCGCATCGACCAGCTCGGCGCCGATGAGGTCGGACAGCTTCTGCTTGAGATCCTCGGGAATCAGGATGCGGTAGCCGAGCTCGTCATGGCGCGGATCGGCAAAGGCAAGATCCGGCTGGGCCGCGAGCGCGCCGCCCCAGGCCGCGAGCACGCCGAGATCGTCGGAGAGGTTTTCCACCGTGACCTTGGCGCGCAGCTTGTAGAATTTCAGCTTGGTGGCGAGGCCATCGGCCAGCGCCTTGGGGCAATCGATCAGGAACCCGCCGCCGTGGCCGGCCGGCGCCTCCGTGATCAGGAAATCGACGATGATCTTGCCCTGCGGCGTCAGCAGCGCCCCGAATCGCCCCAGGCCCGGCTTGAGCCTGTCGAGGTCGGTCGTGACGAGGCCGTTGAGGAAGTTGCGCGCATCCTCGCCCGCGACCTTGACCACGCCCCGGTCGGGAAGAAACGCTGATTTCATGCGAAAATCTCTTGCGACATGTTGCTCCGGAACGTAAGCCCGCAGCGCATAAACGACAAGACCTCGAGCCCTGCGCTTGGGGATGAGAGGGGCCTTCAGCCATGACTCAGCGTTTCGATGTGATCCTCAGGGGCGGCACCGTCGTCAACCAGGACGGCGAGGGGCTGCGCGACATCGGCATTGCGGGCGGCCGCATCGCCGAGATCGGCACGCTGTCGCAAGCCTCCGCCGCCGACGTGATCGACTGCAAGGGCCTGCACATCCTGCCTGGCGTGATGGACACTCAGGTGCATTTCCGCGAGCCCGGGCTGGAGCAGAAGGAAGACCTCGAGACCGGATCGCGCAGCGCCGTGATGGGCGGCGTCACCGCCGTGTTCGAGATGCCGAACACATCGCCGCTCACCGTGACGGAGGCCGCCTTTACCGACAAGGTGAAGCGCGCCCATCACCGCATGCATTGCGACTTCGCCTTCTTCATCGGCGGCACCCGCGAGAACGTACAGGACCTGCCGGTGCTGGAGCGCGCGCCGGGCTGCGCCGGCGTCAAGGTGTTCATCGGCTCCTCGACCGGCGCGCTGCTGGTGGAGGACGACGAGAGCCTGCGCCGCATCTTCCAGGTGATCCGCCGCCGCGCCGCGTTCCATGCCGAGGACGAATACCGCCTCAACGAGCGCAAGCCGCTGCGTATCGAGGGCGATCCCCGCTCGCATCCGGTCTGGCGCGACGAGACCGCGGCGCTGATGGCGACGCAGCGCCTGGTCAAGCTCGCGCATGAGACGGGCAAGCGCATCCACGTGCTGCACATCTCGACCAAGGAAGAGATCGAGTTCCTGCGCGACCACAAGGACGTCGCCTCCTGCGAGGCGACGCCGCATCACCTCACGCTGGTCGCGCCCGAATGCTACGAGCGGCTCGGCACGCTGGCGCAGATGAACCCGCCGGTGCGCGGCGCCGATCACCGCGCCGGCATCTGGCGCGGCATCGAGCAGGGCATCATCGACGTGCTCGGCTCCGACCACGCTCCGCACACGCTGGAAGAAAAGCAGAAGACCTATCCCGCTTCGCCCTCCGGCATGACCGGCGTGCAGACGCTGGTGCCGCTGATGCTCGACCACGTCAATGCCGGCCGCCTGTCGCTGGCGCGGTTTGTCGATCTCACCAGTGCCGGCCCCGCGCGTCTTTACAACATGGCCTGCAAGGGCCGCATCGCCGCGGGCTACGACGCTGACTTCACCATCGTCGACTTGAAGCGCGGCGAAACCATCACCAACAAATGGGTGGCGTCCAAGGCCGGCTGGACCCCTTACGATGGCGTCCGCGTCACCGGCTGGCCCGTCGGCACCTTCATCCGCGGCCGCCGCGTGATGTGGCAGGGCGAACTGGTGACGCCATCGCAAGGCGAGCCGGTGCGGTTTCTGGAGACGCTGAAGCAGTAACCGATGTGTTGTGGGGACACACACAGCCTCCCCACCCGTCATTGCGAGCGCAGCGAAGCAATCCAGATCCCTCCGCGGTGGCAGTCTGGATTGCTTCGCTGCGCTCGCAATGACAAGGGGAGAGGCCTACACTTCCTCTCGAACGGGAGAGCAGTCTGATGTCCCAACCGGCACCCCTCATCACCACCGCGCAACTCGCCGCCATCCTCGGCGATCCCGCCCTCCGCCTCTACGATTGCACGACCTATAACGAACCCGTGCCGCCCGGCAGCGACGTGCCCTATCGCGCGGTGCCCGGCGACAAGACCTTCGCGGCCGGGCACATTCCCGGCGCCGATTTCCTCGACCTGCAAGGCGAGTTCTCCGACACCTCCGCAGGGCCGCTCTTCATGATGGCTGGCGTGCCCCAGCTAGAGGCCGCCTTCGGCCGCCACGGCGCTGACGCATCCAAGACCATCGTGCTTTACAGCATCGGCACGATGATGTGGTCGACACGGTTCTGGTGGATGCTGCGCTCGCTCGGCGTCGATGCACTGGTGCTCGACGGCGGTTTTGACAAATGGAAGGACGAGGGGCGGCCGGTCGAGACGGGCGCGCCGAAGGGCTATCCCGCCACGAGCTTCGAGGCGACGCCGCGCGCGGGCTTCTTCGTCGACAAGACCACTGTGAAGGCGCGGATCGGCGATCCCTCGACCGTGATCGTCAATGCGCTCGGGCCGCAATTCCATCAAGGACTTGAGCCGAGCCGCTACGGCCGGCCCGGCCGCGTGCCCGGCAGCGTCAACGTTCCCGCCGCGACGCTTGCCAATGCCGATAAGACGCTGACGACGCTTGCCGATGCCGAAGCGAAATTCGCGGCCCAGGGCGTTACGCGCGACAAGACCGTGATCTGCTATTGCGGCGGCGGCATCTCGGCGACGATCGACCTGCTCATGCTGACGCAGCTCGGCTACGACAAGCTGACGCTGTACGATGCCTCCATGGGCGAATGGGCGAGAGATCCGGCACTGCCGATCGAGACGGACTAGCTCTTACCCTCCCTGGAGGGACCCCGGCGGGGAAGGTAAGAAAATCGGGAACCTTCTCCCCGCGCCTGCATCCAATGTCCGGAACGAATGGAAACAGGTGACCACCATGCAGCGGACCGCAGCCGGCCTGTCCGCCGGCGCCAGAGCATCGGAAGCCGAACTTGTCGACCGCGCGCGGGGCCGTGACGAGGCCGCGCTGCGCGAGATCATGCAGGCCAACAACCGCAGGCTCTACCGTCTTGCGCGCGGTATCCTGCGCAACGACAGCGAAGCCGAGGACGTGGTGCAGGAGACCTATGTCCGGGCCTTCACCCATCTCGACGGCTTTCGCGGCGAGTCCGGGCTGTCGACCTGGCTGTCGCGCATTGCCATCAACGAGGCGCTTGGCCGGGCGCGAAGCCGCAGGCCGCATGTCGAGCTCGGCGCGCTGCCGGAAGAGGCGCTCGAGGCGCAGATCATAAGATTTCCCGTTTCTCCCGCAGGCGATCCGGAAAGGACAATGGCCCAACGTGAAATCCAGCGCGTCGTCGAACGCGCAATCGACGAACTGCCGGATGTCTTCCGCATGGTCTTCGTCGCGCGCGTCATGGAGGGGATGAACATCGAGGAGACCGCCGATCTGCTCGGCGTCAAGCCCGAGACCGTGAAGACGCGGCTGCACCGTGCGCGCACCATGCTGCGCGAGAACGTCGAGAAGGAGATCGGTCCGGTGGTGATGGATGCGTTCCCGTTCGCCGGGTGGCGCTGCGAGCGGCTGACCGTATCAGTGCTGAAGCGGCTCGGCAGCGGCTGCTGAAATTTTTCGGGAACGTTTGCGCGAAAATCCCATCCAATGCCTGTGAAGCGACGCCGGCAACCGTCCGGCAGCACAGGAGTGTCAAACATGTTCACCCGACGGAGCGCGGCGCTCGCCGCGGCAATTCTGTTGTCGAGTCCCGCGCTGCTTGGGGGCGCCAGCGCAGCCGACAAGCCCACCGATCCGCAGATCGCCCACATCGCCTACACCGCGGGCGTGATCGACATCAACGCGGCCAAGCAGGCGCAGAAAAAGGCCAAGAACAAGGACGTCAAGGCGTTCGCCGAGGACATGCTGCGCGACCACGAGGCGGTCAACAAGCAGGCGCTCGCGCTGGTCAAGAAGCTGAACGTCACGCCCGAGGACAACGACACCAGCCGCACGCTGTCGAAGCAGGCGAGCGACAAGCTTGCCGAACTCGACAAGCTCGACGGCGCAGCCTTCGACAGGGCTTATGTCGCCAACGAGGTCGCCTATCACAAGGCGGTCAACGGTGCGCTGGAAAGCCAGCTCATTCCCTCTGCCAGCAATGCGGAGCTGAAGAGCCTGTTGCAGACCGGTTTGAAGATATTCCAGGGCCATCAGCAGCACGCCGAGCATGTCGCGGCCGAGCTGAAATAGGGGAGCGGATATGATGCCGGGACGGGTGTGCTCGACCGCAATGGCGGTCGTCTTCGCAACGATGGTCGTCCCGGCATGCGCCGCGACAGTTCAGATCACGATGGAGAATCTCGAAATATCGCCGAATGATGCGTCCGCGAAGGTCGGCGACACTGTCGAGTGGATTAACAAGGACGTATTCGCGCACACCGCAACCGCTGGAAGCGGCGACTTCGACATGAACCTGCCGGCGAAGAAATCAGGAACGACGGTCGTGAAGAAGGCGGGAACGGTGGAGTATTACTGCCGCTTTCATCCCAACATGAAGGCGAGGCTCAAGGTCGTGCCGTAGCATTCCCGATTGCATCGGGAATATCTCCCGCCCGCAGCGAGACTAATGCTTGGCCGCAGGGAGCGGCTTCCGTGCGATAAACGCCGCAGACTTCGCGATGTGTCGCAGAGTCATTCATCCGTCAACTGGCCCCGCCCGCGTGGCGGGGTCCTTTTCCAATGGCGTTTACTGCCGGGAGATGTCGACGGAGAATTCGCCGTTGCGGATGCGGCCGGGAAAGCCCTCGACGAATTTCGCTACCGCGTCCTCGCCATAGGTGCCGACAAGCTCGGCAAGGGCGGCAAACAGGCTGGCCTGCGCCAGGCAGTCGCCGTCGACGCCGTCGTGGCGCGCTTCGGCCCAGGCCTCGTTGAGATAGCTCAGTGCGGCCTGTTTCTGCTCGTGGTCGGGCAGCGGCGCGCGGGCGGGGGCGTAGGAAATCGGCTGGCTCATGAAACTCGATCAGGGCTGGGCGCGATCCACGGCGATGCGCTGTGCGAGTGGTGTAGCACGCGTATTAACGCCCGCTAGGCTACATCTTTAGGAACGGTTAATGGCTGTGAACAAAGACGATGACAGCGAGTTCAGTTCGCGTAGCGCGCCGTCAGGTCGCGCGAGATCTTCGAGCCTTCCTCGATGTAGCGGCGGATCGCGACGGTGGCGGCCGGCGTGCAGCTCCGGTAGGTCTGCTGGAAACCGTTATAGCCGCGGTTGAATCCGGCGATCATGCGGGTGCGGCGCTCGCCGGAGGGGGTTTCGGCATCGATCAGCGCCTGCATCTCGCTGCGCCATTTGTTGCCCTCGTTGGACCCGCAGATGCCGCGCAAGTAGTGCAGGCCGCCGAGGATCTCCGCCAGCCGCTGCAAATCGGCGTCAAACGGCGCCGCCACGTCCTGGGCCCTCGTGGGCACGGAGGCGCAGGCGAGAATCAGGGCGAAAATGGCCAGAAATCGCGTGGACATCGGCGGGGTGTATGCCCCCTCAGGGCTGCGGACGCAAGGCGGGGGTCAGTGTCCGATCAGGCGCGCGGCGGACTGGATGACCTCCTCCAGCCCCCCGGTCAGCTTGAGATCGCCGAGGCTCGCCAGGGCATCCGGGGCGATCCAGCGGTAGTCGTCGAGCTCGTCGTTCAAAACCGGCTCCCGGGCCGCCCAGCGGGCGGCAAAGGACATGATCAGGTAGTGGCCAGCGCCGGCCGTCGCCGGCAGCACCTCGCGCCAGCCGGCGAGGCCGATGATCTCGATTGTAAGCCCGGTTTCCTCATCCACCTCGCGATTGAGCGCCTGGTGCAGCGATTCGCCGAACTCGACCCGGCCGCCGGGCAGCGAATAGAACCCCTTGGCGGGCGAGCGGGCGCGGCGGGTCAGAAGTACCTTGCCGTCACGAAAAATCGCCGCGCTGACCGCGATCTGGGGACGCTGGGGCTGGACGACTGCGGACATCTTCTTAAAGGACCTGGTTCTTAAAGGACCTGGCTCAGTTCGACATGATGGTGTCGACGTCGGCTTCCGCCCCGCCATTGATGATGCCGCCGCAGGCGGCGATCAGCGGCTTGACCCAGAGGGTGGCCTGCTCGGCCAGGCGGACGCGGGTCGTGTCCTTCTCGACCTCGCGCATGGCCGAGCCGACCGCGGTCAGGATCGAGGTCATGGTGTCGGTGATGTGGTCGAACTGCGCGCGCACGTTGGGATCGGCCTTCTCATAGGCTTCGATGGCGAGGTCGCGCGCCTTGAAGTTCGACGCCGTGAAATGCTCCGCATAGGACAGCGGCGACCAGGTCAGAAAGTCTTCGGCGCATTCCGGCATGTCCGGCACCATTTCGAGCAGCATCACGGCTTCATTGAAATGGTTGAGATAGTCGGTGGCAAGCCCGGTCCGCGGGTTGATGTTGGCCACGCGCAGCCGTTCGGCCCAGGCCGCAGCCTCGGGGCCCGTTTGTACATGCGCCCGCGCGGGTTGGGAGGCCATTGAGCTCATCCGCCGCAGTGTTAACGTTCGGGGTTAAAAGGACCTGAACGGACCCTATATAGATACCCAACGATGTGTGGACGCTTCGTCATAACTTCGGCCCCCGCGGCTTTGCGGCAACTGTTCGGCTATGTCGAGCAGCCGAATTTCCCGCCCCGGTACAATGTCGCCCCGACACAACCGATTCCGGTCGTATTGGTCGAGAACGGCGCGCGCCATTTCCGCCTGATGCGCTGGGGGCTGCTGCCCGGCTGGGTCAAGGACCCCAAAGGGTTTACGCTCCTGATCAATGCCCGCTCGGAGACGGTGCTGGAGAAGCCCGCCTTCAAACGCGCGATTCGCCGGCGGCGCGGCCTGATCCCGGCCGACGGGTACTACGAGTGGAAGGCGGTGGATGGCCGCAAGCAGCCGTTCTTCATCCATCGGGCCGACGGCGCGCCGCTTGGCTTTGCCGCGGTGTTCGAGACCTGGGCCGGGCCGAACGGCGAGGAGCTCGATACGGTCGCGATCGTGACGGCGGCGGCGGGCGAGGACCTCGCGACGCTGCATGACCGCGTGCCCGTCACCATCAGCCCGGGTGATTTCGAGCGCTGGCTCGACATAAGGGGCGACGAGGTCGATGCGATCCTGCCGCTGATGGCCGCCCCGCGCATCGGCGAATTCGCCTGGCACCCGGTCTCCACCCGCGTCAACCGCGTCGTCAATGACGACGATCAGCTGCCCTTGCCGATCAGCGCTGAGGAGATCGAGGCGGAGGTGGGGGCGTCGAAGCCGAAGCGCGCGGTGCGGAAGGCTGCGGCCGCGTCATCCGATGACGGGCAGGGGTCGTTGTTCTAGGCCGGCTGCGCGACAAAACGTACTGTCGTCCCGGCGAAGGCCGGGACCCATACCCCCAGGGAGAAGTTGTGGCGCGAGATGGTCGTGGGCAATCTTCGCCAAAATGAATTCGGTGGCTATGGGTCCCGGCTTTCGCCGGGACGACAGGGGAGTTTGTAGCTCCAGCCCTCACACAATCTCCTGCGCCCTCAACGCCGCAATCTCCGCCGCATCGAACCCCAGCTCTCCCAGCACTGCATCCGTATCCGCGCCCAGCTCCGGTGCCATCCGGTCCAGCTTGCCGCCGCCATGCGCGAGCTTGAATCCGCTGCCGGCAAAGCGCAGGCGGCCGTAGGGTGTATCCAGCTCCTGGATCGCACCGCGCGCCTTGATCTGCGGATGATCGATCACTTCCTCGACCTTCCAGATGCTGGCGCAGGGCGCGCCGGCGTCTTCCAGGATCGTCTCCCACTCGCGCGCCGGCCTTGCCGCGAGGGCCGCCTCGATGATGGCGCGCAGCGCAGGCTCGTTCTCGTTGCGCGCGAACCAGTCGGCAAAGCGCGGATCGGCGAGCGTGTCCTCGCGGCCGAGCGCGCTCATCAGCGCGCGGTACTGCTTCTCGTTGTTGACGGCGAGCAGGATGTGGCCGTCGCCGCATTTGAACAAATTCGCCGTGGTCCGGCGGCTCACGGCCTGGTTGCCTGACAGCTGCTGGCGATGGCCCGCGACCGACCAGTCCGCGATCTGTCCTGACAGAAATGCCATCGTCGCCTCCAGCATGGAGACGTCGACGAACTGCCCCTTGCCGGTGCGGTCGCGCTGGTACAGCGCGCTCGATACGCCGAACGCAGCCGTGGCGCCCGAGAGCACGTCGCAGACCGCAAAGCCCGCGCGCGTCGGTCCCGTCTCGGGGTGGCCCGTGATCGCCATGATGCCGGACAGCGCCTGCATCTTGCCGTCATAGCCGGGCCGCAAACGGTCCGGGCCGGTCTGGCCGAAGCCTGATACGGCGCAATAGATCAGCTTTGGATTGATCGCGGACAGCGCCTCGTAGCCGATGCCGAGCTTGTCCATCACGCCCGGGCGGAAGTTTTCCATGACGACGTCGACCCGGGCGGCAAGCTTCTTCACGATGGCGATCGCATCGGGCTTCTGCAAATCCAGCGTCAGGCTGCGCTTGTTGCCGTTGATGGCCTGGAACGCCGGCGCCAGCCCGCGCTCGGCCCATTCGCGGCTGAGCGGCGTGCGGCGCATGTCCTCGCCCTCGCGCCGCTCGACCTTGATGATTTCGGCACCCAGCAGCGCGAGCTGGTAGCTCGCATAGGGGCCGGCCAGCACTTGCGTGAAATCCAGGATCTTCACGCCCTCGAACGGTCGCGTCACGTCGCTCTCCCTTTTTGTTCTGGTTGTCGGGGGACGTCAGGCGGCGCGGTTGCCGCGCGCGATCTCCTTCTGCTTGTCGAACTCGGCGCGGCGGCGCGCCAGCTCTTCCGGCGAGAGCTGCGCGACATTGTTGTAGTCGAGCTTCCAGGAGGCATCCTCGCTCCAGCGCAGCGGCGACTGCATCGTCGTCTGCGGGCCGCTCGCGGTCTCGAGCAGCCGAAGCGCCAGCTCGAGCGACTGCGCCTGCGAGGTGACGTCGTGCGGCTTGCCGGCGGAATTGCCGAGCGGGAAGTCGGAGAACAGGAAGCGCGGCACGGCGGCGTGCTCGATGATGTCCTTGGCGCAGCCCATGATCACGGTCGGAATGCCGTTCCGCTCCAGGTGCCGCGCCACCAGCGCGGTGGTCTGGTGGCAGACCGGGCAGTTCGGCACCAGCACCGCGGCATCGACCTTGTCGGCAAGACAGCGCGCCAGAATCTCCGGCGCATCGGTGTCGAGGGTGACGCGATGGCTGCGATTGGTCGGCGCGCCGAAGAAGCGCGGAGCCACCTCGCCAATCCGGCCCGCGGCCGATGCCTTCAGGAGCTGCGGCAGCGGAAACCAGGTTCCGCTGTCGGTCGCCGAGGTGTGCTTGCGGTCGTAGCCGATATGCGAGATGCGCAAATCGTGCTGCTCGGCGGTGTCGCCGTCGTAGACCTGGTAGAATTTCGCGCTGCCGTTATACACCGCGCCCGGCCCCTGGTCGCCCTTGGTCGGATCGAACGGCGCAGCCGTGGTGATGATGGTGACGCGCGATTGCGAAAGCTGCTTCTTCAGCGGCTGGAACGGTGCCTCGGTGTGATGCGCCCAGCGGTACGGCGTGGTGTAGCCGATTGCGGCGTAATAGTCCCGGGTGCGCTGCATATAGGGGACGGGAGCATCGTAGTCGGGCGCAAAGCCGAATTCGTCGTCGCGCGAAGCGGACATGGGCGCGTCTCCTGGTTCTTGTTGAGAGGCAGACTAGAGATAGTCGGCGGTGAGCTCAACGGGGGAGGGGCGGCGCAGGCCAGAATTGCAGATGAGGATGGTGCGGCGTTGATGGTGCCGCTTACCCTTCCCCTCAGGGCAGGGCGATCGCATTTAAGGCCGTTGCTCTGCGGCTCATCCTTCGAGACGCCCGCCTTTGGCGGGCCCTCAGGATGAGGACGGAGGGCGCAGCAGCAATTTTCGACCGGCAAAGATGCCGCTTAGCCTCATCCTGAGGAGACCGCGGAGCGGTCATCTCGAAGGACGAGGCGCGCGCTCCGGCCCTGCCAAAAAGCCATGTGCGATTACCTCCCTCTCCAGGGAAGGGTGAAGAGCGTCAGCTACCTGAACACATGCAGCGCCGCGTATTGCAGCAGCATGATCGCCTTGGCGTCGATGATCCGTCCGTCCGCGATCATCGCCAGCGCCTGGTCGATGGAAAGCTCCAGCACCTCGATGTCCTCGCCCTCATGCTCGAGGCCCCCGCCGTCGCTGACGCGCATCTCCGGCTCGTATTCGGCGACGAAGAAATGCAGTTTTTCGGTGATGGCGCCCGGGCTCATGAAGGCCTCGAACACCTTGTGGACGTGGTGCAGGCGATACCCGGTTTCCTCCTCGGCCTCGGCGCGGATGCGCACCTCGGGAGAGGCATCGTCGAGCACGCCGGCGGCCGCCTCGATCAGGAGATCGTCGTAGCCGCGGATGAACGCCGGCAGGCGGAACTGGCGCACCAGGATCACGGTGCGCCGTGCGCGATTATAAGGCAGCACGGCGGCGGCGTTGTCGCGTTCATAGGTTTCCCGGTGCTGCATCTGCCACTCGCCATTGGCGCGCCGGTATTCGAACGTCGTGTTCTTCAGGATGGTCCAGTTGTCGGAGAGCACGCGGACGTCCTTGATGCGGACGCGGTCGGAAATGGTCATTGCTGTTTTCCGGGTGAGAACTAACGGGGCTGCCCGCGGCCGTCGAGCCACTTCTGGAACATCACCGAGGTGGATTCCTCGAAGCCCAGCGATTGGTAGAACGCATTGGCCTGCGCGTTCTCGCGGCGGACCAGGAGCTGGAGCTTGGCGATGCCCGCCTGGCGCAGCCAGTCCTCGGCCGCCGCCATGATCACCCGGCCAAAACCGCGCTTGCGGCCTTCAGGATCGACGGCGACGTAATAGACCCAGCCGCGGTGGCCGTCATGGCCGACCATGACGGTGGCGACGATCGCGCTGCCATCGCGGCCGACCAGCACGGTCGAGTTGTCGCGCCGCCGCGCCAGCGCGATGTCGGCTTGCGGGTCGTTCCAGGGCCGCGTCAGGCCGCAGCGCTGCCACAGCGCGACGACCGGTTCGACGTCGGCGTCGCTGATCGCGTCGATCGTGAGGGACATGCTCACAGTACCTTCCCCGGATTCATGATGCCGAGCGGGTCGAGCATCGCCTTGATCGACCGCATCAGCTCGATCGCGGTCTTGTCCTTCACCTCGGGCAGCTCGTCGCGCTTGAGCACGCCGATGCCGTGCTCGGCGGAGATCGATCCGCCCATGCGCAGCACGATCTCGAACACGACCGCATTCATCTCGTGCCAGCGCGCCAGGTAATCCGCGGTGTTGGCGCCGATGGGCTCGCTGACATTGTAGTGCAGATTGCCGTCGCCGAGATGGCCGAACGGCACCGGCCGCGCGCCCGGGATCAGTTTCACGACGGCGGCATTGGCTTCGTCGATGAAGGCGGGCACGGCGGCGACGGGAACGGAGATGTCATGCTTGATCGAGCCGCCCTCCGGCTTCTGCGCCGACGACATCTCCTCGCGCAGCTTCCAGAAGCCGTTGCGCTGGGTGAGGTTGGCCGCGATCACCGCGTCGTCGACGATCTCGTCCTCCATGGCGCGGGTCAGGATCGCCTCCAGCGGCGTGCGGGCATCCTCGCCGGGCGAGGACAATTCCATCAGCACGTACCAGGGATGTTTTGCTTCAAGCGGATCGCGCACGTCGATGCCGTGGCGGACCGAGAAGTCGACCGCCATGTCCGACAGCAGCTCGAAGCTCGTCAGCGCGTTCGCGGCTTCGCCCTGCGCGATCGTCAGCAGCTTGAGCGCCGCCGCCGGCGACTTCAGCCCGACGAAGGCGGTCTCGACCGCCCGCGGCTTCGGAAACAGCTTGAGCGTCGCCGCCGTGATGATGCCGAGCGTGCCTTCGGCGCCGATGAAGAGGTTGTGCAGATTGTAGCCGGTGTTGTCCTTCTTCAGCTTCGACAACACGTTGAGCACGCGTCCGTCGGCGAGCACCACCTCGAGCCCCAGCGCCATCTCGCGCGCGACGCCATAGGCGAGCGCGGCCGTGCCGCCGGCGTTGGTCGAGAGATTGCCGCCGATCGTGCAGCTGCCTTCCGCGCCGAGCGAGAGCGGAAACAGCCGGTCCACGTCGGCCGCCTTCTGCTGCGCGATCTGCAGCACCACGCCGGCCTCGCAGGTCATGGTGTTGGAGGCGGTGTCGACCTCGCGGATCTTGTCCAGCCGCCGCAGCGACACCACCACCTCGCCATTGTGCGGGGTCTGGCCGCCGACGAGGCCGGTGTTGCCGCCCTGCGGCACCAGCGCGATTCTGTGCGCGGAAGCGAGCTTGCAGATCGCGGAGACTTCCGCGGTCGATCCCGGCCGCAGCACCAGCGGCGAGCGGCCGTGGAACAGGTTGCGCTCCTCGGTGACGTAAGCCTCGATGTCGGCAGCATCCGTGATCGCATGGCGGTCGCCGACGATCTTGCGGAATTGTTCGATCAGCTCGGGCGCAAGCGGAGGAGTGGCAGATTTGTTGATGTTCATTGTCTCGTCTCTACTTCGCTCTTGTCTCTTGCACATGATCTTATCGGAAAACCGCTACACACTTTACCGCGGCCCGCCGGGTCCGGATCATGCGCTATCTCGCCACCGCAGCCCGGCGCAGCCGGTCATTGATCGCTTCGCCAAGTTCTTCCTCGGGGATCGTCATCACCGCGATCGTCCGTGGGCTCTTCGCATCGAGGGTGCGAAGATAACCGAACAGGTTGGCGGCGGCCTCGTCGAGATCACCGGCGGGCGACAAATTCATGACGGCCGCTGCGGCGTCAAGGCCGGGGAGGCGTGAGGGCCCGAACGCCAGCAGCGCTTCGCCCGGCGCCACCTCGCGCGCATTGAGCCGCACATTGGCGCGCGGCGCGTAATGCGAGGCCAGCATGCCCGGCGCCAGCGGCTGGCTGTCGTCGCCCTCCGCTTCCGCCGGCGGCCGCTCCAGGGCGGCGCCGAGCACGGCCTCGATCCGCTCGCGCGACAGTCCGCCGGGCCGGAGCAGTATCGGCGCGTCGAAGCAGCCGACAATGGTGGATTCGACGCCGACCGCGACCGGCCCGCCGTCGATGATCAGGTCGATTCGTCCCGCAAGGTCGCTCTCGACATGGGCGGCCAGCGTGGGCGAGACGTGCCCGGAGATGTTCGCCGACGGTGCCACCACGGCCCCGCCGAAGGCACGCAGGATCGCCTGCGCCACCGGGTGGGCGGGAATGCGGATCGCGACCGTGTCGAGGCCCGCGGTGGCGAGATCGGCCACCGGGCAGCCGTCCGTCTTCGGCACCACCAGCGTCAGCGGCCCCGGCCAGAACGCCTGCGCCAGCTTCAGGGCGCGCGCGTCAAACCGGCCGATGGCCTGCGCGGCGGCAATGTCCGCAACATGGGCGATCAGCGGATTGAAGGCCGGGCGCCCCTTGGCGGCATAGAGATGGGCGATCGCGGTGGCATTGGCGGCGTCCGCGCCGAGCCCGTAGACCGTCTCGGTCGGAAACGCGACCAGCCCGCCGGCCGCCAGCGTCCGGGCGGCGGCCCCGGCGGCGGCATCGCCAGCCGGTAGAATCAGCGTTTCAAGACCCGTTTTCACAGGGATAAAATTCCTCAACTCGGCCGCTTGCGGTGCGCCAAACCCAACGCTATAAGCCGGCCTCTTGTCGGAGTGTGGCTCAGCCCGGTAGAGCACTGCGTTCGGGACGCAGGGGTCGCAGGTTCGAATCCTGCCACTCCGACCAGAAATCATTAGGTTTTTCCTTCTGATCGTTGGTCGTTCCCGAGTCAACCACCGTTTCAACCACCGAAACATATCGGCCTTTTTGGCCAATGGCCGTGGCCGCCCCCTGCAGAAAGTCTGGGTGGTGGTGCCCATAGGTATCCTGCAGGACTTCGGGAGACATGCCCAGGAACCCTGCCGCCTCCCAGATGGGCACACCCCGCTGCATGAGCCATGTCGCAGCGGTATGGCGAAGGGTGTGGGGTGTCACCTTCCCCGGTAGGCCGGCAAGCCCTACGGCGGTCTTAAAGCCCTTTTTCACGGAGGCGACCGGCTTGCCGTTGAACTCAACGAAGCACTCCGCGATCAGCTTACGGTTCCACCAGCGCCGAAGGTGGGCGAGCAGCCGTGGCGGTATCGGTGCAGGCGTCTGGCGCTTCTTGGTCGTGCGCTTGCCAATGGCCTTGCGATAAAAGATACCGCGCTCCAGATCCACGTAGGAGCGCCCAGTTACCGCATATGGCGACGCAGATGCGATCGCGCCTGCCCGAGTGCCAGTGTACAGGCCGATCAGGATAAACCGCGCGATATGACGCAGAGGTCTCCGGCTTGTGGCTACCGGGTCTCCCTTTGATAGCCCCGAATGAATTGTCTGTTTCTCGCGGTGCCGCCAACAGTGCCAAAGCAACGCTGCGGCTTCGTCGCGAGTGAGCCACCGATCGCGCGGCTCACCTTTCGGCGGGAGAGATATGCGAACCGCGCCGCGGTGAAAGCCCTCTTTTGCATGATGGTTGATTGCAGCGCGAAAGCTCTCGAGGTCACGACGCGCGCCGCCCTGACTGCCGCGATGTTTAACGTAAGCCGCACAGGTTTGCGCATTGACCGCCGACAGCTTCTTGCCGCCCCAAAAATCGTTTAGCCTGCCTATCCTCGCTTCAATTTCAAACTGATCACCAGGCTCGCCGATATCGGTCAGATAGATCGACAGCACGTCCGCGCAATCGATGTCGTCGATGTCCCTTCGACTGCGTTCCGGCTGATATTTTCGCGCGATGTAGTTCGCTAGCGCTTGCTCTGCTTTCTGCGGCGGCTTTGTTTCAGACGCGCTCGCAAGGCATCCTGTGGCGATATGTCGGTCTCCGTCTTTGATAATCCAAACAGACTGGGCGACGAGATTGCCTTCGCGATACCGTGCTTTACGTCTGTAGAGTCGGGCTCCTTTGCTTTGACGCGGCATAATTCCCTCATTCTCTCTATATGAAAGAGTGTCGTGTAATCTTTGCCCGCAATGCGCTCGATGATGAGTCTTCCGCGAGCGCTCTCTCGGCGCAGCCCGGAAGCGGTCATCGAACCATCGGGAAATGCCACGGCCGCTGCTACAGCAAGACGGAGTGGATCGTGCAGACCAACGCCCTCTGGGCGCTTTGATATATCGATCATGTTAGCGGCGTCGCGATCTGCGAAGCACTAACGGCGATCGAGTTTTATACGGGCAGCATCGACGCGATTCTATTTGTTTGAGGAGTGCGTCTGCCGCGTAGTTTCGAGCAGGTGTGGGGAGTCGAAATGCCCTGCAACGCTGAGTAAGGGCAACCTCCTGCTCGACGCAGCCGCTTTTTTGAATCCTTCCAGTGGTGCTATCCGCCTCGAGATCGCCAGTGCCCATTGGCACATACAATCAATACGCGGGCGATAGCTCAATTGCGACGAGCGGCTGCTTGGGCCGATATGGGCCGGCGCGGGGAATGCTTGGGGCAGCCGCGCCAACGTCATCCTAGGTGCGGGCATCGATCACTTTCGCGATATGCCTCATTTAATCTCCGGTCCAACTTGTCTGTGGTTGTCTCGCTCGCTTCCTCCGTAAACGCACGCAATTTGGGCGAAGCGCGTAATCATTGCCTTCGGGACTGACCAGCGATCGTACTGCGCTCAAGGGTTCTGGCTAACAGCAGCATTTGCCGATTGCCCAATATAGCTCACGGGATTCTAACTAGTCGGATGTATGACCGATACTGTCAGATTTCACAGGTCACGCGTTGTCTCGGCGAGCACGTGGAGAGCCTCGGTTCTGGATCTCAGCTCGATGAATGTGTCGCTCGCCGGAGGCACTCGCACGAAGGGCTGCCGCTTCGCGGCACCGCTATCACTGCCCGTCGCGCGGGTGCCTTGTTAACCGGTCTCGCGACTGCACTCGGTCCCGGGTCCCGCCGCGTACCGCGTCGGCGCTATGCTGACCCTCCTGCGGGTGCCTCTTTTAATTCTCTCACTCTCGTCTTGTTCTCACCTGCGCTGACTTGCTCAATATTCCAACGCTCGAGAGCTCAGGGGCTCCGCCCCTCGCGCGCGCCAGGGTGAAGCGCCGGCTGGCGCCGGCGCCGACCCGAGCGGTCTCCCCGGTCTTCCGTGCTTTCGAACGGGCATCACCTTCTCGAACGGCTGGCATGCGCGCGTGCAGACCCGCTTCTCACGAGCGGCCCTTTCGGGCGGGCGATCCCCCTCCGCTCGGGTCGCCCTGGCGCTTGCTACCCCCGGGTCTCGCCGACGGGCAGGGGTGCAGGCGCGTGGTGCGCCTTACACCCGTGGAAGCAAAAGGAAGAATGATCATGTCGGTAAGCAGGTTGAAATCATTTCCGCGAGCGGGACGGAGGTTCTCATTCCGCTCAATAAGCTCAAGAAGTCCCCGAACAATGCGCGCAAGACGCCGCATAGCGAGGCGGCAATCAAGGGCTATGCGGCGAGTATTGCCGCCAAGGGCATCCTGCAGAATCTGGTGGTCGAGCTCGAGTTGGACGGAGAGGGCGTGGCCACGGGGTTCTATTTGGTGACCATCGGCGAGGGCAGGCGGCTTGGCCCAGCTTCTGCGGGTCAAGCGGAAGGAGATCAAGAAGACCGAGCCGATCCGCTGCATCATCGACACCGCGAATGACCCCCACGAGATCAGCCTGGACGAGAATGTCACCCGGGAAAACATGCATCCGGCCGACCAGTTCGAGGCGTTCCGGAAGCTCGCGGAGGAGCGTGGCTTCGGTGCGGAGCAGATCGCCGCTCGCTTTGGGGTGACGCCGCATGTGGTGCGGCAGCGCCTTCGGTTGGGTGCAGTTTCGCCACGATTGATCCAGCTCTATCGCGACGGCGATCTGACCCTTGAGCAGCTGATGGCATTTGCCATCACTGACGATCAGGCCCGGCAGGAGAGCGTCTATGAGCGCCTGTCCTACGACCGCGATGCCAGCACCATCCGCCGTCTTCTCACCGAAACCCATGTCGCCGCAACCGATCGCCGCGCCCGCTTTGTCGGGCTCGAGGCCTATATCGAGGCAGGCGGTACGATCCTGCGCGACCTCTTCACCGAGGATCGCGGCGGCTATCTCGAAGATTTGGCGCTGCTCGATCTCTTGGTGACGGCACGGCTTGGCCGGGAGGCGGACGCCTTACGGGCGGCCGAGGGATGGAAGTGGACGGAGCCTCATCTCGACTTCCCATACGCGCACGGCATGCGCCGTGCCTACACGCATCCGGTCGAGCTTTCGGCGGAAGATCAGACCGCTCTTCAGGTCGCTCAAACCGAGTTTGATGAGCTGACCGAACAGCATCGGGCAGCCGATGAACTGCCTGACGAGGTGGATGCGCGGTTCGGTGAATTGGAGAACCAAATCGAGCAGTTTGAGGCGAAACGGCAGGCCTACGATCCCGGCGATGTCGCGCGCGGCGGTGCTTTCGTGATCCTCAATCATGACGGCACCATCAGGATCGAACGCGGTTTCATCCGCCCCGAGGACGAGAAATCGCCTGCCGAAGCGCGGCGGGAAGGCGACGCGGAGGCACCGGATGGTGACGGTGGAGAGGACGATCAAGCCACGCGTGATGGTCAAGGAGAGGAGGAAGAAAGCGAGGAGGAAGAAAGCGAGGAGGAAGAGGAGGAACAGTCGCTGTCCGACACGCTCGTTCGTGACCTCACCGCGCATCGCACCCTAGGGCTGCGTCTCAATCTGAGTGAGCAGCCGGATGTCGCCATCGTCGCGGTTACGCACGCGCTGGCGGCTCAAATCTTCTACATCGGGGCCAATGCACACGTGGTGGGCATTCAACCGGTCAAGACGGAGTTGGCCACGCATGCGGTCGGAATCGAGGACATCCCGGCCGGGAAAGCGTGGTCGGATCGCCATGCCAATTGGGCGAGGCAAATGCCCCGGGACGTCGCCGGGCTGTGGGAATTCGTGGCCGAACTCGATCACGACAGCCGTATGGTGCTGTTCGCGCATTGCACGGCATTGACGGCCAATGCGGTCAAATTGCCATTTGATCTCCGGCCGCGCGCGTTGGCGGTGGCCAGCCGTTTGGCCAGGGCCGTCGCCCTCGACATGACCGGATATTGGCGGCCGACGGTGCAAAGCTATCTCGGCCGGGTCACCAAGGCGAACATCCTTGAGGCCGTGCACGAAGGCGTCAGCGAGGAGGCCGCCGACCGCTTGTCGGGAATGAAAAAGGCCGAGATGGCGGCAGCCGCCGAGCAACTCTTGGCGGCAACCGGCTGGTTGCCGCCGTTGCTGCGCACGGCCAAGATGCAGGATCAGGCCGGTGCGCCAGACGAGGCGCCGCGCCATGATTTTTGTTCGCAAGCTGCCGAGTAGGAGGTGAGCCGGGGCCGCAAGGACGGTCCCGGCTCTCATTAAATTCCGGCCGCGCACCTTAGGGCGCGCGGCCGGTTTAGTTGAAGCCAGGCGAGCATTACTCACGCTAGCCCGTCTTCAAAAGGGGGGCACGATCGGTCAAATCTGCGCAGGTGGCAGCCGCTTGCGACGCTGTGCCGAACTTCCCTGTCGTAGCGGCGAGGCGATCAGGTTGGGGCACGGATCGTGTCTCGACCTCGGGTATTCAAAGCGCAATCGCGCGAATAGTCCTGACCGGCGCCATCGCTTCCTGATGCTCAAACGCAATCGAGCTTGCTGGTTTGTCCGGTGAATCGTCCTTGCGTCTGATGCGTAGACGTCGGCTTCCTCTCTGGTCGATCTCACTGCTTTCCGATGCTGTGATGGGCGGTGCTAGCCATGGTCATCCCCGTCAGTTCGGTCATGGGCTCGCGTCCAACGCACCCTCGATTGGCTGATCAGGCCCGAGGGACCGCAAGAGCCTCGATCGCCTTCCCGCAACGGCGAAAGCCTGCTTTTTTACCCCTGCCGCCAAGCGGCGGCATTCCTCGCGCAAGACAAAAAAGCAGGCTTTCGCCGTCCTCCGCTGCGCTGCGGGCCTGGCGGCTGCGGGTCGATCGCTCCCCGGGCCAAGGATCGCCATCGAGGCTGCGATGGGCGCGGCCCGAGCAACAGACAGACGGAGATGATCATGGCGACCATCGGCACTTTCACCGCTTCGGACAACGGCTACACCGGCTCGATCAAGACGCTGACGCTCAACATCCAGGCCAAGTTCACGGCGTCCGAGAAGGACAACGACAAGGCCCCCGACTACCGGATTTTCGCAGGAGCGACCGATTATGCGTAGCGCGGGATTATGCGGAGTCGTTGGCTGGCAGCCCGGTTTTCCAGGGCTTTTGCCGCTGTGTCGCTCCGCATAATAACGGGGCCGCTGTCCGCGGCGCCCCGCGTGTTTGCGAGACGCCGCGGTGTTGGTCAGCGCGACCAGATCAGCGCGCACTCGCCATCGTCGCCTTCGAAGAGGTTGGCGTAGATCGGCGCGGTGAAGGACGGATCGTCGAGCTTGACCGAGTGGTAGGTGCGGTTGTCCTTCGAGGTCCGGCGCCAGGCGGCACCGATCTCGACGCCT
>NZ_SPQT01000041.1 GCF_004571025.1 Bradyrhizobium niftali | reverse complement strand
AGCTCGACCGCTACGATCCCGCGATGCAGGCGCTGGTCGAGCATCTCGATCTTCTCGCCAAGCGCGACATCGCGGGCTTGCGCAAGGTTTGCGGCGTCGACGACGAGGACATCGCCGACATGATCGGCGAGATCCGCCGTCTCAACCCCAAGCCCGGCATGAAGTTCGGCTCGGCGCGTTTGCAGACCATGGTGCCGGATGTCTATGTCCGCCCGGGACCTGACGGCGGCTGGCATGTCGAGCTCAACAGCGACACCTTGCCGCGCGTGTTGGTCAACCAGACCTACTATTCCGAGCTATCGAAGAAGATCGGCAAGGATGGCGACAAGTCCTACTTCACCGACGCGCTGCAGAACGCGACCTGGCTGGTGCGCGCGCTCGACCAGCGCGCCCGCACCATCCTGAAGGTTGCGACCGAGATCGTGCGCCAGCAGGACGGCTTCTTTACCCATGGCATGACGCATCTTCGCCCGCTCAATCTGAAGGCCGTCGCCAACGCCATCCAGATGCATGAATCCACGGTGTCGCGCGTCACCGCCAACAAATACATGGCGACCAATCGCGGCACATTCGAGTTGAAATATTTCTTCACGGCCTCGATCGCCTCGGCCGACGGCGGCGAGGCGCATTCGGCGGAAGCCGTGCGTCACCACATCAAGCAGCTGATCGATTCGGAAGAGCCGGCCGCGATCCTGTCGGACGATACCATAGTGGAACGCTTGCGCGCCTCGGGCATCGATATTGCCCGCCGCACGGTCGCGAAGTACCGCGAAGCCATGCGCATTCCCTCCTCACTGCAACGCCGCCGCGACAATGAGTGGGTAACAATCAACAGTCGAGCATCGGCCGGAGTTCGCCGTCCGTGAAGAACACTTGAGCCGCCGATTCGAATTGCGAAGCGACTTTTGTTCTAGCTGGGTGGACCGACAAGCAACGTTGGAACTCGTCGGGCATGATTACTCGCCTCGGGTACGTTGGCGAGCAGCGAGGGCTGGAACGGGGCGACATAGAGGACCAGGACGTTTCCCGCGAGGCTCGATATGATCATCGACATGACCTTACGTTGGTAGCGGCGGGCTGCGACAGCGGATACAGGCTCCTATCGGCGCTTTTCGACGAAGTCTACAGGATGATCTCGGCCGGCCGCCGCTACCAACGCGCAGATTTGGATTCGATCTGAGCGACATTGCTCCAGGCAACATCGCCGATCACGATGGGGCGCGGCTTCTTCACCACAGAGACTTTAGGCACACGTTCCCATAAGCCACGCGCTCGACCAGACCGCCTCGACCGACATCGCTCTTGGTGCGCACGCCCAACGGCGTATCATCCACCGTCAGATTACGCACCAATATGTCTCTGGCTCCCGAATCCAACTCGCTGCCGATGGACATGCCGTCCCCCCGGGCTGCTTGAGCCATTGTCGCCGGCCTTGAGCCCCGCGATCACCAGACACCGAAACTGTCGTCCAGCCCGGAAGGAGCATCGCAAATTTGTAGCGACACGTCTGTGGACACCAAAGCCGGTTCGACGGCAACGCGACGCCTCGATACAAGCTACATGCGGCGTAGGCTTTTCCGGGAATTCAAGCGGTCGCGATAGCGAGTTCGGAGCGTCTGCGACAATCGCTTGTGTCCTCTAATAGTCGCTGGGCAACCGGCGAGGCGGTTGATCCGCCGCCGAGGATGCCGGCTCATCTTCAAGCAATCGCCGAAGCTCTCCCGGCGGCATCTGATCCTCGTTGAATATAAACGCATCTGGATCAGCCGAAACAGGCAAATTGCCGACCGGCTGATCCAGGCCGGACGGCACGGGCTCATCATTCAGCAGTCCACGGAACTCGCCTGGTGAGAATGGCAGGTACTCGAGTTCCAGTGCCGCGGTATTGGCCATGGACGGCAAGAGGCCGGCGGACGGATCCACTCCGCCCGGTCCAGGCGCATCATCGATCAGTCGACCAAGCTGCCCTGGAGAAACCGGCAGGGAATCGGAACTGAAAAGATTTGGATCTATCGAGCCGGAGTGCTGATCAAATAGCTGATCCGCCAGCTGTGGTGTGGATTCATCATCCAGCAGTCGCCAAAGCTCCCCAGGAGAAAGGGGTGCTCGAGCCATGACGGAAGCTTCTGTATCAAGCGAGCCTGCGACCTCCTGCGCTAGTCGATGCGGCTCCGACGGTGTGGGTTCAATATGCAACAACCGCGACAGCTCCCCCGGAGAAAGCGGCAGGGGCGCGAAAGTAAAGGCGTCTGGATCTGCCCGGGCTGCGAGCTCATTGGCGAGCGGATCCGGATCCAACTGCGCAGACTCATTAGCCACGAACTGGGAAGGCTCCGCGGGAGCAAACTGCCGGGCATCCAAGGTGAGCTCCCCTGGATCGACGGAGACCGGCGAATGCACTGATTGACTCGCCAGTGCTCGCCTGCGTTTCGCCGGGCGGTCGATGAGATCCTCTGGATCCGAAGTGAATTCCTCCCGATCGGTGGAAGCTGACAGAAGGATGGATTCATCCCACCCGCCGTCGATTTGGTCGCGAAGCTCCTGTTCCTGCCTCAGAAGTTCGGGATCCTCGGCCATGACGGACGGCGCGACGCCATCGTCATCATCGAGGAGCCGCCAAAGCGCCTCCGGGACGACATTCGACCTTAGCGATCCGGCGGCGGCGCTGCTTTTGGCCTGGTCAGGGCCGTCTGATGCGGAAGACCCGTGCTCCGAACCGTCCAAGCCCCCACGATGCTCACGGAGCGCCCAGAGCGAACCCGTCATTCTCTTCCAGTTCTTCGGAAAGGCTTCCTTAACATAGTCGTACAGCGCATCATCACTTGTTCCAGCAAGCGTCTCGCCGCGCATCCCGAGACTGTTCGACAGCTTGCGAAGCATCGTGTCATGATGCTGGACGGTCGCGGGGGCCCAGTGCTTGCTCTTGATACCCTCGTCTATGACGCTTTCGATAAGCGGCGCATCAACTTCAGTTGGAGCGACACGTGTGCGGCCAGTACTCATCGAAGTCGCGGCACGCGCGCGCCTGCCCCTGACTGCAGGTGAACCTCCGCGCTGTTCTTGAAGGGCCCGCAAAGCTATACCTACGTGCTTATTCTCCCTGAACACGGTGTCAGAGAGCTGATTTAGTGCACTATCATCACTGGTTTCGAGCGACTGGCCTCGCTCGCCGAGGTAATTCGCCACCTTGTAAAGCATTAAAGTATACTTCTCGGCCGTCAACGGCGACAATTTTCGGCGAGCACTGACGCCGCTCATCATCTCGTGAATGTAATCAAAATCCGCGCGCGACACATTCGGCGGCGGTTTACGGCCGCGGCGCCAGGCAAGGTCAGCGGAATCGACCGCGCGCGCCGCATCTAATTGCTGCTCGAAGGCGTCTTCTCCCGCCTGGTTCGGTTGATCGTCCCGAACGGCGTGTCGTACCGATGGCGGAGGAGGTGCTGCATTGGATATGGCGAAATTGTGCGAGTCCATGCCAGCCTCCATCCAGGCTCACCGGGTTAGTCCGTATTCGGAGAAGCTTTCGAGAAGCTGACGAGGTTACCGGCCGGCACCGGATCGCATTCGACCGAGGGGCCCTCTTCCTGGTTCTCACGAATTTAGGTGACTGCCGTTCCTGCCGTCCGGATCGCATCGTGATCGTTTGCGGACATAGTCAGCCAGTTCTCGTCATTCTCCATGCGATGCCGGATGAGGCACGGTCGGCTTCCGCGGTCAGCACCGCCGGTGACCCGCATGCCTTGTCTTACTGTCATAGCGGACCATCGTGTCATTGAAGCGGCCCTCGCCCTTCAGACACGTCTAGGAGTAATTTGAAACAGACGGACAAAACGACCGAACCGGCTGGCTCAAGATGGAGAGCTTTGACATTCCCTTCAGTACATCTACGTGAGCAGCCCCCGAAGCAAGACGCTCTAGCCAAAGACGCGGCGATACGTCCAGTATGTGGTGCTACTCTGCGCGCATCCCCTGGCCAACGCACCGCGCTCAACCAAAAAGCCGAGCCCTATCGACAGGGCCGCACCCAGTTGTCCGATTCGCCCGCCGGGCTCGCCCCCCATGGGTCTCGAGATCTTCACCAACTCCGCGACAAAACCGTTCGCGCTAACGGCGGTCCCATGATCGACTCGAAAACGCCACACCGGCATTCTGATCAACAGGATCGTCGACGCTGCGGGATTTTTGCGATCGCACGTGACGTATTGAATTAGTTGCCGCAGAGCTGCGTTGGCGTTCATCGATCGGCGATGAGACTGCTCGACGCTCAAGCCTCCGCTCCAGATCCGCCAATCCTGCCTTACATTCCTCGACAACCGATTGGGCGCGAAGCAGCTTGACCTTGAGCTCGTCCTGTTGCCTGAGTATTTTCTCAGGATCACAATCGTCCTGCATCAGCTCATTGACCATCTGCAAAGGCACCGATTCAAAGCCGCCGCTTAGCTTCACGAACCCAGGCTCGGTATCTCGCAGATGCCCGGCGCTTGAGCCACCGGCCAAAACTGACGCGAACAAGCGTCCTGAGGTACAACGCCTTTACCGTGGTGTGCACCATCTTGTTGAGGACCGCCATTCGTCCCGAGCCTTTTACAAGACAATCGGATTGTGCCCGGTAAACCGGAGCGCGATCCGAAGATGGCAGAGTTCGTGACGCAGGCGCACGGTTTGGAAAGCGCATCAGGAGACCTCTGCTATCGATCAAGCGGGCAAGTTCATCTGAATACCTCGACCGGATGGTGAACGAGCATCATAGTCGCAATTGGTTTCGTCACATCTTGAGGCAACCGGCATGCCAATTCCGGTTGAGTGTTTTTATGAAGAAACGATGTCAGTTTTCCCGCGGCACGTAGTTGCAAGCGGCACTATTGTCGCGATTGAAACAAACGACGTCTTGAACGAGACAGCCAAAGCCGTAACCACGACAGCCATAGCAGCGCTCACTATGGCAGCGGTCGATATTGAGAGAAGATTTTGCGGACGTCGGCCAGAATGCTCTCACCATTTTGAGCGGTGCGTTTTTGTGTGAGAACATGCTATTGCTGGCCATGGCGCGATGATGCGAACGCGAGCGCAGCGATAAGATCGTGTCAGCGAGGGCAAAGGGTTAGCTGAAGCGCGCAATCCGGGGCAGCGTGTTCATGAGGAAGACAGCAGAAAGAAGCTCGCATCGCGGCCTCGTCGTTGGCGAAATGGGTAGCTCGCCGTCAACTCACCGACGAACTCGCCGCAACTGCAACACTCGCCACCCCGATCCCTCACGCAGGTCGGACAGATCGCGATGATGGCGACGGATCTGGCCTGGATCGGCCATATCGGCACTGAGGCAGCAGCGGCAGCAGCCCTGCCGGCATAATCTTGCGATTGGCTTGACTCTCGCAGCCGGTGTGATCTCGGCGGTGGGTCCGCCCGCGGCCAAGCATGTGGGGCGGTGGACGGCGCCCTGTTACGGCGATCGGTGCGCATGGGGCTACGGGCCGCCGATCATGGTTTTGCCGCAGCAGGGCGAGTAAATTGTGATTGCGCTCGGGGACGAACCAACCATCGCGGCTAGCTCAACAATATCTGTTCAGGCTGGCCTGGGGCATCTTGCCGGCATTGTGGTTCCTGGCGATCCGTAGTTCATGCCAGCAGTCAACTGCCCAAGGCCAGCCTTGTGGATCACGCTCGCCACCATCCGACCAACGCACTGGTGGCCTATCTGTTGACCACCGGCCAATTCGGCTTGCCGCAACTCGACTGTTCGGAGCCGGCCTTGCGACCAGCCTCGTGAACAGTGCGACTTTCCTTGCCGGGCTTTGCTTCGTCACACAGTGTCGCCCGTTTCGCGACTACCAGGTGCTTCGATATCCGTGGCGGATCGTTGGCCATTGATGCGGCAGCTCATCGTGATCGGGACGCCGGTTTCGATTGCCATTTTCACGGAATCGGGCCCTTCTCTGCGACGGCGCTTCTGATGGGTGGTAATCAGCACCACTGCCGTTGCAGGCCATCAGATTCCCTTGCAGGTCGCAACGGTCCTCTTCATGATTCCATTCTGCATCGGGACCGCGGTGAGCGTACGCGTCGGACACACACTCGGCCGCAACGATCTGTCCGCATTGGGCGAGCAGGTGCTACCGCCATGCTGCTCGGAAGCGTGGTCGCGGCGATTGCTACGATTGCGGTGGTCGGCACTCGGTTTGAAATCGCCGAGCTGTTCGTCGGCCAATCGGCTACCAACGCCGACGCCACGAGGCAGGAGCCGCCCTACTCATGGCGTTCGCTCTGCGGAACGCAGGCGTTGTTCAACAAAGGCCGACGGAGATCGTCGACCCGGGAAGCTCATCGGGATCCACACCGCGTTGATCCGCGCGCATTTTCTCATGAAGCTCTGGCAGGACTGGATCGAGTTCTTCCTGCTCGAGCGTCTTGGCTCCATCTTCCGCCAGGTACGCTGCCAGAGCCGCGATACCGGAGTCCGGTGGACATCGAGCGGGTGCCGATTTTTTGAACGGCACTTGTCCCAAGCGCTCGGCAACTTCGACGCTCATGAGGTGAGGACCGATCGGTCGATCGACCGCGCGCTCGATGGTGCGGAAGATCCAAGTGCCGTCCGGATCGATGTCCGACCAATGAAAGATCGGCGTTTCTTCGGATACCAATCTTGCGATCGTCCGCAGCGCCTGCTGGGTGGCGAGCGAGGGGTACCCGCCGACATACATGGTCGTTCCTAATCGACCGGGGTCCGCTTCGGCGATGTGCCGGTTGAAGCTTGCGAAGTTTTCGATCGTCAGAATGTAGGCCGGCGGCTCCCGGAAGCGGACGCGATCTGCTTCCTTGGGACTGATCCCGAGATAGTGCGGAGAGATACCGGACAGGTCGGCTCCATCGAGGTCGATCTTGCCCGCGATCAGAAGCGGCGGGGCGAAGCGCTCCAGTCCGATCGCTCGCAGTGCCTCGCGCGGGCGGGCGCCAGGCGGAAAGTCCATTATGCCGCTCAAAAGCCGGACCACGGCACCCTCGATGCGCTCGAGTATCTTGCTGTGCCCCACCGTACGTCGCGAGAAAGTTTTGTAGTCGACGTCCAGATGCTTATTATCGAGGATCGCCTGGGCGAGAACGAATGCGTGGCGCAGCGTATCGACGTCGGACGAACCGAATCCGTGCCACGTCTTACCCCGCGCCCACACCTCTGCGATTTGAGAGCCACTGTTCTTCAGGGACTCGTGCAGCGCCACTCCGGCTATAAGCCGCGCGGCGGCGTCCTCCGCGATGCGTGACGCCGGCGTGCGGTCAAGGTATGGGTATAAGATCTCCGCCGAGGCCAACCGCACGTGCGCCACTTGGTCCCGCTTCGCGCCGCGCCCCCAGCCAATGGACACCGCGCCGGCACTTTCGGCTTTCCTGATCTGGTTCAGAAAAGCGTCCGCCGCGACGACCGACGAGAAAGCGGCATAGTCGGGGTGGGCGATTGGGCTTGTGGCCCCGGCCTCGAAGCGATCGAGCAGGTCGTTCAGCAGGCCGATCGCGTCTGTGAAACGTCGCGCCATGACTACTCAGCGGCCAGACGGGTGGCGAGCTCGTCTTCGGACATCAGGTCGGGATCGATGGCCATCAGTTCGCGCTTGGCCTTCTCTTTAAGTTCCACCACTGTGGCCCTGGACTGTTCGCCGATGCGGTCCACCTCCACGATTGTGTCCATGTGCTCGAGCACGGCGACCCGCTTCTCGAACGGCGCCGCGATCACGAACTGCAGGCCGAGGTTTTTGTAAAAGCTCATCATCTGCCGCTGGTTCTTGCCGTCCATCTTGGAGAAGGCCTCGTCGAACATGGCCAAGGCGAAGCCGGCGGGCTTGCCGACACGACGCTCCGCGCTGCCGTAGACGGCGGCCAGCGAAGCGCCGATGGCGACGTAGATGGGCACCTGCTGTTCGGCGCCGGATCCGGTGCCGCGCCGCTGCTCCCAGCGGGTCGAGCGGCCGGTGGCGACATCCTCCATGTGGATCTCGAAGGTGTAAAAGTTGCGGTAGTCCTCGAACTGGGTGAAGTCCTTATCGGGATCTTAGAGCAATGCCTCGAGCGCAAGGATCGTATCCTTGTGCGGGAAGTCATCGGGCACGTCGCCCCGGAACAGCATATCGAGGGCCTCCGGAGAGGTTTTGGCGATCTCGATGATCTTCAGGATGGGCTGGAATTCCACCATCTGAGTGCGGTGGAATGAATAACGCTCGTTGTGGAAGGGATGTGCGTAGAGGCTACGGTTTAACGATTGCAGCTCCCGCTCCATCTTGCCGATCCGGGCCGTGAGCGCGTTGATGAACTCGCCGCGCAGCAGGGTGGAGGCCTTTTCCGCCGCTTCCCGCGCCTGCCGTTCGTACTGGCGCAGCTCGTTGGATTCGATGTCCGAGATGAGCTGTTCCATCCAGGGCTTCACCTCCCGCAGCGGCTCGCTCTCCGCGCCGACTTGCGAGCTCATCCCGAACTGGTCGAAGTAATCGTAAAGGAGTTCGCGGACCCGTCGCTCGATCCGGAGGCGTTCGGCGTCCGAGGCGTCCGCATCCTTCAGCGCTCTGTCGGCGATGGCGCGGTGTTTCTCCGCGAAGCCCTTCTGGGCCGCGGCATTGAGGCGCTCGCGGTACACGATCCTGCCCTTCGCGGCGGAGTAGAGCGGGAAGGTCTTGCGATAGATCGACCGGGCGACCCGCAGGTTAAGCTCGGAGCCGGGTACGTTTTCGCCCTCTCCCAGTCTCCTTTCTGCCGATCTGACCTCACCGTCATGCTCGCCGAACGCCTTCTGCTGGATCTTTCGCTCGTCGAGCCTCTTCTCCTTCAGCTTCTGCTGCGCTCGTTTCTTCTCGCGAAGTCCGCCGTCGCCCGCCCCGTCCAGCGCTTCGAGCCTCGCCTGGGCTTCGGCGATCTCGGTCTGCGCGGCCGCGAAGGCAGCGGCGCAGGCCTTCAGATCGTCACGTCCCTCGCAGATGTTCTTCAGAGCGGCAAAGGCCTGCTCTGCCGCCTGGGCCTCCTTGCTCTTTTCCGTTTGGAGCCGATCCAGTTCCTCGGCCTGATCCTGCAGCGAGCGCAGGGCGTTCGCCTGGGCCGCCTTTCCAATCTTGTGCTGCGAGGCTTCGATCCAGCGATGGGTCCTTACGAGGCCGTCGTCGTAGAGGCCGTCCTTCATGATAGCCCGGCCGGGTCTGTTGAACTGATCGAGCGTGTCCGCGAGGCGGACTGTGCCGTAGCGGCGCATGATGAAGGCCATCGCGTCCGGATCCTGGCTCCGGAAGATCGAGGGGAAAGTACCGCGCTCCGGCTTGGCCCTGAACTGCTCGAGCTTGTTCAGGCTCACGAGCGATGCATGGCGAAACTCGCGGCGACCTTCCTTGAAGGTTGACGTGGCGGCGCTGATGTCCGCTCTGTCCACGAACACGGCTTCCCGGTCGCGGCCGAGGAGCGCCTCGGCGGCTCCTACCCATTCGGGTTCGGCGACTTCGATGATGTCGCAGAGCACGCGCGGGACCATTCCGCTCTGCCGCAGCCTGCGGCAGAGGAGTTCAGTGTCGTCGCCGAGATAGGCGCGCGCCCCTCCAGCGGCGTCCTGTCGGATTCGTTCGAGCACCTCGTCACGGCGGCCTCGGAGCCCGGAAAGCTCCGCGATGATCCTTTGACGCGCTTCGTCGATCTTCGGCAGCCATTTCGCGCCGCTTGCCGCGAAGGACTTCTCGGCCGCGGAGAGCTCGTCGGAGACATGCCCGATGTCGGCCCCGGCGGTGGCGGTCAGAAGGCTCTCAAGCGCAGGAACGAAGTCCTCGAAACCGTCCGCGCACATCGCGCGGAGCGGCTCCAGGCGACGGATGTTCTCCATGCGAGCCTTGAAGTCCGCTGAGGCGCGGTGCGCCGCCTGACCGGCAACATCGGTGGTCTGCTGCAGGGACTTTCTGCCGGTCTTGGCATCGTGCTCGGCGATCGCGGCCGTGAGACGTTCGATCTCGTTATCGATGGCCTTGACGTCGTCGTCGATGAATTCGAGTTCTTTTGCTGCCGCGTCCCGGCGCGCCATCTCGGTACGCCGCTTGGTCTTGAAGTCCAGGTTTGTCGCGCGCGCTGCGAGCCAAGTCGCGCGTTTTGCGATCCACTCCTCCCTGAACTTGGTCTCGAGCGCTTCTTCAAGGGTGCCGAGGACGACGCGAAGCGCCCTCAGGGCTTCGAGCCTGAGGCGCATCTTTCTGATGGTTTCGCTGATATTGCGGTATGTCTGGATCGACTCGCGCAGCTCCTTGATGCCGATCGGACTGTCCTCGAGGATGTAGTTCCGCACGAACTGTGTGGCCGTCTGGTTGTGGTCGAGCGTCATCGCGTTGACGATCGATTTCTGCAGGGCGCTGGCGTTCTGCTCGCCATAGGGCGAATGCGGCAGAAGATGGCGCATGTATTCGCGGACGTAGTCGCTCGCCCGGTCGCGATGATTGACGAAGTTGCCTTCGCCGACCGCAGCGACGATCCGGGCGCGCACGTCCTCCCACTGCGCCGGGAATTGCGACTTTCCTCGCTGCTCGATGAAGTCCTTGGAGCGCAGAACGGTCCCGACGGCGACGAACAGTGCCAGCACGGTTTCCCTGCTGTCGGACTTGCGCGCCTCAAGCGCCATGCCGATCGTGACCGGCGGTCGATCGCCTTCCTTGTCTTCGAACCCTAGCGCCACGTAGGTGCGCGCCTCGTCACGCCGGCGCTGGTCTTCGCCGAGCGTCCCAAGGCAGTAATCGACGACGCTGCGCTTCGAGCCGCTGCGCGATTTTCCGCTGTCGCCGGCGACGGCGTTCAGGCGCAGGAACCGCCGGCTCGCGCCGGTGAGAACGACCTGTGCCATGTCGAGTATTGTCGATTTGCCGGACCGGTTCTCGCCCAGGACCCCGACGTGTCCTGTCACGTCGATGTCGGCGACGTCGAACAGGTGCCAGTTCACCATCGTCAGGTGGCGTAGCTCCATCATGCCTCGTCTCCTGCGGGCTGCGGAAACCGCGCCTCCTCGCTACGGACGTAGCGCTCAAGCCGTTGGAGGGCATCGCCGCCACTGATCAGCTTGATCATCGGGCGGATCCTGATCTCGCAGTCCTGCTGCTCGTCGTCAAAATCACCGATCTCGACCAAACTGCGTTGGGCGGCCTCGCGCAGGATGTCCCGGAAGCGGGCGGCCGAGATCGCGCCTCCGCCGCCGTGTTGCGCCATCTCGCGATAGCGATCGAACAGGTCGTTCAAAGTGGCCACTACGACGGCCCGGTCCTCGACCGCTCCGACGTTCACCTCCTGCTGCCAGTATGCCGCCAGTACCAACACAACAATGGTTTCGTCGAGCTTCATTCGAGGCAGCGGCACGTCCTCATCCATGGCGACGATGCCGGCCCATTGCGCCTCCGGATCGCGATGGACGCGATATCCGCAACTATCGAAGAAGCCGTCGACCAGGTCGCGGAAACGGCCGTCCATGATCGTGTTGTAGACCGTCCCAGTGCGGGGATCTCCCGCGAACACGAACTGCCGCCGTAGCAGGAAGTGCTGCGCTTTGCGGAGGTCGGCTGCCTTTTCCGCGCCGAAGGAGCGCTCGACGTTTTCGAACTCACTGAGCACGGGCTGCCTCCGCTTTCCGGAAGTCGCCGGCTCGCCTGACCACGAAGTTCGCACACCGAAGCCATTCGCTGTCGTGGGGCGGCGTGTCTGGGCGCGGCTCCAGATCGAACCCGGCCGCGACCTGCGCCGGAACTTCGCCCGTCAACGCATATCGGCGGGCGCAATCGAAGGCGAGAAAGTCGTCCACGGTATCGATTTCCATGAAGCGGGCTTCCCTGGTCGCGAATGGCGGCACCTGGCCTTCGAGGAATCGTCTGACATCCTCGGGGCGGGGCGCGATGCGAGCGATGTACTCGAGGCGGAGTTTCTTCCGCAGTTCGTACAGCGGGTCCGATGGCGGCTCGGCGAGCTCCCTTGCTTCGACGGGACGGCGGGGCTGCCTGGCCGGCGCCTGATGGTGCTCCGACCAGGGGGACCGCAGCGGCTCGATGCTCCATTCGATAGTCGCCTTGTGGTGTCTGCCGTCCCGCATTAGGGCGTCCAGGCGCCGCACCAGGTCGCCGGCGCGGCTGACGAGTCCCTGCCCGCCCCGCTCGGCGTACTTAATGGTGTTGCGGACCCGGGCTTCGAGCTGCCTGCGAAAGGCCTCGATCCTATCGAACATCTCCCCGATCTGTTCAAAGATGCTTTCGATGGCCAGCAGGTCGTCGGCCGCGGCCATTCGACCGTCCTCGATATCGGCTGCCATGCTGGAAGCTGTGTACTCCTCGGCGAGGACCTGCATGGTTTCCGGGGTGTAGGAGATCCTCCGCGCGAGATCGACGATAGCGTCGCGAAAGCGGTACGGATGGTTGACGGTGAGGATGGACTCGAAATCCTTCAGCAGGAGCTGGTCGACAAATTCCTCGAAAAAGGCTTCCAGCCGTGTAGCGACTGTTTTCGACTCCATGACCGTCCGCCGGATCCGCTTCAGGTCGGCCAGAATGGCCCGCAGGCTCTTCGTGAACTGGTCGGCCTGATTGCGCGCCTCGCGGACGGCGAGCGCGGCTTCGCGCTGCTTGCGGTCGGTGATCTCGGGCCTCAGTTTTTCGACGGCCTCCAGGTTGAGGCGGATTTGCACGATCAAGCCGCCGAATCGCTGCGAGAGATCCTTGTTGAGGCTCGCCAGCCGCTGGATCACGAGCAGCGGTCCCATAGCCATGTCAACGGTAACGCGAAGCCCGTATTCCTCCTCTTCAAGCCACCCCCAGGCGAGCAGCCGGGCGTACAATTGTCGGGCAAGACCGAGCGCCTTGTCGCCCTTCTCGGAAGCGAGCGCGACGTCGGCCTTCCGGATCCGGCGGCGTCCCGCGGAGATCATTTCTGGCAGGCTGCCGAAATCATCGCCTTCATTCCAGAGGCCGGGATTAGCGCGCATGACGTCATAGATGGCATGGACGACCTGCTGGGGGGTCGGAAAGGACGGCGCGCCTGAAAAGAAGCGTTCATGGAGGTCGAGCAGACAGGCCGCGTACAGGTGCTTGTGATCGCGTGAGAAGGCCAAAAACGCGTCGTCATGCAAATGGCGGAACAAAGACAATCGCTATCACTCCCTGAATCGGCGGCATCAAAATAAGGGATGCAGCTTGCCGCCCTGCACTCAGAATCTGCCGAGGGGATACCTCAGTCGAGATGTATCGCAAGGCTGCTGCAACTCACTCTCCAGGTCACGATGGATCGCTACGGCCATCTGTTCAAGTCGGATGACCATAAGGCTGCGATGCACCTGATCGCGGAAAGCCTCTTTTGATTTAAAGATATGAACGGGATAGATACTACGTATGCGATATTTCGCAATTTTTGCGAAAAACAACGTATATAGCTTGACCCCGGCCTGGAATTAGTATATTCCACATGCAGATTTTCGATATTTTGCGAATTTCTTCATATGAATAGTTCACGTCTTCCCCATGGCCGCGCGCTGCTCCAGCGTGTTCTCGCTGCATCGGGTGATGTCGTCCATATCGCCGATGTCGCCAAGGCTCTTGCCGTTTCAAGGGTCGAGGCGGCCAAGCGGCTTGCTCGCTGGCGCGAGCAAGGCTGGCTAAGTCGGGTCGGAACTGGTGCTTACGTTCCGGCGTCCATCGATACTCTCGGTTCGGAACGTGTTCTTGATGATGGCTGGGTTCTCGTGCCGGCGCTTTTCGCGCCAGCCTATGTCGCTGGCCGTACCGCTGCCGAGCACTGGGACCTTACCGAGCAAATATTCAAAGACATCGTTGTGGTCACTGGTCAGGCCATCCGTACGAAGCAGCAACAACGGCATGGCTTTGATTTTTCGCTCAAACACGTGAAGGCGGAGAAGATCTTCGGTACCAAGCCCGTCTGGCGGCATCACACTAAGGTGCCGGTTTCTGATGTACACCGGACCATCGTCGATATGCTCGACGATCCCGCCCTGGGCGGCGGCATCCAGCAGGTCGCCGACTGTCTGGGCGCCTATTTCAAACGAGCTGATCGCAGCGACCAGAAATTGATCGAATACGCAGACCAGCTCGGGAATGGAGCCGTTTTCAAACGCCTCGGCTTCCTGGCCGACCGGCACGATGATGAAGGCGCGCTTGCGGAGCAATGTCGCACAAGGCTCACGGCCGGTAATGCCAAGCTTGATCCTGCTTTGGAATGCAAGCGACTCATCTCAAGATGGCGGCTGCTTGCTCCCTTATCCTGGGCCACCGGAGACGCTAGTTGATCGACAAGCGCGAAATCCTTGATCTTGCTGCGCAGACTTCGCTCACACCGCATGTCATCGAAAAGGACTATGTCCTCGGCTGGATGCTTGCCGGCATCTACGCTCACGAGGAGCTTGCCCAGAAATGGATTTTCAAAGGCGGCACCTGTCTCAAGAAATGCTTCTTCGAAACCTATCGCTTTTCCGAGGATCTCGACTTCACGCTCCGCGACGAGGCCCAACTCGATGAAGCGCTCCTCTAGCGGGTCTTCGCCGACGTTGGAGCCTGGGTTTATGAGGAGACCGGCATCGAAGTCCCCGCCGACCAGCAGGAGTTTGATATCTATCGGAATCCGCGCGGCAATCTCTCCTGCCAGGGCAAGATTAGCTACAAGGGGCCGGTTTCACCAACCCGGCCCTTGCCTCGCATCAAGCTCGATCTGACCGCCGACGAACATGTCGTTCTCCCGCCCGAGACAGTAGAAATCTTCCATCCTTATTCCGATGCCCCCGAGGAGGGCATCGAGGTCCTGGCCTATGATTACGTCGAGGCCTTCGCCGAGAAGTTTAGAGCTCTCGCCGAGCGTACTCGGCCGCGCGATCTCTATGATGTTGTTAATCTGTACCGCAACGCCGATGCAAGGCCAGAGCGCGTGCAGTTCGTCGACGTGCTGCGCCAGAAGTGCGCATTCAAGGGTATCAACCTGCCACAACTGGTCGACATTGCACCGCATCGCGGTGACGTGGAGGCTGGCTGGATTGGCATGTTGAACCATCAGCTTCCGGCCCTGCTCCCGATAGCTTCGTTTTGGGATGCTCTGCCTGAAATATTTGACTGGCTCCATGGCCAGTTCGTTGAGTCGGTCTTACCAGTGATGGCCATGGCGGCCAGCGCGCCTCTCATTCACGAGCGCATTGTTGACTTCCCGGCGGGTACGCACGGTCAGTCGTTCATCGAGACCATCCGGTTCGCTGGCGCCAACCGGCTACTAGTCGAAATCGACTATCGCGATCAGAAGGGGAAGCGCTCGACACGGGCGATCGAGGCCTATTCTCTGCGTCGGTCAAAAGCAGGTGATGTTCTTCTTATGGCCGTGCGCGCCGATGACGGCCAGCCACGCAGCTATTTGCTGAACAGCATTCTAGGCGTGACGCCGATGCAGAGAACGTTTACCCCGCGCTATCCGGTTGAGCTGACGCCAACCGGCTTCCAATCCATTCCGGCGACCGCGCGATCGACGGGAATTGTGGCGCCACGAACCTCCGCCCGGCGCCGGTCGCGGGCATCGAGCGGCGGCCCGACCTATGTCTTTCGTTGCACGGTGTGCGGCAAGCTGTTCGAGCGCAAGACGCACGACAGTACGCTTCGATCTCACAAGAACCGGGCGGGCTACCAGTGCTATGGTACTTACGGCACGTATGTTCGCACGAAATACTAGTTCGGTGCTTATGGGGCTTCGTTTGGACCTTCGCCGGGGCCCGCAAGCAAGCTTGCGTCATATTCAATCCGTCCGACGTTGCTGAAACGCAGCGTGATCGGCAAAGCGCAAACGGAACAGCTTACGTCAGTCCCCGCCTTTTGCCTTGCTCTGCGCGATATCCTGAAATGATCCGCAGCGCGGGCAATCCCACGAGAAACTCTTGGGGATGAACTGAAGCTGTCATCCTCTTTCTGTTCGAGGTTATAGGTCTGTCCGCAGTTTCCGCACTCAACCGTACCACGGGCCAGCAGGAACTCCCGAACCGTGCTACCGGCACTTCGCATTAGCTACAATTGCAGTGGTAGAAATTTCCGAGATTTCCGATGACGCGACCGCGGGCGAGTACGTCCGATATGCGTTTATGGATTTTGAGGGCCCACATGCGGACTATCGCGGCATCCCGTTCAAGATTGGACTGACGAATGGTCGGGACATGAAGAACGCTGTCCAGCGCGTGCTAGGCGTTTCGCAGGTAGCTAATCGGTATTTTGCGATGCTCGCCGAGAGTGGACCATGTACCCGCTTCTTCCGTCGCAGTTGCCTGCCGCTGCACACGAAGCGTGTAGCTGTCCGCCGAATTCGGGTCGATTGCAAGCAGCTCTCTCAGGACTTTGTCAGGCTGCCAGGTTTCCATAGCGCGCAGCGGCACCTCCGCAAGATATCGTTGAAGAAGGCTGTATCACCACATCCGAATCCATTCCTTAAGCTCCAGTCTTCTTGGACTTGCTTGCGATGCTCGGGTTTTAGGCTTTTCATTCAGCGATTTATGTCGCGTCCGTAACGCACTACATAGCGCAGCCTCGAAACGCTCTTGAGCTTGCGTTCTTCGTATTGATCGGAGTCAACTTTGGACGAGAAATCCACGGCTTTGGTCGCGACATGCGTCTATTGCTAAGAGGATGGGGCTGCTGCGCCTTCGGGCGATGGATCCGCTTGCTTCAGGTGCTCTAAGTAGCCGCGTGCGCGCGAAATCACCGCCTCGACCACCGTGTCGAGGACCGGATCGCCGCCGGCAGGCATGGCTTCGACCTCGGCCTTGGCCGCCATTGCATGGTGCGACACGGCCTGAGCAATCTCGGAGACGCGCCGGATTGTCTGCGTTGGAGAGAGTTTGCAGTCGATGGCGAAGCGCTCCCAGTGGTTGCGTCCGAGCTGGTCAGCCTGCTTCTGCCCGCCGATCTTCTGCGCCATGTTGCGGGTGATCTTCGGATATGGCGCCGTGCAGACGATGTCGTAGCCTGGCGCCATGGCCGCGCCGCGCGCCGATAGCATCAGCGAGTAATTTTTGGCGTGTGAATCCGTGTTCCACACCATCGGATTGAAGATGGCAAGATCGACGAAGCGGGCGGTCTGCTGCGCTGTCATGTGGCGCTGGGTCACGCCGAGCATGTCGGCCAATGATGGTCCTTTTAGGCCTCTATCGTTGTTCTGGTACTTGGCAGCTGGCGGTCGGCCCAGAGCTTGGCAGAAGTCTTCCTGATGCAGCCGCCGCCACCTCTTGCCCTCATGACGGCGGTCATAGCGCTCAACCAGCAGGTAGCTACGTCCGCCTGCCGTCCCGGTCGTCACCTTCGGCGTGGGGATTCCGATCATGCGCGCGAGCGTCAGGCAGAATGCCTCGTTCTGGACGGCGCCAGGCAAGCGCTCGCCACCGGGCTTGATGATGTGGGTCGATGGCGCGCCGTCGATCGGTATGTACAGGGTGTCGCCGTCCAGAGCGACGGCGAGCTTCGTCTGCACACCGGCAAGCGACATCGACACGCCATCTTCGCCGATGAGGAAGGGCTTGTGGGGTAGTTCAATGAGGATGCGCTCGAGCGAGGCCTTGTCGGGGATCTCTCGCCATTTGCCTGCGATCAACCCGGTGCCAGGTTGTCCGATGGAGAGCGCGCCGGCGGTGTCGCGGCCCATCTCGGCAAGAAGACCGATGACATCGGCCGGCGACTTGCCGAGCATATGACCTACGGTCCCGAGAGTTGCGTTCTCCGGCAGGAGATTTGCCGCCCATGGCAGAATTGCAGAGGCATCGTGCGACACCTGCGAGAGCGGCATGGTGAGCGACACAGGGAAGGCACCGGTCAGCCCGCGCCAGGATTCGGCATAGGTGAAGCCTGACGCTTCATCGGCGGCCGTGATCCAGCCGACCTCTCGCGTCTCAAAGTAGACCGGAAGACGGTCCATGAGGGTCCTCCTCGTCGCTGTCGGGAATGTCCGGTGTCTCGGAAGTGTTGGCCCGGCGGGCTTGGGCATCCTTGAGAACATCCTCGATGCGCAGTCCGAGCACGTTTGCCACGTGCAAGCTGCGCCCGAGCTGACAGGTGCTTTTTCCGGCCTCGAGGTCGACGATGAAGCGCTTTCCTGTTCCGCTCACCATGGCCAACTCGTCCTGCCGGAGGCCCTGTCGTTTGCGTTCTTCCTGGATGAGGCGACCGAATGCTGCAGCGAACTCGGCGGCTTGGCGCGCGACACCCGTCGCGCCAGGAGCCTCATTTTCGCCTGAGAGGGGAGCGCTCTTTGGAGGCATGTTCATAGCTCTCTCGTCCTAAAGTTACCGAGCGGGAACTTTAGGAGGTGAAACAGCAAATGTCGAGTGAAAGTTACCGAGCGGGAACTTTCAGGATGTCTTTCAATAGAAGCGCTGAAAAAGTTACCGATCGGGAACATTTACTCAAAAAGCGAGCTGGCGATCCAGAAAGTTCCCGATCAGGAAACCTGCACCCAATGTTAATTGGGTTTTATTAAAGAGGAGATCGACGACGACCGGCAGGAAAATCGCCCCACTCCCCGTCGAGCGAAGCAGGTCCTTAGCGTCCGCACGGCGTCGAGCGGCGCTGCGGCCTCAGAACGATTCCGGCGATCCTGTGCGGCTCGCGAACCGGCAGCGGATGGGCGATATAGGGGACGATCTCGCTGCGGCGAAACCGTGTCAAAACATGAGGCGCTAGGTGATCGGGCGTGCCCCTGATTGCCAGCTGAACCAGATCGCGGAGCCTTCCTCCTTGTCCGCGCGAGTTCAACTCTGCACTGACGACGAGCAGCATCGACAGCGCTTGCGGCCAACAACTCCTTCCACTGATAGTCCACTTGGGCCTTGAGGCCGGCATAGCAATCAGACGCCTGAAGTCGAAGCAGCAGACGGACTATGTTAGACAAATTCCGTTTTTGTTCGACAAACGGGTAAAGTTCTATGGCAAAAAGATCGGCTAGCAAGCCCACGCCCCGCCGGGCCAAACGGAGAAGAGCTGCATCCAAGGGTGGCTCGGTACTGATAAAAACCTTTAAGCGTGAACTAGCGACCAGCGGGCTTGTCGGGAGCAAGGTTGAAGCGGTCATGCTGGCGGCGGAACGATCTGGCCGTTTGAGCGAAAAAGGCAGCCGCATCGGTGGCCGGGTGAGTTCTGCCTTGGTCCGACAGGCCAAGCACCAGACGGGCATCGAGGCGGATACGGAGTTGATCGAGTTTGCGTTGGCGACGGTCGCACTCGAGGACAATTTCGCAGAAGCGTTCAAGAAGTCTCGGGGCAAGGTCGACCCAGCGTTAAAGCTCGGTTTCTAACGTGGCGGAATTCGACTTTGATGCGGCGCAACGGTGGGCGCGGTTCAATCCGGAAAACACGCTGGCACGGCGCAGCGACGATGAACTTCCGTTCGTCAGCGTAGGCCTGACCGCCGGACAGGGGCTACTGCTCGATACCTGCGTCTATATTGATCAAATGCAAGATCGTTCGCCTCCGATCCTGGACGACCTGATCACGCAGCGACAAGTCAATCATTCGACTGTCGCGATCCAGGAGTTGATGCACACGGTCGGCGCGCTCAATCCTTCCGACGCGCCTCGATGTGATCGGGAAGCAGATCAAAGCGATGCCGCCGCATCGGATCTTTGCGCCGGACATGTCTCCATTAATGTTTGAAAAAGATTTTGACGACCTTCGCTTTCCGACACCTCCAAGCTTTGGTTGACCGAGTGTTCAGCATGAACTTTCCGAATCAGTGGTGTCCCTGGCTGGACCGCCCCGTCGTTGACGATTTCGCATGCACGGCGCCAGCCGCGATCGATGCGCACACCTCCGGCATTTGGGGTAGCAGCACCGCGGTCTCGACGGGTTCGAACAACCTGTTGTGTTCGGCCGGATAAGCATGGACCTCCATTTCGGGACCTCATCAACAAGCTGGACAACGAACTGGTGAGATCCTTACCCAAAGGCTCTCCGTCTGCGCTGAGTTGCCCGCGAACAGAACGAACGCGGAATCGCCTTGATGCCAGCCGATCGCGTTGCAGAGGTAAGGGTACGTTGCGCCGAGATTGGGCCGGAATATGGCTTGCGCGAGGAATTCAGCGAAGATCTCTGTGCGCTAATCATAGGCGAAGCCTTCGAGCTCGAAGCGATGATCATAGACACGAAGGCTGGTCTCCTGAGGGTCCGCATCTACACGCTCTGTCCAGCGAGAGGCTGTCACCATCATGCGACCTCAAAGCATCTTGAGTTCTACAGCGGCGCGCCACGATCGCGTTCTTCTTCATCTACTCGACGCCATTCTCCCTCTTCCCCTTCGTGCGCCCCGCTACTGCGCGCAGATGCAAGACGGAAGCCCAGTGCTTCGCGAATGCGATGAGCTCGTCTTAAACTGAACTGACCCGCTCACCGCGTCATCGGGCACTACGAGCGCGCGTGGATTGTCCATCAGCACTTCCCCCGGTACGCTGCCGAATGTCCGCAACGCTGTCGGCCAGTGGTCTGAACTGTTTGAGGACAATAGTAGCTCCGACGGGCAAGACCACATGCAGCAATGCGCCGTTCTTTTTGCAGCCAGGGGCGAAGCCCGTCAGCTTCTCGCAAAAGGTTGCCGGAGTAGCGGTGCCGTCTTGGTCTGCATTCGAGCGCAGACAGGAATTGGCGCCCCTCTTGCGTATTTCCCGGCCAAGAGCATCGCCAAAAAGGCCGCCAGGATCCGTCCCGTGTTCCGCCAACCGCTTCATGAGCCGAGGCGTGCGCGACGTGCACTTCCCGGCTGTTCACGAGCGTAGGGCTCGACGTGGCTAGCTGGCCGAAATACGTTGCCACAGCGGCACTGCGACCTCGCTGGTAGAGCTGTGACTCTGGCTGCAGCGATTGGTCGATGGTCCCAGAAGATCGAAGCTCTCAAGCGGTTTACGCGACAGCCCCCACGGTCGAAAGGCCGAACGCCCGGCGCGCCGTGACAGGCATCGCTGGACAGTTGCGAGAACACGCTTTGTAGAGCAGTGTCCGGAGGCGGGTCAGATCAGCCAACCCGGAGATCCTCTGCTGAGGTCTTCCCCGAACGCCCGGCCTTGAGCTCATAACTTACGCGGGCCCCCTCTTCGAGGGTGGTGTAACCGGCCTTTTCGACGGCACTGATGTGCACGAAGACATCGGGACTTCCGTCCTCAGGCCTGATGAATCCATAACCTTTGGTCGGGTTGAACCACTTCACAATACCCATTGCCACGGCGGCATCTCCATAGTGAACCATTGTGATCTAGCGAAGAGTCTCCCCGTCATCAAGACGGTCGGCAAGAGATGCCCAGAATCGCTGCGCTGATCACGTGCTTGTTTTCTGTATCGCGTGGTCTAGCTGCGGCCGCATCGTGCAAGGGACAAAAATCCTGACGTCGACGACAGTTTCGCCGCAAGGCTTCAGCCCAGATGACGTTCTGATATTCGCTTCACTCGTCGCGCACCGCCGGCTTACAGAACAGCTGCGGAGCCTCGAACATGCCGCGCTCATCCAGAGCCGGCGGATGGTTTTCATCGGCCTTGAACGACAGGCCGGCCGCGAACTCCTTGCGCAGCCTGGAGCAGGAATGTCAATCCGAGCATGCCTGCATGAAGATGCCTGACATGTTTTCTCAAGCACGAAGACGCTCGCACGGCTGCGCTTTGGCTGTTCGTCTTCGGAGGTGGCCCGTACGTCGCGCCCTGTCGAACGAACAGGGTCCGCCGAGACAATCCCCAAGGAAGCGCATTTGGCAAGTATCCGCCCCCCTGTTGTATCTGGGGAATCGGTAAACCCGCTCGACAACGGCGGAGCCTGTTTAAACCGGTAACTTGCGCATCTGACGAACTTCGTCGCGCCGCCGGCGGCTCATCAGCCTCTCGCCTGCGTTCGATGAATTCACCGGAGCAACGTGAAGGCGTTGAGATATCCATCTCGATTGGATCTGCTTCGATCAGCCCGTTGACGGAAGTTTACTCAGAACAAAGCCGCCTCCATGCATAGGTGTATTCAAGCGCCAGTTGACGCGCGTGTTCCGTGACATTGGCCGCGGCGCTGTGTCCGCCGTCGATGTTCTCGTAATACAGGTAAGGCTGGCCCAGCGCGGCGAGCTTCGCGGCAGCCTTGCGGCCATGCGCTGGATGCACGTGGTCGTCCTTAGTGGAGGTAAGAATTAAGGGAACGGGATAGGTTTTGCCCGCCACCAGCTTCTGGTAAGGCGAGTAGCTTTCGATCCACGCACGCTGCTCGGCAATGGCGGGGTCACCGTACTCGCCGATCCAGTAGGCGCCCGCGCCCAGCTTGGTGTATCGAAGCATGTCAAGCAGCGGCACCTCGATGATCGCCGCGTTGAAGAGCTCGGGACGTTGGGTGATTGCGGCGCCAACCAGAAGGCCACCCTGGCTGCCGCCAATTACTCCAAGTCGGCGTGGACTCGTGATCTTGCGGCGGATCAGGTCCTCGGCAACGGCAATGAAATCATCCCATGTCGTCTGCTTCGTTGCCCTCTGGGCGGCTTGATGCCATTGTGGGCCAAACTCGCCGCCCCCGCGCAGGTTCGCAACGACATAGGCATTGCCCTGTTCGAGCCAGAGCCGCCCCCCGGCCCCAGATCAGAGGGCAGAAGCGGAATCTGGAAACCGCCATAGCCATGGAGAAGTGTCGGAATTGCGCCGTCAAACCTTGCGTTCTTGGGCCGCACCAAAAAATACGGAATTGACGTGCCATCACGCGAAGTGGCTTCGAGCTGCTCCACGACGTGCTTGGACGCATCGAAGGCAGACGGTGTCTTCTTCAATTCCTCAAGTCTTTTGCTTTCCGCATCAAAATACCAGACCGACGTTGGTCCGAGATAGCTCGAGACGGTAAACTTGACCCGGTCCGCTTCATCGTAGGTAACTGACAGGCTGACACCTGTATGTTCCGGCAGCGGTATGGGCGTCGCGGACCAAGCTCCCTGAGCGTACTTATAAACGAACGCTTTGCTCTGAACGTTCTCAAGGATCGTCAGGATCAAGAATTTCTTTGTGGCGGTTAACTCGCTCACGGCCTGGCGGGGTCCAGGTTGAAAGACAAGCGAGGCTTTGGCGCGCAGCGGATCCTGCTTCCATTCGTCGAGGTCATACGAGATCACCGAGCCCGCCGTGAAGCGGTTGTCCTCGGACGGCGTCCAGTCCTCGTCAAGTTTCACAAGCAGGCGGCCGCACGCGAGCGCGACGATCTCGGCCTTCTTCGGCAGATTGAGCTTGACGGGCCCATCGGGGCGGAAGACCACATATTCGGAATCGAAAGAGCTGATTTCGCGGACCGCGCCGGCCGCATGAATATGACGCTCGCTGTCACGAAGCACGAGGGACTGCGCCTCACTGTCGGTGGGCTCGCCACGATAGATCTCGCGAGCCTCACTGAGCGACTGAGCGCGTTTGAGCTCCTTCACCACAAAGGGGTAGCCGGCTTGCGTCAAAGTCCCCTCGCCCCAGTCCCGTGCAACAAGGAGTGTGTCACGATCGACCCAGCTGACGTCCTGCTTGCCCTCCGGGAGATTAAAGCCGTCCGCAACGAAGGTCTTCGCGGTGCGATCGAACTCCCGCATGGACACGGCCTCCTTGCCGCCATCGGAAAGACTAATTAGGCAGAGGCGCTCTTCAGGCGGAAGGCAGCTGGCACCTCGAAAGACCCAATTTCTATTCTCGGCGACGGCCAAGGCGTCCACGTCGAGGATGGCTTCCCACTTTGGGTCCTGGCCACGATCGCTCTCACGCGTGGCGCGCCGCCAGACGCCGCGCACGTGGTTCTCGTCTTGCCAGAAATGCTCCAAACCGCGCTCTCCCAATTGAATATCTGCGATCCGATCCTTCTGCAGGATGGAGAGCGCCTGTTCGTAGAAGTGCCGATAGCGAGGATCCGACTGAAGCACCCCGAGCGTCTTCTCGTTCTCGGCGCGAACCCAAGCCACTGCGGCTGGCCCTTCGATCTCCTCGAGCCAACGGGAAGGATCATCAGTCAGTGCGGCATCGGTTCGCTCCTGTGAAAGCGTCGTGGAGATCAAGCAGGCAATCGACATCAGCGTGGCGAAGAGGAGTGATGTCTTCATGGATTTGCTCCGGCTGACGTCCAGCGGCCAGGCTCGCCCCGAGTCAATCAGAAGCGGCGGAAAGCACGCAAGCGCGTGACACAGCGCGGCTTGCGCTATGTCGCGCCCCGTTCACTGCAAGCTGCGTGCCGGCTAAAGAGTCGCAAGTTTCAGCCGTTCGGGGCTGCACGACCATGTTCGGTTGCCGCCATTGGTTGCCAAGCGGACATTACAGCGTGTCGGCGGACGGCCTGTAAGACAGCACCAGCATTTTGGATCTTCAGTGGCAAGACAGGGATGCAGCGATGCTGCTTACCTCCGCATCTGAGGTCCTCCTGGTCGGCTCACCGGGCGGACTTGTCGACGGGCATCATCGGGGCAAAGACCGGCGCATTGATCAGCAGCCAGATCGACATCATCGTAAGGGTGGCATGCATGGCGATCTCCGACCCTTTAGCTGGAAGCATTGCCGAGTTGAAGGAGCTTTTTCCCTTGCGAAACACACGAAGTCGCGCCGATAGCTCGGTTCGTTAACTGATTGCCGAGAGGATTGCGCTCGCCAGAGGGAGGGTAAAAATGCCACGGCCCACGTTGCAACACGCCTTGAGATTGAGCCAACAATCAACAACCGGTACAAGCATCAGGTTTCTTCTGCGCAACAAAATGGCGAAATGAAGCTGTACATCAGCAGCAATTGAGGAGCTACAGTCCAGCTTAAACGATCCTGACCCACCGGGTTGCGACGCACGAGCCGTGGTCTCATGGACGACGCCCTATTACACAAACGAGATCAAGGTCGAGATTTCGATCGAGAATGCCTGCTGCTGCCGGATCATCCGGGCCGGTCAAGGCTGGTGCAACCCTCACTGGGAACTGTTCCGTAACCGTTGCTGTTGCGGCCCCAGAGCAAGTGCCGTTTTCCCGGGCGGTAGCGATCAACGGGCAGCAGCCCGCCGGCTGTCGCCGCCACCCTTCGCATCAGCGTTCGTTTACGGATGGAGCATGAGTTGACTGTATCGCCTTATTCTGGTCATGACTACTCGCATGATGTGTTGATTTCATGCGGGCCTGCGCCGCCCGCAAGAACCGCGTCAGCGCCAAAGACCTGGATTGCTCCTCTGTCCAGCTACAGAAGCCTGTCATCCGCGGCTATGCATTTCGCCCGGTCAGTCCTCGCGGGCACCGAACTCTTGTCCGCGACGACCATCGCGCGAAGCTGTCGCCGCCGGCAGATCCCAGAGTCTGTCCTGTGTATGCTTCAGTGGCGCCGCTAAAGCCTCAAAGGCCGACTCCACGTCCGCATAGGCGGCCTCCCTCAAAGCGGCATCCGCTGGGTCGATCTCGTTATACGCGGTGACGGCCTTGTTATAGTTCTGGTACAGGGGCATTTGAGCCTCGTTGCTCCAGCCGAAACCGGGAAAGAGGATATGATCAGCCGGAACCGTGACACGGCTTTTGTCCAGCTCCCGGAGGTAGTCCGCCGACCAGTCGTGGATGGTGTAGGATTCAATCTTGTCCATCATCGATCGCCAGCGCTTGACACGCTCCTCAAGCGGCATGTTGGCCGCTTTCTTAATAGCGTCTGCGACCTCTTCGGGGTGGTTTGGATCCACCAGCACCGCCTCGTCGTCGTTGAAATCTTCAGCCGCACCTGCAAACTTCGATAAGACCGGAACGCCAGGATTCTCCGGGTCCTGTGCAGCAACATATTCTTTCGCTACCAGATTCATCCCGTCCCGCAGCGGCGTGACCACACCGACATGCGCCGCGCGGTAAAGGCGCGCCAGCGCAGCCTGGCTGAACGAGTCATTCGTGTAGTGGATTGGCCTCCAGTCGTCTGTGCCATGCTCGGCATTGACGTGGTTGATCGCATTCTCCACGTGCTCCTAGTACTTCCTATACTGGTCGACGTCGGCGCGTGAGCGCGATGCGATCTGCAACAGCGAGATGCTGCCCGGCTCGGCCGCTAAAAGGTGGTTGAATGCTTCGACCCGCTTGTCGATACCTTTCGTGTAGTCGAGCCGGTCTACGCCAATCGCGAACTTGGCGCTCTGGAAGTTTTGCAATAGTGACGAGACTTTTTCTTGCTCGGCGGGCGAAAGGTCTACCGCAAGATACTCTGCGAACTGCTTGGGATCGATACCGATTGGGAATTTTTGAAGTCGCGTCTGGCCACGCTGCGTGGTCACGACACCATCCTTGCTCTCCAGCCCGAAATAGGTCCGCAGGCAGGCCAGGAAATTGTTCAAATCCCGGTTCGTCTGAAAACCGAGCAGATCGTACTCCAGCATCGCTTTCATCAGTTCGCGATAGTTGGGTACGCGCGCTATCATGTCGGGTGCCGGCCATGGCGTATGCAGGAAAAAGCCGGTCGGCCGCTCGATGCCGAGGCTGTGCAGATCGGCCCCGAGCGGAAGCAAATGATAATCATGCACCCAGAACGCGTCCCTATCCCGGAAGTCGAACGCCGCACGCGCCATAAACTCGTTGATCTTTCGATAGCTGTCATAATCGGAGCCCGAGCTGTCATAATCGGCTGTGGAGGCCGACATCTTGTCGGGCAGAGAGTGCAGTGCTGGCCATAGCGTCGAATTCGAAAACCCTGTATAATAGCCTGAATAGTCCGCTTCCGGCAGGTCGAGCCTCGCCACATCGCCTGCACCGGTCTTCACGAGCGGCAGCGGCTGCTCGCTCCCGTTCCGGGGTTCTCCGAGGAGCCCATCCAGACCGCACCGGAACGTTCCACGACCGGCTCGAAGCCCGCCGCAAGCCCGCCGGTCTGGGGCTTATTGGGATCGAACGGCGCAACGCGGTTCGAAATGACAACCAGCTTCATTTCGGGCTTCTGGTTGACCGTATCGAGGCGGTCCTCCATGTCGGCCGAAACAACAGCATCGGAAGGGCCTGCAGCTCCTTGTTGCCCCTGCTCCTGCTCCAACGGCATGTCGTGCAGGTACAGGTCAAAGGCCGCTTGGCCTAAGGTTTCATCTTGCTGAGTCGAGCCTGATGTACTGCTGGAATCTAACGTTGCGGAGTCGGGCGCCTCATGGATCCGAACCATCTCGTAACTCCCTTTGATGATGCTTGCGTTCGATGCAGCCGCAGATCAGCCCCAAGATGCCTTCACTACGCCACGATGGCGGGTCCAGCTTTCCGGAAGCTGACAAGTCGAGCAAAGTAGTCGCATTGCTGCACCAACTAGGACTTCGAGGACGTCGTGGCCGATCAGGCGACGAGATGCCCAATTAAGGCGACGTTTGGCTTCATCGAGTTGATAAGTGCAAGCAGCGCGTCGCCGTCGTAGCCGGCGAGCCGCAATGGGTCTCGGCGCTAGGAGCACTCGAGCGCTGTGGCGAGGTCACCGTCCTGATCGGCACCACCTGAATGACGCGAGCGCATTGACGAGTCTATGGAGCAGTCAATCCTCTGGATGTAGCAGATCTTCCGCCAACATCGGCCGCCCGCTCCGGCACCCCGACGGTACGATATAGACGGGCATCATAGGGCTGCTGGCGTGGTCCGCATGGCGCATCAGCGCGCATCCGAATACGAGATAGAAACCTGCAGAGACGCTTCTCTCAAGCTGCGGCGGCCCGCAACCTTGGCTCTCTAGGAGTTGCGGCCCTGCACGGTGATACGATCCGCTTCCATGACATGTCCCTGTTCGTACCGCAAGGAGGATACCTCCGATGTGGTCGGCTTGATGCTCTGCCGGCGGCTCAAACAATGCAGGCGGCTCTCCAATATGCGAGAACGAACGAAATTGCATCTGGAGTGTTTGACAACGATGGCAGGGGCTTGCGTCGTTAATGGCTCCGTAGTTGTCGCAGCCACCTCGCGGAGAATGCATATGAGCTATATACATTGCGCACCGATTTGTGCGTCGATAGCAACACGCCGCAAAACAATGAGCGGCCGGGGCGAGCGGCTCGCTCTCCAGCAAGACGGGTTACGAGCAGGCTACAGCCTGTGCCGGTCGCGGCTGACTCGCGCACACGAGCCGCGTACAAAGGCACCCTGCGATCGGGGTTGTACCGTAGCCGCCGCCGTTGGTGAATATGCACCATCGCAGCCATCGTTTCATTTTGCTTGCTTTCGCTCCGAGTCCGGCCTCTGCAAAGTTCACTCGAAAGGGACGGAGACGCAACAAGTACATCATTCGCGGCACATCAATCGGCACGGCACAATGGACCAGTCCAGACGACCTGAGCAACACGGGCGAGCTAGCGTCGTCGGGCAATTCAGCTGCGCAAATGCTAACGAACCTCTCGACCGCAAGCGGCCGAATATGTTCACCTCCTTCGATCAAGCCGATTGAGACGCAACACATTCAGAGAACAAAAAGTCGACGCGCAGTGCCCGTCATCCAGCAGACCAAATCCAGCTTGTAGCAACGCGGACGCGAAACGCATGCTGTTTTTTGAGTTGCGGCCCCGCTCCGGGGACAGGGGCGACGGGGCACGCGAGTTCCGGCGCGCGACCGACAAAGAATAAGCTGCGAGTCGAAGGGGGCAGAGAGCAACATACACTGCAAGCACCGTTTCGGTTCTAAAGGAGAAAAAGCTGACCAGCGGCAATCTCCACTAGCTTGCGTCAACCGCTAGCAGGAACGCCGCTAGCGAAAGCTCCTGAGGACCGTTATCGAGCCGGAGGACGAAGTCGATCCAAAGGTTCGCCTCTCAGAGGCAAAACGGCGCCTTCACGTGCGCTCGTCAGCCGGGAGTAGCTGGCTAAGCTCAATCAAGATGCCGTTTCCGCATGAATTTATGGTTGTCACAACGCTGACGCGTCGTCGTTCAGCCGCGCGATGTGCCCCGGCGATTCGACGGGCACGGTGGACAACCGGTCGCGCGTTCTGCTCGAACAGGATCGCTGGATTGGTGCAACGAAGCCGGAAAGCTACCGGGCGCAACATCCACAGCTCATGAACTCGGTGCTGGAAAGCCTGCAACCGCCGGCGGATTTAACCAACGCCGCGAACGCAGAGGGCATTTTCTCAGGTTCTCATCTAGCTGCGGGGGCATCGGGATCGAACGTTGCTGCTATCATCGTCGGGGCATGATGAAGCAAATGGAGCAGTTGGCGCCATGTTGCCTCGAAGCGATATGCGCCGGGCAGTTTGAGCAGGCTAAGTACCAACTGGCTGGGCTCTCAAGGTCTCAATACTAGCTGTGAAACGCACGCCAACGTTGGCGATCAATGCAAGATCCTGCTGCCTTAGCGCCAACGAGTTCGGCCGCTGACGACTCCGAGGGCTGTCGTATCTTTTATATTGATCATTACATTTTCCACGCCGCAGCACCGCCCCAGCGCGCTTCGTCGTTTGGATGCGTGGCGCATGGATCATATCCCTTTCGAAGACGGCCGGCAGTCGAAGGGCAATGCCGGCAAGTAATCTCAGGCCGGGAATTCTGGTCCTAACCTAGGCCAGCGCGAACCAATTCTTCTGTCGACCAGATCCACAAATAGCCAATTTGCGTCGCACGAGCATCTGTCCTGCCCTTGAGACTTCCCATGTGATCTCGTCGAGGTCAGCAGCGATTTCCTCGGCGCTGCGCAGTTCGCGTCTTCGCAGCGACTTCAGAACGCGCCGCCCGAGCGCGACCAGGTCGAAGTTGGGCTCGATGTTACCTTCTTCAAAGCGGTCACACCAGAGGAGCTGGCCGCGCCAGATTATAAAGTGACTACCGCATCCTCCGTCTCGCCAAACCGATGGATGGAGGGTTGGTTTATCAGTCCGCATATCCAGTCTCCAAGACTTTCCTACGCGTGGATCGAGATTGACGACGAGCGTTTCACCGCATCCGTCCGGACAGCGCATCAGGACCGAGCGCAGCGCGCCTCGCTGAATAATCACCGCATCGCCGGGAGCGGCAAGCTTCTTTTCTCCCTCTTCGCGGTATTCCGAAAATCCGAGCAGGTTCACCTTCCTCGCCACCATAGTCATGTCTCCCTCGCCGCCAGCTCGCGCGCCAGTTGGGCCGCGACGGCGTATCCTTTTGTACGCCTAAAGCGGTCGGCAGCAGGACCGTCATCCCATTGGCAGCGCCTGAGGAGTTGAACGGCGACCGCAGCTTGATATTCAGTGGAACACGATTGCACTGCGATTCCTATCCTCCTGAGCTGTCGCACCACGCTGGACATCCAGCAGAACTTGCTGGTCGGACCACAGGGCCCGGGGGGATGCAAGAACGAAGTTGAGGCGTAAAGACGATCAATTTCATCTGCCCAAATCGCATCTTCATATACCCAAGGGTTACACTCCGGTGGCATTTGGAAGGCAAGCCAGGTCTCCAACCCTGCCAGATCCGCCGTCAGAGGGGCGGAGCGAACAACCGACGCAAGGTCAATCACAATCGCATGGTCATTGCGCACGCGCACGTTTTCCCCATGGAGATCGCCATGCGCCGGCGCAGTGCGATAGCGCTGGCGCAGTTTGCCTAACTGATCAAGGATCACCTCCGGGTTCGCCCTGATACCAAAGCGGAAAGCATCTTCAACAAAGCGCGACTTCAGCTTGCAAGGACGAAATATCTCGGCGTCGATCATAGCTTGGACTACTGAGCCCTCGTCCGGATCCTTGCCGTATGCTTGATCACGCCAGCCACCAAGAGTCTCTTCGATCAGCGATGTCACGGCCCGAGCCGCCAGATTTCGGCGCGCTAAATTCCACAAGGATTCTGATCGGTCGACGAAACTTCCGACCAACAGACCGCGTTCCGCGCCGAATACCGGATTGTGAATATTCGGTCTTAGGCCGAAAGGAATATATCTATCCGCGTATTCGCGGTAGTTCCGGTATTCTTTGTCGATCTTGTCGCGCCGATCCAGTTTGGCGAAATCAGGCTGCGGCCATGCGCCAGCATTGGACGTATGAACGGTCATGTGAACGGCAAATACGCGAGCTTCTGACAGCCCTCCCGTGAGTTCCTCCAGCACGATCCGACTGCAGTGCGCGAATGCGCGCTTAAAGAGTATCTCGTCGGCCTCGCGCAAGGGCTCGCGGCCGCCCGCGACTGCGATCTTGAGCTCTGCGTGCGGCCTTTGACCGGCATCGTGCCTTGCGATCTTCTCCGCCAAGGAATGCCCCGGCAGATCCGTGCGGACCGCGACCCCGGCCATATTCAGGACGGATTTCGCCGACGCCTGCACGCGCCCCATGGTCTTGTCGTCGTCCGCAATGAGATCGACCCGCAAACCGCTGTCTATGAGGGTTCTCACATGGGCGTCCGCGGCCCTCACTACGTCTTCCGGCATGTCAGAGCCGAACTGAAACACGGCGGCGCAGGCGTTTGAGGTATCCACGCCATCCGCCGAGGCGCAGCACAGCAGGTGCAGGTTCCGTTGCACGAATTCCCGCTGCGTTTCCGGCGGTGGTGGCGCCCCGAACCACAACACTTCAGGTCGCGCCTCAGCCATTGTTCTCGCTCGGCCGTACCGGAAGGGGCCACGAGGACCCTTTGGCGAGAGCGCCGCGAGGTGAGCAGACGATGCAATCCTCGACTCTTCTCGCCTGCGTCGGTCGCACCGCGCCTCTGATGCCGTCGTAAAGCTGGAAACGAGCCTGGCTGGGCATCGAGGTCACGGTAGCCATGAACATGGTGGCCGCCAGGGATGCCATCGTCGTGTTGATTGACATGACGGCCGGTTGAGGCTCGTAGTCCCCCAGCAGATAGGGATCGGACGCGCGGCGTTCCGGGCTCATCATCTCGCGTCGGATCTGATTTCCGTCTAGCGCGCCCGTACATGTCAGACATGGCAACTCAGGAGCCAACATTTGCACGCGCCCGGTGACGTGGGTGACCGCACCCTCCCGGACGGTAATGCTCGTGCCCATGTCGATAGTGGGCACCAGGTATTGGTAGGCGATTTGGCAGACCACTGCCCTGCTCGCATGGGAGTCAGTGCAGAGGAAGACGAAGTCGAGGCCTACAAGCTCCGTCGCGATATTCGCATCGACTACATCGGCTCTCAGTCCCCGCACCCACGAGCCCGGCGAGCACGCAAGTATCTCCCTTTCCGCGACAGCGATCTTGGTCGCGCCCACGTCAGTAGGACCGGCTCCGGCCAAGCGGTTGAGGTTCGTGGTTTCGACCACGTCAGGATCGATCAGCACGAAATCGCGAACGCCAAGACGAATAAGCTGCTGGAGCAGCACTGACCCTGTACCACCGACCCCGACGACACCCACCTTCAGTGACGAGATTGCCCGCTGACCATCGGCACCAAAGGCGCGCACCTGCCGATCGTATCGGGCATGGCCGCCTTCGGTGGATTTCTCGGACGACATGAGGACCAATCGCTCGCCTACCTGCCAGACCGGCACCTCCTGAACGGTGCCAATCCGCCGGGCTCGGCATCCCGCCTGACTCAAAACGAGCGCCAGGTGTTCGCTTTTAGGCGCGCGGCGACGCAGATAGTCGGCCAATGCGATCTCGCCCCTGTCATCGACTGTTGAAAATCGTGGATGCCTCTGTTCGAACGGATGGGTATGCACCAGCACGACGCTTCGTCCGAGCGCGCGGGCACGGTTGGCGACTTCGACGATGAATGCTGGTCGAAGCGTTGCCGACACCTCATCACGATGCTCGTAAGCCGAATCGGCCACGGTCTCTACGTTGTCCACCAACCATGAATCGGTGTGCGGATCGTGAATCGAATAAGCCACCCCGCAGCTCTCGAGCGGCGCTGAGGCCAGCAGGTCGGCCGAAGCTTTGCGATACGCCGCCCAAGAGAAACGCAGTCCGCTCATTGCAGTTGCCTCAGGCGACCGGCGATGGTGTTCATCCAGCTTGAGAGGGTGTCGCGGTTGGGATTCCATGCTTGGACATGCCAAGAGAACCAGAGTCCAAGCTCCGCGGTCTCCGGGATAACGTTGTCTTTGCCGGCATTGCACGGCATGCGTCCACCCTCGAGCATCAGATCGTTGTCCGCCCAGAAGCAGTCGGGTGCGGCAAAAGGGTAGCCAGTCGGAATCAGAAAGCGGATCGAAGTCGCACCCCTGCTCCAGCCGGGCGGCAGCGAGATCGAACCGATCGCCACCAGGATTGCACCGCTCGGCAGTCCTTGCGTACGCATATCCGGCCAGCGCCGGAGCAGATCCTCGATCTGGACTTGAGCGGCGCCGCCCATCAGCCGAAGCTCGCCTTCGGGGCCGACGAGAAGCGAAGCGGACCCTTGTCCTTGTCCAACGGGACCCGTTCGTCATCTCCGATAAGGCGATCGGGATCGTTTCCGCGCCCTTCGAGAACGAGATCATGAGAGGAGTCCCAGTCGGCAACGCGCGCCTTAATCTGTAGCCCTGTTAGTACCGGCTGGTCGGTCTCGTACTTCTTGCCGCCAACAAAGAAGAAGTACGTCTCTTGGTGTCCGTTCTGCTTGTCACCCATCTGTTCGCCTCTAGTGTCGTCGCACCCCAGGCGCGGCTTCCCGGCCGAACAGTGCGAGCTCCTGTAAATCCCGATGCGGGCCCCGGGCCCGCGGGTCAGGGCCTTGTTATACGAACAAGGTCGGTGATTTCCTTCGAAATGCGACTGATCCGCGCCGAGATTAGCGCAAGAGAGAGGCTGTGGGGCTCAGGATGCGCGCGTTTTGGTTGGCCGGCGTCAGTTCTCATGGCCGGCGCGAATCGAACGCGGCGATGGGTTCCTGACAATCCAAGGTCACCCGCCCAAGTGGCTTTAAACTGAAGCCGAAGAAGCCGGGCTCACCTCAAAAAAGCACTGGGGCTAGAACGTTCGCTTCCGCATGGCGCATACACTTGTCCAGGCGCCCGAGCTCATTCGAAAGCATCCGGCGCACCCGCGCGGCTTGTCGCCTTCAGGCGCCCAACGACTTCGGCAGACATAGCACTGATTTCGCGAGAGAGGCGACTTTTCGACTACCGCGGAGATCGACAGTGTCGCGCGGACACATGGCAAGAGTATCTGGCTTTGTTCCGATGGTCACGGGCAGCGCGGGATTGAGAGCGTCGTTGTTCTCCATGCGTCAAAGCGGACCGCTGGCTTCTGCTCTGGACCGACACTCCGCATGACCATCTCATCGCTTAGGAAGCTGACCGCGGCGAGCGCCGGGAGGACCGCCCATCGTCGTCAGTTAGCGCCGCTCGCCCGGTCCTCAGAGCCCGTGAACGACAGCGCTAGCCGGCCAGCCCGATGCTACCTGAAATAGACGGGTAAGCTTCTTCCGCCGAGCAGCGCCACTCAGAGTTACCTACGGCTCTCATCACGACAAAGAAGAGCGCATTCGTGAGCAGCGAAATCGACAGAAAGCTCAGGGCACTGTACATAGCCGTCTCCGTCGTTCATGGTAGCGAAGAGCTTCTGCCGCGTTGGACGAGCTCCTTGCCAGCCACACAAACCGCGCGTCTCCCATCGGTTACTCGACTGATAGCCCGGCTACGACGAATTTGGGCGGATTGCCCCATGTTCCTCTGCTGCCGAAGGCCGACGCAAGGGCGACAAGAACAGATCGGCGAAACAGCTCGCAGCTCTCGCGTCGACGACTTGCCAAACGTGTCCTTCTAAAGACCGACTCACAATGACCGAACGTCCAAGCGAACCGGCGGCCCTGGCGAAAACAGAGTCACACCAGCCTCCAATACGCAACGTTCGCCGAGCAGATTTCGGCCCGCAATTCTTCAATTGAAGAGGTTGCGGAAACGCTCTGAACACTGGGCGAGGGGCGCAATGACACGATCATCCTTCGTCTGCCATCCCGTTTGCGCCGAGGCGGATGCGGACAGCGGCATCCCGGAAGGACGCGAGTGACGGCAGTGGATCAAGAACGAGTATGCTCGTCACCCGACGTGGCATACCACTAGGTGTCGATCCGAAGGACAGACCCTTGCCCGACTGCATATCCTCGGTATCAAGTATGCGAAGGTGAACATCTTCCCTTCCGAACGCGTTATGCGCCCGTGATCTCACCCCGCCCATGGTCCAGGGCGCCCCTCGTCGATCGGCGACGAAATAGAAGCCCCCTGCGCCTATATGCCTATATTAGGGCTCGACAGCTGCGGGCGCGTATTTAACTTTGCATTCCGTCGGAGCAACCCACAGTCGCCCCTTACATCTGCAAGCGACACGGAACCGCGGCCTTGTCCTCAAATAAGTCGCTTACGTCGCGCCTTAACGACGCACTGAGTTCGGCTGGACGTTTCCAGCTTTCTCATCGCATTCTTGACATGAAAGTTAACGGTATTCTCGCTCACTTTCAGAATGACGCCAATAGCCCAGGACGACTTCCCTTCCTCGACCCATCGCAAACACTGTCTTTCCCGCTCCGACAGCACAACCTCATTCTCATCCGGCATGAATTTCTCCTGGACTCGAGAGAACAGGAGAGGCATCAGCAAGTGCCATGCCACTCAGTGGCGGCCAGCAACATCGGCGAGGCAGGACGGATCTTCGGCGATTTGCCGCGACATTCGCGCGAAACCGCCATCCCACTACAGCCCTGTCGATGGGCTTGCGACATGTGTCGTACACACGACATCAGCATTACGACAATCGTGGCTGTCGATGTTGTGTCCAACTCTATGTGAGCCGGATATCACCCTTCCACTAAGCACTCCTCCCCGCCAAGGAGTGGGGACTTCTTCCTGGGGCCATAGGACCAGGCTCGCGAACCCAGGTCATCCATTTGTACCAAGGCTCCTCTTTCCAGCCTTTAAGGATCCCAATCAACCCCATAGCGAAAAGCTTTGCGCTCGGCACCACTCGTACGCAATTATGCAAATCTGCGCGTCTCAAAAAACTACCAATGCTGGTCATTGATCGGCATTCCCCCAAAACGATATGAACGGTGACGTTGGCGCCAATCGAGGATCGGCTTGCAGGATCTAGGCATGCAGTATCAACCACAAGCTGTTCGGGCTACGGCAGGTCGTCAATGCGCACGGCCGTCGCCCGTCGAAATGCTTCGGGCCCAGGTCTGCTCGAATGATGAGCTCTCGTTTCTGATGGAAGCGCATGATGGCCTGTCTGCCACGATCGCCCAGCGCTCAGGATTCAAGGGGCTCTGGGCCTCTGGTTTGTCGATTGCCAGTTCGCTCGGCTATCGCGATGCCAATGAAGCTTCATGGACCCAGCTCGTCCAGAGCGTCGAACGCATAGTGGACTCGACAGAGCTCGCTGTGCTCGTTGATGGGGATGGCGGCTTCGGTAATTTCAACAATGCTCGCCTACTCGCACGCAAACTTCGTCAGGCGGGCGCCGCCGGCATCTCGCTCGAGGACAGCTGCTTTCCGAAGCTGAACTCGCTCATTGGTGAGCGGCATCCGCTCGCCGATATCGATGAATTCTCAGGTCGTCTGCGGGCTGTGAAGGATGCAGTCGCCGACAATTTGGTTCTCGTGGCCAGGATCGAAGCGCTTATCGCCGGGCACGGGTTGAACGAAGCTATCTTGCGTGCTCACGCTTATGCCGACGCCGGAGCCGACGCAATCTTGATTCACTCGCGAAAGAGTACCGCGGACGAGATGCTTTCGTTTGTCACCGAGTGGCGAAACCGGCTCCCTGTCGTGATCGTTCCGACGACGTACTTTCGAACGCCAGTCTCTGCCTATCGTGATGCGCGCATCTCCACAGTCGTCTGGGCCAACCACTCCATGCGGGCTGCGGCAGCTGCAATGCGGCGCATCTGCGATAGCATCGCAGCTCAAGAGAGCGTTGCGAACATTGAGTCTCATATCGCGCCGCTCAGTGAGATATTCGAGCTCCTGAGGTATGACGAGCTCGCCGTGGCCGAAAAGCAATATCTGCAGCCCAGCTAGTCATGTCAGCAGGGTTCGCACCTAAAGCTTCCCTTTCAAAACCCGCCCGATGCGCCGCTGGCCCCTCGTCGGACTCGCTCCAGTGTGACCCAGCAAGCCCGTGACCCAACATCCTGGACAGCTCCGGACAGGGCTAAATATCTGTCCCTAACGCTTAACGATCACACAGCCGCTGATGCAGGTGTATGCGTTGATGACAATTCACACCATATCTGGGCTGGTCGGACAAGTCTGCGGCACGTAAACACTGAACAGAAGCGTTCACGATGCTCGGGGAGCGAAACTCGGGATGAGGAAGGCGAATGAAATGCCTCTGAATGCTCCCAAGCATGCTCTCATTCTCGCCGCTGGAGTGGGCTCTCGACTTCGACCGCTAACGGATCTAAACCCGAAACCGTTAGTCCAAATCCATGGGACTGCCATCCTGCACAACGCGCTACATAACCTTGGGCGCGTCGGCGTGGAACAGGTGACGATTGTTGTCGGGTATCGCAAAGAGGCGATCCAAGAAGCTTGCGGCAGCCGGTTTGGCGGTGTTGCGATCAAATACGTCGAATCCTCCGTTTACGACCGTACTGGGAGCGCCTATTCGCTCTGGCTGGCGCGTGACGCGCTCGTTTCCGGGGACCACTTCCTTCTTGAGGGCGACGTCTTCTTCGAGGAAAATGTATTGCGGCGGCTGCTCATCAGTAAAGCGCCCGACGCGGCTGCTGTCGCTCCCTTCGATGAGCTGATGCAGGGGTCAGCGGTCCTGTTGTCGCATCTTGGCTTCATTTCAGAATTTCGTCTGAAACAAACAGCGAGAAATCTCATCACGGATGGCCCGCCTCTTTACAAGACGATGAATCTGTTACAGCTGTCCGCGTCTACTCTGCGGACAGAGGTCGTTCCGGCCCTAGACGATATGATCAAGGCCGGAGCTACCCAGACCTATACGGAGGAACTTCTTTCCTATCTCGTGGAAAGACAAGGCCTGCTGCTTGCTGCGGTGAGATGCGACGATCTGCGGTGGTACGAAATCGATGATGCGGAAGATCTGCGTACCGCCGAGCGCATTTTCGCAAAAGCCGACGTTTGATCCAACGGCCCACGATCACGGAAGGTTTGACGCGGCGCGTCTTCACGACCTGCGCCGCGGCCGCTGACACTGGCCGCGTTACAATGCCAAGACCCGCAAGCTTGAAGGGGTCGCGACCAACGCGGCCTCCTAGTGCCTCAGCAAAACGCGAGCGGCTCGTCCGGGCATGACGCGTGAAATACACACCCATAAGCAATGGTGGTAGCGAAACAATTATTTTCGCGCCTAGCCGCTTTGACCGCAGGAATGGGATAGGACCTAGACCTTGAAAGAGGCAGATGACTTCGATTTGGTCGCTTGCGCTTTTCCGGATCGAGGCTTTCCTGCAGGCGACTGCTCCGCGGAACTCATCTCTTTAAAGTCAAACCTGAAGCTGATTCTCGGTGCGCAAAGTACATTCTCGCCAAATTTGATCGGAATACGGCCGGAGCAATCAAGGCTCTCTTTGACGAAGACCGGCGCTGATGTCGACATTTCAAGGAGGCGGGCCTCCTGCGCGGAGGGCAGACGTGCACTTATCGTCACCCATTGTTGCGAGTAGTCATCAATTCCAATGCGCCTGAGAGCTGTCGAGATCGAGTTGGCGCCAGAGAATTTGTCCAGTAGTCCGGGAGTGCGTTTCGCCGGAAAATAGCTATGCGCTATGACGATTGGGATCTCGTCCTGATAGCTCAGCGTGTCGATGCGCAGCACATCGTCTTGAGCTTGCAAGTCGAGATGGCGGGCGAGCCGCTCGTCTGCCTTTATCGTTGCAGCAGAGAGGATCTTACGACGCGCCAAGCGGCCTTGCGAGATGAGATTATCGGTCAGCCGGGTTTGTGGGGAGAGCAGATAGGCTGTTGGATGTTCGACAACGAAAGTGCCCCTCCCCTGCTCGACGCGGAGCAGTCCCTCCTGCTCGAGGGACCGAATGGCGTATCTTACGGTGTGCCGGTTGACACCATATTCGAGAGCAAGCTCTACGTCGTTCGGAAGTTTTTCGCCTGGCCGAAATCGACTCGAGGCAATGGCTTCTTCGATGTTTGACCGAACAAACTCCCAGCGCTTTCCTTGATACATAGGTCGATGGTCCGTGATTCAGGCTTTCAATTGCGCGGATTAGCGCCAGGTTTATCATTCTTAACCTGCGCCAGCCGTGTTACGGCCGCCCCCCTCAGATAAAGACGTTGGCGGTAAAGGTCCCGGAAGACAGTTGACCGGCGCGCTGAAGAGGCAATTGAGACGCTCGCATCTTCGACATCATGCTGGCCTGAGTCCTCGCAATCTTGCAAAGCTTCATCGATGATACGGCCGTGCACCGTCGACGGTAGCGGCAGTCCCAAGCTGGAGAGGATCGTTGGTACCAGATCAACGATGCTGGTTGGGGCAGCAACAACTCCGCTTCTAAAGGCATTACCAGCAAGGATGCATAATGAAGACAGCTCGTGCGCCGAAAGCCCTCCGTGCATACCAACGCCGATTGGATAGGTCCCATCGTAGTACACGGCGTCGGGCGAACCGCTCCGATTAGCCGCGCCGCAATCGGCGAGAACAAACGACAGGTCTGCACTTCGTTCGTGGTCGGCCATGACAGCCGAAAGCACAAGGGTGCTCGCGATAAGTGGAGAGCCATCGGGAGCCTGACGTGAGAAAGCAACGCCGAACCATGGCTCCTCGCACATGGCGTGATACAGCTCTGTCAGCAGATGACCCTCTCTGTCCTGGGCCCAAATGTTGACAACGCGTTGAGCGGTTATTGCAGCGTCTACGTCGGGCGTGAGTTCGTATCCGACCTTGAAACCCGACCGCTGCAGGTGTTTCAATACGGAGACCTTTTCTCCAATGATGGCGTGTCCGTGATCGGATGCAGCAATAAGCTGTACTCCTTCCCGCTCTCCTTTCTCGTTCCACCAAGCGAAAATACGCCCAAACTGGCGATCGACCTCGTGGAGCACCTCACGCGCTCTAGGATGCTGAAGTCCGAACATGTGATATGTAATGTCTGGCTCGGAAAGCCAGAGCAGGCTGACCTCCGGAAGTGCTTCTTTCTTCAGGAACGAGAAGAATAGATCGACGACGCGTTCAATGGTCGCACGCGCCGGTCGCTCGTCGGGAGGAAGCATCGGAAACGACGGCGCAATCCGGCGAACGGCAGCGTTGCCACCGAACATTGACGGGTCATGGACCCAGAACGCCGGCGCCCCCGCCTGCCAACTCCCCCAGCTGGAAAGTCCAAAAGAACCCTGTGACTGAGATCCGATCGACAACATCGCCCTTCCATGAGCCGCCAAGACTTCGCCGATCGTCGTGGCGGTGAGGACGCCACCGCTTTCGCTGCCGAGTGTCAAGAGCGCCGAGAGCGAAGATCCGTCGATCGACCGACCGTTCGTCACAAAGCGGTTGCCGATGATTCCATGCGCCGAACTATGTCCGCCCGTGGCCATCGCGGCCGATGAAACCCGCGTCTCACTGGGAAAAGATGAGGTATGGCGGGCAAGTCGAAGGCCGATTTTGGACAGCTCGGCGAGATTCGGCGTAACTGCTTCGTGAAGCTGGTCAGGACGAAGACCATCCAGCATGACAATTACAAATTTCATTCGGCCACCTTCCAGCTCCGATTCCGAGACTTAACCTACGGGAGCGGCAGCCTCGTTGTCCAGCTACCTAGGCACCTAGGTCTGTCATGATGGTGTCACAAGGTGTGAATTATATCTCGCACTAATCGAACCACTCCTCAGAAAACCATTGTCCGAGTCCGCCCGGCCCGAGCGTGAGCACGCGAAGCTGCATGGTTCAGAACCTCGGCACTCGATGGTTTGTGCAACTAAGAAGAGATGTGTGATGAAGACCTGTGATCGACGCACGGTTCTCAAATTGGTCGGTGGGCTGAGCTTGCTTCCATCGACCTCTATCTTTGCCCAAGACGCTGGCCGGACGGCACTGCGGATCGCAATGCAGGATCTGCGCGTCGAGCTCGATCCGCTCCATCCCCGTGCTACGGCGCTCGTGAGCTTTCGGGTGCTCGAGAGCATTTACGACAAGCTCTTTGCGATCGACTATCAACGAGACGGGCAGATTCGGCCGATGTTGGCTGAAAGCATCGAGGCTCTCGACAACACCAAATATCGCGTGTCCCTGCGGAAAGGGGTTCAATTCCACGATGGTGAAGAGTTAACGGCAGAGGACGTCGCATTTACGTTCGGCGCGGAGCGCATGCTCGCAAAGGATAGTCCGGGTTATGGTGTTGGCCAGATCAGCTTTCCCTCGATGAGCGGGGTGCGGGCAACCGGTCGACATACTGTCGAGTTTAGCACGAAGGCGCCCGATCCGGTCTTTGTCAAACGCCTGACCTCCTATGGAGCCGGCATCGTCTCGAAATCGGCCTATCTGAAGGCGGCGACATTCGATCAATGGGCCAGGGCTCCCATAGCGGCGGGGCCTTACAGGGTCGTTGAGGCCGTCGAAAACCGCTACATACGCCTCGAGGCGCACGAGGGGTACTGGGGTGGAAGGCCGCCGCTGAAGGGGATCGAGTTTCGGATGGTGCGGGAGCCGGCAGCACGCGTCGCCGGCCTTCGCGCTGGCGACTTCGACATCATCACAACCGTAGCGCCGGATCAGTTCGATATCCTCGCCGCGGACAACCGGCTGGACGTGGTTGGAGGCGACACGATGTCCTTCCGCACGCTGGTCTATGATTCGACGACCAATGAGGTGCTGCGGGATCCGCGCATGAGGCGCGCCATGAATCTTGCGATCGACAGGCAGACCGTTGTCAATAGTATCTGGCGCAAGCGCATCAGTGTGCCGCCTTCCCATCAACACCTTGCTTACGGCGCTCTCTACAATCCTGACCGGCCAATCCCACGGTACAATCCGGAAGAGGCCAAGCGGCTTCTTGCCGAAGCTGGTTACAAAGGGGCAGCAATTCCTTTCAAAACAGTCGGCAACTACTACACGGCCGAGCTTATCGAAACTCAAGCTATCGCGGCAATGTGGAGGGCTGTCGGCCTGAACGTCGATATCCAAATGAAAGAGAATTGGGCCCAAGTCGAAGACCGTCTGGGCCGAGGCGTGAACAACTCGTCCGATGGCACATACTACCCTGATCCCACAGCATCATTCGTCTCGCGCTGGGGGTCTCAGAGCAATTTTCAAAGGGGTGGGTATTGGCGGAACGACAGATTCAATGTGCTGGAGACGACCTTGCTGACGGCGCAGGACCCGGCCCAAAGGCGAGCCGCCTATCAAGAGATGCTCGACATATTCGACGAGATTGATCCACCAGGAACGGTGCTCCATTCGCTCGGCGAGTTCTTCGGAAAGCGCGCCAACATCAAGTGGACACCGACGCCAACCGGTTTGATGGATTTTCGGCCAGGCGCAATCAACGTTTAGCCGAGAACGCCCTGGGCCAGACGCAGAAGACTATGGTCTGCTCGGAAGGTGGAATCATGGACCAAACCAGTTCGCATGCACTTGAAGCACCTTATGCTCGAACCCTTGAGCACGGGAGTGCCGGACGCCCGGCCATCGCGGCTGGCAGCGCGCCGATTCTTAGCATTACTGGATTGACTGTTGTTCTCGCAGAGCAGCCCGAGACGCGCCTCCTGGACGCCGTTCAGTTCGAGCTGCGGAAGGGTGAGTTTTTCGCGCTTGTCGGCGAAAGCGGCAGCGGAAAGAGCGTGCTGTGTTCGGCCATCATGGGAGTAGCAAGTTCCGAACTGAGATGTCTCGGCGACATCCATATCGAAGGCAGGCGTCTTTCTGATGTCGATCGTCGCCAGCGTGCAATGATCTACCAACAGCCAAGTCTATATCTTAACCCTGTTCGGCGCATCGGTTTCCAGCTTCGCGAGACGGTCCAGGTGATCGATGGCTTGAGCAAGAAAGAGGCGAGCGAAAGGGCTGCAGATCTACTCCGTGATGTGGGGATCAATGACCCCAATGAGACGATGAGAAAATACCCGCACGAGATGTCCGGTGGAATGAATCAGCGCGTCATGATTGCAATGGCGCTGGCGATGAAGCCGAAGCTTCTCATCGCTGACGAGCCGACCTCGGCCCTCGACGTCACCACGCAAAAGCAGATCCTTGACTTGCTCGAACAGCTCCGCTCAGCCATGGCAATCCTCTTTGTGACCCACGACCTGGGCATTGCCCTACAACGATCGGACCGAATCGGCGTTCTCTACGCCGGCCAGCTGGTCGAAATCGGGCGCGCCGATCTCACCGCTCGAACTCCCCTGCACCCCTATACGCGCGCGCTATTCTCCGCTGTCCCCCCACTCTCAGGTCGTCCCCGGCGTCTGCACAGCCCAGCAGGCAGCCTCCCTGAACCTACTCAGCGCCAGGCCGGCTGCAATTTCGCATCTCGGTGCTCGGGAACGCTGGACATTTGCCAGCACACAAGGCCCGCCTTGCAGGGCATCGCACAACAGCTGGTGGCATGCCACAACTTGGAGGCATGAATGACGTCGTCCATCGAACCTCCTCACGTTTATACAGCGCGCGCGTCCTCCGAACCCATTCTCGAGCTGCGCAATGTCGATTTTTGCTACCCGGCTGCTCGGCGCTCCGCTGCGGAGGTCCTTGGCGGCTCGAGACTGCATAAGATCAACATGATCGTCCGTCGTGGCAAAGCCCATGGGCTGATCGGGGAGTCCGGCAGCGGCAAAAGCACAATTGCGAAGCTTCTGCTTGGGCTGACAGCGCCACAATCGGGCCAGATCTTTTTTGACGGCGAGCTGCTGAGGCCGGATCGATTGGCTGCGTTCCGCCTCCGTGTCCAACCCGTCTTTCAGAGCCCTCTCGACGCACTGGACCCAATTACCCCGATCGGCAAACAAATCATCGCGCCTCTGCTCGTGAACTTCAACATGAAGTCTTCCGAGTGTCAGGCTCGGCTCGCTGCAGCGATTTCGGCCGTCGGCCTATCGGGCGAGATCCTTGGCAAATTGCCGCATCAGATAAGCGGCGGACAGGCGCAGCGGGTCAATATAGCGCGGGCGCTTATTCTCGATCCCGAGGTTCTGATTTGTGACGAGCCCGTCTCCGCGCTCGACATGACCGTTCAAGCTCAGATCCTGAACCTTCTGTCGGATCTGCGCGAGAGCCGGGGCCTGTCCCTCTTATTCATAAGTCATGATATCAGATCCGTGGCCTATCTCTGCTCAGAGATCACCGTCCTGAAGCGCGGAAGCATCGTTGAGAGCGGTTCACGCGATGAGGTGCTGCTCGACCCAAAGACGGATTACATGAAGTCCCTACTCGAGGCGGTACCCAATTCTGGGCTTGGCCTTGAAACGGCATCACCTTCAAAGCCTTTCTCGCGGCAGATAGGGCGTCGCGACTTGCCGGCGGAGGGGTGATAGCGGCATGAGGCGCAACACGCAGAAGATATTTGCGAGCAAAATTGCTCGCGCATTGGTCACGCTCGTTTTGATGGTAACAAGCGTATTCGTTCTTATGCGCTGCGCGGGCGATCCGGTCACCGTCTTACTCGGGCCGGACGCGACGGCGGACATGCGGGCCGCATACTCCGGCGAATTGGGGCTCGACCGCCCGATCCTGGCACAATACCTAGCCTATCTTCATAACATCGTCCGAGGAAGCTTAGGCGTCTCTTACGTCTATCGACAGGATGCACTCGGTGTCGTCCTCAGCCACCTTCCACTGACGCTGATACTCACCTGCTCTGCTCTTACTTTGGCGGCGGTCACAGGCGTTGCGGGAGGAATAGCTGCCGCGGTGTTTCCGTCGAGCTTCATAGGCCGTGCGTGCACGATCGGAACCGTCGTGGGACTGTGCGTTCCCAGCTTCTTCCTGGCGATCGTGCTGATGCTGGCGTTCTCAATCCAGCTCAATTGGTTGCCGACCGGCGGTGCGGAGGGCTGGCGAAGCCTGGTTTTGCCGGCAATAACCATGGCGGCCGCAAGCTCCGCCGTGCTTGCCCGCTACACCCGGGTCGCGGTTCGCGAAGCGCTGGACAGCCGGTATGTGTTGGCTGCGTTAGCGCGGGACATTCCGTTCTGGCGGATATTGATACACCACGTACTACCCAATGCGGCGGTGCCGATCCTGACCATACTTGGCCTGCTCATCGGCGGAGCGGTAACCGGTTCGACAGTGGTCGAGACAGTCTTCTCATGGCCGGGTATCGGAAACCTCTTCGTCACATCCGTCGGAAACAGAGATGTTCCAGTGGTGCAGGCAATAGTCCTTCTTGCTGGCACTGCGATGATCATGACCAACCTGGCCGTCGATCTCGGATACACCTGGCTTGATCCGCGCTCGAAATCCTCGGAGACATAGATGAGCACCGCCCGGGCGCGTGAATGGACCTGGAATATCGTTCGGGCGTCGAAAGACCGTCGCGATCTGCGTAGGCCACCCCAAATTGGACTCTATGTTGCCGCGATATGGATCGTCGGATGTCTGTTGATTGCCGCACTGGCCCAGGTGATTTCTCCCTATCATCCAGCGGAGATCTCCTTGGATGCGCGGCTTTCGCCTCCACTATTCTTCGGCGGCACGCTGGACCATTTGTTGGGCACCGACGAGCTCGGTCGCGACGTGCTGGCTCGCTTGATATATTCGATCCAGATCAGCATGCTCGTTGCGGTGGGCGGGACCTTCATCAGTACCCTGCTGGGCGTTTCGTTGGGCTTCCTCGCTGCCGAACTCGGCGGATTAATCGACGAGGGAGTCATGGCACTGGTCGATATGCAGGCTGCCGTGCCGTTCATGATGACCGCACTTCTTGTCATAACGATCTTTGGCAATTCGCTGGCACTCTTTGTCTGTCTTGTGGGCCTGCACGGTTGGGAGCGCCACGCCCGCATCGCGAGGGGGCTTGCTTTGACGGCCCGCAACCGGCTCCATGTAACGGCGGCGCGGACCTATAACGCTTCGCGGGTCCATATCTACGCAAGGCATATTCTCCCAGCCTGTGCACCGACCATCGTGGTCGGCATGACCCTTGGGCTCACCGAGACGGTTCTCCTGGAAAGCACCCTGAGCTTTCTGGGGCTGGGGATACAGCCGCCGATGTCCAGCTTGGGCAATATGGTGGGATTCGGCAGAGACTATCTGATGACCGCATGGTGGATCGCTCTCGCGCCCGGGCTCGTCATCGCAGCGACAGCGATTGCTCTCATGAGAATCAGCGAGGCGCTGCGCCAGACGGAATCTCGCTCAGCTTCCTTCACATTCACCTGAGATGACGTCATGTCTCGTCCCGACTTCGAAAGCTCAACAAATCACATGGTCAGGAACGTTCCTCTGTATCGACAAAAGAGGAAGTTCACCTGTGGACCATCTTCCCTGATGATGGTCATGTCCGCTCTCGACGAGCGATATCTGCCGACTGAAACAGCTGAACTCGAGATCTGGCGAGAGGCGACAACCATTCACGGCGGCTGCGGACCGGTTGGTCTGGCATTGGCCCTCAAACGGCGCGGCTTCGCAGCGCTTGTTGTCGTGAGCCATGACGGGCTTTTTCTTAAGTCTCGCGCTTCGCAAGGCGGCGAGGTGGAGGTGATGCAGATTCTCCAGGAGCGAGATCTAGCCGAAGCATACCAGCGCTGCATCCCCGTCCATCTTGGCACCTACAGCCTCGATGACCTCTCGAAATGGATGGCGGTGGGGTGGTACCCTATCGTGATGGTCAGCATTGAGTTCGAAGCTAAAACGATCACTCATTGGGTGGTGGTGACTGGGACGGACGCCGATTACGTGTTCTTCAATGATCCGCTCAAAGATCCCGCCGAGGAGGATGCTGCCACGCGCGTCGATCATGCGAGCTTTGCCAGCATGACCGAGTTCGGCCCTAACCGGGAAAAGGCTGTCATTCTTGCTGGCCTTCCAAAAATGTCGAATGTCGCGCTTCCGCTTCCCAGGATTTATGCTCAGCATCAACCTCGGCCTGACATGCCGGGCGTTACTGGTCCCGAACGCTGATGCATTCGGTAGCCGCTAAAAACCCAACATATAGCCAGGATAGGTCGATCTCGAGCCGTCGAGCGGCCTGCGGTCGGCAGCGCCGGTATACACCGAGTTCGACAGCAGCATAACCAGCCATCATGAGGCCTGTCCTGCATTCTTGCGCGTGTCCGTCAAAACGAGCTTTTCGCGGGCGCGCGAACACGACAGGTCGCTCTCAACGTCAACGTCGTTCTCGCGTCCTAATCCATTGGCGTAATTCAGCGCAGTTCCAGCCCCTTCAGAACGCGCCATGCGCACTGGATAGCGCGATCACGCATCCAGACATCTGTGGCGGCTGGCATTCTCCTGTTTCTACACCGATCGGCTCGTCTTCCCGCTAAGCGGTGCCGCATTCCGGATTGCCTTGGCTACCCCGCATCCCGTCCTACCAACAGCTATGAAGAAAGTTGACGAAGGAAGATCTCCAGATTGCAGATCAGCCAGAGTTGTTTTCCGAATGCATCGTTCGCCACTTGAGAGCGGCGTGCATACCATCGGCGGAGAGCACCAATATCGAGATAATCAGCGATCGCGGGAGAGTCTTTGAAGACTAAATCCCGAAACGGCATCGAGCTCTGGTCTGTCGCCCACTTACCTAACGGCAACGGAAATCCGAGCTTCTTTCTCGTGAGCACACTTGCGGGTAGACGATCTCGGTAAATGGTGCGCAGCGCGGCCTTGGAGACGTCAAGCGTTTCGCTAAATTTTTCAATCGGAGCGAAGGCCGCCTGAAACGGGGCGAGGGCATGTTTCCAACGCAGATGTTCTGAGAACGACATGCGCAGAGCTAGCGCAACGATTCGGTGGTCTGTGAAAGGAACGCGAGACTCCACGCCCGCCGCCATTGTGGTGTTGTCGACCATTTCAAGCAGCGCCGGCAGATGATGCCGTACAAAGAATTGCCTTATGCGCTCGACCGGGGTGGCGCCGCCTGAATGGTAGGCATTGTTCATCCAATCGATGAGCCCCGCATCGTGACCGATGTCTTTTCTCCATGCCGGTGTCGCCAGCCCAAGCTTCTCGGCTTGCGGAAAGTAAGTGTACCGCGCAAGAAAGAACTCGAAGTCGCTCGCTTTGAACTTGGGAAGGCCGAGATGACGTCGCGCCGGGCGGCCAATGACATCTGGCAACGCGGCCAACAGCGCCTGTCGACGAAGGTCGAAGGACAACCTGAAGATCCGGCTATACCCGAGGAATATCTCGTCGGCACCTTCGCCGGTAAGGAGCACCTTGTGAGAGCGGCTGACCGCTCGCGCAAGCAAATACATCGCCACTTCGTTGTGCATGCCAATTGGATGCCCACGCAATGCAGTAAGGCGCTTAACGACATCCAGGCTCGTTGCCCCAGGCAGCTGGACCAAGACGTGGGCAAGCTTGAGAGATTTCGCGACCTCAACAGCATAAGGGCTTTCATCGTACACATCGTTGCTTACGATTCCAGTAAAGCATGTCGGCTTTTGCGACGAGCGCCTTGAAAGCTCGAAAGCCAACACACTGGAGTCGAGCCCGCCGGAAAGCAGCGCCGCGACTGGAGTATGGGGCAGCAAATGTTCCTCCACGGCGCCGCCGATCAACGTTTCAAGAGAACTGCAATCACTGCTCTCATCGAGGCAGGCAGGATCCCACCAACGTCTATGCTCGTGCGATTGAGCCGTGATCTTCAGCCAGGTGCCAGGTTGCAGCTTTCGAATTTCTGCAAATAGCGTCCTCTCGCCGAAAACGGCGCGGTAGGAGAGAAAGCCTGATAACCCAACCGGATCGAGCTTCGAGCGGACCCTTGGCCACTGCAGGATGGCTGACGGCTGTGAGGCAAAGACAAGGCCATTATCCGTGAAAGCGTAGTATAGCGGCTTGACTCCGAGCCGATCTCTGACAAGGAACGCTGTCGCGGTCTTTTGATCGTAGATTGCGAAAGCAAACATTCCCCGCAGACGTTTGACGCTATCAATCCCCCAACAAGCAAATGCCTTGCAAAGTACTTCCGTGTCCGACTCAGTGCGAAATCGGTATCCGCGCCGGAGCAGGTCCCGCCTTAAGTCACGGTAATTGTAGATCTCCCCGTTATACGTGAGGGCCAAGCCGAATTCCGCATCGAGAAACGGTTGGTTTGACCTAGGATCCGGATCGATGATCGCGAGCCTTCGATGCGCAAAGGCAAAGGAAGAGGTCACGCAACTACCACTCGCGTCAGGGCCCCGATGGGCCAGGGTCTGAGCGCAACGCGCGAGGTTCCGCTCAGTCACTGACAGATCAGTAACCCGTCCGATGAATCCGCAAATCCCACACACAGCTAGCCTCCTGCGTGCTCAGCCGGCTCTCACGCGGTCGGGGCGCCGGCGCCTCTCGATAGGCTGGATGCTACAAAAACAACCTCCAGAGCTAAGACCACGTTCAGTCAATGAGCGGAGGTTTGCAGGCAACACTTTGGCGCGGTCTCGCGAAGCGCGATCTCATATTCCGGGCTAGCTTCCGCGGCGCGAGCCGAGTCAAACCTTACCCTGGAGGTGAACGTCCCGAGCGAGGGTCCGAACCTCATTGGTCATGACTCGTTCGACAAGCCACTTTGGAGGCTCAATGCGTGGTGGAAGGTATAGAGCGCGGTAGAGCCGACCGAGCTCTTCGGCGCTGCGTGGAACGTCTGCCGAATCGAGAAGTGCGGCCATCGTGCGCATGGGATAGAAGCAAGCCTTGCGCTTTTCTTGAGCTATCAACTCGTCTTGTGAGCGACAGGTCGCCGATCCGTCCAACAAACGCAGCCACACTTGGCAGAAGAGAGCGTAGCCATAAAGTTGCGCTCTGGTGTCTAAAGAGAGGGCTGTCTCGGACGGCAGCACGGGGAACCGCAATTCGCCGATAATATCGCCCCTATCGACCCGCTCTGAGAGATAGTGGACAGTTACCCCAAAGATCTTCTCGCCATTGAGTATGGCATGTGTCCGCGCAAAACTGCCGCGATATTCAGGGAGTGGGCCTGGATGAAGATTGATACCTCCTCCATCGAACCGTGCGAGGATATGGGGCGGGAAAATCTTGTTCCACATGACGCTTACGAGAAACGTTCCGAGAGGAGGAACATCATCTATCGACTCGAAAAAGGGTACTCCGAAGCGGTCTGCGACTTCCCAAAGCTCCTCACTGGTTTCGTGCCTCCACCAAGTTTTCTCGTACCGGGAAGCGCCGAGAATGCCGGCGATGTGGTCTTTGCCGCTCGTCTCGATGACGAACAGAAGACAGCGGGTCGCAAGTCCCCTGGTGCCGGCAAATACCACGCGGTTGATTGAGCTCGACATTTCTGGTCCTTACGACATTGCAAGCCCGCTTATTGACCCGCTCTACTCGTCATCAATAATCCGGCAGACGCAGTGGCCGCCACGCCGATGGTTATCACATGCACAAGACTGCCAGAGGCTTTGATCTTGAACGGGGCGATGTGGAGCAACGATAGCGGTACAAAGAATGCGGGAAGAACCACACCCAACTCAAGCGGCGCGATAGTGTGGTCAACCAGCAAGATCGCGGCCAGCATCGGCAGAGCGTAAGAGAGAGGTAGACCGGTCGAACGACCACGCTCGTCCAATCCGAAATAGTCAAAATATGCCAGACGAAGAGCTCCGATCAGCATCACGAACGCTGTGAACACCGCAGATGCTGGAAACTCGATAAAAGATGCGATGACAATCGCCGGGATGACAGATCCAAACGAGAGGTCAGAGAACGCATCGAGAGCTTTACCAATGGCCTTGGTAGCCATTGTTCGACCTTTGGTGCGCCGGGCAATTTCGCCATCCACATCATCAGCGATGATCGCCCAGAGCCCGAGCGCTACTGCCACCTCATACTGTCCTTTGACCACGAGCCCCATCGCTGCACCGCAGCACAGGAGCCCCACGGCAGTAACGGCATTTGCGCGGTCAGATAAATATGCGATCATCGAACCTCGATGTTGCTCTTTCTGCCGAGAGCGATCGAAACCTGAGCCCAAGCGGCTGGTTGGCGGCCGCAACTTAAATTGGGCGGGGCCCGAAATGTCCGCAATCTACCGGTTCTAGTAGGTCAGCTTAGTGGTTCCGCGAGCGAAGACGGCAGCTCTTCCCTTCATGCAAATGTGGGGGCGAGGCGGACTTGAGCTGTGGTCGGCCAGCTTGACGTTCTCTCCCATAGCCGCTGCTGTTCAATCGCCTCGAAAGGACCGCCAGCGGGCGCTTGTTGACATGCCCAAGGCAGGACGCAAAGTGGGGCCGAACACCGCGGCAAATGGCGGTCGCGATCGCGATGACCAAGTCTAGCGTCCAGATAATCCCAACGTGCAACTCCTCAGCGGGGCGACATCTGTCATTTTGAGCTCTGGCCCGGGCGAAGCCGAGATACGTCTCCCATTCGGGGCTGCAGTTGGACCGCTCAGTTGATCCCCCCTCGCGCGCACCACGGCTTCCAGAATGCGCGCGAACGTCGAGCTCCGCGTGATGGCCTAGACTCAGACACTTGCAATCGTTGATCTAAGGTGGCGAACACTTATTGACGATCCGGTTCACGTCGGGCTCGCAACCAGGCCGATCAGCCCACTTTTCATTGGCCTGGCTCCGCCTTTGATCGGACACCCACGAATGCGAATGAAAGCGTGCTTCCTACTGCGCAGACGGTTAGTGAACCCAAGGCAAGCCCAATTCCATAGTTGTTTTGGATGAAGCTGAAGAAGAACGGCGCAAACGACGCCGTCGACAATCGGAAAGTCGTGATCAATCCGACTCGTGTTCCATACCCGCCCGGCCCGAAGACTGACAGCGGCAAGCTTCCTCGACAGATGCTGTTTAGACCAGAGCTAAACCCAACCAAGGCAACGAAGATTGCAATTCCGACGAGAGAGTGACACGCCGGAACAATGACGATTGTGGCCGCCGAAAGCATAAGGCATGAGAAAATGGTGAGTTGAATGGGAGATATCCTCTCGCTAAACCATCCTGCAAACAACCGTACTGCGAGCTGTGACGGGCCGAAGAGTGTGGAAACCAAGGCTGTCTCCTGCAGGTCTAAGCCGATTGACGAAAGGATGGGAATCATTCGACCGAGTAATGCAGAAAAAGCAAATGTCGTCAGTGAGAAGCCTACCGTTATGAGGACGAGGTCAATCGGCTTGGAAGAGGACTGGTCTTGCGAGTCACAGACCGTGTTCTGCTCTCCAAGCGTTGCGGAGGACTTCCCAAGAGCCAATTGTATTAAAGGGAAGGCGAGGAGAACATTGCAACCTCCATAGATCCAACAGACTTGCCTCCAACATATCGACGTGAGCAACAACGAGGTTAACGGCCAAAACAGCGTTGACGAGAAACCCACGATCAATGTCAAGGCAGCCATTTGCCGTTTCGCATGAACCGCATCTCGCTGTACCAAAAACACGAACGCAGCCTCGTAAAAGAGAAATGCCGACGCAAGTTGCATACCGAATAGGGCAATTGCAAAAACGACCGCGTTCCAAGAAGTTGCTGCAATTCCCAGGCTAGCAGCTCCAACGAATGAGGCGACTTTCATTGTCTTGCCTGCGCCGTATCGGTCCATGAAGCGACCGGCAACCAGCGACATCAGCGCGCTAGCAAGCAAGGCAAAGGAGAAACAAGCGAGTAGCCACTCCTCTGTGACTGCGAGGTCACGGGAAGCCTCTTTTGCAATGGACGCCACGCAATAATAAAGCGTGCCGTAGCTGATAATTCCTGCACCGCCCAGTGCCACAATGATGAGCCTATCATTCTCCCTGATGGGCGGCGATCTTCTCGATTCGGGTCGCATATCATCGAGTGCTTCAACTACTACGGATCACGCGCAATCGGCTCCGCTCGCCTCCCATTTCGCTCCGAACAGATTTATTCCAGCGATGGTGAATGACACGAACTACGGGGCGAGACGACTTTTGACCGCTGTTTGGTCGTGTCAATCGTGGCGTCTCCGCCACACGCCTTCCCCGTAGGCCTCTATTAACCGTGGTCTGCACTACATCCATATGAAGCGGCCGGCCTGCACATGTATTTCGAGGCGACAAAATACGGTTCAATCAGCTTAGCCACGCTTATCAACGGTATCCGAGCATAGACTGGGCTGAGTTTGTCCTCGGAAGATGACACTTCCTGATTATCTCCAGTTTGCTCGGACTCCTTTTTTAGAGAACCGTTTAGCCACGACTTGCACATTTTACGTCATCGCTGTGATTTGTTAGGGTACGCGTGGCGCGCCAACTCGCACGTCCGAATTGTCGCCTAAAGGTGACGCCGCTGTACTTGGCTGCGGACGCACCCAAGAAAACAACCCCTGTCAAAATGCCATCGTGAAGCGTTCCTTCGAACTCGTAGTCCAAGGCCAAGGGATCGCCCGGCAATTGGGAAAACAGCTTCAATTTCGACCCAACTATGTTGCCTCGGCAGTTACCCGAGACCTCAGCGCCGATGTGCGTGCCCGCAATATTCTGACGATCCTGTAGCAGCATGAACGCATGGACAGCGCTACCGTGAAGAAAGTCGATAAAGACCTGCCATGCTCCCGCTAGCTCCTCGAAACCAGCCTCTTGAGGCGCCGCTGGCGCCAAAGGCGGCCCTAAAATGGCATGAACGATTGAGCGGCCGACGATCTCAGCTTCGACTTTGGTCAGATTGGTCGGATCGACTACGATCCGCTGCGGGCGCTGCCAACAGTCGTGCAGCACAATGCGCGGACGCCCGGTGGCCAGCCTCCTGGCGATCACGTCGGCGTTTATTGGGAACGTTTTAGCCTGCCACGAAACGGCAATTCGTGGATTGCAGAATGCGGCGTCTGGCTCCATCTCTTCGACAGCCAGGCCAGGCAAACTCAAAAATTCGCGCTTCATTATCGAAATACACTCGCGCCACCTTTCCATCGCACGAGCAGCCCCTCCCCTTACCCATTGCTCTAACGCGACGTAAGCACCGATTATCTCGTCTTTACCAACCTTCATTGACCGACCAAACGATTGGCCAGGTGGTCCATTCAGATACGCTGCTCTACATAGTCTTTCCGAGCCAAGTAAGAAGCCCGTAGATTGCGGTCCGCGGATATACTTGCCGCCCGAATGAATCAGCAGATCGGCCCCGTTTCGAAGCCAAACGCTCGGAAATCGTGGGGCTGCTCCGGCCGCGTCTACAATCAGCGGGATTCCCAATTGTTTGGAGCGCAGAGCGATTTCCTCGAAGAGCACGACAGACTTCGGAATATCTGAGGCAACGACGCATATTCCTGCAATGTTCTCGATTGGAAGCTGGTCCAACTCTGAGGCTCGACCGATAGGAAGCACTATACAGCCGACTGCTCGAATTGCATGCTCGTAAGCCATCCGTTGATCAGCAGCGACAACCACGATCTTCTCGGCATGCGACGGTAGCTTCAGCATCTTTTCCGGATCGTTGCCGGCAACGAAAGCAGCAACAGCTTGGCTTACTGCTGCCGCGCTTCCAGCGGTCACGAGGCCCCATTCGGCACCGGTGAGCGTCGCCAGTTTCCGGCCCACCGCTTCTGCCAGTTCGTCCATAATGACAAACACTCGACCCGAAGCTTCCATTGCGGCGAGCACAGATCGCGTTGGATTGCATCCGCCGTAGGAGGTACGCACACCAGTGCAATTAATGATCGGTTCAACGCCAAGATCGCGCAACACTTGACCCGCGGCGGGGCTGGCATACGCCGTTCCGTTGCGATGAACATCCAAGTTCATAAGGCATCTCCTGCAACTCTTTAGCAAACAGACGGAGCCGACTGCGGTGCTGACGCTCAAGTAAATAGGAGACACCCGAACGCGCACAAACTCTGACTCTATTGGGCCAGCTCGCGCCGCCACAAGAAAGCGACTGGATTAGTTTTCGACATGTTCTCTTGAGCTCGACAATCGCTCGCGCACACCGTCGGCAGCGTGAACGCGGCGATGCCAACCATTCGATCGCGTGCGATTTGAGCCAGGTTGGCATCCCTCCTCCCTGCCCCCGATGACGCTAACCCGGGGCGCGATGTCCAGCCGGCAGCTCCTGCCGCGCCAAGGAAAAGCATCAAAACTCGTGCCAGTTCGCTGATTGCGCAGGCGAACCCTTTCCGATCACTTCTTAGTGGGGTCGACTCTGCGAACCAGGCTGAAACACTGTCGCGAACCCAACAAACCCGACGAGTCGTCGTATCGTTTCTCTTATCGCTGGCGAGGCCTTTGCCATCCTCAAGACCTAACGAAATCGCCGCCAGAACAGGAGCGCACACTGCCCACAAATTCGCCGCTTCCGCGACAGCGTGCGACTCCTGTTGAGACGAGGTCCGTCTCCCCTTGGCCGAGACGTTTCTTAGGCGATATCTGGCGAGCCCCGATAGATGAATTCTGTGATTTCCTCGACAGAGCTCCGATGGCTCTAAGAGCCTCTTGTATTCATCTCGATACTCTTCTGAGACATTGATTTCCTCCGAAAAATGGATAGGGTTAAGCTTCTTTTAGCTCCGTCTCGATCGGGGGGATGTCCCGATCGCTGTTGAACTAGGTCGGGCCGACGTTGCCGGAATGAATGTTACGCGGCCCTCGTGACGTGGGCAACGGGGTTGATCGTCATGCGATTGTGGCGAGCTTGAAGAGCCGCACGCAGAACCGACAATTGGTTATGCGCCTTCAATCGTCGGAAGCCCTTATTAGCCTCGATCATGCCGGCCGCGACCCATCGCAAGGCCATACCGGCATCCCGCCGGCGTTTGACGTGGCGCGTGACGCGGCGAATGGTGCCCATCATGTTCTCGGCGATGTTGGTACAGGCGAGCGATCGACGAAGCTCCTTCGGCAACTTCAACCGGACGACAGTCAGGATTTCGTCGAGGCCTTCGAGGATGCTGGCCGCTACGCCGGGCCATTGCTGGTCGAGTCGACGCGCGAAATTGCGGATCAATTTTTCGGCCTTGTCGGCGTCATCGAGCTCCCAGGCCTGGCGCAGCACCCGACGGGTGGCCGCATGATGCTCTTTCGGCAGGCGTTCCATGATGTTGCGCGCCTTGTGGATCTGGCAGCGCTGGATCGCAGCGGCCGGACCGAAGGTGCGGCGGATCGCCTTCGACAGCGCCTTCGCGCCGTCGGCGATGAACAGTCTTGGCACCGTCGGGTCGAGCCCGCGCGAGACCAGGTTGTCCAGCAGGGCCTGAACCGTTGCGGCATTCTCGGTCGCCCCTTCCACCAGCGCCAG
>NZ_SPQT01000005.1 GCF_004571025.1 Bradyrhizobium niftali | reverse complement strand
CAGTACGAGGATAGCCTAGTTGTGTCGCGCCGAGCGTATTGACGTTGAGGACAATGCCGGCTTCATCGACCATGAAGTACATGGCCGGATTGTGCTCGAAGATGGCGCGCCAGCGTTTTTCGCGATCCTCCAAATCGGCCGCACTCTGCTGAAGCTTGGCCGCAACGACACGCGCAGCCTCTCTTTCCTGGCGGAGCTTTCCGATCAGGTGCGCTCCCACAATCGAGGCAATAAAGAATGCAACAACCACCGGCAGATCTTGGGGGTCATCGATACGCAGGCTGAACGCCGGCGGCGCAAAGTAGTAAGCGAGAGCAGCGATGGCTATGATGCAAAGCGTGGACGACGCGATGAAGCTGCCCATCAACGAAAACAGCAATACCACCAACAAATAGGCGAACGCCGTCGCGGCGAAATGGGCGTGAAGGTACAAGCCAGCCAGTGTTACCACGGCCAGCGCTATGCTGCCGAAAGTAAACTGAGGGGCTGAACGTTCTAAACTGCTGATCGGGCTACGCATTCTGATACCGTCCGGCCTTTTCTCCGGCGGGGGAGCTATAACATTTTAGGCAAAAATAAGGCAATACTCAGCACCGGCACCCGCTGGTGAGCGGTTCCGCTCGATTGCTTGGTAATGAACTGAGCACGCGCAGAGAAAAATTGCATCACAGACGTACGTATAGTTGTCCTAAACCTTTCAATATGGCGCGGTGACACGCCTGCAATCGATGCTCAGGTGCCTGCTTTCCTACGTTGCCGATAATCCGGACAGGCGCTCGAGGCTGCAGCCGAGGATAACTCCCTTACGCCAGCCGCAGGAGGACAGCGGCTGCAGTTCAGTCAAGACGTTGAGCCGGAACAATCAGGGCGCCTCGCCGAACCCGGAAAGAACAAAGACAAGCTGCCGAACCACTCATCTCGCCGGTACGATCGGTCATGCGGAAGAAAGCGCAATGGTCATGTGCCGAGATACGAAGGCGAAGTTACGACTGCTTTGTATGTCCTAGGGCCATCACGCCTCGGTGCGGAGGCTTGTCTCCGGGGCGTTGGCCGGAATCGAGCGCGATTGTAGGCGGAGCAACAACTAGTTTGTCAGGCCGGACACGATCTGTCGCAGTCCTGTTATCTGGCACGGCAAATGTCGCAGAAGCGTGCAGATGGCCGGAAGCTTGACGGTGAAAGACGCGCTTGAAAATGACTGGTACCGACTCTTTTGCTCGGCGGGCATCTTTTCAGGGCGGCTGCCCGGGGGGCGAGGCGGGCTGCGCACCGGCGATCGCGCGTGAAAGTTCCGGCTCGTCAAGTCGGCTGTCTCGATTCGAACTACGAGAAATGTCGCTGCGCTTGCATTCAACGCGTCTTTGAATGGCGGCGACTAGGATCCGGGACCTATCTCATCGTGTGTCGGTAATGGAAACGTTGGGCTGGTTGAGCCGAGCTTGCAGCGTCGCGTGCTCGAGCTCGTCCTCCCACCAGGATACGAACACGGCGGCGATGCCATTGCCGGTGATGTTAGTAAGGGCGCGCACCTCGCTCATGAACTTGTCGATCGAAAATACGATTGCCATGCCCGGCACCAGCGCTGGGTTGACCACCGACAACGTCGCAGCGAGCGTGATGAAGCCCGCGCCGGTGACGCCGCTTGCTCCCTTCGACGTTAGCATTGCCACGAGCAGGATCGTGAGCTGCTGGCCAAAGGTGAGATCGACCCCGAGTGCCTGGGCAATGAACAATGTCGCAAGTGTCATATAGATATTGGTGCCGTCGAGGTTGAAGGAGTAGCCAGTTGGCACCACCAGGCCGACCACGGGCTTGGAGCAGCCCAACCGTTCGAGCTTCTCCATCAATTGCGGCAGCGCGCTTTCAGAGGACGATGTGCCGAGCACGATCAGAATCTCGTCCTTGATATACACAATGAACTTGAAGATTGAAAAGCCGACGAGGCGCGCGATCAAACCGAGCACCACCACGACAAATAATGCCGCCGTCGCGTAAAACAGCGCGATCAGACCGATCAAATTGCCGAGTGCTGCCGGCCCGAACTTGCCGATCGTGAAGGCCATGGCCGCGAAGGCGCCGATCGGAGCCGCTTTCATGATGATAGCGATGACGCCGAACACCGCGTTCGCGACGTCGTCAATCATGCCTCGCAGTCGCTCCCCACGGTTTCCTAACGCCATCAGTGAAAAGCCGAATAGGATCGCGAACAGGAGAACCTGCAGAACATCGCCCCGGGCGAAGGCGCCGACAACGGTATCCGGAATGATGTTGAGAAAGAAATCGACGGTCTTCGAGGCTTCCGCCTGCTTGACGTAATTGGCGACCGCACCAGCATCCGGCTTGACCGCAAGGCCATGACCGATTTGGACCAGATTGCCCATAAGAAGGCCCAACACCAAGGCAAAGCTGGAGACGATCTCGAAATAGACAAGCGCCTTGATGCCGACGCGCCCGACTTTCTTCGCATCCTGAATATGCGCAATACCAGATGTGACGGTGCAGAAAATAATCGGCGCGATGACCATCTTGATGAGCTTGATAAACCCGTCACCGAGCGCCTTGACCCAGTCGTTTGTCGCGACAGACGGCCATAGACAGCCGACCATGGCGCCAATCAAGATTGCGATCAGCACCTGCACGTAGAGAATCTTATACCAAGCTTGCGACGCGCGTGCGGGCGCCGCAGTTGCCATGGTGGTCATGACGCTTCATTCCCAAATATACTCGAATGCGAGCCGCCGCGTCATTGAGAGGCGACAGCGTCATACGAGGCTCATCATTTTAGCCTTGTCCGATTGAAGACGGTTCCGAGAGCCGGTGCGTCGTTCCAAAAGGCAGGCGTTTAGTTGCGTTATCCTTTCTCGTTAAGCAAGATATGCACCAGTTGCCCAAAGTGCGCCCAATTGAGCGGTCTCGGGCAAGCCGTCTGTCTCCGGTGGTATCCGTTTGAGTGCTCGGCCCGCGTTCGCAAAGTCGAACAAAAAGTTGCGGCGAGACGTGTAACTTGATCGGTTGAGCGCATTAGTGGAGTTCCGTCTCGGGATGGAAGCCCGAGCGTGATCGATCTGCGCTAACTGCTGATGGATGCAACAGTGGATGACATTGGTAAAATTGATAGTTTGGATTGTACTCATCCACGCGATGGAAGCCTGGTTTGCGAGCTCGATTGCGCGGGGCAATAATCTTGAAACGATGCACTGCTCGTCGCTAGCGGCAAAGCTTGTTCGTGCACGGGGCATTTGTCTCCAGGCATGTGCGAAGATGCGCATTAGGCAGATTGGTCGATAGGCTGCCTTAGCTCTCGGCCCCTCAGCGCCTTTTGCCGCGTCGCAGAAGCAGCGTCACGATGATTACTCGCTAGATTATTCGCGTTGCTGCCAAAGGGCAGGCTTCATGGATCCGTTCCATTACCGGCCCGGCGAGTGCGGCGTTTGAGCCACCAACAAACCACATAGGCATCTCTGGCAGCGTCAAATTCTGCCGTTTCGTTGCGCGGCCGTCGCTGTCTGCTCGGCAACAGAGATGCCAGAAATCTGACATAGCGTTAGGTCCACGCCACCGCGACCTCGACGTCTATGCGAATTTCTCCCATGTTGCGCATGGCGGCCCCGCAGTTCGCACGCGGCACAGGAATTGCTGATTTTAAACGAGGAGGTGCCGCCGTCAGATGGATGGAAGCGGCCCTCTCACAGGAGTTGCCGATGAGACTTGCGACGCTGCTCTTGCTCGTGGAAACGACGCGCGTGAATGTGGCGGCCGCCATGAAGTGCGACGCGACTAAAAGGCGATCCGCGCCACGTAGCTGCGCGAGTCGGACGTGCAGGCGATCACTGAACCCGTAAAACGACCTGCTTTCAGCTTTGGGTTGACGCACATGGATGTCTTTTCGGCAGAGATTGCGCAATCTGTTGCGCTCACGATTGAGCTAGCCAGCGTAACGACCGTGATTCTCCTCGTGATTAGCGTGCCCCTCGCTTTGTGGCTATCGCGCTCAAAGACTCTTTTGAGTGAGGCGGTGACGATGATGATCGCCCTGCCGCTGGTGCTGCCGCCGACGGCTCTCGGCTTTTGCTTACTCGTGTTGCTCGGCCCAGACGGACCGGGTGGCGTTCTCGCCTCTTTGTGGGGCGAGCGCACGCTCGCTTTTACTTTCGCGGGAATCGTGATCGGATCGGTCCTCTCGGCGCTGCCGTTGGTGGTGCAGCCGATCCGTAACGCCTTTGTTGGGATGGGAGATCGCCAGTTGGAAACTACGGGGCGCGTTTCGTCGCTGTACGCCTTCATTACGATCAGGGGGCCGCTGGCGCGATTGGAGTTTGTTAAAGCCGCTGTGGTTGGCTTTTCTCATACGATCGGCACATTCGGCGTCGTGATGATGATCGGCGGCAACATTCCTGGGCGCACCAAGGTTTTGTCAGCCTACGTCGTAGAGTACGTCCAAGCATCGCGCTGGCGCGAGGCGAGTGTAGTTGCCGGCGGTATGGTGATGTTCGCCTTTGCGGCAATTTTCACCTTAACCCTCATCGACAGACACTGTGCCAGGAGAGGAACCGAACCGTCTTAGGTTAGCCGGCTGGACATATCCGATCACGAGCGGCAGTATTGCAAGCCGGATCCATCAATCCTTGCGAGGCTACAATGAACAAGCTTGTTATGGCCGCGGGGCTGTTGGAATCGGCTTCAATTCAGTGCACTCCGCGCCTCTGCCCGGAGCGACGGCCCATGACGTCGGCGTTTCTCAGCAGCGCCTCGCCAAGCTCGACGAGTTCTCCGCTCGCGAAATCGCGAGTAAACGCGTGCCGGGTGCGGTGGTTGCAATCGCCATGGACGACAAGCTGATTCATGACGAAGGTGCACAGGCAACTCGTCTTGCAAAAGGAAAGTCGATGCGGCTTCACGGGATGTGATGATCCAGGAGCTCGAACGGAGACAGAAGTTATTGATGGGCGAGCTTGTTCATCGCATCAAAACAACCTGGTGGTCGTAATCGGGATGACGCGGCAAACGTAAGATCTGCTAATCAACTCAATTGCGCCGCGAGCTTTCATCCGAATGGTAGTGGAGGGCCTCCTCGCACCGTACCATTCGAACACCGAGCGATTAAGGTTGTCTGGTCCAGCAGTGGAGCTGGAGTCCAAGCAGGCTCTGTCCCTTCTGATGGCGATCCACGAGCTCGCGACGAACGCGGTGAAGCATGGGGTCCTTTCCTGGGATGAAGGCTATGTTCCTATCTTAGGCTTTCGACGGGGAGGAGTTCTGCTTCTCTTGGCGGGAAAGCGGCGGCCCAATCGTCACCGAGCCGACCAGGAGGGTTTCGGCAGTCACATGATCGAGATACTTCTTGCGCACGACTTCGGAGGCGTTACCAAGTTGGCCTACGAAACATCTGGCCTCGAGCGGGGCGATGTCCTCTTCCGAGAGATGCCCCGACCAAGGGCATGCTGGCTGCGGACGGGAGCCTTGACCTCAACCGGACCTTCGCGGTCCCATCCGGACCACGTCGGCTTGAACCGACAAAACCCCGAACTCACGTCGAGCGCCATGTGAGACTTTGCCCAATTCTGGTAGTTTGACGCGGCACGAGGCGGCATTCTAATTCTCTCCATCGCAAATGGGGGGAGTCCTGCAATGACCGGCGGAAGCATAGGCTCGCCACCCGCGCCGGCGAGTGACGGGCCAAGAAAGCCTATGAGCCCGTCGGAGCGGCTCGAAGCGATTGACGTGCTGCGGGGCGTGGCCCTGTTCGGCGTGCTCGCGATGAACATCGTGACCATATTTCGGATCTCCATCTTCGCGCCGTTCTTACCGAACGCGGAGCCGGCGGTGCCGCTCGACCGGGCCGTGGCGGCTGTGCTGACGGTTGTGGTCGAGTTGAAGGCGTTTTCGCTGTTCTCGCTGTTGTTCGGCGTCGGCCTTGCGATCCAATTCGAGCGGCTTGCCGGCAATGCGCGGCGGATGATCTTGCTCGTGCGCAGGCTGCTGGTGTTGCTGGTTATTGGCCTGGTGCATCTCTATTTCATCTGGAACGGGGACATTCTCGTCGAATACGCGTTGGCGGGCTTCGTGGTCCTGCCCTTCCTCGGCGGCGCGCGGTGGCTCATGGCAGGTGCAGCCCTGCTGCTCCTGGGGCTCTACGTGACCATGCCGCTGTTACCGCCGATCGTGCCGCTGCCAGGTGCAGCCGAGATGGCCGCTCTTGCCACGGAGGCGACGCGTGTGTACGGCACGGGCGGATTTCTCGATGTGCTCGCGTTCCGGATCCGCGAGGTGCCGGCGATCTTTCCGCTGCACGTCATGGGCTTTCCGCGCACTGTCGCGCTGTTCCTCGTCGGCGCCCTCGCGTGGCGCAGCGGAGTTTTGCGTCGGGCCTCGGCGAACCGGCGCCTGCTGCTCGTCCTCGCAACCTTTGGCATTCTTCTCGGCGGTGGATTGAGTCTCGCGGCAGCACGACAAGAGCTCTTCGATTGGCCGTCGCTCGGTCGCGCGCGCTTTCCGGTGGAAGAGCTGGGGGTGCTCGTGTTGGCGCTGGGTTATGCCGCCGCAGTCATCGCCGCTGTGAACCTCCCGGGCGGGCGGAGAATACTAGGCTGGGCCGCGCCGCTTGGCCGCATGGCGTTCACCAACTATCTGGCGCAATCTGTGATCTGCGGCTGGATCTTCTACGGCTATGGTCTAGGCCAATTTGCTCGCCTTGGCGTGGCCGCGACACTGGCGATCGGTATTTTCGTGTATGTCGCGCAGGTGGTGTTCAGCGCTTGGTGGCTGCGCCGCTATCGGTTCGGTCCTGTCGAGTGGCTCTGGCGCTCGTGCATGTACGGGGTACCGCAGCCGATGCGAGCAACGGTCAACTTAGCCATCATGCGCGCGACCAAAGCGGTTTGATGCGGGGTCCCGATACGCAAGCTGCGTTCTGCTTCAAGAAGAAGCCGCCCAAGCGGGTACGGCTGGTTTTGGCCCTTTGGCGACCTCGGGAGATGTCCGCTTTTCCCCCGGTTGGGGGGACGGACATCAGGCGGCCAGTCGCTTAAGAGCACACGGCCTAGGCAGACACTGTTTACTACCCATCGACGTCGACTGAAAGTCGGCGCCGTCACCTGCTGTCTGCGTCAGCCGCTCGCGCTAGTGCTGCAACAACGAGATCGCCTCCGCTATTACGAAGAAGCTCTTGCAGGCGGGTTTGGTGTCGAGACGCTCAAAGACGATCGCGCATTACGCCCCATTGGTCAGCAATCGGCAAGTCTGATGAAGACTGGAGGGCAGTCCGGTGCCCGTCAGCAACACCAATTCTATTCAAGAACCGGCAGACGCGTGAGTGTCGCGGTCGTGCAAAAGCGAGCATGAGGTAGTCGCCATGCAGTGATGAACTATATTGCTGCTCTGTAGAGGTGCTCACATGAACGTCCAAAACCAGACACCGTTTGCATGAAAGATCAATGGCGCAGCCTGTGGCTCGCTGGCTGCTTTCGACAGTCCGCAGTGCCGAAGCGGTGGCTTGGTATCTGTCAAGTGTTTCGCTTCGCTGGCTTGTTTCTTGCTGAACGTCAGGAATTCGTTACGGCCGACAACAACTCACACGGAAGGCTTTATGGGTGGTCCAACGGAAACGTTCTACAGCGTGATCAGACGCCAAGGTATGACGCGTCGTAGTTTCCACAAATTCTGCAGTTTGACTGCCGCGAGCTTGGGACTTGATCCGCTCGCCGCAAGCAGTATTGCCAACGCCTTGGAGACCAAACCACGTGTGCCCGTCATCTGGCTGCACGGGCTCGAGTGTACCTGCTGCTCGGAAAGCTTTATCCGCTCGGCCCATCCCTTGATCAAGGACGCGCTGCTCTCGATGATTTCGCTCGACTATGACGATACGATCATGGCGGCGGCAGGACACCAAGCCGAAGCCATCCTGGAGGAAACTCGTGCCAAGTACAAGGGCAGGTATGTGCTCGCCGTCGAAGGCAATCCACCGCTGAACGAGGGTGGCATGTTCTGCATTGACGGCGGCAAGCCGTTCGTTGAAAAGCTCAGGTCCATGGCGGAAGAGGCCATGGCGATCATCGCTTGGGGCACGTGTGCGTCGTGGGGATGCGTGCAAGCGGCCAAGCCCAATCCGACTGGCGCGGCGCCGATCGATAAGGTGATCACCAACAAGCCGATCATTAAGGTGCCCGGGTGCCCGCCTATCGCAGAGGTCATGAGTGGCCTCGTGACTTTCATCACGACGTTCGGAAAGCTTCCGGAGCTCGATCGCCGAGGGTGTCCAAGTATGTTCTATTCCGAGCGCATTCACGACAAGTGCTATCGCCGTTCCCATTTCGACGCTGGCCAATTCGTCGAAGAGTGGGACGATAAGAACGCGCGGAAGGGCTATTGTCTGTACAAGATGGGCTGCAAGGGGCCAACCACCTACAATGCCTGTTCGGCCATTCGGTGGAACGGCGGCGTCTCATTTCCGATTCAATCCGGGCACGGCTGCTTCGGCTGCTCCGAAGACGGCTTCTGGGATAAAGGGTCTTTTTACGACCGTCTCGCAACGATCAAGCAGTTCGGCATCGAGGAGAACGCCGACCAAATCGGCATGGCCGCTGCCGGCGTAGTTGGGCTAACCGTCGCTGCCCATGCGGCGGTCACCGCCGTGAAGCGATTGACCCACAAGTCGGATCGCGCAGCCCCAAAAGCAAACTGAGTTGAGGAGGGGGCGACGTTGGCCGTCCAGACACCGAATGGGTTCAATCTCGATCGTTCAGGCAGGCGAATCGTCATTGACCCGCTGACGCGGATCGAAGGCCACCTGCGTGTCGAAGCCAATCTCGATTCGGACAATGTGATCCGCAATGCGGTCTCAAGCGGGACGATGTGGCGTGGCATCGAAGTCATCCTGCGCGGACGCGATCCGCGCGACGCCTGGGCATTCACCGAGCGGATTTGTGGGGTCTGCACCGGCACCCATGCGCTCACCTCCGTGCGCGCGGTTGAAAATGCACTAGGAATTGCGATTCCGGAGAATGCCAATTCGATCCGCAACATCATGCAGCTGTGCCTGCTCGTGCATGATCACCTCGTACATTTCTATCACCTGCACGCGCTGGATTGGGTCGACGTGGTCTCCGCGCTCAAGGCCGATCCCAAGTCGACCTCGGCGCTCGCGCAGTCTATCTCGCCCTGGCCGCTGTCGTCCCCTGGCTACTTTAGGGATTTGCAGATCCGGCTCACCAAATTCTTCGGATCAGGGCAGCTCGGTCCGTTCAAGAATGGCTATTGGGGGCATCCGGCCTACAAGCTGCCACCGGAAGCGAACCTGATGGCTGTAGCGCATTATCTGGAAGCGCTGGACTTCCAGAAGGAGATCGTCAAGATCCAAGCTATCTATGGTGGCAAGAACCCGCATCCGAACTGGCTGGTCGGCGGCGTGCCCTGCCCGATCAACATCGACGGAACTGGTGCGGTGGGTGCGATCAATATGGAGCGACTGAACATCGTCTCCTCGATCATCGACCGTTCGATCGAGTTTGTCGAGCAGGTCTACCTGCCCGACATTGCCGCGATCTGCTCGTTCTATAAGGACTGGCTCCATGGCGGCGGACTTTCGAGCAAGAGCGTGATGTCCTATGGCGACATCCCCGAAAACGCAAATGACTATTCCGCCAAAAGTTTCAAGCTGCCGCGCGGGGTCATTCTTGGTGGCAATCTGAATGAGATACTGCCGATCGACCATGGAGATCCCGAGCAGATCCAGGAATTCGTCGCGCATTCATGGTATAAATACCCCAGCGATTGCTGTGGACTGCATCCCTGGGACGGTATCACCGAGCCGCATTTTGAACTTGGGCCAAAACTCAGAGGCAGCAAGACAGATATCAAGGAACTCGACGAAGGCGGCAAGTATTCCTGGATCAAAGCGCCGCGCTGGCGCGGCCACGCCGTGGAGGTCGGGCCGTTGGCGCGATACATCATCGGTTATGCGCAAGGCAAAGCCGAGTTCAAGGAGCCGGCCGAGAGACTACTCAAGGGGCTCAATCTTCCGCTGACTGCGCTGTTCTCGACGCTTGGCCGTACTGCTGCGCGGGCGCTCGAATGCCAGTGGGCGGCGCATCAGATGCGTTATTTCCAGGATAAGCTGGTAATCCACATCAAGGCAGGCAATACGGCAACTGCCGATGTCAGCAGGTGGAAGCCGGAAAGCTGGCACAAGGAGGCCAAGGGCTACGGGTTCAGTGAGGCCCCACGCGGTGCACTTGGGCACTGGATCAAGATCAAGGGCGCCAAGATCGACAATTATCAATGTGTTGTGCCGACGACGTGGAACGGATCTCCTCGCGATCCCAAGGGCAATGTTGGCGCTTTTGAAGCCTCCCTGATCGGCACCCCGATGGCCGATCCGCAGCGGCCCCTGGAGATCTTGCGCACGATCCATTCCTTTGATCCGTGCTTGGCTTGCTCGACCCACGTGATGAGTCCCGACGGCCAGGAAATGGCCTCGGTCAATGTTCGTTAGCGACGTGCTGGATAGAGCCCGGAAGCTCCTTGCCAGCGTCGATGCGGAACCCGCTGAACGGAGCATCGGCGCTGGCACTGCCTACGCGCCGGTGCGACTGTGGCATTGGGTTAATGCGGCGGCCATTCTGGTGCTAAGTTTAACCGGCTATGTCATAGGAACCGGTACACCCGCGATGTCGGGAGAGGCAAGCGGCAATTTCCTGTTCGGCTATATCCGCTTTGCTCATTTCTCGACGGGATATGTGCTGAGTATCGGCTTTCTTTTGCGGATCTACTGGGCGTTAATCGGAAACGCGCATGCGATGCAGATCTTTTGGTTGCCGCTCTGGCGCAGGCGCTTTTGGCGCGAGGTGTACCACGAGATTCGCTGGTACGCGTTCCTTACAGTTGAGCCCGAGAGGCGGCTCGGGCACAACCGTCTTGCTCAGTTAGCAATGTTCTTCATGTTTACGCAGACGATGACGTTCTTGGTCGTCACGGGCTTTGCACTTTATGGGCAAGGTGCCGGTACTGACAGCTGGCAGTACAAGCTGTTTGGTTGGGTATTTTCAATTTGGCCGAACAGCCAGGACGTGCATACCGGGCATCATCTCGGCCTGTGGGTGATCGTGACTTTTGCGCTGGTCCACATCTACGCGGCGATCCGCGAAGACTCATGTAGCGCCGGAGCACCTCTTCTATGATATCGGGTTCGCGGATTTCGCGATTGACTGGGAAGCGGATGCATCCGGAAAACAAGAAAAGGATCCTGGTGCTCGGCATCGGCAATATCCTGTGGGCCGATGAGGGATTCGGCGTGCGAGTGGTCGAGGAGTTTCACCGCCGCTACGCGATCGATGACAACGTAACCGTCCTCGATGGCGGCACACAGGGGCTCTATCTCATCAGTTTTCTGGAGCAGGCCGATTGCCTGATCGTGTTCGATGCCATCGACTATGGATTTCTACCCGGGCAGTTGAAGCTGGTGCGAGATGACGAAGTGCCAAAATTTACCGCCACCAGGAAGGTGAGCCTGCATCAGACCGGCTTTCAGGAGGTCTTGAGTGCGGTCGACCTGCTTGGCCGGCGCCCGCGAGAGCTCGCTCTCATCGGCTGTCAGCCACTGGACCTAGAGCATTGGGGCGGTCCGCTGACCGTCCCGGTACGCGTTCAGATTGCGCCTGCGATTGAACTGGCTTGCAAACTCCTGGAGCAGTGGGACTCGCCGGCAAAACCGCGGACCGCGCCGCTGCCTGCATCAGAACGGCTGTTAGCGAACAATATCGACCATGCAAACTATGAGATGGGGGCGCAGCCGATTTAGCGGCCCGCGACTGACCATGTGCCTTGGCTTGCCAATGACCATTGTCCAGACCGACGGCATCACGGCGCTGTGCGAGTATCGCAATGAACAGCGGCGCGTCTCGGTCGTGCTGCTCTCCGACGCCTCGGTCGGCGCCAAGGTGCTCGTTCATATCGACAGCGCGGTGCGGCTTTTAGACGAAAATGAAGCAAGGCTGATCTCGGATGCACTTGACGGGCTTGAGGCCAGCCTCAACGGCCAGGACTGCGATCGCTTCTTTGCGGACTTGATCGGTCATCAGCCGCAATTGCCGGAGCACCTGCGCTAGAAGTTCCGCTCGCCGGTTTTGCTCACAAATCGTATCCCAGTCGCACGTACCTTTGCAGCGAAATGTCAGGCGCTTCCATCCGCTGGTTCGAGTGCGATTCGCGGCCAGACGGTGATTGGCATACGCCTTGCTAATACCCTGCTAGCAGAACCGAACATTAACAGGAAGGCGTGTGATGAAGTTGCAGCCGACGCAGCATGGTCTGGCGCGACCCGCTCCGCTGAACGTGGAGGGCGTCAGCGTCGATGCGCGCCTGGTCGCGAACCCTCCCGTGAGGGCGGCCGTGATGCCGCTGCGGGCCGCCGATCCTCCATATTTGCTCCGGATCATCCAAGTCGCACTCTTACTTCCTGAGATGGTCAAGACGCTTCGGCGGCGCAGGCAAGGTGCAGTGCCTGCGTGCGGTGTAGGTCGCGAACTGGTTGAGTGGCTCGGCCTGCGAGGCCCGCCGGCGCCGATCCTCTGCCAACGGCACGGTACACTCCTCCTGATCGGCAGGAGACCGGTCCGTTTCGTCGCGATCGATCGCATTTCCGTACCGATGGTTCGGCCACACGCCGGCAGCGCTTGTGTCGGCAAGTGCATTGCCTCTCGATACGGCCAACGGAACATCGCATTATGAAAACAGCGATCCGCGTTGTATCCGACGCCGCCGACGGGGCGGCGAATGACCTTGCCATCGGCTCTGGAAGTCTCGATGTATTCTACAACGGGTTAACGAGTGCGAGTGCGCTCGCCAAGCGCGCTTGGCGCGACGGCGACGAGCTTGCAAGGACCTATCCGAATGCCACCGCGCTATTATCAAATGCCGCCGCTGCCGTTGGCAGCCAGAAGAGCGGCGCTCGGACACAACTGTACGGACTCGCGAATCTCAGCGATCCCGAGCGCAAGCTGATAGGCGAAGTGCTCGGAGCAGGTGAGGTCGCTGGGGTGGTTGCGCTGCCAGATGGCTCTTTGGCGCAAATCCGTGAGTCCGTGCTTGCAGGAATTTGGCGCGTGCGCATCGGAAGCGAGCCGGCGCGCGAATATCTTGAGGTCGGAGCGATCCCGCAGATTGTCCGGCGCGCCGCAACTGACCTGACGTCCGCCGACCTTGCGATCGGCGCGGCGCCGGACGGCGCGATGAACGTGCAACCGGTGCTCGCCGAAATACGCGAGCGGGCCCGCGTCTGGCGCTTTGGCATGCGCGCGCATGTCATCAATCTCACCTTGCTGCCGATGAGCGTTATCGACCTGGCATTCCTGCAGCAAAGCCTGGGCAATGGTCCGGTCCAACTCATCTTCCGCGGCTACAGCACGTGCCGAGTGCAGGCGACCGGGATCAGGAACGTCTGGTCGGTGCAGTTCTTCAATTCTACGGACAATATCATCCTTGATATGCTGGAGGTCGGCGGCGTGCCGATTGTTGCGTTGGCTGCCGACGAGGATTTCCAGGACTCTGCCGCGCGCATACAGGAAATTATTGAGGCGTACTTCACATGAAGAACTTGGAGAACGTTCGCCGTCCGGTGGGTTCCCGTAGACGGTGCGGGCGCAGCGACCGCCGGCATACGTCGCGCAGGATGTTGGTGGGGTGCGCATGAGGTTCGCTGCCGGCAACAAAATCGATGTCACCGTATCGCTAGCTTCCGACGTAGTCGCCGCGATCGAGATCCTTCCGCGAGTCCGGCCGCCGCTGGCACGGCTATTCGCTGGCAAACAAGCCTCGTCGCTGCTCAAGGTGCTGCCGCGGCTCTTCGCATTGTGTGCCGCTGCACAGCAAACTGCACTGCTGTCCGCGGTCGAGACGGCGCGCGACGAAGTGATCACTCGCACAACGAAACAGTGTCGTATTGCGCTTCTCGTTATCGAGCGCATCGCGGATTTGCTACGGGGCCTGTTTGTCGGACATCTTGCGCAAGACATAGCCAGTGCGGCGGAAATCCGCTCCCTGATGCGGGAAATGACAGCGCTTCTCAGCAGCGCGCACTCACCCGGGGGCTCCGCTCAATGCGAAGCAACAGCGCGGATCGTGGCTGTGCTGAACGCGCTCGGCATGTCGAATGAGGGGGGCGCGGCGAGGTCCGGTAGCCCATTGGCGCTTCGCATTGCAGCGCTCGATGAGATCGGCGTCAAGCCAATTCCGGCGCAGCACTCGTTCCTGTCCGTTGCTGACGACCTCAACATCATTAAGCGGCTGCTCGTGGATGGCGCGAGGTTTTGCTATTGTCCGGATCTTGACGGACATGTGCCCGAGACGGGTCCATGGGCGCGCCAAATGACGCGTGATCGGCTCTCGCCCAGCCCCTCCGGTGCGGCCGAGCGGCTGAGGGCCAGAATTGCTGAAACCCTCCGATTATGTGCCTGGCTCAAGGCCGGTGCTCAGATTGACTCGGCAGAGCACGGGATTATCGAAAGATACAAGTTAGGGCCCGGCCGTGCGGCGGCCGCGGTCGAATGCGCCAGGGGGCGTCTCTACCACGCGGTTGAGCTCGATCCTCAAGGCCGGATATCCCGATTCGAATTCCTTGCGCCGACGGAGTGGAACTTCCACCCGTGCGGACCGCTTGTCCGCAGCCTGCAGGGCGCGGTGCTGACGGCTGGACGACGTCGGGATGCAGTCGATGCGGTGATTGCATCGCTCGATCCGTGCGTCGGGTTCACTCTCAATTTTTGCGAAGTTGGCGATGCATGAAATGGCGATTTGTCTCGGCATCATTCAAATCGTCGAGGAGGAGGTACGTCGGCGATCGTTCTCGCGGGTGCGGAGCGTCTGTCTAGAAATGGGAGCGCTGACCCATGCCGCGCCTGAAGCGCTCAGGTTCTGCTTTGCTGTCGTTGCAACGAGGACGGCCGCCGAGGGGGCAGTCCTTAATATCGTCGAACTGCCAGGCGTTGCCTGGTGCATGAGCTGTTCGAAGAGCGTCGAGATTGCGCGACGCGGTGAATGCTGTCCTTGCTGCGGCAGCTATCAGTTGCAGGTAACCGCGGGCGAACAGATGCGCGTGAAAGAGCTGGAGATCGAGTGATGTGTACCGTTTGCGGCTGCACCGAAGGAACGCCGTCGACCAAACGCGCCAAGGCGCACGATGTGGAGCGCCCTGAGGGATACGATGCCCATATGCAGGGCGATTGCGATCGCCATTGTGCCCTTCCGCATGACGACCAAGGGCCGCAGCGTTCGAACCATGCTGGCGATAGTCATAGTCGCAATCCTCGCTCTGTCCATCACCAGGCTCATGGTGGGCAGGCGCTTCTGAGCGGCGCCGGGCCGGCTGGCTCGAAGGTCGCGGGCATGAGCAGAGAGCGCGTCATTCAGATCGAGCGCGATATTCTTGGCAAGAATAATGGGATTGCGGCGCACAACCGCGCACTCTTTCTCGCCAATGACCTGCTTGTATTTAATCTTTTGTCCAGTCCCGGTGCAGGTAAAACGACGCTACTCGTCCGCGCGGCGTCTGAGCTCAAGCGCACCCGGCCGGTTGGGGTTATCGAGGGCGATCAGCAGACCTCGCACGACGCCGAACGCATTCGGGCCGCCGGCGTGCCAGCCATTCAAGTTAACACCGGCAAGGGTTGCCATCTCGACGCTGCGATGATTGGCGATGCTTATCGCCGGTTGCCGCCGCTCACGGGTGGTATTCTCTTCATCGAGAACGTCGGTAATCTGATTTGTCCCGCAGCCTTCGATCTTGGCGAGGCCTGCAAGATCGTACTGCTATCCATTACCGAAGGTGAAGACAAGCCGCTCAAATATCCTGATATGTTTGCCGCTTCTTCGCTCATGGTGATCAACAAGATTGATCTGGCCCCGCTGCTTGAGTTCGATTTCGGCAAGACGATCGAATACGCCAGACGAGTCAATCCAAACATCGAGGTGCTTTTAGTTTCGGCTCGTACGGGCGAGGGTCTTGGCGCGCTATACGCCTGGATCGATAGACGCGCATGGCATCAAAGGCGCGCCGTAGAGGACATAAGGTGATGAGCGCCGCAACCACCTGCGACCGAACGCGGCTGCGCGTGCGCGTGACTGGGGCCGTGCAAGGGGTCGGCTTTCGTCCTTACGTCTATAGACTCGCCGTGCGCTACGGATTGGCCGGGTTTGTCATCAATGGCCCCGAGGGCGTTACGATCGAGGTCGAGGGCGACCGTGCGTCGGACTTTGTAGCAACGTTGCCGCTCGAGGCACCTCCATTGGCACGCATCGACCACATCTGCGTTCGGGAGACGGCGGCGCTCGAGGCGAAAGAATTTTCGATCGGCACGAGCGAAGCCGGCAAATTGTCAACCCAGATCGTCGCTGATGCTGCTGCCTGCCAGCAATGCCTCAGCGAGCTGTTCGATCCAGAAAGTCGGCATTACCTTTACCCCTTCATCAGTTGCTGCCATTGCGGCCCACGGTACACCATCGCCGAACGGCTTCCGTACGACCGCCGGAACACCGTGATGCGGGCTTTTAGGCTGTGCGCCGCCTGCGCGGCCGAATATGCCGATCCGGCGAGCCGCAGGTTCCATGCGGAGGCGATCGCGTGTCCGGCATGCGGGCCTCGGCTCAGCCATGGGATCAGCGCCATTGCCGCGGCAATCGCGGGGGGACAAATCGTGGCGATCAAGGGGCTCGGAGGATACCAGCTTCTTTGCGACGCGCGTAACCAGGATGCCGTGCAGCGTTTGCGCAGGAGAAAGCAGCGCCTTCAGAAGCCGTTCGCGGTTATGGTCGATTCCATAGAGCGCGTCAGCGACATCGCGGAGGCGAACGCGCCCGAGCTTGCGCTGCTCGAATCCGTAGCACGTCCCATCGTCCTTCTGTCTTCGTGTAACAATTTGGCGCCCGCCATAGCTCCTGGCTTATCACGCGTGGGTGTCATGCTGCCTGTAGCGCCGCTGCATCACCTCATCTTTCATGCGCTTCGCTCGGCAGGAGCATGTGTGCGGACCGGCCCGGTCATCGTCGCCACCAGTGCGAACCTTTGCGGCGAACCGCTCCTGATCGACAACGCGCAGGCGCTGCGGCGGCTCAAGGGGATCTCCGACCTTATCGTGACTCATGATCGCGATATAGTGGCGCGTGCCGATGACTCCGTGGTGTCGGTGGTCGCTGGCCGGCCGCGATTCATTCGTCGTGCCCGTGGCTATGTTCCCGAACCGATCAGGCTTGCGAAGTCGGTGCCGTCCGTGCTCGCCGTCGGCGGCGCACTGAAATCGACCGTCACCATCACGCGGGACAACCAAGCGTTCGTCTCCCAGCATATTGGCGATCTGGATACGGCCGAGGGCATCCGCGCGTTCGAGGAGACGATCCGACACCTTACATCGAGCCTTGATGTAGAGCCTGTCGCCATGGCCCATGATCTGCATCCTGATATGGCTTCTACCCGGTTTGCGGAAGCCAATGGCCGCGCGCTGGTCGCTGTCCAGCATCACCACGCACACGCTGCCGCAGTGATCGCCGAGCATGGTCATGCGGGACCTGCGCTTGCCCTGGTGCTGGATGGCCATGGCCTTGGCTCCGAGGGCGGTAACTGGGGTGGCGAGCTATTGTTGTGCGAAGGGGCGGGGTGCCAACGCATCGGGCACTTAGCGCCCCTGCAAATGCCCGGTGGAGATCGTGCAGTCCGCGAGCCGTGGCGGATGGCCAGCGCAGTATTACACGGACTCGGTCGGGGTGACGAAATCGGGCTGCGCTTCGCGGCACAACGGCAGGCTGGATGTGTGTTGGCGTTGCTCGAACAGCCGGGCGGGGCCACCACGACCAGTGCGGGCCGATTGTTCGACGCCGCAGCGGCGCTGCTGGGGATTGCGAGTTTGCAGAGCTATGAGGGCGAAGCGGCGATGAAGCTCGAGGCGCTGGTGCGGCGGACTGCGATTCTCGAAGCCGGCTGGACGATCGATGGTGGCGTGCTGTCGCTTCGCCCGCTGTTTGCGCGGTTGATTGCAGATGACATTGACGCGGTGGGCGGAGCCGGCCTGTTTCATGGCACTTTCGCCGCCGCCTGCGTTGACTGGGTCGCGCGGTCTGCGCGGACAACTGGCGTTAACACGGTCGTTCTGAGCGGTGGCTGCTTCCTGAACGCGGCGCTGGCGGATGAAATCCCGCGCGGTTGCAGCGCTGCCGGCCTTACCCCGCTCGTGCCACGGCGGGTGCCGCCCAATGATGGCGGTTTGAGCCTTGGCCAGGCCTGGATTGCCGCTCTGCAGATAGCTCAACAGTCGTCCGCCAGGGGAGGATCAGCCTGACTATGTGTCTTTCGGTTCCGGCAAAGATTGCAAAAATTCTTCCCAACGACATGGCCATAGTGTCCATCGACGGCATCAGCCTGGAGATATCGATTGCTCTCGTCGACGAGCTCGAGGTCGGTGATTGCGTCCTTGTCCATGTGGGCTATGCGTTGGCCAAGATCGATCCGGTGGAAGCCGAGCGCACGCTGGAGCTGCTGCAGGAGCTAGGCAGCGCAGGGGAACGCCAATCATGAAATATGCCGACGAATTTCGCAACAAGGCCATCGCTCAAGGAATTGCGCGTGCGATTGGCGCCGAGGTTAGTTCGCAAAGGGCCTATCGGTTCATGGAGTTCTGCGGCGGGCACACTCATGCGATCTCCCGTTATGGCCTGGAGGATCTGCTGCCCGCGAACGTCCGCATGATCCACGGGCCCGGTTGTCCGGTCTGCGTTCTGCCCGCCAGTCGAATCGATATGGCGATCCGGCTTGTCGACCGACCAGAGGTCACTCTGTGCGTGTACGGCGACCTGATGCGCGCGCCTGGGTCTCAAGGACAGTCCCTGTTGCGAGCTAAAGCGCTCGGCGCCGACATTCGGATGGTCTACTCGACGCTCGATGCTATCAGGCTCGCCGAACAGGCACCGAGCCGCGAGGTGGTCTTCTTTGCCATCGGATTTGAGACTACGACGCCGCCGACGGCGGTGATGATCCGAATTGCCGAGAAGAAGCGGCTGAAGGGCCTCAGCGTGTTCTGCAACCACGTGCTTACACCCTCTGCGATGCACAGCATTCTCGAGAACCCCAAAATCCGCGACACCGGCGGGGTTCCAATTAACGGCTTCATCGGGCCTGCACATGTCAGCACCATTATTGGTACGCAGCCTTACGAGCCCCTGGCAGAACAATTTGGCAAGCCGATCGTGATCGCGGGATTCGAGCCGCTCGATGTGTTGCAGGCTATCCTGATGCTGGTGCGACAGGTGAACGAAGATCGCTACCAGGTGGAGAACCAGTACAGTCGCGTGGTGACGCGTGAAGGCAATCGGCGTGCCAAAGATGAGGTATCGCAGATATTCGAACTGCGTGCGCAGTTTGAATGGCGTGGGCTCGGACTCGTACCCAACAGCGGACTGAAGCTGAAACCGGCTTACGCGCAATTCGACGCTGAGACGCGTTTTGCGATCCACGACTTGCGTGTCGCAGACAATCCAGCCTGCGAGTGCTGCGCGATTCTGCGTGGCGCCAAGCGGCCAGTCGATTGTAAGCTGTTTGGAACCGTCTGCACGCCGGAAACTCCCATAGGGTCCTGCATGGTATCGTCGGAAGGTGCTTGCGCGGCGTATTGGACCTATGGCCGAGTTCGCGATGAACCGTTGAGGCAGACGTCATGAGTGTAAAGGGCTATCAGCGCAAGCTCGACCTCGAGAACGGACGCGTTGATCTTTCCCACGGATCCGGGGGCCGTGCCATGGCACAGCTGATCTCCGGCCTTTTTCACCAAGCCTTTGGTAATGAATGGCTCGCCCGCTACAATGATCAGTCGGCGTTTGACGTTACGGCAGGCAGAATGGTGATGACGACCGACGGCTATGTGGTCTCGCCGCTGTTCTTTCCCGGCGGCAATATCGGGTCACTGGCTGTGCACGGCACCATCAATGACGTCGCGATGTCCGGCGCGCGTCCTCTCTATCTGTCGGCCAGTTTTATCATCGAGGAGGGCTTCCCGTTTTCTGATCTGAAGGTGATCGCGGATTCGATGGGCTCGGCAGCGCGCAGTGCCGGCGTTCACATCATTACCGGAGACACCAAGGTTGTTGAGCGCGGCAAGGCGGATGGTCTGTTCATCTCTACAACCGGGATCGGGATTGTGGCCGATGGGCTCGATCTCTCCGCCGACAAGGCAAGGGTGGGGGACCGTGTGCTGGTGTCCGGGAGCCTCGGCGATCATGGGGTGGCGATCATGTCAAAACGTCAGAACCTCGCTTTTCAAACCGAGGTCGGCTCGGATTCCGCAGCGTTGCATAACCTCGTGGCGGTCATGGTTGCCGCCGGCGGTAGCGGCATCCGGGTGATGCGCGACCCCACGCGGGGTGGGCTTGCCGCGACCCTCAACGAGATTGCGCATCAATCCGAGCTCGGGTTCCGTCTGCATGAAGCATCCATTCCGGTGAAGCCGGCGGTTGCGGCTACCTGCGAACTCCTTGGACTGGATCCCATCCATGTCGCCAATGAAGGCAAGCTCGTTGCGATCGTCGCGCCTGATTTGGCTGATGCCGTGCTTGCAGCCATGAAGGCACACCCGCTCGGGTCCGATGCAGCTGATATTGGCGAAGCGGTGGCTGACAATCGGAAATTTGTGCAGATGGCGACCGGTTTCGGCGGTCGACGAATCGTCGACTGGTTGTGGGGCGAACAATTGCCTCGGATCTGTTGACACGCTGCGCATCGTCCAGCTTTTGGAAACCAAGTTTATGATCAATGGTCGTGAGCCATCACCCATCACCCATCACCCATCAGCTCTGGAAACCATCCCTTCTATGGGCAATCTGCCCACCGGCAGACTGCGAGTTTGCTCTTTGGGCGTGCTGAATATCGGTTGTTAGTTTTTCCACGAGCCGAGAACGCAATTCGAAACGATTCATGGCCATCGCGCAGTTTCGACGGTTGCTCAGCGAGCATGGTCACACGATCCGCTCGGCCCCCGTGGGTTTGAAATCCTGCGAAGCTTGTCAAATATCGTTGAATTTCTGCGCCATTTTGACGGCTGCGTCGCAACATCGCCGCTCGCTTCCGATTAGAAAGGCGCTTCAGGCAGGAGTTTTCAAATGAAGGTCGGAGTCCCCAAGGAAATCAAGGTGCACGAATATCGCGTGGGCCTTACCCCGGGAGCTGTCCGCGAATACGTGGCAGCGGGCCACCGCGTGATGATCGAGACCAATGCCGGCGCTGGCATTGGTGCAACCGATGACGATTATCGCATTGTTGGCGGAACGATTCTAACTTCCGCAGCTGAGGTATTCGCATCGAGCGAGATGATCGTAAAGGTTAAGGAACCTCAGCCCTCCGAGTGGTGTCAGCTGCGGGAAAATCAGATCCTGTTCACTTATCTGCATCTGGCCCCCGACCCGGATCAGGCCAAGGGCCTCCTGAAATCTGGATGCACTGCGATCGCCTACGAGACCGTAACTGATCCGCATGGTGGTCTTCCGTTGCTGGCGCCGATGAGCGAGGTCGCGGGTAGGCTTGCGATCGAAGCGGCGGGCAGCGCCCTGAAGCGGAGTGCAGGCGGACGAGGGCTGTTGATCGGTGGAGTGCCCGGTGTTCAGCCTGCCCGAATCGCGGTGATCGGAGGTGGCGTCGTTGGTACGCACGCGGCACGCATGGCGGTTGGTCTGGGCGCAGAGGTGACCATCATCGACCGTTCGATAGTCCGGCTCCGCGAGTTGGACGAGCTATTCGAAGGACGCGCTCGCACCAGGTTTTCGACTATCGATTCTGTGGAGGAAGAGGTATTTGCAGCGGATGTGGTGATTGGTGCGGTGCTCGTTCCAGGTGCGAGCGCGCCGAAGCTGGTCCGCCGGAGCATGCTGAGCTCGATGCGCAAGAGGGCGGTGCTCGTGGACGTCGCTATCGATCAGGGCGGCTGCTTTGAGACATCGCACCCAACCACTCACGCTGATCCTACTTACGAAGTGGATGGCATCATTCATTATTGCGTGGCCAATATGCCCGGGGCCGTGCCGCTGACCTCGAGCCAGGCACTGAATAACGCGACGCTGCCGTTTGGTTTGGCTCTGGCCAACAAGGGCTTTACCGCCGTGCTCGAAAATCCGCATTTGCGCGCAGGCCTCAACGTCCATCGGGGCCGGCTAACTTACGAAGCGGCGGCCGAAAGCCTCGGGCTGCCCTTCTCACCGATCGAACAGGCTGCGGCCTGATCCCAGAGGCCCTTATGGGCATTTCCTCCCTGACTTAGGCCACCCTCCTCCGGGGTGGCTTTTTTTTGGCTCTATCGATCTGCTGACCGGCGCCGGCATGCATTTCGAACGTGGAGCGAAGCGAAGGATCGCCAGACGAGCGCCTCGCTTTGGTCCCCGCACGATGCGAGACAATGTACTTTCGCCCATACAGCGCATATGAATGCCGGTTTTGCCAGGTAATCCGAGCCAATTGAAAATGCGTCCGTGGGGGCCCGCGATCACCGGAGCGACTTTGTCTGGCTTGATCGCCGCCAATCTGACTGGCTATGGAGACGCCAACCGGGCCGGTGATGACTGCGCGGGTTATTTACCGTGGTGCTGTCGCCGGCGCCGCCGCTGTACCGGTGAGTGGAACCATCAAGAGGCGGCTCGGGGTCGACCCGACACACCGGCGGAGAACTTTTTGAAGTCGCGCGGCGCATCCATCATCGCCGCGGCGCGGCGGCCTTAGCAAGGATCGCAGATCGTTCCCTGAGTTTGGCGAACGCGGTTCACCTGATCGCTGACTGCCGTGAGATGGACCATGCGCAAACCACGGCATCGAGCTCAAGCTACTGTCATGCGCGTTGTAGGATTTGCGACACCGTGTCGAGGCGGCGACTTGCGTTATCAAAAATAGCTCAAACAAAATCGAGTTAAACTGTTTGGCACAAGACTTGAAAGCAAGAAACTGTCCGCAATTTTCGCTCATGGAATCGCAGTGATGGCCTACAAGATAATCGCATCCCAGTGCACTGTGTGCGGTGCATGTGAGTTCGAATGTCCCAATGCCGCGATCAGCCTGAAGAACGATATATATGTGATCAATCCGACCCAGTGTACCCAATGTGAGGGGCACTTTGACGCGCCGCAATGCGCCGTCGTTTGCCCGGTGCCAGATACCTGTGTGCCGGCATAGGTGGAGTAGTCGATGAGGGGAGCTCCTGCGCGAAACATGATGAAGACGCTATCGACAGCGGCCGTCCGTCGGATTCGTCTTCTGTTTCTCTCACTCGCTGGCCCCGAGTTGCCGGCGACTTGCGCGATCCGCTTGGATCGATTGCGGCGGAGTCCCCGCCGGCGGGAGTTGTCGTTGCCCCAGTGGAGCGGGCAATGGTAGCTTTACAAGAGACAGTCGAGCGCGTCCGGCGCATCGACGTCGACCAGTATCGATATGGGTTTGAGACCCTGATCGAGTCCGAGAAGGCCCCGAAGGGGCTGTCGGAAGAGATCGTAAAATTCATCTCGCAGAAGAAGAACGAGCCCGCCTGGATGCTCCAGTGGCGGCTGGAGGCCTATCGGCGCTGGCTGACCATGACCGAGCCGACCTGGGCGCGTGTCGAGTATCCCAAGATCGACTTCCAGGACATCTACTATTACGCGGCGCCGAAGCCGAAGAAGACGGTGACCTCGCTCGACGAGATCGATCCGGAGATCCTGAAAACCTACGACAAGCTCGGCATCCCGCTGCGCGAGGTCGCGGCGCTCGAGGGCGTTGAGCCGCCACCCGGCGGCGAGCAGACGCCGAACCGCAAGATCGCGGTCGACGCGGTGTTCGATTCGGTGTCGGTTGCAACCACCTTCAAGGCCGAGCTGAAGAGGGCCGGCGTGATCTTCATGCCGATCTCGGGGGCGATCCGCGAGCATCCCGAGCTGGTGCAGAAATATCTGGGCTCGGTGGTTCCGACCTCGGACAATTTCTACGCGACGCTGAACTCGGCGGTGTTCTCCGACGGCTCGTTCGTCTACGTGCCGCCCGGCGTGCGCTGCCCGATGGAGTTGTCGACCTATTTCCGCATCAACGAGCGCAACACCGGCCAGTTCGAGCGCACGCTGATCATCGCGGACAAGGGCTCCTACGTCTCCTATCTCGAGGGCTGCACCGCGCCGCAGCGCGACGAGAATCAGCTGCACGCCGCCGTGGTCGAGCTGGTCGCGCTCGATGATGCCGAGATAAAATATTCGACAGTGCAGAACTGGTATCCGGGCAATTCGGAAGGCAAGGGGGGCATCTACAACTTCGTCACCAAGCGTGGCCACTGCCGCGGTGATCGTTCCAAGATCTCCTGGACCCAGGTCGAAACCGGCTCGGCGATCACCTGGAAGTACCCGAGCTGCATCCTGCGTGGCGACAATTCGAGCGGCGAGTTCTACTCGATCGCGATCTCGAACGGCTTCCAGCAGGTCGATTCGGGCACCAAGATGATCCATCTCGGCAAGAACACGTCGAGCCGCATCATCTCCAAGGGCATCGCAGCGGGCAAGTCGCAGAACACCTATCGCGGTCTCGTCACCGCACACCGGAAAGCGACCGGCGCGCGCAACTTCACCGCCTGCGATTCCCTGTTGATCGGCGACAAATGCGGCGCGCACACCGTGCCGTATATCGAGGCGAAGAACTCCTCGGCGACGTTCGAGCATGAGGCGACGACCTCGAAGATCTCCGAGGACGTCCTGTTCTACTGCATCCAGCGCGGGCTTTCGCAGGAAGAGGCCGTCGGACTCGTCGTCAACGGCTTCGTCAAGCAAGTTCTGCAAAAGCTGCCGATGGAATTCGCGGTGGAAGCGCAGAAGCTAATCTCGATCTCGCTCGACGGATCTGTCGGATAACCCAACCACCCGAGCCTCCCCGAATGCGGCTCGCCAGATGACATTTCAGGGATCAGATTAGAATGGCGCTACTCGAAATCCGAGATTTGCATGTTGGTGTCGAAGACCGCGAAGTTATTCGCGGCCTCGATCTTAACGTCCATGCGGGCGAGGTGCACGCGATCATGGGGCCGAACGGCTCCGGCAAGTCGACCCTCTCGCACGTCATCGCCGGCAAGCCCGGCTATGAAGTCACCGACGGCCAGATCCTGTTCAAGGGCGAGGACCTCCTGGAGATGGCCCCCGAAGAGCGCGCCGCCAAGGGCGTGTTCCTGGCATTCCAGTATCCGGTCGAGATCGCCGGCGTGACCACCATGAACTTCCTGCGGGCGGCACTGAACGCCCAGCGCAAGGCGCGGGACCAGCAGGAATTCTCCACCCCCGAATTTCTGAAAAGAGTCCGCGAGGTGGCTGGTTCACTCAACATTCGCCAGGACATGCTCAAGCGTGGCGTTAATGTCGGCTTCTCCGGCGGCGAGAAGAAGCGCAACGAAATTTTGCAGATGGCATTGTTCGAGCCGAGTCTGTGCATCCTTGACGAGATCGATTCCGGCCTCGACATCGACGCGCTGCGTATCGTCGCCAGCGGCATCAACGGCTTGCGTTCGCCCGAACGAGCGATGATCGTGATCACGCACTATCGGCGGCTTCTCGACCATATCGTGCCGGACGTTGTGCACGTGATGTCTAAAGGGCGGATCGTGAAGAGCGGCGACAAGGAACTCGCGCTGGAGCTCGAGGCTTGTGGCTACGGCCAATTCGAAGACGCGGCCTGACGGCTCTAGGGACTCCGATGAAGCAGGTTTTGCCAAAAGCCGACCCCGAACGCGCAAGTGGCAATGTTTTCGCTGCGGCGCGTGGACGGCTGCCTGGTGCAGGCCTTGTTCCCCAAATCCGGGCGAGCGCATTTGAGGTCTACGAGCGTACCGGCCTTCCGCATCGGGGCATGGAGGACTGGAAATACACAGATCTGCGCGCCCTGATCGGCGAGGTGCTGCCACTCGCTCCGCGACCGGATGCGGAGGCGCTAGTGCGCGCAAAGGTGTCGGCCGAGCAAGTGTCTGCCGATCAGGCGGTCAAACTGGTTTTGGTGGATGGCATATTCGTGCCGGAGCTATCCGATCTCGGCAGGCTGGAAAATGAACTTGTTGTGCGGTCGCTGCGAGAGGTTCTGGAGAATTCGGCCCCTGGCGACATGGCAGGTCTGGTGCTGTCGACGACGAGCGATTCCGTTATCTCGCTCAACGCCGCATTGGCAACAGATGGCCTGGTGATTACGGTCGCCGACGGCAACGCGGTGAAGCGTCCAATTCAAATCGTTCACGTCGCAACCGGCGCGTCGGTGTCCACCTTTACACGCTCGTATCTACAGCTTGGTAAAGGCGCGCATGCGGCCATCGTGGAAAGTTTCGTCTCGGCTGAACGCGCGAGCGGCTATCAAGCCAACGATGCGATAATCGCCCTAGTCGGTAACGAGGCGAGCCTTTCGTATATCCGCGTCGCAGCCGCTGCCTCTGACGCCGTGAATATCTCGTCGGCGATCATCGCAGTCGGCGCCAGGGCTAAGCTCGACCTCTTCAGCATGACCTGCAGCGGCTCCATCAGCCGCTATCAGGGATTCATCTCGCTGGCTGGCGAGGGAACCAAGGTCTCGGCGAATGGAGTTAATCTCATCAGGGGCGAGCTTCACGCCGACACAACGATGGTGGTCGACCATGCCGTGCCACATTGCACCAGTCGGGAGAAGTTCCGCGCGGTCATCGACGATCGAGGCCGCTCGGTATTTCAGGGCCGAATTGTCGTTCGTCCTGCCGCCCGGAAGACGGACGCCACCCTGACGACGCGAGCGTTGCTCTTATCCGACCAGGCCGAGGCTGACAGTAAGCCGGAACTTGAAATCTTGGCTGACGACGTGACCTGCGGCCACGGAGCGACATCGGGTGCGCTGGACAACAGTCTCGTATTCTATCTGCGCGCTCGAGGGCTACCCGAGAAGGATGCGAAGTCGTTGCTGATTAAAGCGTTCCTTGGCGAGTCGATTGAGGAGATCACTTCCGAGAATCTGCGCGATTTTGTGACAGCGCAAGCTGAACACTGGCTGCAGGCGGGGCGATGAGCGCACATCCCGCCGTGAGCAATGGCAGTTACGACGTCAACCGTGTACGTACGGACTTTCCTGCGCTCGCCATGACGGTGTACGGCAAACCGCTTGTTTACCTCGATAACGCTGCATCCGCGCAAAAGCCAAACGCGGTGCTTGACCGCATGATGCAGGTGTACTCCAGCGAATATGCCAACGTTCATCGCGGCTTGCACTACCTCGCAAACGCGGCGACCGAGGCGTATGAAGGCGCCCGTACCAAGGTGGCGCGGTTTGTGAACGCGCGTGCAAACGAAGAGATCATCTTCACTCGGAGCGCCACGGAGGCAATCAATCTGGTCGCGCAGACTTTTGGCCGTGAACGCGTTAACCCGGGTGATGAGATCGTGCTCTCCATTATGGAACACCATTCGAACATTGTGCCATGGCACCTTCTCAGGGAACGACTCGGTGCAGTGATCAAATGGGCGCCAGTGGATGATGACGGAAACTTCTTGCTCGATGAGTTTGAGCGACTGCTGACCCCGCGCACCAAGATGGTTGCAATCACACAAATGTCGAACGTGCTCGGCACGGTATTGCCAATGAAAGACGTGGTGAGGATCGCGCATGCTCGTGGTATCCCGGTGCTGGTTGACGGCTCGCAAGCTTGCGTCCATCTGAGCGCCGACGTTTGCGACATTGATTGCGATTTCTACGTCATGACGGGCCACAAACTCTATGGTCCGACCGGGATCGGTGTGCTTTACGGCAAGTCTGAGCATCTGGCATCGATGCCGCCCTTCAATGGCGGCGGGGAGATGATCCGCGAGGTCTCGCGTTCCGGCGTCATTTATGGTGACCCGCCACACCGGTTCGAAGCAGGTACGCCGCCGATCGTCGAAGCCATTGGTTTAGGGGCAGCTATCGATTACATCAATTCAATAGGCAAGGTGCAGATCCGCAGGCACGAGAGCGTGCTGCTCGCTTACGCGCAGGAGAGGCTGGCGGAGATCAATTTCATGCGCTTGATCGGGACCCCGGCCGACAAGGGACCGATCATTTCCTTTGATATGAAGAGTGCGCATGCGCATGATATTGCCACCGTCATCGACCGCGCCGGTGTGGCGGTGCGGGCGGGGACCCATTGTGCGATGCCGCTGCTCAAGCGCTTCGGCGTGCTGGCAACGTGCCGTGCGTCCCTCGGACTTTACAATACACATCAGGAGATCGATGTGCTCGTGCGTGCGCTTATCAAGGCGCGGCAGCTGTTCTCGTGATTGGGCGAGCCTGCGATCTCCAGGTGGCAAGGCAGCTCGCATTGAGGCCTGGAGGATGAGGTCATGCACCTCATCACATAACAGCAGGTAAGCACCTATAGGTCGCAACAAGCATAGATAGGATTGATGGGCCTGTGTCGGCCAGCCGCCCTTGCGGCCGGTCTTCCAGTGCGGCGCCTTCGGCGAGGTCAATCGCATCGTACTGCGATCGCGAACACGCTCGAGAATTGGGCGGGCAATTTCACGCATAGCCAGCCCTTGTTCAATTTCGAACAGGGCCGAGCCAAGAGTTCTCTGCCCCAAGCGTAATGTCGGGTTCGCAACACCAACCACCGTAACCGCACGAGGCGCGCTAAGCGATTTTGATTGCTATGTTTTTGGCGCACATGATGCGCTGGCATGCTGGTTGCAAAAGTCTTGCCCAAGAAGCCGCCCTCGCAACAGCTAACTTTTGAAGGACATCAGATGAGTCTCGCCACGACCCAGAGCATCGCAGAAATCAGGGCTCGCAACAAAGAGCTGATCGAGGAGGTGCTGAAGGTCTATCCGGAGAAAACCGCGAAACGGCGTGCCAAGCACCTCAACGTTCACCAAGCCGGCAAGTCAGATTGCGGGGTGAAGTCCAACATCAAATCCATACCTGGCGTGATGACGATCAGGGGCTGCGCCTATGCAGGGTCAAAGGGAGTGGTCTGGGGACCGATCAAGGACATGGTCCATATCAGCCATGGCCCGGTAGGCTGCGGTCAATATTCGTGGGGCTCCCGACGCAATTATTACGTTGGCACGACGGGGATCGATAGCTTCGTGACCCTGCAGTTCACCTCCGACTTCCAGGAAAAGGATATCGTATTCGGTGGCGACAAAAAGCTGGTCAAAATTCTTGACGAAATCCAGGAGCTGTTTCCGCTCAACAACGGCATCACGATCCAATCGGAATGCCCGATCGGATTGATCGGTGACGACATCGAGGCAGTGTCGAGAGCGAAATCCAAGGAATACGGCGGCAAGACCATCGTGCCGGTCCGTTGTGAGGGCTTTCGGGGTGTGTCGCAATCACTAGGCCATCACATCGCCAACGATGCGGTGCGCGATTGGATTTTCGACCAGCTCGAGTCCGATGGCAAATCAAAGTTTGAGCCGACGCCGTACGATGTTGCGATCATCGGAGACTACAATATCGGCGGCGACGCCTGGTCATCGCGAATTCTGCTAGAGGAGATGGGCCTGCGGGTGATCGCGCAGTGGTCCGGCGACGGTTCACTAGCTGAGCTCGAGGCAACGCCGAAGGCAAAGCTCAACATTCTGCATTGCTACCGTTCTATGAACTACATCTCGCGCCACATGGAAGAGAAGTTCGGTATCCCCTGGTGCGAGTACAACTTCTTCGGACCTTCAAAGATCGCAGAGTCGCTGCGCAAGATTGCTGGCTATTTCGACGACAAGATCAAGGAAGGCGCCGAGCGGGTGATTGAAAAGTACCAACCGCTGGTGAGCGCTGTGATTGCAAAATATCGCCCGCGCCTGGAGGGCAAGACGGTGATGCTGTACGTCGGAGGGCTCCGTCCGCGTCATGTGATCGGCGCATACGAGGACCTCGGGATGGAAGTCATTGGTACGGGATACGAGTTCGGTCACAACGACGACTATCAGCGCACAGCTCAGCACTACGTAAAGGACAGCACGCTCATCTACGATGACGTTAATGGCTATGAGTTCGAGCGCTTCGTCGAAAAGCTCCAGCCTGACCTCGTCGGCTCGGGCATCAAGGAAAAATACGTTTTTCAAAAGATGGGTGTGCCGTTCCGGCAGATGCACTCCTGGGACTATTCGGGCCCATATCACGGCTATGACGGCTTTGCCATCTTTGCCCGCGACATGGACATGGCCATCAACTCGCCCGTCTGGAAGAAAACGAAGGCCCCCTGGAAGGAAGCTGCGAGGGCCAAGCTCCTGGCTGCAGAATAAACCAACTCATCTCGGTCTGCGCGAAGGCCGGCGCGACACCAATCTCGATAGTGAAGGATTTCAACAATGGCGCAGAGTGCCGAACACGTGCTCGATCATCTCGAACTGTTCCGAGGTCCAGAATACCAGGAGATGCTGGCCAAGAAGAAGATATTCGAGAATCCGCGCGATCCCGCCGAGGTTGAACGCATCAAGGAATGGACGAAGACGGCCGAATATCGCGAAAAGAACTTTGCGCGGGAGGCGCTAGCGGTAAATCCGGCCAAGGCATGCCAGCCACTTGGCGCCGTATTCGCCTCTGTTGGCTTTGAGGGCACGCTGCCCTTCGTCCACGGCTCGCAAGGCTGCGTGGCCTATTACCGCAGCCATCTGTCGCGGCACTTTAAGGAGCCGTCTTCCTGCGTCTCCTCGTCGATGACGGAAGACGCTGCCGTATTCGGCGGTCTGAACAACATGATCGACGGGCTCGCGAACAGCTACAACATGTACAAACCCAAGATGATTGCGGTCTCGACCACCTGCATGGCCGAGGTGATCGGCGATGACCTCAACGCCTTCATCAAAACGTCGAAAGAGAAAGGCTCGGTTCCGGCGGATTTCGACGTGCCATTCGCCCATACGCCGGCGTTCGTCGGCAGCCACGTCACCGGTTATGACAACGCGCTCAAGGGCATTCTGGAACATTTTTGGGATGGTAAGGCCGGAACAGCACCGAAGCTGGAGCGCAAGCAGAACGGGACGATCAACATCATTGGTGGGTTCGATGGCTATACCGTCGGGAACCTTCGCGAGATCAAGCGCGTCTTGGCGTTGATGGACATCCAGCACACGATTCTCGCGGACAATTCTGAAGTCTTCGATACTCCGACAGATGGCGAATTCCGGATGTATGACGGAGGCACGACGCTGGAAGATGCGGCTAACGCGGTTCACGCCAAGGCGACAATCTCCATGCAGCAGTGGTGCACCGAAAAAACGCTGCCATTCGTGGCTGAGCATGGGCAGGACGTCATATCGTTCAACTACCCGGTGGGCTTGTCCGCAACGGATGACTTTATCGTGGCGCTGTCACGCATCAGCGGCAAGGGGATTCCCGAGCAACTGGCGCGAGAACGTGGCCGCCTGGTCGACGCTATCGCTGACTCCAGCGCGCATATCCATGGCAAGAAGTTTGCGATCTATGGCGATCCGGATCTTTGCTATGGGTTGGCCGCGTTTCTGCTCGAACTCGGCGCCGAACCGACCCATGTGCTGTCTACGAACGGCAGCAAGGCATGGCACGAAAAAATGCAGGTGCTGCTTGCAAGCTCGCCATTTGGGCAGGGCTGCCAAGCCTATCCGGGCCGAGACCTCTGGCACATGCGCTCACTCCTGTTCACTGAGCCAGTCGATTTTCTGATTGGCAACACCTACGGCAAGTATCTGGAGCGCGATACTGGAACGCCACTGATCCGCATCGGCTTTCCGGTTTTTGATCGGCATCACCATCACCGCTCCCCCCTATGGGGCTATCAGGGCGGCCTGAATGTGCTGGTGAAGATCCTGGACAAGATCTTCGATGAGATGGACAAGAAAACAAACGTTCTTGGCAAAACTGACTACAGCTTCGACATCATTCGTTGATGAGCGACCGTGGCGCGTGCCATCGCCCAATAACTCGGCGATGGCACAAGCACACGACCGTTGACCATGCAATTAGTTTGCGCTGAGAGGAAAAGGGATGAGTTCACTAGCGGCCACGGTCCAGAATATTTTCGACGAGCCGGGCTGCGCCAAGAACGGCAGTAAGTCGGAGGCTGAACGCAAGAACGGCTGCACCAAACAACTGCAGCCGGGGAGCGCTGCGGGCGGCTGTGCTTTCGATGGCGCCAAGGTTGCGCTACAGCCGTTCACCGATGTCGCTCACTTGGTGCATGGTCCGATCGCGTGCGAAGGTAATTCCTGGGACAATCGCGGCGCGGCGTCGTCAGGCTCGAATCTGTGGCGCACCTCGTTCACAACCGATTTGAGCGAAACCGATATTGTATTCGGAGGCGAGAAGCGGCTCTGCAAAGCGATCAAGGAGATCATCGACAAGTGCGACCCGCCCGCGATCTTCGTTTATCAAACCTGCATCCCGGCGATGATTGGCGACGATATCAACGCAGTCTGTAAGGCCGCATCTCAAAGGTTCGCAAAGCCGGTGATCCCGATCAATTCCCCGGGCTTCGTCGGCTCGAAAAACCTCGGTAACAAGCTCGCCGGCGAGGCGTTGCTCGACTATGTGATCGGGACGCAAGAGCCAGACTACACCACCCCGTACGATATCAACCTGATCGGAGAATACAACCTTTCGGGAGAGCTCTGGCAAGTGAAGCCACTGCTAGACGAACTTGGAATACGGATTCTCTCCTGCATCTCCGGCGATGGCAAGTATCGCGAAGTCGCTTCATCCCATCGCGCGCGGGCGGCGATGTTGGTGTGCTCAAAGTCCATGATCAACGTCGCACGCAAGATGGAGCAACGCTACGGGATTCCGTTCTTCGAGGGGGCGTTCTACGGTATTCAAGATTCGAGCGAATCGCTGCGTCAGCTTGCCCGCTTATTGGTTGAGCGCGGCGCGCCTGCAGATCTACTCGGGCGCACTGAATCGGTGATCGCGCGCGAGGAAGCGTGTGCCCGGGCTGCGATAGGGCCGTACAAGCCACGATTCGAAGGCAAGAAGGCTTTATTGATTACCGGCGGCGTCAAGTCATGGTCGATCGTTGCGGCACTCCAGGAATCTGGGCTTGAGTTAGTCGGAACCAGCGTCAAGAAATCGACCAGGAATGACAAGGAGCGCATCAAGGAGCTCATGGGGCGGGATGCCTACATGATTGAGGACATGACTCCGCGCGAAATGTATAAGATGTTGAAGGACGCAAAAGCGGACATCATGCTGTCGGGCGGCAAGTCGCAGTTCGTCGCGCTGAAAGCGGCGATGCCCTGGCTCGATATCAACCAGGAGCGTTGCCACGCCTATATGGGCTATGTCGGAATGGTCAAGCTGGTGGAGGAGATCGATAAGTCGCTCTCCAGTCCGATGTGGGAGCAGCTACGTCGACCGGCACCGTGGCAGGCATTGGCCAAGGCGATGGAGCAAATGCAGCCGCCGGTTGCGGCGATCGCTTGCGATCCTGCGCTCGCCGAGACCGCGCGCCGCGCGAGGAAGATCTGCGTGTGTAACACGGTCGATCTGGGCACGATTGAGGATGCAATCTACGCGCACGGCCTGAGGAGCGTCGCAGCGGTGAGAGAGCATACCGATGCGCTCGGTGGCTGCTGTCGGAGGCGCATCCAAGGTATCTTGGTGTCCGATCCATCTGCCATGGGACAGGCGGCAGAATAAGGAGGCGTCATGGCCATCGTCACGGCGCCGAGGAAAGCCTGCGCTGTCAACCCGCTGAAGATGAGTCAGCCGATCGGCGGCGCATTCGCCTTCATGGGGCTGCGCGGGGCGATGCCGCTTCTGCACGGCTCCCAGGGATGCACATCCTTCGGGCTCACGCTTTTCGTCCGGCATTTCAAAGAGGCAGTACCGCTGCAGACCACCGCGATGAGCGAGGTCGCGACCGTACTCGGCGGTTATGAGAATCTCGAGCAGGCGATACTGAACATCTACAACCGTACCAAGCCAAAAATCATCGGAATCTGCTCGACCGGTGTCACCGAGACCAACGGCGACGATGTGGATGCCTACCTCAAGCTAATCCGGAGCAAGCATCTCCAACTCGCAAAGTTGCCACTGGTGTATGTCTCGACGCCTGATTTCAAGGGCGCGTTCCAGGACGGCTGGGGGAAGGCTGTGGCACGCATTGTAGAGGTGCTGGTGGAAGGGCCCGGCGCCAATGGCCTGCGGGACCCATTGAAAGTGAATGTTCTGCCGGGATGTCACCTCACGCCCGGCGACATTGATGAACTCCGTGTCATACTGGAAGATTTCGGGTTGTGCCCGTCCTTCCTCCCTGACGTAGCAGGATCGCTCGATGGACATATCCCCGATGAGTTTACGCCAACGACCATCGGCGGCATCGGCGTCGACGAAATTGAGAGCATGGGCCGCGCCGGATGGACGATTGCAATCGGGGCGCAGATGCAGCGTGCGGCAGAGGTCATGCAGGTCAAGACCGGCGTGCCTTTTCGTGTCTTCGAGCGGCTGTGTGGTCTCTGTCCAAACGACGAATTCATGACCTTCCTGAGCGAGATCAGCGGCCGCCCCATACCCTTGAAATATCGGCGCCAGCGCGGTCAGCTCGCCGATGCAATGCTGGACGCACACTTCCATATTGGCGGTCGCAAAGTTGCTATCGGCGCTGAGCCAGATCTTCTGTTCGATCTGTCCGGCATGCTGCACGACATGGGCGCGCAGCTGACAGCGGTCGTGACGACCACTCAGTCGGAGGTGATCGAGCGGATCAAGACCAAGGAGGTACTCATTGGCGATCTCGAGGATCTGGAAGGGCTTGCCAAAACACACCATTGCGACCTCTTGATCACGCATTCGCATGGCAGGCAAGCGGCGGCGCGGCTGAAATTGCCGTTCTATCGTACGGGTTTTCCGATGTTCGATCGACTTGGTGCGGGACACCAACTATCCGTGGGCTATCGTGGTACCCGCAATCTGATCTTTGAAATCGCCAACCTCGTGATCGCGCACCGCGAGGAAAACGATCGGCCTACGCCCGATAAGTGGCGGACTGCGTCCGAACTGCCACGTTGCTCGGGCTATCGCAGCTCCACCGGCGCGGCTGGGGAGGCGATTGGATGAAAGTTGCGTTTGCCACTCAGGACCTGAAACGAGTCGACGCCCATTTTGGTTGGGCAAAGAATATCGCAATCTACGATGTCACGCCTGGAGGGCACGTGTTTCTCAAAGCGATTGAGTTTGAGGGCGATCTAAAGGAAGACGGCAACGACGACAAGTTGGCGCCGAAGATCGAGGCGATCAAGGATTGCGCAATCCTTTACGTCGCCGCCATTGGTGGTGCCGGGGCTGCGCGAGTGGTGGCCAACAAGATCCATCCTATCAAGGTGAACAAGCCAGAAAGCATTCTGGTGTTGCTCGAAAAACTCGAGCGCGTACTGAAGGGCACGCCACCTCCCTGGCTACGCAAGGCCATGGCAAAGGACCGAGCGCGTACGTTCGAGTTCGACGAATGAGGTGATATGACCGCAAAAATAGAGCAGCAGGGCAGCGCCGTCGACGCGCCATTCCTCAAGCAGTTGATCAAGATTTGGCGTGCTCAGGATACCAACGGAGCCTGGAAGGCGAAGAGTGATCTTGACCTGCTCGAACCCTATATCCTGGACAAGCAGAAAAGGCGCGCATTGCCGATTATCGGTGATCCCGATCCCGATACACTGTGGCGGCTTAAGCTGTTCTTCGATGCGGTCGCGCTCTCGATCGAGAAGGAGACCGGCGGGATGCTCCAGCCGATTCTGGATCTGCATCATGAAGGCTTCGGCCGCATGGTGCTCATCTCAGGTCGGCTGATCGCCGTGAACAAGCAGCTGCGCGACGTGCATCGCTTCGGATTTGATAATTTCGTAAAGCTCGCGCAGGAGGGCGACAAATATGTCAGCGACGGAATCGACCTAATTCGGAAATTTCCGCAGGTGGCGAACTATTGGGGATACTCATGAGCGATCGTGAAACATTGAAGGCGGAACTAAGGAAGGTGTCCGCCAAGGCGACCCAGGCGAAGATGGATCTGCACGACCTTTCCGAAGAATTACCCATCAACTGGACCTCGATCATGGTGGTGGCGCAGAAGGCGTACGATGCCTATGCCGAACTTGAGCGGAAGGGTCTCGACTTGAAGGCGCTTGAAAAGACTTAAAGGGGCAATGCATGTCGTTTCAAACACGAGACGGACGCGACTGGACGCCACAATATTTGATCTCGATCGATCCCAAGAAGTGCATCGGCTGTGGCCGCTGTTTCAAGGTTTGCGGCCGTGATGTCATGACGTTGAAAGGAATCAGCGAGGATGGCGAATTTGTCAACCTCGATGACGACGACGATGAGATCGAAAAGAAGGTCATGGTTATGAATGATCAAGGCGCCTGCATTGGCTGCGGTGCATGCGCCAGGGTTTGCCCCGCGAACTGCCAGGCTCACGCGTCAGCCGTACCTGAAGCGGCGTGAGCGAACACACTCGTCCTGTCGCGGCAGGCGAGATATAGGTGAGGAAACGTGCAATTGCGATCAGGTGAACTCATGGTGAGAACGGCGCGCCCGAAGGATCTCGATTGGTTGGGGGGCGGCTATATTATGCCGATACAACAGCCGTTGCTCACAAACCACTCCTCTCCAAGGTCTGCCTATTCGTAGAAGGCGAGCCGCGCCTCCCGCAGCGCTAAGTAGATCGAAGTGCCTGTCATAATGGAGTCCTAAGAGCATAGTTCAAGGCAGGTAGCCACTTACGTTGGACGATTTGAGCCGAAGGGATGCTGCGCATGTCTGCTTGCGATCAGGAGAAGCTTACGTTTCTGCCGCGCCGCCGATCGTGGACAATGATGTCTGCCTAGATTCGAATCTGAGAACGTGAAGTGCCGGGAACACCTTAGTTGGTCTTTTGCGCACGCTCGGTGACGGACGACATTTCGCTGCCCAGTACACAGTCGTTGCACAGAGCATCGAGAGCACATCGCAAATCAGACACGGAACACTTGGCACGCAGGTCTCTAATTGTCGTTGCGCGGGTACCTGGTCGGACCTGCTACCCATCTGCTGATAGGGAATCTGCGAGTCATCATCATTAGACGTCGGTCTCTTTGACGGATCGGCAGCCGGCGATCTTACGTGCGATTCTACCCACAGATCGCGGCTTGTCGCAGCGACATTTGTAACTCACGCGCAGAGGTAGTCACGCCGAAGCGCAGGGTGTTTTGGTCAGGTTGTGGTCAGCTAGGAATCCTATCCTAGCAACAGAGCTTGCACGGCACGGGCTCAGTTGCGTGCAACTTTGCCGATAGGAGAGCGCTCTCATGTATGGCAGAAGCGTTGGCTCATCCAGCCAGTTTACAACCGGTAACCAAACTGACGATTTGTCAGAAGCGGGAGATAGTCCCCGGTTTGCGGAAACAGTTGCAGGAATGGAGCGAGGTGGGTCGTCATCCGAACCAGCGGCGTCATACTCTCTCGTTTCCGAGCCGCCCATTAGAGAGATCGACCGAGACTCCTTTTTGCGCGGAGTTGAGAGATTCTTGCGCAATGATATCAGGCGCATCGCCGAGAATCCAGAAGAGTACTCGGACTTCGTCTCCCAGAAGGCTGAGCGCGCAGCAACGGTTGCCGGAAGTTACGCCAACACGTACGACGATCCAAATAGACCAGCACGATTTTACAGCTACCGGTTGGGCGACGAAATTGTCGGGCTTCTAAGAGCAGGAGGCCCGGCTCGGATTAAAGGAGACCATTTTCAGCAGCAGTTTGGGCGCAACGATATCACGTCCGTCGTAGATCTTAGGGTGACTCATCCGCTTGTCGAGAACGCTGGCGATATCTTGCTAGAACATCAACTGCGACAGGACGGGGACCAGCCACTGATCTTGTCGCGGCCGGCCCTTGCAGGCATGGAACCTCGTCTAGCGGATATGGGTTTTGTTCCCGTAGGTCGTAACTACTGGGTGCTTGATCCTCACCAGCGCGGCGATGTGTGGGCGAAGAACGAGAACGATGAGTGGCAGCGGGTAGGCAAGCCTACGAAGTATCTTTCCAAAGATGGGGGCAGTGATGTCGGTCCTCAGAGAAGCTACGAAACGGACTCATCGGACGATGACCCTTCATTTTACTTGGAGCGCGCTCTTACGGAGATGCACATGGAGTAAATCCGCTGCAATAGCAGCAGCGGGCCTGAAATGACGGACATTTAACCGTTCTGTCCCGGGCTCAACGGTCTTGCTTCAAAGGGGGCGCACGCTCGCTGCGTCGTCCCCGCCGGCTGAAACGTTCGTTCAACCTTTCTCCGAAGGCGCTTACGAAGCTGCGGTGGGATGCGATCCGAGGGGCGTAACGGGCGGGCCTACGGAGTGGCCATCAACGAGCAGCAACGACCAGCCTTCGCAGGCAGCTCTCTGGCAAATGGTGCAGAGGGCCTGGACCCGAAAGCTGCAGCTGTATGGCCATCATGGAAACGGCAGCAAGGCCCAAATTGTCGAACTGACTGGTCTGAATTATGCGTCGGGTAATTGGGTGAGCCAGCAATGGCTGGCTTGCGCGTTGGATTACCACAGACACTATCAGCCCGGCACTTGTACGGTTCTTGCAGGTTGCTTGCACAGCGACAATGAAAATCGTCTTGCGATGAATGGGCGATAAATGAGGCCAAGTCCTATCTACGTGATCTGCAGGTTTAATGACATCCCGAGCCGCCAGGCCATGGGATTCCGCCTTATGGTCGTCGATGACCACGGCAATCACCGGCCGTGGTCCATCATTGTGGTGCGCTGGGGCAAAAAGGTGCTTGGCTACGTCAATAGATGCCCGCACAACGGCGTCAATTTGGACTGGCAGCGGAACGAATTCCTCGATCCATACGGTATCCGGCTGATGTGCGGCAAGCATGGTTCGACCTTCGAACTCGGCACCGGCCGGTGCGTCGAAGGTCCATGTCAAGGTAGGGTACTCACGCCGATCGCGTTGGCAGTTCTGGACGGTGATATCTGCGTTGTTGGCGTGCATCTTGTCGAAGACGATGCATCGGCCAACAACTGAAGACCGCGCTCAGACCGGCCGGTTCTCGTTGCGGTCTTTCACGGGCTCCATCCTCTTTAGCCCCTCGTCGTACGAGATCTCCTCATAGGACAGGCCGAGATCCTTTGCGGCATCGAGGAGGTAATCAAGCTTGCCGCCCGGATCGAGTTTCTTGATGTCGTCCTTGTTGAGCCCGACCAGGTCCATCATCTCCTTCCAAACCGTGGATTCATCGCATGGTAGGACGTGGAAGCTAATATCACCGAACTTGACTCGGTACTTCGCCAGTAAATCAATGTTGTTGCAAAACATGAAGTAGCTGCCTGTTGGGCTTAAGGCGCCGTCAAGGACGGTCACGACGTCAGCAAGATAGGCGAAGGAATGCAGATAGCCGGCCAGCACCGGAATAGTGCGTTCGCCGTCCTGCGCGATCGTCAACACCTGCTCAATCGAGTAGTCTGGCGGCCGTTTCTCGTCCGCGACCTGCGTCTGGAATTTTAGTGCCACGTCGCCGCGAAAGCCGAACCGGCCCGGCTTGGCAGTCCCGCCTTTGAGTACGGCATTGAGCAGGCGGCCCTCCTTCTCAAGTCTGCCGAGTGCGGTGTTCTCGATTGCAGTCATTAAACTCTTCCTCGATCTAAACTATTCACCGACGCCTTGGCCGGTGCCAGATGCGATGCAAATTGCTTGCCGTCGCATGTGTAGCGGCCTTCGCCGTAGCTTAGAAGAAAACGCGTCAGTGGCTGCTATCGCCTCAAGGAGCCTTGTCGGGAACCCAACACCGGTTTCAACGCCAACAGGCACGATCCAAAAAGGTGAGCATCATCAAGCGTCTGCGCGCTGGCACGTGACTTGCCCCTAACAGCTAGATCCAAGATGATGAGGGAAAGCCGTGATCAACCTGACGCACAGCGCAGTGAACGCAATCAAGAGCGCGATTTCATCGTCGACGCACCCGACCGGCGGTCTGCGCGTCATGATCGAAGCGGGGGGCTGCAATGGATTCAAATACAAGATGGGTCTGGTCGAAGAACCGAATCCTGACGACGCCGTGATCGAATGCGATGGGCTGAAGGTGTTCGTCGATAACAAGAGCCGTGAGCATCTGATCGGGACGACCATCGATTTCGTGATGGCACTGGAGAGTTCTGGCTTTACGTTTCACAACCCGAACACCACCGCGAACTGCTCATGCGGAAAATCGTTCGGCTGATGAACCAAATCGTTCAGCTGATGAGGAGGACATCGAAGCATGCCGGCCGAACCGGAACAACTGAGGCAATTACGACAGACCGAGAGCGTCGCATCCGCGGCGCCATCGAAGCAATCGGACCCAATCTGCAACGCGGTGGAGGTGACTGTCACCTGATCGAGATGGATGGCAGCAGGATCATGGTCAGGCTGTCCGCTGCCCGCACGTTCCGTAAGCTTTCGAGCGTTACGCTGAAAGGCATTCAGGCGCGCGGCTTGTTGATAAACTCGGCGAATTGGTCCGCCTGGTCCCCGTCGCGGCTGCAGGCGAGGTAGCGGATTGAGCGAAAATCGAATGCTGATTTACCTCGATAATAATGCAACGACTCGGACCGATCCATCCGTGGTGCAAGCCATGTTGCCGTTCTTCACCGAGCAATTCGGCAATGCCTCGTCCACGCATGCCTTTGGCAGCGAGGTCGCAGTCGCTGTGAGGCAGGCACGGCGTAGCTTGCGTATCCTACTAGGGAATGCATACGATAATGAAATCGTTTTCACCTCGGGAGGGACCGAGGGCAATAATGCCGCGATCCTCTCTGCGCTTGCGATGCAGAAAGATCGCGACGAAATCGTCACCACCTCGGTAGAGCACTCCGCCGTTCTTGCGCTAACCGAGCAATTGGCGACAAGAGGAGTCAAGTCGCACATCGTACCCGTAGATTCCCGGGGCCGGCTCGACATCGAGGCGTTTCGCGGCGCACTCGGGCCACGCACAGCGATTGCCTCGGTTATGTGGGCCAACAACGAGACCGGAACGATGTTTCCGGTGGAGTTTCTGGCCGGGTTGGCCCGCGAGGCCGGCGCGCTGTTTCACACTGATGCGGTCCAGGCCATCGGTAAGGTGTGCTTGAACCTGAAGGACAGTGCGATCGACATGCTGTCGCTATCCGGGCACAAACTGCACGGCCCCAAGGGGATCGGCGCGCTTTATTTGCGCAAAGGGACAAAATTCCGGCCGCTGATCTGCGGCGGATCACAGGAACGAGGGCGCCGAGGCGGGACTGAGAATATTCCCGGCATTGTCGGCCTGGGAAAAGCCGCCGAGCTTGCCGCGGAGCGGCTTGACCCCGAACGCGGTCGCATTGGCGCTTTGCGCGACCGTCTTGAGCAGGGAATCTTGAAGAACGGCGGGTGCGTTGTGCTCGGCGACACCGGCAATCGGTTGGCGAACACGGCCAATATTGCCTTCGACCATCTCGAAGGCGAAGCCATCGCCCACCATCTCGATCGGGCGGGCATCGCTGTGTCGCTCGGATCAGCCTGCAACTCCGGCTCCATTCAGCCATCGCATGTTCTGCGTGCCATGCAGGTGCCGCAGTGGCGGATGCACGGCGCGGTGCGCTTTTCTCTGTCGCGTGAAACCTCCGTCGCGGAGATCGATGAGGTCGTGTGCGCAGTGTCCGACATCGTGGCTCGCCTGCGCGCCACCTCCCCCGTCGCAGTCAGGGAGTAGACCTCGTGAAAATCATGATCCGCCGGTCTCCGGACGCGGGCCTGTCGATCTACGTGCCAAAAAAGGATCTCGAAGAGCCAATCGTTGAATCCGAGTACGAGACGCTATGGGGCGGCTGGATCAAAGTAGCTAATGGCTGGGTGCTCGATTTGCCTGAGATGCCGAGCGGCACAGCGTTACCGATCACAATTAACGCTAAAAAACGGGGCGAGAGCGGGGACGATCCGTGAAGGCGCCCCCACAGATCGACTTTGTCGATGGTGCCGATGCCAAGGCGAGGCTAGTTGATATCGCTGCCGGGCTGAGGGCCGCGAGCGTCATTCCCTATCTCGGTCCTGGCCTCGTCGAATTGTGCAGATCCGATATGCCGACCACGCCAGAGGCGTTGGCCAGCTTCTTCGCGAGCAAGGTTACGCCGCCGCGCCGGGCTAGGGGCAATGCGTGGGCCTCGGCGCAGCATATCGAGATCAGCAAACACCGGTCAGCCGTGACGACATTGATGACGCAGGCCTTCGCTCGCCCAGTCGAGCCGACGCGGTTGCACCATCATCTTGCGTCCCTGTCCCTGCCCGTCATAGTCGACGCGTGGTATGATGCCGCCATGCGCGCGGCGCTGGGTGAGCGCGATGGATGGGGCGAAGTGCAGGGTATCACCCGCATCGGCAATGGTGAGAATCGATGGTATCGCTTTTACGATTCACTTGGCCAGGAAGTGGACAGTGCCGTGGCCGGCAGCTGGGCGACGGTGTTGTACAAGCCGCATGGTAGCGTGCAGCCGGCCAACAACTTCCTTATCTCCGACGCTGACTATGTCGAGGCGTTGACCGAAATCGACATTCAGACACCAATTCCGGACATCATCAAGAAAAGGCGAACCGGCCAGACCTTTCTCTTCATCGGCTGCCGCTTCAACGACCAGCTCTTGCGTAGCTATGCCCGGCAGATCATAAAGCGCTCGGCCGACACCCACTACGCGATCGTGGATCCGGACGCGCTCTCTCGCAACGAGCTTCGCTTTCTACTCGAGCAAGGCCTTACACCGCTTGTGATTGGGCTCCCTTGCGCGGTTGAGATACTGATCACCCATTAGCGTCCTTGTGAAGCCAGAATCCCCCAGCTCGTATCGGGTTATTTGCGATAGCCGTAACGCGAGAAGACCCGGTCAGATGGAGCCGGGTTCCGGCGAGCTCGGCGCGAGAATGAATGCGCAAGCCATGGAGCGCTGCGTGAGAATGACGACGTATCTGTCGCACTGACAACAAGCGTATCATTGTATGTTCTTGCATGAGCCGGCGCACGTCGGTTCCGCTAACTCGTTGGCGTCTGGCAGCAATTTCATCGTCCCCGTCATGGCATGCGAGTTGCTAACAGCTTCTTGAGGCTCGCTCACGGATGGTCCTGGGAAGCCGATGATGCCTGCAGGGAAAAATGAAAATGAACGCGGTCGTCGGACGCGGAAAATATGTCAAAGCTGCAGTGGATAGCGGCAAGATGAAGTCCGCCGCCGAGCATAAGGGCTGCCGCGCTTCGGCCAAGACCGGGCAGGTGAGCTGCGGCTCGCAGGCAGGGCAAGGCGATCTGCCGACCGAAATCTGGGAAAAGGTCAAGAACCATCCCTGCTACAGCGAAGAAGCGCATCATCATTACGCCCGTATGCATGTCGCGGTCGCGCCTGCCTGCAACATCCAGTGCAATTACTGCAACCGAAAATACGACTGCGCCAATGAATCGCGTCCGGGTGTGGTGAGCGAGAAGCTCACGCCCGAGCAGGCGGTAAGAAAAGTGCTCGCGGTCGCGACCGCCATTCCGCATATGACGGTCCTTGGTATCGCTGGTCCCGGCGACCCCCTGGCCAATCCAGCAAAGACGTTCAAGACCTTCGAGCTGATCGCCGAGGCGGCTCCGGATATCAAGCTTTGTTTGTCAACCAATGGACTGGCTCTGCCCGACCATATTGATACCATCGCCAGGTCCAAAATTGACCACGTCACCATCACCATCAACATGATCGATCCCGAAATCGGCGCGAAGATCTATCCGTGGATCTTCTTTAACCACAAGCGCTACACCGGCATGGACGCGGCAAGGATACTCACCGATCGCCAGCTGCAAGGCCTCGAGATGCTTGGCGAACGGGGCATCCTGTGCAAAGTCAACTCGGTGATGATCCCAAACATCAACGACCGCCACTTGGTCGAGGTCAACAAGGCGGTGAAGTCGCGCGGTGCCTTCCTTCACAATATCATGCCACTGATCTCCGCGCCCGAGCACGGCACGGTATTTGGCCTCAACGGTCAGCGCGGACCGACCGCGTGGGAATTAAAGGCGCTGCAAGATGCTTGTGAAGGGGAGACAAAAATGATGCGGCATTGCCGCCAGTGCCGCGCCGATGCGGTCGGTCTACTCGGGGAGGATCGCAGCGCAGAGTTCACCACCGATCAGGTCATGAAAATGGACGTCCAATATGACTTAGACATGCGCAAGGCATATCAGAGCAGGGTAGAGCGTGAGCGTGCCGCCAAAATCGCGGCCGGCCAAAAGGAGCTTGCCGAATGTGCCGGAGAGATGAGCGCGATCACTCTTCTAGTGGCCGTCGCAACCAAGGGCTCGGGGTTGATCAACGAGCACTTTGGGCATGCAAAGGAATTCCAGGTTTACGAACTTTCTACATCCGGCGCCAAATTCGTCGGCCACCGCCGCGTGGACGTTTACTGTCAGGGCGGTTATGGCGAGGAGGACAGGCTTTCCGCCATCATGGGTGGCATCCATGACTGCCATGCGGTCTTCGTGTCCAAGATCGGCGGCTGCCCGAAAAGCAAACTGATCAAGGCGGGGATCGAGCCGGTCGATCAATTCGCCCATGAGTTCATTGAGAAGTCGGCGATCGCCTGGTTCAAATCCTATCTGGACAAGGTGAAACGCGGGGAGATCCAGCACGTGCAGCGCGGCGACGCCGCGATCCGGCAAGGATCTCGGATCTCTGCAGCGTAAAGGGGGAATATGTGCCATTCAAAATTGTCGCCTCGCAGTGTACGAGCTGCTCAGCCTGCGAACCCTTATGCCCGAACGATGCCATCTCGGAGAAGGGGGGGAGCTTCGTTATTGAAGCGGTGAAATGCACTGAATGTGTTGGCCGTTTCGACGAGCCGCAATGTGTCGCCGCCTGTCCGGTCGACAACACCTGCGTGGTTGACACATCCTTGCCTCGTTACCAGGCGCCAGCTTAAAGCGTGAGGCCCATGAGTGGCGTGCCAAGAGCTGGTTCAAAAAGCGTCATTAGCTACGTGCTGCGGGTTGGCGGCGGCGCAGGCGCCGATCTTCGGTCCTCCATCGCGGACGAGAACTGCGCTGGATTGCCGTGCGTTCGTGCTGTAACTGGTCGGCAGCACGGCCCTGGCGGGCATTTCATTCCGCGCGGTGGTGCAAAGCCGGTTCGCGATGCCGAGAGTGGCCTTCTCGGCAGCGCTGCTATCGTCGATGTGACTGACGATGCCGCGCAAGGATGAAGTGAATGCAGAATCTCGCCTGCGGGGGCCGAGGCGGCTCCCCGCACCTCTAAAGGAGCGATGCATGAGAGGCGATACATGAACAGCATCGTTCGCGACAGCGACGTCGTCGAGCTCAATCAGCCGCCTGTCTACAGCTTTGGCCAAAAGGTGCGAGCCAATCGCACCATCCGCAATGATGGCACCTATCGCGGCAAGGAGATCGGCGACGTTTTAGTCAAGAAGGGAGAGGTGGGTTACGTCGTATCGATCGGCACGTTCTTGCAGCAATTCTACATCTACGGCGTCGAGTATCCGGAAAGCGGCTACCGCGTTGGCATGAAGCGCAAGGAACTGGAGCCGGTGGAGGCCTACGAGGAGATCGATGATCTGCCATTGCCGGAGGAGTCGTGACGCAGCCCGGCTTTCCGAAATATCGACGTGGCCAGCGGATCAAGACCGCAGTCGACCTCATCAACGACCACTCATTTCCCGATAGGGAGCCCGAAGGAGTCTTGCTCGCCGCCGGAGCGACCGGTGAGATCATCAACGTCGCGATCCATACCGAAGCGAACGTGCCGATCTACATTGTCGATTTTGGTGAGCAGCTGCTCATCGGCTGTCTTGAAGAAGAAATCACAGTGCTTTGAATGGGGGCTTTCGCCATGAATGCTGCGCTGATGAGAAAGCTAAAGGCCGGGCTGGTGCCTCACCCCAACGAGCTCGATCGTAAACGGATCGAGCGCGGCTTGAGCTCGCGCAAGCGATATCTCTACGTCTCGCCGAACGTGACGCCGGTAAGGGGCGGCTACCTCGTCGAGAGCCCCTGTTGCTCGCGCAACATCGACGAGGATGGCGCACTCATCGATGTCGCGCTGATTCTTTATGATGCCGTGAGCGGGATCTGGAAGCTGTTTCGCAAGAACCACGCGCGCGGAATCTGGGAATTTTACAGCCTTTACCATCGGTTGACTTCTGCAATCGACGAATTGAATGCGGATCCGGAGCGTCTGTTTTGGCAATGATGCCCCGCCTTTCACGAGCCACAGAGGAGCCACGATGGCGCTCACCGCGCAGGAATTGATCGAAATCGAGCGGCTGCTTGCAGCCGATGGCGCCGAGATGGGTTCGTTTGTCGAGCTGCAGCGCCGCTTTCCGCAGCTTGCTTGGGTGCGCTGTGATGCGTCGGATGTGGCGGACCAGCCGTTCCGGCAGTTTCCGCGTTTCGACCTTCATCTGATCGATGGATCGGATCACTGCGTGCAGATTACGGCCGATCCGACGCGGGCGACCGGCATCGTCTTGGCCAAAAGGAATGTTGGGCGGTGAGCACTGAACTGGCAGAGTATCGGCTTGATGGCGCGTACACTGTGGAGGAGAATGCATCATTCATTCCACTGTCCGATCCCGATATCACCTTTGCCGAGCTCTCTGCCGTGGAAACGCTGCTGTGTTCGCCGCAGATCTCCAACGGGCAGATTACTGAGGCGTTTGAGCACGCTTTCGCCGCCTATCTTGGTCGCAAATATGCTGTTGCGGTCTCGAGTGGTACCATAGGGCTCCTCCTTGCGCTGAGGGCGCTCGGCATTGGTCCCGGGCACGAGGTTATCGCCTCGCCCTACTCCTTTCGTGAGACCGCGCATGCCATCAGTCTCGCAGGCGCACGAGCGGTATTTGCAGATATCGACTATTGGTCGGGAGCATTAGTCCCAGCGAAGGCCGAAGAGCGCATCACGGCCAATACGCGGGCGATTGTCGCCGGCAATCCTAACGGTCATCCAGCGCCATGGTCGGAGCTGCGCGCGGTCGCCCAGCGCCATCAGCTGCTGCTTTTGGAGGATTCCACCGAGGCGATCGGATCGAGCTACAAGGGTGAGCTCGTCGGCCGGTTTGGCGACATCGCGGTATTCGACTTTGCTCAGCCGCTGGCCCTAACCTGTGGTGAAGGCGCAATGGTTGTGACCGACGATATCGACATCGCGCTCGGCTTGCGTCGCCATCGCGCCCATCGCCTGGACGAGCGCTCTTCCGTTGTTGTCGGTAGCACGGCGCCTTATCAGGCCGGCATGAGCGATCTCACGGCTACCTTGGGCCTAGCGCAGCTCAAGCGTCTCGATGAAATCCTGGAGCGGCGTCGGTTCGTCGAGCAGCTTTATAACGCGCATATGCAATCATTTGAGGGCATCAAGCCGCCTTATGTTGGCCCCGATGTGGTCGAGGTAAACTGGTTGCTTTATCTCGTTCATCTGGGGACGCGCTTCACGCGATCGGGGCGCGACGCCATTATCGATGATCTGCGCGGCGCGCAGGTTGAATCCACCGCCTATAGCCAACCGCTGCACTTGCAACAACACTACTTTGACTTCGGCTATCGGCGTGGCGATTTCCTGGTTGCGGAAAAAATCGCAGATCGCGCTCTTGCGCTTCCGTTTCACACCCATCTCACGAACAAGCAGATCGAGTTTATCGTGGAGACCATGAAAGATGCGTCGGTAAACGTGGGAGCGGGTGCCGCGATTTACTAAGATGATCGTCATCCACGACACGGAAGAATGAGGGTTGAATGGCGGTGAGCGTGGTATTTCTCATCGCGAGAGATGAGCAACGGACCGAGGATACGTCCTTTGCGGCAGCGTTGTCGGATAGCATGGCGGGAGCGCGCCGGATGCCGTTGGAGGTATGCACTTGTCTTAGAGCAGCAAGAGAAATGCTCCAAGCGAGCGCGAAGAAGCCCTTCTCGATAGCAGAGAAGCGGCGCGTCCAAGGCGTGGCGTGAGAGCCTACCGCCAAGGTGCCCAAAACTAAGCACATCACAGTCGAGATTCTCGGTGTCCGTTCAGGATCTTTAGAGTTATCAAAAAAGGTGATCGGTATGAACTCGCAACAAGTCATCATCCACGTCCGCTTCGCTCCGAACGGAAGGGTGATCCAAATCAGCGAGCGTCCGGCGAAGCTCACGCCGAACCAGTGGTTTGACGTCCTCAACGCCCGTGCCAGCTCGGCTTATCGGGCGCTCGCTCGTGGCCGTGGGATTTTTCAGCTGAGCCGGACTGCGATCGAAGCCTTCAAGCAGGAAACTGCGAGGCCGGGATGAGCGAACCTGTAATCGGCAACCTGATGAGCGGTCACATCGAGGTTTTTGTCGTCTGTCCGGCCGATGCCATCGAGCGGAGTGGGGCCATGAGCTTTAGCCTGTCGCGGATTGACGATAGGGGCGAGAGCCGGCCGTTTCCGATTATTGTGGTGCGCACCTTCGGCAATGACTATTTTGGTTACGTGAATCGTTGTCCGCATCAGAGCGTCTGGCTGAATATCGGCTCCGGTACGTTTTTCTCGGCGGACCGCTCCTTTCTTAGATGCGGCCGGCACGGTGCAAGATTCGAGATCGACACTGGGATGTGCATCGACGGCCCCTGCGACGGACAATCGCTTGAGCCGGTAGCGCTCGCCGTGATCGAAGGTGACGTCTGCCTGTGCGGCGTCAAGCTGCTCGAGGACGATCGGTTTGGCAACCCCTTCGGGAACAGCGACGAAACCATGGATGTCACGATCCATCCGGACTAACGGGCCTATCGCTTTATTGTGCTCAAGCTGCCTTAGGGCGCTTTGCCCTCGAATGAGGCCATTGTACGCGTGAGCGTTGGTAGATGCGTGTCACAGCTTTTGATAAGACAAACGGCCACCTCGTCGGATTGCGGCCTTGCACTCCGCGACCTGCGCAGCACCAACAAGCTGCTCTTGCGTTGGCTCGTCAAATCGAGCCGGCAGCGGGACATGCCTCCTAGCGCCGTGGATATGTTTGAGGGGAAATGCCCCCGGCGGCTGGAAGTTCGCCGAGGGCATCGTCTGGGCGTGGAGAATGGCGGGACCCAGACTGACAGGATCGTTTGGGGATGAGGAATGACGATCCTGTGTCAGAAGGCCGGCCGGTGCAGCTGGCGTTATTCCCGGCGCTGCAGCTGCCATGCCAAGCCTCGGCTTGTGCGACACTCTTAGCGAATGGCGCCACCATCGTCAGTAAGGGCCGGTTAGAGCAAATGCATTCATGGGAACGTGCTCGTTGTTCCGCATTTCCGGCTGCAAGCGCGCGTCTTGACGCGTATCGTGTGAAGCGTGATCCCAATCTGGGACCGCTGTGTTGCGTTTTAGCGTTGCTGCCGACGGGATGCGACCGGCTTGGTCTGCAGCCTCAAAGGTGGCTCGGCGTTCATCCCTGCCTCGTTGGGCTCTCGCGACAGGCGCTATCTGTTGAGCAAACGATGGATGGGAAGCGGCGGAGCGCAGCGTCCAGCTTCAGGGCGAAAAAGATGCTGTAGGCTCGCGCCGGTCAATGCGGCCAGCCGATCACCCATGGTAGAACACGGCGCTCGATCCGCCGCACGATCTTCGAGCTCCTCGCTAGGCGGCTCGAGGGTCATGAAGATCGCTGCTCATTCCAAGATACGATAGCGCAAGAGCTGGGCCAAATAACCGAGCGTCTCTGTTGTTCTGCGTACGAACTGCAGAAGGTTGAACGGGAGGTCAAAGGCTATGCGAGGTTTGTCGTGTCAAAAACAGAGGCGAACGACATTGTCGTAACCTTCGCAACAATTGTGAGTCGCGCAAAGCAAGGGATCGTTGCGGAAGCGAACGTTACGCATCTGGTGTGCAACTTGCTTTGGAGAAGTTGGATGGTGAGCAAGCGGGAGCAGAAAGATCGTGATGAGGGCAGAAGAGGTTGGAGTTGATCAAGGAGGCTGCTCTGGACGCGAAGATATCTATCGCTGATCGTCGGCGACGACCATCACTATGGCGCCCGCTCATTTTGCCTGCTTTGGCGAGCGCGTGTGGGAATCATTAGCATTAATTAGTCGATGCGGCGTTTAATCGTAAGAGATTTTTTGGGGGAGATGTGCTCGCATCTTGTCTCTTCTCAGATGAAGCCCATTGATCACAGGATAGGCGCATGAACTCAGAAACCGAATTCGAGCTTCCTCAACTTTATAGACATCATGTCTTTGCCTGCAACACGCAGCGTCCGCCAACTCATCCGCACGGCAGCTGTGGCGCCTCCGGCGCACAAGCCCTATGGGATCGAATGGCCAAGGCGATCGAAGCGCAAGGCCTCAACGATATTGGCTTCACGATGGCAGGCTGCCTTGGCTTTTGTAACTCTGGTCCCTTGATGGTCGTCTATCCCGACGGAGTGTGGTATCGCGCGTCCACGCCTGAGGATGTCGACGAAATCGTAAACTCCCACCTCGCGCAAGGCAAACGTGTCGACCGCCTTGTGATGGTGTTAAAGCGAACCTAGAGGGCTCGATTAGCGGCCCCTTGCCAAGGCAAGCAAGCATCGACGGTTTGTGCGGCGATGAGCTGGCTGCTCGGAGGTCAGATCGTCTGAGATAGAGCGTAGCCATCACGCCCCGGATTTGAGAACAGAAAGTCATTGACGTTTTCGCGGCGTGCCGCCTTTCTTCTCCGGCCCAATCGGCAAATGGCGGCCTTTGCAACGCGCGTGCTGGGTCGATCTGTTTGTGTACCGTCACCGCTTGCCACGCGACCCGGAGTTCACAGCGAGAGCAGTGCTGGGCTCCCCGCGTCTCGCGAGATGACGCGTACTTGACGCGTCATCTCGCTCTGTTTGCACTGCGGTGAGGTTAGGGACGCGCTCGATGATCTCGCCGCGTCCGGTTTGATCAAACGGATCCCCTTTCTGATCCTGTTCTAGCGTCAGAACTTGTAAGTGACGCCGCCGCTGACGAGCCATGGGTCGATGTTTGCGCGACCGGTGACGGCAATCGCATTGTTTACGGTCGCGGAGTACTCCGGCCGCAGCCATAGCTTCTTCACGTCAAAGTTGAGGCCCCAGTGCCGATCAAGCATGTAATCGAAGCCGAATTGGACCGCCGCGCCGAATTGGTTGCTGATGCGCAAATCCGTAACGGCAAGACCAGCGAGCGACGTATTGGCTGCCGATTGGTTGAAGAATGCGGTGTAGTTGATGCCCGCGCCGATATAGGGCTTGAGCGCGCCGAAATCGGTGAAGTGATATTGCAGGGTCAGTGTTGGCGGCAACAGCCAGGCTTTGCCGATATCGAGGCCAGTGAGCGCGCCATTGCCGCTGATGTGATGGCTAGTTACGCCGAGAATGAGTTCGGCGGCAACGTTTCTCGTGAAGAAATAGGTGATGTCGAGCTCGGGTATGACTTGATCGCTGATCGAAAGCCCAGAACTTGGCGAGGACAGCGAGGGCACCCCGGCGACGCTGACTGAGCTGCCTTCGGTGTCCGGCAAAACGCCAAGTACGCGCAGGCGGATCATCCATGGATTGAAGGGTTCGATCGGGGGCGCTTGATAGTAGATCGGCGCCCGGCCCAGATCTGCAGCCTGTACCGGGATGCTGACCAACGAGGTTGCTAGCGCGAGGAGTGACGCCCTCGTCAGAACTGGCCTTGTTCTCATCGAATTCTCCATTCCAAAATCCGCGCGAAGAGCCGCGCGATATCTCTGTCACACACCGGGAAAGGCGGAGGATTTGATGCCGATCAAAATGGAAGCGAGCAGAGCGCAATTATGCCGCTAAGTTGCATAAGGATCACTGCCGCGCAGGGTGGAGATCTGTTCTGATCCTTATTCAATTCAAGAGAGGCGGGTCTGTTCAAGAAGCCGCATCTCGGATTGTTGCTCTGATCCAATCCAGGCCGCGGACATCATGCGCGACAAAGGCGGCACCTGCCACCGCCTCTCACAAGAGCGGGAAGCGCGGCGATCGAGCGCAATATAGACGATGCCCCTTACGGGCAGCCACTCGCGCGGGCCGTCTCAGCGAAGGTCCCGTCGCTTATTGCCCGTGAAGGAAGCCGGAAGTGGGAAACGTCATCCTTACTTGTTTGATCGACTGGGGGCCGCTCCTTCGTTTCCTCAGGCCTGCGCACAACGCCTGGGGTTTGCTTTGTGCAAACACCCCTCGAGATCATCTTGCGTCTTGCGGCCAAGCAGCGACAGCACGGGCTCATGATCGAGCCCGGCACATCGTGCCCCGTCTACGTCGATCAGCGGTCGTCGTATCAGGAGCGGATCGCCCACCATCAATGCGAGTGCGCTTGCCGCGTCGATAGTATCGGGATTGATTTCGCCTGACTTGATACGTGCCGCAGCTCGGTTGAACCAGGAGCCGACGGGCATATTGCCGAAGAAGCTACGTAATTCCTCCGCATCCCATGGCTCCTTCAAGATGTCTTGGGCGATCACGTCGTGGCCGGCGGACTTCAGCGCTTGAATCTGACGCGCGTTAGTGGCGCAGCCGGGTTTCTGATAGAAGATGATTGTCGCCACGATATACCTCTGTAGGCGCGCTGAGCTGAACGATTGGCACGGCGCGGCTGCTTCGGGAGCCTCTTCAATTTCTTGCCGATCATCTCCAAAGTCAGCGCACCAAGCGCCGTACCATGTATGCAACCTCGCCGCTGGTGCGCCAGATTGCGGGCCAACCGGCATATTCACTGTCGTCGAATCGGAGCAAGTTCCGTTCCACACGTGAGGGCATCGGAACTGATGGCGCAAATCGGCTTTTCGCGTTGATCGTTGTGGTCGTTGTTAGTTTTCTGACAGCCGCGCAGATCCTGTTAGATCCAAAACAGTCAGGGCCTTACTCACCGGCTAGTTGGTTTTCAGAAACGTAATCAGAAGCTTAAGGAGCGCGGTCAAGCGTTGGCACGGCGGTTGCTAATAAGCGGCAGCAACACTGACTGAGGGCTGAGTGCACGCCGACGCGTAAGACGAGCGATGCGCTCCTTCCCTTGAACCCGTGTGCCCCCGTTTCTGAGAGAGAAACAAGCTCGCGCGCAAGAAGCGCAACTTTTGGCAAATCGGTTGATGGAGAACAACATGTCTTCACTGAGACAAATCGCGTTCTACGGGAAGGGCGGCATCGGCAAGTCGACCACTTCGCAGAACACGCTGGCGGCGCTGGCCGAGATGGGTCAAAAAATCCTGATTGTAGGGTGCGACCCGAAAGCGGACTCGACCCGCCTGATTCTGCACGCTAAGGCGCAAGACACGATTTTGAGCCTTGCAGCGAGCGCCGGCAGCGTGGAGGACCTCGAGCTCGAGGACGTAATGAAGGTCGGCTACAAGGACATTCGCTGCGTGGAGTCCGGTGGTCCTGAGCCGGGTGTCGGCTGCGCCGGCCGCGGCGTCATTACCTCGATCAATTTCCTGGAGGAGAACGGCGCCTACGAAAACATTGACTATGTCTCATACGACGTGCTCGGCGACGTCGTTTGCGGTGGCTTTGCGATGCCGATCCGCGAGAACAAGGCGCAGGAAATCTATATCGTGATGTCCGGTGAAATGATGGCGATGTATGCCGCGAACAACATTTCCAAGGGAATCCTGAAATACGCAAACTCTGGCGGCGTGCGGCTGGGCGGTCTGATCTGCAATGAGCGGCAGACGGACAAGGAGTTGGAACTGGCGGAAGCGTTGGCCAAGAAGCTAGGCACTCAGCTGATCTACTTCGTGCCGCGCGACAACGTGGTGCAGCACGCCGAGTTACGCCGCATGACGGTGCTCGAATATGCACCCGATTCCAAGCAGGCCGATCACTATCGCAATCTTGCGACCAAGGTTCACCAAAATGGCGGCAAAGGCATCATCCCGACTCCAATCTCCATGGACGAGCTCGAGGACATGCTGATGGAGCATGGCATTATGAAGCCCGTGGACGAATCCATCATCGGCAAGACCGCCGCCGAACTCGCGGCCTCGTAAAGGCCGCGAGTCGCGGCCTTGCGAAGGTGCGCGACGAATGCCGGTCTCCCTCACCGACGCATCCCGGGAGGCCGGCATTCTGACGATCGATCTTGACCAAAACCAGGATGCGGCAGGGAAAACCTGACTGCTGTGGAACCCTCAAAATATGTTCGAAGCGCAATACCTTCCGTTCATGGCTGCTTGTGCCGTTGATGCCAACAGCCAGATACACAGGGGAATTGCAACCTACCGTCTGCTCACCGGTGTGCCTCCTGCAGATGCCGATATTGCCATTGACAGCAATTTCGATCGCCATGTCCTGGCGTCTATCTTGGCGGCTGCCACAATGGATGGTGGGTCCCTTCCCGAGAAGGCCGGCCTGTCCGGCCTTGAACTGGCGGCCTTGCTGGAGCAGTACTTTCCCTCGCTTGAGATCAAGCTCGCGGGGCAGCTCTCGGTTTTTAAGTGCGAAGGGGACGAAGAGATCGCAATGCTGCGCGATCTCTTGCTCAAGCAACGCTCGACGGAACGGGATATCGGTCACTGGCTGGCTGCGATGATAGCGCGGCGCGCCATTGAGCCAGGCCATCTTTGGGAAGCTCTCGGCTTGCGCAATCGCGGCGAACTCTCTCGGCTGCTGAGCCGCCATTTCGCGCCGCTCGCCGCGCGCAATGTCAACAATATGCGCTGGAAGCGCTTCTTCTACCGCATGCTTTGTGAGAATGAAGGCCTCGCGATGTGCACGACACCCGTGTGCAACCAATGTGACGACTTCAACATCTGCTTCGACGAAGAAAGCGGTGAGAGCCGGATGGCCGAGCGCCGGCGCGATTTTCTGTTGCAGGCGGCTCGGCCGGTCGTTGCCGGCGGCTGGCCATCTGAACTGCCACAAGGGTCCGCGATCGCATCATCATCGGGGAAAGCCTCGCAGGATTCGGTAAGCCGCGCGGAAGGCTGAGGGCGCGGCTGACGCCGTTTCGAGCGAGTGACCATGTGTCCAAGGCGGCGGCGGGCTCAAGTGCTCCGCAACAATTCTCACATCCTGGCGGGCCGCAACTGCATTAAAGTTCGAACACGGCGGGGCAGTAGGCAAGGCGTCCGCTTCATAGGCCTGTCGCATTTACGACAATCCATTTGCTGAAGCTTAGGTAGGTCAAACAATGAGGAGCTCTCGCGTGATTGCCGCTAGCACCGCCGCAAAATCGTCTTGGTCCGACCAGGTGCGCGCCAAACCCACCGTGCTCAACGACACGACATTACGCGACGGCGAGCAGGCACCTGGCGTTGCGTTCACCACAGAGGAAAAGCTAGCGATCGCGCAGGCGCTGGCGCGGGCCGGAGTCACGGAGATCGAGGCGGGAACGCCGGCGATGGGCAACGAGGAGATCGCCGCCATTCGCGCCATTGTCGAAGCAGATCTTCCGCTGACCACCATAGGCTGGTGCCGGATGCGAGAATCGGATGTCGACGCGGCGATCGAAGCAAAGGTGTCCATGATCAATATGTCGATCCCGACCTCCGATGTCCAGATCGCGGCCAAGCTAGGTGGTCATCGCGACCTGGCGCTGGAACGGGTGAAGCGATTGGTAGGCTATGCCTGTGCGCGCGGACTTGAGGTCGCCGTCGGTGGTGAGGACTCCTCCCGCGCCGACATCGATTTTCTCATCAGACTGATGGCAACTGCAAAAGCCGCGGGCGCGCGTCGCTTTCGTATTGCAGATACGCTCAGTGTGCTCGATCCCGACGCAACCTACGTGCTGGTCAGGAATTTGCGTGCGACCACCGATCTCGAACTCGAATTTCACGGTCACGATGATCTCGGACTCGCAACCGCCAACACGCTCTCCGCTATCAAGGCCGGCGTGAGCCACGCCTCAGTGACCGTCATCGGGTTGGGCGAGCGGGCCGGAAATGCCCCGCTCGAGGAAATCGCGGTCGCACTCAAGCAGCTCTACGGGCGCGAGACTGGCATCATACTCCCGGAGCTCGGGAACGTCGCCGCGGTGGTAGCAGGCGCGGCCGCACGTGCGATTCCTGTGAACAAGGCCATCGTCGGAGAGCATGTATTTACGCACGAATCCGGCATTCATGTCGATGGCCTTTTGAAGGATCAACGCACCTATCAATCGCTTGATCCCGTTTTGTTTGGCCGCTGCAACCGCTTTGTGATCGGCAAGCATTCCGGACTTGGGGCGATCACCGCGTTACTCGATGAACTGCAGCTCGTTGCCAGCGCCGATGAAGCCAGACAGATTCTGTCGCAAGTCCGCAAATATGCCATTGAGCACAAGCGGCCGGTCGAGCGCGAAACCGTGGCGGCGATCTGGCGCGACGTGTGCGGATGCCTGGCAACCCACCCCGCGTGAAAAGCCGTGTCCAGCAGCGTTTGCGTAAACAGACGCGCCCCAAGGATGGCGTCCGATATCGCTGATGGGCCCGAACGGCGTCCAGCTTTCGCGCGTCAGATCCCCTGGCGCGATCTCACCTCCAGATCTTACTTCCCGTTCCGCCATACATGCTGTGATCTCCTACCCAATGGCGAGCCGCCCCGCACTGCCAATCGGCGTCTTCTCGCCCTGAGTTCCGGTCCGGCGACCGTCCTGACTAGCGTCAGCCTCGATCGTGGTCTGGCCATTGATCCCGCCAGCAGTCAACAGGCGCCACCCCATCTCATTTACCGTCCAGAGCTAATCCGAAGGAGAATTTTCCATGATCAACTCATCCCCGGCAGCCGGTATCCTCGATCGGCTCAGCAAGGCCTCATCGGCGGAGGATTTTTTTTCGCTACTTGGCGTCGATTACGATCCTAAAATCGTGAATGTCGCGCGCCTTCACATCTTAAAGCGCATGGGACAATACTTTGCAAAAGAGCAATTTGCAGGTGCCGCAGAGCCGGAAATCAGAGCTCGGTGCAAGGCGATGCTGGAGCGGGCTTATGCCGATTTCGTGGCATCGTCACCGATCGACCAGCGAGTGTTCAAGGTTTTGAAGGAGGCGGCCGCAGATCCTAAGAAGGCGGCGGCCTTTGTCCCATTGAGCGAGCTGAAGTGATCTAGCGTTCCACTGCAAGGTGTGCCCGACGGGGCACCGTGGCAACCCGATGTGCGGCCTTCGTCTTTATCCGGGTCAACTCTCTGCAGCTATCACCCGAGCGGCGGCTGTCGTATTCCCGACCCATGTCTGGACTGGTCGTGTCCACGGTACCAGCGGATATTTCAAGTGTCTGCCAAACCATTACTTTCGACTGACTTTCACTGTTTTTTGCAACTGGTACGACACTTGCTGTTGTCCTGCCGATCCGATCATCGATGCCGACAGATGGTAGTCGTCCGAGATGAGATTGAAGGAAGACTTATGATGCTGCATTTAGTGCCTGCCGAGCCCTGCGCCATCATCTCGTGGCCTACGATCGCGCCAGGTGCGTTCGAAACGGCCTTTGACACGATCAAGGCTCCGTATGGACGGTGAGATGGTGGTCAATGGATAAGTTGGCCGTTCGCGCTACACCTGGAGAGGGTATGCCCAGCGTTGTCCGGATCAAGTCGGCCCCGGATTCCGCTCAGATTTGTATCCATCTCATGGCGGATAGCAACATGCGTCAGGAAGAGGGCCAACGTCGGCCCATACGGGCTGTCGGCGCTGGAGGCTCGGCATGGATCGCGTGACAGGTGCGTTGCCAGGATCGCGCTCGTCGTCACAGTCAATGTGGAGCTGGTGGGCCGAAAGTGAGGCGCAGGTATTGCGCAGCGAACGGACTCGCCAACTCAGGCATGGAAGCGACCGGTCACAACCACCGCGGCGCCCTGGCCGCTGCGGTGGCGCTCGTCGAACCTGGCGCGCAAGCGTCCAGTGTGGAAGACCGCTCCAAATCCGGCCGGACCGGTACGTCTATCGCGACGACGCCTCTTGTTGTGCGGCCGGTCGGACCAAGCAGACGGGGCAGAACAGCCGGCCCCTCGCTGACCAAAAGTGATCTTCAGTTATCGAAGCTAAAAAGCAAACCTGTGGCGCGGGCGCGCCTATCTTTGAGGGGAATTTAGAGTATGAACAATGTCACCAGAACGGCCATGCCGGCGGCGGCCGGTCGCGCAGGGGCCAAAAAAGAACTGCCGGAGCACTTTAAGGCCTACAAGCACGTCTGGGTCTTCGTTGAGCTGGAGCGCGGCCGGGTGCATCCGGTCTCCTGGGAGCTCATGGGGGCGGGCCGCAGGCTGGCCGACAGGCTAAAGGTGAATCTTGCTGCTGTCGTTATCGGTCCGGAGGGGCAGCACACACGTAACGCCGCGCTTGACGCATTTTGCTATGGCGCCGATATGGCCTATCTCGTGAGCGACAATGTTTTGTCGGATTACCGCAACGAATCCTACACCAAAGCGCTAACCGAACTCGTCAACACCTACAAGCCCGAGATCCTACTGTTGGGGGCGACGACGCTCGGTCGCGATCTCGCAGGTTCCGTGGCGACGACTCTGTCGACGGGGCTCACAGCCGACTGCACCGCGCTGGACGTCGACGCCGATGGTTCGCTGGCGGCGACGCGTCCGACCTTTGGCGGCTCGCTGCTCTGCACGATCTATACCTTGAATTATCGTCCGCAGATGGCAACCGTCCGCCCGCGGGTCATGCCGATGCCTGAGCGCGTCGTACGCGATGCCGCTCGTATCATCGTCCATCCGCTCGGTCTTGTGGAAGATGACATTGTCACAAAGGTATTGTCGTTCCTACCCGACCGCGATGCAGAAACCTCCAATCTGGCCTATGCCGATGTCGTGGTTGCGGGCGGCCTGGGACTGGGATCGCCTGAGAACTTTCGGTTGGTGCGCGAGCTCGCAACTCTGCTTGGCGCTGAATATGGCTGCTCGCGTCCTCTCGTGCAAAAAGGGTGGGTTACGTCTGACCGGCAAATCGGCCAGACGGGCAAAACCATCCGGCCGAAGCTCTATATTGCCGCCGGCATTTCCGGCGCGATCCAGCACCGGGTTGGCGTGGAGGGTGCGGATCTGATCGTCGCCGTCAATACTGACAAGAACGCTCCGATCTTTGACTTCGCCCATCTCGCGATCGTCAGTGACGCCATTCAATTGCTACCGGCGCTGACGGCCGCATTTCGCGCTCGGCTTTTGCCGAATTCGCGCGCCCGGATCGCTGTCTAGAAGGAGATGATAATGATTGAAGAGAGATTCGATGCGATCGTGGTCGGAGCCGGTATGGCCGGCAATGCGGCGGCATTGACCATGGCCAAACGCGGCATGAAGGTGCTGCAGCTCGAGCGCGGCGAATATCCCGGATCGAAGAATGTGCAGGGCGCCATCCTCTATGCCGACATGATGGAAAAGCTGGTCCCCGAGTTTCGAGAGGAGGCGCCGCTCGAACGTCACCTGATTGAGCAGCGGTTCTGGATGATGGACGATCGCTCCCATGTTGGCATGCATTACCGTTCAGACGACTTCAACGAGGAACGGCCGAACCGGTACACGATTATACGCGCCCAGTTTGACAAATGGTTCTCTTCCAAGGTGCGGGAGGCTGGCGCGACCTTGCTGTGCGAGACGACCGTCACCGAGCTCGTACGGGACGAGCGTGAAAGGATCGTCGGTGTTCGTACAGACCGTCGAGACGGCGAAATACATGCCGATGTCGTCGTGCTGGCCGAGGGGGTCAATGGCCTGCTCGGGACGCGCGCGGGCCTACGCGCGCGGCCGAGACCCGACAACGTTGCGCTCGCGGTGAAAGAGATGCACTTCTTGCCCCGCGAGACTATCGAGGCGCGCTTCAATCTCAGGGGCGATGAAGGCGTCGTGATCGAGGCGGTCGGTACCATTTCCCGCGGCATGACCGGAATGGGTTTCATCTATGCCAACAAAGAGTGCATTTCGCTCGGCATCGGTTGTCTCGTCGCCGACTTCCAGCGCACGAGCCAGACGCCCTACGGCCTGCTCGATCAATTCAAGAGTCATCCTTCCGTGGCGCCCCTGATAGCAGGGTCCGAAGTCAAGGAGTATTCGGCCCATCTCATTCCTGAAGGCGGGTACAAGTCGATCCCGCAGCTTTATGGGGAAGGCTGGGTCGTAGTGGGCGATGCGGCCCAACTCAACAATGCCATTCATCGCGAGGGTTCCAATCTCGCGATGACTTCCGGCCGCATCGCCGCCGAAGCGATAGGTCTCGTGAAATCGCGCGGCGAGCCGATGAGTGCAGCAAATCTGTCGATCTACAAGAAGATGCTAGACGATTCCTTCGTCATCAAAGATCTAAAGAAGTACAAGGATTTGCCGCCCCTAATGCATACCCAGTCACAAAACTTCTTTCTCACCTATCCGCAGCTCATCTCCAAGGCGATGCAAAACTTCGTGCGCGTCGATGGTACGCCCAAGGCTGAGAAGGAGAAGGCGACCCTGAAATCCTTTGTCAAGGCGCGGTCATGGGCAGGTCTGTTCGGTGATGCTTGTCGTTTTGCCCGGGCCTGGCGCTGACCGCGACAGTTGTGAAGCCCAACAATGGAAGGTCAAAGCATGAATGTCGAATCCCCAGTCCGCGTCGAAGACAAGCTGTATTATAATCGCTATCTTGTCGACATCGGTCACCCTCACGTCAAGGTCCGTGCGCACACGACGCCATCGCCGCAGCTCCTTGCACTTTTGAAAGCCTGCCCCGCGCGATGCTACGAGCTAAACGACAACGGCCAGGTCGAGATAACAGTTGACGGCTGCATCGAGTGCGGTACCTGCCGCGTGATCGCCGAGCCCACCGGCGACATCGAATGGAGCCATCCGCGCGGCGGATATGGAGTGCAGTTCAAGTTTGGCTGATAGTGGAACAGGGCCGTAATGCGGCCGAGTTAGGCGATAGGGCTTCACCGCATCATTGGCGCATTCCGCGTCACTTGCGCGGCGCCTGGACTTCGAGCAAGACACTCTTCGGGGGGACGCTGCACAAGCCATAGCGTGCAGATGTGCCGCTCGTTCGGGAGCCGCGAAGGACTGGTTGTGACCTCACTGAGTGGCGCCACAACGCGGTCGATCGGATCGTAGAGGAAGGATCAGCCCCTCGCCTGAGAGGGGTCGGGCCCAGCGGCCTCGATTGCGATTGCCACTGACTGCATGATCGCGGCAAAGCGCACGGCGGTCTGGATCGCTTCGGAATTGACGCCCGCGGCTCTCAGTGTCTTCTCATGGGCATCGATGCAGGCACGCAGCCGTTTATGGCGGAGACCGCAAGCGACCACAGCTCGAAATCGGACTTCTCCACGCCGGGATTGCCGATCACGTTCATACGCAGCCGTGGCGGCATCGTTTTGTATTCCGGGTTGGAGACAAGGTGAGCGAAGCGGTAGTAAACGTTGTTCATTGCCATGAGGCTGGCTGCGGCTTTCGCTGCGGCAATCGCCACAGATGTCATCACAGCGGACGCAGCCGATTCCATCGCGGCAATCAGGGCTGCATTGCGAGTGGCAATCGCGCTCGCCAGCAGCAGCCCGTATTTTCGTTGTGGCGAAAGCGTCTCATCGGCCACCAAGGAGGTCAAGTTAAGCCTGACGTCCTTCGCGAAATCGGGAATCTGGTCGCTTAGTTGTTCGATCGACGACATGCTGCCTCAAGCAACCTTCAAGGTTTCGCCGCCGATTTCGCGGTTGCAGGGACAGAGCTCGTCGGTTTGCAGCGCGTCCAGAACGCGGAGCGTGTCCTTAGGACTGCGCCCGACACTGAGATTGGTCGCATAGACGTGCTGGATCGTATTTTGGGGGTCAACAATAAAGGTGTAACGATAGGCAACCCCTTCTGGTGAACGCACGCCAAGACCGTCGACGAGCGTTCCCTTTGTGTCGGCAAACTGCCAGATTGGAAGTTTGTGCAGGTCGAGATGTGAGCGCCGCCAAGCGAGCTTGCAGAACTCATTGTCAGTCGAACCACCCAGTACAACCGCATCGCGATCGGCGAATTCCTTGGAAAGCCGGGCAAACTCAGCGATCTCTGTCGGGCAGACGAAGGTAAAATCCTTCGGATAGAAGAAGATGATCTTCCATTTTCCTGGAAAGCTCGCTTCGGTCAGCGTCTCGAATGCACTCTGTCCTCCTTCTTCCTGCGCTTGAAAACCGGGCTTCACGCCTGTGATTTCGAACCGCGGCAACTGACTTCCAATTCCGAGCATGCTGTCCTCACAAATTCGCTTTCTGTAGAAGGTGGCTTCGCTGTTGAAGCAAGCTATGTGCCATCCGTTCTCAGGAGTGGAGTCCAGCGGCTTTGATACAGACATGCCCGGGCGCTTGGAGCGTCGATCTGAGAAAAATCTGTAGCCAAGCGCTTCCTTGCCAAGGTTCATGAAAGCAGTCTTGCTTTGCGCGACCGCCTGAGATGTTCGCGCTGCAAGCGTCTGGTCAAGGCCGTTCTGCGTCCCCTCGAGCAAACCGCCTCATCTCGCCATCAATGTGATGAATGACTGTCGGCCTGCCGAGATCTAATGGAAATACGGAACCTGACGAAGCGCGAGGTTCGTAGCATCTGGCGCAAACAAGAGCGGCTGTATCGCCGGCGACAACAGATTGCGCCAGTAAGGCCAGATGCTCGCGGCTGCCAAACAAGGTGCGAGTAATCAGAGGCTACGGCGCTTCGCGCATTGAGGCGCTTCAAGCGGCGCGAGATCACCAGGCTCGGTGGTTTGCCGGATTCTAAAAGGTTTGAAAGCCAACCAGGCTCGCCTTTGGCGGCGATTTGGGGCTTGAACTCTACGTAGCGTCAGGTTGTACAGTCTGGATGATACATGCGGCGATCACTCTGAAGCTCCATGATCAGAAGGAGAGACCTCAATGTCTCAAGATCTTAGGTGCGTTAGCCGCCTATAAAGATGAATTCATGAAGATGGCCAGCGCCAACAGCAGGAACTATGTGTGTGGAGCATTGGAAACACTCCAGAAGTTCCTGGCTGGAAATGCCATTCTGGCCCCAGCTTTTGTGAATACGCGAGAGCAACCGATGCATCCCCAGGACGAGCGGATGATCCGCCAGTTCATGGAAAACGTCAAAGACTACAGAATTACTCCCGATGGTATCAGAGGCCGCGGGACTGGAAAGGTCCCGGCTGCTACGATCAAGTCCAATGTGCAGGCGCTCAACACGTTTGCTCGTTGGCTCCGAGAATAAAGGACCATTGGCTCTTCGGGCGTTCAATGAACCAAGGTCGCTCGCCGCCGACATCGACGAGTACGTTGAAGCTGGCGGCGATGATCGCGACCGCCTCAGCGCGGCACTGTCTCATCTGCGCAGGATCGGGGCTGACGGGCTCCAAGCTGTCGGCGCCGGGGCCCGACTGATGGGACGCGAAACATTGTCGGCTCATCCGGAGGACATCTCCACGATCGATGACTTTTTGACCGACGCTCTGTCCAAGCTTGGATCTGACGCGACCAAGAAGGAGAAAGCCGCCGTTTCGACGATGGTTTCCCGGCTATGCTCTTTTAGTGATTGGCTTCAAAGGGAGGGCAGGCCGTGCATCATGAACCGAATCGGCGGCAACACTGCGCAGCAATCGTCATTGACCGCAGATTATACGGCGTTCAGTAAAGCCACAAAGCGGACGGCTCCACTCGATCCGTTTAGAAAATACCTAGGTCTCGAGCCCCAACAAGGATTTCGCCCTTACGACGACGACGCCCGCCTCATCGAGGGCCTCGCCAACGAAGAGCTGAGCAAGCTTGACCCGAGTTCCCAGCACAGGAGAAAAACCATTCAAGGTACGGCCTCGGCGCAACGCAAGTTCAGTGGCTGGCTCCGCACAGAGGGTAGGGAGAGCATCGCGAGCCGAATCAACGGCAACAATAAGCAGCAACGCTCGCTGGATGCAGACTACCGGGCTTACCGCGAAGCCAAAGGGAAATCCGGCGTGACTCTCAAGAAGCTCAGGCAGTATGTGCAAGTCCTCGAGGCAAACAGAGCGCTGGGTGTACCCGCTCCTCAGCAAAGAGCAGGCTCGGACTCAACCTCCATCCCGACCTGGATGCGAGATTTGCCGACGCCGCCGTCCGAAAGTGAGTGGCCGCCGATAGTAGGCGCGTTTGGTCAGGCCGGCTTGCAGGAGGCGGCTGGGTCGAGCTCGACTTGGTCCCCACAACTGCCGACCTATTTCGACTTTCCAACGCCGAAGGGTGAGCCAGCTCGGTCCTCAGACATCTATCGGGGGCTCGGTTCTTTGGTTGACCTGCCGTCCACACCGCAGGAGGTGCGTGACGATGCCCAGTCAGGGCCGGTGCAGAGCCATGCCGGCAGACCTCCGTTCTTCATCGGGCCATCAGGCGTACCTCAAGAGCTGGAGGATATCGGATGTCTCGTCGGCGAGGATTGGCAGCATGGCTCACAGCCGGTGCCGGATTTCCTGCTCGATGTACTTGACAATAAAATGCTGTTGCCAAGTTCGCGAATGGCTCCCCAGCCGGTCTCCATCAACGGGGCGACCTACTCCATCACGTTGGGTCCGCGAGGACGCCGCGACGCTCAGCTGATCCATCATGCTGGCCCATCCTCGGCTCCTAAGGCCAGGGTCGGCGGTTCGGCTGCGAGTGCCTCTGCCGGCGACCGCAGCGGGCGGGTGCTCGGAGCCAGGGACTGGCTGGGCGACGAGCATATCCAGCGGGACTACGAACTCCTGGCGCAGGAGTTATGGGCGAGCAATCCAAATCTTGCCGCCCGGACCCGGTTTGTAGATCCTCTCATGGCCTTTCGGGTGGGCCAGGGTACCAACGCCGACGCGCTATCCGCATTCCATCAGATTGTCGATGATCCCAATGGTAACGACACAGCCGACTTTCTGTTCTTGCCGGTGAATGACGCCAGCACCATGGGTCCCGATGACGGCGGGTCCCATTGGTCTTGCTGCTGGTGGACCGCCGCGATCGCAACAATCCAGTCGCCTACCACTACGACTCCGCCCGGGGACGCAATGACAGACCCGCAGCAATGCTCGCAGCGCAGGTGGGAGCCGAAGACAACCTGCAAAACGCCCAATACGCCAGCAGAGGAACGGCTACGATTGTGTGTCTTTGTGCTCGACGGTACGCGGGCGCTGGCCAGGCGGTTAGCGGGCAGACGTCAGCCAGACCTGAACCTAAGCAATCTCGTCGTCGACCGGCAGGCACTGCAGAACCGACTGAGGGGTTGATATCGGCGGAAAGGGCAGCAGGTTGAACTCTCGCCATAGAAGGTCCGCAATCGGCACGTTCGCAAGGCATCGTGGTGGCGCAGAGCGTGGGAGCGGACGCAAGAGCTAAGGCTGTTTTCGGAGGCGGAAGAGCCTGATGGGCGATTTCGGAGACGACGTGGTCGACTGTCTCCTGTCGTCATCAAGCGATCCGGTATCATCGTCCCCAAATAACCGCAGCTGGGTCTGAAGGCCCCGCTGCGCGCCCGTCTCGTTGAGATCTCGCGCCACCACCCTGTTGATGTGTTTCTCGTATCGGGGCATAGCTGCCGAACGCTCTCATGCGGATCGTGGCAGGCGGTGCAAGTACCGCTCGGCAGCCGCGAGCGGAACGGCGCGCGCGATCTCCGCAAAAACGTTCGCTCCATTGCTGAGCCGTAGCGCATCAAACGAGCGGCGCGTGATGCGCGCCAAAAGCGGCACGCCAGAACGGCAAGTTTCAAGAGCCAGAACCAAGGTGACCTCCGCCTCGTCGAACGGCAGAAAGGCATTGATGCGTGCCGGAAATACATTGAGGATAGAGCTTGCACGTGGGGGCTCGCACGCAATGCTGACATCGCCGGCTGCGATGCGCAGCCGCAGCTGCGCGCCCGGTCTAAGCGGCACTCCAGGTATCAGAAGGCGCGCCCCGTTAAGGCGGAGCATGATCAGCCCATAGCGTCCATCATAGCCGCCGACCAAGGTATCAAGACAGACTGCCGCTTCGCCGCGCCCGGCAAGCGCCGGATCGGTCTGAACGACGTTGAGCGGCCCGGCCGCTGTCACGACGCCATCTTTCATCATGACAAGATGATCGGCAAAACGCTCGATATCAGCGTAATCTTGGGTGATGTAGATCATCGGCAATGGGAGCGTTTCCCGTATGCGCTCGAGAAATGGCAGGATCTCGCATTTGGCGGCGCGGTCGAGCACAATGAGTGGATCGTCCAGCAAAAGTAGCTGAGGCTGGCCCAACAGCGCGCTGCCAAGAGCAAGTCGCTGTCGCTCGGCCGCCGAAAGATGTGATGGCGAACGCTCGAGCAGCGGCGACAAGGCGAGCAATTCGACCACTCCATCAAAATCGATTAGTGTTGGTGTCGATGTTGACGCCTTGTATAGGAGGGTGCGCCGTACAGACCAATGAGAAAGAGGAATTGGTGGTCGGAATACATATGCGACGGGACGCAGATGAGGCGGTCGAAACTTTGTCTCATCCTGCCAAACCTCTCCATCGACCGCACAAAATCCAGTCGGCACATGCTGCACGCCGGCGATGCAGCGCGCGAGTGTGGTCTTGCCGCACCCGGGCGGACCAAAAATTGCTGTGACGCCTTTGGCCGGCAGGATGAATTGCGCATCTAACGGAATGTTCGCGAGAGAGCCGTTGAACGCAACCTCAATATAGCCCGTTCTTGCTTCTCTCATGAACCTGCGCCTGTGCTGTATCTTCCCATCCAAGTCACGAGCACAGCTGCAATAGAGATGATCGCCGTGCCTTAGATAATCCGGCCGGTGCCGCTCCAGCACGGCGTCTCTGCTCGCCTGAGGGCATAAGCTGCGGCGGTGGACTGCAGATCTGTGTTAAGATCAGAGGCTTCTTGAGCATCTCCGCGCCGCGACGATCGTGACAGTCGGACGCTGCCCAGTGCGCTTGCCAATGAGAGGCAAAGCGCCTCTCCCTTAGCGCGAGGTTTTCAGCCTGCTTCGCCGGCCCGGAGGCTTTTGCTGAATGTCCAAATTGCGCGGCTTGAGAGGTTTGGCGGTAAAGATGCCGGCTCAGGCCAGAGCTGAATACTAGCTCGGGGCCCGAAATCCGCATCAAGGATCCCACGGCTTTGCTAGCCGATTTGAAGTTTGCGCCGGGAGCTACGGTCATGGCTTCTGCATTCTCGGGTGCGACCAGCATCAAAGCCAGATCGATCAGGATGAATCGGATAAATCTCATTGAAACTCCGGCTCCCCGCGCCCTTTCTTTGGCGGCGACTGGTTGATCCCTACCCAGCAATCCGCGTGCCGTTTCAAGGAATATCTGCGCGTCTTGCGGCAAGGGAGGTTTTGTATCGGTCTCCACCCGACATCCTAAGTCGTCACATCTTATTGTAGGACTGTGGACGCTCGCGTCACCATGCGCACATGTAGGAGCTACCACATGGAAGCTGAGGATGATCCATCGCCTTTTGGATTGGGGATGGTGCTTTGGCGAACATGCGGCCGTAAAACTCGTCAAAGAGGGACAAGTGCATGCCATCCGATCTGGCGCACGTTCCGATCTGTGCGGAGGAGAAGGTCGGCGGCCGGGCGCTTGAAAAAAGGGCTGATGTGAGATGATATGCGGTGCCCGCGAGCTACGGCAGAACGTCTCCTAGCAGCACGGGTCGCCGACGTATTTCAGGGCGCGCGGGCCTTCGTTGCCTCGCGAGTCGACGCAGGATTGAGCTGCCCAAGACGGATGACTTGACCGGCGCCTAAGGAACTCTGGCGTCGGCGACGAACGGGTTGGGGCTCGAGGTCCGCAATTTGAGCCTGCTGAATGCTCCAGCTTGGATCGCCTACGCTATCGTGAAGGCCTATTTGTCTAAGGAGGGCTTTGGCGTTGCACTGGTGCGCGTGGGCAGTATCGGGTACTCGATCTTCGGCAGCTGCCCGGTGAGCGAATTCAGAAAGGCGACAATCTTGTCAGTTTCTTCATCGCTGAGCTTTGCTCCAAGCTGAACCTCACTCATGACGCCGACCGCTTGCTTAAGACTCCAAACCTGACCAGAATGAAAGTAGGGCGGACGCAATGCGACGTTGCGCAATGGCGCCGAGCGGAAAACATACTCGTCGCCGAGATCCTTAGTGACGGCAAAACGACCCTTGTCCTCCTTTGGAAGCAGGCTTTCGGCTGGCCTTTTAATGACGCCGAAGCGAAAATAATCCTGTCCACCGACGTTAATTCCGTTGTGGCAAGAGGAACATCCCTTTTCGATGAATAGCTTTAGCCCGGTTTTCTGCTGATCGCTGAGAGCATATTCATCGCCCTCGAGGTACTGATCGAAGGGGGCGGCGGGAGTAATCAAGGTTGCCTCGAAAGCCTCGATGGCCTTGGCGAAATTGTCAAACGTAACGGGCGCCACTTCGTTTGGAAAAGCCTTACTGAACATAACGACATAATCGGTCATTGAATTCAATGTTTTGAGCACGTGATCGGGCGTCGCATTCATTTCGACGCTGGCCTGGACAGGGCCTGCGGCTTGCGCCTTAAGATCCGCCGCTCGACCATCCCAGAACTGCGCCACGTTGAAGACCGCGTTATAGACTGTTGGCGCACGACGTGACCCCAGCTGCCAACGATGACCAATCGACCTCGGGCCGGCATCTACCCCGCCCGTCCCAAGGTTATGACACGTATTGCAGCTAATAACGCCGCTCGCCGATAGCCTCGAATCGAAAAACAAGGATTTGCCAAGTGTGATCTTTTCATGGGTGATAGGATTGTCCTTCACCGCTGGAGCGACTGAGGGAATTGGCTTGAAAATCCGCTTGGCGACGCGCATCAAATCCTCATTGGCGCCTGCTGCGGGTGAAACCAGAATGGCTGAGGCCACAACACTTAACCTACCGGCCCTGGAAAGCTCGCGTACCGCTATTTTCCTCATGTGATGTCTCGCTTTTCTCCTAGATCGTGGAATCGCAAACATAGCGCTCGGTCCGCGTCCGCCCGCAGAACGACGTGCAGCAGTCAACGAATGGTGTCTTCCGTATGCTGGGCTAGGCTGCACCCAGGCCGACGCTCCGCCGGTGCTATAGCAACCGGCGTGCCAGGGGGCTCAAGGTCGAAGCCTACTGAGCTGGTTTCAAGCAATTGCGCGCTGTGAATTGCAGCAAGCGGCTTGAGGCTGTCGAATCGACGGTACGTGACCGGTGCGACGAATCATCATCCAGCCACAGGAATCCTGGCCTGTCGGTCCAAGCCTCCGTGCTTCTCGGAAACTCACCCGTACGGCACTCTTTGACTCTGCAGGTCAGCTGGCTGGGACCGCGAACAACGCGAGCTGCGCCGGCGCAGCTTGTCGCTGCTCGGCTCGATGCGTGCGCTTTGAGCTTCAACCCCCACCCCGCGGGGCAGTCGGTCAGGCGTGCAGTTGTCAGGAGTTTCGTCCTACTGCCACCAAATGTGGGTATGCCCGTCTCAGCACGTATTCACACGTGCCGGACGCTCAAAGTCCTTGAATCGACCGTGGCGTCAGGTTGTAGGCATTGCGAAGTAGAACGCCACCGGGGAGACAGCATCGCCACACATGCGCTAAACGGCCAATCTTTGCCGTACCTCCGTCTTCGCAATGAGCGTGTTGCGCGTGGCGGGACGATGATTCGGAGGCCTTAATCATTGCGGCTGCCCCGCAACAGGCGCGATCATGGCTGCCGACGCGCCGTATCCGGCAAACAGATGACGCTCGCGGGGCAAAGAATAATAGTGAAGGATATGCGACTTAAGACAGGTTTGGTGAATCAAGAGCGACGAATGAGCTGGATTTGCAATGCGCATTGCTGTGCATCCGCCCTCGCTGCGATCGTGATCGCGATCGCAGCCACGTGGTGCACAGAACAAGCTCGTGCGCGAGATCGTGGGGCCGAGCAAGTCTTAATGTCATGCAGACTAGACGTGATGCGCTTCTGTGACCGCTTTAGAGGGCCTAGCGATGTGGAGGTAGCCATCTTTTGCCTTAGGGACAATTTCAAGAATTTACGCGGCGAATGCCGCCGCATCATGCCAATTGCGGCGGAGAGAAAAGAAGGACCAAGACGGCGTCTCAATAGGCTTCCGGTCGTCCTCCATCGAGAGTGAGGCGTCCGAGTGGCAGTTGCAGTTGCAGAAATTGAGCGACAGTGAGGTGTTTAGACCTGCGGGCCAGAGTTTGGCCGAAAGTCGATCGGGCTGAAGCATCAGCCTGCCGCGCCGCAGTTCATCTATCCGGGGGCTGAGCTCCGTGAATCGATTGGCCCCGATCAGCGATCGATGTGCGCCCACGCGCGCTACGAGATTGCAATGCGCTCTGAACTTCAATTTCGTACTGAAGCAGTTGCGCTCTTCAGCGCTGCAGCGATCCGCCGACTTTGGGCCCGCCGTGAGATTGCCATCGGCTTGGTCGTAGCTGGTCGGAAGGACAATCTGTGTAACTGCGGTGGTTACGGCAGGACATCTGCAGGAATTCGTGCTGCCCATCAATCTATGGCGTTGTGGTCGGCAACGAAGTATTTTCCGGCAGGCTATAACTGGCAAAAGATTGCCGGAACGTTAGCGTTGGAGGTTGTTCCGTCGTGGTCTTCTTCAGGTTTCTCAGCTGGAGAATAGCCCGGTTTCGACTGCCGGGCTAAAGACACAGATAGAGCCAGGAAACCTCTTTTGTTATCCGCCCATCGACTTCCCGAAGGAACTGCTTGATGCCATTGCGGCGTTGTCGATGGGCGCTTCAGGGGAATCAGTTTGCCCGATCGTGATGCTCTTGGCCGAATACCGTTTCGGGCTCAAGGTCAAAGGAAACGCCGTCGCCAAGAGCCGTTCAAAGGCAGAAAGTTGTTCAACCAGACGATTCTCGACGGCCTTGCGCTCCGCGCCATGTAGGTCCGTTTTAAGGAGTCGACGGCATCGCCAGATTTCGCTCCGCAGGGATCTGATCTCACTTAATGCATCATCAATTGAAGTCATCACAGATGCTTCGTCCCTGGAGTATCAAGCATAGCGCTGGTCATCGAGCGGCCATTCCTTCGCTCCGCCTTCCTGCCGAATAATTGCATCCGAAGACTCGCGACTTTCCCGCCCGTTCGTTCGGTGAGCAAAGATACGCAGTCCACTGAAGGGTCGTAAATCGAAATTCATGCGTTCGAGACCCTTGAGAGCGCCATCGAAGACGACCCATAGACCGGACGCATAGATGGCAGGCAGATCGGAATCTCAAGTAGCCCTTGTGCAACGTAGGCTGTCGATATCCGTGCCCCGAGATCGATAGACCTTTCGCAGCATCACACTCGAATCCAGATCGCGAAACATGCTGTAGTTCCGTCGGATCCATTGATGCAGCTCGGTGGACCAGTCATTCTCGTTGCGTAGATATCCAGTGAAGGAAAAGCCAAGCCGGTCTATATATCTCTTGAGGAACAGCGGAAGCGCGGGAATTCGAAGCACCCGCTCGCCATCCATCGCTTCAGGTAATTCGCCACGAAGCACGAATTCATTGTGGACGGTGACCAGCGACGCCGCCGGAATTCGCCGCCGCAGCATTTCATAACCGCGAAAGGAGATGCGGTCAGCGCCTGCGATGAAGAGAATGGTGGGGGCGACATAGCAGCGCGCCGTCTCCTTCATGAAGCCGATCTCTTCGCACATCCTGAAGAATTCGTCGAAGGCGTGAAAGCCGAGATCGATTACCTTGGCGACCCGGTCGTGGATGATAAGAGGGTCCATCAGCTGCATCTTGCCATAAGTGTCGATCACATCCGCGGTCTCCGTGATGTTAGGGAGGTAGTCGAGCAACGACGGCTCTTTCAAGTTGACATCAAACGACAGTGCTGTGCCGTTTTTCAGCAGCAAGAACTCGCTCATGGCCCGAGCGATGAGAGTTTTACCGACCTGCGGGCTAGGAGAGCAAATGATGTAGATGGGGGTCGCTAACATAGCCAGCAGATCAATTTCGTTTCGTACGTGGGCCCGACCTGAGCTCGCCGAAATGCGACTACTTCTCGCCGGCCCGGGTGGCGGACTTGGCGCCGGCCAATTCCGTCAAGTTGATGCGATCAAATTCGCTCCAGACATTTGCCAGCCAATGCCGGACATAACCGCGCAGCACGAAGGAGTTGTTCGCGGGTTCATCGTTCCGCCCCTTGTTCGCGACGAAGTCTACGAATGGGACGGATGCAACTTCCACCTGCTCATAAGCCATCTCGTTGAGCTTCGGTATGACCAACTCAGTCGCATGTTTGATGCGGTGAAAATAGGAATTATAGGTCGCTTGATCCCACTGGAAGAATTGAGTGTCGTTGATGAAGTTCTTGACTAGGTAGTACTTTGCGCCGTTCATGAAGGTCGCGGTCTCCGCGATTTCGTCTAACGAAGCGATGGATGATCCCAGGATATGGAATACGGCGAATGTTATCTGGCCAGACCGCGCCGAGTCCAGAAATCCGATGTCGCGCAAGGAAGCCAGCGCAGAGGACAGTAAGCCCGCACGAGCATCAATGACAGTGACGGACAGCCCTGAGTTCAGGGTATCGAAGATCTTCATCTGGTCCGCTGTCGCCGTCATGTCAACGATCTCGGTGATCTCGGGATAAAAGCGCTTCAGCGTTCCCCGCGGCGACTCCGTGTCGAATGCGCGTGTTTGCACGTTGTTGACGCTGAAGTAGTCCAGTAGCGTTCGTGATACGGTAGTTTTGCCGACCCCTCCCTTGTCCGCACCTACCACAATTACAACTGGCTTCACCATGGAAATCTCCTGAGACACTCGCTATTGCCGCGCGCAAACTGCGCAACCGACGCGTCTCTGCTTTGGATGCGAACATGGCAGAAAGAAGGGGCAATGAACCTTCGGATGAGAGAGATCTGCAACCGATGAACATTTCAACATCAAGCGAGTGACGGCCTTGGATTGCAATGACGATGCAAGCCGATAATGGGGAGTAAATCACTCGTGGTGGTGATCTACGTGAGGTTTGTAAGCGGCTGGAATGCGTGCCGCCAAGAACCAATGGCCTGCCTGTGGTGATCGCTGCGTTGCCGTAAGTTATCTATCGACGCCGCTATCTAGATTGGCATAAAGCGACCGAATCTTACGTAGCGTTAGATTGCGAGCTCGGGGAAGAAAAGGTGGTGCTACGCGGTACGACTATGGCTTGGTAAATCATCAAAGGTCCGCTGGAACAGATCGTCGTCTTTTCGGCAGACAATGACCCTGAACGAGCGAGCTCTCAGATGCTAAAGAGATCGAGATATGCGAGCGCTGAAACGGGCTGCTGACGCAAATAGCAAGCACACATCTGTTCGCGTCGAGCCGAGATTATCGTCTCATGGAGAACGAGATCGAAGGCTGAGCGGGCACGCCCGACGGCGCAACATCGGTAGCGAAGCGAGATCGAGAACGCTGCGTCAAAAGAAGGCCGGCGTCGAGCGAATAGGACCGGCGATCCTCCCCTCGGGCACTGCGGGAAGCTGCGCGGAATGAACGATGGCCTGGCGCGTGTGCGTTCTCGCTGGGCCGCTTCCTGGGTGCGTCGGACGGTGTACGTTACCGTTTTGAAGCGCCCACTCTGATCACCCTTTCAGTTTACTCGGGCAAGCCCGCCTGAAAGGGAATGCGAGGTGCGCGTCCACTTCTCGTTTCTTCTGGTCGGTCGCGCTTTATATAGTTGGTCTGCATATTCGGCCTCGGCGTAAAGCTACACCGCGCTTGCCTTCATATGGGGCAACCACCGGAGTCTGCCAGACATTCCCTAGGGTTTGCGCTGGAGGGGCATCGATGCCGCTGGCGCCACGGTACAGCCCTGCCGGCTTAACGCAGCTCGAGCACAGGCCGAAGGCGGTCGAAAGTAGCGATCCTCTGGCGCTGCGAAGAGCTCCGATCCGGCCATCGCTGATAGCCTGGAAATGAAGAATTGGGACAAGCCATTTGGTAAGGGGTTATTTCCACGCCTGAGCTATTGCCCAATGGCAGGACGACAGCGCCTCAACTTACTGTTCGCCGGGGCTATTTTCTATCTTGCATTTGGTTGCCCTGAAGATTTCAACCCGGACTACTTATTTGGCAACGCGATTGAGCAAAAACCGTGCTCGAGCGGCCGCATGGTAACTGTCCACGAGCGAATATCTCCACGAGCTAAAGGCGGGTGGCTAGGCGCACGCTGTGCGGAGCAGCCAGGCGCTTGCTAAGCGCCTGGCTGCTAGAAATTCAATTCGGTGGCGCCATCGGAGCGGCATTTATCTGCCGGACGCGCCTGGCGGAAGTATGGTCGCCGATGGCATGGTGGTCGGCTGCGTTGCGTCCTTTGGAGAGCGGCCAACGATAATTGTGAGCAGACCATCGCCCCACAGCCGCCGCGCTGCTCTCTTGGCGTCTGCCAACGTCACCCCATCGACCACGGCGTTGTGCTTGTCGAAATAGTCGATGGGCAGCTTGTCAAGCTGCTGCTGCTGCAGCGTCCGCGCAAGCTTTGATGATGTGTTGAGAGCCAGCATTTGCGAGCCCTTCAGGTAGGACTTTGCATCATCGAGTTCCTGCTGAGTCGGTCCCTCCTCGGCGATGTGGCGGACCTGCTTCTCGATTTCTTCGACCGTTTCGTCGGCACGATCGGCGCAGGTGCCGCTATTGCCGAGAAACATGGCTGAATGATCCAGCCAGACCAGGTTCTCACGAACGGAGTAGGCTAGTCCGCGCTTCTCGCGGACTTCGCGGAACAAACGCGACGTCAGGCCGGCGCCGCCGAGGATGTGGTTGACCACATAGGTGGCCATGAAATCGGTCTCGGTGCGACGGACGGCTGGACCGCCAAAAGTTACAACTGTCTGCGGAACGTCGAGCGGAATAAAGACCCGCTGCGGCGGCTTTGCTGCGATGACGTCGGAAACCGGCGTCGCTTCCGCTTTGGTCGGCAGGCTGCCAAAGGTTTTGTCGAGCAGCTTGCAGAGGACCTCTGGATCGACGTCGCCGACCACCGCGAGTTTGAGCGTGTCTTTTGCGAGCACGCGTCGGACATAGCCCTTGAGATCCGCGACTTCGATCTTCGGCACGCTTTCCAGCGAGCCCCCGACTGGGCGAGCATAAGGATGATTGCTAAAGGCGACTTCGAGGAACTTGCGATGGGCCAGAGACGAAGGATCGGTCGAGTCGTGCCGAAGGCGCGCAAGCGCAGTGGCACGGATCCGTTCGACATCGGCCGCGTCGAAACGGGGCGAGGTTAGCGCCATCCGTAAAAGGTCGAAGGCGTCGTCTGCGTTGTCCTCGAGCGTGCGCAAGGAACCGCGGAAGTGATCATGGGTCGAGTGAAAATGCAGATCAATGGCGCGATGCTCGAGCCGCTCATGAAAGGTCTTGAAGTCAAGCTCGGCGGAACCTTCCTTGAGCAGGCCAGCAACCATGTGGCTTACGCCAGGTTTTTGTTCGGGGTCCTGAGTCGCGCCGCCGGTGAAGGCAAATTCCATCGCGATCAACGGGACAGTGGAATCCTGCACGAACCAGGCTTCTATACCGCAAGACGAAACCAGGCGCCTGATCCTGGTCCGGGCATGCGTCCTCGTGGCGGCAAGCGAATTGGGCGAAGCGAGCGTGGCGATTGTGAGCGAGCCTCCCCCAAGGAGGACCTCACGTCGTGTGCAAGGATGGATCATTAGAGCTTCTCCCCGTGTTTTAGGGTGGATTCTTTGATGAGATAGCCGGTCACCGCTCGTTTCTTGTCGAACCATTTCCGCGCGGCCTCCTGCACCTGCTGGGCACCGACCGCGCGGATGCCATCCGGCCAGCCCCGAATATCGTCGATGGATAGTCCCGTTGTGAGGCCGCGGCCATACCAGCGTGCGAGCATCTCCTGATTGTCCTGGGCGTAGGTTACCCGCGCGATCAGCCGCGTCTTGACCCTCTCGAGATCTGCGTTGCTCGCGGGATTACCCGCAATGTCGGCTATTACCTCGTCGATGGAGCGCTCGATCTGGCTGAGCTTGACGCCGGGTTTTGGTACGGCAGAAGCCGCGAATAGCGAGGGATCGAGCGCGGCCGAGTGGTAACTCGCTCCGGCAGTGACCGCGAGCTGCTTTTCGACCACCAGCGAGCGATAGAGGTATGAGTTGACGCCGCCGCCCATCAACTGCTCGAGCACGTCAAGCACTGGACCCTCGCCGGCGGCCGCGGTGCGAGCCGATGGTACAAGATAATAGCGGTGCAGGGCTGGCTGCTCGACGCGGGCATCGGCCAACGTCACTGTGCGCGGCGCGGCCGGCGTCGGCTCCTGCGGCCGCAGGCGTTCCAGGGGAATTGATGCTTGCGTGGGGATGGCGCCAAATGTCTCCGTCACCATCGGGCGGATTTCCTTAGGGGCGACGTCGCCAGCGACGATCAGGATCGCGTTGTTCGGTGCATAAATGCGCTTGTAGAAAGTAAGCGCATCCTCTCGGGTAAGCTTTTCGATTTCGTGGCGCCACCCGATAATGGGGCGTCCATAGGGGTGGTTGAGGTAAAGCGCCGCCATCATCTGCTCGGCGAGACGTTCACGCGGATTGTTGGCGACGCTCATATTGAATTCCTCCAGCACGACGTCGCGCTCGGAAAGCACGTCCTCATCTTTGAGGATGAGACCGGTCATGCGGTCGGCTTCAAATTCCATCATCTTGCCGAGGTGCTCGCGCGGCACGTGCTGGAAGTAGCTGGTGTAGTCGAGCCCGGTGAAGGCGTTCTGATTGCCGCCGGCGCGCAGGACGGCCTTGGAGAATTCATTCGCTGGATGTTTGGAGGTGCCCTTGAACATCAGGTGTTCGAGGAAATGCGCAAGCCCCGATTTGCCAGGCGGCTCGTCGGCGGAACCGACCTTATACCAGATCATCTGAGTCACAACGGGTGTGCGATGATCCGGGATCACGACCACCTGGAGGCCGTTCTGAAGCGTGAAGCTAGCTGGTCGATCCGATCTGACCGTGTCGGCAAAGACGCTCTCCCCTTCAGGAAGATATAAGTCAGTGCTATCATCCATTCTGTGCTCGACCGCCAGCGCGGTAGGCGTCGTCGTGCCAGAGGCATTAGTGGCGGTACCTCCTGCCTTGGCGGTGACCGAAATCAGATTCTTCATGGTATCGCCTTTCATTCCATGCTGATCAACGTTCATGGCAGACAAATCCGACAAAGCGCGGAGCCGCTCGTTTTGCCAAACAGCAGAGCAAAGACCGGACCAGTCGCTGGAGTGGCGTACTCACGGCCGCGCGCACGCCAAGTGGATACAAAGCAGAACTGGCACCTACCATCCTGGCAAAAGGTGAACCGTCGACATGTCGTGAACACGACATTTACGCACGACGCGTCAAGAAAACCTGGCGTCAACTGGCAGAATGGAAAACTTGCAGAAGAGATCGATTGAGCGGCGGTATGACGTCGGACCAACTTTCCGCAGGCTCGCGGTTACAGATCTCGCTCTACACGATGAGTGGCTTGGCAATATTTCTCATGGTCGCGAGGCGGGAGTCGGCGAGAAGCTCCCTGGAGTACACTGCGCCGAAGTAGTCGAGGACGAAGGTGCCAGAATAGCGTAGAGTATCGGCCGCGCGGATTAGGTTATCAAGAATTGTGCCGACTTGGCCGATGCGATCGCGATAGCGCGAGCAGATAACATTAACGGCGTTCATCGAGTGGACCGCCTCGTCGGCAATTACCTCCCGCAGCCAATGATGGAACGTGTTGTTCCCAAGGGCGTCATAAAACGGTTTTTCTGCTGCATAGGCGCGGCAAGTGCACATTTCATCAAATGCGATCATAACCATCACGGAAAATTCGTCCTTCAGGTGTTCAACGATCGGCCCAAAATCATGAGATCGAGCCTCCAATCTCTCCCGAAGAGTCTTTTCGGATCCATTAGCGACAAGTTCAATGATCCGGATGAATCCGTCGGTGTGGCGCTCTTCGTCAATCGCCCAGGCGTTAAAGAATGCAGCAGCTTCATCGGAAGCGATAAGATCTCGCGCCACTAATTCTTGTTTCAAGTACCGGGCGTCATATTCGGTGTACAGATCGGGCCACAATTTTTCCCAACGTGCGCGGACAGCCGACGGCTCGGCGGCGAACATCGCTGGCGTAAGAGTATCAAGTAATTCTTTTGGACTCCAGTTCCGTCGAAACGGCGTGATCATCGGAGTGCCCCTAAACGCGTAGGATGCGAGCGTGCCGGCCCACAATTGTTGTCATCCGTACGCTCGTGTCATCCGTACGCTCGCAGAGCATATGCTGCAAACAAGAGGCCGTCGTCTCCTTGTTTTGGTAGGCTGATGGCCAGAGGTCGTTCGGCTGGCTGAAGCGTCCCCTTGAATGGCGCAGTAGCCTTTTGTGATCCACACGGCCGCAAAACCAGGGACACTTGTCGTTGCTAGTCGCGGGTCTAAAACGGCCTCTCTTGACCTCGCGAGGGGCGCTCTGGCGGGCCGCCATGCTGACAGGCACGATAGTTTCAGCAGATTCACGACGCCGCCTATTCAGGGGTAGGACTGCGGCACGTTTTGAAGCACAGTTAGCGGCACACGTGACATCCGATGGGAGGCCCCGCATCAATCGGGTGTGGACCAATGGGTGGTAGTTTGCGTCCCAGTGGATCCCGAACGTTAGCCTCGTTCCCATAGCCCTTTAATCGTCGGCAGTTGCGGCGATACTACCTCCCATGAGTATCGATGAGTATTTCTGGCCTTCTTCGATTCCGCTAAATTCTCGCTGAAATCCCTCTGGACTCCCGCCGCGCAAGCGCACCGCTAAATCAAGTAAACGGAGCTACGGAAGAGACTCGGAAAGTTATGCGATAAAGCTTACGCTACTTGGTAGATCGCCTAGGTTGCGCGATTGAGAATCCGTCGCTAAGCAGCATTTCGGTTGTCGACCGGCCAGGTAAACAACTGCTCAATCTCGCTAGCTTCGATGAGACGGAGGAAGTCACAGTCGCGTGCCGTATGCTGTTTATGGAGGCAAAAGGATGGCGACAAAGCACCGGCTCTCTGTCTTTCAAGTCACCAATAAACGGATTTCTCAATTAGTTAGTGAGGATTCCAAAGGCAGGCCAGTTCACAGTCATCGCGATTGAGATTGCAGGCCGAAACGTGCCTCGCTCGCGCTAGCTATTGCTAACTCCGCTATGCGGCCAACGGTGCAGAAGCGCCCGGATGGAGCACTGCGGAGCGGTTTTATGTGGATGTGATCCTTGTGGAAGACATTCATTATCGGCCCCCGTCATGCCGGCAAGGTTCTGCCAACCATTCACGGCTTCCACTCCGACCGCTAATGGATCGAAAACGGTTTTCGAGCAAGTTCTTGCCCGGGATAGCAGGGGAGGAGATCCACACATGAGCGGACCGGCCGTTATGGAAAACGTGCGCCGCTATCGCGCGATAGCTTCGTTGTGCCGTCAGTCCGCCGCATTTCGGCCAATCCAACGGGACTCATTGCTAGCGCAAGCGAGGAACGCGCGATCGCAGAGATCGAGAGATACTTCAGTTGTTCTGCTGCACGTCCTGCTTGATTGCGCTCGACGATGAAAAGTATCCACCATCTGGCCAATAGGTCGGATCATGAAAGGCAATGCTGGCCAAACGATCCAATCGCGCAAGCGGCCGCGCTGGTAATTCATCGGTGGGAGCTTCAGATAGAACGCTCAAATAGCTTCATCATCTCCGCCAGCACATCCCGGGCCCTCGTCCAGCCACCGGATAGCTCAGCTCTATTGCTTCCGCCCTCGCCGACGCTGTGCCAAGGGGCCCGTTACGTTCCCCTGGGGGATGATGCGTTCGCATTCGGCAAGAAGGAGTCCTTGGTTCGGCACCGTTCGTCGCGGTGCCGTGCAAACATTAAGCCCTAAAGCCGACCGTAAGAGGGGCATGCCAAGTAAATCTGCTAGCCGCCGGGAGCTCAGATGTGTTCAATGATCGCCTGATGAATGTCGGCGCGCGCTGGGCAGCCAGAAGATCCGATGTTGCGCCGCGCAAGGAAAACGGAAACTCCGGCTTATCAAAAGCGCGATTCCGCCATCCCCTGCGGATGCAGAAATCATCGATCAAGAGTTATATGGCGAAGGGCATTTGATGCGAGGCTGACCTCGCCAAAGTCGATCTGGCCAATGACGTCGGTTATCTTCGTGTAGAGCCTGTGCGCTCTACACAAAATATATTCATCATACGGATCGCTCGCGGGCTTTGCCGCACTCTCGGTACACCTGGCATTGCCGCTATCGGGCGATTTACTCGCTCGTTGCCATTTGCATCCTTTGTTTTTCCATTTGTCCTCGTGCTTGGTGGGATCAAGCACCATCATCGAGTCACTTACCTCAACAAGCCAAACGGTGCTGCGCGGGCTTTCGCTTCCGGATTGAAAGAGTGAGAGAGGACGAGGGCTCGTTGCCGTCGATCCGGAGCTGATGTTCAAGCAAGATATTGCCCGCGTTATCGACAAGCGGATGAGTAGCCTGGAAATCTATTATTGAGGTGAGTTCATCTCACCCAGGAAATTGTTCGCGCCAATCATTTTTGCGCTTGAGCAGCTCACTCGGGCGACCTCCGGCTTCGGTTCTCAGGAACCCGGCGCTCTTGTTCCCGAGCTGTAGCTGAAATATCGCGCTTTCTCCGAACCAGACTTCGTCGGAAGCAAAACGCAACGTCCGCTGTGCGTCGAGCCTTTCGGGACATCCGACCTAGAGTATCGCTGCGGATTCGCAGCAATATGCTCTATGTCTTCGCCATAAAACTCTGCCAGCTTGTTCTCGAATGAAGATCTTGAGATCTCAACCAGCGGTGGCTCGTCAACCAGCGCGTATGGCGGGACTGCAGTCGAAAATGATTCAGAGGAGAAACTCGATGGCGCCGAATTCAGGAAGGAGAGTATATCCGGCGAATCCTTGGCGATGCGCGTAGTACCGGTCATCAGTCGCGCTCGTTCTCATTTCATCGGCCTCGGGATAAATTGCTGGTGCGCTGAAACAAGAAACCTTCCATTTGTATCGGCGAGGTCGCGGGGGCTGCCGCCGATTGAGTGTTCCGCGTTGATGGTAAGCCTAGCTGTTGGCATGCTGACAGCTAAGCATCAAGACGTCACCATTCCGGTCCGCTCCCGCATGGGCTCGTTCGAGATAGCGCCGCGAAGTGCGGGCCGTCCGCCTGCGGTGCTGGGTCGGCGCCGCCGGTCTCCGTCTTACCTTCAAGGGCGAGGGACAGTTTGAAGTTATTGCGCAGCATTGGGTTTGCGGGTTCCGCTGCGAGAGCTTGGCGGTAGAGTTCTTGGGCCTCCCGATGTCGGCCCTCGTGATCGAGAACAACTGCTTTGGCATTCAATGCGCGCAGGTCGCCGGGGGCTGCCAATAAGATCCTGTCAAGCACCTCAAGCGCATCATTCGGGCATTTGCGTGCCAGCAAAGCCCGCGCAAGAGGAATCGCGGCATCAACATTCTCCGGTCGTTGCTTCAGCGCATCGCGCAAAGCTTTCTCGTCAGCATCCCGACCGAGGGCGAGAGCGATGCGTTCGCGCATAGCTGGATCGACCTCCTTGGCCCCGACCAGCTCTGGCGCAGACGTCGGCTGCTGTGAAAGACCCGACTTGTGCGAGTCAGCGCAACCTGCGAGCAGCACGATGGCAAGCATGGGGAGAAAGGCCGAGCACGAATGGCGACGAAAGTTAGGCCAGCGCCGCAGAACGTTAATCTTACATGAATTCATAAGTGACCTCACGACCCCAAACCTGTGCTCGTCAGCCGGCCGCAGGGAGGAGGTCACGATGCCCGCCTGTAGGAGTCTTGTCCTTGCCAGGCGGAAGTTTGACGGAGCCAATCGGCTGGACGGTGAAATCCGAGGCGAGATCCTGATAGGAGAGAACAGGTAGGTCTATTCCATTGCGGGTGAGAAAGCCGCGGACGAAGCGCCGGATATCCATCGATCCCAGGATAACTGGCTGGCTCTGACTGCGTGCGATGCTCGAATGGATCTGGCGAAATTGTGAAAGCAGCATCTCGCTTTGCCGATCCTCCAAAACGAGATAGGGACCGACAGCGGTCTCGCGCACCGCACTGCGCACGATATCCTCGGTCTCGCGCTCGACGATAAAGGCCGCCACAACACGATGGGCGTTGGCGTAGCGGTGACAGATCTGCCGCTTCAGAGCGGAGCGCACATATTCGGTGAGCAGTACTGCATTTTGTTCCCGTTCGCTCCATTCTGCAAGCGCCTCCAAAACCAAACGGGTGTTCCGGATCGGGATGCCCTCGTCCAGCAAGCGACGTAGGACATCCGCGATGCGAGGGATCGGTGTCGTGCGCAGCACCTCTTTCACCAGATCGGCATATTCCTGCTCCATCCGGCCAAGCAACTGACGCGTTTCCTGAATGCCAACCAGGCGCTGTGCATAGCGTCTCAACGTTGACTGGACGCGTAAGGCGATGATTTCGCTCGGACGGTGGTGCCCTATTCCGGCAGCTTTGAGAGCAGGCGCATGGCCTTGTTCGATCCAGATCCGATTCGTGTCTGGGTCCTGCCAAAAGGGGATCCCGCTCAGTTCAATGTTCGCCACGTCGTCGTTAAGTAAGAGTTGTGTCGGGTCAATGGCGCCCTCTTCCACGGGCACTCCTTCGACATCCACCCGGAATTGCGATTGGGCCAGGTGCTGTGCGCTTTGGGCGGGAATGCGTGGAATTGTGATGCCAAGATCAGCTGAAACCAGTGCCGAAACCCGTGCGACGCACTGCTCGAGTTCCCCTACGTCGATTGCCTGCATCAGGCTCGGCGCTAGCAATAGCGTAATCGGAAGTGCCTCCGCGGGCACGGTTTGCTTCTGACCCTGTGCGGAAGCGGGAGCCGAACCGGTGGGACCGGCGCCGGCCTTGAGAGCGGTCTTGCCCTCTTGCACGCCAACCTTGAGAAAGCTGGCAGCGGAGAACAGCGCGGCCAGTATGACAAAGGGCGGCAAAGGGAAGCCAGGAACGAACCCCATCACAAGCAAGACACAGGAGGCCAAGCGTAGCGCTTGTGTGCTGGCCGTCAGCTGGTTGACGATATCGGCGCCGAGATTGAGTTTGGAAGGACCGTTGACACGAGTGACAATGGTTGCGGCTGTAATTGACAGCAGCAGGGCCGGAATCTGCGAAATGAGCGCATCACCGATCGTCAGGGTGGTATAATGGTGCATCGCCTCCTCGAGGGACATGCCCTTGGAGAGCGATCCGATCGTGATGCCACCCAGCATGTTGATGCAGATGACTATTAGTCCGGCTATGGCATCGCCCTTCACGAATTTCATAGCACCGTCCATCGCGCCGTGCAGTTGGCTTTCTCGCTCCAGCGCGCCGCGCCGGCTGCGGGCTTCGTGCTGATCGATATGGCCGTTGCGCAGCTCCGCGTCGATCGCCATCTGCTTGCCCGGCAGCGCATCGAGCGTGAAGCGCGCAGATACCTCCGCCACCCGTTCGGCGCCCTTGGCGAGAACCATGAACTGCACCATGGTCACGATCAGGAATATGACAATGCCCACGGCGATGTTGCCGGATATGACAAAATCGCCGAACGTATGAATGATGCTGCCGGCATCGCCCTCGGCGAGGATCAGTCGCGTCGTTGCAACGGTAAGAGCGAGACGAAAGACGGTGGAGATCAGGATGACGCCCGGCAGGGACGAAAAGTCGAGCGGCGTGTTGAGATACAGGGCTACCATCAACAGCAATATGGCAAACCCCAGATTGAAGCCGATCAGCATATCGATCATGACGATCGGGATCGGCATGATCATCATTCCGATCGCAAGAAGAAGCATCAGCGCGACCATCAAATCCGGGTGAGCCGGCGCGCGCGTGATGAGAGTTCGTAGAAGGTTGGCCATGAGAAGCCTTATTGTTGTTTAATTGCAGCTGTGCTGCCCCGCAACAAAACATAGCGTTTGAAGACGGCTTGCGCTTCGGTCATGCGGCCAGCGTGTCGCAGCGCGTGGCTGCGCATCAGCATCAAGGGTAGACACGAAGACGGCTCGTCATCCAGTTTGTCAAGCTGATCCAATACCGACAGTGCTTCGTTACCGCGACGCTCCAAGATGAGAGCGTAGGCCAAGATGCGGAGCAGGCGGATATCTTGGGACTGTTCGTGAGCGGCCAGCCGCAACAGAGCCAGGCTCTTGGCGCTCTGTCCGCACGCAAGGTAGACATAAGAAAGCACGCAGAGCAAATCTCGCTCCGGCCCGGAGATCAGCTCGACAGCGCCGGCTTCGGAAACGCGCTGTGTAGATGTGAAGTGTTGTACTTTGTCTGGCCCGGCCATCGCTAGCCTTTGATCAAGCCATTGTGACTCTGCCGGAGCAGGATTAATCGCTGCAGCTCCAGTTGCAGAAGCGCGGCCCCTTCACGTGAAACCAAATCCTCTGGCGCGGCTGATAGCGTATCAGCCAAACGCTCCAGAAGAAGGCCGTGTTGCTCTGGACGCAGAACATGCGAATGACGTAAGCGCGGCGTCACGAAGGAGAGCAGACTGTGCGCGAGATTGGGCTCATTAAGCCAAGCGAGTTCCGAGCTTGGCTCGATCTGACCTGGCGGGGCGCGCGCCTCGTCTAGATTGATGCGCGAAACCGCATCGATCGAACTGAGCTCGAGCGCGCTCTCGATCGTGACGTCCACCAACCGATCCAGCACGTCACTATGACGAGAAAGTGAGGTGTGGCTCTTAGGATCATTGCCACGCGCCCGGTCAATCCCGATGGACTTGGCTCGAGAATTGACCGGCGTGTTGGCAGATGCATGATGATCAACGTTTGGCCCCTGAAAAGAGGTGCCGGGCTCGACGGGATTGGGGGGCAGCCTAGTCATGGCACTTTGCTTCCTTACCTGCGGCCTGAAATGCTAATAGGGCAGAGTGGCAAGCCGGCCATCCCGGCTCAGCAGAACACGCCCTTCCTCGATCCCGTAGACGGTCCATCCATTGCTCAAGAGCGCGCCGACGAAATACTTTTGACCAGCAATGACAATATAGGGGTCGCTCCCGCGCCAAACAGCTTGGACCCCAATTGCGGGAGGCGTCTTCTCATCCTTGATAGCCACCGCGTTGACGAGCGTATAAGCGCCATTGCTATTGTGATCAAACCGCTGCTGGACGTCTCGCCATGTGGCGAGCGAGGCGGGCGTAACGGTGCCATCGGCGGTGACAACGCCCGCCCCAGAGCCGACCTTGATGCCGACAAGGCCCGCTCTGTCAACTTCCTCTTGCAACCGTTCGGCAGCTGCATCGGTGGCCAGAGCATCAGGAGCGCTGAGCGCCAGCTTGGGCGCAATGTCCGGAGCAGGGGACGACGGACTTGACGCCACGGTGGTGTCGGTCTGGATAAAACTGGATGAGACTGCGCCAACCGCGGCAGAGCTGACCAGGACAAAAGTGAGAACGGCGAGCGATATACGCCGGCGGTTGATGGAGCCAGCTTGTTTGTAGTCCTCGATCGTCCAGCGAATGGACATCGCCCCGGCATGCAAAACGACAGGAAGAGGGACAACAATGGGCTCATTCGCTAAAACAGTCTCATGCCCCTCGATCCTGACGTCCCTCGCAAGGGCCTCGATCTCGATTGAATTGGAATGCGGGGTGACACGAAGATGGTGCGGTTCGAGGCCTTGTTCGACGAAGATTAAGTCTGCATCGAGGCTGCTGCCAATCAGACACGATCCGCCCCCCACTTTACTTGTCAGCCCGGAATAACACCCCGACAGCACTTCGAAATGCAGGCAATTTGGTTCATTCACGGTCGGTTTCCTGAACAGCGAACGGGACCGTACGGCAAAACCGTACGGCCCGTTGCGACTTCACAGACTAAGCAGCCGGGGAAAGTGGGGCGGCGACGTCGCCCCATCTCATCCCTTACTGCACCCGCTCATCGGCCGCTTTTTTGACAGTCGAAAGCTCGGTCGAGACGACGCGAAGTTCCACATCCCTCTCAGCAGCCTTTGTGCTGGTCAAAGTCAGAGCGGCGATTTGCCGTTGGAATGCCGCCTCTCCAGCAGCTTCAGCAGCCGTGGAAGCGGCTGCAGCAGTAGCGGTGCCGGCTGCCCCACCTGCAGTCGAGGTATGAGACGCACCAACATCTTTAGGCATACTATTCTCCTGTTTGCTCGATTTCGCCGCCACGTGCGGCTCCTATGTCCTAACGTCGCAACATGCGACGTCAGGAATCCTCCTCTGTCTCGGCCATGACATCGTCGAAATGGCTCATTGCACTATTCGCAACTTGGAGAGCAGCGGCTCCCAAAGCGGCGCTGAACGCTTGCTGCATAGCGGCTTCGTGCGAGTTTCCGCCCGGAGTGGACGCGCCGCCGTTTACGGGAATGTTTGCATCAGGCGATCGGGCATGATCGTCGCGCTCGCCAGGCTTGTGAGATCCTTTTTTGCCGCCGCTTTTGCCGCCAGCCGCATGGAGGTCAGCGTCAACGTGCCCAGCGGCGCTAGAGTTCGTAACGCGCATCGGGTTCTCCTATGTCAATTCGATCGTGCCAATGGAGGCAGTTTCTGCTCTCCACTATGCAAGTATTAGCTTTCGACAAGCTGACGAGTCGTAGAAAATGCAATGAGCCGATGGTCGATCGTCATTATACGTCTTCACCAGCCGGCCGTATTTGAACAAGTTGCCCGCGAAAGCTGGAGATCAGATGGTTAAGACAAACAATCGTTTGTGAAGATGATCGGGTGAGCACGTTGCTCATCGTTTCGAAAGCTTCAATAGCGGAATACCAAAGCCACCACTAACAAAAACGTTTTGAGGCCGACGTGCTGTAACCTCGGGCTCACGTCCCTTGCGATGCTCTTTCGACAATTTGCTTGCAGTCAGGCGAAGCGGCATGGAGCTTGACCTGGTCGGAGCGAAGCGGAAAGCCAGAGTGACGGCCGATTCAGCGGCCAAGAGCGGTCCCTCGGTCCTGGCGGGCCCATAGCAGATCCGTCAATCGCGACCTACTTTCAGGGAGACCGAGCAGAAGCCCGCCAGTCGAGAAAGAGCCCTTCGGACTTCTACCGCTCTGGACCAATGTGCTCTCGATCCTTGCGCAATCGGCAGGCTCCGCGGCTGCGGCCGGCTGTCGCGTAGTGTTAATGCATCGCGATCTTGACAGGGGCGTATGCAGTCGATGGAACTTCACAGCGGCAGACTGGGTTTGAGGTCGGATTCGAGAGTGCGGCCAACATAGTTTGTACGCAGTGAAGAGCCGAAATAAGTTCCTCGGATTCGGGGGCGGTCTCAAGTATGCTGGTAGAGCTTGCGCGACCTACTGCTCGGCAGAGAGGCCCAACCGCGCGGAGGCCGCGCAAGCTCATTACCGTTTCCAGCGTGATCCTGAGAAGATAGCGTCGCTCCGCCTAGGCGTTAGCGTCTGCAGCTTGCAAGCGCTCGGATTCGATGCGAGCCTTTAGGTTATTCAGATAATCCTCCGCGTAGGACTGGGCCACCGAAACCGGCAGGTTGATGCCGGCCGTCGCGGCTTCTTGAATTGCCTGCTTCACCAAGCCTTCTCGCATTGCTAATTTGACCTCAGGTCCGGCGATGCAGCCCACCGCCTGTGCCGCAAGGCTCAGCCCAGCTTCTTCCAGCGCTTGCTTTATGTTGCCGCCACTGATGGCAGTGTGAAGAAGATTTGCAGCTTGCGCCTCGGCTTCGAGCACCATTGACGCCAGATCGGCCAATTCACCCAAGCCTGGAATGAAGCCAAGTACACCGACTGCCGTCGCGGCCCAGTCGAATACCTTAGAGCCAACTTTGAGCACGTCATTAAGTGCGTGCATGAAGGCGCCACCGTTCTTTTTGGGAGACTTGATGTCGGGCTGGTCTGCCATGCCCATCGTCATGTCCGCGACCGCGTCCTGCTCGGCAGGCGTTCGGACGGCATGGGTCTTCACTTGGTGAACGGTGCGGTTCGCACCCGACATGTTGTTGAAGAACTGGTTGAAGTCGCTGTTGCTGATGTTGCCGGAATCGACCGTATGGCCACCACCGAAGTCGAAGAACTTGTGGTGGGTTTTGTAGCCCGTAATCGCGTTGTTCATCAACCCGAACAACACAGGATCGGAGAGCAGCTGGGAGGCCGCCTTTCGCACCTCGGGCGCGAGGCTCTTATCATCGACCATGCTCGCCAACTTTTCCCGGGTCAGGTCACCCTTCCCGAAGAACACGTTTTTGTTCTTGCTGATCGTATTGAGCGTATCGAGCTCGGCTTGCGTGAGATTGATCGATGATGAAGCAACCTGCAGGAAGTCCTCTTTGTGGACCTTGTCTATCGAGCCACCGTACAACTTCTTCCATTCATCCGGGTGGTCGAGGAAGTATTGAGCGGCCGCGAGGACCTGTGGCGGGCATTTGCCGGTTTTAGCTTCGCCGTCGACGATCCGTTTGAAATCCGCAAGGCTCAGGTTCTTAGGCAGGTTGTCGGCATAGCGATAGAGCTCGCGCAATGCATCGGTCTGGGTCATAACCGATGGCTCGCCATTCCGGGTGCCGTCGGAAGCGATGTAGTTTTGCGTATAGCTCTCTGCCCGCCGCTCCTGGAAAGCAGCAACCTGAGGGTGGTGATCGGAGAAGCCGGAGAGATCACCTGCTTTGATCTTCCCGCCGCAGCGGCCGTCACCTTGCGAGCCTATCGCATAGAAGAGCTCTGGGTCCAGTTGCAGAGCCTCGATCGCCGCCTTTAGATCCGGCGGTGTGGAGGGATCGTTGGCCAAATCTCCAAGAGATTTCCAATCCAGCGGGCATTTGTCTTTGTGTCGGTTCAGCACCGACACAATCTGCAGCTCGGCATCAGTCAGCGTGCCGCTGTTCCACGTGATCCTGGAGCTTTGTACGGGTGCCTCTGCAATCTTCGGGGCGCTCGCGGCGGAGGAGGACTCCGCGGAGGATGGCTCTGGGGCCTGCTGACATGCGTCCAGCGCGGCCTTGATCTCCGGCGGGAGGATGTTCCGCACCTCCTGCGTGAGTTGCTCCGTCAGCTGCTTGGCCGAGTCTGCAGCCGGCGGATCCTGTGGAGTGGAACGGTCATCGGCATTGTCTTTCAACGAGAAACTAGCCAGCATCGCCTCGAAGTTTGAAAGATCCCGCGCCGATGAGGGCCCGGGGGCTAGCCCGGACAAACTCGAGCTGGCGGTTAGCGATAGGTTGTTGACTGACATTATACGTCCTCTGATTTGAGATCGCACCACAAGCCGGTCATGTGGCGCAGCCCGAGAATCGCGACGAACAACGAGCAAGAAATGTCGATAGGCTTCGATGGCTCCTACCACTCGCTTCCGATTGCTCAGTGCGCCCCCAGCGCTCGGTTCCGCTACAATCTATAGGCACTTCGCCGTCTAGATATTCACGCCACATGGTAGGTTCGATTAGCTTTCCAAAAGCTGACGGTGCTCAGAGGTTTTACAACGAGACGCGCAATGATGGTGTGAGAGGCGGTGATGGGTTCTCGATATCGGAATCGGCTTGCTTGTTATGCTCGATCGCTCGCCTCCGGGCCAACTAGGTCGATTAGCGAGGCCGTGTCTGCCGCTCTCCAGATGGTCACGTGCGCTGATTCGTGAAACAATGTCGCAGGTCTCCGCAGCATCTTATGGTGAAATCACCCACGCGTAGCGACCTCGCGCCTGCGCCCAACGAGAGTATTGGCGCTTGCGTAGATGCTCGAAAGAGTCCGACGGTATTGTGCGGACCCTATTGCCCCGAGCCGATCGAAGCTCAGCTGCACTCCGCATTCTTCATGTCATCATGCTTAGCCGATTGGTGAGTGTTCGCTCGAACCTACAGGTCAAAGGCAAGGGTCCAGCGACGGTTTGAGACAAATAACACCTTCTTCTCGCCATTCCGCCGTGTGAGGCACACCCAGGATGGTGAACGTTGTTGTCCGGACACCCCTGGTAGGTTTGAGATCGCGGCTTCTTAGCATTTCGATCTGAGCGGGCGTAGCTGTTTGGCCAGTGAGGACCCAGTCGTCCTTGGCGCGACGACCGTTCCATGGCGAAATCTCCAATTTCCGGCGGAGCAACCCTGCGTGCAATGTGGGCCCAGCTTGAGACGGTCCAGCGTGAGGTGACCCGGCCCGCATGAGCCAAGGCTCAAGATCTTGCCAAACTCCGAGATCGGAGGCGTCCGCGCGGTGTTGAGCGATCGGCTGTTGGGAATTGGACCGCTCGCCGCCGCTCAATGATGGCTACACGCGATGCTGCTCCGAGTTCATGCCCAATTAGGTCCTGGCTGTATTCGGGTATTTCATGCAATGCCATTAGTTCACGCTCAAACTCCCTTGGACCGGCGGGCGATGAGGACGAGTGGGACGCTGGGTTGTTGTCCGCGCGGCTTAGCGCGTTGAAGTCCATCCTGTTCCTCCTTTTGGGCAACGGAGTGGCTTTCATTGCTATGCGACGAAGCTCATTTTCATGACGGACTTCGTGGAGTTGTTCAAAAGCTCGCATGAGGCGCTAAAGTGGCAAAGCACGCTCACCGATGCTGCTGGCTAGAATTCTGGTTCGCATCAGTGGCTCCGGTTTGGACGTTTATTGCGCCACCCTGCGGCATCGGCCATCTACACATCCGCGCTCTGACAATGCAGCAGTAGCTTTCGAAAAGCTGACAGAGGGCATAAGCAGACGCATTGCATCTCTTCCAGGCCATCTGTTGTCATCAGGTCATTTCTTACCTGCATCAGGTGTGTGAACCACGCCGTCTTGATGTGGTGCCTCCGGCGAAGGAGCATCGTTCGGTCGTCCTTCGCGAATGACCACGCTGGAGGATCCTCGAAACAGCATCAAAACCGACTCGTGCGGCGGCTTTTCGGTACCGCTCGAGTTTCGCCGTGCCTGTACCTCCGCCGCAAGTCCTTTTACTGTTTGCTCCACAAGCGCGACAAAGCGGGGTGGACCGGAGGCGAAGACAAGGCCATCTCCCGGTACGGGTCTCACGATGTAACGCTCGTCGGAGATGTTGAGCGCATCGAGTGCCGCCTTGAACGCATCAAAGCTGATTGGACTCAAGACCAAAAGGCGGCTTTGCGCCTCATGCGCATCGGATACGTAGAGCACCAGCCCATCGTAGTACCATTGAAGATTGTAGAGATTAATCAACCGTTCGAGGAACTCTCGCGGTGGGAGATCCGGCATTCGTCCGCGAATCCGCCCCTTCACCCCGGTGCTGACATTGACCCTGATATTTAGGTTGTTGCCGAATTCCTGCAGTGCGGCCGCGAGGTCCTGATCCAGAACTGTGTAACTATAAGGCGTCGATGGCAGCGCCAGGGGAGCGCCGAGCGCCTCGACGACGCCAAAGCAAATGAAAACACCAGCGTAGAGAACTTTCGTCAAGATGTGCAGCCTTGTGGATGGGATGAGCATTCCTGCTATTTTTGCGCTTGAGAACAAGCACCGGAATTCGTCCCAAAATGTGGAAGCCGATGCTTCGTCCCAAATTGGAAGCTACCCGTGATCATTAGATGACAGATGCTCGTCAGTTTTTGGTCAGCTTGCTTCTCCAAGGTGCGGCCCTTCGTGTGAACGAACGGCTCATCTCACCACGTGACAGAAATGATTTCCTCCATGCTGTTTGGCGTTACGTCGATCTCTGCCAACTCCGTCGAGTGTGCCTCCAACGGCTGTTCGCCGGCACACGCTCAGTTTGGCGAGAGTCTTGCGCAGGCGGCCTCGAACCGAGGCGTCGCCTCTTCTGTGACTGAGCACGCGCCAGCTCCATCGCTACCGGAAGTGCAGCGCGCGGTGGCGCCGGCGAGCCCGCTAGGCGATCGCGTCCTTCAGAGCATTTCTGCTATCCACCAGGGCAAACCATTTCCGTCGGGTGCAGTTTCGCCGGCGCTCGTCGGCGAGCCTGATCCTACCAAGAATCTGCAGCTTGGGCCGGCCGCGCAACCGGTCTTGCGTGTGCAGCAAGTGGAGGTACATCCAGTGGGCCAACCGGAGGGTGTGGATCATTTCGACTCGGCGCTGACGAATCTGCGGGATGTTTACAACGGCGTCATCCAGGTTTCGCTCATCTCCAAGGGGACAGGTGCTGTCAGTTCATCTCTGAATAAGCTTCTATCGGCGGGCTGAGTGGGCCGTTGGCTGTCTTGACGCAAGACAAGATCGGTAATGGCCGGCCCGCAAGAAAGCGGCTTGATGCTCTCGTCTTGTTGCTGCTTTCGCTGACCCTCGCCGGTTGCAAAGCTGATCTGTATACCAAAGTTCAGGAGCGTGAAGCCAACGAGATGCTTGGGCTGCTCCTGAGCAAGGGCGTCGATGCCATCCGTGTCGTCGGTAAGGATGGGACCAGCACAATTCAGGTGGAAGAAAGGCAGCTCGCCTACTCAATCGAGCTGCTGAATGACCATGGCTTGCCGCGCCAATCCTTCAAGAGCCTTGGTGAGGTGTTCAAGGGGACGGGCCTCGTTGCCTCTCCGGTTGAGGAGCGAGCCCGCTACGTCTATGCTCTCAGTGAAGAATTGTCGCGCACGATCAACGATATCGATGGGGTTCTCTCCGCCCGTGTTCATGTCGTTCTGCCGAAGAATGATCTTTTGCGACAGGATGCAACCCCGTCCTCGGCGTCCGTTTTCATTCGACACGCCTCCAACGCGAAGCTCTCAGCCTTGCTGCCGCAGATCAAGATGCTCGTCGCCAATAGCATCGAAGGTCTATCGTACGACAAGGTGACGGTCGTGTTCGTGCCGGTTGAGCGAGCTCAGCATGAGGCCTCCGTTGTGCCAGCGGCAGCTTCGGCAGAACCAACCAAATTCATCGCAACTCACATTGCGATCGGTGCAGGAGGTGTGCTCGCCGCGTTGGGCATTCTATCTTACGTACTGTTGATCACACGTGGGCGACAGCTTCGTCAATCCTGGCGCAAAGTGACAAATCCGGGCAGAGGCGCCAGCAAGCCAGCGGTCCAGTCCGCCGGCAAAAAACTGTCGTCCGATCCGAAATAGGCGGCAAGCAGGTCCGTATCGATGGCATCCACTGACCCAAATCATTCACTCACCCCGCATTCCGATCGCGTGCGCGAGCTTGCCGCTTTGATTCATCCCGGAAGGTTTGCCGGCCATCTTGATGGGCTCCTGTCGGCCGCCACCGTGCTGCAGCTGCAGAAGACTCCGAGACTGCAGCAAAGACTGGTCGAATTGCTAATGGGCAGTGAGCTGGTCTCGAACGGAACCGCCTGGGGTAGGGACGTTCTGCTCGGGCATGATCCGCGTCGGGCGGCCCTGCTCGCCGGCAGTATCTGGCATGCGCGTTCGGTGCTCAAGCTTGTGTCAAAGCACGATGTAGCGATTCTGATCGAAAATATTGGTGCCGAAGCTCATGCTTTCGCAGTCCGACACTTATCCAGCGCCGTCGCAACCACATCGATTGACGATCCGCAGAAGCTCGCGAGCCAGATTGAACATGACGGATGTGCCTGCCTTGGTGCTTGGCTCAAGGACGCAACAGAGCTTGACCGTGTGCGCGTTCTTTTCCGCTTACCTGTGGGGACCACCGCCGAATCCCCAGCAGCCGAACACCACAATTCAGCGGGTGAGTTACTGTCTTTGGTGGTGGCGCACTTGGCCACGGAGGAGCCAGCGGCATGACGGCCAACGAAACAGTCTTGCCTGATAGCCCGCGGATACGGCCGCTCGGTCCGCTCATACCAGCCGCGGAACTTGGCATCTGGTACGATGCGGTGCAGACGCGCGCGCTAGCCGAGCGATACCTGCGACAAGTTCGCAGTTGGGCAAGGAAGGCCTATCAGCAGGAGCGGGAGCGCGGGCACTGCGAGGGTCTAAGGTCAGGCTCGGACGAAATGGCACAGCTGATTGCCCGAGCTGCTTCCGATGTGGCCGGGCGAAAAGCCGTTCTGCAACAGGAGTTACCACAGCTCGTCATTGAGATATTGACCGATTTGTTGGGCTCCTTTGATCCGGGTGAGATGTTGGTAAGGACCGTTCGTCACGCCATCGAGCAAAGATATGGCAGCGCAGAAGTATGCCTTCACGTGTCTCCTGTGAATGCTGATGCACTAAGGCATGAATTCGTGGCGTTCGATGGAACGAATGGTCGGCCGAGAGTCAGAATTGATCCGGACCCTGCCGTGGGGCCGGACCAGTGCGTTCTGTGGAGTGAGTTCGGCAGTGTCGATTTAGGACTTGCCGCGCAGCTCCGCACATTGCGTCTCGGCCTTAATCCATCTTCTCAGGAAAGCTATTCGTGACGACGCAACAATCAGGCCATGATCAAGCCGGCGGAGAAGGAGATGTGCATGCGGCGATAGCATCTCTGAGATTCGCAGCAAAGTATGTCGATACGCGTGCCGTGCGGGGACGGATCACGCGTGCGATCGGCACCTTGCTCCATGCCGTGTTGCCAGGGGCCCGTGTTGGAGAACTTTGCCTATTGCAGGATCACGCTTCCGGATGGTCACTTGAGGCGGAAGTCGTCGGTTTGCTGCCGGACGGGGTGTTGCTGACGCCCATTGGCGATATGGTAGGCTTGTCCCACCGCGCGGAAGTGCTCCCGACCGGGCGCATGCAGGAAGTGTCAGTCGGGCCCGACCTGCTCGGCCGCGTGATCGATAGCTTCGGCCGTCCACTCGATGGCAAGGGGCCGATAAGGACGGTCCACACTTGTCCGCTCCGCGGCAAGGCGCCCAACCCGATGAGGCGGCGTGGCATCGAGCGGCCGTTTCCGCTCGGCGTTCGCGTGCTGGATGGACTTCTGACGTGTGGCGAAGGTCAGCGGATCGGAATCTATGGAGATGCCGGTTGCGGTAAGTCGACGCTGATGTCGCAAATTGTAAAAGGTGCGGCCGCCGACGTCACCGTGGTTGCGCTCATAGGGGAGCGTGGACGCGAGGTGCGTGAATTCATCGAACGTCATATTGGAGATGCCCTCGCTCGCACGATCGTTGTCGTTGAGACATCCGATCGATCGGCAATGGAGCGGGCGCAATGCGCTCATATGGCGACCGCACTCGCCGAGTTTTTTCGTGATCAAGGGCTGCAGGTCGTTCTGATGATGGATTCGCTGACGCGCTTCAGCCGTGCGATGCGCGAAATCGGCCTTGCCGCCGGAGAACCTCCCACCCGGCGCGGTTTTCCTCCTTCCGTCTTTGCGCTGCTTCCTGGTCTGCTGGAGCGAGCCGGTATGGGCGAGCGGGGCTCGATCACGGCATTCTATACCGTGCTTGTCGAAGGTGACGGCACGGGCGATCCGATCGCCGAAGAGTCGCGCGGCATTCTCGATGGTCATATCATTCTTTCGCGCGCGCTGGCCTCGCGAGAGCATTTTCCCGCCATCGACGTGCTGTCGAGCCGAAGTCGTGTCATGGATGCGGTCGCCTCTGGTCCACATCGCAAGGCGGCATCCGCATTCCGCGATCTGCTCTCGCGCTACAATGAGGCTGAGTTCCTGATCAAGGTCGGTGAATACAAGCCGGGCAACGATCCACTGACTGATCGGGCAATCGAGTCAATTGAGGAACTGCGCGCATTCTTGCGCCAGGGACAGGACGAGCCGTCTAGCTTTGAGGAGACCGTTTCATGGATGTCGCGTCTGACGGCCTGAATCTCGTGCAAGCGTCGAAATTACGGCTGGTGAAAGACATGAGAGAGCGAAGCGCGCTTCGTGAATTGTCGAACATGGAAGCCAGGCGCCAAATTGCGGTCGCAGCGCTGCAGCGAGCGTCTGAGAATCTTAAAGGCGCGGAGAATCGTCGCGCCAAGGCCGAAGCTGAACTTTATCAGGAGCTGGCGTCGCTCGAGATGATGTCCGTGACGGAGCTCGATCGTCGCTGTCAACTCGTCCTTGGGCGACTGGCAGCAGAGATCGAATCGGCACGCCAGGCGCGTGAGCAGGCGCGCGTCGCGCATGAGCAGGCCCAGCGGGCGGTGAATGAGGCGCGGACCATATGGGCCAAGCGTTCGGCGGCGAGCCAGAAATGGCAGGAGATTGAGGGCGATGTCCAGCGCACTACCGCTGTCCGTTCGGAGTTTGCAGCCGAAATCGATGCCGACGATGAGGTTTTGCTCCGATATCAGGGTGGTTCGCGCAGCCAGACGATCGATGGCTCGAACTAATGGCTGGTTCTCTTATCACGTCGCGAGCTGCGCCCGCGGAACCTGTCGATAAATGCCATGGGTGAACCCGCACTATTTCAGCCAGCGGCAAAGCTGTCGCATGAAGTGGTCTCCTGGCTCAACGAGACCGCCGCACCGCGCACGGTTCTGCAGAGCCGCATTGGCGATAAGCCGCTATCGATCCGTATGAGCCGGCTTGTTTGGCAGGCCGAGCCATATGCCACGTCGGTGCTCGACTGCGTATTTTGCGCCGAAGGCGAGACCGCTGTGTTGTCCTTGCCCCGCCTTCTCGTCGAGGCACTGATTTCAACGGTCCAGTATGGCCTTACTTTACCTTCCGAGCCAACCCGCTCGCTCCTTCTCGAACTTGCACTGGAACCTTGGCTCGCTGCATTAGAGATCGTGCTCGCGCGGAATTTGCAGCTGATCCGCGTCGAAGACGCAACGGCCAAAGACCCCTATTTGGAGTTCGACGTTACTTTTGGGCCGCTGGCGGCCAAGGCTCGCCTGTTCTTGTTCGCGCCTCTTGACGGTCTGGTTCCGTCTGCGTTTCGTGTCTTAGGCGAGTTGATCGGCCAATTACCGCGAGATTTAGGTAAGATTTCTTCGGAATTGCCGGTCGTAATTGCGAGAGAGATCGGCTCGCTGCGCGCGCCCATCAAGCTTCTTCGCCAAGCACAGCCCGGCGACGCACTGCTGCCCGAGGTCATTCCCTTTGCCCATGGCCAGCTCATCCTCGCTGCGGACAAGTTGTGGGCGCCGGCGCAGGTCGCGGGCGACAGACTTATCCTTCGGGGACCATTCCGCCTGCAGTCCCATCCTCTAAGGTATGCAAATATGACGATAAGCCCCCAAGCTGAACAAGCAATCTCGCCCTCGGAAGCCGACATCGACAGTGTTGAGATCACGCTTGTGTTCGAATGCGGCCGCTGGCCCATCCCGCTGGGTACGTTGAGAAGCATCAACGAGGGGCACGTGTTCGAGCTTGGCCGGCAGGTGGACGGTCCGGTCGACATTGTTGCCAATGGTCAATTGATCGGCCGCGGCGACATCGTACGTGTCGGTGAAGCGTTGGGCATCCGGTTACTTAGCAAGTTGGCGGTCAATGGTTGACATTCAACCGAGCATCCTTGCGCTTGTTGCGGCGACCGCCGGTCTTGGCCTGCTGGCGTTCGCAGTTGTCACAACAACGGCGTTCATCAAGGTTTCCGTCGTTCTCTTCCTGATCCGCAACGCGCTCGGCACTCAGTCCATACCACCGAACATCGTTCTGTATGGAGCTGCATTGATCCTTACCGTGTTCATAGGCGCCCCAGTATTCGAGCAAACCTACAACCGCGTGACCGATACGCAACTTCGTTACCAAACCGCCGATGACTGGTTGACTGCCGCCAAGGAAGGCAGCGAGCCGCTGCGCGCCCATCTCAAAAAGTTCACCACTGAGGAGCAGCGCACGTTCTTCCTCTCGTCGACGGAACATATCTGGTCGGAGGAGATGCGCGCCAACGCAACAGCCGATGATTTTGCGATCCTCGTGCCGTCTTTTTTGATATCGGAGCTTAAGCGTGCGTTTGAAATCGGTTTCCTTCTCTATCTTCCGTTCATCACGATCGACCTGATTGTGACGACAATTCTGATGGCCATGGGCATGTCAATGGTATCACCAACAATGATATCCGTTCCTTTCAAGCTCTTTCTGTTCGTCACAATCGACGGCTGGTCGCGGCTCATGCACGGATTGGTCTTAAGCTACGCATCCCCGGGGGGCTGAGATGGACGAGGCCAGCATCCTCACCCACCTGAGCCGATCATTAGTCCTGTTCATGATCTGGGTTCTACCGCCGCTCCTGGCAGCCCTCGTGGCCGGATTGGGTATTGGCATCGTGCAGGCAGCAACCCAGCTCCAGGATCAAACCTTGCCGCTTACCGTGAAGCTCCTCGTCGTCGTCGCCGTGCTCGTTCTGTTTGCTCCGGTGCTGAGCGCGCCGCTGATCGAGCAAGCCCAGCATATCTTCACTGAGTTCCCCGCGCTCACAGCGAGGTATTAGTGCGCGCGGAACGCAAGCCTGTCTAAGTGTCAGCTATAGCGTCGCGTTTGTTGGCCTTCATTGCGAACCACAAAGGGCGAGTTCGTCAGCTTATCGAAAGCTCGCCTCACTATTATGGGACGGATAGACATCCGAACTGTCCTGTTCGGCTCTATGAGCCTGCCGTATTCGGAGGAAGAATGACCCCATTTGGAATTTCTATCCGTTCGATTCAGGTTTGCTTACGATGTGATGGAATTACTTGCTGAGACCTGGTCCTCGATGCACAGCCCGGCGAGTTGTCGACGCAAGTGAACGGGCAACGGCTTTGATTGCAAGCGGCCCCACGATTCTGGCATTCTGGTGAATGAGCCTGCGAATGGAGGTGCCGCTCGAGACCGATCTCCATAGCCTGCGAAATTGATGGAAGCTTCGAGGCCCTCAGATCTCCAAACCGCGCTGCGGCCGGTGAGAGCTGAAGAAGCGTGGCTTGTAGGCCGCGCGCGATTTCGCCGGTGCTCTCATCGAATGGTCATATACCTCTGCCGGATGGCTGTAGTCATATGGATAGTGAAGCCGAAGTCATCTGCCCTGGGAGGCCTGTCGCTCTGAAACCGCAGGGACACGAGATCTGCAGAGTTCTTGACGTCTCACATCATGGCGACGTGAGTGCGACGGTTGCATTGGCTGAAGGGACCACGAGCTGAACTCAAAATGGATGCCTTGTCGCCCACCGAGACGCAAGCTCTGATTCAGACTGCTGTCGAGTTCGTCGTTGCGGCCGGTCTTGGCGCGGCCCGGGCCCTCGGCATTATGCTCGTTCTTCCGGTATTCACGCGACCGCACATTGGCGGGATTATCCGCGCAAGCGCGACGATTGTGATTGGATTGCCTTGCTTGATGCAGATCAGGAACGGCTTGCAGACACTAGATCCGGGTACCCGTATGGTTGCAGTCTCGCTCCTCGGTTTGAAGGAGATATTTATCGGCCTGCTGTTCGGGTTTCTGCTTAGTATACCACTTTGGAGCATCCAGGCCATTGGTGACATCATTGATACCCAGCGTGGCATCTCCAGCCAGGTGGACGATCCTGCGACACGCAGTCAAACCGCCCCGATGGGGCTCTTTCTCGGGACTGCCGCGGTTACGATCTTCGTTGTATCAGGAGGTCTGCAGACCATGGTCAGATGCCTCTATGGAAGTTATCTGATCTGGCCCGTGTATCGGCTGCTACCGCCCCTGACCCACCACGGGGCAATGGAGTTTATTGGGCTTCTCGACCATATCATGCATGCGACCCTCGTGGTCGCCGGGCCCGTGCTGGCTCTGCTGCTTCTGATCGACGTATCCCTCATGCTGCTCGGGCGCTTTGCGCCGCAAATCAAGCTGAACGATCTCTCACCGACCATCAAGAATGCCGCTTTTGGCATCATTATGGTCAGCTACGCCGTCTTCCTGATCGAATATATGGGAGCAGAGATCATTCGGTTCAACGGCGTGCTGGAGTGGCTCGAGAAGTTCTTGAAATGAGCGACACGAGCGAAGAGAAAAAACTTCCACCAAGTCACAAGAAGCTGAGGGACGCGCGTAAGAAAGGGCAGAGCCCGCGCAGCGCCGACTTTGTGACCGCGGCAGGCCTTTGCGCTGGTTTCGGCTGCCTGTGCTTCAGGGCGGGCCCGATCGAAGACGGATGGCGCGAAGCCGTGCGGCTCACCGACAAGCTGCAGGAACAGCCCTTCAACAGTGCGGCCCGGCAGGCGTTGGTCGGATTGATGGACCTTTCTATAACAGCCGTGGCTCCCATCCTAGGTGCGGCGGTTGTCGCGGCGATTCTGGCCGGTGTCTTGGCCGGCGGCGGGCTGACGATTTCGGCTGAGCCGCTTAAACCCAGCTTTGAGAAATTGGACCCGGTCAAAGGGCTGAAGCGGATTGTCTCCCAGCGGTCGGTTGTCGAGCTTGGAAAGTCTATCGTCAAAGTTGTGGTTCTTGGCGCTACGTTCGTTTTCACTGTGCTCGCAAGTTGGAGGGCACTTGTATACTTGCCCGTGTGCGATTTGAGCTGCTTTGGTTTTGTTTTTAAAGAGCTCAAAGTGCTGATCGCGATTGCTGCCGGCGCTCTTCTGATCGGCGGCTTGGCCGATCTGCTCATCCAGCGTTGGTTGTTCTTGCGCGACATGCGCATGACGCAGAGCGAAGCCAAGCGCGAGTCCAAGGAACAGGATGGTAATCCGCAGATCAAGGGTGAACACCGCAGGCTCCGCCGGGAGTCGGCGAACGAGTCCCCGCTCGGCATCCATCGGGCGACATTGATACTGACGGGGCGAGCGACATTGATTGGGCTGCGCTACGTTCGGGGCGAGACCGGCGTCCCGGTACTGGTGTGCCGCGGCGAGGGCGAAACGGCTTCACAGTTACTGGCGGAGGCGCGCGCCCAACGTCTGAGCATTGTCGAGGATCATGTGTTGGCGCGTCAGCTGATCCGAAAAGGTGCGATGGGCAAGGCCGTTCCGATGGAGTGTTTCGAGAGGGTTGCAAAGGCAGTCTTTGCCGCCGGCCTAGTTTAGCGTCGCACAAAACAGCGATGCGCTCAAATCTCTGGTCAACGACCCAACTGTCCCAAAACCTGATCTGCAAGCTGCACGATCCCAAGGATCGAGCAAAGATTCGACTCCTGGAGGCTCGTCGGCCTATTCCAAGACTGATATGGACAAGAATGGCCACCGACGTTCATGCTGCTCGGGTCCTACGAGCCGCTTATCGGGTTTCTGGCGCAACCCTGTTATGCGTTTCATCCTCCAAATTACTCCTGTTGCCCGCCGACGTGGCCCCACGTGCGGTGATGGGAAGCACTGCACGATCACCACTGGTCGGCATGACAGCGCCATTGCCTAACAAGTCGCCAGGTTCATTGACCATGACCGCAAGGTTATTCCGGACTGAGCAGCCAAGGGTTGGATTGAACGAATTGTCGTTCACTGTAGGACCGACGATGGAGAGCGAGGGGCAGACCGGAGGATGGGCTTCGAAAGTGATCGCTTCGATCCTCACCCCGGAACGAGCCGGCAAATCCACACGAGAAGCGGACAGGTGGATGTTGTAGGTGGCAACGCCCATGGCGCGAGCCTCGTGGGCCACCTGTGCAACGAGTCTGGGTGGGCCGATGACACCCACATGGAGGGCATCCCGCCGGCCGCGACTGGTCGCTGCAATAAAGCTTCGCAGCCGATGCCGTTCGGGGCCACGAAGGCTCTGCAGGAACAGCACGCTACTCTTCTGCTCGACCCGGATCTCTTGGTCAGCCGGCGCGGGCTGGATCGAGGCAGTATTTGCGCAGCCCCCCAATGTTGCTCCAATAGCGATCGGGTAGCACAGATGTCGCAAAGTCATTTGGCGATCCTCATTCGATAATAAAGCCGGCGCTGCCGGTCAATCCTGGTGCGCTGGCGCGAGGCGCATCGCGCTCTCGCGGCGGCCGGGCAACCGTGTTCGTCAAAATCCGCCCCGCGTCTGAGGGCGGTGAGATGCGGTCGCTCGGCGCACTCATCCGGTTCGGATTCGGTCCGGGCCGCACGATGTAGGGCGTGACAATAATGACCAACTCGGTTTCACGTTTTTGAAACGATGAGGAGCGAAAAAGCGCGCCCAGGATCGGCACATCGCCGAGCCAGGGAAACTCGCCGATATCAGTGTTGAAGTTGCGTCTGATGAGGCCGCCGATTGCAAAGCTCTGACCGCTGGCGAGCTCGACCACGGTGCTCGCCCGCCGAGTCGAGAGGGCAGGGACCGCCATGCCATTGATTTTGACTTCGCCTTCGCTCGACAGTTCGCTGACTTCGGGCTTCACACGGACATTGATCTGATTATTGTTGAGAACCGTCGGAACGAACTCGAGGCTCACGCCGAACTGACGAAATTGGACGGAAACCTGCCGGTTGTCCTGCATCACCGGAATGGGGAATTCGCCGCCGGCGAGGAAGCTTGCGGCTTCGCCGGACATCGCCGTCAGATTCGGCTCAGCCAGGATTGAGGCGAGGTGCTCGCTCGCGAGAGCGTCCAGAACAGCGCTCAAATTGGTGTTGCCGGCGCTAAACCCAATCCCGATCGTGCCGCCGCCGCCGGCTGCGCCGGACCCTCCCCCTTTGCCGGTGACAAGGAAAGCGCCGTTTGGGCTCGAGGCGGTGAAGTTGATGTTGAGATCCTTGACGGCGCTGCGGGAGACCTCTGCCACCCGTACGCTGAGATTTACCTGTAATGAACCGGCGACCTGGATCTTGTTGGCAACCAGCGCGCCAGCCCCAAGAAACTGCTCAGTGACCTTCCTGGCCGTCTCGACGACCTCGGCGTTAGGCGCCGTACCGCTAAGGATCGCGCCGCGCGGGGTATAGCTGACCTGAATCGGATAGTCGCCGACCTCGGCCTTCAGCGCGGCCCGCAGATCCTCGATCGGTTGGGTGACGACAACACGCAGCTCGGCGAGAGCCTCTCCGTTGTCGTTTAGGGCGAACAGGCTAGTCCGTCCCGACTTTTTGCCAAACACGAAAATCGTGGTGTTCGACGGCGCCTGATAATCCGCAATGGCCGGGTCGGCAATAAAAATGCTCGCAGCCGGTCCGGTCAGATGAACTGTCTTTCCCTGTGAGGAGGTAAGGTTGAGCGTGCCGGTGGTGCTGCCAGGCGCCGCACGTGGCGGTTCTCCTTTGCCATCTCGCTTTACCTGAGCTGCGGCAGCAAGCGGAAGTAGCAGAGCGACTGCGCACAGGGCGTAGCAGAGGCGGGGAAAAGCGGCAGAGTGCGAGCTGCTGGCGGCCACCGACGGCTCATCGGCGCCGGCGTCATTGTTAACGACGTTCAAGGGATTGTTGCTTTCAAGTGAGACTGCTAGGCAGCCGATGCTGCGCCGATGAGTTCAAGGGTGTAGCCGACACCGCGCGCGGTCTTGATCCTGAGCGTTGCCTCCGCCTGGTTCAAATGCGCTCGTAAGCGGTAAATCCCGACTTCCAGCGCATTGGTCGAGACCTCGTCGTCAAACGCATACAAGCTTTCTTCGAGCGCTGTGCGGGGCACGGTACGGCCCGCGCGGTTGAGCAAATGTTCAAGAATGCACACTTCGCGGCGCGCAATTCTCAGTACTCGTCCACCGACGGAGACTTGTCTCGCGATCGGATCGAAATGCAGATTCCCGAATGTCACCACCGGCGCCGTCATCTGCGTTGATCGTCGCAGAATAGCTCGCATGCGAGCAACGAGCTCGTCGATAGAAACGGGCTTGGGCAGAAAATCATCCGCTCCGGCGTTGAAGATCGCAATCCGCCGACTGAGATCATTGAGATTGCTCATCATCATAGTCGGCATTGATCGTCCTTCGCGCCGCAACTGCTTCAACCAGTCCAAACCATCTCCATCGGGCAAGAAGGATTCGAGCAGTATCATGTGGTAGTTCGCGCAATCCAACGCGGCCGACGCCTCATCCAGCGTCCGCGTCACGTCGACGGCGAACCCGCAATTCAGCAGCGCTTCCTTTACGGCGCGGCCAAAGTCCGCATGATGATCAACCAGTAGAATTCGCATTCATCGCCTCTCGTCCATCCTCGGCAGGACTTGAGCGTGTCACGCTTGACCATGACGATCGGCGGAACCCAGAGGATGCCGCTTTGGCGTGAATTCGAAAACCCGTGCGCGATACGCACGGGCTTGTTGGCAGGCAGCCAATGTCTGCACGTCCGCCGTCGGCGGATAGGCGGGGGCCTGCGGCGGATGGTTCCAGCCCGCGGCGCGGCTCAAAATCTCCTTTACGCCGGCAAGAGATCCGCAATCTCTCACGAGGCTGAGAGCCCCGGCGATGTGCTGATTCATCTGCGGGCCGAGCATAGCGGTGGCTTCATGCATTAGGCGAACGCCTGCAGTAGCGATCGCGCCAAACTCGCGGAGCGAAAGGAAAGCGCAGGCGAGAGCGGCTGTATTTGCCGCCGAACGGACTTGCGAAACCGACATTGGAACTCCCAAATCGTCTTGATCCGCGGTCAGTCCTGCAAGGCTGTTGAGCCTGTAGTGTCGTCAAGTCACTACGATACAAGTTTTCCGCGTTTAAGACAGTTCACGCGCTATGCGTCGGACGACGGGCTGTAAAAGGCCAAGATGCGATGAAACGATCAACACGCCCATCGGCGGGTTGGACATTGTCTCGCCCGCCGGTGATAATGGCCAAACATGGTGTCAACCGTCCTGAAGCTCGGTTGCTTCCAAGATCTTCTCCGCGCCAGCCGAGCGAAGGCTGCCAAGGAAGGACAAATTGAGCCTGGCATTGCTGTCGCGCATTGTCTGAGGTGGTGAGGCCGGCTCAATTTCGTCAGACGGGTTGAACGGCGCAAGAACGATCTAGTCTCGAGCTTGGACTCAGCCTGTGATCGGTACGGCGATTGCTCGCCTTGTTCTCGCGCGCTGGATCCTGGTATGGCTGCGAAGAGCGCGCTTCGTCTTGCGCTCACAGAGCAGATTAACGATGCAAGCTCTGAATCGGAGCAGTCGAGCAGTGTCCCAAGCCGTATCGGCCGAGCATTGAGGTTCTGAGACGTTCGCAATTGTCACTACCTGTCAGGAAGAGTTCACGCGAGTGGATTCTGTCGCGAGACTGTCGGAAATCCTACAATCTGACGCTGGGTGAGATTCAAGTGCCTTTAAGGGCTATTTGTATCGGCGCCATCAACATCGGGCTCCTTGTGAGGCAATGACGACACAGTTGGGCCATGCTGTCGAGCTGTGCGAAGGTCAATCGCGCTCTGCCCAAGGCCGTGAGCATTTGTCCGTCCAATCAAGCCTAGCGCCATAACGCGTTGAAGCGCGCGAAGAGGCAGTCGTTTCGGCTATGACGCCAAAGATCGGCCAATCCGATCTGCCTCATACTCGGCAATTTTGTGGGAAAATCGGGGCGGGCGCGGGACGTCGATGTGACGCGCAGGACCTAACGTCCGAAATGCAGACTGCCGATCGCGCGAGCCAAGTGGTTCGGCAAAGGGCTGAGGAGAGAATCGATTGCCAGACGTCATCTTGAATGCGGTCTCCATACATTGCGATCGACTATGAGGCCTTTAGGCATGCTCGGCAAAATCGATTGTTTTGATGGAACGCATCCAGGTTGCGGATCGGCTGTAATGAAACAGCGCCGCTTGCTACGGGTGAGTGAATGAATGATGCGATCGCGGCCGAAACACTGTTGGTTGACGCGCGATCATTGTCAGAAGCAGTTAGCTAACGCGAGGGATGCTGCGCTTTCAGCGGCTCGCCAAATCCGCCTGCCAACCCCCGGCTGATAAATTCCTGCCTCGCGACACAATGCATCCAAGATGCCGCGATGCTTCAACGAGCGGAAAGGGATGAGGGGACAAGATCGGTGTCCTCCTGACCTTCCGTCGGAACTGTCAACCGCTGTACGGCTCGATCGGCGCCTTCATCGGGCCGTCGGTCGCCCCCTTTACGCTTAATCTGTTGTGCATGAGGCGGAGCTGATGCGCCGCTTTTCTTCGTTGCCGGGGATTGTGGCGCTTGGTCGCCAACGAACCTGCCAAATGGCGAGATCGACCATCTACTCATTACTCTCGCGCTTGTAGGGATTTGCTTCGCTACTGGTGCGGTAGCTTTCCAAATTGCCTCCAAGGAACAGGCGCTCGGTTTCCCGGGTCGGCGTTCTGCCCAGTGAGCACATCAAATCGACGTCCCCATCGATGGTGTCCTGATCCTCCCCGTTCATTCCAAGCCCAATGCTACTCAGTACGTCGTCGGGCGTCCAGATTGTGGTCTTCGGTACGGTATAGGTGTGTAGCGCGTCCGCATTGTTGGCAATCGCTCTCGCCCACGGATCGCGAGATACGACGAGTTTTGACGGATCTTCAACTAACGATACGAAGGGTGAGGCTGTAGTCTTCCCCCGCATATGCCAACCAGCTTGGCGGGCTCGGTCCATGGGATACCGCTCCAGAGGATATCCAACGGAAGAATGATCCCGAGCCGTGTTGCGGACATGAGATATTGCACTCGTGTTTTCTTCCGTGCGCGGCTTGCAATCAGTGTCCTGATTCTGAAAACGCCGCAGTGTGACATATGACGAGCCCGCCACGTCGTCGAATACGCGATCTCGATCAATGGCAGCGTCGGTCGCCGATGACCAACGTGCTGCTTGTTGCGCGGCAAGTTCGATCTCGTTCCGAAGTGCGTCAAGAGTGGCTCCAGTCAATGTTGCGGCAAGCTGAGCGCGCGCACTGACGTATGATGAGGCTGGATAGCGACTGGGTTCCGAGGTCGCCTCGTTTGGCCCAGATGAGGGCGCGGCGCTCGCGGAATCTGCCGCTAAGGACACTGCCTCCGAGGTTGGGCAGACCGAGTCCAAGTCATCTAGAGCCAAGTCATTCAGCTGCTGCTCAAAGTTTGCTTGGTCTTCTGAACTTGTCGGTGCGCTGGTGTGGGCGCTAAGCTCGTCCTGCTGTCGACCGACGTGGTGCGGCCGCTGAACCTCAAAGGAATTGTCTGCGGCATTCCGCGGATCGACATTCATCTCTCTACTCCCTTCGAAGGGCCGCCTATCGGCGTGGATTGTTGCAGGTGCAGCTTTCGAGAAGCTGACGATCGATTAAGCTGAGACCGGATTCCTCGACCGCCGCGCCGCGTTCGCTTCACCTGTCGCCTAGGGCAGACAGTCCTTGCAGACTAAGAGGGACACGCAAGCGCATGCGGCTGATCGAGTGCTTCCTTCGTAGATCGTCTGCTCCTGCAGATGTGACGGCTGCATGTTCTCGCTCATTAGGCCCGAGTGGACCAGCGCGACCGCTCGTCGTTTGTGGTTTCCCGGCGGCCGACCATCGAACAAATCGCTCGAGTCGACGCCCGCAAGGCGAAGCCCCCAGAACCTGACCTACGAGGTTGTGATGTCGGAATAGCCGTCGCAACTACTTGCGCCTTATTGCGGCAGGCTGTTTTTGTACAGGCGCGAGCGCGCTTGCTGAATGAAAGCCAAACAACGCGCGAGCACGACATCTTGAAAAGCGTAAGCTGTGGTACTTATCGAGGGAGAAGAGCATATGAAGATTACCGGCAAAGGACTGACGATCCTGTTGTCCTTGCTTTCGGTCGCAAGCGCTAGCGCTCTGGCGAGAGCCGATGAGCCCTCGCCGAAATACACCGAGGTGCTCAATGCCCTGCAGGCGGGGAAGAATGTGAAGCTCATACTGGACATGAGCCACTGTAACCCCGCGGAGGGCGGCAAGCCTGCATCGGCGACGCAAGCCGGTCTGGTTATCAATGCATTCAGGGTGACGGTCCAGAACGGAATCAGCTTCTCCAATGCTCACCAAACGGTCGACAGCTCTGGACATGCCGTGACCGAGTACATCCGCCATAGCCTTAGCCGCGAAGGCAAGCTGACGGTGCGAGCCTCGAAGCTTGTTGTCGGAACCACCGAGCTTGTGAACCAAGGCGAATTCATCTGCGAACTGCCGGATGGCGCAAAGTTCATCTGGTAACAAAGAGCACAGAGAAAAGGGGCGCTCCGAAGAGTTGATCCGAATCGTGTAGAGGCCTTCGCAGTATGACACCGATCCTTTCGATCTCAGGGACGCTCAGAGTTTCTCTGGCCGTCTTTTCGTCTGGGAAGGATCCGAGTTGCGCCAAGTTTCTGCTGTTTGACCAACGTTGGGCATGAGGGCCGTCGATCTCCATTCGTCTCAGTGATTGGAGGATCGGCGGTTCGGGCTGTCAGCATATGGGTTAGAGCCCCGGCTTCTCAGTCGAACGCTCCAGATGAGCGGGGCAAGGTACGTCCCCACGCCCTCCGCGGTCCTGTTGGGAGTGTATTTACAAGCCGATCAAGCGGCGGGCTCGCGATGATTTCGCTCGACCCTCGGGCCCCCCCCAGGATGAGCTGGTATCTTTCATGCCGCGCCTTTTGGGGTTCTTTCACTTGAACCTTCCGTGCTGCCGAATGCAGCCGCAGGGTGATTGAACCACCCCGCTTAAGATCATGCTGTGAATGGCGGCTACGGGGTTTACTCACCGTCTCAATTGTCGTTCGGAGGCGGTTCTGATTTCCGAAAATAGGCGATCCGAGTGGATTCGGGAGCTTGTGGGGCTGCCCGAGGTGCCGACAGCATATCGTTCAGCCAAATTGCGGCCGATGGAAGAGAAGAACGCGGCCACCGGCTAGGCTTTCAGCCGTGTAGGGCTCGCCATGGATCAAAAAGCGGGTCATGGGGACGCCCTGGCTCGGCAGAAGGCCAGGTTTTGGAGCATGTCAATCACGAGAGTCGAAGCTTCTCGCGGGCCGTGCCTCCAGTCGAGGCCGAACCACTCTCCGAATTCAGGAACTTGCGGGAGCGGGTGGTGGCCCGAGAGGCGCGCGGCGGACGGCGGTTGGAGGTTCGCCGCCTGCAATTCGAACCCGGAGGGCCGATCAAGCCCAGATGCGAGGCCGTCGTAGGTATGCGGGGAAGCCATCGGAGTCACCGACGCAGCTTCATTCCCCGAAGCGAACCTTGGGTGATGGATGAGTTGAACGTCATTGGATCCTCTCGGCCCCAGCACGGCCGTATAGCGTTCCCCACCAATCTCATAGTTCATGAGCGGATATTGCGCATTAGGCAAGAAGTCCCACTTGCCCAGCTTGGAAAGCATCATGTCGGGAGCGAGCTGGGTGCGATGAGAAAAATCATTGGGCACTGCGAATGAAACGTCAAATGTATCGCCAACAGCAGGAGAGCGCAGATGGATGAGCTGAAGATCGCTACCCACACGCGGTCCTAACACGCCCGTATAGCGTTCACCGTGAATGTTGTAGGTCTTAACCCGCTGTGTTGCATCCGGCATCTGACCCCAGCGGCTGAGCCTGGAACGCATCATGTCCGTCGCGGGCTGGTTGCCATGGGGAAAACCTTCGGTAACGGCCAAGGAGGCGTCAAAGCTCTCGCCGGCTCTCTCCCCATCTTGATTCATCATCCGTCCAAAGTCTTTTTCACAGGCGGGACCCTGCGGCCGTGAGCTGGGCTGCCAAATCACGGCATCGAAAGGGTCCGCCCCGCCGGCGCTATGGGTTGTCGCCTCCGTCGCCCCCCATAACTTCGATGCCTGCAGATCGAAAGCAGGCGCAAACTGGTCTCGATCCGCGGCATCGAAAAGCTCTTGCTGGACACTGTGCACGCGCGAATGGGTGACTGAACCGGCGGTTGGCCAGCGCACCGGTGCATCGTAGGACGTCGTCGGCAAGCCCTTGCGATCAGCAGCACCTAAAAGCTGTTCCTGGGCGACATCTTGCACGGGTGAGTAGGCGACCGAACTCATGCTCGGCCAAAGCACCGGTGCATTGACTGGCGGCAGGCCCTCGCGATCGGCGGCATCGAAAAAGCGCTTCCTGAGCGAAACTCTGCAGGGGCGAGGGAGCGGCACGCATTCCCTGCCAAAGTGCCGGCGCATCGACGCTAGAAGGTGGAGGCACATCGTTTTGGCGCACAGCGTCGGAAAGCATATCCCGGGCGATACGTCGCGCGGGAGAACGAGCGGTTAAACCGTTCCCTCCCAAAACTGCTGAGCATTGAAGCTGCCCGCCGGCAATGAGCCGTTCGCGTTCCCTAAAGGCTGCTCACGTTCGAAAAGCTGGACGGGCAAATCGGCGGCCGGCTGCATCGGCTGACGCGAGTCGCCCACGTAACTCGGCGAGTTGTCCCGCCCCGCGATTCGGCGGTAGTCGTTCAGCCTGTTCAACGCGTAGATGAGGCTCTTGTCGTTCGGAAACAAAGCATCGGCATAGCCGAGCAGCGCTTTGTGGCTGAGCTTAGCAATCGACAAGGGGCGCAGTGCTGCCACTAGCTTGCGAAGACTGCTAGCGTAATTTCCAGCGGTGTTTGCGTCCATTGCTCGACCAAAGGCCGCCTCGGTCGCCTCTCTGATGAGGTTGGTATCTTCCTTGGACGGACGGTAATGTGTTCTGAGTGGCGGAGCGGTATCGCTGAGCTCCCGGTACCTACTCACCATTGACAATGCAGAGAAGATCACCTTGTCTTCTGGCAGTAGCGTCTTGGAGCGCTCGAGCAACGTGTCGTCATCGAGCTCAGCAATCGAGTAACCAGACTGCTTCAGCAGCTCTGCCAATTTGCGAAGCCGACGGTCATAGATTTCAATGGTAATCGCCTTTGGCGGTGGGCCTCGGTCAAGGACAGCACCAGACGCTGCTTGGATGAAGCGATCGTCTTCTTCGGTGATGTCATAAAGCCCGCTAGTGAATATACCGGGCCGAGCTGCCGCACCTCTCGCAAGTGTTGCTCGAACACCGCTTGCGGTTCCTTGGGCTGTTCAACCGTGGTACCTGACGCCGCGGAATCTTTATACGCTCGGTTGATCGCGTTGTATCGATCCATGCTGCAGTCCGCTGGCTTCGTTTGCTCGTTCTTTCGCGACCCACGTTAGCTTTCCAAAACCAGACCTGGCCGGGCGGAAAGTTAGAACGAATATTGGTCGGCAAGTGCCTTTTCGAACCCGACGACGAGTGCGGCGAACGTAAAGACGGTACAGGCTTCAGCTGAAATTCTGATTTTCCAGGTGCGGTACGCGGCAGCTCCCTGATGGCCAGCTCGGCGGGAGCAGTATAGACCGAGCGAAGGCTGCTTTCGATTTTCCGAGCATCGAAAACAGCCGAGTTATCTTGCTAAGCTTCCACCCTCAATCTTCTTTCCCTGACTTTCTGTAGGGATTCGACGCGCTCGCGGTCCGATAGTCGTCCAGATTCCCGCCCAGAAATAGTACCTCGCGCTCCTCAGTTGGGGTATCGCTCACCCAGGCCAGATTGGGTTCATCATCCTCAGTCCCGTCCTCAAGAATACTGACGATCTCCTCGGCCGTCCAAGCGGTGATCCTCGGCACCGTGTACGTGTGCAACTCATTCGCATTTTCCGCGATCACTTTGGCGCCATGCTCGTTGTCGTCGTCCGGCGAGAGGAGCAATTGTGAGGCCTCCTCGGACAATGACACAAAGGGCGAATCAGTGGTGTCGCCCCTCATGTGTTCTGCCGCTGCGCGACCCAGATCAAGTCGTTGGCCTCCCCAGATATTCCAGGGGGCGGCGTCGAAACGCGAAGCCGCCATGGAACGCAAATGGGCCATCGCGCTTTGATTAGCCAATCCGCGCGGCTTGCAATGGCTGGGGTGGTTTTGAAAGCGCTGCAGCTCCGCGTATGAGGACGCCACCACGTCGTCGTAAACGCGGCTACTATCCACGCCGCCGGTCGACGGTCCAGTCGCTCCTGACCATGGCGTTGACGTCTGCGCAGCGAGTTCGATTTCCCTTCTGAGTTCCGCAAGGTTCGCGCAGGTCAGCGTTGCGGCGAGTTGAGCGCGCGCTTTTACAAAGGATGCGGCTGTGCACCGTTCGTTCTTCGGGATAAGGTCCGCTCTCCTATTGCCATCCGTTGCAGCTCGGGTCGATCCAGCGCCGGCTGAAGCTGGTGCTGGGAGGACTGGCCGATGCTCGCTAAGCCGCAGCTCAAAGTCTGCTTGCGGCGCGGTCTCTTCCCGTTGCGGCTCGACGTAACTGATGCGAGCCGCGGACGGGTTGACGTTGTCAGATTGGTCCATTCCCCTCTCCCACTGGTTGCCTTGTCAATGTCATCGAGCAAAGTTGGTCCGATAAGGATCAGAGGCTGGGCCGGGCGCAACTCTCGATAAAATTGTAGCGGACGGTATGTTGAGGGCGTGCGGAACGGACTGAGCCAGGATCCAGGTCCTTCTCTTCCAGGTCATGAGCCATCAAGTGAGCCTGCTAGTCCGATAGAGATGTTACTATGCTAAAGGGCTTAGCTGTCGAATAGCTGACCGGGCCCATTGGTTGAAGTAAAGTTCGGGCCCTTGCCGCTGTGCTGGCGGGCCTGTTGTTCATTGCAGAGTTGCGTTTGGCGAGATCGACCCTTCGCCCCTGTCCAGCTCCGGTGTAAATGGTCTGGGAGAAGCGGTGCGCGAAAGCGCTGCAATCGGTGAGCTTGCGCTGGGTGGATCAGTTTATCTGGGTCAGCTTGCATTGTGCGCGAGTCGATGTCGTTGAAAGGTTCGTCCAGGGGCAAGCTCTGATCCGAGTAGCCGATGCCACAGCCATCGGGCTCGTGATTGCGCCGGTCTGGCGTGAAGCTCATTATGCTTGTTGGGACTGCTGTTTGGGACGAGGAGTTGCGCGGGCGCGGCGAAGGCTGGTCGCAAAACACGACCCGCTCGATGCAATTTCAATCCGCCGCGCGCGCGATAATTAACGACGCTCCAGCATCCTCGAATCCAGCGCAGCTTCGAAGCGTTGCGTGTAACGCTGTATCTATAATCTAGAATGGTTCATCGCATTATTAGATGGTGGGCTTGGCGACGCCTTATTGATCGGATGTCACTTTGCAGCGCGGCAGCAAGCGGTTGACCCATCATGTCACGCCAAAACTGCCGTGTGTTCTCGAGCGCATCGAGTCATCTCAGCGTCGCGCCGGCGCTCCCAATTGCAGTCGCTACAATTACGCAGCGCGTGTTCGGTGGGCCTGATCAGAGAACGCTTTGGATTAAGCGAGTAAGGTTTAGACACGGCAATAGAAGAGCATGCCAATGGACGATAGTAGATTGAAATACTCAACTATTGCGTTTGCATGGTCTGGACCTCTAAAGATCCTCTAGCATGATCATTGCTCGCTCTCGGGAGTCCAAATTTTCGATGGCGAATCCCATCCAAAACATCTTCCTGAAAAGGAGCTGGCTTCTTGAGGAATTCTGGAGAGGCGATGTGAATGTACTGGTGTGGAAGCAACCCGCCGCTGGGGACAAGCTGTCACGTCGGCGTAATCGGCGACCAGCGTGGTCGAAGCTCTTCTTTGCCGCGCCCGTTCGGAGAAGATCGCAAGACCTAGCAAAAGCTTCTTTGGTGACATTCTTCTCACATCAGCTGGCTGTTTGTTGTCTATCGCTCAAATTGGCTGCCCCGAGCACATGCAAGGTGCGCTTGCGCGAAAGCGCAGGCTGGCTGCCGAGATCAACTCGTCCACAAGGTCCGCCAAGCAGCTCAGATGCCGCCGCATGAGTGGCTGTTATGTCTTCGGGTAACTCCATGCTTCATCTTGGCTTAAATCTTCATGGTGCGGGTGGTCATTCCGCCGCATGGCGCTGGCGGGGCACAAATCCAAGCGCCTTTTTCGACATCGAGCACTACGTCCGCGCTGCGAAGATTGCGGAGCATGGTCTGCTGGATGCTGTATTCCTCGCCGATACCCCCGCGATAAGTTCCGACATCACACACCAGCCGCCGCTTAATGGGCTCGAACCGACGCTGGTTCTCGCCGTGATTGCGCGTGAAACGGACCGGATTGGTCTGATTGCGACGGCGTCGACTACCTACAACGAACCATATAATCTTGCCCGGCGCTTCCAATCGCTCGATGTCATCAGCCGCGGGCGCGTTGCGTGGAACGCGGTCACGACGTCGAGTCCGGCGACGGTTGCGAACTTTGGCGGTCGAGAGATTGGGCGAGCGGATCGCTACAGACGTGCGGAGGACTTCGTTGAAACGGTCCGTGCTCTCTGGCTGAGCTGGAGCGGCGAGATAGTCATCGCCGATCAGGCTGCGGGTGTTTACGCAGATCAGAGCCGATTCCGCCTGCTCGATCCCGCTACCAATAGTTTCGGCATCCGGGGCCCACTTACGCATCCCGCTTCGCCCCAAGGCCACCCAGTCATCGTTCAGGCTGGCGGTTCGGATCCCGGATTACGGCTTGGCGCCCGCAGTGCAGATGTCGTGTTTGCGGCAGCCGGGGACTTGACAACGGCGACGCAGGAGGCAGAGCGCCTGCGCGCGCTTTCTCGGCAATTCGGCCGCCCTGCGGCCCCGCTCATCCTGCCAGGCCTTGTCACCTGTATCGGGGGCACCGAGGAAGAAGCGGCTCGTCGCAAGGAAAACCTTGACGGACTCCTCGATATGGAGCGCGCCATCGTTGCTCTTGCACGAAGCATGGGCGTGGCGGTCGAGAAGCTCAGCCTCGAAAGGCCAATCCCGGAGGAGATTTTGCCTACTGCAGATGATGTTCCGTTTTCTGTCGGTCACCATCGCACGGTTGAGACTCTGGCGCGTCAAGGTCGGACGGTTCGCGAAATCATTAGCAGCGTTCAAGCGTTTGGCCACCGCTTGCTCGTGGGTGCACCTGAGCAGATTGCGGACTCGATTGAGGCATGGTTCCGCGCTGGCGCGGTTGATGGTTTCAACATCATTCCGGACGTGCTGCAAGATGGCACTTCAGCGTTTGTCGACAATGTGGTGCCCATCCTGCAGAAGCGCGGGCTCTTTCGCAAAGAATATCGAGGGCAGACGCTGCGAGAGCATTTCGGGCTTTCCATTCCTTTCGGGCCGACACGAGCCACAGCTAGCTCACGGCTATGACGCTTCCTCAACATCAAATCATTTGGAGACTGGATATGCATTCATCGAATGCGCGGTCAACGAGGCGATTCACTGGAAAGTCGAACTATCCAGCAAGAACCGTGAAGGCAACCCTTCTCGTGCTCTTGGGCCTGTCGCAATTGCCGTCAACTATTCATGCTCAAGAAGGGGTAGCCGGCAGCGTAAAGCGAGGAGGCGTTATTCGTTACGGGCACTTTCAAGAGCCGGCGTGCCTCTTCGGGGGATGGGTGCAGCAATGGTATCTGCAACGCCAGTACAGCGATAATCTGGTCGCCCGCAGCGAGGATGGCAAGATTGTGCCATGGCTGGCCGAGTCATGGACAATTTCCGATGACAAGAAGATATACACATTCGAGATAAAGCCGAATGTGAAGTTCACGGATGGCACTTCTCTGGATGCGCAGGCCATCGCGGACAATATCAACGGATGGCTCAGCAACGACCCTGATCTGCGCAATCCGACTGCTGCTCCGTATCTTAGCGATAGCTTCGAATCGGCAAGTGCAATCGCTCCTCTGAGGTTACAGGTAACCTTGAAGGTGCCATTTCAACCCTTGCTGAACGTGTTTGCTCAATCCTCACAAGGCATTCTCTCACCATCCGCGCTCAAGCGCGGACTTGCGGTAAACTGCGAGAACCCAGTCGGCTCAGGTCCATTCATTGTCGACAAATGGCGTCATGGATGGGAGGTCACCTTCCGCCGCAATCCCGACTACAACTCGGCGCCGGCCACCGCCAAACATCAAGGGCCGGCTTACATTGACGGAATCAGCTGGAAGTTCCTGCCAGATCAGACCGTCCGGTACGGCTCGTTCATCACGGGCGAGACCGATGCCATATACGATATCCCAGCTATCGCATGGAAGGAGGCCAATTCCCGTTTTCCAGTATTGCGGCACATTACCGGCGGTACCCCTCTGCGCCTGGCGTTGTATACGGCGCGGCCCCCATTTGACGATGTGCTCGTCCGCAAGGCGTTTGCCTATTCGACTGACCGGAAGGCCGCAGTCGACACATCATTCCTTGGCTCTTTGCCATTTGAAGGCAACGGTGCGCTTAGTCAGAGCTCGCCGGAATACCTGCGCGAGCTCGGGCAGTCGTATACGTACGATATTCGGAAAGCCAATCAATTGCTTGATCAGGCGGGTTGGACCGAGCGTAATCCTAGCGGCGTTCGTGTTAAGAATGGCAACCCGCTCATCGTGCGCGTGTCCTATTCGAACGCTTTTCTGAAGCCAGATGGCGAGCAAGCCTTGCAAGTTATCCAGCAGCAGGCAAGAGCGGCCGGTTTTGACGTACGTCTTCAGCCTACTAATCCAGCTGATTTCTTCGCCGGAAAAAACCTCGGACCCGATGATTATGAGATTGTTCTCCTCTATTGGGTTGCCCCCGGCGCGGAGATATTCCGGATCTCGTGGAAGCCCGATCAGAAGGGCGAGACTAATCGCTTCAATCCCTCACGCTATCAAGATCTGACGCTTTGGGACGTCATTCAAAGGGCGGAGCAGGAACTCAATGGGGCGCGGCGTACCGCCCTCTATCAGCAGGCGGAACGGAAGATCGTGGATGAGGCTCCTGTGATTGGCCTCACGGTGCTGGACGTAACCTTGGCGACCAGGCCGAACCTCAAAGACGTTTGGCTGGACCGCGGCTCGGTTGGCGAACCCGTTTTCTATGACGCTCATTTCGATGATGGGAAGTGACGCCGTGAAGATAGTAGCCCATCATCCCATTGTTTGGTTCACGCGCCGGATATTCTCCGGCGTGGTCGTGGTGTGGGCTGCCGCAACCTTCGCGTTCTTGATTCAATGTGTGCTCCCTGGCGACCGCGCCCAAATCATCATCAATGCGACAAGCGGCAACGTCGGACTCGCGTCATCGGCAGAACTTGCGGCGATCAATGCGAAATACGGATTTGATCAACCGCTCGCGATTCAATACGGAAAATACATACTGCGAATCCTGCATGGAGACCTTGGCGAGTCATACCAGCAACATCGGCCTGTCGCAGGGATCATCGCCGAACAGATTGGCCCTACCATCATTCTGGCGGTCACCGCGCTACTGCTCGCATGGATTATCGCAATCCTGACGACCTTGTTCATCGCCGGCAGGGACAACATGTGGGCGAAGTTGCTCAATGACACGCAGGTCTTTTTTGCAACCGCGCCGCCCTATTGGCTGGCCACAATTCTGCTGGTTGTTTTTGCGGTAAAGCTGCGCATTTTTCCGGTCATCGGTGGAAGTTCACCGGCCGGGCTCATTCTGCCGACACTTGCGTTGGCTCTTGAATTATCGGGCTTTTTCGGACAAGTCGTTCAGAACGAGTTCACGCGCGTGCTCGAGCAGCCGTTCGTTGCATCCGCGCGGGCCAGAGGCATGAGTGATTTCGGCGTCAGGCTTCGCCATGTCCTCCGCCATGCCGCATTGCCTGGCATTACTTTATCAGGTTGGGCGCTCGGAAAACTGCTTTCGGGCGCGATTTTGATCGAGGTGGTTTTCGCCCGTCAAGGCCTCGGTGGAGTCCTTGTTGCTGCAACGTCCTCGCGAGACGTTCCGATTGTCTCGGGAGCTGTTTTGATCTCTGCGGGCCTATTCGTTCTTGTCAGTTTGATTGTCGATCTGACTTATCGGTTGGTCGATCCGAGGATCAAGTTGACATGAGCATGTTCGCCGAAGCTACCGAGTCTCGGTCGCTCAAAGAGGTCCTGGCAATCGTCCGCCATGTTCCGTTCCGAGTTGCCGCCTGTCTTATGATCATTGGCCTATTTGCCCTCGCGGCTGTGGCGCCAAAGGTGCTGCAGACGCACGATCCGCTCGCTATTGATTTGAGATCGTCATTGCAGTCTCCGTCGATCGCCCATTGGTTGGGAACTGATCAATTGGGTCGAGATCTTTACTCTCGAGTAGTCGAGGGGGCAGGCCAATCCCTGGCTATTGGACTAGGCGCGACGGCGCTGAGCATGTCCATTGCGATCGTTTTCGGCGTCGCCGCCGCACTTTCTGGTGGCGTATGCGACAGCATCCTGAGCCGGATTGTCGACGTGCTCTTCGCAATTCCCACGCTCCTGCTCGCCCTTGTGTTCGTGACCGTTTTTGGGCCGTCGGTATTGACTGAGGTCATAGCTGTCGGAATCGGCACAGCGCCAGGCTATGCGCGCATGATCAGGGGCCAGGTGCTTGCCATCAAGGAGACAGGGTATGTAGAGGCCGCTAAGGTGCTGGGTCATCCATTTCCCCGTATTGTCTGGAGGCATATTCTTCCCAACGCCATGAACCCGCTGACGGCAATGATGACGATCGGCGTAGGTCAGGCGATTATATGGGCCTCCGGTCTTGCTTTTCTAGGACTCGGCGTCGCTCCCCCGGCGCCTGAATGGGGCGCGCTGCTCAATGCCGGGCGCAATTATGTAATCTACGCCTGGTGGCTGGAGATCATACCCGGTTTGGCAGTTACGGCGTTTGCCCTCAGCCTCACCATCATCGGGCGCCATCTACAGGACCGTCTGGAAGGAAAAACGTGAATGTCACAGGGGCGCCCACAGCCTGTCCCGCAGCAGCCAGACCTCCTCACGGTCGATTCGCTGCGTGTTTCCTTCGGTCGCGCCATCGACGAGAAACCGGTTGTGCGCAGTATATCCTTCTCCCTCCGACCCGGACGGTGTCTTGCGATTGTAGGTGAATCCGGCTCGGGCAAGAGCGTGACTGCGCGGGCTCTCATAGGCCTCGCTGGTCGCTACGCCAATGTTCATGCACGCCAGCTAAGCTTCGACGGGACGAACCTGATGGGTCTTAGCGATCGTGCCTGGCGGGGCATCCGCGGCAACGAGATCGGCTTTGTATTACAAGATGCACTCGTCTCACTTGATCCGCTTCGCCGGATCGGCAAAGAGATTGGCGAAGGCTTGCTCCTCCACGGCGCGGTATCATCGCGCGAGGAGCTCGCGCAGCGCGTCATTGCTCTTCTTAAGCTCGTCGGTGTCCCCGACCCCGAGACCAAGGCCAAGCAGCTGCCGCATCAGTTATCCGGCGGCCAGCGTCAACGGGCTCTCATCGCTTCGGCACTTGCGCTCGATCCCCGCATCCTGATCGCCGACGAGCCGACGACCGCTCTCGATGTGACTGCGCAAGCTCATGTGCTGTCACTCCTTGAGGAGACCAAAACGAGGGGCAAGGCTCTGATCCTGATCAGTCACGATCTGGCAGTGGTCTCCCGCGTGGCGGATGAGATCCTCGTCATGCGAGAAGGCGAGGTCGTCGAACGCGGTAACGCCGGCCAAATACTCAAAGATCCGGAGCACCCCTATACTAAGCAGCTGCTGGACGCCGTGCCATCAGGCCGGCCGCGCGGCTCACGCCTCTCACCGTCCACTATTGTGCGTTCGCCTGCCCGGCAAACGCAGCCAGAAGTGCAATCGCCACCGAAATCTCGTCCCATCCTGCTCGAAGCGACAAGTCTGGTGAAGCGCTTCAAGGGCCCGGATGGCACTTTACGGACGGCTGTGGACGGCGTCTCCTTCGAACTGCGATCCGGCGAGACTTTGGGCATCGTAGGTGAGTCCGGCTCAGGAAAGTCAACGATGGCGCGCATGGTCCTGGCGCTCGAGGAGCCTGACGAGGGAGCCGTTCAGTTTGCAGGCCGGCCTTGGACCGCGCTCGCCGAGCGCGAACGGCGGGCTCGGCGGCGGTCGCTATCAATGATTTACCAGGATCCTCTTGGCTCGTTTGATCCACGTTGGACGGTCGGACGCATCATATCCGACAGCCTTTCGAGTGACGTTGAGATACGGCGCAAACGGCAGGAGCGCGTTATCGAGCTGATCGATCTGGTCGGGCTATCCCAGGCCTTGCTGGACCGACGACCGCTCGAGCTTTCGGGCGGTCAGCGCCAGCGCGTTGCGATCGCCCGCGCGATCGCACCAAATCCTGCCGTCATCGTCTGCGATGAGCCGGTTTCGGCGCTCGACGTCTCGATCCAGGCCCAGGTCTTGGACCTGCTCGGCGATCTGAAGGAACACGTCGGCGTAAGTTATCTCTTCATCTCGCATGATCTCAGTGTTGTTCGCCAAATCAGCGATCGCGTCATAGTTATGCGCCGGGGGAGAATCGTCGATAGTGGCGCCACTGAAGAGATATTTCGCAATCCAGAGTCTGAATATACCAAGAGCCTTATCGCCGCCATGCCGCGTCTTGTGCGCGACCACCAGATAGGTCATTCAGCCACGATCCTCGAAGAAGGCATCGCATGACGCCTTCGAATCCGATTCTTTATCATAAAATTATCTATCTCCGATCGCGGGGCATTCGCCTTTGCGCGCCGAGTTGGTCACGATTACGCGCTCCATCACCGCTCGAACAGGATAGTCTGTGGCGCGGGTTCCCCCTTGATGGACTGGCCGGCGCGCGGAGCAGGGCGAGCCGAGTTCGAACACTCGCTAACCCCGAGCTCGGCGATCCGCAAATGTCGGATTGCAAGTCATCGATTGCGTGCTCGCAAAGGACGGGCGCTCTTGCGCTCCTGCAAACGAGCTCGCAATCTTCGCTTTCACGATAGCCTTGCCATCATGGTGCGGTCCCTGACATCGAGAGTGTGTTTGTCAGGTTCAAAACATTCGGCGTCAATATTGATTTCATAACGTCTATTCAGCTCTTTATTGCGACTGATGCGGCTGGCACGGTCATTGCTATCGGAAATGAGGTAACGCCGAGTAGGGGCCGACTTCAGCCCTGTGAACGATCACTTTTCCGCCCGGAAGCCGTGGGTCCATTCTGAAAAACAAGCAAGGCCCTGAAGTTTTCGCATTCGGTTTGATGGAGAGCGAATTGGATTTGCCTAAAAGAGCCGACGAGACAAATCGCAACGTCTTGCCATATCGGCAATGTCAAAAGACGGTTGCGTTGTCAACGTTGCCGGACTCGGTGAACAATCTCAGCGCGCGCCAGTGGGGGCGCATGACTAGAATTCGGCTGACGTGCTCAAGCGTGCCGGCTGCGGAGGTTACCGACACAATAAGCGCCTCATTGAGGCGTCTTGTCGTCATTTCGCCGACGAGTTCGCCACAGGTCGCATAGCGTACTTCCAAGGCGGAGCAAAAGAGGTCGATAACAGGCCCCCCGTAATCCGGGCAATACGGAATCATCATGTCGCAAACGATCGGCCCTGATAGCGAGTGCACCGCGAATGAAGGGGCAGAGCACTGGTCAGATCCGAAGTACAATCTTTCATCAGATGGGGACTTTGTTCGGTACTGGAGCCGAGCTGCCGATCGGCTGCGCGCGGTGGCTGCGGTTGGGAGGCGAACCGAAGAGGCGATCGGAAGGACCGGGATTGGCTTGCAGCTATCGTCCGAGAACTTTAACGGTCTCGACCTGTCAGATTTCCCGTTGCGACGCTGTACCCTCAATCGTGCGCAGCTCTACGGAGCAAAGTTGGATCGGGCGGACCTTTCTGGGGCGAATCTTATCTGTCCGGGGCTAGAGAGGGCAAGCTTCCGCGGGGCCAAGCTCGATTTTGCGTATATGCATGCGATTGCAGCGCAGGTCTGCAACTTCGACGATGCCAGTCTTTGCAATGTAATTGATGCAACGGGCAGCCTGTTTCACGGTTGCAGCATGAAAAGGGCACGCTTTGATAACGCTATGCTCAGCGGGCTTCTCGCTTACCAATGCGATGCGAGTGATGCTGTATTCGATGGCGCGGAGCTACAGGGTTCGACCATTAATGAATGTTTCCTTCCTTCCGCTTCCTTCCGCTTTGCCAAGCTGAGCCAACTCACGATCACGAAATCACATCTGGCGTCTTGCTCGTTCTTCCAGTCAAAGGGGAACTGTTTATCGATTGTGCGTCCCACCTCGGTCGATGGTCTTGTCCTGGAAGGCGCTCATCTTCCGTATCTGAGACTATCAAAGGTAAGCGGCCACATCGCAGCGAGAGGCATGTGCGCACCATTTGCTGATATTCACCTGTCAAATCTTCCAAATGCGGAGCTTGAGCAGACGGACCTGACCGAGGCGCGGCTTTTGTCCGTAAACTTGTCCAACGCAAACCTCGTCGGCGCCGTGCTCAACGGTGCATCCATTCATTCCTGCGAGCTCGACGGAGCGGACCTGTCTCTGGCATCAGGCGAATGCATTTCTATAACAGAGAGCACGATGCGAGCCGCCAAATTATCGGGCTTTCGTGGCCGCTCTACCTTTGTGCGCGACTGCGATCTCGAACGCGCAGACCTATCCAATGCTTACCTTTACAGGTCGATGATCACCGGTGATCCCCCGCAATCAATGGCACTGGATGAGGCAAATCTCGAAGGATCGAATCTCGTTCAGGCATATCTCGCCGCAGGAATGACGAGAACCAATCTGGAGGCAACGCGGGCCGCGTACGTTCGCATGAACCAATCGTCCTTGCGCGAGGCGAACCTGAGTGGGATGTCGCCGTTCCAGGCCAGCTTCGTAAAGGTGGATTTTTCGGGCGCTAAGATAACCACATTCGAGCCACCGTTCTTTGCAGACCGATGTCCGGGCCTACAGGCCGCTCTGAAGGGGGATCAGCCACGCGAGCCATCAAGCTATCTGACTGAATTCTCATCGTTGATCCGACGGGGTCGAGAAGGGTCTACCTGACGGCTTCGGAGACTGCAAAATAGAAGTCAATGCAGTGTCGGCGAGTTAGGACAGGTCTGGGCGGTCGTTCGAGCTGTGAGCGAGCGCTTAAGCGCTATGGGGCTCCCTGGCATCGCCGGCGGATACGAGAGGCAGGGCAGACCTTCTGTGCGATCCGACCGACGCTCTTTTGGCATTCAAAGAGACTGGAGTAGAAAATGCATCTGGCATGTCTTTCCGCAGGTAAAGCGTTCATTCGGGAGGTGGCGAGAACAGGGCAGACTATCGGGACGGTACATACTCTCGGAGCCCTGCATCTTGGGCATGCAGAACTGATCAGAAGGGCGGCATCGGAAAATGACGTCGCGATCGTCACAGTCTACCCGAACAAGATCCAGCTTAGACCGGGTGGGAGCTACGACTTCAATTTGGACGACGATATTGGACTTGCATTGCGTTCGGGAGCAACTGCCGTCATTTCCTCCAACGACACCGAAATGTTCCCGCCTGGCTATCGAACCTTTGTATCGCAAGGCGACTGTCATTTGCGTCTAGGGGGACCCGAGGCCTATTTGCAGGAAGCCGTTACCGGGGCAGTCCGCTGGATCTGCTATGCAAAGCCGACTCGCAGCTACTTCGGCCTGAAAGATATCGGTCAGGCGATCCTGGTGAAGCGCGCCGTCGCAGATCTCCTTCTGGATTGCGAGATAAGGTTTGTGCCGACCGTGAGATACAAGAACGGAGTGCCCATTTCGTCGCGTCTGAGACGATTTAGCCGTTCCGAGCTTGATGAGCTGTCCCGCCTTTTCACGGCACTCAACCATTCGAGGAAAGAGATCGCCCAAGGGGCATCTAGTGTGAAGGATCTGGTCGCGTCCGCCACATCTCAGATCAAGTTCCGGCACTTTAAACTCGACTTTGTTCGAATCGTCGGCGCTGACGACTTCGAAGACCTGAAGCAAGTCGAGCTCCCTTTCATAATTTTTGGCGCGGCAACGGCTCATGGCCTCAGGATCTTCGATAATATCTACGTTCCAGATCAAGATACTCTCGTGAAGGGTCCTTCGGATATCTGGATCGATCTGCCTGAACAGTCCTAGCCAGGCGACTATTCATCCATGACCTTGAGAAAGCTATCCGTTCCGGCCGTATCCCAAAGCGAGGGTCACCTTATGAAGGTGTACTCGGCTTGATGTTGCCTCCAGCGCATAGCCATCCCTAACCAGCACTGAGAGCTCTCACCGATCCTGAGTAGATCGACTTGGAAAGTCAATACGATCCTTACTGCCCGACATGGTAGGGCGAGGCTAGCTGCACTGTGAGGTAGCCTGGTCGAGCGTCCCGTCGCAGCCAAGTGCTGCGGCAGCTCGAAGGCGACGAATCGCACCACGCCGTAAACTCTCGAGAGCAGAATCTGCAGAGATATCATGACAAGGCGATCGGAAGATTATAGAGCTGAGGATCCGTGTGTCATCCCGCTGAGCAAGCTGGATGTAAGCGAGGGCAAGCGCTTTCAAGACGACAGCATGTGGGCTTGTTTTGAGCGGTTGCGAAAGGAAGATCCCGTTCACTACTGTCAAGACAGCGCTCATGGTCCATATTGGTCCGTGACGAAATACCGGGATATCGTAGCCGTAGACACAAACCACAAAGCGTTCTCGTCCGAACAAGGTGTTACTATTGTCGACGTGCCTGGCGAGCACTGGACCCCGAGCTTCATCAAGATGGGGCCTCCCAAGCACGCCGAGCAGCGCAATACCGTCGGCCCGATCGTCGGACCGGAAAGCTTGACGAACCTTGAAAGCTTGATCCGGTCTCGGGTCAGGGCGATTCTCGCAGACTTGCCGCGCAATGAGGCCTTCAACTGGGTGGACATGGTGTCCATAGAGTTGACGACGCAAATGCTCGCCACGCTGTTCGATTTTCCATTTGAGGATCGGCGACTGCTGACCTATTGGTCAGACGTCGCTGTTACAGCTCCGAAAGCAGGCCATGCAATCGACAGCTGGGACAAACGAAGCACCATCTTGTCCGAGTGCCTGGAGTATTTCACCCGGCTTTGGAACGAGCGCATCAAAGCCGAGCCGCGCCTCGACCTGATTTCCCTGATGGCGCATTCGCCTGCCACACGCCAGATGGAGCCGAGTGAGTTTCTCGGAAATCTGATTCTGTTGATCGTTGGTGGGAATGACACCACGCGCAACTCGATTACCGGCGGCCTCCTGTTCATGAGTCAATATCCCTCCGAGCTGCGAAAGCTAACTGACAATCCCAAGCTGGTCTCGAGTGCCGTGTCCGAGATTATTCGGTACCAAACGCCAATCGCACATATGCGCCGTACCGCCGCGATCGACAGCATCGTAGGCGGAAAACAGATCAGGAAAGGCGACAAGGTCGTCATGTGGTACATCTCCGGTAACAGGGACGAAGAGATCATTGAGGACGCCGACAATTTCATGATCGACCGCAAAAATGTGAGGCAGCATCTCTCGTTCGGATTCGGCATCCATCGCTGTCTTGGTCGACATCTTGCGGAACTGCAGTTGAGAGTCCTCTGGGAAGAGATCTTGTCTGCGCAATTGGGGTTCGAGGTTGTCGGCGAACCCGAGCGGATTGCGTCTAACTTTGTGCACGGCTATTCCGCTCTTCCCGTGCAAATTGCAGCCTAGGCAAAAATTGTTCTGCTCACGCAGGCGGCGGAGCGGGCTTGCCCTGAACCATCTTTGGTTTCTGCAAGCAGCGCAGCTGGGGTGATCGACGGAAACAATGCCGCATGTCGGAAGTTAATTACCGGCCCGGCAAACGCTTGGAAAGACCTGCGAAGCGATCGGTGAGGCGCGCGTCTCCGCAAGCGCTTGGCATGCCGAAAATTGAACCTCAACGGCTACTCCGATGCCGGTCTCCGGGCCACCCTCGAATCGCCGAAACCATAGAGAGCAATGACCTTGATGTTGAAAATTGTAGCTGTGGCAGCAATTTTCCTTGGAGAAGCTCTTTCGATATTCGCCGAGTTAATTGCCTCAAGGCAATTCGGAAAGGCCGGTGGCGATCTGGCGATGCTTTGGCCGATGTTTCTCCTGGTATGCTTGGGTGGCATCCTGCTCGTTCTCGGATACGCGCTGGGCTACATGCATCTGAAGAATATTTGGATCATTGTCGCGATATCGGTGGGAGCGATCCTGGTCGTGGAACCGATGCTCACGGTTCTGCTCTTCAGAGACGTGCCGACCGCCGGTTCGCTGATTGGGCTGGTTCTCGGTGCGTTTGGTGTGCTCGCTGCGATGTTTCTATGAAGGTGATCTCACCGAACCCGGATGGGCGCCGCACTTTTACGAAATGCAGCCTGAGGATCTGCGGGAGGTCATTTCAGCTGGTTGGGACGAGGAGAAATATCGATGCTGATCGTCCTTCAGCATCTCGTCATCGGTGTACGGCCGCTAGATTGTTAAGCTCTTATGTCGAAGTCCCCTTACCGTTAGTAGGACGCGCGTGGCGAGCGTAGGTCTGCCATATAAGCTGGCCATTTCTGCTTGACCATAATTCGCCGATTAGGCCCCGACTGTTCTCCCGGCTACCAACGTTTGGGGACGACTTGCCTCAGTCGGTGTGGACGGAGCTAACGGCAGAGGGGCGACGCTTGTAGCGGATCGCGTCGAGGCCAGGGCACCTCAGCCGCGGTTACGTCGCGCTGCTTACACGGACGCAGTTACCCGCATCGCTCTCTTCAGCGACATTGGAGCTGCGATGGAAAGGAACTTCAGGTGACATTGGCCTTCTTGTGCATCCGAAAGAACGGTTTTTGGTCAGCTAGTCGTCAGTCAGGCGGTCTATCCAGACGGGCTGCACATTCGTGACTTTCATCGGAGACGAAGTATGACAGGGATTGGCCGAGCTGGCACATCCGAGGTGGGAACCACAGGAGCCGGCAGCGGCGGGGACGTAAGCGGTTCGAGCCCGGAGCCTAGCCTCCTCCTGGCAGGACGCAGTCAGTCCTTCGATGCCGTCATCGAGCGGATGCGCTCTGGGACTCAGGACAGAACCCCGGTGCTTGGCAAGCCAACTTCGGATCTGGCAGCGCCAACGCGCATCGAGATCAAGGCAGCAAGGCAAAAAATGGACAGCCTGCTTGGGGAGCTTGAGGCTAGCCGTCGAGCGGCGACGCACGCCCAGAACCTGCCAGAGGCGCAAGAGCTGATCGATCAAGTCGTCAAAGCAGGCTCAACAGTTCTGGAGTACTACGCGGATCTGCCGGCCAATGTGGCGCGTCGCATCCTGCCCGACGATCGGGCTCGTCGGCTCCGCGATGACACGCTGGAGGCGGCCGATCGATGTAACGAAGTGGCCACCCATATTATCTATGGGCTGGAGGAGAACAGAAAGAAAGCACTACGCGTGCTCCCGGGGATTAGAAACATCGGTACGCCTGCCCAGGTGAGCGACGCGTTTGCAAGCGTGGCGAACTACTATGCAGCCTGCATGGAATGGTGGGGAAAGAAGGTTTTGCGCTTGGAGCGGATGCAGTTTGTCTGGGCGGCTACTGCCAACTTGCCAAGTAGCACCCCCGAGATGCGCAAGGCCGAAGAGGCCGCACTAAGACTACAAACCGGCTGGGCTCTCAATATGAAGTGCATGTATCTGCAATCGCGGATCGCGCTCGCGGAGCTCTTGATTGAGGCGCGAGCGAGCGCGCTCGAGCCAGACGTGCGCGATGCTCTCATGGACGAGAGCGGGCGGGTGCGTCTGCTCGGGACCTTCGTTGAGGATGTTTTTCCGGCATTCGTCTCGACGAACCAAGCCGTTCTATACAGCGACGGAGCAGTGCTCGACGCGGGGCATCGCGCCGTTCTGGAAGGAGTCATGGAGCGGCTTTCGGAATTTGCATCGGGGCTGAGCGGCATCGTTGCCAGTGTGAGGGGGACCGGAGCGGGAGTTGACCTTCCGCTGCAGTTGCTGGACGAGACTGTCGAAGGTGCGTGGGCGACAGCGAACGAGGTCATGCGGCTGCTGGCATTGCAGCCAACAACGCCGGTGACGATTGAACCGCCGGATTGGGCTGCGCTGCCTGAAAATGCCGGCGTCGTGGGCGAAGTCAATCCGCGTCGCAGAAAGGGCAAAGGAAGGCGCGCAGCGGCTGGAGGCGAGGGGAGCTCAACGGCAAGCTCATCCGAGCCGCAACTAGGCGGGCCCGATACCGCTACGGCTCCGACGCGCAAGGTTATCGTGCGCTCCGATCTCGGGACAAAGAGGATCGCCACCACCGAGGAAGCACGCACCTCTTCCGCAACCGAGCACCTCCAGATGTGGCAGGCGCCGCCGTCCAAGGAGGCACTGGCGGGATTACTTGAGCGATTGGACAAGCTGCTGCAGTTCGATCTGCCATCTCAGCAAAAGAGCGTCTCGCAAACGCGCCAGATGAAGCCCGAGAACGCCGAACACGTCTTGGATTGCGTAATTACGCGCTTGCAGACGCAAGCCGAAGAAATTGAGGCCTGTGTAACCGCGTTGCAGGAGCCTCGTCGACGTGGCCTGCTCACCCCTTCGCAAGTTCCCGAAGTGCACGACAAGTTAACGCGGCTCAACGGGATGTTGTCCGAGCTGCAGGGACAGGCAAATTCATTAAAAACGCGGAAAGCAGCGATTACCAGCGATTGCATGAAGACCTACTCGTTTCCATCGCAAACGTATCTCGAGCAGTTGCGCGCGGCGGGGGAATTGGAGTCGGTGGGACTGCCGCACGCGCTGAAGGGCGAGCCAGGTAAGCTATTCGAGATCAAGCTGCAGCCTAAGGCGCTGCGCAGCGGCGCGACGCCAAGGCCGATGTGGATGCACATCCATACCGAGCGGCCGGTTTATGCCTGGCAATTGGCAACGCTTAGCGATCGCGATTTCGCCGCATGCCATGTTAAGTCCGACGAACAGCGCGGATACAATCGGCATTGGCAGAACGCTCGTGCGGCCGAGGGCCACGACAAAGTCGTGATCCACCGGGGCAAGCTCACGCCTGCGTTTTGTAGGTCCTTGTTGAGCACCGCCGCTGGCCAGCCGTGGCAGCCCCTTCCCGATCCGGAGCACGTTTCAGCGCAGATGGCTCAACTGGGGATCTGATGAGTGGGTTGTCTTGCGGTGAGCCGTTCGGTGGCAGCCTTCATGCCTTCGGATCGGCTCGGTGGATTGCCTGAGGAGCGCCGAGCCCTCTTGGGCCCATCTTACAAAAACATGGAGCTTGGGGGAGAATGCACCTCACGCGAGGGGTAGCTGACGGCGATCCCGGAGGACTGTCCTCAAGCAAGCCGCCATTACGAGGTGTGGCAAACATCGGCGCTCGGGCGAGAAGCTAGTCCGCTGAGCATTGCACACCGAAAACATGTACCCGACGCCGGCGGTGATCCGCTCGGATGTAACAGTGCTTTCGCCTGTTTGCCCGCGGCAAGCTGGCGCGCAAGCCCTCGGCGGAGCTTCAACGGATCACGGACGGCTCGGTGGCACGGGAGCTGAGCATCACGGCCGCTTTGACGAATCGGATCGGGCGGTGCACAACAAAGTGGCCTGTTTGCTACTCTTGCATAAGGCTACGACGGCCCCTGCATCAAGCCTCCTTGGCCCCCAAAGATGCTGGGGCTGTCGTTCTTCCTCGAGCGTCTCAAGCCAAGTGGCGGCGTAGCTGCTTCGCCTCAACTGCAATGGCCGAGCGTGAAACTCGTCCTCCATGTCGTCGACGAGCCGCTCCTCAATTGCTGCGTGATCTTCGGGAGCACGTTCGCGGGTCAACCCGGCTCTCTCCTCGCGGCGCCGCATGTGCGACCATGCAGGCCGACTGTCGCCTTGCTCGGACGATACTGTCAGATTCAACTTTAACTCGAGTGCTCCGCAGACATGCATCGACCACTCCGAGCTTCCAGCGTTCGATCAAGCAGATTGCAGGTTCCGCGCGGGCTAACATCGAAGCCCTACGGTGATGTCCGGACTTATCCATTCACTAGATAGATCTGATCAAGAAAATCAATTTTACCGCTTACAGCTTCCTCATATAAACCCGAGGAGGGTTGGGGCCAACCTAGGGAAGCGATTTCTCGGATGAAAAAGTCTGTGTTAGTGACAGCGAGCACCTTCGCGCTTGCAACGGCGGCCGTGCCTCCTTTTGCTGCAACAGTTGCCGCGCAACCGGTCGCCGCGAGGGTGCATGTAGCCGATACTTCGTATCCTCAGTGCGCGGACGACCCGTTGGATGGTATCTGCGACCTGTTTTTTTTGTTTGACAGATCCCTCGTGCGTGCGACACTGAGAACGGAAAACAACTCAAGCAGAGAATGAGGAGCGAGCCTCGTGCGGCCGCTTGCTCCAAGGTGGCCGCGTCCTCATGTCGTACGGTTGCAATGGCAGATGGTGCAGGCGCCATCTTATTCAAAGTGATTGCTCGCTTTCAGCCAGTCGGTGGCTACCGCGCAACCGCTGCATCGGCGAAGGTTGGGTAGACGGGAAAAGCCGGCTAAGAGCGCCACGCTGTGTTCCGCTGGGAGCCCCTGCTCGATCAAAACTGATCGAATCATAAGCATCTATTGCTTTTCCATGCCGCGCACATGGCCCTTCGGTTCGATGGTTCGCATTTCGGACGTCATGGATATCCATTCTTCCCGCTATGCCTAGGGTAGCCGTCGTGGCGTCAGGAAGGATCGTTTTTGGTTGGTCTAAAATTGCGTGGCGCCGTCTCCGGCATCATGAGCATGGCAAAGAGCCCGGCTGCGCTCGCGAAAAGCATGTACCATGCGGGCACGAGTGCGCTCCCCGTAAGGTGGATCAGCCAGGTGACGATTGGCTGAGCTGTGCCTCCGAAAACCACTATCGCAAAAGCGTAGATCGTCGCGAAGGCGCCACCACGAATGTTCCTGGGCAACCCTTCGGCCATGCTCACGTAGAAGGCGCTATACGGAATCGTTCCGATCAGGGTGAGGGCGCCGAGGCCTCCTAGAAGTGCGAAGGCGCTGCGGCTCTCCGCAATCCACAAGAATACCGGATAGGTCATCAGCAATGCAGTGACCTGCGGCCATATCATGATGAGACGACGGCCTGCGCGGTCGGCGAGCAGGCCGCCCAGCAGTGCTGCAGCAATTCCGACCGCATTGCTGATGAGCGTGGTACCAAAGGCGACGGGTGCGGAAACGTGAAGAGTGTTCATCGCGTAGGTGGTCATATATCCGGTAACATAAGTCGTGATCGTGCAGCTGGCCAAGATGACAAATCCCAAGCACATGATGCGGCGATCGGCACGCGATTGCCCTCCAGGCTCGGTGACCAGAACAGGCGCCTCGGGCCGGTGCAACGTTTCGGGCAGGACGCTCCGCAACCAAAGTCCAAACGGCAACGTAGCGGCACCGAGCAACAGCGCGATCCGCCATCCGTACGCATTGAGAGCTTCGCTTGTCATGGTGAGCGACAGTATTTCTCCAACCAACGCTCCGGCCGTCGCAGCTATCTGTTGGCTCGCGGGCTGAAAGGAGACAGCAAGACCGCGGGCCTCAGCGGGGGCCGCTTCCATCAAGTAGGCGGTCGTCGGACCCACTTCACCTCCGAGAGCAAAGCCTTGCAGCAAGCGTGCGAAGACGACCAGTGACGGAGCGGCAAGTCCTATTGTCTCATACGATGGCGTGATAGCTAACAATAGGACCGCGGCACTCATCATGGTAAAGCTGGCGGTCATCGCGGGCCGTCGGCCGGCCCGATCCGAATACGAGCCGAGCACGATGGCCCCGATCGGTCTGGTTACAAAACCTGCGCCGAAGGTTGCGAGTGAAAGCATGAGGCTAGCGAACGAGTCGGTTGCCGGGAAGAACGCTTGGCCGATCTGTATCGCGAAAAAGCTGTAGGTCCCGAAGTCGTAGAATTCGAGAATATTGCCGATGGTTGCGCCCAACACGGCGCGGCTCGTCAAGCGTTCCTCTGCGGGATCGAGGACCGGCTCCAGCCTCTCTCGAGTAGATTGCCTCGACATCCTCGACCTAATCTGAAGCGCGATTCCGACCCAAAATTGTGGCCAGACAGGACGCACCGTTGCATTGCACTGCCCGCTCCCGTCCCTCACGGCCATTTCGCCAGGCAACGTGGAGGCTGAAGCGTGTCACGACGAAGCTCATCGTAACGTCTGCAATAAAAATGCCTGCCTCTCCGCCACCATTTAGCCCTTGATCTGATCGCTGGCCCGGCCGGCAAAGACAAATATGCCAACCTGCTGCATCCGTGAGGTGGATGCAGACTTTTGCGCTGCTGTGGCGAGTGTGCGACAAAATTGACGGGCATCGCACACGACTGATGACGACTCGAGCCATTCCGCCTCGGCCAGGTTACGTCCGCTCCCTAAGGAGCCAATGGGCTAGGCCCTTCATCGCCTAGGCGCTTGCCGCCGCTCAGCGCGCCTGCGGCGGTTTCTCGCGGCGTGCAAGATCACCGCTTATCGGTGCTCCACCTACGGCCCGGCCGCGTCGCCAGCGAGCGGGCGACGCGTCTACTCAGGGGCCGCTCGCATCTGGCCACAATCAAGGCCCAGACCGTCGGTCATCCTTGCGTTCGGCGCCGCTCGCCGTGCATCTCGGCTATCTCCGGCGAGAGAGGGTCCCCGGGACGGGGACAGGGCGCGGCGTATTCGGCCCCGAAGCCGACGATGTCGATCTCACGTTGTTCGGTGAGCGCTGCCAAAGTTTCAAGGTCGTACATTTTGGTCAACCACTTGGGAAGCTGTTAACCCAAATCAATGACGCCACACGTAGGAGGTACCGCTCGTGTGCCCGGACGGGCGAGCACGCATGCGGCTTACATCTCTTCATCAACGGACCGTTGGAAGGGAATTCACTCGTGTCCCGAATAAGGTAAATGGTCGTAATTCGTGCGCGCGATGTCGAAGTCGCCGCTGAAATGTCCGCTTCCTCTAAGTGCGCCCTGACACGAGCGCCATCTGCATGACGCAGAGCGTCAATAGCAGCCAGGACAAAGTTGACTGTTCGTACCGGCTCACCGGATGATGTAGCATTCCGCCCGACCGATGTAGCTCCGGCTGGCAGTCCGAGGTTGCATCATGACGCTCAGGATCGGAGGCACTGGGGACGCCGCCGAGTCCCATTACATGCAGTGCCACCCGCAGTCCCGGGATCACCGGCGGCGCCGCGCCTGAATGATCGTCTCGGCTGCTTTGCGTCTGAGTGATTTCGCTCTTCATCCAATCAGGTGAGCAGTTCGCTCCGCGGTCGCCGGATCCTCACGGAGGCCGCGCTCTCGTCTGTTTTTGCGCTGGCGCGGCTACGGTTAGCGGCCAGTGCATAGGCTCGGAGTGTAAGCCAGAGCGACTGGTCGCGAGCAGAGATCGAAATGCACACGTTCGGTGCAAGGCTAGATTTGGCCGCGGTCCGCATCCTCCTAACCAGCTTTACCGCGAGGTGAATGCGATGCACGACGCAGACCTGCGCGCCACTGGGAGGTCAGGCGGAACGAGATTTGGCTCGGGAATGATCGCATCAGTCGTGGCAGATGCGGCCGCGAGTTTGTCTCCCTTCTTCGACGTTTGTCAGCTTCTCGAAAGCCAGCCTCTTTAACACTCAAACTTGGCCTCTCGATGACGAAGCCGCCATGTCTGAATTCGTAACGAACTTCAGCTCACTCGCTGGGGAGATCTTCAAGAGGCCTTTGTTCTCATAGTGGAAAGGAGAGCTTTATGGATCCGAACCCGATCGACAATGCCCGTTCACCAGAATCACCAACGGCGCACGTCTGGACACAAGAAGATCATGATTTGTTCAGTCAGATCATGAATGAAGCGGGACCATCATCATCTGCCGCACCTGAGGAAGCGGTAGATGTCTCATTCGCCGCTCCCCAGAGATTCTCACACGGTTCGCAAATCGCGCCTGACTTCATGGTCGAGAGGCTGTTCCACCAGGGTCTCTTGCCTGACTCGGACCAGCCGACGATGACCTATGAAATCCGAGGTCACCGCTACACGGCCGGTTTGGATGGATCCAATCGCGTTCTTCTTGTTCATAATCCTGCGGAGGACCAAGTGGTTGGGGTCGGCCGGGCGGGGGTACCGGAATTCGGAGCATTCTTCACGGAGCTTCGGCGCTTCGGAACACCGCTACCACAGCAATGGGCCACACCTGCCCTGATGGACAAGCTGCGTGAAGAAGGTTTCATGCCGACCGCGAATAACCCCACAACAATCCAGCTTAACGGACGGACCTACAAAGCCGAATTAGCCGAAGGAGGGTTCGTTAAGCTTACGCGGGTATGAGAGGCAACCCGACGGTGAAGCGATCGCGCCGGACTGGAGTCCTGCGGTCACTTCGGGTCTCCTTACCTGGCTAGACAATTCACCGCTCAGCAGTGGATTGTTCGCGCCGCCTGTGGGTACGCATCATCGGCCCGCTGGCAGCGCACGAGATGCACGGCCAATCTGGCCATTTGCCCGGGTGGTGTCGACGTGTCATCCGGGCTGCAATATTGCCCCTCACCTGAAGATGTTACGGCCGATGTAGGTCCGGCTGTCGACCAGTCCGAGGTTGCACCAAAGCACGCAGGAGTGGACGACTGGAGGACGCCGCGGAATGCCGATTACGCGCGGCCTCTGGGGACACGACCATCGTCCTTCGGCTGCTTTGCGTCCAAGGGATCTCAACAAGCGCTGCAAATGGTGTGCTGCGGCGGACCGAACTGTCCGAATCGTTGCTCAGCTAGGCTGAGACTTGCCAGCGCGGTCAGACGGGGCTACTCGGCCGCCAACCAGCGCTCGATGTCGGCTGTGTTCGCGCAAATTGGACAGCGAAAACCGGTGCCCGTGCAAAGGCATGCTCGGGAGCGGCGTAGGCGGCGCCGGTGCGAGCCTACATAGTCTTGGCGGGCGCGGAGGTATTCTCAAGGAGATGGCAGCAAAGGTCTCGTAGCTGCAACGATCGTCGTAAGTGGCGCAGTCGCTTTGCGTATCAGTGGGATTGCGCGAGCTTATCGGATGGCAATTCTGCACTACCAGATCTGGGCGTTTTGCAAGCACTGCCCCCTCCGTAGGATCACAGAAAAATCGCATGCACATAGGCGTGTGCAAACAGCTACGAAACCACGGAAAAGAACGCCATGACGAACATCAATCTCACCTCTGCATCTATTGCAGGTGCACGCGGCGGACAGCGAGCCATCACCGACCAAAAAGCCTTTAAAGGGAGAGCGCTGGCCCCGAGACGCCGGGGTTTCCAGATGATACGAGGAATGAAGCCGATGGCGCGGATGGCTGTAGCAACAAGGCGCGCGCTCGCCATGTACGATCTCGACCGGTGCCGCGCAATCTGGTTGCTCTATCGTATCCATTTCGGATTCGCCGGCGACGTGATGTTGGGGCTCGCCCCGGTCAGGGTTGCTCAGGAGAGATCCCGCGGCGGAATTTAGGAATCGTGGCGTCGAGCGCCTTCCATACGGGCTCGGCTGCCGAACCTACCGCAGGTTACGCGGTTTGGCTGGCGAACAAAGGCGTTGCCCAACGCCAATCGCCTCAAGTCTCTGCCAGCCAACAAGGCGGCAAATCACATCGAGTACCGGCGGCCTGCGCCCGGCACTGATGGTGCCGCCAAACGCGAACAGCAGGCCGCGAAGATCGAACCTGTGCTCGCACTTCACACCACAACTTAGAAACTGGCCGACGCATGATGCTGCCCATAGCCGAGTTGTGAGTGACCGAACGGGGGCGCAAGCGATTGTCGAGGAGTTACGTAATGCGGAGCAAGGCGGCCGCTGGGCAACATGCGGCCCTTACTAAGAACCGATTGTCAGGTGTGAGACGGACGTCCAAAAGTCGACACTTACATGGGTTGGAAACGCCTGGAGAAGCTCCAAGTTTCAAGCGGCACGCTGCTTGCTCTATCGAAAACGAGCGGAAGCAATTCCCGGATGCCCGCGCTTCGAAGCCGAGTGTGCATCTTCCGAATGCTTCCACTCACCTAGCAAGACGCCCAGGTCCGGCTGGCTCACTTCAGGACAACTCCCATGAAAAATTCGCTTTTTCTCGCCGCGTCGCTTTCCATGAGCTGTTTGATGGCCGCGGGACTGTCCCCGACGCGAGCGCCTGCGACCGGCGCCGAGGATCCTTTTCTTTGGCTTGAGGAGATCGAAGGGCCGCGCGCATTGGCTTGGGCTCAGACCGAGAACGACAAGACACTCAGTGCGCTCCAATCCGATCCACGTTATCAGCGCTTTTACGGGGAGGCGCTCCACGTTCTTCACGCCAAGGACCGGATTCCGTACGTGTCATTGGGACGGCGCGGTCTGGATAATTTTTGGCAGGACGAGAACCAGGTGCGCGGCGTCTTGCGGCGTACGACGCTTGAAAGTTACCGCACCCACAGCCCTAGATGGGAGACCATCCTCGACGTGGATGCGCTCGCTGACGCAGACAAGAAGAACTGGGTCCTTAAAGGGGTGAGCTGCCTTCCGCCCGAGGAGCGCCTATGCTTGCTCAACCTGTCCGAGGGCGGAAAGGACGCTGTGTTCGTCCGGGAGTTCGACGCAGTCGCCAAAGCCTTCGTCACGAACGGCTTCGCACTTCCCGAGGGAAAACAGGAGGTCACTTGGGTAAATAGCGACACGGTCCTCATTACACGAGAGTGGGGCGAAGGGACCATGACTCAAGCCGGTTACCCTTTCGTTGTGAAGGAGCTCAAGCGCGCTCAGTCGCTTGCGGATGCGCGCGAGGTCTTCCGTGGCGAGCCGACCGACGTCGGGGCCACACCATTCGTGCTGCGCGACAGTGAGGGCACGATCCATGCGACCGGCGCCGTGCGCGGCATCAGTTCGTTCGAGCATGAGTATGTGCTCTTTGGGCCCGAGCCGATTAAGCTCAATTTACCAAAGAAGGCTGCCATCGCCGGCATCGCCAGTGGTCGCCTCCTGGTGACGCTCAACGAAGACTGGATGCCACCGTCCGGAGACGCCCCCTTCTCAGCCGGCTCGATCATCTCGTATGACCTGGCCGAATGGAAGCAGGATCCGCTGCGCGCCAGACCCACGCTCGTTTTCAAGCCTGGGCCTCGACAAGCGCTCAGCGGATTCACCGCCACGAGAAACTTGTTAATCCTAACGATTCTCGACAATGTTCAGAGTAAGGCGTTCGTCTACAAGTACCATCAGGGCGCCTGGCGGGCCACGCCGATCCCGCTTCCAGAGAATGCGAGTGTCGGTCTGGCTGCAGCATCGCATGAAACGGACGAGGCGATGTTCACCGTCTCCAGCTTTCTTAGCCCGACGATGCTCTGGTACTTCGACGCTGCAACCGAACGACTTGAGATACTGAAGGCGACGCCTCCTAGGTTCGACCCCTCGAGACTTGTCGTCGAACAGTTCGAGGCAATCTCGCGCGATGGCACCCGCATTCCTTACTTTCTGCTACGACCCAAGAGCGCAAGGTTTGACGGATCAACTCCAACGCTTCTCTATGGTTATGGTGGCTTTCAGACTCCGCTCATCCCCTCTTACGTCGGCCTCACCGGACGACTCTGGCTCGAGCAGGGCAACGCATATGTTGTCGCGAACCTGCGCGGCGGGGGTGAGTTCGGGCCCCAGTGGCACCAGACTGCCCAAGGAGCAACGAAGCAGCGCACATGGGATGATTTTATCGCCGTCGCCGAGGACTTGATCCGGCGCAAAATCACTTCTCCCCGCCGGTTGGGCGTAGTCGGCGGTAGCCAAGGAGGCCTCCTGGTAGGGGCAGCAATGACCCAACGACCCGAGCTCTTCAATGCGGCCATCTTGCAAGTTCCGCTGTTCGACATGATTCGGTTCACTAAGCTGGGCGCCGGAGCCTCCTGGATCGGCGAGTATGGCGATCCCACCATTCCCGAACAGCGCGAGTGGCTCGAGGCCTACTCGCCCTATCAGAGGTTGGTGCCAGGCAAGACCTACCCGTCCCCTTTCATTCTCACGTCCACCAAGGACGACCGCGTGCATCCAGGGCATGGCCGCAAGGCAGCGGCGAGGCTCGCTGCGTTGGGCCAACCGTACCTCTACTATGAGAACATCGACGGGGGGCATAGCGCCGCCGCCAACCTCATTGAACAGGCACGCCGGATCTCTTTGGAATATACTTATGCATCCCGGCGGCTTGTCGATGAGTGATGTCGAGGACTAAGGGCGGACGACGTTATCGGCAGCGGCGTCAGCAAGCCCGTCTTTGCTCATTCTCTTCACACGTTGTTATCTCCCTAGAGATGAATCCGAGCGATCAGCAACGCCCTCAGTCTCGCCTGTCAGCCGGGTAGGTCCATTCAAGGGCGATGTCTCGTTACGTTAGTGCCCGCAAGGCATTTCGTGTTTGAACAGCCCTCAAGGCACACCGGTGCGTTAGCCTCTCGATCCCGTGGTAACTTCATGGCAGTGCGGATGCGGATAGAAATAGCGCCTTTCTCATCAAGTCCGCTCGATAGGCGCCAAGTCGCATCCGCGCTGCTTTCCATCTATTGCTGACCGGCCTTATGTCGCTCAGTCGTGCGACGCTGTATTTCTCTTGCATCACAGAGCCAACAATTTAAGTGTGCAATCATCATCCGGCTCGCGTTTTCCTCAATCGGCAGGATTCCCGGTTGAAGGCTTACTGGAATTCCACAAATGCACTCCGACAATCGTCCGATACGCGGAGTGCGAAGATCGTGGCAGTACAATATGCACGGTGGAGGTATGGGCGGGCGCAAAGCACCGAATTCGCGATTTGACGCCACAGCGAGGCCTGCCTCTAACGGGTGCAGTATCTACGATGGTACGCTCCGCAACCGACAATGTGTCACTGATTGGCAGCCTGAACCTTCCGGGTGATCCTGAAGTCATGACGGCCGACTGCATTGAGAGCATGTGTGAGTGGTTGCAGGAATTTCCGTGGCACATTGATCGGGTAATGATAGCCCACACGTACCATTGACCGACTGCGCAAAAGGTGCCTGTCAGCTTGCGGTAAGCTATCACAGATACAGAGCCCTTTGGGGTTAACGGGATGTGGCAGGGACAGCGCTATTGCTCCAGATCGATCGGCGCCGAGTCACCTTCCCGCTAGTCTCAACGGCAGTGCGGATGTGGTAGGGACTAGTTGGCCTGGTTTCAGCCCCCGGGTCCGGTTAGCACCGAGCCGCGCCCGCACTGTTTTACATCTCGCTCCGACTGATCGCGGTGGCCATCTCGACAAGCTTCGCAGGTACTCTGGCGAAGGTCGGTACACCACCTGAAAAGTGAGGGCCAGGTACTCCATTTCTGCCGCGACGCGGCCGATGAGTGGCGTTGGAAACTACATACCGCGACGAGAGCCGCCTGAATCGCGAGTTCGGCCGCAAGCGCTTCGGCGATGAAGGCTGTGCCGCGGAAGAGTTGGTCGCGTGGAGGCTCTGATGCTCACGCCAAGAACTATTCATTGCTTCTGGCCAGCGGTCCTCTCGCGCGTCTTGCCCCCTTTTACGATCGCCAGCATTCTTCCTTACGAACATGTCGATCAGCGCAAGATCAAAACTCGCCATGGACGTCGGGGGTGAATACAAGCAATTGGCTTGCACCAGTGGCAAAAAACTTGCGCGCGAGACGCGTGTTGATGCGGACGTGCTCATTGCTACCCTGATCTCTATGGCCGGGCAGCTCCCCGACCTGGTGGCGGACATTCGCACGCGCGCGAACGGATTCGAGCGCAACCACGAGCTAATTCATTCCGATATCGGCGCGCTCACCGAACGGCTCCCTGATAAGCCATTGCTGCGCCGCCTCATGCTTTTCCGAGTTACGGTTTGCATGCACTCAGCTGGCCATCAACTTTGCAGGTCGAAACTAGCAAGCCGCTGCCGGTCTAGAATCATGATCTCGCGTTGAGTATTGCCGATGAAATCAAGAACGCCATCACTATGCAATTGCGACACTGCGCGTGAGACGGTCTCGATGGTCAAACCCAGGTAGTCCGCGATGTCTTGCCGAGGCATTGGCAGTGACATAACATCAACAGCCATGAGCCGCACATCCATCTCATGCAAGAATGCGGCAACGCGCTCCAGAGCAGTCTTACGTCCAAGCAGCAGCAAGTTCTCCGCGTGCTGCAATTTCATGGTGGTCATGCTAAGCAAGGTGCGCCCGACGACAGCGTCAGTCTGGGCGATCGTATCAAGAGTGTGCCTCTTGATCAGGCGAACAGTGCTCTGCGTAACGGCTTCCGCGGTAAATCGGCGTACCCCACCGTTCTCGAATGCAAAAATGTCACCTGGCAAATGAAATGCGCCAATCTGGGTCGCCCATCGGACAGCAGTTTGTAGGTCCGTACCGTCCCTTTTATGACCTGATAGACGTACTCGGCGGGGTCGCCCTCGATGTAGATCGTCCTACCCTTCTTATAACAGAATTCACTCAAACTGACGATCGGATTTGACAGGCTCGATATGCCGAGCTCATTGAGCGCATTACGGCAAGATCTTTGGTCTGTAGTGATACTTACAAACATAACCCGGCACTCCTGAAAGAGAGATTATAAGCATTGAAAGATTATAATAGCTGAATCGATCGTTGTTCAATGTCGGGCGTAATCTGCGGGGGCCGCGAAATTGTAACAAGCTTGTATGAAAGGAGGAAGCCGTGTCGTTGTAAGGCGGTGCCGCGCACCAACGTGGCGCGATACAAGTGCAGCTCGTTTGCCCAAGCAAAGGCTATAGACGCTGAACTGGTTTTGACTTGAATCAGCCCCGCCCGGACCGACCTGCGTGAGCAGGGCGGCAAATAGCCGGACGACGCGCTAAAGCTGCGGGAGAATGCATTTTTAGGACAAATACGAGCACAAGAATGTAGAAGAGGCAGCTTCTTCTTCCATCATCGCGGCGCTCTGCTCTGGGTGGTCTCGACAGCGGTCGCCTGGGTTGAGGATTGCGCCTTGACTTCACTGGGACTGGGCGAGGGCAGACTAGGTCGTCGGAGTTTTGCTCGATCACTATGGAGTTGCTGCACACCTACACTGCCTCGCCCGCCAGCACTGTGGGATCTCCAAATGTTGAACGCCGCTACAACTGGGCCGTTACGGTCGGCCGTCGATGAGGTCTGCGTTAGACTCTCCCGGTACGAGACGAGCGCTCGCGTTGATGTCACCTCGAAAATTCTGGAGGTGCCAGCACAAATGAGACGAGGTCCGATCGGCTGAAGAAAATGGGTCGCGAAGCGCTTTCCAATGCCTCGATAGCAGCGCGCCCTCAGCATCACGCAGGCCTCCCAGATCGTCCAGGATGTTGGCCGCGGTTCGTCACGGGGAGCTAAGCGAATGTAACGGTCGTTCATTTTGTCTGGTAGCGAGTCCGCACAAACATGTCGAGGCGCGCCCATAAGGGTCTTTCTGCCGGGGAAAGTAGCAGGAAAGCTGCTAAGGTTTGATCGACGTTCGAGGACCCCCCTGACCGTGGGGCTACCGTTGGGCCGTCTTATTGCTCGCGCCTTTGTGTACCCACGGTCCCGCTCAACTTCGGTGGCGCCCGCAGGCGCCGGTCACGCTGAATCGTCTTTCCGGTGCTAGCCCGCGGACTGACCCAGGCAATCTGCCATTGACTAAGATCAAAGGGTGCAATTCAGATCCTGTATCTTCTGGTGAACTTAACGGAGGCAAGAGGTCTCATGCGCTACCTTCTCCTTATCGGAGTGCTCGCACTTCCCATCCTCGTCGGCTCAGGATCGCGTTCGACGGCTGGTTCGCGGGCTCATTCGTACACGCCACCGGTACGCCAGGACGTCTATTGTCTGCAGGGACGCAGTTGGGGATATCCGGGCAATTGCCAGTTCTCGACCTATGGCCAGTGCATGGCTACCGCATCAGGTACATACGCCTATTGCGGCATCAATCCGACTTACGCTTTCGAGCGGCAAGAAAGACAATCGCGCTGATGTGAATCAGATTTGCCGGTACACCAAGCGGCGGGTTTGGCTCCTGTTGCCGTTCGTTCACCTGTTCTGGGCTGGAACGCCTTTTCTCGGCTGCCGGCCAAGCCCCGGGGATACCCAAAGCCCTGTGCTTCTCCGCCACAGACAATGAGGAGTATAACATCCGTTCGAGGCAGTGGCTGAGCGGAGATTCATCAAGACAGCCCTCCAAGGCGCCGAAAATCATCAGGCGATATGTCTTAACATTAGTGGGCCGGCTGCGGCTGTCGATTTGGGCGGGCCGCCGTAAGCAGATCGGCAAGGTCGCCCTGTGCGCTGAGCCAGCGCGGCCCACTGCTCTGATTGCCTGCCCGAGTATGTATGCTCTCGGCCGCTAGGCGCCAATTCCGTGCAGAATGCGGCGCTTGAGCCTTTGCAATCGCCGCTATCCTTCTTGTTGCGCTGCTACATCGCCAAATGCCCCTAAGGTGATCGGCCATTGGTTAGATCACGATATTTCGCTCTCGCGGCGGTGCTCTTTTGGGGCGCTCTCGGGTGGCCGTTCTACTCTCTTTGGAAGTTGCCGTTCCAATCGTCGCGCTGCCTGGTCCCACTTAACTTTATTCCGAATCGGCGCTCTCGCAATATTTCCGGGTATTTTCAGTCTTCCGTTGGCCTGAAGTCGCTCGCCAGGAATTGGTCGTGCGTCCATTGCTTCAGCGCATCGTCGTTGAGTACCGAGTTGACCAAGGCATTCCAATTCTCACCAGCCTCCCTCCATTTCGTTTTTCGGTCGGGAATGTTCCGGAGCAATCGAAATGCCGTCGTTGCGAACTTGCTTGCCTCTTTCCCTTCAGCAGCCTCGCGGATCACGTCTTTGAACAATTGTTCGGGAAAGGTCCACCCAGCGGCTGTGAAGCGGTCGGCAAACGTGTATTCGAACGAGGCGCGAAACACGACCGCGGCTAGCGCATCCTCATATTCCGTGCCTGCGCTGCGCAGGTCGAACCATTGCAGCAGTCTTCGAACGGCTGCAGCAGGCGAAAACTGGCAGTCTCCGAGTGTGAGAGATACGAACATATACGCGATGTCTGATTGAAGTTCGTCGTCCAGGGACACGTACCAACGTTTGATTGCTTCAATAGGAGTCATGGGACAATTGCTATGAAAACGCGAGAATACGGGATGCGCCCCCGCTCAGGCGCGCTTGATCACGTAGCGCCACGGCTCTCAACCGGCCGACTGCCGGCAGGGGCAGTTGTCCAGGAATCCCTGGTTCTCTGTTGTAAGACATCGACGATGGTGCTCGCCACAATTCGATGGCACGTCGTGGTTGGCTGCAAAATAGTGCGTTCTTAACAGAAGCGAAGTATCAAGCAACGGTGTAGGGTGCTGCCTCGTGCAAAATGAACGGATTTCGGTCAGTTGTCCTCACATTAGACGGTGAACTCATTTCTTGCGACTAGTCTAAACTGCGCAACCGAGAACGACGCGATGAGCTGTCGAGGATAGCCGATAGCGCTTTGGGGCGCTCGTAGAATACCGCGCCTCCGAGCAAAGAATTGGCCAGATGCCGCAGAGTTGTCGCTTATCATCGTCTCACGGAACAAGATGCAGAAACGATTGCTAGTCGACGTAAATCGCTGCGTTGGAGCTTCTGTCGGCGCATGGCTCCTTCAGCATGCGCGCAGCCATAGCTTGGAACACCGAGTTTGATCACTCAGCTCCGGCTCGAGCTGTGTTGCAGAGTGGCATAGTAAATCCAAGCTCCTGATCCAGGATTGGGTTGTGCCCGCTGTGATCGCGCGGCGAGTAGGTTCGTGGTATCAAGTTGTTCACCCGCTAGGCATCCCGCAGCTGCTGCTCTCTTGAAGGTTCTTGCATCTTTAACGTGGCGTGCAGGCGAGCCTTTTCCAGCCGTTGCCTGACTCCGCTAAGGCAACTAGCCAGCTTTGCAAAGTCCGTAATATCGAGATAACCAGAAACAAACTCATCGAGTTCTTCCTGCTGTGCCGCGATGCTCGCAAGTTGTCTGCGAGCGCTGTCGGTTAGTGACAGGTTGACGATTCGTGCATCGTTCGCGCAGCGCTTACGTCGCACTAATCGCTTTTCCTCAAGCTGTTTCGAATGCCTCGTAATGAAGGCAGACTCAACCTTCATCAACTTTGCAACCACGTTGACCGGAACTCCGTCGCCCTGTTCCAAGTCGATCAACGCCATCAAGATCATCATTTGTGGTGAAGCAAGGCCCAGCGCATGCGCCTGGAAAGAACGAAGGTCGTCCAGACACACATTAATGGCTCTGATCTCCCACGTGAATCGTCTGAGCACATCCTGACTCGCGGCAGGGCTCTTCCCGAGCCGTCTTTTCAATCCTGGCAGCTTAGACGGCATCAGATTTCAGGGAGTCTCCATCCTAAAACTATTCCGGGCGAGCAGAGCGTAGTTGGCGGGGACTACATATGCGCCCACTTCGAACCGTAGAATCTCGGGTCAATAAGCATCCCACCAACTCGCTTCTGTGCCAACCCTCTTTGCAGACACGTCCGGTGCCGAAGCTGCCTAGGTGCAAAGCAGCTTCACACACTCATGAATTCACCCAAAATACAACTCTCATATGCAGAATCCCGGCTTCATGACCTGCTTTTGCATGCGATTGCAGCGTCTGACGTCCTGAACGTGGCGAGTCCGCTCCAAAAGCGACACTGCTCCGCCGCGCGATTGGATGGCGAGAATTTTTAGGTTGTCGAGAACTGCTCACTGAATCACTAGAACAACGCGTACGGCGCAGGATCAACCTGTCGGAGCCGGCTCCAGGCTTGGAAAGCAGGAGATCGGCAATAGCTCCTTATTCCACGATAAGTCACACCCTGGATCGAAAGACAAGTAATCGCAAGTCAGTTCTTCACCAGGTTGTACGTCACGGGCTGTGAAAATTCTGCAATGATCGTCTTGATAGGTGTTTGGATTACTGCTGTGATTCATGAAGCGGGCGTTGTCGGCATTATACTCTACGACGCCGTCATTAACCCTGTGGTCTCTCGGATAGGCATGCTTGTCAAGTAGAGCTTGAAATGTTGGAGCTAGAGCTTCGTATTGTTCGCGCGTCACCGCAATGTCAACGATCGGGTTGTGAATCCAAAGTAGCGCGCCTCTAGGCAGACGAGTCGCAGAGAAAAGTCCAATACCGCCAAACTGGTCTGGCTTCAAAATAGTTTCAACAATCAACATCGAAGAAATCTCCCAAAGTCATTAACACCGAGCAAGCTAACTGACGTGAGCTGCGAAATCTCCTGCACGAATTGGTAGGATCGTCTATCCGCGCCTTCCGAGTTCCTCGGGATTCGTATCGGCTGCTTGGTCCGGATCGCCCTCCGCGGCACCGCCATCGTGGTGATGCTGGAAGGGGCTGCAGGTCGGTGGGATTCCGGGCAAAGATCCGCGCCGATCAAGCAGGCGAGTGATCGTGACCTGTGGACTCTCAGCGCGTCGGCACGCCGGACTTTCTCGCGACCCTGCAAGCCGCCGACAAGACCTTCATCAAGACCTTCAAGAGCAGGGTATTCCTCCGTTGAGGGCCGCCTTGTTTGACGGACGCGAACGCTGCAGGTCCTAGGGGTAATCCTAGGAGAAGCGCTATGACGATTTCGCGGACAGAGGTGATCACATCGGTCGAGCGGCGGCGCCGGTGGTCGCAGGATGAGAAGGAGCGGCTTGTTGCAGCATCGCTCGAGCCCGGCGCATGGCTGGCCTTCATGTAAGCCAGCTGTTCAGGTGGCGCAAAGAGCTTTGCAAGCACGGTGAAGCGTGTATGCGTCGTTCGTGCCGGTCGAGATTGGGCCGTCTGTGGCGCCCCCGGTGGTGGCCGAAGCGCCCTTGACGACGACGGCGGCGCGTCGACGGAAGAGCCTGGGCATCATCGAGATTGATCTTGGTAGCGGGCACCGCATCCGGGTCGATGGCGACGTTGATGGAGACGCGCTACGTCGCGTTCTCGATGCTTTGGTCCGCCGATGATCCCGGTTCCGACGGGCGCGCGAGTGTGGCTCGCGACAGGCTACACGGATATGCGACGAGGCTTTCCGTCGTTGGCCCTCCAGGTGCAGGAGGTGCTGCGCAAGGACCCGCTCAGCGGTCATCTGTTCGTCTTCCGCGGTCGCCGAAGCGATCTTTTGAAGGTGATCTGGCACGATGGCCAGGGGCGTGCCTGTTTACCAAGAGACTCGAGAGAGGAAGGTTCATCTGGCCATCGGTTGCGGGCGAAGCAGTGACGATCTCGCCGGCACAGATGAGCTACCTGTTGTCCGGAATCGATTGGCGCAACCCGCAAGAAACCCAGCGTCCGACGCGGGTCGGATAACCGTTTTGGGTTTGAATCTGCTCCTAGATCTGATTCAATGGCTTCATGATATCGAAGCCGGACGACCTTCCATCGGACCTTGTCAGTGCTCTGGCAGCGAGCTGTCGGCCAACGAGGCGCTGATCGTGCATCTTGAGCTTCGGATCGAGAAGCTCAAGCGCGAACTGTACGGGCAGCGCTCCGAGCGCACGGCGCAGCTGATCGAGTAATTGGAATTGGAGCTCGAAGAACTCGTCACCACGGCGAGTGAGGATGAGCTTGCCGCGCGGGCCGCCGCGGCCAGAACTCAGAGCGTGCGCGCCTTCCCGCAAGCGGCCGGTGCGCACGCCCTGGCCGGATGACATCGAACGCGAGCGCGTCGTCATTGAGGCGCCAAAGACCTGCGCCTGTTGTGGTGGGGCGCGCCTTGCGAAGCTGGGCGAGGATGTGACCGAGACGCTGGAGGAGATCCCGCGCCGGTTCAAGGTCATCGAGACCGTGCGCGAGAAGTTCACCTGCCGCGATTGCGAGAAGATCAGCCAGCCGCCGGCACCGTTCCATACCACGCCGCGCGGCTTCGTCTGCACGAACTGCTACCCTGGGAATGGAAGCTCCCGCGCCAAGCCGACGAACCCACCGATCAGCAAGCTGCCTAACCTTCACGCAGCGCTATCATAGCGCTACCCGAGTTCGATCCTAGGTCTTGATCGTAAGCCGCAGATGTCGGTTGGTCTGCGCTCCTAGCTCCACCTCGTTCATGGATTGGTGGAGATCTCACGTCACATAAAGTCTCCATCCGAGTCGGACTCTGACGAAGATTCAGTAGCGCTGGCGTATTTGGAGAGATACGTCGAATGCTGGGTATCACGCTGCCATTCACCATCCCTGTAGCTCCAGGGTCCGGACCGGGTTGGGTCAAGTACCATATCGTCTCGGTCCACATGGACGAAGCCCATTTGTTCTGCACGGGTTCTCGCTTCGTCATTCGCTGGACGCCAGTTCACCAGAGGCCGTTCGCCGTCTTGCCGAAGTTGATGCTCGAGCAAAATATCGCCGGCATTCGAAACGAGCGGATGAGCAACCTGGAAATCCACGATGGACGTGACGTCAGTTCGACCGGGGAACTGTTCTCGCCAGCCTTGGCTGTTGAAGTCAGTCATAGGAAATCCGCCTTCCGTTCTTTGGAGACCGACGCTCCTATTTCCGAGTTGGTAGCTGTAATATCGGGCGGCGTCCGAATCTCTTCGGATGCTATATTCACTAGCGACGTCCGCCGTGCGCCTAGCTCTTTCGGATACAAATTGTGAGTATTCCTGTGGATTGTTGGCGATATGATTGATTTCTTCGCCATGAAAAGTCCTCACCTCTCGCCGGAATCTCTCTTGGTTGATCTCGATAACAGGAGGTCTTGGATTGTTGTAATAACTTGGACCCGAGGATGAGCTGGCGTCGGAATCCTGCAATCGCATTCTAGAGAATGCGTCCGCGAAGTCGTTGGCATTCCCGTGCTCCGGGGAGCTTGCGCGATGATATTCATCATCGGATGGAACATCCGACCAATTGTTAATTCGACCGTACATGACGACCACACTCCTATGGATATTGCATTGTGTTCAGGTCGTTAGACCTGACTCGGCTGATAAGCAGCTTAGCTGTCCGTAAGCTGACGCGGGCAAATAAAGGGAGAACTAAATTCGGTGAAACGACGGGGCGAGGCGCGCAGTCCGGCGCCGCGCTCGCCGGGGCGTCTTCATAAGTGTCGTCCGTGAAGGAGTGTCCAAGCCGTTGAGTGAGAGTCGGTTTTTGGCCCCGCTGCGATACGAGATTGCAAGCTTTTCACGGCGGAAGGCCGGAAAGCCTGCAGATTAGCCAGCCGTGATTCCTTCGTAGCGGAGGCGCGCGATGCGACCGAAGAGGCCGGAAACGACGGGGGAAGGCGACCTGTTTCGCGCCAGGTTCGATCGGATCATCCACCTGGAGCACGAGCAAGGGTTTACTCGTTGCTTTCTTGAGGCGTTTCCGTGATCAGGATCTTTTCGATGCGGTGCGGCTTGGCATGGAACGCGACCAAACTCAGTGGCTCTGCGTCGCCACTCAGGGCGGATGAAGCCTGACCACGGGCCGATCTTGAGTAGTCGATTAATTGTAATTGCGAAGTTCGGTGTCATACATCCTGGTGCGCGTTAGACTCAGAGCAGGGGCCGAATGCGTCAATGCTTATTCGTTCCTGTGCCTTGCCAGAAAGAAAGTGGAGACATCGGCAGACATTATAACGACGAGCGGCCCCTGAGGGGTCGGCAGTCACCTCCGATTTTTTCTGCACTATCACCTCGCCGCAATCAGCCCGCAACGTGATGACGCTGTTCACAAACAGGAAGGGGCCGTGGCTGTTCGGCTCAACAAGGAGCCGCTAAGCGATGGCGCCCGCAAGTTCGTTGGGGCCGGCAGTGCTTATCCGCACCGCCCTGAGCCCCACTAAGCTCGCAAGAGTCGCTCAAGCAAGCTATGGTCCATCACCAAGTCCGCTACCTGAGCTATCTGGAGCGGCCCCTGACGTAGCGACTGTTCCGGGTGTCTACATCTGTGGATGGTGGATGAGCCGAACGTCGTTCGGTCCTCCCGGCCCCAAGAGGGCCGTGTAACGCTCGCCGCGAATGTCGTATTGCTTCATCGGCTGCGCTGCGTCCGGCAAGAGGCCCCAGCGGCCGAGCCTCGAGATCATCGTGATTGGGGCGGGTTGTGTGCCGTGCGAAAAGCCCTCAGGAACGGCGAATGATGCGGCGTAAATCTCGCGGGCCGCGGCCGGCGTCGTCTCAGCTCTGACGGACGCCGGAGCGGCTTGCTCCATCGTCTGTGCAAGCGGTGCTGGCGAGGACCGATTCGCCGGCTGTGCGCTCGGCTGCGAAACGCTTTCCGGTCGAGATCCGAAATAAATGGGTGCGCCTGATAGATTGAGTGGAGACCCGCCCCTCATCGCCGCCGCGGGCACGAACAGCGCCGTGAAGCGGTCCTTATGAACTATGAAAGGAGCGGGTGGGGTGTCCTGGCTCGGCGGGACGCTGCTACCCTCATGCGCGCCTGACGTGCGCTGGTCGTCCTGCCACGAGTTGAAGGAACGAACGGCCGCTCCTGAATTCACGGCGTGGTCATGACGCTCGGTTGGCTCTAGAGACGACGATGAGCCGGCGTTTTCCAGCATCGCCGACAGCAGATCCTGAGCGTAGTCTTCCTCAGGAAGGATCAACGGACCGCTGGCTCGAAACGGTGTGCCGGCCTCTTCAATCAGCTCGCGAGCGGCTGAATTGGTAGGCTCGCTGGGCTGGTGCTCAATGGCATCGGGTTGCTCCTGGCTTAGTGTCCTCTGCCTCTTCGCGGGCCTCAACTGGCCGGTGTAGTCCTCACCCATCAGGGTAGCGGCGTCCTCGCGTCCGGTGACTGCGTGTTCAGGATGAGAACCGTGGGCCCTCTGGTGCTCAAGTCCGAAGGTCTCGGCGAGTCTAAGGCCCTCTTCCGAGAGATGAGGATAATAGGGATCAGCAGAAACAGGATCCTCCGCGATCGCAGAGGTGCCAACTTGCGGCACCTCATACAAGTACGGCTCAAAATCCGCTTGCTGCTGTTGCGCTTGCGGCACCGCGGCGCTGTAAGCAGCGAACTCTGGGTCGAATGGGTTGATGGTGTTAAATGGGTCCATTTCCGCCCGCGGTTTGAGTGTGTCGCTCTCGCTCTATTAGGACCAGCTGTCGACAAGCTGACGCACTCAGAGAATTCGGCGAGCAAAATAGGCCTGCCCGATCGCCACACTTCGGTCGAAAAACGCGCAAGATGCCGGATTGCGCTTTATGTGGCACGCCTTGCCGCAATTCGCGGTATCCTGCTGGATCGAGGCCGGCCTGAACTAAAAGCAGTTCGAAACTTTGGCGGCCATAGCAGTCTTTGGGTCAAGGACCTCTACCGCCATCTGTTCAAATCGGACGACCACAATACTCGCTGGACATGGTCGCGAGAAGTCCATTTGAGTCAAAGGCATAAGGGGTCTTCGGATCGCTCATCGATGTGCCGCACTGGGCGGCGGCATTCAGCGGGTGTCTGATCCGCGTGAGTACCTATATCAAGCGGATCGATCGCAATGATCAAACACTCATGAACATGGTGAGCGGCTCGGCAACGGCGTCGTGTTCAAGCAACTTGGCTTTCTTGCGTAGCGACGTTCGGACGGCGTATCACTTGCCGAACTGTGCCCACACGGCGCACGGCAGGAAATGCGAAGCTTGATCCCACGCTGGATTATTCGCGCCTCGTCTCAAGATGGCGGCTCTTCATTCCGTCGACCTGGGTTCGCGGAGGCAGACATTGATCGGCAAGCGCGCAATTCTTGCTGTCGCAGGACAGACCTCGCTCGTTCCGCATGTTGTCGAAAAGGACTGCGTTCTCGGCTGATCTATCGCCGGCGTCCGCGCGCATGAGGAACTCGCCGAAGGCTAGGTCTTCAAGGGCGGTACCTGTCTGAAAACATGCTTAGTCGGAACCTATCGCTTTTCCGAGGATCTGGCTTTAAAGCGGGTGTTCGCGGAGGTGGCGCCTGGGTCTATGACGAAAGCGGCATCGTGGTCCCGGTGGATCAGCAAGAATTCGAACTCTTCCAAAATCCGCGCGGCAAGCTCTCATGTCAAAGCAAGATCAGCTACAAGGGGCCCGTTTCACGACCCGTCCACTTCCGCGAAATTAACTTGGTTTGACGGCTGACGAACGCATCCTCTTGCCGCCGGTGCCCGTCGATATCTTTCACCCTTATTCCGACATGCTTGAAGACGGCATCGAGGTCCTGGCCTACGACTACTTGAGGCGTTCGCGTAAACCTCAGCGCTTTGGCCGAGCGAACGCGCCCGCGCGATCTCTACGATATCCTGAATCTTTGTCTAACCGCCGGTCGAGCTGACAGAATGTTGTCTCGATCGAGCGACCTCCCCTTAAGGGCGCCATTAAATAATCTCAGGCTGATCGCCTGCCTCTTCTATTGTGAGGCAGGGACTTATAGTGGCCGCCTCGCGACGTAACGGCAGGAATCGAATTAGAAGCTTTCACCCGTTCCGTCGGCGTAAGATAATCTGGACTTCGGCCCGCGCTTTCCGAACTGCAAGCGCGTCGAGATCAGATATATTCACTCGACCTCGTGGTATTCGGCCCGGTCGAAATCCGAGCCGAACAGCGCTGCTGCGGCGTCGTAGAGCGCGACCGTATTGACGGTTGACTGCATGGCGTACCAGGTGCGCAATGCCTCGATAGCCGATGCATGGGCTAGCAACTGTCGCGACGGGATTTGGCAATCGAGCACCTCCAGCTTGGGCGCCTCACGCTTCGTGCCGCTCTCGATGTTCCGGTCGATTGTCATTTCTCTGCCTTCGCCGTCCTAGTTGGTCCGCCAGACTCTATGCGCTCGCTACCAAGCTGCCAGTCTGCGCCGTGTTGACGGATCATTTCGCGATGGGACCGTTTGACGAAGGCGCGCTCGGCGCAAAAGCCGGCGGTGACTGAAGCGGCTACCGCTAGGCCGCAGGCGACGTAGTCATCCAGCAAACTCCAAATTATGTTACTGCCGGCGACGACGACAAAAGTGAGTGCCATGACAGTATTGCGAAATGCTTTAACCATGCTTGTTCCCCCAGCCGATCGGCGAGGGATGCTAACATTGCAACCAGGACGTTCTGCGGCGTTTGAGGGGCATGATCGGTCGTATTTCTGCTAGATCAGCTTGTAGTTGCGCGCGATCTCGCGCGCGACTAGACGGCACTCAGCGGTGCGCCAGTTCGCGAGAGGAGGTCCTTCCCCGGCTTTAACTGCACGATGGTCCCATGTAGCCGCAGGCCAGACGAACGACTTGGAAAGAACTGGTGGCCGACACGGGATGTGATCACCGGCACGAGGGCTATATCGCGCCGAAGCAGCATCTGCAGCTCAGAGCAATTTACTGCAATTGCTGTTGGCGCAGTGGCCTCCGGCTGCGACGTTGGGCGTGGCTTGGTAAGACTCGTGGAAGGACCGGTTGCTCCGACGACATGTTAGGAGAGCCGAATGGTATGAGAGAAGCTTCGTCAATGACAAAGCCTCCGGACGGGGCTGAATTGGACAAAACTACAGGCTAATCTGCTGAAATCCTGCAATGTGAGGCTGCTGACCAAACGATCATAGCGCGCGAATCGCGCTAATATCGTGAGAGCGATGATGTTTTCGCGCGACGTGTAGCGATGATATCGAGGCGCGAACGCAGCGCGGGCGTCCAAAGTTCCGATGAGTTATCAAGGCCGGTGATGATGCGCGAGCAACGAATCCCATTCCGAATTTTATATGACGGCGAGTGCTTCATCTGCTCTCGAACTGTGACTGGCATCAGAAAGTTGCGTCAGACCGTTGCTGTCCCTGGGTTTGGCGTCGAGGTGGACTTGGCCGTTTATAGTGAAAACAACGCTCATCCAATCTCGAGCATGGAGAACGCGGCCATCCTTATCGCTATCCAGATGGTCGCGCGCGCCAGCCATGCTCGTGTTGCGCGGCGCCGCGCCGCCCCAGGCGCGTAGTTGTCTTTTGCTATGCTACCGTGGCCGCCAATGGTCAAAGGATGCGGCTTTTCCAATCTGCGCGAAGTTGGGCTTGGGAGTTTTGAGAGCTACCGAGGCCCAGCCATATTCGTGTGCATTTCTTTTCCGGAGCGCCCTTCGAGCGCATCGCACCGTGCGGTCGTTGCCTTGATTTCCTGGGCGGTAAACGGTGTCATGTTCGCGCGTGCGGCATGGTCATTGAGCTGCTTGGCAGCACGCAAGGATGCGAACGGAAAACTGGCTAGATAGCGGTGAGAAACCTCTTGATCCTGTGTCTGTTGCCATAACATCGCTGGTGAAGCGCCGCGCCTTGTCCCATCGGAACGCCGCATGCAGCGCAGCATGAATGTGCAGGGCGTGAGCGCGTCCCGTTAGAAATTCGAAGAAGGTGCTGTCGCTGATTGGGCAGAAAACCTCACCGTCCTGCACCAGCTGTTGCTTCGAGGAAAGCAGATCAGACACTTCCCCACGCTGCGGGCGCAGCGCTTATCGCACCGCCGTTCGGCCAGTCGAGAGACCAGATCGTCGGTGCGATGGGAGATTGCGAAAGGTTGCGACAATGTGTCGTTATTCTGCAGCGAGTTGTCGTCTCTATTGAGGCAGCCACTCAAGACGCGTCTGTGACGAGCGGCGGGATCAATAGAGCATTTGAACCAGCTACTGATGCAAAAGCGCGAGCAGTTGGCCAGGATCGCCCCTTCGGAGCTGGCTTCGCGGGGCCTGAACATGCGCCTGCATTGATCATCTCCCACCATGGCGTCCTGTGATGCTGCTTTCTCGACTTACCCAATGTTACCCAACTTCGATCTGAATGGGTGCATATGGGCGGAAAATGGCGGTTAGCGTTCCCAACACTCGCGGCCCTGGAAGAGGAGGGGCACGTGAATTGCGGGCCAATGAGCCCAGAGGAGGGACTAATGCCAAGGACGCCAGCCGCTTTGCGCGGCCATTCGGCTCATTTTGTCAAAACCGCTCTGATTTGCTCAACGCTCTTGGCCGGTGCGGCCGCATCTTTCGTCCAGGCCAAAGTGGAGGATATCAACTGGCGCCAGTTCGAGGGCTCTTCGATCGTGTGGGCTTACGACATCCATCCATATGCTGACGCCGTTGCAGCACAGCTGCCTGAGTTCGAGAAGTTGACAGGCATCAAAGTGACGCCCGAGCTTTATCCGGACGACGCCTACTGGAATAAGCTGACAATCCAGCTGAGCACGAAGTCGGCCTCGTGGGACGTCGTCGGCACGGGGATTCAGCCGGCTTGGGATCTCGCGCCCGGTCAACTACTCGAGCCGCTCGACCGCTATCTGAACAACCCAAAGCTCACCTCGGCAAGCTATGACTACAAGGACTTCTTCCCCGCATTGCGTGACGCGCTGACGTGGCAAGTCGATGGCGAGCAAATCGAAGCGGGCCGGGGTCAGGTGTGGGCTATCCCGCACGGGTTCGAAAACATCCAATTATTCTACCGTAAGGACATTCTGGACAAGCACGGTATCAAGGTTCCGACAACCCCGCCGGAAATGTCCGCGGCTTGCGAGAAGCTGAAATCTGCGGATCCGGCGATCACACCCCTGGGCGTGCGGGGAGTCCGCTTTTGGAGCAGCATCCACACGGCCGCCATCTCGATTGCCAAGTCTTACGGTGTGCACGACTTCGTCGTCAAGGACGGCAAATTAGAAACTGGTCTCGATTCGCCCGAGTCCGTCGCCTTCCACCACGACTATGTGGAGATGATCAAGAAGTGCGCTGCTCCATCCTTTGTCAATGACAACTGGTATCAGGTGGTCGATGGCATCAATTCGGGTCGGACAGCGATGGCGATCGATTCCAACATGTTCGGGTTCTGGAACGATGTCGCCGGCAAGCCCGCTTCGGGCAAGATCGCATTCGCTCCCCCTCTGCGAGCTCCGAACGGCAAGAATTTCGAATCGAACATCTGGATCTGGTCCCTGGCCATGAATGCGGCCTCTCAGAAAAAGGGAGCAGCCTGGCTGTTCATCCAGTGGGCGACGTCAAAGCAGGTCGAGCTCAAGGGTGCCGTCGCAGGGAAGCTCGTCAACTCTCCGCGCGCCTCGACCTGGAGCGACAAGGTTTGGCTCGACTACGCGACTAAACCGGAATTCACGAACTTCGTGGATACCTTCAAAATCGTGCAGGACAGGGCTGCATTGGCCTTTACGCCGCGCGCAGGATTTGCCGAGGCAATGAACGCCTGGGCAGTCGCCATGCAGAAAATGGTCAACGGCGCGGACGTGAAGGCGACTTTGACCGACCTCGCCTCCGAGATCCGCTCCTCCATGTAAGGCGGTTGAGGGGGGGGCGGCATAAGGGGTTTGCCGCCCCACCAGGCCCGAGTATCTTTTGAGAAGTGGCGATGGACCTTCAAGGCATCGACGCAATCGTGACGCTACAATCATCGGTCGACCAGCTGGCCTCGTCCAAAAACGAGCAGGTGCAAAAGGCCGAGCAGAATGCTCTTGACTGGTGGAGCCTTGCTGCGATTGCTCCCGCAATCATCATCCTCCTTGGATTTCTTTTTCTGTTTTTCTATGGGGTCGTTCAATCACTCACCGATCTCAAGTTAAGCCGTCCTGTGGTTCGCTTCATTGGATTCACCAACTATGAAGTGGCAATCAAGACCCAAGATTTCTGGAATAGCGTGCGGGCGACTATGGCGTATGCCTGCTCCGCCGTGCTCGCCGAAGCGTTCTTTGGGCTTGCGATCGCCAAATTGTTCGCAAGTGGGGTGTTCCTTGCCAGGCTGATGCGGCCCGTCATTCTCCTTCCCCTGGTTCTGCCGCCAATGAGCGTCGCCTTGATGTGGACCACAATGATGGATCCGCAGATTGGGATCTTGAACTATTTGCTTTCGCTCGTTGGGATCGGACGGTTCGCATGGATTTCGGATGCCAGCACGGCGATGTTCTCACTGGTACTCATCGACATATGGACTTACACACCATTTTTTGCGCTCATCATCTTCGCCGGGTTGCAGGGCATCAACGATGAGGTCAGAGAAGCCGCGCGGGTCAATGGCGCGCGGGGTTGGGCAACGTTCCTCCATATCGAGCTTCCGCTCATCGCGCCGTACATCCTGATCGCCGCGGTATTTCGGCTGATCGAATCGCTCAACCAGTTTGATATCATCTTCGGAACAACCCAGGGGGGGCCGGGTGACAGTACTTCCGTGCTCTCGGTTCGCGCCTACATCACGGCCTTTCAAAATCTCGCCTTCGGGCGTGGTGCCGCGCTCATGGTTGTCAATTGGATGATCGTGCTTCTCGGGACCTTTGCCATGGTGAGATTGTGGCGGTTGGTCCGTCAGCGCGTAAGCTAGAGGAGGCTGACATGCGTTTCAATCGCTCAACGCCTGCAAGCTTGTTCCTTAATCTGCTGATTGTTGCTTGTACGCTTATCCTGACATTTCCGCTGGTCTGGATCGTGATGATGTCGGTGAAGCAGCAGGCCGAGGTCATGACCTGGCCGCCGCGCTTTATCTTCACTCCAACATTTGAAAACTTCCGCGTTTTGTTCGATGCCGCCCACGCCGGGGCAACAAGCTACGGCACTATCAAGGTTGATTTCTTGACTCCGGTCACCAATAGCGTCGTGATCTCGCTTGGTGCGGTGCTCGTATCGCTCGTTGCCGGGGTACCGGCAGGCTACGTCCTGGCGAGGCGTGATATCCCTATGAAGGAGGACATCGCATTCTTCATTCTGGGCTTCCGCTTCGCGCCGGCTCTCCTTGTCGTCATACCGCTGTTCAGCGTGTTTCAGACAATTGGCCTTTATGACACCTATTTCGGTATGATCTGGGTCTATCAAGTCGTCACGCTGCCAATGATCATTTGGCTGAGCCGTTCATATATCGAGGACATCCCAAAGGACGTTGAGGAGGCGGCCGCCATGGATGGCGCAAAGCCATTCCGGGTTGTGTGGCACATCGTTCTTCCGCTTCTAAAGCCCGGCTTGATAGGCGCCTCTTTGCTTATCTTCCTGCTCGCGTGGCACAACTTCGCGCTCGGCCTGATCCTCAGTTCGACGAAAGCACCAGTCACCGTCGCCCTGCTCAAGCTGCTCAATCCGGGCGTTCAGTTCTATCCGGTGATGGCTGCGGGTCTGGTGGTGACCATGATTGTGCCGGTTGTCCTGATCATCCTTGGCCAGCGTCATCTCGAACGTGGTCTTACCTTCGGGGCCGTGAAATGAGCCCCAGACCATTGATGTTCTTCGGCACGACAAATCTCGACCTCTGCTTCAACGTCGAGCGGATTCCAATGCCGGGTGAAAGCTTGATGGGAAGCTTGAAACGGAATGCGGGAGGCAAGGGCGCCAATCAGGCGGTCGCCGCCGCTCGATTGGGCCTTCGGCCGAGCTTCTACACCCGGCTTGGCGACGACGAGGCCGGTCGATCCTTGCTGCAAGCGCTGCGTGAGGCAGGTGTCCGTCTCGATGCCATAGCGGTGTGCCCAGGGGAGATATCGGGTTCTGCTCTCGTCCTTGTCGGTGACGACGGCTCCAACATCATTGTCATAGACCCGGGAGCCAATGCAAATGTCACACCAAGCATGGTCGAAAAGGCGGCCGAATTCATTGAGCGAGACGCAATCGTCGTTGCCGAGATGGGCATGCCGGTCCCCGCGCTCAATCACCTGTTTGCAATGAAGAGCAGCAAAGGATTCGATCTCATTTTCAATCCAGCCCCCGTGAGGGCAGGCCTGTCCGCGGCGGCGTGGAGGAGTGTCGATTTCCTCACTCCAAACCAGACGGAAGCTTTCGAGCTCACCGGCGTCGAGGTGCACGACTTCGACAGCGCAGCTCATGCGGCCGGAAAGCTTCTCGATCTCGGGCCGAGAGCTGCCCTGATCACGCTTGGTGCGCAGGGGGCCTACTACGCCGATGCCAGCGCGTCTTTTGCGCTCAGGGCATTTCCTGTGAAGGTCGTTGATACGACCGCCGCGGGCGATGCCTTTAACGGAGCCTTCGCAGCCTCTCTTGCCCACCGGTTGCCGATACGAGAAGCGATTAAAAAGGCGCTCGCGGTTGCTGCCTTATGTGTGACGCGACGCGGGGCCCAGAGCTCGATGCCCAGCAGTGGGGCCGTCGACGAATTTCTGAATTCTCAAACGATCTTGGAGTTGGAATGACTGAACAGTTCTCAGTTGCAGACAGGACCGTGCTCGTGACCGGTGCGGGCGGGGGCATTGGCTCAGCCATTGCCAATGCTTTCCGTCAAGGCGGTGCGAACGTCCTGGCAACCGACGTAAATGTGGAAAATCTCCGGAACATTCTGACGCGCTTGCCGCACGGCAATGGCATCCTGCCCATGAGCATGGACGTGTCTCGAGAAGATGATGTGGGCAGGGTGCTTGATGAGATCGCCAAGCGCTTCGGCAGGCTCGATGTCCTGATCAACAACGCTGGAATAAAATCGGCTCAGCCGCTTCTAACCGGCAATGCCGACAGAATCGAAAAGACCATACAGATCAACTCCGTCGCGGTGCTTCGCTGTGCCAAGCAAGCGATCGAGCGCTTCATGAAGAGCAAGGGCGGCCGCATCGTCAATGTCGGGTCCTCGTTGTCATCTCAAGGCGCGGTTTTCAACTACCAGGCTGGCGGCGCTGATTATTGCTTGTCAAAGGCGATCGTACACGACGTGACAAAGCTGCTCGCTTATGAATGTGCTCCGCTCAAGATCAACGTCAACGCGATTGCACCCGGAATCATCGATACACCCATGCACGGGCGTCCGCGGGAGGAGACCGAAGCGCGCCACAGTGGCCGAATTCCGCTGGGCCGGGTTGGATTGCCGGAGGATATCGCAGGCCTAGCGGTGTTCCTGGCCAGCCCCGCGGCCTCCTACATGACCGGGCAGGTCGTCCATGTGAATGGCGGGATGCTGATGCATGGTTAGCACCGGCTCAAACGTGAACTGGCCGCCAATAGAAGGGATCATCTCGGACCTGGATGGCGTCGTCTATCGTGGCAGCACCCCAATCGTGGATGCGATAGAAGCATTTAAGCGATGGCAGGAAGCCGGCGTGCCGTTCTGTTTTGTGACGAACAATTCCACGCATGCCCCGGAGGACGTCGTTCGCAAGCTGAGAGGATTTGGTCTTTCCACCGCACCGTCAAAGGTGGTTACAAGCGCCATCACCGCCGCAGACCTCATTCGAGCGAATTATCCGCACTTGACGCGAATCTATGTCATCGGCGCTCCCTCACTTGTCACGGCCATGCGCAATGTTGGGCTGGAGGTCACTGACCGAACGCCCGAAGCCGTTGTAATGGGGCTTGACCGGGATATCACGCACGAGAAGATGCGAATTGCCGTTGAGGCGATCCTCAATGGCGCCGTCTTCATCGGAACCAATCCCGATCTTCTGCTGCCGACGGCCAGCGGGTTTGAGCCTGGGGCTGGCGCGACGATTGCAGCTGTGGCTGCCGCCACGCAAGTGCAGCCATCGATCGCCGGGAAGCCGCAAGTGCCGATGATCGAGACAGCGCTCTCACGCCTCGGCACGAACCGCGCTTCGACCATTATGATCGGAGACCAAGTTCCTACGGATATTCAAGCGGGAAAGAGGGCGGGGCTTGCCACGGTGCTTGTCACAACCGGCGTGCCGATGCGTCAGGATCCCTCCTTGATGGCCCCGGACTTCATCGTATCGAGCTTGCGCGAAATTGAGGTAAGTGCTGCTCGCGCGGCCGAGGTGCGACAGAGGAGGGCATAATGGCCAACGTTCGCCTGGAGAGCATGAAGAAGGCCTATGGGACCATCGAGATCCTGCGTAATATCGATTTGACCATCGATCACGGCGAATTTGTCGTCTTCGTTGGTCCGTCCGGGTCAGGCAAATCCACGCTTCTGCGCATGATTGGCGGGCTCGAGCCCATCAGCGGCGGGCGGCTCTTCATCGACAATGAGCTCGTCAACGACATCGATGCGGCCGATCGCAACCTCGGCATGGTCTTTCAGAGTTACGCTCTCTATCCGCATATGACGGTGAGAGAGAACCTGGCCTTTCCCTTGCGCATGGCCAAAGCCTCAAAAGCCGAGATCGCCGCCAAGATAGCCAAAATAGCGTCGCTATTGCAGATCGACCATCTATTGGATCGCAAGCCTCGACAGCTTTCAGGCGGGCAACGCCAGCGCGTCGCAATCGGGCGCGCCATCATGCGAGAACCAAAAGTGTTCCTGTTCGATGAGCCCCTGTCCAACCTCGACACCGAGTTGCGCGTGCAAATGCGGGTTCAGATCGCCAAGCTCCACAGGCAGCTCGGAAATACCATGATCTATGTGACGCATGACCAGGTCGAGGCGATGACCATGGCCGACAAGATCGTCGTCCTCAAGGACGGCAACATCGAACAGGTTGGCAGCCCCCACGATCTCTATCACAATCCGGCCTCGCGTTTTGTGGCAGGATTCATCGGCTCGCCGAAGATGAACTTCCTGGGCGGCAAGGTCGAGGCAGCTCATGAGCAAGGCCTGGACGTCCGACTGGAGGCTGGTTCTACAATCTCCGTTCCGGTCCAGCCGGACCAAATGCTAGTTGGCAAGCCGGTCACTGTCGGAATCCGCCCGGATGACTTCTCCTCGCCGGCACCCGAGCAGCAGGAGATCTCCATTGGACTTGAGGTCGATTTCGTTGAGCATCTCGGTAGCGTCACGTACATCTATGGCAACGTTGGAGACGAAACGGTCGTCGCCAGGGCGCCAAAATCCGGCTCGCGCAAAGGCGCCGGAAAGCTTACCCTTACCGCCGCTCCAGCCGATTGCCACTTGTTCATGAGCAATGGAAAGGCGGTTCGGCGGTTGCAAGCGCCTGCGACTTGGAGCTAGTCTTGACGTTGAGCCGTGCGATGATGCCGGCTCCGGATCGACACGCGGACCACTGAGGTGAAGGGAGCCAGCATCAGGCAGTTCTTCCGGAATTCCCGTTCGTTTGTCCTTGGTGCGGGGATCGGATCGGGCATGACGGCCAGGGCCGCGGAGCGGGCGGGCGCCGATTTCGTGCTCGCACTCAATGCTGGCCGTTTTCGTGCCATGGGCGGGGCCTCGCCCGCCTCGATTCTTCCAATCCGCAATAGTAACGAGTTCGTAGCGGGGTTCGGACGGACCGAGATCCTGCCAAATACGAAACTGCCGGTCTTCTTCGGCACCTGTACATTCGACCCCGAGCTTGATCTGGATCGATGGCTCGACCGGATCATCAAATGGGGATTTGCTGGCGTGACCAACTTCCCTTCGGTCATACACATCGATGATGATCGCAGGTCGTTGCTCGAGAAGTCCGGCCTTGGCTATTCCCGGGAGATCGAGCTCCTTGTGAAGGCTGCAAAACGCGGCCTGATGACGATTGCCTATACTCGCACTCAATCTGAAGCGCGTCGAATGGTCGAAGCCGGCGCCGAGGCCATTTGCATCAACTTCAATCTAAACCGCGCGGTTGAAAGCGGGTCCGATCCGTCGATCAGCCTGTCTGAACTTGCAGCGCGTACGAATGCCGTTGCGCGCGTTGCTCAATCCGTCAACAAGAGCACCATCTGCTTGCTTGGGGGCGGCCCGATCACAAAGCCGGACGAGCTCCTGGACATCTGCCGCGAAACCGGAATCCAGGGGTTCATCGGAGGCTCTTCGCTGGACCGCGTGCCTCTGGAGATGTCGGTCCTCGAGGTGACGTCGGGCTTCAAGACCATCCACCTGTTGCGCGAGAAGGTGGATCTGCTCGAAAGGAAGCTGCAGTTGAGTGGCTTCAGGCACGGCGTTATCGCGCAGTCCTCGGCAATGAAGCGCGTCCTCGAGATGACTAAACGGGTTGCGGCAACCCCCAGCCCAGTCCTCATCTGGGGAGAGGTCGGCTCCGGCAAGCGTAGAATAGCCAGCCTGGTTCACGCGTTCAGCGACCGCAGGCACGCCAAGGCGACGCTGTTTCATTGCCGCCCCGGTCCGGCGATGGATACACTCGGCCCGTTTTTTGGCGCCGAACGCCTTGAGAGTGGCAGACGCCAATTGTCGTTGCTGGAGGCGTCGAGCGACGGCACCGTCTTGCTGCTGCATGTTAACCAGCTTTCCCGCGAAGGCCAGGAGCGCCTTGCCGATTACCTGGAGACAGGCGGGTTTACCCCTCTGAACGGGGTAACTGTCATGCGTTCCCACGCCCGGATCATTGCGACCGCGTCGGTGGCCCGAGGCGCTGGCCTTGAAACGGTTCTGTGCGCGCGGCTTCTCGACCTTTTTACCGGGTTGGATGTCCAGTTACCTTCGCTAACCGACAGGCTTGAAGATCTGCCGCAACTCGTTCAACACTTCACCGTCGAAGCCAAAGGAGATTCCAGCGCCCAGACGCTCACAATCGAAAACTCTGCTTTCCTTGCGCTAGCCGGGCACGACTGGCCAGGCAATTTGCGCGAGCTGCGGCAGGTCGTGAACCAGCTCGTGACCCTGCCATCAACTCACATCACCGGTGAGATGCTAAAGCCGCTGTTGGAGCCGACTTCAGGCGCACGGCCCGCCGCCTCCCTGTCCGAGAGAGACTGGATTATCGAGGGCCTGAAGAGAAACCGGCTTCACCGCGGCAAGACTGCTCGCTCTCTCGGGCTTTCGCGCAAAACCCTCTACAACAAAATCAAGAAACTGCGGATCCTCGAATAAGGCCTCATGTCCGTCGGAGCGGCTGCTTGGCCGTGGCAGCCTGCTCCAGGGAGAACTTCGGTACCGACGACGATCCATGAGAGCCAAGGCTCACGAGCCCGATGTCAGATCCAATCGGCAGCGCAAGCGCCTCGGGTCGCAGATAGACGGACCCATCCAGCTGCGAGCCTAGGCGTTGCTCCGCTACTGTCATCTTTGCCTCGTCCGCCGCAACAAACAGGACTTTGAACCCTCGGCTTGCAAACCACTCCATACGGCGAAGCTCGAGCTCCTGACCGCGATCGAGCGGCACTCCTGCCGGTGTCCGCTCAATCATGGAGGCAGGCGGAAAGTTCGTCACTCCGGTCATCCTTGCGCCTTCCAACAAATCACCAAGATCTTCCCAGCATGCAAACGGGTCGATCATGACGATCGCTGCATAGCAGGAAGGGGGCACTTTAGGCCCCCCTTGCAAGTCCCGCAGGAGACAGTCGTTCCAGTCGATGACGGGAAGCGTGGCCATGACCAGCATGGCGTTTTGTGGAAGGGTCCGCAGTGACGGCGCATAGATCGTCATCTGATCACCGCGAGACGAAGAGAGACTTACGGCAAGGCGACCTAAGACATTGGCTCTCACGGTTTCTACCCAACCCTACCCAATTGATGCTTCCGCCGATCTTACACGCCGCTTCATCCAGGTCTAGACTACGACGTCGATCGTTATCGGAAGGAATGGTCGTTGGCGCCGTTCCTCCTGGCTGCTTAACTGGGCTCTCCGCGCGGTCCTGAGTGCCGGATGCGATTTGCTGCAGGGTACTGAGCGAGCTCGGCTCGCGGTGAAAGAGGGCCGTGAAGCGTCTCGGGTAAAAAATTCGGGCGAGCTATCTGCGCCCTACGGATCCGCTAGCAGACCGGCTCGTCTGCTTCCTCCCTGACTGGCGCCGCTGCTGGAAGCTCCGGCAGCGGCTCTTTTTGACTCGGACCGCGCTTCGCCGCGCGAGAAAACTGGTGTCGCGGAATTGGACGGCTCGCGACCATGCCGGAGCCTAAATTCATCAAAGATCCGCCAGCTACGCTTACCCCGGTCGGTTCATGGGAGGCGGCTTCCAATCCACACGGTGGCGCTCAATCACCTCGTTTCGGAACTGCTGTACCTCATCGGGCGCCTTCATCGAAACGCAGAGGGCCCCGTCAGGTCGCTCCATCGCGAGCGATCCTTTCGATGATGCGGCGGGCCCCGGCACGTCTTGGCTGGCTAAGGACCTCGGACGCTAATATCCCCCAATGAGCCTACCATGTGTGTAAGTTCAATGGATTACCCACGACCGGCATTTGTACGTCTACCCTCGAACTGGGCGTCGACATCGGATCGGTGAAGTCGGTCGCCCAAATAGGCGCGCCAAGATCGCTGTCCTCTCTACGTCAACGACTTGGACGAACGGGGCGCAGGAGGGGCACTCCGTCGGTCCTAAGAATTTACGTTCGTGAACCAAATATCGATCAGGAGTCGGGCGTCATCGACCGACTGCGTTCGAATACGATTCGATCGGTGGCCATCATTCGACTTTTGCTGGAGAAATTCGTGGAGCCGGCAGGACATGTACCCGAAGTCGCCTCCACGCTGATCCACCAGATACTCTCGGTGATCGCCGAGCGCGGCGGAATTCGGGCTCGCCCGTTATACGAGTTGCGATGCGGTCCTGGTCCCTTCGCGATGATTTCTGTTCCGGAATTCGCGCTTCTGCTGAAGCACCTTGGGTCCGACGAAATCCGGTTTGTCGAGCAAGCCCCCGATGGCACGATTATGCTAGCTGAGCAAGGAGAGGCAATCGTTCAATCGCGCAACTTCTTTGCCGTATTCGAGTCAGCGGAGGAGTGGCGACTTACTGTCTCGGGGAGAACCCTGGGGACATTGCCGATATCGTTCCCGGTCCATAAGGATAGCCTCGTCGTTTTTGCCGGGCAGCGATGGATCGTTCAAGATCTGGACGAAAAGACCAACACGCTTTTCGTCGCGCCTCACCCCGGGGGCGTCGTGCCACGGTTTGAGCGAGCGGATGGAGAACGACTGCACGATCGCTTGGCTGCGGAAATGAGGGCTGTCTATCTCGCATCGGACGAACCGGCTTATCTTGATGAACGGGCGCGCGTTCTACTGGCAGAGGGACGGGAGGCTTTTCGGAGCCTCGAGCTTGAGAAGACGAACGTGCTTCAGGAGGAGAAGGACGTCCACGTCTTCCTGTGGCGCGGATCGCAAGTCACGGCTGTATTTGGAGCTGCAGCCGCCATGGTGGGCCTTCCGGGCCATGTGCATGACTTGGGCCTGACCCTTTCCGAAACAACCGTTGAGACGGCGCGATCCACGCTCGCGAGTTTGGCGGACGTCGCTTCGGACGCGGCCCGCGTAGCCGGGGCAGTCCAAACATCGCCGCGGGGAAATTCAAAGATCAGGTGCCGGGCGAATTGGCGAAAAGCCTGTGGGTTCGGCAGAACGTCGCGGATATTGATGCGATTCCGCACATCGCTCGGAGCGTCTGATCCAAACGACGATGCGAATCGGAACACGCCCTGGAATTTGTCGTTAAACATCAGCCCCGCCTGGAGCCGACCATTAACATGGGAGTTGATGACCCGAATATTCATGGGCGGACCGGAGATGGCCGCGTACTGGCCTCAATTGAGATTGAGGTCCCTAGCGAGCACATTCCATCGCGGCTTGAAGCGGAACTCATGCCGTTCGGAAAAGCTTTCTTCCTGGAGGCTGCTCCCGATTGGACCGGTTCTCTTGACCGTAAGAACGCCGAAGCCATGAAGATCGTGGAAAACCTTCCCCGGAGCAACTCCTCCAGCTCAAGTTCGAGAACCTCACCTTGCGACTGTTGCGAACCTTGCTCGGCCTTGCGCTTCAACTCTTCGATCGTGCGGGCCATGGATTCGATTGTTTGGTCCTTTTCCGCAACGCGCAAGCGCGCGGCTTCGTCGGCATCCTGCCTTGCCTTAGTCTGGATTTCCCCGATGGATGCGTGCACGCGTTTTTCTATGGTTAAGTCGAGCTCCCGCTTTTCCTCTTCGAGCGCTCGTTGCTGTCGCATCAACTCGGCTTGTTGCTTCTGGGCCTCGGCCAGCTTGAGGTTGTTGTTGGCCAAGCTGGCCCTTAGCTCTGCAGCCTCCGCTTCCTTCGCTTGTAGCTCAGCGGCAGCCGCCTCGCGCGCCTTCCTTCCCTCGCTAGAGGCAAGTTGCGCCCTCTCTATCGCCAATCGTTGTGCGACCCGGTCTTCAAGTTGCTCGCGTTCCCTCGTAAGTTGCTCGCGTGCCAGCCGCAGCGCCTCGACTTTTCGAGCCAACTCGGCGTCCTTGCTCGCCAGCTGTTCCTGAAAGCGCTGACGCGTTTCCGCGAGCAGCGGAGCAGCCAATGATTCCGTCAGGTGGATCTCGTGATTGCAGTTGGGGCATTGCAGGGTCGGTTCAGTTGAAGCGCCGGCTGCGATTGCTTTAAAGTTCATGAACTTCCCCATTCCGACCGGTCCGGATTGAAAATCAATCCAAGTGCGATTGGGCCGTCTGCGGCGGCGATGTCTACATGCTGTTCGCCGGTCGCCGCCCTTTTCCACGCAATCCGCACTTTTGCGCCGGGCAGAAATCGCCCGCTCTTTGGCAAAGAACTGGCTTTGCCGCATTGAGCGAGGTTGAAAGGGCAGTCTTCGCCGTTCCTGTTATGTACTCGCGAGCCGTCAATTGGTTTCCCATCTGATGCATGTCGGGATCGGATCAGCGGGCCCATGTTGAGGCGCAAGGTGCACACGGTAAATTCTCAGCCTTTCTAGGGAACTCTTGGCGTGTTAAGGCGCCAATATGTGGCTTTGGGGTAGCTTAAGGCGCCAAGTAGTTGACATCAAAGGGAGGGGTGCTATATTTCTCGGTGCCATAAGGCGCCAATAAGCCTTTTAAGGGAGCCTTAAGACGCCATGCCTCCTCGCAGTCAGTTTATCAGCGCACCACCCTCTGCCGTTCAGGAAGCGATCAAGCGCTTGGGCAACAACCTCCGGACCGCGCGCCTGCGCCGCAACCTGAGCCATACAGAGCTGGCAACTAAGCTGGGCGTAGATCGGCACGTCATCGCCGATGCTGAGAACGGGAAATTGAGCACCAGTGCCGGCGTGTATCTCGGCATGCTGTGGGCAATGAATCTTCTCCCGTCTCTTGCCGACGTTGCCAACCCGAAGAACGATGAGGAGGGGCTCGCTCTAAGCGGCCTCGATGAGCGCGAGCGTGCGCGGCAGGGGGGGGGACCAAGCAATGCCTTCTGAGGAATGTTTCGTCTATATCACGCTGCCAGGCCAGACAGAACCGGTTACGGCCGGGCGGTATCAGCTCGACACGACACGCCAAGGTGCCGCCGTTGGACAATTCGTCTATGGCCGCAGCTACCTCGAGCGAAAGGATCGCGTCGAGTTCGATCCGGTCGAGCTCAAGATTCAAGTTCCGCCATTCCGGACAACGAAGCTGCGGGGCAATTTTGGCGCGTTGCGCGACAGCTCTCCGGACGCCTGGGGACGCAAGCTGATCGAAACTCGTCTGGGCAATCCGTCGCCGAGCGAAATTCAATATCTGCTCAATTCACCCGACGATCGCGCCGGCGCCTTGAGCTTTGGTCTCAACGTGCAACCGCCGGCACCTGTTCGTACGTTCAACAAGACGCTGGACTTGGCGCGTTTAATCGAAGTAGCCGACCAGATCGTTGCCGCCGAGAAGGATCCAGCAGCAGCAGCACCAGCAGGTACTGACGCTGAACAGGCAGAGGCGTTGATGCGCGCGGGCACTTCGATGGGGGGCGCGCGGCCGAAGGCGACTGTCGAGGACGAGGGTGCGCTTTGGCTCGCGAAATTCCCCCACCGCGACGATCGATGGAATAACCCTCGGGTCGAGCACGCCATGCTGACCCTTGCTCGCGGGTGCGGGATCTCGTGCGCAGAGAGCCAGATGACCACGATCGGCGATAAAGATGTCGTCCTGATTAAACGGTTCGATCGGAATAAGGCGGAGAAGGGTTACCACCGCAGCAGGATGGTGAGCGCCTTGACGCTGCTCAATGCCGATGACACGCCTGATACTGTCGATAAGCGTGAAAAATGGTCATATCTCCTGCTGGCTGACGAAATTCGGCGAGCCGCATCCGGAAGTCAGTCGAAAGATCTGCCAGAGCTGTTTCGGCGGGTGTGCTTTAACGCTCTCATCTCCAATACCGACGATCATCCACGTAACCATGCCGTCTTGGCAAAGGACCAAGCGTGGTCTCTGTCACCGGCATACGACCTCACCCCGAACCCGATGATTGCCTTGGAGCGCCGGGACCTGGCGATGGCGTTTGGCAACTGGGGGCGTTACGCCAACCGGCTCAATTTGCTCTCGCAGAGCGAACGTTTCCTCTTATCAAAAGAAGAGGCAACGGCAATCGTCGACGGCATGAAAGCGACCATTGGGGAGTCCTGGTATAGGGTCTGCCGACAGGTTGGCGTCAGCGAGCGTGACTGCGAATTGATCCGTAGCGCGTTCGTTTACGAAGGCTTCGGTTACGATTTGGCGGATCCGACGATCGCAACCGACGACGCCGAAGAGCTGCCAACGACCCGTCCGCGTTAAAGCGAACGGGAAATCTGCCGAAGCGCGATGATCGCGCGCTCATCAGGCGGCCGCCATGGATGCCAATCGAGCGCTTCTTGGGCAGGACCGGCATTAATGTCATGACCCGCGTCAGGGCCCCCATCGTCGCGGCGATCGGCGTGAATTTCATCACGACGGGCATCAGGAGCGAATTGCCAGGATTGGCAGGCCAATAAGATGGGTGTCCCCATTCGGCCCGAGCCCTCGCTGACACTTTCAGAATTTAGCCAGTACGAGCGGTCCTGCTTGCCGCCCGTGAGGCGCAATGAATTATTACGATAGCTCAATAACTTACACCAGCGCCGGCTGACGAGCCACTGACTAGCACTCACCTCTTGAAAGTGCCAGTGATCGTCCCAAATCAAAGCCTCGAGGGGCGACCATGATCCTTCCTCGCCCCGTCAACAAAATAGGGGTTGCAAACATGATCATGGGATTTGCTGATCCGTTCGACACACTGCTCGACCTACAACGCTCCCTTGAATCGACTTTGGCCAGCGACTGGCTGCAAGATCTCACCACCACTCGCGGGCCATTCCCACCGATCAACGTTTTCCAGCAGGGCGACGACATCCTGGCGATCATCGAATTGCCGGGTGTTAGCAAAAGCGACCTGCAGATCCAGGCCAAGGAGAACTCGATCCGCATCTTCGGAAAGAAGGCGGTCGGCTATCCCGATGAGACGAGCCTGCATCGGCGCGAGCGCGTTTCCGGTGATTTCGACCGAACGTTGTCATTGCCGGTGCAGATCGACCCGGATGGCATCAAGGCCGAATATCGGGACGGCATCTTGGCGCTATTCCTGCCGCGTGCGGAAAGCGACAAACCGCGCACCATCAAGATCACTTGAACCCCTCTGTCGCCACCAGTTCTACCGAACGGCGGAGGACCGCGTGGCGTGGCAGCTTTGAGGAGTAACTATCATGGCTTCTAAAAAGGAACTGCAGGTCGCGCAGAAGCGCGAGTTGGAAAAGAAGGAGGAGACTACCATCCCTGCCCGGATATTTATGCCGAGCGCGGACATCTATGAGACCAAGGACGGGCTCAATGTGGTACTCGAGATGCCGGGGGTCGACAAAAATAGCGTCGACATTCGAGTTGAGGACGACGTGCTGAAGGTCGACGGAAAGCTCGACTTCTCCAAATACCGCGGTCTCCAGCCCCTCTACACCGAATACAATGTCGGGCACTTCTCGCGAAGCTTTCGTCTCTCGAGCAAGATCGACCAGGGCAAGATCGCAGCTGAACTCAAGGACGGCGTGCTGTCGCTCATGCTGCCTTTGGCCGAGAAAGCCAAGCCGCGAGCGATTCAGGTCAACTGAAGCGGCGGTAGGCCCGGTGGCGTGCGCTACGTTGCATAGCTCGCGCGCCATCGACGTCAATATCGGCGATCTTGCGGACCGCAAAGAGTCGGGAACCGAGATCGATGCCGTCGAATACTCGGTCATGAAGTAAGCAGAGGCTGTTGGCGTGCTGACCAGGTTTCGGTTGAGACAAGAGGTGACTAGTCGCAGGCGCGCGCTCTCGGCGCAGCCATTTTTAGAGAGGAACGATCATGAGCTCAACTCGACTGACGCCCGAGACAAAATGCTCCGTGGCGTCGACGTTCTAGCCAACGCGGTCAAAGTGACGCTGGGTCCGAAGGGTCGCAACGTTGTGCTTGAAAAGAGTTTTGGTGCGCCTCGCATAACCAAGGACGGCGTAACAGGTGCCAAGGAAATCGAACTCGAGGACAAGTTCGAGAACATGGGAGCGCAGATGGTCCGCGAGGTCGCCTCGACGGCCTCCGATCAAGCAGGCGATGGCACAACCACGGCTACCGTTCTTGCACACGCAATTGTACGTGAAGGCGCAAAGACGGTCGCAGCGGGCATGAATCCCATGGATCTCAAGCGTGGTATCGATCTCGCGGTCGATGCGGTCGTCGATAAACTCAAGAAGAACACGAAGAAGCTTACCTCAAATGAAGAAATTGCGCAGATCGCGACGATCTCCGCCAACGGTGACAAGGAAATCGGTCGGTTCCTGGCCGATGCAATGAAAAAGGTTGGCAGCGAGGGAGTGATCACGGTCGAGGAGGCCAAGAGCCTGAATACCGAGCTCGAAGTCGTTGAAGGCATGCAGTTCGACCGCGGCTACATCTCGCCCTATTTTGTCACCAATGCGGAGAAGATGCGGGTTGAGCTGGACGATCCATACATCTTCATCCATGAAAAAAAAGCTCTCCGCGTTGCAGCCGATGCTGCCGCTGCTGGAAGCGGTCGTGCAGAGCGGCAAACCTCTGCTTATGATCGCCGAAGACGTGGAAGGTGAGGCGCTTGCCACGCTTGTCGTGAACAGGCTGCGTGCCGGAATTGGAGGTCGTGGCGGTCAAGGCACCCGGGTTCGGTGACCGACGCAAAGCCATGTTGCAGGACATTGCGATCCTGACTGGCGGCAATTTCATTTCCGAGGAACTCGGCACGAAGCTTGAAAGCGTTACGCTAGCCATGCTGGGGCGCGCTAAGAAGGTGACGATCGACAAGGATAACACGACAATCATCAGCGGCGCCGGCAAGAAGTCGGAGATCGAGGCGCGCATTAAACAGATCAGAGCCGAAATCGAAGAGACCACTTCGGACTATGATCGGGAAAAGCTGCAGGAGCGGCTGGCAAAGCTTGCTGGCGGAGTTGCCGTCATCCGAGTAGGTGCGCGACAGAAGTCGAGGTCAAGGAGCGGAAAGACCGTGTCGATGATGCCATGCATGCGACGCGCGCAGCCGTCGAAGAAGGCATTCTTCCGGGCGGCGGAGTGGCGTTGCTACGGGCTACAGCGGCGCTGGCGAAACTCAAGCCCGCAAACGACGATCAGCGACACGGCCTGGAAAGCGTCAAGAGGGCGCTAACCTGGCCAGCACGGCACATCGCGGACGGCTTCGATCACGCTTGCGCGCATAAGGAGAGCGGCCACGCCGCTCGCATCTCTTCTTCCTGTTGCTAAAGGGCAGCACGGCCCGCCCATGATGTTTGAAAGCCCGAGCCCCCAAGGCGCCGTAGCATCGGTACGGGCCTTCACTTCCTCGAAGCGGTTGCGCGCGGCCTGCTCTTCCTGCCGAAGCCGTTACTCGGATCGCTAGCCCCTTGCAGGCGTCGGCCTTGACCTCGAAGCGTTCAGTCCCTTGGGGGCGACAAATCGTGCGGTGAATCGGGACATGGGATTCCGGCTCCGGGGTTCGACGCGCGGTCTCCCCCGGGAAATTTTTGCACCAAGATTGGCTTGATCGTTCCTATTCCGTTTAAGACGAGCCTGGAGGCGGCGTCAATTAAGGGACCGTTTCAATGGGTTACATGGATCGCCTTGGACGAGCCCTGTCAGTCTCAGAATCTAATTGTTTGGGATTTCGAGTTTCTCCGCGAAGCGGCTGCTGCTCATATGGCTGCTTGGCACCTACCCAACTTTACCCAGTTGCGCTCGTATCCGGGCTTATGGGCCATTTTACTTCGATCTAGACCTCCAAATGTCCAGAAACGTCTAGGAGGAAGATCGTGTCTCACCATTGCGCGGGCGACCTGAGGTCGGTCCGGGATGGTCACGCCTCCGATCATGCGGGCAAGGTCGCGATTATCGCAACCTTGGACACAAAGGGCCGCGAAAGCGCTTATCTCGCGCGCGTCATCGAACAGTGGGGCCGCAAGACTCTTACGATTGATGTAGGCACATCAAACAGGAGGTGCAGAAGCGAGGCGGATAGCAGCGATGAACGGGTGGCTGCACCCGCTGAGCTCTTACGGGAAATAGCCGCAAGCGCGCGTGAAGAAGTCAAGGAGCTCCTGCGATCAGGTGCGATCGACGCCGCCGTCGGAGTGGCGGGCGGCAAAGGTAGCGCAGTCTTCGGTGAAGTTGTATCGGATTTGCCGTATGGATTCCCAAAGCTGCTGGTGAGCAGCGCGAGGCCAGCCCTCCTGGCCGAACTCGCCCTCCACCATGACATCATCCTCTATCCGACCCTGGTCGATCTGTTCGGAATCAACGCGTTCACCGAACGCGTTCTGGACAATGCAGGGCGCGCCATTGCGGCGATGCGCCATGTGCCTGCTCGAGAGCGGCGGAAGAGAAAGACTGTTGCGATCACGGCCTTTGGGGTCACGACGCCGGCGGCAAATCGCTGTGTAGCGCGGCTGGCAGAGGCAGGCTTCGACGCGATTGTCTTTCCGGCCAATGGCGCTGGGGGCCGCAAGATGGAGCAGCTCGTGTCCGCCGGTGAGTTCGATGCGGTGATCGATTTGACCACAACCGAGCTCGCTGACGAGCTGGTCGGCGGTACGGCCAGTGCAGGTCCGGATCGGCTCAAAGCAGCTTCTCACCGCATGATTCCTCAGCTTATCGCGCCGGGAGCTGTCGACATGGTGAACTTTGGCCCTCCCTCGAGCGTGCCTGCCGAGTTCAAGGGGCGCCAATTCTATTCGCATACCCCCTTCACGACGCTCATGCGCACGACCGCCTCGGAGAACGAGCGCATAGGCACGCTCACAGCAGAGCGCCTCTCGCAAGCAAAGGCGCCCGCCCTCGTGTTGTGGCCGGCCAAGGGGGTGTCTGACTATGACCGGGACGGTGGAATCTTTCGAAATCCTGAAGCCGATAGAGCCTGGTTCGACGCTGTCAGGCAAAACCTACCGCCCTCGATCATCGCCCGCGAGCTGGATTGTCACATCAACGATCCGGAATTTGCGGACGCGGCCGCATCGTGGATCGTTGAACGACTGACACCAGGAGGGTCGTCCCGTGCGGATGTTTGATCGGCCCGAAATACTCGCAAAGATCACAGCTCAAGTTGCGGCGGGAAAGGCAGTGCTTGCCGCGGCGAGCAGTTGCGGGCTCGTCGCAAAATGCGCAGCTCTGGGCGGGGCTGACATGCTCGTGGTCTACAGTACTGGGTTATCGCGGTTGATGGGGCTGCCGACGAGCCGGATCGGCGATTCCAATGCGCGGACGCTTGAGCTGGCGGCGGAGATCCGCAATGTCGTGTCCTCCGTTCCTGTTATAGGCGGTGTCGAGGCCTGGGATCCCCTCCGGCTCGACCTCGATGATCTTCTGGACAAGTTCTGGGCTGCCGGCTTCTCCGGCGTGATCAACTATCCGACCATTTCAACGATGGGTGAGAAATGGCGTGAGCGTCGAGGCCGCGTGGGGCTCGGCTTTGAGCGTGAAGTTGAGATGATCGCGGCGGCCCGTAAGAAGAACATCTTCTCGCTCGCGTATGTGGCAAGCCCGCACGACGCCAAAGCGATGGCAAGCGCTGGAGCCGATTGCATCGTCCCACATGTCGGCGCAACGCGCGGCGGGCTTGTGGGGCATGAGGAGGGACAGTCGATTGAAGAGGCCATCAGGCGCATCAACGATATCAATGATGCAGCTCAAGCCGTCCGCCCGGACGTCACGCTTCTCTGCCATGGCGGGGAAATCGCTGAGCCCCAGGATACCTCGGAAGTCTACCGCTCGACCGGTTGTGTTGGCTTCGTTGGCGCCTCCTCCATCGAACGGATCCCGATCGAGCGGGCGGTGAAGGCTGCAGCCGAAGAATTCAAGGCCGTTCCCCTCCCGCGAGAGCGTCAGCATTCACTGCAGAATCTGCACCGAGGCACGAATGAATAGCCCAATCACCGAATTGAAACCCAATGCAGCTTCCTTCTCCAAAGCGAGCAAGCCAACGCACGATTTGGAGACGGACGTGCTCGTGATCGGCAGCGGCGCCGCTGGACTGTCCGCAGCGCTCTATGCGGCAAAGGCCGGACTTCGCGTCACGGTGTGCGAGAAGTCTGACCGGCTCGGTGGCACGACCGCCCTGTCGAACGGCATGATCTGGGTTCCATGCTCAATGCAGGCCCGAGCCGCGAAAATCGATGATTCGATTGCGAATGCGAAGATCTATCTGCAACAAGAACTTGGCAACTACTATCGCCCCGAGTTCGTGGACGCCTATCTTGAAGACGGCCCAACGGCGCTCGCCAGCTTGGAGAATGGGAGTGAAGTGAAGTTCACACTGGCCTCCGCTCCGGATTATCATTCCAGCCAAATCGGCGGGGTCGACAAGGGGCGGGCGCTGAGCCCAGCACCTTACGACGGACGGCTTCTCGGCAAGGATTTCGACCTGATAGGTGATCCGATTCGCGTCGTGCTCGGCGGCATGATGATTTCGTCCGGCGAGGTCAGAAGTTTCCTCAACCCCTTCCAGTCGGCTGCCTCGCTCAAACACGTCCTGCGCCGGGTCAGCCGCTACGCAGGCGACCGGCTGCGCTACAGGAGGGGCACTGAACTCAGTGGCGGGAATGCGCTGGTTGCGCGGTTATTGGTAAGCCTGCGTAGATATGGCGTTGAAATCCGGCCACGCTGCCCGGCGGTAGATCTGACGAGGGAGGGAGGGAGAGTTACTGGCGCACTCCTCAAGCGGGATGGCAGAGATCTCCGCGTCCGCGCCTCGCACGGAGTGATCCTGGCAACCGGCGGATTTGCGCGGAACGGGAAATTGCGCGCCCAGCTTAGCGGAGCCCACCAGCACAATGATACGCTCGCCCACAGCGATGTCACCGGCGATGGTATTGCGCTCGCAGGCAAGCTCGGAGCTGCGATCGATAATGACGTGGCATCGAGCGGCTTCTGGACGCCCGTCTCGATACTCAGAAACGGCCGCTCCTCGCAAGTGGTCCCGTACGGCTGGCTCGATCGTGGCCGTCCAGGCGTCATCGCGGTGGGGCCAAATGCCAAGCGCTTCGTCAACGAATCCAATTCGTATCATGATATCTGCCTTGCCATGTTCAATAACGGTTATCCGGCGGACAAGCGGTTCTATTTCATCTGCGACAAGGAATTCGTCCGCCTCAGGGGCATGGGACATCTGCTCCCCTGGCCATGGACATTGAGTATCAACAAGTATGCCCGGTTGGGCTACATCGAGATCGGCCGGACTATTGCGGAGCTTGCAGCGGAATTGGGGCTCGACCCCAACGAGCTCCAAAAGACCGTTGAAGAACACAATGCCCACGCAGCTGAAGGACGCGATCCGCTCTTCAACCGGGGTGAATCGGCTTTCAACCGCACGCTGGGAGATCCGGCGGTCGGAAAGAAAAACCCGAACCTTGGGGCTATCAAAAGCGGCCCATTCATCGCACTCCCAATTGTCCCGGCAACTCTTGGAACGGCCACCGGCCTCTCAACAGATGCAGAGGGGCAGGTCCTGAATGGAAATGGGGCGTCGATCGCAGGTCTTTATGCCTGCGGCAATGACATGACCTCGCCTATGCGTGGAATCTATCCTGGCGCAGGCATTACGATCGGGCCGGCGATTGTGTTCGCCTATCGCGCGATCGACAGCATCGTGCGGTCGGCGCGACAGGGGCAGCCCGCGGCGGCATCCGGAGTGTAAGCCGAGTGTTCTCTCCTGTTCGCCCCGCGACGACGGACCAGCGGTGCGCATGGCCAACCAGCACCGCTATAAACACCTTATGAGCCCTGCCGGGTTTTCATGCAGCCATGATCTCATGATTTGGAGGACACGATGCGCCGCTCACGCAACGCCAAGATCGTCGCAACCGTCGGCCCGCATCAAAGCTCACAGGGAGGCAGTTGCGAGCCCCCGGTGATGCTGAACTGGTCGGTGAAGGAGTTCGCCGACCGAAGCGGGTTGTCATGCGCCGTCATCAGGCGGCTCGAAGAGTATAATGACACGCCTCCGGCGTCCGACGAGTTGCTTCAAACCTCGTAAAACACGTGTGCGGGGGAATTGAATCTACATTTCCGCTGGTTGGCAAGGCAGGTGTTCGGCCGCAATGAGCTTTTCAGTACTGAACAAACAGCCTGCGGCATGGTCAAGTAGTGCGTCATTTCACCTGATTTCTTCCAATGGTTCGACATCGTTCGCCGCGGAACGCGTTTGCGCCCCCTGCGACTCGGTTAGGACATGCGGGTAGCTCTCCTATCGTTTTGGCTGAATTGAAATTGGCCTGGCGAGAACGTTTGCGGCCCGCAGGCGGCTCTCTTTACGCGGGCGCAATGTCGGTTGCCCGGCGAACATTACCCAACATTACTCAGATCTCCCTACCTTTCTCTAGGCAATCTCGCGCAGCATGTCGTGAATGAAGCGCCGACAGGCGGGCCGCCCAAGAAGCCCACCATCGCCTGCAACTCCCATTGCCGGGATGACCTTCTAGGAGCGCTCTCGTGCCAGCAGCCCTTCGTTTCCGACGAGTAGCTCACCCCTTCAAACGATCGGGGTGAAGAAGATGTGCTCGCAATCTCAAGGAATGTGAGGCAGCGGCATGGATACGCTACTTATCGCCATGTTCGAGATCTTGAGCTTCGGGGCGATCGTTGTCCTGGTCGTGCTCGGCCTCGGGATCATTGCCAGCATGATGGGTATCTTCAACTTCGCCCAGGGCGAGTTCGTCCTGCTCGGCGCCTACGTCACTTATCTCATGCACAGCGTTGGTTTGCCGGTCCCGCTCGGCATGCTTGCCGCGCCGGTCGTGGTCGGCGCCCTTGGTTTCATCCTGGAAAAGCTCGTGGTTCGACGGTTTTACGCCGCTCCAATCGTCGCCATGCTTGGCACCTATGCGCTTGGGCTGATCATTCGCGAAGCCGTGCGCGGCCTGACCGGCGGACTCTATCTCTCCGTGCCGGAGCCAATCAGTGGCTCTATCACGATCGGTAGTCTGCATTTCGCCGCCTGGCGCGGCGTCATCGTCATCATCACTTTGCTGGTGATGGCCGCGAGCCATGCACTGCTCGCCTACACCTCGTTTGGGCTGCGAGTCCGCGCCTCGCTGGAGAACCCACAGCTAGCGCGTGCCTCGGGCATCTCCACGGGCATGATCTACAGCCTCACCTTTGCGTTTGGCGCGGCGCTCGCGGGGCTCGCCGGCGCGCTGATCGTGCCGGTCTTTTCGCTGTTCGCCGATCTCGGCATCCGATTTCTTATCCAGGGTTTTGTTGCCGTGATGGTCGGCGGCGTCGGGTCCTTCGCGGGCCCGGTCGCTGGCGCCAGCGTCATCGGCACGTTCAGTGCCTGGTTGCCTTGGCTGATGTCGCCGGTCATCGCCGACGTTCTGGTGTTCGTGCTCGCCATCATTTTCATCAAGTTCCGGCCGCAAGGCCTAATTTCGGGAAGAGGGGTCAACCGATGATCAACGCCAACCGTCAACTGAGCCGCCGCCGCTTTCTCGGCAATTTTGCCTTCGCTTCCGCGGCCATCGCCGCGGGCCCGGGGAGCTGGGTGATTCGCCCGGACTGGGCAAATGCTGCGGAAGGCCCGATCAGGCTCGGCATTGCGACCGATCTTACGGGGTCACTCGGCTTTGCCGGCAACACCGACGCCAATGTCGCTCGCATGCTGGTCAAGGAGATCAACGATTCCGGCGGCCTATTGGGACGCCCGATCGAGCTCCTGATTGAGGATACTGCCTCCGACGAATCCGTCGCCGTGGGAAATGTGCGCAAGCTGATTCAGCGAGATAAGGTCGACTTGGTGATCGGGGGTATCTCGAGTTCGATGCGCAATGCGATCAAGGACGTCATTATCTCTCGCGGCAAGACGCTCTATATCTATCCGGAAGGTTACGAAGGCAAAGAGTGCACGCCCTTTCTGTTCTGCACCGGGCCGGTACCGGCTCAGAATTGCGACCAGTTCATTCCCTGGTTGATCAAAAATGGTGGCAAACGCTTTGCCCTGCCTGGCTCCAATTATGTTTGGCCGCAAACAATTAATGCCTATGCGCGCAAGGTGATTGAGAGCAGCGGTGGCGAAGTCGTCTTTGAAGAATACTACCCGCTCGACCAGATCGACTTTTCCTCTACGGTTAGCCGCATCATATCCAACAAAGTAGACGTGGTTTTCAACGCTATTGTTCCGCCCGGCGTTAGCCCGTTCTTCAAACAGCTCTACCAAGCCGGCTTCTCAAAAAACGGCGGGCGGCTGGGTTGCGTCTATTACGACGAAAACTTCCTGGAAATGAATCAGGCCCAGGAGATTGAAGGGCTCGCGAGCAGCCTCGACTACTACAAGGTGCTGGCGGCGGAGGATGCAGTGAGCGCCAGGATCCAATCGGCTTACGACAAACAATTCCCTGCCAAGTTCCGGTTCTCGGCAGGCAGCGCCGCTACCGGCACCTATCGAGGACTGAAGCTATGGGAGGCGGCGGTGAAGGAGGCTGGTACAATTGACCGCGACTCGGTAGCTGCCGCCCTCGACCACGCCAAGATTGCAGAAGGGCCGGGCGGGCCTGCCGAGATGGCGCCCGGCAAGCGCCACTGCAGGATGAATATGTACATCGGAGTGGCGAAGGGCGGCCAGTACGAGATTGTCGCGCGTAGCGCCGGCCTTGTCGATCCGAAGGAGTGCTGATGTCATCGACCGGCACTGGCATACAGCCGCCGCCACGCGTCATTCAAGCTGCTCGTTCGCCCGTCATGGCATCTGCCTTCGCAGGCCGAAAGAAGGTGCTTCCGATTTTCGAACTAGCATTGCTGATTGCGGCTTCGATCGCACCGCTCGTCCTCCGGGATTACATCACTGTTTATGCGACGCGAGTGCTAATACTGTGCCTCTTCGCGTTGTCGTTCGACCTGGTGTGGGGCTATGCCGGGATATTGAGCTTGGGCCAGTCGTTGTTCTTCGGCATGGCCGGCTACGGTGTGGCGCTGCTTTCACGCGACTTCGGGCTCGGATCGATTTTTGCCGTTCTTCCGGCCGGAGCCCTGATAGGCTTTGTGGCGGCATTGCTGCTGGCAGGCTTCCTGCTGCTCGGCCGTCATCCCTCCAGTGTAGTCTTCGTTTCCCTTGGTACTATGACCGGAGCTTACGCAGCTGACCGCCTGGCGAGAGGGTCACATTATCTTGGCGGCCAGAACGGTATCCCTTCGATCCAACCGATGACCATCGGCTCGCACGAATTGAGCGAGGGACCAGGTTTCTACTACCTGGTGCTCGCCATTCTAGTTCTGATCTATCTTCTGTCGCGCTTTTTGTTGCGATCCCAGTTCGGCCTGGCGCTCGCGGGATTGCGAGAGAACGAACAGCGGATCGCCTTCTTCGGGTACAAAGTGCAACATTTGAAGGCGATCATATTCGCAATCAGCGGCGCGATTGCAGGTACTTCCGGAAGCCTTTATGCGTTTCACGAGGGGTTCGTCTGGCCAAACATGCTGGGCGTGGTCATGTCGACCCAGGTCGTTCTCTACGTCTTGTTCGGCGGCTCCGGGACATTGATCGGTGCGGTCGTCGGCACCGCGATTGTCGAGGGGCTCAGCTTCTGGCTTTCCGACAACTATCGCGATATCTGGCCGATCATTCTCGGCGTTCTGCTGTTGCTCGTCATTCTGTTCCGGCCCCTCGGCTTGATCAGCCTCGTGCTAGGTGAGCGAGAACGTGTCGGTCGTTTCGGACCGAGCCTGAAGGAGAAGCGCAATGCCGCTCCTTGAAGCCGCCGGCGTCTCCAAGGTCTTTGGCAAGCTCACGGCGCTAGACGGAGCGGCGCTCACGGTCGGCGACAGAGAGTTTCATGGCCTGATCGGACCGAACGGCTCGGGCAAGAGCACGCTGATGAAGTGTCTTGCAGGTGCGCTCGTGCCAACCCGAGGCAAGGTGACGTTCATCAACACTGACGTCACCTCGCTTACGCCGCCAGAGCGTGCGCGAGCTGGCATGAGCTTGAAATTCCAGATCACCGCCGTCCTACCGACCCTCACGCTTTACGACAACATCCTGCTCGCGCTGCAGGCCAGGTCCTCACTGCTGGACCTGGCGTTCTCGCGCACTCGAGGACGACTGCACGAGGAGGTCATGACGATGCTCTTCCAGTTCCGGCTCGCCGATCGCGCCTTTGATGCTGCGGCGACCTTGTCTCACGGGCAGCAGCAATGGTTGGAGATCGCGATGGCGCTCGCATGCCGACCCCGCCTGCTGCTGTTGGACGAGCCCACCGGCGGCATGAGCCTGGAAGAGCGCCGCGTCACCGGCGAATTGTTGCAGCCGATCAAACAGCATTGCTCGCTCGTCATCGTGGAGCACGACCTGGATTTCATCCGCGACATCTGCGACCGCTTGACGGTGCTTGATCAGGGCAAGGTGCTGGCGTCAGGGACGGTTGCCGAGATCCAGGCCAACAGAAGCGTCCAGGAGATTTATCTGCGCCGTGCCTGAATTCCTCAATATCAAGCATCTCGACGCCGGCTATGGACGCAGTCAGGTCTTGTACGGCGTCAATATCGCCATTCCGCCGCGTGGCGGGGTCGCCGTCCTCGGCCGCAACGGCGCCGGAAAGAGCACGCTCATGAAAGCGATTGTCGGCGAACTGCCGGCATGGAAGGGCGGCGTGCAGTTCAACGGCCAAGACATCGATCGCCGGCGGACCGAAGTGCGGGTGCGGGCCGGCATTGGATATGTGCCGCAAGAGCATTCAGTGTTCGCGCGCCTCTCCGTGCGTGACAATCTCGCCGTCGGATCGCTTTTGCACCCCGATGGATCGGCAGTGGAGCGGGTGATGAAGATGTTTCCGAAACTCGGCCAGCGCCTCGATCAGCCGGCCGGAACGCTCTCCGGTGGCGAGCGCAAGATGCTCGCAATAGGGCGCGCGATCCTCGGAAACCCGAAACTCCTCCTGCTGGACGAGCCGACCGAGGGTGTCTGGATCGGTGTCATCGAGGAGATCACCGAGCGGTTGGTCGAGCTAGCCAGAGAGATCGCCATCATCATCGTCGAGCAACACCTCGACCTCGCAATGCGCGTAGCGGAGCAGGCCTATGTGCTCGATCGCGGCCGTGTCGCGCTTTCGGGCGCGTCGCAGCAGCTGCGCAACGACCCGCGGCTGTTGACGTATCTAGCGCCGTAGAGGCGTTCGCCGGAGGCTATCTCCATGTCGAAGGTGGCGCATTTGAGTTTCTTGCGATGGCTGAACGGAGAGGGGCGATGTCCGAAACTATGAGCGATTTTGTCAATGCGTGCCAAGTCGTCGATGTCCATGAACATCACATGGCCGAGGTCGCACATAGCGCGGACGTAAATCTGTTGAAACTGTTCCAACAGAGCTATGCGGCTTGGACGAGTCACGTGCTGCCATCCGAGCCTAAGGCAACCATCGAAATGGTATCTATCCCTCCCGAGCCGACCACCTGGGAGGCCCTTGCGCCGTTCCTCGAGAGGAGCGGATCGAACGCATTCGTCCGTAACCTCGTCCGCGGAGTCGCCGAGCTTTACGGCGTCGCCGACACTGGAATCACTCGCGACAACTGGGAGGCGGTAGATGCGTCAGTGCGCTTGCGCCACAAGGAGGCGACATGGCCAAGTGAGGTGATCGGGCGGGCCGCCATCGGAAGGATCGTAACAGACCCTTTTCTCGATCCGTTGATGGATCCGCGGCCGGTCCTTGGGCAAAGTTACGATGCGGTCCTGCGGATTAACGCATTCGCCCTCGGCTGGCACCCCGAATCTCGCGATCATAATGGAAATTGCGGGCATACGTTGCTGCGGCGCCTCGGCCTCGAGGTGAAAACCTTCGATGATTATTGCGACGCAATCCGTGAGCTCGTTGCCGGCTGCTCACGGCGCAATCACATCGCGCTCAAGAACGCACTCGCCTATGACCGGGATCTAAGCTTTGACGAACCGGACGAGGAACTGGCTCGGCAGGCTTGGGGACAAAGGTCTCCATCCCCTGCGGCGCGCAAGGCGTTCTGCGACTTTGTCGTCGACTTGTTTTGCCAACTCGCAGGCGAGGCCGACCTGCCAGTCCAAACTCATCTTGGAACGGCAATCATAAGCGGCTCCCACCCCCTACGCATGACCGGGTTGATTGAGCGTCATCCTCGGACCCGCTTTCTGTTGATGCATTTGGCCTATCCATGGAGCCGGGACCTGTTGGGAATGGCCTTTGTGTACCGAAATGTCTGGCTTGATTTGTGCTGGTCTTTTCTGTTGAGCCCGTCACATTTCAAGCTTGCCCTCCACGAAGCCATTGAAGTCCTGCCAGATGAATCGCGAATGATGATCGGAGGAGATTGTCTTCACGTTGAGGAGACGTTTGCCGCGATACAGGGCGCACGCCGGTTGATCGGTGAGGTTCTGAACGAAAAAGTCGCGAACGGTTACTTTCAGTCGCGAGACGCAGAGCGCTTGGCGATCAGAATCCTTGGCGGGAACGCGAAGGAGTTTTTCAGACTGTCCTGAAGGCTGCCCTTTGTTACGCGATTTTACCCAAACGCGAGCGGAAGAGGCTGCTTGAAACCTAAAATGACGGATAGCTTTTAGGCTGCCGGCCCCGGGGAAAGAGCAAGGCACGTGGATTTAAGGCTATGAGCCAAGGGGAGGTCAGTTCGATGTTGAATGATCGCCGACAACTCAGCCGCCGCCGCTTTCTCTGCAATTTCGCCTTTGCGTCGGCGGCCATTGCGGCCGGCCCGGCCAGCTGGGTGATCCGTCCTGACTGGGCCAACGCCGCCGAAGGCCCGATCAGGATAGGCATTGCCACCGACCTTACGGGGGCACTCGGGTTTGCCGGGAATACCGACGCCAATGTCGCTCGCATGGTGGTCAACGAGATCAACGAGACTGGTGGTCTACTCGGGCGCCCCATCGAGCTCCTGATCGAGGACACCGCGTCCAACGAGTCCGTCGCTGTCGGCAATGTCCGCAAGCTGATTCAGCGAGACAAGGTCGACCTGGTGCTCGGTGGCATTGCGAGCTCGATGCGTAATGCCATCAAGGACATCATCATCTCTCGTGGCAAGACGCTCTACATCTATCCGCAGGCCTACGAAGGCAAGGAGTGCACGCCCAATCTGTTCTGCACCGGCCCGGTTCCGGCGCAGAATTGCGACCGGTTCATCCCCTGGCTGATCAAGAACGGGGGCAGACGCTTCGCGCTGCCTGGCTCCAACTACGTCTGGCCGCAAACAATCAACGCCTATGCGCGCAAGGTGATCGAGAGCAGCGGCGGGGAGGTGGTGTTCGAGGAGTACTATCCCCTTGACCAGATCGATTTTTCATCGACCGTGAGCCGCATCACGTCCAACAAAGTAGACGTGGTCTTCAACAGCGTCATCCCCCCGGGCGTCGGCTCCTTCTTCAAACAGCTTTATGAAGCGGGCTTTTCCAGGAATGGGGGACGGCTGGGCTGCGTCTACTATGACGAGAACACGCTCGAAATGAATCAGGCTCACGAGATCGAAGGCCTCGCCAGCAGCCTGGACTACTACAGGGCGTTCGCGGTGGAAGATCCGGTGAGCGCCAAAATTCAGTCGGCCTACGAAAAGCAGTTTCCTGGCAAGTTCCGGTTCTCAGCAGGCAGCGCCGCGACCGGCACTTATCGAGGATTGAAGCTGTGGGAAGCCGCAGTCAAGGAAGCTGGTACGCTTGACCGCGAGGCGGTCGCCGCCGCCCTCGACCACGCAAAGCTTGCGGAAGGGCCTGGCGGGCCGGCGGAGATGGTGCCGGGCAAGCGCCACTGTAGGATGAACATGTACGTTGGTGTGGCAAGGGCCGGCCAATACGAAATCGTCGCCCGTAGCGCCGGCCTGGTCGACCCGAAGGAGTGTTGAAAGGCCCATGTTACGTGGTCCAGCTTTGCTGGCGCCGCATGCGAGCAGATCGCGGTAGCTAGTTTCCGCGATAGTTCGGCGGCCTCTTCTCAAAGAAGGCGTTCATGCCTTCCTGCTGGTCAGCTGTGCTGAAGGCAAACCGGATCGCTTGGCGTTCAAACTCGAGCCCGGCGTCCAGCGTGGTCTGAAACGCGGCGAGAACTGCAGCTTTGGCAAGTTCAGCCGAACGGGGAGGCTTTTGCGCAATCAGATCGGCTAGTTCGACCGCACGAATCTGCGCCCTGCCGCTTTCGACAACTTCCGCCACAAGGCCGGCCTGCATCGCGATCCGCGCCGTGATGGATTGGCCGCTCAGGATCATCAGCATGGCCAGCGATTTGCCAGCCACGCGTGTCAGCCTTTGCGTCGCGCCGTCGCCCGGCAATATCCCGATGTTAATCTCAGGCTGTCCAAATACCGCCCCTTCGCCTGCTATCACGATGTCCGCGAGCAGTGCCAATTCGTGGCCGCCGCCGAAGCAAATGCCCTCGACTGCGGCAATGAGAGGCTTGGGGAAATTGGCGACATCCCGCCAAGCAGAACGTCGCGCAGGATTGTCGATTGCCTCAAAGCCGCGCTCTCGCATCTCCTTGATATCGGCGCCGGCAGAGAAGAACGCATCGCTGCCACAAATCACGACACAGCGGACATCTTCGTCAATTGCGGCATCCCGCAAGGTCGCGCCTAGATCCACAATCAGTTCGTTGCTCAAGGCGTTTCGTTTCGATGTCCTATTCAGCGTCAAAAGGCGCACGTGGGGCGCGACAGATGTCGACTGGATGAGATCGGACGTCTTGGTCATGGAGCGGTTCTCCTGAAGGAATATGAGAACCAGCGCATAAACTGAAATCGATTTCTTGGCAACGACGCTTCTTGGGCCTGTTTTTGGACTGAATCAGTCCCCGCGCCGCTGGCGCCGCTCGCTCAAGCGGGCTGACGGCGCCCCATGAGGCGCGCCTTAGCCTTGAAAAGCGGCTTGACTCCACCGTTCCGAATTCCTATTGATCTTGAAATCGATTTCAGGAATGGCGTCAAAAAAGGCTGACAAATGCGGGAAACCGGAAGCGTGCGGCCAGCGAGAGCGGGCGCATCTGAAGGATCTCATTGACGCTGCGGCGCTCTTTGACGCCGCGCTGTCCAACAAGAACATCAGCTTCTTCAGAAGTGCGCTTAGAGCAACAGGAGGAGGGTTAGCCATGGGAATGGCACGGAATGTCGCGCGCGCTTTATGCGAGCCGCCGCGCAAATCGGAGGCAACGATGGAGGCGTCCTGCGCCGTTAGGGTCGTGCAATGGCCGCTCCTGAGGCGAGGCCCGCAAATACGCGAAGGGAGGCGGGCTTTCCACCGGCATCCCGGGCACCTTTTGCGCCTGCGCTTCCGCGGTCCGGCCTGCTCAAGGCCGCCGCTCTCGTAGACCCCGCCGCTGCGGGCGCAGTTGGGCCGACGAGCGGCTGCTCGTTCTCGCGCGACCCGCAAAATTATTAACGACATCAATAGAGCCCGAGGACCCATGAACATCATTGCTCAGCCCAGCGCAGTACCCATCCAGCTTGACAAGCAAACTGCCAACAAGCGGATGACCGCCGGCCTTGGAGGAGGGGTGGCGCTGGAGTGGTACGACTGGAATGTCTACGGCGTAATGGCAGCGTTTCTCTCGCCGCACTTCTTCCCTTCCGATGATCCCACCACCTCGCTGCTAGCGGGACTGGCCGTGTACGGGGCGGGTTTTTGCGCTCGGCCGCTGGGCGCGGCTTTGCTGGGGCCGGTCGCAGATCGCATCAGCCACAAGCGCGTGATGTTGATCTCGGTTACGGCCATGGCTGTTTGCTCGCTTTTGATATCCTTGCTGCCCACCTACAAGGATCTCGGCGTCACGGCGGCGATAGCGCTGCTGATCATGCGGCTCATTCAGGGGCTTGCTACTGGCGCTGAGGCTGGTGTCGCCAATGCCATTGCAATTGAATTGGCGCCACCTGGCAAAGAGGGGCACTACCTCGGTCTGATTGGTGGCACATTTATCCAGTTGGGAAACCTTGGATCGAGCCTGGTTGCCTTCCTGGTGAGCGCCTCGGTCGCACCTGAAGCCATGCGCGAGTGGGCCTGGCGCATACCCTTTGCGGTCGGTGGCCTGCTGGGCCTTTTGATCATCTATCTGCGCACCACGGTGCCGGAAACCTTGATCAATCGAGCCATGCATCGGCAAGACGAGTCTTCGCGTATTCAGGAAACGACTGGCGGTGTGTGGAAAACGCTATGGAGCGTCCGCCTTTCGCTGCTCGCCGTCATCCTGGTGATTGGCTCGGTGCAGATCGCCAACTATGCGTGGAACACCGGCCTGCCCAACATGGCCAACACGGTCTTCAAGGAGAACAGCACGTATGTGTACGGGATCATGACGCTGATGGTCCTGATCTGGATGTCAACGGCGCCCCTTATCGGCGCTTTCGCGGACAAGGTGCGACCCTCGCGCGCGTTCACGCTGCTGCGCCTGTTGCTCATCCCATGCTTCTTCCTGACACTGCTCTATTCGGAAAAAGGCATCGTCACGTTCTTCTTTGTCACGGTGTTCGGCGGCGCGATCGTGGGCTTCAACATGGCCCTCTATAATTTCATCGCCACCACGCTGATGCCGCGCGCCGTGCGGACCACCGGAGTGGCTCTCGGGTATGCGCTCGGCGTCTCTCTGTTTGGCGGGACGTCACCCTATCTGCTGGTCTGGTTGCAACGCGAGCACATCGCCTGGATGTTTCCCGTTTACGGATCGTTGATCGCGCTCCTAAGCGTGCTGGTCTACCAGATCGCCAAGAAGCGGGGTCGCCTCTACATCGGTGAATGAACACTCTGCCCCTGCGCTTCGCCGCGACAGACGCAAAGTGTTCGCATCAAGTGCAAAACATAACGGTCATGCTGGGCATGGGCATGGGATTGGCGCAAGCCTCCTTGCGCGAGCAGTCATTCACAAGACAAAGACTGCTTGCGCGGCACCAGAGTTGCTGAAACTGGAGTCCTCAGCATGAAAACACCTTCATCGCCACGCTTCACGCCTGTCGACTTGACGCGATATTTCAACGCTAGGCGCGCAAATACCGGTGAGGGTTTCGCCAACCGCCCGGGTGACACCGGGTGGATCGATTCGCTTCGCGGGCTCCAGACTCATCGCGGCATGCCCTTTCTCTTCGGCAGCGAAACAGGGCCGGATGTGCTGGAGCTGCGCCCCGGGGCCCCTCCTGCCGTAATTGCGTTGCCGCGGGCAATGACGAGCTATGTGCTGTTCGTGCAAGTGGTCGCAGACCGCCTCAGTATAAGCCCCGATGGTTTCGGAGAGATCGGCCCGGCTACGCTACCTGTAGAAGGCAATCCACTCGGCGAGCGGGTGGCGACATACGGGCTCCGCTATGCCGACGGCAGCGAGACCGACGTGCCGGTGCTGCGCCGCTTCGCGATCCAGCAGAACCACATCTCCTGGAGTGCGAGTGCGTTCGCCGCCCTGCCGCTGCGCGGCCCCATCGTGCATGCAAGCACGGGCGAGGACTTTATACTCGGCAGAGCGCCGGGGGCGAGCTTCTTCCAGGGCGAGGCCCGCACCCAATCAGGACGCATGGATCGACAAGGTGAGAACCTGTGGCTTTACGCGCTCCCGAACCCCTATCCGGACAAGGAGCTTTCGGCGCTAAGCTTGCGCGCGGAACAGGAAATCTCGCTTGTCTTTGCGGTCACGACGACAACGCTCACCCAGCACCCGCTGCGCCTCCAGGGCCGTCGCAAGCTGAAGGTGAGGCTGCCGCCCGGGGTTCATCTCAATAAGCTTGGCGAGCTCGATGTCGACGATCGAGGCGAGCAGATCGGCATGGACCTCGGCACGGTCATCTCGGCCCGCGCAGTGCTCGAGTACTCCAGAGCGGATTGGCTGGGCGCCAAAGTTGATGTGCAACCCGTGCGCTCCGCCAACGATGTCATCGTCGAGTACTCCGCGCATCCCGACGCAAGGCTCTATCTGCGCTCCGACGATGGCCGCTCGCACATATTCGATCTTCGATCGTTGGAAGGTTGCGCTAACGCAGGCGGCGCCTCGCTCACCGTGGCAAGAGTCGAACCGGCCACAAGACCGGTCAAGATCCGCATCGTTGAGAAGGGCAGCGGGGTGCGTGTTGCCGCGCGGCTGCATCTCCATGGTGAGCACGGGGAGTATCTGCCACCCAAGGGACATCACCGCAAGGTCAATACCGGCAGGTTCGAGGACTTCTCGGGCGAATTTGCCAATGGGCTGAACCAGTACGCCTACGTGGACGGCAGCTGCGAGGCTGACCTGCCGCTCGGGCCCGTGTTCGTTGAGATCTGCAGGGGTTTTGAGGTGCGCCCGTTGCGCACCATCGTCGAAATCACTGCAACGACGGACAATCTCACCTTTGAGCTCGACCGTGTGCTGCGCTGGCGCGAACAGGGATGGGTCAGCTCTGATACGCACGTCCATTTCCTGAGCCCGCAGACAGCGCTGCTTGAGGGCAAGGCGGAGGGTGTCAACGTCGTCAACCTGCTCGCTGCACAGTGGGGCGAGCTATTCACCAACGTCGCCGATTTCGACGGACGCACGACGATCGGGGCAAAGGATTTCGGCGGGGACGGGGAATTCCTGGTTCGGGTCGGCACGGAGAACCGGATGCAGGTTCTGGGGCACATATCGCTGCTCGGCTACGAAGGTGAGATGATCAATCCGCTCTCTTGCGGCGGCTCCAACGAAGCTGCGATCGGCCATGTTCTGGAAGCGACCATGGCCGACTGGGCGGAGCGCTGCCGTCAGCAAGGGGGCCTGGTCGTAATGCCGCATGCGCCGAACCCGCAGGCGGAACGTGCGGCCGACATCGTGCTCGGCCTTGTCGACGCCATCGAAATGATGTCGTTCAACCCGCGGACCGCGCAGATCAGCGCATTTGGTCTTGCCGACTGGTATCGCTACCTCAATATCGGATACCATCTGCCGCTGGTCGCGGGCTCCGACAAGATGGACGCGGCCGCACTCCTCGGGGGCTCGCGGACCTATGTGCGGCTTGGCGAAAACGACTTCACGTATCGCAACTGGATGGATGCCGTACGTAGGGGGGACACGTTCATCACTGTCGGGCCTCTGGTTGAGATGATCGTTGAAGGACGGCGCCCTGGAGGAACGGTGGCGCTTCCCCATTCAGGCGGCGCCCTCACGATCGACTGGCGGATCGAATCGGTCAGCGTTCCGCCAGCGCGGGTGGAGCTGATCCGCAACGGCCGCGTCGTCGAGGAGATTCGATGTGGGGGCTTGTCGTGCAAGGGACAGCTTTCGCTGCCGATCAGCGAGTCATGCTGGATCGCGCTGCGCGTTCGGGGCAGTGTCGCCGGACGCGAGGCCGACATTGCGGCGCACACCAGTGCGGTATATGTCAAAGTAGGCGAGATGCCCATCTTTGCCACCGCAGATGCAGTCTCGGTCCTTGCACAAATCGAGGGATCGATCGCCTATATGGACACGCTCGCTCCCAAGTCCGACGAAGCGCGACACTCGCGGCTGCGAGCTGCCCTGGAACTTGCGCACCATCGCCTGCATCATAGACTGCACGAATTGGGCGCCAGCCACCACCATGCGCCCGTTCACTCCGTTCACGTTGAACGCGAGCATTGAGAAGCCTCTAGTTCCGTTGATGGTCGTGCAGGCGCGCGTTGCATGCTCAGCAAAGTTGCTGACGGGCGATTGGTGAAATGGAATGCCTCACCGGGTCCCTCGGCGCGAAGGATAGGCCACGGTTCTGAAACGGATTTCAAGAACCGGAGCCCGATCATTGATCTCGACTGCGCCCGCGCCGGGTGGGACGGACGCTGGTCCGCGGCGGCGCGCTCGATGAGCGCATGACGAGCCGGTACGGCAACACGACACTTCTTGGGACAGGACTTCCAGCAATGGCATTGATGAGATAATCGGCGGCTCCCCGGCCGATTTCTGCTGCCGGAACACTGACCGTTGTGAGCGGCGGGTCCATTTGCGCCGCCAGCTCCACATCGTCAAATCCTGTGATGGAAAGCGTGGCAGGTACGGCCAGACCCATCTTGCGAGCCTCTGCCATTGCACCGATGGCAAGCGTGTCGGTGGTGCAGATGACTGCTGTCGTGTCCGGGTGATCGGTGAGGAGTTGACGAAGGGCACTACGGCCTTGGGCAAGCGAATAATCGGCTTTGACGATCTGGGTTGGCTTGAGCGGGAGGCCGGCGTCCGAGAGCGCGCGCTGAATTCCCTCAAGCCTGGCACGGGATCTGTCGTTTGACGCAGCAACAACGTTGGCAATTGCGCCGAAACGGACGTGTCCAAGCCTTAGCAGATACTCCGTCATCTCGCGGGTGGCGCTTTCGTTGTCGATTCCGATCGCGGGGATGCCGCCGCCGGCCTTGGCAACATAGGTGGTGATGACGGGTACGCTTGCCTGTTCGATCAGACTCCTCAGCTCCCGTCCGTGGGAAGCTCCGACCAGCACGATTCCATCGATGCCACGTTCAATGAGACTTTGCAGTTCCTGAAGTTCACGCCGCTGGTCATATTGCGAATTCGCAATGAACAGCGTGTAGCCGCTTTCGCTGAGGCGGTTCTGGAGCGCTTCGACCCCTTCTGCAAAGATACCGAGCGCCAGCGTCGGAACGATGACGCCGACGGTCCGCATGCGTCCCGATTTTAATGCTCTGGCTGCGCTATCGCGCGTGTAGGCGAGGTCATTGATATGCCGCATGACCCTGTCGCGAAGCTCCGGCCGTACGATATCGGGGTGATTGAGCACCCGCGATACCGTCGCCGGCGACACATTCGCCTTCCGGGCAACGTCCTCGATCTTCACGCGCGGCTGCTGGCGGCCTTTTGGCGCGATTACAGGTTTCTTGTCCATTTGCGTTGGTCAACCAGTAGAAGGAGAGGGTCACCCCCTCAAAGGGTTAAACCATCACGAGCGCCACCTTCTCAAGCCCTGTATACGGGCCGTCGGCGCTATTTCTGGCCCTCTCATGCGCACATCGAGCGGGGGAAGCGAATCTCATTCGAAAGTTGGTTGATTCGCTTGACTCCGGTTCTTGCGCGGCCTAAGTCTGAAATCGATTTCAGAAATCGAGAGCCAGGCAGCTCGATTTCAGGCAAAACCGAAAGCAAGGACGTATGGTCGATCTCTTGAAGGGCATTCGTGTCCTCAGCCTCAATCACTTTCTGATGGGTCCGGTCGGCGTGCAGTTTCTCGCCGACCTCGGTGCGGACGTGATCGCCGTGGAACCGCCCGGAGGGGCCTTTCAGAGGAAATGGGGCGGGGCGGACAAGCGGGTTGATGGCCAGTCAATGTTGCTTCTCACGGGCAACCGCAACAAGCGCAGCCTCACGCTCGATCTGAAAAAACCCGAAGCCGTCGTCATCGCCAGGCAACTGATCGCGAAATCGGATGTGATCGCAGAGAACTTCCGTCCGGGTGTGCTCGACAAGCTTGGTCTCGGCTACGAGGATGCAAAGAAGATCAATCCGCAGATCATCTATGCGGCTGCCTCCGGCTACGGTCCTGACGGGCCCTACGTCAACCGCCCCGGCCAGGATCTCTTGATCCAGGCCCTATCAGGACTTGCGATGATCACCGGAAGTCGCGAGCAGGGGCCGCGGGCTGTGGGCGTTTCCGCCATCGATCATCACGGCGCCGCCTTGTTTGCCGCGGGCATTCTAGCTGCCCTGGTGAGGAAAGCGCGCACGGGGCAGGGCTGCCGCGTCGATGTTAGCCTACTGTCGGCTGCGCTCGACCTGCAGATGGAATCCTTTACCTGCTACCTGAACGGCCAAAGGCCTGACGACGTCCGTCAGCCGGGTCCGGTGGCGGGCTGGTACTACGGCGCGCCCTACGGCATCTATGCGACACGCGATGGACACATTGCGATCTCTTTGGGATCGCTGGAGGCGCTCTCAGACGCGCTTGGCCTTCCGCTCGACCAGCGAATTCCTGACGGGGAGGCGTATCGCCGGCGGGACGAAGCCTCAGCCATGATTGCGCCCAGTGTCGCCAAACGCACAACCACCGAATGCATCGCCTTGTTCGAGGCGCGTGGAATTTGGCACGCTGCGGTGAACGATTATGCTGACGTCGTTGAGGATCCGCAGATTGCGCACAACAGAAATTTTCAGGTCGTGACCGGCGCGACCGGAACTCCCATCACCCTCGTCAGCCATCCCGTGCGCTACGACGGCGAGCAGCCGGACGTGCGTTTGCCCCCGCAAAAGCTCGGTGCGCAAACGGAAGAGATTCTGAAAGAACTGGGCTATGACGCCAGGACATTGAAGCATCTTTACGATACGGGCGCCATCGGCGCTGCGGACTCGCATCACTAAACGACCAAAGTGACTTCTCGAAAGTAGCGCGCTTACGTCAGGAGGGCATGGTGATCGGCATAAACTTGCGCGCGGCTTTCCCTGCGGTGTTGCTGACGAGGCGTGCTCCTCGGCAGCGATGCAACCAAGCGCACGCTTGGAAGCCTGGTGAACATTAACCGTTCACCCCAGTCCAGGACCTGTTGGTAAAGAGCTTTAAGTTGCCGCCAGGCCAAAGCCGCGCGGCAAGTTTTATGTTGGATCAGAGCCATGTCGGAAAGCCAATATCTGCCCGCGCGCGAGCGTATGTTGAAGCGCATTGCCGAGACCAGGGACACTGCACGCACGGGCTTGCCACACTGGGCGAGTGCCGCCGACGGAACATGGACGTTTACGCCCGATGGTGATTGGACCGGCGGGGCCTTTGTCGGCGAGCTTTGGCTCGCGCATCTCGCTAATCCCAGGCAGTTCCCAATCGAAGACGCGCGCGCTGCGCTAAGCCGAATGTTGCCGCGTGCCGAGCGGCTTACGGCCTTCAAGGGTTTCGGCTTCTATCATGCTGGCGCCCTCGGCAGCATCCTGTTCGAGGACGAAAACGCGCGCGAGGTGGCTCTGACAGCTGCAAGGTCGCTTCGTGATATGTTCGATCCACACCTCGGACTGATACCGTTGGGCAGGGATGCCGAGGAGGCGAGCGCAGTCGGAGCCTCCGAGAGCAGCATCGACTCGCTCCAGGCGACAGGCCTGCTCTTTTGGGCCGCGGACGAGCTTTCCGATGCCCGGATGGAGGAGGTCGCCAATGCACATATGCGGCGTGTCCTCGAGATCCACGTACGGCCGGACAATTCAGTTATCCAGTCTTCCACCCTTGATCCACACACCGGCGAGGTGCTCAGAACGCACACGCACAAGGGCTATAGCGATATCAGCACTTGGGGCCGGGCGCAGGGATGGGCGATGCTCTACACCGCTCACGCCGCCATGGTCCGCCCGGACGAACCACTATGGCGCGACTACGCCGTGCGCCTTCTTGACTGGTGGATCGACCATGTCCCTGCGGATCTCATTGCCTTCTGGGATTTCGACGATCCGGCGATCCCCAATACCAGCAGGGATACTGCGGCCACTGCTATCGCTGCTGCCGCGGCGCTGCGCCTCGCATCCGCACTTGGTCCTGAGCGGGACGCCAGATATCGATCATTTGCGGAGCGCACAGTTACTCAGCTGAGCTCGAAATACCTGACGCCGACTGCTCCCGATGACCCGCGCCCGCCTGGAATGCTCACCGGCGGCTGCTTCACCCGAAAGGCGATTGTGCGCGATATCGATGCGGCCCAGAACGTCGAGCTGATCTTCGGAAGCTACTTCCTGTTTGAATGTCTTGCCGTCCTCACGGACCTGGTGCCGCCTGGCTGGATTTAATGAGGAGGCACGAAAGGCGTCCAACGCGAGCAAAGCCTCAAACCAATCTCGTTTGTGACGCCACGCTAGTCAATCTGTCAAAAAAGTGCGCCGGTATCGGCGCCACTCCTTAGATGTTTGCGATGGCTGACCCCGTTCGACAGCAACTGACCGCCTCCTGTCTGGAATCCTCTACATGAGAAATGCGAAGACTCCCATCTATCGCGGCTTGTTCCCGGTGGCTCCGACGCCGTTCACGGAGGCTGGAGATCTCGATCTTGAAGGGCAGCGGCGCGTTATCGATTGCATGATTGATCAAGGCGTGGACGGGATCTGCATTCTGGCCAACTATTCCGAGCAGTTCCTGCTGTCTGATCAAGAACGCGACATTCTGGTCGAGCTCTGTCTTTCGCATGTCGCGGGCCGCAAGCCAGTCATGGTGACCTGCAGCCATTTCAGCACCCAGATTGCGGTGCAACGCGCCCGCTATGCGGCCGAACGTGGCGCAAGCCTCCTCATGCTGATGCCGCCTTATCATGGTGCAAGCCTCAAGGCGGATGACGGGGCCATGATTGGGCATTTCGGCCGGGTCGCAGACGCGGCAGGGATTCCAATCATGGTCCAGGACGCGCCGCTCTCCGGCGTTACATTGACGGTCCCGTTTCTCGTCCGCCTCGCTTGCGAGGTGCCGCTCGCCAGATATTTCAAGATCGAGGTCCCGTTTGCTGCTGCCAAGTTGCGCAGTCTGATCGAGCTCGGCGGTGAGGCCATCATTGGTCCTTTTGACGGGGAGGAGGCCATCACCATGATGGCAGACCTCGACGCCGGTGCGACCGGAACGATGTCGAGTGCGCTGCTGCCCGATCTGCTTCGCCCGGTGCTCGATCACCACAAAGCGGGACGCAGGCAAGAAGCCGCTCTTGCCTATGCAAAGGTGCTGCCGCTCATCAATTTCGAGAACCGCCAGTGCGGCCTGCGCGCTGCCAAGAGCGTGATGGCTGAAGGTGGTGTGATCAAATGCGAAGCGGTGCGGCATCCGCTCGATGGGCTCCATCCGGCGACGAGAGCTGGATTGATCGAGCTTGCGCACGAGCTCAACCCGCTGGCTCTTCGCTGGGGACATTGAGGCATGAACAATCCGGAACAAGCGGTGCAGGCACAACCTGTGTACCCCCAGATCAAGATGTTCATTGCCGGGGAATGGACGGAAGGGGAGGCAGAGCGCTCGGAAGAGATCCTCAACCCCGCGACCGGACAGCCCATTGGCGAAACGCCTTATGCGTCCCGCGGTGATCTTGATCGTGCCCTCGCGGCGGCGGCGGACGGCTTCGAGATCTGGCGAAAGGTTTCTGCCTTCGACCGGTACAGGACCATGCGCAAGGCCGCCGAGCTCATGCGCTCGCGCGCAGCCGACATCGCTGCAATCATGACCCTCGAACAGGGTAAGCCGCTGAGCGAGTCGAGTGCTGAAACGCTCCTCGCTGCCGATATCATCGACTGGCTCGCCGAAGAAGGGCGGCGCGCTTATGGGCGGATCGTGCCGGCGCGCTTTGGCAATATTGCCCAGCTCGTGACCAAGGAGCCTGTCGGGCCGGTTGCGGCATTTACGCCCTGGAATTTTCCGATCAACCAGGCCGTGCGGAAGATCTCGGCGAGCCTTGCAGCCGGCTGCTCCATCATCGTCAAGGGACCTGAAGAGACGCCAGCGAGCTGCATGGAGCTGGTGCGTAGTTTCGCGGATGCGGGCTTGCCGGCGGGCGTGATCAATCTCGTCTTCGGCGTGCCATCCGAAGTTTCAGACCATCTCATACGCCATCCTATCGTCCGTAAAGTCTCCTTCACCGGTTCGACCGTAGTCGGAAAGCATCTCGCAGCCCTTGCCGGCGCCCACATGAAGCGCACCACCATGGAGCTCGGCGGGCACGCGCCTGCCATCGTTTTCCCAGATGCCGACGTCGAGAAAGCCGCAAGAATTTTGTCGGCGAACAAGTTCCGTAATGCCGGCCAAGTCTGCGTCTCGCCGACGCGGTTTCTGGTGCATGAGAGTGTCTATGAAGATTTCGTCAAGAGGTTTGTTGCCGAGGCCAGCGCGATCAAGGTTGGCAATGGCCTTGAGAGAGACAGCCGCATGGGACCGCTCGCCAATTCGCGGCGGATCGACGCAATGGAGAGCTTTGTCGCGGACGCTCTCGATTGCGGCGCCCAGTTGCGCACCGGCGGCAAGCGTATCGGCAATGCGGGGTACTTCTTCGAGCCGACGGTCCTGACCGATGTTCCACCTCAAGCGCGCATCATGAATGAAGAGCCGTTCGGCCCTGTCGCCCCGATTGCGCGGTTTAAAACCTATGACGACGTTGTCACGGAGGCCAATCGACTGCCTTACGGACTCGCCGCCTATGCCTACACGCGATCCGCCGCAACCATGGCCGCGATCGGGGCCGATCTCCAATGCGGGATGGTATCGATCAATCATCATGGGCTTGGGCTTCCCGAAGTGCCCTTCGGAGGAACGAAGGAGTCCGGCTTCGGCTCGGAAGGTGGCCTCGAGGCAATCGAGGGCTATCTCGACGCCAAATTTGTGAGCCAGGCGAGCTAGAACCGGAATCCCAGGTGCCAAACCGGAGCAGAACGATTGTTCGACAGTGCCGCCGGATAGCTTCAAGCGCTCTCCCCTTCTCCGCTGGCAGACCGGTACGTCTGCCTTCTCCCCGGACTTGAGCCGCTGTCGGAGAAATCCGGCAGCAGTTCTTTTTCTTTGCGGGACTGACATCTTATTGTTCATTCAGGCGGAAGCAGAAGTAAGATACTTTGTCCGGCAAATCGGCGCGGACGGATAACAGCTGCGTGTGCCACCCCCCCAAACCTCCGCGCCAATGATAGCCCGCGAGCACCACGAATATTGGCGCGGCCCAGCATGACCATCGCCTGGAATTTCTCGGCGATGACCATCTCACGCGCATAAGCGCGCAGATGCGGAGCAGGAAGATCGTGGAGAACCGACAAGTCCATTTCCAGTAGACCCGGTTCGACCGCATCATCAAAGGCCATATCGATAACGATACGGGCCTTGGCGGAACGCGTCGGCGGTGATACGCAGTCCGCCATACTCGGTTTCCTCGCGAATGCGATTGACCTTGAGGCTGTTTGGATCGAACTCCGCCCATCGTTATATGAAACGCCGCTGACTTCTTTGAAGATGCGGACCGTCTCGTCCTAATCATCGTTCTCGATGACGAGGGAGTCGAGGGGCACCACGGACTCGTGGAAAAATGGCCCGCTTGGAGCCATACCAAGCGTTTACGATAGGGCCAAATGTGGTAGGGTCAGTTCACCTTTGCCTGCGACAACTGAGAGGTTTAGTTCCTGCGCGGCAGCATCCAGGACCGGCACGGAAACGGCACTCTCGCGCGCTAGGCGCACAGCACACTCGATGTCCTTTGCAGCATTTGCAATCGAGATTGCCAGTGCATCCGGTTTCTCTCCCAACAAAAAGGCGGCGAAGGCTTGGAATATTCCACTGTTCGTAGAGCCCCGACTGACCAAAGACCGTAGTGTTACAAGATCTATCTGAAGACTATCCGCGAATTGGCAGACCTCAGCGGCGACCGCAGCTATGCCCATAGTCATGCTGTTGTAAACAAGCTTGAGCTTGTGGCCGTGTCCGACATCTCCCACATGCATCACGGTCTCGCAAAACGCAGCAAGAATGCGTTCAGCGACGGGAAAGAGTGTTGTATCCGACCCAACCATCGCATTGAGAAGGCCGAGCTCTGCTTGCTCGGGGCTTCGTGTTACTGGAGCATCAATAAAGCTTAGACCTCGTCTTTGCGCCGTTTTCGCCAATGCAATAGTCGAGGCAGGATACGAGGTTGTGCAATCAATTATCAAGCCTCCTCGGCACATGTGGACAAATAGTCCATCGTCATCAAGGCACACCATCTCAACTTCGCGGCTGGACGGTAAGGACAACACCACCACACTTACATGCTGCGCCAACTCAGCGATCGACGTATGTTCGCGGGCCCCTGCACTTATCAGGCGATCGGCACCGAACCGCTTCTTGTTGACTTTGATGTGGAGTTCGCGTTGCTGACGCAGCAGGCTGATGCCTATACCTGTTCCCATGCGCCCCGCTCCGATAAGCCCTACGCTCTGCTTGATCAGTCTGGGAGCCGCGCTCGCTGATGATCCCTTGCTCATGACTTAGCATTCCGAAAAGTAGCCACGGCTTTGCAGGATGGGCAGCAGCTCGTGATGGTTGTTGATCGTGTAATCTGGACGCGCGGCTTGCAGGCGCGAGGTCGAAACAAATCCTCCGGTAATGGATATGCTCGTCAGACCGAGATTACGTGCAATATCCGTCTCCACGGGCATATCGCCGATGATGAAGGTTGATGCGGGCTTCAGGTTGTACCTTTGCATATAAAGCCGAAGCCGCTCTCCTTTGCTCATCGATTTGTATTGCGTGGCGCGGCTCTCAAAAGCGAGCACATCGGTGATGTAGTGATCTACTCCAAGCCTCCTCAGCTGGGACTGTAGAGGCGCCACGATGTGGTTGCTGAGGATGATGAGTAGAGCGGATTGTCGTCGCGCCATCTCGAGCACTCTCCGCGCCCCCTCACGTAGATCGGCTTTGTCCGCAAGAGGCTCGTATAAGTCGTGAAACAGTGCACCATCGTCACGCTCCACTGCCTCAATCTCTTCGCGCGACATTCCAAGGTTAAGGTAGAGACGAGAGAGGGGAACATCAGAACGATTTCGAAACGTCTTTATATCGATGCTCGGACGACCAAAGCGGTCCAAAATGACATTGGTCGTTTCGAGCAGCGCATAGGTGTCATCGAGCAGTGTTCCGTTCCAGTCAAATACGAGAGCGGGTTTCATGATCCTGACCTCAGACGGGTATTGACAGGAAAGGCGGCTAGCAACGCTTCCAAGTGTCTACGCGCGCGCTGCCGTCCAGCGGGGGTCGGCATGTCGAACGTGAACGGTGACAGATCGATGCCCTCTAGCCTGTCGGCCAAAACGGATACAAGGGCGCGGAAAGGCAGATAAGTTATCGATGCTGCTTGGATCGCCGTCGCAATGTTGCTCTCAACGATTCTGAGTGCTGGCGGCTCCATCCTATGGAAGCGAAGGCATTGGGCGCGTAGCTCGAACGGCAGCCGCTTCAATGCCTGCCAGAACGCGAGCTCATCTAGCGTATCAATACCCATGCCGTAGTAGTTTGGCGCAACTATAGGGGGAGAGCCTATCGCCCAATGTACGTCTTTGGCTCCAGCGGCAAGGAGCATCATTGTGACGGCTTGGCTGGTATCGCCTCGAATGAGGGCTTCGTCGACAACTATTACGGTCCGTTCGGCTACGGCGGGTTCCGAAACTCGATACTTCCGGGCAATGCGAGATTGCCGGGCGCTGGTTCTGCCGAGGAGCGTTCGCTCATGAAATTGCGTTGCCACTACGTCACTACGCTCGGCAAGCACGCCCTGTTCGGCGAAAGAGTCAAATAGACCATCGGCGTACGGGCCCCCAGTATTTGGCATTGAGGACACGATTGGCGGCATCAAGAGTGGCTCTGCTTGAAGTCGCTCCGCAACAATTCTTCCCAAAGAGAGCCCGATGTTGTAACGGGTTTGGCGATGTGAATGGCCCTCGACCGACGTGTTTGGACTTCCCAAATAGAGAGCTTCGTACGCGCAGAGCTTGGCCTTATGTCCTCGGCAGTTCAGGGCATGGTCAACGCTGGCGCCGGTCTTAGCATCCACGCGCTGTATGCTCCCAGGCAAGAGCTGGCTGATCTCACCTTCCAAGCCTGCGAAGGCACAATTTTCAGAAGCAAAGAGCAACAAGCCATTACTTGCTCGCATAGTCTCCAATGGTCGCAAACCGCTTCGACTGCGGTATGCAACAAGATCTCCGTCCTTATCTAGCAAAAGCGCACTAAGGGCACCATCGATACGATCATCAAGCTCGCGAAAGATAGCTTCGTAGTTTACGGGCCGGCCGTGACGCCAATATTCTCGTTCGCAAGAGTGTTCAATCCACCTCAGCAGGAGCTCGGCGTCTGTGTTCGTATCTATCAGTTGGCCTCGAGCGAGTAATTCGCTCCTGAGTTCATGAGCGTTCACCAAGGCGCCGTCCAGAGCAATGGCAAAATGGCGGTTAGGAATTGACTGCACGTCGTCGCCATCTCCAGTTCCACAGGATCCGCCACGGATCTGCGCGATTGCAACATGAGGCCGAAAGAACGGATCCCGTTCGATGCAGTCAATGCGCACCGAGCTATCGTTCGATTGAAAGGTTCCATGTCGGAGTCCACGCTCTTGCATAAAAGCAGAGACGACGACACCCGCTTGCCCACGGAGTGCAAGTGTCGGAATCATTTTGTTCAGCTGATCAACGACACGCGGCGATGGTTCGCTTGAAGCGCAGAAAAATGCACCGGCGACACCGGACATATAGTCACCCACTTGTTAAGGAGTCGCTCTGGCGGGCCTCGATGGCACTTCGCTTCATCCTTAAGCAAGCGTCGTACCAGCGCTTTGCATATGCTAGCTGGCATTTCCGGAGCGAGTAGGGTTGGAAGACAGGCCATTCTAGCCATCGAGTGGGTATTGTGCGTCGTTTCAGCACCCACGCGTTGTTCAGGATGCTACGACCATGTGCAAAACGCTCCACACCGGAGCGAGCAGGAAGAGGGGCTTAAGGTCGACGAAAGCCTTCTGATCTTTCACTCATGTCTTTCATTTTTGCGTCCAGCCACCAAACCGGGTTTTTAAAGACAACCAGCCTAAGAAAAGGAGCTCTAAGCAGGCCAGAGAGTGGCGTTCGACGCTCGCCTGATCAACTACTAACAGTGGTGATTGATCAGGACCATGAATCTTGGCCAGAACGAATCGTGTCGCTTGCGCGGACCAACCCATGACGATCCACCTTCAAACAGTTTGGTCAGAAACTGCAATATGTCACCTTCAACGGCTCTGTCGCGGCGCGCGCGGCCAAATTATCTTGTGTCCGACATTCTTCGAGCCCGAGGGGACTCAGGTATCCACGTCCTTGGTGGCAAAACGTGGCTCGATCGACGGCGCTGAGATAACAGGTGGGTAGGCGGATATACCAAGCCGCCATGATCCCGGATCCTGTACTGCCGAGTCTTAGCCGTCGAGGGCATCCTCGTCCCTGTGTCTTCACGCAACACAGAGGACGGTGCAACGATCAGGGGCTGTTCGCGACCTTGAGCGAGATACCACTTAAAAAAAGGAGCATCTGTTTGTTTTCTCAAAGTGCCGTCACTCCCAAGCCGGTACAGACTAGCGCATCGGTGTTGCCGACACTCCCGGAATCTCGGCACATGGCACCTGTGATATGCGCAGTCGCCACGATTCATAATGTCGTCCTAGCGCGAATGCCTCGGCGCTAACTGAATTACGAAGCGCGTTCGTCTCACGGTGAGCCATTTCGTGGCAGCGCGGCCATGATCTCGTTTAGCCGGCAGAGAATTTCGCTGCACCCGTTCGCTCGACCTCGCAGAAGGCATAACGGGGGCCCCCGTCGTGCGCATGGAAATTGTTGCTGTAGGCCCGAGTGCTTGGTCCGAAACCGAACGCGCTCGGTGTCACGAATCGGTCAAGCTGCCTCCAATCTCGACTTTAATCAGACAATTGCCGGCGATTCCTCTGATTGGAACTGGCCCAGAGCGTGCATCGTGAAAGATGGGAGCCCATCTGAGTCTCGCAACGTGAGCAGCAGTTGGGGGGAGCGTTCAAATCGAGTGTATCTGACATTAGGTTCGGAGACTGTATGCGAATCTGCGGTATCAAACTGACTCATGACGGAGCAGTCGCCCTTGTCGAGGACGGAAGGCTGGTCTTTTGTGTGGAGCAGGAGAAGCGGGACAATAATCCGCGATATCAAAAACTCCACAATCTCGATGCGGTTGTTGTCGCCTTGGCAGAACACGGTTTGGATCCGCGGGACGTTGACCGGTTCGTCATCGATGGATGGTGGGGCGAGAGTGAGTCACAATTTCAGGTTCTCAGCGGGACTGCACCCATTACCCTTAAAGGGGCGCCGTATGTTGAGGGCGATGCCGACGGCCTCCTCATAGCGCGCGACGGCGCTGGGCTGATGCTCAAGGGGAGCGCCTTCCCTTATAAAAGCTATCCGCATGTCACAGGTCACGTGGCTTCCGCTTTTTGTACCAGTCCTTTCGCCAAGGCCGGGCAACCCGCGTTCTGTCTGGTTTGGGACGGCGCCTCCTTTCCACGGCTCTACCATGTAGAGCGCCACGCAGCCAGGTTCGTCGAGTGCCTCTTTCCGCTGATCGGGCATGCTTATGCTGCCGCAGGCTATCACTTCGGACCATACAAGCAGGCTAACCGCATCAAGTGGGACCTCGGTGTTGCGGGCAAGTTGATGGCCTACATCGCGCTCGGTTCGGCCGATGAAAGCATCGTCGAGGTGTTTCAGGAGCTCTATGAAAAGCACTTTAGCATGTTCACGGAGCCAGTCGGTCGTTGCAGCGAGGACGCCGCGCTTGAGCCTGTCCATGCGTTCTTCGATGCCTGCGTGCTACGGTTAAAGGCCAAAGCCCCCGCAGATGTGCTTGCATCCTTTCATTGCTTCCAAGAGCGTCTGCTTGTTAGCAAACTGGCGAGTGCTATACAGAGGCATTCGAGGTTTCCCGCGCGCAATCTGTGCATAGTCGGTGGCTGCGGTCTCAACATAAAATGGAATAGTGCACTACGAGCTGCCGGCTTGTTCGATGCTATCTGGGTGCCACCCTTTCCGAATGACAGTGGCTCGGCAATAGGTGCTGCTTGCTCCGCATTGGCGGCGGACCAAGGTTTTGTACCATTGGAATGGTCCGTCTATAGTGGTCCAGCCGTGGAACGAGGCGACATGCCGCCCGGATGGGGCGGCTCACCATGCAGCATGCGTGAACTTGCAACCATTCTGGCCAGCAACAAACCCGTCATTTTTCTTGCCGGCCGCGCGGAGCTTGGACCTCGGGCTCTCGGTAGCAGAAGCATACTGGCCGCGGCGACATCGCCGCAAATGAAGGACCGTCTCAACGACATCAAACTTCGCGAGCACTTCCGGCCTGTAGCGCCAATATGCCTGGAGGATCGGGCGCCGGATATTTTTAGTCCCGGAACGCCAGACCCTTACATGCTTTTCGAGCACCTAACACGAGCAGAATGGCGGGATAAGATCCCCGCTGTTGTGCATCTGGACGGATCTGCGCGATTGCAGACCATTTGCAGGACCTCTCGGCACAAGATCGCCGAACTTCTCGTCGAATACGAAGGCCTCACAGGCATTCCGCTACTATGTAACACCAGCGCCAATCACAATGGACGCGGCTTTTTCCCGAATGCGGCATCTGCCTGCCAGTGGAACCGCGTTGACCACGTGTGGTGCGATGGCATGCTGTGGACGAGATGCGAGGGCGGCGACTGAGCGCTGGTCAAAGGCATCTTTCTGTGGACGTGAGATTTGAGAACGGAACGCCGACCGTTCAGAGCCATTTGGGCGGCGGATAGTTCTCATCCAGCCCACGCAGACGTCCGCTAGAATACCCTCTCTTTCCGAGGACCCGATGACCGTGAACGGACCGCGGCGAATGTTGGACGTCTGAGTCAGTAGATGTCGTCGATTGGCGACATTCGACGATGTCGGCGAACGGCAACATTCTTGATTGTCAGCGAATGGCGACATATGATAATGTAAGCGAACGCTGACATTCGGATTTGCCATGCTCACACGTACCGCAGCCGATCTTGGCGCCGTCATCCGCGACCGGCGCAAACGCCTCAAGCTCGATCAGTCGACGCTGGCCAAAAAGGTTGGTGTCAGTCGCCAATGGCTCATTGAAGTCGAGCATGGACATCCGCGCGCAGAACTCGGGCTAATCCTCCGCGTCCTCGATGCTCTTGGCATTAAGCTCGATGCAGACAGCAATCCCTCCGCGGGCCGCGGCGTCCCGAAAACCGCCGTCGATCTGGACGCCATCGTGGCGAAAGCCAAAAAAGGCAAGCCTTAATGGCCGAGCTCATTGCACTCTTGGACGGCAACGAAGTCGGTCGTGTCCGAAGTGATGCACGCGGCCGGCTGACCTTTGTCTATGACAATGCATGGCGCAACGCTGAGGGAGCCTATCCTCTCTCGCTTTCGATGCCGCTTGCCGCTGAGGAGCATGGTCCAGCCGCCATTCAGGCCTTCCTGTGGGGGCTGCTTCCCGACAATGAGCAGGTGCTCGAGCGTTGGGCCAAGAAATTTCAGGTATCAGCGCGCAACGTGTTTGCTCTCATCTCGAACGTCGGTCAGGATTGCGCAGGCGCCGTTCAGTTTGTCACCCCCGATCGACTGGAGGCCCTGAAAACGGGCCGAGATGACAAGATCGAATGGCTTGACGAGCCGGAAATAGCAAACCGGCTTCAAGCCTTACGCGAGGATCATGCTGCCTGGCGTCTGCCCGGCGATACGGGTCAATTCAGCCTTGCGGGCGCCCAGCCTAAAACTGCTCTTGTCCTCAAAGACGGCAAATGGGGCATTCCGTCCGGCCGCATACCGACCACCCACATTTTGAAACCGCCGACAGGCCACTTCGATGGTCACGCCGAGAACGAGCATATCTGCCTGCAGCTCGCGCGAGAACTCGGGCTGCCGGCCGCTGAAACCAAGGTGATGCGCTTCGAAAAGGAAATCGCAATCGTCGTTGAACGCTACGACCGACAAGTTAGCGGGAACGACATTATTCGGATTCACCAGGAAGATATTTGCCAGGCCATGGGCATCCTGCCGACTAAGAAATACCAGAACGAGGGAGGACCAACGTCTGCTGACGTGATCGAGCTCTTACGGACATACTCGACGGACCGCGACGCTGACCTTGAGACGTTCGTCAGCGCTTTGGGCTTCAACTGGCTCATTGGCGGTTCCGACGCTCACGCCAAGAACTATTCCTTGCTTTTGGCTAGCGGCCCGCGCGTACGGCTTGCGCCGCTCTACGACATAGCTAGTATTCTTCCTTACGATCATGTCGACCCGCGGAAGGTTAAGCTCGCCATGAAAGTCGGGGGCGAGTACAAGCTCGACCAAATTGGCTTGCGTCAATGGCAGAAGTTCTCGCGCGAAACGCGGGCTGATGCGGATGTGGTCACTGCTACTCTTATCTCCATGGCTGGGCAGATCCCCGACCTCGTTAACGACATCCGCGCGCGCGCGCAAAAAGAGGGATTGGAGAACGCCGTTATCGAGCGATTGGCAGCGGCTTTGACCAAACGAGCTCAGGACTGCGAACGCGTTCTGAAGGGAACGTAATTTTGGGAGCTAGCAGATCGATCCGCACGGGCAGCACCAGCCGCGGCATGTTGATCGTCGGCCTCGGCATCGATGTCGACAGCGCGATCATCGCGCCCATGATGGCGTCGGTGGCACCGGCGCCGGAAGGCCGGACCGCGATCATCGGCGCGCCGATGATCAGCAGCAGCAGCGGCAGCAACACCAGGCCGGCGCCAGCCATGATGACATGCCTCCGTATTGGCCTGATAGCTCTGGGGAGGCTGATACGGCCCGCACTTGAGATGCTCGAGAACGGGCTGAGTCTCGCTATTAGGGACCCGCTTTCCGAACATCCAAATAGGCCGAACCCAGGACAAAAGGGAAGGATGGGGAGGCTTGGGAAACTCTGGGAGCGATCTCGACGCGACATAGCACGACATGAGGTCGCTTTCGGAAGATCATTGCAATTCGGGCGCAGCAACTATACGCACCACCTCCTAAAAGTACTGAGCTTTTTAGGATTTGCCTGACCAACTTTTGGGGCGTAGCCAAGCGGTAAGGCAGCGAATTTTGATTCCACTCGGAATGCCCGCTTTTGCGCGTTTCAGCCCTACCAATTTTTCCAAAACCTCAACAAGTACAGACGAAATCTGCAAATCCTTGCGCCGAATTCCGATGCAGAGTGGTTTGCAAAAATTTCCGTTTAGTTTCAAGGGCTACCAAGCTGTCGCGGCGGCTCCACGCAGCATAGACGCAGCATGAAATGGAATGCGCTGCGTTCGTGATCAGCTAAAGTGATGAGAAATGAGCAGCCGGACCCGCATCATCAAGAATACGAGGATCGAACGTCAGCATCGGGGTGACGTGTTCGTGGTGCTCATGATGATCGTAAATGACATGAGTATCGTGAATGAGTCTCTTCGGGAGTGGAGCGAGACAACGGAGAAGCGCCGCGTCGGCCGAAAGCATGGCGCTCGAGCATTTTTCGTTCGAGTTCAGATGGCCGATGTTTACGAGGCGCTACTGCTCATCGAGATAATTCGAAAGGACGAGGCCCTAAAAGCCGAAATTGCCAAATGCGAAGACAAGACCCGCGCTTGCTTTGATGAAGTCTGCAAATTCTTCGATACCGACGACTACAAAAAACTTATTCGAATTCGCAACAACGTCGGCTTTCACTACGATGTTAAGCTCGCCGGCCGCGGTCTCAAGGAAATCGCGGATAAAATCCCGGACGATAGTTCTAAAATGTCGCTCGGCAGCGACACTCTCGATTGGTATTTCCAGCTTGGAGATAAAGTGACGGATCGCATTGTGGTGCGACACATTTTTGAAGTGCCTGAAGGCGCTGATGCCAGCGAAGAATCGGACAAAATCGCGCATCGCATTTTCGACGTCGCGGAAAAGCTGGCCGAGTTCGCTGGATATTTTGTTTGGGAACGCACTTCGCTCTGATCCCACCAAAGCCCCTCACCGGTTGGGAAGACCGTTTAGGGCAGCGACACTGCCGCTTTCCGAAGCTCTTCGCCCGACTGCCCGCCCGATTGGCGGAATTCCTGTGGGCAGCCAATGTTCTTATATTGTTCTGTGCAATCATTTCGTGCAAAATGACCGCCATCAGTATCCTGGTTGTTATTTTTTTTGGTCGGCATGGTCATCAAGCGAATTGCAAAGCTCTTGGGCCGAAGATCCAAGCGCTCATTGAAAGCCGAACCAGCCCCTGCGCCGGTCCCTGTTCCGGCACCCCAACGTGCTCTCGCGCGGAGCCAAAACGCGTTCACGACATGGGAATCCGAACTGCGCGCTATCGCGGCCGAGGCTGCGGCTTGGTCGATCGAGACCGGCGGCGATCTCTTTGGTCGGTGGACTGGTTCACCTGTGATCTTTCTGGCTACGAAGGCCGGCCCTAAAGCACAGCGCGACAACGCTCACTTCCGCCTTGACGTCGACTATCTTAGACAACTCAGCGAGCCGCTCGCCGAAGATTGGAATCTTCGTTACTTCGGTGACTGGCACTCGCATCACAGGCTTGGCCTTTCCGAACCCAGCTCTGGCGACAAACGCCGTATTCGACAGCTCGGCGCGCGAAACAGTTTTGCCGGTATGGCCGAGATCATCGTCACGACCGAGGGCTCTCAAGATAGGCCAATCGTTCGAGTACATCCATGGCTCTACGATCTCACAAATGAGGACGAACCAACTGCACTGAGCTTCCGGGTGCTTCCGGGCTGCAGCCCAATCCGTCAGGCGTTGATCGCGGCTAATGCACTGCCCGAGCAGGCGCTCCGAGGTTGGGAAAGCGTTCCGCTCGATCGTGTCCGGCTCTCACGCGAGACCGCGCCGCCTCAAGTAGAGGCCACAAGCGACGTCGATCTGATGACGCGCGAAAAAGCAATGGCTCGGTTCGTCAACGCTCTTCGCGACGCTAGTGGCGCTCCGATCGAAGTGCACTCCGCCGCATTCGGCAACATCGTGGTTGCCGCGCTCAACGAGCCTTTGCATCTTGCTTTCGCGATCGACAGCAAGTGGCCTCTGTCGGTTCTGGAAGTTCATCGCCTTGATCGCAACTCTGGCTCTACCGAGCCGATCGACCTCGTCGACGGCCTGACAGCGCTCGATGTCCAGAAGGCGATTGAGGTCTTTCACGCAGCCAAAAACGAACAGCGAGCCTAATATGTGGACCCAAGGTCAGCGCGACAGGCTCGCAGTCGAACATCAGATCCTTCAGAACGAGGGGTTCACTCAGTTCAGCGTCTATCGCAATCCTTCGGACGATACGTACTACGCGTCAGGCTACGCGACTTCGAACGCGGGTCGGAATTACTTCTTATACATGCCAATCCCTTCAGGATTTCCAGCTCAACGCCCGCCACTCTATATCACCGACCCGATACCGCTTCTGACTTACAATGGGACGCCGATATCAAGCCTCGGCGTCTCCCATGCGATGCATACGCTTACTCCTCATGCCGGCGGCTGGGTCCAAGTTTGCCACTGGCGAGACGCTCGCTGGCATTCTGGTATCGTGCTGCAAAAGGTCTTTTTGAAAGCACTTATCTGGATCGAGGCATATGAACAGCATTTGGCGACCGGTCGCGACCTGGCCGATTTCGTTCGCAGTATGGCGGAAGTAGCATGACCAACGATCCTAATCAGAAGGCAATGATCCGCGACGCGATGCAGGCGATCGCCTCGCGTAAGCCTGGCCGCTCGAAACTCGTCTACGACAAGACGAAACGAACGATTGTGGCCGTCGCCGAAGGCGCGCAAGTGACGAAAGCTCTCAATATCACGGCTGACGACGCCGATATGTTCGGCGTCGTAACACTCTCCTCCGAGTGGTTGCGTGCAAATTGGCCCAACCTTGAACGTGCGGGCTCTTTACCAACCACTTTTAGCTCTTGGGATGATGGCGATGCACTAACGCATTCCGAACTCTGCGTTCAAAAGAGTCCTCAGACCGTGTCGGGGACTGTTTTCCTGGAAAAACCCAGCGGGCCCGAAACTGACCTCGGCATTGGACTAGAACCCGCGCCGAACGGCCGTTCTGGTCCCGGCAAATTTCTATCCACCGACGGCGTGGCCTATATTGGTCGCGTCACAGACGGGAGCTCTAGCCTGTATCACGGCTCCGATGTTGTGTTTGCGGATGTTGAACCGCAGTTGGATACCCGGCGGGCCGGCATCCTCGAAACGACCATCCTTAAAGACAAAACGGTTCTCTGCATTGGCCTTGGCACCGGGGGCGCACATGTCGCCGTCGAACTCGCTAAATGCGGTGTCGGTCGCTTTCTGCTCGTCGACCGCGACCGTCTCTCGGTCGGGAATGTCGTGCGACACCCAGGCGCTATTTCCCAAGTCGGGCGCTTCAAGGTCAACGTCATGCGCGATTTGATCCTCGAGAAAAATCCGAGCGCAAAAGTAGAGGTTCATCGCGTCGCCGTTAGCTTCGACAATCGCGATGTTGTTGCTGAGTTCATTGGCGCGTCCGATCTCGTCATCTGTGGCACAGATAATCGTCAGAGTAAGCTTCTCATCAACGAGCTTTGTGTTTCCGCAAATGTCACGGCCGTCTATGGCGGGGCATTTCGCCGTGCCTACGGTGGTCAGATCTTACGCGTTAAGCCGAAGCACTCACCGTGTCATCAGTGCTTCGTAGCAGCCATGCCGGATGAAGCGTCAGATGTCGAGATTTCATCAGGTGATGATGCCGCTGAAATCGCTTATTCTGACCAGCCCGTTGCAGTCGAGCCGGGGTTATCGCTTGATGTGCTGCCGATCGCAAACATGCTTGCAAAGCTAGCGCTGCTCGAGCTTCTGGCCGACAAATCATCGCCCCTAAATGGGCTAAAGCGCGATTTCGATGCGCCATGGTATCTTTGGCTCAATCGCCCCGAGCCAGGAACCCAATACGCCGATCTCCCACCCTTGAGTGAGAGTAGCGACGAAATGACCATCAATCGATGGTATGGCATTTATTTCGATCGCGACGAAGCTTGCCCCGTATGCGGCGACTTTGTAGGCGGCCTAGCCGCTTCCTACGGCCTCGATCTTTCATCGCTGCCGCCCTTGCCCGTCAAGGAGTGAGCTTTGGAACTCTCAAGCGATTTCAGCCGGTATTTGAGCTCTCTTCAGCCTGACGAGGATGCTGTTGCGGCCGCCAAGGCCGCACATGAAAAGGTGCGTGAGCGTTTACGCACTGACGATGATACGAAGGACGCTCACAAGGACACCTTCCTGTCCGGCTCCTACGCCCGGCATACGGCCATTCACGATATCAATGATGTCGACGTCATCTGCATTGTCGACATCGACCACACGATCACGGAGCCAGAAGTTGTTCTGAGTTGGCTTCAAGGCGCATTATCAAAATACTACAAGGAAACTCGCCTCCAAGGTCGGTCGATCGGCGCCAGCGCCGCCAAAGGCGTATGGCTCGATATCGTGCCAGGCACCCCCAAGGCGGCTGATGATGGACCGCTCTGGATTCCTGATCGCGATGCGAGCCAGTGGGTGGAGGCGCATCCCAAGGGCCAAATCTCGGCCGCGACTGCCAAGAACAAAGCCACTGATGGCTTTTACGTGCAGACCGTGAAGCTGCTGAAATCTTGGCGGGATCGCTTCTCGACGGAGAAATCCAAACCCAAATCCTACATCCTCGAGACGCTCGTCCACCAATCGATCGGCACCCCGACATCCCACGCTCAAGCCGTGGTCAACGTGCTCGAAGGTATTCAAGCCAACTATGGCTGGTATCGAGGGTCGGGTATCGTGCCCACCATCTCCGATCCAGGGTACAGCACAGTAAATGTTGCCAAGCGATGGGAGTCAGGTGATTTCGACGCCTTTCTCGACCGCGTAAAGCCGGCGGCTGAAACAGCGCGAAAGGCGCTCGACAATACGGACGAGACTGAGAGTCGTAAGCTTTGGCGACAGATTTTCGGGTCCACATTTGGCGCGTAGGTAAGATCAATGAGCAAATCGCCTTCAACTCCTGATGCTGACGCTGGCTCCCTGGTTTCGCCTGCAGGCATGGGTGGTATCGTCGGTGGCAAGGGCTTTGACTTCCAAACCCGCTACATCGTCTGTCACTTGCCCCTGTGGATGACGGATGGCGCTTTCCATCAGATCTTCACCGAAGGTACAGGCGATATTGACATCCGGTATGTTGTTGATGCGACCTCGAAACGCAAACATATTCAGATCAAAGATCATGACGTTACGCCGAGCGAGTTCAAGGAGGTCATCGAAACCTTTCGCGCCTTCGATGCGGCAATGCCCGGCATCTATCAGCAATTCACCTTGGCGTGCCCGGGATTCTCGCCGCAGTTAAGGCCCATAGAGACAGGACTTGCCCGCTTGCGCGGCGCTGCCTCGTTCTACGACGATACGAGCGACGCTCTTGCACTTACCAAGAGTGACGTGGATGAGCGCTTACGCAAAAATGGCCTTACTGATGAGCAGATGCAGTTTGTCTACGACAAGGTCGGCATCGAAATTGGTCATGGCGACCTCGCGCATGATGAACGTGCGCTTGATATTTTTGTGGCGCGACTCCTCAAACATCCGGAGTTCGCTGGCAAGATAAGGGCAATGGTGCAGCCCGCCTATGCCGAGCTCTTACGTAGAATTAGCGCTAGCAAAGGCGTCACGCTCGACAAGGCGACTCTTGAATCCATCTTGCGCGCTTCCGTGCTCGCGAACCTTTCCTCGGAACAAAGCGTCACATTGTGGCTTCACAACTGGACGAAAGAAAACTTCGACCCGCCCGCCGACTACGAATTGGACTGGACGGAACACTTTGATAGGTCCTCAAGGCGTGTCCCGCCCCCTAACACATGGAATGACGACCTTGTGCCGCGGCTCGATGCGCTGCGCAAGGACATTATGGCAACGGGTCCGGTTCGAAATATTCGTCTGCGTGGCAAGTGCACCTTGTCGACCGGGGTCGCGCTCGGTGCCGTCATGCCGCTGGTTGGTGGCTGGGTTTTCGAAATTCCTCAACCGCCCGCAAAGGGAGCCTGGAGGTCGGATGCAGTGCCAACGCCTGGCTACGCGCTGCAGACTGAAATTGTTGAAGGAAGCGTCGATGGTTCAGATCTTGTCGTCGGTCTAAATATACGTGGCGATGGGCGTGCCGAGATCATCAGCTTCATTGAATCGACGGGGGAGTTACCTCAGGCTTATGTTTTCATGTCGCCACCAAGCCAGGGTTCTCAATCTATTGGTGGCCCCGAAGATGCGACGGCCATGGCGTTGGCGGTGAGAGATAATCTCGGCGCGATCTTGAAGGCACGGCAGCTGCGCAAGACCAAACTCTTCTTTTATGGTCCTTTTGCGTTGTCTGTATTTCTTGGTCAGCAACTAACTTCGATCGGCCAAGTTCAGCTGTTTGAATACCAAAATCCAGGCTATGTTCCGAGCTGTCTCCTGCGCACCTAATCGACGATGCCAAATTATCTGTATCGCTTTCGCCCACTTTCGCGTTTGCTTGAAAAGAACGAGCTCCGAAACCAAGAGATCTTCTTTGCTAGCCCGGAAAGCCTGAACGATCCGATGGAAGGCTTTCGCGATGTGTTCTGGAGTGGAGACGAGATTGTCTGGACAAATCTCTTTCGCCACTATTTGCTCTGTCTTGAATGGGCGTATTCTTTCGCCTCGATTAGCGCCGGCACGGAGTGTCTTTCTTGGCAAGACGTTCCCGTCTTCGATATCATCGATCGCGCACCGACGCCTCAACAGCGCCTCAGACTCGAAAAGCTAACCTCATCGTTTCTGAACCATAAGGCCATCAAGGCTCTTGTTCAGGTGCTTTCCGGGCGCCCTCATCCTGTCGGCCGCGACGAGCTGACCGCCTATTTTCATCCGGTCCACGCGCTGGCTTTGTGGGTCATCCAACAGAACTACGGCGAATATGGTCTAGGAAAAGAAATTAAAGAGGATCCGGAAGTTGAAGCCTTCCTTGCACGGTCTCTCGCTCAGGCGAGAGCCATGCTTGACCATGTCGTAAGCCTGCCTAAAGGACCGGATTCAGAACGCATCATTGCTGCGATGTTTTTGACGCACCGAAGCATGGTCGAAGAAATCGGATTCCTTCATCGTTATAACAATCGGGCAACGCCGATCGAACCTAATCGCTCTTTCGTCCTATTCGAGTTTCCCAATCAGTACGTCACGCAGCTTGAAACGCTAACATACCCAGACTGGTACACTGCCTGCTTTATGAACGAGTGCCGCAATTCCTCAATTTGGGGGCAGTATGGCGAAAACCACACCGCCGCTTGCCTCATTTTCGATGCCGGCGATGACGACAGACAGCTCTCGCTTCAGTTGGAGCGGATCTACGCCTTCGGCAATGATGGACCTATCAAGGGTTACGTTCCGCACCATTTCCAGAAGGTCGTTTACGGCGAGAAATATCCGACTGTCGATTTTTTCCGATCGCTGGGGCAGCTGCCGATCCCCTTGTTATCGCGCACTTGGTATGTGGGCCCGGCTGGCAAGCGAAGCTCCTGTGTGGATGATATGTTCAACGATGAAAATGCTTGGCGCGATCGCTATTGGACAACCTTCAATCAGAGTGTCGTGGGCAAACTAGAGGCTTGGCAGCATGAGGGAGAACAGCGGCTCATCCTCCACGGAGGTGACTACTCGGATCCTGTGAGCCGTGTCACTCATTACCAATTTAGGGATCTCACAGGCATCATCTTTGGCATTAAAACGCCAATCGAGAAGAAGATCGAAATCGCCGAAATCATCGAAGAGAAATGTCGGGCGGAAGGCCGGACCGACTTCAAGTTCTACCAAGCATACTATCACCGGGATAACGGGTGCATCGAGCACCGAGAACTGAGTCTGCTGAAGTACAAATTTTGACGAAACCAAGCGATTGCAGGACAGACGGTAAGGCTACAGCCGTTCTGCCCAATTAGAAATCTCGGCAAGTATCTGCTCGAACGTCGGCTTGTCTGCGTAATAGAGCGCGCTGCTACGCTCGTAGGCGTCTGCGTATTGTGCTCGCGTTGTTGCGCCGCTCAGGATGAAGGCATCGTTCTCGGCGATGTTTTGGTTTTCGCTGCGAAAGCGTGCCTTCTTGTGGGCTTTGTAAGCATCTGTGCCGATGAAGTCCTGAACCTCTTTGCGTCGGAGGAGTTCGTAGACATCATAGTAGTGGCGCATGAACCCCACCGGATCGCTGCCGTCCGCTTGCTGTTTGCGGAATTTCGTCGAAACGGTCTGGAGCTTTTCAACGAAGGTATAGCCGGCATCATAGCAAGGTACCTCCGTGGCGCGGTTGTCGATGACGTCGACGTTGCTCGCAGCCGCCCTGTCGTAAAGCCACGAACTGATGTCCTTTGGCGTGTTCGGAGCGACCGTGTCGAAGCCGACCTCCAGCAGAACGCCGTCTCTGAGTCCTTCCATGGCCTCGACGACTGTCGTGTAATTCAGCTTGATGCCGGCGCTTCGATATTGCGGCAAGTCGTCGAACTCGGTGTCCCGTTCGACGTTCGAAATGCCGCTAATCCTGATTTTCTGCGTCAGCCAATCGTAGAAATCCTTTCGCGACTTGATGTGGGTTGGTTTGTCGTGGTTCTTGCCGACTCTTACATCCTGGCCGGAAGAGGGCTGAATCAGAATATCGATGTCCTCTGAAAACCGGCTAATGATGCCATGCCCTTTTGAGAGGGACGTCCCGCCCTTCAGCTGAAAGGTAAAGCCGAGCTGCTGAAGACCATAGAGGCAATGCACGATCCAGTAGTCTTTTTCGACCAGCGCTGGATCAATGCCCTTTTCTTCCGCCACAATCCGGATCAGATCCGCCAACTGCGGGTGATTGTGAAGAAAATCATGCGGCATGCAATTCGCTCGCTCTCAGCGCGCGTTCGAAAAACTTCTTCGCCCGTTCACTTCCGTACTCACGCACCGCGCGCTGCAAACGCTTCGGATCGGCGTCAGCTGCGCGCTCCGCTATGCGCTTTAGAACTTCGTCCTTGGCCTCGGCAAGCTGATCGACGTTATTGACGAGATCGACAAGCAGAAACTCCTTCGTCAACGACTTCGGAAAGCGCGGCTTCACGCGGAAGGCATACTTGCGATTACCGAGCTGAAACTCGCCATGACGCTTATGATTGTAGACGACGGTCTTGTCGTAGAGCTGCGTCGTTCCCACGCCGAGGCTGTTGTAGGCGTTGGGGGAGGCCAGCAGAAACGCGTCATCCTTCAAGAACGCGCATACGACATCATTGTCGGATGCCGGAGCTGGTCCGAACACAGTCTCCTTTGGATAAACATAGAGACCGCCCGAGAGCTTGTTGAGCGTGCCGTCTGCAACCAATTGCTTCAGATGCCGATCAACAGACGTAGACCAGCGGGCCAAATCCGCCCGTCGATAGGCTTGGCCTGGCTTTAGGTGGCGTTTGAGTTCTTCAAGCTTCGTCATGCCGGCAAATATAGGCTCAGAAAGGCTCTTCTGCAAGAATTTTCATTGACAATTCATGCAAATATATATGTAAGTTATTGATTTATAAAGAACTTGACGTCAAGCAGATCGCCGGAGTATCGACCGCAGATCGCTCCCAGGCCTTCATTGCGATTGCGGGGACTTTCCACCTGTCCAAATCGGTAGCAGGATGTCGGCTCGACCGAGGGCTGTGAAGGGCGCCGTCCTCAATTTTTTAATGGGACATCTGCCCGCATGGCCGGTTCGACTTTTCAGACCAATCCATTTGATCTGCATAAGCTGCTCGATGATTGCCAGAAAGGCGTCATGCAACTTCCCGACTTCCAGCGTAGCTGGGTTTGGGACGAGGATCGCATCAAGAGCCTCATCGCCTCCATCTCGAGGGCCTTTCCCGTCGGCGCCTTGATGTCTCTTGACACCGGCGGACCGGTCAATTTCAAACCGCGACCGGTCGAAGGGGCTCCTCCCGAGGCCCGCGGCGTTACTCCCCAATCGCTCCTGCTGGATGGCCAGCAGCGCATGACCTCGCTTTATCAAGTCACGATACGCGACAAGGTGGTCGAAACCGAAACGCCGAAAAAGAAGAAGGTCAAACGCTGGTTCTATTTCGACATTCGCAACGCCGTTGATCAGACCGTCGATCGCGAGGACGCTATCATTGGCGTCCCCGAGGACAGGATCGTCCGTGGCAATTTCGGTCGTTCCGTAGACCTTGATCTTTCGACGCCACAGCTGGAATACGCGCAGCTGATGTACCCCGTCACGAAGGTGTTCGATTGGGATAAATGGCAGGACGGGTTCGACGCCCATTGGCGCGGCGATCAGCATGAGGCCGTTCGCGACGAGTTTCGCAAGTTCAAACGGGACGTGCTCGAAAACTTCAAATACTACCGCGTCCCGGTCATCGCCCTCGACCGGTCCACCTCCAAGGAGGCCGTTTGCGTCGTCTTTGAAAAAGTAAACACGGGCGGAAAACCTCTCGACGCATTCGAGCTCGTCACCGCCATGTACGCGGCGGATGGGCATGAGCTGCGCAAGGACTGGTACGGTGATGAGCACACGGAAGGCCGTCATCACCGATTTGTGGAAGCACTGCGGCCGGCTGGTGCCAAAAAAGGCATTCTAGCCGAGGTGAGCAATACCGACTTCCTGCAAGCCGTCTCGCTTTTCTACACGCGCGATTGCCGGCGAATTGCGGAAGCCGATGGAAAACAGGGCAAGGAATTGCCCGCCGTCTCCGGCAACCGGCAGGCCCTGCTCAACTTGCCCCTGGCCGAGTACAAGAAATACGAGAACAAGGTGGAGCTTGGCTTCGTTCAGGCGGCCAAGTTTCTTCACATGCTCCACATTTACCGAATTTATGATCTCCCCTACCAGTCGCAGGTCGTGCCACTTGCCGCGATCCTCGCCGACATCAGCGATGCCTGGGAACACGAGGCGGTGCGCGCCAAGCTGGAACGCTGGTACTGGAATGGCGTCTTCGGCGAGCTGTACGGCTCAGCGGTTGAATCACGCATCGCACGCGATTTCATGGAAGTGCCGCCGTGGCTTCAAGGCGGACCGGAGCCATCGACGGTTAGCGAAGTCGTCTTCCGCGCGGACCGGTTGAAGTCCATGCGGATGCGTCTCTCGGCCGCATACAAGGGTGTCAATGCCCTGCTCATGAAGGTCGGCGCGGAAGACTTCCGTTCGGGCCAGAAGTTCGATCATACGGTGTTCTTCGGAGAGAACGTCGATATTCACCACATCTTTCCGCAGGACTGGTGCAAGAAACGGAATATCTCGCCGAAGATCTACGATTCCATCATCAACAAGACGCCGCTCTCCTATCGCACCAACAGGATCATCGGCGGCATTGCGCCATCCGACTACCTGGCCAAGCTCGAAAGAGGAAGCGACACAACGCCCCCTATCGATGGCCAGCGCTTGGACGGCTATCTGAGAACCCACCTCATCGATCCGTCACTCCTGCGGGAAAACCGCTTCGACGAGTTCATGGCCGATCGCCAACGGCAACTACTTTCCTTGATCGAGCGCGCGACCGGGAAAGCTGCTTACGCCGGCGCCATGCCCGACGAAGGGGTGGATGTCGATAGCGACGAGGAAGACGCCGAGGCAGAATATACAATCGCCGCGGGATAGCTGGGCAAGCGTCTCGCGGACGAGCCTCGCTCGCCACCATGCCCTCCTCCCGAACAGCGATGTGGGCGAGAAGCACGGACTGCCGCCCCTGCTCAAGCCCGCGCCGGCTGCCGAACAGACCGATAGCCAATCGTAAGGAAGGGCCGTCATTCGCGGTTATCCCTTGGGCTCGATATCATGTTGCTTTGCTGTTTTTTACCGGTCTCGTCGCTGCACTCGTTTCGCGTGCCGGCTGCTCCGTCGCTATGCTCACGCGGCCCGTGTGCCCATTTCTGATGTCAGATTGAGCTATGATCCGTCGCGCGACAGCCGTAGTTATCCCACTGGTATGGTCCTCGTGGCAATCGTAAGGAAAGCGGCGGCACGCCGGCGATGGAAAACGCACAGCACGATGATCGTCGGAGCTAATTGGGATATCGGAAAGGAAGACGATGACCGCGATGATAGTGATTGTGATCGGTGTGGTGGGAAGCGTTGCGTCGATCATAAGTTTGCTGTTGCCTATCGAGATCTTTAAGACACGCTACTATCATGCTGCTTACTTGTTTGCCGTGGCAATCCTAGCCGGGATTGCGACTTATGAGGCCACGAAGTACGCCCGCCTTAACGACATCGCTATTGCGTCCGAGCGGCTGGCGGCCGATCGAGCAAGCGGATACACAAGCCGCGGATATGTGAACGCGGTTCTTGCGTTTCTGGAGAAAAACAAGGATCTTTTTCCCGACACCTACGCCCGTGCGCAGGCCTCGTGCAAGGCGTTCAAGTGCGATGATCCTGCCGCGGACGTCGATATGGTCGAGCTGTCCTATTCGTTTGATGGTATCGTGAAAGGGATGGGGGCGATCTCCAAGTAGAACCTTTCAAGTGCCGTATTAGAAGCATGCGCGCTTGGCACATGGGTCGGAGGGCGCGATAGTCATTCTCACCGCCCTGATATGGAGCGGGGCGCCGATCCCGGCGCTCCTAGGCAAGCCCTTACGTCCGGAATGAGCAGAAAGTACTTCTTTGTTTTGATGGCCGCAGTCTGTGTTGGGGGCGTTGTTCTAATCGTTTCGATCTTTTAGAGGCTTCCGAATACAGTCCAAGCTCAGAGATGAGCCAGACTGATGGGGCTGTCGATTCGGCAAAATGGCTAAATCGACGGCGGCGCAGACCATTATTCACGTGTCGCGGAACTGCGGAACTCCGGCGCCGCTCTAAGAATCAGACCGTTTTAGGCTCCTTGATTTCGGAATTGCCTTAATCGTAAAATCGATTTATGGGAAACCGAAATATAATTGTAGCCAATGAGCATCGTTCCTCCTCAATACAAAAAACCGCATGACGTGACGAGTTCAACTGATGGCTCGTCCGAAATGGCGAAGCTGGTTGATAGCCCCAGGTCTAAAAGGCCCAAAAGATTAACCAGAGGGCTGGAGAGGGTTACAAAGCTTTTCAAAAAGCAGGAAGGCAAATGTTATTTGTGTGGGGCCGAGATGAAGTTGCCAATAGACTTCTCCGAACGAAATGTCAGAGATCCGCTCGAGGCTACAATCGACCATGTCATTCCGCGTTCGCTTGGTGGAAGCAACAAAAAGGAAAACATCAAGGCGGCACACGCGGAATGCAACAAACGGAAACGTAATACGCTGCCTCAATCTACCTGAATCCGCGCCTTCACATTCAACGTGTCGATGTGCAGATCCGGGATATAGATGTCCCGCACCTTCCTGATGGGGACGTCGCCGCGAGGGTCGGGACTGCTGGAATGCCGGGCTTCGTCGCCGCGGCCGGCGGGAAGGACAAAGGCTCCGTTGCTACCACCGACGCTATTCAGCAGCTCGGTTTCATCGAGCAGATGTTCGGCAATCAGATGGACGACGCCATTGGCGCACTGAACCTTGCCCCGGACGGTCATCATCTGTGCGCCCAGAATGGTGCGGCGCAGCTTATCAAACAGTGACGGCCAGACGATCAGATTGGCGATGTCGGTTTCGTCTTCGAGCGTGATGAACATGACGCCCTTGGCCGATCCCGGCTTCTGGCGCACGAGGACAAGGCCGGCCACCGAAATCCTCGAGCCATCCCCGGCTGTCTGGAGATCGCGGCATGGGCTGATGGCTCGGCGCGTGAGTTCTTCGCGGAGGAAGGCCAGCGGATGGGCCCGCAACGTGAGGCCATGCGAGCGATAGTCCTCGACCACCTCACGGCCCTTGGTCATCGGCGGCAGGGCGACCGGTGTTTCCGTGATCTCAGGCTGGATGCCCTGCTCACGTTTATCGGCTTCAGCAAACAGGGGAAGCGTGTCCGACCGCAGGGACTTGATCGCCCAGAGCACAGCCTGCACCTCTTCACGGAGGATATGGTGGCCGTCAATCAGACCATCGTATTCCGGGTCGAAACCTTTGAGCCGGCGAAAGACTTCAATCCTGCGAAGCCCTACAAGACCCGGCTCAAATGGCGCGACCTCATGGGTGCCGAACAAAGCAAGCTGCTGCTGACAGACCCGCAAGCAGTGATCCAGGACCTTCTGAAAATCAAAGTCACGACACGGCCGGCGGTGTCCACCAAAGCACGGCGCCCTGCTCGTGGCCGCAATGGGTCCCGCCGCATGGAGGGTTTCCAGAGTTAGTGCACCCGAATGATTGAAGAAGACGAAGCCCTGTCGGTTATTGCCGGCAGGGCTTTTTCTTTGCACATGAGATCTCGCCCGTACCGAGGCAATATCATGCGCCGGGCGCGCTGATGCTGCCTGCCGCTATTAGAAGTGCAAGCGGCGCATGCCGATGACCCGGCGGATGTTCTGCAGCGACGTGAGCACTTCGTGTCTCTTTGCCGTGCCGGGGCCGAACTGGCCAAGAGCATGCCGCAGGTTTGCATCGAGTCCGCAGAGCTCTTCGCGTGTCATGTGCATCAGTTCAGTGACCGTCCAGGATATCATCGTTTCCTCCATCGTCCGGACCGCGCCAATCGCGGCCTTCTGACGGAGGCCCTTGCAACGCAGGAGGCAGGGCACACCTCTGGCGGGAGCGAAGCGGACGAGCGCAAGGCGGTTGGGCCATGCCGAGGCCGATGCGAAGGTGCCAGAGTGGAAGGCCATTGCGCGGCCCACGATCACGGAAATGATGATGGTCTGGCGGGCGCGTCCGCTGATGCGGACTGGGCTCTACAGGCTGCGTCTGCCGGGTCTTCGCCCCGGCCCATTCGGGTAACGATCCCTCGCGCAAGATCCGAGCTTAATCCCTCAAAGCCGTGGCCCGCGAGGGACGCTTACGCAAGTTTCCCAAGGCTGTAACGATACCCGTCATAGTGGAGACTCGTTTTCGCTTATCGGTTCCTTGGGACCCAGAACCGCCAACAATATTGTGTCCTAATTCTTGAGCTGCGATCGAGGTATTTGTGCATAAGTCTGCACGATTTTAGAAAAATATCCTACGTTCCACTTGAACAGTTCCCGGGCGTTCCCAAATCGTTCTTCACTTGTGGGATCACTCGCGCGAGGCCTCCAGCTCATCAGGTTCACCAACGACCGCCCCGTAGGGCGGCCGAACGCGGGAGTATGCCTTGCCTTACGAGATCGATTTTCTGCGTGCCGGCGATAGCAACGGCGACGCCATCATCCTTCGCTGGGGAGCCACGAAGGAAAGCCCGTTCTTTATCAACATCATCGATGGCGGTTTCGCCGATACCGGCGACCAGATCATCGAGCATGTTGAGCGCTATTACGCCAAGCCGGCCAATATCGCCAACGTCGTTCTCTCGCACGCCGATAACGATCACGCGACCGGCCTGATCAAGGTGCTTGAGCATCCGCGGTTCACGATCTCGACGCTCTGGATGAACCGTCCCTGGGACTATGTCGACGAGGTGATCGACAGCTTCCACGGCGCCTATACCCGGGAAGGGCTCATCAAGCGCATGCGCGAGATGCACCCCTACTTGATCGAGATGGAAGAGATCGCCACGCGGCGCGGGATCACCGTCAAGGCGCCGTTACAGGGTGCCGCGATCGGTCCCTTTACGGTGCTGGCGCCGAGCCGCGCCCGGTATGTGCAGCTGATTCCCGATCTCGACAAAACCCCGACCGCCTATGGCAGCAACCTGAAGGGGGGCTTCGGAAGCGCTCTCGCAAAAGCGTTTGTCGACGTCGCCGAGAAGGTCTTGGAGCGGCTCGATTTGGAGACGCTCGACGATAACCCGCCGGCGACATCCGCTTCTAACGAGACCTCGGTTGTGCAGTGGGCCGTGATCGATGGCAAGCGGATTCTGCTGACCGCCGATGTCGGGCCCGAGGGCCTCGCCGAGGCCGCACAATATGCCGAGAAAATCAGCCTCTCGATCCAGCCCCATCTCGTGCAGATCCCGCATCATGGCAGTCGGCGCAATGTGACACCGACGGTGCTCAATCGCTGGCTGGGCAACTATCCGGCGTCCTATCGGGGCGACGCCATCGCCTCGATCGGCAAGAACGCCGATATCTATCCGCGCAAGAAAGTCGCGAATGCTTTCACGCGACGCGGCTACAGCGTTTACGCCACGCGCGATTCATGGATCAATTTCCACGAGGGATACGAGCGTCGCGCGGATATGGGCTATGCCCAGGTCATCCCGTTTACTTCCGATGTCGAGGATGACTAAGACCATGCCCAAGTTTGATAAATACACGCTGCTGGCGCGCCTGCTTCCGGCCGTGATCGCGGTCGCACCTGCATTTGCGCTTGTGTGGGTCGTCATCACCTCCGGAACCGAGTTGAAATTGGTGCACGGTATTGCCGGCACGGCACTCGCCGCCCTCCTATGGGCCTTTGCCGACGCCGCACGGCGGCGCGGGAAAGCCATCGAGCCGAAATTGATCGAAGGCATGGGCGGGTTGCAGAGCATCGTGATGCTCCGGCACCGCGATACGACATTCGATGCGACGATGAAAGCGCGCATGCAGGCGTTTCTCGCCGGGAAAATTTCCGAGGTGGCACCGACTCGGCAGCAAGAAGCGGACAATCCCGAGGCGGCCGACGCATTCTACAAACGGGCGGGAGATTGGCTGCGCGAAAACACCCGCAGCCAGAAGAAGTTCGGCATCCTCTTCAATGAGAATGTCAGTTATGGCTACCGGCGCAATCTTTACGCGTTGAAATGGCAGGCGCTGGCGCTTAACGTCCTTATCGTCGCGGGCTGCCTCGCGCAGTACCTGGTCCGCTGGCCTTTCTCGGCCGATATCGGGCTGGCACCCGTGTTCGTCATCGCCTTCTTGCACGCGAGCTATCTGCTCTTCTGCTCGACACGAGCCGCGGTCTTCGAGGCCGCGCGCATTTACGCGCGTCAACTCCTGCTGAGCTTTGAATCTCCCCATCTACGAAAACAAGAAACGCCAACCAAGCCGCGGGCCAGAAAGGCGCAAGCCGGCTGAACCATCCCATCCAAGAGAGAGCGAGCAGACGGCCATGTCGACCATCAAGAGCTTCGCCGTTGGAAACGGCGATACGTTTTATATCCGGCATAATTCGGACAACTTCACGATCATCGACTGTGATCTCAATGAAGACAACGCCGAGGCAATCATCGGCGAATTAAAAACGCAATCCGCGGATAAAGGCATTACGCGGTTCATCTCGACCCATCCGGATGACGATCATTTCGGCGGTATCGAAAAGCTCGATGCCGAAATGCCGATCGCCAATTTCTATGTCGTGAAGAACAAGGTGATCAAGGATGATGAAACCACATCCTTCAAACGCTATTGCCAGCTTCGTGACGACACCTCGAAGGCGTTCTATATCTACAAAGACTGCTCGCGCCGGTGGATGAATGAGAGCAACGAGGAGCGCAGCACTTCTGGCATTAGCATTCTGTGGCCTGACAGGTCGAACGCAGACTTTAAGGAAGCGCTCGCCGAAGGCGAGGCGGGGACTAGCTATAACAACATGTCCGCCGTGATCCGCTATGAACTCGAGGGCGGCGCAAGCTTCCTCTGGCTCGGCGACCTCGAGACCGCCTTCATGGAGGCGATCACCGACCACATCAAGTTGACGAAAACGACCGTGGTCTTTGCCGCCCACCATGGCCGCAAATCGGGCAAGATCCCGGATGCCTGGCTCGAAAAACTCGATCCGCAGATCATCGTGATCGGTGAAGCGCCGTCGCGGCATCTTCACTACTACACCGGCTATCAGATCATCACGCAGAACAAGGCCGGCGACATCACCTTCGATCTCGAAGGCGATAAAGTCCACATCTATTCGTCGGATCCTAAGTATTGGCATTCGGAATTGGACGATGAGCAGCAGAGCAAATTTCCGAACTATGTCGGAAGCATTACGGTCGAGACGGAGTATACGCTCGAGTCTGCCGCTTAACGCCAAGACATGACGTGATCACCCCAAGACGAGAGAGCGAATATGGCCAAGAACGAATTTTTTATCGAGCAACGGCCCGACGGCCGTTACAACGTGTCGCGCCCGAACGCGGATCGGGCAAGTGCGACAACGAACACGCAAGCCGAAGCGATCGACAAAGCCAAGGCTATCGATCCCAATGCCACGATCCATGTTGAGCGGGTGCGGGATATCGCCTGGACGCGACAAGTGGCGCAAACTTTAGCGTTGTGCCGGCAATCAGTGATGCTGCCGGCTGCGGCCCTGTGAGCATATTGGGCAGTTATCGACTTAAAGGTCATGAACCTCATGGATTACGCGGCATCCGTTGCGCGCATCTTTGATCACCTGGAGAATGACCGCGTCGAAAGCGCGGTGATGGCGTGCCTGCGCATCGCGAGGGCCGCGCAAGACCATTTTTCGGCGGCGCTCTTTCTTCGTGAGCTTTATCCGAATAAGGCCGAAGTGGCACGGGCTCTTGCCGACGAGACCCAGCACCTCAATAAAGAGTCAAAGAGATTTCTCTATGAGCGCTCGCTCGAACGTTGGCTCAGCCTGCATACGATCGACGGTATCGACGATGATGGCGATAAGGACGAGGGCGAGCGCGCTAACGTGCTTATGGTTGCCGTTGGCGAAATGGAGGCCGAAATTGAGCGGTGGCGGGGTACGCTCAGTGATTTGACCGTTCCACCCGGGATGGCAGCCTTCGACACCGCGGCCTTTGCAGCGGCCTTGCCTGCCCAACGCGCCACAATCCGAGCCCGCATTGCGGGGCTTCATACTGTTAAAGCGAGGTTGAAGTCCCGTTGCCTCAACTATGCGATTTCGATCGAGCACGAACTGAATGCCGCAACACGAAATGAACATTTCTTGCATGGCGTGCAAAACGAGGTTCACGGTTACTTCAAAGGCCGGGCGGATGACGTTGTGCAGAAGCTAGTCAAAGCAAGCCAGCTGGCAAGTTCAGCGGACAGTGAAGACTCAGCACTGCTGCTTACCGAGGTGCGTCGCGTGCTCAAAGCGTCGGCGGATCTGTTCTGGCCAGTTAAAACCGAAGAGCCCGTGAAATGTGCCGACGGTCAAACGCGAAAATTGGGCGACCAGCAGCATCTCAATCGGCTTCAGGAGTTCGTACGGGTTCGCCTGCGTAATTCGACGGCGCGCGATCTGTTGGCCGTCGAGCTCGATCATCTCGAAGCCTTCTTTCGTCGATTGAACGATCTTGGCTCAAAAGGCGTGCACGCTGAAGTGACGCAAGCGGAGGCACGACAAGGATTGGTCGGCGTCTATTTTTTTCTATCCAACCTTATCCGGCATCTCACTGCGGTTGGACCCGAGCCGTCGGAAAGCTAGGGCAAGAAGCGCACAAAAGTCCAGCTTTCCGACGATGTTGCCATCATACGTACTTGAAAAATTCAGCTGGAGCGCGTCCGCCGTTGCGGACCGGGCTCTACAGGCCGCGCCTGCCGGGCCTTCGTCCCGGCCCATTCGGGTGACGATCCCTCGCGCAAGGCTGAAGTGCTCCTCGCCGGGGGCACTCGCTGACGCGGCCCGGCGGCAAGCCGCCGTCGTTATCACTGCCGCGTTAGACGGGTGCCCTTTTAACCGGTCTCGTCGCTGCACTCGTTCCGCGTGCCGCCCTCGCTTTCGCGAGGGCGTCGCTATGCTCACGCGGCCCGGGTGCCATTTCACAAGGCGATGCGCTCCGCGCACGCCTCCGCCGATCAGATTTGAGATCGTGTCGTGATGTTGCATCGAAATCGTGATGCAATTTTAAGCGCTATTCGGCCGTTGACAAAATTGCCTATTGCTCGAAACTTCAAACGGCTATTCGAGAGGAAAATTTCATTTTTCGAATTTGGCGACTTCCGTTACAATTGGGAGAAATTCGTAGTGACCCGTCTGATCGAAGCCGCCGCGTCTTCAAGCGTTTTCGATCGCCATCGATTTATCCGCCGGGACATGCTTGAGCCTGGCGATGTCTTGCTGACGCGTGCTGCCACTCTTCAGGGATTTGGGATCGCCACTGCGACAGTTGGCCGATTCTCACATGCCTCGCTCTGGCTCCCCTTTCGGAGCAATGAAGAAAAACTAGCAAACACCGTCCCCGACCACGGTCAATTACTTCTTGCGGAGGCCGATAGCGCCGGCATCGGGTTCTCGCACTACGGACTCGAGATCGTGGAGCTCGTGAACGGTCAAAAGGTCACCGTGGTGCCAGTGTTTGACGTCAGTGCGGCAATCCTGCTTAGGCATCCGTCGCTGAAGGCGCGCGGGCTATCGGCCATTTTCGAGGCGTCTGATCTGCTTCAGAAAGATGAATTCCATCTTTCCTATTCGTCACTGCCACGCCTAGCCGATGCAGTGAACATCCCGAAAGCCATTCGTCCCTTCATTCGACGAACCCTTCGCAAGTACGAAACTCCCGATGAAACCACGCTGTATGGCTCGTTCTGTTCCGAACTGGTCGCAAAGTTTTTTAAATATCTAGGACTGACGCTTCTTGATGACAATCGGCTGCCGGAGAAAATATCGCCGAATGATTTGAATAGATCGCGATTGAAGAGCGTTGCGGATGCAGTGCTATCCCGCAGAGACCTTATCGTTTCGCTGGGGTGGTCTCCAAGAAGGCCGACGGAGATTTATTCACGAGAGAAATCGTTGGGTCCGATCGTACGCTGGCGAGCCCAGAGCTTTCATACCGACAGGCAGATTGCCGGGTTGATCGATCAGGCCAACAAAGGCAGCGACGTCGACCTTCGGAATATTATCAGGACATGCCAAATCAACGTTGCGAACATTTCCGATGCAATTGCGCTTGCGGAGCAATGGAGCGACTGGTCATCGAAAGCTCGGTTTGAGAAATACCTTGAGCTCTTGTTGGCCGCCGAGGCGTTACTCGAAGAAGTGATCCGCCGACGCTACGGTCGAACAGACGTAAGCGAGAGACGGAAATTCAATCTGGCTGAAGCCAAGGTTAAGGACCAAGCGTGTGCGCTCAGTACCGATGCGATGGCGGCTTTTAACCGGACCCAAGGCCTGATGGCAATTCGGCACGTTCGAGTGAAAATGAGCGACAGGGAGGAGTATGAACGTCACCGCCGAAAAATACTCGCGGCTTGGGCTAGCGGCCGCAAGACCCGGGCCCTGGTCAACCCGATGCTGGAAAGATTGCGTGAGTATTCACGGATCGATCCGCCGGTCGACTTGGAAGGGGAGATCGCGGAAATCATCGCTTCGGCGTTTGCCAAGGCTGGCATGATCTAGCCAGACGCGTTCAAGCTCGAAGCGTACTCCTCGCTGGGGGGCACTCGGAAAAAGGGCTCGCCTTCGGCGACCGCTATCACTGCCCCGTTCCCGGTGCCCCTTTGACCGGTCGCATTGCCTCACCCAGAATGTTACTGGACAACTTCTCGCCGATGATTGGGTCGGTGCCATCGAATTGGTTCGGTGGCGTCTATGGCGGGAAAGATCAGCATGGGCGCGCGGCGCGAGGTGGTGTCGGCGGTAACTGAGCGTTACCGGTCGGCCAAACGAGCGGAGAAGGGACGGATCCTCGACGAGCTGTGCGCGACGACGGGCTGGCATCGCAAGCATGCGGTGCGGGCGCTCCGGCGACGCGAGACGGTTGGACCGGGCGAGGTCGAGGCAACAAGAAAGCGAAGACGCAGATATGGCGCGACGATCAAGGACGCGCTGACGGCGTTGTGGGGGGCGTCGGATCGGGTGTGCGGCAAGCGGCTCAAAGTGATGATCCCGACCTTGCTGCCTGCCCTTGAGCAACATGGCCGATTGCAGCTTGGCCAATCGGACCGTGATCGCGTTCTGGCTATCAGCGCCGCCACCATCGATCGCCTGCTCGTCGATGTGAAGATCGTGGCGAGCGGCGGCAGGCGGCGCCGTGCTGGATTCCATTCGGCAATCCGGCGTGAGGTCCCGATCCGCACGTTCAATGACTGGAACAGCCCGGTGCCCGGATTCTGCGAGGTTGACATGGTCGCCCATGGCGGCTCGTCGGTGGCTGGCTCGTTCATCCAAACCCTCACGATGGTCGATGTCGCCACCGGCTGGACGGGGTGCCTACCGTTGCTGACGCCGGAAGGTTCGCTCGTCGTCGAGGCGATCAACCGCGCACAGAGCCTGTTCCCCTGGCTGTTGCGCGGCGTGGACTTCGACAACGACAGCGCCTTCATGAACGATGTCGTCGTGCCATGGTGTCGCGAACAGAAGCTCGAAGTCACTCGCTCGCGCGCCTATAAGAAGAACGATCAGGCGTTTGTCGAGCAGAAGAATGGTGCCGTCGTCCGCCGCCTCATGGGCTATGGCCGCTTCGATGGCGTCGAGACGGCGCGTATGATGGGCCGCCTTTATGCGGCGGCACGGCTCTACGTCAACTTCTTCCAGCCGTCGTTCAAGCTGAAGGAGAAGCGTCGCGAAGGGGCTAAAGTGATCAAGCGCTATCATCTCCCATCGACGCCCTATGAGCGTGCCTTGGCGCATCCTAAGGTGACCGCGGCCGTGAAGAAACGGCTACGCGATCAGTATCGCTCGCTCGATCCGGTCGCGCTGTTGGCGGAGATTCGCACAACCCAAGAAGAACTAGGCAATCGCGTCGATCGTCGTGCCGGACATGCGCGCGGCCTGCAACCCGCTCGCACTAGCATCCTACCAGCGACCGCGGCGACGTTCGCGAAGACGCTCGGCAAGACCGCGACGGTCGGCGAGCCGCGTGCCACGCACCGGCGAACTCGTCGGCCCTATAAGACCAGAGTTCGCATGCCGTCCAAGCTCGACCCGCATATTGCCGCGATCGAAGCGTGGCTCGCAGAGCAGCCGCAGCTGACGGCGCTCGCAATTGTCGGCCGGCTGCGCGAGAAATACCCCGAGGAGTTCGGAAAGAAACAGCATTCGATTGTGCAACGTTTGTTGAGGGCGCTCAGACGGAGGGCTGCCGAACGGTTGGTCGCCCAGGGCCCGCTCGACGACGCCACGACCGCTGCCCCATTGCCCGGGGTTATGGACGGCTCGGGCTATGTAGGGCCCGACCCGCCCACAGCCCCTCTCGTCGAGCAAGCCGGGAAAGCCATCTGGCGCGACCGATTAATCGACATCGGATCGTCATCGGCAATGGCGCCATCAGGGTAACATTCGCAGATGCGGCAATACGCCGGTCTCGTCGCTGCACCCGTCCGCGTGCCGGCTTCGCCGTCGCTATGCTCACCCGGCCGCGGGTGCCATTGCAGTGGGGTGATGGGCCGTTGGCGCACGCCGCGCTCTGTGGATCTCGCCGAGCGACTTACTAAGTGAGTGAGCGAATAACCGCTTTGCGGAGAACAGGAACGAATCCTACTCTCGACAAAAGTCCGAAATTTCAAGTAGATAAAAGTTACGATTGTATCTCCCTCCTTGCTTGGTACTATTAGTTGATGACTGGATCACGCAGGCTAAGGGGCGTTGCGGCAGTCGCGCTTGTCGGCGCATCGCTGACGGCGGGCGCGGCAGCTGTTGATCGATATCGCGATCACCCCGCTACGGCCGTCACCGCTCTCCGCGTATGTGTTGAACAGGAATTTCGGCGAACCGGCTTTCAGGTTCTACATGCCGGCGGCACTTCGTTTGATGGGTTTGTAACTGGTCGTACAGCCGGCGGACCAACTGTAACGGTTGCCTTTGAGAAGCCTAGTTCAGCCGCCCGTTTGTCGTTCGACGATCGCTCGCTACCGCTCGCTGAAGTATCAGGTAGCTTTAGCGCCATACAAGAATTGTCAGTACAAATCCGGGATGAGTGCAGCGAATTTCTTCTACGTCAGCAGCCCGATCTTGCGCCCCGCTAACGCGTTGATGCCGTGACCTGACAGCCCTTCGTCAATAAATTGGCGTGCGACATCTAACGCGAACTCCGGGGCGGCACCGAGCCGATCATACAGTTTGAGCACAAATTCACTGCTGTAAGAGCCTTGTCGTACCGATCGGAACGCCAGCGCGAAATCAGAATTCAGACCGCTCCACGGAAGGCGAAAGAATTTGTCGCCCGTCGTATAACAGACGTGGTCGGCCGGCAGCCAAAACGCGGTCTCCTTGGGCGTCACCGCGAGCATGACCGCAAAGCGCATCATTGACAGTCTGATCTCTTCGTCGCGATTGTGCGACTTGCGAAAGTTATTCGCTCGAAGAAAATGACGGAGCGCCATCAGCGTCTGTCCGGTCCGAGCAATGTCGTCAAGCCTGACGCCGAGGATGCCGCTGTATGTTTGATAAGCCATCGAACCGACAAGCGTGGCGCGAAGTCGAAAAAGTCCCGCTCGCGCGAGTTCGCTGACAACGAGACCTTCCATATGAGGCGGAGCCGGGTAGCCCGCCCGCCTCAACTTCGCAGCCAGCTCTCGACGCGCGCGATATCCGATCTTCGTGCGCTGAAACGCTTGGGCGCGCTTGGCGATCTCCGGATCGTCGGCCGGCCCGACGTATTTGAGGGCCGTCTTCGTCGGTCCCTGGCCGCCGGAGGTCTCATAGGCCTTGTAATAGTAGTATTCGCGATTGGCCCGCTTCTGTTTGAGAAAGGTCCCGTTCTCCGGGAAATTCTCATCGAAGTCGGCGTCGGTCGCCTTTTGAAACCAGGTCGGAAAACATGACTTGGTCGATGTTTGAAAACTGCTTCATGGGTCATTGTTACAATTTTGGCGAAGTGGTAACAAAGGGGTCTTTTTGAATCCATTATGCCGAAATGGTAGCAAGCCCTTGTGTCCATTTTGGCAAAATGGTAACAATAGTAAAATCAATGGTTTACCCGAAATTTGTTCCAGGTCTACTGTTCTGGAACCTTAGCTCCGCCTCATTCGCCTCCCTGCGGATGAGCTCGGGCACGAGGCCGGACCGAGGTCCTCTCCGCCGTCTGGGCACCCCGGGCGGAGCCGCCCGACGCGGCGGTTCTGGAAGGCCCCGCCAGCCGGGGGCCGGCGCGCTTTGAGGTAGCAGCTGCTGGATGATCCTTTCGCGCACGAACAGCCTCTTGAGCCAATCTGTAGGGCTAGCTGTGGAGCCTCAAGAGGTTGTTCCCGGCTAAACCGAGTCGGCTGATGGGTGTGTTGGCCTTCAGGCTACCATGCGGCCGATGCCAATTGTAGCGATGGAGCCAGTTGGGCAGTTCGGCCGTTCGCTGGTCTGAGTTCTGGTAGGCTTGCGCATAAGCCCATTCGCGAAGCGCGGTTTGGATGAAGCGCTCGGCCTTGCCGTTGGTCTTGGGCGTATCAGGCCTAGTGAAGATTTGGCGCAGGCCGAGGCGTTTGCAAGCTGCTCGGAAGCTCTCTGAGCGGTAGCACGAGCCATTGTCGGTCATCACACGCTCGACAGAGACTCCGAGCCTGGCAAAGTAAGCGACGGCGGCCTCAAGGAAAGCCACAGCACTTTGCTTGCGCTGATCGGGCATGACCTGCACGAAGGCGACGCGCGAAGCATCATCGATGCAGACATGGACGAACTCCCAGCCGATGCCATGGTGGCGGTTGATCGCGCCAGGATACCGCCCGGTGATGCGATGTCCCACCGAGCCGATCCGGCCGAGTTTCTTGATATCGAGATGGATAAGCTCGCCAGGGTGCTCGCGCTCATAACGGCGGATCGGCTCGGCGGGCTCCAACGCGGCGAGCCTATTCAGCCCGAGCCGACGCAGGACGCGGCTGACGGTCGCCGGAGAGATCCCGATCTCGGCCGCGATCTGCTTGCCGGTGTGGCGATTCCGGCGCAAAGCCTCGACTGCGGCGCATGTGGCGGGCTGGGTTTGGCTTGGCGATGAAAGGGGCCTTGAGGAGCGATCACGCAACCCACTCATGCCTTCCGCGCGGAAGCGCTTGACCCATTTGGCCACCGTCTTCGCCGAGACGTTAAATTTCAGCGCGGCTGCGGCCTTGGTCAGGCCACCTTCGATAACGCTCCGCACCATCGCCTCTCGACCTTTCGGGGTCAGAGGCGCATTCTTCTGGGTCGGTTCTCCCCTCGGAATCTGAAGATTCAGCAACCTCAGCTTCCTCGGTCAGGGCCGAATGGACAACCTCCTGAAAACTCACAGCTAGCTGCCGCCACAGCAGCTTCGAAACGATCGCGGGTCGAAGCTGCCAGCCGCCCTAAGCCGAAGTGCTCCTGCATGCCGCGGATGATATCCTCGTCTTCCTCGAGGCCAGCGGTCCGCAGCATCCCAGCGAGACCCGCCAATTCGGGAAGCGGAATGTCACTATGATCGCGTCCCCCAGCGCCCCTGTAAGGAGCCCTGTCCTGCGTCGCGGCATCCTGAGGCCAAACAATCTGCCGCTCGCCGTCCTTGGACATCGGAAACCGATTTCGTCCGAGGGATGAGGCGACGATCTTTTGCACCGTCTCACCCGAGCGCATGAAACCGTGTGCACGCGCAATGCGATCTACAATCACATCGAAATAGATTGGGCCTTCGGTATCGACAACATGATCGATCATACTACGGAGTGTCCCGCGGTAGCTCGCGTCGTAGAAGCGCTCCCGATCAGGGGGCGCCACATTTGCGGGATCGGCTTTGACATACGTGGCCGTCCCTCGATCGGGCTCCCGCACCTCGGTCATCGGTCCACGAGCGTAGACCTTCGTTTCCCCGACAGGCGCTCCGTCGTCGTTTACCGATTCCGGCGAGACTTCGGTTTGCTCAGATTCGGGGGCCGCCTCTGCGACCGACGTTTCGGCGCCGGCCGGCTCGCCGGTATCATTAACGGACGGGATGCTCTCCGGCGGAGGCGCTGGTTCTTCACTTATCGCGGGAGCTCGCCAAGAAGCACGGTCGGCTTCGAGATCGGCGACCAGCCTTGCGTGGATCTTTTCCGTCGCAGTAGATGAATCCATCCACCATTCCGTGCTCCAGATCCGCCGAATTCGCCAACCAAGTTCCGTAAGCACCATTTCGCGCAGACGGTCGCGGTCGCGGGCGGTGGCCGATCGGTGGTAGGCGGCGCCGTCGCATTCGACGCCGGCAAGATATCGCCCGGGGAAATCCGGATGAACGACGCCGAGATCGATCCGGAAGAAGGATACGCCCACCTGAGGATGAACCTCCCAACCCTTCTCTTGGAGGGCCCGCATCACAGCGTCCTCAAACGGCGATTCCGCGTCGCGCCCGGTTGGCGAGAAGGCCTCGGCGATAGCCCGTGCGCCGTTCTCAGCGAACTCGAGGAAGTGTTTGAAGTCGACTACACCTTTGGCGCCGGTCCGCCCGAGATCGATCTGCTCGGGCCGCAATGTCGCGAACACCAACAACTCGCGCCGCGCACGAGTGACCGCGACGTTGAGGCGGCGGTGGCCACCCTCGCTGTTCAGCGACGAGATCTGAGCTGTGACACGTCCAGTCTTGTCCGGTCCGACCGCCACCGAGAATACGATCACATCCCGCTCGTCGCCCTGCACGTTCTCGATGTTCTTGACGAGGATCGGTTCCCTGGACTGGTTGCGATCAAAGTGCGGCTCCAACGATGGGTCAGAGCGGCGGGCTTGATCGAGCAAGTTCTCGATCAGCCGTTGCTGTTCGCCATTAAATGTGACGACGCCAATTGAATGGGAAGACGTTTTCATGCGCCGGACGACCTCGGCCACCACGGCTTCGGCCTCCTTGCGGTTTATCTTGGCGCCGCCTCGCTCGTAGACGCCGCCTTCTACGTGAATATAGCGGACCGCGGTATCGCGCGTCACGGGCGAGGGGAAAGTCGTCAGCTCACCCCGATAATATTTGACGTTGGAGAAAGCGATTAGACTCTCGTGACGGCTGCGGTAGTGCCAAGACAGCCGCATGCTCGGAATGTTCGAGGCAAGGCATTCGTCAAGTATGCTCTGTTGGCTCTGGACGGTCGAACCGTCGTCATCTTCGTCATCGACGCCACGCTGTCCGACGTTCGTAGGGGGCAGCTGCTCCGGGTCGCCCACGATCACAACTTGAGTGCCGCGCGCAATCGCTCCGATTGCGTCCCATACCGGGATCTGAGAGGCCTCGTCGAAAATTACGACATCGAAGGGTTTGGCGTCTGCGGGTAGGTACTGCGCAATAGAAAGCGGGCTCATCATAACGCATGGGGCGAGCTGGGTTAGCACCGTCGGGAGGCGGCCAAACAGCTGCCGAAGCGGCATGTGCCGAGCTTTCTTATTGATCTCGCGCGCGAGCGTGCCCCATTCCGGATCCTTGCCGAAATTGGTCTGAGTTGGCACCCCCGCCCCAATGCGTGCCTTTACGATGTCTCTGGCGAGTTCTCCAACCCGCTTGTCAGCGGCGATGAACGCCTCAATCGTGGCTTCGTGCTTTTCCGCAAGAAAGCCACTTAGAACCTCGTCCTCGTTGACGATAGCTTCGGCAATCCAGCGCGCATAAGAGTAATCGAAGACGCTCGAGAGGGCCGTCCCATCTACGATTCCGTTTTCGACGGCATCGACGAGAGGGGAAAGTCCCGCTGCGCGTGCCGAACGAGCAGCCCAACGCCAAGTGGCCCATTGCGGAGCCTTGATGACGTTTGATCTCCAATTCGCGGTTCGTTGGAGGAGGGCCTCGATCCAGCCAGACTCGAGCTTGACGATGTCCTCCGGGTCATCAAGGCCGATGCATGCACCCAGCTCTTTGGCCGTCCGGTGCATACTCGGAAATGCCCTGTACATAGCCTCGAATGCATGGCGGACCTGTCCGCTCGGCCGGAAGCGAGGGTTGTCGCGAAGCAGCATATCTTGGATATGCAGGAGCAGCTGATGCGGCTCCATGCCATCGATAGGATATGCATCGACCGCATCGCGTACGCTTGTGGCCCAGTCGATCAGCCCTTGGAAACGAGACACCTCGCTCTGCGGCCCGCGCCAAAGGCGCTCCATGCCCCTGAAGCGAGGTTTCGTATTCTCGATTTCGCGCAGCAAGCCAGCGAGCTCTTGCAGCACAACAATGTCTCGACCGATGTCCTCAGGCACCTCGTCCGGGCAATATGGCTTCAGAGCCAATCTGACCTTCTTTTTCCGGCCGCTTCGCACGAGAACATTCGACGCGCATGCATCCGTCCAATCACGCTCGAGCGATGGCAGATCCAGCAGCGCCGCCCTGAGCTCGTATTGGACGGAAAGCTGCGAGTTTTTTTCGTTTAACCGGCCTACGACGTCGGCAAGGTCGTGCAACGCGTTCACGCGTTCTGGTGCGTCGGTCGAGAGCAAAAGCGATCCGTCCGCAGCGTCGGCGTGCAGCAGCAACGAGACGAGCTTGATCAGTTGCGGCAACAGACCGTCGTTGCGAGCGGCACCATCGAGCCCAATCGACAACACCAGATCGTCGGCAGCCGTCCTAACTTCCTGGAGGGCGAGATGGAGACGGTCGACCAGCTGCTGAAGCGACTGTGCCCACGCAGGACTCCATTTGGTCTGCTCGATGCCTTTGAGTGGATGATTGACAGGATCACCCACGGCTTCGAGGGCGGTGCGAATATCTGAGCAAATCTCGCGCATGCGAACGAGATCTTCGGGGGTATGTACCGAACCGATAGGCCATGTCAGGCCGACGTCTGGAAACCGATCGCGATCGGCGACGACCCGTCCGAAGGCGTCGTATGCTGTCATTCCATTGGCGCGGCGCCGGTGTAGCGCGGAAACAAGCTTGTTCAGTTGGTCGCGTCGCCGCTTCAGCTCGCTAGCCGCTGCCGACCAATGTTCCTCGGTGACGCGATTGCGCTCGCGCCAGGCGGTGGCCAGCTGCTCCAGCACATTAGACTTCTGGGCTTTGGTCGAATGAACCTCGAGACAGTAATTACCGAGACCGATCGCCTGCATTCGCTGTCTTACGACTTCGAGCGCAGCAGTCTTTTGCGACACGAAAAGAACTGTCTTTTGATGAGCGAGGCAGTTCGTGATCATATTCGCGATAGTCTGGCTCTTGCCCGTGCCCGGCGGGCCGAAGAGCACGAAATCGCCTCCACGCTGCGCGGCGAGCACGGCAGCAACTTGGGAGGAGTCGGCCGAGAGCGGCGTGAAGAGTTCGGCCGGATCGATGACTTGGTCGATGGTGCGCTCTGCGACAAAGGCGGCGCCCGAGCCGTCATAGGTGTGGGTGGGGGTGTCTATCAGATGCCGGACCACCGAATTTCGCTTCAGGATTTCGGTGCGGTCGACGAGATCCTTCCACATTAGGTACTTCGTGAAGGACAGCGTCGCGAGCACGACCTGCTCGGTAACCTCCCAGCCTTTGATACTCTTGATATGACGCCTGATTGTCTTCCAAATACCTGCAACATCGACCCCAGTTGCGTCTTCGGGCAATTCTCCTTCGAGTTCGGGAATCGAGAGGTCAAAATCCTGCTTCAGCATCTGCAGCAGGGTCGGATTGAACCGAGCCTCATCCTCGTGCAGCGCGAGGCGAAAGCCGGAGCGCACGCTCTTGCGCTCAAGCTGGACCGGGACAAGGATCAACGGAGCGCGGTAGGGCCCGGCGCCATCCTGGGGTGTCCACTTTAGGAACCCGAGGCAGAGGTACAGTATGTTGGCCCCGCCCTCCTCGAAGGCGAGGCGGGTGGCCCGGTAGAGGTCGGTTAGCCGACCTTCGAGTTCGGTCTCCGGAACGGCGGTGTGGAGTTCGCCGCGGACCATGGCGTCAGAGATGAAATTTTTGCGGGCGTCGTCCTGCAGCCGCTGCGCGAGCAGCGCGGTATCGCGGCCATCGCTGCCATCGAGCACGCTGGCTCTTCCGAGCAATTTGAAGCGGTCTCCACCTGAGAGCTTGTCCTCCAATGTCGCCGCATCAGGGCACTCGATCCCGACGGTGGATTTCGAGTCCTTGAAGTTCAGCAGGCGGTTCCTCAGCGTAAGGTCTAGAAGATTGCGTTTCCAAACCTCTAGCCGATCCAGGCTCCGTTCTGAAACGTCTTCCCGTGGTTTGTCGAGATTCTCTTCAAATTTTGGTATTTCGCCAAGTTCATTCGGGACAGACGGTGCGCTAGAAGGGGTTATGGTCGGCTCGCCGGACATCGATAGATCGAGTGGCCGGATCTTAGCGCTTCGTGCACGCTTGACGTCGATGGCAAGCTCGAACTCGGACGTTGCCTCCTCGACGATCAACTTGGCGCCGGCATCGACAGCTTGTTTGAAACGCCCTGGATTTGACCCGGTGAGGATCGTCGTCTCCACCAGGACCATCTCATCGAGCTGCACGCGCTTGCGCAACATCTGTGGGTCATCGATTACAAGGCTTGAGAAGTCCTCGTCAACAAGCCACACGCCAACGAAAGCGTGACCTTCAGTTAGGACAAGCACAGGATTGAGGCCGGCCTGCTCGAGGCAGGACGCATAGAGGAGAGTAAGATCCAGACAGGTTCCGACCTTACGAGACAGGATTTCGCTGGGGCCTCGGATCTGCTGGCCCGACCGTTCAAAGCTTTTCGGGGGGAGGACGTAGGCGATTGAGTGTGAAACCAGAGCTGCCCAGACGGCATCGGCTATCTCCCAGGCGCGGGCCTTGGTCTTCTTGTGATAGCCATCTATCGCATCATGACGGCCTGCTGCCGCCAGCTTACCCGAGGCTTCCCGAAGGAGGACATCGATGGTGGGATCCGTCGGTCTAACGAAAGCGGCCAGCAGCTCGGGCGCGGCGTTGACGCCGCCCCAGTGCGAGGGAGGGAGCAGATTGAGCTCGACTGCGCTCTCGATAAGCGTTTCACCCGCGGATTTTACGCGAATGCGCAACTGCGCTCGCCTGGACGCGGTTACGCCGGCCAGGAACGCGGGATCCAGCTTCAGGTCCGGGCTGCGGATATGATGAATGGCGCGATCGGCAACGTATTGGATCTGTGACACCGCGGGTGTCAGAAACGGAGGCTCCGCTGTGAGATGTACGGAGAGTTCTGAAAGATCGCGCCCCGTGCCGTTCTCGATTGCCAATTCGCGGACTATTGGGACAGCGTTTTGATAGAAGGCGATGTTGACGTTGTCCGCAGCCGTGCAATTGATTTTCAGTCCGCCAGCTGGTTCCTTGATTTCAGCCCGCTCCGCCATATTGTGCGCCCCCAAAAGAAAATTCGGCAACTGCAGACCATGTTCGGCCAAGAACAATCATGCGCAAGCTAGACTTGACTGGGCTTGACATTATGGTGGCCGCCTAAAGAATCGCCCTATTGCTTCCCGGCGTCTTCTACTCCTTTGGCGCAGGTGTAAAGTAAGTCCTTCGGATGCGCTAAAGAACCTAGGGAAATCCCCAGGGCTAGTCAAAAGTCTCGCAGTCGGGCCACACAATTAATATCGGCCATTGCCATTGCCATTGTGATTGCGAGCGCCCGAGTTCACTGGGGATGCGCTTCTTAATACAACGAAGTCGCAACGGTGGCCGTGTCGCAAGCGCTAATGATCCATTCTCAATGCGTGTTCGATCAATACCCGATTTCCGTGCAGGGTCGCCCCCTCATCGCCAATTGAGGCAGATAACCCAATGAACCCCCGCCCGGCCTCACGTGGCTTGTATCCTATCGCACCCAACGCGATGACCGCTAAAGTTTCGGTCTGTGCGAATGCCTGTAATCTGCTGCCGCACTTTCTAAGAGCCTCCCTGGCATCGGCCAGTCTTTTTTTATCGCCTCGACCTGTGGGTCTCGTGGCCTGAACATATTTGAGCGTAACTCAATAGGTAGTGCGCTTACATTGCCGAAATGTATGAGGGTCTCTATGCATTCCTTCTTTAGATCGAAGAACGCGCGAACAGGTTTGCCGACGAACTCCGCAGTGATCCAGCCAATGACCGCTCCTAAGGCGCCCAGTGCGACCGGTTCAAGCCAAGCAAAAAAGTCGCTCACTGTACGCAGACCTCAAGCCGAAAGGCCGGTGCAATTCTGCCGCTTCCTATGCGGTTGGTAGCTGCTGTCATCAAAAGAGCCCCAAAAGGCGCAATCAAGCGCAACTAGCGGACGAGTGCAAGTGGTCCGTTAATCGTGGCGGACAGTCCATCCGGACTGATCGCTTCCTCCTCGGACCAACATGGCGACTAATAACTGATCTGATTTACGGCACGGATCATCCGTGCGACCGATTCGGATTATCCATGACCTCGCGGCGGACCGCGTGGGCATTGCAAGTGCATCCTGGGTTCGGCTGATGCGAATGAGCACACAGGCGACCGCACTGCCGGCTCGAGCAAACTGATCTGACTTGCTTCTCAACAATGCGCGTCGGTTCTAATGGCCGATGGCTATGTTCACCGTCTAGGTGACTGAACACGCACTTGGGCGCTTATTCTAAGCTGTGCCGTTGGTTAACTCGCTAACGCCGAAGACGGCACTGATGGCAAGGTATCGTGGCTGGGATTTTGCTCTCACGACGGCACATCAGGCCGATACGAGCCATGGAGCGCCGTCCGCTGCGTCTTTTGTCGTGGTAATCGAGCGCGATGGCAAGCGGCTCGCGGTCCCCCCTTCCTCACGGCGCTCGGTATTCGGCCATAGCAGGGCACTCAGCAGCCTGCTCGGGGAGCCTGCTACACGGGGTCAGCCAGATTTGTCCTCGATCCCCTTGGGATCAAGGTTTCGATCGCATCCCGAATGGCACGCGCGCTGACGAGGCGCGCGCGACGTCGGCGGAAAGTTGAAGGTGGCGGCGCCGAGACACAGGCCGACGGGCAACCCATCGCTCATAAAGTTTTGAGATACTCAACAAGCGCTCGGCGCTCGGCTTCGGTCAATTCTGGTCCGATGACGCCAGGCGGCAGCTTCGTTAAGTCGGTTTCCTTGCCCTCGAACGAATGTCCGCGATTGCTGTTGCCAAGCAGCGACACATCAAAGTTCGTAAGGCCGGCCGCACAGCTCTCGACCGCCTTTGCTTTTGTAACAAGCCCGACCTTGACCGGGTCGAACGCACGACTGCCGACGCAAAACGACCTCGGCCGCTCGGCTTGCGGCACCAACATGTCTCTCAGTGTCGGAACGGACCCATTGTGAAGATAAGGAGCCGTAGCCCAAACACCGTCCAATGGGCGAGCCCGGTACTGAGGCTCAAGGGCGAGTACTGTCTCGTCCTTGCCGTTGTGGCTCGCACGCGCCCCGACATAGACCCGCTGGTTTTGGCAGTTCTTCCGAGGCCCCCACATTTGCCGCTTGGTCTCTTCAGAAGTGCCGTTCGCAATGACCCATTGATCGATCGTTTTGCCGACCACGTCCATGAGCGCGAGTACAAACAGAGGATCTACGCCTTTATCTGCCAGAAGGCCACAACCTCCGGCTTTGTTGAGGTCATCTTCAGGATTTAATCCGAGTGACTCGGGTAGGTGAACGCGCCGCGTCGTGAGGACGTTAGATTGTTGGCGGTCGGTGCCGATCGCCGAGACCGGCATCTGGACGACGTTAAAATAATGCCGTCCGCCGACCTCTACCCAATTCTTCTCGCTCTTGGCTGAGCGATCGGGGTTCTCTGCGCGCCAGAATGAGTCTTCCGGCCACTTTTTGTCGAAGGCAGCATCGTTCACCGGGCCTCGGTGGCATTCAAAGCAGTGAGCACGATAAAGATCGCGACCCTGTTCAACGAGCTTTTCATCGATCGCCCAGGCCGGGTCACCGCGGAATTTCTCCTGCGCGTCCTTCCATCGGGGAGCCACGAGCCCGGTGAATTTTCTGCCTCCTGCATCTTCGGACGAAAAGGGATCCGTGCCGCGCAGAAGCTCTTCGAACCGCGCGATGTCGGAGAGACGTATGGATGAGGCAAAGAGCGGCCTTCCGGGCGCGGCAGCGGTCATATTGATCTTTGCGCTGACACCGAGCGCTTCGCCTGCATTGCGAACGAGTTCGTTGAGAACAGATGCGTCATACTGTGCCCAAAGGAAATACGGCGTGTCCCAGATCGGTGGAAAGCTCACGGGGGCATCGTGGCGCGCGAAGTTGCCCTTGAGGAGTGGCTCGGACAGTTCGCCGGTCAAGGGATCGAGTAGATTGCTATAGAAAACCTGGTTCCCGATCCGGTTCAGCGCATCAAGTCGACCGAACCCTTCATCGAGATCCGCCACTCCCTGTCCCGTCAAAAGTCTATCGGTCTCTGCCTTTTGCTTCTTGATTTTTTGGAGCTAGCTCAAGATCGCTTCGAAGCTGATTTCGATCGACGCTCTGCCCTTTGATCTGCTCCAGCTTGCTGGCGAAACGCTCGAAACGCCATGGCAAGATCAGCGTGTAGCCGATAGACAGCCCGACGGCTCTTTCAACCTCGCCAAGATTGACCATCGCCGGCCCGCCGTCGAACCGTATGCTGACATTCTTGTATTCGAGATGGCCCGTATGACAGGCGGCGCAGGTTAGCCCGATCTGATCTTCATACGGGACGCCAGTCGCCGGATCGACACCGCCCTTGAGGATGGCAAAGCCGACCGGCAAAGCATTCGGGTTCGCGGGCGCGCTTGGAGTCCAACCGGGGTTGGCTATGTCCCCATTCGGCGCATCGTCGTGATAACCGTATGCGGGCGCAATACCCGCGAAGTCCTTTGAGCCAGGACTGGGAATGAAGCCGAGGCGGCGCAGGTAGTTCTCGTCCGTTAAGCTTGTGTAAGAGAAGGACAGCTCCGGGCGTTCCAGGGCCAAAAACCACTGATAAGGGACAGGGATGGTCGCTGTCCCCTGCGATGTGTGGTGAAACCAGTAACGCTGGCGGGCGCTCCAATTTTGCGGGAGCCAATAAGCGCTTTCAATTTTTGATGGCTCGGGCAGGGTCGCAGGCAGTAATTGAGCGACGAGATTGGCATCGTTCTTGATCTTAAGGGCTGCGTCGCGAACCTTCTCCGGGGCGAAATACACCAGGCCGGCCGCCACGATCACGACAACGACGGTCGCTAATAACAGGCTGGTGATATGAGGCCAGCGCATCAACCAGGAATAAAGACGAGAGCCAAAAGAAGGTCTGCCCATAGCAAGGACTCCATCCATCTTTTTCATGCGTCCAGCCGACCCGGCAGGCTACCGGAAACGGCGACGGCGTCTGTTACTTGTTCAGCAATTGGCTATTGATGAAGGCGACCACATCGGACGTCTCGGCTGCCGCGCGCCTAGTTATCGTCGCCGCTGCCGGGCCGCCGCGCAAAAAGGATGGAAACCAACCGAAGTTGCGAACATTCCAGTCTTCTTTCGGCCACACCGCGCGGTTGACGCCCAGCACTGCGAAATTTGGAATTTTCCTGGCGAGTGGCTGTGCCGTCTCGCTGTGACAGCTCACGCAATCGGTATTGAAGAAGTGGCTCTTCTTTGTATCGGCAATGGTATTGACGATCTCGACGATGCGGCTGTTGGGCACGTTACCATCGATGAACTCGGAGGTCGAAACACCCTTACGATCGCCTTGGGGCAACGGCGGATTTTGCAATGCCGCGTGTCGACAGGTGACCGGGTTTTGATTGTTCGTGCCCGGTTCCGGGACCACGTGCTTTCCGCCGACGGCGCTGAACATCTGTGCCACGTGCATGCCATCAAGCGTCGGGGCGGGGACTGGGATTAGGCCTGCTTGCGGGACCCTTAACATCGACACGAAAATCCAGGGTTCGGGTGGGGCGATGCCCATCACGGCCATGGTGTTGAGGCGCTGCGGCGAGAGGTGCTTCTCAATCAAAGCCTTGAGTGCATCGCGGAACGCTCTTGCCGATGCTCCTACAAGACCCGGATGCACATTCAGATCACCGGCAGTCGACACTTTGACATTGCCAAACTGTCCGGCCCCAAGCTGATCGCGCAAGGTCGCGACGTCACGAAGGATCGCCTTGAATGCTTCGTCGTCCGGTTTGGATCGCGGGAACGGCGCGCAACCGTCGAGAGGCGGGTCCGGGGCGAGAGTGAAGCTGAAGATAAGGTGGCCTGCAGTGTCATGAACTTTGAAGCCGTCCGGCCCGTTGGTCACCGGCTGGATAATGAGCCGGATCTGTGGTTGTCGGCCAAACTGCGCGATGATCTCCGGCGACAATCCTGGCGCGCCCGGATCGATCCGGATGCCGGCCACAAACCAGGCGCCAATCTTTTTCACGGCATCGGGAAACTGAATGTGCCGTGCACCCGAATCCGGCACGCCCGGATGCTCCGGATTTTCGGCGTTGGCGATAAAATGCGCGAAATCCGCGTCGGAAAACAGCCGCTGCGGCGATCCCGGAGGGCCCTCAAGATCGGACACGGCGATCAGATTGGCGAGGTCGGCCGCCGACTTCGGCGGAGGAAAAAGAATGGATACATCATTGGCCGCAAGCGGCCTCGACGCGGCTTGCGCGGGAGCCGTTCCTACCTCCAAAGCTGCGACGAACATCAACCCCGCCGCTAATAAGCTTGCGAGCCGTCGCGGAAACAGAGATCCGTTGATTTGACCCCTCGCGATCATTGGAAAATCCCCCTGTAAGAGCAAAAATTTATACATCAGCTGTCGAACAACTACATCTGGCCGCTACGCGCCTCGCGAAGGGCGGGCGGCCGGATCAAACCCTTCATTCCTCACCGTAGAATTGGCTTTGCAACGTCTTGAGTTTCGTCGGATGCAACGCCTCCTCGATACAGCCGAGGAACATCTCACTGCGTGCATTGACCCGCGCGTGATCGGCTGGATGCGTCATATCCGTTTGCAACGCGCGAACCGTTGTCCAGTCGTTCGCACGATCCTTGAGCAATTCGAACAGCGTTCGGCGGTTGTCCGGCGGAGATAACTGGCCGTCCTTATACCGGTGCAGTCGGAAGTGAGCGAAGGTAACCTTAGCCGAGATCTTCGCATCAAATAGCGCGTCGGGTAGCGTTAGCAGATCAAGTCCTTGCAGCTCGCGTAGCTGCACCATCTGATCCTGCGCTTCCTGATACTGCTCACGGCCGACCAATTGATACATTCCTCGCGGGCGAAACAGCCAGCCGTCGTCCGTTCCGGGCCGGTTGCCAAAGTCGTTGTCATCGTAAGCGAGCACGAAATTGGCCAGTTCCTTGGGACGATTAAGCAAAGAGTTCACGTCGACCGCGGGCTTGTTTGCGGCCAGGAGCCTTGAGTTGTTCTTGTCAATGCGATCGCGCCATTTCTGCGGGAGTTGAGAAAACGCGCTGTAAGAAAAGTTCTCGCTGCTGCGAGTAAAATCGGCGCTATCGTAAGAGACGGATCCTAGAATATAGGCAAGGATACGGGGATCCGTTTCCTCGACGCGATCCCATTCCTGCAACAAGGCTTTGACCTGCTCGGCCTGATAGTAGGCCATATAGCTCTTGCGATATGGCGGAACGGGTTGAGGGGCCGGGGAATGATCTTTGCGCGATTCACTCAGCTGTTGCTCGTAGGCGGCGACTTTTTCCTGATATTCCTCATAACCGCGCTGTTGCAACCAATTGCTCTCATAACAAGCAAGTAATGGCTGCGGCTTGATCTTTGGAGTTGGTTGATATTCCTTCGCTAGCTCGTCGGCGTAGGCAGCCCGTGCAAGTTTGGCATCCTTCAGCGTTTCAAATGCGGTCGCGACCGATCCATTCAGAAGATGGAACAACTTCACCTGCAGGCAATCTGCATTGCTCTGCCTTTCGCGGGACTGATCGAAGTCGTCCTTCGGCACGCAGTCCCAAAAGCGGCCGCTGCTCAATGAGATGATATCCTCGGTCTTCTGGGACAGTGTCCAGCCGAGTGGAAGGCTATAAAACAATCCTGTTATGTCCGTCCGGCCGAACGTTGGAAAGCGCTGAACACTGGACGTCATTTCGGCGTCCGGCCGACGGTCGATGCTGGTTGCATGATTGAGGGCCACATAGGTACGGGAGGTCCGCGTGCTTAGAAGCGCGCGTACCGGCTCCATGAGCTCTCCGAACATGAATGAACCATGATCGCCGAACTGCCCGCTGACGAGGGACAGCAGGTAAATCCTGAATTTCGGCGCATCGGAGGTGCCCTTGATGGCGTTAAGCTTCTCAATCAGGTCGAGCGCGGTCTCAATCCCAGAGTTCTCCACATATCCGCCGTCCACCAGGCGCGCCTGCGGATGAGAGGTTATGCAGTCATTTTTGACTGAGACGGTCGCCGCTGGCGTCACCCACGGAAAACGTGCGCTCGTGAAAGCGGCCGTGCTGAGCGGAATACGCAGCGAGTGGCTCTTGACCGTTTGGTCCGTCCCAGTGCCCGCACGTTCAAGCGCTGCAAGAACACACAGGTCCGTGTCTCTGGGGTGCAGCGAATCGAAATCAAAGGGAGAGATGACGGCCCGTTTGCCGCTGCCGGCATCCGTCGTGTTGAACAACAGGGCGGGCATGTTGTTGTCGGGCGCCCAATGGGACTGGAAGTCAGCCCTTAGCAGATTGGATTGATTGCTGCCGCCCTCGCTGCTGCCGAGGACTCTGTCACCGGCGTTCTCCAACGTGTATTCGAGGAAGCGCGCGCGATCGAAGCCCGGGATCGCGAACGGTGAAAACATCTGAGTGAAGTCAGTAAATAGAAAGCCGGCAACCAAAGGCGACAGAAAATCTGTTGTCAGGACGTTTGCTACGCGCTGCTCGACCGGCCCAGGAGCATCAATATCTTGGACCCGTCCAACCCCTGCCAGAAAATCCGCGATTTTGGGGCATGTTTTTGCGTCGACGGCATTCGGATCAAGGGACGCATTTTCGGCGTGGAGCGCAGCGGCGAAGATTGCCGAACCGACGCTGCCCCCGGACACACCGCTTATCGCAAACAGATGTTGGCGAAATGCCGGACAGAGATCCTGCATCCGCGCAAGAAACCGTGCCGCATTATTGGCGGCATAGATTCCTCCGCCTTGAGCCGCCACAATGAAGACGGGATATTCGCCGAGCCTCTTGGCTTCCTCTACCCGCGGTTTTTGTAAAAGCCACTCGCGGAATGCGGCGGCTGCGGACATGCGCGCCTTTTCCGGGGAGCTGTTTGCTTCAGAGACGTTACGCAGTTCGTGGTCGTCACCTCCCAACAAGGAGGCAAGCAGAAACAACCCACCGAACACAACCGGAATAAACGGAAACGCAAATCTGATGGTCAGGAGAGCAAAATGGACCGTGAGACCAAGGACGCAAACGGCAAAGAGAGCGATCACGCCGAACGATCCGACAAATTGTGCGAGCTTATCAGGCAGCATAAGGAATGCTGCTGTCAGCAGCACGATGCCGCCGATCGAGAGCGCGAGAAACCTGTAACGGATGAAGTAAGCGTTATTAGCGCGGCTCGCGAGATCAATCGAGCGATCTCTTGATCCAATTCGCCAAGTAAATGCCACGAAACAGACGAGCATGATTAGCATGGCAATCGCGAGGATGAACAGCACGTTCCTCTCAAACGCGAGCGCCTGGTCTTGAATGCGGAAGATACTTCCGACTTGCTCGACCTCGCCAACCTTTCGCGTCGGCCGCGAGGCGAATTGACCTGCTGTGGCCGCGATGATCGGCAGTGCTCCAAGCAGCACGGGAGCAAGTCTTATATAGAAAGCCAGGCGCCCGGAAGGCTGGGGGATTTGCGGCAGGGATGCGGTCGTCAGCTGAAACGCGCTTGCCCAAATCGCTATCGCAATCGCGCTCAAGGCAGCGAACTCCTTGAACGTTACCCAACCAAGGTCGTCGGCGGCTATCCGGTAGAGCTCCTGAATCTGATCTGGCAGGTAGAGCAACATCGAGATAGCTACCGACAGAACAATTATCCATCTAAGGTTGCGCAGCAAAGTAAACAGCTGCTCGCGCACAGTCATCGCGTGATCTCCTCTCATATCGATGGAGGTCGCTGGCAAGCCACAGAAAGGGGCTCGGGTACCAGGCATTCGCGCCAGCTCACATTGAAAGCATTGAGCCCAAGCATACGGGCGACTTGAAACAGATTGAATTACGGTCACGCTCTTAGGTAGCGCATTAAACATTGTGCACTTGCCTACAGGAGTGCTTCGGGTTTGTCGATATCTTCAACATGGCGATCGCGGAGTTTTCCTCCGAATGGTCGCGACCTCCGCATCGTCGCGCAAATCGGCTACCGACGTGTCCGGTTGGGGCGGCTGATAAAGCTGATCGCGAGCGCTCAATAGGAACCGCATCGTTCGCTTGCAGCCATAACACGCGCTTACCCGCCACAGGGCAAGGAGGTAGTCCGCGACGACTCTGGGATCGAGCGGCCGCGACGTCTTGCGGCTTCAAAACGAGAGCTCGCGCTCTTGTTCATCGCGAGTTCCGGCTGAAACGCAAAAAACCGGCGCCGCCGCGACTCTAGTCTATGGGGATACGGAAGTTGGCCAGCGCGGTGTATTGCGCTCCTGCCGCCGCATCACTGAAGAATAACAGCGATTCCAGGAGCGATGCTCATGTCGAGAATGGGGTGCTTGCGACTAGACGTCATTCTCAGGTGTTCGAGCTTTCGTCGCGGATGTGAAGAGTGAGCCACAATTGCGTTGCGGACACGTTCGAGGTAATTTCTTCCCGAGTCCGATAGGAAGGGTAGTGACCGGGGGCCCGGCTATGACCGATCCAATCGTAAAATCGACGAACATTGGCTCTCGAACGAGACTCGCGGCCGTTGCTCGGCTCATGGTCCGTTCGATATTTTTCGTCTTGCCACTCGCTTTCACATGGCTGAAGCTCCGCAATTTGTCCTCGTCAGAGATCGCGCAGCTGATCTCTAACGCGTCTGCCAGCGGGATCGTCTGGAAGACCGCCCTCGTCGTCTATTTCTTCGCGTGGGTGTGGGGAACGCTCTGGGATGTTGGGCTGCAGGAGCGGGTTTACTTGGACGCACCGAACAAAGGCAAGATGCCCTTGCAGGCGTTTGGAATGGCCTTTGCGATCCTCATCGTTGGTGCAGCCTTGGTGTGGGTGGACACATTCCTACAGTTCGTCGGGGTCCTAGCGCTGTTTACTATTGTCGACCATGCCGCGTGGCAATACTTGGTAACTTTTCTTCAGCCCATGATTCAGCACGCCCGCCAAGTATACAGTCACCCGTACGACGCAATAGCGTTGGAGCAGTTGCGATTGGTCGAGAACCAAGTCTGCGGCACCTGGAAATGGCGGCGGGGAGTTGTCGGGCTCGTTTGGATTTTTGTTATGCTGGCGCTTGCCCTAGTGATGTCGACAGAAAGTTCTGTTAGGGCTGGACCAGCCGAAGTTACTTGGGGATTTATCCAGGCGGTGAGCATCCTGATCTGGGTGTTGCTAATGGAGAGTTGGCATTGGTACGTTCGCATCGTGACAAGGGTCGGTGTGGACACGTTGGAGCATCTGAGGGACGGATACGGGGTGGTGCCTCTTTCCGCATTGGACATGGCGCGGCGGCCGAGCAGCTAACCAACTGCAAGATTCGGACGTCCATCGGGTAAAGGCGATGTTGAACATCGCCCAAAAAGATTATTTCGCCTCGGGGGCGGCCTACGAGGCCGCAATTTCGTTCGCGTCTGAACGGGCTCCTTTGCCGGCTTCCTCTCGCGCCAGCTGCGGTAATCAAGATCGGGCAATCGAACATCTGCAGAATAGTCGCTCGCCCCCGAGTCCGCTTTTGTCAAACTTGAGCTCGCGCGTGTGCTCCAATATCAACCTTGCTTGATGACGCTGAAAATCGCCTCAAAACAATCCAGGACAATCCACAAGCGTTAATCGCGCACGCGACGCATGCATCTGGATTGGCTCGAAGCCGCACCGCAAGCCCTGATAGATTCATACACTGAGCGCCATGTCGGCCATGCTCGCAGGCATTTTCCTCTCCTGCGAGACGCATTCATCGCCGCGTGTGTCAGACTCTTTCTGAGCACGTCTTCGATCGCGCGGGCGACCGCTGCTCAGCCCTTTCAGACAAGCGTTGCACGCGGCTTCAGTCGTCTCGCAATTATCGTTCGATCGCTCTTTCTTTCGCTGACGCCCGCGACGTCCTTACATCGACGACACAGTCGATCTCGCTCGGCGGGACACTTTCCGATCTGCAAGTTCTGCGAGGAAGTTGGGCGTTGTACCGATGGCGAAATGCCTGATGGGTTGAGCGCTGGGGCCGAACTGCTTCAGATAACCGGTCGCCACCTGGAGGGATGTGCTCTGCTCCACGTGGCGTCTCGCCCGCCACCACTGGAAGGCCGACCGGCAACCTGGAAAGGATGTTCACTGACACTCCCTTCCGGCGATAAATCCGTAGAACGTGTGGCTTCCAAGATTGAATATCTTTTGCTCCCGCTTGCTCGGTGGATCATTGGCGGCCTGGTTGAACTGCAGCGGGGCGCGTGTCGAACCGGGGCCGGCCGCGGGCAAAGCGGCCTTCATCACCGCGGCAGCAATCGAGACGACGTTTTTCAGGACGGCTGTTTCGAGTGCGTCGAGATCCTTTTCGAGGGCGGCCTTTGTCTTGAGAACGTCGCCGTTCATGACCAGTCTCCAGCGAGGAGTGTCGTAGCCCTTTACGCTTGTCTTGATGGCCTTGATGATCGTGCCGTCGCCGAATGTCGTGTTGAAACACTTCTTGCCGTTCTGCGTCGTCATGCGCGCGTAGTAGGCCATGTTGACAACGCACAGACCGATGGCACGCTTCTCGTCGTCGCTTGCGTTCGCGCCGGTCGTCGCTTCCGAGAAGATCGCGCCGACCACAAGCATCTCGTCGGTTTCGGTCGGCAGCGGAAATTCGATCTTCCCCATGGCCTGTCCTCCGTCATGATGCGTCTTCAGTGGACGCACGCCCTTAAACTATGAAAAGCGTCGACGTTCTCATCCAGCAGCAAAGCGGTCCATCTCTCGATTCTGAAACTGCCGGGCAACGAACGACGTCTAGAATAATTGCTCCAAAGGAATCTTCGCATTGCCGCGCGCGACGAAGCGACCCTCTACCCCCGGGGGTGCGGCGCGGCCGTATCTCGCAAAGAGGCGTACCACGGCATCGAACTGATAGACCCGGATGTAAGTCCATAGCGCGCTCCGAGCGTCATCGGACAGGTGGCCGATCTTGTCATCGGGGCGGGCCGTCTCCCCCAGAAGAGTTAGCCAATACGAAAATAATTCTCCGAATTCGCGAGCGCCGATCACGCCGTTGACGATGAGATGCTCGATCGACTCCAGCTGCACGAGAAAACCGTCAAACGCAGTGCGTATCGCTCGATCTCTAGCCGTAAACGATTTTTTCTCTGTCCCCTCCTGCTCCGATCCGCGCCGTGTGTCGACCCAGTGTTGTTTCAAGGCGTCACTCAACTCGGAAGCCGCAACTTCGCCGGCGCCCTCGAGATGGGCCCGTCCGTGATCGAGCAGCTGCATTGCGAATTTCACGTTCGGGTCATCGTAGAACTCTTTCATATGTTCGACGGCCATGACGGCACGTTCCCGTCTCCGGGCACGGTCGGCCTCCTCGCTGTTCCTCCGATATTGATAAAGAGCAAATGCAAACCCCGCCGCGGTTAGGCCCAGTCCAATGAAGGATGCTGCGTTCGAATCCGGCATCTTCAAATCTCAGTAGGGCTTGTCACCGGTTGCGGGGGCGGCCGTAGTGTACGCTTTGGTGCCAAGATAGGTCACGTGGCTGACCAGCAGAACCGCAGTGAAGGCAGCGCCCGGATCGGGAAGGTGGTCCAACCCGCTCAGGATGCTGTCCGGAGATATCGCACGAAGCTGTCCGGTCAGCATCGCGAAATATCCGAGCACCAGGGTGACTGTCAGCACGACGTTCTGCAATCTCGATATGTCGACGTTGCCCGCATCCGTCACCTTCTCGCCCATGAACACATCGGCGATGGATGCCAGGGTAGGATCCGCCCGCGTCTCGAGCCCCGAAGGCGGCGCCGTCAGAAAATCACCGCGACCCGCGAAATCCTTGGCGTCTCTGGCAGATCCTCCCACTGTCGTGACATCCTCGAGCCCCTTGGTCTTGAGGATGAGCGCCGAGATCATCGGCGCGGCAAAAGCGATGCCTAGGGCGGCCGCAATCGATGCCGGGATTTGCGGAAACGCGACCGGCGCCCCTAGCCCCACATTGTATAGGGCGATTGTAGCGAAGCCCCCGAGCGCGACGATGGTCCACAGCGTCACCTGCGCGCGCGCCAGCGATACACGGTTGCGCTCGTCGACCCAGATGCCGTCAACTCGGCCCTTGGTGCCTAGACCGAGAGCGATCGCGAGCCCTGCGATCCCGATCGTGGTCAAGAACAGCTGCAGCAGAATTGACCTCGTTCCGGCGACAAGCTTGGCTCCAAAGAGCATCGCTACGGAGTTGTTGAGAAGACCGGCATCCGCCTTCACAGGAACGAGATTGCCGGCGCTACGCGCGATCAATTCACAGGATGCGGCTTGATCCGCGGCGGCGGCAGCAGCATCGGCATCGGTAGTTCCTGCCGGCTTGTCCTCGGTGGGCGGCGCCGCCAGCCCTACGTTCAGGCATTTGCGTATCAACGCGATTGTCGCGCCGACGTCGCCGAACTCTCTGACGTCCTTTTTGGGAGCTGAACCGTTCTGCGAAGGTGCCGGTGACGCACTCGGTGCAGCTGTAGGTGCCGCCGTCGGCGCAGCCGTGGGGGCGGGTGTTGGTGTTGCCGTGGGGGCGGGCGTCGGCGTAGCCGAGGGTGCCGCCGTAGGTGTAGCAGTGGGGGCAGCCACAACTACCGCAGCCGCTTGTACGGCAACGCCCTTTGCTTGTGCCTCCTTCGCGCGAGCTGCCTCGGCCTCCTCAACCTTGCGCGGCATAACGTATTTGTCGCCTTCCTGAAGAAAGCTGCATGCGCCGCGCTTCCACTTCGGAAACAGTTTCTGATCGTTGATGCAGTTATTGGCCAGCTTGAAGACGATGTCGTATTGGAAATCAGCGGTTGCCATCTCCATGCGGATTGCGCCATCTGCCTCTCCGGTCCGTTTTGCCAGAACGCCGCCGAAGACGAAGAGAATCGATGCTGCAATGCCAATGCCCCATGCGATCCTGCGCGTGGGCATCGGCACGGTCCATTTTCTGATGGCAAGGCCAGTCGAACTGTAGGACGACACGTAACCCATCAGACCGGCGGCCGGTGGATCTTTCAGTTCATAGAGGCGGAATCGCGCGCCGGCTTTGCTGGAAAACTCTCCAGCCTGGGTCGCGGTCGGCTGAAAAATCCAGGACGGCGGCGCCTGACCGGCGTCGCCCGCGTTGAAAAGCAATCTGCCGTCGGCATCGATCTGCCACAAAGCCGCCTGCTGCGGCAGGCCCTGGCCGCCGTATTTTTCCTCGACGACCCTTCTGACGGCCTCCTTCATGCGGGTGTAGTTCGCAGTCTCATCGGTGCCGACCGAACTTCCCGAGCGCTTCATTTGTCCGAGCAATCCAAGCGGCCGCGCTTTCATCGCGATGTGGGCAAGATCGGACCACAGCCGGTCCAGTGCCTTGTCGGGCTCGTCACCCAGACCGCTCAGTCCGCTGGACTCGCCCCAAACAAATGATGAAATCAATTCAATATCACTGTCAGCCATTGGCTATCTCCCCCAAGCGATCGACTAACGTCGCCCGCGCTTCGCTTCACCTCCGCACTCCCTAGCCAAGCACTATGATGTATGATTAGATGAATTTTGCAATCATAACGCGAATGAAATTTTTAAGCGTGCAGTGCAGCAGCTTTTGAGGCGGATCGGAGGGGCCCGCAAGCAGTTCACCATTTCATTTTTTGTCAGTTCATTTTTGGGGCGTGTCCAATGACAGGGCTGAGGGCATTTGGCGGACCTCTTCCGGGCGGGCTGAGCTGGGAGCTTCAGCTTGAAGGAGACATCGCTTCAGGGGCGCCGGGCAAGATATTCGAGTACGACGGCCCCTCGCCGGAAAAGCTGAACCGCGCGGTATTTCAAATCACGAAGGTCATCGTCAAGGCTGACGTGACTGAACCTGTCAGCGTCGCGTTAGCCAAGCCGATCGACGTTCCGGCCGGATTGATCAAGGAAGACAAGACCGGATTTCGAACGGAGGCCGAACTCAACGGCGAGCTCACCACTGCGCTCAACGCCGCCAAAGCGAGTCTCGTGCGACAGTTTGCCGCTTTGTTGCACGAGGCCCAGCGACGCCTTCAGGTCGTCGAGATTTCGGCGACGGGGGCTGTTTTTCTGGGCGTCGCGTCGCCGTTCGGAAGCGGCAATGCCTTTGCCGGCGGATCAATCAAGCTCAGGCTGCTCGACGAAAGCATGCTTGAGCAGAATCCGCCGCAGATCAAGTTCAGCGGCAGGTGCGAGGTGGTCGGCGGCGCCAGCCTTTCGATTGGCGCCGTCAAGCGATCGGTATCGCTGGTGTGCATCGTCGAGATGGAGACCAGCGCGACATTGCGCATCGACGTGGACGATTTCAACATCAGCCTCCCGGAATTCGAGCTGCCTTCACTCAATCTGCCGTCCATTCACAGTCCGCTGAAGCTGAAGAGCGGGCTGAATGGACTCGCCGGCGCCTTCCACCGGCTGGTGAGCAAGGTTGAAGCGGCGAAGATCGAAGCCAGCTTCGAACAGGATCCTGCTCCGGGGCCGAACGAGGAAGCGCGGCTGGCGCTGCGCGTGAGACCGGGAGGCGCGGGCGGCATCGACTGGGCCGTCGTGACACAGGATCTCGCCGAGGGCGACTGGGCCGATGCCCTGATCGAAGGCAAGCTCGCCAAATTCAAAGCGACAATCAAGCAGAACAAGGATGGCGGCGCGGCGCCGGTGGCCACGTTCGAGGCGATGCGGTTTGCCTCCACGGCGACCAAGCTCGTCGTCGACGCAACCATCACCGTCAGGGATCCACTCGAGGTCCAACCCGGCACGTCTCGCTTCGGGCCACTGGAAGTGTCCTGGGAAGGTCTGACCGTCGTGCCGTCAGTATCGACCGGCGGTGAGTCGTTGTGGGTCGATGTGAGTTTCCGTCGTCTCATTGTCCGGGTTCGCGACGAGCCCACAGCATTTCTCGCCTTCTCCGGAAAGCTCAAGCTGTCCCCAAAAGGCGCCCAGATCACGGAATTACGTCTGGTGGAGCCGTATCCGATCCAGCTGATCGCCGACGCGGCCGCGGCCGTTGCACGCGAAGCGGCTCCGATCGTCAAGATCATGTTCGAGCTGGTCGCCTCCGCCGCCAAGCAAGCCGAAGAGATCATCGTAATCATCGGGAAGATGGCGGCCGCGGTCGCGCGGGCTGCCGTGCTTGTCGCTGGTGAGATCGTCGACAGCGTTGCCGACCTGGTATCCAAGATTCTGTCCGGCATCGCCGAGCTGATTGGAGCGGCGCTGAAAGAACTCAGGAATCTCAGCAAGGACACCCCGAATCTCGTTGTCGAAATCCGGATCGCGACCGACCCGATCGAGCTTAGGCAGGTCTTGATCACCTTGCCGCCGGTCGCGGAGCCGAATCCGGCGACGGGCAGGAAGATCGCGGGCGGTGCGCTCGGCGTGCAGGTGGACATCGACAACGGCTGGCAGCCGGGGCTGTTGATCGACTTCGTCAGCCAGCCCGGCGCCTATCTGACGCTGACGCACGATGTTGTGGCTGCGGGCGCGAAACTGACCGCAGCGAGCCTATCGACCGATCTATGGCTGAAGAGCACGACTGCTGGAGCAAGCACCACAAAACCGGTGCGCGACGCCGACGCGGGCACCGGAGACCGCGCGGCAAAGCCGCTGCTTGAGCTCGACTTGAACCTTCTGGACAGCGCGAATGCGGGCAGCCTCGTCGTTGTCGTTGCCGGACTCAATCGCGGCAACCCGATATTTCTCCAATGTCTCGATGGGGAAGTTACCGACCTTCCACTGCCTGTACCGTCGGCCAGCATCAAGGCCAAAACGGTCTCCGGTGCGTTCGTGCTCAAACCGATTCAGGACAAATTCGACGTCTCCGTCCAGTTCGACAAGAAACGCATCTTGCCGTTGCTGGGCATGGGCGAGCCCGGCATGGAAACGAGCGGTCCGAAACCGCCGAGCTTTCTCGACAAGCTGCAGAACTCACTGTCGAACGTCATCTGGGTCAAAGACACCAACACGAAAGCCAACATTTCCGGCCCGAATCGTTTTGCGGAGGTCGACCTCATTCTGGGTCTCAAGGCCGCCGGCGTTGAAACCGAGGTCACGCTGCAGACCAAGCTCAGCCTCGACAATTTCGACGTCACTGTCGAGGCGGGGAAGCTGTTTCCGATCAAGTCGCGGCGCATCGAGGAGCATGCGCTCGGCCTTGTCTGGGTGGTCGAGCAGAAGAAGGAAGAGGAACGCCTTGCCGACACGCCGGTCGACATGTTCCAGCTGGGTTTCACCGGTGGCCAGAGCGGCTTCGAGCTGAACACGACGAACGCCCGGATGGAGCTGCGTTTCGATGGCCTGTCCTCCGACGGCAAAGGTGTGGTGTTCGACGTCGATATCTTCAAGATCAGCGCCGGTGGCCTCGATCTGAAGGCCAGGGTCCGCGACGCTGCCGTGCAGATGAATGGGATCGACGTGCCGTTCCGCTTCACCGGCGGCTCGCTGGAGATCAAGGCCGGTCGGCTGGTCTCGGCATCGATCGCCGGGCGAGGATCGCTGCCGCCAAAGCTGATCGGCGATGCCGACTGCACCGTGGCGCTGACGTTCGGAGAGGACGCCAAGGAAGGCATCGTGTTGCAATCGGGCAAGGTCGAGCTCGACAAGAAGGGAGACCCGATCGTCTGTCACGCGTCGCGTTTCACGCTCACGATCACCGACCTCGACATCTCCTTCGTCAAGGACAACGGATATCACTTCTACTATCTCGTGACGGGTTCGTTGCGGTTCACGCCGAAATCGGGCGAGTTCGAGAGCGGGCTGCTCCAGTTCCTCGATGGCGTCGAGATGAACCTCGAGCGCACGCCCTTGTCTGCGGATCCGCGGGTTCTGCTCAAGCACATCTCGTTTCAGAAATCGCTCAATCCCAAGAAAACCTTCAGCCTGTTCAATCTCTTCTCGTTCGAAATACGGGGTTTCGGTTATCATCCGGCCTCTCCGAAGTTCGGCGGCGACCCCGCGGTCAACGTATCCGGCCAAATCAAGTTCGTCGAAATCGGCGACATCATGCAGCCGAAGATCGACTTTCACGGCTTGTGGATTGCGCCGCCCGCCAAGGGCCAGTCGCTGCCCCGCATCAGGGCGGACGGGCTGGGTGTCGATCTGAATCTCAAGGGCGCGATCCACGTCCGCGGCGCCGTGCTGGCGGTCGATCCCGGCACGACCGTGGAAGGCACCGAGCTGGCGCCGCCCGGCTACAACACCTACGGCTTCCTGGGGGAAGGTGAGCTGGAGATTCCCGGATTCGGCAACCTTGCCGCAAGCCTGGGTTTTCTCGAACTGGAACGGGAGGATCATCCGGGCGAGCGGCGCAAGTCGTTCTTCTTCTATGCGGAGAAGCGCCAGATGGCGGTCGAAATACCGGCCGTCGTCTGGACCTTCTATCTGCGCGAGGTCGGCTTCGGTTTCGGCTTCCGTTACACGCTCGAGGCGCTCGCCGCAGCCGATCGGGCGACTTCGATTCCAAAGCTGATCAGCGCGCTCGACGACATCTCCAAGCGGCAAGGCGACCTTCACAAATTCTCCGCCTGGCGCCCCGAGGTCGAGGGCGATCACGTCACGCTGGCGCTGAAGGGCGCGATCCAGGCCTATCCGGCGGAGAAGAGTTGGAAGGAAGAAGCGGAGGAAGCGGCAGAAAATCCATTCCTGTTCGATCTCGTGGCAGCCATCCGTTCCGACTTCACCCTTTTCATGGGGCTGCGCGGCTGGCTCGGCACCAACTACATCGACTACCTCAAGGACAAGGACAAGCTGCGGAGCAACCCGGGCCTCCGCGGCTACCTGTACATTTCAGCGCCGCACAAGCGGCTGCTTGCCCGCGGCATAGGCGACAGCCAGGGCTACATCGGCAATCGCATCCCGGCGCTGGCAAAATCCGGCGATTCTGAGCCGCCGCTGCGCAGGGCGCTGCGCTCGATCGACTGGTCAGTCACCCTGTTCATCAAGCCCGGCCTGTTTCACTACGAAATGGGCTGGCCCGACCAACTCGTGGTCCGCCTGATGAACGAGCCCAACATGCGCGTCACGGTGCGCGGCGGCATGATCTTCCGCGCGGCCGATGACGGGCTGTTGTGGGGCTACAACATCGAGGCCGATGCATTTTTCCGTTTCGGCGGGGCGCTTCAGATCGGGCCCGTCGGCGTCGCGGGCGAGGCGACCCTAGACGCGCATCTGGTCGCGCGGGTGATCTGCTATCTGTCGTGGCGGATCAAGGGCTCGCTGATTTATGGCTTGATCGCTCTGGATGCGTCACTGGCGATGTCGATCCGTGCCTGGCTCGAAGTCGACCTCGGCTTCAAGTCCTTCACGATCCGCATCAGCTTCTCGCGCTCGCTGCAGCTTTCGGCCTCGGTGGAGATGGTCATCTCGACTGAAGGCGTCGGTGCCCAGGTGCATGCGCGCGTCGCAATCTCGGCGTTCGGCTGCACGCTCTCGGTCAGCATCGGCTTTACCCTTGGCGCCACCCAGCTCGCGGAAGCCCGCGCCCGTGTGCAGCGCTTCATGGCGATGTCGATCACCGCCGAGGAGCCCGATGCTGCGCCCGTCGCGGCGAGCAGCAGCGGCGACCAGCGGATCGAAAGCGACGCTAAGAATGCCGAAGCTCCCGCAATGGCGCCGCCGCAGGAACAGGTGGTCAAGCCGAATCCGACCAATGCGTCGCTCAAGCCGTCGCAGTACCGGGCTCAATTCGGCGCGGCGACGCAGCCGACCGACTTTTGGCTGGTGCTGCATCGGGTCGGAAGTGGCGATGACTGCTATGCACTGCTGGTGCCGTGCGAACCGGGGAAAGAGATCACGGACCGGTCCAGCTTTTACGCCGCGCCGACGGAGTTCAAGCCAAAGACGGGCGAACGTTCGGAGGATGCGCCCGCTTATCAGCTGCGGGGGCCTGCGGGTGACTGGAATCAGCCCGGCGTCGAGCGTTGGGATGCTGCCACCATCACCTGGCAGCCAGTCAAAGCGGATCCGGCCGATCCTACGACAGCCGGCATCAAGGTCAGGTGGAACAAGCCGGTCCAGACAGAGCAGCCGACGGGCACGGGTCCGGAAAAGTTTACGCTCGCCCATCTGTTCGACGAGTGCTTCCTGACCGACACGGAATGGCGAATCGGCGAGGATGGCGGGCCCTACCGAGTCACGCTGGCGGCGTGGTGTGAGCCGCCGTTGCGCCGGCATGACCGAGCCGAAGACTCCGAAGGTGTCACCGAGCAGGAGCGGATCGCGGCGCGAGACACGGCGCAGCGCGCTCGCGCCGCGACGGCTGCGGAAAATCCTGTCGTCGAGGCCGTTCATCTGGCGCGTTCGACAGTGCTCTCGATGTTCCTGGAGCAATTCGTCGCGCTTCCGGACACCGGTCTGCGCGACGAGGCCTTTGCCCATGTCTCCCATCTCGGGCTGGTGTTCCGCGGCAAGGCCACCGACCTGGCGCGCCTCGCGAACCTCCACATCGAGAAGCTGGAGCGAGACGACAAGGACGAAACCGCCAAACCCGTAGCGAAGTCGGGCAAGATCACGATCTTCAACGGGAAGGACACCTGGTTCGAGGAGCAGGACCCGATTCTCGCATCCGGACGCTCCACGGTGGCGCCGGATGGAATTAAGCTCGACTGGCGGCTGCACTTGGCGTGGTCCGACGGCGATCCCGAGCATTTCCTGCACCATTACGAGATCAGGCGCACGATCGAAGGTCAGGAATTCACACCGCGGATCATGAAGGTCAAGCCCGCAGCCACCATCGGCGGATGCGAAGGCGGTGTCGTCAAGCTGATCCGGCCTGACTGGCAATTCACCGACGACCTCGCTGACATTGCCGCCGATCTGCGCGCCGCGCTGCTGCCGGCACGCGATGAATCCCAGGCACTGCAGGCCGCGATCAATTGGGTCAATCTGATCGGCGGGGACGATTCGATATCCGTCACCTACACGGTGATGCCGGTCGATATCGCCGGTACGCGCGGCTTGCCCAAGAGCTTCTTGGTCGACGTGGCCAAGCCGCGGCCTCCGATCCGCCCAGCGGAAGCTGAATTGCGATTTGTCGTTACTAAGATGGGACAAGGCGTGAAGGGGGACGTCCCCTGGACTTCGGATCTTGCTCCGAAGGGCAATGTCGGGGTCGTGATGGCGCTGCGAGATCCGTTCCGTTCGGAGAAAGATTGGAGCAGCGGCTCCCTGCGCGTGGTGCGCAACTACCGGCTCATCGCCGATCCCGAATCGATACGTCCTTCCGGACATTACGGCACCGATGGCTTGACCGACCGGCGTCTGGGTCCGCCTTCGGGCGTTGGGCCGACCGCCGACGAGCTGATCTGGATTGTCAACTTTAGAGACAAAGATCGCGATCTGTTCCTTGACGTGCGCCGCGGCGGTCCCAACAATACCGACGTTGATTGGATAGAGCCTGACCACGACACGCTTGCCAAGTTTCCGCTGTGGCGGCGGCTCGACGGTCAGACGATCAACGAATTCGACTTGAAGTTCGACAAGAGACCTCCGGTCCGCAAGCTCAACCCGGAAGACAGAGATCCGGAAGGCATTGGCAGTAGCGACGTCTTCTTGGGCAGCCTGTGGCGTCGCGAGAATGGAGATAGGGAGCGCATCGCGACGCGCTTCTCGCTGGAGACGTTCCATACGGTCATGGACGACAGCGATCCGAAGCAGCCGAAGATCGTGGCGACCTTCAATTCAAAGCGGACTCCTGTCGCGATCGAAGTGCGGGTCCAACCCCTCGTTGACGACGGTTCGGGGCAGAACGTCGGTCTGATGCGGCCGGAAGCGTTCGAGTGGCCTGTCCATCTCGACATGCCGCCGCATCTTGCCGGACAGGTTCGCGCCGAATCCGGCTTTGCCCGATTCCGCGTTCCGCCGGTCGGTGCGGTCGGCGGCCTTGACTCGCTGATCGGAGGCGAGCCGCCGGCGCTGGTGCGCGACGCCGACCGGCGCGTGCTGACCCGGATTTCCTTTGCAGCCTCGTCCGGATTTGATGCGAGTTCGGCGACCGGCATCGACAAGATCCACCAGACCGCAGTCGCCGGCTACGACGTGCATGAACTCGACCTTGATGATCTGGCGCGGCTCGATACCAGCACGGTAAAGCTCGAGGAGAACGCCAAGACCTGGCGGCGTGCCCGCCGTGTTGCCCGCGTTGAAAGAGTTTCGCCCGAAATGGCGCGCCTAATGCCGGATCACAACAGGGATTGGCAGGGTTGGCAGGCGCATTACCCTAGCGAAACCTGGCGGCTGCTGAACCGCGGTCAGGGGCGCGACAGGCAATCGCAGCCGATCCGCGCGCCGTGGTATTCGCCGGCTGAATCGACGTTGCATTTCGCCGAACGGGTGCCGCGCATCCGGCTGATGCCGACCGCTCCGGAAGGTGCGGTCACGGATCTGATGCGGAATGGACGACCATTCGCCGTCAGGGCGCAGCTTGTGGCTGCAGCGGGCAGCCGCGCGGAAAAGACCCTGCTCTCGATCGCGCCCTCGCTCGAAGTGGCGTTGACCGGCTGCGGGTGGGAGCGTACGGCTCTGGCGGCTGGCGAAGGTGATCCGGACCGCCTCGCTTTCTATCCGAACGTTGGCCATTGCGAGTTTGGGGCCAACAGCGAAGATCAGAGGTTCTCGGCTCGATTGCTCCGGGAGGCGCTGCTCGGGTTCGGCTGGAAACCGTCTCCGGCCATTGTTGAAATATTCACCGAGGATCGTACCGCACTCGACGGTTTGGCCGTTGAACTTACGGGCCACACATTAATCCGCGGCGCGCACATTGAAACCGGCAAGTGGATCGAGCCGCTTGACTTTAAGACATTCCGTCATCCGCTGCTCGAAGAGGTCATCGGCGAACTTGAATACCAGCTGACGCAAACGGCGTTGTACCGGCGATATGTCGTGACGCCCCAAAGCGTCCAGCCGGGCGATGCCAAGGATTTTGCCGGCTTCCTCTCGGCAACGATTGCCGAGAAGGATCCTTATGGCTGGGCGGCCCTGCATCAGCTCGGGCTTGCCGTGACGCTGAGACTGTATGACCGCGATCAGGACCGCTTCGTCCTGCCCTCGGAGCTCCTCGGCCGGATCGATCCGGTAATGAAGGAGGCCGCCAGACGGTATCGTTCCGTGTTTGGTGACGACAACGCCTTGGGAGACCCCTTCGTGGACGTACTGCTCAAGCCCGGCAGCGATCGGCTGGCGGGGCCGTTCAACGCCGTTCTCTCGACATCGAGCGTCGAAGACGAAACGGCGGGCTTGAATCTCGACGATGATGGACTTGCGATGGCGCAACTGTCACTGCGCCCGCGACGGGCGAAGTGCTGGAAGTACTATCTGCTCGGGATGGGGTGGTCCAAGGGGAATTGGCCATCGGCGCAAATCGCGGCTGGCAATCCAAAGTCCAACTCCAAGATCTGGAAGACCATCAGCATTGCCGGCTACGAACTGTGCTTCGAAAATCAAATCGGCAAGCCCACATTCGAGGTGCTGCGCGTAGCCGACGGCAGGATTGTCGAGGTGAGGCCACCGGAGACGGCGCCAGCGGGGACGCCAGGCCAGATGGAATCGGCGCCCGCGAGCCTGCAGACCACCGCCTGGCCGAAGGGGCGGGTGCTTTCGACCAAGCTCGATCCCGGTCTCAGCCTGTTCTTCCGCGTGGCGGCGGACGAGACGATCGATCTTGCCACAGCCCTCACAGTGAGGGCGCGCATTGTCATCACGACGGCGACAGGCGACAAAGCGGTCGACAGGAAGCAGACGTTCGTCCTCTTCAAGGATCTGAGGCAATTCATCATCGATGAGAGAAAGGACTTCGATCCGCCAGCGGATGACCCCGTTGATTTTCCCGCCAAGCCCTTCGCGGATGAACATGACGACGTGCCGGGTCTGGTCGAACTGAAGTCACCCGCCGCCGTTTCCGAAAGGGTGACGCGCCGCTCGCCGTTCGAGCTGTTCGGAGAGATCAAGGCCGACATCTGGTCGGTCATGGCAGTGGCGGAGGCGAGCCGGCCGGACAATATCGAACCGGGGACGCCGAAATCGACGACAGCGAGCATGGCGGCGTTCGCTTCGCTTCGGCGAAATCTGGGGGCGGCGCTCCCCGACTTTGCCTGGCCGGCGAAGAGTTCCGATGGGCGGCTGGTGCAGCCGACCTACGACGACTACCAGCAGGTAATGGGCGCCTATCTAGGTTGGTCGCAGCGCTTCCTCGATCATGGCGCGGTGGCCGTCGAGGCGCCTGAGCTTCCCTATGGGCTCGCTGCGCCAGTCAAGGCGCAGCCGTGGCATCTGGCCGCCGATTCCGACGGCATGCTGACATTGTCGTTCCTCCATGCCGATCGCTGGGCCCATGCGCGCGCTTATGCGGTGCGGCCGACGCCGCGCTATCAGAACCTTGCGCTCGGCGCCGGTTACTATGGCGACGACCAGGAGGACAGCGAGCGGCTGGTGACGCGCGGCCTCCTCGAAGGCAACAAGGACGACGCCAACAGGTTCAAGAAGCCGATCGGTTACGCGGTCGCCGTATCGCCGCGCACCGAGAGGATCGAGCCGCCGGTCATCCTGGGCTCGCGGCTCACGGGAAGGAAGGACGACGGCAGCTCCGGGGAGATCTGGGAGCTGGTTGTCGCCCGCCACGGCGAGGAGGCGCTCGCCTTCTCCAATCGTTCGTTGTTTGCCCGGCTGGGCACCGAAGGAACGGCCTTGACCTTTGCACGCGAATATCGCGACCGGGACTGGCCGGATCGGCTCAGGCAGGCCAGGGCCGACGACACGTGGCCTGAGGACGTCCAACTCTATCCCAAGCGACTGGTCGGTCCTCTGAAGCGGCCGCTGGGCGACAACGACATCGACGGCAAGACGCTTGGCGAAGTCGCGGACCGCTATCCGTCGCTCTGGAAGGGCGCCGACATCTGGCGCATCGATCAATTGCCGCCCCACTATCGGGTCACGGCACTCGCCGTCGCACGCGCCGGCCTCGTCGTCTCCAACGTCGTATCTGCCGTGCAGGATGAGACGCCGCGACAGCAACTCAAGGGCCGTGAGGTCGAGAAGTTGCTTGGTAACCCTGCTATCGAGATTGTGCGCGATGGCCACGGCAAGAAATCCACCATCCAGGTCGAAGGCGTGCGCCTCATTTCGCACGCCGACCTGACGGTGGAGGAAGCGTGGCCATGGATCGCGACCGATCCGGACGACCACATGGCCCGCAGAGATGTCGTGTGGTGGCCGGACCCGAACGTGACTTACGCCTTGCTGCGCCATGGCGAGGGCACGTCGGGTACAGCAACCGAAAAGACTGTTCTCGAAGAAGAAGACGCGGTGGTGCAATTGGTGGCGCGGCCCGATACGCAGGCCGACGATCAGGCGCCGCCAGTTCCGATTGTCGTGCGCTGCCGTGGGCCTCGGTTCGAGCCGCAAGCGGCAGACACAAAACATGCCGCTGGATGGCCCGCGGTCGCGACAAACGAGATCGATAAAGCGTTCGGACCCGGGCCGGCGAAATTCGGCCGGCAATTCCATCTGGCCTTCTCGCTGGTGCCGCGCGCGGACGGTCTGATCCAGGAGCAAACGGCGCGCTACGTACCAAAGGATCCAGACAGTTCGAAACAGGATCCGATTCGCAAGGATTTCAACGACAAGGCGAATGAATTTGCGCTGCTACGCGCCGAGCGACGATTGATTCTTAAACTCGACTTCGAGGGATTGCCCGACATTGCCGCCGTCAAGAAGCGCTTCGCCGATGCCAGTGATGCTCTTGTCGCTGCCGCCGACACCCTTGACGCGTCGGACGATAACGAACGTCTCGCCGAAGCTTTGAAGGACATGGCCGGCAATTTGAAAGCCGAAGCGGACGCGCTCGCCGGCCCTGCGCTGCCCGATCTCGCATTGTTGAGCGGCGAACGCTACCGGGTGCTGGCGTTGCTGACATCCGCGGCTGACGACGCTGTCCTGCCCCCGATCAATACGACGCTGCCGCTGACGCTTGTGATCGAACGCACCGGCGCGGAAATATTGACTGTCTCTGACCTGCCGACACAGACTGAGGCTGATGGGGTGCTGGCGCTCGATCAGCACCCGTTCGGCAAGAAGGGCGGCGTGTTGTGGCGGCTCTGCCGCGAGCGGCTGTTTGGTGCGGCGGAGGAGTTCAAGATCCGCGCCGTAGACCGGCGAAACGCGATCGACATGTCGAAGCAAAAGGCGGGAAGCCAAGGCCCCGCGCACGACTGGAAGGCAATCGGCGAGATCGAGACCGACGTTGCGCCGCCTGAGTGGGCTGCCTTTGCGAGCGAGGCTTAGTCATGGCCGACCTGATCATCGACGGCGATCAGCCGCAGCTCCGCCAGGTTACGTTGGCGGGCAACGCCGGGCGACATTCCGCGCAGACGACCCAACGTGACGCGCGGTTTTTCTGGGTGTTGTCGGCCACTGCACCCTATTTCGGGCGGAAGAATACATTCGACGAGTTCAACAAGCCGAGCGGCGTCAATGCGGATCATGTCTATCCGCTTCGTCTGCTCACCGCCGACCAGCCTCGCCCCGGGGGCGCTGGCGGTCCTCCGTGGCGGCGGCCGCGCCTGATTGACCTCCATCTGCTGGTCGGCGCCACCAACCCCGCTTACGCAGAACGTGCCGGCGATGCCGATCGCCTGATCTTTTCCTTCTCCCAGACCTCGCGCATCGAGGTGCGGGCGCGGAAAGGGGCTGTGCTCCAGACCTTCGCTGAAGCGGACGAGCCATCGACTGGCGTCGATCCGCGCAAGGCGCCGTTCGTACGCACCGTTGTCGAGCCGCTGCCGGTCGACGATCGGCAGTGGCCGCCGCCCAGCGATGATTCCAAGGACATTCCGATGCCGCCGCTGCGGCTCGTGGCCGGGCGTGTCGGCTTGCGCGCAGTCGTAGAGGCTAGTGGCCATCCTACAGACGGACTGGCCTGGCTTACGAAACTCGGCATCGAATCGACGAAGGAAGGCAACGCGGCCTGGGCCCGTATCTGGCTGGTGCCTGACGGCATCGAGTTCGACGCGCGCTTCAACGTTTTTCCCGGTTCGAGCGGGCACGTGTTACGTGGCAGAGTGCTCCTCTCCGCGGACGAAGACGGCAGGTTTTTCCTGAACCTGATCTCGGCCGCCGCTGGAACGGAAAAAGAATGGCGTGACGCTTGGACGAGGATCACGCCGGCCGTTCGCGAAAATCGCGAGGACTATCTGCTGGGACTGAAATTCGCTGCCGCGCACGACGGCAGCATCCCCGGCTTCCGCTGGTCCGTGACGATGCAGAACGGCGTTCCCAGTGCGCTCGGCGCGCTGGAAGTACCCCAACGCGCGCTGCGCGTCGAAATGGTCAGTCCCAGTGAGAATGGCGACATCGACGGCGTCGCGCCGCTCGCGACTGGCTGGGTCGTAGCCACCGAAAGCGCCGGCAAGGTGACATTCAAGTTCGGCCAGCCGGCCACGGCCACGGCGCCGTCTGCCCTGAAGGTCGCCTGCCTGCCGAAGTCAATCGCGGCAACGTTCGGAACGTTGCAACCGCTTGGTATTCATGTTGACCAGCTTGCCACCAATTTGCGCGCTGCTTACGGTCTTGAGCACCCGCCCCCTGTGCCGCCGGTCGAAGCCGGTTCGCCGGCGGGAGCAGCCTTCGCTCGACCGCTGCTTCCTGCGTTCGTGCCGCTGGCTGACGGCTGGCTGCAAATGCCGGTGCCCAATCTCGGCCCGCGCGACACCAACCAGGACCTGAACCTCACGGTGAGCGCGCCGGAGAAGCAGAAGACGTCGATGTTCGGTGACGGCTTCCTCCGCCTAAAGCGCCTCGGCTTACCCCCGAGGGTGCTTTCAACCGGAGGCGAATTCGGTCCCGGGTCTCAAACTCCCTGGGCAGTGACAGTCGCAAAACCCGCCGCCCTTTACGGTATCGTCGAAGTAGAACCGGCCAACGATCCCGATCCGCACCCTGGTGCGCCTGCAGCGGCACTTCTGGCCAAAGCCGACATCTGGATCGACGATTTCAGTCTCTCCGCACGCGGGCTGGTCTGGCTATCGGCGGACCGACCGGACGCGTTCGAGGCGCTGCCGCGGCTTGGCGCAGGACCGGGCTCCTTCATCGACCTCGCGTTCGAGAGCGGCGCCCAGGATCTCCTTCGGGTCAATGTGTCCACGCTCGCGATCACCGCCACGCGGGTTGACGACAAGCCCCAGTCGAACCCGATGGAGGTGGAGCAAGTCGATCTGGCCATCGATTTCAAGGTCAAAGGCAAAGGAAACCGCTGGATCGAAGAGCTGCTCAGGCCGAAGGAGGGGCGGGCCGCCTTGCAGGCGGCTGTCACCGTCGTCGACGGCAAGACGGTAGCGGGCGCCCTGGAGGCTGCCTTCGTCGCCAAAGCGGTGCCGCCTTGGTCTCCGGTTGTCTGGCGACGTCACCACACCATTCCGCTTGCGGCCGCGATGCCGATGACGCGCGCTGCGGCAGGTGGGGTGAGACCGCTCGAGAGTCGCGATCTGATCCCGTTCGCCCTTGAGACCAAGGCCGCGGGAGAGGAATGGCTGAGGCTCGCAACGCTTCGCGTGGTCAAAGACAATCCTTTTGCCGAGCTGGTCGACGCCCCCTTGCGCTACAAGCTCATCAGTTCCTGGCCCACAGATCCCGGCGCTGACGAGACTGGTAGTCCGGATCGAGGCATTGCTTTCGCGGCGCTCGGTCTGCCGGGGGTCGAGCTGCGGCCGCTTCCGGATGCAGGCCTTCACAACCCCGTTCCGTATCACGCCTCGCTCCGCTTCGATCTGCCCGCGCTCGACGAAGCTTTTGCGACTGCGCCGTTGCCTCCGCAACCGGGAGGGCCTGCAAGCAAGGAGGAGCGCGAAACACCGCCGCCGCGGCCGGCAGCCACTGCGCTCGATTGGCCGCTTCTCGCCGAGTTCTGGAGCGACCAGGAGCGCAAGCACCAGAATTCGCGTGTCGCCGACAGCTATATGATGCCGTTCAGGCCGGTCGATGTCGATGCCGACCACGCGAAGGTCGATGTGAAGACGCTTGTCAAAGGTCTGACCTGGGGCGGTGTCCCCATTCAAGTCGGCACCAAGGTCGTTGGCGGCGAGCTGCCCTATGGCAGTCTGTCGATCGACAACGGCGGCGCGTTGTCCGGAAACGACGTGCTCAGAGGATTCGACGGAAAATTCACGCCGAACCTGACGACCCGGATCTTACAGAACAATGGCGGCCCCCTCGAAGTGCTGGGGTTCAGTCCGGCCACTTTCAGAGACCCGGCCGGCGGTGACGACTATTTCGATCTCGACAATCGCCTCACCGGAATCAAGCCTCCCGCGGAGACTCCCGTTGGTCTCCTGTCTCGACCGGTGATGCTGCCGGATAGGAAAGTTCGGCGCCTGGTCTCGCTATTGACGCCCGTGTCGATCGGCTTAACGGCGAACGGCATCGCGCGGAGCTTCCGGTTCTGGTTCAAGGACGTGCTGTTCGAGGACAACAAGGCGTTGCTCGACGCCGGAGGCGAGATCGCCTTCGACATCTGGAATAACGAGCAGAAGCTGGCTGGCGCCGGATTCGAATGGCGGCTGGTGCCCGCCAACCCGCTCGATGCGGAGCTGGCTTTCCGGCTTGGCCGCAGCCAGATTCCGTTTTTTGGCTTCTGGCTGGAGCCGCTCCGGCTCACGGCGCTTTCTCTGAAGAACGACAAAGTTTCCTCGGCTTCGATATCGTGCCGGCTGACCCTTGGCGAACAGGTGGGTCTGCCGAAGACCGGTCTCAACCTGGTGACGCTCAGCCTGACCTTTGACGATCAAGGGCAATGCACTCGCGCGAGCTTCAGCGATCAGCTGCTGCAGTTTTCGTTCAACGTTGCCGACAAGCGGAATCCGCGGCGGCAGGTTGTCGTTAACGCCAAGATCAAGCCGACCGAGAGCTTCGTCTTCGATCTCGCGGTCGCCGGCTTTTCCGTGGACGTTGCGGGCGTCGGCATCACATTCGACTCGGCCTCGGTGGTGTTTGCGGAGGATACCCAGGACGGTCTGTGGGGCGAAACCGTGCGCTTCACTGCAGCCGTGCAGGAGAGCCATCCGGCGCCGGGACAAGGGCGGCTGCGGGTGACCAAGGCGTTGCTCGAGGCGGGCTTGCGGCTTCGGCCAACCGCTCCGCCCCGCCTGATCCAGAGGCCGGCGTCGCTCGCACTGACCTACCAGATCGAGATCGTGCCGCGCGGCGAGGAGCCAACATCTCCGACGGGCTCATTCGGCATTGAGCTGGACAACGAGGGCGCCGGCCAAGTCTCTTTCTTCGGACAGAGCGTTACGCTTGCGGCGGGATCCATCATCGAGGGTGACGGCGCTCTGGTGATGGCGATACCCGAGACCCGGATTGCCACGTCATGGAAAGCATCGCTCGGCCTCGTTGCGCGGTTGCGCAAGGGCGCGACGTCAGGCACGGGCGATCTCGTATTTGGATATTGCGAAGGCGAAGGCGTCGCGCAGGAGCCGTCCGTCACGCTGGGCAAGGCGATCGATGCCAAGGGTGCCAGGCTGCAATTCAGCCTCTCGAGTGCGGGCTCCGGAGCGGACTGGAAGGGCACGGCAGCGGTGACAGGCAAGGTCACCGCAAAGAATGCCGTCAACTGGCCGTCGATCGGCTGGGGATCGACGCCGCCGACCATTCCGCTGCCGGGCGATCCAAAGCAGAACAACGGGCGGATCACCGTCAGGCCGGGAGCGGCGGTCGACGCATCACACGTCGTCACCTGGACATTCCTGGATCATCGGCTCGACCTCGCTCTGGCGGCCGCGATTGCCGAGAAATCCCCCACCGCCTGCTGGACCACGTTGGTCACCGCGCGCCACGAGCTCAGTCGCGGCGGCAAGACATTGAGTTGGACCGGGGCCGAGACCATAGCGATCGGGTATCCGAAAGCGATGATTCCGGCGGCCCCGGCGAATGACGGTGACTTTGCCAAGGACTCCACGACATTCGCCGCGCGCTACCGGGGCAAGATCGTGAAGAGCGAGTATGTCCTTCCCGACAGGGAGCCCGGCATGCACAGGCCAGGCCTCGGCGCGGTCGCCACCGTGCTGCAGGGCACGCTCGGTGCGGCCTTTCGCAAAGCATTCTGGAAGGAGCCTGCCGAGGGCTTGATGGTGTTGGGTGGTTTCCTCGGCGCGCTTCGGTTGGGCGCCGCGGACTCGACCCCGCTGCTGCGTCTGCCGGTACTGGCGGGCCTGGATGCCGGCAAGATCAAGCAGATCGTGCCCGGCCTGGGTCTCGAATTGTCCTGGACCGACGGCCCGGCCACGCGGCTGCTGGCACTGACCAGGCCGGGGGCGCCGTCGCCCGCCGATGCCTCGCTCGACGCCTTGCGCGCCGCAGCACTGGCGGGATCTTTGCCGTTGCCGCCGTCGAGCGATGGCAGCCGCTTGGACGATCCCACCGGCGCGGTGCTGGTCGAGCAGAGCTACGTCAACGCCGATCTCACCAGCGCGGCGGATCTTGCGACCACGCCATTCTTCCTCGCTTCCGCGATCACGGTGGAGCGCATCTTCAGGTTGGCAGACGCATCGCTGCCGGCCCAGGTCGGAGCGCTGTCCCTCGTCGCCGGCGCCTCGATCTTGCGCAAAGGCAAAGGGAAATCGTCACTGTCGGTGGCAACGGCCATGGTGCTGCGCGACACGGACCTGCCGGCATCGCCGAAAAAACTTTCGCCGCGTTTCGCGCTGGTAGGAGAGAATTTGACGGTTGCCGACTGGACGGGGCCATTGTCAGGAAAGAGCGATACCAGCCCGATTCCCGTGTTGAATGGACTCGCGGTTGCGCGCGATAGTATTCCGCGGGTCGCATTCGTCGCCGCTCCGGCTTCCGGCGCAGCCGTCGTGACAACCTATGCGCCGCATGCATTTCCGCCGGCGATCGTCGATGTGCCGCCAATCCCGGCAAGCTCGATCGCGTCCTTTGCTGATCACGGCCGTGGCGCGGTTGCGGTCCCCGGCATGACCGAGCCGCTCCGCTGGCTGGCTCCGCCGACCGAAGGAGCGGGCACGCCGATTCGCGACTACGAAAAGGATCAGCATGGAGACAAGGGTTCGGGCCTGGCGGGCCTGACCCGGCGCGTCCGTCTTCCTGCTCATACCGGCGCGAAGATCGGCCTCGCGGCGACGGAGACCGAGACATCAACAGAGACCGAGCGCGATTTCGTCTGGCTTTCGCAGACGCAGGTGCCGCTCTATCTGCAGCTCCAGACGAAAGGTCTCAGGGGGCCGCCGATCGGATGGTTGACGCCGGCGGCGCCGCTGGTACGGCTGCCGGTCATCGGCGACGTGCTCCAAGCGATCCGCGCCAGCAACGGCAACGACGATGCCGTGCCCGCGGGCCGCAGCCGCGAGGTTCAGCCATTTCTTCCGCAGGAGCTGAGTGCGGCGTCCGTCGGCGAGCGCGCCGGAATCATGACCGTACGGCGCGCGCGCCTGCTCAGCGGCCTTGGCACGATCGCCATGTTCGATCCCATGTATGCGCGGTTTGGCCGGCCGGCGCAGGGCGGCTCCTCCTTCGTGCGCCAGCTCAGGACGCCGCGGCCGGCGCGCCTGCCGGCCAATACCGGCAGCGCGCTGAAGGATCGGCGGATCGAGTCATCGCCGGTCGATCCCACGACTCCGTTTACGGCGGTGATCGGCTCGGCCGACATTGTCGAGGGTGTCAGTGTCGGGTCGAAGAAGAAGTACGGAGCCTGGTCGATCAGCATCGTTGCCGCGCCCGAATGGAAGAGCACCACCTCCGATCTGTGGGACGGCACCATCAGGCTGGTGTGCCGGTTGATTGTCGTCTCGGAAGAAACGCCTGTGGCGCCGCCTCGCGAGTTGCTCGGGCAGGTCTTGATCAAGGGCGTGGCCGGTAAGCTCGAGACGCGCGGCATGTTAAGGCTTGGAAAAGCGATCATTCCGTTCGCGCAGGCAAGTTTCACGACGACGAAGGACTGGACGCCGCATGCTACGGTGCCAATGAAGACCTTCCGCGCCGAGATCGCCGTCACCCTCATTCCAAGAGGCGCGACACGGCAGGTTGCGAATCCGGACATCGCGGCGGCTTTTTCCGTTCCTGGGCCACTGCCAGCCGCGGAAATTCAGTGGACCGTTCATCCCTCGTCGGCCCGCGACACCAGCGTGGTCACGCAGGATGGCGCATTGCCACTCACGGTCGCCGATCCAGCTCAGCCGGAACTTGCGCAGGGCTCCGACCGCGCGCCCATCACGCTACGCATGTCGCTGTATCCAGTCACCGCGATCCGCGGCGCCCTGCCGCTCACACCCGCAACCTTGCTGTTTGCCGACCCTGCCTATGATCGCGATCTCGCGAGCCCGCCGTCCGCCGACGGCAGGAGGCTTGAACTCACCGATGCCGCCAGGCAGCTCTTGCCTAGCGGCCGCGGCGATCTCAAGCTCGTCCTGACGGCGGATCGCGGCCAGCTCAACCGTCGCGGCACCGTGACCTTCATGCTCGACGCTCGCTTCGAGCGGCCAATGGACGATATCGCGCAGGCTGTTGCCGAAGCGAACGGAGTGGCTTCGGGGGGCGATCTCATGAAGGTGCAGCCAAACGAGGCCGCTGCCTCGATGCGGCTCGAGCTGCAGCCAAAGGGCGAACCGTCACGCCCGTTGCGCTTCGCCAAGGACCAGGTCGAGATCAAGCTCGGCAACGTCTACGAACTACCGCTTGCCGCCGTCACGGAAACTGATGGCACGCCCGCCCGGTTGTCGGCCGGGGACATTTTGGTGATGGAGACGGCTCTGAACGGTGTTGCCACCGCCTTGCTTTGGAACTCGGTCAGCGCAAGTGCAACGGCTCCAGTCGACCTGCTGCCCAAGCCACCGGCGACTCCCACTGCGCCGAGGGAGATCCCCTCGTGCAGCCTTCGCTTCGTGCTGACCGACGATCCCGTGATCGAGCCGCCACCGGCTCTCTATGCGGCGCTTCTGCGCACCGGAGAAGGAGGCGCTTCGCGCTTGTCGGTGCCGCTGCATGCCCAGTCGCCGCTACCGTGGAGGGTTGACCTTGTGGACCCGGCGCGGGACTTTCGGCAGGGCATGATGCGCCGCCACGCCGCCTTCGTCTGGACCCTGGTAAGGCCGAGCGCCGATTTCAAAAGAAATTGCATCTTCGTGATCAAGGCTGATCGCAACGGACAGACTTATCTGCCGGAAAGCGAAAGCGAATTCCTGAAACCTGAAGAAGATAAATCTCTAGCGCCGAGCTGATCGAGGTGCCTGATAGTTCCCTTGTGAACGATGGAGGTCTCGTGACCTTCTGCTGGAGTTCAGGTTCAAGAATTGTTCGTGCGACCAGGAATTTGGAAGTGCATGACCGGGCCTCGCAACGATCGTCGTCGCCGGTGCGGAATATTGGCGATAGATTGCCTATACGGCGGGCCCGCGTGGCCGCGGCTGGGTCGTCGTGATCGGTGATCCAGTCCTCGTCCGGTCAATCCGCCGGTGAAGAAGATTCGCTACAATCAGAATGTGTTCACTTACAGCGTGAATGAGCAAGGGGAGATCGAGAAATGGTCAAAATCGTCGTGGCGGCCTCCGGCGACGCGGTTTCCGTCGGAACCGAGCTTGATCGACGCGCCAGCATTGCCGGTCGGATCGTCGCGGAGCATGGATGCGACCTGCTGACCGGCGGTGGGGGCGGCGCGATGGAGATTGTCGCAAAATCGTTCTGCGGGACGCCGCTCCGGGTCGGACGCTCGATCGGAATCATTCCGGGAAGCGCGCAAGGCTTTGCAGGAGCAAAACTCGGAAACGTGTCGCCATACGCGCTCACTCCGAAATCCGGCTATCCGAACCGGTGGATCGAGCTCCCAATCTTCACGCATCTTCCCGGCACGGCGCCAAAGAGTGCCGATTCGCGCAACATCATGAACATGGCCTCGGCCGATGTGGTCATCGTTCTGAAGGGCGGTGAAGGTACCCAGGCCGAGCTCGAAATTGCTTTGGGTCTCGGAAAGCGGGTGATCGCCTTTGTCGCTCCCGAGGAGCGTATCGGAAATTATCAGGCGGGCTCGCTTCCGAAGGACGTGATCGTGGTACCCGATGAGCTCTCGTTGCAGGACGCCCTGCGCGACATGCTCTCGCCGTTTGCTCAGGCGAGGCCTGCATTTTCGGCCATCCGGGGCGTCTACAAGACGGATCCGACACAGATTCATAACTGTACCATGCACTTTCCCAACACCTGTGCGATTCGCATGAGTGAGGCTCTGGACAAGACGGTCACTGGAATCAAGGAGAAATTTGCCAACAGCGGAGTCAACCTTTGCCCCCACAATTTCGTCCGTGGCGCCGGCGATCTGGCTGGCATTCTGCGCAAGGCGGAGGTGTTCGGTGTTCACGACATTGGGGTGAGTGCGCCGGGCACCGCCCCCGCGAGCGTTCAGGGAAAGAAGGGGCTGGTTGCCTACCTGAACATTCCTGATTTCCCGGGGCAGGGCCATATTGACCTGTGGGACGGCAGCAATCCCGTCGGAGCCGACTATTGGAACGCCGATCCCATCTGGTTCTGGAAATTGCCGTAGCGTCTTATGACCTATTGATCGGCTCGACCTGGCGACGGGCTCAGACACCTCTCGCGCTTGTTCCCAAGCTGCATACGAGGGCAGGAAACGTCCAACAAAACGTCCAACATTTCGTTCAACACGTTCCGAGAATGCCCGACTTTCTCACCCGCCGTCATGGCGCCTGGCAGTTCGTTCGTCGCGTATCGGTTGAGTTCGCGAAGCTCGATCGTCGCCGTGTCATCAAGCATTCAACGCGCATCAAGATCGCCGATGATCGCGCGGGGCGGCGGGCCGTGCGAGTCGCGCAGCAGCTCAACGAGCAGCTTGAAATCTTCTGGAAGGGACTCGCGAAGGGGCATCGGACAGAGCAGCTCCACAATTGAGTCGGCGCGACAGCGCACGCGCTCGCTGGGGTTCACCTCGGAGAGTGTCCGAGAATAGCGCTTCCAACGCCATCGCGTCGCGTCGGGCGCAGGTGAGTTCATCTATGTCTTGGGAGGCGTAACGGTCGATGCCGATGAAGAGACCGCGAAACGCCATGATGCACCCTTTAGGACCTGACGATCCCGACCGAGAATGCCGTGTTCGGCTTCTCGGCCTTCTCAAGCACGACATGGGAGAAGCTCTTTTGCTGAGCGATCTGCTTGTTCCCAACCTTCTCGAACCAGACGCACCAAACCGCCGCTTCTCTGGAGCATTGCCGTGATGCCCACTTTTCGACCGTCATCACGGGCCCCCTGATTTCACTCGAACCAGGTCGCCCGGTTTGAATTCACTGCCTTCCATCTTCATCTCTTTCGAGTTGCATTGAGCTGCCGGGTCTTGGCATTTTTAACATCAATTTGTTCTTTATTTGTTCCTCTCGCAACTGGTCCTGAATCGTCGTCCACAGGATGCGTCTTTGTAGAAAGGATTGGTTTGGATAGGCTCATAAAAATCAATTAATGGTTGATTAACGGAGACAATTTCAAACTAACCCAAGGTTTGAAAATATGCTAATATATCAATCATGGATAGACAAAAAGGCCAACTCCTAAACCAGCTCGACAAGCTCCTGCCTGAGGGGCTTGTCGTGGATTCCGCCTGGCTCAAGCGGCACGGCTACTCCACCCAGCTCCAACATCTGTATGTGACGCGTGGCTGGCTCGAACAGCCAACCCGCGGGGTTTTCCGGCGACCGCGCTACGAATTGAGCTGGCAGCAGGTCGTCATATCCCTGCAGGGCATCCTAAACTATTCACCGCTCGTCGTGGGCGGGCGAACGGCGCTCGAACTACAAGGATACGCTCACTACCTGCCGCAAGCGACGACTCGCGTTCACCTCTACGGCCCCAAGTCTCCGCCATCCTGGGTGAACAAGCTGCCGCTGTCCGTGAAGTTCGTCTACCACAACGACCGGCGGCTCTTCAAAAACGAACCCGTCGCGAAGGGCATAAGCAGTGTCCGCTGGAATGTCGAAACCGGGAAGATGCTCGATGATACGGCTTTTCGGGGAGGTGACGTAACTCAACTAAACTGGGGCCAATGGGACTGGCCTCTAACCCTGTCGACGCCCGAGCGCGCCGTTTTCGAACTGCTCGACGAATTGCCCAACAACGAAAGCTTCGAACAGGTCGATGCCCTACTCGCTGGCCTTGCCAATCTTCGCCCCGATCGCTTGCAAAAACTCCTGAAGGATTGCGCAAGCGTTAAGGTGAAGCGTCTCTTCTTTTACTTCGCCGACCGTCACAACCATGCCTGGCTCAAACGGCTTAACAAGCAAACCGTCGATCTTGGGCATGGTAAACGCATGCTCGTCAAAGGTGGTGTTCTCGATCCAACCTATCAGATAACGGTGCCGGGAGATCTCCATGGCGTTCGCTGATGCTTACAAAAAGCAGGTCGCGCTGTTGCTGCGCGTTCTCCCACTTGTCGCCGAAGAGAAATGCTTCGCCCTGAAAGGCGGCACCGCGATCAATCTTTTCGTCCGCAACCTGCCGCGCCTCTCGGTCGATATCGATCTAACCTATATTCCTGTCGCGCCGCGAGCTGAATCCCTTTCCGACATCGATGCAGCCATGAAGCGCATCGTTGCAGAGATTAAAGAGAAGATCCCCGGGGCGCAGGTCCATGAGACCCGTAAAGAGGGCACGATCGTCAAACTGGTGGTTCGCTCACAGAACGTCCAGATCAAGATTGAAGTCACGCCTGTGCTGCGTGGCTGCGTCTTCGAGCCGGTCGTGACTTCGGTGCGTCCCGCCGTCGAAGAGGCGTTTGGTTTCGCGGAGGCTCGCACGGTCTCTTTTGCTGACCTCTATGGCGGAAAAATTGTCGCCGCTTTGGATCGCCAGCATCCGCGTGATTTGTTTGATACTCGCGACCTGCTGGCCAATGAGGGAATTACCGATGAACTCCGCAAGGCCTTCATCGTCTATCTCTTGAGTCACGACAGGCCGATGTTCGAGGTACTTGGCTCGCCACAAAAAGATATCAGCGATGAATTTCTCCACGGCTTCGAAGGAATGACGGACAAGCCCGTTTCAAAGGACGAGCTGGTTGCCGCGCGCAAGACCCTGGTCGAAGAAATTGTCGGTAAGATGCCAGAGGCTCACCGAAAATTTCTAGTATCGTTCGAGCGCGGCGAGCCTGATTGGGATCTCCTCGGCATCCCCGCCGCCGCCGATCTGCCTGCCGTCAAATGGCGTCAGCAGAATCTCGACAAGCTATCGAAGGAAAAGCGCGCAGAGCTCGTTGCGGCCCTGGAAAAAGTCCTCAAGTCTCGCGTCTAGCTTACCGGCGCGACATGCCTTTCAGCTCCGCCCGACGCCTGGCGACGAGGTGTCGCGTCGCCGCGAGCAATCGCTGTCGCTCATCGCCGAAGCCGCCATCGCGTCCTTCCTGTCCCCCGACGCCGACGAGCGACGGGAGGCCCCTATTGCCAAGCGACTTGATCAGGTCGATCGCCGCATTGCGCGGCTTGAGCGCGACATCGGGGTCTCGGTCGAGACCTTAGCGTTGTTCGTTCGCTTCTAGCTCACGACGACACCGCCGCTTCCCGAGCCCGCTGCAAAGGCGGCGAGGGCGCAGGGGGGCGCGGTGGGACAATTTCGTTGCGGCACTCGGGCGACCGCTCAGTCAAAGGCCGAAGCTGCGACAGGAGATCCCGGACGATATTCAGAAGGACGAGCATTCGTGAGGGCAGTCGCTCAAAGCCCGCTAGACGAACAATCCAGTACCCGTGGGCGGTTCAAGATAGTGCATCGCAAGCTGCTTCTGCGAGAAAGCCGGCCGTGTGCAGCCGATATCCTGGCTGGCTCTATCGTAAACTTCTCAAAGCGTGGGTGAAACCGAGGCTCACGCCTAAATATCGCTTCCGCGATCAAGTCCTGCGCCTTTCACAGTTGAAGCTAAAGCACGAGACAACCTATGCCCAGCGGATTGCGCGCTGCCCACAGAAGGATTCTAGCACATCGAGCAGCTCCATTTGGAGCGTTCGCAGCTACGCATCTGACTCCAGATACTAAACCAATTGCAAGTATCTAATTAGCCCTGGGCGCAGAGCGTCCGCGGCGCCAAAATCCGCGAGGTGTTCGGATAGTGCGGCGGGTTTCAGCTCTTGACGCCTAATGCCCAATCCTTAGCAACATACCAACATCGTCCCTTCGCCCGTTGCTTCCAATAGAGGGTTGAAACGTTCTGCCATCCCTTGGAGGCAAGTGCTTTCCTCAACCGTCTTTCCTCAGACGCTCCGACAGCAGCATCGCTTCCTTCAGCGAAAACAAATGACACCTCGCGCAATGCCTCCGCTGCAAACTCCTTTCTCCGACGTCTGACTAACAATGCGACAGCATGCATCGCATGTCGTCCTACAAACCGGGCTTCCGCTTCGGGAATTCCAAGAGGAAATAGAAGACGTCCGCTCTCTTTCAGATTTTCGATCCAGGTGACGGCTGGTCGGCTTACCGCAAAGTTGACGTAAATGAGATCAGCCAATGGAAGTGCGCAGTTCTTGCCGTCGGCATTCAAAACTTCAACGTTTCCCCAAAGTCTCAGGTTCTCCCTTGCGAATTTAGCCAATGACTTGTCGTATTCAATAGCCAGCACTCGCCCCTTTTTGCCGACTAGTTCGGCAAGAATGGCGCTGAAATACCCCGTTCCCGCGCCTACGTGGACAACGGTCGCCCCTGTTAGTGGTCCGACTCTGTGCATCAACCACGCGTGAAGCGACGGACTACCATTGTTAACTCCGCGTTTTGGATCAAGGGAGATGACAACATCTTGGTAAAGAAGTGTGGGGTCGTTCTTCTGCAAACGCAAATGAGGAGCCCATGGAGTCACTGCGTGCCACCGACGGCCTACAAGAAAGTGTTCTCGCGGAACAGCCGAAAATGCCTTTTCTAATTTCTTGTCCCTATCTGCTCCGACCATGGCCAGTATCTGCCGGGCATACAGTTGTCTTACTTCGCGAATATTCATGCCTCTACCCTTGTGTCGCAAAAGTGGCGCACGCAAACATGCACCCGAGCCTAGATCATAATTGTAGGATAAGATCTCCCAGTTAAGCGAAATCAATTGAATTTGAGTGTCTGCTTGAGGCGGGCTCATCGGTGCTTGCCACATGTTCGGTCGCATGACGAATTACTGTGAGAAGGCGATTGTAGCGGAACCGCCGGCGGGCCGCAGCCAGTTCGCGCAGGGGTATGTACGACTGCCTCATCAACTCGCCCGCCGCGATAGCGCACTGATGTGGGACTTTGCACTTCCGCCGTTCGCTCACCTCAAGGTGGTCGGCAGCGGTGCACCAGCCTCTCGCCTTGCGGCTTCCGCCACTATCTTTCTTCTTCAAGGTCCTGGAGCATGGGCGCTTCTAGAGCGCCGTCCCGGCCACGCTTGGCGTCTGACACTTCCAAGCCACCGTATTGGCTCTCCACCTTGTAGAAGGTCGCGCTGAAGATCCCGTGCTTGGTGGCAGACACCGGCCGTCGCCGCTGCCGCTCCTCTTGTTGTGCAATATGACCTGCTAGTTTTTGAATCGGGCTGACTTCATTGCGTCAGCCCGTCGCAGGTCATCGACTCTACCAACTCTTGGAGGTCCTTGCGAGGCTCAGACCATCTACAATCCTACTTGGCCGAGATGGCCAAAACGATCGCGGGAAAGATAGGAGCTAGCAAATGGGCTCATCAGTACCAAACCTGATCCTCAAGACAGACTACGCCACACCAGCAGATGAAACGGTTTTGGAATTCCACATGGACATTCCGCTCTCTCCTGAGGAGACTGCCAGAGTCCGGCAGTTTCTCGCAGGGAATAATTGGAAGGCGTTGAAAGACTATGTCGGAAATTCAAGGCCCCAACTTCGTTCTCTCATATCGGAATGGATTGATAAGACAGAGGATCGCAAGCTTGGCAAGATCGTTTCGCTGAAGGCCAAGGCGTAGTAAATTTCCATGTCCCATTGTCTCCCGCTATCGCCACAATTTTGCGGCGATAGCGGCTGCTCCGTGAGGAGTAACTCAGTGCTGCGAATTTCTGAATGCGATTTGACCGTAGAACGTCGAGCTGAAATTCGAGCGGAATTCCAGACATTCGGATCTGCGAGGATAGTGGATTTTCTGGCGCCTGATGTAGCCGCGGCTGCGTCGGAAGTTCTCCAGTCGTTCGATGCATGGTCGGTTGTATCTATTGCCCCGGATGGAACGCCGATCTGTCTCGACTGGAAGGATTGGGAGCGCTCTCGTCCTGACGGGCGCCAGCCGTACAGTTCCAATGCATCGTTCCAGTATTTATTCAAGAGCTATCCGCTCGTGGAGCGACTGCGTGATGGTTGCGCCACTGGTGTTCTTCGCACAATTGCTGAATACCTGACTGGCACGAGATTCCGACGGATTGTTGCAGATGCGACCGGGCATGGCGAGTTTATCCATGTCGACGGGTTTGCTTCGCGCTTTGAGGCCGGACATTTTCTAACAACGCATACCGATAAGCAGCCGCCTGGAACACCGGGAATTCGAAAGGTTGCCTACTCTCTCAATCTCACAACACAATGGGACAATGACTGGGGTGGACAAACTGCCTTTTGGAGCGATCATGATCCACCCATATGTCTTCCACCGACTTACAATACTCTCTTATTGTTCGCGGTGCCGCGACCACATTCCGTACTGTATGTGCCGCCCTATGCGCGCGGCGCTCGACTCGCCCTTACCGGATGGCTACATGAATGAGGTTTGTATCCGAGGCGGACGGACCTGCAGCCAGCCCGCGCGATAGAGATGACGAAGAATACATGGAAAATCCTTGGAGCGCATCGAAACCTGCATACGAAGATGCCCGCACTAACGTCGGATTGCCGGCCGCATAGCGCATCAAGGTGTGACCCGAATAGCAGATCACATTAAGCCGAACGAGCGAGGCCTCTTGAGCGCCGGTCAATCACGGAAACTCGGCATTGCGATGCGCCGGGGCTTCGTTGTCGATGAGTCACACTCAAGCCCGCCTGTAGCGATAGCTCCGTTGCAAAGACTATTCGCAGATCCGCGTCATCGGCCTTCTATGCAGCAAGTATCTTTTCTCTGCTCTACGCTGGCTCCCTACGACGACTGAATACTTGTTGAACTAATCCGTTATCGGGTGGAATGAAATTGTGCGCGCGGCCGCCAAGCTGATCGGCCAGTACGATAGTTCTGTGGCGTTCGGCCAGAGCCGAATCCTCCTGGTCTGGACCCGCATCATCATGCCAAATGGTAGCTCGATCGCGCTGGGGCGCCAGTCGGGAGCCGACACTGGTGGTTATGCTGGCCTCGAGGACGAGGTCGATGATCATTGGGGCATGCTGTTCAAGGCCGCCGTCCTTTCGACCATGCTCAGCGTCGGAGCGGAGGCGGGCACAAGCCAGAATGAGAACAACCTTGTTCAAGCGATCCGCAGCGGCGTGTCCAACAGCATCAGCCAGACCGGGCAGTAAATCGTACAGCGCCGGCTCAACATCCAGCCGACGCTGACCATCCGGCCAAGTTTCCCGGTGCTGGTCATTGTTACGCGCGGCTTAGTCCTGGCCCCCTACGGCAAGGGAGGAAGACCGTGACGAAGCTCAAGCTTGGACCGCTCGAAGACGACAAGCCGGTAAAGCTCACGATCGAGCTGCCGGCGGCAGTCTTCAGAAATCTCAAAAGCTACGCCGAGATTCTGACGCGTAGCGGAAGAGCGGCGACGCCGACCGAACCTGCCAAATTGATCGCGCCGATGATCGAGCGCTTTATGGCAACCGATCGGGCCTTTGCCAAGGCACGACGAAATGCTGCTCAACGGTCGCCCGGGTCGGCGGAAAGGTCCGGATAACGTTCGCGAAGCAGGTCGAGCAGCGGACGTACTAATGGATTGCCGTTTGACTGCCGCCAATAGACGCGGAAGCTCAGCCGCGTCGGCCCCTCGGCATCATGCACCTCCCGGAAGATGACACCGGGATAAGTCGCGCCAGTCGCACTTTCCAGCGCAAGGAGAATACCGAAGTCCATGCCTACCAGGGAGAGAAGCCGGTCGAGCCCCACGTCATGGCGAAGCAGCTTGCAGGGGTCGGAAGATCCTAATTTGCTGATGAGAAGCTTGAGGAGTTCCGGTCCGGGGCCACGCTGTGACATCAAAAGCGGTTCGCGCCGCAGTTCGCCCCAGTGAACTACGTCATGACTTGTCAGAGGATGTTTCGCGGCGAGGGCCGCAACAACACGTTCGCTCCAGAGCACCAATGACTTGCCGCTCCAATTCGGATTAGGATCCGCCACGACAGCGACATCGATGGCTGAACTGGCGAGGTCCGAAATCAGATGCTCACTCGCGCCGTCGACAAACTGTCTATCGACATCGGGAAAGCGGTGCCGGTGCTCGAGGAGGGTGGCTCGGAGATTGCCGGCTGACAGGGAGGTGTTGATCCCGATGCTCAAGCGGCCACTCTCGCGACGCGAGCGAGCCTTGAGGCGAGCAGCCATTGCTTCAGCTTCGACTACGATGCGCCGGGCATCCTCGAGAAATTCGACCTTCCATCCTTGGTCGCGTACCTCCGGTGGTGCGCTCGAATAGTTTGCTGCCCAACGTATGTTCGAGACTTCTTAGGCAGCGACTGAGCGTCGACTGCTTGATCCTAAGCGTCTCTGCCGCTTTGCGGAGGCTTCGATGCTGGGACGCAGCGATCGCCCAGCGTAGGTCTCGAAATTCCACAGCCACGTTCGAAGCCCTATGGTGAGTTGTCGGACCAAGTGATTTCTTGCCCCTCCATCAATTGTATTCCGTCGGCATGTCCGATTGCGGCCGGAATACGTACTTCAAAAACAGGGGCAATTCAAGCTGTGGATGTAGAAAATAAAAAGACAACTATGAGGTCTTCGACAATCTATGCGCTCCGATCTCTGTCTCATTTTAGGGCCAGTGGCTCAGAAGACAAATCAAACAGCACAGTGCGCTTGGCGGCTCGGAGACCCGCGCCAGAACGGTTTGTATGTCGAGTTGCGCGGTCGATCTAATTCGCGGCTTTCTGAAGCCGCGCCGGGTGGCCGAGAAGGCGCTCGCCGCAATGGTACAGAAACCCTATGTGCAGCGCGTTTCGACCCGTCGGTAGACGACCTGACGACCTAGACCAGCATCTCAAAGAACCAAGTCAGCCAGTCATGCGCGGAGATCGACAACGAGGTGAATGCTTTTCTCGCTCAGCCGATCGAAGGTGATTGGCCCCATCTGTGGATCGACGCCACCTAAGTGAAGGTGGGCCAGAATGGCCGCATAGTATCGGTCTCGGTGATCGTAGCGGTCGGTGGCTCAACTGCCACAAAGCCAAATGGCATGCAGTAACGGAAATCTACGTCTCCGGGCAGAACCAAAGGCAGATCACCGCGGGGCACCTGCATTCGTACAGTGCAAATTTCGAGAAAATCGAGGGATTAAGTCCGTTATTAAGCTGCATCGGAAGTTGCAACATGCTTGTTTTACGCTTCTCCCGCTAGTGCATGACAGCGGGTGGTCAGAGCTGATGAAACAAGTCGCGCATGAACAACTCCAAGTCGCGAAAATATGATTATGAGCCCGTTGAAGTAGTTAATTTGACAGAATACATCGTAAGGTAGATCTTGCTTTTGCGTCCTATGGACTTCACGAGTGCATGCCGCGAACCAGTTCCAATCTTCGTCGTGCGCATGAGGCCGTGCAGGATGGAGGCACGAGGCAGTCGTTGTTCGAGGATTTTCCAAGCATGAGTTCTGAGACGACGCGAACGTCGCGCGAGCTCAAAAAGAAAGCTGATTTCGTTTCATCGACTGGACATGGATTGCGTCTATGATCTGCACTGTTGATCAGGTTGCAAATCGATCTGCTGGCCTCATATGCGAGTGTCCTTCGATGAGAACGGCACGAGGCGTGTCGATACGAAAAGGGAATCGGATTCTTAGATGCTGGTGGTGTGTATCGGAATTGCGGCGCGGTGACCCACGCTCACATAATTCGGGTGTGCAGCATCAAGATGGTTTTGCCGGGTTTGTCGCCAGACGCGACCACCACTGAGCCTGTTTAGACATCCACAGAAAGAGGCGTCGTCATGAGTGGAACAATGGCTGTTGAAAATGTCATTCCGCGAGCAGACATCGTCAAGCACGCGGAGCGGCTTGGTGCCGAAATCAAGAACATTGCGCTGTCGGACGATTTGCCTGACGATGTCATCTTAGCGTTCAAGCGGCTTCTGCTAGAGCATAAGGTCATCTTCTTCCGTGACCAGGGACATCTCGACGATGCACAGCAGCAGCGTTTTGTGCTGAGGCTCGGCTCGCTGATACCGAATCCCACAATGGCGGACACAATGGGCGGTTTAACGATCCGACAGGAGCTGTCTGATCCCGCCTGCGGTCATCTCAACCAGATGAACGATGAGCGGGTCCGCACAGCCATCTCGGTGCTGCGGCTCGCAGCGGTCCCGCCTTTTGGCGGCGACGTTGCTTGGTCGAGCAGGGCGGCCGCTTATCTTGATCTTCCCCATCCCTTGCGGATGCTCGCAGATAACCTCTGGGCTGTGAGCTTCGTCGCATCTGATCTCACTGAGGCAGAGAGGGCCACCGAAGCCAACAAGCCGCCTTGGTGGGGCGTATCCACTGCAACGATCTACGAAACGACACATCCGATTGTTCGTGTTCATCCCGAGACCGGCGAACGCATGCTATCGCTCGGTCGTTCTGTGAACAACTTCGTCGGCCTGCAGCGCTATCCCAGCCAAAAACTGTTTGAACGGCTGCAATCCTATCTCATTGCGCCCCGGAACACCCTGTGCTGGAACTGGAAATCAGGCGACGTCGTAATCTGGGACAATCGCGCCACGGAGCCGTATCCTGTCAGCAAATCCAGCAGCCCTCACTGGATGATGGACCAGCTTGCGACGGACGCCCGCGTACCGCACGTGAAGAGGCCAAAATCAAGGGCGGCAAAGGCTGCCTGACATTATCGGCACCTCCCGGATCACGTCAACGCCTGGAGACCCAAGACTAAGTTGCGGCCCTGCAATGTCGAGCAGAGCGGCCGGTCTTATGCGCGAGGACCGGCTAACGGGGCAACTGCCACCTGCTGGGATTCTTCCAGGCCCAACAGCATTAATCTTCAGGCACCGTCTCTGCTCGCCGGTCAAACCGATGACGCTGCATTTTTGATAATCTGATGCATCCGTTACCTTTCACTCGGCGAGCTGCATCCCCTTCATCGTATCGGGATAGTCAGGTCCGGCGTAGCTCACACCCAATTCAGACCATATTCGCCACCATCTCGCGACGCGTCGGATGGCCTTGATCCACAGCGCCCGGCGTCGGCTGAAACAATCCCGCTCGAGAGGGTGCCTGCGTCTTACGTGTCCCATAAACAAAACCGTCAGTCGCGCCTTTCCAGCACCCCTCAATTGCGCCACTGCATGGGCGCCACACCTTCCCGATCTTCGTCCAGCGCAAAGGTTCCATCCTCGAGGCGAACACCAGCTTGATCCTCCGACCGAAAGCTCTGGAGGGCGGATCTGCTCTCATCCTCTCGCGCAGCAGGACAGCAAAGTCCCTGCATGCCCTCGCGGACTCACCGTTGCGCGCTGCCATCACCCAAACCGCACCGTCGACCCCAAACAGGCTCTTCGAAAACCGCGGGTTCAAGGGGTCGTCGGTAGGTTTAGGCGAGCGGCGCAACCTCATTTCGAAGATGCTCGGCCTTAGAACAGGCCGCTCCGAGGAAACGCTAAGCGGAACCCTGCTGGGGCCACACCGGCTGGAGCAGGAGATCGGAGGCGCCGGCTGTAGATCCATGAAGCGCGTCGGCCGCTCCGGCTCGATTCCGCCAAGCGTTCGCCGAAACATGGCTCGCTCAATATTTACGTCTTGCTTCGGCGAAGCCGTGTCGGCTTGCGCCCTCTGGACATCGGCTTGGGAGGCATTGCACCTTTAGCCGGCTGCGTGAATAATTCGGACAAGTGAATACCCAAAGTCGAGGCGATGCGCTCCAGGAGATCAATAGTCGGGTTCTCTTTCTTCTGCTCAATGCGCCCCATGTATGAGCGGTCGATCCCGGCATCATAGGCCAATTGGTCTTGCGGAATGCCGCGCTCTACGCGGATCCGGCGCACATTCCAGGCCACAAGCGCACGAGCGTTCATGCGCAGAGGCAGCCATTCCGATGATTATGAAACCACTGGTTATAGCCAGACTATTACGATAAGCTCGCAGCAGTAGTGGCTGTCCTTCTCAATTGCTTCGAAGGAATCAGGCGACGGTGAGATGCAGGTGCAGCCAGCGCGTGCCCGTCTTCTCATTGACCATCACAAGCGTTCTCGTGGGGCAATAGCTTGCCATTAGTGGCAGAGAAGAAATAGCGCTCGGAGGTACCGGCGGCGTTTTCCCAGCACCGCAACTAGATAGGACGAATGTTCAACTACGGGGCGAAAGGGAAGCGAATATTCTCCAGTTGGCCGGTTCTGGTGATTGCCTTTCACGAGTACGACCGGGCCGGTCACCATGGAGCACCATGCCTTCCGCCAGGAACAGAACAGCAAGGGCGACCAGTTACAGGGCACATCTGCAATCGCTTGCGGTATGGACTGGGATGAAAAGGGAAAGCGCAGGACGGAGCCACCAGGTCAGTGTGAGCCAATATGCCATTGCATCTCAGCGCGAAAAGGAAGTCGGCGTGCGACCATTGGACGGGTACCAAAACGAACTCAGATTAGTTATCGTTGCTCTGATTTCGGTAGATTTTTCAGCTGGGTAGGAGTTTCAGGGAGTGCCAGCCGAGCCGAAGGTCGCAGAATTGGCGCCCAGCGTCGACGAGCTCACGCCATATGACAGGGAGCACGCTGTTGCCTACATGCGACTGCTTGATGCGGACGCTGACAAGGCAGATTGGCGCGAGATCGCGCGAATTGTGCTTGGGCTTGACCCCACCGTTGAGCCGGATCGAGCGCGACGCACATTCGAAAGTCATCTGACTCGGGCCAAGTGGCTAGCGGGCCACGGCTATCGCGACCTGCTACGTAGCGGTTGGCCAAAAAAATGATCGGCGCGGATATCAGGCGCGCCAGAATGCGTCGCGATCGTAAAAATTGATCATTCCATCGATTAAGTGCGTTCAAGGCGTGCACACGGTAAGCAAGCAGCCGGAAAGCGCCACAATCATCGGCTGCATTCCGCCGCGCCGGAAAATTGCGCGGGAAAGGTGCGATGCCGAATACTGACTGGAGATCTGAGGAAGCGTACAGCGGCCTGAAGAAGGCGGATGCTGCCGACCTGGCCTGGGAGTGGCTGCGCCGGGATCGCGACTACCAAGAGGATTATGAGCGGCTATCTCGCCGCGAACGTTCAAGCGCAGCGGCGGGCGAGTTCCGACGCAAGTGGGGACTCTCGTTTTCCTGCTGATCCGCAAAAGACCTTCGACAAGGAAGCAGTCTTCTGGGCACCCGAGATGCTGCCGACCGTACTTTCTGTGCGGGCGGCCAACTGCCTTGCGCCCAAAACCTATCAGCTTGACTTCGACAATTTGCCGGGCAGCGAGCTTCGCCGTGCGGCGGATGGTTGGCATGCGATCGTGCCGCTCGGGGGCACGAAGCATCGCCTCTGGCTAAGAGAGCTTCCGGCAAGCGGATATGCTGTCCTCGTTGATCTGCCGCTCGATGCCGATTTCGAGCTTCGCTTGGGGGCCGCACGTCGATTTTGGCTCGCCTTTGAGCGTCGGGCGCTTGGAATGCCTCCTCTTGCTTTGCCTGCCTTGAAGCAGCGTCGGCTAATCCTTGCGCTGCGCGCTGTGGATGGATGGCAGGAAGGAAATAGCTACCGCCAAATCGCGCAGGGCCTGTTTGGAATCCGTCGTATTGCCGAGCGCGGCTGGAAAACAGACGATTTGCGCAGCCGAACGATTCGACTTGTTAAGCTGGGGCGGCGCCTCATGCGCCTTCGCTGGCGAGCATTACTCACCAAACGCAGGGGCAGGGATGACAAGTAAAGGGTTGCGGCGCGATAAACGGCCCACCTCCGTTTGCCTGCCAATTCTTCTGCCATGGCACGATGGCGGCCAGGATAGAGTCTTTGCGCTACGATTTCTCATTATTGGCGTGTTGATTGCTGCACCAGAACGGCGCCATCTGCGTAGGCTTTGACGACTGTGCTCGAATAGTCTTCTTAAGTTGAGCGCTCTAAAGCGCGATGAGATTTTGATGAATCGTCATCGCGCTTTAGGTCGTTGTTTACGCATGATCTTTCCGGAAAACCGCTTCGCACTTTTCCGGATCATGCTTTAGACTTGAGCATTGATCTCCTGCTGAGCCGAATTGAGGGACACCGCTAGACCTCAGACAGCCTGCACAGGTGCGACCTTTTTGCAGAGACGAGCCAGCCATCGGCAAAAAGAACGTGCGATCTCGGGGTGCGCGCTGCGATCTACGGCATAGGCGCGATATTGCATGCCACTTGGAGCGCGGGTGCCAGGGATGATTTGCAAAGCGCCCCCTCGCACGAGGTCACTGACGATGATTTCCGGCGCTACAAGAAGGCATTTTCCTGTCATGACCGCCGGCAAAGCAAGATAGTTGTGATCATATCGCGCGCCCGCTCGTATGTCGCTGGAAGACAGGTTCATGGCCCTCAGCCATGTCGGCAGGATGTCTGGGCGCGATGTGATGTTCAGTATAGGGGTTGAGCGGACAATCGAGAGCTCTTTACCCCCGACGAGATTTGGCGGGCCCACGCACACCAGCTCCTCTTTGTAGATTTCCCAACTGTCGGCGGGTTCGATGACGGAAAGATCCCGTGTAATCAAAATATCGAAATCATCCGAAGATGTCGGCGGCGCCAGCGAGCTGACGATGTCCACAACAACGCCACCCGCTTCAGAAGAGAAAGCCTGCAGATTTGGAATAAGAAGAGAGAACGCAAAGGTCGATAGTGACGTGCGGACCACAATACGATTCGTTCCTACGCCTGCACGGCGTCGCATTCTCTTCGCGGTGAAGCTGACAGTTTCGAGCGGTTCAGACACTGCGTTTGCGAATAGCCTCCCGAATTCGGTCAAATCGCTGCGCCGTCCACGCCGCTCGATAAGATCAGCACCCAGATAATCCCGCAGCACAGCCAAATACCGGCTGACCGAACTTTGCGTTGTTCCCAAAGTGGTCGCCGCGCGCGTGACGCTGCCTTCGCGGGCGACCGTCACAAATGCGCGGATGGCATTTAAAGGAACTTCATCGTCTTGAGCCGCCATTGTCCCCTCCGGCGCCAACATCCATCACATTATTCGATGCCCATAGCCGGATCGCTGCGTATCATGGGTCGGCAACGCATGAAATCCTCGTGGAAGCGTGTTACCTGCGCCGGTACCGCACAAGATTTGCATCTCAGCTGGTATTTGTCTGGGGCTAAGTCCTTTTGCCGCGTGCCGGCTTCGGCTTGCGACCTTTAGGTAAGGTTGCAGGTGGCGGCGCGCCCTTGGATGGCCGAACAAACAGCTCGGAGACAGCTACGCCGAGGGTCTCGGCAAGGCGATCGAGAAGATCGATTGTCGGGTTCGCTTGTTGGCGCTCAAGTCCGCTCATGTAGGAGCGATCAATTCCCGCATCGTAAGCCAGTTGCTCTTGCGGAATACCGCGCTGGACGCGGATCCGGCGCACATTGTAAGCCACCAGCGCACGAGCTCTCATGCGCGAAAGCAGCCATTTCGATGGTCATCAAACCACTGGCTATAACCTACCTAAAAATATCACCAAATCAGAAGGTTTTAGGACCGAATTATCCCATGCGTGCCACCGTGTCGGCTTTCCTGGACGCTACTGGGACGGCCCGCACAAGCGCTGGTATGTCGACGGTCTATCAATTCGCAGCGGCGTAGGTTTTGCGGGGGATGACCGGCGCTCACCCGAACTGCTGCCTCGGGTTCGATTCCGCTGCCCAACTCGCACGAACGGCCTCGAGACGAGCAAAGATGCTGGCTGAGGCGATGGTCCTCCATTCAACGAAATGGAGTTGCAGCTCCGATCACATGCGCCGGCGCAAACTACCGCGATCGCAGCGACAGCCGTTCAGCCAAGGTTATAGTGGTCTTCATCCCTGGATAGTGCAGACAGCGCGTTTCAGCGACTCTAATCTCGTTCATTCTCTCGACTCTGAAAATGTCCTCTACCGGTACTACATCTTTGTGGACGTTCCGACGCCGCCAACAGCCATGATACGAAGTGTTAGACATCTTCCGCCCGCCCAAGAGGCACGACGGCGAACTCTCTTAGCTGAAAAGGTCAAGGAACGCGCGCCGGTCGGTTATCAAGAATAACGACCAGTTCAAATCAAACGCAGTACGGCAAGTGTAATCCCCTTTGGCAGCAGCCATCAACTGCACAAGAGGGGCGGCCAAAACAACCCGCAGTGTTGACTTGGAACGGGCAGGGGATAGTGCGAGGGCAAGCGGTGAGACGTCGCGAATTGGATCGGCGACTATCAAGTCAAACAGATGGCCGCGCGCATCATTGCCCATGATGTCTGAGCCCGAACCGATTGGGAGTCGGCGCGCGGTTGAGGCTAGCTGACAGCTTTCGGCTTGGGCGTTGTCCGGACCATTCGAACGCCGCGGGCCGGCATATCCCAAGGTCACTCAGGTGAGAGACTTCGATTTGCCGAGCAGTGCCAAGAGCGACGAGGGTGTCAGGAAAGAGTTGTTGCAGAACACGGAGAGCGGCGCAGACGCGACTGGCGCCATGAAAAAGTCCGATGCTAGCTCTTGATAGCCGACATGCTAGCGAGAACTAGCCGGTGGCTCGGCCATCGGTAGTGAAACGGTGAAAGCGCTGTGCCTGCCAGATGCCGCAAGCCTCGGTAGTCAGCCAAAACTGGCCACCTTTGCTCCCGTGAGGGGCACGCCCCTCACGGCGCTACCAAGTGGTATTTTGAGAAGTACCGCAGGGCGCCTAGCTGGACTAGTGCGCAACCCTGCGAAGACGACGCTGTCCCAGGGACGAAAAAGGTTAACGGCGACGTGACTCGGCGCTCAATCCCTGCAAAGCGCTGTCCCTGCCACGCGCCGCTAACTTTAGTGCCGGCCTTGCCCGATTCGGTATCCAGCCTGACACTTTGCCCCCCTGTAGGGTGCTGCCAAGTTGTAGACTGAGAACGACTGCAAATCACCTACCTGAATTGGTTGGATCGTCCGCTACTTTCTACGCTGATACGCTACCTCACGGAGAGATTGGAGATACCCAGCATACTAAAACGCTCCGCTGCGTGAAAAAGGCTTACACGCTGCCGCTCATGTCAAAGCCCGGGAAATGTTGGCGGGATAAGACGGGAGGTGTGGAAGCGATCGCTTGAAAGTCCACGCGAGCCACTAAATTTAACGTCGTCGATCTCCCTCGGCACAAGCGACGGGTGTCCGTGCCTGAAAAAGCATGACAGTGCGGCTCGTTTCTCCGCCACCGGAAGCAGCGCGGGCGCGACTCGGCGCCGGTCGGTTGGGACTGGATCGGGGGCTGTCCCTGCCGCGCCTGCGCTGCAGATTGAGGTTAGCAGGAACGTGACTCGGCGCTGTCCCATTCTGGTAATGGCGCTGTCTCTACCACGCCTCGCTAACCCTAGCGGCTCTGTACTCACGCTAGCTTTCCAAAAGCTGACGAAACCTGTGCGGCAATTCACAAAAGAACAGCAGCTGTCGTGGCCGATTGCGTACCATGCTCACTGGCGGCCGCTGACCGCCCGAACAGCGCGCGCACCCAAAATGAAACCGATCGCTCCCGAGGCTGGCACAAAGGATCTTCTCTGCGGTATAGGCGTGGCAAGTACAGACTTCCTCGAACCCGGTCATCGCGACCAGGAAATTGGTCTTAGAGCATGCGTGTGCGCACAGCATGAAAATGCATTGTCTGCTCAGTTGAAGCATGGTCCCCAGAGAGTGGGAGGTGCGCGCCAAAGTCGTATTCGCTTGGTCTCAATATTCGTGAAGGCCGCAACAGGCTGCGCAACGCGCTGTCGACCGTACCGGACCCGTGTGGTGGGCGGGCCGCTTGGCTGCCCTGGCTATATCGCAGGGGATGTCCCGATCGCTGTTGAACTAGGTCGGGCCGACGTTGCCGGAATGAATGTTACGCGGCCCTCGTGACGTGGGCAACGGGGTTGATCGTCATGCGATTGTGGCGAGCTTGAAGAGTCGCACGCAGAACCGACAATTGCTTATGCGCCTTCAATCGTCGGAAGCCCTTGTTGGCCTCGATCATGCCGGCCGCGACCCATCGCAAGGCCATACCGGCATCCCGCCAGTGTGACGTTGCGCGTGACGCGGCGAATGGTGCCCATCATGTTCTCGGCGATGTTGGTACAGGCGAGCGATCGACGAAGCTCCTTCGGCAGCTTCAACCGGACGACAGTTAGGATTTCGTCGAGGCCTTCGAGGATGCTGGCCGCTACGCCGGGCCATTGCTGGTCGAGTCGACGCGCGAGATTGCGGATCAATTTTTCGGCCTTGCCGGCGTCATCGAGCTCCCAGGCCTGGCGCAGCACCCGACGGGTGCCGCATGATGCTCTTTCGGCAGGCGTTCCATGATGTTGCGCGCCTTGGGGATCTGGCAGCGCTGGATCGCAGCGGCCGGACCGAAGGTGCGGCGGATCGCCTTCGACAGCGCCTTCGCGCCGTCGGCGATGAACAGTCTTGGCACCGTCGGGTCGAGCCCGCGCGAGACCAGGTTGTCCAGCAGGGCCTGTTGCGGCATTCTCGGTCGCCCCTTCCACCAGCGCCAGCGGATGCTTGTTGCCTTCGCCGTCAACCCCGATCGCGGCGACTAGCACGAGATCGTCGTCGAGATGCAGCCCGTCGATTTGGACCACCAGAAGGTCGAGCGTGGACAGATCGGCAGCCATGAAGTCGGCCAGCCGCGCCGCCGACAGCGCAACGAACCTCCACGAGGCCGCCGATTTTGAAATCCCAGATCCGGGCGGTGCCGGATCCCCTCGTATTATCGCGTGTCCAATCGGTTAGGTGGTCGGCCGGCGAGTCGTTCAAATGACGAATACACATTCGTTGACCGCATCCCCACAGCGGCAGGAAGTCGCAGCGGATCACCGTCTCCAATTAACGGCCAGTCGCGAGGAGCGGGTTCATCAGGCGCAAATAAAACTCAGGATGGGCCACCGGCCATCGACAAGTCGAGGCGATATCACATGGCTCCGGACCCGCGCTGCCCCGTTTTTCGAGGTGCAGCCAACGCCATCGACTCCGATCGGTTCGAGGCACCAGCATCGGGTCTGCGAACTAACGCGCGCCACCGCGTAACTATCGCATAAGAGTGCTGTCAATTGGCACTACCAGATCTGGGTGTTTGGGGAAGCAGTACTTGCATCGTAAGGTTACGGACAGGTCGGACACATATGTGTTCTCATCAAGAGTCGAGGCGCGCAATTCCATGGCAAACATGAACCTCAGCTCCCAATCCTTTGCCGACGCAGGCGCGCGACAGCGGACCGTCACCGACAAGAACTCACAAAATTTAGAGCACTGGTCCCGAGACGGACGGGTTTCCAGATGAGACGTGTCATGAACCCAATAGCGCTGGTCGCGGCCGCAATAAAGCGCGCTCGGGCACTCTCCGATTTTGACCGGTGCTGCGCAATCTGGTGGCTCTATCGGCTCCATTTCGGTATCAATCGCGACGTGATGTTGGGCCTTGACCCGGTCACGATCGCCCAGGAGAGATCCCGCTGCGGCATTTAGGCCTCGTGACATCGGCCACCTTTCATGCGAGCGCTGGCACTGCCCCACCAAACCTGCCACCAGCTTGCGCGTTGGCTGGCGGACAAAAAATCTCAGCCTAACGCCAAACGTCTCAAGTCTCCCCCAGTCCATTAAGGTCGCAATCACATCTAGTACCGGCGGACTGCCTGAGGGCACCTCAATGGCGCCTGGAAATACGTGAGCAGACCGCATAAGCCGAACTAGGGTTCAGACTCAATTGATCCAATAGGCGACGATGGCGGCGAGGTGGACGGCAGCCAAAAAGTTCCTGGCGAGTTTGTCATACCGAGTTGCGACACGCCTGAAATCCTTGAGCCGACAGAAGCAGCGCTCGATAACGTTGCGCCCTTTATAGGCGCGCTTGCTGAAACTGTGGAGGGTCACCCTGTTGGATTTGTTTGGAATGACCGGCTTTGCGCCGCGATTGACGATTTCGGCGCGAAAGCCGTCGCCGTCGTAGCCTTTGTCTCCGATGAGGGTAGACATCGGCGGCGCGAGTTTCAAAAGGGCTGACGCTGCGGAAATATCTGCGTCTTGACCCGGAGTGAGATGAAACGCGCAAGGTTTGCAATCAGGGTCGCTCAGCGCGTGGATTTTCGTGGTCCGCCCACCACGCGAACGGCCGATCGCCTGTCCATGCTCCCCCCTTTTCCGCCGCGCGCCGCTGGATCAAGAACCACGAGAATTGCGCCATTGTCGGGCCGACCGGCGTCGGGAAAAGCTGGCTTAGCTGTGCGCTTGGTCACAAGGCCTGCCGGGACAACCAATCTGTACTTTATACTCGCCTGCCGCGATTGATCGAAGAACTGGATCTTGCCCGGGGCGATGGCCGACTTGCCTCGCGCATGAAGAGCATCGCCGCGGTCGAGCTCCTGATTTTGGACGATTGGGGCCTCCAGGCCATCGACGCCAATGCCAGGCACTATCTGCTCGAAATCCTTGAGGACCGCTACGGCCGTCGGTCAACACTCGTCACCAGCCAGCTTCCAATTGCCAAATGGCATGAGCTCATAAATGACCCGACTTACGCTGATGCCATACTTGATCGCCTGCTTCACAATGCTCACAGGCTCGAACTGAACGGTGAATCCATGCGTCGACCGCCTGTCCTTCCTCGGCCTTGATCACATCGTCGGCCGATGAAGACCGAGACTGCAACCCGCGAAGCTGACCGGCCGCTACGGCACTGTTGGGGGTGCGCGTCCGCTCAGCTTCACTCCGTCGAGCGACCATCATCAAACTTCAGACATGATCTCTTCGGTGGCCGCTTGACCACGGGCTAACGATAAGCCAATTACCCTAACGATCGGGTGCTTCACCTGCGCGCGATCAGATCAGAACGCTGCGCGGCATCAGATTGGAATAACTGCGCGCGATCATTGGAATCCGCACTGTTGAGGAAAGATTGTTTGATTGTCTGGAGGGCATCAGAACCAATTCGCTTCGAATAATGAGCTCCGGCACAGAGGGAGCATGATTAAGCGCTCGCGTGATATCCGAAATGTTCTCTGAGAGGCGTGGTTGCCTTAATGGCGGTGCGTTTGGCTCACGCGGCGGAGTCCACCCCATCGGCCCGGCCGGGGCGCTGAAATTCATCAAAGAAAGCATCTAAGCGCGGGATTTAAGCCTCAACGCGCGGGCTATTGCAGAAATCAATATGGAAAATTTGTTACAGTGCCAGGTTATTCCAGCAGATTTCCGCGCGCTATGAGACGGACCGCACTATGACTGATCGAGTGCCAGCCCTCCTCGAAGCGCTGGACAGCTCGGGAGACGCCGCTCTCAAGGGAGCGTGCGGCGAACAGCCGATGCTTCATCGGCCCGATAGCTTGCGTCCTAAAAAGCGGCCCCTTGTCAAAAATGCGATCCTGGCCAGAATTTCTCTGGAAGGCCTCGCGGCAATAGGGGAGTGCCTTGAACCGATCGTCCTGAAAGAACGTATGGTTCTGCAAGAGCCGAAAAGGAATGTCGAGCACGTCTATTTCATAGAGTCGGGCCTCGTCTCGCTAAGGGTTGTCGCGGCGGGAAGCATGCTTGAAACGGCCGTCATAGGATATCGGGGTGTGGTTGGTGCTTCTTTTTTGTGGGGAGGACATTTTTCGACGTATCAATCTGTGGTGCTCTTTCCCGGAAGCGCGCACAGGATTCGTGTCGAGGAGTTGCGTCGGCTGATAAAGGAGCGTCCTGAGATCCGAGAGCATCTGTTTGATTATGTTCAAGCGCTGACATTTCAGTGCGTTCAGACAGGACTGTGCGGGGTTCGGCACGATCGCGAACAGAGGCTTGCGAGCTGGCTTTGTTTGGCGAGTGATGCTGTTGACGCTGGCGTGCTGCCAGTTACCCATGACTACCTTTCGTCTGTCTTGGGACTCCGTCGCGCTGGAGTCACGCAGACCCTAAGCCGATTCGAAGAACGAGGGCTGATCCGCAAGATGCGCGGTGTCTTGCAGATTAATGGACACAAGTGCCTCGAGCAAAGGGCGTGTTGTTGTTACAAGCTCATTTCGGGCGCCTATGCCTCGTCACAGTCCGCGATTCCAGCAAAAGAGCGCCTGGGGTAGCAAAGTCGCGCAGGCGTTTTGACTCGCCTCTCCAGGTCATAATCGAGGCGACTTGCCGACCAAGGTATCGCTCTGCGTAGAGCAAAGAGCCGCGTCCGCGGCTCCATTCACGTCGGCCGGAGCCAAGTACAATTTTGGATGTCAGCCGAAGGTCACGATAATTTTTCCAGTTCGTACAGGTGAATGATGCGCGGTTCATCTGGCAGAACGCGGCCGTCACCGCCGACAATCCACTTCACACCGGCCCGGTTCTTATATATCCAGAGAACCTTGCCGCAACGCTCATCAAACTCATGCCCACGAAGGCGTGCCCAGTTACCAACAGCTGGCAAATTAGGTGGGGCCGACCCCTTGCTCACCTTCAGCTCGGGAAAGAGACGCCACGCGGCCTGAAATACCCTTTCCCGCCAGCTCAGGAAGACACGTTGCGCTGTCGTTCGTAGTTGTTCGTCCACAACGTGCACCCCACCTCCATCAGAGCGTCAACCATACGGCTGCTCTTGTGCTGACGGCATGCGTTTCTTCAGGCTCACTTGCAGTATTTGTGCGTTACACGAAGTGTGGCGCGGCCGCGACCTTCTCGGAACGTGTTCGAGCCAATTCTAGCAGCGCTGCAACAGAGTGTGTTCAGAGCGAGATGGCGGGATCTTTTGTACGAAGCGCTCCAATCTGAAGCCGAGATAACACACTCGGGCGAGAAGCGAGATTATTCGTTCGTTGCGTACTGTGTTTGTAGGAGCGTAGCCTACGGGCCCAAGGTATCGATGCCCGAATCATGGCAGTCAGCAGCAGCCGCTCTGAAGCATCGGAGACGACAGATGAAGAGCGCGAATTGAGGCATGTCATCGTTCGGCAAGATCGCGCTCTTTATCGATGGCCCCAACCTCCGCGCAACCGCGAAGGCGCTCGGCTTCGACATCGACTACAACCGCCTGCTCGGGGCATTTCAAAGCCGCGGCACGCTGCTGCGGGCGTTCTATTACACGACGATCGAGGATCTCGAATATTCGGTGGTCCGGCCGCTCGTCGATTGGCTCGAGTATAACGGCTACACGGTTGTCACCAAGCTGACCAAGGAATTCGTGGACGCTAGCGGCCGCCGCAAGGTGAAGGGCAATATGAACATCGAGCTCGCGGTCGATGCCATGGAACTCGCCGAGCACGTCGACCAGATCATTCTGTTCTCCGGCGACGGCGACTTCCGTTCCCTGGTCGAGGCCGTGCAGCGTCGCGGCGTCCGCGTGACCGTGGTTTCCACCATTGCAATCCAGCCGCCGATGATCGCCGACGAACTTCGGCGGCAGGCGGACGAATTTATGGACCTAGCGCAGTTGAAGCTGAAGGTGGGACGCGATCCGTCCGAACGGTTCGGTCCCACGTCAGGTGCCGTCAAGCGCCGCGATTCAGTCAGCGCGGAATAACGCATGGCGGTGATTTCGTGCAGGTTGAGGGGGGCGCCAATAATACGCTGTTTAGGGCTCAACCCGTCTCTCGTCCCTGTTCTGCTAATATGGGTGGTCAGTGCGACTGCGGAGGAGAGCAGGGCTGATGACGGTAGATCGTCCCTGGTTGTTCCAGATGTCAGGATCGAATGCTCGCTGAAGCGGAAGGCTGGCGAACTGTTGGAGACGGAAGCATTCGTCGCGCGGGAACGCTATCAGGAAGACATCACACCAACGGCCAAAGTCAGGATTTCGTGGCTTGGCGCGACCTTTATGCACCGGTACGCAGTCAAAGTCGAAACCGAGGGGGATCCATCCCTGCAAACTTACATCTTGAGGAATCCTTCGAGTGCGGTCGACATCAGCAGAGAATTAGGCGCTCGCGATGAGACCAGGCTTGCGAATGTGTGGTGCCTCTTAAGGCTGCAGGCCAATGGAGAAAGCGGGGCGCTGCAGACCAATTCTGCTCCCAACATATTTTTTGTTCGTGACGGTTTAGGAGACCTTGGTGTGGTTGACGTCCTATGGGGAGGCGCAGGCTGGGAAATTGGAGCGAGTCCGATCGGAAACCAACGGACATGGCCTCCCGGCACTCGCGTCTTCTCTCACGGCGCGGATAAACGAATGTAGCGTGCAACGGCTCGCCCGATTCGGCAGTATTGGAGTGGATGTTGGGGATGCGGTTGTCGGGACCGCGCTCGCCGTGATTGTGCCCACGTCGATCCCGTCTTTCTTGGGTCACTACAAGAAGGGCGCAGTGGATCTCCGTGTGCTGAAGACGTGGGCGATACCAAGTTCGACCTGTGTGCTTGGTGGCATCACCGTCGCTTCGGTGGCGAAACCCGTATCGTTCATGGACGCCTTTGTATCGTCTGCATGTTCCTCGATTTTGGTCGCCGCCAACGGAAATCTCCAATACTCGACCTTACGCGCGCAAGGGGCACACCGCGTACTAAGATCGAAATGGTCGGTCGGTTTGCCGAAAATTTCAAGCGGCAGGCGTCGTCCATTGCCTATTTTGATCGAGCAAGGCGAAGATGCGGTCGGCCGATACCGGCCGACCGATGAGATATCCTTGGACTTCATCACAGCTGGTTTGGCGCAAACACTCGAGCTGCTCGGTGGTCTCGACGCCTTCCGCGACTACGCCAATGTGTAGATCCTGCGCCAGCCCGATTATTGATTTTACGACCGCCGCGCTATCCGGTCTTGTCAGCATGTCGCGTATAAAGGACTGATCGATTTTGATGCGGGTGTAGGGCAATTTTAGCAAATAGGTCAGCGACGAAAATCCCGTTCCAAAATCGTCGAGCGCCACCGTCACCCCCAGTTCCAGGAGTGAATTCAGGATCGATGATGCCGGCCCGTACTTTGAAATCAGCATCGACTCCGTTATTTCGATTTCAAGGCGGCTAGGGGCAACTCTGGCCTGCGCCAGGGCCTGCACGATTGTTTGCAGAATGCTGGTGTTATGGAATTGAGCTGCAGAAAAATTCACGGCGACCCTGAGATCGGAGGGCCAGTTCGACAGCGTCGAGCAGGCGCGTCGGACTACCCACTCACCGATCGGGTGGATCAATCCGGTTTCCTCGGCAATTGGAATGAACTCAGCCGGCGAAATGACTCCCCGGACAGGGTGTTGCCAGCGCAGCAAGGCCTCAAAGCCGGTTACTCGGTTCTCGCGAATATCAAAGAATGGTTGGTAGACGAGAAAAAGCTCGTCTCTCCCGACCGCCTTTTCCAGATCCCGTTGCAGCGCCCTGCGATCGCGCGCTGATTTGTCGTCGCTGACCTCAAAGAAGCGAACCGTCCCGGGCCCCGCCGTTTTTGCACGATAGAGCGCAAGGTCGGCATTCTTCAGGAGCTCATGAGGCGTATTGCCGTCGCGCGGGGCCAACACGATCCCGACGCTCGTCGCGCCCGCGATCTCGCATCTTTCGATTAGGAATGGCTCGCCGAAAGCGCCAATGAAGCGCTCGGCGATTTCCAACGCGTCTTCTACTTTGGCCAGATTGGTCACGATCAGCGCAAATTCGTCCCCGCCGATCCGCGCGACAGTATCGGTCTCTCGCGCGCATCGCTGCAGTCTCGCCGCGGCCTGAATGAGAAACTCATCTCCTGCCGGGTGGCCGAATTTGTCGTTCACGTCCTTAAAGCGATCGAGATCAAGGAGGAAAACCGCGAATTCCTCGCCCGAGCGAGCCAACCGGTTGAGGGCAGCTTCGAGGCTTTCGTTGAAGGCGAAACGGTTCGGCAACTGGGTGAGGGGATCCCGCCGGACCCTCCTTTCGGCTTCCAATTGAGCAATGGTGCGTTTCGTGAATTCGAAAGAATGGGCGAAAACGCCGCGCAGAAGCACGAAGCCATAGGCCACAACGAGGATAGCGACGAGCAGATAGACGAAATCGCCGTTTCTGCCGAGGCAGATTGCCGTACCCACGAAAATCGGAGCCGTGAATGCGACTGCCGCCACCGGAATCGTAGCGAAGGCGAATGCTCCGCCCGCGAGCATCCCGGAGCAAAGACATGTAATCACGAGTTGGCCACCATTCGAGGCCTCGGCGAAGAAAGCCACCGGAACGACCGCCCAGGCGGTTCCGAGAACGAGCGCATTTCGCACCAGCCGATGCATGGCCTGTCGGGAGACGAACTGCGGCTTCGTAATCCGTCGTGATAAACGCGCCTTCAAGCCTATCGATAACGCGCCGCAAACCACGGCAGCTGCCCAGATCAGGGCATAGTTTCGGTTGGACGAGTACCAAAGAGCAATCACGAGCACCGTCGCATTGCAGGCGTTGGCCAGCATTATTCCCAGCGAATAACCAAGCACGAGAGAGATCTGCTCCGCGCGAATGTACCCTGCGACTGCTTCATCGGTCGCAGGGCCGCCGAAAGCCGCCAGATCCCCCGCGAATAGCTTCGAGAGATACGAGCTCAGATATGTCCTCATCTGGGACCCCCGCAGGACTGACTCTGCCGTTGCGCCAGTGCTGGAAGGTCGCGGCAAACATTTGACAAAAGATAAATTCTTGAAGTTTGCCAGGTCGGCACGGCATGGGGTGGCCGAACTCATTATTTGCAAACGCGGGGCACAGTTCTGTACGTTGCGTACTGACCTACGCCTTTAATCGATCGCCGAATTCGGCTCACCGCCAATTCGACGGTGGGGCGGTATGATCGACAGTGCTCTACGAAGATGCGATGCGCGAACGCATCGTAAGCCGCCTGCGCCGGCGATCTTCTCTGCGATGAGATGTATGACGCAGCTTATGCGCGACATCTCGCCGCTTTCCCGCGCCATATCCGATAGAACGAAGCAATCCTGCGGGTTCGCCGCAAGAAGCGCACGATAGACGCAAAGGCCGACGTGTTTCGAGACTAGCCCTCAGAACAGGTCTGGCCCAGATGAATTTTAAGGGCATTGTCGAGGTTAATACTAACTCCGCTTTGTCGGCGCGGCGGACAACGCGATCCTTGTTAGAGCGATCTAGATGATGGATTGCAGTGCGGCTCGCACTCGAACCGGAAGTGAAATGTGACGATTATCCTAGCCCTGCTAGGGAGCGCAATCATCGGACTGGCGACGGGTCTGTTCTTTCGGGTCTGGGCCATGGTGCTAGTGTCTCCGGCGACCGCGGTCCTCGCCGCGATTGTTCTTCAGGCCTCCGGCTTTGGCTTCTTTGCTGGCGTGTCCGTCATCGTCGGATGCCTCGTTGTCGGCCAGATCGCCTACCTGCTGGCAGCGTTCTGCGTGCATAAGGGAGACATCTCAGTTCAGGACGAAGTCTACGGCGATCCAGGCGAACACCGCCATCAGGATGTCCGCGACAAGCACCAGTAGCGCAAGGCCCGTCCAGGGCGGCAGTTTTCGGCGCAGCCGTAGGGGTTTTCGCCGTGTCAGCAGACGGCCCACTAAGAACGGAGGTGCGTACCCGACAGCAATGCCAGCCGCACTTTTTTGAAACACCATGGATCTCATTGCGGCACACCTTTCGTTGCTAATGCTCGGTTTACCGTTTCATCAGCAAGAGCAGTGCCAGCGCGGAGCATGCGCGGCAGAGGCGCGGTGGCGGGCGGAATGACAGCGTTGGAAGTGTGGCACGGAACCTGCGTGTCAACGTGGCATGGGCGGCATCCGGAGTCCGATCGGCCGCATGGGGAGGGATCAGCACAGCCTCGATCGATTCCCCCGCGTGGACTCACGAAAGCGGATCCAGCCGTATATTGCGGCTGTTCTGAAGATGACTTCGATACCTGGGTAAAGAAGAGCATAGTGCTTATTCGAAGATCGGCTTACGAGGCCGGCATCGCGCAGCCGCCAGTTCAGCACCTGCGATCTTTCAGGTTTGATCGCCTGGTAGCGCTCGTCGGCTTCCTCAAGGCGCTCCGACGCATCGACGATCGCGACTTTCAGGCGCTTCAGGCGATCGGCCCGCGAGGAGTCCGGCATGCGGACGAATCCAGCGCGATGTCTCTGGTGGCTGTGAACTTAGCGTGAGACGGCCGAGCGGTCAGCGGGTAACCTTGAGCCGTTACCTTAACTTCAGCACGACGTTGCAGCTCCCGACACAACCGGCATTCTAGGTGACGCTGGCCGTCTGACGAATTGCCGCCAGAATTTCAAGGCTAGCACGAGCCGCCGGCGATACTGGCTGGAAAAGCCGGCGGCTCACTCTGACGGCAGCACCGCCACAACGCCACCGCGATCGCCCGCGGCTGAACCGTGCATCGGCGACGGTGCTACCGGAACTGTGCTGAAGCCCCGGATTTCCGGCGCGCTCCTCAACACGCGCGATGATTCACAGCGTGGGCAACCGAGATTTCGCCGACTACTCGCAGTGTGCGTGTCATACGGTCATTCTGAGCGCGTTGCGTGAAGTATGAAGATCAGTAATGGCAGTGTATTTGGTCACTTCGGAGTCGAATAACATAAGGCGAGCTACGCGCAGGTTCGACAGAATCTGATCAATCATATTTAAAGCTGCAGTCACATCAAGGATGAGGGCCTGGATTCCGTGTGGCTCATCCAAGCTGCGTCGACAGCTGAGGCGCTAGACGCCGACATTCGACGACACATGGACAAAAACGATAGGCTCATTGTCACGAGACTGGTGAACGGTCAGCATCAAGGCTGATTGTCTAAGAGGACTGGGCCTGGATCAACCCTCGCATTTAACTGAAGGTATAACGCCTCGGTGCAAGCCCGAGTCGCAACGCAAAGCAAGAAAATGAGTTCATGGGACGGACTTAGCCCCGGCCAGTTCTTGGCTCGAGTGGGGTTTTCAGTCGCTATCACGGCCGCCGTTGTCGTCGGGACTTTCATCGCAATCCGCTATATGGCGGGCTTTTATCGATGATCTGAGCCGGGCGCAGTGCTCAAGCATTCCAGCCGCGAGCTCTTCCGGTGCCCAGCACTTCCGCAGTGACCTGAGAGGGGATCTCCAGTATACCAATGCCTGTGGAGCATGGAGAGTGTAGTGATGGCAAAGGACCCTGAGGGCCTCGGGCGTATCGCAGAGATCGAAATCGACGAGTCGGCTGCGATCATAGTCGAGCAGATCGACGACGAGATCACCGTCGCTATCGCGAGCCTCGTGGGCGTTCATTTTCAGGTAACGGCCGCGCAGGCACTCAAGCTCTCTCAGGCACTAGCTGCTGCCGCGGAGAATGCGGAAAAATTCCGTCGGTCAACCTAATGCTGACATCCTCCGCTGAATCCGTCGAAATTGCCCAATGCTGACACTCACCGGGATGCATCCGCTTAATATAAGGCGGTACACACCCAGATGAACGTTGTCTCGGCATGGCCAGATCGTCGCCAGATACTTTCAGGAAGAATAGGAGCATCAGCTATCGTTGCGCCGATCCTGCCGTCGTTGCGGCAGCAACAATCTAGACCTCCTGACAAATTAGCCACTGACGTGATCCGACGGCTCGATCAAGCTATGCGGGGCGGGCTGAAACAAGATTTCGCCTTCCGCCAAAAAGCAGATGTCGGCCGGTCTACCCCGACGCAGATGGGTCCCGTGATTTTGGCAAGCGCAACTCGAATTCGAGCGAAGCCCGAGAGAGGTCCTAGTCGAGTGGAGCGACTACGCGGGGAAACTGCCCCTCCGGATGGGTCGTTTATGTCGTCCGATCGTTTCTTCTCAGGGAACAGGCTCATTCTTGCCCAGCTTTGTAAGTTGGCTGGCTTGACCTTCTGGCCGCTCGCAAACAACATCAGTCGTTGGGAAAATACTGTCGTATATCGCGCGAGCCTCCCGAATTAAACGAATCCGCTCAAGCTCGGATTTTGGAACAAGTTGAACGATGTCACTCATGGGCAATGCAACCTTGTTTGTACACACGTTCAACGAATAGATGCAGACGGGGAGGACGCACGTTTACTCTGTGTCGTCCGCGTTGCCGCCAGCGATAGAGTGCTCGGGTTCTCGTGACCACCCAAGTCTTGGTGGATGCCTCACGGCCCCGGTTCCTGGTCAAGCGCTGCAGGCCGCAAAGCCTTGCCTCAGAAGGTCCACTGGTAGATCGCGGCCGATGAAGACAAGCCGGCTTTGGGGCGCTTCGTTCTTCTTCCATGCGCGCTGACTGCCGCCCTCGATCAGCACGCGGTTATCGGCAGGGCGCTCACAGCTCTTAGCAGGGCGGGCATGTGCTGCCGGCGCTGGCGGTTGAGCTTCCTGTGCGATCGGCGCGTGGTTCAATTCAGCTTCCTGCGAAGCTTGCTGATGATCTCCCGCAGATCCTCCGCGTACTCCTCGATGATCGGCCGCGCCTCCTCTAAGCGTGAAAGCTTGGGCGTCGGCGGATCCTTAATCGGACGCGGCTCCTTGGTTTGGTTCATGCCCCATCGTGCCATAAGGCAGGGAAGCGGCAATCTGCGGCAGGCCTTCCGGCAAAGCTGGCCACGAATTCAGCTTCAGGCCGACGAAAACGCGAACGAAGCCGAGCGCAAGGCGCGGAAGCAAAAGGCTAGGCCGCCAAAGGCGTAGCTGATTAGGCCGCCCGGTAAGGCGAGACGTTAACCGCCTTCATCCGACGCAGAAATCCGCGAAGATGTTGCAGCCCCTTATTGAGGCATTCTGCAAGCCTGGCGGCGTCGTGCTCGACCCGTTCTGCGGGTCGGGCTCGACGCTGGTTGCGGCAAGCGACAGCGGGCGCGACTACATCGGGATCGAGTTGGAGGACCGGCATTGCCGGACCTCCCAGCTCCGCCTCCACTGCTGAGCGGGGGTCCGGGGACGGCAGCCCCCGGCACGCGAAAACGCCACCGCTGCTGCGGTCTCATTCCCCATGTCCAGCGGCACTTGCGAGTGCTCCCCGAATCCCGAACAGCTACAGCCCTCTGACGCGCCGTCGGCTCAGCCCCTGCGGCTTCGCCGGGCGGAGGTGCCCCTGACGGCGCGTGCGGTAACGCCGGGCTAGGGGCCGCTTGCCTCTCCTCCGGCAGAGGCGATTGCGTCACCCGTGCGCACTTACGGGTTTCGTTCCGAAACCCGCGCCCTCCAGTGCGAGTTGCGTCGTGGCAATCTACAGTTTGCATCGCGCGGCGATCGGCAAGTCCACCCAGGCGCGGCCTCATACTGCCGCCGCCCACCTTCGCTACATCACCAGAAAGTCAGCCTGCACTCGGGTTCTGGCCGGACGCATGCCGACGCAGTCGGCCGGGGCGCGGTCCTGGATACGCCGCGAGGAAGACGCTGACCGCGCCAACGCCAGAGTCGTCGACAAGGTCCTGCTCGCCCTGCCGCGCGAGCTCAATCCCTTCGCAACGGGCGGCGCTGGTGCGGGAGTTTGCCGAGCAGATTACGGCAGGCCGGGCCTCTTGGCTGGCCGCCTTTCACGACGATGGAAACGATCGCAACAATCCGCATGTCCACCTGGTCATCCGGGATCGCGATCCTGAAACCGGCAAGCGGGTCTGCGGCATGAGCGAACGCGGCTCGACCGACCGGCTACGCGAGCTGTGGGAACGGCATGCCAATGAAGCACTGGAGCTTGCCGGCCGGATGGAGCGGGTCGATCGACGCACGCTGGCCGCTCAGGGTATCAGCCGGAAACCGACCATCCACGAGGGCCTGAGCGCCCGCGAGATGGAAATACGGGACCGCCGCATCCGGTCAAAGACGGTCGAATACCGCAACGGCACGGGTGCACGGTCGAAAAGCCGGAGGGTCGATTATCGCAAGTTTGATAAAGGACGCTCGCGCCCTGCCTACAATCGTTCGATACGTGAAGGCGGGGCAGAGTGGTGGGCGGCGCTGATGGTGATCGCATTGCCTGGCAATGGGAGGTGGAAGACGCGGCCAAACAGGACCTCACGCAAGACTGGTACAAGGAAATCGGGTCCCGGCGGGATTTTTCGGCAACCCTACCGAACCAAAACTTCTCCCGGACAGCCTCCATCGAAATCGACCGCAGCTCCGAGGCCACCCGGACCCGAGATCGTACGCGCTAGGGGACCATTCGCTATTAGATGACTTGTCAATTCCCGGCTCAGCTCTATTGTCTTTTGTACCTGAGCAGCCATTCGCTCGGGCCAACGAAGATGTCAAACTGTCCGGTAAGGTAATGACAGCGGACAACAACCAGACTGCTGCGGTGGTGAGATATAACAAGGGTAGATGCAGGTCGCCGACTTTTGCGCCCAAGCGATGATTGAACCAACAGAGCGGCCGCAAAGCCAGTCGACGGCTAGATCCACGATTTGATCGTCCGTCGGCAGGCTGGAATATATCATACGCTGAAATTGTTCTCCGGAAGCCGGTGCATTATTCCCGCAGCCGCACTTTGAGGAAAGCGTAATGAGCATCAATCACTACTGTACCACAAGTCACCACATGCCGCGGCCCCGCTTGGTAGCCAAGATCACGAACCGTTCAAATTTCAGATTGCATTTGCTTGAATGGATCGTGTCTCTGTTGGGAGCAGCATGCCTCTTGTTGGGCGCATCGCCGAGTCCCGCCCAGGACAGACCCAGACCTGTCTTAGTAATTCCTGGGATAATGGGATCGAAGATATGCGACAAAGCGAACAAACTCGTTTGGGGCGATATCAGTTCGACCTTACGGGAACGGTTAGTTCGTCTTTCCCTTCCGCTTGACAGCGAGAGCTACGCGACGACGCCTCTCAGCGCCTGCGGAGTCATTGAACAAGTGAATATTATCCCTTTCTTGTGGCGCAGCGATCAATACAACGTGCTGCTTGACACCCTCCGCGAGATCCGACCCAGCCAAGTCATAGAATTCCCCTATGACTGGCGCCTGAGCAATTTTGTCAACGCAGACCGGCTGAAGGAATTCATCGACAAGAAAATCCCCCCGCCCGAAAAGTTTGACATTGTCGCTCACAGCATGGGTGGGTTGATTGGCCGAATCTACCTGCAGAAACTTGGCGGAAACGCGCGGGTCGTCAAGTTTGTAACAATAGGCACGCCCCACCTCGGGTCCAATACAGTCTTTCAGCGACTGAAGGAGGGCCTGGAGATTACGCCACCCGTCTTGTCCGGAGGCCTGGCGCAGATTCAAAGAGTAATCCTGACCTTCCCGTCAATCTACCAACTACTTCCAAGCTACGATGACTGTTGCGCCTGGAGCGTCAAAGGCAACAATTCCGACGCCAAAGAGCTGAAAATCCTGAATCCTTCTACGTGGCAGTCCTTTTCCTGGTTGCCCACGGAATTCCGGAGCGGCCGCGGGGCTGCATTCATAGGCGAACAGTTGAGCAAGACCAAAGAATTGCAGGAGCTCCTGAGCAAACCCATTGAACCGGCAGACGGCAACATCGTGAAGAGCTACTTCATTGCCAATGGCCTCGTGAAGACATGGTCGAGGGTGTACTTCGATCCGCAGAATGGACAGATCACCGGTCACGCCGATTCAGATGGCGACGGAACAGTGCTCTTTGAGAGTGCTTCTGCCGGAAATCCCGGTGATGCACAGGTATCGAACCGAGACCACCAGCACCTGTTCGTCGGCGATGAACCAAAGCTCATGCTGACTGCCTTTCTTTCAAACCGCTTCTGGCACAATCAGGAGACGCCCAAGAAAGTGTTAGTTGACGCCAAGGGAAGCGACGTGCCGATACTGAACTTTGGGGTCTCCCTAATGCCCCCAATCGTGTTACCCGGCCAAGACGCAAGGATTGCTGTCTCTGTTTTCACAAAAGAAACTCTTCAATCGACAGATCTTTCAAATATTTCCGTCCAGATAGATGCTCAACCTGCAATCCTAGACACATCAAATGGCGACAGTCAGCCTACAGCCGACCCTACGGAACGAAGACTCTTCTTCAAATACTCGGCTCCATCACAGGAAGGTGCCTACTCCGTCACAATATCCATTCCCGGCATCAAGGAATTTAAAGAGCAGCTTCTCGTATCCACGCTAGACTAGACCGAGACTCAAAGAGATGAAATTTCAAATCGGAGCGCTGGTGTGGCTCCTTATTTTATTCTCCCTTCCTGATTGCGCGCATGCTCAAAGCAAAGCCGCGCAGGACCGTTTCGCGGCAAGCCGAGCGGCGGTCGTAAAGATTGTTGTCGAAGGTGCAGATGACAACGGGGCCTACAAGAAGCGTGAGGGCACCGGCTTTATCGTTTTTTCGCGAGAGCGCCGGACCATCATTCTTACAGCCCGCCACGTCATCGGCAGTAATGAACTTCGCCAAAGCGACAACAAGGACTGGCAGGTTATTGACAGGAAGATCAAGCGAGACATTCACGTCATGGTTGCGTCGCCAAACGGCACCCTCACACAGGTACCGCAGAGCGCGAGGCTCGTTCCGTCAACCATTCCAGTCGACATCGCTATCCTTGAAATTCGAGACCTGGATGCCCTGCCGTCGCTTCCGATCATAGAGGCGATGAGTGATTTCTCACGCGCGCGAGATGTCGTTCTGCTTGGTTTTGAGAACGGATCATATTCGCTCCAACAAAGTCTCGGCGATACTTCAGGGAAGTTTCGCTCAGCCGAAGAATTTGAAACGGAAAAGCCGTCCAAACCCGGTCAAAGTGGCGGGCCCTGGGTAGATGTCGAGTCGGGCAAAGTTGCAGCGTTGGCTCAGGGAGAGAACAACGATCGCCACGTTTCAACTCCCGCGTTCTATGCGAGCAAGGATCTGAAGCCTCTGATTGACGCTATTTCCTCGCCAGTGGCGCCTGGAACAACAGCCTCCTCTCCACCGACGCCGGCAGCTCTTCCACCCGCAGCGTCAGCACCTCCGTCGCCGAACCAAGCGGCGTCAACCGCGCAGCTTCCACTGCCCACCAAACAAAGCTGTTCACAAATTGCGGCTCGCGTCGCTCTTGGAAGGATGCGCGCAGCTCATCCCCTGTCTCTCGACGAGGAATGTTCACTCTCACCGGGAGATGAGTTTAGCGAGTGCGAGAATTGTCCGATAATGGTCGTCATTCCACGTGGCGAATTCTGGATGGGGTCACCTGATGGAGAGGATGGGCGGTCGAGAGATGAGGGCCCGCGGCATCCCGTCAGAATTGGCAAGAATTTCGCGATCGGAAAATATCCGGTCAAAGTTGACGAGTACAAAATCAGCGAGGGCGCCGAGGCGGCAGCGGGCAGGGCTTTTTGTCGCAAATTCCGGGCGCTAGCGGAAGCAAGTTCGTTCTTTGAAGACAAGAACGCATCCTGGAAAGCCCCCGGCTTCCCGCAAGACGGACGATATCCGGTAACCTGCCTGAACCGCGGCGACGCAATTGCGTACACGCAGTGGCTCTCGAAAACGACAGCGGCGATCTACAGACTGCCCACAGAGGCGGAATGGGAGTACGCAGCTCGCGGTCGTTCGCAGTCCCAAAAAAACTACACGGTGTACTACTTCGGGAACGATCCCGACCAGATGTGCCAACACGCGAACACGATGGATCAAACGACTGCGTGGCCGCAGGTTCGAGACGCCGCTTTCCAGTGTAGCGATGGATTCAAATTCATGGCTCCTGTAGGCTCGTATCTTCCGAATCCGTTCGGATTGTACGACGTTCATGGCAATGTATTTCAATGGGTCGCTGACTGCTACCACAGCTCCTACGATAAGGCGCCAAAGGATGGTTCGGCTTGGGGTACTGCAAACTGCGAAAAAGGCGTTTTACGAGGCGGATCATGGGCAACCTTTCCACCAGCTCAGCGGGATGCTTTCCGGCGATCGAACGACCCGGATCGTCGCGAAGCGCAATTCGGGTTAAGGGTTGTGCGAGAATTGAAGCAATAGTCTTCGTATCAGCGCATTGCCATGGGAAGCCGGGAATAGCGCACTTATACACTTATACATCGGCTTCGCCGACATAGATCCTGCAACACTGCAACATTGTCCGACAAGTTTCTGAAAAGATTGACGGCCGCTCCGGGCTGGCGCATCGCGCCGCCGTGGCGAGCTATCATTTCTCGGTACAGATCATCAGCCGGTCGCAAGGGCGATCGGCGCTCGCCGCAGCGGCCTATCGTGCAGGCGAGCGTATCCGGGACGACAAGACGGGTCATCTCCACGATTACAGCAAGCGCCGTGGCGTTGTTTACGCCGAGGTAATCTCACCCGTCGGGTCAGCTTCGTTTCTGACACAGCGAGAGCTGCTATGGAATTACGTCTAGCGACAGGAAGGCCGAAGGGACGCCCAGCTTGCCCGTGAAATCAATCTTGCGCTCCCACACGAGCTTGATGCCGACCAGCGCCGCAAATTGGCTTTAAGCTTCGTGCAGGAAGCCTTCGTGAGCAAAGGGATGGTCGCCGATGTTGCTATTCATGCACCCGTGCTGGAAAAGGGAGACCATCCCCACAATCACCACGCCCACATCCTGCTTGCCTTGCAGCAAGCAACACCGGAGGGATTGCGGCGGGTGAAGACCCGCGAGTGGAACAGCGACAGGGGCCCTTGTTGAGTGGCGGGCTCTCTGGGCCGAGCACCAGAACCGGGGCGCTGGAGAGCGCCGACGTCGCCGAGCGGGTATGCGTGAGTACGAGGCATTTGCCGGTCCCGTTTTCCTTGTTGCAGCACCTCTCAACTATCCAAAGAATATCGTCTCTCCCGCTTTTGGAAAGCTGCCGCACCACCCTCAAGGATCCGACAGACCTGTTGCCGCGTACTTTGCGTATCTTTGCAATCTTCCAAGGCGCCGGCGGAATACGAAAATGAGGGCAAGCCGCCGTTTTCCTTCACGCACTGTGCAACAATGACCTGCTCGGCATCCGTGTTCACGACTAGGTTGGGGTTGTGCGTGATGAGAAGGATTTGACGCCGGAGCTTGGCTCTTCGGAAGTAACTCGCCAACAGGCTGTAGATAGATTCGTTGTCGAGGTTGATCGATCAGAAGAGGGCGGGTGTCCTTCTTGTCCATCGCCAGATAAAGGATGAGCAAAACGATACCCTTTGTGCCAGGCGAGAGATTCTCTAACGGAGTGCCGTTGTAGCTTAGTCCATACGTGAGGCTGATGTGATCGGTGGAATACAGCCAATCAAAAAACTCGACTACGGTGTGGCTCGGCTTGAGGTAATCGCCCACGGTAGCGCCCGCTTTGCCATAGGGTTCTAGAAAGTTGTTCAAACCTTCGGCTAACTCGGAAGGGCTACCGGACGTCCAGGCTCCTACCAAATGCTCATCGGCCGCAGCTGTCATGTCGTCGGATGTAAGGTAGGGGACGGTTTCAGGACGTCGACGAGAGCGCGCATTACGAGTTCATCTGCCGCAAGGCGGGCGTTAAGGTCGCTTATTGCGCCGAGCAATTCGACAATGACGGAAGCCTTCTCGCAAGCATCATGAAGAATATTAAGAGAGTAATGGCGGCGGAGTTCAGCCGGGAACTATCAGCCAAAGTTTTTGTAGGATCAATCAGACTGGACGCGTCGCGGCCTCAAGATGGGCGGGCCTACCGCTTACGCACTGCAACCACGTCTCGTCGACGATCAATGCAGGCCGAAGGGTATCTTGACGGTCGGACAGCGCAAATCCTTGCTCACCGACCACGTCAAGCTCATTCCCGGGGCGCCCGATCAAGTCGCAATCGTGAATGGATTTTCCACGAGTATCTCCGTCACAAATCGCAGGCGACGATTGCCAGAGAACTCAACCGGCGAGGGATTATGAACAGCCAGGGAAGGCCGTGGGCTGGAAAAGCGGTTGGCGAGCTTCTTCGGATATCGGCGTTCTGACCTACAATCGCAAAAGCAGAAAGCTCGGCGCCAAGGTCACGCGTAATCCAAGGGAGCTTTGGATTAGAAATGAGGATGCCATCGAGCCCATCATCCACCGCGACGCGTTTCGGCGCGCCCAAAAAATGATGGGCGAGGGGCGCGTCAGCATTCCCGAAGAAGAGATGTTGCGTCGCCTTCGCAAGGTTCTGATGAAGAAAGGTAGGCTGAGCAAGACGATCATCAATTCAACACCCGGCTTGCCATCGATGTCTTCGTATTTTGTTCATTTCGGCACGCTGCGAAACATCTATCGGCTCATCGGGTACAACGGCAATCAAGGCTGGTTTGACAAATACGCCGCGCATCAAAGATGGGTTGCTCTGCAGCTTGGCAATGCTGCGCGCCTTCGAGACGCTTTCGAAAAACTTGGTCGCCATGCTACCCTCGACGCTTCGACTGAATGTCTTCGAATCGATAATGTCGTGAATGTCGTCTTTCGGGTCGCAGGATGCCGTATCTACGAAGGCCGGCCCCTGCGCTGGACGCTGCAGTACCGCGTGAGGTGGCCGAAGGGATGGGTCGTCGCGGTCCGGCTGGACGAGAAGAACGAAGCGATCTTCGATTACGTCTTAATGCCCTCGACGTGGCTCACCTTCAGCCGTCGCATGTTCTGGTTCTCCAAGGAGGTCTACAGGGGCCAGCCGATAAACCGCTTCGACGCGTTCGAAGCGCTGTCACGGTTCCTAATCGAAAGCGTCGGCAAGGAAAGATCCTCACGAGTCGTTGAGACGCCGCCGCGCGCCCGGGGCAAGCCCGAGAAAGCGAAAAGCGCCTAACGCGTTTGTAGGACGGCACAGCATTCTGTGGATCCCTCGAAGCCGCAGGGGTGATCGAAGGCGGACCACAGGGACGCCAAGTCGAATGTCTGCGAACGGTCGGTCCGTCGCCAAAGTGGACATTCCATGTTATGCGAGCTTATGAGCGCACGTCCGCACCTCAGCTTCACCCCCTTGCGCAGCGTCGTGCGAGCGCAGCGTACGGGACAAAATCGGCCTGACCTTTAACGCCATCCTAGAAGCATTGGAGAGGCACTTGATGCGCTGGAAGACCCAACCTCCGGCCTAGGGCGGCCGGATATAAAGACAGAGGCCGCCAACCGAGGTGACTTACCGCTGGCGGAGCACCTTAATTGAGGGCTCTATCGTCAACCGGTAAGCAACGAGATGAGCCTCTCCGAAAGCCTCGATCAGATTGCCACAAGCAGGGCAGTGGTACTTGCCCTCGGTGCCACGCTCAGAGGTGAGCTCAAGACGGCGGAAACCAGCGCCGCACTCGGAACACGTTACATCACTCTTTCTCATGCTCCGCGTCCTCACGCTGCACGCCGTCACAATTCTCTAACATGTGTTGAGTTGCGGCACATCTCCTTTGTCCAGATCCTCAGTCTTGCTGTCCGCTGATGCTCAGCGCGTGCGCGCGTGAAAAAGCTGCGTAGTCCGCCAATGACGCGCATAAATTCATCCTTGAATCGGGGCTAATACGATGCTCTTGATCTCGCCGAGATGGAGCTGAAGAAGACCCGCGATTTTGAGCCGCCGGTCGCAATGCATGGATCGGACTGCCGCCCATCCGTTCGAGGAAATCGATATGTACACACCGGTGGACATGTGCCCCGACCGCAATAGGAATGAGCACGAGACGTGGTCGGCCGCGATCGCGCGCCGGGATGCACGGCCCAATCCACCGCTCGATGCGGTGAGTGCTGCCGAGGATGCCGAGCTTAAGGGCGATACAAGGCGGATGAGATCGAGCCGAGGACGCACAAGGGTAGATTGGCGGCGCTCAAGTGTACTCGCAAATACACGATGTGATCCGCCCCGAAACAAAAGCGAGGCCCACCGGTTCACGCTAGTGGGATTTTTCGCGTTCGTTTTCCAGGCAGGCCCTCACTAACTGTGAACGCTCGATCGATCACACCTTCAACCCGAATGATGGCGCGGACTCTCGAGTCTTCTTCCGCCATACGCAGCATCGGAGGCTCACCCACAAGGACGCGCCACCGCCAAACCTTCCAGTTTGTGCTTTCTTCGATGGAATACTCAATGCCACGGTAATTCATCCGGGTTCGAAACCTTAGCTGTGCTTCGTTGCGTCGGCGGCCAACATCTCGAGTTGGCTCGCGAGGCCGCTCAAACTATTGGCTATGTTTCGCAGCAGGGCCGCTCTCCTCGGAGAAATCCCACATTCATTTGCTTGGCTTCTATAGCTCTTCGCAAGTTCGCGACATTCGGCTGCTGTCGGCATCACCACTATTCCATCTAAATCAAAAGCAGACCGCGGCCGCTTTCTAAGCGCGGGTTCGTCCATAGCATCCGCATTTGCCTCGATCTTGGTTCGGTTGCTGGCTTGGTTTTGAAGTTGAGCCGCATTTTCGCAATCGCCTCTACGGGGCTCGATGTTCGGCGCGAGCGCCGTTGTGTTCACTCACTCCGGGGGAGCCGCGAGCCGGGGGGCTTCAGTCCCCTCGTCTGAGCCGCCGAGCGACAGCGTTTTCGCTTCTCTCGAGGAGGATAGAGATTCGCTTCGGGATTTCGCGTTTTGAAACGAGATCGAGAAGGCGCTGATCTTCTTCTTTGCTCCATCGCTGAGACCAGTTTCTGAGCATTCTATCGTCAACCTCACTAGCTTATGGCGAGCCGAGCCTAGTGGGGCGCTTAGATGACACCCGTTGGATCACCACCACATCGTACATGCTTACGCCGAACGGTGCACCTTTGCGAGGTACTACCTGTAGTCGTCAGTAGAAACGCAAGCGCGTCGCGGGCGACCTGTTGAAATCTGAGCATCGCATCCGCGCCGCCCTCCACCGGCATAATGCGCGAAATCTGCGCGGTCTGTTACAGGAACGCGAATGGGGCGACGGTTGCTACTCTGATAAGCGCAAATGTACCTGGCTACGAAAGCCCGGACTCCGATGATGATAGTCTCGAACCTCACTTTTTAGGCGCAATCGCAATGCTTGCGAAAGCGGAAACGAAAGATGTGAAATGCTCCTCCTAGTGAAGGCTTGGGATATCGCCCAAAAGATGCCTATGGCCGAGCTTACTCATCCACATCGCGCGGGCCAAATGACTGCTATAGGCCTGCCACGCACGTTGCGGATCCTGCGCGGGATCGATGCGTAACACGACCCGACTAACTTCCCGCCAATCGGTAACTTCCGCGTCAGCGGTCAGCAGGTTCAGATACGTGCCGAGGTGCTCGTAGTCATAGGGAGTCAGTATTGAATCATCGGGAGCCAGATCGGCGACGCTAGGCGCGAGTGGCTGTTTGGACATGGCGGTCTCTTCCCCGGGCCTGAAGCAGCATGGTGACAAAGTCACAATCAAATCAGGTGGTATCCAATGCCGAAAAGCCACCTCCAGCGCGGAACCGACGACTAAGATTATGGCGCCTCGATCTTCTCTTTTGAGTCTCACAAATCCAGGCTGACTTTTAGGCAAGCATTCTTCAGACGATCCTTGAGCATCGACAGCTTGCTCGCAAACTCCGATAGCTCGCGATCGTCGAAATCCCCCACGACAAACTGTTCGATGGTGTCCTGTTGCGTCGAGAGTGTCGCGAGCTGCTTGGTGGTCTTGGTTGAGAGCGACATCTGTACGACCCGCGCATCGCTCGTCGAACGCTTCCGACGTATAAAGCCTCTCTTTTCCAATAGCTTCGACTGCGTCGTCACAAACGAGCCGTTGACGCCCAGCCGGTTTGACACCACATGGACCGGGACGCCATCACCGTTGTCGAGATCCTCCAGGGCCATGAGGATCATCCATTGTGGTCCGGTAATGCCGAGCTCTCTGGCCGTGTGCCGGCGGAGCTCGCAGAGATGCACGTTGATGGAATCGATGTCCCAGCCGATTCGGCGGAGGAAATCTCTGCTTTCGGCTGAGCTTGTCCGGGATGTAGGCGCGCTCGGAAGGCTCTGCAGAGCCGTTGTCACCTTGCCGCGTTTCGCGGGTGGCATCGCGTCAATCTCGGCTCGCTACATTTGGAGGGAGTGACATTATTGAAATTGTGTCCGAGCGGTAGGTCATAGTTGGTACGAATCGGACCGCCAGTGGCATTTACCGGCAATGGCAGAGCGATTTCGCCATGATACTGGTGTCCCCCAAACATTTGCGTCGATTTCCTGCTCTATGCCGAGGATTTTCTGCGTCGTTCTGCATTTGCGCGATGATCAGCGCGAGCCAGAGGCGGCCACGCGAGATGAGCAAGCTCTTTAAGAGGGGGAGCCCGCCCTTCTCATCGAAGAGCGCGTAGGGGCGCGTATAATATCTTCGTGCATCCGTGATACGCACGCTAACCATCAGCGGATTTAAAACTGTCGCAATTCGCTGTTCGCTGCGACTCATCATTATCGTTCATAGCGAATTAATCCAAGCTGCGTTTGATAGCGCGCCGGGGCAGAGAACTTGCATCCAGGGGACGCATGATGAGTGGTGCCAAGAAGCAAGCAGCAAATATCGACGTGCGAATGTTCGAGGATGTATCCGTGCTGCGGCGCAAGTGGCAGGCTGCGCTCAGGCCCGGCGAAGTCCTTGCGCGCTACGAAGACGTGATGTTGGGCAGCCTCGGGCGCCTTGCCGATCATATGATGCTGCTGAAACGCGACCACGGCGCATTCGCCGTCTCGCGGACCGGCCGCTATGCACAGAAATGGCTAGGCGACGAGCGCTGGGACATTCCGATCGAAGCCCTGCCGCCCGACTGTGTTACCGCCCTGACCGAAGCGGCGGGCAATGCGATTGCCAATAGCCGGCCTTATCTCGCCACTGCCCATTCGATGCGCGACGGCATGGTGCGAACCTACGACGTGCTGGCGCTGCCAACATTCTCGCGCTGGGGTGGCACGCTCGTCGGTGCCTACGTCAACGAGCGTGGGGCACAATACAATCTGCTCGATGCCATCTTTTCGACGACAGATGGCGGCGTAATCGCACTCTCAACCATTCGCGATGCAACGAGCGGTCCGTCCGACTTTCAGATCGTACATCACAACCAGGCCGTGGCGAAACTGCTCAATCTCGCGGATCGAAGCTTGCAATGGCAACGTCTGAGCACTTTCGAGCATCCGCTAGGCTCGGAAGTGGTGATCGAGCAGCTGAAAGCCGCGGTTGCGAAGAACCAGGGTAGCCAGTTCGAGATCGAAAGTGATGATCGGAACCTGCAGCTGGGGGTGACGGTCTTCGCAGACATCCTCTCGTTGGTTATTTCTGACGTCACTCCCCTGAAGCGGCGCGAGGCATCGTTCCGGCTGTTGTTCGACAGCAATCCAATCCCGATGTGGGTCTTCGATCTTGAGACGATGGCATTTCTGAAGGTCAACGACGCCGCCGTGCAGCACTACGGTTATGCCCGAGAGACCTTCTTGCAAATGAAAGTCCACGAGATCTGGCCGAAGGACGAGTGGGTCAGCTATACGCGGTTGCTGCAGGATATCGACAAGACCTGCCAGTCCGACCGTCACTGGCGCCATGTGAAAGCAGATGGCAGCGAGGTCTGTGTACTTGCCTACGGGCGGAGGCTCACGCTCGATCACCGCGAGGGCTATCTGGTGGCGGTCGTCGACATCACCGAACGCCGCAAGGCGGAAGCCCGCATCGCTCATATGGCTCACCACGATGGGTTGACCGACCTGGCCAATCGCGCTCTGCACCAAGCGCGGCTACGCGACGCGCTCGAAGCCGGCCATGCGCTGGGCGAGCGCGTCGCGATTCTTTGCATAGACCTCGATCTGTTCAAGAACGTCAACGACTCCTTGGGCCATCACATGGGCGATCACCTGCTGCAAAAGGTGGCCGACCGCCTGCGTTCGCAGGTGCGCGGCAACGATCTCGCGGCACGATTGGGCGGCGACGAGTTTGCCATCATGCTGGCTGCTGATACTTCGCCAAAGGAAGCGAGTGATATCGCTGTCCGACTGATCCAGGCATTGAGCGTGCCTTACGAGATCGACGGCCATCAGGTCGTGATCGGCGCTTCGATTGGGATCGCGCTGTCGCCGGGCGATGGCACCAGCAGCGAGGAACTGATGCGCAATGCCGATATGGCGCTGTATCGGGCCAAGCAGGATGGCCGCGGCGTCCATCGCTTTTTCGAACGCGAAATGGACCATCAGGCCCAACAACGCCGCGAGATGGAGACCGACCTGCGCCGCGCCCTCGCCCATGGCGAATTCGAACTGCACTACCAGCCTGTGGTTGATATCGCGAGCGAAAGTATCTCGGGATTCGAGGCGCTGTTGCGCTGGCGCCATCCGGACAAGGGCATGATCTCGCCGGCCGAGTTCATCCCGGTGGCGGAAGATATCGGGCTGATCGGTCCGCTCGGCGAGTGGGTGCTGCGCGAAGGCTGCAAAGAGGCGGCGAACTGGCCTTCCGAGGTCAGGATCGCCATCAACCTGTCGCCGCTGCAATTCCGCAGCCGTAACTTGGTGCAGGTGGTGGTTTCAGCACTTGCCAATTCGGGCTTGCCGCCCAAGCGGCTGGAGCTCGAAATTACCGAGTCGGTGTTCCTGGCCGAGACCGAGGCCAACATTGCAATCTTGCATCAACTGCGCGAACTCGGCGTCTCCATTTCGTTGGACGATTTCGGCACCGGCTATTCGAGCCTGAGCTACTTGCGCAGCTTTCCGTTCGACAAGATCAAGATCGACCGCTCGTTTGTGAAAGATCTCGCGAAACGTTCGGACTGCGTTGCCATCGTGCGCGCGATCTCGGGCCTCGGGCGCAGCCTCAATATCACCACGACCGCCGAAGGGGTGGAGACCACCGATCAACTTGATTGGCTCCGCGCCGAGGGCTGCAACGAGGTGCAAGGATTCCTCTTCAGCGCGGCCAGGCCAGCCGCGGAGATCGAGCAGTTGCTGCTTCGTTTTGGCGCGTGGGAATCCAGAGCCGCGTGAACTCGCTTTCCTGAGGATCGGGTTCGTCAATCTGGGTAGTATTCATCGACGGAGAGTATCTGAACGCGGCTGCGGCTGGTCCGTGAATTCGGCCAAAATGCTTCATCTTTTAGCCATTATGACAAGTCGGAGCTTGCCCCGTGACGGAAGTAGGGGCTGGTCCAGAGGTAGCTGAGTATGCTTTGATGCGCGCGTTGGAATGAAAAGCGTGGTTCTTCGATGTACATGGTCCTTCGCAAGTACACCAAGGTTTGTTCGGTTGCGGATGCCGCTCGTCGCGCGAAGAGCGGCATCGGCCAGATCTTAAAGCAATCGCACGGATTCAAATCTTATTACGTGCTCGATGGAGGCGAGAGCGTCTGTGTAGCGGTGATGACATTCGAGGATCGTGAAAGCGCCATTGCCGCGAACAAAAGAGTCCTGGAATTTGTTCAAGCAAGCCTGCATGATCTCCATCTCGGAGATCCAGAAATCATCACCGGTGATGTGTTGGTAAATATAGAATCTGACGCGTGATTGTTCGTACAAGGCGACACATCCACAAAGTGAGCAAGCACCGCGTCGAGCGCCTGGTATCAGCCGCCGCCGGCCATCTCACGCTGCCTGGGGGCTGGATCAGGCAGCAATGCGCGTCAATGACCGCAAGCCTGCCGATCGTTGGTTAACAGCTCGCTAACCAATTCGGGCGGGCTTTGGACCGTTCAGCGGCTAGAAATCGGCGACCTTGCATGCTTGGGCAAGCCCCGCTGTAATCGTCGCTCGGCGCAGCATGATCGGGGGCTACGATGTTCGGATGGGGACGATCAAAGAAGCCGGTTCCGCCTGCTGCCGAAGCGGCTACAGGAAAGCTCTTCGAACCGTTGGCGCTGCTGTCAGCCCTCGACAAGCTGCTTCCACGATATCTGAAGGAAACGGATGAGGGCCGGCTCGTCTACCCTGCCTGCAAGCGCGGACTGGGAGACACAGACGGAAATGTTCGGGCAATTTGGGAGCACACGCGGCTCGAAGCTTGCCGCTATTTCATGATGGTGCCGAGGCGCGACGTCGAGCTGCTGGTCTATCCAGCGCGCCAAAACGAAATGATCGAGACCTTCCTTCGGGAGGCGCCCCACCAAGAAACGGTCGTCAACTTCGAGGGCGTCCCGCTCAAAGATTACCCATTGGCGATCATGGCCGGCCTGAACTGGCTAGACCATTCAGCATTGCTTGCGGGTGTCGCTCCCGACAAATTCAGGCGGACGCAGCGGGAGTTCAGGCGACTGGTCGCGTTAGGGGCGCGGTGGTGGGCAATCGAGGGCGCGGGAGCACGGTGCAACCAGATGCTCGCGAACCGCGAAACTCCGCCGCTGATGTTCTACCTCGTCTGGCAAACCTACACCCGTCTGGCCAAGGAAATCGCAATTGCTTCGATCTACGGGTCGTCACTCGATCGCGCCATTGAGCGCGATCGTGAGCAGGTGGTGATCTCAGCCTTGGCCAATTCGGGCCTGCCGCCCAAGCGGCTCGAGCTCGAAATAACCGAGTCAGTGTTCCTCGCGGAGACTGAAGCCAATCTCGCGATCCTGCACCAGCTGCGCGAGCTCGGGGTCTCCATCGCCATGGACGATTTTGGAACAGGTTATTCCAGTCTGAGCTACTTGCGCAGCTTTCCGTTCGACAAGATCAAGATCGATCGCTCCTTTGTGAAGGATCTTGCCAAACGTTCCGACTGCGCCGCCATCGTGCGCGCGATCTCGGGCCTCGGGCGTAGCC
>NZ_SPQT01000040.1 GCF_004571025.1 Bradyrhizobium niftali | reverse complement strand
CGACGGCGACGACCCCTACCTCGTCGTCGCCGCCGACAAGGGCACTGCCACGTTCTCCGACGTCGCCAACGCGATTTCGGCCGAGAAGCACCATTGGCTCGGCGATGCCTTCGCCTCCGGCGGCAGTCAGGGCTACGACCACAAGAAGATGGGGATCACGGCGCGCGGCGCCTGGGAGGCGGTCAAGCGCCATTTCCGCGAGCTCGGCACCGACATTCAAACCATGCCTTTCACCGTGGTCGGCGTCGGCGACATGTCCGGCGACGTCTTCGGCAACGGCATGCTGCTCTCGCCGGCGACGAAGCTCGTCGCGGCATTCGATCACCGCGACATCTTCATCGATCCCTCCCCCGATCCGGCGAGCAGCTTCGCCGAACGCAAGCGCCTGTTCGACCTGCCGCGATCGAGCTGGCAGGACTACAACAAGACGCTGATCTCGCGGGGCGGCGGCGTGTTCTCGCGCTCGCTCAAGGCTATACCGCTCGCACCGGAAGTGCGCGCCCTGCTCGATCTCGACAAGGAGCAGGCCACGCCGTTCGAGGTGATGACGGCGATCCTGAAGGCGCGCGCGGACTTGCTGTGGTTCGGCGGCATCGGCACCTACATCCGGGCGTCGGCGGAGAGCGACGACCAGGCCGGCGACCGCGCCAATGATCCGATCCGCATCACCGGGACCGAGGTTCGCGCCAGGGTGATCGGCGAAGGCGCCAATCTTGGCGCCACCCAGCGCGGCCGCATCGAGGCGGCGCAGGCGGGCGTCAAGCTCAACACCGACGCGATCGACAATTCGGCCGGCGTGAATACGTCCGACGTCGAGGTCAACATCAAGATCGCATTGGCGCGGCCCGAGCGCGAGGGACGTCTCAGCCCGGCTGACCGCAACACCCTGCTCGCGGCGATGACCGACGAAGTCGGCACGCTGGTGCTGCGCAACAACTACCTCCAGACGCTGGCGCTGTCGCTTGCCGAACGCAAGGGCGTGGCCGAGACCGGCTTCCTCACCCGCCTGATGCAGTCGCTCGAGCAGCGTCACCTGCTCAGCCGCGCCGTGGAATTCCTGCCCGACGATGCAGCGATCGTCGAGCGCACGAGGCGCGGCCAGGCCCTGACACGGCCGGAGCTTGCCGTATTGCTCGCCTACGCCAAGCTGACACTCTACGAAGACCTGCTCCTCACCGGCGTGCCGGATGATCCTTATCTCGCCCGCAGACTGTCCCTGTATTTTCCGCGCGAGATTCTCGACAAATTCCCGACCGCGGTCGAGCTCCATCGCCTCCGACGCGAGATCATCGCGACCAGTCTCGTCAATGCCGTGATCAATCGCGGGGGCCCGGCCTGCATCGTGCGCCTGACCGACGAGACCGACGCCGATATCTCGACCATCGTCATGGCGCAGGTGGCGGTGGACGCGATCTACGAGCTCAGGCGACTCAATGACGCGATCGACGCGCTCGACACACGTATCGACGGGCAGTTGCAGCTCAGCCTCTACGCGGCGATCCAGGATCTCCTGCTCTCCCGCATGGTCTGGTATGTGCGCAATGTCGATTTCAAGGATGGGCTGAGCGCGATCAACGCCCGGTTTGGCCCTGCCGTCCGCGAGATCGCAGCCTGCCTCGACGACGCCCTGCCACCGGACTTGCAAGCCGCGCGCGGCAAGCGCCGGCAGGAGCTGACCGATGCCGGCGTCCCGCCCGGCCTCGCCGGCGAATTGGCGGACCTCGACGCCCTGGTCTCGGCGCCTGATATCGTGACGGTCGCCGAGCGCACCAGCCGCAGCATCCGCGATGCCACTGCGACGTTCTTTGCCGCGGAAGCGAATTTCCGTCTCGACCGCATCATGGCCGCCGCGCGCAGCGTGGCCGCCAGCGATCATTTCGAACGCCTGGCCATCGACCGCGCCGTCGAACTGATCGCGGCAGCCGAAAGACGCCTGACCGCAGCTATGCTGGCAACCGGCCAATCCGGTCAGCAGGCCGCGGAGACCTGGCTTGCAGCTCACCCCGAGGCGACGCGCATCCGCCGTGCGGTCGAAGAGATCGCCGCCGGTGGCCTGACGCTGGCCAAGCTCATGGTGGCCGCGAACTTGCTGGGGGACCTGGTCAAAGCCTAGAGGGAGGAATCCAAATGATTCACGCCACTTGCCATACCGCCGACAATGTCCGCTGTATCGAGTTCGATGCCACACCGTGGTTCAACGAGGCTGATGCTCCGAGCATCATCGAGTTGGCCCAACGAGGATGGACCAGCACGGCGATTGCAGATTCCCTCGAGCACCGACGTGGATACGAAGGCTTGCACGACCTCGTTGAGTATGCGGCGACGCGACTGCAATCGGAATCCCTGGAGGACCCGACCTGGGAAACCTTCGCATGTGTCGTCGATGGACCCGAGGCCGTCGCCTGGCTCGAGGAAAACCGGCCCAACGTTGTGGCAAGGATCCCGTAAGCCAAGGCAAGTGCAGCAAAGGCCACAATTGATTGGCGGCATCGCAAACGAAGCGGAAATGGCGCGCCACGGCCGATGAAGATGGCACTATTGTTTCGCTGTGCCACTGTGCGCAGTCTGACGCTCTATCCGGCCGAGCCACGGGCGCGTGCACCGGCGCTGTCACGCGGCGCCGTTACAGTTTTCCATAGACTCGCCCGGCGACCGCCTTCAGACGCTCGACCGAACCGGACTCCGGATGCGGCTTGACCGGCGCGAACAGGATCGAAGCCTGCCTGCCGTTCTTCCAGACATAGATGTTGACGGCGTTGCCGTTGCCCTTGGTGCAGGAATGCTCGCCGAATGCTTCACTGCCGAGCTCGGGTATCGCCACGTGTTGGCACGGGCCCGTGCGCTTCATCATGCTGATGACGGTGTCGCGCGAGATAGCGATCACCGCGACGGTCATGGTGTTGGCCTCGCGATCGAACATCATGCAGCTGCCCGCGCCGGTCCGCTGGACCGTCAGCGTGCCCTTGTCGAGAAAGCCGTCGGCATCCGCGGCCGTGAGCCACTCGCAATTGCCGAACCGCTCGCTGCTCTTGCTCACCTTCCCGATGGCAACGCGCGCGGCTTCGGTGATCGGTCCGAGCAGCGCATCGTCGGCACGCCGGCCGATCGGATAGACGCTGATCTGCAGAATGTAGTCGCCGGACAAGGCGACGACCGAGGCCTCCTGGCGCTGCGCGCCGGCGGCGCTCGTTCCGCCCTGGCCTTCCTCGCCGATCCCGGACACTGCGTTCAGCGGCATGCGCTCGCCGAGCATCTTGACGAAGGTCGCATACAATTCCCTGGCGCGGTCCTTGTCGGCATTGCGGAACACGGTCAGCATCATCGTGTCGCCGCGGCCGGCCTGGTAGATGCAGCCGCGGCCGTCCTGATTTGAAATCAGCGACCATTTGAGCGCCGGCATCGCGCCGGCGAGCTCCTGGGCGCTGATGAACGGGCAGGTTTCGGCCGCGCGCGCGGGAAGGACCGGGACGGCTGCGATTGCAAGAAACAGGACGAGGCAGGAGAACAGACGATAGATAGGACGCATGGGACAACTTACTACCGAAATGGCGCGCCGCGCTCGATGAAGATGGGCACTATTCGTTCGCCGTGCCCCTATCTTGGTGGACCATGAGCGGAAATGGGCAGTCGGCCGGTGGGGTGAGATCATGCTGTTAAGCAGGAGCCTAGGGGTCCACTCATTTACTCCATTTCTATGAGAGTGATGCAAGTCACAGAATGGCAGTTGCGTTTGTCCATTCTGCGAATACTCTGGTCACATAGTGATTTGGGGTTGTGATGGGCGTACTTCGCATCTTTTCCATAATCATTTTCTTTGCTTGGCTCGGGTGTGAACCGGCGCTCGCCCAAAAGCGCGTCGCCCTCGTTATCGGCAACTCCGCCTATAAGACCGTTCCGCGGCTCGGCAACCCGATCAACGATGCAGGTCTGATCGGCAAGATGTTCCAGGCTGCCGGTTTCGATGTGGTGGACGTCAAGCTCGATCTTAATACTGCGGAGATGCGCAGGGCGCTGCGCGAGTTCGGCACGAAAACGCGCGATGCCGAGATCGCCGTGGTTTACTATGCCGGCCATGGCATCGAGGTCGACGGCAGCAACTACCTGATTCCCACAGACGCGGTTCTCGAGACTGATACCGATGTATATGACGAAGCCTTTCCTCTGGATCGGGTGTTGGTAACGATCGAACCTGCCAAGCAGCTTCGTCTCGTCATTCTGGATGCTTGTCGCGATAATCCCTTCGCCAAAACGATGAAGCGCACGCTGTCCTCGCGCGCGATTGGACGGGGGCTGGCAAAGGTTGAGCCAAACAGCGCGAACACGATGATCGCCTTTGCGGCCAAGGCTGGATCGACAGCGTCGGACGGCGACTCGAAGAACAGCCCGTTTGCTACGGCCCTCGCCGATCATCTAACGAAGCCCGGCCTTGATCTGCGCAAGGCGTTTGGGTTTGTCCGTGACGATGTGTTGAAGAACACGAGCTTCAAGCAGGAGCCTTATGTCTATGGCTCGCTCGGTGGCAATGACGTTACGCTTGTGCCGGCCAAGCCGGTCGCAGCTGGCTCGCAGGCGAGTCCGCTGGAAACAGTCCGCAAGGATTACGAACTCTCATTGCAGCTCGGTACAAGGGATGGCTGGACTGCTTTTCTCGCGCAATATCCGGAGGGGTTTTACGCCAATTTGGCCAAAGGCCAACTGAACAAGATCGCTGCCGAGGAGGCACGCGCGGCGGCTGCAGAAAAGGCTCGGCAGGCCGACGAGGAGAAAGCCAGGTTGGTCGCAGAGCGTGCGAAGAAGGCCGATCAGGACAGGGCAGCTGCCGCAGCCAAGTCTGCCGAGGAGCACCGTCTTGCGGCGGAAAAGGCCAAGCAGATCGAGGAAGCAAAGGCAGAGGCGGCCGAGCAACGAAGGAAGGAAGCGGAGGCCGCCGTCGTCAAGGCGCTAGCCGAAAAGCAAGCGGCCGAGAAGGCGCTCGCTGACAGACTTGCGAGTGAAAAGGCTGCGGCGGAGCAGGCCGCAAAGCAGGCTGCCGATAAGAAGTCGGCTGATGAAGCCGCTCAGAAGATTGCCGCCGTCCAGCCGACGGTCTCGCAACCCAGTCTGTCGCCGCAAGAAATGGCGAAGCTCGCTCAGCTGGAGCTGCGCCGCGTCGGATGTTTGACGACTGCCGCGGATGGCGACTGGAATGCATCGTCACGCCGTTCGCTGAGTCTGTTCAATAAGTATGCCGGTACCGAGTTCGACGTGCAGGCCGTATCCATCGACACCATCGATGCGATCAAGGCTCGTGCGCCGAGGGTATGCCCGCTTGTCTGTGACCATGGTTACCGGGCAGAGGGAGACGCTTGCACGAAGATCACCTGCAAGAGCGGCCTCGAGCTGCAGGATGACGGAAACTGTGCGCGTCCCAGGAAGAACATATCTTCGAGAGCTCCGGACGAATCATCAGCGGGTGGTTCGAAGCCGCAGAGGTCTCTGCCGCCGACCGAATTTTCTCCCAATCGCCGATTGCCGGGTGAGCCGCCCGATGGATCAATTCCGACCGGCCAGCGAATGACCGTCCAAAGCAGCGCCTGCCCGCGGGGACAAGTCCTCGAACTGATCGGAGGATCACAGGCTCACGGGATCCGTCGTCAAAAGCGATGTATCGCGGCGAACTAGCGTTGCTGCAGGCTCATCACCCGAGCTGCATCGAGGATTCTTCTCCAAAGCGACACGAAAATGTCGATCGGCGGAAGCGCAAGCCATTCGGAAACTGGCGCGCCGTTCAGAACGAAACCGCGAACTCATATGTAGTTGAAATTGTTATATAAATTCAAGATCCTGGAAGGATCGACTCACTGAAGGCTAGCTACGCCCCCGACGGCGTATGCCCCAAGGGCGGCTCGTTGGCCGACCGCTTTGACTGGGACAATGATCGTTGCCGGCCGCCTTAGCTTCTTCGGCGACCACGCCCATCTCGCCAAATCCCATTGATTCGCAGCCTTTCTGGCGCCACTGCGCAAGCGGAGTGGGTCGTCTACGCAAAGCGGCCGTTCGGCGGGCTCGAGGCCATGCTCGTCTATCTGTCGCGCTACACCCACCGCGTTGCCATCGCCAGCAGCCGCCTGATCGCCTTCGACCAGCAGGGTGTCACCAAGGGGGAGCAAAACGGCCCACCGGAAATCCCACGGAAACCTCGTGACGCTCGCGCCTTCTCGAATGTCCAGGGACGGCCGACCGGGGACGAATTGTCGCGAAACGAGCAATCTCGCCAGACTTGATAACTTGCTTATGATATCGCGGAGGTAGCCTGTTCGCAGCTGTCCGCTTTTCCGGGAGAAGCGAAAAGCGGACGCTATGGCTCTGCCGGTTTACCATGGGTAAGCTTTATGCAATGAAAAATGACACCGCTCGAACGAACGCCGACGCCTTGACCGAGAGAAGCCTCGCTCAAACAAAGCCTCACGAAGGCCCGCCACGCACGGATGTCGGGACGATAACGCTCCATTGGGCGACCGCGCTCGCGTTCGTCGTAAGCCTCGTTACCGGCCTACGCATCGCAGCAGACGCGCTGCGCGCCCCCTTCTCGAAATGGCTCGCTCCGGTCCTGCCGCAGGGCGAGATCTTTTCCTGGCATTTCCTCGCCGGACTCGCGGTCTTCTTCTGCGGGTCGGCCTACGTCGCCTACCTCGCGCGCAGCGGCCTCGTCGAGCGCAACAGCCCCAAGAAGACGCGGATCCTCGCGATGCGCGCTCCGGCTCGCCTCAAGTGGGGGGCCGTCAACGTCATCCTGCACTGGTTCGTCTATGCGCTCGTGATCTTCCTCACGGCGACGGGCGTCATGATGTATCTCGGCTATGGTGGCTGGTGGGCTTATCTCCACTCGACCGCCGCCTATGTTGCGCTCGTCTATATCTTCGCGCATGTCGCCGCGCATTATCTCTATGGCGGCTGGCTGCAGATTTTCCGCGTGTTTCGGCCGGCCCCGCTCGCGATCGCGAAGGCCGTGCGGCCGAGGCCTCTTCTCGTCGCCGCTGCAATCGGGGTGGCAGTCGCGTGCGGCGTCGCCGGGGTCGACTGGGCGACGCGCGATACGCTCGTCGTCGCGCGGGTGAGCGACGCGCCCAAGCTGGACGGCGCCATGGGCGATCCCGCCTGGTCGCGCGCGCGCCCCGTCTTCATCCGCACGCAGCAGGGTGCCAATCTCGGCGGATCGGGCGAATCGCTCGTGGAGGTGCGCGCCCTGCACGACGGGCAGAAGATCTATTTCGCCTTCCGCTGGGAAGATCCCACGCGCTCCCTGCGCCGCATTCCGATCATCAAGAAAGAGGATGGCTGGCACGTCCTCGACGAGCGTGCGGGCCTGCAGGACGCCGTCGACTTCTACGAGGATAAACTTTCGGTCATTTTCTCGGATAACCCATCGCTCGGCGGCGCAGGCGCGACCGATCTCGGCACCAACCCGCTGCCCGGCAAACCGATGCCGATCAACGGCCGGGGCTTCCACTTCACGACGGATGGCAGCTACATAGACATGTGGCAGTGGAAGGCGTCGCGCGGGGGCATGCTCGGGCGTGTCGATAGCCAGTATATCGGCCCGCCCTACGCTCCGACCCTGGACGAGCAAAATTACGATGCCCGCTACCAGGGCGGCTATTGGAACAAGCCTGGTCGCTCTCTTTATTCGTATAATTTCAAGTTCATCCGCAGGAACGACAAGGGGCCCGTCACGGTTCTGCGGCTTCCCAAGGACTGGAAGGCGCAGGTCGCAGCCCTCAGCAAATTCGATCTTAATCCCGACAGCAGCGACGACGAGAACGGCCGCTGGTACATGTTCGACTGGGAGAGCGAACCCTACACTCCAGAGGCCGACGCGAGGATTCCCGTTGGCACGACCCTGCCCGGCGTGATTATTGCCGGCGACACCGAAGGAGAGCGGGCCAATGTCACGGGGGTTTCAAAATGGAGCAACGGACATTGGACGCTCGAGCTGACGCGCAACATGAAAAGCGATGGCAGATATGACAAAGCCTTCGTGCCAGCCCGCGATCTCTACATGTGGGTCGCTGTCTTCGACCATGCACAGACGCGGCATGCGACCCATAACCGCCCGGTGCGTGTCGTCACGCAGGACTAGGCGTCTCATGGGGGGCGAGGTGCTCGACCGGAGGCCACTACGGCGCAGCTGCGCTGAAGCATGGCTTCGCCCTCATCCGCGCATCGCATTCCGGCGCGGCGAGCAGCGGCCTGCTCGCAGGAATTCGCGGCGCCCAGAGGCCTCGCGATGAAGACGCATTGTCGGCTCGTCCTCAACGGCAAGCCCGTCGAAGCCCGCGCCGGCGAAGGCCTGATCGACGCGGCGCTCGGCGGCTCGATCCTCATTCCACACGACTGCAGATCGGGACAATGTCAGAGCTGCCGGGTGACGGTCGTTTCGGGCTCGGTCGATGACGGCGGCTCGGGTCATGGCCGCACTGTGCTCGCCTGCCAGGCCGCGGTCGCAGGCGATGCCGAGATCGAATTCGAAGAATTGCCGCTACCGATGAAGCGGGCGGGCGCCGTTACCGAGATCAACGAGCTCTCGCCGGAGATCGCCGAAGTCGTGCTGACGACCTCGGCGCCGCTCGAGTTTCGGCCGGGCCAATATGTGCGCGTCAAGTTTTCCGGCTATCCTGCGCGCGAGTTCAGCCCGACCTTCAGACTCGATGGTTCCTTCAAGCAAGTCGAACTCGTCTTCCACATCCGGCGCCTGCATGACGGCACCGTGTCGGGGCAGTTCGGCAAGGCCATCAGGCCCGGCCATGCGGCGCATGTGCAAGGCCCCTTCGGACAAGCCTATCTACGACAGGGCCAGGGGCCGCTGGTGCTGGTCGCCGGCGGAGCAGGCTGGGCCCCGATCTGGGCGCTGGCCCGCTCGGCGCGCTCGACCCAGCGCAACCGCGAGATGGTGATCCTCGCCGGCAGCCGGGATGCCGATAACCTCTATATGCTTCCCTCGCTGCAGTGGCTGATCGACGACGGTGTCCGCGACGTCATCGCGACGACGGAGATCGGATCTACCCTGCCGATCAGGCCCGGGCGCCCATCGCACTACCTGCCCCTGCTCGGGCTGGAGGACACGGTCTACGTCGCCGGCCCCGCTGGTCTCGTCGATATCGTGCAGAACAAGGCGCGCTCGGCCAATGCACAATGCTACGCCGATCCTTTCCTGCCGAGCTCTCAAACCTCATCGCTGATGGACAAGGTCACCCGTCTATGGCGAAGCCGGGAGCAGCCTCATCGCCCCGGCCTGTGAGCCGATGCCGAGCTCGGCAGCGCCGGCGGCCAGCGAGCCCCGGCGGCTCACGGCTTGACGGGCAGACTACCGAGGCTGGTGATGACGTCGGCCGCCTTCTGCGTATCGGCAAAACGTAGAAAGGCCAAGGCGTCCGGATCCTGCAACGTGCTTAAATAGATCAGCGCCAGCACCACGCTCGAGGGATAATCCGGATCGGTCGGGTAGTGGCCGTCCACGCGAAGCACGGTGAGCCCTTGTTCCAATGGCCGCGAGAAGGGACCGAAGCCGATCGCGCCTTGAACATCGCGAACCGTCTCGATCGCTTCCTGTGTGGTCGTCGCCGTCTTCGATTTCTCGGTGATCTCGAGATCATGCCAGCCGGGCATGCTGGCCCGGAGCACGGTGAGAGTGCTGTCCTGGTCCTCGCGCCGCACGACGCGGATGCGCATATCGGCGCCGCCCAGCTCCTTCCAATTCGCGAGTCGGCCCGAATAGATCGCAACGAGCTGATCGCTCGTGACGGCACTCACTCCACAGCCGGGATGGACGATGAAAGCCGAGGGCAGGCGGGCGATCGCCTTGTAGACGATGCCGGAAGCCGCTTCGGCGTCGGTCAGGCGGCGTGCGATGCGCCCTAAGATCGCCTTGCCGGACCCCACGGCCGCGATGCCTCCGCCAGAACCGATGCTCGGCGGGACCTCGATCCGTGCCGATCCTTCCTGCTGCATGAAGCTCGCGGCGACGACGCGCAGGACATCGATGCCGTCTCCGGTCCCGACGATGTCGAGCCTGCGTGTTTCGGCGCTAGCGGCATTCACCCCCGCAAGCCAGAGGCCCAAAATTACCGCCGCTATCCTCGAAAATGCCATGGCAAACCCCTTCGAACGACGAGGTGCCAATCTGGCAAAGAAACCTAAACCATCTGTTGTCGCAACGCCGTGCCTTTTGGAGTCATCTGTGGCGGACAGAAAGTGAAAAGCACAAAATCTGATGGTTCTGAGAAACCATTTGCTAATTAACCGGCCACAAATAGACGATCAAATTGACGATTTTGGGTATTTCGCTCGCCTAAGGTTGGCGCCTGGAAGGGGCCTCAATGAGCGACATTGACCGGCCCCCGTAAGCTCAAGGTGCTGGCGGTGGTGGCGACTGACCCGGATATGACAGAGGCATCGAGGGCGCCGCCCCGCTGGCGTCGTTGGGCCGTTGCGTCCGGGATTCCGAGTTTCCCCTCGTCTATCGCCATGCGCCTCGTTGCCGTCGTGCTCGCGACCGGCGTCCTCGGGCTCGGCGTCATCGGTGGCTTGACGGTGCTACGCCTGCAGCAGCAACTGAGGCATCAGGCTGCGGCACTGGGTGAACTCTCGGAAGACCAGCTCGCTCATCGCCTCGACGGCGAGGCGCAGTTGGCGCGAGCGCGAATCGAGGTCCTGGGCGCAGAAACCGCATCTGGCCTGCGTCAGATCGCTCAGCGCGCCGATGTCGCAAAGGCGGTCGCCTCGAACAACGATGTGACTATCCGCGAGCTGCTCAGCGTCGTTGCTTCGACCTCCGGCTTCGAAAGGCTGATCGCCTTCGACGGAACCGGTCGCGTGATCGGCGCCAACACGCCCCTCGACCTCCTCGCGCTGAACCGGGCGTTCGAGGGTACCGCTCTCTCTGTCAGTCTCAGCGCGATCCTCAAGGACAATAGCCGCTCGCACCCGCGGGGTGAGGAAGGCACCTATGAGCTCAAATTGCGTGAATTGTCAGCGCTCGGCCTGCCGCAGCGCCACACCATAGCGCACACCGCGATCGAGCCCGTGTTCGACGACTTCGGCGACCTCATCGGCGCGCTTGCCGCCGTCCGACCGCTCGGCCGCACGGAACGGACTCTCGAGAACTTCACTTCGCTAGCCAATGCCGGCGTGGTCATCATCACGGGTGACAACGAGATCGTGTCTTCCGCGGGGCCCGAAGGGGTGAGATTCAGCGGCGCCGGGACGCGTTCGGCCGGGCTGCAGCGCTCGGATGACGGCAACTACGTCGCGCGCTGTGTCGATTACGAGGCGACGCTCAAGGTGTGTACGTTCGCGAGCGCATCGCTGGTGACGACGACACGCGATCAGATGTTCCAGATCGGCGCCTCCCATACGCGTTCGCTGATGTGGCAGTTCCTGGCATCCGCGGCGCTGGCGCTCGGTGCCTTGGTCGTCGCGCTATTGGCCGCCGTGAGGCACCTCACGAAAGGACTTTCAGCGCTCGCCAAGACCGCCCAGGAAATCGCGGGTGGCGATCTTGACGTTCAATTCCGCGCAACGGGCATCGGCGAGGTCCGCGGCCTCGGCCTCGCATTCGAGCGAATGCTGACGCATTTGCGGGCCAGCACTCGAAGAATTCGTCAGCTCGCTTTCTACGACACGGTGAGCCGCATTCCCAATCGGGAGAAGATGCGCATCGATGCGCCGGCGCTCATCGGCGCGGAAGAGGGCGGAGCGCTGTTCTTCCTCGACCTGGATGGCTTCAAATCCATCAACGACACTTTCGGGCACAAGGCTGGCGACGAGCTGCTCAGGATGGTGGCCGAGCGCTTGAGCAATTTGCTGACGTCCAAGGGCGCTGCCGGCAAATATCTGCTCGCCCGGGTCGGGGGCGACGAGTTCGTCGCCATCATCGCCGGGGTGAAGACGATCGAGGCCGCGAGCCTCAGTGCCCGCGAGATGATCGAGACGCTGCAGGTTTCCTTCAAGCTCCAGAGCAACCATGCGACCATCGGCGTCAGCATCGGCATTGCGATCTGGCCCACCCACGGCACAACCTATGACGATCTCCTGATCCGTGCCGACCTTGCGATGTACGTCGCGAAGAGCTCGGGACGCAATACCTACGCGTTCTTCACTCCGGATCTCGCAGAGATCGCCCGTGCCCGCCATGCGCTCGAAACCGACCTCGCCCTGGCGATCCGCAATGAAGAGCTCGTCGTCCATTACCAGCCCAAGGTGTCCTGCATGGATGGCCGCATCCTAGGGGTGGAGGCGCTGGCGCGCTGGCATCACCCGAAGGAGGGCGACATTCCTCCTCAGCGCTTCATCAAGATCGCGGAAGAGATCGGCCTCATCATGGAGATCGACCGCTTCGTGCTCAGGCGCGCGCTCGCCGAAATCGGGGGCTTGATCCGGGCCGGCTCGAACCTCGTGCTCGCCGTAAATGTCGCGGCGTCGGAAATCGAAGACCCGCTGTTCATCAGGGATATCATCACGACCGTTCGCGAGGCCGACTTCCCGCCTCCCAAGCTCGAGATCGAGATCACAGAGTCGGTCGCGATGCGCAATCCTGACGTCGTGCGCGAGAGAATAAGCCTGCTCAGGCAATTGGGCATACGCTTCGCAATGGACGATTTCGGGGCCGGCTATTCGAATCTTTCGACGATGGCGAGGCTCCCCTTCGACGCCGTGAAGCTCGATCGCACGCTCGTGGCGGGTGTCGCGGAAGACCGCGAAAAGCAGACGATCCTTCGCCTGGCGCTCGGACTTGCGGACGAATTGGGGTTCGAAACGGTCGTAGAAGGCGTTGAAACGGCAGAAGACCTTCGGTTCGCGGCCGAAAACGGCGCGACCATGGCGCAAGGTTATCTTTTTTCTCCGCCGCTACCGCTCGAAGAGTTCGCCGTCCTGCTCCAGCCGCGCCGTTTGGCGGCGGTCGAAGTGGTGCCCAGGCGCGACGGAGCGGAGCGGCAAGCTGCGATCCGCTGAGGCGTCGGCGTCGACATCAACCTTAGATGCCGATCGGGGATCAAATCGGCACCGATTCGTACGGGAGCTCTGCGATAGAGCGCGGTTTTGTACTGAATGGTGGGAAAATGGCGCGCCACGGCTGATGAAGAGGGGCACTATTGCTTCGCCGTGGCGCTATGATGCAGCAGCCCGCTACGCGGTCCAATTGGCAAGTCTGCGACGGGCTGCGATTTCCCACGACATCAAGCGTCGCGAACCCGCTCGTAGACGAGATAGGACAAGCTATCGCCCAGTGCCTCGACCTTGACGCGCACCATCCCCTTCATGTCGGCGGCCTCACCGAACAGGCGCCGGCCTCCGCCCAGCACGACCGGGAAGACCTTCAGGCGCAATTCGTCGGCCAAGTCCTGCGCCCAAAGGGCGTGCACCAACTCGACGCTGCCGATCACCACGATGTCGCCGTTGACCTCGCGTTTCAGCCGCTTGATCTCGCCGGCCAACTCGCCCCGCAGCATCGTCGAGTTGCCCCATTTCGGCGTCCCTAGCGTCGAGGACAGGATGTATTTTGGCATGGAGTTCAGTCGATCCGCCCACGGGCCCGTGCGGCCCAGCCAACGCCTGGCGAACCATTCGTCGCTGAGGCGGCCGAGCAGGAGGGCCTTGGCGCTGATGGCCTCCTCCGCCCCGAGTCGGGCCCAGGCCTGCCGGTCATTGTCGCCGACCTTGGCGAACCAGCCGCCGAAGCGGAAGCCCTCCTCCCCCGTCGGGTCCTGTACGACGCCGTCGAGCGAGGCGTTTTCGCTGATGACAATTTTTCCCACGTCCGTTCTCCTTTGGCTATCGGTCGGCGAAATCGTCCGCCAGCCGTGAAGACACCGGGGTCTCGGGATACTGGGCGCTCCGCGTTGAAGGTTTAGAGAGCCGGAAGCGATGTCGGCAGGCCGAACCACGGCAACACGAAGCTTTCGAACCGCGTCATGCCACGAATTCGACCGCCCGCCATGGTCAGGACATAGAACCCCACGCCGGGCCGCCCCGCCGGGGTGCGCAGATAGACGCCGAAGGCCGGCTGACCGTTGGCGCGCGACGGCACGAGATCGAAGCGCCGCCCAGCCCCGAAGATGCTGGCGCTCAGGCGCAGCACGATGTCCCGGCCATGGTATTCGAACGGCATGGGCGGCATGGCCATGAACACGTCGTCTGTGAGCAGGCTGACCAAAGCATCGACGTCCGCCCTTTCCCATGCTTCGACAAACCGGGTGACGATCGCAGTCTCGGCCGGGGATTGGGCGGCCGGAGGAGGTTCGTGGCCACCGGCCGCCTGCCGCTGTTGAAGGGTGGCACGCGCGCGCTTGAGCGCGCTGTTGACCGCGTCGAGGCTGGCGTCCAACATGCCTGCAACCTCCTCAGCGCTGAACCCAACGACGTCGCGCAGGATGAGCACGGCCAGTTGGCGCGGCGGCAGGCGTTGCAGGCCCGTCACGAAGGCTAGGGCGATGGTGTCGGTCCGCTCGACCCGCGCGTCCGGCGCCGGCGGCCAAGAAACTACACCTCCCATGAGTGCGTCCGGAAACGGATCGAGCCAGACCTCTTCCTCCAGCCGGGTCGGCTCGAGGAATTCGACCCCGGGGATGTCCCAGGCCTTCGTCGGGCGCCGGCTGGCGGCGCGCCGCGCGTTGAGGCAGCGGTTGGTGGCGATCTTGTAGAGCCAGTTGCCTAGTGAGGCGCGTTCTTCGAAGCCGCCCAACCCGCGCCAAGCGGCCAGCAAGGTGTCCTGCAGGATCTCCTCGGCGTCGTGATAGGAGCCCAGCATGCGATAACAGTGCAATTGAAGCGCGCGGCGATAGGGATCGGTCAGCTCTCGGAAGGCGCCGTGGTCCCCGGCCCGGGCTTTCGAGATCAGGTCGGCAGTCATGATGTCTTCCGCTTTGCTATTTGGCGTCCGCCTGACGGCGTTTCGAGATCGTAAAGACACCGCGGGCGCCGCGAACTGGGCAGCCAACTGGAAAAATTCTTTCGGGGGCGGGCGCGTCCGGATTGCCCCGGTGCTGTGTCCAAACCGGCGGCCCGGATGGTCCGGCACCGCCAAAGGACACACAAGCGATATCGAAGGCCAGCGCCGCTTCGACCGCGAGAGAAGCGCTCGCGACAGCCTGGCGGCCTAGCCGGCCGGCGAGCCCTATCGCTATTTTGGGTCCGGCAGGCCTTCGATTGCGATGATTCGAAACTTTGCGCCGCTCTGTCCGCTCAACAATGACAAAGGCGGGACGGCTTTCCTGTTGGGCGATGGACCGGCTGAGGCCCAACGGCGGAGCGCTCAAAGCGCCGCCAGCAAAGCTAGGGCGCCCGCATGCAACAAGCTGGTGCGCCCCCTAGAAAGCGGGAAGATTCGATGCGTCCCATCGGGCATTCCGATGACGGGTGCACTCAATTCGACTTGACGAGTTTAATCGAAGAATCGGCCGATTTTGGCGGCTATAGCGTATACCGAAATGGCGCGCCCGGAACGATTCGAACGTCCGACCCTCAGATTCGTAGTCTGATGCTCTATCCAGCTGAGCTACGGGCGCGTTTTTCGCGAACAGTGCGGGCTGGGCCCGCAGGCAGCCTCCGGACAGCGCCGGAGGGGTGCGAAAGAGCGCTCTGACTAACCGCTCTTGCCCTGATTGGCAAGGTCCGGGATGGGGAGATTTTGCAGAGCGATGACGGTTTTTCCGTCATTCCGGGAGGACCCGAAGGGTCAGGCCCGGAATCCATAACCCTAGCTGGTGGTTATGGATTCCGGGCTCGCGCTACGCGCGCCCCGGAATGACGGAGAGATGGGTGGTAAAGCCCTTGGAAACAAACGCCGCTCATTCGGCCCGCTGGCCGACTTACGCCCGCGCCCGCTCGTTGCGGATGGAGAGCAGTTCCACGGGGCGGTCGGGGATGACGATCCGGAAGGTGGCGCCGATGGTGCCTTCGACCAGGTGGATGTCGCCGCCATGAGCGCGGACAAGCTCGGCGGCGATGGCGAGGCCGAGCCCGCTGCCGCCGGGGCGCCCCGAGGTCTGGAACGCCTCGAACAGATGGTCCCTCGTCTTCTGGGGGACGCCGGGGCCGGTGTCGGAGACCTCCAGGATGGCGACGGCGCCCTCGCGCTTGCCGGTGATCCGGATCTGCTGCGCGCCGCCGTCGCCGGAGGAATGGCTTTCCAGCGCCTGGGCGGCGTTGCGGACGAGGTTGAGCAGCACGCGGAACAGCTGGTCGGGGTCGGCATCGATCGCGAGCCCGCGCTCGATCGCGGCGACCCAGGCAATCGAGGCATCGCTGGCAAGGCCCGCGGTCTCGCGCACCTCCAGCACGACAGGCTCGATCAGGATCATGCGGCGGTCGGGTGAGGCCTCCTGGGCGCGGCCGTAGGACAGCGTCGACTGGCAGAAGGCGATGGCGCGCTCGAGCGAGCGCACGAGCTTGGGCGCAAAGCGCTGCACCCGCGGATCCGGCACGCTGGCGAGCTGGTCCGACAGAAGCTGCGCCGACGCGAGCAAATTGCGCAGATCGTGGTTGATCTTGGAGACGGCGAGGCCGAGCGCGGCAAGCCGGCTCTTCTGATGCAGCATCGACATCAAATCGCGCTGCATGTCGGACAATTCGCGTTCGGCCACCCCGATCTCGTCGCTGCGCTGGCTCGGCACGATGATCCGCGCCGAGCTCTCGGGGTTTTCGTGGAAGCCGACCAGGCTCGCGGTCAGCCGCCGCATCGGCCGCACGAAGAGATAGTGGAGCGCGAGATAGACGAGGCCCGCGGTCAGCACCCCGATGATCAGCGCGACCACGACGACATTGCGGGAGAATCGGTACATCGACTGCCGCAGCGGCAATTCGTCGGTCACGATCTCGACGAACTGGGCATTGCCGACGCCGGGGCCGACGATGCGGATGGCCTGGTTGCCGGTCTCCAGCATCATCTGGATCGAGCCCGTGATCGCCTCCCACACGGTCATGTCGCGGAGGTCAACGTCGTGCTCGATCGCGGTCGGCAGATTGTCGCTGGCGAGCAGCCGGCGCTGCTGGCCCATCTTGATGGCGACGGCGCGGGCATTGATGCTTTTCAGGATCTCGCGCGACAGCGAATCGGGAACCATGCCGAGCGGCGCGGCGTCGAGCACCAGCGCCGCCGTGTTGGCGGCGGCCACGCGGTCGTTCAGCCGGTTGACCCAGAAGTTGGCGATGGCAGGCACATAGAGCAGGATGGCCGCGATCATCACCAGGGGGACGGTGAGCAGCAGCAGCTTGCCCGACAGCCCAAGCCCGGCAGGCCCACGCGGCCGGATCGCCGGCGGGTCCCCCTGATCCGTATCCTGGATCGGCTGGAGGTCTGTCGCTGCCACGAAATTCGTCCTCACTGATTTGGCCGGACTGCTTAGCCGGTGAACGATCTGGCGGAGGAAGGATGCGGCCCGCCCCCGGTCCGGTCAAATTACGGATCGCTAATCTCCCAATGTGGGATGTAAGCGCTGATACGGCGAGTCGCTACCTCACCGATTAAAAACCCCGCACAAACAGCGATATTCACCGCAATCCTGCGCTCTTGTGGCGTTGACGAAAAGGGGGCGCTCGCATATAAGCCGCGCGAATTGTCCGCGATGACCCGGTGTAACGCCGGGAGCGGCTCTCTTGGGGCCGAAAAAGGGCCCGTTTTGGGCCGCATCTTCCGGACTTTACCATCAATTCTACAGGCAAATTGCCCGGTCAGCGGAGAAAAACCCGTGAAGCGGACTTATCAACCCAGCAAACTGGTGCGCAAGCGCCGTCACGGTTTCCGTGCCCGTCTCGCCACTGCCGGCGGCCGCAAGGTTCTCGCCGCCCGCCGCGCCCGCGGCCGCAAGCGTCTGAGCGCCTGAGCCAGACCCCCTTTTTGGGATTTCATCATGGATCGGCTGAGGCAGCGGGCGGATTTCCTCGCCGTTGCCAATGGCGCGCGGGTGAATAGTCCCGCGTTCGTCCTGCAAAGCCGCTCTCGCGACGACGGCGGCCCGATCCGAGTAGGCTTCACCGTCACCAAAAAGAACGGCAACGCCCCCGAGCGCAATCGCATCCGGCGCCGGCTTCGCGAACTGGTGAAGCGGCTCGATCCGGTGTCAATGCAGCCCCATCATGACTATGTACTGGTCGGCCGAAGGGACGCGCTCTCGCGCCCCTTCGCCGCCATGCTCGACGATCTGCGCATAGCGTTCTCGAAGCCCGCGCGGCATACGGCCAAGGGATCTCACACGGGATCTCACAAGGGACAGTCAAAGGGACGCGGCCATAGGCCCGGCACCGCTCCTGCTGCCAGCCGCAAACCGGATTGATGACGAGACATTAGATGATGACCGACAATCGCAATACCATCCTCGCCGTCATTCTATCGGGCCTCGTGCTGATCGCCTGGCAGTATTTCTACAACGTGCCGGCGATGGAGAAACAGCGCGCCCAGCAGCAGGCGCAGGCCGAGCTTCAGAAGACCACGCCGCAGCCGACGGCCTCCGCAACGCCGGGCGCCACGCCGCAATCCGGCGGCGCCGCGCAGCCGTCGACGCCGGCAGCGAACCAGCAGGCACAGCCGGTCGTCGCCCGCGACACCGCGATGGCGGCCAGCCCGCGCGTGAAGATCGACACGCCGCGGATCGCCGGCAGCATCTCGTTGAAGGGCGGCCGCATCGACGATATCGCGCTGGTGCAGTATCGCGAGACGGTCGATCCGAAGTCGCCGCCGATCATCCTGTATTCGCCCTCGGGCACCGCGGAGCCCTATTACGCCGAGTTCGGCTGGGTGCCCGCAACGGGCGTGACGGCCAAGCTGCCGGACGCGCAGACCGTCTGGCAGCAGGACGGCAGCGGCAGCCTGACGCCGACGACGCCGGCGGTGCTGAAATGGGACAACGGCGAGGGCCTCACCTTCCGCCGCACCATCTCGGTCGACGACCACTATCTCTTCACCATCAAGGACGAGGTGAGCAATGTCGGCAACGCGCCGGTGACGCTCTATCCGTTCGCGCTGATCTCGCGCCACGGCACCCCGCAGGTCTCCGGCTACTACATCCTGCATGAAGGCCTGATCGGCTATCTCGATGGCCTGCAGGAATACGCCTACAAGAAGATCGACGAAGCCAAGTCGGTGAACTTCAAGGCCACCAATGGCTGGCTCGGCATGACCGACAAGTACTGGGCCTCGGCGCTGCTGCCGGACACCAGCGCCCAGCTTCAGGCGCGTTTCTCGTCGAACCCGAGCGGCAACGTCCACACCTACCAGACCGACTATCTGCTCGATCCCGTCACCGTCGCGATCGGCGGCAGTGCGACGGCGAACGCGCGGCTGTTTGCCGGCGCCAAGGAAGCCGGCGTCGTCGGCATCAACTTCCCGCTCGCCGGCCACGGCGGCTACAACAAGGAACTCAGCCTCAACCATTTCGACCTGTTGATCGACTGGGGCTGGTTCTATTTCATCACCAAGCCGATGTTCCTCGGCCTCGACTTCTTCTACCGCTTCTTCGGCAATTTCGGCATCTCGATCCTGCTCGTGACCGTGATCGTGAAGCTGTTGTTCTTCCCGCTGGCGAACAAGTCCTATGCCTCGATGGCGAAGATGAAGTCGATCCAGCCGCAGCTTCAGGCGCTGAAAGAGCGCTACCCCGATGACAAGGTGAAGCAGCAGCAGGAGATGATGGAGATCTACCGCAAGGAGAAGATCAATCCGGTCGCCGGCTGTCTTCCCGTCGTGATCCAGATCCCGGTGTTCTTCTCGCTCTACAAGGTGCTGTTCGTCACCATCGAGATGCGGCATGCGCCGTTCTACGGCTGGATCAAGGACCTCTCCGCGCCGGACCCGACCAATCTGTTCAACCTGTTCGGGCTGATCCCGCTCGATCCGACCACGATTCCCGTCTTCGGCCACTACCTCGCGCTCGGCATCTGGCCGATCATCATGGGCATCACGATGTGGTTCCAGATGAAGCTGAACCCGACGCCGCCGGATCCGACCCAGCAGCTGATCTTCAACTGGATGCCGCTGATCTTCACCTTCATGCTGGCGGGCTTCCCGGCGGGCCTCGTGATCTACTGGGCCTGGAACAACACGCTCTCGGTGCTCCAGCAGAGCTTCATCATGCGCCGCAATGGCGTGAAGGTGGAGCTGTTCGACAATCTCAAGGCAACGTTCGCGAAGAAGGCGACGTAGCCGTCCGGCAAGTGCCCCAGTCATGCGGGCACAATGCTTCCAAGTCGTCATGCCCGGGCTTGTCCCGGGCATCCACGTTTTGGGAGCGTGCTCCGTGGCTAGACGTGGATGGCCGGGACAAGCCCGGCCATGACGAGAGGATAGACCGCTCGCATGAACGACAAGACCGACGAGCGACTGATCGAGGCCGGGCGAAAGCTGTTCGCGCGCGACTGGCAGTTCATCTGGGCCTCGCCCTCGATCCAGACGCTGCCGCCGATGGACGGGCTGGAGATCGCCTTTGCCGGCCGCTCCAATGTCGGCAAGTCGAGCCTGATCAACGCGCTCACCGGCCGCAACGCGCTGGCGCGCACCTCGCATACGCCGGGCCGCACGCAAGAGCTGATCTTCTTCGAGGTCCCCGGGAAAACCGACCTGCGCCTCGTCGACATGCCCGGCTATGGCTATGCCAAGGCGCCGAAGAGCCAGGTCGCGTCCTGGACCGAGCTCATTCACAAATTCCTGCTGGGCCGCGCCAGCCTCGCGCGCGTCTATGTGCTGATCGACGCGCGGCACGGGCTGAAGGACGTCGATCTCGAGATCCTCGGGACGCTCGACCGCTCCGCCGTGAGCTACCAGATCGTGCTGACCAAGGCCGACCAGGTGAAGCCCTCCGAGCTTGCCTCGCGTATTGCCGAGACCGAGGCCGCGCTCGCCAAGCATCCGGCCGCGTTCCCGAACGTGCTCGCGACCTCGTCGCGGAGCGCGACGGGCATGGCCGAGCTGCGCGCCGCGATGGCGAAGCTGCTGGAAGAGCGGAGCACGTGATGGCCGCGCACCGCCTGTTGATCGGGCTTGCCGGTTTGATGGGCGCCGCCGGCGTCGCGCTGGCCGCCGCCTCCGCCCATGGCGGCGACGCCAGCCGGCTTGCCTCGGCGAGCGCCATGCTGCTGTTTCATGCAACTGCCATACTCGCGGTGATCGGATTGCTCGCGCGCGGCCTTCTGCACGGCGGAATTGGCTTCATCGCCGCGGCCGGCTTCGCAAGCGGCGCCGCGCTGTTCGCCGGCGATCTCACCTTGCGGCAATATGCCGGGCACTCGCTGTTTCCCTATGCGGCCCCGACCGGCGGAACGGTGATGATCTTGAGCTGGCTGGCGGTGACGCTGGCGGCGGTGGTGGCCAAGCGCTGACCCGTAGCCCGGATGGAGCGCAGCGTAATCCGGGGCCTGCGTCTGCGGCACGAACCCGGATTACGCTTCGCTCCATCCGGGCTACATGTCAGGCATACTTTGCGCTGACCCCGCCAATCGGATAGAACGCGGCCCGACAGTCCCGCCAGCGAGATCCGCCTCATGACCGACATCTCCCCGCTCGACCAGGCCCGCATCCTGTCCGAAGCGCTGCCGCACATGCAGCAGTATGACGAGGAAACCATCGTCATCAAATATGGCGGCCATGCCATGGGCGACGAGGAGACGGCGAAGAACTTTGCCCGCGACATCGTGCTGCTGGAGCAGACCGCGATCAACCCGGTGGTCGTGCATGGCGGCGGGCCGCAGATCGCGACCATGCTCAAGCGCCTCGGCATCCAGTCGGAGTTCGCAGCAGGCCTGCGCATCACCGATGCCGCGACCATCGAGATCGTCGAGATGGTGCTGGCCGGCTCCGTCAACAAGCAGATCGTCGGCTACATCAACGAAGCCGGCGGCAAGGCCGTGGGACTATCGGGCAAGGACGCCAACATGGTGAAGGCGTCGAAGACGACGCGCACCATCGTCGATCCGGGCTCGAACATCGAGAAGGCGATTGATCTCGGCTTCGTCGGCGACCCCGAGAAGGTTGACCTCACGCTGCTCAACCAGCTGATCGGCTACGAGCTGATCCCGGTGCTGGCGCCGCTCGCGACCTCCAAGGAAGGCCAGACGCTGAACGTCAACGCCGACACCTTTGCCGGTGCGGTCGCCGGCGCGCTGAAGGCAAAGCGCCTGCTGCTGCTCACCGACGTGCCCGGCGTGCTCGACAAGTCGAAGAAGCTGATTCCGCAGCTTTCGGTGAAGGACGCGCGAAAACTGATCGCCGACGGCACCATTTCCGGCGGCATGATTCCGAAGGTCGAGACCTGCATCTACGCGCTCGAACAGGGCGTGGAGGGCGTCGTCATCATCGACGGCAAGATGCAGCACGCGGTGCTGCTCGAGCTGTTCACCAACCAGGGCACGGGGACGCTGATCCACAAGTGACGGGCGAACGCGAGCAGCGGAAGAAGGTCGTCATGCCCGGGCAAGAGCGCGAAGCGCGTCTTCGCTCAAATGACCCGGGCATCCACGGCTCTCGCCTCGCAGAGTCATTCCGGGGCGCCCGCAGGGCGAACCCGGAATCTCGAGATTCCGGGTTCGATGCTTCGCATCGCCCCGGAATGACAGGGGCGAGACCGCGCCGCTCCCCCCTCACCCGCTTCCTGATGACGCTGCCTGCCGCGGCCGTCTCGTTCCTGTTCTCCTCGGCCCCTGCCTTCGCCGACCTCAAGATCTGCAACCGCATGTCCTATGTCGTCGAGGCCGCGATCGGCATCGACGACAAGGCGGCGACCGCGACGCGCGGCTGGTTCAGGATCGATCCCGCCACCTGCCGCGTGGTGGTGCAGGGCACGCTGACCGCCGACCGTATCCTGCTCAATGCCCGCGCGCTCGGCGTCTATGGCGCCTCGCCGATCCCGCAGAACGGCAGCGACATGCTGTGCGTCGCCCAGGATAATTTCGTCATCGCGGCTGCACGGCAATGCCGCAGCGGCCAGACCCAGGCCGCCTTCACGCAAGTGACACCGACGCAAGGCGACGACGGCAATCTGGTGACGTATCTCGCCGAGGATTCCGAATATGACGACGAGCAGGCGCGCCTCGCCGGCATCCAGCGGCTGCTGGTGATCATCGGTTATGACGTCGGCGCCATCGACGGTGTCGACGGACCGAAGACGCAGGGCGCGCTGGCTGCGTTCCTGAAGAGCCGCGGGCTTTCGTCCGACGCCGTGTCGTCGCCGAATTTCTTCAAGACCATGGTCGATGCGACGCAGACGCCGTCGCCGAGCGGTCTGACCTGGTGCAACGACACCCCGCACAAGGTGATGGCGGCGATCGCCACCGACGACGGCAAGTCGGTGACGAGCCGCGGCTGGTACCGCATCGACCCCGGCAAATGCCTGCACCCCGACGTGAGCGGCCAGCCGAAGCAGACCTTCAGCTTCGCGGAAGCCGTCGATGCCGACAACCGCGCCATCAAGCTGAAGGACAAGCCGCTGAACTGGGGCGGCGAGAAGCAGCTCTGCACGCGCGAGACCAAGTTCGAGACCGTTGAGCAGACCGATTGCGGCGCGCGCGGGTTTGCAGCGATGGGTTTTGGCGTGGTCGACATGTCGAGCGGCGGCAGGACGCTGCGGTTTGCGATGCCGTGAGTATGACGACGCCACAAACACCGGTGTCGTCCCGGCGAAGGCCGGGACCCATAACCACAAGAGCAAGTTGTCGCGCGAAGCTGCCAACTCCGAGTCTAACCACTCCCTGGGGGTATGGGTCCCGGCCTTCGCCGGGACGACAGCGGATAATGGGCGGCGTTTGCCGTGTAGCAGATAGAGAATTGAGATGAACCCACCCCGCACCTTCACCCATGTCGATACCTGGGTATTCGACCTCGACAACACGCTGTATCCGCATCACGTCAATCTGTGGCAGCAGGTCGATGCGCGGATCGGGGAGTTCGTCTGCAACTGGCTGAACGTCGGGCCAGAGGAAGCGCGCAATATCCAGAAGGACTATTACCGGCGCTTCGGCACCACCATGCGCGGCATGATGACCCTGCATGGCGTGCACGCCGACGACTATCTCGCCTACGTCCACAAGATCGACCACTCGCCGCTGGAGCCGAATCCGGCGCTCGGCGCGGCCATCGCAAAACTGCCGGGACGCAAGCTGATCCTGACCAACGGCTCGGTCGACCATGTCGAGGCGGTGCTGGCGCGGCTCGGCCTCGCCACCCATTTCGACGGCGTGTTCGACATCATTGCCGCCGGCTTCGAGCCCAAGCCGGCGGCGCAGACCTACCGGAAATTCCTCGGCGATCATGCCGTCGATCCGACCCGGGCCGCCATGTTCGAGGACCTCGCCCGCAACCTCACCGTTCCCCACGAGCTCGGCATGACCACGGTGCTGGTGGTGCCCGACGGCACCAAGGAAGTGGTGCGCGAGGACTGGGAACTGGAAGGCCGCGATGCCGCCCATGTGGACCATGTCACGGACGATCTGGCGGGGTTTTTGGCGGGGCTGTCGCCGAAATAACCGCTGTCGTCCCGGCGAAAGTCCGTAGCCCGGATGGAGCGCAGCGTAATCCGGGGCCTCTCGCCGCGGAGCGACCGTCCCGGCTTGCGCTGCGCTCCATCCGGGCTACGGGACTCATGCCCGCTTGTCCGGGACGACGGATGAGTATGCCTTGACTCCGCCCCGCCAAATCCCGAAAAAGCGCTCCAATCCATCAAAATTCCCATTCCCTAGAGGAAATCCCGATGTCCCTGTCCGCCCTCGAATCCACCATCAACAGCGCCTTCGACGCGCGTGACGGCATCTCGACCTCGACCAAGGGCGAGGTGCGCGAGGCCGTGGACCAGGTGCTGGAGACTCTGGACAAGGGCGAGGCGCGCGTTGCCGAGCGCGGGGCCGACGGCAAGTGGAAGGTCAATCAGTGGCTGAAGAAGGCCGTGCTGCTGTCCTTCCGCCTCAACGACATGGGCGTCATTCCCGGCGGTCCCGGCAAGGCGACCTGGTGGGACAAGGTGCCCTCGAAGTTCGAAGGCTGGGGCGAGAACCGTTTTCGCGATGCCGGTTTTCGCGCGGTGCCCGGCGCGGTGGTGCGCCGCTCGGCCTTCATCGCCAAGAACGTCGTGCTGATGCCATCCTTCGTCAATCTCGGCGCTTATGTCGATGAGAGCACCATGGTCGATACCTGGGCCACCGTCGGCTCCTGCGCGCAGATCGGCAAGCGCGTGCACATCTCGGGCGGCGCCGGAATCGGCGGCGTGCTCGAGCCGCTCCAGGCCGAGCCCGTGATCATCGAGGACGATTGCTTCATCGGCGCGCGCTCCGAGGTCGCCGAAGGCGTGATCGTGCGCAAGGGCGCGGTGCTGGCCATGGGCGTGTTCCTGGGCGCCTCGACCAAGATCGTCGACCGCGAGACCGGCGAGGTCTTCATCGGCGAAGTGCCCGAATATTCGGTGGTGGTGCCCGGCGCGCTGCCCGGCAAGCCCATGAAGAACGGCCATATCGGCCCGAGCACCGCCTGCGCCGTGATCGTCAAGCGCGTCGACGAGCGCACGCGGTCCAAGACCAGCATCAACGAGCTGCTGCGGGATTAAGTTCGGCTACGCTGCCTATCCATCGTCGTCCCGGCGAAGGCCGGGACCCATGCTCCCAGGGAGTGGTTTGGCGAAGACTCCGAGTTAGTAGCTTCACAACCAACTGCGTTTTGTGGTTATGGGTCCCGGCCTTCGCCGGGACGACGCCGGAGGGCCAATCGAACCCACCCTCCTTCCATCGCGACCAATCACCAGGCGGCCACTACCGCCTGGAACCTTCGCCATGGACTGGACCTGGTACCTCTTCCGCTTCGACGGCCGCATCAACCGCGCTCTGCTGTGGCAGGCGCTGCTCATTGTCGCGCTGCTGGCGGCCCTGCTCGGCGTGATCGGTCAGGTGATCCATCTCATCGACGCCGAGGGGGCATTGAAGTTATCGCTGAAGCTCGATTTCGACTTCGGCCTCGACGACCTCTTCAAGCTGGTCGATCCCCGGGCCTATCGCCCGCTTTCGTCCCTTGATCGCACGAACCTGATCCTGAAGGCGTTCGGCTTGTCGCTGTTCCTCTGGATCTATCTCGCGACGGCGATCAAGCGGCTGCATGATCGCGACAGGCGCGGCTGGTGGCTCGTTCTGTTCTTCTTCCTGCCCGGCCTATACAGCCAGTTCTCGGACCTGCTGCCGAACTCCTACTGGATGCTTCCGTTCTGGCTGGTCGCGTCCATCCTGTGGCTGTGGGGATTTGTCGAGATGTTCATTATGCCCGGCAGCGTCGGCAATAGCAGGTTCGGTCCTGATCCATTGGCCAAGACCGAGGACGGCCCTTCCCCTGCGAAAAGCTGGGACCAGCAGAGCGAGATCGAATTTGTCCCGCCCAGCGCTAGCCCACCCGGCGGCATGCATGTTAAGCGGGGCGCATGACCGATGCTCTCTCGATTGCCCGCGATCTCATCCGCTGCCCCTCGGTAACCCCGGCCGATGCCGGCGCGCTCGGGGTGCTTGAAAACGCGCTCAACGCAGCCGGCTTCACCTGCCACCGCGTGACGTTCAGCGAGCCCGGCACTGCCGACGTCGACAATCTCTATGCGCGGATCGGCAGCGAAGGCCCGCACATCACCTTCGCCGGCCACACCGACGTGGTGCCGCCGGGCGACGAGAGCGCCTGGAGCGTCGGCGCGTTCTCCGGCGAGGTGAAGGACGGCTTCCTGCACGGCCGTGGCGCGGTCGACATGAAGGGCGGCATCGCCTGCTCGGTCGCCGCGGTGCTGGAACATCTCGCCGCCAATGGCGGCAAGCCGCGCGCCGACGGCACGGGTTCGATCTCGTTCCTGATCACCGGCGACGAGGAAGACGTCTCCATCAACGGCACCATCAAGCTCCTGAAATGGGCCGCCGAGCGCGGCGAAAAATTCGATCATTGCGTGCTGGGCGAGCCCTCCAATGTCGAGACGCTCGGCGACACCATCAAGGTCGGCCGCCGCGGCTCGCAATCCGGCACGCTGTATGTCGACGGCGTGCAGGGCCATGTCGCCTATCCGCACCGCGCCTCCAATCCCGTGCCGGACATTTCGCGGTTGATCGTGGCGATCTCCGACGAGCCGCTCGATCATGGCAGCGCGCAGTTCCAGGCGTCCAATCTCGAGTTCACCTCGGTCGACGTCGGCAACAAGGCCAACAACGTCATCCCCGGCGAGGCCCGCGCAAAATTCAACATCCGCTACAACGACAACCACACCCAGGCATCCTTGCGCGAGCTGGTCGAGACGCGGCTGACAAAGGCCTGCGGCAACCGCATCCGCGCCCGCATCATCTGGGAGCCGTCGAACTCGAACGTGTTCGTCACCAAGCCCGGTCCGTTCACCGATCTCGCGGTGTCGGCGATCGAGGAGGTGACGGGCCGCAAGCCGGAGCTGTCGACCTCAGGCGGCACCTCGGACGCACGCTTCATCTCCAGCTATTGCCCCGTGATCGAGTTCGGCCTGGTCGGCCAGACCATGCACCAGGTCAACGAGCGTGTGCCGGTGGTGGACCTGGAGAAGCTGACGAAGGTGTATCGGGGGATTTTGGCGCGGTATTTTGGGTAGCTCCAACTATCGCCAAGTCCTCCGCTGTCATCGCCCGCGAAGGCGGGCGATCCAGTATTCCAGAGACAGCAGTGATTGAGCCGAGAGGCTGCGGCGTACTGGATGCCCCGCCGGAGCCTGTCATCGGGCTCGCCGAAGGCGAGACCCGGTGGCGGGGCATGACACCGATGATGGGGCGAGAGAATGCGCTCTCTGTGCCTCCCGCCCTAATAATCCACCTTCACCAGATACAGCCCGTCCGGCGGCGCGACGATGCCGCACGCCGCGCGGTTGCGGGCTTCCAGCGCTGCGGACAAATCGTCCGCGGTCCAGCGTCCCTCGCCGACCCAGACCAGCGATCCGACCATCGAGCGCACCTGGCTGTGCAGGAACGAGCGCGCCGAGGTGACAATGGTGATCTCGCGGCCGTCGCGCATCACGTCGAGCTGGTCGAGCGTCTTCTCCGGCGATTTGGCCTGGCACTCGGTGTCGCGGAAGGTCGTGAAATCGTGCTTGCCGAGCAGGCGTTGCGCGGCCGCATGCATCGCCTCGGCATCGAGCCGGCGTGGGACGCGCCAGGCGTGGCCGACGTCGAGCGCGAGGTTGGCGCGGGTGTTGACGATGCGGTAGCGATAGTGGCGCTTTACGGCGGAGAAGCGCGCCTCGAAGGTATCTGGCACGATCTCGGCCTCGAGCACCGCAATCGGATGCGGGCGCAGATGCGCATTGAGACCGTCGCGAAAACGGCCCGGCGGAAACTGCTTCTCGATGTCGACATGAGCGACCTGGCCGCGCGCATGCACGCCGGCATCGGTGCGGCCGGCGCCATGCACCCGCAGATCCGCGCCGGTCATCGCCTTCACCGCCGCTTCCAATGCGCCCTGCACCGACGGCAGCGTGTCCTGCACCTGCCAGCCGAAGAACGGCGCGCCGTCATATTCGATGGTGAGCTTGTAGCGGGGCATCGTTTCCAATTCTGCCGTCATCGCCCGGCTTGACCGGGCGATCCAGTACGCCGCGGCCCCTCCGTTCAACCGAGAAGCCTCGGCGTACTGGATACCCCGCCTTCGCGGGGTATGACAGTGTCAGGTGAATTTCGCGCCCGCCTTCATCGGCACACCGCGCAGGAAGTCGACCGCCTGCATCCGCGCCTTGCCTTCGCGCTGGAGCTCGACGATGCGGATCGCGCCCTCGCCGCAGGCGATGGTGAGCTGGTCGTCGAGCACCTCGCCCGGCGCGCCCGAGCCCTTGGCGAGCTCGCAGCGCAGGATTTTCACGCGTGCGTTCTCACTGACGCCTGCGAGCTCGGCCCAGGCGCCGGGGAACGGCGCCAGGCCGTGGATGTGGCGCAGCACGGCGCGCGCGGGCTTGCTCCAGTCGATGCGCGCCTCGGCCTTGTCGATCTTGGCCGCATAGGTGACGCCGTCCTCGCTCTGCTTCTTGAGCTGGAGCCCGCCGCGGCCGAGCGCCGCCATGGCCCGCACCATCAGGTCGGCGCCGAGCCGGGACAGGCGATCGTGCAGGTCGGCCGCGGTCATGTTGTCGGTGATCGCGAGGCGCTCGGCCATGGCGACGTCGCCGGTGTCGAGGCCGACGTCCATCTTCATCACCATGACGCCGCTCTCGGCATCATCAGCCATGATCGCGCGGTTGATCGGCGCGGCACCGCGCCAGCGCGGCAGCAGCGAAGCGTGCAGATTGTAGCAGCCGAGCTTTGGCGCATCGAGAATGGCCTGCGGCAGAATCATGCCGTAGGCGACGACCACGGCGGCGTCGGCGTCAAAGGCGCGAAACTGCTCCAGCGCTTCCTCTGTCTTCAGCGACTTCGGCGTCAGCACGGGCACGCCGAGTTTTCGCGCGGCTTCCTCCACCGGCGTCGGCTGCAATTGCAGGCCGCGCCGCCCGCCCGGCTTCGGCGCGCGCGTATAGACAGCCACGATCTCATGGCCATGGGCGACGAGCTCGAGCAGCGTCGGCACGGAGAAATCGGGCGTGCCCATGAAGATGAGGCGAAGGGGCATGTGACTGCGTTCGGTGAGAGTTCTGGTTCTCCGTCATGCCCGGGCTTGACCCGGGCATCCACGGTCTTCGCGACAAAGCAAGCAAGGCGTGGATGGCCGGGTCAAGCCCGGCCATGACGACAGAGAGAGAACCTTACTCCGCGCGCTTGGCGGCTTTCTCGAACTTCTTGATCACGCGGTCGCGCTTGAGCTTCGACAGATAGTCGACGAACAAGACGCCGTTGAGATGGTCGATCTCGTGCTGGATGCAGGTGGCGTAGAGGCCTTCGGCGTCCTCCTCGTGCATCTTGCCGTCGAGATCGGTGAAGCGCACGCGCACCTTCGCGGGACGTTCGACCTCCTCGTAATATTCGGGGATCGACAGGCAGCCTTCCTCGTAGACCGACAGCTCCTCGGACGAGGCGATGACTTCCGGATTGATGAAGACGCGCGGCTCCGGCTTGGTCTCGCCGTTCTCGTCGCGCTTGGCGAGGTCCATGGTGATCAGCCGCAACGGCTGCGCGATCTGGATCGCCGCGAGGCCAATGCCGGGCGCGTCGTACATGGTCTCGAACATGTCGTCGGCAAGCTTGCGGATCTCCGTCGTGACCTTCTCGATCGGCTTGGAGACCAGACGCAGCTGCTTGTCGGGCAGGATGATGATTTCTCTGAGGGCCATGGCGGCGATTTAAGCCGGGCGCCGGACGCGGTCAATGCGGCCAGGAACCCTGTTAACCCTCCGCTAACCATAAAGCTTCAGGTTTCGTTAACCATAAAAATTAACGGGGCATTTACCATAAATGTTCGCTATTCGTTCGTGGAGACGGCCGAATCGGCTAGAAGGGCAGGCATGAACGAGATCATTTTCGTGGCCGGCGACTGGCCGGTGCGCACGATCGACGCGCTGATCGGCTTCGGCGTCCTGGTCCTCATCCTGCTGGTTGTGATCGCCGTGGTGATTGCCCGCTCGGGGCGGCGCGGGGCGGAACTCGCGATGGCCAATGCGATCCGCGCCGACGAGCTCGAGGAGCGCATCAGCCAGATGCTGCATGCCCAGAGCGAGTCCGCGGGCCGGGTCGACGCCATGACCCAGGCGCTGGCCGGCCGCCAGGCCGAGATGGCTCGCGCGGTCAATGAACGGCTGGATTCGGTCACCCATCGCGTCGGCCAGTCGATGGAGCACTCGACCCGCAACACCATGGAGAGCCTGCACGCCCTGCACGAGCGGCTCGGCATCATCGACAACGCGCACAAGAACCTCACCGACCTCACCACGCAGGTGACGACCTTGCGCGACGTGCTCGCCAACAAGCAGTCGCGCGGCGCCTTCGGCCAGGCGCGGATGGAGGCGATCGTCCAGGACGGCTTGCCGAAGGGCGCCTACGAGTTCCAGTTCACGCTTTCGACCGGAAAGCGGCCGGACTGCGTCGTGTTCCTGCCCGACCAGCGCCCGCTCTGCATCGACGCGAAGTTTCCGCTCGAAGCGATGACCGCGCTGCACGACGCCCGTACCGACGAGGAGAAGCGCATCGCCACGCAGCGGCTGCGCGGCGACGTGATGAAGCATGTCAGCGACATCGCGGAAAAATATCTCGTCACCGGCGAGACCCAGGAGATGGCGCTGATGTTCGTGCCGTCGGAATCGGTCTATGCCGAGATCCATGACGGCTTCGACGACGTGATCCAGAAGGCCTACCGCGCGCGAGTCGTGCTGGTGTCGCCCTCGCTCCTGATGCTGGCGATCCAGGTGATGCAGCAGATCATGAAGGACGCGCGCATGCGCGATGCGGCCGACCAGATCCGCACCGAGGTCATCAAGCTCGGCGACGATCTCGGCCGCCTGCGCGACCGCGTGCTGAAGCTGCAGAAGCACTTTGCCGACGCGAACGAGGACGTCCGCCAGGTGCTGATCTCCGCCGACAAGATCGAGAAGCGCGCCGGACGGATCGAGGAGCTCGATTTCAGCAAGGCCGATGCGCCGGCGGAGGGCCCGCACCTGGTGGCAACCGGCGCGCCCGAACTGTTCCCGAGGAAGCTCCAGGCGGGGGAGTGAGTTTAAGGCACACTGTCATGCCCCGCGAAGGCGGGGCATCCAGTACGCCGCGGCAGTCGTTATTGATCCGGAACGCCGCGGAGTACTGGATCGTCCGCCTTCGCGGACGATGACGGCGGAGGGAAATGCGGCAGATGGGCGCACGCTGCTACTACGTGTACATCGTCGCCAGCAAGATTGGGGGCACGCTGTATATCGGCGTTACGAATGACCTCATCCGCCGCGTAGCCGAGCACAAATTGCAGTTGGTCGAGAGCTTCACGAGGGAATACGGCGTGGTGAAGCTAGTCTATTTCGAGCAATTCGATGACCCCGAGAATGCGATCAAACGGGAGAAGCGGCTCAAGAAGTGGAACAGGGCCTGGAAGGCCCGCTTGATCGAGCAGCACAACCCGAATTGGGATGATCTCTATCCCGGGATAGCCGGACCATCATGACACTGTCGACGCTGTCATACCCCGCGAAGGCGGGGTATCCAGTACGCTGCGGCGGGTGTGATTGAACCGAGACGCTGGTGGTTACTGGATCGTCCGCCTTCGCGGACGATGACAGCGGAGAGGGCGACGACAGCTCCCTTGTGGCCCCCAGAATCTGCTAACACCTCCCCATGACCGCACCCGACGCGACCTCCCCCGCCGCGACTTCCGCCCCGGCCGCCTCCTGGCGTGACAGCCTTGCCGTGTACCTGCAACCGCGGGTGCTGATCGTGCTGTTCCTCGGCTTCTCGTCCGGGCTGCCGCTGGCGCTGTCGGGCTCGACGCTGCTGGTGTGGATGCGCGAGGCCGGGGTCGATCTCGGAACCATCGGGCTGTTTGCGCTGGTCGGCACGCCCTACACGCTGAAATTCCTGTGGGCGCCGCTGGTGGATGCGCTGCACGTGCCGCTGTTCACGCACGCGTTCGGACGGCGGCGCGGCTGGCTGCTGTTCTCGCAGCTGCTGCTGATCGTCGCCATCCTGCTGCTGGCGCTGACCGATCCCGCACGCTCACCGTTCTACGTCGCGCTCGGCGCGCTGCTGGTGGCGACGACGTCCTCGACGCAGGACATCGTGGTCGACGCCTTCCGCGTCGAGAGCCTGCCGGAGAGCGAGCAGGCCGCCGGCATGGCGTCCTATGTCGCGGCCTATCGCATCGGCATGCTGGTCTCGACCGCGGGCGCGCTGTTCATCGTCTCCGGGTTCGAGAGCACCGGCATTTCGCGCACATCGGCCTGGATGTGGAGCTATGTGGTGATGGCGGCGATGGTGCTGATCGGCACGATCACCGCGCTGGCCGCGACCGAGCCCGAGCAGTCGGTGCGGGCGAAAGCCGCGACGCAGGCCGAGACGGCGTTCGCGCGCGTGCTGCACGCGGCGATCGGCGCCTTCTCGGAATTCCTGGCGCGCAAGGACGCGCTCGCTGCGCTTGCCTTCGTCGTGCTGTTCAAGTTCACCGACGCCTTCTCCGGCACCATGACGGCGCCGTTCGTGATCGACCTCGGCTTCTCCCGCAACGACTATGCGGCGATCGTGAAGGGCGTCGGCCTCGCCGCCACGCTGATCGGCGGCTTTGCCGGCGGCTTCGTCGCGCGGCGCTATTCACTGGCGACGAGCTTGTGGATCGGCGGCGTGGTGCAGGCGCTCGCCAACCTGTCGTTCTCCTGGCTGGCCTTCGTCGGCACCAGCCAATGGGCGCTCGCCTTCGCCATCACCTGCGAAAACTTCACCAGCGCCATCGGCACCGTGATCTTCGTCGCCTATCTCTCCGCGCTGTGCCAGAACCCGCTGCACACGGCGACCCAATACGCGCTGCTGACCGCGCTCGCCGCGGTGGGACGGACCTATCTCTCGTCGGTGGCGGGCTATGTCGCCAAGGCCACCGGCTGGCCGCTGTTCTTCGTGATCTGCGTGCTGGTGGCGATCCCGAGCCTGGTCCTGCTGACATGGCTGCAGAAGCGCGGGCATTTCGAAGAGCTGGGGCCGGTGCGGGTGTGACGCTCTCGTAGGGCGGGTTAGCGCAGCGTAACCCACCATTTCTGTCACCGCGGAGATAAACAGTGGTGGGTTACGCCTTCGGCTAACCCACCCTACGGCATCTCGATCTGATGCTCCTACTGCTTCTTGATGATGCTCCACTTCGTGACCACGGCTTCGCTCATCTGGCCGGGATCGCTGGCGCAGGCGACTTCGTCGACCTTGACCGAGATCTCCTTGCCGACGAACGACTTCAGCTGCGTGGCCTGCGCGTCGCTGGATGTGACGAGCTGGAAGGTCTCGGGGCCGGTCTCGAGATTGCACAGCCCGTTCGGCGCCGGCAGGCGGCGCGGCTCTGAGGTGATCTGATACATCGCGATCCGCTTGCCGGCATTCTTGACGTCGCGCACCTTCATCGCGTTCAGCTCGCCCGAGAGCACGTCGCCGGTGTTGATCGGCTTGCCGGGCTTGGGCGGCGGCGGCGCCGCGTCCTCCTGCTGCGCGGAGATGGCCGGCGTCACCAGCAGCATCATCGTCGCGACCAAAGCTAATCGAGTGGCGAAAAGTTTCGTCATGTCGTCCGTTCCGTAAGGTCTGTAGGATTGCTAGAACAGGGTTCGCTGCCGCATCGCGGCCGATAGCGTACCTTCATCGAGATAATCAAGCTCGCCGCCGACCGGCACACCATGGGCGAGACGCGTTACTTTTACGTTGGCGTCCTGAAGCAGGTCGGTGATGTAGTGCGCCGTGGTCTGGCCGTCCACCGTCGCGTTCAGCGCCAGGATGATCTCGTGCACCTCGGCAGCATGCGCGCGCGCGACCAGCGCGTCGATGGTGAGGTCCTGCGGACCGACGCCGTCGAGCGGCGACAATGTCGCACCGAGCACATGATAGCGCCCTTGAGTCGCATTGGCCCGCTCCAGCGCCCAGAGGTCGGCGACGTCGGCGACGACCACGATGATCGAGGGATCGCGCTTCGGATCGGTGCAGACGGTGCAGGGATTTTGCGTGTCGATGTTGCCGCAGGTCTTGCAGACCTGGACCTTGTCGAGCGCGACCTGGAGGGCCGAGGACAGCGGCATCATCAGCGCTTCGCGCTTCTTGATCAGATGCAGCGCGGCGCGCCGCGCCGAGCGCGGACCGAGGCCCGGCAGCCGTGCGAGAAGCTGCACCAGCCGCTCGATTTCAGGACCTGCAACCGCGCCCATGTTACTGGCCGAACAGCCCCGGCGGCAGGCCGAGCCCGCCGGTGAGCGACTGCATCTTCTCCTGCACGGCGGCCTCCGCCTTGCGGCGGGCATCACCGAGCGCGGTCACGAGCAGGTCCTCGAGCACCTCGCGCTCTTCCGCCTTCATCAGCGAGGGATCGATCTTCACGCCCTTGACGTCCATCTTCGCGGTCATGCGCACCACGACGAGGCCGCCGCCGGAGATGCCTTCGACCTCCACATTGCCGAGCGCGTCCTGCATCTCCTGCATCTTGGATTGCAGCTGCGCCGCCTGCTTCATCATGCCGAGAAAATCAGCCATAGGTCGGGTGTCCTTGGAAAGATAGGCTCAGAGATCGTCGTCGGTATCGGAACCGTCGGGCGGATCGTCACTGCCATAGTCGGCGTTAATATTGGATTCCGGCGTCTCGGGGGCAAGCCTGCGGACCTCGACAACCTTCGATCCGGGGAAGCGCGACAGCACCTCCTGCACGCGCGGATCGGCCTCAGCGGTACGCGCATGCTCCTGCTTGGCGGCCTGGTTCACCGAACGCAATGTCGGCTGGCCCTGCTCGTTGGAGAAGATCACGGTCCAGCGCCGGCCGGTCCAGAGCTCGAACTTGCGCGCGAGCTCGGTGATCATGGTCTTGGAGGCGTTGGGCTCGAGCGCGACCTCCAGCCGGCCCTCCTCGAAACGGACGAGACGCATGTCGGCTTCGAGCGCACCCTTGGTCAGGAGGTCGCGCTTCTGCCCCGCGAGCGCGACGAGCTGGGTGAAGCTGGTGATGCGCAGCTGGGGTGCTGCGGCTTGCGGATCGGGCGCAGGCGCCGCCATCTGCGGCCGGGCGCCGCCGCCGAACGATGACGGCGAACTCGGCGCGCGCATGGGCGCCGCCTGGGCAACAGGCGCTGCGGAAGCCATCGGCGCAGCCGGCGCACTGCGTGCCGCACTGCCGCCGCTCACGACCGGCGAGCCGCCGCCGTTCTGCTCCAGCATCCGGATCGCCTCGTCCGGCGTCGGCAGGTCGGCGACATAGGCGATGCGCACCAGCACCATCTCGGCGGCCGCGGCCGGCCGCGTCGCGGCCTGCACCTCGGTGATGCCCTTGAGCAGCATCTGCCACATCCGCGACAGCACGCGCATGGAGATTTTCGAGGCGAAATCCCGCGCGCGCACCCGCTCGGTCTCGCCATAGGCGACGTTGTCGGCGGTCGCCGGCACGATCTTCACGCGGGTGACGAAATTGACGAACTCGGCGAGGTCCGAGAGCACGACGATCGGATCGGCGCCGACGTCGTACTGGTCGCGGAACTCCTTGAAGGCGGCGGCGATGTCGCCGCGCGCCAGCGAATCGAACAGGTCGATCACACGCGTCCGATCGGCGAGCCCCAGCATCTGCCTGACCGCATCGGCTTTCACCGTGCCTGCCGCATGCGCGATCGCCTGGTCGAGCAGCGACAGCGAATCGCGCACGGAGCCTTCCGCGGCGCGCGCGATGATGCCGAGCGCCTCGGGCTCGATCTCGACGCTTTCCTTCGCGGCGATGCTGGCAAGGTGCTTCATCAGCACGTCGGCCTCGACCCGGCGCAGATCGAAGCGCTGGCAGCGCGACAGCACCGTGACGGGAACCTTGCGGATCTCCGTCGTCGCGAACACGAACTTGGCGTGCTCCGGCGGTTCCTCCAGCGTCTTCAGGAAGGCGTTGAACGCCGCCGTCGACAGCATGTGGACTTCGTCGATGATGTAGACCTTGTAGCGGGCGCTGGCTGGCGCGTAGCGCACGCTGTCATTGATCTGGCGGACGTCGTCGACGCCGGTATGCGAGGCCGCGTCCATCTCCAGCACGTCCATGTGCCGGCTTTCCATGATCGCCTGGCAATGCACGCCGAGTGTCGGCATGTGGATGGTCGGGCCCTTCACCGAGCCATCCGGCATCTCGTAGTTGAGTGCACGGGCCAGGATGCGCGCAGTGGTGGTCTTGCCGACGCCGCGGACGCCGGTGAGGATCCAGGCCTGCGGGATGCGCCCGGTCTCGAACGCGTTGGAGACGGTGCGGACCACGGCCTCCTGGCCGATCAGATCGTCGAAAGAGGAGGGGCGGTATTTGCGCGCCAGCACCCGGTAGGGCGTGCCAGCCTGGCTGGCGCTATTGGAATTGGGAGGGGCGCCAGCGTCGGTCATCGGTCGATCCGCAATGAAATCTCTCTCGGCCGGCTCTTGCGGAAAGGAGCGCGCTGGCGGCAGGGCCGCCGGCGCAATTCGCTCGGAAAAACAGGTAGGAGACTGACGAGCGACCCGATCCGGACCTCGTTAGGGCTGCTTCCTTCCGGACCTGACCCGGTTGGCGAGTGGCTCGTCCACCGCCAATCTCCCGGTCCCTATTTGGGGCCAAAGGAAGCGGAAAGCAAGCGGGTATCAGCCTGAACGGGTTGGGTTTGCCCAGCATCCGGGCAAATCCGGATCTGCCCAGCCGACAGGCTGTGCTTTCGCTGATGAGACCACCTTGCTAAGAACGCTGCCGGAACTCCCCTTCAACCAGAAAAGCGATTGATCCCAATGGTTACACGTCGTGATGTTGCATCGATTGTCGGACTTGGCGCCGTTGGCGCGATGGCCGCGGGCGCACTGGCGTCCCCGGCTGTTGCCCAGGCCGCCGATCCGAACGAATCAACCTTCGCCCGTATCCGCCGCAGCAAGAAGATGCGGATCGGCGCGGTCGCCGGCGGCGCGCCCTATTACATGAAGGATCTCGCCAGCGGCCAGTGGAAGGGCTTTTACGTCGACATCGCCAAGGCGCTCGCCGACGACATGGAAGCCGAGCTCGAGATCACCGAGACCACCTGGGGCAACTCGGTGCTGGACCTGCAGTCCAACAAGATCGACATTTTCTTCGGCCTGAACCCGACCCCGAAGCGCGCGCTGGTGGTCGATTTCTCGGTGCCGGTCTTCAACAACGCCTTCGGCATCCTCTGCAAGAAGGACTTCAAGCCGAAGAGCTGGGCCGAGCTGAACTCGCCCGACGTCAAGATCGCGGTCGACCAGGGCTCCTCGCACGATCAGGTCGTCAGCCGCCTGACGCCGAAGGCGCAGATCTCGCGCCTGAAGACCGCGGACGACGCCACCGCCGCGCTCCAGACCGGCCGCGTCGACGCCCAGTGCCTGATCACCATGCTGTCGCTGACCGTGCTGAAGAAGAACCCCTCGCTCGGCCAGTTCGTGCTGCCGACCCCGATCTTCGCCACCACGTCGAACGCCGGCTTCCGCCGCGAGGCCGACAAGACCTGGCGCGACTACGTCAACACCTGGATCGACTTCAACAAGGGCCTCGGCTTCATCCGCAACGCGATCATCACCAACATGGAGCTGGTGGGCGTGACCGAAGCGGACATTCCGCCGGGCGTTTCGCTGTAAGCTTCCACTGTCATTCCGGGGCGATGCGAAGCATCGAACCCGGAATCTCGAGATTCCGGGTTCGCCCTTCGGGCGCCCCGGAATGACGGTGTAAGCGGTTAGCCGCACGACGAGTAAACGCACGCATGTATCATTGGGACTTCGGCATCCTCTGGAGCTATCGCTGGCTCTTTCTCAACGGGCTCGGCGTCACCGTCGGCTTCACCGTGGTCATCGTGGTGCTCGGCCTCGTCTTCGGCCTGTTCGGGGCGTTCGGCAGCCTGTCGCGCTTCAAGGCGGTGCGCCTCGTCGCGCTCACCTTCATCGAGGCGTTCCGCTGCACGCCGATCCTGGTGCAGCTGATCTGGTTCTATTACGCGCTGCCGATCCTCGCCGGCGTCGAGATGACGCCGATCACGGCCTCGGCGCTGGCGCTCTCGCTCTATGGCGGCTCGTTCTATTCGGAGATCATCCGCGGCGGCATCGTCTCGATCGACAAGGGCCAGTCCGAAGCGGGTGCCGCGCTCGGCATGACCCCTGGCCAGGCGATGCGGCGCATCGTGCTGCCGCAGGCGATCAAGCGCATGATCCCGGCGCTGATGAACCAGTCGATCATCCAGTTCAAGAACACCTCGCTGGTCTCGGTGCTGGCGGTGCCCGACCTGGTCTATCAAAGCCAGGTCGCAGCCCATGACAGCTACCGGCCGCTGGAGACCTACACCGCGGTCGCGGTCGCCTATGCTGCGATCCTGATCCCGCTCACCATCATCGTCCGGCGCGGCGAGAAGCGACTGGCGGTCGGCGAATGAACGACATTTCGAAGATCGAGATCCGGGCCTTGCGCAAGAGCTTCGGCAGCAACGAGGTCCTGAAGAACATCAGTCTCGACGTCGCCAAGGGCGGCGTGGTGGCGCTGATCGGGCCATCAGGCTCAGGCAAGTCCACCCTGCTCCGCTGCATCAATCTGCTGGTCGTGCCCGACGGCGGCAGCGTCCGTGTCGGGGATACGCGCTTTTCGTTCGGCGATGGCTCGAAGCTGCCCGACGTGAAGACGCTGGCGAAATTCCGCGCCACCACCGGCATGGTGTTCCAGCACTTCAACCTGTTCCCGCACATGACCACGCTCCAGAACGTGATGGAGGGACCGGTCACGGTGCGGCGCATGGCCAGGGCGGATGCCGAGACCCTCGCGCGCGCGCAGCTCGCCAAGGTCGGGCTTGCGGAAAAGGCCGACCAGTATCCGGCGACGCTCTCGGGCGGACAGAAGCAGCGCGTCGCGATCGCCCGTGCGCTCGCGATGGAGCCGGACGTGATGCTGTTCGACGAAGCCACCTCGGCGCTCGACCCTGAACTCGTCGGCGAGGTGCTCGCCGTGATGCAGCGGCTGGCGTCGGAAGGCATGACCATGGTGATCGTGACCCATGAGATCGCTTTCGCCCGCGAGGTCGCCGACCGCCTGATCTTCATGCGCGACGGTGTCGTCGTCGAGGAAGGCCCGGCGCGGCAGGTGATCGACAATCCGCAGGAAGCCGCAACGCGTGCCTTCCTCAGCCATTTCCACCGCACCGGCGCATTGCCGCCGGCCAACGCTACATCGTGATGCCCAATATCGATCGCGCCTATCTCGTCACCGGTGCCGCCAGCGGCATCGGCCGCGCCACCGCAAGACTGCTCGCGGCGCCCGGCACCGCGCTGCTGCTGCACACGCGCTCCAACGCGGCCGGCCTCGATGCCACCGCGGTGGAAGCCGAAGCGAAAGGCGCTGTTGTTGCAAAATGCCTCGGCGACCTCGCCGAGGAAGTCGCGGCCACCGATGCAATCGCCGCTACACAAAACGCTTTCGGTCGGCTGGATGGATTGATCCTGGTGGGCGGCCACGCCCGCCGCGGCAGCGCGATCGGCACGCCGGCGGATCAATTCCGCCAGGCGATGGACGAATCCGCGCTGGCCTTTACGCGTCTGGTCGACGCCGCGCTGCCGCTGCTGCGCGCTGGCCGCGACGCACGGATCGTGGCGGTGTCGTCCTTCGTGGCCCACGCGATCCGCCCCGAATTCGCGCCGTTCGCAGCGACGGCTGCGAGCCGTTCCGCGCTGGAAGCCTTGGTGCGGCTCACCGCAGTTGAACTGGCCAGCGACGGCATCACCGTCAACGCGGTGGCGCCGGGCCTCATCGTCAAGGACAAGCCAAGCGAAAGCCGGCTGTCACCCGAGCAGATCGCCGCAACCGAGGCGCTGATCCCGATGCGCCGCCGCGGGCGGCCGGAGGAAGTGGCCGAGATCATCGCCTTCCTGGCGTCGCCCAAAGCATCCTACGTCACCGGCCAGGTCTGGCACGTCAATGGAGGCCTGACATGACCGAAGCGACCGTCGCACGCATCAGGCTGTTCCTGATCGAAAGCCCGATCAAGATGGCGCGCCTGCAAGGCGTCGGCAACGTCAAGGGCACGGTGAAGCGCGTGCTCCTCGAGCTCACTGCGAGCGACGGCGTGGTCGGCTGGGGCGAGGCGGCGCCGTGGGAGGTGTTCACGGGAACGCCGGAGGCGGCGTTCTCCGCGCTCGACATCTATCTGCGGCCGATCCTGCTCGGCAAGCCGGTCCGCCGCATCCGCGCGCTGATGGCGGAGCTCGACCGCGCACTGGTCGGCCATGCCGAGGCCAAGGTCGCAATCGAGATGGCGCTGCTCGACATCGTCGGCAAATCGTCGGGGCTGTCGGTCGCCGACCTGCTCGGCGGCCGGGTGCGCGACACCATCCCGCTCTCCTTCTCGATCGCCGATCCGGACTTTTCCGCCGATCTCGAACGCATGCGAAAAATGGTTCCGGACGGCAATGTCATCTACAAGGTCAAGACCGGCGTGAAGCCGCATCGCGAGGATCTCGATCACCTCGAGGCGATCCGGAAAGAATTCGGCGACAAGGTCGATCTGCGCGTGGACTACAACCAGGCGCTGGCGCCGTTCGGCGCCATCAAGATCCTGCGCGATGTCGAACAGTTCGCGCCGACCTTCATCGAGCAGCCGGTGCCGCGCAAATATCTCGACGTCATGGCGCATCTGACCGCGGCGCTGGAAACGCCCGTGCTCGCCGACGAAAGCTGTTTCGACCGCCGCGACATGATGGAGGTGGTGCGCCGCGAGGCGGCCGATGCCGTCTCGATCAAGCTGATGAAGGCCGGCGGCCTGTTCGAGGCGCAGGCGATCATGGCGATCGCCGACATCGCCGGCCTGCCCGGCTATGGCGGCACGCTGTGGGAGGGCGGCATCGGCCTTGCCGCCGGCACGCAGCTGATCGCGGCCACGCCCGGCATCTCGCTCGGCTGCGAATTCTACATGCCGCATCATGTGCTAACCGAGGACGTGCTGGAAGAGCGCGTCGCCAACCGCGCCGGCCAAGTCGTGGTGCCGGACGGCCCCGGCCTCGGCATCCGCGTCAGCGAAGCCTCGGTCCGCGCCAATGCGCGGGTGCTCGCGGAGGCGTAAGACGTCGCCACAAATTCGCTGTCGTCCCGGCGAAGGCGGGACCCATAACCACAGGATCGAGTTTGACGAAGATTCCGGGTTGCCAGCTCGCGCAATAACCACTCCCTGTGGTTATAGGTCCCGGATCTGCGCGCGCTTGGGGCGCGCTTGTCCGGGACGACGACCGCGTATGCGGTGACAGCGGGGCCGAATCCTTCCCCTATCGGAATCGGTATCGTATGGTCGGCCCCAACAAGCCCGCCCCGCCGGGCCATCCGGAAAACCTTCATGCCCGAACCCGCCTGGTCGCTGCACTCCCGCCTGAAAGAGGACACCATCGACATCGGCGACCTGCCGTTGTCGAAGGTGCTGGTCATCAAGGACGCGCATTATCCCTGGCTGCTGCTGGTGCCGCGGCGCCCCGATGCGGTCGAGATCATCGATCTCGACGAGGTGCAGCAGGCGCAGCTGATGACCGAGATCTCCCGCGTCTCGCGCGCGCTGAAGGAGATCACCAAATGCGACAAGCTCAATATCGCGGCGCTCGGCAACCTCGTGCCGCAGCTTCACGTCCACATCATCGCCCGCCGCACCGGTGACGCCGCCTGGCCGCGGCCGGTCTGGGGCGTGATGCAGCCCTTGGCGCACGACGCCACCGAGGTGCAGAATTTCATCAGCGCGCTTCGCCGAAAAATCTGGTTGGGTTGAAAGAACAAGAAATGTCAGCATTCGACGCATTTCCGCTGGGGCAGCCGGCCTTCGTCACCAACGTCCTCGACCGCGCCGCGCATCTGCGCCGCGACGACGAAAAGCTGTTCGCGCTGGAGCAGAAGCCGACCTCGCGCGCCTATGTGGTCCATCGCGACTCGCTGCTGGTGAAGCGCGAGGGCGAAAAGGTGCGCGCGCTGCTGGGAATCGACGAGGCGCTGAAATGCGGTGCCAATCCCGGCACGATCTTCCTAGGGCTGCGCGACGGCGCCGCTGTATTCGGCATGGGCCTGTCGCAAGCCGCCGCCGAGAAGCTGGTCGGCCGCGAGGACTACAGCCTCACCGAGCTGCGCGGCATGGCCATGCAGGGGGCGATTCGCCCCGACGAGCTCTCGGCGGTCGCGATGGCGAAGTCGATGGTGAGCTGGCACCAGCGCCACGGCTATTGCGCCAATTGCGGCACGCGCAGCGCGATGAAGGAAGGCGGCTGGAAGCGCGATTGCCCTGCCTGCAAGGCGGAGCATTTTCCGCGCACCGATCCGGTCGTGATCATGCTGGTCGCCTCCGGAGAAAAATGCCTGCTCGGCCGCCAGAAGCAGTTTCCGCCAGGCATGTTTTCGTGCCTTGCCGGCTTCGTCGAGGCCGCCGAGACCATCGAGGACGCGGTGCGCCGCGAGATCCTCGAGGAGTCCGGCATCCGCTGCACCGACGTGCAGTATTACATGACGCAGCCGTGGCCTTATCCGTCGTCGCTGATGATCGGCTGCAGCGCGCGGGCGCTGAACGAGGACATTGTCGTCGACCACTCCGAGCTGGAGGATGCGCGCTGGTTCACGCGCGAGGAGGCGGCCCTGATGCTGACGCGGACGCATCCCGACGGGCTCGCCGGCCCGCATCCCTTCGCCATCGCCCATCATCTGCTCGGCCGCTGGGTGCACGACAAGAGCGGCGCTTGAGCTGAGGCCAGCGATGGCCGGGATCGCACCGCGCATCCTCTGCATCGGCATCCCCGTACGCGACCTGACCTTTCGCGTGGAGGCCGTGCCCGCGCGCGGCAGCAAGGCGAACGCCACGCATCTTGCCGAGATCTGCGGCGGCAACGCGCTCAATGCCGCGATCGCGATGGCACGGCTTGGTGGCCGCGTCGCGTTCGCAGGTCCCATGGGCGATGCGCGGGAGACGTCGAGCGGTTTCATTCTCGAACGGATGGCGAAGGAAGGCATCGACACAAGCCATGTCGTGCGCATGCCTGATGTGACCACGCCCGTCTCCGCGATCATGATCGAGCCCTCCGGCGAGCGGACACTCACGATCTATCGCGATCCCGGCCTGTGGAGCGTGGAGCTGCCGGACGCCGACGTCCTGCTCGCAGATTGTCGGGCGGTCCTCGTCGAAAGCCGCTGTGCTGCGTTCGCGACCTCCCTCTGCACCGAGGCGCGCCGGCGCGGCATCCCCGTCGTCGTCGGCGTCGACCGCGCGATGTCTTTGCAGGACAGCCTGCTCACGGCCGCCTCGCACCTGCTGTTCGCCAGTGAACAGGTGCAGGAGAGTGCCGGTATCGCCGACGACGGCGAGGCATTGAGGCACCTGGCGAAGCTGACGCCGGCCTTCCTCGCCGCCACCCGCGGTCCCCTCGGTACGATCTGGCTGAACGAGACGGGCGAGTTGGAGGAGACGCCGGCCTTCCCGGTCCAGGCGGTCGATACGCTTGGCGCAGGCGATGTCTTCCATGGCGCCTTCACGCTCCGCCTCGCCGAGGGAGAGGGGGTGCGCGAGGCGCTGCGATTCGCCGCGGCGGCTGCAGCGCTGAAATGTACCCGCCATGGTGGCGGTCTGGCAGCCCCACAACGCCTTGAAGTTGAACAGCTTTTGCACATGCCGCCTGCGGCGGCGCGCAGCCGGCCGGCGCGATTATAGGCTTGCCGTGGAATGATTTTCTCTATATCAGGGGAATCTGCCCATGAAATGGAACAAAGTTCTTCAAATGACTGACCTCGCTGTCCAGATCCCCGAGACCAGCCGCCGCCTCGACGCCATCGACCGCAAGATCCTGATGGTACTCCAGGAGGATGCCTCCCTCTCCGTCGCCGAGATCGGCGACCGTGTCGGCCTGTCCTCGACCCCCTGCTGGAAGCGCATCCAGCGGCTGGAGGCCGACGGCGTGATCCTGAAGCGGGTCGCCCTGGTCGACCAGAACAAGATCGGGCTCGGCATCTCCGTGTTCGTCTCGGTGGAGAGTGCCGACCATTCCGACGCCTGGCTCAAGAAGTTCGCCGAAGCCGTCAGCGCCATGCCCGAGGTGATGGAGTTCTACCGGATGGCCGGCGACGTCGACTACATGCTGCGCGTCGTGGTCGCGGACATGCAGGCCTATGACGTGTTCTACAAGAAGCTGATCAGCGCCGTGCCGCTGAAGAACGTCACCTCGCGCTTCGCGATGGAGAAGATCAAGTCGGTCACCGCGCTGCCGATCCCGGCGGTGGTGGCGGCGTAAGAGCTCACCACACGAAAAGTGTCATCGCCCGGCTTGACCGGGCGATCCAGTATTCGGTGATACCGGCCCTCTCAGATCTTCTGATTGTACTCGCCGACTTCGGGATGCGTGCGCAGCACGCTGTTCACCATCTCGAACATGTCGTGCATGCGCTGCTCGGAGACCGGGCTCTCGACCACGACGACGAGCTCGGGCTTGTTGGAGGAGGCGCGCACCAGGCCCCAGCTGCCGTCCTCGACCGTGACGCGCACGCCGTTGACGGTGACGAGGTCGCGGATCGCCTGGCCGCCGATCTTGGCGCCCTTCGCCTGCAGGCCTTCGAAATGCTTCACGACCTTGTCGATGACGCCGTATTTGACCTCGTCGCCGCAATGCGGCGACATGGTCGGCGACGACCAGGTTTTTGGCAGTGCGTTCTTCAGATCAGCCATCGATTTGCCGGGCGCGCGGTCGAGCATGTCGCAGATCGCGATCGCCGACACCAGGCCGTCGTCATAGCCGCGCCCGTACGGCTTGTTGAAGAAGAAGTGGCCGGATTTCTCGAAGCCCGCGAGCGCGCCCATCTCGTTGGTGCGGCGCTTCATGTAGGAATGGCCGGTCTTCCAATAGGCGACCTTCGCGCCCTGCTTCTGGAGAACAGGATCGGTGACGAACAGGCCGGTCGACTTCACGTCGACGACGAACTGCGCGTCCTTGTGGATCGCCGACATGTCGCGGGCGAGCATCACGCCGACCTTGTCGGCAAAGATCTCCTCGCCGGTGTTGTCGACGACGCCGCAGCGGTCGCCGTCGCCGTCGAAGCCGAGCCCGACATCGGCCTTGTGCTGCAGCACGGCGTCGCGGATCGCGTGCAGCATCTCCATGTCTTCAGGATTCGGATTGTATTTCGGGAAAGTGTGGTCGAGCTCGGTGTCGAGCGGGATCACGTCGCAGCCGATCGCCTCCAGCACCTGCGGCGCGAACGCGCCGGCGGTGCCGTTGCCGCAGGCCGCGACAACCTTGAGCTTGCGCGTCAGCTTCGGACGGCTGGTGAGATCGGCGATGTAGCGCGCCGGATAATTCTCGTGGAACTGATAGGAGCCGCCGACCTTGTTCTTGAACTCGGCGCCCAGCACGATCTCCTTGAGCCGTGTCATCTCGTCCGGGCCGAACGTCAGCGGACGGTTGGCGCCCATCTTCACGCCGGTCCAGCCATTGTCGTTGTGCGAGGCCGTGACCATCGCGCAGCAGGGCACGTCGAGGTCGAACTGCGCGAAATAGGCCATCGGCGTCACCGCCAGCCCGATGTCGTGCACCTTACATCCCGCGGCCATCAGGCCGGAGATCAGCGCGTATTTGATCGAGGCCGAATAGCCGCGGAAATCATGGCCGGTGACGATCTCCTGCTTGACGCCGAGTTCCGCGATCAGCGCGCCTAGCCCCATGCCGAGCGCCTGGATTCCCATCAGGTTGATTTCCTTCTGGAACAGCCAGCGCGCGTCGTATTCGCGAAAACCCGTGGGTTTCACCATCGGCTCGGATTCGAAGGCGTAGGTGTTGGGCAACAAGACGGATTTCGGCTTGGGAAACATTGAGACGGTCTCGTGAAAGGGGGGCAGGATCTGATGCAGCCTTAGCGAATGCCAGGCCGCCGCGGAAGGCGGGATTGGCAGCTTGTGGCTTATAATTGCGGCAGTTTGGTAACAGGGAAAACCTGACCGCGACAGCGGTCGAAACAGAGGCGTTTTTTGAAATATACGGTCGCAGGCGCCCTTGGGAGACCCTTACTGCTCCAGCACCATCTGGCCGTTGGCGTACTCAAAACGCTTCAGGCGGGACAGGAAGGAGAGGCCGAGCAGGTTTTCCGATAGCGCCTCGTCCGGCAGCACCATGGCCTCGACGTCGCGCACGACGAGGCCGCCGACCTCCAGCATGGCGATGCGGGTGCGCGCGGCCTTGATCGTGCCGTTGGCGGTGGAGACGGTGGCGTTGTATTCGCTGCGCGAGGGACGCAGGCCGAAGCGGGCGGCCGAGGTCTCGTTCAGCGCAACCACGGAGGCGCCGGTGTCGACCATGAAGCCGATGCGCTGACCATCGATCCGGCCCTCGGTCTGGAAATGGCCGCGGCCGTCGCGGCCAATGGCGAGGCTGCGGCCACCGGCCGGCGCGGTGGCTGCGACCGCCACCGTCGTGCGCGGCGCTGACGTGGCGGAAGCGGAGCTCATCCTGTCCGCCATCTGCGCCATGAAGGTGCCGAGGCCGATCATGATGGCCGCGAAGATCATTATGTTACGCATCACACCACTTCCGAGCCGGAAAGCTCGATTTCACCACGCGACACGACCGCCCGCGAGCGACGCTGCGGCCGGACCATTGCCATTTTGACGAAAAGGATGAGCGGACGGTTAATGCGGGTTCGTGATTTCTCAGGTGCCGCGCGGTTTGACCCGCCGGGTCGGCAGTGCGTTCGCCGGATCTTCCGGCCAGGGATGGCGCGGGTAGCGGCCGCGCAGGTCGGAGCGCACCGCGGCGTAGCTGCCGCGCCAGAAGCCCGGGAGATCCCGCGTCACCTGCACCGGGCGTTGCGCCGGCGACAGCAATTCCAGCACCAGCGGCACCTTGCCGGCCGCAATCGACGGATGGGTGTTGAGCCCGAACAACTCCTGGAGCCGCACCGCGATGGTCGGGCCCTGCTCGGCCTCGTAGTCGATCGCGAGCACGGTGCCGGTCGGCGCCTCGAAATGCGTCGGCGCTTCGCGGTCGAGCCGCGCGCGCATCTCCCACGGCAACAGCGCCATCAGCGCATCGGAGAGATCGCCGGCGGAGATATCCTTGAGCGCAATCTTGTCGTAGAGCGCGGGCACCAGCCAATCGTCGCGCCGCGCGATCAGCCCGTCGTCGGACAGATCGGGCCAGCTGTCGCCTTCGGCCTTGCGCAGGAACATCACGCGGTCGCGCCATTGTTTGGCCGCCTTCGACCAGGGCAACCGGTCGAGGCCGGCGGCGATCAGCCCATCGGCGAGGATGCGTGGAGTCTCCTCCGACGGCGACACGGCCAGCGTCGCTTCAGAGAGCGTGATCGCATGCAGCGCGCGCTTGCGCCGCGCGCGCAGCGCCATCGCGCCGCGGTCGAACGAGGTCTCGTCGACGGTCTCGATATGCTCGGCGAAATGCCGCTCGATGTCGTCCTCAGTGATTTGCGCGGCGAGCAAGATGCGCCCGCTCGCGGCCGTTCCCGTCATTTCGCCGATCGCGATATAGGGCGCGCGGGCGAGCGACGAGGTTTGCTCGACGGCGGCGCCGCGGCCGTTGGCAAGCACGAAGCTGCCATTGCCGCGATTGCGGGCAACGCGGTCCGGAAAGGCATAGGCGAGCATCAGGCCGGTCGAGAGATCTTCCTGCTGCCCCGCCTTCTCCGACGCCGCGACCTGCGAGGCCCAGCGCCGGGCGAGGTCGCGCGCACTCGACGCGCGCGGCGAGCGGTCGCGGCGGAACTGGTCGCGCCGGTACTCGAGATCGGCGCTGTCGCCGCCGAGCCCGCGCTCGGTGAGGATGGCAGCGATCTCGGCGGCGGCCTCGCCGCTGCCTGCGCGGTGCGAATCCACGATCATGCGCGCCAGCCGCGGCGGCAATGCCAGCGCGCGCAGGCTCCTTCCTTCCGCGGTGATGCGGCCGTCGCCGTCCAGCGCGTTGAGCTCGCTGAGAAGGCTCTTGGCTTCCTTCCAGGCCGGCTGCGGCGGCGGGTCGAGGAACGACAGCGCGGCGGGATCGGCGACGCCCCACTGCGCCAGATCGAGCACCAGCGAGGACAGATCGGCGCTGAGGATTTCCGGCTGGGTGTAGGGCGCAAGCGAGGCCGTCTGCGGCTCGTCCCAGAGCCGGTAGCAGACGCCGGGCTCGGTGCGGCCAGCGCGGCCGCGGCGCTGGTCGACCGCCGCGCGCGAGGCGCGCACGGTCTCGAGCCGCGTCAGGCCGATATCGGGCTCGTAGCGCGGCACGCGGGCAAGACCTGAATCGACCACGATGCGCACGCCTTCGATGGTGAGCGAGGTCTCCGCGATCGAGGTCGCCAGCACCACCTTGCGCGTGCCCTTCGGCGCCGGCGCAATGGCGCGATCCTGCACGGCGGCATCGAGCGCGCCGAACAGCGGCACGATCTCGATACTGGCGTCCTGCACGCGCTCGGCCAGAAAATTCTGGGTGCGGCGGATTTCGGCGGCGCCGGGCAGGAACGCCAGCACCGAACCGCTGTCGGCGCGCAGCGCAGACGCGATCGCATCCGCCATCTGCCGCTCGATCGGCGCATCCGCCTTGCGGCCGAGATAGCGCGTCTCGACCGGAAAGGCGCGGCCCTCGCTTTCGACGACGGGCGCCTCGCCGAGCAGCCTTGCGACGCGGGCGCCGTCGAGCGTTGCCGACATCACGAGAATGCGCAGATCCTCGCGCAGGCCGGTTTGCGCGTCGCGCGCCAGTGCAAGGCCGAGATCGGCGTCGAGCGAACGCTCGTGGAATTCGTCGAACAGGACGGCGGCAACGCCGGAGAGCTCGGGATCGTCCATGATCTGGCGGGTGAAGATGCCTTCGGTCACGACCTCGATGCGTGTCGCGCGCGAGATTTTCGAGCCGAAACGGACGCGATAACCGACGGTCTCACCTGCCCGCTCGCCGAGCGACTTGGCCATGCGGTCGGCGCTGGCGCGCGCCGCGATGCGCCGCGGCTCCAGCACGATGATCTTCTTAGCCTTGGCCCAGGGCGCATCGAGCAGCGCCAGCGGCACGCGCGTGGTCTTGCCGGCGCCGGGCGGCGCCACCAGCACGGCCGCATTGTGTGCCTCGAGCGTGCGCGACAAATCGCCGAGCACGGCATCGATCGGGAGGGGCGTGTCGAAGTTGCGGGGCAAAATCTCGCTTCCGTCATCACCCGCGCATGCGGGTGATCCAGTAAACTCGGATCCCGGTTGTCACGAAGATCGCGGATTACTGGATACCCCGCCTTCGCGGGGTATGACAACAATGTGTAGCTATCAGCCCTGCGCCGACGGCCGGCCGATGCTCTCGTAGGTGAAGCCGGCCGCTTCCATCTCTTCGGGGCGATAGATGTTGCGGAGATCGACGATGACGGCCTGCGCCATGGTCGCCTTCAGCCGGTCGAGATCGAGAGCGCGGAACTGCACCCATTCGGTGACGATGACGAGCGCATCGGCGCCTTCCGCGCAGGAATAGGCGTCTTCGCAATAAATGATGCTGGGCAGCTCGCTCTTCGCCTGCTCCATCCCGACGGGATCGAAGGCCTTGACCTTGGCGCCCATGTCGATCAGGCCGGTTACCAGCGGGATCGACGGCGCATCGCGCATGTCGTCGGTGTCGGGCTTGAAGGTGAGACCAAGCACGGCGATGGTCTTGCCGCGCAGCGAGCCGCCGAGCGCCTGGCTCACCTTGCGCGCCATCGCGCGCTTGCGGTTCTCGTTGACGGCGAGCACGGATTCGACGATGCGCAGGGACACGTCGTAGTCCTGCGCGATCTTGATCAGCGCCTTGGTGTCCTTCGGAAAGCACGAGCCGCCGAAGCCGGGACCTGCGTGCAGGAACTTGGTGCCGATGCGGTTGTCCAGGCCAATGCCGCGCGCGACCTCCTGCACGTTGGCGCCGACCTTTTCGGAAAGGTCCGCGATCTCGTTGATGAAGGTGATCTTGGTCGCGAGGAATGCGTTGGCAGCGTATTTGATCATCTCGGCGGTGCGGCGTTCCGTGAACATCAGCGGCGCCTGGTTCAGCGACAGCGGGCGATAGATGTCGCCCATCACCTTGCGGCCGCGCTCGTCGGAGGTGCCGACCACGACACGGTCGGGATACTTGAAGTCGCGGATCGCCGCGCCCTCGCGCAGGAATTCGGGGTTTGAGGCGACGACGACGTCGGCTAACGGATTGGTCTCGCGGATGATGCGCTCGACCTCGTCGCCGGTGCCGACCGGCACGGTCGATTTCGTCACCACGACGGTGAAGCCCGACAGCGACTGCGCGATCTCGCGCGCGGCGGCGTAGACATAGGACAGATCGGCGTGCCCGTCGCCGCGGCGCGACGGCGTGCCGACCGCGATGAAGACGGCATCGGCATCCGCCACCGGCTTCGACAGGTCGGTGGTGAAGTCGAGCCGCTTGGCCTTGACGTTGCTTGCGACCAGCTCGTCAAGGCCGGGCTCGTAGATCGGGATCTCGCCGCGATGGAGCGCTGCGATCTTCTTCTCGTCCTTGTCGACGCAGGTGACGTCGTGACCGAAATCCGCAAAGCAGGCTCCGGACACCAGTCCCACATAGCCCGTTCCGATCATCGCGATTCGCATGAAAAACTCTTTCCGTTGACGACGGATGTTCCACTGAACACCCTAGACCATTTCTCTATCCGGCCGCACGCCCAACATTAGGGCAAGTTGCTGCGCGGGCCGAATAAATCTTGACCGCTCTGCGCCGAAACAACGGCGGACCCGGATGAGGGATACGCCCCTCCCCGCGCTGTCGAGAGCCCGGCTCAAACGCCTCGGTCAGGATCGCTGATAGTCGTCTTCAATCCGGATGATGTCGTCTTCCCCGAGATAGCTGCCGGTCTGGACCTCGATGAGCTCCAGCATGATCTTACCGGGATTCTCCATCCGGTGCACCGCGCCCATCGGGATGTAGATCGACTCGTTCTCGTGCACCGTCTTCACGGTCTCGTTGACGGTGACCCGGGCGGCACCACGCACCACGATCCAGTGCTCGGCACGATGATGGTGCTTTTGCAGCGACAGCCGCCCGCCGGGCTTGACCACGATGCGCTTGACCTGGTGACGCTCGCCATTGTCGACCGACTGGTAGCTGCCCCAGGGCCGGTGCACCTTGAGATGCTCCTCGGTGACCTTGGGGGCGACTGCCTTGAGCTTGGTCACTAGGCGCTTCAGGCCGTTGGCATCCTTCTGGCGCGACACGAGGACCGCATCAGCGGTCGCGACCACGACGAGATCGTCGACGCCTTCGAGCGCGACCAGCGCGGAATCGGTGGTGACGTTGCAGTTGCGGGAATTCTCGAACACCGCGGCGCCGTCCGCGGCGTTGCCTTGCGCGTCCTTGTCTGACAGCTCCCACACCGCGTGCCAGGAGCCGACATCGGACCAGCCGCAGGACACCGGCACCACGGCGGCGCGCGATGTCTTCTCCATCACCGCATAGTCGATCGAGATCGCCTTCGCCGCGCCGAACGCCTCCGGCTCCAGCGTCACGAAGCCGAGATCGCGGCCGGCGTTGTTGACTGCATTGGCGACCGCCTCCACGCTGGCCGCATCGACCTTGCGGTATTCGTCGAGTAGGACGGTCGCCGGGAACATGAAGTTGCCGCTGTTCCAGAGATAGCCCGAATTGACGTAGTCGGCCGCCTTCACCGCGTCCGGCTTCTCGACGAAGCGCGCGACCGCGTGCACCTCGCCGGAGATCACCTCGCCCGGGCTGATATAGCCGTATTCGGTCGCCGGCCGCTCCGGCTTGACGCCGAAGGTGACGATGCGCCCGGCGCTCGCGGCGGTGAGGCCTTCGCGGCACGCCGCGACAAAGGCGACCTTGTCCTGCACCACATGGTCGGCGGCGAGCGCCAGCACGATGGCGTCGCTGGCGCGGTTCTGCGCGAACGCCGCGCCCGCGGCGATCGCAGGCCCGGAGTCGCGCCGTATCGGCTCCAGGATCACATCGGCCTCGATGCCGATCTCGGCGAGCTGCTCCAGCACCATGAAACGGTAGGACGCGTTGGTGATGACGATCGGACGATCGAACAGCGCGCCGTCCGAGACCCGCAGCAGCGTGTCCTGGAAGATCGAGCGGGTGCCGAACAGCGGCAGGAATTGCTTGGGGCGCACCTCGCGCGAGGCCGGCCACAGCCGCGTGCCGGCACCGCCGCACATGATCAGGGGGATAATTTTTTGAGACACGTGCGAGCTACTCATGTGAGGGGTTATACACGGTGATACTGTCGATACCATTCGACAAAGCGGCCCAAGCCATCCGCCAGCAGCGTCGAAGGCGCGAAGCCGACGTCGCGTTGCAAGGCCGAAATGTCGGCGCGTGTCTCCAGGACGTCGCCGGCTTGCATCGGCAGAAGCTGGCGGATCGCGGGCTTGCCGATGATCTTTTCCAGCGTCTCGACGAATTCGATCAGATTGACCGACCTGTTGTTGCCGATGTTGTAGACGCGATACGGCGCGTAACTCGTCGAGCATTCCGGCTGCTCTGCGTTCCACGCGAGATTCGGGACCGCGGGCCGGTCGAGCGTGCGGATCACCCCCTCGACGATGTCGTCGACATAGGTGAAGTCACGCCACATGTTGCCATTATTGAAAATCTTGATCGGCTCATTGGCGAAGATCGCACGCGTGAACAGATAGGCGGCCATGTCGGGCCGTCCCCACGGACCGTAGACCGTGAAGAATCGGAGACCGGTCACCGGCAGTCCGTGAACATGCGCGAACGTATGCGCCATCAGTTCGTTGGCCTTCTTGCTCGCGGCATAAAGGCTGACCGGATGATTCACCGAATGCTCGGTTGAGTACGGCAAGGTGCGATTGGCGCCATATACGGAACTCGACGAGGCGTAGACAAGATGCGCCACACCATGGCGGCGGCCGGCTTCGAGCACAGTGACAAAGCCGTCACAATTGGCGCGGATGCTGGTGATGGGATCGTCGATCGAGGCACGCACCCCCGGCTGAGCCGCCAGGTGAACGACGCGATCGGGCGAGACCTCGTCGAACACACGCGTCACCGCGGCAAAGTCTGCGAGGTCGATCTCGTAGAAGCTGAAATCGGGACGGTGGTTGAGCGCTTCGAGTCGCGCACGTTTCAATGCCGGATCGTAATATGGCGTGAACGAGTCGATACCAACGACCCGTTCTCCACGCGCCAACAGCCGTTCACAAACGTGCATTCCGATGAAGCCGGCGGCGCCGGTCACGATCACTGGCCGAAAACTTGTCATCTCATTCATTCAGCGAAGCAATGCCAGACCAAGACATGAGAGGCAAGGACATGACGACCAAGACAATCATCAAACCAAGCGGGTCTCTGTAAGCGCATCGAAATGTGTAGGAAACATGATGGCGTCATGCATTGTCGCATGCTATCCGCCTGCCAGGACGCTCGGACCATAGCGTCACATGTGCACACCTCATAGATCGTATATTCGGCGCGATTGCCCACTCTTGAGGCATCGTTCGCGCGAAATACCCGCTTAGAAAAAAGATCGGCTTCGAAACTCTCCATCAACGGCAGATTCCTGTCACAGTCGCTCACGGACGTTCGGCGTTCCGCCGCCGAATTGATCAAAGCAATGGAGCGCTTGCTCGCGAGCGACGCGAGGCTCCGCAAGGTTGTAGATCTCGGTCGGTCGGATCTGCTGCACCAGGCCGATCAGATTGCCAGGCGTCACGGACTTGTGGCATTTACCGCAAGTTGCAAATATTCCGGATGGAATGTATTCTAGCATGTTTGCTTAGTTTGTCGTCGGCACCCGCTGCAAGTTAAGCGAGCTTGGTGCCCTTCGGTGCCCAAACCTGGCTGACAAGACCGGTACGGTCGTCGAAGTTAGCCTTCGCAGCACCGCATTACAGTGTTGTTTGATGGCGGCGCAAGACCGAGCTGCCTGCACCAGGATTATTTATCCCGTCTATCAGGGTAACAGATCTTACGTGGCCTTCGAATGGAATATGCGGGTTGCGATCTTGTCGGGATCGAAGCCTCGCGCCCTCGGCGATTTCGAATTCTCTGATGCATCGATATCTACGAAGAGCGTAATCCGCAGTGCCGAGCCGCGAGGAACCGAAAGTTTGCGGGGTGGTGGCGCGGCCGCTTGGGTAGCAGCTGGGCAGACCTATCCACCGACAAAGCAGCCCCCTACCCGGTGTGGCCGATGAGGTCACACCGAGCGAGACGCGCGCGCCCTGCCCCAGTGCCCCCACTGTTGGCCGCCCAGAAGGCGCTTCCACTCCGCGTCTAAAGTTGCTCACGCATCAGGGTCTCCTCAGAGACCTTGATGCACGATTGAGCCCACGTGAGAATCCTTATTGAGTACGACCCCTTGGCCGACGGGCTGGCTTTGCTGCCACTCTCTCGTGCGTCTTCCTAGAGCCGCGCAATGATCACGAGCTTATAGCCGGTGACGGTTGCGATGATGGGCGTTCAGTAACGACATCAGAAACCCGCATTTGCTGATTAGACACGAGTCAACAGCCGGGTATCAAGCAAAGAGAAGGGGAGCAAGCAAGAGACATGGCTCAGAACGCAACCGGTGCCACGCCTTTTCCTCTCGGCGTCTTTGTCGGGAATCCGAACTATTATGATTCGACCGAGGAGGCGAGTTTCGAAGCAAACTTCAACGCCTTCTCGGACCTGATGAAAACGAAGCCGCAATTCCTCGACCAATATAGCGATCAGCGCCTGCCCATCTCAGGTTGGGTTGGTCAGGCGAGTTGGAATGCAGCCTCAATGGCCCAGTCGCCCGTGCTTAAAGGCGTTACGCCGGTGATCGGGTTGCCGATGACTTCGACCGCGCCAGGCTCGGGAACTCCCGATCAGTTTTACAAGGACTTCGCGGCCGGAAAATACGATTCCGTTCTGAAAGGCATGGTCAAGACCTGGGCTGACCACGGTTTTGCGACACAGATCTGGCGGCCCGGTTGGGAGATGAATATCGACACCATGCCGTCCTACGCCGGCAACGACGCCGCGACACGCGCCGATTGGGTCAAGGCGTTCCAGCACATCTCCACGGTCTTGCACGCCGCGGGCAAGGCCGAAGGAGTGAGCGTCCAGGTGGCGTGGAATCCGAGCGTGGTCAACTACAGCCCCGCCGGCAACGTCATCCAGACTGCTTACCCTGGGAACCAGTATGTGGATATCATCGCCGCCGACGTCTATGGCGATGTCTTTCCCTACGGCTCGCCGACGCACCTCTATGACTGGGACAAGAGCGGGCAAGTCCTCAACTCGTCCCACCCGGTCTACGATTCTAGCGTCCAGCAATGGGCGTCGGATCCAGTCAACCTCCAACATTACTACACCTACCCGGCCGCCAACCAATGGTCACTCGATGGCAGCGTGGGCCATGCGACGACCCTTCAGGAGCTGATCAATCTCGCCAAATCAACCGGCAAGCCGTTCGCGATTGCCGAAACTGGTGCCGGTAACACGAATGATGGCGCGCGTCTCAGCGACAATCCGACATTCGTGAAGTGGCTGGCGGACACGCTGCATCAATCGGGGGTCCACGTCAGCTTTGTGAACATCTGGGATTCGAACTCCGATGGACAATATCGTTTCACCAGTGCCGCCGACAACAAGCCGCTGGAGGCCGCAGCGTGGGCGAGGTATTTCGGCGACCCGTCTCCATCTACATCTCCGTCCACATCCAAATCGGCACTGGTGGCTACTGATTCATCGCACGCACCGGTTGTTGCTGTTGCGGACACTCTTCCTGCGGCCGTGCCGACTCCAACGTCACCGCCGCAGACTAATGTGACCGATCATGCGACCGGCACCGGCCCGGAACATGGATGGTGGAGCGAGCATCACGACTCGATCGCGAATGGTGGAATGACGACGCCTGCGACCCACACAAGCATGAGGCTGGCAGCCCAGAGTTCTGCCTTGTTGAGTCAGATCGAGCACTTGGTCGCCGCGAGGGGCGGTTTGAACGCTGTAACAGCACCGATCACCGCGGCGGAGGCATCACATGTAGACGGCTCGACCGCAGCGTTCCTGGCAAGTCACGGCTTTGCGCTTCTGAATCAACATCTGGCCGGTAACGCCGGTCGGGTCGAGCCCGGTCAGATAGTGTCAACTGGGTCGAATAGCGCCACTTGGGCACAGGACTCAATTTTGACCAGACCGCAGCATTGATCCACTGCCGCGCCCAGCCACTCCATGCGGTCACTGGGTGCGGCAGCCATCACCAACGTCCAGAGCGATCAGCACAAGGTAACCTCGACCGATTCGAGTGCCGCTTCGCGGGCGAGTTTGATATCATGACCGTCATCAGCCGGAAAATTCCGCAACGAAGCCAATCTGTCTTCGTGCTTCAGCCGCCCTCGCGTCTGAGGGGTCGAAGCGACCGCTTCTGTTTCGCCAGGGCGGCTCGCTCATAGCGCTCAAGGCTGCGAGGTGTTGCAGACGCACCGAGACGGGGCACTCCCAAATCGCGGCCAACATCTCCAGACGAACGTAGCGAATGCGCAACAGCTTCAGCTTACAACGCGCGAGGCGCGTCATGGATTCCGGCGCGATCTGATGCCATAGGCCAGGTCCGATCGCTGCAACCAAATTCTCTACCCCGCCGTCCGGAGCCACACTCTCTTAGGACACGACGTTTCTGGCGTAACAGACCCGACCATGATCGAGCTTGAGAGCGCATCACCCTGGGGGAGCCACCGACCACGAAGACAGCTATCACAGCTCCGGACAAATCTGCGCTGACAGATCGTGGGCAGCAGCTGCTAGCACACGGGTAATCTGGCATGGCTGAAGCCTTGTCGCCAATTAATCATGGCGGGAGCCTCGCGCCCCTGCGGTCCAACATCGACGGCCGAAGAGGCCGCCACCGACCGGCCCTTCCTGGCCGTATCGGTCGACCGGTCACCCCGGACAAAGGCCTGTGCATTCAGATCCGATGCCTCTTGAGCCCATGCCCCCAAGCCGGGTGGAGAAGGCAAGCACGTCGCGGCCTGAAACGCGCCGTTCGTTGGCGTGGGGCACCAACTGGGCGACGGGCCTCAGCCTCATTACGGATGGTCGACGGCGCTGACAAGCAGCGGGCCATTCGGCCGGGACACCGTGACCTCAACCGTCGAGGTGCCTTCGTCATGCCGGTTCTTGCCCACCACGAGGAGGGTGAATCTGTCCGTCCCCGAAAAGTTCGGTTTTGCGAAGTAGCGGAACCCAGGGCCGACGAGGACGATCTCGCCGCTCTTCGGCTTCTCCGTCACCTCAACGTTGTAGATCTGCATCGTCGACCAGCGAAGTCCCTGGATGCAATCTACCCCCGGCGCGATCGTCATCGACCATTCCATGGTGTCGCCCGCAAGCCTGTACGGCTTATTATCGCGCAAGCAATTAGGTGTGGCTTTGGTTTCAGACGCTGATGCGAGCAACATCAGCATCGCAGCGATAGCTGCACTAAATGAAATTCGTGACATGGTCGCCCCCTTTTCATGAGGCGTCACTATGGACGATGCCGCTAAACGATATGTTAGGGAGCAGGGGCCGGCTTGCTCGTTGGTGAATCTCGCATTAAGGAGAGGCGGATCGCCCTCCGGAAGCGCCAGAAATATAACTCTACCACAAGCTGCGCTCTTGAACTTCCAGCATTGATATTCGAGAGGACGCCGAAACGCCAAGACCAAACGCTAATTGGTCGTATTCGGCACGCAGATTGGGACCTTCGCGGTGCCGCCTCATTGGTTAGCAGAATTGACATATGGGGCATATAACGATTGGCTATGCAGCGCGGCCCAAGCGAGTGACGCTGGTGCGGCGCCGCTTGAACTTTTCCGATTGGTGGCGCGAAATTTGCTGTCGCTGAATTCGACGGATGGCCAACACCCGATTGGAGTGCTCTGTGCTCGGTCTCTTGATACTGTTTGTGGTGGCCGCATTGTTTTTCGGAGCGGGCTATGCCACGCGTGCAGCAGTCTCGCGAAAGCGGTACACTGAGTACCTCAAGTATGAGCCCTATCTCGGCGCTCCGCGAATGACCCGGCCACCAGCTTTTCTCATCCGCGGCAACACTCTCTCTGCCTCTGCGCCCTCAGACAATTCCGACGACCGCTCGTCCCGGGGGGCTGGTGGTCAGCCTCCACAAAAGAGCCTCTCTGAGGGCGACGCAGTGAGGCCTTCCAATTCTCTGTCAGAGAGTGCGCGACTCAAGCCGCAAACAATGCGTTAGGCTGAGGCCTTTGGCCACACGGCCGGTCGCGGACTATTGCGTGGCCTTTGCATGGATAAAAAATGAGCAGGTTGGTTTAGATTTGGGGTTGAACATTGTCGAAGCCTGCGTAGCTTGTGGTTGAGCGAATCGAAATTCTAGCGCTCCTCAAGAGCGACGTGCAATGCCTTCCATATCCATGCTCGACCGCTTGGCGCTAGGGTTGGGTACCTTGGCGCTACGCCTGACGTACGGTAGTTCGGGCGGCGGTAGTCGCGCGAGCTTCCGAAGGCTACAAAGATTTCTACCGCTAGTCGTACTGGCCGCTATTGCAGGCGGCGCGGCTGTCTTGCTGGTTTTGCGTTTCGTTGATCCAGATTGATGTTTCAGGCGATCGCGCGAGGTCATCCGGGTGAGAGCCCGCCGTTACGCAAAAATCCTTTTGACCGTACCGCGGGTATCGTCGCTCAGGGCCTTAAGGTTGAGCGATTTCCTAAACTTGCTCACCACACTGAGGGCTCCGTAGCTTGGCGATATAGGTACAGGGCGCTGAGCGCCTTGGCGTTTTCCATGCGCAAGAGTTTCTTGAAATCTCAGTGGTCCATGTTTTTCTGGAGCGGCTATCGAATTGCTGCAGAACAAGAATGTTTGCATTGCGCGAGCACTTGTCGCGTCGACGACGTTGGCGGAGTTGGACTAACTCGTCGTCACGCGACGACATTGTCTGACTTAGATCTCTTGGTGTCCCCTGCTTCGCGCTCGTTGCGAGCACTATCGCGTAGGGTCCTTCTGGCTCAATTCCGATATCACCTCGAAGTACACCCACTTGACCGGAAATGTCCTGATTCCACACTAGCACGTAGTCCTCAAATTGACCGACACTTCTCCAGGCTGCGATATGGCAAACATGTATTCCCTGAAACTGATTTGGCTCCTAGCGGGGATAGGCCTCGCCGTCACTCTCGACCTGCCGGGTAAATACGCGTTTGCAAGCCCAAGTGCCGAGACTGCTAGGAAGTGCATGCGCTATTCCTATCTTGTCTATCCATACAAGCGGCCGGGATCAGTCCGTGGAAGCGGTGATCGTCAAACATACTTCAGGGAATGTATGGCAAAGGATGGTAACGTCCCGGAGCCACCACCGCCGAACGGGTGAGTGCGCTATTGCCAGGGGCAACGAGCGGCTCCCAATGGATACCCTTTACTTCGCGTTGCTATCGTCGATCTTGCCCCCGTTAGCAACGCACTTGTTGAAAAAGGCTTGCTGATCGCGGCCGCTTCCCTTTGTACTTCCAGCTGCGGGGTTGCCGGATTCGCGGGGCGGAAACTGCTTGGCCATGAGTGCGCTGCACTTTCGGGCTACCTCGGCGGTGACGGCAAATGCTGGAATTCCGGTCGCAGCGAGGACAAGGTAAGCCAAGCCCAGCACCGCGATTTCGCGTCTCGGTATGAACGTCACCATCTTCTCCTTGCCGAACAGACAGCCGCTCCTTGAAGCCGCCGACGAATACTTTAGTTTCTTTTGGGGTATTTTGAACACTGAAATAAGGTTGCGGCCAACCGCCACGGGAGCGCCCAAATCGGCATGAGTTCGCAAGAGCTGCGGGAGCGCGAGGAAGAAGACGCCAATCAGGCCTCTAACGAGGTTCAATTCGCGCTGGTGATCGCTCGGATAATAGAAACGGTGAAGGCCGATCCTGAGCTTATGCGCCAGGCGGTCTATGATCTGGCGCGCCATAAGCTTCAGGAACAACTCGTTGATTCAAATCCGACAGATACCCAGCGCGCCAAACGTACGCTTGAGACTGCGATCCACGGCGTAGAGGAATTGTCACGGCAGCAAGTCGGCCCGCCTGCACCATCTCCGGTACCACAGCTGAGTTCGGCTTTGCCGCGTAATCCGCCGCTAGGAGAAACCGGTCCCGAATCGGGCGTCGGGCTGAGCCATCCGGCAAATGGAGCCGACCGCCATCGCTTGTGGACTGTCATGACGTGGACCGCTGTGGTCCTGCTGATCGTTGGAACCGTCTTTACCGTTGCGCTGCAACGCGAAAGCCTGAGGACGCTGGGACAGCCCCTCCAGAGTCAGGGGGGACAGGCGGTTACCCATAAAGCAGTCGGGACACCCGCCTCCGCAACGGCCAATACGGCCTTGAACCGGTCCCCACCGCCTCCTTCATTCCCGCGGCCGACCGACTACGGCGTCTATGCGCTCGGAGACGATTCCTTGACCGAACTTCGGCTGCTGCCCGGCCGGCCACCAGATGCGAGGGTCGCGGTCTCTGCCGCATTCAGACTGCCTGGCAAAGTGAGCCTGCCAAACGGACATCCCGAGTTCATTGTCTTTCGGCGAGAAACCACTACCAACATATTGGAGCATGCCGAGGTGCGCGTAATCGCCAGGATTGCTCGCGAATTCTCGGCTGAGTCGGCAGGCAAGCGGCTCGACGATAACGACTCCTGGGTCATCAGAAATTTCTCTTATCCATATCGGGCTTCTCCCGTGCCAGATAGTCCAGAGATGTACAGACTCCATAGCGAGGACCCGACACTGCAGCTTCCACCCGGCCAGTACGCGCTGATCCTCAAAAGCCAGTCCTATTACTTCAGCGTCGAAGGCGCCATTGTGGATCCTCGGCAGTGCATCGAGCGGGTCATCATCACCAGCGGCACTTTTTATTCAGCCTGCAAGAAACCATGACCCCTTGCCAAGCAATGGATGCAACCTACCTCCAGTGGTGGCGTTAGGTTGATACGGCCCCGTGTGGAGGCTCTTATGAGTGCCGCTAAACTGTTGCTAACCTCTGCTCTGATTTCGCTCCTGACTGTTCCAGCGTTTGCTCAAGGCACGCAGCAGAATGCGAATGGCCGACAGCAGAGTAATACGTCCCAGAATTACGTGCGGAGTTCGCGTTCCCCCGTAGCGACCCAACCTAGCAACAATCCATTCCAGAACCCCATCGGGCAAGGCGTGCCCCCGGCGGCCTCGGCCAACCCCGCTCTCAACAGCAATCGTACCTTTGCGCCTCGCTAGGATTTGTGAACGGGCCTTCGTCGCCACCGACCGCAATTTACTGTGAGGCGACGTCTACCTCAATCGCCGAGGTTCCGCCTATATGCAGCGAGGTTCCCTTGATCACAATCTTGAAATGGTCGGCCCCCTGTGCGGCCGGATCCGAAAAATAGCGGAATGAAGGGCCTTGCAAGACAAGGCGGCCCGATTTCGGCGGGTCTACAACCGCGATCGCGTCAATCATGATCGTCGACCAGCGTAGTCCCTGAATACATTCAGCGCCGGGCTTGATTTTGATCAACCACTGAATGGTGTCCGATCGCAGCTTGAAGGGTTGCGGATGCAGGATGCAAGTGCCCCCGGCTGACACCGGTAACGGATAGCACGCAAGAATTTGAACCAACAACGCAGCGATTATAAGATTTCGCATAAGCCTCTGGCCCCCAACGGTCCTGCTTGCTTACAGACAACGCTCTTTTGTGAAAACCAAACTAGTCTGACCCGCTTGGTACCAGTGAAACCTCGCTTACCAACACTGCTCCGATCCCGCATGCGCTCGCTAGCGTCTCACGCCGTTGGCCGCAATCGCCGACGCCGATACCGCGGCCACGCGCGGACGAATAGTCTATTACAGCCTCTTCCAAGAGCAATCATCGTTCAAACCTGCAACAGAAATAGATCAGTCGGCGGGGCGTGGGACAGGGTGAAATGCGTACTCTCTATGCCGTGCTGAACGTTGCTGTCAACGTGGAGGTCGTGCAATGCCTGCGCGAGCACCTGCGAGCGGGGCACTAGTTCGTGCCCCAGAGGGGTCGCAGTAGATCCGAATTGCGAAGTGGCAGCGGAGAAGTTGAATCCGTCAACTGGCGGATCGATGACGAGGGTGCCGCCGTTTCCATCGCTTGAGAGATTGAACGTTGAATGGGTGTAGTCGCCGGCTAGCGTGATGTGCGCGGTATGGTTCTGGGCGTCCGAGACGGTGAGTACCCCGCCCGATGTGTCACCTGAATAGGCGAACTTCGTGCCTGATCCGAACGAGATGTCCTTGAGATCGAGAATATCCGAGCTGGACGGATCACCGTTGCCGGAAAGGCCGTAAATCGTGCCAGTAAATTGCGTGGAATGATCGAGAGTGAAGGTACCGGTGACGC
>NZ_SPQT01000039.1 GCF_004571025.1 Bradyrhizobium niftali | reverse complement strand
CGTCCCGCGTTCTCACACACAAGCGCCCGCAACTCACGCCGCCGCCTGCTCATCTCTCCGGCTCGCCAGAATCTTGTCGATCCTTCTTCCGTCGAGATCGACCACCTCGATGTGCCAGCCGCCGAGGTCGAAGGCGTCGCCGACATTGGGCAGCACGTTGAAGTGTTGCAGCACGAGGCCCGCCACGGTGTAGAATCGATGGTGCGGCGGCAGCTCGATGCCGAGCAGCTCGCCGAATTCGTCGACCGGCATCCAGCCGGCGACCAGCAGCGATTCGTCTGCGCGCTTGACATAGGCCGGCTCCGGCGGGCCTTCCTCGGAATGGAACGCGCCGACGATCGATTCCAGAATGTCGGCCGCAGTGACCACGCCTTCGAAGGCGCCGTACTCGTCATAGACGAAACCGACATGGACCGGAGCGGCCCTCAGGATCGCGAGCACGTCGCGGGCATCCGCCGAGGCGGGAATGCTCGGCGCTTCGCGGACGAGCGCCCGCAGATCGGGCGTGCGTTCGTTCATGAACGCGACCAGCAGGTCCTTGGCCTGGAGCACGCCGATCGGCTTGTCGCGTTCGCCGTCCGAGGCCGGAAAGCGTGAATGCGGGCTCTTGGCGATGATCGCTTGAATGGCTTCCGGTGCGTCGTTCAGGTCGATCTCGTCGACCTCCGTGCGCGGCGTCATGACGGCGCCGACCGGCCGGTCGCCGAGCCGCATCACGCCGGCGATCATCTCCTTCTCGCCGGGTTCGAGCACGCCGGCGTTTTCGGCTTCGCTGACGAGGTGATGGATCTCGTCCTCCGAGACCTTCTCCTCGGCCTTGCCGCCGCGGCCGAGCAGCGTGAGGATCAGCTTGCCGGAGAGATCGAGCAGGAAGACGAGCGGCAGTGAAATCCGCGCCAGCACGTGCATCGCGGGCGCGACCTTGACCGCGATGCTCTCGGGGTCGCGCAGCGCCACCTGCTTCGGCACCAGTTCGCCGACGATCAGGGTGGCGTAGGTGATGAGCGTGACGACGATGCCGACGCCGACGATGTCGGCGATGCCGGCGGACAGGCCGAGCTCGACCAGCCATTGCGCTAGCCGCTGCCCGAGCGTCGCGCCGGAGAATGCACCCGAGAGCACGCCGACCAGCGTGATGCCGATCTGCACCGTCGAGAGGAATTTGCCGGGATCGGCCGCCAGCGTCAGCGCCCGCTCGGCGCCGCGCACGCCCTTGGCCGCGAGCAGCGAGAGGCGGGCCGGGCGGGACGAGACCACGGCCAGTTCGGACATGGAGAGCAGGCCGTTGATGACGATCAGGACGACGACGATGACGAGTTCGACCGAGAGCATTGATGTTCCGGAGGTATGCGAGTGCGGCCGGATGGCGGCGCAAGCATTGATATAGGTATTTTGCGAGGAAAATCCCGGCAATTCTGTCGCATCGGGCACCGCGGGGAACCCGGCGACGACAGCGTTCGGCAGCCCCGCGCGGCCTATGGCACTCCGCGGAACTACGGGCCGTTGCTTAACGGGCCCTTAGTGGCCGACAGCTAGGTTTTCGACATTTGTAGCAATGTGTTCGGGGACCCAAGGATGCGGATCGGGAAGCTCTTCGCGCTGTCGATGCTGACGGTGACGGTTTTTGCAGTCATCCTCGGCGCCGAGGTGCTGATACCCCAGGCGCGCATCTTCTCGAACCGCTCCGACGCGATCAAGACGGTTGACGCTTTTGGTGCGACCCTGATGGTCAGCCAGCAAGTCGCCGGTCTTCGCGCCCCCTACATTGGACCGATCTTCCAGGAAGCCGCTGCGACGCAGGCCCAGATCGACGTTGCCGCGAAGGCCGCGAAAGCCGCCGAGACCGCCTTCGAGAACGCAAGGCGGGCCATCATGGTGCTGGATGACGGCGGAGCGATTGCCGAGCATCTCGACCGTGCCGCGCGGCGGCTGAAGGAGATCCACATCGCGGCGGATCGCGCGATGAGCGTTCCGCTGGCGGCGCGCGACAGCGCCGCGATCAAGGGTTTCCTGCCCGGTGTTGCCGAGGTGCTCGGCAATATCGAACCGGTCATGAACCGGCTCGAGGCGAAGGTCGTCAATGCCGATTCCTCGCTTGCGGCGTTGCTGAACCTGGCGCGGACGGCGCAGGATCTGCGCGTCTCGGCCGGCAGCCGCGCCGCCACGCTGTCGCCGGCGCTGACCGCACGCCGCCCGCTCGCGGTGGCCGAGTTCTCGCTGATGGATCGTATGCAGGGGCGTGTCGAAGCCGACCGCGAGCGCATCGAGGCCGGTATCGACCAGCTCGGAAACCCGCCCCGCATCGCCACCGCGCTGAAGGCGGCGACGGACTCCTATTTCGGGAAAGCTGCGCTCGTCGTGGACAAGGAAATGCCAGCGGCCCGTAGCGACGGCAAGTACGGCGTCAACGCCGATGAGCTGGCCAGTGTCATCGTGCCGGCCATCCAGATGTTCTACGGCGTGCGCGACGCCGCGCTGGCCGAAGCTGCCGAGCGCGCCGCCTCCGCGCGCGACGGCGCGCTGGCGATGCTCGCCCTCGCGGGCGTGGCGGTGCTGGCGCTGCTCGGGACGCTCGGTGGCGTGACCATGATGCTGCGCAGCCGCGTGGTGACGCCGCTCAGCCGGCTCGCGGACGTGATCGGGACGCTCGCCGCCGGACAGCACGAAGTCGAGATCCCTGCGACGGGCCGCAACGACGAGATCGGCCAGGTGGCGGGCTCGCTGCGGCACTTCAAGGATTCGCTCGTCGCCAAGAAGGCCGCCGACGAGGCGGCCGCGGTCGAAGCCGAGGCGAGGCTCCGTCGCGGCCAGCGCGTGGACCAGATTGCGCGCGACTTCGAAGCCATGATCGGCGACGTCATCAACACCGTTGCGTCGGCATCGTCGGAGCTGGAGGCCTCGGCGGGAACGCTGACGAGCACGGCCGATCAATCGGAAAAGGTCACTGCGACCGTCGCGGCCGCGTCCGAGCAGGCCTCCACCAACGTGCAGACCGTTGCCGCGGCGGCGGAGGAAATGGCTTCGTCGGTGGACGAAATCAGCCGGCAGGTCCAGGACTCCGCGCGGGTCGCCGGCGAGGCGGTGCAGCAGGCGGTGCGGACCAACGACCATGTCGGCGAGCTGGCCAAGGCCGCCGGCCGGATCGGGGACGTCGTCGAGCTCATCAGCCAGATCGCGGGCCAGACCAATCTTCTGGCGCTGAACGCCACCATCGAGGCGGCGCGCGCGGGCGAGGCCGGCCGCGGCTTTGCCGTCGTCGCCTCCGAGGTCAAGGCGCTGGCCGAGCAGACCGCCAAGGCCACCGGCGAGATCAGCCAGCAGATCGCGGGAATCCAGACGGCGACGGAGGATTCCGTCGGCGCCATCAAGGCGATCGGCGACACCATCACCCGCATGTCCGAGATCGCGTCTGCGATCGCCTCGGCGGTCGAGGAGCAGGGCGCGGCGACGCGAGAGATTTCCCGCAACGTGCAGCAGGCGGCCCGCGGCACCCAGCAGGTCTCCGCCAGCATCGTCGACGTGCAGCGCGGCGCGAGCCAGACCGGATCGGCCTCCTCCAACGTGCTCGCTTCTGCAAGGTCATTGTCGGGCGAGAGCAGCCGTCTCAAGGTCGAGGTCGGCAAGTTCCTGGATGCGATCCGGGCCGCTTAATCGCGAGTCGCGGCGGGTGCAGGAGGACGGCTTCAGCCCGGATTCTCCAGGCTGAACGTCTCCGATTGCTCGTCATAGGCGAATAGCTCGCCATAGCGGGCCCAGGACACGATCGTCTTGATCGTATCATCCGCATTCTCCTCGGACATGTAGTCCTCGAGCTCGTTGCGGAATCGGGTTGCGGGCGCGGTGTGCGAAGGACGCTCGTCCAGCACGCGTCGGATCAGTCCCATCACCGGTACGTAGGTGACGAGATGCTCGGCGAACAGCTTCTTGCGTGCGTCGGTCTCGATATTGGCAAAGTGCTTTCCCGCGTCCGTGAGCATCAGGTCGCCTTCGCTGAGCTGCGCAAAGCGCAGGAGCTGGAGGGAATCGCCTAGATGAATGATCTCGTCGGCTTCAAACTGGAGCTGGCTTGCGAGCACGGGCAGGTCGGCGTGGCCATTATAGGGCGGCGCGGCCAGCGTTTCGATCAGGCCCGAAAGAACGTTGGATGAGACGTGGTGCAGGACCATGCCGACGCCGGTGCCGGGAATGCCCTCTATCGAAGCTGCTCTCGGCTCGGCGCGCTGGGTCATACGCGCATAAATATTGTCGACGAGCTGCCGGAAATACGGATCGAGCCGGTTGCGCGGATGCTTCAGGTCGACCTTGATCTCGGTCGCAACCCGGCCCGGATTGGACGAGAACACCAGGATGCGATCGCACATCAGGACCGCTTCCTCGATGTTATGCGTCACCATGAGGATCGACTTGATCGGCAGCCGGCCCTCGATCCAGAGATCGATCAAATCGGTACGGAGCGTCTCGGCGGTGAGCACGTCGAGCGCCGAGAACGGCTCGTCCATCAGCAGGAGGTCGGGATGCACCACCAGCGCGCGGGCAAAGCCTACGCGCTGGCGCATGCCGCCGGATAATTCCTTGGGGAAGGCGGATTCGAATCCGTCGAGGCCGATCAGGTCGATCGCGGCGAGTGCGCGCTTGCGCCGCTCGGCGGCGTCGATGCCAAGCGCCTCCAGCCCGAGTTCGACGTTTTGCAGCACCGTCAGCCAGGGAAACAATGCAAACGACTGAAACACCATGGCAACGCCGTTCGGCGGGCCGATGATGGTCTCGCCGCGGCAAGTCGCGCTGCCCGAGGAGGGCGCCATCAGGCCGGCGATGATCCGAAGCAGGGTGGATTTGCCGGAGCCGGAGCGGCCCAGCAGGCCGACGATCTCACCGGAATGGATGGTGAGGTCGACCTTGTCGAGCACCAGCAGCTGCTCGCCGCTGCCCTTCGGGAAGGACCGGCAGACGTTGCGGATGTCGACGAGGGCGGATGGCTTTACCTGGTCAAGCATGATCTTCCCTCCTCATCAGCCGAGACGCAGGCGGCGCTCACCGAAGGCATAGAGCGGCCGCCAGAGCAGACGATTGAACAGCGTCACCATGATACACATCGTGGCGATACCGAGCACGACCCACGGAAAGTCGCCGGCCTCCGTCGCCGTGGCGATATAGGCTCCCAATCCAGTAGCCTGCAAATGCGTCTCGCCCCAGCTTGCGACCTCCGCGACGATGGATGCGTTCCATGAGCCGCCGGACGCCGTGATCGCGCCGGTGATGTAGTAGGGAAAAATGCCGGGCAGGATCACCTTGAACCACCAGCGCCATCCCCCGAGGTGGAAGCTGCCGGCGGCCTCGCGAAGGTCGGTCGGGAACGCGCTCGCACCCGCGATCACGTTGAACAGGATGTACCATTGCGTGCCCAGGATCATCAGCGGGCTCAGCCAGATATTGGCGCTCAACCCATAGTGGACGATGATGAAGACGAAGACGGGGAAGGCGAGATTGGCGGGGAAGGCCGCCAGGAACTGCGCCAGCGGCTGCACGCGCTCGGCGAGCTTCGGGCGAAGCCCGATCCAGACGCCGATAGGCACCCAGATCAGCGTGGCGATGCTGATCAGCACGATGACGCGCAGCAGGGTGATCATCCCGTCGCGGATCGCGACGAAGACGTCTGACAGGTCGAGGCTGGCCGAGAGGTAGCGATAGGTCAGCCAGGCGGCATAGGCCGCGCCGCCGAGGATCACGGCGACCCAGAGCGCATCGACGAGGCGCGAGGGGCGGCTCCCCTTGTTGCTTCCCGCGGGAGACAGCTTCGGCAGCGATATGCGCAAATTCGAGACCATCCTGTTCACTGCGGCGAAGGGAAGCGTGAGGGCGCGCAGCGCGCGGGTGCGGCGGAACAGGTCGAGCATCCAGGAGGTCGGCGCCTCGCCCGAAGCGGTCTGCTCGAAGCGGAATTTGTCGGCCCAGGCGACGATGGGGCGGAACAGCAACTGATCATAGGCGATGATGACGAACAGCATCGCCAGGATCGCGTAGAAGATCGCGCCCAGGTTCTGCTGCTGGATCGCCATCGCAACATAGGAGCCGACGCCCGGCAGCGTCACCGTGGTGTTGCCGACGGTGATCGCTTCGGAGGCCACCACGAAGAACCAGCCGCCCGACATCGACATCATCGCATTCCAGATCAGGCCCGGCATCGCGAAGGGCACGTCGAGGCGCCAGAAGCGTTGCCAGCCGGACAGGTGGAAGCTCTGCGTAGCCTCTTCCAGATCCTTCGGCACGTTGCGCATCGACTGGTACATGCTGAAGGTCATGTTCCAGGCCTGGCTGGTGAAGATTGCAAATACCGAGGCGAGCTCGGCGCCCATCACCTGGCCGGGAAACAGGTTCATGAAGAACACGACCGTGAAGGTCAGGAAACCCAGGATCGGCACCGATTGCAGAATGTCGAGCAGCGGAATCATCACCATCTCGGCGCGCCGGCTTTTTGCGGCGACCGCGGCATAGATGAAAGTGAAGATCGTCGAGCAGACGATGGCGAGCAGCATCCGCATCGTGGTGCGCAGCGCATAGAGCGGCAGATGGGACGGATCGAGCGACACTGGCGCACGCTCGAGGTCGGACAGCGGCGCCGTGGTCTGCTCGCCGCCATAGACGATCAGCACCATGGCACCGACCACCAGGATCAGTGCGGCGATGTCCCAGACATTGGGACGGAGCGCCGGCCCGATCGCGGCGCTACGAAAATCCTGCAGTCTCATGCGGCCTGCCCTTCTGGAAGATTGGGCTGAAGTGGTGGGCTAGAACTCGGCGTGCAGGCGTCCGGAGAAGATCGAGACCGGCCCGCGGTCGGCGTTGTAGGCCGGGTTTGTGATGAACTGGTAATCGAACGTCATAGTCGTCCAGGAATTGAGCTTCCAGGCATAATAGGCTTCGAGGATGCGTTCCGGACTGTAGTTGAGCTGCCCGTCGCCGATCAGCAGGCCGGTGCCGCCGGCGGCAAGGAAGTCGCGGTGCGCGGCGGAAAGCCCGTTGACGGCGCCGCCGATGCCGATCGTATCGTCCGGCCGCCCCCAAAAGCTGCCCTTGATCGACAGGCCGCCCGATACGCTGCGGTCGATGTCGGTGAAGGACAGGATCTGGTTCTGGCCGTCATTCCAGCTCCCGCGGGCGAACAGCCCGACGTCCTTGACGATCTGCTGCTCGAGATTGACGTAGAAGCCGTATTTCGAACGGTCGCGCTGGTTGGCGACGGTGATGTCGTTGATGTCGAGCGCAGGGTTGGCAGCGGCGATCGCGACCACTTCGCGGTAATTGGCGGTATTGCCGCTGTTGTAGAACGTACCGACCCGCAGCTTGCCCGGCTGCTCGAAGATCGAATGGCGCTCCTCGAATTCGACGACCGCGCCGCCCGTCTTGTAAACCAGCGTATCGCTGTTGGGCGCATCGGGGACCTGGAACAGGCCGCCGCGGACCGCCCAATCCTTGCGATTGAGCTCGACCACGGCGCCGCGGGTGTAGCCGGGCAGATCGGCCGGGAAGTCGTAGGCCCCCGACGACCACATTGCCCAGTTCATGAAGTCGGCGCGCGGGTCCTTGGCGTAGGAGTTGCCGTCGAAGAAATCGCCGACGGCGAAGCGGCCGACGATCAGCGTGACGCGGTCGATATCGCGCTTGCCGGCCAGCTGGTTCGGGGCGTCCGGCACTTCCTCCTGCTCGCCGCCGAGGCCGAAGGTCTGCTTGAAATAATAGCGCTGCGCACGGATCTTCGGGAATGGCGCACCGGCCTTCTGCGCCTCGCCATTGGAGAAGCCGGCAAGGCCGAGCGTGCCGTTGAGGCCAAAGCCCTGCGCCAATTCCGGATTGAAATAGAACTCGCCGCCATCCCACAGCCGCGCGCCCAGGAAGGCCGTGGTCGTCCATGTCGCCTGAAACTGGCCGCTGCCGGGAAGGCTCTGCGGACTCGCATAGGGCGAGTGGATCGGCCCATAGCCCTGTGGCAGCAAAGTCGTCTGGGCGTGGACATTCCAGTCGCTGGATTCCGGCAGTTTCGTCCTGCCATTGATGGGCGCCATCCAGGGCGTGTCGCCAAACTGGTAGTTCAGGCCAAGCTTGAACAGGTGAACGCGCGGTTCGACATCGACATTGGCAAGGCCGAAGCCGCTGAGATCGTAGGTCCGGCGCGACAGTGCGACGTAGTCATATTCGGCCTTCGCGGTCCAATTGCCGCTGACGGCGAATTCAAGGCCGAGTCCCGCCGTCCAGCCGGTCTGATATTTGCCGACCGGGAACAGCTCGGTGACGCCGTCGGCATCGTTGACGTTGATGTGGGTGTGGCCCCAGGCGAAACCGCCAGTGACGAAAGGCATCAAGCGGTCGAAAGCATAGCCGATGCGGCCGCGCACGGTGCCGACATAGTCGATCGTGGTATTGAACGGCGCCGGTGACCGTTCATGCGCGACGATGTCGCGCGCACCGCTGAACGTGGAGTCCGCCTCGATCCCGAGCACGACGCGGTTGGCGAGCTGGCGATTATAGCCGAGCTGATAGCCGCCGCTGAGCCCGGTGGCGCTGGGCGGCAGGATCACGCCCTGCAAGGGCAGCGGGTTGGTGCCGGGTCCGAAGCTCGCATCGCCGTAGCCGAAATGACCGCCGACATAGAAGCCGGTCCAATCGTAAAGGGTCTTTGCCGTGCGCGCCTTCAGCGGCAGGTCGGCTGCCAAGCTTGCACACGGAAAAGCCAGCACGCCCGAGGCGATCGCCGCGGCCGTCCGCAAGTACCGGTGTCGGTGACCTCTCAACGTCAAAACGCACGCCCCCAAAACGCGAATGTGTCCCATCCGCCGCAACCGACATCCCTGCCGATTCGCGGCGATCCTGTCACCAGGTTCCGGTTGGTCACGCGATCGGCCGAGATGATCTCGATTCGACGCGATTTCTTTCCAAGTCCCCGTGTCTGTTGCAAACCTTATTGCGATTAATTCGCAATAGCAACTGACACGGATTGCCGCGGACGATGGTTCGCACCACTGTGTGACGAGGTTGCAACAAATCCTCGAAGGGGCGGGCGGCACTCACGGGACCTCAAGCTGGTAGCGAGGTACTTGTAACCCCGATCGATGCGTTCGCGCTGGCGGGTGCGGGCAGGCATGAGGTCATCCCCTCGTGATCGCGACGGTGCAACGCACCGATTGATCGCAAATCCGCAGCGACCCTACTGATGCAGCGCAAAAACGCGACTATACCCGGGTATAGCTGTCGGAAGCGCGTACGCGGCGTATGACCGCGCCGCGGTTCGTCCACGTCCACTTCAAGGAAGGTTGGAACGGTCGCCGATCGTGCTCATCTTGCCTTTGAAGATGCTGCTGGCCTCGTCCGCGCCGGCAGACACCAAGCTGTCCTTCAGCATCGTCGCGGCTATCGGCCCCACCGCTCCTGCCAGATCTTTTCGCCGATCGTACAGGAAACCCTCGGCTCCCCGTCCGCAGTGGGTACGATCCGGCGCTCCGGCACACGGCCTGCGACCTCGAGGATCAGCTTGGTGCGGATCGCTTCCTTGAACTTCTCACGATCGTTGATCGCCACCACGAACGAGCCCGGCCCGCCGATCACGCAGTCCTCGTAGTACCAATCGAGATGGTCGATATCCATGGTCGCGAAGGATGGTTCCTTGACCATGACCGGTAGGCCGTTGATGACGATGCCCTTCTGGAGCGCAGCATCGCGCGGCCCGGCGACAGGGACGCCGTTGTTGTTGGGGCCATCGCCGGAAATGTCGATGACGCGGCGCAAGCCCCGGTACGGATTCTCATCGAACAAGGGCATGGCGAACTCGATCGCGCCCGAGATCGACGTGCGTGAGCCCCGGCGAACCGGCGTCTTCATGATCTCGGCCGCTACGGCGTCCGCCGATTCCGGTCCGTCGATCAGTCGCCAGGGGATGATGATCTTTTGATCGGTGGACGCCGACCACTCGAAATAGGTCACCGCCACCCTGCCGTTGGGGCCGGCCCGCAGCGCCTGAAGAAATTCCTTCGACACAACGGCCTGCTCATAGCCTTCGCGCTGAATCGCAAGTTCATCCAGGTCCATCGAATAGGATACGTCGACCGCGATGACGAGCTCGACGTCGACGGAGGGCGCATCGTCGCCGGCTTTGGCGAGCTGGGATTTCGAGCCCGGCGCGGCCGCGGCTGCCACGGAGATCAGCGTCGCGACTAGCATTGACCCGATCGAGACACGCCAATTCATGGCAGCCCTCCCGTCATGCTGAGATCGTTACACGCAATGCCTGCGATGGAAAGCAAGAAAGTGCGTCTTGCCGACAACCCTATCCGAGCTGCGAAAGAGAGCGATTATACCGGGGTATAGGCGGGAGTTCGGCTGCCGCCGTGTTGCCTAATGCAGCGCGTCCCCGCCGAGGCAGCGGGACAGAATGTCCGTCTTCCGCACCAGATCGATCACCGAGGACGCGCCGAGCTTTCGCATGAGCTGTCCGCGGTGGACCTTGACGGTGATTACGCTCAGTTCAAGCCGGGCTGCAATTTGCTTGTTCATTTGCCCCGAGACGACCAGCCAAAGGACCTGTCGTTCGCGCTCGGTCAGGCAGTCATACCTCTCTTTCAGGGTAGCGACGGCTGCCGCGCCTGCCCGCCGCAGCCGATCCCTGGCCAATCCTCCCTGAATGGCTTGCAGCAGGTCCTCCTCGCGAAACGGCTTGATGAGAAAGTCCACCGCGCCGTTGCGCATGGCGCGGACCGACATCGGAACGTCTCCGTGTGCGGTCATGAAGACGACGGGGAGATCAAGGCCCAACCGGACCATTTCATCGTGGAAATCGAGACCGCTTTGCCCCGGCAAGCGAACGTCCAGAAGCAGGCAGGCCGGAGCCTCCGGACGCTTGGCATTCAGAAAGTCGGGAATGCAACGGAAACACGCGGTGCGCAGACCGCTGGAACGAAACAGGTCGTCGAGCGACTCCAGAATGGCCGGCTCGTCGTCGATGATGAAGACAATCGGGTCATCGGTCATTTTTCTGCTTCCCGCCCTCGAGATGATCCGCTCCAGTCCCGCGTGTTGGTGCCGGAAGAGGAAGGAGAAATCGGACCCGCGCTCCCCGGGGTTGATTGGCTTCCGTCCAGATCCGTCCGCCGTGGACTTCGATCAGCGTTCGAGCGATGGCGAGCCCCATGCCCAGGCCTTGCGGTTTGGTACTGGTGAACGCATCGAACATGCGCTCACCGTCGGGACCGAAGCCCTTGCCCGTATCGGCGATGGTGACAACCACACCCTGCCCGTTCTGCGTTGCGCTGACCCGCAATTCGCGTGATCCAGGACCCACGTCAGCCAGCGCTTCGACTGCATTGACGAGGAGATTCAGGATGACTTGCTGCAGTTGAACCTGGTCTCCACGGACCAGAGGAAGGTCGGTCTCGATCGCGGTGCGCAGTGCAATGGAATGCTGCTTCACCTGGCCCTGCACCAGCGTCATCGTTGCCGAAATGGTTTCGGCCAGGTCGAACCAGCAAGTTGCGCTCGGCGCTCGCTTGGCAAGGTCGCGAATTCGCCCGACGATCTCGCTTGCGCGCGTGGCTTCTCTGACGATCCGTTCGATTGCGCGGTTCGCATCTTCGATGTCGGGAGGGTCTGCCGCGAGCCAGCGCAGGCTGGCATTGCCGCTGGCAACGACCGCGGTGAGCGGCTGGTTGACCTCGTGGGCGATCGCGGCCGTCAACTCGCCCAGCGTCGTGACCCTCGAAACATGGGCAAGCTGCGCGCGGGTCTCATCGATTGCCGCCTGCGCCGACTCGATTTTCAACACCAGATAGGTTGTGGCTGCGATAGCTGCGAGGCTGATCACGCCATTGATGCCGCCCGAATAGGCCGATCCCGAACGCGTCAACAGGTAGCTGACGATGGTCAGCGCAACGCAGGTTCCCCCGACCAGCAGCACGCCTCGCCGGTGACAGAAGCGAACCGACAGGAGGATCACCGCGACATAGAGTGCCGCAGCGGCAATCTCCAGGTCCGTCAGGGTGTCCAGGACGAAGATTGCGGCGGCCAGTGTCGCCGCCGTGATCGGCAAGAGCGCGGAACGGCTCGTGAACGAGGATCTTGAAGCCAACGCCGCGCGCTCCGGGGTCCGGTCGGACACCAGTGAAGACCTCTGGCTGCTCACGGCTTGGAACATGCACGTGACCCCGTCGGCTGCAAGATTGGCTCTGCGTCGGTCCTCGGAACTCGTTGAAGCCAGGGACCATCCAGCCGCCGCCTATAGGTGAAGGTCATGCACCCGGTCAACCGGAGTGGCCCGGGCATGTCGCGACGGCAATTGAGCCCCCGTGTGACGGGGCTGCAACATTGCCTAACGAGGCAAGAACCTTCGACTGCACGAGCGGAGCCCGGCCTTTGCTGGAGACCTGTCCAAGGCCAGGACGAATGCGAGGGTACAGGGAACCGCGAAGGTCGGCGGTCGGTCGGCGGCTAAGGAAAGCAACTAGCAGCCGCGGCAGATGCCCTTGATTTTCTTGTTGAGCAACGCGTCGTCCTTGCTGACGGGACGGATCGTATCCTTGCTCGCCGGACGGGGCGTATTCTTGTTCGTCGCACTGTACGTGTCCCAACGCTGCTGCCAGAGCTTCTCGCCAATCGTGCAAAGGACCCGCGGCCCCTTGTCCACGGCAGGGGCAGGCGATTGATTCAGCGTGCGGCCCGCGACCTCGAGAGCCAGCTTGGTCCGGATCGCCTCCTTGAAGTTTTCGCGATCGGTGACCGGCACGACAAAGGAACCCGGGCCGCCGATCACGCAATCCTCGTAGTACCAGTCGATATGGTCGATATGCTGAAAGTCCGTCGGATCAGCGGGCGTTGCATTGGTCATGACCGGCAGGCCGGTGATGACGATGCCCTGCTGCAACGCCGAGTCGCGCGCTGCGGCGACAGGATCGCCGGTGTTGTTGGGACCGTCGCCCGAAATGTCGATGACCCGGCGCGAGCCACGGTATGGGTTCTGCTCGAACAACGGCATGGCGAACTTGATCGCACTCGAAATCGAAGTGCGCGCACCGCGGCGGATCGGGGCCTTCATGAGTTCAGTTGCAACGGCCTCGGCCGCTTTCGGTCCGTCGATCTGTCGCCAGGGGACGACGATTTTCTGGTCATTCGTGGATGACCATTCGAAATAGCTCAGCGCTATCTTGCCGATCGGACCGGCCCGCAAGGCTCGCAGAAACTCCTCCGAGACAATGGCCTTGGCATAGCCTTCGCGTTGAGCCGCCAGGTCATCCGGCTCCACCGAGTAGGAAACATCGACCGCGATCACGAGTTCGACGTCCACGGCGGGGCGACTGTTGCCTTGGATCGCTGTTTGCGGCTGTGACGCCGTCTCGGGAAATGCCTGTGTCGATGTCAGGATCGCAATCAGGATCGATCCAATTGAGACCCGCCAATTCACGCTCGCCCTTCAGTCACCGATTCGTATCCTGACACGCGGAACGTGTAATCGGAAGGACAGTCTGAGCCAAGCCGTTGGGCTGTTCTGGCGCTAAAATGGTTGACCCCGCCCGGGGGGACAGCCGGGCGGGGTCGGGGCACGACACGGGGTGGATGAGGCGCCCGTGTCGGACGCGGGATCCACGTGAGATCGGCCTCAGGTACTCAAATCAGTAACAGCTGCGAACGCGGCCAATGTACTGGCCGAAGGCGTTGTACTGGGCGACCCAGCCGCAGCGATGATAGCCGTAGTAATAGGGGTCGTTGCTGGCGGCGATCGCGGAGCCGACCACAGCGGCGGTGGCGATGCCGGCACCCACACCCCAGACCCAGCCGGGCTGCTTGGCCTCGGCCGAGGAGGTGGTGGACACGATGCTGCCGGTGACGGCGAGGGCAGCGAGAGCTGCGGCGGCAATCTTGGTCTTGATCGACATGTGAAACTCCATCCGGGTTGAGGCGGTCCGTTGTGGCCCGCGTGCCCAGTTGGACGGAGGCTCCCCGCGTCCGGTTCGAAGACGGCGGATGCGACCCCGGGCTGAGGTTCTTTCCTCAATGATTCCAGGAGGATGTTGGTTAGCCGAGAGGGCCCTTGGCGAGCCTGTTCACGTCGAAGTTATCAACTTCAGTGAGCAGCTCGCAGAAGGCGCGCGCACCCTGATCCAGCAATCGCTCGCCCTTCTCCGGCACGGCCAGCGTCGCGTTGCCGATGGCACCGCTGGCGTTGAGATCCTGCGCCTGCCAGGCGAACGGCGCGGGCCGCTGCGTCGACAGCCAGCGATACTGCGTCTCCATCGCGACGCTGCTCGCGGGAAAATCCGCGATCGCATCCTTCCGCACCTGGTCGGGATAGCGCGCCAGCATGATCGAGGTCTCGACCGCGCCGCCATGAATGCCGTGGCGCACCTCTTCGGCCGGGAACAATTTGTCCGCGCCCGACAGCCGTGACCAGGACGTCGTCACTACGAACAGCTTGTGATGTGCGCGCAGATCCTGCGCGACCAGCATCATTGCCGCGCTGTTGCCGCCATGGCTGGTGATGATGACGAGCTTCTTCACCCCGCGACGCGCGACCTCCTCGCCGATCGCGGTCCACTTCCTCAGCGCCACGTCGTTCGGCAGCGTCTGCGTGCCCGGATAGTCGATATGCTCGGTGGAAATCCCGACCGGTTCGACGGGGAGAAAACTGGCCGGAACGGTTGCGGGCAAGAGCTCGCGCACGCGCGCCAGATAGGCGTCGGCGATCAGCACGTCGGTTACGAGCGGCAGATGCGGCCCGTGCTGCTCGGTCGCCGCCAGCGGCAGCACCGCGATCCAGCGCGCCGCGTCCGTTGGGCCGGCATCGGCCCAGCGGATCTCGGTCCAGTCGCGGGACGGCGTCATCAAGTTGTCCTTGGAGGTTTCTTTGCCCGAATTTGTCACGTAATTTGGGGTATGGAGGGGACGCGGGCCTGGCCGGCTCGCGTCCCCGATGTCTTGCGGTTTTATCGCGTTGGACTGGCATCGGCCAGCCACGATCGACGGAGTCCCATCATGAGCCTCTCTCATCTGCGGCGAGCGTTAACGGCGGGCTTGATGGCCGCTTTGGTTTCGGTCGTCCCGGCGCGCGCCGAGACCCTGGACAAGGTCACCTTCGGCACCAACTGGGTCGCCGAGGCCGAGCATGGCGGCTTCTTCCAGGCGGTCGCCGATGGCACCTACAAGAAGTACGGGCTCGACGTCACCATCGTCCCCGGCGGTCCCAACGAGAACAACCGGATGCTCTTGATCGCCGGCAAGATCGATTTCTTCATGGCCGCGAACACGCTGATGTCGTTCGACGCGGTCGCCAACAACGTCCCCGTCGTCACCATCGCCGCGGTCTTCCAGAAGGATCCGCAGGTGATGCTGACGCAGCCGGACGCCAAGGTCGCCAAGATCGAGGACCTCAAGCCGCTGACCCTGTTCGTCTCCAAGGAAGGCATGACCAGCTACTTCCAGTGGCTGAAGTCCGAATACGGCTTCAACGAGAAGAACGTCCGGCCCTACAATTTCAATCCGCAGCCCTTCATCGCCAATCCCAAGAGCGCGATGCAGGGCTACGTCACCTCCGAGCCCTTCGCGGTCGAGAAGGCCGCCGGCTTCAAGCCGAACGTGCTGCTGCTCGCCGATTACGGCTTCAACACCTACTCGACCCTGATCGAGACGCGCCGCGACATCGCCGAGAAGAAGCCCGATCTGGTGCAGCGATTCGTCGATGCCTCCATGATCGGCTGGTACAATTACATCTACCGCGACAATTCTGCCGGCAATGCCATGATCAAGCAGCTCAATCCCGAGATGACCGACGATCTGCTGGCCTATTCCGTCGCCAAGATGAAGGAACACGGCATCGTTGATTCCGGCGAGTCGCTCAAGAACGGCATCGGCGCCATGAGCGACGAGCGCTACACCTCCTTCTTCAACAAGATGGTGAAGGCGGGTGTGGTGAAGCCCGATCTCGATTTCCGCAAGTCCTACACGCTGCGCTTCGTCAACAAGGGCGTCGGCGTCGAGCTGCGCCCGACCAAGCCGTAACGCATGCCGGAGTTAGATCGATATGTCGCGGCGCGGTTCACCTCTCCCCGCTGGGGAGAGGTGCAGGTTGCCGATCGATCCCACCACATCACATCCAGCGCTCAATGGTAGAGCGCAAAACCTCATCCGGAGTCGAGGCCAGCCTGACGGCACTCGCCGTCAGCCTGCGCGGCGTGACGAAGGTCTATGACAACGGCGTCATGGCGCTCGGGCCGCTCGATCTAGCCGTGCGCAAGGGCGAGTTCATCTCGCTGCTGGGGCCGTCGGGTTGCGGCAAGTCGACCGCGCTGCGGCTGATCGCGGAGCTCAGCGCGCCGTCGTCCGGCATCGTGCGGATGGCGCGTCACGAGGGACCTGCACAGCCGGGTCACGGCATCGGCTTCGTGTTTCAGGAGCCGACCCTGATGCCCTGGACCAGCGTGCGCGAGAACGTGCGGCTGCCCTTGAAGCTCGCAGGCGTCCCGAAAGCGGACGCACGCGCGCGCGCCGACGAAGCGCTGGCGAGCGTCGGGCTTGCCGATTTCGCCGACGCCTATCCGCGCGAGCTGTCAGGCGGCATGAAGATGCGGGTCTCGCTGGCGCGCGCGCTCGTCACCGATCCCGATATCCTCCTGATGGATGAGCCGTTTGCGGCGCTCGACGAGATCACGCGCTTCCGCCTCAACAACGATTTGCTCGCGCTGTGGCGGGCCTTGCGCAAGACCGTCATCTTCGTCACCCATTCGGTGTTCGAATCCGTCTATCTGTCGCAGCGCGTGGTGGTCATGACGGCGCGGCCGGGCCGGATCCAGGCCGACATCCGCATCGAGACGGTCGAGCCGCGGACCGAGGAGTTTCGCACCTCGGCCGCCTATTCGGATTATTGCCGGAAGGTGTCGGCCGCGCTGGCGCCGTCCTATTCGGGGCAACCGGCGCTATGAGCGCGCAGCCCTCCGTCACCGCCGGGCCGTCCGGCGCGCACCGCGCGGTGCGCTTCGTGCTTCCCGTCATCGTGCTTGCGGCCGGGCTTCTCGCCTGGGAACTCGTGGTCCGCATCAGGGAGATCCCGCCTTACGTGCTGCCGGCGCCCTCCGTCATCTTCCTGACGCTGATCAAGGACTGGGCGGTGCTGTCACAATCGCTCGTCACCACGCTTCTGACCACGCTCGAAGGATTTGTGGCGGCGAGCGTCGGCGGTATCGCGCTGGCGCTGTTGTTCAACCAGTCGAAATGGGTGGAATATTCGCTGTTCCCCTACGCCGTCGTGCTCCAGGTGACGCCTGTGATCGCGATTGCACCGCTGCTCCTGATCTATCTGGAGCAGCAGACCGCGGTCGTCGTCTGCGCCTTCATCGTCGCCTTCTTCCCGGTGCTCTCCAACACCACGCTCGGGCTCAATTCGGTCGACCGCAACCTCGCCGGTTTGTTCCAGCTCTATGGCGCCTCGCCACCACAAACCCTGCGCTTCCTGAAGCTGCCGGCGGCGCTGCCCTATATCCTCGGCGGCCTGCGCATCGCCGGCGGGCTGTCGCTGATCGGCGCCGTCGTGGCCGAGATCGCGGCTGGAACGGCCGGCGCCGGCTCCGGGCTCGCCTACAGGATCGCCGAGTCAGGCTACCGATTGAACATACCCCGCATGTTCGCCGCGCTGCTGTTGTTGTCGCTGGCCGGGATTGTCATCTATGGGGTGCTGGCGCTAGTTTCCCACCTCGTTTTACGGCGCTGGCATGAAAGCGCGCTTGGAAAGGAAAATTGATGACCGCCGGTTCGATTTCGTCCGAAAAGATCGACCTTCTGATCTATGGGCCGGTGCGGCCGATCCTCGAGAACGGTTTTTCCGATCATTTCGTCGTGCACAGGGCCGAGACGCGAGGCGACCTCGAGCGGTTGACACCCGCGATCCGTGAAAAGATCCGCGGCGTGGCGGTGACCTATCACACGGTGCGCGCCGACAAGGACTCGCTGTCGCAACTGCCCAAGATCGAGATGGTGGCAAGCTTCGGCGTCGGCTACGACCATATCGACGCCAAATACGCGGCCGAGCACAACATCATCGTCACCAACACGCCCGACGTGCTGACCGAGGAGGTCGCCGACGTCGCGATGGGCCTCCTGATCTCCACCGTTCGCGAGTTCATCAAGGCCGACCGTTACGTCCGCTCCGGGCTCTGGCAGACGCAGAACTATCCGCTCAGCGTCGGCTCGCTGCGCGACCGCAAGGTCGGCATCGTCGGCATGGGCCGGATCGGCCAGGCTATCGCGCGCCGGCTCGACGCGTCGCTGGTGCCGGTGGTCTATCACTCCCGCAACCCGTCCAAGGACGTCTCCTACAAGCACTATCCCGATCTGATCGAGATGGCGAAGGCGGTGGACACCTTGATGGTGATCGTGCCCGGCGGTGCCAGCACCAACAAGATGGTCAATGCCGAGGTGCTCAAGGCGCTCGGCCCGCGCGGCGTGCTGATCAATGTCGCACGCGGCTCGGTGGTCGACGAGCCGGCGCTGGTGCAGGCGCTGAAGTCCGGCACCATCCTCGCCGCGGGCCTCGACGTGTTCGCGGCGGAGCCGAGCGTGCCGGACGAGCTCAAGAGCATGCAGAACGTCGTGCTGCTGCCGCATATCGGCTCGGCCTCGGTGGTGACGCGCAACGCGATGGACCAGCTCGTCGTCGACAATCTCAAGGCCTGGTTCGCCGGCAAGGCGCCGTTGACCCCGGTTGCGGAAACGCCGTTCAAGGGGCGCTGATGACCGTTCTTCGGGTCGTTGCATTGGCCATCGCGGCATGTGTCGCCGCGCTCGGCCCTGTGCTTGCGCAGGATGCGACGACCCTGAAGAAGCAGATGCCCGGGCAGTGGGAGCTCTCGACCACCGAGCGCAGCAAGACCTGCGTCGTCACGATGAAGGCCGACGCCGCCGGCCAGGGCTTCAAGCTGGAGCTGGAGCCGGCCTGCAAGACCGCGCTGCCCTTCACCAAGGACATCGTCGCCTGGAGCGTCAGGGGTCTCGACATCGTTCGCTTGCAGGATGCGACCGGTGAAGCGGTGATCGACTTCACCGAGGTCGAGGCCGGCATCTTCGAGGGGCTGCGGCAGGGCGAGGGCGTCTACATCCTGCAAGACCTCGCCGCCGCCCGTTCGATGGCCAAGTCGATGGACCAGATGATCGGCGACTGGTCGATGGTGCGCGGCAACGGCCAGCCGGTCTGCGGGCTGACGCTGACCAATACCGAGGCCGGGCCCGACAATTTCCAGGTCTTCCTCAAGCCGAGATGCGATGCGGCGATCGCGCAGTTCAACCCGACGCAATGGCGGCTCGAACGCGGCCAGATCATCCTGATGTCGAAATCAGGCGATATCTGGCAGTTCGAGGCCGACGACAACGCGCAGTGGCGGCGCGTTCCCGATACCGCTGATCCCCTGATCATGCTGCGGCAATAATTTCTCCCGGGGATGTCGATTTGGCCGAGGCTCAATCGTCACATCCATAGCGAGCCGGTTTGGGGCCGGAGCGGTCGCTGCTCGCGCCAAGGGAGTTTTTCCATGCGCTTCATGTACATCGTGACCTCCAGCCAGCCGATGGCAGGCCCGTCCCCGGCACTGGCGGAGGCGATGCAGAAGATATCCGAGCGGGAGATCAAGGCCGGTCGAATGCTCGACAACGGCGGCCTGATGCCGCTTGCGACCGGCGCACGGGTGAAGATCGTCGACGGCGAGCTCAGCGTCATCGACGGCCCCTTCGTCGAGGCCAAGGAAGTGATCGGCGGCTACGCCATTTTCGAGCTGCGCGACAAGGCGGAAGCCCTGGCCATGGCGAAGGAATTCATGCAGTTGCATCTCGATCACATGCCGGGATGGGATGGCACCTGCGAATTGCGGGCATTCGCGACGCCGGGTGTCGACGTGGCGTGCGAGATCGACGCGCATTCCAGGGTCGCCGCCCACGCCTGATGGACACCACCGCTCGTCCTAGAGCGTTTTCGAGCGAAGTGGATACCGGTTCGCGTAAAGAAAACGCGTCAAAACAAGAATCTAGAGCCCCGTTCCGATTCCGTCGGAACGGAAAGGGCTCTGGTCGGCGGCGATGACGGCCGCCGACATCGATCGCGCGATTCACGCAGCTTGGCGCGTCGTGCAGCCGCGGCTGATCGCGACGCTGTCGCGCATGCTGCGGGACGTGACGCTCGCGGAGGAATTGACCCAGGACGCACTGGTCGCTGCGCTGGAAGCCTGGCCGCTCAGCGGGGTGCCGGATAATCCCGGCGCCTGGCTGGTTGCGACAGCCAAGCGCCGTGCGCTCGATCATCTGCGCCGGGAGAAAATGCTCTCCCGCAAGCAGGACCTGCTGACGCACGACCTGATGCAGAAACAGGACGCGATGCCCGATTTCGACACCGCCCTCGACGACGACATCGGTGACGAATGGCTGCGGCTGATCTTCACGGCGTGCCACCCGCTGCTGCCGCGGCAGGCCCGCGCGGCGCTGGCGTTGCGCATGATCTGCGGCCTGACCACCGACGAGATCGCGCGCGCCTTCCTGGTCACGGAGGCAACCATCGCCCAGCGCATCGTCCGCGCCAAGCGCACGCTTTCGCGGTCGGGCCTCACCTACGAAACGCCAAGCGGCGAGGCGCTTTCCGAGCGTCTCGCCTCGGTGCTCGAGGTCGTCTACCTCATCTTCAACGAGGGCTATTCGGCCTCACGCGGCGAGGAGTGGCTGCGGCCGCAGCTCTGCGACGAGGCTCTGCGTATGGGGCGGGTGCTGGTCGGGCTCGCGCCGCTCGAGCCCGAGGTGCACGGTCTCATGGCGCTGATGGACCTGAATGCCGCGCGGATGCATGCCCGCACCGACCACGATGGCGAGCCCATCCTGCTCATGGACCAGGATCGCGGGCTGTGGGATCGGCTGCAGATCACCCGCGGCCTTCGGGCGCTGGATCGCGCGCGCGCGCTCGGCGGTGCCGGCCGGTTCTACACGCTGCAGGCAGCCATCGTCGCGTGTCATGCCACCGCGGAGACAGCCGCAAGCACCGACTGGCGGCGCATCGCGGAACTCTATGGCCAGCTTGCGACGCTGGTGCGCTCGCCCGTGATCGAACTCAACCGCGCGGTCGCGCTCGGCATGGCCGAAGGGCCGCAGGCCGGGCTCGATCTCGTGGATCTGATCGCCGGCGAGCCGGCGCTCAGGACGTATCACCATCTTCAGGCCGTGCGCGGCGACCTTCTGCAAAAGCTCGGCCGCTTCGCCGAGGCACGGGTTTCGTTCGAGACCGCCGCCCGTCTTGCCACCAATGCGCGCGAGCGCGGGTTGATGGAACGACGTGCGGCAGACATTGCCGATGCCGGCGGCATGGCTTGAGGCGCGCTGAAACGGTTCGAGACGCCCGCTTTGGCGGGCTCCTCACCATGAGGGCTGATATCTCGCCGCGAAACGCGACCTCATCCCGAGGGCCCGCTGTAGGCGGGCGTCTCGAAGGATGGCCGCAGATTACGTCGTCGGCTTCGGCGGCGGCGCGGTGCCCTGCGCCCACTTCTCCAGCTTGCCGAGCACGCCCCAGGCCGTGAGTGCCAGCGAGATCGGCATCGCGAACTGGCCGAGCCCCGGCACCGCCGACACGATCGTCCCGAGCAATCCGGCAATGCCGCCCGCATTGGGGGTCGCCGTCACCGACGAGAGCAGCGCGGTGAGCACCGAGCCGCCGATGCCGAGTGCCGTCTTCTTGCCGTCGAGCAGCTTGCCGATGGTCTCGCCGAGCGCGCCGTTGACCTGGCCGAGCACGGGCTTGCCGTCCTTGTTGAGCAGGGCGCTGAGCAGGTCGACGACCTGCTTCAGCTGATCGACCGGGGCGGGATTGGTCGGGGTGACTGGTCCTGGCATGGGCGCCGTCTTGTTGATGAGGGAGAAGAGCCGTTCAAACAGGCTGATCGGGTCGTTGGCGGTGGCGGGCAGCGTGTTGCCCGGTGTCGTCGTCCCCGGCGTTACGCCGCCGGCGGACGGTCGCAGCAATTGCGCGAGGTCCTCCAGCCGCTTCAGGGCCTGGGACAGATCGCCGGTCTGCCCGGCGGTGCCCGACTGCGTCGCGCGCGTGATGGCGGCGACCGTGGCCCCGTCGAGAAGCCCGGTATCCCTCAGGCCGTTCTGCTGCTGAAACTGCGAGACCGCAGCCCTGGTCTTCGGTCCGCTGATGCCGTCCTCCGCAAGCGGCGGATTGGCGCCGAGCTTGTTGAGCGCCTGCTGCATGAGAACGACCGTCGAGGCGATGTCGTCCTCGGGCTCGGCGCGGCCCACGAATTGCGGGCTGCCGTCGAGGGTGATCGAGGAATCGAGCGCCATCATCGCATGCAGGATCACGGCGGTGCCGAGCTGGGAATCGACGTGGTTCGAGTCGAACACGTGGTCGCGGACGAATTTGCCGCCCCTCGCCTCGGGCGGGCCGTACAGTGTCGAGCCGCCATAGAGATAGGGCGAATTGCAGCCCTTGGCGTGATAGCCGAAGCCGTTGAACGCCTCGAGCCGGAACAGCATCCGCGCGATGCCCCAGTCCTGGGCGCCGATGAAATTTTCAATTCTGAACGCGTCCACGGCGCCGTCCACGAACGTGGCGAACGGGCCGCGCCCTTTCGGAACGATGGTCGTCACGCGATGGATCGACTCGCCGTTGCCGAGATAGGTGTCGAAATCGAAATTGGACTCGCGATAGTGGCAGAGGGCGGCAAAAAACCAGGGAACACCGGTCAGCCGCTCGATCTGCTGATAGGTCGCCTTGCCGTTGATCGCCTTGCGGGCGACCGCGTTGGCGTCGGCAAGGCGTGAAGGCCGGATCTCAAGACTGGACCAATTTCGCTCGTATTCGCCTTTCAGACTCTCGAATGAGACCATTTCCCGCTCCCGAAAAATTATGAATTATCGAAATTATATGAAAGTCAGAGTGAACCAGGCCCCGTGATCGGGGCGTGACTCCAGCGTGATCGGCGCAAATGTGGCAGGTTGCCGGCTAGGCGCATGTGAAATGGCTTACAGCTCCAGCGGGAAAATGGGCGGCGGGACCGGCATCGCAGGGCGTCCGACAATGAGGGAACCCGCGGGAGCCTCCGCCCGTTAGCAACGTACGCGGTCAGGAGGCTTGCCCAGGAGGCTTGCATGGCCAAGCGCGTCCTCGCGATCGGCATCGAACCCGGCGTTGCGGACTACAGCGCATTCCCGCAACTGACGCCGGAGCTCGTGCGCAATTACATCGAGGCGCAGTTCTTGCGTCTGCGCGATCTCGGCTACCACGTCACGAGCTGCCTGATCGATGTCGACGCGGCGGCCGAAGCCGCGGTGACGGCGGCGTTGCGCGACGAGAGCTTCGACTGCATCGTGATCGGAGCGGGCCTGCGCGAGCCGAAGGCGCGCCTGCTGCTGTTCGAGAAGGTGCTCAACCTCGTCCACCGCCTGGCGCCGAATGCGGCGATCTGCTTCAACACCACGCCCGCCGACACCGCCGAGGCCGTGCAGCGCTGGATGGAGCCCTGACCTTTCGACGGCCTGCATGTGCATCGCACACGGTACGGTCTGGGCTGCCGTCGCGCAGCGCCCCCGGCGCCATCGCGGCGCGTTCCAGCTGCGGCGCCGGCAATTTGTCTGGCTCGAATCCGCTTGCGGCGCTATGACACAGCTCAGCACAGGGGAGGGCGAGCATGCTTCGAGGTCTTCGCATTGGAAGTCTTGGGATCGCGGCGTGTCTGACGGTTGCGTTGGCGATGCCGGCGCATGAGGCGGCGGCCCAGGATGCCGTCGGCGGCGCGATCATCGGCGGTGTCGGCGGGGCGATCCTCGGCGGCGCGATCGGTGGCGGCCGCGGTGCAGCAATCGGCGCCGTCGTCGGTGCCGGCACGGGCGCCGCGATCGCCTCGGAGGGCGAGCGCCGCCGCTCCGGCTACTACGCCTATCAGCGCGGCTGCTACATGCAGCGCCCCGACGGACGCTACGTCCCGGTCGATCCCCGATATTGCTATTGAGGCCTGACGGAGCGCTCGCGCGCTAGCTCTTTGCTGCCGCCGGCATGATCTGGAGCAGCGGCTCCGGCTGGATCGAGATCTGGCCGGCGAAGGGCCGGTCATGTGCGGCGATGAGCAGGACGGAGGTGGCTACTCCCGTCGCGAACAGGCCCATAGCGATCGCCGATCCCAGGCGGTTGTCGCAATGAACGAGGCCGATCACCAGCAGCGCGCAGACGGCCTGGAGGTACAGGCACCACCACTTGACCGGGTTCACTGCGGCGAGGCTGACGATGATCCGCTGCCGCCGTGCATCCAGCGCCTGCTCCAGCGCTGCGATGAGCTCGCGCTGCACATTCGCCTGCCCCGTGCCTTGCGGCGTCATCGCGATGACGAGCTGCAACGCTTCCGCAAGCGCAGGCGGCGTGACTTTCAACGAGACCGCCTGATGCGCCATCATCGGCCATTCCACTGTCACGGCCTGTCCGACATAGTCGCGGACCAGGCCGCGCAGCCGCGTCTCCTGCTCCGCCGGCAGGCCTGCGGCCAGCAGCACGGCGCTTCGCAGCGCACTGGCCTCGCGGCTCACCGCAGCGCCGGCGCGGTCGCCGTCACCCCAGACCTGCGCCGCGGTGAAGGCGACGAACAGGCCGAAGATGATGCCGAGCACCGGCAGCATGCCCGGCGAGATCGCCTTCAGCGATTTGGCGCGCTCGCCGGTCGCGACAAGTGCGATGCCCGCGAAGATCGCCCCGGCGAGCAAATAGGTGAATCCGAAGATCACCAGCGCCATCAAGGGCAGCGGCAGATTGTGCAGCCAGTCGCTCATGCTGTTCTTGTCGCTCGATTCGAAGCTTCAGATCAACCGCATCCCGCGCTTCAGCGTGCGCAAATCGCCGGCTTCTCCATGCAGACGGTTCTGATACTGAAGTCGCCACTTGACTATCGCGCCGCGCTTATACTGAAGTATAGACTTCACTAATGAGCAGGGTGGCAATGACCGATCAATCCATCGTCGACAACACGTTTGTCATCGAGCGCATGTATCTCAAGTCGCCGATCCAGGTATTCGCGGCTTTTTCCGACGCGTCCAAGAAGCGGCGCTGGTTTGCTGAAGGCCCTGACCACGACGTCGAGCATTTCAGCATGGATTTTGCCGTTGGAGGGCGAGAGCGCGCCCAATACCGCTTCAAGAAGGGCACGCCTTTCGCCTCGGTCGCGCTCACCTACGACGGGCACTTTCTGGATGTAGTTGCCGATCGCCGCGTTGTTACGGCTTCCACGATGACGTTAGGAGAGCGGCGCATATCCGCATCCCTCGTGACCGCGGAATTCCGTCCAAAGGATTCGGGGACGCTGTTGGTCCTGACCCATCAGGCCGTCTTCTTCGAGGGTGCGGACGGTCCCAAAATTCGCGAGGCTGGATGGCGCGCTCTGCTCGATCGACTTGAGCCGGTCGTTTAGGCACCTGCACGGAAAACCGGAGGACCGTGTCAATGGCCACGTCCATGGCCTTGCGCATCGGCAGGGTCGATCGAATCCTGGATGCCCTTGGTGATTCTACGCGCCGTCGGATCATTCGTCTTTTGAGTGCCGGTCCAATGTCCGTGTCGGACCTTTCCAGGCCGCTCGGTATCACCGTCACGGCCGTGACCCAGCATCTGCGCATTCTTCAGTCCTGTGCCTTGCTCAAGTCCCACAAGAAGGGGCGCGTACGTATGTGCAGCCTGGATACGTCGGGATTCGAGACCCTGGAGCACTGGATCAGAGAACACCGGACGTCGTGGGAGCGTCGCCTCGATCGACTCGGCAGCCTCCTGGAGGAGGATTAGACGTGAAGAAGCTGCTGATGATCGGCGTGGGCACAGGACTTGCCACGCTCCTGGGGGGCGGTTTCATCGCATGGGCGCTCGATGCGTACAGAGCGGACCCTCTGGCGCAGGCCCGCGCCCTGAACGATTCTCGCGTTGTGATCAGCGAGCGTGATGGTTTCATTGTCATTCGCCCGTCCGCTGCCCCGTCTGCGATTGGACTCTTGTTTTATCCGGGCCTCCGGATCGAGCCGAAGGCATATCTCTCAAAGCTTGTCGCGCTATCCAGCAAAGCCCGGGTGAATATCGTCATTGGACGGCCGAGACTCAACATCGCAGCCTTCTCGATCGGGCAAGCCGACGATATGCGCAAGGAGTTGACCGGGATCGAGCGTTGGTATGTGGGCGGGCATTCACTTGGAGGCGCCGCAGCTTGTTACTATGCGAGCAAACACCGCGACGATCTTCAGGGGATTGTGTTGTTCGGAACCTATTGTGGCTCCGATATTTCGAAGTCCCGGCTTGGAGTGCTCGCCATCGTGGCGGATCGCGATGGCATCATGGCACCTGAGACGATCAAGCAGCACGCCGTGGAATTGCCGGCTGATGCTCAAATTGTTCGAATCGCAGGCATGGTCCATAGCCAGTTCGGGAACTACGGACCTCACGCTGGCGATGGCCGGCCTTCGATCGACGATCGTCAGGCGTCCGAAGCTATTTCGGAAGCTGCCCGAGCTTTCTTCCACTGAGGGACGTTCGCTTCGCGAACGGCTATATCAGCCGCATGCCGCGCAGGCTGGCGTGCCCGCTTTTGCCGACGATGATGTGATCGTGCACGGCAATCCCCAGCGGCTTTGCGATGTCGATGATCGCCTTGGTCATCTGGATGTCGGCCTGCGATGGCGAGGGATCGCCGAGGGTTGTGGACCAAGCCGCGGAGTCCAGCTACTGTATTGAAACTAAAGAATACATTGGGGTCATTGATTGATTTGGAGGCGGCGATTGGGAGCGGTCTTCCATGCTCCCGAGTGATCCTCACGCTCCCTCATCGACATCTACGTGGGGTCGCTTTGGCGCATGGCTCGTCACCATATTCCCTTGATCCCATGCATCAAGCTCGTTGATCGGATAAGGTAAGCCTTACCGACTTTGACGAAGGTTGGGTCGCTGCCGCCGGGACTGGAGCGGCTTCAGGTTCCCGAGGCACCCTTGCGATATTCAGCCGGCGTACAATTGCGGTAGCGGCGAAAGACCCTGTTCAGATGACTCTGGTCGGCAAAGCCACTGAGGAGCGCGATCTCCTTGAGCGCCAGATTGTCCCGTCGCAGATGCCGGCACGCCTGTTCGACTTTCTGTTTCTGAACAAAGGCGTGAGGGCGTATCCCGTAATGAGCGTGGAATTTGCGGGCGAATTGAATCGGCGTGCAGTTGCAGATGGCTGCTAGTTCGTCGAGCGTGATGTTTCGGGAAATGTTCTGCTGGATATAATCCTCGATCAGCCGGGCATGAGCCGGCCTGAAGTGTCCCTGCGCGGAAGGCATCTTGAACTTCACCGCGGCGTATTTTCGTATGATGTGGATGCTGGCCTGGAGCGACAGCGCGTCGTAGCAGAGTCTTCCGCCTGGACCGCCGGCGGCGACTTCGTGAGCCATTTGTTCGTTGATCCAGCTCAGGACGGGGTCATCGATTCCGAGCAGGTCATGAAGTTCAATGGCGCCGACGTCACGATCGAAAGCCTCGCTCGCGGTTTTCATCATGTAGGCCGGTGAAATGTAGAAGTGGCTGACCTCTATATCGTTTGCCCATCGCCAATGCGAAGGCTCGGCGCGGGTCAGCAGCGTGGTAATGCCGCGGCTGACGCGCTCCTGCTTCCATGCGCCGGTCACGCGACGGTTCATCGCGGTGGCTCCTTGCCGGTAGACGACGATCAGGAAGTCTTCCGTCGGGGGGACCCAAATGTCGGACGGCGCATAGCGAAATACCCGCATGCGGAAATCAGGCCGGCCGACCGCCGAACTGTCCAGCTTCAGTTCACCTGGTGCGTATTGCGGAAGCTCCTCGACCGCAATGAACTTGCTCATGGCGCAGCCTCCACATGGTTGGCGGCCGTTCGCCGGCTCTTCTTTCCCATGATGTGGGATCGGTAGCGCAGGATACGGCGCTTTTTGCATTTGGCCAAATGTATTGGTTCGCCCGGCGCGTTCGCTGCGCCGCACACGCAATTCGTCCAAAGAAAGGTCGGCTTCGTTCAAGCGCGCCGTGCCTCGGGGCAACTAGTTTCCGGCGCCTTCCGCTGGCGATGCGTGAGCGGCTCGAGACCCTTCGGGGCTCTGAGACCTGCCCAGCAGTTCCGTTGGATCGCCAAGGAGACGCCACTCCGCCCATTCGGTCGAGCGGCACGGTGCATAGCTTAAAAACAAAAGGAGAGGGAAATGGACCAGGCTGAAATCAAGTCCAGAGAATCGAACGGAGCAAAAAAGACGACCCTCGATGCGGTCGTTATCGGGGCTGGCATCGCGGGTCTGTACCAGTTGCACCGCATGCGGCAACTGGGGCTGAAGGTCCGCGCCTTCGAGGCGGGTTCCGGCGTCGGCGGAACCTGGTACTGGAATCGTTACCCCGGTGCGCGCTTCGATTCTCAGGTCGAGGTGTACCAGTATTGGTTTTCCGAGGACTTGTACAAAGCGTGGAAGCCAAGCGAGCGTTTTCCAGGGCAGCCGGAGACCGAGCAGTGGCTGAACTTCGTCGCTGATCGCTTCGATCTCAAGAAGGACATCCAGTTCAGCACCCGGATCGAGTCCGCCACCTATCGGGAGAAGGACGGCCGCTGGGATGTGGTCACCTCCGATGGCGAACGCATCGATACGCAATATCTGTTGGCCTGCTGCGGTATGCTGTCGGCGCCTCTGAACGACCGCTTCCCGGGCCAGTCCACGTTCAAAGGTGTGATCACCCATACCGGTCTCTGGCCGAAAGAGGGGATCGATCTCAAAGGCAAGCGGGTCGCCGTGGTGGGCACCGGAGCCACCGGCATCCAGGTGATCCAGACCATCGCACCCGAAGTCGGGTCGATGAAGGTGTTCGTGCGCACGCCGCAATACGTTGTGCCCATGAAGAACCCGAAATATTCGCAAGCGGATTGGGATCGCTGGAGTAGCCGGTTCAATGAGCTGAAGACCCGCGTGCGCTCCACCTTCGCGGGCTTCGACTATGACTTTGAGAACCGCCCCTGGGCCGAACTGACGCCCGACGAGCGTACGCAGGTGCTGGAGAAGTACTGGAACGACGGGTCGCTCTCGATGTGGCTTGCGACGTTCCCGGAAATGTTCTTCGACGAGGCGGTAAGCGCGGTGGTGTCCGATTTCGTGCGGGACAAGATGCGCAAGCGGCTGCGGCATGACCCGAAGCTGTGCGATGTGCTGATTCCGTCCGAAGCCGATTACGGATTCGGCACGCATCGCGTACCTCTCGAGAACAAATATCTTGAGGCCTACCTGCAGGACAATGTTGATGCAGTGAACTGCCGCAAGACGCCGATCGAGCGCATCGTGCCCGACGGCATCCAGACCTCCGACGGCAAGGTCCATGAGGCCGACATCATCATCCTGGCCGTCGGATTCGACGCCGGCTCGGGCGCTCTCAGCCGCATCGACATCCGCGGCCGCGACGGCCGTTCGTTGAAGGACAGGTGGAAGGACGAGATCCGCACCGCGATGGGGCTGCAGGTGCACGGCTATCCCAACCTGTTCACCACCGGCGCGCCGCTCGCTCCGTCCGCCGCACTTTGCAACATGACGACCTGTCTTCAGCAGCAGGTGGACTGGATCACCGACTGCATTGCTTACGCGAAAAAGCACGGCAAAGGCGTCGTCGAAGCGACCAAGGAGTTCGAGGACAATTGGGTCAGGCACCACGACGAAACTGCGGCCGCGACCCTCGTTGTGAAAACCGACTCCTGGTACATGGGCTCGAACGTCGACGGAAAGCCAAGACGCCTGCTGTCCTATATCGGCGGCGTCGGTAACTACAACCGGCAGTGCGACGAACTTGCGGCCAATGGCTACCAAGGCTTTGCGATGACCTGATGATAACAACAACGGGAGGAAACATCCAATGAGCTCAAATCCCTACTACGGCCAGGAAGGCCACGGCCCCTACGAGACGATCAGAATCGGCAACCTCGAGCTTGAGGAGGGCGGACATATTCCGGACTGTGCGCTTGCGGTGGCGACCCACGGAACGCTGAACGCGGCGAAGGACAACGCGATCCTCGTTACGACCTGGTACTCGGGAACGAGCAAGATCATGGAGCAGGTCTACATCGGCAAGGGGCGTGCGCTCGACCCGGCGAAGTATTTTATCATCGTCGTCAACCAGATCGGAAATGGCCTTTCCACCTCACCAAACAACAGCGTTGGAGCGCAGGCCGGACCGACCTTCCCGAAAGTGCGCATTGGGGACGACGTTCGCGCCCAACACAAGCTTCTGACCGAGAAATACGGTCTGAAGAGCCTCGCACTGGTCGTCGGCGGCTCGATGGGTGCGCAGCAGACCTATGAATGGGCCGTGCGCTATCCCGACTTCGTCAAGCGCGCCGCTCCGATCGCCGGCACCGCCAAGAACACCGAGCACGATTTCGTCTTCGCCGAGACACTCTCCGAAGCGATTACATCCGATCCGGGGTTCAACGGCGGCAAGTACGGTTCGCCGGCCGATGTCGCCGCCGGCCTCAAGCGCCACGCCAAGCTGTGGACGGTGATGGGGTGGAGTACCGATTTCTTCCGCGAAGGCCGACACAAGGCGCTCGGCTTCGACTCGATGCAGGCCTTCGTCGATACCTTCATGACGGGATACTTTGCGCCGATGGATCCAAACGATCTGCTGGCGATGGCGTGGAAGTGGCAACGAGGCGACGTGAGCCGCAACACCGGCGGCGATCTCGCGTCGGCGCTCGGCCGTATCAAGGCGAAGACCTACGTGATGCCGATCAGTCACGACATGTTCTTCCCGCCGAGCGACTGCGAGGTTGAGCAGCGTCTGATCCCGGGAAGCCAGTTCCGTCCGCTGAAGAGCAGCTGCGGACATCTCGGCCTGTTCGGCGTGGACCCGGAGTTGCTCGCGCAGCTTGACGCCAATCTGAACGAGTTGCTGGCGGCGCCTGTGAATTGACGCGCCGGATTGACTGCCTGTTGCAGTTGAGGGCGCGAACGAAAATTGTTCACGCCCTCAACCCGAACTCGACGCCGATGGCGCTCCTGGCGGCGTCTGCGGGCTAGATCAGCTTCATTCCCTTCAGGCTCGCGTGCCCGCTCTTGCCGACGATGATGTGATCGTGCACGGCAATCCCCAGCGGCTTTGCGATGTCGATGATGGCCTTGGTCATCTGGATGTCGGCCTGCGATGGCGAGGGATCGCCGCTAGGGTGGTTGTGGACGAGGATCAGCGCGGTCGCGGATAGCTCCAGCGCGCGCTTGATCACCTCGCGCGGATAGACCGGGGTGTGGTCGACGGTGCCGGTCTGCTGCACCTCGTCGGCGATCAGCTGGTTGCGCTTGTCGAGGAAGAGCAGGCGGAATTGCTCCTTGTCGGCAAAGGCCATGCTGGTGCGGCAATAGTCGATCACCTCGTTCCAGGACGACAGCGCGTTGCGGCTGTTGACCTCGCCCTTGGCGACGCGGTGCGCGGCGGCAGCGATCAGCTTGAGCTGGTGGATCGCGGATTCGCCGATGCCGTCGATCTCGCGCAAGCGCGCCACCGGCGCGTGCACGACCTCGGCGAACGAGCCGAACGTCTTGATCAGCGTCTTCGCAAGCGGCTTGGTGTCGCGCCGCGGCAGCGCCGGAAACAGCGCCATCTCCAAAAGCTCGTAGTCGCTGAGCGCATCGGCGCCCGCGCTGTAGAAGCGCTCGCGCAGCCGCTCGCGATGGCCGTGATAGTGCGGCGCGTCCTCAGGCTTGCTCTTGTCGTGGTCGGTCTTGGCGGGCATCAGGCATAACCATGCCGGACGGCGCGCGTTTTGCAACCACGAAGTGTCTGGCCCCGGGCTTACCAATCCGGCCACGCCATTTTCGGCGCGCTCTGGCCAGCAGAGTTCGCGCATCGGCAACGCCGGGAGCCGGTCAGGATGTTGCCGGCCCGGATTCCCGGCGCCGTCTACGGTCGGGAAGAAAAAAATTGCACACCAGCTGTCTTCGTTCTCCTGCCTCGTTCGTCTCAGCGCTGTTGGCCGGTCGAGTGGCCAGCCGATCTTCCGCAACAGGAGAACATCAATGTCCCGGACCAGATCTGAGCCCTCGCGTCGTACCTTCGTTGCCACCGGCCTCGGAGCCGGCGTCTTGCTCGCCGCGCAAGCGGCGCCGTCCCACGGCCAGAACAGGAGCTCGAAAATGGAAGCGACCATTCGCACCGGCGGCGACGTCGCGACCCTCGTCAACGTCTTCACGGTCGAGCCGGACAACCAGCACAAGCTGGTGCAACTCCTGAAGGAAGGCACCGAGAGCTTCTTCAGCAAACAGCCCGGATTCATCTCGTCCAGCGTCCACGCCAGCAAGGAGGGCCGGCGCGCGATCAACTACTCGCAATGGGCGACTGCAGGGGACATCGAGAATTTTCGCAAGGATCCGAGATTTGCGCCGTATGTCCAGCGCCTTGCGGCGCTGGCGAAGGCCGAGACGATCCTGTGCGAGGCCGTCGAGGTCAATCACGCCTGATCGGCAACGGCGGCGCGGGGCGGTCCAAAAGACCGCCCCGCGGGAGCGCCGCGACCCGCCGTGTGCAGGAAGCCAAGCGTCTGATCGACCGGACCAGCGTGACATTGGCGGAGATCGGCTTCGCCGCCGGTTTCGGCAGCGTCCGCCGCTTCAACGACGCTTTTGCCGCGACCTACAGGCGGCCGCCGTCGTCATTCCGCCGCCGGCGATAGGGCGCGCGCCGGGACCACCCGACTTGCTTCTTGCCGTGCCGCTCCGACCGCGTGAAGGTCTCGTCGTCCATACCATCCTCCATTCGGAGGATGCCGTTCTCCCAGGATACCGCTATCAACCGATCGGATGATGGAGCTGCCGAACGATGGTTGACGTAGATCTGGTATCGCACCTGATCGGGGACATCTACGATGCCGCCCTCGATTCAGCATTGTGGACCGACGTCCTCGAGCAGACATGTCAGTTCGTCGGCGGAACGGCGGCATCGCTCTACTCTAAGGAGGTCGTCGCGCGGCAAGGGGCGGCCCGATACAATTGGAACATGCCCGCGGACGCCCTCACCGCGTATTTCAACGATCATGTGCGCTTCGATCCCGTCACCGTCAGCCAGTTCTTTTTCCAGGTCGGGGACATCTACAGCATCGCTGATCTCATGCCTTACGAGGAATTCGTCGCCACGCCGGTCTACCAGAAGTGGGCGAAACCCAATGGCTGGGTCGATCATCTTGCCGCGACCCTCGACAAATCGGCGAACGGCTTCGCCCTCTTCGGGGTGTTTCGCGGCGAGAGGCAGGGGCTGGTCGACGATGGCATGCGCCATCGGATGCGGTTGTTGGTCCCCCATATGCGTCGCGCCGTGCTGATCGGGAACGTGATCGACGTTCACCGGGCCGGGTCGTCAGCCCTGTCGGATGCCTTCGATGCGATCGGCTCCTGCGTCTATCTCGTCGATCGCTCTGGCCGGATCGTGTTCGTCAACGAGGCCGGCCAGGCGCTGTGCGACAGCGGAACGGTCTTGAGCCGCCCGCGAAACGTGCTGACCGCCACCGATCCGCACGCAGCCCGCATCCTGCGGGACCTCCTGGTTGCCGCGAACGACGGCGACAGCGCGATCGGGGTTAGCGGAATCGCGGTGCCGCTGCTGGAGCAGTCGGACCATGGCTGGTTTGCCCACGTGCTGCCGCTCACCTCGGGCGCCCGCCGTCGGGAAGGCAGGGTTCATTCGGCCGTGGCCGCTATCTTCGTTCGCAAGGTCTCGGCCTACGCACCGCCGCCGCTCGAAACGGTCGCCAGGCGCTACAAGCTCTCACCCGGCGAGGTTCGCGTTCTTCAGGCCATGATGAGTGTCACGGGCGTGTCGAAGACCGCCGCGGCGCTCGGGATCGCCGAAACCACGGTCAAAACCCACCTGCAACATCTGTTCGCCAAGACGGGCGTGCACCGCCAGGCCGACCTGGTGAAACTGGTTGCGGCGCATGCGGATCCGTTTCGCTCCTGAATCGTTCCGCCTCGGCATCTGATGTGTCATCACGCGACGGCGCCGTCGGATGGCGGCGCGTGGTCGGCAAGCTCGAACGTCTTGATCGAGCCTGAAATCACCCGATCTGTTTCTCGCCGTGCCGCTCCGACAGCGTGAAGATCTCGACGCCGGTCGCGGTCACGCCGACGGAGTGCTCGAACTGCGCCGACAGCGAGCGGTCGCGGGTCACTGCGGTCCAGCCGTCGGAGAGAATCTTCACATGCGGCTTGCCGAGATTGATCATCGGCTCGATGGTGAAGAACATGCCGGGCTTGAGCTGAACGCCTTCGCCGGGCCGGCCGATATGGATGATGTTCGGCTCGTCGTGGAACATGCGGCCGAGACCATGGCCGCAGAAATCGCGCACCACGCTCATGCCTTGCGGCTCGACGAAACTCTGGATGGCGTGGCCAATGTCGCCGGTGGTGGCGCCGGGCTTCACCGCCGCGATGCCGCGCATCATGGCTTCATACGTCACCTCGATCAGCCGCTCGGCCTTGCGCGCGATCGGGCCGACCGCATACATCCGGCTGGAATCGCCGTACCAGCCGTCGACGATGAAGGTGACGTCGATGTTGACGATGTCACCCTCTTTCAGCGGACGGTCGCCGGGCATGCCGTGGCAGACCACGTGGTTGAGCGAGGTGCAGGTCGAGTAGCGATAGCCGCGATACATCAGCGTCGCCGGATAGGCGCCATGGCTGAAGGCGAAGTCGCGGACGAACTGGTCGATGCGCTCGGTCGGCACGCCCGGCCCGACGATGTCGGTGAGCTCGTCGAGGCACTTGGCCACCAGCGCGCCCGCCTTGCGCATGCCGGCAAAGGCGCTCGGTCCATGCAGCTTGATCTGTCCGGTCTTGCGCAGGGAGGTATCGGTGGCTTCGACGTAGCTCATGCGGGGCTGGTCTCGATGTCGGCGGAAGGGCTTGATTTCAGGGCCATAATCTAATGATCACGGGCCTTCATGCAAGTCGGGCGTGGCTCTTGCGCCCGAAACAGGGCCTAATTCGGGACTTCTACGGTGGTTTCCACCGGCAGGGCGCCGCCGCGGACGCGGATTTCGCGGACGGGATAGGGAACCCGGATGCCCTCGCGCTTGAAAGCCTCCCACAGCGCCAGCATCACGTCGCTTTTGACATTGTCCATGCCGTCGGGGTCGGCCAGCCAGAGGGTCAGCGAGAACTTCATCCCGGCCTCCGCGAATTCGGTCAGGATGCAGTTCGGCGGCTTGGCTTTCTGCGCGCGGGGATGGGCTATGGCCGTCTCGATGGCGAGCTTGCAGACCAGCTTGGGGTCGGCGTCGTAATTGGTGCCGAACGCGATCTTCACCAGCGTGTTCTTGTCGGTATAGGTCCAGTTGACGACCTTCTGCGTCACCAGATCCTCGTTGGGCACCAGGAACTCGCGGCCGTCGCCGGCGGCGACGGAAATATAACGCGTCTTCATCGCGCTGATGCGCCCGGTATTGTCGCCGATGGTGACGAGATCGCCGGGCTTCACCGACTTGTCGGCGAGCAGGATGATCCCCGAGATGAAATTGGCCACGATCTTCTGCAGGCCGATACCGATGCCGACGCCGACCGCGCCGGAGAACACCGCGAGCGCCGAGAGGTCGATGCCGACCGCGCCGAGCGCGATGACGATTGCGATGGCCAGAAGTCCGATGCGGATGATCTTGACCAGCAGCACCTGCACCGACGGCGTCAGATCGGTGGTCGAGTTGATCCGGCTCTCGGCGAAATTGCTGGCGATGTTGGTGGCCCACAGCGCGATCAGCAGGAGCGCACCGGCCTTGATCACCAGCAGCGGCGTCAGCCGCAGGCCGCCAAGCACGATCGCGAAGGAATCGAGCAGGTCGACCGTCGTGTCGAGCTGTCCGATGATGGACAGCGCTGCGACGAACCACGCCGTGATCGACACCAGCTTGACGATGAAGGCGTTGCGCAGCACCGAGGTCACCAGCCGGATCGCGAGCCAGGCCAGCCCCATCTTGGCGGCGACCATCAGGAGATAGCTGCGGCTCGGCCAGGTCGCATGGTACATCACGAAGCGGGAGATGATCACGAACAGGGTGAACACCGCCGTCGAGGCACTGGAGACCATGACGCGTGCGAAGTGCCGGAGCGGCAGCGGCCAGCCCATCGCCAGCGAGGTCATGTCGACGCGGTTGCGCACGCCGGCTTCCGCGGCATAGGCGATTCCGGCCGCGGCCAGAATGAGGCCGAATTGCAGATAGAACCAGGGTGAGGAGACTTCCGCCCCGACGCTGCGCGCGGTGGTCTGCACGAACTCCATGAAGTCCTTGAGGTCCATGTCCATCGGGGCGGTCTCGTCGGGAAGCGGGCGGGAGGGTTTGATTCGAGGGCGCCGCAGACTCCCACAAAGGGCGCGGCTGGACCATCGATACACCTCTAAGTGAAGTGCGTTAAGGCCGCAAAATGCGGGCAGATTGCCGCGAGCGGGAGAAAATGGGTTGGCGCGCCGGTACAGCGACGATAAGGATGCAAATCCAGCGATTTTTACCCGGAAGGTGGATGGCCTCCCTCGACTCTGTCAGCCTCGCCATATTGCTCGGCGCCGTCCTGGTGATGGCGGGTATCCTGTCGAGCCTGCTTGCGCTGCGCTTCGGCGCGCCCTTGCTGCTCGTCTTTCTCGTGATCGGCATGCTCGCCGGCGATTCCGGCCCCGGGCAGCTCCAGTTCGACGACGTCCGCACCACCTATCTGGTCGGGTCGGTGGCGCTCGCCTTGATCCTGTTCGACGGCGGCCTGCGGACGCGCTTTGCCAGCATCCGCACCGTGCTTGCGCCGTCCGTGGTGCTGGCCACCGTCGGCGTGCTCTTGACCGCGCTGGTCACGGCGCCGTTCGCCAAATACGCGCTCGACCTCAACTGGACGGAGTCGCTGCTGGTCGGCGCCGTGGTGGCCTCGACCGACGCGGCCGCCGTGTTCCTGCTGGTCCACACCCAGGGCCTGCGCCTGCGCCCGCGCGTCGGCGCGACGCTGGAGGCCGAATCCGGCACCAACGATCCCTTCGCGATCTTCCTCACCTTGATGCTGGTCGAATACATCTCGCTGGGATCGAGCTCGGCGGGGCACGTGCTGTTGGAGTTCCTGCAGGAGGCGGTGCTGGGCGCCGTCGTCGGCTTCTTCGGCGGACGGCTCGTCGTCATCGCGCTCAACCAGGTGGCGCTGCCGCAGGGCCTGCATGCGCCGTTCGTCACCACCGCCGCGCTCGTGATCTTCGGCGGTTCGCAGATCATGCACGCCTCGGGCTTCCTCGCGGTCTATCTCGCCGGCATCATCATCGGCAATCGTCCGACCCGCGCACATAATTCGGTGGTGACCTTCCTCGATGCCGCGACCTGGCTGGCGCAGATCGTGATGTTCGTGCTGCTCGGTTTGCTGGTCTCGCCGAGCCGGCTCGGCGCCAGCGTGCTGCCGGCTGTCGCCGTCGCGCTCGTGCTGATGCTGGTCGCACGGCCGCTCGCGGTGTTCGTGTGCCTGGCGCCGTTCCGCTTCAACTGGCGCGAAAGGATCTTCATCGCCTGGACCGGGCTGCGCGGTGCCGTCGCGATCTTCCTGGCGTCGATCCCGATGCTGGTCGGCCTGTCCAAGGCCTATCTCTATTTCGACGTCGCCTTCGTCGTCGTCATCATCTCGCTGCTGCTGCAAGGCTGGACCCTGGCGCCGGCCGCGCGCAAGCTGCATGTCGCGCTGCCGCGCGCCGAGCGCGGCCCGCGGCGTGTCGAACTGGATCTGCCCGGCCAGCTCGAGCAGCAGCTCGTCGGCTATTCGGTGCGGCCCAAGAGCCTGTACTTCCGCCGCGGCCTGATCCCGTCCTGGTCGAAGCCGACGCTGGTGATCCGCAACGAGAACATCTTGACGCCGACGGAGGCCGATCCGATCGCGCCCGGCGACTACATCTATCTGCTGGCGCCGCCGGAAAAGGCCGAGTCGCTCGACCGCTTCTTCGTCGACATGCAGCCGAGCACCGCGCCGGACCCGCATCTGCTCGGCGACTTCATGGTCTCCGGCGAGCACACGCTGGCCGAGCTCGCCGAGATCTATGGCGTGAAGGTGAGCGAGGACGAAGCCAAGCTGACGCTAGCCGACTATTTCGACGTTCATCTCGACCGCGCGCCGAAAGAGGGCGCTGAACTTGCGCTGGACGAGATCGTGCTGGTTGCCCGCAGCATCTCCGGTGGCCGCGTCAATGTCGTGGGCCTGCGTCTGCCGGAAGACGACGAGACACCGCCGCCGCTGACGCGCCGACAGGCGCTGCGGCGCAGGCTGGCGGATTTGTGGACGTCGGTGGCGGGGGTTTAGGGCTCACCATCGCTTGCGGGCCGCCGCCACAACCTCGCTGTCATCGCCCGGCTTGACCGGGCGATCCAGTACTCCGAGGCGATTGTGATTGAGCCGAGAAGCCGCGGCGTACTGGATGCCCTGGTCAAGCCGGGGCATGACACCTTCTATGTGGCGCAGGCCGGCGCAACTCACACCCCCGCCGGCACCGCCGTCATCCAATGCCGCGCAATTGCCGCGCGCGGCGCGATCCATGCGGCGCCGCTTGCCGTGATATGCGCCAGGATCCGCTCCAGCGCGCCGATCCGGCCCGGCCGGCCGATCATGCGCAGATGCAATCCGACCGACATCATCTTCGGCGCCGTCTCGCCCTCGCGCTTCAGCCATTCGAACGCATCGATGACGTAGTCGGCAAAGTCGGCGCCGTTGAAGCGCGAGGCGTTGTAGTACTGCATGTCGTTGGTGTCGAAGGCATAGGGCAGCACCAGATGCTGCTTGCCGGCAACGTCCCGGTAATAAGGCAGGTCGTCATTATAGGCGTCGCTGTCGTAGAGAAAGCCGCCGTGCTCGACCAGCAGGCGCCGCGTGTTCGGCGAGGTCGCCGAGCGCGTGTGCCAGCCGACCGGGCGCTGTCCGGTGACGCGCTCGATTGCCGCCACCGTGTTCACGATGACCTCGCGCTCGCTGGCTTCGTCCATGTCGGCATGGCTCTGCCAGCGCCAGCCATGCGCAGACACCTCGTGGCCGCGCGCAATCGCGTCGCGCGCCAGTTCCGGCGAGCGCTCGACCGCGCGGCCGCAGGAACTCACCGTCACCTTGACGCCGTGCGCGTCGAACAGGTCCATGATGCGCCACCATGCGGCGCGCGTGCCGTATTCGAAATGGCTGTCGATGCAGGAATCCGGCCCGTCGAGCCGGTGCACGACCTCATAGATCGCCTCATTGTTCGCGTCGCCGTCATTGACGGAGAATTCCGAGCCTTCCTCGAAATTCACCACCAGCGACACCGCGACGCGCGCGCCGTTCGGCCAGCGCGGATTCGGCGGCCTGCCGCGATAGCCGGCGAAGTCGCGATGAGAGGTAGTATGCCTGGGTTCGCTCATGGATCAGTCCGAGGTTCCGGCCATGCGATGCAGGCCGACGACGCGGTCGCTGACGAACAGCAGGATCACCGTGCCCGTCAGGATGAGGGTGGAGAGCGCCGCGAGCGTCGGGTCGGGCGCCTCCTCGATATATTGCAGCATCCGGATCGGCAGCGTCTTGGTGCGGACGTCGGCGAGGAAGATCGAGACCGGATAATTGTCGAACGAGGCCAGGAACGAGAAAATCCCCGCGATCAGGAACGACGGCGCCAGCGCCGGCACCATCACGCGCAGCACGCTGCCGGGATAGGTGCAGCCCAGCGTGCGCGCCGCCTCGATCAGGGTGAAGTCGAACCGCGCAAGGCCCGCGATCATCGTGCGGGCGACGTAAGGCAGAGTGATCACGAGATGCGCGACCAGCAGCGTCGCACCGGGCATGGTGAAGCCGACGGCGCGAAAGCCCTGCAACAGCGCGATGCCGAGCACGAGGCCGGGCATCATCAGCGGCGACACCAGCGCGGTCGCAAAGATGCCCGCGCCCGGTAGCTTTCCGCGCGCGATCGCAATGGCCGCGAGCGTGCCTGAGACCAGCGAGATCGCGGTCGACAGCAGCGCGATCTGGAGCGACAGCAGCAGCGACGGCCAGAAGCCGTCGAGCCGGCCGATTCGGCCATACCAGCGCGTCGATGCGCCGGTCAGCGGCAAATCGAACACCGGCGTCGGCGAGAAGCTCGCGGCCGCGATCACCAGCAGTGGCACGATCAGGAACAGCGCGAGGCCGATGGCCATGACCCAGCAGACGACGATTGCGGCCCGAATCATCATTTCGGCTCCCGCGACAGGCGCGCGCTCAGCGCGACGACGGCAATCGCGATTCCCAGCAGGACGACGCCGGCTGCGGCGCCGAAGCCGGGCTCACGCGCCAGCAGATAGGCCTTTGCGATCGTGGTCGCGAGCGTCGGGTATTTTTCCCCGATCAGCAGCGTCGGCACCACATAGGCGGAAACCGACAGCGAGAACACCAATGCGACGCCGGCGATGATGCCCGGCAGCGTCAGCGGCAGGATGACGTGAAAGAAGGTCACGATCGGCGAGGCGCCGAGCGTGGAGGCCGCTTCCGCATAGCGCGGATCGAGCTGGGCGACGATGGCGTAGATCGGCAGGATCATGAAGGGCAGGAAGATGTTCACGGCGCCGACGATCAGCGCGGTCTCGGTGAAGATCATCCGGATCGGGTCCTCGATGATGCCGAGCGCGATCAGCGTCTCGTTGACGATGCCGTCGCTGCGCAGCAGGATCGTCCAGGCAAAGGCTTTGACAATGACGCTGGCCGCGAGCGGCAGGAACAGCGTCGCCAGCAGCACCGAGCGCAAGGCGCCGTGGGCCCGCGCCAGCGCGAAGGCGGCGGGATAGCTGATCAGGAAGGCGATGATGGTCGTCAGCAGCCCCAGCCGCAGCGAATTCCAGATCACCCCGAGATAATAGGGCGTGCCGAGCAGGCGCCTGTAGTTGGCGAAGGTCAGCCCGTTGGCGTCGATGACGCTGACGCCGAGCAGCAGCACCAGCGGCAGCGCGAACACGCCGGCGATGATGACGAAGGAAGGCAGCACGAAGCCGATCGCGGTGAGCCGCTCGCGATCGACCGCTGGCGCCGCGACGGGCGCGGGAAGGGCGGCTTCGGTCATGCCTGCGCCTCCATCGGAAACGCAAAGGTCTCGGTGACAGGCCAGCTCAGGCGGATCTCGTCATGCACGCGCGGGATCGCGCCGTCGCGCTCCGAGAGTTCGGCGAGCAGGCTCTCGCCCGCGCCGGCATCGACCTCGACCAATGTGCGCGAGCCCTGGAACACCACGGAGCGGACGCGTCCGGCCGCGGAGTTGGCCTCGCTTTGTTCGCCGAGGCGCAGCTGCTCAGGGCGCGCCGCGACGATGACGGGGGAGCCCGCCTGGAAATTGCCGAGCGCCGACAGGCGGCCGACCTTGGTCTCGACATCGACCTTGCCGTTGTCGGCCGCCAGCACGGTGCCGGAAATCCGCGTCGACAGCCCGACGAAGTTGAGCGCGAACAGGCTCGCGGGGCGCAAATAAAGCTCGCGCGGCTCGGCGAGCTGCTCGATCCGCCCCTTGTTCATGACTGCGACGCGGTCGGACATGGTCAGCGCCTCGTCCTGGTCATGCGTCACGAAGATCGCGGTCGCCTTCACGTCCTGGAGCAGGCGGCGCAGCTCGACCTGCATCTCCTCGCGCAGCTTGCGATCGAGCGCCGAGAGCGCCTCGTCGAACAGCAGCACATCAGGCTCGACCGCGATGGCGCGCGCCAGCGCCACCCGTTGTTGTTGCCCGCCCGACAGCGCCGAGATGCGGCGGCCGGCGAGATGCCCGAGCTTGACCAGCGACAGCGCGCGTTCGACCGCCGCGTTGATCTCGCGCCTGGCCGTGCCGCGCACCTTCAGCCCGAATGCGACATTGCCTGCGACGGTGAGATGCGGAAACAGCGCGTAGCTCTGGAACACGACGCCGACATTGCGCTTGTGCGGCGGCACGTGGGTGATGTCGCGCCCGGCGAGCTCGACCTTGCCGGAGTCGGGCTGCGCCAGCCCGGCGATGGCGCGGAGCAGCGTGGTCTTGCCGCAGCCGGAGGGGCCGAGCAGTGTCACCAGCTCGCCGCGGCGGATGGTCAGGTCGATATGGTCGAGGACCGTCGTCGGCCCGTACCGCTTGGAGATGCTGCGGACGACGAGATGCGGCGCGGCTCCGCTCATGTCATCTCCTTGCTCCAGCGATCGACCCACGCGGCGCGGTTCTTGGCGACGAACGCCCAGTCCGGCGCGAACAGCGAGGCGGGATCGGGGAAGCCCGCCGGCGTCGGCGTGCCCTTGTTGGTCGGTGCGACGAAAGCCTTGTCGGCAAGGATGGTCTGCGCCTCCGGGCTCAGGAAGAAGTCGATCACGGCGTCGGCAAGATCGCCGCCAGGCGCGCCGGCCACCTTCGCGATGCCGGAGGGCATCGCAAAACCGCCGTCCTGCGGCACGGCGAGATCGACCGGCGAGCCCTCGGCCTTGCGGATCAGCGTGTAGGCGGAGAACTGGCCGCCGATCATCCAGGCCTCGCCCTGCTCCATCAGATTGATGGCCTGCGGCGCGTTGGTATAGACGTTCAGCAGGTTCGCCTTCAGCTCCTTCACCTTCTTGAAGGCCGCCTCGATCTCGTACTGTGCCTCCTTGTAGGGCTTGCCGGTTTCGAGATGCGCGGCCGCGAGCAGCGTCCAGAATCCTTCGGTGTTCGAGAGCGACGGCACGATCACCCGCGAGGCATATTTCGCGTCCCACAGGTCCGACCACTTGCTTGGTGCCGTCTTCATCCGCTTGGTCGAATAGGCGATGCCGGCCCAGGGCCGCTGATAGTTCGCCCACATGCCGTCCTGGTGCACTGAGCCGTCCACGAGCTTGCCGAGGTTCGCGATGGAAGAGGCCGACATCTTCGTGATCAGCCCTTCGGCGGACGCCGGCAGCATCACGGGATCGTCCATGATGACGACCGAGATCTTTGGCGCGGCCTTGTCGGCCTGCATCTTCTGGAGATTGGTCAGCGAATTGGTGCCCTCGTAGAGCACCTTGCAGTCGAGCTTCTTCTCCAGCACCGGAAACAGATCGGCGTTGAAATATTTTGCGGCGCCCGCCGGGCCGCCGATGACGATCTCCTTGGGCGCGGCGCGCAAGCGCCCCGGGGCCGCCAGAACCGCGGCGAGGGCCGCGCCGGACTTCAAAACGCTGCGTCGGGAGGGGGTGTGCATGGGCATGTCCCGTTTGTTGTGCGTAAGGCTTGCATCGAGGCAGCAGCAAGCGCCATGCCAAATGTGCACATTTTTATAAACTGTAATAATTTCAATATCTTGATTTGCGCTCGAGTTTGGGGCTTGCGCAGCCGCGCAGCAAATGTGCACATTTTTTGGAGGTGACGCTGCGCATCCTTTGGGCCTAGCTATCGCCATGGCGACGCAGCGCAGGCGAAATGGCAAGGCGAATCCAGCGGAGGACGAGGCGGTCTATCAGGCCATCCTGCACGCGCTGCTGGAGGGCAAGCTGAAGGCCGGCACCAAGCTCGCCGAGCCGCCGCTCGCCGACATCTTTGGCGTGTCGCGCGAGCGCATCAGGAAAGTGCTGCACCGGCTGGGGGCGGAGCGGCGGTTGGAGATGATCCCCAACCGCGGCGCCCGCGTGCCGCGGCCGACGCTCGACGACGTCCGCAGCGTCTACGAGGCGCACCGTGTGCTCGAGGCCGGCGTGCTGACGCAGCTCGTCCGCCATGTCGACGATGCCCTGATCGAAAAGCTGACCGCGCATCTCACTGAAGAGCGCGCCGCCGCAACGCGCGGCGATCGCGCAGCCTCGGTGCGGCTCTCCGGCGCGTTCCACGTCCATCTGGTCGAGGCGCTCGGCAATGCCGAGCTGTCGCGCTTCCTCGCCGACCTGCTCAGCCGGTCCTCCGTGATGGTCTCGGTCTACGAGCCGGCGACGGATTCGATCTGCGCTGTCGACGAGCACGGCGCCATCGTCGAAGCCCTGCGCGCCCGCGACGTCGCGCGCGCGATTGCGGTCTCGCGCGAGCATTTCCTGCACGTGGAGAGCCGATTGCATCTCGACGATGCGGTGCCGGCGAGCGAGGATTTGACGGCGGTGTTTGGGGCGGTGAAGCCGAAGCGACGGAAGGGGCGTTAAAGCGCAACGCCTCCCCAACGTCGTCCCGGCGAAGGCCGGGACCCATAACCACAGGGAGAAGTTCGGCGAAGACTTGCAGTTGCCCTTCCTTCGCCGGTACCTACACCGCAGTCCCTCGATAGATCACGCGGTATGGGTCCCGGCCTTCGCCGGGACGACAGCGGTGGAAGTTGAGCCACCGTGCCTCACGTCAGCACCTTCACCCCGCCGAACGACGTCACCCGCCCCTCTTTCAGCATCACGATCTGCGTGGCGAGCTGGCGCAGTTCGGCGACGTCGTGGCTGACATAGACCATGGGGACGTTGGCTTCGTCCCGCAGCCGCACCAGATAGGGCAGGATCTCGAGCTTGCGGCCCTCGTCGAGCGCACCGAGCGGCTCGTCGAGCAGCAGCAGGCGCGGCTTCGACAACAGCGCGCGGCCGAGCGCGACGCGCTGGCGCTCGCCGCCGGAGAGCTTTCCGGGGCGGCGACCCTGCAGCGCGCCGATGTCGAGCAGGTCGATGATGCGCTTGTGCTGCGCGGGATCGGACGGCAGGCCGTTCATCCGCCTTCCGTAGTCCAGATTCTGCGCGACGTTGAGATGCGGAAACAGCCGCGCGTCCTGGAACACATAGCCGATGCGGCGGCGCCAGGCCGGCACATGGATGCCGGCCGCGGTGTCGTCGACGGTCTCGCCGTCGATCACGATGGTGCCGCGGTCGGGCCGCAACAGCCCTGCGATCATGTTGACCAGCGAGCTCTTGCCGGCGCCCGATGCGCCGAACAGGCCGATGACGCGGCCCTCGCTGCTGAAGGTCGCTGCAAGGGTGAACTCACCGAGTTGTTTTTCGATATCCACCCGCAGCATGGTCAATTCCCGTGCAGGCGCGCGGTGGCGCGGCGGGCGAACCATTCGGCGGCGATCAGTGCACCCAGCGCCAGGATGATCGAGACGATCACGAGCCGGCCCGCAGCGGCGTCGCCATCGGGCGTCTGGATCAGCGAATAGATCGCGGAGGAAATCGTCTGCGTCTCGCCGGGAATGTTGGAGACGAAGGTGATGGTGGCGCCGAACTCGCCGATCGCCTTCGCAAAGCCGAGCACCATGCCGGCGAGCACGCCGGGCAGCGCCAGCGGCAGCGTTACCGTGAAGAACACTTTCCACGGCGCCGCGCCAAGCGTCTCGGCGGCCTGCTCGAGCTTGCGGTCGATCGCCTCGATCGACAGCCGCATCGGGCGCACCAGCAATGGGAACGACATCAGGCCACATGCGAGCGCAGCACCAGTCCAGCGGAACGCGAAGACGATGCCGAGAGTGTCAGCCAGGAATCCACCGATGAGCCCCTTGCGGCCGAAGGTGAGCAGCAGGAGATAGCCGGTGACGACAGGCGGCAGCACCAGCGGCAGATGCACCACCGCATCGAGAAACGACTTGCCCCAGAAGTCATGGCGGGCAAGCAGCCATGCCAGCGCAATGCCGAACGGCGTCGCCACCAGCGTTGCGACGACGGCGACCCTGAGCGAGAGCAGGATCGCGGTCCATTCGGCGGGCGAGATCTCGAACATCAAGTCGCAGATATCACGTCGTGGGGCTGACCAGGAATTTGAAGCCGTATTTTTCCAGAATCGTCTTGGCCGCCGTCGAGCGCAGGAAGGCGAGATAGTCGCTGGTCTCGCCCTTCGCGGTCGTGGTCGCCGCGACCGGATAGATGATCGCAGGATGCGAATCCGCCGGGAAGATGCCGACGATCTTCACGCCCGGCTCGACCTTGGCGTCGGTGGAGTAGACGATGCCGAGATTGGCCTCGCCGCGCGCGACCAGCGTCAGCGCGGCGCGCACGCTCTCGGCCATGGCGAATTTCTGCTCGGCCGCCTGCCATGCGCCGAGCTTCTCCAGCGCCGCTTTCGCATACTTTCCGACGGGCACCGACTTCACGTCGCCGGTCGCGATCCTGCCGTCGCCGGCGAGCTTTGCGAGGTCGAAACCCTGCGCGATGGTGACGTTGTCGATCGCCGAATCCTTCGGCGCGATCAGCACGATGCTGTTGCCGAGCAGGTTGACTCTGGAAGGCTCGTTGATGGTCTTCCTGGAGATCGCGTAGTCCATCCAGTCGGTGTCGGCGGAGACGAACACGTCGGCCGGCGCGCCCTGCTCGATCTGCTTGGCGAGCACCGAGCTTGCGGCATAGCTGACGCTGAACTTGACGCCGGTCTTCGCGGTGTAGGCCGCGTCGATCTCGTCGAGTGCGTTCTTCATCGAGGCGGCGGCGAACACGGTGATGGTCTTGTCCTCGGCGGCGGCGGGCGAGACGGCCGCGCCCGCGAGAAGGACGAAAGCAGTGAAAAGTCCGACGATACGAATCATGAGGTGCGCTCCGTGCGAGCCCGCGCGCGAAATCACGCGCGCAACTGGCGTTGGGTGGGGTCGTTGCGACGGGCGGAAGCGCTGTTCCACGGGGCCTTGCGACGGCTTACGGCCGGCAGGGATATCGCAGCTGCGAAGATAGCAGGCCGAGGCTTTAGGGCAAAGGCGACCGTTTGTCTAACCAACCCAGCTATTGGGCCGGCAGGATCGCGATCGACAGCGAATTGTCCTTGGCACCGCTGATCTGGACCACCAAGGGCTGACCCGACAGCTCGTATTTCATGGTCTTGCGGATGCCGTCGCAATCGGTCGCGCCGCTGAAGGCCACGGGCTTGAGAAAATGGCCGTCCTGGACCACGTCGACCCAGGCGCCGGCCGACAGGCTGATCGTGTAGAGCCCGGCCTTCGCGGTCTTGATGCTGGTGAAGCCGGCGAAGCTGCCGTCCTTCGGTGCGCGCTCCGGCGGCGTGGGCAGCCTGGCATCCGCCGGCGCGACGAGGCCCAGCGTGACGGCTGTCGCGGGAAGGGCCGGCTGTTCGCTCCCCGAAGCGAGCTTTGCACGGTCCGGCGCCGTCAGCGCGGCGCGCTCGCGTTCGATCGGCCATTTGAACTTGTCGCAGCCGCTGGGCTCGTCGGCAGCCAGAGCGGAGGTCGCACCGAGCATGAGCGCGGCGACGAAGGTGAGGATGCGCATGTCAAATCTCATCGTTGGCCACGCAAAAGATGCGAGGCTTGCGGACAGGTTTGTTGAAGGGCGGGATGCGCATCCCGACGAGGCCGCGCGGCTTACGGCAGAGCGGCAAGGCGATCCTAGCGTATTTGGCTGGTGCGAACCAACCAACGAGTTCGTCATCCCGGGCCGCGCGCCCCAATCATCATTGTCGTCCCGGACAAGCGCAGCGAAGCGGAGCGCGGATCCGGGATCCATAGCCACTCCCTGTGGTTATGGGTCCCGGCCTTCGCCGGGACGACAACTGAGAGCTTGGTCGGCAGCGTGCCCACACGCACGCCGCTACTTCGCATCCGCTGCGTGCAGCACCGCCTTGCACGCCGCCGGCATCTGGGCCAGCGTCATCGGCGGTTTCGGTTTTGGCGGCTCCGGCGGCGGTTTGGGGTGCAGCACTGCATCGGAGAACCAGTAGGCGAGATCGGCGTCCTTGCAGCCTTCGTCCTCGGACTGCGACGGCTGGCCCTCGCATTCGCCGGCGCCCGGCGGGCAGCGCATGCGGATGTGGAAGTGATAGTCATGGCCCCACCAGGGCCGGATCTTCGACAGCCAGGAGCGGTCGGCCTTGGCCTCGCGGCACAGCGCCTTCTTGATCGCGGCATTGACGAAGATGCGCTGCACCGCCGGCTCCTGCGCAGCGTCGCGCAGCACCAGCACATGGGACGGCGTGAACACCTTCGGGTCGATGTCGAGCCGGTCCTGCCGCACCATCATCACCGCGGACATCTCCTCGCGCTCCTCGCGCGAGAGCCGATGGTCCGGCATCGGCGTCAGCCAGATGTCGGCATCGAGGCCGATCTGATGGCTGGCATGGCCCGACAGCGCCGGCCCGCCGCGCGGCTGGGCGATGTCGCCGACCAGGATGCCCGGCCAGCCGGCGTCCTTGTGCGCCCTGGCCGCGAGCCGCTTGATCAGCGCGATCATCGCCGGGTGGCCGAAATTGCGATTGCGCGACAGTCGCATCACCTGCCAATCGTCGCCGTTCAGCGGCATCCGTTCGGCGCCGCCGATGCAGCCCTTGGTGTAGGAGCCGATGACATGCGCCGGCCCTTTCGAGGGCAGCAGCTTTCGCGCGAACAGCTCCTTGGCGCCGATACTGGGATCATTGGGGTTGGCGAGCGGCGGCAGCGGCTTTGGGTTGACGCTGCCCTTGTCCTGGGCCAGCGCGCCGCCGGCGGTCAGGAGTGTCATGAAAAGCAGGAGAGAGACGAGGCGGCGGGGACTCATGCTGATCACCTTATAGCCCAACGCCGTGTCAGGGTTAAGAATTAGGCTCGTCCGCCGCGGCGGCCTGGCCTCGCATGGCGATCTCCCGCGCATGCGGCGCAATCGAACGTTCCGCATCGAAAATCCCACATCGGCCGGCCGTTTTTAACGGCGCGATAACCCTATGCTGCATTGACCAAAATTCATGCGTGGCGTGAGAAATACGCGTGGCTCGCATGCAATCGCACGCGATTTCGGAAATGATTCAAGTGAGCGCGCAATTTTGCGCCAGCGCACCGTCCCATCGCGACGGCGAAAACTGGTTTGCTGCGCCCGCCGCGGTTTTCGCGCCTCGCAAACAGGCACAGCAGGGCCGGCGGTCTGCGGCCAGGTCGGCGAAGATTACTTTTTTTTCAGACACTTGCCTCAAAACTTGCGGCCACAGGGCGCAACTGGGACATGTGAAGTTGAGTTTGGGGTCTCGAAAGCTAGGAAAGCGAAAGCGCAACGTGCGTGCTGCGGCCGGCCGGTCGCCGCGCAAGCCGCGTTTTGCGCGCGCCTCGCTTCGGCCCGCCCAACACGACGAACTCGTGCAGAGCCGCGCGGAGGCCGAAGCGGCCATCATCGAGGCGCGCAAATCGCATGAGCGGCTGCGCCAGGCCGTCGACCTGCTGCCGCAGGGCATCGTGATTCTCGATCCCGAAGGCCGCTACGTTCTCTGGAACAAGCAATATTCCGAGATCTACAGCAAGACCGCCGATCTGTTCGCTGAAGGCGCGCGCCTCGAAGACACGCTGCGCGTCGGCGTCGCCCGCGGCGACTATCCGGAAGCCGCAGGCCATGAGGAAGAATGGATCGCCCAGCGGCTGAAGAAGCTCTATCAGCCGGGCGCGCGTCACGAGCAGACGCTGTCGGACGGCCGTGTCATCCTGATCGAGGAGCGGCGCACCGACGACGGCGGCGTCGTCGGCCTGCGCGTCGACATCACCGAGCTGAAGCAGCGCGAGGCCTCGTTCCGCCTGCTGTTCGACGGCAATCCCGTTCCCATGATCGTCTGCGCGCTGGACGACGAGCGCATCCTCGGCGTCAACGACGCTGCGGTCGCCCATTACGGCTATAGCCGCACCGAGTTCGAGAAGCTGAAGATCCGGTCGTTGCAGGCCTTCGACAGCGAGCCGCCCTGGACCACCGATCGTTCCAGCGACGAGCAGGCCGCGCGCACCTGGAAGCACGTCAAGGCCGACGGCGCGCTGATCGACCTTGCGATCTACTCGCGCGAACTGACCTATGCCGAGCGGCCTGCGGTGCTGCTCGCGCTGATGGACATCACCGAGCGCAAGCGCGCCGAGGCGCGGCTGGCCTTCATGGCCCAGCATGACGGGCTGACCGGCCTGCCGAACCGCAACCTGTTGCGCCAGCAGGTCGACGAGATGCTGCTGCACACGCGCCGCAGCGCCGAGAAGGTCGCGGTGCTGATGCTGGGGCTGGACAATTTCAAGGCGGTCAACGAGACGCTCGGACATGCGATCGGTGACAAGCTGTTGCGCGGCGTCGCCAAGCGGTTGCGCTCCACCCTGCGCGAAGAGGACGCACTGGCGCGGCTCAATTCGGACGAGTTCGCGATCGTGCAGAGCGGGCTGGCCCGTCCCGAGGACGCGGTGATGCTGGCCAAGCGCCTGCTCGAGGCCATCGCCGATCCCTATCTGCTCGACGGCCATTCCGTGGTGATCGGCGCCTCCATCGGCATCGCGATGGCGCCGGCCGACGGCGATGATTCCGAAAAGCTGCTCAAGAGCGCCGACATGGCGCTGTCGCGCGCCAAGCTGGATGCGCGCGGCACCTTCGCTTTCTTCGAGGCGGCGCTCCATGCGAAGGCGCAGAGCCGCCGCAAGACCGAGGTCGAGCTGCGCGACGCGATCCAGAACGACGTGCTGCGGCCGTACTATCAGCCGCTGGTCGACCTATCGAGCGGCCGCATCACCGGCTTCGAGGCGCTGGTGCGCTGGCCGCACGCCGAGCGCGGCATGGTCTCGCCGGCGGAGTTCATTCCGGTCGCCGAGGAAACCGGCCTGATCAATCCGCTCGGCGGCTTGATGCTGCGCCGCGCCTGCTTCGACGCCGCGACCTGGCCCGACGACGTCCGCGTCGCCGTCAATCTGTCGCCGCTCCAGTTCCGCAGCGGCAATCTGCTCTCGATGGTGACGGACGCGCTGAAGCATTCCGGCCTGCCGCCGCGGCGGCTCGAGCTCGAGATCACCGAGACACTGCTGCTGGAGAAGAGCGCCCAGGTGCTGGCGACGCTGCATGCGCTGCGCGCGCTCGGGGTGCGCATCTCGATGGACGATTTCGGCACCGGCTATTCCAGCCTCAGCTACTTGCGCAGCTTCCCCTTCGACAAGATCAAGATCGACCAGTCCTTCGTGCGCGATCTCGGCGCCAATCGCGAAGCGCAGGCGATCATCCGCTCCATCGTCAGCCTCGGCAAGGGCCTTGGCGTCACCATCACCGCCGAAGGCGTCGAGACCGAGGCCGAGCTGAGCTGCCTCCGGGCCGAAGGCTGCGACGAAGGCCAGGGCTTCCTGTTCAGCAAGGCCCGCCCGAATATCGAGATCATCAGCCTGCTCGCCGCACAGCGCGGCATCGATGGCGCTGAGGACGAAGACGCCGCGATGGTGGCGTGATTGCTGCCGCGGTGAATCGAACCTCACGCGCGCTGCCGGCGTCTCATGATGAGATCCAATGATCGGATGGGGCTCCCCCATGACCTCTGAAGCGCCTCCACTGCCGTTGCCTGGACCGCGCTATGCCCGCTTCTCGCGGCGTTTCAAGGCCGTTCTGCTCGACTGGATGCTGGCAATGGCCATGCTGTTCGGCGCCCTGGCGGTCGCGAGCAATGTCGCGAGCGATGGACTGGGCCGGATCCTCGGCGTCGCCGTCGTCGTCATCCTGGTGCTCTACGAGCCCGTGATGGTCTGGTGCGCCGGCGGAACGCTCGGACATATCTGGACGAACTTGCGCGTCGTTGACGATCGTGGCGGCAATCTGAGTTTTGCCAAGGCGCTCGCACGTTTCGTCGTGAAGAGCGTGCTGGGCTGGTATTCGTTCGTGGTCATGGCTGCCACGCGCCGCAACCAGGCGGTTCACGACCTGCTCACGCATTCGACCGTCCAGATCCGCGACCCCGCCAAGGCGAAGCCCGGCCAGTTCATCACGGAGCGGCGTGAGGATGATCCGACGATGCCCTCGCGGCCGCGGCGTACGCTGGTGACGGTGGTCTATGTTGCGCTCAGCGTCTTGCTTTATTTCGGAGTGCTCGCCGGCCTGCTCCGGGGCGGCATCCTGTCCCGCGCCTGCGTCTATCAGGACATTTGCTCGGGAGGCGACCGCATCGTCGACTTCGCCGTCGCCGCAGCGTTCCTCCTGATGATCGCCCTGGTGATTGGCATGGGCTGGCGAGGCCGCCTGCTCGGCGCACGCAAGGCGTAGGCAAATTCAGCGGCCGGCGTCGACGCCGCCGGACAAAATCGCCTTCCCGACATCCTCGTAATGCGTGTCGCGCGCCTGGATCTGCTGCGCGATGGCGTGCATGTCGCGGAACCGCCGTTCGAACGGATTGCTGCGGAACACGGCCGTAGCGCCGGCCATGTGGTAGGCGGCGTCGACCACGCGCGCCGACTGATGGATGGTCCAGGTCGCAGCGAGGCGAACCGCGCTGCGATGCGCCGCGCTGAATTCGCCGGTCGCAGACAGGTCGCGCCACATCGCACTCGCGGTCGCATAGAGATAGGTGCGCGCGGCACGAAGGTCGCCCTCGGTGCGGCCGATCAGGCCCTGGACCGCCTGGTTGTCGCGCATGGTGCTCGCCGCGAGCGACTGGTGCTTTGCCCGCGCCAGCGCGATTCCTGCATCCAGCGTGGCGCGCGCCACGCCGAGCGACACTGCGGCAAAGCCCAAGCTAAAGGTCGAGCCGGTGCCGATCCTGTAGAGTGGACCCCGCTCGCGCAGCGCGGACGGCACGTCACGAAACGCGGTGAAGCGCTCGGGGATGAAGAGGTCGCTCACCTCGTATGAATCCGTGCCGGTGCCGGCGAGTCCGATCGCCTGCCACACGTCGTGCAGCACGGCACTGGTGACCGGAAACAAGATGGTCCGCACCTCCGGCGATCCATCGGCATTTTTGCGCGGCACACCGTCGGCACCGACGATGCGGACATGCGCCCCCAGCCAGCTCGCCTGCCGCGAGCCCGAGGCAAAATCCCAGCGCGCGGTGACGCGATAGCCGTCCTCGACCGCGCGCGCCTCATGCGCGATCGCACCCCAGGCGAGGATACCCGGCTGCGTGTTGAAGATCTCATGCGCGGTGTCGTGATCGAGCGAAGCCGCGATCATCGCGCAGACACCGCACTGGCCGAGACACCAGGCTGTGGAGGCATCCGCCTTCGCGATCTCCTCCAGCATCTGCATGAAGGCGTCGATCGGAACCTCGGCGCCGCCAAGGCTCTGCGGCAGCAGCGCGCGATAGAGCCCGTTCTCGATCAGCGCGGCGACGACATCAGGCGTCAGCCGCCGCGTCCGTTCGATCTCGTCGGCATCGCCCGCGATCAGTGGCGCCAGGGCGCGGGCACGTTCGACCAGACCAACGCCGGGAGTTGCGTTCATGCGCGTTTCCTCGCCCATTCTGTTGTGAGCGGTCAGGAGACGATGGTGATCTATTTGGCGGGGAGGATCAAGATCACATCCCCGCGCTTCATCCAGGCAACTGACTATTCAGCGAGCCATCGCTCCATGATGATCGTGCGCTCGTCACCATGATAGCTGTCGCGCACGGCATTGAACCCGAGCTTTGCGTAGAAGGCTTCAGCGGTGATCGACGATGGGACGGTCAGAGCGGAGATGTCCCGATCGCGCGCCGTCCGCTCGATCTCGGCCATCAGCAGCTTGCCGATCCCGCGGGCCTGAACGCCGGGAGCCACGAAGACCATACGAACGACGCTTCCATCGAGGCTCGCCGTTCCGACGACGCGGCCGCCGAGGATGGCGACGAAAACGGTGCGTTTGCCGATCAGCTCCCGCACCGCGTCCGGACTGAAGCTGCGCTCGACCCGTTCGATGATCTCGTCCGTATAGTCCTTCGCATTGGTCTCGCGCAGCGCCCGCAGGATGACGCCGCTGATGTCATCGGCGTCATGGTCGCGCGCAAGCCGGATCGTGCAGTCCATGGATCGCTCCACCGCAGCCTTGGCGCCGACGTCTGCGCCACAGCCTGGGCAATCGGCTTGTCGCGCAAGCGCACTTAGTGCTACCGTTGGTAGCATATTCACGAGACGCCGTCCAAGGGGGACCTCATGACGAAGCCACGCCGTCGCGATGCTCGCCTCGTCGCGGCTGTCACCCGCGCCGCGCCGACCGGTCTGAAGGTCGCGGACGCTTCCATGAGCGACATCGTCGATGCGCTGGCGAACGGGCAGGTCACCGCTACGGCGCTGACCGATGCCTATCTCGCGCGCATCGAGGCTTACGATCGCAACGCACCCATGCTCAATTCCGTCCGTGCCCTCAATCCCGACGCGCTCGCCATCGCAGGCAAGCGCGACGGCACGAGGCCGTCGGCCAGGCGGCCGCTGGCCGGCGTTCCCATTCTGCTGAAGGACAACATCGCCACCGGCGACAGGCAGCCGACCACGGCGGGCTCGCTGGCGCTGGAGGGCGCGCGCGCCAAGGGCGATGCCACCATCGTCAACCTGCTGCGAAACGCCGGCGCGGTGATCCTCGGCAAGGCGAACCTGACGGAGTTTGCCAACATCCTCGCGATCGACATGCCCTCGGGCTATTCGTCGCTCGGTGGTCAGGTGAAGAATCCCTACGTGCCGACGCTGCTGGACGATCGCGGCATCCCGGTCGTAGACCCCGGCGGCTCGAGCTCGGGTTCGGCGGTCGCTGTGGCCGCAGGTCTGTGCACGGCCTCTGTCGGCACCGAGACCTCCGGCTCGTTGCTGCACCCTGCCAGCCGGAATGGCATCGTCACGGTCAAGCCGACCGTCGGTTTGATCAGCCGTGCCGGCATCGTGCCGATCGCGCACAGCCAGGACACCGCGGGGCCGATGACGCGCACCGTGCGCGACGCGGCGATGCTGCTGAACGTGCTGGCCGCCAAGGATCCGCTCGACCCCGTGACAGAGCGGCAGCGGAGGCCGGCCGATTACACGGCCGACCTCACACGCGATGCGATGAAGGGTGCGCGCATCGGTGTACCGAGCGACCCCGGCGATCCGCTGAACGATCCTTATTACGGCAAGTTGCCACCCGACGGCGCCAGGCTGATGGCCGAAGTGATCAAGGTGCTGGAGGATCTGGGCGCCGTCATCGTGCGGGCCTGCATGCCGACACGCGGCTGGATTGCCGGGCCGGGCACCGGCATGGCCGTGCTCAACCGCAATCCGCTCAGCCGCGACAAGGGCAATCCGACGGGGTCGCCGATCGTGTTCCTCTACGAGCTCAAATACGGGCTCAATCTTTATCTGAGGGATTGGGCGACCAATACCGATATCAAGACCATGGCCGACATCATTGCCTTCAACGAGGCTCATGCCGACAAAGCGCTGCGCTTCGGCCAGGATCTGTTCCTCGCCGCTAACGCTACCCGGGGCGATTTGAGTGAGCGCGAGTACAAATCGGCGCGCGCCATGGATCTGCTCGCCGCCAGGACGCGCGGCATGGATGCCTACATGAACCGGCACAAGCTGGACGCCGTCCTGTTCCCAGGCGCGACCGGCGCAGCGATTGCGGCTAAGGCTGGCTATCCCAGCGTGATGGTGCCCGGAGGCTTCGTCTCGGGCGCCGACGGCAAGGACACGCCCGACTATCCGCTCGGCGTCGCCTTCGCGGGCCGCGCCTGGAGCGAGCACAAGCTGCTGCGCCTGGCTTATGCGTACGAGCAGGCGTCCAACATGCGCAGGCCGCCGCCGGGCCTGGCCCCGCTCTAGATTTCAAAATTCGCCTTGCGGACGGTGCTCACACCCCTCGCGGGTCGGTCCGGACGGCCAGCGCCCGACGCTCAGCCGTTCGGCAGCCACCACCCGAATATTGCCACGACGAGGCACGCCAAGAGGCAGATGGCCTGATGGCCCATTTCCATCCAGTACTGGACCGGCGCGGTGTCCCTCTGGAAAACCTGCCTCGACCAGTCCAGCAGGCAGACCACGAGATCAGGACTGAAAGCCCTGATTTTCCGCTCGGCATAGCCATCCCGCAGCATGCGGCCGCAATCGATGCACAGATAGATAGCGACGACGCGCGCGACGATCTCGCATAGAAAGAACCGCATGTAGGCACCCGTTCATCGCATATGGATTCGACGACCGGGCCGCATGGCTCGTCAACTGGCGGGGGCCGTCATCGCATTGGCACTCCCCGGTTTGGGGCGGTTGGGTTTGGTCCTGGTTCAATGGCAGGGCGGTGGCAAGCCCGCCGGCACCCGCCCGGTGGCGGCCGCCATCCGGGACGCGCGAGTGCGGTCGACAGCGGCGTTCGGATTGCTCGCCTGCGACGCTCGGTGAGCGACCTGATCAGAAGCCGACAATGAGCCAGCGGCCGCCGGACCGCTGCGAAGGGCCCGTGACCGGACTTCGAGGCACGACGTTGATCCTCATCAAGCACCGAAGCAGCGCCGTCCTCTAAACTCAAGCACTATCGGGGAGGAGCGCACCATGCTTCCCTTTACGCTTGAGCAGTTCCTCGACGTCTTTGCGGCCTACAATAAGGCGATCTGGCCCGCGCAAATTTTGGCTTACGTGCTTGGAGCGATCGCCGTGGCCGCCCTTTTTCGGAAAGGCCGTGCCTCAGACCGCGTTATCTCAACCGTCCTCGGATTGATGTGGCTAGGCACCGGCGTTCTCTATCACGGCGTATTCTTCTCGTCGGTAAACAAGGCCGCGTTCGCCTTTGGCGCCTTGTTCGTGGTAGAGGGCGTGGCACTCCTCTACACGGGTGTCGTACGCGATGGTCTTCGCTTCGCGATCATTTACGGGTTTCGAGCGGTGATCGGCGCGGGGTTTATTCTCTACGCATCTCTCATCTATCCGCTGATTGGGGTTGCGACGGGGCATTTCTGGCCGGCGTTACCGATGTTCGGCGTAGCTCCTTGCCCTGTCACGATTTTCACGTTCGGTCTGCTACTTATGACGACCGGCCGCTTCTCCTACTGGCTTCTGGTGATTCCCTTCATCTGGTCAGTCATCGGCGGCAGCGCTGCGATCCTCCTGGACGTACGGCAGGATTGGCTGCTTTTGTTTAGTGGTTTCATTTCCGTTTCGATCATCGTCGCCGGGGACCGGCAGGCACGTGCCGTAGGCGGCGAGGCCGGATTGACGCCTTAAACCGAATTGCGTCCATGATCGCGAGCGACCGCGCGCTATCTGGAAAACCACTCCTGAGAATGAGCGATCTGGTATGCGTTCATGGGCCACATGCTGACACCGTCTACGCGTAATGATAGCATGCCTCTCGTCACCGGCCTGCGAGGTTGCTCTCGTAAACGCACACACAAGAACGTGTGAGGAGGCAAGTCCAATGAATTGGGGAGCGCTCTGCAGGCCGCGCGGTTGCCGCGGGTTTTTGTTGCCCGCCATTCTCGTCTCCGCGCTCTGGGCGCCCTTGGCATGCGCAGAGGACGTCCGAAGCGCTCCCGGCGAGCCGGGACCGGTCTTTTCGGATAGCGGCCCCGATGCCGAGATCTACGGCGCGGCCGAAGGCTATCCAGTCGGCACGCGGGGGACCACCACCCAGCTTGACAAGCTCGTCGGGGTCTACAGCCATTTCGGCGAGATCTACCCCTCGCGCGCGATCGCTCGCGCGACGACGCCCTGGCAATTCAAACGCGCGCCAGAACCATCGATCGCCTACAGTTTCGGCACGGAACGGCTGAGCATCGCGGATTACCTCAAGCGCAACCCGGTGACAGGACTCCTGATCGCCAGGGACGACACCATCCTGTACGAGCACTATCAATATTCGCGGACCGACCACGATCGCTTTCTTTCGCAATCCATGGCCAAGACGCTGGTCGGCATGCTGGTCGGGATCGCGGTCTCGGAAGGACGGATCAAGTCGATCGACGACCTCGTCTCAACCTACGTCTCTGGCCTTGCAGGAACGGAATATGGAAACACATCCATCCGGGCCTTGTTGAACATGTCTTCGGGCGTCGAATTTTCGGAAAACTATGATGGGAACGATGACATAGCCCGGCTTGGGCGAGCCCTGTTCGTTGGAGAGACAAAAGATCCCGCCGCCGTCGTCGCGCAATTCAATACCCGAACCGCCCCGCCGGGGACCAAATGGCACTATGCAAGCGTGGAAACCGAGATACTGGGCCTGGTCCTGCGCGCCGCCACGGCCACCCCGGTTGCCGACTATCTCCACGACCGGATCTGGGACGCCATCGGCACCGAAGCGGATGCCTCATGGGCGATAGACGGTAGCGGGCAAGAGATTGCCTTTTGCTGCTTCAACGCAACCTTGCGCGACTATGCGCGCCTGGCCCGGCTGCTCGCACACGACGGCGCCTGGGAGGGTCGTCAGTTGATCCCGCGGCAGTGGCTGTTGGATGCCACGACCGTCAGACCAGGCGATGGTCATCTCGCGCCGCAAGTGGCCACACCCTATTTCGGTTACGGCTATCAGGTGTGGCTCCTCCCTGGCGAACAGCGCAGATTTGCCCTGCTCGGCATACGCGGTCAGGTCATCCTGGTCGATCCCGCCTCGAAACTCGTCATGGTGCACACTGCCGTTCGCAAAAAGCCGTCCGAGCCGGGAGGCCTCAGGGAACCACTTGCGTTGTGGACCGCCGTGCTTCAACAGCTCGGAAAATGACGATCTGACAGGGCTTTGAACCTCATCACGGCGCACCTGGTTGCCCGCTATCGCATTTTTGAGACATTGACGGCTCGACCATGTCGGCATGGACCGGTCTCGATCGTCCTTGGGCGGACACATCTCGGAAGTGCCGTGGATGGACCCCGCACACGTCGGTGATGCCGTCACCTTGAGCCGTGAAAATAGAAACAGGAGCAATGTTCATGAGGATCAGCGTCGAAACCACCGTAGCAGCCCCCATCGATCGGGTCTGGCGCGCTTATACGACGCCTGCCGACATCGTGAAGTGGAACGCCGCGTCCGACGACTGGCATACGACCAAGGCTACGGTCGACCTGCGCGAAGGCGGCCTCTTCTCGTCTCGCATGGAGGCCAAGGACGGCAGCATGGGCTTTGACTTCGCCGGCACCTACACGAAGCTCGTTGAGCACAAGCGGATCGAATACGCATTTGGCGATCGAAAGGCCGAGGTCGAGTTCGCGCCCGGCCCGAATGGCATTGTCGTCCGCGTCGTCTTCGACAGCGAGCCGACACACTCGGTCGAGCAGCAGCAAGGCGGCTGGCAGGCGATCCTCGACAGCTTCGCACGATACGTGGAGGCGAAGCAGAAGACGTCGTGAGGCCGTGCGGGGGCGGGAGATGGAGGTCCCTGACGGGCGTCGTCGGCTTTCCGCGCGGAGCACCTGACGGAAACTGAACAGTTCGAGAATAGCCGGCTTGGGGGCCGCCGCGTCGGTTTACCCTTAGCCGGCGACCTCCGGTTCGCGCCGGACCCCGGACAAGCCACTGCGTTGCGCTCGCCGACGCGATGGGCCAGGAAGAGAAGTGCGATCTAACCGCTCGTCGCAGCGCGATAGAAGGCCTCTACCTTGCCGAGGTCCTTTGAGTGAGTGCCCTCTCGATCCGTTCTTGTTTTCGAATCAACGCCGGCAGGTCGCACCGACCGAATAGCTTCTTTGACATTGTCCGGTCCGAGGCCACCAGCAAGTATGACCGGGGTGCGAACACTCTCCACTATCGTCCGACTGATGCTCCAGTCGTGCGTCACGCCCTGCGCGCCGATTTGCACGTCACCCGTGCGATGACTGTCGAGCAGGATCCAATCGACAACCCCATCATATGCTTGCGCCACACCTACTGCCTCGGGTCCCGTGACAGGTACGCTGCGCATGAATTTGGTCTTCGGCAGGGACTTTCGCAGCGCCACGACAAGATCAGGCGTAAGCAACTCGCTTGATGCGCCAAGATGAACAATGGGCGGATCAAGCTCTCTCGCCATCCGTTCGATAAGAGCGACATCCGCCGAAAGGAACAACGCGGAAAGAACGGACGGCGCCCGCATCATCTTCATGACCGCCAACGCCTTCTGAATCGGAAGCTCCCGGGGGAAGGCTCCATCGCCGACGAGCACGCCGACATGATCCACGCCGATTGCAGATATCGCCTCGGCTTCCGCAGGTGTCGCGACTTCGTAAATTTGCGTCAGCATTGTCTTACATGTTGCCACCACTCAGTTGAGTAGACAGGATGGGCGGGTCTTGGGTCAACGGGCGTTTTGGGTCGATCGCGCCGGTCGGGCGCTCGGACATGTTCGCGTATCGCTTCCGAGACGGGCGGCGGGCGTGGTGTCAGCGCGTGCCGGCAGGATCCCTGCAAGCAACGATGTCGCGGGGAGATTTTCGACCCGCTACCTCCGGCGGAGAGAATACGGCCAGGTACCCTCCATCCCCTGCGAGCTTATGTGTGGCGACCTCGCGATAGCCGACGGCGGTCAATTCGCAGCGCAGGAGCTCGATTGGCGTGCCATGCTTCGACGTCGGAAGCTCGAGGTCGACAATTCCGACCCGTGCACCCTGCTTCAAGGCGGGCGCGAGATTGTAGAGGAAGGCATAGGGTTGAGCTATCTCGTGATACATGTGCACAAGGATTGCGGCGTCCAGCGAGGAAGCGGGCAGACGCGGGTCGTGTGGTTCTCCGAGCGCGAATTGCACGTTCGGCAACTTCAGAAGTTCTGTTCGCCTGGCGAGCTCTATGAGGTAATCCCGCGTGACGTCCTGGGCAACGACAGAGCCGGCGGGTCCGACGAGGTACGAGAGTCTGACCGTGTGGTAGCCACTGCCTGCACCAATGTCGCCGACTGTCATGCCAGGTTTCAGTTCAAGAACGCGTGCGATCTGGCCGGCCTCATCGAGAGCGTCGCGGCGCTCTTCGGCGGAGCGGCGTGAGCTGACAATCCGTGCAACAGGGCGCTGTGGTGAGGGAAACTCGTTTGCAGCAACTCCGGGGGGAGCCAGATAACCTATGTCAGCGGCATATGCGCAAGCTGTAGCAAACGCCACAAGGAGCGTCGCTGCATAAACCAGTGCCGTCACGCCCCTGCCAGGCTTTCTCAGCCGGTCGAGGCGCAGTCGCCCGGGTTTTGTGAGCTCGAGATGTGCGCCCACCGTCAAGTCAATGAGGTTCAGTGTAGCGGGCAACTCCATCCGTGCGCCTCGCGCTTACGCCCACCCATCGTACCTGAAAGCAAATCCTATCAACCCAATGGATCTGCATTGGGTCAAGCCATTAATGTCCGTTGCGGGTCAAAATGCGCCGTTCAGGCGGCACGCCGTCTGCTTCCGGTCTACCCCTATGAGCCGACAAATTGGCGTTTCGTCTGCACTGCGTGTTTGGGCCACAACCTGACTTGGCCCGAGACAGACGAAAGGCCGCCCCGGGTGGTCGCCAGCTCGCAAGGACTTTGGCAATCCGCGCTCGGTCGGGCGATCGGGACAGCGCGCTGCTTTCCGCCGCAGCCCGATGGTCAGTTGACAGTCCTTTGCAAATAAAATTAGGGTGCCTACGACGGTTCTCTTTCGGGAGATCAATAGGGAATACGGTGCGGGGGTCCCCCAACGCCGTGGCTGCCCCCGCAACTGTAAGCGGCGAGCCTTCGTCAAAAGCCACTGGGCCTGCGGGCTTGGGAAGGCGGCGACAGGCAGCGACCCGCGAGCCAGGAGACCTGCCGTCAGTCGTGGTCACACGCGAGCACATTGGGCGGGGTGTCCTGATGAGTGTTGAGCTGTCTTCCTCTTGAGGCAGCGGCCAAACTGCGTTCGTGGTGACGTGCCACGTTATCGCGAGACTATTGATGACCTCCCGTAAAATTTCCGCGCCACGGCAGCGCTGCGCGTTGCTCCGTTCAGTTGCATTCTCCTGCCTTGTGCTGTCGACCGACGGCTGGGCGCAGTCCGAAAGGCCGGGCCAGACGCTCGACCCTGTGGTGGTGCAGCCGCTAGTGAGGCAGCCGAATGCCCGCAGCACCCGACGCAGCGATGCAATGCGCTCCGCGCGCTCACGCCAGCAACGAAGTGTAACTGGCGACTCGCGTGCTCCGACTGTGAACCCGACGGGTCCGGCGTTCGCCGCACCGACGCTCAACCTCACCGGTGCGAGCACGGCCGGCAGCCGCCTCGGCCTCACGCGACTGCAGACGCCGGCCAGCGTGGAGGTGATATCAGCCGAGACCATCGCCGAGCGCGGCCAGCAGAACATCCTGGACGCGGTGACGCAAAACGCGACCGGTTTCACAGCGAGCCCGGCCCCCGGCAATGGCGGCGTCTCGTTCAATACCCGCGGCTTCACGGGCCTTGGCTCCGTCATGACGCTGTACGACGGCACCCAGCTCTACATCGGTGCCGGGACGGTGACCTTTCCGTTCGACACGTGGTCGACTGAGCGCATCGAAGTGCTGCGCGGCCCTGCGTCGGTGATGTATGGCGCCGGTGCGGTCGGCGGCGCCATCAACATCGTTTCGAAACTGCCGTCGTGGGTCGCTCGCAACCAGGCAGAAGTCTCGCTGGACAGCAACATGACGAGGCGAATTGCCGTGGATAGCGGCGGCCCGGTTAGCAAGGACGTGGCCTATCGGATCACCGCCACCGGCAACATATCGGACGGATGGGTTGATCGTGACGACACCTCGAATGTCGCGCTTCATGCCGTGGTCCAGATCAGGCAGAACGAAGACGTCACCTGGACGCTGTCCACGGACTACGGTGACCGCAACCCATCGCGGTACTTCGGAACGCCGTTGATCAACGGCATGCTTAATGAATCTCTCCGGTTCAAGAACTACAATGTCAGCGACAGTCACATCCGATACCAGGATAGCTGGAACCAGGTGAAGACCGAATGGCAGGTTGCCGATGGCATCTCGATCCAGAACACGCTCTACTACCTGAACTCCAAGAGGCACTGGAAGGACGTCGAGAGCTACGCCTACAATCCCGCCACCGGCCTGATCAATCGAAGCAGCTACATCGAGATTTTTCACGATCAGCAGCAAGTCGGCAATCGCTTGGATGCGAAATTCCGCGGGCACGTCCTTGGCATGGCCAATGAGTTCGTGGCGGGCTTCGACGTCAACAGCATCAATTTCACCCACACCAACAATTCGCCTTACGGCGGCTCATCGTCCGTCAACCCGTTCAACTTCGTTCCAGGCTTGTTCAGCAGCCCGAACGCCACGATTCCCAGTTACGGCAGCGTAACCAACCAGTATGCGCTGTTTGCCGAAAACCGGCTGTCGGTGACCGAGCAACTATCCTTGATTGCCGGTATCCGCCAGGATGACCCGACCATCACGCGCACCGACCATGTCACGCCCGCCAACAGCTTCGAGAAGTCGTTCTCCTCGACAACCTGGCGCGCCGGTGCGGTCTATACACCGATGAAGGACCTCGCATTCTATGGCCAGTATGCAACGGCCGTCGACCCTGTCGGAGGGCTCATCTCGCTGTCCTCCGCAAACAAGAACTTCGATCTGGCCACAGGCAAACAGATCGAGATCGGCGTCAAGCAATCGTTCTGGGGCGGCCGGGGTGAATGGACACTGGCCGGCTACGAGATCGTAAAGAACAACCTGCTGGCACGCGATCCCAACATTCCTTCGCTCACCGTCCAGGTCGGCCAGCAATCATCGCGTGGGATCGAAGCATCAGTCGGATTCCTACTCGACTATGGCTGGCGAATAGATGCAAACACCGCCTTCCTGCGCGCGAAGTATGACGACTTCGTGCAATCGGTTGGTGGCGTGGCCGTGAACTATGCCGGCAACGTGCCGGTCAACGTACCGCAGACCGTCTCCAACATCTGGGCGACCTGGGCCTTTGCGCCGAACTGGTCGGCCAATGCGGGCGTGCAGATCGTCGGCAAGACCTACGCGGACAATGCCAACACGATGACGCGCCCGGCCTATAGCATCGTCAATGCCGGTGTGCAGTGGAAGCCCGATCTCAACACCACCGTGTCGTTCCGCGTCTACAATCTGTTCGACGAGGTGTACACGACTTCGGGCGGCACCACACAGTGGCTGCTCGGCATGCCCCGCACGGCTCAGCTCGCAGTCAACGTGAAGTTCTGAGCGTGGCACGCGCCCTGAAACGAACGCTCCGGCGGTGGCTGTATATCGGGCACCGGTGGATCGGCATCACTACCTGCCTGTTTTTCGCCATGTGGTTCATTTCCGGCGTGGTGATGATGTACGTCGCCTTTCCCAGCCTTTCAGACAAGGAAAGACTGGCAGCGCTTCCCGACATTCAATGGGAGAAGGTGACGCTGTCGCCGGACGACGCGATGAAGATGGCAGGCGCCACCCGCTATCCGCGCGATCTCCGGCTTTCCATGCTGGCCGACGAGCCGGTGTATCGGATGACGGGCTGGGACAGCAAACGGCAGACGATCTCTGCAGCCGATGGCCACGTCATCACTGGCATTTCCGAACAGCAGGCGCTCGACGTCGTGCAACATCATCCCGCGAGCAAATCACCGCGGCTCGAAGCGATCATCGACCGAGACCAATGGAGCGTAACTGCCCGTTATGATCCGCTGCGACCGCTCTACTTGATTGCGCTCGGCGACGATGCCGGCACCAAGCTCTATGTCTCCTCGCGCTCCGGCGAGATTGTGCTCGATACCAACCACACCGAGCGCGTCTGGAACTGGCTCGGCTCGATTCCACACTGGATCTATCCGACCGTGTTGCGCAAGGATGGGCCATTGTGGCGGCTGGTCGTGCTTTGGATCTCTGGAATCTGCCTCATCGTCGGCGCCACTGGCATCTGGATCGGCATCCTGCGCGTACGGCTGAGGCGGCGGTATGCGAGCGGCAAGATCACGCCCTATCGTGGCTGGATGGCGTGGCACCATGTCACCGGCCTGATTGCGGGCGTCTTCGTGCTGACCTGGACGTTCTCTGGCTGGCTTTCGCTAAACCCCGGCGGATATTTTGCGAACCGCAACACGACGGGCGAGGTGCTGCAACGCTATGCCGGCCACGATGCGCCGACGATCGCAACGAAGTTGCCGGCGCCGCAATCCGCCGTGGTCGAAGCGCGCTTTGTCTGGCTCGATGGCAATCCGATGATGATCGCCGCATCGCGTGATGGCGCGCAGCGGCCGCTCGATGTGATGTCGGGCGAGGTTATGACACTCCCGCAGGATCGTGTGTGGACCGCAGCAACGAAACTGTTGCCGCGAGCACGTCTTGCGGGGCAACGCATCCTCAGGGAGTACGATGCCTATTGGTATGCGCATCATCACGACCGCGAATTGCCGGTCTTGCGGGCGATGTTCGACGATGATGCGAGAACGTGGTTTCACATCAGCCCTGTTACGGGCGACATCATCGGCCGCGTGGACGGCAGCCGTCGCACCTATCGCTGGCTGTTCAACGCGCTGCACAGTTTCGATTTCCGGTTTCTGCTGACGTATCGCCCGGCCTGGGACATCGTGGTTTGGCTGCTGTCGATCCTTGGCGCCATCGTCTCTGTGAGCGGTGTCGTCGTCGGCTGGCGCTATCTGCGCCATTGAAGTGAATTGCGCCGTTGGTAATGTCCGTTCCGGGTCAATCGCGTCGGTTTACCCCGATGTGATGACTTCCGGTCTGGCCGGATAAGCCGACATCGTCAGATCGGACCTGCATGTCTCGAACGGGCCACAAGGCGAAATACTCACGATCGGTAAATCAGACGATCTGCGCCTTTGAGAGAAAGCGGACCTGAGCGGCGTCAGTCGAAATGTGTGCGGTGAACCATATCCGGCCCTTGGCGTCATCTCGGGTAAGCAACGCCGTTTCATCGGATGACGGGATGCTCCATCGTTCCCAATTGTCGGCGGCGGCCTTCAGCTTGCTGATCCCCTTGTGGAGAAAGGCATGCCAACGCGGGGTCTCCACTTCATCCAGTGGCAAGGCTTGGCCGTCGACATTCAAGCTGAACCGTGGTCTGCCGTACAAGCCGAAGCCATCATTGGGCAGGCGAAGCTCCTGGATGATACGAACGCTGTTCGCGACCGGCGCTTCTCCCGCATCCACGAGAAGGACAGGCTTTTCTTTGTCATTTGGTTGGAGAGCGATGCAGGCAAAGGCCCAGGCATCCCACGTCCCTGCGTGCCTGGCGGCTTCGGCTCTCGCCAATTCTGCCAAACCCACATCGGGATAAGACCCGAAGCGAACCTGGTTGATTTTCGTGCCGTTCCAGAAGGACGTCTTGGCGAGATGAAGCGTCGGCACATACTGCGGCACCGACAGGAGCAACGCCATGTCGGCAAGGGCAAGGCCGCACAATGTCAGTACGTTTTCCGGTTTCGCGAAGATGTTCTTCATGTTCTTTCGCATCCCGCAGGAGATGCGGTGTTGTAGCGCGACAACCATTTATAATTTCTTCACGGTGCCGGGGACAGCAACATTCCGGCCGCATGGGGCGTTTGGCTCAACGAGGAGACGCAACTTCCGCTTCGGGTCAAAGGCCGCCCTCGGTACCCAGCATGACCTTGGTCGATCACTTGCATGAAGCGGACATCCCCGCGCTTTGGGCCGAGGTCAGCCACGGACCCTGGCTGTGTGAAAACGCTGCTGCTTTGCTATGATTCTCTGGTGATTCTGCGGGGGAAGCTGATGAGGCGCTTCGTTGAGCAGGCCGATCGTGGGCAATGGACATTATTGCCCGAATGCCTCGATGATTTCATTGACGAGAGCAACCCTGTTCGAGTGATCGACGTGTTTGTCGATGCGCTTGATTTGGCTGAGATGGGCTTTGAGGGAGCGGAGCCGGCCGCAACGGGACGGCCGTCGTATCACCCCTCGGTTCTCCTGAAGCTCTACATTTATGGCTATCTGAACCGGGTGC
>NZ_SPQT01000038.1 GCF_004571025.1 Bradyrhizobium niftali | reverse complement strand
GCGCCAGCAGATTGGTCTGCTCGGCAATCGCGGTGATGAGCTTGACCACTTCGCCGATCTGCTGGGCGGCATGCGAGAGCTTACCGATGCGGCCGTCGGTCTCCTTGGCCTGCACCACGGCGGCCTCGGCGATACGGCTGGAATCGCGCACCTGGCGTCCGATCTCCTCGACCGAAGCCGAGAGCTCTTCCGTCGCGGTGGCGACCGACTGCATGTTGCTTGACGCCTGCTCGGACACACCGGCGACCTGGCTCGACAGGCTCTGGGTGGTCTCCGCGGTGCGCGTCAGCGTGGACGCTGCCGATTCGAGCTGCACGGCCGAGGCGGAGACGTTGGAGACGATGGCGCCGACGGCGCTCTCGAAATCATCGGCAAAACGGATCAGCTCGGAGCGGCGGCTGGCGGCCTGCTCCCGGCTCTGGGCTTCGCTGGCGGCAGCATCGCGCTCGGCCTTGGCGACGGCCTGAACCTTGAACTCCTCGACTGCGCCGGCCATCTCGCCGATCTCGTCCTTGCGGCCGAGGCCCGGCAGCACGACGTCGAAATTGCCCGAGGCGAGCTCGCGCATCGCCTTGCACATCGCGATCATCGGGCGCGAGATGCCGGTGCCGAGCAGGAAGGCGAGAACCGCGCCGAGCAGCGTGCCGCCGACGGCGAGCATGAGGACCAGTTGCTCGGTCTGCCCGATGGTCGCTTCCGATTCGGAATCCAGCCGCTGCTGTTCGGCGACGAGGTCCGCCTTCATGGCGGTGGCTCCTTGCAGGATTGCGCCGGCCGAGCCGCTCATCTCGGTCACGAGATCATCGACCATCTTGGCGTTGGCGATCAGCTTCTCCAGCGCATCGCGATAGGCCGCGAGCAGCGCCTTCGCATCCTTCAGGCCGGCGACGACCTTGTCGTCCATGGAATAGATCGCGCCCAGCGAATTCTCGACGAACTTCAGTCGCGCCAGCGCGCTTGTCGCCACCGCCTGGTCGGAGTTGACGATGAAATTGCTCGCGGCGGCACTCGCAGTCTGGAACTGGGCGTTGACCTGCTTGGTGCCGAACTCGATCGCCTGGGCCTCCGCGTCGGAGGCGTTGTTGCCGATGTCGTCGAGCTTGTACTTCAGGAGGTTGGCATTGCGCTGAAGCTGGTTCTGGACCAGGAGCGCGCTGTCGCGCTTGGCTTGCAGGATCTTTGCAAACGTCGCCGAGAAGTTGGAGAACTCCTTGGCGAGCTTGCTGAGACTCTCCTGCCGCGCCGGCCGCTTGGCGCCCTTGATCGCCTGGTCGATCGCGTTCTTGAGGCCGGCCTCGGCATCCAGCGCCGCCTTGGCATCATCCTCCTTGCCGGTGACGACGAAGTACCGGGCGGACGAACGATAGGCGAGCAGCTCGCGGTCGATGTTGCGGGCGAGGTCGGCCTCGGAAACGCTGGTGCGGTAGGACCCGACCCCGGACGACACCCGCTCGAAGCCGAAATAGGCGAAAGCCATGCTGCCGGCGGAGATCACCAGCACTGCGGCAAAGCCCAGGATGATTTTGGCGCGGAACCTGAGGGTCGGAAATATGGTGCGCTTAGACGGCGACGCGATACGCCCGGACATTCCTACCCCCACCCTATGTTCTTGCAACGATCACGCGGCCCGGAAGCAGCCCTTTCCGAACGCGTGCGGAAAATTAGGGCAGAAACGTCAAGGGGCGGTAAATCCGTCCGGCCTGCACCGCGGGTGGAGAGAGTTTCGCCCCCAGGGCGCGTCCAACCTTGCCGGGGCCGAGGGGCGCCGTGTTGCGGCTAACCGGAAAACGCCTTATTCTTTGAAGACTTGGCGTTAGACCAGGCTGGTCCTCGAGGGAGAAACGGAGTGGGGCAAACCGATTTTCGGTTTGGCGGTGCGTCTGGCGTTGCCGTTGCCAAATCGAAGGCTGCGAGCGTCGATGAAGCCGTGGCCGAGCTCGCCGCCCAGCTCCCATCCGACGAGTTGGCGCTGATCCTGGTCTTCCTCTCGCCCAGCTACGACCCTCATCACTTCATCGCCGAGATCACCCGGCAGTTCGACGAGACCCAGGTCTGCGGTTGCACGACCGCGGGCGAGCTCGCGCCCGACGGCTGGGACGAGAACAGCGTCGTGGCGCTGGCGTTCAGCCGTGCCGACTTCTCGGCCGCGGTGCGGCCCATTCTCAACCTCGACGGCTTCCGCGTCGAGGACGGCCGCAGGATCGGCGGCGAGCTCCGGCACGAGCTGTTGCGGGTCACCCCGCAAGTCGATCGCGGCAATCCCTTCGGCCTGGTGTTGATCGACGGCCTGTGCCGCCGCGAAGAGGCGGTGATGTCGGCGATCTATGCCTCGCTCGACGACATTCCTGTCGTCGGCGGGTCCGCCGGCGACGGGATGCGCTTCGAGAAGACCTGGGTGTTCTGCGACGGCAAGGCCCACACCAATGCCGCCCTCCTGATCCTGTTGAACACCTCGCTGCCGTTCCGCGTTTTCAAGTGCGACAATTTCGAGCCGAGCCCGCAGAAGATGGTGGTCACCGAAGCCGACATCGAAAATCGAACGGTCAGGGAGCTGAACGCGGAGCCTGCGGCCCAGGAATATTCGCGCATGGTCGGGATCCTGGACGCCAAGCTCGATCCGTTCTCCTTCGCGTCCCACCCCGTGCTGGTGCGCGTCGGCGGCGCCTATTACGCGCGGTCGATCCAGCGCGTCGAACCGGACGGCTCCCTGCATTTCTTCTGCGCCATCGACGAGGGCATGGTGCTGACGGCGGCGACGTCGCGCAGCCTGGTCGGCTCGACCTGCGACACCTTCACCGAGATCCGCGACCAGATCGGAGAGGTCTCGCTCTATATCGGCTTCGAGTGCCTGCTTCGCCGGCTCGACGCCGAGCAGCATCAGCTCGCCCGCGACATGTCCGACCTGTACCGGCAGAACCGGGTCGTCGGCTTTCATACCTATGGGGAGCAGTTCGGCTCCATGCATGTGAACCAAACCTTCACCGGCGTTGCGATCGGAAGGCGCCCGTCGTGACGGACATGTGGCAGGGCCCCGATGCGGTCGACCAGCTACGGCGCGAGGCGGCGAAGCTGAAGAAGATCAATGCCGCGCTGATGTCGCGGGTCGAACGCTCGATGGACCAGCAGCTCAACGCCTTTTCATTGTTCGAAACCGCCATTGCGCTCGACCACAAGGTTCGCGACCGGACTCACCAGTTGCGCGAGGCGCTGCATTCGGTCGAGCGCGCCAATGAGGGGCTCTACCGCGCCAAGCAGCAGGCCGAAGCCGCAAGCTCGCTGAAATCATCGGTGCTGATCTCGGTCACCCACGACCTGTTGCAGCCGCTGAACGCGGCGCGCCTGACGCTGTCGGCGCTGACCGAGATGATGGAATCGCAGGAGGCGGGCCTGCTCATCGACCAGGCCGACCGCTCGCTGCTGATGCTGGAGGACCTGCTGCGGTCGCTGCTGGAGATCGCAAAGCTCGACGCCGGCGCGCTCAAGCCCGACGTGCGGGCGATTGCGCTGGCGCCCCTGTTCCAACAGCTCCGCAACGAATTCGAGCCGGTCGCGGCGCGGCAGGGTCTTTCCCTGCGCATCCGCACCTCGCCGCGCGCGGTGAGGTCGGATGCGATGATGCTGCGGCGGATCCTCCAGAACCTGCTTGCCAATGCCATCCGCTATACCCGCAGCGGCGGCGTCGTCATGGGATGCCGGCTGAAGGGCGACCACATCTGCATCCAGGTCTCCGACACCGGACCTGGAATTGCACAGGCGCAGCAGCAGGCAATCTTCCGCGAATTCCAGCGCGGCGAGGCGACCGCGACCGACCAGGCCGGCTTCGGGCTCGGCCTCTCCATCGTCCGCCGTTTCGCAACCGTGCTCGGGCACGAGGTGCGGCTGTCGTCGCAGGTCGGCAGGGGATCGACCTTCACGCTTGAGCTGGAGCCGGCCGACCTCACTGAGGTCAGCGACGAGGTGCATGAGGTCAAGCTCGCCGAGCGGCACTATAGCGGGCTCGAGGGCGCCAAGATCCTGCTGATCGAAAACGACCCGAACGGCTCGGAGGCGATGGCCGCGCTGCTGGAAGGATGGGGCTGCGACGTCGCGACCACGCGCTCGGCCGCGGATGCGCTCCTGCGCCTCAGCGAGCTCGGCGGCGCACCCGATGCCGTGATCGCCGATCTCCACCTCGATCACGGCGAGAGCGGCCTGTCGGCCATCGCCGACGTCCGCCGGCATCTGACGCTCGACACGCCGGCCATGATCATCACGGCCGACTACTCCGAAAAGGCCGCGAAGGAAGCGAGCCTGCACGGCCTCGAAGTGCTGAAGAAGCCGATCAAGCCCGCCGAGATGCGGGCGCTGCTGTCGTTCCTGCTGAGCTAGCCCGCACGGATCGTCTTCGCTTCACGCCGCTTGCGGCGGGGCGAGCGCGCACGGCTTCCAATCAAAATGGCGAAAACAACCCCTTGCACAGTACCGGTAGTATATTACATGCCGTCAAGGCCATGACTTACAAGTAAAAAGCGCTCTCAATTTGAAGGGCAAACGGGAGAAAATCGCCTCACTGCTGGTCCGGACGTGCCCGCTCGCGCCTGGCCGCGGTGTCTCCGGCTGCCAGCGTCGCGAAATCGATTCTGGACATTTCGACGATGGCCTTGGTGCGGCTGAGCACGTTGAGCTTGCGCAGGATGTCGGAGACGTGGACCTTCACCGTGGTCTCCGAAATCTTCAGCTCATAGGCGATCTGCTTGTTTTGCAGGCCACGCTTGAGCATTTCGAGCACGCGCAATTGCTGTGGTGTCAGTTCGTGCAGGCGCTTCAGGAGATCCTGCGCGGGGCAGGACGCACGCAGCGGGCGGACCAGTCCGCGATAGACGGCGGGAACACAGACCGAGCCGCGCAGTACCTCGCCGATCGACTGTGCCAGATCCTGTTTGGACGACGATTTGAGGATGTAGCCGGACACGCCGAGCGACATTGCGCCGGATATGATCTGCCGATCCTGATGCCCGGAGACGATGACGACGGGAATTTTGGGAAACGCCTTGCGGATGCGGATGATGCCCGAAAGACCCGTGGTGCCCGGCATCGACAGATCGAGCAGGATCAGGTCGAACTCGGCGGCCGTCGCGACCTGTTCCAGCGCGCCGTCGATCGACGTCGCCTGAACAATATCGGCCGCAGGCGCCACCATCCGGAGCGCGCCTTCGAGCGCCTCGCGGAACAGCGGATGATCTTCGACGATCAGAAATCGCATCAGGTACGAGCCATTCTGAAGACCTTGAAGACCGTGCCCAGGATACCGCCGGGGCCGGCGTCGAATTGCACGCGTTGATAATGACTCAGCAGAGACACGCCGGCTTGATCCAGGTCAAGAAGGACACCGCGCGTCATTGCGACCTGCCGCGATCGATCCGCGCATGAGGCCGGCTGCGCGGATCCGGCAGCTCCATCTTGCCGATCTCGATGATCGCCTTGTTGCGGCTGAACAGGCCGAGCTTGCGCAGGATCTCGGTGATATGCGCCTTCACCGTGGATTCGGCGAGCTGAAGCTCCTGGGCAATCTGCCGGTTCGGATAGCCGCGACGCAGGAGGTCGAGCACGCGCAGCTGCTGCGGCGTGAGGTCGCGCAGCTTGACCTCGAGCCCGTTGCCGGCATCGGCCCGCCGCCGCTTCGGCGTCGCCACGAAATCCTTTGGCACCGACACCGATCCGCTCAGCACGCCCTCGATCGATTGTGCCAGCTCGCGCTTCGACGTCGACTTGGGCAGATAGCCTGCGGCGCCCAGCGCCAGCGCCTCGCGGACGACATGCTGGTCCTCCTCGCTCGACACGATGGCGACGGGCAGGCGCGGATAGGCCTCGCGCAAGCGCAGGAAGCCGGAGAAGCCGGTCGCATCCGGCAGCGAGAGGTCGAGCAGCGCGAGGTCGATGCCCTGCCCGGCCGACAGGATATGCAGGGCATCCCCGATCGACATCGCTTCGAAGATCTGCGCCTCCGGCAAGGCCAGCCGCACCGCATTGCCGAGCGCCTCGCGAAACAGCGGATGATCGTCGATGATCAGGAAGCTGGTCATGGCACCTTCCCAACACTGCACCGCACGCGCATCGACCACGGCAGCGGAAGCGGCACATCCATGCGATAGCCGTCCGGCGCCGGGATGATGCCGGACGGACGCTACCACATCCTCCCGATCGCGTTCGGTCAAGATCGTTCAGTCGTTCGATTCGGACTGGACCGTCAGCAGGAAGGAAAAGATGTGGTCGAACTGGTCGTCGGTGAAGACCTCTTTCCAGGCCGGCATGCCCTTGGTCGGCCGTCCCTCATGCACGGTCGTCCAGTACTTCTCGCGCATCTCGTCGCCGTAGCGGTGACGCAGCAGCCGCAGGTCGATCTTCCGCTCGCTCTGGACCGCGTCGGGACCGTGGCAGTGCGCACAGGTTCCGTTGAAGATCTCCTTGCCGGAGCCGACGGCCTCGGTGCCCGGCGCGGCCGCGTCGCCCTTGGTCTCGGTCGCCACCACACTGGCGGTCTGCGTCACACCGGGTCCGGTCCCGGTCGTCGTTCCCGCCGGCATCGCCTGGGTCGCCCCGAAGCGCGCCGGCTGGCCGGTCGGCAGCCCATATTTCACCGCGAGCGCGCCGATGGTGCTCTGAAGCAGCGGCAGGACGGCATCGACGCGATCACGCAGCTCGGTGGACGTCTTGGCAAAGCCGATCGCCGCGTCCCATGACAGGCCATCGCCCTCGGTGAGCTGAATCTGGTAGCGATCATTGTAGCTGGTCTTGTTCAGCCAGCCTGCGACCGGGCCCCAGATGAAGGCGACGTCGGCCTTGCCCCGATCGAGCGCCTGCATGCCTTCCTCCGGCGACAGCACCGTCACCTTCTGGATGTCGTCGCGGCTCGCGAGCAGGTTTTGCGGCGTGCTGGCGAACTGCACGGCAACGCGCTTGCCCCTGAGGCCGTCGACGCCATCGAGCGCCTGCCCCTTGGCGGCCACGAGGGCATAGCCCTGCTTTGCGAACGCGTTGGAGAAGATCACGGCCGGTCCCATGAAATCCTCGGACCGCGGCAGCCCGATCATGGCGTCGCATTGCTTGCCGAGCAGCGTGACGCGCACGGTGCGCTTGCCGAAATAGGATTTGTACCAGTCGTAGGCGACCGGCCGGCCGAGCGCCTGCGCCAGGGCCTGCCCGATCTCGACATAGAAGCCCGGCTGCGACGGACTATCGCTCGAGAACGGAAGATTGGTCGGATCGGCGCAGAGACGGAGCGGCTGCGCTTCGTCTGCGTGCAGCGAGGGTGGAGCGATCAGCGCGGCACATACGAGCAGGCCTGCGATGGCGCGATTTCGGCTCGCACCGGTGCCAGAATGATTCGGACGCATCCTCGTCTCCCATAGCTTTGTTGGGCCAGAATTCTGTCGAGCCAGGCGCTGCGGCACCAGGCATCGGCCGATGCCGCAGCTAAGGTTTGGAAAAAGCGCGCGCGTATCCGTCACCTCGAGGATACGCGCGCGAGTGGTCACTGGACGGAGAACACGAAGAGCGAACCGCCCTCGGGAGCTGCGGCCGTCATCTTCTTTCCTACCTCGCCCAGGAACGCAGGCAGCGCAGCCGTGCGGCCGACGACGATGGCGACATATTGCTTGCCGTCGACCTGGTAGGTCACCGGACCCGCGCCGATGCCGGAGCCGAGATTCTTGCTCCACAACACCTTGCCGGACTTCGCATCGATGGCGCGGAAATCGCCATGAATGTTGCCGGCAAACACGAGGCCACCGCCGGTGGTCAGCGTGCCGCCGTTGAACGGCAGGTCTTCCTTGATCGACCAGACCTTCTTCTGCGCGACCGGATCCCAGGCCACGAGCTCGCCGAGGAAGCCGCCGGGGCCTTCCTTGGTCGGGAATTCGGCGCCGAGATAGAACACACCGCGCTTGTAGGCGACATCGGAGACCGACCAGTCCATGCAGACATTGTTGGACGGGATGTAGACGAGGCCGGTCTGCGGGTTGAACGACATCGGCTGCCAGTTCTTGCCGCCGATCAGGTTCGGGCAGATGTCCTTGGCGGGATGGTTCGGCCCGGGACGCTTGTCGGGATCCTCGACCGCGCGCATCGTGGCGACGTCCCACTTCTTGGCCCAGTTGGAGAACACGTATTTCTCCGCCGAAAGCACCTTGCCGGTCTCGCGATTGGCGACGAAGAAGTAGCCGTTGCGATCCGCCTTCATCAGCGTCGGAACGGTGCTGCCGCCGATCTTCAGATCCGCGAGCACGGCTTCGTTGACGCCGTCATAGTCCCAGGCATCGGCCGGCGTGGTCTGGATGTGCCACTTGATTTTGCCGGTGTTGGGATCGAACGCCACCGTCGAGGCGGTGTAGAGGTTGGTCAGCTTGCCGAAATTGCCGTCGCCGGTCGAGCGCACCGCCGTGTTCCACGGGCCGGGATTGCTGGTGCCCCAATAGACCGTGTCGCTCTTCGGATCGTAGGAGCCGACCAGCCAGGCCGCGCCGCCGCCATGCTGGGCGGAGTCGCCCTTCCAGGTGTCGCCGCCGGGCTCGTCCGGCGAGGGAACGGTGTAGGTCTGCCACAGCTGCTTGCCGGTGTTGATGTCGAAGGCCTGGAGCGAACCGCGCACGCCATACTCGCCGCCGCCGAAACCGGTGATGACCTTGTCGCGCACGACGAGCGGCGGCGAGGTGATGACCGAACCCTGCTTGTAATCGACCACCTTCGTCGTCCACAGCGCCTTGCCGGTCGCGGCATCGAGCGCCGTCAGCTTGCCGTCGAGTCGGCCGACGAAGATCTTGCCGTCGGCATAGGAGACGCCGCGATTGTTCACGTCGCAGCAGGCGTATTGCAGCACGTCCTCGGGAATATCGGGCTCGTAGGTCCACTTGCGCGCGCCGGTGGCGGCATCGAGCGCGTAGACGTATTTCGGGCCCCAGGAGCTCGAAACGTAGAGCGTGTTGCCGACGACGATCGGCGAGGACTCGTTCGAACGGAGCGAGGCCAGCGAGAACGAATAGGCGAGAGTCAACTTGCCGGCGTTCTCGGTGTTGATCTGCTTCAGCGGGCTGAAGCGCGTGTTGCCGTAGTCGTGGCCGGCAACGGCCCACTGGTTCGAATCGGATTGTGCCTTGAGCAGGGAGTCGTTGGCGCGAACGCCTGATGTAGCGGTGGCCAGCATCGCAACCATCGAGATGCCAGCCAAGAAGCCCTTCGTTCCAAAGGTCATTGTATTCCCTCCGCGGTGTTGTTGTGCACGCCATGTTAGGCGCCTGAGCGCGCTACGCCCGTGATGCGCAGTTCGTCTGCGAGCCATCGTTCGAAATTACAGCATCGCCTTTTCGCGCTTAGTATAGGCGGAAGGTAGTAGTGCAAATCATTGGCGGCTTTCGCCGCTCATCTCCTTGTCCGGGCTCGCGTCTTGCCTTTGTTTTGCAGCTCGAAACGGGCCATCGGATTCCGGCAAAGTCATGCCGCAATCCGATTCGTCCGGTCCACTCAGCGCAGTAGGGCGGGCAAAGCGAAGCGTGCCCACCTCTTCTCTCGCAATCGTGGATTGGTAAGTGGTGGGCACGGCGCAAGAGCGCCTTTGCCCACCCTACAGGTTCGCGTCAGGGCGCCGAGGACGACGCGCTGATCACGATGATGGCGCTACCACCGCCGCGAAGTTTTCGAAGAAGTTCGCGGCAAGTTTCCGCGACGTCGAATCGATCAGCCGCGCGCCGAGCTGTGCGAGCTTGCCGCCGATCTGCGCGTCGGCCTCGTAGTGCAGGACGGTGACGTCAGGCGATTCCTCCTCCAGCCTGACCTTCGCGCCGCCCTTGGCAAAGCCTGCGACACCGCCGGCGCCTTCGCCGACGATGCGATAGCCATTGGGCGCATCGATATCGGTCAGCGTCACCTTGCCGCTGAACGTCGCCTTCACCGGACCGACCTTCAGCACCACGGTCGCAATCATCTCCGTCGGCGATGCCATCTCGAGCGATTGGCAGCCGGGAATGCAGCGCCTGAGAACATCGGGATCGTTGAGCGCAGCCCACACCTTGGCTTTCGACGCCGGAATACGCTGACTGTCGTTCATCTGCATCGCTTCCACCCTTTTGACCGTTGCTTGTACGGCTGGACTAGGGCGGCGCCCGGCTGCGATCAATCGCCAGGAAGTACTAGGCCGTGCACCCATGGACCAAGCGGAGCGATGCGGCGCTGGTGCGGCATCGCAATATGTCGCGATGAGCCGCAAGCGGACCTCCGGCTCACTTGCGTTTCGCCGTTGGCTCTGCAAGCTCACGGGCGCTGTCAATGACGAGTTGCACGACCGGGCTGATGGCACGATCCCTAACGGTGACTATCCCGTTTGGTCGACGTGCCGCCGGCAGTTCAACGGACAAGACCTTAAGCGCCGAGCCCCTGGCGAGAAATTTCAGTGCGGAAGCCGGGAAAACCGTGATGAACCGCCCTGTCTCCAGCAGGCTGACCCGCATATGGGGGGAATCGGTGACCACCGTCGCGCGTGGATAGTTAAATCCGCTGGCGCGAAAGGCCTGCGTGATGATCGATCCGATCACGCTCTCCCTGGGTGGAAGCACCCAACGCTCCTCCGCCAGATCGGAGAGCTGGATGTTGCGCCGCCGAGCCCATGGATTTTTTGTACCCGCCGCGACGACATAGCAATCTTCAAATAGAAACTCGAAATGCAGCCGCTCGTCAGCAATCGGGCCGCCGCTCCGCATGATCAACAGATCGACTTTGCGCTCGCTCAGGTCGCGGTGCAGTGTTTCCATGTAGCCGGTCACGAGCTGAAATCTGATCCGCGGATGACGCCGGGACAGCCGATCTACGAGAGCGGAAACAAAGCTCGCCGCCAGAAAGGCTGTGCTTCCAATCCGCACTTCCCCAGCGGTGGGGTCGGCCAGAAATTCGATGCTCTTCACGCCCCGACGCAGTTCGTCGAAAACGGCGGCGCCGCAATCGAGCAGGGCGCGACCGCACTCGGTCGGCTCGACGCCGCGACGGTGGCGATCCAACAAGCGGACGCCGAACGCAAGCTCGAGCTCCGCGATCGATCTCGAAATATTGGGCTGAGTCGTATTGAGCATGAGCGCCGCCTTGCCCATGCTGCCGGCCTGCACCACCGCCATGAGCACGTGCAGGTCCTGCAGCTTCATTCGCTTTCCGATGCGATCGCTCATCTGCATCAAAGCACCCATTTCCGTTCTGAGATGATATCATCAGACAATAGCCTTATGTGCTTATGACAGCATCAACTATCCTCGGCGTTGAAGAGAGCCGGCGCGCGTGCGGGTTCGACTGAGCAAAGCCTATGACTCCCTCCCGACGTCAATTTCTGCACCTCGCAGCGGGGGTGGCCGGTCCGCCTCTGCTGTCGGGTCTGGCTTACGCGGATACTTACCCCTCGCGGCCGGTCCGGATCATGGTTGGCTTCGCCGCGGGCGGCCCGAATGACATCCTTGCGCGCCTGATCGGGCAATGGTGTTCGGAGCGGTTCGGCCAGCAATTTATCGTCGAGAACCGCCCCGGAGCTGGCAGCAATATCGCCACTGATGCGGTCGTGCGCGCGCCTCCGGACGGCTACACGCTTCTGCTGGTTGGCTCCCCCAATGCGATCAATGCGACGCTTTACGAAAATCTCGATTTCAATTTCCTGCGGGATATTGCGCCGGTCGCGAGCCTGACCCGCGGCGCCCTGGTGATGGTGACACATCCATCGGTTCCTGCCCTTACAATTCCAGAGTTCATCGCCTATGCCAAAGCCAATCCGGGGCGACTCTCCTATGGGTCGGGCGGCGTGGGCGGGATCACCCATATCGCCGCGGAACTGTTCAAACAGGAGGCCGGCGGGCTTGATCTTCAGCATGTGCCCTATCGTGGCGTAGCGCCCGCGATCACGGATCTGCTCGGCGGACAGGTGCAGTTCGTCTTTGCGAACCTGGCGACATCGATCGGATACATCGGCAGCGGCAAGCTGCGCGCGCTCGGGATCACGACGGCAGCGCGATCCGAAGCGTTGCCGGATGTGCCAGCCATTGGCGAATTCGTGCCCGGTTATGAGGCGAGTTCGGTGTTCGGCCTCGGCGCGCCGAAACACACGCCAGCCGAGATTATCGATCGCCTCAACAGGGAGGCCAACGCCGCGCTGGCCGATCCCACGTTCAAGATGCACCTCCGTAGCCTCGATGCCGCGGAACTGGCCGGCTCGCCTGCCGATTTCGGCAAGGTCATGGCCGGTGAAACCGAGAAGTGGGCCAAAGTGATCAGCCTCGCGAAGATCCGACTGGAGTAGCGCTGCGGGGTCTCAGATGGCTGCGGCCTCCATGCCGCGCCTCCCGGCCAGACCCGACGTTGGCCTCTACATCGAGCTAAGTGCTGGATCGGATATGCAGGGGAAGTTCAGCAAGATTTGCGCGAAAGGCGGCAGCGCGTTCGATTGCTATCTGGTCACGCCCGAGCCTGAAAAGCCGGTTGCTGCCATTGTGCTTGCTTCTGCTATCCATGGCGTGGATGCCGACATGCGCGCAATTGCCGACGAGCTTGCGGCATCTGGCTTCATCGTCGCGGTGCCCGATCTGTTTTGGCGGTCGATTGCCGGCCCACTTTCGCGCAGAGATCCGCGCGCGGCCCAGCGTGCACAGCCGCGCCCGGAGCAAATCAGAGCCGGCGAAGACGATTTGATCGACACGTTGAGGCACCTCGGCACACTGCCGCAATTCAATGGGCAGGCGGCCGTCATGGGATTTTGCTACGGCGGTCCGTATGCGATCCTCGGGCCGAAGCGACTTGGCTATGCCGCCGGTATCTGTTGCCACGGATCCCAGATGCTGGACTATCTTCACGAGCTTGTCGGGGTCCGCGAGCAAGTCTGCCTCATTTGGGGCGACGATGACGATCGCGCGCCGGTCGAGGTGCTGGAGGCGTATCGTAATTTGGCGGCAAGCATGGAAAACGTCGAAGTGCACATCTTTCCCCGAGTGCGCCACGGTTACATGATGCGGGGAAGCCCGTCCTTCGATCGGGCGACACACGATTTTTCAATAAAGCGCACCCGTGAAATGCTCGAAGGTCTCAAGTCGGCAGTTCGTTGAAAGCGCCTATTCCACCTGGTCCTGCAAAAGGGAGATATCGGATCGACTGAGAATGCCGTCCATCGGTGGACTGCGCCGCTCGTCCCGCGCTCGCAACCGGATTGAGCGATTTATCGACAGCGTCACAATGTCGTCGGGTGGCGAGGCGCCACGACAGGCCTGCTGCCAGTTCAACTCGTATCAATCAGGGTATGGATGTGCCTTGACGAGTGCGCGTCCCTGGACGACCCGGCAAGCGCAGCTTGCCGGTGGCGGCTTGCTGCATCGCCACGAACAAAATCAATGGCTTAGCCTGCCGACCCCTACTACCAAGATCGCGATTACAACGGCGTGAGCGCGTGCTCCTATTCGTCGCAACGAACAAGACATCAAAGGGAGAAAACGACGCGCGGGGAGCGCCGACGTCCAGGGCCAGCGCTTCGCGCTGGCGGTTGAACCCAGGCCGCCATCGACGAAGCGGAGATCGCAAGGTCGCGCCACGCACTGGCGGCGGCTCGGAACATCGTGGCCGAATCGCGCACCTGCGACAAACGTCACGATGACCTTTCCATGACGCACGTCCCCCAAAATCCCAGTTGCAAAGTTCCGTTCGCGCTGTCTCTAATTGGAATAACTACAAACATTCGGGAGGACTTCACCGTGTCTACAGTCAAACTGACAGTGAACGGCAAGGCCGTTGCTGTCGACGTCGAGGATCGCACGCTGCTGGTCCATCTCCTGCGCGATCACCTCAACCTCACCGGCACCCATGTCGGCTGCGACACCAGCCAGTGCGGCGCCTGCGTCGTGCACATGGACGGCCGCGCAGTGAAATCCTGCACCATGCTGGCGGGACAGGCCGACGGCGCCAGCATCACCACCATCGAAGGCATCGCCAAGGGCGACGAACTGCACCCGATGCAGGCCGCCTTCCGCGACAATCACGGCCTGCAGTGCGGCTATTGCACGCCGGGCATGATCATGTCGGCGATCGACATCGTGCACCGCCATAATTCTCAAGGAGCTGGCGGCCAGCTTGACGAGGCCACCGTCCGCCAGGAGCTCGAAGGCAATATCTGCCGCTGCACCGGCTACCACAACATCGTCAAGGCCGTGCTGGACGCGGCTGGACGCATGAAGGTTGCGCAGGCGGCCGAGTAAAGCCGCCCGCTTCGAACGAAGACCACCGCTGCTGCTTTCGATGGAAAGCGCAGTCAAAATAATTCCGGTCGGGAGGACCAGACATGGGTGTTGAAGGCATCGGCGCGCGAGTCGTGCGCAAGGAAGACAAGCGTTTCATTACCGGCAAGGGCCGCTACGTCGACGACATCAAATTGGTGGGCATGACCCATGCCCAGTTCATCAGAAGCCCGCATGCGCACGCCAAGGTGAAGAAGATCGACTCGTCCGCCGCGCTGAAGATGCCGGGCGTGGTCGCGGTGCTCACCGGACAGCAGCTGGTCGACGACAAGGTCGGCAACCTGATCTGCGGCTGGGCCATCACCTCCAAGGACGGTAGCCCGATGAAGATGGGCGCATGGCCGGCGATGGCGCCGGAGACGGTGCGCTTCGTCGGACAGGCCGTCGCGGTCGTGATCGCCGACAGCAAGAATCTGGCGCGCGACGCGGCGGAAGCTGTCGTCGTCGATTACGAGGAACTTCCGGCGGTCGCCGACGTCCACGCCGCGATCAAGGCCGGCGCGCCACAGCTTCACCCTGAAGCACCCGGCAACCAGGTCTATGACTGGGTGATCGGCGACGAGGGCGCCACGGATGCGGCTTTCGCCAAGGCCGCCAATGTCGTGAAGCTCGACGTCACCAACAACCGCCTCGCGCCGAACGCGATGGAGCCGCGTGCGGCGATCGCCGATTACGACGCCGCGGAAGAGCATTTCACGCTCTACACGACGTCGCAGAACCCGCACGTCGCCCGCCTCGTGCTGTCGGCGTTCTACAACATCGCCCCCGAGCACAAGCTGCGGGTGATCGCTCCCGACGTCGGCGGCGGCTTCGGCTCCAAGATCTTCATCTATCCCGAGGAGATGGTGGCGCTGTGGGCCTCGAAGAAGGTCGGCCGTCCCGTGAAATGGACCGGCGACCGCACCGAGGCCTTCCTCACCGACGCGCATGGCCGCGACCATGTCACCCACGCCGAGATGGCGTTCGACGCCAGCAACAAGATCACCGGCCTCAAGGTGAAGACCTACGCCAATTTCGGCGCCTACATGTCGCTGTTCTCCTCGTCGGTACCGACCTATCTCTACGCGACGCTGTTGTCGGGCCAGTACAACATCCCGGCGATCCATGCCGAGGTGATCGGGGTCTACACCAACACCACGCCGGTCGACGCCTATCGCGGCGCGGGCCGCCCCGAGGCGAGCTACCTGATCGAGCGGCTGATGGAGACGGCCGCGCGGCAGCTGAAGGTCGATCCGGCGGCGCTGCGCCGGACCAACTTCATCACCCAGTTCCCGCACCAGACGCCCGTGATCATGGCCTATGACACCGGCGACTTTAACGCTTCGCTCGATGCGGCGATGAAGGCGATCGACTATGCCGGCTTCGCCGCGCGCAAGGCCAAGGCCAAGGCGGACGGCAAGCTGCGCGGCATCGGCGTGTCCTGCTACATCGAGGCCTGCGGCATCGCGCCGTCGAAGGCCGTCGGCAGCCTGGGTGCCGGCGTCGGTCTTTGGGAATCCGCCGAGGTCCGCGTCAACCCGGTCGGCACGATCGAGATCCTCACGGGCTCGCACAGCCACGGCCAGGGTCACGAGACCACGTTCTGCCAGCTCGTCGCGGAGCGCCTCGGCGTTCCCATCAGCCAGGTCTCGATCGTCCATGGCGACACCGACAAGGTGCAGTTCGGCATGGGCACCTACGGCTCGCGCTCGGCGGCCGTCGGCCTCACCGCGATCCTGAAGGCCATGGAGAAGATGGAGTCCAAGGCCAGGAAGATCGCCGCGCATGCGCTGGAAGCGTCGGAAGCCGACATCGTCATCGAGAACGGCGAGTTCAAGGTGACGGGCACCGACAAGGCGATCGCCTTCCCGATGGTCGCGCTCGCGGCCTACACCGCCCACAACCTGCCTGACGGGATGGAGCCGGGCCTGAAGGAAAGCGCCTTCTACGACCCGACCAACTTCACCTTCCCGGCCGGCACGTATATCTGCGAGCTCGAGGTCGATGCCGGCACCGGCAAGACGAGTTTCGTCAACTTCGTCGCCGCCGACGATTTCGGCCGGCTGATCAACCCGATGATCGTCGAGGGACAGGTCCATGGCGGCCTCGCCCAGGGCATCGGGCAGGCCCTGCTCGAGCACGCGATCTACGATGCCAATGGCCAGCCGGTCACGGCCTCGTTCATGGACTACGCCATGCCGCGCGCCGACGACCTGCCCTCGTTCAACCTCTCCCACACCACGACGCTGTGCCCGGGCAATCCGCTCGGCATCAAGGGTTGCGGTGAGGCCGGCGCGATCGGCGCCTCTGCGGCCGTGATCAATGCGATCACGGATGCGATCGGCAAGAACAACCTGGAAATGCCCGCAACCCCCGACCGGGTGTGGCGCACGATCCACGCGGCTTAAGGGAGGAACGAAGATGTACCAGACAACCTATCATCGCGCTTCCTCGGTCGACGAAGCCGCCAGCCTGTTCGGCAAGAGCAGCGAGGCAAAATTCCTCGCCGGCGGCCAGACGCTGCTGCCGGTCATGAAGCAGCGCCTCGCCAGCCCCTCGGACGTGATCGACCTCGGCAAGATCAAGGACATGATCGGGGTCGAAGCCTCCGGCGACACGCTGACCATCAAGGCCGCCACGCCGCATTACGACGTTGCGACCAGCGATGCCGCGAAGAAGGCGATCCCTGCGCTCGCCTATCTCGCCTCGCTGATCGGCGATCCCGCGGTGCGCTATCGCGGCACGATCGGCGGCTCGATCGCCAACAACGATCCCGCCGCGGACTATCCGGCCGGACTGCTCGCGCTCGGCGCCACCGTGAAGACCAACAAGCGGTCGATCACGGCGGATGACTTCTTCAAGGGCCTGTTCACCACCGCGCTTGAAGACGGCGAGATCATCACCGCCGTGTCGTTCCCGGTTCCGGCAAAAGCGGGCTACGCCAAGATGCGGCATCCGGCCTCGCGCTTCGCGCTGACCGCCGTGTTCGTCGCGCAGACGAAGTCGGGCGAGATCCGCGTCGCCGCGACTGGTGCCTCGCAGAGCGGCGTGGTGCGGGTGCCCGCGATCGAGGCCGCGCTGAAGGCGAACTGGTCGCCGTCGGCGATCGACGGCGTGACGATTTCGGCGAGTGGACTTCTGTCCGATATCCACGGCACGTCGGAGTACCGCGCCAACCTCATCAAGGTGATGGCGCAGCGCGCGGTGGCCGCCGCAGGCTGATAGCGCCTCAACACAAATTTTCCGCGGCGCGCACTTCGGTGCGCGCCGTTTTTATTTTGGCCCTGCGTCACGAAAAGCGCTTGCCTCGCTGACGTGAAGGCGGGAAAAGTTAATCGATCAATTAACTCGCCCCACAGAGGAACGTCCCAGGCATTTGCCGAGCCATCGGCAATCCGCCTGCGACCCGAGGAAGCAAAAAAGTGCTCGATAAACCAGCCCAAAACGCCTCCGTCCGCACCTCCGGCCCGCTCTCCGGCTTCCGCATCGTCGAATTCGCCGGCATCGGGCCGGGCCCGTTTGCCTGCATGATGCTGGCCGACATGGGCGCCGACGTCGTCACGCTCGACCGTGTCGGCGCCAGGAAAAGCATGAAGTCGGTGGCGGGGCGCGGCCGCAAGGTGATCGAGCTCGACCTCAAGGACAAGGCGGCGATCGCGGAGGTGCTCGACCTGCTTGCGAGCGCCGATGCGCTGGTCGAAGGTTTTCGTCCCGGCGTGATGGAACGGCTCGGGCTCGGCCCCGACATCGTGCTCGCGCGCAACCCAAAGCTCGTCTACGGCCGCATGACCGGCTGGGGCCAGGAAGGCCCGCTCGCCAACGCCGCCGGCCACGACATCAACTACATCTCCATCACCGGCGCGCTCGCCGCGATCGGCACGAAGGAAGCGCCGGTGCCGCCGCTCAATCTGGTCGGCGATTTCGGCGGCGGCGCGCTCTATCTCGTCGTCGGCGTGCTCGCGGCGCTCCTCGAAGCCTCGAGGTCCGGCAAGGGCCAGGTGGTCGACGCGGCGATGTGCGACGGCGCGGCGTCGCTGATGTCGTTCTTCTTCGACATGACCACGATCGGCCGCTGGACCGAAGGGCGCAACCAGAACTTCCTCGACGGCGGCGCGCATTTCTACGGCGTCTACGAATGCGCCTGCGGCCATTTCGTCTCGATCGGTTCGATCGAGCCGCAGTTCTACGCGCTGCTGCGCCAGCACGCGGGCCTCTCCGACGCCGATTTCGACGCGCAGATGGACCGCAAGGCCTGGCCGGCGCTGAAGGAAAAGCTGAAAGCCGTGTTCAAGAGCAAGACGCGCGAGGACTGGTGCAAGATCATGGAAGGCACCGACATCTGCTTCGCGCCGGTGCTGACCATGTCGGAGGCGACGCAGCATCCGCACATGGTCGCCCGAAATGTGTTCGTCGAACGCCACGGCGTGAAACAGCCCGCGCCCGCGCCGCGATTCTCACGCACGCCATCCGCGGTGCGCGAACCGGAGGGCGCGGAGATCGCCGCGGTGACGAAGGCGTGGAAGGGGTAACCTCTCCCTGGGGTTATGGGTCCCGGCCTTCGCCGGGACGACACCTGTTGTGACGCTGCAGTCTGGCTAGAAGCGCGAGCCCTAAGCCGCGTCATCCACCTTCAGCACGCCGCGCCGGATCTGGTCCTCCTCGATCGATTCGAACAGGGCCTTGAAGTTGCCCTCGCCAAAGCCGTCATCGCCCTTGCGCTGGATGAACTCGAAGAAGATCGGGCCGATCGCGTTGGCCGAGAAGATCTGGAGCAGCACCTTGGTCTGGCCGCCGTCGACGACGCCTTCGCCGTCGATCAGGATGCCGTTCTTCTGAAGCCGCGCGATGTCCTCGCCATGCCCGGGCAGGCGGGCGTCGATCCGCTCGAAGTAGGTGTTTGGCGGCGACGGCATGAAGGGCAGGCCGGCTTCGCGCAGGCCTTCGATGGTGCGGTGGATGTCGCGGCAGCCGCAGGCGATGTGCTGGATGCCTTCGCCGCGATAGATATTCAGATATTCCTCGATCTGGCCGGACTCGCCGGCATCCTCGTTGATCGGAATCCGGATCTTGCCGTCGGGGCTGGTCAGCGCGCGCGAGAACAGGCCCGACGCGCGCCCCTCGATGTCGAAGAAGCGGATCTGGCGGAAGTTGAACAGCTTTTGGTAGAAGCCCGTCCACACATCCATGCGGCCGCGGTGGACGTTGTGGGTGAGGTGGTCGAGATAGAACAGGCCGGCACCAGCCGTCTTGGGATCGCGCGCGCCAAGCCATTCGAACTCGTCATCGTAGGCCGAGCCCTTGGCGCCGTAGCGGTCGACGAAATAGAGCAGGCTGCCGCCGATGCCCTTGATCGCGGGCACGTCGAGCGTCTTCTGCGCCGATGACACATCCGAAGGCTCGGCGCCGAGCGCGATCGCGCGGTCATAGGCCGCCTTCGCATCGACCACGCGAAACGCCATCGACGGGGCACAGGGACCATGCGCGGCGACGAAATCGTAGCCGTGGGTGCCGGGCTCCTGGTTGACGAGATAGTTGATGTCGCCCTGGCGATAGACCGTGATTGCCTTGGTCGTGTGGCGGGCGACGGGCGCATAGCCCATCAGCTTGAACAGCGCGTGCAGCTCGCCCGGATTGGGATGGGCATATTCGACGAACTCGAACCCGTCGGTGCCCATCGGATTGTCGGCGCTAACAGTGGCCGGCGGTGCATCGTGCGGAAACGGACCCATGCTGCTCTCCCAAATGGCTGCTGGGAGGAACTATCCTTCATGGGACGCGCAAGAGGCGTGCAAACGGGACGTCATTTGGCTATCATATGCACGATCCGTGCACCAAATGGATAAAACGCGCATGATTTCGGTGGACGCTTTCGACCTCAAGATCCTCGGCGCGCTCCAGGACGACGGCCGCCTCACCAACCAGGAGCTCGCCGATCTCGCGGGTCTCTCGGCCTCGCAATGCTCGCGCCGGCGGATGCGGCTGGAGGAGGAGAAGGTGATATCGGGCTATCACGCCGATCTCTCCAGCGAGGCGCTCGGTTTCGGGGTGATCGCCTTCATCCAGGTGGGGCTCGCGACCCACTCGCCGGACAATTCCAAGCGGTTCCGCGCGCTGGTCAATCGCATCGACGAGATCCAGGAGGCCTACTCGCTGACGGGCGATGCCGATTACGTGCTGAAAGCCGTGCTGCGCGATTTGAAGGGCCTCTCCAACCTCGTCAACGACGTGTTGATGCCGCACCAGAGCGTGGCGCATGTGCGCTCCTCGATCGTGCTCGACCGGCTGAAGGAGAGCACGCGGCTGCCGCTCAGGGAGCTGAAGCCTGGCTGAAATCGAGGGAACTACGGCATTCGCGCATCACGCACCGTCTGCGATGATCCAGCCGATCCGGAGATTCGACCATGGCCCTCCAGCTTCGACCGAACTGCGAATATTGTGACCGCGACCTGCCGCCCGATGCAACGGATGCGCGGATCTGCTCCTATGAATGCACGTTCTGTGCGGACTGCGTCGAGACCAAGCTCTCCAACGTCTGCCCGAACTGCGGCGGCGGCTTTGCCCCGCGCCCGATCCGCCCGACGCAGGAATGGCGGCCGGGCGTATGCGTGACGAAGCACGTGCCGTCGGACAAGCGGGTGCATTTGAAGTACAGCGCGGAGGATGTCGCGGCGCATTGCGCGCGGATCCGCGACGTGCCGCCGGAGAGGCGGTAAGCTCTCTCCACGTCATTGCGAGGAGCCCTTCGCGACGAAGCAATCCAGAATCCCTCCGGGGAAAGACTCTGGATTGCTTCGCTGCGCTCGCAATGACGGAGTTTGTGGCGACGACGGAGTTCACTCCGCCGCCAGAATCGTCCCCTCGACCGCGCCAAAGCCGACGCGATAGCCGTTGCCCTGGCACCAGCCGCGCATGACGAGGCTGTCGCCGTCCTCCAGGAACGAACGCTTGATGCCGCCGGGCAATTCGACCGGCTCGGTGCCGTTCCAGCTGATCTCGAGCAGGCTGCCGCGCTGGTTCTTCTCCGGGCCGGAGATGGTGCCGCTGCCGAGGAGATCGCCGACATTCATGGCGCAGCCCGAGGAGGCGTGGTGCATGAGCTGCTGCACCGACGACCAGTACATGTACTTGAAATTGGTGCGGCTGATACCCGTTGGCGCGTTCGCACCGCCGGGCCGCAACGAGACATCGAGCTCGATGCTGTAATTCTGCGGCTTGGCCTGCTTGAGATAATCGAGCGGCACCGGCTCCTGCTCCGGCCCCTTCAGGCGGAACGGTTCCAGCGCTTCGCGCGTCACCACCCACGGGCTGATCGAGGTCGCAAACGCTTTTGCCAGGAACGGACCGAGCGGCACGTACTCCCATTGCTGGATGTCGCGCGCGCTCCAGTCGTTGAGCAGCACGAAGCCGAAGATCATCTCCTCGGCCTGTTGCTCGCTCAACATGCCGCCCATGGCTGAGGGCTGGCCGACCACCACGCCCATCTCCAGCTCGAAGTCGAGCCGCTTGCATGGCCCAAAGCTCGGCAAATCGACATTCGGCGGCTTCAACTGCCCGCGCGGGCGCTTCACGCTGGTGCCGGAGACCACGACGGTGGAGGCGCGGCCATTATAGGCGATCGGCATATGCAGCCAGTTCGGCTGGAGCGCGTTGTCCTTGCCGCGGAACATCACGCCGACATTGGTGGCGTGCTCCCTGGACGAATAGAAATCGGTGTAGCCGGAGACCGCGAACGGCATGTGCAGTCTGGCATCGCGCATCGGCACCAGGGCCTGCTTGCGCAGCTCCTCATTGTCGCGCAGCTCCGGATGATCGGCGCGCAAGAGCTCGCTGATCCGCGCCCGCGTCCTGGCCCAGACCTTCGGCCCCAGCGCCATGAACGGATTGAGCGAGGGCCCGGAGAACACGCCGAGCGCGCCGACATCGAGGCGCGAGTCCTGCTCGAGCTCCCAGAGATCGAGCACGTAATTGCCGATCGCCACGCCGACCCGCGGCGTCGGGTTGGCGTCGGTCGAGAACACGCCATAGGGCAGGTTCTGGATCGGGAAGTCGGAGGCGGGATCGACGTCGATGAAGGAGCGGAGGCTGGGGTCGTTGGGGTGGGGCATTGGTTTCCTGCCGGATGTTTTGAGACGGTTTCTCCGCCGTCATTCCGGGGCGCGCGGAGCGCGAGCCCGGAATCCATAACCACGATCGTGAGTATGGATTCCGGGCCTGCGCCTTCGGCGCATCCCGGAATGACGAAGTCACTACGGCTTGTTCGGATCGAACCGCTTCTCCAGGCCCTTCCAGCAATCCGCGTAATCGTCCTGAAGCGTCGACGAATTCGCAGCATGCGCGGTGACGCGCTGCGGGTAGCGGGTCTCGAACATGAAGGCCATGGTGCCGGTCAGCTTCACCGGCTTCAATTCGCCATTGCTGGCATGCTCGAACGCGTCGCGGTCGGGGCCGTGCGGCAGCATGCAATTGTGCAGGCTGATGCCGCCGGGGACGAAGCCTTGCGGCTTGGCATCGTACACGCCGTAGATCAGGCCCATGAACTCGCTCATGATATTCATGTGGTACCAGGGCGGCCGGAAGGTGTTGTCGGCGACCATCCAGCGCTCCGGGAAAATCACGAAATCGATGTTCGCGGTGCCCGCGGTCTCCGACGGCGAGGTCAGCACCGTGAAGATCGACGGATCGGGATGGTCGAAGCCGATCGCGCCGACGGGAGAGAAGGTGCGCAGATCGTATTTGTACGGCGCGTAATTGCCGTGCCAGGCGACGACGTCGATCGGCGAATGGGGCAGCTGCGTCTTGAACAACGCGCCGCCCCATTTCACGTAGAGCTCGGTCGGCGTGTCCTTGTCCTCGTAATGCGCCACCGGGGTGAGGAAGTCGCGCGCATTGGCGAGGCAATTGGCGCCGATCGGGCCGCGCTCCGGCAGCGTGAAGGCGCCGCCGTAGTTTTCGCAGAGATAACCGCGCGCCGGCCCGTTCGGAATCTCGACGCGGAATTTGACGCCGCGCGGGATCACCACGATCTCGCCGGGCTCGGCGTCGATGCGGCCGAACTCGGTGACGAGGCGCAGATTGCCCTGCTGAAGCACGAACATCAGCTCGCCGTCGGCATTGTAGAAATGCTGGTCCACCATCGAGCTGGTGATGAGGTAGACATGCGCGGCCATGCCGGCCTGCGTATTGACGTCGCCGGCGGTCGTCATGGTCTGCACGCCCTGAAGGAAGGTCATGTCCTCCTTCGGGATCGGCGCCGGGTCCCAGCGCAGCTGCGCGATCGGCAAATCGTTCTCGTGGCAGGGCGCCGAGCGCCACAGGCCGGCGTCGGCCTTCTCGAAACGGCCGGAGTGCTTCACCGAGGGGCGGATGCGGTAGAGCCAGGAGCGCTCATTGGTGCCGCGCGGCGCGGTGAAGGGCGAGCCGGAAAGCTGCTCGGCATAGAGCCCGTAGGCGCAGCGCTGCGGCGAGTTGCGCCCGATCGGCAGCGCGCCCGGCAGTGCCTCGGTCTCAAAGCTGTTGCCGAAGCCGGACATGTAGCCCGGCGTGACCTGGGCCGAGCTGCGGATGATCTGATCGGGCGAGGTATTGATGTTCATGATTATCCTCCTCCTTGCAGGGCGGCCCACATCTCCTGGTCGCGCTTGTCGGTCCAGATCACGGGATCGTCGATCCCCGACGCTTCGTCATAGGCGCGCGACACGTTGAACGGCAGGCAGTGCTCGTAGATGGCGAAGCTCGAAAATTTCGGATCCATCACCTCGCGCGTCGCTGCCATCGATTCCTTCAGCGTGCGCCCCCTGGCGACCGAGATTTCGGCGGCGCCATAGAGCGAGGTGACGAAGTCGCGCGTCATCGCGATGGCTTCGCGCACGGTGGCGGTCCCCTTCAGCGCGTCACCGCGGCCCGGCGCGATCGCCTTGGGATTGAAGTTGCGGATCTCGTTCAGCGTCAGCGGCCATTCGCGCAAATGCGCATCGCCGCAATAGCAGGCCGAGTGATATTCGATGAGGTCGCCGGAGAACATCACTTCCGCATCCGGCACCCAGGCGACGATGTCGCCCGAGGTATGGCCGGCCCCTAACTGCATCAGGCGAACCTCGCGCTTGCCGAGATAGATCGACATCTCGCCCTCGAAGGTCAGCGTCGGCCAGGTCAGGCCGGGAATGCTCTGCGCATCCTGGAACAGGCGCGGGAAGCGGCCGTATTCGGAATCCCAATCCTGCTGGCCGCGCTCCTCGATGAGGCGATAGGTCTCCTGCGAGGCCACGATGCCTTGCGCCTTGTAGGCGGAGGCCCCCAGCACGCGCACGGCGTGATAATGCGACAGCACGACATATTTGATCGGCTTGTCGGTGACGGTGCGGACCCGCTCGATGACCTTGCCCGCCATCGCCGGCGTTGCCTGCGCGTCGAACACCAGGCAGCCGTCGTCACCGACGATCACGGCCGTGTTCGGATCGCCCTCGGCGGTGAAGGCATAGAGATCGGTGCCGATCTCCGAGAAGGTGATCTTCTTCTCGGCGAGATCGCCGGTGGATGCGAAGTTCTTCGCCATCAAATTCGTCCTCAGGTCACAGGGTTATTGTTGTTGCTGTTGCTGCTGCTGGCCGTCGATCATCCGGCGCTTCGCGAGCCCGATCGCCTCCCGCAGCACGTCGATGTCACCGATATGGTTGGCGAGGATCAGCACCAGCGCGGCGTCGAAATCGGCGCTCTGCTCGTCGGTGAAGCCGCGATGCGCTTCGACGATGGCGCGAAAGGCATCGTCAGGCCGCGCGAAGTTGGAGCTGGTGGAAAGCGGCATGCGAATCCTCAATTCAAGCCTTTCAATTCAACCCTTGGGCCCGCGACAACGCAGCCGCAATCGCTTCACGCGTCGGATGACGGAAGCGCGCGGCAACGTAGCCATCGGGCCTGAGCAGATAGGCAGCACCCGCCTCGGCGTCGTAGCGCTTTGCGACGAGGCCCAAGGGATCGGCAAGTCCGCCCTCGCCGCCGATGCGGATATCCTTCACGCCTTCGGGCGCGCCGACCTGCGCGCCATTGCTGAACGACAGCAAGGCGAAGTCCGTTCCACCCTTGCGGAATGCGTCCGTCAGATAGACCTGCTCGCCCTCACGCGACGAGACGGGCGCATCGGGCATGGAACAACCGGGGGACGGTCCGCCGCGCCAGGCATCCGCATCGGGCGACGACAGCGACGTATCATAGCTGCACGGCACCGAGAGCCGGCCGCCATTGACCATGCGCTTGCCGAACTCGGTCTCCTTGGCGAGCGACAGCACCGCCTTGCGCAGCCGCGTCTCCTGATGCGAGTTCGGCGCCATGAAATCGGTCGAACGGGTGGATTCGCGGATGTTCTCGTCGGCCGCCAGGCTGCGTTCGACGTGGTAGCTCTCCAGCAGGCTCGCGGGCGATTTGCCGCGCAGCACGCGATCGAGCTTCCAGGACAGATTCTCCGCGTCCTCCAGACCCGAGTTCGCGCCACGCGCACCGAAGGGCGAGACCTGATGCGCGGAGTCGCCGGCAAAGACCACACGGCCATGGATGAAGCGGTCCATCCGCCGGCACTGGAATTTGTAGAGCGAGATCCATTCGAATTCGAACTTGTCGTGGCCCAGCATGCGCGCAATCCGCGGCCGCACGTTTTCCGGCTTCTTCTCGACAACAGGATCGGCGTAGCGATTGAGCTGAAGGTCGATGCGCCAGACGTCGTCAGGCTGCCGGTGCAGCAGCGCCGAGCGGCCGGCATGAAACGGCGGATCGAACCAGAACCAGCGCTCGGTCGGGAATTCCGCTGTCATCTTGACGTCGGCGATCAGGAACTGGTCCTCGAAAACCTGGCCGGCGAACTCGGCGCCAACCATCTGCCGCAGCGACGACCGCGCGCCGTCGCAGGCGACGACATATTGCGCGTGCAGGCGGTAGGCGCCCTCCGGCGTCTCGATCGTCAACGCGACGGAATCGTTGCGCTGTTCGAGCGCCGTCACCTTGTTGCGCCAGCGCAGGTCGACCTCAGGCAAATCGCTGATGCGATCGACCAGATAGGCCTCGGCGTAATATTGCTGGAGGTTGATGAAGGCCGGCCGCTTGTGACCGTCTTCCGGCAGCAGGTTGAACTGGTAGAGCTGGGATTCGCCGTGGAAAATGCGGCCGACGCTCCACACCACGCCCTTCTCGACCATGCGGTCGCCGACGCCGAGCCGGTCCCAATATTCCAGCGAGCGTTTCGAGAAGCAGATCGCGCGCGAGCCTTCGCCGATGCGGTCGGCATCATCCAGAAGGACGACGCTCTGGCCACGCTGCGCGAGATCGATCGCGAGCGACAGCCCGACCGGGCCCGCGCCGACAATCACGACCGGATGCTCGGCCGGATTTTGGCCGGGACGATCCTGATCGGGGTGACGGCGATAGCCGAACTGGGTTTTGGCCTGCTGCGTATTGGCCTGCGCCATGCGCTAACCTCGGCTCTGGTCAAAAGGGGACTGATCTGCTAGATAGTCTCACGTGCAACTATTTTGGACCGGAGCCGGCCGGCCGTCAACTGGAATTCGGAGCGCAAGCCTTGGCGAGAACATCCAGCGATGCGGCGCTGAAGAGACAAGAGGCGGGCGAGGCGTCGCCGCGGCCAAAAACACGGCTCGACCTGTTCAAGTTCGTGCCGTTCCGCCTCAACCGGCTTGCGGCGGAGGTGAGTTCCGCGCTCGCGGTCGAATATCAGGAGCGTCACGGCCTCGACATCCCTGCCTGGCGCGTGATCGCGACGCTCGGCTTCCGCAACGATGCCTGTAGCGCGCAATACATCTCGCAATGCACCCGCACGCACAAATCCACCATCAGCCGCGCGGTGACCATGCTGTTGCATGAGGGGCTGATCGAGCGGGTCGAGAACGAAGCCGACCGCCGCGAATTCCGCCTGCAATTGACGAAGAAAGGCCGCGCACTCTACGAAGAGCTGTTCCCGCAATTGCTGCGGCGGGAGGACGAGATCCTCGCCTGCCTCTCGGCGCAGGAGCGCAAGCAGCTCTCGGCACTGCTCGGCAAGATCGAACAGAGCCTCGACCTGATCCAGACCAGCGAAGAGGCGGATGCCAAGCAGGCGTATTAGTCTCGCCTCGCGTGGCGGCCAGACCCTCATCCTGAAGAGCGCGGAACGCGCGTCTCGCAGGATGAAGGCCGGGACGCGCGAGCCGGGCCTGCATGGTTCGAGACGGCGCTTACGCGCCTCCTCACCATGAGGATCGGCAGGCCGTCATTTCGCAAACGACTTTGACGGCGGCAGGTGCAGCGCCCAGGCGTCGACCTTGTCGCTGGCACGCGGATAGATCTCCGTCACGATCGGATCGTGGCCGGGAATGAATCTGTCGGGATGGCCGGCGAGACGCTCGATCGTCTCCCAGCCAACCGCCATGTCACCGACATTGTAGACGATCGGGAACGGGCTGCGGCGCTGGAGATTGGCGTAGTAATGCGCGGCGTCGGAGGCCAGCACCACCGGCCCGCGCGCGGTCTCGACCTTGACCACCTGCAAGCCGTCGGAATGGCCGCCGACACGGTGCACGGTGACGCCGGACGCGATCTCGCCATCACCGGAATAGAAGGTGACGCGCTCGCCATAGACATGGCGCACCATCTGCGTGACGTGTTCGACCGAGAATGGATGTCGCAGCAGTCCGTTGCACATGCAGCGGCCGGTCGCGTAGGCCATCTCGCGCTCCTGGAGATGGAAGCGCGCGTTCGGGAAGCGGTCGAGATTGCCGGCGTGGTCGTAATGCAGGTGCGTCACGACGATATCGCGAATACTCGACGCCGCGACACCGAAGCGCTCCAGCGCGTCGACCGGATTGAGCGTCAGCTTGCGCGCCCGCGCACTCGCCTCCTCGGCATTGAAGCCGGTGTCGACCAGGATGTCGCGCCCGCCGCCGCGGATCAGCCAGACGAAGTAGTCGAGGTCCTGCGCCGCACTGTCATGCGGATCCGGCGCCAGGAAGTTCATGTGCGGGGTGCGCGGCGACATCGTCGCATAGCGCAGTGCGTAGATTTCGTAGGCGTTTCCCATGATCTTGCTTTTGGTTTTGCTTTTTTGTGAGTGGACCGTCGGGGAGGCACGAGTGCACCAAGCCATTGTCCGCCGGAAAGGTCAAACGCCACGCGTGATGCGTGGAGGCCCGCTGCAATGTGAGACCAATCACATTTTCGGCGCCATGACTCCCGTAAACATGGCTCCCCTAACATGGCTCCCCAATCATGGGTGTCCTGACATGGCCGCTGCAATGCCCAACCAGATCGCGTCGAGCCCAACCATGATGGCCGGTTCATTCCCCGCACGGCGCACCCACGCATTGCGGTCAATCGTCGCGATAATGCCGAATCTCCAAGCGGTTGACGCCCCCTCTCCCCGGTTTGATAATGCCCATTGCGTAAGTTAAGGTCGCCGCGGCGCAAGCTGGAACGGCGCCTTTTTGGCTGGACCGCGCTGATTATGAAAATTCGCTTCCTTTTCCTTCTTCCCTTGCTCGTTTCGCTCGTGCCGACCGCGCCGTCGCTTGCGGCCGGCGACCGACATGCGCTGGTCATCGGCAACGCCAAATATCCGGATGCAGACGCCCCGCTGAAGGAGCCGCTCAACGACGCCCGTGACATCGCCGACGAGCTCAAGCGCGACGGCTTTTCGGTCGAAATCGGTGAGAACCTGACCGGCGACGGCATGCGCCGCGCCTTCGACAAGCTCTACGGCAAGATCAAGCCGGGCTCGGTGGCGCTGATATTCTTCAGCGGTTTCGGCATCCAGTCGGCGCGCCAGAGCTACATGCTGCCGGTCGACGCGCAAATCTGGACCGAATCCGACGTGCGCCGCGACGGTTTCAGCCTGGAAGCCGTCCTCGGCGAGCTCAACACCCGCGGCGCCGGCGTCAAGATCGCGCTGGTCGATGCCTCCAGGCGCAACCCGTTCGAGCGCCGGTTCCGCAGCTTCTCGGCTGGCCTGACCCCGGTCATCGCGCCGAACGGCACGCTGGTGATGTATTCGGCGGCGCTGGCCTCGGTGATCTCGGATGCCGGCGGCGAGCACAGCCTGTTCGTCCAGGAACTGCTGAAGGAAATCCGCGTCCCCGACCTGATGGCCGAGGAGACGCTGAACCGCACCAAGATGGGCGTCACCCGCGCCTCGCGCGGCGAGCAGGTGCCGTGGATATCCTCTTCATTGGCCGAAGATTTCTCGTTCATTCCGGGAGCCGGCGGATCACGTCCGACAACGCCGCCGGCCGCGCCCCCCGCTCCGCCGCCCGTCGTCGCCAATAACCCGCCGCCGGCACCACCCGCGCCGCCATCACCGCCTCCGCCGCCGAAGCCGGCCGACACGGCAGCCGCACTGGCTCCCGCGCCCGCGCCCGTACCGGCCCCATCGCCGAAGCCGCAGGTCGAGGCCGCCCTGCCTCCGCCGCCACCGCCGGTGAAACCGGCCGATCCCGCCCCCGCGCCGAACGCGGACGCCGGGCCTAGCGCGGCCGCCCTGGCGGAGGACCCCACCATCAAGGGCCTGACGGCCAAGATCGCGGCCAATCCTGATGACGTGAACGCGCTGTATCGGCGCGGCCAGGTCTATGCCAGCAAGGGTGCCTACAACCTCGCCATCAAGGATTTCGACGACACGCTCCGGATCAACTCGAAGGACGTCGAGGCGCTGAACAACCGCTGCTGGACCCGCACCGTGGTCGGCGATCTCCAGGCCGCGCTGAAGGATTGCAACGAAGCGCTGCGGCTGCGGCCGAACTTCGTCGATGCGCTGGACAGCCGGGGGCTGGTCAATCTGAAATCGGGGGCGGTGAAGAACGCCATCGCCGATTTCGATGCGGCCCTGAGGATCAATCCGCGCCTCACCTCCTCGCTGTACGGACGGGGCCTCGCCAAGCAGCGCAACGGCTCCGCCCAGGAAGGGGCGCTGGACATCGCCAATGCCAAGGCGATGGATCCGAACATCGTTCAGGAATTCGCAAGCTACGGAGTCCGCTAGTATTTTTTTGAGTTGAGGCGGCGGACGCCTCGAACCCTCGGCCGCCCAAAACAGACTAAAGGGACGGATGCCGCAGGCGGCCTTTCCCGGGGGGCCTATTGCAGGAAATTTGGAACCACGCAGGTCTGCTGCGCAGGAGGGACTGGCAATGAGATTGGCTGCAAAAGGACTTACCGCAATCCTGTCCATCATGGCCATTGGCGCCGCGCTGTCGCTGCCGGCCTCGCCCGCATTCGCCGCCGACGACGGCAACAGCAAGAACGTCACCGAGGACGAGATCGTGCGCGCACTGGCGCCACCGCAGAAGAAGCCGCTGACCCGCGGCCTCTCGATCGCGCCGCAGGCCGACCCCGCGCCGAGCGCGTCGGAGACCAAGCTGATCCAGTCCGTGCGCGGCCGCTCGACGCGCTCGCTGTCGTCGACCGAGCGCGAGGAAATCGCATCGGTCGCCAAGGACAAGCCGAACATCGATCTCGAGATCACCTTCGACTACAACTCCGCCAATATCAGCACCAAGTCGCTGGCTTCGGTGCAGGCGCTCGGTCGCGCGCTGACCAGCCCAGACCTGAAGGGATCGACCTTCGTGGTCGCCGGCCACACCGACGCCGCCGGCGGCGAGGCCTACAACCAGGACCTGTCGGAGCGCCGCGCGGATGCGATCAAGCGCTACCTCGTCGAGAAGTACAGCATCTCCTCGACCGACCTCGTCACCGTCGGCTACGGCAAGAGCAAGCTGAAGGACCCGAGCCAGCCGATGGCCGAGGTCAACCGCCGCGTGCAGGTCGTCAACATGGAAAACAAGACCACCGCATCGAAGTAAGCACGACGCAATTCTTTGAAATGACCGTTCGTGATGTGGTGTAAAGTCTCGCTTCCAAAGCGCGTCCCGCAGCCGTGCGGGACGCCGCTTTGTTTCAGGGAAACGCTCTCAGCAGGCCTCGTGCGGATGGCCGTGAGCCAGGCCAGGACAATCCGGCGATGAACGTCTCCGACTATCTCAAGCCTGCCGGAACCGTGGCGTTCATCGTCGCGCTCGGCATCGGCTATTATCTGTTCGAGCATCGGCATCGCCCCGAGGCCAAGGAAACGCCGGGCGAGGCGCTCGTCATCGTGACGAAGTCGACCAATGCGTGCTTCTCCGACCTCGTTCGTGTGACCGGCTTCTTCGTGCCGCGCCGCGAGGCCGTGGTCGTCGCCGACCAGGAAGGTTCCAGGGTCACCGACCTCTTCGTCACCGAAGGGACCATGGTCACCGACAACCAGGAGCTGGCGCGCCTGACGGCACCGCCGCAGATCCCGGGCCAGCCGCAGCGACCCGGCCCGCAGGGCCCGATCTCGCTGAAGGCGCCGGCGCCGGGCCTCGTCACGGAAGTTCGCACCATCGTCGGCGCGCCGGCCTCGCCGCAGGCCGGCCCGATGTTCCGCATCGCCGTCAACAACGAGATCGAGCTCGACGCGCAGGTTCCGGCCGTGCACATGCCCAAGCTCAGCGCCGGCGCGACCGTGCGCATCAGCCGCGACGACGCGCCCGATTTGATCGGCCGGGTGCGGCTGGTTGCGCCCGAAATCGACCGCACCACCCAGCTCGGCCGCGTCCGCATCAGCGTCACCAACAATCCCTCGCTGAAGGTCGGCGTGTTCGCGCGCGCCTCGATCGACGCCAAGCGAAGCTGCGGCGTCGCGGTGCCCAAGACCGCGATCGACCATCTCACCGTGCAGGTCGTCAAGGGCAACACGATCGAGACGCGCAAGGTGCGGGTCGGGCTGTCGTCCGACACCGCGACGGAAATCCTGGAAGGGCTCGACGTCGGCGAAATCGTCGTGGCCGACGCCGGCTCTTCACTGCATGACGGCGACCAGATCAAGACCATGTTCGCCGATGAACTCGATCGCACGCGGGTACGCTGATGGCTCTCAATATCTCGGCATGGTCGATCCGGAATCCGCTGCCGTCGGTCGTCTTTTCGATCATCCTCCTGATCCTCGGCTGGACCTCCTTCGCCAAGCTCGCGGTGACGCGGCTGCCCTCGGCCGACATTCCCGTGATCTCGGTCGCGGTGTCGCAGTTCGGTGCTGCGCCGGCCGAGCTCGAATCCCAGGTCACCAAGACCATTGAAGACGCGGTCTCCGGCGTCGAGGGCGTCAGGCACATCACCTCCTCGATCACCGACGGCCTGTCGCTGACCACCATCCAGTTCGCACTGGAGACCAATACCGACCGCGCGCTCAACGACGTCAAGGACGCGGTGACCCGCGTTCGCTCCAACCTGCCGCAGAACGTCACCGAGCCGCTGATCCAGCGCGTCGACGTGATCGGCCTGCCGATCGTCACCTATGCCGCGATCTCGCCCGGCAAGACGCCGGAGCAGCTGTCCTATTTCGTCGACGACGTGGTCAAGCGCGCGCTCCAGGGCGTGCGCGGCGTCGCCCAGGTCGAGCGCATCGGCGGTGTCGAGCGCGAGATCCTGGTCTCGCTCGATCCCGACCGCCTTCAGGCGATGGGCCTGACCGCCGTCAATGTCAGCCAGAGCCTGCGCGGCACCAATGTCGACGTCGCCGGCGGCCGCGCCGAGATCGGCAAGAACGACCAGGCGATCCGCACCCTGGCCGGCGCCAAGACGCTGAGCGACCTCGCCGGCACCATGGTCCCGCTGTTCGGCGGCGGCGAGGTTCGGCTCGACGATCTCGGCACCGTCACCGACACCATCGCCGACCGCCGCACCTTCGCCCGCTTCAACGGCGAGCCGGTGGTCGCGCTCGGCATCAAGCGCTCCAAGGGCGCCAGCGACGTGAAGGTCGCCGACGCCGTGCAGAAGCGCATCGACGCGCTCAAGGCCGCCTATCCCGACGTCGATCTCAAGCTGATCGACACCTCGGTCGAATACACCAACGGCAATTACGAAGCGGCGATCTCGACCCTGTTCGAAGGCGCCATTCTCGCCGTCGTCATCGTGCTGCTGTTCCTGCGCGATCTGCGCGCCACCATCATCGCCGCGATCTCGCTGCCGCTGTCGATCTTCCCGGCTTTCTGGGCGATGGACCTCCTCGGCTTCTCGCTCAACCTCGTCAGCTTCCTCGCCATCACGCTGTCGACAGGTATTCTCGTCGACGACGCCATCGTCGAGATCGAGAACATCGTGCGGCACATGAACATGGGCAAATCGCCCTATCGCGCCGCGCTGGAAGCCGCCGACGAGATCGGCCTCGCCGTGATCGCGATCTCGCTCACCATCATCGCGATCTTCGCCCCCGCGAGCTTCATGTCGGGCATCGCCGGACAGTTCTTCAAGCAGTTCGGCATCACCGTCTCGGTGCAGGTGTTCTTCTCGCTGCTCGCGGCGCGCTTCGTCACGCCGGTGCTGGCCGCCTACTTCCTCAAACACGGCCATCACGAGGAACCGCCGCCCGGCCGCGTGCTACGGTCCTATCACCGGATCGTGGCCTGGTCGGTGAAGCACTATTTCATCACGGTGCTGATCGGCTTCGGCATCTTCGCCGCCTCGATCTGGAGCATCACGCTGCTGCCGCAGGGCTTCCTGCCGGCGCAGGACAGCGCGCGCTCGCTGCTTGCCCTCGAGCTGCCGCCGGGCACCCAGCTCGCCTACACCGAAAAGGTCACCGAGGACATCGTCGCGCGGCTGCGCAAGCGGCCCGAGGTGAAGAGCATCTTCGTCGACGGCGGGCGCGTTCCACCGGGCACCCAGGAAGTCCGGCGCGCGGCCCTGATCATCAACTACACGCCCAAGGGCGATCGCGACATCACCCAGCGCGAGCTGGAATTCTCGATCAGCCAGGAGCTGGAGAACATTCCCGACATCCGCTTCTGGTTCCTCGACGAAAACGGCCTGCGCGCGATCTCGCTGGTCGTGACCGGCGTCGACGCCAACATCGTCAACAACGTCGCCAGCGAGCTCGCGACGCAGATGAAGCGGATCCCGACCATCTCCAACGTGATTTCGGAAACCACGCTGGAGCGGCCCGAGCTGCGCATCGAGCCGCGCGCCGATCTCGCCGCGCGCCTCGGTGTCTCCACGGAAAGCCTGTCGCAGACCATCCGCGTCGCCACCATCGGCGACGTCGGCCCTGCGCTCGCCAAGTTCGACGTCGGCGACCGCCTGGTGCCGATCCGCGTGCAGCTCGAGGACGCCGCGCGCGGCAACCTGAAGACGCTCGAGCAGTTGCGCGTGCCGCTCGGTGAGCACGGCGAGAAGGGCGGCGTGCCGCTCTCGGTCATCGCCGACGTCAAGCTCGACCAGGGTCCGACCAGCATCAACCGCTACGACCGGGACCGCCAGGCCACCGTTGCCGCCGACCTCGTCGGCTCCGCGGCGCTCGGCGATGCCACCAAGAAGATCAACGAGCTGCCGGTGATGAAGAGCCTGCCGAAGGGCGTGAAGGTCTCACCCTCCGGCGACGCCGAAAGCCTGAACGAGCTGTCCGACGGCTTCGCCACCGCGATCACCGCGGGCCTGATGATGGTCTATGCCGTGCTGGTGCTGCTGTTCGGCACCTTCCTCCAGCCGATCACCATCCTGTTCTCGCTGCCGCTCTCGATCGGCGGCGCCATCGCGGCCCTGCTCGTCACCGGCAAGCAGCTCACCACGCCGGTGTGGATCGGCATCCTGATGCTGATGGGCATCGTCACCAAGAACGCGATCATGCTGGTGGAGTTCGCCATCGAGGCGATCCGCGACGGCAAGCGACGCGACGAAGCGATGATCGACGCCGGCATGAAGCGCGCCCGCCCGATCGTGATGACCACGATCGCGATGGCCGCCGGCATGATGCCGAGCGCACTCGCGGTCGGCGCCGGCGGCGAATTCCGCTCGCCGATGGCGCTCGCGGTGATCGGCGGCCTGATCTTCTCGACCATCCTGTCGCTGGTCTTCGTGCCCGCGATGTTCATGGTGATGGACGATCTCGGCGCCCTGATCTGGCGCTTCGGCAAGCGGCTGATCGTGCACAGCGAGGACGCGGAGGTCCCCGGTCATCACGAAGCTTCGCCGGCACAGCCGGCACCGAAGAACATCGTGCACCCGGCGGCGGAGTAGGGGTCGCGCGAGCCCCTACTCGTTCCGCGCGATCGCCGTCAGCTTGGTCATGTTCCTCAGCAAAATGCGGCCGCGCTGAAGATCCAGGATCGCGTCCTTGCGCCAGGCCTGAAGCTGGCGGTTGACGCTCTCGCGGGCGGCGCCGACGAAGACGCCGAGCTGCTCCTGCGAGATGTGCACCTCCGAGCCGAAATCGGCGGCGAGTGCGCAGAGCCGCCGCGCCAGCCGCACCGGCAGCGGCTGCAACATGGACTCTTCCATGCGCTCGCTCTGCCAGCGGATGCGCTGGCACAGCAGCGCGATGATCTTGATCGCGACCTTCGGCTCGCGCTCGAGGAAGGCGAGAAAGTCTTCCCGCCGCAGCACGAACAATTCGCTGGCTTCGCCCGCGGTCGCGTCCGCGGTGCGGTTCTGGCCGTCCAGCACCGCGACCTCGCCGAACAGGTCGCCCGGCCCCATGAAATTCAGCGTCAGCCGGCTGCCGTCGGAGGCGCCGGTCTCGATGCGGACCTGGCCGCGGCGCACGCCGAACAGCCCGTCCCCGGCATCGCCCTTCTGGAACAGCACCTCGCCGTTCGCCAGATGCTGGGTATGGCAGAGATTGGACAGCCGCTGGAGCTCGTCTGCGCCGAGATCGGCGAACATCGGGTTCATCTTCAGGATGACCGCAAATTCGGCCTGCTTGCTCATTTCAACTTCCTTGTGAATTTACGTGCCAATTTCGCCGGCAAATCGGCTGGAACCATCAACCTCCAGAATCGCGTAAAACCGCGCCGGAGAAGTGTGTCATAAGTCACATAACTTTGCAGCACCCCCTGACTATTTTTGACCGCTTGGAGCGGCTTCCCGTCCCGGGATAAACTCACGCACATAGGGCGGGTGAGCGGCCGGGTTCGGCACCGTGCGTCCGTCGTTGGAAAGTCGACATGAGAGCAGTGAAATTCGCCGGCGCCGCGGTCGCCGCTATCATCATCGTGATCGCGGTTCTCCTCGTGGTCGGGATCCCATCGGGCTTCCTGACCTCGACGATTGCGTCGCGGGTCGAGAGCGCGACAGGCTATCGCCTGTCGATCGACGGCACCACCAGGATCAGCCTGTGGCCGACGCTGAACGTCACCTTGAACGATCTCACGCTTCAGGATCCGAAGGACCGCAGCGGCATCACGCGCCTCACGGTCGACAGCTTGCAGGCCGACATGTCGCTCGCGAGCGTCTGGTCGGGCCGCCCGAAGATCAGCGAGCTCGTCGTCACCCGTCCCGTGCTCTACCAGCCGCTGCTGCGTGAGCGCCTGCCCAACCCCGGTGCCGCGTCGAAGCCGCTCGCGCTCGACACGGATGGCGCGACCATCGACCGCGTCAAGATCACCGACGGCGAGGTCGCATTCGCGCGCGTGCGCGATCGCGTCGAGGGCCGCATCAGCGCCATCAACGCCGACGCGATCGTTGATCGCGACCGCAAGGTCAACATCACCGGCACCGCGCGCGTCGGCGAGCACCCGACCAGATTCGACATCAAGGCGACGACGCCGGCGCCGCCAGCCGACCGGCCGACGATCCCGGTGGATTTCGCCATCGACATGCCTGATGTGCTGAAGTCCCGGCTCGCAGGTCACGCCGAGATGCGGCTGAGCGGCGATGTCGTGATGATCAACGGCGTGAACGGCACCCTCGGCGACGGCACGTTCAACGGCTGGGCCTCGGTCGACATCGCGAGCAAGCCCCTGGTCAAGGTCGATCTCGACTTCCAGCGGCTCGCGATTCCGCTGGCGAAATCGCCGGACGGCGCGTCCGGGCAGCCCTGGAGCAATGCGCCGATCGACGTGTCCGGCCTCAACTATGTCGATGCGCAAATCAGGATCTCCGCGAACGATGCCGTGATCGGCGATGCGCGTCTTGCGCCGCTGGCGCTCGATGCAAAGCTCGCCGGCGGCGTGCTGAAGGCCGGCACCGCCAATCTCGGCGCCTATGGCGGTCAGGTCTCCGGCGAGGTGATCCTGGATGCGACCAGCGGCGCGCCGAGCTTTGCCATGCATTCCGACCTCGTCGGCGTGCGCGCGCTGCCGCTGCTCCAGGGCCTTGCCGAATTCGACCGCATCGACGGCAAGCTGCAAGCCAAGCTCGCATTGCGCAGCGCCGGCACCAGCCAGCGCGCCTTGATGGCGAACATGCAGGGCACGGCCTTCGTCAATTTCCAGGACGGCGCCATCCGCGGCATCAACGTCGCGCAGATGATCCGCTCGCTGACATCGGGCACGCTGTCCGGCTGGCAAGAGAACCAGAACCCCAGCCAGGACCAGAGCACGGATTTGTCGCAGCTCTCGGCCTCCTTCCGCATCGACAAGGGACAGGCGGTGACGACCGATCTCAATCTGATCGGGCCGCTGGTGCGCGTGACCGGCGCGGGCACGATCGCGCTCGACACCAAGATGATGGGCTTTCGCGTCGAGCCGAAACTGGTGATGACCACCGAAGGCCAGGGTCGCGCCTCCGAGCCGGTCGGCTTCGGCATCCCCGTGATGATCCAGGGCAGCTGGTCGCAACCGCGGATCTACCCTGACATGGCCGGCATGCTCGACAATCCGGACGCCGCCTATGCCAAGCTGCGCGAGATGGGCAAGGGCCTGTTCGGGCCTGACGGCGCCGGGCTCGGCAATATCCTCGGCAGCCTCGGTCTCGGCGGCACGACCGCGCCGGGTGGCGGCAATGCGGGCGGCAACGCCAATCCGCAAACCCAGCAGCCGGGGCAGAACAATCTGCTCGGCGGCCCGCTGGGCGAGGCGATCGGCAATCTGATCCAGCAGGGGCTTTCCAGCGGAGCTGCAACCGGCACTGGCACTGGCACTGGCGCTGGGACTGCTACTGGCACCGGCCGCAGCCGCGGCCTGCCCGCAACGCCATCCACACCGGCACCGCAGGCCTCGCCGGCGCCCCCGGCCCCGGACGCGCCGCCGATGGCGCAGCAGGACAGCCAGCCGATGAATGACGTGCTGCGGCAGCTCTTTAATCGATGATTGGCGGACCAACGGACTGGACTTCACGCCGATCCCTTACCTCGGCTTCGCCATTGCCTGCTTCCTCCGAACGGAGGAGGCTGCGGCAATTCACCACCCTTTCGGCCCGACCCGGCGTCCGCAGCGGGTAACCACGCTGGCCGGTCGACCGGTCCCCGCACGTCCCTTGGCCCAAATTGTGATAGAAGGGCGGCGGGGCCCGTACGGGCCGTAGCGCCGGCGTCGATGGCGGCGCGAGAGGATCCGGATGGCGGGAGCGAACGACAAGACACGGTTTCTGCGCGAGGGCTTGTTCGCCAAATACGTCGTCTCCCTCGTCGGCCTCGTCGTGTTCGTCCTCGCGGTCAACGGCGCGATGGAGACCTGGATCTCCTATCGCGCCACCAAGACGCAGCTGGCCGACGGGCTGGAGGACAAGGCCCAGGCCGTTGCCCGGCGCATGGAACAGTCGATCTCCGAGCTCGAGCGCCAGATCAGCTGGGTGACCCGCGCGAGCCAGGACACCCTCGAGAAGCGCCGCGCCGACTACGCCCAGCTCCTGCACCAGGTCGCGGTCGTCAACCAGCTGTTCCAGCTCAACGGCGACGGCCGCGAGGTGCTGCGCGTCTCGCGCCAGTCGACCACGACCGGCGGCAACGCCGATCTCTCCCGCGACATGCGCTTCACCGACACCGTCGCCCGCGGCGTCAGCTACGCGCCGGCCTGGTTCTCCGACCGGACCCCGTTCATGTCGATCTCGGTGGCGCATTCCGGCTTCAACGCCGGCGTCACGGTGGCCGAGATCGATCTCAGCTTCCTCTCCGAATTGCTGTCCGACGCCCAGGTCGGCAAGGCGGCCTTTGCCTATGTGGTCGATCCGCGCGGCCGCGTGCTGGCAACGTCCGCGAAGGGCCCCGATGTCGGCAAGGACCTGTCGAAGCTGCCGCAGGTGGCTGCCGCGATTTCGCCCGGCCGCGAGCCCGACACCTCCGGCACCGACTTCAACGGCCATTCGGTGCTGTCAGCCGCGAGCACCGTGCCGAAACTCGGCTGGAGCGTGATGTTCGAGCAGCCGACCACGCAGGCCTTGACGCCGATCCGCGACCAGCTGGTGCGCATCGCGCTCTTGATCGGCATGGGCCTGATGGTCGCGATCCTCGCCGGCACGCTGCTCGCCCGCCGCATGATCATTCCGATCACGGCGCTGCGCGACGGTGCGCACAAGCTCGGCGAAGGCGATTTCAGCCATCGCATCGACGTGCACACCTCCGACGAGCTGGAAGACCTTGCCGGCCAGTTCAACCGCATGGCCGTCCAGATCCAGGAGACCTATTCGAACCTGGAGACCAAGGTCGAGGAGCGCACCCGCGATCTCGCGCAGTCGATCAACGAGCTCAAGGTGCTGGAAGAGGTCGGCCGCGCGGTCGCCTCATCGCTCGATCTCAACGCGGTGCTGCCGACGATCGCCGCGCACGCGATCGAGATCACCCATGCCGACGCGGTGCTGATCTACGGCTTCGATGCCGAGAGGCGCCGCTTCAACCTGGTCGAATCCAACGGCATCGACAAATCGGCCGACGGCGCCCACGTCACGATCGACGAAGGCGAGAACATCCTGAGCGATGCCGCGGCGAGCTGTGAGCCGATCGCGCTAGCCGATCTCGACCACGCGGCCGAGCAGCCGCTGCGCGACGTCGCGATCGATGCCGGCTTCCGCTCGGTGCTGGTGGTGCCGCTGGTGGACCAGCAGGGCACGCTCGGCTCGCTGGTGGTGCTGCGCCGCGCCGGCGGCGAGTTCGCCGGCAGCATCATCGGCCTGATGCGCACCTTCGCCAACCAGGCCGTGCTGGCGATGCGCAATGCGCGCCTGTTCACCGAGGTCGATCACAAGAGCCACGCGCTGGAGGCGGCGCACGAGACCGTGCGCGCCCAGGCGGACAAGCTGCGCGTGCAGACCGAGCAGCTCAAGGACTGGAACAAATCGCTGGAGGAGCGCGTCAAGACCCAGCTCGGCGAGATCGAGCGCATCCGCAAGCTCGAGCGGTTCCTGGCACCGCAGGTCGCGCAGTTGATCGCCTCCTCCGACAGCCCCGAGGGGCTGCTCACCAGCCAGCGCCGCGAGGTAACGGTCGTGTTCTGCGACCTGCGCGGCTTCACGGCGTTCACAGAAGCGACCGAGCCGGAAGAGGCGATGAACGTGCTCCGCGAATATCACGCGGCGCTCGGCAAGCTGATCTTCAAATACGAGGGCACGCTCGACAAATATTCCGGCGACGGCGTGATGATCCTGTTCAACGCGCCGATCCAGTTCGACGACCACACGAAACGCGCGGTGAAGATGGCGGTGGAGATGCGCGACACGATCGGTCCGCTGACCGAGCGCTGGCGCAACCGCGGCCACAGCCTCGGCTTCGGCATCGGCATCGCGCTCGGCTATGCCACGCTCGGCCAGGTCGGCTTCGAACAGCGGCTGGAATATGCCGCGATCGGCAGCGTCACCAACCTCGCCTCCCGCCTCTGCGGCGAAGCCAAGGCCAACCAGATCGTGGTCAGCCGCCGCGTCTACGGCATCGTCGAGCCCTGGGTCGATGCGCGCGCGCTCGACGATCTCGTGCTCAAGGGCTTCAATCACCCCGTGCTGGCGATGGAGATCCTGAGCTGGCGCGAGGAAGTGGAGAACGTGGTGGATGCCGCGGCGGCGCGAAGGCGGGGGTGAGTTCTTTCTCAATCCGTGAGGAAGGCAAAATCTCCCCCCGGGTCGTCCCGGCCGAGTGCGAAATTGAGGCGCCGGTTGCGAATGATACCTGCATCCAATTTGCGGACCGCTCCCACGAACCACATCCCCCCTCCCCGCGACTAACCTTCGCCTCGACAGCGAGGCAGGCTTCGGATGGAGACGATCGTGACGTTTGCCGTGCCTTCGCGTGCTTATGATTTGCAGATGCTGGACCGTCCCGCCGATCGCGCGCGCGACCACGGCTGGGTCTATGGACTGCCGCCGGGCATCAGCAGCGAGCAATGGCCGCTCGATCCCGTCACCGGTTTTCCGCTGATGCACGGCTTCACGCTTCTGCTCCCGGAGGACTATCGCGTGCATGGCGCGGACATCGTCGCGGTGTCGTTCTTTGCGACGCCGCCCGATCACAATGACGGCGGCGCGGTTGACGATCCCGAAATCCGCGATGCCGTGCTGGCGCGGCCGGCGCATCCGCGGCTCTCGCGCATGACCGACATCCTCGATTACGAATATGCCGCGCTGCTGTTGACCGCAGCCGAATACGAGGGCGCGTTCGCGACGCCGCCGGCACCGCTTGCGCTTGCGACGGCGGAGCGGCCGCGCTGGCTCGATGTCGGCGGCGCCAGCGCGTTCTTCGAGTCCGCCCCGCCCTTCGCGCAGAAGATGTTCGCCGGCCCTCCGCGAGCCGATCTGGCGGAGAACCTCGCGATCGCCTTGATGCCGCGCGCGACCGATCCCAACGCCGGCAAGGCCCCGCAGGACCCGCACTTCCCGCGCAACCCGCCGAGCGATTATCAGTCCTACTACTACTTTGTCGGCGGCGTCCCGAGCACCGAGAATTACCGCTTGCACGATTGGGGCAAGGACCACGCTCACAACCATCTCGGCGGCACCATGCGGCCCTGCCAGGCGGTGCCGGAGATGAGCCCGTTCTACATCGAGTTCGAGGAATATTTCGGCGGCTACAATTTCGGCACCGGCAACGCGCAGCTCGACTTCAAGGATATGAAGTTCGACTGGGCGTGCGGGTGATCACGCCCCGCGCTTCGGCCCGATCGCCTCGAAGCCGGCCTTCTGCTCGTCGCTCAGGTCCGCCTCGAAATCGTCGAGCGCGTCGGCAACGCCCTTCACCGCTTGCAGCATCGTCTCCAGTCGCGCCTTCACGGCCGTGAGGCGGCCTTGCGGTGTCGCGGCGGGCTTGGTCGGGCAGGCGCTCAGCGTCTCCATGGTGCGCAGCGTGGTGTCCTGGAGCACGTCGAGCCGGGCGCGGCCGATGTCGTCGAGGCGCAGCGTGGACGCGATGTCGGCGACCGGCCATTGCTGCTGCACGAGCTGCTCGTACTGGCGCTGCAGCTGGGTATCATAGCGAGGATCGCTGTCCGAAGCGCAGGCGCTTGCTGCCTGCGTATCCTTGTGCTGGCTTGACGCAAGCGCAGCGCGAGCCTCATTGGCCAGCGCATCGAGCCGGGTCTTCTGGTTCGCGTCGAGCAGATCGACAAATTTGGCGAGCGGCGGTGCGATCGCGTCCGTTGCCTTGATCATGGCCTCGAGGCGCTCGCGCATCAGGCCGAGGCGCTCCAAGGCGCTCACCGGCAGCTGTGCCGGGCAGGTCGCGCGAATGCTGTCGCGGGCCACGGTCCAGGCGGTGACGAGCTCGTCGAGCGCGGTGCGCTGCAACTCGTTCGGCTGCACGGCGGCAGTGATGCGATCCGTAGGGAAGCCGGCGGGATCGCTGACATCGCAGATGTTCTGCGCCGACGGAATCCTGCGCGCGAGCCTGCCTTGCGGCGCGGTGTAGGCGGCAAGCTCCTTGGCCGCATAGGGCGAGAAGATCGCCGCGTAGATGTCGCCGTAGCCATAGAGCGAGATGCTGGTCGTATGTCCGAGGATGACGGCATTGGCGAGATCGTCATGTGCGAACGGCCAGAACACCGGACCGGCCCAGCCATAGCTGCCGTCGGGGTGCCGCCACCAGCCCTGCGGGCGGCGGCCGCCATGCCAGCCCGACAGCGCCGCTTGCGCCGTGAGCGCCGCACGCAGAATGGCGGGATTGGGCGGTTGCCGGCTCTCGGCACCACGGGGATCCTGGGAGCGCAACGCGGCGGAGCGGTATCGGCCGCCCCGCACCGCCATGCGGGCATGGCGCAGGCGCGACATGCCGATGACGTGGCCGACGGCGAACCGCGCGACGCCGAGCGGCCCGCCGCGCAATCCGAACTGCGCTTCGGCCTTGTTCGGCGGCAGCACGGCCAGAATGACAAGGCCGGCGCCCGCCAGCGCGAGGCGCATCCGTGATCCCGACATGACCGCCGACCTGACCACCTTGGCCCTCCTCCAGCGCCAAGCGAACCACCTCACATCACATGACGCACGGGGGAACCAAAGGTTCCGCGAGTGTGAGGGTCAAAGCGTCGCGGCGGTGAGAATCCTGACTGTCCATGCCGTCGCGGAGACAGCCCCTCACCCCCTTGTAAGGACGGGGAGAGGGAGGATCGCAATCATGGCTGCAGGAGATGCAATCGCGTCGGCGAAGTGCCGCGCTCACTCCGCCTTTTGCGGCAGCACAAAGGTCTGGCCGGGATAGATCAGGTTCGGGTTGTGGATCTTGTCGCGGTTGGCCTTGAAGATCACCGCGTAGCGGGCGCCGTCGCCGTAGGCAAGCCGGCTGAGCGCCCACAGGCTGTCGCCGCGGGAGATCACCCGGCTGCCGCCCGCCTCTGCCGGTGTGCCGCTGAGGGCGTCGCCCGGCGAAGCCGACGCGACCGTCGTCGCTCGCGCCATGCCCCTTGGTTTCGGTGCCCCCAACACCCTGGGCCGCGCCGCAGGCCTGTCCGATGCCGACGGCAAGGATGCCACGACATCCGATTTCTCGTCCGGCGTCTCGGCCCGCTTCGTTTCCTGCCTGGTCGTGGGCGGTGCAACACGCGCCGGCGGAAGCGCCGCCTCGGCGATCGTCACCGGCATGGTGCGGCCGGATTGCGTGACGGTGCCATCCGGCGCCTTGGCGCGCAGTGTCAGCTCGTAGCTGCCGGCCGGGAGCTGCGGCGGCGTCATGACAAACTGGCCCGACGCATCGGCCACGACCGAATGAAGCGGCTGGCCGTCGCGCAGCAGCTCGACCTTTGCGCCCGGCGTAGCCCGGCCCGCGATCACCGCCGCCTCGCCATGGTCGTCGACGCGGGCGACGTCGAAGCGAGGACCGGCGTCGGTCGCGGCCGCCGGCGGCTTGACCGGCGCGAGATCGGCCAGCGCCGTGACCTGCTTTTGCGTCTCGTCCAATGGACCAGCCGGCTTCGGCGCAGGGGACACGGGCGGCGCGCCGGCGGCGAGCTTCGGTTCTTCGGGCTTCGTCCCTGCCTTGGTGTCGGCTTTAGGTTCCGTCTTGGTTGCAGCCTTGGCTTCGACCTTGGCCTCAGGCTTGACCTCAGGCTTGGCCGCGACGGCGATCTCGGTGTTCGCCCCGCCCGGCAACAGGCGGCGCAGCTCGGTGGGACCGATCACCAGCACGGTGCCGCCCACCGCGAGCAGGCAGAACGCAATGAAGGCCTTGGAAGCGGTGATCATCAGACAATGAACCCTTGGGTCGCAAATCAACCGAGGCCGGCAAATTGCGCCGATTTGGCTGCGGCAGCAAGACGTTCGAAGGGATTAGCGCACATGAACCGGCGCGGCCCCGTCGGCGTCAAATGATCGAGGCCGCATCGCGGCATATTTTTTGAGGATTTTTTCCGTGAACGCATTTTCCCGCCCGGCCCGATGGCTGGCACTTGCCCTGACACTCGTCGCCTCGCCCGCGCTCGCCGCATCCGGCCCGCCGCCGGACTACATCCTCACCAACAATGCCGGCCTCGCCTTCACCTCGCCCGATGGCGCCACCAAGATCGAGCAGTACATGAAGGACGGCGGGGATTGGGACGTCAAATGGCAGGCCTGGGTTCGCCGCGGCGAGCAGATGACGGAGCTGAAGCCCGAGCAGGGCTTCGGGGCCGGCTTCCGCTTCACCAGCGACTCGCAATGGCTGGTGCGGATGCAGAAGACCGGCTCGGGCGAGCAGGACCTCTATCTCTACCATGTCGAGAAGGGCGCCTTCGCGAGCGCGACGAAGAAGCCGCTCAGCAATCTCGCCTGGGCCTATTTCTACGGCCGGCCGGAGACGAAGAGGTTCGCCAAGCTCGACTTCCACATCTCGGCCAATCTCATGGAGGGTACGGAAGAGGCCTATCGCTCGCTCGGCATGGACTGGCCCAACAATCGCTACCTCGTGATCTCGCTGTCGGGCGAATATGACAACCATCCCAAGAACGTCGCCATGAAGGGACTGGGCGGCTGGCGCTGCCGCTATGATCTCGAGACCGGAAAGTTCGACGTGCCGGCGATGTTCGCCAAGGCCAATGCGGACGCCTTGAAGTGGGAAATCCGCCGGTGATCCACCGGAATCGCGTCAGCGTAAACCCAGCCTACGGAGCGCTCGGCGATCGAGGGAACCAACCTCCTGATTCCGTTCCGATTCATGTTTCCCTAACCCTTACTGGTAACGGGCTCTTGTCGGTTTTGCTGCATCTTGCATCCCACGGGAGGGCTGGATGGGCACATCAATCCGATGGACCACGCGCATGCGCGCGTTGCTCCGCCGTTGGCAGGGAGCGCCGCTGACGTGGCTGATCGCCGGCGGCTTCGTGCTGATGGTCGCGATGGCCATCGGCACCGCGCTCACCGTCGATCGTTTCCGGCAAAATGCGATCGAGAGCGGCCGCGACAGCCTGGAAAACTCCGTGCGCATGCTCGCCCGGCATTTCGACCGCGAGTTCGAGGATTTCGCGGTGCTCCAGAAGAGCGTCATCGCCGAGCTCGAGAGCCATGGCATCGCATCCGCCGATATCTTCCGCAGCGAGATGGGTACGCTGGCCATGCACGAGGTGCTGCGCGCAAAGGCGAGCGGCTGGTCCGACGTCGCCGGCGCCAATTTGTTCGATTCCAGGGGCGTGCTTATCAACTCGTCGCGGCGCTGGCCGGTCGCCGATATTTCGGTCGCCGACCGCGGCTATTTCAATCGCCTCAAGAACGATCCGGCCTCGCAGGAAGAGATCGAAGTCGTGCCCGGCCGGTTCGGCAATGGATCTGCGATCGTGTTCGCGCGGCGCGTCTCCGGTCCCCACGGCGAATTCCTCGGCCTGGTGTCGCGGGCCATTTCGCCGGAGCAGCTTGAATCCTTCTTCGCCTCGGCCGGGCTCGGCGAGGAATCCTCGATCGCGATGCACCACCAGAACGGCCAGCTGCTCGCGCGCGTTCCGCACGTCGACGCGATGATCGGACAGAATTTTCGCAACGGCACGCGCGAGCAGATGGCGGTGTTCGAGCGCACCTTCGTCACGACGCAGCTCGCCAGCCCGATCGACGGCAAGGACCGCATCGTCGCTGCGCGCCTCCTGACGGGCGTGCCCCTGGTCGTGGTCGCAACCAAATCGCTGGATGCGACGCTGGCGACCTGGCACACGCAGACAAAATTCTTTGTCACCATCGCCGTGCTGTCGATCGGCCTGCTCGTGCTCACGCTGTTCCTGATCTTCCGCCAGATGACGCGCAGGCTCGCCGCGGAGAAGCAGCAGCTCGACACCGCGATGAACACGATGACGCAGGGTCTTCTGATGTTCGACCAGGACGAGCGGCTGATCGTCTGCAACCGGCGCTACATCGAGATGTACGGACTGTCGGCCGACGTGGTGAAGCCCGGCGCCTATTTCCGCGACGTGATCCAGCATCGCCATGACACCGGATCGTTCCATGGTGACGTCGCGTCCTACTGCGACGACATTCTAAGCAATGCCGGGCGAACCCAGAGCGCCATCGTCCAGACCGCGGACGGCCGCCTGATCGAGGTCAAGAACCAGCCCGGTGCCGCCGGCGGCTGGCTCGCGACCCATGACGACGTCACCGAGCGCATCCGCGCCGACGAACGCATCGCGCATATGGCGCATTACGACGCGCTGACCGACCTGCCCAACCGCGTCCTGATGCGCGGCCATCTGGAACGCCGCGTGGCGGAGCTCAGCCAGGGCAAACCGTTCGCGATCCTCTATATCGACGTCGACGAGTTCAAGGGCGTCAACGATTCGCTCGGACACGAGGTCGGCGACGAACTGCTGCGCCAGGTCGCGAACCGCCTGCGCGCCTGCGTCAGCGGGAACGACCTCGTCGCGCGGCTGGGCGGCGACGAATTCGCCATCGTCAAGGCCGGGACCAGCGACCAGGCCGAGCTGACGGCGCTGGCGGAAACGATCCTCAACGCATTGCGTGCGCCCGTGAACTGCAAGGGCCAGGAGGTTCCGACCGATGCCAGCATCGGCATCGCGATCGCGCCCGACCACGGCGACAATCTCGACGATCTGCTCAAGCGCGCCGATCTGGCGATGTATGCCGCCAAATCCGAGGGACGCCGCACCTTCCGCGTCTTCACGCCCGAATACGACGCCAAGGCGCGGCTGCGCCGGCAGCTGGAGCTCGATCTGCGGCAGGCGCTGACGCGCGGCGAGTTCGAGGTGCACTATCAGCCGCTGGTCGATCTTGCGGCCAACGTCGTCACCGGCTGCGAGGCGCTGCTGCGCTGGCACCATCCGGAGCGCGGCATGGTCTCGCCCGCCGACTTCATCCCGGTCGCGGAAGACACCGGATTGATCGGCGAGATCGGCGAATGGGTGCTCAAGCAGGCCTGCACCGAGGCGGCCTCCTGGCCCGGCGATATCCACATCGCCGTCAACGTCTCGCCGGTGCAGTTCCGTTCCAAGACGCTGGCGCTCAAGGTCGCCGCCGCGCTTGCCGAGTCAGGCCTGGCGCCCGGGCGGCTCGAGCTCGAGGTCACCGAAACCGTGCTCATTCGCGACGACGAGGAGGCGCTGACGATTCTCCAGCAGCTGCGCGAGCTCGGCGTGCGCATCGCGCTCGACGATTTCGGCACCGGCTATTCGTCGCTGAGCTATCTGCACCGCTTCCCCTTCGACAAGATCAAGATCGACCGCAGCTTCATCAGCGACATCGGCGAGCCCGAGGACTCTTCTCCGATCGTGCAGGCCGTGGTGCACATGGCCGCCGCGCGCCGGATGGCGACGACGGCCGAAGGCGTCGAGACCGAGGCGCAGCGCGAGGTGCTGCGGCAGCTCGGATGCAGCCAGATGCAGGGCTGGCTGTTCAGCCCGGCCGTCCCGGCCGCAAAGCTGAAGCAATTGCTGTCGGCGCAGGCGGCGGCGGCTTAGGGCATACCGGCCCCCCGCCCCGTATCAGCCCCCGCCGTTGCCAGCCCGGAACGGCTTCAGATGGCGAATTGACGCGCAGGGAAGCCTTATCGATTGACATGGCGGCCCGGGAGTGTTCACGTCGCCCCCGAACTGTATCGCGGCGACAAGCAGCTCGCGTGTTCGAAGCCGGCGCGAAGATCGCCGTCACCGTCATCCTCACGATCGCAACGAAGCTCCTGCGCAATAGGCTGCGTGCAGGACTGCCGCATTTCGCAGCCCGACAAGGAGACACAATTGCAGGTACTCGTTCGCGACAACAATGTCGACCAGGCGCTTCGTGTCCTGAAGAAGAAGATGCAGCGCGAGGGCGTGTTTCGGGAAATGAAGCAGCGGCGTTCCTACGAGAAGCCGTCGGAGCGAAAGACGCGCGAAAAAGCCGAGGCCATTCGCCGCGCCCGCAAGCTCGCTCGCAAGCAGGCGATCAGGGAAGGCTTGCTGCCCGCGCCCCCGAAAAAGAAGCTTCCCGAGCGCAAGCCACCGCTGCCCCAGACCGCTGCCAGGCCCGCGGGCTGAAACGGCGGCACGACAGCGCCGTGAGGCCGACCGGGCAATGAGAACAGACCGGCATCGTTGCTGCGCATCTTGTATCCGGGAAGATGGTCCATATCTCATCGGCATGATGAAGCTCACACTCGTCCAGGACCAGGCTATCCAGGCGCTCATGGCAGGCATCGTCGGCGCCGAGACGTTCGATCGCGTCTTCGCGGGCATCCGCTTCGACAATATCGAGGGGACGATGCTCTACGCCTTCGCCGGGAACGCGGAGGTCGCATCCGACATCGAAGACAGCTACTCGCCCTACATCGCCGCGGTCGCATCGCAGGTGCTGGACAAGCAGGTCGACGTCGTCATCGTGATGCCGAAAGTGCTGCAATAGGAAGCGGTCTTTCCGCACAACAACGGCCGCCAGCGTAAACGACGCTTTTTTGCTCAGTCGAGGAAGGCTGCGAGCTCCTCGGGTGCGCCCGAAGGGAACGCTTCCTTGAGACAGTCGAGGAACGCCGATACGCGCGCGCTTAGCAGTCGTCGCGATGGATAGAGCGCCCAGAGAGTGATCTCGGGTCCATCGACATCACCCCAGTGTACAAGCTTGCCGGCCGCCAGGTCGTGACTCACAAGCGACACGGGAAGCCGCGCGGCGCCGACACCCGCTCGGACCGCATCGCGAACCATTATGAGCGACGACAGGCGAAGCACCGGATCAATCGCGATACGCGAACTTCCGCCCGGCGCCATCACATCCCAAATGGGGGTCAGGTCGCTCACGCCGCGCACCACGACCGGTACCGCGAGATCGCCCGAGGGACGACTCAGGTTGGGGCTCGCCACGACCACCAGCCGATCCCGCAGAAAGATTCGCCCGACAAGACTTTCGTCCGGATCAGGATTGACGCGGATCACCAGGTCATAGCCCTCCTCGATCATGTCGACGGCGCGATCGTCCGTCGTGACCTCGAGTCGGACCTGCGGATGTTTCAGCGCGAACAATGCGGCGAGTTTTCCCATCGCGGTCTGCGAGAAAAGGAGCGGCGCGCTGATCCGCAGCCTGCCGCGCGGCTTGTCTCCGCCGGAAGCGATTGCGGCGGCGGTCTCGTCGAGTTCGGCCAGCAACATCCCGGTTCGCTCGTAGAGCGCACGCCCTTCCTCGGTGAGCTTCAGGGCGCGTGCTCCGCGCTCGAACAGACGCAGATCGAGGCTGCTCTCCAGCTCCGAGACCCGGCGGGACAACGTCGCTTTCGGGCGGCCGGTCGCGCGGGCGGCCCGGCCAAACCCTCCGTGCCGGGCGACCAGGTTGAAGTCGGCGAGGGCAAGCAGGTCCATGCGTTCCATCAGCGAGACAACGTGTCTAAATATAGCGTCTATCGGCTCGAATGTGGATCACTAATTTGCGGGTGTCTTCTCAACCCCAACAGGAGTGATCCCCATGACTATCCTCGTTACCGGCGCCACCGGCCGTGTCGGCCGCCACGTGATCCAGCAACTCGTCAAGCGCGGCGCCGGTGTGCGCGTGCTGTCCCGCGATCCCGCGAAGGCCGAATTCCCGGCTGGTGTGGAGGTCGTGAAAGGCGACCTGCTCGATATCTCTTCGCTGCGCGCCGCGTTCAGCGGCGTCAGCACGCTGTTCCTGCTCAATGCGGTGACGGGCGACGAATTCACCCAGGCGATCATCACGCTGAACATCGCCCGCGAGGCGGGCGTCGATCGGGTCGTCTATCTCTCGGTGATCCACGCCGATCGCTTCGTCAACGTGCCGCACTTCGCGGTGAAGTTCGGCGCCGAGCGGATGCTCGAGCAGATGGGTTTTGGCGCCACGATCCTGCGTCCGTCCTACTTCATCGACAATGATCTCACGATCACGGATGTCATCGTCAACCACGGTGTCTACCCGATGCCGATCGGCAGCAAGGGAGTCGCCATGGTCGATGCCCGCGATATTGGGGAGGTCGCAGCGATCGAGTTGATCCGCCATGAGCAAGCTCAGGGCAAGCTGCCGGTCGAAACGATCAATCTGGTCGGCCCCGATACGCTGACCGGTTCGGATGTGGCCAAAATCTGGTCGGAGGTGCTGGGCCGTCCGGTCGCCTATGGCGGCGACGATCCCACCGGCTTCGAGCAGAATCTGGCGACCTTCATGCCGAAATGGATGGCCTATGAAATGCGCCTGATGGCCGAGCGCTTTGTCAGCGACGGCATGATCCCCGGGGACGGTGACGTCGCGCGTCTGACCAGGATCCTGGGCCGTCCCTTGCACTCCTATCGCGACTTCGCGACGCGGATCGCGGCGGCTGCGACAAAGTCGTCCTAACGGAAACAGCAACGAACCCCGGATGTCGCCACGACGCGATCTCCGGGGCTTCGACGTGACCTGCCAATAAAACCACGCTACCCTCTTGGCACAAGAACAAGAGGAAACGCCAATCGTGTACGACTACATTATCGTGGGCGGCGGCTCGGCGGGGTCCGTGCTGGCCCACCGGCTCTCCGCGAAGAGCGCTGGCCGACGCCTTCAAGTCCCATCATCCCGCGACAGAGCCGATCGTCGAGTTCAACCTGCTGTCCGACCGGCGCGACCTCGATCGCCTGATGAGCGGCTTCCGCAAGATGGCGGCGGTGCAAATGAGCGAAGCTGTGAGGAAGGTGACGGACAAGCCGTTCCCGGCCGCCTATACCGACCGCGTCCGCAAGATCGGCGTGGTCAACAACACCAACAGGATTCTGACCACGATCGCCGCGGCCCTGATGGACGGGCCGGCGGCGCTGCGCCACTACATGATCGACAATTTCGTGGTCGAAGGCTTCAGCTTCGATGACGTGATGAACGACGACGAGGCGCTGGAAGCCTTCGTGCGCAAGGCGACCATCGGCGTGTAGCACGCCTCGTGCTCATGCCGCATGGGCCGGGCCGACGATCCGATGGCGGTGGTCGACAACCAGGGCCGCGTCAGGGGCATCCAGGGCCTGCGGGTCGTCGACGCCTCGATCTTCCCGGTGGTGCCATGCGCCAACACCAACTTTCCGGTCCTGATGTCGGCGGAGAAGATCGCTGCGACGATGGTGCCGTGATTTCGTCAAGCTTCGTAGGGTGGGTTAGCACCGCGGTTGCGCGAAGCGCAGTCAGCGGGGCGTAACCCACCTCTTCTGCCGCTGCGGAGAGGAACAGTGGTGGGTTACGCCAGCGGACTGCGCTGCGCAGCCGCAGGCTAACCCACCCTACAGATCTACGCCGCCCTGAGATCGCCGACGAAGCCGTCGACGTCGCGCTTGAGATCGTCCGACAGGCGCGCCAGCATCTTGGCGGAATCCAGCACCTCGCCTGCGGCGGCGCCGGTCTGGCCGGCGGCTTGCGAGACGCCGGAGATGTGGCGCGAGACCTCGTTGGTGCCTTGCGAAGCCTGCTGCACGTTCCGCGCAATCTCGCGGGTCGCGGCGCCCTGCTGCTCGACGGCCGCCGCGATTGCGGCCGCAATCTCGTTGACCCGCTGGATGGTGGAGCCGATCGATCGGATCGCGGTCACCGAGGACTGGGTTGCGCCCTGGATCGCGGCGACCTGGCCGGTGATCTCCTCGGTCGCCTTTGCGGTCTGCGTAGCGAGGTTCTTCACTTCGGAGGCGACCACCGCAAAGCCGCGGCCGGCGTCGCCGGCGCGTGCGGCCTCGATAGTGGCATTGAGCGCGAGCAGATTGGTCTGCTCGGCAATGCCGGTGATCAGCGCGACGACGTCGCCGATGCGCTGCGCGGCATCGGCCAGCGCCTGCACCTCGGCATTGGTGCGGTCGGCTTCGGCCGAAGCGGCACCGGCAATGCTGGAGGATTCGGCGACCTGACGGCTGATCTCGCTGATCGAGGCCGAGAGCTGCTCGGTGGCGGCGGCAACCGTCTGCACATTGGAGGAGGCATCGCCCGAGAGGCTCGCGACCGAGGCCGCCTTGGACGAGCCCTGCTCGGCGGTTGACGACATCGACTGCGCGGTGGCGTTCAGCTCGCCGGAGGCCGAGGCCAGCGTGTGCAGCGATTCCGTCACGGTCTTCTCGAACTGTTCGATCAGTCGTTCGACGGCGAGCTGCCGCCGTTCCTTCTTTGCCTGCTCGGCGGCCTGTTCCTCGGCGAGGCGATCGCCGGTAATCATGTTCTCCCGGAACACGGACACCGCGCGCGACATTTCCCCGATCTCGTCGCCGCGCTCGATGCCGGCGAGCTCGATCGCATAGTCGCGCTCGGCAAGGGAGCGCATCGCCTGCGTCAGCTTGCGGATCGGCGCGCTGACGCGGCGATTGACGAGGATGAAGCCGAACACCGTGATGGCGAGCGCGACCAGCATCATCCCGCCATTGAGCGCCAGGCTCCATTTCGCCGATGTCATCTGCTGCTCGGCGCGGGCGACCATTTCCGCGAGCGCGACCTGGCCGGCCTCGACGCTGTAGCCGAGCATGGCCGTGTTGAGCTTCGACAGGTCCTCGATCTTGATGTCGATGGTCTGGTTGTTGCTGAGCGCCTTGATGAAGCCCTGCTGGCGCTCGGTCATGGCGGCGGCATCGCCCTGCTTCGAGCGCGCGATCACGTCAGTGAGCCTTGCGGGAGCGTCGGGGCGGCCGGCGACATTCAGCACCTGGCTCCAGGCCTGCTTGGCGCGGCCGGTATCCTCGGCGGCGCCGACCATGTCGGCGGCGCTCCAGGGCTTGCCGCTCGCGGCTGCGGCTTCCAGACGGATGGCGACGAGGCCGCCGAAATTGCGTGCGGCCCAGGCCGACTGCTTTACGCCCAGGAGATGATCGACCACGGGATCCGTGAGCTTGAGCGCGTTCTCGAGCTCGGCCGTCAGCGCCAGAATGGCATCGAGATAGTCCTGCGCAGCTTTGCGGAATTCGTCGCCGACCTTTGCGTCACGCTCCGCCTTCGCCTGGTGGATAGCCGTTTCCGCCTTGGGCCGCAGCGGCATGAGCGCGTCATGGACCGCGACGAGCTTGCTCATGGCACCGGCAAGGCGGGAATCCGCCACGCCATCGAGACGCTCGAGCACGCTTTTGTAGGCGGCTTCCGACAACTGCCGGTTGGTGGCGATGCGGTTGTCGGCATTGGCATTGGCCGGCGCGTCCGCGACAAGTGCCGACAGGAAGGTGCCGCGCTCGAGGCGGAAGCCGAGCAGAGTCGCAAACAGCTGCTGGTCGGTGCTGGCGAAACGTTCGACCTTCTGCGCGGCGCCGTTGCGCTCGATCGCCGCAAAAAGTCCGGTTGCGAGCTGCCCGATCAGAAACAGGCCAAGGACGCCGATGATGGCGCCGAGAACCGAACGGATGGAGGGATTGCCGAACAATGCCATGGTGAGCGCCGCATCTCCGAAAAAGATGCAGAAAAATACCGGCCCAGCCCTAAGATTTGGTTCACCAAACCCGCCGGTGCCCACGGCGCGCGCACGTCAGGCTCCGTTGAACTACGGAGATGAGGGGCTCAGGCGGAGTGAAAGCTCATTTCGCCTGCCGTGCCGCCCGGATCTCGACGAACTCGGCGTCGGGATGCGTGACGATGGTGGTGAACATGATGCCGCTGATGATCAGCGACCAGGCGGTGTCCCAATAAATCCAAAACACGTGCCAGCCTCCGTTTTGGCGTCCTCCGCCCGCGAGATCAGGGGTAACGGCGGGAGGGGGGCTGCCGTTCCTAGCGATCAGGTGGCCGGGCCTGCGGCCTGAGATTGAGCAGACGAAACGCAGCGCCGTTCAAGTTTGTCGGAGAGACCTTGCGATCGGTTTAACCGGTGTGGCGCTTTGCCACGACATCTTCATCCCGCGGGCCCTTTCATCCCCTTGGGCTGTGAACGAGTTCATAGAGTGGTCGCCGTTTGCAGTGCACGATGGCCGCGCGCCCCCAACTTTCGACGGACGGATTTGGCCCGATGCGCAAACGACTCATCGCCTGGACCATCCTGACCTCGGCATTGCTCGCGGTCGTCGTGTGGACCGTGCTCGGACCGCCCGACCATCCGGCCGGCCCGAATCTGCACTTCCGCAACCTGACGGCCGCGGTGCGGTAGCCGCCTTCGGCGCAGCGCAACCGATACAATTTCGGCATCGATCGATCTCATTTGGAATTTGGTGCGGCGAGGCGCCTGCCGCTATCCTCTGCGACAAAACGACAAGGCCGCACCGGCCCCGAGGAGAACGCCCATGCCGAGACCGACAGGCTGCATCGCATCCATAACGCCCCGCGCTGCGATCGCCACCACCCTCGCCTTCCTTGCCCTCATTTCAGGAGTTCGCGCCGGCATGGCCGAGACCTTCGCCTATGTCGGCAATGCCGACAGCAACGACATCAGCGTGTTCAAGCTGTCCGAAAGCGGCGAGATGACACCGGTGCAGACCGCCGCCTTCACGAGCGTCGAGAAGCCGGGCTCCTCGACGCCGCTCGCGATCACACCCGACCACCGCGTGCTGATTGCCGGAATCCGCTCGCAGCCATTCCAGGCGGTGAGTTTTGCGATCGACCCCAAGACGGGCCAGCTCAGCCCTATCGGCAACGGTCCGCTCGCCGACAGCATGGCGTACATCGCAACCGACCGCGGCGGCAAGGTCCTGTTCAGCGCCTCCTACGGCGGCAACAAGGTCGCGCTGAATCCGCTTTCCGCGAACGGCGTCGTGGGCGAGCCGAAACAGGTGATCCCGACCGGGCTGAACGCGCACGCCTTCCTGCCCTCGCCCGACAACCGCTTCGTGTTCGCGACCAATCTCGGCTCCGACCAGGTGCTGAGCTTCGCGCTCGACGCCACGGCGGGCACGCTGACGCCGAGCGATCCGCCAGCCTACAAGGTGCCGGAAAAATCAGGGCCGCGGCACTTCGTGTTCCACCCGGGCGGCAAGTTCGTCTATCTCATCCACGAGCTGAACGGCGATGTCGCGGCGTTCACCTATGAGGCCAAGAGCGGCGCATGGAACGAGATCCAGCGCACCACCGCACTGCCGGAGGGATTTAATGGGAAACCCTGGGCCGCCGACATCCACATCACCCCGGACGGGCGCTTCCTCTACGCCTCCGAGCGCACGTCCAATACGCTCACCGCCTACAAGGTCGATCCGACCAGCGGCAAGCTGACCACGGTCGGCAGCGTGCCGACCGAGAAGCAGCCACGCGGCTTCAATATCGATCCGTCCAGCCACTACCTCGCCGCGGTCGGCGAGCTGTCCGACGGCATGACGGTCTATGCCATCGACCAGAGCAGCGGCGCACTCAGCAAGCTGAAATCCTACCCCACCGGCAAGAAGCCGAACTGGGTGGAGTTCCTGAGCCTGCCGTGAGGGGACCGCGGCCGACCTAAGTAATCATCCGTAATTTCAAAGTCCGGGCCTTGGCATCATATGACGGGGATGGACCGTCATATTGTCTTCAAGTGCCCCCAGACCGGCATGAACGTGCAGCATCGGCTTGGCGACGAGCCGGCCGATCGCACGCACGTTTCCGTGCACTGCCCGGCCTGTACGCGGCTGCATCTGATCGACCGTTCCTCCGGCAAGCTGCTCGGAGATCGCCGAAGCTGACCGGCCGCCCGCAGACGGACCGTTGCATCCGATCTCGCACCACAAGCCGTGCGGCCGCGGCGCCCGGCCCGGCGGCGGGCGAACCTGTTCCCCAATCCCGCGACTAATCAAAGACTTGCCGCGGCAGCCCGGGCGGCGCGGCATCCCGCTTTGGGACAACGCTGCCGTAGTCCGGGCCGCTGCCATCTGCTATCGATTGGAGGCATAGCCCCCGTGGAATTTCCGATGCGCCCTTTGCCCCGTGCCGTTGTTCGAAGCCTGTTTCCCGCAGCCATCGCCGGAGTGCTCGTCTTCGGCCAATATCCGGCCGGAGCCGCCGATGACGACGCGCCCAAGGGGCCGGCCGTCACGGTGCTGAAAGTCGCAAAATCCTGCTTCTCCGACATCGTCGAGGCCACCGGCACGATCATCGCGCGCGAGGAAACGTCCGTGCGGCCCGAGCGTCCCGGCCTGAAGGTGACGGAAGTGCTGGCGGAGGCCGGCGAGACCACCACCGCCGGCCAGGTGCTGGCGCGCCTCGCGCTGCCCGAGGGCGGCACGCTTCAGGTCACCGCGCCAGTGGCGGGCGTGATCGCCACCTCGACCGCGCAGATCGGCAACCTCGCCTCGGCCAAGGGCGAGGCGCTGTTCACGATCGTGGCGCGCAGCGAATACGATCTCGTCGGCCTCGTGGCGACGACCGACGTGCGCAAGCTCGCAGTCGGTCAGCAGGCGACCGTGCGGATCGCCGGCGCCGGCGACATCGACGGCAAGGTGCGCCGCATCGGGCCGACCATCGAGCCGAACATCCAGCAGGGCATGGTCTATATCGGCATCTCCTCGCAGAAGCGGCTGCTGCTGAACGCGAGCGGGCGCGCGCTGATCAAGACCGGGCAGAGCTGCAACGTCGCGGTGCCGCTGACCTCCGTGCAATATTCGTCCGCCGGCACCGTGGTGCAGGTGATCCGCCGCAACCGCGTCGAGACCAAACGCGTCGAGATCGGTCTGATGTCGGGCGGCAATATCGAGGTCCGCGACGGCCTCAACGAAGGCGATGTCGTCGTCGCCCGCGCCGGCGCACTCCTGCGCGAAGGCGATCCGGTGCGCCCGGTGATGGCCGCGGAAGCGGCGAAGTAGGTCTCGCCTCAACCGTCATTGCGAGGAGCGAAGCGACAAAATTGCGAAGCAATTTTGCGCTGGTGCGACGAAGCAATCCAGAATCTTTCCGCGGAAGGATTCTGGATTGCTTCGCTGCGCTCGCAATGACGATGTGTGGGTAGATGTGCGTTACACGCGCATATCGTAGGGTGGATTAGCCGAAGGCGTAATCCACCTCTTTGCTTTCCGCGCTGAGAGAGAAGTGGTGGATTATGCTTCGCTAATCCACCCTACGGTCGCCGCGAAAAACTAGCCGCCGGCTTCGCCGAAATGGACGTCTTCGAGCAGCGAGGAGGAGACGGTCGGGACCTGGTCGCCTTCGGAGGCGCGGGAGATGGCGACCCGGGTCTTGTTGAAGGCGCTTTCGGCGCTGCCCTGCGCAGCGAGATTGCCGAGCAGCTCGCTGACCAGCACGCTGTGCTCGCCCTTGCCGTCGTCGACGACCTTGCCGGGCGAAGCGGAGGAGAGGATCAGCGCATTGTCGGGCGTGCCGATCGGCGCGAGGCCGTGGCTGTAGGAACGGAAACGGCGCTCGTAGGGATTGCGGCGGGAGGCATCGACGACGACGAGCTTGGCCTTGGCGCCCTGCTCCTTCATCATGTCGAGCACGCCGTCGATGGAGACGCCCTGGCGGCGGACGTCGCTTTCCTTCCAGATCACGGCGTCGACCGGCAGCATGTAGCTCTGGCGGCCGGCCTGCACGCCGAAGCCGCCGAAGAACAGCATGACGACGGTGTCGCGCTTGATCCGGGACTTCAGGCGGTTGACGGCGCGGACCATGTCGTCCTTGGTCGCGTCTTCCACCATGTCGACGTCAAAGCCGTTCTTGCGCAGGGTCGAGGACAGCGCGCGGGCGTCGTTGATCGACTGCGTCAGCGGCGCGCTGGCGTCGGGATAATGTCCATTGCCGATGACGAGCGCGAGCCGGGAGGTCTGGCCGATCGAGCCGGTGACCTGGTCGGTCGTAACAGCCTTGGCGGCATCGAGCGCGCGCATGTTGAGGGCAGCATGGGCGCCGATCACGAGCGAGACCGTGCCGATAAGGGCTGCGACCACCGCAATCGTGCGTCGGGAAATGTCGAGCTGCCTTACATTCATCTCGCTTCATTCCTGTCAGTGCCAAAGACCAGCCAAGCGCGCGCACACAGGTTGAGTAGCGCGATAGCGTCTTTAGGTTTGAGGGATTGGCCGGGGGAGTGCCCCCGAATTGCGCGCAATTTGCGGCGCCGCACCAAACAAACCTTTAACGGGATATAGTGTGCCCGGCAATAGATTGCCCAAAATTTGAGCTAAGTCGCTGAAGATGTTAGTTAATTACATGGCCTGGATTTCTCCTGGTTTTGCGTTCCCGTAGCCATTCCGGGGTCTGATCATGCAGCCCTCGTGCCGTTTTTTTCCGTGACCGCTATCACATTTGTATTTCCTGCGAATCCGGGTAGCTTTTTCAAAGACTTGCAGGGGGTGGTGCGCGGATGGGAACCGCACCGGCCGGCCCCCGACCAGGGGCCCCGCGACCAGGTATTTCATGAACTTTCATTATTTTGCCGGCGCCGCCTGCCGGGCGCTGACGGCGCGGAAGGACGGCCCCTCGCTTTACGACGTCTGCGATCCCGTGCTGGCGGATGCAACCAGCGGCGATCCGCATCTGGCCAAATTCTACAAGACCGCGCTCGGCAATCCCGCATTGCGGATACTGCTCCGCCGCGCCGGGCTGCCCGACTTGCGCGACGAGGCGAAGCTGACCCGGCTTCGCACGGCGCTGGCGCGGGCGCGCGACGAAGCCGAGCCGGACTGGGCGGCGATCGGCCAGCCTGTCGCCGATCTCGTCGACAGCATCGCGCTTGATCATCCAAAACCGCCGCCGGCGATATTCACCGGTTCGGCGCCGCAACAAGCGCAGATCGACGGCGTGATCCGCGACTGCGCGCAGCATCTGCTCGGCTCGTACGGCAAGAACGGTTTCCTGCCGACCTATGCCGCCTTCAACCTGATCGGCGACCCTGATGTCCGCGGACGCGAGTTGACCATGGCGCTCACGGGGTTGAATGCGCGCGGCTACAAGAACTCCTCGCTGCTCTTCAACCTCGCCCGCGTCTTCATCGCGCGCTCGCCCGCGCGCGCCGTGGTCAATCCGCCCTGGACCGGCATCGCCGAGCCGATGTGGGAGCCGGTGCAGATCCGCCACCGCTCGGCCTATTACGATGCCTTCTTCATCGAGGCGCTGCTGAGCTTCATCGAGACCGGGCTCGCTTCGCCGGCCGACAAGACGGCGGCAGAGCGCGCGATCGCCGACATGGTCGATTTCTGCGTCAACATCAGCCGCGAGGAGGTCGAGGGCACCGACGGCGCGCGCTTCAACGTCATCACCGCGCTCGCGCCTGCGCCGCATCCGCGCTTTTCGCGCTTCTTCGCCCAGATCAAGCAGGATCTCGGCTTCGGTGTCTACGTGCCGGATTGCGACACCACGGCCTGCTCGATCTCAGCGGCGACGCAGGCCGGCTGCACCGATCCGATCATCGACCAGCCGCTGCTGGATTTCTACAGCGGTTACCAGGTGCTCGCCGGCGTCAACGAGCCGCGCGTGACCGTGCCGCTCAACGACAACATCGACTACGAGGGCGGGGTTGCGACCTGGATCGACAATCTCAAGGGAGAGCGTCCCTACGGCAACGATCTCGATCCGACGCTCAATCTCGACATTCTCGAGGTCAGCTTCCGCAACCTGGCGCGCTGGAAGATCCTGGAGACGCCGGCGCGGCTGGCGACCGTGCATCGCATCATCGGCTTCCAGAAGCGGCTGGCATCAAGCGGCGCCTTCGCCAATCCGCGCTCGCACATCTATTACCTGCCGGAACTCTACAGCGCCTATTTCGGCCGCTGCTATGCCGCCTTCCTGGCGCTGCCGCTGGCGGCGCAGGCGGCGATCGATCCGGACGGCGACTTCGATTTCATCCGCCACCGCGTGCTCTCCTACGTCAAGGGCGAGCTGATGGCCGCGGAGATGAATGTGTTCGACGCGGCGCTGGCGCTGATCGCGCTCGGCCATCTCGGCGCCGACCCGCGCGCCTTCGCGCCGGCGCTGAACGTCATCGTCGCGAGCCTCGGCGAAGGCGGCCGCCGCGGCCCGTTCCGCGCCTATGAATGGAACAAGATGAAGACGCCGACGCGGATCCTGGTCGGTGGCCCTGAGGTGACGTCGGCGTTCGTGCTGATGGGGCTGGCGGTGGCGAAGCGGGCGATGGCGGGGCGGGGGTAGGCTTCGTAGGGTGGGTTAGCGAAGCGTAACCCACCACTTCTGTCGCCGTAGAGACCAAAGAGGTGGGTTACGCCGAGCGCCTGCGCTTCGCGCAGCGCGGGGCTAACCCACCCTACGAGGCCCGTCACTCAATGACGGGAAGTTGAAAGCTCAATCGTTGGGCAGGCGCTGGCCGGGCGGCCAAAAGCCGACCACAATTGCGGGGTCTATCGCGATTTTCCTGAACACGCGGACCGGCATGTTGCGAAAATTCCTGATTGCGCTGTCACTGCTCGCCTTGCCGTCGCTGGCGCAGGCCGCCGACATTACCGGCACGGCGAAGGTCCGCGACGGCGATTCCGTCGTGATCGGCAACACGAGGATCCGGCTCGGCGGCATCGACGCGCCGTCGTCCGACCAACTCTGCCTCAACACCAATACCGAGCGCTGGACCTGCGGAATCGCGGCGCGCGACGAGCTCGCCAAATACACCGAGGGCAAAAACTGGGTCTGCCATACGCGGGCGATCGACCGGCGCGGCCGCACCGTGGCGCGCTGCGAGGTCGGCGGCGAGGACATCCAGAAATGGCTGGTGCGCAGCGGCTGGGCACTGGCCTACACCCGCGTCTCTCACGATTACGAACCCGACGAGGCGGCCGCGCGCGAGGCCAAGGCCGGCATGTGGCAGGGCGCCTTCATTGCGCCCTGGGACTGGCGCGTGCGCAACAAGAAGACAACGATATTGGGCGCCACCAAGCCGCCCGAGGGCGCGCATGCGGTGCTGCTTGCCTCGGCCTCGGGGCCGGTCGCGCCCTCGCCCGACTGCACCATCAAGGGCAACGTCAACACCGCCGGCGAGTGCATCTATCACCAGCCGACCAGCCGCTGGTACACCCAGATCAAGATGAAGATCAGCAAGGGCACCCGCTGGTTCTGCTCGGTCGAGGAGGCGGAAGCCGCCGGTTGTCGGGAGACCAAAAGATAACCCAGCCCTGCATTTTGCGTGCTTTTCTTGCATCGCAGCAGCGCGTAAAAGTATGATTCAGCGACCCACCAGCCTGTTCTCAAGCAACAAGGACCAACAGCAATGACCGTTCGCGCGGGCCGGGAGTTTCTGGCCATCCCCGGGCCCACCAACATGCCCGACGAGGTGCTGCGGGCGATGCATCGTCCGGCGATCGACATCTACTCCAAAGAGATGCTCGATCTGACCGAGAGCCTGCTCGGTGACATCTCGAAGCTGTTTGCGACCAAGGGCAAGTCCTACATCTACATCGCCAACGGGCACGGCGCCTGGGAAGCAGCGCTGAGCAACGTGCTGTCGCGTGGCGACAAGGTGCTGGTGCTGGAGAGCGGACGTTTCGCAATCGGCTGGGGCAACGCGGCAGCGCTGATGGGTGCCGAGGTCGAGGTGCTCAAGGGCGACTGGCGCCGCGCGGTGCGGCCGCACGAGGTCGAGGAGCGCCTGCGCCGCGACAAGGAGCACACCATCAAGGCCGTCGTCGTCGTCCAAGTCGACACCGCCTCGGGCGTGCAGAACGACATCGAGGCGATCGGCAAGGCGATCAAGGCGAGCGGCCATCCGGCGCTTTACATGGTCGACACCGTGGCATCGCTCGGCTGCATGCCGTACGAGATGGACAAATGGGGCGTCGACGTCACGATGTCCGGCTCGCAGAAGGGCCTGATGACGCCGCCCGGCCTCGGCTTCGTCGCCGCCAACGCGCGCGCGCTCGAAGTGCACAAGAAGGCCAACATGAGCACGCCCTATTGGAGCTGGAGCGAGCGCGAGGGCACCGAGAACTACCGCAAATATGCCGGCACCGCGCCGGTGCATCTGTTGTTCGCGCTGCGCAAGGCGATCGACCTGCTGCACGAGGAAGGGCTTGAGAACGCCTTCCGCCGCCACAGCCTGCTCGGCGAAGCCGCGCGGCGTGCGGTCTCGGCCTGGTCGGAAGGCCAGGTGCTCGGCTTCAACGTCGCCGAAGCCAACGAGCGCTCCAACACCGTGACCACGGTGACCATGAGCAACGGCCACGATCCCGCAGTGCTGCAACGCTATTGCAAGGAGAAGTGCGGCGTCGTGCTCGGCACCGGCATCGGCGATCTCTCCGGACAAGCCTTCCGCATCGCCCATATGGGCCATGTCAACGCGCCGATGCTGCTCGGCACGTTGGGGGTGATCGAGATCGGGTTGAATGCGCTGAAGATCCCGCACGGCAAGGGCGGGCTGGAAGCGGCGGTTTCGTATCTCGGCGAAGAGGTGGCGGCGTAGGCAGCCTCACACTCCCATGTCGTCCCGGCCTAGTGCGCAATTGCGCACGGGGGGCCGGGACCCATACCGCGTGATCTATCAGTGACGCACGGTGTACGTACCACGAGAAGACTCTTTAACTACGAGTCTTCGCCAAATTCCTCCCTGGGGTTATGGGTCCCGGTCCCCCAATTGCGCACTAGGCCGGGACGACAGCGGAGTGTTTGGCTACGGCTGAGCATCACAGCTGCAGTCTTGTAGCCCGGGTGAGCGAAGCGACACCCGGGATCTTGCGCGAGGCCCCGCATGTCGCTTCGCTCATGCGGGCTACGGCTGTCGAACCCGATACGCCTCAACCTGGGCTTTCAGCTCCTCCAGCGACGCGGTCGGCTTGTTGGGATCGACCCGGTATTCCCCGCTCGCCAGCCACTTCAGCACCATTGCATCGATGACCGGCGAATGGTGGATGACGTCGCCGTAATTGTTGAGGTCGTGGGTCACCGCCTTGATCGCGCGGAAATCGTGGAGGCGCACGTTGGGAAGCTGCGTCAGGCGCTGCGCGATGAGGGCCGTGAGATCGGTGACGATCTTCAGCGTCGCCGGTGAGGCATCGCGCATCGCGACGAATTGCAGGATCGAATAAGGCGGGAAGTAGATGTCGAAGGTCACGTCCGGATGGCGCGTGGTCAGGCCGACGGCGTCACGCTCGAGATGCCGGACCATGGCCTCATAGCCGTAGCCCTCGCCGAGAAAGCTGCTGCGCACGGGATCGGTGATGTAGGCGAAGGCGGCGCGCGTCGTCTCCGCGTTGTAGGCGCGCGCGACGTCGAAATCCCGTGGCAGCGCATAGATGTCGTCGACGTCGAACAGCGCGAACTTGACGGGGAGAAACGGCGCCGCACGGGTCAGCGGCTCCCGCAGCGGCGGGATCGACCGCAGCAGCGCGAACACGGATTCCTTCGCCATGGCGGCGTTGAACAGATAGGCCGCGATCCCCTTGGCCGTCCGCCGGTAGAGATCGACGGACAGATAGGGATCGGCCTCGATGCCGGCCGCATCGACAAAGCTGAAATCGTCCATCGCCCAGATCACGCGCCGGGCGCCGCGATCGATCGCCTGCTCCAGCACGAAGCTTTGCTGGCGCGAGTTGGACCCGGTCATCGCCAGCTTGAGCGAACGGACGCCGAGCGCGCGGTCGATATCGCTCTGGCGGAAATGGATCGCGAGCGAGGTGCCGATGAAGGCGGTGTCGAACGACTGGCTGCGGATCAACCCGGCATTCTGCATGCGTGTGTCGTCGGAATAGAACGGCGCGATGAGGCGCGAGGGGCGGAACAGTTGCAGGGGATCGACGGCAAAAGTCAGCGCCGCCGCGCCCAGCACGCACGCGACGCTCGCAAGGAGAAGACGCCTCACGCTGGTGAACGATCCCCGCATCAGAACCTGAAATAGATGAATTCGCTGTGGCTCTGGATGCCCAGGATCCCGAACGCGAGCACGAGCGACGCCCCATAGAGGACCAGCGGCCGCAGGCGCCCTTCCCGCAAACTCTCGCCGACCCTGCGACTGCCGTGATCGTAGCCCATGATTGCTTGCGTGTTCGGCGCCAGCCACACCAGCGCCGCATAGATCGTGACCTGCACCAGCGCCGCGATCTCCTCGCGGCCGAGGACGATGTTCAGGGGATCAGCCATGGCACTGGTGATCCGCAACGCCCAATCGACCCGCTCGGCGCGAAAGAACACCCAGGCGACGACGACCGCCAGGAAGGTCAGCACGGCCCCAAGGATGCGGACCGGGCGCGCGAGAGGCGACGGGATGGCCGGCACCAGCGCGTTGAAGGCGTGATTGATGCAGAGATAGGCGCCGTGCAGCGCGCCCCACACCACGAACGTCCAGGCCGCGCCGTGCCAGAGCCCCCCGAGCAGCATCGTGATCATCAAATTGACGTAGCGCAGCGCGCGGCCGCGGCGGTTGCCGCCGAGCGGGATGTAGAGATAGTCGCGCAAAAACTGCGACAGCGTCATGTGCCAGCGGCGCCAGAACTCGACGATGCTGGTGGCCTTGTACGGCGAGCTGAAGTTGACGGGCAGGAAGATGCCGAACATCAGGGATATCCCGATCGCCATGTCGGAATAGCCGGAGAAGTCGAAATAGAGCTGGAACGTGTAGGCGAGCGCACCGAGCCAGGCCTGGTCGAAGCTCGGCGAGCGCGCGTCGAAGGCGAGCGCGACCAGGGGCTGGATGCCGTCGGCGAGACAGGTCTTCTTGAACAGGCCGATGGCGAAGATGATGATTCCGCACAGGATCAGATGCGCGTGCGGATGCTTGGACTCCTCCTGCTCGAATTGCGGGATCATGTCCTTGTGATGGAGGATCGGCCCCGCGATCAGATGCGGGAAATAGGTCACGAACAGCGCGTAGTGCGGCAGCGCGTAGGCCGCGACCTGGCCGCGAAAGGCATCGACCAGGAACGCGATCTGGGTGAAGGTGTAGAAGGAGATGCCGACCGGCAGCAGGATGTGGACCGCGACATGCGTGCCGAGCAGTGCATTGAGATTGTCGGCGGCAAAGCCCGCATATTTGAAGATGCCGAGCACGAGAAGGTCGCCGGCGACACCAACGGCAAGCGCCGCCCGGCGCTGCATTGGTGCGAGCTCCGCCGCGATCAGGAGGTAGCCGATGCCGTAGTTGAAGGCGATCGACGCCAGCAACAGCGCGACAAACTGCCAACTGCCGATGGCATAGAAGGCGAGCGAGGCGGCCGCCAGCCAGATCACCGGGGCCCGATTGCTGCGCCGCCCGAGCCAGAAGTACCCGGCCAGCACGGCCGGCAGGAACAGCAGGATGAACGGATAGGAATTGAACAGCATCAGGCTGGACCGGCGGCGGGGACATGGCCACTAAAGGACCCACCCCCTAAAGCATACAAGGGGGCGATCAACAACCCGGCGACCTGGCGCAGTCCTTGGCGCAGTCCCGCTGGCAATTCATGCGCTTGTCGCCATATGATGCGCGACCCGCCACCGTCTACGGCCGTCATTGCCGGGCTTGCCCCGGCAATCCATCGCTCAAGAAATCCTCTTTGATGGATGCGCGGGTCAAGCCCGCGCATGACGAGATGGGTTCCGGTGAGACGCAATGAGGATCGAGTGACACAAGCCAAGACACCTTCCCAGCCCCCCGTCGCCCCGCGCCGGCCGCACAGCTTCACCCGGCACGGGATCACCGTGACCGACGACTATGCCTGGCTGAAGGACGAGAAATGGCAGGAGGTGCTGCGCGACCCCAAGGTGCTCGATCCTGATATCCGCAAATATCTGGATGAAGAGAACGCTTACACCGAGAGCCTGCTGGGCCATACCGCCGCGCTGCAGAAGACGCTGGTGCGCGAGATGCGCGGCCGGATCAAGGAGGACGATTCCAGCGTGCCGTCGCCGGACGGGGCGTTCGCCTATTTCCGCAGGTTTCGCGAGGGCGGGCAGCACGAGCTGTTCGGCCGCATGCCGCGCGAGGGCGGCGATGGCCATATCGTGCTCGACGGCGATGCGCTCGCCAAGGACCACAAATATTTCAAGTTCGGCGGCAGCCGGCATTCGCCCGATCACAAGCTGCAAGCCTGGAGCGCGGACACCAAGGGCTCGGAATATTTTTCGATCCGCGTGCGCGACTGGGCGACGGGGAAGGACTTTGACGACCTCGTCGAGGAGACCGACGGCGGTATCGTCTGGAGCAAGGACGCGAAAAGTTTCTTCTATGTGAAGCTCGACGACAATCACCGCCCGATGCAGGTGTGGCAGCACCGGCTGGGGACGAAACAGGCCGACGACACCCTCGTCTATGAGGAGCAGGATTCCGGCTGGTTCACCCATCTGCACGAGAGCACCAGCGGCCGCTTCTGCGTGATCGCGGGCGGCGATCACGAGACCTCCGAGCAGCGGCTGATCGATCTCGAAAGCCCCGATACGCCGCCGCGCCTCGTCGCGGCGCGCGAGGAAGGCGTGCAATATTCGCTCGCCGACCGCGGCGATCTGCTCTTCATCCTCACCAATGCCGATGATGCCATCGACTTCAAGATCGTCACCGCGCCGCTTAGCCAGCCCGAGCGCAAAAACTGGCGCGACCTGATTCCGTATCGTCCGGGCATCTACATCATCGACCTCGATCTCTATGCCGGCCATCTGGTGCGGCTGGAGCGCGCCAATGCGCTGCCGGCGATCGTGATCCGCGATCTCGCGACGAACGAGGAGCACGCCATCGCCTTCGACGAAGCGGCCTATTCGCTGGATACGATGGGTTCCTACGAGTTCGAGACGACGAATTTGCGTTTCGCCTATTCGTCGATGACGACGCCGTCGGAGGTCTATGATTACGACATGGCCAAGCGCACGCGGACCTTGCGCAAGCGGCAGGAGATCCCGTCAGGCCATAATGCGGCCGACTACGTCACCACGCGCATCATGGCCAAGGCGCAGGACGGCGCCGAGGTGCCGGTCTCGATCCTCTATCGCCGCGGGCTGAAGCTCGACGGATCGGCACCGCTCTTGCTCTACGGCTACGGCTCCTATGGCATGGCGATGCCGGCCTCGTTCAGCGCCAACCGCCTGTCGCTGGTCGATCGCGGCTTCGTCTACGCCATCGCCCATATCCGCGGCGGCGCCGACAAGGGCTGGGGCTGGTATCTCGACGGCAAGCGCGAGAAGAAGACGAACAGCTTTGACGATTTCGCCGCGAGCGCGAGGGCGCTGATCGATGCGAAGTATACCAGCGCAAAACGTATCGTCGGCCATGGCGGCTCTGCCGGCGGCATGCTGATGGGCGCAGTCGCCAACCGCGCTGGCGAGCTGTTCGCGGGCATCGTTGCCGAAGTGCCGTTCGTGGACGTGCTCAACACCATGCTCGACGACACGCTGCCGCTGACGCCGCCGGAATGGCCGGAATGGGGCAACCCGATCGAGAGCGAAAAGGATTTTCGCACCATCCTGTCCTACTCGCCCTACGACAATGTCGCGGCGAAGGAGTATCCGGCGATCCTGGCCATGGGCGGATTGACCGATCCGCGCGTCACCTATTGGGAGCCCGCCAAATGGATCGCGCGCCTGCGCGCCACCATGCGCGGCGGCGGGCCGGTGCTGCTGCGCACCAACATGGGCGCCGGCCACGGCGGCGCCTCGGGACGCTTCGACCGTCTCGACGAAGTCGCGATCGTCTATGCGTTCGCACTGTGGGCGGCGGGGATGGCGGAGGCCGGGGTGTAGCCACACCCTCCGGCGTCGTCCCGGCGAACGCCGGGACCCATACCGCGTGATGTATCGGTGGAACGCAGGTAGCAGTACCGCGGGAGGATTTCTTAACTGCGCGTCTTCGCCAAACCACTCCCTGTGTTTATGGGTCCCGGCCTTCGCCGGGACGACACTGGTGCTGTGGCGATACCAACAGTCTAACTACCTTCCGTTCTTCTTCCGCCACGCCGCAAAATCGGTGAGCGTCTGCGGATCGGTGGCGGGGTAGAGGCCGAAGATGCCGCGGCCCTTGCCGACTTCCTCGGTGACGAAGTCCTCGAACGCCGTCATCTCGAACGTCTCGTTGGCGATCTCGTCGGCAAGATGTGCGGGGATGACGATGACGCCGTCGGCATCGCCGAGGATGACGTCGCCGGGAAACACCGGCGCATCGCCGCAGCCGATCGGCACGTTGATCTCGATCGCCTGATGCAGCGTGAGGTTCGTCGGCGCTGAGGGACGATGGTGGTAGGCGGGGATGCCGAGCTTGGCGATCTCGGCGGAATCGCGAAAGCCGCCGTCGGTGACGACGCCGGCGACGCCGCGCTTCATCAGCCGCGTCACCAGGATCGCGCCGGCCGAGGCCGCGCGCGCGTCCTTGCGGCTGTCCATCACCAGCACCGCGCCCGGAGGGCAATCCTCGACCGCCTTGCGCTGCGGATGCGAACGATCCCTGAACACCTCGATGGTGTTGAGATCCTCGCGCGCCGGCATGTAGCGCAGCGTGAAGGCCTCGCCGACCATGGTCGGCTGATCGGCCCCGAGCGGGTGCACATCCTGGATCATCTGGATGCGCAGGCCGCGCTTGAACAAGGCGGTGGCGACGGTGGCGGTGGAGACGGATTTGAGCTTGTTGCGGGTGGCGTCGGAAAGTTTGGTCATGGTGTGCTCTCTCTCATTCGTCATTCCGGGGCGCGCCGCTTGGCGCGAGCCCGGAATCCATCGAACGGCACAGACTGCGGCAGGATGGATTCCGGGCTCATCGCCTCGCGATGCCCCGGAATGACGGGGGACATCAGTAGATGGACGGCTCGCCGATCGGCGCGCCGAAATCGGTCTCGAGGAAGTCGAAGTCGCAGCCGTCATTGGCCTGCTTGATGTGCTTGGTGAACATCCAGCCATAGCCGCGCTCGAAGCGGCGCTCGGGCGCCTTCCAGGCAGCGCGGCGCGTTGCGAGCTCGGCTTCCGATACGTCGAGATTGATGGTGCGCGCGGCGACATCGAGCGTGATGCGGTCGCCGTTCTGCACCAGGGCCAGCGGACCGCCGATGTAGGACTCCGGCGAGACGTGCAGGATACAGGCGCCATAGCTGGTGCCGCTCATGCGCGCGTCCGAGATGCGCACCATGTCGCGCACGCCCTGCTTCACGAGTTTTGTCGGGATCGGCAGCATGCCCCATTCCGGCATGCCCGGCCCTCCTTGTGGGCCTGCATTGCGCAGGATCAGGATGTGGTCCTCGGTGACGTCCAGATTGGGATCGTCGACCGCCTTCTTCATCGACGGATAGTCGTCGAACACCAGCGCAGGTCCGGTGTGCTTGAGGAAGCGCGGCGCGCAGGCGGAGGGTTTTATGACGCAGCCGTCGGGCGCGAGATTGCCCTTGAGCACGGCGAGCGCGCCCTCCTTGTAGATGGGATTGTCGACCGAGCGGATCACGTCGTCATTGTGCACCTCGGCATGGGCGATATTTTCGCCCAGCATCCGGCCGGTGACGGTGATGCAGTCGAGATGCAGATGCGGCTTGATCTGGCCCATCAGCGCCGGCAGGCCGCCGGCATAGAAGAAGTCCTCCATCAGATAGGCGTCGCCGCTCGGCCGCACATTGGCGATGACAGGCACCTTGCGGCTCGCGATCTCGAAATCGTCGAGCCCGATGTCCTGGCCGGCGCGGCGGGCCTGCGCGATCAGATGGATGATCGCGTTGGTCGAGCACCCCATCGCCATCGCGACCGCGATCGCGTTCTCGAAGGCCTTTCGGGTCTGGATCGTCTTAGGCGTCAGATCCTCCCACACCATCTCGACGATGCGGCGGCCGCATTCGCTGGCCATGCGGATGTGGTTGGCGTCCGCGGCTGGAATCGAGGAGGCGCCCGGAAGCGTCATGCCGATGGCTTCGGCGATCGCGGTCATGGTCGAGGCGGTGCCCATGGTCATGCAGGTGCCGTAGCTGCGGGCGATGCCGGCTTCGATGTCGAGCCAGTCCTTGTCGGAGATTTTCCCGGCGCGCCGCTCGTCCCAATATTTCCAGCCGTCCGAGCCGGAGCCGAGCGTCTTGCCCTTCCAGTTGCCGCGCAGCATGGGACCTGCCGGCAGATAGATCGCCGGAATGTTCATCGAGGTGGCCCCTAACAGCAGCGCCGGCGTGGTCTTGTCGCAGCCGCCCATCAGCACCACGCCGTCGACGGGATGGCTGCGCAGCAGCTCCTCGGCATCCATCGCCAGCAGATTGCGATAGAGCATCGTGGTCGGTTTCAGCAGCGATTCCGACAATGACAGCGCCGGCAGCTCCAGCGGCAGGCCGCCGGCCATCAGGATGCCGCGCTTGACGTCGTCGACGCGCGACTTGAAGTGCATGTGGCAGGGCTGCGCGTCCGACCAGGTGTTGAGGATCGCGATGATCGGGCGGTCCTTCCACTCTTCCGGGGCGTAGCCCATCTGCATGGTGCGGGAGCGGTGGCCGAACGAGCGGAGATCGTCGGGCGCGAACCAGCGCGCGCTGCGGAGCTGGTCGGGTGTTTTCTTCTTCTTGGTCATGATTGGGTGCCCCATTTCTGGACCGTGTTCCGCTCGATGGCGCGGAAGATCAGGTTCTCGACAAAGAGCCCGATGATGATCACCGTCAAGAGGCCTGCGAAGACGGCGGGTATGTCGAGGAGGTTGCGGTTCTCGAAGATGAACCAGCCGAGGCCGCCCTGGCCCGAGGACACGCCGAACACCAGCTCGGCCGCGATCAGCGTGCGCCAGGCGAAAGCCCAGCCGATCTTGAGGCCGGTGAGGATCGAGCCGAAGGCGGCGGGGATCAGGATCTTTGCGACATAGGGCAGCCCGCGCAGGCCGCAATTGCGGCCGACCATGCGCAGCGTGTTGGAGACGCTCTTGAAGCCCGAATGGGTGTTGAGCGCGACCGGCCACAGCACCGAGTGAATCAGCACGAAAACGAGGCTGCCATTGCCGAGGCCGAACCAGATCAGCGCCAGCGGCAGCAGTGCGATCGCCGGCAGCGGATTGAACATCGCCGTGACCGTTTCCAGGAAATCGGTACCGATGCGGGTCGAGATCGCAAGCACGGTGAAGATCGCGGCGAGCACGATGCCGGCAGAGTAGCCCATGAACAGCACTTTCAGCGACGCCCAGGCCCGCAGAGGGATGGTGCCGTCCTTCACGCGCTCGAACATCGTGACGATCGTGTCGTGCAGCGTCGGAAACAGCAGGGGATTGTCGAGGGCGACGCCGTAGGCTTCCCAGACCGCCGCCAGGAACAGGATGATGACGGTCTTGCGGACGAAGCCGTCGTTCCACAACATTTCAGGCACGCTCAGCTTGCGCTCGACCTCGCCTGCGCCGGCAGCAGTGGCAACCGACGCGTCACGCAGCAATATTCTCGCTTCGCCCATGTTAGAGGCTCCCTCAATGCGCCGCGGCTTCGGCGGCGAACAGGAGATCGTGGATCTCCTTCTCCAGCCGGCCGGCGCTGCCGTCCGCGCCCGAGACCTTGTCGACATCGACCACCTCGGCCTTGACGCGGCCGGGATGCGGCGACAGCAAGAGGATGCGGTTGCCGATGCGGATTGCTTCCGCGATCGAATGGGTCACGAACAGCACGGTGAACCTGGTCTCGCTCCAGAGCTGGAGCAGCTCGTCCTGGCAGGTCCGGCGCGTCAGCGCGTCCAGCGCCGCGAACGGCTCGTCCATCAGCAGGATGTCCGGCTCCATCGCCATGCCGCGCGCGATCGCGACGCGCTGCTTCATGCCGCCGGACAGCGTATGCGGATAGGCATCGACGACGCGGGTGAGGCCGACTTTCTCGATATAGGCCCGCGCGCGTGCCTCGGCGTCCTTGCGCGGCAGCTTTCGCGCGGTGAGCAGCGGGAACATCACGTTGGCGAGCACGGTCTTCCACGGCAACAGCTGGTCGAACTCCTGGAAGATCATCATGCGGTCGGCGCCGGGACCGTGGATCTCGCGGCCGTTGATGCTCATGCGGCCTTCGCTCGGGCTCATGTAGCCGCCGACGGCCTTGAGCAGGGTCGACTTGCCGCAGCCGGACGGCCCGAGCAGCACGAAGCGGTCGGACCTGTCGACGGTGAAGCTCACCCTCTCGGTGGCGGTGACGACGGCGCTGGAGGTCTTGTAGCGCAGCGTCACGCCGCTGACATCGAGCAGCGCCATCAGTTGCCCTTCAGGTCGTGCGCGACGGGGAGATAATAGTCGGTCCAGGCCTTGGGCTGGTTCTTCAGCGTGCCGGTCTTGTAGAGATGGGCGGCGAATTTCATCGTGCCCTGTGGCTCGAGATTCCATTCCATCATGCCGGGCTCCTTCAGGAGATCGAGCAGCTCCTCCACCGAGGTCTTGTCGCCGGTGATCTCCTTGTAGATCTCGACGGCCTGTTTGGTGTCGCTACGGATCAGGTCCTGCGCTTCCTTGGTGGCGTCGCGCACCGCCTGGATGATCTTGGGATTGGCGTCGGCGAATTTGGTCGTGGTGAAGAATTGCGCCTGGCTGAGCGGGCCGCCCATCACGTCGGGCGACGACAGCACGACATGCGCGCCCGGCACGTTCTTCAGCTCCAGGAACGTGAAGGGCGGGATCGAGAAGTGGGTGTGCACCTCGTGCTTGGGATTGGCGAGCGCCGCATAGGCGTCGGGATGGCCGAGCTGCACGGTATTGGCGTCGAGCTTGGACCATTGATCGGCACCAAAGGCCTCGGCCGCCGCGATCTGAAGCACGATCGCCTGGGTCGAGACCTTGACGGTCGGCACCGCGATCTTGTCGCCGGGGCCGAAATCCCTAATCGACTTGATGTTGGCGTCGCGGCTGATCAACGTCATCGGCTGCGCCGAGGTCGCGACGATACCCTTCACGCCGCCGCGGGTGCGGTCCCACAGCAAGAGGAGATTGCCGGTGCCGGTGTTGAGGATGTCGACGCCGCCGGCGAGCAGCGCATCGGTCTGCGCGCCACCGCCGGAGAAGGTGACCCATTTGGTGGTGACGCCTGATACCCCGAGCGAAGCAGCATGTTTCTCGATCAGCTTCTGCTTCTCCATGATGTGGCTCGGCATGTAGAAAATGCCGGGCTGGCGCGACAGCGAGATCTCGGATTTCTGCTGGGCATGCGCCGCGGATACCGGCAGGAGTGTTGCGGCGATCAGGGCCATGGCGGCACAGCCGCGCTGGAATTGCGTCATCATTGTTGTTCGTTTCCTCTGGCCGCCATTGACGGGAGACCTTGCTAATGCACTAATGCATTAGTGCATCAAAGGCAAGTCCGCCGGAGTCGCCGTCATGGAAACAGCCCATCCCGCGCCCCGCACGGCCGCCCGGCTCGATCGCGGCCGCCAGGCCGCGCCGCAGGTGTTCGAGCGGCTGCGCAACGCCATTCTCGCGCTCGAACTGCCGCCGGGCTCACCGCTGTCGCGTACCGATCTCGCCGCGCAATTCGGTGTCAGCTCGACGCCGATCCGAGACGCGCTGATGCGGCTGGAGGAGGAAGGGCTCGTCGACGTGTTTCCGCAGCACGCGACCGTGGTCAGCCGGGTCGACGTCGGCCGCGCCGAGCAAGCCCATTTCCTGCGCCAGGCGCTTGAGCTCGAAATCGTCCGGATGCTCGCGGAGCAACATGACCAGGCCCTGGTCATCCGCCTCGACCACGCGATCGCGCTCCAGCAGCAATTCGCCAAGGCCGGGGACTTCGAGAGCTTCATCGCCGGCGACAATGATTTTCATGCGCAGCTTTATGCAGCCGCCGACAAGCAGGAGCTTTGGGCGCTGGTGCGCAGTCGCAGCGGACATATCGACCGCCTGCGCCGGTTGCACCTGCCCTCGCCCGGCAAGGCCCAGAACATCGTGCGCCACCACAGACTGATCACCCGCGCGATCGAGGCGGCAGACGCCGATGCCGCGCAACAGCATCTGCGCAAGCATTTGTCGGGCACGCTAAGCGAGCTCGACGAGATCCGGAGCCACCACCCCGAATACCTGACGGACTAGTCAGGCGGCGGTGCGCTGCTCCGGCCCGCGATAATCGGCATCGTCGCTGCTGCGGCGGTCCATCGGACCGCTGCGCAGCTTGACGAAGAAGGCCTGGACCTCGGCGGCGAGGCGTTCGGCCGCGCCCGAAACGTGGTTCGCGGCGCCCATCACGTCGTCGGCCGAGCGGTTGGTTTCCGCGATGGCGCCGGAGACGGTCCCGATGCTGGTGGCGAGCGTCTGCGTTCCCGACGCCGCCATCTGGACGTTCTGCGAGATCTCCCGCGTTGCCGCGCCCTGCTCCTCCACGGCGCTGGCAATCGCCGCGGTCACCTCGTCGATCCGGCGCATGGCGGTTGCGACCTCCTTGACGGAGGCGACCGCGCTGCCGGTCGAATTCTGGATCGCGGCAATGTGCTGGGTGATCTCCTGCGTCGCATTGCGGGTCTGGTCGGCCAGCGCCTTGACCTCGGAGGCCACCACAGCAAAGCCGCGGCCGGTTTCACCGGCGCGCGCCGCCTCGATGGTGGCGTTGAGCGCCAGGAGGTTGGTCTGGGCCGCGATCGCCTGGATCAGGTCGACCACCGAGCTGATGCTCTGGGCCGCGTGCGCGAGACCTTCGATCTCGGCCTCGGAGCGCGCGGTCACCTCGCCCGCGGACCGCACGGTCTTGTTCGACAGTTCGATCTGCCGGCCGATCTCGACGATGGAGCTCGCAAGCTGCTCGGCCGCCGCGGCGACGGTCTGGACGTTGACCGCCGTCTGCTCGGACGCGCTCGCCGCGGAAGCGGCCTGGCTCGTCGCATGGTGCGCGATGCCGCCGAGGCTCTCCGCGGTCTGCCGCATGGTCCCCGCATTCTCGTCGACCAGCGCGAGCAGGTCGCGCGAGGTCGCACGAAATTCCTCGACCGCGCGCTCCGTGTTGCGGTTGGCCGCCTCGCGCGCCTCCGCTTCGCGCGCGAGCTCCGCCGCCGCCTGCTGCTGGGCGATTACGTTGTCGCGGAATTTGGCCACCGCCTGCGAGACTACCCCGATCTCGTCGCCGCGCTCGGCCGTCCTGAATTCGACACTGGTGTCGCCGCCGGACAGGCGCGCGGAATCGCCGACCAGCTCGACGATCGGACGGGTGATGGAGCGCGCGACCAGGATCGCAATCGCCGTTCCGAGCGCCAGCCCCGCGGCGAGCAGGATCCATTGCAGCAGAAGCAGTCTCTCGACCTCGTCGGCCACGCTGCGGGCGTCCTCGGCAAGCTTGGACTGCTGGTCACTCTTGAGGCCGCCCGCGCGCTTGCCCTCAGCGTCCTTCCTGCCGTCGAGAAGATCAAGTATCCGGGCCGCGCGCGGAGCGGCCTCGGTGGACAGGATGAAGACCGGCATGTTCCATTGCGGCGTCTGGCGGATCGCGAAGATCTTCTGCGGCAACGGTGTGAAGGCCTCGTTCGCCCTGGCGATGGCCCGGTAGGCGGTCGCCTGCCTTTCGGTGAGCAGATCCGCCTGGGTCCCGACGGATGCGAGCGCGGCCCTGAAGGTCGCGAGCGGCTTTTCGAACTTGTCACGGTCGGCCGCCTCGCCCGAGGCGACGTAGAGCCGCAATTGCGATCCCGCCGCGGCGAGATTGCCGCGCACGTCGGCGAAGGTCTTGAGCAGGCGCTTGCGCTGCGGCGTCGCCTCCAGCGCCTCCTCCTCGTCGATCATCGCGGTGATCTCGGCGAACATGGTCGCGATCAGCGGCGCGGCCTCCTTTGCCAGGAGCTCGCTCGCAGGATAGGCCGACGGGGTGAAGGCGGTGAGCTCGGCCTTGTCCTGGGCCTGGCGGAATTCTGCGATCAGTGCCTTGGCTTCGCTCCAGGTGGTCTTGTTCTGCGGACTGGAGAAACCCTCCGCCATGCGGTCGACCGCAGCGGCGGTGCGATCCAGGTCGGCCCAGACCGCCGCCCGGTCACGCTTGCCCTGCGCATCGCCGGTGAGCAGATAGCCGCGCAGCACCGAGAGCGTGGAATAGAGATTGCCGACGAGCTCCGTGCTTGCGACCGCGACCGGCGCTCGCTGATCCACGACCGTCTTGATGCGCGACGAGATATCCGAGACGGCGGCGACGGTGTAGATTACGGTCGCGGCGAGCAGAACGCAGATCAGCGCAAAGCCGCCGAGCAGCCGGGTCCGAATTCCGGTGTTCGCAATTGATTTGAACATGAAAGATCTCGTGCTGATGGTCGGTTGATCGGCCGGCGTGGGGCAGAGGCCAGAATGTGGACAATGAAATGCGCAAAATGCGGGTACCGAAACTGAGGGGGATTGTGGTCACTCGCCTTTAACTCATGGTGAAATCCGGGCTCCGTACAACTACGGCGAGACCATTGGCTCATATGCACGCAAGCGTGCGTACAAACTGCAATGGCATCGCCCCCCTTTTGCGCGCCGGCCGGGTCAATCGCACCCAAACGCAAGCCGCTTGCGGGGCGGATAGAATCCGCGCAACAATTTCGTTTTTGATGCTTTGATTTGAGGTCACTGGAACGTCCCAGCCGACCCGGAGGAATTCAGACGTGGCCAACATCCTGATCGTGGATGACGACCCGGCCGTGCAGATCACCATCCGGCTGCTTCTGGAGAGGGCCGGTCATCACGTCACCGTCGCCGGCGACGGCCACAAGGGACTTGCATTGTTCGAGGCCAGCCAGTTCGACCTCCTGTTTCTCGACATCTTCATGCCCGGCATGGACGGGCTGGAGACGATGCGCCACATCCGGGCGCAGCAGCCGGCGATTCCGATCATCGTCATCTCCGGCCGATCGACCACGCCGGACGCCTACGCGGAGCCGGATTTCCTGAAGATGGCGACCAAGCTCGGCGCAGTGGCAAGCCTTCAGAAGCCGTTCCGGGCAGACGCGCTGCTCGCCGCGGTCAACGGCTGCCTCGACGCGGGCAAGCCGGAGGAGCCCGATGTCAGTACCGGCCGCCGATGATGGGCACACCAGTTCGGCTGCACGCCAGGACGAGCGGAACCGTGCCCGAAACGACGAAAGGCGCTACATGACTTTGGCGACGCGGCTCGCCATTGCCATGATCTTACTGGTTGCGATAGCCGTGGCTGCCGTCGGATGGCTGAGCTACTGGAGCGTCGAGCAGGCCGTCTTGCCGCGGGTCCTCGACCGCCTCGAAACCCATTCGCGGTTGATTGCATCCGATCTCGAAGGCTACGTCGCCGGAGCGCGGGGCGATATCGCCGGCTACCGCGCGGCCGCTTCTCTCAATGGACTGATCCGCGCCCGTCTTGCCGGCGGGATCGACGCGCAGGACGGTGTCTCCGAGCAGACGTGGCGCGAGCGTATCGCGACGCGCCTCGCCGCCGAGATCGACTCCAAGCCGGCTTACGCCCAGTTTCGCATCATCGGTGCTGGAGATGGCGAGCCGGAGTTGGTCCGGGTGGACCGAACCGGTCCAAACGGAACGGCGCGAATTGCTTCCGATGACGAACTGCAGCGCAAAGGCGAGCGCCAGTACTTCCAGGAAACGATCGGGCTTGCCCCGGGCGAGCTCTATGTCTCGCCGCTCGAACCGGCAAGCGTTCGGGGCGGTACGACGACAGCCCATACACCGACATTACGCGTGGGCTCGCCGCTGTTCACACCGGATGGCAAGCCGTTCGGAATCATCCTGGTGAACATCGATATGCGTCCGGGGCTGGAGCGTCTCCGCTCGCTGATCCGCCCGGGCGAGCAGCTCTATGTCGTGAACGCGCGCGGCGACTACGTCGTGCATCCCGACCGCAACCGCGAGTTCGGCCTGATGCGCGGCAAGCCCAACAATTGGGCCGATGATTTTCCCTATTTTGCGGGGCTGATGGGGGCAAGCAAAGGTTCTGCTCAAGTCATCAAGGATGCGCGAGGCCACAATGGCGGCGCAGCGTTCGCGCCGGCGCTGCTCGCAGGAAAGGAGTGGCTTGGAATCATCCAGATCGCTCCCAATTCGACATTTGCCCGTTTCGCCACGGCCATCCAGCGCACGACGCTGTCGGTCGGATTGATTGCCGTGCTCGGCGCGGCAGTCCTGGCGATCCTGCTCGCCCGAACACTGACACGGCCTATTACGCAACTGACCCGCGCCGTCGAGAGAATCGGCAGAGACGGCGAGATCGCCATTCCGGTCGATGCGCCGGGCGAAACCGGCGCGCTGGCCCGGTCCTTCGCGCGAATGGTCGCAGAGGTGCAGGCAAAAACCGCGGCTCTCGAACGCGAGGTTCTCGAACATCGCCGTACCGAGGCCGCGCGAAGCCATCATGCCGCCCGCGAGAACCTGTTCAGCGCGGCGGTCGAGTCGTCCGATGATGCGATCATCATGCAATCGCTCGACACCATCATCACGGGCTGGAATCCGGCGGCAGAGCGCCTCTATGGCTATTCGGCGGACGAGGCGATCGGCAAGTCCACCTCGATCATCGTGCCTCCCGACCGCCGCGAGCAGGGCAAGGATTATTTGCGGCGAATCGCCCGCGGCGAGCGGATCGAGAACTTCGAGACCGTGCGCATGCGCAAGGATGGCCGCCCGGTCGAGATATCCGTGAACCTCTCGCCGATCAGGGGACCGTCGGGCGAGATCATCGGTGCTTCCGGGTCCGCGCGCAGCCTCACCGAGGCACGGCAGGCCGAGCGGGCGCTCCAGCAGCAACTGGAGGAGCGGCGGCAGCTGTTCGACGCCTCGCAGGATCTGATCATGATCATGGACACGCGGGGCCACATCGTTCAGGTCAGCCCGAGCAGCGAGACCGTTCTCGGCTACGGGCCGGACGAGATGATCGGCCGCAGCGGCGTCGATTTCATCCACCCCGACCACCTCGAGCAATCCCGCGAGGAGATGCGCTCGCTCCGGCGCGGCGGGCACCCGAAGCTCGCCGACACCCGCTGCATCCACAAGGACGGACGCGAGGTCTGGCTGTCCTGGCTCGGCAACTGGTCGGATCAGGCCAAGCGCTTCTTCCTCGTCGGGCGCGACATGACCGAGGCCAGGCTCGCGGAGGAGTCCCTGCGCGAAAGCGAGCAGCTGGCCCGCAACATCGTCGAGACCGCGCTCGACGCCTTCGTCCAGACCGACGATCGCAGCATCATCCTGAACTGGAGCTCGCGGGCCGAAGAGCTGTTCGGCTGGCGGCGCGACGAGGCGCTGGGCAAGAATGCGGTCGATCTGATCGTCGCACAGAGTGAGCGCCGGCGGGTCACGGCCGGCCTCGCGCACTTCCTGCAGTCCGCGGATGGCCGGAGGCTCAACCGCCGCCGTGAGCTCATGGTTCGCCGTCGCGACGGCAAGGAATTCAAGGCCGAGCTGAGCGTCACGGCGCTGAAGCGCCGCGAGGGCATCCTGTTCAACGTCTTCTACCGCGACCTCACCGACAAGATCGCGTCCGAGGAACGCATCCGCCACGCCGAGAAGATGGAGGCGGTCGGCCAGCTCACCGGCGGCGTGGCGCACGACTTCAACAACATCCTCACCGTGATCACCGGGACGATCGAAATCCTCAGCGACGCAGTGGCCAAGGAGCCCGAGCTTGCGGCGATCACCAGGATGATCGACGAGGCCGCTGGACGCGGCGCCGAGCTGACCCAGCACCTGCTCGCGTTCGCGCGCAAGCAGCCGCTCCAGCCGCGCGAGATCGACATCAACTCGCTGATCGTCGACACCGCAAAGCTGCTGCGGCCGACGCTGGGCGAGCAGATCCAGATCGAATCCGTGTTCGAGGGGGAGAGCTGCGTTGCGATCGTCGATCCCAACCAGCTCACCACGGCGATCCTCAACCTCGCACTCAACGCCCGCGACGCCATGCCCGGCGGCGGCAAGCTGATCGTTGAGACCGGCGCCGCCTATCTCGACGAGGTCTATGCCAGCGTCAACGACGTCCGGCCCGGACACTATGTGCTGATCGCCGTGAGCGACACCGGAACCGGCATTCCATCCAACATGCTCGCCAGGGTGTTCGATCCCTTCTTCACCTCGAAGGGACCGGGCAAGGGCACCGGACTCGGGCTTTCGATGGTCTACGGCTTCATCAAGCAGTCCGCGGGCCACATCAAGATCTACAGCGAGGAAGGCCACGGCACCACGATCAAGATGTACCTGCCGCCCGGCAAGACGGCGACGGCGGTCGGCGACGGCGTGATTCCCGCGACGATCGAGGGCGGACACGAGACAATCCTGGTGGTCGAGGACGACCGGCTGGTGCGCGACTACGTGCTGGCGCAACTGCACGCGCTGGGCTACGTCACCTTGCAGGCTGCGAACGCCGCGGAAGCGCTCGCGATCGTCGCCGCCGGAAAGCCGTTCGACCTGCTGTTCACCGACGTCATCATGCCCGGCAAGATGAACGGACGGCAGCTCGCCGACGAGCTGATGAAGACGCGCCCCGATCTCAAAGTGGTCTACACGTCGGGCTATACAGAGAACGCGATCATCCATCACGGCCGGCTGGATTCGGGCGTTCTGCTGCTCGCGAAGCCCTACCGCAAATCGGATCTCGCGCGGATCATCCGCAAGGCGCTGCTGGGGTAGCACGCCGTGCTGTAGCCCGGATGAGGGAAGCGACATCCGGGACTCTGCGGCAGTGTTCCCGGGTGTCGCGGAGCCTGTCATCGGGCGGCGCTTCGCGCCGACCCGTTGGCTCACCCGGGCTACGAAAGCTCAACCGAAAGACTTACGACGCGCGCTGCGCCGCGGTCATCACGATCCGGATCAGGTCGGCCGCATTGCGCGCACCGAGCTTCTTCATGATGTTGGCGCGGTGGTCCTCGATGGTGCGCGGGCTGATGCCGAGCGTGCGGCCGGCTTCCTTGTTGGACGCACCGGCGGCGAACTGCTCGAGCACCTCGCGCTCACGCCGCGTCAACGGCTCGCGTCCGGGGAAATGCAGCGAGCCGAATTTCGGCGCTGCGTTCTCCGCCTGCCTGCGCGCATAGGCGCCGATCGCCTCGTCGAGGCGGCCGACGATCTCGCTGCCGCGGAACGGCTTCTCGATGAAGTCGAGCGCGCCGCTCTTGATGGCGCCCACCGCCATCGTGATGTCGCCCTGGCCGGAGATCATGAAGATCGGCGCCGGATAATCCTCACCCTGCAGCTCCTTCAGAATGTCGAGACCCGACTTTCCGGGAATGTGCACGTCGAGCAGGATCGCAGCCGGTGTGCGGTTTCGCGCGACGGAGAGCAGCGCTGCGCCGTCCGCAAAACAGATCACCTCATAGCCCGCCGCCTTCAACACCATCGACAAGGTGTCGCGAACGGCCGGGTCGTCGTCGACTACGAAGATTTCACCGCGAGAGGTTTGTTCGGCCATGTGCCATGTCCAATTGGCATTAGAGTCCATTCGGCATTGAGGACTCGCGTCCGCGCCAACCCTTATGGCGTTCGGCGCGGATTCGGCCCACCCGTATTTGTACGGGACATGGACTTAACGCACAAGTAGCGGCATGGCGCCTAATTGCGGGGGACGGAGAATATCCATGCTAAATTCGGCTGGCACGCCACTTCTCGTCACGACGCCCGAGGCCGACAGCCGTCAGTTGATCGCGGCCGACCTTCGCTGCCTGATCGCGCAGATCCAGAGCAGCATGCGCCTGATCGACGCAGCCATGATCGACGCAGGCCTGGAGCGGGACGACAGCGGCGATCGGGCGGGTTCCATCGACATTTTGGTGCTCGACGACGTCACGCCGCGTTATGCCACGGCGAGCGCCGCCCTCAACGTCTGTCGGGCGGGTCCTGGCCGCGCCCTTCAATACCTGTCGGATTCCGACGACCCGCTATAGGTCGCGATCGGCGCGGCGGCGGCCGCGCCCGATTGCATGGCAGCTCCGCGCGTCAGGTGCGGTGCCGTTCCACGATCGCGTCGCTGGCGACACCACCCCAGGTGTGGATCGCCGGCAGCCCCATCGCGGTCTTGCCGAGGTTGGCGAGGCTGATGCGCAGGGCCGCCAGATCGAGCGGCTTCGGCAGGCTCTGGAGCTCAATCCCGACGGAACGGGCAAAGCTGCGGGCGGCGCTGCGGCGCTTGCCGTCCATGCCGCTGATGACGATCACGGCACCGGCGAACTTGGCCTTCGCCATCTCGCGCAACACGTCGATGCCGTCACCATCCTCCAGCACGAGATCGAGCGTCACGCAGTCGAAGCGCGCGGCGCGGAGCTTCTCGATCGCTTCCGCCACGGACGGCGCCACGGTGACTTCGTGGCCGGCCTGCTTGGCGGCGACCGTGATCAGGCTGCGCTGCGTGGCGTCGTCATCGACCACCAGGAGCTGGAGCGCACGCCGCTCGGCGACGTCGGGCAGGTTTGACGGGACGGGGGAGAGGGAACTTCTGGGCATTGCCGTATTCCTGAGATTGAGACGGGCAATGGATACACGGCGCGGGCTTCGGCCACGTAAAGCCGCCGCGACAAATTCGTCCGGATGTTTCAGCAAATGTAAAGCAACGTGGCGGAAAGCGCCGGCGCCGCCACGCGCCGGTCAGGCTGCCGCGTCGTGGCCGCCCGCCGCGCCGCGCTTCTTCCGGTTCTTGCCGCGCAGGAACTGGATGTCCATTTCGGCGCCGTTGACGCGCACCAGCTCGCAGCGGCGGTAGGCAAGGCCGGTCGACGACAACAGCAGGAAGAATTCCTTCAGGTTCAGCCCCTGGATCGAGCCTTCAACCGTGAGGATGGCGTCGGTGTCGGAAATGGCGTTGAGTTTGCAGTCACGGCGCCAGGTGCCGTCGATGGCCATGATGCAGACATCATAGCCGCGACTGAACGTCACGCGCTCCGCGCCTTTTCCATCCTCGGCCATGCCTATCGTCCTGCCATCACCGCCATGCGCGGCGCCACGCCGGCAAGGGCCGGCTTGGCCGCGGCGGCACGCGGATCGTTCGGCTTGTAGAGGCCGCGCCGGTCGGGAATCGGCCTGAAAGTATCGGTCAGTCCGACCACGGTTTCGGCGGCCCCCAGCACCAGGAAGCCGTCGGGCTCGATCTGGCGCGCCAGCCGGTTGAAGATGTTGATCTTGGTCTCCTGGTCGAAATAGATCAGCACGTTGCGGCAGAAGATGACGTCGAACGTACCGAGCTGGGCGAAATCGTGCAGCAGGTTGAGCTGGCGGTGCTGGATCATCGCCCGCAATTCGGGATTGATCTGCCAGGTCTCGCCGGTCTGCTTGAAATATTTCACCAGCATCTGGATCGGCAGGCCGCGCTGCACCTCGAACTGGCTGTAGATGCCGGCCTTGGCCTTCTCCAGCACCTCCTGCGACAGATCGGTCGCGATGATCTCGACGCGCCAGCCGGTGAGGGCTGCACCCATCTCCTTCAGGCACATCGCCAGCGAATAGGGCTCCTGCCCGGTCGAGCCGGCGGCGCACCAGATCCGCACGCTGCGGCGGCCGGCCCGCGCCTTGATGATCTCGGGCACGATGGTGTCGCGGAAATGATCGAACGGGACCTTGTCGCGGAAGAAGAAGGTCTCGTTGGTGGTCATGGCTTCGACCACGTCGGTGATGAGCGCGCGCGAGCCGCTTTGCAGTTTCTGCACGAGCTCGGGGATGCCGGAGAGCCCGGCCTTGCGGGCGAGCGGCAAGAGACGGCTTTCGATCAGATATTGCTTGTCTGCGGACAGATCGAGACCGGAATTGTCCTTCAGGAACTTGCGCAGATACTCATACTCGGTCGGGGTCACGGATGGCCTCTCGAAAGCTGTACTGAAAACACTCTGGCCGAAACACTCGGGCCAGACACACTCAGACCATGGCTTGTCCGACCGGGATCAAGCCGACTTCAGCGAACTTGTCGGCGATAATGTCTTTGTCGAAGGGCTTCATGATGTACTCGTTGGCGCCGCCGCTGAGCGCCTGGGCGATGTGAGCCACGTTGTTCTCGGTGGTGCAGAACACCACCTTGGGCTGGTCGCCGCCGGGCAGGCGGCGCATGTGGCCCATGAACTCGAAGCCGTCCATCACGGGCATGTTCCAGTCCAGCAGCACCGCGTCGGGCAGTTGCCGCTGGCAGATCTCCAGCGCCTTCGAGCCGTCCTCGGCCTCGGTCACCTGGAATTCAAGGCCTTCCAGGATCCGGCGCGCGATCTTGCGCACCACGCTGGAATCATCGACCACCAAACACGTTTTCATTTCGGTTCTCCCGGCTTCGATGTTTTCGTTGGCTCACGCAGCAATTTGCACTTTGGTTTCGAGCTCGAGGACGCGATCGACGTCGAGGACGACCATGAGCTGGCCGTCGAGACGGTGGACACCGCCGGCGAGCTTGGCCATGCGGGGGTCGAGGTTGACGGGGTTCTCTTCCTTGCCGTCCTCGGGCAGGCGCAGCACCTCGCCGATCTGGTCGATCAGCAGGCCATAGGATTCGCCGCGCAGGTCGACACCGACCGCCATCGGCGCCTTGCCGTCCTCGGGCCGCGGCAGGCCGAGACGGGCGCGCATGTCGACCACGGTGACGATGCGGCCGCGCAGGTTGAGGACGCCGGCGATCTCGCGCGAGGACAAGGGCACGCGGGTGACGCGTTCGGGCATGAACACGTCCTGGACGCGGGAGATCGGCAGGCCGAACAGCTGGCCGCCGATCATCGCGGTGACGTATTCGACCATGGCGCCTTCGGTGGTCTGCATCTTGTTGGCCATAAGCCTATCTCCTGATCCCGCTGGTTACGCCGCGGCCCGGCTCAGCTCGGAGGCGCCGGCGGCGCCCGCGGTCTGTTCCTTCAGCGCCGCGATCAGACCGGGACGGTCGAACTTGGCGACATAGTCGTGGAAGCCGGCCTGACGGC
>NZ_SPQT01000037.1 GCF_004571025.1 Bradyrhizobium niftali | reverse complement strand
AGGCGTCGAGATCGGTGCCGCCTGGCGCCGGACCTCGAAGGACAACCGCACCTACCACTCGGTCAAGCTCGACGATCCGTCCTTCACCGCGCCGATCTACGCCAACCTCTTCGAAGGCGACGATGGCGAGTGCGCGCTGATCTGGTCGCGCTGACCAACACCGCGGCGTCTCGCAAACACGCGGGGCGCCGCGGACAGCGGCCCCGTTATTATGCGGAGCGACACAGCGGCAAAAGCCCTGGAAAACCGGGCTGCCAGCCAACGACTCCGCATAATCCCGCGCTACGCATAATCGGTCTTATGCGGTGCACCGCATAACGTCGAGATCGGCGCAGCCTGGTCGAAGCGTTCCGAGGAAGGCCGCGACTACCTCTCGCTCAAGCTCGACGACCCCTCGTTCAACGCGCCGATCTACGCGAACCTGTTCGACGACGAAGGCGGTGAAGGCTACACCCTGCTCTGGTCGCGGCCGCGCAAGACCGGCGAGTAAGAGCGCCCCACCAGGCCCCGTCCGGTCCGCCGGGCGGGGCGCTTCGCGATCGGCCTGAAGGGGCTTACGATTTGCTAAGCCGCGCAGCCTTTTTGAGCAGGTCCCCCGGTTCGACCCCCAATGCTTCAGCAATTTGTCCGAGCACGGTGACGCTTGCTGATACATCGCCGCGCTCGATGGCGCCGACGTAACGGGCGCTCAAACCCGCGCGCTCGGCCAACTCCTCCTGCGTCATTTGTAGATCGTGGCGTTTCCGACGCAGGTTCACAGCCATGATCTCTTTGAGATCCATGGCGATATGGGAACTGAGCCGGAACGATCGTTCTAGGAACGATCGTTCCTATTCGTGTCCGAACATGCTATCGAGTGTGGCGGCGCTACGCGCGCGACCGAACTCGGCCGCCGATCTACCGAACGAATATTCAGGATTCCAACCGGAAGCGGAGGTCTGGATTGCGACCAAACCATGGCGTAGCTTATAGGCGTTCTAAAAGCGGGTATGATGCAGAAGCCATCCCAAGATCCAGACGTAGCTGACAGTGCGCCGAATGAGCCGCTGCTGACTGCGTATGACGAACAGCATGTCGTCACGTACATGCGCCTCCTGCAGGCGGAGGGCGAGGGGGCGGACTGGCGTGAAGTGGCTCGAGTGGTCTTGCATATGGACCCCGAGCGAGAGCCGGACCGTGCGCGGCGCGCATATCAGAGTCATCTTGCGCGCGCCAAATGGGTGACGGAGAAGGGCCGCCTATTACGTGGCACCGGCTCCAAATAGAAGAAAATAACCGGCTGCCGACTCGCAGGCAGAACTATCTTCTTTTGCTGATTGGTGGTCAATCCAGTGCACCACGTGGTGCCAAAGTAGGGGCTTCCTACAACCGCTTCGTTCATACCTATTGCGGCGCAATCGTTGTTAGCAGCGTGCAATGGGGCGGAAGCAATGCCTGAATTCGACTGGCGGTCGCCGGAATCCTACAAGAGCCTACAAGATGCGGACGTCACCGACATCGCCTGGGAATGTCTCCGCCGCAACGCCGACTATCGACGCGAGTACGAAGCGATGATCGCAAGCAGCCCAGACGGTGCAGTGACCGAGGAATTCAGGAGGAAATGGGGTATCTGCTTTCGCCCATACCCCGCAGAGGTCGTTCGACGAGCAGACGATCTTTTGGGCGCCTGAGGTTTTAGCGGCGGTCGTTCCGGTCAAGGTTGCCTCGGCGGCCGACCTCGTGTCGGCGTCTCAGCCACTGCTTGAGCTTACAGCTGGCCAGGTGCGACGCGCTGTCGACGGCTGGCACGCCGTGCTGCGCGTCGGTGCGGTCGATCACCGTCTTTGGTCCAAAGAGCCGCCGGTGCTCGGCGCGTCATACGCAGCCGAACTGCCGTTTGATGGCGATTTCGGCGCACGTGCGTATGCAGCGCGCCGGTTGTGGCGCGCGATGAATGGACGCGCGCCAGGTCCGGCATTTCACACGCTATCCAAACAGCGGCGCGAACGTCTGAGTGCCGCAATCCGCGCGCTCGATGCGCATAGCGCCGGCGGCAGTTACCGCGTTATCGCCGAAGCTCTGTTCGGCAAAAAGCGCATCCCCGACCGCGCCTGGAAGACGCATGATCTGCGCAATCGAACAATCCGCCTGGTGCAAGGCGGCCTTGCGTTGATGCGCGGTGGTTACCGCAAACTTCTGCGCCCCGGGCGCAAGGACGAGTAACGCATCCCCGGGGGTGCCGAAAATCGCCCCCTCCATATTCGGCATCCCCCTCCGATATCGCGCTTCTCCATGATGACCGCACACACGCCGGCCTAGCCAAGCGTAGTGCGCTGTCCTCCTGGAGTTCTCAAATGCCCGATCCGATGGCCGGTCTTCCCCCGCGATTTCTGCGTACACCTGAGGCGGCGCGCTATCTTGGCCTGTCCGGCCGCACGCTGGAGAAGCACCGCACGTACGGCACCGGGCCGACGTATCGGAAGATCGGTGGACGTGTTGTCTACGCCGTCGATGACCTGAAAGCATGGGCCGACCGGGGCGCCAAGACATCGACCTCCGACCCCGGCAAGGGAACGGTGCTGCCGGCCAAGAAGCATCCCGCGCTGCGCCCATATGCGGGCCAGGAACGTCGCTGATCACCACGGAAGGACTGTGATCATGCGGCGCAAACTCCATTCCGAGCGCGATCAGCTTGAGCTCTTCCGGGCGCTGCCCGGTGACCTTGCGCCCCGCGACGCGCAGGATCTGATGGCATATCCGTTCTTCTCGCTCGCAAAGACCAGGCGGATCGTGCCGATCGATTTCCGTGCCGGCGCGATCGCAATTCGTGTCGAAGCCGTGCCGGAACACGGTATGGCGACCATTTGGGATGCAGACGTTCTGATCTGGGCCGCGTCCCAGATCGTCGAAGCCCGCGACGCCGGCTTGAAGACGTCACGCTTAATGGCTGCAACGCCTTACGAGATTTTGACGTTCGTGGGCCGCGGCACCAGCGCACGTGACTACGACCGCCTGAAGGCTGGTCTGGACAGACTTCAGTCAACGACCGTGCTGACATCGATCCGTCAGCCGACAGAACGACGGCGACACCGCTTCTCCTGGATCAACGAGTGGAAAGAGACGGCCGATGCAAATGGACGTCCATTTGGTCTCGAACTGATTCTGCCGGATTGGTTCTATGCCGGCGTTATCGACGACGCGCTGGTGCTGACGATCGACCGCGCTTACTTCGACCTGACGGGTGGACTTGAGCGCTGGCTCTACCGCCTCGTACGCAAGCACGGCGGACGCCAGGATGGCGGCTGGAGCTTTGACCTTGCGCATCTCCATGCCAAGTCCGGCATTCTCTCGCCGCTCAAGCACTTTGCTTACGACGTGCGCCAGATCGTCCAGCGCCAGACATTGCCCGGCTATCAGCTCGTGCTCACGCGCGACCCGAACGGCATCGACCACCTGAACTTCACGCCAACGCCTGTTGCTCCCTTAACGGCCCGCCTGGGTCGGCGCGGTCTCATTCCAAATTCGGAGGACAACCTGTGAATCAGCTCGTGCTATCGGGGACCGCAACCCTCGTGCTATCGGGGACCCGATCCTCGTGCTATCGGGGACCGGAATCGGACTTAAGCGCTTGTTTCTCCGCGCTTTCCGGCCGCTCTAACTTTACTAACCAGAAATCCTTCGGATTTCTTCTAACGGACCAGGCGGAAAGCCGCGTTGGCGGCGCCCGGAAACGGCGGTCCGTCAGTCTAGCTCGCCCTTGCGGGCCACGCACACTCTCCGCCGAGCCTCAAGCTCACGGCTACCAGCTCCAGCGTCATGGAGCCGCCGCATGAGCGATCTCACGGAAGTGGAAGTGTTGTGGCTCGAGAAGCGTATCGAAAACCGCGTTCGGTTTGGTCGTATCGTCAAGGAACGGAAGCTTGATCGCTACCGGCGTGTCCTGTCATTTGCGCCCGGTAGCATCTTTGCCTTCGTCCGTTGGACCTCCAACGACTTTGGGACAATCATTTCTCGGATCGACATCTTGCGCGCGGTCGCGCCGGGACAGCGCTGCTCGACTGTACCGTACGTGAAGCCCGGCGGACAGATCTTGCTGCGGCTGTCTGGTTGGCCGAAGGTCGAACGGGTGCTGCAGATGGTCGATGCCGTCGAGGCCCTCAGCATCGATCCCGCTGATGTTGCGCCTGATCATTGGCATCACGTTCATAACCGTCTGTCCGTCAACGAGAACCCGCGTCCCTATACGAAAGCGCGCCACCAAGCCTGGCTTCACCGTCAGAGGGTAATGCGATGACGGGACGCCTGAATACGCTGGCCGCGAGTTTTGTGGCTGCTGCTGCGCTCGTCGCGACGATCGCCCTGGAGCCGCTTCCGCTCTACATCTGGAATGCATCCGCGAGCGTGCCGATCGGCCTCTATCGCTTGCGACCGGCGGAACAATTCAATGTCACTGAGTTGGTCGCCGTGCAGCCGCCGGAGCCGCTCGCGACCTTCCTCGATCTTAACGGCTATTTGCCCATCGGCGTCCCCATGCTCAAGCGCGTGCTCGCCCTGCCGGGGCAGAGTGTTTGCAGAATCGGCCTCACGATTTCGGTCGACGACATCGCCGTGGGCGAGGCGAGGGATCGCGACAGACGCGGCCGGCCGCTGCCGAAGTGGCAGGGCTGCCGCGTGGTCGGAGACGGCGAGCTCTTTCTCATGAACTGGCAGTCTCACGACTCTCTTGATGGCCGATATTTTGGATTCTTGCCGGCGTCGGCAGTGATCGGCCGTGCGCTGCCGATGTGGACGTGGGAGGAGTGATCGTGCGTGTTCCACGCTCTTACTCCGACATTCCTCTGTTCGATCGATCGCGGGACCATTCCTCCGTCCCGACCAACGCTTGCAGAGCCGACGCGCGCCGCGGCAGTCAAGGGCGGCCGCATGGCCGGCGCGAAGCGGCGTTCCTCTGGACGGGCGGGAGCACGCCGGCATGCTTGGCTCGGTCGGGCGTGCGTGTTTGGGCTGTCGTGTCGCTGCTGCTTGTTTTCGTTGCGTCGGACAGTGCTGCTCTAGCCGAGAGTGGATCAGTGTTAGCTCAAGCGGTTGCTCAGGCAAGCAACCCGTTTGCAGCTTTCGTCGACGAAGCCTCGAAGCGTTTTGCAATTCCGGTGAACTGGATCGGTTCGGTCATTAACGTCGAAAGCGCTAGAGACGTGCACGCCAAGTCGCCCAAAGGCGCAATGGGCCTAATGCAGATCATGCCGGCGACTTGGGCGGAACTTCGCGAGCGCTATAATCTGGGGAACGACCCCTACGACCCGCACGACAACATTCTGGCCGGCACGGCGTACTTGCGCGAACTGCTCGATCGGTATGGCTCGCCTGGCGTGTTTGCCGCGTACAACGCGGGACCATCTCGCTATGAAGAGCATCTCGCAGGCGGCTCTTTGCCAGAGGAGACGCGAGCCTACGTCGCGAAGCTTGCAAATCTACTTGGCATCGAATTGCCGCCGAGATGGCCGTCCAGCGGACAGTCAGCAGCAGCTGCAACGCTATTCGTTACGCGATCCGGTCTCATGAAAACACGCGCTCGGTTGCCGGCGCTCATGCCGTCGGGCGGCGTCACGACTGCAATCTCTGCGCCCGATGTTTCGCCCATGGTCCCCCGGCCTATTGGCGTGTTCGTCCCTCGATCGGATGCGGGAGTATCGCAATGACCAAGTGCGCGGGTTCGCAAGCCTTCGCGTGCTTCACCAAGCAGGTGCCGCGTGTTGATGGCGTATGGGCGATGCCTTCGGCCCGCGCTCTACTCGTCGCTTCGCTCCTCACCGAGCCACCCTTCGGGTGTCTCGGCCCTTCGGGTAACGATCGCTATCGCAAGCGCTCGGAAGCAGTGGGGGCTTCGCGAGCACCGAGTTGGCTTGGAGGTTGGGCCGCGGGAATCAGCGGCCGGGAAACCACGACGGCAGGACGGCAGCGAGATAAAAGGGGCTCGCCGGTCGAACCGCAAGCCATTGACATGGCTTGGGTTCCGGCGTGCCGGTCGGTCGGGGCGCGTGCCGCGCTTTGCATTTTGACGAATGCAATCAAAGGCCTGTTCGGCACCATGTGCGCTTTTGATTGTTGGGAAGCCCGGCCATGACCGCAGGCGACAGTGATCTGCGTGTTCGGCCCGGACGCATCCGCAGTACCCGCGCGCCGAAGCAGAAGAGCTTCATCAACCAGGTGCTGCGCGCTGCGAAGAAAGCTGGACATACCTCGGGTGTGGCGGCAGTTGGCAGGCGTTCTGTAACCTACGGGCGCTCGACGTTCGGCCGCGGCCGGCTATCTTTTAGCCGAGCCCGATTGTTCAGCCCGACACGGCGCGCTGTGGTGAAGGCGCGCGTGGTTCGTCAGAAAGGGCGAGCCTTCCGCTCAGCACCACTAACGGCTCACCTCTCATATCTGAAGCGTGACGGCGTGACCCGGGATGGTGAGCGCGCCGAGATGTTCGATGCCGGCAGCGATCGCGCTGACGGAGCGGCTTTTGCAGAGCGCTGTAAGGACGACCGGCATCATTTCCGGTTCATCATCTCGCCAGAGGACGCTGGCGACATGACGGACCTCAAGGCCTTCATCCGTGACCTGGCGAGGCAGATGGAGGCTGATCTCGGCACGCGGCTCGACTGGGTGGCCGTCGATCATTGGAACACGGACAATCCTCACGTTCATCTTCTTGTTCGGGGAGTCGATGAGGAAGGAGCCGATCTCGTGATCTCCCGCGACTACATCAGTCGGGGCCTGCGCTCGCGCGCCGAGGAACTGGTCGCGATCGAACTGGGGCCGAAACCGGAGCATGAGATCCGCAATTCGCTGGAGAGAGAAGTCACGGCAGAGCGATGGACGCGGCTCGATCGGGAGATCCGGCTGGCGGCAGATGAGACCGGCTATATCGATCTACGCCCGGAGCAGCCGGCCAAGTCAGATCTCGAGATCCGCCGCCTGATGGTCGGTCGTCTTCAGCACCTGGAGAAGATGGGCCTTGCTGCATCCGCCGCGCCGGGGGAATGGATGGTTGGGCTGGACGCTGAGCGCAGCTTGCGCGACCTCGGTATGCGCGGCGACATCATCAAGACCATGCACCGCGCCTTTACAGAGCGTGGGGAAACGCGCGGGGTTGCCGACTTCGCCATCGAAGGTGGACAAGCATCGTCCCAGATTGTCGGACGGTTGGTCGATCGGGGATTGCATGATGAGCTGACCGGCGAGGCCTACGCCCTGATCGACGGAACAGACGGACGTGCGCACCACGTCCGCTTCCGCGGGGTCGAGGCCTTCGAACATGCACCGCCGAACGGCGGTATCGTTGAAGTCCGCCGCTTCGGTCAAGCCGGCGATCCGCGTCCCACTTTGGTACTCGCAACCCGTTCCGATCTCGATCTCAGGGGACAGATCACTGCAAAAGGGGCGACCTGGCTCGACCACAGGCTGGTCGAATGCGACCCGACGCCGCTCGCCATGGGCGGATTTGGCCGCGAGACCCGCGATGCCATGGAAGCCCGTACCGAGCATCTGATCCAGGACGGCTTGGCGCGGCGGCAGGGCCAACGCATCATCCTGCAGCGCGACCTCCTGGACACGTTGCGTCGACGTGAACTGGACGAGGTGGTCGCAAAAGTCTCGGCTGACACCGGCCTGCCTCTCCTTAAGCCAAGCTCCGGGGAGCATGTGGCGGGCACCTATCGCCAGCGGCTGACGCTCGCCTCGGGACGCTTCGCCATGATCGACAACGGTCTTGGCTTCCAGCTCGTGCCCTGGTCACGCGAGCTCGAAAAGAAGCTCGGCCAACACGTCACTGGCGCCGTGAGGGACGGCGGCGGCATCGAATGGGGTTTTGGCCGCAAGCGCGACCTTGGCCTTTAGCTTGAGTTCGCCAGATTCAATTGCGCAAAGGATGGTCGGGATGTCCGGAACCAAAATCCTCTGGGGACAGGTGATTGTTGTCGGCCTGATCGTCTTGCTGGCAATCTGGGGAGCGACCGAGTGGACGGCTTGGCGGCTCGCCTATCAACCGGAGCTTGGGCGGCCCTGGTTCGAGCTGTTGGGCTTCAAAATCTATTACCCGCCAGTCTTCTTCTGGTGGTGGTTCGTCTACGACGCCTATGCACCTCAGGTCTTTGTCGAGGGGGCATTTATCGCAGCTTCGGGGACCCTCGTTTCGATCGCGGCGGCGATCAGCATGTCTGTCTGGCGGGCGCGCGAAGCCAAGAATGTTGAGACCTATGGTTCGGCGCGCTGGGCCGGCGCGGAAGAGATTCGAGCAGCCGGACTTCTCGGTAAGGATGGCGCGGTGCTCGGCAAGCTCGACCGCGACTACCTTCGCCATGACGGACCGGAGCACGTGCTGTGTTTTGCACCCACCCGGTCCGGCAAAGGTGTTGGCCTCGTCGTTCCCTCGTTGTTAGCCTGGCCAGGTTCGGCCATCGTTCACGACATCAAGGGTGAGAACTGGCAACTAACCGCCGGCTTCCGCTCGCTGCACGGCCGCGTCCTGTTGTTCGACCCGACCAATCCGAAATCATCCGCCTACAATCCATTGCTTGAGGTCCGGCGCGGGGAATGGGAGGTTCGCGATGTCCAGAACGTCGCTGATGTCCTGGTCGACCCCGAAGGCTCGCTCGACAAGCGGAACCATTGGGAGAAGACCAGCCATTCCCTCCTGGTCGGTGCCATACTCCACGTCCTCTATGCCGAGGCGGACAAGACCCTGGCCGGCGTCGCCGCTTTCCTCTCCGACCCGAAGCGGCCGATCGAGGCGACGTTGAAGGCGATGATGACCACGCCGCACCTTGGCGAGCCGGGCGCCCATCCGGTGGTCGCGTCGACCGCGCGCGAACTCCTCAACAAGTCCGAGAATGAGCGTTCGGGCGTTCTGTCCACGGCGATGTCGTTCCTCGGCCTTTACCGCGATCCTGTGGTGGCCAGGGTAACTTGCCGCTGCGACTGGCGCATCGCGGATCTGATCGCAGATAGCCGTCCGACGACGCTTTACCTGGTCGTGCCGCCTTCCGATATCTCGCGAACCAAGCCCCTGATCCGCCTGGTGCTGAACCAGATCGGCCGCCGTCTGACCGAGGATCTGCACGCTCGTGATCGCCGGCATCGAGTCCTGATGATGCTCGATGAGTTCCCGGCGCTGGGCCGGCTTGATTTCTTCGAGTCCGCGCTCGCCTTCATGGCGGGTTACGGCATCAAAAGTTTCCTGATCGCGCAATCGCTCAATCAGATCGAGAAGGCCTATGGGCCGAACAATGCGATCCTCGACAACTGCCACGTCCGGGTCAGCTTCGCGACCAACGACGAGCGGACGGCCAAGCGCGTGTCCGACGCGCTGGGCACCGCGACCGAGATGCGGGCGATGAAGAACTATGCCGGCCACAGGTTGAACCCCTGGCTGGGGCACCTGATGGTCTCGCGCCAGGAGACGGCGAGGCCGCTTTTGACCCCAGGCGAGGTCATGCAGCTTCCGCCGATGGACGAGATCGTCATGGTGGCGGGTACGCCGCCGATCCGGGCGAAGAAGGTCCGCTATTACGAGGACAGGCGGTTTACCGAGCGGGTCCTGCCGCCGCCCGATCCGGCGGCATCCGGTCGATCATCGCGGACGGACGGATGGTCAACCCTTGGACCGCTGAAGCCGGCGCCGCTTCCAACCGTCGAGGGGCAAGGAGAGGAAGACACGGCGAACAGCGGTCTCCGTCGCGAACCCGAACTCCCCGATCACGTCGAGATCATCAAGGAAACAATCGAGCCGTCGCCAGCCGAGGAATTTACCGTCGTTCTTGATGATGACGAGGACGTGGTCCGTCAGTCCCGGCTACTACGCCAACAGATGCGCGGTGTTGCCCGTCAGGTCGCCATGGACCCGAATGACGGCATGGACTTGTGAGGAAAAATGCGCGACCGGATGAATGTCTATTTCCCGCCAGAGCTTCTGAGACAGATCTCGGACCTCGCCGATCGCAAAAAGCTTTCCCGGTCTGCGATCGTGGAAGCTGCTGTTGCTTCGTTTCTGTCACCGGATGGAGCAGACAGGCGGGAGGCCGCGTTCACCCGTCGCCTGGATCGGCTCTCGCGTCAGATGCAGAGGCTGGAGCGCGACGTCGGTTTGACGGCCGAGACTTTGGCCCTCTTCATTCGTTTCTGGCTGACGATCACGCCACCGTTGCCCAACGATGCGCAGGCGGCCGCGCAGATAAAGGGCAGGGAACGTTTTGAAGGGTTTGTCGAGGCGCTTGGGCGTCGTTTGCAAAAGGGGCAAAGCTTTCTGCGCGAGATTCCAGAAGATATCCGCGGTCAGGGATCGGCCGACGATTCCTGACCGAGCCTCCTGGATAGGCGACCGCGCCGGCCCTTCCTTTTTCTACGCCAGCCTACGACCGCAGTTATTTAGCCGAACTGGCGAAAGCTGGACGCGCTATCGGCTCGAACGAGCTGAAAGCAAAATGGGGTCAGCATGCAAATCTCAATAGCATGTCGTCGAGTCGCGCGCGTTTTTCTTCCGTTTGTAGCTGGGTACTATCTGTCGTATCTGTTTCGAACGATCAACGCTCTGATCGCCAGCCCTCTCAGCTCGGATACCGGGGTTGGGGCTGCCGATCTCGGGTTGCTTACGTCAGTCTATTTTCTTGTTTTCGCAGCAGCTCAGATCCCCATCGGTATTCTATTGGACCGCTTTGGTCCGCGTCGCGTCCAGAGCGTTTTGCTGTTGCTCGCAGCAGTCGGCGCCGGACTATTCGCGGTATCGACCGGCTTCCTATCCCTTTTGATCGCGCGCGCAATGATCGGGCTTGGTGTCGCGGCGTCGCTCACGGCAGGACTGAAGTCGATCATCCTTTGGTTCCCAAGGGAGCGAGTTGCCTTGCTCAATGGGTACATGATCATGTTGGGATCGCTTGGAGCAGTGACCGCCACGGCTCCCGTCGATTACCTGCTCACCTGGATGGGCTGGCGGCAGCTCTTTGACATCATGGCAGTCGCGACCGGTACGACAGCCATTCTCATCTATCTTATGGTACCTGAACGAAGCGTGGCCCCATCAACAGCGACCACTACCCTGAGCTCCGTCTTTAGCGATCGGCGCCTTTGGCGAATGGCCCCGCTGTCGGCGACTTGCGTTGGATCGTCCTGGTCCCTGCAGGGATTGTGGGCATCGCCGTGGCTGACAGACGTCGAGGGGCATGATCGCGCAAGTCTCGTCAGACAGCTGTTCATAATGTCGATCATGCTTAGCGGCGGTGCCTGGTTGTTTGGCATGACGGTCCATCACATCAAACGAATGGGAATCGGCGCGGAGACGATACTAACGATCGTTGCAGTCTTCTTCATCACAGCCGAGCTGGCCTTGATCCTGCGAGCGCCTCTACCGTCGATTTTGCTCTGGTCCATTGTCGCAATTACCGGAACAGCGACCGTGGTCAGTTTTGCGGTAATAGCGGATTACTTTCCGCCTGAGCTTGCTGGTCGTGCCAATGGCGCTTTGAACGTCTTGCACTTTGGCTGGGCGTTTCTGGCACAATCCGGGACAGGCTTGATCCTGGAGCAATGGTCTGCGAATGATGGCCATAGGCCCGTCCAAGCCTATCAGGTCGCGTTCGGTCTCAACGTAGTACTGCAGATAGCGACGTTGGTCTGGTTCGCGCTGCCCTGGCGCCGATCCATCGCTTCGTGGATGAGTTCAATCCTCGTCTTCAAGCAGGCGGATGTTACCGACGCTGTCGGGTCAGTTGGGCTGTATGAGGATTCGGTCATTCTCCTGCCCGCGGATGACGATGCGGAGTGGTGAGCAGCAACTCGAGACGAACGGATACGATTAAGTAGCCGTCAGATGTCAGTTCGCAGCCTTCCTTTTTCTACGCCAGCCTACGATCACCGAAAGCGCTTGTTGCGCCAAGTGCATTGGTGCCTTTTCTAATCATCCCCACATGAGGACGCTCGTTGGACGTCCTCGCTCGGTGGGGGCGAACGGTGGCAATCCAATTCATTCAATCGGAAGCGAGTTCGCGCGGTGCGCGAATGCTGCGCAGCGCGCTTGGCTCTGCGATTGCGGGCTACCTCGAAGACGAAGCGATCATCGAGGTGATGCTCAACCCAGATGGGCGGCTGTGGATCGACCGGTTGTCGAATGGTCTGATCGACACAGGCGAGACCCTGTCGGCTGCGGATGGCGAGCGCATTGTTCGCCTGGTTGCGCATCACGTAGGCGCCGAGGTGCATGCCGGCTCGCCACGGGTCTCGGCCGAACTGCCTGGGACCGGCGAGCGCTTCGAAGGTCTCTTGCCTCCGGTCGTTGCAGCACCGGCCTTTGCTATCCGCAAGCCCGCAGTCGCCGTGTTTACGCTCGACGACTACGTCGGCAGAGGAATCATGACCTCGGAGCAGGCCAGGATCCTACAGAGCGCGGTCGCTGCACGGAAGAACATCCTGGTCGCCGGTGGGACATCGACCGGCAAGACAACATTGACGAATGCGCTCCTGGCCGAGGTGGCAAAGGGTTCCGATCGGGTCGTGCTGATCGAAGATACGCGCGAACTTCAGTGCAAGGCGCCCAATCTCGTGGCTTTGCGGACCAAAGATGGCGTGGCCACGCTATCGGATCTCGTTCGTTCCTCGCTGCGACTGCGTCCTGACCGCATTCCGGTCGGCGAAGTTCGCGGTGCCGAAGCACTCGATCTACTCAAGGCCTGGGGCACAGGCCACCCCGGCGGCATTGGGACCATTCACGCGGGCAGTGCGCTTGGTGCGTTGCGGCGGCTCGAGCAACTCATCCAGGAAGCCGTCATCACGGTTCCGCGTGCCTTGATCGCCGAAACCATCAACCTCGTTGCCGTGCTTGCGGGGCGCGGCGCTGACCGTCGCCTCGCTGAGCTCGCCCTCGTCACAGGGCTTGGTGCCGCCGGCGACTACAACGTTTCATCAGCAGGAGACTAACATGAGTCAGCAATTTCGTTTTCGTCGAGATGTCGCTTCACTGGCCACGTCCGGACTGGCTCTTTTGACGTCGGCACCGGCATGGGCGGCTGGCTCGAACATGCCGTGGGAGCAGCCACTCAATCAGATCTTGCAGTCGGTTGAAGGTCCGGTCGCGAAGATCATCGCCGTCATCATCATCGTCGTGACCGGGCTCACGCTCGCGTTCGGGGACTCGTCAGGTGGTTTCCGCAGGCTGATCCAGATTGTCTTCGGTCTGTCGATCGCATTCGCCGCATCGAGCTTCTTCCTGTCGTTCTTCTCCTTCGGCGGCGGCGTGGTGATCTGATGGATGAACCGGTTGCAGGCTTTGTCGTGCCAGTTCACCGCGCGCTCACTGAGCCAATCCTGATGGGCGGCGCGCCGCGCTCGGTTGCGATCGTCAACGGCACCCTTGCGGCGGCGCTTGGACTCGGACTTCGGCTCTGGATCGCGGGTCTCGTCCTCTGGTTCATCGGCCACATGGCCGCCGTCTGGGCCGCAAGGCGCGATCCGGCCTTCGTCGATGTCGTGCGCCGGCATCTGCGCATTCCCGGCTATTTCAACACCTGAGTTCTCCGTCATGATGAACCTTGCTGAATATCGCCATTCCAATGCTCGTCTCGCCGACTTTCTGCCTTGGGCAGCCCTGGTCGACGAGGGAATCATCCTGAACAAGGACGGCTCGTTCCAACGAACGGCGAAATTCCGCGGCCCCGACCTTGATAGCGCGGTACCGGCTGAACTTGTCGCTGTTGCCGGGCGCCTGAACAACGCCTTGCGCCGACTGGGATCAGGCTGGGCTGTGTTCGTTGAGGCGCAGCGTCATTTTGCGGGAGTTTATCCTCCGAATACGTTTCCGGATGTCGCATCCGCGCTGGTTGACGCCGAGCGTAGGGCTCAGTTCGAGGAGGCAGGTGCCCACTACGAGTCCAGCTATTTCCTGACCTTCCTCTATCTGCCACCGGAGGAAGGAGCCGCCAGGGCAGAGCGACTGCTCTACGAGGGGCGCGATCGGACTGTGGGAGCAGACGCTCGCGAGGTACTCCGCGGGTTTGCCGACCAAACCACGCGCGTGCTTCAGCTCCTTGAAGGGTTCATGCCGGAATGCGCCTGGCTCGATGATCAGGACACGCTGACCTACCTGCACTCGACGATTTCGACCAAGCGTTATCGGGTACGGGTGCCCGAAATTCCAATGTACATCGATGCTCTGTTGGCTGACCAACCGCTGACCGGTGGGCTCGAGCCGATGTTGGGCTCGGCCAATATGCGAGTTCTCACGATCGTCGGCTTCCCGGGCACGACGACTCCAGGAATTCTGGATGACTTGAACCGCCTGGCGTTTTCGTATCGCTGGTCGACTCGCGCGATCATGCTCGACAAGACCGATGCTACCAAGCTGCTGACCAAAATCCGCCGCCAGTGGTTTGCAAAGAGAAGGTCGATTGGCGCCATTCTCAAGGAGGTCATGACCAACGAGGCGTCGACCCTGCTCGATACGGACGCCCATAACAAGGCGATCGACGCCGACGCGGCGCTGCAGGAATTGGGTTCCGATCAAATCGGACAAGCCTTTGTCACGGCAACCGTAACCGTCTGGGACCGCGATCCCTCTGCCGCCGATGAAAAGCTACGCCTGGTCGAGAAGGTCATTCAGGGCCGCGATTTTACCTGCATGATCGAGACGGTGAACGCCGTCGAAGCCTGGCTCGGCAGCCTGCCGGGGCATGTCTATGCCAATGTGCGGCAGCCGCCGGTCTCGACCCTCAACCTCGCTCATATGATTCCGATGTCGGCTGTGTGGGCGGGCGACGCAAGGGATCTGCACTTCAAGGGACCGCCCCTCCTGTTTGGCAAGACCGAGGGATCGACTCCATTCCGATTCTCCCTCCACGTCGGGGACGTCGGTCATACCCTCGTGGTGGGACCGACGGGCGCTGGCAAGTCGGTCTTTCTCGCTCTTATGGCGCTGCAGTTCCGCCGTTACCCGAACTCTCAGGTCTTTGCGTTCGATTTCGGTGGTTCGATCCGGGCGGCCGCGCTCGCCATGGGGGGCGACTGGCATGATCTCGGCGGCGCATTGTCCGATGGAAGCGAAAACCCCGTCGCTTTGCAACCTCTCGCCTGGATCGACGACGCTTCCGAGCGCGGATGGGCCACGGAATGGATCGGGGCGATCCTGGCGCGGGAAAAGATCGAGATCACCCCAGAGGTCAAGGATCATCTGTGGTCGGCGCTGACGTCTCTTGCCTCGGCGCCGATGCAGGAACGGACCCTGACCGGCCTGTCCGTTCTGCTGCAATCCAACTCCCTAAAACGCGCCTTGCAGCCCTATTGCCTGGGCGGTCCGTCCGGACGCCTGCTCGATGCCGAATACGAGCGCCTTGGCGAGGCGTCGGTTCAGGCCTTTGAGACTGAAGGGTTGATCGGAACGAGCGCGGCGCCGGCCGTGCTGGCCTACCTCTTTCATCGGATCGGAGACCGGCTCGACGGCCGGCCGACACTCCTGATTGTCGATGAGGGGTGGCTTGCCCTCGACGACGAGGATTTCGCCGGTCAGCTCCGGGAATGGTTGAAGACGCTTCGGAAGAAGAACGCGTCCGTCATCTTCGCCACGCAGTCGCTTTCTGACATCGATGGCTCTGCGATCGCACCGGCGATCATCGAAAGCTGCCCGACGCGTCTGTTGCTGCCAAATGAACGGGCGATCGAGCCGCAGATCACAGCCATCTACCGCCGCTTCGGCCTCAATGACCGACAGATCGAGCTTCTGAGCCGGGCAACGCCAAAGCGCGACTACTACTGTCAGTCCCGCCGAGGCAACCGGATGTTCGAACTTGGCCTTGGCGAGATTGCGCTCGCCTTCACTGCAGCCTCCTCCAAGACGGACCAGGCCGCCATCGCCCAGCTGCTCGCCGAACACGGACCGGACGGCTTCGTGTCGGCATGGCTCCAGCACCGCGGCGTTGCCTGGGCCACTGACCTGATTCCCAACCTCGTCAATCTGGAGAAATCGCTATGAGGCAGCTTGGTCTTTTGCTGACGGCTGGCACTCTTGCTCTGACGCTTGCCGTCACAGTGCCCGCACGGGCGCTCATTGTCTTCGATCCAAACAATTACGTTCAGAACGTCCTGACCGCTGCCCGGGAGCTCCAGCAGATCAACAACCAGATCACCTCGTTGCAGAACGAGGCGCAGATGCTGATCAATCAGGCCAGAAATCTCGCAAACCTGCCGTATTCCTCGCTGCAGCAACTGCAATCATCGATCCAGCGCACACAACAGTTGCTGGCCCAGGCCCAGCGGATCGCCTACGACGTCCAGCAGATCGATCGCGCGTTCTCGACCAGCTACGCGACGGCTACAGGCAGCGTGTCCAACCAGACGTTGATCACAAACGCTCAGTCGAGATGGCAGAACTCAGTCGCCGCATTACAGGATGCGCTTCGCGTCCAAGCTGGCGTTGTCGGAAATCTCGACACCAACCGCATCCAGACGTCCGCATTGGTGACATCAAGCCAAGGTGCCAGTGGTGCTCTTCAGGCGACGCAAGCAGGCAATCAGATTCTCGCGCTCCAGGCCCAGCAACTCGCCGATCTCACGGCTGCCGTGGCGGCACAGGGCAGGGCGCAGAGCCTCGAAGCGGCGCAGCGCGCCTCCGCCCAGGATCAGGGGCGGGAACAGCTCCGGCGGTTTATGACGCCGGGACAAGGCTATCAATCTTCCAACGTGCAGATGTTCCACTAATGACCGACATCCGGACATTCAAGGCGCTGTCGCTGCTTACGACAATCGGCGTGTTTGTCGTCACCGCCTGCACGATTCAGCTTCGTGGAGGAGACGGTCCTCCTCCGCCACCGAAAGCGGAGCAGACGATGGATGCAACCAGCTCTGACCTCGCGCGCTGCCGTAGCGTCACTGCGGAGGAAGCAGCGGGCTATCAGCATTGCAAGCAGGTTTGGGCCGAGAACCGGCGTCGCTTCTTTGGCAGCAAAGACGGCGCCGCACTTCCTGGCCATGATCATTCCGCCGCAGGCCTAGCGTCGGTCCCAAAGGATCAGAGCCGGATCCCGCAAGGATATCCGAAACCTGAGGCGAGCAAGCCATGACTGGTACGGGGATCATCGACCAGTTTCTGGAAACGTTCACGCGCTATATCGATAACGGCTTTGGGTTGCTGGGTGGCGATGTCGGCTATCTCGCAACGACCCTTGCGGCGATCGATATCACGCTCGCCGCGCTCTTCTGGAGTTGGGGACCCGACGAGGACATCATCGCGCGCCTTGTCAAGAAGACGCTTTTCGTCGGCGTCTTTGCCTATCTGATTGGCAATTGGAATAGCCTTGCTCGGATCGTTTTCGAGAGCTTTGCCGGACTTGGGCTGAAAGCGTCCGGCACTAGCCTGTCTGCATCAGATTTCCTGCGGCCGGGAAAGATCGCCCAAGTGGGGCTCGACGCCGGCCGGCCGCTGCTCGATTCGATCTCCAACCTGATCGGCTACATCAGCTTCTTCGAGAATTTCGTCCAGATCGTCGTTCTCCTGTTCGCCTGGGTCGTGGTGCTGCTCGCCTTCTTCATTCTGGCGATCCAGCTCTTCGTTACCCTGATCGAGTTCAAGCTCACGACGCTGGCCGGCTTCGTGCTCATTCCCTTTGGCTTGTTTGGCAAGACCGCCTTTGCGGCCGAGCGCGTTCTGGGCAACGTCATATCTTCTGCCATCAAGATCCTGGTCCTGGCCGTCATCGTCGGCATCGGGTCCACCCTGTTTTCGCAGTTCACTGCGGGTTTCGGCGGTGCACAACCGACCATCGAAGACGCGATGACGCTGGTGCTCGCGGCGCTTTCCTTGCTGGGCCTCGGCATCTTCGGTCCGGGTATCGCAAACGGCCTGGTGTCGGGCGGACCTCAACTCGGCGCCGGCGCCGCGATTGGAACAGGCCTTGCTGCTGGCGGCACTGTTGCGGCTGGAGCGGGACTTGCCACTGGCGGTGCCGGTCTCGCTGGCGGTGCGATTGCAGGCGCCGCGCGCGGTGGCGGCGCTGTTATAGGCGGAGCAACAGCCGCCTATCGAAGCGGTGGCTTTTCCGGCGTCGCGGAGGCTGGCACTTCGGCTGCGACGAGCCCATTGCGTCGAGTAGCGGCTGCCTTCGGCCGTAGCCAAGCGGGCGACCAGGGCGCGAGCGCTCCGGCCGAAGGGCAGCCTGATTGGGCTCGCCGCATGAAGCGTGCCGAGACCATACGGCATGGTGCCTCGGCCGCTGGCCACGCCGTCCGCTCGGGCGATCATGGTGGCAGCGGTTCTTCCGTCGATTTGTCCGAGGGAGAACGCTGAGACGCACCACTGCATCTCTGCCGCACAGCAGCGCCTCAGATCCACCTATCGCACGACTTGAAACCGATCACTTGATACCAGGGGCAACCTTCGATGTTCAAACGAAATTCCGTTCATTACGGGCGGATGCCCGCACCGGTAACACCTTATCAGAAAGCAGCGCAGGTTTGGGACGACCGCATTGGATCTGCCCGCGTGCAGGCTAAGAACTGGCGCTTGATGGCGTTCGGCTGCTTGATGATATCGGCCGGTCTCGCAGGTAGTCTTGTCTGGCGATCGAGCCAGGCATCGATCACGCCCTGGGTGGTCGAAGTCGACCATCTTGGCCAGGCCCAAAGGGTCGCGCCGGCCAACATCGAGTATCAACCCACTGATGCGCAGATTGCCTACCATCTGGCGCGGTTCATTGAGGATGTCAGAGGTCTGCCGGCCGACGGCATCGTTCTGCGCCAAAACTGGCTCCGGGCCTATGATTTTACAACCGATCGCGGCGCCGCCGCGCTCAACGACTACGCGCGCAACAATGATCCCTTTGCCAAGCTAGGCAAGACTCAAATTTCCGTGGACGTCTCGAGTGTCATTCGCGCATCTCCGGAGAGCTTTCGCGTCGCGTGGACCCAGCGCGTTTACGAAAACGGCTCGTTGAGCTTGACTGAGCGCTGGACTGCAATCCTAGCGATTGTGATCGAGACACCACGCGATGCCGAGCGCCTGCGCAAGAATCCCCTTGGCGTCTACGTCCACGCTATCAGCTGGTCAAAGGAGTTGGGTCAGTGACCAAGACGCCGTCTGACATTCATTCGAAATGTTCCCTTCCGCAAGGCTTGCTCAATTCGGCTTGGCCCGAGTTCGTGAGCTCGAAGCGTGCACTTCTATCCGCGCTTCTGCTTTGCTCGTCTTTGCTCGGTGGGTGCGCGACCTACATCCCGCCGGAGATCAGCTATGACGCTGAAGTTCCTCCGCTGCCGGCGACGCCCGTGGCTCTCGACGACAGATCGCGACCGCTTCACGTTCCGCCCCCCTGGAAGCCGACTCTCGGCGGCAAGTCGGGAGGGAAGGAAGACGCTGAACCGGTGAGCCGGGTTGAGGCTGCAAACAGCGCAGCCCGGGTCGAACCGCGCAAGCGGGGGTATTTCAACGCCGCGCAAATCTACGCCTACAGTCCCGGGGCGCTCTATCAGATTTACGCTGCACCGGGACAGATTACGGATATCGCGCTCGAGGAGGGAGAGCAGTTGACCGGATCAGGACCGATCGCGGCCGGTGATACCGTACGCTGGGTCGTAGGCGACACCGAGAGCGGGAACGGTGACACGCGACGCGTCCATATCCTGGTTAAGCCGACCCGCGCCTTGATCGAGACCAACCTGGTCGTCAATACCGATCGGCGCACCTACCTGATCGAGCTCCGCTCCCGCGAGCGACCATACATGCCGTCTGTTGCCTGGTACTATCCGGAAACAGCGCGCGAACGATCCCGTTCAGTCGCTCTGAAACCCGTTCTTCCAGATCCGGCTCACCGTATTTCCCGCTATGCCATCGAAGGAGACAGTCCTCCCTGGCGGCCGCTCGCCGCATATGACGATGGCCGCAAGGTCTATGTCGAATTCCCGGCGGGGATCGTGCAAGGCGAGATGCCTCCGCTCTTCGTCATTGGTCCAGACGGCAAGACCGAACTCGTCAACTATCGCGCTTACGCCAACGTATTGATCGTCGATCGGCTGTTTGCGGCCGCCGAACTGCGGCTTGGCGGTGAACACCAGCAGAAGGTTAGGATTGTCAGGACCGACGGGAGGCCGTCGTCATGAATACTCGGAATGAAGCCGATCACCAGCAAGCTGCTCCGCCGCCTACACAGGAGGAACAGTCCAGGAGCTTCCGCTTGAGAGCAGAGCATCCGCGCGTGACACGGTTGTCGCGGAAGGTCTTGGCCGGCGGGAGCGCGGTTGCCCTGCTTGTCATCGGCGGAGCGGTCCTGTGGTCGCTACAGAGCACTCGCTCCCGTAATCAAGCGGCCGATGAGCTTTACAGCACCGGCCACCACAATGTTGCCGACGGCATTACGACGCTGCCGAAGGACTATGCTGGCGTTCCGCGCCAGCCAATCCCGCAGCTTGGTCCGCCACTCCCCGGGGACCTCGGTCGACCGATACTTGCCGCTCAAGGCCAGTCGCCGATGATCGGCACTGATCCGGACCAGCAGCGGCGGGATCAAGAGACCGAAGCAGCTCGCATCAGTCACCTGTTCGCTTCGACCAATGGTCGAGAAGTGCGTCCGTCCGTTGCTGCGACTGCTGGCGGCGAGCGCGTGACGTCGCCGAACGCGTCGAGCACAGGCGATGACGGATTTGTGCAGAACGGTCAGGACCGGAAGCTTGCCTTCGTGAACGCATCCGTAGACCGTCGCACGGTCGGCCCTGACCGCATCGCGAGGCCAGCTTCACCATATATCGTGCAGGCCGGGACGGTCATTCCGGGAGCCCTGATCACCGGGATTCGATCCGACCTACCAGGCCAAATTACCGCGCAGGTAACCGAGAATGTCTTTGACACGCCGACCGGACGCTTTCTGCTTGTGCCCCAGGGAGCGCGTCTGATCGGGCTCTACGATAGCCAGGTCACTTTCGGCCAGTCGCGCGTTCTGCTCGTTTGGACCAGGCTCATCATGCCAAACGGACGTTCTATCGTTCTCGAGCGGCAGCCTGGCGCGGACGCCGCCGGCTATGCCGGCCTCGAAGACGAGGTCGACAATCACTGGGGTGAGCTATTCAAGGCTGCGGCACTGTCGACGCTTCTGGCGGTCGGAACCGAACTTGGGGCCGGCTCGGACACCAACAGCAACGACAGCGCCATCATCCAAGCATTGCGACACGGCGCCTCGGATTCACTGAACCAGACCGGGCAGGAGATCGTCCGTAGAAGCCTCAACATCCAGCCGACTCTAACCGTACGACCTGGTTTCCCGGTTCGTGTTCTTGTCAATCATGATCTGATACTTGCCCCGTATAGAGAGTGACAACATGCCCAAACTTAAAATAGGAGAGCTTCCAGACGACAAGCCGGTCAAAGTGAGTGCGGAGCTGCCCGCGGCCGTGCATCGTGATCTCATTGCATATGCAGAAGTGCTTACGCGTCAGGGTGGTCAACTGGTCGATCCAACTAAACTCATCGCCCCCATGTTGGCACGCTTTATGGCCACTGACCGAGGATTTTCTAAACTGAAACGTGAAGGTCACGTACCGGCTGGCGGCGAAGGACAGTGATGCTCGTGGTTTCCTCGAAGCCGTTGCCCACGCTAAATAGTTGCCAGCACAGCGAAGCGCTTCCGAGTTGGCATCAAGAGCTGAGATATGGCGTCGCAAAGTGTGCTTTCGAGTTTGCCCGAAACAACTCCGATTACCAATTTTTCCCAGTTTTCAGCCGGCGGGTGCTGGGCGTCGACGTGCAGTTATTCGGTCATCTTTCGCGTTACACTGCTCCGGCCATCGACACTGAGAGGCACGTCACCCTCGATCGTGGCCCTACGTACGACGCGATGCTGGTCCCCGTAATCGTTGACCGCGTAATGCTGCGTTGCGCGGTTATCCCACAGCGCAATATCGCCCTCTAACCAATTCCAACGCACAGTGTTTTCGGGCGCAGTGATGTGAGACTGGAGCAGATCGAACAGCTTTTGTCCGTCGTATTTGCCGATTCCAATAAAGTCCTTCACCAAGGCGCCGAGCACTAGCGTCCGCTCGCCCGTTTCGGGATGGACGCGTACGACGGGATGCTCGGTCTCAAAAACCGTTCTGGTGAACACCTCGTCAAAATGTTTCTTGTCGACCTCACGGACCCGCGCGATCCCGGCGTAATCGAAGAGGTTGCTGTGAACGGCCCATAGGCCCTCGGCAAGCCGTTTTAGCGGCGGCGGCAGACCAAGATAAGCGGCAGCTGTGTTCGACCATACGGTGTCGCCTCCGAACATTGGCATTACAACGGCCCGCAGGACCAAAATCTTAGGATAGGCGTCGGCGAAGGTCCCATCCGCATGCCAAACGTCGGCACGACCGCCGCCGCGAGTGGAGTCCAGTTCGAGGAGCGACGCCATCCCCTTGGTAGCACCGAGCATCGGATGTGGCACTAGCTTTCCGAGACGAGCGGCAAAGCGCTCATGCTCAGCGTCATCGAGATGGCCTTGATTGCGGAAGAAGATAACCTTGTGCTCGAGCAATAAGCTGTTGATCGCGGCGATCGTGTGGTCCGGTAGGTCGCCTGATAGCTTGATATTTTTGACTTCGGCACCGATGCGCGCTGCACGTTTCACAACATCGGTGCTCGGAATGGCGCCTCCGACCAAAGCGTTTGTGCTCATCTTGCTTTTCCAAGCCCTTGCAGTTCTTCCTCACCCCTTGGGACAAATGATCTTCAGCAAGCATCGTGCCAAGCAAAACGCAAGCATGTACTCGATCATGGGCCGTAAATGAATCGTGGCATTTGGCGCGAGTCCATCGAACTGACCCAGTGGTTGGGCGGAGTGACGAAAGAACTCGCTCACCGAGCTCACCCCTTCGAATGTCGAATCGCGAAGCGACAGCAGGAGCGAGCAAACGGCAGATCTTCAGTCACGCTTTTGTAATCACTAACTCTGTTGAATTGGCAATAGTTTATGGTGGTCATGAATTATGTAGTCCGGCCCTGCCGCGCGGAAGCGCGCCTCGAAAACAAATCATCCCACGATTGATACGTTGACGAGACCGAGATTGCGGGCAAGTTCCGTCTCAACAGGCATATCGCTCACTATGACGATGACGGTTCTTTCTGGGACAAATCATTGGCCTGCATATACAAGCGTAGCGGCTCTTGCTTGCTCATGCTCCTAAACTGAGTTGCGCAGCTCGCAACTGTCAAAACGTCGCTGACGTGAGTCTCCATTCCAAGTCGTTGTCACTTGTGCGCGAATTGGTTCAACAATGTAATTGCTTCCGGGTGCGAGATGGAGTTTGGAGAGCGTGAGCATTGCTGCCTCCGCGGCTCTTTTCTGGATTGCTTTGTTTTGAGCAATGGCCATCCCAGGCGGCGCAGGGAGCCGCAGAGTCGGATGGGCTTTCGAGAGTCTGGACGCTTACTACGCGCGTTGTACTGGACCTGACACGAGATTGTGCCTCTGTCAGAATACGGACAAGTGTCTGCACAGTGCGGCAAGCCCGAGCTGACGTTTCCGTTCGTGAATTTCGCGAGTTAATTGATGGCCCGACCGCTGGGGTTTGTGAGAGCTGTAGATGTAAGATGGCTGCGGCGCTGCTGGTCATGCACATTTTCGTCTCAGTCCTGAACCAAGATAAGAGCACCAACTTCCTGGTCCCGTGCCAGTTTGCTCGCCGCTAGGCCGGTGGCGATACCAATGCGATCAGGCGTGGGGCGGTTTTGGCTCATCTTGCGTTTGCCTTCGACCATGGTGATCGGGATGCGCACGCCGACGATTTCACGCAACTGGGCGGCGATGAAATCCGCGGGAGCATCGCTGACGGCCCAGGGCGTCGCACGTGATGTCTCATGGATATTCGTCAGACGCGTCACAACCTCAAGCAGGCGAGTGGGATCCTCGAAGAACTCAATCGGCCCATGGGCGTGGACCGCGATGTAATTCCATGTCGGAACCACATGTTCAGCTTGTCGCTTGCTAGGATACCAGGATGGCGTCACATAAGCCTCTGCGCCAGTAAAGATCGCCAGAGCTTCTCCGATCGGGGCCGTGCGCCATTGCGGATTGCCCTTCGCCAGATGCCCGTATAGTGCGCCGTGTTCGCCTTCGCTCTCGTCGAGGAAGAGCGGAAGAGGCGTCGCAAGTGGCCCATCTGATGTCGCTGTGACTAGGTTGGCCAATCGGGCGCAGCGGATTGTCGCTCGAATATTCTCGATGTCGTCATCTCGAAAGTGGGTTGGTATGTACATGAAGGCTCTCCGTTGGAAGTCGTCGAGATAGACGCAAGTCAACATGCGAGAAAACTGCCAGTTTTAGTCGCTCCCGTAGAGCTTCTCCGCTTCCTCTTTTGACGTGACGGCTTCGGATTTATTTGGAACGCGGGCAATTCCCCTCAGCCGCTTCAGTCCGTCGAGCTGCCGTTGGGTTGGTGTTCCGTTGCTATTTTCCTGCGGGCTGAGCCAGGCATTCATGGACCTTCAGAGATCTTACCCCGGCTCGCCTGTATGAAGCGATCCGGCAGCTGTGCTTCGACTCGCACCGAGTCGCGTTTTGGCGAATTAGTCCTTGATCTTGGCAAGATCGACGCTGACCTCAAAAGCGGTCTTCATCGTCTGAATGCGTCGATGGGTACAAGTCGGAGGTGATCGCAACCAACCCATCATCAAAGCAAGAGAGTTCCCGTCTATGGTGGACGCCCTCGCCCGTGGGCAATCGGCCGAGGAGATTGTCGAGGATTTTCCACCGCTGACGCGCGATCAGGTTGAGGCCGCGATCGAATACGCCGTAGCGAGGGTGCCCCTATCTCCGTGGAGTCTGAAGCGGGCGCTGGCAGAGCTAGCCGGCCTTGGGTTCGATGACGAATCCGAGGCGGGCGAGGTTGCGCCGCGCCGGATTCCGCAACCGCGTATTTCATCGACGAGAACGCGGTTCTTGAGTTTGGCGATGGTGCCAACGCGAACGTGCGCAAGTGGCTTGCAACATGGTCCTAGATTAAAGCGCGCTCTGCGCGAGCGCGCGCACCCGGAACAGGAATTCGCCCGAGGGCGTCGCCGTGTGCAGGTTCTCGGTCAGCGAGTGGAACGCCACCCAATTGTCCTTCGAGCGAGGTCACGATGGCGAGCCGAGCAGCGCATCGCGCTGCAGGTCCGTGTTCTGAGACGCGCATGAGGCCAACCAACATAGGCGGATACCCATCTGAAATAGGTTTCCGTGTGGTAGCGCGTGGCGACAGAGTTTCCGCATATGTTTTGTGGCACCAAGCGCTTAGCTTAGGGACTACTACAAGATTCGGTAGCTGGCTAAAGCCAACTTGACGCTCTAGGAATCGGTCGCCTTCCCCGCCGCATCATCGACCAACAGAAGCGAACGCAAGCGCACGGAAAGTCGGTGACCGCAGCGCCTGTGGGCACCTTGCGCCCCTCCATCGCTTAGAGAGTGAAGTGCTACCGTGTCCGAACAACCCCTGCCGATGCTGCCGATGTGGCGCGTCGATCACATCGAGCCCTCGCCCGAGATGTTGGCGCTACGCGCCAACGGTCCGATACACCGCGTGCGTTTCCCGTCCGGGCACGAAGGCTGGTGGGTGACAGGCTACGACGAGGCCAAGGCGGCGCTGTCCGACGCCGCGTTCCGGCCGGCGGGAATGCCGCCGACGGCGTTCACCCCGGATTCGGTGATTCTCGGTTCGCCGGGGTGGCTCGTGTCGCACGAGGGGGGCGACCATGTCCGGTTACGTACGCTCGTCGCGCCGGCCTTCAGCAGCCGCCGGGTGAAGCTGCTGACGCCGCATGTCGAGGCGATCGCTGCGCAGTTGTTCGAGAACCTGGCGGCCCAGCGCCAGCCCGCCGACTTGCGGCGCCACCTCTCGTTTCCGCTTCCGGCCATGGTCATCAGCGCCCTGATGGGCCTGCTCTACGAGGATCACGCCTTTTTCGCTCGGCTGTCCGACGAGGTGATGACGCACCAGCATGAAAGCGGCCCGCGCAGGGCGTCGCGCTTGGCCTGGGAAGAACTGCGCGCCTACATTCGCGACAAGATGCGGGACAAGCGCCAGAATCCGGGCGACAACCTGCTGACGGATCTGCTCGCGGCGGTCGACCAGGGCAAGGCGACCGAGGAAGAAGCGATCGGCCTGGCGGCAGGCATGCTGGTGGCGGGACACGAGAGCACCGTCGCGCAGATCGAATGCGGCCTGCTGGCCATGTTCCGCCATCCGCAACAGCGCGAACGCCTGATCGGCGATCCATCCCTGGTGGACAAGGCCGTGGAGGAAATCCTGCGCATGTACCCGCCGGGCGCGGGCTGGGACGGCATCATGCGCTATCCGAAAACCGACGTGACCATCGCGGGCGTGCATATTCCCGCCGAGAGCAAGGTGCTGGTCGGCCTGCCGGCAACGTCGTTCGATCCGCGCCATTTCGACGCGCCGGAAATCTTCGACATCGGACGCCAGGAAAAGCCGCACCTGGCGTTCTCCTACGGGCCGCACTCCTGTATCGGCGGGGAGCTGGCCAGGCTGGAACTCAAGGCGGTGTTCGGTTCGATCTTCCAGCGCTTTCCCGCGCTGCGCCTGGCCGTCGCGCCCGAACAATTGAAGTTGCGCAAGGAGATCATCACTGGCGGGTTCGAGGAGTTCCCGGTTTTCTGGTGATATGCGGACGCCGCTGGGGGCCGCGATCTGTCCGCGGCTTGCCGGCGCACCTGCCTGCACCGCTCAGATCAGCCGGCCAACAGGTAACGAAGATGGACGTGCAAGAAACCACGGCAGCATGCCCGGACGCCTTCGCCGAACTGGCATCGCCGGCGTGGATCCACGACCCGTATCCGTTCATGCGTTGGTTGCGCGAGCGCGACCCGGTGCATCGCGCGGCGTCGGGCCTCTATCTGTTGAGCCGCCACGCCGACATCTACTGGGCCCTCAAGGCCACGGGCGATGCGTTTCGGGGACCCGCGCCGGGCGAACTGGCGCGCTATTTCCCGCATGCGGCGTCCAGCCTGTCGCTCAATCTGCTGGCCTCCACGCTAGCGATGAAGGACCCACCGACGCATACGCGTCTGCGCCGGCTGATCTCGCGCGATTTCACCATGCGCGAGATCGACAACCTGCGGCCGAGCATCGCGCGCATCGTCGAAGCGCGGCTGGACGGCATGGCGCCCGCGCTGGAGCGCGGCGAGGCCGTGGACCTGCATCGGGAATTTGCGCTGGCCTTGCCCATACTGGTCTTCGCCGAACTGTTTGGCCTGCCCCACGAGGACATGTTCGGGCTCGCCGCCGGCATCGGCGCCATTCTGGAAGGCCTGAGTCCGCACGCCAGCGGTCCCCGGCTCGCCGCGGCGGACGCGGCCAGTGCCAGAGTGAAGGCCTACTTCGGCGGTCTCATACAGCGCAAGCGCACCGATCCCTGCCACGACATCGTGTCGATGCTGGTCGGCGCACACGACGATGATGCCGACACGCTATCAGATGCGGAGTTGATCAGCATGTTGTGGGGCATGCTGCTGGGTGGCTTCGCCACCACTGCTGCGACCATCGACCATGCGGTCCTGGCGATGCTGGCCTATCCCGAACAGCGTCACTGGCTGCAGGGAGACGCCATGGGGGTGAAGGCATTCGTCGAAGAAGTCCTGCGCTGTGACGCGCCCGCCATGTTCAGCTCCATTCCACGTATCGCCCAGCGCGACATCGAATTAGGCGGCGTGGTGATCCCGAAGAACGCGGACGTGCGCGTGCTGATCGCGTCTGGCAATCGCGACCCTGACGCCTTCGCCGATCCCGACCGCTTCGATCCCGCGCGGTTCTACGGCACCAGTCCCGGCATGTCGACCGACGGGAAGATCATGCTGAGCTTCGGCCACGGCATCCACTTCTGCCTCGGTGCGCAACTGGCTCGGGTGCAGTTGGCCGAAAGTTTGGCACGGATTCAGGCGCGCTTCCCCACGCTGGCGTTGGCCGAGCTGCCGACCCGGGAGCCCTCCGCGTTCCTTAGGACGTTCCGCGCGCTGCCGGTGCGGCTGCGTGCGCAGGGGGCTGAGATGCGCGTCGTGGTCGACCAGGATCTGTGCGGAACCAGCGGACAGTGCGTGCTGACGCTACCGGGTACTTTTCGTCAGCGCGAACCGGACGGCGTGGCCGAAGTGTGCGGGGCGACAGTCCCGCAGGCGCTGCACGCCGCCGTGCGGCTCGCAGCCAGCCAGTGCCCGGTCGCCGCCATTCGGGTCATCAGAAGCGAAGCTGGGGGTGACGAGCGCGCCAGCGCCGACAGTGCGCCTTCTCCGGCGGAGGCGGAGCGGCATGCCGCGAGAGACCAACGCAATCCAGGAGGACACCATGGGACGGTTTGAAGGCAAGGTGGCCGTGGTGACCGGCGCCGGCGCCGGGATCGGCAAGGCATGCGCCCTCGCCATCGCGCGCGAGGGCGGCAGAGTGGTGGTCGCCGACATCGATGGCTCGGCGGCCGCGGCGTGTACCGCGCAAATCGCGGCCGAGGCGGGCCACGCGCTGGCTCTGGCCATCGACATCGCCGAGGCGCAGGCTGTGGCTGCGCTGTTCGATACGGCGGAGCGGCATTTCAGTGCAGTCGACCTCCTGGTGAACAACGCGGGCGCCATGCATCTGACTCCGCGCGACCGCGCGATCCTTGACCTGGACTTGGCGGTCTGGGATGAGACCATGGCAACCAATCTGCGCGGCACATTGCTCTGCTGCCGGCAGGCCATTCCAGGGATGATCGCCCGCGGCGGTGGCGCGATCGTCAACATGTCGTCGTGCCAGGGGCTCAGCGGTGACAGCGCGCTCACGTCCTACGCCGCATCGAAGGCGGCGATGAACATGCTATCGGCTTCGCTCGCCACCCAGTACGGTCATGCGCAGATCCGCTGCAACGCGGTTGCGCCGGGTCTCATCATGACCGAGCGTCTCCTGGCCAAGCTGGACGAGTGCATGCAACGGCATCTGCGCCGGCACCAGCTCCTACCGCGTGTCGGCCGCCCAGAGGACGTGGCCGCGCTGGTGGCGTTCCTGCTCTCCGACGATGCTGCGTTCATCACCGGCCAAGTAGTGTGCATCGACGGCGGCATGCTGGCGCATGTGCCGACGTACGCCGACGGTGGGAACAGCCGCGCCGCGCGGCCTTCCGCCGGCACCGCCGAAGCGGCTGCGTCGCCGCGCTGCTGATGGCCATGCTGCTCAACCCGCTGAACCGTCGAGATCGGCTGCGGCACGAAATCCCGGTCGTGCCCGGCGCTTTCCCCTTGGTCGGGCATCTTCCCGCCATCGTCTGCGACCTGCCGCGCCTGCTGCGGCGCGCGGAACGGACGTTGGGCAGCCACTTCTGGCTGGACTTCGGCCCTGCCGGACACATGGTGACCTGTCTGGATCCGGATGCGATCGCACTGCTCCGGCACAAGGACGTGTCCTCGACGCTGATCGAAGATATCGCGCCCGAATTGTTTGGCGGAACGTTGGTCGCCCAGGACGGCGGCGCGCACCGGCAGGCGCGCGGTGCGATCCAGGCGGCGTTCCTGCCCACGGGGCTGACCCAGGCTGGCGTCGGCGAGCTGTTCGCGCCCGTCATCCGGGCGCGGGTGCAGAGGTGGCGCGACTGCGGCGACGTAACCATCCTGCGCGAAACCGGCGATCTGATGCTCAAGCTCATCTTCAGCCTCATGGGAATCCCCGCGCAGGACCTGCCGGAATGGCGTCGCAAGTACCGGCAACTGCTGCAGTTGATCGTCGCGCCCCCGGTCGACCTGCCTGGACTGCCCCTGCGGCGCGGTCGCGCCGCCCGCGACTGGATCGATACGCGGTTGCGCGAGTTCGTTCGCGACGCGCGCGAACATGCCCCGCGCCCCGGGCTGATCAACGACATGGTGAGCGCCTTCGATCGTAGCGACGATGCGCTCGCCGATGAGGTTCTGGTCGCCAATATCCGCTTGCTGCTGCTTGGTGGTCACGACACCACCGCCTCAACGATGGCCTGGATGGTGATCGAGCTGGCGCGGCAGCCTGGGCTGTGGGACGCTCTGGTCGAGGAGGCGCAACGCGTGGGCGCGGTGCCGACGCGGCACGCGGACTTGGCGCAGTGTCCGGTCGCCGAGGCGCTGTTCCGCGAGACGCTGCGCATGCATCCGCCGACGCCGCTCCTGGTGCGTCGCGCAGTGCGTGAATTGCGACTCGGCCAACGGCGCATTCCCGCGGGCACCGATCTGTGCATCCCGCTGCTGCATTTCTCGACCTCGGCGCTGCTGCACGAGGCGCCTCATCAGTTTCGCCTGGCGCGGTGGCTGGAACGCACCGAGCCGATCCGGCCGGTGGACATGCTGCAGTTCGGTACCGGCCCACACGTCTGCATCGGCTACCACCTGGCATGTCTGGAACTGGTGCAGTTCTGCATCGCCTTGGCGCTGACCATGCACGAGGGCGGGACGCGGCCGCGGTTGCTGAACGGCGTCGAAAAAGGCCGGCGCTATTACCCGACCGCACATCCGTCCATGACTATCCGCATCGGATTCTCATGAGCTGGCATCACATGCCGCTGTGGCGAGGCAGCGGCGCCGGCGAGGCGCGGGATTGCTGCACTCGGCGCGCGCACGGTGCGACGCAGACAACACCGCGGCGGCTCGCCTGTCAGGGACAAGGACATGAACAACATGCAGACCGGTTCTACGCCAGAGGATGACAGAACTGGTGATTCCGCGCTCGGCGGATTGGGCGCGCAGGCGCGGGGCGCATCCGGCGGGCTGCTGCCCGAGATCTGGATGCATGAGGGCGCAAACCGGGTCGAACAGGTGCTGGCGCGTCTTCTCTGCGCCGAACATGACGGTGAGACCGAGCTGATGGCGGCGATGCGCTACGCCACCTTGCATGGCGGGAAGCGCACCCGCGGCTTGCTCTGTCTGGCTGCCGGCACACTGGCCGACGCGCCGGCGCACATGCTCGATGACGTTGGCGCCGCCATCGAGATGATGCACGCCTGCACCCTGGTCCACGACGATCTGCCCGCGATGGACGACGATGTGCTTCGCCGCGGCCTTCCGACCGTGCACGTCAAGTTCGGCGAAGCTACAGCGATCCTGGTCGGCGATGCGCTGCAAGCGCACGCCTTCCTGACCCTGGCGAGCCTGGATGCGCCGGGCGACAACCGTATCGCGCTCGTGCGCGAACTGGCGCGGGCGGTGTCAGCCGAGGGTGCCGCCGGCGGGCAGGCCATGGATCTGTCTCTGGTGGGAAAGCACGTCGAGCTGGACAGGATCGTGGCGATGCACCGGATGAAGAGCGGAGCGCTAGTGCGCGCGTCCGTTCGCATGGGCGTCTTATGCGCTCTCGCGGAGAATGCCGCGCACGCTGCGCTGTACTGTGCGCTCGATCACTACAGCGCCTGTTTCGGCCTGGCGTTGCAGGTGATCGATGACATTCTCGACGTGACAGCGGATGCCGCGACGCTGGGCAAGACCCCCGGCAAGGACGCGGCGGCGCAGAAGCCGACCTGCGCGTCGATCATGGGACTGCAGGCAGCACGCCAGTTCGCGCTGGATCTGTTGCGCGATGCCGGGGAGGCCATCGCGCCGCTGGGGCCGCGTGCGGAACGGTTGGCGCAACTCCTAGAGCGGGCCAACGCGTATCTCTTCAAGCACGCGCCATGCGCATGAGCGCGCCCGTCCGGATGGAGACGCCCCGTGCCGCTGCGATCGACCGGCGAGAGATACATGCTGCACTTTGTCCGAGTCGCGGTGCCGATCGCAGCGGTTGCCCGCCCCGGCGCACGCGGCGCCCGCGCGCAAGCCTACGCGGCGGACCGGCGCCAGCATCGGGGCCTCGCCGCGCCGGAGCAGGGCGGCCGTCCGGCGCTGCCTATGCGACGAACATGCGGCGACATGGGCTGCGTCTGCCCGATCCCGGTTCTCTTCGACCGTCTGCATAAGGAACATCCGCGTGAACGTGCTGTCCGAACAGATCCTTTCCGAATTGCGCGGCCTGCTGAGCGAAATGAGCGATGGCGGCAGCGTCGGTCCGTCCGTCTACGACACGGCGCGGGCGCTGCGCTTCCACGGCAACGTCGCCGGTCGGCAGGACGCATACGCGTGGCTCATCGCGCAGCAACAGGCCGACGGCGGATGGGGAAGCGCGGACTTCCCGCTGTTCCGGCATGCGCCCACCTGGGCAGCGTTACTGGCATTGCAGCGTGCCGATCCTCTTCCCGGTGCTGCAGACGCTGTCCGGGCTGCAATCCGGTTCCTCCAGGTCCAACCCGATCCCTACGCGCATGCGGTGCCGGAAGACGCGCCGATCGGCGCGGAGTTGATCCTGCCGCAGTTTTGCGGTGAGGCCGCATCCTTGCTGGGTGACGCGGCGTTTCCGCGCCATCCAGCGCTGTTGCCGTTGCGACAAGCGTGCCTGGACAAGCTGCGGGCGTTGGCGATGTTGCCGAGCGGTCATCCGTTGCTGCACTCCTGGGAAGCCTGGGGGACGTCGCCGACGACCGCATACCCGGATGACGAGGGCAGCATCGGCATCAGTCCGGCGGCCACCGCCGCGTGGCGTGCGTACGCCGTGACGCGGGGAAGCACGCCGCAGGTCGGGCGCGCCGATGCGTATCTCCAGATGGCATCGCGGGCGACGCGCAGCGGCATTGAAGGCGTCGTTCCCAACGTGTGGCCGATCAATGTCTTCGAGCCATGCTGGTCGCTGTACACCCTTCATCTGGCCGGGCTGTTCGCGCATCCCGCGCTCGCCGACCCGGTCCGCGTGATTGTCGCGCAGCTCGACGCCCGCCTGAGCGTGCGCGGTCTGGGCCCGGCCTCGCATTTCGCGGCTGATGCAGACGACACGGCCGTTGCGTTATGCGTCTTGCACCTTGCAGGCCGCGACGCGGCGGTCAATGCGTTGCGCCATTTTGAAATCGGCGAGCTATTCGTCACCTTCCCCGGCGAGCGCAATGCCTCGGTGTCGACCAACATCCACGCCCTGCATGCGTTGCGACTGTTTGGAAAGCCCGCCGCCGGCACCAGCGCCTACGTCGAGGCCAATCGCAACCCGCACGGTCTATGGGACAACGAAAAATGGCACGTTTCGTGGCTGTATCCCACCGCGCATGCGGTCGCTGCGCTGGCGCAAGGCAAGCCCCAGTGGCGGGACGAGCGCGCGCTGGCGGCGCTGCTGCAGGCGCAGCGCGGCGACGGCGGCTGGGGCGCCGGTCGCGCGTCCACATTCGAGGAAACCGCCTATGCGTTGTTCGCGTTACGTGTGATGGACGAGAGCGAAGAGACCACAGGGCGCCGGCGCATCGCGCAGGTGGTGGCGCGTGCGCTGGAGTGGATGCTCGCCCGCCATGCGGCGCATGCATTGCCGAAAACGCCGTTGTGGATCGGCAAGGAACTGTATTGCCCCACTCGGGTCGTGCGCGTGGCCGAACTCGCCGGGTTGTGGCTGGCGCTTCGTTGGGGGCGGCGCGTCCTAGCCGAGGGTGCAGGAGCGGCGCCATGATCCAACCAGAACGCGCGCTGCATCAGGTCCTGGAGTGGGGGCGTTCCCTGACCGGGTTCGCTGACGAGCATGCCGTAGAAGCGGTGAACGGCGGCCAGTACATTCTGCAGCGTATCCGCCCGAGCCTGCGCGACATAAGCGTCCGCACCGGTCGCGATCCGCAGGACGAAACACTGATCTTGGCGTTCTATCGCGAATTGGCGCTGCTGTTCTGGCTCGACGATTGTAACGACCTTGGCCTGATCTTGCCGGAGCAGCTCGCCGCGGTGGAGCAGGCGCTGGGGCACGGCGAGCCGTGCGCGCTCCCCGGATTCGAGGGCTGCGCTGTGCTGCGGGCTTCGCTGGCCGCGCTCGCCTACGATCGTCGCGACTATGCTCAGCTTCTCGACGATACCCGGCGTTACTGCGCGGCGCTGCGCGCCGGACACGCGCAGGCGGCAGGGTCGGAACGCTGGTCCTACGCCGAGTACCTGCAGAACGGCATCGATTCGATTGCCTACGCGAACGTGTTCTGTTGCCTGTCGTTGCTGTGGGGGCTGGACATGGCGACCTTGCGCGCGCGTCCGGCGTTTCGCCAGATCCTGCGGCTCATCTCCGCGATAGGGCGCCTGCAGAACGATCTGCACGGACGCGACAAGGACAGGTCGGTCGGCGAGGCCGACAACGCGGCGATCCTGCTACTGCAGTGCTATCCAGGTATGCCTGTGGTGGAGTTCCTCAACGACGAGCTGGCCGGCTATACGCGCATGCTGCAGCGGGTGATGGCCGAAGAGCGCTTTCCGGCGACGTGGGGATCGTTGATCGAGGCCATGGTAGCCATCTGCGCGCGGTACTACCAGACCTCGGCCAGCCGGTACCGCAGCGACTCTGCGGGGGGAGGGCAGCGTTCGCCGGCCTGAACGCGCGGGCAAGGACCACCATCTGGACATCGTGCTGGATCGGCGACACGATTCGAACGTGTGACCTTTGCCTTCGGAGGGCAACAGTCGGTCGAGGCGCGAGGCACCGGGTGCTTTCCGGATACAAGGTGAGTAGCCAATGGACGTGATCTCTGCTTGATGACGACGAACATGCGCTACCGTTCGATCTTTCCCGAGTTCAACCGCTTTGCCCGGATACCGAGGTTCGCGAACCTTCAAAGTACGTCTCCAGGACTGTAGAGTTCAGCGCGTTGCAGACCTGACAGATGGCCTCGCGCGTAAAATTGGATCAGGTATCTAGGTTTGGTTGGTGTGGGGCCCGCTACCAATCGTACGATTTTGCACGCCAATCTACGATCTTCTGCCATCACCTACTCCCGATGGTAGTCCCTCGGATAATGGGCGCGAATGGGACGATTGCGAGCATGTATGGAGGCCCGTTTGCTTTTGGCGCCGACTTCTATGCGTTGAAGACGCGACCGTCGGAGCTCGAGATGCAAAACAGCCGCACGCTTGCTTGGTTGCGGTGATGCTCGGCTTGAATTCGATCTTAGTGCGAGGAACCTGCGGTCTCGCCAGCGAGTTGCGCCACGAGCCAATCTGCAAAGGCTCGTACCGCTGGTCTCTGTCGGCTGGCGCGCGGGTAGATCAGGCGATGGCCGACGTAGCGGATTTCGTTGGCGCGCCCTGCCAGCGGTGCAACTAGTCGCCCGCTCGCCAGCTCGCGTTCGGCCAGGAGCGTTGATTCCAACGCTACTCCCAATCCCTCCGCAGCCGTTGCGATTGCGAGAAAGCTGCGATCGAACCTCATGCCGTGGAGCGCAGGTGCTTCCAATCCGTTCGCCGTGAACCACTGGTGCCACTGAACCTGCTTCACGTCGGAACGGATAAGCGTTTGATCGAGGAGATCGGCAGCTTTCCTGATTGGTTTTGCAAGCGCGGGGGAGCAGAGCGGGGTGACCGTCTCTTCCGGCAGAGGAATGACCTCGACACCTTCCGCCCGAGGCGGACCGTAGACGATGTCGATATCAAAATCATCGTTGCTGAAACGCGCATAGTCCGTGCTGGCAGCCAGCCGCACCTCGAGCTTCGGATTAGCGGCCAGAAACTGTGCAAGCCGTGGTGCCAGCCATTGCGCGGCAAAGCTCGGCGCGGAATGAACGCGTACCAATTGCGGTCCGCGCGCGGCAACTTCCTCAAGGCCACGGCGGAGCTGGTCGAATGCCGCTCCCGTGTGGCGCATCAGATTTTCGCCGGCTGGCGTGAGCCGCACGGACCGCGCACTTCGCTCGAACAGAACGGTGCGGAGCGTGTCCTCGAGTTTGCGGATGGCATGACTAACCGCACTCGGCGTCAGGTGAAGCTCATTCGCCGCATCGCGAAACGATCCGGTGCGGGCGGCGGCTTCAAAGGCGCGAATTGCCGATATCGGGACGTTTGACAGCATCCCATAAGTGAACCAGATTCATCGATCCATGACAACTGTGCGCTTGTCTGTTGGCCCTCCGCGGGTCATTCCTGGCCCTGCCAAGGAAGAACAAATTCGCGGGAGGAACTGATGCTGCTGCTCACCGGCAAGATGGCCATCATTTCGGGCGCGGCCTCGCCGCGCGGGATCGGGCTTGCCACCGCCCGGCGGTTCGCGGCCGAGGGCGCCCGGGTCGCCATTCTCGATATCGACGCCGGCGCTGCGGCGGATGCCGCGGCATCGCTTGGAGGGTCCCACATCGGGTTAGGATGCGACGTCGCCGACAAATCGTCGTGCGAGCAGGCGGTGGCCCGCGTGATCGAATCCTTTGGCGGCATCGATGTCCTGATCAACAATGCGGGCATCACCCAGCCCGTGAAGTTCCTGGACATTTCGCCTGCCGATTGGGATCGCATCCAGGACGTCAATCTCAAGGGCATTCTGTTCCTCTCCCAGGCCGTGATCCCGCATATGCGCGCACGGAAATCCGGCTCGATCGCTTGCATGTCGTCGGTCTCGGCCCAGCGCGGCGGCGGAATTTTTGGCGGCCCGCACTATTCGGCCGCGAAGGCCGGCGTGCTTGGCCTGGCGAAGGCGATGGCCCGTGAGTTCGGTCCGGACGGCATTCGCGTCAACTGCGTCACGCCCGGCCTGATCGGCACCGACATCACGGCAGGAAAGCTGAGCGACGAGATGAGGGTGAAGATACTGGAAGGCATTCCGCTCAATCGTCTCGGCACGGCGGAAGACGTCGCCGGCATCTACACCTTCCTGGCCTCGGATCTCTCGGCCTACGTGACAGGCGCCGTGATCGACGTCAACGGCGGCATGCTTATCCACTGAGCCAGCGAGACAGGGTCCGAACGATGGAAACGTCGACCAACGCACTCATTAACACGCCCAGGCTGGCGGACCGCGCCTACAACATTCGCCGCAATGCGCTGCGCATGGGTGAAGTTCAGGGGCAGGGCTATATCGCCCAGGCGCTGGACATCTCCGACGTGCTTGCCGTAGCCTATTTTCACGCGATGCGCTACCGGCCGGAGGATCCGTCCTGGGAAGGACGCGACCGCTTCCTTCTCTCAAACGGGCACTACGCCATCGCGCTCTACGCCGCGCTGATCGAGGCGGGAATCGTCCCCGAGGAAGAGCTCGAAACCTATGGTAGCGACGAGAGCCGCCTGCCGATGTCGGGCATGGCCTCCTACACGCCCGGCATGGAAATGTCGGGAGGTTCGCTTGGGCTTGGACTCAGCATTGCCGTCGGCATGGGCCTCGGCCTCAAGCGCAAGAAATCCGAGGCGCGGGTGTACACCTTATTTTCCGATGGCGAGCTTGACGAAGGCTCGGTCTGGGAGGCGATCCAGTCGGCAGGCCACTATAAGCTCGACAATCTGATCGGCATCGTCGACGTCAACAATCAGCAGGCGGACGGTCCTTCGACGCAGGTCATGGCATTCGAGCCGCTGGTCGACAAGCTTCAGGCCTTCGGCTGGTTCGTGCAGCGTATCAACGGTAACGATCTCGATGCCGTGGTTGCCGCCTTCGATGCGGCCAAGTCCCATCCCGAGCCCAAGCCGCGGATGATCGTCGCCGACACGCTGATGGGGAAGGGTGTTCCGTTCCTGGAGCAGCGCGAGAAGAGCCATTTCATTCGCGTCGAGCAGCACGAATGGCAACTTGCGCTTAAAGCGCTCGAAGCCGGGAGGCAGGCATGAAGACCGTCAGATCAGCACCGCAGCCGGGCAAGCCGCGCCTGACCACCTCAGCCATGATCGCCTCGATCGCGGCGGAAGGACAGAAGACGAAACCTGCGCCCTTTGGACACGCGCTCGTCGAGCTCGCACGCAGCCGTCCTGATGTGGTCGGCATGACGGCCGATCTCGGCAAATACACCGATCTGCACATCTTCGCGAAGGAGTTTCCGGACCGCTATTACCAGATGGGCATGGCCGAGCAGCTTCTGTTCGGCGCCGCCTCCGGCCTCGCCGCCGAAGGCTTCATGCCATTCGCGACAACCTACGCGGTGTTCGCGTCTCGGCGGGCTTATGATTTCATTCACCAGACCATTGCGGAGGAAGACCGCAACGTGAAGATCGTCTGCGCATTGCCGGGCCTGACCTCGGGCTACGGCCCGAGCCATCAGGCCGCGGAGGATCTCGCGCTGTTTCGCGCGATGCCGAACATGACGGTCATCGATCCCTGCGATGCCCACGAAATCGAGCAGCTGGTGCCCGCCATTGCGGCGCATCAGGGGCCAGTCTACACACGCCTGCTGCGCGGCCAAGTGCCGGTCGTGCTGGACGAATATGACTACAAATTCGAGCTCGGCAAGGCCAAGCTGATCCGCGACGGGAAGGAGGCCCTGGTCATCTCGTCCGGCATCATGACCATGCGTGCGCTCGAGGCCGCGCAAATCTTGAAGGACGACAGCATCGATATTGCGGTGCTGCATGTTCCAACCATCAAGCCGCTCGATGCCGACACGATCTTGCGTGAAGCCGGCAAGTCGGGTCGCCTTGTCGTTGTTGCCGAAAACCACACAACGATTGGTGGTCTTGGCGAGGCGGTTGCCGCACTTCTGATGCGTTCAGGCGTCCATCCGCCTTTCCGCCAAATTGCATTGCCGGACGAATTTCTTGACGCCGGCGCCCTTCCGACACTGCACTACCGCTACGGGATTTCAACCGCAGAGGTCGCAAGGCAGATCAAGCAGTGGCTTTAGTCTACCGGCGTTAAGCGCCAACCAAGCCAAGCCCTTGCGAAGAGCTACGCCCGCCGCTTGTTGCGGCGGCGAGCGATGGCTCATGCCCAAATGCCGGCGGTCGAGAGCCGGAAGGCGAAGAGTCCGAACACCCGCATGCCGGCGATGAAGCGGGCAGCAAATTCAAAGCAGGAATCTGGAGGACAACATGACTGTCTCGAAGCCCGGACGCATCAGCCGCCGCTCGCTGTTGATGGCGGCCACCGCCGTCCCTCTCTGCGGCATTCTGACCCGTCCGACGTCTGCCGCCGAGTTCGTTTACAAGTTCGCGACCGGACAGGATCCGACCCATCCGGTGAATATCCGGGCGCAGGAGGCGATCGACCGTATCCGCGAAGCGACCAGCGGCCGGCTCGAGATCAGGCTGTTCCCGGCCAACCAGCTCGGCTCCGACACCGAGCTTCTGACCCAGGTTCGCAGCGGCGGCGTCGAGTTCTTCAATCAATCGTCCTCGATCCTTGCCACCCTGGTGCCTAGCGCAGGCATTGTGAACACCGGCTTCGCATTCGCCAACTACGACAGCGTCTGGAAGGCGATGGACGGCGACCTCGGCTCCTATATCCGGTCGCAGATTGCCAAGACGCCGATCATGGCGGTGTCGAAGGCCTGGGACAATGGCTTTCGTCAGGTGACCTCGTCGGGCCGCGAGGTGCGAACGCCGGATGATCTGAAGAATTTTCAGATCCGCGTTCCACCCGCGCCGCTGCTGACCTCGCTGTTCAAGGCGCTCGGCGCCGGGCCGACGCCGATCAACTTCAACGAGGTCTATTCCGCGTTGCAGACCAAGGTGGTCGACGGCCAGGAGAATCCGTTGCCGATCATCGCGACCGCACGTCTTTATGAGGTGCAGAGCACGTGCAGCCTGACCGGGCACGTCTGGGATGGCTACTGGATCCTGGGCAACAAGCGCGCCTTCGAGCGCCTGCCGAAGGACGTGCAGGAGATCGTGATGCGCGAGCTCGATCGCTCCGCCGTTGACCAACGGGCCGACATCGCGAAGCTCAGTCAGTCATTACGAAGCGATCTCTCGGCCAAAGGCCTCAAGTTCATCGACGTCGATCGTGCCGCCTTCCGCCAGGCGTTGTCCAAGACGAGCTTCTACGCTGACTGGAAGAGCAAGTTTGGCGAGGAGGCGTGGTCGCAGCTCGAAAAAGCCGCGGGTCAGCTATCATGACCAGCGTGAGTCATATGCCGCATGCAGATGCCGGTATGGCGGCCGGCGCGTCTCAAGCAGGCTCGCGCAGTTGGATAGTGAAAGCGAATGCGGTGCTCGGTCACGTCGTCGCAGTCCCGGCGGCGTTACTCGTGCTGGCCGAGATCGCGGTTCTGTCCGCAGGCATCGTAGCCAGATATGTGTTCCGTTCGCCGATCGTCTGGTCGGATGAACTTGCCGGCATTCTCTTCCTCTGGCTCGCCATGTTTGGATCCGTGATTGCGTTCCAGCGCGGCGAGCATATGCGGATGACCGCGATCGTCGGGATTCTCGGGACGGAAGTTCGCGCGTTCCTGGATGTCGTGGCGGCTGCGGCATCGCTGGCATTCCTCGCGCTCGTCATCTGGCCGGCCTATGAATTCGCCGCCGACGAGGCATTCGTCACCACGCCGGCGCTCGAGATCGTCAACAGCTGGCGCGCGGCGGCGCTGCCGATCGGACTCGGGCTGATGCTGATCGCAGCCGTGATCCGGCTCATCCGCATCGCGAGCCTGCGCAGCTTGCTGGCTTCTCTGGCGATCGTCGCAGGCATCATCGGAACGTTCGTTCTGCTGGCGCCCGTGTTGAAGCCGCTTGGCAATCTGAATCTTCTGATCTTTTTCATCTTCGTGGTCGGAGCGATGGTCTTTGCGGCCGTGCCGATCGCGTTTGCATTTGGCCTCGCCACGGTCGGTTACCTAGCCCTGACAACCAGCACGCCCGACGTGGTGGTGATCGGACGAATGGACGAGGGCATGAGTCACCTGATCCTGCTTGCCGTGCCGCTCTTCGTCTTTCTCGGCCTTCTGATCGAGATGGCGGGCATGGCGCGCGCCATGGTCGGCTTCCTGGCGAGCCTTCTCGGTCATGTCCGCGGCGGACTGCACTACGTGCTGGTCGGGGCGATGTATCTGGTCTCCGGCATCTCCGGGTCCAAGGCTGCGGACATGGCTGCTGTGGCTCCGGTGCTGTTTCCCGAGATGCGGCAGCGGGGGGCCAAGCCTGGCGATCTCGTTGCCCTCCTGGCTGCGACGGGCGCACAGACCGAAACCATCCCGCCGTCACTGGTTCTGATCACGATCGGCTCGGTGACGGGCGTGTCGATCTCGGCGCTATTCACCGGAGGGTTGCTTCCGGGCGTGGTCCTCGCGGTCATGCTCGCGGCCGTGGTGTGGTGGCGATACCGATGCGAGGACCTGTCTCACGTCAAACGGGCGACCGGACGGGAGATCGGCCGCGCCTTTGTGATCGCGATACCGGCCATCGCACTGCCATTCGTGATCCGGACCGCCGTCGTCGAAGGCGTCGCGACGGCCACGGAGGTCTCGACCATCGGCATCCTGTACTCGGCCTGTGCGGGTCTCTTTATCTATCGGCAGTTCGACTGGCGTCGCATCTATCCGATGTTGGTCGAGACGGCCTCGCTGTCGGGGGCGATCCTGCTCATCATCGGCGCAGCGACGGGCATGGCCTGGGCGCTGACCCAGTCGGGATTTTCCGCCTCTCTTGCCAAGTTCATGACCAGCCTTCCCGGCGGAGTCCCCGTCTTCCTGGCGGTGACGATCGTGACCTTCGTGATCCTGGGCAGTGTTCTGGAGGGGATCCCGGCCATCGTCCTGTTCGGCCCGCTCTTGTTCCCGATCGCGCGACAGGTCGGGGTGCACGATGTCCACTACGCGATGGTGGTCGTTCTCGCCATGGGCATCGGCCTGTTCGCGCCACCGTTCGGCGTCGGCTACTACGCGGCCTGCGCGATCAGCCGCATCAACCCGGACGAGGGCATGAAGCCGATCGTGGGCTATATGATCGCGCTGTTGATCGGCACGCTGATCGTTGCCGCCGTGCCCTGGCTGTCGATCGGCTTCCTTTGACGAGCTCGGCAGGAGCCTTGCAGAAACCCGTGCCTCCTGTTCAAGCGAATTTCGGCAGGTGCAGGGGCAGGCCGTCGCAAGACATATCGATCTGCTCGACCTGGCCCTTGCCAACCTCCGTAACCCGGAGCTTCTTGCCTCCGAGGGTGAAGGCACAGTTCGTCGGCTGAAGGCCCGTTCAGGATCAGCCGATCGACCACTTCGCCCCGCCGATCCAGCACGGTGACGTTCTTCTGGTTGTAGACCGTGCAATAGAGCCGGCCGTCCATGCCAAAGGCCCCCCCGTCCGGCCCTTTGACATCCGGGTTGGAATCCGGCTGCAGCACGTTGCCGAAGACGACCCGCTTCGGCACTGCCTCGCCAAGCACGTCATATCGACGGTGAAGGATGCGCTGGCGTAGAGGCGGTTGTCGGGACCGAAGGCAATGCCATTGGTGAAGCGTATCTTGCGATCGAGCACGCGGAGCACCTTCATCACTGCCGGATCGATCTCATCCACGCGGCCGTCCCAGTCGAGGTCCATATACCCGTCCACGAAGGCCATGTGTCCTCCCGAACGAGTACATTTGCGAATAACAAAGAGGCTATCAAGCGCGTCAACAAGCCTGCGCTCTCCGAGAGCTTTACTCGACCCAACTCCAACATCTCTACGTGAAATCCGATTGGCTCGAACAACCCGCGCGCAGCGTATTTCGCCGGCCGCGTGGAACTTTGAGCTGGCGGCAGGTCGTCATATCGCTTCAGACCATTCTCAACTATTCGCCGCTCGTCGTCGGTGGACGCTCTGCACTCGAATTGCAGGGGTAGGCGCGACGAGCTATCGGCGATGCTTCGACGGGAAAACGAAGACAAAGATTTCAAGAGCTATCCCCGTCGTTGGGCGATCATTGCCCACCCCACCGTACGCCGCATAAACTTCATCGGCTCCACTAGGTTGGCGCGATTATCGCCGCCGCTTCGGCCAAATATCTCAAACCATAATATGTTGGAGCTTGGGGCTCGGCGCCGTTGATTGTGCTCAACGACGCGGGCGAACAATGCGACAAGACTGGCGCGAGCGCCGAGAAAGATCCCGGCGACAGGTGCGACCTTGCGAAGTGCACACCGCTGTGTTCCTTATTTGCGCGGGGGGGCTGCTGGGGTGGAGCGTCGTTCGAGATAGCCACCAGGAAACGCAGTCGGGGGAAGGATTGGCGTATATGGATGCCATAACGCGAGCCCAACCAACCGCGCGTCAAGCCGTACGATCAGTTTGCGGGCGATCATGTCAGCTATCGCCGCCTCAATCTCGCTCTGCATTACCTTCGCCACGCCTAGCCGTTCGCGCAGGCGGGTTTCAGGCGAGCCTTCGTCCGCGGCCATAAGAATTTCTCGCTCGAGGCCTCTGACGCGGTGTTCGCGCTCGACTGCTATGGCTCGCGTGTCCTCGACTATGATTTCGTCGCCGTAGTCCTGCATCGACAGCATAGACAAAGTCGGCGCGCACCAGGCTTTCAGCCAGGCATCGATGCCCTTGGCGGCGGCATTTAGTCCCGGACGGCGGTGAGCGTCGCGAACTGTGAAATGGCCGCCGACATCGTTGTCTTCGCTGTCTTCGAAGTAGTATACCTGATCCGAGAGATCGCGCTCCGACAGCGGATAGACGTAGCGATAGGGGGCAGTGGGGACCAGCTTCAGTCCATGTTTCTCGGCTGTGTGATGATAAGGGCTGTAGCGCTGGTATCGCAAGCGTACCGCAGGTCCCGGCTGCAGATGATGCAGCAACGGCAACCAAGAGGCCATTTCCGCATACCATGCATCACTCTCACCGGGAAAGCCCCACAATAAACTCCAACTGACCCGCACGCCGTACTGACGGCACCACTTCAAGAGCAGAACATTGTGCGCTGAGGTCGTTCCTTTGCGCATCAGCTTCAAAACACGAGTATCCAGGCTCTCAATGCCCGGTTGAATCCAGCGGACGCCGGCAGCAGCCAGCTTCTCCACTTCCTGGCGCTTCAGGTTGGCTTTGACCTCAAAGAAGATCGCGAGCTTCTCGGGTAGCGCGGTGAGGTGAGGCAGCGCCTTTTCAAGGTAGTCAATGGCCATAATATTGTCCACAGCTTCGATGCGCGACGAGCCGTAGCGCGCCGACATCTCAATCATCTCCGCTGCGGCCTGGCCCGCGGGCTTCTGGCGGTAGGTCATCGATCCGCCGTTCAACCCGCAAAACATGCAATGACTACGCTCGCCCCACCAGCAGCCACGAGAGAACTCCATCGGCAGCCCGGCATGGATGCGATCGGCGTAGAGTGATGCCTCGACCTCCGCAAAATAGTCCGAGAAATCTGGCAGCGGCAGGTCACGCATGTTCTCGATCACTGCGCGGGGCACTAAGTCGCGCGTCGACGCCGCGGGATAGCCGGCCTCGCGATGCGTCGGACCGAAAACGCCAAATGGCAGGTCAGCAGGCGGAATATCTCTGCCGCGATTGAGGATGTCCCAACACAGAGGGCCGATTAGTGCGTCGGCCTCGCCCGACACGACATAGTCGACCCATGGGAAACGCGCGTGAGTGCTCAACCCCATTACCGACTCGCAGTTTGCTCCACCCATAAGAGTGACAAGATCAGGTGAGCGCTCGCTCAGCCGGCGCAGCAACGCGAGCGATGGGACATGCTGGGTGAAGGTCGAGCTGCATCCGACCATAGCCGGCCGCTTCTCCAGTATCTTGTCAGCCGTCCAGTCGATAAACCCGCCGATAAGCGAACGCAGCTTGAGGAAATTCGCGCGACGCTCGGCCATACCTTTGCCTGCGCGTATCGGGTTGCGCTCGAAATAAAGGTCGAGGAAGGCGTTTTGTTCGCGTTCGAAGCCAGGAAAAGCAATGCCCGCGAACAACCAATCAACCAGTGCCTCCTCTGGCGGGCAATTCTCAAGAGGTCCATAGTCGGCGATGCCTATGTATTCTAAAAACCAGATGTTGGCATAAACTATGGTGGATTGCAGTCCAGCCTGGGTCAGCGCTGATTTCAGCAGACCAAGCGCCAGCGACGGCCTTTCGACTGCCGACACAGGCATGTTGACTAGGACGATTGGCACATCGATACTCATAATCATACCACGTTATTCATGATGTGCGCACAGGTGCGTTCGCCCTGCCATAGTCTCATGCGACGGACGGCAAAGTGAACTCCTGCGCAATTCCTGACTGGAGCCGTGAACATAAAGTCGGCTGATTCCGCCACTGCGCAGCCCGCTTCGAGCCACGATTTCCGCCTCACGTTCGTTCCCCCCCCGGCGACTGGACGGCATGAACAAGGAGAGTGCTGGAGCCGAGCGGTGAACAATTGCCTACACGCGGCTCCGCTCTTGATATTGAGCGGCGCCACGCTCGAGTGCGACGCGTTGTTTTTCATCATCGGTGAACGGATTGAAGTCATCATTCACATGGACCTATCAAAGTTTCAGGTGCGTCGTCGTTCGCTACCGGGGGTCACCGCCAGTGCAAGTTGCAGTGGCGCGCCACGACCTCTCCGGAACCAGCGGCACTGTCGTCTGGCAGAACCATTTGATTGACGACTGGGCGGGGCAAGCCATTCTTGACTTAACAGCGTGCGTCCAGTCGTGCGCCGCTGATGCACGCAACGCAAGCGCGGAAGTCCGCTGGGCTTCTGTGGCCACGTCGGTTGTGCACGCCACGAAGCCACGGACCGTGGATGCGGAGCGGCTTGTCATCGCGCTCAGCACTGTTGGATGGTGGGGTGCTGCCGTTGCTTGAGGCTAAGTAGTACCTCAATGCGAATCGGCACAATCTGCACCCGTGCGGGAGCCCGCGTGTTTGACTCCTTGGACGCGACTCGTCGTCCAGTCACCGGTCTGCCAGATGAAGCGATCGTCGAGGTCTTCTTCGATCAGGCCGGCCATGTACAACTGATCGAGCAAGTCGGCGACCCCAAGGAGGGTTTTTCCGTCAGCTGCGACCTGAATAACCAGCTCCGACATTGTGCAGTTGCCGTCCGCGATCAAACGGCCAACGGAAATCGGGGCGATGTCGTCGAGCACGCGGTGTTCCATGTTGCGTGAGCGAAGATGAAAGTACCGGCTCCCTGCCTTGTATTGCAGGTCCCTGCGGAAGCGGATTGGCAGATCATGGGCTGGGCCCTCGAGCATATGCCGTTCGACCATGCTCTGCAGCCCGCCCCGGAATCCGTCAGGCGTGCTGAAGAAGCGTTCGCCCAGGATGCGGTACCCGAGAGGCCATCGCTCGCTACCCGGCACCGGCGTCACCAGTTGTAAACGCCCCTGCCGCATATTTACGAGGAAGCCGGAAACACAGGCGATTGTCGTGTGATTGCGTTCCAGAAAGGCGATTGCACCGTCCTTGTTAGCGCCCTTGAGCTTCTCCTTCCGCTCGCGTGCGCGCCCGGCCATGGCCTTTGCCGTCAGCGCCTCGTTGCCCTGCAGGATGAGTTCGACTCCTAGCAACTCCTCAGGCGAAAACGCCGTGTGAATCTGATTGAGATGTGCCGTGCTCAGCACGGAGAAACGATTCGTCGTCGTGCGATATAGATTGAAGAGCCCGAGCACGCGCCTGGTGAGTGCCCGATCCTTGAGCGGGGCTGCCGTTGTTGTTTGCGGTAACGCGCCCGTAATCTGATAGTAGTCGAACAGAAAGCGGTCGTAGTGTGGGTTATCCATAGGATCTGTGGCCCAGTAGCAGAAACCCGTGCGGACTGCCGAACCAAACATTTCGCTCGCGACACCAACCACGCCCCGCCAAAGCGCTGCATGCTCTTTGCTATAGTCGTAATAGCCTTTGAAGCGATCGGCCGAGAGGCCGCAGAACCAACAGCCGACGGTGCAGCCTTCGCTTAGCTCGAAAGCGATTATGGGGTGCGTGAGCGCTGCCGCCGACACGCCCAATTGGTCATTGCAGCGCCGGATTTGCCGCTCGCGCCAAGCATGAAAGCGAGGATTGATCGTTGACATCTCGCCTTCATCGCGCAAGAGGTCTCGATGACGCATCATCTCGCGGAGATACTCATCCCACATCACAGCCAGCGGCCACGGCGCAGACTCCGGCTTGAAGCGGTATTGTTGGTAGCCACCGCGCCAGAGCGGTAGCACCTCCATTGGATCCACTTTGATGCCGTACCGCTCTGTTACCGCTCGAGGGGTGGCGATTGCCTCAGCAAGTGCGCTGCGGAACTCCGCGTCACCGACTAACCGCTCCATGAAGCGTTTGAGGTGCGACAGGGTGCGCAGTTGCTCCGGGGAGCGCCGGTCAAAAATCTGTCGGTAGTGCTCGGCGGCAGCGAGTGTCATTCATCGCCTCCGTCAACCAGCCGATGCGGTCAGAGCGAAAGGCAGGTCAGACCTCGGCCGCGACCGCAACAATAACAACCACAACAACTGCAACGGGCTCAACTGCGGTGGCGTGGTCAGAGGCCGCTTCCGCGGCTTCCGCGCCGCTCGTGGCCACCTCCGCAAGGGCCTGCACAGCGCTGGTCGAGATCGTATCACTCGAATAGAAAGTCCCACCGGCGAGCCGTTTAGTCGTCAACTTCTGTCGGGCTCGAATGCAACTTTTAGCTTCATCAAGTGTGAAGCTGTAGCCGAGGCTCTTTCCGATCGCGACAATCGATGCAAGGCCGGTAGCAGTTGGTTTTATGCGTTCAAGCAGACCATCCTCGTTCCCGAGATCGTTGACGAATCGCTCTACGTCAGTTCGCGACACAGCCAGTCTCCCTGCCTTTGCTCAAAGTCGCCAAATCATCCATCACGGGCTCACAAGCGATCGGTGCCGACGCTGTGAAGAAGGCAAGCGGCGTGCCGAATTGAAGATTGCTGATTTTCGCTTTTTCTGACCGTGCGTATCGTCCACTTAGTGACATTTTGTTGCCGAACTGACAATCGGCCCACTACGCGGGACGAGGTTTTCGTTGTCAGTATGCAAACGCAGCGGCTTGGGGCGATATCAAAACACGGGAATCGACGACTTCGGACGTTGCTGATAGTTAGTGCGACCTTGATCATCAAGTTGCTTGACGAGGCTTGAATGCCCCGCTCTGGATTCGGACTGCAAAGACGACCGATCATGGTCGCATCCGTGGCACTCGCCAACAAGATTTGCGCGCATCATCTAGGCCTTGCTCGTCAAGGCGCGGCATTTAACAGGCCCGGCCGCAATGTTAAAAACCTTGATCGAAGGAACGCTCCACCCGAGGCAAGGTGCTAATCTGGATGAACCTTGAACGACGACGTTCTCGGGAGCAATCACAACGTGTGACCCAATGCGCCTCGACCGCGAGAGAACGATGTCAGCGTGGGTAGTTCCGGTTGGACCACGAGAGCCTCGCTTGCGGTGGATTGCGCTAGTCTAAACTTGGAGGAGGGGCAGGCAGCCGCGAACAAGCGTTTGCCCAACGTTCCCTTTGATTTGACTCTCGCGCAAGCCTCCCGGCCTTCGAAACGTTCGGACGGTCTTGCTCTGCGGCATGGGAGTCTCTTTTTGCGCGCGATTTTGTGACGCTCGAAGAAGCGGCGGATCGTGCCATAGCCAAAGCATAGGCCTTTTTTTGCTCAAGCTGTGCCGCAGTTCATCGATGGTGATGTCGGGCGAGGCCTCGAGCACAGCCATGATCGTCGCCCGATGGGCATCCCGATGCGATTTCCGATCGCCGCGTTGGGCCTTTGGCAGAGCATCGCGCCTTGCTCCCGCGCGCGCGTTCGTCGCGCGACCAGGAGGTTGTGTTCGTCAATGCGCGGCTCGCCGCTGTTGATCAGTTTATCGAATTGCGGGGGCTGGCACGCCGACGCCCGCAGCTGAGCTGATCGCACCGCCCACGAGCAGCCGGTACGCCTTCTTCGGTTGGCGCGAGCTGCCGATCCACTCGCTGGAGAAATTACGTTCCGTGCGCGTGCTGGCAGGCCCGCAATCATTGAGGCGGAGACGACGACAAGCGTCATCAATGATCGATGGTCTTGCAGTCGCAGTTGGCCCCGTGAAGTCCGAGTAGCGCGTGTTCGGATATCAGGCAGTGCAATCACTATGATCGTGCAACGAATGCCCACTTTGGGTCGGATAAGCCCGGTGGTGCGACCAGTAAGTCATTGATTGTTCTCAACCCGCGGCTGACTCTTAATCAGCGGCCCGGTCGGAATCCGTTATAAAGCAAGCTTAGGAAGCTGCTGTTCAATCAGTCGCAATAATCGGGTGTTGCGCCCGGGCGGTCGGTTGTTATTGCTTTCGTTTTTTGCTGATCCGGCAATGTGCGCCTTGGGCACGCAATGTGTGCCTCACCATCAACTCATTACACGGATTCGCAATTTCGCACATTGCCGGCATAGGTCATGGCTGAGGAGAAGGAATTTCAGCCCCGTCCTGGCCGCATCCGCTCTTCAAGGAGCCAGCGGGCTAAGCCGTTCATCGCTCAGGCGCTCGCGGCCGCGCAGCGCGCCGGCGGCGGCGTGTCGCGGGCCGGCCGCCTCACCGGCCATAGTCAATCGCGCTTTGGCCGCGGCCGGGTCGCCAGTGAACGGGCGAACCGTCTGCTCACCGGCCGCTCGCGCCTGGTGACAATCAAGACCCGCGTCGTCCGTCATACGGTGCGCTCGGCTCCGCTCGCTGCGCATCTCGGCTATCTCAGGCGCGAGGGTGTCACCCGGAACGGGGAGAGAGCGCACCTGTTTGGCCCCGAGACAGAGGATGCCGATCCGAGGGCCTTCGCCGAGCGCTGCCGAGATGATCGGCACCACTTCCGCTTCATCGTCTCGCCGGAGGATGCAGCCGATATGGCTGACCTCAAGGGTTTCACCCGTGAGCTGGTCGGCCAAATGGAAGGAGACCTCGGCACGAAGCTCGACTGGGTTGCCGTCGATCATTGGAATACCCAGCATCCGCACGTCCACATCCTCGTGCGCGGCATCGCCGACGACGGCCAGGACCTCGTCATTTCTCGCGCCTACATCAAGGAGGGGATGCGCGCCCGCGCGCAGGATCTGGTCACACAGGAGCTCGGACTGCGTTCCGATCTCGACATTCGCCGCTCGCTCGAGCACCAGGTCGAAGCCGAACGCTGGACACAGCTCGATCGCCAGCTTGTTCGCGACGCAGGTCGCAATGGCATCATCGACCTGGCGCCCGACCCGGTGCAGCAGCCCGATCAGTTTCATGCGTTGAAGGTCGGCCGGCTGCGGCGCCTGGAGAGCCTTGGCCTGGCGCATCAGGTCGGGCCAGGCCAATGGGTCATGGACGAGGCCGCAGAGACGACCTTGCGCGAGCTCGGCGATCGCGGTGACATTATCAAGCGTATCCACCGCAGCCTGACCGAACGCGGCATCGACCGCGGGACCGCGAGCTACGTGCTGGCAGGCGAAAGCCTCGACGTCCCCGTCATCGGACGCCTCGTCGATCGCGGTCTCGATGACGAACTGAAGGGAACCGCCTATGCCGTCGTTGACGGCGTCGATGGCCGCAGCCACCACTCCCCGATCTAGACGCCGCCGGCGACAGTGCACCAGGCTCGATCGTCGAACTCCGCAAATTCGACGACGCGCGAGGACAGCGTCGCGTGGCGCTGGCCGTTCGCTCCGATCTGTCGATCGAAGCGCAGGTGACGGCGAGTGGTGCGACATGGCTCGACCGGCAGGCGGTCGCGCGCGATCCGGTGGCGCTTGGCCAGGCCGGTTTCGGCGCCGAGGTCCGGCAAGCCTTGGAACAGCGGGCCGAGCAGCTGATCGGGCAGGGTCTCGCCGAGCGCCAGGCGCGCGGGCTGGTGTTTTCGAAGAACCTCGTGGACACGCTGCGCCGCCGGGAGCTGGAGGCTCTTGGTCAGCAGGTCGCGGCCGAGACGGGCCAACCATTCAATCCGTCGGTCACCGGCGATTATGTCGCTGGGACCTACCGAAAGCGCTTCGCGCTCGCCTCCGGTCGCTTCGCCATGATCGACGACGGCCTCGGATTCCAGCTCGTGCCCTGGACACCCTCACTTGAGAAGCAGCTCGGCCGGCATGTCTCCGGCGTTGCCCGCGACGACGGCGGCGTCGGTTGGGGTTTTGGGCGCAGCCGGGGGCTCGGCCTGTGAGCCATCCCTCCCATCACCTCATCTAGGAAAGGCGGTCGCAATGTCCGCAACTAAGATACTCTGGGGGCAGATCTTCACTGTTTTTGCGGTCGTCTTGCTGACGATCTGGACCGCAACGGAATGGACGGCGTGGCAACTCGGCTTCCAATCTCAACTCGGGCAACCCTGGTTCGAACTACTCGTTTTCCGATCTACCTTCCGCCCGCCTTCTTCTGGTGGTGGTATGCCTACGATGCCTATGCGCCGCACGTATTCATCGAGGGCGCCTATATCGCAGCATCCGGCGGCATCATCGCCGCCGCCGTCGCGATCGGGATGTCGGTCTGGCGCGCCCGCGAGGCCAAGAATGCCGAGACCTATGGCTCCGCGTGGTGGGCAGACGCGAAGGAGATCGCGCTGGCCGGCCTGCTCGGGCCTGATGGCGTGGTGCTCGGCCGGTTCGAACGCGCTTATCTCCGCCATGATGGACCGGAGCACGTCCTGTGCTTCGCTCCCACGAGATCGGGCAAGGGCGTCGGCCTCGTCATCCCGTCGCTGCTGACCTGGCCGGGATCGGCGATCGTCCACGACATCAAGGGCGAGAACTGGCAGCTTACCGCCGGTTTTCGTGCGGGGCATGGCCGGGTTCTTCTGTTCGATCCGACCAATGCAAAGTCGTCAGCCTACAACCCGTTGCTGGAGGTTCGGCACGGCGAGTGGGAGGTGCGAGATGTCCAGAATATCGCCGACATCCTTGTCGACCCCGAGGGCAGCCTCGAGAAGCGTAACCATTGGGAGAAGACCAGTCACGCGCTCCTGGTCGGCGCAATTCTCCACGTCCTCTATGCCGAGGAGGACAAGACGCTCGCGGGCGTTGCGGCCTTCCTGTCCGATCCCAAGCGGCCGATCGAATCGACTCTCGCTGCGATGATGCGGACGGCGCATCTCGGTGAGGCGGGCGTGCACCCTGTCGTCGCCTCCGCGGCGCGAGAATTATTGAACAAATCCGGCAATGAACGCTCCGGCGTCCTGAGCACGGCGATGTCGTTCCTGGGTCTCTACCGGGATCCCGTGGTGGCGGAGGTGACGCGGCGCTGCGACTGGCGGATCGCCGACATCGTTGGCGCAGAGCGAGCGACGACCCTTTACCTCGTCGTGCCGCCATCGGACATCAACCGCGCCAAGCCGCTGATCCGCTTGATCCTCAATCAGATCGGCCGCCGCCTGACCGAGGATCTCCAGGCCAAGGCAGGTCGGCGCCGGCTCCTCCTGATGCTCGACGAATTCCCCGCGCTCGGCCGGCTCGACTTCTTCGAGTCGGCGCTCGCCTTCATGGCAGGTTACGGCATCAAGAGCTTCCTGATCGCCCAGTCGCTGAACCAGATCGAGAAGGCCTATGGGCCGAACAATTCGATCCTCGACAACTGTCACGTCCGGGTCAGCTTCGCGACCAATGACGAACGGACGGCGAAGCGGGTGTCTGACGCGTTGGGGATGGCAACTGAGATGAAGGCGATGAAGAACTATGCCGGCAGCCGGCTGGCACCTTGGCTCGGACATCTCATGGTGTCGCGGTCGGAGACCGCCCGGCCGCTGTTGACGCCCGGCGAGATGATGCAGCTTCCGCCCTCGGATGAGATTGTCATGATGTCCGGCCTGCATCCGATCCGCGCGAGGAAGGCGCGTTACTACGAGGACACTCGTTTCCAGGAACGCATTTTGGCGCCGCCGATGCTGACCAAGCCCAACGACACACGGCCGGACGATTGGAGTTTACGGCCACTCCCGCCGCGCCCCATGCCCCCTCCGGCCTCGGCCAGCGACGAGACCGACGTAGAGGATCCGAAGATCGCCGATCGTCGGCGGCAGCATGAACTGGGTCACGACACTGTGGAGAAGACGGAACCGCTCGACAACGAGTTCGCGGCCGATCTTGCCGACGAGTTCGACGAAGATGCCCCACGGATCAGGCGCCTGAACGATGTGATGCAGGGCGTCGCGCGCCAGGCATCACTCGATCCCGGCGACGATCTCGGATTGTGAGGCAGCATGACCGCGCCGAAGAAGAAAGCTCAGATGTCGGTCTACCTCGACCCAGACGTCATGAAGACGCTGTCAGCCTATGCCACCCGGCGCGAGCAGCCGATGTCTCTCATCGCCGAAGCCGCGATCGCGTCCTTCCTGTCGCCGGATGCCGACGAGCGGAGGGAGGCTGCCATCGCCAAGCGACTCGACCAAATTGATCGCCGCATCGCGCGGCTCGAGCGCGACACGGGGATCTCGGTCGAAACCTTGGCGCTGTTCGTTCGCTTTTGGCTCACGACGTCACCGCCACTCCCCGAGCCGGCCGCGAAGGCGGCGCGGGCGCAGGCTGGAGTTCGGTACGACAATTTTGTTGCGGCCCTCGGGCGACGGCTCAGTCAAGGGCCGAAGCTGCGGCAGGAGATTCCGGAGGATATTCAGAGCGAGCAGACGTGAGGATAGCCGTCTAAGACGATCGCTAGCTGCGCGGACGAAAATCTCGCCGCAGTGGCGGTTCAATTCCGTGCATCGCGAGCAGTTCCCGTGCGAGAACCGACGCTGCATAACCGATCTCCTCAACACAGGCGGACGCGTCTATCTCAACATCGGTCGGCGAAAAGGCGAGGACAGGAATACCAGAGACAACCATTGTTCGGGCTCGAACTCGGGTGTGAAGGTCCTCGGGGAGCGCGCGGTTGGGAGCATGGCACTCAACCGCCAGCCGTCGGAAATCACCCTTCATACAGGCTTTCAGCAATATACCCGGTGTGAAATCCCGGATCTTCTGTTTGACGCCCCACAACGTCCCCCAATCCGGGCTAGCTTGCGCCCCCCCCCAAGCACACTGATAGCTGATTTCGTTGTACCCATCGGATCCTTCCAACGCGAGATATGCGGCAAGTTTTGCAAGGAGCGGATCATATGCCTGCTCGGTTGCGAGGAAGAGGTCGTAACCGAATCGCTTAAGAAGCCGTCGCGACCCGAATATTCGCGATCAAAGTATCAGTATCGTCGTGGCTCGCGGCAGTTGCTCCCGCAATGGCTTCAAGAATGATCTCTTCGCTCCGGCCGGCAACGGCGTCGAAAAAGTCAGGTGGCGGAGCCGAAATCCCATGACTCAACATCTTGCTAGCTGTCGCGAGCACAATCTTGCGGAGCAGTCCTGGCTGCCATCCGCGGCGTGGGTTGAGGGCCGGTTTATTGTCGTGCATGCCAAACGAACAGATTCTAGATTCGTGACTTGATCTGATACTCCCACATCTGGTTGGGCTAAACTGTCGACGTCAAATTAGGTTCATATCCTGCTCGCCTAACTGCGACATCGCATAAGCGGCACTAGCGAACATTCAACAGCGCCGGTAGGTTTATCACCTTGGCTCGTCGTCCGAGTATTTAGATGTCGCGGGTTGCGTTTGCACAAACAAGCCAAGTCTGGGAAACAATATGGCCACTGGCGGGGGAACGCCTGCATAGGAAAAACGCGAAATCGGCCAATAAAGCAGCACTACGTGCCACAGTGCTACCTGCGCCAGTTCGCCAATAAGCATGGGAAGGCTCACCACGTATCGGTCTTCGACCGCAAGAAGGCGCAGCGCTACAAGAACAACACCCAGGATGTGGCATGCCAGAACTACTTCAATCGCATCCAGCTCGACGGCATGGATCCGGATGCGCTCGAAGCAGCCATGTCGGAGTTCGAGACCAAGTTGGCCGATGCCTAAGCCGGTATCAATGAGGTGCGCAACCTAGAGAACGAAGACGATCGCGCGCACCTCCTCACGCTCATTGGGCTCACGGCCTTACGAAATCCAGATGTGCGTAAGAACATCCGCGATATCGCAAGCGACGTCGGCAGGATGAACATTGCCGCGCGCCTCCAGAACGAACTGACATACAACGCGAGCGTCCAAGAAGCCAAGGCTCAAGGTGCCTTGCCGGACGACTACAACGTCACCTATGACGAAATGAAAGCGGCTTTTGAGGAAGGCTGCTTCAAGATCGTCCTCGACAATAACGCGCTGATTAGCTCAGCGAACCCGCTGCGCGTCTCGATTGCCTGTACCACCTTCCGCGGGATGCACGATCATCTTGACGCTCCCCGAGCGAATGCAGGCGTAATCACCCCAGGCAGCCCGTCGATACCACAAGCCAAGCATCGGCAGGGGAGGCGCATGGGCTGGTCATTGCGTTTGCCAGCATAGGATAATTGGACACACCGGAGGGGCTTGAAGCTTACGCAGCGTCAGGTTGTATATTGCCAACCTTCGTGATGTCTAAGGGAGCAAAACGGCCGGGAATGGTAACCAGCGCTGGTGATGGACGACGAGACGCACCGCTTATGATGCTCAGCTGCGCCACCGAGGTCGGTCCGCCGATCGTCTTCTATGCTGTGAATGCGAAATTCCAGTTGATGGCGGAGGCTCAATTCTCAGGGTGGGAGCAAGGAGCATCGCGGAGAAAGACTGCACCGCACCTACCTGGATTGGTGGCCGCCGAATCCAACCGTTGGTCTATGCTGGTCCTTCAGGACTTGCAGATTTAGGAGAGATTAGGAGAGACGAGAATGGCCGCCTCAAGGAGGTAACCAGAAAGCTGGGAGCTTGAAGACAGATCATATCCTTTCGGTCAACGATCGGAGTGAGCATCACCCTCGTAAACAACATCACACCTTAGGCAATCTCCAGGAGGAGACAAGATGTCGATCACGATGACTCATAACGCCAAGTCTGCCGCTGAGGACCGTACTCAGCCGTTGGGGAATTTCAAGCTTGCAGCAGGAGTCACTCTGGCGGTGCTAGCGCTGATGGTGTTCTGGCGCATCTTTCAGCAGGTCTATGCTTGGAGTGCCGGCCTGGATTCGACTGAGCCCGCGTTCGATGCCGCCTGGATGACGTTGCTGAAGGTTGAGCTTAGCGTCATCCCTTTGCTCTGGGTGGTGACCTGGGCGTATCTATGGTTCACGCGAGACCGCAATCTTGGCGCGCTCAAACCGCGGGAAGAGCTCCGGCGCTACTTCAATCTGGTCCTGTTCAACTTCGTCTATGCCTTTTGCGTCTGGTTCGCTACCAGCTTCTTTGCCGAGCAGGACGCCTCATGGCATCAGGTTGTGGTCCGGGATACAAGCTTCACGCCAAGTCACATCGTGCTGTTCTACGGCACCATGCCACTCTACGTGCTGTTTGGCGTGGGATCATTTCTGTACGCGATGACGAGGCTGCCGAAGTTCGCAACGCAGATCTCAATTCCATTCGTGCTCGCGGTTGTAGGTCCGTTTCTAATATTGCCGAACTTGGGCTACAACGAGTGGGGTCATGCCTTCTTCCTGATGGAAGAGGTGTTCTCCTATCCCTTGCACTGGGGTTTTGTCGTGATGGGCTGGAGTGTGCTGGCCTTGGGTGGGCTCCTGATCCAGATCGCGATGCACATGCTTGAAGTGATCGGGCGGCTTTCTCAAGAGGACCAAGCTTCGGTCGCCACCCAGCGCTGAAACCGCTTATGAACCATTAATCGCTGACAGCCCGGCATGCAAAGCTGCCGTCTTGTAATCAGTCGGGCGTCGGCTTCCAGGAAGGTCGATCTCAACTCGGTAAAAGAATTAGGAGGAAGCCATGCAAGGAGGAACGTCTGTGAGACTGTATGGCCTCGAATGGCCTAAAGAGTCAGCAAGAATCTCAAGAGTGTTTGACCTTCTCGTCGCCGCTATCCTTTTTCTGGCCGTCTCCGGCGCATTCCACCTGCATTACATGCTGACCGCAGGGGACTGGGATATGTGGATCGATTGGAAAGACAGACAGTGGTGGGTCACCCTGACTCCAATTATGGCCATAACATTCCCTGCAGCTTTGCAGTATGTGTTTTGGACGAAATTTAGACTTCCAATCGCCGCTACATTTGCGGTCGTTTGTCTCCTGTTCGGTCAGTGGATAAATCGATATTTCGGTTTCCACCTGTGGTCGTACTTTCCGATGAGCGAGGTCATTCCAGCGCTGCTGATACCTGGCGCACTAGTCCTCGATATCGCTCTTTTGCTGACCGGGAATTTTCTGTTCACGGCGATGTCCGGCGCCTTTGCATTCGCACTGCTTTTCTACCCGACTAACTGGTTTTGGCTGGCGCCATATCGGCTACCCGTAGAAGTGATGGGGCAGCTTGTTTCCGTGGGCGATTACATCAGCTATGCCTTCACCCGCACCGCGCTGCCCGAGTATATCCGGCTGATAGAGCGGGGCACGCTTCGAACTTTTGGTGGCCACTCAGCCATTATCGCGTCCTTTTTCTCGGCGTTCGTATCCATACTGATGTATTTGGCGTGGTGGCATATCGGAATGCTCCTCGCTCGTGTGGTAACGACGCCAAACACCCTGAAAAATTTCATGGGGCTCACCGATAAGGATGAGCCAGCTGAGGCAGCCCAAAAAGCGATAGACGGTACCAGCCTGCAAGGGCGCTCCGTCGCAGCCGAATGATTCTGCTGGGACTGTGGAGGACTCCAAATGAGAACATTCTGTTTCCACGAAAGCTCATGCGTGCGTGTAGTCTTATCGGCAGCGGCGGCGATCATGCAGATCGGAATACTGACCTTCGTCCCAGATGCTGCTCTGGCGCATGGTGAGCGCAATCAGGAGCCGTTTCTGCGGATGCGAACGGCTCATTTTTACGATGTGAAGTGGAGCACGAACGAAATTCCCGTGAACGGTGAAATCGTTGTCACCGGCAAGTTCCGACTCTTCCCGATCTGGCCCGTCAACCTACCCCTTCCCGAAGCGGCCTTTCTGGGAAACGGGACGCCGGGCCCGGTGCTAGCCCGAACCGAGAGCTACATTAATGGCGTCCCAGCAATTCAATCCACCAAACTGGAGTTGAACCGGGACTATGAATTCAAAACAGTGCTCAAAGGACGAGTGCCAGGCTACCATCACGTCCATCCGATGATCAACGTGATGGGAGCCGGGCCGCTGCTCGGACCGGGAAACTGGCTGACGGTGACGGGGAACGAAAGCGACTTCAAGCTTTCAATCAAAACTCTCAGTGGCGAGACTATCGACAATCTCGAAACCTGGGGCCTTGGCAGGGTGTTCTTCTGGCATGGCTTGTGGGTTGCGATCGCTATCGTGTGGCTTGTCTGGTGGTTGCGCCGGCCGCTCCTGCTGCCTCGTTTTCGCGCGTTGACGGAAAAAGGCGGCGATCGATCTCAGCTCGTTACCAGCACGGATCGTCTATTCGGGGCCGGTTTGCTCGTGGCGACGATTCTCACCGTATTCTTCGGCTTTCAGGCGACCGACACCGCTTATCCAAGGACGGTGCCGCTGCAGGGGTCCCGCGCAACCGTCGAGCCCCTACCGGAAGTGCCTGAGCAGGTCAAAGTTGTGGTCAACAAGTCAAACTATGACGTCCCTGGCCGCTCACTTCGTATGAACGTGACACTGACGAACAATGGGAGCTCGTCAGCACAGCTTGGCGAGTTCTTAACTTCCAATCAGCGCTTCATCAACCATGAGGTTAGCCAGGCAATGGCGACGGTGGATCCGAATTACCCCAAGGAATTGCTTCCTCCGAATGGGCTTAAGGTGAGCGACAGCCGACCGCTCAAGCCGGGTGAAACGAAGACAGTCGATATCGAAGCGGCCGACGCGGCATGGGAGACGGAGCGCTTGAGTAGCCTGATCAACGATCCGGACAACACGTTGGGAGGACTGTTGTTCTACTATGACGAGCACGGCAAGCGGACAATCTCAAACGTCAGCGGCCCCATGGTCCCTGTATTCACCGATCCCGACAACCGCACGGCTGAGAATCCGAAAGGAGGTGCGGGTTGAACACCGTAAAAGCCGCAGTGCTTGGAATTGCATCTTTGCTCCTCATCCTAGACTGCGGTGGGGCGCGGCCAGCGATTGCACACGGGGGAGTATCGATGGAGAAAGATGTGTGCAAGCTTCGCGCCGGGCCCTATATGATGCATTTTACCGGATACCAGCCGGCCAAGCAGGGGAATCAGGAATTTTGCGAGGACATTCCGGAAATCGGCCGCACCGTCATCGTCTTGGATGCCATCGGCGATGTGCTACGTGATCTGCCCATCGAGGTGCGGTTGTTGCGAGACGCCGGCAACGACGTAGACAGCGAGGCCGTCCTTCGAATCCCGCCAAAAAAATATCCGACAGGCTCACTATCGTTTCAGTACACGTTCCCCGAATCCGGGCGCTTTGTGGGCCTCGTGACAGTCGGCGACGGACCGAAATACGTATCGAGATTTCCGTTTTCGGTTGGTTACGGCAACGGGATTTGGGTCCGATATAGGGACAGTTTCGCAATCGTTCTAGGAACGCTGGCAGCCGGAGCCGCCCTGTTTTGGTACTCCACGTTGCGCAAGGAAAGCTAGGCTAGCACTTTGTCGGCCGCTGTCTTGCAATAAGGGTCACACTCATGTCTCACGAAAATCACGGAAACAAGAGCGATTGCATCCGAGTAGCGACGGGGCGGCCATCACTTGATCCTGCTGGCACGCCAAACTTGACTGCCGCAGCCGGCAGGGCGCGAACTAGGCTGATTCAAGAAACGGTAAAAGAACTCTCGTCCGCAAGCAGGCGTCCGGCATCAGCGCTTGGCATCACGTTGCTGTGCGTGGGCCTCGTGTGCCTGCCGACGGCTGCCTCTGCACATGCCGCTCTCGTGAAGTCAGATCCCGCGAGCCGGGCAGTGTTAGCTCATTCGCCGCAGCAGATCGAACTGTGCTTCAACGAACGCATAGAGCTCAAGTTTTCGAAAGTGGAGCTCAAGAACGCCAACGGTCAGTCGCTAACGCTCGGCGATTTGAAAGCAGGCAATGATCCGAAGTGCATGGTAACGGCAGTATCTGACATGAGACCGGGCAGCTATTCGGTTCATTACCGCGTGCTCTCGCAAGACGGGCATGTGGTGGACTACGGCTATCAGTTCACCGTCGAGGAACGTTAGGCATGCGGAGTGACGGTATTGTTTCCAGCTCTGTGCAAGGCCATCGCTGACATTGCGCTTGCATGGGTCATAGGCGGAGTACTCTTTCTGTTGCTGGCAGGGCCGTCTTCCGATGCGTTCCTTGCCGCTTGGCAAAGACGAGTGCAGGTGGGCTTTCTCTGGGCAGCCAGCATTCACCTCTTCGTTACCGCTGGGTTATTTATCGCTCAAGTCGCGATCGCGACAGATATGGCACTACTGGAGATAGTAGCGGCTGGCCAGACGCTGGAAAGCTTCGGATTTGACACACATTACGGTCGGATCACGCTTGCAAGGTTAGCGCTCTCTCTTCTTTTGCTGCTGCCGACAACGATCCTAATTCGCGGCTGGTCGAGGGAGCGGCAACGTTCAGCTTCAATCGTGACAGCCGGGACAGCAGCACTGATCGCGCTGATTGGTCCACTTGCTGGACACGCCGCCGGGGAAGACGACAGCCGTTGGCTCGTTCCGACTTATCAACTTCACGTGCTCGCGGTTTCTGCTTGGCTTGGGGCCTTACCGGCTTGGATCTGGCTGGTGGCTTCGGTCGCTGTCACCCCCACGGAGACTCGGCGCGTCTATGTCGCAGCGACGCTGCGACGTTTCTCCCAACTAGCAATCGGTTTCGTGGTCGTCGTCGTCGCATCAGGTTTGGTGCTCGCGTTTAGCTCCGCTAGTTCGGCTGGCGAGTGGCTTGGCACGACCTACGGTCAACTAATTATAACGAAGCTTGCTCTACTTGCATGCATCCTGTTGGTGGCCAATCGGATTCGCACGCGCTTCCTACCCGTCATGGAAACCGTAGGAGCAAGACCCGCGGCTTTTCTTGCAGGAGCTGGATGGGCAGCAACTGAATTCTTTTGCGGTGTTCTGATCGTCGGCTGCGCAGCCGCGCTCTCTTCAGTCATACCAGCACGACATGATCAGCCCATCTGGTGGCTGCCGTTTCGCTTTTCGATCGAAGCCACGTGGCCGGCGTGGCCGACGCCCGTTATCGCGGCGGGCGCCTTCTCACTAGCACTATTGTCACTCTTCTGGGGCCTGCTCGTTTGTTTGAGAAAGCGGCGAAAGGTAAAAGCAGTCGCGGCAGGCGCCGCCGCCGTTATTTCGGTCGCAGGCGGTCTGTCGCAGATATCCGTGCAAGCCTATCCCGATACTTACCGCCGCCCGTCGGTTGCCTATTCGACGATATCAATAACCAATGGAAAGCGTCTATTTGCCCAGAATTGTGCGGATTGCCACGGCAGCGGAGGGCTTGGCGATGGTCCCGCGGCATCGACACTTCCCAAGCCGCCCGCGAATTTGAGCGAACCGCATACTGCGCTGCACACGGTCGGCGACATGTTTTGGTGGCTTAGCCATGGAATTCCAAAAAGCGGCATGCCCGGATTTGCTGATGTATTGGACGAACAGGCCCGCTGGGATGTGATCAACTTCCTGCGGACGTTTTCAGAGGGGTTTCAGGCGCGCCTCCTGTCGCCTGAAATCATACCCGATCATCCGTGGCTGGGGGCTCCAAATTTTTTCTTAGAGGACGAAAATGGGGCGGAGAGGGAACTGAAGGACTTCCGTGAGCAAAGCAATGTGCTGCTCGTGTTTCCCGAAAAGTCCGACGCAATGCGCGTCAAACAGCTACGCCTTGAGCAGAAAAGATTCCGGAAAGAACGATTGTGGGCGATTATCGTGTCGCCGGACGCAAAGCTGGCGGCGGGCGTCCCGAATGTCCGGCATGGAGCACAAGAGGTTAGAGAAAGTTACGATCTGCTCTCCCGGAGCACTACAAATCGTGGAGATCCCAAGCGTTTGGAAATGGGAAGACGTTCTATGGAATTCCTAATCGACAGGTTCGGATATATCCGTGCGCGCTGGTTGCAGGAGGAGGACGAATGTGGTTGGGAAAATTCCGACGAGCTGGTCTCGCGGGTCCGAGTTCTCAATAGGGAGTCCAAAATTCTCCCGCCACCCGCTCAACATGTGCACTGAATTAGTGGAAATCTTTCAGGGCTCGCAAACCAAGGAGGAAAGCATGCAAATATCATCCCGTCCCAACCGGTTTGGCGATCGATTCGAACAGCTCATTTGGTGCATGATTCTTGTGGCTGGCGCTCTGGTCGCGGCTCCAGCCCACGCACAACACCATGAGCCGGGCATGCACCATATGCGCGGGTCTGACGGTGCGCCTGTTGCGAGATCGGGAAATACCGGCGAGCTGCCCGCATTGAAGATCCTCCTGCCGCAATCGGGTAATACCATCGGCGAGCGTGTTGCTTTCGTTTTCCAAGCCGACGATAACATCGCAGAAATGACCATGAGCTCTGCTAATCCGAGGGTTCATCTGCATGTTGCGATGGACGAAACCGAGCTCATGCCAATGGCAGACCAGCTGATCCAGCTTGGTGATGGCCGCTATCTCTATGTTTTCGATCTCCCTGCCAAGCCTGGCCGGCACACAATAAGACTCTATTGGGCGGATCCGCAGCATCACACAATCTCCGAGACGGTACAGACCCTCAACGTGGTTGTGAAGGAATCAAAATAGCAAGCCGTCAATCATTGGGGGCTTAGGTGTGAGCCATTATCAGGAAAGTCATGCGGGTGCGCTATGATCGGCTCGCCAAGGTTGTTCGACCGCAGGTCTCATGGACGCTCGTGCATTGCTGGAGTCAATTGCGTCGGCGCTTCGTCAAGCTGGCGCGCAACAGCAAATCGCCGATCGCCGAGGCCGCGGTTCACCAGATCGCACAGCTCTATGCGATCGAGGCCACGGTGCGCGGATCATCGCAGGAAATTCGGCTGGCCGCGCGCAGGGAGCATTCGCAGCCCATCATCGCCGCGCTGAAGCCGTGGTTCGAAAACCAGCTGTCGATGATCTCCAGCGGCTCGACGCTCGCCGAGGACATCCGCTATGCTCTCAATCATTGGAGCGGCCTGACGCGCGTCCTCGACGACGGACGCATCGAGCTCGGTAGAGTCGACGGCTGGCGCGGTGACCGTAGGTCGCGAGGCTTTACTGGTCCGGCTGCTTTCGCCAGTTGCCGGTGTCGCAGTTCGCGCCATAGTTCCGTTTCCAGTCGCCGCTCGTCAAACCGGACATGCAGACTTCCCGTACGCGTACGACGAAGGTCGGCTGATTGACGCATGCGCGCGGGCACAGCGAGCTCTATGATAGCTTTGCGTGAAGGTCAGGCGGCCTGCTGATCGCCAGGCTTGTCGGCTTGGTGCAGGAGCTTCCATTCCCAGGGCAGCAGTTCGTGCAGACGCTAGGTAGCGCGATGATGCGCAGCCGGTCGACAAAGTTCTGGTCGATGACGGCGCCGTCGATCGCGAAGTTGCCAGAGACCCCAAAAATCACCAACGATCGCAACATCCAGCGCTCTACGTCGTGGCCGGATAACAAGAATAGTAGGCCAGGCCCGGTATCGGTCGTCCCGCACTTTTGGATCGCCTCGAATAGCCTCTCGCCGACAGTGTCGATCGGCAAGAGTTGGCTGTTATGTCGCCTGCAGAGGGCGTTCGTGGTCAGACTGCCGAAACCCAGCGTTTTCTTCTCACCGGGCTTCTGCCAAGGTAATCCGCTGAGCTCGTCTGCTTCTCGGCAAGTATCTTCAAAACGCTCTGGCTGATCAGATGCTCGCCCGAGAACCTTGGTGTCGCAAGCTCCCGTCGCTGCCATGTAACACTTGTCGTGCTTGCCGGTCAGGCCTGTGTTGTGCAGGTCAATGACCACTGGCTTCTTGTGGTCACCGTGTGAAGTCCAGCAGCATCTGCCGGCCGGATCGCCGGAACCGCGGATACATGGCAGACGCTTTCGTCACTTGGCTTCACCCATGATGATCCGTTTTACCGGCGATTCGCCGGCTGTGCAGCCTGAACTCTTCACAGGTGAAGCATCACACGCCACATCGAGGCGACCCCCAAAACTCTTGATCTAACTCAGAGCCGACTCGTCTGTAGCGACAACAGTGGAAGGTCCGAAATGGGCCAACAGTTTCGCTCAAAAGTCGTTCGTTGGAACCGAATGTCCGGCCGGCGAGGCAGCGCAGCCACCGCCTGATTGACGCAACCTGTCGCAGGTCCGATCAGCACGCTTTCGATACAGCCAGTATTTTTTTTCTGCGCTACGCTCGCCCCCTACGACGACTGAATATTTGTTGAACTAACTCGTTTCCTGCACAAACCCGTTGGCAGAACTCGGTCGGCGCGTTCGAAGACTCGCTGAAGGTGCAGGCCGGCGTCGTCGGCAATATTCCGACCAATTCCAGTGCGATGACCTCGCTGGTGTCGGCCAGCCAGTCCGCAAGTGGCGCGCTGCAGGCCGCCCAAGCCGGCAATCAGCTGCTTGCCTTGCAGTCCCAGCAGTTGTCCGATCTTGTCGCGGTTCTCGCCGCGAAGGGACGAGCGGACGCGCTGGAGCAGGCCCGTGTGACGGCGACGGAATCGCAGGGGCGGCAGCAATATAAAATCTTTTCGACGCGCGGCGGCTACCAGCCCGGCAACGTCACCATGTTCAGCACTAACTAAGGGCGCCGAAGATGGATCGCTCGGATTTTTGGCGCGCAGTCGCGATGGTCGCCCTGTTGGCCGTCTTCATGGCCACGCTGTCCTACATCCATCGGCGCCCGGCGCCGCGGCCAGTATCCGAGGCCCCCGCCATCTCTGCACCCGACGATCTCTCGGCCGAGCTGCGCCGCTGCCGCGCGCTTGGGCCAGAGGATGCCGAAGATCCGCTCTGCCAGGCGGTCTGGGAGGAGAACCGCGCGCGCTTCTTCGGCAGGCCGGCGCGGCCTCTGCTGCCGCAGGTCGCGCCGGCCACGTCTTCGACGACGAACGCCAGGGAAGGAGGCACGCCATGAACAACGTCGGCGTCATCGACACCTTCCTCAATACCTACACCACCTACATCGATTCAGGTTTCGGCCTGGTGAAAGGCGAGGTCACCTATCTTGCCTCGACGCTGATCGTCATCGACATCGCTTTGGCCGGAGTATTCTGGGCCTGGGGCGCCGACGAGGACATTCTCCAGCGACTGGTGAAGAAGACACTCTATATTGGCTTCTTTGCCTTCATCATCACCAACTTCAACAGCCTCTCGGGCGTCATCTTCAACAGCTTCGCCGGCCTCGGTCTGAAGGCCGGCGGCTCGTCGATCTCGACCGCGGACTTCCTGCGGCCCGGCCGGCTCGCACAGGTCGGCCTCGACGCCGGGCAACCGCTGCTAGATGCGGCAAGCCAGACGATGGGTTTTACCAGCTTCTTCGCCAATTTTGTCCAGATCGCCGTGCTGATGGTGTCCTGGCTTCTTGTGCTGATCGCCTTCTTCATTCTTGCGGTGCAGCTGTTCGTCACCTTGATCGAGTTCAAGCTGACGACGCTCGCCGGCTTCATCCTCATTCCCTTCGCGCTCTTCAACAAGACCGCCTTCCTGGCAGAGAAGGTGCTGGGCAACGTCGTCGCCTCCGGCGTGAAGGTCATGTTGCTCGCCGTCATCGTCGGCATCGGCACCGGGCTGTTCTCCCAGTTCACGACCGCCTATGCCGGCGGCCAGCCGACGATCGAGCAGGCGCTCTCCGTCGTGCTCGCGGCACTCGCCATGCTCGGCCTCGGCATCTTCGGTCCGGGTATCGCGACCGGTCTAGTCTCAGGGGCGCCGCAGCTTGGCGCGGGCGCTGCGGTCGGCACGGGGCTCGCCGTCGCCGGCACGGCGATGGCGGGTGGCGCCGCGCTTGGGCTCGCGGGGCGGGGAGCGATGGCCGCGACCTCGGGTGCTGCGGCCGCCGCACGCGGTGGTGCGGCGATGGCGGGTGGCATGTCCTCCGCCTACAGCCTCGCATCAGCCGGTCAGTCCGGCGCTGGCGGCGTTGCCTCAGGTATCGGCGGCGCCGGCCGTGCTGCTGCCAGCGCCGCGGCAGCTCCCGCCAGACGCGCCGCTGCGCAAGCAGCGGGGGCAATGACGGAGAGCTTCACCTCTGGCGCCCGTGCCGGTGTCGCAAACACCGGTGGCTCCTCGACCATGGGGACCATCGAGCGTGGCGGGGCCGCAAACGATGGAGCCACGCCTCAAGCGGCGAGCGAGAGCGGTCCGCCCGCCTGGGCTCAACGTGTCAAACGCAATCAGACGATTGTTCACGGTGCGCAGACGGCGGCCCACGCCCTCAAATCCGGCGACAGCCATGGCGGCGGTCACTCCGTCGACCTCTCAGAAGGAGAATAATCAATGTCAGTCTTCAGGCGGTCGTCGGTCCGGTACGGCCGCACGCCCGAACCCGAAACCCCCTATCAGCGTGCGGCCCAAGTTTGGGACGATCGCATCGGTTCAGCGCGCGTGCAGGCCAAGAACTGGCGGCTGATGGCCTTCGGTTCGCTGGTCCTCAGCTGCGGCCTCGCCGGCGCGCTCGTCTGGCAATCCACGCACGGCACCGTCGTTCCCTGGGTGGTGCAGGTCGACAAGTTCGGTGAGGCACAAGCCGTTGCGCCCGCTGTGGCTGATTTTAGACCAAGTGATCCGCAGATCGCCTGGTATCTCGCCCATTTCATCGCGATGGTGCGCGCGCTTCCGGCCGACCCGATCATCGTGCGGGAGAACTGGCTGAAGGCGTACGATTTCACGACCACGGCGGGCGCTGTGGCGCTGAACGACTACGCGCGCGAGCGCTGTTCTCGACGGTTTACAACGTAGTGGTATTGCTCACGGCAGCCGTGGTGCGCATCGAACGACCGATATACGATCGACCTCAGCGTCAGATCCCAGAACCCATCACTTGCTTAACTGAGGTGAGAAGCACCGCGGGCAATCTATGCTGAGGAGGCACCGTAATCAGCTATCCATCCGGGCACCCAGCGGAGCAGCGGGGAAGTTCAACCTGCCCAGGATTAGCGGGGTAAACGCGCATATCTTCAAGTTTGACCGGCAGTTTCTCGATTGCTGTGCATGACCACCAATGCTGGTAGGTCACCCGAGGACGCTCTATCGCTAAAGTCTTACCGTACCCTGAGGCGACGGGCCTCGCAGGAAAGCCGGGTGCCTTACCTTGTGATCCCCGGGGGCTAACTATTGAGCCAGCGGCACGTGATAGGGAAAGCTCCTTGATATAGACGCCGAGTCGCATCCGCGCTGCTTTCTGTCGAACTCGCCAATTCAGTCTAGTTTAGACGCTTACAGGCTAATGGGCCTGATGAAGGCTTGGTAGCGCATTTTGACGAAACGGACACAATCGTCTTCGGTACGAGAACCCAGCGTGGAGCGGGCCCCGGTAAGCGGCGTGGCGTATTCGGGTTCGAAAGCAACTGATGCGCGATCCGAATGGCCAGTCCTGCGCGGTCAAAAAGCCGGCACGAGCCGGGGGGCGTGAGGTCACTCAGTCATAAACGTGCAGTGGATTGGCTGCGCGCTATCCGGCGCGTCGCCCCGGAGCGGCTGCCGCTGATCGCAAACATGCCGAGTGGCTACTATCCGAGGGGTAAACGTCGATATTGCTCTCGGCGGCAAGCGGCCACATGGGCTGCTTTCGTTATGTAAATTGCTGCGCAGGTCCGTCAGCTTTCGGTAAGCCAGCCCCGATAAACAATCGTTGGGTTTAACGGGGGCGTGGCAGGGACAGCGCATGAGCTGAAGGACCACCATGTGCCGAGTGACGCTTCCGTTAAGCTCATTGCACCGCGGATGCGGCAGAGATCGTGCCTCATGATGCCCCAGGCCGTCAGGCGCCGAGCCGTGTTCGCACTGCTTCCGACACACGGGCTAGGTCTCGTTCTGGCAATATTACTCGTTTTGCGAGCGCTAAGCTCCCGATTAGCATTTTGCCACCGCTAGCTGAGCTTGGAGCCTGTTAGCGGGGTTGCAGGGACAGCGCTGCCCCGTGGGGGACGAGCGCCGAGTGCTAAGTTCAATTAGCAATGGGGGCGGGCAAGGGACAACGTCTGCTCCAGTGCCACCAAACGGCGCCGAGCCGCGCCGCACTGCACTGCTTCCGATCAATCATCACCAACCCTCTGGAAGGGAAGGAGGTTGCCTGCGAAGCCGCGGCCGCGGTTATCTTGGTGCAATTGTGTCCGCCATGTGTAGCGACGACGACGCCGACTGCGTTGCCGGCACTATAATCTTTCCAAAGGGACTGCTTCTATCGCGCTCCGTCTGGATTTACTCCGTCAACGTTCTCGCGTCTCTCATGCGCGTTTGGCCGTTCATTCTTGTTTATGCACAGCGCACGTGTCTGGGCATGCTGGTGTCTCCAATTTATCCAAGGCGAAGACCTAGCTTAGAGAGCCGCCGGTGAGGATGGGACCGACCGATTTTGGTAGGTGCCCTTCGGTACTTCTAGAAGATACAAGTTGGTAGCCTTGAGGATTTGAGCCTCCCGGGAGCAAAGGTGGCCAGCTCCAGTCTTCGTGACGGGGTTGGCCACCAGCGCTTGCGGCACTATGCCCACAGGGCAGCTCAGGCCAACAAATGCATATATTCGAGCGGCATATCGTGTCCTTGCGGTCGCAAGCCCTTGCGGTGCTTGCGGCCAATCAAGCCCGTGCCGCCGATCAGTCTCTGGGACCATCAGATCGCGACGCCGCAATATTTAACATCGACGAAGTTCAGGCGATGCTACCCATACTCGATTGCATGAAGCCCAACCTGCGGCCGAAGGAAGCACGGCAGATCGCTGCGCGCATACGCGCGCTTCTAGAGGGCCGCAAGGGGCAGCCGCTTCGGATAGGATGCCTGAGAGACCACTTAGATGTGAGTTTTCGGTCGGTTGTCCATCCCTGAACGAGGAAGCTGAAGATGTCGAATTTTTAGCGTACCCCCGTGAGGATCGGATGGATACCCATAAGAATGCGCCTCTGACGCGGAATGGCCGAGGGGCCATAGTGCCAAGCGTAATCCTAAGGTGGCGTGACGAAGACTGCAGCGCGCTGCAGTTTCACCAAATGGCCAAGCGTTCCGCGAAGAAGGCGTGGATGGACCGTGATCGCTCCATAAGACATTTTGCATCGCCAAGCCAAACCCTGGCTGCCACGTGCCCGGAAGTCGGAGCGTTCGACGACCGCGTCACACAGGTGAAACAGGTCGCAACCGAGGCCACTGCTGCGCCCCGCGGCGCTTTGTGAGGTCGCCTATGTTGGCTCAACGCGGCTGATCGACAACGTAATACTGGCGTTGCCAACCCGGTAGCGTAATGAGTAGCCAAACCGTGCGCAGTATATCGAGCAAGAAACACTCAAGCCACTGTTACGAGAGGCGTATCGAGCTGGTAGCAGAGGGCGAGCGCCGATACGAATTTGTTCGGCGCGTCAGCCAAGCGACAGCGCGTGCGCACGGAATGTGTGGGGCCGTGAACGTTGTGTCCGGCAACCCTGTAAGTCTTGTTGGCGGCGATCAGCGGCCAATTCGACAAACCTTGGTTTAGTGCTTTGCAGCCGATGCTATATCACCCACTTACCTTTGTAGAGTTGAGCGCCGGTTAGATCGTTTGTACTTTCGATGTCGAACCTAGATCATTCGATCTGCGGTTCAGTGCGAAGTTTGAACTGATGCCTTGCCAGAAGTCGGCGCGTTCCAATCAGGTGTTGAGACGAACATCTTGTTGCACGCAAAAAGGGCAGGAGATTCCTAGAAGGTGCCACTATCGAGATCCCGATCAGCCACCAGATCAGCGGAATAGCATTTTATTGAGCGACGAAATTGGAAGCGGAGGACAGGGCGTCCACGCTCGCCAGCGCCTGAGCTCTTAGAGTAGCCAATAACGCGTCGCTTGTGCTCGGGTCTCTAGTACAGTCGCCGCATTGATGATCATCGCTGGTGTGCGTTGCCGGCGAATTTACATATTCCTCTTGAAATGCGAGTCGAGATGGCATTTACCGAGCTTTTCATCAAACGTCCGGTATTGTCTGTCGTCGTTAGTTGCCTGATCTTACTGATCGGCTTTCGCGCGGCCACCGTACTGCCGATCCGGCAATATCCCAAGCTATCTAATACGGTCGTCAATATCACGACTTCCTATCCTGGGGCCTCGGCCGACATGATCCAGGGGTTCATCACCACTCCCCTGGAGCAGGCAGTCGCTTCCGCCGAGGGCGTCGACTACGTTATTTCCTCATCGGTGCTCGGTACCTCCACGATCCAAGTCTACATCAAGCTCAATTTTGATCCCAATGAAGCGCTCACCGAGGTGCTCTCCAAGGTAAACTCAGTCAAATACTTAATTCCGAAGGAATCGAACGATCCGGTCGTCACTAAGTCGACCGGTCAGGCCACCGCTGTCATGTATATCGCCTTCTCCAGCGAGGAACTAGCGGCCAGCGCGATCTCCGACTACCTCTCGCGCGTTGTGCAGCCCGCTTTGTCAACGGTCGACGGCGTCGCAGCGGCAGACATCCTGGGCGGCCAGAGCTTTGCGATGCGGCTATGGCTCGATACCGCGAAAATGGCAGGGCACGGCGTGTCGCCGGCCGAAGTTTCGGCTGCAATCGCCGCTAACAACTTCCAGGCCGCGGCCGGCCAGACCAAGGGCTATTTCACTATCTCCGATGTCACGGCAAACACGGATCTGCGGAGTGTCGATGACTTCAAGCGTATGATCGTCAAATCCAATGACGGTGGCTTTGTGCGCATAGCGGACATTGCGATAGTCGAGCTTGCCGCGCAGACCACTGACACTAGCGTCGCTATGAACGGCGAGCACGCGGTCTTTATCGGCGTCCGGGCAAGCCCGCAAGGCAATCCGCTAAACATAGCGCGAGGCGTTCGGGCGCTGTTTCCAGAAATGGAGCGTAACCTGCCGCCGTCACTGAAGATGAACGTGGCCTACGACTCCACCAAATTCATTCAATCGTCGCTCGATGAGGTGGAGAAGACGCTCATCCAAGCCGTCGTGATCGTGGTGGCGGTAATCTTCCTTTTCCTGGCCTCGCTGCGGTCGGTCATCATTCCTGTGGTCACTATTCCGCTATCGCTTGTTGGTGTCTGCAGCATGATGCTGGCGCTGGGGTTTTCATTCAATCTCCTGACGTTCCTTGCGATGGTTCTCGCAATCGGTCTCGTGGTCGATGACGCGATCGTTGTGGTGGAGAACATTCATCGCCATTTGGAAGAAGGTGCGCCGCCTCTAGAGGCTGCTATAAGGGGCGCGCACGAGATCGTCGGCCCCGTTGTCTCCATGACGATTACCTTGGCTGCGGTATATGCTCCAATCGGGTTTCTCGGCGGCCTCACTGGCGCGCTGTTCCGCGAGTTTGCGTTTACGCTGGCAGGAGCGGTGATCGTGTCGGGCGTGATTGCTTTGACCCTATCGCCGATGATGTGCTCGGTCTTCCTGAGGCGCGCAGAGGGGGGGCGGTTTGCAACATTTGTGAACCGCGGGTTCAGCACCATGACACGATGGTACGGCCGAAAGCTCGACCGCTCGCTCGACTATCGTCCGATTACCGGCCTGTTTGCGCTGACCATGCTGGGCCTCGTCGGCTTTCTTTATGTGAATACTTCCAAGGAACTCGCACCCGAGGAGGATCAAGGTATCGTATTCGCTTTAACCAAGGCGCCGAGATACGCCAATATCGACTACCTCGATTATTACGGCACCAAGCTCGAACACGCGCTCCAAAAATTTCCAGAGACCGATTTGAGCTTTGTACTCAATGGTGTTGGCGGCCAGCAGAGTGGCATGGCCGGCATGTTGCTCAAGGCATGGGACGAGCGCAAGCGCTCATCGATCTTGCTTAAGTCGCTCGTCCAGGCCGAGCTGTCCAAAATTGAAGGCATCAACGCGTTTGCCTTTAGCTTGCCGCCACTTCCGGGTGGTTCGGATGGCCTACCAGTGCAGATGGTGATCAATTCGACGTTTGACTTCCAATCCGTCTACGAGCAGATGTCGAAGCTGAAGGAAGCCGCGCAGAAGAGCGGTCTGTTCATGGTGAGCGACTCCGACCTCGAGTTCAACCGGCCGGTGGTACGAATCAAGGTTGATCGATCCAAGGCCAACGAGCTTGGCATCACCATGCAGACCATCGGAAACGCGCTCGCCACCTTACTCGGCGGAAACTACGTCAACCGCTTCAATTTGCAGGGCCGCTCCTACGAGGTGATCCCGCAGGTGCCCCGCGAAGAACGCCTGGCGCCGCAAGCAATCGGGAGCTATTATGTGAAAACTGCGGGGGGCTCGATGCTTCCGCTGTCGACCGTAGTCTCCATCGAGACTGCAACCGATCCGAACGCGCTCACCCACTACAATCAGCTTAACTGCGCGACCTTTCAGGCTGTGCCGATGCCCGGCGTCTCGATCGGTCAGGCTGTGGACTTCCTGGAAGCGGAGGCGAAGAAACTGCCCGCAGGCTTCAGTCACGACTTCCTTGCCGACGCGCGCCAATATGTGCACGAGGGTAACCAACTGGCCATTGCCTTTGCATTTGCACTCATAATCATATTCTTGGTGCTTGCGGCGCAGTTCGAAAGTCTGCGCGATCCCCTCATCATCCTGATCAGCGTGCCGATGGCAATCGTCGGCGCCTTGATCCCGCCATTCTTTGGCTGGGCGACGATGAACATCTACACCCAGATCGGACTGTTGACACTGGTCGGGTTAATTTCCAAGCACGGCATCCTGATGGTTGAGTTCGCCAATGAGCTGCAGCTCAAGGAGAGACTTAACCGTCGCTCGGCTATAGAGATGGCGGCGCGCGTCCGACTGCGCCCGATCTTGATGACCACTGCGGCGATGGTCACGGGCTTCATACCCCTGATGACCGCAACGGGAGCTGGCGCTGCGAGTCGCTTCTCGATCGGGCTCGTGCTGGTCGCGGGCATGTCTGTGGGCACGCTGTTCACGCTCTTCGTGCTGCCGGCGGTCTATGTCGCGATCGCGTCCGATCATCGTGGCGATGCGAGCTCCGGCCGCGCGATCGCTGCCGATCTCGACCTTACCGGCGCTGCTGATGCCCAGATGGCCAAGCAATGACGATAAAATCAATCCAGGTTCGCTCAGTGTGGTGCGCGAAGGAGCCTGCGATCGCTTCACGTTCCCTTACGAATCGAGATCTTCACGTCCCGTTGGCTTTGCGAGGTTTGTAGGCTTTGCGACAAAGCCACAGTGAGCGTTGCGCCTCCGGTTGTCGCAGATCAGCAAAAACGTCACCCTCTTATGGCCAGCTTAACCGGGAAGGAATAACCGACACACCCTATCCATGGGCTCAACGATCACCGTCCGCTTGCCTAGTGAGGTAGTCCACTAATTTTTGTGACGGCATTGCATTTGCAGGGATAAAGAATGCCAGCTTGACGCCATCATTGTCGATAGCGCCGCCTGCAGGCGACGCACGCAGGATGAGGGGCGTCGCGCTCGCGAGGCCGTTCTCTCAGGAGCGCCCGTGATACTGCCTGCTAATTGGTCTGCCGGCCTGCTTGGGATCCGGCTCGCATTTTTTGTGGCCGGATTCGGCCTCGCGGCCTGGGCGCCTTTGGTGCCACTCGCCAAGGAGCGGCTCGCGGTCGGTGACCGCATGCTTGGTTTTCTGTTGCTCTGTCTCGGAACGGGATCCGTTATCGCGATGCTTTTGACCGGCGTATTGAATGCGCGGTACGGCAGCAAGCCCATTATCCTCGGGGGTGGACTTGGACTCGCGATCTTATTGCCGTGCCTTGGAATTGCCAACACACCTGTCAGGCTCGGTGCTACGCTGTTTGCGTTCGGCGTTTCACTGGGCTCGATCGATGTAGCCATGAACATTTACGCGATTGAATTGGAGCGCGTCACGGGCCGTCCATTGATGTCTGGCCTCCACGCCCAGTACAGCATTGGGGAATTCACCGGCTCTGCCGCCGTGACCTCGCTCCTGTCGCTGCAGCTTGGCCCGCTTTTTTCGACGTTGGTCTGTTCGGCGTTGATGACGATCGCGATTGTATCGGCCTGGCCGGGGTTGCTCGCGGCGGGGGCGGGGCAGCAGGGGCCATCGTTTGTTTTGCCCAATCGCAGTGTGTTGCTAATAGCTGTGCTCGCGGCTATCACTTTCCTTGTCGAAGGTTCAATGCTCGATTGGAGCGCTTTGCTTCTCGTTGAACGAGATCTTCTCGCGGAAGCGCATGGGGGCATTGGGTGTATGCTCTTCTCGATCGCAATGGCCGCAGGGCGCCTCGGCGGAGATGCCGTGGTGGCGCGAATCGGTGACCGTGCCATATTGATACTCGGGACTCTGCCGATCGTAACAGGATTCTTGGCTGTGGTGGCCGCGCCCGTTGCGTTAATTGCTATGGCGGGGTTCCTGCTCATTGGATTGGGCATTTCTAATGTTGTACCTGTACTTTGTCGACGCGCCGGCAAACAGAAAATGATGCCGCCAGCCGTTGCGATCGCGGTCATCACGACAGCCGGCTACGCGGGTATACTCGTTGGACCCGCCGGCATTGGGCTCGTCGCACACATGTTTGGCTTGCGCGTGGCGTTTGGGATGTTGGGCGTGCTCATGTCCATCGTTACGCTGTCAGCGAGGATGATGACAGACCATCGCTAAGGCGTTGGCCGAGAGGAAAGGGACACCAGTACGCTTCCGACTAATGACCGTCCAGCGGTCGGCACTTAGCGGCTTAGAGACGATGAGCTCTCGACTTCATGGTAGCAGGTCTCGATCATGGCGATTCTCCTTTTCCTGAAAGTGGTTGGCTGCGTCGTAGCTAGGATACACCGCGTCACTTGGGTTCTTGGCGTCCGACCGAGCCCGGTGACAATGAAAGCTTGTCAACTGCGAAGCAAAGTTGGAGGACGTGAGCGGCAAGTCCGCTCGGCTGGACATTCACCGCGGATTGATGCCTAGGATTTGGCGCGTTATCCCTGAACAGGCAGATCACTTTGGTACCGTTCATCGCCGTCGGCGCGATACGCCCGGTACGCCACCTGAATGCCGTCCTCAAGCGAGGTCGTGGCGCGCCAGCCGAGCCCGGACAGCCGCCCGACGTCGAGCAGCTTGCGCGGTGTGCCGTCAGGGCGCGACGTGTCGAATCTGATCTCACCGCGAAAACCGATGGCCGCCGCAACCATGAGTGCTAACTCGGCGATGCTGATGTCCTCGCCGGTACCGATATTGACCAATTCCGGCGAGGAATAGGTCTTCATCAGATGGATGCAAGCGTCGGCGAGATCGTCAACGTAGAGAAATTCGCGGCGCGGCGTGCCGGTGCCCCAGACCACGACGCTCTTCGAGCCCGCGAGCTTTGCCTCGTGGAAGCGGCGGACCAGGGCGGCAACCACGTGGCTGTACTCGGGATGATAATTGTCGCCGGGACCGTAGAGATTGGTCGGCATCACGCTTATGAAGTCCCTGCCATACTGGCTGCGATAGGCCTCCACCATCTTGATGCCCGCGATCTTGGCGATCGCATAGGGCTCGTTGGTCGGCTCCAGCGGGCCTGTCAGCACGGAATCCTCGCGCAGCGGCTGCGCCGCCAGCTTCGGGTAGATGCAGGACGAGCCCAGAAACATCAGCTTCTCGGCACCGTTCTGGTGCGCGGCATGGATCACGTTGGCCGCGATCGCAATGTTGTCGTAGATGAATTCGGCGCGCAGCGTGTTGTTGGCGACGATGCCGCCGACCTTTGCGGCGGCAAGAAAGATCACCTGCGGCCGCACGCGCGCGAACCAGTCGAATACCGCGGCCTGATTGCAGAGGTCGACCTCGCGGCGATCCACCGTGACGAGCTTGACGTCCTCCCGTTCGAGCCGGCGCACCAGCGCGGCTCCGACCATGCCGCGATGGCCGGCGACGTAGACGCTCTTGCCTTTCAGCTCAAACGCTGTGCTTGCCACGGCCGGCGTCCCGTTTTGCCTCCGCCAGATCGCTCGCCACCATCTCCCCGACGAGCTGGGCAAACGTCCGTTTCGGCTTCCAGCCGAGCACCTGGCGCGCCTTGCTGGCGTCGCCAACCAGGAGATCGACCTCGGTCGGGCGGAAATAGGTGGGATCGATCTTCACCACGGTCTTGCCGGTCGTCTCGTCGACGCCGGTCTCGCCGACGCCGTGCCCGCGCCATGCGACGCGGCGGCCGACCTGCGCAAAGGCCAGCTCGACCATCTCGCGCACCGAGCGCGTCTCACCGGTGGCGAGCACGAAATCGCCAGGCTTGTCGGCCTGGAGGATCATGTGCATGCCCTCGACGTAGTCCCTGGCATGGCCCCAGTCGCGCTTGGCTTCGAGATTGCCGAGATAGAGCGTGTCCTCGAGGCCGACTTCGATGCGGGCGACGGCGCGGGTGATCTTGCGGGTGACGAACGTCTCGCCGCGGATGGGGCTCTCGTGGTTGAACAGGATGCCGTTGCTGGCGAACATGCCATAGGCTTCGCGGTAGTTCACAGTGATCCAGTAGCCGTAGAGTTTGGCGACGCCATAAGGCGAGCGCGGATAGAACGGCGTGGTCTCCTTCTGCGGGATCTCCTGCACGAGGCCGTAGAGCTCGGAGGTCGAGGCCTGGTAGAACCGCGTCTGCTTCTCCATGCCGAGGATGCGGATCGCCTCCAGGAGGCGCAGCACGCCGATGGCGTCGGCATTGGCGGTATATTCCGGGCTGTCGAAGCTGACGGCGACGTGGCTCTGGGCGGCGAGATTGTAGATCTCTGTGGGGCGGATCTGCTGCATCAGGCGGATCAGACTGGTCGAATCCGTCATGTCGCCGTAATGCATCAGGAACGGCACGTTGTCGACATGCGGGTCCTGGTAGAGGTGATCGACGCGCGCGGTGTTGAACGAAGATGAGCGGCGCTTGATCCCATGCACGGTGTAGCCGAGACCGAGCAAATACTCGGCCAGATATGCGCCGTCCTGCCCGGTGACGCCCGTAATCAGCGCAATGCGCCGTTTTGACTCCTGAGCCGCCATGGTTTCCCTTAATAGCGCCGCAAAGAAACACCATTGCGAAGCCGTTTCTCGAAAAATCTAGATGCGCACACGCGCTCCACCCGCAATTAAAAGAAAGCGATCGTTAGCTCCAGTCATACACATCATGCAGGAATGCACACTATATACATTCATTTATATCCGGACTGAAGGATGCCAACACATTGAGCTTCGAAAATGAAGCCCAGTAACCCTAGCAACGCGATGTTCCTAAGCAGGCGAGATGGATGGCAAAACGCCCTCGCGCGTGCTCGCGGCGCGTTTGTCCCTGGGCGACATTTGTAATGAGATAGAAGCGACGGTCTGTGCTCCTTATCTGTCCTCAGGAGCAAGTGTGCATTTCGCGCGGTCTCGTCATGGCGTGGGAGAGCGACGTTGCATTCGTCAATGCATTTGTCGGAATGGCGGCACGCAAGTCAGAACACAGCCAAAGCTTGCTCATAGAACCGCAGTCTACCAAGCGCTATTAACTTCCGAACAGAACACGCAATCTTGGGTCGATTCATCAACCATGATCTGTGCCGTTGCTAATATCCAACTCGCGGAAGGCAGTGACGGGTGACGCGCGACAAAGTGAGAAAGAGTAGCAAACGTTGGTATAGATCGACGAACGTTTCGATATCGAGAGCTTACTTTCGTACAATGGAGCTTCGGCGCCAATCCTTTAACCTTGGCCGAGCGTAAGTTGCCTCGGTTCAAGTATGATAAGTCTCCTAAACCCGCGCTGGAAAAACGTCTCCAGTAACGCGGAACAATTCAAGCTAAAGCTGCTGAGCCGTTTGTACTCGATCGGCAGTTACAAGCGGAATGTAGCCGCGCGAAGCGATGATGGCTGAAAGAGATCTAACTCACGCTTGTGAATGCGGCGGCGGTACAGGCGGTCGCGAAAACCGAACTTGACACCTGTTACCATCGGGTAAGCGAATTTCATGACCGGGTTCCTGACTCCTTAAACTTGGGCTGCATTGATCGATATGTGTGGAATTGTTGGCATTTTGGGGCGTGGTCCGGTCGTTGGACAGTTGGTGGCCTCGCTCAAGAGATTGGAATATCGGGGCTACGACTCCGCAGGCCTCGCGACTCTCGAAGGTCTCAATATCGAGCGCCGCCGCGCTGAAGGTAAGCTGAGAAACCTTGAGGAGCGGCTGCGCTATTATCCGCCGTCGGGTCACACGGGAATCGGTCATACCCGCTGGGCGACCCATGGAAAGCCGACCGAGAGCAATGCTCACCCGCATGCGACGGAAAATGTCGCGGTCGTTCATAACGGGATCATTGAGAATTTCCGCGAGTTGCGAGCCGAACTGGAGCGGAATGGAGCCCATTTTAACTCAGAGACAGACACAGAGGTGGTGGCGCATCTCGTCGAATCTTATCTCAAGAAGGGTTACTCGCCGCAGGATGCGGTACAAGCGTCGCTGCCGCGGCTGCGCGGTGCCTTCGCGCTGGCGTTCCTGTTCAAGGCCCACGACGATCTTTTGATCTGCGCGCGTAGGGGGTCGCCCCTTGCGATCGGGCATGGTAACGGCGAAATGTATCTAGGATCGGATGCGATCGCGCTCGCGCCTTTGACCGACACCATCACCTATCTTGAAGACGGCGACTGGGCCGTGCTTACGCGCACGATGTGCGTGATCTATAGCGTAGACGGATCTGTCGTCGAGCGGGAAACATCAAAGTCTGGCGTATCGTCACTCCTTGTGGACAAAGCGAATTATCGCCACTTCATGGCCAAGGAAATTCACGAACAGCCGACAGTGGCCGGCAAGACATTGGCGCATTATCTCGACACGGCGGCCGAGCGCGTCGCCCTGCCGCTCACATTGCCGTTCGACTTTAAATCCATTCAGCGCATCTCAATTACGGCGTGCGGCACTGCAAGCTATGCCGGGCACATCGCCAAATACTGGTTCGAGCGGCTGGCGCGCTTGCCTGTCGAGATCGATGTAGCGTCCGAGTTCCGCTACAGGGAGGCGCCATTGCGCCGGGGCGATCTCGCGATCGTCATCTCGCAGTCGGGCGAAACCGCTGACACGTTAGCTGCGTTGCGATACGCCAAGGACCAGGGCGTGCACACGATATCTGTGGTCAATGTCCCGACGTCGACGATTGCGCGGGAGAGCGAATCCGTTCTGCCGACGCTGGCGGGGCCAGAAATCGGCGTCGCCTCCACCAAGGCATTCATCTGCCAGCTGATGGTATTGGCCGCGCTTGCCGTCGCAGCAGGCAAAGAGCGCGATAAACTGTCTGAGATCGAGGAAACGAAGCTTGTGCGTGCACTTATCGAAGTGCCGCGGTTGATTGCTACCGCACTGTTGATTGAGCCGCAGATCGAGAAGCTCGCGCGTTATATCGCCGACACAAGGGACGTGCTCTATTTAGGTCGTGGCACATCGGCCCCCCTGGCGCTGGAGGGCGCACTCAAGCTGAAGGAAATTGCCTATATCCACTCAGAAGGTTATGCCGCCGGCGAGCTCAAGCACGGACCGATCGCACTGATAGATGAGGCAGTGCCTGTGGTGGTGATCGCGCCTTATGACGAGGTCTTCGAGAAGACCGTCTCGAATATGCAAGAAGTTGCGGCTCGGGGCGGCAAGATCATCCTGATGACCGATTCGAAGGGTGCTTTGGAAGCGACGGTGGACACACTCATGACCATTGTGCTGCCGGAGATGGTCGCAAGCTTTACGCCGATGGTCTATGCCATTCCGGTTCAGCTCTTGGCTTACCATACCGCGCTCGTAAGGGGCGCGGACGTGGACCAGCCGCGTAATCTAGCAAAATCGGTGACTGTGGAATGAGGCGGCAGTGTCATATTTGAGCATTGAGGCCACTAATGGAGTGGGCGAGCTCAAGGAGAACGATCCCACTATCAACAGCTAAATCGTAGACCGATCCAGCTCGATGAGCAGAGTCAGTCCTGCTTACGTCATCGTCAACCGGCCAACGCCAATGGAGTGAACGTTACCATGCTGTCGTTCGAGCGGAACGATCGATAACAAGTGGGAATTACGCACAATTGGGAGATCCAAGTCGGCTCTCGGTTATCCAGTCTGCTATCTGCTTTGCAGGGCCAAATCAGCCTGAAGCTCGGTACACAAAAGTGACTCTCTAACTCATCCTCCCACCTTGCCGAAGCCGACGAGCAAGTCGGTGCACACAACAGCTTCGAGCCGCTCCGTCGCGGATTGTTCACTGGCGGCGCATACGCGCAACAACCTACTTTTCGCGATTGCCAGCATCCGCCCCCATGTCGGGCACGTTGAGCATGCACTTCGACTCCCTGCGACGATTGCTTAGGATTAGCAGTCCAGTTTGTCGCTTCGGCGCCTAGCAGCGGCTCACGCAATCCTGTTGGACCATACGCGTCACCGCGGCCCTCCCAGCTGCTACGTGTCATCAAATGGATTGTTAGAAACCGAACATTCTCGCGCAAGGTCGAGGGCCTAAAATTAAGTGCAGGGGGCGCCGCGCCGGAAAGACGCGGTGCCCCCGCCTGTAGCGGCAGGAGAGTACTACTATTCTATCCAGCGACGGCCGACCCGCTCATATAGCAGGATCAACCGGCCTTGCAGCGACGCGGGATTTAGCACGACTGGCAAATCCGGTTGGTGGGCAGCAATCGCATCGGGCTCCTACGGGGAGCCGCAGATCTGGTTGACCAGAAGAACCGCTCCTTATTCCGGGCACGGGATTTGCTGTCCCGCTCCTCGACCGACTGCTGTCAACGCATGTCTGGGAGGGCGGCGCCTTAGGGCAGCCTCTCCATTTGATCGTTTTGAAGCCTCGCCCCGAGAGTACGAGTGTGTAGCCGAAAATCTCCGGGCGACAAGCTCAACAACGCAATCGTGGTGAGATGGCCTGCCAAGCTAGGTCTCCGCTCGCCACACTTCAAGGAGGAATGCGATGAATGATCGAAATGTGGCCGAAGTCGATCTTCACAACCTACAGGTCTCGGATCCACTGATTGGGCAATGCCAGCAGCTGGTCAGGGAAGTGGCAATTCCCTACCAATGGGAGGTGCTAAACGATCGCAATCCCGAGGTGATACCGAGTCACGCGGTAGAGAACTTCCGCCTTGCTGCCGGGCGTGCGAGGGGCGAGTTTCATGGCACGGTTTTTCAGGACAGTGACGTCGCAAAATGGCTTGAGGCGGCTGCATGGTCGCTATGCCAGGCACCAAATCCAGAGCTGGAGAAAGCCGTCGACGAGCTGGTTGAATTGATTGCGGCCGCCCAAAGCGGCGACGGTTACCTCAACACTTATTTCATACTGAACGCGCCTCAGGAGCGCTGGACCAACTTAACGGAGTGCCACGAGCTTTATTGTGCTGGCCACTTGATTGAAGCGGGTGTCGCATTCTTTCAGGGGACTGGCAAACGGCGGTTGCTGGAGGTCGTTTGCAGGCTTGCTGACCACCTCTGCACAGTTTTCGGCCCAGAGTGCGATCAGTTGCACGGCTATGATGGCCATCCAGAAATCGAACTTGCGTTGGCACGCCTCTACGAAGCGACAAAGGAGCAGCGATATCTCACGCTGGCCAATTATTTCGTAGAGCAGCGCGGCACGGAGCCACACTTCTACGACATTGAGTACGAGAAGCGCCAGCAATCCTGCGTGCCAAAATCCGATGCCGCGCCTTGGATGGTAAAAAACAAAGCGTACAGCCAAGCGCAGTTGCCGCTTTCGGAGCAGCGGACCGCAACCGGTCATGCGGTTCGTTTTGTATACCTCATGACGGCAGTAGCTCATCTCGCGCGTCTGCGCCAGAACGAGCAGCAGCGCCAAACTTGCCTGCGGCTATGGCAAAACATGGTTCAGCGCCAGATCTATATTACCGGAGCCATCGGCTCGCAAGGCGCCGGCGAAGCGTTCAGCAGCGATTACGATTTGCCAAATGATACGGCGTACGCGGAAAGTTGCGCGTCGATTGGCCTGATGATGTTCGCGCGCCGTATGTTGGAGATGGAACTGGACGGCCGCTATGCCGACGTGATGGAGCGCGCGCTCTACAATACCGTTCTCGGCAGCATCGCGTTCGACGGGCGTCACTATTTCTATGTTAACCCGCTCGAAGTGCATCCCAAAACGCTGAGGTCTAATGGCATCTACAATCACGTCTCGCCGGTTCGACGACGCTGGTTTGGCTGCGCGTGCTGCCCACCGAACATCGCACGCCTTTTCACATCGATTGGTCACTACATCTACACGCCCAGCACCGACGCGCTCTATGTAAATCTCTACGTTGGTAATAGGGTGGCAATATCCGTCGACGGACATGCGCTGCGGTTGCTCATCAGCGGCAGCTATCCCTGGAGAGACCAGGTGGAAATCGCCGTCGAATCTGCGCCGCCAATTGCCCACACGCTCGCCCTGCGCCTGCCGGAATGGTGCAGCGCGCCGCAGGCGAGCGTGAACGGCAAGCCCGTGAATTGCGAGCCGCGCAAGGGCTATTTGCACATTCGCCGAACGTGGCGGCAGGGAGATCGCGTCAAACTATCGCTGCCAATGCAAGTGCGTCGCGTATACGGCCATCCACAACTTCGCAATTTGGCCGGCAAGGTGGCCATCCAGCGTGGCCCCTTAATTTATTGTCTGGAGGAGGCCGACAACGGGACCGAGTTACACAACCTTTGGCTTAATGCAGACAGTCGGTTTTCACTTATCGAAGGAACTGGTCTCTTTAGTGGCAAGATCTTGCTGGAGGCCGGCGGGACGCGGTTGCAACACACGCATTATGAAGAAGCGGCGCTTTATCACTACGACAAAGTGCCTGGACAGCTAGAACCGCAGCAGCTGACATTCATTCCGTTGTTCAGCTGGGCTAACCGCGGCGAAGGCGAAATGCGGATTTGGGTAAATGAGCGTTGACGCCGAACGCGCGGTCGCGCTTCTACGAGCCGACGTTAGACTACGTTTCTGGGCAGGCGATATCGTTGCTCAAATTCTGGAAATGGGCCAATCTGTCGAAGGCGGTCCGCGAGTTCCACTGGAACGTCGAAAAGAAAACCCGGATATGAGACGGCGCGGCGGAACAACGAAAAGAGCACAATCCGATTGGCGTCAGCAGGTCAATCGGCGATCAACCAAATTTCTAATAAAGGAGCTTCCTCGGAGCTGTGTTCGCGACCTCTCATCAAAACCAGATGAATGCCAATGGCACGAGCGTGTGCCCCCGTGTCGTTCAGAAGGAAGTCTATGACAAACCAACGTAAGGGCGGCCACGTCAGGTTTTGGTAAGCCAGGCTCCCTATCAGCGCCGCTAGGCCGAAGAAGCCAAAACTAGATGCGGTATGTCCGACGGGAGCACCAATCGCCATGTATAATCGGATCAATGGCTCGTCCTACTTCCAATCCTCCAACTTTGCAGAAACTGATGAGCAAATGGACACAGCCAACTTTGCGGATGCGTTCGCCAGTATGCGCTTAGCCGAATCTGGTTGGAGTGGCAGTTAATCTTCGGCAACAAGACCGTATTCGCTCGTTTCAACCCCTCCCATCATAGAGATCGATCGTCGCTCATTCCGAGAAGCCGCGAAGGCTTATCATGGCGACGAAATCGAGTACATCCGCGACAACCCCCAAGAGTACTCCGACTTCGTGTCCGCCAAGGCAGGGCGAACTGCAGAAGTTGCCAAAAACTACGGAACAACCCGAGATTCCGAGGATGCGCGATCTTTAGCTACCAATTGGGCAACAAGAGTGTCGGACTTCTAAGAACGGAAGGCGGCGACAGCATGACCGAGTTCGACGTCAAAAGGTGGAAGAAGCTATTTCCTCGACACCACGGGACTACCTCGACGGTGGATTTTCGAGTCGTTCATCCGCTTGTCGAGAACGCTGGCGATATCCTGCTCGAGCACCAGCTTCGAATGGACGGCGAACAGCCGCTGCTCAATTCGCGTCCGGCTAATCCGGAAGCAAGAGCCCGTGCGGCAAAGATGGGATTCATCGAGGTTGACGCCGACAACATGGTTCTCGATCCAGAGAAGTCAGATAAGTGGGTAAGGAATAGCGACGGCAAATGGCAGCGAAAAGGCGCTCCTGCGCGATATCTTTCCAAAGCTGACGACAGTGAAGGTAGTGATACCGAGATCCCAGCGAGCCGCTCAGCATACGATTATGAGGATGATTTTATGTGACCATGGGATCACCGGTGATTGGGCCCGATGGAGTAGACTAATCTAGCCTGCTCCGGGCTCGTCTGTGTTTATAGCCTTTTCGGCTGAGAGTTCCTCTGTGTTGGTTCAGAAGACTGCCCCCAGAGTGCACCTTGGCTAGCCGTTACTGAGTTGTTTGAGCGTTGGAAGTAGGGGGCTCACTGCGCAAGGCAATTACGGCAATGCTCGCTGCGGCGAGGACCTACATGGGGTGCCGCCAAAGTGCGCCCGGCCCCCGAGGGACCGGGCGTGTTGCGCCGAGCACCTTGGACGGCTTGGAGGCAGAAGTTTTCTACAGAGGACGGCCTACGAAGTAGGAAGCGCGTCGCGCCTGCCGTGAGTCGGTCGGCAAGGAAATGCACAGCGAAGCGGCGTTTATGGGCAAGACGGCCGGCATGCGTCAACGGACATAACGACGCCGTGCGCACGCGCATCGTGCAGAGCTCTTTCACCAGAAAAGGCTCAACACAACACGCGGGGCGGTTGTCCTAGGTGAAGCTCCGTTATCATCGTCACTGCAGTCGGGCTGCGAACAGCCAATCTCTTGCTTTATCGAGCGCTCTTGCGCCAGCTCCACTCTGCAATGAAGTATATAGCCTCGATCCAGACGAGTTAAGAAGTGCTTAAGTCGTCGACTGCTTTGGGTGAGCATTAAGTTGAACGTCGACCTACAGAATGAGCCGAGCTAACGCGCCCTTCCGGTCCTCGCAGCGATAAGATTGTTCTGCACCAAACTAGCCGCCCGGCGAGAGTCGGTAAAGCATGGACAGGGCAACAATTCGCCTCTCGTTCGCCGTTTAGAGCAACTAGCGTGTTTGACTCCGAAGAGGTTGATCGGTGGCGAGATCGACGCGTGGAGCGTTTAGATCGCACATCAATTCAAGCCGCATGTTGATTGCATCAGATGCCGCCTCGGCCGTCATACGCGTTCAGCGCGGTGTCGAGGCACTCGATTAACGCTTGTCCGGCAAAGGGTTTGGCGAGGAAGCCAATCGCTCCGGCACCCAGCGCTGACGCGCGCACGCGGTCGTTGGGGAAAGCGGTAATGAAAATGAATGGTGCGTCGTAACCCCGTGTCCGCATCTCTGCCATCAGCTCCAGGCCGCTTATAGGCGACATCTGCATATCGGTAATGACACAGGATGTCTCGTCCAATTGCGGGGACCTCAGGAGTTCCTCGGCCGACGCAAATATTTGGGCGATGTAGCCACGCGATTTCAAAAGATTCTCTGTCGCCGCACGGACTGAGGCGTCGTCGTCAACGACGGAAATCAAAGGCGTGGACAAGACGAGCCCTCCTGGAGCGGAAATAGCGGCTGCAAGCATTAGCCACCTTGCGCGAAAAGTGGGCTCGACTGATGAAATTGTAAAATCATACTTGGGTTTGTTCAGGACGATCAGTGCGAACTCCCAGCGTCTCAGTCATTCTGATCAAGTCGGCCAGCGAGCGTGCACGCATCTTTTTCATTGCGTGTCCCCGGTAGATCTTGACCGTAATCTCGGCGAGCCCAAGCTCGGCGGCGACCTGCTTGTTCATCAGGCCGGCAGCGACCAGTTTCATCACCGCCTGCTCGCGCGGGCTTAAGGTCTCAAATAAAGACTGCAGGTTCGCGACCGTCTGCTGAGCCTCCCGTCTTTTGCGATCGCGTTCGGTCGCCGCAACCACGGCATCAAGCAGTTCCTGATCGCGAAACGGTTTGCTGAGAAAATCGACCGCTCCTTCCTTCATGGCCCTGACAGTCATTGGAATGTCGCCATGGCCGGTAATGAAAATGATCGGAATATGTATGTTCAGCCTCGCTAGCTCAGTCTGGAAGTCAAGGCCGCTCAAGCCTGGCAGTCGGACATCAAGAACTAGGCAGCTAATAACGTCCGGAATTGTGCGCTGCAGCATTTCGCGGGCTGATCCGAATGCAACGACGTCTAACCCTACCGATTGAAAAAGGTTCGTAAGCGAGCGACGCATTGAGATGTCATCCTCCACGACGAGGACGGTCGCCTTTGTCGAGGCCTCGGCATTGCTGCCTTCATCTGGCGCGTCAAATCGTGCAGTCACGAGACGGCCTCCTTATGCAGCGGTAAGGCAAACTGGAACGTCGCGCCCGGTCCATTTTTGTGGACCATCGACAGTCGTCCTCCATGAGATTCCACGATCGACCGGCAGATCGAAAGACCCATTCCAAGGCCAGTCGATTTGGTGGTGAAGAAGGGATCCAAGACGCGGTCCGCGTCGTTCTCGGCGATGCCGACGCCACAATCGGTCACGGCAAGGTGGACGTGCCCCACAT
>NZ_SPQT01000036.1 GCF_004571025.1 Bradyrhizobium niftali | reverse complement strand
CCGGCGAGGATTTCCTTGATGCGGTCGATCGAGGACAGGATCACCGTCACCGCCTGCCCCGTCACCGGCATGCCGTCACGGAATTTGCCCATCAGCGTCTCGCCGGCATGCGCCAGCGCTTCCAGACGCGGCAAGCCGAGGAAGCCGCACGTACCCTTGATGGTGTGGACCAGGCGGAAGATGTTATCCAGGATCTTGGCGTTGTTCGGCTCCTGCTCGAACTTCACCAGCTGATTGTCGACGGTGTCCAGGCTCTCGCTGGTCTCCGTCAAGAACTCCCGCAACAGATCATCCATGAGCTACGCCTTACTGAGCTGGGCTTCGGCGCCTGAGCCACGCTTGGCATCGACGGAAGTCCGCGCGTGGATCGTTAGACAACCCCTTTCACGGTCCCGTTAATTTCATCCTCCGTGCTAATACGGATATTGAAGAGAAGTTTGCGGTTCAGCCGCATGTTGCGGCACTTTTCGGCAAAACGGCACCGAACCGTCACGAAAGGAAGCGTTAGGTAAATGCGCCGATAACGGCGAGGCAACACGCGCGAAAAGTTCTGCTCGTGAAGGACGATATGCACGGCCCGCGTGGGATCGAAGCCGATCGCCCGCAATCGGGAGCGCTCTTGCGACCATCGCATCGCGCCCTGCCGGGATCCGTAAGGCCCGCGGTTGTGGTAAACGGATGCTTACCCCGCCGCTACGACGGCCTGCGCCGCGCTAACCCAGGCGCGCGGCCGAGATAATGTCGTCGGAACGGTGCTCCGCGAGGCAATCCTCGATGGCGGCGAGCAACGCGAGCGGCGTGAACGGCTTGCGCAGACAGCGTGCCGCGCCGAGCTCGAGCGCCATCCGGAGGAAATCGGGAGCGGGTGAATTCAGATTTACGAAAGCGTAGCCGGACATCGCGATCAGCGGAATGGTGGGCCCGCTCGTGGAAGATCCTGATCGATTCGAAGCCGCGCATGTGCGGCATGAAGATGTCGATGATCACCAGATCGAAATGATCGTGTTCGAGGGCGCGCAGTTCGACCTCGCCTCCTTCGGCAATCGTCACCCGAAAATGGTTTCGCTGGAGATAGACCTCGATGGCCATGCACACCATCGGGTCGTCGTCGACAACGAGAATATGGCGCAGATTTTCTGTCCCCGTTTGAGCTTCCAGTTTCGGCGATTCAATAATTGAACCGTGGGGCACGCCTTTCTCCTCTGGTTGGGATCGAAGAATTGACGGTCGCAAACACCTTTGGCGGAGACAGGAAACGGAAACGACGGATGCGAAATCTGCAGCCGTGCGGCGCCATTGTTCGGAGCGATGTCCGGTTGCGGTAACCGCTCGTCCAATGGACGAGGCTGCGCGGACTGACCGGCGTCCGATCGCAGCGCGGATGCAGTGCTGCCGGCTCATGAAGGCCCCCCTACCGCTTTTTCCTGCGCAGCCTCGCAGGATGCGCGAAGGTTCCCGAGCGAATCAGCGCGCAGTACTTATTTCCGGCGCAAATGCGACAGCCTGTCTGCCCTCTAACGGGTATATGGACAGCCACACAACCTGTACAATATGCTTTGTTGCGACGCAACTTGACCGGACAAATGGACGCGGCGTCGATCTTAGATTGAACGCGTCGGAATTGATCCTGCATGACCGCGAGCGGCTCCCCGCCCAATCAATTGCTGCGAATGCTCGATGCTGCGGATTTCGACCTGCTGCGCCCCCATCTCGCGACAGTCGAAATGGTCAGGGAATCTGTCTTGGGCGAAGCGGGCGCCGCACTGAGATACGTCTACTTCCCGCACCGCGGGTCCGTTTCGATCACGCTGGGCTTGTCCGAAGGGCAAATGATCGAGATCGCAATGCTGGGACGCGACAGCGTCGTGGGCGGCGGCGCGGCGCTTACCGACGGCATCGCGCTGGCGGACGCGGTCGTGCTCTTCCCGGGCACGGCGTCCATGCTTGAAATCGGGGCTTTCCGGACGATCGCCGCCGCGAGCGTGCCGTTTCGAAGTCTGATGGTGCGTCATGAGCAGGTCCTGCTCGCACATGCGCAGCAATCGTTGCTCTGCAATACGCTGCACCCGGTCGAGGCCCGGTTGGCGCGCTGGCTCTTGCGGGCCCACGACCTCTCCGACGGCTCGATTCTGCCGCTGACACAGGAGGCGCTGGCACAGATGATGGGCGTGCGGCGCAACGCCATTTCGCTCGTCGCGCATGCGCTGCAGCGGGCTGGCATCATTCGCTACACCCGCGGGCAGATCGAAGTCATCGAACCGCGCGCGCTGGAGACGACGTCCTGCGACTGCTATGCGGCGGTCAAGGCCTTCCATTCTCGCCTGCTCGGAGCGCCGCGGTGACGAGAGCCCGAGGCGGCCGGTCGGCATGCCGTGGTGCACACAGCCTCGCAGGGGTGACGCCGCACCCGGACATCTTGTCTCAATTGCCTATATATCCCGACGGGAACATGATGGAGCCCGCCCGTGCTGGGATCGGCAAATTCGCTCTCGCAAGTCCCTGCCTGACGAGACGGGAGGCAGCTTTGGAAACGATGGCGCGTCCATCCAACGGTTTCCTGTCCGCGCTGTCGGCGGACGATTACGAGTTGATCCGCCCGCACCTGCGCACGGTCGATCTGCCGCACGAGGCCGTTCTGGTCGAGGCCGGCGAGACGCTCAAGCGCGCGTTCTTTCCCCACCGCGGCGTCATCTCGCTGGTGGTGAAGTTCGCCAAGGGCGAGCACGTGCAGGTCGCGATGATCGGCCGCGACAGCTTGCTCGGCACGCTCTCGACCATGGGCGATGCATGCGCGCTGAACACGGCGATCGTGCTGATTCCTGGCGTCGCGTCGATGATGGATCTCGACCGGCTGCGCATCGCGGCCGACCAGAGCGGCACCCTGCGGACGTTGCTCACGCGCCATGGGCTTGCGGTTTACGTGCAGGTCCAGCAGACCGCGGGCTGCAACGCCGCCCACCCGGTGGAATCGCGGCTGTCGCGCTGCCTGTTGCACACCCATGATCTGTCGGGCGACTATCGGCTGCTGCTGACCCAGGAGGCCATGGCGCAGATGATCGGGGCGCGGCGCAACAGCGTGTCGCTGGTCGCCAATACCTTGCAGCAGGCCAATTTCATCCACTACAGCCGCGGGCACATCCAGATCCTGAACCTGGACGGCCTGCGCCAGACCGCGTGCGAATGCTACGCCACCGTGAAGACCCAGTACGACCGTCTGCTCGGCCAGCGCTGACCGGCGCTGCCGCGTGGTAAACCTGCGGCTAATGCCGGCCTGCAAACACCCGCTGTCCTGCTACCGGAACTGAAATTCAAATGCCCTAGACACGGACCGATCCGCGCGCCGAACGCGCTACGCGACAAACGAACCGTGACCAAGGCAGGCCAAGCCATGCTTGAAATGACCGTTGCGCCTTCTCAGGCAGCGCTCGATGCCGAGCCCGCGCGCGAGCCGGGCGCGTACGCGGCGCTGGTGCGCGAGATCGGCGAGGACGGCGCCGGCGAAGTGCGCGCCGTGTTCTGGGGCGAGACCTGCGCACGCCTGCAACTGTTCCGCACGCTCTCGCTCGCGCATCACCCCGCCAAAATCGCGCGTGAGGCCCATTCGCTGAAGAGCGCGGCCGGGACGTTCGGCTATCTCAGGCTCGCGGCGCTGGCGCTGCGGCTGGAGAAGACCGCGGAGACGCTCGGCGAGGCCGAATTCAGTGATCTCCTGGAGCGCATGGATGCCGCCTACGCCGCCGCGCGCGCGCAGGATCCGCAGGCATAACGAGACCGATGCAACCCCGCCGTACTTCTACGGTTTGGGATTTTCACAGATGGCTAATCATAGCTGGTGATAGTCGCGGGAAACCAGGAGGGTTTCCATGTTCACCTACGAGACTGTGGACCAGAAGGAGGTCCGTCGCTTTCGCATCGCCCAGTTCAACGGCCGGATGGCGACGGTGAAGGCTGGCGAGTCGACGGTGACCGGCTTCGTGCGCTCGGTGCTGGAGCAGGAATCGAGCATCCCTCCCCGCTGGACCATCACGATCATTCCGAACGCGCCGAAGGAAGAGATCAAGCCGCTGCGCCCCGTCTCTCGCGCGCGCCCCTTCTCGGAAGACTACTTCTGAACGCGATCGGCCGCCCCGGCCCCGCGCCGCGACCGGCGGCGCAAGACAACAACCTCAATCGATCGAATGCAGCAGCGCCGCGCGGACGAGGTCCGCGGTGTTGCGCGCACCGAGCTTGCGCATCGCCTCGGCGCGATGGCTCTCGAACGTGCGCGGACTGATCTGCATCCGAAGCGCACCCTGCTTGTTCGAATAGCCCTCGCTGATCAGCCGGAGCACCTCGCGTTCGCGTTTGGTCAGCCGCTTCTGGCCCGACAGGCCCAGGAGTTCGGCGCTCGGCACGCGCTGCGGCTGCGACACACGGGCGGCCTTCGATTCGGCGTCCTCGATCCGGGGAGGGATCGGCGAGTCGCCCTTGTGGGGACCGGCAAGCTGCTTGACCAGGCCGCAAACGCGCTCGGTCTGCGTCAGCGCATTCTCCACCACCCGCTGCAAATAGGCGCGGTCGCCCGTAGCCGGCGCGAGCTGATCGCTGTGATGCTTGATCTCGCCCATGTAGAGCAGGAGCGCAGTCAGGGGGCCATTGAGCTCGCGGGCGATGGCGGCGGCCATTTCGTCGGCGGCCTTGGCGCGGGCGGCGTTCAGGCGGACGAAGTCGAGCTCTTCAGCCGAAGCAGTGCTGCTTTCGTACCATTCCGACGGCCGCGAATCGGTCGCCGTATCGTTCTGTGACCCCATGTGACCTGTTTAGCGGAACCCGGGCCGATCTGTGGTTAACTTTTTGCTCCGTAAGATTACGGTGATTTTGGCAGTTTTGCGCTAAAACGCCGGCATCGGCACAATTTATGCTTGCGCGAAGCTGACCTCGACCATGCAAGGGTTGAGAACTCCGCCCACTTCCTGGGCAGATAGGCCGAAGTCTCCTTAACCGCCGTCTCCCGGACGGTCGTCCGCCGCCCCCGGATTTTACGGATAAATTAACGGCGACTTGCTTCTCTAGATCCGATTGAGAGCGCGCAAATGCCTCCATGCATTGAGCCCGTGGGCTTGCTGGAATCGTTGCGGAAGATTGCGTGCCATGAACGAGATCGACCGGCTGTCGGAATTCTTGCAGAGGCTGACGCCGCTGTCGCGCAGCTGTCTGCTCAGCGAGCTTGAGCGGCTCGAGCTGTGCGGCATCGACATGCCGGGCTCGGCCGACGTCCAGGCCCGCCTGCGCGCCGAGTTTCGCAAGGACGGATCGACCCAGGCGCGCGCCACCAGCCCCTCGCGTTATTTCTTCGCGCCGCTCGAGCTGCTGCTGATCGACGGCGCACCCGAGCACCCCAACATGGGGCGAATTTCGCGCAACACCCTCACCCCGATCTGGGAGTGGATCTGCCGCGACCTGCTGCCGACCATGGCGCGCGACTACATCAAGGCGATCAACGACCAGGTCACCGCCAACAACCCGAAGGAAGTGCTGAAGATCGCGTCGATCTTCCAGACCAAGGTCGTCAAGGTCCTCGAGAACACCCTCGCCTCGACGGAGAGCACCGAGTTCGCCCGCGGCAAGCTCGCGCAATACACGGCTTCGCGCAGCGCCTTCGACGACGTCAAGAAGATGCAGCAGGTGCTGCGCGCCGGCGCCGCGCTGCCGAAGTTCAACGAAAAGCTGCCCGAGAAGATCGCGAAATTCGACGACGGCCAGGTCGCCCAGATCACCGCGCGGCTCGATGCCTTCAAGAAGGCTCATCCCGAGGCGCTGCCCTTCGCGCTGGCGCTGGTAGCGCGGCGGCTGAAGACGTCCTGGCAATTGGTGCACCTGGCCACCAGGGCCGCCGCGAGCAAGAGCGCGGCCGACGTCGCCGCCACGCCCTATGCCTGCGTCGTTGCCATGGTGCTCGACCGGCTCGACGACAAGCGCCTCGCCCTCAGGATCGCGCTCCGGCACAACCGGGTGCTGATCGCTCGCGACCTGCTCGCCGAAATCTACGACACCGAATATGCGCTCAAGGTCCGCATCGACGGCATCGAACATTGCGAATGGGGCGTCCGCCTCCAGCAATTGATGGACGCGATCGCGGCGCTGGTGGCCGCCGAGGTGAGCCGCTTCCCGGCCAATGTCGGACACATTCTCGGCTCGCGCCGGCTACGCAGCCACGACACGCTCGGCGGCAAGCTGTCCTATCTGGCCTGGAAGGGACGCGACGCCGTGCAGGACGGCGCGGCAGCGTTTCGCAAATTGATCGGACAGACCTGACATTCGGCAGCGCAATCAATGCGCGCGCGGCAGGCACAGGAAGCGATCGAGAAATCGCCCTGACAGCACGAACCTGAACCACCAATACAATATCCGCCGCGTCGTCATTGCTGCGATCCTCGACAGCCCACCACCGGCTGCCTCGAGCAATAGCGCAGGTGCAGCAAGCCGCATGTGATCTGCTTCACACTTTCGCCGTCGCGGCCGCGCGCATCGTCGCAGAACCGTCGCGAGCGGAGGCGGAACATTCGCGCATCGCGCGAAAATGAGTTCTTCGGCCGTAGCTGTCGCTCCTATTCTCCGATGCACCGCATGAGCATTGGGAAGGACTCCGCGATGAGATCGAACCGACGGACATTGACGATGGCGGCCATGCTTGCGGGCGCGTTGGCGCTCACATCGACGACGATGGCGCAGACCTCGCCGCCGCAAGGCAATGCCGCGCCGACCGCCGACAACGCGGTGCTTCTGACCGTCTTCTTCAAGCACGACCAGTCCCGCCCGCTCAACGAGCTGAATGCGCAGCTCGACAAGCAGGGATTCCACAAGGCGTTTCCGCCGCCCGGAATCGAGGTCGTGAGCTGGTACGTGATGATGGGCATCGGCCAGGTGATCACGCTGCGGCTGCCGGCCTCGCGACTGCGCGAAGTCAATCGCGTCATCGAGGATACCGCGTGGGGCGCGTACCGCACCGAGTTCTATCCGACCTATGACTACAAGGCGGTCGGCATGGCTCAGCACGACAAGGCCACAAACAATTGAAGGCCATCGTTATTCAATTGGGCGAAGCGCGAACGGCGTCGTCCAATTGCAGGACACCGGCCTTGCTCTCGCACCGGCCGCAGCTTTCAAAAAATCTCTCGCGATGACCGTGTCATGCGTCCGTCACACGCGGTCAGACGTAAAGACTTCCCGAACGAGATCCGAACAATTTTAGGAATGATGAGGGCTTTAACGTTACCCAGATAATCCGACAATCGACTGAAGCCTTCCATATTTGAAACTGCTCCCATCGCTAACACCGTCGCCGAACGGGAGTGGCTTGAGATGAACGATCAAATTGTAGAACTCGCCGGACGAAGGCCCAAAACCTTCGGGCGGCGAAAGGTAACGCCGCGCGCTTGCGTCGCCGACGGCAAGCGCCATCTGCGTGCTTTCCTCGCCGAGGTGCTGGAGGATCTCGGCTTCGTCACGACCGAATGCGCCAGCGCGGAGGAGCTGAAAACCGTGCTGACGAGCGAATTACCGGACCTGATCCTGCTTGGAATCGCCGCCGACGGCATCGAGCCCGGGACATTTCTGGAGACGCTGGTGCGCGAGGCCTTCGACGGCAAGGTTCTCGCCGTCGGCGCCCGCGAGTCGATCATCGTCAGGGCCGTGCAGCAGGTCGGCGAGGAATATGGCCTTGCCATGCTGCCGCCGCTGACCACGCCCTTTGCCGCCGAGACGCTGCGCGAGCGCGTCGCGATGCTGCTGCCGGAGGAGCCGGCGCCGAGCCCGGCCGTGCATGTCGGCGAGGCCCTGCATGCCGGCTGGCTCGAGCTGTGGTACCAGCCCAAGATCGACGCGAGGACGCTGATCCGCAACGGCGCCGAGGCGCTGGTGCGGATGCGCCACCCGACCTGGGGCGTGGTGCCGCCGGCCTATTTCATTCCCGAGGCGCACGATCCGCATCTGCGCGACCTCTCGGAATTCGTGATCGAGCGCGCCGTGCAGGACTGGCACTATCTGCTCGAGCACCAGAGCCCGGTCGATCTCTCGATCAACCTGCCGGCCTCGTATCTGAAGGAGCCGCAGGCCGTGCGCGATCTCTGCCGTCGCATGCCGACGCATCCGGCCTTCGGCGGACTGACGATCGAGATCGACAGCGAGGAGGCGATCCGCGACCTCGATGTCCTCGGCGAGGTGGCGCGCGAAGTGGGCCTGCACAATATCGGCCTGTCGATCGACAATCTCGGCGCCAACTGGCCGTCGCTGATGGACCTGGGCAAGCTCCCCTTCATCAAACTGAAGGCCGACCGGCACTTCGTCACCGGCAGCGGCAATGACCGCCTCAAGCGCACGGTGTGCCGGCACATCGTCGAGCTTGCGCAGGGCTATGGCGCGTGTGCGATCGCCGAAGGCGTCGAGAGCCGCGCCGACCTCGTTGCCGCGAACGAGCTCGGCTTCGACTTCGTGCAGGGTTTTCTGTTCGGCAAGCCGATGCCGCTGAAGAAATTCGCGAGGAGCACGCTGACGCGGACGGTGATGGAGTGAGCACGTTCGCGGCGATCGAGTTCGCGCCCGTGCATGATCGATTGCTTCGAAGCTTTCCGGCGCACCGCGTGCGGGTGTCGTGATCCCGCACGCGTCCGCCGTCATGCAAGGCAATCCGCAGACCTAGGCTGTTGCCGCGCGAACATCCGTCGGCGGCCGCACGGCATCCGGCTCGGCACGCGAGCCGTGCGACTCGGCCCGCTCGACATGGAGCGCGAAGCCGCTTGCCGCGGAATACTCGAGCCCCGCGCGGAGCTGCATGCCCGGAATCAGGTAGTCGCCGCCATTCTGGCGCCGATAGGGAATGGGCGGGGTCGTCGCAAGCGTTCTCATCCTCTCGCGCAGACTTTCGGCAACCGCCTGGTAAGCGGCCCCGTCGAGCTTGTCGGATTTGTAGACCACGAACGGCGGAAGAACCTCATATCCCGGATAATAGAGAATGCCGTGATTGATCGGGAACAGCAGGTCGTCGATCGGCCCGTTGATCCCTCGTGCCGAATAATGCTCCTGCCAGCCGCCCGCCGTCACGATCACCATCGCGCGTTTGCCTGCCAACGTCCCCTCTCCGTAACGGTCGCCCCACCGCTTGTCGCTGTGCTCGCCGACACCGTACGCGAAGCCGTAGGCGAACACGCGGTCGACCCAGCCCTTGAGGATTGCCGGCATGCTGAACCACCACAGTGGAAATTGCAGGATCAGCACATCCGCCCACAGCAGCTTCTCGATCTCGCCTTTGACGTCGACGGTCAGTGTGCCGGCCTCGAACGCCTGCTTGGATGCGGCGGCTGGCGCAAGTCGCGTGTCCGCCGGCAGCGAGGGGAAATCCGCGCGATCGACATCCGATTTCCAGCGCTGGGCATAAAGATCCGACACCCGCACCTCATGGCCCTGCGCCTCAAGGGACCTGACGGCAACATCGCGCAGCCCGCCATTGAGCGAGCCCGGTTCGGGATGGGCGAAGACGATCAACACTTTCATGATCAGCACCAATGATTGATGATTTCGCACAGCAACTAGCCCCGCCGGCCGTGATCCGCTAGATATCGGCAATGGATAGGATTATGCCGAAAAATGGATAGACCGGAGGTTTCGCTCGACCGTATGCGCAGCTTCGTGCGGGTCGCCGAGCGGGGAAACCTGTCCGCGGTGGCACGCGAGCTCGGTCTCGGCCAGTCCACCGTCACGCGGCACATTCGGGAGCTCGAGCAAGCGGTCGGCGTGCCGCTGCTCACGCGAACGACGCGCAGGGTGACCATGACCGACGAGGGGCGCCGTTACTACGCCGATTGCGTACAGATCCTGCGCCTTGTCGAGCACGCCGGCGAAGAGGCACGCAGCACGCGCGGCGCGCCTGCCGGGACGGTACGCGCCTCCTGCACCGCGGCCTTCGGCGTTCTCCACGTCAGCCGTTTTGTCTTCGCCTTCCAGGACCGCTATCCGGACGTGTCCGTCGATCTCAGCCTGACGGACGAACGGATCGACCTCGTGCGCGAAGGTGTCGACGTCGCGATCCGACTGGGCCCGCTCACCGACAGTTCGATGAAGCTCAAGCCTCTTGGCCGGTCGCGCCGGGTGCTTGTGGCCTCGCCCGACTATCTGGCCATTCGCGGCAGGCCCGCGCGCCCGCAAGATCTCGCCAAACACGAGACCGTGGGGATGTCCAACATCGCCGGCAGCGACATGCTGGTGCTGCACGGACGCCGCGGCGGCCGCCATGCGGTGCCTTTGTCCGGGCGATTGCGTGTCGACCACGGGCTTGCCGCACGAGAGGCGCTCGCTGCCGGTCGCGGCATCGCGCCGGCCCATCTCTGGCTGGTCGGGGACCTTCTTGCGGCCGGCAGACTCGAACGCGTGCTTCCGGACTATTCGCCGCCTCCCGTTCCACTGAACATGCTGATCGTGCCGGAGCGGTCCGGCATCGCGCGGGTGCGGCTGCTGGTCGACTTCCTCGCCGAGCAGATCGCGCGACTGCCCGGGATCGAAAAGGCGCCGCCCGGCGGCAAGCCGACCTGATGGGGCGTCGTCAGGCAAACCGGCGCGCGAAGAAGACGCAGGCGACCACGAGCGCGGTCGCGGCGATCATGCTCCATGCGACCGGCTCATGCAGCAGCAAGCCGGCGAGCGCGAGACCGAAGAACGGCTGGAGCTGCTGCAATTGGCCGACGCGCGCGATGCCGCCGATCGCAAGGCCGCGGTACCAGAAGATGAAGCCGACGAACATGCTGAAGATCGAGACGTAAGCGAGCCCGATCCAGGCCGGCGCAGTGATGCCGCTCCATGTCGACGGCAAGGTCAGGATCGCCACCGGCACCATCAGCGGCACCGCAAGCAGCAGCGCCCAGGAGATTACCTGCCAGCCGCCGAGGCGGCGCGACAAAGCGGCGCCTTCGGCATAGCCGAGCCCGCACAAGACGATCGCAGCGACCATCAGCAGATCGCCGGCGATTGACGCCGAGCCGCCGTTGGAGAGGGCAAAGCCGGCCACCGTGGCGCTGCCGAGGATCGCGAACAGCCAGAACAGGGGTTGCGGCCGCTCGCCGCCGCGCAACACGGCGAAGATGGCGGTCGACAGCGGCAAGAGGCCGATGAAGACGATCGAATGCGCGGAGGTGATGTGCTGGAGCGCAAGTGCCGTCAGCAGGGGGAAGCCGGCCACCACGCCGATCGAGACGATGGCGAGCGAGGCGAGATCGTTTCGTTGCGGCCGCGCCTGACGCAGCAGGCCGAGCACGGCCGCACCGATCAGCGCGGCGATGACCGCGCGCGCCGACGTCAGGAACAGCGCGGAGAAGCCGCCGACCGCCACGCGCGTCGCCGGCAGCGAGCCGCTGAAGATGATGACGCCGAGAAGCCCGTTGCCCCAGCCGCTGCCCACAGACTGCATGTCCGCCTCGCTTCTTGAGCGGCGATACTCGGCCTTCCCCGGTAGCAGGAACAGCCACAATCCAGTACAATCCAGCCAAACTGTATGGATATGGAAGGCAGTACACCTTGGACAGCGGAACGCTGACGAAGGGCCGGGGCGGCACCCGGACCGTTGACGTGATGAGCGCGATCCGCGCCAAGGTCGCGGGCCGCGCGCTCGGGGCCGGCGACCGCCTGCCGTCGATCCGCAGCCTTGCCGCGACGATGGGTGTTTCACCCTCGACCGTCGTCGAGGCCTATGATCGCCTCGCCGCCGAAGGCTTGATCCGCCCCCGCCGTGGATCGGGTTTCTACATCTCGCCGACCGTCACGCCGCCGCTTGCGCTGACCGAGGCCGAGCCACGCCGCGACCGTGCCGTCGACCCGTTCTGGGTCTCGCGGCAATCGCTCGATGCCGACGAAAGCGTGCTCAAACCCGGCTGCGGCTGGCTGCCGCCGGAGTGGATGCCGGAAGAGGCCCTGCGCCGCGCCGCCCGCGCGCTCGCCCGCACCGATGCGAGCGTATTGACCAATTACGGTTCGACCTCCGGCTCTCTCGCACTGCGCCGGCTGCTGCTGACGCGCCTTGCGGAAGACGCGATCGAGGCATCGGTCGACCAGCTGATGCTGACGGGCTCGGGCACGCAAGCGACCGACCTCGTCTGCCGTTTCCTGCTTCGCCCCGGCGACACGGTGCTGGTCGACGATCCCTGCTACTTCAACTTCCGCGCATTGCTGCGCGCGCATCAGGCCAGGATCGTGGGCGTGCCCTACACGCCGTCGGGTCCGGATATCGCGCGCTTCGAGCAGATCCTTGGCCGCGAGCGGCCACGGCTCTACATCACCAATTCAGCGCTGCACAATCCGACCGGCGCGACGCTATCGCTCCAGACCGCGCACCGGCTGTTGACCGCGGCCGCGGCGCATGACCTCACCATCATCGAGGACGACATTTTTGGCGACTTCGAGCCGGAACGCTCGCCGCGCCTGGCCGCACTCGACGGCCTCAATCGCGTGATCCGCATCGGCAGCTTCTCCAAGACGCTGTCGGCCTCGGTGCGCTGCGGCTACATCGCCGGGCGAGCCGACTGGATCGAGCATCTCGTCGATCTCCAGGTCGCAACCAGTTTTGGCGGTCCGAGCCCGGTTGCCACCGACATCATCGCCGGGGTCTTGGCCGGCGGCAGCTATCGCAAGCACATGGACGAGTCCGGCAGCGACTCACGCGCGCCCGGCGCGAGGTGGCACGCAAGCTCCAGACGCTGGGCATCGAGCCTTGGCTGACGCCGCGCGGCGGCTTCTTTCTCTGGTGCCGCCTCGCGGGCGGACAGGATGCTACGTCCGTTGCGCGCGCGGCGCTCGAAGAGAATGTCGTGCTCGCACCGGGCAACGTGTTCAGCGTGTCGCAGACGGCGCCGGACTTCATGCGATTCAACGTGGCGCAGATGAGCGATCCCCGGATGTGGGACGTGCTGCGGCGGGCACTGAAGGCGAAACAGATCGACCGCTAGTACAACGGCTCCTCGTACACCGGCTCGCCGTCGAGCAGCAGGCGCTTGATGGCGGCGCGGCCCGAGGGCAGCACGGCGGCGACGACACGCAGCTTCTGCTGGTTGCGGGCCTGCTCGAGCTTCCTGCCCTCGCCTTCGGGCACGAAATAGCTTTCGAGACCGTATTTGATGGTCAGCTTGTCGCAGAAGATGGGGCTTGGCGAACCGCAGGAATAGCTGACGCGGCCGCGGATCAGGATTTCCGGAGCCGTGACAGGAACAGGCTCGGCGTGAACCGAGACGGCCTCGTAAAGCCCGTTGGCATTGGGCGCCAGCTTGACGAACACGACGGAATTGCGCTCGGCGGACGGCTTGCCGGCGAGCGCGCCTGCCGGCAGCTGCGAGATGTCGTAGCGCAGCACGACATAGTCGCCGCGCAGGAGATCGCGAGGATCGACCGGCTGCGTCTGCAAGGTCACCTCGCGGCCGTCGCGCAGGATCTGCATGCGATCGGCGACCATCAGGACCAGCAGCGCGCATTGAAACAGGATGGCAACACCGAACAGCACGGCTTTCGGGATGCGCTGCCAGAGTTTTGTAACCGATGCGACCATCTCCATCATCGCTCCACCCTCGGCAGCGCGCGATTGAGTGCGGTTGCAAATGCGACGGCGACGATTCCGGCCGCCGCAAGGAAGGCCGAGCGGCGCAGCAGCGAGCCCTTCACCGCCCAGGTGATGCCGGCGATGACGCCGGCGATCCCGAGCCAGCCGGCAACGATCCGCGGACGCACCTCGTCGAGCATGCCTGACACGACGAGGCACAGCATGGCGCAGAGCAGCGCGGCATAAGCGAACCAGGGCTCGCCGGCCGTGGATGCCGGCCAGAGCGGCGCCGCGAGCAGGACGAGCCCGATTGAACATCCCACCAGAACTTCACCTGCGCGCCTGGTAATTGCGGCGGACGCAAGGGCAAGGATCACGCCGGTACCCCCGCACAGAATTGCCCAAAGCGGTTGAGCTGGCGCAGAACCGGTCCGGAAGCGGATGATGTCGTCGACCGTCGTCACCTCCAGGAAAGCGACGGCGGCCAGCGAAAACGCCCCGTAGATCGACAGGACGGTCCCAAGCCGCAGCGCCCTCGGCGACGGTGCGGCCGCGATCGCGAGCCCGGCGCCGAACAGCAGGGCCGCGCCGTTCGCAAGCACGAATGACGGCTGGGCTCCATCGAATTCGAAGCGAAACGAGGTCGCGATCCACCAGGGAAGCACCGCAAGTGCGACGAGGTGGGCCGCGACGCGGGAATTCCAGGCAAAGGCCAGAGCGGCGGCGACGAGCCAGACCGCCACGAATGGAAGATGCAGCGCGTCCGGCGCATCATAAATCCGCATGCAGGTCCAGATGCAGGCGGCCACGAGGGCGACCGCAAGCGCGCCGCGCGATTCCGTCAGCAGCGCCGCTGCGAATGCGCCGATCGACCACAGCAGCATGCCGCCGGCGAAGTCGTCGCCGAGATGATACATCTGGCCGACCAGCGCGATGCCCGCGCCGAAGATGATCGCCCCGATGCTCGCGCAGAGATCGGCGAGAACCGTGCGACCCGTGCTGGCGAACCACGCCCCGAGCCCGCCGGCGACGACCATGCCGGCAATCAGGATCGCGAACCGCAGCAGCCGTGCGATCTCCGTCCAGTGCGCCGCGACGAAGGCGAGGAATGCGGCTGCGATCAGCAGGCCGCCGACGATGCCGACGACCACGGCGATGTTGATGCCGGGCGACAGCGGCGGCAGCGCATTGCGGATCGAGACGGCGGCCGCCGGCGCGATCACGCCGTCAGCTTCCCATTGCGCAAGATCAGCTTCGAGGCGCTGCCGGTAGGTTTTGTCGAACATCGTCGTGGATCACCTCGGTCCCGGCTGGCGGGCGGGATGCTGTTGGTCGGGCCGCAAGGGTAGCAGGTTCAACCTGTCGCTGCTCCGGTTGCGGGACACCGGGTTGTCGATTGCTGCGCAGTCGGCCGGCAAGGCTCCGTTCGCGGATCGCCTGCGCACCCGCGAGAGGCGATCCATCGATCTTTTCATATTCTGCAAAAGAGATGCTCAGACTGCGCCAATGGTTGGAAGAGACTCAAGGCTGTAGCCTTCGGTTAACATGGCCGTAAACGGCCACGCTGCAACGGGGGAGGACTGCATCCATGGAATTCTTGGCGCAGCAGCGCGGCTATCATCAGACCTCGCGACAGGTGATCAACAACGCTGTCGAGCAGACGGTCACCGCGGAAGCCGCCGGTTTCGATACGGCCTGGTATGCTGAGCATCATTTCAACAATTACAGCCTGTGCCCCCGCCGCTGATGATGGTGGCGCACTGCGCCGGCCTCGCTGGCGAGCGGCGTCGCCATCGTGGCGACCGGCGTTGGCGAGGCGCGACGCGGGTTGGCGGTCAGCTCCGTCACCTCGCCGTGCATGGATCCACCCTGCCTGCTGCTCGGCATCAATGTGACCTCGGCTACCCGCGGCGGCGACGGCGATCCCTCGGTCAACTTCCAGGGCTCGTTGCGGACGCTGCCGCAATTTTGATCGTTAAGAATGGGATGAGCAAATGATTAGCGAGCGTACGGCTGCAGGCGATGTTCAACTGGCGGAGCCGTCTGATTTCCGCAAGTTCAAGGTGCCGCTGAAAGATAACGCCGGCATCCAATCGCCGACGAAGACCGGGATCATTGTTGTCGACGACGGAAATGTCCTCGCTCCCATTGCGCTGGTTCCGGCCCTGCTCGGCCGCCCAAGTGCTGCGCCAGCGCGACTCGTGGGAGGAGCGGATCATGCCGGCGGTCCGCAAGGACCTGCGGGATTTGGCGCGCGCAGCGGCCTGAGCGGTCGCCCGGTCGGGACGGTGAGGAGAGCGCTCCTGTGTCTCGTCGCCGCGACGACGCTGGCGCTCCAGGCGGGCGCCGCGGGGGCCCAGACGGCCGCGGAATCCTGGCCGAACCGCGCGATCACCTGGGTGGTGCCGTTCGGGGCCGGCGGCGTCACCGACCTCGTCTCGCGCAAGATCGCGGAGTTGCTGCGGACGCGGCTTGGGCAGCCGGTGGTGGTGGAGAACCGACCCGGCGCCGGCGGGACCATCGGGACAGAGTTCGTTGCCCGGGCCCAGCCCGACGGCTACACCGTGCTCTACGCCTCCGGCGGGCCTATGACGATCCAGCCGAACCTGGGACTGGCGAAGCTCAACTACGACCCGCTCAAGAGCTACATCCACGTCCGCGGCGTGAGCCGGCAAACCAGATCCTCGTCGCGACCGGGGCAGCGCCCTACAGCACGCTGGCTGAGTTCGTCGCCTACGCGAAGGCCAACCCGGGCAAGGTCAACTTCGGCTCCCCCGGCCCCGGCACCGCCCAGCACCTCGCCGGCGAGATGTTCCAGGCGGCCGCCGGCATCAAGCTGACCCATGTGCCCTACAAGTCGGGCTCGAGCCAGATGACCGACATGATGTCGGGCATCCTGGACGTCTCCTTCGACTACCTCACCGTGCTCAGGCCGCTGATCGACACCGGCAAGGTCAAGGTGCTCGGCACCACCGGCACGGCGCGGCTGGCCGCGTTGCCCGACGCGCCGACGGTGCTCGAGGCCGGCTACCCGGACGCCGTCAGTGTCGGCTCGACCTGGGTCTCGGTCCCGGCCGGGACCGACCCGAGAATCGTGGGCAAGCTCTCTGAGGCGCTGGCCGCGGTGCTCGCCGACCCCGGCATCGTCGCGGACCTCGCCACCAACGGCCAGGTGTCGATTGCCAACAAGGGGCTGGCCGAGATGGGACCGTTCATCGTCGAGGAGACCGCACGCTACAAGCGGGTGATCGAGAGCGCGGGCATCGCCGCGCATTAGCTCAGGCGCACGGTTGTGGGCATCGCACACTCGAGGGAGCGGCCGTCGGCGTGGCGCCGACCGATCGTAGTGCCAGTTCTAGTTCGCCTTGATGCCGGCTTCGCTGATGAGCTTGCCCCATTTCGCGCTTTCGCTTTGAATGAAGCGACCGAACTGCTCCGGCGACATTGGCGCGGGCTCTGCGCCGAGGGTCCTGATCTTCTCGGCCACCGACGGGTCCTTCAGGGCTTTCGTGAAAGCCTCGTTCAGCCTGGCGACGATGTCGGCGGGCGTGCCGGCCGGCGCAACCAGCCCGAACCAGCCGACGGATTCGAAACCCGCAATGCCGCCCTCGGCCAGCGTCGGCACATCCGGCAGGGATGAAAGGCGACGCGCGGAGGAGACGCCGATCGCGTTGAGCTTGCCTTCGAGAATCAGTTGCCTCGATGCGGGAATATCCAGCACCGCGAAGGGGACATGTCCGGCAAGGACGTCGACCGTCGCGGGCGCGGTCCCGCGATACGGGACCAGCTCCATGGCGATCCCGGTCCTCTGCGTGAACAGCGCCGCCGTCAGATGCATGGCCGTCGAATTGCCGCCATGTCCGATCGACAGCGCACCCGGCTTTGCCTTGGCGAGCGCGATTGTCTCCGCCGTGCTGTGCGCTGATATGTTCGCAGAGGCGACGAGCACAAAGGGAATTTCCGCAAGCAACGTGATCGGCGCAAGATCCTTCAGCTCGAACGGCATCGACGAATTGAGATGCGGGTTCACCGTCAGGCTGCCTGCCGGCGCGACGCCGAGCGTGTAGCCGTCCGGCCTTGCCTGCGCGACCGCGGCCATGCCGATATTGCCTCCAGCGCCTGCGCGGTTCTCGATCACCAGGCTCTGCTTGAGCTCGGCGGTGACCAACGGCTCGAGCGCACGGATTACGGTATCGGCGCTGCCGCCGGGCGGGAAGGTCACGACGATCTTGATCAATTGCTCCGGATAAGCGGCTTCGCCCGCCTCCAGCGGCAGCACGGCGAAAGTCGCGGCCGTCAGCACGGCCAGAATGCGGCGCCTTGCAACGTGAAACACGTTCCCCTCCTCGTTACGTTCTTGTTTGTGAACCACGACCGGGCGGCCTGCGCCGCCGGGCCGTCCGCTTCAAGCCGCCTTACGCCGAAGCGCCGGTGATGCGCGCCAGCAAGCCTTGCGGGTCCGCCGGCGCGACCTGCCCGCGCCAGGCGATGTGCTGGTCGGGCCGCGCCAGCACCAGCTTCTCGGCATAGGCGCCGTTCGCCTCGTCAGGCGCGATGTCGACCAGCGCGAGCGGGATGCCGCGCTCCCTTGCGGCGGACTGCAGCCGCGCCACGTCGATCGCCGGGTCGAACCGCAACAATGTGTAGCCGGCTCCGAATGCGTCGTAGAGCGATCGTCCGTCGCGCAGAAACAGATGTGGCGCGCGAGCGCCGGGCACGGTGGAAGGCGTGAAGCTGCCCATCGCGTAAGCCGGTGGCGTTTCGCCGTCATAGGCGATGATCGGCGAGGCATCGTAGTAGTAGCCGAAATTGAGACCCGCGCAGCAATATTGCTGCACGTTGAGATCGTAGGCCGCTTTGGCCAGCGCTGCGCGCGCCGCGTGGCCGCGCGGCGTGTCGTCCTCGATCTCCGCCGACACGCCGCCGCGCTGCGCCATCATCTTCATCGCATGGTCCATCGCGAAGCGCGACACCTGCTCGGTGATGGGCTGACGCTCCGCTTCATAAGCGTCGAGGATCGAAGCCGGCGCCCACCCGTTCAGATGCGCCGCCAATTGCCAACAGAGGTCGACGGCATCTGCGATGCCTGCATTCATGCCGTAGCCGGCATAGGGCATCCACAGATGCGCAGCGTCGCCGCAGATGAAGACCCTGCGGTCGCGGAAACGATCGGCCACCAGCCGGCGCCCGACCCAGTCCTCCTTGCTGAGGACCCGGTATTCGAAGCGCTCGTCGACGCCGAGGATGGCGCGGATCGCCCAGTCCCGATCGACCGAATCGAACTCGGGCTCGTCGGGCTTGAGGTGGTTGTGGATCAGCCAGCGGTCGTGACCGTCGATCGCAACCGTCGTGCCCGAGCGTCGCGGGTTGAGCGAGAGCACCATCCAGGCCGGCTTGTGCGCGCCCATCAGCTCCTTGAGCTGCGGCGCTTCGATGAAAGTCGACTGCACGCGCTGGATCACCGGCGTGCCGGACAGGCTGGCACCGATCGATTTGCGAACCAGGGAACGGCTGCCGTCGCAGCCGATCACGAAGGACGCTTCGATGCGAAGCGAGCTCCCGCTGTCGAGGTCGCGCGCCAGTGCGATCACATGGCCGTCGCCCTGCTCGATGTCGGTGATTTCCGTGCGCGCCAGAATGGTGATGCGCGCTTGAGCGGCGGCATGGCTGAACAGGATCGGCTCGAGATAGACCTGGTTGATCCGGTGCGGCGGCTCGGGCGTCGGCCACCAGGTGTCCGGGCCGCCGGTTGCGCTGTAACGGCGCGCCCGCGAGGGAATGTCGATGCGGCACAGCTCGATGCCGGTCGCCGTGGTCCGGTAGGAGCAATCATTCGGGAAGTCCGCAGGCAGGCCCGCATCGCGCAGCTTTGCGGCGACGCCGAGCCGGCGGAAGACTTCCATCGAGCGCGCCGAGACGTGATTGCATTTGACGCTGGGCGGATCGCCGGCATGGCGGATCTCCGCGACGACGACGTCGATCCCGCGCGAGGCCAGATCCATGGCCGCGGTCAGTCCCACCGGCCCGGCGCCCACGACCAGCACCTGTGTCCTCATGCTCATCTCCACTGCTCGCCTCGCTGCGGATTCTCCCCGCGCAACATGCATTTTATTGCAGGCTCGCTTATGAGATAAGCCAGAAAGAACTCATCAATTCATGAGTATTGCCTATGAATGTCACCTTGCGCCAATTGCGAGCCTTCACCGGCGTCTATCGCACCCGCAGCATCACGCGGGCCGCGCGCGAGCTCGGGATCACGCAGTCGGCGGCGAGCCTGTTGATCCAGCAGCTCGAAACCCAGCTCGGCGTCAAACTGTTCGATCGCTCCACGCGTTCGGTGCAGCCGACCTTGGCCGCCAATGAGGCTTTCCTCGCGGCCGAACGGATGCTCGGCGATGCGCTGGGCCTGTCACGGCGCATGGGCGACGGCGCGGACGGTGCAGGCGGGGCAATCCGGGCGGGCGTCGACGACATCAGGCTGATTTTGCGGGGCTTTCTCGAAGCCGTTTTATTATGGCGGAGAGGGAGGGATTCGAACCCCCGATAGGCTTGCACCTATGCCGCATTTCGAGTGCGGTGCATTCAACCACTCTGCCACCTCTCCTGAAGGCGCCATATTAGGAGCAGGGCCCCTGTGGTTGGGGGCGTTAATAGGCGAGGATGGCGGGCCAGACAAGGCGCGAAGGAGGAAAATCCGCTGCCTCTTTCACCCCGCCCTTCAGCCCGGGAGGAACCGCTGTGGAGCATCTGACGATCAAGGCCAATGGCGCCGATTTCCACCTGGTTCGCGCTGGAAAGGGCAAACCGCTGCTTTTGCTGCATGGTTGGCCGGAATTCTGGCTGACCTGGGAACCGGTGATGGCCCGGCTGGCCGATCGCTTCACGCTGATCGCGCCCGATCTGCGCGGCTTCGGCGACAGCGACAAGCCGGACGGGCCTTACGGGCCGGATGGCCATGCCGCCGACATGCTGGCGCAGATGGACGGGCTCGGCATCGACCGATTCGGCGTCGTCGGCCACGATGTCGGCGGCGCCGTCATGCAGCCTTTGGCGCGGCGGGCGTCGGAGCGGCTCGCGGGGCTGTTTTTCTTCGATTTCGTCTATCCCGGCATCGGGGCGCGCATGGCGGCCCCTGATAGGCTCAACCACATCTGGTACCAGTCCTTCCACCAGATGGAGATGGCGCCCGCGCTCGTCGGCGCCAGCCGCGAAAACTGCCGCCTCTATATCGGCCACTTCCTGAAGGGCTGGGCGCATCGAAAAGACGCCTTCGACGACGTCCTCGACGCCTTCGCCGACAACTTCTTCAAGGACGGCAATCTCGCCGGCGGCTTTGCGCATTATCGCGCCTCGCATGCCGGGCGCGTCGCGATGATGAAGGGCGAAGCCTTGCTGCTGCCGCCGATCGATGTGCCGACTTGCGTGCGCTGGGCCGAGCACGATCCGCTGTTTCCCTATGCGTGGACCGACCGGCTCGGCGAGACGTTCAGCGCGCTCGATCTCGCGATGTTTCCCGGCGCCGGTCACTTCCCGCATCGGGAAGATCCGGATCGCGCGGCCGCGGAGATCGCGGCGTTCTTTCAGCGCGTCGGCTGGAGCTGAGTCTCGATGACTCGAAAGAGGGGTCGGGACCGCCAGACGCGGTAAACACTGGCGGTCCCGGTGCCGCTCATTGAAATGCTGGCCAGGAAGGGCGGCTTCGCCGGCCAGGTGAGGCGACAAATTCGACCGTAGCGGGTGCCCCATGCACCGCAACGCAATCCGTCCCTTAACCTAACCAGTCAAGGTTACTCCTTGTCAGACTTGGCCTTTTTCTTCCCATTCTCGGTAGAATCACGGTCTTTCCCATTGTCCTTGCGGCGGTTGGTGAAGCGCGCATTGCCGAGGCCTGTGCCGATGGTGAGCACGCCCCAGCGCTCGACGTCCTGCATGAACGGCACCTCCGAGAGGCCCTGAACCACGCCGTCATTGTGCATCAGGATCGCGGTGTCGTGCTCACCGATCTCGGGGATGCCCTCGCTCAGGCTCGCCGGCAGGTTGAACTTGCTGCTCTCCCAATTGCCCGGCAGGTTCTGCGCACCCTTCTCGATCGAGCCGTCCGCGGAGATCACGCCGGGACAGGCGATGCCGATGAAGGGCGCGAGCTTGAAGCCTTCGGTCTCGGCCTCGGTGATCAGGCCCTTCAGCATCTTGGTGAGCCGCTTCACCGCGCCTTCGCGCGTCGGCTCGTCATCGGCATGACGCCACAGCTCGGATGTCACGACCTTGGCCTTCGACAGGTCTTTTGCCTTTTTCCAGCTGGTTTCCACGAGGCCACAGCGGATGTTGGTGCCGCCGATATCGACGGCGAGGATGCTGTCATGGGCCTCGAAGATCCATGATGGCGCCAGATGCAGCGCACCGATCAGGCCGGCTTCATCGGGATGATGGCGGATCGGCTGCATGTCGATCTTGAAGTCCTCGGATTTCAGGATGATCTCGGTGCGCGCGATCGCGAGCTCGCCGAGCCTGGAATCCCGAAATCCGCCGCCGACGATGATGCGCTCGGTCTTGGCCCAGGCCTTGGTCTTGAGGAAGCGGCGCGTGACATAAGCGAGCTCCTGGGCGAAATCCTCGATCGCGCTGTGGACCAGCGCCGAGGCCTCGGTGTCGTCGCCGATCAGGATCGCATCCAGTGTCTTCTTGCTGATCTGGTCCGAGGGCTCCTTGCCGAACGGATCCTCGCCGGTCTTGCGCAGCGGCTTGCGCCAGCGGTCGAGGATGTCGCGGAACGCGCCCTTGCTGGCGCGGTCGCCGAGAAAACCGTCCTCGTCCTTGATCTCGAGGTTGAAACTGTCGACATCCACCGACGGCAGGCGGCTCGCGCCGTGCTGCGCAATGCCCGTCGTCGCGACCAGTTCGTCCGTTGCCATGGGTGCCCTTGCCCGCTTGCGAAATCTTGGGACAACGGCGCGGGAACCCGTTGGTTGCAAAGCCGGCGGAGAATCGGCTAACGGGCGGACGGGCGGCCAAATCCTTCAAATCCGGGCCTTTTTCGGCGGTTCTCCTTGACTTGCGGCGTCCGGCGGCTATAAGTCCCACACCCGGCGCGGGGCGTTTCTCGCGCCGCTTGTTTTTGCGTGGGTTTTCAAAGGGATAACTCCCGCCCGCACAAAACTCGCATAAACCCATAGCGACTGACAAAAAGCCGGCCCCGACAGACTGTCGCGAGGCCGGGATTGAACACGAAGGAAAACAACGATGTTCGCAGTCATCAAAACCGGCGGCCGGCAGTACCGCGTCGCTCCGGATGATGTCTTGGAAGTAGGCAAGATCGAAGGCGAAGTCGGCTCGATCGTGCAGCTGAATGAAGTTCTGGTGGTCGGCGGCGACACGCCGATCCTGGGCCTGCCGACGGTGGCCGGTGCGTCCGTGGCGGTCGAGGTGCTCGACCACAAGCGCGGCCCCAAGGTCATCGCGTTCAAGAAGCGCCGCCGCAAGAATTCGCGCCGCAAGCGTGGCTACCGCGACGAGATCACGGTGCTGCGCGTCAGCGAGATCCTGACGGACAACGCCAAGCCCACCAAGGGGCCGCGTCCGAAGAGGGAGAAGGTCGCCAAGGAAGCGACCAAGGAAGACGCCGCCGCATAAATTGATCACGCCAATTCACGAATTGATGCGTGAGAAATTGTGAAATGATTCCGTCAAGGAATTGATCTAGAACTACTCAGGATTTCGGAGACGAGCCATGGCTCACAAAAAAGCAGGCGGTTCATCGCGCAACGGTCGCGATTCCAAGGGCAAGCGCCTCGGTATCAAGGCGTTCGGCGGGGAAGTTGTGATTCCCGGCAACATCATTGCGCGTCAGCGCGGCACCACCTGGCACCCCGGCCTTAATGTCGGCATGGGCACGGACCACACTTTGTTCGCCAAGATCGAGGGTCGCGTCACGTTCCAAGCCAAAGCCAACGGCCGCACGTTCGTATCGGTGCTCCCGATCGCAGAGGCGGCTGAATAGACGGTGGATCAAATTTGGAGTCCGCCGGGTCCTGACCAAACCGGCGGAGTCCACAAGTAGGCTCCAGGGGAGGCGGGAAACCGGCCTCCCCTTTCGTTTTGTCTTAGTGACTTCGACGGAGCCGGACATGTTGCAGGATTTTTCGAGCACCACCTTGCGGGAGGCGAGACCGAGCGTCGTCGCCACCGAACGGCTGACCTTGCGGCGCCCGACACTTGCCGATGTCAGGACCATCGCCCACCTCGCCAACGACCGCCGTGTCGCGGAAAATACCCGCCGCCTGCCGCATCCATATTCGCTGGACGACGCCGTCGAATTCGTCCGCGCCACCGCCGAGATCGGCAGCGAGACCGTGTTCCTGATCGAGCACGACCGCGGACCGGTCGGCATGGTCGGGATCGACTGTTCGAAGCCCGACAATGCCGAGCTCGGCTACTGGCTCGGCGTCGAGCATTGGGGCCAGGGCTTCGCCACCGAGGCCGCGCGCGGCGCGATCGACTTCTTCTTCGAGGAGTTCGAGGACGACCACCTCTATGCCGGCGCGCGCGTCACCAACCCCGCCTCGCGCAAGGTGCTGGAAAAGTGCGGCTTCCAGTGGAGCGGCGTCCAGCTGCACCGCTTCCTGGCGCTGGGCTCCTCCACGCCCGTCGACTGCTTCCGCCTGTCGCGCGGCGTGTGGGCGTCGCTGAAGAGCTGGAGCAGCGCGAGGCGCGTGAGGTAGGTAGAAGCGCCGCTACATTCTCCACTGTCGTCCCGGGGCGCGACGAAGTTGCGAGCCCGGGACCTATAATCCCAGGGAGAAGTGTGAGGCAAAGCGCCCACTCCGAGCCTTCGCAAAACGACCTCTTGTGGGTATGGATCCCGGGTTCGCGCTTTGCGCGCCCCGGGATGACGTTGTGGGTGTGGCTACGCCGGCGGATTAACGTCCACAGCCCCACGCCCCAGATCGCGCTCGCGCAGATAAATATAGAACCCGGCGCCGATGATGATGGCGGCGCCGACGATGGTTGCGATCGACGGCACGTCGCCGAACACGACGAAGCCGAAGATCACGGCCCAGACGATCATCGAATATTGATAGGGCACGACGACGCTGGCCGGCGCGAGTTTGAGCGACCGGTTGACGCAGAACAGCGCCGTCACCGAGATGCATCCGGCCAGCGCGAAGATGACGAGGCTGCCTGACGTCGGCGGCACCCAGTGGAATGCCGACAGCACCGCGCCCAGCGAAAACGTGCCGACGAATTGCGAGGACGCCATCACGATGTCGGGGGTCTTGCGCAGGCTGCGCGTGATCAGCATCAGCGTCGCAAAGGACAGGCTGCCGCCGAGCGCGATCAGCGCCGGCAGGCTGACGGTTTGCGCCGACGGCCGCAGCGCGATCACGACGCCGCAGAAACCGATCAGAATCGCCGTCCAGCGCCGCCAGCCGACCTTCTCGCCCAGGAAGATCGCCGACATCGCGGTGACGAAGATGGGGCCGGCGAGATAGTACGTGATGACGTCGGCGAGCGGCAGATAGACCGTCGCAAGGAAGAAGGCCGCCACTTCCAGCGTCGACAGCACGACGCGAAACAGCTGCAAGCGCGGCCGCTCCAGATGCAGGAACTGGTGACGTTGCCGCCAGATCAGCGGCGACAGCAGCAACAACGCCGCGCAGGCGCGCAGGAACAGCAGCTGCCCCACCGAATAAGTCCCGACCAGGAACTTGCCCATGGCATCGCCGAACGAGAACATGAAGATCGACAGCACCATGAGTGCAATGCCGGCCAGTCGCGCCGATCGGTCGTCATAGGCGGAGAGGTTCTTGAAGAAGGACATTGAACGAGTCGGAGTGAGAGAGGTCGTCATTGCGAGCGAAGCGAAGCAATCCAGACTGTCTCCACCGCGGCAGTCTGGATTGCTTCGTCGCTTCGCTCCTCGCAATGACGGGCGGAGAGAGCACGGAAAGCCGGCGATTAGCGTCGCTTGCGGTCGTTTTAATGACGTGGGCGACCAGGACAAGCCCACCACCGCCGAATTGAACGGATTGTCGCACTCTTCGCATCGCGGTAGCGATAGGCGCCTCATCGACAAAGAGAGCTTTGACATGACCGACTTCGATCCAGCCAGGCACCGCATGATCCCCACGCAACGCTGGTTTGAGGATTTCGTCGTCGGCGAACGCTTCGTGCTGCCGAGCCGGACCCAGACCTCGGCGGTGTTCGCGGCGTTCCAGACCGCGAGCGGCGACACCCACCCCGTGCATTACGACGTGGAGTATTGCCGCAGCCGCGGCATGCCGCATCTGCTCGCCCACGGCTTCCAGACCCTGATCCACACCGCGCCCGGCGCCGGCCTGTTTCCCTTCATGGTCGAGGACTCCCTGGTCGGCTTCCTCGAGCAATCGAGCCGGTTCCTCAAGCCCGTGTTCGCCGACGACACCATCTATCCCGCGCTCGAGGTCACGGAGCTGATGCCGGGACGCTCGACCGGCGTGGTGACGCTCAAAAGCACCGTGTTCAACCAGCGCAAGGAGCTGGTGCTGGAGGGCACGCAGAAATTCCTGATCCGGCGTCGGCCCCTCTGAGGTCGTCTTGGAAGTCGTCTTGGGGTTAAGCAAGGGGCGAAATTAGCGGAATTTCGGCCGATTTGCGGGTAAGTCCGGGTTGCCGCGGGGGACCGGCTGGCCTACCTATGGCCCATGAAATTCCTCGACGAAGCAAAGGTCTATATCCGCTCCGGTGACGGTGGGAACGGCTGCGTGGCGTTCCGCCGCGAGAAGTTCATCGAATTCGGCGGCCCCTCCGGCGGCAATGGCGGTCGCGGCGGCAATGTCATCATCGAGGTCGCCGACGGGCTGAACACGCTGATCGACTACCGCTACCAGCAGCATTTCAAGGCCCAGAAGGGCGAGAATGGCGCCGGCTCGGACCGTCACGGCGCCAACGGCAAGAACATCGTGCTGAAGGTGCCGATGGGCACGCAGATCTTCGATGAGGACCGCGAGACGCTGATCCACGACTTCACCAATGTCGGCGAAAAATTCGTGCTCGCCGAGGGCGGCAATGGCGGCTTCGGCAACGCGCATTTCAAATCCTCGACCAACCGCGCGCCGCGCAACGCCAATCCCGGCCAGCCCGGCGAGGAGCGCTGGATCTGGCTGCGGCTGAAACTCATTGCCGACGCCGGCCTCGTCGGCCTGCCCAATGCCGGCAAGTCCACCTTCCTCTCCAAGGTCAGCGCGGCCAAGCCGAAGATCGCCGACTATCCCTTCACCACGCTGCATCCGCAGCTCGGCGTCGTGAATGCCGACGGCCGCGAATTCGTGCTGGCCGACATTCCAGGTCTCATCGAGGGCGCGCATGAAGGCGCGGGCCTCGGCGACCGCTTCCTCGGCCATGTCGAACGCTGCCGCGTGCTCTTGCATCTCGTCGATGCGACCTGCGAGCACGCCGGCAAGGCCTACAAGACCGTGCGCACGGAGCTCAATGCCTATGGCGGGCTGCTCACCGACAAGATCGAGATCGTGGCACTGAACAAGATCGACGCGGTCGAGCCGGACGAGCTCAAGAAGCAGAAGGACCGGCTGAAGCGCGCCGCCAAGAAGACACCGCTGCTGCTCTCCGGCATCACCGGCGACGGCGTCAAGGAAGCGTTGCGCGCGCTTGTCGACGTGATCGGAGAGGCCCCGGTGTCGGCCAAGGCGAAGAGCGCCGCCGAAGCGGAGCCGTGGTCGGCCTAGACTGTCTCCCCGCGGTCGTCCCGGCGAAGGCCGGGACGACATAGGAATGTAGAGCGGCAGGTACTCGCATCACTGGCAGGTTGTCACCGGCGCTCCAATAGCGCAGCATCAAACAATCAAGAAACGGCAGGGATGACGCATGGCGCGCGCGAAGAACATTCTCTGGATCATGTGCGACCAGCTTCGCTATGACTATCTCGGCTGCACCGGCCATCCCACGCTGAAGACTCCCAACATCGACGCCATGGCGAAGCGCGGCGTGCTCTTCAGCAAGGCTTACGTGCAGTCGCCGATCTGCGGGCCCTCGCGAATGTCGTTCTACACCGGCCGCTACATGCGCTCGCACGGCTCGCACTGGAACGGCTGGCCGCTGCGCGTCGGCGAGCCCACGCTCGGCGATCACCTCAGGAAGATCGGCGTGCGCAACGTGCTGGTCGGCAAGACCCACATGGCGCCCGACCTCGAAGGCATGAAGGCGCTCGGCATCCCGCCGGAGTCGATGATCGGCGTGCATGTCGCCGAATGCGGTTTCGAGCCCTACGAGCGCGACGACGGCCTGCACCCGACGGGACGGCCGCGCCCGAAATACGATGAGTATCTGCACAAGCAGGGATTCGAAGCGACCAATCCCTGGGAGCATTGGGCCAATTCCGGCGCAGCGGAGGATGGCTCGTTGCAGAACGGCTGGCTGCTGGTGCATGCCGACAAGGCCGCGCGCGTGCCGGAGGAGCATTCCGAAACGCCCTACATGACGCGGCGCGCGATGGATTTCATCACCGAGGCCGAGATCGACGGCAAGCCGTGGTGCCTGCATCTGTCCTACATCAAGCCGCACTGGCCCTACATCGCGCCCGAACCCTATGCCAGCATGTACTCGACAGCGGACATGATCCCGGTGATCCGCTCCGAGCGCGAGCGCTCGAGCCCGCATCCGGTGTTCGGCGCCTATATGGACATGCGCTACTCCCGCAACATGGCGCGCGACGATGCGCGGGAGAAGGTGATCCCGACCTATATGGGCCTGATCACCCAGATCGACGACCAGATGGGCGTGCTGATGAAGTTCCTGGAAGAACGCGGCCTGCTGGACACCACCATGATCGTGTTCACATCCGATCATGGCGACTATCTCGGCGATCACTGGATGGGCGAGAAGGATTTGTTCCACGAGCAGTCGGCGAAGATTCCGCTGATCATCATCGATCCCTCGAAGGAGGCCGACGCCACGCGTGGCACGCGCAGCGATGCGCTGGTGGAAGGCATCGATCTCGCGCCGACCTTCGTCGATTATTTCGGCGGCAAGGTACCGGGCCATATCCTCGAAGGACGCTCGCTGCTGCCGCTGCTGCGCGGGCCGACGCCGTCCGACTGGCGCAAGGTCGCGTTCTCCGAATACGACTACGCCATGCAGGATGTGCGGCTGAAGCTGAACCAGCCGATCGAGCGCTGCCGCCTGTTCATGGTGTTCGACGGCCGCTGGAAATACATCCACGCCTCCGGCTTCCGCCCGATGCTGTATGATCTCGAAACCGATCCGGAAGAGTTTTTGGATCGCGGCGACGATCCCGAATGCGCCGGCATCATCGCGCGCCTTCAGGCCGAGCTGTTCGACTGGGCGCTGCACCCGAACGACCACATCACCACGCCGCGCGAGAAGATCGCGGCCTATGCCGACAATCAGCTGCAAGTGAAGGGCGGCGTCTTGATCGGCATCTGGGATGAGACGGAGCTTGCGGCGATCAAGGACGGCATCGCGCAGCGCGCGAAGATGTGAGACCCTCATGGTGAGGAGGCGCGATCGCGCCGTCTCGAACCATGCAGGCCCCGCTGCCGCACCTCGGCCTTTCATCCTTCGAGACGCTTGCTTCGCAAGCTCCTCAGGATGAGGGGATAGAGTGAGGTGCGAAGCACAGCTCGTCATGCCCGGGGCTTGACCCGGGCATCCACGCCTCACCTCCATCGCTGAAGCACGTGGATGGCCGGGTCAAGCCCGGCCATGACGACGGAGTGTGTGGCGCGAGCAGCAGCTCAATTCTCGATCTTGTATCCTGTCGCCTTGACGATCGGCTGCCAGAACGCCGTGTTGGCGGCGAGCTCCTTCGTCAGCCCATCCGCAGCGCTACCGACCGGGATCAGGCCGATCGCGGTGAGCTTCTCCTTCACCTCGGGCTTGGCGAGCGCGGCGCTCGCGGCGGCGCCGAGCTTGCTGGCGAATTCCGGCGGACTGCCGGCGGGAAGCCACATGCCGTACCAGGCGTCCGCAACGAGATCGATGCCGCTCTCCTTCAGCGTCGGGACCTCGGGCGCGAAGGGCGACCGTTCCGGGCTCGAGACCGCGATGATCTTCACGCCCTTGGCGCGGTGCTGCGGCAGCGCATCGGCCAATGTCACGATGCCGAACGACAGATGGCCGCCGATGAGATCATTGAGGATCGGTGCGCTGCCGCGATAGGGCACGCGGGTCAAGGGAATGCCGAGATCCTTCTCGAGCTTGGAGCCCATGAAATGCGGAATGGTGCCGTTGCTTGGCACCCCGAACGATGTCTTGTCCGGATGCGCCTTCAGCCACGCCACGAATGACTTGAAATCGGCAGCATCGATCGCCGGGCCGATCACAACGGCGAACTCGAACCGCGCCAGCAGCGACACCGGCATGAAATCCTTGGCCGTGTCGAAGCTCGGCGTCGTCTCCACCATCGGCAGCAGGTACATGGTGGGGCCCGTCGTCACCAGCACCATGTTGCCATCGGGGCTCGCGCCCTTCACCGCCTTGATGCCGATCAGGCCGTCGCCGCCGGTGCGGTTCTCGACCACGATGGTCCGTTGCAGTGCCGGCGCCATCTCCTGCGCGATCAGCCGGCACAGCGTGTCGCCGCCGGCGCCCGCCGCAAACGGAAAGATGATTTTTGAAAGCCCGGCCTGCGCTTGCGCCCCGCCCGCTTGTGCGAGGAGCGGCAGCCCAAGACCTCCTCCAAGACATCCAGCCATGAATTTGCGGCGATCCATGCGTTTCCCCTTCCAGCCCATTATTTGGTTGCCGGCATTAGAACCGGGCCGGCGCGCAAGACAAGGCCGATGACCAAGCAAGGTTGCTCCGTTTACCATCCCCGCCGCCTTGCGCCGGCCATCGTCCTGCTGCAAAAGCAGGCCTTACCGGCGCCGCTTGTTTGCTCCGCCGTTCCACACCGAGCAATTCGTCACACGCGCCAACGCATACACACATGGCCAGCCCCGAACTCAGTCAATTCCGCCGCATCGTCGTCAAGGTCGGCTCAGCGCTGCTGGTCGATTCCGACAAGGGCGAGGTGCGGACGTCCTGGCTCGCCGCGCTCGCCGACGACATGGCCAAGCTGCACAAGGGGGGACGCGACGTCCTCGTCGTCTCCTCGGGCTCGATCGCACTCGGCCGCAGCCGGCTCAAGCTGCCGCGCGGCCCGCTGAAGCTGGAGGAGAGCCAGGCCGCCGCGGCCGTCGGCCAGATCGCGCTGGCGCGGATCTGGTCGGAGGTGTTAGGGGCCCACGGCATCGACTCCGGCCAGATCCTGGTCACGCTTCAGGACACCGAAGAGCGCCGCCGCTATCTCAATGCGCGCTCCACCATCGGCAAGCTCCTGGAGTGGCGCGCCATCCCGGTGATCAACGAGAACGACACGGTCGCGACCACCGAGATCCGCTACGGCGACAACGACCGCCTCGCCGCGCGCGTCGCCACCATGGCGAGCGCCGACCTCCTGGTGCTGCTGTCGGACATCGACGGGCTCTACGACGCTCCGCCGAAGAACAACCCGAACGCAAAGCTCATTCCCGTCGTCGACAGCATCTCCTCGGAGATCGAGGCGGTGGCGGGAGACGCCGAGTCCGAGCTGTCGCGCGGCGGCATGCGCACCAAGGTCGAGGCGGCCAAGATCGCGACCACCGGCGGCACGCATATGCTGATTGCCTCCGGCAAGATCGAGCACCCGCTCCAGGCGATCGCCGATGGCGGCCGCTGCACCTGGTTCCTGACGCCGGCCAATCCCATCACCTCGCGCAAGCGCTGGATCGCGGGCACGCTGGAGCCGAAGGGCACGCTGACGATCGACGCCGGCGCGGTGACGGCGCTGCGCGCCGGCGCCAGCCTGCTGCCGGCCGGCGTGACCAAGGTCGAGGGCCAGTTCGCCCGCGGCGATGCCGTGATCGTGCGCGGTCCCGACATGAGCGAGATCGGCCGCGGCCTGATCGCCTATGACGCCGACGACGCCGAGCGGATCAAGGGCCGCTCCTCTCCGGACGTGATGACCATCCTCGGCATCAGCGGCCGCGCCGAGATGATCCACCGCGACGATCTGGTGGTGGGCGGGTAGGCGATAGCTCCGTCATTCCAGGCTGGTCCGAAGGACCAGACCCGGAATCGCGAGATTCTCAGGTGCGCAACCGCGCACCATAGTTCGGTGCTGACGCACCGCCCCGGAATGACGCCGCTGGGCGACGTGGGAGCTGAACCGCGCCCGGTGAGCTAGGCCAGTGGCCCAGGCGGCACGGCATCGGGAGACCTGCCATACCCTCCCCGCCCTTCGCAAAAGCGGGATTTCCGTGCTAGGACACCGCCTTAGCAGAAGGTTGAAAACCCCATGGCCGCCCCCCTCAAAGCCGTTGACGGCAATGCCGATCTCCAGGCGCTGATGTCCGATCTCGCCACCCGTGCCCGCGCTGCCGCGCGTGTGCTGGCGCTGGCGCCGCCGGAGCAGAAGAACCGGGCGCTCGAGGCCATGGAGCGGGCGATCCGCGCGAACGCGGCGACGATTCTCGCCGCCAATGCCGAGGACGTTGCGGAGGCGCGCGCCTCCGGCAATGCGACCTCCTCCTTCATCGACCGCCTGACGCTCACATCGGCGCGGGTCGAATCCATGGCCGAGGGTATCGGCATCGTGCGCGGCATCGCCGATCCGGTCGGACTCGTCACCGAGAGCTGGCAGCGGCCGAACGGCATGACCATCGAGCGCGTGCGCGTGCCGCTCGGCGTCGTCGGCGTAATCTTCGAAAGCCGGCCGAACGTTGCAGCCGATGCCGGCGTGCTGTGCCTGAAGTCGGGCAATGCCGTGATCCTGCGCGGCGGCTCGGACAGTTTTCGTTCGTGCCGCGCCATCCATGAATGCCTGGCGCAGGGCCTGCGCGAAGCGGGCCTCCCCGAAGCCGCGATCACGCTGGTGCCGACGCGCGACCGCGCGGCGGTCGGCATGATGCTGTCGGGGTTGAACGGCGCGATCGACGTGATCGTGCCGCGCGGGGGCAAGAGCCTCGTCGCGCGCGTCGAGCAGGAGGCGCGCGTGCCGGTGTTCGCGCATCTCGAAGGCGTCAACCACGTCTATGTCGATGCCAGCGCCGACCTCGCCATGGCGAAGTCGATCGTGCTCAACGCCAAGATGCGGCGTACCGGCGTCTGCGGCGCGGCCGAGACGCTGCTGGTCGATCGCGCGGCTGCCGCAACGAGCCTGAAGCCGCTGGTCGGGATGCTGATCGAGGCCGGCTGCGAAGTGCGCGGCGACGATGCCGTGCAGAAGACCGATGCGCGGGTCAAGCCTGCCAGCGAGGACGATTGGGACACCGAATATCTCGACGCGATCATCGCGGCGAAGGTCGTGGACGGCGTCGACGGCGCGATCGCGCATATCCAGAACCACGGCTCGCATCACACCGACGCGATCGTGAGCGCGGATGAGACTGCCGCGAAGAAATTCCTGAGCGAGGTCGATTCCGCGATCGTGCTGCACAACGCCTCGACGCAGTTCGCCGATGGCGGCGAGTTCGGCTTCGGTGCCGAGATCGGCATCGCCACCGGTAGATTCCACGCCCGCGGTCCTGTCGGCGCCGAGCAGCTCACGAGCTTCAAATATCGCGTCCACGGCACAGGTCAGACGCGGCCGTAAGTCATGTCGCGAGGCGTGGGGCATTGAGTAACAATTTCGTCGCGCCACGTTTCTTCGCGCAGGCCATTCCGCCCTACACCGAAGGCATGCGCGTCGGCCTGCTCGGCGGCTCGTTCAATCCGCCGCACCAGGCCCATCGCGCGATCAGCCAGTTCGCGCTGAAGCGATTGCAACTCGATCGCGTCTGGTGGCTGGTGACGCCGGGCAATCCGCTGAAGGAGAACGGCAATCTGCACGAGCTCGGCGCGCGCATGCAGGCCGCGCGCGACGTCGCCAGCGATTCCAGGATCGAGGTGAGCTGTCTCGAATCCGTCATTCGCACGCGCTACACTATCGACACGATCAACACCTTGCGCCGCCGCCTCTCGGGCTTGCGCTTTGTCTGGATCATGGGCGCCGATAACCTCGCTCAATTCCACCGTTGGCAGCACTGGCGGCGCATCGCCGACCAGGTGCCGATTGCGGTCATCGATCGCCCGCCGCAGAGTTTTCGTGCCCTCGCCTCGCCCGCCGCTCAGGCGCTTGCGCGCTATCGCCTGCCCGAGAGTGAGGCGGCATTGCTTGCGGATCGGCCGGCGCCGGCCTGGGTCTTCCTGACGGGATTGAAGCTGAACCTGTCCTCGACGGGCTTACGGAACCCGGACGGGAGCTGGAAAGGTCCGAAGTGAGACGGAGTGTGTGGATGGAGTGTGGGCTTGGGGCTCTCTGGCATATTGAAACCCTTAACCCCACATGATGTAGTGTAACCAGTGAGGGCCGGATTCGGCTCTCGCGATACAGTGAAAGGAATGGTCCCTGGCCACATCTGTATTGTCCAAGTCTGTTTTACCCAAGGTTGCTAAGCCTACGCGTAAAACATCGACCAAAGCTGCGGCCTTGAAGGCGCAACCCGACGCCGACAAGACGCTGAGCCTGATCCTCTCCCGCCTCGAGGATATGAAGGCGGAAGAGACGGTCACCATCGACCTTCGCGGCAAATCGGCGTATTCCGACTACATGATCGTCACCACGGGCCGGGCCAACCGGCACGTCGGCGCGATCGCGGAAAACGTCACGAAAAGCCTCAAGGAAAACGGCATCAAGAGCATCCACGTCGAGGGCTTGCCCAATTGCGACTGGGTGCTGATCGATTCCGGCGATGTGATCGTGCACGTGTTCAGACCCGAGGTCCGCGAGTTCTACAATCTCGAGAGATTGTACACGCAGGGCCCAGGGGCGGCGAAGGCGATCTAGGCTCACTGAGCCGATTTCGAATCGGCTGACGCGCATGCTAGCGTCGTGCGCGCGCATATTGCGCGCGGTCTTGAAAACGCGACCCTGAAGATATCATGCGTGTTGCTGTCATTGCGGTGGGCCGGCTGAAGCAGGGCCCCGAACGGGAGCTTGCCGACCGCTATTTCGAGCGGTTCGACGAGGCCGGCCGCAAGCTCGGATTCCGCGAGCTGTCGATCCATGAAATCCCCGAGAGCCGCGCGCGCGACACCGCGACGCGGATGGCCGAAGAGGCTGCGGCGATCTCCGCGCACATCCCGGACAAGTCGATCCTGGTGGCGCTGGACGAACGCGGCCAGAATCTCGATTCAACCGTATTCGCACGGCATCTCGGGCGCTGGCGCGACGAGGGTGCCGGTCATACTATCTTCGTGATCGGAGGGGCGGACGGACTTTCGCCCGAATTGCGCCGTAAGGCCAAGCTCGCGATCGCGTTCGGCTCTGCGACCTGGCCGCACCAAATGGTCCGCGTCATGCTTCTGGAACAGCTTTATCGGGCCGCCACCATCCTGGCCGGCCACCCCTATCACCGCGCGTGATCCGCGCCACAACGAGCACCTTTGCCTAGAGCGATGCGAGCGCCTGTTCTCAACCTGCTGCTGATCGCTGGCCTCACGGGCGCAAGTGTCTTGGACGCAAGTGTCTTGGACGCAAGCCTCGCGCAAGCTCAGACGCCGCCGGCACCGCAGACCGCAGCCGTCTCGCCCGATGCGATCAAGCAGCGCGAGCAGGAGCTGGAGGCCGCGCGCGCCAGGCAGAAGAGCGCGGAAGAGGCGCAGGCCAAGCTCAAGGCCGAGATCACCTCGCTCGGCCAGGACCGCACCCAACTGAACCAGCAGCTGATCGACACCGCCGCCAATGTGCGCTCGGTCGAGACCAAGATCGACGAAGCCGAAGCGCGGCTGAAGACGCTGAACGGCCGTGAGCAGCAGATGCGCACGTCACTTGATTCGCGCCGCGCCGACATCGTCGAGGTGCTGGCGGCCTTGCAGCGCGCCGGCCGGCGCACGCCGCCGGCGCTGCTGGTGCGGCCCGAAGATGCGCTGCAATCGCTGCGCACGGCAATGCTGCTCGGCGCCGTCGTGCCGGAATTGCGCGGCCGCGCCGAAAAGATCGCGAGCGAGCTCGGCGAGCTCGTGGCGCTGCGCAAGAACATCGCCACCGAACGCGATCAGCTCGCCTCCGACCGCGACAGGGTCCGCAACGACCAGAGCCGGCTCGCCGCCCTGGTCGACGAGCGGCAGCGCCAGCAGGCCGCGCGCGAAAAGGACCTGGATGCCGAGAACTCGCGCGCCATCATGCTTTCAAGGCAGGTCGGCGATCTCCAGGGGCTGATCACCAAAATGGAGCAGGACCTGCAAAGTGCCGCCAAGGCGGCCGAGAAGGCGGCTGAGGCCGCCAGGCAGGCCGAGGCAAAGGCGGCCGCCAGCGCCAAGTCCGGCCCGGCCGCTTTCAAGGACCGCTCCCGGACCACCCCCGCAATCGCCTTCGCGTCCGCCAAGGGCCTGCTGCCTCTTCCGGTTAACGGTAACAAGATCCGGGATTTTGGCGGTTCCGATGGGGTCGGCGGGGTCCAGAAGGGCATTTCGCTCGCGACCAAGCCCGGCTCCCAGGTCACGACGCCGTGTGACGGCTGGGTGGTCTATGCCGGCCCGTTCCGCAGCTATGGACAACTCTTGATCCTCAACGCCGGGGGCGGGTATCATGTCCTGATCGCCGGGATGGAGCGCATTTCGGTCAACATCGGACAGTTTGTGCTCACGGGGGAGCCGGTCGCGACCATGGGGTCGACATCTCAAGTCGCCTCCATTCTCGCCACGAACGCGAGTCAACCTGTGCTGTATGTCGAGTTCCGCAAAGACGGGACTCCAATCGATCCAGGCCCATGGTGGGCCGCAAATGAAGGCGAGAAGGTTCGCGGATGATGCGCAAGACTTCAGTTATCCTCCTCAGCGCCGCCACCGGTGCGGCGCTGACGCTGTTCGTGACCCAGCCGCGCGCGGTCTTCATGGGCTCCAGCGCGCGAGCCGCCACCGCGGACACCTATCGCCAGCTCAATCTGTTCGGCGACGTCTTCGAGCGCGTGCGCTCCGACTATGTCGAGAAGCCCGACGACACCAAGCTGATCGAATCCGCCATCAGCGGCATGCTCACCGGCCTCGATCCGCATTCGAGCTACATGGACGCCAAGAGCTTCCGCGACATGCAGGTGCAGACCCGCGGTGAGTTCGGCGGCCTCGGCATCGAGGTCACGATGGAAGACGGCCTGATCAAGGTTGTCTCGCCGATCGACGACACGCCGGCCTCGCGCGCCGGCATCATGGCCAACGACATCATCACCAATCTCGACGACGAAGCGGTGCAGGGCCTGACCCTGAACCAGGCGGTCGAGAAGATGCGCGGTCCGGTCAACACCAAGATCAAGCTCAAGATCATCCGCAAGGGCCAGGACAATCCGCTCGACGTCACCTTGGTGCGCGACAACATCCGCGTCCGCTCGGTGCGCGCCCGCATCGAGGCCGACGACATCGGCTATATCCGCATCACCACCTTCAACGAGCAGACCACCGAAGGCCTGAAGCGCGAGGTCGCCAACCTCTCGAATCAGATCGGCGACAAGCTGAAGGGCTACATCATCGACCTCCGCAACAACCCGGGCGGCCTGCTCGAGGAAGCGGTTACCGTCTCCGACTCGTTCCTGGAGAAGGGCGAGATCGTGTCGACCCGCGGTCGCAACGCCGAGGAAACCCAGCGCCGTACCGCGCATGCCGGCGACCTCACCAAGGGCAAGCCGGTCATCGTGCTGGTCAATGGCGGCTCCGCCTCGGCGTCCGAAATCGTCGCCGGCGCGCTGCAGGACCACAAGCGCGCGACCATCGTCGGCACGCGCTCGTTCGGCAAGGGCTCGGTGCAGACCATCATCCCGCTCGGCTCGGGCAACGGCGCGCTGCGGCTGACCACGGCGCGCTACTACACGCCGTCGGGCAAGTCGATCCAGGCCAAGGGCATCGTCCCCGACATCGAAGTACTGCAGGACGTGCCGGATGAGCTGAAGTCGCGCACCGACACCAAGGGCGAGGCTTCGCTGCGCGGCCATCTCAAGAACGACGGCGACGAGAAGACCGGCTCGCAGTCCTACGTCCCGCCGGACGCCAAGGACGACAAGGCACTCAAGCTCGCCGACGACCTGCTCCACGGGATCAAGAACAGCGCCTCCGCAGCGCCCACACCGGGTGCCGACAAGGCCGCGACCGACAAGCCCAAGGCCGCGAATTAGGTCGGCGAACCAAGTCGGCGTACCGCGCGATCCAACGCAAAGGGCGGCTCCTCGAGCCGCCCTTTTTGCTTGGAACGCCTGGCATCCCCGGCCTATCCCGGCCTGCCGTCGCTTGACCTCGGCGTGGTATCGTCATTGGTGAGTGATTCGGGATCGCGCATGACTGAAACGGCCGATGATCTGAGCGCCCCGCTCGGACAGGACAAGCCGCGCCGGAAACGGCGGCTGCGGCTGCCGTTCACGGCCATGCAGGCGCTCGCCGCGCTGCTCGGCCTTTTGCTGGTCACCTTTGCCGGCTTCGCCATCTTCAACAAGGATCCGCTCGGCGGCGAGCCGATGACCCGGATCGCGATCCGCGAGCCCAAAGCCACGGACGAGAAGCCGGCCGCCTCCGGCCACGGCCAGGACAGCAAGCAAGAGGGCAAGCACGAGACCAGGGAAGCGCCGAAGCAGGCCGCCCCCGGCGAGCAGAAGACCGTCACAATGATCGACGGCTCCACCGGTGCGCGCCACGACGTGGTGATCGGCGCCGGCGAGGCCACCGACAAGGGCGAGGCGGCCTCCGCACCGCCGCCCGTCATGGCGGGGGTCGACCCCAAGCTGCTGGAGAAATCGCGCTACGGCATGATCCCGGTGGCCACCGAGGGATTGAAGCCGTTCAACGTCTACGCGGCCGACGCCGACCGCGCCAAGGCCGCCAAGATGCCGGTGGTCGCGATCGTGATCGGCGGGCTTGGCGTCGGTGCCGCCAAGACCACCGACGCGATCATGAAGCTGCCGGCCGCGGTGACGCTGGCCTTCACGCCTTATGGTTCCGATCCCGGCAAGCTCGCCGAGCGGGCCCGCACGCAGCGCCACGAGATCTTCCTCCAGATCCCGATGGAGCCCTACGACTTCCCGGACAACGATCCGGGCCCGCAGACGCTGCTGACCTCGCTCAGCGCCGACCAGAACATGGACCGCCTGTACTGGCACCTGAGCCGGATGCAGGGCTATGCCGGCATCACCAATTTCATGGGCGCCCGCTTCGTGGCGACGGACGCGGCGATGCAGCCGATCATCCGCGAAGCGGCCAAGCGCGGCCTCGGCTTCTTCGACGACGGCTCCTCGCCCCGCAGCATCGCGCCGCAGGCCGCAGCGAGCCAGGCGATGCCGTTCGGCAAGGGCGACATCGCGATCGACGTGGTGCCGACCCCGGCCGAGATCGACCGTGCGCTGAACAAGCTCGAATCGGCGGCGCGCGAGCGCGGCGCGGCCATCGGCACCGCCTCCGCCCTCCCCGTCTCGATCGAGCGCATCAGCGCCTGGACCAGGACATTGGGCGACCGGGGTATCCTATTGGTGCCATTGACAACCGCGATGCTGAAATCAAAATCGAGCTAAATCAACGAATTGGTACGGCACAGCTCCAGGCGGGGCAGGTCAAGCCCTACCGAGAGCACGCAAGAGGTCTGGCGGAATGGCGCGTTACGAGGATCTGCCCTACCGGACCTGCGTCGGAGTGATGCTGATCAACACGAAGGGGCTGGTGTTCATCGGCCGCCGCGCCGGCGGCATCGAGCATGTCGACGACGCCCATGTCTGGCAGATGCCGCAGGGCGGCGTCGATCCCGGCGAGGACACCTGGGAGGCCGCCAAGCGCGAGCTCTATGAGGAGACCAGCGTGCGCTCGGTCGAGCGGCTCGGCGAGGTTCCGGACTGGCTGATCTACGACATCCCGCGCACGGTTGCGGGGCGCGCCTGGAAGGGCCGCTACCGCGGCCAGCGCCAGAAATGGTACGCGGTGCGCTTCACCGGCAAGGACAGCGAGATCAACGTCGAAAACCCCGGCGGTGGCGGCCACAAGGCCGAATTCGTCAGCTGGCGCTGGGAGCCGATGAAGAATCTGACCGGGTTGATCATCCCGTTCAAACGCCCGGTCTATGAGCGCGTGGTGAAGGAGTTTTCCGCGCTGGCGGAGGAATAGTTTGCACCGTCACTCCGGGGCGTGCGAAGCACGAACCCGGGATCTCGGAATTCCGGCGCTGGTCTTTCGGACCGTCCCGGAATGACGATCAGAGAAGTGACCGCATGTCGAACGACAACAAACCCTACCGTCCCAATGTCGGGATCGCGCTGTTCAATGCCGATGGCCGCGTGCTGATCTGCCACCGCTTCAAGGGCGACGGCCCCGAGATCATCCTGCCGGGCCTCGACTGGCAGATGCCGCAGGGCGGCGTCGATGAAGGCGAGAATTTGCGCGACACCGCGATGCGCGAGCTCTGGGAGGAGACCAGCGTGACCAGCGCCGACTATCTCGGGGAGACCGACTGGCTCACCTATGAGTTCCCGCCCTATGACGGCCCGCAGACTCATCGGCTGGCGAAGTTCCGCGGCCAGCGCCAAAAGTGGTTCGCGCTGCGCTTCACCGGCAAGGATGACGAGATCGATCCGCTGACGCCGCGCAACGACCAGCCCGCAGAGTTCGACGCGTGGCGCTGGGAGCGCCTCGACCGCGTCGCCGATCTCGTGGTGCCGTTCCGCCGCGAGGTCTATCAGGCCGTGGCGAAGCAGTTCGCGCCCTTCGCCAACTAAAACGTCGAAAACAACCCCATGCACAGTAGAGTGGGGGTTGGAATCATTCGAGGATTTTCGCCGGAGATTTGTGTGTGAGGGATCCACCATTCTCTCGTTCCCTCCCCCGCAAGGGGGAGGGAACGTACCGCCGTCGCGGCACTAGTCGGGCCTAATCTCAAGCAGCGCTAATTGATCGGTCCCACCGTGAACGGGCCGATCGCGATCACGTGGCAGTCGCTGTCGCGCCGGGCGCAATCGGCCAGCGCGGAATTGACGGCGGTCTGCTCGTCGGCGGCCTTCAGGCCAAGGCCGGGACGGCCCGCGGTGCCGACGGCAATGGCATTCCAGCCCATGGCGTCGGCGAGCTTGCGCACGACATCGCTACGCGCGTCCGCCACGATCGAAGCGTTGGAAGCGGCATTGAAGAAGCCGGTGGTCCTGAACAGGGTCGGGATCGGCACGACGAAATTGTCGTCGATCGCGACGACCAGGCAGGCGACGCCCGCGATCGCGCCGCACGATTCCAGGGAGCGCCGCGCCGCGTCGTCGGCGGACGAGGCGCCCAGTACCATGAAATATTGTCCGCCCGGGCCGAGCGCGACCGAGCGGGATTTCGCCGCCGGCACGAACATGTTCTCGAGCCGGACTTTCTGGGGATCGCGCACCATCGGAAAGTCCTTCGGCGCGAACGGCCGCTCGGTCATGGCATCGTGCCGCACCCAGGGCTGCGGCGGCATCGGCGGCTTGCCGTGGATGTAGACCACGGTGTTGCCGACCGCATAGAGCTCGCAGCGCCGCGGCGATTGCGCGGCATCGGCGCGCTTCTGGCACTGGTCGAGCGCGGCGTTGCGCGCGGCCTCCTCGTTCGCCTGGTTCAACGCCGAGCCGGTGAAGCCGCCGATATTGAGCGCGAAGGCCTTGTAGTCGCCGGCGGCGGCATAGTCGCCAGCCAGGTAGTTGCGGACGCGCTCGTTGATGAAGGGCACACTGTCGGCGGCAAACTTGCCTGAGATCGGCGAGGCGGATGGCGACGGCGCGGGCATTGGAGCCATCGCCGCGCTGGCGTTCGGCGCCATCGGTGTCATCGGCGCCTTTGCGATCTGGGTCGCTGTCGGGCTCGGCGCAGCACTTGGTGTCGCGGCCGGCGTCACTGCGGCGGTCGCCGTCTGCTTGAGCTTGGTGTTGTAGAGGAAGCCGGTGACGCCGATGGCGACGATCGAGACGACTGCGACCACAAGCGGCCACATCCACACGGGTGCGGCGGCCAGCTTGGAGGCGGGCTTCTTCAGCTGCGGCTTCGAATAGGTGCCGTCCTCGCGCCGCATCGCCACCATGTAGGCGTGCACCGGCGTCGGGATGTTCTTCACCTCCTGTTCGCCGATATCGGCGAACTGCACCGACAGCTTGTTGGCGACCTGCTCGTGCACGGCACGGGAGACGCAGATGCCGCCGACCTCGGCGAGGCCTTCCAGCCGCGCGGCGATGTTGACGCCGTCGCCGAGCAGATCGCCGTTGCGTTCGACCACGTCGCCGATGGTGATGCCGATGCGGAACGACATCTGCCGGCTCGGCGGATAGGCCATGTTGCGGGTCCGCAAGGACTCCTGGATGTCGATCGCGCAGCGCACCGCGTCCACCGCGCTCGGAAATTCCGCGAGCACGGCATCGCCGGCGGTATTGAAGATGCGGCCGTTCGCCTTTGCGATGAAATCGTCGATGACTTCGCGGTAAGAGGCGAGGCGCCGCAGCGTCTCCTCCTCGTCTTCCGCCACCAGCCTCGAATACCCGGCAATATCGGCTGCGAAAATCGCTGCGATCTTGCGTTTCATCTGCCACCGGCCCCCGGAACAAAATTCGCGGGCGAAGAATGCCGCTATCGGCGGCGCGGTGCAACAAAGTTTCAGCGCCCGCCACTTCCGTGACGAGCGCTGAATTTATTCAGGAATTTCTTGCAGGAATTTCGCGTTCGAGCCCCGAAGCGATGCCCCGGGGCTTAATGCATAGCCGTCGAGCTGAGCTGCTGCTGAATGCTCTTGAAGTGGTCGAGCCGCTCGATGGCCTGATCGAGTTCGCCGCCTTCGTGCTCCTTCAGCCCCTCTTCCATCTCCGCGATGGTCTCGGCGAACTGGGCACGGTCGAGCTCGTCCAGCGAGGTCGCAACGTCGGCGAGCACGGTCAGGCCCTTCTCCGAGACTTCGGCAAGACCGCCGAGCACGATGATCTTCTCGTGCCTGCCGCCGGTGGTGACGGTGAGGATGCCGGGCCGGATCGCAGCCACGACCGGCGCATGCCCCGCCAGCACGCCGAAGTCACCCTCGACGCCGGGGATGTCGACCTGGTCGACCTCACCCGAGAATGCGAGCTTTTCCGGAGAGACGAGATCGAAGTGGAAGGTGGCCATGGGTGTTTCCGCTTGCTTTGCCTGTCACCCGCGGGCCTGACCCGCGGGTCCATCCATCAAAATTCTCTTTCGATGGATCGCCGGGACTTTAGTTCGAAGACGTGCTTCGCGCTGTAGCCCGGCGATGACGAGATGCTTAGGCCGCTTCCGCCGCCAGCTTCTTGCCCTTCTCGACCGCCTCTTCGATGGTGCCGACCATGTAGAAGGCGGCTTCCGGCAGGTGGTCGTACTTGCCTTCCACCAGGCCCTTGAAGCCCTTGATGGTGTCGGCGAGGTCGACGAACTTGCCCGGCGATCCCGTGAAGATTTCGGCGACGTGGAACGGCTGTGACATGAAGCGCTCGACCTTGCGGGCGCGGGCCACGGTCAGCTTGTCCTCTTCCGAAAGCTCGTCCATGCCGAGAATGGCGATGATGTCCTGAAGCGCCTTGTAGCGCTGGAGCACCTGCTGGACCTGACGAGCGACCGCGTAGTGCTCCTCGCCGACGACCAGCGGGGAGAGCATGCGCGAGGTCGAGTCGAGCGGGTCCACCGCCGGGTAGATGCCCTTTTCGGCGATCGAGCGCGACAGCGTGGTGGTCGCGTCCAGATGCGCGAACGAGGTCGCGGGCGCCGGGTCGGTCAAGTCGTCGGCCGGAACGTAGATGGCCTGCACCGAGGTGATCGAGCCCTTCTGCGTGGTGGTGATGCGCTCCTGCAGCGCGCCCATGTCGGTCGCGAGCGTCGGCTGATAACCCACCGCCGAAGGAATACGGCCGAGCAGCGCCGACACTTCCGAGCCGGCCTGGGTGAAGCGGAAGATGTTGTCGACGAAGAACAGCACGTCCTGGCCCTTGTCGCGGAAGTCTTCCGCAATGGTCAGACCGGTGAGCGCGACGCGGGCGCGGGCGCCGGGCGGCTCGTTCATCTGGCCGAACACCAGCGCGCACTTCGACTTCACGCTCGGATCCGGATTGTGCGGATCGGCGTTGACCTTGGACTCGATGAACTCGTGATAGAGGTCGTTGCCCTCGCGGGTACGCTCGCCGACGCCGGCGAACACGGAGTAACCGCCGTGCGCCTTCGCGACGTTGTTGATCAGCTCCTGAATCAGCACGGTCTTGCCGACGCCGGCGCCGCCGAACAGGCCGATCTTGCCGCCCTTCGCATACGGAGCCAGGAGATCGACGACCTTGATGCCGGTGACGAGAATTTCAGCTTCGGTGGACTGGTCGGTGTAGGTCGGCGCTTCCTGGTGGATGGCGCGCAGGCCTTCCGACTTGACCGGGCCGGCTTCGTCGATCGGCTCGCCGATGACGTTGATAATGCGGCCGAGCGTGCCTTCGCCGACGGGAACGCGGATCGGCGAACCGGTGTCGGTCACTTCCTGACCGCGGACGAGACCTTCGGTGGTGTCCATCGCGATCGTGCGCACGGTGGACTCGCCGAGATGCTGGGCGACTTCGAGCACCAGGCGGTTGCCGCCGTTCTTGGTCTCGAGCGAGTTGAGAATGGCCGGGAGGTGGCCTTCGAACTGCACGTCGACGACGGCGCCGATGACCTGGGTGACGCGACCGGACTGGGCTGCCATTGAATGTCTCCTTCGATCCGAACTTCTAGACCACGGTCAATCGACCGGGATGTTGCGTTTGACGGGTACCGATGCGTCCTTGCTAGACGGCTTCGGCGCCCGAGATGATTTCGATCAGTTCCTTGGTGATCTGCGCCTGACGCGTGCGGTTGTAGACCAGCGTCTGCTTGCGGATCATCTCACCGGCGTTACGCGTCGCGTTGTCCATCGCGCTCATCTGCGCGCCGTAGAACGAGGCGTTGTTCTCGAGCAGCGCGCGGAAGACCTGGACCGCGAGGTTGCGCGGCAGAAGGCGCGTGAGGATCTCGTCCTCTTCCGGCTCGTATTCGTAAGACGTCGTGCTGGCGGCAGCGCCCTCCTCGACCACCAGCGGGATGATCTGCTGGGCGGTCGGGATCTGCGCGATCACCGAGCGGAAGCGCGAATAGAACAGCGTGCAGACGTCGAATTCACCGGCATCGAAGCGGGCCAGCACCTTCTTGGCGATGTCCTCGGCGTTGACGAAGCCGAGCTGGCGAACGCTGCGCAGGTCGAGATGCTCGACGATCTGCTTGTCGAACTGGCGGCGCAGCTGCTCGTAACCCTTGCGGCCGACGCAGAAGAATTTCACTTCCTTGCCCTGCGCCATCAGCGCCAGAGCGCGCTCGCGGGCGAGACGCACGATCGAGGAGTTGAAGGCGCCGGACAGGCCGCGCTCGCCGGTGCAGACCAGCAGCAGGTGGACCTGGTCCTTGCCGGTGCCGGCCAGCAGCGTCGGCGCGCCGGGCGAGCCCGCCGCGGCGCTGGCGATGTTGGAGATCACCGCGCTCATCTTGTCGGCATAGGGACGTGCAGCTTCGGCAGCGGTCTGCGCGCGGCGCAGCTTCGAGGCCGCGACCATCTGCATGGCCTTGGTGATCTTTTGCGTCGCCTTGGTGGAGGCGATGCGGACGCGCATGTCTTTAAGTGACGCCATTCTTCGTCCCCGACGGTTCGATCCCTCGCGGTCAAACCGCTAGCCTGTCTCTGTCGTCATGCCCGGGCCTGTCCCGGGCATCCACGTCTTCGTCTTTCCACGCGGCAAGGCGTGGATGGCCGGGATATCAAATGCGAAGACGCGCTTCGCGCTTTTGGCCCGGCCGTGACGGTTCTTACGCGAAGCTCTTCGCAAAACCTTCGACCACCGACTTCAGCTTGGCAGCGGTGTCGTCGGAGAGATCGCGGCTGTCGCGGATCGAATTGAGGATCTCGACGTTTTTGCCGCGCAGCAGCGAGAGCAGGCCGTCCTCGAACGCGCGCACCTTGTTGACCGGAAGCGGATCGAGATAGCCGTTGGTGCCGGCCCAGATCACGCAAACCTGCTCTTCCATCTTCAGCGGCGAGAACTGCGGCTGCTTCAGGAGCTCGGTGAGGCGCGAACCGCGGTTGAGCAGGCGCTGGGTCGAGGCGTCGAGGTCGGAGCCGAACTGCGCGAACGCCGCCATTTCGCGGTACTGCGCGAGCTCGCCCTTGATCTTGCCGGCGACCTTCTTGGTGGCCTTGGTCTGCGCCGACGAGCCGACGCGCGACACCGACAGACCGACGTTCACCGCGGGACGGATGCCCTGGAAGAACAGGTCGGTTTCCAGGAAGATCTGACCGTCGGTGATCGAGATGACGTTGGTCGGGATGTAGGCCGACACGTCGTTGGCCTGGGTTTCGATAATCGGCAGTGCGGTCAGTGAACCCGAGCCATGGTCCTTGCTGAGCTTCGCCGCGCGCTCGAGCAGGCGGGAGTGCAGATAGAACACGTCGCCGGGATAGGCTTCGCGGCCCGGCGGACGGCGCAGCAGCAGCGACATCTGGCGGTAAGCGACGGCCTGCTTGGACAGATCGTCATAGATGATGACGGCGTGCATGCCGTTGTCGCGGAAGAATTCGCCCATGGTGCAGGCAGTAAAGGGGGCAATGTACTGCATCGGCGCCGGATCCGACGCGGTGGCGGCGACGACGATCGAGTATTCGAGCGCGCCCTGCTCTTCCAGCACCTTCACGAACTGGGCGACGGTCGAACGCTTCTGGCCGACCGCGACGTAGACGCAGTACAGCTTGATGTTCTCGTCCGGCTGCGCATTGAGCGGCTTCTGGTTCAGGATGGTGTCGAGCGCGATCGCGGTCTTGCCGGTCTGACGGTCGCCGATGATCAGCTCGCGCTGGCCGCGGCCGATCGGGATCAGGGCATCGATGGCCTTGAGGCCGGTCGCCATCGGCTCGCTCACCGACTTGCGCGGAATGATGCCGGGTGCCTTAACGTCGACGCGCATACGCTTGTCGGCCTGGATCGGACCCTTGCCGTCGATCGGATTGCCGAGCGCGTCGACGACGCGGCCGAGCAGGCCCTTGCCGACCGGCGCGTCCACGATGGCGCGGGTGCGCTTGACGGTCTGGCCTTCCTTGATCTCGCGGTCGGCACCGAAAATAACGACACCGACGTTGTCGGTTTCGAGGTTCAGCGCCATGCCGCGGGTGCCGTTCTCGAACTCGACCATTTCGCCGGCCTGGACGTTGTCCAGACCATAGACGCGGGCGATACCGTCGCCGACGGACAGCACCTGTCCGACTTCGGAGACTTCAGCTTCCTGGCCGAAATTCTTGATCTGGTCCTTGAGGATCGCGGAAATTTCCGCGGCGCGGATGTCCATCAGCCTGCCTCTTTCATCGCGTGCTTGATCGAATTGAGTTTGGTGCGAAGCGAACCATCCACCATGCGGCTGCCCAGCTTGACGACGAGGCCACCGATGATCGAGGGATCGACTTTCACGTTCAGCGCGACGTCCTTGCCGGTCACCGACTTCAGGGCAACCTTGAGAGCGTCGAGATTCTTGTCCGAGAGCGCCTCCGCCACGGTGACATCCGCGGTCGCCTCGCCCTTGAACTTGGCGACGAGGGCGCGGTAGGCGCGGATGACGTCAGCCACCACGAACAGGCGGCGGTTGGCGGTCAGCACTTTCAGGAAATTGGCGGAGATGCCGGCGATGCCGGCCTTGTCCAGCACGGCCGTGAGGGCTCTGGACTGGGCATCGGCCGCAAACACCGGGCTGCGGACGAGGCGCTTCAGATCGGCGCTCTCGCTGAGCATGGCCTCGAACCTGTCGAGGTCGGCCTTGACCTCGTCGACCACTTTCTGGTCGCGGGCCAGTTCAAACAAGGCCGTTGCATAACGGCCGGACACACCGGAAACGGAGGTATCTTCTGCAGCCACAGACGTGCTCTTTTAGCTGTCAAATTCGCAAGGGAAAAACCGTCGCCACGAAGCGGCGCCTAGCGATCCAAGCCCTTGGAATTCAAGCGGGACTTCGATTTTCGACCAGCACGGGAAGTGCCGGGCTCGTTAAAATCGCGGCTTTGCTAACATAGCAGGCGCGCACGTGCAACATGACGCCAAATTAAAGGCATGACGTTCTGTCGCCAGTTCGTCGCAGCCGGCGATACGCAAACGACGAGCTGAGCACCGACTTGCACGACGACCTGCCGCGCCACGGAATTGCCGCGAGCCTTACGTCGCCGTCGCCCCCGATTGTTCCTGCCCTCAGCGCATAGCGGCCATGAACACGGATCGCTGAGGCGTGATTCCCGCCTCCTCAGTTCCACCCGGCGAATACTTATCCAACTCTAAACACGGGGAGCTATGACTTCGTTTTACAGTATTCGTAAGTAATACTGCAGTTAACGAATCGTTAAATCCAAATATTACGGAATATCGCCTGAATATCAGAACAGGTCACAAGATATTTCATGACGACAAAGAACAGATTTACTGCCCAATTCATGCCGCATTGCGAAAGGAAACGCCAATCCGCTCACAACCTGATGGGGGCTCCACTGGCCACATATGTGGCAATACTAGCTTAGGGACCATTAAATGCTGTCTTTCAAGACGTTGGGCACTGTGACCCGGCCGCGCACGGCGATCGCCTTTATTGCCGCAACTCTTCTCATTGGCGGAACCGCCACCGAAGCGTCCGCCAAATCCAGGCATCACCGGCACCATCATCGCCACCACGCCGCCCAGAACGACTCCAATGCCGGCTCGGATTGGCGCAACGCCAACGCGGCGATGACGCCGTCCTCGGGCACCGGGCACAGCTTCTCCGGCATGGCCTCCTATTACGGCAACGAGTCCGGCAGCAGGACCGCTTCGGGCCAGCGCTTCAACCAGAACGCCATGACCGCGGCGCACCGTTCGCTGCCGTTCGGCACCAAGCTGCGCGTCACCCATGGCGGCTCGAGCGTCATCGTCACCATCAATGACCGTGGCCCCTTCATTCGCGGCCGTGTCCTCGATCTCTCCACGGGTGCTGCCCGCGCCATCGGCCTCACCGGCGCCGGCGTCGGCCGCGTCACCGCGGAAGTCATCTCCTAGGGCGCATCACGCTTGAAACAAGCCCGCCGTCTTGGGGGACGGCGGGCTTTTTTGTTGCCGTCGGTAATGACGTGAGTGGAGCTTGCCGCTGCGTTCCCTCCCCCCTTGCGGGGGAGGGAGTGCAGAGTGCCCGATCGCTACAAAAAGCTCTGGGGATCGACGTCCACCTCTAACTTCAGATTGCCCTTCGGCTTCGGGCAGACGGCGAGCCAGTTGCGCAGATAGTCCGACAGATCGAAGCCGCGCGCCGATTTCACCAGGATACGGAAGCGGTAGCGGCCCTTGATCACGGCGAGCGGCGCTTCCGCCGGGCCCAGCACCACCACGCGCTCGTCGCGCGGCGCGAGCGCGACGAGGCGGCGGCCAAAGCCTTCCGCGCTCGGACGGTCGCCGGCCGAGATGATCAGGCTCGCGAGCCGACCGAACGGCGGATACAGCGTGCGCTCGCGCAGATCGATCTCGCTGTCGTAGAAGGCCTCGCGGTCGCAGGCGATCAGCGCCTTCATCACGGGATGATCGGGCTGGTGGGTCTGGAGATAGCCGACGCCGCGGCCCTGCTCGCGGCCGGCGCGGCCGATCACCTGGTTGAGCAATTGCCAGGTGCGTTCCGACGCGCGCGGATCGCCATTGGACAGGCCGAGATCCGCATCGACGACGCCGACCAGATTGAGCCGCGGGAAATTGTGGCCCTTGGCGACGAGCTGCGTGCCGATGATGATGTCGACGCGGCCCTCCGCGATCTCGGCAAGTTCGGAGCGCATGGTCTCGATCGAGGTGATGAGATCGCTCGACAGCACCATGGTGCGCGCCTCCGGGAACAGCGCCGCCGCTTCTTCCTGCAGGCGCTCGACGCCGGGGCCGACCGCGACCAGCGATTCCTCCGCCGAACAATTCGGACAGATATGCGGGCGCGGCATCGAGAAGCCGCAATGGTGACAGACCAGGCGCTGGCGGAAGCGGTGATCGACCAGCCAGGCATCGCAGATGGTGCAGGCGAAGCGGTGGCCGCAGGCACGGCACAAGGTCAGCGGCGCGTAGCCGCGGCGATTGAGGAACAAGAGCGCCTGCTCGCGCTTCTCGATCGCGGTCCTGATCTCGGAGGCCAGGCGCGGCGAGATGAAGCGGCCGCGCGCCGGCAGCTCGCGGCGCATGTCGATCGCCTCGATATGCGGCATGTGCTGGCCGCCGAAGCGCGAGGGCAGCGCGATGCGCTGATAGCGGTTCTTGCGCGCATTGACCTCGGATTCGACCGACGGCGTCGCGGAGGCCAGCACGATCGGAATTTTTGCGATATGCGCGCGCACCACCGCCATGTCTCGGGCGTGGTAATGCACGCCCTCGTCCTGCTTGTAGGCCTGGTCATGCTCTTCATCGACGACGATGAGGCCGAGATTGGCGTAAGGCAGAAACAGCGCCGAGCGCGCGCCGACCACGACCGGCGCGCTGCCCTCGGAGATCGCCGCCCAGTTGCGCGCGCGGGTGCGCGGGGTGAGCTCGGAGTGCCATTCGATCGGCCGCACGCCAAAACGCTGCGCGAAACGGTCGAGGAACTGGCCGGTGAGCGCGATCTCCGGCATCAGGATCAGCGACTGCCTGCCGCGGCGGATCGCCTCCGCCACGGCCTCGAAATACACCTCGGTCTTGCCCGAACCGGTGACGCCGTCGAGCAGCGCGACGTGGAAGGTGCCGTTGGCCGCGAGCGCGCGCATCGTATCGACGGCGGTGCGCTGGAGCGGTGTGAAGTCCGGCCGGCCGAAATCCGGATCGGGGGCCGGCGGCGGCGGAGGCGGCGGCATCGGCTCGACCGTGAGCGTGCCTTCGTCCACCAGGCCATCGATCACGCCGGCCGAGACGCCCGCCTCCTTGGCCGCCTCGGACTTGCCGTGCAGCAACCGGTCCGACAGCACCTCGATCACGCGTTGCCGCGCCGGCGTCAGCCGCTTGGGGGCATCGCCGACCAGGCGCACGCCGGGGCGCACCCGCTCGGGGCCGAGGTTTTCGCCCATGCGCAGGCACATGCGCAGCACCATGCCGCGCGGGCTCAGCGTGTAATTGGCGACCCAGTCGACGACCGAACGCAGCTCGGGCTTCAGTGGCGGGAGGTCGAGCTTCTCGTTGACCTCCTTGAGGCGGTTGTGCAGGCGCGGATCGGGATTGGCGTTCTCGGCCCAGACCACCGCGAGCACCTCGCGGGGCCCAAGCGGCACGCCGACGAGATCGCCGGCCTTCAGCTCCATCCCGCGCGGCACCTTGTATGAATAGGTCTGGTCGAGCGCGACCGGCACCAGCACGTCGACCATGCGGGTCGCGTTGGCGGAGGCGGCGCTGCTGCGGGACGTGTGGTCCATGAACTGAGAATCGGAACCCGGGGGCCTCAAGGCTAGCGCCGTGAGGCGGCCTTAGCGAACGATAAACGAGTGGGATGCGATATACTGTGCGGAATCACCACGTCCAGAGCGCATGAGCAAAGCGGCCGCCCCACCCATCGAGCTCGCCAGCGCCGACCCTGACATCGCGCAGGAGATGACGCGCTGGCTGTCGCATCTCGGCGCCGAGCGGCGGCTGTCGCCGAAGACGCTGGAGGCCTATGGCCGCGACTTGCGGCAGTGCCTGAATTTCCTCAGCAACCATTGGGGCGAGCGCGTCACGCTCAAGCGCTTCGCGGCGCTGGAAGCCACCGACGTGCGCGCCTTCATGGCGATGCGCCGGGCCGACGATATTGCCGGCCGCAGCCTGATGCGCGCGCTGGCGGGCCTGCGCTCGTTCGGCCGCTTCCTCGAACGCGAGGGCAAGGGCAAGGTCGGCGCATTGTCGGCGATCCGCGCGCCGAAGGTCGCCAAGAGCCTGCCAAAACCGCTGCCGATGGCGTCGGCCAAGCGTCTCGCGGACGCCGACGAGCGCGCCGGCGAGGACCGCGAGACCTGGATTCTGGCGCGCGATGCCGCGGTGATGGCGCTGCTGTATGGCTCCGGCCTGCGCATCTCCGAAGCGCTCGGGCTCAAGCGCCGCGAGGTGCCGAAGCCGGGCGAAGGCGACGTGCTCATCGTGACAGGCAAAGGCAACAAGACCCGCATGGTGCCGGTGCTCCAGAACGTGCTCGCGCTGGTGCAGGAATATGTTGCGATGTGCCCGTATCCACTGCCGGCGGAAGGACCGATCTTCGTCGGCGCGCGCGGCGGTCCCTTGAGCCCGCGCATCATCCAGCTCGCGATGGAGCGGCTGCGCGGCGCGCTCGGCCTGCCCGACAGCGCCACGCCGCATGCGCTGCGCCATTCCTTCGCCACGCATCTGCTGTCGCGCGGCGGCGATTTGCGCGCGATCCAGGAATTACTCGGCCATTCCTCGCTCTCGACCACGCAGGTCTACACCGGCATCGATTCCGAGCGGCTGCTGGAAGTCTATGCGAGCGCGCATCCGCGGCGCTGACACACTGACGTCATAACTTCCTTGCCTCTTGCGCGTCGCCCGCGGTTCGGTCAATCGTGGGGAACCGAGGCAGGAGGGATTTATGAGCGCACATGAAAGCATGGAGCATGCCGAGCACGCCGAGCACGCGTCCGGCTCGAACAAGAAGATTGCACTTCTGATCGCCGTGCTGGCGCTGTTCCTGGCGATCTCGGAGACGCTCGGCAAGGGCGCCCAGACCGAATCGATCAGCAAGAACGTCGAGGCCGCCAATCTCTGGGCGTTCTTCCAGGCCAAGAGCATCCGCCGCACCGTGGTGCTGACCGCGGCCGAGCAGGGCAAGCTCACGCTCGCCGGCGCCACCGACGACGCCATGAAGGCGACGGTGCAGAAGCAGGTCGACGACTGGACCAAGACCGCGCAGCGCTACCGCTCCGAGCCCGAGACCGGCGAAGGCACCGAACAGCTCGCCGAGAAGGCCAAGCATGCCGAGCACGAGCGCGACGAGGCGACCGCGAAATACCATCACTTCGAGCTGGCGTCCGCCGCCTTCCAGATCGGCATCGTGCTGGCCTCGGCCACCATCATCACCGGCATGATCGCGCTGGCCTATGTCGGCGGCATCCTGACGCTGGCCGGCCTCCTCATGACCGCGCTCGGCCTGTGGTGGCCGCATCTGGTGCATTTGCATTAGGGGAGTGAGCCGCGCGCTTGAAGCCACACCAATGGTGTCATGCCCCGCGAAAGCGGGGCATCCAGTACGCCGCGGCTCCCGGTTCTCGCCTTGCTGTCTCTGGGATACTGGATTGCCCGCCTTCGCGGGCAACGACACCGGATAAGCGGCGAACAGCTAGCGCGCCTGGTGCACGCTCTTGCGGAAGCGCTGGATCAGGCGGAGGGTGCGGGAGGACCAGCCTTCGCCGTTGCCGCCGATGATCTCCTTGATGCGCTGCTTGACGGGGTCGACCAGCTCATGGGCCTTGGCGCGCAGCTTCATGACGAGATCGTAGAGCCGCTCGAACCAGTGCATCTCCATGAGCTTGTCGCGCGTCACGTCGAACACGAAGGCGGTGACGCCGACGCCGAGCAACTTTGCGAACAGAAACGTGGATACGCCGGTCAGCCAGTATTCATGCGTGAGCAGGTACAGGCCGACCAGCTTGAGCGGAAACAGCGGAATGATCGGCACCGCGAACACGATCAGCGTCATGGCCGGTGGCAGCGCATCGACACGCTCCGTCAGCCATTGCTTGAAGCGCGCGAGCGGAATCGCTGCGACAACCCGCGCGACGATCGGTTCGAGATGGTCCCACAGCCAAGCTTCGATCAGAAAGATGATCGCCAGCAGGACCCAGACCGGTTGAAGAAGGCGGCGCAGCATTTGTTGTCCCGCCCGAACAGACTCGGGGCGTGGCCTACATATGGATGGCCCGCTTGCCGACTGCAAGCGCGGCTTCCTTGATGGCCTCCGAGCGGGTCGGATGCGCGTGGCAGGTGCGTGCGAGATCCTCCGCACTGCCGCCAAACTCCATGAGAACGCACGCTTCATGGATCATTTCCCCGGCTTCGCGGCCGATAATGTGCACGCCGAGCACGCGATCGGTCTTCGCATCTGCGAGAATCTTCACAAAGCCATCGGTGGTCTGGTTGACCTTGGAGCGGCCGTTGGCGGTAAAGGGAAACTTCCCGACGGTATAAGTCACGCCCGCCTGCTTCAGTTCCTCCTCGGTCTTGCCGACGGCGGAGACTTCCGGCGTGGTATACACGACGCCTGGGATAACGTCGTAGTTCACGTGGCCGGCCTGCCCTGCGATGATCTCCGCAACCGCAACGCCTTCATCTTCGGCCTTGTGCGCGAGCATCGGACCGGCGACGACGTCGCCGATCGCGTAGACGCCCTTGAGGCTGGTGGCAAAATGCGGATCGATCTGCACGCGGCCGCGAGTGTCGAGCGCAACGCCGGCTTCCTTCAGGCCGAGGCCATCGGTGTAGGGCACGCGGCCGATGCAGACGAGCACGACGTCGGCTTCCAGCGTCTCCGCAGCGCCGCCGGCCGCGGGCTCGATCGTCGCCTTGAGCGTCTTGCCTGATGTGTCGACCGCAGTGACCTTGGCACCGAGCTTGAATGCAAAGCCCTGCTTTTCAAGCATGCGCTGGAATTGCTTGGCGATCTCGCCGTCCATGCCCGGCAGGATGCGATCCAGGAACTCGACGACGACGACTTCGGCGCCGAGCCGCTTCCACACCGAACCGAGTTCGAGGCCGATCACGCCGGCACCGACGATCAGCAGCTTGCCCGGGACCTTGTCCAGCGACAGCGCGCCGGTCGAGGACACGATGCGCCTCTCGTCGATCTCGATGCCCTTGAGACGCGCGATGTCCGAGCCGGTGGCGATGACGATGTTCTTGGTCTCGATCACCTGCGACTTGCCGTCGGCGGAGACTTCGACCTTGCCGGTGCCCAGGATCTTGCCGGTGCCCTTGAGCACGTCGATCTTGTTCTTCTTCATCAGGAACTCGACGCCCTTGACGTTGCCGTCGATGCCCTGCTGCTTGAAGTTCATCATCGCGGGAAGCTCGAGCTTCGGCGTGGAGACGGACACGCCCATCTTGGCGAAGGAATGCGCGGCCTCCTCGAACATTTCGGAGGCGTGCAGCAGCGCCTTCGAGGGCATGCAGCCGACATTGAGGCAGGTGCCGCCGAGGGTTGCGTTCTTTTCGACCACGGCGACTTTCATGCCGAGCTGGCTGGCGCGCACCGCGCAGACATAACCGCCCGGTCCGGTGCCGATGACGACGAGATCGTAGGTAGCCATGAGAGAAAGTCCCGTGAGTTTAGCGTGGAAAGATGCGTCAGCGTCCGCCGGACACATCGAGAATGGCCGAGGTGACGTAGGAGGCATCGTCCGACATCAGCCAGACGATGGCGTTGGCGATTTCCTCGGCGGTGCCGACGCGCTTCATCGGCACCATATGGGCCAGGCGATGGGCGCGGTCGGGCTCGCCGCCGGCAGCGTGGATTTCGGTGTCGATCAGGCCGGGCCGGATCGCGGCAACGCGAATGCCTTCGCCCGCAACCTCATAGCCGAGGCCGACGGTGAAGGAATCGATCGCGCCCTTGGACGCGGCATAATCGACATAGGTGTTGGGTGCGCCGAGGCGGGCTGCGACCGACGACAGATTGACGATGACGCCGCCCTTGCCGCCATGCTTGGTCGACATCCGCTTCACCGCCTCGCGCGCGCAGAGGATGGAGCCGGTGACGTTGACCGCCATCACGCGCTGGATGCGCTCGGCCGTCATCTCGTCGACGCGCACGCCGCTCTTGCCGACGATGCCGCCATTGTTGACGAGGGCGCCGAGCGTTCCGAACTTGTCCGCTTGCTTGAACAGTTCGATGATGTCGCTTTCCTCGGCGACATCGCATTTCACCGCGATGGCCTTGCCGTTGCTGGCCGCGATCTGCGCGACGACTTCGTCGGCAGCCTGCTTGTTGCTGGCGTAGCCGACGACGACACGGAAGCCGCGTGCGGCCGCCGCGATCGCAGTCGCCCGCCCGATGCCGCGGCTGCCGCCGGTGATGACAACGACTTTATCCGTCACGCGCCCCTCCATGGTTCGACACGCGCCGTCGCGCGAGAGGGCGACGGCGCTCGCAGAGCATCAGCGATCAGAGATCGAGCACCAGCCGCGCCGGATCTTCCAGGCTCTCCTTGACGCGAACCAGGAAGGTGACGGCTTCCTTGCCGTCGATGACGCGGTGATCGTAGGACAGCGCCAGATACATCATCGGGCGGACCTCGATCTTGCCGCCGACGACCATCGGCCGCTCCTGGATCTTGTGCATGCCGAGGATGCCGGACTGCGGCGCGTTCAGGATCGGGGTCGACATCAGCGAGCCGTAGATGCCGCCATTGGTGATGGTGAAGGTGCCGCCCTGCATCTCGTCGATCTTGAGCTGGCCGTCACGGGCGCGGCGGCCGAAATCGGCGATGCCCTTCTCGATGTCGGCGATCGACTTGTGGTCGCAGTCGCGCACCACGGGCACGACGAGGCCCTTGTCGGTGCCGACGGCGACGCCGATGTGATAGTAGTTCTTGTAGATCAGGTCGGTGCCGTCGATCTCGGCGTTGACCGCCGGGATGTCCTTCAGGGCCTGCACGACCGCCTTGGTGAAGAAGCCCATGAAGCCGAGCTTCGAGGCATGCTTCTTCTCGAACGCATCCTTGTAGTGCGCGCGCAGCGCCATGACGTTGGTCATGTCGACCTCGTTGAAGGTCGTCAGCATGGCCGCGGTGTTCTGCACGTCCTTCAGACGACGCGCGATGGTCTGGCGCAGCCGGGTCATCTTGACGCGCTCTTCGCGGGCGGCGTCATCGGCCGGCGACGGCGCGCGCACCTGAACGGCGGCGGCAGGCTGGTTGACCGGGGTCGGCGCGGAGGCGGCGCGCTCGATCGCGGCGAGCATGTCGCCCTTGGTGACGCGGCCGTCCTTGCCGGAGCCGGGAACGGTCGAAGCGTCGATGCCGGTCTCGGCCGAGAGCTTGCGCACGGAGGGAGCGAGCGGCGCGTCGGCCGGCGGTGCCTTCGCGGCCGGAGCCGGTGCGGCAGCAGCCGCGGCGGCGGGAGCGGCAGCGGGCTTGGCGGGAGCAGCGGCCGGCTTGGCCGCGCCAGCGGCGCCTTCGGTGATCTGGCCGAGCAGCGCGCCGACAGCAACCGTCGCGCCGTCAGCGGCGATGATCTCGCTCAGCGTGCCGGCGGACGGCGCCGGGACTTCGATGGTGACCTTGTCGGTCTCGAGCTCCACCAACGGCTCATCGACGGCGACGGGGTCGCCGGCCTTCTTGAACCAGCGGCCGATGGTGGCCTCGGTGACGGATTCGCCGAGCGTCGGCACACGAATTTCAGTCATGGTCTTTTCCTTAAGGGATCGCCGGTGCGGTCTTAAATTTCATATGTCATCGCCCGCCTGGTGCGCAGTTGCGCACGGGGGCGGGCAATCCAGTACGCCGAGACGTTGGTGATGAGCACGAACGCCGCAGAGTACTGGATGCCCCGCCTTCGCGGGGCATGACTCAGTCCAAAGTTGCTTAGCTCAGTGCTTCGTCCAGGAACGCCTTCAGCTGAGCCTGATGCTTGGACATCAGACCCGTGGCGGTCGCGGCGGAAGCGGCGCGGCCGACATAACGCGGACGCCGGCTCACACCGTTCACCTGGTTCAGCACCCATTCCAGATAGGGCTCGATGAAGTGCCAGGCACCCATGTTGCGGGGCTCTTCCTGGCACCACACCATTTCGGCCTTCTTGAAGCGCGACAGCTCGGCCACCAGCGCCTTCAGCGGCACCGGATAGAGCTGCTCGACGCGCATCAGGTAGATGTCGTCGATGCCGCGCTTCTCGCGCTCTTCGTAGAGGTCGTAATAGACCTTGCCGGAGCAGAGCACGATGCGGCGGACCTTCTCGTCGGGGACGAGCTTGATCGCCTCGTTCGGCAGCATCTGGGCGTCATCGTACAGGATGCGGTGGAAGGTCGTTCCCTTGGCGAGCTCTTCGAGACGCGACACCGCCCGCTTGTGACGCAGCAGCGATTTCGGCGTCATCAGGATCAGCGGCTTGCGGATCTCGCGATGCAGCTGCCGGCGCAGCACGTGGAAGTAGTTGGCCGGCGTGGTCGGATAGACCACCTGCATGTTGTCTTCGGCGGACATCTGGAGATAACGCTCAAGACGCGCCGAGGAGTGCTCCGGTCCCTGGCCCTCATAGCCGTGCGGCAGCAGGCAGACGAGGCCGGACATGCGCAGCCATTTGCGCTCGCCCGAGGAGATGAACTGGTCGAACACGACCTGCGCGCCGTTGGCGAAGTCGCCGAACTGGGCTTCCCACAGCGTCAGCGTGTTCGGCTCGGCGAGCGAGTAGCCGTATTCGAAGCCGAGCACCGCTTCTTCCGACAGCAGCGAGTTGATGACCTCGTAATGGCCCTGCTCGTGGCCGAGATGGTTGAACGGCGTGTAGCGGCTCTCGTCCTCCTGGTCGATCAGGACCGAGTGACGCTGCGAGAAGGTGCCGCGCTCGGAATCCTGTCCGGACAGGCGGACATGGTGGTTCTCGTTGAGCAACGAGCAGAACGCCAGTGCCTCGCCGGTCGCCCAGTCGATGCCCACGCCGGTGTCGATCGCCTTGGCGCGGTTGTCGAGGAAGCGCTGGATGGTGCGGTGGACACGGAAGCCGTCCGGCACCTTGGTGATCTTGCGGCCGATATCCTTCAGCGCGGTGATGTCGACGCCGGTGACGCCGCGCCGCGCATCCTCTTCCTGGTCGGCGATCTTGAAGCCGGCCCACTTGCCGTCGAGCCAGTCGGCCTTGTTCGGCTTGTAGGAGGTGCCGGCCTCGAACTCGGCATCGAGCCGCGAGCGCCAGTCAGCCTTCAGCTTGTCGACCTCGCCCTCGGTGACCACGCCCTCGGCGATCAGGCGCTTGGCATAGAGCGACAGCGTCGACGGATGGGCCGCGATCCGCTTGTACATGACCGGCTGGGTGAACGCCGGCTCATCGCCCTCGTTGTGGCCGTAGCGGCGATAGCACCACATGTCGATGACGACCGGCTTGTGGAACTTCTGCCGGAATTCGGTCGCGACCTTGGCTGCGAACACCACCGCTTCCGGATCGTCGCCGTTCACATGGAAGATCGGCGCGTCGATCATCTTCGCCACATCCGACGGATAGGGCGAGGAGCGCGAGTAACGCGGATAGGTGGTGAAGCCGATCTGGTTGTTGACGATGAAGTGGACGGAGCCGCCGGTGCGGTAGCCCTTCAGGTCGGAAAGCCCGAAGCACTCCGCGACCACGCCTTGGCCGGCGAACGCCGCGTCGCCGTGCATCAAAAGCGGCATCACCGAGATGCGCTGGTCCGGCGGATCGCCGTGCTGGTCCTGCTTGGCGCGGACCTTGCCGAGCACCACGGGATCGACGATCTCGAGATGCGAGGGGTTCGCGGTCAGCGACAGATGGATGCGGTTGCCGTCGAACTCGCGGTCCGAGGACGCGCCGAGGTGATACTTGACGTCGCCCGAGCCTTCGACCGCATCAGGGTTGGCCGAGCCGCCCTTGAATTCGTGGAACAGGGCGCGGTGCGCCTTGCCCATCACCTGCGTCAGCACGTTGAGGCGGCCGCGATGCGGCATGCCGAGCACGACTTCCTTCACGCCGAGATTGCCGCCGCGCTTGATGATCTGCTCCAGCGCGGGGATCAGCGACTCGCCGCCGTCGAGGCCGAAACGCTTGGTGCCAGTGAACTTGGTGTCGCAGAATTTCTCGAAGCCTTCGGCTTCGACCAGCTTCATCAGGATGGCGCGGCGACCTTCGCGGGTGAAGGAGATCTCCTTGTCCGGCCCCTCGATGCGCTCCTGGATCCAGGCCTTCTGCGCAGCATTGCTGATGTGCATGAACTCGACGCCGAGCGTCTGGCAGTAGGTGCGCTCGCAGATCGCGGTGATCTCGCGCAAGTTGGCGTATTCGAGGCCCAGCACGTGATCGAGGAAGATCTTACGGTCGAAATCGGCTTCGCTGAAGCCGTAGGTGCGCGGGTCGAGCTCTTCGCGGTTGCGCTGAGCTTCGATGCCGAGCGGATCGAGCTTGGCGTGGAAGTGGCCGCGCATGCGGTAGGAGCGGATCAGCATCAGCGCGCGGACCGAGTCGCGCGTCGCCTGAAGCACGTCGGCGGAGGAGATCTCGGCACCCTTGGCCTGCGCCTTGGCGGCGATCTTGGCGCCGACCGCCTTCTCGACCTCGGCCCAGTTGCCGTCGAGGGCGGAGGTCAGGTCGTCCTGCGGCGTCAGCGGCCAGTTGGCACGCTCCCAGGACGGGCCTTCGGCATTCTTGCGGACGTCGTCCGGCTGGTCCTTCAGGCTCTTGAAGAACTCCTGCCACTCGGCGTCGACCGAGGATGGGTCCTTTTCGTAGCGGGCGTAGATTTCGTCGATGTAGGTGGCGTTGGTGCCCTGCAAAAAGGAGGAGAGGGCAAAGGCTGCGTTCGCGTCTTGGCGAGACATACTTGAGTTCCTGGCGATTTCAGTTCGCGCATAACAAACGGCGCTGGCGCTGGGCTCCCCGGCAGAGGCCCAGCGCGATTGGCACCATTTACCCTATTTGCTGCGAAACTTCGCCCGGAAAAGTACGAAGAAGTGAATTAGCCTTTCAACTTTTCGGCAAGCGTGTGTCCGAGGCGGGCGGGAGACGGCGACACTGTAATCCCAGCCGATTTCATCGCGTCGGTCTTGGAACCGGCGTCGCCCTTGCCGCCCGAAATGATCGCGCCGGCATGGCCCATGCGGCGGCCGGGAGGGGCGGTGACACCGGCGATGAAGCCGACCATCGGCTTCTTGCGACCGCGCTTGGCCTCGTCCTTGAGGAACTGGGCGGCGTCCTCCTCGGCGGAACCGCCGATCTCGCCGATCATGATGATCGATTCGGTCTTGGGGTCGGCGAGCAGCATTTCCAGCACGTCGATGAACTCGGTTCCCTTGACCGGGTCGCCGCCGATGCCGACCGCGGTGGTCTGGCCGAGGCCTTCCTGCGAGGTCTGGAACACGGCTTCATAGGTCAGCGTGCCGGAGCGGGAGACGATGCCGACGCTGCCGGTCTTGAAGATGTTGGCCGGCATGATGCCGATCTTGCATTCGCCGGCGGTCATGACGCCCGGGCAGTTCGGCCCGATCAGGCGCGACTTGGAACCGGCCAGCGAGCGCTTCACGCGGACCATGTCGATCACAGGAATGCCTTCGGTGATGCAGACGATCAGCGGGATCTCGGCGTCGATGGCTTCGCAGATCGCGTCCGCCGCGCCCGGCGGCGGCACGTAGATCACCGACGCATCGGCACCGGTCTTCTCACGCGCCTCGCGCACCGTGTCGAACACCGGTAGGCCCAGATGCGTCGCGCCGCCTTTGCCCGGCGAGGTGCCGCCGACCATCTTGGTGCCGTAGGCAAGCGCGGCCTCCGAGTGGAAGGTGCCGTTCTTGCCGGTGAAGCCCTGGCAGATGACCTTGGTGTTCTTGTCGATCAGGATGGACATGAGGTCTGCTTTCGCGAAACTAACGAGTGAGAGGTCAGTGGATGCGGCGGTAGACGCCGGTGAGCACGTCAGCCCAGCCTTCCGCGTCCGGCGAGAACTGGATCTTCAACGAGTAGGAATTGTCGTCGATGATCTCGTAGACGTGGCGCGCATTGCCGCGGAGCGAGCCGCGCACCAGCGTCAGGGTCTTGCCGACCCACCCGCCGGAGGCGGGCGAGGGCGGCGTGTATCCGAGCGAGTCGTACCAGAACAATTTGTAGGTCCGGTCCTCGCGGTCGTAGGTGAAGAGGCCGTGGGTGGCGAAGATCTGCTTGCCGTCGCGCATCTGGATTGCGTCCTGGATCAGGTAGAACCCGTTCAAGTCCATGCGCGCGACGACGTGCGAGGTGGCCGGCCCGCCCGCCGTCCAGCGCGACGGGAAGACCACCTCTTCGCCATCCCATTCGCCGGCGAACGCGGCGAGGCGCGTGTGCTCTGCAAGCGGAGATGATGCGGCGAGATGGTCTTGGGCCATGGCCTTAGCCTCCCTTGACGGCCTTCACGATCTTCTGCGCGGCGTCGTCGAGATTGTCGGCCGGCACCACGTTCAGACCGGATTCACGGATGATCTTCTTGCCCAGCTCGACATTGGTGCCTTCGAGGCGAACCACCAGCGGCACGCTGAGGCCGACCTCGCGCACGGCGGCCGTGACGCCTTCGGCGATCACGTCGCACTTCATGATGCCGCCGAAGATGTTGACCAGGATGCCCTTCACGTTGGGATCGGCGGTGATGATCTTGAAGGCGGCCGCGACCTTCTCCTTGCTGGCGCTGCCGCCGACGTCGAGGAAGTTCGCCGGCGCCATGCCGTAGAGCTTGATGATGTCCATCGTCGCCATGGCGAGACCGGCGCCGTTGACCATGCAGCCGATGTTGCCATCGAGGGTGACGTAGTTGAGGTCGTACTTGGACGCCTCGATTTCCTTGGCGTCTTCCTCGGTCTCGTCGCGCAGCGCGAGCACTTCGGGATGACGGAACAGTGCGTTGTCGTCGAACGACACCTTGGCGTCGAGCACGCGGAGCTGGCCCTGCTTGGTCACGACCAGCGGGTTGATCTCCAGCATCGACATGTCCTTGGCGACGAACGCCGCGTAGAGCTGCGCGGTGAGCTTCTCGGCCTGCTTGGCGAGATCGCCGGAGAGCTTCAGCGCGTTGGCGACGGTGCGGCCGTGATGGCCCATGATGCCGGTCGCGGGATCGACCGAGAAGGTGACGATCTTTTCGGGCGTGTTGTGCGCGACGTCCTCGATGTTGACGCCGCCTTCGGTCGAGACGACGAAGGAGACGCGCGAGGTCTCGCGGTCGACCAGGAGCGAAAGGTAGAACTCCTTGTCGATGTCGGAGCCGTCCTCGATGTAGAGGCGGTTGACCTGCTTGCCGGCGGGGCCGGTCTGGATCGTCACCAGCGTAGCGCCGAGCATCTGCTTGGCGAATTCGGAGACCTCGGCGGCCGACTTGGCGATGCGGACACCGCCCTTGTCGCCGGCGGAGGCTTCCTTGAACTTGCCCTTGCCGCGGCCACCGGCGTGGATCTGGCTCTTCACCACCCAGACCGGGCCCGGCAGCGCCTTGGCCGCAGCGTCCGCGTCGGCGGCCTTCAGGACCGGAACGCCCTTGGAGATCGGCACGCCGAACTCATTCAGCAGCGCTTTGGCCTGATATTCATGGATATTCATATGGTCGCTCCCTGAACCCGCGGGCGGTGACCTCGTAGGCCCACCTCAGTCTTGTGGCTGGCATACCATATACCACAGGAACTGCAACCCGGATTCTTTGACATCGATCTCTGGACTGCTGAACCGGAACCCGCCAAGCCTTCGACAAGTCGGTCAGCCGGGCCCCGGAAGTGAAACCGCCGAAGACCGGTTTTCGATCTTCGGCGGGAATTGTCTTGCCTTAGCGGCCGAGAAGATCGGGGGCGATCTTCTTGCAGGCGTCGACCAGGCCCTGCACCGCGCCGACCGACTTGTCGAAGGCCTCGCGGTCCTTGCCGGCGAGCTCGATCTCGACGACGCGCTCGACGCCCTTGGAGCCGATCACGACGGGCACGCCGACATACATGTCCTTCACGCCATATTCGCCGTTCAGGTACGCGGCCGAGGGCAGCACGCGCTTCTTGTCGCGCAGATAGCTCTCGGCCATCGCGATCGCGGACGCGGCCGGGGCGTAGAAGGCCGAGCCGGTCTTGAGCAGGTTGACGATCTCGGCGCCGCCGTTGCGGGTGCGGTCGACGATCTCGTCGAGGCGCGCCTGCGAGGTCCAGCCCATCTTGACGAGGTCGGGCAGCGGGATGCCCGCGACGGTGGAGTACTTCACCAGCGGCACCATGGTGTCGCCATGACCGCCGAGCACGAAGGCTGTGACGTCTTCAACGGACACGTTGAACTCGTCGGCCAGGAAGTAGCGGAAGCGCGCCGAATCCAGCACGCCGGCCATGCCGACGACCTTCTTGTGCGGCAGGCCCGAGGCCTTCTGCAGCGCCCAGACCATGGCGTCGAGCGGGTTGGTGATGCAGATGACGAAGGCGTCGGGGGCGTACTTCTTGATGCCGGCACCGACCTGCTCCATGACCTTGAGGTTGATGGAGAGGAGATCGTCGCGGCTCATGCCGGGCTTGCGCGGCACGCCGGCGGTGACGATGCAGACCTTGGCGTTGTCGAGCGCCTCGTAGGAGTTCGCGCCGGTGTAGTGCGCGTCAAAACCGTCGACCGGCGAGGACTGCGCAATGTCGAGCGCCTTGCCCTGCGGCACGCCCTCGGCGATGTCGAACATCACGACGTCGCCCAGTTCTTTCAGGCCGATGAGGTGAGCCAGCGTTCCGCCGATCTGACCGGAGCCAATCAAAGCAATCTTGTCGCGCGCCATGTGAACCTGTCCTTTAGACACGTAAGGAGGGAAAACTGAGAGGGTGGTTATCCCTTTCGCCTCGCCCGTTCAAGTCGGTGGATGCCCAATTGTCGGGCTTGCCGATGCCTCGGGCACGCAGCCCCGTCATTCCGGGGCGCGACGAAAGTCGCGAGCCCTGAAACCATCGGGCGGCAGAGCACACTGATGAATGGATTCCGGGCTCGTCGCTTCGCGACGCCCCGGAATACGGCCGCATAGGACTTAAGTCTCCACCAGGCCCTTGGTGGAGCCGCTGGCGGTGGAATCCTTGCGGCCGTGAGCCAGCGCCAGATAGGATTCCGAGCTCATTTCGATCAGGCGCGAGGCGGTCCGCTTGAACTCGTTGGCCTCGTTGCCCTCGTCGGCGAGGTACAGCGAGATCGGGTTGGCGTCGGCCGAGGCCATCAGCTTCACGGCATTGTCATAGAGTGTATCGATCAGCGTGATGAAACGCTTGGCGGCGTTGCGCTGGGAGAGGTCCATCACTGGAATATGGTCGACCAGGATGGTGTGATAGTCGTGCGCGAGCCTGAGGTAATCCGATGCGCCGAGCGGCTTCTCGCAGAGATCAGCGAACGAGAACCGCGCCACGCCATGGGCCGAGCACGGCACGTGCAGGATGCGGCCCTTGATCGAAATATCGCGCGACTTGCATTTGGCGCCGCCTGACATCCGCGACCAGGCGCGGTCGAGCGCGGCATCCGCATCGCTGTCCGCCGGCGTCAGCCACATCGGCACGCCCTGAAGCTTCTCCAGCCGGAAGTCGGTGCGCGCATCGAGCCGCGCGACATCCATGTGATCGGTGATCTGCTTGATGAAGGGCAGGAACAGCGAACGGTTGAGGCCGCCCTTGTAGAGATCGTCGGGCGCGACGTTGGAGGTTGCGACCACCACGGTGCCGAGCTCGAACAATTTGGCGAACAGGCGTCCCAGGATCATCGCGTCCGCGATGTCGGTGACGTGGAATTCGTCGAAGCAGAGCAGCCAGCTCTCCTCGAAGATCGCATTCGCGGTCAGCGCGATGACGTCGCCGTCGGCGATCTCGCCGCGCGCGATGCTCTGGCGATAGTCGTAGATGCGCTCGTGCACATCGGCCATGAATTCGTGGAAATGCGCTCGCCGCTTGTGCTCGACCGAGGCGTGCTGGAAGAACAGATCCATCAGCATGGTCTTGCCGCGGCCGACCTCGCCGTGGATGTAGAGCCCGCGCGGCGCCTCGTCCTTGTCGCTGCTGAACAGACGGCTGAGCAGGCCCTGCTTGCGCTGCGGCTTGTAAGCCGCGAGCCGCTGGTCGAGCGCCGCATAGGCTTCGGCGACTTCGGCCTGCGCGGCATCGGGCTCGATCGCGCCGTCGGCGATCTGGGCCTGGTAGGCCTCGCGGAATGAGGAACTGAGGGTCGAGAGCATGGCCCTTTACCGCCAGAGACGGACGGAAATTGCAAGCCGTGAATTGGTGCCGGAGGTATGCGCTTTCGTGTCCCGGACGCGCTGTGCTACGGCGCAGAGCCGGGACCCACTATTTCGTTCATCGCCAAATAACGGCCGTTGCGGAACGCTGAGCCCCGGCTCTCCGGCCGGGGCACGAGAGCCGTGTCACGCACACAGCTCGTAGGCGTCCTCGACCACATACGGTCCGCCGCCGGTGGAGGCGCGCGACGAGAACAGCACGAAGCGTTCGGCCATGAACGCCTTGCTCGGGAAGTAGCCGCGCAGCGAGAGATAGTCGGCGACGTCGCGGTCGGTCGCGTCGTGCAGCCGGGCCAGCGTGACATGCGGGATGAACTTGCGTCCCTCCGGATCGAGGCCGATCCGCTGCATCAAGCGCTCGAGCTCGGCCTGCAATTCCATCAGCGGCTTGCTCGGCGCGATGGTCGCGACCACCGCACGCGGCTTGCGACCACCAAAACTCTGCAAGCCTTGCACCTTCACCTCGAACGGCTTGCGATCGATGCGAAACAGCATCGAGGCGATCTCGTTGGCGGACATGCCGTCGATATCGCCGATGAAGCGCAAGGTGACGTGATAATTTTCGGGATCGATCCATCGGGCGCCGGGAAGGCCGCCCCGCAAATTGGAAAGCGTCTGGCCGACCTCGGCCGGGATTTCCAGACCAGTGAACAAACGCGGCATCGTTTCGCACTCCCGATGCTTGGGCATGATCCCTGGGCAGGATCATATCCAAATTTTAGAGCCGGCGACGAATCACCGGTACCCTGATTCCTATCGCAGTTGTGTGACTCTGCGAAGCATCGCGCGAGCCACCCCGGGAAAACCCTGGGAATTAGGGTTAGCATTGCCTGCTTTTCAACGGCGTTGCTCGCTTATGTTGCGCAAGAATGCCTCCACCGTGGGCAGCATGTTGCCGACGATGATGTCGACGCCGGCCGCGGTCGGATGGATGCCGTCGGCCTGGTTGAGCTTGGCGTCGGCCGCAACGCCGTCGAGAAAGAACGGATAGAGCGGCACGTCGAATTGTTTCGCCAGATCCGGATAAATCGAATTGAAGCGCGCGGCATAATCGGCGCCATAATTCGGCGGCGCCAGCATGCCGCACAGCATCACCGCGATCTTGCGTGCCTTCAGCCGCTGGACGATGTCCGTCAGCGCGGTGCGCGCCAGGTCAGGATCGATGCCGCGTAGCGCGTCGTTGGCGCCGAGCTCGACGATCACGCCCTCGGTTCCCTCAGGCACCGACCAGTCGAGCCGGTCGCGGCCGCCGGAGGCGGTGTCGCCGGACACCCCGGCATTGGTCATGTCAATCGCTATGCCTTTGACCTGCAAGGCTTTTTTAAGTTTTGCGGGGAACGCCTCCTGGGCCGGAAGGCCAAGGCCCGCGCTCAAGGAATCGCCGAGGACCACCAGCTTGATCGGTTTGGCGGCCGGCTGTGCCTGTGCCGACGCCGCTGTCGCAACTGTCATCAAGGCGAGCATCAACACGGCTATGTGCATGAACATTCCGTAACGCCTCTCGACCGCGCTATCGAAGTTGCCATATGACCGGACCATGGACACTCGCATCGAATCCTCTTCGCTCGCCGGCACCGCGCCGGACACCATCGCCATCTCCAACGTCAATCTCTCATTGGGTACGGGCGCGGCACGCGTTCACATCCTCAAGGATATCAGCTTGCGGGTCGCCTCGGGCGAGACGATTGGCCTGATCGGCCCGTCAGGCTCGGGCAAATCCACGCTGCTGATGGTGATGGCGGGGCTGGAGCGTCCTGATAGCGGAGAGGTGGTGGTGAACGGCACGCCTTTCAATGCCCTCGACGAGGACGCGCTCGCCCGCTTCCGCGGCCGCCAGGTCGGCATCGTCTTCCAGTCCTTCCATCTGATCCCGACCATGACGGCGCTGGAGAACGTCGCCGTGCCGCTCGAGCTTGCCGGCAATCCCGACGCCGCAATACGCGCGGCGCAGGAGCTGCAATCGGTCGGGCTCGGCGACCGCCTGCATCATTATCCGACGCAGCTTTCCGGCGGCGAGCAGCAGCGCGTCGCGCTCGCCCGCGCGCTGGCGCCCGATCCCGCCATCCTCGTCGCCGACGAGCCGACCGGCAATCTCGACGAGGCGACCGGAAAACAGATCGTCGACCTGCTCTTCACCAAGCATGCCGAGCGCGGCATGACCCTGGTGCTGGTCACGCACGATTCCTCGCTCGCGCATCGCTGCGATCGCGTGATCCGCTTGCGCTCCGGGCGCATCGACACGCAGTCTGCGCCGGCATGAGCACCGCGACCGAACCGTTCGTACGGCCCAACGCCGCCGCGTTGTCGCTCCGCTACGCGCTGCGCGAATTGCGCGGGGGCCTGCGCGGCTTCTACGTCTTCATCGCCTGCATCGCGCTCGGCGTGATGGCGATCGCCGGCGTCGGCTCGGTGTCGGCGAGCCTCTCCGACGGTCTCGCCCGCGAAGGCCGCACGCTGCTCGGCGGCGACGTCTCCTTCGTGCTATTCCAGCGCGAGGCCAAGCCTGAGGAAGTCGCCTTCCTGCGTTCGCGCGGCACCGTCTCGACCGCCGCGACCCTGCGCGGCATGGCGCGCTCGGCCGAAGGCAAGCTCGCGCTGGTCGAGATGAAGGCGGTCGACGACACCTATCCGATGCTCGGCCAATTGACGCTGGCGCCGCCGCTGCCGATGTCCGAGATCCTTGCAGAGCGTGACGGTGCGTTCGGCGCGGCCGCCGATCCGACGCTGCTGGCGCGGCTCTCGCTCAAGACCGGCGACCGCGTCACCATCGGCGCGGCGACCTTCCAGATCCGCAGCACCGTCGAAGCCGAGCCCGACAAGCTCGCCGGCGGCATCGGCTTCGGCCCGCGCTTCCTGATCAGCGAGGCAGCCCTGCGGGCGACAGGCCTGATCCAGCCCGGCAGCCTGGTGCGCTGGGTCTACCGGGTGAAGCTGCCTGACGCCGCCAACAGCGAGCGCGCCACCGACGCCTTCATCGCCGATGCGCGCAACGCCGCGCCGCAGGCCGGCTGGGAAGTCCGCAGCCGCTCCAATGCCTCGCCGCAGCTCGAGCGCAACATCAGCCGCTTCACGCAGTTCCTGACCCTGGTCGGCCTCGCCGCGCTGCTGGTCGGCGGTGTCGGCGTCGCCAACGCGGTGAAGAGCCATATCGACCGGAAGCTCGAGGTGATCGCGGCCTTCAAGGCCGTCGGCGCCACGGGCCGCGACGTGTTCGGCATCTATCTCGCCCAGGTCGTCCTGCTGGCAGCGATCGGGTCCGTGATCGGGCTTGCGCTCGGCGCCGCCATGCCCTTCGCCATCGTCGGGCTGTTCGGCAAGCTGTTGCCGCTGCCGGTGGTGCCGGCCGTGCACGCCGACGAGCTCGCGCTGTCCTTCGTCTACGGCCTGTTGACCGCGCTCGCCTTCGGCCTGTGGCCGCTCGGACGGGTGCATGACGTGCCGGTCGCCGCATTGTTCCGCGACACCATCAGCTCCGAATGGCACCGGCCGCGCTGGAGCTATCTCGCGTTCATGGGCGTCGTGATCGCCCTGCTCGTCGCGGTCGTGATCGGCCTGTCCTTCGACAAGCGCATCGCCGCGGTGTTCGTGGCGTCCTCGGTCGTCGTGTTCGCGCTGCTGCGCGGCATCGCCGCCCTGCTGATGACGATCGCGCGACGGCTGCCGCGGACGCGCCTGCCGATGCTGCGGCTCGCGATCGCCAACATCCACCGGCCGGGCGCGCTGACGCCTTCGGTCGTGCTCTCGCTCGGCCTCGGGCTCGCCGTGCTCGTCACCATCACCCAGATCGACGGCAATCTGCGCCGGCAGTTCCTCGCGGCCCTGCCCGATCAGGCGCCGTCGTTCTTCTTCATCGACATTCCGAGCACGCAGGCGGTGCAGTTCGACGGCTATCTGCGCCAGATCGCGCCCGGCGCCAAGGTCGAGGACGTGCCGATGCTGCGCGGGCGCATCGTCGCCGCGCGCGGCGTCCGCGCCGAAGAGCTCAAGCCGACGACCGATTCCGAGTGGGTGCTGCAAAGCGACCGCGGCCTCACCTATACCGCCGAGCTGCCGAAGGGCTCCAAGGTGGTCGAGGGCGCGTGGTGGAGCGCGGACTATTCCGGCCCGCCGCTGGTCTCGATGGAGAAGAAGATCGCCGACGGGCTCGGCCTCAAGCTCGGCGACGAGGTCGTGGTCAACGTGCTCGGCCGCGACATCCCGGCGAAGATCAGCAATCTGCGCAACATCGACTGGCAGGGCCTCGGCATCAATTTCGTCCTGGTGTTCTCGCCCAACGCCTTCAAGGGCGCGCCGCACACCCACATCGCGACGCTGACCGTAGCCGGCGGCAACGCCGAAGGCGACGGCAGGATCATCAAGCAGGTCGCCGACACCTATCCGATGGTGACGAGCGTGCGCGTGCGCGAGGTGATGGAGACGGTCGGCTCGGTCGTGACCAATCTTGCGCTGGCGATCCGCGGCGCCAGCGCCGTGACCCTGATCTCGGCGATCCTGGTGCTGGGCGGGGCGCTCGCCGCCGGCCATCGCCACCGGGTCTACGATGCGGTGATCCTGAAGACGCTGGGCGCGACGCGGCTGCGGCTGCTCGGAGCCTATGCGCTCGAATACCTCCTGATCGGGCTCGCCACCGCCGTCTTCGGCGTGATCGCCGGCAGCATCGCCGCCTGGATGATCGTGACGCGGCTGATGACGCTCAGCTTCGTCTGGCAGGCCGGCAGCGCAGCCGGCGTGGTCGTGGCCGCCCTGGTCGTCACTGTCGGGCTCGGGCTCGCCGGCACGCTCCTGGCGTTGAACAAAAAGCCCGCCACGGTGTTGCGGAATTTGTGACAAAAGGTAGCGGGACGCCGCGCGGGTGCGAAATCGCACGATTCCGGCGATTAACCGCGTTGCGCGTCAGGTTCGCGTCAGGATTGCCGCCAAGGGCGACATTCAGCCGCGCGTGGAAGGTTGCAGCGGATGTGTTAGTTTCCCACATATCGAATGGGTTCGGAGCCCCGATTGTTAGCCAAAATTTAGTCGGCAGACATCGGTATCCGAGATAGAATTTGACGAACCGGCGGCATGGCGACCCTCATGCCGGACCGGCCAACCAACGGGAATCGACCATGTCGGACCTAGACCGTAACTACGCTTCTCCTTTCGGCAGGGCCGCCGGGCGTGTTGACGCCGCGACGGTCGACGCCGGTCTGCGCGCCTACATGCTGCGCATCTACAACTACATGAGCATTGGGCTCGCCATCACGGGCCTTGCCGCACTCGGCGTCTATATGGCTGCCGTGACTGACGTTCCGACCCCGGAAGCCGTCCGCGTCGGCAAGCTGTTCCTGACGCCGTTCGGCTATGCGATGTTCGTCAGCCCCCTGAAGTGGCTGTTCATGCTCGCGCCGCTCGCCATGGTGTTCGTGATCTCGGCGGGCATCAACCGCCTGGCTCCCTCGACCGCCCAGATCCTGTTCTGGGTGTTCTCGGCGCTGATGGGCATCTCGCTGTCGTCGATCTTCCTGGTGTTCACGCACACCTCGATCGTGCGGGTGTTCTTCATCACCGCGGCGACCTTCGGTGCGCTCAGCCTCTACGGCTACACCACCAAGCGTGACCTGACCGGGATGGGCTCGTTCCTGTTCATGGGCCTGATCGGCATCATCATCGCCAGCCTGGTGAACCTGTTCCTGGCGAGCTCGATGCTGCAGTTCATCGTGTCCGTGGTCGGCGTGCTGGTGTTCGCGGGCCTCACCGCCTGGGATACCCAGCGGCTGAAGAACGACTACATCTACGGCTACGCCTCGGCCGGCGGTGACATCGCAGAGCGTGCGGCCATCACCGGCGCACTGTCGCTGTACCTGAACTTCATCAACCTGTTCACGCTGCTCCTGCAGCTCCTCGGCCAGCGCGACTAAGCACTGCGACGAGAGAACGGACACCAACCCCGGCCGCAAGGCCGGGGTTTTTGTTTGGGCCCCACTGCCTCCCCGCGTCATTGCGAGGAGCTCTTGCGACGAAGCAATCCAGAGTCCCTCCGCAGATGCATTTCTGGATTGCTTCGCTGCGCTCGCAATGACGGGTGGGGCAACACCGGAGCCCCTTCCGGCCGCCGCGGGAAGGCTCTAATCTTTCATCATGTCCGCACCTGAAATCAGGCCCACCCTCGAGGCCGACCTCCCCGCCATCACCGCCATTTACCAGCAGGCCGTCCGCGAGGGCACGGCGACGTTCGAGCTGGAACCGCCCGATCTTGCCGAGATGACGCGGCGCTACCGCGCGCTGGTCGACGGCGGCTATCCCTATTTCGTCGCCATCCTCGACGGGCGCGTCGCCGGCTACGCCTATGCCGGCGCCTACCGGCCGCGGCCGGCCTATCGCTTCACGGTCGAGAACTCGATCTATCTCGATCCCTCCTTCCATCGCCGCGGCGTCGGCTCGTTGCTGCTGGAGCGGCTGATCACCGAGTGCGAGGCGCGCGGCTTCCGCCAGATGATCGCGGTGATCGGCGATTCCGCCAATGCCGGCTCGATCGGCGTGCACACCAAGGGCGGCTTCAGGATGATCGGCACGCATCCCAATGTCGGGCTGAAATTCGGCCGCTGGCTGGACACGGTGATGATGCAGCGCGAGCTCGGCGAGGGCGCCAGCACGGTGCCGGCGAAGTAGGCCTCACACGGTCATTCCGGGGCGCGCGTAGCGCGAACCCGGAATCCAGAAGTTTTAAGCGAGCGATACGGATCGGGATTCCGGGTTCGCGACTTCGTCGCGCCCCGGAATGACGGCGTTGGGCTAAACCACCGCCAGCTTGCGATCGATCGCCAGCAGCACGCGCTCGAGCTCATGGCCGCGGCGCAGGATCAGGCCGGTCGCCGAGATTACGCTGTACATGCCCTGCTTGCGGGCGAGGCGCGGGTCCTTCTCGATGCGGTAGATCGGCACTTCCGAGGCGCGGCGATAGACCGAGAACACCGCACGGTCCTTCAGGAAGTCGATGGCATAGTCGCGCCACTCGCCGTCGGCGACCATGCGGCCGTAGAGGTTGAGAATTCGGCGCAGTTCGAGCCGGTTGAAGGTCACCTGGTTCGGCTGCGCATTTGCAGCGACGGGACGCGCCGCCGCGCGCTGCTCACTCGGATCGGCATCCTCCGACGTCAGACTCATGGGGCGCCTCCTCATCGCACGACATGATCGCGCCCGCGAAAACCGTCCCCGGAACCGCGGATCATGACAATCGCATGATTGCGCCAACTGTTCCCCGCCGCAAGGGGCTCTCGAGGGCTCTTTGAAGGGCTCTGGGTGCAACCCGTCGAATCCTGCGCGAATCGGAACACACGCAACGGTGGAACTCTGTCGCGACGAACCGTCACGGGATCGTTAGCAGGAATCATAGTATCGCCGCTTTTCCGCCCAGCGCCTGCCGCCCTGCATTGCGAAAAGACTTATGTGCGTTGACCCGGTCTTTTCGGTTCCGGATTCCTCAGCCCCCAGCCCCCCGGGGTCGAGAGGATCGGGTCTGTACGCGCGACAAGGAGGACCAACGCGAGTTGGTCCTTTTTTGTTTGGGTCGGGATGTGTCTGCCCCGCTGTCATTCCGGGGCGCGCGAAGTGCAAACCCGAAATCTATCAATCCGAATTTTCGATTTGAGAAATGGATTCCGGGAGCGGCGCGTCCCGAAATGACGAGAGACCAGATTTTCCGAAACGATCTTGAGCACACTCTCTCCCCTCATCCTGAGGAGCCGCGCTCTTCGCGCGGCGTCTCGAAGGATCGAGGCCCGAGCGGCATCAGCCGGGCCTGCATGGTTCGAGACGCGCGCAAGGGGCGCGCTCCTCACCATGAGGAGATAGAGCCAGACCGCACATCGGGAAGAATGCGAAGCGTGCGCTTCAGTGCAGCGACGTGTACGCCGCGCCCAGCATCGGGCCCGGTTTCTCGCGGCTGCCGTCCTGGACATAGACCACCGCGCCGTCGACGCCGTCGCGCGTCAGGTTCTCGATCGGCACCGTCCAGCTTTCCGGACGACCGGTCCAGTCGCCGACCTTGAGCAGGTTGCGCACCACGTTGTGATAGGTGATCTGCTGTCCGCGATTTTCGCCTTTGGCGATCGCGATCGGCACCGACCTCGCGATCGAGCATATCCAGACCTCGCCGTGCGAGATCGCCGGCTCCTTGCTCGCGGCCACCGACACGTTGATCTGCTTGCCCGAGAGCGACATCGTCACCGGCACGCTCATCACGCCCGCGCCTTTGTCGGTCTTGCCGATCGCGCTCTCGATGCCGGCACGGTCGCTGCCGATGACATGCGTCGAGCCATTCACCACGACCTGCGGCGTGTAGACCTCGCGGTCGCCGCGCATGCGCGAATAGGCGCGCTGCCGCGCCGAGAAGCGCGAATCCGCCAACGTGTCCTTCCAGCCGAGATAATCCCAATAATCGATCGGCATGCTCAGCGCGATGATCGACGGGTCTTTGGAGAGATCGCCGATGATCTGGTCGGCGGGCGGGCAGGAGGAGCAGCCCTGCGAGGTGAAGAGCTCAACCACGGCGCGGGGATCAGCCTCGGCGGGTCGGATAACGGCGACGATCGCGCAGATACCGAGTGCTCCCGACCAGAGGGCACCGGACCAACGTGAAATCGGATGAGAAGCCGTCATTGCTGTCATGTCGAACGCCGCACACCATTGCTCGTGGGAAGGGAAATCTTATCGCCTGATGGTCACCGTAGTCTTACGGGGCGCGGCACACTCAACCGTCCTGGCCGGAATTTCCGCCGGGCGGGCCCATCCGAAGCATGCCGCAAACGCGCGAAGGCGGCCTTGTGATAGGCCGCCTTCGTTTAACCTTCTACTCACTTCGCAGTGAGCCACCGTTCACAAATCCGCGCTTACGCCGCGAGCTTGCGCAGCACGTAGTGCAGGATGCCGCCGTTCCGGTAGTAGTCGAGCTCGTCCAGCGTATCGATGCGGCAGAGCAGCGAAACGCGCTGCAACGAACCGTCGCCGGAGACGATCTCCGCGGTCAGCTTCTGACGCGGCTTCAGATCGCCGACGAGACCACGCAGCGTGACCTTCTCGTCGCCCTTCAGACCGAGCGACGACCAGGAGGTGCCTTCCTCGAAGGTCAGCGGCAGCACGCCCATGCCGACGAGATTGGAGCGATGGATGCGCTCGAAGCTCTGGCAGATCACCGCGCGCACGCCGAGCAGACGCGTGCCCTTCGCCGCCCAGTCGCGCGAGGAGCCGTTGCCGTATTCGGCACCGGCGAACACCACCAGCGGCACTTGCTCCTGCTGGTACTTCATCGCGGCGTCGTAGATCGACATCTGCTCGCCGTCGGGCCAGTGCTTGGTGAGGCCGCCTTCCGGGATGTTGCCGTCGGCGCCCTTGAGCATGAAGTTCTTGATGCGGATGTTGGCGAAGGTGCCGCGCATCATCACTTCATGGTTGCCGCGCCGCGTACCGTACTGGTTGAAGTCGGCGGGACGCACCTGGTGCTCGCTGAGATACTTGCCCGCGGGCGAGGTGAGCTTGATCGAACCGGCCGGCGAGATGTGGTCGGTGGTGATCTTGTCGCCGAACATGGCGAGGATGCGCGCCTCGACGATGTCGGTGACCGGCTCCGGCTCCTTCTTCATGCCTTCGAAGTAGGGCGGGTTCTGCACGTAGGTCGAGCTCATGTTCCAGCGATAGGTCTCGCTCTCGACGGTCTTGATCTTGCGCCAGTTGGTGTCGCCCTTGAACACGTCGGCATACTTCTTCTTGAAGATCGCCGCGGTCACGAACTTCTTCATGAAGGCGTTGATCTCCTTCGTCGTCGGCCAGATGTCCTTGAGGTACACCGGCTTGCCGTCCTTGCCTTCACCGAGCGGCTCGACGGCGAGGTTCTTGGTGACGCTGCCGGCAAGCGCGTGGGCGACGACCAGCGGCGGCGAAGCCAGATAGTTCGCCTGCACGTCCGGCGAGACGCGGCCTTCGAAGTTGCGGTTGCCGGAGAGCACGGCGGCGGCGACGATGCCGTTGTCGTTGATCGACTTCGAGATCTCTTCCGGCAGCGGACCGGAATTGCCGATGCAGGTGGTGCAACCGAAGCCGACCAGGTTGAAGCCGACCTTGTCGAGATCGGCCTGGAGGCCGGAATCGGCGAGATAGGCCGCGACCACCTGGCTGCCCGGGGCAAGCGAGGTCTTCACCCACGGCTTGGCCTTGAGGCCCTTGGCGGCGGCGTTGCGCGCCAGCAGGCCAGCGCCGATCAGAACGCTCGGGTTCGAGGTGTTGGTGCAGGAGGTGATGGCGGCGATCACGACGTCGCCATGGCCGATCTCGTACTTCTTGCCTTCGACGGCAAAGCGCTTCGCCGGCTCTTCGGTCTTCTTGTACTCATTGGTGAGCGCGAGCGAGAAGCCTTCGGCGACCGCGGGAAGCGCGATGCGGCCTTCGGGACGCTTCGGACCGGCCATCGACGGCACGACGTCGGCGAGATCGAGCGTCAGCGTTTCCGTGAACACCGGATCGGCCGACTTGGCGGTGCGGAACAGCCCCTGCGCCTTGGCATAGGCCTGCACCAGCGCAACGCGCGGTGCGGCGCGGCCGGAGGTCTTGAGGTAGTCGATCGCGGCAGCGTCGACCGGGAAGAAGCCGCAGGTCGCGCCGTATTCCGGCGCCATGTTGGCGATGGTCGCCTTGTCGGCGACGGAGAGATGATCGAGGCCGGGGCCGAAGAACTCGACGAACTTGCCGACGACGCCGAGCTTGCGCAGCATCTGCGTCACGGTCAGCACGAGGTCGGTCGCGGTGACGCCTTCCTTCATCGCGCCTTTCAGCTTGAAGCCGACGACGTTGGGCAGCAGCATCGACAGCGGCTGGCCGAGCATGCAGGCTTCCGCCTCGATGCCGCCGACGCCCCAGCCGAGCACGGCGAGACCGTTGACCATGGTGGTGTGGGAGTCAGTGCCCACGAGCGAGTCGGGATAGGCGACCTCGAAGGTGCCGGTCTTCTTGCCGACCGTCATCTTCTCCTTCTTGGTCCAGACCGTCTGGGAGAGATATTCGAGATTGACCTGGTGGCAGATGCCGGTGCCGGGCGGCACGACGGAGAAGTTCGAGAACGCCGCCTGGCCCCACTTCAGGAACTCGTAGCGCTCCTGGTTCTGCTTGTATTCCTCGGTGACGTTCTTGGCGAAGGCCTTGTTGTCGCCGAAGAAGTTCACGATCACGGAATGGTCGATGACGAGATCGACCGGCACCAGCGGGTTGATCTTCTCGGCATCGCCGCCGAGCTTCTGCATCGCGTTGCGCATCGCGGCGAGATCGACCACCGCGGGCACGCCTGTGAAGTCCTGCATTAGCACGCGCGCCGGGCGGAACGCGATCTCGTGCTCCAGCGACTTCTTGCGCAGCCATTTGGACACCGCGACGATGTCCGCCTTCTTGACCGAGCGGCCGTCCTCATTGCGCAGGAGGTTCTCGAGCAGGACCTTCATCGAATAGGGGAGTTTCGAAATTCCCTTCAGACCATTCTTCTCGGCCGTGGGCAGGCTGTAATAGACATAGGTCTTGGCGCCGACCTTGAGGGTCTTTTTGCATTTGAAGCTGTCGAGCGAGGTCATGTAGGAAATCCCAATTGTTAGTTATACCCGGCAAGGGGTATTTTAACACCGTCAGCGAATCCGGCTGGGTCGCTTGCAGGGGCAGGTTGAGTTGCTGCATCAAGTAGTTCCGGGCTTATAGAAGCTTTCTAACCGCGCCGCCACAGCCACAAACGTACCGCAGCAATTCGCGAGCCAAAAATTCCCATGCGCTACCCCAAGTTTTCCTGAGGCCTGGTTTGGACGGATTGATACGAGGCAAGATGCAGCTTTCCGGACGTGGGGTGATCTGTGTCCGGGGTGGCCGCGAGGTGTTTGCCGGGCTCGATTTCGAGGCCGCCTCCGGCGAGGCCGTGGCGGTCGTCGGCCGCAACGGCTCAGGCAAGACGTCCCTGCTGCGGCTGATTGCGGGCCTGCTCATCCCGGCCGGCGGGACAATCGCGCTCGATGGCGGCGATGCCGAGCTGACATTGCCTGAGCAATGCCACTATCTGGGTCATCGCGACGCCCTGAAGCCGGCGCTGAGCGTGGCGGAAAATTTGTCATTCTGGGCTGATTTTCTGGGCGGCGAGCGTCTTGACGCCCACGAGAGCCTCGCCACCGTCGGCCTCGACCACGCCACCCACCTGCCCGCCGCCTTCCTATCGGCCGGCCAGCGCCGCCGGCTCTCGCTGGCCCGGCTGCTGACGGTGCGCCGCCCGGTCTGGCTGCTGGACGAGCCGACCACTGCGCTGGACGTGGCCGGCCAGGACATGTTCGGCGCCCTGATGCGCGACCATCTCGCCCGCGGCGGCCTGATCATCGCCGCGACCCACATGGCGCTGGGCATCGAATCACGCGAGTTGCGGATCGGGGCAGTGGCATGATTCCGATGGACATTCCGATGGACCCTCAGCTTTCCAAGTGGCTGGGTACCGGCCTCTCCGTTCCCTCCCCCCTTGCGGGGGAGGGTCAGGGAGGGGGGTGCCACACGGCATATTCTCTCGGTTCAATCGCTGAGAAAGCGGGAATTCTGTTGCGGGCGGTCCGGACCCAACACGCATCTCTCCCGGGGCTACCCCCCTCACCTGCCCTCCCCCGCAAGGGGGGAGGGAGTGCAGTGTGCCTGGGGCAGGCCGTGCAGCGACGCATCAACCGTGGTGGGAGTCTGCCATGACCGCCCTGTCCGCCCTCATCCGCCGGGATATCAGGATCGCGCTCCGCGTCGGCGGCGGGGCGCTGATCGGCGTGCTGTTCTTCCTGACCGTGGTGGTGCTGATGCCGTTCGCGGTGGGGCCGGACCTGGCGCTGCTGTCGCGGCTGGGGCCGGCCATTCTCTGGCTCGGCGCCCTGCTGGCGAGCCTGCTGACGCTGGACCGGCTGTTTATGGCCGACCATGAGGACGGCTCGCTCGACCTGATCACCATGAGCCGAACGCCGCTGGAACTCGCCTGCGCGGCGAAAGCGCTGGCGCATTGGCTGGCGGCGGGCCTGCCGCTGATTGTCGCAACCCCCGTGCTGGGCCTCCTGCTCAACCTCGACATGGTCGCGACCGGCGCGGTGGCCCTGACGCTGCTGGCGGGCACGCCGGCCCTGACTTTTACCGGCATGATCGGCGCCGCGCTGGCGGTGACGCTGCATCGCGGCGGGCTTTTGATGGCGGTTCTGGTGCTGCCGCTGTCGATTCCCGTCCTGATCTTCGGGGTTGCGGCCTCCCAGGCCGTGATCGTCGGCCCCATGTCGTTCGGCGCGCCGTTCTCGATCCTGTGCGCGCTGTCGCTGGTCAGCCTCGTGATCGGCCCCTTCGCGGCGGCGGCAAGCCTGCGGCATGGTCTCGACTGAGATGAGCTCGACTGACCTTGACCCCGATCAACTTTCGCTGCCCACTTTTATGCTGATTGCGTGAGTGCTGACCTGTGATTATCAGGATACCATGACGCTGATCGACCTCGCCAACCCGACACGGTTCCTCGCGCTGACGACGCGGGTGTTGCCGTGGCTTGCGGCTGCGACCGTCATCCTGCTCGCGATCGGCCTCTATCAATCCGCTCTTGCGCCCGACGACTACCTGCAGGGCGCGACCGTGAAGATCATGTTCATCCACGTGCCCAATGCCTGGCTGTCGATGTTCGTGTGGGGCGTGATGAGCATCGCCTCGCTCGGCACGCTGGTGTGGCGGCATCCGCTCGCCGACGTCGCCGCGAAGGCGGCAGCTCCCATCGGCGCGGCCTTCACCTTCCTCGCACTGCTGACGGGCTCGCTGTGGGGCCGGCCGATGTGGGGCACCTATTGGGAATGGGACGCGCGACTGACCTCGGTGCTGATTCTCTTCCTGATGTATCTCGGCCTGATGGCGCTGTGGCGCGCGGTCGAGGATCCCTCGCGCGCGGCGCGCGCTGCCGCCGTGCTGACGCTGGTCGGCGCGATCAACCTGCCGATCATCAAGTTCTCCGTCGACTGGTGGAACACGCTGCACCAGCCCGCTTCCGTGATGCGCATGGGGGGCTCGTCGCTCGACAAATCGTTCCTGATCCCGCTGCTGGTGATGGCAATCGCGTTCACGCTGCTGTTCGTCACGCTGCACCTGGCTGCGATGCGCAACGAGATCCTGCGCCGCCGTGTCCGCTCGCTGCAAATGATGCAGGCGAGCCGTATCGCGTTTTCGAGCGAAATGGGCGCCGGTTCGCGTCACGACAACGCGTCGAAAGAAATTGGGGCCGCATGACGATGTCGCTCGGTCCCTATGCCTCCTTCATCGTGACGTCCTATGCCGCCGCCGCGCTCGTGGTCGCGATCCTGATCGGCTGGATCGTGCTCGACTACCGCAGCCAGACCCGGCGCCTGCGCGAGCTCGACCGCAGCGGCATCACCCGCCGCTCGGGCCGCAGCGCGATGGATCGGCCATGAGCGATCACACGACCTCCGCGAGCCCGCAGCGCCGGACCTTCCTGATGGTGCTGCCACTGATCGCCTTCATCGGCCTGGCCGTGCTGTTCTGGTTCCGGCTCGGCAGCGGCGATCCCTCGCGGATTCCCTCGGCGCTGATCGGACGGCCGGCGCCGCAGACCGCACTGCCGCCGCTCGAGGGATTGCAGGCCGATAACGTCCAGGTGCCGGGTCTCGATCCCGCCGCGTTCAAGGGCAAGGTGAGCCTGGTCAACGTCTGGGCCTCCTGGTGCGTGCCGTGCCACGACGAGGCGCCGCTCCTGACCGAGTTCGCCAAGGACAAGCGCTTCCAGCTCGTCGGCATCAATTACAAGGACGCATCCGACAATGCGCGGCGCTTCCTCGGCCGCTACGGCAACCCGTTCGGCCGCGTCGGCGTGGACGCCAACGGCCGCGCCTCGATCGAATGGGGTGTCTATGGCGTGCCGGAGACCTTCGTCGTCGGGCGTGAGGGCACCATCGTCTACAAGCTGGTCGGCCCGATCACGCCGGACAATCTGCGCAGTGTGCTGCTGCCGCAGATGGAGAGGGCGTTGAAGGCGGGATCTTAGTACGGGTCTCGTGCCCCGGACGCTGCGCAGCGCTTCTTCAGCGGTGCGCTGCTGAGCCGGGGCCCAGGTCTCCACGACGGCACTCTTGGAAAGGTCTGGGTCCCGGCTCGCGCTTCGCGCGTCCGGGACACGAAACCATTTACCCCTTCCTCACATCCCCCGCTTCCGCCTCGCTCGTCTCCAGCGAGACCGGATCGAGGTGGTAGCGCTTGGTCAGCGGCATCTGGGCGATGGCGAAGACCATGGTCAGCGGCGTCACGCCGAACACCTTGAAGTTCACCCAGAAATCCGTGCTCTGGGTGCGCCAGACGATCTCGTTCAGGACCGCCATGCCGGCGAAGAACAGCGCCCAGCGCAGCGTCAGGATGCGCCAGCCCTGCGGGGTCAGGTTGAACATCTGGTCGAACATGACGGCGATGAAGGAGCGGCCGAACAACAGCCCGCCGCCGAGGATCGCGGCGAACAGGCCGTAGATGATGGTGGGCTTGACCTTGATGAAGGTCTCGTCGTGCAGCACCAGCGTCAGCGTGCCGAACACCAGCACGATCACGCCCGTCACGATCGCCATGATCGGGATATGGCGCGTCACCACATAGGAGGCGATCATCGCCGCGACGATCGCGACCATGAAGGCGCCGGTGGCGGCGAACAGGTTGAACTTCGCATTCACGAAGAAGAAGACGAGCAGCGGACCGAGTTCGGTCGCAAGCTTGAACAGCGGATGCGGCTGGGTCTTGTCCATTCTCTCTTCCGTCTCTCCCATCCTTCGAGACGACCGCTCCGCGGTCTCCTCAGGATGAGGACCTCATGTGTGGCACGACCTCATCCTGAGGAGCCGCGCAAGCGGCGTCTCGAAGGATGACGCTATTCGATTCCGGCGATCGCGCGGGCGAAGTCGCGCGCGGTGAAGGGCGCGAGATCGTCGACGCCTTCGCCGACGCCGATGAAATGCACCGGCAGTTTGAATTTTTCCGCGAGCGCCACCAGGATGCCGCCACGCGCAGTGCCGTCGAGCTTGGTCATCACGAGGCCGGTGACGCCGGCGGTGCGATGGAAGGCCTCGACCTGCGACAGCGCGTTCTGGCCGACGGTGGCGTCGAGCACAAGCAGCACCGCATGCGGCGCCGTGTCATCCACCTTGCGGATGACGCGCACGACCTTTTCGAGCTCGTTCATCAGCTCGGCCTTGTTCTGAAGCCGCCCGGCGGTGTCGATCAGGAGCACGTCGATGGCCTGCTCCTTCGCCGCCGTCAGCGCGTTGAAGGCGAGGCTCGCCGAATCCGAGCCTTGCGCGCCGGCAATGACAGGCGTCCTGGTGCGCTCACCCCAGATCTTGAGCTGCTCGATCGCGGCTGCGCGAAACGTGTCGCCGGCGGCCAGCATCACCTTGCGGCCTTCGGAGGCAAATTTTTGCGAGAGCTTGCCGATGGTGGTGGTCTTGCCGGAGCCGTTGACGCCGACCACGAGAATGACGAACGGCTTCTTGGCCGTATCGATCTCGAGCGGCTTTGCCACCGGCGACAGCACCTTCTCAACCTCGGTCGCAACGACATCCTTGACCTCGTCCGCCGAGATCGCCTTGTCGTAGCGCCCCGTGCCGACGGCGTCCGCGATGCGCACCGCAACCTGCGTGCCGAGATCGGCGCGCAACAGCACGTCCTCGATGTCGTCGAGCATGGCGCGGTCGAGCTTGCGCTTGGTGACGAGGTCGGCGACCGCGGTCCCGAGCGAGGACGAGGTGCGCTTCAGCCCGTTGGACAGGCGGCGCCACCAGCTCAGCTTGGGGGGTTCGGAGGTGGTATCGTTCATGGTGGCGGTGTGTTAGCCGTTCCGGCCCGTAAACGAAAGTCTCGAACGAAAGCCTTTGCAATTGCTCGATGTTCCCGAATTGACCGCCGATGAAATTCTGGCGCGCGTGCTCCATCGCGACGGATTGATGCTGGTCATCGACAAGCCCGCCGGCCTGCCGGTACATCGCGGCCCCAAGGGCGGCGCCAATCTGGAGGCATCCTTCGACGCGCTCCGTTTCGGCCTGCCGCGGCCGCCGGTGCTGGCCCACCGGCTGGACAAGGACACCTCCGGCTGCCTCGTGCTCGGCCGCCATCGGAAAGCCACAGCCTCGCTCGGCCTGCTGTTCAAGCACGGCAAGATCGGCAAGACCTACTGGACCGTGGTCGAGGGCGGGCCTTCCGAGGACGAAGGCACCATCGACATGCCGCTCGGCCGGCTCAATGCCGAGCGCGGCTGGTGGCAGAAGCCCGATCCCGAGGGGCAGAAAGCCATCACCAACTGGAAGGTGATGGGCCGGGGACATGGCCTGACCTGGCTCGCGATGGAACCGGTGACCGGGCGGACCCATCAATTGCGGGTGCATTCGGCCGCGACGGGATGGCCGATCTTCGGCGATAACATTTACGGCAACGGCCCCCGCTTCGGCGAGCCGCGCCTGCACCTGCATTCCCGCGAGATCGTGGTGCCGATTTCCCGGAACAAGGAGCCGATCCGCGTTGTGGCCCCGGCCCCGCCCCACATGCACGAAAAACTTCGCGCCTGCGGGTGGAATGGGGAATAACCCGCACAGCCGGTAGACCCTCAGGTGAGGAGGCGCGTCAGCGCCGTCTCGAGCCATGAAAGCCCCCGCTGCTACACCTCGGCCTGCATCGTTCGAGACGCCCGCTTTGCGGGCTCCTCCAGGATGAGGAAGCGGCCCCATGGTTTACGAAACGTTCAGGGCTCGCCTCTAATGATAGCGGTTGCTTAGAACAAGCTTCCGTCAATCCGCTCAGGACGAGCCGCGCGTCATGTCCAAGGCCGAGCTATCGATCATCGACGAGGTCGAATCCGCACTTCGGATTGGCTCGGCGGAAAAGGGCCTCGATACGGCCCGCCGCGTCACCGACCTGTTCCTGTCCTCCGCCGGCAGTTTTGACGACGAGCAGATCGCGCTGTTCGACGAGGTGCTCGAGCGCCTGATCGGCACCATCGAGCTGCGCGCCATCGCCGACATGGGCGCACGCGTGGCGCTGGCCGAGATCAGCGCGCAGCTCGCGCCGATCGCACAGGCGCCGCCCTCCGTGATCCGCCGGCTCGCCAACAATGACGAGATCCGCATCGCCGGTCCCGTGCTCCAGGAATCCGCGCGCCTCGACGATGGCGAGCTGGTGAAGATCGCATCATCCAAGGGCGAGCCGCATCTGCTCGCGGTCGCCGGGCGCTGGTGGCTGAAGGAGATCGTCACCGACGCGCTGCTGGCGCGCCGCTATCCCAGCGTCAGCCGGCGGCTTGCCGCCAATCCGGGCGCACGCGTCTCCGGAAACGGATTTGCCGTCATCGTCGGACAGGCGGAGAGCGATCCGGAGCTCGCCGTCAGCGTCGGCGTCCGCGTCGACCTGCCATCGGAGCTGCGCCGCCAGTTGCTGCGCTCGGCGACCGATGTGGTTCGCACGCGCCTCTTGTCACGCGCGCCGCCGCATCTGTTCGAGGAAATCCAGAGCGCGATCGCGGTCGTCACAGTCGGCGTCGAGCGCGAGATGTCTGGTGTCCGCGATTTCGAAGGTGCCAAGCGCGCCATCGCCAATCTCAAGGCCACCGGCCAGCTCAACGAAGCGATGCTGTTCGGCTTTGCCAGGCAGCGGCGCTATGAAGAAACCGTCGCGGCGCTGGCGGCGTTGTCGCAATCCACCGTCGAAGTGATTCGCCCGCTGATGCAGAGCCTGCGCGATGACGGCCTGCTGGTGCCCTGCAAGGCGGCGCAGCTCAGCTGGGAAACCACCGCCGCCGTGCTCGAAAGCCGTTTTGCCACCGGCGCGATGAAGCCGGCGGATCTCGCAAGAGCACAGGGCCATTTCGCCCGCATGATGCCGGAGAATGCGCGGCGGACGCTGCGGTTCTGGCAGGTGCGGGCGTCGTAGCGGAGCGCGTTTGGGGCACCCCGCATCCACACTCCCAGTGTCGTCCCGGCGAAGGCCGGGACCCATACCCACAGGGAGAAGTTCGGCGACGGCTAGCAGTTACTCTGCTTCGTTGGGACAGGCACCGCGCGTAATCGATAGATCACGCGGTATGGGTCCCGGCCTTCGCCGGGACGACATTGGAGATACAGCGCGTCGCAACTCCCGCAGCCGAATTACGTGGTCAGCCGCTCGCCGTCACTGCCGCCGATCCGCAGCGGCACGACGCTTCCCACCCGCTCGCCCGCGATCGCCACCGGCAGATAATGCTCCGTGCGGCCCTGCCCCTCGCTCTCGATCAGCACATCGCGCGTTGCGCCAATTTCGGCTTGCAGCCGCTGACGCAATGCTGCCTCGCCGGCCGCACGCAGCCGCCGCGCACGTTCCTTGATCTCAGGCCCCGCAACCTGCGGCATCCGCGCGGCGGGCGTGCCGGGGCGCGGGGAATAGGGGAAGACGTGCAGGAAGGTCAGGCCGCATTCCCTGACCAGATCGAGCGAGCGCGAAAACATCGCCTCGGTCTCGGTCGGGAAGCCCGCGATGATGTCGGCGCCGAAGGCGATGTCCGGACGCAGGCGGCGCACCTGGTCGCAGAACGCGATCGCATCGCCCCGCAAATGCCGGCGCTTCATGCGCTTCAAAATCATGTCGTCGCCTGATTGCAGCGACAGGTGCAGATGCGGCATCAGGCGTGAATCGTCGGCGATGGCTTCCAGCAGATCGCCATCCGCCTCGATCGAATCGATCGAGGAGATGCGCAGGCGCTTCAACTCCGGCACATGGCGCAGGATCTGCTTCGTCAACATGCCCAGCTTCGGTGCACCCGGCAGGTCGGCACCATAGCTGGTGAGGTCCACACCGGTCAGCACGATCTCGGCGTGACCGCGTTCCACCAGCGCCCGCACCTGCTCGACCACGGCGCCCATCGGCACCGAGCGCGAATTGCCGCGGCCGAACGGGATGATGCAGAAGGTGCAGCGGTGGTCGCAGCCGTTCTGCACCTGCACGAACACGCGCGGCAGGCCGCTCGCGAAGCCGTCGAGGAGATGCGGCGCCATCTCCTTCACGGCCATGATGTCGCTGACGGCGATCTTCTCGCCGGCACCGATGTCGAAGGCAGCGCGCGTATCGCGCCAGGCATCGCTGCGCATCTTGTCGTCATTGCCGACGACGCGGTCGACCTCCGCCATATCGGCGAACATCCGGCTTTGCGTCTGCGCGGCGCAACCGGTGACGACGATGCGCGCCTCCGGCCGCTCGCGCTTCAGCTTGCGGATCGACTGCCGCGCCTGCGCCACCGCCTCGTTGGTGACGGCGCAGCTGTTGATGACGATGGTGTCGGAAAGACCCGCGCCTTCGGCCTCGCGGCGGATCACCTCGGCCTCGAAGGCGTTGAGGCGACAGCCGAAGGTGACGATCTCGACGGACATCAGCCGACCGGCGCGAACAGCGCCGGATCGAAATTGCCCTCATATTCGAAGGTCGCGGTGCCCGTCATCAGCACGTGATCGTCGCGCTCGCGCCATTCGATACCGAGCTTGCCGCCGGGTAGCGTGATCTCGACATTGCGCTCGGCGCGCTTCAGCCGCGCCGCCGCGACGGCCGTGGCACAGGCCGCCGAGCCGCAGGCCCTGGTGAGCCCTGCTCCACGCTCCCAGGTGCGGATCGTGATGTGGTCGCGATCGACGATGTGGGCGAGCGTGATGTTGGCGCGCTCGGGGAAGATCGGATGGTTTTCCAGCAGCGGACCAAAACGCTCGAGGTCATAGGCGTTGACGTCGTCGACCCAGAACACCGCGTGCGGGTTGCCCATGCTCACCACCGAGGGCGAATGCAGGATCGGATTGTCGATCGGTCCGATCTGCAATTCGATGTAGCGGGTGTCGCGAAACTCCTCCGCCAGCGGAATGTCCTGCCAGCCGAACTTGGGCACGCCCATGTCGACGGTGTAGAGATCCGGCGCCGGACCCTGCCAGGCATTGAGCAGGCCGGCCGCAGTCTCGAACGTCGCCGTGGCCTGCCCGGTCTTCTCGAAGATGCGCCGCACCACGCAGCGCATGCCGTTGCCGCAGGCGCCGGCTTCCGAGCCGTCATTGTTGTAGATGCGGATGAAGGCCTCGGTGCCGTCGAGCCGCGGCTTCTGAAGCACCATGAGCTGGTCGTAGGGCACGCCGCCCTGCGCGGATGCCACCGCACGGGCGTCGTCCGGTGTCACCTTTGAGGTGGAATCGCGCATGTCGACAACGACGATCTCGTTGCCGATGCCGTTCATCTTGGCAAATGCGTGGTTGGCCAGCGCGCTCATGAAATTTCCTGAATTTCGCCTGCCTTATATGGCGATCCTTGGCCGCTTGGCCAGTGATTTGCCGCCGGGCGCCGGGACGTCCGCCATGACGCATCTGTCATGGGACGAATTCGGCGCTCGCGTGTTAGAACGGCGCGGTTCGCGCCAACCGGGACGCGCGGCCGGATTGAGGCCTTGGTGGGTAAGGTCTTGATGAATTTAGGGCCTTGCTGAACCAAGGGCTTGATGAGTTAAGGCCCTGGGGAGAAAAAAATGATTGGCTTTCGTCGTCTCGCTCTGGCCGCGCTGATCCCGGCAGCGGCCTTGTCATTTGGCCTGCCCGGCGCTCTGGCACAGACGCCGAGCCCGGCGCCGGCCGCCTCGGCAAGTCCTTCTCCGATCAGTCCCTCGCCGGCTCCGTCGGCGTCGCCGGCCGCGAGCGCCTCGCCCGCCCCGGCCGCATCGCCGTCGCCGGCGGCCAGCGCCTCGCCCTCACCCGGCCCGGCCG
>NZ_SPQT01000035.1 GCF_004571025.1 Bradyrhizobium niftali | reverse complement strand
CGTCGCCGTCGAGATTGTCGGTGAGTTCGAGCAGCGAGCGAACGAAGATGCGATAGGCTTCGGTACCTTCCGCGAGCCACGCCTCGCGATCGGAGGGCGGCGGCAGGCGCTTGGGCACGAAGCCGCCCTTGGCGCCGACCGGCACGATCACGGCGTTCTTGACCTGCTGCGCTTTCACTAGGCCGAGGATCTCGGTGCGGAAATCCTGCGGCCGATCGGACCAGCGCAAGCCACCGCGCGCAACCTTGCCGAAGCGCAGGTGAATGCCTTCGACGCGGGGTGAATAGACGAAAATCTCATAGAGTGGTCGGGGAGGGGGCAGGTCATCGATCTTGCGCGCGTCGAACTTGAAGGAGATCACCGGACGCGGATGTCCGTCCTCGCCGACCTGCCACAAATTGGTGCGGATGGTCGACTGCACCAGATTGGTGAAACGGCGCAGGATGCGGTCTTCGTCGAGCGAGGCGACGGATTTGAGCTGCTCCTCGATCTCGGCAAGCAGAGTTGTCTCGCGCGCCGAACGCTCGCGATCGGTAAGGACGAGGCGCGGATCGCGGGGGGCCTGGAACAGCGCGACGAGGTTGGCTGTGATCGCGGCGTTCTTGCGCAAGGTCTCCCACATATAGTCCTGGGTGAACGGCGCGCGGATCTGGTGCAAATAGCGGGATAGCGCCCGGATGGTCGAGACTTCCCGCCAGCCCAGGGCCGTGCGCAGGATCAGGGCGTTGTATCCGTCGGATTCGGCGCGATCGGTGACCACCGCCATGATTGAGACTTCCAGCCGATGGCTGAATTCCCGGCTGATCTCGATCGGCTGGCCGTCGCTGGTCTCGATCGTCATGTCGTGCAGCCATACCGGCTCGGGCCTGTTGCCGGGCACGATCTGATAGGTGCGTTCGTCGACCACGCGCAGGCCGTGATTTTCGATCACCGGCACGCGATAGGACAGCGATAGCGGCGCGGCGTCCGAAAACACCTTGAGGCCGAAGCGCCTGGGATCGTCCTCCTCGAAGCGGTGAACCGAAATCGTCACCGGGCGGGCCGGCGTGAGCTTCTCGATGGTGGCGATATCGGCGATCGCCTGTTCCGCCGTGGACACCTCGGTATAGCCGCCGGTAAAGGCCTGGGCATAGCGATTGGCGAGCATGCGCGCCCGCATGCCATCGGTCGACGCAGCCAGCGCGGCCTTCAGCTTGTCGGCCCAGGTCGCGGCAATGGCGCTGATCCCTGCTTCCAGCGTGGCGCGCTCGACGGCGGGAGTCTTACCTTCATAGCGGCCGATGATGTAGTGGACGCGCGCCAATGCTCCTTCGGGGAAGGACACGTAGGAGGCCGACAGCGTCCCCTTGTAGATCTGCGCCAGGAAGGCGCCGACGCGCGTGCGCACGTCGGTGTCGTATTTGTCGCGCGGAATGAAGACGAGGATGGAGACGAAGCGATCGAACTTGTCGACCCGGGCCAGCGCCCGGACGCGGGGGCGCTCATAGAGGATCAAGATCTCCATGACGAAATTGAAGAGAGTGTCGACGTCGACCTGGAAGAGCTCGTCGCGCGGATAATCCTCGAGCATATGCATCAACGCCTTGCCCGAATGGCTGTTCGGGTCGAAGCCGGCGCGCTGGAGCACCCGTGTCACCTTGTGGCGGATATAGGGGATCTGTCGTGCCGAGCGCGTATACGCGCCCGAGGTGAACAGGCCGACGACGCGCAATTCGCCCTCGAGCCGGCCGTCGGGCGCGTAGAGCTTGATGCCGACATAGTCCATCCGGATGCGGCGATGAACGCGGCTGCTCACATTGGCCTTGATGACGATCAGCAGGGTCGGCTCGCGCATGAACTCGCGAATTTCCGGCGTCATCACCACCATTTCGTTGCCGCGGCGCAGGACCTTCGCATCGGGATCGCGGAGGATGCCGAGGCCCTCGGCGGTCGTGATGTCATCCGACACGTCGCTCTCGGGCGAGAAGCGATATTCGCGCACGCCGAGAAAGGTGAAATTGTCTGCGCACAGCCATTGCAGGAACTGGTTGGCCTCGGCGACCTCGTCGATCGGCAGCGGCGGCGGATTGGACGAGAAAGTCTTGATCGCGTCCTCGACCCGGTCGCGCATGGCGCGCCAGTCGACGACGCAGGCGCGCACGTCGCCGAGCGTCCTGGTGAGGCCGTCAATCAGCCTGTCGCGGTCAGCGTCGGCGTCCAGGCGGGTCATGTGGAGGTGAATCAGGCTCTCGCGCGCGCCCTTTGATCCCTCGGGGAGGGCTTCACCGTAGAAGTGCAGCAGCTTGCCCTGGTCATCGCGCTCCACTGCGATGATGGGGTGAGCGACGAGGGTGACTTCGATGCCCTGCTCGGCGATTTCCGCCATGGTGGAATCGAACAGGAAGGGCATGTTGTCGTTGAGGATTTCGAGCACGGAGATCTCGCGCCCATCCGGCATCATCGGATTGACGATGCGGATATCGGCACGACCGGCCGTGCGCCGCTGCACGTGCTCCCAGGCCTGCTCCGCCAGGAGGGCGAGCGAGGAGGCATCGTAGTTGGCGAGATCCTCGCTATTGGTGTAGCCGAACAGAAGCTCGGCAAAGGTCCGGGGGGCCTTGCCCGGCTGCACGCTTTCCGCCGCGTCGTGGATCAGAGTTGCCCGGGCCTTGTCGTCGCGCCATGCCACAGCGTCCTCCATATCCCGGCCGACGAACCGCAAATGCGGTCAGGCGTTGTTTTTGGAGTGCGTCTCTGCGCGCGCCATCGTCTCGACCGTATTTCAATCGCGTCGGTCTTGCGGCCTTCACGATACTAGCACCCCGAAGCTGCCATGGCGCGCAGAGTTATGAGGCGTGCTTAAGGCCGAAGTCGGCGGCGAGGGTCGCTGCGCCGTGAGCACTTGCAACATCACAAGGAGTTTCAACAGTGTAGGAGTTCGTGGTTTTGTTCCGGATGGCGCGCCATTCATCATCAGGCCTTCATGCGCTCTTCGGCCGGAACGCGACGACGGATCCGGCCGGCTCGTCCTCGCCCATCGCCGCCTCGATCGCCTTCGCAAGTGCGGCCTGGTCGAACGGTTTTGCCAGGCGCGGCAGGCTGGACCGCGCGTCGCTCGGGAGGTCCGCGTATCCCGTGCTGAGGAGGATGACCGTCTCCGGGCGCTCCGCAGCGATGGCGCCGGCAAGCTGCAGGCCGGTCATGCCGGGCATGGCATAGTCGGTCACGACCAGGTCGACGGTGCGCGTGCGGCGGAGCAAAGCCAGTGCCTCGTCGCCCGAGCGCGCCTCGACCACGATGTGCCCGAGATCCTCCAGCATCGCTGCCGTGTTCTCGAGCACCAGGAGGTCGTCGTCGACGACGAGCACGGAAAGCTGCCGGCTGGCCCGGGCTACGGGTGCCGGAGCCGCCGTACGCGGGTCCGGCTCCACGGTCGCCTCGGCGATCGGCAGCCAGATGTCGGCCGTCGTGCCCTCGCCGGGACGGCTCTTCAGGACGAGCCTGCCGCCGGACTGCTCGGCCAGTCCGTGGACCATCGACAGGCCGAGCCCGGTGCCTTTGCCGACGCCCTTGGTCGTGAAGAACGGCTCCTGGGCGTGCTTGAGAATCTCGTCGCTCATGCCGCAGCCCGTGTCGCTGACCGAGAGCACGACATAACCGCTGCTCGAAGGGCCGCCTTCGCCCTGCTCCTCGTGCGCGGCGATGGTGATCAGGCCGCCGTCCGGCATCGCATCACGCGCGTTGACCGCGAGGTTGAGGATCGCCAATTCGAGCTGGTTGGCGTCGACCTTCACCTTCGGCAGATGCATCGGGAACCGGGTCTCGACAGCAATTCCGGCTTCGAATTTCAGCAATGACGCCATGCCGTGCACCAGCTCGCCGACATCGACGACCGCCGGCTTGAGGTGCTGTTTGCGCGCGAAAGCGAGCATGCGCTGGGTCAGGGAGGCGCCGCGCGCCGCGCCTTGCATCGCGTTCTCCACCAGGCGCTGGATCTTCGGATCGCCCGTCGGCAGGCGCTTCTTCAAGAGCTCGAGGCTGCCGAGAACGGCCGCCAGCAGGTTGTTGAAGTCGTGGGCCACGCCGCCGGTGAGCTGGCCGATGGTCTCCATCTTCTGCGACATCATCAGTGCTTCGCGCGCGCGATCGAGCGCTTCCTGCGCCCGTCTCCGTTCGCTGACGTCGCGTACGATCTTGGCAAAGCCGGCGATTGCGCCGCTTTCGTTCCGGATCGCGACGATCGTTGCCTCCGCCCAGAAGCGGCTGCCGTCCTTGCGCACCCGCCAGCCTTCGATGGCGGACTTGCCCTCCCGCTCGGCTTCAACGAGCGCGCGCGCGGGCGCCTCGGCCGCGCAATCTTCCTCGGTGTGAAAAATGGCGTAGCTCGTCCCGACGATGTCGTCGCCATAGCCCATCAGCCGGCGCGCGCCGAGGTTCCAGTTGCCCACGCGCCCGTCCGGATCGAGCATGAAGATCGCGTGGTCGACGATACCTTCGACCAGCAGCCGAAAGCGTTCCTCGCTGCGCCTCAGTGCGTCGGCCTCGCGTTGGGCGCGCTCCGCCGATGCCCTGTCATAGACGGCAGCCGCGATTCCGATGCTCAGGATCATGATGGTGATGCCGGCGAGCAGGAACGCGAGCGGCGCCTGACCGACGCCGAGATGTCCTGCCTGCCGGGCCATGGTGCTCGTCGGCACGAACATGGCGCCTTGCATCGCGGCGTAGTGCATGCCGGAGATCGCAAGGCCCATCACCAGGCCCGCGAACAGCCGCTGGACCGCGTTGGTGTTGCGAAAGGCGAGCCAGAGCGCCACGATCGAGGCGCTGATCGCGATCAGGATCGAGGCCACGACCCAGCGGGGATCATATTGGATGAGGGCCGCCATCCGCATCGCGGCCATGCCGGTATAGTGCATGCCGGAGATGCCAAGTCCCATCGCGAAGCCGGATGCGAGCAGCGCCTGCGGGCGTCGTCCGACAACGGTAAAGGCGGCAGCGGCGACGACGATCGGAATGACCAGCGAGAGCAGAGTCAGGAATGAATCGTAGGAGATCTCGATCCCAGGCAGGCTGAAGGCCAGCATGCCGACGAAATGCATCGACCAGATGCCGCCGCCCATGGCGATCGCAGCGGCTGCCAGCCAGGATCGGCGGGCCCTTCCCGAAGCAGCTCGCATTCGGGTCGCCAAGTCCAGCGCCGTATAGGAGGCGAGGGCCGCGATCAGAATCGATAACGCGACCAGGACGGGATCGTGAGAAGCTGCATGATGATGCATTTCGGCCAACGCTAGCCGAGCTTGCGTTCGGGCTTACGCATGAGGTCCTCCCCCGACACCGAAATCGTCCGCGGCACCACGATGGGCGCCGCAGGCGTCCACGAAGTTCGAATCGGCCGCCATGGTGCACGCAATCGTGCATTGCCGCCACTCTCATGGCGTGATCGGGGGCGGCCCGCGGGAACCATCCGTTATGCCGGCAGCAGACCGGCCGCGCGGTAGCTGTCGATCAAGGCGTCGTAGAGCGAGAGATCCGACCGGCTCCGCGCCAGGAGCTGGGCGCCGGCGATAGCGGCGAAGATCGCGCGTGCGCGCCGATCGCTCTCCTCGGAACCGGCCAGCGCCGCAGCGGACAGAACCTTGCTCAGCCAGGCGACATTCACATCCGCAAACGCCTGCACCTCCCGCTTCACCGCGTCCGGCAGGTCGTCATGCTCGGCAGCCATGAAGCTGCACAGGCACATGCGGTTGCCGTTCTCGAGCGCCTTGCGAAAGACGTCGGGATAGCGGTGCAGGCAGCGCAGGGGATCCTGGGTTTCGGCCAGCATGGCTTCGAGCGCCGCCGCGGTGTCCTCCCAGTAGCGTCTGGCGACTGCCGCGCCGAGATCGGCCTTGCTCGGGAAATGATAGTGGATGCTGGCGGCCTTGATGCCGACTTCAGCGGCGAGGTCGCGGAAGTTCAGGCCGCCATAGCCGTGCGCCTGTGCGGTGCGTTTGGCGGCCGCCAGGATGGCTTCCCGCGCGCTGGAACTCATGTCGGCGCCTCACCGCTTCGTTATCTACCAAGTGACAGATAGGCTTTGACCGCCAGGTTTTGAAGGCTATAGTTGCCTACCAAGTGGCAGGTAGATAAAAGCGAAGAGGTTCAACGATGAAGATTCATGATTGGGCCACCGGCCCTTATCCGGCCCGCGTCCGCATCGCCATCGCCGAGAAGAACCTGCGGCCGCGCGTCACATTCGTGTCGGTCAACCTGCGCAAGGGCGAGCACAAGAAACCCGAATTCCTCGCCAAGAACTACTCGGGCACGCTGCCGGTGCTCGAGCTCGAGGACGGCACCTTCATCGGCGAATGCACCGCCATCACCGAATATCTCGACGCGCTCGACGGCGCGCCCGTGCTCACCGGCAGGACGCCGCGCGAGAAGGGCGTGATCCACATGATGAACAAGCGCGCCGAGCTGGAGCTGCTCGACGCGATCAGCGTGTACTTTCATCACGCGACGCCGGGGCTTGGGCCCGAGGTCGAGATCTATCAGAACGCCGAGTGGGGCTTGCGTCAGCGCGACAAGGCCGTCAGAGGCATGCACTACTTCGACGGCATTCTGAAACAGCAGCCATTCGTCGCCGGCGAAGCCTTCTCGATGGCCGACATCGCGGTCATCGGCGGCTTGATCTTTGCGGACCTCCTGAAGCTGCCGGTGCCCGCGGAGTGCGAGGCTCTTCGCGCCTGGTACGCCCGGATGCAGGAGCGCCCGAGCGTCAAGAACCGGGTGACGATGTCAGAGCCGGCCGACGCGTCCGCCTGACATCGGGCAGCGCCACCGCGAAGTCGCGTCGAAGCAGGTGGGTTCGAACTCGTTCCATCGATGACGCTCTCCATCGGTGCGGCGGAGCAAACCTTCGATGCTCGACCGGCTGACGCCGGTCGTGCGCGTCGGCACGTTGTCGTTGACGTCGCCGCACGATCATTAATTTGAAACAATGACGATCGTCAGCACAAATGCTAGGTCGAGTCGCAGGTCACGACGCTGGGCTCCCCAGGCCGGTCAAGACAATCTCAGCGCGTGTTGAAATCCGAGGGCTCAATGGGACGACTACTGAATATTGTGACGCCACTGCATAGCGCGACCAAGCGCGACTACATGGGGCGCATGAACGACGACAAGATCGGCTGCTCGCTGAAGGCGCGGGAATACGAGTTCGATTACTGGGATGGCGATCGTCGCTTCGGCTATGGCGGCTACCGCTTCATCGAAGGGCGCTGGGCGCCGGTCGCCAGGGCGCTGATCGAGACCTATGGCCTGAAGGATGGCTCCAGCGTGCTCGACGTCGGCTGCGGCAAGGGCTTCCTGCTGTACGAGATGCAAAAGATCCTGCCGGGCTTGAAGGTGGCCGGCTTCGATATCTCCAAACACGGTCTTGCGAGTTCGCACGAGCAGGTGCGGCCGTATTTGTTCAATCATCGCGCCCAGGACGCCTATCCCTATGGCGACGACAGTTTCGACCTCGTCATCTCGCTCGGCACCCTGCACAATCTCAGGCTCTACGAGCTCGATGCCGCGCTCAAGGAGATCGAGCGGGTCGGCAAGAACAAATTCGTCATGGTCGAGGGCTACCGGAACGTTGCCGAGCTGCACAATCTCGAATGCTGGGCGCTGACGGCGGAGTCCATCCTGCACACCTCCGAATGGATCTGGCTCTACGGAAAGCTCGGCTACACCGGCGATTACGAATTCATCTATTTCGAGTGACCGGGCGCGGCGGGCGAATGCGGCATTGAAGTCCCGGAACGTTACGACGACGTTTACCAATCATCGAAAGCAAATCGTAGCGGTGTCTTGGTATAGGCGAGCGACCGGGTGGGAACCATGCCGCTGCTCGACATACTGACCATCTACGTGCTGATGCTGGCAGTCATGGTGCTGCTCGGCGCGCTCAAGGCGCTCTACACGGCGAAGGCGCTTGGCCGCAATCGGGTCGAGGTCGCCGTGAACGAACGCGTTCCGCTCGCGCCCGACGCGCCCGACCGTCTGGCCCCGGCCTTTGAACACGCGCGAGGCGCAACGAAACGGGCGGCAGCCTGATTTCGGTTGAAGATCGATTGCGGCGGCGCAGCCGGCCAGATCACCTGTAATCTGCTTCACACGCAAATGCGGCCAATGGCGCTAGATCAACTTAGGCCTCGCCTACGAGCGGCCTGGTTCGGAGCTGGCGATGATGGCTGCACTGGCAAGGGCGATATCCCGTGCGACGAGAATCAACGTCGCTGTCGAAACTCTGAAAATCATCATGATCTTCTCGGGTGCGGGCCTGCTGCTCTCCCTCGTGGCCGCGATGATCTACGGAAAGGCCCTGAAGGCCGCCTTGTTCTGACATCGTGGAGGTTGGCCGCCTCACCGCCACCCAAGCGCAGGCGCGGCATCGCTGCGCCCCGCGTCCATCGAGAAGTCTACAATGCGCCGCAAGTGCACGTTCTTACGCGGCCGTACTGTCGATCGAACGGCGGATCTCCCGCTGCACTTCCGCGCTCGATAGAAACAGATCGTGATTGATGATGCTCCAGCCTTCCTGGGAAGCATCGACCACGCGCACGCCGAGCCGCTGGATGACAGCCTTCTCGGCGGCGCCGACCCTGGTCATTCCACCCGCGATTTGTCCCGACAGCGCCAGAGCGCGATCGTTCGTCGCGGCGATCACGGTGATCTTGCCGGCAAGCGGACCGATGCGGTGGATCGCCGACGTGAACACGTCCATGTCGATGTCGGGTGCGGCAAACACGACCGTCCCGATCCTGCTCGTGACAGTGTCGCCGTATCGCGCATAGAGCTGACGCAGGCTCTCGAGCGTCAGCATGGTCCCCATGCTGTGCGCAACGATGTGCACGCGGCCGCCGCCTGACGTCGACACCAGGGAAGAGAGCACGCGTTCGAAATCGTCGCGGGACCACATCGCACTGTCCCGGTCATAGGCATAGTCGAACAATCCTGCCTTGGAGGGCCAGGAGAACACCATGGTCCGGCCGCGGAACTTGATCCCATCGGAGAGATGGGCGGCGTCGAGCGCGGCCGTCTCGAATGTCTGCTTGAAGCCGTGCACATAGATCAGCACGTCTCCTCCCGTGCCGCCCTGCGCAAGGAGATCGCCAATTTCGGTTTGCACCGGTTCGACCTGATCAAGGCGCCAATCGCCCAGTCCGACCGAGGCGAGGGAAAGTCGGCTCTCGTCCGGCGCCACCAGCCTTGCTCGCGCGACCGTCATTGCGGTCGCGCGCTCAGGCCCGAACCAGGGTTTCGTGCGGCCGCCCTTCACGGGCTTTCGTGTGGTGGCGACGAGCAGTGTGGGATCAGCGGAAAGGGACGACGCGTCGTAGCGCGCGCCGGTCGCGCCCAAGCCTGCGCATCCGCCCAGCGCGAGAGCACTGCCTGCCGAGACAAGCCCGCGCAGGAGCGCGCGGCGCGAAGGAGAATGATGAGAGTCGCGTTGTGAAAGATGTCGGACGATCACGCGGAACCTTTGGGAACTATGCCCACCATAGCGCCGCCCCGCCTACTCCCTGAATGACAATGGGGGCGAGAAGACGGCGGAGCAGCGTCCTGGCAGGTCGCGTGTCATGGCGTCCGTTCGTCGGTCTGCGAGCGATGCGACGAAGTTCCAACGCCTGGCATCTCTCAGCGCCACCCAAGCGCTGGAGCGACGTGCGTCAAGATCGCCTCGATCGCATGCGCGCAGTAGGCCACACCGAGCTGATTAGGAATGGTCAGCAGCAACGTATCGGCCTCGGCGATCGCCTCGTCTTGCCGCAGCTGCTCGATCAGCACATCAGGTTCGGCAGCATAGGAGCGGCCGAAGATCGCCCGTGTCTGCGGGTCGATGAAGCCGATCTGGTCTTCGCCGCCGCGCTCGCCGCCGAAATAGGCGCGGTCGCGATCGTTCATCAGCGCGAAGATGCTGCGGCTGACGGACACGCGCGGTTCGCGAGTGTGGCCGGCTTCTTTCCATGCGGCGCGATAGGCGCGGATCTGGGCGGCTTGTTGCACGTGAAAAGCTTCGCCGGTCTCGTCGTTCTTCAGCGTCGAGCTCTGCAGGTTCATGCCGAGCTTCGCGGCCCACACCGCGGTGGCGTTGGAGCCGGCGCCCCACCAGATCCGCTCACGCAAGCCCTGCGCATGCGGCTCGAGGCGCAGCAGCCCCGGCGGGTTCGGAAACATCGGCTGCGGATTGGGCTCCGCGAAGCCTTCGCCGCGCAGGAGATCGAGAAAGACTTCCGCGTGGCGGCGGCCCATGTCGGCGTCGCTCTGGCCCTCGGCCGGCCGATAACCGAAATAGCGCCAGCCGTCGATCACCTGCTCGGGCGAGCCGCGGCTGATGCCGAGCTGGAGCCGGCCGCCGGCGATGAGATCGGCGGAGCCGGCGTCCTCCACCATGTAGAGTGGGTTCTCATAGCGCATGTCGATCACGGCGGTGCCGATCTCGATCTTGCTGGTCCTAGCGCCGACCGCGGCCAGCAGGGGAAAGGGCGAAGCCAACTGGCGCGCGAAGTGATGCACGCGGAAATAGGCGCCGTCCGCGCCGAGCTGTTCGGCCGCGACGGCCAGCTCGATCGATTGCAGCAGCGTGTCCGCCGCCGAGCGGGTCTGCGATTGCGGCGAGGGCGTCCAGTGTCCGAAGGACAGAAATCCGATCTTTTTCATGCGGGCAACATATGGATGATTGGAAGGGTTTGCGAGACGTCGATCGGAGGAAAGATGGCAATACGGGGTGTGCACCCGTAAGCCCTCTTTGGGGGAAAGCAGATTAGGCGCGGTTTGGACTGCTGCCCGATAGCGGGCCACGAACTCAGATCGCTCAACTTCAATCGGCCACGCCGAGAAGCGTCCTCAGATGTCGCAACCGGTCAAATTCAATGCCTTGCGCAAGCCACCAAACGCCTTGAGCCGACAGGGCTCCGCATTGCTTGCGGCCTTTGAGCGCTGGAAGTTGGCAGTTCGCTTGACAACGGGTGCCTTCGGCCTGGGACGTTCAGCGGTCGCGATCTTTTTCGGATTGTGCCGATGACGGACGATCGGCTCCGGCTCGGACGAGCCAATATGGGCGTCTTCTGGCGGAGCAACGCGGTCTTCCACCGAAGCAGTCTGTGTCGGCATCGCGCTGCTCACGGCGGCCACGTCAAGGCGGTCAGCCTTCGCCAGGGCGTCGTGTGAAGCAGAAGTGCCCGCGTCTTGCTCGGCAAGCGGCTGCACGATCGCGGCCGCGCGACGCGGTGGCGCTCTCAGCTCCATTGCCGACAGCATTCCTACACTCAACAGGATGAGCAGGCCCAACAACGCCATTCTCAGCATAATGCGCCTCTGACCCAGATTCGTGCCGCTGAAAATTCTCCGCGCCAATGAGGCAACTTGTCGACGGCTGCCGACTTGCGACGAATCATTTGCCGACAGGGTTAACGTCGGTGATGCTCCCGCACGTGCCGATAATGCCGACGCTTAAGTCAATCATCGGCCGGGCAAGGAGATTGTTCCGTGTCACCTAGCGTCCCGCGCTGTAGCGGTTAGGCTGTGTACCTATAAACCCGCCGGCGTCATGTGACTGGTGACCACGTCCGCTTTGCTCCTATAGCGACCAAGTTCGTGCGGCAGGGCAGTATGTCGCGAAGGGCGAAACGCGGACATTAGTCACGTCGGATTCGCGTGAATTCGCGAGTGAGAAGCACAGTCAGGATAAAGTGAAGAACAACCACCGGCCACAGCAGGACACCGGTCAAACCGCCTGCGAAACCGAGGTAGGCAAGAAACAGCGTGACCAGTGCGTTGTAGGTCAGCATTCCGACGAGCGGAGGACCTGGCCAGCACGCGATTCCTAAACCGACCAGGGCGATGCCTGCAACGCGAGCAACTGGTATTGCGACGCCCGTAAGCTGTTCACGCAGCAACAATTGCACAACCAGCGACGGAACGATCAGCAACGCCAATCCAGTAGCGGCTTCGGCGATAGCGGCGAAAGTCAGCGCATTCTTCATCGTTCCGCCATACCGTTGCGAGGCTGTTAAGGCTTGGCTTTAGCCTCCTGCTCCGGCGTAAAGGGTTCGAGTTTAAAGGTCAGCTTGTCGATCTTGCCGGTGAACTTGAACGGCGGGTCATAGCGGTACTCGACCATCGCGACACCAGAGCGGGTATCCAGACCGACATCGAAGGTTTCGTCCTCCGGGAAGGTGACGGGAATGGTGTTCTCCATGGATTTCTTGGCGACTTCCTTTCCGTCCACGGAGAGCACGCCGGTCCCGCCCTTGCCCAAACCTGGACCGTCGCATTTGAAGTCGAAGACGATGGTGTGCTTGCCGGCGCCCAATTCCGGCCCTTCCCACATAGTGCGCTTGAGATCGAGCAGGTTATAGAGAAACACCACCTTGCCACGGCCGATGCCCAAGTCGCCCTTGCTCAGGAACAGGCCGTAACCGCCGAAGCGTCCACCCTCGGTGACGATCATGCCTTCCGCACGACCCTCCTCGGGGATCGTGACCTCGGCAGTGATGGTATAGGACTTGCCCAGAATGCTCGGGGCCGCGCTTGCGGGCACACCACTTAGTTCGCCCGAATAGGTGAAGACCGTTCGTCCCGCCGTGAGGTTCGGGCGCGGTGCATTCCACCTCGATAGCGTGGAATTATCGAGCGGCAGCACGTTGTACTTCTTTGCCTCGCAGTAGAACAGGTCCTGGAGCTGCTTGAGCTTGTCCGGCATCTTGGCGGCCAGATCATTGAACTGGGTCGGATCCTCCTGGACGTTGTAGAGCTCCCAAGTGTAGCCGGTGATCACATCCGGAGGCGCGGCGCTGCTCAGCTCCCACGGAAGCGTCGCCGGCGTCGTGGCCGCCACCCACCCGTCGCTATAGATGGCGCGATTGCCGAGCATCTCGAAATATTGGGTAGTGTGCTTGGTCGTTGCGCTAGCGTTCGCCTTGTCCCATGTGTACGCCATGCTGACCCCTTCGATGGGGATCTGCTTGATGCCGTTGACCGTATCGGGTTGTGGAATGCCGGTTGCCTCGAAGATGGTCGGCACGATGTCGATGACATGATGGAATTGGCGGCGGATGCCACCCACATCGTTGATATGGCCGGGCCACGACATGGCGACGCCTTGGGCCGTGCCACCGAAGTGCGATGCGACCTGCTTCGTCCACTTGAACGGAGTGTCCATCGCCCACGACCAGCCGGCCGCGAAATGTGGGAATGTCCGATCTGATCCCCAGAACGGATACCAGAGAAACTGGTCTTTCACCGGCACAGGAACACCATTGAATGTGGTGAACTCGTTTGGTGTGCCGTTGACCATGCCTTCAGCGCTCGCGCCATTGTCGCCGCCGATATAGATGATCAGGGTGTTGTCGAGCTGGCCGAGGTCTTCGACAGCCTGGATGACGCGACCGATCTCATTGTCAGCGTAAGCGAGGTAGGCCCCGTAGACGTCTGCTTGCTTGATGAAGAGCTTCTTTTCGTCCCAACTGAGCGAATCCCACTCCGGCAAGCCCTTCCGCCAGGGCGTCAGCTTGGCGTTTTCGGGCATGATGCCCAATCGCTTCTGGTTGGCGAAGATAGTCTCACGCACTTTGTTCCAGCCGTCGTCGAACAGGTGCATGTCGCTGATCTTCTTGATCCATTCCGGCGTCGGATGATGCGGCGCATGGGTGGCGCCTGGTACGTAATAGACAAAGAACGGTTGGTCGGGCGCAAGCTCCTTGAGCTGCTTCATGTACTGGATGGCATCGTCCGCCATCGCCGTTTCCATATTCCACTTGGGATTACCCTCGAATGGATAGATGGCCGTCGTGTTGCGGAACAGGTTCGGTTGCCATTGGCTGGCGTCGCCGCCGACAAAACCGTAGAAATAATCGAAGCCCATGCCGTTCGGCCACTGATTGAACGGCCCGGCTTGGCTCGACTGGTACGAGGGCGTGTTGTGGTCCTTGCCGAACCACGAAGTTGCGTACCCGTTCGCTTTTAGGGTGGTGCCGATCGTACCTTTCTCGATCGGGATGATCGAGTCGTAGCCCGGGAAACCCGTCGAAACTTCGCCGACCACCCCGTAGCCGACCGAGTGATGGTTGCGTCCCGTGATAAGTGCCGCCCGCGTCGGCGAGCAGAGCGCGGTCGAGTGAAAATTCGTGTAGCGCAGGCCGGCGTTTGCGATGCGATCCATGGCAGGCGTGGGTATGACGCCGCCAAAGGTGCTTGGTGCACCGAAGCCCTGGTCATCCGTCATGATGAGCAGCACGTTGGGCGCGCCCTTTGGTGGCACGACGCGCGGGGCCCACCAGGACGTCGACTCCGAGGCTTTCTCCTTGATCACCCCGCCAAATTTCGGATCGGGCGGCGGAAGTTGTTTCCCGTCGAGCGTGGTGGTGGCGCTGGGCGCGCCTGGGACACCAGTGATCTGTTGGGCCAATGCCGAGGTACAACTAAGGGCGAGAAGACCAACGCTCGCAAACAGGCTGTGACTGATTTTCACGACGAAACCCCCGGTCGGAGTTCTTTGCAGAAAATCGGGTCGCGCATTTCGATAGAAACAAGAACAATGGTCGCATGAGCAGACCGCACTTTGATCCAGATCAACTCCGTTGCTTGGACAGAGGTGGGACCTTTAACGGCCTTCTGGGCCGAATTCTTGTACTCGCGCTATGCAAATTAGGTCGTTGATCGAACCGCTTATGCTGTGTCGCCCAAAACGGGCACGACCCTTGTCGCCGATGTCCGTTGCGGGTCAAAGGCTGCCCTTGTTAGCTGGCATGACGTTGGGCGGGCAGGGGCGGCCTCAACCGCCTGCGCCGGCGGTGCGGGTATGCGACGGGGCTGGCGCAAAATGCTCGGCGCGTTCGACCAGGAGATCCAGGAAGCTTCGCGCGCGGAGCGACATCCACTGCGTCTCCGGATAGACCGCATGCAGGGGCAGTGCGGCAATCGTGTAGTCCGGCAGCACATGCTCGAGCTCGCCGCTGCGAAGACCCTCCGCTGCATTCCACTCGGGCAGGATGGCGATGCCGAGATGATGCATCGTCGCCTCCTGCATCGCATCGGCATCGTCGACGTGAATGGGTCCGTTGATGGATGCGACGTGACGGCCATGCTCGGAGTCGAAGGCCCATTGCTGCGCCGGCGACATCCGCGAATAGACGATGCACTGATGCGAGCCGAGATCGTCCGGCGTCCGCGGCAGCGGGCGGCCGTGCAGATAGGTCGGTGTCGCCACCAGGTAGCGCTGCACGGTGCCGAGCCGGCGGGCGACGAGCGTGCTCGCCTCCAGATTTCCAATCCTCAGCGCAAGCTCGATACCTTCTTCCACCAGATTGACGAACCGCTCGCTGAAGCGAATGTCGACCCGAACTTCCGGATAATTCCGCACATATTCGGCGATCACAGGCATCATGTAGCGCCGCCCGAACGACGACGGCAGGCCGATCCGGAGCGTGCCGGTCGGGCGGGGCGCCGCCTGTTCGACACTCGACCGCGCCATGTCGAAGCTGTCGAGGATCTGCCGCGCGAGATCGTAGATCCGGTGCGCCTCGGCCGTCGGCTTCAGCGTGCGCGTCGTACGCGAAAACAGCTGCGTGCCGAATTCGCTCTCCAGCATCGCGATGCGCTTGCTGATCGCGGGCTGGCCGATGCCGAGTTCCTTGGCCGCAGCCGAGAAGCTGCCACCCTCGAGGGTGCGCACGAAAGCGCGCAGGCAATCGATCCGGTCCATAATTCATTCCGATCTGGAATAAATTATATCCCATTTATTCCGTAGTGGGCAAGGCGGCGGGCCGCTAGGCTTCCTCAAAACAAGCAATCGCAGGGCAAGGAAACAGGGGAGGGGACGACATGGCACGCAACATTGGAATTGTCGGCGCCGGAATCGCCGGCCTGCATCTCGCGCTTTACCTGCAGAAGCATGGCGTGGACGCCACCGTGATCACCGACCGGCCGCCGGAGGATTATCGCAACATCCGGCTGCTCAACACCGTCGCGCACCACCACGTGACGATCGCGCGCGAGGACTATCTCGGCGTCAATCACTGGGCCGATCCGAAGGACCATTATTACTACCACGATCATGTCTTCAATTTTCCGCAGCCGCTGAGCTTTCGCGGTGATTTCTCGAAGCCGAGCCGCGCCGTCGACTACCGGATATATCTCCCCGAGCTGATGCAGGACTTCATGAAGCGCGGCGGCAGGATCGAATACCGCCGCATCGAGGAGCGCGACATCCGTCCGCTGGTCGCGCGCTTCGATCTCCTGGTCGTCTCGACCGGCAAGGGGCCGTTGGGCCAGCTCTTTGCTTACAGGCCGGAGCACACGCCCTATTCGCAGCCGCAACGCCGGCTGTGCGTCGGGCTCTACACCGGTGTGCGGCAGCCCGATCCCATGAACGTCACGCTCTCGGTGTCACCAGGACATGGCGAGATGATCGTGATCCCGACCATCACCTTCGGCGGCATCGCCAACGCGCTGCTGATGGAGAACGTGCCCGGCGGCGACATGGAGGAGCTGGCGACGCTCAGCTACGACGACAACCCGAAGCACTTCTTGAAGGTGCTCCTGGGCAAGCTGGAGAAGCATCACCCGACCACCTACGATCGCATCGACACCGCGCGCTTCGATCTCGCGCAGCCGCAGGACCTGCTGCAAGGCGGCGTGGTCCCGACGGTGCGCAACACGGTGGTCGAATTCGACGACGGCAAATGCGCGATCGCGCTCGGCGACGTTCATGCGATCGTCGATCCCATGATGGGGCAGGGCGCCAATGTCGCCTCCTATGCGGCGTTCGTGCTCGGCGAGGAGATCGTCAACGCCGATGCGCTCGACGCGCGCCTGTGCGAGAAGATCGACCTGAAGCGGCAGGACCGCGTGCTGGCGGCCTCGCGCTGGACCAACGTGATGCTGCAGCCGCCGACGGAAGCGCTGGGCATGCTGATCGGCGCGATGAGCCAGAATCCGGCGCTGGCGAACGAGTTCACCGAGAACTTCAATTATCCCGACAGGCAGTGGGACCGCATCGCCACGCCGCAGCGCATCCAGTCCTGGATCGAACGCATGTCGGCACCATCAGAGCCCGTCAGGGCGATTGCGTGAGGATCGATGCGGGCGAGGAGTGAGATGCCGCGCGTCAATCCCGCATCATTCCGCGAAGCCGCGTCGCGCTTCGCGACCGGCGTCGCGGTGCTGACCGCGCTGGACGAGCACGGCCGCGTCTGCGGCATGACCGCGAACAGCTTTGTCACCGTCAGCCTGTCGCCGCCGACCGTGCTGGTCTCGGTCATGCCCGGCCGGATGCACCGCGCGATCACGGCGACCGGACGCTACTGCGTCAACGTCCTCCCCGAGCACGGCCGGGACCTGTCGCGGCATTTCGCGAGCCAGCCGAACACCGGCGCGGTGCCGGATTACGACATCATCGACGGCCTGCCGCGCTTGTCCGGATGCATGGCCTATTTCGCCTGCGAGGTCACACGCCACGTCGACGTCAGCGACCACACGCTGATCATCGCCGAAGTCTCGAGTTGCGATTACAGCGACACCACGCCGCTGGTGTTCTTTTCCAGCAGGTATCATCTCGGACCGGGCGTGCCGGTGGATCGGTGACGCTCGTGCTTTGTCTCATGGGCCGCATCAGGCGTAGGCAACCCAGCCGCGCGCGTCGTCGCCCTCAAGCAGAGCGCATGTCGGACGGCGTGACGCCGAACCGCCGTCGAAACACGCGGTTGAAATAGGACACGTCGGGAAAACCCGCCGAATGGGCGAGGTCGGAGACCTTGCGCCATCGGTTGAGTGGATCGAGCAGCAGCTTGCGCACGAGCAGCAGGCGTTGTTCGAGCAGGAATTCGGTGAACGTGGTTCCCGTCTGTTCGAACATTCGCTGGGCGTGGCGCGGACTTAGGCCGGCCTTCTGGGCGACCGAATAGATGGTCAGATCATTTCGGCTCAGATTGGCGATGACGTCGGCGCGCAGGAGGTCGAGCCGTGCGGCGGAATGCCCTCTGCTGTTTGCCAATTCCGTGCGGTCGGCGTCCGTCCCCAGCAACAGGGCGATGAGATCGACCATGTGCTGCGCCATCAGGTGCTGGCCGACCACGTCCGTGTGTGGGCCAACATTGGCGGCAAGTGCGTGGTAGCGTAGAATCGCTTCTCTTATGGGAGCTTGACCGCCAAGAACCATCCCCAGCCGGTCCTCGGCCTTGGGGCAGATCGTCAGGAGCAGGGATCGCGGAATGCGTATGGCCTTGGCCTCGCAATTGTTGCTCATGCGCGTGCCGCAGAGCACGCTCATGTCGCCGAGACCCATTTGCGATTCCGACAGCTCGATCGAATGTTCCTCATGCCGCAGGAGTATGCGGCCGGACGTGGCGATGACGAGGGACAGGCCGTCGTAACCGTCCTTCAGGGTTTCGCGCGTGCGCGAGATTTCAGCCGATGATCCGCTGGCGACAGCCATCATGACGCCGCCCAGCAGGCTGACCTGCAATTTGCAGTCGATGGTGTCGCCGGCGCCCGGCTGGATGTCGACCCGGAAAGTACGCCGGCACAACTCTTCGCGCCATCGTTCGTAGTCGCGCCCGTGCGCCGGGCCCGTGTAACGGTTGACAAAGAAATTCGGCGCGTCCGCTTGTTGCATCAAGACTCCGTTCGATTGCGACAGCTCACCATACCCGGAGATTTCCTGGGCGAAAGGCCGGGCCTGCAGATATCGCGCCAACCTAGACGATTGGCGTGGGAGCCCAATCGTGGCGAAACCGGTATTCCCTGTGTTTCGATGCTCCGCGATGCTCCCAAGGCGCTGCAGGTGAAGCGAATGGCGCCCCGTTCCAAGACAGCGAATTCTGTGAGACATGAGTCTCGCCCTCAGGCGGCGCGCATGTCGGACGGTGTGACGCCGAACCGCCGTCGAAACACGCGGTTGAAATAGGACACGTCGGGGAAACCCGCCGAATGGGCGAGGTCGGAGACCTTGCGCCATCGGTTGAGTGGATCGAGCAGCAGCTTGCGCACCAGCAGCAGGCGCTGCTCGAGCAGGAATTCGGTGAATGTGGTTCCGGTCTGTTCGAAAATCCGTTGGGCGTTGCGTGGGCTGACGCCGGCCTTCTGGGCGACCGAATAGATCGTCAGATCACCGCGGCTCAGATTGGCGATGACGTCGGCGCGCATGAGGTCGAGCCGTGCGGCAGAATGCCCTCTGTAGCTCGCCAGTTCCGTGCGGTCGGCGTCCGTGCCCAGCAACAGGGCGATGAGATCGACCATGTGTTGCGCCATCAGGTGCTGGCCGACCACGTCCGTGTGCGGACCGAGATTGGCAGCGAGAGCGTGGTAGCGTGCGACCGCTTCTCTGACGGGAGGTTGTCCGCGAAGAGCCAGCGCCAGCTGGTCCTCGGCTTTCGGGCAGATCGTCAGCAGCAGGGTTCGCGGAATGCGAATGGTCTTGATCTTGCTATGGTTGCTCATGCGCGTGCCACAGAGCACGCTCATGTCGCCGAGACACATTTGCGATTCCGACAGTTCGATCGAATGTTCCTCGTGAGATATGAGCACGCGGCCGGACGTGGCGATGACGAGGCACATGCCGTCGTAGCCATCCTTCAGTGTGTCCCGGGTGCGCGAGAATTCAGCCGACGTTCCGCTAAAGGTACCTAACAGGACGCCCCCCAACAGACTGGCCTGCAATTCGCAGTCGATGCTGTCACCGGCGCCGGGCTGGACGTCGACCCGGAGCGTGCACCGGTACAGTTCCTCGCGCCATCTCTCGTAATCGCGTCCACGCGGCGGGCCCGTGTAACGGTTGACGAAGAAATTCGGCGCGCCCGCCCGTTCCATCATGACTCCCTTCGCTTGCGACAGCGCACCATACCCAGGGATTGCCGAAGCGAAAGGCCAGCGCCAGCGGATATCGCGCCAATCTAAACGATTGGCGCTGGAGTCCAATCGTGGCGAAGCCGATGTCTCTACGCTTCGACCGCGTCGCTATCGGGCGGCGAGCCACGCGGGCAGATTCGGTCAGCGGTTGAGCTGGAAGCCCATTTTGACGGCGTTTCCGCCCGTGGCCGTTGTGCATCAAGGCGCCGCGGACACGTTCGCAGAGCGCTGCGAGTGAAGCGATTGGCGCTGCGTTCCAAGACAGAAAACGCCGCATACCTCACTGATGTCAGACGCAGTTTCAGTGCGATTCAGTCCCGCAATGTAGCCGGGACTGATCGCCTGACCGGTGTTCGCATCGGGATCGATAATGGTTTCGCACGAGGTCATGCATGCCGAAGGGTTCACGTCTTTCATTCAATCCCGAGGCAGGTACGGACCGGGCTGTTGTTCGCGGAGGCTTTGCTCCCCGCGCGACCACGCTGATGGCGTTGCTGATTGGTTCGACCGCGCTGACGGGTATGGCGCTGGCGCCGGCCCGTGCGGCCTCGCCGGTGTGGCTCGGCACAGTCTCGGGCGATTGGTTCACTGCCGGCAATTGGAATACATCCGCAGTGCCGAACGCGGCAGACACGGTCACGATCGACACGACCTCGCCCAATAGTACCGTCATCAACGGCGCAACGGCCGCCGCGCAGCAGACATTCGTGGGTACCGCAAGCCAAGGCAACCTTACCATCGGCAGCGGCGGCATCCTGAACGACGCCTACGGCTACATCGGCTATCTTCAAGGCAGCAACGGCAGCGTGTCCGTCAGCGGCGCCGGCTCAGCCTGGAACAATACGGCCAATCTCAGCATCGGCCGTCTTGGCGCCGGCGGCCTCGGGATCTCGGGCGGCGGTGCGGTGACCGACGTCAACGTGTCGATCGGCGGTGGCGCCAGTGCCTCTGGCATCGTCACAGTGACTGGCGCGGGATCAACCTGGACCAATTCCGGCGATGTGTATGTGGGTGACCTCGGGTCCGGCACCCTGGCGATTTCGAATGGTGCCAGCGTCACCACGGTTGGAAACAGCCTCGTCGGCAATCTCAACACGGGTGCAGCGACGGTCACGGGGATCGGATCGAGCTGGGCTGCCGGCGCAAGCCTCGTGGTCGGATTGGGCTCCACCGGCACCCTGCAGGTGTTGCAGGGCGGCTCAGTGAGCGCGACGACCATCGAGATGGGCTCCGCAATCGGCGCGCAAGGCACCGCCACCATCGACGGCGTGGGCTCAGCGCTGGCTACGGGAACGTTGACTGTCGGGGTCGACGGTACCGGCCAACTGACCGTTTCCAATGGCGGCTCCGTCAGCAGCACGAGCGCTTTCCTCGGATACTACGGCGGTTCGAGCGGCTCGGTCCTTGTGAACGGCGCTGGATCGACCTGGGCCACCGGCACGCTGAGCTTGGGTGAGGGCGGCACCGGCGTCCTGACGATTTCGAATGGCGGCATCGTGACGAGCACCGGGGCCATCAATGTCGGCGCCAGTGCCGGCGCGACAGGCACTATTCTGGTCGATGGAGCAGGCTCGGGCCTGGGCCTGAACTCGAACGCGACCTTCGCCATCGGTGCGGCCGGAACCGGTACGCTCAACATCACCAATGGCGGTGCCGTCGCCGTCGGCAACGCGGCTGTGGGTTTCGGGCCCGGCTCGACCGGTTCAGTTCTCGTTGACGGCGCCGGGTCGAACTGGATCACAGCCAACACGCTCGCGCTCGGGTTCGCCGGCACGGGAACGCTGGTGATCTCCAACGGCGGTGCGGTCTCGACCGGCACTGGTGGGATTGGCGTGAGTTCGGGCGGGAGCGGATCCGCCGTGATCGACGGCGCCGGGTCGTCATGGGGAGTCAGTGCCCTCTATGTCGGCCTCAATACCACCGGCTCGGTCGCGGTCACGCATGGTGGCAGCTTGATCAACCTCCAAGCGATGATCGGAGCGAGCGGCGGCTCAACCGGCAGCGTCACCATCGACGGCGCGGGATCGTCCTGGACCAATCAGCTGTTTCTTTCGATCGGTGACCAAGGCACTGGCAAGTTGACGATCGCCAATGGCGGCGCGGTTTCCGCCAATGGCATGTTCTTGATCGCCAATCACGCCGGCTCGAACGGCGCGCTCAACATCGGCGCGGCGCCGGGCTCCGCGGCGGCGGCGCCTGGCACATTGACAACAGCCGCGGTCCAGTTCGGCGCCGGCACCGGTGCGATCAATTTCAATCATACGTCGGCGAGCTATCTGTTCTCGGCGAACATTGTTGACAGTGGGCCCGGCAACAGCGGCACCGTCAACCAATTGTCGGGCACCACGATCCTCACCGGGAACAACACCTATACCGGGCCGACCACCGTCGATGGCGGCACGCTGTCGGTGAACGGCTCGATCGCGAACTCCACCACCACCGTAAATGCCGGCGGTACGCTGGGCGGCATCGGCATGGTCGGCGACACCACGATCAGCGGTGGCGTGCTGGCGCCGGGCAACACAAACTCGATCGGCACGCTCACCATCGCAGGCAATCTGGTGCTGACCACGGCCGCGACCTACATGGTCCAGGTTTCCGGCACATCCACCAGCAAGACCGTGGTCGTGGGCGCGGCGAACCTCGCCGGCACCGTCGCGGTGAATCTGACCGGCCGCGTCTCGGCAACCACGACCTACACCATCCTCACGTCGGCGAACACGACCGGGACGTTCGATTCGGTCTCGATGAGCAATTCTGCCTACGCTCGCAACGCGCGGGTCACCTACTCGGGCAACAACGTGCTGCTGACGCTCGACCCGGGATTGCTGTCGCCGTCGCTGCCCGGCTTCGCCAACATCAACCAGAAGAATGTCGCCGCAGGGATCGACAACGCGCTGCTCGCGGGCGGCTCGATGACGACCGGCTTCAACACGCTGTTCAACGCGACGGGCCAGAACCTTCTCAACGGGTTGACGCAGGCCTCCGGCGAAGTCGCCACCGGCGCCCAGCAAGGCACCTTCAACGCCATGGGCCAGTTCCTCAACACGCTGCTCGATCCGTTCTTCGGCAACCGCAACGATCCGGCCGCGCCCGCGGGCGGCGCATCGCGATATGCCGACGATGGCGCCGCCGCACGCGCGAACGCGGGTCGCGACGCCTACGCGGCGATCGGCCGGCAGGCGCATGGTGCCGGCGACTCGTTCACGCAGCGCTGGAGCGTGTGGGCCGCCGGCTATGGCGGCTCGCAGACCACCGACGGCAATGCGGTGGTCGGCTCGAACACCGCGACCAGCCGCATCGCCGGCGTGGCCGCGGGCGCCGATTACCAGATATCGCCGAACACGCTGGTCGGCTTTGCGCTCGGCGGCGGCGGCACCAGTTTTGGTGTCGCCAATGGGCTCGGCAGCGGAAGCTCCGACCTGTTCCAGGCCGGCGTGTACGCGCGCCACACCACGGGCAATGCCTACGTTGCCGGTGCGCTCGCCTATGGCTGGCAGGACGTGACGACGGATCGCACGGTGACCATCGCGGGTGCCGACCATCTGCGTGCCCGGTTCAAGGCCAACGCGCTGTCGGGACGCCTCGAAGGCGGTTATCGCTATGCCACGCCCTGGATGGGGATCACGCCGTATGCGGCGGCGCAATTCACCAGTTTGTACCTGCCGGGCTATGGCGAGCAGGCGATCTCCGGCGCCAACACCTTCGCGCTGAATTATGCCGGCAGGGACGTCACCGCTGCGCGCGGCGAGCTCGGCCTGCGCACCGATCGATCCTATGCGCTGGAGACCGCGATCCTCACGCTGCGCGGCCGTGCGGCCTGGGCGCACGACGTCAATCCGGATCGCGGGATCTCCGCCACCTTCCAGACCCTGCCGGGCGCGAGCTTCGTGGTGAACGGCGCGGCATCCGCGCACGATGCCGCGCTGCTTACGGGCGCAGCGGAGCTGAAATGGCTGAACGGCGTCTCGCTGTCCGGCACTTTCGAGGGTGAGTTCTCCAACGTCACCCGCAGCTACGCCGGCAAAGGCATCGCCAGATATCAGTGGTGAAGTGCACCAACAGCTTTCAGGCGTTCGTGTTGAGGAGTTTTTGGTGAATCGGATCATGATTGGAATGGCGGCGGCGGTGTCGCTGCTTGCAACGGGCGCGATGGCTGCCGACCTGGCGCCGAGGCCCACCGTCAAGGCGCCGCCGATGGTCGATCCCGGCTACAATTGGACGGGGTTTTATGCGGGGTTGAACGGCGGCTATAGTTGGGGCCGCTCCAACGCCACGGTCCTGCCGACCACCCCGCTTGCTGTAAGCATCGGACAGAACGTTGATGGGGGGCTTGGCGGCGGTCAGATCGGCTACAACTGGCAGGTCGATCCGAAATGGGTCCTGGGTGTCGAGGCCGATATTCAAGGCACCGGCGAGCGCGGCCGTTCGATTGACACGCTGGCGGCGGTCAGGATCGGTTCGGTTGGCCTTACCGGCACTGCCAACAGCAGCACTGATTTTCCGTGGTTTGCAACCTTCCGCGGTCGCGCCGGACTTTTGGCCGATCCCAGCCTGCTGCTCTATGCGACCGGTGGTCTTGCGGTCGGAGAGGTCAAGTTCGGAACTCAGGCGACGCTGACCGGGCAACTTTTCGACGGTAACAACGCTCCCGCCGGAGCGCCGGTTACGGTTGTCGGTGCGACCGTCTCAGAGAGCCAGATTCGCTGGGGCTGGACCGCAGGGGCCGGCATCGAAAAGAAATTCAACCGCAACTGGTCAGCAAAACTCGAATACCTCTATCTCGATCTGGGGTCGGCCACCTCCTTCGGCGGGACTGCCAACGAGACTACGGTCAAGTTCCACGATCATGTCCTGCGTGCCGGCTTCAATTACCAGTTCACGCCCGGACCAGTGGTCGCCAAGTACTGAGCGCCGGAAGCCAAAAGGCGGCGGATTCACAACCCGCCTAAGCCATTGATCCCGCTAGCGCCGGCTACTGTGCATGGGGTTGTTTTCGAGATTTTTGTTTTGGGGGCACGCAAGCGTCAGGCCGAAACCTGATCGCATTCCGACTGCCGCTACTTCATCACCCGCAGACCCTTGGTCGTGAACCGCTGCGTCTTGCCGCCGGGGCGCACCGGGCGCCGCGTGCCGGCGGCCTTGCCGGTGCCGGGTGGCTGGTGCGCAGGCACGAGCTGGTCGGGACGCGAGCCGATCAGGTCGGCGCGGCCCATCGCCTTCAGCGCTTCGCGCAGCACCGGCCAGTTGTCGGGGTCGTGATAGCGCAGGAACGCCTTGTGCAGGCGGCGCTGGCGCAGGCCCTTGATCGCCTCGACCTTGTCGCTGCCGCCGTGGCGCACGCCGCGCAGCGGATTGACGCCGGTGTGGTACATCGCCGTTGCAGTCGCCATCGGCGAGGGCAGGAAGGTCTGCACCTGGTCGGCGCGGTAGCGGTTCTTCTTGAGCCAGAGCGCGAGGTTCATCATGTCCTCGTCGGTCGTGCCCGGATGCGCCGCGATGAAGTATGGGATCAGGTAATATTTCTTGCCGGCCTGCTCGGCGGCGGCATCGAACATCCGCTTGAACTGGTTGTAGGCGCCGATGCCCGGCTTCATCATCTTGTCGAGCGGGCCGCGCTCGGTATGTTCAGGCGCGATCTTCAGGTAACCGCCGACGTGATGGGTGACGAGCTCCTTGATGTATTCCGGGCTCTCCACCGCGAGGTCGTAGCGCACGCCGGAGGCGACCATCACCTTCTTGATGCCCTTGGTCTCGCGCACCTTGCGATAGAGCCGGATCAGATCGTCATGCGAGGTGTTGAGGTTCGGGCAAATCTCCGGGAAGACGCAGGACGGCCGCCGGCACGCGGCCTCGACCTTGGGGTCCTTGCACGCCATCCGGTACATGTTGGCGGTCGGGCCGCCGATGTCGGAGATCACGCCGGTGAAGCCCGGCGTCTTGTCGCGGATCTTCTCGATCTCGCGCAGGATCGAGCCTTCCGAGCGGTTCTGGATGATGCGGCCCTCATGCTCGGTGATCGAGCAGAAGGTGCAGCCGCCGAAGCAGCCGCGCATGATCGTCACCGAGAACTTGATCATGTCCCACGCCGGGATCTTGGCATCGCCGTAGGACGGATGCGGGGCGCGCGCATAGGGCAGGTCGTAGACCGCGTCCATCTCGTCGCTGGTCAGCGGGATCGGCGGCGGGTTGAGCCAGAGATCGCGATCACCGTGACGCTGCACCAGCGGCCGCGCATTGCCGGGATTGCTCTCCCGGTGCAGCACGCGTGACGCGCGCGCATAGGCCTCGCGGTCCTGCTCGACCTGCTCGAGCGCCGGCAGACGGATGACGGTGGCGCCCTTCTGGCGTGTTGCGCCCTCATCGGCGGAATCGAGATCGTCGGCGTGCAGTTCGCTGTAATCTTCGGGCACGCGACGGAACAGCGCGACGCCCCTGATATCGCTAAGCTCGCGCGGCGCTTCGCCAGCGGCAAGACGGTTGGCCACCTCGACGACGGCGCGCTCGGCATTGCCGTAGAGCAGCAGGTCTGCCTTGGCGTCGGCCAGCACCGAGCGGCGCACCTTGTCGGACCAGTAGTCGTAATGCGCGATCCGGCGCAGCGAGGCCTCGATGCCGCCGAGTACGACCGGCACGTCCTTGAACGCCTCGCGGCAGCGCTGGGCGTAGACGATGGTGCAGCGGTCCGGCCGCTTGCCGCCTTCGCCGCCCGCCGTATAGGCGTCGTCATGGCGCAGGCGGCGGTCCGCGGTGTAACGGTTCACCATGGAGTCCATGTTGCCGCCGGTGACGCCGAAAAAAACCTTTGGCTTGCCTAACGCCTTGAACGGCTCGGCCGAGTGCCAGTCCGGCTGCGCGATGATGCCGACCCGAAAACCCTGCGCCTCCAGCAGCCGGCCGATGATCGCCATGCCGAAGCTGGGATGGTCGACATAGGCGTCCCCGGTCACCAGCACGATGTCGCAGGCATCCCAGCCGAGCGCGTCCATCTCGGTGCGGCTCATCGGCAGGAACGGCGCCGGCTTGCGCGGGCGGGCCCGGGCCATCAGGGGCTTTTCGGCAGTGATGATCTGGATGTCCATGGGGCCTACGCATAGGACTCCGGAGGCGCGAATACAACCGATCGATGGGCCGTCTTCGCCGATTCCGGTTCCCGCGTGGCGCGCAATTCGGCAGCGCCAATCGCGCGCGGGGCTACAGACTGTGGCACGGTCCACATACGGGCCGACGGCTCAGCGTTGTGGTTCATTTGCGGGAACCAACCGCCCTTCGCGAGCATTCTGACCCAGGCACCGGCGCGAGCTCTGCTCGCGCGCGCCTCGGACCATCCCGGCGCCAGTGCCCGCAACCGGATTTTGCCTTGCTGCTCGCTTCGGGGTGATGGGGGACTTGTGAGTACGGTCATAGAGAACTTGCTGGCGCGGAAGCAGAAGCTCGTAGAGGAACTCGAGATGGCGCAAACCGTGGAGGACCGCGACAGGATCGAGCATCAGCTCGAGCAGATCAACACCGCGCTGGATTTCCTGGACAGGCCGGGTCCGGAGGATGGGCGATAGAATCGCTCAATCCACTTTCAGCGCCTCGACTTTCAAGGCCTTGGCGTAGACCACGCCCGAATTGGTGATGTGCGTGGTCATCAGCGCTTCGAACGCCGCAAACTCGCCGCGCGCGAACAGATCCAGCAGCTTGCGGTGCTCGTCGAAGGACGAGCGGGTCCGCACGTCGATCGGCGAGGTCAGGTTGGTGCGGAGCGCCGCGACGCGGCCGGAGACGAGCTGGTAGGATTCGACGAGGTAGCGGTTGCCGCAATGGGCGAACAGCGCCTCGTGTAAAGCGGCATCGGCGCGGCCATAGGCGATGTTGTCGCGTGCCGCAATCGCCGGCTCCATCGCCGCGATCGCGGCGCTCATCGTCGCGACGGCGCCGTCGCGATCGTGACGGAAGGCGAGTTCGGCGGCCTTGGGCTCGAGCGCGATCCTGAAGGTGCAGAGCGCAGCGATGTCCTCGTCGCTCGGGGTGAAGACAAAACTGCCGACCTGCGGGCGGATCACCACGAGCCCCTGCGCCTGCAACTGGCCCATTGCCTCGCGCACCGGCGTCCGGCTGACGCCGAAGGAATTCGCCACCATCTCCTCGGAGATCGCGGCGCCGAGCGCGAACTCGCCGTCGATGATCGCCTGCCGCAGCCGCTGCATCACCCGCTGCGACAGCGATTTGGGCGTATCGAGCTTGAGTGATCGCATTGCTCTCTCAGATCACCTTGCCGGGATTGAGCAGATGATCGGGATCGAGCGCGGCCTTTAGCGTCCGCATCAGCGCGATCTCGGCCTCGCTCCTGGCATGGCCCAGCCACTGCTTCTTCAGCGTGCCGATGCCGTGCTCGGCGGAGACGCTGCCGCCCATCTCGCGCACGAGACCGTAGATGATCGTGTCCATCTCTTCCTTTGGCTGCTGCGCCACCGTGAGGCCCGTGACCCAGGACACGAGGTGCAGATTGCCGTCGCCGATATGGCCGTAATAGACGCTCTCGCAGCTCTTGATGCCGTCGGCGAGCGCGGCCTTGCAGCGCGTGACGAACTCGTCCATCCGCGCCACGGCGAGGCCGATATCGTAGGAGATGTGCGGGCCCAGCACCTGGCCGAACTCGGCGCAGATGTCGCGCACCCGCCAGAAGGCTTGCGTCTGCGCCAGCGATTGCGCCACCGCGGCATCGGCCAGCAGCCCGCGCTCCATCAGCTCTTCGAGCCAGGCCTGGAAGCGCGGCGCATCCAGGCTCTCGTCGGTGCCCTGCGCCTCCACCAGCACGTAGAGGCCGTGGCCTGCGGCGACCGGCGGTTTCACGCCGGCGCGCGTCGTGATCACGTCCCAGTAATCCGGCCACATCACCTCGAACGCCGACAGCAGCGGGCCGAGCCCGCTGCGCGCGGCATCGAGCAATGCGATCACCGCGGCATAGTCCTTCAAGGCGCACAGCGCGGCCATGGTCGAGCGCGGCTTCGGGAACAGTTTTAGCACCACGCGGGTGATGATGCCGAGCGTGCCTTCCGAGCCGATGAAGAGATGCTTCAGGTCGTAGCCCGCATTGTTCTTCATCAGCTTGTTGAGATTGGTGATGATGGTGCCATCCGGCAGCACCACTTCGAGACCGAGCACCAGCTCGCGCGTCATGCCGTAGCGGATCACGCGATTGCCGCCGGCATTGGTGGAGAGATTGCCGCCGATCGCGCAGGAGCCGCGCGAGCCGAGGTCGAGCGGAAAGAAGAAGCCGGCCTCGTCCGCGGCCTTCTGGATCGTCTCCAGCGGCGTGCCCGCCTTCACCGTCATCGTCGCGGACGCGCGATCGATCTCCTCGATGCCGGTCATGCGCTCCAGCGAGATCGCGACCCAGCCTGCTTCAGGCGAGGCGCCGCGGCACAGCCCGGTCAGTCCGCCCTGCGGCACGAACGGCAGATCCGCCTGCCGGCAGGTGGCAATCGTTTCCGCAACGCCCTGCGCATCGAGCGGACGGATCACCGCACGCGGCGTTTGCGGCAGGCTCGCGCTCCAGTCGTTGAAATTCCGCGCCGGCACATCAGTGCCGATCAGCACGGCGGCGCCGCCGAGCTTGTCGCGCAAGGCGGCGAGCAATTGGTCGGGACGCTCCACGGGAGTCACCATGTCCATGCAAGACCTCCTCAAAATCCGGCCGCGTCTGTCGCGCGTCTGCTGCGATGGGATTTGCGTCCGTCTTGTATGTAAGGTACAAGGTGAAAAGTAAAGCAAAAACGAGGCTCCGCTAGGCGCAGAAGATCGTTAGGGATCAGTGGCTTAGTCCGGGACCGCAGCAAAGGGTGGTGTGATGACGGAGGCGATTCGCGGGTTCTGGGTGGCGTCGGCGACGCCGCTGGCGACCGATGGCGGTGTGGATCACGGCCGGCTCGCCGCCCACGCCAAGCAGCTCTTCAGCAAAGGCGTCGACGGCGTCGTGCTGTTCGGCACCACCGGCGAAGGCACCTCCTTCAACGTCGCCGAACGCGTCGCGACCATCGAGGCCATGCTCAAGGCCGGTGTCGCGCCGGAACGCATCGGAATCGGCGGCGGCTTCCCCGCCATCAGCGACAGCATCGCGTTGACGCGCGCCGTGCTCGGCCTCGGCCTGCGCCATGTGCTGCTGTTGCCGCCTTACTTCGACCGCAGCGTCACGCCCGAGGGTATCGAGGACGCCTTCGCCGCGATCATCGACGGCGTTGCCGACGATCGCCTGCGTGCCTATCTCTATCACATCCCGCAGATCTCAGGCGTTGCGATCCCGACCACGGTCGCCGCGAGCCTGCGCAAGCGTTACGGCAAGGTGGTTGCGGGCCTGAAAGACTCCAGCGGCGACTTCAAGCAGTTCGAGGCGTTCCGCGCGGCCAGCCCCGAGCTCGCGATCACCGTTGGCAACGAAGCCGACATCGCCCGCGCCATCGCCGTCGGCGGTGCCGGCACCATCTGCGGTATGGCCAACATCGCGCCGGAGCTGGTCAAGGCGATGATCGGCGGCAAGGATGTCGAGGCACGCATGCAAGCGGCGATCGACATCGTGGTGAAGACGCCATCCTTCCTCGCAACGCTGAAGGCCATTCTCGCCGCGCAGACCGGCGATGCAGCGTGGCTGCGGGTGCGCCCGCCGCTGCGGGCCTTGTCCGACGGCACCGCGCTCAAGCGGAAGCTCGACGAGCTGACGAGCCCTGCCATCGCATGAAATCCCGCAATGTCGCGACAAGCCGCCGCGAATTTCGCGCGCAGCGTGTCGCGATCGGCGCGAGAACAATCCATGATTGCTGGTTCGCGTTGATCTGCGCTTAGAACCATTCAACACTAGAGCGATTCAATTCCGCCTACGGTTCTCTTCACCCGCAACGGCTGTTAGACGCGCCAGCTGCAATGCCGTGTCTGACTTGGAAGTGAATCGAAAGTGCGTGCTCATCTGGATGACCGCGTCAGCGGTCATCGAATTCGTGCCGGCGGGAGTCGTGCAGGTCTTCTCATGGGAGCAGCGGTGCTGCTCGCCGAATGCCCCTCCAACACGACGTCTGCGCAGGCGCAATCGGCGCTGCCAGCGGTGACGGTGGAAGCGCCGGCGCAGCGGCCGAAACCGGCGCGCGCATCGGAGCGGTCCTCACGCCGCACCCAGGCCGCCGCGCGCCAGCGCAATCGCAATGCCGCGCCGGCAGCGTCGACGCCATCGGAGCGCGCGGCCGCGGAGGCCGCCGCGCAGCAAGCCGCCAAGCTCGGCTACCGTGCGATGCCGAGCGCGACCACGCTGCGTTCGGGCGCATCGCCGCTCGACACCTCGCAGACCGTCAACGTCGTGCCTGCCCAGGTCCTGAAGGACCAGTTGCCGCGCAACATCGACGATGCGCTGGTCAACATCAGCGGGATCACCCAGACCAACACGCTCGCCGGCACCCAGGACGCCGTGATCTGCCGCGGCTTCGGCGACAACCGCGACGGCTCGATCATGCGCAACGGCATGCCGCTGGTGCAGGGCCGCAGCCTGAACGCCGCGGTCGAGAGCGTCGAGGTGCTGAAGGGACCGGCCTCGCTGCTCTATGGCATCATGGATCCCGGCGGCATCGTCAACACCATCAGCAAACGTCCGGAGCTCTACCAGCACGGCTCGGTCACGCTGCTCGGCTCGACCTATGCGAACAATCGCAGCGGTGCTGACGGCACGCTCGACATCACCGGTCCGATCGGCGACGGCGGTCTCGCCTATCGCTTCATCGGCTACGGCGTCAGCGAGGACTATTGGCGCAATTTCGGTCGCCACCGGGAAATGCTGGTGAACCCGTCGCTGGCCTGGTACGGCGACACCACGACGGTCCAGCTCACCTATGAGCACCGTGAGTTCATCTCCCCGTTCGACCGCGGCACCGCTTTCGTCAGCGGCGCTCCGCTGGCGATCCCGAAGACGCGCCGGCTCGACGAGCCCTTCAACAACATGTGGGGCACCTCCGACCTCGTGCAGGGCTCGGTCGAGCAGAAGCTCGACGACAATTGGAAGGTCACGGCGGCCTACAGCTACAACACCGAGACCTACAGCGCCAATCAGCTTCGCATCACCAACGTCAACGCCAAGACCGGCGTCGAGACCCGTAGCAACGACGGCACCCAGAACTCGCTGAGCAACGCCAGTTACGGCACCTCCTATCTGCAGGGTGACGTCTGGGTCGGCGGTTTTCGCAACGAGATCCTGTTCGGCGGCGAGGCGCTGTATCGCACGATCGACCGCCGCGACCTGATTCGCCAGGCGACCCCAAGCTTCAATTTCTACAATCCGGTCTACGGGCTGGTCGCGCCGGGCACGACCCTTTCTGCCGTCGATAGCGAGCAGACCGACAAGCTAGGCACCCGCGGCTTCTTTGCCCAGGACACGTTCCATCTGACCAACTCGCTGTCCGTGGTCGGCGGCGTGCGCTGGATGGAATACGAGCAGCTCGCCGGAAAAGGCCGGCCCTTGTTCGTCACGAATACCAACCTGGCTGGCGACAAGGTGCTGCCGCTCGGCGGCGTCATCTTCAAGCTGAACGATCAGCTCTCGTATTACGTGAGCTATACGCAGTCGCTGAAGCCGACCTCGACGATCGCGCTTTTCTCCGGTGCTCCCACTGGCTTCGTCGTCGACTCCACCATTGCGCCCGAAGAGGGAACCCAGTGGGAGACCGGCGTCAAATTCGACGTCAACAAGCGGCTGTCCGGCACCTTGGCGATCTACGACATCGAGAAGAAGAACGTGCTGGTCCGCGACGATCTTGGCAACAACGTCATCGCGATACGGACGTCCGCGAAGGCGCGGTCGCGCGGCGTGGAATTGGACGTGACGGGCAAGCTGACCGACGATTGGAGCATGATCGGGAGCTATGGCTATACCGACGCTCGCCTGGAGGGCGATCCCGTCAACGGCGACGCCAAGCTGTTGAACGCCGCGATGAACACGGCTTCGCTCTATCTTGTCTATGACTTCGGCGACCGGTTGCCCGGACGTCTCCGGCTCGGCGGCGGTGCGCACTATGTCGGCGACCGGCCGGGCGACTCCGCCAATACGTTCTTCCTGCCAGCTTATACGGTTGCAGACGTCTTCGCGACCTACGACACGAAGGTCGACAACCTGCCCGTGACCTATCAGTTCAACATCAAGAACCTGTTCGACAAGCTCTACTATACGTCCAGCACCGGGAACGCCTTGAACGTCGCGATCGGCGATGCCCGGCGCTTCTCGCTGTCGGCGACGGTGAAGTTCTAGCGATGGGCACGCCGCGCACAGACACGGGTTTGCTGGTCGTGTCGGCCAGGAAGGCCAGTATCGATGCGTGAGCGGGGGCGCGCGATCAAGGCCGTTCTGCACGAGGTCCATTCCATCGCGGGCCTCGGGCTCGCGCTGCTGCTGACCCTGATCGCGCTGACCGGCGCGATCATGAGCTTTGAGGATGAGATCGTCGATCATCTCAACGCCGGCATCATGCAGGTTGCGCCACGCTCCGCGCCGGCGCTGATGCCGGACGAACTGATCGCGCGGCTGAGAGCGGGGCAGGATTTCGGCAAGGTCTCGGCCGTCACACTATCGAGCGATCCGGCCGGGGCCGTGCGTGTCCGCTTCGGCCGCGACGAGCAGGGTGGGCGGCCGGCTTCACTCTATGTCGACCCCTATGACGCGCGCGTGCTGGGCTCGCCGCGCGGCGAAGAGTTTTTCGCGACCGTTCGCAGGTTGCATCGCTGGCTGCTCATCCCCGGCGACGCCAAGGGCTGGGGGCGCCAGATCACCGGTGTCGCCGCGCTCGGCCTGATCGTCATGCTGGTCTCGGGCCTCGTGCTGCGCTGGCCACGCCGTGCCGGCAGCGTGAAGATGTGGCTGAAGCCGAATCTCGGGCTCAGCGGCCGCGGGCTGCACCGGTCGCTGCATGCCGTCATCGGCACTTGGGTCCTGCCCGTCTATCTGGTGATGACGCTCACCGGGCTCTGGTACTCGTTTGATTGGTACAAGGACGGCGTCGTCTGGCTGCTGTCGCGCCCGGAAGTCGTCGCCGCGAAAATGCAGCCCAAGATGTCCGCAAAGGCGCCGCGCGTGGCGGCCGCTTCCGAGCCGGCCGTGCCGATCGGATTCGACCGTGCCTGGGCGACGTTCCGGCGCGAGGAGGGTGACCGCTTCGCCAGGGCCTTGCTGACGCTGCCGGCCGGCCCCGGCACGGCGATCCGGATCCGGTCGTGGGGGAAGGACTCCACGCTCGATACTACGCGCGACGAATTCCGCGTCGATGCCGTCACCGGTCAACTGGTCTCGGCGGAGCGTTACGCCGACAAGACGTTCGGCGAGAAGATCATCGCCAACGTGCTCGACATCCATCGCGGCGCGGTCCTCGGCTGGCCCGGCAAGCTCGCGTTCATGATTGCCGCAGCCCTGATGCCGCTGTTCTCGGTCACCGGCATCCTGCTCTACCTGTCGCGCCGCAAGCTGCGGCGCCCCGCGCAACCGCCGCTCGGGCGCCTCGTTCCGGGCGAGTGATCCGACAAGCCGCTGGTCGAATCCGCCTGGATCGAGTCACGAGATCGACACGTCACTTCGGCTGCATGTGCCGTTCATCAATGATGACGTCGTTGTTGACGGCGTAGACAAAGCAGCCGCCATCCCTGCCATTTCGCGTGGGATCGCTGTTGCATTTTGCCAGTGCGGAGGCCTGGGCATCGTTCAAGCTCGCATCGCCCGCCGAGATGAACAGCTTCCCCCAGGGGTGGATGGCCATCGCTTTCGGCTCCATGGCCTTATCGTAGTTCTGCACGTCGGGGCGCTGTCGCGTCACCCGCCGGATGATCGGAATCTGGGACAGGTCATACTTGCCCGCATAATGCAGACGCGGCATGTCCCGCGCTGTCAGTTCGCCTTCCGCGACGATCTCCTCGTTCACCGCCAGCAGGGCGCACGGCTTGCCATAGCGCAACTGGCACGCTTCCAGTGAGCGCTCACCGGTGGCCGATGCGTCCTCGTGCTCACAGGACCGAAAATAGCTCGCGCTGATGAGCTCCACGGCCTGCCCCTTGTTGGGCTTGCAGGCGACGTAGTCCTTGATCAGCGTGTCGCGGACAAAGCCGAACACGGTCGGCGTCGTCGCAGCTACGATCGACGCCATCGCCCGCTCGAATTGGGACTTGCGCTCCGCATTGGTCAGCGCGGCCATGGCCGCACCCGGAAGCACCAGAAACACCACCAGGAATTTTATGGTTCGCATGCTGCCCCTCCCCCCACGCACGAATCGGAACTTTACCCGCCCCGCGCGGGCGGACAACATGCTTCTTTTCAGCGGCTCCACGGGATTGCACGCCGCAGAGCGGGAGGGCATGCCCCCGTCGGGCTGGTCAAGCGGTCCGCAATCGGCCAAAAGCGCCCTGTTCAAACTTCGAAGGCTGCATGTCCGATGACGATCCCGACCGTCACCCCCGCCGATATCCGCCGCGCGCTGCTGCTGCGCGAGGAGATCGCGCTGCTCGATCTCAGATACGAGGCCGCGTTCGCCACCGGCCATCCCTTGTTCGCTGCCAACATGGCCGCGAACCGGATTGCGGTCGAAGCCGAGGTGAGGCTGCCGCGCAAAGACGTGCCGGTCGTGCTCTATGATGACGGTGAGGGGCTGGTCGCGGCCGGAGCAGAATGCCTGGCTGCGCTCGGCTACAGCAATGTCCGCGCGCTCGATGGCGGGCTGAAGGCCTGGCGCGACGCGGGCTATCAGGTGTTCGAGGACGTCAACTCCTATTCGAAAGCGTTCGGCGAGCTGGTCGAGGCGCGCCGGCACACGCCGTCGTTCAGCGCTGACGAAGTGGCAAAACTGATTGCGGACAAGGCCAACATCGCCATCCTCGACGTCCGCCGCTTCGACGAATATGCGACCATGAACATTCCGGGCTCGGTCAGCGTGCCCGGCGCGGAGCTGGTGCTGCGGGCAGGCCAAGCCGCGCCCGATCCCGACACCACCATCATCGTCAATTGCGCCGGGCGGACGCGCTCGATCATCGGCACCCAGTCGCTGATCAATGCCGGCGTGCCCAACAAGGTCCGCGCGCTGCGCAACGGCACCATCGGCTGGACGCTGGCACGGCATGCGCTCAACCACGGCGCCGATCGGCGCGGGGCGATCGGACCGTTCGAAGGCGGTCCAGTCAATGCCCGCGACGTCGCCTATCGCGCCGGCGTCCGCCACATCGGCGCGAGCGAGATGGCTGCGCTGCTCGCGCAGACCGATCGCACGCTCTACCGCTTCGACGTGCGCGATGCGGAGGACTATGCGGCTGGCCACCTTCCGGGCTTTCGCCACTATCCCGGCGGTCAGCTCGTCCAGGAGACCGACATGGCCGCACCGGTGCGCGGCGCGCGCATTCTGTTGACCGACGACAGGGGCGTGCGCGCCGACATGACGGCGTCCTGGCTCGCGCAGATGGGCTGGGAGGTGTACGTGCTCGAGGGCGGTTATGACGGCGCGCTGGAGGTCGGTCCGCCGCTCGTGCTGCCGAAGCCGGATCCGGCGCACCGCTACCGCCGTCCCTATGAGGGGACCGATGTCGCCGAAGGTGCGATGCAGGCCTACCTCGATTGGGAATACGGCCTCGTCGAGCAGCTGCGCCGCGATGGCACGCATGGGTTTTATGTGATTTGAGACCGTCGCGATGCTGGGAAAATCTTTCCGTCGTCCTGGACAAGCGAGCGCTTGGCAACGCGTAGCGTTGTCCAGCAGCGAGCGCTGATCCAGGACCCATTACCCCAGGATTGGGTTTGGCGAAGGCTCGCGGTTAAGCTCTCGCGCCACAACTGCTGGCGAAAGCCAGGACCGGTTACGCGGAGGCGGGAGGGCCCTGACAGCCCCTTCAATGTCGTGCTGCCATCTTGTTCCCGTATCCAAACCCTATTGTGCTGCGCCTCGTCCGCGGTTTATGAGCTGCGGCAAAGCCGCCATTCATGGAGATCCTATGCCAGCCCCAGGCCAAAGCCCTGAGCGGAGCGCGAAGGCGCTGCTGCTCGAAGGCGTCAATGACAGTGCCGTGGACCTGTTCCGGAGCGCGGGCTTCACCAATGTCGAGCGTCTGACCAAGGCGCTGGACGGCGAGGCGCTGCGCCAGGCGCTCAAGGGCGTGTCGTTGCTCGGCATCCGCTCGCGCACCCAGATTACCGACGACGTGCTGGCGGCCGCCGATCAGCTCCTTGCGGTCGGCTGCTTCAGCGTCGGCACCAACCAGGTCGATCTGCTGGCGGCGCGCAAGCGCGGTATTCCCGTCTTCAACGCGCCATTCTCCAACACGCGCAGCGTCGCCGAGCTCGTGATCGGCGAGATCGTGATGCTGCTGCGGCAGATTTTTCCACGCTCGGTCTCGGCCCATGACGGCGGATGGGACAAGTCCGCGACCGGCAGCCGCGAGGTGCGCGGCCGCACCCTCGGCATCATCGGCTACGGCAATATCGGCTCGCAGCTCTCGACCTTGGCCGAGGCAATGGGCATGCGCGTGATCTATTACGACCGCACCGACAAGCTCCGCCACGGCAACACAGAGCCGGTCGAGAAACTCGAAGAGCTGCTGGCGCAGAGCGACATCGTCAGTCTGCACGTGCCGGAGACCCCGGAGACCGCCGGCATGATCGGCGAGAAGGAACTGCGGGCGATGAAGCCGGGCTCGTTCCTGATCAACAACAGCCGCGGCACCGTGGTCGATCTCGATGCGCTGGCTCGCGCCTTACGCGACGGTCACATCGCCGGGGCCGCCATCGACGTGTTTCCGGTCGAGCCGTCCTCGAACTCCGATCGTTTCAAGAGCCCGGTGCAGGGCCTCGACAACGTCATCCTCACCCCGCATATCGGCGGCTCGACCGAAGAGGCGCAGGAGCGCATCGGCGGCGAGGTCGCCCGCAAGCTGGTCGACTATTTCATCACCGGCTCGACCATGGGCGCGGTGAATTTCCCGGAGGTGCAGCTGCATCTGCGTCCCTCCGGCGCGCGCTTCAGCCATGTCCATCGCAACGTACCGGGCATGCTGCGGCGGCTGAACGAGGTCTTCCTCCAGCGCGACATCAACATCGCCGCGCAATATCTGGAGACCGCCGGCGACCTCGGCTACGTCGTGCTCGACGCCGATCTCGCCGGTCAGGATTCGGCCACGCTGCTCCAGCAGATCCGCGCCCTCGACGGCACGGTCGGCGCAAGGCTGGTATTCGAGCACTAAATCGCCCACGTTCTGGTTGCATTCTACGGCCATGGCTCTCTAAACTGCCGCCATCTTCGGCGCGTTACAAATCGCGTCGAATTTGAGCTTCAGTTGCGTCGGTGCCGCCATGGAACGGGACGTCGTACTGATTGACCTCGCGCTGCAGGGTGGCGGTTCGCACGGCGCCTTCTCCTGGGGCGTGCTCGACCGTCTTCTGGAAGAGAGATGGCTCACGATCGCCGCGATCTCCGGAACCTCCGCAGGCGCGATGAATGCGGCGGTCCTGGCGGACGGCTGGACGGCCGGCGGCGCCGAGGGCGCACGTGATGCGCTCGAACAATACTGGCGCCGCGTCTCCAGGGCCGCAGCCTTCAGTCCGCTCCAACGCTCGCCGCTCGACCGGCTGATGGGGCGCTGGACCCTCGATACGTCGCCCTTCTACATCCTCACCGATCTGATGTCGCGCGTGTTGTCGCCCTACGACCTCAATCCAACCGGCTACAACCCGCTGCGCGCAGTGCTGGCCGAGAGCATCGATTTCGAACGCCTCGTGCGCTCGCCGATCCAGCTGTTCATCACCGCGACGCGGGTGCGCACCGGACGCGGCCGTATCTTCCGCAACGCGGAGATCACGGCGGATGTGCTGCTGGCATCCGCCTGTCTGCCGACCATGTTCCGTGCCATCGAGATCGACGGCGAGCCCTATTGGGACGGCGGCTTCGCCGGCAACCCGACAATCACGCCGCTGGTTCGCGAGAGCGATGCGCACGACACCATCCTCGTCCAGATCAATCCGACCGAGCGGCCGGAGGAACCGCGGACAGCGGCTGAAATCCTCAACCGGCTGAACGAAATCTCGTTCAACTCGCCGCTGATGAAGGAACTGCGCATGATCGCTCTGCTGCGTCAGGCGGCCGACCCAGGCAGCGGCGAGGGCGCGCGCTGGGCGAAGATGCGGACGCACCGGATCAAGAGCGACATGCTGACGAAGTTCGGCGCGTCCTCGAAACTCAACGCGGAATGGGAATTCGTCTCGATGCTGCGCGCCGAGGGCCGCATGGCCGCGGACGCGTTTCTCGCCGAGCATGGTGCCGACATCGGCCGGCAATCGACCGCTGATCTCGACGTCCTCCTGACGGAGTGCTGAGACATGGGGCTTCTCGGCCTTCTCGTCGGGCTCGGCCTGCTTGTCCTGTTTGCCTTTCGCGGCTGGAGCGTGCTTCTGCTCGCGCCGTTCGCGGCACTCGTTGCTGCCCTGTTCGGCGGCGAACCGTTGCTTGCGAACCTGACCCAGGTGTTCATGGTGAATGCGGCGGGATTCCTGGCGCAGTTCTTCCCGATCTTTCTGCTTGGCGCCGTCTTCGGCAAGTTGATGGATGACAGCGGCGCGGTGACGTCGGTCGCCGGCTTCATGGCGGAGCGCCTTGGCGAGCGGCGCGTGATCCTGGCGGTCGTTCTCGCCGGCGCGCTGGTCACCTATGGCGGCGTCAGCCTGTTCGTCGCGTTCTTCGTCATCGTTCCCATGGCCCGCTCGCTGTTTCGCGCGGCTTCGATTCCGCGTCGTTTGATCCCGGCCGCGATCGTGCTGGGAACGTCGACCTTCACGATGTCGGCCCTGCCAGGCACGCCGTCGATCCAGAATGCGATCCCGATGCCGTTCTTCGGGACGACGCCGTTCGCCGCACCAGGCCACGGCATCATTGCCTCCCTCATCATGCTCGTGACAGGATTGTGGTGGCTGCATCGCGCCGAGGCAGCAGCCCGCCGCGCCGGAGAAGGCTATGGCGACGATGCCGACGGCTTGATCGAGCAGGCCGCCGCCGACGAACTCGTGCGCGAGCGCGCAACGACCGCGCGCGAGTTCGATCCGGCTGAACTGCAACACGGTCATCGCAGCGACCGGCCTTCGCCCGTGCTGAACGCCATCGCGCCGCTGGTCGTCGTCGTCACCGTGAATCTGGTGATGTCGCTCGTGGTGCTGCCGCGGCTCGATGTCAGCTATCTCGCCGAGCAGCGTTTTGGCGAAACGTCGCTCGCGGCCGTCGCGGGCGTGTGGTCGGTCGCGGTGGCGCTGGCGGCGGCCATCGTCACGACCATCGCGCTGAACCGGGCCCGCCTGCCGGCGCTTCGCCGGACCATGGACGCGGGGGCCAATGCGTCGGTGCTGCCTGCGTTCAGCGTCGCCAGCCTCGTCGGATTCGGCGCAGTCGTCGCCTCGCTGCCGGCGTTCACGATCGTGCGCGACTGGGTGCTGGCGATCGAGGGCGGACCGCTCGTCTCGCTTGCGGTCGCGACCAACGTCCTGGCGGCGCTGACCGGTTCGGCCTCCGGCGGCCTGACCATCGCCCTCGATGCGCTCGGCCCGACTTATGTCGAACTCGCCGCACGCACCGGAATCAACCTCTCGCTGATGCATCGAGTCGCGGTGATCGGCTCGGGGACGCTTGACATCCTGCCGCACAACGGCGCGGTGGTCAGCCTGCTCGCGATCTGCGGCCTGACGCACCGTGACAGCTATTTCGACATCGTGATGGTCGGCATCGTGACGTCGCTGCTGGCGCTGGTCGCCGTGATCGCGCTGGGCAGCGCGTTAGGATCGTTTTGATCACAATGCGAACGTGAGCGATTGACGGGACGTTGAAGGTTGCATTCAATGCGGCCAACGGACCAAAATCCAACAAACAGCGAACGCCGGGTGGGAACGATGACGCAAAAGAGAGCGAAGCTCTGTGCATGGCTCGTGGGCGCGGTGGCCGCAATGAGCGCCAGCAGCGCGTCGGCGGTGACGCTGGCGGAGGATGCCGACACGATCTGCAAGGGTCTCGTCGGCGGCGCTGACGCCGTGAAGATCGATTCCGCGACGTTGCAGGCGCCATCGCAACTCGCCGTTGCCGAGCGCGGCCCGACGCCGTCGGGGCGGATCACGCCCGCCAACCCCGGTTTCTGCAAGGTGCTCGGCCACATCGATCCCGTCGATCCCAAGGCGCCGCCGATCAAATTCCAGGTCAACCTTCCCGTCGAATGGAACGGGCGGTCGGTGCAATATGGCGGCGGCGGCTTCAACGGCGTGCTGATCACCGGTCTTGCGCTGCCGCCGGCTTATCCGTTCGACAAGCCGTCGCCGCTCGCGCGCGGCTTCGTCACCTACGGCACCGACTCCGGCCACGAATCCAAGCCAGGCGAGCCGCCGCAATTGTTCGCGCTCAATGACGAAGCGTTCGAGAACTTCGCCCATCGCGCCTACAAGAAGGTTCGCGACGTTGCCGTCGCGCTGATGCAGCGCGCCTACGGCAAGAAGCCGGAGAAGATGTACTTCATGGGCTCGTCCGAGGGCGGTCGCGAGGGCCTCACCATGGCGCAGCGTTATCCCGACGATTTCGACGGCATTTTCGCCCGCGTGCCCGTCATCAACTGGGTCGGCCTGCAGCATGCCGGCACGCGTTCGGGCCTCGTGACCATGGGTGACGGCTGGATCAACCCGGCGCAGGTGAAGCTGGTCGGCGAGGCCGTGCGGGCGGCTTGCGACAAGGCCGATGGCTCCGACGATGCGCTGGTGCAGGATCCCGTCACCTGCAAGGCGGCGTTCAAGGTCGAGGCGCTGCGCTGCGCCAGCGGGAAGACGGGCGATCAGTGTCTCACCGAGGCGCAGATCAAGGCGGTCAACACGCTGCATGCGACCTACAAATTCCCGTTCGTGCTCGCCAACGGTCTCGACGACTATCCGGGCTGGGGCGTCTCGGGCGAAGACACGCCCGCGATCGGTCCGACCGGCGGCTGGACCGCGTGGTGGCTCGGCACCGCGCCGCCCGCGCAGCCGCCCGCGCCCAACAACGGCATCGCCTGGATCTACGGCGCTGGCGGCACTCAATATGTGTTCGCGCGCGATCCCAAGCTCGACGTCACCACCTACAAGGTGGAGGAGCACAAGGCGCGGATACTCGAGGTCTCGAACCTCATGGACTCGACCAATCCCGACCTCAGTCGCTTTCGCGAGCGCAAGGGCAAGCTGATCATCCTTGAGCACTTGGCCGACTATGCCCAAAGCCCCTATGCCGGCATCCGCTATTTCGAGAATGTCGAGCGCTTGATGGGTACGGCGACGACGGCGCTGTTCGCGCGGCTCTACACCGCGCCCGGCGTCGATCATGTCGGCTCGGGGGCGCCCGCCAATGTCGACATGCTTAGCGTGCTGGTCGACTGGGTCGAAAAGGACCAGGCGCCGGGCGACCTCGAAGTGACCGAGCAGAAGGCCGAAGCGCCCGCGTTCCCAGTCGTCCGCGCGCTGCCGCTGTGCCGCTGGCCGGCCTGGCCGCACTACGAGGCGGGGTCGGTGACGGAGGCGTCGAGCTATTTCTGTGCGCAGTGAGATCTGGCCTTCGCCTCTCCCCGCAAGCGGGGAGAGGGAGATCACTCAATGCGCCGGTCCTCCCGCGGCCTTCACGCGCCGCGTCAGCAGCACCGCGATCGCGGCGAGCACCAGCACGACGCCGATCACCGCAAAGGTGTCGGAATAGCCCATCACCAGCGCCTGGCGCTTCACGGTCTTGCCGAGCGCGATGATGGCTTGCTCGCGCGCGGCGTGGGGGTCGGGCACGCCGTGCGCGATGAAGTAGTCCGTCATCTGCGCGATGCGGGTGCGGACCTCCTCGCGGCCGAGCGTGACCGACTGGCCGATGATGTTGGAGTGGAACTGCTCGCGCTTGGTGATGATGGTCGCCAGCGTCGCCGTGCCGATCGCGCCGCCGAGATTGCGGAACATGTTGCTGATGCCGGAGGCCGCGGCTGCGTCCTGCGGCGCGATGCCGCCCGTCAGCACCGAGGTCAGCGGCGTCAGCACCATGGCCTGTCCGACCGCGCGCACGATGTTCGGAATCCAGAGCTGGTCGCCGGCATAGTCCGGCGACATCGCCGTGTTCATGAAGCAGCTATAGGCGAAGATCAGAAGGCCGGTGATGGCGATATAGCGCGTATCAAAACGCTGCATCAGCTTCGGGATCAGCGGGATCAGCACGAGCTGCGGCAGGCCGGTCCAGGCCAGCACGTTGCCGATCTGCTCGGCATTGTAGCCCTGCGCCTGGCCGAGATAGGCCGGCAGGATGTAGACCGAGCCGAACAGCGCAAAGCCGACCATGGTCATCGCGAGCGTGCCGAAACCGAAATTGCGCTGAGCGAGGAGGCGCAGCCGGATCAGCGGCTTCTCGATCGTGAGCTCGATCGTGACGAACAACGTGAGGCTGACAGCCGCGATCACCGCGAGCTTGACGATGAAGGGCGAGGAGAACCAGTCGTCCTTGTTGCCTTCCTCCAGCACCGCCTGCAGCGCCGACAGCCCGATCGCCATGGTGACGATGCCGGCCCAGTCGCCTTCCTTCAGGAGGCCGAGCTGCATCTTCTGCTTCTCCAGCGTCAGATAGAGCGCCGCCACCATCACCGCGGTCGGGATCACGTTGACGAAGAAGATGGTGCGCCAGCCATAGGTCTCGGTGAGATAGCCGCCGATGGTCGGACCGATCGCCGGGGCAAAGGTGACGGATAGCGCAAAGATCGCGAGTCCCACCGGCTGCTGCGGCTTCGGCAGCTTGGTCAGAACCAGCGTGAACGCCATCGGGATCAGCACGCCGCCGGCAAAGCCTTGCAGGCCGCGCATCGCGATCATCGACGGCAGGTCATTGGTGAAGGCGCAGGCGATCGAGAACGCGGCGAACAGCGACGCGCTCGCGAGCATGTAGCGGCGGAACGAGAACACACGGCTCAAATAGTCGGTCAGCGGGATCACGATGATCTCGCCGATCAGATACGACGTCGAGATCCAGGAGCCGTTGTCCGCGCCGGTGCCGATCCCGCCCTCGATGTTGAGCAGCGAGGCGTTGGTGATCTGGATGTTCAGGATCGCCATGAACGAGCCGATCATGGCGGCGAGCACGGCGATCCAGGTCGCGGCGCTCGCGCGGTTGGGATCGGCGGCGGCGCGATCAGGCGTCGCGGCCGGTGCTGCTTGCGTCGTAATTGAAAGGCTGTTTGACATGGCACGACCCTCCGGAGACGAGCTTCGCTTTGGGCGCGGCGGCCGCATTCGCGGTCGGCGCGGTCGAACGTGTTGCAATGGTCGGGATCACGGACATGCCGGGCCGCAGCGCAATCGCGGGGCCATGCGCGGTGTCCAGCGCGATCTTGACCGGGATGCGCTGCACCACCTTGGTGAAATTGCCGGTGGCGTTGTCGGGCGGCAGCAGCGCGAATTCCTGGCCGCTGGCGGGTGCGATGGAATCGACGCGGCCGTGCACGATCTGGCCCGGGAACATGTCGACCTCGATGTCGACCGCCTGTCCCGCCTGCACGTGCGTGAGCTGCGTCTCCTTGAAATTGGCGACGACATAGGCGCCATCAGTCGGCACGATCGACATCAGCTGCGTGCCGGCCTGCACGAACTGGCCGACGCGCAAGGAGCGGTTGCCGACGACGCCGTCGATCGGCGAGACGATCGTGGTGTAGCCGAGATTGAGCTCGGCCTGCTGCTGGATCGCGGCTGCGCGCGCGGCGGCGGCCCTGGCTTGCACGATCTCGGCCTTGAGCAGATCGACCTGCTTCCGTGCGGAGATGAGGTTGGCGTTGTCGCGAGCGATCGCGGCGTCCGCGCCGGCGTCGCGCGCCTGCGCCTGCTGCGCATTCTGCACGCTGCCATAACCGGTTGCGGCAAGGTTGGTGTAGCGCGTGTTCTCCTGGCTTGCGAATGTCTTCGCGGCGGTGTCGACATCGATGGTCGCCTTGGCCGCTGCGATCACCGCCTGCTGAACCTCGAGCTGCGCTTCCTTGCTCGTCACCGTGGCACTTGCGGCGGCGACATCGGCCCTGGCCTGCTCGAGCGCGACGCGGAAATCGCGGTCGTCGATCCGGGCCAGCACCTGGCCGGCCTTCACATGCTCGTTATCGGCGACCAGAACGCGGTTGAGATAGCCGCTGACCTTCGGCGCGATGGTGGTGTTGTCGGCCTTCACATAGGCGTCATCGGTGGAGACGAGGTACTGGCCGACGGTCCAGTAGTCGTAGCCGTACCAGCTCGCCCCGGCCAGCGCGACGATCGCAGCGCCCATCAGCAACGCTTTGCGAAGATTGAGCTTTTGCCGGTGGACGCGGGTTGGCGCGGCGGGCAGGACGCCCTCCAGCGCGGTTGCCGGAAGGGCGGTCTGGACGGCAGCAGTCGGGGTGGTGTGGACGGTCATGGCCGGCTCCCCTGAATTAGGAAACTTGATAATTTCCAAAATGAGACTAGCTTCCGAATTGTCAATGGAATGACAGGCATCATGTAAAGACATGGCTCGAGCAAAATCGTCAGACGCAAAATCTTCGGGGGAGTGCCGCCCGCGTGGACGGCCGCAACTACGCAGCGACGAGGAGACGAAGGGAATCGTCCTCGACGTTGCGCGGCAGGCCTTTGCCGGTGACGGCTATGCGGCGACCAGCACCGAGGAACTGGCGCGCCGCGCCGGCATCTCGACCAAGACGCTCTATCGTCTGTTCCCGGGCAAGGCCGCGCTGTTCGAGGCGATGTGCGCCGACAGGCTCGAGCGGCTGCTTTCCGCGGTCGATCTCCAGGCCAGCGACGAGGTCGACATCGAAAACAGCCTGCGCTCCGCGCTGCTGGCCTGCGCGGATCTTGCGCTCGATCCGGAAGTCGTGGCGTTGCAGCGCATGGTGCTGCAGGAGTCGGCTGCATTCCCGGAACTCGCCGCCAACTTCTACAAGAACGGCATCTCCCGCACCGTCACGGCGCTCGCGGGCTGGCTGCGCGCCCAGGTGAGGAAGAAGCGCATCGCGCTCGACGACGTCGAGGAGGCCGCCGGCATGCTGATCGGCATGGTCGCGTCGGCGCCTCAGCGTGCGGCGATCTATGGCGGGGTGGCGTTGCCGTCACGCAAGGACATCGAGCGTCGCGTCAAGACCTGCGCGGCGCTGTTTCTGGACGGCTGTCGCGCTGCCTAGGCCTGGCAGCCGCCCTTTGACAATCCGGTCGGCTTCGGCTATCTATTTCGCATGCGAAATAATGACGCCGCAGCGAGGCATCATCGGCTGATCTACCTGCTCAGCGTCGCACAACGTCGGCTGCAGCGCTGGATGGCCGCGCAGCCCGAGAACGAGGTGACGCCGGCGCAGGCGGGGCTGTTGTTCATCCTCGGCAGACAGGACGGCGTTCTGATGGGAGAGGCGGGCGCGGCGCTCGATATGGGGCCGGCCGGCATTTCCGGCCTCGTCGATCGCACCGCAGCCGCAAGGCTGATCGAGCGGCGGGCCGATCGCGAGGACGGACGCGCCTGGCGCGTGTGGCTGACGCCGAAGGGACGTGCCGCGCTGGCCCAGGCGAAAACCTCGGCCGCGGAGATCAACGCGGCGCTGACAGAGGGATTTTCCAGCGCGGAGATCGACATCGTCGCGCGCTGGCTGACGAGCATTCAGGACAAGTTTCCAAGAGACCCTGCAAGAGATCCAGAGGAATAAGAGGAGAGCCCAATGACCGAGCACGTCCGGATCGAGAACAACGGTGGAATTCTCACGCTCACGCTGGCGCGTCCCGACAAGAAGAACGCGCTGACCGATGCGATGTACGGCAAGCTCGCCGATGCCATCGAATCCGCCGAGCTCGATCCGGCCGCCCGGGTGATCCTGATCCGCGGCGAGGGCGACATGTTCACCGCCGGCAACGATGTCGGCGAGTTCGCAGCCGTCGCGAGCGGAAAGTCGGAAGGAAGCCGTAACGTCATACGCTTCATCCATTCGCTGGCGCGCTGCACCCGGCCGCTGGTTGCGGCCGTGCAGGGCCGCGCAGTCGGCGTCGGCACCACGATGCTGCTGCATTGCGACCTCGTCGTGCTCGCCGACAATGCGCAGCTCTCGACGCCCTTCGTCAGCCTCGCGCTGGTGCCGGAAGCCGCCTCCAGCCTGCTGATGCCGGCGCGCATCGGCTATGCGCGGGCCTACGAGATGTTCGCGCTCGGCGAGACGGTGCCGGCGAAGGCCGCGCTGGAATGGGGGCTCGCCAACCGCGTTGTGCCGCTCGACAAGCTCGACGCGGAGGCCCTCGCGCTGGCGCAGCGGCTCGCCCGCCAGCCGGCCGGCGCGCTCACCGCCACCAAGAAGCTGATGCGTAACGGCGAGGCGCTGGTCGCGCAGATGCAGGCGGAGGGCGAGCAGTTCGCGCAGCGCCTGCGCACCGCCGAGGCGCGCGAAGCGTTCACGGCCTTTGCCGAGCGCCGAGCGCCCGATTTCACGAAAGTCGGGTAAAGAGCGGGCCGCCCAAATGGGTGCAGGCGGAGCCGCCTCAAATCGACTAAAACCTTAACGAAACATTGGCAGGTTGCGATGCAGGGTGGCCACTCGTGAAGAGTAGGCCCCTTGACCCCATGGCAATGTTTAAGAAATCGGTAAGCTCGCTTCTTCTGACCTTGATGGCCCTGCTTGCGGCCGGCGCGCTGGCCAGCACGGCGATCCAGATGGTCGGAGCCTTCGGCCGCTACAGCGACAGTCTCGAAACCGCGCGCCTTGCCGCCGCCGACAAGGCGATCTTCCATGGTGTGCTGTCCTTGCGAAACAATCGCGGCGATGCCCAGAGTGCCATTCTTGGCGAGGACGATCCCAAGGCAAAACTCGCCGAAGCCGAGAAGGCCGAGCAGGGCGGCTATGAAGGGATCAGCGCCGCGCTCGCGACCGTCGATTTCGCCCGCCGCGATGAACTCGCGAACACGCTGAAGCAGCGTTGGAACGAGGCGGCGCCGCAATTTCAGCTGTTCTATGACGAAGCCAAGCGTCCGCGGGCCGAGCGCAAGATGGAGCGTACCAATGCCTGGTACGATGCCGTCACCAAGGTCATCGACACCGCGAACCTCGCCTCCACCGCGGTGTCAAACCGCGCCTGGATGAACGATCCCTACATCGCCCGCATGATCCAGGTCCGCCGCTTCGCCTGGCAGGTGCGCGACCGCTACGGGGTCCATTGTTCGTCGCTTCGCCCGAACGTCAACAGCAGCAAGCCGCTCGACGACGTTCAGAAGCGGTCGGTGGCGCAATGGGATGGCACGATCGCCTCTGGCTGGGCGGGGATGGCCGAGTTGCTGGCTGCGCCCGAGGTGACGGCGGAGCTGGTTACGGCAGCGTCGGACGCGAAGGCCAAGACCGACGGCGTCCTGAAGCAGATCGGAGAGCTCACCAGGAATTTTGACGGCAGCGGCAAGCCCGCGATGCCCGCCTCGGAGTGGAATGCGCTGTGCCAGTCGCCGTTCGCGCCCATTGTCGCGGTCGCGAACAAGGCGCTGGACCAGTCGATCGCGCGCGCCGAGGCCGTTCAGGCCAAGGCCCTCACCAATCTCGTCGTGCAGTCGCTCGCCTTCCTCGTGGCACTCGCGGTGACCTTGGCCGGCGTCTATGTGGTGCGCACTCGCCTCATGCGTCCGGTGCGCGCCATTCTGGATGCCATCGCCCGCATCGGCGCGCGTGACTACGCGACACCGGTTCCGCAATCCCGGTATCCCGACGAGTTCGGCACCATGGCGGCCGCACTCGAAAGCCTGCGCGAGAGCGCCGCGACCGCGGAGCGTCTCGGTCAGGAACGTGAATCGCAGCAGGCGCTCCAGCTTGCCCGCTCCGGCACCGTCGATGCCGCCTGCCGCAGCTTTGACGACACCGTGCAGGCCGTCATCCACAGCGTTGCCGCGTCGGCGCGGGAGCTCGACGCGACGGCGACCGATGTGCGTACGCTGGTCTCGGAATCCAGCAGCCAGACCGCGGCGGTCGCCTCCTCCGCCGAGCAGGCCACCAACAATCTCGAGACCATCGCGGCCGCGACCGAGGAGCTCTCGGCGTCCGTCGGCGAGATTTCGGCGCAGGTGCAGTCGAGTGCGCGCGAGGCTCGCGAGGCCGTCTCGCAGGCCGAGCGGACCAACGCCACGGTCGAGATCCTCGACCAGACCGCAAGCCGCATCGGCGAGGTCGTGAAGATGATCAACGCCATCGCCGGCCAGACCAATTTGCTGGCGCTGAATGCCACCATCGAGGCTGCGCGCGCGGGCGAGGCCGGCCGCGGCTTTGCCGTGGTCGCCGGCGAGGTCAAGAGTCTCGCCGCCCAGACCGCGACGGCCACCGAGGAGATTTCCCGCCAGGTCGAGGAGATCCAGGGCGCGACGGGGCAGGCCGTGACAGCCATCCGCTCAATCGGCGGCGCCATCAGCGGCATCGACGAGAAGATGACCGCAATCGCGGCCGCCGTCGAACAGCAGCGGGCGGCCACCACCGAGATCTCGCGCAACTTCCAGCAGGCGGCGCAAGGCACCCGCGAGGTCACCGACACCATCGGCAGCGTCGCCAAGCTCAATCAGGAAACCGGCAACGCCGGCACGGTGCTGTCGGACTCCGTGAAGAAGATGTCGGCAGACGCCGACCGTCTCCGCGTCGCGGTCGAAGGTTTCCTCGGCGCGGTGAAGACCGCATAACTTTCACATCTCTGTTCCAGGGGAACGCGGATCGGCATTGCCGCCGATCCGCGCCCCGGGTACATCTGTCGTGCCGCGCGAGTGCGGCGGTAGATGTGCGAGAATATCAGGGATGGAGAGTTCGATGCCGGTTACGCCACACCACAAGGCCCAGCGCCCCTATCGCGGGGTGTTCCCGGTCGCGCCCACCATCTTCGACGAGCGCGGCGAGCTCGACCTCGAGGGCCAGCGCCGCTGCATCGATTTCATGATCGACGCCGGCTCGCACGGCATCTGCATCCTCGCCAATTTCTCCGAGCAGTTCGTGCTCACCGATGCCGAACGGGAAACCGTGATGCACGCGGTCCTGGAGCAGGTCGCCGGGCGGGTTCCGGTGATTGTCACCACCACCCATTTCAGCTCGGCCGTCTGTGCCGCGCGCAGCAAGCAGGCCGAAGCGGCGGGGGCCGCCATGGTGATGGTCATGCCGCCCTATCACGGCGCGACCTTCCGGGTTCCTGAGAAAGGCATCGTCGAATTCTTCAGGGTGCTCTCGGGCGCAATCAACATTCCCATCATGATCCAGGACGCACCGGTGGCCGGCACGCCGCTGTCGGTCGAGCTGCTCGCCCGGCTGGCGCGCGACTTCTCCAACATCCGCTATTTCAAGATCGAGGTGCCGGGCGCCGCTGCAAAGCTCCGCAGCCTGATCGAGGCGGGCGGCAAGGATATCGAAGGCCCGTGGGACGGCGAGGAGGCGATCACGCTGTTGGCCGATCTCGACGCCGGCGCCACCGGCGCCATGACCGGCGGCGGCTATCCCGACGGCATCCGCCAGATCATCGATCCCTATTTCGCCGGCAAGCGCGAGGAAGCGAAAGCCGCCTATGAGCGCTGGCTGCCGCTGATCAACTACGAGAACCGCCAATGCGGCCTGATCGCCTGCAAGGCAATGATGCAGGCCGGCGGCGTGATCAAATCGGACGCCGTGCGCCATCCGCTCCAGCCGCTGCATCCCGCGACGCGCGCGGGGCTCTTGGAGCTGGCAAAGGAGCGCGATGCGCTGGCGCTGCGGTGGGGGAAGTAGCCTCCGCCGTCGTCCCGATGATCTCCGCTGTCGTCCCGGACAAGCGCGCCCCAAGCGCGCGCAGATCCGGGATCCATAACCACAGGATGCGGTTTGACGAAGACTCGGAGTTATCAGCCTGCTCCATAACCCCTCCCTGGGGTTATGGGTCCCGGCCTTCGCCGGGACGACACCGAGTGCGAGGGCGCGCTGGCCTGATCCCGCCGGCTTCCATCTGCCCGAAGGCGTCGAATTAGCGCGGCTCTGGCCGTTTCCCGCGGCCCGGCGATGACATATTGTATGCTCGCCAACCAAGCCCGCGGAGCATCTCAGGACATCGCATAACAGCTCTTCATTATGCCGCTATCCCGAGCCAGGTTGGCGCGAACCGACAGAACAGGGAGGCAGTGCCATGACGATGAGGCCGGATCCCACCTTTCACGCATCGCCAAAGCTTGCGATGGAAGCACCTGCGGAGAACTTTGCCTATACGTTGCTGCTCAGTCCGGATTTCTCAAAGCCGGATGCTCTCGCGGTCATCGACGTCAAGCCGGGATCGCCGACCTATAGCCAAATCGTCCACACCGTGACGATGCCCAACAAGGGCGACGAGTTTCATCACTTCGGCTGGAACGCCTGCTCCTCCGCCTTGTCGCCACTCGCCGGACACGCCTTCATCGAGCGGCGCTATCTCATCATCCCCGGGCTGCGCTCGTCGCGGATCTACATCATCGATACCAAGCCCGATCCGACCAAAGCCAAGATCCATAAGATCATCGAACCGGAGGAAGTCTTCAAGAAGACCGGCTACTCGCGGCCGCACACCATCCATTGCGGGCCTGACGGCATTTACGTGAGCACGCTGGGCGGCGGCGGCAAGGACGGTACCAACGGACCTCCAGGCGTTTTCATCATGGATTGCGAGACGTTCGAGGTGCTTGGACGATGGGAGATCGACCGCGGCCCGCAGACATTGCATTATGACTTCTGGTGGAATCTGCCGCGCGATTACATGGTGACGAGCGAATGGGCGTTGCCGCCGCAGTTCGAGAACGGGATCGTCCCGGAGGATCTGCTGTCGAACAAATATGGCCATCGTCTCCACTTCTGGGATCTCCGCGCCCGGCGCAACGTGCAGACAATCGACCTCGGCGCCAATCATCAGATGGCGCTGGAGGTGCGGCCCGCGCACGATCCGGTTCGCGAATACGGCTTCGTTGGCGTTGTGGTTGACACCACCAACCTCGAAGCATCGATCTGGACCTGGTGGCGCGAAGGCGGAAAATTCCATGCCGAGAAGACGGCGACGATCCCTCCCGAACCCGCGCCAAAGGAGCAGCTCCCGCCGCTGCTGCAGGGATTTGGCGCCGTGCCGCCGCTGGTGACCGACATCGACCTGTCGATGGATGACCGGTTTCTCTATGTCTCGTGCTGGGGCACGGGTGAAATGCGCCAGTACGATGTGAGTGATCCGCGAAAGCCGAAGCTTGCGGGCTCCGTTCACATCGGCGGCATCGCGCGCCGTACCCCCCATCCGAACGGCAAGACATTTGCGGCAGGTCCGCAGATGGTCGAGATCAGCCGCGACGGCAGGCGCGTATACTGGACCAATTCGCTCTATTCCACCTGGGACGACCAGTTCTATCCCGATGGGGTTCCGGGCGTGGAGGTCATGGCCAATGTCGGTCGCAACGGCGGCCTCGAGCTCGACAAGGACTATTTCGTGAGCTTCCCCGACGGATATCGCGCGCACCAGATCAGGCTCGAGGGCGGCGATTGTTCGACGGACTCCTTTTGCTACCCGTCGGTCTAGATGGGGGGCACGCGAGCCCGGCGCTTGGCTGGCTCTGGCTCGCTCTTGTCGCGAGCGGTCTCTACCACGGGGTCAATCCGGGAATGGGATGGCCGCTCGCCGTTTCGGCCGGGCTCATGGACAGGAACCCACGCGCGCTCTTCCGCGCGTTGTGGGCCCTGTCGGCCGGGCATCTCCTGGCAACACTTCTCGTGCTGCTGCCATTCGCGTTCCTGCTCATGCTGGCCGAGTGGCAACGTCCCATCCAGATCGGCGCGAGCCTTCTCGTCATCGGCTTCGGTGTCTATCGGTTGATCGTGCGGCGCCATCCCCGCGCGCTGGCGCGAATTGCGCCAACGCGATTGGCGCTCTGGTCATTTGCCGTGGCCATTGCTCACGGCGCCGCCTTGATGCTCGTGCCGATCTATCTCGGGCTCTGCCGGGCCTTCGAGCTCGATGCCGGCCATGAGGCGGCGGGCGCGCTGATGAAGGCGAGTCTCCTGATGGCGGTGCTGGTGACCCTGGTGCACGTTGCCGCCATGGTCGGCGCCGGCGGATGCCTGGCGTGGCTGGTCTACCGCTATCTGGGATTGAGGTTCGTCTCGCGTAGCTGGTTCAATCTGGATGCAGTCTGGGCGACCAGTCTCGTTCTGGTTGGCGCGGTCGCGCTCGGCTTCAATCTTGCGAGCTGGCGCTGAGGTCTACCGCGGCAAAGCCCACTCGCCGATGATGCGGAATCGCGCCTTGGTCTCGTCCTGCCTGAACAGGGCGAGGCGGTCGACCGCCAGCGTGTCGAGACGAAGCGACGCGAACCGCGTCCGCAACATCTCCAGGATCGGGCCGCGGCGCTCTGCATCCAGCCGGCCGGTCAGGGTCATGTGGAAGCGGAATTCTTCCATCACGTAGGGGTAACCCCAGCGGTCGAGATAGTCGCGCTGCCGCTCGCTCAGCTTCTCCGGCTTGCGCCGCGCGCGGTCCTCTGCAGTGAGAGCGGCGCGGAAGGAATCGAACTCGCGCGCGCAATCGGCGGCGAGCTGCTGGAGCGCATCGACCGGCTCGGCCGGGATGACGGCGATGAAGCCGCTGATGGTGTCGACGATCGGGCGAATCGCCGGGATCGGCCGTGCCTTTTCGGCGAATGTCGCGCAGGCTGCCATAAGCTCCGCCTCGGTGCGGCCGGGCGCGAGCGACATCGGCGCCTTCAGCGTGGCATGGAAGCCGTATTTGCGGGGATCGGCAGAGACGTCACTCCAGTCCGGTGCGACGTGCAGCGCCTCGCGCGGGAACGGCTCCTCGTTGCCGGTGTAGGCGTCATAGCCGAGCAGCGCGGCACCGAAGCGGGTCAGCGCGCTGTCGGCGCCGGCGGCAAAATAGATCGCGTAGCGGGGAATCATTGCTCGAGCATAACCGGTTTATGCAGCGACGACAGCCTCGCGCGGCGCCGCCGCCGCGCTGAGCAGTCGCGTCGCGTCGGTGAGATGCACGAGCTTCCCGCCCGATATCACCGCGACCAGCCGCGGCCGCAGCGGCACGGTGTCGTCGACCAGCAGGATGTCGGCGCGACGTCCTACGGCGAGAATGCCACGGTCGGCAAGGCCGGTCGCGCGCGCAGGCCCCGCCGAGACGAGGCTCCAGGCCTCCGTCAGCGGCAACACGCCATCGGCGGCGAGGCGGAAGGCGGCGAGCAGTTGCGCGGGATAGTAATAGTCCGACGCCAGCACCGAGCAGAGCCCCTTTGCGATCATGTCGGATGCCCTGGTCCAGCCGGTGTGGCTGCCGCCGCGCACGACGTTCGGCGCGCCGTAGACGATGGCATCGCCGTGGCTCGCCGCCGCCCGCGCCGTCTCTTCGTTGATCGGAAACTCGGCGATCATCGCGCCGAGCTCGCGAAACTCCTGGCGCATCGCGGGTGTCGCGTCGTCATGCGAGAGCATCCGCACGTCCGCCGCGCGCGCAGCCGCCGCGAGCCGCGACACGGAGGCCGGAACTTCGGCGGCGCGCGAGATCACGCGGTCGACCAGCCTGTCAAAATCCTCGCTGGACAAGCCTGTGCGCTCCACCATGCGGTTGCGCTTGCGCGGATTGGAGATGTCGGCAACGACCCCGTCCATGTGGTCGTTGAAGGCAAACAGGTCGACGCGGCCATCGGCGAGCCACTGGGCGATCTCAGCCTCGGCATCGATATTGTAGGTCTCGTGCCGCAGATGGAAGCGAGTGTCGGCAGCAAATTGCGGACGCTGCCGCTCGATCGCCTCCATCAGGCCGCGCGCATTGTCGGCGCTGCGCAGGCCCGGCTCCCAAGAGCAGGTTGTGGCGTGAAACACGGTGGTGATGCCGTTGCCGATCGCCTGGCGGTCACTGTCGGCGAGCGCGACGTCGATCGGGAAGTCCACGCCGGCGCGCGGCATCATCTGCCGCTCGAAGGCATCGCCATGCAGATCGACGATTCCAGGCAGCACCAGCAGATTGCGCGCATCGATCGCGAGCCGAGCCCGGCCGCGGGAGGCATCGACCTGTGCGATGTCCGTTCCGGACACGCTGAGTGAAGCCTCGACCAACTCGGTGCCGATCAGGGCCCGGCCGCCCTCGAGGAAAATGTCTGTCACGCGACCGCGCTTCGTTTGTTGGCAGGGGAGTGTGCCCGTGCTTCATACGTGGAGAGAAAATCTTCAATCCCGAGCTTACGGAAATCGGGCAGCGCTTCACGCAATTTGTCGTGATCCCAGTCCCACCAGGCCAGCCTGGCGAGCCGTCCGGCGATCTCTTCCGAGAAGCGGCGCCGCACGATCCGCGCGGGATTGCCGGCGACGATGGTGTAGGCGGGCACGTCCTTGGTGACGATGGCGCCGGCCGCGATCACCGCGCCGGTGCCGATGTTGCGGCCCGGCAGCACGATCGCGCCATGGCCGATCCAGACGTCATGGCCGATATGGACGTGATGCTGGCGCCGCCAGTCGAAGAAATCCGTGTCGTCGCTCTCGCCTTCGAAATAGGCGCTGGAACGATAGGTGAAGTGCGCCTGTGTCGCGCGATGCATCGGATGATTGCCGGGGTTGATGCGCGTCATTGCCGCGATCGAGCAGAATTTTCCGATCGTCGCGTAGGTGATCTGCGAATCGTTCACGACATAGGAGTAATCGCCCATCGTGACTTCATGCAGGATCGTGCGCGCGCCGACCTCGGTATAGGCGCCGAGCCTGGTCTCATGCAGCTTGGCCGAGGGTTCGATGGTCGGGTGGACTGAAAGGGCTTTGCCGGCCATGTCGTATCCGAAGCGTGTGGGCGGGCGTTCCTCTTCGAGCGGCTCGATGACAATGTCATGACGCGGCGATGACAGGGGATGACGTGTGTTGGATCGCCGCACCGCAACGTGCATGTCACACAAGTGTCAAGCGTCGGCGTTAGCGGTGGGTCCCAGCTACTCTGGAGCCCTGCATGCTGGTGGTTGAAGGTCTGACGTGCCGCTTTGGCGCAAAAGCCGCGGTGGACGACGCTTCGTTTCAAATTTCCCCCGGTGGATTCGTCGGGGTGATCGGACGATCCGGCGCCGGCAAGTCGACCTTGCTCCGGACCATCAACCGCCTGGTGACGCCGACGCAGGGACGCATCCTGTATGACGGCATCGACGTCACCGCGCTGCGCGGCAAGGAATTGCGGCAGTGGCGGGCGCGCTCGGCGATGATCTTCCAGCAACTCAACCTCGTCGGCCGACTCGATGTTCTCACCAACGTCCTGATGGGGCGTCTCGCGACGATGCCCGCCTGGCGCTCGTTGGCGCAGGTCTGGCCCGAGCAGGACAAGGCGCTTGCCATGTCCGCGCTCGAGCAGTTCGACATCGCCGCGCTCGCCGCCCAGCGCGCCGATCAGCTCTCCGGCGGCCAGCAGCAGCGCGTCGCGATCGCCCGCGCGCTGGTGCAGCAGCCCGACATCATCCTCGCCGACGAGCCGATCGCTTCGCTCGACCCGCGCAACACCAAGATCGTGATGGATGCGCTGCTGCGCATCAACAAGCATTTCGGCATCACCGTGCTCTGCAACCTGCATTCGCTCGACCTGGCGCGCAGCTATTGCGACCGCCTGATCGGCATGGCGCAGGGCCGTGTGGTGTTCGACGGCGCGCCGTCTGCGCTGACCGATCACGTCGCGCGCGAACTTTACGACCTCGAAGCCACCGACGTTATGGGCGGCACGCCGGTGCCGGCGCCCGAAGGCATTCCGGCGCTCGGAACGGCGGCCGCCGCCTGAGCCGCATCGCTCCTGTAGTTGCCAGTTTTTGCGTCAACCGACCCAACCGATGAAGAGGGTATCATGATCACTCGCAGATTAGTTCTTGCCGGCGCCGCCGCGCTCGCGTTCACGACTTCAGCCTCCGCCGACGACTGGAAAGCCAAATATCCCGAGCTGACCTTCGCGGTCATTCCGGCGGAAAACGCCTCGGGCGTGACCGAGCGCTGGGCGCCGTTCATGAGCTATCTCTCCAAGGAATTGGGCGTGAAGGTCACGCTGCGCATCGCCAACGACTATGCTGCCGTGATCGAAGGCCAGCGCGCCGGCAATATCCATATCGCCAGCTACGGCTCGGCCTCGTTTGCCCGCGCCCGCCTGACCGGCGTCAAGACCGACGCCTTTGCCAACGACATCAACTCGGACGGCTCGACCGGCTACTATTCGGTGTTCTTCGTCAAGGCGAACAGCCCCTACAAGAGCATCGATCAGCTCAAGGGCAAGAACCTCGGCCTCGTCGACCCCAATTCGACGTCCGGCAACAACGTGCCGCGCTTCGAGCTCGACAAGATGGGCATCGCGGACGCCGACACCTATTTCAGCAAGGTCGTCTTCACCGGCAGCCACGAGAACGCGATCCTGGCGCTGGCGCAGGGCACGGTCGACGTTGCGGCCAACCAGTGGACCAGCGACGACGATTCGACGCTGGCGCAGATGCTGACCAAGGGTATGCTGAAGAATGCCGACGGCTCGCCGATGAAGAAGGACGATTTCCGCATCATCCACAAGTCGGCGCCGATCATCAACGGCCCCTATGCCTACAACTCCGACCTGCCGGAAGAGGCGAAGGCGGCGATCGCAAAGGCGTTCTTCGATGCGCCGGCCAAGGACAAGGCGGCCTTCGACCGCCTCCAGGACGGCCAGAAGAAGGGTTTTCATCCCGCCACCACCAAGGATTGGGATGGCACGATCGAGCTGATCAAGTTCGTCGATGCACTGCGTAAGAAGAAGGCGTCCTGAGTTTCGGGACGAGCTACTTGAGCCGGGTCGATGGACCCGGCTCTTTCTCTTTGATCGGCCACTTTTCCTGGACAGATGACCGTCGCGGTTTCGATCCTGCCTGAGCAGCAACTGGCTGCGCTGAACGCCGCTTATGATCAGGCGGTCGCGCGCCGGCGGCTCCGTCTCTTGCTCGGCGTTGTGGTATTCGCCGCCGCGCTGCTTCTCGCCGCGATCGGCGCCGAAGTTAACCTGCGCACCCTCTTCACCTATTTCGGCAATTTCGTCAGCTATTTCGATCGCATCCTCACGCTCGACAACGGCCAGCGGGTCTGGACCGATGTCGGCGAGTGGCTGTGGGGCTGGCGCAAATGGCTGAAGATGCTGGGTGAGACGCTGCTGATCAGCTATGTCGGCACGCTGATCGGCGCGACCTTCGCCTTCGTCCTGAACTTCTTCGCGGCGGAAAACACCTCGCCCGCGCCCTGGCTGCGCTTCACGGTGCGGCGCCTGCTCGAGTTCGCGCGCACCGTCCCGGGCATCGTCTTCGCGCTGATCTTCGTGATCGCCTTCGGGCTCGGGCCGATGGCCGGGGTGCTTGCGATCGCGATCCATTCCACCGGCGCGCTTGGAAAGCTGTTCTCCGAGATCGTCGAGAACGCCGACATGAAGCCGGTCGAGGGCATCCGCTCCACCGGCGCGAGCTGGCTGTCGTGCATGCGCTTTGCCGTCGTGCCGCAGGTGACCGCGGGCTACGCCAGCTACGCGCTGCTGCGCTTCGAGATCAATGTCCGCGAAGCCTCCGTGATGGGCTTTGTCGGCGCCGGCGGCATCGGCCAGGAGCTCGTCGTCGCCATCCGCAAATTCTACTATTCGGACGTCAGCGCCATCCTGCTCACCATCATCGTCACCGTCTTCGTCATCGACATCACCACCGGCTGGCTGCGCGGCCGCCTGTTCGGCAAGGAGGCGCGGACGTGACGCGGCGGCACGAGGTCGACACGGCGCAGCTTCGCGCGCGCTATCCCGACGTGTTCGACCGGCCTGCTTCGGCGCGGCTCGCAATGCCGGCGATGATCGTCGCGGCGTTCGCGATCCTGATCTACGGCCTCGTCGATCTCGACTTCTCGCCGTCGCGCTTCCTCGCCGGCCTCAGCCAGCTCGGCTGGATCAGCCTGATGATGATCCCGCCCGATCCCGGCACCTCGCTGCCGATCTATCTGAAGGCGCTCGGCGAGACGCTGTCGATCGCCCTGCTCGGCACGACGCTCGCGGCGGTGTTTGCGCTGCCGGTAAGCCTGCTCGCCGCCCGCAACGTCGTGCCGTCGAACATCCTGCGCTTTCCGATCCGCCGTTTCCTGGATTCGATCCGCGGCGTCGACACGCTGATCTGGGCGCTGGTGTGGATCAACGTGGTCGGGCTTGGCCCCTTCGCCGGCGTGCTCGCCATCGCGGTGTCCGATTTCGGCGCCTTCGGAAAACTGTTCTCGGAGGCGATCGAGGGCGCCGACCAGAAGCAGGTCGAAGGCATCCGCGCCTCCGGCGGCAGTGCGTTGCACGAGATCCGCTTCGGCCTGTTGCCGCAGGTCCTGCCCGTGATTGCCGGCCAGGTGCTCTATTTCATCGAGTCCAACACCCGCTCGGCCACCATCATCGGCATCGTCGGCGCCGGCGGCATCGGCCTGCAGCTCGCCGAGCAGATCCGCGTGCTGGAATGGCAGAGGGTATCGTTCCTGGTCCTGATGATCCTGGTCGCGGTCGCCGCGATCGATTTCATCTCGGGCAAGCTCCGCTTCGCCATCATCGGAAGGCGCGCGGTGGCTTAGGTCGTTCTCTTCCCTTCGCCCCCGGTCAGGGGCGCACCGTCAATGCTGCGCGAGATGTCTACTGCATCCCCGCGCGCCGCAACCCTTCGAGATAATGCTCGCGGTCCTGCTCCAGCAGCATCGGCAGCTCGCTTGTGATCCAGGCGAGCGAGATGCCGGGCTGGGCGCGACGCAAGCCTTCCAGCGCGGACGCGGCAAGGGCCGGATCACCCAACATGCCGGCGGCCGCCGTCAGCACGCGATGTGCGCCGACGAAATCGGCGCGCTGCCGCATCGATTCGCGCGCCATCTGCAAGCTTGCCTCGTAATTGCGGCCGATGAACTGGGCATAGGCGGCGACCCCGCAATAGATTGCCGCAAGCGGATCGCGCGGGCTCAGCCGCAGCGCGCGGCGCGCGGCGGCATCGCCGTCCTGCCATCGTCCCGCGTAGCACAGCGTGACGCCATAGAAGGCGTGCGCCATCGCGAAATTCGGATTGAGCCTCAAGGCCAGCTCGAACTCCGCCAGCGCGTCGTCGAAGCGGCGGCGGAACAGGTAGGTATAGGCGAGGCCGTGATGAGCCCAGGCGTCCTCGCGATCGGCCTCCACCGCCGCAAGCGCTGCGCGTTCGGCGACCGGTACGGTCGCGGCCATGTCGGCCCAGCCCATATGCGCGCCGAAGATATGGCTTGTCGCGAGCAGGCCCAGCGCCTTGCCATAAGCGGGATCGATCGCGACGGCCTTCTCGAGCAGCCCTTGCGCTGCCGCATTGTCCTCGCGGGTGATGCGCCAGTGGTGCGATAATGCGCGCATCACGAGGTCCCAGGCATCCAGGCTGCCCGGCGGCTTCTGCCCGGCGCGAAAGCTCTCGGCCGTATAGAGCTGCGGCTCGATCGCGGCGACGATCGCCTCGGTGATGTCGTCCTGGACGGCGAAGATGTCGGCAAGCTCGCGATCGTAGCGTTCGGCCCAGAGATGGCTGCCGGTCGAGACGTCGTTGAGCTGGGCCGAGATGCGCACGCGCTCGCCGCTCCGCCGCACGCTGCCTTCGACCACGTAGCGCACGCCGAGCTCGCGCGCGACCTCGTGGATGTGCACGGCGCGGCCCTTGTAGACGAAGGAGGAATTGCGCGCGACGACGAAGAACCAGCGCAGTTTCGACAGCGCGGTGATGATGTCCTCGCTGATGCCGTCGGAGAAATAGTCCTGCTCGCGGTCACCGCTCATGTTGGTGAAGGGCAGCACGGCGATGGCGGGCCGCTCGGGCAGCGCGAGTGCGGTCTGCGGCGCCTGTATCCACCGGCCGGGCTCCGGCGTGGCCGCTGCGAGCTTGGTCTCGACATCGCCGACGAAGCGAAATCCCTTGCGCGCGATGGTGCGGATCAGCGCCTGGCTCGCGCCGCTGTCGCCGACCGCCTTGCGTGCCGCATTGATCCGGCTGGTCAGGGTGGATTCGGAGACGCTGCGCCCGTGCCAGATCTTGTCGATCAGCTCGTCCTTGCTGACCACCCGGTCGCGGTTTTCCATGAGATGGACGACGAGGTCGAAAACCTGCGGTTCCACGGAAATGGGAACCTGCTCGCGGCTCAGCTCGCGCCGGTCGGTGTCGAGAAGATGGTCCCGGAACAAAAACTGCACGTCGAAAACTCAGACCTCACGACGACATCGGGCAATGATGAAATCAAATCCATTTCGACTCGAAGTCTGTGAGTCCGTCGAAGGGCCCGCCCGGTTCACCACAATCGCGTGATGGCAGCCATGCGGATTTCGAGGAGGAATACAACCTGAAAGAGAATGTGCGCCTCCGGTCAGATTGTCGCGGGCCGAATCCCTGTTTCTCCTTCGGCGCAATTTACCTCCGTCACGCGCGGCGGCGCGATCATCGTAACGGCATTTGAAGATGTGACGAACTGCGAATGTCCATTGCCGAACACGGCGGCGTGCTTAAGCTACCCGCATACAGAACGACAGCCACGAAGAAACGCCCATGCCCGCTTTTCACGCCTCGACCACCGTGCTCGACTCCATGCTGTTCCGTGACGCCTTCGGCACGCCTGAGATGCGCGAGGTGTTTTCCGATGTCGCACTGGTTGCGCGCTATGCCGAGGTCGAGGTGGCGCTGGCGAAGGCGGAGGCCAAATGCGGCGTGATCCCGCAGGATGCCGCCGACCAGATCGCGGCGCGGACCGACGTCGCCGCGTTCGATTTCGACCTGTTGCGGCAGGAGACCGACATCGTCGGCTATCCGATCCTGCCCTTGGTGCACCAGATGGTGAAGCAATGCGGTGATGCCGGCCGCTACGTGCATTGGGGCGCGACCACGCAGGACATCATGGACACCGCCGTGGTGCTGCAATTGCGTGCTGCCCTCGAGATCGTCGAGCGCGATATTGCGGAGCTCCGAAAGATCCTCGCCGATCTCTCGAAGCGCCATCGCGACACGCCAATGGCGGGGCGCACCCACCTCCAGCAGGCACTGCCGGTGACCTTCGGCTACAAGACCGCGATCTGGCTCGCGATGTTCGACCGTCACGCCGAGCGTCTGGCGCAATTGAAGCCGCGCGTGCTGGTCGGCCAGTTCGCCGGCGCCGCCGGCACGCTGGCCTCGCTCGGCGACAAAGGCTTTGAGGTGCAGGAGGCGCTCTGCACCGAGCTGAAGCTCGGCGTCCCCGCTTCGACCTGGCATGTCGCGCGCGACGGCTTTGCCGAGGCCGTGAACTTCCTTGCGCTCGTCACCGGCTCGCTCGGCAAGATCGCGCTCGACATCATGATCATGGCCTCGACCGAGTTCGCCGAGGTCTACGAGCCCTTCGTCAAGGGCCGCGGCGCCTCCTCGACCATGCCGCAGAAGCGCAACCCGATCTCCTCGGAACTGATGCTGGCGGCGTCCAAGGCGGTGCGCCAGCATGCGGGCCTGATGCTGGATGCGATGGTGCAGGATTTCGAGCGCGCCACCGGCCCCTGGCACGCCGAATGGATGGCGATCCCCGAAAGCTTCGTGCTGACCGCCGGGGCGCTGCACCAGGCGAAGTTCGCGCTCGCGGGCCTCATCGTGGACGAGGCGAAGATGAACGACAATCTCGCCATCAGCCGGGGCCTGATTGTGGCCGAAGCAGTCATGATGGGGCTCGCGCCGCAGATCGGGCGGCAGGAGGCGCATGACGTGGTCTATGACGCCTGCCGGCTCGCCAACGAGAAAGGTTTGACGCTGGCGGACGCGCTCTCGTCCGACTCGCGCGTCTCTGCCAGGATCGACCGCGCCACGATCGATGCGCTCACTTCACCGAAAAATTACCTCGGCCTTGCTCCCGCCATGGTCGACCGGGTGCTGAAATCGGCAACGCGTTGAAAACCAAGATGCGTGAAACTGCGTATCTTTCGTCGCCCCCAATACGCTCGTATACTTGTGTCTAGCGATGCTAGACTTAGATTGAGCGAGAGACTTTCGGCAGAGGACCCGGCATGACCGATCAACGCATCACCTCCACTCCCATCGATCCTGCGAAACTCGACCGGCTGGCCGAGGTGGCGGTGAAGGTGGGCCTGGGCTTGCGGCCGGGACAGGATCTGCTCCTGACGGCGCCCGCGATTGCGCTGCCGCTGGTGCGGCGGATCGCCGTGCATGCCTACAAGGCCGGCGCCGGTATCGTGACGCCCATCCTGTCGGACGAGGAGATTACGCTGGCGCGTTACCGCCATGGTCACGACAACAGTTTCGATCGCGCCGCCGGCTGGCTCTATGAAGGCATGGCCAAGGCATTCTCCGACAACACCGCGCGGCTCGCCATCGTCGGCGACAATCCGATGCTGCTGTCGGGCGAAGATCCGTCCAAGGTGGCGCGCGCCAGCAAGGCCAACTCGATGGCCTATCAGCCGGCTCTGGAAAAGATCGTCAATTTCGACACCAACTGGAACATCATCGCCTATCCGAGCCCGTCCTGGGCCAAGCAGGTGTTCCCTGGCGATCCCGAGGACGTCGCGATCGGCAAGCTCGCGGATGCGATCTTTGCGGCTTCCCGCGTCGATCGCGAGGACGCGATGGCCAATTGGGCGAGCCACAATGCGGTGCTGCGTGAGCGCACGAACTGGCTCAACGGCCAGCGTTTCCGCGCGTTGCAGTACTCAGGCCCGGGCACCGACCTCACCATCGGGCTTGCCGACGGCCATGAATGGGAGGGCGGCGCCTCCCTGTCCAAGAACGGTATCAGCTGCAACGCCAACATCCCGACCGAAGAGGTCTTCACCACGCCGCATTGCCGTCGCGTCTATGGTCATGTCGTGAGCTCGAAGCCGCTGTCCTACCAGGGCACGCTGATCGACAACATCGCGGTGCGCTTCGAGGACGGCAGGATCGTCGACGCGAAGGCGTCGCGCGGTGCCGAAGTGCTGAACAAGGTGCTCGACACCGACGAGGGCGCGCGTCGTCTCGGCGAGGTGGCGCTGGTGCCGCATTCCTCGCCGATCTCGCAGAGCGGGCTGTTGTTCTACAACACGCTGTTCGACGAGAACGCGGCCTCGCACATCGCGCTCGGCCAGTGCTACTCGAAATGCTTCGTCAACGGCGCCCAGCTCACGCCGCAGCAGATCGCCGCGCAAGGCGGCAACCAAAGCCTGATCCATATCGACTGGATGATCGGCTCGGCCGAGACCGACATCGACGGCATCCTCACCGACGGCAGCAAGGTGCCGGTGTTCCGCAAGGGCGAGTGGGTGAAGTAAGGCGTCTTGCGGTCCATCCTTCGAGACGCCCGCCGCCGGCGGGCTCCTCAGAGCCTGACCGAAATCGCGGCGAGGTTCTAGACCCTCATGATGAGGAGCGCCGCCTTACGGCGCGTCTCGAACCATGAAGGCCGGGCACGTACCCTCAAAGCCTTTTCACGCCGCCGCGTTGCGCAGCATCGGGTTGTTGTCGATGCTGAATCGGTTGAACAGCGTCGTGAACGGGCTGCCGTCGGTGGCTCGCACGATGGCATCGGAAGCAGCCACCGCCTCGTAGAGCGCATCGACCGGATCGTCCGACTCGGGCAGAACGAGGGCCTTGCGGATTTGCTCGCGGGCCTCGTTGACCTCGTCCTCGTCGTCGAGGGTCGCCTCCAGCGCGTCCGCCGCGCGCCGCATCTCCGCGAGGTCGCCGCCCGCAGAGAATTTGAGGACGTCGAGCCAGTAGGGGCGGGCGACGACGAGCTGGATGAAGGCCTCGAACGTAGCAGCGATAATTCCTGCGCGGCCCTCCGATGACGCGTAGAGCACATTCTGCGACGGCAGCAGCACGAACGTGCCGCCGGAGCCGTCACTGCCGATCTGCCGGGGGCTTTCGATGCCGTCGACGGTAAACCAGGGCTCCTCGTCCGGCGTGAAGGAGATATCAAGGCCCCCGAGCCGGGCCACGACTTGGCTGTTGGCTGTCAGAACCTCGGGCGTGAGGGGCATCGGCACGGCTCCTTTCAGTCATTTCGCGCATTTTGTCGCACCCTGGAAAAGATGGGTTCATGTGCGCGAATTTGCAGGGGAATCCCGGCGTTAGCTGCGTCGCACATGCAACTTGCGGCTGATTGTCGAGGCCTGCGTAAGAAAGAATTAAAAGCCGATCACTAGCGTTGCCAACATCATTGGAAACAATCCTGGCCCTGAACGGGGCCAAACCTATTTTATTCCCTGAGGAAACAGATGTCGCGCGCAATGATTGAAATCGGCAGTTGCAATGTGGATCTCGAGCTGCGGCCGATCGAGCCGTCCTGGATCATCGAGGGCAATCCGGTGTCGCGCTCGCACATCCTGTCCACCAGCGCGGACGGTACCGCCTCGACCATCATCTGGTCCTGCACCGAAGGGCGCTTCAACTGGTACTACGACATCGACGAGACGATCATGATCATGGAAGGATCGATCGTGCTCGAAAGCGACGGCATGCCGCCGAAGCGCTACGGCCCCGGCGACGTCATCTTCTTCCGCGACGGCGCGCATGCCAAATGGCATGTCGAAGGCCACGTCAAGAAGATCGCCTTCTGCCGCAAGACCAATCCCGTCATGATCGGCTTCCTGATCCGCGTCGTCAACAAGCTCAAGCGGATGTTCGTCTCCACCGGCGAGCGCCGTCCCGCCTCGCTGATGGGTGCCGGCTAGCGCCTGCCCGGACAACAACGTTTCAAGGACGCTTCCCAGCGGCCACGACGAAGAGGGGTCGGGATCAACATCCCGGCCCCTCTTCTCGTCATGACGGCAAATCTTGTCATGACGGCAAGTCGAGCCGGTAGACATCGATCGCGGTCTGCGAGAATAGCGCCGTCTTCTCGTCCTCGCTCAGAGGCGCCGCGATGCGCTTGAAGGCGTTGAAGATCACCTGGTAGCTGCACTGGCCCTTGTCCGGCGGGAAATTGCTCTCGAACATCGCGCGTCTTGCGCCGAACGCCTCGATGCAGGTCTCGATATAAGGCCGCCAGGCCGCGGCAATCTCCAGGGATGACGGCGGCCTCTCGCGCAGATGGAAATCGTAGCCGAGCAGGCACATCGCGAGGCCGCCGAGCTTCACCACCATGTTCTCGCATTTGGCGATCTCGCGGATCGAGGCGCGCCATTGCGCAAACACCTCCTCGCGCCGCCCGGCAAAGCGGCCGACTCCGGCCGGGCCGCCGCAATGGTCGAGCACGATCCTGGTGTCGGGGAAGGCGCGCGCGAGCTCGGTCAGCTCGTCGATCTGCGGATGGAACAGCCAGGCGTCGAAGCTGAGGTTCAGCGGTGCCAGGCAGGCAAAGCCCTTGCGGAAGGTCGGATCCTGCAACAGTCCCTTCGGCCGGTGCGCATACATGCCGGCGACGACGGGATCCTGGTCCCAGGCGGAGGAATGCCGGATGCCGCGGAAACGGCCGTTGCCCGCCGCGATCTCGGCTTCCAGCACCGGCCTGGCGGCCTCGCCCAGCAGCAGGTTCGCATGGCTGACGATGCCGGCGCAGATCGCGGCCGTGCCGTAGGCGCCGCTTGCGCTCATCGCGGCGACGCCGTTGGCGAACTCGACTTCGCCGACGGGCCGGAACGCCTCGGGCCCGTGCGCGCGATACATCGAGCGGCAGTCGACATAGACGGTGGCGATGATGTTGTGGCCGGAGGCGATGTCGGCCGCCATCTCCTCGATCAGGTAGCGGTGCCCGCGATTCCAGAGATGGTGATGGGGATCGACGATCGGCCGCGAGGGATCGATGATCTCCTCCTGATGCAGCGCGAGCCAGTCCTCGCGCGGCTCCACGAATAGCCCGCTCGTGTTGGCAGGTAGACCATTTGCAGCCATCGGCGTTCGCTCCCGTTTTGTTTTTATGCCGGGAGCCTAGCATCTCGTCCTTGCGTCCAGCAGCGCGCGCCGCGCAACCTCGCCCTTCACCGCGAGCACAACGGCGCGGTCGTCAGCCCTTGCGCCGCTTCGCCCTCACATCGACCACCAGCCGCCAGTCAGACGCTGCAGTCGGCTTGACCTCGCCGAGCCAATGGAAGGCGTCGTCGGCGATCTCCGTAAAACTCCAGCGCGTCAGGTCGCCGGACTCGGTCGTGCCTTCCTGCACGATGTCTTCGCCACGTAGGCGGCCGACCTGCTGGCGGAACACGCTGCGGCCGGGATCGAACCAGGAGATCCGCCACGCGGATATCGAGGGGTCATAGACCCGCAGCGTCGTGCCGTACCAGTTGCCGGCGATCGGAAAGGCCGGGCTGCCGGTGCGACGGGGAATGATCCAGACGTCCTGGACGGCGCGTCCTTCGAGCACCCAGCCGAAATGGATTTCGCCGGGGGCGACGTGTTTCGTTCCATCGGGGCCGCGGGCGGTGATCTCGGCATCCCAGTCCCCGACAAAGCGGCCGTAAAGCTGGAGTGCTGCGGCGTGCTCGGGGTTTGGTCCATCCGCGTGCAACAATCGCGCAAAGTCGGTCATGTCGATCTCCTGTTGCGGGAAGATCAGCACCAAAGCGCGACAGCCGGCTTGGAGAAAATTGCGCCTCAGACGCCGTCGAGGATGATCACCGTCGGCTTCGACGGCAGCGCGTCGCGCGACATCCGGAACGAGCGCTCGAGGCGCCGGTCGATCTCGAACTGCTGGCCGATCCGGCGCATGAAATCGTCGAGCGGGGTCGCGAAACGGTGCATCGGCAGCACCACAGAGGAGCGCAGCCGTTTGGTGATCTCGGAGATGCCGTCCAGCGACATGGTGTAGGTGCCATCGATCGGCACCATCACGATGTCGAGCCGCCCGATCTGGGCGAAATGGCTGTCGTCGAGCTTGTGGTGAAGGTGGCCGAGATGGCCGATGCAGAGGCCGGCGACCTCGAAGATGAAGATCGAATTGCCGTCGCGGATCATGTCGGTGCCGGCATCGTCGCCGAAATAGCGGCGGATGTCGGTGGTGACGTTGCGGATGAAGGTGTCGCCGATGCGCTCAGAGACGATGGCCGGCTTGCCGTCCTCGCTCCAGCCATGCAGCACGTGGGGAATGCGCTTGTCGGGGAAGAGCGTGTAGTGGGTGCTGTGGGCCCGGTTCATGGTGGCCACATCGGGCAGCCGGCCGACCTGATAGGCGCCGCTATAGTCGGTCGCGATGCGCAAGCCGCCGGGCGTGTCGATGGTGTAGGTGGAATGACCGGCATAGGTGATCTCGACCTCCGCGGCTGCGGTCGCCTGCCTGAAGGCGACCGACATGACCCGCGGCGCGGCATTGGCCATCGCCAGGCATTCGCTGCGCTGTGGCTGCTGCTGGGCGAGGGCAGGCGAGAGGAACGCGCCGAACAGTGCCAGAGCCGCCGAAACAAGTCGCCACATATCCGTCCCCGATGACTTCAGGGAAAAGTCTAGCGTGCAATGCAGCGCGAGGCCAATGGGCTGCGATCAACAGCGCGTCAGTGTCGCACCCTCACTCCCGCCGCGGGCTGAATTTCCAGGTGATGGCGACGAGGCTCGCGGTGATCAGGCCGCTGACGAGGCCGGCGAGGGGCATCGCGAGCAGCAGCGCGGCGGTCGCGGCCCACCCGATCGAGGAGAAGGCTTCGGCGAAGGTCGCAAGCCGCGAGGAGGTCTGGCGGCGGCGGAATTGGCTGCGCCGGGCCTGTACCCGGAACCAGAGCTGGATCGCGGTCGCGGAGGCCGCGCCGATGATAATCGCACCGGCACTGACCGCAGCCTGGATCGGCGAGGCAAATGCCAGCGCCGCGACCAGCGGGCAGAAGATGACCGCGATCGCGATCAGCACCACCTCGATCTTGGCGCGGATGACGCTGGACGGCGTCAGCGGCGCGCTCGCGACCAGGTCGGGGGCGTCCTCGCCCGAGATCGTCAGCCAGGCCAGCCCGCCGGCGAGCTGTCCCGCCGCCATCACGATCACGGGCGTGATCAGCGTCAGTGCGGCAGAGCTGTCGGCGAAGCTGCGCCAGAGCAGCAGCGCCGGCGGCACCAGATAGAGCAGCTGCATCAGGGTCTGCGAGATCAGCCAGGGATCGCGCCAGAGCAGCGAAAATTCCTTGCGGCGCAGCGCCTGCTGCCGCGATCCGCCGCGGAACGGCCGCTGCTTCGCGCGTCGGCGGCCGGATGTGCCGTAAGCCGCTGCGTCGATCGCGGTGTCGGCAAAGCGGCCCGAGAAGATCGCCATGACGCTGCCCAGCAGCACCAGCCCGAGCGCGAGAAGCAGCAGCAGTGCCTCGCTGTCACCCATCACTGCCCGCGCCGGCCACCACCAGATACTGTCGAGGTCGGGGGCGTGCTCGGCAAAGCTGCCTGAGGTCAGGATGGTGATGCGCGACAGCGTGCCATAGGACATGATCGCGGCGACCTGGAGCGCGATCACGAAGCCGGCGCCGATGATGGCGGCGAGGATCTGCGCCACGAAGCGCGTCCGCGCCGGGCCGATCAGGCGGAACAGCAGGATGGTGACGGCGATCGCGATCGCCGCGGCCGACAGGCCCATCGCGACGACGACGCCGAACGCCGCAAGCCAGCGCGGTCCGCCGCCGATCACCAGCACGTCGATGAAGGGTGTCGAGAACAACAGCGCCAGCACCGTGACGGCGAGCGCGATTGCGGCGATGCGCACCGAGAACAGGTTCGCCAGCGTCGCCGGCGAGGACATGATCAGATCGAGATCGGCGCGGGCATAAAACACCCGCGTCACCGATTCGATCGCCTGCGACAGCATCAAGGTCCAGGCCAGAAAGATCGTCGCCGTGATCACGATCAGCGAGGATTTGTCGAGCGGCAGTTGCAGGTCGGCGAGGTGGCCGATCACGGCCCAGGCCGGCACGTGCAGGAGCGCTGCGAAGAGAAGCAGGCCGATAACGGCGGCGCGCGTCCGCTTGCGCCGGCCGCCGGTCATCACGGCGAGCCATTCGCGCCAGGCGAGCCGGAGCTCGTGGCGGGCAAACCAGGACAGCGCAGTCGCCGAGCTCATGCGGCTTCCTGGAGCGTCACCAGTGCGATGAAGAGATCTTCGAGGCTGGTGTCGGCATGGCCGTTCTGCTGGCGCAGCTCGGTGAGCGTGCCTTCGGCGACCAGGCGGCCCGAGGCGATTACGCCGATGCGGTCGGCCATGCGCTCGGCAACCTCGAGAATATGCGTGGTCATGATCACTGTGCAGCCGGCGCGGACACGCTCGCTCAGGAGGCCCTTCACGTGGCGGGCGGAGACGGCATCCAGCCCCGTCAGCGGCTCGTCGAGGATGATGAGGCGGGGATCGTGAACCAGCGCGCCGGCCAGCGCCACCTTCTGGCGCATGCCCTTGGAAAAGCCCTCGCAGCGTTCGTGCCGGTGTGCCTCGAGCCCGAGCGAGCTGAGCAGCCCCTCGGCGACCGGTTCCGAGACGGATGGCGCGATGCCCCAGAGCCCGGCGACGAATTCGAGGTACTCCAGCGGCGTCAGCTTGTCGTAGATCATGGGCTCGTCGGAGACCCACGCCATCACCTGCTTAGCGGCGACCGGATTTTGGAGCGCATCGATGCCGAAGATCGAGACCGCGCCGGCGTCGGGCCGCAAGAGGCCCGCAACCATGCGCAACGTGGTGGTCTTGCCGGCGCCGTTGGGGCCGACCAGGGCGTAGAATTCACCGGCGTGAATTGTGAGGTCGAGGCCATCGACCGCCAGACGGTCAAAACGCTTCGTTAACCCTCGGACTTGGAGCGCCGAGCTGTCCGGCTTCATGACGGCCATACCATCCGGTTTTGCATCGCCCGCGACCATGACCTGAAGATGTTTCGGCACGGTGAATCGCATTACCGCAAATCCCGTCATCCGTCTTGGACTAAAGGCAAGTCACCGTTTGTTGACAGCGCTTGGCGGTTCAGGCTGAATTGGCACCGGGACAAATGGCGCTAACGCAGCGAAACGACTGCGTAGCGACTGGACACAAGATGCGACGAGGCGATCGAAGAACCGCCGGTTGCGTCAGGAGGAAGCGCGGCGATGCTGGATTTCGTTCAGCAGCTGGTCAGCGGTGTTGCGCTCGGCTGCGTCTACGGCCTGATCGCGCTCGGCTTCGTGCTGGTCTACAAGGCGACCGAGGTCGTCAATTTCGCCCAGGGCGATCTGATGATGCTGGGCGGCTTCTTCGCCTTCACCTTCATCGGCATGATGGGACTCAACTACTGGATCGGCTTCGCCGGTGCGGTGGCCGCGATGGCACTGTTCGGCATGCTGGCCGAACGCGTGGTGGTGCGACCGATCCTCGGCTATCCGCAATTCTCCATCATCATGGCGACCATCGGGCTCGGCTACTTCCTGCGCTCGATCGCCGGCATGATCTGGGGCACCGACGATCTGAAGATCGAGACGCCGTTCAGCCAGGGCGTGCTCCGGATCGGCTCGCTGGTGCTTGCCTATGACAAGCTCTCGGTGATCGCGGCGACGATGATCCTGTGCACGCTGCTCTGGCTGTTCTTCAACAAGACCACGCTCGGCACCGCGATGCGCGCCAGTTCCGAGAACATGCTGGCGGCCTATTACATGGGCATTCCGGTCAAGCGCGTGGTGTCGATCGTCTGGGCGATCAGCGCGGCGGTCGCGACCTGCGCCGGCGTGCTGCTGGCGCCGATCACCTTCATCCACTCCAATGTCGGCCTCGTGCTCGGCCTCAAGGCGTTTCCCGCCGCTGTCCTCGGCGGCTTCGGCTCGATCCCGGGCGCGGTGGTCGGCGGCGTCCTGATCGGCGTGATCGAGAGCATGGCCGGCTTCTATCTGGCCGAGGGCTGGAAGGACGCCGCGCCCTACATCGTGTTGCTCGCCGTGCTCTTGCTCAAGCCCGAGGGCCTGTTCGGCCTTCACGTCCGCAAGAAGGTCTGAACGCCATGCGCTTCCTGTTCAAGACCGACTACGAAGACGACATCAAGCTGTTCCCGCATTCGGGCTATTTGGTCTCCTACGGCATCCTGCTCGCGCTGCTGCTGATCGCGCCTTACGTGCTCTCCAGCTATCTGATGAGCCAGCTCGTCTTCGTCTGCATCTATGCAACCGTCGGCGTGGCGCTGCTGATCCTGACCGGGTTCACCGGCCAGGCCTCGCTCGGGCACGCGGCGTTCCTCGCGATCGGCGCCTACACGGCGGCCTATCTGCAGAAATACAACGTTCCGTTCCCGGTCTACTTCCTCGCCGCAGGTCTTCTGACCGGCTGCATCGGCGCGATGGTCGGCTTTCCCGCGCTGCGGCTCCAGGGCATCTATCTCGTCATCGCCACCATCTCCTTTGCCCTGATCGTCGAGGAGGTCCTGGCGCGCTGGGAGAGCGTCACCAACGGCAACGAGGGCATGCGGGTCAAGACGCTGTCGCTGCTCGGCGTCGCGGTGCCGCGTGACAGCCCGACCTTCTATTTCCTGTGTCTCGCCGTGCTGGTGCTGACCATCGTCGGCACGCTCAATCTGTTGCGCTCGCCGACGGGCCGGGCCTTCGTCGCGATCCGCGACAGCGAGACTGCGGCGCGCAGCATGGGCGTCAACGTCGCGCTCTACAAGGTGAAGTCCTTTGCGATCTCGGCGGCGATCACCGGCTTTGCCGGCGTCTTGTTCGCGCACAAGCTCTCCTTCATCTCGCCGGAGATGTTCACGCTCCAGCTCTCGATCGAGTTCATCATCGTGATCCTGATCGGCGGCAGCTTCAGCCTGCACGGCGCCGTGCTGGGAGCGATCTTTATCGTGATGATCGATCCGTTCCTGACCTATTTGAAGGACGACATGCCCGGCATCATCGCCGGCATTGCCGCCGCTTTCGGCGCCGGCGCGCAAGAAGCGGCCGACGTCCAGTCCAGGGTCGCAGCCTTCGCCTCGCTCAACGGGCTGAAGGGCGCGATCTACGGCATCATCATCGTGCTGTTCGTGCTGTTCGAGCCGCTCGGGCTCTACGGCCGCTGGCTCAAGATCAAGCTCTTCTTCCAGCTGTTCCCGCTCTACAAGCGCGCCACCTTCAAGCGGCAGAAGATCTACGTGAAGTCGGAGCGCAACCGATGAGCTATTTCCGCGCCGAGAATCTGTCGCTGCATTTCGGCGGCCTAAAGGCTGTCGATGCGGTGTCGTTCGCGGTGGAGAGGGGCGAAATCCTCTCGATCATCGGTCCCAATGGCGCCGGCAAGAGCTCGATCTTCAACCTGATCTCGCGCATCTACCGGCCGACCTCGGGCCGCATCTTCTTCGAGGACCAGGACATCACCGAGCAGCCGCCTTACGATATCGCAAGACTCGGTATCGCCCGCACCTTCCAGAACATCGAGCTGTTCGAGAATGCGACGGTTCTGTCCAATCTCCTGGTCGGACGACACCGCCATTCCACTACGCAGCTCTGGCAGGAGCTGCTGTTCCTGCCCAGCGTGCGCGCCAACGAGAAGGTGCATCGCCGCCGGGTCGAGCAGGTGATCGAGTTCCTCGACCTCGAGCCCTACCGCGACAAGCTGATCTCGGGCCTGCCTTACGGCGTGCGCAAGGTGATCGAGCTGGCGCGGGCGCTGTGCTCGGAGCCGAAGCTGATCCTGCTCGACGAGCCGTCCTCGGGCCTCAATGTCGAGGAGACCGACGACATGTCGTTCTGGATCCGCGACATGAAGAACGAGCTCGGCGTCACCGTGCTGATGGTCGAGCACGACATGTCGCTGGTCAACCGCGTCTCTGATCGCGTCATCGCGCTGAACTATGGCCGGGTGCTGGCGATGGGCTCGCCGGCCGAGGTGCAGCAGCACCCTGATGTCGTCGCCGCGTATCTGGGAGCCTGATGCGATGGACGCCGCGGTGACTCCAGACATCATCCTGAAGCTCTCCAACATCGAGAGCTATTACGGACCGATCATGGCGATCCGCGGCATCTCGCTGGAGGTGCCCCGCGGCCGCATCGTGACGCTGCTCGGTGCCAACGGCGCCGGCAAGACCACGGTGCTGAAGACGATCTCCGGCATTCTCGACCCGCAGAAGGGCGCGATCGAGTTCATGGGCAAGCCGATCCAGCGCATGGAAGCCGACCGGATCGTGCGGCTGGGCCTCAGCCACGTGCCGGAGGGGCGGGAGGTGTTCCCGTTCCTCTCCGTGCGCGAGAACCTGATGATGGGCGCCTATCCGCGCAAGGACCGTGACGGCGTCGCGGAGGATCTGGAGCGCGTCTACGGCTATTTCCCGCGGCTGAAGGAGCGTATCGACCAGCCGGCCGGCCAGCTCTCCGGCGGCGAGCAGCAGATGCTCGCGATCGGTCGCGCGCTGATGAACCGGCCGACCTTGCTGCTGCTCGACGAGCCCTCGCTCGGCCTGTCGCCGATTCTGGTGAAGGAGATTTTCACGATCATCCGCCGGGTCAATGAGGAGCAGGGCATGTCGATCCTGCTGGTCGAGCAGAATGCCAAGGTGGCGCTGGAGACGGCGCATTACGGCTATGTGCTGGAGATCGGCCGGATCGTCATGAACGACAGCTGCGACCGCTTGATGCATTCCCAGGACATCCAGGAATTCTACCTTGGCGCCAAGGAAGCGGGCGCGCGAGGCGAGCGGCGCTGGAAGAAGAAGAAGACGTGGCGTTAGAAGACTCGGCGTTAGGGGACTCGGCGCTGGAAGACTCGGCGTCAAAGGAAGTTTTGGCGTTAAAGCAGGAATTGGCGTTAAATGGGATTGCCCATCCGCAAGACATAGACCGCCGGCAAGGCAGGCAGCGGAGCGAAAGCGACAAGGAGGAGACGCGCATGGCCCGGCCGGCGGTGCTGACGGTCGCTGATACGATCGCGAAAAGCTTCTTGCGTGCCGCGGAGACGCGGGGCGACAGGCCGGCGATCCGCGAGAAGAAGTTCGGCATCTGGCAGCCGACGAGCTGGCGCGAATGGCTGGAGATCTCGAAGGAGATCGCCTACGCGCTTCGCGCGATCGGTTTCATGCCCGGCGACGTCGCCTCCATCATCGCCAATGCCGTGCCGGAATGGGTCCATGCCGACATGGGCATCCTGTGCGCCGGCGGCGTCTCCTCCGGAATCTATCCGACCGATGCATCGTCCCAGGTCCAGTATCTCGTCAACGATTCCGGCACGAAGGTGATCTTCGCCGAGGACGAGGAGCAGCTCGACAAGATCCTCACCTGCCGCACACGCTGCCCGACCCTGCAAAGGATCGTCGTGTTCGACATGGAGGGCCTCAGCGGCTTCTCCGACGACATGGTGATGTCGCTCGACGAGTTTCGCGCGCTCGGGCGCAACCATATGGTCGGTCGCGAAGCACTGTGGCAGGAGATGATCGACAGCCGCAGCCCGAGCGATCTCGCGGTCCTTGTCTATACGTCCGGCACGACCGGTCCCCCCAAGGGCGCGATGCACGCCAACCGCAGCGTCACGCACCAGATGCGGCATGCCAACGACTTCATCCCGGCGCGGGAGAACGAAGACCGGCTGATCTTCCTGCCGCTCTGCCATGTCGCCGAGCGCATCGGCGGCTACTACATCTCTGTCGCCCTCGGCTCGGTGATGAACTTTGCCGAAAGCCCGGAGACGGTGCCGGACAATCTGCGCGAGGTGCAGCCGACCATCTTCCTTGCGGTGCCGCGCATCTGGGAAAAATTCTATTCCGCCATCACCATCGCGCTGAAGGATGCGACACCGCTCCAGCAATGGGTCTACCGCCGTGCGATCGGGGTCGGCTACCGCATGGTCGATTGCCGGATCGAGGGCAGGACGCCGCCGCTGTCGTTGCGCATTGCAAATCATCTCGCCTATCGCATCGCATTCCGCAACATCCGCCGCATGATCGGGCTCGACCGCTGCCGCATCGCCTTCACCGGCGCGGCGCCGATCGCGCCGGAACTGATCCGCTGGTATCTCGCGCTCGGCATCGACATGCACGAGCTCTACGGTCAGACCGAGAATTGCGGGGTCGCCACCATGATGCCGGCGGAACGGATCAAGCTCGGCTCGGTCGGCACGGCCGTGCCCTGGGGTGAGGTCGCGTTGTCACCCGACGGCGAGATCCTGATCAGGGGCGACTTCCTGTTCATGGGCTACCTGAACCAGCCCGAGAAGACCGCCGAGACCATCGATCAACGCGGCTGGTTGCACACCGGCGACGTCGGCACCATCGACAATGAAGGCTTCGTCCGCATCACCGACCGGATGAAGGACATCATCATCACGTCCGGCGGCAAGAACATCACGCCGTCCGAGATCGAGAACCAGCTCAAATTCTCGCCCTACATCTCGGATGCCGTGGTGATCGGCGACAAGCGACCGTATCTGACCTGCCTCGTGATGATCGACCAGGAGAATGTCGAGAAGTTCGCCCAGGACCACGACATCCCCTTCACCAATTATGCGAGCCTGTGCCGGGCGACGGAGATCCAGGACCTGATCTGGCGCGAGATCGAGCAGGTCAACGGCAGTTTCGCCCGCGTCGAGAGCATCAAGAGGTTCTATCTGATCGAGCGCCAGCTGACGCCCGAGGACGAGGAGCTGACGCCGACCATGAAGCTGAAGCGCGGCTTCGTGAACAAGCGCTACGCCGCCGAGATCGAGGCGATGTATCGCGAGCGTGCGGTGGCGTGAGGGGCCGGAAGGCCGTGCGCCGCAGACGTTGAGATCAGCGAAGGAGCGATGGCCGCGCCCTTCGCGCAACACGGGCCAGGGAGAGGAGACGTCAATGTCGAAATCGTTCAGGGCGTTCGGCCTTGCGGTGAGCGCAGTCGTGCTCACGCATCTGCCGGCCGCAGCGCAAACCAAGGTCACCAACGAGGGCATCTCGGCATCCGAGATCGTCATCGGCACTCACCAGGATCTGTCGGGTCCGATCAAGGGCTGGGGCGTCCCGGTCGCAAACGGCATGAAGATGGCGACCGAGGAGATCAATGTGTCCGGCGGGATCAACGGCCGCAAGATCAAGCTGGTCGTCGAGGATAGCGGCTACGATCCGAAAAAGGCGGTGCTGGCGTCGCAAAAGCTGATCGAGCGCGACAAGATCTTCGCGATGGTGGGACCAATGGGATCGCCGACCGTGCTCGCCGCGCAGGACATCCTGCTCGACGCCGGCGTGCTTCAGCTCTTCCCACTGACGGCGGCCGAGTTCACCTTCAAGTTCGATGCGGCCAAGCCGCAGGAGCGGCTGAAGTTCAACAACCTCCTGCCCTATGTCGAGAGCACGCGCGCAGCGCTCAAATACATGATCGAGACAAAGAATTTCAAGAAGCCGTGCATCATGCATCAGGACGACGAGTACGGAAAAAACGTGCTCGATGGTTTTAACCAGCAGCTCGCCGTCATGAAGGTGCAGCCGGCCTCGATCACGAGCTACAAGCGCGGCGCCTCCGACTTCTCGGCGCAGGTCGCCAAGATGAAGTCCGACGGCTGCGACCTCGTCGTGCTCGGTGCGGTCCTCCGTGAGCCGATCGGCACGATGAGTGAAGCGAAGAAGCTCGGCTGGGAGGTCACCTTCCTCGGTGCCACGCCTGTTAACGTGCTCGAAGTGCCGGCGCTCGGCAAGGAAGTGGTGGAAGGCTTGTATGCCGCTTCGAACTTCGAAATTCCCTACGAAGACACCGCGAAGGGAAAGGTGAAGGACTGGCTCGTCAATTACAAGAAGATGTTCAACGCCGACGCCAACACCCAGGCGATCATCGGCTACAATGCGGTGATGACGTTCGCGCATTATGCCAACAAGGCTGGCAAGGATCTCACTGGCCAGAAGATGCTCGACGCGCTGGAGTCCGGTGACAAGTTCCAGGATATCTTCAATTCGCCGCCGACCGTGTTCTCGAAGACCAACCATCTCGCCACCACCGTCACCCAGGTGCAGCAGGTGAAGAACGGCCGCTGGGTGCTGGTGAAGGACAATCTGATGTTTTGATATCTCGCGGCGATGACGGTGCACCCTCTCCCCTTGCGGGAGAGGGTGGCTTCGCGTGAGCGAAGCCGGGTGAGGGGTCTCTATCCTCACGAACAGGCTGACGCGTGGTGAGAACCCCTCATCCGGCGCTTCCTGCCACCTTCTCCCGCAAGGGGAGAAGGGAAGAATAGCTACGATCCCCCGCCCGCGGTCCCCGAATTCACCGGTGCCAGTTCGTCTTCTCGGCAGCGCCAGCCGTCGGCGGCTTTCACGAAGGCGAAGGTGCGCTGGATCCTGAGGCGGCGCGTGACGTTGAAGGCGTCCGCGGAGCGCTCCTTGTTGCCGGCGGCTCCCGGCTGCGGACGACCCGTCCTGGCGTCCCAGCAGGTGCCGGTGCAGGCGGAGGCGACCTTGCTGCATGTGGTGAAGGGCGCCAGCACGACCATTTCGATCTCGCCCGTGACCTGCGCCTCCTGGTCGGTCACCTGGCTGTCGACGGCGTAGACGCGGTTGATGCGCAGGAAATTGCCGCAGGAATTGGCCGCGTGAATCCGCGCGGCGCAGAAGTCGACGGCGTCGGTGTCGGGCGACCGGGCCGCGACCTGCCGGCCGAACACCTTCTTCGGATCACCCTTGGCGGCTCGGATGTCGTCGGCCTTGTGCGTCAGGTAGTCGGCAAGACAGCTTTCCGCGGATTCGAGCTCTTGCAGCGGCACGTTCTCCTTGCCGACGAGATTGCATCTGCGGTCGCGCTCTCGCGTCCACCGGCCGTATTCGGCGAAGGCAAAGCGGGCCGCGGTCGGGTCCAGTTTGCCGATCAGGCCCAGCACCTGGCTGTTGAGCTCGGTTTCGGTGAGCGCCAGCGACGGGTCCGCGCAGATCAGCGCGCCCGCCGCCGTGTTGGCCGCGAGACAGTCGAAATCCGGATCACGCACGATTGCGGCACGCTCTTCGGTGACCTTGAGAAGGCACGCCTTCACGCGGTCGAGATCGTCGGCGCGGACCGCGGTCTGGCCGATGATGCCGCAGCCGAGATTGCGCTGTCGGATCCAGATGGCGTTTTCCTCGATCGCCGGCAGGCGATCGGGCAGGCGGGCGAGCCGTGCCTCGATTGCCGTGCTCAGCTTCTCGGCGGCGGCGGCAAGCTCGGCGTCACCGCAGAACAATTGATTGCCGGGGTCGCGAATCTGCTGGCAGTTGTTCTTGGCGAACAGCGGCAGTCTGTCGGCGATGGAGCGGTCGGATGGGCTGGATTGCGCGAACGCGGGTGCCGCGAGCGTCAGCAGCGCAAGCACAATCAGTCCGATGAACCGCATTCCGGTCGTCCCCCGCATTGCCGGAGGCATGCTAGCGTCACGGATCGCGCGGTGGAATGGGTTTGTGGGAGAGGTCTATCGGGCTACAAGAAAATCAATGCGCCTCGGCGGGAGCCATCGACAGCCGTACCGGCTCGTCGACATATTTCATCACGGCCGACTGGTAGAGCACGAACAGCGGCTGGTAGGTGCGCGCGTCGTCGTCCTCGACCATCGCCATGCGGCGGTTGTCGAGCATCAGCCAGTGGCCGTCGAGCTTTGCCGCGGCAACCGCATGCTCCTCGCCGGCGCGGGTGTCGCGCACCACGACGATGCGGAGGTCCTCGGTGGCAACGCCGGCGAGCCGCAGCGCGGCCAGCTTGGCGATGGCGTAGTCTTCGCAGTCGCCGGCGCCGCGCTCGAAGGTCGCAAGCGGCGAGCTCCAGACGTCGTCGACGCCGTCATTGGCGGCCCGGATCGAGAGGTTGATGGCGCGATTGGTCTCGCCCAGCCGCGCGCGGCCGTCGCGGGCGCGGGCCTGGTCGACGATGGCGAGCAGCTTGAGTGCCGCAGGCGATACGCAATTGTCCCGGTCGCCGTCGCACAGCGCGAGCTGCACCATGTCGTCGTCGAGCCTGGACTTCAGCGCGGACCATTTCTGCTGGAGGCTGCCGGACGAGATGGCAAAGGCGAATACGCCGAACGGTTCGGCGGATTTGCGCACGAGGACGCCGGCACCCGGCGACAGCAGCGTGCCGGCGCGAAGCTCTGCGGCCGATCCGAACAGGACCAATCCACACAGGACAAGGATTGCGCGCCAGGCGCGCGAGCGAGCAGCGGTCTCCATCTGACATCCCCTTCCGGCTTCGCCAGATCCCCCTCGACCTGATCGTGCCGGGCTTTGTTGCTTTCACGGAGATAGTGCGAGACGGGCGGTTCTGTTCTGCTTAACGCGGCCGGCAGGGGTCCCAAAACCGTGGGACAGGCTGAAACGGGTCTGCCCAAATTGCGTAAAATTTTACGAATCGGGGGATAGGTGGAGTCCGTTCGCCGCGAAATGGCACCATTTGCAGGCAGAAGTTGTGGGCACGCTGATTCTGTCACCTATGGCTAACGGCCCGCTATTTCACGGGTTCTGTTAGTTGGGTCACAGATTTAGTTCCGTATTTCCCGCAGGATGCCACGGGGCCCCACGAAGAGAAGATAACATGAGTATCTGCCGTTTGATCTATACGGCGGTTTACTTTGGATGACTGGAAATGTACGAAATTCTGCCGAATTCTACTCCAAAATACTGCGATGAATACTTCGTCATCTCTCTGGGGGCACTGCTCGTCGGTGGCTCCGATCGGCAAGTGACGCGAAATCACACAAGCAATAGACGGTTTCGCTAATGATTTAGTAATGCTATGCAAGCTTAGGCGGCTGATACTTACTTAAATTTTAACTCTTTTACGGTGCCCGGTTGAATTACGCTGGCAAATTTGACGCCGCGATCATCTTGGACGGCCAGGGTTCCCACCTGCCCGGCGAGGTCCATGGCGATTCCTTTACCGCCAAGCCCTTCATCGCGAAGGCGCACGGTCACGTGCCCGACGGCGCGTTCGTGGTTCCCGACCCCAACCTGATCTTCAACGGCGAGTTCAAGCGCGCCGGCCTCGACCTCGTGCTGTCCCATGAGGGACACGAGTTCGTCGTTCACGATTATTTCAGGGGCGACAAGCGCGCCGCGATTGCCTCGCCCGATGGTGCCCACCTCACCGGCGACATCGTCAGCGCGCTCACGGGCCATCTGCAATATGCGCAGGCCGCACCCGGCGCCGCCGCAGCCCAGGTCATCGGCCACGTCACCAAACTCTCCGGCAGCGCGACCGCAGTCCGCAACGGCGTCTCGGTCATCCTGAACAACGGCGACAATGTCGAGAAGGGCGACGTCGTCTCGACCGGCGCCGATTCGACGCTCGGTATCACCTTCATCGACGGCACCGTGTTCGGCCTGTCCTCAAATGCGAGGATGGTGCTGAACGAGATGGTCTACGACCCCAACGGATCGAACAACTCCTCGCTGCTCAGCCTGGTCGCGGGCACCATCACCTTCGTCGCCGGCGAGACCGCCAAGCACGGCGACATGAAGATCGACACGCCGGTCGCCACCATGGGCATCCGCGGCACGGCGGTGCTGACCCAGATCAACTTCGTCGTTCCCGCCGGTGGCGGCGATCCGCAGCCGCAGGCCAGCTTCCAGGTGCTGGTGGAGCCGAACGGCACGACGGGTTCCTACATCCTGTTCGACAAGGTCACGCTGCTGCCGATCGCGACGGTCAACCAGGCCGGGCAGATGATTCAGATCAGCGGCGGCAACGTCTCGATCACCAATGCGCTGATGTCGCCGGACGTGCAGAAGCTGATCACCGACGTGTTCACGCTGAAGTTCACCGACACCAACACCAACACCAAGCTGACCTCCAACTTCACCGACACGATCACGCAAACCGGCCAGGATCTGGTGTTCAAGTCGGGGTCGGGTGCCGTCGTGATCGCGACCTTCACGAACCTCAATCCGCAGGGACCTGAGGCACCCGGCACTTCCACGCCGCCCGCCACCCGTATTCCCGGCCAGCCGCTGGCGCGAAGCCTCGATTCCGGCGGCAACGTGAAGACGGCGTTCGCGCTGACCGAGCGCGCGGACACCACCGGCGGCACGACGCCCGATACGATCTCCGGCCGGATCACTTTCGTCGACCAGAACCTCGGCGACCGGCCGACGGTGAAGGTGATCCTCGCCGATGCGCCGAACTACGTCTACAAGAGCGCCGGCCAGCAGGACGTCACCGGTTCGCTCACCGCGCTTCAGAAGCAGGACATCGCCGCGACGCTGATCCAGATCAACGTCGCCGCCGACGGTGGCAACAACAACAACGGCTCGGCGGTCTGGACCTACACGATCCCCGACCACGTCTTCGACTTCCTCGCGGCCGGAGAAACGCTGACGCTGACCTACATGGTCCGCGTCGACACCAATTTCGCGGTGAACCCCGAGGCCGCGTTCATCCCGATCACCATCACGATCACGGGCACCAACGACAAGCCGGTGCTTGCCACGTCGGGCGGAAACGTCATCGAGAAGGTCGGGACCGGCAACACGGCCCTGGACACCATCACCGGCACCGTCACCTTCAGCGACGTCGACCTGACGGACCGGCCGATCGTGAGCGCGGCGCTCTCGTCGACCCAGCCGTTCAAATATCTCGATGCGCAGGGCCACGATATCACGGCATCGCTGACCCCGGAGCAGCTCGCCGCGATCGCGGCCGTCGAGGTGCCGCTGACCGTGGTGCAGGGCGCGGGAAACAGCAACAACGGTTCGGCCACCTGGACATATAGCGTTCCCGACCACCTCTTCGACTTCCTCGCCGAAGGCGAGAGGCTGGTCCTCAACTACGTGGTGCAGGTCGATGACGGGCACGGCGGCGTCGTCAGCACGCCGGTCACCGTGTCCATCAATGGTGCCGACGTCGATGTCGAAGGCACCAACGACGTTCCGACGATCGTCGCGGGCTCGACCACGGCGACCGGCGCGGTGGCCGAGGATACGGCGGCAACCCTGGCGGCCAACGGCACCATCACCTTCAGCGACCCCGACCTCACGGACACGCACACCGCCAGTTTCGTTCTGAAGTCGTCGGATGCAAGCGCCAACCTGCCCGGCTACTCGGAGACCGCGCCGCTCGGCAAGATCGGCACGTTCGCACTCACCGCGGTGAGCGAGAGCCCCGGCGTCAGCTCCATCGGGTCGGTGGGCTGGAGCTTCACGCTCGACGACAACAACCCGGTGCTGCAGTCGCTGGCCGAAGGCCAGACCATCACCCAAGTCTACACCGTTACCATCGACGACCATCACGGTGGAACGGTCACCCAGGACGTTACGGTCGTCATCACCGGCAAGAACGACGCGCCGACCGTCACCAGCAGCGCTCTGACGGCAATTGGCAAGGTCACCGAGGACTCGGGGCTGACGCTGTCGATCGACGGCACGCTGGCAATCCAGGACCTCGACCTGATCGACACCCATACGGCGCAGGCGGTGTTCAAGTCGTCAGCGTCGAGTGCGCATCTGCCGGGCTTTGTGGAAGGCACCACGAACCTAGGTGCCTTCACGATCGACCCGTCGGTGATGGAGCTGACCACGGACACCGACAACGGCGCGACGCTGGGCTGGCATTTCACGCTCGCCGACGGCGATGCGATGCTGCAATCGCTGGCGGAAGGCCAGACCATCACCCAGGTCTATACCGTCACCTTCACCGACAATCACAATGCGACGGTGACGCAGGACGTCAGCGTCACGATCACCGGCGTCAACGACGCCCCGACCATCACCAGCAGTGCGCCGGCGGCAACGGGCAAGGTCACCGAGGATTCGGGCCTGACGCTGTCGATCGACGGCACGCTAGCGATCCAGGACCTCGACCTTATCGACACCCATACGGCGCAGGCGGTGTTCAAGTCGTCAGCGTCGAGTGCGCATCTGCCGGGTTTTGTGGAAGGCACCACGAACCTCGGCACCTTCACGATCGACCCGTCGGTGACGGAGCTGACCACGGACACCAACAACGGCGCGACGCTGGGTTGGCATTTCACGCTCGCCGACAGCAATGCGATGCTGCAGTCGCTGGCGGAAGGCCAGACCATCACCCAGGTCTACACCGTCACTTTCACCGACAATCACAACGCGTATGTCACGCAGGACGTCACCGTCACGATCACCGGCGTCAACGACGCGCCGACCATCACCAGCGATGCGGCGGCGGCGACCGGCGCGGTCACCGAGGACGAGAGCTCGTCGCTGTCGACCTGCGGTACGCTGGCGATCCAGGATCTCGACCTGATCGACACCCATACCGCGCAGGCGGTATTCAAATCGTCATCCGTCAGCTCGGCTCTGCCGGGCTTCGACGACAACAGCACGAATATCGGCACCTTCACGATCGATAATTCGGTGTCCGAATCCAGCACCGACACCAGCAATGGCGCGACGCTGGGCTGGCATTTCACGCTCGACAATTGCGATCCGGTGCTGCAGTCGCTGGCCGCAGGCCAGACCATTACCCAAGTCTACACCGTCACCTTCACCGACGACCATGGTGCCTCGGTTCACCAGGACGTCACGGTCACCATCACCGGCACCAACGACGCGCCGACGCTCGCCAATGCGACGCTGGCGTCCGTCGCCGGCAATGACGGTGATCCGGACGGCGCGACGATCAGCAGCCTCTTCGCGGGCAAGTTTACCGATGTCGACGCTGGCTCGAGCCTGAAGGCGATTGTCGTGACGTCGGATACGGCTGCGGCCACCCAAGGCGTCTGGCAGTACGAGCTCGCTGGCACGCATCAATGGGTCGATATCGGTTCGGTTGGCGACACGCATGGGCTGGTGCTGAACCCGGATACGCTGATCCGGTTCGTGCCGGCCGACGGCTTCACGGGGACGCCGGATGCACTGGGCGTCCATGCGCTCGACGATACCTACGCCGGCGCCATCACGACCGACGCGTCGACGCCGGCGACGATCGATCTCACGGCCACGGGCACCGGCGGCACGACGCCGGTGTCGCACGACCTCACCAACATCCGGACGAGCGTGACGGCGGCGCCCGCCGTTGGCCCGGTCATCGACACCGAGAGCTTTCGGGTCGAGCATGTCCGCGAGAACAGCACCGACATTATCTACGATCTCGTGGTCACCGACACCGATGCCGGTGCCGCGACCGACGACTTCACCGTCACAGTGTCGACCGCGCATCCGAATCTCAGCCGCGTTGATTTCTATCCGGCGTCCGGCTCGCTCGACGACATCAACACGGGCTTCGAGACCGGTATCACCTACAATCCGACCGGAGCCAGCACCGATCAGTACCCCGAGCCTCCGGAGGCCGACCAGATCACGCTGACGGTGAAGGACAAGACCACGGGTCTGTTCGATACCGTCCACTTCATCTTCAACGAGGCCGGCGATACCAGCCAGGGCATCAGGCTGCAGGGTACCAGCGGCAAGGACGTCATCTTCGCGACCGATACCAACGACACGCTGACCGGCGGTGGCGGCAAGGATCAGTTCGTGTTTGCACCGGGCGCAATTGAGCATGACGATGACGGGCACCCCGTGACCGATTTCTCGCACACCATCACCGACTTCACGGTGGGCCTGGACAAGATCGACCTGCGCCAGTTCTCGGATGTCAGCTCCATCGACAGTCTCCACATCGCCCAGCAGCAGGACTCGGTCGACACGCTGGTCACGTGGCACCAGCAGGTCATGCAGCCGGAGGGCGCCCCGGTTATCGAGACCGAGGCGCTGTTGCTGAAGAACGTGATCGCGGCGAATCTCAAGGCCAGCGATTTCATCTTCCACATCACCTGATCTCCGCCCGGGGCCTCCCGCCGGCTCGCGGTTGGACCGCGGCAAAAAATCCATGCTCCTCCACCGCCAGGGAATAGCCAAGCGCCCGCGGACGTTCCATGATCGGTGCGCACGGCGTGATACAGGTCAGGAAGCCCGACCCGAATGAAGCGTCTCAAAATCCTCCGGCGGTGGTTTGCGCGGAAGTTCGGCTTTGCGCGGCTGATGTGTCTGGCGCTGCTGGTCGTCTTCGCCGGTGCTCGGCTCTGGGACCCGCCGCCGATCCAGGAATTGCGGCTGCGCACCTTCGACATGTTCCAGCTGATCGATCCGCGCCAAAAGACGGCGCGGCCGGTCACCATCGTCGACATCGACGACAAGAGCCTCGCCAGGCTCGGCCAGTGGCCGTGGCCGCGCACGCGGATCGCCGATTTGATTCAGAACCTCACCAGCAACGGCGCGGTTGCGATCGGTTTTGACGTGGTGTTCTCGGAGGCCGACCGGCTCAACCCGGATCTGGTCGCGAGCCAGATGCGCTATCTGGACGAAGCCACCCGTGCCAAGCTGCGCGAGCTGCCGAGCAACGACCAGATCCTCTCGGAAGCGATCAAGCGCTCGCGCGTGGTGCTGGGCGAGACCGGGCAGTCGGAGATCACCTCGGAGATCGACAAGACGCTTCCCTTCACAGGGGTGGCGACGGTCGGCGAGGAGAATGCCGAGAAGTTTCTGTTCGAATTCCCCGGCCTGTTGCGCAACGTGCCCGTGATCGAGAAGGTTGCCGCCGGTCGCGGCCTGTTCACGATCAGGACCGAGCGCGACGGCCTGATCCGCCGCGTGCCGATGGTGATGCGCGCCCAGGGCAACATCATGCCCTCGCTCAGCCTGGAGATCCTGCGGGTCATCACCAGCACGCCGACGCTGCTGGTCCGGACCGACAAGTCCGGCGTGCGGTCCATCCGCCTCAAGGGCGTGGAGATCCCGACCGACAGGAACGGCCAGCTCTGGGTGCACTACGCCCGCTATGATCCCTCGATCTACGTCTCCGCTGCCGACGTGCTCGACAACACGGTGCCGCCGAGCAGGATCGCCGGCAAGCTGGTGCTGGTCGGCACCTCCGCGGTCGGGCTGAACGACATCAAGACCACTCCGGTATCCCGGGCGATGCCGGGTGTCGAGATCCACGCTCAGGTGCTGGAGAGCGTGCTCAGCGGCGCGGTGATCTCCCAGCCGAACTACGCGCTCGGCGTCGAGCTGCTCGCCGCGCTCGTCATCGGCCTGCTCGTCATCACCTTCACGCCGAATCTCGGCCCCGTGCGCCTGGTGCTCGCGGGCGCGATGTTCGCTGCCATCCTCGTCGGTGTGTCCTGGTTCTTCTACGCGCAGTACCGCTACCTCATCGACTTCACCTATCCGCTGCTGTCGACCACCGCGATCTATCTGACGCTGATCTTCGCCAGCTTCGTGCACGAGCAGCGCCAGCGCGTGCAGATCCGCGGCATGTTCGCGCAGTACATGTCGCCGGTTCTGGTCGAGCAGCTGGCGCAGTCGCCGGAAAAGCTCGTGCTCGGCGGCGAGGAGCGCGAGATGACGATCATGTTCTCCGACGTGCGCGGCTTCACCACGATTTCGGAGAGCTACAAGCAAGATCCGCAAGGCCTGATCACGCTGATGAACCGCTTCCTGACGCCGCTGACCGACGTGATCATCGATCAGAAGGGCTACATCGACAAGTACATGGGCGACGCCATCATGGCGTTCTGGAACGCGCCGCTCGACGATGCCGAGCACGAGGTCAACGCCTGCGAAGCGGCGATCCAGATGCTCGAGCGGATCGACGCGGTCAACAAGGACCGCGAGCAGGAGGCCGCTGACGGCGGCCACGTCTATATCCCGCTCAATGTCGGCATCGGCATCAACACCGGCATCGGCGTGGTCGGCAACATGGGCTCCGACCTGAAGAAGAACTATTCGGTGCTCGGCGACAGCGTGAACCTGGCCTCGCGGCTCGAGGGACAGTCGAAGGAGTACGGCTTTCCCATCATCGTCGGCTCCAGGACCGCGCTCGCCGCCAAGGACAAGTTCGCGATCCTCGAGCTCGACTTCATCATGGTCAAGGGCAAGACCGAGCCGGAGGTGATCTACGCCATCGCCGGCCGCGAGGACGTTATGCATTCGGGCCCCTTCCAGCGCCTGCGCAACGTCACGATCGAGATGCTCGGCTGCTACCGCAACCGCGACTGGCAGGGCGCGCTGGACGCCATCGAGCGCGGCCGTCGCAGCGAGGACGCCGACACGCTGGAAAAATTGTTCAAGCTCTACGAAGCCCGGATCAAGGATTTCCAGATCAATCCGCCGGCGGAAGGCTGGAACGGGGCATATGCGCTGCTGACGAAGTAGCGGGGGCAGGCGTGTGGTTTGAAAGCAGCCACACACTCGCTGTCGTCAGGCTTTCGCCAGGACGACGGCGGAGGGTTTTGCGCGAGTGTGGCGCCTCACCAAAGGTGTCGTCCCGGCGCAGGCCGGGACCCATACTCCGAGGCGGAAGTGATTGCGCGAGATCGGAGTTGGCAATCTTCGCCAAATTCAATCCTGTGGCTATGGGTCCCGGCCTGCGCCGGGACGACAGTGTTAGCTGGAGCGGCCTACGTAGCCCTCACTCCACCCCAATTGTCGTCAGGTCCTGGAACCAGTGCTGCGCCTGGACAAACTGCTTCACCTTCGGCGACAGCGCATGCGGGTTGGTGTCGTGGACCACCCACACCAGCGTGGCATCGTCGACGATCAGCGCATGTGCCTGGGCCAAGAGTTCGTCCTGCCTGGCGCTGTCGAAGGTCTGCTTGGCCTCGTCGATCAAGGCGTCGACCTTCGGGTTCTTGTAGCCGCCCCAGTTGACGCCGACCGGCGCGATCTGGCCCGAATGGAAGAAGCGGACGATGGCGTAGAGCGGGTCTGACGTGACATAGGCGATGTTGTTGGCGGTGATGCCGGCGTTCATCTCGTCGGCCGCGCCCTTGCGCCAATGCGTATATAGTGTCTCCAGCTCGACCACCTTGAAGTCGATGTCGATGCCGATTTCCTTGAAACTCTGCTGCAGGAACTCGTTCATCGGCAGCGACAGCATCTGGCCGGTGCCGCCCTGCGCGATGATGAAGGTGGTCTTGAGCGGCTTGGCCTTGGAGTAACCGGCTTCCTCGACCAGCTTCTTCGCCGCCGCAAGGTCGTATTTCAGCTCGAAGCTCGGCTTGCCGAACCACGGGCTCGACGGATCGACCTGGCCCTTGGCGGGTTTGGCCAGGCCGTTCATCAGGCCGACCACCGCCTCGCGATCGATCGCAAGGTTCAGCGCCTTGCGCAGGCGGATGTCGGTCCAGGGCGAGCCCGGCAGCACGCTCAGATGATAATTCCAGACATGCGGCGTGACGTTGTCGACGAGCTTCATGCCGGCCGCCTTGAGCTGCGGCACGGCGTCCGGCGCGGGCGTCTCGATCAGGTCAACTTGCCCGGCGAGCAGCGCGTTGGTGCGCGTCAGCGCTTCCGGCATCGGCACCAGCACGAGCTTGTCGACCTTGGGAATGCGCTTCGTGTTCCAGTAGTCCGGATTCTTGGTCAGCTCCGCAAGCTCGCGCGGCACCAGCTTGGTCAGCTTGAACGGGCCGGTGCCGGAGGGCTGGCTGGCGAACTTGTCCCAGTCCTTGCCCAGCTTTTCATATTGCGCCGGGCTCGAGACCAGGAACCACAGCATCTGATAGGGAAAGAACGAGTCGATCGTCTTGGTCGTAATCTCCACCGTGGAGTCGTCGATCTTGGCGTAGCTCGCGACGGACGGCAGGCGGGTCTTCACCTGCGCGCTCTGCCGCTTGTCGAATTGCGGCGCCTTGTCGTTGAGCACCTTGTCCAGATTCCAGATCACGGCATCGGCGTTGAACTCGCTGCCGTCGTGAAACTTCACCCCCTTGCGCAAGGTGAAGCGCCATTTGGTCTTGTCGGCATCATCCACCTTCCACTCGGTGGCGAGCCCGGGCACCAGCTTGCCGGGGCGGTCGGCGACGTCCATCTCCCACGCGACCAGCGGATCGTAGATGGTGTACGCCGTGAACTGATAGGCGCCGGCGCCGCGATCGGGCTGGCCCGTCGTCAGCGGGATGTCCGCCATCGAGATGCCGTAGCGCACCACCGTTTCACCACGTGCCGTGATCGCGGATAACGCCAGCGCAAGCACGGCGAGACAGGTCGATAGTCGGATACGCATGGCCCAAAGCTCCCAGGGGATTTCAAGGCCAAACTTGCAATCTTGATGCCAGAATAGGCAGGACGGTGCCTTTGCCGACACGTGATCACAAAGACTTGTCGTCGCAGGGGCAATTTGCAGAAAAAGTTTCCCCATTGGCATAGCCATTGCATACGTTTGCATCAAAATTAGTCATTGAAAGCCGGAAGAGGACTGAGACGATGCTGATCAAGAAAAACAAGACCCGCGCGGCGCTGATCGCGTTGCTGGCGCTCGGCAGCGCGGCCGCATGGCCGCGCGTGGCCAGTGCCGACACCGTGCTGCGCATCGGCATGACCGCTGCCGATATTCCGCGCACATTGGGCCAGCCCGATCAGGGTTTTGAAGGCAACCGCTTCACCGGCCTCACCATGTATGACGCGCTGACCGGCTGGGACCTGTCCTCGGCCGACAAGGCGAGCGTGGTAATCCCGGGCCTTGCGACCGAGTGGAAGGTCGACGATGCCGACAAGACCAAATGGACCTTCAAGCTGCGCCCCGGCGTGACCTTCCATGACGGCTCGCCGTTCAATGCCGATGCCGTGGTGTGGAACGTCGAGAAGGTGCTGAAGCAGGATGCGCCGCAGTTCGACGCCAGCCAGGTCGGCGTCACCGCCTCGCGCATGCCGACGCTGGCCTCCGCCAAGAAGATCGACGACATGACGGTCGAGCTCACCACCAAGGAGCCCGACAGCTTCCTGCCGATCAACCTCACCAACCTGTTCATGGCGAGCCCGGCGAAGTGGCAGCATTTCTATGACAACGCCGAAGGTGCCGACGCCAAGGCGAAGTCGCAGGCCGCCTGGACCGCGTTCGCCAAGGACGCCGCGGGCACCGGCCCGTGGAAGATGGCGAGCTTCACTCCGCGCGAGCGGCTCGAGCTGGTGAAGAACGCGAGCTACTGGAACAAGGATCGCGTGCCCAAGGTCGACAAGATGGTGCTTTTGCCGATGCCGGAGGCGAATGCGCGCACCGCGGCGCTACTCTCGGGGCAGGTCGATTGGGTCGAGGCGCCGGCGCCGGACGCGTTGCCCGAGCTCAAGCAGCGCGGCTTCAAGCTCTACGCCAACGAGCAGCCGCATGTCTGGCCGTGGCAGTTCTCGCGCGTCGAGGGCTCGCCCTGGAACGACATCCGCGTGCGCAAGGCGGCAAACCTCTGCGTCGACCGTGAAGGCCTCAAGGACGGCCTGCTCGCAGGGCTCATGGTGCCGGCGAGCGGCACGTTCGAGCCCGGCCATCCCTGGCGCGGCAGTCCGACCTTCCAGATCAAGTATGACAAGCCGGCAGCGCAAAAGCTGATGCAGGAGGCCGGGTTCGGCCCGAACAAGAAGCTCGAGGTGAAGATCCAGACCTCGGCGTCGGGCTCGGGCCAGATGCAGCCGCTGCCGATGAACGAGTATCTCCAGCAGGCGCTCGCCGAATGCTATTTCGACGTGAAGCTCGACGTCATCGAGTGGAACACGCTGTTCACCAACTGGCGCCGTGGCGCCAAGGATCCCAGCGCCAACGGCTCGAACGCGACCAACGTCACTTATGCGGCGATGGACCCGTTCTTCGCGCTGGTGCGCTTCCTGCAATCGGGCATGGCGCCGCCGGTCTCGAACAATTGGGGCTTCATCAACAATCCCAAGTTCGACGAGCTGGTGAAGAAAGCGCGCCAGACTTTCGACCCCTCCGCGCGTGATGCCGCGCTCGCCGAGCTGCACGCAGCCTCCGTCGACGACGCCGCCTTCCTCTACGTCGCCCACGACGTCGGCCCGCGCGCCATCAGCCCGAAGGTGACCGGCGTCGTGCAGCCGAAGAGCTGGTTCATCGACTTCTCGCTGGTGTCGATGAATTAGTCAGGTGGCCCTCGCTCTATCCACGCGTCATGCCCGGGCTTGACCCGGGCATCCACGTCTATCCACTTGCTCGGTCATTCCGGGGCGCCCGAAGGGCGAACCCGGAATCTCGAGATTCCGGGTTCGATGCTACGCATCGCCCCGGAATGACGGAGTAAGAAGAACGTGGATGGCCGGGACAAGCCCGGCCATGACGATCGAGATATTTACGCACTAACCTGAGTAACCAAACGTGCTCGCCTATATCGCCAGACGCATCGTCTATGTCATCCCGATCGTCATCAGCGTGGCGCTGGTGTGCTTTCTGCTCGTGCACATCACGCCGGGTGATCCGCTCGTTGCCGTGCTGCCGGCCGACGCCTCGCAGGAGCTCGCGGCGCAGCTCCGCGCCGCCTACGGCTTCGACCGGCCGCTGCCGGTGCAGTTCGGTCTTTGGCTGCTGCGCGCGCTCCACGGCGATCTCGGCAACTCCATTGCCACGGGCCGTCCGGTGCTCGCCGAGGTCATGCGCGCGGTCAGCAACACCGTCACGCTCGCGATTGCGGCCGCCATCATCGGCTTTACGATGGGCATCCTGCTCGGCCTGATCGCCGGATATTTCCGCGAGACCTGGATCGACAAGGTGGCGACCTCCTTCGCCATCGCCGGCGTCTCGGTGCCGCATTACTGGCTCGGCATGGTGCTGGTCATCATCTTCTCGGTGCAGCTGAACTGGCTGCCGGCGGTCGGCGCCGGGCCGAACGGCTCCAACTCCTGGGCCTGGGACTGGGCGCATCTGAAATACCTGGTGCTGCCGGCGATCACGACCTCGGTGATCCCGATGGGCATCGTCACCCGCACCGTGCGCGCGCTCACCGGCGACATCCTCTCGCAGGATTTCGTCGAGGCGTTGCGCGCAAAAGGCCTGCACGAAACCGGCGTGTTCCGTCACGTCATCAAGAACGCCGCGCCCACCGCGCTCGCCGTGATGGGGCTTCAGCTCGGCTACATGCTCGGCGGCTCGATCCTGATCGAGACCGTGTTCTCCTGGCCGGGCTCGGGCTTCCTGCTCAATTCGGCGATCTTCCAGCGCGACCTGCCGCTGCTCCAGGGCACGATCCTGATCCTGGCGCTGTTCTTCGTCTTCCTCAACCTGCTGGTCGACATCGCGCAAGCCGCGATCGACCCGCGCATCAAGCGGGGCTAGCGGGATGAGGTGCCACACATTCAGTGTCGTCCCGGCGAAGGCCGGGACCGATAACCCCAGTAAGCGGTTGTGGGACGAGACGGCAACCACGAGCCCTCGCCAAACTACCTTTCGTGGATATGGGTCCCGGCCTTCGCCGGGACGACATTGGAAATTGCGGCAATGAGCGAGCTTCCGTTGTCCGCGACCAGCGATGCCGCGCTCCAGGCCGCGCCGGCGACCAAGGCGCGCGGCTATTGGGCCACCGTCGGCCGCCGCATCATGCGCGACAAGGTCAGCATGGCCTGCGCGCTGGTGCTGCTGCTGATCTTCCTGTCAGCGATCCTGGCGCCGTGGCTGGGTCTGGAAGACCCATACAAGGGCTCGATGATCCGCCGCCTCCGGCACATCGGCACAGTCGGATACCCGCTGGGCACCGACGAGCTCGGCCGCGACATGCTGGCGCGGCTGATCTATGGCGGGCGGCTGTCGCTCCTCATCGGCATCCTGCCCGTCATCCTTGCCTTCTGCATCGGCACTTCGCTCGGCCTCGTCGCAGGTTATGTCGGCGGCAAGCTCAACACCGCGATCATGCGCACGATCGACGTCTTCTACGCCTTTCCGTCCGTGCTGCTGGCGATCGCGATCTCCGGCGCGTTGGGAGCGGGCATCCTCAATTCCATCGTGTCTTTGACCGTCGTGTTCGTGCCGCAGATCACTCGCGTCGCCGAAAGCGTCACCACCGGCGTGCGCAACATGGATTTCGTCGAGGCCGCGCGCGCCTCGGGTGCCGGAGCCTTCACCATCATGCGCGTGCATATCCTCGGCAACGTGCTGGGCGCCATCTTCGTCTATGCCACCAGCCTGATCTCGGTCTCGATGATTTTGGCCGCCGGTCTCTCCTTCCTCGGCCTCGGCACCAAGCCGCCGGAGCCGGAATGGGGCCTGATGCTGAACACCTTGCGTACCGCGATCTACGTCAATCCCTGGGTCGCCGCGCTTCCCGGCGCGATGATCTTCGCGGTCTCGATCTGCTTCAACCTGCTCTCGGACGGCCTGCGTAGCGCCATGGACATCAGGAACTAGGCCATGAGTGAGAGCGATACATCTGTTGAAATGCTTGAGCCGGTCGAGGACCGCGGCGGCGTCGCGCAGCCGCTGCTCCAGGTCAACGGCCTGACCAAGCACTTCCCCGTCCGCGGCGGATTGTTCGCCGCGAAACGCACCGTGCGTGCGGTCGACAACGTCTCCTTCTCCGTCGCCAAGGGCGAGACCGTCGGCATCGTCGGCGAGTCCGGCTGCGGCAAGTCGACCACCGCGCGCCTCCTGATGCATCTGATGCCGCGCGATGACGGCGACATCGTCTATGACGGCATGACCGTCGGCCAGGCGCTGTCGCTGCGCGAGCTGCGCCGCGGCATGCAGATGGTGTTCCAGGATTCCTATGCCTCGCTCAATCCGCGCCTGACGATCGAGGAATCCATCGCCTTCGGCCCGAAGGTCCACGGCATGGCCGATGGCACGGCGAGGGCGCTGGCGCGCGAGCTGCTCGGCAAGGTCGGCCTGCGCCCGGAAAACTTCGCCAACCGCTACCCGCACGAGATTTCCGGCGGCCAGCGCCAGCGCGTCAACATCGCGCGGGCGCTGGCGCTGTCGCCGCGGCTGGTGATCCTCGACGAAGCCGTCTCCGCGCTCGACAAATCCGTCGAGGCGCAGGTGCTCAACCTCCTTGCCGATCTCAAGCGCGAGTTCGGCTTGACCTATCTCTTCATCAGCCACGATCTCAACGTCGTGCGTTACATCAGTGATCGCGTGCTGGTGATGTATCTCGGCGAGGTCGTCGAGCTCGGCCCGGTCGACCAGGTCTGGGATAGCCCTGCGCATCCCTATACGCGCGCGCTTCTTGCGGCGATGCCGTCCTCGGATCCTGACAGGCGTACGGAAAAACCGCCGATCACCGGCGATCCGCCCAATCCGATCGATCCGCCCTCGGGCTGCCGCTTCCACACGCGCTGCGCGTTTGCGGAGCCGCTCTGCGCAAATGCCGCACCAAAGCTCACGGCGGTCGATACAATGGGCCACGAGGCCGCGTGCTACATGGCTATTCCGGGTTCAGGCCATAGCCGCGCGCCCGCAGGGGAAATCGCATGACAAGACCGACACCAAAAGAGATCAGGCCCATGGCGCAGATCGCCGGCGTTGCCGTGGATGACGAGATCGCAACGCGCATCTCCAACTCCATCGGACCCGCCTTCGAAGGCTTCGCCGTCATCGCCGGCACGCTGCCGTTCGACCTCGAGCCGTCTTCGTATGTGCTCGCGCAGACGCAGAAGGTGTCGAAATGAGCACCGAACCTGCATTGATGACGCTCACCGAGGTCGCGCGTGCGATCGCGATGAAGCAGGTGTCCTCCCATGAGGTGACGCGCGCGCTGCTGCACCGCATCGCGCAGTGGCAGCCGCATCTCAACGCCTTCATGTCGATCGAATCGGAGGCGGCGCTGAAAGCGGCCGAGGCGGCCGATGCCGAGCTGGCCAAGGGCGAGGTGCGCGGACCGCTGCATGGCGTGCCGCTCGCGCACAAGGACATGTATTACGACGCCGGCAAGGTCTCGACCTGCGGCTCGCTGATCCGCCGCGATTTCGTCGCGACAACGACCTCCACCGCCCTGCAGCGGCTGAAGGATGCCGGCCAGGTCCGCCTCGGCACGCTGCACCTCGCCGAATTCGCCTATGGACCGACCGGGCATAACGCCCATTACGGTCCGGTGCGCAATCCCTGGAACGTCGCGCATATCACCGGCGGCTCGTCCTCGGGCTCCGGCTCGGCGGTTGCCGCGCGCCTGACCTATGCGGCGCTGGGCTCTGACACCGGCGGCTCGATCCGCATGCCCGCGCATTTCTGCGGCGTCACGGGATTGAAGACCACCTGGAGCCGCGTCAGCCGCGCCGGCGCGATGCCGCTGTCGCAATCGCTCGACACGGTCGGCCCGCTTGCCCGCACCGCCGAGGACTGTGCGTTGCTGCTGGCGCTGATGGCCGGTCCCGATCCCGAGGATTCGACCGCGAGCCACGAGCCGCTGTCTGACTATGTTGCAGCGACCAAAGGCTCGCTGAAAGGCCTCAAGATCGGCGTCCCCGCGTCCTTCTACGTCGACGATCTCGACGGCGAGGTCGCGCGAGTGCTGGATGAGACCATCGCGGTGCTCAAGCGCGAGGGCGCCGACATCGTCAAGGTCGAGCTGCCCGATCAGCGGCAATTGCAAGCGGCAAGCCAGCTCGTGCTCGCGGCGGAAGCCGCCGCCTTCCACAAGCGCTGGATGATCGAGCGCCCGCAGGATTATGGCCCTCAGGTGCTGATGCGGCTTCAGAACGGGCTTGCCGTGCCCGCCATCACCTATCTCGAGGCGATGCGCTGGCGTGGCCCTGCGCTCGCCGCGCACAATGCCGCAACCGCCGGCGTCGATGCGGTGATCGCGCCGGCGTCGCCCGTGCCGGCGCCGACGATCGAGGAGAGCGACGTCGGCGGCGGGCCGAACGCGCCGGCGTTGTTGCAGCGGCTGACGCTGTTCACCCGTCCGGTGAATTTCCTCGGCCTGCCGTCGCTGACCGTGCCGTCCGGCTTCACCAAGAGTGGCCTGCCTGTTGGCATGCAGCTGATCGGCCGCTCCTTCGATGAAGCGACCCTGCTCACCATCGGCGCGGCGTTCCAGCGCGTCACCGACTACCACGATCGATTGCCGAAACTGCCGTCATGACAAAGCTCGTCGAGATCTCAGACCTCAACATCCGCTTCACCGGCGAGCGTACGGTCTATGCCGTGAACGATCTCAGCCTCTCGCTGGGAGACGGCGAGGTGCTGGGCCTGCTCGGCGAGTCCGGCTCGGGCAAGAGCGTGACCTTGCGCGCGCTGATGCGGCTGTTGCCGAAGAAGCGCACGCAGATCTCCGGCCGCGTCAACGTTCTGGGGCGCGACGTTCTCGCCATGAACGACGAGGAGCTCTCGTCGTTCCGCGGCCAGACCGTGTCGATGATCTTTCAGGAGCCCGCGCTCGCGCTCGATCCGGTCTACACCATCGGCGCGCAGATCGCCGAAAGCGTCGTGCGTCACGAAGGCAAATCTCATGCGGAGGGCAGGGCACGCGCGCTCGAAATGCTCGAGGTCGTGCGCATCCCCTCGGCCAGGCGCCGGCTGGACGCCTATCCGCACGAGATGTCCGGCGGCATGCGACAGCGCGCGATGATCGCGCTGGCCCTCGCCTGTCGTCCCAAGATATTGCTCGCGGACGAGCCGACCACCGCGCTCGATGCCACCGTGCAGATCCAGATCCTGCTGCTGCTGCGCGAGCTGCGGCGCGAGTTCGGGATGTCCGTCATTTTCGTCACCCACGACATCGGTGTCGCCATCGAGATCTGCGACCGCGTCGCGGTGATGTATGCCGGCCAGATCGTGGAGCAGGGGACCTTGCGCGACATCGTCCGCACGCCGGTGCACCCCTATGCCAAGGGCCTGCTTGCCTCCACCATTCACGGCGCCAAGCGGGGCGCGCGGCTGGAGACGATCCCCGGCACCCCGCCCTCGCTGGCCGAAAAGCCCCACAATTGCTCCTTCGCCCCCCGCTGCGCCGCCGCCCAGCCGCGCTGCCTGGAGCAACTGCCTGCGAATGTGGAGGTGGGACCGGGCCGGGCGGCAAGGTGCGTGCTGGCGGAGCCGGTGGTCGCCACATAGCGCCAACCAGGCCGCTTCATCGCGAGTGTGCTGTCGATTTGACCGTGTGGGTATGAGCTGAGGTGTAGCCCCGCGCGCAACTGCGCTCCCTCCCCCTTGCGGGGGAGGGAGCGCAGT
>NZ_SPQT01000034.1 GCF_004571025.1 Bradyrhizobium niftali | reverse complement strand
ACGCGCGGCAAGGTGTCGCTGTTGAGCTCGACATGCCAGCCGCCGTCAGGTCCCGGGCGGACATAGACATCCGGCACCATGGTCTGCAAACGCGCCGAGCCGAACTTCATGCCGGGCTTGGGGTTGAGACGGCGGATCTCGCCGATCATGTCGGCGATGTCCTCGTCGTCGACGCCGCAAACCTTGCGCAAGCCCGCGATGTCGCGCTTGGCGAGAAGATCGAGATGCTCGACCAGCGCCTGCATCGCGGGATCGTAGCGGTCGAGCTCGCGGAGCTGGATCGCCAGGCATTCGCTCAGATTGCGCGCGCAGACGCCGGGCGGATCGAATTTCTGCAGCACGGCCAGGACGTCCTCGACGTCGGCTTGCGAGGCGCCAAGCCGCTCGGCAGCCTGGCCGAGATCGCCCGGCAGATAGCCGGCTTCGTCGACGAGATCGATCAGGTACTGGCCGATCATGCGCTGGGCGGGTGCGGTGAATGCGACCGAGAGCTGTTCGGCGAGATGATCGCCGAGCGTGACCTCGGCGGCGACGAACGCCTCGAGATTGTAGTCCTCGTCGCCGGAGGCGCCGCCACCCCATTCCGTATAGGTGGTCGGCGCCGCGTCCTGCGCGTTGCGCGCCGCGGCCTCGGCCGGCTCCTCGGAGAAGACGTTGTCCAGGCCCGTGTCCAGGGTCTGCTCGATCTCGGCGCGGGTGCCGAGATCCTTGCTCATCCATTCTTCCTGGCCCGGCTCGAACGCCTCGCCCGGACCGCCGCCGGGCTCGTCGTTGTGGCCGCCGTCGGAATCGCTGAACTGGCCGGCCTCGGCCGGGGCTTCCCCGCCGGGGGCCTCGTCATTGGCCCGTTCCAGCAGCGGATTACGCTCAAGTTCCTCTTCCACGAAGGTCGTGAGATCGAGATTGGACAATTGCAGCAGCTTGATCGCCTGCATCAGCTGCGGCGTCATGACCAGCGACTGCGATTGCCGGAACTCTAATCTCTGCGTGAGCGCCATGAAGCAAGAACCGATCCCAAAAAGTTGGTCCGATTTTTGCTTATCCTAGTCCGAGCCCGATGTACACGGCTTGACGAAATCGAAAAACGGGCTAGAGGCGGAATTCCTCGCCAAGGTAAAGGCGGCGAACGTCCGGATCGGCGACGATCTCATCCGGGCTGCCCTCGGTCAAGATTTCCCCGGCATAGACGATATAGGCACGATCGGTGAGGCCGAGCGTCTCGCGCACATTGTGGTCGGTGATGAGCACGCCGATGCCGCGATTGGTGAGATGGCGGACGAGATCCTGAATGTCGCCGACCGCGATCGGATCGATGCCGGCGAAGGGCTCGTCGAGCAGCATGTAGTTCGGACGCGTCGCCAGCGCGCGCGCGATCTCGACGCGGCGCCGCTCGCCGCCGGACAGCGCGATCGACGGCGATTTGCGCAGCCGCGTGATGTTGAATTCGTCGAGCAGCGAGTCGAGCTGCTGCTCGCGCTTCTTGCGCGAGGGCTCGACCACTTCGAGCACGGCGCGGATGTTCTGCTCGACGGTGAGGCCGCGGAAGATCGAGGCTTCCTGCGGCAGATAGCCGATGCCGAGCCGCGCGCGCTGATACATCGGCAGCTTGGTGACGTCGTGGCCGTCGAGCTCGATCGCGCCGCGATCGGCCTTGATCAGGCCGGTGATCATGTAGAACACGGTGGTCTTGCCGGCGCCGTTCGGGCCGAGCAGGCCGACCGCCTCGCCCCGGCGCACATAAATGCTGACGCCGCGCACCACCTGGCGGCTGCCGAAGGCCTTTTCCACGCTATGCACAGCCAGGAAGCCCGGCCGCTTCAGAAGCTGCGGCCCGCCGGCGCCGTTCGGCCTGCCGGCGGCCCTGACGGGGTGAACCGCCTGGGCCCGCGGCGGCTCGGCTTGATAGTCGGCCGGGAAGTCGGCTTGATAATCGCCTTGGAACTGGTCGGGCGCATGCATCGGCTGGTCCCGGGCGATCGGCGGCGCATCCCGCACCGGGCTGGGCACCAGCCCGCCGACGCTGTCACCGAGCGCGGTGATGTCCCCACGTGCAAATCCTGGCCGGCCGCGCTTGGCGGGGCGCCGACGGAACATGCTGAAAAGATCGACCATCCCCGCCTTCTAGCCTCGCGCAGTTTCATGCGCGGTCTACGCGCGATCTGCCGCACCGGCGTTACGATTCGCCGGCGCAACATGAGTGAAGGGATGTCTCATGCCCAGTGAAACACGCCCGATAAGCGGCGGACCCCGCTTCGAAAGCCCTGCGCGCTAGATACAGTCTCGCCGGGCAAGCTTCAACCTCAGATCGGGAGCATCCGACACAAGCTATTGAGTTTGCTTCGGTTTAGTTGCGCCGGGCAATTGCAGGGGCGACGCCGCGCCGGGCTTGGCGCCCTGCCCCCCCGGGCCACAATCACTACCGCCGCCCTGCGGCAGCAGGGCCTGCACCCTGCCATTGTCGGATTCCACGCGCGACACGCCCGTCGTCATGTCGACCATCAGACGGTCGCCGCGCAGCACGTTCTTGCATTGCGTCAGGACCACCTGGCCGCCCGTGCCGCCGAGCATGGTGATGAGATTGGTCTTGGTGTCGAACACGGCGGTGTCGCCGGTCACCACCTGATCCTTCTGGGTGACCACGACATTGCCGCGCGCCTCCAGCCGCTTGATCGAGGAACTGCCGCCCGGGCCCGGCGTCGCCGACTGCATCGGCGCCGCCTTGGCCCCCTTCGCCGCGGGCTGCGGCGTGGCGGGCTTGTCGCCGCCACCCGACTCGTAGAACACCACCAGCGTCTTCGAGGTCATGGTGGTGTCGCCCTGGATGACTTTCACATTGCCGGCGAAGGTCGCCTCCTTCTTCTTGTCGCGCATCTCGAGTGAAGCGGCCTCGATCTGGATCGGCTGATCGCGGTTCTGCGAGAAGCCCTGCATCGCGTTCGGCACGCCTTGCATCGTGCTCTGTGCGATGGCCGCACCCGTTGCCATCAGCGCGACGCCGACCGCCAGCGCGGCCGCACCGATGGCGGCGCACCGTTTGCTGTCGTTGCGCGGGAAAAACCTGATCATGAAAATCACTTTGAATTGGCGGACTTGTTCTGCGGCGAACGTGTCTTCACCGGCGGCGCCGGCTCGGCCGGTGCGGGCTGAGCAACGGCGGGGTCATCCAGCTTGTCCAGATGCATCACCACATTGCCCTCGAAGCGGATCAGATCGCCACCTTCCGTGATGCGCAGCCGATCCGCCGTCAGCGTGCCGTTGGTCAGCTTGACGTCGACGCGTTCGTCCGACGAAACCGTGCCCTTGTTCATGTCGACGAAGGCGGAGTTCAGCCGCGCTTCATAGCCGGTCGAGGTGCGCAGAAAGATGTCCTTGTGCAGGTCGAGCTGCTGCTGCTTGTTGTCGAAGCGGCCGGTGCGGGCATCGAGGAACAGGGTCGACTGGTCCTCCATCAGCACTTTCGCTCGCAGATCCTTGAGGTCGACATGGTCGGGGTCGGTGATGTCCTGCGTTGCCGTCTTGGCCCAGAGCTCGTAGGGCCGCTGGTCCGGCGTGAAGCCGGACATGTGCGGCGATTCCATCGTGATCTTGGTGCCCGACACCACCATGTTTCCGGAATCGAGCGGCAGCTTCGGCAGCAGCATGCGAAATGGATTGAAGACCGAGACGCCGACGATGGCGGCCAGGGACAACAGCACCGCACCCGGGACCGCGACGCGCAGAATCCGGACCAGACGGCTATGGCGCGCCGCGCTGGCAAACTTCGCCGCAAGCGCGGCGTCGTAGGGGGGATTCTGGGCCGAATTCACCTGGGCTCCTGAGGTGTCGCTCGCCTTGTCCGGTCAAGTGCGCGCCATTGTACCCGGCGCCGCCTGAATATGCAGCCTCGGACAGGCCGATACGAAAGTGTCCGAAACGGGGCGATTGGCCCAACCTAGCCGCCGGTCGAGGTGTCAGGAATGCGCGAAAATGTCCTCTTCCTGCCAGCCCTGGAGGTCGAGCAAGGCGCGGGTCGGCAGGAAGTCGAAACAGGCCTTGGCCAGCGCCGTGCGTCCCTCCCGCACCAGCATGGCGTCGAGCCGCTCGCGCAGGGCATGGAGGTGCAGCACGTCCGAGGCGGCATAGGCGAGCTGCGGCTCGGTCAGGCTGTCGGAGCCCCAGTCGCTGGACTGCTGCTGCTTGGAGAGGTCGACATTGAGCACCTCGCGCACGAGGTCCTTGAGGCCATGGCGGTCGGTATAGGTGCGGGTCAGGCGGGAGGCGATCTTGGTACAGTAGATCGGCCCGGTCATGACGCCGAAGCTCTGGTACAGCACGGCGACGTCGAACCGCGCGAAGTGGAAGATCTTCGTGATGGCGGGATTGGCCAGCAGCGCCTTCAGGTTCGGCGCGTCAGTGTGGCCCTTGGGGATCTGCACGACGTCGGCGCTGCCGTCGCCGGGCGAGAGCTGCACCACACAGAGCCGGTCGCGATGCGGGTTCAGCCCCATGGTCTCGGTGTCGATCGCCACCGCTCCGGTGTAGCGGGACAGGTCGGGCAGGTCGCCGCGGTGCAGGCGTACGGTCATGGCGTTTCAAAACCTCGGGTCGAATCGGTCTGTCGACACAATAGGCTAATTCGGATGGCCCGCGATGTAGCCATTGCTGGCCGTCCGCGCAACCGCGGTCATGCCCTCCCAGGCCCGGGCGGATCGCCGCCGCGCATCTCGCGGCCGGTGCGTGGACCCGATCGAGGTTGCCAACGGAGATGGACGGTTTCTAGCTCCCCGGGCTGTTGCATGGATCCCACAACCCGGCGCGAGCTTCACGGTCCGGCAGAACTTGCGTCATGCGCCCCGTGAAAATCGTCCCGGTCCACCCCATCTGTGGCCGGTCCCCCGCGCCCTTGCCCGCTTGCCACCAACAGGATGTCATGACCGAACAGACGCTCGCTGCGCCTATCGACGATCAACAGGACCGCCCGCGCGGCTTTTCGCGCTACCAGTCCCTCCTCATCGCGCTGCTCGCGTTCACGCAGTTCACGATCATCCTCGACTTCATCATCATGTCGCCGCTCGGCGCCATCCTGATGCCCGCGCTCGACATCACGGCCACCCAATTCGGCGTCGCGGTGTCGGCCTACGCGTTCAGCGCGGGACTGTCGGGCATCCTGGCCGCCGGCTTTGCCGATCGCTTCGATCGCAAGCGCATCTTGCTGTTCTTCTATGTCGGCTTCACGCTCGGGACCCTGCTCTGCGCAATGGCGCAGACCTACCACGTGCTGCTGCTCGGCAGGATCGTGACCGGACTGTTCGGCGGCGTAATCGGCTCGGTCGTGCTGGCCATCATCACCGACCTGTTTCCGTTGCACTTGCGCGGCCGCGTGATGGGATTCGTCCAGACGGCGTTCGCCGCGAGCCAGGTGCTCGGCGTTCCCGCCGGGCTGTTTCTCGCCAATCGCTGGGATTGGCATGTCTGCTTCTTTGCAATCGTCGGCCTGTCGATCGTCACGATCGCCGTCATCGCCTTCGTCATGGAGCCGGTCGATGCGCATCTACGGCTCAAGCAGGACAGAAACCCGATCCATCATCTGGTCGCGACCATCTTCGAGCCGCGCTACACGCTGGCTTTCGCGGTCACGACGTTGCTGGCGACGGGCGGCTACATGCTGATGCCGTATTCCAGCGCCTTCACCGTCAACAATATCGGCATCGACATCGCGCATCTGCCGACGATCTATCTGGTCTCCGGCCTGTTCAGCATCGTCACCGGGCCGCTGGTCGGCCGCGCCAGCGACGCCTTCGGCAAATACCCGACCTTCGTGTTCGGCTGCGTGATGACCGTCATCATGGTGCTGATCTACACCCATCTCGGCCACGTCTCACTGGTGACCGCGATCATCGTCAACGTGCTGCTGTTCGTCGGCATCTTCTCGCGCATGATCCCGTCGCAGGCGCTGATATCGGCGATCCCCGACCAGACCCAGCGCGGCTCCTTCAGCGCGATCAGCGCCTCGCTCCAGCAGCTCTCCGGCGGGCTCGGTTCGGCGCTCGCCGGCGCGATCATCGCGCAGCAACCGGATGGTTCGCTGCTCCATTTCGAGCGGATCGGCTACGTCGTCGTCACGACGACGATCATCACGCTGGTCGCGATGTATTTTGTGCAGAAATCGGTGGCGGAGAAGGCGGGGAGGAGTGTCGTCTGAGGGCAAAACCCTCGCGGCGGCGATGTCGATTCCGCATCGATCGTAGGCGCTTCCACCAAGGCATGATGGGTTTCGCAAGAACTCTACCCATCCTACGAGCTGTAGCTGACGGTCTTGGAGAGCGGCGGCAGCGTCAACTTGACCGTCGAGGATGTCGGCCGGCTCAGCGCGAGGAGTTTTGTGCACTGTCACCGTAATCCCAAGCCTGTCACTGCAATTGTGGTGTCTCACTTGCGGGATCCAGTCCAGCACTGGAATCGTTATTCCGTAACTGCCAGAATTATATGGCCAGCTTGCGCAGCCTCGCGTTGGAGAAATACTGCACGGTGATGCCGGGAACCTCTTGTTGGACTTGCCGCGCGATCGCTACTCCTTCTTTATCTAAATCATCATTCTTGGCTGCATCATTGAACTGATAGTAGTGGGCATTCTCATACTCAGCCACCCACCGCGAAAGGCGATCGCCCAATTCTCCCGAGATCCCGAGTTCCGAAGGATCGAGATATCCCCCTGCAATGCCATCGCGGACTCCGGTACCAGATAGCATTCCGTCGATGATCCAAACGTGTTCTGTCACGGCTATTTATTACCCTTAAAGAACCGATGATCGATGACGCCGTCACTCCTCACACCGAGTTCGAATATGCCATCTGTTTTACCTAGAGTCCCCGGCATTTGGTAATCGCCGCCCGGCTAGCTCCGATGATTGGAAGCAGCTCGATTTGGGGACCGAATCCGATGTCCGTCGCTACGATGTCTGGGAAGGCATCGTAGACGATACGCTCCTGTCCGAGGCCTCTCTTATTGCAGGGCCGAGAAGCTTGTTGGGCTCATGAAGGAGTTCGTGATATTCGCGAGAATTGGCCCGTCGACCTCCGAGGCAGCGGCGACCTCCTGCCATTCGGCGTCCGCTACGAAGGCACCCCAAAGACGCTCCCGCTCCGCGAGCGAGTCCCAGACAAGGATGTAGACTAGCTCAAGGTGTGACGGTCCGACCGTGGTCCGCCAAAAGCCAAGCTGGCGAATGCCCATCCGCTCCCAAATCTTCAGTGTCCGCGTCTCAAAACGCTTCAGCAGTGCCGGCATCCGGCCCGGCAGAGTGTGGTAGGTGCGCAACTCGTAGATCATCTCTCATCCTCGCTTGGTCTAAACCTTGTCCGAGTTACGCCGACTGCGACTGGCATATTCGCCAAACTTGTCGTATTTTCTGCCAATGCTCCCACCGGCCTCGGCAACCCCTCGGCATGTTGTCTTTCTGGCTTTTGAGCGTTTCCAAGTGCTCGATCTCGCCGGCCCGATGCAGGTGTTCCTTTCGGCGAGCGAACATGCGCGCAATGTCGCAACAGGGCTGCCAATCGATTACCGGGTCTCCGTCGTGTCGTCCGGTCCCAATCGGGTAAAGGGCTCCTTGTCACTGGCGATCGATGCCGAGCCTTTGCCGTCCGCGTTGATGCCCAGAACGACGGTTATGGTGGTTGGAGGAAAGGGCGTCGAAGCGGCGTCGCAGGATCTCCTTCTGATCGACTGGTTGCGGAGCCACGTGGACGAGGCGGAGCGGATCTGCTCCGTTTGCAACGGTGCATTCCTGCTCGCGCGGGCCGGGTTGCTTGCGGGCAAGCGAGCGACAACGCATTGGCTCGATTGCGACAACCTCCAACGGAACTTCCGCGATGTCACGGTCGACCGCGATGCCATGTATGTGCGCGACGGCAAAATCTGGACTTCCGCAGGCATAAGCGCCGGCATCGACCTCGCCCTCGCGCTTGTCGCGAATGACCACGGCGATGAAGCCGCCGCAGTCACGGCCAGGCGGATGGTCCTTTACGTCAAGCGACCAGGCAACCAGTCGCAATTCAGCGAATTCATCGAAACCATCGACCATGACAAAGCGGGAGCCTTTGCGGAGCTTCACCAATGGATCTTGGGCAATATCCGACGCGACCTAAGCGTTCCCGTGCTTGCGGCTCAGGCGGGCATGAGCGAGCGAACATTCGCACGCAAATATCGAAGGTTGATCGGTGTGCCGCCCGCCGAGACGGTTAAACGGCTTCGTGCCGATACGGCACGTCACCATCTTCGGACCTCGACTTTGCCGCTTAAGACGGTTGCGGCCAGGTGCGGCTTCGGATCAGTCGAGCAGATGAATCGGGTTCATCTGAAATTTTACGGTCTGACCTCGCGTACGTTACGTGACATCGGATAGCCGCGTGTTGTGCTGCTGACCGGACCACGTGAATAAATGTCGACTTCGGGCTATTCGCCAACAGTCCTGGACGGCGCGAGGTAGGCCGTTCGATAGTTCATACACGCTGTGCCCCGGTCTTGTGTACCGGTCAGCGGCTCAAATTCCCTGCAAATGAGCGATTTCAACCACTTGGGTTGGGGGTGGTGCCCAGGAAAGGATTGCATGGGTAGACTGCTAAGACGTTGCTTTTATTGCACTTTATTTTCACCTGATCAAGAATGTTACACAGGTCCGTTGCTCTGCTTTCCTGTTAGATGGCGTGCCTTGCCTTTGCGGACCGGTAGTGGTTGGACCAATGCAGAGGATTGATTGTCGAGATCGGCCCCGGGATGCAGCTTAGTCAAACAAGATCATTGTCAACTGAACTCAATTTCGTTTCGCTAAGAACCCTAAACAGCCCGCGTCGCCCGCACCCCTAAAGTCTCATGCGAAATCTTTTCGAGAAATCCAGCGCAGTCCTCTCGCGGTGTGAAACGTTCCGCTACGAGCTTAGACGGGTCTGGGACGACTCGCTTCCGCCATTCGTGTCTGGGATGCTCAATCCATCGACGGCGGATGCCGAACGTGACGACCCCACTATCAGGCGCAATATACAACGTGCTCGGGCAATGGGGTTGGGGTCTTTGATTGTTTGGAATTTGGGAGCAGGACGCGCAACAGAACCTCAAACCTGGAAGTTACTTGCTGATCCGATTGGTCCGGAAAACAACCGCCACATACGAAGGATTTTGCAGGAATGCAGGGATCGCAAGGGCGTCGCAATTGCGGGATGGGGCAACCACGGCAGCTTCATGGGGCGCGACATTATCGCATCACAAATAGCGCAAAACCTTGGCGTGCAGTTCTATTGTCTCGGCACAACGAAATCTGGCCAACCAAAGCATCCTCTGTACGTGTCGAAATCGACGGTCCCCATCCTGTGGACAATCCCCAATACGTGAATCAATAGAATCACTTACATCCCATTGATTTTGAATGCTTTTTGGGTTATTATGATTCCTAGACGTCGCAGGGCGGGGCGAGGCCTATCCAATGAGTATCGATTTGCTACGCTTTCAGCGCGAGCAGCACGTTCACGATCAGCGCAATCATTTCGACATCTTGAGTCTGTCAAAAAACGACCGCCTCAAGCACTACGGATTGCACTACGCTAAATACGTGGGTCGTCTTGCCCGGGGAGCTGATGAAGGGAAATCGGTCGAACGCACGCTCGTAGACACCTTTCTAGTGAGCTTGAGCGCCGCCAACACGCTCCATCAGAATCTGTCCACTTTGGATTTCTCAGCAGGATCGAAACCGCAGATCGATCCCGTATATGTGTTTGCTGAGGCGGCGGGCCGCTTCGCGGATGCATGTGAGAAGATTGATCATATGGAAGAATTTGTTCCACTAGCGCGTAGAGCCAATGCGGACGTGATCCAATGGGTTTTGGATTTCGCTCAAGAAAGACACGTTGACCTTGAAACAGGCGTGTTGGCTCGTCGCAAAGAACTTGCTGCTCGCCAGTTTTATATTGCCGAATAGCTAGCAGGATTGCGATCTCGTGTCTTTTTGGAATGACGATACTTGGAGAGTTCAAGGAGCGGCGCAGAAAGTCATCGAGCCATTCGATTCAAGTCGGATTGAAGACGCCAAATACATGCTCTCTGTTGGAGACGAGGTCTACGTTTCTGATGAGGCCAGTAAAAAGACGCCGCAGAAGCTGAAAGAGGGCGACGGATTTGCAATCGATCCGGGCCAGTTCGCCTTTTTGCTTTCTGACGAGATCGTCAACATTCCATTCAACATGCTTGGCTTCATTTCTATCCGGGCAACTATCAAGTTCTACGGGCTGGTCAATATCTCCGGCTTCCACGTAGACCCGGGATATGAAGGCCGATTGATCTTCTCGGTTTTCAATGCGGGCCCGACACGAATTCAGTTGAAGCGAGGGGAGCAGATATTTTCGATCTGGCTTGCGGAGTTGAAGGGGCCGATCGACCGAACAAAAGTGATCAAGGGCTACCGCGACATTCCTTCGAAGCTCATCACGCCTGTCTCTGGAAAGTTTACGACAGCTTATCAGCTCGAACGAGAGCTCGACGCGCTCAAGGAAGATATATCGAACCTGAAAGCGTTCCGGACCTCGGCGCTGGTAATCATTACGATCGCCGGCGCACTGCTTCTTCCTACGTTCAAAGACACCGTGGTCAAGCTCTGGAATCAGCCGCCAATGACCGAAATTCGTGGTCAGCTAGGGAATTCAACTCCTAGTCCGCCCTCCAAGCCGCCCGCAAACTAGCTACGCTCGATGAAGTGAAGAAAAAATTGCCCGCTGCTCCCAGAGCGGAAGGCGCCTTCGGATAGTTCGCGGGATTGGCTGAATCAGCGAGCAAAACCTCGCCTATGGAGCGCCCGGCCGAAATTTGCACTGGGTCGAAAATCTAAGAGATCACCTCGTGACGACGGCTACGCGCTTTCCCCCCGTTCCCCTCATCAATCTCTGAAGCATCATTCAGAGCTGCGTCCCGAGTCCGGCGCTTCTGAGCTTCATGTGCTTGAGCGCCCGCATGCGGTATGAAGGATCGCGCGCCATCCTTGCGGTTTGCCTGAGTCGATTTGACTCATGCACCCCATCTTGCCGGATGATTCCTCCGAAAAATATGGTGACAACGCTCGTTGACTAAGTTTTTCGCGGGCGATCATCGAGAGGGAAATTGCCGTGAAGCGCAAGTTCGTTGCCTACTATCGCGTATCCACGCCAAAGCAAGGCCGCTCTGGATTAGGCCTCGACGCACAAAGAGCCGCCGTGGAGAAGTCAGTTGCCGATGGACCCGCGAACATCATCGCAGAGTTCACCGAGGTCGAGAGTGGCCGACGCAACAACAGGCCTGCCTTGGAGGAGGCACTCACCGTAGCACGCCTGCATCGGGCGACCCTCGTGGTCGCGAAGGTGGACCGGCTGACCCGCTCAGTGGGTTTCCTAGAGCGGCTGCTAGAGGCAGGAGTGGACGTGCGGTTCGCTGACCTCCCTGCCATCGAGGGCCCCACCGGGCGCTTCATGCTGCAACAGATGGCAGCAGTCGCGGAGCTAGAGGCGGGCCTCATCTCTGCACGCACCAAGGCAGCACTGGCAGCAGCGAAGGCACGAGGGCAGCAGCTGGGGGGATATCGAGGCGGGCCTCTCCCGAGTCATGTGCAGGCACGCGGGCGAGACGAGCAATCCCGACTGGCCGACAGACGAGCGGCCGACATAGCGCCTCTGCTCAACGCACTCCGGGCGAAGGGGATCACCACCCCCACCAACATCGCGCAGGCACTAACTGCACAGGGTATCCCTACGGCAAGAGGTGGGTCCAAGTGGTCTGCACCACAGGTCAAGTTGATCGAAGCGCGACTCGCACGGATGAGCTAGCGACGAGTGCAAACGAGTCTGACTTCGTGGCCTTTCAAGTAAAGCACGGTGAAATTTTCTAAGCGCAGATTCTCGCATCGCGGTCTTCGAATTCCTACATTAGGCGCATTGAGTCACCACGTGTGGAATGAGGAAATGCCTAAGCAACGCATAAAACCAATCGAGTATGATCAATCGGCCAGCAGTGCCCTAGCAGCATGCAAAGACTACCTTCAGGAGGCGGAGCAATACATTCAGGGTGACGGGAAGTCGCTGCCCAATCCAACTCCTCTCCTAACCGCCCGTTTTCCATCCAGCTCGCTCCTTGAAGCAAAGGCAAAGGATGGAGTTGATGGGCTTGATTGGCCCACCATTGCGGCAAAGATTTTGGACCGAAAGGCGAAGAGTGATCGCTTCTTCGACCCTTGGTATTTTGCTGTTGTGTTGCTGCTGGAATTGCCTGGAGGCCGCATCGTCTTAGACCGGTCGAACCGTCAACAATATTTCTACGCTGCCTATGCTGGCTCGAATGCGAAGGAGAACTTTTATCTGCGCCGCATCATCGTCAACACGCCCGTCTGGGCCGACACGCAGGAAGGAAAGCATCGAGACGGGGCACATTACGACTATCGCCGTGCGACACTCCATTGGGTTTGCAAGGATGTTGTGCGAACCCTTGGAAAGAAAACCCGCACCGTGTCGAGCAACCGGGACGGCGCAATCCGCTTCGCCGTGAAGCTGTTCAAGCAGCAGCTGGCCGCGCACCGCCTTTCGCCTAGGTCTCGCCTGCCGGGCCTAGAGCTGACGGCGCCGGACTACGAGCGACTATTATCGATCGCGCTCTATATTGCGGACGCCATGCACGAAAAATATCTCGTGGCAAAGACGCGCAATGGCTAGCCGCGCACAACAGACTAGGGCCTTGAAGGAGCGCATCCGATTGGGTCCGCTCACTGCTGCCGCCACCTGTGCCATCCCGGGCTGCGGGCGGCCGACCATGAAGGCTGCCAATGAGGGGCTGGCACCGCATCATTGCCGCAAGCACGTGGAACACCGGGCGCGGCACGGAAGCTATTGGCTCAACACCTACACCGCCGCCGAATTGAAGCCGTATCTAACTGCTGCGACCGCTTACGTCCGGCTCTTGGCAGCAAACGACAAGTTCATCAGCGCAGCGATAAGCGCCACGCGGTTCGCCCTGGAGGGGGCTGGACCCGTCGAGATTGCGACTCGGTTGAAAGGCCTCGCGGCTGCCAAACGGGCGAAGATAGGGCTGGCCCGACTACGCGTCGCCAAGGTCAAACCGGAGCGCATCGTCTCAATCGTCGTTGCCGTGCATGCACTTGCCGAGGAGCGGGGTCACCGGCCAAAGGAATTCCGGACGGTGCAGGCGTGCAAAGCCGTGCACAGGCTCGCCAGTGGCACAGGGTGGGTGACCTATGACGCACAGGGCCGCGAGCGCCGATCCAAGACGCGGGCTTATCCAAGATCATCCGGCCGCGTGCTGCGCTTGATGGGGCGTATGCTGGAGGAGCCCTGCGAGTGGGTCATCGAGAAGCACCTGAAGGGCGTGCTAGCCCACAAGCAGCGCTTCGGGCGCGGCACACGCAAGGCGCCCAGCTGAACACTCCGGCCGATAATTGGCTCCCCAGTGCCCTTAGCGTGAGATCAGGTCAGACTGGTCGGTGCGTCAATAATCGATGTTAGAGCCGGTCACTTTGAGCACCGAACCCCATGCCTTCCCAATCGCAGCCCATGATGTTCGATCCCCAGCTTCGCGCGAAGGGCGCGGAGCTTCAAGCAGCCGTCAGAAGGCTGGCCGACACATTGCTGGCCTACGAGGCCGCGAGCGCCTCCCGCAAGCGAGCGCGAAAGGAAGCGGACGCGGCGAAATTTTACGTGGCCACGGAGGCGTTGGCCTGCAATCTCATTCTGCTAAAGGCCACCGGAAGCAACTCCAAGCTCGCCGTGCCCCGGTCACATGCCGTCATCTGGCAAGGGAACGCTGTTCTCGGTCAACACTTCCTAACTGCCATCGACCTCCTATCCGCCATGGGCCTCATCGCGGAGGGGCGGCGCGGTTACAGGATCTCGCCTAGGTCAAAAATGCCGTCGCTCATTGAGCCACAAGAACGCCTCGCAGATCATCTCCCGCTGGCTCCTCCCGAATGGCGCGCAATCTGTCAAATTGACGATCCCGTGTTGGTCCTCCTGAAGGAAGGAAAGGACAAGGACGGGAACGCCGCCTCCATCGCTTATCGCGAGACCGCACAGTCCAAGAAGTTCGCGAACCAAATAGGGCGCATAAACGGATTTTTGCGCGAGGCTGACATTGAGGTCGCAGGCCAGGACGACTCCGGCATCTCTTTAGGAAGGGATGGGCAAATCATTGCTCCCTATCGCCGCTCGCTGAGACGCATCTTCAATAACGCCACGTGGCTTCACGGCGGCCGTCTTGCGGGCGGCTTCTGGATGTCAATGGAGCGAACGGAACGCCCGCGCATTCGTATCGACGGCGAACGCGTGGCGGAGGTCGATTATGGGCAACTTTTCCCGCGCCTCGCTTACGTGCGGGCCGGAGCGCCGCAGCCTGAGGGCGACCTCTATGATGTTTTCGGGAAGGGCACCGGCCGTGATGGCTGCAAGAAGCTGATGAACGCACTACTGTTCTCGCGAGGGCCGCTCAAGAATTGGCCCGAGGACACACACCGGCATTTTCCGGATGGCATCAATCTCCGGACGGCAGTCGAGATGCTCGCCGTGAAGCATGCGCCCATTGCTCACCTGTTTGGGAAGGGTCTTGGTTTCCAACTGATGCGCATCGAAAGCGATATGCTCATCGAGGTTCTCACTGAATTATCGGCTGCTGGAGTCACCGCCCTGCCTCTCCACGATGCGGTGCTCGTCGCGAAATCTCACGTGGGTGTGGCGCAGGAAACGATGGGGGCCGTTTTTCAACGCTGGAGCCGCTCGCCCTGCGCGATTGTCTCAGTAAAAGTTCATCAATGATTACAATATATTAAATCTTACGCCTCCGCTAATGGAGGAGGAAGCTAGGGGAGGAAACTCAGAGAGTTAGAACTTGAAGGGCTATCTCCGGGTCCCTTTAAGGAGGCTTCAAGTTGGGAGGGTGACACCACCCCTCCTACATGGCCACCTTTAAAGGCAATCCACTAAGGCCGAGCTTGCAGCCCCCCAAGGTCGATCCAGTAGGGCCCATCTCCGAGTTGGGGCGAGAGTCCCCAAGTCCTCTTATTGTGGCCGCTCGATGATGAAGCCAAAGGGGATAGCGCGACACGGAATGACGGAATCTACTGCGGTCTGCTTTGGCGGACGGCCGACACCCGCCGCAACACGAATCAGGGTCGCCGAGGGCCAGGAGAGGTCGCAATAACAGTTCAGCCGATGCATTCACACAGTACTAACATCGACGGAAGGAACGCGTCCGCAGCAAATCGCGAAACTGCCAGAACGATGCGATCAAGAACTAAGCTTGAACAAGATGCCGTCATTCCGCTTCATGATTTGAAGAAAGTCAAACGGCGACGGAGAATCGTCCGTCAGAACACGCTCTCCGCTGCCGTCGATGGCGAGCTTGATCATATAACTAATTGTATTTGACGGGAGGCTAACCCACAAATCGGAACCCTTCATAAGTTCGCGCGCGATTGGCTCCCCACTTGTATAATTTTCAGCTTTGCGGACTAGGGGCACCGATCGGATATTACACGTGACCAACGCATCTGACTTGTGACCCAAGACATCGGTTTTGTGACCGAATCTGATAAGAAACGAAAATCCATCATCCGTTACTGTAACCTTGTCGAGGCCCATGCAGGAACTGCCCGAGCCACCATTTGTCTCTTCCTGCGACCATGTGATGCCATTCGTCATCAGTTTTTCGACGTCGATTTTCCAACCTTGTTTTGCGAGTTCTGGAATTATCTTGATGCTGAACGAAACGACGGAATCTATTCCACGACCTCCACTTAGCACCGCTGGGTGAACCGACGTTTCGGTGGTGACGGTCTTTAACTTCGGGAAGATCGTAACTTGGCCAAGACGCTGCGGCGATGGGGAAGGAGAAGGATTGGGTTTGGGGAGAACTTTTTCACCATTGCCACGAAGGAAATTGCTTACTGCGGCGGTAAACTCCGGGTTGGAGTAAGCACCATACACAAGTGAAGTGCACGCGATTAAGAAGAAAAATGGCGCAACGCTAAAGGTGATCCGACGAAGATGGTTGAACCGCTGCTTTTCAAGCTGTTTAACGTCGATCTCGCCCTTTATCTTTTCATAGACACGGGAAGCTCCTTGGCTGCTCTGAACCTTGGCAAGCAGCTTGAGCACTTGGAGCCTGTCTGCTCCACTCTCGAAAGCTTGTAGAATGGCTGGGACTTGATCGGCTTTTAAGAGGCCCTCGCCCTCAATGACCTCACGAACAGACTTGTATTCTATTGCCTCGATGGCCCGAATCTTCAAATACAGATAGAAATTGCCAGCAAGCGCGATGACCCCTAAGACTGAAGTCGCCCCGGTCAACGCCAGAATTACCTCAACGCTCGGCACAATGAATTCCTTCTTCAATCTGCCGTAGAAAATCGCCCAGAATTCTCCATTTGTCCATTGATGGTTGTGCTGTCCGACGGCCAAGGTCTGATTCGGGTCACATGCTGACTTTGTGTGCGTGACTGCCGAAGTCCGCTTTGGATCGAGAGTAATCTTGGGCCATGCGTCGTGCCGCTCCCGGTGACGGACCCCGCTCCCTCGCGGCCGGTGCTCAAAATGATCAACCTGACACCGGACGAGATTCAGGACTGCCCCCGCCCCTTCCTCTGAGGCACGAGCAAGCGGTCAGGGGTCGTCTTGAGGGCCTTCGCCAAGCGGGCTAGGACAATGATGGTGCAATTACGGGTGCCCCGCTCGACCTGACTGACGTAGGTGCGATCCAGCCCCGCCTCTAGGGCCAAATCCTCTTGGGACAGCCCCAGCCCTTTGCGGGCCTTCTTCACGGCTTCCGCCAGCACTTCAACGATGCCCGTCTCGTCTTCCATCCGCGGAAGCAGGCCGTCATGATGACTTTGGGTCTACGGACTATGAGTCCCATTTTTTCGTTGAGCCATGATGACTATCGTCTACATTAGGCCGGCCACCACTGAGGAACGAACGAATGGCCAGCACCGAGAGCACCGCCCCCAAGTCGCACGAGACCGACCCCATCAAGGTTCTCTTCGACCTCGCCAGCTATTGGGCCACCGTCTGGGGCTTCATCGCGCTTTGCCTCTGGCTCGAACATCAAGTTCTCAGCCGGCTGGATATCGAGTCGGGCAGCATCCAAGTTGCCATCCTTCTCGTGAGCACACCGGCCATTTTCTTGGCCACGGTCAATCGCATTGAGAAGGACCCCAAGGCGCGGCAGGTTTTGGAACGGGCCCGTTACGTCGTAATCTTGGTCGCAGCGGCCTTGCTCGGGGCCTATCTTCACGCAAACCACAAAGACGATTCGTATGAGAATGCCCTGCGCCATGGTGCTGTGCTTGCCTGCGCCGAGCTTCCGGCCTGCAAGAGATCGGCAACTGAGTACGCAAACTCCCGATAGCACGCGGGAAGGCTTGGCGGAGAAGCAAGCAGGGAGTCGCCCTCAAGCATCAAGTGTGTGCGAGCTTTCGCCCGCCCGTATGGAACTATGCAGCCCGGTAATTAACCCAACTGACGTCGACCCTTACGTGGCAGCGGAGAAACTCCGCCGGTAGCTGTCTTGAACGACTCCCCGGAACAAACTAGCCGCTTAATAGACCGCCCTCAACTCCTTCTTTCTGAGATGATTCAACAGGTCAATCTCCCGCCAGTTAACGAACCACGGAAAACGCTCGAGTTCGGCGACTAGCACGTTGGAATAATGCGCAGGTGATATTTCAAGGCCCTTCAGCAAGACATGTGCACACTCGCGCCTAAACTGTTTCGACAAAAATGGACACGCAATCAAGTCGAGGAGAAGGTGCGCGTCATGCGATACTTTTCGCGGGACAGCTTTCGGGAGAAATTGCTTACGAAGTTTATTTTCGACCTCGTCGATGAAGTCTGGATCAGACGGACCAAAATAAAATAACAGCGACACAATCGAGAAATAGTCAGCGTTCTCGTCGTCGATCACCCGCCTACGTATGTCATGGACGTTCGTTTTGTATGCCTCGGGAAGCGCTGTCGATGCCAAGATAATGTTCAGCATTTCGATTGGAACGCATTCGGTCATCGCGACGCTGAGTAAGCTCGGGTTCGTGACAACTTCCTGAATGAGAGTTCGGACCCTTTCGAAAATGTGCTCAGCCGCAGCCGCTAAGTTGTCCTTAAAAAATCGAACCGAGAGAATGGTCGCCTTAGCCACTTGGTACGATGCGGTAACAGTCGCGTGCACCGTGAAGAAGTAGAATAGCGCAGAGAGCAATGTATCAAACGCCTTGGCATAAAGCTCAGCATCTTTTCGGACCTCTGCCGGCGCAGATGGAAAGCCCGCTATCAAGATCTCCAGCGTGCTACTAATCGACCCAATTATGTAAGGACTGACATCTTCGTAACCAGCGCCACCATTCGTACTCGCCACCTTGATGTCATTGACAAATGTTCGCACCACCGACTCTGGCTCCCGCACTTTCCGTGGTCTATGCAGGCGAGAGCTCTGATCGATTTCGGAAATCGACTCTCGAAACTTGTGCAAGGCCGGCGAAGCGCCCGATATGATCTGTGATCTTCGCGTTTGCAGTGGACGTGCGATCGTGTGCGTCTTGGCCTCGTTGAGGTGCAAGTTAAACATCAGGAGACCGTCCGAAACAGCCCGCTGAATTACGTCCAGGCTTTCGGTCGTATTGGCGAATATTGCGTAATCGTCGATATACCTGCGTATCGCAAAATCCGAGCCATGCGCTAGGCCGGCACGCTTCGCTCTCTTAAGCACGGCAACATCGACGGATTGCAGGATGATTTCCGCAAAAATTCTTGACGCCTCCGCGCCAACAGGGATGCCATTAGTTTCATTATAGTTTGAGTACTGCATCAAAGAATCAAAGTCGTTTGCAAATGACACTGCAAGCGGATGCTCCTTGCCGTGTTGGATGTCCTTAACTGCCCAAGCAAGCGTATGGCTGTAGATAGATGAAAAGCATTTCGACACGTCCGTGAGGCGCATCATCGAGAACGTTTTCTCAAGACCCAAGAACTCTTGCGAGTTGAAGAATTTGTAAAAGCGGTCATATCCCGCGTAAGCAAAATACGAACCGGGATTCCGAACAGATTCGTCATGAAGGAGCATATCGATAGCGGCTCCCTTGTATCTCTTCGATTCGGCACTTCGCGTCAGATAAAATACGGAGCTGCCCACCTTTGCTGCACGACGTAGAGAAACTTCGGGGTGACGACAAAAATACGGAAGTAGATGTCCGTACTTTTGATAAAACCCGCACGCCTCTTTTTGTGCCGCTGGATGAGCGAGACTCAATTGGCGGCTCGCAGTTGTCGATAGCCTAATGCGATACCGATAAGGAATCGTGTAGTGCTCAGGATTCGAGGTTATAAGCGTCTCGACAATGCGCTTTAATCCCGGCGTAGCCGGCGTCCTTCGGAGATTTGTGTGAAAGCCGTCGTTTGAGAAAACGATCGGAACATCCATCGGTGCGGTATCAGTGAGAACCGCGCGATCGGAGTTGCTCCTGTCGATGTTCCCCCGCCTTATGCCAGAACTAGCCATCGCGCCAGCACCGCCGTAGGTCTGCCAGTTCGGCCGCCGAGAAGTTGTAAAAGGTCCGCTGCCGAAAGCTTCGTTCAAAGCTAAACTTCAAGAAAGACCGTCTCACCCCGAGAGAAACCTTTGCGGAAAGCCGCTTGGACAAACGACTGCGATTACCCACTAGGACTGATCGAAGAAACGCGTCTAGCTCAGTCAGCGCGGCGTGAGAGTTTACACGCCTATAGTTGCAGTAAAGCCCAGTATTGCGTGAACGATTTTTCACGAAATCCCGGACGTTATAATTTCCGGTAAGGAGCTGCAATCTGCGCTCAAATTTCCCGACGTCACCGTCTCCCAAAAACACCGCAATGGAGCAGCAAAGTCGAGCCTTCAGTCGAGCGATCTTGGTACTCGCGATAGTTACCTCAACGTCTCGGAAGAATCTTCTGTCACCATTCCGGGTGCTTTCATGTATTGAGAAGGCGTATCCAAGATAGTCGAAACGCCCCAAGATAGCCGTTCCATCCGATTTCTGTTGGACTGGAATGTCTATCGTCTTCGTTTTCTGATGGTTCAGTTCGAGCCCCAAGGGCGTCAAGAGTCTTCTTATCTTGCGTGCGAATTCGCGAGGATTTTCACGAGCGCTTGTGACAATGACAATATCATCCACATACCGCGCATGAAAATATATCTCTGGCAGAAGCGACAGTTCACGGTCGAACGTCTGCAACGCAAATTCAGACAAAGTCGCACTGAGAGGAACGCCTCGTGGCAAACCTAAGATGCCTCGTGACTTCAGCTCGTTTAGATAGTTCAAGAGAACTATTGTAGCGTTTCTCGGTAGGGAGGGAATATTCGCTATCTGCTCGAACAGACGCTTAGTATCGACACTTTCGAAGAACGCCCTAATGTCGAATTTGTAGACTCGGTGAGGCACCCCCTCTTGCAGCACAGTCGTTAGACGTCGAATAATAGTATCTCGGTCGGAGGGACGAATCTGTGTTGCCTGCCGAATCAGCCTATTGAGTCCCCGCAGAACCACGGCGTGCGGCGTCGTTCGAACACACTGCGCGGCTTTTCGCTTAATAACGATTTGCTCAAGTTTAAGGGCGGCGAAGCCGTATTGGACGACAGTTGTTGCCCGCCTCGCAAGTTCATCCGCATTATAGTGGCCCGCAACGCAATCGTCGTTGAGGAGGTCTCTGCCGTGAATGCAACTCGACAGAAACTCGGAATTCATTCCCGACAGCAAATGATGCCCCCGCTAAACTCTCGGTAGTAGACGAACTACTAACATCGATTCGCGTGCATTTCACTGGTCTTCTGAGATACTCCCGAAAGCGCGGCTTGCCTCTATGCGACGTCGATTGATGGATATTTTGCCATGGCGCTCGCCTTTGCCTTAATGGTCACGTCTCCGTAGCCTTCCGAGACATTGCGCGGCGCGTGCCCCTGAATGGCGTCCAACACGCGCATCTCAACGCCCTGATCTATGCCAACCGTCTTGAAGCGATGGCGCCAACCGTGGCTTGGATCAACGTTCTTATCCTTCACCACCTCACGCACGAACTCATTGACCTTGTTACGCGCCGTCTTGATCGCGTTGCGCACGCCTAACTCACCGGCCTTGGGGTCGATGAAGAGATAGCCGCCCTTCGACTTCTCAAAGAACTCCACGAAGCCTTCCTCGATGATTTGCCGATGGAGCACGACATCACGAGCTTCATCCGTCTTCACCGGCCCCGCTTCGGGCGTCACGTGCAGCACCCAGAGCTTGCCTTCGCGCCGGATGTCCTCCTTGCGAATCTGAATCATCTCGCCCACGCGGCCACCCGTGAAGGCGCACAGCCACGGCACCCACCGCTTAGCCGCCGCCAGCTTCGGGGCTTCGCGGCCGGGCGCGAACTCGCGGGCGTGCTTCAGGATGGCGATTGCCTCCGAATCATAGAACCCCTTAGACCGGAGCTTGCGCGACTTGCCGACCTTGATGGTGATCCCTTCGGCCGGATTGCTGTGCAGCCGACGATTAACGACCGCCCATCCAAACACCGTCTTCATGCCTGCGAGGTCGCTATCCTTCACGGTCTTTGGACTCACGCCGCCTTGGACGCGATAATCCTTGAAGCGAACGATGTCCTCAGGCGTCACCCGGTTCGCCGTGTCATGCTTCAGGAATGTCACGAGACGCGCCATCGAATTTCGATAGCTCTCATAGGTGCTCTGCTTGCGACCGGCCCTCTTCGCTTCCTTCCACCAATCCTCAACAAGGCCAGTTAGGGAACTCTTGGAGGCGCCCCGCTTTGGCTTTTCCTTCAGCGCATCTGCCGGGGCCTGCCACTCGGGAAAGCGGGCGGCCTTGGCATCGAGCGAATAGTCTCCCTTGGCGTTCCGTTGGCGGCTAGCGAAGGCGTCACGCAGGGCCATCCAAAAGGCAGTGAGCAAGAGGGCGCGTGATTCGGTATCCACGCGGCGGATTCCCTTGGTGAGCAAGAGTCGGTCCACGATAGGCCCGAGCGCCTTCTCTAGTTTCTTGGCCTCACCGTCTCCGCCGACCCTCTCCCACATCTCCGTTACGGCCGCCCAGTGGGCTTCCTGCTCCTCCTGGTTCTCCGTGTCGGGCGCCCAGCCGACTCCGGGCGTATGGACCATGGCGACACTCCGGGCGTGGCCCTCGCTGTCTGCCCAAACGCGATAGAGTTCGCCCGCCAAGGCGGTCGCTTGCCGGTGGGTGAGATGCACCGGGGCGTCATTGCGGAACGCCTCCCAGACGGTCGCCAGATGCGCTGCAACGAGCGCCTGACGCCTCTTGGCTTCGCTAGGCTCTGTGGTGCGAAGGGAGAAACGGACGGCCTGAGCACCCTCGCTAGGCGTCACGAAAACGAAGCCGTCACCGAGCGGAATCGCCAGTTCAAAACCGACAACTTTGCGCCGGACATCAGCCGGAATGCGCTGCACGAAAAGAGGAAAGCGAGACCCATCCCGGCGCATCGGCCGAACAACCCTGAACAGCAATGTTACACCCCATTGTTACACAGTCGGGGCCAACGCAACACTCTGAAAGGGCTTATCTATCTGGATTTGTTTGCGATCCAGAATTGTATGGTGCCCAGGAAAGGACTCGAACCTTCACGGCCGTTAAGCCACTGGCACCTGAAGCCAGCGCGTCTACCAATTCCACCACCTGGGCATGCCGTTTGGGGCACGGAGGCGGTTACTACGGTTCGGTGACGCCGTTGTCAATTCATGCTTGAGCCATGTTTCGGCTTGCGGATTGCGCATCGCAAACCGGCCCGATACAAGCCTCGTCAGGCGCACTCTCCCTCAGGAATAGATCCCCATGGCATCGAATCTGGAAACTCTCGTCACGGTTTTCGGCGGATCGGGGTTTTTGGGCCGGAATGTCGTCCGGGCGCTGTGCAAGCGCGATTACCGGGTCCGGGTCGCGGTGCGGCGGCCGGAACTGGCTGGATACCTCCAGCCCTCCGGCAAGGTCGGGCAGGTCCATGTGGTGCAGGCCAATCTGCGCTACCCGGCCTCGGTCGAGGCGGCGCTGCGTGATTCGGATGTCGTGATCAACCTTGTCGGCATCCTCACCGAGGGTGGCAAACAGAGCTTCGACGCGGTCCAGGCCAAGGGCGCCGAGACCGTCGCCAAGGCGGCGGCCGCCGCAGGGGCCCGCCTGGTGCATGTCTCGGCGATCGGCGCCGACGCGGAATCGCCCTCGCGCTATGCCAAGGCCAAGGCGGCCGGCGAGGCGGCGGTCCTGGCCGCGGTGCCCTCGGCCACGATCTTCCGTCCCTCCGTGATGTTCGGCCCCGAGGACCAGTTCACCAACCGCTTTGCGGCGCTGGCCCGGATGTCGCCGGTGCTGCCGCTGATCGGCGAGAGGACCCGGATGCAGCCGGTCTATGTCGGCGATGTCGCCACCGCGATCGCGGAGGCGGTCGACGGCAAGGCCAAGGCGGGCGCGACCTACGAGCTCGGCGGGCCGGAAGTGCTGACCATGCGCGAGATCATCGAGGCCATCCTCGAGATCACCGCTCGCAAGCCGATGCTGGTGCCGCTGCCGTTCGGGCTTGCCCGCTTCCAGGCCAACTTCCTGCAATTCGCGCCGGGCGCGTTCAAGCTGACGCCCGACCAGGTCACGCTGCTCGAGCGCGACAACGTCGTGTCGGATGCGGCGAAGGCGGCTGGGCTGACGCTGGAAGGCCTCGGCATCACGCCGGATTCGCTGGAAGCGATCGCTCCGCAATATCTCTGGCGTTTCCGCGCCGCCGGGCAGTTCCAGCGCATGAGCGTTTGAGGCTCTTTTTCACCTCTCCCCGTAAGAAACGGGGCGAGGGAGTGCACCGCCGCCGTGGCCGCAGTGCGAATCCCACAATCGCCGGAATTTGCGCGCCTTGGCGCGTCGACGTCTTCGGACGTCAGCGCCCCAATGCCAGCGCGATCAGGCCGAGCGTGCCGACGATGACGCGCCACCAGGCGAACACCACGAAGCCATGGCGGGTGACGTATGTCAAAAACGTCTTCACCACGATGATCGCGGTGATGAACGAGACCACGAAGCCGATCGCGACGATGCCCATGTGGTCCATCGTCATCTCGGAGCGGTTCTTGTAGAAGTCGTAGGCGAACGCGCCGATCATGGTGGGGATCGCGAGGAAGAACGAGAACTCCGCCGCCGCGCGCTTGTCCGCGCCCAGCAGCATGGCGGCGACGATGCTGGCGCCGGAGCGCGACACGCCCGGGATCATCGCCACGCACTGCGCGATGCCGATGTAGAGATACATCAGCAGCGGAAACCGGGTGGCGTCGTGCTCGCGCGGCTTGAGGTCGAGCTTGTCGACCCAGAGCAGGATGGCGCCGCCGACGATCAGCGTGAAGCACACGACCCACGGATTGAACAGCACGCTCTTGATGTATTTCCCGGCGACGAGGCCGACCACGACCGCCGGCAGGAAGGCCACCAGCACGCCGATCACGAAACGGCGCGAATAGGTGTCGCCCGTGAAGAAGCCGATCACGACGTCCCAGAGCTTCCTAAAGTAGAGCCCGACGATCGCGAGGATCGCGCCGAGCTGGATCAGAACCGTAAACGAATCCCAGAAGGCGCCTTCGCCGAGATGAAAAAAGCGCTCCGCAAGCAGCAGGTGGCCGGTCGAGGAAACGGGAAGGAACTCGGTCACACCCTCGATGATGCCGAGGATCACTGCCCGTATTGCATCTGACATATTTACGGTCCATTTCCGCTGGAAAAGCGGGGTTCTTCTCGCCTATTCGTCCCCATGCTGCAATCGCAAAATACGATCATCACGGTCTTGCTTCGCGGTTTTGAAGGACTAGTGTGGCGCCGCACAAACATTGATGGATTCTTAAGCACCATCAAATAGTCAAAGGCTTCATGTTTACGCTGTTTCATCATCCGTTCTGTCCGCATTCGCGCTTCATCCGTCTGATCGTGGGCGAATACGGGCTCGACCTGAAACTGGTCGAAGAGCGCAGCTGGGAACGGCGCGAGGCATTCCTGCTGCTCAATGCCGCCGGCACCACGCCGGTCCTGGTGGACGAGGAACAGCCGCCGATACCAGGCGCGGCGATCATCGCCGAATATGTCGACGAGGCCTACGGCGCCGGGATGGGACCCAAGCGCCTGATGCCGGAGACGCTTGGCGAGCGCGTCGAGGTGCGCCGGCTGATGGCCTGGTTCAACGAGAAGTTCTTCGAGGAGGTCTCGCACCCTCTCGTCACCGAGCGGATCTACAAGCGCTTCATGAGCGAGGAGAACGGCGGCGGCGCGCCTTCGGCCGACGTGATGCGCGCGGCCAAGGCGAATGTGCGCTATCATCTGGCCTATATCGGCTGGCTGGCGCAGACGCGTAACTTCCTCGCCGGCGACCGGCTCACCTACGCGGATCTCGCCGCCGCGGCGCACCTCTCGGCGATCGACTATCTGGGCGACGTGCCATGGAGCGAGGACGACGCAGCAAAGGCGTGGTACGCGCGGGTGAAATCCCGCCCGTCGTTCCGCCCGCTGCTGAGCGAATGGCTCGCCGGCGTGCCGGCGTCGCGGACCTATGTGGACCTGGATTTCTGAGCTCGGCCGATCTGTCTGAACTGAAGACGAAGTTGACGGCCGAGGCAAAGACGCTCGGCTTCGACTGCATCGGCGTGACGGAGCCCGGCTCGATCGAGACTGCCGGAAAGCACTTCCTCGAATTCATCGCCTCGGGCGGCCATGGCGACATGGACTGGCTCGCAGCGCAGCCCGAGCGCCGCGTCGATCCGCGCGGGCTGTGGCAGGACGTGCGCAGCGTGATCATGCTCGGCGTCAACTACGGTCCCGACGAAGATCCACTCGCGATCCTCGAGCAGCGCACGCGCGCGGCGATCTCGGTCTACGCGCAGGGCGACGACTATCACGATTTGATCAAGAAGCGCCTGAAGGCGCTGGCGCGCTGGCTGGTCGCGACCGCGCCGTCGGAAGTGAAGGTGTTCGTCGACACCGCCGCGGTGATGGAGAAGCCGCTGGCGCAGGCCGCGCATCTGGGCTGGCAGGGCAAGCACACCAATCTCGTCTCGCGCGAGTTCGGTTCATGGCTGTTTCTCGGCGCGATCTACACCACGCTCGACTTGCCGCGCGACGCTGCCGAGATCGATCATTGCGGCTCGTGCCGGGCCTGTCTCGACATCTGCCCGACCGCGGCGTTCCCCGCGCCCTACAAGCTCGATGCGCGCCGCTGCATCTCCTATCTCACCATCGAGAACAAGGGACCGGTCCCGCGCGAATTTCGCAAGGCGATCGGCAACCGCATCTATGGCTGCGACGATTGCCTTGCCGCCTGCCCCTGGAACAAGTTCGCGCAAGCGGGACGCGAGGCCAGGCTCGCCGCGCGCGACGAACTGCGTGCACCGGGCCTTGCCGAATTGGCGCGGCTCGATGATGCGGCGTTTCGTGCGCTGTTCACGAAGTCGCCGGTGAAGCGCATCGGCCGTGACCGCTTCTTGCGCAACGTGCTGATCGCGATCGGCAATTCGGGAGAAGCGGCGCTCGCGGAGGAGGCGCGGCGATTGCTGGGTGATGAGAGCCCACTGGTGCGTGGCGCGGCGGTGTGGGCGCTGGGGCAGCTGGTGGCGCGGCAGGAGTTTGAGGCGCTCGGGGCAAATGCGATTTCCAACGAACACGACGACAGTGTGCGCGAGGAATGGCAAGCCGCCTCCTAATTCTCGGTGTCATGCCCCGCGAAGGCGGGGCATCCAGTACGCCGCGGCCTATCGGCTCAATCACTACTGCCTCTGGAATACTGGATCGTCCGCCTTCGCGGACGATGACAGTGGCGTGTGGGGAAGCATGCGCCACCGCTGACCACGCGAGCCCCCACCCTTGATTTCCCTGCGCGTTCCTTCAAGCTCGCGCGCCATGACAAACATGCCTTTCTTCACCCGCGACGGCGATACTTTCCACCCGACGGAAGTTGCCAATGGTCCGTGGGATCCGAAATCGCTGCACGGACGCGTCATCGTCGGCCTGCTCGGCTTCGCCATCGAGGAGCGCCATTCCGGCCCCGAATTCGTGCCGGCGCGGCTCACCGTCGACATGTTTCGGCTGCCGACCATCGACAAGCCGATCGAGGTGACGACGCGGCTGGTGCGCGACGGACTGCGCATCCGCGTGGTCGAGGCGGAATTCGTCTCCGGCGGCGTCGGCATGGCGCGCGCCTCGTGTCAGTTGCTGCGCAAAACGCAGAATCCCGATGGCAATGTCTGGTCGCCGCCGAACTGGGACGTGCCGAAGCCGGCCGACATTCCCAAGCCGACCGATCCCAGGCTCGGCATGAACGGCAAATGGACGACGCGGCCGATCGTCGGCCATATGGGCTCGCTCGGGCCGCGCCGGCTCTGGATGAGCGAGGTGCGCGAGCTCGTTGCCGGCGTGCCGATGACGCCGTTCGTCCATGTCGCGGTTGGCGCCGATTTCGCGAGCCCGTTCGCGAACGCCGGCGACAAGGGGCTCGGCTACATCAACAGCGACGTCACGATCTATCTGCACCGCCTGCCGGTGACGAACTGGATCGGCTTCGATGTGGTGAACCATCACGGCACGGACGGTGTCGCGATCGGCGAATGCTGGCTCTACGACGAACAGGGCCCGATCGGCACCGCCACCGTCGCCGCACTGGCGCAGCGCAAGCCGATGGCGAATCCGTCGAAGCGGTAGTCTCCGCCGTCATTCCGGGGCGCGACGAAGTCGCGAGCCCGGAATGACAGCTACGCCAGATGCCGCTTCATCTCCGGCCGCGCCTTCAGCGCCGCGCCCTGCTTGGCGACGATCTTGGCAATCCGTTCGGCTGCAAACTTCAAATCGACAAACGCCGGCGCGGTGTTGGCGACCTCGTGATAGGCAGCGATCTTGCCGTCCTTCAGCGTCATGATCGCAACGCCCTCGAACATCGCCCGCGCGCCGTTCGCTTCCGGCAAGGTCGAGCGATAGCTGAAGGTGTAGCGCGCATAGAGCGTGCTGCCGTTGGTGACGGGATCATGCATGTCCCAGCGGAAATCGGTCGCCGTGCGATAAAACCAGTCGTCGATCATCGCGGCGATCTTCTCGCGGCCTTCGAACGCGCCGTAGAAGACGTCGTGATAGACGCCGTCTTCGGTGAAGAGCTCGGCAAACGCGCGGCCGTTGCGCTGCTCGACGGCATCGCAGAAGGCGCGCAGCATGGCTGTGGTGGTCATCGGCGAGGCTCCCACTTCTTGGTCATGCCCCGCCACCGGGTCTCGCCTTCGGCGAGCCCGATGACAGGCTCCGGCGGGGCATCCAGTACGCCGCGGCCTCTCGATTAAACACGACCGTCTCTGGAATACTGGATCGTCCGCCCCAGTGCGCAATCGCGCACAAGGCGGACGATGACACCTAATGCTTGGCAACACCTCACCCGATCTCGGCCACCGCGGCAAGAATGCGCGCGATGTCCTGCGGGCGCGAGAGGCGGTGGTCGCCGTCCTGGATCAAGGTCAGCACGACGTCGTCGGCCGGCAGGCGGTGCGTCAGCGCGAAGGCGTGCTGCCAGGGCACATCAGGGTCCTGCGCGCCTTGCAGGATGCGGACGGGGCAGCCGAGATCGATGGCGCTGCCGAGCACGAGATGGTTGCGGCCCTCCTCGATCAGATTCCGCGTGATCGGATAGGGCGAGCCGTCGCCATACTCGGACGGCCGCAGCCAGACGCCCTTGGTTTCGATCTCCTTCTTCACCGCAGCCGGAAAATTCTTCCACATCAGCTCCTCGGTGAAGTCGGGCGCCGGCGCGATCAGCACGAGGCCGGCGAGCGACGCCTTGGCTTGTTGCTTCTCCTGGCGCTTCCTGATCTCGCGCGCGAGCAGCAGCGCCATCCAGCCGCCCATGGAGGAGCCGATCAGGATCTGCGGGCCGTCGCAGAACCGCTCGAACACCGCGACGCTCTCCTCCAGCCAGCGCCCGATGGTTCCGTCGGCGAAATCGCCGCCAGATTCGCCGTGGCCGGAATAGTCGAACCGGACCGCGGCGCGGCCATGGTCGCTGGCCCAGGCGTCGAGCGCCAGCGCCTTGCTGCCCTGCATGTCCGATTTGAACCCGCCGAGCCAAACGAGGCCGGGGCCCTTTCCGGCGCGGCGGCGCACCGCGATCCTGCGCGCGGACGCGCCCTCGCCCACATCGATGAAATCGAGCACGGTATCGGGAATTGCATCGGTCATGGAACGTTTACTCTGGCTGTGCTGTTTGAGCTGTCTGGGCGCGTTCCGTGGCACCGCCGGACATCGGTATTGGCCCTTTGGGACGCTTGCGGAACAGGGTCAAGGTGTCTATGTCGGTCAGCGTGCCGCCAGGCGTGACCAAAATGCCTCGCATTTAACGGTTTTTCGCTTCGCGTACGCGACTTGCTTGCCGGCAAACGCATCTTCCTTCAAAATAGCCGCTTCTTTCACAACTTTGGAGAACCACCCATTCGCCGTCCTAATAAAGCTCCGCCCGCTGCCAGCAAAGACGGGCCGCGCATCAATGATGATATTCGCAATGCGCAGATCCAGCTGATCGATCAGACCGGTGACAATAAAGGCACGGTCGAGACCGTCGTCGCCATCAAGATGGCCCAGGAAGCTGGCATGGATCTGGTCGAGATTTCGCCGAATACCAGCCCTCCCGTCTGCAAGATCATGGACTACGGGAAGTACAAGTATTCCGCTCAGAAGAAAGCCGCCGAAGCCCGCAAGCGGCAGAAGACCGTCGAGATCAAGGAGATCAAGCTCCGTCCGATGATCGACGATCATGATTACGACGTGAAGATGCGCGCGATGCAGCGGTTCTTCGAAGAGGGCGACAAGGTCAAGATCACGCTGCGCTATCGCGGCCGCGAAATGGCGCACCAGGAGATCGGCACCAAGCTTCTGGACAAGATCAAGACCGACGTCGCCGAGCTCGCCAAGGTCGAGCAGGACGCGCGGTTCGAAGGCCGCCAGGTGGTCATGGTGCTGGCGCCGCGCTGACGCCAGTTATTTGGAATTGAGAGTTAACGGCCCGTCCGGTTCTCCGGCGGGCCGTTTGTGTGTCAGCTCCGCGTCGCCTGCCAGGTGCCGCTGCAGCGGTCGCCGAAAATGATGCCGCTCCATGCGCCGGAGCCGTTCACACCGGCAAGCCGGCCGCCGCCGCTGGCATGGGACGCGCCGACCGAGACATTGACCGCCACAGTGCCGGAGCGCTTGACCCTGCCCGAGACCCGGCCGCCGCCGGCGGACGAGACGCGGCTGCCGGTCACGGTGAAGGGGACGCTGTAGCCTGAGCTGCAATTGCCGCGGGTGGTGGCGAAGGTGACGTTCCAGATGCCGTCATAGCGGCCGGCGCGGGCATCGGCGGCGGACGGCAGCGCGGCGGCGGCGAGCACGGCAAGCAGCGCCAGACGGCGCGGGCGGGCAAATTGCGGGACAAATTGCGGGAAATGGGCCATTTTGGTCCTTCCTCCGGGCGACACGGCCTGGACGATGAGGGTGGCAACTCCGGATAGTCGGCGGGCGGGTTTTGGCGGTTCATCGTTGCCAATTGGCTGCCGCTCTGGCATAAGCCCAGCCTTCATCGCCCGGCTGATTAAGGGCTGCCGTGGCGGTGTTTCGTGCGGGTTCCGCGCTTGTTCGTAGAAACCTGAGCACAATCAACGCTCTAACGAGCATTTTTGACGGCCAGCCGCCTTCGCGGGCGGATTTCCGTGGCCATTAGGAGAGCCAAATGCCCAAGCTGAAGACCAAATCGGGCGCTAAAAAGCGCTTCAAGGTGACTGCCACCGGCAAAGTGATGCACGCCCAGCGCGGCAAGCGTCACGGCATGATCAAGCGGACGAAGAAGCAGATCCGTCAGCTTCGCGGCACCCGCGTGCTGTTCAAGACCGACGGCGACAACGTCAAGAAGTACTTCTTGCCGAACGCCTGATCGCGTCCACGATCACTGCCACCTCAGCCGCGCCTCGCGCGGCGATCCGAAAACCAAGTCATCTCTGAAGGATTTTTGTCATGTCTCGCGTCAAACGCGGTGTGACCGCCCACGCCAAGCACAAGAAAGTCTACAAGGCCGCCAAGGGTTTCTACGGCCGCCGCAAGAACACCATCCGCGCCGCCAAGCCGGCCGTCGAGAAGGCCCAGCAGTACGCCTTCCGCGACCGCAAGCGCAAGAAGCGGACGTTCCGCGCGCTCTGGATCCAGCGCCTCAACGCCGCTGTGCGTCCGTTCGGCCTGACCTACAGCCGATTTATCGACGGTCTCGCCAAGTCGGGTATCACCGTGGACCGCAAGGTGCTGTCGGATCTCGCGATCAACGAGCCCGCGTCGTTCCAGGCGATCGCCGAGAAGGCCAAGGCAGCGCTGGCCGCCTAAAAGGCTGCGCTCGCAGCCTGATAAGGCCAACGCTAGCGGGCCTTCTGGCCCGCAGCCTTCAGCGCGCGTTGCGAGTAACGCTGGGCGACCTGCGCCCGGCAGAATGCCGTAAACGAGAGATACATGGTGCCGGACTTGTTCCGGTACTTGACGTCGCACGCGTGCATCTCGCTTTTGTACGCCTGCGCCTGCGCGGCACTGAGGCCGGGCTTGAAGTCCGCCTCGCATTTCTTTTCGACGGCGGCGCCGAGCTGGACATCGCCGCTCGCGGTCAGTTGGCAATCCTGAAACACCTTCATCGCGCTTTCGCAGCCCTTCTGGGCGTTGATGGTGTCGACGACCTCGTCCAGCGTCATGGATTTCTCCATGCAGACCATGGCGCGTGCCGGGGTGCCGGCGACCGACAGAGCGACGGCCAGAATGGCCAGGCAGGACCTTGAGTACATCACGAAGTCTCCTCGTATCCTCCCTTGGTGCCGGGGCCCCGTGCGAGGTTCAACCCAGCTGGTCGAGAGCGCGAAATGACCGGCTTTTTGCTTGACGTTACGCCCTTCGGGCGGCGACAACCCAGCCGAATTTGGCAGCAAGGATTTGACTGTGTCCGACCTCGCAACGCTTGAAGCATCCATCCTCGACCAGATCGCCGCCGCCGGCGACGAAGCCGCCCTCGAAGCGGTGCGCGTCGCAGCCCTCGGCAAGAAGGGCTCTATCTCGGCGCTGCTTGCCACGCTCGGCAAGATGTCGCCCGACGAGCGCAAGACGCAAGGCGCCGCGATCAACCAGGCCAAGGACAAGGTCACCGAGGCGCTCGCCACGCGGCGCGACGTTTTGAAGTCGGCGGCGCTCGATGCGCGGCTGGCGTCCGAGACCATCGACGTGACGCTGCCGCTGCGCGACGCGCAGGCCGAGGCCGGCCGCATCCATCCGCTGAGCCAGGTCTGGGACGAGCTGACCACGATCTTCGCCGACATGGGCTTCTCGGTCGCCGAAGGCCCGGATATCGAGACCGACGACTACAACTTCACCAAGCTGAACTTCCCGGAAGGCCATCCCGCGCGCGAGATGCACGACACCTTCTTCTTCCATCCGAAGGAGGACGGCTCGCGCATGCTGCTGCGGACCCACACCTCGCCGGTGCAGGTGCGCACCATGCTGAGCCAGAAGCCGCCGATCCGCGTGATCTGTCCGGGCCGCACCTATCGCATCGATTCGGACGCGACCCACACGCCGCAATTCCACCAGGTCGAAGGCCTCGTCATCGACAAGCACTCGCATCTCGGCCACCTCAAATGGATCCTGCACGAGTTCTGCAAGGCGTTCTTCGAGGTCGACCACATCAACATGCGCTTCCGCCCGTCGTTCTTCCCGTTCACCGAGCCGTCGCTGGAAGTCGACATCCAGTGCCGTCGCGACAAGGGCGAGATCCGCTTCGGCGAGGGTGAGGACTGGCTCGAGATTCTCGGCTGCGGCATGGTGCATCCGAACGTGCTGCGCGCTTGCGGCATCGATCCCGACGAGTACCAGGGCTTTGCCTGGGGCATGGGCATCGACCGCATCGCCATGCTGAAATACGGCATCGCCGACCTGCGCCAGCTGTTCGACAGCGACGTCCGCTGGCTGTCCCATTACGGCTTCAAGCCGCTGGAAGTCCCGACGCTCGCGGGGGGATTGAGCACGTGAACCTGAGCGCCGTCCCGGAGCAATATCGCGGCCTGCGGTCGTTCGCCTTCGGCGACGGACCGGCGCTGGCCGACGAGTTGCTCGATCTCGTGATCCGGGGCGTCAAGACCGCGACATGCAGCACCGAGGACGAGCCCAACACCTCGACGCCGGGCGAACGCTGGATCGTGCTCGACGGACGCGGAGAGCCACGCTGCATCATCGAATCGACCGAGGTGAGCTATCGCCGCTTCGGCGAGGTTGATGCGGCCTTTGCCTTCGACGAAGGCGAAGGTGATCGCAGTCTCGACTACTGGCGCAACGCGCATCGCAACTATTTCGGTCGGCAAGGCAAATTTCGCGAAGACATGATGCTCATGTGCGAACGCTTTCGCCTGATCGAGGTTTTCTAGGAACGGCACCATGAAATTCACGCTCTCCTGGCTAAAGGACCATCTCGACACCGACGAGCCGCTGGAGCGGCTCGCCGAGAAGCTCACCATGATCGGGCTCGAGGTCGAGAACATCGAGGACAAGGCGAAGGCGCTGAAGCCGTTCACCATTGCGAAGGTGATCTCGGCCGAGCAGCATCCGAATGCGGATCGCCTGCGCGTCTGCATGGTCGACACCGGTGATGGTGGCGCGCCCGTGCAGGTCGTGTGCGGGGCGCCGAACGCGCGCGCGGGTCTCGTCAGCGTGTTCTCAGCCCCCGGCACCTACATTCCCGGCAAGGACATCACGCTGGGCGTCGGCACCATCCGCGGCGTCGAGAGCCGCGGCATGCTGTGCTCGGCGGCCGAGCTGCAGATCTCCAACGACCATGACGGCATCATGGAGTTGCCGGCGGATGCGCCGATCGGCGCTGCTTACGCCGAATGGGCCGCGCTCGGCGATCCCGTGGTCGAGATCAACCTGACCCCGAACCGGCAGGACTGCACCGGTGTGCACGGCATCGCGCGCGACCTCGCCGCCGCCGACATGGGCAAGTTCAAGGACCCGACCATCAAGGCTATCAAGGGCGAATTCCCCTGCCCGGTGAAGGTCACGGTCGAGGATGCGACGCTGTGTCCGGGCTTCGCGCTTCGCCTCGTGCGCGGCGTCAAGAACGGCCCGTCGCCGGAATGGCTGCAGAAGCGGCTGACCGCGATCGGCCTGCGTCCGATCAACGCGCTGGTCGACATCACCAATTTCATGACCTACGACCGCGCGCGCCCGCTGCACGTGTTCGACGCCAGGAAGGTCAAGGGCAATCTCGTGGTGCGCCGCGCCCGCGACGGCGAGACGCTGCTCGCGCTCGACGGTCGCACCTACAATCTCGATTCCGCGACCTGCGTGATCGCGGATGAGCACGGCGTCGAATCGCTCGCCGGCATCATGGGCGGCGAGGCCTCCGGCTGCGACGAGAACACCACCGACGTGCTGATCGAATCGGCGCTGTGGAACGAGATCAACATCGCCCAGACCGGCCGCAAGCTCGGCATCAATTCCGATGCGCGCTACCGCTTCGAGCGCGGCGTCGATCCGGCCTTCATGGTGCCGGGGCTGGAGCTCGCGACCAGGCTGGTGATGGAGATGTGCGGCGGCGCGCCGTCCGAGAATATCGTGGTCGGCAAGGCCTTCGGCGACGACCGCGTGATCGATTTCCCGGTGACCGAGGTCAAGCGCCTGTCCGGCATCGAGGTGCCGCAGCCGGAGATGAAGCGCATCCTGACCCATCTCGGCTTCATGATGGCGGGCCCCGGCCCGGTGGTGAAGGTCGCGGTGCCCTCGTGGCGCACCGACGTGCACGGCAAGGCCGACATCGTCGAGGAGATCGTCCGCATCTACGGCGTCGACAAGGTGCCGATGACGCCGTTCGAGCGCGGCGAGGACGCGCGCAAACCGGTGCTGACCCCGCTCCAGCTCCGCACGCGCCGGGCGCGGCGCGCGCTCGCGAGCCGCGGCATCATCGAAGCGGTGACGTGGTCGTTCATCACGAAGTCTGCGGCAAAACTGTTCGGCGGCGGCCAGCGCGAACTGGAAGTGGCCAACCCGATCGCCTCTGACCTCTCCGACATGCGCCCGACCCTGCTGGCGGGCCTGATCGCGGCGGCGCAGGCCAATGCCGATCGCGGCTTCGGCGATGTCGCGCTGTTCGAGGTCGGCCAGATCTTCAAGGGCGATCGCCCGCAGGATCAGTTCATGGCGGCAAGCGGCGTGCGCCGCGGCTTTGCGTCCTCGGAAGGTCTCGGACGGCACTGGTCGGGCTCGGCGCAGGCTGACCTGTTCGACGCCAAGGCCGATGCGCTGGCGGTGCTGGCCGCAAGCGGCGCGCCGATGCAGGCGCTTCAGATCGTACCCGGCGGTCCCGGCTGGCTGCATCCGGGCCGTTCCGGCACGATCCAGATTGGCCCGCAGAACGTGCTCGGCTATTTCGGCGAGATGCATCCGCGCGCGCTGGAAGCGCTCGGCGCCGACGGTCCGCTGATGGTGTTCGAGATGATCCTCGACCGCATCCCCGAGGCCAAGAAGAAGCCGACCCGCGCCAAGCCCGTGATCGAGCTGTCGGCCTTCCAGCCGGTGTCACGCGACTTCGCCTTCATCGTCGACCGCACAGTGAAGGCCGGCGACATCGTGCGCGCCGCGCTAAGCGTCGACAAGAAGCTGATCACCGGCGTCAACGTGTTCGACGTCTACGAGGGCAAGGGCATCGATGACGGCAAGAAGTCGATCGCGATCGCGGTGACGATCCAGCCGCGCGAGAAGACCTTGACCGACCAGGAGATCGAGGCTGTCGCCGCGAAGGTCGTGGCGGAGGTGACGAAGAAGACCGGCGGCACGTTGAGAGCATGATGCCGAAAAGTGTGAAGCGGTTTTCGGACGACATCATGCTCCAGCATCGCAGCGCATGAATCTCGCCGACTTCCTCCCGAAGGACGTCAGCCTCACCATTGCGATGGCGCTCTGCGCCGTCGCCTTCGTCTCGGGTACCGCGCGCGGCTTTTCCGGCTTCGGCTCGGCGCTGATCTTCATGCCGCTGGCGAGCAGCTTCGCGGCGCCGCGGCTCGTTGCCGCCCTGCTGCTGGTGATCGATTTCGTCGCGGCGGTGCCGCTGCTGCCCGACGCATGGCGCAAGGCCGACCGCAAGGCCACCGCCGTAATCGTGCTGGGTGCGCTGATCGGCGTGCCCATCGGCACCTATTTCCTCAGCGTGCTCGAGCCCGTCACGACGCGCTGGATCATCTCCTGCTTCGTCGCCGCGCTGTTGCTGCTGCTGCTGTCGGGCTGGCGCTATCGCGGCAAGGACCACGCCTGGCTCTCCGTCGGCATCGGCGGCCTTTCCGGCTTCTGCAGCGGGCTGGCACAGACCGGCGGGCCGCCGATCGTCGGCTACTGGCTCGGCCGCCCGATCGCGTCGATCGTTGCGCGCGCCAACATCCTGCTGTTCTTCGGCGCTTCGGACTTCTTCTCGATGGTCAGCTACGCGACGACAGGCCTGATCAGCCGCGAATCGCTGGTGCTCTCGCTCATCGTCGGTCCGGTCTATGCCATCGGCGTCGCATTCGGCGCCTCGCTGTTCGGCCGCGCCAGCGAAAAAATGTTTCGCGGGATTTGCTACGCGCTGATTGCGATGGCGGTCGTCTTTGGTCTGCCGGCGTTGGATGGGGTTTTGCGCTGACTCCCTCCACGGGTCATCCCGGCGAAGGCCGGGACCCATAACCACAGGGAGCGGTTATGGGGTGAGTCGGTAACTCCGAGTCTCCGCCAAACCACTTCCTGTGGTTATGGGTCCCGGATCTGCACTTCGCTTCGCGGCGCTTGTCCGGGACGACGAGCGGAGTTTGTTGCCGCTTAATTACCCTACTGCCGCGGCGCCTTGCGCCGCTTGGTCGATTGCGTCGGCACATCGGCCGGCTCGTCCTTGATCGCGCCGATCTTCCGCAGCGCTGCGTCAGCGGCGCGCTCGCCGCTGTCCCAGGCGCCGTCGACGGTGCCCCACAGCGTCTCGTGGGTGGCTTCGCCGGCGAGGAACAGATTGCCGATCGGCTCGGTCAGGATTTTTCGCGAGAGCTGACCGCCGGGCGAGGACGCCGACATCGCGCCCATCACGAAGGGCGAGGCATTCCAGCGCGTCACGCTGGTCTTCTGCACGGTCGCCGCGGCCTCGCTGCCGAACAGTTTTGCGATCCATTCCTTCGCGAAGGCCGCCATCGCCTTCTCGCCCTGCTCCGACAGATCGCGGCCGAACGAGCCGCCGACATCGATCGAGCACAGCGAGGAGCCGCCGATATTGGCGAACATCAGCGCCGTGCGCGTCGAATTGCTCTGCTCGATGAGAATGTCGTCGCGCGCGAGGCCGAGCGGATTGCCCGGCAGTTGCAGCACGATGTGGTCGTAGCTGCCGAGGGTGAGCTTCGACGCCGCGTCCAACGTGCGCTTGGGGATATCGGGCGCGAACTTGATCGCGCCGGCGATCAGTACGTTGGTCGAGACCGTGACGATGGCGGCGCGGGCGGCGATCTTGCCCCCTTGCGTCTCCACACTGACGTCGCGATTGCTCCAGCTGATGCGGCTCACCGGCGTCGACAGCGCGACCGGCGCCTGCTCGCCGAGCTTGGTGATGAGCGTACCCAGACCCTGGCGGCAGGCGATCGCGGCATTGCGGTCCTGTGCGCGCGCCTTGTCGATCGCCGACAGCTCCTTCAGGTCCTTGCCGGCAAAGCTCGCGCCCAGCATGAACTCGGCCGCGCCCGCCCAATCGCCGAGATCCTTCGGCAGCACGGAGGCGCAGGAGGAATCGAGCTTGCCGCGCGCGGCCTCGTCGATAGCGCGGTTGGCGCGGACCAGCGCCGCCAGGAATTCCTCGGTCTCGCCGGCGCGCGCGTTGCGGCGGCCGATGCGCATCTTCTGGCCCGACGGCGCCGGCAGCACGTCGAGCCCGGCGCTGCGCGCCAGCCGGATCATCGGATTGGTCTCGGGATTGTGCATCCAGCGCGCGCCGCGGTCGAACGGCACGTCGAAGGTCGTCGTATCCGTGATGCAGCGGCCACCTATTTGCGATGCCGCCTCGACCACCACGACCTTGCGATTGGCCGCCATGATGCGCCGCGCTGCGGCAATTCCGGCTGCCCCCGCGCCGATCACGACGATGTCAGCCTCGCGCGGCAGGGGTGCGGCGGTTGCGCGCAGGACCGGCATCGCCGCAAAGGCCGCCGACGCCGAAAGGAAATCGCGGCGCGTGATTGTCATGTCATGGTTTCCGGAGACTTGCGGCAAACGGGAACAGCCAGCGAACCTTGCCGTATCTCATGTTGCACGGCAACCATCATGGTGAATCAATGGTGCTTGATCTCACAGAGTGATGAACCGAATTGCAACACGTTTCGACCATGATAGAGAAGGGAAAAAAAGGCGGCCGGAATAGGCCGTGGGGGAGTTCGACATGGGGACGGTCCTAGATTCAGTCGGCAAGCTGATTGCCGCGTACCTCTCGAAGGAGGTGCCGGGCTATGAGCCGTTCACGCCGAGCGACCCCGAGCACCTGCGCGGCGTCATCGAGCCCGGCGACGTGCTGCTGGTCGAGGGCAACAACCGCATCTCCGGCATCATCAAATACCTGACGCAGTCGACCTGGTCGCATGCCGCGCTCTATGTCGGCCCGATCGAGGGTGCGGAAGAGCCCAATGGCGAACCGCATGTGCTGATCGAGGCCAATATCGGCGAAGGCGTCACCTCGGCGCCCCTGTCGAAATACTTCCCCTATCACACCCGCGTCTGCCGCCCGGTCGGGCTGTCCTATGAGGACCGCACCACGGTCTGCCGCTATGCGATCAACCGCATCGGCTTCGGCTACGACACCAAGAACATCGTCGACCTGATGCGCTTCCTGTTTCCGCTGCCGATACCGCAGCGCTGGCGGCGCCGCATGATCGCGATCGGCTCGGGCGATCCGACCAAGATCATCTGCTCGGCGCTGATCGCGCAGGCGTTCGACGCCGTGCGCTATCCGATCCTGCCCAAGATCACCAAGGCCGGCAGCCGCGCGGCCCGGCGCGAGATCCTGCACATCCGCGATTCCTCGCTCTACATGCCCCGCGACTTCGACATCTCGCCCTATTTCGAAGTCGTCAAACCCACCATCGTGCACGGGTTCGACTACACGGCCCTGCACTGGGCCGACAAGCAAAAGCCGCTCGAGGAGGTAGCGGGCACATTCAGTGTGTTTCCAGAAACGATCAGTGCGCCGCCGCTCGTTCCTGAAGCGGCTGACGAAGAGGCGCCGGCTGAGATTCCGGCTGCGCAAGTGATGCGCGAGGCGGCTGCCGAGATGGACGCCACCTTCTCCGAGCATTTTGTGCTGCTCAACGAACTCGCGGTGTACCGCGCGCGCCGCGGAGACGCGTGCGAGGTCGCGGCGTAGCCCGGCTGTCGTCCCTGCGAACGCAGGGACCCATACCGCGTGATCTATCCATTGCACGCGGTCTCTGTACCGACGCAGGATCGACTTCTAATCTTCGCTAAACCCCTCCCTGTGGTTATGGGTCCCGGCCCCCGTGCGCAATTGCGCACTCGGCGGGGACGACGCTGGAGAGGTATCGTTCGCCCCTCACAATGACGAGCGAATACGGACCTACCTCTCCGCCCTTCCAATCACCGCCATCAACTCCGCGATCTTCTCGCGCTGATCCGCCTTGTCGCCGCTCGCGATCGCGTGCTCGACGCAATGGGCGACGTGGTCCTTCAGGACCTCCTCCTCGACCCGGCGCAGCGCTGCGCGCACCGCCGAGATCTGCGTCACGATGTCGATGCAGTAGCGGTCTTCCTCTACCATTTTCGACAGGCCGCGAACCTGGCCCTCGATCCGGCCGAGACGTTTTCCGACAGATGCCTTGATGTCCTTGCGCATGCCGTCTATATACCCCTACCGGGTATGGGTTGCAAGACCTGACACAAGGCCGGAGCATGGGAATGAACGACGCCGAACACAGCCATCATCACGACGCGGACGGTCACACCGGATGCGGCTGTTCGAGCAAGGGGGCAACACCGCCGAACGACAAGCCCGCGGCAGCTTCATGCTGCGGCGGAAACGGCGATCATGCCGGCCACACGCATCATCACGGCCATGACCATGGCGCAGCGGCGACGACGGTCCGCGACCCCGTCTGCGGCATGACGGTCGACCCTGCGACCTCAAACCACCGGTTCGAGCATCACGGCGAGACCTTCCATTTCTGCTCGGCCGGATGCCGCACCAAGTTCGCCGCCGATCCCGCAAAATACCTTGCCAAGGAGAAGGCGAGCGAGCCGGAGATGCCCGCGGGCACGATCTACACCTGCCCGATGCACCCGCAGATCCGCCAGGTCGGACCCGGCAGCTGCCCGATCTGCGGCATGGCGCTGGAGCCGGAAGTGGCGAGCCTGGAGACCGGCCCCAATCCCGAGCTCGCCGACATGACACGGCGATTCTGGATCGGCGGCGCGCTGGCGCTGCCGCCGGTGGTGCTGGAGATGGGCGGCCATCTCGCGGGCCCGCACAATTGGATCGATGCGACGCTGTCGAACTGGATCCAGCTCGTCTTCGCCACGCCCGTGGTGCTGTGGGCCGGCTGGCCGTTCTTCGTCCGCGGCTGGCAGTCGCTGGTGACGCGCAACCTCAACATGTTCACGCTGATCGCGATGGGCACCGGCGTCGCTTACGTCTACAGCGTCATCGGCACGGTCGTGCCGCAGATCTTCCCGGACACCTTCCGCGGTCATGGCGGCGCGGTGGCCATCTATTTCGAGGCGGCTGCCGTCATCACCGTGCTGGTGCTGCTCGGCCAGGTGCTGGAGCTGCGCGCCCGCGATGCGACGTCGGGCGCGATCAAGGCGCTGTTGCAGCTCGCGCCGAAGACCGCGCGGCGCGTCGCGCCTGATGGCAGCGAGCATGAGGTCGAGATCGATACGCTTCATGCCGGCGAGCATTTGCGCGTTCGTCCCGGCGAGAAGGTGCCGGTCGACGGCGTCATCCTGGAGGGACGCTCCTCGCTCGATGAATCGCTCGTGACGGGCGAATCCATGCCGGTCACCAAGGAAACCGGCGCAAAGGTCATCGCCGGCACGCTCAACCAGTCCGGCAGCTTCATCATGCGTGCCGACAAGGTCGGGCGGGACACGCTGCTGTCGCAGATCGTGCAGATGGTCGCCGATGCGCAGCGCTCGCGCGCACCGATCCAGCGCCTGGCCGACCAGGTCGCCGGCTGGTTCGTGCCCGCCGTCATCGTCGTCGCCCTCGCCGCCTTCGCGGCCTGGGCCTGGTTCGGGCCGGAGCCGCGGCTGGCCTTCGGCCTGGTCGCCGCCGTCAGCGTGCTGATCATCGCCTGCCCCTGTGCGCTCGGGCTCGCGACCCCGATGTCGATCATGGTCGGCGTCGGCCGCGGCGCGCAGGCTGGCGTCCTGATCAAGAACGCCGAAGCGCTGGAGCGGATGGAGAAGATCGACACGCTGGTGGTCGACAAGACCGGCACGCTGACCGAGGGCAAGCCCAAGGTGGTCGCGATCGTGCCGGCTTCCGGCTTTGCTGACGACGACATTCTCCGCTGGGCGGCCAGCGTCGAGCGCGCCAGCGAACATCCGCTGGCCGACGCCATCATGCGCGCGGCCAGGGAGAAGCAGCTCACACTCGGCCAGGTCGAGCAGTTCGATTCGCCGACAGGCAAGGGCGCGACCGGCAAGGTCGACGGCAAGACCATCGTGCTCGGCAATGCACGATATCTGTCGTCGATCGGGATCGACACCAAGACGCTCGACACCGAGGCCGAACGGCTGCGTGGCGATGGCGCAACGGTCATCAACATGGCCGTCGATGGCCGGCTCGCCGGCCTGTTCGCGATCGCTGATCCGGTCAAGGCCTCGACGCCCGAGGCGCTGAAGGCCCTCGCCGCCGAGGGCATCAAGGTGATCATGCTGACCGGCGACAACCGCACCACGGCGCAAGCGGTGGCGCGCCGGCTCGGCATCGCCGAGGTCGAGGCCGAGGTGCTGCCGGACCAGAAGAGCGCGGTGGTGACGAAGCTGCAAAAGGCCGGCCGCAGCGTCGCGATGGCCGGCGACGGCGTCAACGACGCCCCGGCACTGGCGGCCGCGGAAGTCGGCATCGCCATGGGCACCGGCACCGACGTGGCGATGGAGAGCGCCGGCGTCACCCTGTTGAAAGGCGACCTCGTCGGCATCGTGCGCGCGCGAAAACTGTCTCAGGCGACGATGAGCAACATCCGCCAGAACCTGTTCTTCGCCTTCATCTACAACGCCGCCGGCATTCCGATCGCGGCCGGCATCCTCTATCCGACCTTCGGCGTCCTGCTGTCGCCGATCATCGCCGCGGCGGCGATGGCGCTGTCCTCGGTGAGCGTGGTCGGCAATGCGCTGCGGCTTCGTGCGACCCGGCTGTGAGGGCGTACTCCCTCTCCCCGTTCTTACGGAGAGAGGGTTGGGTTGAGGGGCTGCCGCCACGTAATCGGTAAGAGACGGACTCGCGGAGAGTCCCCCTCACCCGGAATTCAAGCTAGGCTTGAATTCCGACCTCCCCCGCAAGCGGGGCGAGGTAAGAAGAGCGATATCCGCGGAGAGGACCTGATGCAGCGAATTACGATCACGATCGAGGACGATCTGCTGGCGGAGATCGATGCCGCGGCGGAGGCGCGCGGCTACCAGAACCGTTCCGAGATCATCCGCGACCTCGCGCGCGCCGGGCTGCAACAGACGACAGAGGATACCGCGCAGACCGGCCCCTGCGTCGCCGGCCTCGTCTATGTCTACGACCACGCCGCCCGCGATCTCTCAAAACGCCTGGTGCAGGAATTCCACGGCCATCACGACCTCGCGCTGGCGACGCTGCACGTCCATCTCGACGACAACAATTGCATGGAGATGACGGCGCTGCGCGGCGCGGCGGATGAGGTCAGGCATTTCGCCGATCACATCATCGCCGAACGCGGCGTGCGCTACGGGCGTGTGGTGATGATCCCGACGGGGGAAGGGAAACAGGCGAAGGTGCGGAAACATGCGCACCGGCATGACTGATACTTCTCCCTCTCCCCGCTTGCGGGGAGAGGCGAAGCACTTCACGCCGCCTTCGCTGCACTCCCGCACGGCAAGCCCGCGCGCGCGACGCCGCCATACAGCGCTTCGTTCGGCATCTCCTCGCGCAAGATCCTGCGCACCGCGATCAGCTTGTCCAGGTCGATCCCCGTCGCAAAACCCTTGCTCTCGCACAGGAATACGAGGTCCTCGAACACGACATTGCCGGTTGCGCCGGGCGCGAAGGGGCAGCCGCCGAGGCCGCCGAGCGATCCATCGAGGATGCGGACGCCTTCGTCCAGTGCCGCCGCGGCGTTGGCGATCCCCATGCCGCGGGTGTCGTGGAGGTGGATGCAGATCGGCTTTTGCCCTGCGAGCTTCACCGCGGCGCGCGACAATTCGGCGACCTGCTTCGGGCCGGCATAGCCGACGGTGTCGGCGATCGCGACGAAATCGACGCCGGCCTCGAGGCATTTGTCGACCAGCCGCAGCACCTCGCCAGGGTCGACCGCGCCGGTGATTGAGCAGCCCAGCGCCATCGAGATCGCGGCATTCACGAGCGGCTTGTGCGAGCTGGTGTCGCGCATCTCGCAGAGCCGCCTGACATTGGCGATCGCGGAATCGCGCGAGCGGTGGGCGTTGGCCTGGCTGTGCTCTTCCGTGGCCGAGACCACCGACGCGATCTCGTCAACGCCGGATTCCAGGGCTTCATTGACGCCGCGCTCGTTGAGCGCGAGCGCGATGCCATGAGCACCGGGCAGGCCCGCGACCGCCCCGATGACATCGCGAACGTCGACGAATTGCGGGAAGGTCTTCGCCGGCAGGAACGAGCCGACCTCGAAGTGCCTGACGCCAGCGGCATATTCCTCGCGCACCCAGCGCTGCTTGGCCTCGGTCGACGGAAATTTCTTCACGAGCTGGAGCCCGTCGCGCAGGCCGACCTCGCGCAGGCTGACGCGATCCGAGGGGTAAATCGTCTCGATCCGGCTCATGCACGCCTCCCAGCGGCTTTTGACGTGGTGTCATCCTTGTCGATCTCGGCACGAACGGCCGATGTGTCGGCGCCGAGCGGCGCGACCTTCAGGCCCTCGCCGAGATGGCTGCCGTTCCACTCGACCGGCAGAGCCGGCACATGAAACGGCTTGCCGTCGGCAGTGATGTTGGTTACGAGGCCGCCAGGTCGCCGCACATGCGGATCGGTGAGAAGATCCTCGGGCCGGTTGATCGGCGAGAAGCAGATGTTGAGCGCGTCGAGCTTTTGCGACAGCTCTGCCACGTTCCGCTGCCGGATGATATCGGCGACGCGCGGTATGATCCGCGGCCGCGCCAGGATACGGTCGGTCGTGGTGCGCAAGGCGGGATCTTCGAGAAACTCGGTCAGGCCGAACTCGCGGCAGAAGCTCTGCCAGTGCCCCTCGGTCACGACGCCGATGAAAATGCGCTCGCCGTCCGCGGCATCAAAAATATCGTAGATCGGCCAGGCGTGCTCGCGCTCGGGCATCGAGCGCGGCTTGTTGCCGGTCATCTCGTATTCGACCATGTGCTGGGCGACCAGGAACAGGCAGTTCTCGAACAGGCCGATGCGGATGTCTGCACCGTCGCGTTTTCCGCCGCGCTTCTGGTAGAGCGCGGCGAGGATCGCGATCACGCCGAACATGCCGCCCATGATGTCGTTGGCGGAGGAGCCGACGCGCTGCGGCTTCTCCCTGGTGCCGGTCATGGCAGCGAGCCCCGACATCATCTGCACGACCTCGTCGAGCGCGGGGCGATGCTCATAGGGACCTGACAGAAAGCCCTTGTGGCCGGCGATGATCAGATGCGGATGCCGGCGGCGCAGTTCCTCGGCACCTAACCCCTGCTTCTCCAGCTGACCATCGCGAAAATTCTCCAGGAACACGTCGGCCGTCGCGAGCAGACGGTGCATGGTGTCGCGATCCTCGGGCTTCTCAAAGTCCAGCACGACGCTGCGCTTGCCGCGGTTGAACAGCGGAAAGAACGCCGTCCCCATGCCGCCGAGAGAACGGGTCTTGTCGCCGGAGGGCGGCTCGACCTTGATCACCTCGGCGCCGAGTTGCGCGAGGATCATGCCGCAGGTCGGGCCCATGACCATGTGGGTCATCTCGACGACCCGCACGCCTTCGAGCGGCAATCCAGCCTCGGTCATGCGTCACTCCCTGTTCGTCCACCCAGGAGACTAGGCCTTCACAAGCCTTCTGAAAAATATAATCTGTCGAAGAGTGCCATCGCATTTCTAGAACGCTTGATCGCCCATGGATTCGCGCCAGCTCCGCTATTTCATCGCCGTCTACGAGCAGCGGAACCTGTCGCGCGCGGCTGACCAGGTGAACGTCGCGCAGTCCGCGCTCAGCCATCATATCTCGAACCTGGAGGCCGAATTCGCAACGCCGCTGTTCGAGCGCAAGTCGCGCGGCATGGAACCGACGGCGGCCGGCGAGCGGCTCTATGAGCACGCTCGGATCATCCTGCGCGCGATGGCGGAGGCCGAGACCGAGGTGCGCGAGGGCGCCCGCGTCATCGCCGGCGAGATCTCGATCGGCATGGCCAATTCCGGCGTCAAGGCGATCGGCGTCGCGTTGATGCGCACGGTGCTGACCAAGTACCCCAAGCTCAAATTGTCGCTGACGGAGAGCCTGTCCGGCGCGACGCTGATGCACCTGATGGTCTCCAACGTCGACCTCGCGCTGGTCTACAATCCGCCGTCGGAGAAGGAGCTGATCACCGAGGCCGTGCTCGAAGAGGAGATGTTCCTGGTCGGCATTCCGAAACTGGTCGGCAAGGGCAAGGCGCCGATCCGCTTCGAGGAGCTGAACCGCTTGCCGCTGATCCTGCTTCGCTACGGTCTCGGCCTGTCCGCGCGCGCGCTGCTGGACGATCCGGTCCTGCTCAAGCGGCTGGAAGGCGGCGCCATCCTGCACGCCAATTCGATCACCGGCATGACCGGCGCGCTGGTGGAAGGGCTCGGCTGCACCATCGCGACAAAGCTGTTCGCGCGCGAGGAGCTCGCGGCCGGCCGGCTGATCGCACGCAAGGTGATCGCGCCGAAGCTGACCCGCACGCTCTACCTTTGCCGCCTGCGCAACCGCCCAATGACCTACGCCATGGAAGAGATGCGCCGCCTGATGCTCGCATTGATCGCCGAGCAGGTGCGCAGCGGCGGCTGGCAGGCGGAGCTGGCGGGGTGAGGCACGACCAATACATCCGGCGTCATGGCCGGGCTTGACCCGGCCATCCACGCCTTGCAACACCGCACCAAGAACGTGGATGCCCGGGACAAGCCCGGGCATGACGACCTCTCGAAAATGCCGATCTGCGGTTACGCTAACGCGAGCGCCGGGAGAGATCGCGATGGCGCTGTTCGGTCCGAACGTGCGCGGCAAGCCGCTGGATGCGGTGTAGCTCGGCCGTCATTGCGAGGACTTGCCGAAGCGATCCGGCATGTCTACCTCTCGCGGGTGGTTTCGTGAGAGGGTCCCCCATGCTGGATGCCGCCGTGAAGGCGCTGTCGCAAATGATCTCGCCGCCGATGCGCTCGATCCTGTGGCGATCGATCGGGCTTGCGCTCGTGCTGATCACCGTGCTGGCGATCGGGTTGCAGCGGCTGCTCAGCTGGTTTGCGACCTATGGCGGAGTCTGGCTTGAGGGCCTGCTCGGTCCCGGCTGGCACACGTCGCTCGAGGTCCTGGCCTGGATCGTCTCGATCGCGGCGGGCCTGGGCGTCGTATTCGGGGCGGTGTTCCTGATGCCGGCGATCACGTCGCTGGTGGCGAGCCTGTTCGTCGACGACGTCGCCGACCATGTCGAGCGCGAACACTATCCCGCCGAACGGCCGGGCGTGGCGCTGCCTTTCAGCCAGGCGATATACGAGGGCGTCAAGACCGCCTTGCTGACCATCCTGGTCTATCTGATCGCGCTGCCCTTCGTGTTGCTGGCCGGCGCCGGTTTCCTGATCTTCTTCCTCGCTACGGCCTGGCTGCTGGGACGCGAATATTTCGAGCTCGCTGCGATGCGCTTCCGCTCGCCGGAGGAAGCCAAGGCGATGCGGCGCGACAATGCCGCCACCATCTTCGCCGCCGGCCTGATCATCGCAGCCTTCGTCTCGATCCCGATCGTCAACCTGGCGACGCCGATCTTCGGCATGGCCTTCATGGTCCACATGCACAAGCGGCTGTCGGGCCCGCGCCCCGAGATGATCGAGCCGGCGCGGCAGATGCGGTGACGGTGACTACGTCACCGGTACCCCGCATTTGCGCAGCAGCATCCTGGCGAAGCCGAATGGCGCCGGCGTGAACGGGCCGGGCGGGGCGCGGGTGATCAGCGCGACGATGCCAAGCGCGGCCATCGCCAGCCAGAAGCAGAGCCAGAAGCCGTCGATATAGGCGAGCACATTGGCCTCGCGCTGGACCAAGCTTGCGAGCGTTCCCACCGCGCGCGCCTGCGCCGATCCTGTGCCATGGGCGGCGAAATGGTCGGCGAGCTGCTTCAGAATCCGTACCACGTCGGCATCGCCGACGCCGAGGTTCTGACCGAGATAGAAGGAATGGACCTGCTCGCGGACGCGCAGCCAGGTCCCCATCAGCGCCACGCCGATCTCGGCGCCGCCGAGCCGCATGATCTGGATATAGGCGGCGAACGACGTGGCGCGGCTCGGATCGGAGTTCGAGAGCGCCATGATGATGATCGGCAGCAGCGTCGTCGATTGACCGATCGCTTGCAGCAGCACGATGCCGATGAAATCCTCGCGCGCCCAGTCATGGGTGAGCTGGGTGCCCCAGAGATTGGCGGCTGCGAAACAGGTGAATCCCACCACCGTCACCGCGCGCGCATCGAAATGGCGCAGCACCCAGATCGAGATCGGCACCAGCACGAACATCGGCAGCGCGCCATAGCCGAGCAGCAGCAGCCCGCTCTGCTCCGGCCGGAGCAGTCCGATATTGCCGAGGAAGTTCGGCACCAGCGACGAGTTGGAGAGCGAGGTCAGCGTGTAGAGCAGGATCACCACCAGCGACAGGCCGATGTTCCGCGAGAACAGCACGTTCACATGCGCCCAGGGCTGTCGCACCAGCGACTCGTTGACGAGGAAAGCGACGAACAGCACGCCGCCGCCGACCAGCAGTGCCATCACCGTACCCGAGCCGAGCCAATCCAGGCGATTGCCCTGGTCGAGCCCGGCATAGATCATCGAGACCGAGGCGCCGAGCAGCAGCATGCCGCCCCAATCGGCCTCGCGCAGCAGCGCGCGGTTCACCGGCTCGTTCGGCGTCCCCAGATAGACCATCAGGCCCATCAGCGGCGCGATCACGACACCTTGCCAGTACAGCCATTGCCAGCCGAGATGGTCGACATAGAAGCCGACCAGCGAGCTCGAGGTGTCCAACGCAAAGCCGACGCGGATCGAATAGATCGAGATCGCAGGCAGCCACCAGCGGATCGGCAGGTTGCGGAACACGATCATCAGCGTCGCCGGCACGAAGGTGCCGAGCAGCAGGCCATGCACGACGCTGAGCCCGAGCAGCGTCGGATAGTCGTGCACGAAGGGGATGATCAGCGAGACCGCGGCATAGACGAGGCTGGGGATCCCGAGCACGCGCCTGAGCCCGAACACCGTCGCGAGCCACGCCACCGCGGGCGCGATGAAGATCTGCGAGCCGATACCGGCGGTGGAGAGCCAGGCGCCTTCGTCGAAGCCGAGCGAGAACGCGCCGCGCAGGTCGGGCAGTCCGACCGTGGTGAGACGGCTGTCGAAATTGGCGAGGAACGAGCCGAGCAACACCGCCGCCACGGCGAACAACGGCTGTGGCGCGACGCCGCCGCGCGAGAGCGGTCCGCGGCCGGCATCGTCATTTTCCGCCATTCGCGGCCTTCGTGTCGATGCTGGTGACGACCGACATGCCGGGCACGAGCCGTGCCAGCAATGGCTGACTGTCGTCGAGTTGAATCCGCACGGGAATGCGCTGCACCACCTTGGTGAAGTTGCCGGTCGCATTGTCCGGCGGCAGCAGCGCGACCTGCGCGCCCGTCGCCGGCGCGATGCGCTCGACCTTGCCGCGCAGCTTCTCGCGCGGGAAACTGTCGACGGTGATCTCGACCCGCTGGCCCGGTGCGACGTGCGTGAGCTGGGTCTCCTTGTAGTTCGCGATCACATAGACCTTCGGCAGCGGCACCACGTTGATGAGGTTGGTGCCGATATTGACGTAGTCGCCGGGCTGCACCTGGCGCTCCCCGACGACGCCGTCGAACGGCGCCGATATCTTCGTGTAGCCGAGCTTCAGCTTCGCACTCGCCAGCGACGCCTTGGTGGCTTCGAGATCGGCGGCGCGCTGCTTCCTGGTGCCTTGCAGGACTTCGAGCTGATGCTGCTGGGCGGCGATCACGGCGCGGCTGGCACGCACGTCGGCCTGCGCCTTGGCGTAGTTTGCTACCGCCTGCTCGAACCGCTGCCGCGTGCCGGACTCGGTCTGCGACAGCGATTGCTGACGCTCCTGCTCCTGCCGCGCCTCGACCTCCAAGGCTTCGGCCGACAGCCGCGCGGCTTGCGCCTGCGCGATCGTCGCATATTGCAGCTCGACCTGGTTGGCCAGATTGTCGAGCGCGGCTTGCGCGGCGGCGACCGCGGCTTCGGATTGCGCGACCTGTGCCTCATAGTCCGCGGGATCGATCTGAATCAGGAGGTCGCCGGCCTTGACGCGCTGGAAGTCGGTGACCCCTACGGTCAGCACCTCACCGGAGACGCGGCTCGCCAGCCGCGTCAGCTCGGCGCGCACATAGGCGTCATTGGTGGTCTGGACCACGGCATTGCCGACCCATTCGTCGAAGCGCAGCGTCGCCAGCGCGACGAAGGCGAGCGCGACGATGACCGCGAACAGCGGAATCGCGAACCGGCTCCACAGCGAGCTCGCCGGCCGCTGCGTCGGCTTGGGTGGCGGGGCTGGAGCGGCAGGCGGTGGCGATGACGTAACTTGATCCTGCTGACTCACGACATGTCCCCAAAGCCACTTTGCCCGAACGCGAATCTCACCATCGTCATTCCGGGATGGTCCTTCGCATCGCCCCGGAATGACAGACGTTAGCTAATGCCCTAGACCGTCTTCTCCGGCCACCGGCAGAGATCGTTGATCAGGCACACCTCGCAGCGCGGCTTGCGCGCGAGGCAAGTATAGCGGCCGTGCAGGATCAGCCAATGATGGGCATGCAGCATGAACTCGGCCGGGATCACCTTTTCGAGACCAAGCTCGACGTCCAGCGGCGTCTTGCCGGGCGCGAGCCCGGTGCGGTTGCCGACACGGAAGACATGCGTGTCCACCGCCATGGTGTGCTCGCCAAAGGCCATGTTGAGCACCACGTTGGCGGTCTTGCGCCCGGCGCCCGGCAATGACTCGATCTCGGCCCGCGTGCGCGGCACCTCGCCGCCGAATTCGCCGAGCAGCTTGGCCGACAGCGCGATCACGTTCCTGGCCTTGGTGCGATAGAGGCCGATGGTCTTGATGTACTCGCGTAAGGACTCCTCGCCGAGATCGAGCATCTTCTGCGGCGTGTCGGCGACCTCGAACAACGCGCGCGTCGCCTTGTTGACGCCGGCGTCGGTGGCCTGCGCCGACAACACCACGGCGACCAGCAGCGTGAACGGATTGACGTGCTCGAGCTCCCCCTTCGGCTCCGGATTGGCCTTGCGGAAACGGCTGAAGACCTGGTGGATCTCGGCCGGCGTCCAGGGTTTGACGGCCTTGAGCGATTTCTTCGCAGGGGCCTTCGGCTTCGCCACAGCCGTCTTTGCTTTTTTCTTCGGCACGGCTGCTTTGCGCGGGACCGGCTTGCGGGTGATTTTCGCCATGATCGGGATATACTGAGGGACGATGAGCACAGGCAACGAAATTGAGCGCAGGGGCTCCGAGGATCAGAGCGAAGCTCAAATCTTCTCGGCGCTGCTGACGCCGCACCGCTCGCTGAACCGCACCGGCTTCCTCGCCGTGATGCTGTTCCTGAGCGTCGTCAGCTTCGTCACCGGCCTCGTCTTCCTGATGATGGGCGCGTGGCCGGTGCTCGGCTTCTTCGGCCTCGACGTGCTGGTGATCTGGTGGGCCTTCAAGGTCAATTTCCGCGCCGCGCGGGCCTGCGAGGAGATCGTGGTCACGCCCTCGGAACTGCGGGTGCGGCGCGTCAGCCATCGCGGCCAGGTCGCCGAATGGACGTTCAATCCGCTCTGGGTCCGGCTCGACCTGGAGGTCGACGAGGATTTTGGCCTCGAGCACCTCTATCTGATCTCGCGCGGCCGCCGGCTCCAGCTCGCCGGATTTTTGGGGCCAGAAGAAAAAGCAAGCTTTTACAATGGCTTGGTTGAGGCGCTGAACGCCGCCAAGCGAGGACCGACCTTCAACCCCATTCGCTGATGTCACGTCGGAAATCGGGTGGTTTCGAGCCGCCCCCTCTCCTACATTTCCGGTCATGATGACACTCGCCATACATGATCACCGCCTGACCAAGCCGGGCCCCCAGAACGCCGCGCTGCGCGACTATGACTCGGTGCGCCGGGCGATCGCCTTCATCTCGGAGAACTGGCGCGCGCAGCCGACCATCGAGGCGATGGCGGATGCGGCCGGCGTCACGCCCGATGAACTGCACCATCTGTTCCGCCGCTGGGCCTCGATCACGCCGAAGGCTTTCATGCAGGCGCTGACGCTCGACCACGCCAAGGGCCTGCTGCGGGATTCCGCGAGCGTGCTCGACGCCGCGCTCGACTCCGGCCTGTCGGGGCCGGGCCGGCTGCACGATCTCTTCGTCACCCACGAGGCGATGTCGCCGGGCGAATGGAAGAATGGCGGCGCGGGCCTCACCCTGCGCTACGGCTTCCACGCCTCACCCTTCGGCACGGCCATCGTGATCGCGACCGATCGCGGATTGTCGGGACTTGCCTTCGCCGATCCCGGCGAGGAAAAAGCAGCGCTTGCCGACATGATGCGGCGCTGGCGGAACGCAACTTACGTCGAGGATCACGAAGGCACCGCCCCGCTCGCCCAGCGAATCTTCGACACCAAGCTGTGGCGGCCGGACCAGCCGCTGCGCGTGGTGATGATCGGCACCGATTTCGAGGTGCGGGTCTGGGAAACGCTGCTGAAGATCCCGATGGGACGCGCGGTGTCCTATTCCGACATCGCCTGCAACATCAACAGCCCGAAAGCCTCGCGCGCCGTCGGCGCGGCCGTCGGCAAGAACCCGGTCTCCTTCGTCGTGCCCTGCCACCGCGCGCTCGGCAAGAGCGGCACGCTCACCGGCTATCACTGGGGCATCACCCGCAAGCAGGCGATGCTGGGCTGGGAGGCGGGGAAGCTGGGGGTGCAGTGATTCTTCTCCCTCGCCCCGCTTGCGGGGAGAGGATCGGGGTGAGGGGGAGTCTCCGCATGGACGGTGACAGTTGGACTCGCGGAGACTCCCCCTCACCCGGATTGCATCTGCGATGCAATCCGGCCTCTCCCCGCAAGCGGGGAGAGGCGAAGAAGCCTACCCCGCCAGGTCCAGCTTCGAGGCCACCGTCGAATCCGCATTGAGCCGGTAGATGATCGGCACGCCCGTCGCGAGCTCGCGCTTCAGGATGCCTTCGGGCGACAGCTTTTCCAGCACCATGATCAGCGCGCGCAGCGAGTTGCCGTGGGCGGCGACCAGCGTGCGCTTGCCGTTGAGCACGCTTGGCAAAATCTCCTGCACGTAATAGGGCAGCGCGCGCGCCAGCGTGTCCTTCAGGCTCTCGCCGCCGGGCGGCGGCACGTCGTAGGAGCGGCGCCAGATCAGCACCTGGTCCTCGCCCCATTTCTTGCGGGCGTCGTCCTTGTTGAGGCCGGAGAGATCGCCATAGTCGCGCTCGTTTAGCGCGAGGTTCTTCTCCGTGGGCAGCCCCTCCTGACCGAGCTCGCCGAGGATGAGATCGAGCGTGTGCTGCGCGCGCGTCAGCACCGAGGTGTAGGCGACGTCGAACACGAGTCCCTGCGCCTTCAGCTTGCGGCCGGCTTCCCTGGCCTCGGTGACGCCGAGCTCGGTGAGATCAGGATCCTTCCACCCCGTGAACAGGTTCTTCAGATTCCATTCGCTCTGGCCGTGGCGGACGAGCACGAGAAGACGTTCGCTCATTGATGACTTTCCGTTATTTTCGTTCAGATGTCGGCGAGGCCGAGCACGTCGGCCATGGAGTAGTGCCCCGGCTTCTTGCCATGCGCCCACAGCGCCGCCTTCAGCGCGCCGTGCGCGAACAGGATGCGGTCCTCGGCCTGGTGCGACAGCGTCAGGCGCTCGAACGGGCCGAGGAAGCTGACGCTGTGGTCGCCGGCCGCGGTGCCGCCGCGCAAGGAGGCGAAGCCGATGTCGCCGGGCCGGCGGGCGCCGGTGATGCCGTCGCGGCCGCGCGCCGCGTGATCGTCGAGCGAGATGCCGCGGCCGGCCGCCGCCGCCTGCCCCAGCATCAGCGCGGTGCCCGAGGGCGCATCGATTTTCATGCGGTGGTGGGTTTCGACGATCTCGATGTCGAAGGTTTCATCGAGCGCCTTGGCGACGCGCTTGACCACCGCGGCAAGCAGATTGACGCCGAGGCTCATATTGCCTGATTGCACCACGACCGCGCGATTGGTGACGCTCTTGATCACGGCGTTGTCGGAACTCGAAAGCCCGGTGGTGCCGACGACATGCACGATGCCGCGCTCGGCGGCGATCGCGACGTTGGCGATGGTCGCGGCCGGCACGGTGAAATCGAGGATGCCGTCGGCCTCCTTCGACATCGCCCAGAGATCGGCCGAGACCTTGATGCCATTGGCCGGCAGGCCGGCGAGCACGCCGGCATCCTTGCCGAGCAGCTCGGAGCCCGGCGCCTCCAGCGCGCCGGCCAGAACCGCGCCTTTGCTCTCGGCAATCGCCCGCGTCAGCGCCCGGCCCATCCGGCCGCCGGCTCCAGCAACAATCAAGCGCATGTCGGACATGATGTGATCCTCTTCGGGGCCGTTGTAGCGGGGGGATGCAGTTCCGGCAACCGAGGGGAGCAGGCGGCAGTGACGCCACGTTCACCGTCGTTCCGGGGCGGCTCGCAGGGCCGAACCCGGAATCTCGAGATTCTCAGGTGCGCAACGGCGCACCATAGTTCGCCTTCGGCGCCCCGGAATGACGGCGTGCCTCAGCCGTCCGACGGCTGCGGGCCGTCATAGCCCTCGATGATGATGAGGTCGGCGACCGAGTGCGGCTGGCGCACCTTGATGTTGGCCTGGTATTCCGGCGAGTTGTAGCAGGCGATCGCGGTCTCGTAGTCCGGGAATTCGATCACGACGTTGCGGGTGCGGCTGGCGCCTTCGACGGTGGTGAACTTGCCGGCGCGGACGACAAAACGGCCGCCCCATTTCTTGAAGATCGCACCGTTGGCGACGGCATAGGGCTTGTAGCCCTCGTCACTGCTCACATCGACGCGCCCGATCCAGTAGCCTTTTGCCATTGTTCTTCTCTCCCTGTGTTGTTGTCTCTATTTGAGCATGATCTGATCGGAAAACCGCTGCACACTTTTCCGGATCATGCTCCCAGCGCCTGCGCGATCTCGGCCTGGATGGCATCGGCGATCGCCCTGGGGTCGGTGGCTTCCACCACCGGGCGCCCGACGACGAGATAATCGGCGCCCGCGGTGATCGCACGGCCCGGCGTCATGATGCGTTTCTGATCGCCACTTGCCGAGCCCGCCGGCCGGATGCCGGGCGTGACGAGGCTCATCTGGTGGCCGACGATCTTGCGCAAGGCGCCCACTTCCTCCGGCGACGACACCAGCCCGTCGATGCCAAGCACCTGCGCCTGCTGCGCGCGCGCTTCGACGAGCTCGGAGACGCCGAGCCGGAAACCTGCCGCGTGCAGATCGTCATCGTTGTAGGAGGTCAGCACAGTGACGGCGAGGATCTTCAGGCTCGAGCTGCCGCGGCCTTCGACGGCGCCCTTCATGGTCTGCGGATAAGCGTGCACGGTGAGGAAGGTCGCGCCCAGCTTGGTGATGCTCTCGACGCCTTGCGCCACGGTGTTGCCGATGTCGTGCAGCTTGAGGTCGAGAAAGACCTTCTTGCCCTTGTCGGCGAGCCTGGCAACGAGCGGCAGACCGCCGGCATAAGCGAGGCGATAGCCGATCTTGTAGAACGTGACGCTGTCGCCGAGCCTTGCGATCATCGCCTCCGCGGCATCAACGCTCGGCAGATCGAGGCCTACGATCAGGCGGTCCTTCGGGGCGATCTCGGCTGGCGTCATGTCACCTCACATCATGCGTTGGGAAATGTCGATCAACTGCGTGACCAGCTCCTTTAACGCGGCGATATCGCCCTCGTTCTTGAGCCTGTCCATATCGTCATAGGCCTCTCCGGCAAAGGCGAGCGTGAGCTGGCTGGCAATCACATTGGCGTGGCAGGAGGTCAGGATCAGCCGCAACGCCTGCAGCGCGCGGGCCGTTCCGAGCCGGCTCTGCGAGGCGCCGGCGAGCGCGAAGGGGCGGTTGCGGAACACCTCGCCACGCGCCTCGTGCAGCTCGTGCACGCGGCTGACCCAGTCGATCGCGTTCTTCAGCAGCGGCGGCACCGAGGCATTGTATTCGGGCGAAACGATCAGCACGCCATGATGCGCGCCGATCATGCGCTTGAGGTTGATCGCGTGCTTGGGCACGCCTGATTTGGCCTGGAGATCGCCGTCGTAGATCGGCAGCGGAAAATCGGCGAGCGAGATGCGGGTGACGTCGACGCCGGCCTGGGCGAATTCATAGGCGGCGACCGCGGCCAGCTTCGCATTGTGCGAGCCGGTGCGCAGCGAGCCGGGAATGACCAGGATTTTGGGTGCGGACATCCGATCCAATGCGTTCGGCGAAACGAGCCCGCCGCGCAAAGACGAATGCCGGCGGAATTAATCCTTGCGATACACCCAGACGCGGGCCGGCGGAAGGTTCATCCAGATCCGTTCCGAGGCCTCTGTGGACACGCCGGGCAGCGATTTCGGGATCGGCGGCACCACCGCATAGGTGAACTGGACGAAGGGCGCGCCGGGCGCGAGCGCCGTGAAGGCATCGCGAATGAGCCGCAGCCGCGTCAGCATCGGTTTGGTGACGAGCGGCAGGCCGGAGACGACCGCGGATGCCGGCGCGCTCAGCACGTTCCAGAGCGTGTCGCGCAGGCGATAGGCATCGCCCTGCACGACCTTGGCCTGCGGATAGCGGTCGCGCAGCAGCGCGCAGAAGCCGGGATTGTACTCGACGAGGACGAGACGCTTCTGGTCGACACCACGTTCGATTAGGGCCGAGGTGATGGCGCCAGTACCGGGGCCGAGTTCGACCACAGGTGCATCGGAGTTGACGTCGACGTAATGAGCCATGGTCCGGGCCAGCAGCTTGCCCGACGGCATCACTGCGCCCATGTGGAGGGGCTTTTCGATCCACGATCTGAGAAAGCGCACCTCGTCATCGAGACGAGGCTTCTTCAACGCACGCGCGGACGATGGCAATGGCATGTCTGGACCGGACGGGACCGCGTGACCGCGGCGTGTCAGAAAATGGTCATAAAGACGTATAGGCCGAAGGCGATACGGTCAAGACGAGTCAATTCGCCCGATTACCGAAGAAATCCTTGACCTTGGCGAAGAAGCCCTCGGATTCCGGCTGGGTGTTGCCGGAAGAGAGCTTTTCGAACTCGGCCAGCAATTCCTGCTGTTTTTTGGTGAGATTCTGCGGGGTTTCGACCACGACCTGAACGTACATGTCGCCGGTCTGGCGCGAGCGCAGTATCGGCATGCCTTTTGATGCAATGCGGAATCGACGGTTGGACTGGGTCCCGGCGGGCACTTTCACCTTGGCCTTGCCCTTCTCGATGGTCGGCACCTCGAATTCGCCGCCAAGGGCGGCCGTCACCATCGAAATCGGCACCCGGCAATGCAGATCGGCGCCGTCGCGCTGGAAGAACTGGTGCTGGGCCAGCGACAGGAAGATGTAGAGGTCGCCGGCCGGGCCGCCCCGGACGCCGGCCTCGCCTTCGCCGGCGAGCCTGATCCGCGTGCCGTCCTCGACGCCCTGGGGAATGTTGACCGACAGCGTCCGCTCGCGGGTCACACGGCCCTGGCCCGAGCAGGACGGGCAGGCGTCCTCGATCATCTGGCCGCGGCCCTGGCAGCCCGGACAGGTCCGCTCCAGCGTGAAGAAGCCCTGCGACTGCCGCACGCGGCCGGCGCCGCCGCAGCTCGAGCAGGTCTTCGGCTTGGTGCCGGCCTTGGCGCCGATGCCCGAGCAGGCCTCGCAGGTGACCGAGACCGGGATCTCGATCTGCGCGGTCTTGCCGCCAAAGGCTTCCTCGAGCGTGATTTCCATGTTGTAGCGCAGGTCGGCGCCGCGCTCGCGGCCGCCGCGGCCGCGCTGTCCGGCCATGCCGAACAGGTCCTCGAAAATATCGGAGAAGGAGGAGGCGAAGCCCGCGCCGAAACCGGCACCGCCGCCAGGACCGCCCTGCTCGAAGGCCGCATGGCCGAAACGGTCATAGGCCGCGCGCTTGTCCCTGTCCTTCAGGACCTCGTACGCCTCGTTGATTTCCTTGAACTTGACCTCGCTGGTGTCGTCCCCGGGATTGCGGTCGGGGTGGAACTTCATCGCGAGCTTGCGGAACGACGACTTCAACTTGGATTCGTCGGCGTCGCGTTCGACTTCGAGGGTCTCGTAGTAGCAGCGCTTGGTGGACGTGGACATGTTCAACTCGGTCTATCCAATCGCGATTCAAACCGGGGCGAAGCAACGTTGCCACGCAACGATATAGGCACCCCTCCGCTTCGCGGCAGAGGGCAGCATGGCAGCGTTGAGAATAACGGCTGGAAATTGATCGATCGTAACGGGAGCGTCGCCCGTCGACCTCGACACGGAAGCCTCCCCCGCGAAGGGGGAGGCTGAATAGGTGTGTGGGGTCCAAGCCGTCCGCATCATCACCCTCTTGGGGCTCAGGCGGACTTCTTGTTGTTCTTGTCGTCGTCGACTTCGGTGAATTCCGCGTCGACGACGTCGTCCTTGGCCGCGTCCTTCTTGGCGTCGGCCTCGGCCTGCTGCTTGTACATGGCCTCGCCGAGCTTCATCGAAGCCTGGGCCAGCGTCTGGGTCTTGGCCTTGATCGCCTCGGCATCGTCGCCCTTCAGCGCTTCCTTGAGGTCGCTGACGGCATCCTCGATGGCGCGGCGCTCGGTCTCGGCGACCTTCGAACCGTGCTCGGCCAGCGCCTTCTCGGTCGAATGCACCAGTCCGTCCGCCTCGTTCTTGGCGGTCACGGCCTCGCGGCGCTTCTTGTCTGCTTCGGCGTTGGCCTCGGCGTCCTTGACCATCTTCTCGATGTCGGCTTCCGACAGACCGCCGGAGGCCTGGATGCGGATCTGCTGCTCCTTGCCGGTGGCCTTGTCCTTGGCCGAGACGTTGACGATGCCGTTGGCGTCGATGTCGAACGTCACCTCGATCTGCGGCATGCCGCGCGGGGCCGGCGGAATGCCCATCAGGTCGAACTGGCCGAGCATCTTGTTGTCGGCCGCCATTTCACGCTCGCCCTGGAAGACGCGGATGGTGACCGCGTTCTGGTTGTCCTCGGCGGTCGAGAACACCTGGCTCTTCTTGGTCGGGATCGTGGTGTTGCGGTCGATGATACGGGTGAACACGCCGCCCAGCGTCTCGATGCCCAGCGACAGCGGGGTCACGTCGAGCAGCAGCACGTCCTTGACGTCGCCCTGGAGCACGCCGGCCTGGATCGCGGCACCGATCGCCACGACTTCGTCCGGGTTGACGCCCTTGTGCGGCTCCTTGCCGAACAGCTGCTTCACGACTTCCTGGACCTTCGGCATGCGCGACATGCCGCCGACCAGAACGACTTCGCCGATCTCACCGGCGGTGACGCCGGCGTCCTTCAGCGCCTTGCGGCAGGGCTCGACGGTCTTCTGGATGAGGTCGTCGACCAGCGCCTCGAACTTGGCGCGGGTGAGCTTCATCGTCAGATGCTTCGGGCCGGTCTGGTCCGCGGTGATGAAGGGCAGGTTGATCTCGGTCTGCGTCGTCGACGACAGCTCGATCTTGGCCTTTTCAGCGGCTTCCTTCAGGCGCTGCAACGCGAGCTTGTCGTTGCGCAGGTTGATGCCCTGCTCCTTCTGGAACTCGTCGGCGAGATAGCCGACCAGGCGCATGTCGAAGTCTTCGCCGCCGAGGAAGGTGTCGCCGTTGGTCGACTTCACCTCGAACACGCCGTCGCCGATTTCGAGAATGGAGATATCGAACGTGCCGCCGCCGAGATCGTACACGGCGATCGTGCCGGTCTTGGTCTTGTCCAGACCATAGGCGAGCGCGGCCGCGGTCGGCTCGTTGATGATGCGCAGTACTTCAAGGCCCGCGATCTTGCCGGCGTCCTTGGTCGCCTGGCGCTGGGCGTCGTTGAAGTAGGCGGGAACGGTGATGACGGCCTGGTCGACCTTCTGGCCGAGATGGGCTTCCGCGGTCTCCTTCATCTTCTGCAAGATGAACGCCGAGACCTGCGAGGGCGAGTAGGTCTGGCCATCGGCCTCGACCCAGGCGTCGCCGTTGGAAGCCTTCACGATCTTGTACGGAACGAGCTTCTTGTCCTTCTCGACCATCGGGTCGTCGTAGCGGCGGCCGATGAGGCGCTTCACTGCGAAGAAGGTGCGCTCGGGATTGGTGACGGCCTGGCGCTTGGCCGGCTGGCCGACGAGGCGCTCGCCATCATCCGTGACGGCGACGATCGAAGGCGTCGTGCGCATGCCTTCGGAATTCTCGATGACTTTGGCGTTCTTGCCATCCATTACGGCGACGCACGAGTTCGTGGTGCCGAGGTCGATCCCAATGACCTTTCCCATGGTCCTGATATCCTTGTTTTTGCGGCAGGCTGGCTGGGCCCAGAAGGCACCCGAACCGAAACCCCCTAAGATCAAACATCCGCGATATTGCGATGATTGAGGCTCATATAGGAGGGGGGGAGGGGCCCGCAAGGACCGAACGCAAGTTTCGGCCGTGAAAACATTGGGTTTTGGAAGAACATATCCGGGCTGTATCGCCCTTGCGGGTGAGGAATTATTAACAGGTCCGGTCCTTGGCCGGCACCCCGCCGCCGTGATCGGTCCCGCCCTGTTGCGGCAAGGCCAAACCCGTTAAAAGGCGGACCGGCCGGAGCGCCGCACCCAGGCTGCTGAGCGCGACAAAGCGGCCCGGTGGCCGACCATCGAACGGCCTCAATATGGACCAATCAGAGTGCCCATGAAGCTGACCCGCCCCCTCGCCGCGCTCGCCCTCCTCATTGCCTCCGCGCTTCCGGCCGTGGCCGCCGACGCCGTTTTCCCGCCCGGCCTGCGCCTTGGCATGGTGCCGCTGATCGGCCTCAACACGGCCAAGACCTTTCCCGGCTTCGAGAGCGAGGACGGTACCGTCAAGGTGCTGATCACCGAGCTGCCGCCGGCCGCCTATGGCGAGGTCGCGAGCGCCTTCAATTCCAATCCGGCCGGCACTGGCGGCGTCAAGCAGGACAAGATCGAGACCCCCGCGGGCCTTGCCTATTTCACCACCGAGAGCGGCAAGGCCGGCGAGACCCCGGTGAAGCGCTATTCGATGATCGTGCCGGGCGCCGGCTTCTCCGGCTATGTCGCGGTGCAGATCCCGGAGAACGCGACCAAGATCTACACCGACGAGGCGGTGCGGCAGATGTTTGCGAGCGCCGTCACCCGCAAGCAGGTCTCGGCCGAAGAGCAGATCGCGCTGATGCCTTTCAAGATCACCGATCTTGCCGACTTCAAGGGCATCCGCACGCTGGCGCCGGGCTCCAGCCTCATCCTGGCCGACGGCGACGAGACCACGGGCTATGAATCGAAGCCGTTCATGATCCTCGGCCTGATCGGCGCCACCCCGCAAGCCGCCGACGACCGCGCCCGCTTCGCCCAGGAGGCGGCGCTCCAGATCCCCGGCGTGCGCGAATCGCGCGTCACCATGTCCGAACCGATCCGCATCAACGGCCAGCAGGGTTTCGAGACCCGGATCGACGGCGTCAGCGGCAAGGACAAGACCCCGGTGACCGTGGTGCAGTGGATCCGCTTCTCAAGCGGCGGCGCCTCGCTGCGCATCATCGCCAGCGCCCCGCGCGACCAGTGGTCCGCCGCCTTCACCCGCTTCCGCGCCGTGCGGGACGGCATCCAGCCGAAGGGGTAGCCCGAGGCGCTCCAACACACTCAACTGTCGTCCCCGCGAAGGCGGGGACCCATAACCACAGGGAGTGGTTACGGGGCGCGCTGGTAACTCCGAGTCTTCGCAAAACTGTTGCTGCGGCGTATGGGTCCCGGCCTTCGCCGGGACGACGGGAAACTAGCACGCCCAAGCGCTGGACAGGGCCGGCTGCATTTTCGGGCTTCTGTTCGTATACGAACGGAACTAGGCTTGCCTCCATTGGATCATCCTGGAGGGAGGCGAACGATGCTTGATCGACGACAAATCCTCGCGGCGCTTGGGACAAGCGCTCTCGTAGCCCTTGCTCCAAGCGTGCTCTTTGCGGCCGCATCGATCAAGCCGGACGATGCCTCCGCGCTGCTCGTGATCGACGTGCAAAACTGCTTCCTGCCCGGCGGCAGCCTCGCCGTGAAGGAAGGCGAGCAGGTCGTTCCCGTCATCAACAAGATGGCGAAAGCGTTTGCGAACGTAGTGATGACCCAGGACTGGCACACGCCCGGCCACATTTCGTTTGCATCGGTGCACTCCGGCAAGAAGCCGTTCGAGACCGTCGACCTTCCCTACGGCAAGCAGGTGCTGTGGCCCGACCATTGCGTGCAGGGCACCGACGGCGCCTCGCTGTCGAAGGACCTCGCGATCCCGCATGCCGAGCTCATCATCCGCAAGGGTTTTCACAAGGACGTCGACAGCTATTCGGCCTTCCTCGAAGCCGACGGCAAGACGTCGACCGGCCTCGCCGGCTATCTGAAGGGCCGCAAGATCAAGCGCGTCTTCGTCGCTGGCCTCGCGACGGATTTCTGCGTCGCCTGGACCGCGCTCGACGCGCGCAAGGCGGGCTTTGAGGTCTATGTCGTGGAAGACGCCTGCCGCGGCATCGACACGCAGGGCTCGCTGGCAAAAGCCTGGGCCGACATGGCCAAGGCCGGCGTGAAGCGCATTCAGTCTGCGGATATCACGGTCGGCGCGTAGTCGACGCGAACGACTGCCAGACCCTCATCCTGAGGAGCGCGCTTCTTCGCGCGCGTCTCGAAGGATGAAGGCCGAGCTGTTAAATCGTGACCTTCATGGTTCGAGACGCCGCGCAAGGGCGCGGCTCCTCACCATGAGGTCTGCGAGCTAGTTGGCCGCGCCGCTCGACTCGTTGTTGTTCGCCGCGGGCGCAGCCTTCGCGCCGCCCTTGGCAACACCGACGAGCGCCGGACGCAGCACGCGATCGCCGATGGTGTAGCCGGCCTGCATGACCTGCACGACGGTGCCCGCAGGCACCGACGCATCCGGCACCTCGTACATCGCCTGCTGGAAGTTCGGGTCGAACTTCTGGCCCTGCGGATCGAACTTCTTGACGCCGTGCTTTTCCAGCGCATTGAGCAGCGAGCGCTCGGTGAGCTCGACGCCCTCGATCAGCGAGGTCAGGCCGGGATCGGCCGCGGCACGGGCCTCGGCCGGAACCGCGTCGAGCGCACGCTGGAGATTGTCGGCGATGTCGAGCACGTCGCGGGCAAAGCCGGTGATGCCGTAGAGACGGGCGTCGGCGACCTCCTTGGTGGTTCGCTTGCGCAGATTCTCCATCTCGGCCAGCGTCCGCAGCATGCGGTCGCGCGCCTCGGCGGCTTCCTGCTGCAACAGCTCGACCGAGCCGGGCTCCGGATCGTCGGGCATGATGTAGGGTTTTGACACCACGGGCTCGCCGGTTGGCGGGGTCGTGTCGTCGGGCTGCCGGTCTCGATCGGTCATCGGCTCTCTTCTCGAACTCGTCTCAAGGGATTGTTGGCCCGGATATCGTGCCTAAGCTCACGAAAATCAAGCGCCCGTGATCGGAGGAAACGCCGGTCAGCCCCCCAGAAGGCGGCTGACGATGCGGGCGGCGTAGTCCACGGTCGGGATCACGCGGGCATAATTCAGCCGTGTCGGCCCGATCACGCCCAGAACGCCGACGATGTGGCCGGCGGCATCCCGATAGGGCGAGATGATGGTGGAGGAACCCGACAGGGAGAACAATTTGTTCTCCGAACCGATAAAGATGCGCACACCCTCGGCGGTCTCGGCCCGGCCGAGCAGGTCGATCACGCCGCGCTTGGTCTCGAGATCGTCGAACAAGAGGCGCACCCGCTCCAGATCCTCCAGCGCGTGCAAATCCTCCAGCAAATTGGCGTGGCCACGGACGATGAGCTGGCGGTCCTCGTTCTCGCCGCCGGACCAGCTGGCAATACCGGCGGAAATCACCTTCTGGGTCAGCTGATCGAGCTCGGCACGGGCTTCGGCGAGCGCGGTCTCGAGCTCGAGCCGCGCCTCGGCCAGGGTCCGGCCGCGAATCCGCGCATTGAGGAAATTGCCGGCCTCGGTGATCGCAGAAGAGGGAACTCCGGGCGGCAGCGTCAGCACGCGGTTTTCGACCTGGCCATCCTCGCCGACCAGGATCACCAGCGCCTTTTCCGGTTCCAGCCGGACGAATTCGATGTGTTTCAGCCGCGCATTGGATTTCGGCGTCAGCACCACCGCGGCGGCGCGGGTCAGGCCCGACAGCCGGGTCAGCGCCTGGTCCAGCGCCGCCTCGACCGACTGCGCCTGACCGACGGAGGTGAGCTGGCTCTGGATCGACTGCCGTTCGGCGTCATTGAGGTCACCCACCTGCATCAAGGCGTCGACGAAGAAGCGCAGGCCGAGTTCCGTCGGCAGCCGGCCGGCGGACGTATGAGGGGCATAGATCAGGCCGAGCTGTTCCAGGTCGGCCATGACGTTGCGGACCGAGGCCGGCGACAGCGGCATCGCGATCAGGCGTGAGATGTTCCGCGAGCCCACCGGCTCGCCGGTCGCGAGATAGCTTTCGACAATCTGACGAAAGATGTCGCGGGAACGCTCATTCAGCTGGGCGAGGCCTGCGCGCGGCGCGATCAGATGGATCGGATCGTGATGGGCCACAGACGGCAACTCCTCTCAGATGCTTGTAATTTGTCCATCCGGGAGGTCCATGACAAGCGTGGTCTTGCACTTGCTCGACAGTTGCCTGGGGACCGAAAAGGCCTTGCCGCTCACCCTCACCCCACCTACAAGCACCGCGAACAGCCTATTCCCGTGAGTTTTGGAGGATTTCCCATGCGGCCAAGCCGCCGTGCGCCCGACGAATTGCGCCCCGTGACATTGGAGCGCGGCGTGGTCAAATATGCGGAAGGCTCCTGCCTGGTGAAATTCGGCGACACCCATGTGCTGGTCACCGCCACGCTGGAGGACCGCCTGCCGCCGTGGCTGAAGGGCCAGGGCCGCGGCTGGGTCACCGCCGAATACGGCATGCTGCCGCGCGCGACCTCGGAACGCACCCGCCGCGAGGCCTCCGCCGGCAAGCAGAGCGGCCGTACCGTCGAGATCCAGCGCCTGATCGGCCGCTCGCTTCGCACCATCATCAATCTCGAAGCGCTCGGCGAGCGCCAGATCACGGTCGATTGCGACGTGCTCCAGGCCGACGGCGGCACGCGCACGGCCTCGATCACCGGCGCCTGGGTCGCGCTCGCCGATTGCGTCAACTGGATGAAGGCGCGCAACATGGTCAAGGCCAACGTGCTGCGCGACAACGTCGCCGCGATCTCCTGCGGCATCTACAACGGCACCCCGGTGCTCGACCTCGACTATGCCGAGGATTCGGAAGCCCAGACCGACGCCAATTTCGTCATGACCGGCGACGGCCGCATCATCGAGGTGCAGGGCACCGCGGAACGCGAACCGTTCACACAAGACGAGTTCCTCGCGCTGATGGCGCTGGCCCAGAAGGGTATCGCGCGGCTCGTGGACTTGCAGAAACTGGCTGTCGCGTAGTCAATAGGCCCATGCACCGCCGAATCACCGGAAAGCTCGTCATCGCCACCCACAATCCCGGCAAGCTCGCCGAGATGAAGGAGCTTTTGGCGCCTTACGGCATCGAGGCGGTGTCGGCCGGCGATCTCGGCCTTGCCGAGCCCGACGAGACCGGCAACGATTTCCGCAGCAACGCCGCGATCAAGGCGATCGCGGCGGCGCGGGCGACCAAGCTGCCGTCCTTCGCCGATGATTCCGGCATCGTGGTCGACGCGCTCGACGGCGCGCCCGGCATCTACAGCGCACGCTGGGCCGGGCCGACCAAGGATTTCACCGCGGCGATGACGCGGATCGAGCGCGTGTTGCAGGAGCGCGGCGCGACCACGCCCGACAAGCGCAAGGCGCATTTCGTCTCCGCGCTCTGCGTCGCCTGGCCCGACGATCATCTCGACGAGGTCGAGGCGCGCGTCGACGGCACGCTGGTCTGGCCGCCGCGCGGCACCGCCGGCTTCGGCTACGATCCGATGTTCCTGCCCGACGGCCACAGCCGTACTTTCGGCGAGATGGAAAGCATCGAGAAGCACGGGCTGCCGCCGCTTGGCCTTGGCCTGTCGCACCGCGCCCGTGCCTTCGTGAAACTGGCGGAGATCTGCCTTGAGCCGCGCTAAGGAAGCCTTCGGCGTCTACGTGCACTGGCCGTTCTGCCTGTCGAAGTGCCCCTATTGCGACTTCAACAGCCATGTCCGCCACGCCGCGATCGACGAAGCGCGCTTCGCCTCCGCCTTCGCGCGCGAGATCGAAACGACCGCGCAGCGCGCGCCCGGCCGCGAGGTCACCTCGATCTTCCTCGGCGGCGGCACGCCGTCGCTGATGCAGCCTGCGACCGTCGGCGCCGTGCTCGATGCGATCGGCAAGCACTGGACGGTGGCGAAGGACGCCGAAGTCACGCTGGAAGCAAACCCGACCAGCGTCGAGGCCACGCGCTTCGCCGGCTATCGCGCCGCCGGCGTCAACCGCGTCTCGCTCGGCGTGCAGGCGCTCGACGATGCTTCACTGAAAGCCCTGGGCCGCATGCACAGCGCGCGCGAAGCGCTTGATGCCGTCGCCATCGCGCGCCGCTCGTTCGACCGTTATTCGTTCGACCTGATCTACGCCCGCCCCGACCAGACGCCGGCGATGTGGGCCGATGAACTGCGTCTCGCGATCGATGAAGCGGCCGAGCATCTGTCGCTCTATCAATTGACGATCGAGGAAGGCACGCCGTTCTTCGGCCTGCACCAGGCCGGCAAATTGAAGACGCCGAATGAGGCGGTCGCGCGCGCGCTCTACGACGTCACGCAGGAGACCTGCGACAGGCTCGGCCTGCCCGCCTACGAGATCTCCAATCACGCGCGGCGCGGCGCCGAGTGCCGGCACAACCTGGTCTACTGGCGCGGCGAGGAATATGCCGGCATCGGCCCCGGCGCGCATGGCCGGCTCGACATCGACGGGATCAGGCACGCCACCGCCACCGAGAAGCGCCCCGAAGCCTGGCTGATGCGGGTCGAGACCGGCGGCCATGGCGTCGTCACCGACGATCTCCTGAACAGCGAGGAGCGCGCCGACGAATTCCTGCTGATGGGACTCCGTCTCGCCGAGGGCATCGACCCCGAGCGCTACACCGCCCTCTCCGGCCGCCCGCTCGACCCCAAGCGCATCGCGCTGCTGCGCGAGGAAGGTGCGATCACCGTCGACACCAGCGGCCGCCTGCGCGTGACGAGCAGCGGATTCCCGGTACTGGACGCGGTGGTCGCGGACCTGGCGGCGTAGCGAGATTTCGTAGGGTGGGTTAGCCGAAGGCGTAACCCACCCTACGGCACCGTCGTCCCGAACTACGCCCCAAAACTCTTCGGCGAGCCCGCGACCGCGACGCCGCCACCGGTTGTCACCTTCATCACCGCGAGGCCACGTTCGTTGGTGCCGTCGGCGCGGAAGCGGAACAGGCCGTCGATGCCGGCAAAGCCCGAGGGGTTGGTGAGCACGTCGGACGAGAAGCGCGTGGTGCCTTGCGTACGCGCGAGCGCGGCGACGAGGGCGACCGCGTCATAGGCGAGCGTTGCGGTGCGAATCGGCTCGGCGCCGTATTTGGTGCGGTAGCGGCCGGAGAAAGCGCGGAAGCCGGCCGGATCCGGCGCGGCGTAGAGGCCGCCTTGCAGGTTCGCATTCGCGTAGACGCGCGGATTGTCCCACAGGCCGGTCCCGAGCAGCTGGATGTTGCGCAGGTTCGCGCCTGCGGCCGTCATCGCATCGGCGACCGTCACCACCGCATCGCCGTCGTCGGCGATGAACAGCGCATCCGCGCTGCCGAGCTGCTGCGCCACGGCGCGCGCCGGCGTGGCGCGATCGGCACCGTATCTCTCGAACGCAACGATGCGGCCGCCACGCCGCGGCACCGCCGCCTTCACCGCGGCCTCGACCACGTTGCCATAGGCATTGTCGGGCACGAGCACGGCGACCGAGCGCTTTCCGATGCTGGCGGAATATTCGACGATGCGGTTGACGTCGGACTCCGGCAGGAAGCTCAGCAGATAGACGCCACGGCCGGCGATGCTGGAATCGGTCGAGAACGCCATGACGGAAATGCCGCGCGTGCGCGCGACCTGCGCCACCGCCGGCACCGACTGCGCAAACAGCGGTCCCAGGATGATCTCGGCGCCCTCGTCGACCGCCTGCTGCGCACCTGCCTGCGCGCCTTGCGGGCTGCCATTGTCGTCCTTGATCAGCAGCTGGATGTTCGGATTCTGGAATTCGGCCAGCGCCATCTCGGCGGCGTTGCGCATCGACTGCGCGGCGAGGCCGGCGTTGCCGGCGGCCGAGAGCGGCAGGATCACGGCGACCTTCACCCCGCCGGTGCCGGCGGTCGTGGCCTGTTGCGGCGGGCCGGCCGGCTGAGCCGGGGGCGCGGAGGAGCTGCTGAAGGGATTGGAGAACTGGCTGAGGCTCTGCTGCACGCCGGCGCAGGCCGACAGCAGCGGCGCGCCGAGCAACAGACCGAGCGCGCTCCGCCGGGTCGCACCCGACGATAGGGGCCCCGGATGGGAAGACTTTGGATGACGCGGGCCCAGCATGACAGCTTCTCTTCTGACCTGCCGTCGCCGGCCGGTCACAACAAACTTGCCGCGACAGAAGCCGCGGATTCAGGCATATTGTCGGCAAATAGTTAACCAAAACAAAAGGATAATGAGCGCTTAACGCAGCCGCACATCAATTCCTGGTTAGCTGTCCGCCGTTCGTGACCCAGCATCAAGGCGGCGTTTCCGCCGCGAATATGGCGCTGGTGCTTGATCCCCTCACGAATGTGATCCCGGATGGATCACATTCCCGTCCTCTTCAGTTCCTGCCTCGCCCCTCGCTTGCCCTCTTGCCCCGGCACGATCTTTTTCGGAGGACCGGTTCCCAGCCCCGTGGATCATGCCTAAGTTCGTTTCATTATGCGCGCAAAGCCGGCCCCGATAAATACGCCTGAAGGCACAGACGCCGCACCGCGCGGCTTCTCCATCGATGCCCATCGTCTCGTGGCGCCGAAAGCGGCCGCGGGCCTCTATCTGGTCGCAACCCCGATCGGCAATCTCGGCGACATCACGCTGCGCGGGCTTCAGACGCTCGCCGGGGTCGACGTCATCGCCTGCGAGGACACCCGCATCACGCGGCGCCTGACCGAGCGCTACGACATTTCCGCGCAGCTCAAGCCCTATCACGAGCACAATGCCGAGGCCGCGCGCCCGAAGATCCTGGAGCGACTTTCGCAAGGCGGCTCGGTCGCGCTGGTGTCGGACGCCGGCACGCCGCTGATCTCCGATCCCGGCTTCAAGCTGGTGCGCGAGGTCTGCGCCGCCGGCCATGCGGTCTACGCGCTGCCCGGCCCGTCCTCGGTGCTGGCGGCGTTGTCGGTCGCGGCGCTGCCGACCGACCGCTTCTTCTTCGAGGGCTTCCTGCCGGCAAAATCCGCCGCGCGCAGGTCGCGCCTTGCCGAGCTTGCCCGCATCGATGCGACGCTGGTGATGTTCGAATCCGGCAACCGCGTGCAGGACACGCTCGCCGAGCTCGCCGAGATCATGGGGGCGCGCGAGGCCGCGATCTGCCGCGAGCTGACGAAGCTGCACGAGGAGATTTCGCGCGCGACGCTGAACGAGCTGGCACGCGAGGCGGATGCGCTGGAGACGCGCGGCGAGTTCGTGCTGGTGATCGCACCGCCTGCGGCGGACGCCGAGATGCTGACATCGGATGCGCTCGACGATCTCCTGCGCGCGCAGCTGGCCACCCACAGCGTCAAGGACGCCGTGGCCCATGCCGTCGAGCTGTCCGGCCGGCCGCGGCGCGCGGTCTATGCCCGCGCACTCGAGCTCGCAAAAGATTTGCGGGGCGGCGATGGCGAAGACTGAGGGCGGAGCGGAACCGAAAGTCGCCTCGCCCGAACGCGTTGCCGCGTTCCGCACCGGCATCTCGGCCGAGAGCCGTGCCGCCGCCTATCTCATGGCCAAGGGCTATCGCATCCTCGCCAAGCGCTATCGCACCCCGCATGGCGAGATCGACATCGTGGCGCGCCGCCGCAACCTGATCGCCTTCGTCGAGGTCAAGGCCCGCGCGAGCCTGGACGATGCCGCCTTTGCCGTGACGCCGCGCCAGCAGCAGCGCATCATCGACGCCGCGCAAGGCTGGCTCGTCGCGCATCCCGAGCATGCCGAATTCGAATTGCGATTCGACGCCATGCTGATTGCGCCGCGGTCACTTCCGCGCCATGTGTTGGCAGCATTCGACGCCTCGACCTGAAAGGCAGACCATGAAACTGAACGTCGCCGTCCAGATGGACCCCATCGCCCGCATCAACATCAAGGGCGATTCCACCTTTGCGTTGCTTCTGGAGGCGCAGAAGCGCGGCCACGGCCTGTCCTACTACACGCCCGACAAGCTCTCGATGGTCGGCGACGAGCTGGTCGCGCCGGTGCAACTGCTGACCGTGCGCGACGAGCCGGGCGATCATTTCACCCTCGGGGAGCCGAAGCGCGAGGCGCTCAACGGCTTCGACGTGGTGCTGCTGCGCCAGGACCCGCCGTTCGACCTCGCCTACATCACCTCGACGCATTTCCTGGAGCGCATCCATCCGAAGACGCTGGTCGTCAACGATCCGGCCTCGGTACGCAATGCGCCGGAAAAGCTGTTCGTGATGAACTTTCCGCAGCTGATGCCGCCGACGCTGATCTCGCGCGACTTGGATGAGATCAACGCATTCCGGGACAGGCACGGCGCCGTCGTGATGAAGCCGCTGCACGGCCATGGCGGCGCGGCGGTGTTCCGCGTGATGCCGCAGGACATGAATTTCGGCTCGCTGTTCGACATGTTCTCGGTGACGTTCAAGGAAGCCTGGGTGATTCAGCAGTTCATCCCCGAGGTGAAGCACGGCGACAAGCGCATCATCCTGGTCAACGGCGAGTTCGCCGGCGCCGTGAACCGCGTGCCGGCGGCGGACGACCTCCGCTCCAACATGGTGCGCGGCGGCGCGGCGCAGGAGACCGAGCTCACCCCGCGCGAGCGCGAGATCTGCGCCACCGTCGGCCCGGCGCTGCGCGAGCGTGGCCTGCTGTTCGTCGGCATCGACGTCATCAACGGCAACCTCACCGAGATCAACGTGACATCGCCAACGGGCATCCGCGCGATTGCGCGTCTCGGTGGCCCGGACGTCGCGGCAAAGGTCTGGGACACGATCGAGCAGAAGCGGGCGAAGTAGTGCTTACAACGACCGCGCTCGTATGGTCCGTGATCCCTCCCCAAGGTCGTCCCGGCGAAGGCCGGGACCCATAACCCCAGGGAGTGGTTTGGCGAAGACTCGTCGTCGGTACTTCTGTCTTCTACAATCGAAAGATCACGCGGTATGGGTCCCGGCCCCCCGTGCGCAATTGCGCACTAGGCCCGGACGACACCGATGATGTGGCGCATTGCTTCGTCTTATTGGCATGGCGGCGCGGCGCCCTGCGAGCCACTAACCACCCGTTCACCATGACGCCGCGCGCATCGTTCGAACGAACGTCCGGCACTGCGTGAATCTACGGTGGCCGCTGGCCAACCGAATAACGCGCCGTTCACCATCTGCCCAGAACTCGGGCCGTGGCCGCTCATCGCATTCGACCTCGCAACACCCCTTATACTTTTACTCCCTACTCATCGACACAGGGGAACCCGCCACGTGCGGTTCGAGTACCCCGCGTAAGAGTAGAGGCGTATGAATACCGCACGCATTGTCGTTCTCGTCATCGCGCTGGGCGCCGGCGGCGTCGCTGCGTATCTGGCGAGCGGTTATGACAACAGGCCCGCGCCCGCCCTTCCCGTCGCCGAGAAGCTGCCGACGGTCGAGGTTCTCGTCGCGAAGAACGACATCCAGCTCGGCCAGGCCGTGAAGGCCGAGGACCTGCAATGGCAGACCTGGCCGTCGACCACCGCGAGCAGCGCTTTCATCCGCCGCGACAGCAGGCCCGAGGCGCAGACCCAGATCGCCGGCTCGATCGCGCGCGTGCCGTTGATGCAGGGCGAGCCGATCCGCGAGCAGAAGCTGGTGAGGGCCGAAGGCTCCGGCTTCATGGCCGCGATTCTGCCGTCGGGCATGCGCGCCGTTTCCACCGAGATTTCAGCCGAGACCGGCGCCGGCGGCTTCATCCTGCCGAACGACCGCGTCGACATCGTCCTGACCCGCCGCCTGAAGAATCCCGACGCCAACAGCACGACCGCGGGCAACGACCTCATCCTGTCCGAGGTCATCCTGAGCAATGTCCGCGTGCTCGCGATCGACCAGGCGCCGAAGGAAAAGGACGGCCAGAACGCCGTGCTCGGCAAGACCGTCACGCTCGAGCTCAAGCCGGACCAGGTCGCAACGCTCGCCGCGGCGCGCCAGGGCGGCACGCTCCAGCTTGCGCTGCGGAGCATCGTCGATGCCAACGCAACCGAGCTCACGGCCGAGGATTTGGCGATCAAGCGTTCCGGCGGAGTCAACGTGATCCGCTACGGCGTCCAGGTGCGACAACTGACGTCACAGAAGTGATGGGGACATAATGAACTACGGGGATGATCGGGCGGGCTTGCGCATTCGGGGGAATCGCGCACGCACGTTCTGGACGGGGGCGATGTTGATGCTGGGGCTGCTCGCAGCGCCCAGCCTCGTCGGCGCCGCCGAAACGCCGGTCGGCGACCAGGCGCCGATGCAGGCGCCGGATCTCGGCGTGGCGTCGGTCGGGACGATCGCGCCGGCGAAGACGCGTTTCCTGTCGCTCGGCGTCGGCAAGTCGGTCGTCATCGACCTGCCCCGCGAGGTCAAGGACGTGCTGGTGGCCGATCCCAAGATCGCCAACGCGGTGATCCGCTCGGCCCAGCGCGCCTATATCATCGGCGGCCAGGTCGGCCAGACCAACGTCGTGTTCTTCACCGCTGACGGCCAGCAGGTCGCCGCCTACGACATCGCCGTGAAGCGCGACCTCAACGGCATGCGTGCCGCGCTGCGCCAGTCGCTGCCGGGCGTGCAGATCGAAGGCGTCGGCGACAGCGTGATGCTGACCGGCTCGGTGTCGAGCCCGGTCGAGGCGCAGCAGGCCGGCGACGTCGCCGCCAAGCTGGTCGGCGGCTCCGACAAGGTGGTCAACAACATCGTCGTGCGCGGCCGCGACCAGGTGATGCTCAAGGTCGTCGTCGGCGAAGTGCGCCGCGACATCGTCAAGCAATTGGGCGTCGATCTCAGCGCCAGCCTGAATGCCGGCACCGCGGTCGTGAACTTCAACAATTCCAACCCGTTCTCGGTCTCTGGCGGCCCGCTCGTAACCAGCAACGGGCTCGGCCTTACCGGACTGGCAAAAGGCGTGGCCACCGTCAACGCCACGATGCGCGCGATGGAAAGCGCCGGCGTGATGCGGACGCTGGCCGAGCCGAGCCTGACGGCGATCTCCGGCGAGTCCGCCACTTTCATCGCCGGCGGCGAATTCCCGATCCCTGCGGGCTATTCCTGCGATCCGGTCACCCACGTCTGTACCACCCAGATCACCTACAAGAAGTTCGGCATCTCCCTGAACTTCACGCCGGTCGTGCTCAGCGAGGGACGTATCAGCCTGCGCGTGATGACCGAAGTCTCGGAGCTGTCCAATCAGAACGCCATCTCCGTGACGCAGGCGGTGTCCGCGGGCCAGACCAGCTCGATCACCATCCCCTCGATCCAGACCCGCCGCGCCGAGACCACGCTCGAGATTCCCTCAGGCGGCTCGATGGCGATGGCCGGCCTGATCCAGCAGCAGACCAAGCAGGCGATCAACGGCCTGCCGGGCGTCGACCAGGTGCCGATCATCGGCGCGCTGTTCCGCAGCCAGGACTTCGTCAACAACGAGACCGAGCTGATGGTGATCGTGACGCCCTATGTGGTGCGCGCGGTCGCCCAGAAGGAATTGTCGCGGCCCGACGACGGCTTCGCGCCGGCCTCGGATGCGCAGACGGCGCTGCTCGGCCGCATGAACCGCCTCTATGGCATCGCGCGCCGCGTCGATCCGATCGACGGCGCCCGCGGCGATTTCGGCTTCATCATCGACTGAGACCGAGGGACGGCTTGGGGAACGGGGCAAGGATCGGGGCAAGAGGGGATCAAGCGATGACGAAGACCATGACCGATCGACGTCGCGGCTTAAGCGTCGCGCTGGCGCTGACGGGGCTCTCCGTCATGCTGGGTGCGTGCAACACCACGGGCGAGATCGTCACCCAGACGGTGCCGACCGATTACCGCCAGCGCCATCCGATCGCGGTGCAGGAAGCCAAGAAGTCGATCGTGATTTTCGTCGGCAAGGCGCGAGGCGGCCTCTCGGCCGCACAGCAGTCCGACGTCGCGGGCATCGCCCGGGACTGGGTGCGCGAAGGCACCGGGTCCGTCGTCGTCGACGTGCCGATCGACGCCGCGAATTCGCGTGCCGCCGCGGCGACCTATCGGGAAATCCGTTCCGTGCTCGCATCCGCCGGCGTGCCCTCGCGTGCCATCGTCCAGCATCCCTATCGGCCCGAGGATCCCGGACTGCTACCCACCATCCGCCTCGGCTATTCCCGCATCGCCGCGGTCGCCGGCCCCTGCGGGCTGTGGCCCGAAGACATCGGTCCGTCCATCCTCGACCCCGGCTACAACGAGAACCACCCGTACTTCAATCTGGGCTGCGCCAGCCAGCGCAATCTCGCGGCGATGATCGACAATCCCGCCGACCTCGAGCAGCCGCGTGCCGAAACGCCGGTCTATACCGCACGTCGCGACATGGCCTTCGAACGCTATCGCAAGGGCACGCCGGTCGCGACTCCCAACCCCGAGGCCGACAAGGCCAAGCTCAGCGATACAGGCAGATGACGAGCGTCAACGACGAAGAAGCGGATCATCCGCGGCACCCCGAGGAGCATATTGCGCCGGTTCCTCGCATTTCCGTGCAAGCCTTTTGCGAGACCGACCAGACGCTCGCCGCAGTGACCGCGGCCGGGCAGGATCGCCGGCTCGCCAAGGCGCATGTCACCGCCAAGGAAGGCGGCCTCGCCGCGGCGATCGAAGTCTATGAATCGATGCCGACGCCGAACGTGATCGTGATCGAATCCGACGGCACGCGCGACATCCTGGAGGGCCTGGACGATCTCGCCGGCGTCTGCGATCCCGGCACCCGCGTGGTCGTGATCGGCAACCCCAACGACACCGCGCCCTATCGCGAGCTGGTGCGCCGCGGCGTCAACGACTATGTGGTGGGACCGGTCGAAACGCTCGACGTGGTCCGTTCGATCTGCAGCCTGTTCTCGGCGTCCGAAGCCATCATCACCGGCCGTGTCATCGCGGTGGTCGGCGCCAAGGGCGGCGTCGGCGCGTCCACCGTCGCGCACAATGTGGCCTGGACCATCGCCCGCGACCTCGCGCTCGATTCCGTCGTGATCGATCTCGACCTCGCCTTCGGCACCGCGAGCCTCGACTACAACCAGGACCCGGTGCAGGGCATCGCCAACGCGGTGCTGTCGCAGGACCGGCCCGATACGGCGCTGATGGAGCGCCTGCTCGCCAAATGCACCGAGCGCCTCAGCCTTCTGGCCGCACCTGCCACCCTCGACCGGGTCTACGATTTCGGCGCGGAGGCCTTCGACGCGGTGTTCGACACGCTGCGCATGACCACGCCCTGCATCGTGCTCGACGTCCCCCATCAATGGTCGGGCTGGACGCGGCGCGCGCTGATCAACGCCGACGACATCGTGATCGTGGCCGAGCCCGATCTCGCGAACTTGCGCAACACCAAGAACATGCTGACCGTGCTGAAGGCGGCGCGGCCGAACGACCGGCCGCCGCTGTACTGCATCAACCAGGTCGGCATGCACAAGCGCGCGGAGATCGACGTCAAGTCGTTCGTCAAGACCATGGAGAGCCAGCCGATCGCGGTGATCCCGTTCGATTCGAAACTGTTCTCCACCGCGGCCAACAACGGCCAGATGATCGCGGAGGTCTCCAAGAGCCACCGCACCACCGAGCTGTTCCAGAACATGGCGAACCGCCTCGCCGGGCGCGGCGAGGTGAAGAAGCCGAAGCGCTCGCTGCTCGCACCGCTCCTGAAGAGGCTGAAGGGCCGATCGGGCCGCGCATCGGCCCCGCATCGCAAGGCGTCGTAAGGAGCTGAACTCGCAAAGGCCGGGAAGAGGGCGGACTATTTGTCCGCCCTTTGCTGTTTCTTGGCCAGCACCTGGCGCAGTGCCGCGACCTTGGCCGCGGCCTGGTCCGGCGGCAAATCTGCCTTCACGAGGATTTCAGCCTCGGCCTCGCGGCTCTGCAATCCCAGCACGAGCGCGAGATTGGCGCGGACCCGCGCATCGTTCTGATTGCGCTGATAAGCGCGGCCGAGCACCTGTTCGGCCTTCGACAAATTGTTTTGCAGCATATAGGACAGGCCGAGATTGGACAGCACGGTCGGCTCGTCGGGCACGATCTTCAGCGCCGCGGCGTAATATTGCTGCGCCTCCTCGTTGCGGCCGAGCTGGTCGAGCGCGGCACCCTGCGCCGACAGGATGCGCCAGTCCGGATCCTCGGGCGAATGCGCGCGGCCCAGCACGTCGAAAGCCTGCTGGAAATTGCCGTTGTCGGCGAGCGCGCGGCCGTAGCCGGCGAGCAGCGCCTTGTTGCTGGGATGGCCGAGCACGGCCTGCTCGAGCACCGCGACCGCCTGGGCGCGCTGGCCGGTCTCGCGCAGCGCCTTGCCGTATTCGAGCGCGATGTTGGGATCGCTGGGCCTGGCGCGAAAACGCTCGCGCAATGCGTCCATGTCCGGCCTGGCGTCGGCCTTGCTTGCGGCGTCCGACTTGCCGCCGAGCGCGCCGGTGATGTCCTCGATGCCAGTGGTCTGACAGCCGCCGAGGGCAATGACCAGAAGCGCGGAAAACAGATATCTCGCCGGGCGAGAGGCACGGGACAAACGCTTGGGCATACTCTGATCACTCGGCGACTGATCAGATATGCTTACCGATTAACGCTAAATTCCCGTTAAGGAAGTCAGCCCCGCAGCCTAATCGGTGAACTCGGCACCGAATTCGCAGCCGATGCGCCAGCGCAGCCGGCACTGGCGGGAATAGTCGGGTGCGAAGATGATGGTGAATTGCGGCGGCACTTCCAGGAATTCCGCCACGACTTTCACGCCGCCATCCGAAATATCCGTGATTGTGCAATCCCGCGGCAGCGAGCCCGCGCCAAAATGGATCTTGGCCAGCCGGCTGCATACCCGACGTTCGCTTCTCCGGCGATTTGCAAGCATTGGAATTCTTCACCCCATTAGATCACGGCTCATCCCGCAGCCCCAAGAGTAGCGGACATTCGTTGGAATGTGCTGAGGACAGCCGCTCGCATTCGAGACGTAGTGTCCGCGTCTCGCTTACGATTGGTTAGGGCTTGGGCGGCGCCAGATATGTTCCCGTATTGTTCTTGCGAAGGTTGGCCGGCTCTGCTACCCTCGATTGTGCACGAGGGCAGGCTGGTTCGGCATGGTTCAACGGGTTTCTACCGTCGCCTTTGAGGGGATCGAGGCCCGCGCGGTCGACGTGCAGGTGCAGGTCGCGCCGGGCCTGCCGGCCTTTGCCATCGTCGGCCTGCCGGACAAGGCGGTATCGGAGGCGCGGGAGCGGGTCCGCTCGGCGCTGATCGCATCAGGCCTGGCGCTGCCGGCGCGGCGGATCATCGTCAATCTGGCCCCCGCCGATCTGCCCAAGGAAGGCAGCCATTACGACCTGCCGATCGCGCTCGGGCTGATGGCGGCGATCGGCGCGATTCCGCCGGATGCGCTGACCGGCTTCACCGTGCTCGGCGAGCTCGGCCTCGACGGCTCGATCGCGCCGGTGGCCGGCGTTCTTCCCGCCGCGATCGGCGCCAATGTGCGCGAGGAAGGCCTGATCTGTCCGACCGCCTGCGGCTCCGAGGCGGCCTGGGCGAGCCCGGACATCCAGATCATCGCCGCACAATCGCTGATCCAGATCGCCAACCACTTCAAGGGCACGCAGGTGCTGTCGCGGCCCTCGCCGGGCGAGCTGCTCGAGGTCTCGATGATCGCCTCCGTTGCCGGCGAGATCGAAGGCGGTGCGCTGACGTCGCGGCGCCCGTTCCGCTCGCCGCATCATTCCGCCAGCATGGCCGCGCTCACCGGCGGCGGCATGCGTGCCAAGCCCGGCGAAATCTCGCTGGCGCACCAGGGCGTGCTGTTCCTCGACGAATTGCCGGAGTTCGATCCGCGCGTTCTGGATTCGCTGCGCCAGCCGCTGGAAAACGGCGAGGTCTCGGTGTCCCGCGCCAATCATCGCGTCACCTACCCTGCCCGCTTCATGCTGGTCGCGGCGATGAATCCCTGCCGTTGCGGCAACGCGTTCGAGCCCGGCTATGCCTGCAAGCGCGGCCGCATCGATCGCTGCACCGGCGACTACCAGGCCCGCATCTCGGGGCCCTTGATGGACCGCATCGACCTGCGCATCGAGGTTCCGGCGGTGACCGCAGCCGACCTGATCCTGCCGCCGCCGGCGGAGGGATCAGCCGAGGTCGCCGCGCGCGTGGCGGCGGCGCGCGACATCCAGCTTGCGCGTTACGCGGCGATCGGCCTGCCGCGGGTCCGCACCAATGCCGAGGCGCCGGCCTCGGTGCTGGAAGAGATCGCCAAGCCGGATGCGCAAGGCGCCAAGCTGCTGCGCGACGCCGCCGAGACCATGCGGCTGTCGGCGCGCGGCTATCACCGGGTGCTGCGGGTGGCGCGCACGCTCGCCGATCTCGACGGCGCCGACAGGATCGGCCGGCTGCATCTCGCCGAAGCGCTGTCCTATCGCGCACTCGCAGAGGATGTGCGCCAGATGGCGTGATCATTCCGCGCATCAACCCGGCGGTAACGAGTTTCCTTTACGCTCTGCAAACCATAAGGCCCACAAGTTCCCGTACGGCTTGGCGAGTAGAGTGTCATGTTGCGTTTCAAGATCCTGGCCTCGGTCGTTCCCCTGTTGGCGGCTGCGGTGTTTGCCCGCAGCGAGATCGGATCGGTCTCGCATCCCTGCATCGCCCTGGGCGACACCTCCGTCGAGCTGACATCGCTGTTCTGGACCGCCGGCGTCCATGTCGCCTTCACCGACGATCCGACGCGGGCCACGGTCAGGGTTCAGATCACCGACGATGCGGACGGTGCGGACTTCGCGGTGGTGGACGACGGTCTCGGCTCCGAGCCGGATTCCTGCCAGGCCAATCCGCAGACCCGGCTCATCACGATTGCCGCGCAGCCGGTCGACGGCGGGCCGGTGATCTATCTCTCCACCGATGGGCCGGCCGATTACCGCATCTATGTGCGCTCGAAGACGTTCTCGCAGCGCGAGGCGGCGGCGCTGATCGTCGGCGCCCACGACGGTCACCGCCCGTTCCAGGCCGCCTCGCTCTGAAGCGCGATGATCATCACGCTTCAGGTTGGTGTTGGAGCATGATCTTTCCGGAAAACCGCTGCACACTTTTCCGGATCATGCTCTGAGCCGTTAACACCTCGTCAACCCTGTTTGGAGGCGGCGCCAAGGCCTCAAGCTGTTCGCAAGGTCGGCGGGACATCGTCGCACGTGGCGAGCACGGGGTTTCAAGACAAGAGTCGGGATTGGTGGCGATGGGTCGGACGTTCCGGATCAAGGTGCGCATGCGCCGCTTCAGGCGGCAGCATCCGAGAATCGCCTTCGCGATCCGCTCCTTCATGATCTTCTCGGCGACGTTCGGCGGCGCCTATGGCTTCGTCTCCGGCAGCCGCGCCGAGAATTCCGGCTACGATCCCAATGCCTTTGCGATCGGCGCGAGCTTCCTGTTCGCCCTCGCCTGCCTTGGCCTGGCGACGATGAGCATGCGGCTGCGCTTCGTCAACAAGCGGCTGCGCAAGCTCGCCGCCCATAACGAGGCGCTGATCGACCGCAATTGGGAGCTGAAGGAAGCTGAGGAGCGCGCCCGCAGCCTGTTCGAACAGCAGGGCGACCTGATCGTGCTGCGCGACACAAACGGCCGCATCACCTTCGCCAACGACGCCTATTGCGCACTCGCAGGGCAGGCGCGCGGCGCACTGGTCGGCACGCGCTTTGATTTCGACGTACTGGAGCAGGGCGACAATGCCCGCGAAAGCAACGGCACGCGCGTTCACGATCAGAAGATCGCAACCCCGCTCGGCGCGCGCTGGATCGCCTGGCGCGAGGGTTATGTCCGCCTCGATGCCGGCCAGCCGGCCGAGTTGCAGAGTGTGGGGCGCGACGTCACCGACCGCACCGAGACCGAGCGCGCGCTGTCCGACGCCCGCGACCAGGCCGATGCCGCCAACCGCGCCAAGTCGCGCTTCCTCGCGATGGCCTCGCACGAGATCCGCACTCCGCTCAACGGCATCATCGGCATGGGCGGCCTCTTGCTCGACACCACGCTGACGCCGGAGCAGGCGACCTACGCGAAGGCCGTGAAAACCTCGGGCGAAGCGCTGATGGCGCTGATCGAGGAGATGCTCGATTATTCCAAGATCGAGGCCGGCAAGCTCGACCTCGAGCAACGCCCCTTCGCGCTCTCGACCCTGATCGAGGAGATCACCGAGCTGCTCGCGCCGCGCGCGCAGGCGAAGACGCTCGAGATCGCCGCCTATGTCGACGAGCGCCTGCCGCTCGAGGTGGTCGGCGACGCCGCGCGGCTGCGCCAGGTGCTGCTCAACCTCGCCGGCAACGCCATCAAGTTCACCGCGAGCGGCGGCGTGGCCCTGATCGTCGAGCCCGGCATCTGGCCGAACGAGATCAGCTTCCTCGTCCGCGACACCGGCATCGGCATCGCAACCGAAGCGCAGCAACGCATCTTCCGCGAGTTCGAGCAGGCCGACGAGCGCGTCGCCCGCACCTATGGCGGCACCGGGCTCGGCCTTGCCATCAGCGAACGCATCGTCAAGCGCATGGGCGGCCGGATCACACTCACGAGCGAACCGGGCAGGGGCTCGACCTTCGAGGTCGCGGTGCCGCTCGCGCCATCGCAAGGAGGCGCGGGGCAGACCGCGTTCCCGAGTCCCAACCTCACGGGCAAGTCGATCCTGCTGATTGCCGAGGGCATCGAGGCTTCGCTGATCGCACGGCGCCTGGAGCGCTGGGGCGGCCAGACCTGCCTCGTGACTGACGCCGCCGTGGCAGAAGCGCTGCTGCCGGAACGCTCGTGGCAGGCGGTGCTGGTCGATCGCGCGATCGGCCCTGCAATTGCCGACCGGCTGGGCGACGTGGCCCGCGCCCATGCCCCGCAACGGCTGGTGCTGCTGACGTCGAGCTCGCGCCATGAAAAGCTGTCGACGGCCTTCACCGGCTTTCTGGTGAAGCCGCTGCGCGCGGCCTCGCTCGCCGCACGCCTCGCGCTGACCCCGGAGGTCGCATCGCCCGAGCTTGCGCCGGAGCCCCCGGTCGAATCCACAAGCGCGGCTCCGGCAAAGGGGCTCTCGGTCCTCGTCGCCGAGGACAACGAGATCAACGCGCTGTTGATGCGCTCGCTGCTGACAAAGCTCGGCCACCGCGTCGTCATCGCCGTCCATGGCGAGGCCGCGCTGGAATCCTGGCTCGCTGCCAGCTCGGCCGGCACGCCCTATGATCTCGTGCTGATGGACATCCAGATGCCGCAGCTCGACGGCATCGAAGCGACAAAACGCATCCGCGCCCATGAGGCCGCCACCGGCGGTCGTCACACGCCGATCCTCGCACTCACCGCCAACACGCTGGTGGAGGATCGCTACGCCTGCTTCGAGGCCGGCATGAACGGGTTTTTGATCAAGCCGCTCGACCGCGAGAAGCTGGACGAAGCGCTGGCGGGACTGGCCGCGTCACGGCATCTGGCGGTCTGATCAAGAATTTCACGGGAACCTCATCTCGGCCACAATCGATAATTGAAATCGACCGCGTTGCGCGTCACCATCCTCGGGGGGCATTTGCGATGGAGGATTTCGAGCATGAACTTGCTTTGCCGCCTCGCAGTCGTTGTCCTTTTCGCTGGACTCTCCGGATCCGCCGCAGGCGATACGCCGGAGCTGATCTCATCGCTCAAGCAAGGCGGCTACGTCGTGGTCTTTCGGCACACCGCCACCGATGACAGCCAAAAGGACGTCTATCCCTTCAAGTTCGACGACATGAGCGCCCAACGTCAGCTCAGTGAAAAGGGCAGGGATACGGCGCGCCAGATCGGGACAGCGATCAAGGAGCTCGCGATCCCGATCGGCGATGTCTACACCAGCCGGCTGAACCGCGCGATCGAGGCCGGCAAGCTGATCTCCGGCCGCGAGGTCAAGCCGGTCGATGCGTTGACGGACAGCAGCAACGCCAGCGCGTCGGGAATGGCAAACCCGACCGGTACAAATGCAAAGGCCGGACAGGCCGTGCGTCAGCTCGTCGATGCGCCTCCGAAGGCGGGTACCAACGTCTTCCTGATCACCCACAAGACGAACATCGCCGATGCCTTTGGCAAGGACGCCGGCGACGTCCAGGAAGGCGAAGCTTTCGTTTACCGGGCCAGCGACTCCGGCCCTGCCACCTTTGCGGGACGCATCAAGTCTGCGGATTGGATCGCCAAGGCCGGCAAGTGACGTTAGAGCAAAGCCTGCCTTCCGCGGGCGCAACTACAACCGCCGCAGCGCCACGCTCTCGACCACGTGGTCGGGGCCCTTCTTCAGGATCAGCGTCGCGCGGGGGCGGGTCGGCAGGATGTTGTCCTCGAGATTGGCGAGGTTGGTGCGCTCCCAGATCGCGATCGCGGTGGCGGTGGCTTCCTCGTCGGACAACAGCGCATAGCGGTTGAAGTAGGATTTGGGATTGGTGAACGCGGTGTCGCGCAGCGCCAGGAAGCGCTTGATGTACCAGCGCCGCAGCGCCGCTTCGTCGGCATCGATGTAGACCGAGAAATCGAAGAAGTCGGAGACGACGGGCACCGCCTTGCCGTCGCGCGGCAGCTTGCCGGTTTGCAGCACGTTGACGCCCTCGACGATCAAAATGTCGGGCTGGTCGATCTCCACCCACTGGTTCGGCACGATGTCGTAGGTCAGATGCGAATAGACCGGCGCGCGGACGTGGCGGCGGCCGGCCTTGATGTCGGAGAGGAAGCCGAGCAGCAGCGGCAGGTCGTAGCTCTCCGGAAAACCCTTCTTCTGCATGATACCCTGCCGGTCGAGCACGGCATTCGGGTACAGAAAACCGTCGGTCGTGATCAGGTCCACCTTCGGGCGCGGCGACCAGCGCGCCAGCAGCGCCTGGAGCACGCGGGCGGTGGTGGATTTTCCGACCGCGACCGAACCGGCGACGCCAATGATGTAGGGCATCTTGCGGTCGCGGATGTTGAGGAACTGGCGCTCCGCGTAATACAGGCGCTGCATCGCATCGACATAGATCGACAACAGGCGCGACAGCGGCAGATAGATGTCCTCGACCTCCTGCAAGTCGAGGCGATCGTGCAGCGAGCGCAGCCGGTCGAACTCGCCCGGCTCCAGCGTCATCGGCGTGTCGTCGCGCAACCGCGCCCATTGCTCGCGCGTATAGACGCGGTACGGATTATACTGCTGCTCGGGTGCGCGGATATCCATGACGCCGCCTTTCCGTTGCGACTTACTCACTCTTTACGCGAAGCTTTTTCTTCCAACCCTGACATCGAGGTTCGCTTGCCAAGCGCAGCCTCGACCTCTTCCAGCTTTATGCCGCGTGCCTTCAAGAGCACAAGGAAATGATAGAGCAGATCGGCGCCCTCGGCGATCAGATGCGCGCGATCGTTTTCGACTGCTGCGATTACGGTTTCGACTGCTTCCTCACCGAACTTCTTGGCGCAATGCTCGGCGCCCTTGTCCAGAAGCTTGCGGGTATAGGAACCCTCGCCGCCGGCCGCCGCGCGGGCGTCGATGGTCTCGGCCAGATCGTGGATCGTGAAACGCGGCATCGGAATTACTCGAAAAACACACTTGGCAGCACACTTGCCACGGCGGCCATTCCCGCCGGCCTGTGTAGCATTTTCAGGAGCGGGAGTCGTCAGGCATCCAGGCGCATGGGCAGGCCGCGCCGGGCCATGTGCTCCTTGGCCTCGCGGATGGTGAATTCCCCGAAATGGAAGATCGAGGCCGCCAGCACCGCCGTGGCGTGCCCGTCGCGGATACCGTCGACGAGGTGGTCAAGATTGCCGACGCCGCCCGAGGCGATCACGGGAACGGGAATGCTGTCGGCGATCGCCCGGGTCAGCGGGATGTCGAACCCCTGCCTCGTGCCGTCGCGGTCCATCGAGGTCAGCAGGATTTCACCGGCGCCGAGCGAGACCACTTCCTGGGCATATTCGACGGCGTCGATGCCGGTCGAATTGCGGCCGCCATGGGTGAAGATCTCCCAGCGGTCGCCGCCCGGGCGCTTGACCCGCTTGGCGTCGATCGCGACCACCACGCACTGCTCGCCGAATTTTTCGGCGGCTTCCTTGACGAACTCGCGCCGCGACACCGCGGCGCTGTTGATCGAGACCTTGTCCGCGCCGGCGCGCAGTAACGTCTTGATATCGTCAACCTCGCGCACGCCGCCGCCGACGGTCACAGGCATGAAGCAGGCCTCCGCCGTGCGCCGGACCACGTCGAGCATGATGCCGCGGTTCTCATGGGTCGCGGTGATGTCGAGGAACGTGAGCTCGTCGGCGCCGGCGGCGTCATAGGCGATCGCGGCTTCGACGGGATCACCGGCATCGCGCAGATCGACGAAATTGACGCCCTTGACGACGCGGCCATCCTTGACGTCGAGGCAGGGGATCACGCGCACCTTGAACATGTGTCGGCTCCTAGGCGCGCGCGTTGCGGATCAGGGTGAGGGCGGAAGCGGGGTCGAGCCGGCCATCGTAAAGTGCGCGGCCGGCGATCGCGCCGGCGAGCCTCGATGCGCGCGGCGTCAGCATCGCCTTGACATCCTCGATCGAGGCGAGACCGCCGGAGGCGATCACGGGGATCGAGATGGCGTCGGCCAGCGCAATGGTCGCATCCAGGTTCAGGCCCTTGAGCAGGCCGTCGCGCGCGATGTCGGTGAAGATGATGGCGGCGACGCCGGCATCCTCGAAGCGCTGCGCGATCTCCAGCACCGTCACCTGCGAGGTCTCGGCCCAGCCTTCGACCGCGACCTTGCCGTCGCGGGCGTCCAACCCGACCGCGACGCGGCCGGGGAATTTCCTGGCTGCAGCTTTCACCAGTTCAGGATCGCGCACCGCGGCGGTGCCGATGATGACGCGGGTGATGCCCTTTTCGAGCCAGGCTTCGACGGTGGCGAGGTCGCGAATGCCGCCGCCGAGCTGCACCGGGATCTTGATCGTCTTCAGCATCGCCTCGACGGCCTGCGCATTCACCGGCTTGCCGGCAAAGGCACCGTCGAGGTCGACGACGTGGAGATACTCAAAGCCCTGCTCGGCAAAGCTCTGCGCCTGCGCCGCGGGATTGAGGTTGAACACGGTCGCGCGCGCCATGTCGCCTTGCTCGAGGCGCACGCATTGGCCGTTCTTGAGATCAACAGCGGGAAAGAGAATCACGGCTTCCATCGCAAAAAGTTCGAGATCAGGGCGAGACCAAAGCGCTGGCTCTTCTCGGGGTGGAATTGTGTGCCGATCGCGGTGTCCTTGGCGACGATCGCGGTGACAGGCCCGCCGTAATCGGCACGCGCGAGCACGTCCGCCTCATTGGCGGCGTTGAGGTGGTAGGAGTGCACGAAATAGGCGTGCTGGCCCTTGGGGCCGAGCGGCAGCTTGTTCAGCACCGGATGCTCGCGCAGCACGTCGAGCGTGTTCCAGCCCATGTGCGGGATCTTCAGGCTCTCGTCGCGCGGCGTGATCTTCTCGACGTCGCCGCCAATCCAGTTCAGGCCCTGCGTGATGACATGCTCCTTGCCGCGGGTGGCGAACAGCTGCATGCCGACGCAGATGCCGAACATCGGCCGCGCCTTGACGCGCACCGCTTCGGTGATCGCCTCGACCATGCCGTTGACGGCGTCCAGGCCGCGCCGGCAATCGGCGAAGGCGCCGACGCCCGGCAGCACCAGACGGTCGGCGCCGTAGGCCTGGTCGGGATCGCTGGTGACGAAGACCTTTTGCGGATTTTCGAGACTGCGCGCCGCGCGCTCGAAGGCTTTCGCGGCGGAATGCAGATTCCCGGAACCGTAATCGATGATGGCGACGCTCATCTTGACCCTCCCGGTTCTGGAAACAATCCAATGATGCCGCCGGCCGGAAGCGGCGGCGGGTTCGAAAATTGCTGGCCCGGCGTGTTGCGGGTCGGCGGCGGGCCGCCGCGATCGACGGCCCATTGATCGTTGACGATGCCGTGCTGCTTCTGGCTCCAGCGCTCGAAGAAGCGGCGCTCGGCGGTGTCCTCGTCGTCGCCGACGACGATATCGAGCAGCCGCCATTTGCCGCGCGACAGCGTCCAGCGGCGCAGGCTGGAGGCCTCAAAACCCATCAGCAGCGCAACGATGATATCGGAGAAGAGGATCGCGCCGCGTCCGATGCCGAGGCTGGACAGTCCGGCATGGAACGCGGCGACGAAGACCAGCCAGCCGATCAGCACCAGCCACAGCCGGTTCCACAGCAGCCAGAACGGGCCGAAAACCATCGCCCAGTAATGGAAGCCGTCGCGCACGAAGACGAACTTGTCGGTCGCGCGCAGATCGGCTCCGGCAGGGAAGGGAGCATGAACTGTGTAGACAGGCATGGTGATGCCCCGTTCTCAAGAATTCAGTGATGCCGCCGGCAGCGTTTGCCACCGAGACGGAGATGTCAGCCGCCGAGCGAGCCCTTGGTGGACGGGATTTCGCCCGCAGCCTTCGGATCGATCGCAACCGCCGCCCGCAGCGCCCGCGCCAGACCCTTGAAGCAGGACTCGGCGATATGATGGCTGTTATCGCCATATAGGGTCTCGACGTGGAGAGTCACGCCGGCGTTCATGGCGAAGGCCTGGAACCACTCGCGCACCAGCTCGGTGTCGAACTCGCCGATCTTGTCGCGGGGGAAGTCGACCTTGAACACCAGGACCGGGCGGCCCGAGATGTCGATCACGACGCGCGACAGCGTCTCGTCCATGGGCATGTGCACGCCGGCATAGCGGGTGATGCCCGCCATGGTGCCGAGCGCCTGCTTGACCGCCTGGCCGAGCGCGATGCCGGTGTCTTCGGTGGTATGGTGATGATCAATGTGCAGGTCGCCGACCGCCTTGACCGTGAGGTCGATGCGGGAATGGCGGGCGAGGAGATCGAGCATATGGTCGAAAAAGCCGATGCCGGTCGCGATATTGGACACGCCGGTGCCATCGAGGTTCACGGTGACCTCGATGTCGGTTTCCTTGGTCTTGCGCTTGATCGTCGCGGTGCGCATCAAAACTAGCTTTCGCTTCATTTGAGCATGATCTTTGTCGGAAAACCGGTGCCCACTTTTCCGGATCATGCTCGGGGGCCGAAAACGGGGGTCTTTTAACAGCCCCATGACGCCTTCGCTACTGCGGGAACGGCTGGCCGGGCCTCTACTTCTGCCTATGGTGAGCGAAATTGGGCCCGGAGCGGCCCGTTGTGCCCTCGCTCCCGACCGCCTAAATCAGGCCGGACAATGAGGTACTTCATGCAGGATTCCCAGAACAGCTCGCCGGGCTGGCACGGCACCACGATCTTGACAGTCCGCAAGGGCGGCAAGGTGGTGGTCGGCGGCGACGGCCAGGTCTCGATCGGCCAGACCGTGATCAAATCCAATGCCAAGAAGGTTCGCAAGCTCGGCAGGGGCGACGTCATCGGCGGCTTTGCCGGCGCAACCGCCGACGCCTTCACGCTCTTTGAGCGGTTGGAAGCCAAACTCGAGCAATATCCGGGACAATTGACCCGGGCCGCGGTCGAGCTCGCCAAGGACTGGCGCACCGATCGTTACCTGCGGCGGCTGGAGGCCATGATGATCGTGGCCGACAAGGACGTCTCCCTGGTGCTGACAGGCACCGGCGACGTGCTCGAGCCCGAGGCCGGCGTGATGGCGATCGGCTCCGGCGGTAACTATGCACTGGCGGCCGCGCGGGCCCTGCTCGACACCGACAAGGACGCCGAGACCATCGTCCGCCGCTCCCTCGACATCGCCGCCGACATCTGCGTCTACACCAACCGCAATGTGACCATCGAAAGCCTGGCGACCGGCTAGGCCATGACGCCCGCCTACACCTTCCGCCCGATGACCGCGGCTGACCTGCCGCTGATCCGGCGATGGCTGGGCGAGGCGCATGTGCGGGAATGGTGGGGCGATCCGGACGAACAGTTTGCGCTGGTCAGCGGCGACCTCGACGAGCCGGCGATGGACCAGTTCATCGTGTTGGCCGGCGACAAGCCGTTCGGCTATCTTCAGTGCTACCGCCTGACCGCCTGGAATACGGGCTTCGGGCCACAACCGGAGGGCACGCGTGGGATCGATCAGTTCATCGGCGAAAGCGACATGATCGCGCGCGGCCACGGCTCGGCCTTCATCCGCCAATTCGTCGACGCAGAGCTGCGGCAAGGCCTGCCACGCGTCGTCACCGATCCTGACCCGCTCAATCTGCGCGCCCTGCGCGCCTACGAGAAGGCGGGCTTCGTCCGCGACCGCATGGTCGAGACGCCGGACGGGCCGGCACTGTTGATGGTGCGCGAGCCATGACGCTGGCCAGCGCGCACGAAAGCAAAGCCGCGGTGCCAGCATTCGCCTGGGTCGGCATCGCGCTGCTGCTGCTGGCGCTGCAGGCCTCGATCCTGTTCGCGATGGGGCGGGTGCCGATCTGCACCTGCGGCTACGTCAAGCTGTGGCACGGCGTGGTGAACAGCTCGGAAAACTCCCAGCACATCGCCGACTGGTACAGCTTCTCGCACGTGCTGCACGGCTTCCTGTTCTACGGATTGACCTTTCTGCTGTTCGCGCGCCTGCCGTTGCTGCCTCTGTCGTGGCCGGCACGGCTGATCGTCGCCATGCTGATCGAAGGCGCCTGGGAGATCGTCGAGAACTCGCCATTCATCATCGAGCGCTACCGCGCCGGCACGATCTCGCTCGACTATTTTGGCGACAGCATCGTCAATTCGGTGTCGGACACGCTGTTCATGGCGCTGGGGTTCCTTGCCGCGCGCGTGCTGCCTGTCACGGTGACCGTCCTGCTCGGGCTCGCCTTCGAGATCCTGCTGGCGCTCCATATTCGCGACAATCTGACGCTGAATATCTTGATGCTGATCCATCCGATCGAGGCCGTGAAGCAATGGCAATCGGGGCCGCCGATCATCTGACCGCCGAAAAAGCGACTTGTCCCGGCCCGCATCTGACCCTAGCTAAGGTCCCATGACAGACTTCTCTCCCCGCGAAATCGTTTCCGAACTCGACCGTTTCATCGTCGGCCAGGCCGATGCCAAGCGCGCCGTCTCGATCGCGCTGCGCAATCGCTGGCGCCGGCAGCAGCTCGAAGGCTCCTTGCGCGAGGAGGTGCTGCCGAAGAACATCCTGATGATCGGGCCGACCGGCGTCGGCAAGACGGAAATCGCGCGGCGATTGGCAAAACTCGCCAATGCGCCGTTCCTGAAGGTCGAGGCGACGAAATTCACCGAGGTCGGGTATGTCGGCCGCGACGTCGAGCAGATCGTGCGCGATCTCGTCGAGGTCGCGATCGCCCAGGTGCGCGAGCGCAAACGCAAGGACGTGCAGGCGCGCGCCCAGCTCGCCGCCGAGGAGCGCGTGCTCGACGCGCTGGTCGGCGCCAATTCCAGCGCGGCGACGCGGGAATCCTTCCGCAAGAAGCTGCGTGCGGGCGAACTGAACGACAAGGAAATCGAAATCGAGACGCAGTCGTCCGGCGGCGGCATGCCGATGTTCGAGATCCCGGGCATGCCGGGCGCGCAGATGGGCGCGATCTCGATCGGCGACATCTTCGGCAAGCTGGGCGGCCGCAGCAAGACGCGACGGCTGACGGTGGAAAGCTCGCACGAGATCCTCGTCAACGAGGAATCCGACAAGCTGCTGGACTCCGAGCAGCTCACGCTGGAGGCGATCAGTGCGGTCGAGAACAACGGCATCGTGTTCCTGGACGAGATCGACAAGATCTGCGCCCGCGACGGCCGCGTCGGCGGCGACGTCTCGCGCGAGGGCGTGCAGCGCGACCTGCTGCCGCTGATCGAGGGCACCACGGTCTCGACCAAGCACGGCGCGGTGAAGACCGACCACATCCTGTTCATCGCCTCGGGTGCCTTCCACGTCGCCAAGCCGTCGGACCTGTTGCCGGAATTGCAGGGCCGCCTGCCGATCCGCGTCGAATTGCAGGCGCTGACCCGCGACGACATGCGCCGCATCCTGACCGAGCCCGAGGCCTCGCTGATCAAGCAATATGTCGCCTTGATGCAGACCGAGGGCGTCACGCTCGACATCACCGACAGCGCCATCGACGCGCTCGCCGACGTCGCGGTCGCCGTCAACTCCACCGTCGAGAACATCGGCGCGCGGCGGCTGCAGACGGTGATGGAGCGGGTGCTGGACGAGATCTCCTTCACCGCCCCCGACCGCGACGGCGAGACCATCCGGGTCGATGCCGATTTCGTGCAGAAGCACGTCGGCGACCTCGCCAAGAACGCCGATCTCAGCCGGTTCATTTTGTAATTCGGCCGGGGTCAGCTATCTATCCGCCGTCGTCCTGGCGAAAGCCAGGACCCATTACCACCAGCGGATATTGTTGAAGCAAGATGGCGGCCCTGATCTCGGCTCAAACGACCTGCGGTGGTTATGGGTCCCGGATCTGCGCTCGCGCTGGACAACGCTACGCGTTGCCAGGAGCTCGCTCGTCCGGGACGACAGCGGAGTTTTGTGCGCGTCGGGTGCCGCGTGCCCGCTAGCGTCCTGCAAAACCCCTGGCGCCTGCTGCTCGCGATCAACGCCGCAATCATCGTCGGCGTGTTCGTTCACAAGATCCAGCTGCCGCCTTACGTCCCCTACAACCACCTGCTCGTCGACTATCATTTCGGCTTCATCAAGCGCGCGCTGATCGGGGCGGTCGTCGCGCTGTTCACGGCGAAGGTGCCGGTCTGGCTGGTGTTCGCGCTCGGCGGGGTGACGTGGCTGGTGACGCTGGCGCTGTTCGTAAGGCTGTTTCAAAAAACCTTCGGCTTCACCGCCAGGACGCTGCCGCTGTTCGTCTTCCTCGCGGGCTCGCCGTTCTTCCTGAAGAACTTCATGCACACGCTCGGCCATTTCGACATCTATGGCTGCGCGCTGGCAATCATCCTGCTGCTGATGCCGGCGGGCTCATTGCTGTTCGTCGCAACGGCGGCGCTGTTCTCGATCGTGCTCGTGCTGATCCATCACATCCATCTCTTGATGTACGTGCCGACGATCATCGCCATCGTCGTGATCAGGCACTATCTCGCCCGCGGCTGCAATCGCAGCAACGTCACCTTCGGCACCATCGCCTTTCTCCTCGTCTCCGCGCTGTTCTTCGCGGCACAATTCCTGGGAACGATGCCGATCCCGGAAGCGGATTTCGTCGCGTATCTGAAGACCCGGATGGCCGATCCCTCCCGCACCGACCTCTTGCAATTCAGCTACATCTGGTACCAGCCGCTGGCGAAGGAGATTTCGGACACCTGGGGCCGCCTGCCGCACAACATCCTCGGTTTGCCGGTGTTTGCGCTCTTGATCTGGCTGCACACGCCGCTGTGGCGCTATTTTGCGAGCCTGGTCGGCGCGCTCGCAAGCGAGACGCACCGGCGCCTCGTCGTCGCCGCGCTGATCGGCGTCAGCCTCGCTTATCTCGTGATGTTCGCGATGGTGTTCGACTATTCGCGCTGGATCTCGAACTGGGCGGTCTGCATGTTCCTGATCCTGCATGCGGTGAAGATGCTGCCGGCCGCCCGCGAGACTCCGCTGATTCCGGCGGAGGAGCAGAACACAAACATCTTCGGCCTGGTCATCACGCTGATCCCGCGCGTCGGAATCGTGCGGCCGTTCTAGAATCTCGCCCGCCTGATCCGCACGTAAAGCGCGCCCTCGCCGCCATGGCCGATATGCGCCGTCTCGAAGCCGACCACGAAGGCACGGAATTCCGGCAGGCTCAGCCATTCCGGCACCTGGCGACGCAGCACGCCGCTTTCGCCGCCGCTCCGGCCCTTGCCGGTGATCACGAGCACGAAGGTCAGGCCGTCGTGATGGGCGCGGTGCAGGAAACCGGTGAGGGCGCGATGGGCGCGCGTCTGGGTCATGCCGTGCAGATCGAGCCGCGCCTCGATCTCGCTGCGGCCGCGCGACAGCTTTGTGCGCTCGCGTTTGCCGAGCGGCGCCAGAGGCGGGACGGACGGCTTGACGGCACGCGGCGCCGGTGCCGCAGCAACCGGACGCGGCGATGGTGCTGGCCGCGTAGCCGGCGCGGCGGGTGATAGCTCGGCCCGCGGCACAGCCTGCGCCTTCGGCGCACGATGTTTGCGCAGCGGCTTGACCTGTTTTGCGACCGTATCCCACAGCGCGCGCTCATCCTCGCTCAGCGCGCGGCGGCGCGGCGAGGGGCGAGGCTCCAGTACGGGCGGACGGGACGATCGCTTCATTGCTGCCGATGGGAACGATTTTTCACCGGCCGCCGCGGCTCTTGAACGGGCTCTATCACGGGACGCGGCACCGGCAACGGGACAGGGCTGGCGACAGCGACCGTCTCACCTTTGCCTGGCGCCTCGGCTGCGGCCGGAGCCGCCGGCTTGGCCTGATCCTTAGCAGGTTCGGTTTGCGGAAACAGCTTTGCGATCTTCTGCGAGGGCCGCGGATCTGGCACCGGCAGCCGCGCGGCGCGCGCCGTGGGATCGAGGCCCTTCGGCACCAGCATCACGAAGTGCATGGGATGGCGCAGCCGGCCCGAGACGCGGCCGGCATCCGCGCCGGCACCGAAATAGAGATCGGCGCGCGCTGGGCCGATGATGGCCGAGCCGGTGTCCTGCGCGATCATCAGCCGATGGAACGGCGTCTTGGAGCGCTCGGAGTCGATCGGCAGCTCGCCTTCGATGAAGAACGGCGTGCCATAGACGTGCAGCGATTTGTCGACCGCGATCGAGCGGCCGGCCGTCAGCGGAATGCCCTGCGCACCCACCGCCTCGTCCTTGTCCGAGAGATTGACCTCGCGGAAGAAGATGTAGGCGCGGTTCTGGCGGCGCAGCTCCTTGGCGCCATCGGGGTTCTGCGCCATCCACTCCCTGATCTTCTGCATCGACATCTCTTCCCTCGGAATGATGCCGCGCTCGATCAGGATGCGCCCGACGGCCGTGTAGGGATAGCCGTTATAGGCGTCATAGTTGAGCCGGAGCGTGGTGCCGTCATCGAATTTGATCCGCGCCGAGCCCTGGATCTGCGCGAACAACAGATCGGTCGGGTCCTTCAGCCAGGCGATCTCGAGCCCGCGGCCGGCGATCTTGCCGTCCTCGATCTCGCCGCGGTCATAATAGGGCACCAGCTTGCGGCGGCCGATCTTGCGATAGACCGGGCCCTTGTTGGGCAGGCTGACCGAATCCTGCTTGTAGCCGCGCACGAACAGGTTCGAGGGCCGGCGATAGACCGGGACATTGTAGACGTCAGTCTGCGTCCGCGATCCCTCCAGCACCGGCTCGTAATAGCCAGTGACGAAGCCATCGGGCTCGCCGAGGCGGGAGATGCGCAGCGGCGCAAAGTTCTCCTCGAAGAAGGTTTTCGCCTTGGCGTCGTCGCTGAGCTCGAGCGTCTTGGCGGCCCGGCACGGCTCGCTCAGCGATGCCCCAAGCGCCTTGTATTCGCTCTTGGGCTCGGGAGCGCCGGTCTGCGCGTTGATCGAGCGGCAGCTCGCGCGAAATGTCTTGTAGGCCGCGAGATGATCGTCCTCGCTCCAGCCCTTCACGTCGGCCCAGGCCAGCGGCAGGTATTGCGCGCCGGGAATCTCGAACGGCAGGGGGAGCTGAGGATAGGGCAAGGCCCGCGGCGGGGTGGCGGGCAATTCCGGAAGGTGATGATGATGGCTGCGGTAGTGGCGCCGCGCCGCCTCGGCGCCGAGCGAAAACGACGACAGCACGACGACACCCGCGCAAAGCGCCGTCGCGCTGGTCTTCAGGAAGACCTTAATTCGCGCTTCCGGTGCCAACCAGCTTCCAGTTCGGATCGCGAGAGGTGGTGTCGCGGGCGAAAGTCCAGATGTCGGTGATGTCGGCGACCGTATCGGCGCTGCCGTCGACGATGTTGCCGGCCTTGTCGCGGGTGGCCGAGATCATTTGCGAGACGAAGCGGATGGTGAGCTGGGCGGTACGGTCGCGCAGCTCGGCGCCGACGAGTTCGGCCTTGTCGATCGAGACGAAGCGCGTCTCGGTCTTCTGCTCGTTCTTCTCGCGCTCCTTGATCGCGGCGTCGAAGCTTTCATAGACCTCCGAGGACAGCAGGTCGCGCAGCGCGCGGCGGTCGCCATTGGCAAAGGCCAGCACGATCATCTCATAGGCGCCGCGGGCGCCCGAGATGAAATGGCGCGGATCGAAGGTGGAATCCTTGTCGACGATGGCGTCGAGACCCTGCGCGAGCGCGGTGCCCGGCTCGGTCAGGCCCTTCCAGCGGTCGGAGGGCGGGGTCGGCTCGACCGTCGGCGCCAGCGGGGCCTGGTCGATCACCTTGCCCGGCATGGTCACGACGTTCTTGTCCTGGGCACCCCCCAGCGCGTTGCGGGCGGCAGTATGGTCGAACGGCGGCCGCTCGTTGCCCGTGCGCTGCCCCAGCACGCTGCGCAGCCGCAAAAAGATGAAGACCGCCAGCGCCAGGAAGATGATGGTGTAGATGTCCACGAGGTATTCGCTTTCTGGTCTTCTCTCGAAGGGGCCGCCTAGAAGGTCGTCGCCGGGAAAATCAATCCGGCCAGTAGACCGTTCCATACGGGAACGGCAAGTCTACATCACCATTTCGGGTCCGCACGTCAGGTCCGTGGGATGTAGGCACGAAATCTTGCCCGGCCAATGGCGCCTTTTGGCACAGCACCGAGTGTAGCGCGTTTTATGCTTAAGGGGAAACCCGATCGTGGCCGGAAATCGCGCATCTTCAATCGTTTAAGGCGCGATTTGGCCGGGAGGTTGGGCAGAACGTCACAGTTGTGGCTGCGGCCCGGCCGCCCGATCCGGGACCGTTCGTCCTTGTGGAACGAGGTAGCCCTATGTTAGCCAACCGCCGCGAAATTCAGCCCCCAATCGGGTAAGGAGAGACTCTCATGACCAACGGTAACGGCACCCCTCCCGAGGCGGCCCCGGCTCCCCAGCTCAACGTGCTGGCGCAATATACCAAGGACCTTTCGTTCGAAAATCCCAACGCGCCGGGCTCGCTCCAGCAGCAGGGCCAGGCGCCCCAGATCAATATCCAGATCAATGTCGGCGCCAATAACCTCAGCGAACAGGAATTCGAGGTGACGCTGTCGGTCGAGGGCAAGGCCGAGACCGCGGGCAAGGTGATGTTCTCGTTCGAACTCGCCTATGCCGGCGTGTTCCGGATCGTCAACGTGCCGAAGGAGAACCTGCACCCGCTGGTCATGATCGAGTGCCCACGTCTGCTGTTCCCGTTCGCCCGTGAGATCATTGCCACGGCCGTGCGCGACGGCGGGTTCCCGCCGCTGATGCTGGACCCGGTCGATTTCGTCGGTCTCTATCGCCAGAACATGGAGCGGCAAATGGCCGCCGGTGGTCAGGCCGGTCAGGCCTAACCAGCCGGATTGGCGGCAGCTGGAGCGGGCAAAAACTCGTTCCAGATCGCCTTGTCGCCGAGCGTTGCGATGAAGGCCCTGTGGGCGTCGCGCTCGGCGTCGGAAATCCGCGGCGCAAGCGGTGTCAGCCGCTGCCGCCGCGGCGCATCGCCAGCCGCATTGATGCGGATTTCCTCGCCTTCCGAAGCCAGCAGCAGCTGCGACTGCCGCGCCCCGACCAGATCGACATAGACCTCGGCCAGAAGCTCGGCGTCGAGCAGCGCGCCGTGCTTGGTGCGGTGGGAATTGTCGATCGCATAGCGCGAGCAGAGATCGTCGAGCCGGTTGGACACGCCCGGATGCTTGCGCCGGGCCAGCAGCAGCGTGTCGACCAGCCGCTCGCGCGGGATCGCGGCGCGCTTGATCCGATCGAGCTCGGCATTGATGAAGCTGATGTCGAACGAGGCGTTGTGGATCACCAGCGGCGCATCGCCGATGAACTCCAGGAACTCGTCGACGACCTCGTGGAACAACGGCTTCGTCGCCAGGAATTCGGCGGACAGCCCGTGCACCGCAAACGCCTCCGCCGGCATGTCCCGTTCGGGGTTCATGTAGCGGTGGAACGTCTGTCCCGTCGGCATGCGGTTGAACATCTCGACGCAGCCGATTTCGACCAGGCGATCGCCGCGGAGCGGATCGAGGCCGGTGGTTTCGGTGTCGAGGACGATTTCGCGCATGATCAGGAGGCCGTGTGGGACGGCGAATCAGGCTCGCCGCTGCGGCATCTTAACGACCTCGGCCAGGATGTGCGCAATTTGCGCCCGCACCGGTTCAAGTCCGTGCGACGTATCCACTACGAAATCGGCCCGCTTGCGCTTTTCCGCGTCGGGCGTCTGCTTGGCGATGATGGCGTTGAGCTTGGCCTCATCCATCGTGCCCCGCGCCAGCACCCGCTCGCGCTGCAGTTCCGGCGAGGTCGAGACCACAACGACGGCGTCAACGCGCTTCTCGCCGCCGGTCTCGAACAGCAGCGGGATATCCAGCACCACGACCGGCGCGTTGGCGGCTTCGGCGTCGGCAAAGAATTTCGTCCGGGAGGCACCGAGCATCGGATGAACGATCTGCTCGAGCTGCTTGATCGCGGCGGGATCGTGCACGACGCGCGCCGACAGTTTTGTCCGATCGACCTTGCCGTTCGCGGTGGTGCCGGGGAAGGCGGCTTCGATGGCAGGCGCGGCCTCGCCCTCGTAGAGCTGATGGACGGCGGCATCGGCGTCGTAGACGGGGACGCCGGCCTCCGCGAACAATTTCGCGGTGGTGGATTTGCCCATCCCGATCGAGCCGGTCAGTCCCAGGATCCGCATCAGCGCCCAGCCATCTCTGTCATTCACACCGCAACTAGCCGCTCGCGCCGCAGGAACGCAAGCAGCGGCAGCAGCGGCAGGCCGAGAATGGCGAAATGGTCGCCCTCGATGCGCTCGAACAGATGAATGCCGAGACCTTCGAGCTGATAGGCGCCGACGCTGGTCGTCACTGCGTCGCCGGCCGCGTCGAGATAGGCCGAAAGCTCCGCCTCGCTCATCCGTCGCATGGTCATGCGGGCCACCGAGACGTCCTCGAAGACGATCTTGCCGTCATGTGCCACGGCCACCGCCGAATTCAGCTCATGGCTTTTGCCGGCGAGATCGCGCAATTGCGCCATCGCCTGCGCGCGGCCGGCGGGCTTGTTGAAGAGACGATCGCCCAGAGCCAGGGTCTGGTCGGCGCCGATGACATGGCTTCCCGGATGGTTGGCCGAGACAGCCCTGGCCTTTTCGCGCGCCAGCAAGAGGCCGATGTCGCGCGGACTCGAAAGCTTCGACGCAGCCTGAATGCCGCGCTCGTCGATATCGGCCGTAATCGCTATGAATTCCAGCCCGGCATTCGCCAGCAGCATCTTTCGCGCGCTGCTTTGCGAAGCCAGGATCAACGGAGATTTGCCGCGCCACAGACCCATCGCGAAAGCTATTCCGAGGGCCGGTTGCGCTGGCGATCGCTGTAGAGCTTCATGATCGCCGCGGCGGTTTCCTCGATCGAGCGCCGCGTGACGTCGAGCAGCGGCCATTCGTGCTTGGCGCTGAGCTTGCGGGCGAACGCGACCTCCTCGGCGACGGACTGCCTGTCGGTATAGGTGTCGCTGCTGGAGTCGGCGCCCATGGAGAGCAGGCGGTTCTGACGGACCTGGATCAAACGTTCCGGCGTCGCGTGCAGGCTCACCACCAGCGGCCGCGTCAATGTCTCCAATTGCGCCGGCACCGGAATGCCCGGCACCAGCGGCACGTTGGCGGTACGGATGCCGCGATTGGCGAGATAGATCGACGTCGGCGTCTTCGAGGTGCGGGACACACCGACGAGCACCACGTCGGCATCGTCGAGACCTTCGACATGCTGACCGTCGTCATGGATCATCGTGTAGTTCAGCGCATCGATGCGCTTGAAATATTCCGCATTGAGCACGTGCTGCGCGCCGACGCGCCCCGTGGTCGCGGCGCCAAGATACGCCTCGAACAGCTGCATCACCGGGCCGATGATCGACAGGCTCGGAACATTGATCCCCTTGCACTTGTCCTCGAGCCGGGAGACCAGATCCTTCTCGAGCAGCGTGAACAGCACGATGCCCGGCGCCTCCTCGATCTCGTCGAGCACCCGGTCGAGCTGCTTCTGGCTGCGCACCAGCGGGTAGACATGCTCGACCGGCGTGACGTTCGCGTACTGCGCGGCGACGGCGCGCGCGACGGTGATCAACGTCTCGCCGGTGGAGTCGGACACGAGGTGCAGATGGAAATAATTGTTCGAGGTCGGCACAAAAACTCTTTGTATGAGGGCGGTGTGGTGTGTGGATTTCTGTGGAGCTTAACCCCTTGGAAAGGGTTGCGCGACACCAGGGGCGGGACAACCGCCAATTTTCTTCACACCACTGCCCGTGAGAACAAGTCTGGCAGCCCGCCGGGAGAGGAGCGGGATTGCGCGGATAACCCCCTTGATAAGCTGCCGACAGGCGCACGCAAGCCCTTGAGCCCGGACGACTTATCGAAACGGGTAAGGCCTGCGCGGGATATGTTGATGGATGTGAACAAGCGCGGGCGAAGTGGCGGACGGAATTGTGTGAGTCCAATCCACCGTCACTAAGACTCAAACCTTAAGATTCTAAAAGTTTAGGTTTAGATAAGCCGAGCGCTCGGATAAGTGTGCGCTCCCATCTATGAATGAATTCTTACCGGGCTCATTCCATCCACCGTTTGGTGAGCAGAAGCGTTTTCGAGCGAATCGGATTCCGGTTCGCCGCGAGAAAACGCTTTGAAACAAGAAAGGGAGGCCGCCGGCATGTACGAGTGGATCAAGGCGCTGCACGTGATCGCCGTCATCTCCTGGATGGCGGGCATGCTCTATCTGCCGCGGCTGTTCGTCTATCATTGCGAGGCCGAAATCGGCTCCAGGCAGTCGGAAACGTTCAAGATCATGGAGCGCCGGCTGCTCAAGGCGATCATCAACCCGGCCATGACCATCACCTGGCTTGCCGGGCTCTATCTCGCCTGGTCTGGCCATTGGTTTGCATCCGGTTGGCTGCACGTAAAACTGGCACTGGTCCTGGCGCTGTCCGCGGTCCACGGCTTTTTTTCGCGCTGGTGCAAGGATTTCGCTGCCGACCGGCGTCCGCGAAGTCAGAAATTCTATCGGATTATCAATGAGGTGCCGACGGTCCTGATGATCTTCATCGTCATCATGGTGATCGTGAAACCGTTCTAGGCAGCGATCTCGATTGATCGCTCAGCGCTTCGGCTTGCACAGTGAAGGGCGATTTTCTATATTAGCGATATCCCACCCAACGCAGGCGGATGTGGTTGTTTCCGAGCTTTCCAGAGGCCGGACACCGCATCAGGTTTGAAGCCCCCACCGGCACTCACCTTGCCAGACCTGCGGACCCTATCTTCTCACGTCCGCATTTCAGAGCCTCCTCGCACCCCCTCCCTAAGGTTACCCCACAGGACCACCCCAATGCGGGAAATTAAACTCCAGGACCTCAAGTCGAAGACCCCGGCCGAGCTCGTCTCGTTCGCGGAAGAGAATGGGGTCGAGAATGCCAGCACCATGCGCAAGCAGGAGCTGCTGTTTGCCATCCTCAAGCAGCTTTCGCTCGCTGAGACCGACATCGTCGGCGAAGGCGTCGTCGAGGTGCTGTCCGACGGCTTCGGCTTTCTTCGTTCGCCCGATGCCAATTATCTGCCGGGCCCGGACGACATCTACGTTTCGCCCTCGCAGATTCGCCGTTTCGGCCTGCGCACCGGTGACACCATCGAAGGCCACATCCGCAGCCCGAAAGAGGGCGAGCGCTATTTCGCATTGCTGAAGGTCAACACGCTCAATTTCGAGGACCCGGAAAAGGCCAAGCACAAGGTCAATTTCGACAACCTCACGCCGCTGTTTCCGAACCAGCGTTTCCGCATGGAAATCGACGATCCGACGCGAAAAGACCTTTCTGCAAGGGTGATCGACATCGTCGCGCCGATCGGCAAGGGCCAGCGCGCGTTGATCGTGGCGCCGCCGCGCACGGGTAAAACCGTGCTGATGCAGAACATCGCGCATTCGATCACGCACAATCATCCCGAATGCTATCTGATCGTGCTTCTGATCGACGAACGTCCGGAAGAAGTCACCGACATGCAGCGCTCGGTGAAGGGCGAGGTCGTGTCTTCGACCTTCGACGAGCCGGCGGTACGCCACGTCCAGGTCGCCGAGATGGTGATCGAGAAGGCCAAGCGCCTGGTCGAGCATGGCCGCGACGTCGTGATCCTGCTCGATTCGATCACGCGTCTTGGCCGCGCCTACAACACCGTGGTGCCGTCATCCGGCAAGGTGCTGACCGGCGGTGTCGACGCCAACGCGCTCCAGCGCCCGAAGCGCTTCTTCGGTGCCGCCCGCAACATCGAGGAGGGCGGCTCGCTGACCATCATCGCGACCGCGCTGGTCGATACTGGCAGCCGCATGGACGAAGTCATCTTCGAAGAGTTCAAGGGCACCGGTAACTCCGAACTGATCCTCGACCGCAAGGTCTCGGACAAGCGGACCTTCCCGGCGATCGACATCTCGCGCTCCGGTACCCGCAAGGAGGAGCTCATCACCGATCCGCAGGTGCTCAAGAAGATGTACGTGCTCCGCCGCATCCTGAACCCGATGGGCACCATGGACGCGATCGACTTCCTGCTCGACAAGCTGCGCTCGACCAAGAGCAATTCGGAGTTCTTCGACTCGATGAACACCTGAGTGCAGTGCAGCAAAGGATTTGAGGGCGCCTTCGGGCGCCCTTTTCTTTTGTGCAGACTTGTTGCAGCGAGGGTGCAGCATGGCGAGCGGATCGCCGCCTGATCCGATTTTCTATTAAGATGTTGATATATCGAAATAATACTTGACCTAGAAAAGGTCTCTTGGCCGAGGCCGGGAGACTTTTGCAGCAGAATGCTGCGGTGATGCTGCAATGCAATAAGTGCTCTTGCTGCGGGGAATGGTGCAGCAAAATGGTCCAGGCGTATCGGCCGAAACGGATATTTGCGTTTTCCCCGGCGGCTGGACAAATAGGCGATGCATCCGCGAGACCAGACCATCTTTGCATTGTCGTCGGGCCGTCCGCCGAGCGCGATCGCCGTGGTGCGGGTCTCGGGCGCCCAGGCCGGCCGGGTGATGACAACGCTGGCGGGCAAGCTGCCGGCACCGCGGCAGGCGAGCCGCCGGCTGCTCCGTGACGCCGCGAACCAGCCGATCGACGATGCGGTCGTGCTCTGGTTTCCGGGGCCGGCGAGCGCGACCGGTGAGGACATCGCCGAATTCCATGTCCATGGCGGCCGCGCGGTGCTGGCTGCGCTCCTGGCCGCTATTTCTGTAATTCCGAATACGCGGGCGGCCGAGCCTGGCGAGTTCACGCGGCGCGGCTTCGAGAACGGCAAGCTCGACCTGACCGAAGCCGAGGGCCTCGACGATCTCATCCATGCCGACACCGACCGCCAGCGCCGCCAGGCGTTGCGTCAATTGCAGGGGCTGCTCGGCAACCGCGCGCGCGACTGGCGCGAGCGCATCATCGAGGCCTCGGCGCTGATCGAGGCCGGCATCGATTTTTCCGACGAGGGCGACGTGCCCGCGGAATTGATGGCGCCGGCGGTCAAGGCGATCAAGGCGCTGCACGGCGAAATTGCAGAAGTCCTTGCGGCACAGGGACAAGCTGAACGTCTACGCGATGGCCTGGTGGTCGCCATCGCCGGAGAGCCGAATGTCGGCAAGTCCACGCTGATGAATCAGCTCGCGCGCCGCGAGGTCGCGATCGTCTCGCCGCATGCCGGCACCACGCGCGACGTGATCGAGGTGCAGCTCGATCTCGACGGCTATCCCGTCACTGTCATCGACACCGCCGGCATTCGTGAGACCGATGATCCGGTGGAGCAGGAGGGTGTGCGCCGCGCGCGAGCCCGAGCCGAGGATGCCGACCTCGTGCTGTGGCTGGTCGAGGGTGAGCAGGCCGCCGATCCGGATGCGATGGGTTCGCTGTGGACGTCCGGCGAGGGGAGCCATCCGTCCGGCGGCTCGGTCTGGATCGTGCGCAACAAGATCGATCTCGGAGGGGGCGGGGAAGCCGGACGACTGGGTGAGTTCGGGATCTCGGCGAGCCAGGGCGACGGGATCCGCCAGCTGGTCGACGGCCTCGTGACGTTCGCCGCCGAGTTCTTTGGAACCAGTGAGGGCGCATTGGTGACCCGAGCCCGCCAACGTGATCTGTTGCGCCAGGCATCAGAGAGCTTGCGCCGGAGTCTCGAGCTTGTAGAAGAGGGCGAAGAACTGGCGGCCGAGGAGCTTCGTTCCGCCGCCTATGCCTTGGGTCGGCTGCTAGGCCGGGTGGACGTCGAAGACGTCCTTGGGGCGATTTTCCAGAAGTTCTGCATCGGAAAGTAGCGCTAGTTCTTCATTGTAGAACTAGCACTTGTTCCATTCCTTGCTGTTTCACGTGAAACGGGCGGCGGCGGTTCCGTGCTGTTCCACATGAAACGTAGGTGGCCCTCACTACAGCTTCTGGGCCCGCAGGCTCGAGCGCGGGATTCGATTTAGCCGCTCCAGCGATCCTTGTTGTAAGCGACGCCCGTACCCCCAACTCGTCATTGCGAGGAGCCCTTGCGACGAAGCAATCCAGACTGTCTCCGAGGAGGGAGACTGGATTGCTTCGCTTCGCTCGCAACGACGCGTGTGGCACCGATCTCGCTGTCCGTCGATATATCCAGGATCGACTGATGATGATTCCGCCGTCGCTCCTTTTCGCATAGTCGGGCCCATCATGTTTCACGTGAAACAGCAGTCTGTTCAGCGCCCCCTCTACTGTGCATGGGGTTGTTTTAGCGAAAACGCACTTCGTCCTCCCCGAACGCCTCGTTTCACGTGAAACAACCGCCTTATCGAGTTTCCACTTCCGGCTTTTCCGCCTCTGGGCTAGAAGGTCGGCCCATGCGAACAGAGCGAGAGAGTTTCGACGTCATCGTGATTGGCGGCGGCCACGCCGGCTGTGAAGCTGCGGCCGCCTCCGCCCGGATGGGCGCGACGACCGCCCTGGTGACGCATCGTTTCTCCACCGTCGGCGCGATGTCCTGCAATCCCGCCATCGGCGGTCTCGGCAAGGGCCATCTGGTCCGTGAAGTCGATGCGCTGGACGGCCTCATGGGCCGGGTCGGCGATGCCGGCGGCATCCAGTTTCGCGTTCTCAACCGCCGCAAGGGCCCCGCGGTCCGCGGCCCCCGGGCCCAGGCCGACCGGAAGCTCTATGCCGCCGCGATGCAGGCCGCGATCCGGGAGACCGAGGGTCTGTCCGTCATCGAGGGCGAGGCCGACGAGCTGATCGTGGTCGAGGGCCGGGTGACCGGACTTCGCCTGGCCGATGGCCGCGAGTTCGGGGCCGGGGCCATCGTCGTCACCACCGGCACCTTCCTGCGCGGTCTGATCCATCTCGGCGAGAAGAATTGGCCCGCCGGCCGGGTCGGTGAGGCCCCCGCGATGGGTCTCTCAGGCTCCTTCGAGCGCGCCGGCTTCACCCTGGGACGATTGAAGACGGGGACGCCGCCGCGTCTGGACGGCACCACGATCGACTGGTCCGCGGTCGAAATGCAGCCGGGAGACGAGCCGCCGGAGCCGTTCTCGGTCATGACCGAGCGGATCACGACCCCGCAGATTCAGTGCGGGATCACCCGGACCACGCCCGCGACCCATGACGTGATCCGGGCCAATGTCCATCGCTCGCCGATGTACTCCGGGCAGATCAAGAGCTCCGGCCCCCGTTATTGCCCCTCGATCGAGGACAAGATCGTCCGCTTCGGTGATCGTGATGGCCATCAGATCTTCCTGGAGCCGGAAGGCCTCGACGACAGCACCGTTTATCCCAACGGCATCTCGACCTCGCTGCCGGAGGACGTCCAGCTCGCGATCCTCGCCAGCATTCCCGGTCTTGAACGGGTGAAGATGGTCCGTCCGGGCTACGCCATCGAATACGACCATATCGATCCCTGCGAGCTCGATCCGACCCTCCAGACCAAGCGTCTGCGCGGCCTGTTTCTGGCCGGGCAGATCAACGGCACCACCGGATACGAGGAGGCCGCCGGCCAGGGCATCGTCGCCGGCCTGAACGCCGCGCTGGCCGCGAGTGGCGCCGCGTTGACGGTGTTCGACCGCGCCGATGGCTATCTCGGGGTGATGATCGACGACCTCGTCACCCGCGGGATCAGCGAGCCGTATCGGATGTTCACCTCCAGGGCCGAGTACCGGCTGACGCTGCGGGCTGACAACGCCGATCAGCGCCTGACCGAGAAGGGGATCGCGCTCGGGTGCGTTGGTGGAGCCCGAACCCGGCATCACCGCGCAAAGATGGACGCCCTGAATGCGGCCCGGACGCTCTCCAAGTCCCTGACCATCACCCCGAACGAGGCGATCAAGCACGGACTGTCCCTGAACCGCGATGGTCAGCGTCGTTCGGCCTTCGAACTGATGGCCTATCCGGACATCGGCTGGAGCCAGGTCCGCGCCATCTGGCCGGAGCTGTCGGCGATCGACCCTGTGATCGCCACCCATCTCGAGATCGACGCCAAGTACGATGTCTATCTGGAGCGCCAGAGCGCCGACGTCGAAGCCTTCCGGCGCGACGAGGGGCTGGTGCTGTCAGACGTCGACTATCAGCTGGTCCCCGGTCTCTCCAATGAGGTCCGCGCCAAGCTGGAGAAGGCGCGGCCGTTCACCGTCGGCCAGGCCGGCCGGATCGACGGCATGACGCCGGCGGCGCTCGGCATCCTCGCGGCGTATCTTCGCCGCGAAGCACGGAAGACTTCCAAAGCAATTGCATAGGCGTTTCACGTGAAACAGCGCGGACCAGCCGGCGGCAGACCGTCATCAGGGAAACCCTCGGCGGGTGAGGGCGCTCGGCGCCGAGCCGAACCTGCACCGATCACACCGAAAATCGACAAGGCCAGCGCCAATGATCCGTCGTTGGACTCGGTCATAGCGGCCGACAAGATCGCAGCGATGAAGCTCGCATCCGTTTCACGTGAAACCGAGGCCCGGCTCGATCGCTACATCGCGCTGCTGCGGGAGTGGCAGGCCAAGACCAATCTCGTGGCGCCCTCGACCCTGCCGCACCTCTGGACGCGGCACATCGCCGACTCGCTTCAGCTCGTCGATCTCGCCCGATCGGCCAGGCGCTGGGCCGACCTTGGCAGCGGCGGTGGATTTCCGGGCGTCGTCCTGGCCTGCGCCATGGCGGAGACACCGGGCGCGCGTGTCCATCTCGTCGAGCGAATCGCCAAGAAGGCGGCGTTCCTACGCGAAGCGATTCGCATCACCTCATCTCCGGGAGTCGTACATCTCGCTGAGATCGGGGATAATGTGGATAGAATCACCGGCCCCGTCGATTGCGTCACCGCGCGTGCGCTGGCTCCGCTACATCAACTCATCGGCTTTGCGGAGCCGCTGATGCGCCAGGGCGCAAAGGCGCTATTTCCGAAGGGTCAAGATGTAGAGGCTGAATTGACCGAAGCCGCTAAATATTGGAATATTCAGCCGCAGCTCCACCAAAGCCGCACGGGTGACGGCTGGATCGTGGAGCTGACTTCCGCCGAGCGGCGCAGCTGAGACGTTCAGGGGCGAATGGGGAATTGCGATGAGCGTGATTGACGAGCCGCAGCAAGAGCAGACCGCCCAGGAACAGGCTGTGGTCCCGCAGGGCCATCCGCGCATCCTCGCGCTGGCGAATCAAAAGGGCGGTGTGGGAAAAACAACCACAGCGATCAATCTCGGCACGGCGCTCGCTGCGATTGGCGAGCGCGTTCTGATCGTCGATCTCGATCCGCAGGGCAACGCCTCGACCGGCCTCGGCATCGATCGCCGCAACCGCTCCTGTTCGACCTACGACGTGCTGATCGGCGAATCGAGCTTGCGCGAAGCCGTGGTCTCGACCGCGGTGCCGCGGCTGCACATCGCGCCCTCGACCATGGACCTCTCCGGCCTCGAGCTCGAGCTCGGCACCACGCCCGGCCGCGCTTTCAAGCTGCGCGATGCGATCGGCGCGCTCAACAACAACGTCTCGCCGGATGCCGACTACACCTATGTGCTGATCGACTGCCCGCCCTCGCTCAACCTTCTGACGGTGAACGCGATGGCGGCGTCCGACGCGATCCTGGTGCCGCTCCAGTGCGAGTTCTTCGCGCTCGAAGGTCTGTCGCAATTGCTCCAGACGGTGGAGCAGGTGCGCTCGACGCTCAATCCGAACCTGTCGATCCACGGCATCGTCCTGACCATGTTCGACTCGCGCAACAACCTCTCGAACCAGGTCGTCGCCGACGTCCGCCAGTTCATGGGCGAGAAGGTCTACAAGACCATGATCCCGCGCAACGTGCGCATCTCGGAAGCGCCGTCCTACGGCAAGCCGGTGCTGGTCTACGATCTCAAATGCGTCGGCAGCGAAGCCTATCTGCGACTCGCCACCGAAGTGATCCAGCGCGAGCGCGAGCTGCGCACGACGCATTGATTCAACATCGGCCCGTAGGGTGGGTTAGCCGAAGGCGTAACCCACCAATTCTGCCGCCTCGAACAAACCAATGGTGGGTTACGCTTCGCTAACCCACCCTACGATTCGAAATTCAGTTCTGGAGTGCTGCACCGTGAATCCAAGGGAGCTGGCGATGGCCGACGAAGCGCGTTCGCGACTGGGCCGGGGTCTTGCAAGTCTGATCGGTGACGTCGGCGGCGAGGCTCAGCACGTCGATCGTCCGCGCGCGCAGCGCAAGGTGCCGATCGAGTTCATCAAGCCCAATCCGCGCAACCCGCGCCGCGCATTTTCGGAAACGGAGCTCAAGGAGCTCAGCGATTCGATCAGGCAGCACGGCGTGATCCAGCCGATCGTGGTGCGTCCGGTGAAGGGTGCGCAGGATCGCTTTGAGATCATCGCCGGCGAACGGCGCTGGCGCGCGTCGCAGATGGCCGGCCTGCACGAAGTGCCGATCGTGCCGGTCGACATCAGCGACAGCGACGCGCTGGAGTTCGCGATCGTCGAGAACGTGCAGCGCGAAGACCTCAACCCGATGGAAGAGGCGCTGGGCTATCACGCGCTCGCCAACGAGTTCAAACGCAGCCAGGACGACATCGCAAAGGTCGTCGGCAAGAGCCGCAGCCACATCGCCAACATGATGCGGCTGACGAAACTGCCGGCCGAAGTGCAGGCCTTGATCACGAGCGGCGAGCTGACCGCCGGCCACGCCCGCGCGCTGATCGGCGTGCCCGATCCGCTCGCATCAGCCAGGCACATCGTCGCGGAAGGCCTCAACGTCCGTCAGGCCGAGGCGCTCGCGCATGAAGAGGGCGTGCCGGAGCGCAAGCCGCAGAAGGCGCGCAGCACCGGGGGCAAGGAAAAGGACCCAGACACGATCGACCTCGAAAAGCGCGTCAGCGACGCGCTCGGTCTCAAGGTCACCGTCAATCACCGCGACCCCGGCGGCTCGGTCCAGATCAACTACCGCAACCTCGATCAGCTCGACGAGGTGATGAGGCGGCTGGCCAAGGGCGCGCTGTAGTCTTCGCCGTTATTCCGGGCTCGCGACGCGAGACCCGGAATCTCGTGCAGCATGTGCAATCCATCTCCCTCACCCTGAGAGCCTGACCGAAAAAGGTGAGCGGCTTTAGCGGGCCTGTGATTCCTTCGGATTTGCAAAGATTCGAGGGAGGACACCATGCCGTGGACCAAAGCCGCTCGTATCAAGTATCAGCGCAGTGGACTGCGTTACACAAGTGATCTGACCGATGCAGAGTGGGCGTTGATCGCCCGGAAGATGCCGCCGCGACGGCGATTGGGCCGGCCGCGGGAGGTTAATCTGCGCGAGATCGTGCAGGCGATCTTCTATATTCTGTCGAGCGGCTGCCAGTGGCGAGCCTTGCCGAAGGAGTT
>NZ_SPQT01000033.1 GCF_004571025.1 Bradyrhizobium niftali | reverse complement strand
TGCCGATCGGATTTATCGCGGCAAACAGCTCGTCAACGCTCTCTCCAACTGCGGACCATGGACGATCGAGATCGTCGAGCGACCGCTCGGGGTCAAAGGCTTCCAGCTCCTGCCCAGGCGCTGGGTCGTCGAGCGTACCTTTGCATGGTTCGGCAGATGTCGTCGCCTCTCCAAAGACTTCGAAGCCTCTGCCGCCACCGAGCTAGCCTGGTTGCTCGCCGCCCATCTGAGGCTCTTAACTCGCCGCTTGGCCAGACCCTGAAAACGTCTACGCTTTTTGAGTCAGGCTCTGAGGAGCCGCGAAGCGGCGTCTCGAAGGGCGAGGGCCCGGGCCTTCATCCTTCGAGACGCGCGCAAGAGCGCGCTCCTCAGGATGAGGACCATGCACTTTCCTCGCAATGACGTTGAGAGAGTGCGGGCCTAGCCGCGCCGCTTCGCGTTCGCGGCGATCGCCATCAGCGTGCGCTGGGCGATGGCGGCGGCGAGGGTGGATTGCTTGCGGGTGTCGAGCGCGGCGGTCGCGAGCTGCTCGATGATGGCGGCGAGCCGCGCCACGCTGAAATTGCGCAGCGCCGTTTCGACCATAGGCTTTCGTGAAAAATGCAACCGCGGAAAGCCGCCGTCGAGCACGGCGGAAGCCGGCGTGCCGTCGGCGATCGCAAGCGCGGATTTGTGCAGCCACGCGGCCTGGCGCTGCGCGGCCGAGATGATCACGCCGGGATAGGTGCCGGCGATCATGGCTTTGGCGAATTCGGTCTCGACGATGTCGGGCCGGCCGGCGAACGCGCCGTCGACGATCGGATCGAGCTTCAGCTCGGAAGCATCGGCGACCACCGCCATCACGTCTTCCAGCGTGATCTCGCCTTTGCCATGTGCATAGAGCGTCAGCTTGCGCAGCTCGTTGCGCGAGGCCTGGCGGTCGCCGCCGAGGAACGACATCAGCGCTGCGCGGGCATCCTGCGCGATGCGCAAATTCGCGATGCGGAGCTCGTCGTCCATCAGCTTGGCGAGGTCGCGCTCGGTGTCGGGATAGCAGCCGATCGCAACGGCCGTCTTGGCGCGCTCGCAAACCTTGCGCAGCGGCGACTCCGGCCGCAGCTCGCCGGCCTCGATCACGATGCGGCAATCCTTCACGCTCATCTCGGCCAGCGTGTCGATGCCGCTGGCAAAGCTGCGCGAGCCGGCGCGCACCCGGATGGCGCGGCGGCCGCCGAACAGCGGCACCGTCATGGCTTCGTCGACGAGACGCGACGGCTCGGCGGAGAGTTCGTCGCCGTCGAGCTTCACAAACGAGAACGGATCGTTGGGATCGTCGACGGCGGAGGCGATCAACGCATCGGCGCGTTCACGGACGAGGCCAGCGTCGGGACCGTAGAGCAGGATGATCGGCCGGCCCGCATCGGGGCGGGCTAGGAAGGCGTCGATCTCTTTTCCGCGCAGCGCGACCATCGGGCCTAATTGTCATTCCGGGGCGCCTCGTCAGAGGCGAACTACGGTGCGCAATTGCGCACCGGAGAATCCGGAGATTGGGGATCGAGATTCCGGGTTCATGCTTCGCATGCCCCGGAATGACGGAATTGAATCAGGTGCCCGCGGTGAAGAATGCGGCGAGCCGGGTATTGATGTTCTCGGCGATCTCGTTGGCGGCACGATCCTCCGCATCGCGCACCGCGCGGTTCCGGGAGAAGCGCTGATAGGAGCCGGGCATGTCATAGGACACGCGCGAGAACGTGGTGCCGGTCATCACCGACTTGCCGGTCGCGACCTCGATCAGGTTGTACTGGCAGTCGATGCCGTAGTTTTCGCTGCTCGGCAGACCGGTATTGGGATCGACGATCAGGGATGACCGGCTGGAGGCGAAACGGATATCCAGGCGGTGGGTCGGCGGCATTCCCGTTGCCGTGCCGTAGAGCTTGAAGGCGAGGGCATTGCGGACTTCGACGCCGACACGGGCCTCGCGCGAGGCATTGATCTTGTTGATCGGCGGGAGTTCGACCCCCATCAGCTTCTCGCGCAGCCCGGGGGTGCCGTCGGTACGCTCGGCATACATCGGCTGGAAGCAACCGGCTGTCAGCGCCGCCAGAGCGGCCACCGCCAGCAAGCGGGCTGCGATACGGATCCTAGCCGACAACATTCACGATCCTCTTGGGGACGATGATCACCTTGCGGACGGGCTTGCCGTCCAGGGCCAGTTTTACCGCATCGAGGGCCAAAACGGCAGCCTCGATTTCCGGATTCTGGGCCGCTGTTGCAACTGTGACCTCACCCCGCTTCTTGCCGTTGACCTGCACCACCAGGGTCACGCTGTCTTCAACCAGCAAATCGCGTTCGATTTGCGGCCAATTGGCCTCCGAAACCAGCCCCGTCTGGCCCAGCACCTGCCAGCACTCCTCGGCCAGATGCGGCATCATCGGGGAGAACAGCTGAACCAGGATCTGGCTGGCTTCCCGGATCGACCAGGCGAGGTCAGCCGCCGGCTGGCCGGGGCGCTGGAGTACCTCGGACAGGGCGTTGGCGAATTCGCGGATATGGGCGAGGCAGACGTTGAAGTGCAGCCGCTCGATCCCGATGGTGACCTTGTCCAGTGCGCCATGGGCGGCCTTGCGCAAGGCGGTCGCATCCGCCCCGAACGAGGCCGGCCGGGCCGCCGGCGCGGCCTTGCCGAGTTCGACGGAATCGTTCACCAGCCGCCACAGCCGCTGCACGAAGCGTGAGGCGCCCTGGACGCGCTCGTCGCTCCAGATCACGTCGCGGTCGGGCGGGGAGTCCGACAGCATGAACCAGCGCGCGACGTCGGCGCCGTAGGTCTCGATGATGTCGTCGGGGTCGACGGTGTTCTTCTTCGACTTCGACATCTTCTCGATCGCGCCGATCTGGATGTCTTCGCCCGTCGTCAGCAGGGTCGCGCGGCGCCCGTTGCCGCCGAGTTCGATCTTGACCTCGGCCGGCTGCACATAGGAGCCGTCGGCCTTCTGGTAGGTCTCGTGCACTACCATGCCTTGCGTGAACATGCCGGCGAACGGCTCGTCGAGCGCAACGTGCCCGGTCGCCTTCATCGCGCGGGTGAAGAAGCGGCTGTAGAGCAGATGCAGGATCGCGTGCTCGACGCCGCCGATATACTGGTCGATCGGCAGCATCCGGTTGGCGACCGCGGGCGTCGTCGGCGCGTTCTCGTTCCAGGGATCGGTGAAGCGCGCAAAGTACCAGGACGAATCCACGAAGGTGTCCATGGTGTCGGTTTCGCGCTGAGCCTTGGCCCCGCATTTGGGGCAGGTGACGTGCTTCCAGGTCGGATGATGGTCGAGCGCGTTGCCCGGCTTGTCGAAGGTCGCATCGTCAGGCAGCTTCACCGGCAGGTCGGCATCCGGCACCGGCACCACATCGCATGTCGGGCAATGGATGACGGGGATCGGGCAGCCCCAGTAACGCTGGCGCGAAATGCCCCAGTCGCGCAGGCGAAAATTCACCTGACGCTCGCCGACCGGCGCGTTGCCGCGCAGCTCGTTTTCGAGGCGTTTTGCAACCTCGTCCTTGGCCTGCTCGATGGTCATGCCGTCGAGGAAGCGCGAATTGATCATGCGGCCGTCACCGTCATAGGCGGTGTCGGTGATGACGAACGATTTCGGATCCTGGCCTTCGGGACACACCACCGGCGTGTTGCCGAGGCTGTACTTGTTGACGAAGTCGAGGTCGCGCTGGTCGTGCGCGGGGCAGCCGAAGATCGCGCCGGTGCCGTATTCCATCAGCACGAAGTTGGCGACATAGACCGGCAGCTTCCAGCTCGGATCGAACGGATGGATCGCGCGGATGCCGGTGTCGAAACCCTGCTTCTCCGCGGTGTCGATGATCTCCTGCGCGGTGCCGATCTTCTTGATCTCGGCGATGAACTCCGCGAGCTCAGGGTTCTTCGCGGCGGCGGCCGTCGCCAGCGGGTGATCCGCCGAGATCGCCATGAACTTCGCGCCGAACAGCGTGTCGGGGCGCGTGGTGAAAATCTTCAGCTCGCTCTCGCCGGCCGGCGTCGTCGCCTGATCCAGCGCGAAGCGCACCAGGAGACCCTCGGAGCGGCCGATCCAGTTGCGCTGCATCAGCCGCACCTTGTCGGGCCAGCGGTCGAGCGTATCCAGCGCGGACAAGAGCTCCTGCGAGTACTTCGTGATCTTGAAGACCCACTGGTTCATTTCCCGCTGCTCGACGACGGCACCGGAACGCCAGCCTTTGCCGTCGATCACCTGCTCGTTGGCGAGCACGGTCATGTCGACGGGGTCCCAGTTCACCTTGCGCTTCTCGCGCTCGGCAAGGCCCGCACGCAGGAAGTCCAGGAACATCTTCTGCTGGTGCTTGTAGTAGGAGGGATCGCAGGTCGCGATCTCGCGGCTCCAGTCCAGCGACAGCCCGATCGAGCGGAGCTGCTTCTTCATCGCGGCGATGTTGTCGTAGGTCCAGGCCTTGGGGGCGACCTTGCGCTCGATTGCGGCGTTCTCGGCCGGCAGGCCGAAGGCGTCCCAGCCCATCGGGTGCAGCACGTTGAACCCCTTGGCGCGCATGAAGCGGGCCAGCACGTCGCCGAGCGTGTAGTTCCGGACATGGCCGATATGGATGCGCCCGGACGGGTAGGGGAACATCTCGAGCACATAGTATTTCGGCCGCGAATCATCGTTCCGGGAGACGAAGATCGCCTTTTCGTCCCAGGTGGCTTGCCAGCGCGGTTCGGAATCGCGGGCGTTATAGCGTTCGGAGGTCATGGAATCGTTGGTTTTTTCGTGGGTTCGGCCGTCCTGAAGACGGCGGACTAGGCCACAAAAGCAGCCGTGGGGTCAACGGGTTGCCGCAAGGGGCAGGGCTGCTGTCCGCCCGCGCAAATACCGAGGGCGCCGTTGGGGGTGATCAAGGGGCCAATGCGAGGACGCGGCTGGCCAAGACCTCGATACCCGTGGCTGCCAGGCGCCGAACTTGCCGCCCGTGGTGAGATCGCGTGGGGACGGGAGACGACCTCGATCGCACCGAGGCCGCGGGCCAGCGGCCGTCAGCCCGCCATCATCATACCAGCCGCGCCGGTCTCGATCGCCTGCACGCCGTGCTCGACGACCTTGTTGCGGCCGCGGTGCTTGGCGGCGTAGAGCGCGGCGTCGGCGGCTTCGATCAGGTCGCCGGGGCGCAAGGCCTCGTTGGGCCTCGTTGCGGCAACGCCGATCGAGACGGTGACGATCATGTGGGCGGACGTGATGTGCGGCAGGCAGAGCTTCAGCACGGCCGCACGCACCAGCTCGCCGATCTCCACGGCGCGATTCACGTCGGTGTTCGGCAGCAACAGGCAGAATTCCTCGCCGCCGTAGCGCGCCGCGAAGCCCATCGTGTCGGCGGCGATGCCGGACAGCGACTCGCCGAGCCTGGTCAGGCAGGAATCGCCCTCGAGATGGCCGTAGGTGTCGTTGAAGAGCTTGAAGTGGTCGACGTCGATCATCAGCAGCGCGAGGTCGCTGCCATACTGCTGCGCGCGCATCCATTCGAAGTCGAGCCGGCTCTGGAAGCCGCGGCGGTTGGCGAGCCCCGACAGCATGTCGATCGAGGCCATCACCGTCAGGCGGTCGTTGCTCGCGATCAGCTCGCGCTCGCGCTGGCTCAGTTGTGCGGCCATCGCGTTGAATGCGCGGGCCAGCGGCACGAATTCGGCCGGCAGGCGATTGCGCGCCGCGCGCGCCGACAGATCGCCCTCGCCGAGCCGCTTGGCCATGTCGGCGAGCATCTCGATCGGCTTGATCACGAGTTTTTCGGCGGCGATCAGCGCGCCGAGCAGGACGAATACGACGACGAACGCGAGCTGCAGATAAGCGGTGCGGATGTCGCGGCTCACCGCCGCGGACACCTTGTCCTCGTCGATGCTGGCGATCAGCCGGGCGTTGGTGCCGGCGATGCGGATGTAGCTGACCGCGCGGCGGGAGCCGTCGGCGGCGAGGAAAGACAGCGAGCCCTCGTCCTGGTCCGACCGCAGCGCCCTGTCGGCGATTGCCGACATCAGCGGCATGTTGTCGAGCGGACGACCCACTACGCTGTGCTGGTCGGCCGGTGCGGCCAGCACGGTGCCGGCGCTGTCGACCAGCACGGCAGTGATGCCGGCGCGGCCGCCGAGATTGCTCATGACCTTCGACATCCAGTCGAGGTTGACGGTGGCGAGCACCACGGCATCGGACACGCCGCTGAACGCGGATACCGGGTACACCGCCATGACAGTCGGCGTCTGCACGGGCCGCGACAGGATGAAATCGCTCAGCACGAAGCGGCCGGTTTCCTGGGCCTGCTGGAAGTAAGGCCGGTCACTGAGGTCGAGGCCAACATACATGTTGTTGGTGGCACACTGGATGCGTCCGTCCTGACCGGCGATCAAAAGCGTGCGAATCCATGGAAGGTTCGACGGCAGGCTCGCGCGCAGCACGTCGCAGCTCTTGCTGATGCCGCCGACGGAGGCGCGGATGAAGGCTTCCGATTTCAGGATGGTCTCGACCGACGAGATCACCTCGCGCTGCGCATCGGCGCTGTGCCTTGCGACGATGTTGAACTCGGCCGCGGCCTGCGCGATCTGGCTCCTGCGCGTGTCTTCGAGCGAACGGATGCGCTCGAGCATCAAGGGCGCCACCAGAATCACAGCGAGCAACGCAAGCCGCGCCCGGATTCCCAGGACCTGCTTGAGTTTTGCTCGCTTACGGTTGAAACTGACGTTTGCCATCTTCGCTGCCCACCCCATGGGCCAAGGTAAAGCGAAGGGTTCAAAAACTCTTTCTTGAACTCGGTAAAATTGGACTTACCTCGGTTACGACCACAGCCAATCGATGTCATGACAGAAGCCAACGCCGCGCCGGTAACCGGCCATTCACCAAACGCGCTCGCCGCGGTCGAAGCCGAAATCGCGCGCGCCTGCAAGGACGCGCGGCGCGATCGCGCCTCGGTCACGCTGATCGCGGTGTCCAAGACCTTCGACGCGGATGCAATTACCCCGGTCATCGCCGCCGGACAGCGCGTGTTTGGCGAGAATCGGGTGCAGGAGGCCAAAGGCAAGTGGCCGGCGTTAACGTCCGTTTACCCCGATATCGCGCTGCATCTGATCGGGCCGCTGCAATCCAACAAGGCAAAAGAGGCGGTCGCGCTGTTCGACGCCATCCATTCGGTTGACCGCCCGAGCATTTGCCAGGCGTTAGCCAAGGAAATCGAATCCCAGAAGAAACATCCGCAGCTCTTCGTCCAGATCAACACCGGCGAGGAACCGCAGAAGGCCGGCGTGGCGCCCGGCGAGGCCGATGCTTTCCTCGCAAGCTGCCGTGACACCTATGGGCTGACGATCTCCGGACTGATGTGCATCCCGCCGGTCGACGAGCCGCCGGCGGCGCATTTCGCGCTGACCGCCAAGATCGCCGCGCGCAATGGATTGAACAATCTCTCGATGGGCATGAGCGCGGATTTCGCCACCGCCATCATGCTAGGTGCCACGCATGTGCGCGTGGGCAGCGCGATCTTCGGGCATCGGTGATTGCCGTGAGCGAGGGCCGGGAGCCATACAAGCTCTCAAATTCGTCATTGCGAGCGTAGCGAAGCAATCCAGAGTTCCTCCGTGGAAAGATTCTGGATTGCTTCGCTGCGCTCGCAATGACGCGTGGAGAGAGATGGGCTCGCAATGACAGCAGCGTGTGCGCCGTCTACGCAAACCCCACTGACGCCTTCCCCAACACGCCGAAATCCACTGCCAGGTGATCGCCGGCCTGGATCGGCAGCGGCGGATGGCATGTGCCTGTGGTCACCACCTCCCCTGCCCGCAAGGTGATGCCGTGCCCGCGCAGTTCGTTGGCGAGCCAGGCGAGCGCAACGCGGGGATCGCCGAGCACGTTCTTGCCGTGGCCGATATAGCGCTCGCCGCGCAGCGTGATCTGCGGCCGTTCCGCGACGAGATCCATCGCACGCCAGTTCGCAGGCGTCGCTGCGCCCAGCACGAACAGATGCGCGCAGGCATTGTCGGCGATGAGCTGCGCCTCGCCGGCGCCGGCGAAATCGGCGAAGCGCGAATCCGGAATCTCGATCGCGGGATGCAGGCTGTCGGCGGCGGCCAGCACCTCGTCGACGGCAAACGGCGCCGCGCGCGGCGCCAGATCGCGTCCCATGCGGAAGCAAAATTCCGGCTCGCCGACGCGCATTGCGTTGCCCTTCATCGACGCGGTGCCGCCGTCGGCAATCAATGTGTCGCTCATGATGCGCCCGGCCAGCGGTCCCGTGACATTGATGTGCTTCTGTCCGGACAAGCTCGTTGCCGCGATCTTCCAGCCGAACAGTTTTCCGGGCGATTGCGCCTCGAGCGCGGCCTGAACGGCGTAGCCCTCGGCGCGGGTCTGCGGCCGCAGATGTCTCTCCAGCGCGTCGAGCTTGGTGCCGTCACGCCAGTGTTGAACGAGAATGCGCGATGCGGCGGCGATCTGATCCTTCTCGAGCATGTGCCTTCACCCGATGATGATTCTTGTTCGTGGACCAAGCCGCCGCAGCAATTGCAGCATCGCGGATTTGGTCATGGAGACGCAGCCCGCGGTCGGGCCGAAATTGTCGCGGGCCAGATGCAGGAACACCGCGCTGCCGCGACCGGCGATACGCGGGCGCGTGTTGTGGTCGATTTCGATGATGAAGTCATAGAGATGGTCGGCCCGCTTGAGCCGGTCACCGCCCTGCCCCTCGCCGAGCCGGATTCCCTGGTTGTAATGACGATCCCGGGGATCCTCGCACCAGGCATCCTCGCCGGTGATGATCCGCGCCGGCAGGAAGGTCTGCGGCCGGCTGTGCCGGTCGCCCCGCCACCACAGTCGCCGCGGCCGGAAGCTGCCCCTGGGCGTGCCGCCGTCGCCCTCGCGCTTGTTGGCGAGAATACCGCCCCGCCCCAGCGCCACCGGAATCGTCAGCGCTCCGGCGGTCAGCCAGCCCCGGCGCGGATTACCGGCGGCAGGCTTAACGCGGATCGTTCGAAGCGGTCCGGAGCTTCCGGTCTTGGTGTAAGTAGCTGAAGCAACGTTGTTTTTCATGTGACCGTGCGATGTCGCATTCATTACAGGACATTCATCAAGATGCCCTGCTATTCTAGGTTAGAGTGCTTCTGGCTTGTGAATCGGTAACAGCCCACTACTTCAACACGAACAACAATAATAACGGCGACCCCTAAACTTCCCCTCGCGGCTGGGCGCGGCATGCATGCGCGCAGAGCCGGACCCCAAAAGGATGATACCCTATGGCCAATGCCCGCAAGATCCTGATCGTGGATGACGATACCGATCTGCGCGATACGTTGGTGGAGCAATTATCGCTGCACGAAGAATTCGAAGCCTCCGCCGTCGATACCGGCGCCAAGGGCGCGAGCGCCGCAAAGGCCAATTCCCCCGATCTCGTCCTGATGGATGTCGGCCTGCCCGACACCGATGGCCGCGAGGTGGTCCGCTCCTTACGCAAGGGCGGCTTCAAGGCCCCCATCATCATGCTGACCGGGCATGACACCGATTCCGACACGATTTTGGGCCTGGAATCCGGCGCCAACGACTACGTCGCAAAACCCTTCCGCTTCGCCGTGCTGCTGGCCCGCATCCGCGCCCAGCTCCGCCAGCACGAGGCCAGCGAGGATGCGGTGTTCTCGGTCGGCCCCTACAGCTTCCGGCCCGGCTCCAAGATGCTGACCGCCGCCAATGCGCGCAAGGTCCGGCTGACGGAGAAGGAAACCGCCATCCTCCGCTTCCTCTACCGCGCCGGCCAGATGCCGGTGTCGCGCGAGACCCTGCTCCAGGAGGTCTGGGGCTACAATTCCGGCGTCACCACCCACACGCTGGAAACCCACATCTACCGCCTCCGCCAGAAGATCGAGAAGGACGCCGCCAACCCGGAGATCCTGGTCACGGAAGCCGGTGGCTACAAGCTGGTGCCGTGATACGCTTCAGGGGCGTGCGAATCGTTTTAGATCGCGTGCCCTTGAGCCTCGGATCTGAATGTCAATCGACGACGACGTAGCGCTTCTCGAGCGGGTCCCGACATTGCGCCTGTTGGGAGACGCCTCGTTGCGCATGCTGGCGATCGGCTCCGAGCAGCGTGACTTCGTCCGCGGCGACATTCTGTTCAATCTCGGCGACGACGCCGATGCCGGCTTCGTGGTCCAGCGCGGCGCCTTCCGGGTCGAGGACGGCGCCGGCGCCGAGATGATCGCAGGTCCCGGCGCGCTGATCGGCGAGCTCGCGCTGGTGGTGCCGATGAAGCGGCCGTCGAGCGCGATCGCGCTGGAGCATTCCTCCGTCATCCGCGTCGCGCGCAGCCTGTTTCAGCGCGTGCTCGAAAGCGACCCCGCCGCCGCCGTTCGCCTGCGCGACGAATTCGCCGTTCGCTCCAGCCAGATCGCGAGCGATATCCTGATGGCCGGTGCGAAGCTGACGACTTGAGAGGTCGTAGCTTCGTAGCCCGGATGGAGCGAAGCGTAATCCGGGATTCTCGCCTACGGAAAGACTGACCCGGATTGCGCTTCGCTCCATCCGGGCTACGGGCTTCCGAAATTAAACCTCCAGCGTCACCGTGACAGGCACATGGTCCGACGGCCGCTCCCAGCTCCGCGCGTCGCGGAGAATCTTGAAGTCCTGGACCGCATCTTTCAGCGCGCGCGAGACCCAGATGTGGTCGAGGCGGCGGCCGCGGTCGCCGACGGTCCAGTCGGCGGAGCGATAGCTCCACCACGTGTAGACCTTTTCCGACATCGGGATGCGCTCGCGCGCGACGTCGACCCACTCGCCGGCTGCGAGCGCCGCGTTCAGCTTCTCGGTTTCGACAGGCGTGTGCGAGACCACTTTCAGGAGCTGCTTGTGCGACCAGACGTCGTTCTCATGCGGGGCGACGTTGAGATCGCCCACCAGGATGTGGCGGTCCTCACCGCGCGGATGCAGCGGCTCGCAGGCCTTCATCTCGTCGAGGAAGCGGAGCTTGTGATCGAACTTCTCGTTCAGCGCGGGATCGGGAATGTCACCGCCGGCCGGCACGTAGAAATTATGCAGCACCAGCGGCTTTGCGATGCTGGCCCTGTCGCCGAAGGACACGGAAATGTGGCGCGAATCCACCTTGTCGCAGAAGGTGCGGATGTCCTTGGACTCGAACGGGATCTTCGAGACGATGGCGACGCCGTGATAGCCCTTCTGCCCGTTCAGCGCGACATGCTCATAGCCGAGCCGCTTGAAACGCTTCAGCGGAAAGGCGTCGTCGATGCACTTGGTTTCCTGGAGGCACAGCACGTCCGGCCGCGCGCTCTTGAGGAATTTCGCGACCAGATCGATGCGCAGCCGCACCGAATTGATGTTCCAGGTTGTCAGGGAAAGACGCATGAGGGATGCGTCTTAGCATGGATTGGCGCAGGGAAAATGCTTGTCCACAGGGCCGAAATTGTAGGGTGGGTTAGCCGAAGGCGTAACCCACCAACCTTGAACCTACGGAGATAAACAGTGGTGGGTTACGCCGAGCAGATGCGCTTTGCGCATCTGCAGGGCTAACCCACCCTACGCACCGTCAGCCCGGCGATGGACCGTAATTGGTGAAGTCGATCTTGAACATGCCGGGATCGAGCTTCTTGGTTGCGTCGAGATTGTAGATCGCGATCGTGGTGTCGTAGCCCTGCGGGTCGGTGACGGTCCACTGCTTCAGCTGGCCGTCCTTGGCGCCGAACATCAGCAAGAGGCGGCTGGTGCCGACCAGCGCCTGCTTCTCCTCGATGGTGACGCTGACGAAGACGTCGTCGGCCGAGACGTTGACGACATTGGTATCCTTCATCAGGTCGATGCGATCGGACAGCAGGAAGCGCAGCGGCGTCTGCGACAGCGGATAGACATCCTGGGTGGCGAGCTTGCGGTCGCGCACCACCAGCGATGATCCGTCGGCGACGATGTCGATCGGGCTCGGCGCGTCATATTCGAAGCGCACCTTGCCCGGCTTCTGGATGTAGAAATCGCCTTGCGTCTTGCTGCCGTCGGGACCGACCTGGACGAAATTCCCGACCAGCGTCGAGAGCGAGGACAGATAGGCGCTGACCTTGGCGGCCTGCGCCTTCTGGCTGGCGTCGAAGGTCTGGAAGATGCTGCTCGGCACGTTGCGGCGCGGATCCGGGATGATCGGATTCGGCGGCGTCTGGGTCGCGCCGGTGACCGCGGGCCCGCCGGCGGCCGGACCGCTATCGCGGCCCTTCGGCGCGGGCTTCGGCACGGGCACGGTCTGCGCGAACGACGCCGCGGTCACCATTGCGGCGGTGACGAGAAGCACGCCGGCCACGCGCGCGCTTCGCGCGGCGATGGTGGCAGCGAATCGAATGTCCGGATGTCTGATCAACGCGTCGTCCTGTATGGCTAGGCGCCTTTTAGCGTGATTTCGGGCAAAAGCAGATATCGATTCTGCGTGAAATAGTGTTTTGAGGCGGCTCGCCTCACATATGGCTGTCTTCTTCCTCGACCAGGATCTCGCGCTTGCCGGCGTGGTTGGCGGGACCGACAATGCCTTCCAGTTCCATGCGCTCCATCAGCGATGCGGCGCGGTTATAGCCGATTTGCAGGCGGCGCTGGATGTAGCTGGTCGAGGCCTTGCGGTCGCGTTTGACGATGGCAACGGCCTGCTGGAATAGATCGCCGCCGCCATCCGCGCCCATTCCGCTGGCGTCGAACACGGCGCCGCCGTCCTCGTCCTCGGTCGGCTCTTCGGCCGTGACAGCCTCGAGATATTCCGGTTGACCCTGGGTCTTGAGGTGGCGCACCACCTTCTCGACTTCGTCGTCCGACGCAAAGGGCCCGTGCACGCGGCTGATGCGGCCGCCGCCGGCCATGTAGAGCATATCGCCCTGGCCGAGCAGCTGCTCGGCGCCCATCTCGCCCAGAATGGTGCGGCTGTCGATCTTGGAGGTGACCTGGAAGGCGATGCGGGTCGGGAAGTTCGCCTTGATGGTGCCGGTGATGACGTCGACCGACGGACGCTGCGTCGCCAGGATCACGTGCAGGCCGGCGGCGCGCGCCATCTGCGCGAGGCGCTGCACCGCGCCTTCGATGTCCTTGCCGGCGACCATCATCAGGTCGGCCATTTCGTCGACGATGATGACGATGTAGGGCAGCGGGTCGAGCGAGAGCTTCTCTTCCTCGTAGATCGCCTTGCCGGTCTCCTTGTCGAAGCCGGTGTGCACCGTGCGCGTCGGCTCCTCGCCCTTGGCTTTCAACTCGAGCAGGCGCGTGTTGTAGCCGTCGATGTTGCGCACACCGAGCTTGGCCATGTTCTTGTAGCGCTCTTCCATCTCGCGCACGGCCCATTTCAGCGCGACCACGGCCTTCTTCGGGTCGGTCACGACCGGCGTGAGCAGATGGGGAATGCCGTCATAGACGGAGAGTTCGAGCATCTTCGGATCGACCATGATCAGGCGGCACTGGTCCGGACGCAGCCGGTAGACCAGGCTGAGGATCATGGTGTTGATGGCGACCGACTTGCCCGAGCCGGTGGTACCGGCGATCAGCATGTGCGGGGTGCGCGCGAGGTCGATGATGACGGGGTCGCCGCCGATGGTCTTGCCGAGGCAGAGCGGCAGCTTGGCAACCGTGTCGACGGTTTCCTTGGCGACCAGCAGCTCGCGCAGATAGACCTTTTCGCGATGGGCGTTTGGCAATTCGATGCCGATGGCATTGCGGCCGGGCACGACAGCGACGCGCGCCGACAGCGCGCTCATCGAGCGGGCGATGTCGTCGGCAAGTCCGATCACGCGCGACGATTTGATGCCGGGCGCCGGCTCCAGCTCGTACAGCGTGACGACGGGACCCGGATTGGCCTTCACGATCTCGCCGCGCACGCCGAAGTCCTGCAGCACGCCTTCGAGCGCGCGCGAATTGGCTTCCAGCTCGGCCTTGCTGAGCGGCTGGCGATCACCGGCCTTGGGCGCAGCGAGCACGGACACGGACGGAAGCTCGAACTTGTCGGAGGATTTCTTGGCCGCAGCCTTCGGAGCAGCCTTCTTGCGCGGCGCGCGCGCGGCAGGCTCCTCCTCTTCCTCCTCGTCTTCCTCTTCCTCGTGCTCGTAGTCCTCGTCTTCGGACTGCGGCGAGATCGGGGGCGCGGCGCGGCCGCCGAGATTCGGCTCCTGGCGGCTGAACGCAGCGACCTTGGTCTTCGGCCCGCTCGAGACCAGCGAGCGGTAAGCGGCACCACACAGCCAGATCAGGCGTGCCTTGGTGCTCATCAGCGCATGGAACAGCCAGCCCAGCGACACCGAACCGCGATCGCTCTCCTCGTCTTCATCGAGCGGCTTGTCGTCATCCTCGATCTCGGCGAGCTCGTCGTCATGCTCGCGCGCGCCAAGACCGCAGGCGATCAGGAAAGTCGCGGCCATCGCCGCGAACAGGATCACACCGAGCACCGTGCGATAGATCGTGCCGGGCGGCCCGAAAATCACCGCGGGCGCGCGCACCAGGGCATCGCCGACCACGCCGCCGAGTCCGGTCGGCAGCGGCCATGCGCCGCCGTGTGGCCAGCAGCTGACAAAGCCCGCGGCGATCACGGTGCAGAGAATCCAGGAGCCGAGCCGCAGCGCCTCGCGGTCGAACGGGCGATGGGTCATCATGCGCCAGCCCCAGACCGCGACAGTCAGGACCAGCATGATCGCGCCGAGCCCGAGGATCTGCATCGCAAGGTCTGCGCCGATCGCGCCGGCATAGCCGAGGATGTTGCGGATCGGCCGCGAGGTCGCGTGGCTGAGGCTTGCATCCTGCACCGACCAGGTCATGAGCGCGGCCGAGGCGAGCCCCGACAGCGCGATCAGGCCGAGGCCGGCGAGCTCGCGCACGCGCCGCGTCAGCGCCTCGCGGATCGACGGCGGCAGATGGCCGACCAGTGGAATGACACGTTCGATTGCCGACATGCTCACGGGCCCCGCCTAACCCAGAGTCTCGACCAGGCGGTGCAGCGCCTGTGCCGTGGTCTCGCCATCCTGCACCAGCGCGAGGCGGATGTAGCCTGCGCCGGGATTGAAGCCGTCGGGCTGGAGCCGCGCCAGATAGCTGCCGGGCACCACGCGCACGCCGGCTTCCTTGAAGAGCCTGAGCGTGATGGATACGTCGTCGCCGAGCTCGGACGTGTTGAGCCAGACGCAGAAGCCGCCGTCGGGCCGGCGATAGCCGTAACGATTGCCGATGATCTGGTCGGCGAGGTCGAACTTGATCCGGTAGAGCCTGCGATTCTCCTCGACATGCGCTTCGTCGCCATAGGCGACGGTGGCGACATGCTGGAGCGGCACCGGCACCTGCGGCGCTGCGATGTTGCGCAGCTCGAGGAACATGCCGATGAACTTCTTGTCGCCGGCGGCGAAGCCGACGCGCAGGCCCGGCAGGTTGGAGCGCTTCGACAGCGACTGGAACGCAACCACGCGGGTGAAATCGGGGCCGGCGCATTCGAGCGCGCTGCCCGGAGCCTCGCGGGTGTAGATCTCCGAATAGCACTCGTCGCTGAGAATGACGAAGCCGTAGCGGTCGGCGAGCTGCTTCAACCGCCTGAAATAATCGGGCTTGGCGACGGAGCCCTGCGGATTGGCGGGCGAGGCGAGGTAGAACGCCACGGTGCGCGCCAGCGTCGCCTCGTCGATGGCGTTGAGATCGGGCAGGAAGCCGTTCTCGACGGTGGTCGGCAGATAGACCGGCTCGCAGGCCGCGGCGCGCGCGCCGGCGCCGTAGACCGGATAGAACGGGTTCGGCATCAGGATGGCGGGCTTGCCGGGGCGCGGGCCGACATAGCGCGCGGCCGTGATCGCGGCGAGGAACAGCCCCTCGCGGCTGCCATTGAGGACGAGAATCTCGCCCGCGGGGTCGAGCGGCCGCGGCAGCTTGAAGCGCGACGACAACCAGGCGCTCGCCGCTTTCCGGAACGGTTCGGTGCCCTGGTTCATTGGGTAACGGCCGAAATCGGCGATGTGCTTGGCCAGCACCGGGCCGACGAAATCAGGCACGGGATGCTGGGGCTCGCCGACTGCAAGCGTAATCAAGGACTTGCCGGGCTGATGGGGTGCCAGCAGCTCGTTCAGCCGGACGAAGGGCGAGCGTTCGCTGTCGGAGCTTCCAGCTTCCAGGGGCGCACGGGATGAAGCGATCATAGCCATTCTGGACGCCAGCACTCTTGGAACAGCCGGTCGTACCAAGGCGCCGGCGGGAAGCGGTTCAGTTCACCATAGATAGGGCGAGGTTAAGACGCGATTAACCATCGGTCGCCGCCCCCGTCCAGAGCGGGAATTTTGGGGCCGGATAACAACGGGATGCATGGCGCCGGTTCGAGGCGGCCCGCGGAGCTTGATCATATTCCTGTCGGGACGTGGATATTTCGGCGACGTCATGGCAGGGCCTGTCCCTGCCATCCACGGCCTTTCCGGCCGCGTCCAAGAACGTGGATGCCCGGGGCTTCGCCTCGCCGGAGCAGCTTCGGCCGCGCAGGCGGGACAAGCCCGGGCATGACGAGTTGCGCGGTATAGGCGTTCAGTGTCCCGGCAGCTTCTCGAACGTCGCCATGCCGGCGGGGATCGCGTGGAATTCCTGCTTGTCGCAGGTGTAGATCGCCATCTGCGGATGGAACTGCTCCGGCTCGTCCAGCGTGCCGACCTTCAGGATCGCGGCGGGAAGGCCCGGAACCTTGGTCACCAGATGGGTGCCGCATTCGGCGCAGAACTCGCGCGTCACGGCGCGCTCGAGGTCCTTGCGGGTGAATTGCTTGGGCTGCCCGATGATGTAGCTGAACCCGGCCGCCGGCATCGCGATGAAGGTGTTGGGCGCGCCGCCCGAGATGTACTGGCACTCGCGGCAATGACACTGCGCCTGCATCATCGGGTCGCCTTCGGCCACATAGCGCACCTCGCCGCAATAGCATCCACCTTCCAAACGCATGGCGACCTCCCGGTTTGTTGTTCGTTGTGGTCGATATTTCTGCGCCCGTTGTCCGGAATGGCAATCTTTTTCTTCGCCGGGATCAGGCAAAAAGAAAGGGGCTCCAACTTGCGCTGGAGCCCCTCAACGGTCGGGGCATTGCCGGGTATGTGCCCAAACCGTAGTTGTGGACGCGGCCTCCGAAGAGACCGCGCCCCGGGAGGAGAGTTACATGTTGTAGGCGCGCTCGGTGTGCTCGGTGATGTCGAGGCCTTCACGCTCGCTCTCGACATTGGCGCGGAGGCCAACGATCACATCGACGACCTTGTAGAGGATCGCCGAACCGATGCCCGACCACACCAGCGTGGTGCAGACGCCCCAGAACTGGGACACCATCTGCGCCGCGAAGTCGTAATCGGCAACCTTCGGCGGGATCGCCGTGTAGTCGATGATGCCGGCGCCGCCGAGGGCGGGGTTCACCAGGATGCCGGTACCGAGAGCACCGACGATGCCGCCGATGCAGTGCACGCCGAACACGTCGAGGGAGTCGTCGTAGCCGATCGCGTTCTTCACGACGGTGCAGAAGAACAGGCAGACCACGCCGACCACGAGACCGAGGACGATCGCACCCATGACGCCGGAGAAGCCGGCGGCGGGCGTGACGGCCACGAGACCCGCGACAGCGCCGGAGATGACGCCGAGCACCGACGGGTGACCCTTCACGATCCACTCCGCGAACATCCACGACAGCGCGGCGGCCGCGGTGGCGACGAAGGAGTTGGTCATGGCGAGGGCAGCGCCGCCGTTGGCTTCGAGGTTGGAGCCGGCGTTGAAGCCGAACCAGCCGACCCAGAGCAGCGAGGCGCCGATCATCGACATGGTCAGCGAGTGCGGAGCCATCAGCTCCTTGCCGTAGCCGGTGCGCTTGCCGATCAAGAGAGCGCCGACGAGACCTGCGATGCCGGCGTTGATGTGCACCACGGTGCCGCCCGCGAAGTCGATCGCGCCCTTCTTGAAGATCCAGCCGGCGTCGGCGTTGATCTCGTCGAGCTTGGCCTGCGCCGCGGTCTTCGCCGCTGCATCAGTCGCCGCAGCCAGAGCCTTGGCCGCATCCTGGATCGCGTCCGGGCCGGGCCAGTACCAGACCATGTGCGCGATCGGGAAGTAGATCAGCGTGACCCAGAGCGGGATGAAGAGAGCGATCGCCGAGAACTTCATGCGCTCGGCGAAGGCGCCGACGATGAGGGCGGGCGTGATCGCCGCGAAGGTCATCTGGAAGCACATGTAGATGAGCTCCGAGATGTTGGCGTCGACCGAGAAGGTCGCGGCCTTCGAGTCGGTGGTGACGCCCATCATGAAGGCCTTGGAGAAGCCGCCGATGAAGTCGGAGCCGCCGGTGAAGGCGAGGCTGTAGCCGTACACGGCCCAGATCACGGTGACGACGCAGACGGTGTAGAAGACCTGCATCAAGACCGAGAGCATGTTCTTGGAACGGACGAGACCGCCGTAGAACAGCGCAAGACCCGGGATCGTCATCAACAGCACGAGGACTGTCGATGTCAGCATCCAGGCGTTGTCTCCCTTGTTGACCGTTGGCTCGGCATAGGCTGCGGTCGCAGCGAACAGGCCGACTGCGAGAGCCGCCAATCCCGCGCCATAGGGACGCTTGAACGTCATATTGTTTACTCCTGATTGGATAAGGTTGAGCGCGAAATCAGAGGGCCGCGGCATCGGCCTCGCCGGTGCGGATACGAACCGCATGGTCGAGGTTGATGACGAAGATCTTGCCGTCGCCGATCTGTCCGGTTTTCGCAGCGGACGTGATGGCGTCGATGGTCTTGTCGACCTGGTCGGAGGCGACAGCGACCTCGATCTTGATCTTGGGCAGGAAACTCACGGCATATTCAGCGCCGCGATAGATTTCCGTATGGCCCTTCTGGCGGCCATATCCCTTGACTTCCGTCACCGTGAGACCGTGAACGCCGATGGCGGTCAGGGCGTCACGGACTTCTTCCAGCTTGAATGGCTTGATAATCGCCATAACAATTTTCATGGGTCCTATCCCCGCTTGGGCCCGGTCCGGACGTGGCCGGGCGTTTCTCGACTGGTTCGCCACGAGGGAGAAGTTTCACTACGCGGGCACAGCCGGACCCCTAGAATCAAATGCCGTGCCAGAACGGGCGTGTTGCCTAACGGACTATGAAAGCGGGGGTTTTCGCGTTTGACGCGTGCTGCAGTGCAGTGCGCTATTACGTCGCGCTCAAAAGCTGGTCACGTCTGCTCAAAATAAGTGCACGACAGGCTGCCGACACAATGTTGCTCATGTGTCGGGCAGCAAAAAGGTATCTAATTATGGGCAGAGCTACTGAAATGCTTCGCCGTGCGGCGAAATACCGAACCGCTGGAGCTCGTGCTCACGGGATGCGCGCAACCGGCCGAGCAGCTTGGGCAGAACAAAGCTTGCCGGACGGTATCTGGCTGAAGCCGCCGTCGGACCGTCAGGCAGCGTCGCGCTCCGCAAAGACCCGGTCGATCAATCCCCACTCGACCCCCTGCTGCGCGGTCATGAAGTGGTCGCGGTCCAGGGTCCGTTCCACCTCCTCCACGGGACGCCTGCAATGTTGCGCATAGAGCCGGATGATACGCCGCTTGGTGTCCTGCATTTCGGTGGCATGGATCAGGATGTCAGACGCCTGGCCTTGAAAGCCGCCGAGTGGCTGATGCACGTGAAGGCTGGCATTGGGCAGGGCGGCGCGGTGACCGGGTTCGCCGGCCATCAGCAGGAACGAACCCATGGAGCGTGCGGTGCCCATGCACAGCGTATGGACCGGCGCCTTGATGAACTGCATGGTGTCGTACATCGCCAGTCCGCTGGTGATCACGCCGCCATAGGAATTGATGTAGAGGTTGATCGGCTTGTTCGGGTTCTCCGCCTCCAGGAACAGGAGTTGCGCGCAGACCAGTCCGGACATCGCATCATTGACCTCGCCGTTGAGGAAGATGATGCGCTCGCGCAAGAGCCGCGAATAGATGTCGAAGGATCGCTCGCCGCGGGTGGATTGTTCGACCACCATAGGGACGAGCTGAAGCATGTCGCGCATTGGCGACCTCCATGTTTGCAGGTGATGAAGTCTTTTGCTGCTAGGCCGCCATCATCAGGCAGCAATTGGTGTTGGCCGGCTGCGGCAGTTTCGCGAGGTCGTCGCAGGCTTGCTGGATGATGCGGAAGCGGGTGCCGCCATCCTCGTTCGGCTCGATCCGGAAGATGACGTGGCTCTCGCGAAACGGCGGCTCCGAATCGCGAAGCCGGTAGCGCACCTCTTCGCCTGCGATCGTCGATTCCGGCACGGCGCCCGCAAGGTCGCAATCCGGCAGCCAGCGCTCGCGCAAGGCCGGAATGGTCACGGCGCGCCAGACCTTTGCTGGCGGCGCATCGAATTCATATTCAAGCACCAGGGCTTCGTCGGGACGATCAGGCTTCGCGGCGTCGCTCATCGGTCCAGGTCCTTATTGGTCCAGATTCTTATTGATCCATGTCCTTCAAGAGATCGGCGAGTGCTTCCATGCGCTGCGGCCAGTAGGCGCGGTAGCGCGCAAGCCATGCCCCGATGGCGACGATTCCGTCTGGGTCGACTTCGTAGTTCACAAAGCGGCCCTGCCGCTGTTCACGCACCAGGCCTGCCGCGCGCAGCACCGCGAGATGCTGCGACATCGCCGGTTGGCTGATCTCCAACCCGTCGCGCAAGGCGCTCGCATTCAGGCTTCCGCCAGCGAGCTTCTCAAAGACCTTTCGACGCGTCGGGTCGGCCAGCGCCTTGAAGATGTCGGCTTCGATCATGACGATACATAAGCACACGCTTATGTATCACGCAAGTCCCGAGTGACCCCAGGGTGCTCAGGGCTTCGAACCGGCTGCCCGCGGCTTACTGCAACGCCTCGCCGTGCTGCGAAATATCCAGTCCCTCGAGCTCGTGCTCACGGGATACGCGCAATGGCACGAACAGGCTGACAAGCTTGAGCAGGATGAAGCTCACCCCTGCCGACCAGATGAAGGTGACGGCGACCCCATAAAGCTGGATCAGAAGCTGCTGCGGATGGCCCTCGATCAGGCCGGCGGTGCCGCCGATGGCGCTGGTTGCGAACACCCCGGCGAGCAGGGTGCCGGTCAGACCGCCGATGCCGTGGACGCCGAACACGTCGAGCGAATCGTCATAGTCGAAGCGGTGCTTCAGCCACGTGCAGGCCCAGTAGCAAACCGCCCCGGCGATGATGCCGATGACGATGCCATGCCACGGCGCGACGAAGCCCGAGGCGGGCGTGATGGTGCCGAGGCCTGCCACCGCGCCAGAGATCATGCCGAGCACGGAGGGCTTGCGCCGCGTCGACCATTCGATCGCGCCCCAGGTCAGCGCGCCGGAGCAGGCGGCCAGATGCGTCGCGATGATCGCCAGCACCGCGCGCGAATTGGCCGCGCCGGCCGAACCGCCGTTGAAGCCGAACCAGCCGACCCACAACAGGCCGGTGCCCATCACGGCGAGCGACAGGTCGAACGGCGAGAGATTTTCGGTGCCGTAGCCGTGACGGCGTCCCATCACCTTCGCCGCGACGAGGCCGGCGGTGCCGGCCGACAGATGCACGACGAGGCCGCCGGCGAAATCCAGCACGCCCATGCTGGCGAGGAAGCCGCCGCCCCAGACCCAATGCGCCAGTGGAATGTAGACGAAGATGAACCAGGCGACGGAGAACAGCAGATAGGCGGAGAATCGCATGCGGTCGGCGACCGAGCCCGCGACCAGCGCCACCGTGATGATCGCAAACGTCATCTGGTACAGCATGAACAGCGATTCCGGGATCGTTTTCGCCGCCGGGTTGACGCTCTCGAGCGTCATGCCCGCAAGGAACCAGCGATCGAGCGTGCCGATCCATGGGCCGTCGCCGACGAAGCAGAGCGAATAGCCGAACGCGACCCAGAGAATCGAGATCATCGTCACGGCGGCAAGGCTCTGCGCCATCGTCGCCAGCACGTTCTTCTTGCGCACCATGCCGGAATAGAACAGCGCAAGGCCGGGGATCGTCATCATCAGCACCAGCGCGGTGGCGACGATCATCCAGGCGGTGTCGGCGGTGTTGATCTCGGAGCCTGCAGCGTGCGCCGGCGACGCGATGACCGATGCAAACCCGATCGGCGCAGCCATAGCGGCCGCGCGGCGCAACAATCCCGCCATGTCGTTCCCCCAGCACAGAAATTGCGTCGCAGCTGTGGCGTCGTTGCCCGCTGCGATCTAGACAAGAGTTAGTCTCACTGCATCACCGCACTCCACCCTCATCCTGAGGAGCCCGCGACAAGCGGGCGTCTCGAAGGATGGCCACGGGCGAGAGCCGGGCCTTCATGGTTCGAGACGCGCGTTCCGCGCTCCTCACCATGAGGGTCCCGCGACACAGTCGAATTTAGAGCGCGTCGCTGTCGGTTTCGCCGGTGCGGATGCGCAGCGCGTGGTCGATCGGCGTGACGAAAATCTTGCCGTCGCCGATCTGCCCGGTGCGCGCGGTCGCGGTGATCACGGCGACCGCCTTGTCGGCGACATCGGAGGCGACCGCGATCTCGATGCGCAGCTTCGGCAGGAAGTTCACGACATATTCCGCGCCGCGATAGATCTCGGTGTGGCCCTTCTGGCGGCCATAACCCTTGACCTCGGTCACGGTCATGCCGTGGACGCCGATCGCCGTCAGGGCCTGGCGGACCTCATCGAGCTTGAAGGGTTTGATGATCGCGACGACGAGTTTCATGGTCAGGCCTATTCCCCGGGATGCGCCGCGCCGTATGTCCCCGGCGCCGCGTCAATCTGGCATCTTTCCGGGCAAATGGCATAAAAAAGTTGCAGATTGAAGCGGAAAAACGTTTGGCGTTGTGAACGGCCGCCTCTGTACAGGGCAGCCGTTCATCCTTCACAATGCATTTTTGGCATGGATGCGGTGAACCGAAGCGTCCCAGCCGGTACATAAGTATGTTTAAGGGGGACGCTTCATGGCGAGCTGGTTCTACGCATCCGAGGGCAAGCAGCAGGGGCCCTTTCCGGACGGGCAATTCCGCGATCTGATCGCCCAGGGCGTCGTGCGCCCGGACACGCTGGTGTGGACCGAGGGCATGGCCGGCTGGCAGAAGGCCGCCGAGATTCCCGGCCTGGTCGGCGGCGGCGCGCCGCCGATGATTCCGGCCGGCGGCCCGCCGATGATGGGCGGCGGTGGTTATGGCGGTGCTGCCGGGGGATCGTTGACGGCTGATTTCAGCGCGTTCGGCCTTCTCGGCCGCAGCATCGTGTTCGTGATCGGCATCCTGCTGGTGATCCCCGCACCCTGGGTCACCGTCTGGTTCTACAAATACATCACGTCGCACATCCAGGTTCCGGGCCGCCCGAATTTCGGCTTTGCCGGCCAGCCGATGGACATCTGGTGGGCCTTGATGGCCAACGCGCTCCTGACTTACGCCGGCGCGACCGGCATATCGTTCGCGCCGCTCCTTGCCGTGATCGCCAATGCGTTTCTCGCCTGGGTGATCCTGCGCTGGATCGTTGCCAACCTCACCTCGAACGGCGAGCGTCTGCCGCTTTCGTTCCAGGGCAGCGCGATCGGCTATGTCGGCTGGTACCTGCTGATGATGATCTCGACCATCACCATCATCGGCTGGGCCTGGGTGATCGCGTTCTGGATGCGCTGGAATTGCCGGAACATCGAGGGCACGCGGCGCGAGGTCGCATTCAACGGCAGCGGCTGGCAGATCCTGTGGCGATCGGTGGTGTTCTCGCTGGCGTGCAGCCTCCTCATCCCGATTCCGTGGATGCTGCGCTGGTACGGCCGCTGGTTCGTGTCGCAATTCGCGCTGGTCGACCGCGGCGCGGCAGCTCGCGCCTATTGAGCGCTACCTCCGCTCGCGCACGGAGCCTTCCTGCGCGACGGAGGCGACCAGCGTGCCGTCGGGCTTGAAGATCGAGCCGCGGGTCAAGCCGCGGCCGCTGCGCGCGTTCGGCGAATCCTGGGCGTAGAGCAGCCATTCGTCGGCGCGGAACGGGCGGTGAAACCACATCGCGTGGTCAAGGCTCGCCGGCATCATGCGCTTGTCGAACAGCGTGCGGCCGTAGCGCGCCATGATCGCATCGAGCAGCGAAAAGTCCGATGCGTAGGCCAGCGCGCACATGTGCAGCGCCGGATCGTCGGGCAGCTTCGCCGCGGTCTTGATCCAGACGTGGATGCGGCCGTCCTCGATCTTCTGGCCGAAATAGCGGCCGAGCTCGACCGGGCGCAGCTCGATCGGACGGTCGGATTCATAGTAGCGGCGAATGAACTCCGGCATCTCCTTGAACAGCGGCTGCTTCGCCACTTCCTCCGCCGTCAGCTTTTCCGGCGGCGGCACATCCGGCATCTTGTCCTGGTGATCGAACGCGCTCTCCTCCTCGGCATGGAACGACACCATGATCGAGAAGATTGCGTTGCCGTGCTGGATCGCGGTGACGCGGCGGGTCGAGTAGCTCTTGCCGTCGCGCAGGCGCTCGACCTGGTAGATGATCGGGATCTGCGGATCGCCCGGCAGGATGAAATAGCAGTGCAGCGAATGCGGCAGGCGCCCCTCGACGGTGCGGCAGGCCGCAACCATCGCCTGCCCGATCACCTGACCCCCGAACACCCGCTGCCAGCTCGTCTTCGGACTGTTGCCGCGGAACAGGTTCACCTCGAGCTGCTCGAGGTCGAGGATCGAAATGAGGTCGATCAGGCTCTTGGACATGATGGTGCTTTCAAATGCCTCGTCATTCCGGACATCGCGCCAACGATGAACCCGGAATCCCGAGCGATAACCTCTGGATTCCGGGTTCGCGCTTCCGCGCGCCCCGGAATGACGGAATTGGGCCGTTCCGCCCTTGTTTCACCGCACTGTTTCGCCCAGCTCAAGTCTGCTAGCAAGACCAAGAGTTAGCCGGGAATTCGGGTATGTCGGTACAGGGTAGCATTGTCATTGGCGGCGGCGCGTTTGCGGGCCTGGCGCTGGCGCTCGCGCTGCGTCAGGGGCTCGGGCCGGAGATTCCCGTCATCGTCGCCGACCCGGCCCTCAGCACGCGTCCCAGCCGCGATCCGCGCGCCACCGCGATCGTGGCCGCCTGCCGCCGCCTGTTCGAGGCGATCGGCGCCTGGGACGACGTCAGGGGCGAGGCGCAGCCGATCCTCGACATGGTCGTCACCGATTCCAAGCTCGAAGACGCCACGCGTCCGGTGTTCCTGAACTTCGCCGGCGACGTCGCGCCGGGCGAGCCCTTTGCACACATGGTCGAGAACCGCCGCCTGATCGACGCGCTGGTGGTGCGTGCCGAGGCCGAGGGCATCGATCTGCGCGCCACCACGGTTGCCTCCTACGACGCGCGTTCCGACGGCATCGACGTGACCCTTGGCGACGGCAGCGTGATCGCGGCCAGCCTGCTGGTCGCCGCCGATGGTGCGAGGTCGAAGCTGCGCGAGCGCGCCGGCATCGCCACCCATGGCTGGGAGTATGATCAGTCCGGCATCGTCGTCACCGTCGGCCATGAGCGCGATCACGAAGGCCGCGCCGAAGAGCACTTCTTGCCCGCAGGTCCCTTCGCGATCCTGCCGCTATCCGGAAAGCGCTCCTCGCTGGTGTGGACCGAGCGCCGGACTGAGGCTGCGCGCATCATTGCGCTCAGCGACGAGGAATTTCACGGCGAGCTCGAGCAGCGCTTCGGCCTGCATCTCGGTGAGGTGAAGGCGCTCGACAAGCCGCGCGCGTTTCCGCTGTCCTATTTCGTGGCGCGCTCCTTCATCGCCGAGCGCCTCGCGCTGGTCGGCGATGCCGCCCATGTCATCCACCCGATCGCGGGCCAGGGCCTCAACATGGGGCTGAAGGATGTCGCGGCGCTGGCCGAGGTCGTGGTCGATGCGGCGCGGCTCGGCATGGATCTCGGCGCGGCCGACGTGCTCGAGCGCTACCAGCGCTGGCGCCGTTTCGACACCATGGCGATGGGCCTTGCCACAAACTCGCTGAATTTCCTGTTCTCCAACCAGTCGACGCTGCTGCGCACCGTGCGCGACATCGGCCTCGGCCTCGTCGACCGCGCGCCCCCGCTGAAGAATCTCTTCATCCGCCAGGCCGCGGGGCTGACGGGCGAGGTGCCAAGGTTGTTGAAGGGCGAGGCGCTTTAGGAAAATGTCGCCGCTCTAAACTCCGCTCGTCATCCCGGACAAGCGCGCCCCAAGCGCGCGTAGATCCGGGATCCATACGCCGCAGCATCAGTTTTGCGAAGACCTGGAGTTGCCAGCTTCGCGCCACAACCTCTCCCTGTGGTTATGGGTCCTGGCCTTCGCCGGGACGACAGCGAAAATGTAGCCATCGCGCCAAGATCAATCGATCTTGCGCGCCTCTTCCGGCAGCATGATCGGGATGCCGTCGCGGATCGGATAAGCGAGCTTGGCGCTGCGCGAGATCAGCTCCTGCTTTGCTGAATCGAACTCGAGCGGGCCCTTGGTCAGCGGGCAGACCAGGATCTCCAGCAATTTGGGATCGACGCTGGTTTCGGGGCGTTCGGTGGGCGCGTTCATGGGGGTCTCCGGCGATTGGCTGCCTCTAGCACAGAAATTCGCGTCCGCCCATCGCGCCGGCCAGGGCGTTTTCGAGCGAAGGGGATGCCGGTTGGCGTCACTCGGCAGAGATCATCCGCAGCAGCTCGTCGATCAGGCCCCGGAGCCGTGCCGCCGGCACCGGCGGGCCCGACAGGGCGAAGCCGAGAAACGTCCAATAGAGGATCTGCGCGCGAGCCTGCGCCGTTGCCGGGTCAAGCTCGCGCTTGCCCAGGAGCTGCTCGATATAGTCGAGCCTGCGGCGGTCGATCGCGCGCACCGCGGCTTGCGCGGCGGCATCGAATGCCGCCCAGTTGCGGACCGCCCGTTCGAGATCGAGCCGCGCGCCGAAGGACCTGCGCAGCAGCGCCTTCAGCGGCTCGTCGCTGGCGGCTTCGACATCGGCGATGATCTGCTCGGCCGCGATCTCGCGCCAGCGCTTCAGCACGGCGGCATGGAACGCGCCGAGATCGGCGAAATGCCAATAGAAGCTGCCGCGCGAGACGCCGATGGCCTTCGCGAGCGGATCGGCCTTCAGCGCGGTGAAACCACTTTTCGCGAGGGCCTTCAGGCCCTGGCTGGTCCAGTCGTCGGCGGAGAGCTGTTCGGTCATGTCGGGTTCCGGAATCGGACCATACAGTCCATACAGTACTGTATTGACAGGCGGCAGGCCAGTCCCTATGTCTCCGTACAGTTATGTATGGAGATATCGATGCGTGATCTCTTGCTTCAGTGCGCCGGCGTCCTGACCATCATCGTGGCCCTGATCCATGGCATCCTCGGCGAGACCAAGGTCTTTCCTCGCGCGAGCATCGAGCCGGAACGGCTGCGCACCCTGATCCGCCTGGTCTGGCAGGCATCGACCGTCGCCTGGATCGGCGGTGGCGTGCTCCTGATCGCGGCGCCCTGGATGGATTCGGCGCCGGCGCGCCACTGGATCGTCATCACCATGGCCTGCGTGTTCGGTTTCTCCGCCTGCGCCAACGCATGGGCCACGCGCGGCCGGCATTTCGGCTGGATGGCGCTCAGCGCCGTCGTTGCCATGGCGGTTGCCGGCTATTGAGCCTCGCGAATGAACGCTATCTCGCCACGGCGAACGGCGAGCCGTTACAGATGGAGCTTCAAGCATGGCTCTGACACTCGTCACCGGAGGCACAGGCCATCTTGGCCGGGATATCGTCGATCGCCTCGTTCGCGACGGACGTCACGTCCGGGTGTTTGCGCGATCGCCGGGCACGCGATCGGATGTCGAATGGGCGAGCGGCGATCTCGCTACAGGCGCAGGGTTGCGGGAAGCGCTGCATGATGTCGATACGGTCATCAATGCGGCGACCTATTCGCCGATCGCGCGGCGCGGCGGCATTCGCCCGACAGACTTCTTCACGTCGCCCTCCGCCGTGGACGTCGAGGGCACCGGGCGGTTGCTGTCGTCCTGCGGGGAGGCCAGGGTGCGGCACTTCCTCCACGTCTCGATCGTCGGCCTCGATGAGGCAACCCTGCCCTACGCGCGCGTCAAGCTTGCTGGCGAACGGCTGGTGCGTGCGTCGGCTCTGTCCTGGTCGCTGGTCCGCGCGATGCCGTTCTACTATCTGCTCGACAGGCTGCTCTCGGGCCTCGCCTGGCTTCCGGTCTGGCCGGTGCCGACGACGCTGTTCAATCCCGTCGATACGTCGGATGTCGCCGACCACGTCGTGGCCTGCGCCTTCGACGGGATGCGTGGCGAGCGCGCGGAGATTGGCGGTCCCGAAGACCTTGAGCTCGTCTCGCTGGCTCGCCGGTATCAGGACGCGAGGCGACTGCATCGAAAAATCCTGCCGATGAACCTTTCGGACGCGAAGGCGCGCGGCATGGGCTTCGTCGTCAGCCACGGCGTTCGCGGTCGGCTCTCCTGGACGGATTGGCTGCAACGCAACGATCCCGTTGCGCGAAGCGCGACCCAGCGATGACCGGCCCGACCGGCGCGCCTGCGGCCCGTGAGACGTAAGGCCGCAGAGGCCCGCCAAAAGCACACTGCGTACGGAGAGCACTCAGCTTTTGGCCGACGTTAGAACTTATCTAAAGCGATCCATGCCCGAACCGGATTGACTTCACACCCTCCTTCGCTTCCTTCGGTCTCGCTCCGCGGCTTCCCGCGCAGCGCCCACGACAAAGGAGGAGAGGTTCGTGAAGGTCATTCGTGTTGTTGCCATGGCACTGACGATCGGGATTGGCGCGGGATCGACGGCCATGGCCGACGGTTTCAAGGACTGCACCAAGCTCGACAAGGCGTCGTGGAAGCCGGCGAGCGAAGCCGAAGCCAAGGCCAAGGCGCTCGGTTACGAGGTGCGGCGCTCCAAGATCGAAGGCTCGTGCTATGAGGTCTATGGCGTCAAGGAAGGCAAGCTCTACGAGCTGTTCTACAGCCCTGAAGACCTCAGCCTGAAGCACACGGTCGCGAAATAATTTCCGCGAAATAACCTGCGCGAAGTGATCTGCGCAAAGTAAGGCTTGAGGGTGGTCTGCGCTTGATCGAAGAAGCGGTGCCAGAAGCGCGCGGGGCGTCCGACAGGACCCCCGCGGATCGAACCGCTCCGCGGACGATCGCGGTCTGGGACCTCCCGTTGCGCCTCTGGCACTGGGCCCTCGCGATCTGTGTTCTGGCCGCGTGGTTCACCCCCACCGTCTATGACCGCCTGCACCGCATCGTCGGCTATACCGTGCTTGGGCTGCTGGCCTTCCGCCTGGTCTGGGGCTTTTGGGGAAGCCGCTATTCGCGCTTCCGCATGGTCGGCGTCAGGCTTCGCGCGGCGCCAGGCTATCTCTGGAACCTGCGCCGCGGCATGACCGGCCGCTATATCGGTCTCAATCCCGCCGGCACGTTGATGCTGGTGGCGCTGCTGGCCTCGCTCGCCGTCTCGACGATCACGGGAGCGATGTCGGTGACCGTCACCTTCTTCGGCGTCTGGTGGGTCGAAGACACCCACCATTATTCATCGGACGCGGTCATCGTCCTGGTCGTGCTGCACGTCGTGGGCGTGGTGCTGATGGGGATTCTCCAGCGCGAGAACCTGATCCGCGCGATGATCACCGGACGCAAGCGCATCCGCACTCACCTCTAGACGTTCGTTGCCGATCACCGCGCACGTCCGCCTGCCGTCGATGGCGCGACACCTCAAACGCAAATTTCCGTAAATTCCACAGGCAGCGTTAACCCGCTGGTAAGCACGCAATCAGGCGTTGCACAAAATTAACGCGAAGCACGTTTAGCCGATCCACCATCGACGACATTGACGAGGGGAGCGGTATTGGATGTTCCGTGTTTATTCCTGCCTTACGGTCGAGCACGATTGGCGCCTCGTCCTGCTTGCCGGCCTGGTCTGCTTCGTTGCAAGTATCGTTGCGGTCAGCATCTTTCATCGTGCGGTCGCCTCGCGAGCCTGGGCGCGGGTGATCTGGATTGCGATTGCCGGCGCCGCCATCGGCTACGGAATCTGGGCAACGCATTTTGTCGCAATGCTCGCCTACGAGCCCGGCGTCTCGACCAATTACGGCCTCGTTCTGACTGCGCTGTCGCTCGCCGCGGCGATGATCCTGACCTCAGGCGGTTTTGGCGTTGCCGTCAGCAATTCCGGCCGGTGGCGCGCAGCTGCCGGTGGCGGCATTATCGGCGCCGGCATTGCAAGCATGCACTATATCGGCATGTGGGCCCTCGAGGTGCCGGGTCGTGTGACCTGGTCGCCGGGGCTGGTGTTGATCTCGATCGTCCTCGGCATGGTCCTGGGCTACGCTGCGCTCGCCGTTGCCCTGGGCCGCAAGGACAAGCGGGGGACCTTTGCTGCGGCGCTGCTGCTGACGCTCGCCATCGTGTCGCACCATTTCACGGCCATGGGGGCCGTGCAGATCGTTCCAGACCCCACGCTGGCAAACGATACATTGTCGCTTTCTCCGAACTTCCTTGCCGTGGCAATTGCGGGCGTGGCCCTGTCGGTGCTCGGGATGAGCTTCGTCGGCGTGCTGGCGGATCGCCGCCTTGCGACCAGAACCAGCAGATTCGAGCAGATCATCAGCGAGCTCTCGCTCGCCCGGCAGCAGGTGGAAGATTCGCAACAGGAAATCCAGGACCAGAAACTCAGGCTCGATACGGCCATCAACAACATGGTCGAGGCTCTCTGCATGTTCGATGCGGAGAAGCGGCTCGTCGTCTGCAACGAGCGTTATGCCCGACTCTATCAGCTGCCGCCGGAACTGCTGAGGACGGGGACACCGCACGCCGACATCATCAGGCATCGCGTCGTGACCGGCCTCCTCAAGAGCGACACCAGCGAAGGCGCTGCCAAGCAATTCCTCTCGAAACTGGCCGCGTTGCCGTACGATGCAGTCTCGAGCAGAATCGACGAGTTCGCTGATGGCCGGTTGATCTGCGTGACGCGACAGCCAATGGCCGGCGGCGGGTGGGTGGCCACGCATCTTGACGTCACCGAACAACGCCGGTCCGAGGCCAAGATCGCTCATATGGCACAACACGATGCGTTGACCGACTTGCCAAATCGCGTGCTGCTCAGGGATCGGATGGAGCATGCCATTGCAGTTACGCGCAATGGCGGCCTCGATCTGGCTGTACTCATGCTCGACCTCGACCGCTTCAAGGAAGTCAACGACACGCTAGGACATCCGACGGGTGATTCCCTGTTGCGCGCCGTCGCTGCGCGTTTGCGCGAATGCACCACGGAAACCGCGTTGATTGCTCGACTGGGCGGCGACGAGTTCGCCGTGATCGATTACGTGACCAACCCGGCCGTGGAGGCCGCCGCCCTTGCCGAGAACATCAGAAAGGCGCTTTGCGAGCCGTTCGATCTCGGCGATCACCGGGTCACGGTGGGCACCAGCATCGGCATCGCCATCGCGCCGCGCGATGGCAACGATTCCGACGTGATCATGAAGAGCGCGGATCTCGCCCTCTACTCGGCCAAGAGTGGTGGACGTGGTGCATTCCGTTTCTTCGAGCCGGAACTCGACGAGCTCATGCATGCGCGACGCAATCTGGAGCGCGACATGCGGGTTGCGATTGCCGGCCGTCAATTCGAGCTCCACTACCAGCCGTTCGTCAGCCCGGCGACCGGCAAGGTCAACGGCTTCGAGGCCTTGCTACGCTGGCATCACCCGCAGCAAGGTCTGGTCATGCCGGGCCAATTCATCCCCCTTGCGGAGGAGACCGGCTTGATCGTGCCGCTGGGAGAATGGGTCTTGAGAACCGCCTGTGCGGAAGCCGCCAAATGGCCGGCGGATGTCAGGATCGCGGTCAACCTGTCTCCCGCTCAATTCAGGAGCAAGGAGCTTGTTCAGGTCGTTATCGGCGCGCTGGCGAGCTCGGGAGTTGCGCCGCACAGGCTCGAGCTCGAGGTCACCGAGACGGTGATCATGCATGACAGCGAAGCTGTTTTCGCAGTCCTCGGCCAATTGCGCGATCTCGGTGTGCGAATCGCCCTCGACGATTTCGGCACCGGTTATTCATCGCTGAGCTTTCTGCAAAAGTTCCCGTTCGACAAGATCAAGATCGACCGCAGTTTCGTCAACGAACTGTCCAGCGCGAGGGCAGAGGCGCATCATCTCGCGCGAGCGGTGGTTCGTTTCGCGGTCAGCCTCGGCAAGACGACGACCGCCGAGGGCGTCGAAACGAAGGAGCAGCTGGATATCCTCCGTGAAGAGGGGTGCGTCGAAACGCAAGGCTACTATTTCAGCCGGCCGGTGCCTGCATCCGACATCGCCAGAATTCTGCGGCGGGGTGCCGGAGCAGCCGTACGCGCTGCCTGAGCATTCAGGCCCTCACTGCAGCGGCGGATCGCCGCTGGTGCGCTTCTTGGCGAGATCCATCTCGGTCACCGCGATCAAAATCTCGGCGCGGGTCTTCAAGTCAGGCGCCTCCAGCATGGCCTGCTTTTCGGCCGGGCCATAGGGCGACATCATCGCCAGCGCGTTGACCAGCGCCTCGTTGGGCGCGCTCTCGACGCCCTCCCAGTCGACCTTGAGATTGTTGGCCTTCAAGAAGTCCGCCAGCACCGAAAGCAGCGCCTCGCGATCGACTTCGTCCTCGCCCATCCGTGCGGTGAAGTCGTCGACATAGGTGAAGAAATCCACCTTGCACTGCCGGTAGGCGGTGAGCACCTCGAGCTCCTCGACGATCCTGAAGCGCGAGACGCCGGTGAGCTCCAGGATGTAGCGGCCGTCGCCGGATTCGGCGAGCTGGGTGATGCGGCCGACGCAGCCGACGCGGAACAGCGCCGGCTTGTCGGAATTCTTCGGCGAGTGCGCCACATCGGGCTGGATCATGCCGATCAGGCGATGGCCGTCGCGTAAGGAGTCATCGACCATCGCGAGGTAGCGCGGCTCGAAGATGTTGAGCGGCATTTGGCCGCGCGGCAGCAAGAGCGCGCCCGGCAATGGAAATACCGGAATGATCTCCGGAAGGTCGGCGGGCCCGCGATATTCGATGTTGATCGGCATCTGGTCCCCGCTGCCGGTGTTAGCGCCTTGCCCTCACGAAAACAGGATCGTCGACAAGCGCTTGCGTCCCTCGATGGTTGCCTCATCCGTGCCGCCCCAAGCCTCGAAGAACTGCACGAGCTGCTTGCGGGCGCCGTCGTCGTTCCATTTGCGGTCACGCTTGATGATCGCGAGCAGCTGCTCGGTTGCGGCTGCCCGGTTGCCTTGCGCGTTGAGCGCGGTCGCAAGATCGAACCGTGCCTGATGATCGAGCGGGTTTGCGGCGACTTTCTGTTCCAGCTCCGCCACCGGCCCCAGCTGCTCCGCCTGCTCGGCGAGATCGATCGCGGTCTGCACGGCCTTCACCGCGGGGTCGTTGCGCTTGGATTCCGGCACCATGGCCAGCGTCTGCTTGGCCTGCTCCATCGCGCCGGAGACGGCGTAGCACTTGGCGAGGCCCGCCAGCGCCGCGATGTTGGTCGAATCGTGCTGCAGCACCTCGGCATAGATCTGCGCCGCGGCGGCGGCGTCGCCCTCGGCGAGCACCGCCTCGGCCTCTTGCAGGATCTCGGCGATATTGGGCTCGCCCGGCGCCGTCACGCCCTTGGTCAGCTTTTCGATGAAGGCGTTGAGCTGGCTCTCCGGCACCGCGCCCATGAAGCCGTCGGCCGGCTGGCCGTTGACGAAGGCGATCACGGCCGGGATCGACTGGATGCCCATCTGGCCCGGGATCGCCGGGTGCTGGTCGATGTTCATCTTGACCAGCTTGACCTTGCCCTTGGCCGCCTTGACCGCCTTTTCCAGCACGGGGGTGAGCTGCTTGCAGGGCCCGCACCACTCCGCCCAGAAATCGATCAGCACCGGCTGGCGCTTCGATTCCTCGATGACGTCCTTCACGAAGGTCTGGGTGGTGGTGTCCTTGATCAGGTCGGCCGCAGCCGGGCCCGCCGCTCCGTTACCCTGGTCGATGATCGTCACGGGATCCCCTCGTCTTATGTCTGGAATGGCGGGTCTTTAGCACGTCGCCAACGCATATGCTTCGTCGTCGGCTCCTAAATTGGGCCGGGACGGCCGAATTTCAATGCATCAGGACTGATTCGGCGGTTCCGGGGCATTTTCCGTCGATTTGGCCGCTTTCGGGGTTCATATAGGCCCCAAGATACCAATCTATGCCGCCGGTAGCTGTTGCATTCCCCTCCCGCTTTTGGCATACGACAGCCGTTGCCGGCGCGTCATGCGACCGACACAGGATGCGGGTGTAGCTCAGTGGTAGAGCACGACCTTGCCAAGGTCGGGGTCGAGGGTTCGAGCCCCTTCGCCCGCTCCAGTTTTTCCCAGAGCATCCAGCCAAACCGGACGGAATCGTGGTTTTCCACGCCGCTGGCGGCTGTATTGGGTCTGCAATGACAATTCTGGTCACCGGTAGCGCGGGCCATCTCGGGGAGGCCCTTCTCCGCACGCTCCGCGGGCGCGGGTCACCTGTGCACGGGGTCGATCTGAAGCCGTCGCCCTTCACCGATGCCGTCGGCTCGATCGTCGATCCCGATTTCGTACGGCGCCAGATGGACGGCGTCACCGCCGTGATCCACACCGCGACGCTGCACAAGCCGCATGTGGCGACCCACAGCAGGCAGGATTTCGTCGACACCAACGTCACCGGCACGCTCAATCTGCTCGAGGCGGCGGCCGCCGCCGGCGTGCGTAGCGTCGTTTTCACCAGCACCACCAGCGCGTTCGGCTCGCAGCTTCGCCCCGAAGCCGGACAGGCCGCGGTGTGGGTCACCGAGGATCTGCCGCCGGTGCCGAAGAACATCTACGGCACGACCAAGCTGATGGCGGAGAGCCTGTGCGAGCTGTTCTTTCGCGAGCGCGGCCTGCCCGTCCTCACCTTGCGAACCTCGCGCTTCTTTCCGGAAGACGATGACGATCCGGCGATGCGCACGGCCTACACGTTGGAGAACGCACAGGCCAACGAACTGCTCTATCGCCGGCTGGATATAGCGGACGCTGTGAGCGCCCATCTGCTCGCCGTCGAACGCGCGCCCGACATCGGCTTCGCCCGCTACATCGTGTCGGCCACGAGTCCGTTCGAACCGCACCATCTCGCGGCGATCGCGCGCGACGCGGCGGGTGTCGTGCGCGAGCTCTATCCGGATTGCGCGCAGCTCTATGCGGCGCACAGTTGGCGCCTGTTTCCGCAGATCGACCGCGTCTACGTCAACGATCGTGCGCAGCGCGAATTGGGTTGGCGGCCTGAATTCGACTTCGCGCATGTGCTGCAAAGCCTCGTCGCGGGACGGGATTTTCGCAGCACGCTGGCGCGCGAGATCGGGTCGAAAGGCTATCATGACACGGTGTTCGACGACGGACCCTACCCCGTCGCCTCGTAAGCGCCACTGCTGCTGTTTTGCTCGATGCATCAAATGTCTGCGTGCCGTCACCGGGCGCAACATGGTCTTTGCCGTTCTACTGTGCATGGGGTTGTTTTCGCGTTTTTTGTGTGACCGCCCCTTCGGCTGCCTGAAAATCAGCCGCGCGCGATCTTGATTCCGCGTTGCAGCGAGATCATTGCGGCTGCTGTGCCAGCGTCCGAAGAAAATCCGTCTCAATTCTTATTGAGCGCAACCGCAGTGCGCGCCACGCGCTTCTCACCGCTCGCAGATGTGCTAACCTTTTTGCGTCTGCCTCTCAGGCGGACTCAAAACTTCGCCTCTCGACTAGCCATAACAAAATAACGTGCAGCCCTGACGGCTGCCATAGGGGAGTGACGCGATGACATCGATGTTCCATCGATCCGTGTTGGCGCTTGCAGCGGTTGCCCTTCTTGCCGGGACCAGCGTTGTCAATGCGCAGCAACAGGACAAGAACCGGCAGCTGAAGAAATACGAATCCGGCACCAAGGAATTCTGGACCCATCCGCCGGACGACTGGTTCCTGGGCGACGAGACCGAGGCACAGAAGGGCCTGGCGCCGCCGTCGGGTCCGCCGACCGGCGCATCGGAGGCCGAGCTCGCGGCGATGATGAAGAAGATCAAGCTGCCGGCGGGCTTCAAGATCGAGGTCTATGCGCCCGGCGTGCTCGCCGCGCGGCAGATGGCCTGGGGTGACAAGGGCACGCTGTTCGTCGGCTCGTTCGGCCTCGGCAACGTCTATGCCATCAAGGACAACAACGGCAAGAAGGAGGTCAAGACCATCCTGAAGGGGCTGAACATGCCCACCGGTCTCGCCTTCAAGGACGGCGCGCTCTACGTCATCGCCGTCGACAAGCTGATCCGCTACGACAACGCGGAGGCCAATCTGGACAAGCTCGGCGACGGCAAGGTCGTCTATGACGACATGCCCTCCTATGCCGCGCATGGCTGGAAGTACATCGCGGTCGACAAGGAAGGCTGGTTCTACCTGCCGTTCGGACCGCCCTTCAACGTCGGCGTGCCCCCGACCAGCGTCTCGCAGATCCGCCGCGTCGATCCCAAGACCGGCAACGCCGAAATCTATGCGCTCGGCGTTCGCAACTCGGTCGGCGGCGACGTCGATCCGCGTACCGGCAGGTTCTGGTTCACCGAGAACGCGCGCGACTGGGTCAGCGACGATCTGCCCAGCGACAAGCTGAACATGATCTCGAAGATGGGCGAGCATTTCGGCTATCCCTATTGCCACCAGGGTGACCTGCCCGATCCGAAGTTCGCGATGGGTCACAAGTGCTCCGAGTTCACGCCGCCCGTGCTGAACCTCGGCGCGCACGTCGCTCCGCTCGGCATGAAGTTCTACACCGGCGATCAATTCCCCGCCGAGTACAAGAACAACATCCTGATCGCCGAGCACGGCTCCTGGAATCGTCACAAGTACCAGGGCGGCCGCATCATGCGCGTGATCGTCGGGCCCGACGGCAAGAACGCCAAGCAGGAGGTGTTCGCCTCCGGCTGGATCGAGGGCGACCAGGGCTATCTCGGCCGTCCCAACGACATCATCCTCGCCAAGGACGGTTCGATTCTCGTCGCCGACGACTGGGCCGGCGCGATCTATCGCATCAGGTACAGCAAGAAGTAGCGCGACACGATAACGGGGCTGCGACCGGGTGACGGCCGCAGCCTCGTTCATTTTCACAGTCCAATGCTGTCGTTCCGGATTGCGCGTCGCTTGCGCGCAAGTCCGGAACCCATAACCCCGATTCGTGGTTATGGATTCCGGGCTCGCGCCAAGCGGCGCGCCCCGGAATGACGACTTCGATAGATCGGAATCCCCACCATGCCCCGGCAGTTCATCTCGCACGCAATCAGCACGGTTGCGCTCATCGCGCTCGGCGCCCTCTCCGCAAGCGCCGCCGACAATGCGGCGATCAAGGAGAAGGCCGCCGCCTGCGCCGGCTGTCACGGCGACAACGGCATCTCGCAGACCGAGAACATTCCTTCGCTCGCAGGCCAGCCCGATCAATTCCTGCAATGGCAGCTCGTGTTCTTCCGCGCCGGCTCGCGCAAGAACGACCAGATGCAGCCGATCGTCGAGGAGATCGGCAACGAGGACATCCGCAGCCTGGGGGCTTACTTTTCGCAGCTCGCGCCGCCGAAGGGTCCGGAGGACAAGGACCCCGATCTGTCGAAGAAAGGCGCACAAGTCGCCACCGGCCGCCGCTGTGCCTCATGCCACACGGACACCTACGCGGGCACCAAGGCCGTCGCGCGCCTCGCAGGTCAGCGCGAGGAATATCTCGTGAAGGCGCTCTTCGACTACAAGGCCGGCCAGCGCGTCGGCGGCGGCGTCGCCGCGATGGCCGATGTCGCCTATGCGATGAGCGAAGAAGAGATTACGGCGGTCGCGCATTATCTGGCGCATTTGCAGTAGTGCGGGAATAGCTGCAAACACTACCGTCGTCCCGGACAAGCGCGCCACAAGCGCGCGCAGATACGGGACCCATAACCACAGGAAGACGTGGTTACGGGGACTCGGAGTGACGACTTCGCGTACGATGTAATCTTGTGGTTATGGATCCCGGATCTGCGCTTACGCTTGTCCGGGACGACACCGAGCGCGTGGCTGGCCGCTACCCCGCCCGCTGCTTCTCATACGCCTTCAAATGCGTATACGCGATGCGCAGCTTCGGCACCGGCACCTTGGCGGCATCGCCGCGTGCGATGAGATCGCCGATGACGTGATCGGCCTCGACCGGCAGGCCGGCCTTGATGTCGCGGAACATCGACGCCGTCATCGGCGAGCCCTCGGTGGTGAGGTTGCCCTTCACCCGCTCGAAGAACGGGCCACCCGGCGGATAGCCTGACGCGGTGGCGATCGCGCTGGTCTCATCCAGCATGCCCAGCAAAAAGTCCCGGCCGCCGGGCGCGGCGAGAATGTTGCCGACGGAGGTGCGCATCAGGCTGGTGGAGGCCGCGAGCGAGGAGAGGAACACCCACTTCTCCCACATGTCCTGCATGATGTTCTGGCTGGCCGTGGCACCAACGATGCCGCTCTTGAAGGCTTCGTCGATCGCCTTGACCCGGTCGGACGGCTTGCCGTCGCGCTCGCCGTAGCTGATCGCCTGCATCGGCTGGAGCTGCACCACCTCGCGCTTCTCGTTCAAGGTCGCCGCGATGGCGCAGAGCCCGCCGAGCACGCGCTCCTTGCCGAACCTGGCATCGAGCGTGTCGAGATGCTTCATGCCGTTCAGCATCGGAATGATCGCCGTATCAGGCCCGACCGCCGCTGCGAACGACTTGATGGCATCGTCGAGATCGAACGCCTTGCAGCTCAAGAGCACGACGTCGAACTTGTCCTTGAGCTTGTCGGCCTCGACCGTCGGCGGAGCCTTCAGCGTCACGTCGCCGTTCGGGCTCTTGATGACGAGGCCGGCGCTCGCCAGCTCGGCGGCGCGGCGCGGCCGGACCAGGAAGGTGACGTCGCGGCCGGCCTGCAACAGCCTGCCACCAAAATAGCCGCCAATGGCGCCGGCGCCGACCACGAGGATACGCATGGGATTGTCCTTGTTGTTTCTTCTTTGCCGTCGTCCTGGCCTAGTGCGCAATTGCGCACGGGAGCCAGAAACCATTACCCCGACTGCATGTTGTCGGACAAGTTGGAGCTACAGCCCGTCACATCAATAACCTTTGGTGGTTATGGGTCCTGGTTCCCGTGCGCAATTGCGCACTAGGCCAGGACGACGGTGAGGAGATTGCTCGTTCCGCGCACGATCGGGGAATCACTTTCCCGATACCATCTCCTCGACCTCGCGCAGCTGCTCCTTGCCAAAAAACATCTCGTTGCCGACGAAGAAGGTCGGCGAGCCGAACGCGCCGCGCGCGACCGCCTCCTCGGTGTTCTTGATCAGCTTGCCCTTCACCTCGGGCTCCTGGGCGCGCGCGAACAGCTTTTGCGCATCGAGGCCGGAGGACGCCAGCGCCTTCGCCGCGATTTCAGGGTCGTCCATCTTCTTCGGCTCGCGCCACATGTGGTGGAAGGCGGCCTCGACATATGTCTCGAACACGCCCTCGAGCTGCGCCGCGATCGCGGTGCGCATCAGGTTCAGCGTGTTGACGGGGAAGTGCGGGTTGAAGACGTAAGGCTGGACCTTGAATCGCTTGATGAAGCGTTCGGTCTCGACCGCCTGGAATTCGCGCTTGTTCTTGACGCCGGCGAGCGTCTCGGCCGGCGACCTGTTGTTGGTCGACTTGAAGATGCCGCCGAGCAGGATCGGCACATATTCGAATTTGACGCCGATGCGCTGCTCGATCGCCGGGATCGCCAGGTGGCTGAGATAGGCGTTCGGGCTGCCGAAATCGAACAGGAACTGCGGGGCGGTGCGGGTCAAATCGTTCTCCCTGACCTGACTTTTGATCTGGCTTTTCATCCATTGTGGCGCACGGCGCGCCACGGGTCCACCGTTTAATGATGGTCATAATACCTTGATGATCCGGTCAGATCAGACGACGGATTGCCCGCCGGCGCCACACCAGGAGGTAATAGCCCATCTGCAAAACGAACATGGCGCAGAACACGATCGGATAGGCGGCCCATACGCCCTTCAGGCCAATCGTGCGGCTCAGGATGACCGCAGCCGGCAGCTCGATCGCGAGAATCGCGAAGATCGAGAGCAGCATCGGCGTCAGCGCCACGCCGGCGGCGCGCATGGCGCCGGAAAACACCGTTGCCAGGCCGAACGGCACCGAGCTCCACAAGGCGATGGTGAGCAACTCCTTCGCCAGATCGAGCACGGCGCCGTCGGTGATGAAGACGCCGAGCACGGCGCGTGGCGCGAGATAGATCAGCGCCACGAGGCCGCCGGTCAGGACGAGGTTGAACGCGAGGCCGGTACGCACGATGCCGTCGAGCCGGGCCCTGTCGCCGCCGCCGACGGCCTGCGCGCCGAGGATCGAGACCGCGATCGAGATCGACATCGCCGTGAACTGCGTATAGCCCATCACCTGGTTGACGGCACCATAGGCGGCGGTGGCGTCGGAGCCAAAGCCGTTGACGAGCCCGAGCAGCACGAGCTCCGCGATCGCCATCACCACCATGCCGATCGCGCTCGGCAGTCCGATGCCGAGAATCTTGCCGAGCACGGATCCGTTGAGCCGCAGATGACGCAGCAGCGCGGCATCAGGAGCAAGCGCATGCTGCTTTCGCCGCAGATAGACGGCGAGCGCAATCAGCGTCAGCGCGTTGGCGATCGCGGCCGCCCATGCCGGGCTGGCGATGCCGGCCGCCGGCAATCCGAACGCGCCGCGGATCAGCATCGGCGTCAGGATCAGGCCGATCGCGGTCGACAACGCCAGCGCCAGCAGAGGCGTCAGCCCATCGCCGACACCGCGGATCATCGCCGTCATCAGCAGGAAGACGAAGCCGAGCGGCATCGTCAGCAGCATGATGCGCGCATAAGCGGAGGCCTGGTCGAGAATGTCCGCGGGCGTCGCGAGCGCCATCATCAATGGCCGGCTGAACAGGCCGCCGACCAGTGCAATCGAGATCGAGAGCAGCAGGCCGACCGCGAGCGTCGTGCCGACAACGATTTTGATGCGGCCATGTTCACCGGCGCCGAACGCCTGGCCGATCAGCACGGTGGCGCCGGTGCTCAGGCCCATGACGAAGGCGAACAGGAAGAACATCACCGGGAAGAACGCCGAGACCGCCGCGAGTGCGTCGACGCCGATCATCTGGCCGAGATAGACGTTGCTGACGGTGCCGAACAACGATTGCAGTGCGTTGCTCAGCATCAGGGGTGCGAGGAAGCGGAGGAATGTCGTCCAGAGCGGCGTGGCGGCGGACATGGATTGGCCTTTCATCAGGGCATGCGAAGCCGTTGCCGCGCGAGGCGCGGCTTCGGCGTCGATAGGGTTGAGAGAAAGCGCCGCGCGGTTTACGCGCGGTCGCTGTAGGCGAGCTTGACGATGTGGTCGCGGATATCAGTCGGCCAGTCCGCGATCAGCCCGGTGAAGCGCCGCCGGTCATCCGCGAACAATGCCCGTGAGGCTTCCTCGAACTGCGGCAGGTTGCCCGCCATGGTCGACATGAAGTGATAGGCCGCATCGCGCGCCTGCCGCTCGCGGTCCTTGTCGCCGCTGGCACGCCTTGCCTCGTCGACGAGTTTGCGCAGCGCGACCGAGGCGCCGCCCGGCTGCGCGTTGAGCCACTCCCAGTGCCGCGGAAGCAGCGTCACCTCGCGCGCGACCACGCCGAGCTTCGGCCGGCCGCGCCCGCGCGGCTCGGCCGGCGGTGCGGTCTCCTCCACCGGGGGCGGGACGAGCTTCGTCACCCGCGCCAGCACCTCGCGGTCCCCGCCGCGCAGATCGAAGTCGATCGATCGGCCCGTCGAGTCCTCGAAGATGATGATGGGCTCGTCCGGCGGCGGCGCGATCCGCTTGACGACCAGCGCGACCTCTCCTGCCGGCCCGGACGCCAGGCGGCGCTGGCCCTGGAAAGCTGTGAAAGTCCTTTGCATTGGAATCATTGCCAAAATTGATGACGTTGGCCGTTTAATACCCGGGTAAATTGCTCACGTCAATATACCCGGGTGAAAATATCCGTCCGGATGGCTCGACATTGCGTTCCCGGGCTGGCACGAACGCGGCCAACCGACCACGCCTAGCCTGGGGACCCCACCGATGCTGACCGTCCATCACCTCAACAATTCCCGCTCGCAGCGCGTGCTTTGGCTGCTCGAGGAGTTGGGCGTGCCTTACGAGATCGTGCGCTATCAGCGCCAGCCGGACATGCGCGCGCCGAAGGAGCTGCGCGCCATCCATCCGCTCGGCAAGTCGCCCGTCATCACCGACAACGGCAACACCATCGCGGAATCCGGTGCGATCATCGAATATCTCATCGCCACCTACGGCAACGGCCGGCTGATCCCGCCGCCGAACACGCCCGAGCGCCTGCGCTTCACCTACTGGCTGCACTACGCGGAAGGCTCGGCGATGCAGCCGCTGCTGCTCAAGCTGCTGTTCACGCTGATGCCGAAGCGTGCGCCGGCGCTGCTTCGTCCGCTGGTGCGCAAGGTCTCGAACCAGGCGCTCACCGCGCTGGTCAATCCACAGCTCAAGCAGCACATGGATTACTGGGAAGGCGAGCTTGCCAAGAGCGAGTGGTTCGCCGGCAACGAGTTCACCGCAGCCGACATCCAGATGAGCTTCCCGCTCGAAGCCGCGCAAGCGCGCGGCGGGCTGGAGCAGGGCCATCCCAAGGCGATGGCATTTCTGGAGCGCATCCATGCGCGGCCGGCCTACGCCAGGGCGCTGGAAAAAGGCGGGCCGTACCAGGTAGGGCGGTAAGCCACTCTGCCGTCATTCCGGGGCGGTGCGCAGCACCGAACCCGGAATCTCGCGCCACAATCTCGAGAGTTCGGCTCCTCGAGCCGCCCCGGGATGACGCCGAGCAGTCAGTCCGCGTGCAGCACGCGACCGCGCGTCTCCGGCAGCGCAAACGCGGCGATGAAGAACAGCGCGTAGGCCACCACCGCAAACATCGCGATCGCGTTCGCAAGCGACGTCGTTGCCGACAGCGCACCGACGAGGAACGGAAACAGCGCGCCGATGCCGCGGCCGAAATTGTAGCAGAAGCCCTGGCCGGAGCCGCGCAGCCGCGTCGGATAGAGTTCGGTGAGAAACGCGCCGATGCCGGAGAAATAGCCCGAGGCGAAGAAGCCCAGCGGGAAGCCGAGCACCCACAGGATCTCGTTGGTCAGCGGCAGCTGCGTGTAGAGCAGCACCACGGCCATCGCGCCGATCGAGAAGATCAGGAACAGATTGCGCCTGCCGATGCGGTCCGCGAGCCAGGCGCCGACGAGGTAGCCGATGAAGGAGCCGATGATCAGCGTCGAGAGATAGCCGGTCGAACCGACGATCGACAGGTGCCGCTCCTTGGTCAGGAACTGCGGCACCCAGAAGGTGACGGCGTAGTAGCCGCCCTGGCAGCCCGTCGCCATCAACGAGGCCAGGATCGTGGTCTTCAGGACCGGGCCGGAGAAGATTTCCCAGATCGCCGGACGATCGCCGCTCGCGGCCTGCTTGGCGCGGGCTTCAGCCGCGATCTCGGGCTCGGTGACAGAGCGGCGGATGTAGAACACCAGCAGCGCCGGCAGCGCGCCGATCACGAACATCCAGCGCCATGCCGTCTCGGCCGGCAAGACCGAGAACAGGATCGCCTGCGACAGCACGGCGAGACCCCAGCCGACCGCCCAGCCCGATTGCACCGAGCCGACCGCGCGTCCGCGATATTGCGGCCGGATCGCCTCGCCCATCAGCACGGCGCCCGCCGCCCACTCGCCGCCGAAGCCGAGGCCGAGCACGGCGCGTGCAATCAGGAGCTGGTCGAAATTCTGCACGACGGCGCAGACCAGCGAGAAGAACGAGAACCAGATGATGGTGATCTGAAGCGTCCTGACCCGTCCGATATGGTCGGAGAGGTAGCCGCCAAGCCAGCCGCCGATCGCAGAGGCCAGCAGCGTCACGGTGCCGGCGAGACCTGCCGAGGCCGCGTCGACCTTCCACAGCGCGATGATGGTGCCGATCACCAGCGGATAGATCATGAAGTCCATGCCGTCGAGCGCCCAGCCCGCCGCGCAGGCCCAGAACGTCCGCCGCTCCGGCGCGTTCATGTCGCGATAGAAGGCGAGAAGGCTGGTATCCTCGATCTCGGCGCGTTCGATGCGCCGGTTCGGATCGGCTGTGGTCATGTGCGTTTCCCCGGCAGTTTCTGAAGCTGCGCGGTGGTAGCACGCGTGGCAGCGGGCGCAAGGTCTCGAACCAGGCGCTGACCGCGCTGGTCAATCCACAGCTCAAATGGATTACTGGGAAGGCCGCTTGCGAAGAGCGAGTGGTTCGCCGGCAACGAGTTCACCGCGGCCGACATCCAGATGAGCTTCCCGCTCGAAGCCGCGCAAGGGCGGGCTGGAGCAGGGCCATCGCAAGGCGATGGCGTTCCTCAAGCGCATCCACGCGCGTCCCGCCTATCAAGGCGCCCTGAAAAAGGGCGGGCCGTACGAGCTGGCGCGGTAGACCGTCATTCCGGGACACGCGAAGCGTGAACCCGGAATCCCGAGTTCTTGGGTTCGATGCTGCGCATCGCCCCGGAATGACGGCCTAGTTCACGGCCGCGATCACCTCCTTGATCAACCGCGCCACGCCGCGGATGTCGCCGCTCGGATCGACGGAATCGCCGAGGCGGACGACGACCATACGCTGCGAGGGGATGATGAAGACGCGCTGGCCGAGATCGCCTGACGCAAAGAAGGCATCGCGTGGAATGCCCGCCTGCACGCGGCCTTTTGCGTGCGGGTGCTCGCTGCGGTTGGTCCAGAAGCCGGCTGCGTAATCCGTGTCGAGCGTGGCGGCCGCGCAAGAATCCACCCAGTCCTCGTACAAAATGCGCTTTCCGCCGACCACGCCGTCGTTGAGATAGAGCAGGCCGAAACGCGCCCAGTCGCGCGCGCTCGCCAGCATGTAGGTCGTGCCTTGAATGGTGCCGGTGCCGTCGAGCTCCAGCGTGACGTGACGCATGCCGAGCGGGTTGAACAATTCGCGCCAGGCAAAGGCCAGGCTTTGCTCGGGCCCACCGGTGCCGTCGCGCACGATGCGCGCCAGGATCTGCGTGGTCCCGCTCGAATAGCGCCAGCGCTGGCCGACGGGTGCCACGAGGGCTGCCTGCACAGCGAATCCCGCCATGTCGTCGGGCAGATACATCATCCGGCTCGACGGATCGAAGCCGCTGTTGGTCTCATCGAGGTCGAGTCCCGTCGTCATCCGCATGAGATGCTCGACCTCGATCTCGCGACGCGGATCGGACGGGTTGCGCCATTCCGGCACCGGCGCCGGATAGGACGGGCTCAAAAGGCCATGCTGGGTCATGGTGCCGATCAGCGCGTTGATCACGGATTTCGTCATGGAGAAGCCGAGCAGCGGGGTATCGACGCCGATGCCGGGTGCATAGCGTTCGGCGATCACGCGGCCGTCGCGCACCACGACAATCGCCTTGGTGCGCCGGAACGGCGGGCTGGCCGGCTCCTCGAAGGCATGATCGAGCGCCGCCTTCAACGCGGGATCGCCAGGCGCGACCACGGCATCGTCGGCGATGTCGGGCAGCAGCGGTGGCGCCTTCGGCGTCTTCGCCGCGACGAGGTCGATCTTCGGCAGATAGGGCGTGGTCGTCCCATGCTGCAGCACGCAACCAAAGCCGTCGCGAAAGATCGCGTGGCTGCGAAAGCCTCCGAGCACGGTGACGTCGGCCGCCTTCGCTGCGTGATCGAGATCAAGCCGCATCAGCGGGCGCAGGCGGCGTATGCCGTCGCGCTCGGTCGTCTCCGCGAACACGGCCTGCGGGTCGAGGCCGGAGACGAAGGTCTTGCTGCAAACGTTGTGCGCGACGAAGCCGGTCGCGACCCGGATCGCGTCGCCCGGCCGGTAGATGAAGCTGAGCGCGACGGCTGTCAGCAGCGCCAGCGCAACGAGCGCGGCGGAGATACGAAAGAAAAGTTTCATGGAAGCTCGTCGTGAAATCGGAGGCTGCGTCGATATCACGCCGTAGCCTGTCTCAAAAGCCCAGCGCCCGGCTCAGGTTGCTATTGTCCCGCCGCCTCCGCGCCGCGCGTGCGCGGATCGGGTGCGCCGAGGGGGCCGTTCGATGTCACCGCGATCGAATTGGCGGAGGTCTGTCCCATCGGCTCGACGATGAGATGGTCCATCGCCTTCAGCGCGAACAGGACATCCTCAGGAAAACCGCGCTCGACGCGCACCTCGTCCGGCAGCCATTGATGGTGCAGCCGCGGTGCGGCAACGGCGGCGGCCACATCCATTTTGTAATCGAGCACATTCACGATCACCTGGAGCACGGTGGAGATGATCCGGCTGCCGCCGGGCGAGCCCGTCACCAGCACAGGCTTGCCGTCCTTCAGCACGATGGTCGGCGACATCGACGACAGCGGCCGCTTGCCGGGCCCAGGCAAATTGGCCTCGAAGCCGACGAGGCCATAGGCGTTGGAGGCGCCGACCGCCGCGGTGAAATCGTCGAGCTCGTTGTTGAGCAGCACGCCGGTGCCATCAGCGACGAGGCCGACGCCATAGCTGAAGTTCAGCGTATAAGTGTTGCTGACGGCGTTGCCGCGGCTATCGACGACGGAGAAATGCGTGGTGTTGCTGCCCTCGCGCGGTGAGGTGGCGGCAGACACGAGCTCCTTCGACGGCGTGGCGCGATCGGCGGAGATACCGGCGCGCAGCTTGGCGGCGTAGTCCTTTGCCGTGAGGGTCTCGATCGGTGCGTTGACGAAGGCGGGATCGCCGAGATAGCGCGCGCGGTCCGCATAGGCGCGCTTCATGGCCTCGATCAGGAGATGCAGCGACGCCGGCGAGCCCTGCTTCAACTCCGCGAGCTGAAAGCCTTCGAGGATGTTGAGCGTCTCCACCAGCACCACGCCACCGGAGGAAGGCAGCGGCATCGACACGATGTCGTAGCCGCGATAGGTGCCGCGCACCGGCGCGCGGATCACTGCCTGATAGGCTTTCAGGTCGGCAGCCGTCATGATGCCCCCGGCGTCGGACAGGGCCTTGGCGAGTTTTTCCGCAACCGGGCCCTCATAGAAGCCGCGCGGACCTTGCGTGGCGACGGTCGAGAGCGTTTCGGCGAGATCGCTCTGTATCAGTCGATCCCCTTCGCCGAGTGAGGTGCCATCAGGCCGCGAAAAAATCCTGGCCGAAGAGGGCCAGCGCACGAGGCGCCGGTGCCAACCCGGCAGGCTATCGGCGATATCGTCGCTGACGATGAATCCGTCGCGGGCGAGCGCGATCGCGGGCTCGAGCAATTGCGCCAGCGTGAACTGGCCCGAGCCGTATTTCTCCAGCGCCAGCGCGAGGCCTGCGACAGTGCCGGGCACGCCGATGCCGAGCGCGGAATCGCGCGACTTCGCGGTGTCGGGCTTGCCGTCGGGACCGAGGAAGATCTGTGGCGTGGTCGCTGCCGGCGCGGTCTCGCGATAGTCGATCGCGATGTCCTCGTTGCGCTCAGCGGAATGGATCACCATGAAGCCGCCGCCGCCGATATTGCCGGCGCGTGGATAGGTCACGGCCATCGCAAAGCCGGTCGCGACCGCGGCATCGACGGCATTGCCGCCGCGTCGCAGGATATCGGCGCCGACCTGCGCCGATATCTTTTCCTGCGCCACCACCATGCCGTGCTCGGCTGCAACGGCATGCACCGTGTCGAGCGCGGGCGGGACATAGGCGCGCCGCGCATCCTGCGCGGTCGCAGACGCCACTCCAAGCGCCAGAGCGGCAAGGAAGGCTAAAAATGTCCGCCGTGTCGAAAATGACGACATCATCAAAATTTCCGCCGGGTCCTCGGGACGGTTCACACGTACCGCTGCAATGCTATACGGTTGCTCCAAGACAGGCAAAACTGTTCGTGATGAGGACTGCGTGATGACGACGATCGCCTCGGATGCGCGCATGGCCAGCGCCCAGCGGACCTATCCGCCGCGCGCCGCCGTCGTCAGCTGGATCTTTTTCGACTGGGCCGCGCAGCCTTATTTCACGCTGATCACGACCTTCGTGTTCGCGCCTTATTTCGCCACCAGCATTGCGCCAGATCCTGCCACCGGCCAATCGTTGTGGGGCTTTGCGATGGCGGCTGCGGGCCTCGCCATCGCGCTGATGTCGCCGGTGCTGGGGGCGATCGCGGATGCCTCGGGCCGCAGGAAGCCATGGATCGCGGGGTTCGGCGCGCTGCTGGTGCTGGCGTCCTGCACGCTGTGGATCGGCAAGCCCGGCGATCCCTCGGTCATTCCGCCCCTGCTCACCGCGGTCGCGCTCGCCAGCGTCGGCGCGGAATTCGCCACCGTCTTCAACAACGCGATGATGCCGACCCTGGTGCCGCCGGAGCGGATCGGCCGGCTCTCCGGCACCGGCTGGGCCACGGGTTACATCGGCGGCATCGTCAGCCTGATCATCGTGCTCGGCTTGCTCGCGGCGAATCCCGAGACCGGACGCACGCTGCTCGGTCTCACGCCCCTGTTCGGGCTTGATCCCGCCAGTCATCAGGGAGATCGCGCCGCCGGACCGCTGACCGGGTTGTGGTTCATCATCTTCGTGACGCCGATGTTCCTGTTCACGCCGGACTATCCGGCGAAGCGCCCGGTGCGCGAGGCGTTGCGCGAAGGCCTGTCGGAGCTGAAGCAATCGATCAGGAGTTTGCCGCAGCAGAAATCGCTCGCAGCGTTCCTGCTCGCCAACATGATCTACACCGACGGCCTGGTGTCGCTGTTCGCCTTCGGCGGCATCTATGCCGCGGGCACCTTCGGCTGGCACACGATCCAGATCGGCACTTTCGGCATCATGCTCGCGATTGCCGGCGCCCTTGGCGCATGGCTTGGCGGCAAGCTCGACGATCGACTAGGGCCGAAGCGCGTCATTGCGGGCAGCTTGCTGATCCTGCTGCTGTCGGTGGCGGCGATCCTTCTGGTCGACAAGGACAGCGTGCTGTTCGTCAAGGTCGCAGCCCCCCAGCCGGGCGCGCCCCTGTTCTCGAGCGCCGCGGAGCGCGCCTATCTCGTGCTGGGCTGCCTGATCGGCGCTGCCGGCGGACCACTTCAGGCCGCCTCGCGCACGCTCCTGATCCGCCTCGCACCAAAGGACCGTATCGCGCAGTATTTCGGCCTGTTCGCACTGACCGGGAAAGTGACGTCCTTCATCGGCCCGCTGTTGATCGGCATCATCACCGCGGCGACGGCGAGCCAGAAGGCCGGCATGGCCGTACTGGTCGTGTTCTTCGTCGCGGGACTGGGGCTGTTGATGCGGGTGGGGGAGCGATAAATCTCCACTGGCGTCCCTGCGAACGCAGGGACCCATAACCCCAGGGAGGAGTCGTCGTGCGAGCCGGCAACTCCGAGTCTTCGCCAAACGACGTCCTGTGGTTATGGGTCCCGGATCTGCGCTTCGCTTGTCCGGGACGACAGCGGGGGCTTAGTGCCTGAAATGCCGCGTGCCCGTAAACACCATGGCGATGCCGTGCTCGTCGGCGGCCTTGATCACCTCGTCGTCGCGCATCGAGCCGCCGGGCTGCACCACGGCGGTGGCGCCGGCTTCGATGCAGGCGAGCATGCCGTCGGCGAACGGGAAGAACGCATCCGATGCCACCACCGAGCCCTTGGTGAGCGGCTCGGCGAGCTTCAGCTCAGCCGCCGCATCCTGCGCCTTGCGCGCCGCGATGCGGGCTGAATCGACCCGGCTCATCTGGCCCGCGCCGATGCCGACGGTGGCGAGATCCTTGGCGTAGATGATGGTGTTGGACTTGACGTGCTTGGCGACGCGGAACGCAAACTTGAGGTCGCGCATCTCCGCATCGGTCGGCGCACGCTTGGTCACGACCTTGAACGTCATGTCGTCGACCACGGCGTTGTCGCGGCTCTGCACCAGGAGGCCGCCGGCCACCGTCTTGGCGGTGAGGCCGGGCGCACGCGGATCGGGCAGGCTACCCGCGAGCAGCAAACGCAAATTCTTGCGCGCGCCGATGATGGCGATCGCCTCCTCGCTGGCATCGGGGGCGATGATCACCTCGGTGAAGATCTTCGTGATCTCGCGCGCGGTGTCGGCGTCGAGCGCGCGGTTCATCGCGATGATGCCGCCGAACGCCGAGGTGGAGTCGCAGGCCAGCGCCTTGCGATAGGCGCTGACGAGGTCGGAGCCCTCAGCGACGCCGCAGGGATTGGCGTGCTTGACGATGACGCAGGCCGCGGTGCGCTTGGCGTCGAACTCGCCGATGCATTCATAGGCCGCATCGGTGTCGTTGATGTTGTTGTAGGAGAGCTCCTTGCCCTGGAGCTGCCGCGCGGTCGAGACGCCCGGCCGCTTGTCGGGCGTCGCATAGAACGCCGCGGTCTGGTGCGGGTTCTCGCCATAGCGCAGCGACTGGATCAGCTTGCCGCCGAAGGCACGGAAATCGGGTGCGTCGATCTCGAGCTGCCGGTTGAACCAGTTCGAGATCGCAGCATCGTAGGCCGCGGTGCGCGCATAGGCCTTTGCCGCAAGCCGCCGGCGCAGTTTCAGCGTGGTCGCACCGTTGTTGGCGGCGAGCTCGTCGAGCACCGCCTTGTAGTCCTCGGCCTCGACCACCACGGCGACGTCGTCATGGTTCTTGGCGGCGGCGCGGATCATCGCGGGGCCGCCGATGTCGATATTCTCGATGCAATCCTCGAAGCTCGCGCCTTTCTCGACGGTCGCCTCGAACGGATACAGATTGACGACGAGGAGATCGATCGGCGCGATGCCGTGCGCCTTCATCGCCTCCGCATGTTCCTTGTTGTCGCGGATCGCGAGCAGGCCGCCATGCACCTTCGGATGCAGCGTCTTGACGCGGCCGTCCATCATTTCAGGAAAGCCGGTCAGCTCGGAGACGTCCTTCACCTTGAGGCCGGCCGCTGCGATCGCCTTGGCGGTGCCGCCGGTCGAAACCAGTTCGACGTCATGGGCGGCAAGCGCCTTGGCGAATTCGATCAGGCCGGTCTTGTCGGAAACGGAAAGCAGGGCGCGGGTGACGCGGCGGGGATGGTCAGTCATGAGCAAGATCCTCGGTCTTAAGGAGTGTCTATGCCCAGGCGCGCGGCGTCTCAGTCCCGCGCTTCCCGATGGTGCTCCATCCAAGGTCGCCAGTCGCGCGAGCGAGCGCTCGATAGCAGCTTTCGGTCATTTTCACAACGATGAGATGGGGCCGAATCGTGCGCTTCTACAGCGGAAGTTCCGGCTCGCGCCGGGCGTTGCGGCGGGCATTGGTGACCGCGGGCGAAGCGGTGGAGCGGACAAAACTCCAGCGGATCGAGGGCGCCTGGCGGGCATCCTGCCGGATCACGATCTGCGCGGTGCGGCGGGGGCCGTCATTGCCGGCCAGGAACACGCTGTCCTCGAGATCGACCTTGTCGTCGAGCGCCTCGAAGGTCCAGACGTCGCGGTTCGGCAGCACCAGCATGACGCCGCGGGCATCCGACAGCCGGCTCGCCTTCACCGCCGGATGCAGATGGAAGCGGACCGCGAAATCGGCATCGGCGCCCTTGAAACGTCCGCCTTGCGGCGGCGACAGCGTGTCCTCGCCGTCGATGCGCGCCCCGTCATTGGCGATCATCAGGACGCGGCGATGGATCGCGCCGAATTTGGCGAGATAGCCGTCATGCGACGTCGTGAGCAGCGTGCCGTTCTGCACGATTTCGCGATAGCTCTCGACCTCGACGGGGCCGCTGGTGACAGGCGCACCATGCAACAGCCGCTTCATCGCCGACATCTCCACGAACTGGCATGAGGAGGTGTCGTGATAGGTCAGCGTCGAATGCGCCGCCGTGCCGCGCGCGAACGGCCGCCAATTGTCACGCCCCGTGGTCGGCATGCCGCAATTGGTTACGATGCGGCTGATGCCGGAGGACAATTCGAACGACAGGCAGCCGGCATGGGCGTCGTGGCTGACGCCCGCCGGCGGCGGCGGGCCGGTGTCGATGATCAGCGTGGTCTGGCCGGCATCGAGGCGCTGGAAGCCGGTATGCGGCATGTTCGACATCGGCGCGCCGTGGGTGTCGTCATAGGCAAGCAGCGTCGCGAGCAGGTCCGAGGGCGTCGCGCTCATGCCGTTGAACAGCGCGAAATTACCGTCGCCGTGCCGGAAGAAGCGCAGCATCGGCATCATGCGGTCGATCGCGTTGAGCAGCGCCGGCGGCGGCGCGATGTTGCGCGCGGCGAAGGTCTGCCGCAGCGGCAAGAGGTCGATCAGGAGTTCGATCAGCGCGCCCGGATTGCGGGAGATGTGTCCGCCGTCGGGCAGGATCTGCCGCTGCAACTCGTCCGAAAGTTTTTTCGAGGCGCTGCGGATGTGCCGCGCCTGGTTGGCGAGACAGAGCGTCGTGTAGCAAAGCGCGATCAGCACCTGGAGCTTTGGCACCCCGTCCGGGATGTTGACCATGGTGTAGCGCAGGAAGCGGATCTCGCGGGCCAGCGCGCGCAGATAGCGGCGGTAGAATTTGTTGTCGGTGTCGTTGAGCACCAGGGGCGCCTGCGACAACAGCGAGATCACGCGCCGCGCCAGCACGTCGGCGCGCCGCGCGACGGGGCGGCGCTTGTTGGCGGGATTGGCGATCCAGTCCTCGACCAGCGCGCGCGCATTGGCGCGCGTCAGCGCGGTGTCGGCGGCGCGCAGATGGCGCAGCCAGCCGAAGCCGAGCAGCGCAACCTCCCAATCGTCCGACGGCGGCTCGAGATCGAAGATCGAACGGCCTTGGCAATTGACGATCTTGCCAGCGAAGACGAAACGGCCGGCATAGATCTCGGCGGCACGGGTGGCGTCCGCCGTGCGCAGATCGTGCGGCGCGATGATCAGGCGGTCGGTGCGGCCGGGCCAGACCCGCGACAGCGCAACGGAACCGCCGCTCGCGCGCGCGAGCATGTTCCGCGCGAAGCGGTTCATCACCAGCGTCGAGATACGTCTGCGTTGAGCGACCGACACGCCTTGCCTTGAAGGGGGAGAGGAGGATTCCGACGAATCCTTATTAATCCCAAAATCGGCCGTCTGACACCACCTTGAACGGCGGGAATCAACGTCGAGTTTGTAAAAACCAGTGCAAAATCAGGATTTAACGAGCCGGGCGGCGAAGAATCCGTCGAGCCCGCCGAGCTTGGGATCGGCGTTCGGCAGATGGCTGGGCAGGGTGCGCAGGTCACCCTCGGCGGTGATGATCTCGGACAGCCCCGAGACCTCCGATGCCTCGATCGGGAGGCGGCGAAGCGCAGGCTCGGCGGCCAGCAGCGCGGCGATGGCGTGCTCGCCCTCCTCAGGTTCCAGCGAACAGGTGCAGTAGACCAGCGTCCCACCCGGCTTGAGCAACGCGACCGATTTTCGCAGCAGCCGCTGCTGGAGCGCGGTCAGGGCGGCGATGTCGGACTCCTGTCGCAGCCAGGCCACGTCGGGATGACGGCGGATCGTGCCGGTCGAGGTGCAGGGCGCGTCGATCAGGATACCGTCAAAACTTTCGGCGGGGCCCGCCCATTCCGCGGCGTCAGCGACGACGGTCTCGGCCTGGAGCGACAGCCGCGCCAGATTCTCGCGCAGCCGTGCCACCCGGGCAGGCGAGCGGTCGACCGCCGTGACATGCGCGCCCGCGTGCGCCAGTTGCGCGGTCTTGCCGCCGGGGGCGGCGCAGAGATCGGCAATGGACTTACCCTTGATGTCGCCGAACAGCCGGGCCGGCAACGCGGCGGCGGCATCCTGCACCCACCATTGTCCTTCGGCGAAGCCGGGCAGCATGGTCACCGAGCCATGCAGCAGCATCCGCACCGTCCCCGTCGGCAGCGTCTCGCCATGCAGGCGGCTCGCCCATTGTTCGGTGTCCGACTTCACGGTCAGATCGAGCGACGGCTCGTGGCCGAGTGCCAGTGCCATGTTCCTTGCGGTCGCCTCGCTATAATGGGCGCTCCAGCGCGCCAGCAGCCATGGCGGCAGGTCGAGCGATTGCGTGGCAACTTCCTCGACCAGCGCCTGGCCCTCGCGCGCACAGCGGCGCAGCACGGCGTTGACGAGGCCGGCATAGCGCGCAGCGCGCCGGTCGGATTGCACGAGGCGGACGGAGAGATCGACGGCGGCATGATCGGGCACGTCCATCCAGAGGATCTGGGCGGCGCCGATCAGCAGCGCGCTCTGCGCGCGCGGGGCGTCGGAGGGAATGCCCTTGTCGAGCAGGCGGGACAGCACATGGCCGAGCGTGCCGAGCCGGCGCAGCACGGTCGCGACCAGGCGGCGCATCAGTGCGCGGTCGCGGTCGGCCAGCGTCTTCAGTCCGGGATGGGCGCCGCCGCCGTCGAGCTGATCGTCAAGCGTACGGTGCTTGTGCAGGACGCCGTCGACGATGTCGGCGGCAATCCGCCGCGCCGCAAGACCAGGCACTTCGGATGGTGGGGCGAAACGTTGAGATGGCATGCGGAAGTAAGGTTCTGAGCAAGCGGCAGTTCCGCCGATATGGGCGCATGCCTTGAGAAAGCGATATCTGGCACGCGAATATGCCAAATGTAAGAATGGCCTCTCGCGTTTACAGCCCGCCATGACCATTTCAGCAATGCGTTATTGGGCGTCGCACGCCCCGTGATCCTGCGCTAGGAACCTCCACGATGAGTGACCAGCCCTCCGTTTCCGATCGCAAGCAGCTCACGCCGGCCGCCCAGCGTGCGCTGGCCGAGGCCGAAGCGCGCCGGCAGGCTGCTGTTGCCCACGCCGAGGCGGCGCCGAAAGAATTGCAGGGACCGAAGGGCCCTGAGCCCACCCGCTACGGCGATTGGGAGCGCAAGGGTATCGCCTCGGACTTTTAAGGCTGTCTTTTTAGGCTGTCTTTTTAGGTTGTCTTGCCGGATCGCCCGACTCAGCCCTAGCGTGCACGGATGCCGCGTTTCGATCCCAGCCATCCATACCGGCCCTCATACAGTGGCTCGCCGTTCGGCCGTCACTTTTCGGGGCTGTTGCCGTGGATGTTCGTGGTCGGGATCGTGGTGGCCGTCGTGCTTACGTTCCGGCACGGGACGAACTGGCCCTTCCCGCATGCGACCGACGGTCAATCGCGAGATGCCGAGATCATTTTGCAGCAGGCCAATCCGGACATCCGTCAGCCGGTCGACGTCATTCGCACGATCGACGGTGATACCTTTCTCGCTCGCGTGCACCAGCGTGACGGACGCGTTCTCGTCGCGCGCGTTCGCCTGCGCGGCATCGACGCGCCCGAGATGAAGGCGTCCTGCCGGGAGGAACTGGACAAGGCCGAAGCCGCCACTGACGCGTTGCGCGATCTGCTCGGCCAGGGCGGCGTCACGATCACCAATCTCGGCCCTGACAAGTATGGGCGTGTTCTCGCCGACGTCGCGACCAAACGCACTGCCAACGTCTCGGCCGTGTTGCTCGCGGGTGGCTATGCGCGCAGTTACAATGGCGGCCATCGCGACGGCTGGTGCGGGCGCAGCTGGCGCTTCTGGTAACGAAAAAGCCGCGTCGAATGACGCGGCTTTCGCTGTCTTGTCCTGATCCTTCGATCAGCGCGTCACGACCACCGTCGTGCCGACGGAGACGCGGCTGTAGAGATCGGTGATGTCGTCGTTGAGCATCCGGATGCAGCCATAGGAGACGAAGCCGCCGACCGAGCCCGGCACGTTGGTGCCGTGGATCGCATATTCGCCGCCGGCGAGGGTCATCGCCGCAACGCCCATCGGGTTGCGCGGCGAGCCGCCGGGAATGACGTCGGGAAGCTGCGGCTTGTCGCGCTTCACCTCGGCGGGCGGCGACCAGGCCGGATTGCGATATTTGCCGTCGATACGGGTCGTGCCGGCCCACTGCTTGCCGGACTTGCCGACGCCGACCGGATAGCGCACGGCGTGGCCGTTATCGAGAATGAGATAGAGCCGCCGCTCGTTGGTCTTGACCACGATGGTGCCCGGCGAATAGTCGGCCAGGTGCGCCCCCACCATTTCCGGCCGCGCCTCTGCCGCCGTTGACATCAAGATCCCCGCCCCGATGGTGGCAGCGAGCGCCACAGCAATCCTTATCGACATCAACTTTCCCCCTGCCCCGAACGGATCGTCCAAAACTACGCAGAACCGGCAATTGCCCGCATGCCCGGATATTCTTAACCGCGCCTGTTAACCGGATGGTTTCCACGCGCGGCCGCCAAGGGCCAGCAAGCACGGGGAACAAAGAAAATGTTCGAAATAAAGTAAATGACCTGAAAACAACACTTGGCGGGAAAGACACGGCCAAGCCGGCACGCGCCCTGACAAGAGCGTGAAGGTGTGAACGGCTGTTGTTTCGGGAGGGCGACAAAGTGCGGAGCGAGGTTTGGTCGCGTGTCCCGGACAAGGCGCGGCACGAAGTGACGCGGCGCAGAGCCGGGACCCAGCAAGCGGCATGGGCCCCGGCTCTGCGTCGCATCGCTAGCGCTGCGCCGCGTCCGGGGCACTCAAGCGAACTTTGCGCCGACTTGTTACGCCGACTTCTTGTTCTGCCGGTTCTTGACGAGATCATCGACGACGGCGGGATCGGCCAGCGTCGAGGTGTCGCCCAGGCTGCCCGGCTCGTCCTCGGCGATCTTGCGCAGGATGCGGCGCATGATCTTGCCGGAGCGGGTCTTCGGCAGGCCCGGCGCGAACTGGATCTGGTCGGGCGAGGCGATCGGGCCGATCTCCTTGCGCACCCAGGTGACGAGCTCTTTCCGCAAATCCTCGGTCGGCTCGACGCCGGCCATCAGGGTGACATAGGCGTAGATGCCCTGGCCCTTGATGTCGTGCGGGAAGCCGACCACGGCAGCTTCCGACACCTTCTCATGCGCAACGAGTGCGCTCTCGACCTCCGCGGTGCCCATGCGGTGGCCGGAGACGTTGATGACGTCGTCGACGCGGCCGGTGATCCAGTAATAGCCGTCGGCGTCGCGCCGGCAGCCGTCGCCGGTGAAGTACTTGCCCTTGTAGGTCGAGAAATAAGTCTGCTCGAACCGGGCGTGGTCGCCATAGACCGTGCGCATCTGGCCCGGCCACGACCGCGTCAGGCACAGATTGCCTGATGTCTCGCCGTCCAGCACCTTGCCGTCGGCGTCGACGATTTCAGGTGCTACGCCGAAGAACGGCTGCGTCGCCGAGCCCGGCTTCAGCCTGGTCGCACCCGGCAGCGGCGTGATCAGGATGCCGCCGGTCTCGGTCTGCCACCAGGTGTCGACGATCGGGCAGCGGTCGTCGCCGACGACGCGGTAGTACCACTCCCAGGCTTCGGGATTGATCGGTTCGCCGACCGAGCCGAGCAGGCGGAGCGAGGCGCGCGAGGTCTTCTTCACCGGCTCGTCGCCGCTCTGCATGAGGGCGCGGATTGCCGTCGGCGCGGTGTAGAAGATGTTGACCTTGTGCTTGTCGATGACGTTCCAGAATCGCGAATTGTCCGGATAATTAGGCACGCCCTCGAACATCAGCGTGGTCGCGCCGTTGGCGAGCGGCCCGTAGAGAATGTAGCTGTGGCCCGTGACCCAGCCGACGTCGGCGGTGCACCAGTAGATGTCGCCGTCGTGATAGTCGAAGACGTATTGATGCGTCATCGAGGCGAAGACGAGATAGCCGCCCGAGGTGTGCAGCACGCCCTTGGGCTGGCCGGTCGAGCCTGAGGTATAGAGGATGAACAGCGGATCCTCGGCGTGCATGTGCTCGACCGGGCACTCGGTCGTCACCATCTTGGCCGCGTCGTGGTACCAGAGGTCGCGCGACGGATTCATCTCGACACTGCCACCGGTGCGCTTGACGACGACGACCCAGTCGACGCCGTCGGCCTTGGCGAGCGCAGCATCGACATTGGCCTTCAGCGGCACCTTCTTGCCGCCGCGCAGGCCTTCGTCGGCGGTGATGATGACCTTGGATTGGCAGTCGTTGATGCGCTGGGCGAGGCTGTCGGGCGAGAAGCCCGCGAACACCACGGAGTGGATCGCGCCGATCCGCGCGCAGGCCAGCATCGCATAGGCCGCTTCCGGGATCATCGGCAGGTAGATGGTGACGCGATCGCCCTTCTTGACGTTGCGGGTGCGCAGGATGTTGGCCATCCGGCAGACCTCGTCGTGCAGCTCCTTGTAGGTGATGTGTTTCGACTGCGAGGGATCGTCGCCTTCCCAGATGATCGCGGTCTGGTTGGCGCGCTTGTGCAGATGCCGGTCGATGCAGTTATGGGCGACGTTGAGGACGCCGTCCTCGAACCATTTGATCGAGACGTTGCCCGGCGCGAAGGAGACGTTCTCGATTTTCGTCGGCGCCTTCATCCAGTCGATGCGCTTGGCCTGTTCGGCCCAGAAACCGTTCGGGTCCGAGATCGAGCGGGCGTACATTTCCTTGTACTTGGCCTGGTCGACCCAGGCGCGCTTCGCCCACTCCGCCGGGACGTCGTAAATCTTCTCGGACATTGTTTCCCTCCAGATGCGGCAAGCCGAACACAAGCGACCGGCGAGCCGACTTGATCGTTGAACCGATTATGCGTCGGGCTAACCGGACCCGACAAGGTGCACAAGCTGGACCTTCGGCGAGCGGCCGACCATGCGGAGGATCAAGCTGCGCAGGCCGGCTGTCGCAAATCTGAAACAGGCCATGAGGCGCCTTTCGGCTCTTTACCGAAATCTCCGGAACGGACCGGCGCAGAGCCCCCATGCAGCGTTCGGAGGTATTTAGAAACCGTCTCTCACTGATTCGGGACTCGCAATACGGTTCGGAACACCCTAAATGGCCAACCCGGGTCCAAAGAGACCCCTTGGAACAAACATCAGAACAGCGGCATTGACCGGTAACAGGCAGGGCTAAGGCGTAACACTATGATGGATCAGCAGAATCTCGGGACGATGCGGCCCGCTTCCGCCGATCCTTCCGCTATTGCGCTGGCCAAAGCCCTCGGACAATGGCCGAAACCGGCCGCATCAGCGCGCCTCAGCCCGAAAAAGGTCTTCGACGCGGCGCCCGCGGCGACAGTCGAGGCGCTCGCCAGGGAGCATGGCCTGCGGCTCGGCGACCAGAACGAGCTGACCATCCGCCGCATCAAGCGCGGCAAGGGCTATTCCTTCGTCCGCCCCAACGGCGCTCATATCCGCGACGCCCGCACCATCCGCCGGCTGCACGCCATGGCGGTGCCGCCGGCCTATCGCGAGGTGCGCTACTCGGCCGATCCGAGCACGCATCTCCAGGCCGTGGGACGCGATGCCGCGGGCCGGCTGCAATATCGCTATCACGCCGACTGGGAGAAGGTCCGCGAGCACCGCAAGGCGCATCGCCTGGAGAAGCTCGTCGGCGCGTTGCCAAAGATCCGGCGCAAGGTCTCGGCGTTCCTGTCGGGCGACGAGCCGACGCGCGAGTTCGCGCTCTCGGCCGTGATCGAATTGATCGCGCGCACCGCGATCCGTCCCGGCAACGAATCCTATGCCCGCCTCAACGGCACCCGCGGCGCCACCACGCTGCTGAAGTCGAACGTGACGCTGGAAGACGATTGCTTCGTGCTGACCTTCAAGGCGAAGGGCGGCAAGGCAGTGCGCAAGGAATGCGACGCGGCCAAGCTGGTGCGCGCCATCGGCATCCTGCGCGGCGTTCCCGGCAAGCGCATGTTCCAGTATCGCGATGCCTACGGCATCGTGCGCGCGGTCAACACCACGCAGGTGAACGCGTTCTTGCGCGAGATCGCCGGCATCAAGATTTCGCTGAAGGATTTTCGCACGCTGATGGCCTCAGCCGTTGTGGTGGAATCGCTGTCGCGGATCACGCCGGCGACCAGCCAGCGCGGCCGCAAGAAGCAGGTGCTGGACGCGATCCGTGCCGCGGCCGACAAGCTCTCCAACACGCCGGCGATCTGCCGCAAGAGCTATGTCCACGACACCATCGTCACCGCCTTCGAGGACGGCATCCTCGAGCGTTTCGCCGCGACCATGAAGGGCCAGCGCTCGCAGGCAAGGCGCGAGCAGCTTCTGGCGCAGGTGGTCGCGACCGCGGCGGTCTAAGCCGCCCGCCGCTACATCTTGTCTGAAACACCCTTGTCGGGACCGGGATCGTTGCCTGCGGCTGCGGCGGTGAGTCGCTCCAGATAGTGCGCCCAACCCGTCGCGTGTGCGGCGGCCTGTTCCTCGGTCGGCAGCCCGCTATGGGTCATGCGCAGCAGCGTGCCGCCGTCGCGCTCGATCAGGTCGATCTCGATCAGGCTCGAGCCGGGCTGCACTTCCTGGCCGCCCTCCCAGCCAAACGTGTAGGCCAGACGATGCACCGGCACGACCTCGCGGAAGGCGCCGCGGGCTGAGCCGCCGCGCGGGCCGACGCCCTTGAGCAGATAGAGCCCGCCGGGATGCAGCTCCGTGGTCGCGTCGGAGCCCATCCAGCTCAAGATCTTCTCGGGATCGGTCAAATAGGCGAAGACGGTGGCACGTGGGGCTGCGATCTGGGTCTCGCGTCGCACTACGAACGGTTCGGTCATCGGCGATCATCCCTGGGGCTGACATTGGGACATGGCGGCGGCCGAGCGGTACGTCAAGGATTGCCTCGTGACAAAGACGGCCTGCCTTCGCCATGATCGGGCCATGCACCTCGCTCCGACCCTCGCCTGGCTCGTCGACGCCGCCTCCGATAGTCCCGGAGCCGACCGCCTGCTTGCGGAACTCGGCGCGCACTTGGTCGCCGACGGCGTGCCGCTTGCGGCAGGCAGCCTGACGCTGGAGGTGCCACACCCGCTGATCGCGAAGCGGACCTGGCTGTGGCGAGCCGAGAACGGCACGGTGATCGAAGCGCTCGGCTTTGCACCGGGCGGATTGGCACCCGACCCGCCCAACGATGCCGGTCGCCGCTGGCTCCGCGGCATTGCGGACGGTGCCGTGCACGAAGATGTCGTCGGGCGGTCCGATGGGCCATTGCTCGGCTGGATCGGACCGCGTCCGTTCACCGCGGATGAAATCGAGCAACTGCGCCAGGCCGCGCGTTTTGCCGCGACGCCCCTTGCCGTGCTCGCTGCGCGCGACACGTTGCGGGCGACGCTGGATGCCTATCTTGGCAAGCGCAGCGCCGCGCGGGTGCTGGCGGCACCGCTGCGGCGCGACCTCGGCGAAACCATTCAGGCCGCGCTGCTCTATGCGGACCTGCGCGACTTCACGATCCTGTCGGAAACCACACCGCCGGCCCAGGTCATCGCGGCGCTCGACGCCTGGTTCGACCGCATCGCCGGTGCCGTCCACGCCTTTGGCGGCGAGGTGCTGAAATTCATCGGCGACGGCGTGCTCGCGATTTTTCCGGTAGTCGAGGCATCACCGCGCCGGGCGTGCGATGCGGCCTTGCGCGCCGCCAGCGCGGCCAGGGCCGGGATGGCCCATCTCAACAATGAGCGCCGCAACCAGGGCCTGCCGCCGCTCGCGTTTGGCGCCGCGCTCCATCTCGGCGAGATGCTGTGGGGCAATATCGGCGCCGCCAACCGGCTCGATTTCACGGCGATCGGTCCCGCCGTCAATCTCGCCAGCCGGCTCGAGGGATTGTGCAAGCCGCTTCGCGAGACCGTGCTGGTGTCGGGCGCGCTCGCCGCGGAGACGGACACGGCTCTCGTTGCGCTGGGATCGCATTCGCTGCGCGGCATTGCCGCGCCATGCGAGGTCTTCGCGCTGCCGGAGACGTGAGCTCGGGTATCGTAGCCCGGATGGAGCGAAGCGTAATCCGGGATCGTGCGGCGTGAAGACTTTTCCGGATTGCGCTGCGCTCCATCCGGGCTACGGCAGCAACTAAACCCCGCCCATCTTGCAGACGAGCTTCCACTCCTCCGCCGTGACCGGCTGCACCGACAGGCGCGAATATTTCACCAGCGCCATGTCGGCGAGCTTCTTCTCGGCCTTGATCGCGACCATCGTCACCGGCGTCTTCAGCGGCTTGTCGGCCTTGATGTCGACGCAGACGAATTTTTCGGTCTTGTCGGTCGGATCGGGATAGGCCTCCTTGATGACCTCCGCGATGCCGACGATCTCCTTGCCCTCGTTGGAATGATAGAAGAACGCCTTGTCGCCCTTCTTCATGGCGACGAGGTTCTGGCGCGCGGTGTAATTGCGCACCCCCGTCCAGGCTTCGCCCTTGGCGCCCTTCGCCACCTGCTGATCCCAGGACCACACCGACGGTTCGGATTTCACCAGCCAGTAGTTCATCACGCGCCCTATCCGTTCATCATGGCTGGGCATAGCCGTCCGAAGGACGGCGTCGCTTCCGCTCGCCTATGCCCGGCCATCCACGTCTCTGCTTCCGTGTTCAATATCAAGACGTGGATGCCCGAGACAAGAGCGGGCATGACGGAAGATGTCATTCCTCGGCCTTGAACGGCCGCGTCAACAGCCCTTCGATCGCGGCGTCGATCGTCAATTTGTTGTCGAGGATGGCAGCGACCGCTTGCGAGACCGGCATGTCGACGTTCCGTGCGGCCGCGAGCTCGACCAGCACCGGCGCGGTGAATGCGCCTTCCGCAAGCTTGCCCGCCGGCGCCGCCTCGCCGCGGCCGAGCGCGATGCCGAGCGCGAAATTGCGCGATTGCGCGGTCGAACAGCTCAGCAGCAGATCGCCGAGGCCGGAGAGGCCCGAGAGCGTTTCCGTGCGCGCGCCGCAGGCGCGGCCGAGCCGTGCCAGCTCGCTGAAGCCGCGCGTGGTCAGCGCGGCGAGCGCGGAGGCCCCGAGGTTGCGGCCGACCACGATTCCGGCGGCGATCGCCAGCACGTTCTTGGCGGCGCCGCCGATCTCGACGCCGCGGACGTCGGTGGAGTGATAGGGCCGGAACGTCGGCGAGCCCAGCGCCTGCACCAGGCTGCTGGCCAGCTCTTCCTCCTTGGCCGCCAGCGTCACCGCCGTCGGCAGGCCGCGTGCGACGTCGTCGGCAAAGCTCGGGCCCGACAGGATCGCCGGCTGCGCGTGCAGTGCGGCTTCGGCGATCACGTCGGTCATGAATTTGTGGGTGCCGTGCTCGATGCCCTTGGCACAGGCGACGACAGGCGTCTGCGTCGTCAGATGCGTGGCCAGCATGTTGACGGCGCCGCGCAGATGCTGCGCCGGCGTTGCGATCAGAAGCATGTCCGCGCGCGCGGCGAGCGCCAGCTCGCTCGTCACGACAATTTCCTGCGCGAGGCGCACGCCGGGCAGCCGTGGATTGTCGCGGGTCGATGCAATCCGCGCCGCATGCTCGGCGTTGCGGGCCCAGAGCGTGACGCTCCGCCCGGCCCGCGCTGCCACCATCGCCAGCGCCGTACCCCAGGCGCCCGCTCCGATCACCGCAACGGATTGGAACGCGGTCATCGCTAGAATCCCGCTCGCGTCTTGCCGTAGCCCGCGGGCGCTGTCGCATTCGCGTCGAGCAGCCAGCGTGCGCGGGGCTGGGCTTCCATCGTGTCGGTCATTCCCAGCGCGAGCCGCTCGGCGCCGGCCCAGGCGATCATCGCGCCGTTGTCGGTGCAGAGCGCGGGCGGCGGCATGATCAGTTGCGTCCCGGCCTGCCGCGCGACGTCGTGCAGCGCGCCGCGGATCGCCTGATTGGCGGCGACGCCGCCGGCGGCCACGAGCGCACGCGGCGCGCCGAACTGTTCGCGGAAAAGTCTCAAGCCGACACTCAGCCGGTCGGCCGTCGAGTCCAGCACGGCGGCCTGGAAGCTTGCACAGAGATCGCTGATGTCCTGCGGCGTGATCTCGGCGATACGGCTCGCTTCGTTGCGCACCGCGGTCTTCAATCCCGACAGCGAGAAGTTGGCATCCGGCCTGCCCTGCATCGGCCGCGGAAAGGCAAAGCGCGCGGCATCGCCGCTTGCCGCCGAGCGCTCGACCTGCGGTCCGCCGGGATAGGGCAGGCCCAGCATCTTCGCGACCTTGTCGAAGGCTTCGCCGATGGCGTCGTCGACCGTGGTACCGAGTCGCACATATTGGCCGACGCCGGTGACCGCGACGATCTGGGTATGGCCGCCGGAGGCGAGGAACAGGCAGTACGGAAATTCGATTCCGTCGGTGAGGCGCGGCGTCAGCGCGTGCGCCTCCAGATGGTTCACCGCGACCAGCGGCGTGTCGTGCACCAACGCGATCGCCTTCGCGGTGGTGAGCCCGACGATGACGCCGCCGATCAGGCCCGGTCCCGCGGCCGCCGCGACGCCATTGAGCTGGGCGAAGTCGATGCCGGCCTCGCGCATGGCGCGGTCTATGATGCCGTCGAGCAGGTCGACATGCGCGCGGGCGGCAATCTCCGGCACCACGCCGCCGAAACGGGCATGCTCCTCGACCTGCGACCGCACGATGTTGGACAGGATCTTGCCGCTGCCGTCAGGCGCGCGCTCGATCACGGCCGCGGCGGTCTCGTCGCAGGTGGTTTCGATGCCCAATACCAGCATTGGCGAATTGTTATCCAATTTGCGCCCTTGCGCTCATCCGGAAAGCAGAGTTCTGGTACGTCCGGTAGCATTCCGGGGTCGGCTTGCGCAATCGTCACGCGCAGCCGTCCTTGCGAATGCGTCACCGTCACGCGGTTCGGGAACACAAGCGATGTCCATTCTTGTCACACGGCCGCATCCCGAAAATGAGGCGACGGCGGACAATTTGCGCGCGCGGGGTCATGTGGTGCTGCTCGCGCCCGTGCTCAAGTTCGAGCCGGTCGCTTTCCACGACGAGAGCGAGGCGAACTATAGCGCCATCATCGTCACATCGGCCAATGCTATCCGTGCCGTCGCGCCGCAATTGCAGGATCTCGGCCTGTTGAAGCTGCCGCTGTTCGCGGTCGGCGAGCACACCGCGACTGCCGCGCTCGACGCCGGCTTTGCCGAGGTGATCATTGCCGGCGGCGATTCCGCGGCCCTGCGCGACAAGGTCATACAAAGTGCGCGCGACAAGGTGCTGAAGAAGAAAAGCACGCTGCTTTATCTCGCCGGCGCGGATCTGTCGCGCGATCTCGGCGGCGAACTCGGCACCGAAGGCTTCAACGTGGTTACGCAGACCACCTATCGCATGGCACCGGTCAAGATTCTCCCGCGCGATGTCTGCGAGGGCTTCGCCGCGCATGGGATCGAGGCTGTGCTGCACTACTCCCGGCGCAGCGCGCGGGCCTTCCTGGATGCAGCGCGGGACGAAGGCGTCGAAATCTCGGCGCTGGCCATACCGCAATGCTGCCTGTCCGAGACGGTCGCCAGCGTGCTGCGCGATGCCGGTGCGTCGCAGGTTCTGGTGGCCGCGAAGTCGGACGAAAATGCCTTATTTGACACCTTGGAGCGTGCTTTGCGCACCCGTTTGGCGTAAGAGGTCGGGCCGAATCCAACGCGATCGGGTCCATCCAAGGACCTTTGCCAAGGATCCGCGCGAGGTATGGAAGTGTGAGGAACCGTCACGATGGCCGACGACAAGCCTGAAGACGCAGGATTGGCCCCCGAGTCCGGTCGTGCCAAGCGTACCCCGACCACCATCGACCTCGAGGCGACCGAAGTCTCGACCCAGCCGCAGGAGGTGGCGGGCGAGCCCGAGGCTTCGCCGGCGAGCGAGCACATCGAGCCCGAGCAGGCAAAATCCGAGCAGGCCGACGCCGAGCCGGAGCGCCCCGAGGCGCAGGCTGCGGCCGCTCCCGCGTCGCCTCCGGTTTCGCCCTGGGTCATTGCACCGCTCTCCGGTGCGGTGGCGGCGGCCGTCGTGATCGGGGTCGGCTGGATGCTGGGCTGGCCCGCCGTGCAGGCGCCGCCGGCCGCGCCACAAGTGACAAGCGCGACGGTCGACGCCCTGAATGGTCGCGTTGCCGCGGTCGAAGCCAGGGCTGGCAAGCCCGCCGCCGATCCGGCCATGGTGGCGCGGATCGATGCGCTGGAAAAATCCGCAGGCAGCCTGCGCAGCGACATCGCCAATCTGCGCGCGCAGTCCGACAAAACCGCGAGCGCTCTGAACGATGCGAAATCTTCGCCGGGCGCCGCTTCGCCTGATCTTGCCGCGCTCAACGACCGCATCGCGCAGCTCGAGCGCGCCAGCAAGACGGAGCGGGCCGAGCTCGCGCAGCAGGGCGAGAAGATCGCTGATGCCAAGACGATGGACGACAAGCCGCTGCGCCATGTGGTGGCGGCGGCCCTGCTCGACGTCGCCGTGCGCCATGGCGATCCCTATGAGGCGCAGCTCGCCGCGGCGCGGTCGCTGGCGGCCAAGCCCGACATGCTGAAGCCACTCGACACCTTTGCATCGTCGGGCATCCCGACACCGGTTGCGCTGAGCCGCGAGCTCCTCAACATCGTGCCAAAGCTGTCGCCGCCGGCGGATGCCCAGTCCAGCGGCACCGGCATCGTCGAGCGTCTCCAGGCGGGAGCGTCAAAACTCGTCCGCATCGAGCGGACCGACGGGGTCGGCAATGACCGCGGCGCCATCGTGGCGCGGGTGACGGCTGCTGCGCTCCGCAATGATTTCGTCGAGGCGCGGCGCGAGTTGAAGACGCTGCCCGATGCCGATCGCGCGCCGGCGCAGGCCTGGCTCGACAAGGCCAATGCCCGCGATGCCGCGCTCGCCGCGTCCCGCAAGTTCGCCGACGATGCCATGGCGGATCTCGTCAAGCCTGCTCAATAAAGCTTCGCGCAATAATCAGCGCGTATAGGGATCGTCATGCTTCGCATCGTCCTTTTCCTCGTCTTGATTGCGCTGGCGGCGGCCGGCGCGGCCTGGGTTGCCGATCAGCCCGGTGATCTCGTCCTGACCGCGGGCGGTTTCCGCGCCTCAACGACGTTGCCGAGGTTCGTGTTCCTGCTGGGCCTCTTTGCCGCGGCCGTCGTGCTCGTCTGGAGCATCCTGACGACGATCTGGCGGACGCCGGGGCGTTTGCGCCGCCGCCGCCATGAAAAGCGTCACGCCCGCGGCCGCCACGCCATCACCCACGGCCTGCTCGCGATCGGTCATGGCGATACCGCGCTTGCCCGCCGTCACGCCGAGACGGCGCGGCGGCATGCGCCGAACGATCCGCTCGCGCTGCTGCTGCACGCCCAGTCGGCGCAGCTCGAAGGCAATCGCGGCGAGGCGCAGCGCGCCTTCCGCGCCATGGCCGAGCGCGAGGATACGCGGCTGCTCGGCCTGCGCGGCCTGTTCATCGAGGCGCAGCGCGCCGACGATGCGGTCGGCGCCGTCATGATCGCGGAGGAAGCGATCAAGCTGTCGCCGTCCTCGACCTGGGCCTCGCATGCCGTGCTCGGCTTCCGCTGCGCGCGCGGCGACTGGAGCGGCGCGCTCGCGATCCTCGATTCGAACCTGTCCGCGGGCCTGATCGACAAGCCGGCCTATCGCCGCCAGCGCGGCGTGCTGCTCACCGCACGCGCGCTGGAATTGCAAACGATGGACCGCGACGTCGCACGCGAGAGCGTGATGGAGGCGATCAAGCTCGCACCGACCCTGGTGCCGGCCGCGGTGCTCGCCGCAAAATTCGAGAGCGAGGCGCATCAGGTGCGCCGCGCCATGAAGCTGGTCGAGGCCGCCTGGCTCGCCAATCCGCATCCCGATCTGGCCGAGGCCTATGCACATGTGAGGATCGGCGATTCCGCACGGCAGCGCTTGCAGCGGATCGAGACGCTTGCGGCCAAGACGCCTGCCGACAGAGCCGGCCATATTGAAGGCCAGCTCGCGCTCGCACGTGCCGCGATCGATGCCTCCGAGTTTGCCCGCGCGCGTGCGGTGCTGGCGCCCTACGTCAACGATCCGACCCAGCGCGTCGCACTGCTGATGGCCGAGATCGAGCGCACCGAGCACGGCGACGGCGGCCGCGCCCGCGCCTGGACCTTGCGCGCGGTGCGCGCTCGCCACGATCCGGCCTGGACCGCCGACGGCTATGTCAGTGATCGCTGGCGCCCGGTCTCCCCGGTCACCGGCCGCCTCGACGCCTTCCAGTGGCAGACGCCGGTCGCGAGCCTTCCTTCCGACAAGGGCGACTTGATCGAGTCCTCGGCCTTCGAGGAAGCCATGCTGGCGGCCCCGCCGCCGAAACGGGTCACGGCGCCTGCGAATGACACCCCGATGGAACCCGCTCCGGCTGCATCGGCCCCGGCCGAGCAGGACAATTCACCTCCGGCGGCCAAGGAAGAGCCAAAGGCAGAGCCCGTCGTCACGCCCACCGAGCCGGTTGAACCGGCCCCCGAGCCGGCCGAATCAGCGCCGGTGGCGGAAACGCCCGTGTTCCGGACCCGCGCCGACCTCGGCAAGCCCGCACCCGCCCCGATTCCCGCTGTCATCCCGATCGTCCGTGCCCCGGATGATCCCGGCATCGATGACGAGGGCCCAAGCGATGAATTTACGGAACAAATCGGCACGCCCAAGGCCCAGGCCGGCGGCTGGCGCGGATTCTGGTCCCGTTGGGGCGCCTAAGCCGCATTTCGCATCCCGCTTGTTCTTGCCAATTCGGGCCATGCCCGATATCAGGAGCGCGCGTATCGGGGCCGGCACCGCCCGGGCCCCGGCAAGGTTCGCCGCAATAGCTCAGTCGGTAGAGCACGTCATTCGTAATGACGGGGTCGGGGGTTCGAATCCCTCTTGCGGCACCAGCGCCCCGAATTCATTCGATCGTCGCAGACAAGCGTCCTCATCGATGCATCCAGCTGGCGTGAGCGTGCGCGGGTTCAAGATCGTCCGGTCGCCTGCGTGATTGCGATCACATAATGCTGCGCGTCTCTCGCGTAGCGTCCCCGTCACGCCAACACGGGGAGATTTCACATGCGCAAGATCATTCTGGTTGCCGCCATGGTCCTGGCTTCCGCATCTGCCCAGGCCGGTGGCCCACGCAGCCTCTCGCTGGCCACGGCGAGCGAACAGGCCTCGGCTCCACAAGCGACAACCACGGCCACGCGGGTGAGCGAAGTCGCACCCGTCACTGAAGCTCCGAAATATGTCGACCGTCCGCCGGCGATCTCGGCCCCTGCCCCTGCCGCGGCACCGGCTCCCGCCGTCACCACGACGACTTCAGCGCCCGCCGCGACCGCAACTCAGCCTGCGCCGAAGACCACGGCGAAAGCCAACAAGCCGAAGCATAGCTGGACCGAACGCCGCATCATCGGCGAGCTGCATCGCCACGGCATCTACTGGTAAGCGGCCCGCATGCTCCACTCTCGCCGTCATGCCCGGGCAACAGCGCGAAGCGCGTCTTCGCGCCAGATGACCCGGGCATCCACGTCTTCTTCTTCACTCCAAGAACGTGGATGGCCGGGACAAGCCCGGCCATGACGCAAACGTTCCGGATTGATCTTCCGCGTTACTGCGAAACCGTCTGCACCACGCTTCCGATCGGACGCGCGCTCGAGGTCGGCACCTTCAGGTCCTTCAGCAGCGCCTCGTCATATTCCGGCAGCGTCTGGAAGGTGGTCTTGGCCTTCATCTGCACGATCTTGTAGCCGCCGGCCTTGAGCCGCGCGAGCAGCGCCGGCATCGCTTCGCCGGTGTGCTTCTGGAAGTCGTGCATCAGGATGATGCCCTTGCCGAGCTTGTCGAGCCTGCCCATCACGGTCTCGACGATCTTCTCCGGCGTGGCGCCCTTCCTGAAGTCGAAGGAATCGATGTCGGTCGAGAACATCGCGACGTTGCGGGTGCCGAAATAGGTCACCATCGCCGGATTGTGCTGAAGCTGCGGGAAGCGGAAGAACGGCGCCGGGTTGGTGCCGAGCGCGAACCTCACTGCGCTAAAGCCCTTCTCGACCTCGTCCTTGACCTGTTGCTCCGTCATCTTCTTGCTGTTCAGGTTGACATGCGACCAGGTGTGCGTGCCGACCGTGTGGCCCTGGGCCAGAACCTGGCGCAGGATCTCCGGGTGGTAGGTCGCGTGCTTGCCGACCGAGAAGAACAGGCCCTTGGTGCATTCATCCGCGAGCGCCTTCAGCACCGCGGGCGTGTTGACCGGCCACGGACCGTCATCGAAGGTCAGCACGACCTCCTTGTCGGTGAGGAAATCGAACTGCTTGAAGTGCTCGAAGCCGAAGCCGGGACCGCCGGTGGTGTCGATCTCGACCACGCGGGAAACGCCGAGGGCGTTCGGATTGGCGCAGGTCGATCTCTGCTGAACCGGCATGGCCGGAGCGGGCGCTGGCGCCGGGGCGGCTGCCGCCGGCTTGCCCGCGAGTGCCGCGGTGGTCTCGACGTCATCCCTGGCGGCGAGCTTCGCCTGTGCCGGCAACTGATCGGCGGCACGGGCGGCCATTGTCTTGGGAGCGGCCTGATCGGCGCGCGAGGAATAATAAAACCAACCTCCGGCGGCAATCACGACCGCCGCAACTACACTGGCCAGCATCAGGCCCAACGCATTACGCATCGCTACTCTTTCCAATTACGCAACCAAACCTGCGGAATTTCCCGCGCGACGAGCCATTAATGCGAAGGAACAGTTAACGTGACACCAACACGACGGCGTTTGCGCCGGATTTTCAGCGAGGTGTGCCAATGTGACCGAAGTCACAGTTGGGGCCCGCCCGTGACCATCATCACAGTGGAAACTGTTTTGCTGGAGCATCGTAGTTCCCATCAACAACAGGCCCGCTTCCTGCGGTGCCAATGGGAGCTTCAAATGACCACGTCGTTTACCGCCAAGTCCTCGAGTAGCAAGATCCGCGACACCAGCCTCGCTCTGGGCTTGGCCGCCATCGTCTCGATCGTTTCGACGACGTCGAGCTTCGCCTTCTCGTCCGAAGCGCAGCAGATGTGCACCGGCGATGCCTTCCGCCTGTGCTCGTCGGAAATCCCCAACATCCCGAAGATCACCGCATGCATGATGAAGCATCGCTCGGACCTGAGCGCCGGCTGCCGCGCGGTGATGGACAAGGACCTCGCCAGGGGCGCCTCACGCAAGGTCGCTGACGCCCAGGACAAGCAGTAAGAGCAACACAGCGATCGTTGCGTCGGTTAGCTCCCTTCGTGCAGTGCCCCGGCGTCAAGCCGGGGCCACGCGGCGTCGAAGACGCCTCCTGCCAATAAAGCCGTTGCGGCTCCGGGATCGTCGCACTAGCTTCCCCCGCACTTTCTTCCGGGTAAGAGGCATTACGCGATGACCAGATTTCTTTTGATCGTTCCTTTTCTCCTGTGCGCATCTGGCGCATCAGCGCAACAGCAGCCCGGACACGACGCCTGCGCGCGCGACGTCACGCGCTTTTGCCGCGCCGTGATGAACAATGGCGACCAGGCTGTGCTCGCCTGCCTCAAGCAGAATCGCACGCGGCTGAGCAAAGGCTGCGACAAGGTGCTGACGGATCACGGGCAGTGATCGTCATTCCGGGGCGCGTGAAGCGCGAACCCGGAATCCATCGAGCGGCAATCTCCCGAGAAATGGATTCCGGGCTCGCGCCTGACGGCGCGCCCCGGAATGACGAGAGTTACGTGCTGCTCCCCGCTGCGACGACGGGCAGCACCTCGTCGCTTGCGCGGTCCGGCGTCTCTTCCTTCCAGCGCACCGAGCCGAACGGGCGCTCCAGCATGCGGCGGACGCGCACCGGCTCGGGGCCGACGTGGAAATCGATCGCCTGCTGATGCAGCGCGCGCTCCGATAGGGTCGAGCGGTTGCGCTGGCGCAGATAGTCGAACCAGGTCGGGCAGTGATAGCGCTCGGTCCACAATTCGGGATCGGCGATGTCGCGCGCGATCGACCAGCCATAGGCGCCGTTGCGCTGCCTGGAGAGCTGCACGTCCTGCATCACATTGTGGAAGGCGCGCGCGTTCTCCTGGGCGACCCGGTATTCGATCTCGACCACCAGTGGTCCGCTGCGGCCGGTGAGCGACAGCCTGACCTCGGGATCGGCCAGCACCTCGGCGTCCTCGTTGCGGGCGCCGACGCGCGGCATGGTGAGCCAGATTCCCAGCAGCGGCGAAACCAGCATCAGGCCTGCCGCGACCAGAAGCGCGACCTCGACGCCGGCATAGTCGGTGAGATGGCCCCAGCCCCAGGCGCCGATCGCGATGCCGCCGGAGATCGAGGCCTGGAACGCCGCCAGCGACCGGCCTGCGACCCAGCGCGGTGCCGAGAGCTGCACGCCGATATTGAACAGCGCGACGGCGGCCATCCAGACCGCGCCGGCCAGCACCAGCGCGGCCGCCGTCAGCACCGGTTCTGTGCTCACGGCAAGGGCGGCCATCGCAAAGGCCATCGAGATGGTGCAGGCCCGGATCGCGGACTCGCCGCTCATGCGCTTGCGCAATTCGTGGATGTTGAGTGCGCCGACGACCGCGCCCATGCCGAAGGCGCCGAGCATGATGCCGTAGGTCTGCGCACCGCCATGCAGCAGGTCGCGCGCGACCAGCGGCATCAGCGCCATCACGGCGCCGCCGATCAGGCCCATCACCAGCGTGCGCAGCAGCACGATCTTGATCGGCGGCGAATTGGTGATGTAGCGGAAGCCCGAGACCATGGCGCGGTTGAGCTTCTCCCGGGGCAGTCGCGATGGCTCGGTGCTGCGCCGCCACAGCAGCAGCACGACCAGCAGCGGCAGATAGAGGATCGCGTTGCAGGCGAACGCCGCCACCGCGCCGAGCGCGGCGACGATGACACCGCCGACCGCGGGACCGAAGCTGCGCGCGATGTTGTAGCTGATGCCGTTCAGCGCGACGGCCGACGGCAATGCTTCGGGCGGCACCTGCTCGCTGACCGAGGATTGCCAGGCCGGGCCGAACAGCGCGTTGCCGCTGCCCACGACGAAGCAGAAGGCGAGCAGCGTTTCCGGCGTGATCAGCTTGAGCCCGGCCAGGATCGTGAGCGCGGTCGCGCCGGTCAGCGCGATCATGAGCGAGACCAGGGTGACGATGCGGCGGTCATACATGTCGGCGATGGCGCCGGCCGGCATCGAAATCAGCATGATCGGCAGCATCAGCGCGGTCTGCACCAGCGCCACCTTGTCGGCCGAGGCCGCCATCTGCGTCATCGCCCAGGCGGCGCCCACGCCCTGGATCAGCAGGCCGAGATTGGAGAGCAGGCTGGCGAGCCAGATGCGGCGGAAAACGGTGTACCGCAGCGGCGCGGCGATGCCGTCGGCCGCGATTTTCTGACGGTTCGGCTGCTCGGTCATATCCCCTTCCAAAGGGCTGGCAGAAGTGGTCCTGGTGATTCCGGCAAATTCAGTGATGCCCGCGAAAGTCCTTCGCTGTCCAGTGTTTAGGACGCTATAAGCGGTGCAAAGAGGCGGTTTTGCCGGGGAGGAACAGATGAAGCTGTCGCGACGGACGATCTTGCAGGGTGCCGGCACGTTGTCTTTTGCGCTTGCGAGCATCCGGATGGACGCTTTCGCTCAAACTGCGCCCGCGGCGCAGGGCGCCGAAGTGCCGCCGATCCTGTTCGTCCACGGCAATGGCGATTACGGCGCGCTCTGGATGACCACGATGTGGCGGATGGAATCCAATGGCGTTGCGCGCGATCGCATGCTGGCGATCAACTTCACCGATCCCCTGGCGCGGAACGACGACAAGGTCGAACAGGCCAACCGCTCCTCGACCGAGGACCAGCGCCGCGAGCTCATTGCCGCCATCGCCGAGCTGAAGCGCCGCACCGGCGCACCTCGCGTGGCGCTGGTCGGCAGCTCGCGCGGAGGCTATGCGATCCGCAATGTCATCAGGAACGGCGGTACGGCCGACGTCAGCCACGCCGTCCTGTGCGGCACGCCCAATCACGGCGTGTTCGCGACCGACGACCAGCCCAACAGCGAGTTCAACGGCCGCGGCGCGTTCCTGCGCGGGATGAACGGGGGCGAGAGCGAGGTGACGCCGGGCACGGCTTTCCTCACCTTGCGCAGCGATGGCATGGACAAATACGCGCAAGCCGACGGCCGCTTCATCGGCAAGCCCGGCACGCCGACCGGTGTCACCACCGAGGGGCCGGAGCTGCAGGGGGCTACCAACCTCGTGCTCGGAGCGCTCGATCATCGCGAGGTGGCGTTTCACCCGCGCGCCTTCCGCGAGATCTACAAGTTCATCGCCGGCCGCGAGCCCGCGCGCATCGCGATTGTGCCGGAACCGAGCGTCAGGCTGAGTGGCCTCGTCACGGGAACGCCGGGCGGCGTGCCGACCAATCGCCCAGTAGCGGGCGCAACCGTCGATATCTTCCGCGTCGATCCTGATACCGGTGAGCGCAAGGGCAATGCGGTGCACAGCTCGAAGACCGGCGCCGATGGCCGCTGGGGGCCGGCGCAGGTCGAATCCTCCTGGTCGCTCGAATTCGCCCTCGCGTCGCCGGATGCGCCGACCACGCACTTCTATCGCTCGCCCTTTCCGCGCTCGTCCGACGTCGTCCACCTGCGCGCCGCGCGTCCGCTCGGGCCGGCGGACAAGGACGCCGGCGCTGTCGTGATCATGTCACGTCCGCGCGGCTATTTCGGCCTGCCGCGGGATGTCGTTCTGCTCGACGGCAAGGAGCCGGCCGACGTCAAGCCGGGCGTACCCACGGATTCGGCAGCAACATTGCGGCTTCCGGCCAGCGAGATCGGGCGTAACATCGTGGCCCAGTTCGGCGAAGAACGGATTGTGGCACGCCTCTGGCCTGCCTCCGAGAACAGGATTGCGGTCGCCGAGCTGACTTACTAGCTATTTGCCTGCGTCACATCTGCGGGAGAGAGCCATGAATATCGCCAGCGTGCGTCGGCCCATCGTCCCTCCGACGCCGCCGCGTGCGCCGGACGACATGTCGTTCTTCGGCCGGGTCGCGGTGATCAGGCAGAACATGATCGCAACCTGGGGGCAGCGCGCCTATGAGGAGGACGTTCTCGAGGGCCGCTTCTTCCTCCATAAGAGCTTCATCCTGAACCGTCCGGACGCGATCCGGCATGTCCTGCTCAGCAATTACGAGAACTACACGCGCACGCCGGCCGGCATCCGCATGCTGCGTCCCGTGCTCGGCGAAGGCCTTCTGATTGCGGAAGGTCATGCCTGGACGTTTCAGCGCCGCACGCTCGCGCCGGCCTTCACGCCGCGCGCCACCGCAAATCTCGTTCCGCACATGACGGCGGTGCTCGACGAGACCATCGCGAAGCTGGATGCGCGCAACGGCGAGACCGTTGATCTGCGCGAGGCCATGCAGCGCATGACGCTCGAGATCGCCGGGCGCACGATGTTCTCGTTCGGCATGGACCGGCATGGCCCCACCTTGCGCAACTTCGTCATGGAATATGGCGAGCGGCTGGGACGGCCCTATTTCCTCGACATGCTGCTGCCGGTGTCCTGGCCGAGCCCGATGGATTTTGCCCGCGCCCGATTCCGCAAGCGCTGGACCGAATTCGTCGCGATGCTGATCGCCGAGCGGCGCGCCGCCGGGAAAAAGGACGGCGCGCCGCCGCGCGACCTGTTCGACCTCATGGACGAGGCGCGCGATCCTGAAACGGGCAAGGGCTTTTCCGACGCGCAGCTCATCGACGAAGTCGCGACCATGATTCTCGCCGGTCACGAAACCACGGCGACCGCGCTGTTCTGGGCGCTCTATCTGCTCGCGCTCGATCCTGATACGCAGGAGGAGGTGGCGTCCGAGACTCGCGGCGAACATCTCGACAGCATGGCCGACATCGATCGCCAGAAATTCACCCGTGCGGTGATCGAGGAAACCATGCGGCTCTATCCGCCCGCCTTCCTCATCGCGCGTGCCGCGCGCGAGAAGGACAGTGTGGCCGGAATCGAGATCGGCAGGGGCGACATCATCATGATCGCGCCCTGGCTGCTGCACCGGCACGAAAAGCTGTGGGATCAGCCGGACGCGTTCGTTCCAAAGCGCTTCATGTCGACTGAAGCACCCGACCGTTTCGCTTATTTGCCGTTCGGCGCGGGTCCGCGCGTGTGCGTCGGCGCGCCGTTTGCGCAAGCCGAATCCGTGCTGGCGCTGGCCCGGCTGATCGGTGCGTTCCGCGTCGAGCTGGTCGATACGGCTCCCGTGATCCCGCATGGCGTCGTCACGACCCAGCCGGACCGTTCACCCATGTTCCGCATCACGCGTCGGTGACAGGCAATCGCCTGGCCAATGGCGTGATCGACCCTAGATAGAGTTACGCCATGAGCGACATCCAGGCCCAGTTTTCCGTTCTGAAGCAGACCGCCGATCCGAAGGCGGTCGATGAAATTGCGCGCCTCATCGAGGACGGCGAGGATCATGAGCTCAACCGCGTCAATGTCCTCGATTTCGCCAGGCAGCATGGTGTCGACGAAGAGCGCGCGATCTCCGCCTTCCTGCATGCGGCGCGGCTCGGGCTGTTTGATCTCGGCTGGAACGTGCTGTGTCCGGGCTGCGGTGGCGTGCTCGGTGCTCACGCGACGCTGAAGGCGCTCAAGCCGGACGATTACCACTGCGCACTCTGTGCCTGCGGCTACAAGGCCTCCGTGGACGACCAGGTCGAGGTTTCCTTCACCGTGAATCCACGCGTCCGGCGCATCGCGGCGCACGACCCGGATACGCTTCCGGTGTGGGAGTACTTCAAGCAGGTGTTCTGGAGCTCCGGCGTCGACTTCAACAAGGAATCGTTTGCGACGCTGGCCAACGAGGTGACGCTGGATACGATGGAGCTGCCGGCCGGCGAGAAGGCGACCATGTCGCTGCAGCTGCCGAACGACTTCATCATCATCTTCGAGCCGGTGACGCACTCCGCTCATTTCATCGACGTGCAGGGCGAGCCGACCAAGGATCGCCAGCAGTTCGCGATCATGTACAACAGGGTGCAGGCGCCAACGGGCACCACGACCATGCGGCCGGGCCCGCTGCGGCTGTCGCTGGAGAACCAGGCCGGCGTGCGTGTGCTGCCGTCGGTCTTCATCGCGGCCGAGGCGCTTCATCACCTCATCGGCAAGCGCAAGCCGTTCCTCACCGCCAAGCGGATGTTGTCGAACCAGACGTTCCGCGATGTGTTCAAGGCGGACAATCTCAGTGTCGACCAGCGGCTCCAGATCACGTCCCTGACATTTCTGTTCACGGATCTGAAGGGATCGACCGCGCTCTACGAGCGGGTGGGCGATCTCGCCGCCTTCGATCTCGTGCGCGCGCATTTCCATGCGCTGCTCGAGATCATCTCCTCCGAGAAGGGCGCGGTGGTGAAGACCATCGGCGATGCCGTGATGGCGACCTTCATCCGTCCCGAGCACGCGATCGTCGCGGGCCTGCGGATGCGCGCGGCGATGGACGAGCTCAACAAGCAGCGCGGCACCGCTGACCTCATCGTCAAGATCGGCATCCATGAGGGGCCGTGCCTCGCGGTGATGCTCAACGAGCGTCAGGATTATTTCGGCCAGACCGTCAACATCGCCGCGCGCGTGCAGAGCCTGTCGACCGCACAGGAGATCCACATCACGGGGCCAGTGCTGGATGCGCCGGCCGTGGCGGAAGTGCTGGAGCAGCGCGCGATCAAGCCGATCCAGAAGCAGGCCGCATTGCGCGGCATCGCCGACAAGATGGTGGTGTACGAGATACCGTGAGTTGGTGTCGTCCCGGCGAAGGCCGGGACCCATACCGCGTGATTTCTGAAGTGGGCAGGCTGGTCGTCGCCAAAGTCTTCGCCAAACCACAGCCTGTGGTTATGAGTCCCGGCCTTCGCCGGGACGACATCTGAGGACTTGGCTTGCTCTACGCCAAAATCACAGCCCTCTAGATTGCCGAAACGTAATGCCGCGCCCGGAGCTGACACACGTTGCGCCGGTTGAGTTTCCCGCTCATATAAGGCTGGTAGACGCCGCGCCCCCGCGGCGTCATCGATTTCGGTAGGACTTCATGCTCGACGGCTTGCGCCAATTCATCGCCGACATTGTGGCTCCCCAAGCCCAGGACCGCGCATTCGGCGACAGCGATTATCGGCTGGCGGCGACCGCGTTGCTGGTCCATGTGGTCTCGCTCGACGGCCAACCGACGGCGGCCGAGCAGCGCAAGCTGCACAGCCTGATCGAAAGCCATTTCGGGCTTGATCGCGGCACCGCCGATCGTTTGATCGCCGATGCAACCCAGGTCGAGGGCGAGGCGGTCGACCTCTATCACTTTACCAGCGTCATCATGCGCTCGCTCGACGAAGCGGGCCGTAAGCGCATCGTCCAGATGATGTGGGAGCTGGTCTATGCCGACGGCCAGGTCTCCGAGTTCGAGGACAACGTGGTCTGGCGCGCCTCCGACCTGCTCGGGATTGCCCAGCGCGACCGGATCGACCTGAAGCACGCCGTGGCGGACCGCGCCGGTAGCCAGGTGAAGGACGGCGCCGTCGGCGGCTGATTGCGTCCAACACGGCGGGTGGCCGGTTGTGCAGATCACATGACGAAACTTTAATGTAGCCCCCGGCCGCCTTGTCCCGGGTTTGCCGGCAAATCTGTGGGTTTTCTGCCCTCTCTGGTGCCCACTCAAGCGGCCATGCTGTCAGCGCCGCTTGCCTGTCACGTACGGCCTATGCTCTCGTTCCGTCATTGCAGGCCTAAAAAACTTCAATTCAAGAGACTTCGATCGTGACTGAGCGGGTAACGTTGATCACCGGTGCCTCGGCGGGCATCGGCACGGAGCTGGCGCGGGTGTTCGCCGCGAATGGACACCGTCTCGCGCTGACGGCGCGGCGTGCGGACCGGCTCGAGGCGCTCGCGAACGAGCTCGCCGCCAAGGGCGGCAAGAAGCCGATCGTCATCGCCTGCGATCTTCAGGAAGCAGACGCCGGAGAAAAGATCGCGGCAGCGCTCGCCGCCGAAGGTGTCGAGCTCGACCATCTCGTCAACAATGCCGGCTTCGGCGTGTTCGGCGATGCAATCGAGTGCGATCGCGACGAGCAGGTTGGCATCGTCGATGTCAACGTCCGGGCTCTGACGGATCTGTCGCTGCGATTTGCCGATCAGCTCGTCAGGAACAAGGGCGGTCTTCTCAATGTCGGCTCGATCGCCGGCTTCCTGCCCGGCCCCGGCATGGCGGTCTATTACGCGTCCAAGGCCTATGTGATTTCTCTCACCGAGGCCTTGCGGGCGGAGCTCGCGCCGCGCGGCGTCCGCGTCACCGTACTTTGCCCGGGTCCGGTGCCTACCGAATTCCAGGCGCGCGCCGGCGTTGGATCCGGACATAATACGGCCCTTCTCAATGTTCCTGCCTCCGACGTTGCACGGGAGGCCTATCGTGGGCTGATGGCAAATAAACGGGCAGTGCTGCCCGGTCTCGGCATCAAGATTGTTCCATTCGCGCTGCGTTTCTTTCCGCGCGGCTTCATTTTGTCCGCCACCAGTCGCTTCCAGCGGCAGAGGCACTAGAGAACGCTCGAAGCGCCCGTCGTGGCCCGGAGCTTGCTTCCTTAATCGGTGTCGTGTGTGCGCGAACTCACACGATGTTAACCATCGCTTAGCTATGCTGGCGGTCTGAACCGATTAGCATTTGGAAAGGCAATGTCGTTCCGGACGGACAGGTTTGGTGGCGCGGAATTGGTGCCCTTCCCGAAGAGAAGGGCCCCTGGCGCATCTGCTGCTCGTCCTGAAGCCCGGTTGCCGGTTCTGATTGTCCTGCACCAGGAATCCTCGACGCCCGGCCGTGTCGGCAATGCGCTGCGCGCGCTCGGCCATCGCCTCGACATCCGCCGTCCCCGCTTTGGCGATCCCCTTCCACAGACGCTCGATCAGCATGCCGGCGCCGTGGTTTTCGGCGGCCCCATGAGCGCCAACGATCCCGACGACTACATCCGCCGCGAGATCGACTGGATCGAAATTCCGCTCCGCGAACAGCGGCCGTTCCTCGGCATCTGCCTCGGTGCGCAGATGCTGGCGATGCAGCTCGGGGCCCGCGTCGCGCCGCATGCGGAGGCCCTGACCCAGATCGGCTACTACCCGATCCGCCCGACGGCCGCGGGCCACGCGCTCTGCCCGGCCTGGCCGGCGCAGGTCTATCACTGGCACCGCGAGGGATTCGAACTGCCGGCCGGCACTGAGCTGCTTGCGGAAGGCGATGATTTTCCGGTGCAGGCGTTCCGCGCCGGCAACGCCTTCGGCGTGCAGTTTCATCCTGACGTGACCTACGCCATGATGCATCGCTGGACCACGCGCGGCTATGACGGGTTCAGCGCGCCCGGTGCGCGCGAGCGGCATCATCATTTCGCGGACCGTGCCGTGTACGATGTCGCAGAACGCGCCTGGCTCGATCACTTCATCAATGGCTGGCTGACGCGCCGGCCGCTGCTGGCGCAAGCCGCCGAGTGATCGCGCAAACAGCGCGCCGGCCCTTGCTTCATCCCTGGATATGCTAGGCTCGCTCCCAACGAGCGCGCGCGAAATTGCGCCGGCAGACAAGGGAGAGCGTCATGGCCTATGAACACATTCTCTATGAGGTGAGCGACAAGGTCGCAACCATCACGCTCAACCGCCCGGACCGCATGAACGCGTGGACGCCGACGATGGAGCGCGACGTGCGCCATGCGATGGAAGCATCGAGCGCCGACGACAATGTCCGCGTCATCGTGCTCACCGGCGCGGGCCGCGCCTTCTGCGCCGGCGCCGACATGGATGCGTTGAAAGGGCTCGACCCCGACGACGTCAGGCGCGCATCGAACCTGCCGCCCTTCGACATGAATCGCCGTCCGGACTGGCAGACGCGTTACGGCTTCTATCCGTCGATCGGAAAGCCCGTCATCGCCATGCTCAACGGCGCGACCGCGGGCATCGGCCTCGTGCACGCGCTCTATTGCGACCTGCGCTTCGCCGCCGACAATACCGTGTTCACGACCGCCTTCGCGCGGCGCGGCCTGATTGCCGAGCACGGCATCAGCTGGATGCTGCCGCGCATCGTCGGCCATGCCAACGCGATGGATCTGTTGCTCTCGGCGCGCCGTGTTTCGAGCGACGAGGCGCTGCGGATCGGGCTGGTCAACCGTCTCTGCTCGCCGGAGAAGCTCCGCGAGGAAACCTACGCCTATGCGCGCGACCTCGCCGATTTCGTCTCGCCGAGCGCGATGGCCGTGATCAAGCGCCAGCTCTACGAGGTGCCGTTCCAGACGCTGGCCGAGGCCACGATCGACGCCAACCGGGAGATGATGGTGGCGCTGGGCGGCAGCGATTTCCGGGAGGGCGTCGCGAGCTTCATGGAGAAGCGGCCGCCGCGGTTTACGGGGAGGTAGGGGGAGATTCTAACAGTCCGTCTTCGCCCTTTGGGCTTCGCCGGACACCACGCTTCACCCTTTGGGCTCCCCGTGGCTGCGCCACGCGTAGCCCGAGCGGTCTTGGCCAAGTTTGTTGACTTGCTGAAATGGTCCGTCTTCGCCCTTTGGGCTTCGCCGGACACCACGCTTCACCCTTCGGGCTCCTCGTGGCTGCGCCACGCGTAGCCCGAGCGGTCTTGGCCAAGTTTGTTGACTTGCTGAAATGGTCCGTCTTCGCCCTTTGGGCTTCGCCGGACACCACGCTTCACCCTTCGGGCTCCTCGTGGCTGCGCCACGCGTAGCCCGAAGGGCGAAGCGTGGTGGAGCCAGGCGGGATCGAACCGCCGACCTCGTCATTGCGAACGACGCGCTCTCCCAGCTGAGCTATGGCCCCGTTTGCTGGCCGCTCTGGTAAACGCGGCCGACAACCGGGCGCCATTTAAGTCCCTGCCAAGGTCAAGTCAAGGACGGGCGTAACGCGGTTTTAGCCATTCCGGCGCCCGAACTTCCCTTGTTTGGGCCGGGGGGAACCGATATCTAGCAAAAGGCGTCAATCCCGACCGCAGCCAGTGTTTTCAAAAGCCAGAGTCTTCAAAAGCCATGCGTGCCGTTCTCGACATCGTCATCATCGTGCTCGACCTCTACGTCTGGCTGCTGATCGCCTCCGCGATCCTGTCCTGGCTGATCGCTTTCAACGTGGTGAACACCCGCAACCAGTTCGTTTCGGCGGTGGCGGAGTTCCTCTACCGGATCACCGAGCCGCTGCTGGCGCCGATTCGCAATTTCCTGCCCAGCCTCGGCGGGCTCGATATTTCGCCGATCATCCTGATCCTGCTCATCATGTTCATCGAGCGGGTGATCCTGTATTACATCTACCCGAACGTGATCTAGGCAGGCTGGAGCGCCTTGGTTGCCAACGACGCTTGCAAGGAACCCTGGCGTTACTCGGCCGCGGGCATCAGCATCGCGTTGCGGGTGACGCCGCGCGGCGGCCGCGACGACATCGACGGGATCGAGCGGCTGGCCGATGGCCGCAGCGTGCTCAAGGTGCGGGTGCGCGCGATCGCCGATGGTGGCGAGGCCAACAAGGCCGTCTTGGTCCTGCTGGCGAAATCGCTTGGCGTCCCCAAGGCCAGCGTAAAACTCCTGTCCGGAGCGACCTCGCGGCTGAAGCAGATCGCGGTCGACGGCGATCCGGCGCGGCTTGGCGAAGCCCTGCGCCGGCTTGCTTCGGCCAAATCGACAGACCAAGGGAACTGACATGACGGCCAAGATCATCGATGGAAAAGTCATTGCCGCGGACCTCCGGGCGCGCGTGGCCGACGAGGTCGCCCGCGTCAAGCGCGAGCACAATCTGGTGCCGGGCCTTGCGGTGGTCCTGGTCGGCAACGACCCGGCGAGCGAGGTCTATGTCCGCTCCAAGCAGACCCAGACCCAGGCCGCCGGCATGGCGTCGTTCGAGCACAAGCTGCCGGCCGACGTGTCGCAAGGCGATCTGCTGGCGCTGGTCGCAAAACTCAATCGCGATCCGGCCGTGCACGGCATTCTGGTGCAGCTGCCACTACCGAAGGGTCTGAACACCGAGGCCGTCGTCAACGCCATCGATCCCGCCAAGGACGTCGATGGCCTGCATCCGAACAATGCCGGCCGGCTTGCCGGCGGCTTGGAGGCGCTGTCACCTTGCACGCCGCTCGGCTGCATCATCCTGACCAAGAGCGTTCACGCCTCGCTCGAGGGCATGAACGCTATCGTCATCGGCCGTTCCAACCTGGTCGGCCGCCCGCTGGTGCAGTTGCTGCTGAACGAGAACGCCACGGTGACGATCGCGCATTCGCGCTCGCGCGATTTGCCCGGCCTCGTGAGGCGCGCCGATCTCGTCTACGCCGCGGTCGGCAGAGCCGAGATGGTGCGCGGCGACTGGCTGAAGCCCGGCGCGACCGTGATCGACGTCGGCATCAACCGGATCCCGAAGGACGACGGCAAGACGCGCCTCGTCGGTGACGTCGCCTATCAGGAAGCGCTCGCGGTGGCCGGCGCCATCACGCCCGTGCCGGGCGGCGTCGGCCAGATGACGGTCGCGTGCTTGCTGGTGAATACGCTGCGGGCCGCTTGCGCGATCGCGGGGCTGGCGAAGCCGGCGGTGTAGCTGTTCGTCATTCCGGGGCGATGCGCAGCATCGAACCCGGAATCTCGAGGTTCCGGGTTCGCCTCTTCGAGGCGCCCCGGAATGGCGATCAGCCCTTCTTCTTCTTCTCGCGGTCCATGCCTTCGAGGATCAGCTTGTGCGCGTCCTCCGGGCCGCCCCAGCGCAAGATCTTCACCCATTTGCCCTTCTCGAGATCCTTGTAGTGCTCGAAGAAGTGCTGGATCTGCTGCAGCGTGATGTCCGGCAGGTCGGAATAGGTCTTCACCTTGTCGTAGCGCTGCGTCAGCTTCGACGACGGCACGGCGAGAATCTTCTCGTCGCCACCGGCTTCGTCTTCCATGAACAGCACGCCGACCGGGCGCACGCTCATGACGGCGCCGGGGATGATGGCGCGGGTGTTGACGATCAGGACGTCGCAGGGATCGCCGTCGTCCGACAGCGTGTGCGGAATGAAGCCGTAGTTACCGGGGTAACGCATCGGCGTGTAGAGGAAGCGGTCGACCACCAGCGTGCCGGCCTCCTTGTCCATCTCGTATTTGATCGGTTCACCGCCCACGGGGACTTCGATGATGACATTGACGTCCTGTGGGACGTTCTTCCCGATCGAGACCGCATCGATACGCATTCAAGGCTCCGTTGTTGCCGAGGTTAAATCGCGCCCGGCAGCGATTTGGGCGCTGTCATACGCGGGCTTGGCCCCCCAATCCATCGTGTTTTTGTGAAATAATGAATCCAGCGATCACCGGCACAAGCGGCAAACGGTATCGACGGATGGGAAACGCTGCCGGCTAGACTTTCAGCAGCTCAATTGGTCCAAGCGAAGGCAACCTTGTCGAGCGACTTCGGCCCGAATCGTTCCGAAGAACGCGCCACCATGCGGCCGCCCAGGGCCCGGTAGAACTCGGTCGCCGGATCGTTGTCCGAGAGCGCCCACACAACCATGCTCTTCAGCCCGCTCTGCATCAGATCGCGGCGGGCGGCGGCGAACAGGCGACGGCCAAAGCCGAGGCCCTGGAATTCCGGCCGCAGATAGAGCTCGTAGATCTCGCCGTCGAAGTGCAGACTGCGGGCACGGTTACGGCCGTAATTGGCATAGCCCGCAATCTTGTCGCCGAACACCAATACGCTGACGCGGCTGCCCTTGCGGATCGCGCTGTCCCACCACTGCGGACCGCGGCGGTTGATCAGCTTCTCCAGCTCGGCGCCGGGAATGATGCCCTGATAGGCCGAGCGCCAGGCTTCGTCATGGGTTGACGCCACCGCAGTTGCATCTGCGGCTTTGGCCGGCCGGACCTCGATCAGGGTTGTGCTCATGGACACGATCAAATCAAGTCGCCGCGTCGGCGGCAAGACCTAACGTTAATTATCGGTTAACCTGTGGACTTTCTGCATCAGTATTTAACGGTTGTTGTACCGAAAGAGGACAAGGCGCTGCCTTGAACGGCAACGAACTGCCATGTGTCGGTGCAAAACTCCGTTGCGGCAACCAATGAACGGCGATGGCAACGCAGAAAGTCCGCCCAGGATGATTCGTTCCCGTTAGTGTGGCCCTCGCTGTCCGTGTTCGCCTCCGGCAATTCATGCGGCTCTTCAACATCCTTGCGCTCCTTTCTCTGCTGGCCCTGCTGACCGCGCCGCCTCTGTGCGCTCAGGTCACGTTCGGTGCATCGGGCGAGGAAGGCGAGCCGTTTCGCCGGCAGGAATGGCGTGTGCCGTCGCCGGATAGCGACATTGCCGCGCATGCGCTGCTGTTTCGCCCGTTCGGAGCCGGCCCATTCCGACTTGCGGTCATCGCGCATGCCTCGACGCAGAATGTGTTGCGTCGCGCACAAATGCCGCAGCCGGAATACCGCGCGCTCGCAGCCTTCCTTGTCGCGCGCGGCTTTGCCGTGCTGGTGCCGGAACGGCTCGGCCATGGTGCAACCGGTGGTCGCTATGTCGAGGACCAGGGCGGCTGCGACGAAGCGGACTACGCGCGCTCGGGTCGTGCGACGGCCGGAGAAATTTCGCTGGCACTGGACCATTTGCGAAAGCAGGATTTCATCCGCCGGGATGGCGCGATCGTGGTCGGCCATTCCGCCGGTGGCTGGGGCGCGCTGGGCCTCGCCAATGCCGATCCGAAGGCGATCTCCGCGATCACAGTGTTTGCGCCGGGGCGCGGCGGCCATGCCGATGACGAACCGAACCGGATCTGTGCGCCACACACGCTTCTCGCGGCTGCCGCTGAATTCGGCAAGGCGGCGCGCATTCCCGTTACATGGCTCGTTGCGGGCAATGACAGCTATTTCCCGCCGGCATTTTCGAAGTCGCTGGCAGATGCATTTCGCGGCGGTGGCGGCAAGGTCGATTTCCGCGCACTGCCCGCGGCGGGCAGCGAGGGGCACTGGATGATCGAAACCGAAGCCGGCGTCAAAGCCGCCAGCAGCGAACTCGAGCGCGCGCTGAAGCCGGCGTTGGCGAAGAAACCATGACGCTGTATTTCCTGGTCAAATACCTGCACGTGCTTGGCGCCATCGTCATCCTCGGCACCGGCACCGGCATCGCCTTCTTCATGCTGATGGCGCATCGCACGAACGATGTGGACTTCATTGCGCGCACCGCTTCGGTGGTGGTGATTGCGGACGCCATCTTCACGCTGTCAGCGGTGATCTTGCAGCCGGTCAGCGGCGGCCTGCTGATGATGCTCTCGGCCACGTCGTTCACGGAGCGTTGGCTGCTCGTTTCGCTCGCGCTCTATGCCGTCGCAGGCCTGTTCTGGATCCCCGTCGTCTTCATGCAGATCGAGATGCGCGATCTCGCGCGCAAGGCTTCCGAGCAGCGCACCGTCCTGCCGGAGCGTTACTTCGTCTTGTTCCGCCGCTGGTTCGCGTTCGGTTTCCCCGGCTTCGGCGCGACGATGTTGATCCTCTGGCTGATGGTCGCCAAGCCGTTTTGAGGGAATGATGAACCAGCGAACCATCCTGGTGCTCGGCGCCTCCGGCCTGATCGGCCGCTTCGTCACCGACGATCTGCGCGCGCGAGGCATTCGCGTCGTCGGCGTGGCGCGCAGCCTGTCGCCCGCGCAGAAGATGAGCGCGCTGGACATTGAGCTGCCGATCCTCTCGCTCGATGCAGGCGCGCTGACGCGCCTGCTGCGCGAGCAGGCCGTGGATGTCGTCGTGAATTGTCTTGGCGTGCTGCAGGATGGGCCGGGCAGCGACACAGGCGCGGTGCATCGCGATTTCGTCGCGCGTCTGCTTCAGGCGATCGGCGGCAGCGGCCGCGCGATCCGCCTCGTGCACATCTCGATTCCGGGAATGGCCGAAGCCGACCGCACCGCTTTCGCCACGACCAAGCGCGAAGCCGAACGGTTGATCGCGGCCTCCGGAATTGACCACGCCATCCTGCGGCCCGGCTTCGTGGTCGCACCGTCAGCCTATGGCGGCAGCGCCATGCTGCGCGCGCTCGCGGCCTTTCCACTCGACTTGCCGCGCGCGGAGATGGCGATGCCGTTCCAGCCCGTCGCCGTCGAGGACATCGCTGCCACCATCGCCTGGCTCGCCGCGCGCGACAGCGACGATGCATCCGTGAAATCAGTGAGCTGGGACCTGATGCTATCAGAGCCGGTCACCATGGCTGGCGTCATCAAGCATTTTCGGCTCGCGTTCGGCACGGCTGGTTGGCCACGCGTCACGATGCCGTCCTTCATGCTCGATCTCGGCGCGAAAATCGGCGATTTCGCCAGTCATCTCGGCTGGATGCCGCCGATGCGCTCCACCGCCATCGCCGAGCTGCGCCGCGGCGTGCGAGGTGATCCCTCGGCGTGGATTGCCGCCACGGGCATCGTGCCGAAGACGCTGACCGAGACGATCGGGCGCCACCCCGCCACCATCCAGGACAAATGGTTCGCGCGGCTGTTCCTGGTCAAGGCGCTGATCTTCGCGAGCCTGGTCGCGTTCTGGCTCGTCTCCGGCTTCATCGCGCTGTTCGTCTCCTACCGCGCCGCCGCCGGCATTCTGAGCGCGCACAATTTTCCGCCTGCGCTGGTCGATCCCATCACCATCGGCACCAGCCTGATGGACATGAGCATCGGCGTGCTGATCGCCTTCCGCCGCACCGCGGCGATCGGCCTGGGTGCAGGCATCGCCGCCTCGCTCGGCTATATGTTCGGCGCGGCGATCCTCACGCCGGATCTCTGGATCGAGCCGCTCGGTGCGCTGGTCAAGACGGGACCGGCGATCGTTTTGATGTTCGTCGCGCTCTTGATGTTGGATAATCGCTGATGCCAAAATGGCCCGACGACGACGTGATCCTGTTCGACGGCGTCTGCATCTTCTGCTCGCGCTGGGTCCGCTTCGTGGCAAAGCGCGATAAGGCGAAGAGGTTTCGTTTCACGCCGATCCAGTCGGACTATGGAACGCGGCTCGCACGAACGTTCGGCATCGATCCTGATGATCCCGACACCAACGCCGTGATCCACGGCGGCGAGGCGTTCATGAAGTCGGATGCAGCGCTGACGGTGCTGTCGCAATTGCCGGGATGGGGTTGGGTGCGCATGCTATTCGCCGTGCCCAAGCCACTGCGCGATGCGGTGTACAGCCTCATCGCCCGCAACCGCTATCGCATCTTCGGGAAGTATGATTCCTGCTTCGTGCCTGATGCGGAGTCGCGGGCGAGGGTGATCGAATGATTTTGGTTGTGCTGAGAATCTGCTGTTAGTCTATAAGGAGACAAACCTCGGGAGCTATAAAGTCTAGGGAATGTCGAAGGCAGTTCTCACAACGAAAGTAACTCCGGGGTACAAAGACCTGCCAGAGGTCCGCTACCATTTTCCTCGTACCTATCTCAATCAGGTTCAGCAGGCGGTCGGAGACTATGTTCTCTATTATGAGCCCAGGCGCACGACAGTAGAGCTATCGAGCTTCGGTGGGCGGCAATCGTACTTCGGAGTCGCTCGCATAGTGAACCTCATCGAAGACAAGAACAAAGCAGATCACTACTACGCTCTCGTAGATGACTATCTGGATTTCGACCGACCGGTGCCCTTCGCTGAGGGCAGCCATTACTACGAAAGCGCCCTAAGAAAGTCAGATGGAAGTACTAACAAGGGTGCTTTTGGTCGGGCTGTTAGGTTGATACCGGATACGGAGTTCGATCAGATTTTGAAAGCCGGATTCGCGCCGATCCTCGGAGAGGGGCCGCCGCGCCATCAGTCGCGTCAATTCGAAATATCTGAGCCGAACACTCCCTTCGAACGCCCAATCATCGAGATGACAATTTCGCGTCCATTCCGCGAAAAGTCATTCATGTACAACGTTCGCGCTGCGTACGAGAATCGATGTGCGATGACCGGACTCCGACTTATCAATGGAGGCGGCCGCCCTGAAGTTCAGGCGGCGCACATTCAGCCCGTAGCAGAGAAGGGGCCCGACTCGGTTCGCAATGGGCTAGCGCTTTCCGGAACGGTACACTGGATGTTTGACCGAGGTCTTGTCTCGATAGGAGATGACTACAAAATCCTAACCGCGGAAAATCATGTGCCGGGCGACGCCCTGCGGCTCCTCAATCAAAGCCGCACGATTAATCTGCCAAATGATCCAGCGTTCTACCCGAACGCACTCTTTCTAAAATTTCATAGAGACAAAATATTCAAGGGCTAGCGATTCCCAATCGCCGCCAGCACTTCCGTCGCCGCCCGCTCTCCTGAATCCCGCGCCCCATGCGCCGTGGTGAAGAAGTTCGGCGACGTCGCTTCTCCGGCAAAGAACAGTCGGCCATCCACCGGCGCCGCCAGGACCGCCCGATCCCCTGCATGCCCCGGGAGCGCATGTGAATACGAGCCTCGGGCAAAGGGATCACGCGCCCAGCGCGACTCATACAGCGGCTTCAGCTTGCGGCGGATGTCGTTGCCGAGAAAGCCCGCGATCTCGTTGATGCTCTGCGCGGCAATCGCGCCTTCGCCGGCGTCCTCAAGCTCCCTTGCAAAACTGCCGCCGAAAAAGCCTTCGATGCAGGGCTGGCCGAACGGGCGGATGTGGTAGGTGCCCATCGCGGTGCGCATAGTGGCGCCGCGCAAATTGCCTTCCCTAGGGAAGGCGTCGGCATCGCTAAGCGCCAGTGTCACCTTGTCGTCGACGCCGAGCGGCAGGCCGGCTGCGGCATCGACCTTGGCCGGGAGCTGTGGCGAGAAGCGGATCGCCTCATCGGCGATCAGATTGGTCGGCACGGTGACGATCACCTTGCCGGCGGTCAGCGTGCCCTGCGACGTCTCGAGGCGGACGTGCTGGCCGGAATGATCGATCAGCGTGACCATGCAGTTCAGCGCCACCGGGCAGGGCGCGCCATAGGCCGCAACCAGCGTGCCGTAGCCGCGGCGGATGCGCCAGTTGAAGTTGGTGTCCTCATAGGCATCCCAGTCGAGCGTCGACATGTCCTTCAGCTCGCAGCCGTTGATGTAGGTCGAGATCGCGTCGATCATCGGGTTCCAGCGATTGCCGGGCTCGAGGCTCAGGCTCGCGGGCTCGTCCTTGCCCTTTTGCGCGGCCTGCCAGAGGCGCTCATAGAACGCGTCCATCGCGCGCATGAATTCGTCGCGCTGGCTCTGCGGAAACGCGTTACCGAAGGCGCGCTCGCGCCAGGGCGGCAGGTCCTTGTTGACCTCGAAATCGAGCTGCTTTGCGATTGCGACGAAGGAGTTTTGATCCGCCGAATGCAGCCAGCCGCAGCCGACGTCGAACGTCACCTCGGGCGAGGCCTGCACGGTCCAGGCGCGGCCGCCGAGCCGGTCCCGCGCCTCCAGCACGATGGCGGAGAGGCCTGAGCCCGCCAGCGCGTGCGCCGCGCCAAGCCCGGCGGCACCGGCGCCGATGATCGCGACATCAACGGAGGAGGGAAGGGAGCTCATGGGCGGGCTCTAGCACGTTCGCTGGGGGTGCTGAAGCCGTCACGTGCACAGCTGTCATCACCCGCGAAAGCGGGTGATCCAGTATTCCAGAGACAGTAGTCGTCTACTGAGAAGTCGCGGCGTACTGGGTGCCCCGGTCAAGCCGGGGCACGACAGTCATTAAGAGCGTAGCTTACGCCACCGCTTCCTTGGACTTCTCCGCGCGCTTGCGCTCGTTCGGGTCGAGGTGCTTCTTGCGCAGGCGGATCGACTTCGGGGTGACCTCGACGAGCTCGTCGTCCTCGATATAGGCGAGCGCCTTTTCCAGCGTCATGCGGATCGGCGGGGTCAGGCGCACGGCTTCGTCCTTCGACGTCGTGCGGATGTTGGTGAGCTGCTTGCCCTTGAGCACGTTGATCTCGAGATCGTTGTCGCGGGTGTGCTCGCCGACGATCATGCCCTTGTAGACCTTCCAGCCCGGCTCGATCATCATCGGGCCGCGATCCTCCAGCTTGAACATGGCGTAGGCCACGGCCTCGCCCTGGTCGTTGGAGATCAGCACGCCGTTGCGGCGGCCCTGGATCTCGCCCTTGTACGGCGCGTAGCCGTGGAACAGGCGGTTCATGATCGCGGTGCCGCGGGTGTCGGTGAGCAGCTCGCCCTGGTAGCCGATCAGGCCGCGGGTCGGCGCGTAGAACACCAGGCGCAGGCGGTTGCCGCCGGACGGCTTCATCTCGACCAGCTCGGACTTGCGCTCGCTCATCTTCTGCACGACGACGCCGGAATGCTCCTCGTCGACGTCGATCACGACTTCCTCGATCGGCTCCATGGCGGCGCCGGTGGCTTCGTCCTTCTGGTACACGACGCGCGGGCGCGACACCGAGAGCTCGAAGCCCTCGCGGCGCATGGTCTCGATCAGGATCGCGAGCTGCAATTCGCCGCGGCCCGAGACTTCCATCGCGTCCTTGTCGGCGGCTTCGACGACGCGCAGCGCGACGTTGCCTTCGGCTTCGCGCAGCAGACGGTCGCGGATCATGCGGCTCGTCACCTTGTCGCCTTCAGTGCCGGCGAGCGGGGAGTTGTTGACGATGAACGACATCGACACGGTCGGCGGGTCGATCGGCTGTGCCGGCAGCGGCACCTCGACGCTCGGATCGCAGAAGGTGTCGGCGACCGTACCCTTGGTCAGGCCCGCGATGGCGACGATGTCACCGGCTTCGGCTTCCTCGAGCGGCGTGCGCTCGAGACCGCGGAACGCGAGAATCTTGGTGATACGCCCGGTCTCGACCAGCTTGCCGTCGGCATGCAGCACCTTGACCTGCTGGTTCGGCTTGAGCACGCCGGAGGAGATGCGGCCGGTGATGATGCGGCCGAGATAGGGATTGGCCTCCAGGATGGTGCCGATCATCCGGAACGGACCTTCCTCGACCGTCGGCGGCGCGACGTGGCGCAGGATCAGGTCGAAAAGCGGCTCCATGCCCTTGTCCTGCGGACCCTCGGGGCTCTCGGCCATCCAGCCCTGCTTGGCCGACCCGTAGAGGATCGGGAAGTCGAGCTGCTCCTCGCTGGCATCGAGCGCCGCGAACAGGTCGAACACCTCATTGATGACTTCGGTCGGGCGCGCGTCGGGGCGGTCGACCTTGTTGATGACGACGATCGGCTTCAGGCCGACCTTGAGCGCCTTGGAGACCACGAACTTGGTCTGCGGCAGCGGACCTTCGGCGGCGTCCACCAGCACCAGCGCACCGTCCACCATGTTGAGGATGCGCTCGACCTCGCCGCCGAAATCGGCGTGGCCGGGGGTGTCGACGATGTTGACGCGGGTGTCCTTCCACTGCACCGAGGCCGCCTTGGCCAGGATGGTGATGCCGCGCTCACGCTCCAGGTCGTTGGAGTCCATGGCGCGATCGGTCACCTTCTGGTTCTCGCGGAACGTGCCGGACTGCTGGAGGAGTTTGTCGACCAGGGTCGTCTTGCCGTGGTCGACGTGGGCGATGATGGCGACGTTGCGGAGGTTCATGAGTGAGCTTCTTTACGTTCGAACAATGGGTTAAGCGCGATCTCGCCGGTCAGACCGGGACCTCTTCACGGACAACGCTGGAAACGTGGAAAACGGGGCCTGTTTCGCCCAAAAAGGAAGCCCGGTCAGCTCGACCGGGCACCCTACGCGTTTGCGGCGCAATATATGCAAAAACCGCCAAAAAACAATGTGTTCTTTGCTGGTTGGTTGACTGAATTTTGTCCGGGGATTCCCGGGGCTTAAGGCTAGGTTCCGGGATGGGTGGGGGCGTTCCGCCCCTTGATGGCCGCCCAGATCAGGGCGACGCCTCCGATGCCGACGACCAGTCCCAGGAAGACCAGTGGCGCGATGTCGGAGGCGATCCTGCCGTCCTCAAACACCGACATTCCGCCAAACAGGAGCGCGCAGAGGCCCGGCAGCAGCATGAGGACGCCGAAGCCTGTCATCAGGGCGGTCAGGCAGCCGCCGCGCTGGTTCGGCGGCGGCAGCGAAAGCGGAGGCGGGGGTTCGATGTTGCTCATGATGATGCGACGCTACTGCCGGGGCTTGGGTGGGGTCGCCGCGCGGATGAAGAGGAAGATCGCAATTCCGATCAGGACAAACCCAATCAGGACAAAGGGGGCGCCTTGGCCGCCGAATGCCAGGAAGCACAGGCCGGGGAAAAGCAGCACCACGCCGGCGACCACCATGAAAGCGGTCAGGCAACCGTCGCGCCGTGGCGGCGCTAGCGGAGGCGCGTCCGCTTGAAGCGGCGGCTTCGGAGTCGGAGGAGGCGCACCGGTATCGCTCACCGCGGCACCTCTTCGCCCTGCCTCACGTCCCGATACGTCTGCCCGGCCAGCGCCGCGCGGATGCCGTCGATCTTTCCGTCGCGGTAGAACAGATTGTAGGTGTCGAACGGAATGATCGCACCCTGCTCCGTCACGAAATGGATGCAGCTTCGTTTGACGTTGCCGACGCAGAAATTGAAGCGGTCGAGAAACTGCACGATGGTGACGCGGAACACGTTCTCGTAAGAAAGTCCTTCCGGCACCTCGAAGCTCGGCAGGCAGCACAGCAATTCGCAGACCCGTTCGGAGGTGTTGAGCGGCCCCGACGACAGCGAGAACAGGTCGACGAATTTTTCCCGCAGCACCGGATATTTCTCCGGGCTGATGGTGTTGGGCATCACCGCAACCAGCTGCTCCTGCGGAATCAGCGACGTCAGCGGCAGCACCTTCTCGCCGTTGCGCAGGCCGTAGCCGATCGAGATGCTCTCGGGGTTGCAGGGCAGCGGGATCATGTCCTTGTCGCCGAAAACGCCGGTCTCGACGACGCGCTTGCGAATCTCCGACAGCATGATGCGATCGGTGGTCTTGTCGAAATTCTCGTTGCGGCCGGCATCCTGCACCGGCTGGAGCGTGACGCCGCGAACGCATTTCCATGTCAGCGCGTGACGCACGATGTCGCCGATCTCGGCATCATTGACGCCGCGCTTGATGGTCGCCACCAGCGTGGTCGACACGCCGAAATGCTCGAGATTCTCCAGCGCCTGCTGGCGGATCTTGCGCAGGTCCGCGCCGCGCAGATTGACCAGTGCATCGCGCTGCAGCGAATCGAACTGGAGATAGACCTCGAGCCCGCGCTTGTTCTCGGCGAGCCGCGCCACGAAATCCTTTTCGCGGGCGATGCGCAGGCCGTTGGTGTTGATCATGACATGGCGGATCGGGCGGGCACGCACGGCGTCCAGGATCTCGAAGAAGTCCGGGTGCAATGTCGGCTCGCCGCCGGAAATCTGCACGAGGTCGGGTTCGCCCTCGCTGGCAACCAGCGCGTCGAGCATCTTCTCGACCGTCGCGAGCGGGGTGAATTTGGTTCGCGTTGGCGCGGATTCGGCGAAGCAGACCGGGCAGGTGAGATTGCAGTGCTCGGTGATCTCGATCAGCGCGAGGCAGGAATGCTGCTCGTGGTCCGGGCAGAGGCCGCAATCATAGGGGCAGCCGAATTCGGTGCGGTGCTGGAATTGCAGCGGGCGGTCGCCCGGCTTGATGAAGTCCTTGCACAGACGCCAATAGGCCGCGTCGGTGGACACGAGCGTCGACTGGACGCCGTGCTCCCTGCACCGCTTTTCGTACCAGACCTCGTTGTCGAGGATCTGGATCTTGGTCGGCACCAGCTTCAGGCAGATTTCGCAAAGGGATTGGGTCTGGCCCCAGAAGACGTAGGGGCGCGACTTACGCAACGGCGCGTTCATGCACAGGTCTCGCTTTGGGCGCCGTCGCCAGCATGATTGCGGCGTAGAGCAGGATGGACAGCGACAGCAGGTGAAACAGCGTGAGGGGGCCGATCAGCGTGCCATAGGGCTTGAGGAATTCCCACAGGAAGCGCTGCGCTCCATAGTAGAGCAGAACCAGGTAGAAACCATTGGTGATCGCGAACGCGCTCCGGTTCAAGACCGCCAGCACGTAGAGCAGCGCGAACACGCCCATCGCGGCGCTCTCGTAGAGCTGCACGGGATGGCGGAGAACGCCGTCGCCGAAATCATGGCCCCAGGGCAATGCCGTCGGCGTGCCGTAGGTGAAATCGTCGAGGCCCGCAAAATAGCAGCCGACCCGTCCGATCGCGATGCCGAGGGCCAGCGGCAGCGCAAACCGGGCGCCTGTGCGCAAGGCGATGCCGGCGGTCCATTTGTAGAGCTCGACCGCCACGATGCCGCCGGCAAGCGCGCCCTCGACCGAGCGCGCAAGGCCGCCCTCGCCCGACAGCCACAGATTGGCGGACCCGAACAGATAGGCGCCAAGGCCGGCGCCGAACACCAGCGCGGCGATGTAGGGCAGCTCGAAGGATTGCGCCGGAAACCGCAGGCCCTGTCGCGACAGCCAGTAGACCGCCGCCCCCGCCGCCAGCCACGCCGCAACATCGAAGACAGTGTGAAGGAATGCCCCGCTCATGCGGAGCGGGTATAGCACGGCGGACGTGCGGTGTCGCACGCCGGCATCCTCCCGCAGAGCGGCAGCTCAGGGGGAGCACGCCGGAGAGGTTAGCCGGTGCTGCTCGCCTCCTCCGTCGGGTAGACGCCGCGCAGCACTTCCTCGAAATGGGTTTTCACCGCCTCGTTGCAGAGGCAGGCGCGCTGGCGCAGGCCGTCGCGGTTGCGGACCAGGATCGAGCCGCGCCGCGTGTCGAGGATGTCTTCGGCCCTGAACGATTGGAGCACGCGGCTCGCATAGCTGCGTCCGACCCCGAGCAGCGTCGCGAGCTGCTCATGCGTCAGCGGCACGCTGCTCTCGTCGCCGGTGCGCTCCATCGCCGCCAGGATCCATTTCGCCGTGCGCTGCTCGATCGAGTGGATCGCGTTGCAGGCGGTCGACTGGAAGATCTGCGCCAGCATGCAGTCGGCATAGCGGGCGAAGATGTTGCGCAGCGAGGGCGAGCGCAGCTTGGCCGCCTCCAGCTTGCCGACGTGGATGCGCGCAAACGGCCCGCCGAATTTCACGCAGATGCGGGTGTAGGCCGGCAGAAATCCCTCGCTGACGATGCCGCCGACCGCGCCTTCGCGGCCGACCAGGATGGTCTCGACGTCGCGGCCGTCTTCGTTGGGAACGAGAAAGGTCGCGAGCGACGGCCCGCAGGGAAAGTGCACGACCTGGACATCGTCGCCGGGACTGTAGAGCAGCTCGTTGGCCGCGGCATCGTTAACGATGACGTGTGGCGCGAGCAGCGCATAGTCGGCCGGACTCAAGCGTCGCAGCAGATTGTTGGCTGGCCGGCTGCCGACCTCCGTCGCCTTCCCGATACGCGCGTCCATTGTAAATCCCCTGCTCTCCTTTCAACACTAGCCAGTCTCGATCACCGGCTGTGTGCACAAGTGGACAGACGTAAGAACTGTTCTGTGGTGGGTTTCGTTCCGGGAACCCTCCGGTGCGCTGGGCGCAGGCGTCGGGATGAGGCTGTCCTTGATCGGTAAGAACATGCAGCCCTCAATAGCCAGGATCATGATACCTGCTTCCCCGGACGGCTCGTCCGACGTCCCCCCCGATGTCCTGATCGTCGAGGACGATCCGATCATTGCGATCGATTTCGAGGATCGCCTGCTCGGATTTGGCGTGACGAGCGTGCGCACCGTGGGATCGGTGGCGCAGGCGCTGGCCGCGATCGCGGCGCGCGCGCCCGACTTCGCACTGCTCGACGTCGAGCTCAGCCGCGAGAAAAGCTTTGCCGTCGCCGAGCGGCTGGCGGCCCTGGAAATTCCCTTCGTCTTCGTCACCGGCTATGGCGACGAGACGCGGATCGCTCCCGATTTCGTCAACCGGCCGCGTTTGCAAAAGCCGTGCTCGAGCGATGCGCTCGAGGCCGCGCTGCGGTCGCGCGGTTCATGACGCTCCGCTCTGGCTGAGGCGGCTTCAGGCGAGCTTCGGATCCAGCGTCGTCGACCACAGCGCGACGTCGGCGCGGTCGCGCAAGGTCACCGTCATCTGGCCGGAGGCGCCGTCGATCTTGACGTGACCGAAGAACTGCATGCCGGCCGACGGCGGCAGGTTCTGGCTGTCCTTGCCGGGCGCCTTGACGAAGCGCACCTCCGGCCCAAACGTGTTGTCGAGCTCGTTCGGACCGAAGGTGCCTGCGTGCAGCGGGCCCGAGACGAATTCCCAGAACGGCTCGAAATCCTGGAATTGCGCCTTGTTCGGGTCGTAGTAATGCGCGGCGGCATAGTGCACGTCCGCGGTCAGCCATACCGTGTTGCTGATCGGTGCCATCTTGATGAAGCGCAGGATGTCGGCGATCTCGAACTCGCGGCCACGCACCGGGCCGTCGCTCTGCGCAATCGCCTCCGATCCGCCCTTCGGCGTGTCCGAGACGACGAGGCTGAGCGGCATGTCGGAGGCGATCACCTTCCAGGTCGCACGCGAGTTGAGGAGGCCGCGCTTGAGCCAGGTGATCTGGTCCGGGCCGAGGAAGTAGCTGGCGGGGCCGTAGGCGGTTTCGAGATTGGCGCCGTTCGGGCCGCGATAGCTGCGCTCGTCGAGCACGAACACGTCGAGATGCGGGCCGTAGGAGATCCGGCGATAGACGCGGCCCGGCTCAACGATGCTCTCGCGCATCGGATACATCTCGTGAAAGGCGCGGCCGGCGCGGGCTGCGAGCAGCGAGATGTCGCGCACCTTGTAGGACGCCGGCAACTCCTTCGACAGTGACCAGTTGTTGGTCACCTCGTGGTCGTCCCACTGCACGAAGATCGGCACTTCGGCATTGAAGGCGCGGACGTTGTCGTCGGTGAGATTGTATTTGTGCGCGGCGCGGTACTCGTCCAGCGTCTCCGCGACCTTGGCCTTTTCGGGGATGGTGACGTTCTTCCAGGTCTTGCCGTCGGCGAGTTTGACTTCGGATTGAATAGGGCCGTCGGCGTAGATGGTGTCGCCGGAGTGCAGGAAAAAATCCGGGCGATGCTTGCGCATCGCGGAGAAGGTGAACATGCCGCCGTCATCAGGATTGATGCCCCAGCCTTGCCCTGCGACGTCGCCGCCCCAGACGAAGCTGACGTCGCGACGGTCGGCCGGAGCGGTGCGGAAGCGGCCGATGACGGCTTCGCCCTCGATCGCGCTGTGCGAGAGGTCGCGGAAGCGGACGCGGTAGAAGATGTCCTGTCCGCCCGGCAGGTTCTCGATCAGCATCTTCGCTGTGAAGTCGCTCTCCGGCAGCGCCGCGATCGGCGGCAGCGCACGCGCGTCCTTGAAGGACTCGGTCGTGGCCACCTCGACCAGCATCTGCGATGGCCGGTCAGTGCGCGCCCAGACCACGCCACCGTCGACCGTGACGTCGCCGGACTGAACGCCATGCGTAACCGCCGGCCGGTCGGCCGCGCGCGACAGGTGCGGCATCGCGATCGCGCCGAGCGCACCGGCCCCGGTGGTGAGAAAACGGCGGCGGGAGAATTTGATGTTCATGGCGGCTTCGCTGGTTGTCTCGTGCGCATCTCGCGTCGTCATTCCGGGCCGTCCGAAGGACCGGACCCGGAATCTCGAGATTCCGGATTCGCGCTACGCGCGCTCCGGAATGACGGTAAAGTCTATATTGAGACAATGTGACGCAGCGATTACGCGGGCAAGCGTTTACGCGTTGCCGGCGGCCCTGAATTGCGCACCTGCGCGCTGCAGGCTTTGCGGCATGGCAAACAGCACGGCCTTGCGGTCGGCGACGGCGGCGTGGAACTGGTCGAGCACGATGTTGATGGCGGTGAGCCCGCCCTCTTCGATTGCGCCGTGATCGAAGCAGCGCAGCGTGTCGCGCAAGATTTCGTCAGCCTCGGTTTGCATCTGGTCGAGCTCTTCCGTCGTCTCGCTCTTGCGCGCCGCCGCGATCATGTCGAACAAGCGGTCGCGCAAGTGGCTGTTGTTGTCGCGTTCGTCCTTCTTCAGGTAGCCCGCGAACCAGGCGCCGAGCGAGCCCATCGCCGAGAGCGCCATCAGGGTCCACCAGATGTAATCGCTGTATTTGTCGAGGAAGGTCTTTTCCTCGCCGTCGACGAAGGCGGCTGCGCCCGGATGCACGGGAATCACCGCATCCTTGTCGGTGTCGGGCGTCTCGATCTTCGCCGCCATCGGGAATTCCGCCACCAGTTGCTGGCGCACGGCGAAGAGCTGGCGCGTGAACGCCGCGATGGTGGTGTCGGACACGGCTTTGCGCGCCACGATGTGGTGCGAGAAGCTGATGGTCTTGACCTCGTCGTCGGGACGATCGGGCGAGCCGCCATAGGTGCCGGCGGGAATCTCCGACGCTTCATAGACCGGATGGTTCTGCGCAATCGCATCCGCGGAATCGATCGCAAGGAAGGTCGGCGTGCCGCTGTCCTTGGCGGAAGCCGCGATTACGTCCGACGTGATCTTGCTGTTGACCGGGCCGGCCGCGAGATAGGCATCGGCCTTCTGGGTCTTGATCGCCTCGGCGGCTTCGTTGGCCGGGTACTGCACGATCTCGACCTTGGCGGGATCGACGCCGTATTGCTGGAGGATCACCTTGAGCAGGTTGACGTTGGCCTGGGTGCGGCCGACCACGCCGACGCGATGGCCGGCGAGCTGCGCGATCTTGGTGATCTTGGCGCCCTTCTTCTTGCCCTTGCCGGGCACGGACCACAGCACCACGACGTTCTTGCGCAGGGTCGCGACGGCTTGCGCATTCTTCGGCACGTCGACGTCGCCGCGCACGATGGCGAGATCGACCTTGTTTTCCGCGAGCGCATCGGCGCTGGCGGTGGCGCCGTCGGTCTGGATCGGGCGTAGCCGCACATAGTTCTTGTGCTGCGCGAAAGCCTGCGTCAGCGCCTGCACGACCTTGAGGTCGTCGCTATTGGCCGGACCGACCGCGATCTTCAGCGTCACAGGGCGCATCGCGAAATAGTAGCCGCCGACAAGCGCGCCGATGATCGCAAGCACCAGCGCCAGAGACACGAGTGCCGTCTTCCGCGCCGATGATCGCGGCGAAGGCGGGGTGGGCGCTTCGGCCAGGTCCAATCCCCCGGTCATCGATCTCCCAAACAGGCGCTTGAGGCTCAGTTTCATCTTGGCCGGCGATTTACGCCCGCAATTGTAGCAAATTTCTTGTCCGGCGGGGTTACTTCTCCGTCATGGTTAGCGGATGGGGCAAATCCCGCATGAACCCGGGCGTAAGCACGGTGTTAGGGTAAAGTTCCCCTGAAGCACGGAGACGATCATGGCAGAACGGCTGACGACGGAGGCGCGCAAGCAGGCGCTGGGCGGAATACCTGATTGGACCGAAGTTTCGGGCCGCGACGCCATCGGGAAAACCTTTGTCTTCAAGGATTTCAACGAAGCCTTCGGCTTCATGACCCGCGCGGCGCTGGTCGCCGAGAAGATGGATCATCACCCCGAATGGCGCAACGTCTACAAGACCGTGGAGGTGGTGCTGTCGACCCATGACGCCGGCGGCGTCACGGCGCTCGACATCGAGCTCGCCAGGGCGATGAACGCCATCGCCAAGCTTACACCGGGCTGACGTCTTGCAGCGACCGGCTGCATCCCCATCTTGTGATCAGCAGGGGATGCGGCGATCCGCCGCTCCCGGCGGAACGGGGAGTTCTGGAGCATGGCTGCCGAACACAGCGTCGGCTTTGAGCCGGCCGATCGGCTCGCGGAAGATCGTGAAGGCGTTCGCCGCCGCTTCTGGCGCAAGCTGAAGCGTGTCGCCGCGCATCTGCCGTTCGCCGAAGACCTGCTCGCAGCCTACTACTGCGCGTTCGACCGGCAGACTCCGCGCCATGTCCAGGCGTCGTTGCTGGGGGCGATCGCCTATTTCATCCTGCCGTTCGATTTCGTCCCCGACGTGATGCCGATCCTCGGCTTCACCGATGATGCCGCCGTGCTCGCCACCGCCATCCGCATGGTCGCCAGCCACATCACGACGGAGCACCGCGAAGCCGCCCGCGCCGCGCTGAAGCGGGGCGTGGACGAGGCGGAAGCGAGAGCCGCGCAGTAGCGTGGCGCCACACACTCCGCTGTCATTCCCCGCCACCGGGTCTCGCCTTCGGCGAGCCCGATGACAGGCTCCGGCGGGGAATCCAGTACGCCGCGGCCTCTCGGTTCAATCACTGGCGCTTCGGAGTACTGGATCGCCCGGTCGAGCCGGGCGATGACAGTGAGTGCGTGGCTAGCGCCTGCGACACTACTGGTCGCAACGACAACCGCTACTTCTTCTCCGCCTGCGCTCGCGCCTTCTCCGCGTCCCATGCCTGGAACTGTCTGAACAGCTTTTCCTTGTCCGCATCAGAAACGTTCGCTGCCGTCGGACTCTGCTTCAGGAACGCCTCGAAGCGCTGGCGGGTCACCGGCTCGACGCCGTGCTTGTCGAGCCATTGCTGCGCCACCGGCAATCTGTTCCAGCCGGACAGGGGCGCCGCGAGCGAGACCTCCTTCCACTTGGGATGGAAGGGTGGGTTCTGGAGCGCGGGGAATTTCGTGAAGAACGCGTCCACGAACAGCGCGAGCTTGCGATAGCGCTCGGTGTTGGGCGCCCAGTTATAGGCCGCCAGCACCGCAGGCACCGCGATCGTGTCCACGCTCTCGCCCTCCTTGATCAGGTTCGGATAGTCCTTTGCGGTCAGCGTCGCCGGCAGATAGTCGCTCTGGAGCGGCTTTGCATAGTCGACCTTCGCAAGATGGAAGCGGCCGTCATTGCCGAAGGTCGAGACCGATTTGTACGGCTTGCCGCCGACCACGATGACGGCGTCGATCTCGCCGGCCTTCAGCTTCTCCATCGCGATGCGTTGCTCGACATAGACGAAGTTCGCCTTGATCCCGAGCCGCTCGAACACTGTCAGCGCGGTGACGAAGGTCCCGCCATTGGGCAGATCGACGCTGACCTTCTTGCCCTCGAGATCCTTCAGCGTCGCGATCGACTTCGGCGCGATGACCTGCATCTCTTCATTGTAGAGCTTGGTCACATAGGTGAACTGTTTCTTGATGTCCTTCGCAAAGCCCTTGCGCTCGAGATAGTCGAGCGTGTCGGCGCGCACGATGCCGAGATCGACGCCTTGCAGGAACAGGATGTCGGCGACGCTCTGCACCGAGCCGCGGCCGACGATCGGCAGCACGCGGATCTTGTTGCCGTCGTCGAGCACCGAGGCGAGGTCGGCGCCGAACTGCACATAGGTGCCGCCGATCGTGCCTGTTATCAGCGTGACGGTGTTGGCGTTCAGCGACTGCTTGGTCGAGGTCGAGCCGAACTGGAAGATCGCCTTCAGGCTGTCCGAGACCTTGGCTGGATCGTATTCGGTCTGATCGGCGCGTGCCGCGAACGCGCAGATCGTCATGATGGCGGCAAGCGCCATTCCCAAAGCGTTACGCATGATATCCTCTGAAGAGTTCTAGTTCGAGAGTTGGGTGAGGCGCTTTCGCGCTTCCGCCGATCCGAGGCTGGCGGCCCGCTGGTACCAGTCGCGTGCGGCGACGGCGTCGGCGGTGATGCTCCGCGTGTCCTTGGTGCCCAGGACGGCTGGATCGTAGGTCTGCGCCAGCAGGAACGCCGCCGTCGCATCCTGCGCATTCGCCGCGCGCTCAAGCAGCAGCCGCGCCGCGGCGATGTCGCCGATGGTCAACAGGCTCTTGGCGCGCGCCATCAAGCCGGCCAAGGTGTCGGCGTCGAGGCTCCTGGCTGGCGGCGGTGGCGCGGGCTGTGCGGCGACCGGTGCCGGTATAGACGCGGGTGCCTGAGCCTGGAGCGCGCTCTGATAGGCGGTTGCGATCGCCTCGCGGCTCGGCGCCGCCGGTGCAGGAACATCCTGCGCCTCAGCGCTCGCCAGCATCGTGTTGGTCACACGCGCGGCATCCTTGACCGGACCCTGCCGTGCGGCGGGCGGATTGGCGGGAGCCGCGGCCTCGTTCGCGGCCGCGCCGATCCACGACGTGCTGTCGATGGTGAGCAGCCGGTTGATGTCGGACCAAAACAGCGCGATCGGGACCGCGATGACCGACGCAGCGAGCACGGCAGCGAGAATGCGCCGGACGCTTCTGGCCCTGGTGCGCACGGCCAATGGCGCGAATTCCCGTGGATCCGGCGCGCTGAGCGGATCGGACAAGAACAGTGGCATGGGATCGTGCGATGAAGGATCGATCCGTTCAGCGCGCGCACGAATGTAGGATGCGGTGGACGGATGTGATGCCGCTTGTTCGGAGTCGAGCGCCCTCGACCCCCAGGACGGACGGAATGCCGTCGTCTCCATGGTGATGCTTCCCCCAAATACTGACACAACGCGGGGCAATGCCGGTTTTAGTTTTCTTGTTTTTGTCCAGGAGCGCCCTGCAGACTGGAACCGGTAAATCGCAATTTGAATCAGCCTAAAAAGCGACAACGGTTGGGGCGAATCGGGAAAAATTTGGGTTTGATTCGGGCGGCGCGGGGGAGTGCACCGCAATTTTGGCGATGATGGTTGAGAAGGCGCTACCAGGCGGTTGCGCGCAATTCTGCGCGAAGTCAGCGTTGTTCACGCTGCCGCGCACTCCGCCGCCCCGGCTTGACCGCGGCATCCGGGACGCTGCGGCCTCTCGGTTCAATCGCGACCGCCTCTGGAATGCTGGATCGCCCGCCCCGGTGCGCAAGAGCGCCCAAGGCGGGCGATGACAGGTGTGTGCGTAGCGACAGCGTCGCGCCGTCGCCCGCATCATCTCACGGATGCAGGATCACCTTGCCCATGGCCTGGCGTCCCGCGAGCACCTTCAGCGCGTCCGCGGTCTGTGCCAGCGGGAAGGTGCGATCGACATGCGATGAGATCTTGCCTTCGGCCGTCCACTTCACGAGCTTCTCGAGATTGGCGCGGTTCTTGGCGGGATTGAGCCGAGTCCAGGCGCCCCAGAACACGCCGCGGATGTCGCAGCCCTTCAGAAGCGCGAGGTTCAGCGGCATCTTCGGAATGTCGCCGGCGGCAAAGCCGATCACGAGGAAGCGGCCTTCCCAGGCGATCGAGCGCAGCGCCTGCTCGGCATACGCGCCACCAACCGGATCGAAGATGATGTCGACGCCCTTGCCATCCGTGAGCCTGCGCAGGCCTTCCTTCAAATCTTCCTTGCCGTAGTTCAGCGTGAGCTCGGCGCCATGGGCTTTCGCGAATTCGAGCTTCTCGTCCGACGAGGCGCAGGCGATCACCTTGAGGCCCATCAGCTTGCCGAGCTCGCAGGCGGCGAGGCCCGTGCCGCCGGCCGCGCCGAGCACCGCGAGCGTCTCACCGGGCTTGGGGCTGGCGCGATCTTCCAGCGCATGCAGCGCAGTGCCGTAGATGATGATGATGCCGGCCGCGCGGTCGTAATCGAGATTGTCCGGGATCTTCACGATCGATGCCGCCGGCAGCGCGATCTTCTCGCGCGCGCCGTTATGGCCGCAGGAGGCGACCACGCGATCGCCGACCTTCAGGTCGGTCACGCCGGGGCCGATGCTCTCGATCACGCCGGCGACTTCCGCGGCCGGCGAGAACGGGAACGGCGGCTTGATCTGGTACTTGCCCTGAATCATCAGGATGTCGAAGAAGTTCAGCGCCGCCGCCTTGATCGCGATCACGGCCTCGCCGGGACCTGCCACCGGATCCGGCACCTCGGCGAGCACGAGATCGTCGGGCTGGCAATATTGCGAGCAGAGAATGGCTTTCATGGCGGCACCCAGGCGTTTCGAGGTGGAATTATAGTTGGCTCGTTTCTGCCGGATTTAGCGCAGGCCTACAATCCGGATTCTTTGTCTAAGGGAGCGCGCAGGCCTATCCTTGCGTCATTGCGCGCGCAGCGAAGCAATCCAGAATCCGTCCTGCGGAAATAGTCTGGATTGCTTCCCTTCGCTCGCAATGACGAAAAAGAAAGAAGAAGGATTCAAACGATGTTTGAAACGGGTCTGCTGAGGGGCAAGTGCATTCTCGTCACCGGTGGCGGCTCGGGCCTCGGTGCCGCGATGGGACGCCGCTTCCTCGCGCTCGGCGCCGAGCTCGTGATCTGCGGCCGCAAGCTCGACCGGCTCGAGGCAACCGCAGCCGAGATGCGCGCGCAGACCAGCGGCAAGGTCACGACCATCGCCTGCGATATCCGCGACGGAGCCGCCGTCGAGAGCATGATGGACGCGATCTGGCGCGAGGCGCCGCTCGACATTCTCGTCAACAATGCCGCAGCGACCTTCATTGCCCAGAGCGAACATCTCTCCTTCCGCGCCGCGGATGCGATTCTGGCGCCGACGCTGCATGGCGCGATGTATTGCACGCTCGCTGCCGGCAAACGCTGGATCGACGGCAAGCGCGGCGGCGTCGTGCTCTCGATCCTCTCGACCTCGACCATCACCGGCCGCGCCTTCACCGTGCCGTCCGCGATGGCGAAGTCGGCGGTGCTGGCGATGACCAAGAGCCTGGCAGTGGAGTGGGGCCCGAAGGGCATCCGCACTGTCGCAATCGCGCCGGGTCCGTTCCCGACCGCCGGAGCATCCGGTCAGCTCCGCCCCGAGGGCCGCGACGACGGCTGGACCGCGCGGAACCCGCTTGGCCGGACCGGGGACCACAGCGAGCTCGCCGATCTCGCCTGCTTCCTGGTCTCCGACCGCGCCGGCTACATCAACGGCGAGATGGTGGTGATCGACGGTGGCGCCCATTTGCGCAGTTCGGGCGCCGAGGACCTGCTCGGCTGGACCGACGCGCAATGGGCCGACCAGCGCGCCGCGCGATCCCGAGGCTAGCTGTTGCTAACCCGCTAACTGCCTTCCCAAATTGGACTTTCCCGGCTATCCCTGCCGCGGGGACAATGCGCGGCCGGGCCATCTTCCAGTCACAATATTGAGGGAACCACTCCAGCATGTGGCGGGTGCTATTTTTGGCTTTGATGGCCGGCGTGACGGCGTGGGGGATCACTGATTCCGCGCGGGCACAGACGGCGCAACCGGCGCCCAAGTCTGCACCGAAAGAGTCTGCACCGAAAGCGGCTGCGCCGGCGCCCAATACGGCCGCAAAGACCGCAACGAAACCCGAGAGCAAGCCGGTGGCCCCGGCGGCGGCGGTTGCGGGCGGCGCGGAGCCGACCCTGATCGGCCAGTTCGGCACCTGGGGCGCCTATTCGGCCACGCCCAACGGCAAGAAGGTCTGCTTTGCACTGGCCAAGCCTTCGTCGTCGAAGACCAATCCGCCGAACCGGCCGCGTGATCCCGCCTATGCCTTCGTCTCGACCCGGCCGGCCGAGAAGGTGAACAACGAAGTCTCGGTGATGATCGGCTACGCGCTGAAGCCGGGATCGGAATCCTCGGTCGAGGTCGGCGGCGCCGCTTTCGCCATGTACACGCAGGGCGACGGCCTCTGGATCAAGAACGCGGCCGAGGAGGAGCGGATGGTCGAAGCCATGCGCAAATCCGCCGATCTCGTGGTCAAAGGCGTCTCGGCCAAGGGAACGGAGACGACCGACACGTTTTCGCTGAAGGGCCTCGCCCAGGCGCTCGACAAGATCTCTCAGGATTGCCGGCGTTAAGGCTTTATCTGCCGACAGTAGCTCTACGGTCGTAATCGGCGGCTGCGGTTGCTATATAGGGCCGGTTCCAAGTTTTTCCGTCATTCCGGGGCGATGCGCAGCATCGAACCCGGAATCTCGAGGTTCCGGGTCTGGTCCTTCGGACCATCCCGGAACGACCAAGCAATTAGGCCCATCTGATGCAAACGACGACCGAGCCGCACAACGCAACATTGGTGGAGAAGACTCCGCTCGAAACCTATGTGCCGCCGGCGAGGCCCTCGCTCATCGGCCTGTCGCGCAACGAGCTTGCCGACCGGCTCGGTGAGATCGGCGTCGCACCTGCGCAGCGCAAGATGCGCGTGCAGCAGCTGTGGCACTGGATGTATTTCCGTGGCGCCCAGAATTTCGACGAGATGACGTCGATCTCGAAGGGCATTCGCGCCGAGCTCGCACAGCACTTCACGGTGGACCGGCCCGAAGTCGTGGCCGAGCAGATCTCCAACGACGGCACCCGCAAATGGCTGCTGCGGCTGCCGAGCGGTGACAATGTCGAGAAGGCGCATGAAGTCGAGTGCGTCTACATCCCCGAGACCGACCGCGGCACGCTCTGCGTCTCCTCGCAGGTCGGTTGCACGCTGAATTGCTCGTTCTGCCACACCGGCACGCAGCGCCTGGTGCGCAACCTCACCGCCGGCGAGATCGTTGGTCAGATCATGGTTGCGCGTGATCGCCTGAATGACTGGGCCGATCGCGAGGACGGCACGCGCCGCGTCACCAACATCGTGATGATGGGCATGGGCGAGCCGCTCTACAATTTCGACGCCGTGCGCGATGCGCTGCTGATCGTCGGCGACAACGAAGGCATCGGCATCTCCCGCCGCCGCATCACGCTGTCGACCTCGGGCGTGGTGCCGAACATCGTGCGCGCGGGCGAGGAGATCGGCGTCATGCTTGCGATCTCGCTGCACGCGGTGCGCGACGAGCTGCGCAACGAGCTCGTGCCGCTCAACCGCAAATATCCCATCAAGGAGCTGCTCCAGGCCTGCCGCGACTATCCCGGCGCCTCGAACGCACGCCGCATCACCTTCGAATATGTGATGCTCAAGGGCGTCAACGATTCGCTCGACGATGCGAAGCTGCTGGTGAAGCTGCTCAAGGGCATTCACGCCAAGATCAACCTGATCCCGTTCAATCCCTGGCCCGGCACCGCCTATGAATGCTCGGACTGGGATCAGATCGAAAAATTCTCCGAATACATCTTCAACGCCGGCTATTCCTCGCCGGTGCGCACCCCGCGCGGCCGCGACATCCTCGCCGCCTGCGGCCAGCTCAAGTCGGAGACCGAAAAGCTCTCGGCCCGCGAACGCCAGACGTTGCGCGCCATGGCGATGACGGATTGATGATGGCGGCGTTCTCAGCGCCCGTCATGGCCGGGCTTGACCCGGCCATCCACGTCGAGCCGCAAGTGAGAAAGTCGTGGATGCCAGGGTCAAGCCCGGGCATGACGGTTGAGAGCGTGGCGATGTCGTTGATCGGCAACTTGCTTATCTCATGTCCCTGATCGGCCGCCTCGTCGTCATCTTCATCGGCTTTCTCGCCGCCTGCTTCGTCGGCGGCATGATCGTGGTCGTCGCGCTGCTGTTTCCGGAGTTCGCCGATCTCGGCGCAGGTCCCGTCGATCAAGGCACGATCGACATCCTGCTCGGCTTCGGTTTCATCTTCGTCTCCGGCTTTGCGCTGGTGCCGGCGGCGGTGATCGTCGCGATAACTGAAGCGCTCTACATCCGCAGCGCGCTGGCCTACGCCGTCGGCGGCGGGCTCGTGGGGCTCGCCTGCTACCTCGGCCTCGTTCCCTTTCACTCCGACACGTTCCAGTTCGAGGGCGTCGTGCGGCGTCACCTCGAGATCATGACCGGCGCCGGCATCGTCGCCGGCGTGGTCTACTGGCTGATCGCCGGCCGCAACGCCGGCGCCTGGCGCAATCCGCCGCCCCCGCACAAGCCGCCTCCGCCGTTGCCGTCGCATTCAAGGCCGGATGCGCGATAGTTTGGCGCTGTCATTCCGGGGCAGTCCGTCGGACTGAACCCGGAATCTCGAGATTCTCAGGTGCGCAAGGGCGCACCGGAGTTCGGCTCTGCGAGCCGCCCCGGAATGACGGTGAAAGGGTTTTCATCCCCTCCCCACTCCGCTAAACCGCGCGGCATGAACCGGACCGGACTCTTCATCGCCCTGGCGCTGTGGCTCGTGATCGGCGTCGTTTTCGGCCTCTATCCCGAACTCGATCTCAAGTTCGCCGCGCTGTTCTTCGATCCCGCAACCAGGACCTTTCCGCTCAAATCGAGCGGCTGGGCCGGCGTCGCGCGTGATGCGGCGATGTGGATCGCCTGGGCGTTCGTGCTGCCCTCCCTGGTGGCGCTCGTGGTCAAGCTGTTCCGCCCGGACCGGCCGCTGATCGTGTCGGGGCGCGCGGTGATCTTCCTGCTGGTGACGATCACGCTGTCGGCCGGAATCCTCACCAACCTCACCTTCAAGACCTATTGGGGCCGGCCGCGCCCGGTGGTGGTGACGCAGTTTGCCGGCGATCAGCAGTTTGTGCCATGGTGGGATCCGCGCGGCGGCTGCGCGCGCAATTGCTCGTTCTTCTCGGGCGAGGGCGCGACCGCGTTCTGGACGCTGGCCCCTGCCGCGCTGGCCCCGCCGGCATGGCGGCCGCTCGCCTATGCCGGCGCCGTGGTGTTCGGTCTTGTGACGTCAGGGCTGCGCATGGCCTTCGGCGGGCACTTCTTCACCGATGTCTCGATCGCCGGCCTCGTCACCTTCGTCGTGATCTGGTTCGCCTACGCCATGATCTACCGCTGGCCGCGGACCCGGTTCTCCGACGCAGCGGTCGATGCCGCCCTGACGCGGCTGGCCTCGCCCGGCTACCGGCTCCGCCAGCGCCTGTTCGGCCGCAAGACGGGTCCCGAGCCGTCAGTTTGAGCCATTAAATGCGTGCCGAGCCCTGCGAAATTTGATATTCGCCCGGTCGACCCGCAACCGCCATCAGCCCCTTGAGACCCGATTGGAAGCCCCATGACCACGATCCTGAAAAGCCTGCCCAAGGGTGAGAAAGTCGGCATCGCATTTTCGGGCGGTCTCGACACCAGCGCGGCACTGCTCTGGATGAAGCAGAAGGGCGCGCGCTGCTACGCCTATACCGCCAATCTCGGCCAGCCCGATGAAGCCGATTACAACGAGATCCCGCGCAAGGCGCAGGAATTCGGTGCCGAGAAGGCCGTACTCGTCGATTGCCGCACGCAGCTCGTCCATGAAGGCATCGCCGCGATTCAGTCCGGCGCCTTCCACATCTCGACCGGCGGCATCACCTATTTCAACACCACGCCTCTGGGGCGCGCCGTCACCGGCACGATGCTGGTCGCGGCGATGAAGGAGGACGGCGTCAACATCTGGGGCGACGGCTCGACCTTCAAGGGCAACGACATCGAGCGCTTCTATCGCTACGGCCTGCTCACCAATCCGAGCCTGCGCATCTACAAGCCCTGGCTCGACCAGCAGTTCATCGACGAGCTCGGCGGCCGCGCCGAGATGTCGGCGTTCATGACCGCCCAGGGTTTCGCCTACAAGATGAGCGCCGAGAAGGCATATTCGACCGACAGCAATCTGCTCGGCGCCACGCATGAAGCCAAGGATCTCGAGAGCCTCGACAGCGGCATCAAGATCGTCAACCCGATCATGGGCGTGCCGTTCTGGCGCGACGATTGCGCCGTCAAGGCCGAGAAGGTCGTGGTGCGCTTCGAGGAAGGCCAGCCGACGGCGCTGAACGGCCAGACCTTCAGCGATCCCGTCGCGCTGTTCCTCGAAGCCAATGCCATCGGCGGCCGCCACGGCCTCGGCATGAGCGACCAGATCGAGAACCGCATCATCGAGGCCAAGAGCCGCGGCATCTATGAGGCGCCCGGCATGGCGCTGCTGCACATCGCCTATGAGCGCCTCGTCACCGGGATCCACAACGAGGACACGATCGAGCAGTACCGCATCAGCGGCATGCGTCTCGGTCGCCTGCTCTACCAGGGCCGCTGGTTCGATTCGCAGGCCCTGATGCTGCGCGAGACCGCGCAGCGCTGGGTCGCGCGTGCCGTCACCGGCGAGGTGACGCTGGAGCTGCGCCGCGGCAACGACTACTCGATCCTCAACACCGAGAGCCCGAACCTCACCTATGCGCCGGAGCGGCTCAGCATGGAGAAGGTCGAGGACGCCGCCTTCTCGCCGGCCGACCGCATCGGTCAGCTCACCATGCGCAACCTCGACATCGCCGACACGCGCACCAAGCTGAAGCTCTACAGCGACACTGGCCTGCTCTCGGGCAGCGAAGGCTCGCAGATCTTCCGGCTCGAGAACGACAAGGGCTGAGGCCTATGGTCGCCCGACCGGGCGACGCACGGCTTAATGACGGTGTCATGCGCGATCGCTAGGCTTCCCGTTCCTTCCCGGAACGGAATCGCGGAGCATCGAGCATGGTCAAGGGATCGGCACTAGCCTCTCTCATCGTCCTCTGTTGGACGTCGTCATTGTCGGCGCAGACGATCTATCCGATCGATCGCGCCGAGATTCTGGCCGGCGCCAAATTCGACTTCAAGGTTGAATTTCCCGGGCCGGTCGATCCGGCCAGGCTGAAGGTGACGGTGAACGGTGCGGACTATGCCGAAATGTTCGGCCGCGCCGGGACCTTCGTCGAGCGCGAGGACGGCAAGGACCAGTCGGCGCTGATCCTGCGCGACGTCACACTGGCCAAGCCCGGCACCGTTACGGTGGACGTGAGCGACGGCACGCATCAGCGCAGCATCGCGTGGACGGTTTACGAGACCGGTCCGCGCAAGGCGAAGAACGTCATCCTGTTCATCGGCGACGGCATGTCGCCGGCGCATCGGGTCGCAGCGCGAATCCTGTCCAAGGGCATTGCGGAGGGCAAGAGCCGCGGCAAGCTCGCGATTGACGACATGCCCCATATGGCGCTGGTGGCGACCGCTGGCTCGGACTCCATCATCACCGATTCCGCAAACTCGGCCAGTGCCTATGCGACCGGCCACAAGAGCGCCGTCAACGCGCTGGGCGTCTATGCGGACCGCACCGCAAGCCCGTTCGACGATCCCAGGGTCGAAACCATCACCAGCCTTGCCCGGAGACGCAACGGCATGGCGATCGGCATCGTCACCAACACCGAGATCGAAGACGCGACGCCGGCTGCGATGGTTGCGCACACGCGCCGGCGCGCCGCCTATGACGAGATCGTCGAGCAGTTTTTCGCTGCCAAGCCGGATGTGCTGATGGGCGGCGGCAGTGCGAATTTCCTGCCGAAGTCGGCCGCCGGCTCCAAACGCAAGGACGAGGCCGACTACATCGCGAAGTTTCGCGACGCAGGCTATCAGGTCGCGACGACCGCAAGCGAGCTCGGCGTTTCCGCCGCAAAGCCGGAGACGAGCAGGCTGCTCGGGCTGTTCGCCACCGGAAACATGGACGGCGTGCTCGACCGCAAATTCCTCAAGGGCGGCGGCGTGAAGAAGTTTCCGGAGCAGCCCGACCTGACCGAGCAGGTGCAGGCCGCGCTGAACATCCTCTCGAGAAACGACACCGGCTTCTTCCTGATGGTCGAATCCGGGCTGATCGACAAATACGCGCATCTGCTCGACATGGAGCGGGCGGTCTACGACACGATCATGCTGGATAATGCAGTGCGCCAGACGCGCGAATGGGCGCGTGCGCGCGGCGACGACACCCTCATCCTGGTGCTGGCGGACCACAATCACCCCAACAGCCTTGTCGGAACGGTCAACGACGACATGGGCACGACGCCCAACGTGCCGCTGCGCGAGCGCGTCGGCGTCTACGAGCAGGCCGGATTCCCGAATTATCCGGCTCCGGATGCCGAGGGCTATCCGTCACGCGTCGATGTGAGCCGCCGGCTCGCCATCTTCTCGGCCAGCCTGCCGGATCACTATGAGACCTTCCGCCCCAAGCTCGACAATCCCAACGAGCCGACCGTCAAGGCCGGCGACGACGGGACCTTCAAGGCCAACGACAAATACAAGGATGTCCCGGGAGCAGTGCTGCGTCCCGGCAATCTGTCGGCGATGATCGGCGCCAGCGTGCATTCGGGCGAGGATGTCATCCTGACGGCGACCGGGCCGGGCAGCGAGCGCGTGCACGGCTCGATGGATAATACCGAAGTCTTTCGCGTCATGGTCGAAGCGCTCGGTCTGGCCGCCGGGCAGTAGCCGCCCCGCGCGACTCAAACAAAAATGGCCGGGATTGCTCCCGGCCATTTTGCATTTGTGGGTCGCCTTACCGCGGCGGCGCGGTGCCGGGCGGGGGCGGCGGCAGCGAGGCCTGCCCGCCGTTGAGCAGCGGCGTGATGTTGCGGATGGTGACGCGCCGGTTGATCAGGCTCGGCCCTTGCGTCTGCTCCTTCAGATACTGCTCGCCATAGCCCTGCGACGTCAGGTTCTCCGATGGCACGCTGAACTGCTGGGTCAGCAATTCGGCCGCGGACTGCGCACGACGGTCCGACAATGACAGATTGTCGACCTCGTTGCCGACCGCGTCGGTGTGACCTTCGATCAGGAATACCACGCGCGGGTTGGCCTGGATCGCACGGTTGAGACCGTCGGCGATCGCCTGCAGCTTCTCCGCCTGATCCGGTGGGATCGTCCACGATCCCGTTTCGAAGTTGATCGTGTTGACGTCGATGCTCGGCATTTGCATGCGAACATTGGGGCTGTAGCGGATCTCGTCGAGCGTGTAGCGACGATCGATCCGTTGCACCGGCGGTGCCACCATCGTCTGGTAGATCACGTCCGGCGACGCTTCCTGGGCGTCGACGATGTAGCGATCGTAGGGAATGTTCACGACCGGCGGCGGCGCATCGACATAGAAACCGCCAACCGACCGCGGATCGCGGTAGCTGTTGTCGATGATGATGATCTCGCGCCCGGCGGGGTCCCGGCGGATTCGTCGCAGCAACCGACCGTCCGGACCGACCACCGTGATGATCTCGCTGCCATCGGGACGGATCACGACGGTGCGGGTATCGCCGCCGATGGTGTCGGTGCGGATATCTCGGGCGCCGTAGCGGAAGCGATAGAGATCGTTGCCGCGGACGTAGGCCTGCCCGCCCGGATCGCGGATGATGATGCGATCCGGTTCGGTGTAGATGGTGCGGCCACCCTCGATGCTCTCGTGTCGCTGGTTGCGGTAGTCGGCGATGGTCGCGCCGATCACGGCGCCAGCCACGACGCCTGCACCGATCGCGAGCGGTGTCAGGTCACGCTGCGGCGGCCGCGGCGGAGGTGGCAGCGGTGCGACGACTGTCGGCGCGGCCTGGAAGGCAGGCGTAACCGTCGGTGCTGCGAATTGCGCCCTGTTGGGTGGCGGCGTTGCGGCCGCCGAACCCGGCACTGTGCTCGGCGTTGCGGCACCGGCCGCGGGCCGGGCCGGGAGGCCGCCGGCCTGGGGCGGGGCAGCCGGAGTTCCGGCCGCGGGCGCGCCAGCAGGAGGCGTTCCACCCTGGGGTCCGGGCGTCGGTCCTGCACCGGGACGTCCGGGCGGCGGTGTCAGAGCGCCGCCGGGGGCCGGCGTTGCCGTCGGAGCCGGGGTCGCCGCGCCGGGCGCGGGCGTCGGTGCAGGACCCGGACGTCCGGATGGCGGCGTCGCGCCACCGGGTGCCGGCGTGGTCGTTGGAGCCGGCGTAGCGCCTGGAGCTGGCGGCGATCCTGCCGCCGGAGGCGAACCGGGACGTACGCCGGGCGGCGGTGCACCGGGGCGTCCAACCGGCGGAGCGCCGGGTGTGCTGCCCGGAGCCGGCGTCGCGGTCGGCGCAGGTGTTGCTGTCGGTGCGGGTGTCGGCGTCGGAGCGGGAGTGGCTGCCGGCGCAGGCGAGCCGGGGCGGGCCGTCGGCGCTGCGGGCGGAGGAGCCGCGGGCGTCGCCGTGGGCGCAGGCGCGGGCCGCGCCGCGGGGCCCGCAGGAGGCGGCGGCGGAGGCGTCGGAGTCGGACGTGCCGCGGGAGGAGGCGGAGTCGGCGCCGGACGTGCCGCAGGTGGTGCGGGAGGCGGCGGTGTCGGGGCGTGCTGCTGCGGGGCCGCAGCCGGAGGCGGCGACGGCTGCTTCGGAGCAGCAGGCGGCGGCGGTGGCGGCGGCGGCGCGGGGCGTGCCGCAGGGG
>NZ_SPQT01000032.1 GCF_004571025.1 Bradyrhizobium niftali | reverse complement strand
ACCTAACGATGCGAGTCTGCGGCTCAAATGATGTGCGCCGACGCAGGCTTCCATGCCGATCAGGCAAGGCGGCATATTGGCGAGCCGCGCCTCCACCTGGCCACGCGACCACTTTTGCCGCAGCACGATGGTGCCGCGCGTATCGTGGCCCACGACGTGGAACGAGTTTTTGCCGATATCGATGCCGATCACGGCGATCGCGGTACTGGGTGTCTGGGACATGGCGTGCTCCCTGTCTTGGCGCCCCTGGCCAGCTTATCGCTGGCGGGGCAGGAGCACGGCCGGACCATCCCATTAGGAGACTTCGGGCGGCTGAATTACTCAGCCGCCGCCAGTCGGCCAATCTGTAGCTCTCTGCTGGCATGCCGGACCACTACCACAGCCCCCTGAATCGCAAGCAACGACATGATCGTCGCCACGACGATGTCGGGCCAACCTGTCCCGGTCCCGAACACGCCAGCCGCAGCTAACAGCACCGCGAGGTTACCCAGAACATCGTTACGAGTGCAAATCCATGCAGACCGCATGTTTGCATCACCGTGACGATAAGCCCAAAGCAGACCAAACGAAGCTGCGTTCGCAACGAGAGCGGCAGCTCCCACGGTGCCCATCGCGAAAGCGCTCGGAAGCGTTCCGTGCAGAATATGCCAGATGACGGTTGCAACGACCCATACGCCAAACATGCCCATTGTGGCGCCCTTCGCAAGGGCCGCACCAGCTCGATAGCGGAGTGCCAGACCGACAACGAGTAGGCTGATGGTGTAGTTCGCAGCATCCCCTAGGGAGTCGAGTGAATCGGCTTGCAGGGAAGCTGATCCGGCAGCAAGACCCGCGACCACCTCAACGGCAAACATAGCGGCGTTGATAGCAAGCACAGTCCAGAGCACCCGCCGGTAGGCGGCATCTCGTTTCTTGTTCCCGCCGAGGTTCAAGGGCGGTGGAGCGCAACAGCAGTCGTTCATGAGCCGAAGATAAGTTGAATCGGGACGCGTCGCCAGTGCGCTTTAGGTCGTCTGTTGGCCCATAGCAGACTCGCCAGAGCGATCCGACGCTGTCCGCTTCCGGGAGCAGATCGGACACTGCCTGGTTTCGCTCCCTGATCGGCTTCAGCAACCCCGCCCTAGAACTGATACCGCCGCAGCCCCCCATCCACCGGGATCACCGTCCCCGTGATGTACCGCGCCACCGGCGAGGCGAGCTGCGGGCAAGAGCACGGCGCGAATCCAATCGGCGGCCTTGAGGGAATTCTTGACCGCGTTAAAGTAGCACATTCCACGACCATAACCGGCCAACTGACGGTTTGCCCTGAATGCGAGAACTCCTGTTCTTCATCGCGTCGAGCTTTTGGGCGGGCGCCGCACATGCGGCGACACCGGGGCACGGCAAGACGATCGCGGCTGCCTACATCGTTGGTGCGCGCGGCAAGCCGATCGACGCCGTGATCCTTGGAATTTTCGTCACGCTTTCCCACGTCAGCGGTATCGTCCTGATTGGCGTGCTCGCTTCGCTCGGCTCGGCTTGGTTGCAACCGCAGCGGATTGAAGCTTATCTGGCGGTCGTAGTCGGCAGCCTGGTGATCGTGCTCGGCCTATGGATGCTATGGGCGCAGCGCGATCTTGTGGCGCTCGCTATGGGCGAGGCTTATCAGCCGGGCGATGCTGCGCGTCGTACGGATGCCCACGCGCGCGATCAGGGGCACGACCACGCTCACCACGACCACTCGCATAGCCATGGGCATGCTCATGGCGATGGCCGTCGCGAGCCTGTAGTCTGGCATAGCCACGGATTCGGCAAAGTCCATGCCCACCGGCTTGACGTCATGGCCGAAAATCGTCCGAAGTTGCCGGTGCTGCTGGCGTTGGGTGTTGCAGGTGGCCTGCTCCCAGATCCCGCCGCGCTGGCGCTGCTGCTCGGCGCCTTGTCGAGCGGAAAAGTCATGCTGGGCGTGATCACCGTCCTGGTATTCAGCCTAGGCTTCGCGGCGACGCTGGTGGTGGTTGGCATCGTTGCCGCGAAAGTCGGCGAAAAGGTGCTCGACTGGCTGGACAGCATCTGGATGGTCCGCCTGCAGATCGCCACCAGTCTGCTGATCGTCGGGATGGGCGTCGTGCTGACAATTCGGGCGGTATCCGAACTGGCGGCATTGTCGGCGTCTTAACTCTCTTTGTGTCTTCTGCGCTCAGGGTGCCCCCGCATGCTTCGCCGGCAGCATGCCTACAAATCCGCTAATGTCCGCGTACCAGACATTGCCATCGCGATCGACAGCGACACTGAATGGCCGGGCATTGTCGCGCGGCAGCGGAAAGACCGCGATGCGGCCATTGCGCAATCGCCCGACACTCGCACGGCGCATCATGCCGAACCACACGTCGTCGTTGGGAGCAATGGCAATACCGCTTAGGCCGACGTTTTCCTGCCCCACTTCGACATCCAAGAATTGCCCATCCTTGAAACGCCCGATTTGGTTGGCGCGGAATTGCAGGAACCACACCGAGCCGTCGGAACCAGCCGCGACGTCAGTTGGCACGGCGCCACCGTGGGGGAGGTCGAACGTCTTGCTAGTCCCATCGGCGGCGACACGGAGCAGTTGGTTGCCGTTCTGCAGTGTCGCCCACACGGTGCCATCGGTGGACACGGCGATGCCATAGGGTCCGCCCCTCGCAGACTCGATTCGATGGCGGGTAAAAACTCCGGCTTTTAGCCTGGTCACGCCATAGCCGGTCAGGTCGGCGAACCAAGCGGCTCCATCGGGCGCGATCGCCAGCCGTCCGAGGCGAGTGATCGGAGTATCGAGCATAAACCGTGCGATCTCGCCGCTACTGCTCACGCGCGTAATAGCGCGCGCGGCGAGGTCCGTGTACCAGGCGCTGCCGTCAGCAGCGACCGCGAGCCCGAGCGGCTCGATGTTGCGGTTCGATGTAGGTAGCCGCTCGATGCGGCCATTTCGTACACGGCCGATCGCATCGGCATGGTCGATGGTAAACCAGATACTGCCGTCGATGCCCGCTGCAATCGCGATTGGCGCATCCTCTGGCTCGCCCATGCGGTACTCAACAAATTTTTCCTTGGCGACGGCTCGTACCAGCACCAGCGCACCTCCCGCCAGAACCGCGATACAAAGCATTGCGACTAGCGCCCCGATTCCGAAGTTTACAATCCTTCGCGGCCGTACGAGTTTCGAAGTCGACACCAGTCACTCCACGGCTCTGATACCGTTCCTGAATCCAAAGTTCTCAACGATAGTGGCTGCGGCTATTCGCGTCAGTGGTACCGGCGGCCACGCGCGGATCAAAGCGACAGATCGGCTGCGCCGCGTTTGCGTGACAGGTAACGTACCACAAGGCAGCCGCCGATCAGAACGAGCAGAAAAAACGAGAGAGCACCGGCCAGGCTGATCGGTTCGATGCGCGCCAACAGGTTGCCGCCATCGACCGCCATGCGCCAAACCTCCGCATAGGGCATCAGCGAAAAGACTGCGTAGATGATACCCGCATCTTTCGGATCGCGGGCGAGAGGGCCGGCCTCGATATGAATCGGAAGGTTGTCTTCTTTCTGCGTCCACGTTTCTCCACCGTCCTCGCTGCGGTAGATTCCGCGATCAGAGGAAACCACCAGGATCATCGCGTCGGCGCTCGCCGCGATACCGCGCACTCGGGCTTTCGGCTCAGGCAGTGAACGTCCAACGGAATGCCAATCGGAACCGAGGTCGTCGCGGACAAGGACTCCGCCGCGCGCCGCCGCCCACAGCCGATGCGGCCGCGTCGCATCGGCGGCGATCGTGTCGACGGGCGCGTCTGCGCCGCCAAAACCGGCGTCGGACCAGGTGCGTCCCCCATCGCGGCTGATCATCGCCTGGCCGTCAATCACGGCCGCCAGAGTGTCGGCCGATCCCGCAAATGCCGCCAGCGCCGTCATTTCGCTCGCCTGCGGGAGCCCGGGCACGACCGCATAGGTGCGCCCGCCGTCCTCGCTCGAAAACAGCCCGCTGCGGCCGAGCAGATAGAAACGATTGTTCGCTGGTCCGCTGACCAGAGCTCGCGCCGGAATCGCGGAGTCCGGGGCCCTGGCGCGCAGCCAGCCGTTGCGGTCGCGGCGAAACACACCGTTTGCGGCCGCGCACACAGCCAACTCGCCCTCCGGCGAGAAGGCAAGCGCGAATACCGCGCCGATGACAAGATCTCGCGCCTCCGGCACCCAGCTCCGACCTCCATTGTGCGAACTCAAGATTCCGAGGTCGGTGCCGACCAACAGGTGGGACGAATCGCTTGGGTCGACGGCGACGACAAGTGCCGCATTGAGAAACAGGCCGACATCCGCATTCAACCAGGCGGCGCCGAGATCACGGGAGCGAAACACGCCACCATAGCTGCTCGCGTCATGAGCAGACACGCTGCCAGTCAAAAGGAACATCACGCAGGCAAGCCAGAGGGGCAGCCAACGCGCGCAGATACTTCTTCTTCCAGTCGCAGGATCAAGCGGTCGAGGTGGGAAGACTGATCCCACCTCGAAAACACCTCTCATGGCTTGCGCGACTTTTCACCCGGCGCCAGCGTGAGCTCGGCCATGCGGCCGCCGTTCAGCGCCACCCAAGAATTCTTCGTCAACGGATATTTGTCCGTGTAGCTCAGCGGCTCGTGGGCGGCGACGCAGTTGTTATAGCCGCCGGTGATCTTGTAGCACTTCTCATAGGCGAGAAACTGCTGGACGGTATCGGTCTGCTGCACGTTCGCCGTCATCCAATCGCGGATGCCCTCGTACGACGAAAACGCGTCCGAGCCAAACACTAGCTTACCGATGCTGGTCGGCACCTCGAGCAGTTGCGAGCCGGCTGTATGAGCGCGAAACGCCGGATGAATCCGCACGCCCGGCAGGATCTCCATCTCGCCGTCGACGATCACCGCCTTGCCCTTCAGCACCTTGCCGTAGACCTCCTCGACGGTGAGCGGCATGTAGCCGCAAGCAGGCGTACGGTTGCAGCCCCCCGGATCGGAGTTAACCGCCCGGATGTGCGGTTCCGGATAGTTGAGGGCCCATTCAATCGCTTTTAGCTCTTCGCGCTGGACGTAGAGCACGGCATTGGGCAGGTCAGACAATTGGCCGGCGTGGTCCCAATGAGCGTGGCCGATCACCACCTTGGTGACATCGGCGGCATTGAAGCCGAGAGCCTTCAGCTGGTCCGGCAGTGGAGCCCAGTGATCCGACCCGGTCATCTTCAGGTAATCCTGCTGCTTCCAACCGGTATCGTAGAGGATCAACTCGCTTCCGCATTTGATCACGCCGACGTTTACCGGCAGATCGACGCTCGCAATGTTGCTCTCCGGCTTGGTGCTGCCAGGCACGAAAGTGCGATCTGGCATGAAGGATCCGAACGGCACGTTCATGAAACGGCTGCTCTCGATCAGCCATGCCGAGCAGACCGGTTGTTGGGCCTGCGCAGCCAAGCCGAATAGGCTTGTCATCGCCGCCATCCCCGCGGTCAACGCAAACGAACGGATTCTAGGTGCACATCTTCTCATTGCGTTCCTCCGTTACAGCTACATGATTTCCTTTTGACTGGAAGACGGATTTCGCTTGCTGCTTCCCTTCGATCGACCACTAGTGCGGCTTGTATTGTCCCGGCCAAAGCACTTCGCCAACGCGAAGCATGTACTCCGAAGCCTTCACATCCAAACTATGCGCAACTTGGAGCCGCTGCGAGTCGCCGTCTTCGGCGAACTTTAGCATCTCGGTCGCGGCGTTGGCGTAGAGTGCCATCGCGTCGACGTACTGCGACTGTGTCTTCGATAGCGAGGGTGGCGCGCTCATGGCGCGGACCTGCATTTCGGCATCATGAAAGAATTTCGCCAGCGGCTCGATCTTTCGTGCGAACGCCTGTGCGTCCCGATCCTCGGTCTGATAGGTGATGCCGGCAAAGCTCAATGCCACCGCCGACCGCGTCGCCTCACGGTGGACGGCCCACAAGGTTGTCGCGAAGCGCTCCTCGTCCGCCGTCAACGCCGGCAGCTGCGCCTTCTCGGCCCGCGCGTTGAACGTTTGCAGCGCTGATTGCGACCGCGGCCGGATCTCGTGTAGCCATGCCGCACCCGCGGTTGCCGCGAGCGCCACAACGACGCCCGCCAGCAACAAGGATCGCCCACCGGCCGTGCCGATCGTCTGAATGGCGCATCCTCCATTTATAGTTGCGGCACTCTATCCCTCGGTTTCCGCGGCGGTCAACCGACGCGGCGGCGAAACAGACCTGCCCGCACCAATTCCTTGCCGTCGTCAACTTGCGGTCAATGGGGTTCCCAGGTCGGCGCGCCAGTGAACAGGCCCCCATCGGCAAAGCCGATCCCGTAGACCAGCACCAGCCCGAAGACGAAGCTAACGAGCCCCGAGGCCACCCGGAGCCGCCAATTGAATTTTGGCAGATTGACCGCCGTGAACACAAACGGCGCCGACAGTATCAGCGTGATCAACATCATTCCGGTGATGGTGCCGAGCCCGAACAGCAGCAGATAGCCGAGCGCAGCGATCGGCTCGCGTATGATGGATAGGACCATCAGGGCGACGGCGGCCGATCCTGCAAGGCCGTGCACGAGGCCGACCGCGAAGGGGCGCAGCCACTCATAGAGCGCGATCCGCCCGAGCCAGGATCGGTCAAGCCGCGCCAATGGTGTATGCTCCTCAGCGTGCCCGTGCGCACCGAGGTGGTGACCGTGCGGGTGCCGGTGCACGTAATCGCCGTGTGCATGCAAGTGGTCATGAAGATCGAGCGCATGTCCGCTGCGGACGCCGGCATGGACGTGAGCTGTGCCGACCGCGCGCCCGATCCCCGTCAAGGTGAGAACGCCGAGCAGGATCAGCATGATGCCGACCGCAAATTCCATCGACAGACCAAGCTGCGGCGGGATAACGACCCCGAACACGACGATCGCGGCGCCGACCGCCATGACCGTGATGGTGTGTCCTACGCCCCATGCGGCACCGATCAGCGCCGAGCCCGCCACGCTGCGTTCGCGGCTGACGATCGTCGCGATAGCGACCACATGGTCGGCGTCGGTCGCATGCCTCATTCCGAGGAAGAAGCCGAGCAACAGGAACGACAAGACATTCAGGGCAGTTCCGGTCATGCGCACACGCTAACATGGCTATCCCCGAGCCGTAACATCCAATGTCTCGACCCGACGACACCAATTCGAGTTTGCGTGCGCGCGCCCTGAGTACGGTTGAGTGTGGGGCATGCGCCCGGCCCCGCATGCTTGGGTAACCGTATTGTCGTGCTCATGTCCGGGTCCTGGCCCATGGCCGACCCGCCAGAGCGCGAGCCGACGCTGTCCGCTTCCGGGACCAGATCAGACGCTGCGCGCGTTCGCTCCCTGATCGGCTTCAACAACCCCGCCCTAGAACTGATACCGCCGCAGCCCCCCATCCACCGGGATCACCGTCCCCGTGATGTACCGCGCCACCGGCGAGGCCAGGAACACCGCGAGCGCCGCGAGGTCCTCCGGCTCGCCCCAATAGCCGACCGGAATCTCTTCCTCGGCAAAGCGCTCGCGATAGTCCGGCGGATAGTTGCGGCGGATCTGCTCGCTCATGATGCGGCCGGGCGGGATGCAGTTGATGGTGATGCCGTGCTCGCCGATCTCGCGCGACAGGCCCTTGGCCCAGGCGTGCACGGCGGCCTTCGCGGCGAACGCGGCGTTGAGCCCTTCAGGCTCGGATTTGCCGGTGATGTTGACGATGCGACCCCATTTGCGTTCGATCATCTGCGGCAGCAGCGCATGCGCGATGCGGCGGTAGCTGGTGAAATTCAGCGCGATCGCTTCGTCCCATTTGCTGTCGGGCGCATCGACCGGCAGCGGGCGGCTGCCGCCGGCATTGTTGACGAGGATGTCGACATGGCCGAGCTCTTTGAGCGCGAAGGCGGCGATCTTCTCTGCCGCGTCCTTGGCCATCACGTCCTGCTCGAACGGCGTGATCAATCCGCCGCCGACCTCCTGCACCAGCTCGGCGAGGAGATCAGTGCGCCGCGCCACACCGACCACGCGCACGCCTTCGGCCGCGAGGCCCTTGGCGATGGCGCGGCCGATGCCGATGCTCGCTCCGGTGACGACAGCGGTTTTCGATTTGAGCCCGAGATCCATGGTCGCACGCTCTCTTGTTTGGTTTCTTGTTGCGGTTCGTTTCCTGCCCGTCCCTGTCAGGAGAATTGCCTGAGCGGGACGAGCAGTGGTAACCAAGAGCCACGTTGAAGGAAACACGAAAAAGAAAAGGCTGAGACGATGGTCTGGGATCCGCAGCAATATCTGAAGTTCTCCGGCCATCGGCTCCGGCCCGCCGTCGACCTGTTGATGCGGATTCCGGATTTTGCGCCGCGCGAGATCGCCGATCTCGGCGCCGGCGCGGGCAACGTCACCAGGCTGATCAGGGAGCGCTGGCCGGATGCGACCGTGACCGGCGTCGAAGGCTCGGCGGAGATGGTTGCCGCCGGCCGCAAGGCGGCGCCGGACGTGCAATGGTCCCATGAAGACCTCGGCCAGTGGCGTCCGGCCAAGCGATATGACTTGATCTATTCCAATGCCGCACTGCACTGGCTGCCCAATCATGCGGCACTGTTTCCGTCAGTGATGGAGAAGGTCGTGCCCGGCGGCATGCTCGCGGTGCAGATGCCACGCAACTTTCTGGCCCCCTCGCATGTGCTGATCGGCGAGACCGCCCTGAACGGCCCCTGGCGGTCCAAGGTCGAGCATCTCGTCACCCCGTCGCCGGTCGAGGGGCCGGCCTTCTATCACGATCTTCTTGCTCCGATGTCCGACAATATCGACATCTGGGAGACCGAATATCTTCAGGTGCTCGAAGGCGAGAACCCGGTGAAGGAATGGACCAAGGGCGCCTGGCTGACGCGCTATCTCGATGTGCTCGCGGGCGACGAGAAGGCTGCCTTTGAGGCGGCCTATGGGATGCGGGTGGCGAAGGCGTATCCGAAGAATGCGGCGGGGCAGACGCTGTTCCCGTTCCGGCGTCTGTTCATGGTCGCCCAGCGCAAGGGCTGATGGCATTGCCGCAATGCGACATAAGCGCTCGTTCCCCGATGCACGCGCGGGTGTCGGGTTGCGTCAGCAACGGCCGCCAAGATAGCTTGGCTGCGGCAAATTGGGCTTAGGTCTAGTTGTTCGGGTGGCGGATTGCTGCCACTACTGAAATCGGAAAACAAAAAAGACCCGGTTTTAGAGGTTGTTGGGAGGTTACTTCATGCGCAAGCTGCTCCTTGCGGTCGTCGCTGCGGCTGTTCTCATGGCCCCTGCTGTCGCCCAGGCCCAGAGCCCGATCAGCATCAAATTCAGCCACGTCGTCGCCAACGACACTCCGAAGGGCAAGGGCGCTCTGAAGTTCAAGGAGCTCGCCGAGAAGTACACCGACGGCAAGGTCAAGATCGAAGTCTATCCGAACTCCTCGCTCTACAAGGACAAGGAGGAGATCGAGGCGCTGCAGCTCGGCTCGGTGCAGATGCTCGCGCCTTCGACCGCGAAGTTCGCGCCGCTCGGCATCAAGGAGTTCGAGGCGCTCGACCTGCCCTGGCTGTTCAAGGACGACGAGACCTATGCCAATGCGATGAAGGGCACGGTCGGCAAGTGGCTGTTCCAGAAGCTGGAGGCCAAGGGCATCAGCGGCCTCGCCTATTGGGACAACGGCTTCCACATGGTGTCGTCGAATCGTTCGCTGATGAAGCCGGAGGATTTCAAGGGCCTGAAATTCCGTATCTCGGGATCGAAGATCGCGGACCAGTATTTCCGCCTGATGGGTTCGATCCCGCAGATCATGGCGTTCTCCGAGGTCTACCAGGCGCTGCAGACCGGCGTGGTCGACGGCTGCGAGAACACCGCGTCCAACTATTGGACGCAGAAGTTCTACGAGGTGCAGAAGGACATCACCGTGTCCTATCATGCCCATCTGCAATATGCGGTGATCGTCAACTCGAAATTCTGGTCCGGCCTGCCGCCCGACATTCGCGCCCAGCTCGAGAAGGCGATGAACGAGGCGACCGACTACACCAATTCGATCGCACGCCAGGAGAACGAGGACGCGCTCGCCGAGATCAAGAAGGCGGGCAAGACCACGCTGCATTATCTCACCGACGCCGATCGCAAGGCGTGGCAGGAAGCGATGCAGCCGACTTACAAATGGGCGAAGGGCCGGGTCGGGCAGGAAGTGCTCGATCTCGTCGCCAAGGAACTCGACGTCAAGATGAACTGACGCGATTTCCGGAGGAATAATACAAACGGTCGGGAGTATGTGCGCTCCCGGCCGTTTCGCATCGGTAGGGGGACCTTGATTTGCTTCGCGTGCTCAACCAGGCGCTCAATCATCTCGAAGAATGGTTGATCGCGACGCTCATTGCGGCCGCAACCGGCCTGATCTTCATCGCGGTCCTGCATCGCTATGGCGCGGGCGAGTCGATCGTCCTGTCGCGCTGGGCGGCCGCACACGGGATGACGTGGCTCGCGACGCTGTCGATGACGGTGTTCACCTTCCTGTCCGAGCTCGACCTGTCATGGGCGCAGGAACTCTGCATCTACATGTTCATCTGGATGGCGAAGTTCGGCGCGGCCTATGGCGTGCGCACCGGCATCCATGTCGGCGTCGACCTGCTCGTCAACCGCCTGCCCGAACATTCGCGCAAGCACGTGATCCTGTTCGCGCTGCTCTGCGGCGCGCTGTTCACCGGCATGATCGCCGCCTTCGGCGCCTCCTTCGTGAAGGAGATGTTCCACACCGGGCAGCAGTCCAACGATCTGGAAGCGCCGATGTGGTTCGTCTATCTGGCGATCCCGCTCGGCTCCGGCCTGATGTGTTTCCGCTTCCTCCAGGTCTCATGGTTCTACTACTGGACCGGCGAGCTGCCGCACCACGACGAGACCCGTGTCGAAGGCGTGGAGGCCGACGTCTCGCCCGCGCTGCATCCGCAGCCCGCCGGCGCCGCGACCAAAGCCGCCGCGCGAAAAGTGTCGCCGCTCGGCGTCATCCTGATCCTGGCGCCGATCCTGATCTTCGCCATGTGCCTTGCCGAGAAGTTCGGCGTGGTGCTGCTGCCGCACTGGATGCGGGCCGCGACCGTCTTCGCGCTGCTGATCGCGCTGATGCTGACCGGCATCCCGGTCTCGATCGCGCTCGGCCTCACCGTGATGACGTTCCTGTTCACGCTGACCACGGTGCCGATCGAAGCGGTCTCGATGAAGCTCTTCACGGGCATCGAGGGCTTCGAGATCATGGCGATCCCGTTCTTCATCCTCGCCGGCAATTTCCTCACCCATGGCGGCGTCGCGCGCCGCATGATCAATTTCGCGACCTCGCTGATCGGCCACTGGCATGGCGGTCTTGGCCTCGCCGGCATCGTCGCCTGCGCGATGTTCGCGCTGGTCTGCGGCTCGAGCGTCGCGACCGTTGCCGCGATCGGCGCGATCGTGCTGCCGGAGATGGTCCGGCACGGCTATCCCATGCATTTCGGCGCCGGCATCATCACGGTCGCGGGCTCGCTCGGCATCCTGATGCTGCCGTCGATCCCGAAGATCGTCTACGCCGTCTCGACCAATACCTCGATCGGCGCGCTGTTCGTCGCAGGCCTCTTGCCCGGCATCATGCTGACGACGATGCTCTGCATCGTCACCTGGTGGCTCGCGCGCAAACGCGACTATCCACGCCTGCCGAAGGCGAGCTGGGGCGAGACCGTCCGCACCTTCCGCGAGAGCATCTGGGGGTTGATGCTGGTCGTCATCATCATCGGCGGCATCTACAGCGGCCTGTTCACCGCCACCGAGGCGGCGGCGATGGCCGCGGTCTACTCCTTCGTCATCGCGGTGTTCGTGTACAGGGCCATCGGGCTGAAAGACGTGCCGCGGGTGCTGCTCCGCGCCGCCAATACCAGCGCGATGCTGCTCTACATCGTCACCAACGCGGTGCTGTTCTCCTTCGTGCTCTCCAACGAGAACCTGCCGGCGACGCTCGCCGACTGGATCGCGGCGCAGAACCTCGGCTGGGTCGGCTTCCTGCTGGTGGTGAACATCCTCTTGCTGCTCGCCGGCAACTTCATGGAGCCGAACTCGATCATCCTGATCATGGCGCCGATCCTGGCACCGGCGGCCAAGAAGCTCGGCATCGACCTCGTGCATTTCGGCATCGTGATGGACGTCAACATGGAGGTTGGCCTCTGCCATCCGCCTGTCGGCCTCAACCTCTATGTCGCCTCGATGATCGCGCGAATGCGAATAACCGAGCTCGCGGTCGCGGTGCTGCCGTGGCTGATCACCATGCTCGGCTTCCTCGTCATCGTGACCTACTGGCCCGATTTGACGCTGTGGCTGCCGCGGGTGCTGGGGATGCATTAGCGAGGGTGGCGAATTCGGTGCACGCTCTCCCCCTGTGGGGGCGCCTGTGCTGCCTCCGCCAATGATGGCAATCGACCGCGAGATGCGGTTAGATGCCGCGCAACAGGCCGGAGGAAACCGAAATGACTGAACTCAGCCGCGAACCGAAGGACGCAACACCGTCCGTCATCGCGCGGCAAACGGCGATGCTGAATGCGCTGCCGTTTTCCGACACGCGGGATTTCGACGATGCCGCGCGCGGCTTTCTCGGCACGATCGAGAATGCGGCGATCACCAACCCGCAGGGGCGGACGGTCTGGAGCCTCGAGCCCTACGGCTTTCTCTCCACTGAACAGGCGCCGCCCACGGTCAATCCCAGCCTGTGGCGGCAGTCGCGCCTCAACATGCAGCATGGGCTGTTCGAGGTGGTGCCGGGCGTCTACCAGGTGCGCGGGCTCGACATTGCCAACATGACGCTGATCGAGGGCGAGCGCGGCGTCATCGTCGTGGACACGCTGACCTCGATCGAAGGCGCGCGCGCCGCGCTCGATCTCTACTTCAGGCATCGCGGCACGAAGCCGGTGGCCGCCGTCATCTTCACCCATACCCACACCGACCATTGGGGCGGCGCGCGCGGCGTGCTGGAGGAGGACGCGCTCGCCACGGCCAGCGTGCCGATCATCGCGCCGAACCTGTTCATGGAGCACGCCGTCTCCGAGAACATCATCGCGGGACCTGCAATGCTGCGGCGGGCGCAGTATCAGTTCGGCCCGTTCCTCGCCAAGGGCGTGCGCGGGCAGGTCGATTGCGGGCTCGGCAAGTCGATGGCGGCGGGCTCGGTCGCGCTGCTGCGTCCGACCGACCTGATCATCGCGACCGGCGACAGGCGCGTCATCGACGGCGTCGAGTTCGAATTCCAGATGGCGCCGAACAGCGAAGCGCCGGCGGAGATGCACTTCTTCATCCCGCGCTACAAGCTGCTGAACCTCGCGGAAAACTGCACCCACAATTTCCACAATCTGCTGCCGTTCCGCGGCGCCGACGTGCGCGATGCGCTGGCCTGGTCGAAGTACCTCGGCGAGGCCCTGCAGCTGTGGGACGGCAGGGCGGAGGCGATGTGCGGCCAGCATCACTGGCCGGTGTGGGGACGCGAGCGCATCGGCGCCATGATCCGGCAGCAGCGCGATCTCTACAAGTTCGCGCACGACCAGACCATCCGCCTGATGAACCATGGCCTCACCGCCGCCGAGATCGCCGAAACGATCCAGCTGCCGAAGAGCCTGGAGGGCGCCTGGCACGGCCGCGGCTATTACGGCCACATCCGGCACAATGTGAAGGCGATCTACCAGAAATATCTCGGCTGGTACGACGCCAACCCGGTCAATCTCGATCCGCTGCCGCCGGTGGCCTCGGGCAGGAAGTATGTCGAGTATATGGGCGGCGCCGACTCGATCCTCGCCCGTGCGCGGACGGATTTTGACAAGGGCGAATTCCGCTTCGTCGCGCAGGCGCTCGGCCATCTCGTCTTCGCCGAGCCTGACAATGCGGCGGCACGTAGCCTGCTGGCCGATACGCTGGAGCAGCTCGGCTATGCCGCCGAGAGCGCGACCTGGCGCAACGCCTATCTGTTCGGCGCCCAGGAATTGCGCCAGGGCATGCCGAAGGCCCCGCCGCGCCCGCCGATGCCGCGCGAGACGCTGGCGGCGCTGCGCACCGGGCAGCTCTGGGACGTGCTCGGCATCCGCCTCAACGGCCCCAAGGCGGAAGGAAAGCAAATCGTGCTGAACTGGCGTTTCTCCGACACGGGCGAAACCTTCGTGCTCAACCTGGAGAATTCTGCGCTGACCTATAGCGAGGGCGTGCAGGCGGAAAACGCCGATGCGAGCTTCACGCTCGCGCGCGCGACGCTCGACGAGGTCATCGCGAAGCTCACGAGCTTTCCGGAGGCGGTCGCCGCCGGCAAGATCACGCTGTCAGGCAATCCGATGAAGCTCGCCGAGCTGATGGGCCTGATGGACGAGTTTCCGCGGATGTTCGAGATCGTGGAGCCGAAGCGAGCGGTGGTGGGGTAGGGCTTCTCGTAATGGCGCGTTGAAGCCCCAACACACTCTGTGTCGTCCCGGCGAAGGCCGGGACCCATAACCCCAGGGAGAAGTCGTGGCGCGAGACTGGTCACTCCGAGTCTTCGCCAAACCGCATTCTGTGGCTATGGGTCCCGGCCTCCGCCGGGACGACGGGTGAGATTGTGGCAGCTACTCCGCGCTGCTCACCAGCTTGATCCGCGGCGCCTTCGCTTCGGTCAGGCTGCGATAGGCGGCGAGATAGTCCAGTGCCATGCGCCGTGCCGTGAACCGCTTTTCGAACTGCTTGCGGATCGCCGCGCGGTCCAATTGCGGAAGGCGTTTGATGACGCCGGCGGCGCTGATGACGTCCTCGACCACGAAGCCGGTGAGGCCTTCATCGATGATCTCCGGCACCGAGCCGCGGTTGAAGGCGACGACCGGCGTTCCGCAGGCCATGGCTTCGATCATCACGAGGCCGAAGGGCTCGGGCCAGTCGATCGGCAGCAGAAGTCCAAGCGCACCGCTCAGGAAATCCGACTTCTCATGATCGCCAATCTCGCCGATGAAGTCCACCAGCGGATTGTTCTCGATCATCGGCCGGATCAGCTCGTCGTAATAATCCTGGTCGGCGCGGTCGACCTTGGCCGCGATCTTCAGCGGGATGCCGCAATGGGTCGCGATCTTGATGGCGCGGTCGACGCCCTTTTCAGGCGCGATGCGGCCGAGCACGGCGAGATATTCCTGCTTGGCCTGCTTCGGCGTCAGCAAGTTCTCCGGCAGGCCGTGATGGATCGTCGTCACCCAGTTCGCCTGCGGCACCGGCCGCCGCTGGGCATTCGAGATCGAGATCACCGGCATCTTGGAGAAGATGTTGAACACCGGCTGATGCTCCGGCAGGTCGAGCCGGCCGTGCAGCGTGGTCACGAACGGTGTTGGCTGCCGGTGGAACAACGACCACGGATAATAATCGAGATGGAAGTGGAGGAAGTCGAACTCCTCGTCGTCACATTTCTGCCGCACACGCTCCAGCAGCACCATGTGCAGGGCGTTGGGGTCGCGCACGGAACCGTCGAGGCGAAGCGCGCGCGGCCAGAGGGCGTCCAGCTTCGCCGACGTCTGCGAGTCGCCACTGGCGAACAGCGTCACGTCATGTCCCAGGGCCACCAGCTCTTCCGTCAACCAATGCACCACCCGCTCGGTGCCGCCATACAGCTTGGGTGGAACAGCCTCCGTCAACGGAGCTACCTGCGCGATGCGCATCTCACCTTCTCCTCTGCGATCATGAACGTTGAAAAACCCCCAGCCTGTGCGGCACCGGCTATGCCAGGGAAGGGAACGTTCCCGCACTTGCGAAGTTCCTCTCAACAAACGTTACATATTCGACACGTCGCGCGTCTTGTCTCGATGCTGCCATCTCCTCTTCGCAGATCGTCCGCATCCGCATGTCGTGATCGTCTGGCCCGGAACCGGGACGAAGCGGTCGATGTTCAGTCGGCTGGTAGAAAAAACTGTAATCATCACTACGGGGCGACAGCCACATGGATCATCTTTCTGGATACGCGCGCAGACCATTTGCCTTTGTATTGCGCTATCTTCGGCGTCGGCTTGCCTCCCACCTGGTGATCCTGACCGCTGTTGTTGCAGCCGTTGCCTGCTCCGTGGGCACGCAGTATGGCGTCAAATCGCTGGTCGACAGTCTGTCGGCGGGAACCGCGCATGGCGGCAGCGTATGGCTGGCATTCATTCTGCTCATGTCGCTGATCGCCGCCGACAACTTCCTGTGGCGGATCGCGAGCTGGACGGCGAGCTTTACCTTCGTCCGCGTCACCGGCGATTTGCGCCGCGACATCTTTCGCCACCTGACCGGACACGCGCCGAGCTACTTCTCCGACCGTATGCCTGGCATGCTGACCAGCCGGATCACGGCAACATCGAACGCGGTGTTCACGGTCGAGAACATGTTCGTCTGGAACGTGCTGCCGCCATGCATTGCCACAATTGCGGCAATCCTGCTGATTGGAACCGTCAGCCCCTACATGGCGCTCGGCCTGATCGTGGTCGCGGGCAGCATGGTGATTGCGATGTTCCATCTGGCCGCGGCCGGCAAGCCGCTGCATGACGACTTCGCCGACAAGGCGGCGGTCGTCGACGGCGAGATGATCGACGTCATCAGCAACATGCCGCTGGTCCGCGCTTTCTGCGGCATCAGCCACGAGCATGAGCGGTTCGATGCGACCGTGAACCGGGAACTCACCGCGCGCGGCCGCAGCCTGCGCTATCTGGAGAAGCTGCGGCTCACGCATGCCGGCGTGACTGTCGTGCTCACCATTGCGCTGATGGCCTGGGCGATCACGCTCTGGCAGGACGGTCAGGCGACCACCGGCGACGTCGTGCTGGTCTGCACCCTCGGCCTGTCCATTCTCAACGCCACGCGCGATCTCGCAGTTGCGCTGGTCGACGTCACCCAGCACGTCGCGCGGCTGACCGAGGCGATCGCCACGCTGCTGGTGCCGCACGAATTGCGCGATCACCCCGAGGCCGAGCCGCTGGTCAAGAGCGGCGCCGCGATCGCGTTCAACAACGTCACCTTCGGCTATCCCGGCGGCGAGAAGATCTTCGAGCGGTTCAGCCTGCGGCTCCAGCCCGGCCAGCGCGTCGGCCTGGTGGGCCAGTCCGGCGGCGGCAAATCGACGCTGTTCACGCTGCTGCAGCGCTTCTACGACGTCGACGAAGGCAGCGTCACCGTCGACGGCCAGGACATCGCGATGGTGACCCAGCTCAGCCTGCGTGAGGCGATCTCCGTGGTGCCGCAAGACATTTCCTTGTTCCACCGCTCCATTCGTGAGAACATCCGCTACGGCCGGCCGAACGCGACCGACGACGAGGTGCTGCGCGCGGCGATCGCGGCGCGCTGCGATTTCATCGATAGCCTGCCGGAAGGTCTCGACACCATGGTCGGCGACCGCGGTGTCAAGATGTCCGGCGGCCAGCGCCAGCGCATCGCTATTGCACGCGCCTTCCTGAAGGACGCGCCGATCCTGCTGCTGGACGAGGCCACCGCGGCGCTCGACAGTGAATCCGAGGAGGCGATCCGCGAGGCACTGATGCGCCTGATGCGCGGCCGGACTGTGATCGCGATCGCGCATCGCCTCGCGACGTTGCGCAATTTCGATCGCGTGGTTGTGCTGAAGGCCGGCAAGATCATCGAGGACGGTGCGCCCGATCGTCTGATGCAGGGTCACGGACCCTATCGTGAACTGGTGACGCAGGAGATGAGCCGGCTCGCGAAGTTCGCCGCGTAAACCGACAGTCGCGTTCGCGTTGGTTGCGTTTCGAAACAGGCGCAGGGGAGCAGCTTATGCCAGCCGAAGTCGTCACCAAGTTCGTCTCCGTGGCGCGGACCGTGGAGCAGGTCGCGGAGCAGCCGTTCTACATCCCGATGACGGGGCCGTCGGCGCGGCCGCGACGCTCGCTCAAGCACGACGATACCTTCATCGTGCTCGACAGCCACGGCGACATCGGTGCATCGGCCGGCGGCCCGGACGGCCTGTTTCACCATGACACGCGCTACCTCGCGCGGCTGGAGCTCGTGCTCGACGATCTCCAGCCCCTGCTGCTCGGCTCCAACCTGCGCGACGACAATTCGGCGCTGACCGTGGACCTCACCAACCCCGACATCTACCGTCAGGGTAGCCTCGTGCTGCAAAAGGACCTGCTGCACATCGTGCGCACGATCTTCCTGTGGCGCGGCACCGCCTATCAGCGCATCGGCGTGCAGAACCATGGCGATCGGCGCGCCAGCTTCGAGCTGACGCTGCTGTTCGACAATGATTTTGCCGATCTGTTCGAGGTCCGCGGCGAGCGGCGCCCGCACCGCGGGACCGGCGCCAGCCGCCTGCTCGGGCCGACCGACGTCCTGTTCGAATATCGCGGCCTCGACGATGTCGAGCGCACAACCGGCCTGCATTTCGATCCGCGTCCGACGCGGCTGTCCGTCAACGCCGCCACCTGGCAGCTCGAGCTGGATCCGCACGAGTCGAAATCGCTGTTCGTGGCCGCGTCCTGCAACCGGCCGGTGGCGGAGAAGCCGGCGCGCTTTTTCAGGGGCCTATTGGCCCACCGCCGCGAGATGCGCCAGTCGACCATGGGCGCGGCCAGCATCGAGACCTCCAACAACATCTTCAACGAGGTGCTGTGCCAGGCCATGGCCGACCTCAACATGCTGATGACGGAGACGCCGCAGGGCCGTTATCCCTATGCCGGTATTCCCTGGTACTCGACGACCTTCGGCCGCGACGGGCTGATCACCGCGCTCCAGATGCTCTGGGTCGACCCGCGGGTCGCCAAGGGCGTGCTGCGGCGGCTGGCGCATTTCCAGGCGAAGGCGATCGATCCGCTCGCCGACGCCGCGCCCGGAAAGATCCTGCACGAGATGCGCGGCGGCGAGATGGCGGCGCTGCGCGAGGTGCCGTTCTCGCAATATTACGGCAGCGTGGATTCCACGGCCTTGTTCGTGCTGCTCGCCGGAAGCTATTTCGAGCGCACCGGCGACGAGGCCACGTTGATCGAGCTGTGGCCCGCGATCGAGGCGGGGCTTGCCTGGATCGACGGCCCCGGTGATCCCGATCAGGACGGGTTCGTCGAATACCAGCGCGCGACGGAGAAGGGGCTGGCCAATCAGGGCTGGAAGGATTCCTACGACGCGATCTTCCATGCCGACGGCCGGCTCGCCGAGGGCAATATCGCGCTCGCGGAAGTCCAGGGCTACGTCTATGCGGCCAAGCAGCTTGCCGCGCGTTGCGCGCTGCGGCTCGGCAAGCCGGAGCGCGTGCGCAAGCTCGAGGCCGAGGCCAAGGCGCTGGCCGAACGTTTCGAGCAGGCATTCTGGTGCGAGGAGCTCGGCACCTACGCGCTTGCCCTCGACGGCAAGAAGCGGCCCTGCAAGGTGCGGACCTCGAATGCCGGGCAGATCCTGTTCAGCGGCATGATCCGCGAGGACCGCGCCCGTCTCGTCGCCGCCGACCTGATGCGGCCGCATTTCTTCTCGGGCTGGGGCATCCGCACGGTCGCGCAGGGCGAGGTGCGCTACAACCCGATGTCCTATCATGACGGCTCGATCTGGCCGCACGACAACGCGCTGATCGCGCTGGGGCTGGCGCGCTACGGCCTCAAGCATTCGGTGGCGCATGTCTTCAAGGGGCTGTTCGACGCCGCGACCTACATGGATCTGCGGCGGCTGCCCGAATTGTTCTGCGGCTTCCGGCGCGAGAAGCGGCGCGGCCCGACGCTCTATCCGGTCGCCTGCGCGCCGCAGGCCTGGGCCAGCGCGACGCCGTTCACGCTGCTGGAGGCGGCGCTGGGCATCGAGTTCGACGTGGCGCGCGGCGAGATCCGCCTGCGCAATCCGCATCTGCCGGCGTTTCTGAACGAGGTCATCCTGCACGATCTGCGCCTGGGCGAATCCAGCGTGGACCTGCGCGTCAGCCGCCACGGCGACGACGTGGCGCTGGAGGTGTTGCGCACGCGCGGCCAGATCCAGGTGTCGATCGTGCTGGCGCACTGACGGCGCGCCGGGAGGAGGGTTCATGCGTACCGCCGGATGGTTGGTCTTGAGCGTCGCGATCGTCGCGGGATGGACGGTCGCGGTATCGCGTGCCGCGGAGGAACAGCCCGCGCCCCCGAGTACGCCCCCGAGCGAAGCGAACGCGCCGGCGACGGCACAGCCGCCGGCCTCGGCGGTGCAGGTCACGCCGAAGGATGCCGCGCCGCCGCCATCCGTGACCATCATCGGCGCGAGCGATGCGCACGGTGTGCTCGGCCGCGACGTGCTCAGCGCGGCGAACGAGGACATGGGTCGCATCGTCGACGTCATCGTCGACCGGAGCGGGCACGTGCGTGCCGCCGTGATCGATTTCGGCGGCTTCCTCGGCGTCGGCAGCCGCAAGATCGTGGTGGACTGGAACGCGATGCGGTTCGGCAAGATCGCCAACAAGAAGGACAGCATCACGCTGGAATTGACCAAGGCGCAGGTCGCGGCCGCGCCGGAATACAAGGAAGACACGCCGATGGTGGTGCTCGGCGCATCCGGGAGCCTGCAACCGCTACAAGCGATTCAGTGAGGGGCGGGGAGGGATGGCCGCCGGTGCTGTTGTCGAGAAAGCCGAACCATGCAGCCGAGGATCGCGCCGGCCGCGTTGAGCAGGACAACCTTGCCGCGCCGTCGGCCGCAGGTATTCCGGCGCCGTCGCGCCGGAGCCTGCGCGGCCTCGACTGGTTCATCTTCTTCCTCGCCGACGTGCAGACCGGCTTCGGTCCCTTCATCGCGGTCTATCTGACGACGGAGAAATGGACGCAGGGCCAGATCGGCCTCGTGCTGTCGATCGGCGGCATCGTCGCCCTGATCGGGCAGATGCCGGGCGGGGCGATCATCGACGCGGCAAAATCCGAGCGGCTGGTCGCCGCCCTTGCCATCGCGACCATCGGCTTTTGCGCGCTCGCCTATGCCGCCATGCCGATCTTCCCCGTGGTCGTGGCCGCCGCGACGCTGCATGCGGCGGCAAGCTGCGTGCTGGGCCCGGCGATCGCCGCGATCAGCCTCGGCCTCGTCGGCCCGCTCGCGATCGGCGAGCGGCTCGGCCGCAACGCGCGGTTTGCCTCCCTCGGCAATGGCGTTGCTGCCGCCGTGATGGGCACGGCCGGCTATCTGCTGTCGAGCCGCTCGGTCTTCCTGGTCACGTTCCTGCTCGCAATCCCCACCCTGATCGCGCTGTCGCGCATCCGCGAGGAGGAGGTGGACATCGCGCGCTGCCACGGCGAGATGCCGCGCGAGGCGCAGGATCGCGGCGACACCAATGTCTGGCACCTGGTTCGGCAGCGGCCGCTGATCGTCTTCGCGCTCAGTGTGCTGCTGTTGCAGCTGGCAAACGCCGCGATGATGCCGCTGATGGCGAGCGCGGTGACGGCGCGGTCGAGCCAGTGGGCGACGGTGCTGGTCGCCTTTTGCATCGTCGTCCCGCAGGCGATCGTGGCGTTATTGTCGCCAACCGTCGGGCGCAAGGCGCAAGCATGGGGCCGCAGGCCGCTGCTGCTGATCGGATTCGGTGCGCTGGTAATCCGCGGCCTGCTGTTCGCGACCGTGCGCGATCCATATCTGCTGGTCGCGGTGCAGGTGTTCGACGGCATCACCGCGGCGGTGTTCGCGGTGATGATTCCGCTGATCGTCGCCGACGTCGCCTTCGGCAGCGGTCACTTCAATCTGGCGCAGGGCATCGTCGGCACCGCGACCGGCATCGGTGCGTCGCTGAGCACGGCGCTCGGCGGTTATGTCAGCGACAAGTTCGGCAACGCCACCGCCTTCATCGGCCTGTCCGGCGTTGCTGCGACGGGGCTCCTGCTGATCCTCCTCGTGATGCCGGAGACCCGGCGCAGGCTCTGAACCACAAAAGAAATGGCCGGCCGAAACGGGTTCGGCCGGCCAAGTGGGTGGGGAGGAAGAAAATCAGGCGTCGAGATTGTGCAGGCGCTGGCGGTTGCGCAACACGATCTGGCGCGCGCCGGAGAAGCCGAGAATGCCCTGGGTGTGAAGCTGCGACAGCGCGCGCGACACGGTTTCGAGGGTGAGACCGAGATAGTCGCCGATATCGCGGCGGCACATCGGCAACGCCATCATGCCGGCGACGGCGAGGCGACGGTCCATTTCGAGCAGGAAGGTCGCGACACGCTCCATCGCGGTCTTGCGGCCCAGCAGCAGCATGTGGTCTTCGGCGTGGCGAAGCTCGCCGGCGGTCATCGCCCAGAGCTTGCGGGCAACCTGGACGTCGATGCCGGCGGCCTTCTCGAGGCTGGCGCGCTTCACGAGGCGCACGGTGGTGTCGATGATGGCCTCGGCGGCAAGACGGTGAGCGGGGCCGGATTCGAGGCCGAACACGTCGCCGGCAAGATGGAAGGCGCCGATCTGGCGGCGGCCGTCGGAGAGGAGCTTGTAGCTGCGCACCGCGCCTGACACGACCTGGTAGACATATTCGGCCGGCTCGTCCTCGCCATAGATCTCCTCGTCCTTGCGATAGGAGAACTCGGTGGCGACGAGCCCGACATGGCCCGTGATCGCACCGAACTGGTCGGACACGTGATGGGGCGGAGCAATCTTGCTGCCGTTGATCTGAGTCTTGATCGTCTGGGTGTTGAGCGTCTCGGTCAGCATCTGCGCCATCTCCGTTGTGATGACACATTGGTACGCGGTATCGGGAGGTTCGAAAATTTCGAGCGATATCTTAAGGGGGTCTACCTACGTAGAACCCCGTAGGTCACGTCCGAGACCGGTCCTGGATGGCTCGGCGGATGCGCTTGACCAGGTTTTCGTCGAGAAGCGGCTTCAAAACCACGTCTTTTACGCCTGCTGCGGCGGCCCGGGTCGAGATGTTCTCGTCCGGATAACCGGTGATCAGGATCACGGGCGTGTCGCCGTCGGATTTGCGCAGGCGGCCGGCGAGCTCGATTCCGTTGATGTCGGGCATCTTGTAGTCGATCACGTAGCAGTCGGCCCCGGGCGCGCCGCCGGCATTGAGCAGCGCCGTACCGCTCCTGAAGGTCCGCACGGCAAAGCCGTCGGTTTCCAGCAGGAACCGCAGGGATCCCAGGACGGCGGCATCGTCATCGACCACAAAGACGGTGGGTTTTGCGGGGGACGGCAGCCGCTCATGATGTGAACTGACCTCGATCATGCTGCTTGGCTAGCACAGCAGCCGGCAAGGGCTTTGACTTGCCTCAATCGTTGAGCATGCCGGCGCGCATCGCGAGGCGAACCAGCTCCGAAAGGCTGTTGGCCTGCATCTTGGTCATGACGTTGGCCCGGTACACCTCGATGGTGCGCGGGCTGATGTCGTACTCGCGGGCGATCAGCTTGTTGGAGAGGCCGGCGATCAGCCCTTCCATGACCTGACGCTCCCTGGGGCTCAAGGAGGAGACGCGGGCGGCGATATCCTGCGCGACGGCCTCGCTCCTGGCGGCCGGCTCGGCCTGGCGGATCGCCGATTCGATCATGACGGTCAGGCGGTCGTCCTCGAACGGCTTTTCCAGGAAGTCGACCGCCCCTAACTTCATCGCCTCGACCGCGAGCGGCACGTCGCCGTGGCCGGTCATGATCAGGATCGGGAACGGGCTCTGCTGCGCCTTCATCCGCTTCAACAGCTCGATCCCATCGATTCCAGGCATGCGCACGTCGGAGAGGACGCAGCCAAAGGTGAGGCCGGGCAGGGCGTCGAGAAAGGCTTGCGCGTCGTCAAACAGCGTGACGCCGAAGCCGGCGGAATCCAGCAGGAAGTTCAGCGAGTCCCGCATCGCCGCGTCGTCGTCGATGACGTAGACATGTCCCTTGGTCGTCATGCTTCAATTCTCGTCGGCTGCCGGTAGGGTGAAGCGGAAGGTCGCCCCGCCCGATGCGTTGCTCTCGGCCCACATGCGCCCGCCGTGAGCCTCGATGATCGAGCGGCTGATGGACAGTCCCACGCCCATGCCGGTGTCCTTGGTGGTGAAGAAAGTCTGAAACAGGTTCGGAATGACGTCGTCCTGGAAACCGGTGCCGGTGTCGGACACTTCGACCTCGATCATGTCGTCGGCGACGGGGGTGTTGGTGACGACGAGCTCGCGCCGCGGCGACTGAGCCATCGCTTCCAGCGCGTTGCGGAACAGGTTGACCAGGACCTGCTGGATCTGCACCCGGTCGGCGAGAACGAGATCGGCCCCCGGATCGAGACTGAAGCGGAGCTGCACGTTCTGCTCGCGCGCGCCGGCGAGCCCGAGCGCGCCGGCCTCCTCGATCAGCTTGGACAGGCTCTCGACCCGCTTCTCGGATTCGCCGCGGGCGACGAAGTCGCGCAAGCGCCGGATGATCTGGCCGGCGCGCAGCGCCTGCTCGGCGGCACGGTCCAGCGCGCTTTCGACCTTCGGCGTGTTCGGATCAACGCTGCCGGCAAGCAGCCGCCGCGAGCCCTTCATGTAGTTGCTGATCGCCGCCAGCGGCTGGTTGAGCTCGTGCGCGAGCGCGGACGCCATTTCGCCCATGGCGCTCAGCCGCGAGACATGGACGAGCTCTGATTGCAGTTCCTGGAGCCGCGCCTGGGTCTGCTGGTGCTCGGTGAGGTCGCGGACGAAGCCGGTGAAATAGGGCTCGCCGCCGGACTGCATCTCGCCGATCGACAGGTGCATCGGGAAGGTGGTGCCGTCGCGGCGCTTGCCGGTCACGATGCGTCCGATGCCGATGATGTGGGGATCGCTCGTGGTGCGGTAGCGCGAAATGTAACTGTCGTGCCGGGAGCGGTCGGGCTCCGGCATCAGGATGTTGACATTCTGGCCGATCGCCTCGAGCTCGGACCAGCCGAACAGGCGCTCGGCGGCCGTGCTGAACAGCTGGATGATGCCGTGGCCGTCGATGACGATCATGGCGTCGGGAATTGTGTGGAGGATCGAGCGGAGGTGGCTCTCGCGGGTACGCAGCGCTTCCTCGACCTGCTTCTCCTCGTCGATATCGAGAAAGATGCCGCTGAGATGGCGGGCGGTGCCGGCTTCGTCCCGAATGAGTCCGGCCCGGGCGCGAATCCACCGTCCTGCGTTGGAGGCGCCGGCGACCCTGAAGGACACGTCGAAGCCGCCGCCACGTTCGGAGACGCGCTTGACCGCGCTCTCCACGCGCTCGCGGTCCTCGGGCCTGAGGCGTGACAGGAAGAGGTCGTAGCTGGCCGGCTGATCCTGCGCGATCCCGAGCAGGGTTCGCGCGGTATCCGACCAGTCCAGCGCCCGGGTCTTGAGGTCGAGATCCCAGGTGCCGACGCCGAATCCCTCGATCCGGACCCGGAAATGCTCGCCCCGGCCGTCGTCCGGCGGTTGCGTTACACGGGTCGGCGCCAAGCTGTCACTCCCATCCTCGTGCCGCGGCCCGGGTGCCGCAACCACCCCGGCAACTTCGCCCAAGCCCGGCCCGGAGGCAAGTTCCGATGTTTGATTCCATTGGCGTAATTCCGGTGGCCCCGGGTAGAAGGCGATTTGATCTATCTCATCCTGCTTCGCGTCGGCAGCGTTAGATTCCGCGCAGTTCATTGCCTTCCGGAGAATCCCGATGACATACGCGACCGTGATGGTCAGCCTGGCGCTCGATCAGTCCAACGAGGCGCGCCTTCAGGTCGCGGGCGAACTCGCCGAGCGGTTCGAGGCAGCCATGGTCGGGGTTGCCGCGGCGCAGTTCACACCGCCACTCTATTTCACCGACGGCGCCGAGGCCCAGCGGCTGATCGACGAGGGCGAAGCGTCCGTCAGGCGGCGGCTGGCGGCTCTGGAGGCGCAATTCCGCGCCGCCACCAGGAATCGCGGCGGGCATGCGGAGTGGCGCAGCGCCATGGATTTTCCGGCGCGATTCGTCCTGGCGCAGGCGCGCTGCGCCGACATCGTCGTCAGCGGCGGGCAGAGCCCGGCCTTCTCCGACGCTTTCGCGCTCGCAAGCCCCAAGGATCTGGTGATGCAGGCCGGCCGCCCGCTTCTCGTCGTCCCCGACGGGGCCAACTGGCTCGACCTGCGCAGCGTGCTGGTGGCCTGGAAGGATACGCCGGAGGCGCGGCGGGCGGTGGCGGACGCGCTGCCGATGCTGCGCAAGGCGAGGGACGTCACCATCGCTGCAATTCCGGAGCGCGACGATGAGCGCTCGGTCGTGATGGCCGGCGTCACCGACGTTGCCGCCTGGCTCGCCCGCCACGGCGTCACCGCGACCGCGCGCGTCTCGGAGGCCGTGCGGAACGAACCCGCCGCGGCGCAATTGGAGAAAATCGCCGGCGACGTCGGAGCCGGCCTGATCGTGGCGGGCGCCTATGGTCATTCGAGGTTTCGTGAGCTGATCCTGGGAGGCGTCACCCAGTATCTGGTCACGCAATCCGCCCGCTGCGTGCTGCTGTCGCACTGAAGCCATTCGAGGAGGACGCGCCGTGTACAGATTTCTCGAGCAGACCGTCGACGGCTACATGACGCGCAACGTCAAGACGGTGCGGCGCGACCTCGACATGCTCGAACTCAGCGAGATGTTCGAGCGCGACGATTTCAACTCCTATCCGGTCGAGGACGACGGACAGGTGGTCGGCATCGTCACCAAGTTCGATATCCTGAAATGCTTCGCCTTCACGCCGAGCCAGATGCTGCCGCGCTATCATGACCTGATGAGCCGCAAGACCGGCGACGTCATGACGCCGGAGTTCATCTATGTCAGCCCCGATACGCGGCTGACGCGCGTGCTCCAGATCATGGTCGAGCATCGCATCAGGAGTATCATCGTGCTCGACAGCGCGCAGAAGCTGGTCGGCATCATCGCCCGCGAGGACGTCATCGCGGCGCTCAAGGCGACGGCGCGCGACTGACAGCGCCTCCAGTTCCCGCGATTTCAAACTCCGTGATTTCACGGAAGCAATCGGCCACCGCGTGCGCGGCGCCGGCCGCAGGCGATTGATGTGGCTCTCTGATCCGCGATCAGCCTCACATTAACAGAAATCCACCTAGCTTGATTTCAATCAATTCCCCGCGAGGGTGGATGTGGTTTCTGGCGCTGTGTTCTTTCAGAGAGAATCCGCGATGAGCCAGCCCTCCATCTCCAAATCCATGACATCAGGTGAAAGCGGCCTGGCTGTCGTGTTCGCAGCCACCGCCTTCCTCTGCGTGATCGCCGCGGCCAAGGCGCTCGATGCACCCTTCGCCTTCCACGCCGCGCTCAGCGCGGCGGCGAGCGTGGCTGCGGTGTTCTGCATCGTCAACCGCTACTTCGAGCGCCCGGCGGCGCTGCCGCCGGCGGAGATCAACGGCCGTCCCAACTACAACATGGGGCCGATCAAGTTCTCCTCCTTCATGGCGATGTTCTGGGGCATCGCCGGCTTCCTCGTCGGCCTCATCATCGCCTCGCAGCTGGCCTGGCCTGCGCTGAACTTCGATCTGCCCTGGATCAGTTTCGGCCGCCTGCGTCCTCTGCACACCTCCGCGGTGATCTTCGCCTTCGGCGGCAACGTGCTGATCGCGACATCCTTCTACGTCGTGCAGAAGTCCTGCCGCGTGCGCCTTGCCGGCGACCTCGCGCCCTGGTTCGTCGTGGTCGGCTACAATTTCTTCATCCTGGTCGCGGGCACCGGCTATCTGCTCGGCGTGACCCAGTCGAAGGAATATGCCGAGCCGGAATGGTACGCCGATCTCTGGCTGACCATCGTCTGGGTGGTCTATCTGCTCGTCTTCCTCGCCACCATCATCAAGCGCAAGGAACCGCACATCTTCGTCGCGAACTGGTTCTATCTGGCCTTCATCGTGACGATCGCGGTGCTGCATCTCGGCAACAACTCCGCGCTTCCCGTCTCGGTGTTCGGCTCGAAGTCCTACGTCGCCTGGGGCGGCATCCAGGATGCGATGTTCCAGTGGTGGTACGGCCATAACGCGGTCGGCTTCTTCCTGACCGCCGGCTTCCTCGCCATCATGTACTACTTCATCCCCAAGCGCGCCGAGCGGCCGATCTATTCCTACCGCCTGTCGATCATCCACTTCTGGGCGCTGATCTTCCTCTACATCTGGGCAGGTCCGCACCATCTGCACTACACGGCGCTGCCCGACTGGACGCAGACGCTCGGCATGACCTTCTCGATCATGCTGTGGATGCCCTCCTGGGGCGGCATGATCAACGGCCTGATGACGCTGTCGGGTGCCTGGGACAAGCTGCGCACCGACCCCGTGCTGCGCATGCTCGTGGTCTCCGTCGCCTTCTACGGCATGTCGACCTTCGAAGGCCCGATGATGTCGATCAAGGTGGTCAACTCGCTCAGCCACTACACCGACTGGACCATCGGCCACGTGCACTCCGGTGCACTCGGCTGGGTCGGCTTCGTCTCCTTCGGCGCGCTCTACTGCCTGGTGCCGTGGGCATGGAATCGCAAGGGCCTCTACAGCCTGAAGCTCGTCAACTGGCACTTCTGGGTCGCGACCCTCGGCATCGTGCTCTACATCTCGGCGATGTGGGTGTCCGGCATCCTCCAGGGCCTGATGTGGCGCGCCTACACCTCGCTCGGCTTCCTCGAATACTCCTTCATCGAGACCGTCGAGGCGATGCATCCCTTCTACGTCATTCGTGCTGCCGGTGGCGGGCTGTTCCTGATCGGCGCGCTGATCATGGCCTACAATCTCTGGATGACCGTCCGCGTCGGCGAAGCGGAAGTCCAGATGCCCGTCGCTCTTCAGCCGGCGGAATGAGGAGCTCAAGCAATGTCGTTCTGGACACGTCACCAAGTCTTCGAAAAGAACTCGATCATCCTGATCGTCGGCATCCTGCTGGTGATCGCGATCGGCGGCCTCGTCGAGATCACCCCGCTGTTCTACCTCAAGAGCACGATCGAGGCGGTCGACGGCGTCAGGCCGTACACACCGCTGGAGCTCGCGGGCCGCAACGTCTACGTCCGCGAGGGCTGTTATCTCTGCCATTCGCAGATGATCCGGCCGCTGCGCGACGAGGTCGAGCGCTACGGCCACTTCTCGCTGGCCGCCGAGAGCATGTTCGACCATCCGTTCCAGTGGGGCTCGAAGCGCACCGGTCCGGACCTTGCCCGCGTCGGCGCCAAGTATTCTGACGACTGGCACGTCACCCATCTGACCAACCCGCGCGCGATCGTGCCGCAGTCGGTGATGCCGGGCTATCCGTTCCTCAGCGCAACCGAAGTGGATCCGGACACGATCGCCGACCACATGCGTACGCTCCGGACCGTCGGCGTGCCCTACACGGACGACCAGATCGCCAACGCGGGCGCCGATCTGAAGGCCCAGGCCGATCCGGACAATGCCGGCTCCGACGCCTTCAGCAAGCGCTACGCCAAGGCCGTCGTGCGCAACTTCGACGGCAAGACCGGTACGCCGACCGAGATGGACGCGCTGATCGCGTACCTGCAGATGCTCGGCACGCTGGTCGACTTCAAGATCTACAACGAGAAAGCCAATCTTCGCTGAGAAGGCATCAACGATGAAAGCCATCCTGACACTCGACAATCTCGCGTCCGGTCTCGTGACCACGATCTGGACGCCGGTGTTCGTCGCGATCTTTCTCGCGATCATCGCCTACGCATTTTGGCCCCGTAACAAGGCTGCGTTCGACGAAGCAGCACACCTGCCGTTGCGGGAGGAGTGAGAGACCATGACCGATCATAGCGAATTCGATTCTGTTTCCGGCAAGACGACGACCGGACATGAGTGGGACGGCATCAAGGAGCTCAACACGCCGCTGCCGCGCTGGTGGGTGATCAGCTTCTATCTCACCATCATCTGGTCGATCGGCTACTGGATCGTCTATCCGGCCTGGCCGCTGATTTCGAGCAATACGACCGGGCTGCTCGGCTACTCGACGCGCGCCAGCCTCGCAGTAGAGCTCGCCAATCTCGAGGCGCTCCGCGGTGAGAAGATGGCGGCGTTGGCGGCGGCGCCGCTCGCAGACATCGAGAAGGATCCGGCCCTGCTGGCGCTTGCGCGCGCCAAGGGCAAGACCGTGTTCGGCGACAATTGCGCGCCGTGCCACGGCTCCGGCGGTGCCGGCGCCAAGGGCTTCCCGAACCTGAACGACGACGACTGGCTGTGGGGCGGCACGCTCGACCAGATCATGCAGACCATCCAGTTCGGCGTACGCTCCGGTCATGCCAAGACGCACGAGGGCCAGATGCTCGCCTTCGGCAAGGACGGCGTGCTGAAGGGCGACGAGATCGTCACGGTCGCCAATTACGTGCGGTCGCTGTCGGGGCTGCCGACCCGGGCGGGCTACGACAAGGCCAAGGGCGAGAAGATCTTCGTCGAGAATTGCGTCGCCTGCCACGGTGATGGCGGCAAGGGCAACCTGGAGATGGGCGCGCCTGATCTGACCGACAAGATCTGGCTCTATGGCTCGGACGAGGCCGCCCTGATCGAGACCATCAGCCAGGGCCGCGCCGGCGTCATGCCGGCCTGGGAAGGGCGGCTCGATCCCGCCACCATCAAGGCGATGGCGGTCTACGTCCACTCGCTGGGCGGTGGAAAATAGCTGATCGCCAGCAAACGGGGGTGAACAAAAGTGCCCCCGTTTGAGCTGGATCAACTGAAGCAGCGACGTCGGGTCTAGGTTCAATCGCACCCCCTCGAGAAGTTTCAGGTGATGAACAAGACCGTGAACCCGAAAGACCTCACATCGGACGATGACGTCGGGCCCCTCTACGCAGCCCGGACGAAGGTCTATCCCCAGAGCGTCTCCGGCACGTTTCGCCGGATCAAATGGGGCCTGATGGCGTTCTGCCTCGGCGTTTACTACTTCCTGCCCTTCGTGCGCTGGAATCGCGGCCTTGGCGCGCCGAGCCAGGCGGTGCTGATCGATCTGCCCAACAGCCGCTTCTATTTCTTCTTCATCGAGCTGTGGCCGCAGGAGGTCTACTACTTCACCGGCCTGTTGATCGTCGCCGCGGTCGCGCTGTTCCTGATGAACTCCATCGGCGGCCGGATCTGGTGCGGCTATCTCTGTCCGCAGACCGTCTGGACCGACCTGTTCTATGCCGTCGAACGCCTGATCGAGGGCGACCGCCGCGAGCGGATGAAGAAGGACAAATCGTCCGACCCGATGAAGCTCGAGCGCATCTCCGAGATCGTGCTCAAGCATTCGATCTGGCTGCTGATCGCCTGGTGGACCGGCGGTGCCTGGGTGCTCTACTTCAACGACGCGCCGACCCTGGTGAAGGAGCTCGTGACCTTCCAGGGGCCGATGATCGCCTATGTCTGGATCGGCATCCTCACCGCGACGACCTATTTGCTCGCCGGCTACATGCGCGAGCAGGTCTGCACTTACATGTGCCCGTGGCCGCGGATCCAGGCCGCGCTCACCGACGAATGGGCGCTCAACGTCACCTACCGTTACGACCGCGGCGAGAAGCGCACCTCGGTCAAGAAGGCGGCCGAGCTGCGCGCGCTCGGCGAGCAGGTCGGCGATTGCGTCGATTGCTACCAGTGCGTCGCGGTTTGCCCGACCGGCATCGACATCCGCAACGGACCGCAGATGGAATGCATCCAGTGCGGGCTCTGCATCGACGCCTGCGACAACGTGATGGCCAAGATCGGCCGGCCGAAGCGGCTGATCGGCTATGACAACGACATCAACATCCATCGCCGCCAGGAAGGCAAGGCGCCGATCTACCGGATCGTCCGGGCCCGCACCGTGGTCTACAGCGCGATCATCGCGGCCGTCGGTGGCTTCATGATCTATACGCTCGCGACCCGCAGCCTGCTCGACGTCAACGTGCTGCATGACCGCAATCCGGTCGCGGTCAAGCTCAGCGACGGCTCGATCCGCAACGCCTACACGGTTCGGCTGCTCAACAAGAGCGGCTACGACCGCGTCATCGCGATCGACGCGAACGGTCCGGCCAATTTGACGGTTCACGTCATCGGCATCGATGCGGTGACGCCTGATAGGCCGATGATCGTGATCCCCCGCGACTCCACCAGCGAGCTGCGCCTGCTCGTCACCGCGCCGGCGGAAGGCAATCCGGAGAAGTCGATCCCGGTTCACTTCCACGTCACCGATATCGGGCTCGGCGAGGTCGCGTCCGCCACCGACAATTTCGTCGCGCCCTAGGATCAGGAGACAGCCATGGCGTCCAAGCCGCTGACCGGAACAAAAGTCTTCCTGATGCTGGTCGCCTTCTTCGGCGTCGTGATCGGCGTCAACATGACCATGATGAAGCTCGCGATCGCGACGCTGCCAGGCACCGACGTCGACAGCCCCTATGCCGCGGGTCTCACCTATGATCGCGAGATCTCGGCGGCGCAGGACCAGGCCGCACGTAAATGGAAGGTCAACGCCCATATCGAGCGCAGTACCGATGGTGGCGCCGTGCTTCAGGTTGAGGCACGCGATGCCAGCGGCCAGCCGATGAGCGGCCTGAAATTCGGCGGGCGCCTGGAGCGTCCGACCGACAAGCGCGCTGATCTCGCGGTCGAACTCTCCGAGGCCGGCATAGGCATCTATCGCGGCAGTGCCGCTGCCGTTGCACCGGGCCAGTGGGATCTCGTGATCGAAGGCGAAGCGCGCGGCACGCGCGTGTTCCTGTCGCGCAATCGCGTGATCCTGAATTGAAGGACTTCGTCATGCACGTCACGCGGGATTTCTCGCACTACGTCCGGAGCGCGGGCGAGGGTATCAAGCACATCGATCTCGCGGTCGAAGGCGTTCACTGCGCCGGCTGCATGGCCAAGATCGAGCGCGGATTGTCCGTCATCCCCGACGTCACGCTGGCGCGCGTGAACCTCACCGACCGCCGCGTCGCGCTGGAATGGAAAGCGGGCACGCTCGACCCGAGCCGTTTCATCGACCGGCTCGAAGAGCTCGGCTACAAGGCCTATCCGTTCGAGACCGAGAGCGCGGAAGTGGCGGAGGTCGCCGAATCCCGTTTCCTGCTGCGCTGCCTCGGGGTTGCGGCGTTCGCCACCATGAACGTGATGATGCTGTCGATCCCGGTATGGTCGGGCAACGTCTCGGACATGCTGCCCGAGCAGCGCGACTTCTTCCACTGGCTGTCGGCCCTGATCGCGCTGCCGGCGGCCGCCTATGCCGGCCAGCCGTTCTTCCGCTCCGCCTGGCGCGCGCTGTCGAACAAGACCACCAACATGGACGTGCCGATCTCGATCGGCGTGATCCTCGCGCTCGGCATGTCCGTGGTCGAAACCATCCACCATGCCGAGCACGCCTATTTCGACGCGGCGATCATGCTGCTGACGTTCCTGCTGGTCGGCCGCTTCCTCGACCAGAACATGCGGCGGCGGACGCGTGCGGTCGCCGGCAATCTCGCCGCGCTGAAGGCGGAGACGGCGGCCAGGTTCGTCGGGCCTGACGAGATTTCACAAGTGCCCGTCGCCGCGATCAATCCTGGCGACGTCGTGCTGCTGCGGCCCGGTGAGCGTTGTGCGGTCGACGGCACCGTGATCGAGGGGCGTTCCGAGATCGACCAGAGCCTGATCACCGGCGAGACGCTCTATGTCACGGCCGAGCAGGGCACGCCGGTCTATGCCGGCTCCATGAACATCTCTGGCACGCTGCGGGTGCGCGTTTCGGCGGCTTCCGAAGCAACGCTGCTCGCCGAGATCACGCGGCTGCTCGACAACGCGCTCCAGGCACGCTCGCGCTACATGCGGCTCTCCGACCGCGCCTCGCGGCTCTACGCGCCGGTGGTGCATGCGACCGCGCTCATCACCATTTTGGGTTGGGTCATCGCGGGTGCGTCCTGGCATGATGCGATCGTCACCGGCGTTGCGGTGCTGATCATCACCTGTCCCTGCGCGCTCGGGCTTGCGATTCCGACGGTGCAGACGGTGGCCTCGGGCGCGATGTTCAAGTCCGGCGTGCTGCTCAATTCCGGCGATGCGATCGAGCGGCTGGCGGAAGCCGACCACGTCATCTTCGACAAGACCGGCACGCTGACGCTGCCCGATCTCGAAGTGATGAACGCGGCTGACATTCCCGCCGACATCTTCGAACTGGCCGGGCGGCTCGCGCTGTCGAGCCATCATCCGGTCGCCGCCGCGGTGGCACAGGCCGCCGGCGCCAGGTCGCCGATCGTCGGTGCGGTCGAGGAGGCCGGGCAGGGCGTGCGCGCAGTCGCCGACGGCATCGAGATCCGCCTTGGCCGTCCGTCCTTCTGCGGCGCCGAGGCGCTGGTCGGCGGCGCCACGCTCGATCCTGAAGCGTCGGTCGTGGCTTTCAGCAAGGGAGCCGAAAAATTCATCCTCTCGGTGCGTCAGGGCCTGCGTCCGGACGCCCAGGCCGTGATCGCGGCGCTGAAGGCGCGGGGCATCGGCATCGAGATCCTCTCCGGCGACCGCGAGCCGGCGGTGAAGGCCGCGGCCCACGCGCTCTCCATTCCCGAATGGCGCGCCGGCGTCACGCCGGCCGACAAGATCGCGCGAATCGAGGAATTGAAGCGGCGCGGTGCAAGAGTGCTGATGGTCGGCGACGGCATGAACGATGCGCCCTCGCTGGCGGCAGCCCATGTCTCGATGTCGCCGATCTCGGCCGCGCATCTCAGCCAGGCCACCGCCGATCTCGTCTTCCTCGGCCGGCCGCTGGCGCCCGTCGTCGCCGCGATCGATTCCGCGCGCAAGGCGCTGCACCTGATGCGGCAGAACCTCTGGCTTGCCATCGGCTATAACGTCCTCGCGGTGCCGGTTGCGATCAGCGGCGTCGTGACGCCCCTGATTGCCGCCGCCGCCATGAGCGGATCGTCGATCCTGGTCATGCTGAATTCGCTGCGCGCACGCAGCGCCTCGCGGGAGATCGTGTGATGGAAATCCTGGTCATCCTGGTCCCGCTGGCGCTGATGTTGGGAGGCGCCGGCCTCGTCGCCTTCCTCTGGTCGCTCAGAAGCGGCCAGTACGACGATCTCGACGGCGCCGCCTGGCGCGCGATCGCCGACGACGAACCGCCGCAGGAAGCCCCGGTCAAGCGCTAGCGCTTCAGGGCGAATGTGAGCATGGCCGCGGCCGCGAGGGCCACGCCGACACCGGCGACGCAGGCGTGCCAGCCGAAACTGTCGAACAGCCGCCCGAGCACGGCCGTGCCGACGAGCCCGCCAAAGAAGTAACAGGCAAGATAGGTCCCGCTGGCGACGCCGCGGTTGTCGGTGGCGGCTTGCCCGACGAAACCGGTCGCGGCCGCCTGCGCGAAGAATGTGCCGACACCAACCAGAACCATGCCGGTGAGCACTTCGCCCAGTTGCGGTGCCAGCATCAGCGGCAGACCCAGTCCGGCCACAGCGAGCGAGCCCCATATCGTCGGCCGCGTCCCGAGCCGCGATGCCACCCTGCCGGCGAGCAACGTCGTGACCACCGACGGCAGGAAGACGAAATAGACGAGGCCCAGATCCATCATGCCGAGCGACAGCGGCGGTCGGACCAGCACGAAATTGACGAATGTGAACGTGCCGATGAAGGCGAACAGGATGCAGAAGCCGATGCCGTAGGCGGCGCGCAGCCGCGGATTGCGCCAATGCGCGATCATGGCGGCAAGTGGTAGGCCCGCCGGCGTCATGGCGTGCATCGGCTGCGCGCGTCGGATGGTGAAATAGACCAGCGCCGCGCCGGCGAGGTTGAGCGTCGCGAAGAAATAGAAATTCCAGGCGAGGCCAAGGCCGTCGGCGACCGCCGCCGAGATCAGCCGGCCGACAAGGTTGCTGGCGACATTGCCGGTGATGTACGCGGCAAACGCGCCGCCGGCGTCCACCGCGCTGCATTGCTCGCCGAGATAGGCGAGGGTGAGCGCGAAGGCGGATGCCATGCACAGGCCCTGCGCGATCCGCAAGGCGGTGAAGACCGCAAGATTGGGCGCGATCGCCAGCAGCCCCGTGGGGACCGCCAGCAGTGTGAGGCTGAGCAGAATGCCGGTCCGCCGGTTGATGCGCGGGCTGAAGAAGCCGACGACGAGGCTAGCCGTCGCCATGCCGAAGGTGCTGGCGTTGACAGCAAAGCCCATCGCTGCCGGCGTGACGTCGTAATGGCGCGTCAGCGATGGCAGGATCGCCTGCGTCGCGAAGAGATCGACGACGGTCAGGAAGGCGGTGAGGCCGATGACGAGCGAACGAAGCGCAAGGCCCGGGGAATGCTCATCCGTCATCATCGCGGTCGGTTTGATCGACGCGGAAAGATCGGTCATGGCTCGGCTCTCCGTTGATCTGTCATTCCGGGCTGGTGCGCAAGCACCAGACCCGGAATCTCGAGATTCCGGGTTCGCTTCGCGCCCCGGAACGACGGCTCACTCTGGGTGCCCGTTACATATGATGATCGTTGGGATCCCTGCGGACGTCGCCGACATAGAGAATGACCGTCTCCTTGCCGAGGTTCTTCCACCAATGCGAGGTGCCTGATACCTCGGGGCGGATGTCGCCGGCCTTGTGCACGATCGGATCGACGCAGTTGGAGGCGTATTCGACGATCTCGCCCTGCTGCACGAAGATCAGGGCAGGGCGATCGTCGTGGCTGTGCCAGGGCACGATGCCGCCGGGTTCGATGGTGAGCTTCCGGAAGCGCAGCTCGCGGCCCTCGATATGCGCCGGCTGCTTGCCGAGGTCGATGGCGCCGAGCGTGACGTCGGTGACGCCGACCGGTTTGTAATCGACCATCTGATGCGCATTTGGCTTCATCTTGTCGGCGGGGCATTCGCCCGCAAAGGCCGGCTGCGCCGCAAAGGTCAGCATGCCGAGAACGGCAAGGCCGGACAAGTCTACGCGCGACAATATGTGATGCCTAGACATGGGGAAGTCTCCTCTGTTGGCCGCAACCTCGCTGGTCGCCAGCTATGGCAGGAGCTTCGTCGAGAGCGAGCCCGTCGTGAAATGCCGTTTCGCTTTCGGTTCGATAGCCCCGTGCTATGTTGATGCGCGGCGGCTATCGAACCGATTGGGCATCGGCATTTCCGCTTTCGGGATATCCGGCGTCCGATGGTGGGGCGCCCGATTGGCGGCGGCCGCCCCTTGCGGGCGGCCGGACCAGGAACCTAATATTCGTCCTTCGAACGCCGGAGCGGAAGATGACGTCTCTCTCACCAGCTGATGCCGAGCAGCTCAGGCTTGCCTTCCAGCGCTGCCGCGAGATGGAGGGAACGCTGAACGAGCAGCTCCTCGCGTATGCCGACGCAAGCCGCCAGGTGTTTCCGGCCTATGGCGAGGCGGTCGATCGCCTGGTGGCGCGATTGGACGGGAACGGCGGCGGGGAGAACGCGCCGCGTCCGGGCGATGTGATGCCGCCATTCATGCTGCCTGACGAGGGCGGGCGTCTCGTGACGCTGCCCGCGCTGCTGGCGCAAGGCCCCGTCGTGGTGATGTTCTTCCGCGGCCACTGGTGTCCCTATTGCCGGCTCAATGTCCGCGCCGTGGTCCAGGCGCAGGACCGCGTCGAGGCGATGGGTGCGCAGATCGTTGCGATCATGCCGGAGACGCAGGAATATACCCGGCAGCTCAAGGCTGATTCCGGTGCGCCATTTCGGATCCTGACCGATCTCGACAATGGCTATGCGCTGTCGCTCAATCTCGCGATCTGGCTCGGCGCCGAGATCCAGAGACTGTTGTCCTATCAGGACATGGCGAAATTCCACGGCAATGACGGCTGGATGCTGCCGATCCCGGCGGTTTTCGTGGTCGGCCGCGACGGTATCGTCAAGGCGCGCTTCGTCGATCCCGATTTCCGCAAGCGCATGGAGATCGACGATCTGCTCGAGGCGTTGGAGAGCGCGAGCCGGGAGAACTGAGGCTGCGCACTTTTCTTACCCTCTCCCCTTGTGGGAGAGGGTGGCTCGCCGCGTAGCGGCGAGACGGGTGACGGGTCTCTCTCCGCGCGCGAATCTTTTGCGTCGAGTGCGCGGATAGAACCCCTCATCCGGCGCCATAGCCGAAGCTCGGCTTCGGCGTTCTTAAGAACGGCGGCCGAAGGCCGCCTATGCCACCTTCTCCCACAAGGGGAGAAGGAGAAGAGCAGCGATCGTTCTCGCAGCTACCCCGCAATCGCCCGCCAGTCCGCACCGCGCAGCATGCGCATCACGGCGTTGGCCACCGCCGTGCGCTGGCGGCCGGCGACGCCATAGAGGCTGACGGTGCGGCGGGCATCGAGGCCGGCGACCGCGGCGCGTTTCAGGCTCTCCGGCACGGGCGAGGTGTGAGGCATCATGGCGATGCCGATATCGGCCTCCACCAGTTCGATCAGGTCGCGTTCGCTCGAAATCTCGTGGCCGTGATCGACATCGATGCCGTGCTCGCGCAGGCTCGCTGCGATGCGCTTGGAATGCTCGCAATAGCTGCGGCCGAGCAATTGTTCCGCGCGCAGGTCGTCCGGCTCGATCGTGTCGTGCTCGGCAAGCCGGTGCTCCCTGCTGACGATGAGATCGAACGCCTCGGTGAACAGCGGCCAGACGTCGAGCCGTTCCCAGGCCTCGTCGATCCCGGCGGCGATGCCGAGCTCGGCCTCGCCCTTCTTCAGGAATTCTGCGACCTCGCGGCTCGTCCCGCGCAGGAAGCGGAATTCGAGCCTGTTGAACTGCCGCCTGATTTCGTTGAGGTGGGGGATGAGCAGCGCCAGGTCGACCGAATGCGTCAGCGCAACGCGGAGCGCGCCGACCTCACCACTTTTGAACGAGGAGGCGAGCGAGCGCGCACCGGCGGCGGCGTCATAGCACTGCTTCAGCAGCGGATGCATGCGCTGGCCGAGCTCGGTCAGTTGCGCCGCCGGCCGTTCGCGGCGGAACAGGTCGCCGCCGAGCTCGGCCTCGAGCTGCTTGATCGCGCGTGTCAGCGAGGGCTGCGTCACGTTGCATTCCTCGGCGGCGCGCGTGAAGTTCAAGAGCTGCGCCACCGCGAGGAAATAGCGGACCTGGTGCATTTCCATGGATCGGCTCCCGGCAGGATCGGCCGGAAATCTAACCGATCGGGACAGGGAATGATATCCTGGCGGCGATAGCGCGTGCGTATGGTTTCGGAAGCCAACCGGCATTTCCAAAACGACCGACAATCGCCGAGAACGGCAGGACGAAACAATGGCCTTACACCTGACGAATGATAACCATAGGCTCGACAGGAGCAAGATATGAACGGCATGCAGGACAACGGGCAACGAAAGAGCATGGACCTGCCGGGTCAGGTCGTCCTCGTGCTTCAGGGCGGCGGCGCGCTTGGCTCCTACCAGGCCGGCGTCTACCAGGCGCTCCACGAGGCCGGCATCGAGCCGGACTGGATCATCGGCACCTCGATCGGCGCCATCAATGCGAGCCTGATCGCGGGCAACGCGCCGGAGCATCGGCTGGCGCGCCTGAAGGAATTCTGGAAGCGGATGGAGCAGAATCCGGTCTGGAATTGGCGCACTGCGTTTCCCGACTTCAACGAGAAGCTCGCCTATTGGTCGACCGTGACCCACGGTGTTCCCGGCTTCTTCCGGCCCAACCCGCTGGCGCATGCCGGGGATTCCTATCCGCTGGGCGCCGATCACGCCGGTTTCTATTCGACCGCGCCGCTGGAGAAGACGCTGAGCGAGCTGGTCGATTTCGATCTCGCCAATCGCTGCGCGCCGCGCCTGACGGTCGGTGCGGCCCATGTCGGCACCAGCGAAATGCGCTATTTCGACAGCCGCGACGGCGAGCTGACGGTGAAGCATGTCATGGCCTCGGGCGCATTGCCGCCGGCCTTCCCGGCGGTGCGCATCGACGGCGAGCTTTATTGGGACGGCGGCATCCTCTCGAACACGCCGACGGAAGCGGTGTTCGACGATAATCCACGCAGGGATTCGCTGATCTTCTCCGTGCATCTATGGAATCCGGTCGGCGCCGAGCCAACCACGATGGCGGAGGTGCTGAACCGGCACAAGGATGTGATGTATTCCAGCCGGATCGCGAGCCAGATCGTCCGCCAGCAGCAGGCCCATCGCCTGCGCCACGTCATCAACCAGCTCGCCGCGCGTCTGCCTGAGAGCGAGCGCAGCGATCCGGCCGTGAGGGAGCTGATGAGCTACGGCTGTCCGACCCGCATGCACGTCGTGCGGCTGCTGGCGCCGCAGCTCGACCGCGAGACCCATACCAAGGACATCGACTTCAGCCCGTCAGGCATTACGCGGCGCTGGCATGCGGGCTACGCCCACACGAAGTCCGTGCTCGCACGAAAGCCGTGGATCGGCGAATTCGATCCACTCGCCGGCGTGGTGCTGCACGAGCATATGGACGAGATGCCGATTGCGGCGGAGTAGGGGCCTTCTCCGTCACTTGTTTTGGGCCGTGACGATATCACGCGCGCGCCGTCTGGGCTATTATCGCGGCATCTTCGTCGCGAGGCTCGCAAGTGGTCGTTGAGAAAGATCTGGAGGCGGCGCTCGATCAGGTCCGCGCTGACGCAGCGGGGCCGGTCCCCGGCGTGTTCGGTCCGGCCTCGGTGACCTGGCAGATCGACCGGGAGGCCGTCATCTTCCTCGGCGCCGGCCGCGCGCTGCTGCTGCAATTGGCGCATCCCTGGGTCGCTGCCGCCATCGCCGAGCACTCCCGGACGTTGGCCGATCCGATCGGCCGCTTCCATCGCACCTTCGACATCGTCTTCGCCATGGTGTTCGGATCGCTCGACCGTGCCTTGCTGTCGTCGCGGCAGCTGCACCGGCGCCACAGCATGATCGTCGGAGAGATGCCCGAGACCGTTGGCCCGTTCGCGGCCGGCTCGCGCTACTGCGCCAACGACATTCCGTCGTTGCGCTGGGTGCATGCGACGCTGGTCGAGACTGCGCTGATGGCGCATGACCTCGTCCTGCCGCGGCTCTCGGCGGCGGAGCGCGAGCGCTACTGGGCCGAGAGCCGGATGTTCGGCGCCTTGTTCGGGTTGAGGGCGGACGACCTGCCGGCGGACTGGTCCGGCTTTGCCGCTTACACCGCAGCGATGGCGCAGTCGGAAACATTGACTGTCAGTCCGGCCGCGCGCGAGATCGCGACACAAATCTTCAACGGCGCGCGTCCGTGGTTGCGTCCGCCGCGATGGTATCGCGCGCTCACGGCAAGCCTGCTGCCGGAGCGGTTGCGCGCAGGCTTCGGGTTCGAGCTGGACGAGCGCGATATCAGGGCTGCCGACAACGCGATGAAATGGATCAGGCGCGTCTATCCGAAATTGCCGGACAGGCTGCGCTATGTCGGTCCCTACCAGGAAGCGCAGGCGCGGCTGCGAGGAGAGTTGCAGCCGGACTGGATAACCCGCTGCCTCAACCGCGCCTGGATCGGACGGCCGCAGATGGACGCGCGCCGCTAAGAAGCGCTCCCGGCGTGTCCCGGACAAGCTGCAACGTGTGAGCATTGCGGCGCAGAGCCGGGACCCAGAGGCCACGGACTCCTGTGCGACATGGGCCCCGGCTCTGCAGCGCATCGCTGAAGAAGCGCAGCGCTGCGTCCGGGGCACGAGAGAAGAGTGAGGCGCGCGCTCTCCCCGCATCGTCATTGCGAGCGCAGCGAAGCAATCCAGACTGTCTCCGCGGAAAGATTCTGGATTGCTTCGCTGCGCTCGCAATGACGGAGTAGGTGGAAGCGCCGTCGCGCCTCACACCGCTGCCAGCTTCCGGTACAGTGCGCTGTAGCTGCCGGCGGAGATGCTCCAGGAGAACGACCGTCCCATGGCGCTGCGGCGCATGGTGTCGAGCTGGTCCTGCGCCATGAAGGCCTCGAAGGCCCGGCGGACACCGCCGAGGAAGGATTCGTGCGAGGGTCTTGAGAACAAAAAGCCGGTCTCGCCGTCGGTGATGGTCTCGGCCAGGCCGCCGGTCTGGTGCCCGATCGGCAGCGAGCCGAAGCGCTGCGCGTACATCTGGCTGAGGCCGCACGGCTCGAAGCGCGACGGCATCAGGGTGAAGTCGCTGCCGGCGAAGATGCGCCGCGCCTGGGCGTCGTTGAATCCGATCGCAACGCCGATGGCGTCGGGGCGGCGGCGATGCGCGTCGATCAGCGCCTGCTCGAGCGCTGGCTCGCCCGAGCCGGTGACCACGATCTGCCCGCCGGCATCGATGATCTCGTCGGCCGCGGACAGCACGAGGTCGATACCCTTCTGGTGCACGAGGCGCGCGACGATGCCGAACATCGGGCCGCGCGACACCGCAAGCCCGAACTGCTTGCGCACGTAGTCGGCATTGGCCTTCTTGCCGACCCAGTCTCCGGCGCCGAATTGCTGGGCGAGCTGCGCGCAGGAGCGCGGGTCCCAGCTCTCGTCGATGCCGTTGAGGATGCCGGTCAGCTCAGCGGCGTCCGAGCGCAGGCGGAGCAGACCCTCAAGGCCACAGCCGAACTCGGCGGTGGTGATCTCGCGCGCATAGGTGCCGCTGACGGTGGTGAGATGCGAGGCGTAGACCAGCCCGGCCTTGAGGAACGAGACCTGGTCGTAGAATTCGAGGCCGTCGATGTGGAAGGCGCTTTCCGGTGCGCCGATCCGCCGCAGCGAGTCCTTCGGGAAGAGGCCCTGATAGGCGAGGTTGTGAATGGTCAGGATCGACGGCAGCTTGGCGCCGCGCCAGGCGAGATAGGCCGGCACGAGCGAGGCCTGCCAGTCGTTGGCATGGATCAGGTCTGCTGCCCAATTCTTGTCCAGCTTGCCCATGGCCAGCTCAGCTGCTGCCGAGGCAAAGCGCGCGAAGCGGATGTCGTTGTCCGGCCAGTCGCGCCCGGACTCGTCGCCATAGGGATTGCCGGGCCGGTCGTAGAGTTGCGAGCACAACAGCACGTAGACCGGCAGGCCGTCCTTGGTCGCGGCCCGGCCGAGCGAGCAGGCCGGCATATCCGCAAACGACGGGCAGCGGCCAACGATCTGAATATGCGTGAGTTGCTCGATGATGTCGCGATAGCCGGGCAACATGATCCGGATATCGGCAAAGGGGCGAAGGGCTCTGGGGAGGGCAGCGGAAACGGCTCCAAGTCCGCCGACGCGGACGAAGTCGTCCATCTCTGTCGTAACGAACAAGACCTTCAAGAACAGTTGCCCCTTGCCGATCCAGTTTGCTGCTATGCAAGAACGGGTCCAATTGCCCCGGAATTCCCAAGCACGCCTGCGGAGCGCCTCCGTTCGGTAAACCCTTTCCTACTCAGCCGCCGCCCTCTACGGTCGAGCGCACAACAACAGAGAACATTGATTGTTCCCAGGATACGCCGAGGAGACGCAGCACGCATGCAGCTAGCAGATAAGCATGAGGGGGCGACGACAAAGGCCTTCGCCGGCCTCAGGGTGCTGGATTTTTCGACCACCATCGCCGGTCCCCACTGCACGCGGATGCTCGCCGACATGGGCGCCGAGGTCATCAAGATCGAGACCGACGGCGGCGAGACGATGCGGACCCGGCCGCCGCTGCGCAAGGGGTGCAGCACCGTGTTCGGCCAGCTCAACGTCGGCAAGAAGAGCGTCGTGCTCGACCTCAAGTCCGAGGACGGCAGGGAGGCGGTCCTCCGGCTGGCCGCGACCGCCGACATCCTGGTCGAGAACTTCCGCCCCGGCGTGATGCACCGGCTGCGGCTCGACTACGACAGAATACGTCCGGTCAATCCGAAGCTGATCTACTGCTCGATCTCCGGCTACGGCCAGACCGGCCCTTCGGCCGAGCTGCCGGCCTATGCGCCGGTGATCCACGCGGCCTCCGGCTACGACATGGCGCATCTTGCCTACCAGCCCGGCCGCAACCGGCCTGATTATTGCGGCATCTACCACGCCGACGTCGTCACCGGCACCTACGGTTTTGGCGCGATAGTCTCCGCCCTGTATCAGCGCACGGTGACCGGCCTCGGCCAGCACATCGACGTCTCCATGCTGGAGTCGATGCTGACGCTGACGGTGATCGAGTTGCAGAGCTCACAATTTGCGGTGAAGCCGCCGCCGCGCCCGATGTTCGGGCCGACCGAGACGGCCAATGGCTATGTCATGATCACGATTGCGAGCGAAAAGACGTTTCAGGGTTTGATGGGCGTGATCGGCCGCCCCGACTGGATCCCCGATCCGCGCTTCGCCACCTACGCCGCGCGCCGCGAGAACTGGGCCGACATGATGGACGGCGTCGAGGCCTGGTCGCGCCAGCTCTCGACGGAGGCATGCCTCGTCGCGCTCGGCGCGGCCGGCGTGCCGGCCTCGGCCTATCGCACCGTGTCAGAGGCGCTGGCCGATCCGCAGCTCGCGCATCGGCAGGCGCTCTCGTCGGTGGAAGATGAGGGCGGTTCGTTCCAGGTTCTCAACCTGCCGTTCCGGATGTCGGGTGCCGACACGACGCCGGCCAAGACGATGGCCGCGCTCGGCGAGCACACGGATGCGCTGCGCGAGGAGATTGGCCTCGCCGATGATGCGTCAATTCCGTCAGGCAAAACGGCCGTGCAAGGGTGACGGAGGGCTCGGTGCGGCGAGCAATGCGGCCTTGCGCGCGGCCTGCTTGCCACCATCGGCCGGCATAAACTAGACAGGTGCGCGTTTGTCTCGCCTCGCCGGCCATGGCATGGTGGCGTGACAACAAGAAGCATGCGGGAGGACGCCGATGAAGAGTTTCAAGGTCGCCGATTTCAAGGCGCCGTTGCAGGAGTTCGACGAGGCCACGCCGCAGCCGCAGGGCACGCAGGTGCTGATCAAGGTGAAGGCCGCCGGCGTCTGCCACAGCGACCTGCACATCTGGGAAGGCGGTTACGATCTCGGCCATGGCCGCAAGCCGCTGTCGCTGAAGGACCGCGGCATCAATCTGCCGCTGACCATGGGCCACGAGACGGTCGGTGAAATCCTGGCTTTCGGTCCTGACGTGAAGCCGACCGATCAGGGCGATCTCAGGCTCGGCGATATCGGCCTGGTCTATCCCTGGATCGGCTGCGGCAAGTGCGCGACCTGCCTTGGCGGCGACGAGAACATGTGCCTGACGCCGCGCTCGCTCGGCGTCTATTGCGACGGCGGCTATTCCGATCACATGCTGGTGCCGCATCCGCGCTATCTGCTGAACCTCAAAGGGCTCGATCCCGCTTCGGCCGCGCCCTATGCCTGCTCGGGCGTCACAACCTACAGCGCGCTGAAGAAGGTCGAGCAGCACTTCGATGCACCGATCGTGATGTTCGGCGCGGGCGGCCTCGGCCTGATGGCGCTGTCGCTGCTGAAAGCCATGGGCGGCAAGGGCGCGATCATGGTCGACATCGACGCCAGGAAGCGCGAGGCCGCGGAAAAGGCCGGCGCGCTTGCAACCGTGGATCCCAAGGCGCCGGACGCGCTAGAGCAACTTGCGAAGAAGGCGGGCGGACCGATCCGCGCCGTGATCGACCTCGTCGGCAATGCCGCGACGACGCAGCTCGGCTTCGACTGCCTGACCAAGGGCGGCAAGCTCGTCATCGTCGGCCTGTTCGGCGGCGGCGCGACCTGGGCGCTGCCGCTGATTCCGATCAAGGCGGTGACCATCCAAGGCAGCTATGTCGGCAATTTGCGCGAGACGCAGGAGTTGCTCGACCTCGTGCGGACGAAGAACGTGCCGCCGATCCCGGTGACGCGTCAGCCGCTCGCCAAGGCCAACGACGCGCTGGTGCAGCTGCAGCAGGGCGCCGTGGTCGGGCGCACCGTGCTGACGCCGTAATCAATACTCTATCCTCGTCATTGCGAGCGAAGCGAAGCAATCCAGAGTCTTTCCACGGAGGCAGTCTGGATTGCTTCGTCGCAAGAGCTCCTCGCAATGACGAGGCCACACCTTCCGTCACCTAGGAACCCCCATGTCCGCAAACAACGCCTTCCACATTGCCGTGCTCGCCGGTGACGGCATCGGCCCCGAAGTCATGGCGCCGGCGATCGAAGTGCTGCGCAAGATCGAACAGAAATCGGATTTGCGCTTCCGCTTCACCGAGGCGCCGGCCGGTGCCAACAATTATCTCGCCACCGGCAAGTCGATGCCCGAGAGCACGATCAAGCTGTGCGAGGAGGCGGATGCGATCCTGCTTGGGGCCTGCGGCCTGCCGTCGGTGCGTTATCCTGATAATACCGAGATCGCGCCGCAGATCGAACTGCGCTTCATCTTCGATCTCTATGCCGGCGTGCGGCCGGCGCGGCTCATTCCGGGCGTGCCGAGCCCGATCGTCGGCGCCGACACGCGCGGCATCGATCTCGTCGTGATCCGCGAATCCACCGAGGGCCTGTTCGCCTCGATGGGCAAGGGCGTCGTCACCCATGAGGACGCGCGCGAGACCATGGTGATCACGCGCCGGACCTCCGAGCGTCTTTTCGAGTTCTCGTTTCGCCTCGCCGAACGCCGCAAGGCGCGCGGCAAGCCGGGAATGCTCACCTGCGTCGACAAGGCGAACGTGTTCAAGGCCTTTGCTTTCTTCCGCGGCATCTTCGACGAGATCGAGAAGAAGCATCCGGAGGTGAAGACCGACCGGCTCTATGTCGATGCCTGCTCGGCGATGCTGGTGAAGCGGCCCTGGGATTTCGACGTGATGGTGATGGAGAACATGTTCGGCGACATCGTCTCCGACATCACCGCGAGCCTGATCGGCGGCCTCGGCATGGCGCCGTCGGCCGACATCGGCGACAAATACGCCGTGTTCCAGCCCTGCCACGGCACCGCGCCCGACATCATGGGACAGGGCAAGGCCAATCCGACCGGCATGATCCTGTCGGCGGCGATGATGCTGGACTGGCTCGCGGACAAGCACGGCGTCGAGAGCGCGGCAGAAGCCGGCGAGACGATCGAACGCGCGGTGGACCAGGTCTATGCCGGCGGCATCAAGCCGATGGAGTTCGGCGGCAGCAACGGCACGGCCGACATCACGAAAGCGGTGCTGGGGGCGCTGTAGTCAGATGCCAAAAGAAAAGGGGCCTCGCGGCCCCTTCGTCGTTCACCAGCGGTGCCAGTGGCGGTGACCCCAGCCCCATGGGCGCGGGCCGCCATAGTACCGGCGCGGGCCACCGTAATAGCCGTAGGCGCCATAATAGTTCGGGCGCCACCAGCAGCGGCCCCACTGATTACAGACCATGCGCACCTGATCGACGTCAGCGGCCGGGCCGCTTGCGACGCGATCGGCCTGCGGAATGCCGTTCGGCATCGCCGCGAGCGCTGGCCCTGACGCGAGCGCGGCGCTGCCCAGGGCAGCCAGGCCAAAAACAGCAAACTTGAGTTTCATCGCAATCTCCCTCGTTGGTGGCGGAAGAACTTGCGACGGATCAGTTGGTTGCTATCGCGGTGCAGGAGACAGAGGAATTTAATCTTCCTGAATGCCGGTTCACCTTCACCGCCCCTGGAACTGCGGCTTGCGCTTCTCCATGAAGGCCTGCCGGCCCTCGCGAAAATCCGCAGAGTCCATGCAGGCAAGGCCGATCGCCTTGATCGCGTCCATGTCGCGTCCGCTTTCGTCCTTCAGCACCTGCGCGATGGTGATCTTGGCGGCCTTGATCGCGAGCGGGGCGTTCTGCGAGATCGTCTTGGCGATCGCCATGGTCTCGCCCCAGAGTTGATCATCCGGGATCACGCGCTCGACGAGGCCAATGCGCAGCGCTTCCGCGGAATCGATGCGCATGCCCGTGTACATCAGCAGCCGCGCCCAGGACGGGCCGACCAGCGACACCAGGTGACGCAATCCGTCGTAGCCATAGGCGATGCCGAGCCTTGCTGCGGGAATGCCGAACTGGCTGCCATGCGCGGCGATGCGGATGTCGGCGAGCATCGCGACCTGCATGCCGCCGCCGAGACAGAAACCCTGGATGCAGGCGATCGTCGGCTTGGGATAGTCGGCGAGCAGCGCGCGCTGGGCGGCGCTGCGCTTGGCATATTCCTCGGATGCCGCCGCGTTGTGCCGGGTCTTCTCGAACTGGCTGATGTCGGCGCCGGATACGAACGCCTTGCCGCCGGCGCCGCGCAGGATCACGACGCGCACCGCGTCGTCGTCGCGCAAGGCCGTCAGTGCCTCGCCAAATCCCTCCCACATCTCCAGCGACATCGCATTGCGCTTGTCGGGATTGTTGAAGGTGATCACGCCGACGCCGTCAGCGGCGTGCTTGAGGATCTTGCCGTCGGCGAAAGGAGCTTCATCGGAAATGTCGGGCATCGCGCGCTCGCTTGTGATTTGCGAGGCGCAATGTGCTGCCGGGCCGAGGTCCGGGTCAACCGCGGCGAGGCGAGGGGCTCCGCATCCGCCTGTGCCGCGATTGCATGGCGGCTACTGCGCCAGTCCTAGCGCGTCATGTGCGCGGTCAGCGGATGGCTGCCGGCATTGCTGAAGAACGCCGCCTCTTCGGCGGTCGCCTCCAGCAACTGCTCGTCCTGGTTATAGACGTCGCTGCGGAACTGGACGGTCTGGTCCTTGGTCATCCACCCCGTGAGATAGATCCAGGCCACCGGCACCTTCCTGGCCATGGCGACGTCGAGGTGCTGACCGCTGGCGATCTCCGCGTCGATCGCGGCGCGGCTCCACTTCGGCTGGTCCTTGAGCAGCCAGGCGGCGAGATCGCGCACATTGTCGACACGCGAGCAGCCGTGGGAATCGAAACGGTAGTCGTCGCTGAACAGATTGCGCTGGTTGGTGTCGTGCATGTAGACCGAATAGGCGTTCGGCATGTCGATCTTCACCGCGCCGAGCGCGTTGAAGGTGCCGTTGTGCTGGCGCACGGTGAAGTTCGGCGTGTGCGTGCCCGACCAGTCGACCGAATGCGGATCGATCGGATCGTCGTGGGCGTCGAGCACCTCCATGTGCATGCGCGACAGGTAGGTCGGGTCCTTGCGCATATGCGCGGAGATTTCGGTCTTGGCGATCGAGGACGGCACCGTCCAGGTCGGATTGAGGACGACGCTGGTGATCTGGGCCGTCAGTGTCGGCGAGGGTCTTTCGGTCTTGCCCACGATGACGCGATAGCGCCGCACCACGACGTCGTTCTCGACAGCTTCGGCGAAGGCCGCGGGGATGTTGACCACGACATAGCGCTGGCCGAAGCCGAAATTCATGTTCTCGAGCCGCTGGAGCGAAGCCTCCAGCTGCCGGATACGCTTCTGCACGGAGACGTTCATCGCCGCGAGCGTGCGCGGCGTCATCATGCCGGTCGGCGCCAGCCCGTGGCGGGCCTGGAAACGCTTCACCGCGTCCGCGAGATCCTGGTCGAAGGCGCCGCTCGCCTTGTCGGCGGAAAGATCGCCGGAGATGATCAGCCGCTGGCGCAGCAGCTCGTCGCTGGCCCCCTGGACGCCGAGCGCGAATTTGGCGTCCGCGGGGATCGTCGGCCAGCCGCCGCGCACCGCGAGATCGGAATAGCTGAGCGCCGCGTCCTTGATGCGCTGGGCGGAGCCCTCGTCATAGGTCGGCTCGTGCGTCATCGCGAGCGCCGCGGCCGAGCGGCTTTCCGGCGTTGAGGCCGACGTCGACGCGGCGGTTTTCGGCGCGGCCGCATGGGCCGGATTGGCGGCGGCCGGCACGGTGCCGCCCGATGTTGCCGGCTTGGGGCCGGCCTGGCCCGTGGTCTCGGTCTGCGCGAGCGCGGAAGCGCTGGCGAAGAGGCCCATGGCAATGATCACGGCATGGCGCGTCGACATCTGTCTTGTTCTTCCCCTGAGGACGAGGCCCGGACGGGCGCTAGCATTGGCAATTTCCAGGTCGCCGTGCCGCGGGCGCCGATTGGCAAAATCGGCGGGAAGCTAGGGCCTCAATGTTGAGGTCCCATTAAGCACGGCAGTCGAAAACCCCGCGCGTCCAATGCGGAGCCTCCCGATTGGGTCGCGGCAGGGTGGGGATGGGTTCGCAAAAACCGCGGGTGGGGGCAGGGAAAGAGCCTAAGAAAAAGGGGCGGTCAGGCCGCCCCGAGAAACGGAGGCCGCGCGCACGGCGCGCAGGCCAAGTCTGATCAAGGAGATCCGATCCGGCAGGCCTCGTTCAATCCGGCCGCGCCCCGTGACGCGGTGGATTGAACGTCGGCCGTAAAGGCCAGACCGTCGATAGATCAGGCTTCGTTGGCCGCGATCGATTCCATCAGCGAAACGAGCTGACGCTGCACCGTCTGGTCCTTGATCTTGCTGTAGGCGCGCAGCAGGCGGAGGCTGAAGGCCGAATCGAGGAACAGCAGGCTCTCGACTTCGCGCGCCTTGTTGTCGCCGTCGTAGAAGAAGGTCACGGGCACGTCGAGGGCGGAAGCGATCTGCTGAAGCCGAGCCGCGCCGACGCGATTGACGCCCTTCTCGTACTTCTGAACCTGCTGGAAGCTGACGCCGAGCTTCTCGCCCAGCTCGGCCTGCGAGATCTTCATCTCGACGCGGCGCAGACGGATCCGCTTGCCAAGCTCGATGTCCGGCTTGCCGGCACTGCGCTGCTTCATTCTTTTCGCCGCTGTTTTCATGTTCGTTCTCACCGTTCTTCGGTTGAAAATCCCCCGAAGAGCTGGGTCAGGGGTTCGCCCATATACGAGTCCTTGAATTCATGCGGGTGCACGAACTCTTCCTTAAACCACGGGAAGCGAGCCGGATTGAAGGCTTCGATCAGCCAGTCAATCATGTGCCGCACGCGCGGAATCCGGCCGCTACCGGGATGGTAGGACAACCAGATATCCAGCGGTCTGTTCAGCTCGACCTCCAGTGGAATCAACTTCCCGCCAAGCGCGACGGCGTAGCTTGGGAATACGCCGATTCCGGCGCCATTCGCGACAGCCCAGTAGTTGGCGCTTGAGACGTTGGTCTTCATGACCAGAAGGTCACGTTCCGAAACGCCCGGGAAGAAGCTCTCGAAAGTTTCCTTGGCGGCGAGCTGGTCGGCGAATTGCAGCACCAGGCGGTGCTTGATCAATTCCATTGCCGAGCGCGGCGCGCCATGTTTTTCGATGTATTTCTCGGAGGCCCAGAACATCAGATGCATGCGGCCGAGCCGCACCAGCTTGACGTCGAGCGCGGAGGGACGCGACAGGTGAATCGCGACGTCAGCCTCGTGGCGGGAGACGTCTGCGGAACGCATCGCGCAATGCAGGTCGACCAGAATCTTCGGATAGGCTTGCTGGAATTCGACCAGGCGCGGGGCGAGCCAGAACGTTCCGAGGCCCTCGGTCACGGCGACGCGGACCTCGCCGGACAGGACGTTAGCCGTCGAATCGCTGGTGCGCAGCACGTCGAACGCAGCCGTCTCCATTCGCTCGACGGCGGCGACCACCACCGTGCCCTCGTCAGTCAGGTGGGTGCCGTGGACGTCGCGGGTGAAAAGGGTGGTGCCGGTCTGGCGCTCGAAATCGTCGATCCGTCGGCGGACGGCGTTGATCGACAGCGACAGGCGTTCTGCCGCCGAGCGGAAACTTCCACACCGGACGACTTCAAGGAAAATGCGGGCGGCATCCCAATCCGAGAGGCCGCTGAGATTTGTCTTTGGGCGTTCTTCCAATGGAACGCCCCTTTCCGCCAAGGAGTGCATACAATTCCCTTCAGGTCGTTAAAGTGGCAGAATCTGGCGCAAACCACAACCACGGCGGGTTGCGGGGGTGACGAGTTTTGAACGTCATCCTTACTACCCGTGGGTGGTATCCGAGTGCGGCCAAGAGCTGGGAATCGGGCAAGCTTTCGCCCGAGTGAGGGGTGTCGCGTGAGTTCCGTTGCGAGCCGCGAAATGGCTGCGGGATTGTCGGCGCTGTCCGCAATGGATCTCCTTGCGAGAGCGGCGTTGTCGCCCTCCGGGACGGATCAATCACAGCGCATCGTGCGTTCTACCCTTCGTTATTTCGACAATGACCAATGGCGTAGCGGGGCAATGTTGGCCGGAACCGCAATTTCAACGCAGAAACACACTGAAATCATGTTCAGAGGCGCAACGGCCTCGTGTTATCCTTGGTTCTCCATGGGGGCCAAGGGGGTCGTCACAAACACGTCTCACAGGCCGAATTAACGGAAAGAACGCCGGTGTCGCATTCAGACGAACAGTTGCAGTCGGTGCTTGAAACGCTCGAGGAGTGCCGCAGGGTGCTCAACGAGTGCAACAGCCGTGAGTCGGCCGAGCTGCTGTCCATCGTCATCCTGGACGTGCGGATGAAACTCAAAGGAATTGACAGTGCCGATCTCAAGGCATTGTGCGACGAAATGCTGCGGAGCGCTGCAAGCGAACCGCACCCCCCCTCCAAGCAGACGCAGGACCAGCCCCGGCGTCCGCTGCTCCGCGTGGTGAAGTAGCCGCGCCGCCGAGTCTCGCTTTTTGGCGAGATTTGTGCGCGTCCCGATGCCGCATCTGTGATTGCGGACGGCATCGGGAGGAGCCTGGGTTTTGTGCGCCTCTGTTGCGCATTTTCCGGCATCGGCTACACCAGAGCCGGTGCTCCGGGCCGCGCGCATTTCCCGCGCGCCGCGCCGGCGCCTGAGATGGCTCCGACTGCATCATGCAAAATGTTTCGATCCCGGCGGCCCTGATTGCCGGCCTCGTCAGCTTCCTCTCCCCTTGCGTCCTGCCGCTGGTCCCGCCCTACCTGATCTATCTCACGGGCGCGACGATCGAGCATGTCGAGAGCGACGAGCCGGCATCGGCCTCCAAGCGCGCGATCATGATGTCGGCGCTTCTGTTCGTGCTCGGCTTCTCCACCGTGTTCGTGGCGCTCGGCGCCAGCGCCTCGCTGATCGGCGGCCTGATCCGGGCCTGGTCGGCGGAGCTGTCGATCCTCGCCGGCCTCGTCATCATCGTGATGGGCCTGCATTTCCTCGGCCTGACGCGCATCGGCCTCTTGATGCGCGAGGGCCGGATGCCGATCCCGAAGCCGGTCGGCCTGTGGGGCGCCTACATCATGGGCCTCGCCTTCGCCTTCGGCTGGACGCCCTGCATCGGCCCGATCCTCGCTGCGATCCTCTCGATCGCCGCAGCCGAAGCCACGGTGACCAAGGGCGCAGGGCTGCTCGCGGTCTATTCCGCGGGCCTCGGCATTCCCTTCCTGATCGCCGCCCTGATGATCGAGCAGTTCTCCGCGCTGTTCGCGCGCATGAAGGGCCAACTCGTCAATGTCGAGCGCGCCATGGGCGTGTTGATGGTGATCACCGGCATCGGCTTTCTCACCGGCGCGGTCTCGAATGTGAGCATCTGGCTGCTCGAGACGTTTCCGGCGTTGCAGACGATCGGGTAGGTCGTGTGGGAGTGCCGCAATCATTCCATGCGCAGCAAAGCCGGAAGGTGGCTCATGCGATCAAAGAGGTCGTCGCAGACAGCTGCTAACTCTCGCTCGATTTCCGGATCACCTGCGGTAAAACCGAGGACCCTCATTCCTGCGGCCTTTGCTGCGTGAATCCCGGACAGCGAGTCCTCGACAACGACGCAACGTGAGGGGTGGGCGCCCAATGTTTGCGCGGCGTGCAGAAACAGGCCGGGGTCCGGCTTCCACGAGCCAACCTCATACGCACTGAAGATGCGTCCTTCGAAGTGCTCCAGCAATTTGGTCAATCCGAGTGCATGCGTGAGTTTCGACATAGGTCCGTTGGACGCCACGCAAACCGGAACGGTGATTTCAGCCAACGCTGCATGGATTCCTTCGACAGGCTTCAGTTCGGCATCAAAAGCCAGCGCGGTCGCTCGCCGAACGTCGGCGACGAAAGTGTCTCGGACGCTGCGGCCTAACCGGCGCTCGATTTCGCGCACGCATTCCGTCATTTTCAACCCTCGGAACGAACGTATCGCGTCTTCCACGCTGATCGCTACGCCTTCCTCGGATGCTGTCCGGACAAGGACGGTCAGCGCAATGATCTCACTATCGACCAGGACGCCGTCCGAATCGAAGATGATGAGTTCGGGACTTGCACAGGTCATCCTTGCGATGCTCCAGGCACATGGTTCATTGGAGCTTCTCGCTATATCCGGGTCGGTGGGCGGAGGCCATACCGGGCTGATTGAATCAGGGCGCGTGCTCATCAACAGCATGAGCACGCGCCCCGGTTCGGCCTAACTCAATTGGCGATCAGTAGTCCCAGAACACCGGCACCCAGCGGAAGGCATCGCCGTCGACCGCCACCCGGCCGACCGACGGGAACGGCAAATGCGTGGCGACCAGCATCTCGCCGGTTTCGGCAAGCTGTCGCAGGAGGTGGATACGAACGCGCGCCGCCTCCTCGGGATCGTGCTCGAAGCCGTTGTACCATTCGGGTTGCTCGAACCCGACGGCGAACACGGCGTCGCCGGCGAAGGTCAGCGCGTCGCCGCCGGACGCTATGCGGACCACGCTGTGTCCGGGGGTATGACCGCCGGTGCGACGGGCGATGACGCCGGGCGCAATCTCGTGCGTCTCATCGAACTGCCGCAACTGGCTGCCGTACTCGCTCACGAACCGCTTGGCGGTCGCGCGAAGCGCGTCCGGGAAGCCCTGCGGCATGTTGGTGTGCGAGAAATCGGGCGCCTCCCAGAACTTGACCTCGGCGGCCGCCACGTGGATGCGCAGATCCTTGCGCAGTCGCTGCTTCACGCCGTCGATGAGCAGCCCGCCAATGTGGTCCATGTGCAGATGGGTCAGCACGAGGTCGGTCACGGACGACAGATCGATGCCGGCGGCCTCCAGTCGCTTGATCAACTGTCCGGCCCGCGGCAGGTTCAAGTTCGGGTCGGACCCCAGTCCAGCGTCGATGAGGATGGTCTTGCCGCCGCTGCGGACCATGACCGCGTTCAGCGCCCAGTCGAAAGCATCCTGTGGCAGGAACATGTCGTGCAGCCAGGCCTCACGTTCGGCCGGGGCGGCATTGTGGGCCAGCATCGTGGTTGGCAGCGGCAGCACGCCGTCGCTGACCACCAGCACGTCGATGTCGCCGACCTTCAGCGCGTAGCGCGACGGAACGAGCTCTTCGGGGCCCGATGACACGGGATATGAGGTGTTGTGCAGGTTCATGTTGGTCTCCTGTTTCCTGATAAGGCTCCTGGCTGGTCCTGGTTGAGCGTGCCGCGTAGCCAGGAGAACGCGGCCGTCATCGTCTCGTGCGTCTAGAGGTCGGTCACGCGTTCTGGATCGGCCGACGCGAGCGCCGCGGCGCGCTCGGCCTTCGGCGGATAGATCCAGACCGTGTTGATCTCCTGCTTGGCCTTCTTGGCGACGTCGCCGACCATCTCGACCTTGCGCTCCCAGCCGCGCGTGAACAGCGCGCCGGCTTCGCCAAGATCGAGGCAGGTGACGTAAGCCTTCTGGTGATACGGCCTGGTCGGAACGCCCAGCAGTTCGGCGGCGGCATTGTTGCCGGCGAAGGCGCCCATGCGCGTGGCGTGCTGGCACGACATCAGCGCGTAATTGCCCTCGTCGTCGCATGCGGCGCGCGCGGCATCTCCGGTGGCGAAGACGCCGGCGACGGCAGGCACGCGCAGATCGCGATCCACCAGCAGCCGGCCGAAATTGTCGCGCTCGGCGGGAATCTGCGCGGTCAATGGCGCGGCGCGGATGCCGGCCGCCCAGACCACCGTCTCGGTTTCGATGTGTTCGCCGGTCGACAGCGTCACTCCGGATTTGTCGAGCGAGGTGACGCCGGCCCCGAGCCGGGTCTCCACGCCGAGCTTGCGCAGCGCGTCCTCGATGAGCGGGCGAGGGCCTTCGCCCATGTCGGGCGCGATCGCGCCGTTGCGCTCGACGATGATCACGCGCGTTCTGGAATCCTTGCCGAAGATGTCGTGCAGGCGCGCGGGCAACTCGGTTGCCGCCTCGATGCCGGTGAAGCCGCCGCCGGCGACGACGACCGTGTCGCGTCCGTTCACGGCCGGCCGGTCGGCGAGACCGTGGAGATGCCTGTCGAGCGCGATGGCGTCATCGAGCGAGTCGACGCTGAAGCCGTGCTCGGCAAGGCCTGGAATGTTGGGACGGAACAGCCGGCTGCCGGAGGCGACCACCAGGCGGTCGTACGACAGGGTCTTTCGCGTGCCCTTGGGAGTGGCGACCTGCACCATCTGCGCCTTGGTGTCGATCGTCTCGGCGCTACCCTGGATGTAGTTGACGTCGATCGCCTTGAGGACATCGAGCAGCGGTGCCGCCAGGGTTTCCGGCTTCGGCTCGTAGAGCCGCGGGCGGATCACCAGCGTCGGCTCCGGTGCGATCAGGGCGATTTCGAGATCGTCAGGCGAAACGCCGTGGATGTCGCGCAGGCGGGCGGAGGAGAGGGCGGCGTACATGCCGGCGAAGCCGGCGCCGATGATGAGCAGTCGCATGTGGTTTAACTCCTGGGTTTGGTTCGCTCGGGGCGCGCGCCATCGCCGCCGCCTGGTGTCGGCAGGGCCTGTTGCGATCGGCGATGAGGCGAAGAGGTGAAACTGAGGCCGCGGGACCGCTACGGCGCGGCGCAGTTCGGCAGTGAGGACAGCAGCGCAGGTCCCTCACAGGCCGCCTGGCAGCTTCTCGAGCCCGATGGCCAGCCACGCAGAGCCACGGGCACCATGGGCTTCCTCAGCCAGGTCTGATTGATCAGGATCGACGTCGCGGGACTGGCGCTTTGCGCAGCCTGTAGCGGCGCTTCTTCGGCTGTTGGCGATGTGAAACGCACGCTCAGTGAGAGTCCGTACATCAGCGCCGTCGCGATGGCTTTCCGTCGCGGTGCGATTGCAAGGTGTTTCCAGTCCATCGTTGGTCTCCGTCCGCGTCGTGGTGCGATGCCGAGATGTTTAGCGAACCAGATATCCGACTGCCCCAGAGCGATTGCCGTCCCTGTCGAGAGATTGCTGCTAACGCATGCGCCTGCGCCAATCGCTCGGCGTTTCTCCCATCAGCTTCTTGAACGCCGCGGCGAAGGCGGTCTGCGAGGAATAGCCGAGCGCCGCGGCGATCGAGACCACCGATTCGTCGCTGTCTCGCAGCATGTTCATGGCCTGCTCGAGCCGGTGCTGGCGCAGCCAGGCATGCGGCGAGAGCCCGGTGCTTTCCTTGAAGGCACGGCAGAAGTGAAAGCGCGAGAGGCCGGCATCGGAAGCCAGCGCATCGAGCGAGACGTCCGCATCGCTGTCCGAGCGCAACCGTTCGATCGCACGGAGCAGGACCTTCGGCGACAGCCCACCCATGGTCGGTTGGAGCGTGGTTGGCGAACCCGTGTGGGCTACCAGCAGGCGGGTGGCCAGAAGATCCGTCAGCTGATGACGGAACAACGTATCGAGGGCTCCGTTGCCCCCCAGCGCATCCGCTGCGCTCAAGAGCAGTCTGGACGTAATGGGATCGGGATGCGCCGTCCGCTCCAGCAGGTCGGCCGGTTTGTCGGTCCCGGCTTCGTCGGCAACGCGCTTTAGTGTTGCATTCGGAAGATAGAGCTGGACCACATCGACAGGCTTCGGAATATCCCATCGGGAGCTCGATCCTTCAGGAATGATGATCACGACGCCAGGACGAAACGTGCCGATCGCAACCGATTTTCCCGACCGTCGCTCCATGCGCTGCATCACGCCGTTGTATGCCATGATCACATGGTGGCTCATGGGCTCCACGACGTCGTGCAATGGATCGTGTTTCCAGTGGGCGATGCCGGCTCCGGAGGAGTCCAGCGCCATGCGAGCCGGTTCGGTCCTGAGCACCCGCGCCATCTCCGCGTCCGCGGCGCGCCGTTCGTGCGTCGTACCATCGTCGGGCTGTGCGCCGGGTACGGGTGGCAGGCCCCTGTGCGAGGGATTGCGCATGAGTGCAGTGTTCCCGGTCATTGTGTGGGTTCTCCTGATTGCCTCTGGTTTCAAATCAGGGGCCCGTATTTGTACGGGTCGGCGCGTGTTCTATGTGCGCGAGGGCATGGCGTCTTTCCTGAAGCGGCCATGCTTTGTCCGATCCTGCTCCGGGCAGGCGCGCGTTTTCGGAAACGCACGACGGGAGGCGGCGAGTTGTCGAGGTCTTGAACGGAGATCTTGTGAAAGACGCTTCATGCCAAAAAATGCGGCAGGCCGTCACATGGCCATCGCTCTAACGAGCAAGTCCGGCATTGGTGATGATCATCCGGTTGGATTCACCGCGCCTCGTCCAGCGTGCAGGTCACCGTGCAGACCACGCCGCGCGGCAGAAAATCGACGGTTGCCTCGCCGCCGAGCTGGTCGCGGGCGCTGCGCTCGATCAGGCGCGAGCCGAAGCCACGCCGCACCGGCTCCGTCACCGGCGGTCCGCCGATCTCGGTCCAGATCAGCCGTAGCCACGGCTTCGGTGTGTCGGCGATGACCTCCCACTCCAGCGTCACCCGGCCGGTCTCGTTGGCCAGCGCGCCGTATTTCGCGGCGTTGGTGGCGATCTCGTGCACGATCATCGACAGCACCACGGCAAGCCGCGGCGACAGCGGCACCGCGGGACCGTTCATCCGGATGCGCTCGGGCGCGTTGGGCAGGAACGGCTGGACCGCGCGCGCGATCACATCCTTCAGTTCCGAGCCGGCCCATTTCTCCTGGCTGAGCAGATTGTGCGCCTCGGCGAGCGCGCCGAGGCGGCCCTCGAACTTGGCCCGCTCCTCGCGGCTCGCGCTGCGGAAGGTCTGCACCGCGATCGCCTGCATCAAGGCCAGCGTGTTCTTGACGCGGTGGTTGAGCTCCTCGATCAGCAGATCGTGCAGCATCTCGCCGCGCGCGATCGTTGTCGCCATGCGGACCGCAAAGGTGAGGCCGGTCAGCAGCAGGATGCCGCCGATCAGGCTGGTGATGGCGATGTTGCGCCAGAGCGGGGCGATCAGCGAACTCTCGGCGACGCCGGCAGCCACGGTCCAGCCCGTCAGCCCGGAACGGGTGTAGGCGGCGGCGAGCGCGACGCCGTCGAGCGACACGGTCGGAAGCGCCGCCTCGTTGCTGCGGAACATCTCGGTGTAAAGCGACGGCGAAGCGCGCTTGCCGAATGTCTCGCTGGGGTTCGGCGCGCGCGCGAACACGATGCCCTTGGCATCGAGCAGGCTTACCGTCCATTGCCGGTCCGGGCGCTGCTTCTCCACCAGATCCTGAAAGATGCTGACCGGCGGGCTGAAGCAGAGGTCGTAGATCACCTCGCCGTTGCGAAGCACCGGCACCTCGACGGTGAGAACCTGTCGCCCATTGAGCGGGCCGGTGAACAGGTCGGAATATTGCGGCGTCCTGGTCGCAAACACCTTCTCGACGATCTCCAGATTGCCGCGCGGTGGCAGGCTCGCGGTGTCCTCCGTCGCCGAGGAGAACAGCAGCCGGCCCTTGCGGTCGGAGATCAGCACCAGGCCGCCCTTGCCATACTGCTCGAGGAAGCCGAGCGCGATGCGGCGAAAGTTCGGGAAGTCGTCGTTGCGCAGCGAGTTCGTCAGCGCGAGCACCTGCAAGCCGCCGGTCATCCGCTGCACCTCGGAATCCAGCACCAGGCGCATGCTGCGCACGTTCTCCAGCACGCGGCGGGTCGCGTCGCTGCGGTCCTGCTTGTAGTTGTAGACGGCGATGCCAACGGCGAAGACGATCAGCGGCAACATCGTTCCCGTGACCAGGAGAGCGAGCCGGACCGGCAGGGTGAACTTTGACAAACGCGGTCGTCCCGATTCCAGCGCGACGGCGCCGGCTTATGATTTTGTCAGACCATACGGTCAGGACTTGCGCTGCGCCATGATTTTTGCGTTCAGCGCGCAGATCAGAGAAGGGAAGCGTTGCAACGCGGTCGCGGCGGTCCGCGCTTCAGGTCATGCCGATTGCGGCCAGCAACAGGCATATGGCGTAGATGGCCGCCAGGCTGACACCGGCGATCCGGGCCTCTCGATGCGATTTCATCGTCAACTCCGGGAGGGTGGCCGTCCTTGAGGCGGCCCCCCTCCATCACGTCCTATCAGTCGATTTCCTGAACGACCGTTCGGGAGCCCGGATCCACCAACATCACGCGCTCGCCGGAATAGACGTAGCGGTACTTGGTGAGCGAGGGTCCCCAGTCGGAAGGAACTGCCTCGAGCTCGACGTCGTTCGGCACCGTCGCGCCGACGATGATCTTCTCTTTCATCGTCACGGGACGAACGCGATGTTCGGTGACGTAGGATTTGATCCTGGTTCGGTATTCCGGCTCGATCTGAACGGCGGCCGCGTGCCCGGTTCCGGTGGTCGTCACCACGGTGGACTGCGCGAACGCGCCAGTCGAGATCATCGCCGCCGCGGCGGAAAGCAGAAACAGCTTCTTCATCTTGTCCTCCTCGCTGGAATAAGTGCGGCGTCAACACCTCACTGTGGACGGCGTTCCTCCTGCTTAGGAACGAATTGCCGTTTCTTCCCGTTGGTGAACCTGCCGGGCTGGAAACGTCCGGCGACTGGAGGAGGATAAAATGAAGCTGAAGATCGCATCTGCAGCATTGATGCTTGCTGCATTGTCCCTGCCGGCGTTCGCGGCCGACGAGTTCTATGTCGTCCAGGACGTCAAGACGAAGAAGTGTACAATCGTCGACAAGAAGCCGACGGACACGTCCGTGACCGTCGTCAGCCCGTCGGGCATGATCTACAAGTCGCGCACCGAAGCCGAGAGCGGCATGAAGACCGTCAAGGTCTGCACGTCAAACTGAGGAGGACGACAAATGCCAGTCCTCATTTTGTGGGCCGTGCCGGCTGTGTTGGTGATCGGTGGCGGCATTTATTTGATTGGTCACATGCACTAGGTCTATAGCGGAAGGCGAGCGGATCTCTGCGTGCAGCGCACGGGGTCCGCAAGTCTTCCGTCTCCTGGGGGAGGGGGGCCGTCCATGCGGCCTGCCGCGCGCCAGAGGAGCGCGAGTTGCAGTGCAACAGGTCGCGCAGGAGTGGCCCTGCGACGAAGAGTACCTCCAGCGCATCCGAATTGGCTTCCGTCCCGCCGTCGTTTTTCATACCCTCCTCGAACGCTGGCCGTATGCCGGCCGCGCTCACGCTCCGGTTACAGGGGCGGAGCAACATAGGGAGGGAGACGATGAAGCGAAGATCATTTCTCGCTGGTATCGGTGCGACCACTGCGGCGGCTACGATCGGCATGCCGTCGATCCTCAAGGCGCAAGCGCCGATCACGCTGAACGGCGCGGTCCAGTTCAACGACGACCACGCCTTCAACCGGGCACTGATCCGGTTCGAAGAGCTGGTCAAGAAGTACTACGGCAAGCCCGTCAACTTCACCCTGCACAGGAACTCCTCGCTCGGCCTCGAGAAACAGTATTTCGAGTACATGTCGCAGGGCAAAGCGGTCGATTACGGCATCGTCTCGCCGGCTCACATGTCGACCTTCGCCAAGGCGGCTCCGTTCATCGATGCGCCCTTCGTGTTCAAGGGCATCGAGCACATGAACAAGGTCGTCGAAGCCAATATCCTGGCGCCGATCGCCGACGAGGTCGCGGCGAAAGCCGAGGTCGTCCTGATCGGTTATTCCGGCGGCGGCATCCGCAACATCTTCGCCAACAAGCCGCTCAGGAATCTCGCCGATCTCAAGGGCCTCAAGGTTCGCGTGCAGGGCGCGCCGATCTGGTCGAAGACCTTCGCGGCCGTCGGCATGAGCCCGACGGTGATCGCCTATAACGAAATCTACAACGCGATCCAGAACGGCGTGATCTCGGCCGGCGAAAACGAGGCCGCCGGCGTCGAGGCGATGAAGTTCTACGAGGTGGCGCCGCATCTCAACCTGACCCAGCACGCCGTGTCGATCCGGCCGATCTGCTTCTCGGTGAAGACGCTGAAGACGTTGCCGAAGGATCTGCAGGACGCGATCATGAAGGCCGGCAAGGAGGCCGGCGACTACGGCCGTCAGCTCGAGTCGAGCGAAGAGGTGGTCAAGCTCGACACGCTCGAGAAGGCCGGCAAGCTCAAGCGCGTTCCCTTCGAGGAGCGGGACGCCATGAAGAAACTCGCCGACCCCGTGATGGCCACCTACGCCAAGGAAATCGGCGCGGAAGGCATTTTCGAGAAGATCAACGTCGCCTGACCGCTCGATGTCGACCGACGGAATATCGGGGCAAGCCTTGCGGCTTGCCCCTTTGGTGATGATTGCCACCGCGGAGCTCCAATGACCGAAATACCTGTTGCGGCGACCCCGTCGCTATGGCGCCGAGCGACGGCGGCCTATGCGAAATTGCTCGAAATCCTGCTCGCAGCATGTGTCGGCATTCTCGTCATCCCGGTGACGCTGCAGATCATATCGCGCTACACCCCGCTCATTCCCTCCTACATCTGGACGGAGGAGATGGCGCGCTTCCTGTTCGTCTGGACCATCATGATCGGCGCCATGGTCGGAATCCGGGAGTCGCAGCATTTCGAGGTCGACGTCTGGCCCGATCTGTCGCGTCGGTCGGAGGCTCTGGTGCGAATCCTCGCCCGTCTCGGCGTGCTGGCGCTTGCATTTGTGTTTGTGTGGGCCGGTCTCGAATTCACACGGTTTGCCTGGAACAGGACGTCGGAGTTGGCTGATCTGCCGCTCTGGCTGATCCACGTCGCCTGGCCGGTGGCCGGCGTGACGTGGATCGTGTTTGCGGGCGAGCAGATACTCGACGAAATGCGCATTCTGGTTGGGGCGAAGCAATGACGGGGAATGTTCTTTCTGCCGGACAGGCCGCGGCGGTTCTGTTCGGGGTTTTCATCGGCCTGCTCGTCATTCGCGTGCCGGTCGCCTTCGCGCTTGGCCTTGCCTGCGTGCCGATCCTGCTGATCGAGCCGCATCTGTCGCTGATGACGCTCGCGCAGGAAACCTTCAACGCCTATAATTCGTTCATCCTGCTGGCGGTGCCGTTCTTCCTGCTCACCGCCAATCTGATGAGCATCGGCGGCATCACCGACCGGCTGGTCGCGCTGTCGCGATCGATGGTCGGACACTGGCCGGGATCGCTGGCGCAGATCAACGTCGTGCTCTCGGTGTTCTTCGCGGGCATCTCCGGCTCCTCGACTGCCGACGCGGCGAGCCAGTCGAAGATCTTCATCGATGCCCAGACCAAGGAAGGCTACGACCTCTCGTTCTCCATCGCGATCACGGCTGTATCGGCGGTGCTGGCAGTCATCATCCCGCCCTCGATCCTGATGATCGTGTGGGGCGGGCTGATCTCGACCTCGATTGCCGCGATGTACCTGGCCGGCATCGTGCCGGGTCTCCTGATCGCCGGCGCCCAGATGGCGACCGTGCATGTCTACGCGGTGCGCCGGGGCTATCCGACCTATCCGAAGGATAGCTGGCGGGACATGCGCTGCGCGATCTGGCGGTCGATACCGGCGCTGATGACGCCGTTCATCATCGTCGGCGGCATCCTGCTCGGATGGTTCACCGCGACCGAATCCGCCTGCGTTGCGGTGCTCTATTCCGTGGCGTTGTCGGCGTTCTTCTATCGCGAGACCGGTTGGCGCGAACTGTACAGGGCCCTGCTTGATACGGGACGCCTTGCCGGCGTTGCGTTGTTCTGCGTCGGCACCGCGAGCGCGTTCGGCTGGTTGCTGGCCTACTACAAGATTCCGCAGGAGCTTTTGGCCAACGTCTCGACCTGGGGCATGGGACCGATTGCAGCCGGCTTCTTCATTGCATTCTGCTTCCTGGTCGTCGGCTGCTTTCTCGACGCCATTCCGGCGATCGTGATCGTGGGCACCGTGCTGGAGCCGTTGGCCAAGTCCGTCGATCTGCACCCCGTCCAGTTCGCGATCATCTCGATCGTGTCGCTGGCGTTCGGGCTGGTGACGCCGCCTTACGGATTGTGCCTGATGATCGCCTGCGCGGTTGCGGGCGTGCGGCTGCGCTATGCGATAAAGGACACCGCGATCATGCTGGTGCCGATGCTGGTCGTGCTGGCGGCCCTCATCGTGTGGCCGGAGGTGTCGCTGTTCCTGCCGCGTCTGATCGTGCCGGAGATGCTGAAGTGAACGATCCCGCGGCCCCGGAGCCGCGGGATCATTTCGTTTGTCTTACAGATTGCTCTCGGTGATCGCGGCGTACACCATGCTGCGCAGCTCGCGCCGGAGCGGGTAGGCGCTCGAGGGCAGCACCTGCGTCATGAAGATGGTGATCAGCTCCTCGGCCGGGTCGATCCAGAACGAGGTCGTGGCCGCGCCGCCCCAATTGTATTCGCCGGGGCTGCCGGCGATCAGCGTCTCGGCCGGGCGCATCGTCACGGCAAAGCCGAGGCCGAATCCGATGCCGTTATAGGTGGCTTCCGAGAACAGCGAGCGCGATACCTCGGGGAGGAAGCGGCCGCCCGGAATATGGTTGGTCGTCATCAGAGCCAGCGTCTTCGGTCCGATCAGCCTGACGCCGCCGAGCTCGCCGCCATTGAGCAGCGCGCGGCAGAAGGTGAGATAGTCCGCAACCGTCGAGCACAGGCCGCCGCCGCCGGAGACGAACGAGGGCGGTGACAGGAACGAGCTCGTCGCCGGATCGTCCTGAAGCGTCAGGCCCTCGCGGCGCTGGCCGGCGTGGAAGGTCATGCCGCCGCCCGGGTCCGCCGAATAGCAGGCGGCAAAGCGATGGGCTTTCGACGCTGGCACGTGGAAATCTGTGTCGGTCATGCCGAGCGGATCGAGAATGCGTGTTTTCAGGAACTGCTCGAACGGCATGCCGGAAATCTTGCCGACGAGGTAGCCCAGCACGTCGGTCGCGACCGAGTAGTTCCAGGATTCGCCCGGCGAGAACTCCAGCGGGATTTTCGCGAGCGCCTCGATCATGGTCTGGAGCGTGCCGGACTTCTCGACCTCGCCGATCTTCTCGGTGCGATAGGCGGCATCGACATTGGAGCGCTGCTGGAAGCCGTAAGTCAGCCCGGAGGTGTGGCGCAACAGATCGACGATCAGCATCGGCCGGGACGGCGGCCGGGTCAGGAAGGCCGGCGCGGTGCCGGCGACGAACACGCCGAGATCCTTCCATTCCGGAATGTATTTGGCGACAGGCTCGTCGATCGCGACGAGGCCTTCCTCGACCAGCATCATGAAAGCGACGCTGGTGAGCGGCTTGGTCATGGAATAGATGCGGTAGATGGTGTCGTCCTTGACCGGCACCTTGCGCTCGACATCGGCAAGGCCCTGCACCGAGCTGTGGGCGACCTTGCCGCGGCGATAGACCAAGAGATGCGTGCCCGGGAAACGGCCGGCATCGATGTAGCGGCGTTTCAGATGCGCATCGACGCGGTCGAGCGCAGCCTTGGACATGCCGACGGATTCGGGCGAGGCGGGGGTGGGGGCGAGCATCAGTTCCTCCGGGGCGTTTTGTCGGAAAGTTGATAGCGAAATGCCGGCCCCATTCCAAGCCGGTTGCGCTTAACGCGGCCCCGCCGACTGGTGTAGGCTGCACTCTGGAACGCCTCCAAGGAGCCCATCCGGGCCAACGAGAAAACTCAGGGCAAACGCACCATGACCCAGTTCAACGAGACCGAGCTCACCGAAGCCGTCGTCCGCAGCTTTGACCAGACGCCGAACCCGCGTGCAAAATTCCTGCTCCAGGAACTGGTGAAGTCGCTGCACGATTACGTGAGCAAGACCGGTCTCACCTTCGAGGAGTGGGAATACGCCATCGATTTCCTGACCCGCACCGGCCACAAATGCACCGACACCCGGCAGGAGTTCATCCTGCTCTCCGACGTGCTCGGCGTCTCCATGCTGGTGGACGCGGTCAACCACAGGGATCGCGAGGGCGCGACCCAGACCACGGTGCTCGGCCCGTTCTATGTCGGCGAGCACAAGGTGACCGCGCACGGCACCGACATCTCGCCGAACAATCAAGCCGGCGAGCGGATGTTCGTGCAGAGCCGCGTCACGGACTTGAAGGGCAAGCCGCTCGCGGGCGTTCCCGTCGACGTCTGGCATGCCGACGACGACGGCTTCTACGATTCACAGAAGCCGAACTATGACGAGGTCGGCGCCTCGGCGCGGGCGCGCTTCATCACGGACGGCGACGGCCGCTTCTTCTTCCGCACCATCCTGCCGTGCAGCTACCCGATCCCGACCGATGGCCCTGTCGGCGAGATGATCGTGCAGACCAATCGCCATCCGATGCGTCCGGCCCATGTACACTTCCTCGTCAATGCGAAGGGCTACGAGCCGCTGATCACGCATGTCTTCATGGACGGCGACAAATATCTCGATTCCGACGTGGTGTTCGGCGTCAAGGACGACCTCGTCGCCAAGGTCGAGCCGCGCACCGATCCCGCGATGCCCGACGGCTCCAAGGCAAGTGGGCCGTGGCACCTGATGACCTACGAATTCCACCTCAAGCCCGGCGGCGGCATGGCGCCGAAACCGCTCGGGGTGAAGGCGGCGGAGCCGGCCTGACCCGACCTTGTCCGGCTATCGCAGCCGAAGTGCCGCGAGCAGCGCGATGACCGTGCAGGCCAGGATCGCCGTGGTCAGCTTCCAGAACAGCAGCGGGTTGCGCTCCAGAAGAGGCGTGGTCCGCGTGGCGAGATAGGCCGGATTGGGATTCCTGAGTTCGAAGACGAATTCGGAGAGGTCCTCGTGGCGCTTGTAGGGATCGGGATGCAGCGCTTTCCTGAGCGCGCCGTCGATCCATCCCGGGATGCCCCGCTCGGCATCGATGGCCGGGCGATATCTCAATTTCCACGCGTCCGATCTTCCCCGGATTTTGGCGAGCTGGGCGCCATAGGGGAGATGTCCGGTGAGCATGTGATAGCAAATGGCGGCCAGCGAAAACATATCGGACCGCGGCGAGCCACCCTCGCCGAGGAAGTATTCCGGAGCCGTATATTGGACCGTGCCGAGAATTTCCTCGTCTGCCGATTTCGGCGACGCCTCGGCGACGCCCGCGACCCTGACCGATCCGAAGTCGATGATCTTCGCGGTGCCGGTCTTGTCGATCAGGACATTGTCGGGCCTGAGGTCCTGGTGCAGCATCTCCATGCGGTGGAAGGCGCGAAGCCCCGTGGCGATCTGCTCGACGATCCTGCGGACCGTCTCCAGATCGGGACGCGGGTTGTCGAGCATCCACTGCCTCAGGGTCTGCCCCTCGATGAACTCGGTCGCGACGTAGAGGTAGCTGCGCCGTCTCGATTGTGACAGCGGCTTCAGCACGTGCGGGCTGTCGATGCGGCGTGCGATCCACTCCTCCATCAGGAAGCGCTTGAGATAGGCGGCATTGTCGCGCAGGTCGATCGACGGCAGCTTGAGCGCGACCGGCTCCTCGGTCTCCGCATCGACGGCAAGGTAGATGTGGCTGCGGCTGCTGCCGTGAATCTCGCGGACGATCCTGTAGCCGTCGAACATCGCCCGCGGCTCGGGCAGCGCAGGAAGCGGCAGTTCGAAGGTCTGATTGAAGATACCGGCCGAGTCGCGCTGCGGCACTGCGTCGATGCGGAGGATCTGGACGGTGATGTTGTCGTCGCTGCCGCGCCGGTACGCTTCGTCCACGATCGCCTTCGCGGCGACGTCGAGCTCGGCTGCATGCTCGTTGAGCGCGCTCGTGATGAAGCGCGCATCGACGAATTCGTAGGCGCCGTCGGTTGCCAGGATAAAGGTGTCACCGGCCTCGATCTCGACCGTCTGGTAGTCGATCTCGAGCTGCGGGTTGATGCCGAGCGCGCGGCCGAGATAGGTCTGCTCCGACGACACGATGATGCGGTGATCGTCGGTCAGCTGCTCGAGCGCCTTGCCGGCGACGCGGTAGATGCGGCAGTCGCCGACATGGAGGATGTGCGCGGTGGTCGCCTTGATAACCATCGCGCTGAGGGTGCAGACATAGCCCTTGTCGCGGTCATAGGCATATTGGCTCTTGCGCGTCTGCGCGTGCAGCCAGGAATTGGTCGCGTCGAGCACGCGGCGGGCGGAGGTCTTCACCGTCCAGGATTCCGACGTGCAGTAATAGTCCATCAGGAAGCTTTTGACCGCCGACTCGCTGGCGATCTGGCTCACCGTGCTGCTGGAGATGCCGTCGGCGAGAACCGCCGCGATGCCCTTCAGGCTGAGCAGCGGCTCCTCCGGAATCAGGACGCCGTGAAAATCCTGGTTGACGGACTTGCGACCCCTGTCGGAGTGCTGGCCGATCGAAATCAGGAGTCCGCGGGTCATCGTCATCACCGGCAAGGGGGAGCCTCACCCTGCTCGGGCGAGGCTCCCCTGTCGAGACGTTGTTTGATCAGGCCGCGACACGGGGCCGCGTGGTCTTGCCGGCCTGGCGCTTCGGCAGGGTCATGACGTGCGTGGCGTAGAGCGTCATGCCGGTGAAGGCGAGGCCGCCGACGAGGTTGCCGAGCACGGTCGGGATCTCGTTCCAGATCAGGTAGTCCATGATCGAGAACTTCGCGTGCAGCATCAGGCCCGACGGGAACAGGAACATGTTCACCACGGAGTGCTCGAACACCATGTAGAAGAACACCAGGATCGGCATCCACATCGCGATGACCTTGCCGGGGACCGAGGTCGAGATCATGGCGCCGACGACGCCGGTCGAGACCATCCAGTTGCAGAGCATGCCGCGCAGGAACAGCGTCGCCATGCCGGCGGCGCCGTGCGCGGCATAGCCGAGCGTTCGGCCCTCACCGATATTGCCGATGGCCGCGCCGACCTTGTCGGGGTCCTGCGTGAAGCCGAAGGTCGTGACGAACGCCATCATGAAAGCCACGGTGAAGGCGCCGGCGAAGTTGCCGACGAAGACGAGGCCCCAGTTGCGCAGCACGCCGCCAAAGGTGACGCCCGGGCGCTTGTCGATCAGGGCGAGCGGCGAGAGCACGAACACGCCGGTCAAGAGGTCGAAGCCGAGCAGGTACAGCATGACGAAGCCGACCGGAAACAGCAGCGCGCCGACCAGCGGCTGGCCGGTGTTCACGTTGATCGTGACGGCGAACCAGGCCGCCAGCGCGAGGATGGCGCCGGCCATATAGGCCCGGATGATGGTATCCCGGGTGGACATGAAGATCTTGGACTCGCCCGCATCCACCATCTTGGTGACGAATTCCGAAGGCGCGAGATACGACATCAATGGTTCCTTTTGCTTCGTAAGTGAGATCGACACGCCCCCAGAGAGAGCGCGGCTGAACGTCTTGAGCCGTGCGGACAGCTCTGCCGCGCACGAGGGCTATGGAGGTCTGGAAGCCTTGGGAATCGCGTCACGACGACTGAGCCGAGAAGGGCCGCGAAGCAGTTGAGCTTCCGGTTTGCAGCCGCCAGAGGCTGCAACAATGCGGCAAGCCGCAGTCTTCGTTGACGCCAATGGAAATGCAAGTCGCGTGCCGCTTGGGTGTGATAGAAAACGTAAGCGATTTCAAATGGATGGTGCGTGCCTTGATCGGGCTTTTGTCCGCTCGGCGGCCTTTTGCTTAGGCGACTGCATAAGATTTGTGCGACGCACAAGAAATGAGCAGTCCGCAAATTTCGCGTGCGCAACAACCCTGCGACAGACTGGCGCGGCGCATATAACGTGTTGAATTATCATAGCTTTCTGAGGTCCGGCGCTTGGCATGAAGCTTGAATAGTTCCAAGCCGACGCCATTGAAGCCGTCCCGCGAGACTTCTCATCCGATTTTGCTGACGCCACCAGACGGGGGTCCCCCCGTCGCGCGTTCGCATGCGCCTTTTTCGGGCGTCACGGACGGACGGGCTGCTCGTGCGCACTGACGCAATCATTCGCAACGACGCAAAAGGACGACATCACCGATGACCAAGCGCATCCGCCGGCCCTCCGAGACTGGCCTCAGCCGCCGTCAATTGTTGAAGGCCACCGGCAGCACCGCTGCCCTTCTTGCCGCCGCCAAGCTCAATTTCCCCGCCGGCGCGTTCGCGCAGGACGCAGGCCCCGAGGTCAAGGGCGCCAAGCTCGGCTTCATCGCGCTCAGCGACGCCGGTCCGCTCTTCGTCGCCAAGGACAAGGGCCTGTTCGCCAAATACGGCATGCCTGACACTGACGTGCAGAAGCAGGCCTCCTGGGGCACGACGCGCGACAACCTCGTGCTCGGCTCCGAAGGCAACGGCATCGACGGCGCCCACATCCTCACCCCGATGCCGTATCTGATCTCGGCCGGCAAGGTGACGCAGAACAACCAGCCGACGCCGATGTACATCCTGGCGCGGCTCAATCTCGACAGCCAGTGCATCTCGGTTGCCAACGAATATGCCGACCTCAAGCTCGGCGTCGACGCGTCGCCGTTCAAGGCGGCGCTGGAGAAGAAGAAGGCCTCCGGCAAGTCGGTGAAGGCTGCGATGACCTTCCCCGGCGGCACCCACGATCTCTGGATCCGCTACTGGCTCGCCGCCGGCGGCATCGACCCCGACAAGGACATCGAGACCATCGTCGTGCCGCCGCCGCAGATGGTGGCCAACATGAAGGTCGGCACCATGGACGCCTTCTGCGTCGGCGAGCCCTGGAACCTGCAGCTGATCCACCAGGGCATCGGCTACACGGCGATCAACACGGGCGAACTCTGGAACAAGCATCCGGAAAAATCCTTCGGCATGCGCGCAGCTTTCGTCGACAAATATCCGAAGGCCGCCAAGGCGCTGCTGATGGCCGTGATGGAGGCCCAGCAATGGGCCGACAAGGCCGAGAACAAGGCCGAGCTCGCCGCCATCATGGGCAAGCGGCAGTGGATGAACTGCCCGGTCGAGGACGTGCTCGATCGCACCTCGGGCAAGTTCGACTACGGCATCCCCGGCAAGGTGGTCGAGAACTCGCCGCACATCATGAAGTACTGGCGCGACTTTGCCTCCTACCCGTTCCAGAGCCACGACCTCTGGTTCCTCACCGAGGACATCCGCTGGGGCAAATACGAGGCGAACTTCGACACCAAGGCGCTGATCGCGAAGGTCAACCGCGAGGACATGTGGCGCGACGCCGCCAAGACGCTCGGCGTCGCCGCCTCCGAGATCCCGGCCTCCACCTCGCGCGGCAAGGAGACCTTCTTCGATGGCAAGGTGTTCGATCCCGAAAATCCGGCGGCCTATCTGAAGTCGCTCGCGATCAAGCGCGTCGAAGTCTGATGGAGCCCTGCGGCCGCCGCGAGGCGGCCGCATCGTCCCGGAGCCGGAGAGAGATAGCGATGAACATGCCTGCCACGAAGATTGAGGTTGAGAGCGCGACGCCCGCGGGGAGCGCCGCGCCCGTCGTCGCGATGACGCCGAAGCGGCCGCCGCGGAGCGAGGCTTACGCGCGCATGGTGCGTGAGACCGCTGTGCGCGTCATCCCGCCGCTCGTCGTGATCGCGCTGCTGACGCTGGTCTGGGAGCTGGTCTGCCGCCGCGCCGGCTCGGCACTGCCGCCGCCGTCGCGGGTATTCAAGGACACCAAGGAGCTGATCCTCGATCCGTTCTTCGACCATGGCGGCATCGACAAGGGCCTGTTCTGGCATCTCTCCGCCAGCCTTCAGCGCGTCGCCTTCGGCTACTCGCTCTCCGCGATCGCCGGTATCGCGCTCGGCGTGCTGGTCGGCCAGTCGGTCTGGGCGATGCGCGGGCTCGATCCGCTGTTCCAGGTCTTGCGCACCATCCCGCCGCTCGCCTGGCTGCCGCTCTCGCTCGCGGCGTTCCGCGACGGCCAGCCCTCGGCGATCTTCGTCATCTTCATCACCTCGATCTGGCCGATCATCATCAACACCGCGGTCGGCATCCGCAACATCCCGCAGGACTATCGCAACGTCGCAGCCGTCGTGCAGCTCAATCCGCTGGAGTTCTTCGGCAAGGTCATGATCCCGGCGGCCGCACCCTACATCTTCACCGGCCTGCGCATCGGCATCGGTCTGTCGTGGCTCGCCATCGTCGCCGCCGAAATGCTGATCGGCGGCGTCGGCATCGGCTTCTTCATCTGGGACGCCTGGAACTCCTCGCACATCAGCGAGATCATCCTGGCTCTGATCTATGTCGGCATCGTCGGCTTCGTGCTCGATCGCCTGATTGCGGGCCTCGGCAAGATCGTCACCCGCGGCACCGCGATGAACTGAGGGGAGGGACACATGACCGCCTATCTGAAGCTCGACCACATCGACAAGATTTTTACCCGCGGCGCCGCCACCACGGAGGTCCTGAAGGACATCTGTCTGACGATCGAGAAGGGGCAATACGTCTCGATCATCGGCCATTCCGGCTGCGGCAAGTCGACCCTGCTCAACATCATCGCAGGGCTGACCAACGCCTCGACTGGCGGCGTGCTGCTGGAGAACCGCGAGGTCAACTCGCCGGGGCCCGATCGCGCCGTGGTGTTCCAGAACCACAGCCTGCTGCCCTGGCTCACGGTCTACGAGAACGTCAGGCTCGGCGTCGACAAGGTCTTCGCCAAGACCAAGACGCGGGCCGAGCGCGACGCCTGGGTCATGCACAATCTCAATCTCGTGCAGATGGCCCACGCCAAGGACAAACGACCTTCCGAAATCTCCGGCGGCATGAAGCAGCGCGTCGGCATCGCGCGGGCGCTGGCGATGGAGCCGAAGGTTCTGCTGCTCGACGAGCCGTTCGGCGCACTCGACGCGCTCACCCGCGCGCATCTGCAGGATTCGGTGATGGCGCTGCACCAGAAGCTCGGCAACACCATTCTGATGATCACCCACGACGTCGACGAGGCCGTGCTCCTGTCCGACCGTATCGTGATGATGACGAACGGGCCGAGCGCGCGCATCGGCGAGGTGCTGGAGGTGCCGCTGGCGCGTCCCCGCAAGCGGCTCGAGCTCGCCACCAACACCACCTATTTGAAGTGCCGGCAGCGCGTGCTCGAATTCCTCTACGAGCGTCATCGCTTCGTCGAGGCCGCGTAAACAAAGCGTTGGTGCGTGATGCGTCTCGCCCAATTTTGAGACATCAAGCTCAATCCTTGTGCGGCGCACAGGGATTGAGCGAAACGCAAAATTTGCGTGCGAAATGGTCGTGCAAAAATTTCGGGCGTTTCGAACAAGCCACTGAATTCCCTGTATTTCCCGAGCGCGCGCAGTTGGCACGGAAATTGAAATGCATTTGCGCGACGCCAACGACGACGTCCCTCAACATCATCAATCAGCATCGTGAACTCGCCACCGGGGTGAAGCCTCGGAGCGCGCCTCCATGCCTGGAGGCTGAGCCTGCAACGACGCAGCGGTGAGCCTAGAAGGGATACTCAATGACGAAGAATCCGACCTGGATTTCAGACTGGCGCCCCGAGGATGAGGCGTTCTGGAACGCAACTGGCAAGACTATCGCGCGACGCAACCTGATCTGGTCGATCGTGGCCGAGCATATCGGCTTCTCGGTCTGGCTGATCTGGAGCATCGTCACCACCAAGCTGCCGCAGGCAGGCTTCCACTACACCACCGACCAGCTGTTCCAGCTCGTTGCCGTGCCGGGCCTGATCGGCGCGCTGATGCGTTTTCCCTACACATTCGCGGTGACGACGTTCGGCGGTCGCAACTGGACCATTTTCAGCGCGGCCATCCTGTTCATTCCGACGTTGTCGCTCGCCTATTTCGTCAGCCAGCCCGACACGCCGTTCTGGCTGATGCTGCTGATCGCCTCGACCGCCGGTCTCGGCGGCGGCAATTTCGCCTCCAGCATGACCAACATCTCCTTCTTCTTCCCGGACAAGATGAAGGGATGGGCGCTGGGCCTCAACGCAGCCGGCGGCAATATCGGTGTCTCCAGCGTGCAGCTCCTGACCCCGATCCTGATGACGCTCGCGGTCATCAACCTGTTCCAGGCAACCCCCGTCGACGGCGTGTTCCTGCAGAACGCCGGCCTGATGTGGGTGCTCCCGATCGCGATCGCGGTGTTCGGCGCGGTGTTCTTCATGAACAACCTGACCACGGCCAAGTCGTCGATCGGGAATCAGCTCGCGGTGGTCAAGCGCAAGCACACCTGGATCATGGCGTACCTCTATATTGGCACGTTCGGATCCTTCATCGGCTACTCCGCGGCGTTTCCGCTGCTGATCAAGACGCAGTTTCCGTCGGTGACGATCGCGATCGCGTTCCTCGGGCCTCTCGTCGGTTCGCTGTCGCGCCCGTTCGGCGGCTGGCTGGCCGACAGGATCGGCGGCTCGGTCATCACCTTCTGGAACTTCATCGTGATGGCGGGCGCCACCGTCGGCGTGCTCTATTTCGTCGGGCACAAGGATTTCATCGGCTTCCTGTCGATGTTCCTGATCCTGTTCGTGACGACGGGCATCGGCAACGGCTCGACCTACCGCATGATCCCCTCGATCTTCCGCGAGCAGAACCTGTTCAAGGTGCGTGGCAAGGGCGATGCGGCGCGCGCGGTCGCCCTGAAGACGGCGAGCATCGAGAGCGGTGCGGCGGTTGGCTTCATCGGCGCGGTCGGCGCGGTCGGCGGCTATCTGATCCCGAGCGGTTTCGGCAAGTCGATCGCCCTGACCGGCGGGCCGCAGCTCGCGCTCGCGATCTATCTCGCCTTCTACGCGTCCTGCCTCGGTCTGACCTGGTGGTTCTACCTGCGTCGCAGCCCGCAGCGTGAAGGCGCGCCAAGCCTCGCCGAAGCAAGGGTGTGACCGCTTGGTATGAATCTCGCTTCTCCCCGTACGCGGGGAGAAGCATTGCCCGACAGTTTGACCATGAACCTGGTTCGCAACGGCGCGCACCAAGACAAACCCAACAGGCAGGAGAACACCATGACGTCAGAACAGATCGCCCTCGTCCAGCAGAGCTTCGCCAAGGTCGCGCCGATTTCGGAAACCGCAGCGGTGCTGTTCTACGATCGCCTGTTCGAGGTGGCGCCGTCCGTGCGCGCGATGTTTCCCGAAGACATGACCGAGCAGCGCAAGAAGCTGATGGGCATGCTTGCCGCCGTCGTCGGCGGCCTGTCGAACCTGGACTCGATTCTCCCCGCGGCCTCGGCACTTGCCAAGCGTCACGTCGCCTACGGCGCCAAGGCCGAGCACTATCCCGTCGTCGGCGCGACCTTGCTGTGGACCCTGGAGAAGGGTCTCGGCGAAGCCTGGACGCCCGAACTCGCCACGGCCTGGACCGACGCCTACGGCGTGCTGTCCGGCTACATGATTTCCGAGGCCTACGGCGCTCAGGCGCAGGCCGCCGAATAGGAGATGCCTTGTGAGTGAACCGCTGGTCATCGTCGGTAACGGTATGGCGGCCGCGCGTCTGGTCGACGAGCTCGCCAAGACCGCGCTTGGCCGCTACGCGGTTGCCGTTATCGGCGATGAACCGAGGCTCGCTTACAACCGCGTGCTGCTCTCCTCGGTGCTGGCCGGCGAGACCGGCTCGCACGAGATCGAGCTGCGGCCGGCCGACTGGTGGCGCCATCGCGGCGTCACGGTGCGCTACGGCTACCGCGTCACCGAGATCGACACTGGCCGCCGCGAGCTCAAGATCGAGGGCGAGGAGAGCATGGAATATTCCAAGCTCGTGCTCGCCACGGGATCGACGCCGCTGCGGCTCAACGTGCCGGGCGCCGATCTCGCCGGCGTGCACACCTTCCGCGACACGCGCGACGTCGACCTGCTGCTGACGCTTGCGGCGGCGAAGAAGCGCGTCGTCGTGGTCGGCGGCGGTTTGCTCGGGTTGGAGGCGGCCTATGGGCTTGCCAAGGCCGGCGCTCCGGTGACGCTGTTGCATCTGATGGACCGGCTGATGGAGCGCCAGCTCGATGGGCCGGCCGCCGACCTGCTCAAGACGCTGGTCGAGCGCAAGGGCATCCGCATCCTGCTCAATGCGAGCACGAAATGCATCCATGGCGACGGCCACGTCGAAGCCGTCGAGCTCGCCGACGGCAGCCGCATCGAAGCCGATGCCGTGATCTTTGCCGCCGGCATCAAGCCCAACATCGCGCTGGCCAAGGACGCCGGCATCGCGGTCAACCGCGGCATCGTGGTCAACGACGTCATGCAGACGGCGTCACCCGACATCTTCGCGCTCGGTGAATGCGCCGAGCATCGCGGCACCTGCTATGGCCTGGTCGAGCCTGCCTATGAGCAGGCGCGCGTGCTGGCGCGGCATCTCGCCGGCCGGCCCGCCGCTTATCAGGGCAGCGTGGTCTCGACCAATCTGAAGGTCTCGGGCGTCAGCGTGTTCTCCGCCGGCGACTTCATGGGCGGGGAGGGCAGCGAGAACCTCGTGCTGTCAGACCGCAGGCGCGGCACCTACAAGAAGCTCGTCATCGCCGACGGCCGGCTCACCGGCGCGGTGCTGATCGGCGATACCGTCGATGCGCTCTGGTATCTCGAACTGATCCGCAACCGCGACAAGGTGGCGGCGATCCGTACCGACATGATGTTCGGCCGCGCGCTCGCGCGTCCCTCCAAAGCGGCTTGATAGAGGCGGCTTGACAAGGCAGCTCGATATGACGGCGATCGACCCGACGCTCCGGACCACCAAGACCACCTGCCCCTATTGCGGTGTTGGCTGCGGCGTGCTCGCAACGCCCGACGGCAAGGGCGGAGCGGCGATCGCCGGCGACCCGGACCATCCCGCCAATTTCGGCCGGCTGTGCTCCAAGGGCTCGGCGCTCGGCGAGACCGTCGGGCTGGAGGGCCGGCTGCTCTACCCGATGATCCGCTGCAAGGGCGTGCTGGAGCGCGTCGCCTGGAGCGATGCGCTCGACCACGTCGCCCACCGCATGCAGCACATCGTGGCGCGCGACGGCGCCGACGCGGTCGCGTTCTATCTCTCGGGCCAGCTCCTGACCGAGGATTACTACGTCGCCAACAAGCTGATGAAGGGCTTTGTCGGCACCGCCAATGTCGACACCAATTCGCGGCTCTGCATGTCGTCCTCGGTCGCCGGCCATCGCCGCGCCTTCGGCGCCGACACCGTGCCCGGCTGCTACGAGGATCTCGACCAGGCCGACCTGCTGGTGTTCGTCGGCTCGAACGCGGCGTGGTGCCACCCGGTCCTGTTCCAGCGCATGCTGAAGAACCGGCAGGAGCGAGGCGCCCGCATGATCGTGATCGACCCGCGCCGCACCGACACCGCGAGCGATGTCGATCTGTTCCTGGGGCTGAAGCCCGGCACCGACACCGCCTTGTTCTCGGGCCTGTTCGTCCATCTCGCCGACAGCGGCGCGCTGGACCAGGACTACATCGCGGCCAACACGTCGGGCTTCGACGACGCGCTGGCGCGCGCGCGCAACATCGCCGGCAGCGTCACTGCGACTGCGCTGGCCACAGGCCTCTCCGAGCAGGACGTCGCGACCTTCTTCAAGATGTTCCGTGACGTCGAGCGCGTCGTCACGCTCTATTCGCAAGGGGTCAACCAGTCGGCGCAGGGCACCGACAAGGTCAACGCGATCCTCAACTGCCATCTCGCCACGGGCCGCATCGGCAAGCCGGGCGCCTCGCCGTTTTCGCTCACCGGCCAGCCCAACGCGATGGGCGGCCGCGAGGTCGGCGGTCTCGCCAATCAGCTCGCCGCGCACATGAACTTCACGCCGCCGGACATCGACCGTGTCAGGCGGTTCTGGAAGGCGCCGCGCATCGCTACCCATGAGGGGCTGAAGGCGGTGCAGCTGTTCGAGGCGATCAACCGCGGCGAGGTCAAGGCGCTGTGGGTGATGGGCACCAACCCCGCGGTGTCGCTGCCCGATGCGGACTTCGTGCGCGAGGCACTGAAGAAGCTCGAGCTGTTCGTGGTCTCCGAGAACGTGCTCTCCAACGACACGGTCGAGGCGGGCCCGCATGTGCTGCTGCCGGCGCTGGCCTGGGGCGAGAAGTCGGGCACTGTGACCAACTCCGAACGGCGCATCTCGCGCCAGCGCTCGTTCCTGCCGGCGCCGGGCGAGGCGCGGCCGGACTGGTGGATTCTCAGCGAGACCGCAAAACGTCTCGGCTTCGGCGACAGCTTTGACTACAAATCCGCCGCCGATATTTTCCGCGAGCACGCCGCGCTTTCGGCGTTCGAGAACGACGGCAGTCGCGATTTCGACATCGGTGCGTTGACCTCGCTCTCGAACGAGGCCTTCGACGCCTTGAAGCCCGTGCAGTGGCCGGTGCGCGAAGGCGGGGCGTCCGGCGAGCGCTTCTTTGCGACAGGCGGCTTCTTCACCAATGACGGCAAAGGCCGCTTCGTCGCGCCGGAGATGCCGTCGCTGCGCGGCGAGACCGGCGCGTCGCGTCCGCTGCGGCTCAACACCGGGCGCATCCGCGACCAGTGGCACACCATGACGCGCACGGGCCTCAGCCAGCGGCTAGGCGCGCATCTGCCCGAGCCGTTCGTCGAGGTCCATCCAGGCGACGCCGGCAAATACGGTATCGCCCACGACGGCTATGCCCGCATCACCACCGATTACGGGCAGTGCATCCTGAAGGTGGTCGTCAGCGATCGGCAGCAGCGCGGCACGCTGTTCGTGCCGATCCACTGGAGCGCGATGAACGCCTCGCACGGCCGCGTTGGCGCGCTGGTGCAGTCCTTCACCGACCCGTTCTCGGGACAGCCGGAATCGAAGGCGACGCCGGCCGCGATCGCGCCCTATGAATACGTCTTCCGCGGCTTCGCGCTGTCGCGCAAACAGCTCGATCTGCCGCCCAATCTGCTGTGGACGCGCGTCACGGTCAGCGGCGGCTTCGGCTATCTCTTCGCCGACAACGCCGATCTGTCGCGCTGGCCCGCCTGGCTCGAGAGTGTCGCCGGCGAGGATGTCGCCGAGTACCGCGATTTCGGCGGCGGCGTCTATCGCGCGGCCTCGTTCGCGGGCGATCGCATCGAGACCTGCCTGTTCGTCGGACCCGCCCATGATGCCGGCGACTGGGAGGTGGTGAAGAGTCTGTTCGTGGCCGATCAGGTCACCGACGACCAGCGCCGCATGCTGCTGTCCGGCAAGTCCAGCGAAGGCGCCGCCGCGACCGGTCCGATCGTCTGCGCCTGCTTCGGCGTCGGCCGCGGCACCATTTGCGACACCATCGCGACTGGCGCGCGCACGACGGCCGAGATCGGCGCCAGGCTCAAGGCCGGCACCAATTGCGGCTCCTGCATCCCCGAGCTGAAGCGCCTGATCGCGACGACGGAGGTAGCGCCGGTGAAGCAGGCGAAGGTCGCGGGCGCAGCGGGGTAGGGGCGACGTTCTCGGTCGTTGCCGGGGACTCCGCTGTCATCGCCCGGCTTGACCGGGCGATCCAGTACGCCGAGACACCTGTGATTATGCGGTGAGGCCGCGGCGTACTTGATTCCCCGCTTTCGCGGGGAATGACGGTGAGGGCGGGACGCCATGCCTCCGCCCCAATCGACGCGCCCTCGATTGTGCCCTATGTTGCCGCGCTCCCCCATCAGCAGCACCCATAACAACCATGATGTACCTGGAAACGCCGCCGCGTCTCATCGAGACGACACTCTTCTCCGCCATGCCCGACAAGTTCCGCCGCAAGGGCGTGCGGACGGATTGGGCCGATGCCAACCGGCCGGGTGTTGCGACCGATAGCTTCATCGAGGGGCCGTCATTCGACGAGGACGGCAATCTCTACATCGTCGACATTCCCTTCGGCCGCATCTTCCGCATCGCGCCTGACGGCGAATGGTCGCAAATCGTCGAATATGAAGGCTGGCCGAACGGACTGAAGATCGCGGCCGACGGCCGCATCCTGGTCGCCGACTACATGCACGGCATCATGGAGCTCGATGCGACGGCCGGCCGCATCAAGCCCTTCCTGACCGCGCGCAATTCGGAATCCTTCCGCGGCTGCAACGACCTGCATCTGGCCTCCAGCGGCGACATCTATTTCACCGATCAGGGTCAGACCGGCCTGCACGATCCGAGCGGCCGTGTGTACCGGCTGACGCCGAGCGGCAGGCTCGACTGCCTCATCGACACCGGCATCAGTCCGAACGGCCTGGTGCTCGATCCCACCGAGACCGTGCTGTTCGTCGCGATGACACGCGACAACGCGGTGTGGCGGTTGCCGTTCATGAAGGACGGCAGCGTCTCGAAGGTCGGCCGCTTCTGCTCGCTGTTCGGCACCAGCGGTCCCGACGGCATGACGATGGACGCGCGTGGCCGCCTGTTCGTCGGCCACGCCTCGCTTGGCCACGTCTTCGTGTTCGCGCCGAACGGCGAATTGATCGCGCGGATCAAGTCCTGTGCGGGGCCGAATTGCACAAATGTCGCGATCGGTGGCGAAAACAAGGATCGTCTCTATATCACGGAGTCCGCGACCGGCAGCGTGCTGGTCGCGGACATCGGCGGATTGTAGTCCTTCGCCTCTCCCCGTTTGCGGGGAGAGGCCGACGCGCGTAGCGCGGCGGGTGAGGGGGAGTCTCCGCGAGTCTAACTGTCACAGACTTTGCGGACGCAGCCCCTCACCCCGACCCTCTCAGCGCGAGCGAAGCTCGTCGCGGCCCCGTAAGAACGGGGAGAGGGGGAATGAACAGCGAAGATCGGAGCGAACATGAACACATACCCCTTCGGCAAGACCGGCGCCAACGTCTCCGTCATCGGGCAGGGCACCTGGTATCTCGACCATGGCGATCGCAAGCGCGCGATCGCAGCGCTTCAGCGCGGGCTCGATCTCGGCATGACCCATATCGACACCGCCGAGATGTATGGCGATGCCGAGCTCGTCATTGCCGACGCGATCGCTGGCCGGCGCGAGGACGTGTTCCTCGTCTCGAAGGTGCTACCGAGCAATGCGTCGCGCCGCGGCACGATTACCGCCTGCGAGCGTTCGCTGAAGCGGCTCAAGACCGATCGGCTCGATTGCTATCTCTTGCATTGGCGCGGCTCCTATCCGCTCGAAGACACCGTCGCAGCGTTCGAGGAGCTGGCAAAGGCCGGCAAGATCAAATCCTGGGGCGTTTCCAATTTCGATGCCGACGATCTCGACGAGATGCTCGATGTCGCGGGCGAGGGCCGCATCGCCTGCAATCAGGTGCTCTATCATCTGAAGGAACGTGCGATCGAGCATGCCGTGATCCCGTGGTGCGAGCGGCATGGCGTCGCGGTCGTCGCATACTCTCCGTTCGGCCATGACGATTTTCCCGCAAGCAACAGCAAGGGCGGCGCCGTGCTGGCGCGCATCGCGGAGGCGCGGCGCGTGACACCGCGTCAGGTCGCGCTGAGCTTCCTCACCCGTGCAACTACGGTGTTCGCGATCCCGAAGGCGTCGTCGGCGGAACATGCCGGCGAGAATGCGGCCGCCGGCGATCTCGTGTTGGCGAAAGAGGAGATTGCGGCGCTTGATGCGGCGTTTCCGCGCGGTCCGAAGCCGCGAGGTCTTCCCATGCTGTAGTGCAGCAAGCGCGCATTCTTAATGGAATATTGACGCGCGCAGCCCTCAGCGCATATCGGCATCCTGTTTTCGGAAGTTGTGAAAGCGGCGCATTTGTCGTTTTTTACAGCCGTCCCCGATTCGCGTTTTCCCAGAGTTTCTGCCGTGACTCCGCCGCCCGCCGTAGCCGCAAGGCTCGACAGTATTTCCATGCCTATGCCGGAGAAGAAGAACGTCGGCCGCCGCGCGCCTGCGCGCGTCGACCATCCCTTCAAGGGCATCGCGCTGATCCTGCTGTCGACGGTATTTCTCGGCTGCTCCGACATCACCGCGAAATATCTTTCGACCAGCCTGCCGTCGATCCAGATCACCTGGATCCGCTTTCTCACCTTCGCGCTGATATTCACGCCGGTGATGCTGCGGTCCTCGCCGTACTACGCGATGCGCACCGAGCGCCTCGGATTGCATGTGATGCGCGGCGCGGTGCTGCTCGGCTCCTCGCTGTTCTTCATCACGGGCTTGCGCTTCCTCCCGATCGCGGAAGCGTCCGCAACCGGCTTCGTCGCACCGCTGTTCGTCACTGCGCTCTCCATTGTCTTCCTCGGTGAGAAGGTGGGCATGCGCCGCTGGTTCGCCACCGCGCTCGGCCTGATCGGCGTGCTGATCATCCTGCGCCCGGGCACCGGCGCGTTTCATCTCGCAGCGTTCTTCCCGGTCATCTCGGCCGCTTGCTGGGCCGGCACGCTGATCCTGACCCGCATGATGAGCGGTCGCGAGGCGGTCGTCACCACCATGGCCTATTCCTCGTTGACCGGTCTTGCGATCCTGACCGCGATGGTGCCGTTCGTCTGGGTCACACCGTCCTGGACCGCGATTGCGCTCGGCATCTTCATCGGCGTCGCCTCCACGGCGGGCCAGTGGATCGTCGTGCTCGCCTATCGCTACGGCGATGCCTCGGTGCTGGCGCCGTTCTCCTACTCGCAATTGTTGTGGGTCAGCATTCTCGGCTTCTTCATCTTCGGCGAGGTGCCGAGCATCTGGACCGTCGTCGGCGCGGCCTTTATTGTCGCCAGCGGTCTCTACATCGCCCATCGCGAGCGCGTCCGCCGCGCCCAGCTCCTGGTGCTGGAAGAGCGTTCCCCGAACGCCTGACGCAAGTTCGCGCATCGCGCGTCGTGCTATCAACGGCTCCAACAACAATACGGGAGGAGCCGGATGCGCGCTGCGATCTTCAGGAACGGTGAGATTGTCGTTGGTCAGATGGTCGAGCCGAAGCCGGGGCCCGGCCAGGTGCTGGTCAAGACGCTCGCCTGCGGCATTTGCGGCTCCGACCTGCATGCGCGCCAGCACGCCCACCGCATGGTCGAGATGGCGCGGAAGGTCGGCCGCAAGCCTATGGACCTCGCCCGCGACGTCGTGTTCGGTCATGAATTCTGCTGCGAGATCGTCGACTACGGTCCCGGCACCGCGCGCAAGCTCAAGCCCGGCACCCATGTCTGCTCGCTGCCGGCCCTGGTGACGCCGCAGGGCATCGAGGGCATCGGCTATTCCAACGACAATATCGGCGGCTATGCCGAAGCGATGCTGCTGAGCGAAGCGCTGCTGCTCGAGGTGCCCAACGGTCTGGCTCCCGAACATGCCGCACTGACCGAGCCGCTCGCCGTCGGTGTCCACGCCGTGGCAAAAGCCAACATAAGCGGCGGCGAGGTGCCGCTCGTCATCGGCTGCGGCCCGGTCGGGCTCGCGGTGATTGCCGCGCTGAAGATCAGGGGTCTGCATCCGATCGTCGCCGCCGACTATTCGCCGGCGCGGCGGGCGCTGGCGGCGAGGCTCGGCGCCGATATCGTCGTCGATCCCAAGGTGTCGCAGCCCTACGCGACCTGGGCCGAGCACGCCCAGATGTCGGAGGCCGAGAAGGCGGCGCGGCCGCCGTTGCAGGCCATGCTGCCGGCGCTGAAGCCCGCAATCATCTTCGAATGCGTCGGCGTGCCGGGCCTGTTGCAGCAGGTGTTCGAGGGCGCCCCGCGTGATGCGCGCATCGTGGTGGTCGGCGTCTGCATGGAGACTGACAGAAACGAGCCCATGCTCGGCATCATGAAGGAACTCAACGTCCAGTACGTGCTCGGCTACACGCCGGACGAGTTCGCAGCTTCCTTGCGCCTGATCGCCGAAGGGCAGGTGGACGCCGCAGCAATGGTAACGGCCGAGGTCGGCCTCGACGGCGTCGCAAAGGCCTTCGCGGACCTCGCCAATCCCGAGGCGCACACCAAGATCATCGTGCAGCCGTGGCGGTGATCGCTTCGTAGGGTGGGTTAGTCGAGCAGATGCGCGAAACGCAGTCCGCACGGCGTAACCCACCACTTCTCTTGCAGCGGTGACAGAAGAGGTGGGTTACGCCGATCAGACGCGCTTCGCGCATCTGCTCGACTAACCCACCCTACGAGACTTCGTCAGTATTTCGCAGGCACATACATGTCCGGCGGAACCGGCCCGCGGTGATAGTCGGGATTGCGCACGCGCGGCGGCAGCACCACCGGCACGCGGCCGACCTCCTGGTACGGGATCTGGCTGAGCAAATGCGAGATGCAGTTGAGCCGGGCGCGCTTCTTGTCCACGGCGTCGACGATCCACCATGGCGAATCCGGAAGGTGCGTGTGCTCCAGCATCGTCTCCTTGGCCTTGGTGTACTGCTCCCAGCGGCTGCGCGCCTCGACGTCCATCGGGCTCAGCTTCCACTGCTTGAGCGGATCCCTGATGCGCATACTGAAGCGGAACTGCTGCTCGTCATCGGTGATCGAAAACCAGTATTTGACCAGGATGATGCCGGAGCGGATCAGCATCCGCTCGAACTCCGGCACCGTCTTGAAGAACTCCTGGTACTGGTCCTCAGAGCAGAAGCCCATCACACGCTCGACGCCGGCGCGGTTGTACCAGCTGCGATCGAACAGCACCATCTCGCCGCCGGCGGGAAGATGCGCCACGTAGCGCTGGAAATACCATTGCGAGCGCTCGCGCTCGCTCGGCGCCGGAAGGGCGGCGACGCGGCAGATGCGGGGATTGAGGCGCTGGGTGATGCGCTTGATCACGCCGCCCTTGCCGGCGGAGTCGCGGCCCTCGAACAGCACCACGACCTTCTTCTTCTCGCTCTGCACCCAATCCTGGAGCTTGACCAGCTCGCCCTGCAGCCGCAGCAGTTCCCTGAAATAGAGCCTGCGGTCCACCGTCGGATTGAGCGTGCCGGTCTCGTCCAGCAGTCCGTCGAGCCTGGAGTCGTCGAGCTCGAGCTCCAGCTCCTCGTCGAGATCGTCGGCGATCTCCTGGAAGAAACGGTCGCGCATGGCGGCGTCGGTGGGGCGGTCGGCTGTCGTCATGGATCCTTCTCTCGGCTGAGATGCCAATGTCCCCACGACCATCGGCGGGCATTATTGCGTCCATGTGACACCGGCGGCCCGGCAGACCGTCATACCGGCAGCGCGATCGAATATTTCACCTGGCTCAGCGCAAAGCTCGACTCGATCGAGGCGATGCCGTCGAGCCGGGTCAGCTTGGTCTTCAGGAAGGTCTCGTAGGAAGCGAGATCGGCCGCCACGACGCGCAGGAGATAGTCGCGGTTGCCGGTCATCAGATAGCACTCCAGCACTTCGTCCCATTTCGAGATCGCGCGGGCGAAGCGGTTGAGGTCCTCCTCCTTCTGCCGCGCCAGCTTGATCGAGATGAAGACGCTGACATGCAGGCCGAGCGCCTTCTGGTCCACGGTCGCGATATAGCGCGAGATGACGCCGCGCTCCTCCAGCAGCTTGACCCGGCGGTGGCAGGGCGACACCGAGAGCCCGACCTTGTCGGCGAGCTCCTGCATGGTCAGGCGGCTGTCGTTCTGGAGGTAGCTGAGGATTTTGCGGTCGATGGCGTCGAGCTCGGGCATTGGGATGAAACCTGGGTCAGGGGGCTTTCGATTGGTAAAATATCCCAATATCGGCAGGTATGGCGCGAAAAATTGAGAAGTTTGGCGGGGCCGGCAGGCGTATCATCGGGGCGTCATTTTCCGGAGCATCGCCATGCCCGTCGATTCCGCGCGCCTCGAAACCCTGACTGCCCTGGCCCGCAAGGCGCTGTGGTTGTCGTCATGGACCATCCACCACGCCAACCATATCCGCTCCAACGCGGACGGGTTGAAGGTCGGCGGCCACCAGGCCTCCTCCGCCTCGCTCGCGACCATCATGTCGGCGCTGTATTTTAGCGTGCTGCGCCCCGAGGATCGCGTTGCGGTGAAGCCGCATGCGAGCCCGGTGTTCCACGCCATCCAGTATCTGTTCGGCTGGCAGAGCCGCGAGAAGCTGGAGAATTTTCGCGGCTTCAAGGGCGCGCAGTCCTATCCCTCGCGCACCAAGGACGTCGACGACGTCGATTTCTCGACCGGCTCGGTCGGCCTCGGCGTCGCGCAGACGCTGTTCGCCTCGCTGGTGCAGGATTACGTCAAGGCGCATGGCTGGATGAAGGACCGTCGCGAAGGGCGGATGATCGCGCTGGTCGGCGACGCCGAGATGGACGAGGGCAACATCTTCGAAGCCTTGGCAGAAGGCTGGAAGCACGGCCTGCGCAACACCTGGTGGGTGGTCGACTACAACCGCCAGTCGCTCGACGCCGTCGTGCGCGAAGGGCTCTGGGAGAAGTTCGAGACCATGTTCCGCAATTTCGGCTGGGACGTGGTGATCGTGAAATACGGCCGGCTGATGCGCGAGGCGTTCGCCGAGCCCGGCGGCGAGGCGCTCAAGCGCTGGATCGACAATTGCCCGAACGCGCTCTATGCGGCGCTGTGCTTCCAGGGCGGCGCGGCCTTCCGCAAGCATCTGCACGACGAGATCGGCGACCAGGGGCCGATCACCAAGCTGATCGACAAGCGCAGCGATGAGGAGCTGCTGGCGCTGATGTCGAACCTCGGCGGCCACGACATGGCGAGCATGCTGGATGCGTTCGAATCCATCGACCACGATCGCCCGGTCTGTTTCATCGCCTACACCATCAAGGGCGTCGGCCTGCCGTTCCAGGGCCACAAGGACAACCATGCCGGCCTGATGACGGTCACGCAGATGGAGAAATATCGCGAGAGCCAGAACATCCGGCCCGGCCACGAATGGGACAAGTACGAGGGCCTCGCGCTAGCTCCCGCCGAGCTCGACGCCTTCCTCGCGCGCGTGCCGTTCAACCAGGACGGCCGCCGGCTGACCGCGCCCGTCGTCGAGGTGCCACAGCAGCTCGCCTTCAAGCCGTCGCCGCAGATGTCCACCCAGCAGGGCTTTGGCCTCGTGCTGAACGAGATCGCGCGCGGCGACAGCGAGCTCGCCAGGCGCATCGTCACGACCTCGCCCGACGTCACCGTCTCGACCAATCTCGGCCCGTGGGTGAACCGGCGCGGCCTGTTCGCAAACGCCGAGAAGGCGGACTTATTCCGCAGCGAGAAAATTCCCTCTACCTACAACTGGGACGCCTCGCCCAAGGGCCAGCATCTCGAGCTCGGCATCGCCGAGATGAACCTCTTCATCATGCTCTCGGCGCTCGGCCTGTCGCACCAGATCAACGGCGCGCGGCTCTTGCCGGTCGGCACGCTCTACGACCCCTTCATCGAGCGCGGCCTCGATGCGCTGAATTATGCCTGCTACCAGGATGCGCGCTTCATGGTGGCGGCGACGCCGTCAGGCATCACGCTCGCGCCCGAGGGTGGCGCGCACCAGTCGATTGCGACGCCGCTGATCGGCATGGCGCAGGATGGCCTCGCCTCGTTCGAGCCGGCCTTCGTCGACGAACTCGCCGTGATCATGGGCTGGGGTTTCAATCACATGCAGCGCGATCCGGGCGAGGGCGGTTCCGTCTATCTGCGCCTCTCGACGCGCAGCATTGAGCAGGCGCAGCGGATCATGACGCCGGAGCTTCAGCAAGGCATCACCGACGGCGCCTATTGGCTGCGTAAGCCGGGCCCCAATGCCGAACTCGTGATCGCCTATACCGGCGCGGTCGCGCCCGAAGCGATCGAGGCGACCGGCTTCATCGGCGAGAGCCGGCGCGACATCGGCCTGCTCGCGATCACATCGGCCGACCGCTTGCACGCAGGCTGGACCGCCGCACGGAAATTGCGGCGTGACAGGCGCGGCGTGCAGCACCTCAGCCACATCGAGAAGCTGCTGGCACCGCTGCCGCGAGACTGCGGCATCGTGACCGTGATCGACGGCCATCCTTCCGCGCTCGGCTGGCTCGGCAGCGTCCGCGGCCACCGCGTCGAGGCACTCGGCGTCGAGCAATTCGGCCAGACCGGCACCATCGCCGACCTCTACCGCCACTACGGCATCGACGCCAACGCCATCATCGATGCGGCCGAAAGCCTCACCACCGGCGCGCCGGTGCTGCATCGGAAGATGGCGGTGTAGAAACTCCTCGTCGCCCCGGCGAAGGCCGGGGCCCATACTCCGCGGCGGGCGTTGTAGTCGACAGACGGTAGACGCCTGAGCAAACCAACTGGATCTTGTGGTTATGGGTCCCGGCCTACGCCGGGACGACACCGTGAGTGTGGCGAGACCTTGCCTCGTTCCCGCCATCGGCTCATATACCCTCCGTCCGCCGCAACGCTGGCCCCGCATATGGCGGGTTCAATTGCCGGCGCTTTCGTGCAAGGATGCCTGCCGAAACGCCCCCACCATGCCCCCAAGAAGAGGTTAACGATGGTCAATCGCATGCAATTCTACATCGACGGCGCCTGGGTCGATCCCGCCGTCAAGAAGTCCACCGCCGTGGTCAATCCGGCGACGGAAGAGGCGATGTACGAGGTTGCGCTCGGCTCCAAGGCCGATGTCGACAAGGCCGTTGCCGCTGCCAAGCGCGCCTTTGCAACGTTCTCCCAGACCAGCCGCGAGGAGCGCGTCGCGCTGCTCACGAAAGTGATCGAGATCTACAAGGGCCGCCTCAAGGAGATCGGCGCCGCCGTCTCCGACGAGATGGGTGCCCCGCTGCCGATGGCGGAGAAACTCCAGGCCGGCGCTGGCCTCGGCCATCTCATGACCACGCTCGACGTGCTCAAGAACTATCATTTCGAGGAGCCGGTCGGCACCGCCATGGTGCTGCGCGAGCCGATCGGCGTGGTCGGCATGATCACGCCCTGGAACTGGCCGCTCAACCAGATCGCCTGCAAGGTCGCGCCCGCGCTCGCCGCCGGCTGCACCATGATCCTGAAGCCGTCGGAGTTCACCCCGACCTCGGCGCTGATCTTCGCGGAAATCCTCCATGAAGCCGGCGTGCCGAAGGGCGTGTTCAACCTCGTCAACGGCCTCGGCCCCGAGGTCGGCGCCGCCATGAGCGAGCATCCCGACATCGACATGATCTCGTTCACCGGTTCGACCCGCGCCGGCATCGACGTTGCCAAGCGCGCCGCGCCGACCGTGAAGCGCGTCAGCCAGGAGCTCGGCGGCAAATCGCCGAACGTCATCCTCGAAGGCGCCGACCTGACCAAGGCGGTGACCGGCGGCGTGATGCACATGTTCAACAACTCCGGCCAGTCCTGCAACGCGCCCTCGCGCATGATCGTGCCGGCCTCGAAGATGAAGGAAGTCGCCGCGATCGCGAAGGCCGTCGCCGACAAGACCAAGGCGGGCGATCCGCGCGCCGAAGGCACCACCATCGGCCCCGTGGTCAACCGCGGCCAGTGGGACAAGATCCAAGGCCTCATCAAGAAGGGCATCGACGAGGGCGCAACGCTCGTCGCCGGCGGCCCGGGCCTGCCCGAGGGCGTCAACAAGGGCTTCTATGTCCGTCCGACCATCTTCGCCGACGTCACCCCCGAGATGACGATCGCCCGCGAAGAAATCTTCGGACCCGTGCTGACCATCATCGGCGCCAAAGACGAAGCCGAGGCCGTGCACATTGCCAACGACACGCCGTATGGTCTCGCGGGCTATGTCACGGGCGCTTCGGTTGAGGACGCCAAGCGCGTCGGCCGGCAGATCCGCGCGGGCAACGTCAACCTCCAGGGCGTGCCCAACGACCGCACCGCGCCGTTCGGCGGCTACAAGCAGTCCGGCAACGGCCGCGAGTGGGGCAAGTACGGCCTCGAGGACTTCCTCGAGGTGAAGGCCGTCGCCGGCTTCAACGCGGCGTAAGCTCTATCGCTTGAAGAACGAGAACATGACGCCGGAGCGGGAAACCGCTCCGGCGTTTTTTGTTTTTCGGTCGTCATTGCGAGGAGCTCTTGCGACGAAGCAATCCAGGCTATCTCCGCGGAAAGACTCTGGATTGCTTCGCTTCGCTCGCAATGACGGCGGAGGGACTTCGTGAAATCGTAGCCCGCATAGCGCGAAGCGTAATGCGGGAACGGTTCCCGGATTACGCTACGCTCCATCCGGGCTACAGGGCGGCGCGAAGCTTATCCCCCCACCGCGCCCTGTGTGTTCACATACAGCGCGTAGATCGACTGGCTCGCCGCCATGAACAGGCGGTTGCGCTTGACGCCGCCGAAGCAGAGATTGGCGCAGCGCTCGGGCAGGGCGATGCGGCCGATCATGACGCCGTCGGGCGCGAACACCACGACGCCGTCGAGCTCGGGATCGCCCATGCCCCAGCCGCACCAGAGATTGCCGTCGATATCGCAGCGCATGCCGTCAGGCGTGCCGGGACCTGCGTCGATGTGCACGCGCTTGTTGGAGATTGTGGTGCCGTCAGGCGAGACGTCATAGGCGAGGATCTTGCGGTTCGGCACCCCGCGCGATTCCACGACATAGAGAATTTTCTCGTCGGGCGAGAAGCACAGACCGTTCGGGCCGAGCACGCCCTCGGCGACGATGGTCGCCTTGCCGGTTGCGGGATCGAGCCGGTAGACATTCGGCTCGATCTCGGGCTCGGCCTTGTAGCCCTCGTAATTGCCGAGCAGGCCGAAGGTCGGATCGGTGAACCAGACGGAGCCGTCGGACTTCACCACGACGTCGTTCGGCGAGTTCAGCCGCTTGCCGCCAAAGGAATCCATCAGCACGGTGATGCTGCCGTCATATTCGGTGCGAACCACGCGGCGGCCGCCATGCTCGCAGGTGACGAGCCGGCCCTGGCGATCCCTGGTGTTGCCGTTGGCGAAATTGGAGGGCTTGCGGAACACCGAGACGGCGCCGGTCTCCTCCTCCCATTTGATGATGCGCTGGTTCGGGATGTCGCTGCAGAGCAGATACCGCCCATCGCCGAACCAGACCGGCCCCTCGGCCCAGCGCAGGCCGGTGGCCAGACGTTCGACGGCGGAAAGCTTCAGCCAGTATTTTTCGAAGCGGGGATCGAGTGCTTTTATCGCCGGATCGGGGTAATACGTCGCCGGCCGCCAGCCTTGAGTGTGGGACGATGCATCGTTCATGTGCAGGTCTCGTTGTTGCGTTCCCTCTGTCCAAGTCTGCTAGCATCAGTTATCTACGGCCGCAAATCGGTCACCACAGGCGAGGGAAGACATGCCGCGTATTTTGATGACGGGAGCTTCGGGCGGAATTGGCACGAGCCTGCGAAAGCTGCTGCCGCCGATCTATCCGGATCTCCTGCTCTCCGACATCAAGCCGCCCGCCGATCTCGGCGCGAACGAAAAATTCAAGGCGGCGGATCTCGCCGATCTCGCGCAGTGCGAGGCGATCTGCGAGGGCGTCGACGGCATCATCCATTTCGGCGGCTATTCGGTCGAAGGCCCCTGGAACGACATCCTCCAGGCCAACATCATCGGCGGCTACAATCTGTTCGAGGCCGCCTACCGCAAGGGCGTCAAGCGCGTGGTGTTCGCCTCGTCGAACCATGCCGTCGGCTTCTATCCGCGCCATCACAAGATCGGCACCAACGTCACCCCGCGCCCCGACGGCCGCTATGGCGTCAGCAAGGTGTTCGGTGAAGCGGTCGGCGCGCTCTATGCCGACAAGCACGGGCTGAAGGTGACGTGCCTGCGCATCGGCAATTTCGGCGACATGCCGCTCGACCAGCGCCGGCTCTCGATCTGGCTCAAGCCCGACGACCTCGTGCAGCTCTGCCGCATCGGGCTCGAACATCCCGACATCCATTTCGAGGTCTTCTACGGCGCCTCCCTCAACGAGCGCGCCTGGTGGGACAACCACCGCGCCTACGAGTTCGGCTATCGCCCGACCGGCCGCTCCGAGGATCACGTGGCGCACGCGATGGCGGAGCAAGCCAAGCTGAAGCCGGATCCGATCGGCGACCACTACCAGGGCGGCGCGTTCTGTAGCAACGAGTTCGACGGCGATGCGAGCCGTATCATCGATTGGACCAAGCGGTAGCGTCGATGCTCGCAGGAACGTAGCTGCGTTTCCCCGGCTCCGCTTTCCGGAGCCGGCAGAGGTTCGCTTGTGCAGCAGGTCTGAAGGGCCCTTGCGACTAACGTCTGCGTCCACACCGTAGAGTTCCGGATTTCCGTTTTTGGAAATAGGCGTTCTATTGTCGGAACACGTGAGCGTTTCTTCTATGCATTGCCTTACGCGGAAGTGACCGCCTTTTCATTCCAGCGATTGTGGAAGCAAGATGCGCAAGATGGTTTTGTCGGGGGCCGCGGTATTGACGGTCGTCCTCGTCGCAGCAGCCTCCTGGCCAACGCCACGCCCGGATGTGGGGCAATTCGGAGATAGCGTCTACGAATCCATCTGGTTCTGGCGCATCCCGGCCTACGCCTACAATCCTGCCTGGCGTGTGCGCTGGATGTGGAGCGATCCGCTTCACGCACAGGCAAGATGCTGCCGGATCTCGACGCAGCCAGTGTCCGAACCGGGCTCGCAGGTTCCTCCAGCTGATAAGGTTGTCGCGCGCCTGGCAGGCAAGTAGAAGGGGCGCGCGTCAGTTCCTCTTTGGAGGTGTCCGGCTACGTTGCGCGCTGCGGCCGGGTGGCGCACATGGTTCCGGAGATTGTTTGCATTTCTCTCAAATAAGTTCCTTGCTTTAAGCTTAACCAGAAACCTAATCCTCGATTTACAGCCGCAATCTACAGTTTACCTTGTTCTTGAATCGGCAATTCAAGGACGCCAAACAATGCGCCGCTTAGCGCTCAACACGTGGCTCGTTATTGTTCTGGCGGCATCCAGTTTCAGCGCGCGTGCCGACGAGAACAAGTCTGATGGCGGCAGCTCGGCGTCGCTTGCTCCCCGCGCCAGGATCGAATGTTCGCTCAAGCGCAAGCCCGGTGAACCCCTCGATCCCCCGTCGACGGCCGCCATTCCCGGTTCCGAATCCTTCGTTGCGAGCGAGCATTTCAGGGAAGACATTGCGCCGACCGCGACTGTCAAGATTTCGTGGCTTGGGGCGACCTTTGCGCGCCGGTTCGCCGTGAAGGTCGAAGCTGCGGACGCTACGTCTCTGCAGACTCATGTCCTGAATAAATCCTCGAGTGCCGTGCAGATCCTCGGTGAGCTGGGCCCACGCGCCGAGAGCAAGCTTGCCGATATCTGGTGTCTCTTGAAGCAGCAGGCCAACGGCGAAAGCGGGGCGCTGCAGACCAGCTCCGTTCCGAACCTCTTCTTCGTCCGTGACGGCACGGGCGATCTTGGCGTGGTTGACGCCCTGTGGGGTGGCGCGGGCTGGGAAATCGGGGCCAGTCCGGTCGGAAGCCAACGGCCGTGGACTCCTGGCACGCGCGTTTTCTCTCACTGACTTGCCCTCGCCCGGCCTTGGGACGTTTGAACGCAGCGCCTGTCGCCTATCCCTCCGAAGGATCGAGCATTTCGCCGAGCTTGTGAACGGCAACATTGATCGACATGCCGAGGTAGTCGCCGGAATCGCCGTACCACGAGCCGGCCAGCGGCACGGCCTGCCCCGGGTGCCGCGCTATGGCCACTGGGATGAGGTCGAAGCCGGCGCTCAGCCTGTTGGTTGGATCGTAATCGAGCCAGCCGGCGCCGGGCAGGAACACCTGCACCCAGGCATGGGTGGCGCCGGAGCCGGTCATCCCCACGGCGCCGCCATCGAGCGCTGCATCATAGAGATAGCCGCTGACGAAGCGCGCGGCAAAGCCGAGGCGGCGCAACGTCTCGATCATGAGCCAGGCGAAGTCCCGGCAGGTGCCGGATTTCGTGCGCAGCGTCTCCACAGGGGACTGGGTGCCCTCCGCGTCTCTCCCGCGATAGCTGAAGTCGCTGCGAAACGTGCCCAGCATCCGGCGCAGCAGGTCGGCAGTCCGATCCTGATCGCCGGCAACGAAGCTTTTGGTCCATGCCGCATGGCTGCCGTCTGGATCGTCGGCATGCGGACGCAGGTATCCTGCAAGATCGGTCCACTCGTCCGGCGTATACTGCACGGGGACTTCCTCGGCCCGCGGCTCCAGCGGAAACGTCTCCAGCCCCTTGATGCCGAAATAGATGCCGCGAACCTTGAAGGTGAATGTCAGCTCGCTGCCGGGCTCGCTGAAGTCCATCACGGTGACGGCATTGGAGCGGGAGTCGGTGACCCAATGCACCTTTGACGGCAGGCTGGTCGAGGCGGACCAGCGAAGCAGCCGGGTCGAGGACCCGCGCCGCGGCAGGAACATGGCCCGGTGCGTGCCGAACGTCACCGGCTTTGCATAGCGATAGGTCGTCGTGTGCGTGATCTCGCCGATGATCGCCATGCATCATTCCGCTTCGCGTTGCGGGGCTCGTTGAGCGCCGTCTCACACAGGAAGAGCGCCTCCAGCTTTCGGCTCGGCTGCTTTGGCCCATTGATCTAGATCAACGTCATTCCCGGCATCGTCTGGCCCATCAAGCGATCACGCATTCCTTCAGACGTTGATGTGCGAATTGGCCGAATGGAGCGATGGACATGGGCATCCTTTGGACGATCATCATCGGATTTCTCGTCGGACTGCTCGCGAAGTTCATCATGCCCGGCGACAAGTCCGAGCCCAAAGGGTTCATTTTGACCACGGTGCTGGGAATTGTCGGCGCGTTCGTTGCGACCTGGCTCGGCCAGGCCGTGGGATGGTACCGGTTCGGGGAGGGCGCCGGCTTCATCGGAAGCGTGGTCGGTGCAATCATCCTTCTGTTTCTGTACGGCCTTTTCATGGGTCGTCAGGGGCGCGCCTGAGCAATCCAAATGTTCTGCCGCGTGGTGACCGCAAGCAACACGATCGTGGAAATCGTGCTGACAGTCGTCGCGATGCTCGCGATGATCGTATCAGGACCGGCGCAAGCCGCCATGCTCAGCGATGCCGAAGCGATGTTCCTCGACCAGCTCGTCACCGCATCCGTAGTGCTGGAGCAACGATGCGACGGTTACGAGGTTGATGGTGCCGGCGGCGTTCAACTCGGCGCCCGGCTGCTCGGCAGTCCTGAGGCCGCGATGGCCATGATCGACGCCTATGCTGCGGCCATCAAGGCCCGCGATGGCGAGAGCTACGATCCCCGCAAATTCCGTCCCGAAGTGTCCGACGCGGCCCGCAAAACGTTCAGGCGCGTCCGGACGGACTTGATCAGAAACCCGAAAAGGGCCTGCGCCGATTATGGCGAGACCAGCGTGGAGCAAGGGCTGCTGAGGCGGTATTGAGCTGCGCGCGGCGCGATGCGAACAACCTGCCATTCCGGGGCTTAAGTTGTCTCCCCCGCAATCCTTGCCAGATAATCCGACTTGCTGAACTGCATGTGGTCGACGCAGAGCTGGGCCAGTGCCCAGCTGTCGCGTCCCCTAAGCAGCTCGATCATCAGCTCGTGCTGGCGCCGCGATTGCGCGAGCCCGTCGCGGTCGGCGAGGTTCTTCGCACGCATCGGCAGCGTCAGGTTCATGTAGTCCTGGAGCGAGCGCACCAGATAGGGATTGCCGCAGGCGGAAAACAGCGCGAGGTGGAAGGCGTCGTTGGCCTCGTGGATGCCGCGCAGATCCTGCATGTCCGCCTTCGCGCAATATTGCCGCTGTAGCGCGGTCAGCTCGTCGATCAGGCCTTGCGGTGCGGGCAGGGGGATCATCAGCGCCGCCTGCCGGGTCAGCATCTCCCGGACCTCGTAGATCTGCCGGACCTCGTCAGCCGAATAGAACCGCACGGTGGCGCCGACGTTCTTCTCGCGGCGAACGATGCCGCGCCGCTCGGCATCCACCAGCGCCTGCCGCACGAAGTGCCGCGAGGTGCCGTAAGCCGACATCAGCGCGTCCTCGGTCAGGCGTGCGCCCGGCGCGAGCCGGCCGAAGATGATGTCCTCCTCCAGCCGCGCGACCACGTCGTCCGGATCGTCGCGCCGGACCGTCATGCTGTCTGCGGTGTGATTCTCGGGCATCCCCTCGGCCTCCGGCCCCGTGCCGGTCTGTCCTGTGGAGCAGGGAAGGCCCAGATTGTCAATAATCCGGTCGTTCGGCGGTGCAAAAATCCAGAAATTGCCGGATACGCGCCTATCTTATTGACAATCGAGGGACAGGCTGTACGACAATGGCAAGGTGAATGGAGTGGCATGATGACGAGTGGCTTGCGCAAGGGTCTGACGAGCTATGGCGATGCCGGCTTCTCGCTGTTCCTGCGCAAGGCGTTCATCAAGGCCATGGGCTATTCCGACGACGCGCTGGAGCGCCCGATCGTCGGCATCACCAACACCTACAGCGACTACAATCCCTGCCACGGCAACGTCCCCCAGATCATCGAGGCCGCCAAGCGCGGCGTGATGCTGTCGGGCGCGATGCCGTTCGTGTTTCCCACCATCTCGATCGCCGAGAGCTTTGCGCATCCGACCTCGATGTATCTGCGCAATCTGATGGCGATGGACACCGAGGAGATGATCCGGGCCCAGCCGATGGATTCGGTGATCGTGATCGGCGGCTGCGACAAGACGCTGCCGGCCCAGGTGATGGCGGCGATCAGCGCCGACCTGCCGACCGTGGTCATCCCCGTTGGCCCCATGGTGGTCGGCCATCACAAGGGCGAGGTGCTGGGCGCCTGCACCGACTGCCGCCGGCTGTGGGCGAAATATCGCGCCGGCGACATCGACGACGCCGAGATCGAGGCGGTCAACGGCCGTCTCGCGCCGTCGGTCGGCACCTGCATGGTGATGGGCACGGCCTCCACCATGGCCTGCATGATCGAGGCCATGGGGCTGTCGCTGCCGATGAGCGCGACGATCCCGGCGCCGCATGCCGAACGCTTCCGTCTTGCGGAGGCCAGCGGCCGGGTTGCGGCCGAAATGGCCAGGACCAAGGGGCCGAAGCCGAGCGAGCTGCTGACTCCGGCATCTTTCAAGAACGCGCAGGTCGTGCTCCAGGCGATCGGCGGCTCGACCAACGGCCTGATCCATCTGACCGCGATGGCGCATCGCTCGCCGCACCGGCTCGATCTCGAAGTGTTCGACCAGATCGGCCGCGAGGTGCCGGTACTGGTCGATCTCAAGCCGTCGGGCGAGCACTACATGGAGCATTTCCATCACGCCGGCGGCGTGCCGAAACTGCTGGCGCAGCTCGGCGATCTCGTCGATCTCGACGCGAAGACCATCACCGGTCAGACGCTGCGCGATATCGCGGCGAATGCGGAAGACGTGCCCGGCCAGGACGCGATCCGTCCGCGCGACAATCCGATCAAGAAGGAAGGCGGCCTCGCCGTCCTGCACGGCAATCTCGCCCCGCGCGGCGCGGTCATCAAGCAATCCGCCGCGAGCCCGAAGCTGTTGCAGCATACGGGCCGGGCAGTGGTGTTCGAATCCGTCGAGGACATGACTTTGCGGGTCGACGATCCCGATCTCGACGTGACCGCCGACGACGTGCTGGTGCTGCGCAATGCCGGCCCGAGGGGCGCGCCGGGCATGCCGGAGGCGGGCTATCTGCCGATCCCGAAGAAGCTCGCGCGCGGCGGCACCAAGGACATGGTGCGCATTTCGGATGCGCGCATGAGCGGCACAGCGTTCGGCACCATCGTGCTCCACATCACGCCGGAATCCGCCGTCGGCGGGCCGCTGGCGCTGGTGAAGAACGGCGACATGATCCGGCTGGATGTTGCCAAGCGCAGCATCGAGCTGCTGGTTGATGCCGTCGAGCTGGAACGGCGGCACGCCGCCTTGAAGCCGGCGGCTGCGCCCGAGGAGGCGCGGCGCGGCTACGCCTGGCTGTTCAACGAGACCATCATGCAGGCCGACGAGGGCTGCGATTTCGATTTCATGCAGAGGACTGGGAAGCAGACCGAGAAGGGGTGATCAACCACCCGAACGAACGCTCAGACCGCTGAAGCGGCGGGCGATAAAACAGGGGGAAACGATGATTGCACGATCCATGCTTGGGCTGGCGGCAACGGCCGCTGTTCTGTTCGTCACGGGCGCGTCGGCGCAGGAGGTGAAGCATTATCGCTTCGCCTATGACCAGCCGCGCAACACCGGCTATTCGATCGCGGGCGACCTCTTTGCCGACAAGCTCAAGGAATTGAGCAAGGGCACCATGATCATCGACCAGTATCCCGGCGCGCAGCTCGGGCAGGAGCCGCAGGTGCTTCAGCTCGTCAAAGCCGGCGACGTCGAATTCGCGATCATCTCCTCGGCCAACACCGCGACGATCTCGCCGCAGGCCGGCGTGATGTCGCTGCACTTCCTGTTCCGCGACGAGAACCACGCGGTCAAGGGGCTGGCCGATCCCCGCGTGTTCGAAGCGCTCAGGACCATGATCGACGAGACCACGCAGGGCCTGCACGTGATCGCGACCGGCTCGCAGGGCGTGCGCCACATGTACAGCAGGCGGGAAATCCACAATGTCGGCGACGTCAAGGGCCTGAAGGTCCGCGTCCAGGCGACCGCGACCGAGGACTTGATGTTCCCGGCCTATGGTGCCCAGACCGTGCACATGCCGTTCGGCAGCGTCTATACTTCGCTGCAGACCGGCGTGGTCGACGTCGCCGAGAACAGCATCAACGTCTACCTCGTCAACAAGCACTACGAGGTCGCGCCGGTCCTCAACATCACCGAGCACGAAGCCAACAACGCGCTGGTGTTCATCTCCGACAAGCTCTGGCAGAGCCTGTCGGCGGAGCAGAAGGGGTGGGTGCAGGCGGCGGCCAACGAGATCAGCACCAAGGAGCCGCAGAAGGCGTTCGACCTCGAGCGCACCGCGGCCGACAAGCTGAAGAAGATGGGCGTCAAGATCGTCGACAACGTCGACAAGAAGAGTTTTACGACGATCGCCGATCCCTATCTCGACAAGCTCGCCAAGGAGCTCGGCCCGCATGCCGAGAAGATCAAGAATTTGATCCGGTCGATCAATTAGGTCGCCCGCGGCCATCCTTCGAGACGCCTGCCTGCGGCGGGCCCTCAGGATGAGGTCTCGCTTTGCGGCGAGATTTTAGACCCCTCATGGTGAGGAGCCCGCCAAAGCGGGCGTCTCGAACCATGCAGGCCGAGCACGATCGGCAGCTTCCCAGCTGTCACACGGGCTAGCTACGGGATGACGAGGACGCAAATGCCCATCGCCGACAAACTGCTCGTTCAGCGCCAACGCCACCTGAAATGGCGCGGGCTCGACTGGCTCGAGCTTGCGCTGATGATTCTCTGCGGCGTGCTGTGCTTCGGCTTCTCGCTGTCCGTCACCGCCGACATCGTCACCCGCACCATCGGCCATCCCTGGCTGTGGCTTCAGGAGGTGACCTCGACGCTGTTCATCTACGCGATCTTCGTCGGCACGGCGGCTGCGACGCGGCGCAACGATCACCTCTATCTCACCGCGATCTCCGAGGCGATGCATGGAACGCCGCGGCTGATCGTCGAAGTCATCATCCGCCTGGTCGTGCTCGGCGTCGCCTTCTGCCTGATCTGGTACGGCTACCAGAACTATCTGCGCGGCTTCGGCAGTTTTCGCCTGCCGTCGGGCACGCCGATCGCTTCGCTCTATGCGATCATCCCGCTCTCGGGCGTGCTGATCGGCCTCTTCACCATCGAGCAGCTCGTCAACGGCCTGCGCAACGGCTTTGACCATCCCGAGCCGCCCGACGAGGACACAGCGCCCGTCGTGACCGACGCACAGATGAGGGCGCAGCCGTGAGCGCACCTGTCGTCCTGGCGTTGATGTCGATCTGCTTCCTGTCCTTCGGCTATCTGGGCGTGCCCGTGCCGTTCTCGCTGATGGCCGGCGTCTTCATCGGGGCGATCCTGTCCGACGTCTCGCTCGCCGCCATCATCCAGAAGATCTTCGACGGCGTCGATTCCGAGGCGCTGCTGGCGATCCCGTTCTTCCTGCTGGTCGGCGAGCTTATGAGCTCGGCCAATGTGGTGGTGCGGATCGCGAATCTTTCGGTGTCGCTGGTCGGGCATATCAGGGGCGGACTGTCGCAGGTGGTCGTCGTCTTCAGCATGTTCTTCTCGGAGATGTCGGGCTCGACCACCGCCGACGTCGCGGTGATGAGCCGCGCGCTGGGTGGCCCGATGAAGCGCGAGGGCTATGAGCCCGCTTTCATCGCCGCGATCATCGCATCCGCCTCGACGATCGCAGCGCTGGTGCCGCCGAGCATCACGGCGGTGGTCTATGGCGCCGTCGGCAACGTCTCGATCGCCGGCCTGTTCATGGCGGGCGTGGTGCCGGGTCTGATGATCGGCTTCGGCCTGATGATTTACTGCTATTTCTTCGGCCCCTCGGGCCTGCGCAAGCCGCGCGCGCCGCTGCGGCAGGTGGTGTTCGCGGCGGGCGATGCGGCCCTGCCGCTGATGATCCCGGTGATCCTGCTCGGCGGCATCCTGACCGGCTGGTTCACGCCGACGGAGGCCGGCGTCGTCGCCGTGGTCTGGATCGTCCTCGTGGTCATCCCCGCGCTCAACCGCGGCCACTTCAGGAAGATCCCCTATGATTTCTGTCTCGCCGGGCTGATCTTCTCGCTGCCGCTGATCACCATCGGCGCCGCCAACGCCTTCGGCTGGATGCTCGCTTACTTGCGTGGCGCGAGCTACATCGCAGAAGTGATCACCTCGATTGCCGGCCACGATCCGCACCTGATCATGCTGCTGATGGTGCTGCTGTTCACCGTGGTCGGCGACTTCATCGAGCCGGTGCCGACCATCATCATCTTCATGCCGCTGGTCAACACGCTGACCGAGGCGGGCGACATCAATGCCGTGCATATGGGCGTGGTGCTGATCGCCACGCTCGCCTTCGGCCTGATCACGCCGCCTTATGGCCTGGTGCTGCTGATGGCGTCGAAATTCGTCGGCATCAGCTTTGCCAAGGCCTTGCGCGCCGCGTTGCCGATCTATGTGGTGTTCCTGGCAACGATCACATTCGCGATCTATTTCCCGAGCGTCGTGCTGTGGCTGCCGCGGCAGGTGCTCCCCGAGTCGGTCGGCTGCTTCAAGTCGCCGGCGGGGACGGGCTATATCTGCCCGCAATAGCGACCTGCTCGATCCGCCATTGCGCCTGCTCGCGCACGTAACGGAACGGCGTGCCGTGGCTGTTCTTGAAATAGCTGCCGCACAGTGCGTTTGCCATGCCCTGCATCACGGCGTCGTGGCAGACGAACAGCAGATTGTCGTCGGGGTGACCGTCGAGCCACGCCGAGACGCAAGCCAGTGACCGTTCCGTCATGGCGTCCCAGCTTTCGCCATCGGCGGGCAGGATCGAGACGAGGCCCGTCGCCGAGTTGACGCCGTGCTTGATCATGAGGTCGCGAACGGGGAGGCCTTCAAAGCTTCCGAAGTCGAACTCGATGATGCCGTCGTCGATCGCGAGCGGCACCGAGATCGCGTCCGCGATGATCTCGGCCGTTCGCGCAGCGCGCGCCAGGGGGCTTGCGACGATGCGGCTGATGCCGGCGCCGCGCAGCATATCCACGGCCTCATGCGCTTGCCGCAGACCGTCCGCGTTCAGCGGATTGTCGGTGCGGCCCTGGAAGCGTCCCTCGCGATTCCAGTCGGTCGCGCCGTGACGAAGGCCGTAGAAGGTGCGCGCGGGTGTCACTTCGACTTGCTCGTGAACTTCTTCACGGCGAGCCGAAACTCCTCCGTGTTCATCGCCATGACGATCCTGTGCTCCTCGGCGTCGAGCTGCTGTTTCACCGGCGTCGTGGCAGCCTGGTAGACCAGCGACTTGGTGCCGGCGATCGCGGCAGGCGGGTTCTGCGCGAGACGTTCGGCGAACTGCCGCGTCGCCGCCTTCAGCTCGGTCGCGGGAACGATCTTCGCGACCAGGCCCCATTCGTAGGCCTGCTGCGCGGTGAAATTGTCCTCTGACAAGAAGATCTGGAGCGCGCGGCGGGAGCCGACCGTGCCGACGATGCCGACCGTCGAGCCGCCGTCCGGCGACACCCCGATCTTGGCATAGGCCGGCGTGAACTTGGCGTCCTCCGCGGCGATGCAGAGATCGGTGACGAAGGCGAGGCCCATGCCGGCGCCGGCGGCCGAGCCGTGGACGCTGGACAGCGACAGTTTCGGCATGCGCCGGATGGTCTCGATGAAGGCGTGATAATGCTTGAGCAGCTCGCCGACCACCGGCGTCACCGTGCCCGCTTCGGCCGCAGCTCCAATCGTCTGCAAATCGCCGCCGGCCGAGAAGGCGCGGCCTTCGCCCTCGATCACCACGACCCTGATGGCGTCGTCGCCTTCGAGATAGGACGCGAGCTGTTCGAGCTTTTGTGCAATCGCCAGGTTGATCGAGTTGAACGCGGCAGGGCGGTTGAGTGTGATGGTCGCGATCGGACCGTCGATCCGCAGCAAGGCGGGATCATCGGGGTGGGAGGTGGGAGCTGGCATTGGAAATCCCCGGCATGAGGTGGTTCGTGCGACTAAATCGCAGAAGGCGAGGGGAGACAATCCCCGCGCGCCGCCCTTGCGCTGGGCGGAGCGATAGGCTCAAATAGGGCCGCCTTTGTTGAGGGACGGACACGAGCGCCGGCTCCTCCTGGGCTAGCCAAGCCAATATCAGCGTGAGAGGAGACGACATGGGTCACGCTCGTGTCTCCGGAAGTGGGCTGTTCCAATGACTGGCGGTCCGGTGATCATTGTCGGCGCCGGCCATGGTGGCTACCAGGCTGCGGCATCCCTGCGGCAGGCCGGTTTTTCCGATCGCGTCTGCCTGATCAATGACGAGGCGCACCTGCCTTATCAGCGGCCGCCCTTGTCCAAGGCCTACATCAAGGGCTCCGCCGGACCGGAGAGCCTGATGTTCCGGCCGGAGAAATTCTATGCGGACCAGAAGATCGAGCTGATCGCCGGCCGCGCGGTGTCGATCGACCGCGCCGGGCGCAAGGTCCTCCTCGCCTCGGGCGAGACGCTTCCCTACGGCCACCTCGTGCTGGCGACCGGCGCGCGCAACCGGCTGCTCGATCTGCCCAACGCCAACCTGCCCGATGTGAAATATCTGCGCATCCTCGACGACAGCGAGGCGTTGCGAAAGATCATGGCGTCGAAGACGCGGGTGGTGGTGATCGGCGCCGGCTTCATTGGCCTCGAATTCGCAGCGACGGCCCGGATCAAGGGGCTGGAGGTCGACGTACTCGAGCTCGCCCCGCGCGTGATGGCGCGCGCGGTGACGGCGGAGGTCTCGGAGTATTTCCAGGCGCGGCATCGCGAGGCCGGCATCCGCATTCATCTCGGTGTGCAAGCAACCTCGATCGAGGCCGAGGGCGGCAAGGTCACCGGCGTCTCCTTGAGCGACGGCAGGCATCTGCCCGCCGACCTCGTCGTGGTCGGCGTCGGCGTGCTGCCGAACATCGAGCTCGCGGCCGAGGCGGGACTGCCGGTCGCTGCCGGCATCATCGTCGACGAATATCTCGCGACGGCTGATCCCAACATCTCGGCGATCGGCGATTGCGCGCTGTTCGCAAGCCCGCGCTTCGGCGGCTCGCTGCGGCTGGAATCTGTGCAGAACGCCACCGACCACGCCCGCTGCCTCGCGGCGCGGCTGACCGGCGACAGCAAGCCTTACGATAGCCATCCCTGGTTCTGGAGCGATCAGGGTGACGACAAGCTCCAGATCGCGGGCCTCACCACCGGCTACGATCGCGTCGTTCTGCGCGGCGATCCCGCCAGGAAGGCGTTCTCGGCGTTCTGCTACAGGGGCGACAGACTGGTCGGCATCGAGTCCATCAACCGCGCCGGCGATCACATGTTCGGCCGCAGATTGCAGGGCATGGACCGCTCGATCACCCCGGAGCAGGCCGCGGATGAAAGCTTTGACCTGAAGAGCGCGCTGGCGTGAACTCTTCTCCCTCTCCCCGCTTGCGGGGAGAGGCGAAGGAAGCGCGCTCCGTCCTATAAGACAGCGGCCACTTCCGCGGCCGTCGGCATCGACGGCCCGGCACCCATGCGCTGCACGCTGATCGAGGCGGCGGCGTTGGCGAAGGCGAGCGCCGTGCGCAGGGGAACTTCGTCGGCGAGTTGCGCCGCCAGCGCGCCGACGAAGCAATCGCCGGCGCCCGTGGTGTCGACCGCCTTCACCACGCGGCCCGGCACTGGAAATTCCTCCTGGCCTGCGAGGGCGAGCACGCCGCGCTTGCCGAGCGTGACGCAGATGGTCTGGTCCGCGTGCGCCTGAAGCTGCCGCGCCACGTCGATGATTCGCACGGCCTCGTCGCTGTCGGAGAGCTCGGTGCCGGCGAGGAAGCCGAGCTCGGTCTCGTTGAGCACGAGGATGTCGACGAGCTCAAGCAGCTCGCGGCCGAATTTCTGCGCCGGCGCCGGGTTGAGCAGCGTCGTCGCCTCCGCCGCCCGCGCCCGCCGGAAGAAGGCGGCAATCGTGGGGAGCGGAATCTCGAACTGGCTGACGGCGACATCGCCTTTGACAAGCGGGACGACACTGACGTCATCCGCGCTGACCAGCGCATTGCTGCCGGGAATAACGACGATGGTGTTGTCGGCCGCCGCGACCGTGATGATGGCGGTGCCCGTGTGCGCCTGCGCCGTCTCCTGGAGATATCCGAGATCGATGCCCTGACCGCCGAGGAAGGCCTTCAGTTCGGCGCCGAATGAATCCTTGCCCAGGCGGCCGATCAGCGTGGTCCGGGCGCCGAGCCGCGAGGCCGCGACGGCCTGGTTGGCGCCCTTGCCGCCGGGGAAATACAGCACCTGTTGGCCGGCGACGGTTTCGCCGACCTTGGGATGGCGGTCGGCCGTCGCCACCACATCCATGTTGATGCTTCCGGCGACGTAGACGCGCCCCATTTTGAACCTCTCCGAAGACTAGGCTTTGACCTCGAACTCGTGCCTGACCTTGGCGATGTCGACAAGGGTCGGCAGGCCGGCCTCGTTGCCGAGGCGCTGGATCTTGAAGGTCGAGGCGGCGCGGGCGAAGTCGAAATGCTCGCGCCAGCTTTTGCCGGGATGGGCGAGGTAGGAATAGACATAGGCGCCGTGGAAGACGTCGCCGGCGCCGTTGGTGTCGATCACGCGCTCGCGCGGGATCGGCATCGCCGGCATGATCTCGACCGTGCCCGTCTCGTTGTACCAGAGCAGGCCCTTCTCACCCATGGTGACGCCGCCGATCTTGCAGCCGCGGCTCTTCAGGTAGTCCAGCATCTTCTCAGGCGTCAGGTCCATCTGCTCGCATAGCCGCTCGGCGACGATCGCGACGTCAATGAATTCCAGCAGCTCGTGCGTGTTGGTGCGCAGGCCGCCGCCGTCGAGCGAAGTCAGGATGCCGGCCTCGCGGCAAACCTTGGCGTAGTGGATCGCGGCGTCGGGCTGGTGGCCGTCGACATGCAGCGCGCGGCAATTGCCGAGATTGAGGATCGGAAAGGGATGGATGTGGGAATCGTCGCGGCAGCGGACGATGGCGCGCTTGCCGTCCTTGGGCATGATGAAGGACAGCGAGGACTGGTTCACCTTCCGCGCATGCAGCGAGATCGCGTATTTCGCGCACATGTCCTGGAACATGCGCCCCAGCCAGTCATTGGCCGCAGTCGCGATCAGATCGGGCACGATGCCGAGCTTGGCGCAGCAGAACGCTGCCGTGACCGCGTTGCCGCCGAAGGACACGGCGTAGTCCGAGGCCACGTGCTTCTCGTCGCCGGTCGGCATGTGGTCGGTGATGAAGACGACGTCGATATAGGTCTGTCCGATAAAGAGAGCCTGCATTGCTTGTCCGTGATGCGCTGGGTGGTCCCGGCCGGCTGCTTACCTTAGCACCGCTTCGGCGGGAGCCAAAAACATTCGCGGAGCCAAAATATTTGCAGAGTCATGGCGATAGGCGCTTGAGGTCGGTATGGGGCCGGAATACGACCGTGGCAGGGCCAGCGTTGCCCGGGCAGAACCGACGCCCCCAGGACGTTCGGTTCCGGCCCCGTCGGGAGGGAGGGAGCATGATCACCGGCCTCGATCACGTCGTCGCTCTGGTGCGGGATATCGGTGCGGCCAAGGCGGCGTATCAGACGCTGCTGGGACGCGCGCCGGCCTGGCAGAATTCCGGCGAGGGCGCCGACCGGGTGCTGTTCACCCTCGAGAACATGACGATCGAATTGATGGCGCCGAGCGGCTTCAGCGTCACCGCCGACCGGATGCGCGCGCTGCTCGACGACCATGAAGGCGTGCTCGCCAGCCTGTGCTTTCGTGTCGCAGACATGAGCAGGATGCACCGGCGGCTGGAGCGGGTGGCGCTCAAGCCCGATCCGGTCGCCGAGGTCGAAAGCAGCGACGCTGTCACCGAGGCCGTCCTGCACTGGAAACGCACGCGCGCCGCCACGGAACTCACGCGTGGCGTGCGCATGTTCTTCCTCGAGCTGGCCGAGGAGCGCCCCCGATCGGTCCCGACCGACATCGCGCCGATCGACGCGCTCGACCACGTCGTGATCACCACCGAGGATTCCGAGCGCGCCGCCGCGCTCTATGGCGCGCGGCTCGGACTTGATCTCGCGCTCGACCGCTCGCACCAGGACTGGGGCCAGCTCATGTTCTTCCGCTGCGGCGACCTCATCGTCGAGGTGGTGCGCCGCCCCGTGGCGGGCGGCGATGCCGCGCATGACCGTCTCTGGGGCCTGAGCTGGCGGGTCGCCGATATCGACGCCACGCGCGCCCGCCTGATCGCCGCCGGCCTCGACGTCACCGAGGTGCGCAACGGCCGCAAGCCGGGCACGCGGATCATGACGGTGAGGGACGGCACCTGTGGCATCCAGACGGTGCTGCTGGAGCGCTCGCCGAAGCCCGGTTGAGCAGGCTCCGACCTCTCCACTCGTCATTGCGAGGAGCCCTTGCGACGAAGCAATCCAGGCTGTCTCCGCGGTGGCAGTCTGGATTGCTTCGCTGCGCTCGCAATGACGGTGTTGAGGCAGCGGACGCTTTTTTCCTCCGTCATTCCGGGGTGTCGCGGAGCGGCGAGCCCGGAATCCATTCATCCACGTACCCCGCGGCAAGATGGATTCCGGGCTCGCGCCCAAGAGGGCGCGCCCCGGAATGACGAAACGTTCTCAAACCCGTGCGCGCGTGTTACAGGACATCCTGACAGCACCCAGCGAGCAACCGGTTTGGCGAAGGCGAAGGCAAAGCGAAATCTGAGATGGCAGCGCGATCCCGAGGGGATGCGGCTGCGCATTCTCGAAGCCGCCAAGCAGGAGTTTTCCGCCCACGGGCTTGCCGGGGCGCGCGTCGACCGCATCGCGGCCAAGGCTGGCGCCAACAAGCGCATGCTCTACTACCACGTCGGCAACAAGGACGAGCTTTATCTGGCGGTGCTCGAAGGCGCCTATGACAAGATCCGCAGCGAGGAGCGCGGGCTCGATCTCGAGCATCTCGATCCGCCCGAGGCGATCCGCCGCCTGATCGAATTCACCTGGGGCTATTTCCTGCGCAACCCCGAGTTCCTCTCGCTGCTCCAGACCGAGAACCTCGCGCGCGCAAAGCACCTGAAGCGCTCGACCAAGGTCAAGTCGATGCACTCGCCCTTCGTCGAGATGATCCGCACCGTGGTGAGGCGCGGCGTCGAGAGCGGCGACTTCCAGGTCGCGGTCGATCCCGTCCAGCTCTACATCTCGATCGCGGCGCTCAGCTTCTTCTATCTCTCGAACTCGGCGACGCTGAGCGTGATCTTCGGCCGCGATCTGCTCGCCAAGGACGCCAAGGACGAGCGGCTCGCGCACATGGCCGGCCTCGTGCTGGCCGCGCTGACGGGGCGGTCGGCGGAGCTGCTGCAGATCGTCAACGCGCCGAAGAAGCGCGCGGGCGTGGTGCAGACGGTGTAGGAGCTGCGGCTTCGCCGCTTCGCTTGACCCGATATCCCTCCCCATCGTCGTCCCGGCGAAGGCCGGGACCCATACCGCGTGATCTATCGACGGCGCGCGGTGCTAGTCCCGAACGACCAGTCTTCGTCCAATTCCCCCCTGTGGTTATGGGTCCCGGCCTCCGCCGGGACGACGCCGTATATGCGGAACCCCCGCACAAAACGTCACAGGGAAAGGTCTGGACAGTATTTATCCAACGGGTTAATTTCTCCTGAGAACGAAGAAGAATGCCGGGAGTGAAAATTGGCCGAACCGAAGCAGCAAGGTGCGGTGTCCAAGGTGCTGAACGCGGCCTGGGTTCGGCCGTTCTTGTTCCTGGTCTTCATCGTGGTGGCCTGGGATCTCGCGATCCGGGTGTTCAGGATTCCCGCCTACCAGATCCCGGCTCCGCTCGATGTCGTCGCCGTGCTGCGCACCGAATGGCCGGAATTGCTGCGGCAGGCCTGGCCGACCACCTATGCGACCGTCTGCGGCTTCCTGCTCTCGGCGCTGTTCGGCATTCCCGTCGCGATGCTGATCGCGGGGTCGAAGACGGTGGAGAGCTACGTCTATCCGCTGCTGGTGTTCTCGCAGTCCGTGCCGAAGATCGCGATCGCGCCGCTGTTCGTGGTCTGGTTCGGCTTCGGCATCATTCCCAAGGTCATTTCCGCCTTCCTGCTCGGCTTCTTCCCGGTGGTGGTCTCGGCGGTTCAGGGCTTCAAATCGGTCGACCCTGACATGGTCGATCTCGCGCGCGCCATGCAGGGCAGCCGTTTCCAGGTGTTCCGCGCGGTGAACCTGCCGCATGCGCTGCCCGCGATCTTCTCCGGGCTCAAAGTGTCGGTGACGCTCGCCGTGGTCGGCGCCGTCGTCGGCGAGTTCGTCGGCTCCAATTCCGGCATCGGCTATGTGATGCAGCGCTCGATCGGCACGTTCGACCTGCCGACCATGTTCGCGGCCCTCGTGATCCTGGCGCTGCTCGGCGTGATCCTGTTCTGGATCGTGGACCGGATCGAGAAGCTGGTCATTCCCTGGCATGTCAGCCAGCGCGAGGATGTGATTTTCGCTGTGTAAGCGAAGCAACGAACGGCCACCAACGGCCGAAACAACAACGACAAGGGAGAGTGACGATGAAGCGGTGGATAGGGGCTGCATCAGTGGCGCTGCTGGCGTTCGCGGCGATGCCGGCGCAGGCAGCCGACAAGGTCGTGCTGATGCTGAACTGGTACGTCTATGGCGAACACGCGCCGTTCTATTACGGCAAGGCCAAGGGCATTTACGCGGCTGAAGGCATCGACCTCGAGATCCAGGAAGGCCGCGGCTCGGCTGCGACCACGCAGGCCGTTGCCGCCAAGACCGCCGACTTCGGCTATGTCGACGTGCCCACCATGATGCGCGCCGCCATCAAGGGCGCGCCGGTGGTCGCGACCGGTGTGCTGCTTCAGACCTCGCCGATGTCCGCCATGGGCTTCGTCGACAAGAACATCAGGAAGCCCGAGGACATCAAGGGCAAGACGGTTGCGATCACGCCGGCGGACTCCATGACCCAGATCTGGCCGCTGTTCCTGAAGAAGACCGGCCTTAAGGAAAGCGACTTCCAGACGGTGGCGGGCGACGGCCAGACCAAGCTCAACGCCGTCATCAACGGCCAGGCCGACCTGCTGCTCGGCTACGTCATGGACCAGTCGATGAAGATCAAGGACGCTACCGGCAAGGACGTCTATCCGATCAAGTTCGCCGACTACGGCATCAACATGGTGTCCTCAGGCATCATCGCCAACGCCGACTATGTGAAGGCCAATGCCGATCTCGTCCGCCGCTTCATGTCGGCGACGACCAAGGCGGTCGAAGCCGCCGAGAAGGAGCCGAAGGTGGCGGCGCAGTCGATCCTCGATGCCAACCCCAAGGGCGGCAAGATCGACACGCTGACGCAGGGCTTCGAACTGACCATTCCGCTCTACCGGACCGCGGAGACCAAGACCAAGCGGCCGTTCCAGGTCACCGACCAGAACATGACCGAGACCGTCAACCTGCTGGTCGAATATGGCGGGCTCGACGCCAAGGCCAAGGATAACCCGAAGGCGTTCTACACCAACGATTATCTGCCGAAGAGCGGCTCGTGAGCGACAAATATCCGCTGTCGTCCCGGCGAAGGCCGGGACCCATAACCACCGTCCATGCTTGTTACGGAAGGTCTCTCGCCGCGTGCCCAAACGCGCCGGCACGGCGTATGGGTCCCGGCGTTCGCCGGGACGACGGGCGGAGAGGGGTGCGATGAATCCTGCGACCAAACCAATCGACGCACAGCCGGCCGCGCATCTGAGACTGGTGAGCGACCGGGCTGCCGGCGAGGCGTCGGGCATCAAGCTGTCAGGTGTGTCGAAGACCTACCGGACGCGCGACGGCGACGTGCCGTCGCTGCGGCCGCTCGATTTTGACATCAACGAGGGCGAGTTCTTCGTCGTGGTCGGCCCAAGCGGCTGCGGCAAGTCCACGCTGCTCAAGCTGATCTCGGGGCTGCTGCCGCCGACGTCAGGCGAGATCCTGGTCGAGGGCGAGAAGGTGACGAAGCCGCACGGCAATGTCGGCATCGTCTTCCAGAACGCGCTGCTGCTGCCCTGGCGGAACATCCTTTCCAACGTGATGCTGCCGATCGACATGAAGCGGCTGCCGCGGCAAAAATATCTCGAGCGTGCCAAGGCGCTGCTGAAGCTGGTGGGGCTGGAAGGCTTCGAGAAGAAGCTGCCGTGGCAGCTCTCCGGCGGCATGCAGCAGCGTGCCTCGATCTGCCGTGCGCTGGTGCACGACCCCAAGATCATGCTGATGGACGAGCCGTTCGGCGCGCTCGATGCGCTGACGCGCGAGCGCATGAATGTCGAGCTGATGCGGATCCAGCGCGAGACGAAGAAGACCGTGCTGCTGATCACGCATTCGATTCCGGAGGCCGTGTTCCTCGCCGACCGCGTGCTGGTCATGACCGAGCGTCCCGGCGCGGTCGCCGCGATCTACGACGTGCCGCTGCCGCGCCCGCGTTCGCTCGACGTGATGGCCGATCCTGTCTTCACCGAGCTGGTGCAGCGCATCCGCAAGCATTTCTTCTCACAAGGTGCACTGGACTAAAGCCATGGCGCCGCGCCTGAAGCTGCGAGACATCGCATTCTTCGAACGTCCCGTGCAGTTCGCGCGGCCGTTCCGCTTTGGCGCGATCACGCTTCACGCGACGCCGCAGCTGTTCGTGCGGGTCGAGATCGAGGTCGAGGGCAGGGGAACCGCGGTCGGTGCCAGTGCCGAACTGCTGGTGCCGAAATGGTTCGACAAGCGGCCGGAGCTGTCGCCGGCGCAGACGGTCGACGGTCTGCGCCGCTCGCTTGAGATCGCGCGCGGTCTTTATTTGGCGCGGACCGGATATCTGACCGCGTTCGACCTGCATGCGTCGTGCATCGGCGCACAGATTGCGACCTGTGCGAAGAAGAACATTCCACCGCTTGCTGCGGCTTACGGCCCTGCGGAGATCGACAAGGCGGTCCTCGATGCGGTGCTGCGTGCCGTGGAGACCAACTTCTTTGACGGCATGGCCGGCAACATTGCCGGCATCGATGCGCGGCTGTCGCCTGATTTGAAGGAAACGGATATTACAACGTTTCTTGCCGGCCGCAAGCCGCTGCCGCGGGTTGCTATCAGGCATACCGTCGGCCTCGACGATACGGTGGAAGGTAAGGACGGCGTCGCCGACGCTCATGAGAACGCCGGTGCGCGTTACTTCAAGCTGAAGCTGTCGGGCGATCCCGCAGCCGACGCAGCGCGGCTGGCGCGGATCGGCAAGGATCTCGATACGCTCGGACACGGCTACAAGGTGACGCTCGATGCGAACGAGCAGTACGCCGATCTCGCGGCGCTTCAGGCGTTGATCGATCGGCTCGATCGTGACCCCGGCCTTGGACCGATCGCTTCGCGGTTGCTCTATATCGAGCAGCCGATGCCGCGTGATATCACACGGCAGTCGCCGCTCGGCTCGCTCGCCGCGCGCGGTTTCATCATCGATGAGGCCGACGATTCCTACGATGCCTTCCCAGCCGCTCGGGCACTCGGCTATCACGGCATCTCCTCGAAGTCCTGCAAGGGGCTCTACAAGTCCGTCGTCAACGCGACGCGCGCGGCGAAGTGGAGTGCGGACGGAGGGACGTTCTTCGTGACCGGCGAGGACCTGACCTGCCAGGCCGGCCTTGCCGTGCAGCAGGATCTCGCGCTCGGCGCCTTCCTCGGCATCGCCCATGCCGAACGCAACGGCCACCACTACGTCGACGGCTTTGGCGATACGCCCGCCGCGGAAGCCCAGGCCTTCGCGGCCGCGCATCCCGATCTCTATGCCGATGCCGGCCACGGCATCCGGCTCTCCATTCACGACGGCGATCTCCTGACGGGATCGCTTCATGCAACGGGCTTTGCGACGTCGGTCCATCCGGACTGGTCGGCACTCCGCCCGCTCGAACAGCCAAAGTCACTTCAGGAGCAACTGGCATGACCACCCAACGCCTCGGCCTCATCATGAACGGCGTCACCGGCCGCATGGGGCTCAACCAGCATCTGATCCGCTCGATCGTCGCGATCCGCGACCAGGGCGGCGTCCGCCTGAAGAACGGCGACCGCGTGATGCCGGATCCGATCCTGGTCGGCCGCAGCGCCGACAAGGTCGAGGCCCTCGCCAAGCGGTTCAACATCGCGCGCTGGACCACCGACCTCGACGCTGCGCTCGCCGACAAGAACGACACCATGTTCTTCGACGCCGCGACCACGCAGGCGCGTCCGGGCCTTCTGACCCAGGCCATCAATGCCGGCAAGCACGTCTATTGCGAGAAGCCGATCGCGACGAACTTCGAGGAGGCCCTCGAGGTCGTCAAGCTCGCCAACGCCAAGGGCGTCAAGCACGGCACGGTGCAGGACAAGCTGTTCCTGCCGGGCCTCAAGAAGATCGCCTTCCTGCGCGACTCCGGCTTCTTCGGCCGCATCCTCTCGGTGCGCGGCGAGTTCGGCTATTGGGTGTTCGAGGGCGGCTGGCAGGAGGCACAGCGGCCGTCCTGGAATTACCGCGACGAGGACGGCGGCGGCATCATCCTCGACATGGTCTGCCACTGGCGCTACGTGCTCGACAACCTCTTCGGCAACGTCCAGAGCGTGGTCTGCATCGGCAACACCGACATTCCGGAGCGTTTTGACGAGCAGGGCAGGAAGTACAAGGCGACTGCGGACGATTCCGCCTATGCCACGTTCCAGCTCGAGGGCGGCGTCATTGCCCACATCAACATGTCCTGGGTGACGCGCGTCTATCGCGACGACCTCGTCACCTTCCAGGTCGACGGCACGCTCGGCTCGGCCGTCGCGGGCCTTTCGGACTGCATGATCCAGGCGCGGCAGGCTACCCCGAGGCCGGTGTGGAATCCCGACGAGAAGCGGCTGCACGATTTCTACGGCGACTGGCAGAAGCTGCCGGACAATGTCTCCTACGACAACGGCTTCAAGGAGCAGTGGGAGATGTTCATCCGTCACGTCTACGAGGGCGCTCCTTACAAGTTCACGCTGCTCGAAGGCGCCAAGGGCGTGCAGCTTGCCGAATGCGCGCTGAAGAGCTGGAAGGAGCGGCGATGGATCGACGTCGCCCCGATCAAGGTCTGAGGAGGGAAGTATGAACAAGCCCGTCCTGCCGATGTCATCCCTATCGTTGAAGCTGCCCAAAGCCGACCGGTCCATCGAGACCTACCGGCTCGCGGCCTCGCGAACGTTCCCGGCGAAGCTCGAGGGATCGCTGAACCGCATCGCATTCTCGGCCGTGCACACGGTGGCCGATCCCTTCGCCGACAATGACCCGTGGCTCTCCGTCGCTGTTGACTGGGACAGGACCATCGCCTTCCGCGAGCACGTCTGGGACCTCGGTCTCGGCGTCGCCGAAGCCATGGACACGGCGCAGCGCGGCATGGGGCTGGACTGGCCGACCTCGCTGGAGCTGATCACGCGCTCGGTCGGCGCTGCCAGGCGTCGCAACGCGCTGGTGTTCTCCGGTGCCGGCACGGACCATCTCGCGGTCGAGGATGCCAGGGGTCTCGACGACGTGATCCGCGCCTATGAGGAGCAGGTCTCGGCGGTCGAGAAGGTCGGCGGGCGCATCATTTTGATGGCGTCGCGCGCGCTGGCAAAACTCGGTCGCGGCGCCGACGACTACGCGAAGGTCTACAACCGTGTGCTGTCGCAGGTCCGCGAGCCCGTGATCATCCACTGGCTCGGTGACATGTTCGATCCTGCACTGACGGGATATTGGGGTACCAAGAATCTCGACAAGGCCATGGATGTTGCGGTGGCCATCATCAACAACAACGCCGCCAAGGTCGACGGCGTCAAGGTCTCGCTGCTCGACAAGCAGCGCGAGATCGACATGCGCCGCCGCCTCGACAAGCGCATCAAGATGTATACCGGCGACGACTTCAACTATGCGGAGCTGATCGCCGGCGACGAGCGGGGTTTCTCGCATGCGCTGCTCGGCATCTTCGACGCGATCGCGCCGGCGGCGTCTTACGCGCTGTCGCGGCTCGCTGCCGGCGACGAGGCAGGCTTCCACGACGTGCTGGGGCCGACCGTGCCGCTGTCGCGCCACATCTTCAAGGCGCCGACCCGCTTCTACAAGACCGGCGTGGTGTTCATGGCGTACCTCAACGGCCATCAGGATCATTTCACCATGGTGGGCGGGCAGGAGAGTGCGCGCTCGATGCTGCATCTGGCCGAGCTGTTCCGGCTGGCCGACCAGGCCGGTCTCCTCGCCAATCCGGAACTGGCGACGCGGCGGATGAAGACCGTGCTGGCCTTGCACGGACTGGACTCCTGATGCGCGATTTTTCGTCCGACCATCGCTGGCTGTCGCTGAACACGGCGACGGTCCGCAAGCAGGGTGACCTCGTCGAGATCATCGACGCCTGTGCAAAGCATGGCATCCGCGCCATCGATCCCTGGCGCGACCAGGTCGCTGCCGTCGGTCTCGATCGCGCCGCCCGCGCGGTGCGCGATGCCGGGCTCGAGCTGTCAGGCTATTGCCGCGGCGGCATGTTCACCTCCGACGCATCGCGCCGCACCGAGGTGCGTGACGACAACCGGCGCTGCGTCGACGAGGCCAGGGCGCTGGGCGCGTCCTGCATCGTCCTCGTGGTCGGCGGCCTGCCGCAATATTCGCGGCCGGGCAGCGAGGCCTCGAAGGATATCGTGGCGGCGCGCGGGCAGGTCGAGGAAGCGCTCGCAGAGATGCTCGACTACGCCAAACAGGCAAAGTTGCCGCTGGCGATCGAGCCCTTGCATCCGGCTTACGCAGCCGACCGTGCCTGCGTGAACACCACGAAGCAGGCGCTCGACATCTGCGATCGTCTCGACCCCGGCCGCAGCGGCATGCTCGGCGTCGCGCTCGACGTCTATCACATCTGGTGGGACCCGGAGCTGATGAGCCAGGTCGCGCGCGCCGGCAAGGATCGCCTGCTTGCCTTCCACGTCTGTGACTGGCTGGTGCCGACCAGGGACATCCTCAACGACCGCGGCATGATGGGTGACGGCGTCATCGACATCAAATCGGTGCGCAAAGCGGTCGAAGCGCGGGGTTTTGCCGGCTATTCGGAGATCGAGATCTTCTCCAACGACTGGTGGGGCAAGCCCATGGACGAGGTGCTGCGCACGTGCATCGCGCGGCACAGGACGGTGGTGTAGGCCCCGCGAGCGCCGCCCTTGCGGTCCTTCATGCCTGCGCCGGCGGGATTGTTATGCGATGGACTTCCATCTTTTGACCGACCCCCTTCAGGTTCTCGTAGTTGCACGACACCGAGCGTGATTTGACGATGTCAGCGACGCCCGGTGCCTCCATCACCGTTGCGCTGATGCAGACTTCGTTGACATCGGCGAGACCTTGCACGCGTGCGGCGATATTCACGTCCTGCCCGAAATAGTCGATCCGGTCGTTGAGATTCACCGCAATCGCCCGCCCCCTGTGGACGCCGACCTTGAGGCCCAGCGGCCGCGAAGCGGTCCGATTGAATCGCGACAGCTCTTCGACCATCTCGATGGAGGCGTGAACGGCGTCCTGGGGTCGCTCGAAGCCGGCCATGACTGCGTCGCCGATCGTCTTCACGATGGCGCCGGATCGTTCCCGGATGATCCTGTTCAAGATCTCGAAGTGCTGGCGAACCAGAAAATACGCGTTCACGTCACCGACGCTTTCATACAGCGGGGTCGACTTCTTCAGATCGGTGAACAGGTACGTCATGTCCGAGATATTGAGGCTCTCGCCCTCATCCACCAGCTGCGCCTTGTAGAGTTCGCGGAAGCTCGGGGTGAGCAGCAGCCGCTTGCCGGAAAGAAACGGTTCATACTCGACCAGATGGGGCGCGAAACCTGGGGGATACTGGACGAACCAGAAGCGACCGCGATCGTCGGTGCGGTTCTCGATCCGGATGGTGTGCTTGCCTGGGCTGAGATCGGCCGTCTGCCGGAACGAAAAGCGTCCGTCGCCGAGGACCATGTCTTTCGGTGCCGTCGGCCGGTCCGGCACATGGAAGCGGCCCGACTCGAGCTGGACCAGCGTCCCTTGCGGCTCTGCCGGCTCCCCGTTCGCGAAGAAGACCAGAAGGAGCTTGTGGCTCAAATCCAGCACCTCGAAACGGCCAGCTGTGACGTCGAAGTCGAAGCTGCGGTGCTCATGAGCCTCGATATCGGCGAATCCCCGTGAGAGCGCAGCAACGAGCTGCTGATGCGTCATTCCATGCGGAGCGATGAAGCCCTTGGAAAAGTTGTAGCGCAGGTAAAAATCCTCGACCGACAGCCTTTCGGGATGGCGGAATATGATGTCGCGGACGCCGCTCGAGACCGTAAATGCGACCTGAATGTAGTCATCCAGCGCCACATCGTTGATCGCGTTGCAGAACGCGCACTGAAAGCGTGGATGGACCTGGTCGAGCTCGCGAAAGCTGCCGGCGACCTGCGGGCAATAGGCGCAGATCAGCAGCCAGTCCATATCGAACAGGCCCACCTTGGCAGCGTGCACGAACAGCTCGATCGCGTCCGCCTCGGACATGCGGACGGCGCCGCCGTATTGGATGGGATTGACGCGAAGAAGATCATAATCGTCGGCGGTCCGGATGAAGCGCTCGAGCTCCGGCAGAACATTCGGTGCCCAGCTTTTTGCCGCTTCGAGCGCGGCGAGACGCTGGCTCAGGAGACTCTCGTTGACAGGAGACCGGACATTCATCTCACGCTCCCTACCTGGTGGGCTGACTACGCCATTGGCCTCCGGCCGGACTCCGCGACGGACGGCACCATCGCCTCGTCCGGCGCGATAGCCCCCAGGCTCTCGACGATCTCGAAACGGCCGCTCTTCGCCTGGGCGATATACATGTTCATGCGGACGTGGTGCTGGCCGGGTACCATTTCCGCCGGACCGCCCGGCCCCTCGGCGATCCCCGCGTGATCGAGCGCAGCGATGACGTCCTCCTGGCGCAGCGAGCCGGCCTCGTTCACGGCCGCCGCCCAGAGCTTGATCCCACGGTAGAGGCCGGAGCAGGCGCTGCCGCCCGTGAACTGCTCCTTGCCGTGATAGCGCTTGTCGTACGCGCCGAGCAGCGTCTTGCTGAAGGGGTCGCTGACGTTCTGGTAGAAGTCGAGGCAGCCGTAGAGGCCTTCCACATGCGGCGCGGGCAGCAGACCGAGCAGGTTCTCGTCGAAATAGGTGCAGATCAACTGCCCGCCGCGGTCCTGAAAACCGGCGTTGTGGAGTTGGGCGAAGAAGGGCACGACCCCGGGTGGAACGATGGTGTTGAACACCGCGTCCGCGCCGCTGGACATGATCCTCGCAACTGTCTCGTCGTACTCCATGTGATCGAGGGGATGGTATTCCTCGCCGACGATGCGGCCGCCATTGGCGGTGACGAGCTGGCGGACCCTCTCGTTCATCACGTGCGGCCAGACGTAGTCTGCGGACGGCAGGTAGAATGTCTTGGCACCGGTCTTGTGCATCAGCCAGGGAATGAGCGGGTCGAGCTGCTGCGCCGGCACCGGGCCGGTGCAGAAGATCAGCGGGTCGCATTCCTGCCCTTCGTATTGCTCGGGGTAGATGTAGAGCGTCATGCCCTTCACGACGGCGGGGCCCTTGATGGCCTGCCGCGTGGAGCTGTAGATGCCGCCGAAGATCACATCCACCTTGTCCTGCAACACAAGCTTGGCCGCCTTGGCCTCCGCGACTGCGTCGGTCGTTGCACCGTCCTCGAGGTAGAGTTCGATCTTCCGCCCCAGCAGGCCGCCATTGGCGTTGATCTCGTCAACCACCATCCTTGCCACGTTGGCGTTTGCGCGGCCCATGAACGAAAGTGCTCCGGTCTCCTCCGCGATCATGCCGACTTTGACGGACGCTAGTGTCATGGCAGATACTCCCCTGAGCTTTGTGCCCGCAAGCCGAGGTGCGGCTATATCGACGCGAGAGGCCCACCCGAAGCGTCTTTCGGTCTCGGCAAACTTGTGATCGGCGGCAACCTCTTGCTCGATGAAGTGACGCGAGTTTTCAGGCTCGATCCTGGCTCTGCCGCTGCGTACACTTGGAAATTCAGCGATTGGAAATTCAGCGATCGATAAGTGCTACGGCCTCGTGTTCCTCGGCAGGCGCGCCCTCATTGGTCCGCACAAATACAAAACGGGATGCCACGGAGATCTGCGCGTCGGCGCTGCCATCCTGGCCGATGAGAATGAGTCCCGCTCCGCCATTGGCTACATTCAAGATGACGGGGGCGCCCGTCCACGTCCTGATTGGCTCCATTCCGATGATGAGAAATTCACCGATCGGCTGGTCGATATATTGCAGCCTCAGCTGTGGCCCGACTTCTGCCGCCGCAAGTCCGAAACCCAGCTGTTTGGCGCGCGCAAAAATGTCCGCCAGCGACGCAGTATCAATCTTAAAGCCGAGTTCGGCTACCGACACCGTAAAAAGCTCTACGTTTGTTTTCGCGCCGCGAAGGGTAAAGGTCGGTCGTGCGAGAATTTCGCCAGCCGAGTTTCCGATGCCGCAACCTACCGCATCCAATGCGGTACTGAGGGCAAAGACATTTGCAAACGTCCCGATTGTGATCGTCCTCCACACGGAAACATCGACGGCGGATTTGATCGGGATCTGCGGCCTGTCGGCTGACGGAGCTTTCTTGAGCCTAAGTTGGTTCTGCAGGACATCTCGCGCCGTGCATTGAGCTCTGGCTTCGCTCGCAAATAGGAGAGTGCATGCGGTACAGAGCACCGCAACAATGAGAATGCCACAGCGGCGCCATCCTGGCGAATGACACTCTATGGCATGGCAACTGACTTTCTTGCCAGCTGTTCGGTCCATAACGGACCTCTCTTGCGCTAATGCAGCGCCAAAAAAATCAAACTGTCACTTCACTATGGTCGGGCCGGTTCACGGCAAAAAGCCGTCGTTCTCGCAAGCCTATAGAGGTTGGTCCCGGAAATCCCGCAAAGGTTCAGCGAAGATGAGGCCGGATGACGAACTCAATATAGGTAAGCGTGGGTGCACGTCTTGCGAAGCAGCCATCTCGTGCAGATCGGCGAGCTGGGTGAGTACCACCAATGATGAGGTGGACGGCCATCGGCTTTCAGGCAGAATGTCATCACCCCGATGCCGCAGCCTCGCTGCTCAGCGTGGCGTAGAACTCGTCCAGGGCGGGTTCGACCAGCTTGGCGGCCGTCAGCGCGGCCTCATGCTCTGACTTGACTTCCGCTGTCGCCGGCAAAACGGGCATTGATCGGACTTGCTGCCGGCTCGACCCGGTCGCGAATGACCCGAATGTATGGTCCGGCCGTGCGTAGCAAGAGGTTCGTCGATCAGGTGGTGAGTGGTCTTGCATCAATGTATCCGGCCTTTGATTGGAGCATTTTCTCCGGGCCATCATGGATATCAGCGCGCGTGCGTTCTCATTAGCGGACAGGCCTCGATTGGGCCATTTGGGTCACCAGTGTTCGCATGCGCCGGGAAGACCGAACCTCCATCTCGTCTCATCCTCTCGCAGACCTCGGCTGGAACCTGTTGATGGGGTTACGTCATCGCATGCTCCTCCTACCTCGCAGTTCCTGTGT
>NZ_SPQT01000031.1 GCF_004571025.1 Bradyrhizobium niftali | reverse complement strand
GACCGGTGCTCCGAGCGTTCCGAGCGGCTTCGGTGCCAGCGGTAACGTCCTCACCGACGGCAACGGCAACTCGACCGTCTATCTGCAGGGCGGCAACGTCAACGACGTGCTGAAGGCGATCGATCTTGCCACCGGCGTGCAGACCGCGACGGTCAACGCCAACGGCACCGCGACGCTTGCGACGGCCACCGGCCAGACCAACTCGTCGATCAACGCCTCGGGCCAGCTCAAGCTCTCGACCGGCGTCAACGCCGATCTGTCGATCACCGGCACCGGCAACGCGCTGAACGCGCTTGGCTTCGCCGGCAACACCGGGACCTCGACCGCGTTCACCGCGGCCCGTACTTCCGGCGTCGGCGGCCTCACCGGCAAGACCTTGACCTTCTCCTCCTTCAACGGCGGCACGGCGGTCAATGTCACCTTCGGCGACGGCACCAGCGGCACGGTCAAGACGCTCGATCAGCTCAACTCGAAGCTGCAGGCCAACAACCTGACGGCGACGATCGACGCCAATGGCCTGCTGACGGTCTCCACCACCAACGACTACGCGTCCTCGACCATCGGTTCGAGCGCCGCGGGTGGTGCGATCGGTGGCACGCTGACCACGGCGCTGACGTTCTCGACGGCTTCCAGCCCCGTCCAGGATACGGTCGCCCAGACCTCACGTTCGAACCTGGTGTCTCAGTACAACAACATCCTGAACCAGATCGACTCGACCTCGCAGGACTCCTCGTTCAACGGCGTCAACCTGTTGAACGGCGACCAGCTCAAGCTGGTGTTCGACGAGACCGGCAAGTCGAACCTCAGCATCACCGGCGTGACCTACAACTCGAAGGGTCTGGGCCTCGCCGCGCTGACCGGTGGCGTCGACTTCATCGACAACGCCGCCACCAACAAGGTGCTGACCAACCTGAACTCCGCGTCGAGCACGCTGCGCTCGGAAGCTTCGAGCCTCGGTTCGAACCTGACGATCGTGCAGGTTCGTCAGGACTTCAACAAGAACCTGATCAACGTGCTGCAGACCGGTTCGTCCAACCTGACGCTGGCCGACACCAACGTCGAGGCGGCCAACAGCCAGGCGCTGTCGACCCGCCAGTCGATCGCGGTCTCCGCGCTGTCGCTGGCCAACCAGTCGCAGCAGAGCGTGCTGCAGCTGCTCCGCTAACAAGCGGCAGACATCGCAAGCAAGATCCGGCGGCGGGGCTTCGGCCCCGCCGCTTTTTTTCGTTCGTCACTCGAGGTTTCGAGAGGGCAGGCGACACTCTGAAAAGTAACCAGCGGTTATGGTTAATGGAGCGTAAGCGCGAAGAATTGCCAATGATTTCAGGCTGATTGCCATCTCACTCTGCGCTTCCCGCCCGCTTATGGTGAACCGGCGCTTATGCAGGCGATGTTCGTTTCACCCTTTGTTAGCCATGTCGCGGCACGCTGGCCCCGTCACTCGATCCGAAGCGATCGAACGAAGACGCGTAAGCCAGAAGGGTAAGAGTCATGTCAGGTATCGTTCTCTCTGCGTCGGTTCGTCAGAACCTGCTCTCTCTCCAGTCCACCGCCGACCTCCTCGCCACCACACAGAACCGTCTGTCGACCGGCAAGAGCGTCAACTCGGCCCTGGACAATCCCACCAACTTCTTCACGGCTCAGTCGCTCGACAACCGCGCCAGCGACATCAACAATCTGCTCGATAGCATCGCCAACGGCGTGCAGGTGCTGCAGGCTGCCAACACCGGCCTGACCTCGTTGCAGAAGCTGATCGACAGCGCCAAGTCGATTGCCAACCAGGCGCTGCAGACCACGGTCGGCTACTCCACCAAGTCCAACGTCTCCACCACCATCTCGGGTGCGACGGCGGCCGACCTGCGCGGCACGACGAGCTTCGCCAGCGCGACCGCGAGCAGCAACGTGCTGTATAACGGCACGGCCGGCGGCACCACGGCGGCGACCGGCACCACGACGCTCGGCGCCACCATCGGCTCCTTTGCAAGCACTGGCGCAACGGCCGGTGACGGCACCACGGCGCTGACCGGCGCCATCACCCTGATCGCCACCAACGGCACGACCGCAACCGGCCTGGCCGGCAACGCCCAGCCTGCCGACGGCGACACGCTGACCGTGAATGGCAAGACCATCACGTTCCGCTCGGGCTCCGCTCCGGCGTCGACTGCGGTTCCGTCCGGCTCGGGCGTCAGCGGCAACCTCGTCACCGACGGCAACGGCAACACCACCGTCTATCTCGGCACCGCGGGCACCCCGGCGGCGACCGTCAACGATCTCTTGTCCGCGATCGATCTGGCCAGCGGCGTGAAGACGGTATCCATCACCGCGGGCGCTGCGACGATCGCCGTGAGCGCCAGCCAGCCAGGTGCTGCGGTCTCGACCGCCGCTGGCGGCGCCGTCACGCTGAAGAGCTCGACGGGTGCGGATCTGAGTGTCACCGGCAAGGCCGACCTGCTCAAGGCCCTCGCCCTGACGACGTCCACAGGTGCAGGCAACGCCACCGTCAACGTCAACCGGACCACGAGCGCGGCCTCGCTGGGCGCGACCATCGCGGACGGGGCGACGCTGAACGTCGACGGTCACGTCATCACCTTCAAGAACGCGCCGATCCCGGGCTCGACCGGTGCGCCGAGCGTTCCGAGCGGCTTCGGTGCCTCCGGTAACGTCCTCACCGACGGCAACGGCAACTCGACGGTCTATCTACAGGCCGGCACGGTCAACGACGTGCTGAAGGCGATCGACCTTGCCACCGGCGTGCAGACTGCCACGATCAACGCCAACGGCACCGCGACGCTGGCGACCGCCACCGGCCAGTCGAACTCGACGATCAATACCTCAGGTCAGCTCAAGATCTCGACCGGTATCAACGCCGACCTGTCGATCACCGGCACCGGCAATGCGTTGAACGTGCTCGGCCTCGCCGGCAACACCGGCAATGCCACCGCCTTCACCGCGGCGCGCACCTCCGGCATCGGCGGCATCGCCGGCAAGACCTTGACCTTCACCTCCTTCAACGGCGGCACGGCGGTCAACGTCACCTTCGGCGACGGCACCAACGGCACGGTCAAGACGCTCGATCAGCTCAACACCAAGCTTCAGGCCAACAACCTTTCGGCGACGATCGACGCCAACGGTCTGCTGACCATCACCGCATCCAACGACTATGCGTCCTCGACGCTCGGTTCGACGGCGGCGGGTGGTGCGATCGGCGGCACGCTGACTTCGGCGCTGACCTTCTCGACGGCTTCCAATCCCGTCCAGGATGGGGTTGCCCAGACGGCGCGTGCGAACCTGGTGTCCCAGTACAACAACATCCTGAACCAGATCGACACGACCTCGCAGGACTCCTCGTTCAACGGCGTCAACCTCTTGAACGGCGACCAGCTCAAGCTGGTGTTCGACGAGACCGGCAAGTCGAGCCTGAACATCACCGGCGTGACCTACAACTCCAAGGGTCTGGGCCTCGCTGCTCTGACCGTCGGCGTCGATTTCATCGACAACGCTGCCGCCAACAGGGTGCTGACCAACCTGAACGCCGCCTCGAGCACGCTGCGCTCGGAGGCCTCGAGCCTCGGCTCGAACCTCTCGGTGGTGCAGATCCGTCAGGACTTCAACAAGAACCTGATCAACGTGCTGCAGACCGGCTCGTCCAACCTGACGCTGGCCGACACCAACGTCGAGGCGGCCAACAGCCAGGCGCTGTCGACCCGCCAGTCGATCGCGGTCTCCGCGCTGTCGCTGGCCAACCAGTCGCAGCAGAGCGTGCTCCAGCTGCTCCGCTAACAAGTAGCTGGAATAGCTAAATAAAATCGAGCGGCGGGGCCATTGGCCCTGCCGCTCTTGTTTGCGTCCGGAGGCGGGCAGGGGCATTCATTCGCCATTAACCCTATCGCTTAAACCGGCGTTAACCATACTTTAAAGGACACCTCCTAAAACTGGACCAAAGCCCGCTTTCGAGACCGCGTGGCCGATTCGTATCCGGTTCAAGAGGAAGACTCGCCAATGTCCAACATCGTTCTCTCGGCGTCAGTTCGCCAGAACCTGTTGTCGCTGCAGTCGACGGCTGACTTGCTGGCCACGACGCAGGAGCGGCTGTCAACCGGCAAGAAGGTCAACACGGCACTCGACAATCCCACCAACTTCTTCACCGCGCAGGGGTTGGACAACCGGGCGAGCGACATCAGCAACCTGCTCGACGGCATCAACAACGGTGTGCAGGTGCTCCAGGCCGCCAACACCGGCATCACCTCGCTGCAGAAGCTGATCGACAGCGCGAAATCGATCGCCAACCAAGCGCTGCAGACCACGGTCGGTTACTCCACCAAGTCGAACGTCTCCACCACGATTCCCGGTGCGACGCCCGCGGACCTGCGCGGCACGACCTCCTATGCGAGCGCGACCGCCAACAGCAACGTGCTCTACACCGGCGCGCCCGGTGGCGTGACCCCGGTGACGGGGACCGCCGCGCTCGGCGCTTCACTGGGTTCGAACGCGGGCTCGGCGGTCGGTTTCGCCGCGACCGCCGCCGACGGCACCACCGTACTGTCAGGTACCGCCACGCTGCTCGGCACCACGGCATCCACCACCTTTGGCGCGCCGCCCGCGGATGGCGACACCATCACGGTGAACGGCAAGACCATCACCTTCCGCACCGGTATCCCGCCGACGACGCAGCCGACCGGCTGGGGTCTCGACGCCAGTGGACACATCGCCACCGACGGCAACGGCAACTCGATCGTCTATGAGGGAACCGCGGCTGCGCCCAGGGCGACCGTCAACGACGTCCTCAGCGCGATTGACCTCGCCAGCGGCGTCAAGACCGCAACCATCAGCGCAGGCGCGGCGACCATCGCGGTCAGCGGTTCGACCGGTCCGATCGGCACGCTTCAGGTGGCATCGTCCATCTCGGGCGGTGGCCAGGTCACGCTGAAGAGCTCGACCGGCGCCGATCTGAGTGTGACCGGCAAGGCTGACTTCCTCAACAAGCTCGGTCTGACCACGGCGACCGGCGCGGGCAATGCGAACGTGACCGCGAACCGGTCGACGACCTCGGGTTCGCTGGGCACCCTGGTCCAGGACGGCTCGACGCTGAACATCGATGGTCACACCATCACCTTCAAGAACGCCCAGACGCCCCAATCGGCGGCCAGCGTGACCTCGGGTGGTGTCAACGGCAACATTGTCACGGACGGCAACGGCAACTCGACCGTCTATATCCAGAGCGCGACGCTCACCGACCTGCTCAACTCGATCGACCTTGCCACCGGCGTGAAGACCGCAAGCATCTTCAACGGCGCGGCGTCGCTGACGACCACTTCGGGCCAGATCCCGTCGTCGGTCAACAGCAGCGGCCAGCTTGCGCTCTCCACCGGCGTCAACGCCGACCTGTCGATCACCGGCACCGGCAATGCGCTCCACGCGTTCGGCCTCAGCGGCAACACGGGAACGGCGACCGCCTTCACCGCGGCGCGGACCTCCGGTGTTGGTGGTGTCAGCGGCAAGACGCTGACCTTCACCTCCTTCAACGGCGGCACGCCGGTGAACGTCACCTTCGGCGACGGCACCAACGGCACCGTCAAGACGCTCGACCAGCTCAACGCGCAGCTTCAGGCGAACCACCTGACGGCGACGATCGACGCCAATGGCCTGCTGACGGTGACCACCGTCAACGAATACGCCTCCTCGACGCTCGGTTCGACGACTGCGGGCGGCACGGTCGGCGGCACGATCACCGGTGTTCTGGCCTTCACCACCGCGCAGCCGCCGGTCCAGGATCCGGTCGCGCAGACGGCGCGCTCGAATCTGGTCAACCAGTTCAACAACATTCTGGCGCAGATCGACACGACGTCGCAGGACTCCTCCTTCAACGGCGTCAACCTGCTCAACGGCGACACGCTGAAGCTCGTCTTCAACGAAACCGGCAGCTCCACGCTCGGCATCAACGGCGTGGTGTTCAATGCGGCCGGCCTCGGCCTCAGCAACCTCGTCAACGGTGTCGACTTCATCGACAACGGCGCCACCAACAAGGTGCTGACCAGCCTGAACGCGGCCTCGAGCACGCTGCGCTCGGAAGGTTCGGCGCTCGGTTCGAACCTCTCGATCGTGCAGGTGCGCCAGGACTTCTCGAAGAACCTGATCAACGTGCTGCAGACCGGCTCGTCGAACCTGACGCTGGCCGACACCAACGAGGAAGCGGCCAACAGCCAGGCGCTGTCGACCCGCCAGTCGATCGCGGTGTCCGCGCTGTCGCTGGCCAACCAGTCGCAGCAGAGCGTGCTGCAGCTGCTCCGCTAATTTCGCTGCGCAACACCGCTACTTGAGATATCGCGGCGGGGCTAACGCTCCGCCGTTCTTTTTACGGAGATCGCTAAGGCAGGATTAGCTGAGATTGATGCCCATCACGCGAAGCAAGTTTACAGCGTGTGTGCGTGCATCTAGCGTTGCGCTGACGAAGACCTCCGTGACCCGTAATTATCCGGAGTGCTTCCAAGCGCACACGTAAGCAAATCTTAAGCGGTGCTGCCTAGGGTTGGGAAAGAAATCCTTAAGCGCGTTCAACGGGCTAGGTAACCTCCAGGGTGTGATTGATGTCGAATTCCGCTGCCTCGGCTTACGCGCGTGTTGCAACGACCACTGCATCTCCTCGCGACATCGAGGCGCAGACCTTGCTCAAGGCCGCCAACAAGCTCCAGGATGCGGTGAACAACGCTGATCCGCTCAGCGAGCAGACCATGCAGGCGCTGATGTTCAACCGCAAGCTCTGGACGATCTTCCTGAGCGAGGCGATGCGCGACAACAATCCGCAGCCGATCGACGTCCGCCAGAAGATCGCCAACATCAGCGTGTTCGTGCTGAGCCAGACCGCGGCGCTGCAGATGAGCCCGCAGTTCGATCACTTCCGCCCGCTGATCGAGATCAATCGCAATATCGCTGCGGGTCTGTCCGGGCGGCCGTGATGGAGGCCCGTCGTGGCCGACATCATGAGCATTGTGTCGACCGCGCATAAGTCGAACGTTCTTTCCAGCCCATCGGGTTCGTCGACATACATCCCGGCCGATTCCTCGCCCTACCAGGGCGGCCGGACCGGGACCTATTCCGATGGCAAGAAATTCCCGCTCAACCTCTCGCCGGTCAGCGGCTTTCGCGCGCAGGTCCACGACGGGAGCACCGGGACGTCCCACACCGGCAGGTGCCGATCGAGGACAGCTCGTTCCGCTTCGGGAATACCAAGTTTACGCTGACTGACGTTGGCAAGGCCCAGATCAAAAACGTCGTCACCGATCCTGCGACCGGCGCGACCTATCTCGACACAGCGGTTGCCACGCTCGACGCCTGATCGTCAGGCGCTGAGGTCCGTATTGAGCGGACGCGAGGGTTTGGACTTCAGATCCTCTGCATGGAAATAAGCTCGCCGACGCAGCATCGCTTCGTCGGGGAACTGATTGACCACGGCGTCGGTCCTGTCGTTGACGACCTGGAAGACGAAGGATGCGGCAGCCTGGTCGAACACGACCTGCCGCGAGATGTTCTCGTTGTTCGGCAAATCATTGCGCGCGGGTGCGCTCGTATCGCTCGCGGCGACCGTCTGGCTCACCGGCAAATCAGTTTGCACGGCCTCGTTCGCCGCCGCATTCGACGTCGTTACGATCTGCGCGGGGGCCGGTATCCCCACCGGCCTGATGCTGAAATCTGTACTCATGGCAGCCTCCTGGTTGCCTCGTCCGAGTCAAATCCCAACCCCTCTCAATGCGCAACCATGGAACACCAGGATTGAAGACCCGGTAAGGAAACGTGACTAACCGCGCGACGATATCGCCGCGCGGTTTTTCGTAAAATTGTCGCTTGTTTTGCGCGCGCTCAGAGCGAGCGGCTGACCGTGAGCGGGGTGATGTGGCGCGGGCCCGGAGTGGCGCGGCGACCTGCGGCCGTATAGGTGTTCGGCACGTTGCGTTTCTGGATCTCGGCGTTGACGCCGCGCACGACGCTCTCGGAGACCGCGTGCGCGGTCGCGAGCACGGTGAGATTGACCTGGAGCATCGCGCGGAACGCATCGTGATGCCGATGCAGCGTCGAGAGCAGCTCGGGCGCCGATTTCGCGAGCTGGGCCTGGCTGGCCTTCAACCGGCTGACGGCGCCGACATAGTTTCGCGACAGCTCCTGCTTCCTGCTCTCGAGGGTCATCGCCTCGCGGACGTTGCCGGCGCGCACGAGCTCGGTCTCGCGCTCGATCAGGCCGAGCAGGGCGTTCATCGCATCCATCAGGTCTTCGGCGAGCTTGCGCGCCTCGGCGTTGCCGGGCGCGGTGTTCGGGCGCTGCGCCTGCATCGGCTGGCGTGAGGCGGTGAACTGGTTCATCTCGTTTGACCTTATGCCGTGCGGACGGTTTTCGCCTGCTGCATGATGAGAGTGCGGTAGACCTCGGTGGCGACGCCGACGCCCCCGGCCTTGGCGAAGTTCTTGGAATACTGCTCGGTCAGCATCGAGCGCCATACGCCGGTGCCCGGTGTGTCGCCGAACGGGCCTTCGCCCTTCAGGCCCGAGGTCATCTGCGAGAACATGCTGTTGAGGAACATCGCCTCGAAATCGGTGGCGGTCTTCTGCGCCTTGGCCTGCTGCTGCGGCGGGACCTTCTGCAGCGCGGCGGCGAGCTCGAAGTCGGGCCGGCCGTTGCGGCTCTCCACCGAGAAGGCCGAGGAGGTGGCGGCGCGCGGGGCGTTGATCATGCTCGCCTGCATCACATCACCTCGATGTCGGCTTCGATCGCGCCGGCGGCCTTGATCGCTTGCAGGATGCTGATCATGTCGCGGGGGCCGATGCCGAGGCCGTTGAGGCCGTCGACGAGCTGCTGGAGCGAGACGCCATCCTTGACGAGCGCCAACTTCCTGCCGTCCTCGGTGACGCTGACGCTGCTGCGCGGCGCAACCACGGTCCGCCCGCGAGACAGCGGATTGGGCTGGCTCACCTGCGGGCTTTCGGAGATCGTGACGGTGAGGTTGCCTTGCGCCACCGCGACAGTGGCGACGCGGACGTCGCGGCCCATCACGATGATGCCGCTGCGCTCGTCGATGACGATCTTGGCGGCGAGATCGGGATCGACCTGGAGCTGCTCGATCTCGGTGAGGAAGGCGACGACGTTACCCTTGAACTCGGGCGGGATCGAAAGCTGCACCGTCGAGGGATCGATCGGCTCGGCAGTCTTGACGCCGAGATAGTCGTTGACGGCCGCCGCGATACGCTTGGCGGTGGTGAAGTCGGCGTTGCGCAGCGCGAGCCGCACGTTCGGCAGCCGGTTGAGCGCGAACTCGATCTCGCGCTCGATGATGGCGCCGTTGGCGATGCGCCCCACCGTCGGAACGCCGCGCACGATCTTCGCCGCTTCACCCTCGGCCTGGAAGCCGGAGATGGCGAGCGAGCCCTGCGCGACCGCATAGACGTTGCCGTCGGCGCCGAGGAGGGGCGTGACGAGCAGGGTGCCGCCCTGGAGGTTCTTGGCGTCGCCGAGCGCGGAGACGGTGACGTCCATGCGCGTGCCCTGGGTGGCGAAGGCCGGCAGATTGCCTGTCACCATCACGGCGGCGACGTTGCCGGTGCGGATGGTGGCGCCGCGGATGTTGACGCCCATGCGCTCGAGCATCGCTTGCAGCGACTGCTTGGTGAAGGGGATGTTGTTGAGCGTGTCGCCGGTGCCGTTGAGGCCGACGACGAGGCCGTAGCCGATGAGCTGGTTCTGCCGCACGCCTTCGATATTGGCGAGGTCCTTGATGCGCGAGGTCGCGCTTGCGGACGTGACCGACAGCGCCAGCGCTGACAGCGCGGCGCAGGCCACCCCAACAATCCTCACCCAACGAACGCCTGGCATCCTCTGCTCCCCGAGGCTCCTCAAATCTCGGACCATCCTCGACACTCCCATGACGAGCTGGTCCGACGCTTTCCTTGCGAGGGCCGTGCCAACGCGGGGCAGTGGGGGTAGGTCGCTGAATAGGTTGAATAAATCTGTTTCGACCGGTGTCAGCGAGCGTTGTCTTTGAGGAGCGAAACTGCCGCCTGTCGGCAGATTTTGCCGGGCTGTTTACGTGCCGTTAACCATAAAACAGCGAAGGTGAGGCATCGATCACCCGGATTGCTGCGATGCGCATCTACGGACCGAACGGCACCACGCTTGGAACGCCGGCCAGCCAGGCCAGGCGGACGGGCTCCGGCACCTTCGTCTTGCCCGACACCGCGTCGGCGCAGGAGACGCGGGCCGCCGCGGCGCCGAAAGCGGCCGCCAACATCGATGCGCTGCTCGCGTTGCAAGGCATCGAGGAGGATCCGGTCGAGCGTCGCAAGCGCTCGGTCGCCCGCGGCAGGACCGCGCTCGACGTGCTCGACGATCTCAAGATGGGGCTGCTGTCCGGCAATCTCGACGCGTCCACCGTGATGCGGCTGCGCGATGCTGCGGCGAACCTGAAATCGTCCTCGGGCGATCCCGGTCTCGATTCGCTGCTGTCCGAGATCGAGCTGCGTGTCGAGGTCGAACTCGCCAAGGCCGGGCAGGCGTAGTCGGGCAGGCTGTCGTCGCACCGCTTGACCGGGCGACCCAGTAGTCCAGAGACAGTCGTTTTGAGTCGAGAAGCCGCGGCGTACGGGATGCCCCGGTCAAGCCGGGGCATGACGGCGGAGTTTGGGGTGGCGCGGGAACAGCTCGTTCCAGACGTTGCCATTCACGCCGCTTCCTCCTCCTTCTGCGCGTCGTAGCGGCGCTGGGCGGCGAGCACGTCCTTCAGATTCTCCTCGGCCCAATCGCGCAGCGGATCGACGGCGGCGGCGAGGGTCAGCCCGAGCTGCGTGATCGAATATTCCACCGTCACCGGTACGGTCGCGATGGCGCGGCGCTTGATCAGGCCGTCGCGTTCGAGCGATTTGAGAACCTGGCTCAGCATCTTCTGCGAAATGCCTTCGATCGTGCGGCGCAACTGATTGAAACGCATCGGCTCGCCGCGCAGCAGCAGGAGGATCAGCACCGCCCATTTGTCGCCGATGCGATCGAGGATCTGGCGCGTGGGGCAGTTCGCTGCATAGACGTCGGGCTTCATCGTCGGGTCCTCGATCCATTGAAGTCGCTTGCCGGCTCGCTTGCCGGTTACTCCTGCGTAAGCAGGTAAGCACAAAGTGCTCTCTTAACACCAGCATTCTTTGCGATATCTAGTCACTGTTAGTTACTATAGAAGCAAAGGAGCCTTCCATGAAAATCGCAATCGCCGGCGCCTCGGGCCGGGCCGGGTCGGAGATCACCAAGGAACTGTCCCGCCGCGGCCATAGCGTCACGGCCATCGCCCGGAACCCCGAGAAGATCGCGGCCCTGCCGAACGTCACACCGACCAAGGGAGACGTGCTCGACCAGGCGGGCCTCGCCAAGCTGTGGGCCGGGCACGACGTCGCCGTGAGTTCCGTGCACTTCCTGGCCAGCGACGCGCTCAAGCTGATCGGGGCAGCCAAGGACTCCAAGGTGGGCCGTTACCTCGTCGTCGGCGGGGCTGGCAGCCTCGAGGTCGCTCCTGGCGTGAAACTGGTTACAACCCCCGGTTTTCCGGCCCAATACAAGGCCGAGGCCGAGGGAGGCTCTGCCTTTCTCGATCTGCTGCGCCAGGAAAAGGACCTGAACTGGACCTTCATCTCGCCGTCGGCGCTGTTCGTCGAGGGAGAGCGCACGGGCAAGTTCCGGCTCGGGACCGATCAGCTTCTCGCAGATGCGAATGGCAAGAGCTGGATCAGCTTCGCCGATTACGCCATTGCGCTGGCCGACGAGATCGAGCGGCCGGCCCATTTGAGGCAGCGTTTCACGGTCGGTTACTAGGCCTTCGGCCGCCCCCAGGCCCTCCAGGATAAACCTTCCTGTGCAAGGGCTTGGGCGCGCCAGCCGGACGAGCAGGGAAATATTGTCTGTCACGGGAGGCCGCTATATAACGCCCCGCTCAACGGACCCCGTTCCGTTTGCGAGTCGTTGCTTAGACAGATAGGCCGCCCTTGGAAAAGTTGAAAAACTACCGACCGACCGAAAAAGAGCCTTTCATGAACGACCGGCAGAAGGAGTACTTCCGGTTGAAGCTCCTTGCCTGGAAGGATGAGATCCTCAAAGAGTCCAAGCTCACCCTGCAAGCCCTGCAGGAGGAGAACGTGAACCACCCCGATCTCGCCGATCGGGCATCGTCCGAAACCGACCGCGCCATCGAACTCCGCGCCCGCGACCGCCAGCGCAAGTTGATCGCCAAGATCGACGCCGCGCTCCAGCGTATCGAGGACAACACCTATGGCTATTGCGAGGACACCGGGGAGCCGATCTCGTTGAAGCGGCTCGAGGCCCGGCCGATCGCGACGCTCTCGGTGGAAGCGCAGGAGCGACACGAGAAACGCGAGAAGGTCTATCGCGACGAATAGAGTCGGAGCCGCAGCGATGCGGCTCTTTGTTTTTGGACGCAAGGCGCCATTTCGCGCCGCGGTCAGCATATTGCCCGTCGCTTGCCGACGCGCTTCGACGCGCGAGCGCAATCGCGAAAAGTGAATCGTGATCAATGGGCTAGACTCGATTCCTCCGAGCTCACGTGAGTTCGGATGAGAAACAGCCTTCACTTCAGGTGCGGGAGATTTCGCGAGTCGCATCAACGGGATCGACTCGAACGCTGAGACACCGATCCAGCTGCATCAAGAATCGCTGCAATCAGGCCTGCTGCGACGCCACAAGGCGCGCATCCCCATAAAGCCTGGACCAGCTCAATATTTCCTTAAACGCCGGCAACAGGCCGTAGGCCGCATCCGTCAGCTCGTACTCGACCCTTAAGGGCTTCTCCGCGAAGACGGTCCGCGACACCAGGCCGTCCTGCTCGAGCTCGCGCAGTTGCGTGGTCAGCATGTGCTGGGTGATGCCGCCGATCGATCGCCGCAATGCGCCGAAACGAACCGCGCCGTTCATCAGCGCGAACAGGATCTCCAGCTTCCACTTGCCACCGAGGGCGTGGATGGCCCGCTTGAAGTCGGCGAGCAGGGCAGGGTCGGGGCTGCAATCGCAGTCGCCGTCGCAAACGCTGGTCAGGTTTTCCATACCGGTCTCGAAATCCATTCTACTTGCTCCCCGGGAGATAGTGACCAGATGCCGCCTTGAGCAGGGCGGCGGAACCAATTCGCCGGCCCGTGCAACGAGGGGAATTTGGCAATGAGCACTGTTCTGGTCACTGGCGGGTCGGGCTTCGTCGGCATCCACGTCATCCTGCAACTTCTGGCCGCCGGCCACACGGTGCGGACGACGGTGCGCCGGCCGGAGCGCCAGACCGATGTGCTGGCGATGCTGCGCGAGGGCGGGGCCGTTTCGCCGGAGAGCCTGTCCTTCTTCACCGCCGACCTCGTCCGGGACGAGGGGTGGGGTGAGGCCGTCGCGGGCTGCGACTACGTTCTCCATGTTGCCTCGCCGCTCTCGACCAGTGTTCCCAAGGATGAGAACGAGATGATCATCCCGGCCCGCGACGGCACGCTGCGAGTGCTCCGGGCCGCCCGCGAGGCCGGCGTGAGGCGCGTGGTGATCACCTCGTCGCTGGGTGCGATCGGGTATGGCCACAAGCCGCGGGAAAAGCCGTTCGACGAGACCGACTGGACCAATCTCGAAGGCGCCGACGTGCAGCCCTACATCAAATCCAAGACGCTGGCCGAACGGGCGGCCTGGGATTTCGTCGCGCGCGAAGGCGGCGGGCTCGAACTCTCGGTCGTGAACCCCGCCGCCATTTTCGGTCCCGTGCTCGGGCCGGACTTCTCCGGGTCGATCGAGATCGTCAAATCGCTGCTCGACGGCGCCATGCCGGCGGTACCGCGGGTCTATTTCGGCGTGGTCGACGTGCGCGATGTGGCCGACCTGCATTTGCGGGCGATGACGGCGCCTGAGGCGAAAGGCGAGCGTTTCATCGCGGTCTCCGGCGAGACGATGTCGATCCTGGACATCGCCAGGGTGCTGCGGCGGGAACTCGGACCGAGGGCGCGCCGGGTTCCGCGGCTTCAGGCGCCCGACTGGCTGGTGCGCCTGGCCGCAAACCGGATTCCGCTTCTGCGTGCGGTCGTGCCGATGCTCGGAAGGGTGCGGCATTCCACCAGCGCCAAGGCGCAGTCGCTGCTCGGCTGGCAGGCGCGTTCCAACGATGAGGCGATCCTCGCGACGGCCGAGAGCCTGATCCGGCTTGCCCTCGTCAAGGCGTGAAGCCGCCCTTGGATCGTCCTTTGGACCGCGCTTGTCAGGCCGGAGCGGGGGTGCTGAAGTGCCGCCCTCGATTGCGTAGCGTGGGAGGCGGCGCCGATGGACAACATTCTCGAAGCCGCAAAGGCGATCGCACTGGCGCGCCGCAACCATGCGCCGCTTGCAGCGCTCGAGGTTCCACCTGCCGACGAGGCCGAGGGTTACCAGGTCCAGCGCGCGCTGCACGACCTCCTGCTGCCGCATGCCGGGCCGCTCGTCGGCTACAAGATCGGCTGCACCAGCCAGGTGATGCAGGACTATATCGGCATCCCGCATCCCTGCGGCGGCGGCGTGTTCCAGAAAGGCGTGCACGACAGCGGGGTGAAGCTCGCGACCTCCAAATATGTCCGTGTCGGCGTCGAATGCGAGATCGCGGTGCGGCTGCAGCGTGACCTTGCCGCCGGCGAGGCGCCGTTCACGGCCGAATGGGTCGGCGAGGCCGTCGAGGCCTATCATCCCGCGATCGAGATCGTCGACGACCGCTATGTGAAGTGGGAGACGATGGGCGCGCCGACGCTGATCGCCGACGATTTCTTCGCCGCCGGCTGCGTGCTGGGGCCGTCCGTGCCGCGCTCGTCGGTGCCGGACCTGGCGGCGGTCAAGGGCCGCGCCATCGTCAACGGCGAGGAGGTCAGCCACGGCACCGGTGCCGACGTGCTCGGCCACCCCCACAACGCGCTCGCCTGGCTCGCCAATCATCTCGCCGCCGACGGCAAGAGTTTGCATGCGGGACAGCTCGTGCTGACGGGAAGCCTTGTCAAGACGCTATGGCTGAAGGCCGGCGACAAGGTGCGGATGGAGCTGGACGGGCTGGGCGTGGTGGAGGCGAAGTTTACGTGAGGGGCGCATAGCGCCCCAACATTCTCCGTCATTGCGAGGAGCCCGCGACAAAATTGCGAAGCAATTTTGCGCTGATGCGACGAAGCAATCCAGAATCTTTCCGTGGTCGCATTTCTGGATTGCTTCGCTGCGCTCGCAATGACGGAAGCTGGGGCGGCGTTTGATTGCGCCAACCGACCGCGTAGGCGGCGGCTCGCAACCGCGCGCCAAAATACATGCGGCCTCCGGCAGGGGAGCTACCGGAGGCCGCGTAGTACATCGTCGTTCGCGCCTAGGTTCGCGAACACGATGTGGGAGCTCGGGAGAGGCTTAGAAGGGCAGCAGCACGTCCATGACCTGCTGGCCGTAGCGCGGCTGCTGCACGTCCGTGATCTGGCCGCGGCCGCCATAGGCGATGCGGGCCTGCGCGATCTTGCTGGAATCGATGGTGTTGTCGCTCTGGATGTCCTCGGGGCGGACGATGCCGGCGACCACGAGCTCGCGGATTTCGTAGTTGACGCGGATCTCCTGCTTGCCTTCGACCACGAGGTTGCCGTTCGGCAGCACTTGCGTCACCACCGCGGCGACGTTGGTCTGCAAGGCTTCCGTGCGATTGACCGAGCCCTTGCCATCGGCGGAGGATGTCGAGTCGGTGGTGAGAAGGCGGCCGGGCAGGACCTTGAGTGGCTGCGTGACCGTTTGGCTGCCGATAAAATCGGTAATTCCCGAGTCTTCCTTGGCGGTGCGGCTGCGCTGGGTTTCGTTGGAGAGGTTCGCCTTGTCGGTGATGTTCACGGTCACGGTGAGGAGGTCGCCGATCTGGTGAGCGCGCTGGTCCTTGAAGAAGGCGCGGCTGCCGTTCCGCCACAGCGAGTTCGGATTGTAGGAGGCGACTTCCGGCTTCGGCATCGGCATCTGCACCGGCTTGTAGCCGGGCTGCGTCGTCGGATTGTCGATCGCCGACAATTTCGGTTGCTCGCCGATCTGCGACAGGCGGTCGATCGAGGAACAGCCGCCCAGCGCGCAAGAGGCCAGCAGCAGGGCAGAGATCGCGATGCGACGAAGACGGGAAGCCGAACTGAAACTGGACATGACTTACTCTGACTTGGCTGGAGCTTGCGAGATGCGGGCTTGCGGGATCTGGGCTTGGGCGATCTGGGCCGGAGACGCGGGGGCCTGGACCAGGCTTTGGGCGAGCGCAGCAGCAGCAGCGGCCGCGGGGGCGGGCGTTTCGTCGCGCTTGAGCGAGGAGGTCTGCTCGACCGCGGGCGGCATCGGCGCGGACTGGCTCGCGCCTTGGACCGTGATCTGGCCGCGGCCGGTGACGACGCCGGTCAGCGTGCGCTTGGATTGCAGGTTGAGCACGCTGACGGTGTCGCCCTCGGCGCCGCTCTCGATCGCCTTGCCGCGCGTGGTGAGGTAGAGGCCGGGCACCTGGTAGATGATGGTGACGTTCTGGTCGCGCTGCACGAAGTCGGGCTTGACGATGTCGGCGACCCGGATCGGCGTGCCCGCCCGCATCGGCCGGCGCAGCTGCATGCCGATGGTGCGGTCGCGCGAGGCGGCCTCGCCGGTGACCTCGGCCTTGGGCCGGCGCTCCAGCGTGACGTCGGAGGATTTCAGGAGGTCGGCGCGGTCGATGTCGCGCGTCAGCACGGCCACTTCCACGGTCTCGATCGCGGAGCCGGTGAAGCGCAGCTTGGTCGGCGCCGGATTGTTGTCGTTGTTGATCTCGAAGGCGATGTCGAAACGGCCGCTGCGGGCGTCGTAACGGGTTGCCACCGGCTGGAGCGCGCCGGTGTTGGAGGCGTCCAGCCGCATGTCGGCGACGCCGCGGTCGAAGGTGACGGTGATGTTGGCGACATCGCCAAGGCCGAAGCGGCGCTCGAGCGCCGAGGCGACCGCGTTTTCGAGGTCCTTGTTGGCGAGGGTGCGGGCGAGGCGGGTGACCTGGACTTCCCTGACGTCGCCGGTCATCACGCCGATCACCTGCTTTGCGCGCAACACCGACAGGACTTGCGCGACCGGCAGCGCGCCGGTGGTGCCGAGATCGGGCGAGCGGTAGACCGGGATCAGCGCGGCCGAGCCGGCATTGTCGATGAGATCGCCGACCCGCACCACGTCGGAGGTCACGGTGACGCTCGCGCGCAGCGTCGGCGCCGCGATGACGTCGTCGGCGGCCTGCGCCGGCAGCGCCAGCAGCAGGAGAGCGGAGATCGTGGCGAGGGTGGTGCGAATCATCGTCATTGCCTCAGCGGAACAGCGCCGTGGTCGATTGCATCATCTGGTCGGCGGCGCTGATGACCTTGGCGTTCATCTCGTAGGCGCGCTGGGCGGCGATCAGGTCGCTCATTTCCGAGACGACGTCGACATTGGCCTGTTCCAGGCTGCCCTGCGTGATCTTGCCGTAGCCTTCGGCATTCGCGGTGCCGTCCTGCGGCGGGCCGGAGGAGGGCGTTTCGGTGAACTGGTTGCTTCCGACGGGCTGCAAACCCGCCTTGTTGATGAACCGGGTCACGCCGATCTGGCCGATGATCGAGGAGGTCGACGAGCCCGGCAGCGTCACCGAGACCTGGCCCTGCTCGCTGACGGAGATGCCGGAGGCGTTGTTCGGGATGGTGATGGTCGGCTGCACCGGGTTGCCCTGCGCGGTGACGACGCGACCCTGATTGTCCATCTGGAAGGTGCCGTCGCGGGTGTACTGGTAGGTCCCGTCGGGCATCAGGATCTTGAAGAAGCCTTCACCCGACATCGCGAGGTCGAGATCGTTGCCGGTCTGCGACAGCGTGCCCTGCGTCATGCTGCGCGGCGTGCCGACGGTCTTGACGCCGCCGCCGATGTCGACACCGACGGGCAGGATGGTGCCCTGGTCCGAGGCCTGCGCGCCGACGCGGCGGACGTGCTCGTAGATCAGGTCCTGGAACGCCGCGGTCTGCTTCTTGAAGCCGGTGGTGCGCAGGTTCGCGATGTTGTTGGAGATGACCTGGACGTTGAGTTCCTGGGCCGCCATTCCGGTCGCAGCGGTGTGGAGCGCTTGCATGTCAGAGGTCCCCTAATCAGGCCGGAACGTCGGCGAGCTTCTCGATCGCCGATTTGTGGAGGTCGCTCTGCTGCTGGAGCAGATTGGCGATGGCGGTGTAGCTGCGCATGACTTCGACCATGCGGCTCATCTCGCCGACCGAGTTCACGTTCGACTTCTCGATGTAGCCCTGGCGCACGGTGGACTTGGTGTCGGCCTGCTGGGTCGCGGAGCCGGCGCTGTAGAGGTTGGCGCCGAACTTGGTCAGCCGGGCCGGATCGTCGAACGAGGCCATGCGGATCTTGCCGCGGATCGAGTCGGTCTTGGCCGTGCCCTCGAGCACCGTGACGGTGCCGTCGGGGGCGATATTGATGTCGTGGTCGGTCGGCTGGAAGGTGATCGGGCCGCCGGTGCCGAGCACGAGGTTGCCCTCGGAGGTGACGAGCTGGCCGGTGCTGCTGAGCGAGAATTTGCCGTCGCGGGTGTAGCGCTCGGCGCCGTTGGCCTGCACCGCGAAGAAGGCGTTGCCGTCGATCGCCATGTCGAGCGGGTTGTTGGTCGCCTCCATCGGCCCCTGGCCGACGTCGCGGAAGGTGCCGCGGTCCTGCACATAGGAGACCCGGCGGTCGGAACCGACGAAATTGTCCTCCCGCGCGTTCGAGTTGAGATACTCCTCGAACAGCGAATGGTCGGCCTTGAAGCCGTTGGTGTTGGCATTGGCGACGTTGTTGGCGATGACATCCATCTGCCGTTCCAACGTCATCTGCCGTGACAAGCCGATCAGAAGCGCGTTCTGCATCGGAAGATCTCCCCTGAGTGAGATCTGCCACCTCGCTCTCCCAAGCGCCTTGGCGGACCCCGTGAACGAGACCGTCAGGTTCTCCCAAACCCGTCGGTCTCGGTCCTCTCTCAGCGAAAGCCGTGCCAACGCAGAAAATTGTTTAACATCAATATCTTGATTGTTTTTCGAGGGCGCGGAAGGGCGGCAGAAAGGTTCTGTTAGCCATGTTTGCCCGGCAGATTTTTCCTAGTGGAGGCTCAATCGAAAGATTCCGTTAACCATTATTACCGTAGCGTTTGCGTGCAAGGGAGCGCATTGCGCTGGGGCATTTGTATCGCGTCATTGTCTGCCAGGGGGCTTCGCTCTTTCGATTCCTATAAGAGATGAGCGAGCCGGGCGACCATGGCAGAAAACGAAGCGGAAGGCGGCACAGCCGCCGAAGGCGCGGAAGCCGCTCCCCCGAAGAACAAGCTCAAGCTCATCATCATGGCCGTCGGCCTGCTCGCCGTCCTCGGCGGCGGTGCGGCGACCTGGTTCTTCTTCTTCCGTCACGGCGACGACGAGCATCATGCCGAGGCGGCGCCCCCGCCGAAGCCGCCGGCCTTCGTCGAGGTGCCCGACATGATGGTCAACCTCGCCGGTGCTCCGGGCGAGCGCGTGCAATATCTGAAGCTGAAGATCGTGCTGGAGCTGAAGGAAGAGAAGCAGATCGAGGCGATCAAGCCGGCGATGCCGCGCGTCACTGACATCTTCCAGACCTACGTGCGCGAGCTGCGCTCCTCCGACCTCAACGGCTCCGCCGGCATCTTCCGCCTCAAGGAAGAGCTGACCAAGCGCGTCAATGCGGCGGTCGCGCCGGTCCAGGTCAGCGCGGTGCTGTTCAAGGAAGTCGTGATCCAGTGACGGCACAGGGAAGGTAACGGGCTAGCGCCATGGCCGGCAACGAGCAGATGGACCAGGATGCGATTGCCGCCCAATGGGAGGCTTCGCTCGATTCCGAGGATCCCGCGGAGGCCGCGAAGGCCGCTGCCGAAAACGAACTCTCCGAGACCATGGCCCTGCAATGGGCGGCCATGGTCGAGGACGGCAGCCGCGACCTCGGCACCGGCAAGAACTCCGGCGAGCGGGTGCTGTCGCAGGAGGAGATCGACAACCTCCTCGGCTTCGCCGTCGGCGACGTCACGCTCGACGACCATTCCGGCATTCGCGCGATCATCGATTCGGCGATGGTCTCCTACGAGCGTCTGCCGATGCTCGAAATCGTCTTCGACCGCCTGGTGCGGCTCCTGACGACTTCCCTACGCAATTTCACCTCGGACAACGTCGAAGTCTCGCTCGACCGCATCACCTCGGTGCGCTTCGGCGACTACATGAACTCGATCCCGCTGCCGGCCGTGCTCTCGGTGTTCAAGGCCGAGGAGTGGGACAATTTCGGCATGGCGACGGTCGATTCCAACCTGATCTACTCGATGATCGACGTGCTGCTCGGCGGCCGCCGCGGCACCAGCCAGCTCCGCATCGAGGGCCGGCCCTACACCACGATCGAGACCGAGCTGGTCAAGCGGCTGGTCGAGGTGGTGCTGACCGACGCCGAGCAGGCGTTCCGGCCGCTGTCGCCGGTGACCTTCACGATCGACCGGCTCGAGACCAACCCGCGTTTCGCCGCGATCAGCCGTCCCGCCAACGCCGCGATCCTGGTGCGCCTGCGCATCGACATGGAAGACCGCGGCGGCAATATCGAGCTCCTGCTGCCTTACGCGACCATCGAACCGATCCGGGGCGTCCTGCTCCAGATGTTCATGGGCGAAAAGTTCGGCCGCGATCCGGTCTGGGAAGGCCATTTCGCGACCGAGATCGGCCAGGCCGAGATCGCCGTCGACGCCGTGCTCTACGAGGCCGACATCCCGCTCAAGCAGCTGATGCGGCTGAAGGTCGGCGACACGCTGCCGCTGGACATGCGCGCGGATGCCAACGTCACCGTGCGCTGCGGCGACGTCACAATCACCGAAGGACGCATGGGACGGGTCGGCGACCGCGTCGCTATCAGGGTGACGAAACCCTTGCGCAAGCCAAATACGACACTTGCGATGTTCGAGAAGGTGGACGAGCAGAACAAGATGATGGAGGCCCCATGAACCACTCCCTTGGAATGGCGATCGAGACGCTGGTGGCTATCTTGCTGATGCTCACGATCGGCTACTGCATCCTGCTGAACAAGCGGCTGACGCGGCTGAAGGCGGACGAGCATTCGCTGAAGGCGGTCATCGCCGAGCTGATCACCGCGACCGAGATCGCCGAGCGCGCGATCGGCGGGCTGAAGCTCGCCGTGCGCGACGTCAACGAGAACCTCGGCAGCCAGCTCGCGGCGGCGACCCAGATGTCGGACCAGCTCTACAAGCAGCTGGGCGAAGCCGACAACGTGGTGCGGCGCCTGTCCAAGATCGCGATCGCCGCGCGCCCCGTGACCAATCCGGAAACGGTTGCCGCGCCCGCGGCCAAGCCCTCGTCGGCCAAGGCGGTGGCGGCTGCGGCCGAAGCCTTCTCCGAGCGAAGACGGTCCAACGGCCTTGCCGCATGAAGTCAGGGTATGAAATCCTTTCGTAACATCCGCGTCATTCCGGTCGTCCTGGTTGCCGTCGCAGGTCTCGCCACGCTCAAGGTCGCGGGCCTCGCGATCAATGGCGGCTATGTCTTCGACTACCAGCCGAAACAAGCCAAGAAGTCCTGGGCGCAGGAGAATCTGAACTTTCCGACCGGACGGGAAGACCCCGACATCACCGGCTCGACCCATGGCGCGCCGAAGGAGGCGCCGAAGCCGGCCGCGCCCGAGACCAAGCCCGAGGGCACCGTGGTCAAGGTGGAGGAAGCCCAGCCGCAGGTCTCGGCCTCCGAGCGCGCGATCCTGGAGCGGTTGCAGTCGCGCCGCCAGGAGATCGAGGCCCGCCAGCGCGAGATCGACATCCGCGAGAGCCTGCTGAAATCGGCCGAAAAGCGCATCGAGAACAAGGTCGAGGAGATGAAGGCGGTGGAATCCCGCATCTCCACGACCCAGGCCGAGCAGAAGGCCGCCGAAGCCCAACGCATGAAGGGCCTCGTCACCATGTATGAGGGCATGAAGCCGAAGGACGCCGCGCGGGTGTTCGACCGGCTCGAGATGGGCGTGCTGATCGAGATCGCCTCCGCCATCGCGCCGCGAAAGATGTCGGACATCCTGGGACTGATGTCGCCGGAGGCCGCCGAGCGGCTGACCGTCGAGATGGCCCGTCGCGCCAATGGCGGCGGCGATCAATCGGCTTCCGCCGGCGACCTGCCCAAGATCGACGGCAAGCCGACGCAAAAGCCGAATTGAGCGCGCGAGAGCCGTGGCGCGCTGCGGCAGCTTGCGCGCAGTTGCGCGGCCCCTCGGCCGGCACGCGGCCAGATGCCTTGCGTGCCTAATTTGCGATCCGCTGCTGAACCCCGCGACCGGTCGAGCTCAGCTGTTTCTCGACGGGAAGGAGGGTCTCGCAGTGCTGCCTGATCAGCGCAGCCTTCGTCATTCGAGTCACGAGATGCAGGGTGCTGTGGCAGCAGGAGCACTCGTACACCTTCAGTGCATAGCCCCGCGCGATTGGAAAGACGGCTACGACTGCTCTTGCCCGGCTACATACAATGCAGTTGGCTTCTCCGCTCATTGATTGCCCCCCAAAGGCTGACCAATCGAATTCGCATCGCCATGATCGCATCTGATTCAGAGTCGTCGATGGACCGCAACACCCCTAAGGTTGTGCGCGCGTGTCCGGCAACCAAGTCCGACTCGCGTTGCGGATGCAGCCGGAGCAAGCGGCATCTTCTGAGGATGCGATGAGTTGACGCGTACGAATGTGAAGTGGAGTACAGTGGCGCCGAAGCATTCGTCCTAGGCTTCTGCCATCCGTAGATCCGCAGCGGGGAGAGAAGCCATGAACTACTCGTCCGCAGCAGAACGCGCAATCGAAGCCGTCAATCGGCTACTCATCGCGGCGATGACGCTCGCCTGGACATCCGCACTTAGCCATCAACATGTGTTGCCGCCGCAAGGGGAAGACGGCGACGCTGATGATGACGCGGGTCTCGAGCGAGAGGATTCCTCCGCGCCGGATTGCGCGGGAAAACAACACTGAAGATACGGTCGCCGTGCGGACGTCACACGATCAGATCGTGCAGCACAAGAACGCCAGCTGCGCCTGCCCCGTGAGCCTGGTCAATGTGCGGCGGGGGCAGTTCAGGCATTGACGCCGCCGCGGATCCGTGGACTTTCCCGGCGTGTTCGTGATGACCGGACGGGTCCGGGGGATCATCCAATTCTACGCTGTGCTCTGAACCCTGGCCATGCGAAGCGCCATCCTTGAAGTCAAAGGAGTCGCCGAACTGGTGCGGACCGGCGGGCGCCGCATGAGCAGTAGAGGGCGGATCGACACCCGCCGGGCCGTGTCCGGGCACGTCGTGCTGTCCGGCTGCCTCGCTTGAAAGCGAATGATTGGGGCCGCCGTGGGCATGAGCAGCATTGTGGGCGCTTTCGGGAGCCGACGCACCATGGTCCTTGTCGCCGCTCTCCAGCGTATGCCCGCGCCGGGCGAGCTGTTCGGCCGCATCGTGGAGCGCCGCGAAAGCAACGTCAGGCGTGGGGGCACTTCCGGCGATCACGTCATTTTTTCCGATCGTCGTATCGGTGCTGTCGGGCACCGTTAGATGATCGAAGACGAAGCTGGTCGCCGTCGGTGCGGCCACATCGTGCAAGATCGCGGACAGCCCGGTCGGTGAGGTCGTTACCGCGGCACTGTCGGTGATCTCGGTCGTGCGCAGCTGCACGCCGTCCGAGCTGGCGAACCTCGGATATTCGGTCCATCCAAACTGGTCCGAACTGGCAAAAACGCCGGAGGCCTGGGCGGTTGATCTGTCCGTCGCGTTCCAGTCAGCGAGGAGCGTGCCGTCGCTGAGAGCGGTGTCGGACGAATCGGTGATCGTCACGGCGGTGGCGTCGCTTTGTGTCGTTGCGCTGAGATCGAGCGGCCCACTGTCGGCCGCCAGCACAGCGGCCGCCGCCGGCGTCACGATGAAATCCGACGCGTCGATGGTCGCAATTCCCTGCAAATGGATTTCGATCAGGCTGGAATCGCCAATGTGCAGGGTCTGGTCGCTCGGGTTGACATACACGATCGTCTCATTGGCCGCGCTGTCGTAGAGCCAGGCGATCGTATGAGCCGGCACAGTCGTGCTTGATGAGCTCAAGGCCAGGAGAACGAAGCCAAGCCCGCCGAGAGCCGTCAAGTCGATCTTGTCGGACCCCGACGCGAAATCGGTAATGGTGTCGAACTGGCCGGCGTTGGAATCGGCCACGGATAGATAGACGAAACGGTCGCTCCCATTGCTACCCGTGAGGTGGTCGGCACCAAATCCACCGGTTATGGTGTCGCTGCCGTTGTTGCCATTGATGGTGTCGTTGCCCGAACCACCGTAAATCGTGTCATCCCCGTCGTTGCCCTTGATCGTGTCATTGCCGGAGCCGCCATAGAGAATGTCGGCTTTGCCCGTACCGTTGACGGTATCACTGCCGGCTCCCGCGTAGATAATCTGACCTTCGTTGCCGCCTCCCGCGATAGTTTCGCTCCCCGGCGTTCCAAACACGTTGGGGGGATCGGATATCACGACGGACCCCGTGGCGAGGTTGTCAAAATCGTTGGGGTCTGCGTCGCTGGCACCATGGATGGTGACGGTCACGGATTGCGTCGTGCCGTCGATCGCAGTCACCGTGAAAGTGTCGGTTAACGCATCGCCCGGGTCCAGCGCCTGAACCACGCTGTTGTTGTTGTCGAGTGTGTAGGTCCATACGCCGGCTGCCGTCATGGTGAAGGTGCCGTACCCGCCGTCGCTCGCAGTTGGTGAGGCGACTGCCGTGAAAGTGTTCGGCGTATTGTCGACGTCTGTGTCGGTGAGCGTGCCGGTCGCGACGGGAATGCCGGACGCAGCGGTGCCTGCCTCGATCACTGAGCCGGTCGTGGTGCCGGAAATGATGGCGGCGTCGTTGGTGCCGTGGATGGCGATCGTCACCAGTTGCGGGGTGCCGTCGATGGCAGTCACAGTGAAACTGTCGGCGAGCGTGTCGCCGACATTGAGCGCCTGCACCGCGGCGTTGGCGTTGTCGAGGGTGTAGGCCCACACGCCGGCGGCGGTCATCGTGAAGGTGCCGTAGCCGTTCGCGCTTGTCTTTGGCGAACTTACCGCCGTGAAGATGTTGGACGTATTGTCGACGTCAACGGCGACGAGTGTGCCCGTCGCAGCCGGCGTGCCGGGCGTCCCGTTGGCGACGCCGCCCGCCTCGGTCACTGAACCGGTCGTGGTGCCGGAAACAATGGCGGCGTCGTTGGTGCCGTGGATGGTGATGGTGACCACTTGGGGGGTGCCGTCCAGAGTGGTCACTGTGAACGTGTCGGTCAGCGCCTCGCCGGCATTGAGCGCCTGCACCGCACCGTTGGTATTGTCGAGCGTGTAGGTCCACACGCCGGCTGCCGTCATTGTGAAGGTGCCGTAGCCGCCCGCGCTTGCCGTTGGGCCGACCGCCGTGAAGGCATTTGAGGTCGTGTCGACGTCGGCGTCGGTGAGCGTGCCGCTTGCAGTGGGTGTTCCGGGGCTTGCATTGGCAACGCCGCCGGCCTCGATCACCGAGCCGGCCGACGAGCCGGAGATAATGGCCGCGTCGCTGGCCCCATGGATGGTGATCGTCACCACTTGGGGGGTGCCGTCTATGGCGGTCACCGTAAAGTTGTCGATCAGCGTATCGCCCGCATTGAGCGCCTGCACCGCGGCGTTGGTGTCATCCAGGATGTAGGTCCACACGCCGGCCGCCGTCATCGTGAAGGCGCCGTAGCCGCCGGCGCTCGCTCTTGGCGAGCTCACTGCCGTGAAGGTGTTGGGCGGATTGTCGACGTCGGTGTCGGTGAGCGTGCCGGTCGCATTCGGCGTGCCGGGTGTTCCGTTGGCGGTGCCGCCAGCCTCGACAACCGAGCCGGTCGTGGTTCCGGAGATGAATGCAGCGTCGTTGACGCCGTTAAGGGTGATTGTGAAGGTCTGACTGGCAGAGGTGGAACCGTCGGAAACAGTCACAACGAAGCCGTCGGTCGTAGGCGCTGTCAGCGCGTTGATTGCGGCGCTGTCGGGCACGAACGTATAGGCGCCGCTCGTGCTGTTGACGTAGAGCGTCCCGTAGGGGCTCGTCTTCGACAGATCGTATGTCACTCCGTCCAGGACCGTGTTGCCGGCGCTCGCCCCGACGACGCCGAAGGTCAGCTTGCCGCTGTTGGTGCTGCTTGCGGCGAACGTTCCGCTCGTCGCAGTGAATGAGTCAAACACCACGGTATCGAGTTCGGCCGGCCCGGCTCCGGTGTTCAGCGTCGGCGGTGGTAGTACGATGAGAGGCTCAGGGGTGAAAACCAAAGGCTTCAGCAAATCTTGCGGCGCGGGTGCGTCGGGCGGAATGAAATTGATCGGCTGCAGCGGCAGGGATTTGACGAAGGGAGGCGTGCCCGAGCCGTGGGGCCCTTGAAGATTGGCGAGCGCGTCCTGTTGTGCGGTCTGCAACTCCTCCATTCGGGCGAGAGAGTTCGTGACCTGGTTCACACTGATCGTGGATCCTACCTTTTTGAGGACGATTGTCTCGCCGGGATCCTCGACGATGATGTGCCGCGGGATCGGCTCCTTGGTCACAAGCTCGAATGCACCGTGCGCGAGATCCTTGTAAGTGATGGCGTCGTCATCCAGGAACGTCACGTTCGGGTCTGCGGCCTGGGCCTGTTTGATCATCGAGAAGAACAATGCCGTGAGCGACAGCATCCCGAAGCGGCCGGCAGAGGCCCGCTCGCGAGTCTGCGCGACGGGTCCATCGAGAGAGCCGCTTGTGGCCGCCTTCACGCGGTGATGCCTGACCGCAGCGGTTTCAGACTCGTCCCCGGGCCTTCCAGCGGGCGTGACGGACATTGTTCGACCTCGATTGACAAGCGGTCGACCTCAGACGTCGCCGTATCTTTGCTGGCTTGCCGCGTCACGTGATCGGGAGCAATTTTGCGCCGGCAACCTCAGTCAGGCCCGCTGAAGGTCGTGGTTTTCCGAGAATTCCGCCCAGGCATGTCACGGCAGAATTGCTGTCGTTTCACCCGACGGCACGGGCGAAAAGCTGGTTGAAATTACCTGGCAGGGATAGTGGCTCTTTCGGGCACGGCGATCAGCCATTCGGATTACTCCGGAATAGTCGGTTTGGCCGTCGTGGCTTGTTGCCGCTGCTCTGCCATAATGCGCGATGGTCTCGCCGACGCCGTCGGAGCCGTTCCGATGCTCAAAACAACGTCTTCAAAAAAGGGTTGAGCCATGGGCACTCACGCAGCGACTGTTCTCGTGGCAGGTATCGTCCTTGCGCTGGCCGGCTTGTCACTCAACCCAGTCCAGGCGCAGAACGATTCTCCGCGGCGAGCCGTTCTGGACTCGTCGTCGAAGCCAATCGGGAAAGTTGTGGCAGCCGATGGCTCGGTCATCATCGAGCATGTGGGAGCCGTCATTGTCCAGGCCAACGTCCCGGGCGAATCCATCCCGACGAAGATTGGCGATCCGGTCTATTTGGGCGATGTGGTTCGAACCGGTGCCGACAGTCGGGTCGGCATCAACTTCGTGGATGGGACGTCGTTCAACTTGTCGAGCAACACCCGCATGACGTTGGACGAATATGTCTACGAACCAGCCGGGAAGTCCAATTCGACGATCTTCAGCCTGACCAAGGGGACGTTCGTTTTTGTTGCCGGCCAGGTTGCGAAGACCGGTGACATGAAGATCGAAACGCCGGTCGCGACGATGGGCGTTCGAGGCACCACACCTCACGTCGAAATCTCGGATGACGGAACCACCAGGTTCTCCACTCTTATCGAAGAGGGCAAGAACAAATATTCGAAGAAGTCCGGCGTAACGGGGGCACCGCGACCCGAGCAAAGGGCGGAGCACAAGCTCAATCTGAACATCTGCCGCGGGTGCTGACGCTGGTTCTAGCCTCCGCGCAATCGCCAGATCTCAGAGGACGGGGCCTGACATGGAATCAAGATCGTCCGTCGTCAAAAGCGGAGTGGCGATTGGCGTCCTGCTGTTGGTTGGCTTGCCAGTCGCAGCCCAGAATTCCAAGGTGAACAGCAGCTATCTCAGTCATATTGAACCCTGCAACGGGGTAGGTACCATCTCGCTTGATGCCCGGATCGCTGCCTGCACGGCTTTCATCGAGGCGCGTCAGGGGACGACGGCAGCTCTGGCTATCGCCTATAACAATCGCGGCAATGCCTACACCGCAAAGGGCGACTTCGACAAAGCCATCCGCGATTTTGATCAGTCGATCGCGCTCAAGCCGACGTACACAAAGGCCTTCAACAACCGCGGTGTGGCTTACTTGAGGAAAGGCGAATATCAGCTCGCGATCGAGGCCTTTGACGATGCGATCAAGCTCGATCCCGACTATGGCGCCGCCTTCGTCAACCGCGCCGGAGCCTACCTGAAGAAAAATGACCACCGGCGCGCGGCGCATGACTACGACGAGGCCGTTCGTCTCCAGCCCGATTCGCAGGCCGCATGGAGCGGACGATGCTGGACCCGGGCGCTACTCGGTGCTTGGCAGGCCGCGCTGGAGGACTGTGACAGAGCGCTTCAATCCGGATCGACCAGCGCTGCCGTGTACGACACGCGCGGGCTGATTCACCTGAGGATGGGCGAGTTCGGTGCGGCGATCGCCGACTACAATTCTGCCTTGCGAGCCGCCCCGGAATTGGCGAGCGCGCTTTTTGGCCGCGGGCTTGCCAAGCTGAAGCAGGGCGACGCGATTGGCGGAGATGCTGACATTTCGGCTGCAAAGACAATTCAGGGCAATATCGGCGACGAGTTCGCGCATTATGGCGTCGGTCACGACTGAGTTCACGACCGGCTCTGGCTCGTCGATCATCGCAGAGGAATTTGCTGAGACGGCGGCCGCGGTGCACGCCGCGCCGGTCCCGCCCGGCGCCGGTGACGTCGGGGCGTTAACATCTCCTTAACCACTTGCTCTCCAAATTCGGAGCGCGAACGCCTCAGCCCGCACGCAAGGCGTCGCGACGCACTGCGCGGGATCAATTCGCCAATACAGCATTAACAAGTCCTTAATTGGCAAAACCTACATTCGACGCCATGGGCCGGCGCCATGTGCCGGTATGGGTCGTCGAACCGGAAGAAGTGCCGCCAATGGCGCAGAAGGCTGCCGCTGGATTTGTGTCGCGAGCCCGCGCCCTGGCGTGGGGGCTGTCGCGTCATGTCCGTAAGGCACCTGCGCTGGCAACCATCCTCCTGGTCGGCCTGATCGCCACAAGCCCGGCGCGGGCGGACCCGATCCGGGGCGAGGCCAGTTTTTCGGCTGGTGGCGGCTTTGCCCGTCTGGTGATCAAGCTCGGCGAGGATGTTCCCTCCGAGGTGACGACGGCCGGCTCCATTCTCATCATCCGCTTCGACCGGCCGGTCGACGTTCCCGTCGACCGGGTTCCGGAGGGCGCGCCCGACTACGTCAACTCCGCCCGCCGCGATCCCGACGGCGGCGCCATCCGCCTGTCGCTGGCGCGGCGCGTCACCGTCAACACCATGAATGCCGGCGAGCGCACCTTCATCGACCTGTTGCCGGAAGGCTGGAAGGGACCGCCGCCGAGCCTGCCCATGGATGTGGTCAAGGAACTCGCCGAGCGCGCGCGCGTCGCCGAACGGGCGCTGCGTGCGCAGCGCGCCGCAGCCGAGACCAAGAAGCGTCCGCAGATCCGTGTGCGCGCCTCGGTGCAGCCGACCTTCGTGCGCTTCGTGTTCGAGATGCCCGACGGCGTCGGCGTGTCCTCCGTGCTCAACGAGCAGAAGCTCACGCTGGCCTTCAACGCCAACCTCAGTTTCGACCTCGCGGACGCGGTCGTCGCGGCGCCGCCGAACGTCGCCTCGATCAAGCAGAAGGCCGACATCGACCAGACCAATGTCGAGATCGCGCTGATCGGCGATTCCGACGTGCACTCCTTCCGCGACGAGAAGAACTACGTCGTCGACGTCTCCTTCCAGCCGGACAAGGGTAAGGCGGCCGCGACGCCCGAGGCTGCGATTGCGCAGGCCAAGCCTGCCAGCCAGGGCCATGGACCGGCACCGGCCGCGGAAAAGCCGGCGGCCGAGAAGAATGACGCCCATCGCGAGGTCGTGCCGCCGACCTCCGAGACGATCGCGCGCGACGCCAGGATCGATATCAAGCCCGAGGCGAAGCCGGACGCGCCTGCCGCGATGCCCGCCGCCGAAGCGCCGAAACCGGCGCAGCCTCCTGCGGCCGAAGCTGCGGAAGCGCCCAAAGAAACGTCCAAGGAAGCCTCGAGGCCCACCCCGCCTGTTGCCGAAGCTCCGGCCGCGCCTGCCAAGCCCGCAATGGCCGAGGCGCCCAAGGAGGTCGTGAAGGAAGCGGCGAGGGATCCGGTCAAGGAAGCAGCCAAAGCTGCGCCCGCCGAGGCGCCGGCCGCGCCGCAGCCGGCCGCACCGAGCGTTGATGCGCGCCGCGACAGCGACGGCTTGCGGGTGACGTTCCCGCTTCAGGTCGCAACGCCCGCGGCGGCGTTCCGCCGCGGCGACACCATCTGGCTGGTGTTCGACACGCCGAAGCCGATCGACGTCGAGGCGATCCGCGCCAAGGGCGGCGCGATGATCGGCGAGGTCGGCCGCATCCCCCTCGACAAGGGACAGGCGGTGCGCATCCGTCTCACCCGGCCGCTGGTCTATTCGCTGACGAGCGAGGAGGTCGGCAAGGAGACCAACTGGCTGCTGACGCTTGCCGACAAGATCCAGGCGACGCCGCTGCCGCTGATGATGTCGCGCAACATCACCGACCCCGCGCTCGCCAACATCGCTATTCCCTTCGCCAATCCGGGCGTGCTGCACAAGTTCACCGATCCCGATGCCGGCGACATGCTCTATGTCGTCACCGCGCAGCGGCCGGTGCGCGGCTTCATCAAGCGTCAGGACCTCGTCGATCTCTCGCTGCTGGAATCCGCCCACGGCATCGCGATCCGGCCGAACTCCGACGAGGTCGGCGTCGAGGTCGGATCCGACAAGGTCATTCTCGGCAAGAAGGGCGGACTGACGCTGTCGCCGGTCGACATCTCTGCCGAGCGCGCCCCGACCGCGGTGCGCCCGATCTTCAGCCCCGAAGGCTGGCGCAAGGGACAGTCGGAAAACTTCATGACGCGCCAGAGCGACCTCATCACGGCGATCTCGGCCGTCGAGCCGGCGCTGCGCTCGCTGCCGCGGCTCGACCTCGCGCAGTTCTACATGTCGCGCGCGATGTATCACGAGGCCAAGGCCGTGACCGAATTGATGCTGAGCGATCCGCTCAACAAGGAGGAGAGCGGCACGCTGATCATGCATGCGATCGCGAGCATCCTGATCGGCCGGCCGGCGCAGGGCCTGAAGGACCTCGCCAATCCCGTGATCGGCAACAGCCACGACTCCCAGCTCTGGAAGGCGCTCGCCTACGCGCGCCAGGGCAAATGGGCGGACGCGCGCGAGAAGTTCAAGAACGTCGAATTCGCCATCGCCTCGCTGCCGCTCGACATCCAGCGCATCGTGACGATGGACGCGATGCGCGCCTCGCTCGAAGTGAAGGACTATGCCGGCGCCTCCAAGCGGCGCAGCGAGCTCGAGATCGTCGGCGTATCGCCCGAGGCTGCGCCCGGCTTCGCCGTGCTGCGCGGCCGGCTCGCCGAGGCGCTCGGCCACGACAGGGATGCGCTCGACGACTACAGGTTCGCGGTCGGCTCGAGCGACCGGCCGGCCGCGGCCGAGGCCAAGCAGCTCGAGGTCGCGTTGCGGCAGAAGCGCGACGAGATCAGCAAGGAAGACGCGCTTCGCGAGCTCGAGACGCTGTCGATGACCTGGCGCGGCGACGCGATCGAGGTCAAGACGCTGCAGATGCTGTCGCAGATCTATGCCGAGAACGGGCGCTACCGGGACGCGCTCACAGCGGCGCGCACCGCGACGAAGCTGCAGCCGAATGCCGAGCCCTCGCGCCAGGCGCAGGATCTCGCCTCCGACCTGTTCACGCAGATCTTCCTGGGGCCCAAGGGTGACGAACTGCCGCCGGTCGAGGCGCTCGGGATGTTCTACGAGTTCCGCGAGCTGACGCCGATCGGCCGCCGCGGCGACGAGCTGATCCGGCGTCTTGCCGACCGTCTCGCCTCGATCGACCTGCTCGACCAGGCCGCCGAGCTCCTGCAGTACCAGGTCGACCACCGCCTCGAAGGCGCCGCGCGTGCCCAGGTCGCCGCGCGTCTTTCCATGATCTATCTCGCCAACCGCAGGCCGGACATGGCGATCTCGGCGCTGCGCGCGAGCCGCATCAGCGATCTCTCCGGCGAGCTCAGGCAGCAGCGTCTGCTGCTCGAGGCCCGGGCGCAGAGCGACGTCGGCCGGCACGATCTCGCGCTCGACATCGTCTCCAACGTCTCCGGGCGCGAGGTGCTCCGCCTGCGTTCCGACATCTTCTGGGCGGCGCGGCGCTGGCGCGAGTCCGCCGAGCAGATCGAGCTCTATTACGGCGAGCGCTTCCGCGACTTCAAGCCGCTCAATGCGGTGGAGAAGAGCGACATCATCCGCGCCGCCGTCGGCTACGCGCTCGCCGACGATTCGATCGGCCTGTCGCGCTTCCGCGAGAAGTACGCGCCGCTGATGAGCGAGAGCGCCGACCGTCTCGCCTTCAACATCGCCAGCAAGCCGGCCGCGGCTTCCAGTGCCGAATTCGCCGAGATCGCGAAGCTGGCTGCGAGCGTCGACACGCTCGACGGCTTCCTGCGCGAGATGAAGCAGCGCTTCCCCGACGCCACCGCCCGCGCGCCATCCGGGCCGCAGGCCAAGGAAGAGACCGACCACACCGGCTCGCTGCCGAAGATCCCCGCCGTGCGGCAGATCAAGATGACGCGGTAGGGACCCTGCCGCCGCGTGGAGCGCGGCCGGGAACGGCGCCGCATCCTCCGTCATTGCGAACGCAGCGAAGCAATCCAGAATCTTTCCGCGGGGACAGTCTGGATTGCTTCGTCGCAAGGGCTCCTCGCAATGACGGGGAGGGGCCGGAGGCTATCATTGGGGGCGGTGGGGATGCGTCGCTGGCATCACCCACGTCCGCCTCATCCCCCGTAGCTCTGCACAAGGCTTCCCGCCACCAGCGACCAGCCGTCGACGAGGACGAAGAAGATCAGCTTGAACGGCAGCGATATGGTTGCCGGCGGCAGCATCATCATGCCCATCGACATCAGCACGGAGGCGACGACGAGGTCGATGATCAGGAAGGGCAGGAACAGCAGAAAGCCGATCTCGAAGGCGCGCTTCAGCTCGGAGATCATGAAGGCGGGGACGAGGATACGGAGCGCGAGCTCGTCGGGGGTGGCCGGCGCCGGTTCGCCGGAGAGATCCAGGAACAGCTTGAGGTCCTTCTCGCGCACGTTCTTCTGCATGAAGCCGCGCAACGGGACCGAGGCGCGCTGGAGCGCATCCTCGACGCCGATCTGGTTGGCGACGAGCGGGCGGATGCCTTCGTCGTAGGATTTTTGCAGCACCGGCCCCATCACGAAGAAGGTGAGGAACATCGCGAGCGCGATGATCACCGAGTTCGGCGGCGCGGTCGCCGTGCCCATCGCGGTGCGCAGGAGCGACAGCACGACCACGATGCGCGTGAACGACGTCATCATGATCAGGATCGACGGCGCGATCGACAGCACCGTGAGCAGCGCGATGAGCTGGATCGCGCGCTCGGTGACGCCGCCGCCACCCTGACCGCCGAGATTGATGCTGATGTCCTGCGCATGCGCGAGGCTTGCGAGCGAAGCCGCACTGAACAGGACAGAAAGAAAAAGAACTCTACGCGGGAGGGCCGGCAGCCTCACGAAGACGGCTTCGGACGGCCGAGCAGGGAGGCCATCTCGTCTTCGAGATTCTCAAAGCTGGTCTTTTCCGGGGCAGGCTTCGGCGGCGGGGCCGGTGGTGCCGGCGGCTCGCTGCGCGCCGCACGCGGAGGAGCGGCCGGCGGCTCCGGCGCAACCGGCGGCGCGACCGTCTCGCCGGCCGGACGGCGCAGCGCAGCCTCTAACCGCTGCGCCATTTCGGCCAGATTCTGCTCGGCGCTCGAGGGCGCGGCAGGAGTGGGGGCCGGCGGCGCAACGGGCGGCGCCTGCGGCACCGGCGGAGGCGGCGGAGGCGGCGCAACCGCGCGCTCGGCGCGCACCGGCGGCACCTTCGCCGGCTCGCTCTGGCGCGGCGGACGCGGCATCAGCGGCGGCTCGTTGCGGGCAACGCGCGGCGGTAGCGGCAGCGGCTCAGGCCGCGGCTCGCGCTCGGGGCGCGCGATCGGCTCGGGCGGGAAGCCGGCCAGTGGCGGCTCGCTGCGGCGTTCGGCCAGTGCGGGCGCGGGCCGGCGTACTTCGTCGGCGAAGGACGGGCGTGCGGGCCGCGGCGGCGGCTCGGGCATTTGCGGCTCGGGATGATCGAGCATTTCGGGCCGCGGCGTCTCGTCGGCCCAGCCGCCGGCATCCGGCATCGGGGCGAGGCGCGGCGGTTCGGCGGAGTTGGGACGCTGCGGAAGCTGGTCGCGGCCGGGCGCGGCGCGCACGATGTTGGGCTCGACGACGATGTCGGTCGGGCCACCGATCATCAGGAGATGTTCGACATTGTCGCGTCGGACCAGCACCAGGCGGCGCCGGCCGTCGACGGCGGCGGCATCGATCACGGCGAGCCGGGGCATCCGGCCGCGCTGGGTGTTGGCGCCGAGCCGGCTGCTGGCGAATCGGCGAACCAGCCATGCAGCGACGCCGATCAACGCCAGAACGACGATGAACGCGACGATGAAGGTGATAGGGCTGCCTTGCATACTTGTCCCCGAGAAATGGCGCTCTTCTCGTGCCCATGGTCAGACGCGCCAACCACCGGCCTACGATGCCCCAAACTGCGATTTCCTAACGTCCCACGGCAAGTTTTGCCGTCCCCAACTCTTAATAACCTATGAATCGCTCGATCCAAAATGACTTCTTGGGCTGTGCATGTGCCGCCAAGCGATTGGGTTAATGCCATTTTTGGAGGCGTAGAATCACGGGGGAACGAATTCCTGTCCCGGCGCGGGACATGCATCTGTGGCATCCTTAACCACCTGTTAACCATACAGGCGGCAAATTCTGCCTAGCTTCGGACCCTGGATCCGGAGGAGGCGGAAGGAGCCGCGACGATGTCCATCAACGACCTCCCGGTGCTGTCGGCGCTTCGCACCAAGATGCAGTGGCATCAGGAACGCCAGCGCGTCCTGTCCGAGAACGTCTCCAATTCCGACACGCCCAAATTCCGGCCGCGCGACCTTGTCGAGCCGAAGCTCGACAAGGCTGGCGCGGTCACGGGGTCGATGGGCCCGCTGGCAATGACCGTCACCAGCGCGTCTCACATGACGCCATCGGGTGCGGCCTCGGGTTTCGACCAGAACAAGAATGCGGGCTTCGAGACACGCCCTGCGGGCAACGCCGTCAATCTCGAAGAGGAGATGATGAAGGCCGCCAGCAACCAGATGGACTACGCGGCGGCGACCTCGCTCTATTCGAAGAGCCTGCATCTGCTCAAGACCGCGATCGGCAAGGGCTAGAGCATGATCCTGGAACGGAAGAGCTAGAGGAGGCGCATCATGGCGAATGACAGCAGCGACTTTGCCCGCTCGATGGCGATCGCGACCTCCGGCCTGCGCGCGCAGGCCGGGCGCATGCGGGTGATCTCGGAGAACATCGCGAACGCGGATTCGACGTCGCAGACATCAGGCGGCGAGCCCTACCGGCGCAAGGTGCCGACCTTCTCCTCCGCGCTCGACCGCACGCTCGATGCGCAGGTCGTCACCCTCGGCAGGATCAAGCCCGACCAGTCGAACTTCCGCACCAAATACGAACCGAACAATCCGGCCGCCGATGCGACCGGCAACGTCAAATATCCCAACGTGAACTCGGTGGTCGAGATGACCGACATGCGCGATGCGCAGCGGTCGTACGAGGCCAATCTCAACATCATCAGTGCGACGCGCCGGATGATCCAGCGCACGCTCGACATCCTCAAGAGCTGAACAGGACATTTGAGCCATGGCATCACCGACAATCGCAGCCAACGCCTATGCCAATCTCGCCCGCGTGCTGGAAAACAGCGGCGCCGGCAAGGGCGGCGAAGCGAGCGGGCAGTCCTTTGCCTCGCTCCTGAAAGACGCCGTCGGCAGCGTCATGGAGTCCGGCCGCAAGTCCGACGCGCAGACGGTGGCGATGGCCGCCGGCAAGGCCAACGTGATGGACGTGGTGACGGCGGTCGCCGACACCGACGTTGCCGTCTCCACGCTGGTCTCGGTCCGCGACCGCGTGATCTCGGCGTATGAAGACATCATGAAGATGCCGATCTGATTTTCGGCCCTGCTCGCTCCCGATCGTCATTGCGAGCGTAGCGAAGCAATCCAGAATCTTTCCGCAAGCGGCAGTCTGGATTGCGTCGCTTCGCTCGCAATGACGGGGAAGAGGGCATCGGTTCCTCGTCGCGGTGGCGGGGATGAAGCTTGAACAAGGAATTCTGCAATGACCGGACCCGAGACCCTCGACGTCGCGCGCGATGCGATCTGGACGATCGTGATCGTGTCGTCGCCCCTGATGGTGGTCGGCCTCGTGGTCGGCGTGATCGTGTCGCTGCTCCAGGCGCTGACGCAGATCCAGGAGCAGACGCTGATCTACGTGCCGAAGATTCTGGCCATCTTCGCCACAATGCTGTTGGCGCTGCCGTTCATGGCCGACGCGCTCCACGCCCACATGCTGCGGATCTCGTCGCGAATCATCGGCGGCTGAGGCAAGATGCGTGGATTATGCGCATCGACGTCTCGCTGCTGCCGGCGCTTGCGGCGGCCTTCATGCTCGTCTTCGCCCGGGTCGGCGCGATGGTGATGCTGCTGCCGGGCCTGGGCGAGACCAACATCCCGACGCGGGTGAAGCTGTCGATCGCGCTCATGCTCACGCTGATCATCCTGCCGCTGCATCGCAGCGCCTATCAGGTCGACATGGGCTCGCTAGCGCCGCTTCTGGTGCTGATGCTGCATGAAATCGCGATCGGCATCGTGCTGGGGGCAACGGCGCGCGTGACGCTGTCGGCGCTCCAGGTCGCGGGTTCCGTGATCGCGCAGCAGATGGGGCTCGGCTTCGTCACCTCGGTCGATCCGACGCAGGGACAGCAGGGCGTGCTGGTCGGCAACTTCCTGACCATGCTCGGGGTGACGCTGCTGTTCGCCACCGACAGCCATCATTTGGTGATCGCGGCGCTGAACGACAGCTATGCGATCTTCTCGCCCGGCGAGACCGTGTCGAGCGGCGATGTCGCCTCGCTGGCGACGCGCGCCTTCGCCGCCGCGTTCCGCCTCGGCTTGCAGCTCTCCGGGCCGTTCCTGGTGTTCGGCCTCGTCTTCAACATCGGGCTCGGCGTGCTGGCGCGGCTGATGCCGCAGATGCAGGTCTATTTCGTCGGCGTGCCGCTGTCGATCTTCGTGGGCTTCCTGGTGCTCGCCGTGGTGCTCACGGCGATGATGGGCACATTTCTGGATTACTTCATCGGTGTCATGCACCAGATGATGCCGCTCAGGTAACGGGGGATCGATGGCGGAAGACAACGATCCAGACAGTCAAACAGAAGACCCGACGCAAAAACGCCTCGACGAGGCGCTCGAACGCGGCGACGTCGCCAAGAGCCAGGAGATCAACACCTGGTTCATGATCGCGGGCGGCACGCTCGTGGTCTCGACCTTCTCGGGCTCGGTGGGCAGCGGGCTGGTGACGCCGATGCGCAACCTGCTCGCCAATTCCTGGATGATCAAGACCGACGGCAGGGCCCTGCTCGCGCTGGTGCAGCAGATCGAACTCGCCGTGCTCGCGGCGGTCGGCGTGCCCCTGCTGATGCTGGTGCTGGCGGCCATCGCCGGCAACATGCTCCAACACCGCCTGGTCTGGTCGGCCGAATCCCTCAAGCCCAAGTTCAGCAAGCTCTCGCCCGCGGCCGGTTTCAAGCGCATCTTCGGCAAGCAGGCGGCCGCGAACTTCCTGAAGGGCCTCGGCAAGCTGATCGTGCTCGGCGCGGTCATGGCCACGATCCTGTGGCCGGAGCGGCATCGCATGGAGGCGATGGTCAGGCTCGATCCGGCCGCCATGCTCGGCGCCACCACCAGCTTGACCATTCATCTGCTCGGCGCGGTGGTCGCGGCGCTCGCGATCATCGCCATAGGCGACTACTTCTTCCAGTACCGAAGCTGGTTCCAGCGGCAGAAGATGTCGCTCCAGGAGATCAAGGAAGAGTTCAAGCAGTCCGAAGGCGACCCGCACATCAAGGGCAAGATCAGGCAGCTGCGGCAGCAGCGCGCCAAGAAGCGCATGATGGCGGCGGTTCCCAAGGCCTCCGTGATCATCACCAACCCGACCCACTATTCGGTGGCGCTGTCCTACGAGCGCGGCATGCAGGCGCCGATCTGCGTCGCCAAGGGCGTCGACAATCTCGCCTTCAAGATCAGGGAGATCGCGCGCGAGCACGCCATCCCCATCGTCGAGAACGTGCCGCTGGCCCGCGCGCTCTACGCCACCGTCGACATCGACCAGGAAATCCCGACCGAGCACTACCATGCGGTCGCCGAGGTCATCGGCTACGTCATGCGCCTGAAGCACGGATTCGGCGCCGGGCGGGGATAAAATGCCCGAAAAGTACCGGAAATGGCCGTAATCTGGGAATCAGCGTACCTTTCGCCCTTGCTGCCCTTGCGCCTGCGGGTCCGATTCAGGCAGGGAGGACCCCACGCGCCCCATAGCGCGTTGATTCTCTGCCGACAGGCTGTGCCAGCTTGAAATGACCGCCGAGACCGACCACGACCTCACACGCGAGCCCGTTGCGGCGCACGAGCCGTCGCCGCGCTCGGGCAGCATTGCGCTGGTGCTGCTGGTGGCCGCCGGCCTCGTCGCTGTCGCCGTCGGGCTGATGACGCTCGGCCGCGCGCAGGCGCAGCCCTATATCCTCGGCATCCTCGCCGTGCTGGCGATGGTCGGCCTGTTCAACCTGTTCGCCTTCGCCGCCGGCATCATCCGCTTCGTCGACCGTAGTCTCGACGACCCCGTGATGGGGCGGATCGCCGATCACGCCTTCGACGGCCTGGCGGTCACCGATCCGCGCGGCCATGTGGTCTATTCCAATGCGGCCTATCTGACCCTGACCGGTGCCACCGGCCCGCAGGACGTGCGCCCCGTCGAGCGCGTCTTCATCGGCAATCCCGACGTCTCCGAAGCCGTGTTCCGGCTGCTGAAAGCCGCCCGCGAAGGCAAGCGGCAGCAGGAAGAGGTGCGCATCTCCGGCCATGACGGCAGCCAGGGCCGCTGGCTGCGCATGCGGGTGCGCCCGCTCGGCACCGGCAAGCGCGAGGCGAAATACGCGGTGTGGTCGATCGCCGACATCACCCGCGACCGCGAGCGCCAGGAGGACGTGTTCCAGGAACTCCAGCACGCGATCGAATATCTCGATCACGCGCCTTGCGGCTTCTTCTCGGTCAATCCGGCCGGCGAGCTCGCCTACGTCAACGCGACGCTGGCGAACTGGCTCGACTACGACCTCGCCGAGATCGGCTCGGGCGGGCTGAAGCTCGCCGACATCGTCTCCGGCGACGGCGCTTCGCTGCTCAGCTCGATCGTGGCGGTGCCGGGCGAGGTGAAGACCGAGGTTTTCGACATCGACCTGCGCATGCGCACCGGCAAGACCATGCCGGTGCGGCTCTATCACAAGCTCGCCTTCGGCGCCGACGGCGCGCCGGGGCCGTCGCGCACGCTCGTGATCAGCCGCGCCCGCGACGAGCGCAGCGATCCGGACCGCGCCGCCGAAGTGCGTTTCATGCGCTTCTTCGACCACACGCCGATGGCGATCGCGACCGTCGACCGCGGCGGCAACGTCGTGCGCGCAAACGCGCGCTACGCCAAGCTCGCGCAGGGCCTTGGTCTCGACAGCGCCGGCAAGTCGATCTTCCGCGCCATCAATTCACGTGACCGCCACCTGGTGATCACGGCCATCAACCAGGCCGCCGAAGGCAAGGCCGACATCGCACCGGTCGAGGTTGCACTGGAAGGGACCAAGGAGCGCTGGGGCCAGTTCTTCGTCACGCCGGTCGACGCGGCCGAGAACGACGCGGAAGCCGCCATCGTGCACATGCTCGAGACCACCGAGCGGCGCGCGCTGGAGAACCAGATCAACCAGTCGCAGAAGATGGAGACGGTCGGCCAGCTCGCCGGCGGCATCGCCCACGACTTCAACAACGTGCTCTCCGCCATCATGATGGCGAACGACTTCCTGCTGAACGCGCACAAGCCGACCGACCCGTCGTTCCAGGACATCATGCAGATCAAGCAGAACGCGACGCGCGCCGCGACGCTGGTGCGGCAGTTGCTGGCGTTCTCGCGGCGGCAGACGCTGCGGCCGCAGGTGCTCGATCTCGGCGATGCGCTTTCCGACCTCACCATGCTGCTGCGCCGCCTGATCGGCGAGAAGGTCAAGCTCGACCTGATCCACGGCCGCGACCTCTGGCCGGTGAAGGTCGACGTCTCCCAGTTCGAGCAGGTGATCGTCAATCTCGCGGTGAACGCGCGCGACGCCATGCCCGATGGCGGCAAGCTGATCATCCGCACCGCCAATGTCGCCACCGAGGATGCGGGCAAGCTCGCCTACAAGGGCATGCCGGCAGCGGACTATGTGCGCATCGAGGTCGCCGACACCGGCACCGGCATCCCCGCCGACATCCGCGACAAGATTTTCGAGCCGTTCTTCTCGACCAAGGACGTCGGCAAGGGCACCGGCCTCGGCCTCTCCACCGTCTACGGCATCGTCAAGCAGACCGGCGGCTTCATCTACGTCGATTCCGAGCCGGGGCAGGGCACCTCGTTCCACATCTTCCTGCCGCGCCATCACGCCGAGCCGGAGGTGCAGGTCGAGCAGCCCGCGGCAGTGGTCAGCGCGGCCAATGGCGCTGCGAAGGAAGCCGCGCCCGCGGCGGCCGAAGCGAAGCCGCGCACCGATCTGACGGGACAGGGCACCATCCTGCTGGTCGAGGACGAGGAGGGCCTGCGCGCGCTCAACGCACGTGGCCTGCGCTCGCGCGGCTACACCGTGGTCGAGGCCGAGAACGGCGTCGAGGCCATGGAGATGCTGGAGGAGCAGAGCGGCGCGATCGATCTCGTCGTCTCCGACGTGGTGATGCCGGAGATGGACGGCCCGACGCTGCTGAAGGCGATGCGCGAGAAGAACCCCGACATCAAGTTCATCTTCGTCTCCGGCTACGCCGAGGACGCGTTCGAGAAGAGCCTGCCCGAAGGCCAACAGTTCGACTTCCTGCCAAAGCCGTTCACGCTCAGCCAGCTCGTGGCGGCGGTGAAGGAGACGATGACGAAGCAGGGGTGAGGGCTGCGCGTGGATGCACACACCGCGCGGCAATCTCCGCCGTCGTCCTGGCGAACGCCAGGACCCATACCGCGTGATCCATCGATTGCGCGCGCTGCCAATCCCGAACGACCAGTCTTCGCCAAACCGCCTCTTGGGGTAATGGGTGGCGTTCGCCAGGACGACATCGAGGAGGCAGCGCGCAATTGTCCCAACACCGTCATTGCGAGCCAACGGGTCCGCGCAAAGCGCGGCCCGATGACAGGCTCCGCGAAGCAATCCAGACTGTCTCGCGGAACCAGACTGGATTGCTTTGACCCAAGGGCTCAATGACGAGGAAAAAGCGGAATTCTGGCCCTAAAGCCACCGGTACCCGGCGACCATGGCCCCCCGCGCGCGCGCGCCCGGCCAAACCCCCGCCAAATATGGGCTTTTGCCACATCCCCGCGACTGAGGGCCGCAGCTACAAGTTCCGAAACCGGCTTCACTTTTCGCGCTGGCTGCCCATCTTAGGGACACGTCCCCATGCCGGGGATTTGGGAAACGAACATGAATTTCTCGCAACGCTCCCGCAGTTTCTTCAAGACAATCGCCGTCGTGCTGGCGCTTGCGCTGCCGACAGCGCTGGCGATCTCGTCCGCCGACGCGCGCGTCGGTGGCGGCATGTCGTCGGGTTCGCGCGGCTCGCGCACCTATTCGGCGCCGCCGTCGACCACGACCGCGCCGGGCTCGACCTCGCAGTTCAACCGCACCTACACCCAGCCGGGCGCAGGCATGAATTCGGCCGCGGCCGCGCCCGCGCGTGGCGGCCTGTTCGGCCGTGCCGGCGGCTTCATGGGCGGCCTCGCGGCCGGCTTCCTCGGCGCCGGCCTGCTCGGCATGCTGTTCGGCGGCGGCCTGTTCGGTGGCCTTGGCGGCCTGTCGTCCATCCTGGGCCTGATCATCCAGATCGTGCTCGTGGTGTTCGTGGTGCGGCTGGCGATGTCGTGGTGGCAGCGCCGCCACACGCCGCAGGCGGCCTATGCCAACGCTGATGCGGGTGCCGGTCCCGGACCGCAGCCGACCTATCGCAGCGGCCTTGGTGGTGGTCTTGGCGGCGGACTTGGCGGCTTCGGTTTCGGCGCCAACAACGCGCCGCTCGAGATCAAGCCTGATGACTATGAAGCGTTCGAGCGCCTGCTCGGCGATGTCCAGACCGCATGGTCGAACGAGGACGTGGCCAAGCTGCACACGCTCGCGACGCCGGAAATGGTCTCCTATTTCGAGCAGGACCTCGGCCAGAACCGCGCCCGCAACGTCGTCAACAAGGTCACCAACGTGAAGCTGTTGCAGGGCGACCTCGCGGAAGCCTGGCGCGAGGGCGAGACCGACTACGCCACGGTGGCGCTGCGCTTCGCGCTCACCGACAAGACGCTCGACCGCAACACCGGCGCGGTGGTTGCCGGCAGCGAGCAGCCGGGTGAGGCGACCGAGGTCTGGACGTTCGCCCGTCGCACCGGCGGCCAGTGGGAATTGTCGGCGATCCAGCAGACCAACTGATCTCGAGCGAATTGAACAACAAGGGCGTCGTGCCTCTGGCACGGCGCCTTTTTCTTTGAGCCGCCTATATCCTGATACGGCCGACCATTTGGGCGAAGCACTTAATTGCTTGTTGCCCATGCAGAGCTCCCGCAATTTCGCGCCTGCCGGTTAGCGAAGGAGATATTCGGTGAGTCAGTCTGTCGCGCGCTCCAGGACAAATCACGAAACCATCGCCAGGAATTCGTCCTCGGTGCTGGAGGCGATCGAAGCGGCGTACGACCGGATCGAGGCCGAGCGCGACCGCAATTGCTGGATCTATCTCCGCCCGCGGGAGGAGGCGCTCGAAGAATGCCGCAAGCTGGTGGCACGCGCGCGGACGGGCGAAAATCTTCCGCTGCTCGGCATTCCCTTCGGTGTGAAGGACAATATCGATGTCGAGGGAATGCCGACCACGGCCGCATGCCCGGCGTTCAGCTACGCGCCCTGGCATTCCGCGCACAGCGTCGAACGCCTCACCGCGGCCGGCGCAATTTGCCTCGGAAAGACCAATCTCGATCAGTTCGCCACGGGCCTGTCCGGCGCGCGTTCGCCCTATGGCCCCTGCGCGTCGGTTGCCGATGCGCGCTATGTTTCGGGCGGCTCCAGTTCCGGGTCCGCGGTCGCCGTGGCGGCCGGGCACGTCGCGTTCGCGCTCGGCACCGATACCGGCGGGTCCGGCCGCATACCTGCCGGCTTCAACAACATCGTCGGAATCAAGCCGACCGTTGGGCTGGTGTCATCGCGCGGGCTGGTGCCGAATTGCCCGACGATCGATTGCGTTTCGGTGTTCTGCAATACCGTCAGCGACGGCGAGGCGATCATCGACATCATCGAAGGGTTCGATTTCGAAGACCCCTACAGCCGCTTGCCCAGGGCCGCTTCTTTCGCCACAGGGACGGCGCCATCGTTCCGGTTCGGCCGCATCGCGTCCGCCGATCTCGAATGCTTCGGCATGCCGGAATGCGGCGAGCTCTATGAGCGCGCCTGCGAGCGTTTCACGCGGATCGGAGGGACCGCGATCGAGGTGGACTTCGCCCCGTTCCGCCAGGCCGGGGAGTTGATGTTCAGCGGACCCTGGGTCGCGGAGCGGCACTCGGCCATCGCTTCGCTCATGGACATCGATTCCGGCTCCCTGCTTGATGTCACGAGGACCGTGCTGGGCTCAGCCGCCGGCTATTCAGCGATCGACACGTTTGGTGCCATTCACCGGTTGCACCGACTTCGCCGCGACGCCGAGGCGATCTTTGCTGGTATCGATGCGCTGGTGGTCCCGACCGCACCGCGGCCGTTCACACTGGAGGAGATGGATCGCGATCCGATCACCCTCAACAATCGCCTCGGCTACTACTCGTACTTTGCCAATCTTCTCGATCTCTGCGGCGTGGCGGTTCCGAACGCGACATTGCCGAACGGCATGCCCATGGGCGTGACCCTGCTGGCGCCGGCGTGGCATGATCGCGGGCTCATCGGACTGGCGCGGCGGTTCGAGGCCAACGCAGGCAATGCGGCGTTCGAATTGAAGTCTGGCGGCTGAATTATTCCGCCTGCTGTGCGAGCGTCGAAAGATCCAGGATCGAAATCACGGATCTGTCGTACCTGATCACGCCTTCCTCCTGAAGCCGCGCGAGTTGTACCGTCACCCATTGGCGGGTGGATCCGATGAGATTGGCGAGATCGCCGTGGGTAAACGGCATTCCGACGACGATCTCATCGCCGCGCTTCACGCCGTAGACGTGCGACAGGAAGATCAACAGGCTATGCAGCCGCTCGGTCACCGAGCGCGTCCCGAGCATCTGGGCCATCGCCGAATAGCATCGCGCCTTGAATGCCAGGGCATCCAGCAGGGCGACGGCGATCGCCGGCGATTCCAGCGCAAGCCGCCGCAGCGCCGGTCCGGGCATGAACGTCAACCGGCTGCGTTCGGCCGCAACCGATGTCCACATGTGCGGGCCCGTTCCGAATATGTCGGGGCCGCCGACGAAGTTGCCGGGAAACCAGTAGGCGAGCGTGACCTCGCGCCCCGACGGCGCCGCATAGTAGCTGCGGATGCGTCCCTCGCTGATCAGGTAGATCCCGGCCTGTGTGTCGCCCTGAGACCAAACCAGTTGGCCGGCTTCCAGGGCCTTCTCGCGTCCGATCGCACGCAACCGATTGCAATCAGCCCGGTTGAGACCATCCAGCAAGCCGGGCAGCGGCCTGACGAGATTGTCCGACTCGGCCAGCATCACGCCTGCCGCTATCGCGCTATTCGCCCTGTGCATCGCCGGCTCCACGGTGAGACCCGGCAACGATTATTCAAGAACCATGCCAGCGCGCTGCGGGCGATGTCCGAGTTCCGGGCGATCAGCTCGCGTCCGACTGATTGAACGCCCGCAGCCCTTCGGCGCGGATCACGTCGAGACAATCCTTCTTGAGGGAGAGATAGGTTGGCTCGACCATGACATAACTCGACCGCGGGCGCGGCAGCTTGACCGCGACTTCGCGCAGGATGCGGCCGGGTCCCGCGCTCATGATGAGAACGCGGTCGGCCAGCACGATGGCTTCATCGATGTCGTGCGTGACGAACACGATCGTCGCCTTGATCCGGTCGCGCAGCTCCAGCAGATTGTCTTGCATCACCGCCCGGGTCTGCGCGTCGAGGGCCCCGAAGGGCTCGTCCATCAGCAGCACGCGGGGCTGATTGGCCAACGCTCGCGCGATCGCCACGCGCTGTTGCATGCCGCCCGACAGCGTGTTCGGATAGGCGTCGGCGAAACGCTTGAGACCGACCATCGCGATCAGGTCGTCGGCGATGGCATTCGCTTCCGTCCTGGACTTCCCGAGCATTCTGGGGCCGTGGGCGATGTTCCTGCGGACAGACTTCCAGGGGAAAAGATGCGGCTGCTGGAACACCATGCCGACATCGGGTCGCGGGCTGTAGACACGCGAGCCCTCGACCAGGATGTCGCCTTCAAACGGCACTTCCAGTCCGGCGATCGTGTTGAGCAACGTCGACTTGCCGCAGCCGGACGGCCCGGCGATGCAAACGAACTCGCCAGGCGCCACGTCAAAGGAAACGCGATCCACCGCGATGGTCTGCCCGCGGTTGGAGTCAAAAACGATGCTCAGGTTCGAGACTTGAATGGCCGGTTGTTTCGGCGCCGATTCGACCGAGGCGGGCGAACTTGCCAGAGCGAGTTTCATGATCGATCGAGCTCCCGACATCAACGCCACCAGACAGTACGTTCCGCAAGAGCCGAAAACAGCCGGTCTGCGATGAACGAAACCAACCCGAGCGCTGCGAGCCCGCCCATGACCTGGCCGGTTTGCAAATTCTGCTGCGCAATCTCGATCCTGTAGACGATGCCGGCGAAAGTGCCTGCAAGTTCGGCCGCGACAAGCGTGTAAAAGGAGATGCTGACGGCGGTGCGCAACCCGACCACGATGTAGGGAAGTGCGCCGAGCAGCACGATCTCCTGGAGCATCTGCCGCCGGGGCGTGCCGAGCATCAACGCCGCCCGAATCAGGCCGCGGTCGACCTTCTGCACGCCGATGTGGGTCGACAGCCAAACCGTGAAGAACACGCCCCATACGACGAGGAACAGTTTTCCCGCCTCCGACAGGCCGAACCAGAGGATGACGATCGGCACGAAAGCAATCGGCGGAATTGGCCGGAGGATATGGAATAGCGGGGACAGCAGGCTCGACATAACAGGGAATTGGCCGGTGAGGATACCGAGCAGGATGCCGAGCACGCCGCCTACGATGAATCCCGTGGTGACGCGAAAGAGGCTGGCCAGCAGATCGCCCAGGAACTGTCCGCTTCGTATCCACTCAAGGACCGCCGCGGCAACCACCGTCGGCGGCGGAAACAGCACCATGTTGACGGCCCCGGAACGAGAGACCAGTTCCCAGAGGCCGACGAACAGGGGAAGCGAAAGCGCCCCGACCAGAATATTGAGACGACGAAGACGGGCTGAATCCGGCCGCCGACCGCGACCGCCGGTGCGGAGAGCGATCTCCTGTCGTGCTGAAGTGCCATCCTGCATGGCTGTGCGGGTGCCTATTTCCACGAGAGGGTGACGCGTGCGGGGTCGACCTTCTTCAGCGGCTCGGCGACGACGACCTTGCTGAAGTCGGGCATCGCCGCTCCCGGAGGATGGTTGCCGCTCTCGAGGCGCCATGCGGAATGGGTCTTGAGAATCTCGATCAGCCGGTCGTCGAGACGCACCCGGTAGACATAGTCGGCCCAGATGGGAGCGAGGTCGTCCCGCTTCATGCCGACCGCGTCCGCCACGACCGTGATCGCTTCATCCTGGTGTGCCTTCATCCAGACCTCGGCGTCGATCAGTGCGGCGATGAACTTCTCGACCACCGCCGGGTTGGCATCCAGATAGGTCCTCATGACGACGATGTTGAACGTTTCCGAGTAAGTGCCCGTTGTATCGAGCTCAGCGACGGCTTCGCCCAGGGCCTTCTTCGCGTTGGCGATGTGGGGTTCCCAAGTGTCGATCGCGTCGATGCTGCCGGCTGCAAGTGCGGGCAGCATCTCCTGCGGCCGCAGGTTGACGAGGGTGACATCCTTGGGAGTCAATCCTGCCGACTTCAGCAACGTCGCCGTATAGACCTCGCTGCCGGTGCCGGCCGTGAATCCGATTCGCTTGCCGCGCAGGTCTGCCTTGGTCTTGATGCCCGCCTTGGCCGCGACGACCGTCTTGAGGTCGGAATATTCCATGCCGGCGACGAAGGCGATGGGCTGGTTTGCCATCGCTGAAGCTGTGACCGGCGCCTCCGCCGTCGTCGCGATGTCGGCGCCGCCCCCGATCACGGTGTCCAGGCACTGCTTGCCGGACGTGAAGTTCGAGACCGTGATGTCCAGTCCGTTCTTTTCGAAAATCCCCTTCGATTTGGCGACGATCGCAAGGCCGGAGATCGGTCCGAGGTTTTGCGCAAGCCGGGCCTTGAGCAATTCCGCGGCCGAGGCGCAGCCCGGACCGATGGCAAGGCAGCAAAGCGCGGCATAGCCGGCAATTGCCGCAATTGGGCGGACGGTGTTCCAGTGCATGACGATCTCCCCTCGCGCCGCGCCCGGCGGCAGCCCCGATGTGATCGCGGATGCCGCCCTGAACGGCTCCGCAACGGCCTCCCGCGTCCTCCCCTGGGCGATCGCTTGAGGATCGGCCCGTGCTGGCATGCTCACCCGGCGCTACGGTCCCGGGAAGCAATTAATCGACACGGCCCTCGGGGCGACCGGTCGGGCGCCGTCGCTCGAGGTGACGCGCGTGCGGCGGATGGCCGCTGGAATGCCGGAATAATGTCCGTCGTGACGGGTTCATGTCAGAGGATCAAAAACGGGCCTGCCAGGCGCAATCGCAGGACCAATCGGGAGGATAGGATGAGCATTATAGCCAGGGTCATCGCGCCAGCAGGCGTTGCACTCGCGGTCTTCGCAAGTCCATCGGTGCGGGCGCAGTCAGCCGACATGACCTTCTTCGTGACCTCGAGCGGGCCGGGCAAGGGTGCCGATCTTGGCGGTCTCGACGGTGCCGACGCCCACTGCCAGAAGCTCGCGCAATCGGCCGGCGCCGGCGCCAAAACCTGGCGCGCCTATCTCTCGACCCAGGCCGCCGACGGCAAGCCGGCCATCAACGCGCGCGACCGCATCGGCAAGGGGCCGTGGCAGAATGCGAAGGGCGCGGTCATCGCCAAGGACGTTGCCGACCTGCATGGCCCCGCCAACAATCTGACAAAGCAGACGGCGCTCAGCGAGAAGGGTGAGGTCAACAACGGAGCCGGCGATACGCCGAACCGCCACGACATCCTCACGGGATCGCAGCCCGACGGCACAGCATTCGCCGCCGGCGACGACAAGACCTGCAAGAACTGGTCGTCGAGCACGCAAGGTGTTGCGGTGGTCGGCCATGCCGACCGGCGGGGCCTGCGCGACGACGAGCCGTCGAAATCGTGGAACAGCTCGCATCCCTCGCGCGGTCCCGATGGCGGCTGCTCGCAGGCCGACTTGAAGAGCACGGGTGGCGACGGGCTGCTGTATTGCTTCGCGGCGAATTGAGGCGCGGAACACCGTTCACCGTCATCGAGTTCGTGGTTGCGTGCTACACTTGCCGCAACGCAATCACGGACTGTTTCCATGAAATACGAGCTCTACTACTGGCCCGAGATCCAGGGCCGCGGCGAATATGTGCGGCTGGCGCTGGAGGAGGCGGGCGCAGCTTATGTCGACGTGGCCCGGGGACCGCGCGGCACCAGTGCGATGATGAAGATGATGGATGCGCATGAGGGCACGCCGCCCTTCGCGCCGCCGTTCCTGAAAGCGGGCAAGCTCGTCATCGGCCAGACCGCCAACATCCTGCTCTATCTCGGCGCCCGCCACGCCCTTGCGCCGAAGACGGAAGCAGGCAAACTCTGGGTGCACCAGCTCCAGCTCACCATCACCGACTTCGTGGTCGAGGTCCACGACACCCATCATCCACTTGGGCCCTCGCTCTATTACGAGGACGCGCGGCCCGCGGCGAAGAAGCGCACGGCCGAGTTCTGGAGCGAGCGCGTGCCGAAATATCTCGGCTATTTCGAACAGCTGCTCGCCGGCAATGGCGGCACCTACGTCACCGGCCGCCGGCTGACCTATGTCGACCTCTCGCTGTTCCAGATCGTCGCCGGGCTGCGCTACGCGTTCCCCAGGCGCATGAAGGCGTACGAGGCAGACATCCCGGGCCTCGTCGGCCTGCACGACCGCGTTGCCGCGCGGCCGAACATCAAGGCCTATCTTGCGAGCGAGCGCCGCATTGCCTTCAACGAGCAGGGCATCTTCCGCCGCTACAAGGAGCTCGATCATTAGCCGGCCCGGACGGAGGCTGGCGGCAGCTCCCGTTCCGGACCGGCCGTTTCGGGCGATGCGCGCTCACCACACGCCGGACACGCGAAAAGCCCGATCAACCGGATCGGGCGCTTCACTGGGATAAAGGCCGATCAGGCGAGCTGATCGATCCGCGTGCCCTGGCCCGGCGGCAGCGGCACGGGCGGCTGCGGCTTGTGGGTCGGGTCGGTATCCTCTGTCTTGGCCTGGGCGTCCTGCTGCTTGGTCGTGTCGTAGCTCGGGACCACGATCGCGATCGGCGGCGGCGCAACGGTAGAAACGCTCATCCACAAATCCTCACACATGGAAACAATTGAGTCTGCCCTGCGAGGAGCGAAGTTTCCTTCAAGCCAATTGTTAAAATGCGAGGGATCTGGTGCGGTGGAGGCACTGACTTGTGCTTCACGGCACTATGTCTGAGAGACGACGCGATCTCTCCTCGTCATTGCGAGCGTAGCGAAGCAATCCAGTCGGTCTCCGCGGGGGGACTCTGGATTGCTTCGCTGCGCTCGCAATGACGGTGTGTGTGGCGGGCGATGTTACGACGCGTGTAGGGCGCCTGCGGTAAGACGCCTCTACTCGTCCTTCGGCCGCGTGATCGCGATCGACGCTTCCGTCTTGGTGCGCGAGCAGTCCATGTTGAGGCGCTTGAAGCGCATCGACACCTTGTCGCCGCGGAGCAGGCCCATGCGCTTCAGGCAGCGCGTCGCGCCTTTCGCGGTGTCGTCCTTCGGCACCGTGAAGATGATCGCGGCCGCGGACGCGACGAGGTCATAGAACTGCGGCGTCGGCTTGCGGTCGCCCTTGGCATAGAGCTCGTTGGAATAGTTCTGTCCCTGCGCGCGGCAGCCGAGCGACAGCTCCTTCGCCGCCGGGTGGGTGAGGTAGATGATATTGGCGGCCTTGAAGTTGACCTTCAGCCTGTCGACGCCGCTCGCGAGCTGCTTTGCGATGTCGTCGCACTGGTCCGCGCGGGCAGGCGAGGCGAGGGTCACAAGTCCGGTGATGGCGGCGGCGACCAGGATCGCGCCGCGGAAGTTCAGTTTGAAAATCATGATGAAAAGCCCCTTAGGGCGCGCATTCAACCTTCGTCGCGCGCCGAGCGCAAGGGGTGGACCCAAGGCCTGCCGGGCACGATCATCACCACCTGCGTCAGGCCGACGGTGACCGAAAAAGGGCCGTCATGACGTCGAATCGGGATGGCCCGACCGCGCCGGAACGCCTTCCCTTTACGGCAAAAAAGCTTAGAACGCTTCTATGCCAGGGGCCCGCGCGAGGGCTCCAAAACCCCGAGATTCGCTCCATGAACGCTCCCACCGCCTTCCCTGACCCCGCAAAGCCCGTTCCGCCCTACAAGCACACCCCGCTGTTCCCACTGGGCAAGGACGAGACGCCCTACAAGAAGATTTCGTCCGAGGGCATCAGGGTCGAGAAGGTCCTGGGGAAGGACATGCTGGTGGTGTCGCGCGAGGCGCTGCGGGCGCTGTCGGAGGCGGCTTTCGGCGACATCAATCATTATTTGCGCCCCGGCCATCTGAAGCAGCTCCGTGCGATCCTGGAGGATGGCGAGGCGAGCCCCAACGACAAGTTCGTCGCGCTCGACTTCCTGAAGAACGCCAACATCGCCGCCGGCGGCGTGCTGCCGATGTGCCAGGACACCGGCACCGCGATCATCATGGGCAAGAAGGGCTGCAACGTCATCACCGACGGTGACGACGAGGCGGCGCTGTCGGAAGGCGCGCGTGATGCTTACCTCCGCCGCAACCTGCGCTACTCGCAGGTCGCGCCCTTGTCGATGTACGAGGAGAAGAACACCGCCAACAACATGCCGGCGCAGTGCGAGATCTACGCCGAGGGCGACGACGCCTACAAGTTCATGTTCATGGCCAAGGGGGGCGGCAGCGCCAACAAGAGCTTCCTGTTCCAGGCGACGCCCTCGGTGCTGACCAAGGACCGGCTGCTCGCCTTCCTGAAGGAGAAGATCCTCACCCTCGGCACCGCGGCGTGCCCGCCCTATCACCTCGCCATCGTGATCGGCGGCACCTCGGCCGAGCTCTGCATGAAGACGGTGAAGCTGGCGTCGGCCCGCTATCTCGACGCACTGCCGACCCACGGCTCGCCGGACGGGAACGCCTTCCGCGACGTCGAGATGGAGAAGGAAATCCACAAGATGACGCAGTCGCTCGGCGTCGGCGCGCAGTTCGGTGGCAAGTATTTCTGCCACGACGTGCGCGTGATCCGCATGCCGCGTCATGGCGCCTCGCTGCCGATCGGCCTTGGCGTGTCCTGCTCCGCCGACCGCCAGGTGCTCGGCAAGATCACGAAGGACGGCATCTATCTCGAGGAGCTCGAGCACAACCCGGCGCAGTATCTGCCGCAGGTCGAGCAGTCGCTCGGCGGCGAGGTCGTCAAGATCGACCTCAACCAGCCGATGAAGGACATTCTGGCGACGTTCTCGAAATACCCGATCAAGACCCGGGTCTCGATGACCGGCACCATGATCGTCGCGCGCGATAGCGCCCATGCCAAGCTGCGCGAGCGGCTGGAGAAGGGCGAGCCGCTGCCGGATTATTTCAAGAACCACCCGGTCTACTACGCCGGCCCCGCCAAGACGCCGGAGGGCTATGCCTCCGGTGCGTTCGGTCCGACCACCGCGGGCCGCATGGATTCCTTCGTCGACCAGTTCCAGGCCGCGGGCGGCTCGATGGTGATGGTGGCCAAGGGCAACCGCGCGCCGGCCGTGCGCGAGGCCTGCAAGAAGTATGGCGGCTTCTATCTCGGCTCGATCGGCGGCGCGGCGGCGAACCTCGCCGAGCACTGCATCAAGAAGGTCGAGGTGCTCGAATATCCCGAGCTCGGCATGGAAGCGATCTGGCGCATCGAAGTCGTCGACTTCCCCGCCTTCATCATCATCGACGACAAGGGCAATGACTTCTTCAAGGAGTTGAATTTGGGCTAGCTCTTCACCTCTCCCCGCTTGCGGGGCGAGGGAGAAGAGTTCAACTGCAATTCGTGACCTGGTTGGAGCAGAGCGCGCGCCACCAGCCGCGGACGCCGTCCTGGCTCTCGACGAGGCCCCAGAGGCCGCTGCAGGCAAAGATTCGCTTCGGGCCGCCGTCTGTGTCGATGGGGCCGCCGAGCTCGCGCTGCGCCGGCATCCATTTGGCATCGACGAAGGGGGCCTGAAACAGGCCGCCCATTCGCGTCGCGCCGTTGGCGTAGGACGCGCCGACCTTGTTGGAGGCGACCCAGCCGCGTCCGGCATAGGGCTTTGGCGCGCTGCGCGGATATTTCTTGTCGTCCTCGTAGTCCTTGCCCGGCGGCTTGGCGCCTTCGATCAGAAACCAGCCGTCCTTGAAGCCGATGATGCGGAATTCGGTGAGCCAGCCGCCCTCGGGCGTGTTCTCGGCGCCGCCAAGCTTCAGACGGTAGGGCGGCGGCAGCGTGCCGAGCACGCGTGCCTTCACTGACGGCTCGGCGCGCACATTGAGGCCGTTCGGATCCTTGTCGACGGACCAGGCGCCGAGATCGCAGGGCTCGGTGCCGTCGGGCAGCGTTGCGCGCTTGCCGGCGAGATCGGCGTGCAGCTTTGCGAAATCAGTGTCGTCGTTGCCAGGATCCGGCCCGGTGCGCGGCTTCAACTCGGCTGAGACCGCGCGCGTCGCATCCGGCGTCAGCGTGACCACGAGCGCCTGGCGCGCGGCGAACACGCTTGCGGGTGTCTTCGGATCATTCGACGTCGCCGGATAAACGGCGAGATAACCGGTCGAGCCATCGGTCCGGTAGGCCGTGCCGGCGACATAGCCCGCCGGCACCATGGCGAGCGCGCTTGCGCGCCAAGCCGGTTCGGTGTCATCCGCGCGCGCCGCTTGTGTCGCGATGCACAGGATCGATGCCGCGATGAGACGGAGCACGCGCACGGTTCGCAACGCGGCCTTACGCCCGCACGCCCGTGAACGGAAAACTGCCCATCGGGCCGATGCCCATCTCGCCGCTCATGCTGTCGCCGGACACCGTTCCGATGAACTCGAGCGTCAACGGCATCGGATTGGTGATCGAGACTTTCCAGTTGACGGCGTCGCCGCTGACGGTGCCGTCGAAGATCTCGGCGGTATTTCCTTCCGCGCCTTGCGTGCCCGTGAGCGCGCCGCCGGCGGCCTTCAGGCTCAGCGTCGCGTTGCGCTCGCCCATCGGCGTCGTCATGGTCAGATTCCAGTTGCCGTCTACGGCCATTCCCGTCTCCCGAACAAATCCCGGCGGGCCGCGACGATCCGCGGCCAGTCCTGAGCGAGCCTATAACCCAACTCGGCGCGCCTGCCTAACGCTGCATTGGAGGCATTCAGGCGCGGGCGGCGGCGCGCCGGCGGCTGGTGACGATGAGCCGCAGAACGACATACTGCACGGCAAAGGCGAGGATCTTGGCGCCGCCCGCGACCACCGTGATGTAGAACGCCCACAGCTTCAGATCGCCTGTGGAGGCGACCGCGATCATGCCGGCGCCGATCACGAACATCAGCACCGCCCAGGCATAGCCCGCAGCGGTGACATATTCCGGAACGGTCTCGGCGACGATCGGCGGCATGTAGCGCAGCATCCAGCCGCGCTTGAGCATGATGGCGCCGATCGCGAAATGCGCGATCGAGGGCTTTGCCAGCATGAAGCGGGGATCATTGGTCAGCAGCGTGACCGTCCCCAGCACGATGACGAGCGCGAGGCTTGCATAGGTCATGTAGTTGAGCTGCTGCCCCTTGACGCGGGCGTAGATCACCTGCGCGATCGCACCGGCAATCGCCACCGACGTTGCCAGGACGACGTTGTCGGTGATGAGGTAGACGACCAGGAAGACGATGGCGGAGAGGAAGTCGGAGGCGAGGCGGGCGAATACGTCCTTCATCGTCGATCCTGTTCAGCGAGCGTTGGGCAGTGCGGCGACCGGCGTACCGTACTTGATCTGGCGATACTCGGGATACCATTTTGTGAAGTAGATCGCGCTGTTGCGGGCGGCGAAGGCGACCGCAAGGCTCGACCAGAGGGGAAGGCCGGGGACGTAGAGCAGCACGAGATTGGCGGCCGCCATCAGCAGCGCGGCCGCGGTCCATGCGCCGGTGATGACGTAATTGGCATAGAGAAAGCCGGGCATCGCCGCGGTTTCGGCCGGGACCGATTCAACCGCATATTGCAGCGTGAAGGGACGGCGGAGCAACATCGAGCCGAGCGAGATGACGAAGATGCCGACATCGACCGACAGCTTGACGCCGAGCGTGCCCAGCGCGGGGTCGCGCAGCGCGAGGTAGAGGCCGATTGCGGCGAACACGATCGCCGAGCCCACAGCCAGGATCTTCACCGAGCGGCCCTGCGCGACATCGATCGCGACGGTGGCGAGACAGATCGCGGAAGCCGCGAACACACTGACCGTGGCCGACGTCACCAGCATCAGGAGCGTGTAGGCGCCGTAGGGCGCGAGGATCAGGAAAATCGTCATGGACCGCCTCGGTCGGGCTAATCTTTACAGTGGAAAGATTTCTACTTTAGGGGGCGGTGCTCGTCAAGTAAAATCTTTACAGTGTCAAAATGACGTAGGTGACCTCCAAAAGATGAAGGCCTGCAACGACTTGGTCAGATGCCTCCTCGGCCAATTCCACCCAGGGCAGGCGCGACAGGATCGGCAGCGCGGAGACGATCAAGAGGCCGAGGCAGAGCAAGATGCCGCCGTTGAAGACGGTATGGCGGCTCCGCCGCAGCCGGATCGTCTGGACTGCGAGCGCGGCGCAGGTCAGGGCGAGGACGGCGAGGCAGGCGGCTGTGATCGAGGGCATGTGCATGGGAAACTCCTCTTTCCGTCATTCCGGAGCACGCGAAGCGTCGAGCCCGGAGCCCATCGGCTTCAGAACACACGGTGAAATGGATTCTCAGATGCGCAATTGCGCATCGTAGCTCGCGACGTCGTCGCGCCCCGGAATGACGCGGTGAGAGCTACGCCGCTCCCACCCAGTTGCCGTGAAAGCCGTCCGGCACGCGGTGGCCGAGTTGCACCAAGGCGGCGGGGCCGGCCTCGATGTCGGTGGCATTGAAGACGGCGAGGTCGCTGCGGTTCTCGCGTGCGCGCCAGACCACCGCGAGCAGCCAGCCGTCGCCTTCGGCTGCATCGCTCGATCGCTCGACGAACACCGGCTCGGAGATGGTGTCGCCGGCGGGCAGCAGATAATGGCCGAGCCGTTTGCCGTTGCCGTCGACATGGACGATGCCGGAGAGTGCGCCGAACATCGGCAGTCTTGGATTGGCGCAGGCGTACCAGCCGTGACGGCTCTTCAGCCCGGCGCGACGATCGTCGATGCGCGGGAATTCGCCGGTGAGATCGTCCAGGTACGTCTGCTGGAAACGATCGGTGTTGCCTGAGAGATCGAACGTCCAGCGGCAATGGCGGGCGCGCGATTTCTCCGGATCGGTCGGCCGGCCGTCGGGATGCGAAAACAGCGGCGCCTCCTCGAACTGCATGACGTCGGCGATGATGCGGTTATCGTCCTCCCACGCGTTCATGACGTGGAAGACGTAGCAGGCCTCAGCACGGAACCAGACGATGTCTTTCGCCGTGCCGTTGCGCTTCATCACGCCGACATAGGCGCCCTTGTCGGGCTCCCAGGCATAGGGCGGCCGTCCGCTCATCGCGCGCTCCATGCTGCCGGTGATGGGAAGGATCGGAAACAGCACATGGTTCGCGGTGACGATGAAGTCATGCACCATGCTGGCATAGGGCGCCTCGAAACGCTCGAAGCGCGTCGCCTTGCCGGATGCATCGATCGATCCGAAGGAGAGGGCAGGCGTCAGCGGCCCCGCGGCGTTGTAGCCAAAGAACAGCATCTCGCCGGTGACGGGATCGACCTTGGGATGCGCGGTAAAACTGCCGGCGACGCGGCCCTGATAGTTGTGATAGCCGCGCGTGGCCAGCGTGCCCGGCTCGATCTCGGTCGGCAAATGCGCTTCTTCCAGCGCCAGCAGCTTGCCGGCATGGAAGATGATGTTGGTATTGGCGACGCCACCGTCGGTGAGGTTTTGCGGCGCATCCGGCAGCTTGCGGCCGAAGCCGCCGAACAAGGCGCGGCCGGCGTCGTGCTCGGCGAGCCATTTCGGCGTGCGGACCCAGCGGTTGCGGTAGCTGGCGCGGCCATTCTCGAGGTGAAAGGCGTGCAGCATGCCGTCGCCGACGAACCAGTGCGCGCCGGGCGCATCGAACTGCGGATTGGGGCCGTTGCGATAGAGCGTGCCGTTCAGCTCGCGCGGCAATTCGCCGACGATCTTGAGGAAGGGCGCGTCGGCCTCGAACGGAATCGGCGCGATATTGTTGTGGCGCTCAGTGATGGCGTTCTGCTGCACGGCGTATCCCTCCTTATCTTTACATCGTAAAGATCAAATAGGGCCGATCGCCGCGCCGGTCAAGCGAAATCTTTACACTGTCAATATTGCGTCATATAGGTTGGCTCATGGGCAAGAGCGATCCGAAGAGCGAAACCAGGTCCGAAGCGGCGCGCATCGTGCGCGCCCCGAGGAAGGCATCGTCGGCGACGAGCGGGCGTCCTGCACGCCGTCCGGCCAGTGCGAAGACGGAGACGCCGTATCATCACGGCGCGCTGCGCGAAGCGCTGCTCCAGGCCGCCGAACGGGTGCTGGAGCGCGACGGGCTTGCCGGCCTGACATTGCGCGCGGTGGCGCGCGAGGCGGGCGTTTCGCATGCCGCGCCGACCCATCATTTCGGCGATCTCACCGGCCTTCTCAGCGAGCTTGCGGCCGTCGGCTTCCGCCAGTTCAACGCGGCGATGGCGTCGGCCTGCGACACCGCCACCACGCCGCTCGCGCGGGCATTGGCGCGGCCGAAAGCCTATGTCGCCTATGCGCAGGCCCATCCCGGCATGTACGGCATCATGTTCCGCACCGAGCGGCTCGACTATTCCAGGCCCTCGCTGCACGAGGCGGCCGAGGCTTCCTTCGCCGGACTTGCCAATGCCATCGGCGCGATGCGGCAGGAGCAGATCAGCGGCGACGCCCTGACGCTCGACCAGGGCGCCGCGATCGCGCGGGCCTGGTCGATGGTGCACGGCTTCACCACACTGCTGCTCGACGGGCGGCTCTCGGACATCCTCGAGCGGCTGCCCGAGGGCACGACGACCGAGCGGCTGCTCGAGGCGATGCTGACGGCGCCGATTACGGCGAAGCTGCCGGCATAGTGCCGTCGATCGGGCGCAGCACCTAGCGCATCGTCGCGAGTTCGACGGCGCGGCCGCGCGTGCCGATGATCTTCACCTCGTCCTTGCCGCAAGTGAAGCTGCGGGCAAAGTCATCCGCGCCTTTGCGCGCAAGTTCATTGGCGGTGGGGTTGGCGATCGCGTCGACATAGGCGACATGGCAGACCGGGCCCGGCGGCAGCCGCGTCACGACCAGCATGGCCTTGGTGTTCGGCCGTCCCTGCTTGTCGGGATCGCTGCCGTCGGCGATGTGCCAGCGCTGGATGATCGCAAACGGTTTTGGGCCGGCGGCGCGCCACTCGACGGTGGTCTCGGATGAATTGAACGGCGCGAACCAGATCTTTGCCGCCGGTTCCTCGGCCGCCTCCTTGCGATTGCGCCCGACCGAGACGATCTCGCGAAGATCGTCCTCGGCGATCAGCACCATCAGGCCGTCTTTGCCGGGACAGATGCGCGTCGTGCTGCCGTCGAGCGCGCTGGGCTTTCCGACCTGGCGGCAGTCCTTGGGCGCCGTCGAAGTGTAGGTGCTGCCCACGGATTGGGCGTTCGCGCCACCGAGGACGGCGCACATCAGCAACATGGCGAGGCACGTTGTGGTGATGCGGGTCATCATGAGGCCTTGATGCATCGGGAACTCCGTACCATCGGACGTCTTGATTGTGGGCAAGGTTCAAACAGGCGCAGCGAAGACCTGACAGCGGCGCGGAATCGTTCTAGAAGAGCGGCTTCGCTTGGGCCCGTCCGGCCTCGTTCGCGTCCTCGTTCTTCAGATCATGCCAGCCACATCGTCGAACAAACCTTATCGCGTCGCCCGCTCCAAGACCGGGCTTGGCCTCTTCGCCACCAAACCGATCAAGAAGGGAACCCGGATCATCCGTTATTTCGGACCGATCCTGGACTCCCGGATTCCTGCGCACGACGAGATCGAGAACAAATATCTGTTCGAGCTCAACGGCCGCTGGACCATCGACGGCTCGGTGCGCAAGAACCTCGCGCGCTACATCAACCATTCCTGCCGGCCCAACGCCGAGTCCGACGTTCGCCCGCGCGAGCGCAAGGTCTTTATCCGCGCCATCCGGAACATCGAGCCGGGCGACGAGATCAACTACGACTACGGCACCGACTATTTCAAAGCCTATCTGAAGCCGATCGGCTGCAAGTGCGAGTCCTGCGAGAAGAAGCGCAAGAAGCTGCGTGCCGAAGCGCGGGCCGAGCGCACCAAGGTGAAGGCGCGCACGGAAGCCAAGGCCAAGAAGGCGGGCGCCAAGAGCGCCAAGAAGAAGCTCAACGGTCACGCCGTCGGCAAGGCGAACGGTAGCGCGCGGGCGTAGCCAGCTCTCGCTCTTCCAGCCCCGCTGTCATGCCCCGGCTTGACCGGGGCATCCAGTAGGCCGCAGCTTCTCCGTATTCAGCTGACGTCTCGGATACTGGGTCGCCCGGCTAAACCGGGCGACGACAGCAGCGGATGTGGCCTCACGCCGCCACAACACGCCCGCTCTTCCGCAATCCCATATATTGCAGCTCGGCGAACACGCCGGTGGCGATCGCCTGGGCCACGACCATGAACTCGCCGGCGATGTTCGGCGAGACCGCGCCCGAGAGCAGCAGCGCGATGCTGCCGACGGTCCAGGCCGCGTTGCCGATCACGACCAGCAGCACGAGCGGCTTCGGCACCGCGGTGCGCGCGGCAAGCCAGCCGACCAGCGCGGTGTAGGCGATCAGGAACAGGCCGGTTTCGCGCAGCAGCGCTTCGGGCAGGTTGAACAGCGTTGCGAAGGCGCCTGCGCCGAAAGTGAAGCCGAGGGCGGCCACGCCGCTGAAGATCGCGTCGGCGAGCAGGGCGCGGCGCAGGAAGGTGGATGCGTCAATCATCGGAGGTCTCCTTGCTTGGGTTGGACTTGGGGTGAAATCCTGGGGTGGAAGTCAGCGTATTCCGCGCCACCAGGCGCGGAGCAGGCGGGCGATGCGGAACGGGCAGAGGCTCCTGCCGACGCCGTGCTCGAAGGCGAGCACCTGCGCGACCACGTAGTCGCCGGTCGAATGCACCAGCGGCTCGGGCATGTTGAGGCTGCGCGCCAGCATGCGGGTTGCGAACGCCATGGCCCAGGGAAGAAGGTGGTCTGCGACGGTCCGGTAGAGCAGCAGCGCGATCATGGTCATCTCCTGTGCTCGGGAAGATGCGCCGCGGCGATGCCGAATTCGATTACCTCGCAGGTAAGCAGGGCGCCCGTGGATCGACGAATGGCAGGGCTTGCCTTGACGCGATCAGGCTTCTTGGATTGATTGGGCCATCCGACCTCGCCACGCCGTCGGCCATCCGACGTCGGCAATTGTATGTATCCATGTATCTCGGCATCGATCTCGGCACCTCGGCGGTCAAGACCGTTCTCGTCGACTCCGCGCAGCGGGTGATTGCGAGCGAAAGCCGGCCGTTGACCACCGCCTCGCCGCTATCAGGCTATTGCGAGCAGGATCCCGCGCAGTGGGTCGATGCGACCTTTGCCACGCTGGATGCCTTGAAAGCGACGCATGCCAGCGCGTTGGCCGTGGTCGAAGGGATCGGACTGTCCGGTCAGATGCATGGCGCCACGCTGCTTGATGCGAGCGCAAGGCCGTTGCGGCCCTGCATCCTCTGGAACGACGGACGGTCCGTCGCTGAGTGCCGTATCCTGGAGCAACGCTGGCCCGCCTTGCGTGCGACGACGGGCAACAAGGCGATGCCCGGATTCACGGCGCCGAAGCTGCTCTGGATTGCGATGCACGAGCCTGAGGTTTTTGCAGCGACGAAACTTGTCCTGCTTCCGAAGGCTTATTTGCGCCTGGTCCTGACGGGCGAAGCCGTCGAGGATGTCTCGGACGCATCGGGCTCGCTGTGGCTCGACGCCGCGCGCAGGGATTGGTCGGATGCAGCGCTGGCCGCGACAGGCCTGTCGCGCGATCACATGCCACGTCTGGTCGAGGGCTGCGCGCCCGCGGCAACGTTGCGCAGCGAGCTCGCGCAACGCTGGGGCATGATCAGACGGCCGATTTTCGCGGGCGGTGCCGGTGACAATCCGGCGGGTGCCGTCGGCATTGGCGCGATCAGGGCGGGAACCGCGTTCATTTCGCTGGGAACCTCGGGCGCCTTGCTGGCGCCGACGAGCAGGATGGCCGCCAACCCGGATCGCGGGGTGCATACGTTCTGCCATGCCATCCCCGCCATGTGGATTCAGGCCGGCGCGATCCTTTCCGCGGCCTCCTGTCTCGCCTGGATCTCGCGCTTGTTCGGCATTGCCGAGGCGGAATTGCTGGCACCGCTTGGGTCGCGCCCGCAGCTGCCCTCGCCGGTGAGCTTCTTGCCCTATCTGGCGGGCGAGCGGACCCCGCATGACGACCCCGTCGTGCGTGGCATGCTCGATGGCTTGAGCCACGGCACCGACCGCGAGGCGATCGTGCAGGCCGTGCTCGAGGGCGTCGCCTTCGCGCTCGCAGATTGCCGGGACGTGCTCGCGGATGCCGGCATCGGGATCGCGGAAGCCGATGCCATCGGAGGCGGTTCACGGTCCCGGTTCTGGCTGGCGGTGCTGGCAAGCGTTCTGAATGTTCCGATCCATCGCTTTGCCGAAGGTGAAACGGGAGCGGCGTTCGGTGCGGCGAGATTGGGGCGTCTTGCTGTCACGGGCGAGGCAATCGACACCGTCTGCACGCCGCCGCGACGCATCGAGACATTCGAACCCGACCGCGTGCTGGTCGATGCCTATGCCGATCGGCTTCCCGCCTGGCGCGAACTGTATCGGCCACGCCAATAGCGCCGTTTCGATTTCGCTTTCCCGCCTGTTCGGTATTGCCCTGTGCCGCGGCGTTTTGTTTAATGCGCGAACCGCGCTGACGAAACGAGACGCGGGTGGGAAACGCATTGTGCGTCGGGAGGCACGATGAACGATCCGATCCTCGAGATGCGCGGGGTCTCGAAAAGCTTCTTCGGTATCAAGGCGCTGCGTGCCGTCGATCTCACCGTCTATCCCGGCGAAATCCATGCCCTGATGGGCGAGAATGGCGCCGGCAAATCGACGCTGATGAAGATATTGTCCGGCGCCTACCGGCCCGATCCGGGCGGAGAGATCCGCATCGAGGGCAAGCCGGTGCGGATCGAAGGCCCGCTCGGCGGCCGCGCCGCGGGCATCTCCATCATCTATCAGGAGCTGTCTTTGGCTCCCAATCTCAGTGTCGCGGAGAATATTTATCTCGGCCGCGAGATCTCGCGCTCGGGCTTGCTGGCGCGTGGCACCATGCGCCAGGGCGTTGGCCCCATCCTGGAACGGCTGGGCGCGGACTTCCAGCCATCGACATTGGTCGCGCATCTGTCGATGGGCCAGCGCCAGCTCGTCGAGATCGCGCGTGCGCTGCACGCGCGGTCGAAAATCCTGATCATGGACGAACCGACCACCGCGCTCTCGGCCGGCGAGAGCGAGCGGCTGTTCATGCTGATCCGTCAGCTTCGCGCCGAGGGGCTCGCCATCATCTACATCTCGCACCGCATGGACGAGGTCTATGCGCTCGGCGACCGCGTCACCGTCCTGCGCGATGGCCGTCTGGTCGGCTCGCTCGACAAGCCGGAGATCCGCGCCGATACCATCGTGCGGCTGATGGTGGGGCGCGACGTCTCCTCCTTCTACAAGAAGGACCATGACCCGGAGGCGGGGCGGGGACACCCCGTGCTCGGTGCGATCGACATGTCCGACGGCCTGCGCGTCAAGGGTTGCTCGCTCACCGTGCATGCGGGCGAGGTGGTGGGGCTTGCCGGCCTGATCGGCGCCGGCCGCACGGAGCTTGCGCATCTCATCATCGGCGCGGCGGCAAAAACGTCGGGCCGTCTCGAACTCGAAGGCCAGCCGATCGACATCCGCACGCCCGGCGAGGCCCTCGAGGCCGGCATCGCCTATCTGACGGAGGACAGGAAGGCGCTCGGCCTGTTTCTCGACATGTCATGCCTGGACAACATCAATCTCGCGGTGCTCGGGCGCGATGCGAAGCTTGGCTGGTTCCTGGATGGTGACAAGGCGCGCGAGCGTGCCGACAGGGCCTTTGCGGGGCTCAGCATCCGCGCCGCCAATGCCGGCGTGCCGGCCGGGGGCCTGTCCGGCGGCAACCAGCAGAAGGTGCTCTTGTCGCGGCTTCTCGCCATCGCGCCAAAGATCCTGATCCTCGACGAGCCGACACGCGGCGTCGATGTCGGCGCCAAGTCGGAGATCTATTCGATCATCGACAATCTCGCCAAGGCCGGCACCGCGATCCTGGTCATCTCGTCCGATCTGCCTGAGATCATCGGCATCTGCGACCGCGTCATCGTGATGCGGTCGGGACACATCGCGGGCGAGGTCAACCGAACCGAGACGGCGCCGCTCAATCAGGAGGATATCATGGCACTTGCCACGGGGATGGAGCATCTGGATGCCTGATAACGGATCGACGCAGGCGAAGGCCGCCACGGCAAATGGCCTCGCCGCCGCCCAGGAGACCAGGCGCCAGCGCATCAGGCTGCTGATCCGCGCCGCCGGCATGCTGCCCGTGCTGCTGCTGCTATGCGCCGGCTTTCACTACCTGTCGGACGGCCGTTTCTTCACCGGACAGAATCTCGGCATCGTCTTGCAGCAGGCCGCCGTCAACACCGTGCTTGCCGCGGGCATGACCTTCGTCATTCTGACCGGCGGCATCGATCTCTCGGTCGGCTCGATCCTGGCGGCGTCCGCGATGGCCGGCCTGACGATGTCGAAACTGCCGGAACTCGGAGCGCTGTGGCTGCCGGCCGCCGTTCTCACCGGTCTCGGCTTCGGTGTCGTCAATGGCGCGCTGATCGCGCTCTTGCGCCTGCCGCCGTTCATCGTCACGCTGGGCTCGCTCACCGCCGTGCGCGGTCTGGCGCGGCTGCTCGGCGCTGACACCACGGTGTTCAATCCCTCCATTCCCTACGCCTTCATCGGCAACGGCTCGCTGACGCTCGTTCCCGGCGTTGCTTCGATCCCGTGGCTCTCGGTGATCGCGTTGCTCGTCATCCTCGCCTCGTGGCTGGTGCTGCGCCGGACCGTGCTCGGTGTGCACATCTACGCGGTGGGCGGCAATGAGAGCGCGGCGCGGCTTGCCGGCATCAAGGTCTGGGCCGTGCTGATCTTCGTCTACGGCGTGTCCGGGCTGCTGGCCGGGCTCGGCGGCGCCATGCAGGCGGCGCGGCTTTATGCGGCCAACGGTCTTCAACTCGGCCAGTCCTATGAACTCGACGCCATCACCGCGGTGATCCTCGGGGGCACCTCCTTCGTCGGCGGTATCGGCTCGATCTGGGGCACGCTGGTCGGCGCGCTGATCATCGCGGTCCTGTCGAACGGCCTCATCCTCACCGGCGTCTCTGACATTTGGCAATATGTGATCAAGGGCCTGGTGATCATCGGCGCCGTGGCGCTGGACCGCTACCGGTTGCAAGGCTCCGCAAGGACTTGAAAGGCTCGGCGCGCACCTGAGCGCGGGCGTTTCGATGTGAGATTCCGGTACGGCAACTGGTCAGCCGTGCCGGAGATGAAGACAGACCAGGGAGGAAGCCAATGTTGAAGACGATCACGCTCGCCGGCGCCGCGACGGCGCTTGCCCTAAGCACCGCGCCGTGCTTCGCCAAGGAGCTCAAGTCGATCGGTGTCTCGCTCGGCTCGCTGGGCAACCCGTTCTTCGTCGCACTGTCGAAGGGCGCCGAGTTCGAGGCCAAGAAGGCCAATCCCAATGTGAAGGTCACCACGGTTGGGTTCGAATACGACCTCGGCAAGCAGGTCACCCAGATCGACAATTTCATCGCCGCCGGCGTCGATCTGATCCTGTTGAACCCCGGCGACCCCAAGGCGATCGGGCCGGCGATCAAGAAGGCGCAGGCGGCGGGTATCGTCGTCGTCGCGGTCGACACCGCGGCCGAAGGCGCCGATGCCACCGTGACCACGAACAACGTCCAGGCCGGCGAGATTTCCTGCCAGTACATCGTGGACAAGCTGGGCGGCAAGGGGGACGTCGTCATCGAGAACGGGCCGCAGGTCTCCGCCGTGATCGACCGCGTCGTCGGCTGCAAGAACGTCCTCTCGAAGAATCCGGGCATCAAGGTGTTGTCCAGCGACCAGGACGGCAAGGGCTCGCGCGAAGGCGGCCTCACCGTCGCGCAAGGCTATCTGACCCGCTTCCCCAAGATCGACGCGATCTTCGCCATCAACGATCCGCAGGCGATCGGCACCGACCTCGCGGCGCGCCAGCAAAATCGCACCGGCATCGTCATCACCGCGGTGGACGGTGCGCCCGACATCGAGGCCGCACTGAAGGATCCCGGATCGCCGCAGATCCAGGCTTCGGCGTCACAGGACCCGTTCTTCATGGCGCGGCGCGCCGTGCAGGTCGGAGTCGGCATTCTCAGTGGCCAGAAGCCGGCCTCGACCGTCGAACTCCTGCCGTCGAAGCTTGTGACCCGGGACAATGTCGCCGAGTACAAGGGGTGGACGTCGGATCGGTCGCAGTAGCCATTCTGCATCTTTCGCGGGGACGTATCGGTCGGTGGCGCTCGGATGGTGCATGGTTGTGCGTCCGAGGCCTCCGTGGTCGCGCTGCAAGACAGCCCCCTGCCGGGAAGGCCCGGCAGGGGTTTTCCGCACTTGGCGTCAAGCTTCAATAATGCAGGCCGAGCTATCAGGCCGACGCACTGCAGCTGGCGACCTCGGACATCGCGGCCTCCCGTGCAGGCAGGTTGGGCTCTGATCATGCCCGACGTCAGCCGATAAGGTCGCCGTATCCGCTCGGGTGCTTGATCCAGATCAAGATCGCAACGTCGAAGCGCCGGCTACGCTCCCTTTAGACCAGATCTGGACGCCGCCTTGAAGACACTTCGCCAGCTTCTCACCGGAGAGGACGTGATCCAGCTCGTGATCCGACTCGGATTGCTGGCTCTGTTGATTGTCTGGACCTTCTATCTGATCCGCCCGTTTGTGACGATTCTGGTCTGGGCCCTCGTGCTTGCTGTCGCGCTCAATCCGGCTTTCGTCCTCCTCGCCAAGATCCTCGGTGGCCGGACGAAGCTTGCCGCGGTGCTTCTCACGGCCGTTAACCTCGCCATTGTCATTGGGCCGGCGGCGTGGCTCGGCTTGGGTGCGGTGGACGGGGTCAAGGACTTTGCCGACGAGCTGGCCGCAGGCGATCTGGCGATTCCTTCGCCGCCGGCCGCGATCAAGACCTGGCCGCTGATCGGCGCACCGCTTTACGAGTTCTGGGATCAGGCCTCGACCAATCTCCGCGCGGTCCTGCAACGGATTGCGCCGTATCTGAAGCCTTTCGCCGGTACGCTCCTCGGCATTGTGGGCGATGCCGGCGTGGGCACCGTCAAATTCCTGCTGTCGGTCGTCGCCGCCGGCTGCCTGTTTCCCTATGGACCGCAGCTCGTGGCGGCGGGCAGGAGCTTCCTGTCGCGGGTCGTGCCCGAGCAGAGCGAGCACTTCCTGGATCTCGCAGGCGCGACCATCCGCGCGGTAGCCCAGGGTGTGATCGGCATCGCCGTCATTCAGGCGCTGCTGGCCGGTATCGGCTTCAAGTTGGCGGGCATTCCGATCGCCGGCTTGCTCGCGCTCCTGGTGCTGTTGCTCTCCATCGTGCAGATCGGCGGAGCCATCATCATGCTCCCCGTGATCATCTGGATATGGACCGACAAGGACGTCACTACCGCATTAATGCTGACGTTGTTCCTCGGAATCGTCAGCATTCTCGACAATATACTGAAACCAATGGTGATGGGACGCGGCCTGACAACGCCGACGCTCGTCATCCTGATCGGCGTGATCGGCGGCACGATCGGCCACGGAATCCTCGGCCTTTTCATCGGACCCATCATCCTGTCGGTGTCCTGGGAGCTCGCCGTGGCCTGGATCAGGACCGATCGCGCCGGCGCGGCGCCGCAAGCGACCATCGACCGTTGACCTAAATCAATGTCGGACGCCTCGGAGCGCCTTGGATGAAGTCGCGCGACGACGAGGCGGAGTATGTCGATGGAAAAGCCAAACCTGCCAGGCGGCCCCTTGTCCGGACTTGTCGCTTCGGCCGTGGAATACATGGTCGACGCGAGCCAGCGGAGTGTGCTGTTCCTGGACATCATGCGTCAGCGCGGCGATCAATACCGGGAGCACGTCGCACAGACGGCGCCGCATGTCCTGCAGTATGCCGCCGAACTGATTATGGACGGCCGTCAGCTGGACGAGCCGGTCAACTATGCGCTGGTCCGTATCATCCCGCCCAAGGACGTGGAGATTGATCTCAAGCGACGGCCGTTTGTCGTGATCGATCCGCGCGCGGGCCATGGCCCGGGCATCGGCGGTTTCAAGGCCGATAGCGAGATCGGCGTCGCGATGAAGGCCGGGCATCCCTGTTACTTCATCGGCTTCCTGCCGGAGCCGATGCCCGGTCAGACCATCGAACGCATCGCGCGCGCCGAAGCCATTTTCATCGAAAAGGTCATCAGCCGTCATCCGGACGCCGACGGAAAGCCTTGCGTGATCGGCAATTGCCAGGCCGGCTGGGCCGTCATGATCCTGGCGTCACTGCGGCCGGAACTGTTCGGGCCGCTGATCATCGCGGGTGCGCCGCTCGCCTATTGGGCCGGCGTGCACGGCAAGTATCCGATGCGTTATTCCGGCGGCCTTCTGGGTGGAAGTTGGCTCACCGCGATGACCAGCGATCTCGGCGCCGGAAAGTTCGACGGCGCCTGGCTGGTGCAGAACTTCGAGAACCAGAATCCATCGAACACCCTGTGGACCAAGCAGTACAACGTCTATTCCAAGGTCGATACCGAGGCGAACCGCTATCTCGAATTCGAGCGATGGTGGGGCGGCCATGTCAACCTGAATGCCGAGGAAATCCAGTTCATCGTCGATGAGCTCTTCATCGGCAACAATCTCGCTGCCGGCAAGATCGAGATGTCCGACGGCCAGAAGGTGGACCTGCGCAACATCAGGTCGCCGATCGTGGTGTTCTGCTCCGAGGGCGACAACGTCACGCCGCCGCAACAGGCGCTGGACTGGATCCTCGATTGCTACGCCGACGTCGACGAGATCAGGGCCTATGGGCAGACGATCGTCTACACCGTTCACGAGAGCGTTGGGCATCTCGGTATCTTCGTGTCCGGCGGCGTCGCCAAGAAAGAACACGCGGAGTTCTCGAGCAACATCGATCTGATCGACGTGCTGCCGCCCGGTCTCTATGAAGCCACGTTCGAAGCCAAGGGCGAGGAGACAACGAGCTCCGACCTCGTGGTCGGCCAGTGGGTGATGCGGTGCGAGGCGCGGACGCTCGACGACATCCGCGCCATGGGCGGCAATTCGCCCGAGGACGAGCGGCGCTTCGCTGCCGCCAAACGCGTCTCGGAACTCAACCTCGCCTCCTACCAGAAGTTCGCCCAGCCCTGGATCAAGAAGCTGGTCACACCGCAAATGGCAGAGACGATGCGCCACCTGCACCCGCTGCGGCTTCAGTATGAGGCGCTCAGCAGCCAAAATCCGTGGATGACGGCTGTGAAGTCGGCCGCTGACGCGATCGAGGACAACCGCAAGCCGGTCGCCAAGGACAATCCGTTCCTTGCATTTCAGGAGCAGGTGTCCAAGCAGATCGTTCACGCACTCGACAGCTGGCGTGACGCACAGGAGGCATTGAGCGAAACGATCTTTCTCAACCTCTACGGCTCGCCGGCGGTGCAGGCCGCGCTTGGGATCGATCCGAAATCCGAGCTGTCGCGCCGGCGCGAAATGTCAGCCGAGCATCGCGCGATGCTGGACAAGCGGGTTGCGCAGCTGAAATCCGGGATCGGCGAGGGCGGCCTGCGCGAGGCGGCCATTCGAAGCCTGCTTTACATCGGGTCGGCGCGGGGAATGGTCGACGAACGCAGCATTGAGGCGTTGCGCCAGATCCGTCGCGACTACAGTGGACAGCGAATGACGCTTCCGGAGTTCAAGATGCTGGTCCGCGAGCAGTTCTTCATGCTGCTGATCGATCGGGAAGGTGCTTTGGCAGCCGTTCAGAAGCTGTTGCCCGAGGATGTCAACCAGCGGCGTGCGGCCTTCGCGGCGATACGCGAGGTGCTCTCCGCAAGCGGCGAGATCACGGGCGAGCGCGCAAGTCGCCTCCGGCGCGTCGCCGCGTTGTTCGGCGTCGATACAGGTGAAGGAGAATCGAACGTCGCCCCTTTCGATCCAAAGGCGAAGGCGTCGTAAGGCTGTCTGCAAGGATTGGGAGCGACATCATGTCAACCGAAGCAAGGCAAACGCAGTCTCCCAGCAAGTATGACCGGTTGATTGCGGCAGCAAAGGCGGTGCCGCCGGTTCCGACAATCGTGGTGCATCCTTGCGACGAAACCTCGTTGCGCGGCGCGGTCGACAGCGCGCAGGCCGGCATCATCCGGCCGATCCTGGTCGGGCCCGCGAACAGAATCGGCGATATCGCGCGCAGCTCCGGCCTCGACATCTCCGGCTTCGAGATCGTCAACGCCGCGCATAGCGAGGAGGCCGCCGCCAAAGGTGTCGAGCTGATCCACGCAGCCAAGGGCGAAATGCTCATGAAGGGTAGCCTTCACACCGATGAGTTGATGCGCGCGGTGACGGCGAAGGTGGGCGGTCTGCGCACCGACCGGCGCATCAGCCATGTGTTCGTGATGGACGTGCCGGTCTATGCCGAAACCCTGTTGGTGACGGATGCCGCGATCAACATCTTTCCCGATCTCGATGCCAAGCGCGACATCATCCAGAACGCCATCGATCTCTACAATGAGGCCGGATTCGGCAAGACGCCGCGGGTGGCAATCCTTTCGGCGGTGGAAACCGTGACGTCCAAGATTCCCTCGACGATCGAAGCGGCTGCGCTCTGCAAGATGGCTGATCGCGGGCAGATCACCGGCGGCGTGCTCGACGGCCCGCTCGCGTTCGACAATGCCATCGATCCCGAGGCCGCGCGCATCAAGGGCATCAAGTCCGAGGTCGCCGGCCGGGCTCAGATCCTCGTCGTTCCCGACCTCGAATCGGGCAACATGCTGGCGAAAAACCTGGCCTACTTTGCCAAGGCCGACGGCGCCGGCATCGTGCTCGGCGCCCGGGTGCCCGTCGTGCTGACGTCACGGGCGGACTCGCCGCGGGCGCGCATGGCATCCTGCGCGGTGGCGTCGCTCTATGCCAATGCCCGGCGTCAACACGCCCCGACAGTTGCCGCGTGACCATCATGGATACGATTCTCGTCGTCAATGCGGGCTCCTCGAGCGTCAAGTTCCAGGTCTTTTCGATCGAGGGAGAGGGGAGGCTGCGGCGGCAGCTCAAGGGCCAGATGGACGGCATTGGTAGCCGTCCGCGATTGCGGGCGAGCGGCGCGAATGGCGATACGCTCGCCGACCGCGCCTACCCGATCGAGGCGGTCGCGGACGTTCCGGCCGCGATGGAGATCGCGGGGAGCTGGTTGCGTGACGAGCTTCGCATCGACCCGATCGCGGTTGGGCACCGCGTCGTGCATGGCGGTCCGGACTATGATCGGCCGGTACGGATCGATCATGGCGTCGTCGCCCGGCTGGAGCGGTTCGTCAGCCTTGCGCCGCTGCATCAACCGCATAATCTTGCGCCGATCCGCTCGATCCTTGCCGGCTTCCCGACGCTGCCGCAAGTGGCATGCTTCGATACCGCCTTTCATCGCACGCACAGTGCGGTCGCCGACCATTACGCAATCCCGCACCAGCTTCACGCCGAGGGCGTGCGGCGCTATGGCTTTCACGGGTTGTCCTACGAATATATTGCGAAGACCCTGCCGCACATCGCGCCGGACGTCGCGAAACGCCGGGTCATCGTTGCCCATCTCGGCAGCGGAGCCTCGATGTGCGCGCTGAAGGCAGGGCAGAGCGTCGAAAGCACCATGGGCTTCACGGCGCTGGACGGATTGCCGATGGGAACGCGCCCGGGCCAGCTCGATCCCGGTGTGGTGCTCTATCTCATTTCCGAAAAGGGCATGTCGGCGTCGAACGTGCAGAACTTCCTCTATCGCGATTGCGGACTGAAGGGGCTCTCGGGCGTCAGCAACGACATGCGTGAGCTCGAGGCCAGCGCAGACGCCCGGGCGAAGCTGGCGATCGACTATTTCGTGTACCGGATCGGCCTCAATGCCGGCATGCTCGCGGCCGCCTTGCAGGGCCTGGATGCCTTCGTCTTCACGGCCGGCATCGGCGAGAACTCCGCGACCATTCGCGCGCGCGTGGTCGGGCAGCTCGGATGGCTCGGTGTCAGCCTCGACCCGGCCGAGAATTCCCGCAATTCGCAGCTGATATCGCGTTCCGAGAGTCTGATCCCCGTCTACGTCGTGCCGACTGACGAGGAACTGATGATCGCCCAGCACACCTTGGCGCTGCTGGTCAACACGCCATCGACCAACCCCAGACAAGAGAGGGTGTCATGATTCCCGTATTTCCCGATACCAAGGTTGCCCTGAAGGGGAAAAAGGGCCTGATCGTCGGCATCGCCAACGACCAGTCCATCGCCTGGGGATGCGCAAGGGCATTTCGCGCGCTCGGCGCCGAGCTCGCGGTCACCTACCTGAACGACCGTGCAAAGAAGCACGTCGAGCCGCTGGCGCAGGCGCTGGAGGCGCCGATCTTCATGCCGCTCGACGTCATGGTGGAGGGGCAAACCGAAACGGTGTTCGAGCGGATCGCGAAGGAATGGGGGCAGCTCGATTTTCTGCTGCACTCGATCGCCTTCTCACCGAAAGAGGCGCTGCACGGACGCGTCGTGGACGTCGGCCGCGACGGCTTCCTGAAGACGATGGACGTCTCCTGCTGGTCGTTCCTTCGCATGGCGCATCTCGCCGAGCCGTTGATGAAGAACGGCGGGACGATGTTCACCATGACGTACTATGGCAGCCAGATGGTCGTGGAGAACTACAACATCATGGGCGTGGCAAAAGCAGCGCTTGAAGCGGCCGTTCGCTACGCTGCCGCTGAACTAGGTCCGAAGGGTATCCGCGTGCATGCGATCTCGCCGGGACCGCTCGCCACGCGCGCGGCGTCGGGCATTCCCGAATTTGACGAGCTGATGGACAAGGCGCAATCGAAGGCGCCGGCGCGCAGCCTCGTCAGCGTCGACGATGTCGGTAATGCCACGGCGTTTCTGGCGCTCGACGGAGCCAGGCTGATCACCGGCGGCGTTCTCTATATCGACGGTGGCTATCACATCATCGACTGAACGAGACCGGCGCGCGTCTTCCGCGCCGCTCAGCGATAGTGGAGCGCGATCAACTCGGCGACGCAGGCCGGCTTCTTGCCACCTTCGATCTCGATCACGAGATGGTAGTTCACGCGCAAGCCGTCGGGCGGCACGTCCTCCGCCTCGGCGACGGTGACACGGCCGCGCAGCTTCGAGCCCGCCGGCACGGGCGCCAGGTATCGTATCCTGTCCGCGCCGTAGTTCAGGGTGTTGCGCAGGCCCTTGAGACCCATCACCGATCGAATGAAGAGCGGTGCAAGCGCAAGCGACAACAGGCCGTGGGCGATGGTGGTGCCGCCGGGCGATTCCTTCCTGGCGCGCTCCTGATCGACATGGATCCACTGCTGGTCGCAGGTCGCCTCGGCAAACTGGTTGATGCGATCCTGCGTCACCTCGACCCAGTCGCTGACGCCGATCTCGGTGCCCACGGCGGATTTGATTTCGCTGAAGTCGCTGAATGTCCGCATGTCGGTCACCTGCTCAGATATTCATTTCCGGGACGTTGTCGGGAACGACGAGTTCGGCGTCCGTCACCGCCATGACCTCGCCGACACTGATGCCGGGCGCGGTCTCCAGCAGGGTAGCCCTGCCGTCGGGGAATGCGATCACCGCCATGTCGGTCACGACCAGGTGCACCGGTCGCGCCGACGTCAGCGGCAGCGTGCATTTGGCGACGATCTTGGATTTTCCCTTCGCCGCGTGCTGCATGGCGACGATGACCCGCCTGGCGCCGCTGACGAGATCCATGGCCCCGCCCATGCCCGGCACCATCTTGCCGGGGATCATCCAGTTGGCGAGATGGCCCTGCGCATCGACTTGCAGGCCGCCAAGGACGGTGACGTCGACATGGCCGCCGCGGATCAACCCGAACGACATCGCACTGTCGAACGTGCTGGCACCCGGCAGCGCGCTGATCGGGCGGCCGCCGGCGTCCGTCAGCGTCGGATGCGCCAAGCCTTGCTCGGGGATAGGCCCGGTGCCGATCAATCCGTTCTCGGATTGAAAGAACACTTTCAGGTCCGGCGGAACGTAGTTTGCGACCAGCGTCGGGATGCCGATGCCGAGATTGACGAGGTTGCCGCTCTTCAGCTCCTTGGCCACCCGCCGGGCGATGATGATTTGCGGATCCATGGTCTCACCCGTTCGTAATGAGGTAGTCGACGAGCGGCGCTGGTGTCACGACGTGGTCGGGCGCGATCACGCCGACGGGGACGATGTTCTCGGCCGTGACGATGACAGTATCCGCGGCCATCGCCATGACCGGATTGAAATTGCGGGAGGTCAGTGCGTAAGCGAGGTTGCCGAGATAGTCGGCGAGGAAGGCGTGCACCAGCGCGAACTGCGCCCGCAACGCCGTCTCCAGCAGGAACGGCTTGCCGTCGACCTCGATCTGGCGCTTGCCTTCCGCGACCAGCGTTCCGACGCCGGTCGGCGTCAGCACGCCGCCGAGGCCGCATCCGCCCGCACGGATGCGTTCGACGAAAGTGCCTTGCGGTACGAGGTCGACGGCGATCTGGTTCGCCAGCATCTGCTGCTGCGCCTTCGGATTGAGGCCGATATGCGTTGCGGTCAGTCTCGAGACCAGCGCTGCATCGAACAGCTTGCCGACGCCCTTGCCGGGCGTGGCGGCGTCATTGCAGATCAAGGTCAGGCCGGCCTTTTTCTGCCGGACGATCTCGTCGAGCAGGCGCTCCGGCGTTCCGACGCCCATGAAGCCGCCGACCATGACGCTCGCACCGGACGGGATCATCGCAACGGCTTCTTCGACGGAAACGGCCCTCATGATGGGAACTCCAGTCAGCAGAGGCGATCAAAGAAAGGCGACGATGAGACGATGTTGGCGAGCGGTCGGCGCACTCCTTTGATCTGCGTCAAGGCTTGTCATCAATCCCGCATCACGTGGTGACGCCGGCGCTCTCAAGGGCGTCCGCCCATAGTCTTCGGACTTCCGCGTGGCGCTGCTCAAGCGCCGCGTTCACGGTGTCGCGAAACGGCACGAGGCTCTCGCCTTTCAGGAAGAGAATTTGCGCCTGCAAGAGCCGGCCGCTCTCGAATTCAATGCGGCGCAATGCGAACACGAAGGGATCGTTGGCATTCGCGCCTAGCGGCAGCAGGGCCGCCGGGCGGATTCCGGCGTGAACGGCATGGGCCAGCATCGCAAGATCGATCGGCAGGGCCAAGGGTAGATTGGTTATCCCCTCGATCGGCTTGGGAAACCAGGCCGTTTCCCAGGAAGCCGCCATGTAGCCTAGGGCCATGTCGGGCACCCAGGAGGCCGTGCGTTGCAAGAGCGAGACGATCTCGGACTCCCGATAGAATTGCGCGTTCAACTCGGTCTGCCAGGCAGCCTCGATACGCATGGGCAAGGCCATTGCGAATTGCCGCGCCAAGGCGCCGTGCGCCGAGATCAGGAACGCAGCTACGCGTGTCTGCTGGTGCGGCGGCACGCGGCCTTCGGAATCGAGCGGTCCGAGAAATCTGCTCATGGCGGCGCTGCCCGAACGGGGATGGCCCGCAAATGATCATAGCCGGCGGGAAATGGCGTGAGCTCACCGCCGGCTTCTTCCGGCGCGATCCAGACGGCCTGGTTGCCCTGCCAGCGGCCTGCCAGCACGTCGTCGGCGAAGCGCGCGAGCAGGTCGGCGGTGAGCACACCCTTCTCCAGCGTGAAGGCGTGATAGGCTCTTGGAATGATCACCAGCGAGCTGTTGGGGATTTCGACGCGCAGCGTTTCGTGCAGATGACGCGGAGTCAGGAAGTCGAACTCGCCGTTGAGGATCATCGTCGGTACTGAGATCGCGGACAGGCGCGGGGTGAGGGGCTGGAAGTCGAGGAAGGATTCCATCAGGTTCTGGAGCGCGTAGACGTCGTTGACCAGCCAGCCCTGGCGCTTGACGCTGTCGAGCTTGTCGAGCAGCGGCTCTAGCCATTGGTCAGACAGGTTCATTGGCAACAGCAGATCCTGGAGGTAGCCGGTGCCGCCGAGGATCAGCCCGGTCCGCAGCGCATTGCCGAGCAGAAGGAGCTGCGGCGTCAGCTCGGCGAAGCAGCTCATCGGCACGAGGCCGGAGATGCGATCGCCATGTTCGATGGCATAGCGCAGTGCGATCAGCCCGCCAAAACTAATGCCGCTCAGGAAGATCGGGCCATCGCCGAGCTCGCCGATTAGCAGGCGCAGCGCTGCGACCTGGTCGTCCTGGTTAATAAAGAGCGTCGGCTTGTCGGAGGCTCCCTGTCCCAGCAGGTCGAAGGTCGCGACGCGAAACCCTCGCGCCAGCAGGGCCTCGCGATAGGCGGCCCACAGTTCGGAATATTGCGTGAGCCCGTTCACGAGCACATAGGCGGGCGCCCCCGCCGGCCCGTCGAGCTCATAGCGTATCCGATATGAGCCGTGGCTGAGGAAGGGCATCGCGCAAAACTACCGGCGTTCCGATGCCTGCGATCCTCAACCTCGGCGATCGGATTCCATTGAGTTAGATCAATGCTCCCGGTGTCCTCCTTTCTAGCGTTTTCTAAAATTGCCCAGGGAGGAGTTCGTCATGATCGGGACCGAGATCTTGAAGCGTTGCTTCGTCAGCCTGATCGTATTGCTGGTCGGCACTGCTCTCGCAGTTGCACAACCCTTCACTCGCCGTTCCTCGCAGGTGAAGCATGACGAGTTGAAAAAGACGTACGAGATCGCCAACTTCCGTCTCGGCGGCAAGTACGACCTCGACAATCCCTCCAAATGGGAGAACGGCGGGGAGGGCGGCGTCACCCTGGAATCACTCGGTGCCGGCAAGCTGCGTACCGCCTATATTGCGATCGGCAATGCGCGGCGCAACGCTGCCGGCGAGATCACCAACGCCGTCGTGATCAATTCCTACTATTCTGGTGATTCCACCGACATGTACGAGCAGTGGGTCGTCGGTGCTCCGTTGTCCGGCAGCGTGCCGATCATCGGTCCGAGCCGGCCAATCGATACCGACAAGTACTACGTCATCATGGTCGATCCGCTGGGCACCTGGGGTGCCAGCAAGCCGTCGGACGGCCTCGGCATCAAGTTTCCGCAGTACAGCTACTACGACATGGTCCAGGCCAACTACCGCCTGCTGCGCGACGGGCTGAAGGTTGCGCGTGTGGCACTTGTCGCCGGCGTCTCCATGGGCGGAACGCAGACCTATGTCTGGGGCGTGATGCATCCGGAATATGTGAGCGCCTTGATGCCGATCGGCGGCACCACGCAGTCGGACGGCGATGACCCCGTCGGCAACTGGACGTTCCAGATGATGACGGCCGCGATCGAGTCCGATCCCGTCTGGCAGGCGACCAAGGGCGACTACTACAAGCAGCCCAAGGAGAAGCATCCGGTGCCGGGCGTTGCCTTCGGCTGGTCGATTCTGGGCATGACGGGCTACGACTTTTCCTATCGCACGACCCAGAACTGGGCCGCAGTGCAGCCTGAGATCTTCTACTGGGATTCCCCGAACGAGAAGGCCGGTTTGAGCGTCACCAATCGCGCCAAGCTCTATGACGCCGTCGACCTCGTCTGGCGCAACCGGGTCGGCGAGACCCACAACATCAATCCCTACCTCGGCCGTATCCAGGCGCGCACGCTGGTGATGCACATCACCAACGATCTCTGGCTGAACTTCAAGCTGGCCCAGAAGGCGGTCGATCGCGTACCCGGCGCGGACCTGATCGCCCAGGAGAGTCCGGTCGCGCACTACGGGGTGTTCCCGATCATCAACCAGCGCAAGAACGATCCGAAGTTCGTCGCCTTCATGGACGACGTCGCGGCGCTCGATCGCGCCCAGAAGTTCGACGACAAGAACTATCGCGTGCCCGGCGTCGCCGCGAACATCGATCCAAGCAAGTCGTTCTGGAAGGATTCAGTGACCTATCCCTATCCGGTCAAATACGCGACCACGAAGGACAAGAGCGGCATGTCCTGGCAGATCGGCTATATGGACGAATATGCCGGCACGGACAGGAATCCGAAGGTGCTTGTCATCATCCATGGCAAGGGCGCGTTCGGCGGTCACTATGGCAATATCATGCAATATGCCTTGCGCAGCGGCTTGCGCGTGATCGTGCCTGATCTGCCGCACTACGGCATGTCCGGGCCCGGCAATCTCAACAAGACCCCGGCGCGGACCATGCAGGACATGCGCGAGGCCATCTATGACCTCGTGGTGAACCAGCTCGGCGTCAGGAAGGCGGTCTATCTCGGCCACTCGCTCGGCGGCCAGTTTGTGACGGGCTATGCCCTGACCTGGCCGGATGCGGTGCAGGCCCTCGCGCTTGAAGCGCCGTCCGGTCTTGAGGAGTATCCGCGCGATATCACGATCGCCAAGGACAAGAAGGTGCGTCTGTTCGATGAAGCCTTCGGCCACGATTTCGACAAGTGGAAGCTGACCTGGGACCAGACCGGAATCCTGGCCGCCGAGAAGGCGCGTGACGAGCAGAACATCCGCGATTTCTTCTACTTCAAGAAGCGTGACCCGGAGACCGGTGCGGTGTCGGCGGCCAAGAGCGGCTATTTCTTCAGCGACAGCGAGTACGCCCGCTTCCACACCGAGCAGCGCGTCGGGCTCACCAAGGGCAATCCGAAGGAGCTGGAGCAGTGGTGCAACGTCTTTATCTACGATATCTACACAATCGGAGCGGAGTTGCAGCAGGACGACCCAAAGAACCTTTACGAGCGGCTCACCGAGATCAAGCAGCCGATCTTCCTGGCGTTCGGCGACAAGGAGCCGTTTATCCCGACGCCCGCATTCAACGGGCTGACGGATCTCGGACGCGACGTCATCACGCCGTTCATGACGCGTATGACCAACGCCGGCAACCGGCCCATGCTCAAGATCTATCCGGAGACCGGACACTTCATCCATACGGACAATCCGGTGGAATACTCCGCTGACGTCGTGGACTTCGTCACCAAGGGAACGGTCGACACCTCATCGCCGCTCGGCACCGATCGCATGATCAAGGGCGCCGTGGCATCGGCCATCCCCGTCGCCCCGACGCCGCCAGGTGCGGCGCCGACGGCCGGTCTCAACAAGTAGGGTCGGTTCATGCCAAGGGTGCGCGCGGGCGACGTCGAACTGGGCTGGCGGGAGTGGGGACGAGGCGACGTCACCGTCGTCTTCATCCACGGCAATCTCGCCAGCAAGGACTGGATCGAACTCGCCGCACCAATGTTTCCGAGCGGGCTGCGGGTGATCGGGATCGACTGGCGCGGCTGCGGCGAAAGCGAGCGGCCAAAGCCCGCGACCGACTATTCCAACTATTCGATGCAGCAGCATGCGCACGACATGTTGACGGCGCTCGATGCGCTGGAGATCGGATTTTGCCATCTGGCAACCCACTCGACCGGTGGCATCATCGCAGCCCGTATGCTCTTGATGCAGCCGCAACGATTCGGGCGGGTGTTCGCGCTCGATCCGGTGACGCCGCTTGGCATGTCCTTCAATGCCGACCAGATCGGTCTCTTCCGGGCGATGATGGCAAGCAAGGAGTTGACGCGGACCGTGATGGCGACCGCCGCGTCCTCGCTGTTCGAGCCGGACAGCATGGCCCCGAACGCGATTCCGCGCTTCCGTGAAGGGCTCGGCGAAATCCAGGCGCTGTTCGACCGGATCATCGAGCAGACCTTTGGAGTCTCCGAAGGCATCTGGATCGGAACGCCGGTCAATCTCACCCGGGAGCGGGAGAGCAGGGAATTGGAGCGCCGCATGTCGGAGATCCGGCATCCGCATCTGGTGCTGTGGGGCGAATGTGATGGTTGGATCCCGCCCACGGACCTGCGCGCCATGGCCGAGGCAATGCCGGATTGCCGGCTCGTGGTCGTCCCAAACATCGGACATTCGATGAACCTGGAAGTGCCGGCCCTCTACGCCGGCTATTTCGGCGCCTGGTTCGGGGGGCTCTCGGCATAAACACAGGGAGTATTGTCATGGCAGAGATCAATCCATCCGCCGAGAACATCCGCGAAATGCTTACCGAAGCGCTTGCGCGGTTGCGAAAGGCCAATGAGGAGTATTTTGAGCTGCTGGAGCGGGGGCTCAGTTCCTCGCCGCTGCCGATCGCGGACCAGGCCAAGCAGTTTTGCAGTTTCATGCAGCGCAACGCCAGCGCGACGTTCGACTTTGGCGACAAGCTCGTTCAGGCCAGGGACGTTCAGGACGCGCTCAAGCTTCAATCCGAATTCTTTCAGGGGCAGATGCAGGCCTTGACCGATCAGGCCAGGAGCATGGGCGAGTCGGCGATGAAGGCGGCGACGGGCGCGTTCACGCCCAAAAACTGAATGGACTGAAACCTCGGCGTGAGGCGATGAACAGCCGAGCGCCTTGCCCATGCGAGCACAATGGCGGTTCAATTCCTTGTCGGCGCGATCGTGAGTGTCATCAACATCATGATCCACGCCCTGGTGACCGTGGGAGCCATCGGCATCGCCCGCACCGCCGGGCTGCAATATGCTACCTGGCCGCGGTTGCATCTGATGGCCGTCATGGTCGCAACAGCGTCGGCGCTGATGGTGGCGCACACGATGGAGGTTCTGGTCTGGGCGCTGGCCTATGCCATGGTCGGTGCCGCGCCTGCCGGCAGCGACCTGATCTACTTCGCCTTCGTCAACTACACCACGCTGGGCTACGGCGACATCACGCCCATACAGGCATGGCGGCTGACGGGTCCGATGACCGCGATGAACGGCATCTTGATGTTCGGCTGGTCGACCGCGGTCCTGTTCGAGGTCTTACGCAAGACGCTCGACGATCTCGGAGTGACCAAACTGCCGGACGCCAGGTGATCTCACGTTAACGAATGGCAGTCGCGCTCAGTTTTGCAGGTCGAGACTGGCGAGCTGCTGCCGGTCCAGCAGCACGATCTGGCGCTGGGTATTGCCGATGAAGCCGAGGACACCGAGATCATGAAGGTGCGATATCGCCCGCGAGACGGTCTCCAGCGTCAAGCCGAGGTAATCGGCGATATCGCGCCGGGACATCGGAAGTGCCATGACATCGACCCCGGAGAGCCGCTTGTCCATTTCGAGCAGGAAAGCGGCGACGCGCTCCAGCGACGTCTTCCGGCCGAGCAGGAGCATGTGATCCTCGGCGTGCTGCAAGTTGCTCGTCGTCATGCTGAGCAAGTTGCGCGCGACCATCGCGTCGCTCTCCGCCACCAGCTCCAGGCTTTGCCACTTGATCAGCCGGACGGTGGTATCCACGATCGCCTCGGCGGTGAACCGATGCTCCTTGCCGTTCTCAAGTCCGAAAATGTCTCCGGCGAGGTGGAAAGCGCCAATCTGGCGGCGACCGTCCGACAGAAGTTTATAGCTTCGCACTGCACCAGACCTGACCTGATAGACGTAATCTGCGGGTTCCTTCTCGCCGTAGATCTCCGTGCCCTTTTTATATGTAAATTCGTTTAAACTGACGATTGGATTTGACTCGCTCGTCATGCCGAGGTCTTTGAGCGAATTGGGGCGGGGAGACACCTCAGTCGTGATGCGGACAAACATAGGCCAACTCCTCAACTGATCGCTGAATTGGTCTGCTAGACTGATATTTCGCCACGAGAAATGTGCCGCCGATGTCGCAACTCCCGCGCGGGGCGATTTACGACTAACGCCGTATTCTTCACCATTGTCACTTGGTTCATTGTACCAAGGGACAGGTCGGTAGGATGGTGCGCGGAACGAGAAGAGCGGCTCCTGCGTCCGATCGAGCTTCGCGTCACAAACTCTGACTTGCGAAAACTTCTGCATTAACGGGATCGCTAGATCACTCTGGCCCATCCCTGTGCTAGGTAAGCCGTTAAAGCAGTTGCAAGAGACAGAGAGGGCCCATTGCCTGGCCTTGTTCACGTGGTCGACGACGATGCCTCGTTCCGAACGGCGATCGAGCGTCGGCTTAAACTTGCGGGCTACGACGTCGCGACCTATGCCTCCTCGCAGGACCTGCTCGATCGTCTGCCCCGCGAAGAGCTGCAGAGCTGCATCCTCCTCGACGTGCAGATGCCGGGCCTGACCGGACCGGATCTACAGACGCGTCTTCATGAGCTTGGATCGACCGTGCCGATCGTGTTTCTGACCGGGCACGCCGATACCGCGACGACGGTGCGGACGATCAAGGCCGGTGCCGAGGATTTCCTGACCAAGCCGGTTTCGTCGGCGCAGTTGATTGAAGCGATCGAGCGCGCCTTGTCACAACAGCAGATCGCGCGCGAGCAGCGTAGTCGGCTCGATTCGCGTCGCGCTCTCGTCGCGTTGCTGACGCCGCGCGAACGGCAGGTGTTTGACCTGATCGTGCGTGGGAAGATCAACAAGCAGATCGCGTATGAATTGGGAACGACCGAACGCACGGTCAAAGCACATCGACACCAGGTGATGGAGAAGATGCAGGTGAGCTCGCTCGCGGAACTGGTTTCGACAGCGCAGCTGCTTGGTATGCTCGATCCGGAGAGCGGCTCACACGGCTAGGCGGTGTTTATTTCAGGTTCCCTTCTGTGACTTGCACCAAAGGTCAATGGAAATCCCCCCGAGAGGGGTATTTCAACAAGCTGAAGTGTCTGACGCACCGGCAGACGAGGAAACCTCGAGGCGCCCGACGCGTTCACGCAAGTCCATCGTGTTCTGCCGAGCTTTCCGTGTATGGAGTTGGGCCACTTGTCGCACCGCAAGTCCATCTTCGTTGTGGATGATGACCCGTCCATGCGCAGGAGCATGAAGCGGCTGCTGCAGGAGCATGGCTTCGAGGCAAAGCTGTTCGAATCCGCCGATGCGCTGCTAAATCATGGCAACTTTCAGCAGGCGTTCTGTATCATCCTGGATATCAATCTGGATGGCGAATCTGGAATCGATCTGCAACGCAGGCTTGTGGAGCAGAAGGTCCATGTGCCGGTTGTCTTTGTCACCGGCAACGACAATCATGAAAGCCGCGCGGCAGCAATCGCATCGGGATGCATCGCCTATCTGACCAAGCCCTTTGCCGCGGCCTCGCTCATCGAGAGTGTGGAAAGAGCCCGTGGTCGCTAGGTTGGACAAATCGGCTGCGGGCTATTCGTCGATTTGCTGGTCGAACGTTTGGGCCGGCGGCCCCTTGTGCGCAAGGGCGAACTGGGCAAGCGGCACCGAGGCGGTAACCGATAGCAGATTGGGGTCGACAACCTCCAGCGCGAGCGTCTTGCCCGCTTCCATCTCCCTTATCAGGCCGGGTTTTGCCACATCGGCCGCAATGCAGGCATTGTTCAGGCACCATGTGTACGGCACGGCATAGGTGGTGCCTTGGTCGACCCTGAGTTTGACGGGCACCTGGACGAACATGCCGACCGGAACGAACATCTGCAGCCGTGCCGTGTGGTCGCCCTCACGTTCGATCAAGTCCAGCCGAACTGCCGTCTGCCCCGTGTCGAACGTGCCGGTGATCGACGTCCGGCACACGGCCTTGGCGCCGCCCGGCTTGAAGCACAGTTTTCGCCAGTCGCCATATTTGATGTCGCTCGCCATGCGTTGCCCCCGCGGTGAAATCTCGGCGAAGGCCGGCCTGGTGGCGGTGGCGACGAGCAGCAGAAGCGCGAGAAGTGCGGTCGCGTGATTGCTTGTTACCCGGATGGATTGGCGATGTGGGCGTGCCATTGTGTCGCCTCCAGAAATCGATTTCGTCTATTTGAGTTCGTCGAGAAACTTGCTCACGAGCGGGGACCAGATCGGAATGGCATTCGGCGAGCCGATGAAGAAATGCCCTTCATCGCCAAACGGCGGTACCAGATGGTATTGCGCCTTGCCGCCGGCCGAGGTGAAGGCCTCATGCATCCGCTTCGACAGTGCGGGGCCGAAGAACGTGTCATTTTCGATATAGATCCACAGCATCGGCACCCGCGAGGTGCGGCCGAAATCCATCGTCGCCTCGACCAGTTTGTCCGGGGCGCAATTGTTGTTCGGCTTGCCGGCGACACGTCCACCGCGGCCGCCGGCGAAGGCGATGATCGCTCCGACCTGCGGCGGGTTCAGACTGGAAAGCGCGATGGATGCCCAGGCGCCCGCAGACTGACCGACAACGACGACATCCTCCGGCGTGATGCGTTTTTCGGCGGCCAGGAAATCGATGATCCAGAGGTCGACCTGTGCCACCGCGAGGCCGGCGTCACGGAAATTGGGATTGGAGCACTTGCCGACCTTGGAAAAGAAGGGTCCATAGAGCCCGCGCTCGGGAATATCGATGGCGGAGGCGCCGTAACCGGTGCCGACGGGCGCGACCACGAAGTAGCCGCGCCTTGCGAACCATTTCGCCGCGTCGCGGAACTCGACGAGTGGAAAGAAGCTGCGCTGTATCGGGTCGAGCGACACGCCGTGGTTCATGATTGCGAGCGGGAACGGGCCATCGCCGACGGGGCGGACCACATAGGCGAACATCGGCAACGCCAGCGGCAACGCCCAGACTTCCTCCTGGATGCTGCGCGAGGTGGCCTGATCGTCGGCCAGCGACGGTGCAATCAAGAAAGACGCAAGCAGCTGCGCGACCACCAGTAGCCGCTGGATCCATGCCCGGGGCCGCATTCCTTCCTCCCTCAACCAACGAAGGTGCAGGCCACGATGATCGGCCCGAGCACGGTCAGAACCACATTGCCGACGGCGTAAGGCACGGCGACGCCGAGCACCGGCGTCTGGCTCTCGGCGATCTCGCAAGCCCCGGTCACGGCCGCATCGACCGTCATGGCGCCGGCGAGGGCTCCACAGGTGATGACCGGGTTCATGCGCAGGACGTGATAGGCAAACAGCGTCGCGACGATCAGCGGCACCAGCGTGACCGCGAGGCCCATGCCGACCAGCAACAGGCCATGCGCCTGGATCGCGACCCAGGCGGCGTGACCGTTGGCGAGGCCGATCGCCGCGATGAATCCACCGAGGCCGAGATCGCTCAGCGTCTGCTGCGCGGCCGGCGGCATTGCGCCCATCGTCGGCCGGCGCGAGCGCAGCCAGCCACAGAGGAGGCCCGCGATCAGTGCGCCGCCGCCGCCGCCGAGCGTCAGCGCGATGCCGCCGACCTTGAAGCTGACGAGCCCGGCCAGCAGCCCGGCGGCAATACCCGCCGCAAGGAAGGCAATGTCAGTACGGTCGCCGGAGCGCACGATCTGCCCGACCTGCTTCGCCGCGCGCTCGATGTTGTGGGTGCTGCCGACCAGTGTCATGACGTCGCCGACATAGATGCGCGTATCGGCGCTCAGCGGTGCTTCGCGCCCATGCCGCGTCAGGGCGCGCAAGAACACACCGCGTGCATCGCCGCCGATGCGATCGGCCACGTCCCGGATGGATCGGCCGTGGAGGTTGCGGTTGTCGACCAGCACATCAAGCACATTGCCGGGGATCGCCTTCAGGATCTCGTCGGCATCGATCTCGGGCCCGATGATCGGCTTGGCGGCGACAATGGCAGCAGTTCGACCGGCGATGACGATGTCGTCGCCGGTCTCGAGCACGGTGTCCAGGCGCGGCTCGATATCGGCGCCCTGACGCACGATTCGCTCGATCACCGTGCGGCTGCCGATATCCTCCTCGATCGCCTTGACGGTTCGGCCGGCCGCAGCCGTGACGCGGTAGGCACGAGCCTGGAACTTGCGATAAGATAGGTTCTCGGTCTTCGGCGGCGCGCCGCCTGAAAGCTCGGTCTCCAGCTTTTTCGCCTCGTCCTTGAGATTGACCCCCATCAGTTTCGGCGCCGCGAAGGGGACGAAGAGCAGTGTCAGAATGTAGCCGAGCACGTAGGTGACAGCATATCCCGCTGCGATATTCGCTTCCTGTTGCTCCAGCACGGTCTTCGGCAATCCGAGCTGAGCCAGCGCGCCCGATGCCGTGCCGATCACGGAGGACTGCGTCAGCGCGCCAGCCGCAAGCCCGGATGCCGTGCCGGGATCGAGCTTGAAGGCGAACGCAAAGGCCAGCACGATCACGAGACCGGTCCCGCCGAGCACGAGCGCCATGGCAACCTGGGCCAGGGTGCGGACACTCAACGAGGCGAAAAACTCTGGTCCGGACTTGTAGCCGATCGTGAATACGAAGAGACTGAACAGCACGATCCTCAGCAGCGCGGGGAACGTAAAGGTGCCGAGTTGTCCGATCAGGACGGACACGATCAGGATGCAGGCTGTGGTGCCGATCGCGAAGCCGTGGATCTTGAGGCGCCCAAGCAAGGTGCCGATGGCAACCGCAAGCAGCAGGAAGATTTCCGGAGCGGTGGAAATGATCCACCTGACAGTGTCCATGATGGCAAATCCCCGGGCGCAATGATTGACGTCGAATTCGCTCCCGGGAACCGGGCAACTGCTTGATTTAGATCAATCCCAAGCGATCATCGCCGCGGCGTCTTTTGGTTGATGCAGCATCTGCGACATCCGAAATCCGCACCATGAGCACTCTGGATCTAGCTGCGAGCGCATCGTTGCGGCGCGATGAGACGCTTGAGGTCGCGTTGCTGCTCGCCTTCGCCGGCGGCTATCTCGACGCCTACACCTGGATGATCCACGGCGTCATGGCGAATGCCCAGACCGCCAATCTGGTCCTGCTCTGGGTCTATGGTTCGGTGGGCAATTGGGCCGCGGCGCTTCATTTCGTGCCGCCGATCCTGTCATTTGCGATCGGTGTCCTGGTTGCGGCCTGGCTGCGCCACGCGACGGGAGAGCGGGCCAGCGTCATCAGCACGCTGATCGAGATCATGCTTCTGATCGCAATTGGAATCCTGCACAACCGGATGCCCGATCTTGCAGGCACGCTGGGCATTTCCTTCGTCGCGGCGATGCAGACCGCAGTTTTCACCAAGGTCGAAGGCGTGGTCTACAGTTCGGTGATGATCACCGGCAACATGCGTCAGGCGATCGAGGGCGCGTTTGCAGCGGTCGTCGGCGGAGGTCAGTCGGGGCCGCTTCGCCGCTCGGGCATGTTTGCAGCGTTGTGCGTCATGTTCGGCGTGGGAGCAGCCGTCGGGGCCTTCGCGACAAAGTCCTTCCCGAACCTGGCGCTCGGCATCCCCGTGATCGCCTTGCTGATCGTGTTGCTGCGCTGCGAGGTGAAGCGCAGCGAGGCCAGCCCATGAACGCTCCGTCCGGGCCGCTGGGGAGCTGGTTGCGGTTCTTTCCGCCGTCGAGCTGGCTTGCGACCTATCGCAGGTCGTGGCTGCCATCGGATGCAGTTGCCGGCGTCACGCTTGCCGCTTACGCAATTCCGGTATCGCTGGCCTACGCCGCGCTGGCCGGGCTGCCGCCGCAGGTGGGGATCTACGGCTACATGCTCGGCGGCATCGGTTACGCCTTGTTGGGCTCGTCGCGCCAGCTTGCGGTCGGTCCGACGTCGGCAATCTCGCTGATGATCGTGGGCACGGTCGGGCCGCTCGCCGCGGGCGATCCGGTGCGCTATGGGCAAATCGCAAGTCTTGCCGCCTGCGCGGTCGCAGTGTTGTGCCTCATCGCCTGGCTGTGCAAGCTCAGCGTCCTCGTGCGTCTGGTCAGCGACAGCATTCTGGTCGGCTTCAAGGCTGGCGCCGGGCTCACCATCATCATGAGTCAGTTGCCAAGCCTGTTCGGTGTTGCCGGTGGCGGCCACAACTTCTTCGAACGCGGCATCAAGCTCGCCGGGCAGCTCGGCGACGTGAATCCGCTGATCCTCGTCGTCGGTCTGGTGGCACTCCTGCTTCTCATGACCGGCGAGCGGCTCCTCCCCGGTAAGCCGGTCGGGATCGGGGTTGTGGCGCTGGCGATCGTGGTGGCAACCGCGCTCGGCCTGCCGGCTCTCGGCGTGCCTGTGACGGGAAAAATCCCCCAGGGGCTGCCGGTGCCTGGCTTGCCCACGTTCGGCCTGCTGGAGTTCGACGATCTCTTTCCGCTTGCCGCCGGATGCGTGCTGCTCGCCTACATAGAGGGTGTTTCGGCGGCTCGGAGCTTCGCCACCAAGCATGGTGACAGCCTTGACGTTAGGCAGGAGTTCCTGGGCCTCGGTGCGGCCAATCTCGCCGCGGCCTTCGGTCACGGCTATCCCGTGGCAGGCGGATTGTCGCAATCCGCCGTCAACGACAGCGCGGGCGCTCGCACGCCGTTGGCGCTGGTCATTTGCTCGGTGACGCTGGCGCTGTGCCTGTTGTTCTTCGCAGGGCTATTGACCAATCTGCCCAAGGCGGTGCTGGCCGCCATCGTCTTTGCCGCCGTCTACCGGCTCGTCGACATCCGCACGTTGGTGCGGATGTGGCGCGTCAGCCGCATCGATTTCTACGCGGCGGCCATCGCATTGGTATCCGTCCTGCTGCTCGGAATCCTGCAGGGTGTCCTGCTGGCGTCGATCGCCTCCATCTTCCTGCTGCTGGCGCGCGCGTCACAGCCGAATGTGGCGTTCCTCGGCAAGCTCCCGGGCAGTGGCCGGTATTCCGACAGCGCCAGGCATGAGAACGTGGAGCCGCTGGTCGGGGTCATCGCGTTCCGCCCCGAAGCCTCGCTGCTCTATATCAATGCCGAGACGATCCTGGAGGCCGTGCTGAATGCGCTCCAGAGGTCGTCGGACGTCAGGCTCGTTGCCTGCGACCTCTCGGCGTCGCCCTACATCGATCTGGCCGGCGCGCATATGCTGCGGAATCTCTACGACGAACTTGCGTCACGCCATGTCGCGTTCTGCATCGTCGGCGCGCATGCGCAATTGCGCGACTTGCTGCGCGCCGAGGGGCTCGCCGAAAGGACCGACAGCGGGCAATGGTTGCGGTCGCTCGACAGCGTGCTCGGCGACAACCAGGCCAGGTAGTGTCCGGGACATTTGCCGGTCTCCGGCGCGACTTTCGTTCAGTCAGGCGTTTCGTGTTGCATCGCGAAGCGTGCAGGCCGCTCGCAGGCCGGCTGATTTCATACGGACCGTTGACTTGGATCAATGGAGCCCCCCGCGCACTACCCACGATCCGTCATCATCTTCGCCTCAAGAGCCTCCAAGGATGGGGAAAGACATGCCCAAGGACGCCAAGCCTGCGCAGCAGCGCATCGATCAGTTCTTCTCCGGGCCCGGCGGACGGGCAGACAATTGGCGCGATCTGGTTGAGGCGGCCAAAGCATGGTCCCGCGGCGGAGATCGTGCGAAGTATGATGCTGCGCTGGCCGATCTCTCCGTGACGGAGGAATTTCACGGCTATCCTGGCCTGCAGCTGATGGCAGCCTTGCGGGAGGCGGCCGCGGCTGGCGATGCGGCAACCTCGCTTGCGCTTGCGACCCGGATCACCGTGGCCCTGACGACAAGATCCTTCCGTCAGCACGCCAGCGATTGGAGCACGAAGGAGGAGGGCAATGGCGATGTGCCCGAGCTGGTGCCGCCGACCTTTGGCGCGCATACGACACGCAGGCCCTATTTCGAGACCCTCATCGTCACCGGGGTGGCACCCGGCCAATGGCCGGCGCTCGCCGCCGAATGGCGCAAGTTGCGGCGCCCGGTCGATGCCTTCATCTATGAGCCCGTCATCGTAGGCAGCCTCGAAGACGCCTTCTGCGCGACGATGCTCAATCCCAACATCGCGGCCGTCATCATCAATGAGGGTTTTGGCCTGCGTTCGCGTCACAATGCGCCGGTGCTCCGTTCGATCACGGCATCGGCAGGCCTCAACGACGAGTCGGACGCTTCCGCGCTGCGGCTTGCCCAGATCATCAAGCGGGTCCGGCCCGAGCTCGATCTCTACATGATCTCGAATCGCGACGTCGAGGAACTGGCCGGCAACCCAGAAGCCAGCGTCGTCCGCCGCATCTTCTATTCGGTCGAGGAGCTGCTGGAACTGCATCTGTCGATCCTCGAAGGCATCCAGGATCGTTACGACACACCCTTCTTCGACAATCTCAAGAAATACGCGCAGCGCCCGATCGGAACGTTCCACGCGTTGCCGATCGCCCGCGGCAAGTCGATCTTCAAGTCCGACTGGATCCGCGACATGGGCGAGTTCTACGGTGCGAACCTGTTCCTGGCCGAGAGCAGCGCCACCACTGGCGGCCTCGACAGCATGCTGGAACCGACCGGCACCATCAAGAAGGCGCAGGAAAAAGCCGCCCGCGCGCTCGGCGCTGACCGTGTCTTCTTCGTCACCAACGGCACCTCGACCTCGAACAAGATGGCGGTGCAGGCGCTGCTCGCGCCCGGCGACATCGCGATCGTCGACCGCAACTGCCACAAGTCGCACCATTACGGCATGGTGCTCGCAGGCGCGCAGCCGCTCTATGTCGAAGCCTTCCCGATGACGGAATATTCGATGTATGGCGCGGTGCCGCTGAAGACGATCAAGCAGGCGCTGCTCGGTGCCAAGGCCGACGGCCGGCTCGACCGCGTCAAGATGCTCGATCTCACCAACTGCACCTTCGATGGCCACATCTACAACACCCGCCGGGTCATGGAGGAATGTCTCGCCATCAAGCCGGATCTGATCTTCCTGTGGGATGAAGCGTGGTTCGGCTTCGCGCGCTTCTCGCCTTTCCTGCGGCGACGAACGGCGATGGGAGCGGCTAATGAGATCGAGGCCTGGATGCACGATTCAAAATCCATCGCGGCCTATGAGAAACAGCAGGCCGAGCTCGGCAAGAATCCGTCGAACGAGGTGCTGCTCAAGACGCGGTTAATTCCCGATCCGCGCCAGATCCGGCTGCGCGTATATCAGACCAACTCGACCCACAAGTCGATGTCGGCGATCCGGCAGGGCTCCATGCTCTCGGTCAAGGACGTCGAATTCCACACGGTCGAGCAGCAGTTCAAGGAGGCCGTCTTTACCCATGCCTCGACCAGTCCGAACCAGCAGCTCATCGCCAGCCTCGACATCTCGCGGCGTCAGATGGAGCTGGAGGGGTACGGTCTTGTCGCCAACGCGATGGAAATCGCGCTCGCCATCCGCCATGCCGTCAACAACAACCCGCTGCTCTCGAAGTATTTCCGCATTCTCGGCGCCGACGTCATGGTGCCGGCGCAATACCGCCAGAGCGGCTTCACCGACTATCTCGCACCGGGCGTCAACTGGGCGAATATGCTAAAGAGCCTGGACGAGGACGAGTTCTGCCTCGATCCGACCCGGATGACGCTGGTGTGCGGCATGGCCGGCTACGATGGCACCCAGTTCAAGGGCATCCTAGCCAACGAGTACAACATCCAGGTCAACAAGACCTCGCGCAACTCGGTGCTCGTCCAGTCCAACATCAACAACACCCGCAGCGACGTCGCGCATCTCATCCGCGTTCTCGCCGAGATCGCGGGCGAGGTCGATCGCGGGCTTGCGCAGGGCGGTGCCAATGCGAAGAAGACCTTCGAGGCGCGGGTCAAGAGCTTGATGACCGACGTGCCTGACTTGCCGAACTTCTCGCATTTCCACCCGAGCTTCCGCGGCGATGCCGGCACCAAGACCAACGAAGGCGACATCCGCAGCGGCTTCTATGCCGCCTACAACGTCGCGGGCTGCGAGCATATCCGCCTCAACGATCCCGAGATCGACCGGCGGCTGAAGGCCGGGCCCGAGCTCGTCTCGGCCAATTTCGTGATCCCGTATCCGCCGGGCTTCCCGATCATGGTGCCGGGCCAGGTCATCACCCAGGAAACCATCGACTTCATGCGCAAGCTCGATGTTAAGGAAATCCATGGCTACGACGCCAAGGAAGGCCTGAAGCTCGTGCGGGCCGAGGCCTTGGCGAAGATCGGCCGGCCCAAGCCCGGCGCGCAGCCTAAGTTGAAGGCCGCCTCATAACAGGGGACGAACATGCAGGGCTTTTTCACCTTTCTGCAGCAGAATCCGTTTCTGCTGCTGTTCTTCGTCGTCGGGCTCGCGGTCTGGATTGGACGGGCCAACATCAAGGGTTATGGCCTCGGCATGGTCGCCGGCGCCATCGTTGTGGGCGCGGGGCTCGCGGTCTGGTCTTCGAGCTACGGCGTGAAGCTCGAGCTGAACAATTTCGCCAAAAGCTTGTTCTATTACCTCTTCATGTACGGTGTCGGCTTGCGTGTCGGGCCGTCCTTCGTCAACAGTTTGAAGGGCGACGGCATCAAGTTCGTGGTCCTGGCGGTGGTGTCGAGCATTCTCGGTCTCGCGCTGGTCGTCATTTTCGCAAAGCTTTTCGATCTCCCGACCGGCGCTGCCGGCGGCATGTTGGCGGGGTCGCAGACCATGTCGGCTGCGATCGGCTCGGCTGAACAGGCCATCACCTCGGGCGTGGTCAAGCTGCCTGAGGGCATGAAGCCCGAGGACGCGACCGGCATGATCGCGCTATCCTACGGCATCACCTATATCTGGGGCACCGTCGGTATCATCCTGATCTGCAAATACCTGCCGCGCTGGTGGGGCATCGACGCCAAGGCGGCGGCGAAAAAGTACGAGAAGGACTTTGGCGTCAAGGATCTCGAGGGTGGTGGCCTGACCGGTTTCCGCCAATTCGGCCTGCGCGCCTACCGGCTGGAAAATGCGGCCCAGATCGGACTGACCATTGCGGGCTTCCGCAAGAGCAATCCGGAATATCGCATCGTCAACGTCGGGCGCGGCGGCGAGCCGTTGGGTGCCGATCCCGATCTCGTCCTGCAGAAGGGCGACATCGTCGCACTTGGTGGCGCGACGCAGCACCTCACGGAGAAAATGGGCCTGATTGGTCCCGAGGTCGCCGATGCCACGACGCTCGGCATTCCCATGGACCAGGCGGACATCCTCGTCACCAACAAGGACGTGGTGGGCCGGACCTTCGAGTCTTTCCGGGAAACAGCCATTGCCGGCCAGTTGCAGGTCACCAAGGTCGAACGCGGCGGCGTTCAGATCCCGGCCGGTCTCAAGACCAAGCTCGAGCGGATGGACATCATCTCGGTCGTCGGACTGAAGTCGGCCGTCAACGAGCTCGGCGAGATGTGGGGCCGTATCGCGCGCACCAACACCTCGACCGACCTGTTGACTCTGGCCGCGGGCATGATCCTCGGTTTCCTGATCGGTCGGATCGAATTTCCTGCCTTCGGCGCCAAGATCGGCCTCGGCAATGCTGGCGGTCTGTTGCTGTCCGGCGTAATCGTGTCTTCGATCGTGTCGCGGTTGCGATTTTTCGGCAACACGCCGAACGCGGCGCGCAACGTGCTGGAGGATCTCGGTCTCGTCGTCTTCGTCTCCATCGTCGGCATCAACGCCGGCGCCGGTCTGCTGGCCCAGCTCACGGGTGCGGTCGCTCTGAAAATCTTCCTCGCGGGCTTCATCGCCTGCACGATCCCGCCGTTCATCGTCTGGGCGATTGGCTTCCATATCTTCAAGATCAACCCGGCCGTGTTGATGGGCGGCGTTGCCGGCGCTCGGTCGCATTCCGGGCCATGTCGTGAAGCGGCGGTAGAAATCCAGAGCACGGTGCCCTGGATTGGATTCCCGGTCGCCTATGCCGTGTCGGGCATCCTGCTCACCGTGTTCGGCTACTTCGCAATGATCCTGGCTCAATAACGGGCGCGACAATCAAAGGGGAACTCGACGTCATGAGAAAGCTTGCTATCGGCGCAGTCCTGGCTACCTCGCTCGCAATCGTCGCCGGCTTCAGCACGCCATCGCGTGCCGAGACCGGGCAGGTGGCAGTCGTCTTCACCAAGGGCGGCTTCATCGTCGGCGTCGGCGGTGGCGAAGGTGTTCTGCTCCTTCGGGGCAAGAAATATCCCTTTACCGTATCCGGCATGAGCGTCGGGTTCACGATCGGCGCCTCGACCACCAAGCTGGTTGGCCGCGCCCTCAATTTGAGGGGCCCTGCATCCATCGAAGGCTCCTACGCGGTGGGCGGAGCAGGCGGCGCCATTGCGGCGGGTGCGGGAGCCGTTCAACTGCAGAACGCCAACGGCGTGATCCTGCAGCTCAGCGGTCCGAAGGTCGGCGCCGAAGTGTCGGCTGCCGTGGGTGGTGTGACCATCCGTTTGAAATAGACGCGAAGCGATCGGGCCGCCTCAGCGCGGCTCGATGCGCGGCGGCTCCTCTCGTCCAGGCCAAGCGGAGGAGACCGCCGCTCGGAATGCCATTAGGTGCCGCCCGCGATTCGCGAGGCATCGTCGAAGTGCGGATCACGGCACCCCCTATATCGAGGGAGGACTAGCCATGCTTCGTTATCTTCTCGCAGCTGTTGCGGCCTTCGTTCTTCTCACCGCTACGCTCATTCCCGATGATGCCTACGCCCGTCGCGGTGGCGGTGGTGGCGGTTTTCGCGGCGGTGGAGGAGGCATGCGGGCCGGGGGCTTCCACGGTGGCGGCTATCGTGGCGGCGCGGTTCACGCCGGCCGGATCCACGGTGGTGGCGGACGCGGCTATCGCGTCGGAGGCCCACGACCGAGCCATCCGATCGCCGGTCGTCCGGGCCGTCCAGGTTACCCCGTTGCCGGTCGGCCAGGTCGTCCGGTCGCTGGTTATCCCCGGTACGGCTACCGCGGCGCAGCCTACGGTGCTGCCGCCGGGGCCGCCGCAATCGGCGCCTATGGATACTACAACAACAACTACAATAATAATGGCTGTTATCAGGACACCTACGGCAATTGGGTCTGTCCGCAGTATCCTAACCAGTATCGATACTGAGAACGCGCTGCTGACGGTCGGGACGGTGCTCCGTTGGCAGTGAGGGTTCAGGCGTCGAGCGATCGAGCCGCGTCATCGCGCGGCCCGATCCTCGTCAATATCGCTCGGCGACGAACTTCATCCCGCGCAGGCCGGCCTGGTCATTGTAGCGTCCCTTGTCGGAGCGCGGCGGCAGCTTGACCTTGTCCTTCTTGATACGCTTGTAGGGGATTGCCTTCAGCAGATGGGCGATGCAGTTCAGCCGTGCCCGGCGCTTGTCGTCGGAACGGATGATGTACCATGGCGCGTGCTTTGTGCTCGTCCGCTTGAGCATGAGGTCGCGGGCCCGAGAATACTCGTACCAGCGCCGATAGGATTCCAGGTCCATCGGGCTCAGCTTCCATTGCCTTACTGGATCATCGATCCTGGCCCTGAAGCGGCGGTCCTGCTCGTCCATCCCGACCTCGAGCCAGATCTTGACCAGCATGATTCCGCCGTCGATGACGTACTTCTCCATCTGGGGACAGAGCGTCAGGAAACGATCGTGCTCCTTGGGCGTACAGAAGCCCATGACATATTCGACGCCGGCGCGGTTGTACCAGCTTCGGTCGAAGATCACGATCTCGCCGCCCGCGGGAAACTTTTCCATGTAACGCTGGAAGAAGAGCTGGGTCTTCTCACGGTCCGACGGCGCGGGTAGCGCAACCACGCGAAACACGCGCGGGCTGACCTTCTCGGTGATGGCCTTGATCGTTCCGCCCTTTCCGGCCGCGTCCCGGCCCTCGAACAGCACGATGACGCGAAGCTTGTTCTCTCGGACATAGTCCTGGAGATGGCAGAGCTCGATTTGGAGCTTCTCCAATTCCTTCTCGTAGTCCTTGCGCTTCATCCGCTCGGCAGGCTTGTCCTTGGCCATGCTCGCCCTTTCGCCGTCAGGTCTCACGCGGCGGTCCCGCGCTCAATCACCCCAGGAAATCGTGATGCCGATGTCGCCCGGCACGCCGCCGGGAAAATCGATGATCTGATAGGCGATGCGATAGCCACGTGGCTTCAGATGGTCGGTCCAGAGTTGGAAGATCTCTTTCGGGATGCCGGTCAATGTGCTTTCCCAGCCTTTCTCCATCTGATTGATGGCGCGGCCCTTGTCGGTGCATAGCGTGTTGGGGAAGCGGTAGACCAGAACCTCGGTCAAGCCGTTTCGCACCGCACGCTGGATGATCGTCGAGGCGAGCTTGACCTTCTCCTCTTCGGTCTTGCCAGAGGGCTTGCTGAGGCGTTCAATCAGGGCCCGTTTCTCGGCTTCGGCGGCGGCGGCAAGCCGCGCATATTCGTCCGCCTTCTCGGCCTCCTTGAGGGCTGCTTCCTTGCGGATCTGCGTGGCACTGGGGATCAGGTCATCGATGCCGGGCATGGCGGGCGGCTCCTGTTGGGCTGTTGTGCATCAGCTTTCATGCGAGGCTAGGTAGGGCCGCTCCAGGTCCGTTGATTCAGATCAAGCAATTGCAAGACCCGGTACCGACACTGCATTCGCCGCATTGACGTGAACACGCGGGCCGAAGAGGAGAGACCGTTGAGCGAGCAGCTTCATCCGATGGCCCCGCATCATCTACCGTTCTATCTCGCGCCGGGAAGCGGGGTGGATACGCTGATGGTCGTGATGGGCATCTTCCTGATCGGCACCGTGCTGTGGGTTGGCACGCTCTATTGGAAACTGCACAGCCTGCCCGAGCGGATGGCGCACAAGTCGCAGAAGCTGCAATTCGAATTCGTCGCCGTACTCGGCCTGATTTCGCTCTTTACCCATATGCACATCTTCTGGGTCGCGGGCCTGCTGCTTGCGCTCATCGATCTTCCTGATTTCGGCACGCCGCTGCGCAGCATTGCGGGCTCCGTCGAAAAGATCGCCGATGCGACGCCGGTTGAAACCGGGGACGCGCTGGCGGAGTCCTCATCGGTTCGCGAGTCTGGTCTATCGCCGCCCGGACAATCGGGGCCCGCGAAGGAGAAGGAGCGCAGCCATGTTTGAGCTCATGTTCTGCTCGCTCCTCACGATTTTGCCCGACTACCTCTACCGCCGCTATGCCCAGGGCAAGCGTTTCGGCAAGGAGATCACCTTCTTCTCGGTCTGGTACGAGCTCAGATGGGGCATTACCGGCTGCCTGATGCTGACGGTCTCGCTGATCACGATGATCTTCTATTTCCATCCCTCCACCACTTCGGCCGCGCTCTATTTCCGCACCGTGCCCATCCTCCCCGAAGGGTCAGGGCGGGTGGCCGAGGTGAAGGTCGGATTCAGCGAACCGGTGAAGCAGGGTGACGTGCTGTTTACGCTCGACAGTTCCAGGCAGCGGGCCGCGTTCGAGACCGCCGCGCGCAAGGTCGCCGAGGTCGAAGCGTCCATGTTGGCGGCGCAATCCGAGGTGGTCAGGGCCGAAGCGCAGATTCAGGAGGCCAAAGCCAATTATCAGCAAGCCAAGGACGAGCTCGACACCAAGTCCGACCTGCAGCGCCGCAATCCCGGCATCGTTCCGCAGCGCGACATCGAGAAGCTCCAGGTGCTGGTCGATCAGCGCCAGGCCGGCGTTGACGCGGCCACCGCTGCAAAGCAATCGGCGAGCTTGCAGGTAACGACGCTCATTCCGGCACAAAAGGCGAGCGCCGAGGCAGCGCTGGCTCAGGCCCAGGTCGATCTTGACAAGACAACGGTTCGCGCCGGCGTCGACGGACGCGTCGAGCAGTTCCTGGTTCGCCCAGGCGATGTCGTCAACCAGTTGATGCGTCCGGCCGGCGTGCTGATCCCGGAAGGCGCCGGCCGCGGGGCCCTACAGGCGGGCTTCGGCCAGATCGAGGCGCAGGTGATGAAGGAAGGGATGGTGGCGGAAGCGACCTGCATGTCAAAGCCCTGGGTTATCATCCCGATGGTGATTACGACGGTGCAGGACTACATTGCCGCCGGCCAGTTCCGCTCCGGCGAGCAGTTGATCGATCCGCAAAACATCGCTCGTCCCGGTACCATCCTGGTCTTTCTTGAACCGCTCTACAAAGGCGGCCTCGACGGCGTGACGGCGGGCAGCAGCTGCATCGTGAACGCCTATACCAGTAATCACGAAGAGATCAGCGCAAAGGACACGGGCACCTTCCGCAAGATCGCGCTGCATGTGGTCGATGGCGTCGGCCTCGTGCACGCGTTGCTGTTACGTATCCAGGCACTGCTGTTGCCGATCAAGACGCTCGTCCTGAGCGGGCACTGATGCGGGGGCGTGGACGCCCACGGCCGGTTCACCACGCGCTGCTGATGCGATGGCGCGAGGACGATTGGCGCCTGGACAATTTGCGCTAGAGTGTGGCCAGTAGGCGGCTACTCTCCTGGAGAAAGCATGAGCGGGCGCATTGCTACGGCCCCGATCAAGTCGAGCTGGCTGATCGTCGTTGCACGGTTCAGTCTATGTCTGCTGGTCTGGGCCGCTCTGCTGCCGCCGGCCCTTGCCGCCGATCACAACGAACCCAAACGGCTCCTGCTGCTCCATTCCTTTGGTCGGGACTTCCGGCCCTGGAGCGAATATGCCCGGAGCATCAAGGCCGAGTTCGAACAGCAATCCGCGTTTCCACTCGACATCCAGGAGCACGCGCTGCTGACGGCCCGGTTCAACAACCCAGGACCTGAAGAGCCGTTTGTCGACTATCTGCGCTCCCTGTACCGCACTAGCCCGCCCGATATGGTGATGACTCTCGGAGCACCGGCAGCGCGCTTCGTCCAGAAATATCGCGAGCAGCTTTTCCCGGATACGCCGCTGGTGATGACGGCGGTCGAGGAACGGCAGGTGAACCGGGCGGCCATGGCCAAAAACGACGTCGTCGTTCCCGTGCGTAACGACTTCGGAGCCTTCTTCGGCAGCATTCTTCAGGTGTTGCCGGAAACCCGGACAATTGCCGTGGTCATCGGCGCATCGCCTATCGAGAGGTTCTGGCTCAATGAACTCAAACGGGAGGTCAAGCCATTCGAGAACCGGTTCGAACTGATCTGGTACGCAGACCTGTCGTTCGAGGAGATATTGAAGCGTGCCTCCGCGCTGCCTCCGCATACGGTGCTGTTCTGGCAACTGATGTCGGTCGACGGTGCCGGCGTCGCCCACGAAGGCGATCTGGCCTTGCGCAGGCTGCACGCCGTCGCCAACGCGCCGATTTTCTCTTACCAGGAAGCATTTTTCGGTCGTGAAACCGTCGGCGGCCCGATGCACTCGATATCCGAGTCCAGCAAGGCAACTGTCAGCGTGGCGCTCCGAATCTTCGCGGGCGAGAGGCCGGGCGACATCAAGATCGAACCGATCGGATTTGCCGCGCCGAGATACGACTGGCGCGAGATGCAGCGTTGGGGCATCAGCGAGAGTGATTTGCCGACGGGAAGCGAGGTTCTATTTCGCGAGCAGGGGCTCTGGGAAAGATATCGTTGGCAATTGGCAATGATCGCAGCGGCGTTCCTGGTCCAGGGCGGGCTGATCAGCGGGCTACTCCACGAGCGTCGCCGACGCCGACTGGCGGACGTCGAGTCGCGGCAACGCCTGGCGGAGCTCGCGCATCTCAGCCGCTATGCGGCCGCCGGCGAGATGACGACCTCCATCGCGCACGAGCTGAACCAGCCGCTCGGCGCGATCCTGACCAACGCCGAGACAGCGGAGCTCATGCTGAAGAGCGCCTCGCCGAACCTCGATGAACTCAGAGCCATCCTGGCCGACATCAGGCGCGACGATCACCGGGCGAGCGAAGTGATCCGACGGCTGCGCAGCATGCTGAAAAAGACGCCCTTTGAACTTCGATACATCGAACTGAACGATACCGTGGGGGATGTCATCGGGTTCGTCGCAGATGTGGCCAAGGGACGAGGCGTCGTGTTGAACTACGTTCCGGTGACGGCCGAACTTTACGTCCGGGGCGATCCGATTCACCTCCAGCAGGTTGTGCTCAATCTCATTGTCAATGCCTTGGACGCGATGTCCGAAATTCAGGCCGGCAAACGCGACATCAGTGTAACGACGAACGTTTCCGGTGCCTGGGCGGAGATCCGGATCGCTGACACCGGCGGAGGCATCGCGATGGATGATCTCAACAGCATTTTCAATCCGTTTTTCACCACCAAGCCGCAGGGCATGGGCATGGGCCTCGCGATCGCCCGGACCATCGTCGAGGCGCACCATGGCACGATTTCCGCCGAGAACGCGCCCTCCGGCGGGGCGCTGTTCAAGATCAAGCTCCCGATCGCGCGCTAGGCTTTCGCGTTGCAGCAGCACGATTAACGCAACCGGGACGCAGGCATTTCCCTTGATCTTTGTCAAAGAACGATCGGGCCGCGGATCGATCCTCCAAGGGTGACTCGGATGGAGGGTGTGATGCTTCGTTGTGCCAGGATCGTGATGGCGCTCGCGCTTTTGATGGCCATCCCGGCCGTCGCCTCGGCGCAGACGGCCGACAAACCTGCTGCTCCAACCGCTCAGGCGCAGCCGGCAAGCCAGGCTCCGCCAAGCGCCGAACTCCTGAAGCCCGAGCAGCTCGAAGCGCTGGTGGCGCCGATCGCGCTCTATCCTGACGAGTTGCTGGCCAATGTGCTGGCCGCGTCGACCTATCCGCTGGAAGTCGTGCAGGCCGATCGCTGGCTGAAAGAACACAAGTCGCTGAAGGGCGATGCGCTCAAGACTGAGGTCGAGAAGCAGGCCTGGGACGACAGCGTCAAGGCGCTCGCCAGCACGGCGGACGTTCTGACGATGATGAATGACAAGCTCGATTGGACCAAGAGCCTGGGTGACGCCGTGCTCGCGCAGCAGCCGGACGTGATGGATGCGATCCAGCGATTGCGCACCAAGGCCTATGACAACAAGAAGCTCGTCACGACCAAGCAGCAGAAGGTCAGTGTTCAGACGCAGGAAAACAGGCAGGTGGTCGTCATCGAACCGGCCGAGCCGGGAACGATGTACGTGCCGTACTACGAGCCAGCCGCCGTTTACGGGGACTGGCCCTACGCGGAGTACCCGCCATATTACTTCGGCTATCCGTCCTATATCGGCGCAGGCGTGGTCGCGGCAGGTCTCGCGTTTGGGACCGCCTGGGCGATCGGACGCTGGGGCAATTACTGGGGCGGCGGCTGCAACTGGGGCAACCGCAACGTCTATGTCAATCACCGGACCACCAACATCGCAAATGGCTGGCAGCACAATCCGGCGCACCGCCAGGGCGTGCGCTACAACAACACCAATGTTCAGCAGCGTTTTGGCAACAACAATCTGAAGGCGGGCGCCGCGGACCGGATGGACTTTCGCGGCCGCGACGGCCAGCAGGTCCTCAAGGATCGACCGGGCGCCGGTGCAGCTGATCGAGCGGGCGATCGTGCAGGAGATCGAGCGGGTGACCGCGCCGGCGACCGTGCGGGTACGCGGGACCGGCCCGGTGGCGGCGATCGCGCCGGCGCTGCGGATCGCGCCAAGGGGAGTGCGAAGGGCGGAGGCGATCGAGCCAAGGGTGGTGGCGACCGCGCCAAGGCCGCCAACCGCGGCAGCGCCGGTGGCGGCAATCGCGCAGCTTCTGCCAATCGCGGTGGTGGAGGCAGCCGCGGCGGTGCCATGAACGTTTCCTCTGGCAGAGCGGCTGCAGCGGCCTCCGCCCGCGGGCGGTCGAGCATGGCGAGCATGCCCCGCGGTGGCGGTGGGCCGAGCTTCGCCGGGCGTGGCGGTGGCGGCATGTCTGCCGGAGGCGGCTTCCGAGGCGGCGGTGGCGGCGGACGGGGAGGCGGCGGCGGCCGGCGTTCCGATATCGCGTTGAAGCACGACGTCGTCTTGCTCGGCTATCTCGCCAACGGGCTCGGCTATTACCGCTTCAGCTATCTCGGTAGCAACAAGGCCTATGTCGGTGTCATGGCGCAGGAGGTCGAACGCGTGAACCCGGAGGCGGTGGCCCGCGGCAACGACGGTTACCTGGTTGTCTACTACGACAAGCTCGGATTGAAATTCCGCACCTACAGCGATTGGCTCGCCGGCGGTGCGAGGATCCCCGCGGAGATCACGCCATGATCGGTCTGAAGTCACTTCATCGCGCGGCGTTGCCGGGCATCATGGCGCTGGTGCTGCTGGGTTCGACCGCGCTTGCGCAGCAATCCTTTTCTACGCCCGAGGATGCAGCGGCAGCTCTTGCCGCAGCGGTCAAGAGCGGTCCGGGCGATATTCTCAAGGTGCTCGGCAGGGCTGCCGACGACATCGTCTCGTCCGGCGACGAGGTCGCCGATGCAGACATACGCCAGCGCTTCACGTCGATGTATGATGCCAAGCATTCGATCAAGGCGGAAGGCAACAAGAAGGCCACGCTGATGCTGGGGCCGGACGACTTCCCGTTCCCAATTCCACTCGTCAATGCAAAGAGCGGCTGGGAATTCGACACGGCCGAGGGACGGATCGAGGTTCTCTATCGTCGCATCGGCCGCAACGAGCTCGACGCGATCCAGACCGCGCTCGCCTATGTCGATGCCCAGAATGAATATGCCGAGAAGGATCGTGGTGAGGGCGTTGGCGTCTATGCGCAACGCATCGTCAGCAGCCCGGGCAAGAAGGACGGCCTGTTCTGGCGCGACGACAGCGACCCGAGCCCACTCGGTGCACTGGCGGCGGACGCCTCGGCCGAAGGCTACAAGGCCGGAAGTGTAGGGCCGAGCCCATATCATGGATACTATTTCCGTATCCTGAAGGGGCAGGGATCGGATGCGCCCGGCGGTGCTCTCAACTACGTCGTCAAGGGCAAGATGATCGGTGGTTTCGCGCTGATCGCCTGGCCAGCCGAATACGGCAATTCCGGCGTCATGACCTTCCTGGTCAATCATGCTGGCACCGTCTACCAGAAGGATTTGGGAGAGCGCACCGAGTCTATCGCCCAGCGCACCACGCTGTTCGATCCGGACCAGACCTGGAAGAAGGTCGATGCCGCAAAACCCTGAGAGCAGGCGAGCTCGGCCGCGCGCGATCGCCGTTTGCTTGATGGCGATCGCACTGCTCGCGTTCGCCATTCCGGCGAGGCCGTCGTTTGGGCAGGCGAGCGGTCAGGTCCGGGTCAAGATCGTGAAAGCGGGCCTGCTGATCGGCGGCGGCGCGGGCAACGGCGTCTTGACCTATCGTGGTCGCGATTATCCGTTCAAGGTATCCGGCGTGAGTTTTGGCATCACGGCCGGCGCGACCATCGGCCGGCTCGATGGCCGGGCCTCGGGCATCCGCGAGGTCGGCGACTTCGCCGGGACTTACAGTTCGGTCGGCGGCGGCGCTGCCCTGGTCGGCGGCATCAATGGCGTCCACCTGCGCAACGAAAAGGGCGTGACCATCGTGCTGCAAGGCCCCAAGGCGGGCATGGAGTTCGCCGCCAATCTCAGCACAATCACGATTTCGATGAGGTGAGGCGATCTTGAAATAGTGCTTTCGCCGGTCCGGCGCAAAACCGGACCGCATTTCGCGCCTTGTCCTTTTATCGTGGGTACGTGCACCGGTCCCTTTAGGGACATCGACGCTATTCCCCAGCGAAAAATGAATTCAATTGTTTCATGTGGGTACATGCCCATATCCATTACCTCGCGGGTAATGGAACGAATGAACCCCGCATGCTAGGTTTTCGACCATGAACGCACATGCATCCACGGCACAGACCGAACGCAGCCAGCCAATCCATATCGGTGACCATTTGCGCGAATGGCGGCAGCGCCGCCGCATGAGCCAGCTCGATCTGGCGGGCGAGGCTGAGATCTCGGCGCGGCATCTGAGCTTCGTCGAGACCGGCCGCGCCGCGCCCTCGCGCGATATGGTGCTGAGGCTCGCCGAGCGTCTCGACGTGCCCTTGCGCGAACGCAACGTGCTGCTGGTCGCCGCCGGCTTTGCGCCGGCGTTTCCGCAGCGCCCGCTGGAGGATCCCGCCTTGAAATCAGCCCGCCAGGCGATCGACCTCGTCCTCAGGGCGCACGAGCCCAATCCCGCGCTTGCGGTGGACCGGCACTGGAACCTGGTCTCCGCCAACCGCATGGTGGCGCCGCTCCTCGACGGCATTCCGCAGCGGCTGCTCGGCCAGCCCTTCAACGTGCTGCGGCTCGCTTTCCATCCCGAGGCGCTGGCGCCGCGCACGGTCAATCTCGCGGAGTGGTGCGGGCATCTTCTGGAGCGGCTGCATCGGCAATGCGAAGCAACGGCCGATCCGGAGCTGATCAAGCTCTACAACGACCTCAAGCGCTACCCGATCCCGGCACGATCGGCGCCGCTGTCGAGCGACAATGTCGCCATCCCCTTCAAGCTGCGCCACGAGGGGGAGATACTCAGTTTCTTCTCCACCACCATGGTGTTCGGCACGCCCGTGGACATCACCCTCTCGGAGCTTGCGCTGGAGACGTTCTTTCCGGCCGACGAGCGCACCGCCGAGCGGCTGAAGCAGATGGCAGCAGCTATGAGCTAGCGCCCTTGCCTCGGGCCGGGTTCTGCCTATCTTTGGGCGAACCCTTGAAGTGCCCGAAGGAGGCGCCTGCCATGAGCACGCTGAAACCGCTCCAGATCGACGTCGTCTCCGACGTGGTGTGCCCCTGGTGCTATATCGGCAAGCACCGGATCGAGAGCGCGCTGGCGCTCGTGCCCGACGTTCCGGTCAAACTGAATTTCCGTCCCTTCTTCCTCAATCCCTGGGTGCCGCGCGAGGGCATCAGCCGCGAGGACTATCTCACCAAGAAGTTCGGCTCGGTCGAGGCCTATAAGGGCATTGCGGGGCGCGTCGTCGCAGCCGCGAGCGAGGAGGGCCTCGTCTACAAGCCGGAGCTGGTGGCGCGTCAGCCCAACACGACCGACTGCCATCGCCTGATCCTGTGGGCCGAAGCGATCGGCAAGGCGCCCGAGATGAAGCAGCGCCTGATGGAGCTGTACTTCCGCGATGGCGGCGACCTCACCGATGTGAACGTGCTGGTGCAGGCGGCCGCCGATGTCGGTCTCGACGCCGACGACGCGCGCCGGCGCCTTGCCACCGACGAGGACGTCGCGCGCGTCTCCGCCGACGCGCAGGAAGCCTCCGAGAAGGGCATCTCCGGCGTGCCGACCTACGTCTTCGCGCAGAAATACGCCGTCTCCGGCGCGCAGGATCCGAACCTGCTCGCCCGCGCCATCCGCGAGGTCTCGGCGGAGATCAACGCGCAGGCGGCGGAGTAGGTTTCGCTTATTTGCGGAGGCGGCGGACCACGCGTCGCGCGGCCTCGTGCGCGGCGTTGAGGCCGACCAGTGCTGCGTGAATGAGCGCCACGAGCGGGTCGTTCCGCCGCAGCGGGATCAGCACATCACCGATTGCCAACCGCCCGCGCCAGATCGGGTTGATCATGGGGTGGTCGGCGCTTGCCGTGGAATCCGCGCTGGCGATGGCGGGGTCGGCGCAGAGATGGCGGGTGAGGTCGAGCGTGAGCTGCACGCCCGGCGAATATCTTGCAAAGCGTTCGTCGATGCCGAGCTTGAAGAAGAAGGCGCGGTCCTGATGGCGCAGCAGGATGCCGGCGGCGACCGGAATCGTGCCGGCGCGCAGCGTAACGATCTCGCACTGCGCGGTCTCTGCCAGCGCCGGCACCGCGCGGCGGATGAAGGTCGCATCGCCCGCATGCTGGATCAGCGCGGTGCCGCGCTTGCCCTTCCAGCCGCTGGCTTCGAGTTGCAAGAATGTTTCGAGTGCGGGCCCGATCTCGTCAGGCCGGCGCGCGACCTCGAACACGACGGGGCCGTGCTCTTCGAGCCGATGGCGCAGGCGGCGCAACTCCTTGAGCTTTTTGGTGCCCAGCGCATCGCGCAGCAGCGTCTCGCCCTCCTGCGTCGCGTCGAGGCTGGCGCGGATGTAGGAGCTGAGGACACGCGGCTTCAGGCCATCACGATTCAGGACCTGATATAGCGAGGCCATCGCCGCGCCGTCGAGCGCGACGTCGTTCAGCACGAGCGCATGGGCACCGGCCTCGCGCGCCTGCTGCAACAGACGGCTCGCCGCCTCGATCGGAGCGTCGCGGTCGATCAGCGGGCTGCACAGCGTGCCATAGGGATGCGCGCTCACCAGCGCGGGCAGGGGAATCTTCCATGCCCGCCACAGCGAGATCACCGGCATCAGCCCGATCAGCCGCGTCGAGGATCCGTCGAATGCGGGCAGTACGGAGGCATCCGTGCGGCCGCGCGCGGTTGCGCTGACGGCGAGCTCCCAGGCGGGCAGGTAATATCCGTTCGGCTCGACCGCCCGCTGCGCCAGTGCGCGCCATTGGCCAGCTTCAATCGCACCAAGCGGGACGAGCGCGCGCGCAGCCTCGGCAGCCTTTGCCGATGCCGGATTGATCGCTGCCTGGTGCGCGATGTCGACCACGTCCCGTCGTCCCCGTTCACGCGGGCTGAGCCCGGGTTATGCGGTCACCCTTAGCGCAAAGATTGGAAAATACCGTTGGAGCGCGGCTTCAATTCGAGCGGTAGTGTTAACGTCTCGTTCAGCATCCGGCGGCAGCCGCCGGATGCGCCATGGCATGTGGGAGCTACGGCTCGCCCGGCACGAAATGATCGCGGGCGCTCGCTCGTCCGCCGCCGGCGGTGTCGGTGATGGCGATGTCGACGTCGCGGGAGGTCTTCGGCAGATCGCTGGGGCCGACCTGCACCGACAGCCTGACCTCGCGGGTCTGGTCCTGCCCGACCTCGATGACGGGCTTGCCGTCGGGGCTGCCGTCGATGCCGGCGACGCGAATGGTTGCGCCGGGCAGACCGGAGACCGCGAGCGCAAACGATCGCTGGGCGCCCTTGTTGAGGATGCGGACGGTGTAGTCGTTGCGCACCCCGCCATCCGAGAGCTGGACGAAGAGGGGATTGCGCTCATGCAGCACGTTGACGTCCATCGTCGTACGGGTCGCGAGGGCATAGAGCATGATGCCGCCGACGATGGCGATGGCCGCGGCATAGATCAGCGTGCGCGGACGGATGATGCGGTAGAGCGGCGCCTTGCCCTCGCGCCGGCGCTGCATGTTGATGTCGGTGTCGTAGCCGATCAGGCCGGCGGGCCGGCCGATCTCGCGCATCACGTTGTCGCAGGCGTCGATGCACAGGCCGCACTGGATGCAGCCGAGCTGGATTCCGTTGCGGATGTCGACGCCGGTCGGGCAGACATTGATGCACTGGTGGCAATCGACGCAGTCACCGGCGCGATCCCCATGCGTGCGGGCGGCGTCCGCCTTCTTCACCGACATACGCGGCTCGCCGCGGTCGCGGCGATAAGTGACGTTGAGCGCCCATTCATCGGTCAGCGCCGCCTGGATGCGCGGCCACGGACACATGTAGATGCACATCTGCTCGCGGGCGTGACCGGCAAAGACATAGGTCGTGGCGGTGAGGATGCCGATCCAGAGATAGGCGATGAACGGGGCCTGGAAGGTGGCGAGCTCTTTCACCAGCGTCGGCGCGTCGGAAAAATAGAGCACCCAGGCGCCGCCCGTCCACCAGGCGATCATGATCCAGAGAAAGTGCTTCAGCACGACCTTCCGGATGTGATCGAACGTCCAGTAGCGCTTGTCGCCCTGCATGCGCTCGCGCCGATCGCCCTCGACCCAGCGCTCGACCGCGTAGAACAGGTCGGTCCACACCGTCTGCGGGCACATGTAGCCGCACCACAGCCGGCCGGCGACCGCGTTCATCAGGAACAGGGTCATTGCCGCGATGATCAGCAGACCGGTGAAATAGTAGACCTCCTGCGGCCACAGTTCGATGAAGAAGAAGTAGAAGCGCCGATGCGGGAGATCGATCAGAACGGCCTGGTCGGGCAGGCCGGGTCCGCGATTCCAGCGCACGAAGGGCAGGAGATAATAGGTCCCGAGCGTGACGCAGAGGATCGCCCATTTGATGCGGCGGAAAGGGCCGTGGACGGATTGCGGATAGACCTTCCTCCGCTTCTCGTAGAGAGGTCCCTCGATGAAAGTGTCGTCGCTCATGCTGCGCTTCCCGCGTTTGCGTCAGCGAAGCCCTATTCCGGTGCGCAGAAGAGGCGGTACAAGGTCTCCAGCACCGAGCGGACTTCCTGGCTCGCGATGCTGTAGTATATCGTCTGGCCGTCCCGCCTGGGTTTGACCAGGCTCAATGCGCGCATCTTTCCGAGATGTTGGGATAGGGCGGCCGACGACAGGCCTGCGATGTCGGCCAGTTCGCCGACGGACTTTTCGCCGTCCAGCATGTTGCAGAGAACCAGCAGCCGCTTGGGATTGCCCATGGCGGAGAGGAGGCGGGAGGCCTCTTCGGCCTTCTCCTCCAGAGCGAGCAGTTCCTGATTCCGGGGCTTGCGCTTCATGACTGCCAGATATATTAGTATATTCGAAAATACGAAACAACTGAAAATAACGGTATTCGGCGCCCGCGAGGGCGCCCCCGGTCCGGAGGGCTCATGGTCTCGACATCATTTACACCGATCGCCTCCCTGGCTGGCGGCGTACTGATCGGCGTAGCCGCCGTTCTGCTGATGTGGGCGACGGGACGGATTGCCGGGGTCAGCGGCATCGCGGCGCGGCTGTTCCCACCCTATGAGGACGGCGAATTCGCCGGGCGTTTCGCCTTCGTCGCCGGTCTCGTCGCCGCGCCCGTGCTGGTACGGCTTGTCACCGGAAGCCTGCCGGCGCAGACGATCGAGGCGGGGACGACCGTTCTGATAGTCGGCGGATTGCTCACGGGATTCGGTTCGGTGTGGGGCAGCGGCTGCACCTCTGGCCACGGCGTCTGCGGCTTGTCGCGACTCTCGGTGCGCTCGCTGGTCGCGACCATCACTTTCATGGCGGCCGGCATGGCGACCGTCTTCCTGATGCGGCACTGGAGCTGATGTCGATGGCAATCCTGGTCCAATTCGCGATCGGCCTGATCTTCGGTCTCGGCCTCATGGTCTCCGGCATGTCGAACCCGGCGAAGGTTCTGAACTTCCTCGACATCGGCGGCATCCCGGCAGGCACGTGGGACGCCAGCCTTGCCTTCGTGATGGCGGGCGCGGTGGCCGTGACCTTCATCGGCTTTAGTCGCGTCCTGAAGCTCGCGCGGCCGTTCTTCGCCGAACGATTTTATCTTCCGACGCGAAGCGACATCGATCCCAGGATCGTCGCAGGTCCCGCGATCTTCGGCGTCGGCTGGGGACTGGCGGGGTTCTGTCCGGGTCCGGCGCTGACCGCGCTCGGGTTCGGCTCGGCCTCCGCCTTCATCTTCGTTGCGGCGATGTGTGCCGGCATGGTGCTCGTCCGCTTCGTCGCTCACTGGCCGTCATTGACGCGCTTCGTCACGCCGGCCGATCCGCTCGAAACCTGAAGTCACCGCGAAAGAGTAAGTCATGGACAAGAACTATCCAGAGATCACCCGGCAAATCTCCGCCAACATGCGCAAGCTGCGGAACGACATTCCCGACGCCATGAAGGGATTTGCCGCGCTGGCCCAGGCCGCGACGCGTGACGGTGCGCTGGACAAGAAGACCAAGGAGCTGATCGCGCTGGCGCTCGGCGTCGGCGCGCATTGCGACGGCTGCATCGGTTTTCACACCGAGGCCCTCGTCAAGCTCGGCGCGACGCGCGAGGAGGTCGAGGAGACGCTCGGCATGGCCGTCTACATGGGCGGCGGGCCGTCGCTGATGTACGCCGCCGATGCGATCGCAGCCTACGAGCAATTTCAGCAGCAAACGGTTGCCGCCTGACGCCTGTGATCGGATGCACCCATATGGAAGGGACCGGGCGAGTTGTCTCGTCCGGTCCCGTCCGTCTTGGTTCTACCGATTACCAGCCACCGACGCCCACGCTGACGCCGGGAGCGCGAATGCCGACGCCGCCTCGCGGGCCGTCGTCCCAGTCGCGATAGGTGCGGCGTTCATAATAGCGCTCGCGCGGCATGGTGGCATAGGAGTCGCGCACGATCACGCGCGCGCCGCCACGGGTGCGATAGCAATTGCCGGCGTCATCGCAGACGAGCCGGACTTCCTGGATGAGATCGGGGTTGGCGTATTCGCTGGTCGTGTAGATGTCGGCGGCCTTCGCGCCGCTCGCCGCAGCGATGGCCCCGACGCCGGCCAGCAGTGCAATCGTAAATGTCCGCATCATATCCTCCTCCGAAACTGCCCTCTGCGGTAACAAGAAGGGGAGGCGGCGATCGTTCCGGCCCAAATGCAGGATTTTCCCCGGAACTGGTGGCGCGCGGACAATGTTCCCCGGGGCGACACGCGCCAATTCGGCGAAGCATCATGATTGCTGCGAGCCGTTTGCCGATTTCCTCTCGGCGGGGAAGCTGAAGCAGCACTGCGGATCTGGTCTCGGATGCGCCCGCTATGTTCCGCCTTACACAGGGCTGACGACGAGGCCTGTCAGATCGGCTCATAAACCTCGGACCCGCAGATGTCGTCGGCTTCCGCGCGGCGGCGATCGATGACCTTTCCGCCGGTGATGGTCACGATGTAGGTCTGGTTGCCCAGCGCCGTACCCGTCGCCGAGGTGAGCTGCGCGCGGACGCAGGCTGTCCAGCCCGGACCGCGCACCTCACGATGGGGCGGGGCGACATGCACCTCGCGCGGATAGGACGTGTTGAGGAAGACGACGTCGATCTGCTCGCGCACGACGCGCTTGACGTCGGGGGGCGGCTCGGGCGGCGCCTGCTCGGTTTCCTTCATGCGCATGAACTCGGGTACCGGCGCGCGGCTGTCGGCAAAGCCGCAGGCACCGAGCGCGAGCGCGCCGGCCAGCAGCGCCGCACGAGCAATGATCCGCAACATCCGTGAAGGGTCCCCCTGCGGGCCAACAGATAGGCACGAATGCGATCTGGCGAAGTCCTGGCCGATCAAGATTTGCTGAAGGCCTGGAACGCACGGCATTTGCTATTAGGGGATTGCAGGCTAGTTTGTACCCCAGACGAAGGGGATTGCGCCAATGAGGATTCTGGTCATAGCGGCTGCGGTGCTGGCGTTGGTGGGCAGCTCGGCTCAGGCGCAGATGGGTGGCGGCAGACGCCAGCCTAGCGAGGGCCAGAAGGCGGACAACAAGCCCAAGATCGACGAGGGGGCCTACAAGGCGGCGCTCGAGCGCATTCCGGAGCCCAAGGAGAAGTATGATCCGTGGGGCGGGGCGCGTCCGCCTGAACCTGCCAAGAAGCCCAAATAAACCCGATGGGCGCTGACGACGGGCCGGTGCCATCTGATCGCTGCCACCGAGGATCTCGATCAGCCCAGTGGAAGAGCTTGCGGCGTCGTCGGCGATCGCGCGCGTGCTGGCGGCCTGCGCCTTGCGTCGCTGCCATCGTAGCAGGCACTCATAACCGTGTTGTGGATGCGATACGAACAGTCGTTCACATCGTGCGCGCTATCGCACGAAAGCGAGACCGACGCGCCTGTCGCTGCGCCATACGGGGCGGCAAGTCCGCACGAAATTGTCGCGCGCGATCGAGAGTGTGAACGATTGCGGCAATGTGACGGGGGTCTCGAGGTCGATCGCCACGCCGCCTGCGGACATGTTTCGCACGGTGCACGCGATGCCGTTGTTTTCAAAGGTGATCGTTCCACCCTTGAAAACACGGTAACGTTGGGCTGCACGCTTCTCGGTCATCTGCGTTGATCCACAATGATGATTGTGAAGTAGTGCATAGAAATTACGTTGAACTAAACTCAATACTGGCGCTACTTGCACAGCGCTTCAGATTTCGTTTACGACGTTGAAGCGGTGAGTCACGTCCCGCCGACTTTCCTCACAAGCCTTTCCTTTATGGCCTTACGCGCCGATGGACATTCCGATGAAGACCACGCTTTCGATCCTGTTCGCCGCAGCGCTTTCGCTGTCGTCGATGCCCGCCCACGCCGTCAAGTGGGACCTCTCGACCATGACTTGCAAGCAATTCCTCGAGAGCGGCGAAGACAACATCGCGGTCGTGCTGACCTGGATGGACGGCTGGTACAAGGGCGACGAGGACAACGCGATCATCGATACCGAGGTGTTCATTGAGAACGCCAAGAAGTTCGGTGCCTATTGCGGAAAGAATCCGACCGTCAGCGTCGTCACCGCGGCCGACGAGATCCTCGGCAAGTAACTCTTGCAGCGGACTGAAGTGCGGACGCAATCGCGCTTCGGCCTCTCGCTTCGATGCGAACGTGATGGAGAGCCGCGGTGCGCCTTGCGCTCACGCGGCTCTCGTCTTTTGCGGCGATGCTCAGCCCGGCAGCATCGCGAACGCGCTCGACACCATGGCCACCGGCTTGTTGTCGGCGGCCGAGAGCAGCGTGACGCGGCCGAAGCTCATGGTGCGCCCGAGCCGCACCACGCGGGCGTCCGCGAGCACGTCCGACGAGGTGGCCGCGCGCATGAAATGCGTGGTCTGGTCGACCGTGGTCATCGGACGGTAGCCGCGATTGGCGGCGAGGATCGCGATGACCATCGCGGTGTCGGCGAGGGCCATCAGCGCCTGGCCGCAGACCACGCCGCCGTTCCGGCACAGCCGCTCCGAAAATGCCATCCGGAGCAGCGCACCCGGCTGCCAGTCCGGCGCATCCGCAGGCTGCGCGTGCTCGATGCGCTCGACCGAGAGGTTGAGATCCTGGACCCAGGGCGCAAAGACCTCGCCGAGGATGCGTCTGGCCTCAGTGATGCCGAACTCGGCTTCTGGCTGCGATGGCATTGCGGCGTGTACTCCATTGTTGCCGGATGTTTCCGCCATTCTGCGCGGATCGGCACGCCAAAGTCACCCGGTCTGATGCCGGTCCCGTCGGCTTGAAAATGCCTGACTTCGCCCGATATGATGCCGCGCTTGGGATCGGGTGGATGATGTTGCGTCGGTGTGTCCTCGTGTTTTGGCTGGTGGCGCTCGGCATTGTGCTGGACGGGTGCACCAGATGCGGCCCGATCTGGGACGACTGGCTGCACGCGCCGAAATCGTGCAGATCGGACCGGCTCTAGCGGGCCATTCGGCCCTGAGCGACCCCAGCGGTCACGGACGGGCTGTGATAAGGATGACCGGCGCGGCTGATCCGCGCCGCCATGATGATCAAGGAGTAGATGATGAAGCTTTTCCGTATGGCGGCGGTGCTGGCCGTGCTGGCGGGACCGGCCTACGCGCAAATGCCCAATATCAATTTGATGCAGGACGCGCCGAGCAAGTCCCCGGAAGAAAAGGCCGCGGATGCGGAGCGTGAAAAGGTCTACAAGGAAACGCTGAAGAAGATTCCGGACGCCAAGTCGTCCAACGATCCCTGGGGCGGCATGCGCTCCGATCCGCCGAAGCAGGCTGCGCCGAAGGCATCGGCCGCAACCACCAGCGCGCCGAAGAAGACCAAGACCGGCACGGCCGCCAACTGAGCCTTTCGGCCGGAGGCGGCATGCGCCTTTCGGCCGGGACTCCTCTTCGTCCGATCCGCTCCCTACATTGCCGGCAGGTGTTGCGTAGAGGAGGACAGGTCATGGCCGATCGTCCGCGGGATCTCGCCGAGCGGATGGCGCGCCGGCGCAAGATCGGCGGCAAGCCGGGCGAGCACGCCGGCGACGGTTACCTGCGCGAGACCTTCACGCTGCCGCGCGCGGCGGCGCGGGCGAGGGCGCAGGCCTTCTTCGCCCGCTACCCCAAGGCCGGCTATATGAGCGCGGTCGAGACCTGGCGCGAGCTGCCCGGCGGCGACATCGAATTCACCATGCGGCGGCTGCCCAGCGCCGACTGAGGTCGGCCCCTAGTCGAGCGTCTCGGCGACGATGCGGATGCGGAACACGGGCTCCTTGGTCTCGTCCAGGAGCTCCATGTGCCATTCGGAATTTTCCTGGAGCTTGCGGGCGATGCCCGCGGCCATGTCGGCGCAGACGCTGGTCATCTCCTTCCAGGCCAGATCGCGGTCGGCAAACTCCGACGCCTGGTCCGCACAGCCGGAATAGCGGCCGTTCCGGATTCGAAAGAAATAGAGCGGCATGGCTGGCACCGATCGCGTGACGGCCCCGCCCCCAAGGCCCACGGCGCGCAGTGCAATCCCAAACCACAGGCAGATCAATTCCGGGCGGCTACGGGATAACCGGGGGCGCATAGGAGGAGCCGTGAGCCCGCCGGGCGCGTCCGGTTCAGGCCGTCTTGTTCAGGCCGTCTTGCGCCCGATGGCCTTCAGCTCCCGATCGATGCGCAGCTGCACCCGCCGGATCGCCAGCAGGTCGATCTTGGTCTCGGTCTTGCCGGTCTTGACCTGCTCTCCGATGCGGAACTGCCATTGCCAGATTCCGGGAATGGCCGTCTTGGCGACGGTGAATTCGACGCCCCTGTGATTCATGGTTACCTCCCCACGATTCACCTTCGATCACTGTAGCATGTTGGCAATCGAATTCCGAAAGACGCTGGCCCGCAAAGCGATGCTAGACTATCGCCCGGTGCGCGCTGATGCAGCTGAGCGCGGCTCAGGAACTTTGTTCATGGTCGGAGAACCACGGGTTCGTTCGATGGTGATGGGTTAACGATCGGTTGTGACGCCGGCGATCCCGATCGAACGGGAAGAGCCAAGGCCCGCCTCGCTGCGCGCGACGGCATGTGGCTTGCTTGGCCTCGTGACGGCAAGCAACATGAGCGCGTCATGCTCGGCATTCCCCGCCGCTACAGTCATTTCGTTTTCGGTGTCCTCCAGTCCGGACTGACCTCGCTGATCGCCGCTGGGATCGCCAGCCTGCCGGCTGACGGCGCGATGCTGTTCGCCCGGCACTGGATGCTGTCATGGCTGATCGCATGGGCCGCGATGCTGCCCGTCGTGCTGCTGGCGGCGCCCGCGATCCGCGCCTTCTCGTTGCGGCTGACGCGGGAGGAGAGGGGCCCGTGAACCGGCCGGCATGAAAAAAACCCGCCTGGGGAGAGCCAGGCGGGGTCAAAGGTTATTGGAGGCTGAGGTGCTGGGCTGCAACACCATAAGCCCAATGACCCTAGCCGGCTGAGCTTACGACAGCCTGACAAGCCCGCGAATCGAATCCAGGCCGGCGCTCACCCATGCCCGCCAACAGAAAACCCCGCTCGTGGGAGAGCGGGGTCGTCGGTTGGGTATGGAGGCCCGGTGTTGGCCCACCGGGCGAGACGACATTAGGCGACCAGGCTTACGGGTGCCTGACGGCGGCATCGAAACCCACACGCCGGAGAGGCCGCAGACTGGCCCCGCACCGGTCCCAATTTGGTCACCCGATCGCAACACTCGGGCCACAGCCGCAGGCGAGATTCCGCAAGGTCCGGTGCAGCCATGGGGGAAACGTGGCTTGCCGGCAACGGGGTAGCATCATGGATAACGTAGAGCGGTCGTTCGCCGCCGCGACGGCGGTTGGCTTTGTCGTGCTGGTGATCGGCATCGGGCTGCTGGCGCTCATGTAGACTTGGCCGGCATGCGCCGGCGGCAGCTGGCCCCGTCTTTCAAAAAATTGGAAAACAACCCCATGCACAGTAGGCGGGTTGGGGATTTGCCTGCTGGGTCAATGATTTAGAGGTAGTATTTAGATACCTTTTACGCGCGCGATCGCCCTGAAGCCGGGCATATTGCCGACGCGTGATGCCGGGCCTTGCATTGACGAGGGCGGCCTCTGCCGGCCGCCGCTTTCGGTGACGCCCCGGACGCCCGCCGCATTGCCGGCGCGGCTGGTCGGCTCCGCAGCCCGTCCTGGTGGCTCTAGTGAACCTTGATCACGTCCAGCGGAAGCTGGAGCTCGGCGGCACGCTCCAGGCGGTCCTTTTTGCGGAACTCGTTTTCCTTCCGCTCGAACTTGACCATCTCCTCATGCGCCGCCTCCAGCAGGCGATTACGCCTGGTTGCATCCTGGTGCGTGTCTTCCGTCATGACCGAGATCCCCACTGTTGCGCTCCAACTCAGAGAAGCCACAGGCCGCGAAAAGGTTCGATGCCGCAAGATTACGGAATTATGACGGCGCTCTGCTCATGCGTCTTTGATGCGCGTCAGCTTCGGTCGAAAAACGATGCTGCGAGATTGGAGCCAGAGGCGTTGAAGCGCAAGTTCGGAGAGCCTCCACCGAGAGGCCTCCAACCGAGACGGCTCACTGCCGCCTGACGATATCGAAGACGAACCTGACCTGCATCACGGGACCATGTGCGTCCCTGACTTCAATCGACATCTTGCGGCTTTGCATGCCTTTGAAGTTTCGCACGGCGTCCCATGACAGGCCGGCCAGCGCGCGGGCGGCTTCTTCCTGGACCGCGAGCAAATCTTGCAATTCGAGTCCTTCTTCGTCGGGAACTATCTCGTCCCCGTCGCGCAGGTCGAAGTAGTAGATGGCCATCGCAGGCGCCCTCGACGTCTCTCTCAGCCACCGGCGCCTACGGCAGAGCCTCGGCCGGTGATGGGGGACAATGAGCTGGCGGCCAGTTGGTTGCTCAAGGTGAGGCGACGGTATCCGGTCGGCAAGATCGGGTCTCTCAGTCGCGGCTCAGTTGCAAACTTCGACGCTACCAGTAGAGCCGCCCGCGTTATTAGCGCCCCGCTGGGCCGCTGACGCCCCACTCAAGATTTCGAGGTGACATCCCGGCCGGACCGGCCGACAGCCCGCATTGTTACAATAGATTTGCCCAGTCGCCTGGGGCTTCGAGGGCGTGGCCTCGACCTTCTTCCTCTCGTCGTCGCGCGGCTTGGCGTCCTCGCGGGTCGCGACCGGCTTCTTGTCCTGGACCTTCTCGCACTCGTTGTCGTCGTTGACCCGATAGCCCGCGCGGCAGGTGATTTTCACGCAAGCGTCGCCATCAGCCCTTGAGCCGCGGTCGCACACCAGCGGACAGACACGTCCTTGCTTGCCCTTGATCGCGTCGAGAGCGTCGAAGCTCGCCAGCTTGGTGTCGAACTTCGTTCCGGCATGCTTGTTGAACAGCGTCAGCGAGCGCTGCGCGGAGGCGTTCCATTCGCCGTCCGATGCGCCCGTCAGACATCCGACGCGCCGGAGTTCCGACTGCACCAGTTTGGCAGTCTCCTGTGGCGAGAGGCTGGGCGCCGATTGCGTTGGGGCAACTGCCGCGACCTTCTGCTCGCCGTCACGCTGAGCCCTCTCAGTCGCCTGTTTTGCTGCAAGCTCGGAAGCTGCCTTGTCGTTCGCGATCTTGTCGGCGAGCGCCTTCTCGGCAGCCTGCTTGTCGGCCAGCGCCTTGGCCACGGCGGCCTCGGCATCTTTCCTGCGCTGCTCGGCTGCGGCAGCCTTTGCTTCCTCGACCTGCTTGGCCTTCTCGGCCGCCAGCCGGGCATCCTCGGCGGCATTGGCGGCGGCTGCGGCCTTGTCCTGCTCGGCCTTCTTGGCTCGCTCCGCGACGAGCCGCGCCTTCTCGTCTTCGGCCTGCCTGGCCTTCTCGGCTGCGGCCGCGCGCGCATCTTCGGCCCCGATCTTCTTCAACTGCACCCGCGCAAGATTCGCATAGAAGCCCTCAGGATAGGTCTGGAGAAACGCTTCCCATGCGTCGCGATCACCCGCCTGCAGCGCCAGCTCATAGTCGCGGCGAACTGCATCTTGGGGATTTGCCTGCGGCCCGGTGGCGACCGGCTTCGCTGTAATCAGCGGCACGTCGTCGCCGCCGAGCGAACCGTAGACATAGGGCTCCTGCTTGTAGCCGGTGTTCTTCAAGACATCGTCGCGGACGAAGCCGAAGGCCTTGCGCAGGTCGAGCCCCGGCGTCGGCAGCCGCTCGACCAGGGCGGCGGCGAACGGACTATTTTTGGAGTCGCCATCCGAAGCCGTCGAGCCCGCCTTGGCGGCGAAGGCAATCATGGTGTTCGGGCTGGTCGGCTCGATCTTGGCGAGACCCCGGCCAATGGCGCGGGAAGCGACCGTGCGCTTCATCGTCTTGGCGAACGGATTGTCCCTGCAGGCGTCCAGAATGACGAGGCGAAGCTGCTTGGCAGGCTCCACCGCAAAGAGCGCCCGGTCGAGCGCGACGGTCTCGTCGAGCACGTCGCCGTCGGTTTCCAGCGCGGCATCCGTGGGGATCAAATAGTTCGTGCCGTCGAGCTCGATGCCGTGCCCGGCATAGTAAATGACGGCAACTTGGGCATCGCGGGTCCGGCCCGCGAACTCGCGCAGCGACCGGCGCATGTCGGCGGCGTTGAGGTCGAGCCTGACATCGACATCGTCGAAGCCCGCCTTCTTGAACATGCCGCCGACCAGGGTGGCGTCGTTCGCCGGGTTGGTGAGCCGGGGGCGCTCTTGTAGGCGGAATTGCCGATCACAAGCGCCACGCGCCGTTCGGCCATTGCCGGTCCGCATCCGAGCCACACCGCAAAAAAGATCAAGAAAAACCGAAGCGCGCCCATTACAGCCCCAAATCAAACGCGAGCAGCGTATTCACAGCCTGCCGAAAGGCAAGCGGATGGTATGTGAGGTACATCACTAGTCGGGTCGTCAGTTCCCGTCTGCTGTGCTGTCAACCACGAGCTTTCCAAATGAAAGAGGCCGCCAGCTGAGGCGGCCTTTATTTCCTGGGTCTGACCAAAATTGCACATGCAGGATCGCCGAAGCAGTCCATGCTCAGTCATGACCGCAAAAGCGAAAAAGCTCACCCATGAGGAGTTCGCCTCCTTGCTCGCGGTCGGTAACGCGTCTGCAAACGGTGCTGCGCCTGCGATCCCTGCCAAACATCGCGCCCGATTGATCGCGCTGGGCTACATGGTCTTTCTTCAGGGCAGGCTGCGAATGACCACGCCGGGACGGATCCGGATCTATGCCGGGCAACTCGATAGCTGAGGCGTGCCTTGCATCTACGCTGGCTTTGGCGGTTGAAGCCCCGGCGATGTAAGCCATTCGCTCATATGCGAGCCGGTCTCGGCTTGTCTGGCTTTGCGGAGGAGGGTTTCGCGCTCAAGGCCGTGCGGGAGCTTCTTGGCTTGCTCTCTTAATCGTTCGGCTTCGCGGGCCAGACGCTCTTCGAGGGACAGGGTCTGCTTGAACCTGCGACGATGTTGCATGACTCGCCTCTTGGCTTACGGGTCCTAACCGTTGGGTTTGAGTTCTAGCGATCCTAATATGCAGACGCGCCGCGTTCTGTTCCAAAGTGAACATTTCACATTTCATGGTCTTCTTCTGGCGGGCGGCCCGGCCTTTATTCGTTGCACCTCAAACGGGTTAATCCAAACTCCTCAGGAACAGGTTTGCCTGTCCCAATTGGACACGGATGCCCCTTTTGAGCAGTCACGGTTTCCCGCTAACGGGCATAAGCTGAATTGGCCCACCGGACGGATCCAGCCCCTAATCCGGGAGAGCGGGGCGGCCCTACCGCGCACCAGCGAGGCGGGGCCGCTGCGCGTTGGGCCTCCGCTTGCAAATCCTGATTAAGCCGATTGCCCCATCGCACGGGGATGGCGCCCTGGTGCATGTTGATGTGCATGGGCCGGCGGTAGCCTTGGCTGGCCCGGTACCTTGGCCCCAGCTCGCCGTTCCCTTGAGTTGGGGCCTTTTGCTGCGCGCCCTTGACGTTTCGCACGGCGTCCCATGCGAGGCCGGCCAACGCGCGGACGGCTTCCTCCAGGCCGCGAGCAAGGCTCGCACTTCGTCGACAGCCCACCGCCAGCGCTCTCGAAAATGCGGGGCGGGAGCGCGTCGCTCTCAGCCACCGGCGCCTGCGAGTTGGCTGCAGCGTTCAATCCGGTGGTTGCAGCCCGGGCGAATTCAGCCACTCGCAGATGTGAGCGCCGGTCTCGGCTTGCCGGGCTTTGCGGATTGTATGCTCACGTTCGATACCGGGTGGAAGCGTTTCGGCCTCGTCACGGAGTCGTTGCGCCTGTTCGGCCAGGCGCTCTTCAAGGGACGTGGTTTGCTTGAGACGGCGTCGCTGCATGGCGCTGCTCCATTCCAGAGGAAGCGGGAGCGCTGGTGGCGTTCTCATCACCGATGAAAGCCAAGGGCCGCGCGGTGATGGCATAGCCTGACATGTCCGCTGCCGGACATCTGGTCAATCTTGACCACCTCGGGAAAAGTTGGCGAAAGCAAATCAGGCCGCTGCGATTTTCAGACCGGCCTTAGCTGGCCCGGCACCTTGGCTCCAGCTCCCCGGTCGCGCTCGAGTTGGGGCCTTTCTGCTATCCGCAATAAAAACGCCGCCCGCTCAATATGGCGCGGGCGGCGGCTTTCCAGCCCCAGGGGGGATGATGCAAAACCCCGGTAATGCTTTGTCTGCACACTCCATGCCAAGGTTCATTGTGCTGGAGCGGGACATCTTGATGCCGATAGAGCTCCAGAGGGACCCGAACGCGTTCAGCTTGGGGCACCAGAGGATCAAATACGGACAGCACCCCACATCCGGGCGCTGTCCCGATTGGCACACCCGCAGAGACAGATCGGGACACCGGGAAGTGTTGGGGCGGGAGCCCTTAGGAACGATTGCTGGATTGCCAGGTTTTCCCGGTGCCCTTCCCCAAGGGCACCCCGTCGGCCCCAGCTCAACGCCCCCCTAATCCTGCGAGCTGGGGCCTTTTTCGTTCAAAGAGGCCGCCAACCGAGGCGGCCTTATCGCTTCGGCGGATGCAACTCGCTCTTGAGCCAGCCCTGCACTTGTTCAGCTTTCAGTGGGTCAGGGTCGAACGTCGCGATCTTATGGTCGGATTGCCATAGCTCTATCGCGTCGTTTTCCACGAGGGACTTGGCCCGTTCTTTGGCCGCGGCATCATCCGCGCATATCAGGTCGAGGCGCTGTTTGATGTGCCCATCCTTGCCAATCACATAGGCTTGGTACTCAGGCATCTGACGGCCCTCAGCAGCCGCGATGAATGGAACCCATTAAATGCTCTTGTTCCATTCCTTGCAAGGTTCGCTACATGTTCTTTGGGATTGAATACCTTGATCTGTCCCAAGGATTGGTCTGGCCGCCAACTGATGGGGTGGATGGCCCCCTCTCGCGGCATCGAGTGCCATAATGGTGGTCGTCGAAGATCACCAGTAATGGGAGCCATCCATGGGCAATATTACAGCAATCGGTCTTGATCTGGCAAAGAAGGTTTTCCAGGTGCATGCGGTCGATGAGGCGGGCAGCGTAATCATGCGCAAGCAACTGCGACGAGGCCAAGTTCTCGCTTTCTTTGCAGGGCTTCCGTCGTGCCTCGTCGGGCTGGAAGCCTGCGCGACGGCGCATCATTGGGCGCGCGAGTTAACTGCGCTCGGCCATGTGCCACGACTCATGCCGCCTGCTTATGTAAAAGCCTATGTAAGGCGCAACAAGAACGACGTGGCCGATGCCGAGGCGATCTGCGAGGCAGTTAGACGTCCATCGATGCGCTTCGTGCCGATAAAAACGACGGAGCAACAATCGGCCCTCATGATACATCGGGCTCGCGATTTGCTGATCCGTCAGCGCACCATGCTAGTTAATGCTCTGCGTGGGCACTTGGCCGAGTTCGGTCTTATTGAGGCGCAGGGGCTGCACAAAGTGGCGAAACTGATCGCAATTGTCCTGGATGAGGAGGACAGGCGTATATCGGATATTGCCCGCCAGGTGCTGACGGTGATCGTTAGCCAGATCGAAGATACTCAGACCCGGATCGCAGGACTCGAGAAGCAGATCCTAGCATGGCATAAGAACAATCCAGTCAGCCAACGTCTGGCCACTGTCCCGGGAATAGGGCCGATCATCGCCACCGCGATTGCAGCAACTGTTGCCGACCCAAAGACATTCTGCAGCGGTAGAGAGTTCGCCGCTTGGCTTGGGTTGGTACCGCGACAAAACTCCACCGGTGGCAAAGCGCGTCTCGGCCGGATTAGCAAACGAGGTGACAGTTATCTCCGCCGCCTGCTCGTTAACAGTGCACAGGACACCTACCGCAACGCAGCATTGGCGGCATGACCCGCTAAGGAGCGTGCCGCCAGCTTGCGAGAGTGAAAACACGTGATGGCAGAGTCGGTCACCCGACGCATCGAGAGAAACCTGACCGCCTCAGTGGCGTTCGAACCCGGCCAACTGATAAGGCCTCGATCCGCGGAATCCATCAAGGCCAGCGGTTAGGTACGACCGCGCACAAAGGCCGGACACATGACTGCAAGCGACCACTGCTCATCACGAAAATAATTCTTGCAAGACGGGGGCCATCCACACATGAGGCGGCCTCAATGCAGCAGCCTCCGCCGGAGCTTCCTGATGATCTCCCGGAGTTCAGCAGCATACTCTTCTACGGCCTGCCGCACCTCATCCAAGCGCGTCGGTCGAGGAGGTGGCGGCTTAGCTGAATCCGGCTTGTCGGATTGGCTCATGGTCCCAGCGAGCGGGCGGGACCAAGCGGAGTCATTGAGATAAATCAAAGACCGATGGCGACGGCTACTTCCGCGGCTGCAACCGCGCAGAGGGGGCGGCGAAAAAATCAATTAGACGATTCACATATGTGGTTGCGAGAACCTTGAGGATCGGGAAAAATCGGCAATCCGGGGCTGGCTAGGCCATTTGATCTCGGAACTATTGAAACCCGGACGGGGCCGCTGACGGCAAGTCGGCGGCCCTTGTTTGTGAGGAACGACAAGGGCGCTTGCCCGCGAGCTGGGGCTTTTTGAGGTCGTCGCTGCATTGGAGCGACGGCGGCGACTGCGGCTAACGCCCTATAGCACCAGGATCACCAACCAGAGACTGAGCGAGCAGCAGAGCGCAATTCCAAGATACGGCAATGCAATTGTCATCGGTCCCTCGCTGGCGAATTCCGATGCCGAAACGGGAGCGAGATTCGCATATTCGCAGCCGCGTGACTATCTCGTTCGCATGTACCGCGCGTTCGAGTTCTGCCTGCCAGCCGCCGCCAAAGCCGTGCCTTCCGGGGCCCGACTGGATCCACGAAATCAAGTATGACGGCTACCGCTTGCGCGTCGAGCGCAACGGCAAGACCGTTCGGCTAATCACCCGCAACGGTCACGACTGGACCAAGCGATTTCCCTGGATCGTCGAGGCCGCGCTGAAGAACCGCGAGCAGCAATTCATCATCGACGGCGAGGCCGTTGTGCTCGGTGTCGACGGCATCTCCGACTTCAACGCCCTGCACTCGCGCCGGCACGACAACGAGGTGCAGCTCTACGCATTCGACGTCCTCGCGCTCGGCGGCGAAGATCTGCGCCAGCTGCCGCTGAGCCTGCGCAAGACCAACCTTGCGCGGCTGCTACGCGGTCGGCCGGATGGCATGTTCGTCGCGCCCTTCGAGCCAGGCGAGATCGGCACCGAGCTGTTCGGCGCCGCCTGCCGCCTTGGCCTCGAGGGCCTGGTGTCCAAGCGCAGCGATCGGCGCTATGTCGCGGGGCGCACGAAGGAGTGGATCAAGGTCAAGAACCGGACACACCCTGCAATGGCGCGGGAATTCTAGCCAAGACATTGCCGCCAGGGGCTCAGTGAGAAGCTTTGTTGCGAAAAGCTCGCCAAGACGGACGCGTTTTTTACGGAACGACCCCGGGCATCTCGGGGCTGGAGCCGGACGCTACGGGGTCGCCCGGCGCACCACTCAAGGCGGCACGCCTAGTTTGATATCGTCTTCTCCGAAATTCAGTTGCGATAACAAATGTTAAGATTCTGGATTAAGTTGCCGCAGGAAACAGCCCGCCCCGCCCGGCAGTAGGTAGGCTGAACCGACGCCCGGTTTGCCCCTGAGAGCCGACATGACAGAGGCTCCAGCGACCTTCGGCTAAGGGCCAATACAGGAAGTCAGACGTCGAACTCCGCGAGAGCATGACGGTCTAGCAATTCGAGCCGCCGTTGAGTGTTTCCGTCAAAGCGCAGCAGCGCTTCGTCTCGAAGTATGGACAACGCGCGGGAGACGGTTTCCAAGGTGAGACCGAGATAGTCGGCGATGTCGCGGCGGTTCATTGGCAGCAACATCATCGAGGGATGTGCTAGCCGTTCATCCATTTCAAGAAGGAAGGTGGCAACTCTCTCCAGGGAAGACTTCCGCCCCAAGAGAAGCATGTGATCTTCCGCGTGCTGCAGATTTTGCGTAACAAAGCAAATGAGGTTTTTGTTGCTGACTACTCGATTTTGCATGGCATCGAGGATGCTGCTTCGCTTTATGATGCGAACCTGGGTTTCGACGAGAGCGTCGGCGCTAAACCGGTGCGCGACGCCATTCTCAAATCCGAACATGTCACCCTGGAGGTGAAACGCATTAATCTGGCGGCGACCATCTGGAAGCATCCTATACGTCCGCACCGCTCCGGAAGTAATTTGGTAGACGTATTCTGCGTCCTCCCCTTCACCAAAAATCTCGATGCCCTTGCGATACTTGAACTCACTGCAAAAGACGTGCTCGCCAGCGAGATCGGCGAGGTGCCCGTCAATAGGCTGGCGGGCGGCAGCGTTCGCATTGACCAGCACCGTTCAACCCTCCCTGTTTTGTAACTTGGCAAGGAGTAGAGCATAGAGCAAATCCCCGAACAGGCGCAAATTGCATCGGACCTCCGTAATCACCCGGAGGTGTTTCTCAAGACGGGCGGGAAATGCAGACAAAAAGAAGCCGGTGGCCATTGAGGAGCCGAAGGCTTTGGGTGGGGTCGCATAGTGGGGCTACGCAACACCTCTTTTGGCTCAAAAAAGTCTCGCATGTTGATCTAGATCAAATGAATGCCAGATGGAGCTAATGCCCTGTGGACGGCTCCGGGTTGGCAAGGAGAATCTTCACTTGCGGCGTTGGTCGGAGCAGCCATGTGTTCGGCCTTTTTGCGCGGTACTCATGACCGCTGGCCATAATGCCCTCCGCGGATCAGGTCCCGATCAAAAGCACGCATTCGAAGATGCCATGGCCCATGTGGGTTGTCCTGATCGCCGGATCGACCGGCGCTGCATTAAGTGCTGTTCGCCCTTCCAACCGTTACGTCACACCCGAATGTCCGGCTGTGATCTCGTTCACGCCGTGAGAGCGGCGGGTTCCCTGTAGCGTTCGTTCCTGGCCATCATCGCCCATGCCATCCTGGCGAGCTTGTTGGCGAGCGCGATCGCGGCGACCTTGGTGGGACGGCGCGCCAACAACGCTGTGAGCCAGGGCCGATGCCGCGCACCATGGATCTTGGCATAGCGGATCACGGCGAGTGCACCTGCCGTGAACAGGCTGCGTAGGTAGCGATCGCCTTGCTTACTGATGCTGCCAAGCCTGTCCTTGCCCCCACTGGAGTTCTGCTTCGGCACGAGCCCGACCCAGGCCGAGAAGTCCCGCCCCGATCGGAAGGCCTTGGCATCGGCAACGCTCGCGACTAGCGCCGTTGCCAGCGCTGGACCGACGCCAGGGATCGCATCCAGTCGCTTGCTCGTCGCGTTTG
>NZ_SPQT01000004.1 GCF_004571025.1 Bradyrhizobium niftali | reverse complement strand
CCGTGCGAGACGTTCGACAGCGTCGCCGTGAACACGTAGTTCGCCGACGGCCCCTCCAGCACCGTCGAGGCGCTCAAGTCCACCGTCGTCGTGTCGATGGTGTCGTTGACCGTCACCGTGGCAGTGCCGTACTTGGTGAAGTCGACCTTCTCGAAGCTTCCGCCGGAGGCACTGGCAATCCAGACCTGGGTCGAGTGGCCATCCAAATACACGTCGTCGCCCTGCGCGGGCTGTGGATCCGACGACGCCGTCAAGTGACCGGGATCGAAGGTGATCACCACCCCATTGTTCAGAATTACCGTCAGTGGGGTATCCATCGGCGCGTAGTCCACCTGCGCCGTGTAAATGATCGTCTGGTTCTCCAGCACCACGACGTCGTGCAGCGTCATGAAATTGGTCGTGATCGTGTCGTTGACGTGCGCCGTCGCCGCCGCCGTCCCGACCACCAGGTTTTCGAAATTGCCGCCCGTCGCACCGGTGATGGTCGCCGTCAGGCTGGTGCTATCCAGATAAGGATCCTCGTTGTTCGGCGGAACCGGTGCCACGGTCAACGTGCCCGTGGTCTGGCCATCGTGGATTGTGATGGCGCCCTGGTCGGTCGTGATGACCGTATCGCCGTGCGAGACGTTCGACAGCGTCGCCGTGAACACGTAATTCGCCGACGGCCCCTCCAGCACCGTCGAGGCGCTCAAGTCCACCGTCGTCGTGTCGATGGTGTCGTTGACCGTCACCGTCGCCATGTCGGTCGTGTTCAGCGCTTCGTAATTGCCGCCGGCCGCGCCGGTGACCGAGACGCTGTAGCTCTCGTGGTCGACATAGGGATCGTCGCCCTGCACCGCGAACGGCGTCGAGACGCCGGTGGTCTGACCGGCAAGGATCGTGATCGTGGCGCCGTTGCTCAAGCTCAGCACGAGGTTGCTGCCCTGCGGTGCATGGTCGACGCTGGCCGAGATCGTCGCCGTGCCGGCGCCCTCGTTCACCGTGACGTCGTTCAACGTCACCTTGGTCGGGTCGCTGTCGTCGGTGACCACGAACGATACCGTCGATCCCGACGTATCGCCGTCGCCATCGGTCACGGTGTACGTGAAATTCGCCGGCCCGCCGGTCTTGTAGACGTCATCAGGCTGCGCAACGAACTTGTAGGCACCGTCCGCGGTGACCTGGAGACTGCCATGGGCGAGCGAGATGGCCTGGGAATACCCGTCATTGCCAAACGACAGGGTCACCCCGTTGATCTCAGTGACGGTTGCGCCGTCAGCACCCGGATCGAAATCGAGCTGCCCCGTGACCGGCGCAGAACCTTCGAGCACGTTCTGCGGCGCCTCCGCAAATGCATGCGGACCGTCGTCCTGGAAATTGATGTGAAGCCCGGCGGGCGAAACCGCATGGGCGGTGTCGCCGTCCCCGTCGGTCGCGGTGGCCGAGATGTACACGAGGCCGTTCGTGATCGAGACCTCGTCGTCATAGGCGGCGGGCGTCGAGCCATCGACATTGTGCGCGATGGCCGCGAACTGGGCGACCCAGAGGTGCCCGTCGGTGTCGACATAGAGCGCGAACACCTTCGCGCCGGTCTGGACGTTGTTGCCGTCGACGCCCCAGACGATGTTCGGATTGGTGGAATCCGTGAACAGGAAGATGTCGTGGTTGCCGACCGTGGTGTTCAGCCCGGAATCCTGGCCGGTGAACCCGCCACCGGCGGAATTCGTGAGCTGATAGGACACACCTCCGGCCGGGCCGGGTCCATCCGTGCCGAAATCGGGCGTCGTGAACAGAGTGCTGGCGGCGCCGGTCGACTCGGCGTAGCCGAGCACCGTAGCAATGCCGGCGCCGGCAATCGCGGCTGTCAGCACGCTCGGGGCCGTCGCGGGATCGACGTCGTTCTCCGGGTTCGGCCCGGATTGCGGAGCGAATCCCGCGCTCTCGTCATGGGTGACGCTGAGCGTGGCGGGAGCGCACACCACGGACGAGATGCCGCTCACCGAGAACGGATGACCGACATTGTCCTCCTGAGGATCATTCGGGTCGGCCGGAAGCGTCGGCGCGCCGTTTGGCGTGCTCGAGAACGCGACGTTGTCGTAGTTGGAGATGACGAGACGATTGAAGTCGTCGGTCGTGTCGACCGTGACGGTGGCCCCCTCGTTCAGGCCGACGATGACGACGCCGACCAGGGTGTTGCCGTCATAGACCGGAATCTTGGTGTAGCTGGCATCGCCGGTCACGGTGATGTTGTTCAGCGTGATCGGCAGCGGATTGCCGTCGTCGTTGAAATTGGTGTTGTCGTTGGCGTTGAAGACCTGGACGAAGACCGTCGCCGTGTTGCTCGCACTGCCCTGGATCTGGTGGATCGTGAACGAGGCCGCATCGACCTCGTAGTGCCCGTTATAGGCGAAGGGATTGGTAGAGAATGTGAGGTTGTTGACGAAGTCGAGCCGCAGGATCTCCGCAGGCTGGTCCTTGCCGCCGTGGACCTCATGGCCCTCGATCGTCTGGTTGCCGACGCCGATATCGCTCCCCGTCGTATTGATCGTGTTCGCGTTCGGACCATTGCCCTGACCGACGCCGGACAAGAGCACGTCCTGATCGCTCGGACCGTCGAGACCGCGCTCGTCGACGTTGCCCGCCTTGATGCCGACATAGGCGAGCGGCGTATCGACGCAATCCTCCGAAGCGGAGATCGTCGGACCGGAATCGTCGATTGAGACGATGGATTTGCTGTTGTCGATGAGAGTCGCGGTGGCCGATTTCGTGACGTGATCGCCATCGCCATCGGTCACCGTTACGGTCAGCTTCACGCCGACGCTCTGGCCGGCAATCGCCGTCAGCAACGAGATCGACTCGTCGAACAGCGAGGGATTCTCGGGCAACCGGGACCCGGCAGGCTCCGACGCATCGTGATCGATCGGCAGGAATTGATCGACCACGAGCTGGGCCGTCGCCGGATCCGCCGAGCTCAGAGAGATGCGCAGGACGACGAAATCATCGCCCGTGGACTGCGTATCGTGGCCAACGCGGCCGACGATCTGACCGTTCTCGAGCGTCAGCCAGACGGTCCGATGACCCACCGACGTACCGTCGAGCGGACTACCCTCCAGCGCCGTCGCGACAAGGTTGGACTTGATCCCGCCCCCTTCGGGCGCGCCCGTCAGCACGAGGCTGAGCAGGGACGTGACGGGATCGACCAGGGCGGCACCGTCGGCGCCGTAATTGATCGCGGCATTCGTGAACAACGGGGCCAGCAGCCCCTCACCCGTCTTCAACTCGCCGATCTGGGCGGTCGAGGCTGCGTTCGTCGTGAACGTCACGGTGGCGTTGGCCGTGTCGTCGACGATCCCGTTCGGCGCGCCGCCGCCCGACTCGCTCTCGCCGACATTGTATTGGTCGGGCGAATGACCGATCGTCTCGTCCAGATTCAGCTTGAGTGCGACAAATTCAGGCTCCGTCACGTCGGTACCGATCGTCAGCGCCGGACCGTCGTCGTTGAAGTGGATCTTGCTCGAAATATCCGCCGACGCGGACGCGGTGTCGCCATCGCCATCCTTGATCGTCACGACGGCCGAGATCGAGCCCGCGGCCAGCGAGGCCGGATCGTTCGGATTGGACGTATCGGAGTGATGCAGCGAGAGATATTCGACCACCGAGACTTTGCCGGTGACCGGATCGATCGCGACCGCAAAGGCGGTCTTGCCGCTCAGTTCGGGATGAACATTGTCCTGGCCCACCGTGCCGATCACCCGGCCGGCAAGATCCTGCGACAAGGTGATCTCCGTTCCATCCGTCAAGGTCACCCCGGACGTGGACGATTTCAGCTCGAGCGAATAGGTGATCGCCGCAGTCGGATCGGGGCCGTCGACGCCGAAATACGGCAGGATGCTCAGGGCTGCGCCGCTGCTGGTCGCGTAGGCGAGCACCGGCCCGGGCTTATCCGGATCATCGCCGGGATTCTGCACGTCCGCAAAGATCTGCAACGGGCCAGTAACGTCGTTCGCCTGGTTGCCCGGTGTCTCGTCCGCCGTCACCCCGAAATTGTGAGACAGCGTCGCCGCCACCAGCGGGCCGTCGTCTTCGAACCGGATGTCACCGCCAATGTTGGCGGACGCCGACGCGTGGTCGCCGTCGCCGTCGGTGACCGTCACGGTCGCCTTGACCTGGCCGAGGGCGTTTGCCAGCGAGACCGCTTCATCGATATCGCCGCCGATATCGGCGCTGTCCTGGTGAAGCGAAACATACTGGACGACGGACACCTTGCCGCTCACCGGATTGATCGCAATCGCAAACGCGGCCGGATCGCTGGTGCCGGTCACGTCATCGCCGGGATCGCCCCCGTCGTAACGGCCCACGATCAGGCCGTTCTCGAGGAACAGGAAGATCTCCTTCCCTTCCGTCGTGGTGAGCATCGCATCGACCGGGCCGGTCGTGCTCTGGCCCTGCGCGTCGGTCAGCGTCAGCGAGAAGACCTGGGCGCCCGTGTTGGCCGCGCCGTCGGTGCCGTAGTCCACATTGTCGATGGTGAGCGCGGCGACGTTGCTCTGCGCATACCCGATCGGAAGGCCGAAGAGAGCCTGCGGGTCGTGTCCGGGATTGCTGACGCCGTTGAAGACGGGCGTGAACAGAATGTCATTGTCGTCGCCGAACGGCGGGCTCTGCAACAGCAGGGTCTCGTCGTGGACGACCTGGAAGGCCGAATTGACGGAAACCGAGACCGCGGGGCCGTCATCCTGGAAGCTGATGCTGGAGTCCTCGGTGCCCACGATCTCGATCGTGGCCGAGGACGTCGCCGTGTCATTGTCGCCGTCGGTGATGGTCGCGGTCAGCGTAACACCGAGGCTCGCGCCCTCACCGACCAGGTTGAGGAACTGCGTCGAATCGAAATTGTTGAGGTCCGCGCCGTGGTCGATCGCCATGTACTGGTCGACGACGAGCTGGCCTCCCGAGAGGCTGCCTGCGTTGTCCAGCGTGATGCGGATCGCGATCGGGCCGTTCGGATCGGCGCCGACATGACCAACGATCTCGGTGTCGCTGACCTTGAACAGGTAGATCGTGTCGTCGGAGTAGGTGTGGTTCGGATCCGTCACCTTCAACGTGGTGGCGATGCCGCCGCTCTCCGTTTCTTTGGCGCCCGAGAGTGCGAACGAATAGGCATAGTCGGTCGACTTCTCGCCGTCGGTGCCGGCAATCTTGGTGACGTCGAACAGCGCCTCCAGTTCGCCCTTCACGTCGCCTTCGCCGGCCGCCGTCTTCAGCTCGCCGATCGGATTGGTGCCGGTCGGATCCGGGTCCGTGTTGCCTGAGACGTCGTCGACGGTTCCGTCAGGAAGGCCGTTGGCGCCGCGATCGCCGCCGATCGACTCGTCGAGCGACAGCGTCGCGAGATGGGCCGAACCCTCCTCCGGCTGCTGCACCGTCACGTCAATCGACGGGCCGTCATCCTGGAAGCCGATGCTCGACTGTTGGGGCCCCGCGATCACGATCGTGGCCGAGGACGTCGCGGTGTCATTGTCGCCGTCGGTGATGGTCGCGGTCAGCGTAACGCCGAGGCTCGCGCCCTCACCGACCAGGTTGAGGAACTGCGTCGAATCGAAATTGTTGAGGTCCGCGCCGTGGTCGATCGCCATGTACTGGTCGACGACGAGCTGGCCTGCCGAAAGGCTGCCTGCGTTGTCCAGGGTGATGCGGATCGCGATCGGGCCGTTCGGATCGGCGCCGACATGGCCCACGATCTCGGTGTCACTGACCTTGAAGAGGTAGATCGTGTCGTCGGAGTAGGTGTGGTTCGGGTCCGTCACCTTCAACGTGGTGGCGATGCCGCCGCCCTCCGTTACTTTGGCGCCCGAGAGCGCGAACGAATAGGCATAGTCGGTCGACTTCTCGGTGTCCGTGCCACCATCCTTGACGACATTGAACAGAGCTGCCAGATCGCCCGGGCTTTCGACATTGCCGACATCGGTTTTCATCGTGCCGATCGGGTGGGTGCCGGTCGGATCCGGGCTCGTATTGCCCGAGACGTCGTCGAATGTTCCGTCCGGGAAGCCGTTCGCGCCGCGGTCACTGCCGATCGATTCGTCCAGCGACAAGGTTGCAAGACGCGTGGGTCCTTCGCCACCGTCAGCCACCGTCACCAGGATCGTCGGACCATCGTCGAGAAATGACACGCCGAGCGAACCGGTCGACACCGCAGTCGCCGTATTGCCGGAGCCGTCGGTCACCGTCTGCTGCACGAAAACGACATCGCCGAGCTGCGCGCCTTCGCTCGTGTCAGGCTCGGACGCGGTGGCGTGCTTGATGGCTTCATACTGGGCCACGTCGAGCTTCAGCGTCGCCGGATCGAGGTAGAGCTGGAAGGCGACTGCACCGTTCGGATCGGCGACGCCGCCGGCGCCCTCACGTCCGACGACCAGACTGCCCTCGGTGAACAGGAAGATTTCATTGCCGGTGACCGTGGCCTGCAGACCGGAATCGACGCCGGCGAATGCCGCGCCGGTAGAGGTCGTCAGCGCATAGACGATCGTTCCGGTCCCGCCGCTGCCGAAACCGGCGCTCGACGACGCGATCTCCGAAACGGCGCTTTGGGCCCATCCGATCAGTCCGACGGCGGAGAAGACTGCGGGCAGACCAGCATTGGGCTGATCGTTCGCGCCGTTCAGAATCTGGACATCGACGGTTTCATCGTGGATGACGATCGTACCGGAGAGCGTAAAGGCTGCGCTCGGCGCAGTCGTTGCGGGCAGTCCGGCGAACGTCTCCGGATTGAGGACCAAATTGCCCAGCTGTTCCTGCCCGAGCAGGTCCAACGGATTGCCGGCGTTCAAGGGATCGACCGCAGCATTGGAGAAGTTGGCGCCGCTGCCCTGGGCGTTGCCGTTGCCATCACCGGCCGCAGGAAGCACGGATTGATCGGTGGTGATCGGGAAGAGGCTCGCGAATTCCTGCACGTTGACGTCGCGCCCGGGCGCCAGCTCGATGGAGAGCAGGTGCTGATCGTCGTGACGGGAATCGAAGACCGGATCGACCGTGATCGTCGATTTGTTGTCGAACAGAATGATCAGCTTCTCGCCGACGTGAACGAGCGTGATCTTTTCGTTGGCTATCGCGGAGAAATCGAGCTTGACCTTCTGGTCAAATCCGAGATGTACGACCACCGCCTGATCTGTTAGCGGCTTTGCCAGAGTGAATGTTCGAACTGGAGTTGTGTTGGTCGGAATAGCCGCGCCGGTAGCCTGCGCTACCTGAAATTGTGCGTTCATAATCTGCCTGCCCCTGCCAAAACACTGTGCAGTTCAAATCAAGTCTGTAGAAAGCAATTCGAAAAATGTCGCTATTAAGCTATTGTTAACCGAGGCGGGGGTCAACGAAATCAACTAGTTAACGAAGGGTTTTTGGTGCGCCGTGGTAAATTGGCTAATCCGTACACACAGCGTCGAAAAAGCATTTAAATTGAGCATCTTGCAACGAATTGACCGGGAAAACGCGGTGAGCGGGAGACCACCAATGCGGGTATTATTGTCCGCGGCCATCGCAATGTTGTCTGGGTTCGTCGCACCAGCCTTGGCCGAGGACGCATTGTCTCCCGTCGAGCGAACGGTCAAATCCGCCCCCAATAAGGACACGCGAGTCGGCATCTTCATCAACGTACTACCCGATTGCACGTCGGGTCCCCTGCCGACGATCCGCCTGGTCAATGCGCCCGCGTCCGGGAAGGTGACGGTCAAGTCGGCGAAGGTGAAAGCCACGAACTACAAGTCATGCCTCGCGCTGGAGGTGCCGGCCTATGTCGCGTTCTACAAGTCGCAGCCCGACTTCATCGGCGACGACGTTCTGACGATAGAGGTCAAATATGCCGGCGGCCGGACGGAAATTCAGAAGATCACGGTCAACGTTGTGGGCCCCGGAGCGCAGCAGAAGATCTAGGCGCGCAGCCTCTTCACGGGGACCGATGGGAGCGTCTGCCGGTCTTCACCAAATGAGGTCCGTGCGTGAAGCGATCGGATTGCCGGTCAGCCGAGCGAAGCTGATCAAGCCGTCGGCCATATTGCCATTCATTGCGGTTTGACGCTGTTGGTGATTTTTGCTCTGCTAGCCGGTGATTTTAAGAATCCATTGGGGGCAACGATGCGCAATTTGATGGCCAAGGGTCTCGCGGCAGCCATTGTTATGGGAGGCGGCCTGGCCGGCAATCCCGGCACAGCCACCGCCGCCGACATGGCGCTGCGGGCTTCACCAGGCGCGATCGGCAGCTGCTCGGAACTCGTCTTCAGCTGCGAGAACGGCAGGCAGTACCCCCTGTGCCCGATCGCGGTGTCCGTTGCCGGTGAGGTTGTGACAGCATCGCTGCATACGGGCCACTCCGGCGGCGTGCGTGTGCGCCTGGTCCCGATGGGAGTCGGATATCGCTATGCCGGTCCCGGCGTCTGGGTCGACGGCTTCCGCGGCAATGCCTTGCTCAATTTCGGCAAGCACAGCCAGATCGCCTGCACGATCGAGAACTACTGATCGATAGGACCGAGCGACGCCTCCGCAAGGCGCGCCGCGCATCGGCCCCCGCCCGTCATCCCTTCGCGCGAACGACCACCGCTCGCGCTCGCGGGTACATGTAAGCCTTGGGACGGACGTAGACCGGACAATAATTGTCCCACTGGTATTGCTGCCAATTCCATTTCCAGCAGCCGGCCTCGATCTCGGGATCGGGATACCAGTTCAGGCGATACGGTTCATCGCCGAAAGGGTACGGCCTCACCTGAGCGCTGGCGGGCGATGCGTACAAACAGACGGCAGTTGCGATCGCAACAAGACATGACTTGTACATGACTTTCTCCGAATATGTCGGCATAGTGTCAAACCGATAGGTTGGGATCAAGCTCGGTCGTCCCGGCCCCCCCTCCTCGGCCGGCGGCCAGCCCCGATGCCACGGGCCATTCGCCTGGCGCCCGGGCCTCTTTTGGAAGTTGCTGACCGAACGCGCCGATCGCGAGCGTTCAGAGCATTGCATTCGAAGTGATTTACCCGCTAGCCCTGCGACACAAGCATTGTTCATGAAACAATCTATTTCTCTCAACGCGAAGCTTCGGTGGCCGGACGTCAAGGACCACTACGTCGTCATCTATGAGGGGCATGTGATCGGCAACGTCCATCGGTCCGGAGACAGCTGGGCCTGGTCGATCAGCGTCCCCATGGGCTTGCCTGATTGGTCGGCCGGGAATGCTTCCAGTCTGCACGAAGGCATCAAGACACTCGGTAACGCCTGGGCCGGCATATTGAAGTCGACAAGTGCCGAGCGCCTGCAGCGGGCATGGGATCTCGAACGAGCTGCGGAGAGCCGAAACACCGGCTCCGCATCCAGCATCTAGCTGCGGCCCGCATCGACCTGCCCAAGCGCAGCGTTTATTAGCGGCCAGAAGTCCTGTATAACGGTCGCGAGGAGGGATCGCGATGAAGGCTTTCATCCTTGCCTGTGTTGCGACGATCGTCATCACGGTGGCTGGAGTTGCCGTGCTCGACAGCGTACAGCAACCCGTCGCAGAAGCGTTTGCGACGACGGGCGTGCGTCTTTAAGCAATGCTCCGCTCTATTCGGCCGCGGACGCAGCATGGCGAGGCCGCGGCTGAGAATCGTTCGGGCCGCTCCGTGCCAACTCCTGGTCGAGCCACAGGCTATGGTGCTCGCGCGCCCAGTTGACATCTACCTCACCCGATCCCATCGCCTCGAAAGCCCCCTCCATCCCGATGGTGCCGATGTAGATGTGAGCGAGCATCGCGGCGATGAACAGCACGGCCACGACGGAGTGAACGATCTGGGCAATCTGCATGCCCTCGATTCCCGACACGTAGAATGGGAACATGAGCTGATACCCGGTCACGGCGACGAGGCCACCGCCGATCACGACAATCCAGTAGATCCCCTTTTGCCCCGCGTTGAAGCGGCGAGCCGGCGGATGATCGTGACCGATCAGGCCGCCTCCGCGCTTGATCCACTCCAGATCCAGCTTGTTGGGGATATTGCCGCCGATCCACATCAGAAAGATCAGCACGACGCCAATCGTGAAGGGAAAGCTCAGGTAATTGTGCGCGAATTTCGCCCATTGCGACCATTCAGAGAAGGCGTCAAATCCGATCAGCGGAAGCAGCAGCGGCCGCCCGAACGTGATGTTCAGTCCCGAGATCGCCAGGATCACGAAGCAGGTCGCGGTCATCCAGTGCACGACGCGCTCATAGGTGTTAAACCGCACGATGGTGCGGCCGGATCGTCCGCTTTCGAGGCGGACCATGCCGCGTGTCAAATAGAAGATCACCAGCACCGCCAGCATGCCGAGCATGGCAACGCCGCCGATCCACCGCAGCGCGACGTTGCGGAATTCACGCCACTCGCGGCCAGCAGGTTGCATCAGCACGCTGGAGCGCTGGTCGGGGATGCTGACGCGTCCCTGGATCCGGTCCATCTCCTGCAGCAACTGGCGCTCGTTGACCGAGCTCGCCGTCGGATTGATCTGCTGGGCCAGCGACGGTGCCGGAGCCGTCATGATCAACAGAAGCAACGCCCACGCGCCGATGGCTGGTCGAATGAACCTTGCAAATGAGGACATGGACTCCTCCCCGGCATTTGTGCCGCGTCGCCCGCGGCCTGCTTCAGGACTCGATCGTCTCGCGATAGGCGGTCTTCCAGCCCCACGCTCCTGAGCCGTAACCGCGCTTCAGCACGCGCTCCCTATAGATCTGGGCGATGATCTCGCCGTCGCCGGCGAGCAGCGACTTGGTCGAGCACATCTCGGCACACAGCGGCAGCTTGCCCTCGGCCAGGCGGTTCGCACCGTATTTCTCGTATTCCTCCTTGCTGCCATCGGCCTCGGGGCCGCCGGCGCAATAAGTACATTTGTCCATTTTCCCGCGCGAGCCGAAATTGCCGACCTTCGGATATTGCGGCGCGCCGAACGGACAGGCGTAGAAACAGTAGCCGCAGCCGATGCAGAGATCCTTGGAGTGCAGGACCACGCCATCGGCGGTGGTATAGAAACAGTTCACCGGGCACACGGCCGCGCACGGCGCATCCGTGCAATGCATGCAAGCCATCGAGACCGATCGTTCGCCCGGCTTGCCATCGGCGATGGTGACGACCCTGCGGCGGTTGATACCCCAGGGGACCTCGTGCTCGTTCTTGCAGGCCGTGACGCAGGCGTTGCACTCGATGCAACGGTCGGCGTCGCAGAGAAACTTCATACGTGCCATCGTCGTTGCTCCTTATGCCGCCGCGATCTGGCAGAGAGTGACCTTGGTCTCCTGCATATTCGTCGCGGGATCGTATCCGTAGGTGGTGATCGTGTTGGCGCTTTCACCGAGCACGATCGGGTCGGTGCCCTTCGGGTAGTTGCCGCGGAGATCCTTGCCCGCAAGCCAGCCACCGAAGTGGAACGGCATCCAGGCGACCCCCTTGCCGACGCGCTCGGTGACCAGCGCCTTCATCCTCGCCCGGGAATTGTTCTCGGCCCCCATGACCCAGACCCAGCCGCCGTCCTTGACGCCGCGCTCGGCCGCGTCGGCGGGATTGATCTCGATGAACATGTCCTGCTGCAATTCGGCGAGCCACGGGTTGGTCCGGGTCTCCTCGCCGCCGCCCTCATATTCGACCAGGCGGCCGGACGACAGGATGAGCGGGAACTGTTTTGCAATTCCCTTCTCCACCGCAGCCTTCTGCACGGAGAAGCCGATATTGGGCATCCGGAACTGCTTGGCGTCGGGCAGCGTCGGGTATTTGGCGACGAGATCGACGCGCGGCGTGTAGATCGGCTCGCGGTGAACCGGGATGGGATCGGGCAAGCCGAAGGCATTCATGCGCGCCTTGCCGTTGCCATAGGGAACGCAGCCATGCGCCAGCGCGACGCGCTGGATGCCGCCCGACAGGTCGAGCGACCACGACACCGCGTCCGGAGTGGCCGGGTTGACCTTGTTGATCACGGCCATTTCCGCTTCGGTGAGATCGGTGTCCCAGCCGAGCTTCTTCAAGCTCGCGAGCGTGAATTCCGGATAGCCGTCCTGGATGGCCGACCCCAGCGAGTATGAGCCGTCCGCGAGCAGGCTCACCTTGCGCGTCGTGCCGTCCGGCAGCTTCTCCTCGCGTTCGATGCCGAACCGCGGCCGGAACGTGCCGCCGCCATCCATCACATGCAGATTGGTATTGTAGAGCAGCGGCGTTCCGGGATGCTTGACCTCCGGTGATCCCCAGCATGGCCAGGGCAGGCCGTAATAATCGCCGCCGACCTCGGGATCGTCCTTTGGCGCCCGCATGGTCAGCATGTCGAACTTCGCCTGGTTCTTCATGTGCGCCTTGAGGCGTTCGGGCGATTGCCCGCAATAGCCGGTCGACCAGCTGCCGCGGTTCATCTCGCGAAGGACATCCTCCGCTTCAGGAAGATTGTTCTCGACCTTGATATTCTTGAACATCTGGTCGGCGAAGCCGAACTTCCTGGCCAGGCGGTAGATGATTTCGAGATCATCCTTCGACTCGAACACCGGCTTCACGATCTGCTCGCCCCATTGCAGCGAGCGGTTGGAGGCGACGCGCGAGCCCTTGCACTCGAATTGGGTGGCGACCGGGAGAATGTAGATGCCATCCTTGCGCCCCGCCTCGACTGCGAGCGAGGCCCAGGTCGTCGGATGCGGGTCGGCGATGACGAGCAGCTCCAGCGCCTTCAGGCCATTGAGGGATTCAGGGATACGGGTGATGCTGTTGGAGGCGTGTCCCTGCACGAACACCGCCTTCACGCTGTCCTTCTGCGCGACCTGATCCTTCGGCAGCGTCACCGCCTCGAACCAGCGGGTCAGCGGAATGCCGGGGGTTTCCATGATCTGCTTGGAATCGAACCGCGACTTCAGGAAGTCGTAGTCGACCTCCCAAACCCGCGACCAATGCTTCCAGGCGCCCTCGGCGAGTCCGTAGTAGAACGGCAGCGTCACGATATCGAGCCCGACGTCGGTTGCGCCCTGCACGTTGTCATGGCCGCGGAAGATGTTGGCTCCCTTACCCTCTCCGCCGACATTGCCGGTCATCAGCAGCAGGATGCAGCTGGCCCGCACGTTGGCGGTGCCGACGGTCTTCTGGGTCTGGCCCATGGCCCAGATCAGCGTGGCCGGCTTTTCGGTGGCAAACATCTTGGCGACGCGCTTGAGCTGCTCGCCGGGAATGCCGGTGACGCGCTCGACTTCTTCCGGATTCCACTTTTCCACTTCCTTGCGGAGATCGTCGAACCCGTAGACCCGCTGCCGGATGAACTCCTTGTCCTCCCAGCCGTTCTGGAGGATGTGCCACATCATGCCGTAAAGCACGGGGATGTCGGTGCCCGGCCGCATCCGCACATATTCCGTCGCGTGCGCGGCGGTGCGCGTCAGGCGCGGGTCGATGACGACGAAGTTGGCCTTTTGCAGTTCCTTGCCCTCGAGCAGGTGCTGCAGCGAGACCGGATGCGCCTCTGCCGGATTGCCGCCCAGGATGACCTGCGTCTTCGCATTGCGGATATCATTGTAGCTGTTGGTCATCGCGCCGTAGCCCCAGGTGTTGGCGACGCCGGTGACAGTGGTCGAATGGCAGATGCGGGCCTGGTGATCGGTGTTGTTGGTTCCCCAGAATGCGCCAAGCTTGCGGAACAGGTAGGCGCCCTCATTGGTCATCTTGGCCGAGCCAAGCCAATAGACGGAATCGGGGCCCGACTTCTCACGTACGGTTTGAAGTTTGTCGCCGATCTCGTTGATTGCGCTATCCCAGGACACGCGGGTCCACTGCCCGCCGACGAGCTTCATCGGGTAGCGCAGCCGTCGCTCGCTGTGCACGAGCTCGCGCACGGATGCGCCCTTGGCACAATGCGAGCCGCGATTGATCGGAGAATCCCAGCTCGGCTCCTGGCCGATCCATACCCCGTTCAGGACCTCGGCCGTCACCGTGCACCCAACCGAGCAATGCGTGCAGATGCTCTTGCGGACGCTCGCACCTGCGGTGAGCGGACCGGCCGTCGCCGCCTCCGCCTTGCGCACGCCGCCGACCGGCAGCGTGCCGAGCGCGGCGAGCGCGCCGCCGGCGAGACCCGATTTGCGCAAGAAGCTGCGGCGGTCGAGACCGCCGCCCTGCCCCGCAAGGGACTCGGCAACGGAACCATGGCGCAGGGAACGGTGGTTTGCTCGCTTGATCAGCACGGTCAACCTCCCTTGGCCGGATAACGATTGACGCGATAGAAGGCCTTGACGTGATCGGTTTCCTTGTAGCGCGCCTTTCGCTTCTCATCGTTGGTTTCGCTATCAGCCTGCGCGGACCCGACCAGCGGTGTCGCGAGCGTCGCGCCGGCGCCCACCGTGCCGGCGCCGACCTTGCGCAGGAAATCGCGGCGCCCGACTGTGGCTTTCCTCTCTTCACTCATCGCATCTCTCCTGGACCCGCCGGTGCAGGTCAGTTGGCGAACGTGAATGCTTCCATCTCGATCTCGATAAAGGCGCGACCGAGCGCGCCGACCGCACGATAGAAGACGGCGCTCTCCGCGCCCTCGATGTCGGCGAACAGCCGCCCCATCCAGGGCCCGACGTGCTTGTCGAAGAATGCGCGCTGCGCCTCGAACGACGCAGGGAAGCGGCCTCCCGCCAAACCTGCCATGATCTCGCACAGGACGGCGGCGTGATCTTCCGGCTCCGAATTATTCGCGGCGCGCGCGATCCCGGACGCGGCGAGATCGGCGCGCAGGCGCGACAGCGGCCGCTCGTTGAGAAATCCCGTCAAATAGTAGGAGGCATAGGGCAAGAGCTCGCCGCGGCCGAGACCGACGAACAGATCGAAATATTCGCGTTCGGCCTGCGCCGCGACGGCATTGGCGGCGGCCGCGGCCAGCTCAGCATGCGCGCGCCCGAGCGGCGTCGCATCACCGATCAATGCGGCCAGTTGATCGAGCAGCCTTCTTGACGGTGCTGCGGACAAGAGCGTCGCGAGCAGCAGATATTCCTGCGCACGCGCCGCATCGACGGGTTCAATCAGCCCTTCGGACAGAAGCGGCTCACCGTACAGATCAGGCCGCAAGTCTTTGCGCGATACGCCGGTCGCCGCTTCGACCGCAATCACCCGTTGTGCGGGCACCTGGTTCCAGTTCGAAACGGAGGGTTGGCTGATGCCGATTTTGCGCGCAAGCCCAGCGACGCCGCCAGCGGCGCAAATGGCTCGCTCAAGGCCATCATCACGCACGTGGACCCTCCCATCCAAGTCCCAGGTGCTGATTTTTCTTTTACTACAAAGCGCTAGGCGAAGCGTAGTCCTGGCCCAGCGGAGGGTCAATCGCCTCCCATAGTCCGAGGCTATGGCCTTTCGTCGGAGAGCCCTAGCGGGGCAGCGCGCCACCATGCGTGCGGCGGGGAAGCGACACGTGTTCGCCTTCGGTGCTTTCAGCTTCAGTGTGTTCAGCGACCGTTAGGTGCGCTGCAGCAGGAACAGGTGCGGACTCGGTAGGCGCGGCTTCTTCGGCGACGATCTCGACATTCGATCTCTCGACTTGGCGCAATTCCCGCGAAGAATCCGTGACTTCAACCGGCGTCTCAGACAGCGTCTCGGCTGACTTGCTGAGGCCGCCGACGATTCTGTCCACGAACGCGGCCAGTTCTGCCTCCGAACAATCCAGCGGACCAAAGCCCGGCATCGCGGTCGGATCGTTGAAGTCCCATGCGCTTTCCGCAAGCCCCACGAAGTCGCGAATGGCGGGATCAGCGCTCCAGACGCGACGAAGCGCCGCACGCGTCAGCTCCTGCGGAATCCCTTTGCGCAAGAACGCCGTGATGTCGGTCGCTGACGTGATCAAGTCGATCGAAGGCAGGCTCGAGAGGTCGATCTCCGCTTCGTCGTCCTTCGCGGCGGGCGGCAGCGCCGACTGCATGTCACCGCGCATTGCCGGATCCGATTGCGTCGGGGTCGCCTTCGCCTCCTGCTTGCGACGGGACCAGCGCGCCAGGAACCTATCCTCACTCATTCGTGTCCGCCTTCATGCTGCCGGCGCGCCAGCGCCTCCGGATCGGCCTGCCGCCGCTTGCGTTTGAAGAACTCCCGTTCGACGTGGTGCTCGGCAACGAAGCTTTCAATCTGCTCACGCAGCACGTCCGGCATGGGGACGGCCTCGACCAGATTCGCACCGGCCTCCGTGAACGCCTCGCCTTCCGCAGGATCGGCGGTGGCGGCAGCCACCGAATAGGGCCAGGTGCCTTCCGCAGGCGACAACACTATCCAGATGCTCGGACGACCCGTAGCAAGATTGTCGCGATAGCGCGCCGTCTCGGAACTGTAGAGATCGACCGTCGTGCAGCCGGCATAGAACAGCGTCGTCCCACCGCCCTCGTCACGGAGCACCGTCCAGGACTTCGTGTCCGGCCCGTCCGGCAGCACGGCGACAGCGCGCCAGACAAAGTCGGTCCACGGCGAGTCCGCCTTGGACCGCCCGACCACGATACCGACGGGGATGCGCACAAGCGGCAGCGCAGCCGGGCTCATGTCACCCTCTCCAGGTGTTTGATCGGCAGCCCCGTCAGCAAATTCTGCGGCTTCATCCGGAGCTTCTGATCGGAGTTCATCGACAGGAAGAGATAGACCGGCTCGCCCTGGATCTCGTCTGCGGCCGCACTCGGGTCTGCAAACGTCAGGCGGAACAATGAAAGCACGCGGCCGGCGCTGCGGTCGTCGAGTTGCTCGCCATGCCAGAGACGGTCGCCGAGCCTGGTCGCATCGACGTCGAGCCCGACATACCAGGTGAGCCGCGCATCACGCAGTTCGCGCAGCGGCTCAATAAAGACGTCGATCCCGAGCAGATGGGAGATCCAGCGCGCCATCGCCTGCGCCAACGCCCTCGGCCCGCGTCCGCCCGCAGTGAGATCGAAAGCCATGTCGAAATTGTCGCTTCGGTGCCAATAATCGTCGGCATTGCCCTCGCTCAAGACGTCCAGCTCGGCATCGGTCACGGCCCCCAGCATCGACATCAGCGAGAGCACCGGGGTCGGGCTCTGCCCACCGACGACCTCCTCATCGCCGAGCAGCAAGGCCCGTTCATGCGGCAGGATGCGCTGTGGGCGGAAGAACAGCTCGGCGGCGCGCAGCACGAACGGGTCATCGCAGCCGTCCAGCGCATTGCGCAGGATGACATGCACGAGTTGATTGACGAACAGCGGCGGCAATCCGTTTCCCCCCGACCGGACGGTTGCAAGATAGGCGGCCTCCAGGGTCGGATGCCGCACCAGGAGATCGCGAACGGCAAGCACGAGCCGCCAGTTCTCCCGGGCATCCGCATCGACAATCGCGGCGATCTCGTCCGCACTGACCGCCCGGCGGGGAGCGGCAAGCAGCTCCCGGTGCAGCCGCCGCTCGACCGGGCACGCTTCGTCCGGCGGAATCAGCTCGGGCCGGACGAAATAGACCTTCAGGAACTCGTCGGTGACGCAAAGCCCCCCGCCTGCCTCGCGATCGAGCAGATGGTGGCCACATGCGATCCAGAAATCATTCATCGACGCTGCGGCTCCTGGCTCAGATCGGCAAGCCTGACATTGCTGTCGGGTTCGACATCATCCTCGGCTTCCATGAACGAGAACGCCTTGCTGTGCCCCTGTCCTGGCCGCAGCTGCAGCCTGCGGAACGTCTCGCGGACTTCGCCGTCGCGCACCGAGCGATGGACGGCGATGAGCGAACTGATCGGATGCGAGCAGAGCGACCGCACAAAGGCGACCTCCTCTTCGGCGGCCGTTCGCGCGGTTGCCGGGTCCGGCGCGCCGAAACGATCGATGAGTTGCCCGGCGAGGAGCTCGATCAGCGCCCGGCAATCGCCCTCCGTCGCCGGCACAATCTGCACCAGCGTCGACCAACCCCAGGACTGCACCCCGAGGAAGCCGCTGCGGAACGCCGCGCGCGCCTTGCCGCTCAACGTCGCCGGATCCTGGTCGCAGAAGCGGAACGCGCCGGAGACGGCCCATTCGCCGGGCTCTGCCGCCGCGTCGAACACGAAGGTGTCGGAGGGATCGAGCGCGATGGTGCGGAGCAGCTTCACAGCCCTGGTCACATCCTTGGCCCTCCGAGCTCCGGATCGAGCCAGGATGGCTTGGCGAGCGCCTCGACGAGCTTGCTCCGCTCGACCTTGTCGGTACCGACGCGGCGCGTGAGGAGATCGCCGCTCTCGTCGATGCTCAGGACGGTCCGCCGCTCGCGGGGAACCCGGCTGAGATAATCGCGTGCGACGCTGTCAAAGCCATCGACCTGCCAACGATCGATCACCCGCATCAGGTGCCGTGCAAAACTCTCGGTCACCTGCACTGCGCCCGCTTCGCCGAACCCCTCCTCGTCCAGCGCGGACGCGAGCACCTGAACGCCGGGCCCCCGATCGGCCATTGCGACCGTCCGGATCATGGCGCCAAACACCAGCCAGGCGGGCGGCTCGTCCTCGCGCGCCGACGATGGCCACCCCATCCGCCCCCCGCCGACCAACCCGCCGTCGATCTCGACGGAGCCGGGCCAGCCGATCGCAACCGTCTTGTTGGGCGGCGCATAGGCGCGAAGGGCGTCGGTGAGCGCGACCATGCCGGCGTAGAAGGCGCGCCGCGCGGTGCTCAAGAGCTCGCCTGGCTCGAGCACCACGGCGAATTCGGCGAGATCGAACCGCCCGACGCACACCAGCGTGCCGGCGCCGCGCTTGGGTGCAATGCCGCAAGCGTGGGCAAAGGCGTCTCCGCTCTCCCGCAACCGGACCAGCGTGAAGGGCGGCGGCAGTTGGATCGGTTCCACCAGGGAAACGTGGCTGGTTGGGGTCGACCGCAAGGCCGTCCTCCACTTTCCTTTTCTTCCCGATAGTGAAAATCTATACGAGGTGCAGGAATGGCGCGAGTCCGTAAGTCGGCGCCGCACTGGCGGAGGGATTCACCTGGAGCAGCCAGCGAAGACCGTCCTGATCTGCTCGTGTGAAGACACGATGCGCCTCGACACGGCCGCGATCCGGCGTGGGTGCCCCAACTGCGAGATCAGAAGCTTTCGCCATCTCTGCGGCGCGGAGCTCGATCACTTCCGCAACGCGGCAAAGGCGGATGGCCCGCTGACAGTCGCCTGCACGCAGCAGGCTGCGCAATTCACCGATGAGGTCGGCGATCGCCCCGGCGGGATCACCTTCGTCAACATCCGCGAGACGGCGGGCTGGTCGCGCGACGGTGCGAATGCGGGCGCGAAGATGGCGGCGCTGCTCGCGGCGGCGGCAATTCCCGCACCGGACTTTCCGCTGGTCACATTGTCGAGTGACGGCATCATCCTGATCTATGGGCGAGACGAGGTCGCGATCGAAGCCGGGCGGCTGCTCGCAGACCATCTCGATGTCACGGTCATGCTCAAGCAGCCGACCGACGTTACGCCGCCTGCCGCGGCATTGTTTCCGATCGTAAAGGGCACGATCCGCAACGCGCGGGGACATTTTGGTGCCTTCGAGCTCACGATCGACGACTACGCGCAACCCCACCCCTCTTCGCGCGACCGCTTCGTGTTCGGGGCCCCGCGCAACGGGGCGACCTCGCGCTGCGATCTGGTGCTCGACCTCTCAGGCGAGCCACCGCTGTTTCCGGCGCACGACCTGCGGGACGGCTATCTCCGCGCCGATCCGAGAGATCCGGCGGCGGTGCTGCGCGCGGTGCTTGCCGCTCGCGATCTCGTCGGACGTTTCGACAAGCCGAGATATGTCGACTTCACGCCCAGCCTCTGCGCGCATTCGCGCTCGAAGCTGATCGGATGCCATCGCTGTCTGGATCTTTGCCCGACCGGCGCGATTACGCCGGACGGCGACCATGTCGCCGTCAACGCAGACGTCTGCGCAGGTTGTGGGCAATGCGCGGCCGCCTGCCCCACAGGAGCTGCATCCTACGCGCTGCCGCCCGCCGACACCCAGTTGCAGATCCTTCGCGCCCTATTGCTCTCCTATCGCGAAGCTGGCGGCACGCATCCGGTGCTGCTGCTGCATGACGGCCAGCACGGCACGCCGCTGATCGATGCGCTCGCCCGTCACGGCGACGGATTGCCAGCCAACGTGCTTCCCCTCGCCGTCAACGAGTTGACGCAGGTCGGCCTGGAGGCCGTTATCGGCGCATTCGCGTATGGCGCGGCGGCCGTCCGGTTTCTCCTGCGCGCCAAGCCGCGACACGACGTGACCGGATTGTTGCAGACGATCGTCACGGCCAAGACCATTCTCGCCGGGCTCGGATTCGAGGGCAGCCGCGTGACCATGATCGAAACCGACGATCCCGACATTCTGGCTGACCAACTGACGGGGATTGGTCCCCTCGCCGGCCTCGATATTCCTGCGACTTTCCGGACGGTCGGCAAGCGCGGCGATCTGCTTCGCTTTGGCCTCAGTGAATTGCATCGCCTCGCGCCCAAGCCGGTCGACGTGATCGCCTTGCCCGAGGGCGCACCGATCGGTGCTATCACTGTTGACACCGGCGGTTGCACGCTGTGCCTGTCCTGTGTTTCGGTCTGCCCGACCGGCGCGCTTCGCGCCGATCCCGAGCGTCCCGTCCTCAAATTCGTGGAGGACGCCTGCGTGCAGTGCGGTTTGTGCCAAAGCACCTGTCCTGAGAAGGTCATCACGCTCACCCCGCAGATCGACTTCCGGGCAAGACGTGCGCAGGCGCAAGTGATCAAGGAAGAAGAACCGGCCCTGTGTGTCCGCTGCGGCACGCCCTTCGGCGTGAAGAGCACGATCGATCGGATCGCAGCGAAGCTCGAGGGCCATCATTGGATGTATCCCACCGGGGACCGGCGGACCGACGCCTTGCGAATGTGCGCCGATTGTCGCGTCATTGTCATGAGCGAACAGCAGTTCGATCCGATCCAGGACGTTCCGGAACGCGCGCCACCACGGACGACGGATGACTATCTGCGTCAACGCGGGAGCAAGGAATAGCCGCATGCCGCGTTTCATGACGGTTCTTTCGACATGCCTCGTCATCACGAGTCTCGCCGGCGCAGCCGTCGAGGCCGCCGCCCTCACCAAAGTGGAAAAGGTCGCGCTCAAACAGGCGATCGTCGCCTGCAAGGCCGAGGCAAAGGGCAAGAAGATCAAGTGGCTGTCACGCCGGACATACGTCAATCAGTGTGTCGTGACGGCGCTCAAGGAACGTCCCAGCATCGACGTGGCTCGCATGCTCAACGAGAAGCCGGAGCTAACGAATATTCCCGTGGAGCGATGGCCGGGATATTAGGGCGTTGACGTCGGGATCTCGCCGCCTTCGCTTGAGGACGCGCAACGCGTTGCTGCCAGCTACTTCGACGTCGCACGGGCCAGAAAGTCCGTGAGCGCGCGGCGATCCTCGGCCGAGCCGATCCGCTGCTCCGGCATCTTGGTGCCGGGCGTGTAGGCGTTCGGCCCGATCTCGAACAGTTTTGAGACGGTCTCCGGCGTCCAGACGATATCCATCGCCTTGAGCGCGTCGGTGAAGCGGTAGCCCGGCAGCGAGGCGATCTTCCGGCCAAAGAGTCCCGCAAGCGTCGGCCCGGCTCGCTGTACTTCAGTCTCCGACAATGTATGGCAGGCGACGCAGGCCCTGAACATTTCGGCGCCGTGATCGCCGACATAGGCAGCGAGCGGATCCGCCGGCGTGCCCAGCACGTTCGACCCGATCGCCGCGCCGGTCAGTGCATTCCAGCGCCTGATCTTGCCGTCAGCACCGCCAGTCAGAAGCGTCGCACCATCGGGCAGGAACGCGACCGACCAGACCGGCGCGCCGAGCCCGGCGAGCGTGCGCATCACGCTGCGCGCCCTGCGATCGACGATCGCAACGGTGCCGTCAATTGCCCCCGTGGCGATCAAGGCACCGTCTTGCGAGATCGCCAGGGCCACGATCGGCCGGGCGCCGGCCACGACCTCGCCATTCTCCTTGCCATCGGCGGTCATCATGCGCAGCTTCCCGTCTGCCGCGCCGGTGACGATTTCGCCATCAGGCGAGATGGCTACGGCATTGAGCGGCGCCGGCATCACAACGATCTCGGGGCTGCCGCCCGGCAGGGGCCAGATCCACACCGTCAGATCGTAGCCAACGCTCACCAGCGATTTGCCGTCGGGGGCAAAGGCCACGCCGTTCACGCTTTGCGAGTGACCTTGCAGCACGCGTGTCCCACCGTCGGACAGGGATGAAATCCGCACGGTGTGGTCCCACGAGGCCGATGCGAGCTTCGATGTATCGGGCGAAACGGCGAGTCCGACAATGGGTCCCGTATGACCTTCGATAACCTGGTCTGGTTGCAGCCGGCCCGGCGTCCAGATGGCAATCTGGCCGTCCGCACCAGCCGTTGCCATTCGTCCGTCCCCGAGGAAGGCAGCCGCGTTCACCGCACCCGAATGGAAGCGAAGGACCTGCTCGGCGGACTCGGTTGCCAGGGACCATCGGATCGCCGCAGTGTCGAAGCTCCCCGACAAAACTGTCTTGCCATCGATCGAAACGGCGATTGCGCGGACAGGCCCGCCGTGCCCCGCCAACTGCGCCTGCGCGGGCCGCAGCGGGAGAAGCAGCGATGCCGTCAGAACGGCGGTGGCGAGACGCAAGGTCAAATCCATTGGCCGTCGGAGACACTCACAGCGAAGCACCCACCGTGCCATTCTGCCCGGCTTTTGCACCACGGCCAAATGCCATCCCGTGACGTCAGGCGATCGTTCTGCGAATATCTTCCGTGGCGTGTCAGTGGCCGACAGGCCTGTCCTCTGGGCAAAAACGCACCCATTTGATCCAGCTCAACGGGGGTAGCTCGCATTCGGTTCCAAGTGCGACAAGCGGCGCCTTGATTGGCGATCGACGTGGTCGCAGTCTTGCCAAGGACGCCTCATGGATCGAGGCTGGACATGCAAGTACACCCGAAAACCTATCTGCAGCTCATCTCGCGGTTGTGGCACTTTCGCGCGTCGCCGCCGCGAAACCGCGATCCCGGCAGCCAGGGCGCGTCGCCACTGCTCGTCTACATCGCCGTCGTGTTAGCGCTACTGCTGGCCGTCCTTGAAGTCGACATCCACAGCGCGCAGCTTCAATCCCTGGGACTGCTCGGCGATCCCATCGGGATCAACCCGATTTTCATGGGTCCTTGAGGCTTGCGACAAGACGGCACTCGCGACCCGACCAGCCGCCTGACGCATCGAGCCGTTCGAAGCCGTCCGGCTCGACCGCTATTGGTTGAGACGCGATGGCAGTATTCTCTCTACTCCTGTGTTCCCCTCGGAAACACAAGCGATCGATCTACGAAATCTTCAACCGGCAGTTTGCTTTGTTGCGCCTGTCTTTGCATCTCCTGCACCGGGGGCATCCCTGCTACCGATGCGCGACTCACCGATAATGGATGCGATCGCTGCATATTCGTCGCGGCCACGAAAACCGCGAGCGCTGCCAGGCCAGAGATCATCAGGAGCTTCATGCGAGAACCTCCGTTGGTTCTGAGAGAGTCGAAGCTCTGAGTAGTGCAAGACTTGAAGTTCCCGTGTGAGATGCCCCACATCTCTCGTTCTCTTGATCATCGCTTGATCATCGCTTGGGCGGTTGCCCCAGGCAGCATGGGACATCACGCTCGGCGCGATGCGAGCGCGGCGCGCTCGATCAGACAGAATTAGGTACGCGACCTTGCCAATAGTCCGGGCCTGCGGCCGCCGGATGCGGTCAAGCTATCGGCCCGATCGCGCGATCAGGCGACTCAGCCGAGGCGATCATCGATGTAGCGCCTGAGCGCGGACGCGGCATTCAGCATGTGCGCACGCATTCGGCGCGCTGCGGTCTCTCCGTCGCCTTCTGCGATCGCCTGCATGATGGCATCATGCTCGTCGCGGGACTTGCGAATGCGATCGCCCTGGCGCAATTGGGTGCGGCGGAAGGCGCTGAGCCGCGAACGCACGTCCTGCGCCTGCTCGGCGAGAAACGAGTTGTGCGTTGCCCGGTAGATGCATTCGTGGAATTCCCGGTTGAACGCGTCATAGGCATCGACGTCGTTCGCCTCGACCATCGCGAGCGAGCCTTCGTGAAGCTCGATCAGGTGGCTGCGTTCGAGCGGGGTCATGCGGTAGGTCGCAAGCCGAACGCACATCGCCTCGACCTCGGCGCTGGTCTCGAACATGTCCATGATGCGCTCCGGCGTCATCCGCGCAACGACGAGGCCGCGGCGGCCGCGCACCTCGACGAGGCCGCTGACCACGAGCTGGCGAAGCGCCTCCCGCACCGGCGTGCGGGAAGCTCCAAAGCGATCGGCAAGCAGCTGCTCTTCCAGGGCGGAACCGGCGACGAGTGCGCCTGAGGCGATCTCGTCAGTGAGCGCGTTGCGGATGCGATCGGAGAGCAGCCCGCCATCGTCTTCCGCGCCGACTGCGACCTTCAGTACTTCTGCCATTCAGCCTCCCGTGATCGCACGCACCGCGAAGTAAAGGATCGAGGGGGCGACCAGGCACCCGAGCCCGGTGTGAAATGTCGCCGTCAGCGCACCGTAGGGCACCAGACGCCGGTCCGTCGCGGCCAGCCCTCCGGACACGCCGCTGACCGTTCCCATCAAGCCGCCAAACACCATTGCACTGCGCGGATTGTTGAGGCCGATCATCTTCGCCACGAAGGGCGTTCCGATCATGACGATCACCGCCTTGAATACACCGGTCGCGATCGAGAGCGCAATAACCGGCGAAGATGCGCCGATCGCAGCCCCCGTGACCGGGCCGACGATGTAGGTCACCGCGCCGGCACCGATCGTCGTCATCGAGATGGCATCGGTGTAGCCGAACGCGGCGGCAACGAACACGCCCAGAATGAACGGGACGACAGTCCCCAGCCCGAGCGCGACCGCACCGATCGCCCCGGCCTTGCGCGCATGAACGACATCGACCTCGAAGGCGGTGGCGACGATGGCGAAATCCCGCAGCATCGCTCCGCCCATCAGGCCGATCCCGGTCAGCGCCGGCAGGTCGGCGACGCCCTTTTCGCCGCCAGTGGCGATGCCGCCGAAAAAGGCCAGCACGAGACCCAGCATGATCGCGATCGCCGAGCCGTGGATGCGTCCGAAGGTGAGGTATTTCGAGATCGCCCCGGAGACCCACATCAGGATCCCGACCGCCGCGAAAGCGGTGAGCAGCGAGTTTGCAGCAAGAATGTGCGATATCATCGTCATCCGATCCTCCCGGACTTGAAGTGGGGCACAGTCGCCTCGAGCGCCTCTCGCGCCTCGATCTCGTCCATGGTCTCGACGCGGCCGCTGAGCCGGCCGATCAGGGCCACCATCGCGAAACACACGGCGACCGCGCCGATCCCCGCGATGACGACGATGGGACCGCCTTTGGCCGCAGCGACGACGTTCTGCTGCGCCGCCATGGCGACCACGATGGGAATGTAGAAGCTGCCCCAGAACTCCACGCCGGTCTTGAGACCGTGGCTGAGAAGGCCGCGCCGCACCAGCCAGAGCCGTGCGGCGATCAGAAACATCATCGCAATGCCGACGCCGCCGACATTGGCCTTAACGCCGAGGGCGATGCCGAGCAGGTCTCCCAGGAAGACCCCCAACAAGGTGCAGATGGAGAGCAGCGCGACGCCGGAAACAGTCACGGGCGCCTCCCCTGAGCGAATGGAGCTCCGGTCACGCGACTTGGGCACTTTGCATGCATTCGCATCATGAATCTCCTCCTGTGTATGCGAATATCCATCGCTTATGGACTTGCGTATACACTAATTGACATTCAAGCGCAATACGCATACACTCGAAGCCAATGGAAGCAATCTCGCATGCCAAGGAGCCGAGATGAGCAATTGGGGTATGCAAAAGGCCGCTCTGGGAGAGCGCCTGACAGCCGGCCGGCGGCACGCGAAGGGTAAGATCGTTCCGCTCCCGAGCCTGCCCGCGTTTCTCGCGGCCGTGATCCGATCAGGCGACCGGGTGTGCCTCGAGGGCGACAATCAGAAGCAGGCCGACCTCCTCGCCGCGGCGCTCGCCAACCTCGACCCCGCTGAGATCAGCGACCTGCACATGGTCCAGTCCGGCGTGGTCCTGCCCGCCCATCTCGACATCTTCGAGAAAGGCATCGCGCGGCGGCTCGACTTCTCCTATTCGGGCCCGCAATCGGCGCGCATCGCGCGCATGCTGTTTGGCCGCAAGATCGAGCTCGGCGCGGTCCATACCTATCTCGAGCTGTTCGCCCGCTACTTCATCGATCTCACGCCGAACGTCGCCCTGATCGCCGCAGTGAGCGCCGACAAGGACGGCAATCTCTACACAGGCCCGAACACCGAAGACACGCCGACCGTCGTCGAGGCGACGAGTTACAAGAACGGCCTCGTCGTGGCGCAGGTTACCGAGATCGTCGACAAGGTGCCGCGCGTCGATATTCCCGGCGACCTCGTGCATTTCGTGGTCGAAGCCGGCCGTCCCTTCTATGTCGAACCGCTCTTCACCCGCGACCCCGCCGCCATCACCGAGACCCAGATCCTGACGGCGATGCTCGCCATCAAGGGCATCTATGCGCCCTATGGCGTGCGCCGGCTCAATCACGGCATCGGCTTCAACACCGCCGCGATCGAGCTGTTGTTGCCGACCTATGGCGAGAAGCTCGGCCTCAAGGGCAAGGTCTGCACGCATTTCGCGCTCAATCCGCATCCGACGCTGATTCCGGCGATCGAATCCGGCTGGGTCGACCAGATCCATTGCTTCGGCTCGGAGGTCGGCATGGAGGACTATGTCGCCGCGCGCTCCGACATCTTCTTCACGGGGCCCGACGGCTCGCTGCGGTCCAACCGCGCCTTCTGCCAGACGGCCGGCCTCTATGCCTGCGACATGTTCATCGGATCGACACTCCAGATCGATCTCGAGGGCCACAGCTCGACGGTGACGACGAGCCGCATCGCAGGGTTCGGCGGCGCGCCCAACATGGGATCCGATCCGCGCGGCCGCCGCCACCCGAGCGAACCCTGGCTCAAGGCCGGTGCCGAGGCAGCGCCCGATGCCGCCCCCGCCCTGCGCCGCGGCCGCAAGCTCGTGGTGCAGATCGGCGAGACCTTCGGCGAGCGCAATGCTCCGCTCTTCGTCGAGCGGCTGGATGCGCTCGAGCTGGCGCGCGAGCTCAAGCTCGATCTCGCGCCGGTGATGGTCTACTCGGACGACGTGACCCACATCGTCACCGAGGAAGGCATCGCCAACCTCCTGATGTGCCGCAGCAAGGACGAGCGCGAGCAGGCGATCCGCGGCGTCGCCGGATACACCGACATCGGGCGCGCGCGCGATGCTAAGCTGGTCGAGCAGCTCAGGCAACGCGGCGTGATCCGGCGTCCCGAGGATCTCGGCATCGATCCGCTCGATGCCGACCGCCGCCTGCTGGCCGCGCGCTCGATCAAGGACCTCATGCTGGCCTCCGGCGGCCTCTACCGTCCGCCCAGCCGCTTCCGCAACTGGTGAGGAATTTTGCATGGAAAAGCTCAGCTTCAGACTGACCGCAGCCAGATCCGCCGGCGGCTCCCGCGCGCAGGCGATCGTCGGCGTCGTCGCCTCCGGCAATCTCGAGGTCCTGCTGGAACGCGCCTCGCCTACCGACACGTGCACGATCGATATCGCAACCGCAGCCCATGGCTTCGGCGCAGTGTGGGACGCCGTGGTCCGCGATTTCGTCGCCCGCCGCCCTGCCGGCGGCCTGCGCATCTCCATCAATGACGGCGGAGCCCGGCCGGACACGGTCGCGCTGCGCCTTGCGCAAGGCGTCCGCAAGATCGAGGAGCCGGAACGATGACACAGGTCGCAGCCAACAATGTTTCGCTGAGCTGGTACGAGGCGAGCGCCCGACAGCGCATCGACGCGCTGGTCGATGCCGGCAGCTTTTGCGAATACATCGGCCCCGAACTGCGCGAGATCAGCCCGCATCTTTCGATCTTCGACCTGCCGGAACAGTTCGACGACGGCATCGTCATCGGGCATGGCCGCCTGGACGGCACGCCGGTGCTCATCGCCGCCCAGGAAGGACGCTTCATGGGCGGCGCCTTCGGCGAAGTCCACGGCGCCAAGCTCACGGGGCTATTGCGCGCCGCGCGCGCCCTTCGTCAGGACGTGCTGATCCTGTTCGACACCGGCGGCGTGCGGCTTCAGGAAGCCAATGCCGGCGAGCTCGCGATCGCAGAAATCATGCGCGCGGTGATCGAGGTGCGGCGTACGGGCGTCAGCGTCGTCGGACTGATTGGCGGCCGCGCCGGATGCTATGGCGGCGGCAGCCTGATCGCCGGCACCTGCTCGCGCCTGATCGTGTCCGAGCAGGGCCGGATCAGCGTCAGCGGCCCCGAGGTGATCGAGACCAACAGAGGCATCGAGGAGTTCGACTCGCGCGACCGCGCGCTGGTGTGGCGCACCATGGGCGGCAAGCACCGCTATCTCATCGGCGGCGCCGACACGTTCGTCGACGACGAGGCGCTGGCGTTTCGCCAGGCGGCGATCGACGCGCTCAAGATCAAGCGTGGCTGCGACACCAACGTTCTCGAAGCCGAGCAGAATCGCCTGGAGCGCCGGCTGCAGCGTTTCGGCGAAGCCGAGGACGCCGTCGATATCTGGCAGACGCTTGGTATCGACGCGCCGACCGAGATCCCCGCGCTTCCGACCGACGCGTTTCTGCGCGCGGCAAAGAGAAGGGAGAACGCCGATGACGCTCGATGATATCCTGGCCGGCCTGTTCCCGAACGGCCACGACATCGAGGCCATCGGCTCAATAGTTGCTGGAAGGGCGATCCTGCCTGACGGAGGACTGATCCACCTACTCGGCATCACGCGAGGACGGCCCCTCGGCGCGAACGAAGCCATTGTGCTCGCGGGGCGCGTGATCGATATCGTCAAGTCAGGCGACCGTGCGCCGATCCTGGTCCTGGTGGATTCTGCCAGCCAGCGCATGAGCAAGCGCGACGAGCTGCTGGGCCTCAGCGAGTATCTGTCGCATCTTGCCAAGGCCCTGCTGATGGCGGAAGCCGAGGGACATCGCACCGTCGGCCTGCTCTATGGCGGCAGCGCGGCCGGTGCGTTCATCGCCACTGCTCTTGCCACCGGTACGCTGGTGGCACTTCCCGGCGCGCATCCCGCCGTGATGGATCTGCCGTCGATGGCGCGGGTCACCAAGCTTTCGATTGACGTGCTGAAGGCCAAGGCGGAAGCGACGCCCGTGTTCGCGCCCGGGCTCGACAATATGGTGCAGACCGGCGGCATTCACGTCGTCTGGGATGAAACCTCGCCCCTGGCGCCGCAGCTTGCGGCCGTGCTGGAGCGGCCTGCAGGACAGGATGATCGTGGCCGGCTAGGCGCAGAGCGTGGCGGACGCCGGAAGTCGGCCGAGATCGCCGATCGGGTCGTCGCGCTCGCCGCGGTCGCGCAGCGGGGCGCGCAACATGGCTGAAGCGCTCGCACGTCACACGATGGTGAAGGCATCTGTAGCCGGATGGGCTGTCGTGATGAGCCGCCATCCCGAACTCGCCAGCGAACCGACCATCGACGGCTGGGCGCGCGCTGGCCATCCCCTCATCGTTCGCCGGCCGGCTTGCAGCGATGCTGCCGGCATGATTCCGCTCGGCCTGCCGCTGCCGCCCAGCCACGGCAAACGGCGCATCGCGCTCGCGCTCGCGCCCGCCGACATCATCGCATCCGCCGCGCCGCCAACCTTGGCCGATGCGGCCGCCGCGGCGCCTGCACACTGGCAGGAGACGATCGGCCTGCTGCTCCAGCTTCTGCCGGAGACCCTCACCTTCGGCAGCCTGGCCTGGCAGCACCTCACCGGCCTGCCCTATCTTTCCGACAGTTCGGACCTCGATCTGCTCTGGCCGCTGTCGCCGGCAAGGCACGCCGACACTCTGCCGTCGGACATCGGCCGGATCGCGAAGCAGGCTCCGATGCGGCTGGACGGCGAGATCGTTGGTCGCACGGGAGGGGTCCAATGGCGCGAGCTCATCGGAGCTGACGAGGATGAAGTCCTCGTGAAAGGCCCCGCCGGCGTCATCAGCACGACGCGCGCCGCATTTCTGTCGGGGAATCTGTCGTGAACGTCGCGCTGAGATGGCAATCGACACCTGCCAACGCGCTCGATGCGGAGCAGCTCGGCGATCTGGCGTCGCTTTGCCTGAAGCTCGAAGTTGAAACCCATCCGAAACCGGGGCTCGTCAGCCATGTCGACAATGGCGCGCACAGCGACATGGACGCCGAGCTCTTGTGCCGCAGCGCCGACACCTTGAGGCCATTCCTCCGTGATCTGGCGCTTGCCGGAGCCGAGGGCGCCGGCATGAGCCGCCTGCGCGCGATCGGGGTCGCCGCAGAGCGCGCCATGCTCGCGGAAACCGGAGGCGTCAACACGCATCGCGGCGCGATCTTCGGACTGGGTCTGCTCTGCGCCGCGGCCGGATATCGCGGTGCGCTCGGCATTCGCAAATCGCTTGGCGATCTGGTGTCGCGGCGCTGGGGCGAAGACATCCTTTCGGGTCCCATATCCTTGCGCAGCCACGGCGCCATGGCCTCGCGGCGTTACGGTGCCGGCGGCGCCAGGGCGGAAGCGGCGTGCGGCTTCCCATCGGTCTACGAGATCGCCCTGCCCGCCCTGCGTGCTGCACGAAAGCTCGCGCCCTGCGATGAGGAAGCAGTCCGCGTTCAGACCTGCATGACGCTCATCGCTGATGTCACCGACACCAACCTCCTGCATCGCGGCGGAGAGGAGGGATTGCATTTCGCGCAGGCCGGCGCATCCGCATTTCTTGCCGCCGGAGGCGTCGGACGTCGCGGCTGGCGCGAGCGAGCCATCGACATTCATCACGCGTTCGTGGCGCGCAATCTCAGTCCCGGCGGTTCGGCGGATCTGCTGGCCATGGCCCTCTTCGTCGATCGGCTGGCCCCCTGATGCTTGCCCTGCTCTGCGGTGGACAAGGCACCCTCTCGGACAAGATCTTCGATCTGGCCGCCGATCAGCCTGCCGCAGAGCCCGTTTTCACCGCGGCGACTGCGTGTCTCGGCGAGGATCCACGGGAGTTCGTCCGGACGCACAGCGCAGACGAGCTGTCCGCCAACCATGTCAGCCAGATCCTGACCGTCACATCGACGCTCGCGATCCATGCCTGCATTGCCGATCTCCTGACCGAACCTACGGCCGTCACCGGCTACAGCGTCGGCGAGATGACCGCCTGGAGCATTGCAGGGATATGGACCGCAGATGAAGCCTTGCGACTAACGGCTGTTCGCGCGCGCCTGATGGACAGCGTCGCCGGACCCGACGGCCGTCTCGGCTATGTCCGCGGGCTCGACCCGGCCGCGCTCGAACGCCTGCTCGGAAAGCATCGCTGCGAGATCGCGATCAGGAACCCCGATCGTCTCGTTGTCGTCGGAGGCGCCGAGCAGGACGTGATCGACCTCTGCCAGGAAGCGGCCCGACAAGGCGCCATGCGCACAGGTCTTCTCGCCGTGAGAATCGCGTCGCACACGCGGCAGCTCGAACAGGCCTGCCGCCCCTTCCAACTGACCCTCGACGCCAGCACACGCTCCGCCATCGCAAATCAGCGAGTCTTGCTCGCCGGAGGCGACGGCGAGCGCATCTTCTCTGCCAGCAATGCAACAGCAAAGCTCGCCTGCCAGGTGGCGCGCCCGATCGACTGGTCGGCGACGCTGGAAGCGCTTGCGGAGCTCGGCGTCAGCAGGGTGCTCGATCTCGGTCCAGGGCATGCACTCGCCGAGATGATGCAGGCTTTCCTTCCCTCCGTCCGCTGCTACGCGGCGGACGGATTTCGCACGATAGGTGGTTTGCGAGATTGGTTACAATCGCGTTCGTCTTGAACATGATTACCCGACGGCCCAAGCCGCGTGCCGAGGAACGACCACCGTCACATTGTCGCCGACCGAATAGCCGCCAAAGGCGGGAGCATCGACATTGAGGCGACCGTCCTCGATCTCCACCACGATCGACCTTGTCGGGCCACGGAAGATCGTGTGGGCGATCCGGCCCGACCATCGCAGCCCATCCTTGTCGGTGCCGGCGGGCGCAATCCTGATGTCTTCCGGCCGCACCATCACCGTGACGGTTTGTCCCGGCTGCACTTCGGTTGCAGCCTCGCATCGGCCCTGCCAACCGTGCCCGACGACATCAAGCTGAACCCGACCTCCCTCCAGGCGCGCGCATGCCTCCACACTGGCGTCAAGGAGATTTGGGTTGCCGAAGAATCCCGCGACCGTGCGATTGGCCGGGTAGCGGTAAATGTCCTCGGGGGCACCAACCTGCTGGATTCGTCCCCAATCCATCACGACCACGCGGTCGGACAGCGCCATCGCCTCCGACTGGTCATGCGTGACATACAGGGTCGTCATGCCGAGCCGTCGCTGGATCGCGCGGAACTCGTCGCCCATCTGCAACCGCAACTTGGCGTCGAGATTGCTCAGCGGCTCGTCGAGAAGAAGCACCTTCGGCTCGAACACAAGCGCCCGCGCAATGGCTACGCGTTGTTGCTGACCGCCCGACAGAGCCGGCGCAGGGCGCTCGGAGAAGCCTTCCATTTCGACGAGACGCAACGACCTTGAAACCAGATCCCGGATTTCGGCCAAGGGACGACGGCGCACCCGCAATGGATATGCAACGTTCTCGAAAACCGTCATATGCGGCCAGATCGCGTAGGACTGGAAAACCATACCGAGGCGTCGCCGCTCCGATGGAACGAACACGCCCGAAGCCGCGTCGCTGACCACCTCGTTCCCGAGGCTGATCCGGCCACTGGTATTCTGTTCAAGGCCTGCGACCATCCGCAAAGTGGTTGTCTTGCCGCAGCCGGACGGCCCGAGCAGCGTCACGAACTCGCCTTCAGCGACGCGAAGATCAATCTCGTTCACGGCCGCGAACTCGCCGAACTTCCGGCTGACTTTCTCCAGGACGACATTTGACATCAGACACCCAATCCAGTCACAAGGCGCCAATCCATCGCTTGATGACGCGGAGCTGCACCCATCTGAAAACGATCACCATGGCCATCATGATGAGACCGATCACGCTCACCTGTTCCGCGCTGCCGTTGGCCCAGAGTTTCAGGAGCACGACCGACAGAACTTCCGAGCCAACGGAATAGAGCAACACCGAGGCGCTCAACTCGCGCATGATTCCGAAGAAGATCAGGACCCAGCCCACCGCAAAGGAGGGCCAGACCAGCGCGATCATGATGCGCCACATCGTCTGCAGCCAGCCCGCCCCGTGCACGCGCGAGCATTCCTCGAGGTCGTAGGACAACTGACCGTAGGCGCTGGACATGACGCGCACCGAGAGCGGCGTTCCGAGCGAGATGTAGGCGAGCAGCAGTGCCCAGATCGTCCCATAGATCGGAATGGCATGGGGCAGCAGCGCGAATCCCCACAGGAAGCCCACGCCCAGCACAATGCCCGGCATCATCCAGGGCAACCACGCCATTGCGTCGATCAGACGACGTCCGCGCCATTTGGTCCTGACCGAGACATAGGCGACGATACCGCCGAGCAGCATGGTCAGCGTAGCGCCGACAAGACCCAACAGCATGGTATTGCCAAAGGCCCGCCAGAACTCACTGCTGCCCGCTACCGCCTGATAATGCTCGAGCGTCAGCATCTCCCATTCGTAGAAGCCGAAGAACTTGAAGAAGGATCCGATCAGAAGCTGGCTCACCGGCAGCACCACCGTGACGGCGAAGAACAGCGCGCAAAAGGCGAACGTCGCCCAGCGCCATCTGCCGAGCTTCATGACCGCGGGCGAATAGCCCTTCCCCGTCACGGTCTGGAAACTGCGGCCGCGCAGGATGCGCCACTGCATCAAGATGATCAGGAACATCAGCGCCATGATCACGAAGCTTATCGCGGTGGCATATTGATATTGCGGTGGCGAGCGCTGGTTGATGGAGTCGTAGATATCAGTCGTGATGACGTGGATGCCGGCAGGCGAGCCGAAGAACAGCGGTGACTCGAAATTCTCGATTCCCCTGATGAAGCTGAGGATCGCGGCCCCGGTCAGCGCCGGCAGCATCAGTTGAAGCGTGACGGTGTAGAAGGTCCGCAATCGGGTGGCGCCGCACATCCGCGCGGCTTCCTCAAGGCTCGGGTCCATCGCCCGAAAGGCGTCGACGATCAGCAGGAAGAGAAACGGCACCGAATACTGCATCATGTGCCAGACGACGCCGCCATAGGAATAGACGTTGATCGGCGACGCGGTCGATCCGGTGATCCACTGGTAGAGCTGGTTCAACAGTCCGACCTGCGGATTGCCCAGCATGCCCCAGGCCATCGCGGTGAGGATCGGCGGAATGAAGAACGGCAGCGTGACCAGTACCTCCAGCGTTCCGCGAAACGGCGTGTCAGTCCTCGCCAGAATCCAGGCGAGCAGGACGGCCAGGATCAGCGACGGGATCGTCTTGGCCAGCGCGATGCCGACGGTATTGAGCAGCGTGAGCAGATTTTGCTGCGAAGCGATGTCGCGGTAGCCGTCGAGCGTGAAGACGCCGGCAACGCCCGGCGGCGTCGAATGCAGGCTCCCATAGAGCAGCATCGACAGCGGGTAGACCGACAGAAAGGCGAGAACGAGCGCAAGCAGCGTCAGCCCGACGACGCGGCTGGCCGGAGCGCCGTTGAGGAATCGCCGCACGTGAGGTAGCCGCGACCGCGCTGTTACGATATCGGCTATGCGGTCGTCGGCCGAAAGAGCCATCTGCCAGCGCCTCAGGGGTAAAGTTTCTTGGCCAGCGACATCATGTCCGGCCGTTCGGACAATTTCGCCATGCCCATCAGCCTGGCGTTGGCATAAGGCTGCGCGTCAGGATCGGCGCGCTCGGCCGCGCCCTTCACGACCGGAAGCATCCAGGCGTTGGCGTAAAGCGCCTGGGAGTCGAGGTTGAGGAAATGCTGCATGAAGAGGCGTGCCGCATTGGCATGCGAGGCGTTCTTCAGGATCGCGAGATCCATCTGGGCATAGGGCGCTCCCTCCTGCGGCACGATCACCTTCACGGGCAGGCCCTTGAGATCGGAGGCAAAGGCGAACACCTGCGTGATGTAGATCGGATATTCCCCCCGGGCGACGCGGCGAGCGTCGTTGCGCATATCGCGGCTGAAGACGGGTTTCTGCTCGGCCAGCTTTTCGTTGAACTCGGCGCCCATGTTGTTCTGGAGCACCGCGAACAAGGTGTTGCCGCTGCCGAGCGGACGCATGTCGTCGGACAGCAGCTTGCCCTTCCACTTCGGCGAATTCAGATCGTTCCAGCTCTTGGGAACGTCGTCGCCCTTGACAAGCCGTGTGTTGATCAAAATTCCCATCGGCTGGACGTAGGCGGGAACGCTGTGTTCGGTGGCCTTGAACGGCGGCCGCAGGTTCGCGGCATTCGGGACCGGCGGCAGTTTCTGGATGAAATCGCCGTTCTTGAGCTGCTCCTCGATCATGGTCGTGGTGACCATTTCGACATCGCCAAGATACCGTCCCGCCGATTGCTCGGTCCGGATGCGTTCGACCAGTTCGCTGGCGCGCAAATCGAGGCTCTCGACGGCGATGCCGTATTCCTTTTCGAACGATTTGACGACCGCCGTGAAGTAAGGCGCGCCGAGCGCCATATTGTAGACGACGACCTTGCCTTCCTTCTTGGCCGCGGCGACGACAGAATCCCAGGATGCATCCTGAGCCGACGCCGGCAATGCGAAACCGGCCGCCAGGACAGCGAGGGCAATTCTCTTCAGCTTCAAGAACACTTCATCCTCCACGCGGTTTCTTATTTTGCCGATCGACCGCATCGATCAGGTGTCAGACTTCGATCACCACATATTGCTTCTCGATCACGACCGGGAACGTTTCGGCCTGAAGCTCGCCTTCGACGAGGGCCCCGCCCGGTTCTACCTTGAGGTCGTAGCTTCGAACCTTGGTGCGATCGGGCTCGCACCAGGATTTTCCGGTCCTTAAGTCGAACTCCCAGCCGTGCCAGGGGCAGCGCAACAGTTCGCCGCGCCGGCTGAACTGGTAGGACCCTGGCTCGCTGGATTCCACCAGACCGACGATGCGCCCCTTGCACAGGGATGCGCCCTCGTGCGGACAACGGTTGCTGACGGCGAAAAACTCCCCGCCGATATTGAAGATGCCAATTTCCCGCCCTCCCACCTTCACCAGCATGCGCTGGCCGGCAGGAATGTCATCGACGGTTGCAACGACGTGCCGCGCCATCACGGCAGCCCGTAGAACGCCTGCGCGTTCCCATAGAGAAGCTGGTCGCGCTGCGCTTCGCTGAGGTTGGCGCGGAAGGCGTAGCGCGGATCGTCAAAGTCCCAATGCGGGTAGTCGGTCGAGAACAGCAAACGATCCCAGCCGATCCGGTCGAACAGATCGATCAGTTGCGCGGCAGTTCCGGGCTCTTCCATCGGCTGGGTCGTGAACCACACCTGTTCCCGGATATATTCCGACGGCGGCCGTTTCAGGTGCGGCACCTCGCTGCGCAGGCGCGACCAGTGCTTGTCCATGCGCGCGGTCAGCGAGGGGATCCAGCCGAGCCCGCCTTCCATGATCACGACGCGGAGTTGCGGAAAGCGCTCGAACACGCCCTCGAACACCAGGCTGGTCAGGATCGCCTGCATGGTTTCCGCCACCGTATTGTGCTCTTCCATGTAGTAGGACGCCCAGCCTCCGCCGGTAGAAGGATGGCCATTGGTGCCGCCGACATGGATGGCGATCGGCAGATTGCTGCGCACCGCCGCCTCGAAAATCGGCCAGTAGCGGCGGCGGCCGAAGGGTTCGTCGGTCTTCGGCAATACCAGAATCTGGGTAAAGTTCGGATCGCCGGCCCGCGCGTCGATCTCGGCGACCGAAGCGCCGGTGTCCTCCTGCGCGATCAGGACCGATGCCCGCAGACGCGGCTCGTTCTTCACCCAGCGCTCGACCTGCCAGGTGTTCATGGCCTGCGTCAGCGCCACGCCGAAATCCAGATTGCGCTGGCTGCCAGGGTTCCAGCGCAGCGGGATCAACATGCCGGTCTCGACCCCGTTGGGATCGAGATGCTGCGTGCGCATCAACTCGAGGCTTGAGCCCGGCGGACCGCCCTCCTCGGGATAGGCATCGACCCGCGCCGCATCCGGCGACATCCGCGGATGCGACAGTGCCTCGGAAAACGCGTGGCGCAAATGGCTGCCATAGACCGAGAGGTGATCGATCCATTGCTTGGCAAGATACGGATGAACCTCGGTCCAGGAAGTCATCGCGGGATGGATATCGCAATCGATGATCCGAAGCCTGGATCTGGCGGCGCCGCTTCGCTCGAGTTCGACGATGCTCATACGGCAATCTCCATGGCTCGATCGGCCTTCACCAGCCGCGGGTAGGTCGCAAGCGCATTGTCACTGACGATCTTGCGCAACAGGCTTGCGGAAAGCCCATCCGGCAACGCCGCATCGCCGTCGAACTGCCAGTGCGGATAATCCGTCGAGAACAGGAATAGCTCGTCCGATCGCAGGTGATCGATCAGGCGCAGGATCGCCGCCGCCTCGTCGGTTGCGTCGATCGGCTGGACCGTGAAGCGAACGTGCTCGCGAACGATCTCCGATGGCGCGCGCGTCACCCAGGGGACTTCGGCGCGGACCCCTTTCCAGGTCTTGTCGGCGCGCCAGGCAAAGCCGCTCAGCCAGGTCAGTCCGGATTCGATCGCGACCACCTTGAGTCCGGGGAATTTGGCGAACACGCCTTCGGAGATCATGCTCTGCAACTGATTCTCGAAGGCGGCTGATTGCGACACATAGTCTTCGACGAAATAGGACGGCCATCCAACCGCGGTGGGCGCATAGCGGTAGGCGCTGCCGGCGTGAATTCCGACCGGCAGGCCATGCTTCTCTGCCAGACGATAGATCGGCCACAATTGCCGCCGGCCGAGGGTAACTTCGCCCGATACCAGCATCAGCACCTGCACGAACCGCATGTCGTCCGCGCGCCGTTCGATCTCGGCGACGGCGTGTTCGGTGCTATGGGCCGCGATCACGATGGAAGCGCGCAACCGGGGATCGCGGCTCAGCCATTCATCGCGAATCCAGTCGTTGGTCGCCCGGCAGAACACCGCCGCCATGTCCCCGCTATGCATGACCTGGGCGCCGTAGAGGCAGTTGAGGATTCCAAACCGCTGCTGGTAGCGGTCCAGCACATGTTCCTGCATCGCCTGCAGCGAGGCACCCGGCTTCTCGCCATCCGCGAGCTTCCAGTCGGGACGGCACGACAACGGCGCGTTCTGCGGATAGCTGGTGAGAGCGAGATTGAGCCGATCAAGCGCGCGAACGGACACCATTTCGCGCCAATATTCGTCGAGATACGGCAGCAGCACATTCATGCCAGGCACGGCCGGATGAAGATCGCAGTCGATCGCACCCGCGTACCTGCCCGGGCCCTTTGCATTGGCCATCTCGCCGTCTGCCATGAATACCACCCTGATGCGTCGCCGGTTCTTGGTCAGCACTTGTGCCGGCGTCGGTTTTATGTTGATGCATCAATAAATGACATGTCAAGCAATTTGAGGTAGATCAATGCTGCGGGAACCGCGGCATTTTAGGTTGGCCGAGTTGCCGGGAGAATCCATCGATGCCTTCGACCAAGCAACTGACGGTCAACGATGCGCCGCCGAAACGTCCGCAACACTACGGCATCCTGGCGCAGGAGCACGTTGCAATGCTGGTATCGAATATCGGCGCGCGGCTGCTCCGCGGCACAACGGCCTATTATCGCAGCGCCTTTGACCTGAGCCTGACGGAATGGCGCATACTGATGGTGCTCAACAGCACCCAGTCGCTCAATGTCGGCGAGCTGTCGGGGGCGGCCGATCTGGACAAGGCGGCCGTGAGCCGCAGCCTCGTCTTGCTCGAGGAACGCAAACTGATTTCGGTCGAGCAGACGCGAACCCGTGGCCGCGCCGCGTTCGCCAAGCTGACGGCCGAAGGACGGAAGCTGTCCGAAAAATTGCTGGAGATCTCGCGTGAGCGCGAGACGCGACTATTGCAGAGCTTCAGCCCTGCCGACCGGGAGCATTTGAAAGCGCTGCTTCAGCAGTTGTCGCAGGCCTTGGCCGGCGTCGATTGGGATCGCTAGTTCACGACCCGTCGCGACGTCGTCCCGAGCCAGCCTCTCACGCTCCAATCCATCGCGACGCCGGACTGAATACGGGCGACTTCAAATCGGCCGTCAGTCGTGTTGTCAGAATGATTTGTCGGAACGAAATCCGACGATTCGTACTAAATTACTGAGATTGTTTGGAGCGGGTGAAGGGAATCGAACCCTCGTATTCAGCTTGGAAGTCGGGAAATCCTGCAGTGCTCTTAGCGGCCGTTCTGACATTTTCGGCATTTTGGGCCCATTGAGATCGTTACGGAATTTCTCGTTGTCAGAATGGCGATTGCTCGCCGCGAGGTTGGTTCAAAGCGGGGACTCGCAACCACCAACACCGACATTCACTGATGATGGGCATTTGAAGCCTCATTGGTCCTCGTCCGGCGGCCTTCGAGAAAATTAGAGTATTTCCTGCTGACCTGAGCCAAGGCCGGCAATCAACGGCATGGTCTGAAGAAACGGCAGGCGCGCCTCCCGCCCCCCCCCCGATTCGAGACACGCCCGTTTGCTGCAAACGTCCTCGCTCAAGCTGCGCGGTGATCGTTGTGCCTGGCCCCCGCAAGCGCGTATTCCAGCACCCGAAATGGATCCCTTAGAATAGATATCCTAGATATCATTTATTGACAGAATTACCTCATTAGTTAGGATACAAAAATGATTTAATATTGGTCGGGAATCCCGAACGGTGAAGCAGATATCGATGATCACGGCAGCTCAATTGCGGGCTGCCAGGCTGCTTCTCGGCATCGATCAGCGCCGGCTTGCTGAACTCTCCGGACTCTCCGTACCAACAATCCAGCGAATGGAGGCGAGCGAAACGATAGTTCGAGGCAATGTCGGCTCGCTGGTCAAGTTGATCGCCGCATTCGACGCAGCCGGGATCGAGATGATCGATGAAGGCGCCGTCAGCAACTCTCAAGGACGCGGAGTGCGACTGAAGATGAATTCGGGTTCGGCAAAAACCTACCCGCACAATCAGACAGAACAAGAATCATCGAACGGAACGAGGGGCTCTGCCTGATGTCTTCCGTCGTTCTGCAAATATCATGCGTCGCGGGATTGTTGGGGATCGCCGTGCTCGCGATCATTCTCAGTCGCGCAAAGACCTCCACGACAATCATCTACTGCGCCACCACGGCAGTTTCCCTTGTCGCATTGTTCGGATCGATCCGCTTTCTGGTCGGCGAGGCCCCGAATCCCTCCGGCCTGGTCTTGCCGGTCGGACTACCGTGGCTTGGCGCCCATTTCCGCCTGGATGCGCTGGCGTCGTTTTTTCTCGTTGTGGTCAATCTGGGTGGGGCGTCAGCAAGCCTTTATGGTCTGGGCTATGGCCACCATGATCCAGCGCCGCATCGCGTGCTGCCTTTCTTTCCCGCCTTTCTGGCCGGCATGAATCTTGTGGTGCTGGCGGACGATGCGTTTTCCTATCTGCTCTGTTGGGAGTTTATGTCGCTGGCGTCATGGGCGCTGGTCATGGCGCATCACCGCGAGTCAGGCAATGCGAAGGCAGGTTACGTCTATCTGGTCATGGCGAGCTTCGGTACGCTGGCGTTACTATTGGCCTTCGGTCTGTTGGCAGGACCGACGGGAGACTACGGATTTGCGGCCATTCGCGCGGCCCGCCACACGCCTTACGTGGCCACCCTCGTATTGATCCTGATGTTGCTCGGAGCAGGCTCAAAGGCTGGCCTTGTGCCGTTGCACGTCTGGCTGCCGCTCGCACATCCCGCAGCGCCAAGTCACGTTTCGGCGCTGATGAGCGGCGTCATGACCAAGGTGGCGATCTACGGCTTCATTCGCGTCATATTCGATCTGCTGGGGCAGCCAATCTGGCCGGCGAGCGTCGTCGTGCTTTTCCTCGGCGGCATCACCGCCGTCATGGGGATTCTCTACGCCTTGATGGAGAAGGATCTGAAGCGTCTGCTGGCTTATAGCACGATTGAGAATATTGGCGTCATTTTTGCGAGCCTCGGCCTTGCCCTGGCCTTTCAGGCCAATGGGCAGAAGCTGGCGGCAGCACTGGCCTTCACCGCCGCGCTGTTCCACGTACTCAACCACTCCTTCTTCAAGAGCCTGCTGTTTTTTGGAGCCGGCGCCGTCCTGACTGCGACCGGCGAGCGGGACATGGACAAGCTCGGTGGTCTCATCCATCGCATGCCATTCACCAGCTTCGTCGTTCTCGTTGGCTGCGTCGCGATCTCCGCACTGCCGCCTTTCAACGGTTTCGTTTCGGAATGGTTGATGTTCCAGGCCGTGCTGCAAAGCCCGGAATTGCCGCAATGGGCACTGAAGATCATGGTGCCCGCGGTGGGCGCGCTATTGGCCCTGGCGGCTGCGTTGGCCGCGGCATGCTTCGTCAAGGCGTTCGGCGTGACATTTCTCGGGCGGCCGCGCAGTACGGCAGCAGAAACCGCCCACGAGGTCGATCGCTACTCGTTGTCAGCCATGATTATCCTTGCCGCACTTTGCCTGCTCGCCGGAATCCTGCCGGGGTTGGTGATCGATGCGCTTGCGCCGATCACGATCGATATCCTGGGTGGCCGCATGCCGATCCAGGCCAATGAACCCTGGCTTTCAATCGCACCGATTGCGGAGAGCCGCAGTTCATACAACGGATTGCTGGTGATGATATTCATCACGCTATCCGCTTCCCTTTCCGTCTTCGTGATCCATCGCTTCGCCTCGCACGCGGTACGGCGGGGGCCCGCCTGGGGTTGCGGCTTTTCCGATCCCACTCCTGCGGCCCAGTATTCGGCTGGAAGCTTCGCGCAGCCGATCCGCCGCGTTTTCGGCACACTCGTGTTCCGCGCCCGCGACCATGTCGATATGCCCGCACCCGGAGATGTCAGGCCGGCGCGGTTCAGGATCGAATTGCACGATCTGGTCTGGGAGGGAATTTATCTACCGATCGTGGGCGCGGTCGGCTTTTCTTCCGACCGGCTCAACCGCCTGCAATTCCTGACCATCCGGCGGTATCTCAGTCTCGTCTTCGCCACCCTCGTCACCCTGCTTCTGGTGCTTGCGATATGGTCGTGATCTCGGACATCATCGTGCTGGGTGTGCAGATGCTGCTGGTGCTGCTCCTTGCGCCGCTTCTGACCGGCTTCGTGCGCAAGATCAAGGCAAGGCTGGTGCGCCGCCAGGGTGCCTCGGTCTTTCAGCCCTATCGCGATCTGCTACGCCTGCTTCGCAAGGAGGTGGTGCTGGCCGAGAACACCTCGTGGCTGTTCCGCGTGACACCCTATGTGACCTTTGCCGCGATCTGGGTTGCCGCCGCTTTGGTGCCGACCTTTGCGACAGGCCTGTTGTTCAACTGGACGGCCGACCTGATCGCCATCGTTGCGCTGCTCGGAAGCGCGCGCTTCTTTCTGGCGCTTGCCGGAATGGACGTCGGCACCAGCTTTGGCGGCATCGGCTCCAGCCGCGAAGTGATGATCGCAGCCCTCGCCGAGCCCGCGATGCTGCTGGTTTTCTTCTGCATTGCGCTGGTTGCAGGCTCGACCCAACTTTCGACCGTCGCCAATTTCATGGGCTCGTCCTACGTCGGACTGCGGGTCTCACTGGGAATGGCGGTCATCGCACTCATCATGGTGGCGCTGGCCGAAAACGCGCGCATCCCGGTCGACAATCCCACCACTCACCTGGAGCTCACCATGGTGCATGAGGCAATGGTGCTCGAATATTCGGGCCGCCATCTCGCCATGATCGAATTCGGCGCGTTTCTCAAACTCTTGCTCTACATCTCGCTAATCGCTTGCGTGTTCTTGCCCTGGAAGATCGCCCTGTTCGGCACTGGCCCGTTGGCCTACGCCGTCGGCGCCGGTGCCTACGTCGTCAAACTGGCGGCCGCCGGCTTTTTCCTTGCGCTGTTCGAGACCGCCACCGCCAAAATGAGGGTCTTCCGCATTCCGCAATTTCTTGGAGCCGCGCTCATGCTGGGCTTGCTCGGTACGCTCCTTCTATTCGTGTCGAGGAGTTTCTGATGCAGATGCACAGCCTCGCCTTCGACATCTCGCATACGCTTGCCGGCGGCCTCGTCCTGATCAGCTTCATGATGCTGTACCAGGACAGACTTTATTCGCTGCTCAACGTTTTTGCACTCCACGCCGTGGTACTCGCACTCTCCGTCGCCTGGCAGGCCTACATCCAGGACGCGCCTCATCTCTACATCACGGCGGTCATCGCCCTTGTCTTCAAGGCAATCGTCATTCCGGTGGCATTGCATCGTATCGTCAAGCAGCTCGGCATTCATCGCGACATCGAGTCAGCCGTGAGCATCGGCCTGACCATGCTGGCCGGGATGGCATTGGTCGCCCTCTCCATGGTCCTGATGCTGCGGGTGACCGCCGATGCCGATCCATTGGCCCGCGAAGATCTCGCCTTCGCATTGTCGGTCGTGCTTCTCGGACTACTGGTCATGGTGACGCGGCGCAATGCCGTCAGTCAGGTCGTTGGATTCATGTCGCTCGAGAACGGACTGGTGCTGGCGGCGACCGGCGCCAAAGGGATGCCGCTGGTCGTCGAAATCAGCGTCGCCTTCTCGATCCTGATCGCTTTCATCGTCATCGGCATCTTCCTATTCCGGATCCGCGAGCGCTTCGATTCCGTTGATGTCTCCGCCCTCGACGATTACCGGGGCGAGCGCAGATGACCATGGCTTCCTTAGATCCCGTGGCGGCGGTCCTGCTGATCCCGATCGTTTCGGCGGCGCTGCTTGCCGTGCTGCCCGGCTACCGACTGACAGCGCGGTTGAACGTAGTCGCCAGCTTGTTGACTTTCGTTTCGGCGCTCTCGCTGTTCGTTATCGAACGGCCCCAGCCAGGGCCGTACGTGCTGGTCGACGATCTCAATATCGTCTTCATCGTGCTCAACACTTTCGTAGGCTTCACGACCAGCATCTTCAGCGCGAGCTACATCGCCCACGAACTCGAAACCGGCCGGTTAACACCGGTGTACCTGCGCTTCTACCACGCCATGTACCAGACCATGATGTTCGGCATGAATCTGGCTTTCGTGTCGAACAATATCGGCCTGATGTGGGTCGCGGTGGAAATCGCGACGCTCACCACGGTGCTGATGGTCGGGATCTATCGCACGCACGCTGCCCTGGAAGCGGCGTGGAAGTATTTCATCCTCGGCAGCGTCGGAATTGCGTTCGCCCTGTTTGGCACGATTCTCGTCTACATGGCGGCGCGTCCGATCGTCGGCGAGGGCCAGGATGGCATGATATGGACGCTGTTGATCCAGCATGCAGCGGCCTTCGATCCAGCCCTTCTCAATGTCGCTTTCATTTTCCTGTTTCTCGGCTACGGAACCAAGGTCGGCCTCGCGCCGCTGCACGCGTGGTTGCCGGACGCCCACGCCGAAGGTCCAACCCCGATATCGGCCGTGCTGTCGGGCCTGCTCCTGAACGTCGCGCTTTATGCGCTGCTGCGCTTCAAGATATTGCTTGCCGCCAATCCGGACGCGATCGCTCCGGGCCCGTTGATGGTGACAATGGGCCTCGTCTCGTTGATCTTCGCAGCATTCATGCTGTACCGCCGGCGGGACATCAAACGACTGTTCGCCTACTCCTCGATCGAGCACATGGGCATCATCGTCTTTGCGTTCGGAATGGGCGGCCCGCTTGCCAATTTTGCCGGGCTGTTGCACATGGTAATGCACAGCCTGACCAAGTCGGCGATCTTCTACGCCGTTGGCCATATCTCGCAGATCAAGGGCACGCAGAGGATTAACCGGATCCGGGGCTTGACGGTGACCCATCCGGCGCTTGGCTGGGGTTTCGTGGTGGGCGTCGTCGCAATCGCCGGATTGCCGCCGCTCGGCATCTTCATGAGCGAATTCCTCATCGTGAGTTCGACCTTCGCACGGCAGCCACTGCTCGCGATCGCGCTGGTGTTCGGGCTTCTACTTGCCTTTGGCGCGTTGACGTTGCGTCTGACGAGCGTCGCATTTGGCGAACCTCGCGGCAGCACCGCGTCTGCGGAAGCCTCCTACGTGCCGATGCTTGCGCATATCGCATTAGTTCTGTGTGCAGGAATCTATCTTCCCACACCGCTCGTCGTCTGGTTCCAGCACGTGGCTCGTCTTCTTGGATAATTGAGGGATGAACGGGATATGCCGTCGCTGATCGATCTGGTGCTGGAAGGCCGCACGAGCCGGCAGCACATGCCTTGGCCACGCACCGTGGTCGATGCTTCCGTTTGGGCGTTTGCCGCCAACGAGCTGGCACAGGGGCGCTGGAGCCTGCTCGGCCTCTGGGGTGAGCCTTCGACGGCACACATGGCGATCATCGACCGCGACACAACGGAAATCGCTGTCGTCAGCATCGATTGCCCCAATCGCGCTTATCCCTCGGTCAGCAAGCACCACCCGCCGGCGCTTCGTTTGGAACGTACCGTCAACGACTTGTTCGGCTTATCCGCAGAAGGCTTGCCCGACCCCCGGCGCTGGCTCGATCACAACCATTGGGGCATACGGTTCCCGCTTGGAGATCGCATCGACGCGTTATCGATCGCGGCGCCCTACCGTTTCCTGCCGGTGGAAGGCGATGGCGTGCATCAGATTGCAGTCGGGCCCGTGCATGCAGGCATCATTGAGCCCGGACATTTCCGCTTTTCCGCCAGCGGGGAAACCGTGGTCCGGCTGGAACAGCGGCTGGGATATACCCACAAGGGGATAGAGGGGCTCATGCGAGGCGCATCGATCGAGCGCGCCGCTCAATTGGCCGGACGCGTATCGGGCGACAGCACCGTCGCCTATGCCTACGCCTTTTCGAGGGCCGTCGAGGCAGCGCTGCAGCTTGTCGTGCCGAGTCGCGCGGTCTGGTTGCGGGCGCTGCTTGCGGAACTCGAACGGCTCGCCAACCATCTCGGCGACATCGGCGCGATCTGCAATGACGCGTCCTTCGGCTTGATGCAGGCCCACTGCAACGTGTTGCGCGAGGACCTTCTGCGCGCTGCGAACAGCGCCTTTGGTCACCGCCTGATGCGAGACGTCATCATTCCCGGCGGATTGGCTCGCGATCTCGACGCCAAGGGGCAATCAGCCATCCGTGCGGCGCTCGCCAATGTCCAAGCTCGCTTTCCCGAATTGATCGAACTCTACGACAACACCGCGTCGCTTCAGGATCGGACCGTCGGTACCGGCACCGTCGCTGCTGCGATGGCAAGACAGTACGGTGCGGGAGGATATGTCGGGCGCGCGTCCGGGCGCGTGTTCGACGCCCGGCGGGCTCCGGGCTATCCGCCCTATGACGATCTGCGCTTCGAGGTACCGGTGCTCGAGGAGGGTGACGTGAACGCCCGCGTCTGGATTCGGATTCGGGAAGTCGAGCAGAGTCTTTCCCTGGCCAACCAGATTCTGGACCGCCTTCCCGACGGCCCGCTACGCGTGCCAGTCAGTGCCGAAGCGGGACCGCGCGAGGGCATGGCGTTGGTCGAAGGTTTCAGGGGCGACATCATGGTCTGGCTCCGGCTCGACGGCGGCCAGGTCGATCGCTGCCATCTTCGCGATCCATCATGGTTTCAGTGGCCGCTGCTCGAAGCCGCCATTGAAAACAACATCGTCGCCGACTTCCCCCTCTGCAACAAATCGTTCAATTGTTCCTATTCCGGGCAGGATCTGTAGGGGAAGACGATGCGCAAACTTCTCTTTCAGAGTTTTTTCCAGAGGCCGCTCACGGAGCAGGCTCCAGCCCTCGACCAGACAGCTGTCGAGGAACTCGCGGCTGCGATTCAGCGCGCCACACGGCGGCGCCTCGGCCGGAGCCTCTCGATCCGCGAAATAGATGCCGGGTCGTGCAATGGTTGCGAGTTGGAGATCCATGCGCTGAACAATGCCTATTACGACGTCGAACGTTTTGGTATTCGCTTCGTCGCCTCGCCACGCCACGCCGACGTTCTTTTGGTCACGGGGCCCGTGACCAAAAACATGCGCGATGCACTGGAGCGAACCTACCATGCGACCCCCGACCCGAAATGGGTCATTGCCCTCGGCGACTGCGCACGAGATGGCGGGTGTTTTGCCGGCAGCTACGCGGTGGTCGGAGGGGTCTCGCAAATCGTTCCCGTCGATCTTCATATTCCGGGCTGCCCGCCACCGCCCGTTGCGATCTTGCAGGGACTTCTTTCCCTGCTCGATCGAGCGGCAAGAAGCGCCACTTCCACTTGAGGCTCGGGAGACGATTTCGGCTATTTCACGCCGGCTTGATCGCGGGGCGGGTTCACGCCGCAATGGTCCTTATGATAACGCCGTTGGCGATCTTTTTTGCACAATATCTGGATAATGATTCCAGCGTATCCAGGCGCGACCCGGTGGTCTCATTCATCGAGTTGCTGCCATTGATCCACGTGGAGTTCGCTGCAGGGGTGGCCCTGACAAAGCACTTCGATCTGAAAATCCGTTGTTAGAGAACCACGCCATTCATCGAGTCCGCTCCAAAGTCCGCGGTAGCGAGGGCTTGGACTGCTTCATGTTCTTCACCTTCGGCTTCGTAAGGTGTTCCCTGAGGCGAACGCCGCGGCCGCCGGCTGAACTCGTAACACCCGGATTGATCAATTCGATCCCCGCATTCTCCAGCGCAGAAACCAGCTTCATCAGAGAATCGACGTTCCCGCGAATAACGCCGTCGCTCGCCTCCATGCGCTGGATGGTAGGGACCGAAAGATCTGCAAGATCGGCAGTTTGCCGCTGATCTATGTTCAGGAGCGCACGAGCTGCCCTGAGTTGGTTGGCCGTAATCATGAAATGGCCGTTTCCCGTGAGATTTCTATTCAGTATATCTAGACTATCCGAATTATTGTTTCAAGCATCAGTTTCGATGCATAATAGATCACATGAAAATCCAATTCGTTGGATCGAACTGAGGCGCCCGAAGCGAAGCCCCTATACCCGGTTTTCTCGCAAGATACGGAAGCATTATGCGCCGTTCCCGAAACGGTTGGCGCATTGCAAATCACATGATAACAGATGTTTGGTGCATGTGTTATGATGTTCGAATTTAATATGGTTGTCGGCCGTGAAATTGCTGGGGCGTTATCAAGGGCGGAACGGGCAGATCGAAATCGTTGAGTATTCCTGGGACGGAACCCGCGTGTACTTCGAAGAAGGCGTGCGGCAAAGTCAGGCAACGCCCGATGGCGAAAGCGTATTCACCTACGTCAAGCTCATGGACGAACTACTGTCCCGCTCCGAACAAATTCTCGTTCTGGGCTGCGGCGGCGGAAATCTTGCGACAAGACTGTCGCGTCTTGGGAAGAGGTTGACCATTGTCGACAACAACCCGATCAGCTTCGTACTTGCACACAAGTTCTTCGAGCTGCCGGACGAATTGCCCTGCATCGTCTCCGACTTTCGGAAATTCGTGTTCGATGATCGCACGTACTACGACGGCATTGCTGTCGACGTCGGAGGACCGGGATTTCGGTTCACGGATGAGTTCGATGCCGCGACATGCGACGCAATCCGCTCGCGCTTGGCACCGGGCGGCCGGATAGTGATGAACGTGACGGTGTCCAACGACATTGATCCGACACCTGACCGGATCGCCGCTCGGCTAGCCGGTGAGGAACTGCGGACGTGGATCGTTGATGAGCAAGGCATCGAGGATCGGAATGCAGTCATCGCCTGCATGCCCGAAAAAACATTGGGTTCGCCGGCAGCGCTCGATCGTATCATGCGCCATAGCCATGAACGCTGGGCTATTCGCCGAGGACGATTGCGGAGCCGCGATCTCCCCTTTGGATCGCGCTAATCTCGTCATATCCGACAGACCGACGCGACACGGTAGCCGCTCGCTTCATCTTAGCAAATCTTCCCAAGCCCTGTGTTCGACCCGTCCTATTTTGCGCCATCGTCGCCGATTTCGACACGCGCGTTCAGTACCTCTTCTCCAAACCAAGATATTCGGCTTTTGAAGAGCTCGCACCTCGGTCAGTCCAGAGCAGTGCGGGGAATACGACAGCGTATCAAGCGACACGCGAAACAGTCGATCGGAGAACGAGCAGCAGAACGTGCGAAGCAGCCCATTTGTCAGAATGAAATCAGACCCTCTCGGTAAGTCTTTGAAAAGGCTGGAGCGGGTGAAGGGAATCGAACCCTCGTATTCAGCTTGGAAGGCTGCTGCTCTACCATTGAGCTACACCCGCATCTCGCGATCACCTAACACGGCCGAGCGGCGGTCTCAACTGCCCCGGATCGGTCTTTCCCGCCTCGCGAGCGGACTTGTTCCCGGCCTCCGACCCCCGCCCCTTAACGGCGAGGGGATTTCGCCCTATATTGAGTCTCCCGAAACCAACGAAAGGAGGTGATCCAGTGTCTTATCTCAAGCGCTGTCACCTCGCTGGGATCGCCCGCTAAGCTCTGAACAAGGCTTGGCATCGGGGCGCTCTCAGCCCTGGACCAGCGAGCACGAAATCGGGCGCGACGGGGCCTCCCCGCCGCGCCTTTTTCGTGGGCGAGTGCCGCTCACGCGGCCGACTCGCCCGCGAGCACCTCGCGAATCTTCTGCGACAGCTCCGACTTCCGGTATGGCTTCTGAAGCAGCGCCACGCCGGGATCGAGATGCCCTTCGTGGACGATGGTGTCGTCGGTATAGCCGGAGGTGTAGAGCACCCTCATCCCCGGCCGGCGGAGCCGGACGGCTTCGGCCAGCTCCCGCCCGTTCATGCCGCCGGGCATGATGATATCCGTGAACATCAGATCGAAACTGGCGCCCTGGTCGACCAGCGCGAGGGCGGCTGCGCCGTCGCCGGCCACGAGCGTGCGATAGCCGAGGCCGCCGAGCTGGGCGATGACATAGCCCTGCACCAGCGGATCGTCCTCGACCACGAGGATCGTCTCGTGCCCTCGCGCCGCCGCCGGCGCCTGAGCCGGTGCCGTCCTGGTTGCCGCCTCGCCCTCCGATCGCGGCAGGAACAGCCGCATCACCGTGCCTTGTCCCTCCTCGCTCTCGATCGCGACGGTGCCGCCGGTCTGGCGGGCAAAGCCGTAGACCATGCTCAGCCCGAGCCCGGTGCCGCGGCCGACCCCCTTGGTGGTGAAGAACGGCTCGAAGACGCGCTCGCGGATGTCGGCCGGAATGCCGTGACCGGTATCGGCCACCGCAATCATCACGAAGGCGCCGCGCACGACGTCGCCGTCGCCGGTGCTACGCACGCCGTCAAGCTCCCGGTTCGCGGTCTCGAGCGTGAGCCTGCCGCCGTCCGGCATCGCGTCACGCGCATTGACGGCGAGATTGACGATCGCGGAGGAGAGCTGCGACGGATCCGCCATCGCGGACCAGGCGTCGTCCGCGAGCCTGGTCACGATCTCGATGTGCTCGCCCAGGATCGGCTTCAGCAGCTTCGCCGTCTCGATCACGAGGGCGTTGACGTCGATCTCGCGCGGCTCCAGCGGCTGGCGGCGCGCGAAGGTCAGCAGCTGCGAGGTGATCTCGGCGCCCCGCGCGGCCGCATCGTCGATCAGCTGCGCGATCGCGGCGAACTGGGGCCGGTCCGCAAGCCCTTCCTGGATGATCTCGATGGTGCCGGTGATGACGGTGAGCACGTTGTTGAAGTCGTGCGCGACGCCGCCGGTGAGCTGGCCGATCGCGTCCATCTTCTGGGATTGGCGAAGCCGCTCCTCGGTCTCGTGCTGCTCAGTGAGATCGGTGGCGGAGCCGCGATAACCCATGAAGCGTCCGTCGGCCGCGAAGACCGGCTGGCCGTTGACGCTGAAATGGCGCACGCGTCCGGTCATATCGCGGCCGCGATACTCGAACTTCCGGAACGGCTCGTGGCGGTCCAGCACCGCCAAGTGCGCGCGCCATTTCTCCGGCTCGGCGTCGTGGTCGAACGCGGCATCGGTGCGGCGCTTGCCGATCAGCGCCTTGTGGTCCATGCCGAAGGCCCCGGCCCGCTCGGATATGTAGGTGAACCGATGATCCGGCCCGGTCTCCCAGAACCAGTCGGACGCGGTCTCGGCATAGTCGCGGAAGCGCTGCTCGCTCGCGCGCGCGTCGTCTTCGGTGCGCTGGCGGATCTTCAGGTCGCGCTCGAGATTCGCATTGGCCTCGCGCAACTCACCATAGGCCCGCTCGAGATTGGCGCACATGGCGTTGAAGGCGTCGATCACCTTGTCCAGTTCGTCCGCATCGTAGGGCGGCCGGCGCTCCAGGTGCAAAGGCGGCGGCGGCCGCGCCAGGCTGTACTTGCTGACGAAGTCGGCGATGGCGACCAGGTGCCGCGTCACCAGGAGATGGAACATGTAGATGATGAACAGCGAGACGACGAACGTCTTCGCCGCCTGGCTTGCCAGGATGACCAGGGCCCGGTTCAGCAATTGCCGATAGACCTCGCTCAGCGTCGCCTCGACATGGAGCACGCCGATCGTGCGCGCGGCCCCCTGCGCGGAGTAGTTCAGCGGGTAGTCGCGCGTCACGATCGAACGGGTGTTCGGCTCGCCGACCGCGACACGGATCGGATTGGGACGATCGGCGATCTCGCGCACCTCGGCGGCGCGGATGTCGGGCAGCCGCAGGATGCCGTCGAGCTGGAGCTTGATCTGGTTCTGGTCGAGATTCCACAGGCTCTCGCCGAGGCTGCCGGTGGTGCTGCGGCCGATCTCGTCGAGCCGCGTCGCGATGACGCCGACTTCGCGGTCGTAGTCGAGATAGAGCTGAAGCGCGGTCAGCATCAGCGTCACGATCGAGGAGAACAGCAGCACGGCGGCCAGGAGGCGCGGCCCGACGCCGCTGCGCGACCAGTTGAAGATCCGCGACAGCAACGCTCCGATCGCCGGCGCAAGCGCAGCGCCGATCCCGCTCAAATCCTGCTTCGCGGCCGCCGGGGCGACGGCGCGGCTGAGCTTGGAGTCCTCGTCGCCTGCGTTGCCCATGCACCACGTCCCCGGAATGGCGGCATCCTGCTCCGGCCGGCCGGCCGGTCGTGGCCGCGAGCAATTCGTTCGTTGAGACTTTTCCTTCACGCGACCTGCGTGGTGATCCTGTCGGCCCGTGGGCGGCTTGAGGTCGGCGGGGTCATATGTTGCGCCCAGCAACAGGATTCTCGCGCAAACTATCACCTCGGGTGCTAGAATGACATCGGTTAAAGTCCGGAGTTGCCTGCATGGCGGGCGAACGATGGTCGTTGCAGACGGCGCGCAGGCGCGCCACTCCCGGTAGATCGCGCGAGCCTCCGAATCCAGTGGTAGCAATGCACGACCAAGGAGACGCGTGATGTGGCGGATAGCCATCGCCTGCCTGTCGTTGCTCGCAGCCGGCCCAACGCAGGCGCAGGAGCTGATCCGGCTGGCGCGCATCGCCGACATCCCCGATCAATATGTCGGCGGCGAGATGCTGCGGGCCGTCTACGCCAAGCTCAACATCAGGCTCGAATTCGAGGACGTCCCCGGCAAGCGGGCCCTCGCGCTGTCGAGCGCAGGCGAGGTCGACGGCGAGATCCAGCGGATCGGGACGCTCGCGCGCGACTACCCCACGCTGATCCAGGTCACGCCGGCGATCAACTACATCGAGCCCGCGGTGTTCACGACGAAACTGCGCTTCGACGTCGCCGGCTGGAATTCCATCAGGGACTACAGCATCGGCATCGTCCGCGGCGTCGGCTCCTCGGAGGCCGGCACCCGCGACATGGCCCGCGTCACGGCGACCACCAGCCTCGAGAACATGATCAAGATGCTCGACGCCGACCGTTTCGACGTGATGGTCACCGACCTCTTCAGCGGACTCGTCGCGGTGAGGAAGCTCAATCTGCAGGCCAGGATCTACCCGCTCTCGCCGCCGCTCGAGCGCATCCACATCTACCACTACCTGCACGAACGTCATCGCGATCTGGTGCCGAAGGTCGGCAAGGTGATCGCGCAGATGGAGGCGAGCGGCGAACTGGCGGCGCTGCGGGAGGCCCTCGTCAAGCGGGTCCTCAACGCGCCGTGACGGGGTCGCTCAGGTCGTGCGAAGCCGTTCGCGTAACGCCACAGCGGCGATCAGCACGCCGACGCACCAGGCCAAGACCGCCCGGTGGGGCTTCTCGCCGAGCAGCATTGTGAAGATGCTCGTGAGCAGGCACGGCGCGATCGCCTTGCTGCTCCGGCTCGCCAGCGAGAGCAGGAACGGCAGCGCGGCGATCGATATTTGCAGGACACCCATCAGCGAAGACCGGTCTCGCCCAAAGCTTCAGAAAGGGTTTCAGAAGCCGCAGACATTGAGCGCGCGCGGGCGTTTGCCGCGGCGGCTCTCGACGATGCGTTCGCCGCCGTTCTCGGCCGAGCTGCCGTAATAGCGGTGATGTCCGCTCTGGTCGTGCAAATCGGCAGGCTCCGATTGTGCCGCCCGCCGAGCGTCGCAGATGATCTTGATGGTGTGACCCGACATTGCCGCCTCCGATGACCTTTCGTGATCTTGTGGCCATCAGTCGCCTCGGCTTTGGGCAGCGTTCACCCCGCAAGGCGGCAATCGGGTTTCAGGACGGTTTCGTCGAGCCTGCACGACGCAATATTTTGTGCTTGGGGATTGTCGGGGCGGGCCGCGGTGATAAGTCCTTTGGACGCACGCAGCAAAAAAGCGAGGTGACGATGCTCTACGCCATCCTGGCCTATCACGTGGAAGACGAGATTTTGTCCTGGACACCCGAGGAGGACGCGGCAGTCGTGGCCAAGGTCATCGAGGCTCAGGCGCCCTTGAGGGCAAGCGGACATTTCGGGCCGGCCGCCCGTCTGGACGAGACCCGAAAGGCCCGCACCTTGCGTGGCCCCGGCGCGGGCGTGGTGCTGGACGGCCCGTTTGCCGAGACCAAGGAGCAGCTTCTGGGCTTCCACCTCGTGGAATACGACACGGACGATGAGGCCATCGCGGCGGCGCGGAGGCTGCGTCAGGTCAATCCGACTGCGGTCTACGAAATCCGCCCGGTCAAGCTTTACGTGCCGTCCGACGGGTTCGGCGCGACACCAGGGTAAGCCGCGGCCTTACGCGCCCGGCTCGGTTCGCGCGACGTAGAAGCGCTGGATCAGCAGCCCGCCGAAGGCGATGAAGCACACGAAGGGCGCGACGTGCGGCGCATATGCCGCCACGATCGTGCCCGGGATGAACACGAGCAGCGGAAACAGCGAGGCCATAATCTCGTGGCGCCAGCCGCCCAGGATCGTCCACCACAGCCAGGCATTGAGGCCGGCGATCGCGGTCAAATGCAGGCCGTAGAGCACGGCGACCGCGTTGCTCATGCCGTAATTGGTGTAGAGGCCGTTGGTGACCGGCAGCAGCACGATCGAGAGCAGGAAGAACAGGTTGAGGATCACCGCGCCGCGACTGCCCACCGGCTGGCGCGCCAGCCGGCGGTGATGGCTGATCCAGAACACACCCGCGATGATGAAGCTGAGCGCGAAGCCGGCGAGCTTGCCGGAATAGACATGGGCGAGATCGCTCCAGCCGGGGGCGCTGGTGAACACTGCGGCCTTGGGCAGATCGTAGGCCAGAAGCGTCATGGCGACGCCGAAAATGGTGTTGCTGAGCGACTCCAGCCGCCGCATCTCGAACTGGTCAGGCTTGAGCTCGGTCATGCCGGGCGCGCTTTTCTCGGGCTGGAACCTTGGGCCGTCTTTTCCCTAGGTGTTAAATCCGGTTCCGTCCAGCCGCATTGCGATTCGCGAGGAGATCGCCGAATCTCACGGTTTCACCGGGGCGATTCGTGGCAGCATATCTGGACACGCTCAATGCGGAGCAGCGCCGCGCCGTCGAGCATGGCGTGGCCGACGGCTCGACCGTGGGCGCCCCCCTGCTCGTCATCGCCGGTGCCGGCTCCGGCAAGACCAACACGCTGGCCCATCGCGTCGCTCATCTGATCGTTGCGGGGGCCGATCCGCGCCGTATCCTGTTGATGACATTCTCTCGCCGCGCGGCGGCCGAGATGGCCGGCCGGGTCGAGCGCATCGCCCGAAAGGTGCTCGGGGAGAACAACGCCGCGATCATGCGCGATGCGCTGACCTGGGCCGGCACCTTCCACGGCATCGGCGCGCGGCTGCTGCGCGAATATGCCGAGCGGATCGGCGTCGACCCTGCCTTCACCATCCACGACCGCGAGGATTCCGCCGACCTGATGAATCTGGTCCGGCACGAGCGCGGCCTGTCCAAGACCGAGAGCCGCTTTCCCGCCAAGGGCACGTGCCTGTCGATCTACTCCCGCTGCGTCAACGCCGAGATGGAGATCGAGAAGGTGCTAGGGGCGCACTATCCCTGGTGCGCGGGCTGGGCGGCCGAGCTGAAGGGCCTGTTCGCGGCCTATGTCGAGGCCAAGCAGGCCCAGCACGTGCTCGACTACGACGACCTGCTGCTCTACTGGTCGCAGATGTTGAGCGATGCGCTGATCGCCGAAGAGATCGGCGGACGCTTCGATCACGTGCTGGTCGACGAATACCAGGACACCAACCGCCTGCAATCCTCGATCCTCTTGGCGCTGAAGCCCGACGGACGCGGCCTCACCGTCGTCGGCGACGACGCGCAGTCGATCTATTCGTTCCGCGCCGCTACCGTGCGCAACATCCTGGACTTTCCGCAAAGCTTCTCGCCGCGCGCCGAGATGATCACGCTCGACCGCAATTACCGCTCGACGCAAGCCGTGCTGGCGGCGGCCAACGGCGTGATCGGCCTCGCGCGCGAACGCTTCACCAAGAACCTCTGGACTGAGCGCACCTCCGCGCAAAAGCCGCAGCTCGTCACCGTGCACGACGAGGCCGACCAGGCCCGCTACATCGTCGAACAGGTGCTGGCCAACCGTGAGCAAGGCGCGCTTCTGAAGCACCAGGCGGTGCTGTTCCGGACGACCTCGCATTCGGGTCCGCTGGAGATCGAGCTGACCCGCCGCAACATCCCGTTCGTGAAATTCGGCGGCCTGAAATTCCTCGACGCCGCCCACGTCAAGGACGTGCTGGCGCTGCTGCGCTTTGCCGAAAACCCGCGCGACCGCGTTGCGGGCTTCCGCATCCTGCATCTGTTGCCCGGCATCGGCCCCGCAACCGCGCAGCGCGTGCTGGACCAGATGGCGGAGAGCACCGATCCGCTTGCTGCACTCGGCCAGTTACCGGTGCCGCCGCGCACCGGCGCGGACTGGACCGATTTCGTCCGCACGGTCGCGAACCTGCGCTATTCGGAATGGCCGGCGGATCTCGAGCGCGTGCGGCTCTGGTACGAGCCGCATCTCGACCGCATCCACGAGGAATCCGAGACGCGCCGCGCCGATCTGATGCAGCTCGAGCAGATCGCGAGCGGCTATGCTTCGCGCGAGAAGTTCTTGACCGAGCTGACGCTCGATCCGCCGGATGCGACCAGCGACAAGTCCGGGCCTCCCTTGCGCGACGAGGACTATCTGATCCTCTCCACCATCCACTCCGCCAAGGGCCAGGAATGGAAGTCGGTGTTCGTGCTCAATGTCGTCGACGGCTGCATGCCCTCCGACCTCGGCGCCGGCACCAGCGCCGAGCTCGAGGAGGAACGCCGCCTGCTCTATGTCGCGATGACGCGCGCCAAGGACGATCTCCACCTCGTCGTGCCGCAGCGCTTCTTCACCCACGGCCAGGCCGCCAAGGGCGACCGCCACGTCTACGCCTCGCGTACCCGCTTCATCCCGGAGCAGCTGGTCTATCTGTTCGAGCGCACGGCCTGGCCGAAGGCGGCCGCAGGCGCGGCGCGCACCGCGGCGCAAGGGCCGAAGATCGACATCGGGGCAAAGATGCGCGGGATGTGGCGGTAGACGCAAGAGGCCGGTCCAGGGACCTGTTAGAATAACCGGAACCACAGGGATCCGACATGAAAGCCGTCGTTGTCGAACAATACGCGCCCATCGACCAAATCGAGCTGAAGGACATTCCTTATCCGCTCATGGAGCCCGGACAATTGCGCATTCGGGTAGAGGCTGCGGGAATCGGATTTGTCGATGGCTTGAAGATTCAGGGCCTCTATCAGACCAAGGATCCCCTTCCCTTCATTCCCGGGACAGAGTTTGCAGGCGTGGTGGAGGAAGCTCCGGGCAGGCCGGGAGGTTATCAACCCGGCATGCGCGTGATGGGGATGACGCGCTCGGGCGCGCTTGCCGAAGAGATCGTCGTCACCCCCGAAGCGCTTTATCCCCTACCGGATGGCGTCGCGGCCGAGGTCGCCGCCTCGTTTCGTGCCAATTATCTGACCGCGCTCTATGCGCTCAGTGCACGCGCCTCGCTCTGCGCAGGCGAACAGCTTCTGGTGCTGGGCGCAGCCGGCGGCACGGGAATCGCGGCTGTCCAGATTGGCAGGCTGCTCGGCGCCCGTGTGATCGCAGCGGCATCGACACCAGACAAGCGCGAGTTCGCGCGACAGCACGGCGCCGACGCTGTGATTGACTACACGCAGACCAGCTGGCGCGACACGCTGAAGGAATTGACCGGAGGACACGGCGCCGACGTGATCTTCGACCCTGTCGGCGGCGAAGTCTCGGTGCAGGCCTTTCGCTCCATCGCCTGGCGCGGCCGTCATCTCGTGGTCGGTTTTGCCGCCGGCGCGATCCCTGCATTGCCGTTCAACCTGCCACTGCTGAAGGGTGGCGCCCTGCTCGGCGTCGACCTCGCCCAGCTTCCAATCCGCGAGCCCGAGGTGCAGAAGCGCCTGATGTCGGAGCTGACGGCCTGGCTGGCCGAGGGCAATCTGAAGCCTGTGGTCGGTCGCGTCTTCGCGCTGGATGATTTCCGGGAAGCGTTCAGGACCATGCAGACGCGCGGGGCGCTCGGCAAGATGGTCGTGCGTATCTCGAAATAGGACGCACAAACGGAAACCGGCCACCTCCGAAATGCAGCGGTGTGAGCCGACGATCGTCCGTCAATTCCGCGCAAGGGCGGCCTGCACCGCAGGGGCCGACGATCGACATCGGCTCGCGTATGCGGGGATGTGGCGGTGATTACGCGTTCAGCCGGTCGAACTGGACCTTGCCGGCCTTCAGCACCAGCGGAATGTGCTCGCCCTGGCCGAGCAGGCAGGCGACATCGCGCAGCGGGTTGCCGTCGACCACCAGCAGGTCCGCGAGAGCCTCGGGAGCAATCCGGCCGAGCTTGCCCTCCATGCCGAGCACCTCGGCGCCGACCACCGTGGCGCTGGCGATAACCGCGCGCGGGCCGAGAATCTCGGCGCGGATGCGGAATTCGTCGCTCTGGAGACGCTGGGACGGCCCGAGCAAATCGCTGCCAAACCCCATCTTCACGCCGGCGTCGCGATAGATCGCGAGCGAACGGAGACCGGCGTCGCGGACATCGGCGATCTTGGCGACGCTCTCCGGCGGCAGGCCATATTGGGCGCCCTCGTTGGCCAGCGCTTCGTAGGTGACCAGCGTCGGCACCACATAGGCCCCCTTCTCGGCCATCAGGCGCGCGGTCGGCTCATCCACGAGATTGCCATGCTCGATGGTGCGCACGCCGCAGCGAACCGCGCGCGCGATGGCGGCGGCGGTGTAGGCGTGGGCGAGCACATAGGTCTGGCGCCCGCGCGCCTCCTCGACGATGGCGCGGACCTCATCCTCGGAGTAGCCGAAGGCGCCGACCGGATCGGTCGGCGAGGCAACGCCGCCGGACGCCATGATCTTGATCTGGTCGGCGCCCATCTGGAGCTCCTCGCGCGCCGCCCGGCGCACGCCGTCGACGCCGTCGGCAACGCGCGCCAGCGCGCCGACCCGCACGCAGCACGGACATGGTGCATCGCTCGCCAGATAATCCGAGCGCGCCCGCATGTCGCCGTGGCCGCCGGTCTGGCTCAGCGCCCGGCCCGAAACGAACAGCCGCGGGCCGTCAGTGAGACCGGTCTCGATCGCCTGCTTCAGCGCATGGCCGGCGCCGCCGGCATCGCGGACGGTGGTGAAGCCACGCCGCAGCATGCCGCGCAAGAGCAGCGTCGAGCGCAACGTCACCAGCACGTTCGGCATGTGCACCTGCTGCGCCAGATTGAGCTCGACCGCCACCGCATGCACATGCAGGTCGATCAGGCCGGGCATCAGCGTCTTGCCCTTCAGATCGATGGTGCGGTCGGCCGTGACCTGGATCGGCCGGTCCGAGACCTCCTTGATCAAATTGTCTTCGACCAGCACGTGATGTCCCTCCAGCAGGTCCGGCTGGAGCGGATCGAGCAGAGCGGCGTTCTTGAAGAGGATGCTGGGCATCGCGGCGTCCCTGTCAGAAGTGGGCCGGCGCGAGCAGTGCCGGCAATGTGAGCTGGGCAAAGGGAAGGCACGCGGCGACGTCGTCCTCGTCGTACCAGCCTGCCTCATGAAGCAGATTGAGCGAGCCGAGCGTACGCCCGCGCCAGCGCACGGGCATGTTGAGCACGCTCGCGCAGCCGAGCGAGGCGATCAGCTCGTGGTCGGAGAACACCTCGCGCAGATCGTCCTGCGTGCGGCCGATATAGGCCTCGCCGCGGTCGAGAACGGCCTCGGTCCAAGGGCCCGGTGCCAGGCGCTTGCGTCCGCCGGTCGGATACGGGCCGGGGAGATTGGAATAGACCCGCGCCGCTTCACCGCTGTCGCCGTCATAGGTCAGGATCGTGAACAGCTTGTGCCCGATCGCCGACTTCATGGCTTCGTCCAGCGCCGCGAACAGCGCATCCGGCTGATCCGCCCTGCCCTGCGCCGCCGCGACGGCACAGAGCAGCGGATCGGCCTGGCGTTTGGTCCGCGTCATGCAACTTCACCCGCCGCAATCTCCTCCAGCGAACGGCCGCGGGTCGGCACGCCCATCAGCACGACGGTCACCGCCCCGAGCAGCAGCACGGTGGTGGTGATGCCGAACACGCCGGCGAAGCCGAAATTCGGATAGAGATAGCCGACCAGGATCGGCGAGACGATCGCGCCGATGCGGCCGATCGCGGAGGCAAGCCCGGCCCCGGTGGTCCTGACCGGCGTCGGGAACACCTCAGCCGTATAGGCATAGACGCCCGCATAGGTGCCGTTCATGAAGAAAGACAGGAAGATTCCCGCCGCCATGATCTGCTGGTCGCTCTGCGCGAAGGCGAGCCCGAGCGCGCTGGCGCCGCCGAGCACCATGTAGGTCGCAATCGTCGCCTGCCGGCCGATACGCTCGTTGAAATACGCGGCGCTGAAATAGCCGGGAATTTGCGCGCAATAGATCGCGATCGAATAGGCGAAGCTCTTGGTGATGCTCATGCCGTTCTGGACCAGCAGGCCGGGGATCCAGACGAAGAAGGAATAATAGCTGAACGTGATCGCCAGCCACATGATCCAGGTCATGATGGTGATGCGCGCCTGCCGGCCTGCGAGGAGCGCGGCGAAATTGGCAAGCAGCGTTCCGGTTGCTCCCTGCGGCGCGACGGCTTCGACGACGGGTTGCGGCAGGACATGGCCCCGGCGCGCAAACTCTGTCTCGATCCTGTCCAGCACGGCTTCGGCTTCCTTCTCCCTGCCCCGGCTTTCGAGCCAGCGCGGCGATTCCGGCAGCGACTTACGCCACCACAACAGCATGACGACCGGCACCGCCGTGATGACCAGCACCATGCGCCAGCCGTTCTCATAGGCGGGCACGATGAAGTAGCCGAGCAGCGCCGCGGCAACGAAGCCGAAGGAGAAGAAGCCGGCCAGCGCGCCGGTGAAACTGCCGCGGTAGCGCCGCGCGACGAACTCCGCGAGATAGGGCGCGATGATCGCGCTCTCGGCGCCCGTGCCCATGCCGGCGACGACGCGTGCGGCGAAGAAGGACGGCCATGCATCGACCATCGCGCTCACGATGGACGCCGCGCAATAGAGCGCAAGCGCGGACATCATCACGGCGCGGCGGCCGATCAGGTCGCCCAGCGTGCCTGCCAGCAACGCGCCGAACAGGAAGCCGATATAGGTGCTGCTGCCGAGCACGCCGATCTGCACGCTCGACAGATTCCACGCCGTGCGCAGCACCGGCAGGATGAAGGCCAGCACCGCCGCGTCCATCGCGTCGAACATGTAGCCGAGCCCGCCCATCAGCAGCAGATGCTTGTGGAAGCGTGCGAACGGAAGGCGCTCGATGCGCGCCGATATCATCGACATGAAAGTCCCCTCAGTCTGGCGGCCCGGCGCTCCGCGTGTCCCTCAGGGAACCATAGACAAGGAGACATTATCGTCATAATTTATAATCATGATCTAATATATCACTGTGGTGAATGTTCGTGTCGTTCCGTGCGCTCGACCTCAACCTCCTGAAAGTCTTCGAGGCGCTGATGACCGAGGGCAGCGTCACGCGCGCCGCGAGCGCGCTGACGATGACCCAGCCCGCGGTCAGCAACGCGCTGGCGCGGCTGCGCGACGCGCTCGGCGATCCCCTGTTCGTGAGATCCGGCACCGGCATCCGTCCCACCCAGCGCGCCGTGGTGCTGTGGGAGCCGATCGGCGAAGCACTGGAAAGCGTGCGTGGTGCGCTCGACGAGCAGGTGTTCGATCCCGCTCGCGCGCAGACCGAGTTCAGCCTGTCGATGTCGGACTACGTCTCCTCGCTGGTGATGCCGAACCTGCTCGGTCATCTCGGCAAGGTCGCGCCCAAGGCACGCGTCCACACCGTGCCCAACACCGTCATCGAGATCGCCGACCAGCTCGAGGACAACAGGGTCGACTGCGTCATGAGCGTCTATGTCAACGAGGCGCAGCAGCCAGCCGCCATTCGCTCGCGCTCGCTGTGGACCGTCGACTATGCCTGCTTCATGCGGCGCGGCCATCCACTCGCGGGCATGAAGCGGCTCAGCACGCGCACTTTCCTCAACGCGGGTCACGTCGATGTGAGCCTCGCGGGCAAGACCATGCCGTCCTACGACCTCTTCCTCGCCTCGCGCGGGCTGTCGCGCAACCTGGTCGCGACCGTCAATCACTACAGCGCCGCCTACGAGGTCGTGCGCCAGTCCGACCTCATTGCCGTGCTGCCGAGCGACCTGCGTTCGCAATCAAGGCATGCGCCGTTGCTGCACGCCATGCCGCTTCCGCTCAAGGCGCCGCCGCGCATCGTCAGCCTGTTCTGGCACCAGCGCAACGACACCGTGCCGGCGCAGCGCTGGCTGCGCGAGACCCTGGTCGAGATGTTCGCCAGATCCGATTGAGCCCGGTGAAAAACCGGAAACCCAGCCTTTCCCGGAGCAGCATTGCCGATGCGGTCTCCGCACCCTAGCTGCACAGCAAACAATTTCCCACATGCGGGCCGCTCGCGCCCCCCCTCAGAGACCTGATCGATGACCTCACCGCTTCAATTCGGACTGGATACCTTTGGCGACGTCACCAAGGACGGCACAGGCAAGACGCTCGCGCACGCGCAGGTGATCCGCAACGTCGTCGACGAAGCCGTGCTGGCCGACGAGCTCGGCCTCGACTTCATCGGGCTCGGCGAGCACCACCGTGCCGACTTCGCGATCTCCTCGCCCGAGACCGTGCTCGCCGCGATCGCATCGCGCACCAGGCGCATCCATCTCGGCTCGGCCGTGACGGTGCTGAGCTCGGACGATCCGATCCGCGTCTTCCAGCGCTTTGCCACGCTCGATGCGCTCTCCAACGGGCGCGCCGAGGTGATCCTCGGCCGCGGCTCCTTCACCGAATCCTTTCCACTGTTCGGCTTCGATCTGCGTTCTTACGAAGCGCTGTTCGAGGAGAAGCTCGATCTGTTCGCCGCCCTGCTGTCGCAGAAGCCCGTGACCTGGGAAGGCAAATTGCGCCCGCCGCTGAAAGAGCAGCTCGTCTATCCGCCGGTCGAGAACGGCACGCTGAAAACCTGGATCGGCGTCGGCGGCAGTCCGCAATCGGTGGTGCGCGCGGCGCATTACGACCTGCCCTTGATGCTCGCGATCATCGGCGGCGATCCCACGCGCTTTGCGCCTTACGTCGATCTCTATCACCGTGCCTTCAGGGAGTTCGGCCGCCCGGCACAGCCGATCGGCGTGCACTCGCCCGGCTATGTCGCGGAAACGGATGCGCAGGCGCGCGAAGAGCTGTGGGGCGACTACAAGGCCATGCGCGACCGCATCGGCAAGGAACGCGGCTGGCCGCCGATGGGTCGCGACGAGTTCGTGAGCGAAGCCGAGCACGGCTCGCTCTATGTCGGCTCGCCGGAAACCGTGGCGCGCAAGATCGCAAAGACGGCAAAGGCGCTTGGCATCTCGCGTTTCCAGCTGAAATATTCGGCCGGTCCCCTGCCGCACGAGAAGCTGATGAAGAGCATCGAGCTCTACGGCCGCAAGGTGGTGCCGATGGTGCGGGAGATGATGGGGTGAGGTAGCGGCGGTCGTATCCGTTCGACAGTCCGCCTACGCCCTTCGGGCTATGGCGCGACAGCCTTCGCTAGCTTCGCGTCACGATGATTTGGGCTGGCTTGCCTAGCCGAAGCTCGCGAAGCGAGCGAAGGCTGGTGGGGGAGGCAGGACTCGAACCTGCGAAGCCATGAGGCGGCTGATTTACAGTCAGCTCCCTTTGCCACTCGGGACACTCCCCCGCTCGACGGCAGCACAATCGGGCCGGACCTTGCCGGCGGACCGAAGACGGCCATGGAACGTGAAGGCCGCGACAGCCCGGATGGGGGCGCGACCGGGCGCGTTTATGGGCGATGCGGTGGGGCAAAGTCAACCGAGGCGAACAGCTAAAATCGTCACCTTGGGCGCCCAAATTGCCATATTCCGGGACCCGTGACACAAGCGAGCCCATGAAGGATCGAAAATTCACCCCGAGGGGGCCCCGCAGCGGGGCTAAGCCCTTCAACAGGCCCGGGAAATCGGCCGGCCGGCCGGCCTGGCGCGACCGTGATTCGGCATCCGACGGTCCAGTCATCCTCTATGGCTGGCACAGCGTCACCATGGCGCTGCAAAACCCGGCGCGGCGGATCCGCAAGCTGACGCTGACCGAGAACGCCGCAAGGCGGCTCGCGGACGAAAACATCGAGACCCGCGTCACGCCCGAGATCGTCCGTCCCCAGGAGATCGACCGGCTGCTGTCGCCCGACGCTGTCCACCAGGGCCTGCTCGCCGAGGCCGACGCCCTGCCCTCGCCCGACATCGAGACCCTGGAGCAGGAAGGCATGGTGCTGGTGCTCGACCAGATCACCGATCCGCACAATGTCGGCGCCATCCTGCGCTCAGCAGCAGCGTTCGCGGTGAAGGCGATCATCACCACGGCGCGCCACAGCCCCGAGGCAACCGGCGTGCTGGCCAAGGCCGCCTCAGGCGCGCTGGAACTGGTACCGATGGTGACGGTGCAAAACCTCGCCCGCGCCCTCACCGCGCTGAACGAGCGCGGCTTCCAGACGGTTGGCCTCGACAGCGAAGGCAGCGAGGACCTCTCGGACGTCGCACTGCGCGAACCACTCGCACTGGTGCTCGGCGCCGAAGGCAAGGGCCTGCGGCAATTGACGCGCGAAACATGCAGCGTCGTGGCGCGGCTCGACATGCCCGGCGAGATCAAGAGCCTCAACGTGTCGAATGCCGCCGTGCTCTCGCTTTACGTCGGCGCAAGCCGCCTCGGGCTGATGAAGCGGTAGAGCGTTTTCAAGCGAAGTGGATACCGGTTCGCGTAAAGAAAACGCGTCAAACTAAGAATCCAAAAACAAAACGCCCATCCGCATCACGCGGACGGGCGCTTCTTCAACTCAACCAATCAAACGATCAGTAATAGCGGCGCAGCACGCGGTGGCCGCCGTAATACGGCGCGCGGTGGGCGTAGCCGTAGCGCGGACCGTAGCCGTAGTGCGTGCGCGGCAGATAGCCGTACCGCGGGCCATAGCCGTAGCGATACGGACGGTAGTACGGGCGCTGATAGGGATAGGCGGCGGCGGCACGATAGCCATAGCCGTTGCCGTAGCCATAACCACGGCCATAGCCGTAGTTGGCGGGCGCGACGACCGCGTCCTCACGATAGGTCGGGTACGGCGCGAAGGCGCCGGGGCCGGTGTAGGTCGGGCCCTGGTTGACGTAGTAATACTGCGTGGTCGGCTCGGCGAGGTGCTCAAAGCCCCATCCGCCATAACCCGGGCCATAACCCCAGCTACCGCAACCCGTGTTGCAGCCGCTATAGACCGGCGCAATCGGCTGGCACGGATTGAAGCCGCAGGCCGCGGCCGGCGCGGCCCCGACGAACATCACGGCAGCCGCCGCGACCAGTCCCGAAATCATCTGACGCATTACTCTCTCCTGTTGATTTCCGTATTTCGGATTTTTGTCGTTTCTTAACCCGGCGGCTTGCCGGGCACCTCGGCACGCGGCCGGGGCCGACGATGCTGCGGATTCACATTGATCTCAGGCGCCAGGATCACCGGCGGCGGATCGGCGGGCACATCCATCTGCGGCGGCAGCGGCGCCGATTGCGCGCCCCAGCTCTGGTGGTAGCTCTCGGCCGGCTTCGGCAATTTGCGGTTCGCCGGCGGCTCGACCTCGAGCCGGCCATAGCCGGGCCGCAGGCCCAGTGTCGGATAATAATGGCCGACGTCTTCCGGCTGCCGCTCGGCGACATAGCGTCCACCATAGATCGTCGGCTGCACCTGGACGTTCTTGCCCAGGCCCCAGACACCTTCGACGACGCTATAGGACGCGTCGATGCCATTGATGATGATCGGCACGCCGGGGCGGCCGGGCACGACGATATCGAAGCCGCCGCCGGCAAACGCCGTCGCGGGCAGTCCGATCAAAAAGGCTGCGAGCGCCAGAGCGCGCATGGTGGGATCCCGGTTGTCTGGAACACAACCTAACCGATCACGGCCCACAGAGGGTTAAGGCCCGCTCACCAAATGCCGGTAAGCCTAACGCGCAAGCGACGCGGGCCGCTCAAATGCCGCAAGCTGCGCTAGCGAAGCGTTAACGGGGATCCGCACGCACCGGAACATGTTCCGCTCGCTCACAACCGTTTGACCCATGAGCGGCACAATCAACCTGCTTCATCGGAACATCGATCGCCGCCAGCATTTAGCCCCCGTCAATCAGACGGGAGACAAATAATGACGAAAATGAAACTGCTCGGCGCCGCCGTGCTCGCGGCATCCGCACTCGCAACGCCCGCCATGGCGCAAACCGTGGTCAACAATCCAGCCCGCTGCTCGGCGCAATTCCCCAATGCCAATTGCCAGAACCTCGGCCCGGGAAATTCGTACAGCGACCGTGGCTATCGCCATCGCCGCGTGAGCTCCCGCCAGACCAATGGCGACTGGAATAACGACTGGAACGGGAGTCGCACCGGCTTCTGGCCGACCGACGTCGCGACCGGCGTTGCGGGCGCTGCCATCGGCACCGCCGGAGCGATCGCAACCGCGCCGTTCCGCGCCATGGACAACAGCTATGCCTACGACAATTCGTGGGACAATCGCGGCTGGGACACCCGCACCTACGCCCAGCGCAACGGCTTCGTCTGTACGCCCGGCACCTGGTTCAAGGGTGAGGACGGCCGCCGGCACATCTGCCAGTAAGCCAGCTTAGGCCACGCGCGACGGAACAGGCGGCCTTCGGGGCCGCCTGTTTTCATGCCTGCGATCCATGCGCGGGTTCTGGCACTTTCCACCCAAGTCTGATATTGCGACGCCCGAGCGGACGGACAACTCCGGCACATGCCGAGCCCTGCCCCGCATCTTCCAGCGTCGCCGGCTTAGCTCAGCGGTAGAGCAGCGGTTTTGTAAACCGAAGGTCGGGGGTTCAATCCCCTCAGCCGGCACCAGCACTCGACGCGGGAGCACTCAGTCCGAGTTCTTCTGCAAGCTGCTCTGCTGGAAATGCTGGGCGCCGGCGATCTCCACCCAGACATGTTTCGATTGCTCGAAAACCGATCTGACCGGGGCCGGAAAATTCGGATCCGCGATGGCGCCGATGGCGACGCCGATCATCGCAGGCAGATTGTCCGCTTTCCACCAGACCGTTGAACCGCAGTCGGGACAAAAATAACTGCGGACCTTGCCGCCGCTCGCGGCCGTGCGGACGTATTCCTTCGACGCGCCTGAGATCGTGACGGCCTCTGCCGGATAGAAGGCACCGACACCGAACGGCGCGCCTGTTCGTCGCTGGCAGTCAATGCAATGGCAGGCGGCGACGAGGCTTGATGGCCCCGGAAGCGACAGCGCAAGAGCGCCGCAATGACATCGGGCGTCGATCATCGAAATTCCTTCCTCCTTGGTCGGCCGACGGGTCCTGCAGCCGGGATGGAACGGAGCGCAATCCGGAACGGTGTTCCCGCATACTGTCGTCGCGAGAAGAGTCTGGATTGCTTCGCTACGCCCGCAATGACGAGTTGGTGGAGCAATGCACCTATGCTCGCCCTCACTCCTTCCCAACCTCGAACGCCAGCAGCACGTTGCCGGCGACGCCGCTCCACTGGCCGTAGCCGGAATTGGTGTAGAGCATGCCGCCGGCGATGACCGGCCCGGGGCCGTCGATCGCGCCGCCATGGGCGGGGACGCCGTTCACGGCCGTATAGTCTCGCGCGGTATCGAACTCCCACAGCAGCTTGCCGTCGGCTGTGGCGTAGGCGCGCAAGAAGCCGCTGACGCCGCCGGAGAACACGACACCGGGGATCAGGCTCACCGCCGCCGACAGCGCGGGGCTGCATTGGAGGCGATCGCCGCAGGCGACGGGAGACACTTCCATCGCAATCTTCCCGCTGGCGAGATCGAGGCCGAACAGGCCGCCGCCTTGGGTGGAATCGAGCCGCCGCGTGCCATCGTGCAGGAAACGCACGTCGGAGTTCGCGACGTAGATGCGGTCCTGGTCGGCGGCCGAGCCCCATTCGCTGCCGCCGAGCGCACCGCCCTTGCCGACCCGCGTCTGCCACAGGATCTTGCCGCCATCATCAGGGTCGAGCGCGTGCACGACGCCGGACTTCTGCGCGATGGCAAGAACACGCCTGCCGTCGCGCAGGGTCACGAGGATCGGCGACTGGCCGAAATCGTGATCGGGGCCGTGCTCGTCAGGACAATTGGTCCTGTCCGCACCGTAGCACGCCACGATGAAGGCGTCCTTCGGGGTCGCCTGTTGCTTCCAGAGCAGCTTTCCGGTCGCAAGCTCGAACGCGAGGATCGCATCGGCGGTTGCGGCCGGCGGATTCGAGTAGGAGTTGCTGGTCGCGACGTAGACGGCGTTGCGCTTCGGATCGATCGTCGGCGCCGACCACACCGCGGCGCCGGACGGGCCGAACAGCTGCGTGCCTCTCGTATTCTTGCTGGTCGGATGCGGCACTTCCGGGATCGTGTAGGCCTGCCACACCGGCTTGCCGGTCAGGGCCTCCAGCGCCACCACGCTGCCGCGGAAAGTGCAGCATTCGTAACTGGCTTGCGAGCCGGCGGCCTCCTCGAGCGAGGACACCGGCACGTAGAGCACGCCGGAATGCAGCGTCGGCGCGCCGGTGATGCGCGCGGTCGGATGCTCCTCGACCTTCGTCTTCCAGATCAGCGCGCCGGTCAGCGCGTTCACGGCATAGGCATTGGCGCGCAAGTCACCGAAGAAGATCGCGAACTGATCGGTACCGGGAAGCGGCGCGAAGCTGATCGCGGCGCGCACCGCGGCATCGGTCGGCAACGTCCACAGCGTGCAGCCGCTTCGCGCATCGAGAGCGTGCACCTTGCGGTCGGTACCGCCGATGAACAGCAGGCCGCCGACGATCGTCGGCGGCGCAAACGACACCGAGGCGCCGGGAAAGGCGTAAGCCCATTTCAGCCGCAGGCGCGGCACCTCTTCCGCGGTCAGCCCCGCCATGTCGGTCGGCTGGAAGCGGCTATTGCCAGCGTCGACGCCCCACCCGTTCCAGCGTGGACCGTCAAGCGGTTGCGGAAAGGCACTGACCTGCTGCGCGCAGCGCCCCTGCGCTTCGATCGCAGCGTCGCCAGCCGCAGTCTTGCCGGTGACGAAGGCAGCAATCGCGCGGCGTTCCTCGTCGCTACGCTCCTTCGCCATCGCCGCCATGCTGCCGGAGGTCAGTGTCCCCAGCACATGATCGAACGACATTCCCTGCATGGCGCTGCGGCCCGGCACACGGCTTTGGGCATTGCCGGCATCGTGACATTGCGCGCAGTGGCTCGCGTAGAGCGCAGCGCCCTCCTGCTGCGCCAGCGCCGGCGCGCAGCACCAGATCAGCATGGCGACGACCACAACGCTTTGTCTCATGGCGTGCTCCGGCACCGTCCCGCAACGCGAGACGGCTTCATGCAACCAGAAATGTAGCGCGACGGCAATCACTGAGGCAACGGACGTTCCGGCTGCGTCCGTCACATCCCCGTGGCAACGCGGACGCGATCGGGCAATTCATCCAGCCGCCAGAGCCCGAGGCTCTTGTCGCGCCAGCCACCGCCGCCCTCCTCGCAGCGCTCGTTGATCAGTTCGCGCGGCGCCGGCCAGTTGAACGGCGCCGTCTCCATGTTCAGCGCGCGCCAGTCGCCGTCCTCGCAGTCGCGATTTGCATCCCATTGGGGAAACGTCGTGACCATCAGGAAGCGCGCGCCGCTCGCACGAAAGTTCGTGACGGCGCGGAGGATGTTGTCAAAGCTCAAATGAACCAGGCAGTCGCGGCACAGGATCACGTCGGCAGCCGGCAGCGCATCGCGCGTGATGTCCGCAACGCGGAAGCGACCGGCCAGTTCACCTCGTGCCGCGCGCTCGCTATTGGCCTCGATCAGCGACGGCACGATATCGATGCCGATGTAGTCGAGATCGAGCTTCATGCGGCCGATCCAGCCCGCATCGCCGCAGGGCGCATCGAGCAGCGAGCGCGCGCCGAGCCGTTGCAGCAGTGCAGGAAGCGCGTGCCGGATCGCGGCCGTGACGGGATCCTCCGAGCCGAGGCCCGAGACCGAAGTGGCCGCGCCCCACAGGTTGGTCCGCTCGATCCGCTCGAACCGCGCGGCGAGATCGAGGCCCGCGAAATTGTCGCGGTCGGCAACGAAGCGTTCGTGGGCGAGCACGGGCGGACGATTGGGGATCATCAGAGAGCACGCGAATCGAGATTCCGGCGCAAACGCACTATACAAGGAGAGCCTGCTGTCCGAAATGGTCCGCAAGCGAACCCGCTCACCTCATCGGTCTCGTTGGAATTTTCATGCGCCCCACCACCGCACGAGAGAAGGCCAAAATGGTCGCCGGTGCAGCTACGGCCGTCATCATGACGGCCGTGCTGTTCGTCATCGTGCTTGCATTTCTGCTGCCACAATAGGCGCTATCGGCGCGGCGGACGGATGCAGCCGCGCGGACTCAGGCGGCGCGCACCATCCGGAGGAATTTTCCGACTTCGTCCTTCAGCCGGTTGCTGTCGGTCGCCAGCATCTTTGCGGTCGAGAGCACCTGCGAGGAGGCCGAGCCGGTTTCGGCCGCGCCGCGCTGCACGTCGGTGATGTTCGAGGAGACCTGCTGGGTGCCGTGAGCGGCCTGCTGCACGTTGCGCGAGATTTCCTGGGTCGCGGCGCCCTGCTCCTCGACGGCCGCGGCGATGGTCGACGACACTTCCGAGAGCCGCTCGATCGTCGCAGAGATATCGCGGATCGCGTTGACGGATTCCTGGGTCGCGGTCTGGATGCCGGAAATCTGCTGGCTGATCTCGCCGGTCGCCTTCGCGGTCTGCTCGGCCAGCGTCTTCACCTCGGAGGCGACGACCGCGAAGCCGCGGCCGGCCTCGCCGGCGCGTGCGGCTTCGATGGTGGCGTTCAGCGCCAGCAGATTGGTCTGGCCGGCAATGGTGTTGATCAGCTCGACGACATCGCCGATCCGCGTGGCGGCAACCGAAAGCTCGCTGACGCGCTCGGTCGTGGTGCGCGCCTGGTTGACGGCTTCGCCCGCCATCCGCGCCGATTCCTGCACCTGCCGGCTGATCTCGTTGACCGAGGAGGACAGCTCTTCCGTGGCGGTCGCAACCGACTGCACGTTGCCGGTGGCTTCGCCCGAAGCGGCCACGACGACCGAGGTCAGCTCCTGCGCGCGCTGCGCGGTGGTGGCCAAGGTCGAGGACGACGCCTCAAGCTCGGTGGACGCGGACCCGACCGTTTCGATGATCTCGCCGACCGCACGTTCGAAGCCGTCGGCCAGGTTGACCATGTCGCGGCGGCGCTGCTCGGCGGCCTGCTTCTCGGCTTCCGCCTGCGCCGCCTTGAGCCGCTCCACTTCGAGCCCGTTGGTCTTGAACACTTCGACGGTCCTGGCCATGTCGCCGATCTCGTCGCGGCGATCCTTCTCGGGCACCTCGGTCTTGAGATCATTGCGGGCAAGGCCTTCCATGGCGAGCTTGAGCCGGGCGATCGGCCGAGACATCGCATTGAGGCCGATGAACAGCGCGATCGCGATGCCGAGGATCAGGCCGCCGGCGCTGACGCCCATCACGGTCCAGGTCGCGGAGCGGGCGTCGCGGTTGATGGCTTCCTTGCGCTTGGCAACCGCCTGCGCGGTCTCGGTCACGAACTGGGCGATGCGGGCCAGGGCCGCGTCCATCACCGGGTCGCACTCCTTGTGCGCCCGGTCTGCGGCCTTGGCATTGTCTTCCGAGGTGCTCGCCTGCGAGCCAGCCTTCAGCACCGGATCGCAGCCGGCGAACACGGCTTTCAACTGGTCGCCGATGCTCCTGATCTGGCTCGCGCGCGTTGGGTCGTCCTGCTCCGCCGCGTCCAGATATTGGCGGATTTCGTCGCGGTTCTGGGTCGCGATCTTGAGACGGTTGGCGTTGCCGGCCTCCGTCGCCTCGGTGAAGACCGCATAGAGCGCCGCGTGATAGGTCTCGGCGCGGCGCTGGGCGCGGGTGAGGTTGAGCGCCGAGGACTGCGTGGCGGAGAGCTCGGCAAACCCGTCGACGGTCGCGGCGAGTTCGCGCGTGCCAAAGGTGGCGACGCCAACCATCGCACAGCCCATCACGGCCACGATCAGCGCGACCTTCCACACGATCTTCAAATTGTTCAAAAAGCTCATCGCAAGATCCAATGATGTCCAGTCGAGGGCGTAATCCCAGCAACGTGCATTGGAACCGGCGGACGTTAAAATTTGATGCCAAATGATACCGGTGCTCTTACCGAAAAATAACTCTTTGGAGTCCCGCCGTAGCTTGGCGTAAGCTTCGGCCGCCTTTTTCAGGATGCCTGCTCCCGTATCGGCGGCGCGGAACCAACGGCGTGCGTCGCTCGTTCTTGCCCCATGCAGATCAGGGCAGACCATCGAAACATGTTCTTGCTGGGGGCGGTGACGCTCTGCTGCGTCGTCGTCGCCGGCACGCTTGCGCTGTACGAGCCGGTCCTCGGACAGGCTCCGGAGCGGCGGGTCGCCGACAACAGGCCGGTCAATGCCGCAACCCCGGCGGCGGTCCGGGTGGTCGGGGCGCCCTTCGTGCCCAACGTCAATCCGCGCCAGAGATAGCGCTCACCTCGGGGATGTGCCCTTCGGAGATGTGCCCTCGCCCTCCCTGGGCCGTCCATGGGCACGCGCCAATTCCTCGACGAACGCGATCACCTCTGCCCGCTTGTCGGGCGACAGCGACAGGAACGCGCGAACAAGCCTCAAGCCCTCGACTTCGTCCGACTTCTCTTTTCCGGCATCCATCCGCCCACTGTCGGGCGCCCGGGAAAAATATGCAATCCCTTGCAGGATACCTTCTTGATTCGCCCCTCGAGCTTTGGTGGAATGGCCCCAACAGGGGTGGCCCATGAAGTGGATCACGGAGCGCGACGCACTGATCGCGCAGACACTGGCCTTCGTCCAATCGGTAACCGGCAAGAAGGATGACCTCCATCCGCCGGAAAGCCCGCCTGCTGCGTTCGCGGTGACCACGGAGATCGCGACCGTGCAGGCCATTGCGGCCGAAACCGACCCGCCACCGGCGGTATCTCCCCCGGCCCCCGAGGCTCGGCCCGTCCAGGTCCCGCCGCCCCGCACGGGTGGCGATTTCCGCACCGAGATGCAGGCCAGGATCGCCAATTTCCGCAAGCATCAGGAGCGGTTCGAGCGCGAGCGCGAGGAATATTGCGCGGCGACCCTGACAAAAGCCCGCGCCGCCATCCGCGACGCCGCCCCACCTCCGCCGGCCTCCAAGTAAGGCAGGCAGGCAGGCCGTCAGGGACCTACAGCCAGGACCAAACCAGCCAGAGATTGGCTGCGCAGGCACCGAGCAGCGCCACCGTCAGCGGCAGGAGCATGTGCCCGCAGGAGGTTTTCAGGTCGCTCGTCATGGCCGAAAACATCCGCTGATTCCGGCCGGAGAGTCCCAGGGATTCTTTTTTTGGGGATTCAGGACTCGTTTACGACTCAAGGACCCTGGCGCCCCGATCACGCCCCCGTGATTACGCGTCCGCCGGAACCCCGCGCCGGTGAAGTCGTTAATGCGCTTTCCGGGAGCGGGAAGAATGCCCTACGCCTTGTTCTGCAACGACGCCCAGATCAGCAAGGCCTATCCTGATGAGTCCGACGTCTGGAAATTGGCGCAGCGGAGCGGTCTCGTCGTGGATATCAGTGCCGACGACGAGCGTGCCGGGCCGCGCCGGGTGCTCGACAACGACTACGAGATCAAGCCCTGCCGGGCAGCGCAGGGCGAGGACCCCGCCACGAACAAAGCCGAGGCCGAGCGCCAGTCCAGGATTGAGCTTCAGCTGAATTCGTGAGGTCGAGCCGGAAGCAGCCGGAGGATTCAGGGCGTCGCCGTCGCCAGCGATGCCTGCTCGCCCGCCAGCGCCACGCAGGCCTTGCGGCGGTGCAGCCCGCGGATCGCGCCGGTGACCTTCAACACCTTGCCGGAGGGACAGGAGGCGTCCTTGACGAAGGCCACCTCATAGGGTGCCAGCATCAGAGGCTCGGATTTGAGGATTGTTTGAGCAGAGCATGGCACGGCGACCAAGCACGAGAGCACTGCTGCCGACACCAAGATACGCATGACCGTCGTCCCACCAGCCCTGTAATTCTCATATAACGCGTTCCGGAGCGCGAGTTCCGTAAGCGGCAAAGATTATTTTTGCTTTACGCCGGCCCCATGACACGCGTGAGAAGGCGCGCGCCGGAATGTTTGCTTGCAAATGACGCGCCAGATGGTTCACGCCAAGCAAACAACGGGCTGGCTAACGACGGGTGGGCAAACGAAAGGCCGGCGCGAGCCGGCCTTTCGTCAGATCTGGGACTGCTGCTGGCGGGTCAGTAGCGCGAGGCTGACGGACCGCCCCAGCCGAAGCGGTAGTTCACACCGACCTTGACCGTATGCTCGTCCTCCCGGCCGCGGACGCCGACGATGTCGGCCGGCCCGGAGGTGAACGTGGTACTGCCGAAATTGTAGTACTGGTACTCGGCCTTGGCCGACCAGCTCGGCGCGAACATGTATTCGAGGCCAGCGCCGACGGTGTAGCCGTCCTTGTTGTTACCGGTGGCGGTGAAGGTCTGCGGCACGCCGGCGATGTTGACGCCAAGGCCGCCATTGCGCCAGGCGTAACCACCCTTGGCATAGAGCAGCGTCGGACCCCACGTGTAGCCGATCCGGCCAGTCACCGACCCGAGTTGGTCGGTATTGGACGTCACCTGCGTTCCCAGCGGGAACGTGACACCGTTGTTGTTGGTCGGCAGCCAGGAATACTGCGCCTCGACACCCACGACCCAATTGGGCGCGAACTGGTAGTCGAAGCCGCCCTGCACGCCGCCCAGGAAGCGGGCGTCGCTCGACTGGAAGCTGCTGTCACCGGCGAACGCGCCGCCGACATGGCCGCCGATGTAGAAGCCGGTCCAATTGTAAATCACCTGCGGCGGCGTATAGGCCGGTGCCTTGGTATAGGGGCGCGGCTGCATGTCGGCCGCTGCGGCCGGCGCGGCTAGCGCAAGCAGAGCGACTGCGCCCAGCAAAATCGTTTTCATATCCATCCCCGTTCTTTCAAAATCGACCCTCAGCAAACAACGTGGCGTGAATTTGGTTGCTTCGCGGCGATGCCGGAACGTTGATCTTTCGGTACTGTGACGGGGTGGCAACATCGCGATTTTGTTCCGTCACGTTGCCTCGCACCGACTGTTTCTGTCACCCACGCAAGGCTTGCCGTAACGATCTGTCGCAAGGCTAACCCGCCCCGTTCAAAGCTCGCCAAAATGTGATCCAGCGGCTCCGGCGGCTTCTGTCCTAGCACCAGCCGATGAAGGCGGGCTTTGCGCTACCGCGTCATCTTTTCCAGTTCCGGAAAGGGTGCGTAAACCGCGCCGGTACAGAACTCGCTGGCGCGATCGAGGACGCGGTCGGCCCGTCCGTTGACGAAGACGACGGCGCGCTCGCGCATGGCCTTGTAGCTGCCGTCGGTCTCGCGGGGCGTGAAGCGCAGGCAGCTCACGTAGAACTGTCGACCGCCGACCTCGCGCAGCACCGGCTCGGCCAAGCCGGCCTCGCGCACGCCGACCGGATTGTTCAGATAGGCGCGCATCAAGGCGAGCGTGTCACCGCGGAAATTGTCGGGAAAAGGCTGAGGACCTCCAGCCTGGGTCTCGGCCATCAGGGTCGGACGGTCACCGTCGCTGCCGAAACACCCCGCGAGCGCCAGCGGCAATGCCAGGATCAATAGCAGGCTCGCCGCACGTTTCGCCAATCGCCCCACAGGTCACGCTCTCCGCTCGCTCAGATCAGGGAGCTGTTCTAGCCCCAAGGTTGCGCGAAGGGAATTCGCTTGCAGGCGCACCGGCCCGCCGCCGGTGCCTTGCGCTTTCGCGCAAGACGCCGGGACAACGGACCGGGCCTGAATTCCGCACGCGCCAGCAGGGCAATGCCAGGGATGCCGCCGCGCGGGATCAGTCGTTAGCTGCGCTTCTCGGTCGTCACCGGCTTGGTGACGTCCGGCTGCGCCTTCAGCGACTTCTTGGCCGACAGATGCTTGTGGTGATGGCGATGCGTACGCACGGTCTTGTGCTCGTCGGGCGTGACCGCGGCGTTCGCATTCATCGTCTTCGACTTGGCGTCGACCTTGGCATCCGCCTTGACGTCGGCGGCCTTGGTGTCGGCCTTGACGCCGGCGTCCGGTTTCGCGGCGGTGTTCGACGTCTTGGTCTGGCTCTGGTCCGCCTTGATCACCGGCGCGGTCGTGGTGGTCTTGCCGGCCTCGGCCGCGAAGGCCGGAGCTGCGATCACGGAAGCTGCGAGCAAGGCTGCGGAAATGGTCTTCAACATGGTTTGTCTCCTCTTGGAAGGATCTTGAGGCGGGCGCCCTCTCGCCAACCCCTTCGATCGTAGGTGGGAGCCTAGATCTCGCGCGCTGAACCCAGTCTGAAGCCGGCTGCAGGCTTCCGTTCATCTGGATGACAAGTTTGTCATCTGCGGCAGGGCGAAGGGACCGGGGCGGCCGGGAATGTTTTTGCCCGGCGGGTGTTCCGGTCTTCAGGCAATCGTGTAGGATCGCCACGCTTCATACGGGAGAACTTAGATGCGCAAACTCTCAATGCTTCTGCTGCCGGGACTCGTTTCGATGACGCTCGCTGCCGGGCCGGTGCTGACCAGCGCCTATGCCGCGGGCGGCGACGACCCCTCCTCGCCGCCGAAGTCGGACACGTCGACCAAGAAGGGCAAGAAGAAGAGCTCCTCCGTCAGCGATCCGAAATTCCTTGCTGCCTATCGCACCGCCTACACCACGATCTACGACGACCATAACTACACGGGCGCGATCGATCAGTTGAAGTCGCTCAAGCGCGACGACGTCGCCGACGTCGCCAATCTGATCGGCTATTCCTATCGCAAGCTCGGCGACTACCAGTCGTCGAAGGTCTATTACGAACTGGCGCTGAAGGACGATCCGAACCACGTCCGCACCTGGCAGTATTACGGCCTCTGGCAGCTCGAGCAGGGCAACCGCGAGCAGGCGCAATATCACCTGAACAAGATCGCCTCGCTCGCCGGCACCGACAGCTCCGAGTATCGCTCGCTGGCCGCGGCGCTCGACAAGCCGACCGGCGCGACGCTCGTCTACTAAGCCATCTGGTTTCCGTACGACGCGAACCGGCACGACCTCGGGGTTGTGCCGGTTCTGCTTTCTCGGCTAGCCTCGCACCAATCCTTCCCTCGCAAACCGGTGCGCAATGGACAGTTGGCTGCATTCCGCGATCGACTACATCGGCTCCTGGGTCGAATTCCAACAGACGACAGTCCAACAGCCGGGCGTCATCATCGCATTCGCCCATCGCGGCGAGGTCGTCGCCGAGCACGCCTTCGGCCTTGCCAATCTCGACACCGGCGAGAAGCTCACCCCGCGCCACCGCTTCCGCATCGCCTCGCACTCGAAGAGCTTTACCTCCGCCGGCATCATGAAGCTGCGCGAGCAGCGCAAGATCCGGCTCGACGACACCGTCGGCCAATATGTCGCCGGCCTGCATCCGCGCGTCGCCGAGACGACGATTGCGCAGGTGCTCTCGCACAGCGCGGGGCTGACGCGCGACGGCGCCGATTCCGGCCAGTTCATCGACAGCCGCGCCTATCTCAACGCCAGGGAGCTGCTCGCGGAGCTGAAACTGCCGACCGCGATCGAGCCCGGCACGCGCTTCAAATATTCCAATCATGGCTTTGGCCTGATTGGTCTCGTGATCGAAGCGATCACGAAAGAGCCCTACCCGGCCTGGATCAGGCGCGAGATCATCGAACCCGCGGGCCTGCGCGAGACCGAGCCAAACGTACCGCTTCCCAAAGGGGCGCCGTTCGCGCGCGGCCATACCCGAACGCTGCCGTTCGGCGAGCGATGCGTGATCCCCGGCGACAATCCCGCCTATGCGATGGCGTCGGCCGCGGGCTTCGTCGCCACCGCCGGCGACACCGCCCGCTTCTTCGCACAGCTTGCCCCCAACGCAAGAAAAAGCGTGCTGTCGGTCGCGAGCCGCCGCGAGATGACGCGGCACCATTGGCGCATCCCGCAGAGTTTCGAGGGCTATTACGGCCTCGGCGTCAACGCCGGCAAGACCGACGGCTGGGACTGGTTCGGCCATGGCGGCGGTTTCCAGGGCTACATCTCGCGGACCTGCTCCATCCCCGCTTGCGAGCTCGCGATCAGCATCCTCAGCAACTCCATCGACGGCGCGGCGCCGCTCTGGATGGACGGGGCGATGCAGATCCTACGCGTCTTCAAGACCCGCGGCGCGCCCGACCGGCGCCTGCGCGACTGGACCGGCCGCTGGTGGACGATGTGGGGCGCGGCCGATCTGGTGCCGATGGGCAACCGCGTGCTGATCGCCAATCCGCAGTTCAACAATCCGTTCATGGATGCCGCCGAGATCGAGGTCACCGGCCGTGATGCTGGCAAGCTCTTCTGGGCCGCCGGCTATTCCAGTCACGGCGAGCCGGTGCGTCGTGTCCGCGACAAGCGCGGCAAGGTCAGCGACATCTGGATCGCAGGTGCCAACGTCAAGCCTGCGAGCGTCGTGGCGCGCGAGATCGCGCGGAGATATCCGCCGCGCAAGCGCCGGCCTACTCCCTGATCAATCCCTCGACCTCGCCCCGAAACGCCTGCCGCGAGCCGTCGCGCGAATAGAACATGTGGCCGCCGGGATAGACGACGAACTTGATCCGCTGGGTCGCGAACGCCGGCAACTGGTCGAGCACCCGCTTCGTTCCGAAATAGGGCGTGGCGAGATCGAACAGGCCGTGTGCGACTACGACGCTCAGCTTCGCATCTGTAGCGAGGATCTGGCGCAGCTCGGACACTGACTGCGGCGGGTTGATGCCGCGGCCGAAATCCCACTGGCCCTCGACGGCGCCGTTGAGGACTTCGTAGGAGCCGTCGGGCCGCCAGTTGAGCTTGCGGGTCAACACGTCGACCGCGGCGCTCGTCAGCGGCGCCTGGAGCGCGTCGCCCGAGGGATCCCCGAAGCGCGTGCTGCTGGAATCCGGATAGGGATCGAAGCCGCGCACGGAGGCATCGTAGCGTCCCGTCACCTTGCCGTTCTTGCGATCGAATTCGCGGCGGAATTCACCGACGTCGAAACGGCCGGCGAGCCTGCGGCTCACCGCCTGATCGATGCCGGTGAGCTCGGCGACCTTGTCGGCCAGGCGATTGGTGGCCTCCTTGTCGGCTTCGCCCTTGACGAGGTCGGCCAGGAATTCGCCGCGTGCGTAAGCCTCCACGTCGGCGAGATCGGCGCGCTTGACCGGTCCTTTGGCCTCGCGCGCCACCGCCACATAGCTCGGCAGCGTCGCGACATATTGCAGGAGGCTGGTGCCGGTGAACTCGCGGAAGTCGAGCAGCGGCGACACCAGGATCAATCCCCTGACGCCGACGCCGTGCTGGATCTGCAACTGGCGCACGACCTTCGGCCCGCGGATGCCGCCATAACTCTCGCCTGCAACGTATTTCGGCGAGACCAGCCGGTCATGCTTCTCGAGCCAGCGGCGGATCACCAGCGCGATCGCGTTGACGTCACCGTCGACGGAATAGAAGGACTTGCGCGCGTCCTCGCCGGTCGCAACGAACCGGCTGTAGCCGGTGCTGACGGGATCGATGAAGACGAGATCGGTGAAATCAAGCCAGGTCTCCGCGTTCGGCTTCACCTCGGGCGAGGCCGATGGCGAGAGGGCTTCGCCATCGAGCGGCAGCCGCCACGGGCCCGCAGCGCCGAACTGCAGCCATGCCGAGGACGCGCCGGGTCCGCCGTTGAACAGGAACGTCACGGGGCGCGTCGCGCGGTCGGCACCTTCGAGTTGGTAGGACGAGTAGGCGATGTCGGCCAGCGGCTCGCCCTTGCCATCGAACACGCGGATCGAGCCGGCGGTTGCGGCGAAGTTGAGCGTGCGGCCGGGCAGATCGAGGGTCTGCTTCGTGGTCGAATCCGACGGGAGACGGTGCGGCTCGGCGGCTGACGATGAAGTCTGCGGCGCGCTTTGCGCGCCACTGCCACGCCCACCCTTCTGTCCGGCTGGGGCCGCCGTCTCGGCGCGCGGCTGCGGCGGATCGTCTGCGCGGGCAAATCCCGCGAGCGCGACCGCGGAGACCGCCAGCACCAACGCCGCACGGCGGACCTCCTGCAAACCCGTGACCATGATCGTTCTCCCTATCCGGCCGTGAGAGCCGGTGAGGCCGATAGATTAGCGCAGAATTGCGACGGTTTGGGGGATCATGGGTCCGACGCCGCCCAACGAGGCCGATCGGGCTGGAAACACCCCGGATTCGTCCCGGACCCGCCGGCCGCCCGTTTGCCTTGAAGGGCGGTCATCCTCGACAATGCGGGTCCGGGTGTATAGACGAGCCCGGCGGAACTTTCTCGAGCCAGCGGCCCTGCCCGGAAGCCATGACCAAGCCAGCGCGCTACGACCGGATCGCCTTCGTCGCCAGCCCGAGCAGCGAGGCGCAGACCGCCTTCGGGCAGCTCACCAGGGACTATGGCAATTGCGACCCGAACGAGGCCGACGTCGTGGTCGCGCTCGGCGGCGACGGGCTGATGCTCCAGACGCTGCATCAGCACATGCACACGGGAAAGCCGATCTACGGCATGCACCGCGGCACGGTCGGCTTCCTGATGAACGAATACTCGACGCACGATCTGCGCGCGCGGCTCGAGGCGGCCCATGAGTCCGAGATCAATCCGCTGCTGATGCGCGCGACCGACGTCAACGACCACGTCCACCTGCACCACGCCATCAACGAGGTCGCTCTGTTCCGTCAGACCTACCAGGCGGCGCGCCTGCGGATCCTGATCGACGAGCGCGAGCGCATGCCCGAGCTGATCGCCGACGGCATCATGGTGGCGACGCCGGCAGGCTCGACCGCCTACAACCTGTCTGCCCAGGGGCCGATCCTGCCGATCAACGCCGCGCTGCTGGCGCTGACCCCGATCAGCGCCTTCCGCCCCCGCCGCTGGCGCGGCGCGCTGCTGCCCAACACGGCCTATGTCGTCATCGAGGTGCTGGAGGGTGACAAGCGCCCCGTCGCCGCGGTCGCCGACCACGACGAGGTGCGCGACGTCCGCCGCGTCGAGGTGCTGTCCGACAAGACCATCTCGATGCGCATGCTCTTCGACCCCGGCCACAGCCTGGAAGAACGCATCTTGCGCGAGCAGTTCGGGTACTGAGCCCACTGCCCGGCGCTTTGGGACGCCCGGTCGCAACCCTTCGTTAACCCCCGCCACGATATGGTTAACGAAGGTTGACCGCTCTGGCCCAGGCGTCATGTTCCGCATCGATTTCAACAAGCTGCGCTTCCTCGTCTGCGACGACAATCCGCACATGCGCCGCATCCTGCGGACGCTGCTGCATTCCTTCGGCGCGCGCGAAGTGTACGAGGCCGAGGACGGCGCCACGGCGCTGGAAATGTACAGCCATTACGTGCCCGACATCGTCATCACCGACTGGGCGATGCCGATCTTCGACGGGCTCGAGCTCGCGCAGATGATCCGGCAGCCGGAATCCAAGGGCAACCCTTACGCGCCGATCATCATGCTGACCGGCCATTCCGAGAAGCGCCGCGTCACGGTCGCGCGCGATGCCGGCGTCACCGAATTCCTGGCCAAGCCGATCTCGGCCAAGGGTCTCTATCAGCGCATCCTCAACGTGGTCGCCAATCCCCGGCCCTTCATCAAGACCAAGACCTATTTCGGTCCGGACCGGCGCCGCAACACCAACTCCGCCTATATGGGCCCCGAGCGCCGCGTCGGCGAAAAGCACGAGGTGCTCCAGCAGCCCTCGCTGCTCGACAAGGCCCGCTCCTCCATCTAGCGCAACGTCTCACGCGAGGCAGGTATCATGGCGAAGAACAGCGCAAAGGACATCGAGGTCACGGCCTTCGCCACGCATCAAATCATCACGCAGCCCAATCCGCTGCGCAAGGTTCTGCGCCGTGTCGAAGACAAGGACATGGACGATCCGGTCAGCCGCGCCGAGCAGGCGCTCGCCGGTCTCGCCGGTGAGTTCAAGGACTGGATGACGACCGAGGTCAACCGCCTGTCCGCCGCCTACGTCGCCATCCGCAATGACGGCTTCACCAAGGACAGGCGCGACGAGCTGTTCCGCGCCGCGCACGACATCAAGGGCGACGCCGCGACATTCGGCTATCCGGCCGCGGCGGGAATCGCCGAGAGCCTGTGCCGCGTCATCGAGCACGCGCCCGATCTCGAACGGGTGCCGGCCGAACTGTTCACGCACCACATCAACGCCATCCTGGCCATCGTGCACGAGAACACCAAGCTCGACAGCATCAGCGTCTCCGCCGAGCTCAGCCGGCGCCTGCGCAAGGTCGCCGACGACTACCTCGCCGACGTCAACCGCGACCGCCCCGAGCATCTCGAGGTGATCCTGGCGCCGAGCATCGTGCCGGCGGAGTAAGGGCCTCTCTCCTCCAGTCATTGCGAGCGCAGCGAAGCAATCCAGACTGTTCCCGCGGCGGGATTCTGGATTGCTTCGCTGCGCTCGCAATGACGAGCCTCAGGACCAGAATCGTAGGGTGGGCAAAGCGAAGCGTGCCCACCAATCAACATGAGCTGCGTGGAGAGATGGTGGGCATGGCGCTACGCGCCTTTGCCCACCCTACGGCGTCTCGTTACGCCGCGATCAGATCGTCATAAACCGGATCGACCGTGTCATCCGCGACCAGCTCGTCGCAGAACAGCCTTGCCTCTTCGCGCGCGGACTCGGTGGCGAAGCGGCGGAGCAGGACCATCAGCGGTTCGGTGGCACCACGGTCGGTCTCGCAATGGGTGAGCACGCGCTCGACCATGCGCCGGCGCAGCCGCACCGCCCCGTCGTCGCTATCGACGAAGCCCTGCTCGTGGCAGGCGTCGAGCGCCACCTGGAACGCCGCAAACGTCGCCTCGGGAAGCCCGGCGCGGCGCAGCAGCGCGTGCAGGCTGTTGCCGCCGCGATCGTGCAGCAGCGCGGTGACGCGCGCCAGCGGCAGATCGGCGAGTTCAGCCAGCGCGGCGTCGAACAGATCGAGATTGCTGGACAACAATGCGCGCAGGATCAGGCCCGCGGTCAGCTGGCCGGTGACGCGCAAATGATGCACCAGGCCCTGCATGTCCTCGCCGCGCGAGCGCGCCGCGATGTTGATGGTGGAGCGGTCGCGCGCCTCGATGGTGATGCGGTCGGCGCGATCGGCACTCAGCCAGTTCCGCGCGACAACGAATTGCGCCAGCGTCTCGGAGAGCTTGGCCACCAGCGCCGCGCGCGTTGCGGCCGGCAGATCCTCCAGCACCAACATCGCCTCGCGGATCGCGGCGAGATGGCCGTGGCGTTCGACGATACGGTTCCAGGAGAACGGCGCGAGCTCGGCATGGGGATTTTCGATCAGCTCGAGCGCTGCCGCCGCGCAGCCGACTTCGGCGATGGCGGCGCAGACCGACACCGGCAGCGCGATGCGGCGCGCGACCGCGCACTGCACCTCGTCATTGCCGGTTGCGACGATGTCGACGAGATCGGCATCGATCAGCAGCGGAGAATGTTCGAGCACGGGCAGCGCGACGGTCGGCTGGTCCGCCGACAGCGCCCGCACGATCGCCGCCGGGGCATCCGTGCTGCGCGCAAAGGCCTCGGCCATCGCCTGCCGCACCAGCGGCGAGGGATCGTCGAGCAGCATCAGCAGCGCGCCTTCGGCGGCGACGCGGTCGTCTGCGGAAAGGTCCGAGATCAGCCAGGCCCGGGCCAATGCCCGTGTTGCCTCGGCCCGCTCGCCGGCGGACGCCGTCCTGATCCAATTGATGAACTGCCGAACAATCATGCTGCTTCCGGCTTACACAACAAACGAAAATGGTGACGGCTTGTCACCTGCAACACAAAATAAACCACGACGCTTAACAAAGCGTTCACCATAACTGGCTGGTTTTATTGACGTTTTGTTAAGGGAACCAAGGCGCCTGTGCGTCCCTCCCCCGACCCTGCGCAGCAACGCTGCGCGTCCGGGACACGAGCGCGAGGGTTAGCTCGAGAACGAGCCGCTGCGATCGCTGAAGAGGTCGAGCGGCTGCGGCGGCCGCACGTCCGGCGTCGCTGATGCGACCGAGGTCGCTGGCGCGACCGAGGTGAGCGAGGCGTTGTTGCCCCACAATTTCTGCACCGTCGTCGAGACCGGCTGCGTGGCGTCGCCGGGCTGATAGATCGAGCGAAACATCGGCGTGCCCGGTGCATTGTCCGCGACCGTGGCTGACGATGTCGCGCTGACCGGCGTCACGCCGCGCGCATTCGGAAAGGTCTGGAGATAGGCGGCATTGTCGATCACGGGCGTGGTGGGCAGCACGGCATTTGCGCTTGCGACCTGCGTCGTCGACGGCGTGCCGCCATACATCGCTATCGCGCTGCGCGTGGTCTTCGAATTCGCTGCGCTCGCATAGCGCGCGTCCAGCACCGAATAGACTTCGGAGACGCTGCGGGCGCGGCCATCCCTGGCGTAGAAGATCGAACGGTTGGCGGATGCCGCATTGGGGAACAACCGCGCGCCGACCGCTTGCGGATTGTCCTCGGCATTGGCGATCAGTTTTGCGGCTCCGCCGACGCCCATGAAATGCGCCATGTAGAGCTCGCTGTCTGACGGCCTGCGGCCGAGCAGACCGGTGAGCTTGAAACTGTTCGACTGCGTCAGCGCCGCGGCCATGCTGGAGGCGGCTTCCGGATCGTCGCGCAGCTTCATGATCGACCGCTTCATCACGGGATCGTCGACGGTGTAGCTGCCCGACGACGTCCTGGTGATGGCGTCGGAATAATTGCCGTAGCCGAGCTGGGTCCCCGCCTCCTTCACCGTGCCGAGCCAGGTCTGGTCGATGAACTGATAGAGCCCATGCGCGGTCGACGTCGTGGCTCCCGCGGTCGGATCGAAATCCGATTCCATCTTTGCGGTGGTCAGCATGTATTGGAAGCTGACGCCCGGGATATTCGAGGCCTGCTTGATCGCACCGGCGACGCGCGCCCGCGACGGATCGAGAACCGCCGTCTGAGAGGCACTGGAATTGTCGACCGACATGATGGAGTGCCCGCCCCGCGCGGCGTTGAGCGACGCCGGCAATTCGGCGCCCTGTCGTCTCACCGTGGGACAGGTATGGTTAATGCGGGGTTAATTTGGCTACTTGCCCATCCCCGGGTCATTCCGGGGCATCGCGAAGCGATGAGCCCGCAATCCATCCCCCCGCGCGTGATGCCGCACGATGGATTCCGGGCTCGTGCTGCGCACGCCCGGGAATGACAGAGGGGCTACTTCTTGTAGACGTCGCTGGGATCGAACAGCCGCTCGGCATCGACGAAGACGAGCTTGGCTCCCCCGCCCTCGGCCTCGACCTTGCGGTAGAAGCAGGACCGGCGGCCGGTGTGGCAGGCGGCGCCGATCTGCTCGACGCGAATCCAGACCGCGTCCTGGTCGCAATCGGTGCGCATCTCGACCACGCGCTGGGTCTGACCCGATGTCTCACCTTTTCGCCACAAGGCATTGCGCGAGCGACTGAAGTACCAGGCCTCGCCAGTCGCGATCGTCTTGCGCAGCGCCTCGTCGTTCATGTGGGCGACCATGAGCACGTCGCCGGTGGCGACATCGGTCGCCACGCAAGTCACGAGCCCGACCGCGTCGAACCGGGGCTGGAAGGACAGACCTTCCTCGATCTCATGGGAGTGAGCGGACACAGAAACCTCGCCAGTTAACTCGCGAGGTCAGCGTTGCAGGCCTCGCACCAGGGACAGGAAACGGGCCTGCTCCGCCGGATTGTCGCGGAACATGCCGGTAAAGCGGCTGGTGAACGTGGAGGCGCCATGCTTGGCGACACCGCGCACCGACATGCAGGTATGCTCGGCCTCGATCAGCACGGCAACGCCGCGGGGCTTCAGGACCTCGTCGATGGCCGCAGCAATCTGCGCCGTCAGATGCTCCTGGGTCTGGAGCCGGCGGGCGAAGATGTCGGTCAGGCGGGCAAGCTTCGACAGGCCGACGACGCGCTCCACCGGCGTATAGGCGATGTGCGCCTTGCCGTAGAACGGCATCATGTGATGCTCGCACTGCGAGGTGAATTCGATGTCGCGCACCAGCACGAAATCGTCATAGCCGGCGGTCTCGCCAAAAGTGCGGTCGAGCACCTCGGCCGGACACTGGTGATAGCCCTGATAGAGCTCGTCGAAGGCTTCGACCACGCGGCGCGGCGTGTCCAGGAGGCCCTCGCGCGCGGTGTTCTCGCCGATATAGGCCAGCAGCGTCTTCACCGCCGCTTCCGCCTCTGCGCGCGCGGGGCGCGGCTGGTCGGCGCGGACGGCGGCCGCGAGGAATTCGGCAGGGTCAAGCTCGGCCGGGCGGCTCTCAGGCTGCCGGTCGGAGGGCTTGTTGGGGCGAAGGGATTTGATCGTAGCGTCCATATCGACTCCGTTCGACGGCCTTGCGGCCGGAGTGTCACCGGCAGACGGGGCGGCAAGCCGCCGGACGCCTGAAGACTACAGTTTTGGCGAAAAAGGTCCGCAATCTCTAACGTCGGCCGCGTGGTCCTGGATCACCGCCGCCGGGCCGCTGGACTGTTTTTCCACCCGTTCCGACCCTATATAGGGCCGTGGACGGCGCCCGCCAAGGCCGATCCGGTGCGGAAGTGTTGGACTCCATCACATGCTGAACGACATTTATAACAAGCGGATCATCGAGTTGGCCGGGAATATTCCGCGCGTCGGGCGGCTGTCGGCCCCCGATGCCACCGCGACTGCCCACTCCAAGCTGTGCGGGTCGACCGTGAAGGTCGATCTCAAGATGAGTGGAGATACCGTCACCGACTTCGCCCATGACGTGAAGGCCTGCGCGCTGGGACAAGCCTCTTCATCCATTATGGCAAGTCACGTCGTCGGCTCGACTGCGAGCGAACTCCGTGAGTTACGCGAAACCGTTCGCAAGATGCTCAAGGAGAACGGCGCGCCTCCTGAAGGCAAATGGGAAGAGATCAAGTTCCTCGAGCCGGTGCGCGACTACAAGGCGCGCCATGCCTCGACGCTCCTGACCTTCGATGCGGTGGTCGATGCCATCGGTCAGATCGAGGCGAAGGCGAAGCAGCCGGCTGCGGCGCAGGGCTGAACCGCCCGCGTCATTCCGGGGCGTCGCAAAGCGATGAACCCGGAATCCCGAGATTACAGCGCGAGACTCCGGGTTTGGGCTACGCGCGCCCCGGAATGACTGCCAAGATTTGAGATCCTACTTCTGCGAGCCCGCGCTCGGCGCCGTCCCGGTCGGCACGACGGCTTCCGCCGTCTTGGTCGACCTGGCCGCCTGCTCCGGTTCCACGCCAAACCTGGCCTGCGTCTTCGGTGTCAGCTCCGCCATGGCCGGCGCCGTGACGTCCACATGCGGCAGCACGTCGGCCACCAGATCGGTCGTCACGAGATTGGTGAGCTTGAGCTCGCCGGTGTCCAGCTCGTGCAGATCTTCCCAGGGCGGGACGCTGAGCGCGAGCGACAAAAGATCGCCGGCGCCGCCCATGTCGAAAGTGTATTTGGCAAGCCGGCCGATGTCGCGTTCCACGATCATCAGATCCTGCGCGCTGTAGCTCGCCGCCTTGGCGTCGTCGGCACGGTCGCCCATCCAGATCTGATGGACCCGGACATGGGCGGCGTCCGGCACGTAGCGCTTCTTGCCGGCCAGCAGCAGGAACACGCACATGGATTCGCAATAGGCCTCAGGCGCGACCGCTGGACGGGCCGACTGCCCGCCGCGGTTCTGAACGCTGATGCCGACCGTGGTCAAAAGCCCGAGATTGCGGAAGCGCCTGCCGAGCGTGATCGCGTCATTGACGGAACCGCCGCTGGAATCGAGCACGACGGTGGCACCGCCGAGCTGGCGCCCGCGTGAAAACTCCTCGAAATCCCTGGGTGTATCGGCGGTGATGATGCCAACCGCGCTGACCCAGCCGCGGCAGGTCGGCTCGCAGGCGACCCAGCTGAACTTCATCGGCAGCTTGCGCTCTTCGAGAGCAGCAGCGGCATGAGCCTTGGTGCCGGTCGTCGCCACAGCTCCGGACAGCGCGATGCCGAGTGCGGCAGCCCCAAGCACCAACCAGCCGCGACGATCAAGGGAGTTCAGAAGTCTCAATCTGGTTCCTTCCCCAAGCCCCAAAGGTCCCCCGACAATCCTCGGTAGCGCCCTCTGAGTCCATCATACACGAGTATGCTTCTACACACGGACGTCATAAAAATGGTATCCGGGGGAATACAGATCGTCCATAGGTACTTGCTGCACTGCTCCCAAAAAGCACGTAAAATATGGCGCGCAAATAACAGCTTGCTGTTCCCTGCGCCGGAACCGGGCAACACCTCGCCGACGATCGCGGCAAAGCGCACATGAAGCATTCAGCTTGCGAGCATTGTTCCACTCCGGTCGAGGGCGCGCTTCGCCTTCCACGCAGATTCGGTCGCGCGCTGATCTGGCTCTACCGCCATACACTCTCGCCGCTGGTCGGCTACAACTGCCGGCACCTTCCGACTTGCTCCGCCTACGGCGACGAAGCGATCGAACGTTTCGGGCTCTGGGCCGGTGGCTGGATGACGCTCGCGCGCCTGCTTCGCTGCAATCCGTACGGCACGTCGGGCATCGACAACGTGCCCCTCGCCGCGCCGTCCGGGGCGCGCTGGTATTTGCCCTGGCGTTACGCGCGCTGGCGCGGCGTCAACGCCCCCTAAGTTTGTTGCGGTGCTTTGCGCATCGCTGCCCTGAGTGGAACCGGAACTTTCTCCTCGCGTTGTTTTGATGCTCCCGCGGGAGGAAACAACAATGCGCTGGAAAATCAGCCCTCTTTTTCTTCACTTCAGGCGTGGTCCGCATCCCAAGTTCAATCCAAGGGGGCACGATCCAAGAACAATCGATGTGCTCGCCATGATCGCCCTGCTGGCGCTCGTGCTCGGCTCCGGCTGGTATCTGGCGACGAGCTTGGCGACACCGCCCAGCAGCACGGCGTTCATCGTGCCGAGCCAGAGCGTGCACTGGTAGCTAGAGATCCAGCACCAGGCGCTCCGCGTCTGAACCGGCGACGCAAACCATGAGATAGCGCTCGCGCTCATACGGCGACAGGATGCGGTCGCGGTGCACGGGCTCGCCCTCGATCCATCCGACCTTGCAGGCGCCGCAGATGCCCCCGCAGCAGGAGGTCGCGATGTCGACGCCGCCTTCCTGCAACGCGGCGAGCATGGTCTGACCGGCGCGCACCTGGATCTCGGCGCCCGAGCGCGCCAGTGACAGCGTGAAGGGCTTTGCGTCGGGATCGATGACCGGCGGCGGCGCGATGAAGCGCTCGATATGGACATTGGCGGCGGGCCAGGCTGCGATCGCCTGCTCGAAAGCCTCAGTCATGCCTTCCGGCCCGCAACAGGCGACCAGCGTGTCCGCCCCGCCCTCCCCGATGAGCGCCGCGAGATCAGGACGCCCGGTCCGCGAGGTGCAGTGCACAACGACACGGCCCGCGTCGATCAACGGCGCGAGATGCGCGGCGAGCGGCATCTCCTCGCGCACGACCAGATGCAGGACGAAGTCGGCATCGCCAGTTCGCGAAAGATGCCGCGCCATCGACATAAACGGCGTCACGCCGATGCCACCGGCGATGAACACATGGCGCGCAATGCCTGCACCGGGATCGAGCCCGCCGCGCGGCAGCGAGACGCCGATCACGTCGCCGATTGCAACCTCGTCGTGAAGCGCGCGCGAACCGCCACGCCCATCAGCCTCACGCTTGACCGCTACAACATAGCGCGCATTGTCGGCGGGCTCGTTGCACAGCGAATAGGTGCGGACGAGTCCGTTGGGCAGATGCAGGTCGATGTGCGCGCCGGGCTTGAAGGGCGGCAACTCCCAACGGTCGGGATCGGCCAGTGTGAACAGTTTTATGCCTGCCCCCGCCTCCTCGATGAGGGTGACGACCGTCTTGATCGTCGTGATCGGACGCACCTTCATGCCGCGTTCCGCACGGTATCGCCAACCTTGACGGTGCCGCCTTGCAGGATCTTGCAGTTCAGGCCGGAGCGATTGATCAGGGGATCGAAGATCGCCTTGCCGGTGATCTCTTCGATATGCCGGCACGGCACCGACAGACGGGTTGCCTCCAGCAGGGTTTCCCCGAGCCAGAAGCGGCGGCCGACCAGATGATTCAGCGGCACGCCTTCAACCGTGACGTTGCGCCGATGCTCCTCCGGGCCGAGCTCGATGCCGGCATCACGCTTGAGCGCCACCAGCGTCTCGAGTTCGAACAGGGTGACCTGCCGGCCCTCTTCCGGCTTGTGCGAATAAAACCCCTCTTCGTTGCCGATCATGTAGCGGTCGCCCTCGATCCCCTTGCCGGCGACGAGGGTGATCGTTTCAGCTGCGCGCATCGGCAGGAATGCACGCGGGGCGAGATGGAGGAAGCGCACCACGCCGGTCCAGCCGAGCTGCGCTGTCTTCTGCGCCGAGCCGGCGCTGACGGTGTCGAGCATGACAAATCCTTGTGAGAAGCGATGGCGCGCCGCGGGATCAGGTCAGTTCCTTGTTCGCCATTTCCGGCGCGAACGTCGTCGCCGTTGCCGTGATGGCCGCGCAGGCGATCAGCAGCAGCGAGACGGGCCAGGTTGCGCCGCCGCTCCAGGCCATCAGAGACGCAGCGACCAGCGGCGTCAACCCGCCGCTCAGGGCCGCACCGACCTGAAATCCGAGCGAGGCGCCGCTATAGCGCAGCCGCGCGGTGAACAGCTCGGAGTACCAGGGCGCGCCGATGCCGAACATCGCCATCTGGCCGAAGGTGATCGCGACCACGATGGTGCAGATGACGATGGTGGGATCGCGGGTATTGAGCAGCCAGAACAGCGGGAAGGCAAACAGCGCCGAGAACAGGCAGCTCGCATAGAACATCGTCTTGCGGCCGACGAGGTCGGACAGCCAGCCGAACAGGGGAATGGCAAGCAGCGCGACCAGCGATGCGGCGAACGCGCCATTCAGCACCACCGTGCGCGACAGACCGAGATTGGCCGTGGCATAGGACATCACGAACACGCCGCCGATGCTGGCATAGGCGATCTCGGAGATCTTCAGACCAACCGCGGTGAAGAACGGCCTACGGTGATGCCTGAAGATCTCGACCAGCGGCAGCTTCGCGACGTCCTTCTTGGCCTGGACCTGACGGAAGGCCGCGGTCTCTTCCATGTTGAGGCGGATGTAGAGACCGACGCCGACCAGGAGGATCGAGATCAGGAAGGGAATGCGCCAGCCGTAGGTCATGAAGTCGCTTTCCGGCAGGCTCGCCACCAGCGCAAACATGCCGATCGCGGCGAGATTGCCGATGGGATTACCGACCTGCACCATGCTGCCGAGCAGGCCGCGGCGGTGCGTCGGACAGTTCTCCACCACCATCAGCACCGCCCCGCCCCATTCGCCGCCGAGGCCGATGCCCTGGAGGAAACGAAGGCCGATCAGGAGCAAAGGTGCGGCGATGCCGATCTGCTGGTAGGTCGGAAGCAGGCCGATCAGGAAGGTGCCGATGCCCATCACCATGATCGTGATCGCGAGCATCGCCTTGCGGCCGACCCGGTCGCCGTAATGACCGAAGATCGCAGCGCCCAGCGGCCGCGCCAGGAAACCGACCGCATAGGTGCCGAAGGCGGCGATGGTGGCGAGCGTGGGATTGCCGGCCGCGAAGAAGACCTTGTTGAACACCAGCGCGGTCGCCGTGCCGTAGATGAGGAAGTCGTACCATTCGACCGCGGTGCCGATCACGCTCGACCACACGATCCGTCGCAAGCTCGCCGCCTCGTCCGGCGCTACGTTCAGGGTTACGTCGTCTGCTACGGTCATCGATCTCTCCAAAAGGTACCGGCGCCTGGGAAAAGCAGTTGGTTCTGTCCGCGGAGCCCATCGGCAGCCGCGGCGGTAAAATCGATCATGTTTACTATTGGAAATCAACGCCACGAAGCGCGGCAAATGCCGCCGATCGCGGCAGAGTGCAGATATTGCACTATTTTTCAGCTGTTTTTCGTGAGATACCAGCTCGTCTGCCCACAATATCCGCGGCACTGCTCGAAATTTCTGCGCGATGGTTTTCCTTTGGAATACACCTGCACGTGCCCCGGAACTGGCCGTGCGCGCCACCGGGCTGGCAGTTCGGCTGCATCTGATGCAAAAGAGGCATCAGCAGTTCGGGAGACTCATGCGTGCTTGACGTCAGCAAAGCGACAGCGGTCGGGGCCAATATTCGCCAGGCGCGGATTGCCAAGGGCCTGACGCTGGACCAGCTTGCCAGGCAGAGCGACCTCACGCGCGGCTACATTTCGCTGGTCGAGCGCAACCTCAAGATCCCCTCGCTCGCCGCGCTGCTGCGCATGGCCGCCGCCCTCGAGGTCAATGTCGCGAATTTCTTCGACCCGAACGCCGAGCCTGCGCCGCGCTACACGCTGTTCCGCCGCGAAGGCGGCAACGTCCCGCTGTTTCAGGACACCTTTGGCGTGGTCCCGCTGGCAACCGGCCGCACCCGCAAGATGATGGAGCCGTTCCTCCTCAGCCCGCCGCACAAATCGGCGACGCGGGCCTCGCATGCCGGCGAGGAGCTGCTCTTCGTCGTCAACGGGAAGATTGCGATCAAGCTCGACGGCGAAGAGCTCGTCCTCGGCAAGGGCGACTGCCTGTATTTCTCAGGCGAGACGCCGCACGAGGTCCGGAGCCTCGGCCGGCAGAAGGCTGAAGTGCTGGTCGTCGTCGCCCAGAACGCGACGACGTAACACCGGACTTCGGCAAATGGCCTAGCGGAACCAGAAGAAGCGCCCGGACGGCGGGACGGATTCGGGCGGACGCGGCCGTTTCGGACGCGGCGGTTTTGGCGGCTCGGCCGACGAGGTGGTCTCCGCAGCAGGCGCAGCCTCGGGCCCCGGCACTTTCACCGACAGCAGCAGGTTCGATTCATGCGTGCGCCAGCGATAGCCGACGCCGAAATCGATCGGCTGGGCGCGCGTGAACAGTTCGGCATAGCGTTCCTGGTAACGGCCGGGGAATTCTGCGATCGGTCCGAGGTAGCGGCCGAACGGGAAGAATCGCCACTGCCGCGCATTGTAGTTCGCGAGCGGAATGCCGGAATCGTCCTGGATGATGGTGGCGCTGTTGGCGAGCAGCCAGTCGCGCACCGTCGTGAAGTTGCCGGAGTGCAAGAGATAGGACGCGCTCTTGAGCAGGCTGTTGCCGGGCCCGAGCGTCTCGCAGAACTTCAGGAAGCCCGTCGCACGTGCGCCGGGATTAGAGAGATCGGTCGAGAAATAATACAGCGTGCGCGCTTCGCCATCGGGGCCTGCGAAGGTAATGCGGACGCCGCGCGTCGCATTCGGCCCCGGATTGTCGTTGCCCGTATGCATCCCGCCCTTGTTGTCGAGCGCGATCATCTCGACGTTGCGGATGGTCTTGCCGGAGCGCGCGAGGAAGACATAGAGGATCGGCAAGGTGCCGTTGACCTGGTTGGCGTGCAGGTCGACCTTCATCTGCTTGGTGATGAAGAAGGAGAAGCTCAGGATCGAGGCGAGCGAGCGCTCGACATTGTAGAGCGCAGCGCCGACCGAACCGCGTGGCAGCCGCGTCAGGTCGGAAACGGCGCCGACCGGCTCCAGGGCACCAAGCACGTAGGTGCTGGCCTTGGAATAGAAGGCGTCGGCGTAGAGGAAGTCCGGGCCGCTGAACATGTAGAACATGGTCGGCCGTGGCGCGGCGAGGTTGACGTCGGACCAGGTGCGGATCTTCGAGAGCTGCCGCTGCTCGAGCTGGGCAAAGGCGCCGTCGAAGAATTTTGCGTGATGCTGCCAGGACGGGTCTTTGGTGAGCGCCACCAGTGGCGAGTCCGCCGATGGCTGCATCCCCGCAAGGAAGCGCGCGGTGTCGTCGAAGGTGACCTCAGCGGCACGCACGGACGAGACGGCCGCAGCCAGCAGGGCAAGAGCGACGGCCGCAATTCTCAAGAGTCGAAACATGTCTATTCGCGATTGTGTGACGTGCCAGCGGCGACCGGCCGCCTGCGGAAAACAGCATAAATCAACAGGCCCGAGAGCATGAGGAGCATCCCCGACAGCGACTGCACCGGCCGCTCGGTCAAGAGGTAGTACATCATGAACGCGGTCACGAGCAGGAAAACGAGCGGGGTGAACGGGTATCCCCAGGCGCGATAGGGCCGTGGCAGGTCAGGATCGGTGATGCGCAGCTTGATGACGCCGGCGACCGTGAAGAACGAGCAGAACAGAAGCGCGAACTGGATGAAGTCGAGCACCGCCTCGAAGCTGCGCGTGAACAGCAGCAGGGTCGCGACCGCGAGCTGAAACAGGATGGCGTAGGCCGGCGCGCCGCTCACCGACCGTTTCGAGAACACGCGCAGGGCCGGAATGTCCTCCCCCATCGTCATCATCACGCGCGGGCCAATCCACATCATCGCGCTGATCGAGGAGATCAGGCCGACGCAGATCATGGCACCGACGATCCGTCCGCCGAGGCTGCCGAAGATGGCGGTGCCGGCGACGCTGGCGACATCGAGCTGTCCGGCGAGCGCGCCGACCGGCGTGGAGTAGAGAAACACCGCGTTCAGTGCGACATACAGCACAAGCACGATCAGCGTGCCCGCGAGCAGCGCGCGCGGCAGGTTCTGCTGCGGCATGTTCATCTCGCCGATGATATAGGTCGCCGCATTCCAGCCCGAGAACGAGTACATCACGAAGACAAGGCCGATCGCGAAGGGCGCGCTGACGATGTGCGCGAGGTCACCCGGCTGCGGCGTGAAGGCGATCGGCTGCGGCACGCCGATGATGAAGCCGGCGACCAGGAAGGCGACGATCAGCACGACCTTCAGGACGGTCGAGATCAACTGGAAGGTCGAGGAGTGCCTGACGCCGGTCAGTTGCACGAGAGAGACCAGCCACACCACGCCGATGGCGAGCGGGATCGGCGGCAGGTCGGGGACGACCGATTTGGCGTATTCGCCGAAGGCCATCGCGGCGAGCGCGACCGGCGCGGCAAAGCCGACCGTCGCCGAGACCCATCCGGCCAGAAAGCCGAAGGCGGGATGGTAGGCGCGGCCGAGGAAATTGTATTCGCCGCTCGAGCGCGGGAACATCGCCCCGAGCTCGCTGTAGGAGAACACACCGCACAGCGCGACGATGCCGCCGACGCTCCACAGCAGCAGGATGGAGAAGCCGGACGGGATGTCCTTGACCTGGAAGCCGAGGCTGGTGAAGACGCCGACCCCGATCATGTCGGCAACGACGATGGCGGTTGCGACCAGAACGGAGACGCCCGCCCCTCTTCCGGTCAGCCGGCCAGTCCAGGGCGCAGTACCCGCATCTGATGCCGTCATCGGGGTCCTTAACCTCAGGCCTCACGCCTCGTGGGAAGCATCAGTCAATTCAAGCAGGGTTAACAAGGGTTAAATGAGGCAAGTGAAATAGGTATTTCCGCACCTTCTAAGCATGGTCCCGGACGATAAACCCCGGAGAATCCCGTTTCCGATCCCCACAATCACGACACGATTGCATGGTCCCTTCGAGCGTTCCGGATGTGGGGAAGTTTCTCCGGACACTTAACGTCGCCTAAACACCAGTCGGCTCAATTATCTCAAGATTGCCGCTGGGCTTGTGGTCATGACTTGGGGTCATGGGTGGATGGTCGGGGCCGTTCCGAAAACGAGAGCTGACATTCGTGCCGATCGGACGCCGTCCGATCGGCACGGTCGTGCGCTCCGGATCGGCCTGATCTCAGCCTTGGTGCCGCTCTCGCTCACGCTGGTTCAATGCGGCGGGGCGCCGAATCCGGCGGCGCTTGCGGCGAACTCGCAGGCCAATGTCCAGGTCGTCGCCAAAACCAATTCGCAGGTTGCGAGCGCCGACACGTTCGAGGATCGCTTCCCCGCCCCGCCGTTCAAGGAGCGCTTCCCCTCGGCGGGCGAGAGCTTCCTGCAACGGCAGATGTCGGACTTCTCGCCCAAGCGCGCCGTTGAGCAGCAGCCGCGGCCGGAGCAGGCACCCTACAAGGTCGCTTCGCTCACACCGCAGGTGCCCTACCAGCGTCCGCCCCGCGAAGACCTGACGACGCTCGTCAGCATGAAGTCGTCGGCCTTCCCCTATTTCGGCAACAACCCTGCCTCCGACGCGCCGTTCCTCAACATCTCCAAGGGCGACCGCCGCGGCCACCGCAGCTATTCGGGGCGCATCTACTGGCAGGACGAGACCTACAGCGACAGCCGCGTGCTGGTGCACGTGCCCGAGCGTTTCGACGTCCGCAAGCCGGGCGTGATCGTGGTGTTCTTCCACGGCAATGGCGCGACGCTGGAGCGCGATGTGCGCGACCGGCAGCTGGTGCCGCAGCAGATCACCGATTCCGGCGCCAATGCCATCCTGCTTGCGCCGCAGATGGCCGTCGATGCCGCCGATTCCAGCGCCGGAAAATTCTGGCAGGCGGGCGGCCTCAAGCGCTTCATGGACGAATCGGCGAGCCACCTCGCCCGCCTCAGTGGCGATCCCAACAGCGCGCGCGCCTTCGCCAACATGCCGATCGTCATCGTCGGCTATAGCGGCGGCTTCCTGCCGACGGCCTGGAGCCTCGAGGTCGGCGGCATCAGCGACCGCGTCCGCGGCGTCGTGCTGCTCGACGCAGTCTATGGCGAAATGGACAAGTTCGCCTCCTGGATCGAGAGTCACCGCTCCGGTTTCTTCGTCAGCTCCTACACCCGTTACACCGCACGGCGTGACCGCGAGCTGATGAGCATGCTCAGGCAGAAGGGCATCGGCGTCTCCGAGGACATGGACGGCCCCTTGCGTCCCGGCAGCGTGGTGTTCGTGGAGACCGGCGACGGCATCACCCATCGCGACTACGTGAACCGCGCGTGGACGCAATATCCGCTCAAGGACGTGCTGGTGAAGATGTCGGCGACGCCGGCGCTGGCGCTGACGCGCGTGGCGGCGACCACTCCATCGGCATCGAACCGATAGTCCCGACATTGCGCCAGCCGGTATTTCGGTGCGCTGCCCGCAATTCTTTCAAGCCTTGATCAAAATCTGATGTTGATGGCCGGCATCTCCGGGCGCCACCGGATTGTTTCCGCTGGCAACGATCATAGTTTGCCGGCCAGGTTGGATTTGGATCTTCTGCGGGGACAGGTCGTGCGTCAGGGATTGTACAAGGTCGACTTCCACACGGTTCACGGGACCGGGTGCGGTGTCGTCTATGTGATGGATGGCAAAATGCGCGGCGGCAATTCCGCTTTCGCCTTCATGGGCACCTATACGGGCGAAGGCGACACGATCAAGGTCAAGATCTCGACCCAGCGCTACAACGACGACCCGTCCTTCAAGGGGCTGTTCGGCATCGACCGCGTCACGCTGACGCTCACCGGCCGCGAGGACGGCGACGCGGCAGAATTCGAAGGCAGTGCGCTGCAAGTACCGGGCGTTGCCTTCAGGGCCGTGCTGAACCGGATCAGCGACTAGCCGTCCGGCTCCAAGGTCGCGCGCTTCAGGTCTTGGCGTTCAGCTTTTGGGCAGCTTCGGAATGCTCTCGGCAAAACCGTTGAAGCAGGCCAGCCGCTCGTCCTCTTCCTTGAAGAAACGGCAATCGGCGTAGCCCTTGGCCTTCGCCGGCTTCGGCTTCGGCGCCGGCGGAATCACGGCGTCGTAGCAATTGAGGCGGTCCTTGGTGCCGTCGTCGAGGTCGAGGCAGGCTTGCAGCCGCGCGGCGATCGATTGCGGCTTGCCCTTCGGCGCCGCGGCCGGCTTGGCTGCGGCCTCCTTGGTCCCCGCTTTGGTCCCCTTCGGCTTGACCTGCACTAACGGCTTGTCCCCGACCATCGGTGGCTTGTCGGCTTGCGCAAACGCGGAGGCTGAATAGAGCACCGCGGCAACCGCCAGAATCATCCTCATCTCAGTCAACTCTCTTTGGTCCCCATGACCGGCGTTCTAGCGCTCTCGCGCGCGGTTTGCCAAGGACCTTGCGCGCACGAAAACGCGGGATCAAGCGGTGGCAGCCGGCCGGGGCCGGGTCAGGATCACCAGGACCAGCGCCAGCACGACGAAGCCGACCGCAACGAAGCCGAGCGGATACAGGAGTTCGCGGGCGAACAGCAATCCGCCGATGGCGGAGCCGACCGCCTGGCCGATATAGAGGACGGAGGTGTTGAGCGCGACGGTGGCGGACGCAAGCGGCGGCGCGGCCGCGACCAGCCGCACCTGCTGCATCGAATTGGTCGAGGCAAAGCCGAGGCCCCAGATCGCGACGGCACCCGCCATCAGGACGAGCGTGCCGGCGCCGAGCGCCCAGCCCGTGACGCCCGCAAGCAGCAGGCAGGTGAACAGCAGCGAGGTGCGATAGGGCCCCCAGGTATCGACGATGCGGGTCGCGATCACGACGCCGAGGAAACCGCAGAGGCCGTAGATGCCGAACACCATGCCGATTGCGTCCGGCCCCGCCCCGGTCAGCTTCTTGAGCAGCGGGCCCATGAAGGTGAACACCACGAACTGCCCGGACATTTGCAGCATGGTGATCGCAAGCAGCAGCAGAACCGTCCTGCTGCGGCCGACCGCGCTCCAGGTCTTCAGGTCCACCGGCGTGCCCTTCAGTCCGGCAGGCAGGCGCAGCAGCAACAACACGAAGCTGATGCAGCCGAGTGCGCCGATCTCGCCATAGGCCGCGCGCCAGCCGTAGCGGCTGGCAATGAAGGTGATCAGCGGCAGGCCAACGGCGGCGGCGAGCGACCAGCCGAGAAAGATATAGGCAATGGTGCTGCCGCGCCGCTCCACCGGCACGATCAGCGCGGCCGTGCCGGCCGCCTGCGGCGTATACAGCGCGCCGACCGCGAGCATCACCAGGCGGATGACGAGGAGGCTCGCATAGTCGGGCGCAAACGCCGAGGCGAGATTGCCGAAGGCGAGCACCGCCAGCGTCGTCGCGAGCAGCGTCCGCCGTTCGATGCGGCTCGTGAGCCAGGCCGTCAGCGGCGAGCCGATGCACAGCGTGATCGCGCCGAAGGTGATCAGGAGCCCTGCCGCGTGGATGCTGATGCCGAGCCCGGCCGACAATTCCGGCAGCATTCCCGCCGGCGCCAGCACCGAACAGCCGGTGACGAGATTGCCAAGCATCAGGGCGGTTGGCGCGAAACGGCCGGCGGCGGATTTTTGCATGCAAGTGCATGTAGAGCGGGATTGCCGCCGTTAAAGGCCGTTGCTCGAAATAGTTGGTGCAAGGTCGCAACTTTTGCGTGCCACTTTCTTGGAAATGCCGGATTGCGCAGGCCGAATCGCCTGATATATCGCTCGTTCCCGCTTACCTGCGCTCGTTCGCAGGAGTGAGCCTCAGGAGAAAAGCAATGACCGACCAGCCCAAATCCGAATCCGGCTTCCAATACAGCCTCAGCAATCTTAAGCCCGTGAACCCCGCGCCCAAAGTCACCCTCACCTTCCCTGACGGCGCCCGGCGCGAATACGACAAGAGCATCACCGGGCTCGAGATCGCCAAGGGCATCTCGCCGTCGCTGGCCAAGCGCACGGTCGCGATGGCGCTCGACGGCGTCGTCGCCGACCTCGACGATCCCATCGAAGCCGATGCCAAGATCGAGCTGATCAACCGCGACGATCCGCGCGCGCTCGAGCTGATCCGCCACGACTGCGCGCACGTGCTCGCCGAAGCCGTGCAGACGCTGTGGCCGGGCACCCAGGTCACCATCGGCCCGGTGATCGAGAACGGCTTCTATTACGACTTCTTCCGCAACGAGCCGTTCACGCCGGAAGACTTTGCCGCGATCGAGAAGAAGATGCGCGAGATCATCGCGCGCGACAAACCCTTTACGAAAGAGGTTTGGGATCGCGAAAAGACCAAGCAGGTGTTCCGCGACAAGGGCGAGGCCTTCAAGGTCGAGCTGGTCGACGCCATTCCCGGCAACGAGCCGATCAAGATCTATTACCAGGGCGACTGGTTCGACCTGTGCCGCGGTCCGCACATGACCTCGACCGGCAAGGTGGGCAATGCCTTCAAGCTGATGAAGGTGGCCGGCGCCTATTGGCGCGGCGATTCCAACAATCCGATGCTGACCCGCATCTACGGCACGGCCTTCGCCAAGCAGGAGGATCTCGACGCCTACCTCAAGCAGATCGAGGAGGCCGAAAAGCGCGACCATCGCAAGCTCGGGCGCGAACTCGACCTCTTCCACTTCCAGGAGGAAGGTCCGGGCGTCGTGTTCTGGCATCCGAAGGGCTGGACCATCTTCCAGCAGCTGATCGCCTATATGCGCCGCCGCCTGACCGGCGACTACAGCGAGGTCAACGCGCCGCAGATCCTCGACAAGGTCTTGTGGGAGACCTCGGGCCATTGGGGCTGGTACCGCGAAAACATGTTCGCGGCACAGTCCGCGGGCGACGAGGCCGAGGACAAGCGCTGGTTCGCGCTGAAGCCGATGAACTGCCCGGGCCATGTCCAGATCTTCAAGCATGGCTTGAAGAGCTACCGCGACCTGCCCTTGCGGCTCGCCGAGTTCGGCGTGGTGCATCGCTACGAGCCATCGGGCGCCATGCATGGCTTGATGCGCGTGCGCGGCTTCACCCAGGACGATGCGCACATCTTCTGCACCGAGGATCAGCTCGCCGAGGAATGCCTGAAGATCAACGATCTCATCCTGTCGACCTACGCGGACTTCGGCTTCACCGGCGATCTCACCGTGAAACTGTCGACCCGGCCCGACAAGCGCGTCGGCACGGATGCGATGTGGGAGCACGCCGAGCGCGTCATGGCGACGGTGCTGCGCGAGATCCAGTCGCAGAACAACCACATCAAGACCGAGATCAATCCGGGCGAAGGCGCCTTCTACGGGCCGAAGTTCGAATACGTGCTGCGCGACGCCATCGGCCGCGACTGGCAGTGCGGCACCACGCAGGTGGACTTCAACCTGCCGGAGCGGTTCGGTGCGTTCTACATCGACCATGACGGCGGCAAGAAGCCGCCAGTGATGGTGCATCGCGCGATCTGCGGCTCGATGGAGCGCTATATCGGCATCCTGATCGAGCACTATGCCGGCAACTTCCCGCTCTGGCTGTCGCCGGTGCAGGCCGTGGTGACGACCATCACCTCGGAAGGCGACGAGTATGCCAAGCAGGTCCTGGAGCAGGCGCGGCGCGCGGGGCTTCGGGTCGAGATCGACCTGCGCAACGAAAAGATCAACTACAAGGTCCGCGAGCACTCGCTGGCCAAGATCCCGGCACTGCTCGTGGTCGGCAAGAAGGAGGCCGAGACGCATTCGGTCTCCGTCCGCCGCCTCGGCAGCGACGGCCAGAAGGTGATGACGACGGCGGAGGCGATCGCCGCGCTGGTCGAGGAAGCGACCCCGCCGGACGTCGTCCGGGCACGGGGCGCGGCCTGATCCCTGAAATCGATCTAAATTCGCTTCCGGTTGCGGGCGTGCATGCTTATCTCCGCATGGCACGCCCGACGACCAGCTGAAGAGGATATCGCAGTGCCCGACGCCATCGAACTCCTGAAGACCCGCCGCTCGGTCAAGCCGCGCGAGATGACCGGGCCCGGCCCTTCGGCGGCCGAGCTCGAGACGATCCTCACCATCGGCGCGCGCGTGCCCGACCACGGCAAGCTCGCGCCCTGGCGCTTCATCATTTTCGAAGGCGACGCACGCCAGCGCGCCGGCGAGGTGATCGCAAAGGTGTTTGCGCGGAAGAATCCCGGCGCGCCGGCGGCCGATGTCGAGATCGAGCGGAAACGGCTCACCGATGCCCCGCTCGTGATCGGCATCGTCAGCTTCACCAGACCGCATCCGAAGGTACCGGCCTTCGAGCAGGAATTGTCGGCGGGCGCCAGCGCCATGAACATCGTCACGGCTGCGACCGCGCTCGGCTACGGCGCCTGCTGGCTGACCGGCTGGTTCTCGTTCGACCGCGACGTGCTCGACGGCCTCGGCCTCAAGCCGGACGAAAAGCTCGCCGGCTTCATCCATATCGGCACGCCGACCAGGCCGAGCGAGGACCGTCCGCGACCGTTCCTTTCGGAAATCGTGACGCGTTTTTAATCGATGTCTTGTTGACGCCTCTGATGTCTTGCGGCTTTGATCCCGGTGAGGGAGGAAGCCCGGATGAAGCGTCGCGAATTTCTGGTCGGGGCCGCGCTGCTGGCGGGCACCATGGCGCGAGGCCGCGCCGCCGACATCCCCGCCCCGTCCCCCGACGGACTCGCTCGCATCACGGCGTATTTTGACAACGAGGTGGGAAGCGGCCGGTTGCCGGGCGCGGTCATCCTGGTCCAGCAGCACGGCAAGCCGGTCTACCTCAAGACGTTCGGCGTGCGCGATGTCCGGACCGGCCTCGCCATGACGCCGGACACGATCTTCGCCATCCACTCGATGACCAAGCCGATCACGTGCCTTGGCGCGATGATGCTGATCGACGAGGGCAAGCTTGCGCTCGCCGACCCCGCGTCGAAATACATCTCGCTCTTTGCCGACACCAAGGTGGGCCTCGAGGTCACCAAGCCGGACGGCAAGCTGGAGCTCGACCTCGTGCCGCCGGTCCGCCCTGTCAACATCGAGGATCTGCTGCGGCACACCTCGGGCATCAGCTACGACTATATCGGCGGCAAATGGGTCGAGCAGGCCTACAAGGCCGCCAACATCTTCGAAGGCCAATTCAACAACAGGGAATTTGCCGACCGGATCGCGAAGCTGCCGCTGGCGCGGCAGCCGGGAACGCTGTGGCGCTATGGCCATTCCACCGACGTGCTCGGCGCCATCATCGAGGTCATTTCGGGCCAGACCCTGTACGAGTTCCTGAAGCAGCGCATCCTCGACCCGCTCGGGATGAGCAGCACCAAGTTTGCGCTGGCGACGGAGGACGAGCTCGCGCGGATGGCGCGGCCGCTGCCGAACGATTTCATCCTGCTCGCCGCCGAGCGTGATCGCCTCGATCATCCCGAATGGCAGTCCGGCGGCGGCGGCCTGCTCTCGACCATCACCGACTATCAGCGCTTCTCGCAGATGCTGCTCAACGGCGGTGAGTTCGAGGGCAAGCGCTTCCTCAGCCCCGCCGCGTTCAAGGCCATGACGACCGATCACATCGGGCCCGGCTCCGGCGTCGGCCGCGACTATTTCTATTTCCCGGGCGACGGCTTCGGTTATGGCTACGGCCTTGCGGTGCGCACCGATCCCGGCAATGCGAAGCCGCCGCCGCCGGGCTCGATCGGCGAGTTGAAATGGGACAGTGGCAGCGGCACCTATTTCGGCGTCGATCCCAAGCTCGACATGGTCTACCTGATGATGCAGCAGACCCAGAACGAGCGCAGCCGCATCACGCCTGCCTTCAGGGAACTGGTCTACGACACCTTTCCACCGGAGCTACGCCGCCCGTGAGGCGCGCTGGCCGAAATCGGCCAGCAGCTTTGCGATCTCGGCGGCGGGCCGCGCCGCGCTGAACAGAAACCCCTGCACCTCGTTGCAGCCCTCGGCGCGGAGCCAGTCGAGCTGGTCCTCGGTCTCGACGCCTTCCGCGGTCGTGGTGATGTTGAGGCTGCGGCCGAGGCCGGAGATCGCGCGCACGATCGCGACGCAGTCGGGCCGCTGCGCCAGGTCCTTGACGAAGGAGCGGTCGATCTTGATCTTGTCGAAGGGGAAGCTGCGGAGATAGCTGAGGCTGGAATAGCCGGTGCCGAAATCGTCCATGGAGATGCCGACGCCGAGCTCGCGCAGCTGATGCAGGATCGCGAGATTGGCATCGGTCTCGGCCAGGAAGATCGACTCGGTGATCTCCAGTTCGAGCCGCTTCGGCGACGGGCCGGACTGGGCCAGCGCCGAGATCACGACCTGGACCAGGTTGCGGCTGCGGAATTGCGCCGGCGACAGATTGACCGCGACCTTGACGTCGACGGGCCATTTCACCGCCTCGGCACAGGCCTCGCGCAGCACCCATACGCCGAGCTGGGTGATCAGACCGATGTCCTCGGCGACCGGAATGAACTCCGCCGGCGAGATCATACCCTTGTCGGGATGACGCCAGCGCAGCAGCGACTCGAAACCGGAGATGCGATCGGAGGCGATCGACACCAGCGGCTGATAGTGCAGCTCGAACTCGCCATTGGCAAAGGCGCGGCGCAGATCGAGCTCCATGTCGCGGCGCTTCTGCGCCTGGAGATCCATCTCGCGCTCGAAGAAATGGTGCACGCCGCCGCCGTCGGATTTGGCGCGGTACAGTGCCATGTCGGCGTTGCGCATCAACTCCTCCGACGTCACGCCGTCGCCGGGCGACAGCGCGATGCCGATGCTGGCGCCGATCACCATCTCCTGGCCGTCGATCTCGTAGGGCGCCTTCAGCATGTCGATCAGCAGGGTCGCGCAGGCGCTGGCCTCGTTCGGCGAGACGTCGGCCGCCAGGATCACGGCGAACTCGTCGCCGCCGAGACGTGCTGCGAGATTGGTGCCGCGGACCGCGGTGGTCAGGCGCTCGGCGACCTCCTTCAACAGGCGGTCGCCCGCCGGATGACCGAAGGAATCGTTGATGTTCTTGAACAGGTCGAGATCGATGTAGAGCACGCCGACCCGCTTGCCTGCGGCCTGGTCCAGCGCCTGCCTGAGACGCTCCTGGAAATATTCGCGGTTCGGCAGGTCGGTGAGCCCGTCATGGTGCGCCATGTGGGCGATGCGTGCCTCGGCCTTGCGCCGTTCGGTGATGTCGACCACCGCGACCAGATAGCCGTCGCGGTCGTCGAAGGTGACGCGGCGGCCGAAGGTGAGCACCTCGATCTCGCTGCCGTCGGCACGCAGGTGCCGCCAGTTGCGCGAGGAGTGGTAGGTCTCGCCGACTCGATCGAGCGCTTCGGCGTGGCTGTCCCACTCGTCCTCCGGCCAGATCTCGTGCAGCTTCATGCGCAGGAAGACGGCGCGGCTGTAGCCGTAATGCTGGACCGCCGGGTCGTTGACGCCGAGGAACTGCTTGGTCTCGGCGTCGAACACCCACATCGGCATCGGGTTGTTGTCGAACAGCAGGCGGAACGAGGCGTCGCGCCGTTTCAACGCGGTGACGTCGGAGATCGTCAGCGAGAGCACGTCGGCGAAGGCGGTGGCGCTGAGCCGGAGATGCCGGCCATCGTGCTCGATCTCGAGCTGTTCGCCGCGGCCGCCGCAGACGGCCTTGAGCAGGAATTCCATGATGTCGGGCGCAGCCAGCAACGTGTTGCCCTCGCCGATCCGGCGCCACAGCAGGCTGGCGCTTGCGACTTTCAGCAGCGTGGCCGCGCTCTGGTTGTGATGCACGATCTGGAGATCGAAGGGCTTGCCGCCGGCATCGCGCAGCGTCGCCAGCGAGATCACCGCGTCGTCGGTCGAGGCGAAAATCGCATCCAGCAGATTGTATTGCGCGCCGCGCTCGTTGACATAGGCGCCGACCAGCGTCGCGCCCCAGCGCGAGGCGGTCGGCAGCGCCAGCACATCGTAGGTCCTGACCATGCCGTCACGCACGCAATGCGCGCTCGCCTGGTGCGGCCGTCCGTTCGCAAGCGCGCTCGTCGCCGCTTCCGACAGCGCCGTGGCGCAATCGGGCGAGAGCTCGCAGATGGGGATGTCCCAGCGCTCCTCGCCGAGCCATTTCTGCACGTAGCGCCCGCTGCGCGACAGTTCGAGCGTGCCGTCGTTCTTGAGCAGCGCGATATGGTCGGCGAGCCGGCCGAGGCTGCCGAGCATCACGTCCTCGTAACGCGGCAGCCGTTCGCCCGGCTTCAACGCGGCGCGCCATTTGCGCTGAAGCACCGGGATGTCGTCAAACATTTCGGCGGCCGGTTTTCCCGGCATCTTCTTCGCGGCACTCATTGCAGTCCCCAACGCACTTTCCGAGGGGCATCCAATGCAGGTGCACTTAATGGCGTGTAAAGAGCGCGCGGGCGCACGTTCCATTCGGCGAATATGACAGTTTTAAGTCAGGCGTTGGTTAGTAGCCGTTAGAGACTGTGACGGTTTTGTTTTTGCGGGCTGTGCGAAGGTGGTGACAGTGCTGCGCCACTCTCAGTGTCGTCCTGGCGAAAGCCAGGACGACGTTTGGGGAGATGGTGTGCGCAACTGCATCAACATCGTCATTGCGAGCGCAGCGAAGCAATCCAGACTGCCGCTGCGGAAAGATTCTGGATTGCTTCGCTGCGCTCGCAATGACGGAGTGTGGGAGACAACACTCGCCCCTCTCGTGTCCCGGACGCGCTGCAGCGTTCTTATGCTGCTGCGCAGAGCCGGGACCCAGAAGGCCACGCAAACCGCCGATGCATGGGCCCCGGCTCTGCAGCGCACCGCCGAGCTGGACGATGCTTCGCATCGCCAGGGTAGCGCTGCGCTGCGTCCGGGGCACGAGACCGTTGTTCATCGACAGACACACCCTCGCATCCTCGCGGCGCGTTTCGCCCGAGCTTTGCTTCGTCGCCTCACGCCCAATGAAAGAGGGCGCAGGGAAGGCCGGGAGCCGGTTGGCTCCCATCGGCCGCCATGCCAACGCGGATTGCGCTACGATGCACAGCGGGGAAACAGGGCAACCGGAGCATCCCGGCCTTCCCTGCGCGGATGGTTGGAACGGCTTATGTCGTGCTCTCCCCGGGGAGCGATGCACTATTGCCCCCGTCGCCTTGCGGATGGCTGATGCGCGCGGCCCGGTCGGGCCGCACCCACCACCGCAAGACTTGGCGCACAGACCCCGGACGCCAGGACGACACGATTTGGCCGTACGCCGATCACACCGGTCGTGCGCGCGATGCTGTCGCTCACGGTTGCCCGCCCTGCGATGCCTGTCGCGCCGATGTGACCTGCGTCCACCGCCGCCCGGCCCGCGTTCGTGACGATCGCGATACGCCCCTCTTCCTTGGGCCGGAGTGCGCGCACTATCCGTCAATTCCGAATTTCGGTAAAGTGGAATATTTTTGAGGGCGCGCATTGACCGGCATCTTGCGTGTCTTGCCCGTCGGGCAACGCAAGGGCTGGTAGATGCGTAGGATGGATTAGCCGAAGGCGTAATCCACCTCTTCTGCTTCCGCGGAGAGAGACAGTGGTGGGTTACGCCTTCGGCTAACCCACCCTACGAGATCGAGCTGTCCCGGGTATCGCTCCGCTCACCCGGACTACGGAATTACGAACCCAGCTAGTCCTCGCTGGACGCCGCCGAGCGGTTGCGCAAGTAGGCCTGCGACAACAGGAAGAATAATGCGCGCTCGCCATGATATTTGGCGGACGGCCGGGTGCGCTCGAACCCGTCGGCAAATATCTTGCCGGACTGGTCGCACACCTGCCATCGCCAGCCAAACCGCTTACGCCTGGTGAGGATCACTTCGAACATGCCGACGGGCTTGGTCCCTGCTCCTGCCGGTCTCGCAAGCGCACACGCCTGCTCCGGCCTCCCCCGTTAGACGGATGCTCGACATATAACGCAGCAGGATGGAAAGAGAATAAAATTGATTGTCGAAAACGCGCATCGTGCACCGACTGTGACGAAGTCGCGACGCCTGTGGAATAAGCCGATGTTTCCGGTGTTTTAAGGCCGCTCGAGCGCTTGATAGCGCTGACAGGGGTATTCAAATCCGAACACAGGACGAGATCGCCCGGTAAGCGAACACTCACCGGGCGTTGATGCGAGATGTCAGCGGCCGACTCGCGCCTGGAGATGCGCAGGATAGCGATCGCCCTGCACCGCCACCTTGGCCAGCACTGCCGCAATGGCAGCGAGATCCGCCTCCGACAGCGTCACCGCGGCCGCGCCGACATTCTCCTCGAGCCGGTGCAGCTTGGTGGTGCCGGGGATCGGCACGATCCACGGCTTCTGCGCCAGCAACCAAGCCAGCGCGATCTGTGCCGGCGTCACTTTCTTTGCTGCTGCGATCTCGCCGAGCAGATCGACCAGCGTCTGGTTGGATTTTCGTGCGCTGGATGAGAAGCGCGGTACGATGTTGCGGAAGTCGCTCTTGTCGAACGTCGTGCTCTCGGTGATCGCGCCGGTCAGGAAGCCCTTGCCGAGCGGGCTGAAGGGAACGAAGCCGATGCCGAGCTCTTCCAGCGTCGGCAGGATCTCCTGCTCCGGCTCGCGCCACCACAGCGAATATTCGCTTTGCAGTGCGGTCACGGGCTGCACCGCATGGGCGCGGCGGATGGTCTGCGCGCCCGCCTCCGACAGGCCGAAATGCAGGACCTTGCCGTCGCGGATCAGGTCCTTCACCGCGCCCGCGGTGTCTTCGACCGGCACGTCGGGATCGACGCGGTGCTGATAGAACAGGTCGATGCGGTCGGTCCTCAGCCGCTTCAAGGCGGCCTCCGCCACCGCCTTGACGTTGGCGGGCCGGCTCTCGAGCCCGTCTTCGACCTTGCCGCCCTTGAAGCCGAACTTGGTGGCGATCACGACCTTGTCGCGGAATGGTGCCAGCGCCTCGCCCAGAAGCTCCTCGTTGACGAAGGGGCCGTAGGCCTCGGCGGTGTCGAAGAAGGTGACGCCGCGCGCGAAGGCGGTCCTGATCAGCGCGATCGCCTGCGAGGTCTCCGTCGCCGGGCCATAGCCATAGCTCAGTCCCATGCAGCCGAGGCCAAGCGCCGAGACCTCCAGACCACTCTTGCCCAGTTTACGCATCTGCATCGCAGCTCTCCTTGAAATCACGTGCGGCTGCGAATTTAGGTCGCGCGCGAGCCTGCGATTAGATGATAAGACCGGCATGTACTCATGACCCGGATTCATGAATGGCGCGCAGCAACGTCAACGACCTCCTCGCCTTCCTCGCGGTCGCCCGCGAGCGCAGCTTCACCCGCGCGGCCGCGCAGCTCGGCGTATCGCAATCCGCGCTCAGCCACACCGTGCGCGCGCTGGAGGAGCGGCTTGGCCTGCGGCTGCTCACCCGCACCACCCGCAGCGTCGCACCGACGGAAGCCGGCGACCGCCTGCTGCACAATATCGGGCCGCGCTTTGCGGAGATCGACGCGGAGCTGTCGGCGCTGACCGCGCTGCGCGAGACGCCGGCCGGCACCGTCCGCATCACCACCGGCGAACATTCGGCGCAGACCATCCTGTGGCCGGCGCTCGCCAAGCTGCTGCCGCGCTACCCTGATATCAAGGTCGAGCTCGTCGTCGACTACGGCCTCACCGACATCGTCGCCGAGCGTTACGATGCCGGCGTGCGGCTCGGCGAGCAGGTCGCCAAGGACATGATCGCAGTGCGGATCGGGCCGGAGATGCGCATGGCGGTCGTGGGCTCACCTGCCTACTTCGCCGCGCGGGGTAAGCCGAAGCGGCCGCAGGATCTCACCGAGCACAATTGCATCAACCTCCGCCTGCCGACCTATGGCGGACTCTATGCCTGGGAGTTCGAGAAGCGCGGCCACGCCATGAAGGTGCGGGTCGACGGCCAGCTCGTGTTCAACACCGGCCTGCTCAGGATGAATGCCGTACTGGCGGGGCTTGGTCTTGCCTATATCCCGGAAGATCTCGTGAAGCGCGAGATCGCCGACGGCCGGCTGATCCGCGTGCTCGCCGACTGGTGCGCGCCGTTCGCGGGCTATCACCTCTATTACCCGAGCCGGCGGCAGCCGACCCCGGCGTTTGCCGTGCTGGTGGAGGCGTTGAGATATCGGAAGTGAGGGGCCGCGCAGACGGTGATGATCGGACTCGTGACCTCCCCTCCTCGTCATTGCGAGCGCAGCGAAGCAATCCAGTATCGATCCGCGGAGGGACTCTGGATTGCTTCGCTGCGCTCGCAATGACGATGGGGAGAGCCCGACGCCATATCAGCCAGATCGACTCGCGGAGAGTCCCCCTCACCCGGAATCCGCGCTGTGCGCGAATTCCGGTCTCTCCCCGCAAGCGGGGAGAGACAAGAGTCACCGCGCGACGACTTCGACCTCGCCGTCGACGCCGTTGACGACGTTGAAGCCGCGCTCGTAGACCTTGCCCTCGTTCTTGGCGATGGCGCGGTATTCGCCCTCGGAGAGCACGACGCGCGGGAAGGCGCCGATCGACTCCTTGATGACGTCGCCGCCGGGGGTCAGCACCGACCAGGCGGTGTTGGCGAGCGCCTCACCGCCCTTGTCGCTGACGAGCTTGAGCGTGATGACGGCGGCGCGGTGGGTGATGGTGACGTCGGTGAGCTTGCCGGCCTGGACGCGGATGTCCGAGCGCACCACCGAATTGGCGTCGCCATAGTTGGAGATGATGTAGTAGGTGCCCTCCGGTATCAGCACGACGTCGCCGGCGGCGACATTCGGCACCAGCGAGGCGCGCTCGCCGGATTCGAACTGGCTGCCCTTGTAGATCGCGAACGAGATCTGGTTCTGCGGAATGCGGCTGGTACCGACACGGCCCTCGATGCGCAGGCCGCCGGCCGGCAGCACGAAGGATTCGCGATCGGTCTCGGCCTTCAGGCTGACGGTGCGCACCGCGCTGACGAGCCCGAAGGCGACGTGCACGACGTAATTGCCGGGCGGCAGCACGATATTGGGCGTAGCGCTGCGATCCTCGCGGATCAGCTTGAACGTGCCGTTTTCGTCGGGACGGTCGGCGAACACGCGCCAGACCAGGCCGCTGGTGATCGGGGGGGTGTCCTTGCCGTATTTGGCGGTCAGCGACAGCACGCCCTGTCCGGGCACGGCGGCATTGAGCGGCGCGGCCGGCGGCACGGTCGTGACCGCGGGTGGCGGCATGCTGGGGGACAGCGGCTGCGTCAGGGTCGGCGGCAGGCTGGGGGGAGCCGCCCCCGGCCCGGAGGGTGGCGCCAGGCTGACGGCGCCGCCGGGGTCGGGCACCGATGCGGGGGGCACCGGCGGCGGGCGATCGGAGAAAAGCTGCGCCTGGGCAACGCCTTGACCCAGGATAACGAGACACGCGGCAAGGATCAGCGCCGGCAGCAGCGATACGCTGCGCCGCCATCCGATGATGCCGTCACCCCCGATAGTCATGCCACCTGCTTTTCACCGAAAACGCGGCAAATTCAAGCCTCTGAAATCCCAAGAAATACGGCCCCGCCACGGTCTGATGGAACCTGGTTGACGCCTGCGTGATTAGACAGGAGGCAACCGCCCCTCGCCATACTCCTGCCCAGCGCCCTCTCCAAAGCGGCATAAACCATGCTCGGCCCCTGCTATGGCGGAGAGCGAGTGCGACGCCTAGTCTAGTGGTCCTGGCTGGCCACGCGTAGGAGAGTTCTGGTGCTGGACAGATTGAAGGGCCGCGGCGCGAATGGCTCGAACAGCGAGAAGATCGGCCTCGGAAGCATCCGCCGGCCGGTCATTGGTCTCGCCCTTGGCGGCGGCGCGGCGCGCGGCTTCGCCCATATCGGCATCATCAGGACGCTGCTCGCCAACGGTATCGTGCCCGATGTCGTGGTCGGCACCTCGATTGGCGCCGTGGTCGGCGGCCTCTACGCGTCCGGCAAGCTCGATACGCTGGAGGAGTGGGGCCGCGGTCTGCAAGGCATGCGCAACATCCTTGGTTATCTCGACATCCGCCTCAACGGCTCCGGTCTGATCGGCGGCGAGAAGCTGGCGACCCGGCTCGAGGCAGCGTGCGGCCGCACCTTGATCGAGGACCTTCCGATCAAGTTCGCCGCCGTCGCGACCGAGGTTCGCACCGGCCACGAGATCTGGCTGACGCGCGGCCGCGTGGTCGACGCGATGCGCGCCTCGTACGCCCTGCCCGGCATCTTCTCACCCGTGCTGATCGGCGATCGCTGGCTGGTCGACGGCGCGCTGGTGAATCCGGTGCCGGTCTCGGCGGCGCGGGCGCTCGGCGCTGAAATCGTCATCGCTGCAAATCTTTCCAGCGACATCTTCACCTATTCGACGACGGTCTATTCGCACGGCGCTGCGCCCGAACCGGTCGCCCCTGCGGCCGAAGAGACGACGTCCAAACGGCGCTTCCCGAGATTCTTCTCGCCCGAGAAGACGGTGAAACGCGAGTTCTTCGGCGGCGGGGACCGGCCCGGCCTCTCCTCGGTGATGGTCGACGCCTTCAACATCATGCAGGACCGTATCACCCGCGCCCGCCTCGCCGGCGATCCTCCGGACCTGCTGATCACGCCGCGGGTCGGCCAGTTCGGCTGGTTCGACTTCCATCGCACCGACGACCTCATCGCGCTCGGCACCCGCGCCGCCGAGCGTGCGCTGGACTCGATCCAGGAGGCGATCCATGCGCTGGCGCCGCCGCCCGAGGGCGCGGCGCCCAAGGCCGGCGAGTGACGCCGGTCAGGCCGTCTTGATGTAGTCGCGCAGGGCTTCCTGCTCGGACTCGTATTCCTGGACGCGGCGCTTGACGATGTCGCCGATCGAGATCAGGCCGACCACCTTGCCGTTGTCGACCACGGGCAGATGGCGGAACTTGCCCGTCGTCATCGTCTCCATGAGCTCGGCGACCGTATCGGTCTCCTTGCAGGTGACGACCTTGCGGGTCATGACCTGGGAGACCGGCTCGTCCAGCGCGCCGGCGCCGCGCTCGCCGATCACGCGCACGATGTCGCGCTCGGACAGGATGCCTTCCAGCCGGCTCTGGTCCATCACCAGCACCGCGCCGATCTTCTTCTCGCCGAGCAGTTTGACCGCGGCAGCCAGCTTGGCATCGGGCTCGACGCTCATGATCTGGTGGCCCTTGGTATTGAGAATGGAACGTACCGTCATTGTCGCCTCCCTGAATCGGAGCCGTCCGCCTTTCGGCAGTCCGGACTTGTTCTTCGAGTCTTCAACTAACAGTTTAGGCGCCGGTTTCACGCTTCAGGCGCTTTGCGAAGCATCGCCGCTAGCGGCCTGTCGCTTCGGAACATTCTTCGCGCGAATGATGGATGAATTCGGGCCGCGCCGCAAGCGCCACTTCAAATTCGGTCTGAAACGTCCCGTGATGACGCATCCGCAGCATCGTTTCGCACGCGCGGCACCGGATCGAACAGCGCGAACAGCAACAGGCCGGCGAAGAAGCCGCCAATATGCGCCTGCCAGGCGACGCTCGTGGTTTCGGCATCGATGCCGATCGCGCCGACGCCGAAGATGATGTTGACGCCGAACCACACCGCGAGGAAGCCGACCACCCGCCCGTCGCGCAGCGCGCGCGACAGCGGCAGCGCGGGAACCCTTGCAGCGGTATCGGCGTCCGAACGGCTGAACGACAGGAAGCTGCCGCGGACGAAGGCAAAGCGGATCGCCGCCGCCATCGCGCCCGACACCGAGGCCGAAGCGCCGATCATCGGCGCCACCGCATGCTCATGGGTAACGAGATGGGCGAGCGCCCCGGCCGCCGCCGTCACCGCGAGAAAGAGGAAGAACCTGATCGCGCCAAAACGCCGCGCCAGCGCGCTGCCGAACGGCAGCAGCCACAGCACGTTGAAGCCGAGATGGGTCAGATTGGCGTGCAGCAGCGAATAGGTGACGAAGCTCCAGACCTTGGCGCCGGCGCCGCCGGGGATCTGCAGATTGAGCAGTGAGGAATCGTAGCGCTTCGGGATGAAGCCGAAGACGTCGATGGTCCAGTTCTCCAGGTCCGGCGGCAGCAGCACCCGCAGATGGATCAGTGCCAGCAGGACGATATAGGCGGTCAGCGCGAACGGCAGCGTCAGGATCGGCTCGCGCGGAGCCGCCTCGACGACGGCCGGCACGTCCGGCTGAGGATCGTGCGGCGGAGAATCTTGCGGGGAATCCAAGGCAGCTCGCTTTCAGGCGCGATCGGAGCGGTAAGCTTGGAGATAGTCGCCTTTGCCGGCCTTGCGCAAGTGCACAAAAGGAAAAGGCAGGGCCCTGGGAAAGCCCTGCCTGTCCGTGTCGGCCTTCCGGTTGCCAGAGGAATAAGGTGTATCCCCACCCCTCCCCGCGGCCCGTGACCAAACTGTTTGACGCCTGTGTACAGACCCCGCCGAGAACCTGGAGAAAAGCGGCGAGGCTTGCGACCGCGGTCACCATAGCAGGGCTGCGGGACACGGAAAGCGCATAGTTAATTTAACGTTAACGACGCAAAGACACCGCCCGGAGCGGCTAAAGCGCCCTCGCGGCATGGACGCTGCAAATCCCCTCCTGCACAACAGCAAAGGGATCGCGGGTGCACTGAAGCGGGACAGGTTTGTCCCGCGAGGTTGCGCCCCGGGGTAAGCGTTCAGTCATGAAACATCCGTCGAGCCGCGCGTTCTTCGCATATTGGGACAAGAAGCGCGGCACTGCGCGGGCCCCTGACCGGGCCGACATCGACCCGGCCGCAGTGCGCGGCCTGCTCGGCGACATCTTCGTGCTGTCCTGCGAACCAAAACTCGGCTTCCCGTTCCGCGTCGCCGGCACGCGCGTCTGCGCGCTGGCCGGGCTCGACCTCAAGGACCAGAGCTTTGCGGCGCTGTTCACCGAGGCCAGCCGCAGCGAGATCGGGGAGATCACGACTGTCGTCGCCGACGAGACGCTGGGTGCGATCGCCGGCGTCACCGCCGCGCGCGAGGACGGTAGCAAGGCGCATCTGGAGCTGTTGCTGCTGCCCTTCAACGCCCGGCCGCACACGCCTGTCAGCGTCACCGGCGTGCTCGCACCGTTCGACGACGAATGCGGCGCGCTTGGCCCGTTCACCCTCACCTCCTGGCGCTATCTGCACCAGCCGGAGAAGCTGCTGCCGCGCGCGATCCGCAAATTGCAGATCGCCCGCGGGCTGATGGTGTATGAGGGGTTGCGGTAGGAGCAGCCCTCGTGTCGGGCGCGCAGTTTTTGCAAACGGCAGACCAGATTTTCAGCGCGCGAGTCGGATGGATCAGACCGCGTTGGCGCGCGGGCGCCCGATCCGTCATTGGAACCTTGCCTGTTGAAGTGCGTTTATCCACTTGCCGTGGCAAGCGTGGGCGCGGCAACGCGGCTCGGCCGGTGACGATGCGTTTGCGCGCCGCCGAGCCTCCGTCGAGGGGCTACTCCCGTGATGGAGCGCGCGACAAGAGTTGGTAATCGCCTGTTAGCTGCGTTACCGCCGGCCGACTACGCTTTGCTCGCACCGCATTTGCGGAAAGTACCGCTCCTGCACGACGCGGTCCTCATTCGATCGGGCGACCGGATCGACCACATTTATTTCCCCTGCAGCGGCGCGATCGCCCTCATCATGGAGTTGCCGAACGGACAGACGGCGGCAACCGCGGTGATCGGCAACGACGGCGCGGTCGGACTCATGACGGCGCTCGGCCCCGTCCGATCTCCCCTGACGGCGGTTGTCCGCGTGGCCGGGACCGCACTGCAGATCTCACCGGCGCGATTTCAAGCGACGCTCGAACGCAGTCCCGCCATCGCAAGCGCGGTTCAGATTGTCACCAGGGCGATGATGACGCAATTCCTGCACGTCGCGGCCTGCAACGCGCTGCACTCCGTCGAAGCGCGCCTCGCCCGCTGGCTGCTTCACATTCACGACCGGACGGATGGCGGTGACATCCTGCCGCTGACCCAGGAGACGCTGTCGGAATTGCTCGGCGTCCGGCGCACCACGGTCACGCACGTCGTGAGCGCACTCCGAGCATCCAGGGCCATCAAATCCAATCGGCGCGGCCAGCTCGAAATCGACAGGCAACGGCTCGAGGCCGTCGCTTGCGAGTGCTACAAGGTGATGAGCCGCAGGATCGATCGGATCGTGTCGCAGGATGCACTAAGGCTCCTTCACGCCGCGCCGGCGCGCAATGGCTGCCCGCCCCCGGACTTCCCGTTCGCCAAGACCGACTCGTAGACCCAGGCCTCCTTGGCGAACCACTCGTGCGTCGCCGCGCACATCCGGCAATAGGTGCGCGAAAAAAAGACCGCACTGCAGCGAAACCTGTCGCCATCCATCTCGATGCCCGTCGGAATAGCGCTCCCGGTTTCCGGGCACTTGATCATCACCATACCCATCCTGATTTCCCTCCAGCTTGGCATCACCTCACGGCGAGGCCGGCCGCCATCGGCTGGACGGCGTCTTTTCTCGCGAAGACGCTCGTCCAGCCGATCCACGTGGCCGGCAGCTTCGATTCAAGCAGCCTTACGCAGTACCCGGTTGAAGCTGTTCTTGATCGGCTCGGCCGTCTCGGTCGCGACCTTCTGGGCCAGATCCCAAAGCTCCCGGTTCTGGGCGGAAGCCGCTTCAAAGGTCTTGCGACCGTGTACGGTGGAGAGGTTCACGAGGTCCGCAAACGACCTCGCATCCGCAAGCTGGGAGAAGAAATCCAGCACGGAGCTGGTATTGGCGTTGGATATTTCGATGAGCTTGGTGCCGTACTCGGCGGAACGCCTGGCACTGGTCGAACAGGCGTCGCAGAGAGCCCCGGTGATCTCTTCGGAAGTTACCTTCACCTGCTCGAAATTGGCCTTGGCCCGTGTCGCGGCCGGCGCGGCGAGATCGCCGAAGATCGCCTGGATGTTGAAAAACGGCATGTCGAACTTGAGCTTTGTATTTCCGTTCGCCGTCCCATTCAGCGGAGCGGCTTTCGTCTCGGCTTTCATATCGGCATCACTCACGGGCTTTCATCCTTTCAAGCGAAACTAGATGATGGATTGAAGACTCCCCGACGCGTCCGGATGGGACGCCACTTCCTCAACTTTCACGATGGTGGGATGCTGCTGCGGATATTGCGCTCTCGCCCCCTGCCGGAGCCAACTATGCCCTACGAAAGTCGACGCTTCGGTTCGCTTTCGGACTCTCGATTTGAATTAATTCGAATATTGCGACGAAGCGGCGCAGCGAGAATCCTGCGTCTTTAAAGTTGTTGCAATTGCATGCGCCAACTTCAGATCAGCGCCGGCGAGCTATTCAGAGGCGTCGATCCCCGGAGCCGTTTGAGCCGGAATGTTCTGCTGCCTGCGTAGCCGGCAAGTCGGCCTGCAACGGACCCTGTGCGACAAATTTGGCCGGTCGTACGCGGGCTGATGCTGTATGAAGGGCTGCGGTAGATTCGTTTCGACGTGAGCGAGCGCCGCGATCTCGATGCAGCCTCTCTCACCTGGACGAAACAGCCATGCCCGACATCATCAGTTTCGGCACGCTCGAGCTCCGCTTCCTGCACAGCAAGGACGACACCGGCGGCAGCGTCGATATCTTCGAAATGACGTTGCAGCCGAATGCCCGGATGCCGATCCCGCACTATCACGACCGCTGGGACGAAACGATCTACGGGCTGTCCGGCGTCTCGACCTGGACGATCGACGGCCAGCAGACCGATCTTGGCCCCGGAGCCTCAGTCTTCATCAAGCGCGGCATCGTGCACGGCTTTACCAACCGTTCGACGGGGCCTGCGACATGCCTGTGCATCCTGAGCCCCGGGGTGCTGGGACCGCAATATTTCACCGAGATGGCAGCGCTCCTGTCGGCCGGCGCGCCACCCGATCCCGTGAAGATGAAAGAGACGATGCTGCGCTACGGACTGGTGCCCGCGCCGGCTGCGTGAGGCAAGCTCGCCGGCGAATGGAAATGACCGGCCATCATGCGATCTCGTCGGTCCAGACCTTGAAGCTGGCCAGCTCGTTCGGGCCGAAAGTCTGCGTGATCGGAACGTCGCAGGCATCGCGCCCCTGAGCGATCAGGATGCGGCCCTGCCGCGGCACGTTGTTGCGCGGGTCGAAAGTGTGCCAGCGGCCGCCGATGAAGGCCTCGAACCAGCCGGCGAAATCGCCCACCGCCCAAGGCTGCGGCGTGCCGACGTCGCTCAGATAGCCGGTGCAATACCGTGCCGGAATGTTCATGCAGCGGCAGAACGCAATGGCGAGGTGGGCATAGTCGCGGCAGACGCCCTTGCCCTCCTGGTATGCCTCCCACGCCGTCTTGGTGGCGCGCGCATGCTCGTAGCCGAAAGCGATGTGACGGTGAACGAAATCGCAGATCGCCTGCACCCGCGCCCACCCCGGAGGCGTCTTCTCGAACAGCTTCCAGGCGATCTCCGAAAGCCGGTCGGTCTCGCAGTAGCGGCTGCCGAGCAGATAAATCAGCGTATCGGAAGGCAGCTCTTCGATCCTGTGCTGAACCGCCGACGCAACCACCGGATCCGGCAGGCCGCTGTCGCGAACCACGCCATCGGCGGCAAGGCGCATGCGGCCGGCCGGCGCGACCATGCGGCTGCACCAATTGCCGAACATGTCCCGATAGGGCGTGATCTCGACCGCAGGCGTGGTGGTCAGGAAGTCGGGCACGATGACATCGGAGGCACGCGTGAAATGCGTGCCCAGCACCATGATCATCGGCGTTGGCTGCGGGAAATCGTAGAGCATTTCGAATCCGACACGGAACTTCATTCGAAATGCCCTTTCGGCTGGATGTCAGCCCGAAATGGCTACGAAACCATGGATTACAAGGCGCGCGGCCCGACTTAAGCGTGCCTGGCGCCGTTTGTGCGCTGTAAATCGTACGCATAAGGCGATCGCTTTCGCTGCTTCACCGCCGCCGTCTCCGCGACTAGACTTGCTTCCGTGATAGAACTGACCTGCGGGGAGAGCATGCTGACCGGAAGTTGCCTATGCGGCGCCGTTGCGTATGAAGTGGATGCGGAGGCCGCGCCCTTCGTGCATTGCCATTGCCAGACCTGCCGCAAGACGCACGGTTCGGCGTTTTCCAGCGTAATGCCGGTGCCGCGCGCGGCGTTCCGGTGGGTGCGCGGCGACGAGCTGCTCGCCGCGTTCGAGTCCTCGCCCGGCAAATTCCGCCGCTTCTGCACCCGCTGCGGCTCGCACATCATGGCGGAACGGATCGCGCAGCCGAACGTGCTGTTGCGCATGGGATGCCTGGATACGCCGGTCGCGGGCCCCGCACGCGCTCACATCTGGCGCTCGGACGCGGCAAGCTGGTACGACCCCAAGGACGCGACGCCGGAACTGCCGGAAGCGGCCGCCAGCCCTCCTCCGGCGCGATAGAGCCCCTCGCGCGACACGCCGCCTGCGCTATCGGGCCGGACATCGCGTGGCAATCCCCGGCCCGTGCTGTCAATCGCTCACGGCATCGCAAGATGCCAGGCGCCGTTGAGAAAACCGTCGCCGGTGATGTCGCCCGGCTTGGTGTCCTTGGCAAATGTATAGAGCGGCTTGCCCTTGTAGGCCCATTGCCTGGAGCCGTCGTCGCGCGTGATGATGGTGTAGCCGTCGCCGGCGGCATCGCCGGCCTCGGCCTTCAGCACCGGCCAGTTCGTCGCACAAGGACCGTTGCAGGCCGACTTGCCGTCCGCGTCCTTGTCGAAGGTGTAGAGCGTCATGCCCTTGGCGTCGGTGAGCACGTTGCCCTTGTCGGTCTTGCCGGTCTTCGTCGGCGGCGCGGCGAAGGCGGCGGGAATGATTGCGAGCGACACGGCGAGCGTGAGCGCGAGGCGGATCGGGGATGTCGTCATGGTCTCTCCTGTCATGCAATTGGCTTGCATGGGTAGGACGCCGCGCGAGCCGTCGTATTCCTCTGCGCGCGGCAAAGAAATTTTTCGCTGCACGCATCATTGCGCCGGAATAAACTGGAATGAGTGAGACGGAACGACGGACCGACATGAGCAAGCCGCATTGGCGTCCCGCGCACATCACCGATCTGCCCGCGATCGGCACGATCGCGGCGCGCATCCATCCCGATCTGCCTGAACGCCCCGAGGTGTTCGCGGAGAAGATGCGGCTCTATCCCGATGGCTGCCGCGTGCTCATCGCGGACGAGGAGATCGCCGGCTACGGACTTTCGCATCCCTGGCGTCGGCACCGGATTCCGCCGCTCGATGGATTCCTCGAACGCCTGCCCGATGACGCGGACTGCCTCTATGTGCACGACGTCGCCGTGCTGCCGGATCATCGTGGCGGCGCAGCGCGTGCTTATGTCGCGAAGATGGAGGAACTTGCGCGCGCGTCGGGCATCGCCGCTCTCGCGCTGGTCTCGGTCTACGCCACGCGGCCGCTGTGGGAACGTTTCGGCTTTCGGCCCGTCACGGCGGATGCGGAGCTGCGCGCAAAGCTCGCAGGCTACGGCGAAAGCGCGACCTACATGCTCCGCGACCTCGCCGCGACGTGACGCGCCTTAGCTCAGCCCCGATGCTTCTTCTTTGCCTTCTTTCCGGGCGCGCCCTTCACAGGCCACGCAGTGACCGCAGGCGGCTGTCCGGCGTGGCCGGGCTTGTTCTTATGCTTCTTTTTCTTCCCGAAAGCAGGAGCATCGTCGAATTTCGGCCCGCGCTCGCCGAAAGCCTTGCTGCGCGGCTTGAATCCCGCCTCGCGCGGGCGATCGTCGCGACGTTCACGATGATCGCTGTCGCCGCTCTCGCGCCGGGGCGGCTTTGACCGCTCTTCCGAAGGCGCTAGCCGCTGCGGCGCATCCGCCATCGGTTCGAGGCGGATATTGTCTTCCTTGTCCGGACGCTTGATCTTGGCCGCGAAGGAGTCCGCGACGCGCTCGGAAATTTCGAACTCGGTCGTCGTGTCCATGATCTTGATGGCGCCGATGTCGCCCTTGTCGATGCCGCCACGACGGCAGATCATCGGCAAGAGCCAGCGTGCTTCCGCGTTCTTTCTCCGTCCGATATTGGCGCGGAACCAGACGCTGCCCTCCGCCATGCCGTGCTTCGACGACGATTTCCCCGATTTGGGTCGCCGTTCGGGGCGATCATCGCCGCCCGGTGCCCGGACATTGTCGCGACCGCGATCGTCGCGCGGCCGGCCAGTTCGCTCGCCGGGATCGATGATGTCTTCGGGCGACGGCAGCCGCGCCCGATAGAGCCGCGCCAGCGCGGCGGCGATATCTTCAGCCGACCGTTCGGCCAATAGCGCCTGCGCCAGCGCCAGATCGTCGGCGGTCGTCTCCTCGGTGAACAGCACGTCCTTCATGCGCTCGTGATCGAGCTTGCGGATCTCGTCCGCCTGCGGCGCCGTTCCCCAGACCGCATCGATGCCTGAGAGATTGAGCAGCAGCTCCGCACGCCGCCGCCGTGCGGGCGGCACCAGCAGGACGCTCGTGCCCTTTCGGCCCGCACGTCCGGTACGGCCCGAGCGATGCTGCATGACTTCGGCGTCGTTGGGTAGGTCGGCCTGAATGACGAGGTCGAGGCTCGGCAGATCGATGCCGCGGGCGGCGACGTCGGTCGCCACGCAGACGCGGGCACGCCCGTCCCTGAGCGACTGGAGCGCCAGGGTGCGCTCGTTCTGCGTCAATTCGCCTGATAGCGCGACGACGGAGAAGCCGCGCTCCAGCAGCGCCGCCTGCAAATGCCGGACGGCATCGCGCGTGCTGCAGAACACCAGGGCGCTCGGCGCCTCGAAGAAGCGCAGCACGTTGACGACCGCGTGCTCGACATCGGCGGGGGCAATCCGGATCGCGCGATACTCGATATCGGCGTGACCGCCCTCGTCGCCCGCGACCTCGATCCGGAACGCCTGCTGCTGATACTGCTTGGCCAGCGCGACGATGCCGCGCGGAAACGTCGCCGAGAACAACAGGGTGCGGCGGGTCTCCGGCGTGGTCTCGAGGATGAACTCCATGTCCTCGCGAAAGCCGAGATTGAGCATCTCGTCCGCCTCGTCGAGGACGACGGCCTTCAATTCGGAGATGTCGAGGCGGCCGCGGCGCAAATGATCGCACAGCCGGCCGGGCGTGCCGACGACGATGTGCGCGCCGGCGGCCAGCTCGCGCTGCTCGCGCCGCGGATCCATGCCGCCGACGCAGGAGACGACGCGCCCGTCTGCGTGCTCGTACAGCCAGGCCAGTTCTCGCTGAACCTGCAAGGCGAGCTCGCGAGTCGGCGCCACGATCAGGGCGAGCGGCGCGCCCGCCCGCTCGAACCGCTCGATGCCATCAAGCAGATCCTTGGCCAGGGCCAATCCGTAAGCGAGGGTCTTGCCGGAGCCGGTCTGGGCCGAAACCAGGAGGTCGCGGCCCGCGGCCTCCTCGGTGAGCACGGCGAGCTGAACGGGGGTCGGACGGTCGTAGTTGCGCTCGGCCAAAGCTCGGGCGAGCGGCGCACTCATGGTCGGGAATGACACGGGATAAACCTTGGTTGGTCCAGGCGCGGAACGTCGAGCCGCGCGACCTGAAGCTGCGTGCTCGGCAAATGGTCCGGCCGCACGCGTGGTGATTTGATTTGGACGCTCTTTACGCCAAGCGCGGGCAAATCACCATGCCTATGACGCATGGCTTTGGCGACATCGCGAATAAGCTTACCGGCCGCTCGACCCACTACATCCAGCGTTTCCGGGCCGTTTTGCTGCATATAGTGAGCTTTTGCCCCAAAGCAGCTGATTTTCGCGACCACCTCGCTTAAATTGTGCGCGATTGGACGTGCCGGGAATGCGCGCATGACCTCTTTCGTCAAACGCACCTGCGGCGATTGCACGCTCTGCTGCAAGGTGATGGCCATCGAGGCGCTGGCCAAGCCCGCGAATGCCTGGTGCCGGCATTGCAAGCCCGGCCGCGGCTGCGCGATCTACGCCGAGCGGCCGGCCGAATGTGAGAGCTTCGCCTGCTTGTGGCTGGTCAACGATCTCCTCGACGAGCGCTGGAAGCCAAGCCGGTCGAAGCTGGTCCTGACCACGTCGGAGGATGGCATCGAAGTCCGATGCGACCCGGGCTTTCCCGACGCCTGGCGCAAGCAGCCCTTCGCCGACGACATCCGCGCATGGGCCGCCGAAGGCGAGACCTGCGACATGACGGTGGTCGTGATCGTCGGCCAGCGCGTGGTCCTCGTCACGCCGGATCGCGAATTCGATCTCGGTGTCGTGGGGCCGGATGATCGGATCGTACGGGAGCTGGAGGGCACGAAGGTGGTGGGGGCGGCGGTGGTGAAGGAGAGCGAGATCAGTCGTGGCGAGTGGTGAACGCCCTACCGGCCGATGCTAGATATTTCCGGTGACCTGGCCGAGTTGAGTTCAGGCGAAGCAGCATGGGAGCGCAACGATGAGATTGGCAGTCATTTCCGATATCCACGGCAACCTTGCTGCCTTGGAGGCCGTGCTGGCCGACATCAAGACGCGTGGCGTCGATCGTACGGTCAACCTCGGCGATTGCGTCACCAGCCCGTTGTGGCCGAGGGAAACGTTCGAAGCACTCCAGTCGCTGTCGTTGCCGACTGTGCGCGGAAACCATGATCGCTGGATCGAAGAGTTTCCAGACGACAAGCTCTCGCCGGCAGGTCTGTTTGCGCGCAACGCGTTGACGGCGGAGCAGCGTCTCGCACTCCACGCTTTGCCGTCCCGAATACGGCTGGACGACGGGATCCTGGCCTGCCATGGCACACCCGAAGACGACACGACGTGCCTGCTGGAAGAATCGCTCGACGACGGCCGCTTTGTGCCGGCACGCCGCGAAGTCCTGGCAACGCGTCTCAAGAGTGAGCCAACGGCCCGCGTGGTGCTGTGTGGTCATAGCCACCGCCAGGCGGTCATTCAGGGCCCCGGCGAGTGTCTGGTTCTCAATCCGGGGAGCGTTGGCTGCCCGGTGTTCGCGGACATTCCCTTTGCGGCAAACCTGGAATACCGCTCGCCTCACGCTCGGTATGCGATCATCACCAAGAGAAGAAGGGGCTGGCAGGCCGAACTTCTGGCCCTCGAATACGACTGGGAGGCCGCCTCGGCGCGTGCACTCGCCAACAACCGCCCTCAATGGGCACAGGCCATGTTGTCTGGATACGTCAAATAGAAACTGGCTGTGATCTCCGAAGACATCCGCAGGGCAAGATCGACCTGTGAACGAATACGGCCTTGTCGCGCCCGCCACTCGACCCCAAATCGTGCTTCACGAGAGAGCAACGGGTGAAACATGGCCGACGGCATATCGCTTACCGACAAGCTCGCGACCTTTCAGGACTATTGGTCGCCGCGCACGATCACGACCTTCAACGATTGCGACGTGATGGTGGTGAAGGTGAAGGGAGAGTTCACCTGGCACAAGCACGACGACACCGACGATTTCTTTCTGGTCCTCAAAGGCCGTCTGGACATCGAATTGCGGGACCGCACGGTGACGCTCGGTCCGGGCGAACTCTACGTCGTGCCCAAAGGTGTCGAGCATCGCCCGGTGGCACGCGAGGAGGTTCACCTGATGCTGATCGAGCCGACCGGCACACCGAACACGGGCGACAAGGCAACCGCCGCGGCGCGCAAGCTGGCATAGCGGGCAACGCGCCTGGCGCGGCCTTAATCCCTGGAGGTCGCCAGTTTGCTGAAGCTGCCGACCAGCCTGGCTCTTGCGCGCGCAACAGTGTCCTTGGCCGCGCGCGCCAGAGCTCGGATGGCGCGCCAGGCTTCGGTCGCCTGCAGCCACGCCTTCGCGGCCGCGTATTTTCCGTAACTCCAGGCAAAAGCGGGAATTCGCATCAGCTTGTCGCGCGTGAGATGAAACAGGCGCTCGACCAGCACCAGCTTGAGCAATTCGCCGACAATGAAAGTCAGGGCACCGCTCAGGACCTGACCGGTTGCGGCGAGGTACGCGGCAACCGGCTTGACCGGCTCCAGAATAATGACGGGCACGGAGAACAAGGCGAGCGACGGATAAGGCGGCAGCGATTTGATCCACGCGCGCAATTGCCTGAATTCGAAGTACCGCCCGATCCAGCGCGAAATCGGCCTCGCCACGGCCATGAAGACCGCATCCACCAGGAAGTAGATGGCAGCCAGGATGTAAGTGACGGGTTTCAGGATTTGCTTCACGATACCTCTCCCACGAACTGAAAGCCGGAACTGGGGCCTAAGTTTCACCTCAGCGTGAATAGTTCGCGGAATTCCGATGGAACTTTTTGGGCTACGGCTGGCCTGCGCGCTCAGATCTCGGCGTAGATCTCCAGCAGATTGCCGTCGGGGTCGCGAAAGAACAGCGTCCGATGGCCAAAGGACTGGTTCGTCGGCGGCGATAGCAGCTCAACGCCCTGCCGAACCAGCTCGTCGGCGCATTGGTCGACCTCGGCCGCGGACACCCTGAAGGCCAGTTGCAGCGATGCAGTGCCGGGCGGGACCGGCGCATCCGCCGCGGTTCGGCTCGGCCTTGCCAGGGCCAGCGTGTTGCCGCCCAGGCCATACTCGATCCAGTTCGGCGAGAGCTCGCGCAGCAGCGGAAATGCGAGGATGTCCTCGTAGAAGCGGCGCATCGCGGCCATGTCGCGCACGAAGATGACGGTGTAGTCGATCGCGCGAATGGCATGGAAGGGGGAGCGGGTACGCCGGTTTGGTTCAGGTGTCTGTTCGTTTGTCATCTCGGCTTCATTCCAAACTCCGGCACGTAGCCCGCATGAGCGAAGCGATATGCGGGAAAGCCTCGTCAACAAAGGTCCCGGATGTCGCTGCGCTCATCCGGGCTACGGATCTTCACTCCACCAGCTCCGGCCACGGCACGATCGTGGACTTCACCGTCTTCATCGCCATCGCATCCTTCACCGCCTGCGCGACGCCCGCTTCCGTGAACGGATAGATCGTCTGCATCTTCAGCCACGGGTATTTGTCGCGGGTGCGGTAGAGCATGTCGACGCCGAGCGGGAGGTCATTACCGGTAAAGCCCCAGGAGCCCAGCACGTTGAGGTCCTTGGTGCAGATGCGGTGCCACGACGTGTCGATCGAGCCGGCGTCGGTGAACTGGCCCATCTCGACATAGGTGCCGCCGTCGCGCAGCATCTCGATGCCTTCGGGGCCGGCTGAGGGGTGTCCGGAGCAATCCATCACGAGATCGGCGCCGAAGCCACCGACGATCTCGCGCACGCGCGCGATGCGATCTTGCGGTGATTTCAGTTCCTCGATGTTCACCGTCGCCTCCGCTCCGAACTCGCGCGCGAGCTTGAGCCGCGGCTCCTCCGGCGCGCCGACGCAGATGACGCGCCCGGCCCCCATCTCCAGCGCGGCCGCGACCGCCAGGATGCCAATCGGGCCGGAGCCCTGGATCACCACCGTGTCGCCCCAGGCAAAACCGCCGGCGCGGCTCGCGCGGTTGAAGGCGCGGATGCAGGACGTCAACGGCTCCGACAGCGCGCCCAGCCGCAACGACATGTCGTCGGGCAGCTTGTAGATCTTGGTGCCCGGCAGCATGTCGAGGTCGACATAGACATATTCGGCCCAGCCGCCCCACATGTGCGGCGCCTTGTCGAAGCCGAGATAGCGGCCGTAATAGACCGGCGTCAGGCACTTGTTGGCGGTCTGCGGGTAATGGATGCAGTAATAGCAGCGGCCGCACGGCATCAGCGGCGGGATCATCACCTTCGAGCCGACGGTCAGCGGCTTGCTCATGAAGTCCTCGGAAAACTCCTCGCCGCATTCGACGATGATGCCGCCGAGCTCGTGGCCCAGCGTGAACGGCCAGGGCAGCGGCTTCGGCCAGTGGCCTTTGAGGATGTGCAGGTCGGTGCCGCAAACCCCGCAGGCGCCGATCTTGATCAGCGCGGCCTTGCGGCCGACCTTCGGCCACGGCACGGTGCGGATGACAGGCTCCGAGCCCGGTCCTGCGTGAGTGCAGACGCGGATGTGCTCCATGGTGTGTCCTCGCTGCCCGTCTGTTATGATTGATTGGCGCGGGCGTGGGGCGAAGCGTATGTGAGGTGCGCGGTCGTGCCAAGCGCGAGTCTCGTAGCCCGCATGAGCAAAGCGATATGCGGGAGCAGTGGCCCCGGATATCGCTTCGCTCATCCGGGCTACGGTCGGGGACGATGCCGATGCTGCGTGACTATCAGCCAGTGGATGCGGAAGCGATCAGGCGCGTCGCGCTGGCGGCCTTCGCGCAATTCGAGCAGGACTTTTCCGACTGGCCGTTGTTTACCACCAATGTCGCGAAGATGCCGGAGCTTGCCAAGACCGGCGAGATCATCGTTGCCGAGGATAGCGACCAGATCGTCGGCGCCGTGGCCTATATCGGTCCGCAAGCCCCGAAGCCGGCGTTCTTCGATCCGGCCTGGCCGGTGATCCGCATGCTGGTGGTCGATCCGGCCGCGCGCGGCAAGGGCATCGGCCGGCAATTGACCGAAGAATGCCTGCGCCGCGCCGAGCGCGACCAGGCGCCGGTGATCGCGCTGCACACGACGCCGATCATGACGGTCGCGCTGCCGATGTATCTGCGGATGGGATTTGCCAGGGTTCGCGAGGCGCCGGACATTCTTGGCGTGTCGTATGCGGTCTACGTGAAGTCGCTGGGGTAGGAGCAGGTTCGTAGCCCGCATACGGCACACCCAAGTGTCTTGAGCATCCACCGCCGAACGTGTAAGGGCCGAACAGTCCCACCCAGGTGATCGCTTGAACCCCCTTCCCCAAAATCCCGTGGTCGCGTCCGGCTCGTTCGCGGCGATGAAATCCGTGCCCTACCGGCTCCAGTTCACCACCTACGTACTGGCGATGATGGCGGACAATATCGAGCATGTGATCAGCTATTGGGTGGTGTTCCAGAAATTCCATTCGCCGACGCTGGGGGGCTTTGCCGTGCTGTCGCACTGGCTGCCGTTCCTGCTGTTCTCGGTCGCGGTCGGCGGGCTCGCCGACCGGTTCGATCCGCGGCGCATCATCCAATGCGGCATGCTGCTGTTCATCGTGGCGTCGGCCGGATGGGGCTTCTTCTTCATCACGGATACCATCCAGATGTGGCACGCGATGCTGCTTCTGGTGATCCATGGCTGCGCCGGCGTGCTGTGGCAGACGCCGAACCAGCTGCTGCTCTACGACCTCGTCGGTCCCGCGGATCTTCCGAGCGCGGTGCGGTTGAATGCGATGGCGCGCTATCTCGGCATTCTGGTCGGACCTGCGGTCGGCGGCGTCATCATGCTCACCCTCGGCACCTCGCACGGCATCATCTTCAACACGCTGTTCTACCTGCCGATGCTGCTGTGGCTGTTCTGGGCGCCGGCGCGCGACAAGAGCGTCGCGGTGCGGCGCTTCGCCGTGCGCGGCCTTGCCGATATCGCGCTGACCATCCGTGCCATCGGCACGCAGCCGGTGCTGACCGCGATGACGTGGCTCGCCGGCCTCACCTCGTTCATGATCGGCAACGCCTATCACGCCCAGATGCCCGGCTTTGCCGGCGATCTCGGCCACGGCGACCCCGGCGTGTCCTACAGCGTGCTGCTCGCGGCCGACGCCGCCGGTGCGCTGCTCGCCGGCATCGCGCTGGAATCCTGGGGGCGGCTCAAGGGCACGCCGCGCACCGCGATCCTGCTGGCGATGCTGTGGAGCGCCGCGCTGCTCGGCTTCGCGGCGGTGCGGATCTATCCTGTCGCGATCGTGCTGCTGTTCTTCGCGGGCTTCTTCGAACTGTCGTTCAACACCATGGCGCAGGCGCTGGTGCAGCTGAACGCGCCGTCCGACATCCGCGGCCGCGTCGTCGGCCTTTATAATATGGCCGGGCTCGGGATGCGGGCCTTCAGCGGCATCACCGTCGGGCTATCAGGCGCGGCGATCGGCATTCACTGGTCGCTCGGGCTCTCGGCCGCGGTGCTGCTGGCGCTGCTGCTGTGGTTGTATCGGCAGGGAACAAGACCGGCCTGAGCGGCCGCCCTCGACCCGGGCGCGCTGACGCGTGGCCGGCCTGAGCGGCCGCTGATGGGGCTCTTCGAGCGTATTGTGTCCGTCCGTGACCGGCGCGCCCGATCCTAACGCGGCATTAACCCTATGCACCTTAGGGTCGTGCCGGACTCCGCCCGGGCGGGGGGTCGGGTGTTGAAAATGGCGTTGGCGAACAAAAAACTTCTTCCGGCCGCCGAGGAGCGTCGGCGTTTCCAGCGGGTCAAGGTGCACCTGCTCGGCCGCTACATGCTGCCGGACCGCCGGGAATTCCCCTGCCAGGTGATCAACATGTCGCCGGGCGGATTGGCCCTGCTCGCCCCCGGCATCGGCAATGTCGGCGACCGCGTAGTCGCCTATCTCGACCATATCGGCCGTGTCGAGGGCAAGATCACCCGCATCATCGACAATGGCTTCGCCATGACGATCGGGGCAACGCCCAGGAAGCGCGACAAGCTCGCCGCCCAGCTCACCTGGCTCGCCAACCGCGACATCCTCAACCTGCCGGAGGACCGCCGCCACGACCGTATCGTGCCGCGCAACCCGATCGCGGTGCTCACGCTCGAGGACGGCACCAAGATGACCTGCCGCATCATCGACCTGTCGCTGTCGGGAGCGGCCATCGCCGCTGAGAACCGCCCGCCGCTGAAATCGATCGTGCTGCTCGGCCGGGTCCAGGGCCGCGTGGTCCGAAACCTCGAAGACGGCTTCGCGCTGGAGTTCATGCACGAGCAGCCGGTCGAGACACTCGAAGAGAGCGTTACCGCGCGGTAAAGCGAACGCGCGCCAAAACCACTGATTTTCCAGCCTCAAAGGCGGCCTCCGCGATGCGGACGCCGCCTTTTTCGTGCGCGGTGACGGGTCCGTGCGGGTTAACGCGGGACCTGTTTGCGCCTCGGCGCAGCAGTTCCGCCAGCGTTTCCGCGTTAACTCCTAAAATTTGAATCAATTACAGTCATCTCGAATTTTATTCGAATTCGATTCAAGTATAGATCGAATTCGCCGCGCGTTTTACTTGTATTCGTCTCGACTTGACTTGACTGACTTAGCGGCAACTCAAAAGCTCCATGCGAAACGTGGTCCCAACAAGAAACGGGGGCCGCAATGTTTGATTTCAGGGGACAGGGGAAGAGGCTGGCAATCGCCGCCATGCTCTTCGGGATCAGCGCAACAGTGCAGGCCGGTGAGAACCGTCTGCTCTACGCGAGCCTCGGCGACACCACGCGCGCGCCGATCGGCTGGGTCGAGTTCTGTGCGGACAATGCCGCTCAGTGCCAGGGCGGGCCGACGCAGCCGCGCGACATCGTGATGTCGCAGGCCGCATGGCGCGACCTCGTCAAGGTCAATCGCTGGGTCAACGAGACCGTCAAGCCTTTGACCGACCAGGAGCACTGGGGCGTGATCGAGAGATGGTCGCTGCCGTCGGACGGCTACGGCGACTGTGAAGACTACGTGCTGTTGAAGCGCAAGATGCTGATCGATGCCGGCTGGCCTCGCGAGGCCCTGCTCATCACCGTCGTGCGCGACAAGAAGGGCGAAGGGCACGCGGTGCTGACGGTGAAAACCGACAAAGGCGAGTTCGTTCTCGACAATCAGAACGAGAACGTCGTTGCCTGGACGGAGACCGGCTACCGCTTCGTCAAGCGCCAGTCGCAGGGCGATCCCAATGTCTGGGTCTCGCTCGGCGACACCAAACCGGCGGTCTCCACCGCCAGCGCCAGGGACTAGCAGTCAGGAACAAACGAGTTACGCGACCCGGTCACATCCCCACCCCTCCCCGTCCCAGACCGGTTCGCGCGCGGCCAGCCATCCCCCAATGGCTGGCCGCAACTTTTTTGGGGATGCACGATCAGTCCTGCGAGGCCTGGCGACACCACGGCACCCGCGCGGCGGTGAAATCCCGCCACGCGCCCTGCAACGACGGCTGCACGCCGATCGATGCACGCGCCTGCCAGCCGGCGATCGCCGCCGCGGCGATGGCGCTGTCGGGCTCCGCATCAAGTCCATCGAGCAATGAGGCCGTGACCGCCATGTCGTTGAAGGCGCCGAGCTCCTCCTGCAGACCGGCGAGCCGGCGCGAGAACCGTCGCACGGACTTGCGATCGGCGAACAGAGGCAGCAGGAACTCGCCGAGATAGCGCAGCCGTTTGGTCGCGAGCCGCACCCGGTGCAACTCGTCGGCGGACAGCGACTTGAAGCGGCGGCCACGCTTGAGCACCTTGGCATATTGCTCCGACAGGATGCGCTGCGCGAAGTTGACGGCGGGCTCGGCGAGCTGACCGAGGTCTTCGGCGGCAACGTCGTTGCGCCAGCCCCGCGTCTCGATCCATTGACCGAGGCCGATCAGGAAAACCGCGCAGCGGCGATCGTCGAGCGCCTGATGCGCCTTGCGATAGGCGTCCGACTGGCACTTGGCCGCAGCCCGGCCCAAGGCATCGAAGCCGGCAACCGAAGCACAGGCTTTCGCGATCGTCGGCAGGGTCTCGAGCTGGAACACGTCCCAGTCACGCGCGGCGGACAGGTCCTGCGCCAGCCATCTTGCTTCCGACCGCAGCGCGTCGAGATTGCTGAGTGCGCCGACCGATCGCATCAGGTCCAGCGCCGATCGCAGCCGGCGCAGCGAGACGCGCAACTGATGGACGCCTTCCGGATTGCGCCCGTCCTCGGCCGCCGGCAACGACTGAAGCAGATGAAGGAAGCAGGAGCGCAGAATCGTTGCGAAGGCTTCGTCGAGCGTGACCGACGGATCGAGGCGAAGCTTGCGAGGCCTGCGTGCCGAGGGCGGCGCGCCCGCGGCAAGGTCGAAGCCGCGCGCCGACTTGGCACGGATGGACGGCTTCACCGGCCCCTGCTCCGCAAGTCGCAGCGCGACCTCGTAGATCGTGCTCGCGCTGCCGCTCTTGAGCTCCAGCTCGATCTCGCTCACGGCGATCGACCGGTCGCCGGCCGTCAGTACGCCCTGGTCAAAGGCGATCTCGACCGTCCCGGACGGCAGATCGACGATCCGCGCATGCCGATGGACGTCGGCGGTGAAGACGGCTTCGAGCGGCTGTGCTTCGAGGTAGGAGCGAAGCTTCTCCGGAATGAACGGCATCGCCAGGGCGACATCCGGCGCCAGCGACGGAACGCTCGCCTCCCATTCGCCACGGCGCAGCGGATCGTCCGCGGCGTCGGTCTTCACGGTCTGCACGAAGCGCGCGCCGCTCCGGCGTACGCGCAAGCTCAGGCCGCTGCGCCGGAGCGCACGCTCGGCCGTGTCGTAATAAACGGACTTGAGATGTTTTCGCGAACCCTTGTTACGCGCATTGGCCACGATGACCGGCGCGGCGTTGAAATGCGCCATGCGGCCGGCATCGACGAGAAGCTTGAGCTCGATTTCTCCCGGAGGGCGCGCGCCAGCGCTCGACTGAGCTGGCTCCGGCGCAGGCGTCGTGTCTTGCGATGGCATATGATCAGTCACGCCGCCCTTGATCGCAGGATCCGCGCCGGACTCGGCCGGTTCAACCTGCCGGAGGAAGCCGGCGACGTATGGCGCGCTCTTGTTGTCCTTCGGGACAGGATTCCCATCCGGCGCGCCCGGAGTCCTGCGAGCCGCTGTTGCGTCTGACTTCAGCATTTACGGTGACATGACAGTTTGATGACAGGGCGACAGCATATAGCCGCTATGGCCCGCGAGAAACAGTCACGTTACGTCATGGCGCGTCATCGTCCACATGACGCGCCGAATGCAAAAATTCAGCAGGCGCTGTCACAATCCGGCGTGATGTCACGGATTAGATTGCTGCCGAGCGCGGCAAGTGATCGAATTGACAAGCGAATCTTGCCGTTCTCGAAACCGAGATGAACGCGTCAGCGAGCTTGCCTCATGCTAGCCGAGAAATTCTTTCTGGTCCTGGAGACACTTAGAAGTCACGCCGCCGATGACAGGCCCGAGATTGTGACAAGCCCGGCGCGGTCTCCCGCGGTGCAGGAGACCGCAACCAGTTCGCTGCGCAAGAAGTCGGTTCCCGATCATCGGGACTAGAAGCGCTCCAATGTCGCAGGACACGCCTGCACATGCGCGCATCAGTGCGCAAGACTGTTCTTGTAGACCTTGCCGCCCTTCATGATCACGACGAAATTCTTCGCGGGATCTTCGACGAGAGCGATGTTGTCGAGCGGATTGCCGTCGACCAAGAGGAGATCGGCGAGCGCGCCTTCCTCGACCACGCCGAGCTTGCCGGGATAGGGGTTGCGCGGGCCCGACAGGCTCAGCAACTCCGCGTTCGCCGACGTCGCCATGGCCAGCGCTTCGGCCGGCGTGTACCAGCGCGTGAGCGCGGCCAGCATTGAGCCCTGTCTGTCCGCCAGTGCCTTCGAGAACAGGACGTCGGTACCGAACGCGGTCTTGATGCGATACTTCTTCGCGAGCGCATAGACGCGATCCGTGCCGGCAACCACCTGCCGCATCTTGTCCTGCTCTGCAGGTCCGAGCGCGCTTGCGGCGGCGACATCCAGGAACGGCTGCGTGCTGAGCCAGATGCCCTTCTCCGCGATCAGTTTCGCGCTGGCCTCGTCCATGAGGTGACCATGCTCGATGCATCTCACGCCGGCTGCGATCGAGCGCTGGATCGCGACCGGTGTATAGGCGTGCGTGGCGACATAGGTGCCCCAATTGTCGGCGGCCTCGACCGCCGCGCGCAGCTCGGGCTCGGTGAAGGTGGAGACGTCGAGCGGGCTGAAGGGCGAGGCGACGCCGCCGCCCGCTGTGAGCTTGACCTGCGAGGCGCCCTGCATGAGCTGCTCGCGCGCGCGCACGCGCACCTCGTCGGGACTGTCGGCGACCATGCTGCCGCCGGTCAGCTCCATGCGGCTGAGCATGCCGCCGATGGTTCGCGGCAGATCGGAGAGCTGCCGAAAGTCGCCATGGCCGCTGGTGATGGTGATGATGGCACCGGAGGGATAGATGCGCGGACCGGCGACGAGATCCTCGTCGATCGCCCGCTTGAGGCCGAAACTGGGCCCGCCCATGTCACGCACCGTGGTGAAGCCGCGCATCAGCGTCGCGGTCGCCTCGTTCGCGGCCAGCAGATTGTTGTAGCCGACGTCGCCGAGGGCCGCGGCCGGCGTCGGACGCACCAGCATCGCGTGCCAATGCGCGTCGATCAGCCCCGGCATCAGCACCCGGCCGCCGCCATCGATTGCTTGGGCGTCGGCCGTGATGTTCACTGTCGAGATCTTCTCGATCTTCGAGTTCCTGACGAGAACATTGGACGCGGCTGAGAGCGCGCCGCTCTTTCCGTCGAAGATCCGGACGTTGCGGAACAGGACTGAGGAGTCCTGCTGGGCAGGCGCAGGCCACGCGCTGCCCAGAAGCACTGCAAGCAGCACCGCGAGCCCGGCTCGCGCCTTCGGTCCCGACATGTTCAGCCTCCGCGCCGATGCGCCGCCACGCGGTTGCGGCCGTCCCGCAAAAAGTCAGCCAGCCGATGCCGTGCCAGAGCTCGCGCCATGGCAGCACTCCGCAGAACGGACTCAACTGCTGTCGGCTCCGTCCTTGAACGCGACGCTGCCCGAGGTTGGGGCCCACGTCCGCAGAGTGTCAATTTGCAACCGTAAGGAGATTTTGCAAGTCAGCCATACTACTCCATGAAAGATGCACAACCCACGCGTTCAAATAGCAATTTCCAGCAAGTGCGTAAGCACTGCTGCCTCGCTTGCATCGAACTCTAATCAAAAGACCGACATCGCCCCTGAATGATGATCAACGCCAGATTGCAGCAACCTTCCGCGAGCGTACGATATCTCATGGCCTGCTCGCCGGAAGATGATCGGGCCAGAGACGAGTATTGAAAGCGGGGCGCATATCTGTGCGAGGCGTAACATGGTGGCACAAACGAGTGACGGACACGTCCTGCTGGTCAAGAAGCTCGGCGGACTCTTCGCAATCATCATCGGATGCCTGCTGACCGCGGTCGGCGTGACCTTTGAATCCAGTGGCACGACTTTCGTTGGCGTCCTCTTCCTGGTGCTTGGCGCTGGTTTGCTCGTGCTGAAGATCGTCAGGCGAAACGAAGGATCTCCGCTGCCATAGAAGCCCGTGCGGTTCGCCTATGCGCCCAGCACATCCGCGAGCCGCGTATCGTCGGCGGCGGGATCCTTCAGGAACAGCTCGGCTTCGATCTCGTTCAGATGCGACAGCATCTGCGCGCGGGCGGCTTGCTTGTCGCGCTTGCGGATCGCGGTGACGATCTCGGCGTGGTGGTCGGTGCCGCAGGCCGGGGTGTCGTGGCGGCGATAGAGCAGGATGATGAGCGAGGAGCGCGCGATCAGTTCCTTGAGGAAGCCAAGATAGATGCTGTGGCCACTCATCTCGGCGACGAGCTTGTGAAACTCGCCGGAGAGCCGGACCGAGGCGCGCGCATCGCCGCGCAGCTCCGCCTCGCGCTCTTCAGTGAGATGTTGGCCGAGGCGGTCGAGCCAGGCCGCTGACACCGCTTCACACGCGCGGTCGACGATGGTGGGCTCGATCAGTCGGCGCGCCTCGAACACTTCGCGGGCATCGCCGGGCGTCGGGCGCGCGACGAAGGCGCCGCGGTTCTTCTCGATGTTGACGATGCCCTCATGCGCGAGCTGCTGGAGCGCGGTGCGGACCAGCGTGCGGCTCGCGCCGTAGATCTCGCCGATCTCATCCTCGCCGAGCTTCGTGCCCGGTAGCAGACGATGCTCGAGGATCGCCGCGGTCACACCCTCCCTGATACGGCTGACGCGATCGCTCGCGTCTGGCGCATCGGATTTCTGGCGGATCTTGGCGGCCATCAGTTCGAGGGGGTTGGGTTTGAGGGCTCGATCGGCGACGTTCGGCTTTCAATGTTAGTCGACCAGCTGTATCCAATCACAGGCGAAACTTTATACAATCCGAGCACATTTTGTGTGCATATTACTGCCCACCCGGCGAGCCGCGCCGCTGCGCCGGATTCGATCTAACGACCTGACTCCATTGCACAGTTTTGGAATTCGGCACTCTCCGGGCGATTGGCACGGACCTTGCGGAGAAAGCCGGAGCATCGCCCTCCCAGCGGACACGCCATGGCCACTCCTGCCGCCCTCGAACTGGTCGCCGTCACCAAGCGCTACGACACGACGCTGGCGGTCGACGACGTCAACCTCAAGATCCCGGCAGGCACCTATTGCTGCCTGCTCGGCCCCTCCGGCTGCGGCAAGACCTCGACCCTGCGCATGATCGCAGGCCACGAGGCGGTCAGCGATGGCGACATCATTTTGGGCGCGCAGAACGTCACCGACCTCGAGCCCGCCAAGCGCGGCACCGCGATGATGTTCCAGTCCTACGCGCTGTTTCCGCATCTGACCGTGCTCGACAACGTGGCCTTCGCCCTGAAAATGCGCGGAATCGACCGGGCGACGCGGCACAAGCGCGCCGGCGAACTGCTCGAGCTGGTGGCCATGACCCCCTATGCGGCCCGGCTGCCGGCGCAGCTCTCCGGCGGCCAGCAGCAGCGCGTGGCGCTCGCCCGCGCCCTGATCACCGAGCCGCAGATCCTGCTGCTCGACGAGCCGCTCTCCGCGCTCGATCCGTTCCTGCGGGTGAAGATGCGGGGCGAGCTGAAGCGGCTGCAGCGCGAGCTCGGCATCAGCTTCATCCAGGTCACCCACGGCCAGGAAGAGGCGATGGCGCTCGCCGACCACATCGTGGTGATGAACCACGGCAAGATCGAGCAGCAGGGTACCGCTCGCGACATCTTCCACCATCCCCGCACCGAATTCGTGGCGCGCTTCATCGGCGGCCATAACGTCCTCAGCGACGCCGGCAAACTCATCGCCGTGCGCGCCGATCAGCTCGGCATCGTGCCGTTCGCCGATGGCGCGTACGGCGCGCCAGCGCTGCTGACCCAGACCGAGTACCAGGGCTCCTACATCGCCGTCTCGCTCACGCTCGACGACGGCACCGCCCTGTTCTCCCACCTCCCCGAGGCCGCCTTCGACGTTCACCCGTTCCGACCGGGCGATCGCGTGCTGGCCACCTGGGATCCCGCCAAGGCGCAGCGCCTGCAATAGCGCCGTCATCCAGAAAATGCGCAACACAGAAGAGGAGTGAGCGATATGACCGAGACGACCAAGAAGACCGGCGTCAGCCGCCGTACGCTATTGAAGAGCACCGCGGGTCTCGCCGGCCTTGCCGCCGGCTCCGGCGCCATCACCGGCTTTCCCTATGTGAAGTCGGCGGAAACCAAGGTGCTGCGCTATCTCGGCACCGCCGTGAACGAGGGCGACGACATCTCCAAGCAGTGCCTCAAGGACACCGGCATCAAGATCGAATACATCACCGCGACCACCGACGACGTCACCAAGCGCGTGATGACCCAGCCGAACTCCTTCGACGTGCTGGACACCGAATATTTCTCGCTGAAGAAGCTGGTGCCGTCGGGCAACATCCTTGCCCTCGACGCCAGGAAGATCAAGGAATTCGACAACATCACGCCCGTCTTCACCAAGGGCGAGACGCCTGGCGGCAAGAAGATCGGCGGCCAGGGCACCGCACCCTGGAAGGTGCTCTATCTCGAAGGCAAGGACTCCAAGAAGTTCGCGACGTCGGCGACCGAATTCGTCACGCTGATCCCGACCGTCTACAACGCCGACACGCTCGGCATCCGTCCTGACCTGATCAAGCGGCCGATCAGCACCTGGGCCGAGCTGCTCAACCCCGAGTTCAAGGGCAAGGCCTCGATCCTCAACATCCCCTCGATCGGCATCATGGATGCCGCGATGGTCGTGGAAGCCACCGGCAAGTACAAATATGCCGACAAGGGCAACATGACCAAGGAAGAGATCGATCTCACCATGAAGGTGATGACCGAGGCGAAGAAGGCCGGCCAGTTCCGCGCGTTCTGGAAGGATTTCAACGAGAGCGTCAACCTGATGGCTTCAGGTGAAACCGTGATCCAGTCGATGTGGTCGCCCGCGGTGACGAAGGTGCGCTCGATGGGCATCCCCTGCACCTTCCAGCCGCTCAAGGAAGGCTACCGCTCCTGGGCCTCCGGCTTCTGCGTCTCCAAGGGCGTGTCGGGAGCCAAGCTCGAATGGGCCTACGAGTTCGTCAACTGGTTCCTGTCCGGCTATGCCGGCGCCTATCTCAACCGCCAAGGCTACTACTCGGCCGTGCTCTCCACCGCGAAGGCGCATATGGAGCCCTACGAGTGGGCCTACTGGATGGAAGGCAAGCCGGCCGAGAAGGACATCAAGGCGCCCGACGGCTCGCTGCTGGAGAAGGCCGGCGCGGTGCGCGACGGCGGTTCCTACGAGGACCGCATGGGCGGCGTCGCCTGCTGGAACGCGGTGATGGACGAGAACGACTACATGGTCCGCAAGTGGAACGAGTTCATCGCGGCGTAATTTGATGGACACGTCGGAGGACATCCTGCAACAGGCACCCCCGGGATTGATCCCGGGGTCGGGCACAGCGCGCGCTGCGAAAGTGACGCGCCTGTCGCCGTCCTTCATCTCCTGGCTCCAGGCCGGGCCGATGATGCTGGTGTTTCTCGCCTTCTTCCTGATCCCGCTGGTGTTCGTCGTCATCGTCTCGTTCTGGGACTACAACGAATACCAGCTGCTGCCGGCGTTCTCCGGCCGCGGCTACACCGACACGTTCGAAGGCTGCATCGCGCAGCTCCCCGATCTCTGCACGATCGGCAAGACCTATCTGATGACCCTGAAGCTGTGCTTCCTGGTCTGGGCCCTCACGCTCTTCATCGGCTTCTGGGTCGCCTACTTCCTCGCCTTCCACATCAAGTCCAAGACCTGGCAGATGGGATTGTCGCTGCTTTGCACGATCCCGTTCTGGACCTCCAACGTGATCCGCATGATCGCGTGGATTCCGCTACTCGGCCGCAACGGCCTCGTCAATTCCGGCCTCGTCAAGACGGGGCTGATCAACCATCCGCTGGAATGGCTGTTGTTCTCCGAATTCTCCGTCGTGCTGGCGCTGGTGCACCTCTTCACCTTCTTCATGGTGGTGCCGATCTTCAATTCGATGGTGCGCATCGACAAGTCGCTGATCGAGGCCGCCTATGACGCCGGCGCCACCGGCTTCCAGACGCTCGTGAACGTCATCATTCCGCTCGCCAAGCCCGGCATCGTGATCGGCTCGATCTTCGTCATCACCATCGTGATGGGTGATTTCATCACCATCGGCGTGATGGGCGGCCAGCAGATTGCGGCGGCCGGCAAGATCATCGAGACGCGGGTGAACGCGCTGCAGTTCCCCGCAGCCGCGGCCAACGCCGTGATCCTGCTCGCGATCACGTTCCTGATCATCACCATGATGTCGCGCATCGTCGACATCAAGAAGGAGCTCTGAGCATGAAGGAAGGACGCCCGCGCTCTTTCTACGTGCTCGCGATCTTCTTCGCAGCCTATGTGCTGTTTCTCTACGGTCCGATGATCGCGATCTACGTGCTGTCGTTCCAGGGGCCGCAGGGCGGCCTCACCTTCCCGATGAATGGCGTGTCCACCTTCTGGATCGCAAAACTGTTCCAGGGCACCGGCATCGTCGATCTCGGCGCGGCCTTCCGCCGCTCGCTGCTGCTCGGCGTGATCGTCATGATTGTCACCGTCGTGCTGTCGGTCGCCGCCGGCATGGCCTTCCGCCGCAAGTTCAAGGCGCAAAGCATCCTGTTCTACTCGGCGATCGCGAGCCTCATCGTTCCCTCGATCATCACTTCGCTCGGCATCTCGCTTGAATTCCGCATCATCGACGATCTGATCAAGGCACACTGGAGCGAGAATTTCGAAACCTCGATGGGCCTGCTCACCTCGGGCCTCGGTGCGCATCTGACCTGGACGCTGCCGTTCGGGCTTCTGATCATGTTCGCGATCTTCAACCGCTTCGATCCCAGGCTCGAGGAAGCCGCGCGCGATCTCGGCGCGACGCCGTGGCAGACGTTCCGTCATGTCGTGCTGCCGATCATCCTGCCCTCCGTGATCGGCATCGGGCTGTTCGGCTTCACATTGTCCTGGGACGAGCTCGCGCGCTCCAGCCAGGCGATCGGGGCGGTGAATACGTTGCCGCTCGATCTCCAAGGCCTCACCACCACCGTGACGAACCCCGACATCTACGCGCTCGGCACCGTGATCTCCGCCGTCTCGTTCACGGTGATCACGCTTGCGCTCGGCACCATCCACGTGCTGAACAAGCGGCAGGCGGCCAAGGGCTCGGACGCCGGCAAAGGACTTGTCTGAGAAGGGGCTTGTCTGATCTGATGCGACTTCACGTCGTCAATCCCAACACCACCGCGTCGATGACGGCGAAGATCGCCGCCGCGGCGCGCAGCGTCGCCCTGCCCGGCACCGAGATCGACGCGCGCCAGCCGGCGATGGGCCCGGTCTCGATCGAGGGCTTTTACGACGAGGCCTTCGCCGTCCCCGGCATGCTCGGCTGCATCCGCGAGGCCGACCGCGACGGCGCGGACGCCCACATCATCGCCTGTTTCGACGACACCGGCCTCGACGCGGCACGCGCGGCGGCGAAAGCGCCGGTGATCGGCATTGGCGAGGCCGGCTTCCACATGGCGAGCCTGATCGCAGCGCGCTTTGTCGTGGTGACGACGCTCGGTGTCTCCATCGTGCCGATCGAGCATAATCTGACGAAGTACGGCCTCGCCGGGCGCTGCGCTCGCGTCCGTGCCGCCGAGGTCCCCGTGCTCGCGCTCGAGGAGCGCAACGCCGATGCGCTCGCAAGAATCTCCGCGGAGATCACGGCCGCGATCCGAAACGACCGCGCGGAGGCCATCGTGCTCGGCTGCGCCGGCATGGCCGATCTCGCCGCCGAGCTCGCCGCCGCGCATGGCCTGCCCGTGATCGACGGCGTCGCCGCCGCCGTGACACTGGCGGAATCGCTGGTGCGACTCGGCCTGAAGACGTCCCGGCTGGGGCCCTACGCTGCGCCACGGTCGAAGACCTATTCCGGGCCGTTTGCGCCGTTTCAGCCCTGATTGCTGCTTCCGGCGGGGCCTTTGGAGGCCTTAAGGCCAGAAGATTGCTGGTTTTTCGCCTTCAGCCTCTTTTTGGTCCCATTTGTTGCCGAACTGTTGCGTTTTCGGGACATCCCGGCGGCCCCTGGGTTGCCGGTCTTCGCCACTCACCAAGTTTCAATTTGGGTTTTGTCAGCGATGATCGATCTCGCAGAGGACACACCGTCCACCCCCCTGTTTCGCCTCGGCGCCCAGCCCATCGCGCTGACCGCCGCCGCCCTCCTCTTGCTGATCGCCGGCGTGACTTCGATTGCGATCTGGCGCGCCTATACCGGCGCCGCGCCTGAGGCTGACCGGGTGGTGGCGTCACGCCAGCTCCAGGCTCGCACGGCCCAGGCCTCCGAGCAGCTGGTTGAGAAGACCAAGGGGCTTGAGGCGACCCAGCAGGAATCGATCGACCAGCTCCAGGTCGTGCAGGACCAGCTCCAGACCGTGAAGCGGCTGCTCGCGGCCCAGCAGGCCGATACCAAGCGCCTGTCGGAGCAGGTGGCGACGCTGAACGAGTCCATCGACGGCCTGCGCCAGTCCTTTGCCAGTGCCCGGGCCACCGAGGCCGAGACGCCGTCGGTTACCCGCAAGAAACCGGCACGCAATCGCGTCCATGCCAGCGCGCGCAAGCGCTCGCGCGGCTGAGCCGGTCACCCACGCAGACATAATTTTCGTCACTTGTGAACTGGATCACATTCGCCCGTGTGATTCCGCGCGATGCTCGCCGTCACCGGATGGCGTGAGCCGATTTCAATGTCCGGGGCTGGCAAGGTCGTTGACGGTATACTGCGTCAACGGCCTTGTTTTTTAGCAGGCCAGCAGGTCTTCCCGCCTCACTCGCAGACGTCGACGCGCCGGAAGCGCCATCCCGATGGCGTCATCACGCGCTTGCGCACGACATAGCATCCGCCATAACCGTCGTCATAGCCGGTACCATAATAATACGGGTCGCCGTAATACGGGGAGCTGTAGCCGTAATAGCCGGCACCGGCAATGCCGGCGCCGATGGCGAGGCCGGGCCAGAAGCCGCCGCCATGCCAGTGGCCGCCATGACCCCAGCCGCCATGACCCCAGCCGCCATGGCCCCAGCCGCCGCCATGTCCAAAACCGCCCCGCGCCTGGGCCGCCTGCGGCGCCGAGAAACCGACCGCTGCGACGGCCAGCGCTGCCATGATCATCTTGCGTAGCATTTACTCGATCCTCTGCGTGGACACGCTCCACGCTTCAAAGCAGGATCAAGCTAATGCTATCGGGGCACTCCTGACAGCCACACTGTCTCACTTCCGCGCGAGCATCAGCAGCCGCGGCAGATGCTCTTCATCTTCTTGTCGAGCTGCCGGTTCTCGGTATTGACGGTGGCATCGGCGGCCGCGCCGGAGCCGGTGCCGGTGGTGACTCCGGAGCCGGTGCCGGGTCCGGACGATTGAGCCGTCCCCAGGCTGTTGGTGCCGGGCGGCGGCGCCGGCGAGTTGGCGACGCCTCCGGTCGTCGATCCCGACGAACCGCCAGTGGATCCAGCAGAGCCGCCGGTCGCTTGCGCGAATGATACGGCCGGCATTGCCGCGAGGCTGAGGATCACGATCAAGGTCTTCATCGAAGCGGTTGCAGGCGAGGTGGCCATTGGAAATGCTCCTTTACCTGTCAACGGTCCGGACCAAGGCCCGTTCCGGAACAAGTGCCGTCACATCAGCTTGAAACGAGGAGGCAGCCACGATCATGCGCAAACTGATCGCGTTCGACGAGGACACGTTCGACAAGCTCAAGCAACTGGGACGCGACAGGATGGCGACGTTTCAAGAGCTCGCGGACGAAGCCTTTGCCGACCTGCTGAAGAAGCACGGCATCCCGATCGATCTCCGGGACGCATTGCGCAAAAGCGCCAGGCTCGGCGCCGAACCGGACAAGCCGGCCGCGCGTCCCAAAGCCAGAAAGGCCAAATCACGATGACCGATCGCGATCCTTTTGCCGAGGCGCGCGCCGCGCGCGCCAACATCCCGACTAAGGGGAGCCGGCATGCGCATCAGCCGATCCGCTTCAGGCCTTTCCTGAAGCGCGGGCCGTTGGCGACGTAAAACTTCGCCGCGCTTCCCATCCTCTGCACCTGGGCATCGTCGAGCGTGCGGATCACGCGTGCGGGCGAGCCGATGATCAGGGAGCGTTCGGGAAACTCCTTGCCCTCGGTGATGACGGAACCGGCGCCGACGATGCTGTTGCGGCCGATCTTCGCGCCGTTCATCACGATCGAGCCCATGCCGACCAATGCACCCTCTTCGATCGTGCAGCCGTGCAGGATGACGTTGTGGCCGACGGTGCAGTTCTTGCCGATGACGAGCGGAAAGCCGAGATCGGTGTGGCAGGTCGAGCCGTCCTGCACGTTGGCGCCCTCGCCGATCTCGATCCATTCATTGTCGCCGCGCAGCACCGCGCCGAACCAGACGCTGGCACCCGGCTTCAGGCGCACGCGGCCGATCACGGTCGCCGTCTCAGCGATGAAATAGTTGCCGTCGGCGGGAAGATCGGGCGCCTGCCCGTCGAGCTCGTAGATCGCCATGGAGGACTCCTGTCACGTCGACCACAGCCATAGCGAAAGCACGGTGACGACGCAAAGGGCCGCTCGGCCGGCCACGCGCGAGGTTGCGAGCGTCAGACCAGAACGCCGGCCGCGCGCAGCGTCATCAGGAAGAAGGTGCCGCTCATCATGCTCCAGAAGCCGGCGATGAGGGTCGCCATCATCACGAATTCGACGCGGCGGCTTTCCACCCGCATGCCGCGGAGCGTGTTGCGCATGATGATGAAGGGCGCGGCGAACACCAGGAACGGCACCGCCGCGAAGGTCTTCGGGGCCACGCCATCCTGCAACAGGCCGAAGCCGGCGGGCCGCTGCGCGACCGCCTGGTATCCGTTCACGAGCGCGCCCGCGAGCGCGAAACCGATGCCAATCGAGAAGAAGGTATTGAGAGCTTCAGGTGTCATCGGAACAGTCCGCCCATACGCAACGCCGGAGCCTTCCTGTGACAAATGGTGCCGGTTAACGCTACATTATCCTTAAGGGAAGGTTAACGCCGCCGGCCATCTCGCGCAGGGCCCTCCCCCTTCCCCGCAGCCGGGGAACGCTCCGCGAAATCGCCGCCACATGGCATATTCGCCGCTGATTCGTCGGCCATCGGCCGACCTCCGGCTTACCTCGCGCAACTCATGACGTTGTTTTCGGCAGTTCCCCTTAGGTCCCCCCGGACGCGCACCCGGGCGCATATCGTCCCGATCGTGCTCGGCGGCGCCGCGGCGGTGTGCGCGGTCGCGCTCGTCGCCTATCTGTTGTGGCCGACCTGGGGCCCGAGCGGCGCCAACGCTCCGGACAAGCTGCCGGTGAGCGTCGGCGGCACGCTATTCAACCTGCCGACGACGGCGATCCGCATGAAGATCCAGCGCCACACCGGGCCGCAGGAGCGCATCGATCTCGACTTCCTGTATCCCTCGCTGGAGCCGCCCGGCGCGCCGAAGCACGTCACCGCCGACACGGTGGAAGCGGCGATGCAGCCGATCGACCGCATCTTCCTGTCGATCGCGGCGCATCACGATGCGCTCTCGCCCGAGCAGCGGACAGCCACGATCTATCCGCGTTATCTCGGCCAGGCCGCGACGATGCCCGAGGACGGCCTGACGATGCGGATGTTCCGTGCCGACACCCCCTACGGCAGCGAGGACCTCTATTCTGCCGCAAGCCCCGCGCTGACCGCACGTTGCACGCGCGATGCGGCCACGCCCGGCATGTGCCTCTCCGAGCGCCGCGTCGGCGGCGCCGACCTCACCTTCCGCTTTCCGCGCAGCTGGCTGTCGCAATGGCGCGAGGTGGCGGAGGCGATGGACAGGCTGACCGCGCAGTTGCGCGGGCCGAAGGGCTGAGCGCGGCGCCCTGCTCTGCCCGACTTCGGCTTGGGCTGGAGCCCGTAAACCAAAAACTGCGAAAACAACCCCATGCACAGTAGCCAAGCATTGGCGGCATCGAGTATTTCGTCTTTTTCGAACGAGCGTTGACCCGTCGGGCAAAACGGGAGCACAATGGGCATCATGGGAAGATCGATTTGAATGGATGCGGTTGCGCACCTTCCACCCGATACCGGAATTCCCCGGATCGCCGTAGCGATGTGTGACTGATATCACTGATCGTAGATTGCTTTTCGCCATTCTGCCAATAATCTGACGCTATTGCATTCGGGGGCTGGAATGCGGCTTCGGCTGTTTGTTTTGTTGATCCTTGCGACGTGGCTTTCGACTGGGCTTGGGACCGGCTCTGCGCTGGCCGAGAAGCGCGTCGCGCTCGTGATGGGCAACTCGGCCTACAAGAACGTGGCGAGGCTCGCGAACCCCGCGAACGATGCCGCGCTGGTCGGCGGCATGTTCAGGAAGGCCGGCTTCGAGACGGTCGACGTCAAGCTCGACCTGAACGTGGTCGACATGCGCAAGGCGTTGCGCGAATTCGGCAGCAAGGCCCGCGAGGCCGATGTCGCGGTCATCTACTACGCCGGCCACGGCATCGAGCTTGACGGCACCAACTACCTGATCCCGACCGATGCCGCCTTGGAGACCGATACCGATGTTCTCGACGAGGCGTTCCCGCTCGACAGGGTGCTGTTTGCCATCGAGCCGGCCAAGCAACTGCGCCTCGTCATCCTGGATGCCTGCCGCGACAATCCCTTCGCCAAGACCATGAAGCGCACGGTGGCCTCAAGGGCCATCGGCCGCGGCCTTGCCAAGGTCGAGCCGACCAGCCCGAACACCATGGTTGCCTTCGCGGCCAAGGCGGGCTCGACCGCCTCGGACGGCGACGCCAAGAACAGCCCGTTTGCCACCGCTCTCGTCGAACGCCTGCCGATGCCGGGCCTCGATCTGCGCAAGGCGTTCGGCTTCGTACGCGACGACGTCCTCAAGACCACCGGCTACAAGCAGGAGCCGTATGTGTACGGCTCGCTCGGCGGCGATGACGTGCCGCTGGTTGCCGCGAAGCCGGTCGTGGCCGGACCGCAGGCCAATCCGGACGCCGAAATCCGGCGCGACTATGAACTGGCGCTTCAGCTGGGTACGCGCGACGGATGGACAGCCTTCCTTAACCAGTTTCCCAGCGGTTTCTATGCCGATCTCGCCAAGGGCCAGCTGAACAAGATCGCCGCCGAAGAAACCCGCGCCGCCGCCGCGGAAAAGGCCAGGCAGGCCGAGGACGAGAAGGCGCGGCTCGCGACCGACCGGGCCAAGAAAGCCGAACAGGAGAAAGCGGCTGCGGCCGCCAAGGCCGCTGAGGACGCCAAGGCCGCGGCGGAGAAGGCCAAGCAGATCGAGGAGGCCAAGGCTGCCGCCGCCGAGCAGCGCCGGAAGGAGGCCGAGGCCGCAGCGGCCAAGGCGATCGCCGACAAGCAAGCCGCCGAGAAGCAAGCGACCGAGAAGCAGCAAGTTGCCGACAGCGCACAGAGAGTTGCAGCCGTTGCGCCGACCTCATCACAGCCCACCCTGTCCGCCGCAGAGACGGCGAAGCTGGTGCAGTCAGAACTCCGTCGCGTCGGCTGTCTGGCAGCCTCGGCAGACGGCGACTGGAATGCGTCATCGCAACGCTCGCTGACGCTGTTCAACAAATATGCGGGAACGAAGTTCGACGCCAAGCTCGCGAGCTTCGACGCGCTCGACGCCATCAAGGCCAAGCCTGGCCGGGTCTGCCCGCTGGTGTGCGATCACGGCTTCAAGGCCGACGGCGATGCTTGCGTGAAGATCACCTGCCGCGCCGGCCATCGCATCAATGACGACAATGAATGCGAGAAGGTGCAGGACAAGAAGCCGGTCGCGGCCCGCGAGGATGCCAAGAAGCGGGACACCGAGCGGAAGCAAACTGAAGCTGCACCCGCGAAGCCGCAGGCGTCTGGTCAGATGCTTTGCAATCAAGCCGGCTGCCGACCGGTAAAACCCGGCTGTCGGGTCACTGCTCAGAGGGTTGGAGCCAACTCTTACGCGTCGGCAGGGGCTCAAACCGAAGTGTGTGACTGAGCGGCGGCCGAGACGCAACCTTCCCTTACAGACCGGGCAGCTAGGCCGCGCCCCCTTCCACGCCCGGTAAGGACTCGCCTGGTCCCACGACCTTGCGGAACGCGCGGTTGACGTTTGACTTGCCGGAACGACGCCGCAGCACGATGCGCAAAGCGTCATCGTCGCTGACGCCCCGGCGCGGCTGCGCATTCTTGAAAAGCGATAGAGTTACGGGACTGCGAATCTAACGTCGTCATTGCGAGCGCAGCGAAGCAGTCCACAATCCCTCCGCGGAAAGATTCCTGGATTGCTTCGCTTTGCTCGCAATGACGGGTGACGAACTACTCCTGATCGACGAGATCGTCCTCGAGGATCGCCATCTGGAACTGGAACGAGCGATCGTCGTCCTCGTCGTCGACGAACAGCACGCCGATGAACTCCTCGCCGATATAGACCTCGGCGGAATCGTCCTTCTTCGGCCGCGGCACGACGCGGATCTTGGGATTGCCGAATACGCGCTTCAGATACGCGTCGAGCTTCCTTACTTCCTTGACGTCCACGGCAAGTCTCCAATCGAAATCTGAGTTGGCGGGGTTTTAGGACGAGACGCGACGAACCGCCAGCATGAATTGCCAAAGAATTTTTGGGGACGAGAAGGGCCGGAGAATCCGGCCCTTCTTCTCGAGCTCAAAGCCCCGTCGCGTTGATCATCTGATCCATGGTGCGCGACGGCTCGGCACAGCCGGCCTCGCCGACGATCTTGGCGGGCACGCCGGCGACCGTGACGTTGTGCGGGACCGGCTTGACCACGACCGAGCCCGCGGCGATGCGCGCGCAATGGCCGATCTCGATGTTGCCGAGGATCTTCGCGCCCGCACCGATCAGCACGCCATGGCGAATCTTCGGATGACGGTCCTCGTTCTCCTTGCCGGTGCCGCCGAGCGTGACGCCGTGCAGGATCGAGACGTCGTCCTCGATCACAGCCGTCTCGCCGCAGACGAAACCGGTGGCATGGTCGAGGAAGATGCCGCGGCCGATGCGCGCGGCGGGATTGATGTCGGTCTGGAATACCGCAGAGGCGCGGCTCTGGAGATAATACGCGAAGTCCTTGCGGCCCTTCAGCCAGAGCCAGTGCGCTAGGCGATGGGTCTGGATCGCGTGAAAGCCCTTGAAGTAGAGCAACGGATCGATGAAGCGCGAGGTCGCGGGATCGCGATCGTAGACAGCGACGAGATCAGCGCGGAAGGCGTTGCCGAGATCGGGATCGTCGCGCAGCGCCTCGTCGTAGGTCTGGCGCACGAGATCGCCCGACAGCGCGGAATGATCGAGCCGGTCGGCGAGACGATGGATCACCGAATCCTCGAGGCGGCTGTGGTGCAGCACCGTCGAATAGATGAAGGTCGCAAGCTCCGGCTCGCGATGGACGATGTCCTCCGCCTCGCTCCGGATCCGGTCCCAGATCGGATCGAGGGATGCGAGCTTTCCTCCCGGATTGACCTGATGCACTGCCATGGGATCTGCTCTTTCGAATGGGCTCGTTTGGTTGGCTCTATAGCACAGTCTAGGCGACAAAGTCCTGACGGGCTTGCCTGAGAGTGAACAGCACCTTGCCCGCGGACGCCTGCCAACGCGTTGAAACACAACGATATCTTCTGACGCCCCCAGGCGGCAAGGTCGGTTAAAAGTGGTCAGGGTTTCGCCAAATTCAAGCCGGGCAGCGTCAAACTATTGGTGAATTCTCTCCCAACCCTTATTGCGGGCATGGTCCGGACGACGACGGAGCGGATTTGACCACCACCACCGATCATTTGCGCGCGCGCGCCGCAGGCTCGTTCTGGCTGCGGCTCGCCGCCCTGGCCCTGCCCCTCCTGATCATCGCGCCGGCGTTCTGGAACGGCTATCCGCTGTTGCAATGGGATACCGGCGGCTATCTGGCGCGCTGGTACGAGGGCTATCTCGTCCCCAGCCGCTCCACCGTGTTCGGCCTCTACCTCCACTGCGGCGAAAGCTTCGGCTTCTGGATCAACCTCGCGATCCAGTCGCTGGCGACGCTGTGGCTGTTGCAGCTCAGCTTGCGCGTCCTCGGCCTGATGCAGACGTTTCGCTTCGTCGCGATCAGCCTGCTCCTGGTCCTGTCGACCGCGCTGCCCTGGCTCGCCAGCATGCTGCTCACGGACATCTTCGCGGGATTGTCGGTGCTGTCGCTGTTCCTCCTGGTCGTCGGAGCGCAGCGCACGTCGCCGCTCGAAAAGACCGCGCTGTTCGTCTTCACCGCCTTTGGCGCCGCAACCCACAGCGCCACGCTCGGCGTGCTGCTCGGCCTCTGCGTCGCCGGCTGGATGGCGCGGCCGTTCGCGGGCCGCAGGCTTCCGCTCGCAGGACTGGCGCAGGCGAGCATGACCATCGTCGCGGGCGGCCTGATGCTGGTCTCGGCGAACCATGCGCTGTCGGGCAAATGGGCCTGGACGCCCGGCGGCTACGGCGTCGCCTTCGGCCGCATGATGCAGGACGGCATCGTCGCGCGCTATCTCAATGACCACTGCCCGCGCGAGAGCTTCAAGCTCTGTCCCTACCGCAACGAATTGCCGGCGACCGCCGACGAGTTCCTGTGGGGCAAGAGCATGTTCAACACGCTCGGCCGGTTTGAGGGCTTGAACGACGAGATGGGCTACATCGTCGTTCACTCGCTCGCCGACTATCCGGCCTGGCAGGCCGCCGCGGCACTGCGGGCGGTCGGCCGGCAATTGCTGCACGTGGCGACCGGCGAAGGCACCAATGGCTGGATCCCGCACACCTACGGCATCATCGAGCGCTACATCCCCGCGCAGATCGCGCCGATGCGCGCGGCGCGGCAACAGCACTGGGACATCAATTTCGACGACATCAACCGGCTGCATGTTCCCGTCGCGCTGGCCTCGATGCTGGCGCTGGTCGGGCTGCTCGCGCATGCCCTGGCGCGCCGCCGGCTCGACGATCTGACGTTGCTGGCGGCGACCGTGACGCTCGCGCTGCTCGGCAACGCCTTCATCTGCGCCGTCATCTCCGGTCCGCACGACCGCTACGGCGCGCGCATGGCGTGGGTTGCGACCTTCGTGGTGCTGATGGCGCTGGCGCGCGCGTTCGGCGACGAGGAAGGCTCAGCCACGGCGTGAGAGAAAATCGAGCACGCCGGTCTTGTAGACCTTGTCGCCGACCGCGCGCATGTGATCGCGGCCCGGGATGTCGAGCACTTCCGAGCCCGGAATGATGGCACCGAGCGCGCTGGCCGAGCCCGCGACGTCGTCGGTAGAGCCGACCGCGATCAGCACGGGCACGTCGATGCGCGCAGCTTCGCCCCTGGTCATGAGGTCGCGCGTGCCGCGCAGGCAGGCGGCGAGCGCCCGCCGGTCGGAGCGGGTCTGATCGGCGAAGGCGCGGAAGGTGCGCCCGACGGGATCGGAGACGTCGTCGAGCGCGGGGGCTTCCAGTGCCTTGGCGACGTTCTCGCCGGGCCCGGTTCCCTCTATCAGGCCGCCGATGCCGATGCCGCCGAGGATCGCCGAGCGCAAGCGCTGCGGCTCGTTGAGGGAGAGCCACGCTGTCATCCGCCCGCCCATCGAATAGCCCATGATGTCGGCCTGCGGGATGGCGAGATGGTCCATCAGCGCGAGCACGTCGCCGGCCATGGTCGGGATCGAGTACTGCGCGGGCTCGTAGAGCTTTGCGCTTTCGCCATGGCCGCGATTGTCGAGCGCGATGACACGGCGGCCGTTCTTGCGCAGCTCCGAGACCCAGGTCGGATAGACCCAGTTCACGTTCTTGCTGGAGGCAAAGCCGTGCACCAGGATGATCGGATCGCCCTCGCCTTCGTCGAGATAGGCAATTTCAACGGCGCCGTTGTGAAAGCTCGGCATCAGATATTCCGCGGTCTTGAGGGGAAGGGTTGATTTTAGGCCGTACCGGCCGCGCTTGCCAGAGCGGCTTCGGCGGCGACCTGCGCCCGGCGAAGCCGCCGCGCCCGTCTGCGATCGCACCAGGCCTGCGTCAGGCGCTCGGTGGTGGCCTTGATCGAGGACAACAGGCCGAACAGCGTCAGCGCCGCACCGAGCAGCCAGAGCGCAAGATCGAACGCGCCGGCGACGAGCAGCAGCGCGCCGCGGCCCAGGAGCTTCATGATCGCGCGGGTCTTGCTGCCCTGCGCTTCCGCAAGCCGCGCCGCGCGCGCGACGTCCTTGGGGCCTTCGGCGATGCGCAAGCTGTCCATGGCGCCGCGCGTGCCGGTCTTCTCGGCAACGCGCGTGACGTCCTTGCCGAGCCGGACCAGGGCACCGGCCTTCTCGGCCCGGAACGCGGCCTTGATCGCGCTCACGGTCTGGCCCGGCCGCAGCACCGAGCCGGACGCCACCGCGTTCTGGAGCATCGGCGTGTCGACGACCTCGCGCGCGGACCGGCCGGCCCAGGCCGCGAGGCCCTCGCCGAGCCGCCCGACTTTCCGCGCATCCTTCACCAGCGTCAGGCCGGCGCGCACGGGCGCGGCGCCGCCGACGGAGACATAGGTTGCCGCCGTCACCACAAGGCCCGCGGCTGCAAGGCCCAGCACCAGGCGATCGGTGTCCTCGCCCATGGCGAGATGCTTGCCCTCGCGCACGACGTCCCTGACGTCGCCGATCACGAAGAGATCGCCGGCCACCGTTCCGGACAGGCTCGCAACATCGTCGGCGCTGCCGGTAACGAGCCCGGTGGCGAAGCGCTTGGCGAAATGCGAGGTGGAGTTTTCGGCCTTGACCGCATCGCTTACGCGGCTCAGGAGGTCGTCGGGCAGCGCGATGTTGCGGTCACGCGCCAGCGCAACAAAACTGTCGGCGAGATCGGCATCATCAGCGGCGAGCGCAGCCTCGATATTGTCCTGAACCAGGCGGTCGTTGTGCCGCAGAACGGCGTCGAGCTTCAGCTCGGACAAAGCGGCCGGATCGTCCTGGGCGGCGAAAATCGCGCCGGCCTCGCGGGCGTGCGGCGCGACCTGTGCGAGCATGAAGCTGCATGCGGCGATGCCGGTCAACGCTGTGCTGATTCGCAGCCACTTCATGCCAAGAGCCCGGACTTCCTAGATCGTTTGCCTAGCTAGATCGTTTGCCTAGATCGTTTGCGCCTGATGGTTGGTCTTTTGCCGCAATTGCACGCGTCCACAGACATAGTATGCCAAAATTGCGACACAACGTCCCCGACGAAAGAAGGGCTTCTCTCAGGCCGCAAGATTGTGTCGAATTTGCATGAGCAAATGAGCATGGGGCAATTGCGGAGCTTTCGGTTCCGCTGGACTAGCAATCATCTGCACCCGCCAGTATGGTCCGCGGCGCCTCAAAGATGCCGCGTCAGTTTTTGATTGTGTCTGCCGCCATTGCCACTCCAGGATGAACTACGATGTCCGACCATGTCGTCCCGCACTTCCATAACGATGCCGGTGTTCCCGTCATCGAGATCGGCTCGCAAGAGTTCATGTGCGTGGGCGCCAACCCTCCGTTCGATCATCCGCACGTCTTCCTCGACCTCGGCAACGACAACGAGATCATCTGCCCCTACTGCTCGACGCTGTACCGCTTCGCGACCGACCTGAAGGCCGGCGAAGCCCGACCGCCGGAATGTGTCCTGAAGGACAAGGTGGCCTGACCGCGTCCACCGGTCAGGGGTGGCGCTCTCCCGAACGATTGTCATCGCCGGTGCCGGAATCGGTGGCCTGACGGCCGCGCTTGCGCTGGCGTCGCGCGGCTTCCGCATCGTCGTGCTGGAAAAGGCCGAGCGCCTCGAGGAAGTCGGTGCGGGCCTGCAACTCTCCCCCAATGCGAGCCGCGTGCTGGTCGAGCTCGGCCTGACCGAACGGCTCAAGCTGCGCGCCGTCGTCCCGGAGGCGGTCTCGATCATGAGTGCGCGGGCCGGCGGCGAACTCCTGCGCATGCCACTGGGTGAAGCGGCATCCATGCGCGCCGGCGCCCCCTATTGGGTGGTGCACCGTGCCGACCTGCAATCCGCGCTGGCCGGCGCAGTCTCCGACCATCCCGACATCGACCTGAAGCTGGGTGCGACCTACGAAGACGTCGCGCCTCACGCCAAGGGCCTGACCGTCGTCCATCGCAGTGGCACGATCCGCCGCAGCGATCTCGCCAGCGCGCTGATCGGCGCCGACGGCATCTGGTCGACGGTACGCCAGCATCTGTTTCCCGAGATCCAGCCGCGCTTCTCCGGGCTGATCGCCTGGCGCGGTACACTCGATGCCACGCAGCTGCCGAAGGACTACACCGCGCGCCGGGTCCAGCTCTGGATGGGCCCGAACGCCCACCTCGTCGCCTATCCGATCGCGGGCGGACGCCAGATCAACGTGGTCGCGGTACTGCCCGGCACCTGGAACAGGCCGGGCTGGAGCACGCCCGGCGATCCGCGCGAAGTGATGGAGGCGTTCGCCGCACCGCGCTGGCCGTCGCAGGCGCGGATGATGCTCGCCGCAGTCGATAGCTGGCGCAAATGGGCGCTGTTCGGCGTGCCCGACGGCTGCCCCTGGAGCAAGGGCCCGGTCGCGCTGCTCGGCGATGCCGTGCATGCGATGCTGCCGTTCGCCGCGCAAGGCGCCGGCATGGCGATCGAGGATGCCGCCGTGCTGGCACGGCATCTGAGCCCCGAGACGGCGGAGAGCACGGACGGCATCATCGCAGCGCTGAAGCAATATGGCCGTGCACGCCAGGCGCGCGTGCGGCGGGTGCAGCGGACCGCGCGGCAGCAGGGCCGCATCTATCATTTCAGCGGGCCGCTCGCGATCGGGCGCGATCTTGCGATCCGGGCGCTCGGCCCGGAACGCCTGCTGGCGCGGCAGGACTGGATCTACGGCTGGCGGGCCTAGCGCTGGTCGTCAGTTGACGGCGCCGCCCGACTTCGGCCTGGACGGCTTAGTGGCAGCAGCCGGTGCGGGCGCGACCGTCGGCTGAGCGGGAGGTGCCGCCGCCTCCATGTCGCTCTCACGGCACCTGTTCCTCCGCCAGGTCTCTTCAATCAGCTTCTGCTGCCCCCGCGCGGCGAGGTAGTCGTTGCGATAGGCGAGCTCCGCGACCACGACGCCGCCCGTTCCGGTCTCGGCCTTCGCCATCAGCCGCTCGAGGTCCTCGGTGCGCTTGACGACGTTCTTGCGCTCGGGTGCGAGTTGCTTGCAATCCCAGAGGTCATAGCGGGCCGGATCGACGAAGGCCGGGCTGATGGTGTCGCTGACGCCTGCACAGCCGGCGAGCGCCGCGCAGAGCGCGAACAGCGGAAGCAGCGCGCGCACGGGGCGGCAGCGGGAGAGGAACGAGACAGACATGCCGGATGAATAGTCCCCGTGGATTGAGAATGCCTAAAGCAGCAACAGATGTCCGGATTGAGGCTTTGCCTTGTGCGGCCGGCTCGCTTAAGGAAGAACCACCCACCCGGCCCGCGAAGCGCCGATTCCAGACGGCCGGAGGTGGACTTAAGTGTTTGATCTCGTTGGATCAAGCGGGCATGGCGGAATTGGTAGACGCAAGGGACTTAAAATCCCTCGGTGCGCAAGCGCTGTGCCGGTTCGACCCCGGCTGCCCGCACCACGAGAAGTGACGGCGCGAGGACGGCGGAGGGCGGCGTCTGCAATCTCATCGCTTTCGTCCGGGTTCGCCGACGTCATTGCGATTCCCGGCGTGGCTCAGATGGCGATCGTCCGCTCGACCCTGAGCTCGCTGAAGACCTTCGTGACAGGCAGGTGAAACGGCAAGTCCGTGTTGGTGTGGTGCCAGCAGAACGGGCACGGCTTCTCGATCGAGATTCCCGGCGTCGAGTTGAGCGCGCCGAAGCCATCGATCGTGCCCATCACGTCGATGATCTTCTTGTATCGGGGCGGCATCGCGACCGCCGCGGACACCGTGACGATCCAGAACCTGTCGTCGGGAATGGTCTGTTCGATCGCCGGCTGCTCCTTGAGCTCGTACAGCGCTTCCGAGATCACGAGGTTGCCCTTGGAGTGTCCGGTCACCAGCGAAAAGCTGAAGCGATCATCGCCCAGCAAAGCCATGACCGTCCTCGTATCCAGGCTGACGCGGCCGAGTTCGAGCGGCGATGTCGGCGGACTGAGGGTCTCGGGCCGGTTCAGCGCCCGGCTGACGTCGTCCAGCTCCTCGAACTGATGGCGCAGGCGGTTGAGGGTGCCGAACCAGAACCAGCCGCCGAGCGCCTCGGTCAGGAGATCGGCAAGCCCGTAGCCCGACACCACGGCAGCAGCCGACACGCCAAACGCGTCAGCGACATTCCGTGCGAAGGCCGCCGCCCCCAGTGCCGAACTGCCGACGCCGGCCACCGCCAGGATACGGACATCGGCGCCGCCAGCATTGGCGAAGTCTTCCACGGTGTTGCAGAGCTTGAGCGATCCGGCGCCGGATGGCGGGACGATCAGGATTGCGCCCTCGCGTGCCAGCCAGGGCGCCGTTTCGCGGGCCTCCTCCTGGGTCACCTTGCCGATGTCGTAGAAGATACCGTCGAGAACCGCGTTCCTGCGGCGAAATGACTCCAGGGCGGCCTCGCGCAACGGCGTCCGGGACTCGAAGATCTCCTCGAAGCTATTGCGGCCGAGTTGAGCCGTCGCGAGCGAGCGTTGCGTCGAGAGCATCACGGTTCTCCGCGGCCATTCCGGCGACGGATACCGTAGCAAGAATCCTGCCACCTCAGGTGGTATCGCCGCGCCGCTTCGACAGGCTGACGGCGACCTCACCAGGTCTTGTCCGCTCCCGCCCCGCCTGACAGCCATCCCAAAACATGGGTTGTGCGTTGCAGCAGGGACAAGAAATAAAGCCTCTCAATCAGAGGTGAGCTTTTTGTCCGACGTCAATGCCGACAGCTGGGTGTCCTCGGGACACCGGCCCATGGGTTTTCCCGAATTCGTCATCGTGATCGCGTCCATCATGGCGCTGAATCCGCTTGCGATGGACATGATGCTGCCGGCGCTCCCGAATATCGGCGCCGCTTTCAAGATTCCCGTCGCCAACCATCTCCAGCTCGTGCTATCGACCTTCCTGATCGGCTTCGGCGTGGGCCAGTTCGTCATGGGTCCGTTGTCGGACCGCTTCGGCCGTCGCCCGGTGCTGCTCGGTGGCATGGCGGTCTATGCGGTGGCGAGCGTGCTGGCGGTTGCCGCGCCCTCGTTCGAGACGCTGCTGCTGGCGCGCGCGCTGCAAGGGCTCGGCACCTCGGCAACGCGCGTGATCGCGACCTCGATCGTGCGCGACTGCTATGTCGGCCGCCGCATGGCGAGCGTGATGTCGCTTGCCATGATGGTGTTCATCGCGGTGCCCGTGATCGCGCCGTCGTTCGGACAGGCCGTGCTGCTCGTCACGCAATGGCGCGGCATCTTCGTCGTGCTGATGCTCTATGGACTGCTCGCGCTCGCGTGGTCTGTGCTGCGGCTGCCCGAAACCCTCCCTCAGTCAGAACGCAGGTCGCTGGCGCCCGCCGACGTGCTCTCGGCGTTCCGGCAGACCCTGACCAATCGCCAGACCATCGGCTATGCGACGGCCGCCGGCAGCGTCATCGGCGCACTGTTCGCCTATGTCTTCTCGGCCCAGCAGGTCTTCACCGGCATCTATCACCTCGGCCACTACTTTCCGCTCGCCTTCGCCGCGATCGCGGCCGGCACCGCCGTTGCCGGCTTCCTCAATGCGAGGCTGGTCGGGCGGCTCGGCATGCGCGTGATCTCGCACGGCGCCCTGACGCTCTATGCCGTGGTCGCCAGCGTCATGCTGGTCACCGAAATCCTGAACGTGCTGCCGCTTGCCCTGTTCATGGCACTGTCGGCGCTCATGATGTTCTCGTTCGGCATGATGGTCGCGAACTTCACCGCGCTCGCGATGGAGCCGCAGGGCCACATCGCCGGCACCGCCTCCTCGCTCTACGGCTCGATCACGACGCTGATCGGCATCGTGGTCGGCATGGCGATCGGGCAGAGCTTTGACGGCACGCTGCTGCCGTTCTCGGTCGGCTTCTTCCTGTCGACGCTGGCTGCACTCGCGATCGTGCTGGTGGTGGAGAAGGGCCGGCTGTTCAGGCCGCATCATCGCCCCGTCGGTTAAGGAACTTGCTGGCGGCCTCGATGTTGTAGTGCAGCAATTCGAGAGGCCACTGCCATGGAACCGGAACACCGCGAAGAGCCCACCTCAGATCGGCCTGATACGGGACGTTCCGAGCCAAACGCCGAGCAGGCTGCGTTCAACGCGCCTTTCGCAAGCGAAGGCCTCGAGCGGGTGCGCGACAGCCATTGCTGAGCGCGCAGCCTATTCCGCCGGACGCCGGCTGGCGCTGAAATCGTCTGCGGCGCTCTCGGGCGCGGCGCTCCTTCCGCGCGGTGGCACCATCAGCACAACAACCTCCCGCGTGACACCGGGCCGGCCCCACAGCACTGCACGGTGAACTCACGCCTGACGAACTGCCCGGCGCCGGCGGACACCGACTCCATCCACCGGCTGCAATAGTCCTGGCCGCGGAAACAAAGCGCGGCCCAGCCGCGGTCCAGCGTCATCTTGCGCGGCAAGCCCCAAGTGTATTGGTACGCGAACGGCCGTGCATAACGCGGATGGTCGGGGCTATAGAACGCCGTCGCAAAAGCCAGCGCATCATCGCCACTCACGGCGCTCAGCGGCGCGCCGGTCAGTTCGCGCCACTCGCGCGTCAATTCGCTGGCCGCCTGCGCGTAGAAGTTCCGGCCCTCTTCGTAGCCGTGATTGTTGCGATAGACGGCATGGATCGGGGCCGCGACCAGGACGGCGGCGAGCGCGACGCCGGCCACGAGCATCGTGACGTTGACGGTGTGGAACCGCTCGATCGGATAGCGCGTGCCACAGACCACGAGAACGACGAACAGGAACAGCCCCTGCAACGCCCACAGCGACGGCAGATCCGTCCCCATCACAAGCGACGTCAGCACCGGCAGCACGATCGTGCCGATCGCAACGTAGAAGAGAAGTCGCAGGCCCGGACTCATTGTCGCGAAGTCGGCCGGAACCTGCTTCAGCCGCGTGCCGGCGATGAGCATCCAGAGCACGGCCGACACGCTCATGGCCGCAGCCAGCCCCAGCAGGAAATTCTTCGCCTCGCCGAGCGAGCTCACGGCGCTGCCGTTGGCGTGAGCCAGCGCATAGGTGAAGGTCGACGCGCCCGTCGTCGCAAGCCAGTAGAGGTGCGGCGACAGCGCCGCGAGCCCGACGGCGACCGAGATCCAGGGCGAAGCGGAGGTGAAATAGGCGCGCCGCGCCGGATGCGCCAGTGCGGCAAAGGCGAAGCTTGCGACGAGAAAGATCGAATAATACTTGCCGACCATCGCGAGCGCCGTGGTGCATCCCACCGCGACCGCCCACAGCACGCCGCGCGTCTCGAACGCGCGCAGGAAGCACCAGGTCGCCAGCGGCCAGGTCGCGAGCAGCACCGCATTGGCGTTGAAGCGCTGGGCGTGGAACTGATAGGCCGGCGTCAGCATCAATAGCAGCAGCACCAGGATGCGCTTGTGCCCGGTCACGAACTGCCGCGAGATCAGATCGACGAAGACCAGCGCAAGCCCGGCATTGGCCATCGCCATCAGTTGCAGCGACCAGTCGCTGAGCGGAAAGACGAAGGTCCATGCCGCCGTAACCCACCCCATCAACGGCGGATGCTTGTGATAGCCGAAGGCAAAGTTCCGCCCCAGCGTCCAGGCCTCGAGCGTATCAGGGTGCAGGCCGCTGCCGGCATAGGCGATGGCCAGATAGAGCGTCCAGACCGCAACGAAGCAGGCGATGAGGAGCGGCACGGCCCAGCCCGCCTCGACGCCGTCGAGCCAGCGCAGGAAAGGCCGGCGCCAACGCGCCGGCGCGCGATCTGACCGTTCGGCCATCGCCTGTAATGCAAAATCGAACGGCACGGGAATCAAATGGGACAAGGAAAGTGATGCGCGAGGACGACACATCTATTTCAGGTTGGAAACAAATAGCAATGATTGAGAATTGGAAGCGCTAAAAGTTCTACGGTCTTCCCAAGGTGACGCCGAGCTGAAACGACAACGGCGCCGCTGATGACAGCGGCGCCGCGTGATGATCCGGATGAAAGGCGGAAGGACGCGCCCGCCTACTCCGACTTGTCGACGTTCCAGAACAGGGGCGTTGCGGGGCCATCGAGCACACCGCTCAGCGATTTGCGCCAGCCGCTCGGCAGCAGATACTGCCCCAGCGGAACGTAGATCACCTGTTCATAGGCCTCCTTCTGGATGTCAGCGGCGATCTTCTTCTGCTCGTCGATCGACGGCGCGCGGACGAAGGCATCCTTGAGCTGCTCGATCTTGGCGTCTTCCGCCCAGCCGAACCAGCCCTTCTTGCCCTGGCCGCCGATCGAGAGATTGGCGATCGGGTTGGAGACGTCGGCCGCGACCCAGTTGGTGAAGAACATGTTCCAGCCGCCTTCCTTCGGCGGCTTCTGGCTGGCGCGGCGGCTCACCACCGTCTGCCAGTCGGTCGCCTGCAGGTCGACCTTGAAGCCGGCCTCGCGCAGCAGCTGGGCGGCCACGATCGGCTGCGCCTTGAGCGTCGTGACGTCGCCGGGTGCCATGACGACGACCGGGGTGCCGTCATAGCCGGACTCGGCGAGCGCCTTCTTGGCTTCCGCCATGCCGTTGCCCTTCACCAGGGTTTCGGCGCCGACGTCGGTCGCCAGCGGCGTATCGCAGACGAAGAACGCGCCGCAGATCTTCTGGTACTTGGCGTTGCCGACGAGCGCGTCGAGAACGTCCTTCTGGTTCATCGCAAGCAGGGCGGCACGGCGCACCTTCACATTGTCGAACGGCGGATACAGGAAGTTCATCCGGCCGAGGGTCTGGAAACCGAACTTGTTCGAGACCTCGATCGTGAGCTCCTTGTTCGCTTCCAGCACCGGCAGCATGTCGAACGGCAGGTTCTCCACGAAGTCGATGTCGCCCGACTGCAGCGCGTTCACCGCGGTCTGCGAGTCCGGCATCGTGATCCACTCGACGCGGTCGACCTTCACCACCTTGCCGCCGGAGGTCCAGCTCGCCGGCTCCTTGCGCGGCACGTAATCGGTGTTCTTGACGTAGACGGCCTTCACGCCGGGCTGGAATTCCGACTGCACGAACTTGAAGGGGCCCGAGCCGATCTGCTCGGGGATCTGCTTGTCCGCCGGCGTCTCGGCGAGGCGCTTCGGCATCATGAAGGCGACGCGCGAGGACGGCTTGCCGATGGAGTCGAGCACGAGGCCGTAGGGCTCCTTCAGCTTCAACGTGATGGTCTTGGCGTCGGTCGCCTCGATGCTCGCGGTGAAGTCCAGGAGCTTCTGGCCCATGCCGTCGACCGCGGCCCAGCGCTTCAGCGAGGCAACGCAGTCTTCCGCGGTCACCGGCGCGCCGTCATGCCACTTCAGGCCGTCGCGCAGCGTGAAGGTGTAGGTGAGCTTGTCGTCGGAGATCTTCCAGTCCGCCATCTGCGGCTGGATCTTGAAGTTCGAATCGGTGGCCACCAGCGTGTCGTAGACCATGTAGCCGTGGTCGCGCGTGATGTAGGCCGTGGTAAAGATCGGATCGATGATGCGCAGGTCGGAATGCATCACCGCAGTGAGGGTCTTGCCGGCTGCAAGCACTGGCGAGGCCAGCGCGGTCGAGAGCGCGACGACCGACAGCGCGAGTTTGGAGGCGAACGCGCGAGGCCCCCGGCGCATGAAGTGGAACATAAAAAGTTTCTCCTGACGTGAAACTGTTCAAAGGCAGGTTATTGGTTGGGCATTCGGATCGTTCTTTGGGCGAACTAACCCCATGCAATGCCTTTGTCTTTTCGAGACTTGCAGACAGTGCCGAGCGCGTCAATCCGGTTTCGCTGCAGGCCCAGGCGGCGCGCGCACGGGCTCCCCAAAGATCGGTTTGGCTCTACAACGCTCTCCGCGTGTCCTGCCCCGCGCCGATGCAATGCGCGTTCCATCTTTCGAAGCTTGAGAGACATTACGATGAATCCAGCCAATCTTCCCTTCGATTCCGAGGCGATGCTCGAAGGCCTGCGCGGCTGGGTGGAATGCGAGAGCCCGACCTGGGATGCGAGCGCCGTGAACCGCATGCTCGATATCGCAGCGCGGGATATGGCCATCATGGGTGCGACGATCGAACGCATCGCCGGCCGACAGGGCTTTGGCGGCGTGATCCGTGCGCGCTTTCCTCATCCGAAGCAGGGCGAGCCGGGCATCCTGATCGCCGGGCACATGGATACCGTCCACCCGGTCGGCACCATCGAGAAGCTGAAATGGCGGCGTGAGGGCAACAAGTGCTACGGCCCCGGCATCTACGACATGAAGGGCGGCAACTATCTCGCGCTGGAAGCGATCCGGCAGCTGGCGCGCGCCGCCTTCACCACGCCGCTGCCGATCACCGTGCTGTTCACGCCGGACGAGGAGGTCGGCACGCCCTCGACACGCGACATCATCGAGGCAGAGGCTGCGCGCAACAAATACGTGCTGGTGCCCGAGCCCGGCCGTGCCGACAACGGCGTCACCACCGGACGTTACGCGATCGCGCGCTTCAATCTCGAGGCGACTGGCCGGCCGAGCCACGCCGGCGCGAGGCTGTCGGCGGGCCGCTCGGCGATTCGCGAGATGGCGCGGCAGATCCTCGCCATCGACGCGATGACGACGGAGGACTGCACCTTCTCGGTCGGCGTCGTGCATGGCGGACAATGGGTCAATTGCGTTGCCACGACCGCCACCGGTGAAGCGCTTTCGATGGCCAAGCGCCAGGCCGATCTCGATCGCGGCGTCGAGAGGATGCTGGCTCTGTCAGGCACAAGCAATGATGTTGCGTTCAAGGTGACGCGTGGCGTCACCCGGCCCGTGTGGGAACCCGATGCCGGCACCATGGCGCTGTACGAGAAGGCGCGCGATATCGCCAGATCGCTCGGCGCCGAATTGCCGCATGCGAGTTCGGGCGGCGGCTCAGACGGCAACTTTACCGGCGCGATGGGCATCCCGACGCTCGACGGCCTGGGCGTGCGTGGCGGCAATGGCCACACGCTCGAAGAGTATATCGAGGTCGAGAGCCTGGTCGAACGCGGCCGCCTGATGGCAGGGCTGCTGGCGACGCTGGAGTGATTTTGGGCTCGTCATTCCGGGGCGGTCCGAAGGACCGAACTACGGTGCGCACTTGCGCACCTGAGAATCTCGAGATTCCGGGTTCGCGTCTTCGACGCGCCCCGGAATGACGGCAGGAAAGACGGCTCGCTGCCCAAAACGACTGGCCGCACTGCAAAACCTGTGGCCCTGATGGCACGGGAATTGCTGAAATGTTAGGCTGATGGCAGAACAGGCAACAACCGCTCCCGCCGATTTGACTCTAATCTGACGGATCCAACTTGCTCGGATATCTCCTACGCCGAATCTTTGCCGCCGTGCCCGTGATGGGCGTCGTCGCGCTGTTCGTCTTCCTCCTGCTCCGCCTCACCCCCGGCGATCCCGCCGCGATTCTCGCCGGCGACAACGCCACGCCGGAACGGCTGGAGCGCATCCGTGCCTCGCTCGGCCTCAACGAGCCCCTGATCGTGCAGTTCATCACCTGGGTGAACAAGCTGCTGCACGGCGATCTCGGGACCTCGCTGATCTCCAACCTGCCCGTCATGAAGATGATCGGCCAGCGCGTCGAGCCGTCGATCTCGATCGCGCTGTCGACCATCATCCTCGCCGTCATCGTCGCAGTCCCCCTGGGCGTGATCGCGGCGTGGAAGCACGGCACCTGGATCGACCGTTTCGTGATGGGTCTCTCGGTGCTCGGCTTCTCGGTCCCGGTGTTCGTGGTCGGCTATCTCCTGATCGAGGTTTTCGCCATCGACCTGCGCTGGGTGCCGGTGCAGGGCTTCCGCAGCATCTCGAACGGCTTCGGCCCGTTCTTCGAGCGCATGATCCTGCCGACCTGCGCCCTCTCCTTCATCTACATCGCGCTGATCGCGCGCATGACGCGCGCGGCGATGCTCGACGTGCTCGGCGAGGACTATGTCCGCACCGCGCGCGCGAAGGGCATCAACGAGGTCGCCGTGATGATGCGCCATGCGCTGCGCAACGCCGCCGTGCCCGTGATCACCGTGATCGGCACCGGCTTTGCGCTTCTGATCTCGGGCGTCGTCGTCACCGAGAGCGTGTTCAACATTCCCGGCATCGGCCGCCTCACCGTGGATGCGGTGCTGGCGCGCGACTATCCGGTGATCCAGGCCATGATCCTGCTGACGTCGCTGATCTATGTCGTCGTCAATCTTCTCATTGACGTCGCCTACACCCTGCTCGATCCGCGGATCCGGTACTGAGGCAAGGATAAGGACAAAATGTCGGTCGATACCCTTCCCCAGTCGTCCATTCCGATCACGTCGCCGCTGCGGCCGCGCTTCGGATTCCTCACCTCGACGCCGATCATCGCCACGGCAACGGTCTTGCTCGCGCTGATCGTGCTGGTCTCGATTCTGGCGCCGCTGATCGCGCCGCATGATCCGATCCAGCTCGCGCCGTCGCAACGATTGAAGCCGACTTCGGCGCAATTCCTGCTCGGCACCGATGCCTACGGACGCGACCTGTTGTCGCGCGTGATCTATGGCGGCCGCATCTCGCTGCTGATCGGGATCGGCTCGGCGATCCTGTCGATCGTCATCGGGCTGGCGATCGGCCTCGTCTCCGGCTTCTTCAAGCTGGTCGATGCCGTCCTGATGCGAATCATGGACGGCCTGATGGCGATGCCGAGCATCCTGCTCGCGATCGCCGTGGTGTCGCTGTCCGGCGCCAGCATCTGGACCGTGCTGATCGCGATCACGATCCCCGAAGTTCCGCGCGTGGCACGGCTGGTGCGCTCGGTCGTGCTGTCGGCGCGTGAGGAACCCTATGTCGAGGCGGCGATCTCGGTCGGCTCATCCCTGCCGAAGATCATGTGGCGGCATTTGATGCCGAACACGATCGCGCCTCTGATCGTGCAGGGCAGCTACGTCTGCGCCTCCGCGATCCTCACCGAGGCGATCCTCTCCTTCCTCGGCGCCGGCATCTCGCCGGAGACGCCGACCTGGGGCAACATCATGGCCGAGGGCCGCCAGTACTTCCAGATCAAGCCGTCGCTGATCTTCTGGCCGGGCCTCCTGCTCTCGATCGCCATCCTCAGCATCAATCTGATCGGCGACGCCGCCCGCGACGCCCTCGATCCCCGCATGAAGCAGCGGGAAGGCAAGTGATGCGAGCACCACGGTCATTCCGGGGCGCGCCTTTTGGCGCGAGCCCGGAATCCATTTCACCGCCTGGACTGACGCCCGATGGATTCCGGGCTCGCGCTGCGCGCGCCCCGGAATGACGAAAGATCCTGCATGACCAACCCTGTCCTCGACATCAACAATCTCGTCGTTTCCATCGGCAAGAAGCCGAAGGGGGCGAACATCATCGACGGCATCTCGATCCAGGTGCACGAGCGCGAGACGCTGTGCCTCGTCGGCGAAAGCGGCTCGGGCAAGTCGGTGACCTCGCTGACCACGATGGGCCTGCTGCCGAAGGGCACGCTGGTGCCCACCGCCGGCAGCGTCAAGCTGGTCGGCGAAGAGCTGCTCACCGCAACCGACCGCCGGCTGCGCCAGCTCCGCGCGACGCAGATGGCGATGATCTTCCAGGAGCCGATGACCGCGCTCAATCCGGTGGTGCCGGTCGGCCGCCAGATCGACGAAGTCCTGCGCGCCCACACCGATCTCGATGCCAAGGCGCGGAAGAAGCGCATCCTCGACATGATGGAGCAGGTGCGCCTGCCCCAGGTCGAGCGCATCTTCGCCTCCTACCCGCACCGCCTCTCCGGCGGCCAGCGCCAGCGCATCATGATCGCGATGGCGCTGGTGCTCGAACCGAAGCTGCTCATCGCCGACGAGCCGACCACCGCGCTCGACGTCACCACGCAGAAGCAGATCCTGACCCTGATCCGCGACCTCCAGCGCGACCACGGCACGGCCGTGCTGTTCATCACCCACGACATGGGCGTGGTGGCGGAAATCGCCGACCGTGTCGCCGTGATGCGGCAGGGCCGCCTCGTCGAGACCGGTCCGCTCGAGACCGTGCTGCGCAACCCGACCATGGAATACACCCGCAACCTGCTCTCTGCGGTGCCGAGCCTGGTGCCGCGCGCGGCGCGCCCGGAGACCAAGGAACCGGTGGTGCTGGAAGCCAACGACCTCAGCAAGGTCTATAAGGAGCGCGCCTTCTTCGGCAAAGGCCGCGAGGTCGTCGCCGCCGACAAGGTCACGCTGACGCTGCGCAAGGGCCGCACGCTCGGCATCGTCGGCGAGAGCGGTTCGGGCAAGTCGACGGTGGCACGCTGCATCGTCCGCCTGATCGACCCGACCTCCGGCGGCGTGCGCCTGTCCGGCCGCGAGATCTCCGACATCTCGCGTCGCCTGCTCCAGCCGCACCGGCAGAAGATCCAGATCGTGTTCCAGGATCCCTATCGCTCGCTCAACCCGCGCGTCACCGTCGGGGAGAGCATCGCGGAAGGCCCGATCAATTACGGCGTCTCGCATGCCGATGCGATGAAGCGCGCCCGCGAGCTGCTCGAGCTGGTCGGCCTGCCGGCCGATGCGGTGTCGCGCTATCCGCACCAGTTCTCCGGCGGCCAGCGCCAGCGCATCGCGATCGCGCGTGCGCTCGCGCTCGATCCGGACGTGCTGGTCGCCGACGAAGCTGTCTCCGCGCTCGACGTCTCGGTGCAGGCGCAGGTGCTGGAACTGCTCGACGAGATCCAGAAGCGGCTCGGCATCGCGATCCTGTTCATCACCCACGATCTGCGCGTCGCAGCGCAAATCTGCGACGAGGTCGTGGTGATGCAGCACGGCCGCGTCGTCGAACAGGGCCCCGCCGCCGAAGTGCTGACGCATCCGAAGGAGGCCTACACCAGGGCCCTGCTGGAGGCAGCCCCCGGCCGCGGCTGGGACTTTGCGAACTTCCGGCCGGTGTCGGAGGGCGTGGCGGCGACGGCGTAGCTCTCTCAGCGGTCATTCCGGGGCATCGCGCAGCGATGAGCCCGGAATCCATCAGGCCGCGGACGCTGTCGCACAATGGATTCCGGGCTCGCGCCAAAGTGGCGCGCCCCGGAATGACGGCGGAGCAGCATTCCCAAAACGTCTTGACCCTATGCACGGCGCGAGTGCGTCCCGCCTTGCTCTCTCCGCAAGGGCAAGGCTAACGTCGCACACTTTCAATTGCCTGGACTTGAGTTGATGACACGTATCGCCGTCGGCGGCTTCCTGCATGAGACCAACACCTTCGCTCCGACGAAGGCGACGTTTGCGGACTTCCAGCATGGCGGCGGCTGGCCGGCGATGACGCAAGGTGCCGACGTGCTGAAGGTGATGCGGCGCATCAATGTCGGCCTCGCCGGCTTCGTCGACAGCGCCGAAGCCAATGGCTGGGAACTCATCCCGACGATCGCCTGCGGCGCGAGCCCGTCGGCGCATGTCACCCGGGACGCCTTCGAGCGCATCGTGAAGGTGATGGTCGACGGCATTGCGGCGGCGGGTCCCGTCGATGCGGTCTATCTCGACCTGCACGGCGCGATGGTGACGGAGCATCTCGACGACGGCGAAGGCGAGATTTTGGCGCGCGTGCGCCGCGTCATCGGCGAGGATGTTCCGCTGGTTGCCAGCCTCGACCTGCATGCCAACGTCACGCCGGACATGATGGAACATGCCGATGCGCTGATCGCCTACCGCACCTATCCGCATGTCGACATGGCCGAGACGGGCCGCGCCTCGGCGCGACATCTCGCACTGCTGCTGAAGACGAAGCAGCGCCTCGCCAAGGCGTTCCGGCAACTGCCGTTCCTGATCCCAATCAGCTGGCAGTGCACCAATGACCAGCCGACCAAGGGCATCTGCGAGAAGCTCGCCGCGCTCGAGAGCGACGCGGTCCCGACGCTGTCCTTTGCGCCCGGCTTCCCTGCCGCCGACTTCCGCGATTGCGGGCCGAGCGTGTTCGCCTATGGCAAGACCCAAGCCGACGCCGATCGCGCTGCGGATGCGATCGTCAAGCTGATCGAAAGCCACGAGGACGATTTCGACGGCAAGATCTGGTCTCCCGACGACGGCGTGCGCCATGCGATGGAACTGGCGAAGGGCGCCAGCAAGCCGATCATCATCGCCGACACCCAGGACAATCCCGGCGCGGGCGGCGATTCCGATACCACCGGCATGCTGCGCGCGCTGGTGCGCAACAAGGCGAGCGCTGCGACCGGCGCGATCTACGATCCGGAATCGGCGAAGGCCGCGCATGCGGCCGGCGTCGGCGCCACGGTGACGCTGTCGCTCGGCGGCAAGTCCGGCATTCCAGGCGACGAGCCTTATCGCGAGACCTTCGTCGTCGAGAAACTGTCCGACGGCCGCTTCATCGCACCCGGCCCCTATTACGGCGGCCGCGAGATGGAGATGGGTCCTTCCGCGGCCCTGCGCGTCGGCGATGTTCGTGTCGTCGTCTCCTCGCACAAGGCGCAGCTCGCCGATCAGGCGATGTACCGCTATGTCGGCATCGAGCCGACCGAACAGAAGATCCTGGTCAACAAGAGCTCGGTGCACTTCCGCGCCGATTTCGAGCCGATCGCGGAACAGCTGATGATCTGCGCCGCCCCGGGCGCAATGCCGGCCGACACTGCCTCCCTGCCCTGGACGAAGCTGCGCCCGGGCATTCGCATCAAGCCGAACGGCCCCGTTTTCAATCCTCCTTCACGCTAACCGGACAGGACACATGCCCACGATCGATCGCATCGACGGCTATGCCGACGAACTCACCGCTATCAGGCGCGACCTCCACGCCCATCCCGAGATCGGCTTCGAGGAAGTGCGCACCTCCGGCATCGTCGCCGACAAGCTGAAGGGCTGGGGCATCGAGGTGCATCGCGGTCTCGGCGGCACCGGCGTGATCGGCGTCATCAAGGGCAAGGGCGCAGGCGGCAAGCGCATCGGCCTGCGCGCCGACATGGACGCGCTGCCGATGGAAGAGAACACCAATCTGAAATGGAGCTCGAAAATCCCCGGCCGCTTCCACGGCTGCGGCCATGACGGCCACACCACCATCCTGCTCGGCGCCGCGCGCTACCTCGCCGAGACCAGGAACTTCGACGGCACCGTGCACCTGATCTTCCAGCCGGCCGAAGAAGGCCTCGGCGGCGCCCGCGCGATGATCAAGGACGGCCTGTTCGAGAAGTTTCCCTGCGACGAGCTCTACGGCCTGCACAATGCGCCCGACCTCAACCATGGCGAGATCGCGATCCTGCCCGGCCCTGCAATGGCCAGCGCCGACTTCTTCGACCTCCGCATCACCGGCTATGGCGCGCATGGCGCGATGCCCGAGCGTTCCAAGGATGCGGTGATCATCGCGACCACGCTGGCGCAGGCGATCCAGACCATCGTCAGCCGCAACGTCGAGCCGCTGCAGGCCGCCGTCATCTCGATCACCCAGATCCATGCGGGTTCCGCCTACAACGTCATCCCCGGCGAAGCGCATCTCTGCGGCACCATCCGCACCTTCTCCAACGAAGTCCGCGCCCTCATCGCCGAACGCATCCGCACGATCTGTGCCGGCATCGCGAGCGCCTATCAGTGCGTGATCGAAGCCGACATCCGCGACACGTTCGGCGTGCTGGTCAACCAGGTCGAGCAGTCCAAGGTGGTTGAAGAGGTCGCGCGCACCGTCGTCAACCCAGCCAACGTGATCACCCGCGCCCAGCCGAAGATGGGCAGCGAGGATTTTGCCGACATGCTGCAAACCATTCCCGGCGCCTATTTCTGGGTCGGTCATGACGGCTCGGTGCCGGTGCACAATCCCGGCTTTGTGCTCGACGACAAGATCCTGCCGATCGGCGCCAGCATGTTCGCCCGCATCATCGAGACGCGCATGCCGGTGGGTGCTCATGCATAAAAAGAGCGTCGAGGAGGCGGTCACCTCGCTGCACGATCTGTCCGCGGTCGATCTGATCGCAGGCTATCGCGCCAAGCAGTTCTCGCCGAGCGAGGTGCTGGAGGACGTGCTTACGCACGTCGCTGCGTGGGAGCCGCACCTCAAGGCGCTCTATGCGTTCGATCCCGACGGCGCGCGGGAGGCCGCGAAAGCCTCGACCGCGCGCTGGACCGGCGGCGAGCCGTCCGGCCCGCTCGACGGCGTTCCGGTGACGGTGAAAGACAACATCGCGACCAAGGGCGTGCCCGTGCCGCTGGGTGCTGCCAGCGTCAAGCTCGTGCCCGCCGAGAAGGACGCCCCGCCCGCCGCGCGGCTGCGCGAGGCCGGCGCGATCATCTTCGCCAAGACCACCATGCCCGATTACGGCATGCTGTCCTCGGGGCTCTCCAGCTTCCATGCGCTCGCGCGCAACCCCTGGGACCTCTCCAAGAATCCCGGCGGCTCCAGCGCCGGTGCAGGCGCGGCCGCCGCGGCCGGCTACGGTCCCCTGCATCTCGGCACCGACATCGGCGGCTCGGTGCGCCTTCCCGCGGGCTGGTGCGGCCTCGTCGGATTGAAGCCGAGCTTCGGCCGCGTGCCGATCGACCCCACCTATGTCGGCCGCGTCGCCGGCCCGATGACCCGCAACGTGGACGATTGCGCGCTGATGATGAGCGCGATCGCAAAGCCCGACCGGCGCGACGGCATGAGCCTGCCTGCCGAACCGCTCAACTGGAAGGGGCCGGAGAAGTCACCGCGCAAATTGCGGATCGGATTGATGCTCGATCCCGGCGTCGGCCTGCCGCTGGAAAAGCCGGTGCGCGAGGTCGCGGTGAAGGCGGCAAAGGCATTTGAATCCGCCGGCGCTGTTGTCACCGAGGTCGATGGCATCCTCACGCGCGAGATGCTCGACGGCCTCGACAATTTCTGGCGCGCGCGGATGTGGGACGATCTGTCCAGGCTGACGCCGGCCGATCAGGCAAAGGTGCTGCCCTACATCTTCAAATGGGGCGAGTCCGGCGCAAAACTGTCGGGCGTGGACGTGATCCGTGGGTTCAACCAGACCATGGCGATCCGCGCCGCGGCCTCAAAACTGTTCTGCGAGCTCGACTATGTGATCTCGCCGACCGCGCCGAACGTCAACTATCCGGCTGAATGGGCCTCGCCCACCAACGATCCGATGAAGCCGTTCGAGCACATCGCCTATACCGTGCCGTGGAATATGTCGGAGAACCCTGCCATCTCCATCAATGGCGGCTTCGACGCCAAGGGCTTTCCGATCGGCGTGCAGATCGTCGGCCGCCGCTTCGACGACATCGGCGTGCTCGGCATGGCCAAGGCCTTCGAGAGCTTGCGCGGCCCGCAGCGGCCCTGGCCCAAGCCGCCTGCGCGCTAGCGCCTCAGCGCAACTCGTCATGCGCGGGCTCGACCCGCGCATCCATCCTCTTCAAAAAAGATGGATTGCCGGGTCAAGCCCGGCAATGACAGAATTGATTCAAGAAATGACAGGGAAGGAAACCACCAATGGCGTATGAGACCATCAAATACGAGGTCGCCGAGCAGATTCTCACCATCACGCTGAACCGGCCCGACAAGCTCAACGCCTTCAACGCGCAGATGCAGGCAGAGCTGATCGACGCCTTCGACGCCGCCGACAAGGACGACAATGTCCACGCCATCATCGTCACCGGCGCAGGCCGCGGTTTTTGCGCCGGCGCCGACCTCTCTTCCGGCGCCGATACGTTTGATCGCGACGCGCGGCGCGGGCCCGTGAAGCGCCTCGCCGACGGCAAGGTCGATTACAGCGATCCGCAGGTGCGCGACGGCGGCGGCCAGGTGACGCTGCGTATTTTCAAATGCCTCAAGCCCGTGATCGCCGCGGTGAACGGCCCTGCCGTCGGCATCGGTGTCACCATGCAGCTCGCGATGGATATCCGCATTGCGTCCGACGCTGCGCGTTTCGGTTTCGTCTTCTCACAGCGCGGCATTGTGCCGGAGGCCGCCTCGAGCTGGTTCCTGCCGCGCATCGTCGGCATCTCGCAGGCACTGGAATGGTGCTATTCCGGGCGCGTCTTCCCGGCGCAGGAGGCGCTTGCGGGGCGTCTGGTCAGCAAGGTGGTGCCGCCCGATGATCTGCTGCCGACCGCCCGCGCGCTCGCCAAGGAATTCGCGGCGAAGACCGCGCCGGTGTCGGTGGCGCTGATCCGCCAGATGATGTGGCGCATGATGGGCGCGGACGATCCCATGGAAGCCCACAAGGTCGACAGCCGCGGCATCTACACGCGCGGCCGCTCGGATGATGTGAAGGAAGGCGTGGTGTCGTTCCTTGAGAAGCGCCCGGCGCAGTTCAAGAACAAGGTGTCCAGCGACATGCCGGACTATTTCCCGTGGTGGACGGAGCGGGAGTACAAGTGACGCACTCGTAGGGTGGGTTAGCCGAAGGCGTAACCCACCTCTTTACTTTTCGCGGACACAGAAGCGGTGGGTTACGCCGAGCAGATGCGCTTCGCGCCTCTGCAGCGCTAACCCATCCTACGATTCAACGGCACCGTCACTCCATCACCAGCGCCACGCGGCCGATCGCCTTGCGGTCGATCAACAACCGCATTGCCTTTGCGTAATCCCCAAGCGGCAGGCGGTGCGAGACGTTGGGGCGCAGCTTGCCCTCCTCCGCCCATCTCAGCAGCGCCTTCAGGCGCACCTCGCCGAGCGCGGGATTCTTCCGCACGGCCTCTCCGGCGCGCACGCCGAGCACGCTCGCGCCCTTGATCAGCAGGAGATTGGTCTTGGCCGAGCCGATGCCGCCGGTGAAGCCGATCACCAGCAGCCGCGCGCCCCAGGCGATGCAGCGCATCGAATTCTCGAACACCTCGCCGCCAACGGGATCGAACACCACGTCGGCGCCGCGGCCGTCGGTGATGCGCTTGACGGCGTCGCGAAACGGCTCGCGGTCGTAGCGCACGAGATGATCGGCGCCGCGCGCCTTTGCAATGGCGAGCTTCTCGTCGCTGGAAGCGGTCGCGATCACGGTCGCGCCCAGCATCTTGCCGATCTCGACGGCGGCGAGGCCGACGCCGCCGCCCGCGCCATGCACGAGTAGCACTTCGCCGGGCTCGACGCGGCCGCGGTCGATCAGCGCGTGATAGGCGGTGCCGTGGCCGGCGAGATAGGTCGCAGCCTCGGCATAGTCGAACGTCGACGGCATCGGCGTGAGCTGCGACGGCGGGACGACCGCTTCATCGGTGAAAGCGCCGTGGCGCATCTTCACGATCACCTTGTCGCCGACCGCAACGCCGCTCGCCTCCGCGCCCAATTCGGTCACGTCGCCGGCGGCCTCCATGCCGGGCGTGAACGGCAGCTCCGGCTTGAGCTGATATTCCCCGGCCACCATCAGCACGTCGGGAAAGTTCAGCCCGGCGGCGCGGATCGCGACGCGCACCTCGCCCCGCTTCAGGGCACGCGAGGGAAACTCCTCCAGCCGCAGCGTTTCGGGCGCGCCGAGTTCGCGGCAGACGACAGCGCGCACCATCAGGCCGCGCTCGCCTTGCGGCGCAGCAGCGCCTCGCGGATCAGCGGCAGGCGGTCATTGCCGAAATACATGTCGGTCTTGTCGACGAAGATCGTCGGCGAGCCGAACCCGCCGCGCACGACGACCTCTTCGGTATTGGCCTTGAGCTGGTCCTTGATCCCCTGCTCCGCGATTCCGGCGAAGAACTTCTGCTCGTCGATGCCAACCGTCTTGCAGATCCCAGCGAGCACCGCGTCCTGCGAGATGTCCTTGTCGCCGCCCCAATAGGCCTCGAACACGGCGGTCGCGAACGCCACCATATCCTGACCCAGCCAGATGCAGCCGCGCATTGCCTTGACGCTGTTCACCGGGAACACCGTCGGCGGCATCTTGATCGACAGGTCGGCCGAGCGCGCCCAGTCCTGCAGGTCCTTCTTCATGTAGCGCGCCTTCAGTGGCACCGGCATCTCGCGCTGCGCATAGACGCTGGGGTTGACCGTGTTGAAGATGCCGCCGACCAGGATCGGCCGCCAGACGATCTCCGCGCCGAGCTCCCTGGCCAACGGCTGGATGTTGTGGAAGGCGAGATAGGTCCAGGGGCTGGAACAGTCGAAGAAGAATTCGATCATGGCGTTTCCTTTTGTCATGTTTGTTTCGCTTTCTCCCCCGTCATTGCGAGCGCAGCGAAGCAATCCAGACTGCCGCCGCGGAAAGACCCTGGATTGCTTCGCTGCGCTCGCAATGACGAGTGTGGCGAAAGCCTACTTCTTCCCCAACACTTCCTTCGCACGCTGGCCGAACATGATCTTGCGTGATTCCTCGTCGAACGGCTCTTTGACGAACTTGCCGATCGCAAGCCCCGCCTGCACCTGCGGCCTGGCGCGGACCTCCGCGTACCAGCGTTTCACGTTCGGATAGTCCTCTAACGTAAAGCCTTGCGCCTTGTGGGTCATGGTCCAGGGGAAGCAGGCGATGTCGGCGATGGAATAGTCACCGGCGACATAGGCGCCGGTCCTGGCCAACTGCCGGTCGAGCACGCCATAGAGTCGCGCCGCCTCGTCGCGGTAGCGCTCGATCGCGTAAGGGATCTTCTCGGCCGCATAGAGTGCGAAATGACCGTGTTGGCCGAGCATCGGTCCCAGTCCCGCCATCTGCCACATCACCCACTGGATCGTGGTGGAGCGGCCGCGCAAATCTCCGGACAGGAAGCGGCCGGTCTTCTCCGCCAGATAGATCAGGATCGCGCCGGTCTCGAAGGCCGAGAAAGGTGCACCGCCATCGGCGGGTTCGTGATCGACGATGGCGGGAATGCGGTTGTTCGGACTGATCGCGAGAAACTCGGGGTTGAACTGTTCGCCGGCGCGGATGTTGACGGGCTTCACGCGATAGGGGAGCCCGAGTTCCTCCAGCATGATCGAGATTTTCCAGCCGTTCGGCGTCGGCGCATAATAGAGATCGATCATGACCTTTCCGTTGGCCTTTCCTTTGGGCCTTCCCTGTCGTCGCCGCTGGAATAGAAAGCGACTTTTGTTGTTCTGTACCTTGACGTTAGGACATGGCAGGAAGAGGCGCAACATAACCTGCCGGGAGGGCCGCCATGCTGTTTCCAACCACAATCGCCGGCTCCTTGCCGAAGCCCGAATGGCTCGCCGAGCCCAACATGCTCTGGGCACCATGGAAGTCGCAGGGCGACGAGCTCTTGCACGCCAAGCGGGACGCGACACTGATCTGGCTGAAGATCCAGGAGGACGCCGGCATCGACATCGTCACCGAGGGCGAGCAGGCCCGCCAGCATTTCGTGCACGGCTTTCTGGAGAAGATCGAGGGCATCGATTTCGCCCACAAGGTCGAGATGGGCATCCGCAAGGACCGCTACAAGGCGATGGTGCCGCAGGTGGTCGCGCCGCTCCGGCTCAAGGGCCGCGTCCATGCTTTTGAGGCGTCCGTCGCGCGTACGCACACCAGGAAGAAGGTGAAATTCACACTGCCTGGCCCGATGACCATCATCGACACGATTGCCGATCGCTACTATGGCGACCGCGTCAAGATGGCCTTTGCCTTCGCCGAGCTGCTCAACGAGGAAGCCAAGGCGCTCCAGGCCGACGGCGTCGATCTCGTGCAGTTCGACGAGCCCGCCTTCAATGTCTACATGGACGAGGTCAACGACTGGGGCATCAAGGCGCTGGAGCGCGCCGCGCAAGGCCTGACCTGCGCCACCGCCGTGCACATCTGTTACGGCTACGGCATCAAGGCCAATACCGACTGGAAGGAGACGCTCGGCGCACAGTGGCGGCAATACGAGCAGATCTTCCCCGCGATCGACGCCAGCCCGATCCAGCAGGTCGCGATCGAGTGCCGCAATTCCAAGGTGCCGCTCGACCTGCTCGCGCTGCTCAAGAACAAGATCGTGCAGGCTGGCGTGATCGACGTCGCCAGCGACACGGTGGAGACGGCCGAGGACGTCGTGCAGGTGATCGACGCGGTGTCGAAGTTCGTGCCCAAGAGCAACATCATCGCCACCACCAATTGCGGCATGGCGCCGATGCGGCGGGAGATCGCCGAAGCCAAGCTGATGGCGCTCGGCGCAGGTGCCGCGCTGGCGCGCGAGAAGCTGGGGTAGTTGCGGTGAGCCGTTCAGCGATGGTCATCGCTGCACTCGTCGCGACCACGGCATTGGCACGCGCGGAGGACCGCTCCGTGCTCGTCAAGTGCAAGGCCATGGTCGAGCGGGCGTCGAAGGATGCGAACACCGCCAGCGATGCCGAGCTGACCCGCTGCCGCCAGGTGATCCGCGAATGGGCGCTGCGCGATGCCCGGACGACGGTGGATGAAGAGGGTAAGCCGCTGCGCTAGCTACGCGCTGTCGGATGCAACGCGGGCCGATAGCCGGCGACGATCGCGCGCAGCGTGGAAGGCGGAGTCAGCAGCTTTGCGTCGGCGAGTTCGCGGTTAACAGGCGTATAGCCTGCCGGCGACCACAGCAGCGCCCTGCCCTGCGCCACCAGAAAACTCTCCTCGCCCTGCTGCACCATCGCGCCGTCGGGCAATTCTACGAGCGGCATCGGCAGCGCGTGCAGCCGCTTCTTACCGCGATCAAGGCGCTCGCGATGCAGCACGGTGTCGATCGCCTTCGCGCTGACGTCGCTTGCAGCATTCCCCGCTTCCCAAGCACTGCGAAAGCGTCTGGCATCGTCGCGGCGACAAAAGAAACACGGCCGATGGCCCGCGGCAAACGCGGTGGCTTCGTCGAGGAAGAACAGCTCGGTCCAGCTCCGGCGCGCCATCACCGGCCGCCGCCAGCCGCGGAATTCGCAGAGGCACGTGATCCAGGCCGGCGACGACCAGCGCTTCTTCAGAAGCGTCTTCGTCGCGGGATCGTGGATGATGCCGCGGTTGCCGGTGAACATGCCGCGGTGCGGGGTGGCGATGATCTCGCCGGCGGGCGTGACACGGTTTTGCAGGGGCATGACTGCCTCCGCCCGTCATTGCGAGCGAAGCGAAGCAATCCAGAAATGCATCCTCGGAAGCAGTCTGGATTGCTTCGTCGCTTCGCTCCTCGCAATGACGGCGATGATCACGCCGCCCCGTCGCGGAGCGGCGGGTGGTAGGACAGCGCGGTGTCCCAGGGGAAGAAGATCCAGGTGTCCTGCGACACCTCCGTGATGAAGGTGTCCACCAGCGGACGCCCCTTCGGCTTGGCGTAGACGGTGGCGAAATGCGCGTCGGGCAGCATCTCGCGCACCAGCTTGCCGGTCTTGCCGGTATCGACGAGGTCGTCGACGATCAACAGCCCCTTGCCCGTGCCGCCGCCGAGCTTCATGGCAGCTTCTGAAATGCCCTTGAGGACCTGGAGGTCGCCCTGCTTGGTGTGGTCGTAGCTGGCGATGCAGACCGTATCGATCACGCGTACGCCGAGTTCGCGCGCGACGATCGCGGCCGGCACCAGGCCGCCGCGGGTGATCGCGATCACCGCGTGGAACGGACCGACCTCGTTGAGCCGCCAGGTCAGCGCCCGGCAATCCCGGTGGAACTGGTCCCACGAGACCGGAAAGGCCTTGCCTGCCCGCTCCTGCTCGCTCAGTTCCGGTGCTTCACCGCCCATCGTCTTCTCCTGCCAATCGTCGTCCGGCAGCCTTTCTGCTACCGGGTGATGTTCAATCCTGCCAGCATTTCCTTCACCGCAGCCATGGCTGCTGCGAGCTTGTCCGCATCCCGCGAGCGCACGACCAGATTGGTGTTCGGCTTCTGGTCCTCGTCCATGAAGGGATAGCTGCCGATGATGGTGTCGGGATGGGCTGCGGCGATCGCCCGCAAGGGGCTGCCGATGTCGCCTTCCCGCGCATTGGCGCGGACCGATTCGGAGAGCATGCGCACGCCCGATTTCAGCTTGGGCGAGACGATGTCCATCATCGCCTGCATGATCGACGGCACGCCCGCCATGACGATGACATTGCCGATCTTGAAGCCGGGCGCGAGGATGGTCGCGCTCTGGATCAGCTCGGCGCCGTCGGGGATGCGGGCCATGCGCAGGCGGGCCTCGTTGAGGTCCTGCCCGCTCCAGCGTTCGCGGAAACGGGCGACCACCTCGGGGTGGTGGTCGATGCCGACGCCGAACGCCTTGGCGACGCTGTCGGCGGTGATGTCGTCATGGGTCGGCCCGATGCCGCCGGTGGTGAAGACGTAATTGTAGCGATGCCGCAGTGCATCCAATGCGGCGATGATGTCGTCCTCGTCGTCGGAGACGACCCGGACTTCCTTCAGGTCGATGCCGATATTGGTCAGGTATTCGGCGATGAAGCCGATGTTCTTGTCCTTGGTCCGGCCGGACAGGATTTCGTCCCCAATGACCAGAATGCCCGCCGTGACGATCTCGCTCATGCCTTAAGTCCCTCACCTGTAGCGCCGACTTTGCCGAGGTAACGCGTTGAAGTCACGCGGTTTTGCTGCCGAAATAAGCAGTCCTCAGCCATTTTTTCAGGCAAGCTGCCTGCTATCCCCGGTAAATGCTGCCAGTCCATGCTTATCGCGCTGGCCCGGCCCTTGCTACCACCTGAAAGTCATGCACTCTTGCCGCATGGCCAGGACGTTGCGGTCTTCACCAAGGCCTGACGACCTGTGAAATGGCGCAACGCCTTGCGGAGACAAGTCGGGATCTATGGCAGTCGCGTTTGATGAAATGAATATTCCCGGCGGGGACCTTCGCCCCGCCTATCAGGAGCTGGCGCGCTGGCTCAAGGAGACGCCTCCCGAGGCGCTCGAATATCGCCGCCAGGAAGCCGAGCTCCTGTTCCGCCGGATCGGCATCACCTTCGCCGTCTATGGCGATTCGGAATCGACCGAGCGCCTGATCCCGTTCGACGTGATCCCCAGGATCATGTCGGGCAAGGAATGGGCGCTGCTGGAGAAGGGCCTGAAACAGCGCGTCCGCGCGCTCAACATGTTCCTGCGCGACATCTATCACGGCCGCGATATCCTCCGCGCCGAGGTCGTGCCCGACGATCTGATCTTCCAGAACCCGGTGTTCCGGCCCGAGATGAACGGCCAGCAGGTGCCGCACGACGTCTACGTGCACATCGCCGGCATCGACATCGTCCGGGTCGACGCCGAGGACTTCATCGTGCTGGAGGACAATGCGCGGACGCCCTCAGGCGTGTCCTACATGCTGGAAAACCGCGAGATCATGATGCGGCTGTTTCCGGATCTGTTCGCCCGCCACCGCGTGGCGCCGGTCGAGCGCTATCCGGACGAGCTGCTCGCGGCCCTGCGCTCGGTGGCGCCGCAAAGCGCCTCGGGCGAGCCGACGGTCGCCCTGCTCACGCCGGGCGTCTACAACTCCGCCTACTACGAGCACTCCTTCCTCGCCGACAAGCTCGGCATCGAGCTGGTCGAAGGCCGCGACCTCATCGTCAAGAACAACGAAGTGTTCATGCGGACGACCGAGGGCGTGAAACGCGTCGACGTGATCTATCGCCGCGTCGACGACGATTTCCTCGATCCCCTCACCTTCCGCCCTGACTCCGTGCTTGGCGTGCCCGGGCTGATGTCGGCCTATGCGGCCGGCAACATCACGCTCGCCAACGCGGTCGGCACCGGGATCGCCGACGACAAGGCGATCTACTCCTACATGCCTGACATCGTGAAGTTCTATCTCGGCGAGGAGCCGATCCTGAAGAACGTGCCGACCTGGCGCTGCCGCGAACCGAAGGACCTCGCCTATGTGCTGGACAATCTCGGCGAGCTCGTCGTCAAGGAAGTGCACGGCTCCGGCGGCTACGGCATGCTGATCGGCCCCGCCGCGACGAAGGCGACCATCGAAGCCTTCCGCGAGAAGCTCAAGCGCGAGCCGGAAGGCTTTATCGCGCAGCCGACGCTGGCGCTCTCGACCTGTCCGACTTGCACGGCCACCGGCCTTGCTCCGCGCCATGTCGACTTGCGGCCGTTCGTGCTGACCGGCAGCAAGAGCACCACGATCGTGCCGGGCGGGCTCACGCGCGTCGCGCTCAAGGAAGGCTCCCTGGTGGTGAATTCGAGCCAGGGCGGCGGCACCAAAGACACCTGGATTTTGGACGAGTAGTCAGATGCTGTCGCGTACCGCCGAAAACCTCTACTGGCTCGCCCGCTACGTCGAACGGGCCGAATATCTCGCGCGCACCATCGATGCGACACTGCGCGTCACCGCGCTTCCCGCCGCCTATATCGGCAAGACCAACGAATGGGACTCGGCGCTGCTGACCGCCGGCGTCGCCGCAAGCTTCTATCAGACCTACGAGGAAGCCAACGAGCACAACGTCGTCGAATACCTCTCGTTCTCGTCGAACAACCCGTCCTCGATCAGGAACTGCATCGAGGCGGCGCGGCTGAACTCGCGCTCGGTGCGCACCGCGCTCACCAGCGAGATGTGGGACACCATCAACTCGGCCTGGATCGAATTGCAGGAGGTCTGGAACAAGGGCACCTCGACGCGCGAGGATCTCGCCAAGTTCCTGCGCTTCGTGCAGGAGACCTCGCTGCGCTTCGACGGCTCGGCCTACCGGACCATGCTGCGCAACGACGCCTACTGGTTCTCGCGGATGGGCGTGCATCTGGAACGTGCCGATAACACCGCGCGCATTCTCGACGTGAAGTACCACGTGCTGTTGCCCGAGGAAGAGCATGTTGGCGGCCCGCTCGACTTCTACCAGTGGACTTCGATCCTGCGCTCGGTCTCGGCGCTGACCGCCTATCACTGGGTCTATCGCGAGACGCTGAAGCCCTGGCTGATCGCGGATCTCCTGATCCTCAACGACACGCTGCCCCGCTCGCTGGCCAGCTGCTACGGCAACCTCGTGCGCAATCTCGACCAGATCGGCGTCGCCTACGGCCGCCAGGGCCCGGCCCAGCGCCACGCCCGCGGCATCCGCAACCGGCTCGAACACAGCAATATGAACGACATCTTCCAGCACGGGGTGCATGAATTCATTCAGGAATTCATCGCGGACAATTCCAGGCTGGGCGAAATCATCACGAAGCAGTATTTGATCTGATACACGCCGTCATTCCGGGATGGTCCGAAGGACCAGACCCGGAATCTCGAGATTCCGGGTTCGGTGCTGCGCACCGCCCCGGAATGACGACGCCAGAACAACGGTCCATCATGCGCCTGCGAATCCAGCACACAACGACCTATCGCTACGAGCCGCCGGCCACCAGCGTGATCCAGATCTTGCGCATGACGCCGTGCAGCCATGACGGGCAGTATGTGGCGGAATGGCAGATCGACGTCTCGACCGACACCAAGCTCGACACCCATGAGGACGCCTTCGGCAACGTCACCCATGTGCTGTCCTGCGGCCCTGTCGGCGACATCAAGATCACGGCCGAGGGACTGATCGAAACCCACGATACCGGCGGCGTGCTGCGCGGCGCCGACGAGCGCTTTCCGGCCGGCATGTTCCTGCGCACGACGGAACTGACCGAAGTCAACCCGGCGATGGCGGCGGTGGCGCGCCAGCTGCGCAGCGAGGCCGAGAGCGACACGCTCGGCTTCCTGCATGCGCTGATGAGTGAGATCAGCGACCACATGACGTTCGACGAGGATCCGACCAACAGCGGCACGTCGGCGGCGGAAGCCTTCACGCTCAAGCGCGGCGTCTGCCAGGACTACGCGCATATCTTCATCGCCTGCGCCCGCACCGGCGGCGTGCCGGCCCGCTTCGTCTCCGGCCATTTCCTGCGCTCGGACGGCACGGTGCATCAGGATGCCGGCCATGCCTGGGCGGAGGCTTACGTTCCCGATCTCGGCTGGGTCGGCTTCGATCCCGCCAACAGCATCTGTGCCACCGACGCCCATGTCCGTGTCGCGATCGGGCTCGACTATCTCGGCGCAGCCCCCGTGCGCGGCACCCGCTATGGCGGCGGCGCGGAAACGCTGTCTGTGGCCGTCAAGGTCGAGCAGGCCGGCCGCGGCGGGCAATCACAGTCGCAGTCACAGAGGCAGAGCTAGGCATAGCCGCATTTCGCCACGACGTGCTGCCGGCCGACCGCATGAGCCGTGCTACAATCGCAAGGTCACACCCGACCCGCGAGGTACCCATGGCGACCGTAAAGCTGCTTTCGGACGATGAGCTCTCGAGCGAAGCGCGGGCCGTTTTCGACGACATCCGCAAGGTTCGGCAGTCGGATTTCGTCAACAATTTCTGGCGCGCGCTGGCGCATGATCCGAAGACGCTGCGGCGGACCTGGGAGAGCATCAAGGAGGTGATGGCGCCGGGGGCGCTTGATCCCAAGGTCAAGGAAATGCTCTATGTCGCGGTTTCGGTGGCGCATGGCTGCAGCTACTGCATCCATTCGCACACTGCCGGCGCACGGGCCAAGGGTATGACCGAGGCCGAATATGGCGAACTGCTCGCCATCGTCGGCATGGCCGCGGAGACGAACCGGCTGGTCACGGCGCTCGGCGTTCCCGTGGACGAGGCGTTTCTCGTCGATGCCGCTGACTGAGGTCAGCAGTCGCGCCCCGGAATGACGCCCTCCCCGCGGGAATCGGGGGTTTCATGCCTCCCCGAAATTGGCTAGTAATTCCGCGCAAACGCGTTCGGGGACTGGAAATGACCTATTGTTGCGGAATCCTGGTTCGGGACGGTCTGGTGATGATCGCCGATACCCGCACCAATGCCGGCCTCGACAACGTCTCGACCTTCCGCAAGCTGCATATCTTCTCCAAGCCCGGCGACCGCATCATGGCGATCGCCAGCGCCGGCAACCTCGCCATCAGCCAGTCGGTGCTGTCCACACTGACCGAAGGCCTCGAGGATCCCAACACGGGCGAGATCGAGACGCTGATGAACGCGCCGACCATGTTCCAGGCCGCCCAGCGCATCGGCCGGGCGATCCGGGCGGTGCATGCGACCGAAGGCCCGGCGCTGAAGTCCGAGGACGTCTCGTTCGACGTCTCCTTCCTGTTCGGCGGCCAGATCAAGGGGGCGCGCATGCGCCTGTTCATGGTCTACACCGCCGGCAATTTCATCGAGTGCACCACCGACACGCCCTACTTGCAGATCGGCGAGCACAAATACGGCAAGCCGGTGCTCGACCGCGCCATGCATTACGACGTCGAGCTCTACGAGGCGCTGAAGACCGGCCTGATCTCGATGGACTCGACCATGCGCTCCAACCTCGGCGTCGGCCTGCCGATCGACGTGCTGGTGGTGCGCGCCGACGCCTGCGATGCCGATCTCAACCACCGTATCGAGGCGGGCGAGCCCTATTTCCACGATCTGCGCTCGCGCTGGTCGGCAGCCTTGCGCGCCGCGCATCAGAACATTCCGCGCCCGCCCTACAAGAACGAAAAAGAACCCAAAACCTGACAACTTGAGAGAAAAAGGCAGGAAACGATGAGTGAAGCGAAAAAGATCGCAGTGGTGACGGGCGCCGGCACCGGAGTCGGACGCGCGGCCTCGCTGGCGCTGATGAACACCGGCTTCACCGTGGTGCTGGTCGGGCGCCGGCTCGACATGCTCGAGGAGACCGCGAAGCTCGGCCCCGCCGGCAAGAGCCTGTGCGTCACCGCCGACATGACCAAGCCGGACTCGATCGCCGCACTGTTTGACAAGGTGAAGGCGACCTATGGCCGCCTCGACGTGCTCTTCAACAATGCCGGCATGGGCGCGCCGGCCGTGAACTTCGAGGATCTCAGCCTCGAGCAGTGGCAGGCGGTGGTGAACACCAACCTCACCGGCCCGTTCCTGTGCACCCAGCACGCCTTCCGCATCATGAAGGACCAGACCCCGCGCGGCGGCCGCATCATCAACAACGGCTCGATCTCGGCGCACGCGCCGCGACCGTTCTCGGCGGCCTACACCTCGACCAAGCACGCCATTACCGGCCTCACCAAGGCGAGCAATCTCGACGGCCGCATGTACGACATCGCGGTCGGCCAGGTCGACATCGGCAATGCGGCAACCCCCATGACCGATCGCATGGTCAATGGCCCCGGCGTGCTCCAGCCCGACGGCACCACCAAGCACGAGCCGCGCATGGACGCCAAGGCGGTCGGCGATGCCGTCGCCTACATGGCCGGCCTGCCGCTGGATGCCAACGTGCTGACCATGACGGTGATGGCGACCAAGATGCCGTTCGTCGGACGAGGCTGAGCCAAAAAACGCGAAAACAACCCCATGCACAGTAGGCGGCGTGGGGCGCCTAAGGCCGCCGGGGTGACGCGGGTCAAGTCCCCGCGCTGCCTCCACAATCGTCATTGCGAGCGCAGCGAAGCAATCCAGACTGCCAACGCGGCAAGATTCTGGATTGCTTCGTCGCAAGGGCTCCTCGCAATGACGAATGGAGGGAGCGAGCCCCTACTCCAGGCTCTCCACCTTTCGCAGGCTCGGAAACAGCCTCATCCAGAGCAGCGCGACCGCGACCGTGCAGACGCCGCCGAACACTGCCGCCGGCATCGCACCGAGCAGCGCGGCTGCCACTCCGCTCTCGAACTGGCCGAGCTGGTTGGAGGCGTTGATGAAGAGGAAATTCACCGCGCCGACCCGGCCGCGCATCTCATCGGGCGTGGACAGCTGCACCAGCGAGAAGCGGATCACGACGCTGATCGTGTCGGCGGCACCGAGGATCGCGAGCGACAGCACCGACAGCCACATCCATGACGACAGCGCGAACACGATGGTCGCGATGCCGAACACGATCACGGCCTGGAACATGCGCAGGCCCACATGCCGCGAGATGGCGTGGCGTGCCAGCACCATGGTCATCAGCAGCGCGCCGACCGCAGGCGCGGCGCGCAATACGCCGAGGCCGACGGGACCGGTCTGGAGGATGTCGCGGGCATAGATCGGCAACAGGGCGGTAACGCCGCCGAACAGCACCGCGAACAGGTCGAGCGAGATGGTGCCGAGGATCGCCGGATTGCGCCGGATGAAGCGGACCCCGGCAAAGATATTGTCCGAACCCGTCCCCTCCTTGGCCACCGCCTGCGGACGCGGCTGGATGAAGCCGGTCAAGATCATCCCGAGAATCCAGAACAGCAGCATCACGGCATAGGCAAGATGCGGCGCGACCGCATAGGCAAAACCGCCGAGCGCGGGCCCCGTGATGGTCGCGACCTGCCCCGCACCGCTCGCGACTGCCGTTGCCCGCTGGAGCGAGCCCTGCGGCGCGATCAGCGGCAGCAGCGCCGCGGTGGTCGGGCTTTCGAAGGCGCCGGCGATGCCGAGCACAAAGGTCGCGATGAAGATCTGCACTTCGCTGACCGCACCGAGATAGGTGATGATCGCAAGATAGAGCGCGGTCGCCGCCTCCACGAGCTGGCAGAGCTGGACCACGCGCTTGCGCTCAAAACGGTCGGCGGCGTGGCCGGCGACGAACACCAGCAGCGCGGTGGGCAGGAACTGCACGAGCCCGACCATGCCGAGGTCGAAGGCCGAACCGGTGAGGTCGTAGATCTGCCAGCCGATCGCGACCGCCGCGATCTGGCTGGAAAAGCGCGACAGGCTGCGCGAGAGCAGGAAGAACAGGAAGGCGCGGTGGGAAAGCAGCGCGCCGGCGCTGACCGGCAGATTGGCCGGCAATGGCTGCTCTTCACTTAGCTCCCGACTCACCTTTTTGGGCCGTCCGCGCCTGATCCTTACGAGCCCCCGCGTGGCTGACGCGGACCGGCTTGTCAACAGCGGGCGGCTCCGGTGCGCTTCCGGCATTGCCTTTGCAACGCACGCGCGGCCATAATCATGGAGGGTTTGGGGACATCATGCTGCGGCTGCAATCGGCACTCGGCATTTTCGCATTGCTGCTGATCGCGTGGGCGTTGGCAGAGAATCGCCGCGCGGTCTCGCTGCGCCAGGCGGCGATCGGCCTTGTCGTGACCTTCGTCACCGCGGCCGTGCTCCTGAAGCTGCCGGTCGTCGCCCATGCCTTCGGCGCCATCAACGACGCGGTCGGCGCGATCTCCGCGGCCTCGCGCGCCGGCTCCTCCTTCGTGTTCGGCTATATCGGCGGCGGCCCCCTGCCCTTCGACCTGAAGGTGCCCGGCGCCGACTTCATCCTGGCGTTCCAGGCGCTGCCGATCGTCCTGGTCATGAGCGTGCTGACGACGCTGCTGTTCTATTGGCGGGTGCTGCCGCCGATCGTGCGCGGCATGGCCTGGCTCCTCGAGCGCACGCTCGGCGTCGGCGGCGCGGTCGGGCTCTCGACCGCGGCCAACATCTTCCTCGGGATGGTCGAGGCGCCGCTGTTCGTGCGGCCGTATCTGGCGCAGATGACGCGCAGCGAATTGTTCCTGGTGATGACCGGCGGCATGGCCGGCATTGCCGGCACGGTGCTGGTGCTCTATGCGACGCTCCTTGCTCCCCTCATCCCCGACGCCGCGGCGCATTTCGTCATCGCCTCGGTGCTGGGCGCGCCGGCTGCGATCCTCGTCAGCTTGATCATGGTGCCGGAGACATCAGACAAGCGCACCGGCGGCACGCTGGAGGATCCCGAGATGGAGGTCTCCGGCACGATGGCTGCGATCGTGAAGGGCACGAGCGCAGGGATTGAGCTGCTGATCAACATCGTCGCGATGCTGCTGGTGCTGGTGGCGCTGGTCTACCTCGTCAACGCCATCCTCGGCCTGTTGCCGAATGTCGCCGGCGCCGCGATCTCGTTGCAGCGCCTGCTTGGCCTCGTCATGGCGCCGGTGTGCTGGCTGATGGGATTGCCCTGGGATCAGGCGGTGACGGCCGGCAGCCTGATGGGCACGAAAACGGTGCTCAACGAACTGATCGCCTATGTCGACCTGTCGAAGCTCGCGCCGGATGTGCTGGACACACGCTCGCGCCTGATCATGCTCTACGCGATGTGCGGCTTCGCCAACTTCGCCAGCCTCGGGATCATGATCGGCGGCTTGGGGGTGATGGCGCCGGAGCGCCGCGAGGAGATCAACGCGCTCGGGCTGAAGTCGATCGTCTCGGGGACGCTGACGACGTGTTTGATGGGGGCGATCGTTGGGGTGTTGGCGTAGCGAAGAGCCCGTAGCCCGGATGGAGCGCAGCGCAATCCGGGAAAGTGTGCGCCGTCGCAAGCAGCGGCCCCGGATTACGCTCCGCTCCATCCGGGCTACAAGGAGCCCGTCATTGCGAGCGAAGCGAAGCAATCCAGAAATGCATCCGCGGAACCAGCCTGGATTGCTTCGCTTCGCTCGCAATGACGGAGGAGCAAGCGTCTACGCCTTCAGCTCCACCGTCTTGAACTCCGCCGGCAGGATCACCTCCAGCAGCTCGACGTCATCAGAATAATCCAGGATCATGTGCCTGATCTTCGGCGGCTGGGTCCAGGCGCTGCCTTGCTTCATCAGCGTCTCGCCCTCCCCCTCCATGTAGGTCTTCACCCAGCCCTTGAGGACATAGACCATCTGGAATTCGACGTCGTGGAAGTGAAGCTTTGAGACTTCTGCGGGATTGCAGGGGCCCTGCAGCCGGATCACATGCGCTTGCGCGAGCCCATGGCTCGCATCGGCAATGCCCAGATCGCGATATTTCGCATAAGCGCGCAGGCCATCGGCCTTGAAGTCTTCCTCGCGGTGATGGCTGATCGCGACGCGCTGCCGGGGACGCACGGGCTTCTTCGGAGCGGTCGTGCGCGCCTTTGCCTTCACCGTCTTGCGCGCCGAGGATCGCGCCGCCGCCTTGGCGCCGCTCCGCTTCTTCACCGCGGTCTTCGTTGCGGGTCTTGATGCCTTTTGCCTGGCCATTGTCTGCCTCCCTGATCTGAGCCGCGCCCGCCGGACGGGTACAACCCGAAGGCAGACTATCCAGTCCTGGACGAGGCAGCAATCGCGGGTTCGGGCTGGTCACGCGACGACGCGTCGTTCGTAGCTTGTCCGAAGCTGTCGTCGCGAACGGCCGTCGTCTCGTATTCGTTCCCTCGCCGATTTAATCTCGCCGGGAGATTCTGGGGGAATTGATTCATGAGCAACAGCGTAGGTCAGCGTGCATTTCAAAATGCCCGGCTTCGGAAACGGCAGGAGGCCGACGTGCTGCCATTGCTCGGGAACGCCCTCCAGCTGCAAAAGAAAGGGCTTCTCCCCGAGGCCCGGGCGGCCTATCGCCAACTCCTGCAGCTCGCGCCCAACCAGTTCATCGCACTGCATATGCTCGGCGTTCTGGAGTCCGACGCCAAGAACCATCAGCAAGCCGAAATTCTGCTGAGCCGGGCGGTTGCCGCGGATCCGCGATCTGCCGAAGCTCATATGAGCCTGGGCGTCGCGCTGAACGGGCTACGACGTCACGACGAGGCCTGCGAGAGCCATCGAAGGGCCCTCGCCTTGCGCCCCAACTACGCCCTCGCCCTGTCCAATCTCGGTAACGCGAGCGTGACCCTCGATATTCAGGAAGCGCTCGCGTGCTACGACAAGGCGCTCGCAATTGACGGAAACCTTGCCGAAGCCCACAACGGCCGGGGTTGGGTGCTCTGCCGTCTGCGCAATTATGACGAGGCCATCGCAAGCTTGAACCGCGCGCTATCGATCAAGCCTGACTATGCCTCAGCGCTGGCGAACCGCGCCGTCGCATTGCAGGAGCTTCTGCGATTTGACGAAGCCATAGCGGATTGCAATCGGGCAGTCGCCCTGGCACCCGACGACGCGAACGGGTGGCTCTGGCGGGCCAGCGTCTGGCTCCAGATGAAGCAAATGGCCGAAGCATTGCCTGATTGCGAGAAGGCCCTCGCGATCGATCCCGAGTCCGCTCAAGCTCACCTGGTGCTGGGCCTTTGTCTCACCGGACTTGGCCGGGTCGACGAAGCCCTGGCCAGTTTCGACAGGGCTCTTGCCATTACGCCTGACTTCGCGAGCGCAATCTCCAACAAGATCTTCGCACTCGATTTCTTGGCCGATGCCAGCGTTGAGCAGCATCAGCAAGCGCGGCAAGTATGGTGGGATCAGATCGGCGCGAAAGTCGCTTCGGAAGCGGCGAGATCGCATGACAACAGCCGCGATCCGGATCGCCCTCTGGTGCTTGGCTATGTCTCGGCGGACTTCAACGCGCATTCGGCCGCGTTCATCTTCAAGCCGGTCTTGCAATACCATGACCGGGAACAGTTCGAGATCGTGTGCTACTCTTGCTCGTCCAAAGCGGATGCGGCGACCGACGAATTTCAAAAGATCGCCGATCGCTGGCACGACGCCTCGCAATGGAGCGACGATCGCCTCGCCGGTCAGATCCGCGCCGATGGCGTCGATATCCTGATCGATCTGTCCGGCCATACCAAAGGAAACCGCCTCGGCGTGTTTGCGCTCAAGCCGGCGCCGATCCAGGTGCATGGCTGGGGCCACGGTACCGGCACCGGTCTGCCAACGATCGATTATCTGTTCTCGGACCCGGTCGCGATTCCTGCCGCGGTTCGGCATCTGTTTGCGGAAACCGTTGTCGATCTGCCGTGCTTTGTCACGCTGGAGCCGCTGCCGATCGAGCTTGCGCGGGCGTCAACGCCGGCGACCTCGAACGGCTTCGTCACATTCGGTGTCTTCAACCGCATCAGCAAGATTTCGGACCAGGCCGCGCAGGCCTGGTCCAGGATTCTCGAGAGGGTGCCGGGGTCACGACTGCTGATCAAGGATCTCGCGCTGGACGATCAACTGGTCCGCGGCAATCTGCTGGCACGGCTTGCAACTTGCGGAGTGCCGGCCGAACGCGTCGATCTGCTCGGAACCACCTTGCGAATCGATCATCTGAGATCATTCCATCGCGTCGATATTGCCCTCGACCCGTTCCCGCAGAACGGCGGCGTCAGCACGTTGGAAGCCTTGCAGATGGGCGTGCCCGTGGTGGCGAAGCTCGGGAACAGTCTGCCCAGCCGTGCCGGCGGCTCCATCCTCTCCGCGCTTGGCCTGCCGGACTGGGTTACGGATAGCGAGGAGGCATATGTCGACATCGCGGTGAGCCGTGCGGCGCAGATCGGCGACCTCGACAAATTGCGCCGCGAGCTGCCCGGACAGGTCAGGGCTGCGCCCGCCTGCAACCCGGTCGCCTACGTGCAAGCGGTGGACGAGGCCTATCGCGCGATGTGGAAGCGCTATTGCAGCAGCGACGCCTGATCGCTGCGTCAATGCAGCCTGAACACGCCGTCGACCGCACGTAGCTCGGCCGGCTTGATCAGCTTGGAATGCGCGACGGTGACCGAATAGAGGGGACCGTCGAGCTTTTGCTGCCAGAACGCCAGGAAGTCGGTCAGCGCCGGGAATTTCGGGAAGAGATCGTAGTTCTGCCAGACATAGGTCTGAAGCAGCGAGGGATGATCCGGCATCCGATAGAGAATTTCAGCCGTCGTCAGCCCGTAACCCAGCACCTGTTTCCGGAAGTCGTCGGAAACAACCCCAACCCGCGAGACCATGCCAACCTCCTTTGCAGGAGCGCATTCAGGGGCGGCTTGATCCGGTACGCTGCTTACGAGCCACCCGGTGGAGATGCGCTCACATGAGAGAAATGTGACGCAAACTGATAATCCATCTCAAGCCCAAAAGTTTAACAAGCTGTTGAAATTCAATGCGTTAGCAGCAGAGACGGCTCCGTGCTAATACGGTCCGGCTGACGGTTAACGATGGGAAAGAGATTCTGGCAGAGCGCGCTTCCGAGTGCCGATTTTTCTGCTAGAAGCCCTTGCCCCCGCAAAATTCCTGTCCTATTTCAGCTTCGCCTGTGCTAGCACTCGCGGGCACAGACTGCTAACAATCTGAAATCATCAACCCGAGCAATTGCTTAGGAGGACTGCATGAAATTCCGTCCGCTTCACGACCGCGTCGTGGTCAAGCGCATCGACGCAGAAGAGAAGACCGCTGGCGGCATCATCATTCCCGACACTGCCAAGGAAAAGCCCTCCCAGGGCGAAGTCATCGCCGTCGGCCCCGGTGGCCGCGACGAAGCCGGCAAGCTGATCCCGATCGACCTGAAGGTCGGCGACCGCGTGCTGTTCGGCAAGTGGTCCGGCACCGAGGTCAAGATCGACGGCGTCGATCTGCTGATCATGAAGGAAAGCGACATCATGGGCGTCCTCGACGTCCCCGCTTCCAAGAAGAAGGCGGCCTAAGAGCCCCCTCTCGCCCCCAGCCAAACACCTAAGGAAAAATCCAGATGGCAGCTAAAGAAGTCAAATTCTCGGTTGAAGCGCGCGACAAGATGCTGCGCGGCGTCGACATTCTCGCCAACGCGGTGAAGGTCACGCTCGGTCCGAAGGGCCGCAACGTCGTGCTCGACAAGTCGTTCGGCGCTCCCCGCATCACCAAGGACGGCGTCACCGTCGCCAAGGAGATCGAGCTCGAGGACAAGTTCGAGAACATGGGCGCCCAGATGGTGCGCGAAGTCGCTTCCAAGTCCGCTGACGCGGCCGGCGACGGCACCACCACTGCCACCGTGCTGGCCCAGGCGATCGTGCGTGAAGGCGCCAAGTCGGTTGCCGCCGGCATGAACCCGATGGACCTCAAGCGCGGTATCGACCTCGCGGTCGAAGCCGTCGTTGCGGACCTCGTCAAGAACTCCAAGAAGGTCACCTCGAACGAAGAGATCGCCCAGGTCGGCACCATCTCGGCCAACGGCGACCAGGAGATCGGCAAGTTCCTCTCCGACGCCATGAAGAAGGTCGGCAACGAGGGTGTCATCACCGTCGAGGAAGCCAAGTCGCTCGAGACCGAGCTCGACGTCGTCGAGGGCATGCAGTTCGACCGCGGCTACATCTCGCCCTACTTCGTCACCAACGCCGACAAGATGCGCGTTGAGATGGACGACGCCTACATCCTCATCAACGAGAAGAAGCTCTCCTCGCTGAACGAGCTGCTGCCGCTGCTCGAGGCCGTGGTGCAGACCGGCAAGCCGCTGGTCATCGTCGCCGAGGACGTCGAAGGCGAAGCCCTCGCCACCCTGGTCGTGAACCGCCTCCGTGGCGGCCTGAAGGTCGCGGCCGTCAAGGCTCCGGGCTTCGGCGATCGCCGCAAGGCCATGCTGCAGGACATCGCGATCCTGACCGGCGGCCAGGCGATCTCGGAAGACCTCGGCATCAAGCTCGAGAACGTCACGCTCAACATGCTCGGTCGCGCCAAGAAGGTGATGATCGACAAGGAGAACACCACGATCGTCAACGGCGCCGGCAAGAAGGCCGACATCGAGGCGCGCGTGTCCCAGATCAAGGCGCAGATCGAGGAGACCACCTCGGACTACGACCGTGAGAAGCTCCAGGAGCGTCTCGCCAAGCTCGCTGGCGGCGTCGCGGTCATCCGCGTCGGCGGCGCGACCGAGGTCGAGGTGAAGGAGCGCAAGGATCGCGTTGATGACGCGATGCATGCGACCCGCGCGGCCGTGGAAGAAGGCATCGTCCCGGGCGGCGGCGTCGCCCTGCTCCGTGCCTCCGAGCAGCTCAAGGGCCTGCGCACCAAGAACGACGACCAGAAGACCGGCGTCGAGATCGTGCGCAAGGCGCTGTCGGCTCCCGCGCGCCAGATCGCGATCAACGCCGGTGAAGACGGCTCGGTGATCGTCGGCAAGGTGCTGGAGAACAAGTCGTATGCCTACGGCTTCGACTCCCAGACCGGCGAATACGGCGACCTCGTCAAGAAGGGCATCATCGACCCGACCAAGGTGGTCCGCACCGCGATCCAGAACGCAGCCTCGGTTGCGGCCCTGCTGATCACCACGGAAGCCATGGTCGCCGAGCTGCCCAAGAAGGGCGGCGCCGGCCCCGCGATGCCTCCGGGCGGCGGCATGGGCGGCATGGACTTCTAAGCGACGAAGTCGTCCCGGACGCGGTGCAGCGCGAAGCGGTGCACTGCCGATCCGGGATCTCGCTCCACAAACACGAAACCCCGGCAGCGATGCCGGGGTTTTTGTTTTTGAGAGGCTCTCTCCCTTCGTCATTCCGGGGCGCGCAAAGCGCGAGCCCGGAATGACGAGGTGAGACAGTCGGGCCTCACCACACCTTCCCCATGCGCTCGCCTCGTAACCGGCCGTCTTCGTCGAGCGACCAGAAGATCCGCGTCACCCGGCCGACGAGATGGTCCATCGGGACGAAGCCCATCACCGACATCATGCGGCTGTCGGTGGAGTTGTCTCTGTTGTCACCGAGCGCGAAGAAATGGCCTGACGGCACCGTGTAGACGCTGGTGTTGTCGAGGTAGCCGTTGTCGACGCAATCGTAGGTCAGATAGCTCGCGCCGTTCGGCAGCGTCTCGCGCCAGCGCTTGACCTTCGCGCCGGGTTCGAGCCCGCAGGTGGAGGCGCCAGGCACGCTCGCCAGCGCAACGCGGGTCACCGGCCTGTCGTTGAGGATGAGCCGGCCGTCGCGCATCTGGACCCGATCGCCCGGCAGCGCCACCACACGCTTGACGTAGTCCACCGAGGCGTCCTTCGCCGTGCGAAACACGACGACGTCGCCGTAGTCGGGATCAGCGGCAAGGAATCGGCCCGAGATCCAGGACGGCGCGAAAGGAAACGAATAGCGGTCGTAGCCGTAGGCCGATTTCGCGGCAAAGACGTAATCGCCCACCAACAGCGTCGGCGCCATCGAATTGGAGGGGATATTGAACGGCTGGTACAGGAAGAAGCGAAACAGGAACGGCGGCGACCACAGCACCGGAATCAGCAGGATCAGGATGACGATCGCCTTCCATTCCCGCGATTGCGCCGAGGGGCGGATCGTTTGCGCAAGAGTGGTCATGGGCCTGCCCTGATCAAGACCGTGATCGTCATCGCGAGATTACGCAACCTTTGCGGGCGCGCAATCCCCTCGCAGGATTTTGGTCGCTCCGGCCCGCTTGCGCGTTCACCGCAAGCGAGGACAACGGAGATATGAAGGGCCGCCCGTGGGCGGCCCTTCTGCTTCACGCGCCCTCGGGCGCCTTGAGGCGCACGAGCCGGGTCAGGAGGGCATCGAGGCCCTCGCCGTTGCCGGCATGGAGGTCGATGCGGCCGACCTTCTCGACCAGCCGCTCCAGCGACTCCAGCTCCTTGAGCCGCAGCAGCAGGGGGTTCTCATCCATCAGGCGGGCGGTGTTCAGGAGCGAACGCGTCGCCGCGGTCTCCTCCTGCCGACGGATCAGGTTCGCCTTCGCAACCCGCTCCGCCTCCACCACCTTGTTCACCAGCTCCCGGATCTCGCCGGGCAGGATCACATCCTTGACGCCGAGGTCGGTCACCTCCACGCCGGACTCCGCGACGCGTGCGCGCACATAGTCGCGCAGCTCCGCATCCAGCGCCGCCTTCGCAGACAGCACCTCGTCCAGCGTCCGGCCCGCAACCGCCTCGCGGATCGCGAACTGCACCAGACGGTACAGCCACGCATCCACGTCGGGCACGGTCGCAACCGTCCGCTCGGGATCAGCCACCCGGCGGAACGCCGTCAGCGTCACCCGCAGCGCGATGCGGTCCTTGGTCAGCATCTCCTGCGCGGTGATCTCGACCGCCTGGGGCCGCAGGTCGAGGCGTTTCACCTCGATCTTGCGGCCGACGGCCCAGAAGGCGTGCCGGCCGGGCGCAAGCCGCTCCACGAGCCGACCCTCGACATAGAGCAGGCCCGCCTCGTGGTTCTCGACCACCGCTTCCATCACGACGGTCGAGCGGTTACGCTCGATCATGGTCAGGTGCCGCGCGCCAACACGGGGATCAGCGGACACATCGATGCGCTCGACACCGATGCGGGTCGCGACCTTCCAGTAGACGCGCACCTGCCAGAGCGTCATCAGATGCACGGGCCGGCCGTCGAGGCTGACGATGGCGATCTCGTCCGCCTTGGTCTCGACCACCTCGAACAGTTCGGCGGCAAGATCGGGCCGCGCGGCCTTCAGCACCGCGTAGCGATCCGCAGGGAATTCGCTGCGGACCACGTCGAGCACCTCGGCCTTCAGCTCGTGCAGGGGATCGAACAGGCGATGCTTGCCGGGCGCGAGCACGCGCACGAGCTGCCCGTTGCGCGTGAGCAACGCACGCTCGCCATCCTTCACCGTGACGTTCAGCGTCAGCAAGTGCCAGGTCATGACACGCCTCCTTCATGTTGCCTCCGGCCAAACGCGGCCCGACAGCTGGTTTCATTTGCAAAGGACGTGAGGACGCGGACGACGCTTCCCGGGAAATCGGCGGGCCCGGGCTTGAGCTTGCATGACGACGGGCGCACGCGCGCGATCGCTCGACGCGTGTCGAGCGGTCATGCGGAGCCACCCGGCATCAGCGCAAGCGGTATCTACCCGCGGCGCAAAGCCGGTCTCACAGTGTCTAGGTTCGGACGGAAAGCCTTTCAGCAAAACGGCCGGACTGCGACTGAAGCGCGCGTCCGGTCCTCGTCAGAGGTATCAGCTTTTCAGGCTGAAACGGAGCGCTGGAGCGGGATTCGAACCCGCGTCACGATGATTAACAGTCATCTGCTCTACCAAACTGAGCTATCCTTTGTGCAAGAGACCGGAATCGAACCGATACCTTCGGGTGCAACCCGACGCTCTCCATGAGCTACGTCCTGCGGTTTTCTTCGTTCGGCGGAACACGAGACCGGAAACCGGTTCGCGCCAGTCGGGATCTCAACGAGCCCGAACCCATGGCCTAGCGAAGGAGCGGGCTAATAGACGAAGCACGTTCGGGGCGCAAGGGGGAAAGCTGAGATTTTTCGCCACGCGCCTTGCGCTGTGACGCGATCGTCACACCGCGACGTGACGTCAACTGCGCGACATCTCCTGGAAACACGCCCTCACCCAGTCGATCGTCACGCGCGTTGCGGCGTCGCGCTTGAGGTGGTTCTGCACGAGCAGCCAGACGTCGCGCCGCTTCGGCAGCAGCGTGGCACGCAGCCGGCGATCGCCGAGCAAGTCCGCGCAACTATACTCCGGCAACACGCCGGCGGCCTGATGCGCGCGGATCAGATTACGGATGACGCGAACGTTGTCGGTGACGCAGCGCGCGCGAGCTTTCTTCGTGCGCAGAAATTGCATCTCGGGAATGGCACCGAGTTCGTCCGGATAGGCGCACAGCAGCGGCTCGCCCTCGGTCGTAGCAGGCTCGAAATAATGGAGCTTGACGTCGCCGAGCCTGGAGATCGCGAAGTCGCCCTTGTCGGGTTTGCGCAGCCGGATGGCGAGATCGGCCTCCCAGCGCGAGAACTTGACGTTCTCGCTCGAGGTGAGGAATTGCAGCGTCAGGCCGGGATTGGCGCGCAGGAAGTCGCTCGCGCGCGGCGACAGCACCTCCTCGGCGACCGTGTTGGTGGAGGCGATGCGCAGGCGTCCCACCGGACCTGCCAGGCTCTCGCCGACGCGACCGATCTCGGCGGCATGTGCGGCCATCGCCTCGACATGCGCCAGCACCGCCTCGCAACTCCGTGTCGGCCTGCGGACGCCGTCGGCGGCCTCGAACAGACGCAAACCGAGCGCACGCTCGATGCGCGACAGCCTGCGCCCGACCGTCGTCTCGTCGATGCGCAGCCGCGCGCTGGCGCCGGCGTAGGTGCCCTCGTCCCTGACGGCAGCGATGATGCGCAGATCGTCCCAGTTCATTGCGCGAGGTTATACCGGCCGGGCGCAGCCTGCAATATTGCAGCCATCCGCTGCAATATCCCTGCATATCGGCAGGCATTCCCGGGGCTATGTTCGCAGAGCCTTTTGCTCCGGAGATTTCCAAAACCATGACGACCGCAAAGACCCTGCTGCAGCTCGCCGGTGCCGATCTCAACCCGCCGCGTCTTGGCGACGCCGCCCTGGTGCTGATCGACATCCAGAACGAATATCTCGCAGGTCCTCTCGCTTTGCCCGACGCGGGACCTGCGATCGCGCGGGCGGCTGCGCTCCTGGCACGGGCACGCGAGAGCGGAGCCGCGATCATCCATATCGCCCATCGCGGCAAGGCCGGCAGCCTGTTCGATCGCGGCGCTGAGCGCGGCGCCATCGTCGCCGAGCTGAGCCCCCGTGCCGGCGAGCTGGTAATCGAGAAGGAGTTGCCGAATGCGTTTGCCGGCACCGATTTGCAGGCGCGCCTTGCCGCAACCGACAGGAAGAACATCGTGCTGGCCGGCTTCATGACGCATATGTGCGTCAGCTCCACCGCCCGTGCCGCGCTCGACCTCGGCTTTCGTACGACCATCGACGCCGACGCCTGCGCCACGCGCGACCTGCCCGACGGCCGCGGCGGCACGCTGGACGCCCGGACCATCCACGAGGTTGCACTCGCCGAGCTATCCGACCGCTTCGCGATCATCGCGCGCGGCGATGCGCTGAAATAACGGAGCAACGCGATGCTGCAACTCTATTTCTCGCCGCTGGCCTGCTCGCTTGCGAGCCGCATCGCGCTGATGGAGGCCGGCCTCGATGCGCGCTATCATCAGGTGCATCTCTTGACGAAGCAGGTCGTGGACGACGGCAGCGATTTCCGCGGCGCCTCGCCGAAGGGCGCGGTGCCGGTCCTGGTGCTGGAGAACGGCGAACGGCTGACCGAGAGCGCGGCGGTGCTGCAGTACATCGCCGATCTGAAGCCGGAGACGGGGCTCGCGCCGCGGTTCGGCGATCCCGATCGCTATCGCCTCCAGGAATGGCTGAGCTTCATTGGCACCGAGATCCACAAGGCGTTCCTGTTTCCGACCTTCTGGTACAAGGACGACGGCTCGCTCGCCAAGCCGCGTGCCCGCATCGCGCAGACATTGTCGGTACCATCAGCGCACCTTGCGGGCCGCGAATTCCTTGTCGGCGACAGCTTCACCGTCGCGGATGCCCACCTCGCCTGGGCCTTGCTGCTGCTGCGGCCCGCGGGGGTCGACGTCGCGCAATGGCCGTCCCTCTCGGCCTATCTCGAACGCATGCAGGCGCGGCCCGCCGTGAGGGAGGCGATCGCCACCGAGATGACGCTACGCAAGACCGTGGACGCGAGCCGGGCGTGACAGGATGTCACGGACGACCAATCTGACGGTTCCACAGCGAGGGCATTGATGCCCGCGCGGCATGCGCTAATCTGGAGGGATATTTTTCAATATTTCCTTGGAGGGCATTCATGCGTGCTCTTTCCAGATTTTGCCTGGCCGAACTCTGCCTGACTTTCCTCGCGTGCTGGCTGTGCCTGGGTCCCGCATCGGCGGAGACGCGGGTGGCGCTGGTGATCGGCAACGGTGCCTATGCCTCGACGGCGCAGCTTCCCAACCCGTCGCACGATGCCGAAGACGTAGCAAGCTCGCTCAAGCGCAGCGGTTTCGAGGTGCTTCAGGGCATCGACCTGCGCCAGGCCGACATGCAGGACCTGACCATCCGCTTCGCGCGCGCCGCGAGCCGGGCCGACGTCGCCATGTTCTACTACAGCGGCCATGCGATGCAGTACAACGGCGTGAACTATCTGATGCCCGTCGATGCCGTGCTGACGGATGAAGCCGACCTCAAGCGCTTCGTGCGGGTCGACGACATCGTGAACGATTTGCAGCAGGCCAAGAACCTGCGCATCCTCGTGCTCGATTCCTGCCGCGACAATCCGCTGGCGGAAAGCCTGAAGCGCTCCGCCGGCATGACGCGCGCCGCCTCGATCGGACGCGGGCTGTCGAAGGTCGAAGCGCCGCGCGGCACGATCGTGTCGTTCTCGACGCAATCAGGACAGGTCGCCGCCGACGGCACCGGTCGCAACAGCCCCTACACGACGGCGTTCCTGAAGCACATCGAGGAGCCGCAGGAGATCGGCGACGTCTTTCGCGACATCAGCAGCGACGTCTATGACAGCAGCGGCAAGACCCAGCTGCCGGAGCTGTCGCTCTCGATCATCGGCAAGTTCTACCTGAACGGGCCGGTGTCGGTCACGGTCGCGCCAGCGGCCCCGCAAGCCGCACCGCGGCCTGATCCCTGCGCAGCCGCAGAGGCCCATTGGAAGGCTGCGGATGGCATCGGCACGCTGGGTGCCTACGAAGACCATCTCGCCCGATTCCCGAATTGCATCTTCGCCACCCTCGCCAGGGCGCGAATTGAAGGCCTGAAACAGAAGACGGCGCTTGCGCCGGCATCCGGCGAGAACAAGAACTTTGACGGCAAGTGGGACGTCACCGTGAACTGCACCTCTTCCGGCAAGGCACAGGGCTACACGAGAGCCCTGTCAGCCACCGTCACGAACGGCGTGTTACACGCCGAAGATCCGGACCAGCGAACGACCAACACGCTTCTGATCGACGGCCAGATACCACCCGACGGAAAGACCACGCTGAGTGCCCGGGGCCTGACAGGCCAGAGCACCTACACGGTCAACAATGCGCCGCCCGGCTCGCCCTATGCGTACACGATCGACGCGCAATTCGAGCGCACCCGCGGCAGCGGCAAGCGCAACGAGCTTCGTCCCTGCACTTTCACCTTCGTGAAGCGATAGAGCTCCGGAACGGCGCCCGCGAGCGCCTCAATCCACCCGCGCCAGCACCGCGAGCTTGCGGATGCCCTTGTTGCGGTAGGCGTCGAGGAACGCGTAGTAGTCCTTGAACGACACGCAGCCGTTGGAGTCACCGTTCGGCCCGAGCATGAAGGTGTGCGCGAGCAGGCCGTCGCGGCCGTAGATCGCGCTCTCGCCGCCGATCGGGGTCAGGCGCAGCGCCGGCACGCCGTGGAACAGCGCCTCGCGCGGCTTCAGCGTGTAGATGTGCGGCGGCGTCACGCCGCGCATGCGGACGCGCGAGGAACGGGGATCGTCGAGATTGGAGCCGAGGCCGGAATGCGCCTCGAGCTTGGTGCCGTCGGGCAGATAAACCGTCTTGGCGGTGATGTCGTAGACCGCGGTGTCGCGCTCATAGGGCGCCGAACCGCCGAGCATGGGGTTCTGCTCCCTCGGCGCGATGGACGCGGTCACGCTGGCATCGGCCGAGGCATAGGCCAGCAGCCCGCCGGAGGGCTCGCGCTTGCCCCAGAGCTTTTCGACCATCGACTGGCGCGGCCCGGTGATCGACATCACCGCGGCCTTGGCGCGGTCGGCAAAGGACTTTGGCTTCGCTTCGGGCGCCGGCACGATCTCGGCCGGATCGGCCGAAGCCAGTTGCATCTGCGCATCCGGCGCGCGCTTGGCCTTGGCGGCATCGGCGATCTTTTCAGTGGCCTTGGCCGGGGCGGACGGCTTCAGCGCTTCGGCGACCTTCGCGATCACGCTCGGCTTCGCGGTGTCGGCGACCTTCGTTGCGGGCGCCTGGGCTACGGCACTCGCCGCATTGGATTCCACGCCTTGGGTCGCTGCCGCGGCAAAGCGCTCGTTGAACATCTCGCGCGAGATGGGGGCTGCGACCTGCAAACGGTCCGGCAGGAGTGCGAAGGCTTCCTTGATGGCGTCGCCCGCCTCGCGCAGCGCGACCTTGGGCGCGCGCTTGACCACGGGCTCGTCGTAACCGTTGCTGCCGACGGTCGGATAGACGCTGGCGGCGAAGATGTTGCTGTAGACGGTCCAGCCGGCGCCAAGCACGACGCAGCCGATCAAGGCGGCGCCAAGCACGTTTTGGGTGGTCATTTTCCGGGAAGGCTTCCGATGTGAATTCTTGCCAGGATTTTTGGACTTCCGTGCCGCGTTACTCTGCGCAGCGATACTCGTACTCATTCGCCTTGCGTCCAGGACGGTGTCACTCAGTCCCCCTTCGAAGTGCCGCTGGTCACGATCCGGGAACAGCATCTCGCAGGCGGTCGGAGCGTCATTAAGGCGACTTTTAGTTAAATGCAGATTAAGTTCGGGCAGATGTGAGGCACCGCGTTAGCGCTGTCCCATTTCGAGAAAAAAGTCCGCAGAACTACGGACTTAGCCGCATCTGTTAACTATAATTCTCGGCTTGATCGGTGCGCTCAGCGGACGACTTTGACGGCCTCTCTAGGCGCATCCAACCAAGTCATTTTCGTGGTCTTCAATACCGCCGGAGCATAGCCGCGAAGCATTGCGCGAGGCTGGCGCGCACAGACGCCCCCTCCGTCTTTCGACGCACCGACGTCAGCGACATGGCGGCAACGCTCACGCACATCACACATCACACATCGCACCGAGCGCTCACGCAGCACGGCTCCCTGACTGAAAGTTGATCGCGCCGGTCTGGAAAAGACCGCGGCAACTAAATACCTGCGGGAAGCGGCACTTTTCAGCAGCCTCTGCGCGTGATACGGTACCGTATCAACATCGCCTTGAACTGTGCCACGCACGCAAACGGAGGCTGGCATGAGAGGGATCGCACGTGCCGGGTTTCTCGCCCTGGCGTGGTCGTCGTTGTTGACGGGATACGTGGCCGCGCAGCCTGCCAATGCGGGCTGCACGGCGTCGCTCTCCGCCGCCGGCACGCAGACCTGGCGCTGCGACAACGGCATCACCATCGTTGCGGAAAACGGCGCCAGATTTGAACTTAAGGACGCCAACCGCGACGGACATATAGACTCCGTGGAGTTGAGCAGCAAAGCGCTGCTGGTCGAGGTGCCCAAAAAGCCCGGCGGCAATCCCTTCAAGGTGCTGACGCCGCAGGCGATCGCCGCCGTGCGCGGCACCAAATGGGCCGTCGACGTCGCCGATGCAAAAACCTCGGTCTTCGTCGCCGACGGCCGTGTCGGCGTGAGCCGCAGGAGCCGCGGACGCGGCGTCGTTCTGGGCCCTGGCGAAGGCGTCGATGTCGAGGCAACCGGTCCATTGACCGTCAAGACTTGGGGCCAGCCGCGCGTCGACGCGCTGATGGCAAGACTGGGTCAATAAGGCCCGCACGACAAAACGAAGAAGATTGCAGTACGTAAAGAAGATTGCAGCACGTAATGACTAGACGCGTTCAGATCCTGGTGGCACTCGTCCTCACCGCGCTGTGGGGTGCAGGCATCTATGCCGCTCACGCCAACGGCCATCTGCGCTTTCTCGACCACCTCGAAGCAACCCTGACCGACCTGCGGACGCAGATCCGCGGCGTGCAGGTTCCGCCCGATCTCGTCACCATCGTCGCGATCGACGACACCGTCGTCAAACGCGGCGGCAGCTATCCCCTACCGCGCGCCGATCTCGCCCGTGTCGTCGACACTATCGTGCAGTTCAAGCCGAAGGTCGTCGCGATCGACCTCTTGCTAGTCGACCGCAGCGCCGCGATCGGCGATGCCACGCTGGCCAACACGCTCGCCACCGGTCCCATGGTTCTCGCCGCCGCGGCGATCTTCCCGACTGCCAGCGAGACCGTGGCGCCCAGCAGCGAGGGTCCCCTCACCGTCCTGCCGCAGGCCGAGCGCTTCCTGCTGCCCTTGCCCGCATTTGTCGCCCACGCCGAGGTCGGCGTCGTCAACGTCGCGACGGGACAATCCGGCTCGCCGCTCTCGGTACCGATGCTGTTCCGGACGCACGACAAGGTCGAGTTGTCATTCCCCTTGCGCGTCGCGACCCGCGCGCTCGACAAGCCGCTGACGATCGCGCCGGATCACCTCATGCTGGGCGATCGCGTGGTGCCGACCGACACCGACTTCGCGCTGCCGATCACCTATTACGGTCCGCGCCGCACCATCCGCACCGTCAGCGCGCAGAGCATCTTCGACGGCACGCTCAGTCGCGCCGCCATCGAGAACCGGATCGTCGTGATCGGCGCCTCGGTCGCCGGCGGCGGCGATTTCTATCCGACGCCGTTCGATTCGCTCATGCCCGGCGTCGAGGTGATCTCCACCGCGATCACTCATCTCGTCGCCGGCGACGGCATCGTGCGCGACCGCAAGGTGCATATCGCCGACGCGCTCGCCGCCATCCTGCTGCCGGTGCTGCTGGTGGGATTGCTCGCCTGGCGGCGCAGCGCGCTCGGCATCATGGCGGCGGCGGCGGTGATGATCGCCTGGGCCGGGCTCAATCTGCTCGCGTTCACGCATGGGGTCTGGCTGAACGGCGCGACGACGCTTGCGGCCGCGGTCCCGCCCGTTGCGATCTTTGCCGGCGTGCAGCTATGGGCGGGAGGCCGCCGCACGCAGTATTTCGCCGCCAAGAGCAGATCGCTCGCGCTCTTCCAGGCACCCGCCGTGCAGGAGTGGCTGGCGCGCGATCCGAACTTCCTGTCGAAGCCTGTCCGGCAGGATGCCGCCGTGGTCTTCATCGATCTCTCCGGCTTCACGGCGCTGAGCGAGCGGACCGATCCGGACGCACTCAGGGACCTCCTGAAGGCGTTTCACGCGTTGATCGACAAGGCGGCAGTCGATTGCGGCGGCATGGTCACCGGCTTTCTCGGCGACGGCGCCATGCTCCTGTTCGGACTGCCACACGCAATGCCGGATGACGCGGCGCGCGCGCTGAAATGTTCGATCGACCTGCATCGCGGCGTCGAACGCTGGATCGCCTCACTGCCCCCTGCGATCGGAGGCCAGGTCGGTTTCAAGATCGGCGCGCATTTCGGCCCGATCGTCGCCTCCCGTCTCGGCGAAAGCCACCAGCACATCACGGCGACCGGCGACACCGTCAACGTCGCGAGCCGGCTGATGGAGGTCGCGGCCCAGAACGATGCGCGGCTCGCGTTGACCGATACGCTGCTGGATGCCGCCGACTTCCGCGGCGCTCCCGACGGCGTCCTGACAGGCCCCCTGCTCACGCAGGTCCGCGGCCGCTCCGGCGTCGTGACCGTCTGGTTCTGGCGCGACCGGAACGGGCCCAGCCAGGCCGCGACCAAGGCCGAGATGATCGATTGAATGGCCACCGCCAGCCGTCCAACACTCCACCGTCGTCCCGGCCGAGTGCGCAATTGCGCACGGGGGGCCGGGACGACGGTGGGTAGGCGGTAATGCCCGCTACCGCGCTTCCGGTGGCGGCGAGCGGTCCAGCACGTCGCCCTTGGCGCCTTCGAGCAGATCGATGCCGTAGGTCTCGATCACGAGCGGCCCGCGCTTGCGCTGCAATTGCGCAACCTGCGTCACCTGAGCAAACAAATCATTGACGGCGGGATGGCCGCCCTGACGCAGCTCATCGATATAGAGCAGCTTGCCGGCAAGCAGCTTTGGATCGGGCTCGGGCATGTTGACCCAGCGGATACGCTGGTTCTGCTGCACCACGCAGCTGCCGCGCGGCAGATAGAAGGCGAGCCAGCCCGTGGTGCCGTAATCCGGCGCAAGCACGCACGTCGCACCGGTGCGGGCGCGCACGGCTTCGATCTCCGCGGCGAGCTCGCGCCAGCCGACGCCGACGCTGCGCACGGTCGCGTCGCGGCGATAGCCGGACAGCCAGCCGGTGTTGGCCTGCACAATGAGGGCTGCGAACATCACGATGCCGGCAGGCGCAGCCCAGCGCAGACAAAAGTCGACCAGGCGGCGCGCACGCGGTTTCCACTGCACGAGGTTGGCGGCGGCCGCAGCCGCAACCACGAAGGGCGGATAGACCGGAGCGAACCAGTTGGCCTCGACGCGGGCATGCAGCGAATGCCAGGCGAAATAGGCGACGATGGTCCAGAACAGCGTCTCGATCAGCACGCGCGAGGCCAGCGCGCCGGCCCGGCGCCAGGTCAGCGCATGCAGCCCCATCGCGCCAAGAATGAAGACCAGCGGCGTTGCGAACGCGATCTGGGTCGGGATCAGCTCGGCGATGAAGACAGGGCGGAAATCCTCGATCCTGGCGCGCCCGAGCTGCTTTGCGAACGAGACCCATTGATGATCCGCATTCCAGAGGATCACCGGCGAGAACAGCGCAAGGGCAACGAGGCCACCGAGATAGGGCCAGGGCGAAAGGAACCAGCGCCTGAGTTTCGGCACGGCCGCGAGCCAGATCAGGATCGCCGGCCCGAAGAACATCGCGGTGTATTTCGACAGCAGCGCCGCACCGACGGCTGCACCGACCGCGAGCCACCAGACGCCGCGGCCGGTCTCCAGCACTTTTGCGAGAAAGAACAGCACGAAGCTCGAGGCGACCAGCAGCGGCGCATCGGGCGTGACGATCAGCGTGCCGACCGCGGCCAGCAGCGTCACGTTGAGGAGGATGGCACTGTTGGCCGCGAGGCGGGCGCCCCCGAACAGGATCGCGGCCGAGCGATAGATCGCATAGCTCATCGGCAGCGCGAGCAGGATCGAGACGAGGCGGACGCCGAGCTCGGTGTCGCCGGCGATCATCGTGCCGGCGCGAATGACGTAGGCAACCATCGGCGGGTGGTCGTAATAGCCGCCCGCCAGGTTCTTCGACCACATCCAGTAATAGGCTTCGTCGAAGGTGATCGGCGTGAAGGCGGCCGCGACGAGCCGCAAGCCGACCAGCGCTAGGATCACTAGCGCGGTATTGCGGACGACCCGCGCGTCAGCTCCGCCCATCGTGAGCTATTTCTTGCGCCAGACGAACAGTCCGGACATCGCGTAGTTCCACACCACGCCCATCAGCGCGCCGGCCATGCCGGCCAGCCACCAGATCGGCTCCTGGTCGTAGACCGAGAAGGCGACGCCGACATTGGCGAGCAGGCCGACGCTGCACACGATGTAGAACGCGATCAGGCCGCGCAGCAGCGCGAAGCCCTTCAGCCGCTGATCTCGATAGGTGAGGAAGTTGTTGAGGATGAAATTGCTGGTCATGGCGACGATAGCGCCTGCGGCCTGCGCCTCCGCGAACGGCGCCTTGAAGGCCCGAAGGGCGATGAACAGCGTGGTCAAGTGCACGACGAGACCGATGCCGCCGACCATCGCGAACAGGATGAAACGCAGCGAAACGGTGTCGTTGCTCAGCTTGGCCAGCACCAGGCCAAGGAAGTCGAGCGCGACCATGGAATCCAGCTTGCTCTCGCCGTGCTGGCGGGCGCCGAAGGTGTAGGGAATCTCGACCGCCCGCAAACTGCCGTGGGCGGTGGCGACGAGGTCGAGCAGGATCTTGAAGCCATGCACCGAAAGTTTCGGCGCCAATTCCTCGAAACGATCGCGGCGGACCATGAAGAAGCCGCTCATGGGATCGGCGATCTCGACCCGCAGCATCTTCCGGGCGACCTCGGTCGCCAGCGCGCTGGCGCCGGCGCGCTGCTTGTTGAAGCCTTCGCTCTTGTAGCCTTCGATATAGCGGCTGCCGACCACCAGATCGGCCTGGTCGCTGGCGAGCAGCAGCAGCATCTTCGGCAGCTGCGTCTCGTCGTGCTGGAGGTCGGCGTCGATCACGGCGACAAAGGGCGCGCTGGAGGCCAGGATGCCCTCGATGCAGGCGCCGGACAGGCCGCGGCGGCCGATGCGGCGGACACAGCGCACGCGGCTGTCGCGCTGCGCCAGCGCGCGCACGACGTCCCAGGTGCCGTCGGGTGAATTGTCGTCAACGAACACGACCTCCCAGGCGACGTTGGGGAGCGTCGCCTCCAGGCGCCGGTAGAGCACCGTGACGTTGTCGCGCTCGTTGAAGGTCGGGACGATGACCGACAGTTCCGGCCCCTCTTGAGCCTGGGGCCGGTTGTCGGAGCCCGGTCTGATCGCTTCATTCATGACGGCAGCGTATATCCGCCGCGTCCTGCGCTGCCAAGCCGGGGTTTCCAAGGGGAAGGGCCAAAAAGGGCCCCAAAATGCCAACGACCCCGGAACGGCGGACCGCGCGTACATCCGGCGCAGCCTGAGCTATTCCAAGGTCGTTCCAGCGCCGGAGTTTATCTCTCAACGTCGCCGTTAAAGGCTAGATGGGGACTGCAAGGCCGCTTTTCAAGGGGCAAAAGCACCCTCTTTCGGGCCGACGACTAGTTCGGGACTTCCTTGATCACCGGGCCGCGCGGCGCGGGTGCGGCAGGGGCCGCCGGCGCGGTGGCCGGGGCCTGATCGACCTTGGTCTTGGGCGGCTTGCCGTACTGGCCGATCGGCCCGAGGACGACGGCGGCCGCAAGCACGACCGCCGCGACGATCGCACCCAAAATGCCACCCACCGACTCAGACGACATGGAAGCCCATCCCCGTTCCAGATGCGATCATTGATACCACGGATGAGCGCGCAGCCGGAAGAGCCACGGGACCGCAACGGCTGTTCGAATCATTTCTGCGGCGGCCTGTGCTTGACGAAGGCCGTCACGATGTCCTTCTGCGCCGACTCCACCGCCCTGTTCGCGGTCGCGAGATGGGCGCCGGAATCGATGCTCGGGTATTGCGTGGTGAGATAGTCGAGCAATGCCACCCGGTAATATTGCCGCTCCGACGGACAGGCGCCCGCAACCGAGCGGCCAAAATCCTGTTCCGACAGGCCCTGATTGCTGTCGCGCGAATATTCCCGCGCCAGGCAATGCCAGTAATCGTCGCGCCCCTGCATGGCGAGCTTCTGCGCACCCCTGGCATCGTCGTCATCCGCCATGGCAGAATATGTCATGGCAGCAGATGTCATCACGAGCGCCGCTCCCAGCATCAGCATCCGCATCTTGTTCTCCTTCTTCGCAGATGATCTGGTTGGAAGCTTAGACGGGCCGCGGCAACTGGCCAATCACAACTCGTTTGACTAGGATGCCGGCCTCCCCTCCACGTCGATGCGAGATCCTTCCGTGGCCAAAGCAAAAACCGTGTCCAAGAAATCCGGCAATATCTTCATCGGCGTCGGCGGCTGGACCTTCGAGCCCTGGCGCGGCGTGTTCTATCCGGAGAAGCTGACGCAGGCGAAGGAGCTGTCCTATGCGGCCTCGAAGCTGACCTCGATCGAGATCAACGGCACCTATTACGGATCGCAGAAGCCGGAGAGCTTTCGCAAATGGGCCAGTGAAGTGCCCGAGGGTTTTGTCTTTTCGGTGAAGGGGCCGCGCTTTGCCACCAACCGCCGCGTGCTCGCGGAAGCCGGCGATTCCATCAAGCGCTTCTATGATTCCGGCGTGCTGGAACTCGGCGACCATCTCGGGCCGGTGCTGTGGCAGTTCGCGCCGACCAAGAAATTCGACGGTGCCGATTTCGGCAAGTTCCTCGAGCTGCTGCCGCGCAAGCTCGACGGACGCGCGCTGCGCCATGTCGTCGAGGTCCGCCACGACAGTTTCTGTGCGCCGGATTTCGTTGCACTGATCCGCGAGTTCGAGACGCCGGTCGTGTTTGCGGAGCACGGCAAATATCCGGCGATCGCCGACGTCGCCGGCGATTTCGTCTATGCCAGGCTCCAGAAGGGCAATGACGAGATCAAGACCTGTTATCCGCCGAAGCAACTCGATGCCTGGGCCAAGCGCTTTCAGGACTGGGCCGAGGGAAGTGAACCCGACGATTTGCCGAAGGTCGACAAGGCCAAGCCGAAGAAAGAACCGCGCGACGTGTTCGCCTACGTCATCCACGAAGGCAAGGTGCGCGCGCCGGACGGCGCCATGGAACTGATCGCACGGGTGAGCTGAGGGTGGTCGATGGCAAAGGCGAGGAAGCTCTTCACCATCGGTTATGAACAGACGCCGCCCAAGGCCGTGCTGGACGAGCTGGAGCAGGCCGGCGTCAAGCTCGTGGTCGACGTGCGCGCGGTGACCTCGTCGCGTCGGCCCGGTTTTTCCAAGAAGCAGCTCGCCGCAGGACTCGATGAGCGCGGCATCGCCTATGTGCATCTCGCCGCGCTTGGCACGCCGAAGGAGGGACGCCTTGCCGCGCGCAGCGGGCAATATGGCGTGCTGGAGAAGATCTATTCAAAACACCTGAAGACGCCGCAGGCCAGGGAAGAGATGGACGAGCTCTCGGCGCTGGTGAAGAAGGCCGGGCCCGTGTGCCTGCTCTGCTACGAGCGCGACCACACCCACTGCCACCGCCAGATGATCGCGGAGGTGATTGAGGAGCGGGATGGCGTGACGGTGAGGAATTTGGCGGGGCGACAGGTTTAGCTCTCCGTCATTCCGGGGCGTGGCGAAGTCGCGAGCCCGGAATCCATCGGGCCGCAGAGCTAGTGGAGGAATGGATTCCGGGTTCGCGCTGCACGCGCCCCGGAATGACGGGTTGATGGACCTACCCCTCCCCCGCCAGGCGGAACGTCCCTTCCATCATCTGCACGCAGCTGCCGCCGACATGGGCGGAGACGATCTTGCCGCCCTGCTTGCGCACGCGCGTCAGGAGCAGGCTCGGACGGCCCATGTCGAAGCCCTGGCCGACGGTGAGCTTCAACTCGCCATCGCGCGCGGGATCGAGATCGGCGAACAGCGCGGCGGCGGCGACAGTGGCGCTGCCGGTGGCGGGGTCCTCGATCAGACCGCTGGCGCCGGGGAAGAACATTCGCGCCTGCCGCTCGCATGGAGCTTCCGCCGCCGGCACGTCGCGCGTGTAGAAATAGACCGAGAAGGCGCCATCGCGCGGCAACATCCGGCTGAACGCCGCAGCATCAGGCTTGGCCCGCCGCACAGCCTCGCGCGATCCCACTTCCGCCACCACGAAGGGCGTTCCAACGCCGACGACCTGCGGGGCATGGCGATCGATCTTGATATCCTCCGCGGTCAGGGAGATGCAGGCCGCGATCTCTTCGGCGGAACACTTCGCGAGGCGCGCCAGCGGCTGCGGCGCGGTGAGCTCGGTGCTGAGCACCCGTCCCTGCTCCCGTACGATCTCGACCGGGACCAGCCCCGCCTTCTCCTCGAACAGCAGACGCGGCTTCGGCTCCGTTGCGAGGCTCGCCAGCACGAAGGCAGTGCCGACATTGGGATGACCGGCAAAGGGCAGCTCCCGCACCGGCGTGAAGATGCGCACCTCGGCGTCATTGGCCTTGTCGCGCGGCGGCAGCACGAACGTCGTCTCGGAATAGTTGAACTCGGTCGCGATCGCCTGCATCTGCGCCGTCGACAAGCCGCCGGCATCGAGCACCACGGCGAGCTGGTTGCCGCCGAAGGCGCGGTCGGTGAACACGTCGACGGTGATGTAGCGCCGCTGCATCTTTGCTTTCCTCACGCAAATCGCAGCCGCAATCGGCTGCGTCGCGCAGCAGTCTACAAGCCGAAAACATCACTCGTCATGCCCCAAAATTCGGAGCAATCGGAGCAATGGCGGAAGAGATCTAGAGGCGGAAGAGCAGGCGCGCACGCTCGCAACGGCCTTCGCCGCGACGCCGGCCTGGCGGATTTCACCAGCCCGGCTTCCTCTGCCGTGGTCGTCAGTACGTCGTCGTGTTGGGCAGGCAAGGCGGCCGCTTGTAGGGCGCCGTGGCATACGCGCCCTCCGCCGGAGCCCTGACGCAGTAGTCGGCCGTCGCCTCGGTTGTCGCGCGCGGTGGGGCGACGTGGCGCGCGGATGCGGCCTGGGTTTGGGTGACGGCGGCGGCGATCAGGGCGGCCGCAACAAGGGTCAGTCGGGTCATTGGCTTTCTCCGGGTGACAAACGGAAGCCGAGCTGTTTCGGCTTCCACTGTGCAAGACCCGAAAGCTAGCAGAGATATTTCATCACGCGCCTTCAACGGAACGCGACTGCGCTTCAACCAAACGCGACCCGCATTTGAACACGCGCTATCCCAGTTGAAACACCGCCACCTTCTGCTCGTAGCCGCGCACCTCGACTTCGCCGAGCGCGACGGCATCGTTGCCGTCATCGCCGAGCGCCTCGCGCACGGACGCCGAGATCAGGAGCTGCGAGCCGAACTCCTTGTTCAGCGCCTCCAGCCGCGAGGCGAAGTTCACGGTGTCGCCGATCACGGTGTATTCCTTGCGCCGGGGCGAGCCGATATTGCCGGCGACGACCTCGCCGAAATGGATGCCGATGCCGATCCGCAGCGGCCAGCTCGTCTGCGCGTTGATGTGGTCCATCGCGGTCAGCATCTCGCGGCCTGCGGCGACCGCGCGGTGCGCAGCGTCGGAGGCCTCCAGCGGCGCGCCGAACAGCGCGAGGAAGCCGTCGCCGAGAAACTTGTTCACGATGCCGCCTTGGCGATCGAGGATGTCGACCAGCACGGCGAAGGCGCCGTCGAGCCGGTCGACCACCTCCTGCGGGGTGCGCGACTGCGCCCCGGCGGTGAAGCCACGGAAATCGACGAACATCACGGCGACGTGGCGGAGGTCGCGGGCGGCGCTCGTCCCCTCCGCCATCAGCCGCTCCACCACCTGTGGCGAGACATGCTGGCCGAACAGGTTCGTCACCCGGTCGCGCGCGGTGGCAGCCGCGATGCTCGCGGCAAATTGCCGCCGCAGCTGCGCGCCGACGGAGCCGGCGAGCACGCCGCAGACCAGAATGACCGTGCTGCGCACGGCGTGGAAGTAGATCAGGGGTTCACCGGCCTCGCTGGCCGAATTGAAATACAGCGCGACGGCCAGGAGTTCGGCTGCGGCCACAAATCCCGTGAAGGTGGACAGCCAGAAATCGAGCCGCAGCGTCGAAAGAATGACGAAGATGAAATAGACCAGGGGCAGCACGAAACCGAGCGCCTGGCTCGCACCCATGCTGCGGATCTGCAGGATCAGGATGATCGTCGGCAGCGACGTTTCGATAAAGGCGCCGATATAGCGCCTGATCACCGGCAGGTCGCGATCGAGCTTGAGGTTTCGCCTGATCTGGCTGTGGACCCAGGCCTCGAAGAGGATGAAGCCTCCCAAGAGGATGTATTCGCGGACGAGGCCCTCGGTCCCGCGCCAGACCCGGTTCACCAGAGCGGGGTCGATCAGGAAGGTTGAGGTGAGGAACAAGATCATGACGCAGCCGGTGATGATCAGTGTCCGCACCCGCAACAGCTCGGTGCGCAGCACTTCCCGCGTCAGCTCGCGCTCGAAATCCTCCGACAAGGCGGCGTGCTGCCGCGCCTTCCTGCTCGCAAACCTGACCATCCCATCCCCCAGTCATTCCGGGGCGCGCGCAGCGTGAACCCGGAATCTCGAGATTCCGGGTTCGCACTTCGTGCGCCCCGGAATGACATCAAGGGACAGTTTGCCTCAATCCAGCGTGCGGCGGAAGCGCGTCACGGCGATGGTCATGGCGATCAGCATCAGGACCGCCAGCGCCAGCGCGTCATAGCGCAAATTCTCCATGGTCGCGCCCTTCAGCATGATGGCGCGGACGATGCGCAAATAATGGGTCAGCGGCAGGCCCTCGCCGACATATTGCGCCCAGGCCGGCATGCCCGCGAACGGGAACATGAAGCCGGACAGGAGGATGCTCGGCAGGAAGAACATCATCGACATCTGCATCGCCTGGAGCTGGTTCTGCACCAAGGTCGAGATCGTGTAGCCGATCGACAGGTTGGTGGTGATGAAAAGCGTCGACAGCAGCGCCAGCAGGAACAGATTGCCGAACACGGGCACGCCGAACAGGCCGACGCCGATGCTGATGATCAGGAAGGCCTGGACGAAGCCGACCAGCACGTAAGGGATGATCTTGCCGAACATCACCTCGACCGGCTTGATCGGCATCGACAGCAGGCTCTCCATGGTGCCGCGCTCGACCTCGCGCGTGACCGAGAGCGCGGTGAAGATCAGCATGGTCATGGTGAGGATGGTGCCGACGAGACCCGGCACGATGTTGAGGCTTGACGCTGCGGCCGGATTGTAGCGCGCATGCGCCCGGATCTCGAACGGCATCTCCGGGGGATCGCCGATATAGAGATCATGCTTGAGCGCGGTCTGCACGACCATGCCGAGCGAGCCGATCGCCGAGCTCGCCGCAACGGGATCGGTGGCATCGGCCGCGACCAGCAGCGCCGGCCTGTCGCCGCGCCGCACCGCGCGCTCGAAGCCGCGCGGAATCTCGACGCCGAACAGGACCTTGCCCGATTTCAGCAGATTGTCGAAATCCTCGACGTCGTGCACCTCGTAGAGGAAGCGGAAATAGGCGGTGTTCTCCAGCGCCTTCAGGATCGAGCGGGCGAGATCGGAGTCCTCCTGGAGCAGCACGGCGCTCGGCAGATGGTGCGGCGTGGTGTTGATGGCGTAGCCGAACAGCATGAGCTGCATCACCGGCAGCATCACGATCATCGCGAACGAGACGCGATCGCGCCTCAGCTGGATGAACTCCTTGATCAGCATCGCATAGGAGCGCCGCAGGAAGCCGAAGCGCTCGCGGATTTCGTGTGCGGGAGCCGGATGATCGACGGCGCTCATTGGAAATTGTCCTTGGACCGGCTCATCAGTTCGATGAACACGTCTTCCAGCGAGGGATGCGACTTCTGCCAGTGCAGGCCGCTTCGCTCGCGCCACGGTGCGATGCTGGCTTCGAGCGCGGCAACGTCGCGCCCCGAGACGTGCAGCGAGGTGCCGAACGGCGCCACCATGTCCACGCCGGGCTTGCCGGTGAGCGCAGCCGCGAGCTCGTTGAGGTCCTCGCCGGTCACAGTGTAGGTCGAGAGCGCGGATTTCGCGATCACCTCCTCCACCGTGCCGTGCGCGAGCAGATGGCCGTAGGCGATGTAGGCGATCTCGTGACAGCGTTCGGCTTCGTCCATGTAGTGGGTCGAGACCAGCACGGTGAGGCCGTCGGCGGCGAGCGCATGGATCTCGTTCCAGAAATCGCGCCGTGCCTTGGGATCGACACCCGCCGTCGGCTCGTCGAGCAGCAGCAGCTTCGGACTGGGCAGCGTGCAGGCACCTAGCGCCAGCCGCTGCTTCCAGCCGCCGGACAGCTCGCCGGCAAGCTGCTCCTCGCGCCCCGAGAGCCCGAGCCGCTTGACCATGTCACGCGCCGCGCCGCGTGCATCGGCAAGGCCATAGAGCCGCGCGACGAATTCGAGGTTCTCGCGCACCGACAGGTCCTGGTAGAGGCTGAAGCGCTGGGTCATGTAGCCGACCTGGCGCTTGATCTTTTCGGCATCGCGCCGGATGTCGTAGCCGAGGCAGGTGCCCTCGCCGCTGTCGGGCGTCAGCAGGCCGCAGAGGATGCGGATGGTGGTGGTCTTGCCCGAGCCGTTGGGACCGAGGAAGCCGTAGATCGAGCCGCGCTTCACCTGCATCGACAGATCGTGCACGACCTCGCGGCCGCCGAACGACTTCGTCAGGCCCTTGACGTCGATTGCGATGCCGTTGCCGCCGTTCATCGCTTGTCCGCAATCGGAGTTTTTGGATTGAGATAGACGTCGATCGGCTGCCCGACGCGCAACGCATCGGGGCGCGAGGGCCGCGCCTGGATCAGGTAAACGAGCTTGTTGCGCTCATCGAGGCTGTAGATCACCGGCGGGGTGTATTCGGCCGAGGTCGCGATGAAATAGATCTTGGCGGTCAGGTCGGCGGCGCAATTGTCGCAGCCGATCCGGACCGTGTCGCCGATCGCAAGCTTGGGCAGCTCGGTCTCCGGTACGAAGAAGCGCAGCTTCATGTTGCCGGGCGGCATGATCGAGAGCACCGGCCGCTGCGCCGCCACCATCTCGCCCTCGCGGAAATAGATCTGCTGGATGGTGCCGGCGACCGGCGCAAAGCCCCTGCGCCGCGCCATCCGCGTCTCCGACGTCGCTACCCGCGCTTCCGCCACGCGCAAGGCGGACACCGCGGAATCGAGATTGGCCTGCGTGCCCGAACCGGTCTTGTTCAGCGAGGCCGCACGGTCATAGGTCTGCTGCGCGTTGGCGAGCGTCGCCTTGTTCTGGTTGAGATCGGCAAGCTGGAGATCGTCGTCGATGGAATAGAGGGCGTCGCCGACCTTGACCTCGTCGCCCTCGCGGACGCTCAGCTTCGTCACCCGGCCCGCCTCATCCGGGCTGACGAAGATCATGTCGGCCTCGACCCAGCCCTGGAAGCCGGGATCGCGCTTCTCGTTGCAAGCCGCCAGCGCGGTTGCGAGCACCAGAACCGCGATCGAACAGAGGCGCGGCAGATACCCCTGTCGACCCCTCACCCTGAGGAGCCGCGAAGCGGCGTCTCGAAGGGCGAGGAGCCACAGCGGGGCCTGCATCCTTCGAGACGCGCGTTCCGCGCTCCTCAGGATGAGGTGAGAGATGGTTCGCGACGACCTCATGTCGTCCTCCGTTCGCCAAAAATCAAATCGAGATGGACGCGCAGCATGTCCCGCGCGTCGAGCGGCGCGTGCCGCTCAAACAGGCTCTGCCAGATCACCGCGATCATCGCGGGCGCGATCAGGATCTGCGGATAGCGCGCAAGGTCCTTCTCGCGGATCTCGCCGCGGGCGATGCCGAGTTCGATCAGCGCGCGCATGGCGGCGACCCCGCGCGAGACCACCTCGCGATAGTAGAAGTCGGCGACGGAGGGAAAGCGCGGCCCCTCCGCCACGATCAGGCGCACGAGATCGCCGCGCCTGGTGCCGATCACCTCCTTGAGGAAGTTGCCGGCGAAGGCTTCGATGAGGTCGCGCACCGAGCCCACGGGCGGCGGCAGCGTCGTCAGCCGCGCCACCACAGGCACGATCACGACGCGCACCAGCTCCTCGAACATCGATTCCTTGTCCTTGAAGTGCAGGTAGATCGTGCCCTTCGCGACGCCGGCCCGCCTCGCAATGTCGTCGAGCCGCGTCGCGGCAAAGCCGCGCGCAATGAACTCCTCCATGGCCGCCTCCACGATCGCCGCACGCCGCTCCGCCGCGCGTGTGGCACGGTTCGAGGCGGGCGCGGCTTCGGGCATGTGGCTTCCGGAATGGACCACAGATGCCGAGGCGGCTTTGGAGGGCTTCTTTGTCATTCATTATTCATGACTGACTGGTCAGTCATAGTCAATCGAAGAGTCGGACCCGGACAGCCAAATTAAATTAGCATTGACTAATGCATTAGCCTTCGCTAATTTATCGGCATGATCGAAGCCGCCCCAAACCCCGTCACCACCGTGATGCGCGCCCTCGCCGATCCGACCCGCCGAGCCGTGTTCGAGCGCGTCTTCGAGAGTAAGGAGATCAGCGTTGCCGAACTGACGCGCGGCAGTGGCGTGACGCAAGGTGCGATCTCGCAGCACCTGAAGTCGCTGAAGCAGGCCGGCCTCGTTGCCGAGCGCGCGGAGGGCCGCAACGTCTACTACCGCGCCGCGCCGCAAGGACTCGAGCCGCTGGTGACCTGGATGGATCATTACGGCGTCTTCTGGCGCGAGCGCTTCCAGAACCTGCGTGACCTCTTGAAGGAGATCGATTCGTGAGTGCTGCCGAGTTGAAAGCTGAAACAAAGGACATCGTCATCGACGAGGTGTTCCCTCACGTGCCGGAGACGATCTGGAAGGCGTTGACCAGCGCGCAGCTGATCGCGCGCTGGCTGATGCCGCCGACCGGCTTCGAGGCCGTCGAAGGCAAGGCCTTCACGTTCCAGACCAAACCGGGTGGCGACTGGGACGGCGTCATTCATTGCCGCGTTCTGGAGGTCGTGGCCAACAGGCGCCTCGTCTACGCCTGGAAGGGCGGCGACGAGCGCAACACCGGCTATGGCGCACCGCTCGACACCGTCGTGACCTGGTCCCTCACCCCGGTCGAGGCGGGCACGCGGATCCAGCTGATTCATGCGGGCTTCGTGCTGCCCAGGAACGAGAGTGCCTACACGATCATGAACGGCGGCTGGAAGAAGGTCGTCCGACAGCTCGACGAAATCAGCGGCGAAGACAAGTAAGGAGTCATCACGATGGACAAGCCCTATACCGGCGGCTGCGCCTGCGGCGCGATCCGCTATTCGATCACCAGTGAGCCCATCTTCAGTAATCACTGCCAGTGCCGGGACTGCCAGCGGGAAAGCGGCAGCGGCCACGGCTCCTACGCGACCTTCGCGCGCGCCGGCGTCACGCTGAGCGGCGAGGCGAAGCATTGGGACATGGTCGGCGACAGCGGCAATGTGAAGACGCGCGGCTTCTGCTCCCAGTGTGGCTTGCCTGTTTACCTGACCTTTGCCGCCATGCCCGACATCTTCACCATCCGCGCCGCAAGCCTCGACGAGCCCGCCCGCTACAAGCCGCAGGCGGTGACCTACGGAGCGCGCGGGCATGGCTGGGATCATCTCGACCCAGGCCTGCCGAAATTCGAAAAGATGCCGCCCGGGTGAGGCACTAGCCAAAGTCCAGCACCATGCGGCCGTCGATCTTGCCGGCCTTCATCCGGTCGAAGACGTTGTTGATCTCTGCGAGCGGCACCTTCGTCACCTCGGCCTTGACCTTGCCGTCCGCGGCGAACGCGATGGCTTCGTCGAGGTCGCGGCGGGTGCCGACGATGGAGCCGCGCACGGTGATGCGCTTGAGCACGACGTCGAAGATCGGCGTCGGGAATTCGCCCGGCGGCAGGCCGACGAGGCTGACGGTGCCCTTCCGCCGCACCATCTTCAGTGCCTGGGCAAAGGCGGCGGTCGAGACCGCCGTCACCAGCACGCCGTGCGCCCCTCCGCCGGTTGTCGCCAACACCTTGTCCACGGCATCGTCCGCGAGCGCGTTGACCGCGAGGTCGGCGCCGGTCTCGCGGGCGAGCTTGAGCTTGTCCTCGGCGATATCGACGGCCGCGACCTTGAGCCCCATCGCCTTGGCATACTGGACCGCGACATGGCCGAGCCCGCCGACACCCGAGATCACGACCCACTCGCCGGGCTTTGCCTCCGTCTCCTTCAAGCCCTTGTAGGTGGTGACGCCGGCGCACAGGATCGGCGCGACGCCGGCAAAATCGATCGTCGCCGGCAGTTTGGCGGCAAAGGCGGCCGAGGCGATGACATATTCGGCAAAACCGCCGTTCACGCTGTAGCCCGTGTTGTGCTGGTGCTCGCACAGCGTCTCCCAGCCGGTCTCGCAATATTCGCAGGACATGCAGGCGTCGTGCAGCCAGGCGACGCCGACGGCATCGCCCACCTTCAGATTTTTCACGCCGGATCCGAGCGCGGCGACGATGCCGGCAACCTCGTGGCCGGGAATGAAGGGCGGAACCGGCTTCACCGGCCAGTCGCCGGAGGCGGCGTGCAGATCGGTGTGGCAGACGCCGCAGGCCTTCACCTTGACCAGAACCTCGCCGGGGCCGGGCTGCGGCACCGGCACGTCCTCGATCACCAGCGGCTTGCCGAATTGTCTGACGATTGCGGCTTTCATGGTCGGCATCGGTCTGCTCCCTTGCATTGCGCGGAGCAGACTAGCGAGGCCGCAAGGCTCCCTCTTGATTGGAATCAAACCGCACAAAGTTTGCGCAAGCGCTCGCGCCATCGTGACATCGCGATGACGATGCGGCGCGAGGCGCGGGGACGTGTCAGCTATGGAACTTGAGGCCGTCGACGATCTTGTCGATCACCTTGCGCTCGGCGCGAACAGCGATGCCGACGAGGTTGAGATCGGCACGCGGCACCGCCTTCACCACCTCGCGATTGGCGGCATCATGCGTGGTCTTGAACATGTCCTCGGTATAGACCGCCGGCACCACGTTGCGGGTGAGCGCACGGTCGAGCGCGCGCGACAGCGCCGGACCGTCGGCGCCGTAGATCAGGATCGGCTGGCCGATCAGCGCGTGATATTTCGTGCCCGAGGCATCCTCATAGGGCTCACCGATGCATTCGGAAAAAGCCGCGGCGATGCCGCTGGTGAGAAAAGCCGCCACGTTGAGCTTCTGCCAGGCCTGAAGATCGGAGCGGATTACGACGGCGATCTTGGTGTCGAACTGCATGCATGTCTCCAAAGAATCGTCATTTCGGGATGCGCCGTCAGGCGCGGACCCGGAATCTGGAGATTATCGCACGAGATTCCGGGGTCGTCGCTGCGCGACGCCCCGGAATGACGGAGGAGAATTCAACCCTTCGCATCGCAGGCCCAGGCGCGGATCACGCATTCCTTGCCGCCGTACTTGTAGCATTCGCGCGTGGCGGCATTGAGCGAGGCGGAGATCTTCGGCTTGACGGCATAACCATACGCACCGCAGGGGTTGGCGAGGTCGACCGACATCGCAGCGCAGGCGCGCTTCATCGTCACCGTCGTGCAATCGCCCTTGCACTGCTTCTGCGCCACGGCGCGGGCCTCGTGCTCGGCGCCGTAATCGAAAGCCTGGCCATCGGCACCGCACTTGCCGACCGCAAACGCGCCGGCGGCATGTGCATCCGTGATGTGGCGAGCGCCCGCGACACAAACAGACAACGCAAAGAAAAACATCGCGCAACGGCGCGCGACGACATTCGAAGCCATGGAAAAACCCCTCCCCCCAAGGCAGGTGCGGAGGACTCTAAGCCGCGGTCGTTTCCAGATGGTGAACGGGTGGTTGAAATCGGAGCCTTGGGAGGTGCCGTAGGGTGGATTAGCGAAGCGTAATCCACCAACTTCGTTCCGCTATCGCTGAAGCTGAAGCATGGTGGGTTACGCTGCGCTAACCCACCCTACAAGAGTCACTATCCGCGTCGTGCCGCTTCCAGCGCCTGCGGCGTGTCGATGTCGAGGAAGGCGCTCTCGCCGTCGACGGGCACTTCGGCGACCGCCTCGGTGTGCTTGGCGATCAGGTGACGCGCGCCGACGTCGCCGTCGAGGGTCATCAATTCCCTGAAGAAGCGGCGCGACCACAGCACGGGATTGCCGCGGCGGCCTTCGCTGACGGGCACGACGATCAGATTGCCGCGGTCCGGTGCGAAGCTGTCGATGAGACGGTCGATCAGGCCGGCATCGATCAGCGGCATGTCGCCGAGGCAAACCACGGCGCCGTCGCAAGCCTCAGACACGGCCGCGATCCCGGCCTTGACCGAGCTCGCGATGCCGCCGGCGAAATCCGGATTCCTGGCGAACCTCACGTTCAGGCCTTGCAGCGCCTGCTCGACCAGCTCGGTCTGATGGCCGGTGACGACGATCACCTCGGATGCCTTCGAAGCCAGCGCCTGCTCCGTCGCGATCCGCACCAGCTTCTTGCCGTCGAGCTCGGCGAGCAGCTTGTTCGGTCCGCCCATGCGGGTCGAGCGGCCCGCCGCGAGCACGATGGCCGCGACCCGGCTGTTGCCCTCGATCTCCGGCGTCGCGCGCGGCTGCGGCCGCGTCACGATCTCCATCAGGAGCCCGCCGACGCCCATGCCCATCAGCTCGGCGCGCGTCACCTTGATGCCGGCAAGCAGCCGCATCAGCACCCAGTCAAACCCGTTCTCGACCGGCGAGCGCGCGCAGCCCGGCGCGCCCAGCACCGGCACGCCGCCGGCGCGGGCGATCAGCAAGAGGTTGCCGGGATCGACCGGCATGCCGAAATGCTCGATCTCGCCGCCGATGCCCGTGACGGCCGCGGGGATCACGTCGCGACGGTCGGCGATCGCGGAGGCGCCGAACACGATGACCAGCTCGGCGCCAAGTCCGAGCAATTCCTTGATCGCGGCCGACAGCGCATGCTCGTCATGCTGGACGCGCCGCTCGGCGATGATGCTGGCGCCGGCCGGCGCCAGGCGCTCGGCGGTGACGCGCAGCGTCTTGTCGATCACCTTGGAGGACAGGCCCGGCAGCAGCGTCGAGACCACGCCGACGCGCTGGATGACGTAGGGGGCGATCTTCAGGACGTCCCTGCCGGCGGCCTTCACCGCGGCATCGCGCAAGGCGCCCTCGACGCCGAACGGGATGATCTTGACGGTGCCGACCATCTCGCCCTCGACCACCGGCTTGTAGGCGGTGAGCGTCGCAAAGGTGATGGCCTCGTCGATATTGTTGATGCGGTCGACGGCGGCGCGGTCGATCACCAGCACGCCCGGGCGCGTGGCGAACAGGTTGGCGCGGCCGGTGAAGGCGCGCTCGACATGGATGCCCTCGCCGCCCACCGCAAGCGCGATGCTGGCGGCTGCGACGTCCTCGGAGACGTCGCCCTCCTCCATCCGCACCACCACGACGTCCTTGATGCCGGCGCGCTCCAGCGCCTCGACCTCGGCAGGGCCGATCGTCGTGCCCTTCTTCAGCACCAGCGGTCCCTGGCGCAGGGTGTGGACGGTCACCCCGCCGATCGCATCCCTGGGGCTCGCCGGGCCGAATTTCATGCCGCTTCTTCTTTTTCTTTGGGTGGCAGCCGAAGCACCGCCGTGATCTCGGCCATGATCGACACCGCGATCTCCGACGGCGAGACGGCACCGATCGCAAGGCCAATGGGCGCGTGGATGCGCGCGATGTCGCTGTCCTTGGCGCCCTGCGCCCGCAACCGGTCGCCGCGCTTGGCATGGGTTTTCCGCGAGCCGAGCGCGCCAATATAGAAGCAGCCGCGCTCGAAGGCGTGCAGCAGCGCGGGATCGTCGATCTTGGGATCGTGTGTCACCGCGACGAACGCCGTGTAGGCATCGACGTCGAGCGGCGGCAGCGCGGTGTCGGGCCATTCGGCCACCAGCGGAATGTCGGGGAAGCGCTCTGCGCTTGCAAAGGCCGTGCGCGGATCGACGACGGTGACGTCGTAGCCGAGCGAGCGCGCCAGCGGCGCCAGCGCCTGGCTGATATGGACCGCGCCGACGATGACGAGCTTTGCGGTCGGCGCGTAGACGTTGAGGAAGAGCTTCTTGCCGCCGACCTCGACATTGGCGCTCTTGCCCATGCGAAGCTGTTTTTCGAGCTCGACGCGCAGCGGATCCTTGGCAAAATCATTCGCCTTGACCAGGCGCTGCTCACCGCTCTCGGTGTCCGTCACCAAAATCGCGGGACGGCGCGCGGCGCGCTCGGCATTGAGTTCGTGCAAAATCGCGAGCTTCACGGCTAGCTGACCTTCTCGACGAAGACGCGGATGGTGCCGCCGCAGGACAGCCCGACATTCCAGGCGGTCTCGTCGGCAACGCCGAATTCCAGCATCTTCGGCTTGCCGCTCTCGATCACGTCCATGGCCTCGGTGACCACGGCACCCTCGACGCAGCCGCCGGAGACGGAGCCTAAGAACGTGCCCTCGTCGTTGATGACGAGGCTCGAGCCCGCCGGGCGCGGCGCCGAGCCCCAGGTCTCCACCACGGTGGCGAGCGCGACACCACGGCCGGCCTTCTGCCAGTCCTCCGCCGCCTTCAGAATGTCCTCGTCGCGATCGAGCATGGGGTAACCTCTCAAGCTGCGGAACGGATCAGGCTGCGGTGATGCGGCGGCAGCGGCCGGGAGAGCGTCGTGATCAGCTCCTGGATCGAACTCAAATTATGTACCGGGCGGAATTCGTCAACGTGCGGGAGCATCATTTTGATGCCCTGCGCCTTGGCCTCGAAGCCGCCGAAGCGCAGCAGCGGGTTGAGCCAGATCAGCCGCCGGCAGGAGCGGTGCAGCCGGTCCATCTCGAAGGCGAGCCTGGAATCGGCCTCCCGCTCCAGCCCGTCGGAGATCAGGAGCACGATGGCGCCCTGGCTCAGGACGCGGCGCGCCCACAATTTGTTGAAGTTGTGCAGCGAGGCCGAGATCCGCGTGCCGCCGGCCCAGTCCTCGACCGAGGCCGAACAGCTCGCCAGCGCCTCGTCGGGATCGCGCTGGCGCAACGCGCGGGTGACGTTGGTGAGGCGGGTGCCGAACAGGAACACCGAGACGCGCTTGCGCGCATCGCCGATGGCATGGAGGAAATGCAGGAACAGGCGGGTGTATTCGTTCATCGAGCCCGAGATGTCGAGCAGCGCGACGATCGGCGCCGGCTTCTCGATCCGCCCGAGCCGATGGATGTCGATGATGTCGCCACCGGTGCGCAATGACGCACGCAGCGTGCGGCGCAGGTCGAGGCGCAGGCCTCGGGAATCGGGCCGGTGCCGGCGCGTCAGCAGTTCGGCCTGCGGCAGCCGCATCCGCTCGACGGCGTGCAGGGCCTCGGAGATCTCCGCCGCGCTCATCTGCGCAAAATCCTTCTTCTGAAGGATTTCCTTGTCGGACACCGACAGGCGCAGATCCTGCTCCTGGTGCTGCGGCGTCTCCGTCATGCGCGGCTGCGACATCGCTTCCTGCACGCGCCGCGCGCCGGCCTGCGGCTTCTTCTTGGCCTGATCCGGCAGCGGCACCGAATCCAGCATGTGCTTCCACTCCTCCGAGGCGCGGAAGAACAGGTTGAAGGCCTGCTTGAAGATCAGCGCATGCTCGTGGCGCTTGACGAAGATCGCCTCCAGCGTGGTGAAGACGTCGGCCCGGTTGCCGATGTCGATCACCTCAAGCGCGTTCATGGCATCGATCACCGCACCCGGCCCGACCGGCATGCCCGCCGCGCGCAGCGCGCGGGCGAAGCCGACGATGTTGTCGGCAAACTGCTCGGTCTGCTCGGGTGCCAGGTGGTTAATGGCCATGGGTCCACACTCTCAGCCGTCATTCCGGGGCGCACCTCTTTGGCGCGAGCCCGGAATCCATTCATCCACTAACTCTGCGGCCCGATGGATTCCGGGTTCGCGCTACGCGCGCCCCGGAAATGCCGGGCGCAATTTGCCGCGAGATCAATCCTCGCTCGTCGCTTCCTTCAGCACCTTCTGCAGGGTGTCGCCCTGCATCCGGGTGATGTCGTCCTGGTACTTGAGCAGCGCGCCCAGCGTGTCGCCGACCACCTGCGGGGTCAGCGATCGGGCGTCGAGCTCGGACAGCGCGGTGGCCCAGTCGATGGTCTCGGCGACGCCCGGGGACTTGTAGAAATCCTGGTTGCGCAGCGCCTGGACGAAGCGCACGACCTGCTGCGACAGCTTTGCCGAGATTCCGGGCACGCGCGTCTTGACGATCGCAAGCTCGCGCTCGGCGGCGGGATAATCCACCCAGTGATAGAGGCAGCGCCGCTTCAGCGCGTCGTGGATCTCGCGGGTACGGTTGGAAGTGATGATGACGATCGGCGGATGCGGCGCCTTCACGGTGCCGAATTCGGGGATCGTCACCTGGAAGTCGCTGAGGATTTCCAGGAGATAGGCCTCAAACGCCTCGTCGGCGCGGTCGAGCTCGTCGATCAGGAGCACCGGCGGTCCGGCAACGTCGGGCTCCAGCGCCTGGAGCAGCGGCCGCTTGATCATGTAGCGGTCGGCGAAGATGTCGCTCGACAGTTGATCGCGATCGGTGTCGCCGGCGGCTTCCGCCATCCGGATCGCGATCATCTGCGCGGCGCTGTTCCACTCGTAGACCGCCGAGGAGACGTCGAGGCCTTCGTAGCACTGCAGACGGATCAGCTTCCGCCCCAGCGCCGCGGACAGCACTTTTGCGATCTCGGTCTTGCCGACGCCGGCCTCGCCTTCGAGAAACAGCGGCCGCCCCATGCGCAGCGACAGGTAGGTCACCGTCGCCAGCGATCGCTCCGCGAGGTAACCGCGCGACGTGAGGAGTTCGAGCATCGCATCGACCGATGCCGGGAGGGCCGCTGAAGTCATGAAAGGGCCAGTCTCGTTTACGCCCTCACCGGGGCAAGTCGTTGGGCCAGTTGGTGAGGCCCATCATTCTTTGGCATTGGCGGCGTCGACGGCCCGCCGCGTCAGCACCCCGATGAGGTGCGCGCGGTATTCGGCACTGCCGTGGATGTCGCTGTTGAGACCCTCGGCCGGCACCTCGATGCCGTCGAGCGCCTTCGCCGAGAAGCGCTTCTTCAGGGCTTCCTCGAACGCGGTGACGCGGAACACGCCTTCGGAGCCGGCGCCGGTGACGGCAACGCGCACGTCCGAAGGACGCCGCGCCACGAACACGCCGACCAGCGCGTAACGCGAGGCCTGGTTGCGGAATTTGACGTAGGCGGCCTTCTTCGGCAGCGGGAACATCACCTTGGTGATGATCTCGTCGGCCTCGAGCGCCGTCGTGAACAGCCCCTGGAAATACTCTTCGGCCTTGAGGCGGCGCTTGTTGGTGACGATGGTGGCGCCGAGCGCCAGCACCGCAGCCGGATAGTCCGCGGTCGGATCGTTGTTGGCGAGCGAGCCGCCGATCGTGCCCTTGTGGCGTACGGCGGGATCGCCGATTCCGCCGGCAAGGCTCGCGAGCGCCGGGATCGCTTCCCCGACGATGGCGGAGGTCGCGACCTCAGCGTGTCTGGCGGTGGCGCCGATCACCAGCGAGCGGCCCTTCATCTCGATCGTGTTGAGCCCCTCGATGTGGGAGAGGTCGACCAGAAGCGGCGGGCTGGCGAGGCGCTGCTTCATGACGGGAATCAGCGTGTGACCGCCGGCGATCACCTTGGCGTCTTCGTTCTTCACCAGGAGGTTGGCGGCCTGCCGGACCGTCCCGGGGCGATGATATTTGAATTCGTACATCTGAATGTCCTGATCGCGGGATGTGCGCGTGTCGATTTAGGCGAGGTCGGATTTCGCCATCGCCTTGGCGCCGGCGGAGATCGAGGTGACGATGTTCTGGTAGCCGGTGCAGCGGCAGAGATTGCCTTCCAGCTCCTCGCGGATGGTGTGGTCGTCGACCTCGTGCCCCTTGCGATGGACGATGTCGATCGCGGTCATGATCATGCCGGGCGTGCAGAAGCCGCACTGCAGGCCATGGTGCTCGCGGAAGGCTTCCTGCATCGGATGCAGCGGCGCACCGTCGGCGGCCAGCCCCTCGATCGTCTTGACCTCGTGGCCGTCGGCCATCACGGCGAGCGTGGTGCAGGACTTCACGGCCTTGCCGTCGAGATGCACGACGCAGGCGCCGCACTGCGAGGTGTCGCAGCCGACATGGGTACCGGTCAGCCGCAGATTCTCGCGCAGGAACTGCACCAGAAGCGTGCGGGGATCGACGTTGGCCGTCACAGGATTGCCGTTCACGATGAGGGAGATTTTTGCCATAAGCACTCTCTATCAGCGCCCCGACGGGTCCCGTCGAAGCGGTTCTTATAATTATTCCAACCCATCATATGGGCCATTATGCCCCGGGGCAACATCACCCCGGACGCAAGGCGCCATGCCGAAAGGCGATAGCCTTCAGCCCTGTACCGCCTTGGCGAAGTTCGCGAAAAACTCGTCGGCCAGCTTCTTGGCGGCGCCGTTGATGAGGCGCTGTCCGAGCTGCGCCAACTTGCCGCCGATCTGCGCCTCGACGTCGTAGGAGAGCAGCGTGCCGCCGTCCTTCTCCGCGAGCTTGACCACGGCGCCGCCCTTGGCGAAGCCGGCCACCCCGCCCTCGCCTTCGCCGGAGATCTTGTAGCCGTTCGGCGGGTCGAGATCGGAGAGCGTCACCTTGCCCTTGAAGCGCGCCGACACCGGGCCGACCTTCATTTTGGCCGTGGCGCGAAAGCCGCCGTCGTCGGTCTTCTCCAGCTCCTCGCAGCCGGGGATGCAGGCCTTCAGCACCTCGGGATCGTTGAGCTTGGCCCACACGGCCTCGCGCGGCGCCGCAAGCTGGACTTCGCCGTTCATCGTCATGGCCATGGGGTGCCTCCCGGGATCGTGCAACTATAATGCTGTTCAAGTAACGCACGGGGACCGCAAAGGAAAGGGCGGCCTCCGGTCACGTGCAATGCATATTCGCAACTGCAAAAAATCTTGTGCGGTCGGTTTTGGATTGGCACAGGCGAGCCATGATGGTTAGGTCCCGCGCAACATGAGCACAGCCCTCTCCCCCCTGCTCGCGCCGATGCTGTCGAGCACCGCCATGCGCGCCGTCTGCGACGACCGCTCCACCCTTCAGAACATGCTCGATTTCGAGGCAGCCCTCGCCCGGGCCGAGGCCGCGACCGGCGTGATTCCCGCGGCCGCCGTGGGCCCGATCGAAGCAGCATGCAAGGCGGAGTCCTTCGACCCTGCTGCCCTGGCAGAGGCCGCGACGCGATCGGGCAATTTGGCCATTCCTCTGGTCAAGGCGCTGACCGCCAATGTCGCCAAGGCCGATGCGGAGGCCGCCCGCTACGTGCATTGGGGCGCAACCAGCCAGGACGTCATCGACACCGCGACCATGCTCGCACTGCGTGCCGGCATCGATGCACTCGACGCCGACCTCAGCCGTGCCATCAAGGGCTTTGCCGCACTGGCGCGTAATCATCGCAACACCGCCATGGTGGCGCGGACCTGGCTCCAGCATGCGTTGCCGATGCCGTTCGGGCTCAAGGCCGCCGAATATGCGGCAAGCCTTGCCCGCGCCCGCTGCCGCCTCAGGCGGCTCTCCCGCGAGGGCCTCGCGCTGCAATTCGGCGGCGCGGCCGGCACGCTCGCGGCCCTCGGCGACAAGGGGCTCGTCGTTGCGGAGCGACTGGCGCGGAAGCTCAACCTGCCGCTGCCGGAAGCGCCCTGGCACACCCATCGCGACCGCATCGCGGAAGCCGCATCGGCTCTTGCGATTCTCGCCGGCAGCTGCGGCAAGATCGCGCGCGACGTCTCGCTGATGATGCAGACCGATGTCGCCGAGGCGTTCGAGCCGGCCGGCGAAGGCCGCGGCGGCTCCTCGACCATGCCGCACAAGCGCAATCCGGTCGCGGCCGCAAGCGCGCTGGGCTGTGCGACCATGGCCCCGCAGCTCGCCGCGACGATTTTTGCCGCGCAGGTGCAGGACCACGAGCGCAGCGCCGGCCCCTGGCACGCGGAATGGCCGACGCTGCCGCAACTGATGCTGGTCACCTCGGGCGCGCTCGCCGCCATCGTCGATATCGCCGAGGGCCTCGACGTCGACGCGGCACGCATGCGCAGCAACCTCGATGCGACGCACGGGCTGATCATGGCCGAGGCGGTCACCTTCGCGCTGGCCGAGACCATCGGCAAGAGCGATGCGCATCATCTCATCGAGGCCGCGAGCAAGCGCGCGGTCGCCGAGAAGAAGCATCTGCGCGAGGTGCTGTCAGGCGATTCGCAGGTCACCGCGCATCTTTCGCCGGAAAAAATTGCGGCATTGTTCGAGCCGATGGCCTATCAAGGGGCTTCCCAAGCCCTGATCGACCGGCTGCTCGACAGCCTCGACCGAGACTAATTGTTTGAGCATGATCTGTTCGGAAAACCGCTCCACACGTTTCCGGATCATGCTCCTGAACGGAGACGCCGCATGCCCATGATCGATGCCGACGGTTGCCTGATCAACGTCTCCGTCGAGGGCCGCGACGGCGGGCCGACCCTGATGCTGTCCAATTCGCTCGGCTGCACGCTTCAGATGTGGGAGCCGCAGATGAAGGCGCTGACGCAGGTCTTCCGCGTCATCCGCTATGACCGCCGCGGCCACGGCAAGTCGAACGTTCCTCCCGGCCCCTATACGATGGAGCGCTTCGGCCGCGACGTGCTGGCAATCCTCGACGATCTCAACATCGAGAAGGTGCATTGGTGCGGCCTGTCGATGGGCGGCATGGTCGGGCAATGGCTGGGCGCGAATGCGCCGGAACGCTTCGGCAAGCTGATCCTCGCCAACACCTCCTGCTACTACGCCGAGCCGACCAAATGGCTGGAACGCATCGATGCAGTGAAGAAGGGCGGCATCGCGGCGGTGGCCGATGCCGTGATCGCGGGCTGGCTCACCCAGGATTTCCGCGAGCGCGAGCCCGACATCACCGCCCGGATGAAGGCGATGCTGCTCGCCTCCCCCGTCGAGGGCTATCTCGCCTGCTGCGAGGCGCTGTCGACGCTCGACCAACGTGAGCTGCTGCCAAAGATCAAGAGCCCGACGCTGGTGATCGCCGGCCGCCACGACATGGCGACGCCGATATCCGCGGGCGAACTGATCCGCTCAAATATTCCCGGCGCGAGCATGACCATCATCGACGCCGCCCATATTTCCAATGTCGAGCAGCCCCACGCGTTCACCGATGCGGTGGTGGGGTTCCTGACGCAGCGTTGATCTCACAGCTCGTCATTGCGAGCGCAGCGAAGCAATCCAGCTGCCTCCGCGGAAAGATTCTGGATTGCTTCGCTGCGCTCGCAACGACGGAGAGGAGGATACCATGGACGACCAGAAGCGCCGCGATGCCGGCATGAATGTGCGCCGCAAAGTGCTGGGCAATGCCTGGGTCGACAAGTCGATCGCGGGTCGCAATGCCTTCAACACCGATTTCCAGGACCTGATCACCCGCTACGCCTGGGGCGAGATCTGGACGCGGCCGCATTTCGACGAGCGCACCCGGCGGGTGCTTGTGATCGGCACCATGGTCGCGCTCGGGCAATGGGACGAATTCCGCCTGCATGTGCGTGCGGCACTCGCCGAAGGTGGCTTCACCCCCGACGACATCAAGGAAATTCTGCTCCAGCAGGCGATCTATTGCGGCGTGCCGGCGGCGAACCACGCCGTCAAGGAAGCCTCAGCGATTGTGCAGGAGCTCGGCCTGCTCAAGACCTAGCGGCGCGGCGGCCTCGACGGCCTTTGGCGCCGCCACGGGCCGCTCGATCACCATCACGATCGCAGCTCCCAGCAGCAGCAAGAGCTCGGTGGCGTGCAGCCGGAGCGCGGCCATCTCGCCGACCTTCGAGGCCATGACCATGCTCGCAAACGAGATCAGGCTGCCTATCGCCAGCGCAATGCCGAGCGCCTCGTCACTGCCGCCAGTCCTGCGGACGCGGGGAATGCACAGCAGCACGAGGTAGATCGCGAAGAACGCCACCACGGTCAGCCGTCCCAGTGCCAGCAGCCAGGCCGCGCGCACCGTGTCCATCCCCGCCATCTGGAGATGGTCGCTGAGGAACAGCGCCACCGCGACGCTCGGCCGCTCGTAGAGGCCGTGCACCGGTGCCACCATGATGTTGAAGGCAACCAGCGTCCAGGCCGAGATGAAATAGGCCGCCAGCAGCGCGCCGTTGACCGAGTCGATCCGCCAGTTCCTGAACATGCCGCTTCCCGCTTCGCCTGCCACGCAGCCTTCAATGGGAAGGCTTTGCCGGGGAGCTAACTCGCATCAGTCTGTGGCGGCAATTTAAACCCTTTGTTTACCTTAACCGCCCGGCGGCCGGCGCCCTAAACAAAAAGGCCCCGCCTTTCGGCGGGGCCCGTCCTCACTCACTCCTGCTCACTCGCAACTGCTCACACAACTGCTCACTCCTGGGCTCCCAACTAGTCGTCCTGACCGTGCTGGCCACCCAGCTGGCCGGGCCGATTACCCTGGCGCACCGGGTCATTCTGCTGCTGCTGTCCGGGTTTCTGCCCGCCGCCCTGCTGCTGCCCTGGCTGGTGACCTGGCTGCTGACTTGGGCGCTGCTGACCGGGGTTCTGAGTCTGCTGACCCGGATTCTGGTTCTGCTGCTTCGTCATCGAGGGGGAACTCCCTTGTTGGACGTCAGAGGGAAAGTAACAACGGTCCCTGGATTTGGTTGCCGTGCGGAACCCGGTTCCTCGCAGCTGCGGAACCGGGGAGATGACGTCCGTCACCAAATGAGTTCTGTACAAGCCCTTATGCCTAGGCCTGCACTGTTGCGGCCGCCAGTTCCCTCCTGTTACAAAACGAGAAGAATGCTCAAGGGCTGCCGGGGCCCGAGAAGAAACTCAATCACTCTCTCTCGAAGAGCTCCCTTTGAGCCGCGTCAGGTTTGGTAAACGGCAGCCTATGGATTATTTCGCCCAGCAGCTCATTAACGGCCTCGTGCTCGGCTCCATCTACGGCCTGATCGCGATCGGCTACACGATGGTCTACGGCATCGTCGGCATGATCAACTTCGCCCATGGCGACGTCTTCATGATCGGCGGCTTCATAGCCCTGATCACCTTCCTGATCCTGATCTCGCTCGGCCTGACCGCGATCCCGGTGATCCTGCTCGTCGTGCTGCTGGTCGCGATGGCGATCACGGCGCTTTATGGCTGGACCATCGAGCGCATCGCCTACCGGCCGCTGCGGCATTCCTTTCGCCTCGCCCCGATGCTGTCGGCGATCGGCATGTCGTTCGTGCTGACCAACTATTCGCAGGTGGCGCAAGGCGCCCGCGTCAAGCCGATCCCGCCCTTCATCACCGGCGGCTACACGCTGCATGAGAGCGCGGACGGCTTCGTCATCCAGCTCTCCAACATCCAGATCATGGTGGTCATCACCACCATCGTGCTGCTGGCGATCTTCACTTGGCTGGTGTCGCGCACGCGGCTCGGGCGCGACATGCGCGCCTGCGAGCAGGACCAGACCATGGCGGCCCTGCTGGGCGTCGACGTCGACCGCACCATCTCCATGACCTTCGTGATCGGCGCCGCGCTCGCCGCGGTCGCGGGTTTCATGTACCTGCTCTATTACGGTCTGGTCGACTTTTTCATGGGCTTCGTTGCCGGCATCAAGGCCTTCACGGCGGCCGTGCTCGGCGGCATCGGCTCGCTGCCCGGCGCCATGCTCGGCGGTCTTGCGATCGGCCTGATCGAGACGTTCTGGTCGGCCTATTTCTCCGTCGAATACAAGGACGTCGCGGCATTCTCGATCCTGATCGTCGTGCTGATCTTCATGCCGACCGGCCTGCTCGGCCGTCCCGAAGTCGAAAAAGTCTGACGGACCGCCGCGTGACACCCATCCCGCACAAGACCACGCACGCAAGCCGCACCGCCGGCTTGACCTACATCCTGAAAAAATCCCTGCTCAGCGCACTGGTCGCGCTGGTGCTGTTCTCACTGATGGTCGGCGTCCGAACCGAGGCCGGCTCCGACGGCCAGCTCACCTATTGGACGCGTTTCGGCGAGGTCGCAGCGCTCGTCGCCGGCGTGTTCGGAGGCTCCATCGTCATCGAGCTGCTCCGGCAATGGATCGGCCCAGCCGGCGCCGAGAAGCTGGTGCCGCCCGCGGTACAGAGCGGGATGTCGTTCGTCGGCCGCTACCTCGCGCCCGCGCTCTTGATCTTCACGCTGCTGGTGCCTGTGATCTTCTATAACCAGCGCTACATCCTCGACCTCGCGATCCTCGTGCTCACCTATGTCATGCTGGGCTGGGGATTGAACGTGGTGGTTGGCCTCGCCGGCCTGCTCGATCTCGGTTACGTCGCCTTCTATGCGGTCGGCGCCTATTCCTACGCGCTGCTTGCCACCAATTTCGGCTGGTCGTTCTGGGTGTGCCTGCCGCTCGCGGGCATCCTCGCCGCGTTCTGGGGCGTGCTGCTCGGCTTTCCCGTGCTGCGCCTGCGCGGCGACTATCTCGCCATCGTGACGCTCGCCTTTGGCGAGATCATCCGCCTCGTCATCATCAACTGGCAAAGCCTGACCGGCGGCCCCAACGGCGTCCCCGGCATTCCCCGCCCCTCCTTCTTCGGCATCCCGCTCGACAACAGCGACGACGGGCTCGCCGCCAAGCTCGGCATCGAGTACTCGCCGACCCATCGCATCGTCTTCCTGTTCTATTTGATCCTGGCGCTCGCGCTGCTCACCAACTGGGTGACGATCCGCCTGCGCCGCCTGCCGATCGGCCGCGCCTGGGAGGCCTTGCGCGAGGACGAGGTCGCCTGCCGCGCGCTCGGCATCAACACCACGACCACCAAGCTGACCGCGTTCGCGACCGGCGCGATGTTCGGCGGCTTTGCCGGTGCGTTCTTCGCGACCCGCCAGGGCTTCATCAGCCCGGAATCCTTCACCTTCCAGGAATCGGCGCTGGTGCTGGCCATCGTCGTGCTCGGCGGCATGGGCTCGCAACTCGGCGTGGCGCTTGCCGCGCTGGCCATGATCGGCGGCTTCGAGCTGTTCCGCGGCCTCGAGACCTACCGCATGCTGGTGTTCGGCATGGCCATGGTACTGATCATGATCTGGCGGCCGCGCGGCCTGATCGGCCATCGCGCGCCGACCGTGTATCTGACCAAGGCGCAGGCGATCTCCTCCGACCTCGTCAAGGAAGGGCACGGATGAGCGGCGACAAGATTCTCAGCGTCGACCAGCTGACCATGCGCTTCGGCGGCATCGTGGCCGTGCAGGACCTGTCGTTCTCGGCCGAGCGCAAGAAGATCACCGCGCTGATCGGGCCGAACGGCGCCGGCAAGACCACCGTTTTCAACTGCATCACCGGCTTCTACAAGCCGAGCGGCGGTTCCATCCGCCTCGCCCATGACGACGGCAAAATCATCGCGCTGGAGCGGCTGAACGATTTCCGCATCGCGAAGCAGGCCAAGGTGGCGCGCACCTTCCAGAACATCCGCCTGTTTCCCGGCATGACCGCGCTGGAAAACCTGATGGTGGCGCAGCACAACGCCTTGATGCGGGCCTCCGGCCTCACCTTCCTCGGCCTGATCGGTGCGCCCGGCTATCGCGATGCCGAGAAGCGCGCGATCGATCTGGCCACCGACTGGCTCAGGCGGGTCAACCTGCTCGACCGCGCCGACGATGCCGCCGGCAATTTCGCCTATGGCGACCAGCGACGGCTCGAAATCGCGCGGGCGATGTGCACCGAGCCCGCGCTTCTGTGCCTGGACGAGCCCGCCGCCGGCCTCAACGCGCGCGAGAGCGCCGCCTTGAGCGAACTCCTGCTCTCGATCCGCAACGAGCTCGGCACCTCGATCCTCCTGATCGAGCACGATATGTCGGTGGTGATGGAGATCTCCGACCACATCGTGGTGATGGACCACGGCGTGAAGATCGCGCAAGGCACGCCGCGCCAGGTTCGCGACGATCCCAAGGTGATCGCCGCCTATCTCGGCGCCGACGAGGAAGAGGCGGTCGCCGTGATGGAGGGCGGGTCGTGACTTCGGCGTCCACTCCCCTGCTCGCGATCCGCAGCCTTCGCGCCGCCTACGGCAAGATCGAGGCGCTGAAGGGCGTCGACGTCGAGATCAATGCCGGCGAGATCGTGGCACTGATCGGCGCCAACGGCGCCGGCAAGTCGACGCTGATGATGACGATCTTCGGCAAGCCGCGGGCCCGCGCCGGCCAGATCCTGTACGAGGGCCGCGACATCACCGACGTGCCCACCCACGAGATCGCGCATTTGCGCATCGCGCAATCGCCGGAGGGACGGCGCATCTTCCCGCGCATGAGCGTGGCGGAGAACCTCCAGATGGGGGCCGACGCGACCGGATGCACCGATTCCGAACGCGACGCGACGCTGGCACGCGTCTTCTCGCTGTTTCCGCGGCTGAAGGAGCGCTACGCCCAGCGCGGCGGAACCCTGTCCGGCGGCGAGCAGCAGATGCTGGCGATCGGCCGCGCCTTGATGAGCCGTCCCCGCCTGCTCCTGCTCGACGAGCCCTCGCTCGGGCTCGCGCCGCTGATCGCGCGCCAGATTTTCGATGCGATCCGCACCCTGAACCGGCAGGACGGCCTGACCGTCCTGATCGTCGAGCAGAACGCCAACCATGCGCTCAAGCTCGCCCATCGCGGCTATGTCATGGTCAATGGCCTGATCACGCTGGCCGGTACCGGCGCCGAGTTGCTGCAGCGCCCCGAGATTCGCGCCGCCTATCTGGAAGGCGGCCGACACGGCTGAGGCGGGCCACGTGCGGCCGAATTTGGCGAGATATCTGCGCCAATGCCCGTATTTTGCCGGTGACTTCTCCTCGAATTCGTTCAAGAATGGCATCGGTTTAGACCGGGCATGCCCGGCAACTTCCACAGGCGACCACCCGCGAGGTATCTCATGAAATCACTGAAACTCATCGGTCTGGCATTCGGCGCATCGATCGCGTTGTCGAGCGCGGCATTCGCGCAGGATGTCAGCATCGCAGTCGCAGGTCCGATGACCGGCGGCGAGTCCGCCTTCGGCCGCCAGATGAAGAACGGCGCCGAGATGGCCGTGGCCGATATCAATGCCGCCGGCGGCGTCAACGGCAAGAAGCTCGCGCTCTCCGTCGAGGACGATGCCTGCGATCCGAAGCAGGCGCGCTCGGTCGCCGAGAAGATCGCCGGCGCCAAGATGCCGTTCGTCGCCGGGCACTATTGCTCGTCGTCGTCGATCCCCGCATCCGAAGCCTATGCCGACGGCAACGTGCTCCAGATCACCCCGGCTTCGACCAATCCTCTGTTCACCGAGCGCAAGCTCTGGAACGTGGCACGCGTCTGCGGCCGTGACGATCAGCAGGGCCTGATCGCGGCGCAGTACATCGCCAAGAACTTCAAGGGCAAGAACATTGCGATCCTCAACGACAAGACCACCTACGGCAAGGGTCTTGCGGACGAGACCAAGAAGGCGCTCAACAAGGCCGGCGTCACCGAGAAGATGTACGAGTCCTACAACAAGGGCGACAAGGACTTCAACGCGATCGTCTCGCGCCTGAAGCGCGACAACATCGATCTCGTCTATGTCGGCGGCTACCATCAGGAGAGCGGCCTGATCCTGCGCCAGATGCGCGACCAGGGTCTCAAGACGGTGCTGATGGCCGGCGACGCACTCGCCGACAAGGAGTACGCCTCCATCACCGGCCCGGCCGGCGAAGGCACCCTGTTCACCTTCGGCCCCGATCCGCGCAACAAGCCGACCGCCAAGAAGATCGTCGATGCCTTCAAGGCCAAGAACATCGACCCCGAAGGATATACGCTCTACACCTATGCGGCGATGCAGGTCTGGTCGCAGGCGGCCAAGAAGGCCGGCACCACCGATGCCAAGAAGGTCATGGAGGCGATGAAGGCCGGCAAATGGGACACCGTGATCGGCCCGATCGAGTATGACGCCAAGGGCGACATCAAGCAGATCGACTACGTCGTCTACAAATGGGATGCCAAGGGCGGCTACACCGAGATCAAAGGCAGCGGCACCTAACGCGTCGGCCTCAGGGCCACCATCCAAGCGTCATCACGCCCCGGCTCGCCCGGGGCGTTCTTCTTTTAGGCAAGGGCTTTGGGCAAGGGTCAGACGGCTGCGGGCACTTCGCCGCCCGCTGCGGTCTGGGCCTTCCGCAGCGCTTGCAGGAGATCGTTCGGCCGAAACGGTTTTAGCAGGCAGACCACGTTGGCAAGGTGAGGCGATTGATCCATGAAATCCAGCGTCGTCATCCCGGACACCGCGATGATTGGGAGTCCCGGCGCGCGCTCGCGCAGGCTCGCGATGACGTCGACGCCGCTGGTGTCGCCAAGGAAGATATCGACGATCGCCGCGTCAAACGGGCTTTCTTCGAAGGCGTTCAGCCCGGCCGCGCCGCTTTCGGCCTCCACGACCTCGAAACGATGGACCCGAAGCACGATCCCGACCATCGCGCGGACGTCCTTCTGGTCGTCGATGACGAGAACGCGGGGCATAGGGACCAACTCCCGGATACTGGGATCAAAATCGACGATTCAGACCTGGAACCCACGACGGCCGAAGGGCATTATGGCACCGTCCAGTAAATCGCATCTTACCCGATCCCTATTCCGTGGTCCCACCAGAATTAAGAAATCTGTAACCTTCGGTTGAGTCGCGGCCGCAACAGTCCAGAATGTGCGACCGTAACCCGCTACCATAGCGCTGGCCTGCGGGGATTCGAATGACGTCGATGAAGATGGCGAAGACCGGTCTGCGAGAGGTGGACGTGCCCGCAACGATCGACCGAAGCACATTCCTTTCGACCCTGCCGGCCACCGCGACCGACCGCACCGCTGCATTGGCGGTCGTCGGCATATCCGCGATCCTGTTCGCATTGACAGTCCCGTTCGCGGGCACCCCGCTCCTCCCCGTCCCGGGCTTTGTCGCGAGCTATCAATCGGCCCTCGCCGTGAGCGACGTCGTGACCGCCGTGCTGCTGCTGTCGCAGTTTTCGGTGCTGCGGACCCGCGCGCTGCTGTGGCTCGCGAGCGGCTATCTGTTCACCGCCGCGGCGGCGTTGGTTCATGCCCTCACCTTCCCCGGACTGTTCACCCCGACCGGACTTCTCGGCGCGGGCCAGCAAACCACGGTCTGGCTCTACATGATCTGGCACGCCGGCTTCCCGATATTCGTGCTGGGTTATGCCTGGCTGAAGGAGGCCGACGGCGGTGCCAGGATCCGCGGCGCGACGACCAAGGCGATCTACACCATCGTGTTCGGCGTCGTCGCCGCCATGGCCGTCTTCGCCTGGATCGTCACCGCCCAGCACGATCTGCTCCCGGTCCTGCTGCGCGACGGCCACTACACGCCGACCATGATCGGCGTGGTGTCCTTCGTGTGGTCGCTCAGCTTTGCCGCCCTCGTCTCGCTCTGGTTCCGCAGGCCGCATTCGGTGATCGACGTCTGGCTCATGGTCGTTATGTGCGCCTGGCTGTTCGACATCGCGCTCTCGGCGATCGTGAACGTCGCGCGCTTCGATCTCGGCTTCTACGCCGGCCGCCTCTACGGGCTCTGCGCGGCGACCTTCGTGCTCGCGGTGCTCCTGGTCGAGAATGTCCGCCTCCAGGCGCAGACCGCGAGCATGGTCGGCGCGCTGAAGCGCCGATCGGACGCCGAGCGCGACTATCACGCCGAGCGCGAGCGGCTGTTCACCGCCGTCGTCGAATCCTCCAACGACGCCATCATCACCAAGTCGCTCGACGGCACCATCACGACCTGGAACAGCGCGGCCGAGCGCGTCTTCGGCTACTCCGCCGACGAGGCGGTCGGCCGTTCCATCGACATCATCATGCCGGACGATCAGCGTGACGATGTCGCCGAGAACCTGGCTCGCACCCGCAACGGCGAGGTCATCGACCAGCAGGAGACCGTACGGCTGCACAAGAGCGGCCAACCCATCGACGTGGTGCTGAGCCAGGTCCCGCTGCGATCGACCGAGGGCAGGATCATCGGCGCGTCCAAGGTGGCCCGCGACGTCACCGAACGGAAGCGAGCGGAGATGGCGCTCAATCGGGAGATCGAGGAGCGCCAGCGCATTTTCGAGACCTCGCAGGACCTGATCCTGGTCACCGATGGTTACGGCAATTTCATCCAGGTCAGCCCCAGCGTGAAGGACATCCTCGGCTTCAGCCCGGACGACATGGTCGGGCACAGTGCGATCGAGTTCATCCACCCCGATGACCTCGAGAGGACGCGCAGCGAGATGCGCGCGGCGCGGCGCGGCGCGGTCAAGCGCAGCTTCGAGGCGCGCTACTATCACTACGACGGTCACGAGGTCACGCTGAACTGGATGGGCACCTGGTCCGAGCCGGTGAAACGCCATTTCTTCATCGGCCGCGACCTCACCGAGAAGCAGGCCGCCGAAGCCCAGCTCCGGCAGGTCCAGAAGATGGATTCGATCGGCCAGTTGACGGGCGGCGTCGCCCACGACTTCAACAACGTGCTGACCGTCATCACCGGCACGATCGGCATCCTGTCGGATGCGGTCGCCGATCGGCCCGAGCTCGCCGCCATCACCAAGCTGATCGACGACGCCGCCGAGCGCGGCGCGCAGCTGACCAAGCACCTGCTCGCCTTCGCCCGCAAGCAGCCGCTCCAGCCGCGCGAGATCGACGTCAACGCGCTGATGCTCGAGGCCGCCAAGCTGCTGCATCCGACGCTGGGCGAGCAGATCACCATCATGCCCCAGCTCACCGAGGATGCCTGGCCGACGCTGGTCGATCCCGGCCAGCTCTCCACCGCCATCCTCAACCTCGCGCTGAACGCGCGCGATGCCATGCCCGACGGCGGCACCCTGGTACTCGAGACCCGCAACGTCTTCCTCGACGACGGCTATGCCAGCATGAATCCCGACATCGTTGCCGGCAATTACGTGATGATCGCGGTCAGCGACACCGGCAGCGGAATTCCGGCCGATCTGATCGAGCGGGTGTTTGATCCGTTCTTCACGACCAAGGAGGTCGGCAAGGGCACCGGCCTCGGGCTCAGTATGGTGTTCGGCTTCGTCAAGCAGTCCGGCGGCCACATCAAGATCTACAGCGAGGAAGGCCACGGTACGAGCGTGAAGATCTACCTGCCGCGCTCCACCGGCGTGCAGGAAACCGAGTTCGAGGCACTCCAGAACGCGCCGGTCGCCGGCGGCAGCGAGAAGATCCTGATCGTCGAGGACGACGCGCTGGTACGGCAATATGTCGTGACCCAGATCAAGAGCCTCGGCTATGCCGCGCTCGAAGCCGGTAACGCGGCCGAAGCGCTCACCATCATCGACGCGGACAAGGGCATCGACCTGCTCTTCACCGACGTCATCATGCCGGGCGCCATGAACGGCCGTCAGCTCGCCGATGAAGCGGCCCGCCGCCGCCCCGACCTGAAGACGCTGTTCACCTCGGGCTACACCGAGAACGCCATCGTCCACCACGGCCGGCTCGACTCCGGCGTGCTGCTGCTGGCCAAGCCCTACCGCAAGTCCGAGCTCGCCAAGATGCTCCGGACCGCGCTGGCGAGTTGAGCCTGCGGCATCTCTGCGCTATCGCAGAAGCGAACTCCTCATCAGCGCGCGAGGCCACCTTGAAAAACCTTCTCACCGACATCGCCGGCGTCCGCGTCGGCCATGCCGAGGATGCCAAAGTCGCCTCCGGCACGACCGCGATCATCTTCGATTCCCCTGCGGTCGCGGCGATCGACGTCCGCGGCGGCGGTCCCGGCACGCGCGAGGACGCACTGCTCGATCTCGCCAATACCGTCGAACGCGTCGACGCGATCGCGCTGTCGGGCGGCTCCGCCTTTGGCCTCGACACCGGCGGCGGCGTGCAGGCCTGGCTCGCCGAGCAGGGCCGCGGCCACCGGGTTCGCGAAGCGCTGATCCCGATCGTGCCGGGCGCGATCCTGTTCGATCTCCTCAATGGCGGCGACAAGGCCTGGGGACGCTTCTCGCCCTATCGCGATCTCGGCTACACCGCGGCAGCCGCCGCCGGCACGGACTTCGCGCTCGGCAGCGTCGGCGCGGGCCTCGGTGCCACCACCGCGACGTTCAAGGGCGGGCTCGGCTCAGCCTCGGACGTGACGCCTGGCGGCGTCAAGGTCGCGGCGATCGTCGCCGTCAACGCGGTCGGCAGTGTCACCGTCGGCGACGGGCCGTGGTTCTGGGCGGCGCCGTTCGAGGTGGACGGCGAATACGGTGGACGCGGCCTGCCCGACAAGTTCACCGACGACATGCTCCGCATGCGCATCAAGGGCGGTCCCGCAGCGAGCGCGCGCGAAAATACCACCATCGGGGCCGTCGTCACCGATGCGGTGCTGACCAAACCCCAGGCCAAGCGGCTGGCGATGATCGCCCACACCGGCTTTGCCCGCGCCATCTATCCGGTGCATGCGCCGACCGACGGCGACGTGCTGTTTGCGGCTGCGACCTGCGAGAAGCCGATCGAGCCGCTGGTCGGCCTCACCGAGCTCGGCACCGTCGCCGCCAACGTGGTCGCGCGCGCGATCGCACGCGGTGTGTATTGCGCGACGGCGCTGCCGTTCGGCGGCGCGCAGCAGGCGTGGAAGGACCGGTTTGGCTAGCGCCTCACATCAGGTGTCATCGCCCGGCGAAGACCGGGCGATCCAGTATTCCAGAGGGTTGTGATTGAACCGGGAAGCCGCGGCGTACTGGGCCCCGGTCAAGCCCAGGGCAATCGCATTTAAGGTCGTTGCTCTGCGGCCCATCCTTCGAGACGCCCGCCGGTGGCGGGCCCTCAGGATGAGGACGGAAGGCGCAGCTGCAATTTTCGATCGGCAAAGAGCCGCTTAGCCTCATCCTGAGGGGACCGCGGAGCGGTCGTCTCGAAGGACGAGGCGCGCGCTCAGGCCCTGCCAAAAAAAGTCATATGCGATTACCCTGCGGTCAAGCCGGGGCATGACAGCGAACGGGCGTCAGACGCTCATCGACATCGACGAGCCAGCAGTGGCCGAGGCGCCCTGTCCCTGTCCGCCCTGCCGCTGCATCAACTGTGCGAACAGATCGTAAGCCGAATTAGCGGAGGACTTGGAGGCGCCCGGCACGGTCGTTGACATCTTGAAGCCGTCGGCATAGGTGACGGTGGTGGTGGTCGAGCCGTCGGCGGCGGTCGTCGTGGTCGAAGTCGATCCGCCGCTCGGCTTCGAGGAGGAATCCGATCCGTCGCCCGATCCGCCGGCACCCTGGGCATGGTGACCGTGATGGCCGCTCTTCAGCGCTTTCGACATCTCGTCGAGGCTGACGCTGCCGTCGGCATTCGAATCCAGCTTCGAGAACACGTCATCGGCCTGCGCCAGGTTGGTGCCGCCGGCTCCCAGCGCGCTCTCGAATTCCGCCTTGGTGATGCTGCCGTCGCCATCGGCATCGATCTGCGAGAACAGGTGCTTCAGCGCGGCATCCCGGCCCGACGAGGTCGAGGACGTCGAGCTCGACGAGGTCGAGGTGGTCGCGCTGCCGGTGCTGTCGGAGGACTGGCTTTGCGCGGCGAACAACGCGTTCATCGTCTCCGGCGATATCTGCGGATATTTGCCTGCATTGACCGACGAGGTCGCGCCGCTGCTCGTGCCGTTGCGGCCGCTATCGATCGCGAACGGATTGGTCGGCGCGCCTTGCGATGATCCCGTCTTGTGGGTCGAGGATGACGATTTCGAATTCGTCAGCGACTGGATCGCGTCGAGCGCGCTCGAGACGGCACCAAGGGCAAACAACATTGCACAACTCCAACCGATGCGGCATGCCGCGGTCAATGTTCCGGGGAGGAAGTCAGCAAGCGCCGTGCCAGCGCGAAAAGCTCAATGAATTCCGCTTCGAGCGCACCTGGCGCGGCCCGGCAATATCGGCAATTCGTGCCGGAGACGGCAGAAATTTCCGCCCACAGGAAGCGCGCCTGTCCTGCATTGCCCGCCACGGAGGCCCATGTTAGGCGAGGCCCATTCCTCTTTCGGCCGCCACGGGAAACAGCGTCATGACCCAAGCCTTTACCCCCCGCCCCCTGGCAATCGCCCCCTCGATCCTGGCCTCGGATTTCTCCAGGCTCGGCGAAGAGGTGCGCGCGGTGGACGCCGCCGGCGCCGACTGGATCCATCTCGACGTGATGGACGGACACTTCGTCCCGAACATTTCCTATGGCCCCGACGTCATCAAGGCGATGCGCCCGCACAGCAAGAAGGTGTTCGACGCACACCTGATGATCTCGCCTTGCGATCCCTATCTCGAGGCCTTCGCGAAAGCCGGCTGCGACCACATCACGGTCCATGCGGAAGCAGGCCCCCATCTGCACCGCTCGCTCCAGGCGATCCGCGCGCTCGGCAAGAAGGCCGGCGTCTCGCTCAATCCGGGCACGCCCATCAGCGCGCTCGAATACGTCCTCGACCTGGTCGATCTCGTGCTGGTGATGTCGGTCAATCCCGGCTTCGGCGGCCAGGCCTTCATTCCCTCCGCGATCGGCAAGATCCGCGACATCCGCGCGATGACGGCGGGTCGTCCGATCGACATCGAGGTCGACGGCGGGGTCGGTCCCGACGTCGCCGGCGCGCTCGCCGCGGCCGGCGCCAACGCCTTCGTCGCCGGCACCTCCGTGTTCAAGGGCGGCACGCAGGACGCCTACAGGAGCAATATTGCCGCGATCCGCACCGCGGCGGCAACGGCGCGCGGCGAGGCCATCTGACGGCCATTCGCGGTCCGAACCGGCCTTGCGGCCGCTGCGACCAACGGGAATGGATGAAATCCGCGCCACTCCGTTTTCCGCAGGCCTGCGGCGTCTGTGCATCGAGGCCCTGCAGGACGGGGAGCAGGTGATCTGGCAGGGTCAGCCCGACGGCGTCGCCTGCATGATGATGTGGCGATTGCTCTGGTGGATCGGATTCCCCTGGCTGTTGCTGACCGTCATCGCCGTCAGAAACGATTGGATCAACCAGGCCGCCCAACCTCTCGTGATGCTCGGAGTTGCGATGGTTGCAGCCCCGCTGGTGATGCTGCTGCAGGACCTGCAGACGCTCTATCTGATCACCGATCGCCGCGCGCTGATCCTGCGAACGGCCTGGGGTAGACGGACGATCAGCCCGACACCGTTCCAGGCGATGGACGCGGACTTCGAAATCCTCGACATCGGCGGTGGAGCCGGTCACCTCAACTTCGCGTCAGGGCGATCGACCCGTTCGCCCGATACCGACTACACCGGCCGCTACGGATTTCGCTTTGTTCGAGACGCTCCGCGCGTCCGGGATATCCTCGCAGGCGCGCGCGCAGGCAGGATGCGGCGGCTGCACACGCGAAAACCTGCGGCTATTACGGGCGCCGCAGCGCGCGATGCCTAAAATTGTCCCTGCGACCCGTACTCATCCGGGCTTCACTGATTCGCGCAAATCACCGCTACTGGCTCCTGCCTGCTTTTGACGGGAGCACATCATGACGACGACCCTGGTCTGGACTGGCGTGGCGTTGTGGCTTGGTTTCAGTGGATTTGTTGTGTTTGGCCCATCGGTCGGACCGGAGAAGGTTGCGGCACGTTCCGCCCGCACCAATCACCTTCGTCGCCGGGGCTGACGTCCGTGCAGATCGCGCTCGTAAAACGTCAGCCCAAGCGCAGGTGCCGGATTCCGCGTCGCCCGCATCCGAGCCTCGATGATTTCTTCGGCCGCCTCGAGCGCGCCGACGGCGCGATGGTCGACGATGCCGGGCTCGACAATTCGGAGCTCGACCATGCGTTTCCCTCGCAGCGCCGACACTGAGAACCTCCTTTCCGGATCAAATCCATGAGACCGCATTGCCCGAACTGCCTGAAGGAAATGACCAAGGCATCCGCGTCGCGTAACCTGTTCAACTGCGAGCCCTGCCGCGAGATCATCCAGTATTTCGGCGGCACCGCGGATCATTGCGAGCCCGGTCCGCAATTCTCCTGGCCCATCCGCCGCCAGCGCACCGGCCACACCGCCCACGCGGCCTGATCTCACCCTCGAAACGCCAGGCGCAACCTATCCCGCCGCCTCACCGGCGCCCGTCTCGTCCGCATCCGCAGCCATCCGCGGCGGCCGCACCACGGTGACGGTGCAGGCCGCTTCCGCGGCCACCTTGGCCGAGACGCTGCCGAGCAGCGTGCGCCTGAACGAGCCCTGCCGCGCACCGATGATGACGTGGTCGACGTGGTTGACCTCGGCGAATTCCAGGATCGCCGCGGCGGGATCGACCGCCTCCAGCACATGAGCCGACAGCCGGCTCTCGTCCAGCTTCAGCGGCGTGGCCCAATGCCGGAGCGCCACCAGCCGGTCGATATGCTTGTTGGAGCCCTGCTCATCCAGCGTCCGGTCGATCGCGATGCGGTTGAGCTTCAGGACGTTGAGGCAGGCAAGCCGCGCCGAGGGCAGCGTGGCGAGAATGCGCTCGGTGGTGACGCGCAGCGCCTCGTTCAGCTCGGGCGCGCCTTCCGCCGTGTCGAGCGCGACCGCGAGGATCGGGCTCGATGCGATCTGAGCTGCGACATCCGATTTCGCGCGCGGCTGCATGACGCCCTGGTTGAAGCGGCGCCGCCAGGCGACGCTGAGGGGGTCGCGCTTCATCCGTTCCGAGCGCGTCGTGAGCCTGACCTGGTCCGGATGGGTCAGATCGAAGGCGAGCTGGGACGCCGTCGGATAGCGCCGCACCGGCTCGATCTCGAGACACCGCAGCACCACCTCCTGGAGCCAGGGCGGATAGTCGGCGCGCAGTGCGCGCGGCGGATGCGGATCGCGCCACAGCCGGCGCCGCATCGCGCGCAGCGTCTCGCCCTCGCCGAACGGCCGCTCGCCGGTCGTGAAGAAATAGAGCAGCACGCCCAGCGAGAACAGGTCGCTGCGCGGATCGTCGCGTACACCCAGGAGCCGCTCCGGCGCCATGTAGGGCGCGGTGCCGTAAGGCAGGCGGAATTCCTCCTGCAAGAGATCGGGCAGATGGTTGTGGTGCGACAGGCCGTAGTCGATCAGCACCGCCTCGCCGGACTCGCGGAACATGATGCTGCTCGGCTTGATGTCGTGATGGATCACGTGCTGCCGGTGCAGATCGGCAAGCGCGGTCGCGATCTTCGCGACCAGCAGTCGCGCTTCCTCGTATGGCAGCGGCAGGTCGGCCAGCCGCTTGTAGAGCGTGGTCCCGGCGATGCGCTCGATCACGACATAGGCCTGGTGGGCGAAATCGCCGGTGCCGAAACACGAGGGCACGTGCGGGCCCGCGAGCCGCGGCAGGATCATCATCTCCATCTCGAAGGAGACGATCGCGGCGGGGTCCTCGCCCTCCGACACCCGCGGAATCTTCATCAGCAGGGGGACGTCGATGCCGGGATGGGTGACGGTCCACAGCGTCGCCATGCCGCCGGCATGAACGCATTCGCCGATGGTGTAGCCGTCGATCTCCGCGCCCGATTTGACCAGGGGTTTCGGCATCGCCGTCAACGTCCCTGCGACAGCCGGTCGGCGAGCCAGGGCGGCAGGCCGTTCTCGCGGATCTTGTTCGCCGCGCTCGCGATGTCATAGGGCACGCGGCAATAGGTGATCTGGCACGAGACCGTGTCGAACAGCACGAAAGATGCGGACGGATCGCTATCGCGGGGCTGGCCGACCGAGCCGAGCACGGCGAGCCATTGCCGTCCGCGCAGGAGCTGCACCGGGACGTCGGTCTTCGGCACGAAGCTCGTCATCTTCGCCGTCACCGACATCGAATAGAGCGCGGGACGATGGATGTGGCCGCAGAAGGTGACATGGGCGGACGTCGATATCAGGCTCTTGGCGGCATCCGCCGTCGAGCGGACGTAGTGCCAGCGCTGCGGACTGGAGGCTTCCGAATGCACGAACAGCCGGTCGCTGTCCTCCACCAGCATCGGCAATTCGGCCAGGAACCGCCGCTGCGCGGTGTCGAGCCGGCCGCGGGTCCATTCGATCGCGATCTGCGCGTCGGCATTCATGGTCTCGGCCGAGGAATTCACGGCCTGGTCGTGATTGCCGCGCACGGCCACGGCGCCCCCGGCGACGAGCTCCATCGCGGTATCCACGACCCATTCCGGATCGGCGCCATAGCCGACGAAGTCACCGAGCAGGATGAACCGCTCCACGCCCTTCGCACGGGCAACCTTCAGGCAGGCTTCGAACGCCTGCCGGTTGCCGTGGATATCCGATAAGACAGCGAGAAGCACGCACCCTCCACCCTCAGGTTCTTATCGAAAGCCGATAAGGCCAAATTGAGGGACGTCAACAGGATGCGCCAGCGCGGGGCCGTTTTCCAGCGCGCCCCCGCCGCGATGGTCAAGGGTCTATTGCTCGTCCTTCGGCGGCATCCGGGGCGGCGGCAGTGGCGTGAACACGACGCCTTGCGCGCCGGCCGGCGGGGCGGTGAACTCACCGGTCGAGGAATCGCCGCCGCTGGTCTCCAAAATGGTCTTGGGCGTCACATATTCCCGGACCATGTCGATCAGGCTGCCGTTGCCACCGCCGAAATCCGCGGCGCGACCGCCTTGCGGATGCCCGGCCGCGATCTCGTTCTGTGCGGCATGGGTCTTGTCGGCCAGCCGGTCGTCGTAGGGCACGCGGAAGGCCCGGGGGATGCCGCTCGGGCGATTGTCCTCATCGAGCTGCTCGACCCACAGATAGATCGAGCCGGGATCCCCCTCAAGCGAATGCGGCTCGACGATGCGGGCCTGGAGCAGCTTGAAGGTAGCAGGCAGCCGCTCGGTGCTCGCCCAGCCGAGCAGCCCGCGCATTTCCGTGAAGCTGACGACGTAGAAGGCGCTGGTTACGACCACCGCGACCGCCTTCAGCGACCAGTGCAGCCGCGCATAGACCAGCACGACCAGCAGCAGCGCACCGATGACGGCATAGGCGACCGACAGCGTCAGGATGACCGTTTGCAGGTTACTCACGCCGCACCCTCACCCGCGTCCTCGGGTCGATATCGGCGCCGTTGCGCCAGCTGTTGCGGAACGTCTCCAGCAGCGATTTCGGCCGCTGGTCCACGTTGACGACCTTTCCTTCCGCATCGAGCCGGAACCGCACCGCGGTCTTCTCGTCGCCGGTGTGGTCGAGCGTGAACTTGTTGTCGAAGACCACCTGCGCGGTCGGATTGAGCTTCTGTACCTTCACATTGGCCGTGACGGGCTCGCCGGTCGTCGCCACGAAATGCGAGACGTTGACGGTGTATTCGCCGGCGACAATGCCGCGCACGGTGACGATCTCCTCGCGGATGGGCGAGGCGATCTTCTTGCCGGCGACCATGATGAAATCGTTGGCTCCGCCGCGATCGTCGCGGTCGAGCGTGAGGAAGCCGGCCTCGCGGTGGCGATACCAGGCGATGTTGCCGGCGGGATCCTGCACGAACAGGTCGAGATCGTCGGGGTGGTTATCCGGCCAGTCCAGCGTGATCATGAACTCGGCCTTGGAGTCGATCTTGCCGTCCTTGGCGTCGGGAGAGACCGCGAGCAACGCGAGGAAGAACAGGAACGCGATCACCTGGAGCGCCTTGAACAGCATCACGCCGAGCGGATCGAACGGCTCCTCGCGCGGATAGAGACCGAAATCATCCATCATGACGGGGTTCCGGCACCCTTGCGTTCCAGCACCGGCGTCACATAGGTCTCGGTCAGCACCACCGCATCCGAGAACACCTGCTGGGTCGCGGCATCCAGCATGTAGTACTGGATGCGGACCAGGATCGAGCCGACGAGACCCGCCAGCGTCGTGTACATGGCCACCGCCATGCCGTCGCTCATCAGCCCCATCGAGGAGCGCATCGCGACCTTGTCGGCGGCGTCCAACCCCGCGATCGGCGCCAGCATGATGATGAAGCCGATGATGGTGCCGAGCAGGCCGAGCTTCATCAGCGTGTCCGAGACGAAGGCGCCGAAACCGTTGGAGCCGCGCAGGCGGTCGGCCAGCGTCCGCAGCAGCAGCGTCTGGTCCACCGGGCGGTAGTCCTGCGCGGCGGCCTTGGTGACCAGGCTGTCGATATGATCCCGCACCAATCCACGCGGCAGTGCGGTCGCGCTCGCATCGAGCACCTTGCTGCCATCGGGCGCCGCGAGCACCGCCCGGCAGCGCCTCGCCGCCGCCCCCTCGCGCGCGATCGCCCGCGTGCGCAGGAAGCAATGGCCGCAGGTGACGACATAGAGCAGCGCGATCACGCTGGAAATGTAGGTGCGGTCCGAGGTCAGCATCAGGTGGATCAGACCGAAGCGCCACAGCAGCACGACGGCGAAGACCGACAGCCCGGTGAAGATCATCCAGAACAGCAGCGCGCTACGCTCGGATGGGTCGGCGGCAGCGCCCGCGATCGGCCCAATCGTCATCGAACTCATCTGCACCGCTCCTGACCTTGTTCCTCACCGATTAGATCAAAGCCGCCGTGCCCGGTCCAAAGAGCCATGCCCAATCCGGCTTGGGAAATTTGCCCGAGCTGCGATCCTGCCGTTCCCTGCGATTGGCAAGGCGCGGCGGCGTTGTTAGGCTGACCTTACCAAACTTTGGGGTGATCGCATGCGCCTCGTGCTTCAGCTTGTCGCCCGTCTGCTGCTCATCGTGGCGCTCTGCCTGGGCGCGGCGACCGTATGGGCCACGTTCGACGCCTATCGCAGCGTCGACCGGGCGACCGCGGCGTCGGCGCAGCGGGTCGCGCAGGCGCTTCAGGCGCTGTACTGGCACGAGCTGTTGTTGCGCAGCAGCAGAGCGCGCGAACATCTGCTGCCGGTTCCGGAGTGGCGCACGCTGAACACGATGAAGCTGATCTCGCCCGGCGTCTGCGTCGAGTTCCAGCCCGCCGCCGCATTCGAAAAGCCGCTTTGCGGCCAGAGCGAGGGGCTCGGCAAGACGCCGCCGCGCTGGTTCGCATCGATCGTGCCGACCTTCCTCGGCAGCCACGCCGAGGTGGTGCGGCCCGTCAGTCCGCGCGCCGCGGCCGCCGGCACGGTGGTTGCGACGCCCGACGCCACGGCCGCGATCTCGCTCGCCTGGGACTACATCCTCAACGTCATCGACGTTGCGTTGCTGATGGCGGCGGCGATTGCGCTGCTGGCGTCGCTTGCGATCGCGCATACGCTGGCGCCGGCACGCACGATCGTCACAGCACTCCAGCGCATGGCACGCGGCCATTATCGGACAAAACTGCCGCGCTTCCGCTCGATGGAGCTTGCGATGATCGGCGGTGCCGTCGGCGAGCTCGGCACCCGGCTGGAAGAAGCCACCGAACAGCGCGCGGCGCTGACGCGGCGGCTGATCGAGATTCGCGACGACGAACGCCGCGCGCTTGCCCGCGAGCTGCACGACGAGTTCGGCCAAAACCTCGCGGCCATCCTCGCTTTCGCCAACACCATCGAGACGGCGAGCGCGAAGGAGAAAAGCGATAACGTCATTGCGCAGGATGCGCGGATGATCTCGCAGGCCACGCATCATCTGATGGCCTCGCTGCGCGATGCCCTGAAACGGCTGCGCAATCCCCTGCCCGAGGAGCTTGGACTGGAGGCAAGCCTCGTCAATCTCGTCGACAGCTGGCGCTCGCAGAGCGCGGCGCGGCCGACGATCCAGCTCGACCTCAGGGGCGATCTCACCGACATCAGCGGCCCGACCGCCACCACCGCCTATCGCGTCGCCCAGGAATGCCTGACCAACGCGCTGCGCCACAGTTCGGCACGCGAGATCTCCTTGCGCGTCGAGCGGCGCGCCGGCGAGGACGACGCGCTGCTGATCCGCGTCGAGGACGACGGCGGCGGCGATGCGGAACGCGTCGCACAGTCGGCCGGCTTCGGCCTCACCGGGATCCGCGAGCGCGTCGCAGCCGCCGGTGGGTCGCTCTCGATCCTGCCGGCCAGAGGCGGCCTCAGCGTCGCCGCCACCATCCCGCTCGCCGCGTGAGGCCGAGATGAGCGAGGTTGCAGCAACAGGCATCTCCGTGCTGCTGGTCGACGACCACCCCATCGTCCGGCAAGGCTACCGGCGCGTGCTGGAAAGCCAGGGCGATCTGCATGTCGTGGCGGAGGCCGACAACGCGGCGGATGCCTACGGCGCCTTCAAGGCGCACGCCCCTGACGTCGTCGTGCTCGATATCTCGATGCCCGGCGCCAGCGGGCTGGAGGCAATCCGCAACATCCGCGCGCGCAGCCCGCGGGCGCGCATCCTGGTCTTCACCATGCACAACGAGGCCGTGCTGGTGAAGGCCGCCTTCAGCGCCGGCGCCTCTGGCTTCGTCACCAAGAGCAGCGAGCCGTCCGCGGTCGTGAATGCGATCCGCAGCGTCGCCCGCGGCGAGCGCGCCATGAGCGACGACATCGCGCATGTCCTGGCCGAGGACAGCCTGTCGCCGACCGGTTCAGTGCTGGATCAACTGGGCGAACGCGAGATCGAGATCCTGCGCCAATTCGCCGGCGGCGCCACCACCGAGCAGATCGCGACGCATCTCAATCTCAGCGTCAAGACGGTGCAGAACTATCACTATCTGATCAAGACCAAGACCGGCGCGCGCACCGATGCGCAACTGGTGCGGCTTGCAGCGAGCTGCGGGCTGACGAGAATCTAGAGCTTAGCGGCTGGAGGTTTGAAGCGCCCAAGTCTGCGAATATCTGGTTCCGGACCGGCCGCGTCAACGAAGGTCTCCAGTCTCTCTCGGATTGTGCTAAGCTCGACCCAGGCACGGCCTCTGGCACGAGGCCGCCAGCGAGTGTCTATCAGGTTCCGATTTTTCAACGCGAGCCCCTTTGAACGCTCTCTCGAAGCCGCCCTCGTTCCCGTTGTATGTTTTGTACAACAACAGGAGACGCTTCCATGAACATCCGGGACAGTCTTCTTGCAGCACTGATTGCCTCCAGCGTTTTCGCGATCGGAACCGCTGAAAGCGCAACAACCGGGGCGAAAGATCACATCACCATTCTTTACGACGCCTTCGGCACAAACGAGGCGATGACAAGGGACTGGGGATTTTCGGCCCTTGTCGAAATCGCGGGAAAGCGCATCCTGTTCGATACGGGTAACGACCCCGAGGTCTTCGCCGCAAACGTGAAGGCCAAGGGTGTCAATCTCTCGGACCTCGACTTTGTCGTTCTTTCGCACCGCCACTCCGATCACATGGCGGGGCTGTCCTACGTCCTAAGCGTCAATCCTGCTGTCAAGATCTACGCGCCAAAGGAAGGATTTGGCATCTACGGCTCGTCGCTGCCTTCCGGCTTCTACCGGAAAGACGAGGCCTTGGCCCCGGAGATGCGGTACTATGGAGGCAAGCCCCCCGAGGTGATGAAGTTCGGCACGGCATGGGCCAACGCAAACTTCGAACTAGTCGATCAAACGACCGAGATTGCGCCTGGTATCACGCTTATTTCGCTGATCTCCGACGCGCCCGGGACAAGAGAACTCAAGGAGCTGTCTTTGGCCGTCAACACGGCAGACGGCATAGTCCTTCTGGTCGGTTGTTCGCACCCCGGGATCGAACGGATCGTCGAGGCGGCGACAGCTATCAATCCCAGGATTCATCTCATCGCGGGTGGATTTCATCTCGTCGTTGCACCTGACGAGGCAATCGGGAAAGTCGTTACCGCTCTGAAGGACAGGTTCAAGGTCGACAGCGTCGCACCGGGTCACTGCACCGGTGAGCCGACCTTTGCTGCGCTCAAGAAGGCATTCGGAAACAATTATCTCTATGCCGGCCTCGGCACGTCGATACCGGTTGGAACGACTTCGGACGGGACTGCCAAACGCGGAGAAGGTCCCACGCTTGACGACCTTGCGACATATCGCAAACTGGCCGCGCGCGAAGACCCGTTCGGCATATTGCGCTCGCGCAGCTTGCGATTAGGACCGGCGCTCTAGCTCGCAGTTCGCACCTTTATCCAACGCTGTAGCCGTGCGGAATGGAACCGACACCGTCGCGCTGCGGTTAATAGCAGAGTGAAGGAGTTGCGCCATGAGTAAGGCCCATCACAAGGCAGTCGACCATCCCCCAATCATCACCGTAGGCGAGCTCATCGACGAACTTTGCCGCTTGCCCGATACGGCCGTCGTCCACTTCCACTGCCCCATGCTCGAGCAGGAGCTGACATTCTACCGCCTTCGAAAGCGGTCAAAGGATGTCGTCGAAATTGCAGTCAATGCATATCCGGAGAGCCCGCCGGTCGTTCCGACAGCCAACGGCGCGTTTCACCCGCGCAGGCACGCAACTGCCTCGCCCTCCGTTCGTGAGGGCGCGCTTCTTCACAAGGCCAGAGGTTGAGTTAGGCGTTGCGGTCTATGCCGCCTTCAGCCCGCGCAGCAGCAGCGCGAGCGTCGCATCGACGCGGGCGGGCAGATCGGCATCCTTCCACTCGTCGGCATGGGCCGGATGGTGGAAGCGGACGGTGGCATCGAAGATGGCGCGGGCGGTAGCCTTGACGTCGCCCACCTCGAACACGCCCTGCTTCACGCCGTCGGTCAGGATCGATGAGATCTGATCGATCATGGTGTCCTTGTGGCACTTGACGGCCGCGCAGGCCTCGCGCGCCAGGGTCAGATAGGTCTCGAACATCTCGGGGTCGTCGAGCACGCGCGAACGCTTGGCGGCGAACAGCGTGCGCAGCCAGCGGTCGAGCCTGTCAGGCGCCGGCCCCTGCTCCTTGGCAATCGCCAGGAGCGGCGCGTCGATCCGGTCAAGCCAGCGTTTGGCAACGGCCTCGCGTAGCGAGGCCTTGCTCGGGAAATGGCGATAGACGCTGCCGTGGCTCACATCGAGCGCACGGGCAACGTCGACCACGGTGGCTTTGGCAAGTCCGTAGCGCCTGAGCACGTCCTCGGTAACTTCGAGGATCCGCTCCGGCGTCAAGACAACGGCTTCATTCATGCCAGCACCATGTTCCCGTTGAGGGCTCAGTTACCCGGCGATGGAGCTGCTTCCGAAGCGCCCGTGCCGGTCGTTTCGGAAAGCTCTCGCCTCAATGAGGCAGTTTTGCAGCTTGCGCCGCGATCTGGCGCGCCACCAGTAAATTGAGCCAATGCCCAATCGTCCCGGTCAAATTGATGATTTCGGTCGTCATTGTCGTAAGTCTCCATTCGTCCACGGTCCCCTCTCTTCAATTTCGTCCCTCGATCCGCATTTGTTTCGGACGTCGGGGCTTCCGGGGGTGGCCGCGGGATGCCCAATCGGAGCATCCGAGAACGGATATACACGTCCCGCTGACAGATTTCAATATCTGTCAGTCAATGATCCGTGATTGACAGCTCCCTTTTGACCCGCTGGCCCGGCGGGCGGGTCCAGCGGTCATCCCCCGTTACCTTGCCTCCATTGTTTGTTTCGCCCTCCCCGCTCTGCTAAATCACGGCGTAAAAAGCATTTTGGCCGGTCGCCGCCCCCTGGGGCCGCCGCCCACCTTCCTGGAGCAGTCTGATGATCCCCCGCTATACCCGCCCGGAAATGGCCTCGATCTGGGAGCCGCAGACCCGGTTCAAGATCTGGTTCGAGATCGAGGCGCACGCGGCGGACGCCCTGGCCGAGCTCGGGACGATCCCGAAACAGGCCGCCAAGACGGTCTGGGACAAAGCCCGTAACGCCACCTTCGACGTCGCCCGCATCGACGAGATTGAGCGCGAGACCAAGCACGACGTCATCGCCTTCCTCACCCACCTCGCCGAGATCGTCGGCCCCGAGGCGCGCTTCGTGCACCAGGGCATGACCTCCTCCGACGTGCTCGACACCTGCCTCAACGTCCAGCTCACCCGCGCCGCCGACCTGCTGCTCGCCGACCTCGACAAGGTGCTGGCGGCGCTGAAGAAGCGCGCCTTCGAGCACAAGATGACGCCGACCATCGGCCGCAGCCACGGCATCCATGCCGAGCCGGTGACCTTCGGCCTCAAGCTCGCCTATGCCTATGCCGAATTCTCGCGCGCCAAGGAGCGCCTGATCGCGGCGCGGAAGGAAGTCGCGACCTGCGCGATCTCCGGCGCCGTCGGTACCTTCGCGCAGATCGATCCGCGCGTCGAAGAGCACGTTGCAAAAGCCATGGGCCTCGTGCCCGAGCCGATCTCGACCCAGGTGATCCCGCGCGACCGCCACGCGATGTATTTCTCGACCCTTGGCGTGATTGCCTCCTCGGTCGAGCGCATCGCGGTCGAGATCCGCCACATGCAGCGCACCGAGGTGCTGGAGGCCGAAGAGTTCTTCTCCGAGGGACAGAAGGGCTCTTCCGCCATGCCGCACAAGCGCAACCCGGTGCTGTCCGAAAACCTCACCGGCCTCTCCCGCATGGTGCGCGCCTATGTGACGCCGGCACTGGAGAACGTGGTGCTCTGGCACGAGCGCGACATCTCGCACTCCTCCGCCGAGCGGATGATGGGGCCTGACGCGACCGTCACGCTCGACTTCGCGCTGGTGCGCCTTGCCGGCCTGATCGACAAGCTGCTGGTGTATCCCGCCAACATGCAGAAGAATCTCGATCGCCTCGGCGGCCTCGTGCACTCCCAGCGCGTGCTGCTGGCGCTGACGCAGAAGGGCGCGAGCCGCGAGGACGCCTACAAGCTCGTGCAGCGCAACGCCATGCCGGTCTGGCGCGGCGAAGGCGACTTCCTCCAGCTCCTGAAGAAGGACACTGAAGTGAAGAAGTATCTCACCGACGCCGAGATCGAGGAGCAGTTCGACCTCGGCTATCACCTCAAGCACGTCGACACGATCTTCAAGCGCGTGTTCGGCGAGAGCTGAGCGTCACGTCCGTAGCCCGGGTGAGCGCAGCGATACCCGGGAATCCTTTCACAAGATCCCGGATGTCGCTTCGCTCATCCGGGCTACAGCAAGAACAAGAACGGATCCCCTCATGCCCATCGTCAACCGCATCGCCGCACTCTCCGACGAAATGGCCGCCTGGCGCCATGACTTCCACGAGAACCCGGAATTGCTCTACGAAGTCCACCGCACCGCCGGCATCGTCGCCGACAAGCTGCGCGAGTTCGGTTGCGACGAGGTGGTGACGGGCATCGGCCGCACCGGCGTGGTCGGTGTGATCCGCGGCCGCAAATCCGCTTCGGGCAAGACGATTGGCCTGCGCGCCGACATGGACGCGCTGCCGATCATGGAAACCTCGGGCGTGCCTTACGCCTCCAAGGTCCCCGGCAAGATGCACGCCTGCGGCCATGACGGTCACACCGCGATGCTGCTGGGCGCGGCAAAATATCTCGCCGAGACGCGCAATTTCGACGGCACCGCGATCGTGATCTTCCAGCCCGCCGAGGAAGGCGGCGGCGGCGGCAAGGCGATGGTCGAGGACGGCTTGATGACGCGCTGGAACATCCAGGAAGTCTACGGCATGCACAACATGCCGAACCTGCCCGAAGGCCATTTCGCGACCACCCCCGGCGCGATGCTCGCCTCCTCCGACAACATCCAGATCACGGTCTACGGCAAGGGGGGCCACGCCGGCGCGGGTCCGCACAAATCGGTCGACAGCGTGCTGATCGGCTCGCAGATCGTCAATGCGCTGCAATCGATCGTGGCGCGCAACGTCGATCCGCTCAAATCCGCGGTCATCTCGATCACGCAATTCCACTCCGGCACCGCCTTCAACATCATCCCGGAGGTTGCCGAACTCGGCGGCACCGTGCGTACGCTCGACCCCGAGGTGCGCGATCTCGTCGAGCGCCGCATCGGCGAGGTCGCCGAGAGCGTCGCCCGCGCCTATGGCGGCTCGGCGGAGACGAAATACACGCGGATGTATCCGGTGACGATGAACCATGCGCGCGAGGCTGGCCTTGCCGCCGACGTCGCCCGCGACATCGTCGGCGCCGACCGCGTCAACGACAAGTTCATTCCGATGATGGGCGCCGAGGACTTCTCCTTCATGCTGGAGGCGCGTCCCGGCGCGATGATCCTGGTCGGCATGGGCGACGGCAACGAATGTCACCACCCGTCCTATGTCTTCAACGACAACATCCTCGGCCACGGCGCCTCGTTCTGGGTGCGCCTGATCGAGACGAGGATGGCGGCGGGTTGAGACTGTATTCGCTGCACGTGTAGCCCGGGTGAGCGCAGCGACACCCGGGAACGCGAATACCGATCCTCTTGACGTGTCCCGGATGTCTCTTTCGCTCATCCGGGCTACATTCCCGCAGAGGATCAGGCTACGCGGAGCCCGTCATCGAGCCGCAGAGCGTCGACCACTTACCTCATCCGCCTCCAGCAGGCGAGGTGCGGTCTCGTCTAACGCAAGAGGCAGGGTGAACTGAAAGAAGGCGCCCCGAGGTTCGTTTGCGCCGGCCCACATCCGCCCGCCATGCGCCTCGATGATCGAGCGGCAGATGGCGAGGCCCATCCCCATGCCCGTGGGCTTGGTGGTGTAGAAGGCTTCGAACAGGCGCTCCACGTTCTTCGGATCCAGCCCTGGACCGGAATCCCGCAAGGTGACGTGGACGCCGTCCGATCCATGCCGACCGGTGCTGATCAGCAACTCGCGTCCCCCCTCGCCGACCGCGGCCATCGCCTCGATCGCGTTGACGATCAGGTTGAGCACGACTTGCTGAAGTTGAACCCGATCTGCCTGAACCGGCGGCAAGCCATCGGCAAATTGCGTCCGCACCGACACGCCGTTCTTGAACGCTTCGCTGCGTGTCAGCGCGATGACCTCAAGCACCGCCTGGTTGATCTCCAGAGTCTCCTTTTGCGGGGGCGCGTTCCTGATCAGCGCCCGGATCCGGCCGATGATGTCACCGGCTCGCATGCCGTCCTTTGTGATCCAGTCGAGCGTCTGTCGAACCCGCTCCAGATTTGGCGGTTGAGCCTCCAGCCAATTCAGCCCGGCCTCGGCGTTCGCGACTATCGCGGCGATCGGCTGGTTGACTTCGTGGGCGATCGAAGCGGTTAGTTGCCCCATCGTGGTGACGCGATTGGCGTGCGCGAGCTCCATCAGGGCTTCACGGTAGCGCCGCTCGTGTTCGCGGCCTTCGGCTTCCGCCCGCTTGAGAGGCGTCAGATCGAGGACAAAGCCGACGCCGTTGTCCGCATCTTCTCCAAACATGGTCCCGCCGATCAGCACCGGCACACGGCTTCCGTCCTTCCGCACGTACTCCTTCTCGAATGGCTGGGCCGTCCCGACCCGCTTCAGTTCCGCCACGGTTTGCACGTCACGGGCGCGCCATTCCGGCGGCGTGAGGTCGGTCCGATGCAGGCGCCCTGCGTTGAGATCTTCCCGGTCGTATCCCACGATGCGCAGGAATGCATCGTTGGCCTCGAGAATGCGCCCCTCGACTTCCCAGATGATGATGCCGATGATGTTGGCATCGAACAGGCGCCTGATCTTGATATCCCGTGCTGCAAGATCACTCTGGAGCTGGATATTCTCCTCGATCGCCTTTCTCCGGCGTTTCGTTTCGAGCCGCGCGAGCGCCAGCGCCGCGCCGGCCAGCGCGATGACGAGGACAACGGCGCCAGCGATCAGCCATGTCCAGCGTTGCTCGAATGCTTCGGCGCGCGCCTCCCGGTCGGCGAGCCGAAAGCGCTCGTGATCCACCATCTGGTCGATTTGCGAGCGGATCTCGTCCATGCTGCGGATCATTGCCAGCGCGGCCAGCCCGGACGTGCCGGCCGTCTTCAGCAGCTCGTCGATCTCGCGCAGCGTGGCTGTAACGGTCAACGCCAGATGGCCGGCCCGAAGGCCCTGCAACGGATCGTCCGCGACCAATATCTGCAGCGCCTGAGCCTCCCGCCGTACACTTTCGTCAGAGACGCCGTAAGCCTTGAGATAGGCCGGGTCGAGGGTCATGAGATACCCGCGCCTTTCAGTCTCCAGTTCCGCGACGATCGCCCGCAGCCGATCGAGCGTTTCGAGGACCTGGCGGCTATGTTCGATGAAGTGATGAACTGCTTGCCGCTCCTGCCAATATTGCAGGCCGAGGAAGCTGGTCGCCGCAAACAGGGTCACAAGCACTGCGACCGCAAGGATCAGCGGACGAGCAAACCATCGCAGAGGCAGGGCCCGAACAGGAACGGACATTGGCCGTGGGTCTTCGATGCTCGTGTGACCGCGCGTGTTCTGGTGCCGACGCCAGAGCATGACAGGACAATAGCACGGATAGGGAGGTCGGGAACCCGACATTCATCGGATACGCCAGGCGGGAGGGCCGTGATGTCGCAGGGCTGCGGCCCCGAGCGTGTGCTATGGATGAATGCCCTTGGTTGATTCAAGGAGCATCATCATGGCACAGGGTGAAAACTCATTGAGCCATCCGGCGAGCCGGCGCAGTTTCATCAAGGGACTGGGGGCGGCTGGCGCGGGCCTGACCGCGCTGCCGCGCTGGAGCTTTGCCGAGGAGCCCGCTGCGGCTCACGCCAACGCCGCGATCGACTGGAAGCAATTTGCGGGACAGACGATCGCGCTTTCGGGCGCGATCCATCCGTGGTCGAACGCGATCACGCCGCTGTTGCCGGAGTTCACCATACTCACCGGCATCAACGTCACCATCGATTTCCAACTGGAAACCACCTACCTCGGCGCGCTGCCGATCAGGCTCGCTCGCGGCAGTAGCACGCCCGACGTCTTCATGTTCACGACCTATGGCCAGGGCATCTCGAACGGATGGGTGGAGCCACTGAACGGCTACTATTCCCAGAGGTCGCTGACCGACCCCGCCTGGTATGACGAGAGCGACCTGCTCAGGACGGCCCGAGCCTTCCCGCTGTGGTCGGACGGCGAACGGTACGCCGTCCCGATTACCTCGGAGGCGATGACCCTGTTCATCAACAGCGATGCGCTGGCAGCCAAGGACCTGCCGATTCCGCAGACTTTCGAGGAGCTGCTTGTCACCGCCAAGGCGGTCAAGACCAACGGGATGTCGGGGATCGCGATGCGGGCCCAGGCCAGCGGCAATTCCTCCCCACCGGCCATGGGCTTCCTGTTCTCCTACGGTGGGGCCATGGTCGAGCACAACAGGGTCGCTTTCGCGAGCCCGGAGGGGATCGCGGCCGTCGAGATGTACGGACAGCTGCTCGGCCAGGCCGGGCCTGCCGGCGTCGGCAGCTACGAATGGTACCACGTGCTGGACGACTTCCTGCAGGGGCGGACGGCCATGGCGATCGACAGCAGCAACTTCGCGACCGACATCTCCAATCCCGCGAAAAGCCGTGTCGCCAAGCAGGCCGGATTTGCAACCTTTCCGCATCTCGCCGGTCGCGGACCCGTCCCCTTCATGTCGCACTGGCAGGCGTGCATCAATTCCAGATCTCGAAACAAGCGGGCGGCTTTCCTGTTCCTGCTCTGGGCGACGAGCAAGGCGACCTCGCTGCGCACTGCTGCAGCGGGGCTGGCGACGACACGCGTGTCGGCCTGGTCGAGCGAGGGCTTCAAGAAGGCGTTCGGCCCGCAGGCCGCCGAGGCGGCGCTGACAAACTTGCAGAATGCCGACGTCGACCGCGCCAAGGCAATCCTTTTCCATCCGCGTTCGAGACTGATCCTGGACGCCTTCATGATCGGCGTGAATGAAGTGGTCAACGGGGCGAGGCCGGCGAAGGAAGCGATGACTGGCGCGGCCGAAAGGGCCAATGCGGCGATCCGCGGGTAGCGGGCATGCGTTGTCCAATTGGAAAAGTTGGGGCCGTGCGCGGCCCCATTGGGCTTCTCCTTCATGCTGGAGGCGCGTCCCGGCGCTATGATCCTGGTTGGCACGGGCGACGGCAACGAATGTCACCACCCGGCCTACGTCTTCAACGACAATATTTTAGGCCACGGCCCGTCGTGCTGGGGGCGGCTGGTCGAGACAAGGATGCCGGCGGGTTAGACTCACATTCGCTGTTGCTGCCCGGACGAGCGTAGCGACGCGCTGCGACTTTGGCGCCGCAGACTCCGATTCTTTCCGGTCCTGATCGCGCTTCTTGAATCCTCGCGCCTTCAGTTGCAGACTTCGACCATGCTGGTGCCGCCGCCGCTCGTCATGCCCGCATTCCTGTTGCCCCATCCTTCGAGCCGACAACCCTGCCGGACCGGCCGGCACCCCGTACTGTTGCAAAAGATCTGGCCGGTAGCCTGCGGCTTGGACGGCACGGACTCGCTTTTCTTGCGCTCATCATCGCGCTGTCTGGAGTCCTCGCGCGTCGCAACCGGCTTCTTCTCCTGCACCTTCTCGCACTCGTTGTCGTCGCCGACGCGATAGCCGGCGCGGCAGGTGATCTTCACGCATTGATCGCCGTCGGCCTTGAAGCCGAAATTGCACACGAGCGGGCAGACGCGCCCCGGCTTCGTCTTCAGTGCATCGAGCGCGTCAAGGCTCGCCAGCTTCACGTCAAACTTGGTGCCGGCATATTTGTTGAAGAGCGTCAGCGAACGCTGCGCGGCCGAAGTCCACTCGCCCTCCGCAGCCGAGGTCAGGCAGCCGACACGGCGCAATTCGCTCTGCACTGATTTCGCCAGATCGGCCGCCGCTGCGGTCGATGTCGGCGCGGGTGCGAGCGCTGCAACTTTCTGGCTTTCGGCGTCGGGCAACATCTGCCGGTCGGCCGTCTGCTTCGTCGCCCCGGCGGCTGCCTCTTTCTCCGCCGCCTGCTTGGCGGCCAGCTCAGCCTTGGCCTTCTCCACCGCCTGCTTCTCCGCAAGCGCCTTTGCAGCGGCGGCCTCGGCCGCCTTGCGCTGCTGCTCGGCAGCATCCGCCCTGGCCTGCTCGATCGCTTTCGCCTTCTCCGCCGCGATCCTGGCCTCTTCCGCCGCCTTGGCCGCGGCGGCCGCCTTCTCCTGCTCGGCCTTCTGGGCGCGCTCGGCGATGAGTCTTACCTTCTCCTGCTCGGCCGACTTCGCCTTTTGTTCGGCCGTCGCGCGTGTTTCTTCAGCGGCGATCTTGTTCAATTGCCCCTTGGCCAGATTGGCATAGAAGCCGTCGGGATATTGCCCCAGAAATGCTTCCCAGCCGTCGCGTGTGCCGAGTTGCAGCGCGAGCTCATAATCCCTGCGAATGGCATCCTGCGGATTCGCCTGCGGACCTGTGGCAGCGGGCTTGGCCGCAACCAGCGGGACATCGTCACCGCCGAGCGAACCGTAGACATACGGCTCCTGCTTGTAGCCGGTGGTCTTGAGCACGTCGTCGCGCACGAAGCCAAAGGCCTTGCGCAGATCGAGGCCGGGCTTTGGCAGATGATCGGCCAAGGCGGTTGCGAACGGGCTATTCCTCGCGTCACCGTCTGATGCCGTCGAACCGGCTTTGGCCGCGAACGCAATCATCGTATTCGGGCTGGTCGGCTCAACCTTGGCAAGCCCGCGGCCGATAGCACGGGAGGCCACCGTCCGCTTCATGCTCTTGGCGAACGGGTTGTCGCGGCACGCATCCAGGATAACGAGCCGAAGCTGCTTGGCTGTCTCGATCGTCACCAGCACGCGATCGAGCGGCAGCGCCTCGTCATAGACGTCGGTATCGGTCTCAAGCGTAGCATCGGTCGGGATGAGATAGTTTGCGCCGTCCACCTCCATGCCATGACCGGCGTAGTAGACCACGGCAACATCTGCGTCGCGCGTCTTGTTGCCAAATTCACGTAGCGCCTTGCGCATCTCGGACGCGCTGAGGTCCTGCCTGACATCGATCGTGTCGAAGCCGGCTCTCCTCAGTACGCCGCCGATCAGGCTGGCGTCGCTCACGGGGTTTGCCAGCTTCGGCACGTTCTTGTAGGCGGAATTGCCGATGACAAGCGCGACCCGCTTCTCGGCTTGAGCCGGTCCGCAGGTGAGCCATATCGCAATAATCAACAAACCAAACAGTCGGAGCGGAATCACTCGCAGTCCCCCCGGATGCAATTCCATGACAATATTCGCAGCATGGCCGAATGCAAACGTCCCGAGCGTGACGTGCGTCACACAAAGGTTTCGAAAGCGGAGTCATGGATAATGCCCGAGCGTGTCTCGCCCCGAGGGTGATGCTGTTTCGCACCTATTCGTGCACCACCTCGTGGCGCATCACGAACGGTGCAAGCAGCGCGTGCACCTCCTGTTCAACGAGCGCGCGCTGATCCTCCGACAGGCCGGTAAGCGTCACGGCGGCGATCGAGCCGTGGCTGCCGTGGGCGCCGACCTTGACCTTGCAGTCGATGCCGCGCGCGGCGAGCGGCGCCAGTACCTTGGTGAACACGCGCTGCGCGGCATCCCAGCGCAGCTGCGGCTTGAACACCTTCCCGACGCCCGTGACCGGCATCGGGTCGATCGGGATGACCTGCACCGGTACCGCAGCACGCTCCGGCGTGCGCTCGCGCACCCACGTCTCCAATTCGCCCGGCTCGACGGTCGCGCCCGGCTTCAACTGCACGTAGCCCACGGGCAGTTCGCCCGCATAGGCGTCGGGCTGGCCGACCACCGCCGCGAACCCGACGGCCGGATGGCGGAACATGATCTCCTCGATCGGCGCCGGATCGATGTTGTGGCCGCCGCGGATGACGAGATCCTTGGCGCGGCCGGTGATCCAGAGGTAGCCGTCGGCGTCCAGCCGGCCGAGATCGCCGGAATTGACCCAGACCCCGTCAACGAAGGCGCCCTTGTTGTGATCATCGTTGAGATAGCCGCCGAACACGCCGGGCCCGGCCATGATGACGACGCCGATCTCGTCCGGCGCGCAGTCGCGGATCAGGCGGCCGTCGGCATCGAGTTGCACTATGCGCACGCGCGCATAAGGCATGGGCAGGCCGACCGAGCCGAGCCGGATCGGCCGCGACGGATAGGCCAGCGTGTGCACGCTCGATGTCTCGGTCATGCCGTAGACCTCGACCACCGGCAGCTTCAGCTTCTCCTGGATCGCCGAGCCGACCGCGACCGGAATCGCCGAGCCGCCGCCGGCGGCATATTTCAGGCTGGAGATGTCGGCATTATCAGGCGGCACCGCCAACGTCGCGGCCAGCACCGTCGGCACGCTCGACAGCGCCTCGGGCTTGAAGCGCTCGACCAGCCCCCAGATGTTCTTCACCGCATTCGGATTGCGCCACCCGCTCGGCGACAGCACGACCAGCGAGCCGCCACTCGACAGCGTCAGCAGCACCTGCGTCAGCGATCCACCGACGTGAAACAGCGGCATGCCGAACAGCATGTTGGCGCCCGGCTTCGACTTCAGCAGCAGATTGAGCGCCCAGGCCTGATAGACTTGGTTGGCGTGAGTATGCCGCACCAGCTTCGGCGTGCCGGTGGTGCCGCCGGTGTGGAAATAGGCGGCGATATCGCTGCCGAGAATCGTGCGTCCGCTGACGAGGCGATCGGCCGGCTGCTGCTTGATGAGATCGTTGAAGGCAAAGATTCCCTTGGCGGGGTCGCCGCCACCGAACACCTGCACGATCGCCTTGAGATGCTTGAGCTGCGGGCGGATCTGCTCGACCTTCTGCCAGATGTCGGTGCCGGGCATCGGCCCGAGCGCCACCAGGATCTTCGTGTTCGCGGCCTCCAGGATTTCCGCGATCTGGTGCGGCTCGAGCAACGGATTGACGGGATTGGCGATGCCGGCGGCTTCCGCGCCGAACAGCGTCACGAAGGCGTCGGGCACCAGCGGCAGCATGAAGCTGATGACGTCGCCCTTCTCCGCGCCGAGCGCGTGAAACATGTTGGCGGCCTGCGTGACGCGGCCGATGAAGTCGCGGTACGTGACCACGACCGGCGTGTCCGCCGGATCGGCGTTTTGCAGGAACTGGATCGCGGCCCCGTCGGGATTGCGCGCCGCGCCGAGCCTGATGGCGTCATAGGTGCTCTCGGCCGCGACGCGATCGGTGTAAGGAACCTGCTCGAAGGCCCGGACCTCTGCGTCCGTCGCCAGGTCCGGATAGTCGTTGCCGATCAGCCGATCGAGCGCGTGGATGCCCGCCATGGAATTCCGTCCTCCCTCAGATGCACTTCCCCGCCCCCTGTCTTTTGACATTTTGGTTCGGCGAGGTCTCGGCCGATGGCCGGTCGAGCGCGGACAGAATGATGGATGATTGAGCGTTCGTCCATGGCCGAACGGCTACGGCCCTAGCAGCGTATTCGAGACCATTGAACCTCCGCGCCCGATCCGGGGACCAAGAACTGGCATCGGACTCGCCTGCCAGCGTCCTGCCGCAAGACTCGAGGAAATCATGACCACGCCCCCGCGGGACTGCGTCACCCGGCTGATTGTCGCGCTCGCCGTGACTTCGGCCATCATGACTTCAGCGATCGTCCTGCCTCGCGCGGCGCTCGCCGAGGACAGCCAGTTCGACAAGATGCGTGCCAGGATCGCCGCCTTCGTCGCCGACAAGATGGAGAAGCTGGGCGGCTCGCGCATCGTCTACAAGGTGGACAGCGATGGCCTGCGCGAGAGCGTCGTCACGGATTTGCGCGACGATGTCTACAAGACCTTGCGCGAGGGCAAGATTGCCTTCGCCGGTCTTGCGATCCGCGACGCCGGCGTCGAACTGAAGATCGCGGATGCCAAGGGCCGCGAAGAGTTGAAGCGCAAACTCGCCTCGGCCGCGGAGGGATTGCCATCGCATGCGCTCACGGTGACCGACGGTGGCGACGGACTGATCAGGCTCGCGGCGACCGATGCCGCATCCGCGGCACGGCTGCGCGATCTCGTCGAAGATTCCATCGCCATGATCGAGCAGCGCCTCAAGGACGCCGGCATCAACCTCGCCAGCGTCCAGCCTGATGGCACGGATCGCATCCGCATTTTCATCCCGGGCATGATGGAGCCCGGGCGCGTGACCGCGGTCTTCGCCAGGAAGGTCAAGGTCGGCTTCCGCCTGATCGACGTCTCGATGCCGGCGGAGCAGGCACAATCCGGCACGCCGCCCACGGGCACCGAAGTCCTGCCCGGCTTCAAGGACGGGCGGCATTACCTGGTCGCCAAGGACAGCGCGCTCGACGGCGACGACATCAGCTATGCCGGCCCGGGATTTGCCAGCGGCACGAAGGACCCGATCGCCTCGTTCCGCTTCAACGGCCGCGGCACGCGGCGCTTCGCCCACATCACCGCAGAGAACGTCGGAAGACCCTTCGCCATCGTGCTCGACGACAAAGTGATCTCCGCCCCGGTGATCCGCGAGCCCATCACCGGAGGCTCCGGCCAGATCTCCGGCAATTTCACCCTGGAGGAAGCCAATAGCGTCGCGATGCTGCTGCGCGCCGGTTCGCTGCCGGGGCACCTCGACCTCGTCGAGCAGCAGGTCGTGCAGCCCGCCGCCAAGCCATAAGGCTGGTCGCCCTGCGCCCCCGCCCCACCGGGGCGCCACGGTCCACGGCGCCGAAGCCCGGCGCCCCCGGGGGGCCCCGAATCACGGGCGCGCCACGGCCACGCGCACACCAACGGGCAATTGCCGAAACGCCCGATCAGGCTAAAATTTGCCTCTTGCGACCTGGCGGCCGAAGGCTTCATTTCAAGCGGTCGTCATTCGATTTCGGCTATACGTGTCGAGCATACCGACCAGGACTGAAGGCCTTACGCGGGGTTAGTACATGCCGTCCGGCAGCGCAGACATTTCCTCGATCCTCGACCGCATTCTCGATGCGGCGACGGACAATCTCAGGATCGCGAAGATCCTGGTCCAGATGGGCCTCGATCCCAACAACGTCACCTACGACGCGATCTTCAACCGGATGCTGGAGATCTTTGTCCAAAACATCACGCTGGCCAATCTGTTCGCCGCGGTCGGCGCCGGGTTCTTCGTCGCCACCCTCCTGATGCGGACCATGGTGCCCCTGCGCGTCGCCAACATGGTCGGCTGTGCGTTCTTCGCCGTGTTCGGCGCGCTCTCGGCCAACGTCTCGACCTTCCTGCTCTATCTGCTACTGCTTCCGATCAACGCCCTGCGCCTGCGGCAGATGCTCAAGCTGGTCAAGAAGGCGCGCCATGCGGCCGAAGGCGACATGTCGATCGAGTGGCTCAAGCCGTTCATGACCGAGCGCAAATATCGCAGTGGCGATACGCTCTTCAAACTGGGCGATCCCGCCAAGGAGATGCTCCTCACGGTCACCGGCAAGTTCCTGGTCAAGGAGATCAATGTCGAGATCGGGCCCGGAGCTCTCATGGGAGAGCTCGGCTTCCTCACACCGGACAACCGGCGCACCGGAACGATCGAATGCATCGAAGACGGACAGGTGCTGACGATCACCTATGACCGCTTGCTCGAGATCTATTTTCAGGATCCGCAGTTCGGCTATTACTTCCTGGTGCTGACCAGCCAGCGCCTGCTGCAGAACATCGATCGCTTGCAGAAGCAGCTGGCGAACGAGCGGGCGGCCACCACGAACCGGATCGCGTGAACCGGGCAGCCGCTCAGCTCAGCAGCAGCGCCATTCCCGGATCGCCCTTCTCCATCGCGCGCCGGTAGGCCGCCCGCGCGCCGATGCGGCCGAGATAGTTCACCACGTTCGGGCAGCGCGACAGATCGTAGGGCTGGAAGTAGCGCATCGTGGTGAGCGAGAAGCCCATCATGATGTCGGCGGTGGTGAAGCTGTCGCCCGCCAGATATTCGGCGTCGCGAACCCGCGCATCGACCAGGTCGAAGGCGCGGTCGGTCCGCCCTCTGCTCGCGACCAGCATCGGATTGTCCTCGGCGAGCTTGAGCCGGTTCAGGATCATCAGCCGGCCCATGCCGGCCTGCAGCGTGCCGTTGGCGAAGTGAAACCAGTACAGGAACTGCGCGAAATCAGGATGATCTGGGCGGAGCGCGAGGCGTCCATTGCCGTATTTGGCCATGATGTAATCGACGATGGCGCCGGACTCGGCGAGCACGAAGTCGCCGTCGGTGATCACGGGTGCTGTCCCGATCGGATGCAGCGCCTTATAGTCGGGCGGCGCCAGCATGGTAACGGGATCGCGGGCGTAGCGCTTCAGCTCGTAGGGGATTTCGAGCTCCTCGCACAGCCAGACGATGCGCTCGGATTGCGACTTGCCGAGATGATGGACGGTGAGCATGGCGCCTCCTTGCGATCGCAATTTGGATCAGTCGCGGTGCTGTATCATACCCCGTCATTGCGAGCGCAGCGAAGCAATCCAGACTGCCACCGCGGAAAGATTCTGGATTGCTTCGCTGCGCTCGCAATGACGATGTGGAGAGTGCATGCCCCGCACTTTCCTCTCGTGCCCCGGACGCAGCGCAGCGTCACTTCGACGGTGCGCTGCGTCCGGGGCCCATGCGGCCGAGAGCAAGCCACGCGACGTGGGTCCCGGCTCTGCGCAGCAACGCTAAGAGGCGTTGCAGCGCGTCCGGGACACGAGACCGCCCCCTACCCCGCCTTGTCCGCCACCATCCGCGCCACCACGCGGTCGCGGCGGATGAAGTGGTGCCAGAGGGCGGCGACGACGTGAACCGCGATCAGGGCGAGCAGCACATAGGCAAAGAGGATGTGGCGGTCCTCATAGGCGCGCGCGGCTTCGCGGTCGGGAGAGGTGAATTGCGGCACGTGAAACAGGCCGAAGAAGTCCGAATAATCAGGTGCGTGCGCGCCGGAATGCGCCCAGCCGAGCATGATGACGACAATGACGGCAAGATAAAGCGCGCCATGGCTGATGCGGGCGGCGAGCTTCTGCCAGGGCCGGCTGTCGGCCGGCAGCGCCGGCGTCGGGTTGAAAGCGCGCCAGACCAGACGCAGCACGGTGAGCAGCAGGATCATGTAACCGATATCGGCATGGATCGAGCGGTAGAAGAAGCGGTCGGGCCGCGCCGGGATGTGATTCATCCACCAGCCGAAGCCGATCATGCCGAGGATCGCCAGCGCCAGGATCCAGTGCAGCCACCGGGCAACGCTGCCCCAGCCGTTACTGGTGTTTCTGATCATGTCGGCTCCCCGGAATTTTGCGGAGATGTCCCCGCCCGCAGCGCAGCATGGCTGCTGATAGCGGGAACATGCGGCAGTCGCGAAATTGAATCGTTCCAAATTGGCCCCAGGCGCCCCCGCCGCAAAACCGCCCCAAAAACCGAATGGTAACCATGACGCCTTAAGGTAACGACGTGACAGACTCCCCGACGATCCTGGTGTTCGATTCCGGCCTTGGTGGGCTCACGGTGCTCCGTGAGGTCGTGGCCGCGCGGGCGGACGCGCATTACGTCTATGTCGCCGACGATGCCTTCTTCCCCTACGGCCACCACAGCGAGGACGAGATCATCGCCCGCGTCGTGCCGCTGATGGGCGAACTGATCGGCACGCATGATCCTGACCTCGTCGTCATCGCCTGCAACACGGCGTCCACCCTGGTCCTATCTCACTTGCGCACCGCTTATTCCGTACCCTTCGTCGGCACGGTGCCGGCGATCAAGCCGGCCTGTGCCCAGTCGAAGAGCCGCCGCGTCTCGGTGCTCGGCACCAAGGGCACCGTGAAGCGCGAATACACCAAGGCGCTGATCCGCGACTTCGCGCAGGGGTGCGAGGTGACGCTGGTCGGCTCGCCCGAGCTCGCCTCGCTCGCCGAACGCGCGCTCGGCGGCCATCCGATCAGCGACGGCGACATCCTCGCCGAGCTCACACCCTGCTTTGTCGGCGATGCCGCGGACGCAGGCGCGCGCACCGACACGGTGGTGCTGGCCTGCACGCATTATCCGCTCCTGCTCGACCGGCTGACCAGGCTCGCGCCCTGGCCGGTCGACTGGATCGACCCGGCACCGGCCATCGCCCGCCGCGTCTCGGATCTGCTCGCCCCGGCTATCGGCGGCATCGCGCAGTCCGGCGCCGAGATGATCTTCACCTCGAACCGCGTGCATGGCCTTTCGGCCACGCTGACGCCGTTCTTCGGCGGCCGCGTGCTGGCCTGACTTTTCGGGGCCACGGAGCGCTGCTAGGCTCGCCGTCGTCATCTCCGCGCAGGTTTCCCAAGGTCATCCCAAGGTCATCGCATGTCGGTCCCGACCACGCCGCTCAACCGTCTCCGCCAATTGTGGCGCGAGGGCCGCCCCGCCTTCGGTGCGATTGCGACGATTCCGAGCGTGCAGACCGTGCAGATCATGGCGCGCTCGCTCGACTGGATCGTCGTCGACCTCGAGCACGGGCCGATCGGCCTCACCGAAGCGCATGCGATGATCGCCGCCACGACCGGCACGCCGTGCACGCCGCTGGTGCGGATCGCGGCGAACGAACCGTGGCTTGCGAAAGCGCCGATGGACATCGGCGCCTTCGGCATCAATTTTCCGATGATCACGAACCGCGCGGAGGCGGAGAAAGCGGTGCGCAGCGTCCGCTATCCGCCGCGCGGCGATCGGCTCTGGGGGCCCTTCCACGCGCCATTCCGCTGGGGCCAGTCGATGCCGGACTACATGGCCGGCGCCGACGACGAGATGATCTGCATGATCACCATCGAGCATGTCGACGCCGTCAACCGCATCGACGAGATCATGGCCACGCCAGGCATCGACGTCGCGGTGATCGGCCCCGGCGATCTCGCCACCTCCATCAACAAGCGCGGCCAGATGGACGATCCGGAGCTGCTCGAGCTGGTCGCGCGCGCCGAGGCCGGCATCCTCAAAAGCGGCGTGCCGATCGGCGGCGTCGCTCGCACCGCCGACCAAGCCAACGCCCTGGTCGATCGTGGCTACCGCGCCATCGCGCTCGGCTTCGACTGGTCGCTGTTCCAGCGCGGCATCATGGCGGCGTTCGAGGGCATCAGGCGCTGAACAGGCCGATGACCACCTTGCCGGGAACGGCGGCGCTGCTAGGGTCGGCCGTTCCAGGGAGGAAAAACCATGCTCAAAAAGACTTTGCTTGCTCTGGCCTTCACCGGCCTCGCCGTCGCTGCTTTCGCCCAGCAGACCGGCATCAAGCGCACTCCGCTCCAGAAGGTCGAATTTCCGGACGGCTACAACACCATCACCGCCATCGCGGAAGTGCCGGCGGGCGGCGCGGCCGGACGCCATACCCATCCCGGGATCGAAACCGGCTATGTGCTCGAAGGCGAACTCAATCTCCTGATCGACGGGCAGCCGGAAAAAACCCTGAAAGCCGGTGATTCCTACCAGATCCCGGCAGGCGTCGTGCATGACGCCAAAGCCCATGGCGATAAGGCCATGAAAGTGCTTGGAGTTTACGTCGTCGACAAGACCAAGCCGCTGGCCTCGCCGGCGCCCTGATGCGGCGAACCGACCGGGCCCAACCGGGTTAGTTCGTGCTAGAGCAGGCGGCGATCGGGAATCCGCTCGCTGCTCATATTTTAATCTGTGGGAACCGAAAGACCGATGCGCGGGACGCCCAAGACCATTTCGCTGCCGCGCCGCCTGATTTGTGACCTCATGCGCGCCTCGATGGGCGTGCCCTTCGTCTCGCTGTCCCGTTCGCTCAATATCCGGCCCCTGCTGGAGGCCCGCTCAGGCGCGATGGCGCCCGCCGGCTGGGCGGCGATCTTCGTCAAGGCCTTCGCCCTGGTGGCCAGGGACGAGCCGGTTCTGCGCACCGTCTATGCCAAATGGCCCTGGCCGATGCTCTACGAGCTGCCGAAGAGCGTTGCGCTGGTGGCCATCGCGCGGGTCGAGGACGGCGAGGAATGCGTGCTGCCGCAGCGAATCGCAGCCCCGGAGGCCCTTCCACTGGCCACAGTCGATGCCGAGATCCGGCGCGGCAAGACGGCGCCGATCGACGACGTCCCGATGTTCCGCAAGATCATGCGGGCAACCCGCCTGCCGCTGCCGCTGCGGCGGCTGTCCTGGGCCATCGGGCTGAATTTTGGCCGGCAGCGGGGCAATTGGTTCGGCAGCTTCGCGGTGAGCTCGGTGGCCGCCTATGGCGGCGGCGAGCTGCACCCCGTCACGCCCGGCCCGTTCATCGTCAGCTATGGGGTGGTCGAGCCCGACCAGACCATCCATGTCGTGATCCGCTGGGACCACCGGGTCACCGACGCCGCCCCCATCGCCCGGGTCCTGACCCGGCTGGAACAGGTCCTGAACACTGAAATCGCTGCCGAATTGCGGGCAGCTGGCCCCAAGCCGATCCGGGCGGTGGGCACGTGACCGCGTAGCGGTCATCCCGGGGCGGTGCGCAGCACCGAACCCGGGATCTCGAGGTTCCGGGTTCGCTCTGCGAGCGCCCCGGAACGACCGTCCCCCACATTGACAGCGAACCCCAAACTCCCCTAAAAGCCGCCTGCTCGCGGGCCGATTTCGGCCCGCGAAGCGTTTCGCGACCCGTGGTCCTGTTCCTTAAAGCTTTGGGGATCGGACCTGTCGGTGCCGGGCTTTGGCCTGTCACACAGGAGGGCGCGTTTCCTCAAACCATGCAACCGAAGAGGACGCGATGACTAAGCGCAGTGAGGCGAAGTACAAGATCGATCGCCGTATGGGCCAGAACATCTGGGGCCGCCCGAAGAGCCCCGTGAACCGCCGCGAATACGGCCCCGGCCAGCACGGCCAGCGCCGCAAGGGCAAGCTCTCCGACTTCGGCGTGCAGCTGCGCGCCAAGCAGAAGCTGAAGGGCTACTACGCCAACATTTCCGAGCGCCAGTTCCACGGCATCTATGTCGAGGCGAGCCGCCTCAAGGGTGACACCGGCGAGAACCTGATCGGCCTCTTGGAGCGTCGTCTCGACGCGGTCGTGTACCGCGCCAAGTTCGTCTCGACGATCTTCGCCGCGCGCCAGTTCATCAACCACGGCCACATCAAGGTGAACGGCCGCAAGGTCAACATCTCGAGCTACCAGCTCAAGGTCGGCGACGTGATCGAGGTCAAGGAAGCCTCCAAGCAGCTCGCCCACGTCCTCGAAGCCAGCCAGCTCCCCGAGCGCGACACGCCCGACTATCTCGAGGTCGACCACGGCAAGATGACCGCCAAGTACATCCGCATCCCCGGCCTCTCCGACGTGCCGTTCCCGGTGCAGATGGAGCCGCATCTGGTCGTCGAATTCTATTCGCGCTGATAGTTTCGGCACACCAACGTTCAAAGGCCCCGGTTCGCCGGGGCCTTTTTGTTTGAGCCGGCCATTCCCATGTCTCAGGCCATCTGTGCTATGACTGCACATCGCGGAGTTGAGCATGACTCGTCTTCTGGAAGAGGCCTTCAGCAAGGTTTCCGGTCTGCCCGATTCAGAGCAGGACGAACTGGCGCGGACCCTGCTTGCGCTTGCCGGGGTCGATCAGCCACCAATCCAGCTGACGGCGGCTGAAGAAGCAGATCTCGCCGAGGCCGAAGCCGAAATCGCCCGCGGCGAGCTGGCCAGCGCCGACGAAGTCCGCGCGATGTGGGCCAAGCACGGGCTGTGAAGGTCCGTTATACGAAGCGGGCGCTCGCCCAAATCGACCAAGTTCTGACCTACATCGAGGCGCGCTCGCCCCAAGGCGCAGGCCACATGCGCGACCGCATTGTCGCTCTCATAGAATTGCTGGAGACCTACCCCCACGCAGGGCGAACGACTACGCGTGCATACGTCCGTCGCTTGCTGGTCAACCCTCATCCCTATCTGATCGATTATCGTGTGACCGAGACAGAAATCGTTATTATGCGGTTTCGTCACGCCGCCCGGCGTCCACCCAGAGCTCGCTGACCGCGAGCGAGTGCCATTCCCCTCAGGGAGCAAGTTGATGCTCTACACCCCTCCCCCGATCGATCCCAAGGCGCCGCCGGTGCGCATCAATCTGCTGTCGGACACGCAGACCAAGCCGACGGCTGCGATGCGCGAGGCGATGGCGCGCGCCGAGGTCGGCGACGAGCAGGTCGGCGACGACCCGACCGTGAACGCGCTGTGCGAGCGCGTTGCGGATCTGCTCGGCAAGGAAGCCGCCGTCTACATGCCCTCGGGCACGATGTGCAACGTCACCGCGACGCTGGTGCATTGCCGCCCCGGCGACGAGATCCTCGCCCATGAGACCGCGCACATCATCGCCCGCGAAGGCGGCGCGCATGCCGCGATCGGCGGCTTCCAGGTCATGCAGCTGAAGGGTGCCGACGGCCAGTTCACGCCGGAGACGTTCCGCAAGGCGCTGCACCCGCGCACGCGCTACCAGCCGCCGCAGACCGTCGTCAGCGTCGAGCAGACCGCCAATATCGGCGGCGGCACGATCTGGAAGAAGGCCGCGCTCGACGAGATCGTCGCGATCGCCAGGCAACATGGTCTTGTCACCCACATGGACGGCGCGCGCCTGCTCAATGCCACGGTGGCGAGCGGCATCTCTCCACGCGACATGACGGCGGGGTGGGATTCGGCCTGGATCGATTTCTCGAAGGGTCTGGGTGCGCCAATCGGCGGCGTGCTCGCGGGCTCGCGCGCCTTCATCGACGCGGTCTGGCAGTGGAAGCAGCGCCTCGGCGGCTCGATGCGGCAGGCCGGAATCTGCGCCGCCGCCTGCATCTACGCGCTCGACCACCACGTCGACCGCCTCGCCGACGACCACGCCAATGCGCGCGCGCTCGCCCGCGGATTGTCGCAGATCGCAGGCGTCGAGGTGCAGGAGCCCGAGACCAATCTCGTGTTCTTCAAGCCCGATGGCGCCGGAATCGCCGGCGACAAGATGGTCGCCGCGCTCCGTCAGCGCGGCGTGACGCTTGCGATGATGGACGGCCGCATCCGCGCCTGCACCCATCTCGACGTCAATGCGAGCCAGATCGAGGAGACGATCGGGTACGTGCGCGAGATCGTGCGCGGGGCGTAGGTCCCGTAGCCCGGGTGAGCGCAGCGATACCCAGGAATCCACGAAAGCGGCGCAACGCCCGCGATCAGCGCCCCATCGCCTGATAGATCAGCGTCTTCAGCGCCAGTTGGATCCGGCCGCGCTGCGACGGGGTCTGCACCATGAAGATCCCGAACAGATCGTCTTCGGGGTCGATGAAGAAGAATGTGCCGCCGACGCCGTCCCAGCGATATTCGCCTGTAGGCCAGGACGTGCCTGATGGCACCGAGGTGCGCACGGCAAAACCGAGGCCAAAGCCGGAGTTCCCGCCCGGATAATAATTGTGATCGCGCGCGATCTTCGTCTCCGGTCCGACATGATCCGACGCCATCAGCGCAATGGTCTCGGGCTTGAGATAACGCCGGCCCTCATAGGTGCCGCCGTTGAGCAGCATCTGCGCGAACCGGGCGTAGTCGCCGATGGTGCCGACCATGCCGGCGCCGCCGGATTCCCATGTTATGGGCAGCCTGACATCGCGGACCTGCGTCGTCGGATTGATGTTGCGGTCCTCCGGCATCGGCTCGGCAATGCGGGGAAACTTGGCGGGATCGGCGACGAAGAATGCCGTCTCGGTCATGCCGAGCGGATCGAGCAGCCGCTCCCTCTCGAATTGGAGCAGAGTCTTTCCCGAAATCACCTCGATCACGCGGCCGAGCACGTCGGTGGAAAAGCCGTAATCCCACACCGTGCCGGGCTGCTCGACCAGCGGCAGCGTGGCGATCTTCGCGGCGAAGTCGGCATTGCCGAGATTACTGTGGAAGAGATTGGCCTCGGCGTAGAGCTCGCGCACCGCGCCGCCGCCGTAATAGCCGTAGGGCAACCCCGAAGTGTGGCGCAGCAGGTCCTTGATCGTGACCGGACGATCGAGCGGCTCCAGCACCAGCGCGACCTTGCCGTCCTCGGCCTTCTTTTCGACGCCGACCTTCATACCGGCAAAGGCCGGAATGTATTTTGAAACGGGATCGTCGAGCGCGAGCTTGCCCTCCTCGACCAGCATCATCGCCATCACGGAGGTGACCGGCTTCGACATCGAATAGAGGCGGAAGATCGTGTCCGCGCTCATCGAAATCCCGGTCGCGACGTCGCGGACACCGAAATTCTCGTAATAGACCGGTTTGCCGTGCTGCTGGAGCAGCAGGATCGCGCCGGGTATCTTGCCGGTCGCGACCTCGTTCCTGATGTAGTCGGAGACTTTCGCCAGGCCTTCAGGCGAGAGACTGTGCGCGGGGCGCCCCTCGGAGCCTGCTCTCGCGCCGACGACACCGACCAGAACGACGAGCGCCGCGATCAGCGCGCGGCGCCCGCTCATGTCACTTCTCCATGGCTTCATAAACCAACTGCTTCAGTGTCCGCTGCACGCGCTGGCGCTCGGTCGGGGTCTGCTCCAGCAGCACGAAGAACATGTCCTGCTTGGGGTCGATCACGAAATAGCAGCCGGAGGCGCCGTCCCACTTCAATTCCCCGAGATCGCCGGGCGGCGGCGGCTTGGCATTGCCGGGGTCGGTGCGGACCGCAAGGCCGAGGCCGAAGCCAAAACCGTCGCCGGGGAAATAGAAATAGTCGCGACTGACCCCCGAGGTCGGGCCGACCTGATCGGTCACCATCAGCTTGAAGGTCTCGGGCTTGAGAATGGTCTTGCCGTCGAGGCTGCCGCCATTGAGCAGCATCTGCGCGAAGCGCTCATAGTCGGCCATGGTCGTGACCATGCCGCCGCTGGCGAACTGGATCTTCTTGACGACCGTCGGATCGTTGATCCGACCAACCCTGAAATCGCTGTCGTTCGGCACCGGCTGCGCCAGCAGTTTTTGCTTCTCGGGGGCCGTGACGAAGAAGCCGGTATCGACCATGCCGAGCGGATCGAGCAGCTTCTCCCGCATGATGTCTATCAGCGGCTTGCCCGCCGCGATCTCCATCACGCGCGCGAGGATGTCGGTGGAGTGGCCGTACTGCCACAGCGCGCCCGGCTGGTTGTGCAGCGGCAGTTTGGCGATGCGCTCGGCGAATTCGGCGAGGTCGAAATCGCCGGCATAGATGTTGGCCTCGCGATAAGCCTTACGCACCAGGCTGTCGCCATAGAAGCCATAGGTGATGCCGGAGGTGTGACGCATCAGGTCGAGCACCGTCATCGGCCGCGTCGGCGGCACCAGCTCGAGCGACTTGGTGCCGTCATCGGCCTTCTTCTCGACGCCGACCTTCACGTTGGCGAAGGACGGAATGTATTTCGAGACGGGATCGTCGAGCTTGATCTTGCCGTCCTCGATCAGCTGCACCGCGACGACGGAGGTGATCGCCTTGCTCATCGAGAACAGGCGGAAAATCGTCTTGTCCGTGATCGGCGCCTTGCTGGCGACGTCCTGCACGCCGAAGGCTTCGTGGTAGACCGACTTGCCGTGCTGCCGGATCAGCACGGTTGCGCCGGCGATCTTGCCGGTGGCGACCTCGTTCTTGAAGAACTCGGTGACCTTGGCGAGCTTGTCCTGATTGAAATGCGCGCCTGCGGGGATCTCGTAGGTGCCCTCTGCCCGTGCGAACGACATCGCCCCAAGCGACACCAGCGCGCCGCAGGCGAGCGCACGCAGTCCAGATTGTGAAATCATGTCCCCTCCCCGTAACATGGCCGGGCGGGAGTGTACTGACCGCGTCATCAGGCACAAGGGCTGCTGTGTCGCGCAAGCGCCTCGGCATGGAGCTTGGCGCTCGGCTCGGCAAAGCAGCAGAACACCACTCGCGCAACGGATGGCGCGACGGCGAGCCCTTCGATTGTCGTGCGCACGGCGATATCCGCCGCCCGGCCCGCGGGAAAGCGGAAAATGCCGGTCGAAATCGCGGGAAATGCCACCGAGGTCAGCTTGTGCTTCCCGCACAGCTCCATCGAACGGCGATAGCAGGAGGCGAGCAGATCGTCTTCGTCCAGCGTGCCGCCATTCCAGACCGGACCGACGGTATGGATCACGTACGCGGCCTTGAGCCGATAGCCCTTCGTGATCTTGGCGTCGCCCGTTTTGCAGCCGTGGAGCATCCGGCATTCGGCGACCAGATCGGGCCCGGCTGCCCGATGGATCGCGCCATCGACGCCGCCCCCGCCCAGGAGCGACGTGTTAGCGGCGTTGACGATGGCGTCAACGCTCAGTGTCGTGATGTCAGCAACGATGACCTCGAGCTCCGCGCCGCCAATCCGGCGCGACAGCGCGGTCACGCGTCAGGCCGCGACTGCGACGCCCTTCTCGGAGAGGAGCTGCTGCAATTCGCCAGCCTGGAACATCTCGCGGACGATGTCGCAGCCGCCGACGAATTCGCCCTTCACATAGAGCTGGGGAATGGTCGGCCAGTTGGAGAAGGTCTTGATGCCGTTGCGCAGTTCTGCGGATTCGAGGACGTTGAGGCCCTTATAGCCAACGCCGAGATGGTCGAGGATCTGCACGACCTGGCCGGAGAAACCGCACTGCGGAAATTGCGGCGTGCCCTTCATGAACAGAACCACGTCGTTCGACTTCACTTCGTTGGCGATGAATTCCTCGATGCTCATATCCATGTCCTTCTGGGGCGGAGCCCTCAACAATCACTCCGGGCCGGCTCAGCCGATTTAACCCGATACCTACCTATATATGTAGCCCAAACCGTTGTGCATCCAAAGTAAAATGGCGGCGAACACCCCCTCGGCGGCCGGTCCTGCCGGCACCGGCCCCATTGCATGATGACACGAATATCATCACCGGGGAGGACTTTCATACCGTAACGGAGCCCCTATCTAGGACGAACCTTGGTTTTGGAACCGGGCAACGCCAACAACGTTCTCTTGTCCTGTCTGGAGAAAAACGTGACGAAACCAGCCTCCGCCACGGCCGCCCCGCCAATTTCGTCACCGTCCTCCCACCCGGGCAATCTCGCCCAGCGGCTGGAGGATGGGTTTCTCGCCGTCCGCAACGAGACCGAGCGCCGGGCCGCGCCGCTGTCGCCGGAGGACCAGCAGATCCAGTCCATGCCGGATGCGAGCCCCGCGAAATGGCACCGGGCCCACACCACCTGGTTCTGGGAGCAGTTTTTGCTCGGCGAGCATTGCCCGGGCTACCGGCCCTTCCACCCCGATTTCGCGTTCCTGTTCAACTCCTACTATGTCAGCGCCGGCCCGCGTCATGCCCGGAATCACCGCGGCGACATCACCCGTCCCAGTGCGAACGAGGTCGGCGCCTATCGCAGATATGTCGATGCGGCGGTCGTAAAATTCTTCCGCGAGGCCGGCGAGGACAAGCTCCGTGCCATCGCGCCACTCGTCGAGGTCGGGCTCAATCACGAGCAGCAGCATCAGGAATTGATGTTCACCGACATCCTGCACGCCTTTGCGCAGAATCCGGTCTATCCGGCCTACGATGCGGACTGGCGCTTTCCATCCCCGACGCGCACCGGCGATGACTGGCTGATCCTCAACGAAGGCATCCACACCGTCGGCCACGTCGACGACAGCTTCCATTTCGACAACGAGAAGCCGCCCCACCGCGCCCTCGTCGGCCCGGTCAAGGTTGCGCGCAATCTCGTCACCAATGGCGAATGGCTTGCCTTCATGCGCGACGGTGGCTACGCGAACGCAACGCTGTGGCTGATGGACGGCTTTGCCACCGTCAGCAAGGAAGACTGGCAGGCGCCGGGACATTGGCGCGAGGTCGATGGCGCCTGGCAGGTGATGACGCTCGCCGGCCTCAAGCCGGTCGATCCCGACGCCCCCGTCTGCCATGTCAGCTATTACGAGGCCGATGCGTTCGCGCGCTGGGCCGGAAAGCATCTGCCGACCGAGATGGAATGGGAGGTCGCGGCACGCGCGGGCGCGCTCAACGATGCCTTCGGGATCGTCTGGCAGTGGACGCGATCTTCCTACTCGCCCTACCCGGGTTACCGCGCCATCGAAGGTGCCCTCGGCGAATACAACGGCAAGTTCATGGTCAACCAGCTGGTGCTGCGAGGCTCCTCGCTTGCAACCCCGGAGGGGCACAGCCGTATCACCTATCGTAACTTCTTCTATCCGCACCACCGCTGGCAATTCACGGGACTGCGGCTCGCCGATTACAGCTAGTTCTCATCCGACGACAAATGCGCGCCGGACAGCGCGTTCAGGAGAGTATCATGAATGTGCACGCCAGCGCTTTGGCCGAAGCCCATCTCCCCGACGAGCAGACCACCGCTTTCGCCCGCGAGGCGATCGAGGATTTGTCGCAGCAGCCGAAAAAGCTGTCGCCGAAATATTTCTACGACGCGACCGGATCGGAGCTGTTCGAGGCGATCACGCGCCTGCCCGAATATTATCCGACGCGCACCGAGCTTGCGATCCTGAGGGAACGCGGCAGCGAGATCGCGAAGATCATTCCCGAGCATGCGGCGCTGGTCGAGTTCGGCGCGGGCGCGACCACGAAGGTCCGCCTGCTGCTGAACCACTGCAAGTTCGCGGCCTATGTGCCCGTCGACATATCCGGCGACTTCCTGACGGCGCAGGCGAACGGCCTGAAGCGGGACTTCCCGACGCTCGGCATCTATCCGGTGGCGGCCGACTTCACCACGCCGTTCGAGCTGCCCAGGTCGGTCGCGTCAATGCCCAAGGTCGGTTTCTTTCCGGGCTCGACCATCGGCAATTTCGAGCCGCATGAAGCCCAGGCCTTCCTGAAAAGCGCGCGCGCGATTCTGGGCCGGGGCGCGCAGATGATCATCGGCGCCGACCTCGAGAAGGACGAGCGCGTGCTCTTTGATGCCTACAACGATGCGGCCGGCGTCACCGCGCGCTTCAACCTCAATGTGCTGGTGCGGATCAACCGCGAGCTCGGTGGCAATTTCGACCTGTCCGCCTTCACCCATCGCGCCATCTACAATCGCGAGCGGCATCGCATCGAGATGCACCTGATCAGCAAGAAGAGCCAGACCGTGCGCCTGCTCGGCACCAGCTTCTCGTTCCGCCCCGGTGAGAGCATCCACACCGAGAACAGCTACAAATACAGCCTAGAACGCTTCGCCGCGCTGGCGCAAGGCGCGGGCTGGCGCGTGCGCGAGAGCTGGACGGACGCGGCCAGGATGTTCTCGGTGCACGCGCTGGAAGCGGCGGAGTAAACGCTCTCACCGCTTCCCCCGAGACGGCCGGCCTGAGGGCCTTTTGCAATACAAGCGGTTTCCCTGCGGCGCATCCTTCGAGACGCCCGCCTTTGGGCGGGCTCCTCAGGATGAGGACGGAGTGCGCGGCGGCAGCTTCAACGGGCACCGAGGCCAATTAGCCTCATCCTGAGGAGACCGCGGAGCGGTCGTCTCGAAGGACGAGGCGTGCGCTCAGACCGCTCCCGAGCTTCAGTGCTCCTCGGCCTCTTCCACCTTCGCCCCCAGCGACACCGACTCCCACACCGCGACGACGATCATGATCACCGTCGTCGCGACCGAGAGCCATAGCGGCGAGAGATCGGCGGCGAACCACCACAGCACCAGAAGCAGGATGATGCCGATGCCGTGCGAGAGCTGGAGGAAGCCGCGGATCGCGTGCTTGAACAGGATGGTGCCGACCAGGAACACCAGCGGCCCGCCGATGGTGCTCACGATGGTCCTGACATCGGAATGGCCGGTCGGATGCTTCAGCACCAGTTCGTCCGAGACCGCGGTCAGGATGATGCCGGCGACGATCGGCATATGCAGATAGGTGTAGGCGAGTCGCGCCAGCCGGCCGGATTCGGCGGACTTCGAGATGCGCTCGGAGCCGGCCTCGGCGCCCTTGTGGAAATAGATCCACCACATCGCGATGGCGCCGGTGAGCGCGGAGACGAAGGCCAGGATGTTGTCGGCGGTCCAGTCCAGCTCGGCAAAGGTCGCGCCGTTGACGACGACGGCCTCGCCGAGCGCGATGATGATGAACCCGGCGCAGCGCTCGGCCATGTGGCCGCCCTCGACGGCCCAGGCTTCGACCGACGAGAACCCCAGCTTCGGGACCCAGAAGCGGACCGCGGGCGAGACGTATTCGATCGCGAGCGCCACGATCCAGAACCAGAGCCGCTCCTCCCCATGCGCGAAGCCGCCGAGGATCCAGAAGATCGCGGAGCCGCAGAGCCAGACCAGGATGCGGATCGCGTTGTGCCGGACCGCCGTGCGGTGCCGCGGGGTTGCGAACAGCCAGAACGCGGTGCGGCCGACCTGCATGGTTGCATAGGCGATCGCGAACCAGAGACCGCGGCCATCGAAGGCGGTCGGGATCGTCGTCGACAGCACGAGGCCGCCCAGCATCATCAGGAAGATCAGGATGCGGACCGGCGTCAGATCGGGATTGAGCCAGTTGGTGACCCAGGCGGTGTAGACCCACACCCACCACACCGCTAGGAACAGCAGCGTGACCTCGACCGCGCCGAGCGGCGTGAAGTGGTGCAGCAGCGTGTGCGACACCTGCGTGACGGCAAAGACGAAGACGAGGTCGAAGAACAGCTCGGCATTGGTGACGCGGCTGGGCTGGTTCGGCAGGATGACGCGAAACATCGCGCCGCGCGGATTGTCCGCGACCATCATCGGTCCCCCGCTGCGATCAGATCAGGTGCCGGGTACCCCGGTTTGCAGCGCCAGCGCATGCAGCACGCCGCCCATCTGGCCGCGCAGGGACTGATAGACGATCTGGTGCTGCTGGACGCGGGACTTGCCGCGGAAGGATTCCGAGATCACGGTCGCGGCATAGTGGTCGCCGTCGCCGGCGAGGTCACGGATCGTCACCTCGGCATCGGGGATCGCTGCCTTGATCATCGCCTCGATATCGTGGGCGTCCATGGGCATTCGGGTCTCGCTCCTTCTGGTCTCAAGCGTTCGAATCGCTGCCGGGGTCCCCTCGTCGGCAGGGCCAAACTTAGCGTGAACGGCCTTCTACGTCACGCCTTCCTGCACTATATCCCTGATCCCATCAGGATAAAGGCACGACAAAGTGCCGCGCGCGGCAGATTGATCGAAAAGGCGTGAAATCATGAAGCTTCCAGGGCCCGACCACCCCATCACCATCACCCCAAACCCCCGGCGCGTCCGCGTCACGGCGGGCGACATCGTGATCGCCGAGACCAGCAAGGCGCTGACGCTGAAGGAGGCCAGATATCCGGCGGTGCAATATGTGCCGCGACAGGATGCCAACATGGCGCTGCTGGAGCGCACCGACCGCGTCACCCATTGCCCCTACAAGGGGGACGCGAGCTATTACAGCGTCAAGGCTGACGGCAAGACGCTCGACAACGCGATCTGGACCTATGAGGCGCCCTTCCCTGCGATGGCGGAGATTTCAGGCCATCTGGCCTTCTATCCGGACAAGGTGAAGATCGAGGAAGTGGGGTAGTTTTTGATGTTGTCATTCCGGGGCGATGCGAAGCATCGAACCCGGAATCTCGAGATTCCGGGTTCGGTCCTGCGGACCGCCCCGGAATGACTCCGGCAGCTACGCCCTGAAGATCGTGAGCCCCAATATCAGCAGCACGAGGAAGATCACGACGAAGACATAGAACAGGAAGCGGGCGATGTCGGCGGAGGCGGCCGAGATGCCGGTGAAGCCGAGCACGCCGGCCACGATCGAGATCAAGAGAAAGATCAGCGCCCATTTCAGGATCGTCATCGCCTGCTCCGACTTGGGTGCCGCTCCTCGCGGCCCTCAACGCATTCGGGGACGCTAACTTCGCGGCGCGGAACTGGTTCCTGACGGCGCCGCATCGGCCAAGACGCTGCAAAAGCATGACGCTGAACAAACATGGCGCTGCACAAACGGCGCTTGCTGAATCGGGTTCCCGGCGGCACAGTCTGGCCGGGATATTAGCAAGACCGGGGCGGCCACGATGACGATGTCACATTCAGCGACGATCGGTGCAGAGGTGCACGCCGCGCCCAAGGCCAAGACGCGCAATCTGTCGCTCGATCGCGCCCGCACCTTCCTGACGCTGGTGGTGCTGCTGCATCACGCGGTGATCCCCTATACTTATTTCGGTCATACCGATCCGAAGTACTTCTTCGGCTTCGACATGATCGTGCTCGCCACCGACAGTTTCTTCATGGCGATGTTCTTCTTCCTGTCGGGACTGTTCGCCTGGTCTGGTATCGCCCGGAAGGGAGCGCGGAGCTATTTGGCAGATCGCCTGCTTCGGCTGGGCTTACCCTTCGCGATCTGCGCCCTTACAGTCATTCCGCTCGCCTATTACGCGATCTCCCTGCGGCAGCATCCCGAGATCGGCTTTTCGGAATACTATTGGAATATGATCACAAAGGGCCCTTGGCCGAGCGGGCCGATCTGGTTCCTTTGGGTCTTGTTCGCCTTCGACCTGGTTGCCTGCCTGCTGCACCGGCTGTCGCCCAATCTGCTCGATCCGATCAATCGCCTTTCGCTACACGGTCGCCGTCGGCCCGCCGTGTTCTTCGCGGTCATGCTTGCCGTCACCGCGGCGTTCTACATTCCCGGGCGGGTTCACTTCGGAGCAGGCAGTTGGTTCGAGTTCGGGCCGTTCTCGGTCCAGCACGGGCGCGTGATGCTCTACGCGACCTACTTCTTTTTCGGTGCCGGCATCGGCGTTGCGCAAATGGATCGCGGGCTGCTCGCTGCAGACGGCCGGATGGCGAAGGTCAGTTGGGACTGGATGGTGCTGGCGATCGTTCCGTATTGCCTCTTGTGGGTGCTGATCTTCATCAAGCGCGAAATCCTGGGCAACCCGTCGCCGCTGCCAGACTGGTATGAAGCGCTCTATGCCGTCTGCTTCACTGTCTTCAGCGTGGCCATCATGTTTCTGATCCTGGCCTTTTTCCAGAGGTTCAGGCAATCAGGCTCGGCCAAGCTGCTCGATCCAATGCAAAGCGACGCGTACGGCATGTTCCTGGTGCACTATCCGATCGCACTGTGGCTGCAATACTGGCTGTTCGACTATGACCTGCCGGCGATCGTCAAGGCCACGCTCGGGTTTGTGCTGACAGTCGCGGCGAGCTGGGCGCTGACGCGAGCGTTGCGGCAGATCCCGGGCGCGACGAAGGTGCTTTGAGGAAGCGGCACCGACCTCCTATCGTCGTTCCGAGCGCAACGAAGTGGTCGTAGCCCGGATGGAGCCAACGGGTCGGCGCGAAGCGCCGCCCGATGACAGGCTCCGCGCAATCCGGGGTCTGTCGCCGCGGGTACCATCCCGGATTACGCTTCGCTCCGTCCGGGCTCGGGTCCGAGACTGTGGCGACGCCCTAAGCCGCCTTGCCGCCCATATACTCCGGCAGCCAACGCTCGAACGACTTGCGCAGAGCGTCGATTGCAACCGGCGCTTCGCCGGCGATCGCGATGGTGTCGCCACCGGTGGTGCCGATCCGCACGCAGGGCACCTCGCAGCCGCGCATCTTGGCGAGCACGCGGCCAGCCTCCGTTTCCGGCACGGTGACGAGATAGCGCGCCTGGTCCTCGCCAAACCAATAGGCCTGCGAGACAAGCGAAGTCGGTGCTGCCAGCAGCTTCGCGCCGATGCCGCTCGCCATCGCCATCTCGGCGAGCGCGATCAGCAGGCCGCCGTCGGAGAGGTCGTGCACGGCGGTCGCGGTGCCCGCATGGATCATGCCGCGCACGCAATCGCCGTTGCGCTTCTCGGCGGCGAGATCGACCGGCGGCGGCGCGCCCTCCTCGCGACCGCAGATGTCGCGCAGGTACACCGACTGGCCGAGCCAGCCATGGGTCTCGCCGACCAAGAGGATCGCCTCGCCCTCGGCCTTGAAGGCGAGCGAGGCGGACTTGGTGAAATCGTCGAGCAGGCCGACGCCGCCGATCGAGGGCGTCGGCAGGATCGCGCGGCCATTGGTCTCGTTGTAGAGCGAGACGTTGCCCGAGACGACCGGGAAGTCGAGCGTGCGGCAGGCTTCGGAAATGCCCTTCAGGCAGCCGACGAACTGGCCCATGATCTCGGGCCGTTCAGGATTGCCGAAGTTGAGATTGTCGGTGATCGCGAGCGGCTTGCCGCCGACCGCGGTGATGTTGCGCCAGGCCTCCGCCACCGCCTGCTTGCCGCCCTCGAACGGATCGGCCTCGCAATAGCGCGGCGTGACGTCCACGGTCAGCGCGAGGCCCTTCGGCCCCTCCTGCACGCGCACCACGGCGGCATCGCCGCCGGGGCGCTGCATGGTGTTGCCGAGGATGACGTGGTCGTACTGCTCCCAGACCCAGCGCTTGCTGCACATGTCGGGCGTGCCGATCAGCTTCTCCAGCGCGGCCCCGACGCTCATCGGTGCCGGCACCTCGCGCGCATGCACGACCGGCAGCGCGGCGGAGGGGACATGCGGCCGGTCATAGAGCGGCGCCTCGTCGCCGAGCTCCTTGATCGGCAGGTCGGCCATGACGTCGCCGCCATGCTTGACCACGAAGCGCTTGCTCGGCGTGGTGTAGCCGACCACGGCGAAGTCGAGGCCCCACTTCTTGAAGATGGCCTCGGCTTCCTTCTCCTTCTCGGGCTTGAGCACCATCAGCATGCGCTCCTGGCTCTCCGAGAGCATCATCTCGTAGGCGCTCATGCCGGTCTCGCGGGTCGGCACCGCGTCGAGATCGAGGTCGACGCCGAGGTCGCCCTTGGCGCCCATCTCGACGGCCGAACAGGTCAGGCCCGCCGCGCCCATGTCCTGGATCGCGATGACGCAGCCCTTCTCCATGATCTCGAGGCAGGCTTCGAGCAAAAGCTTCTCGGCGAAGGGATCGCCGACCTGCACGGTGGGGCGCTTCTCCTCGGATTTGTCGTCGAACTCGGCCGAGGCCATCGAGGCGCCGTGGATGCCGTCGCGGCCGGTCTTGGAGCCCAGATAGACGATCGGCATGTTCACGCCGGAGGCGGCCGCATAGAAGATCTTGTCGGCGTCGGCGAGGCCCACGGCCATCGCGTTGACGAGGATGTTGCCGTCGTAGCGGGTGTGGAAGCGCACTTGGCCCCCCACCGTCGGCACGCCGAAGGAATTGCCGTAGCCGCCGACGCCGGCGACCACGCCGGAGACCAGATGCCGGGTCTTGGCATGCTCGGGCGCACCGAAGCTCAGCGCATTGAGGCAGGCGATCGGGCGCGCGCCCATTGTGAAGACGTCGCGCAGGATGCCGCCGACGCCGGTGGTCGCGCCCTGGTAGGGCTCGATGTAGCTCGGGTGGTTGTGGCTCTCCATCTTGAAGACCACGGCCTGGCCGTCGCCGATGTCGATCACGCCGGCATTCTCGCCGGGGCCCTGGATCACCCAGGGCGCTTTCGTCGGCAGGCCACGCAGATGGATGCGCGAGGATTTGTACGAGCAATGCTCGTTCCACATCGCCGAGAAGATGCCGAGCTCGGTGAAGGTCGGCTCCCGCCCGATCAGCTTCAGGATGCGCTCGTATTCGTCGGGCTTGAGCCCGTGGGCGGCAACCAGTTCGGGGGTGATCTTGGGTTCGTTCTTCATGGATTCGGGGCTTTCGGCGGCGGTTGGCCGTTCTTAGGAAGATCGGGGCCTCGCGAAAAGCCCTTTATGGCTCATTTTCCCACTGTCCCACGTTTTGCGGCCGAGGGGTGCGGGAACGGGAATTGCACGGCGCGGACGGATCGGATTTAAGGGCTAACGACCCGCAATTGAAGGCCCATTTCCTTGCATGAATTGACCAAAACGGCAGCTCCGCCCCGCCCCGAGCTGCATGTCGCGACCGAGGGTGAGTTCAAGGGCTGGCAAACCTGGATCAGGGACAGCTTTGAGAACCATATCGGTCCCTTCTGGCACCGCCTGGAGGCGGACGGCAGCGTCCGCTGCGCCTTCCGGGTCGAAAAGAAGCATTTGAACGGCTCCGGCAACGTCCATGGCGGCTGCTTCATGGCCTTCGCCGATTACTGCCTGTTCGCGATCGGCCGGAACGCGCTGAACGGCCGCGGCGTGACGGTGAATTTCGCCTGCGAGTTCCTGGATGCCGGGCATGAGGGCGAGCTGATCGAGTGCACCGGCGAGGTCACCCGCGCCGGCGGCTCATTGATCTTCCTGCGCGGGCAGATGACCTCCGGCGAGCGCCTTCTGTTCACCTTTTCCGGGACGATCAAGCGCGCGAAGTGGAAGTCGCTCCCTCAGCCAAACGCATAGCTCGACGCCTTCCCTTTTGCCGCCCCCTCGCCCAGACTTGCGAAAAGCCGGTCGCGCCGGGGAGCAGGAACAAGGTGCCGCAGAGCACGTCGCCGAGGGGTCGCGCAGCGGCCTCCTTATCATCGCCGCTACCGTCCGTGGCCGCGACCGGCGCCCGTAATTGGCGCGATTATGCGCTGCTGTTCGCGCTCGCCTGCTGCTGGAGCTCCACCTATCCGCTGGCCAAGCTCGCGCTGGACACGATCCCGCCCATCACCTTCATCTCGGCGCGGTCGCTGATCGCGGCCGCCTTCCTGTTCGCGATCCTGTGGATGCGCGGCGTCAGGATCCCGACCGACGCGAAGGCCTGGAAGCTGTTCGCGACCCAGCAGCTGATCAACTCGACCTTCCCGTTCCTGGTCATCACCTGGTCGCAGCAATATGTGCCGGCGTCCAACACGGTGGTGCTGGCCTCGACGACGCCGATCTTCGCCTTCCTGATCACCTCGCTGATCACGCGCCACGAGCCCGCCACGCTGTTGAAGCTCGCAGGCGCAATCCTCGGTCTCGCCGGCACGGTCGCCATCGTCGGCCTCGATGCGCTCAGCGGTCTCAGGGGTGAGATCATCGCGGAGATCGCGATCCTGCTCGCCACCATCTCCTTTGCCTGCGCGACGATCTTCGGCCTCAGGCTGTCCGACTACGACCCGATGGTGGTGGCGGCCGGCTCGCTGCTGTTCGGCGGCCTCATCCTGCTCCCGCCCTCGCTGATCATCGACCAGCCCTGGACGCTGCATCCGACATTTCAGGCGATCATCGCCACCATCGTCATGGGCATCGTCTCCAGCGCGTTGGGGCTGATGCTGTTCTACGTCTGCCTCGGCCGGCTCGGCACGCTGACCACGAATGCGCAAGGCTATTTGCGCATCCCGATCGGCGTCGGCCTGTCCGTGCTGCTGCTCGGCGAGAGCGTGCCGTCGAACCTGGCGCTGGGCCTGCTGCTGGTCATGGCCGGCGTCGCCGCGATGACGGTGCCGGCCGAGCGGCTGAAGCTGCGCTAGCGCGAGGCGCTAGGGCTTGGCGTCGTCCGCCAGCATCTTCCGGTACTTCTCGACGTCGCGCGTCACCAGCTGCTGAAGCAGCTCCGGCGTATGCTCGTTGTCATCGGGCGCGACGGTCGAGAGATCGGCAAAACGCTTCTTGACCGCGTCGGTCTCGACCGCCGTGCGCGCCGCCGCATTCAGCTTGGCGATGACGGCCGGCGGCGTGCCCTTGGGCGCGAACAGGCCGTTCCAGCCCTGCGCCTCGAATTCGGGCAGGCCGGCTTCGGCTGATGTCGGCAGATCGGGCAGCGTCGCGAGCCGCACGGTCGAGCCGACCACGAGCCCCCGCACCAGCTTCTCGTTGATCGACTGCGACACCGAGGCGGCCGCATCGCAGACGCCGTCGATCTGGCTGCCGACCGCATCGGTCAGCGCAGGCGCGGCGCCGCGATAGCCGACCAGCGTCGCGTCGATCCCGGCAGCCGTGACGAAGCTCTTGCAGATCAAATAGTTCGAGGAGCCGACGCCGGCATGGCCGAGATTGATCTTGCCCGGATTGGCCTTGGCGTAGGCGATGAACTCCTTGAGGTCCTTCGCCGGAAAATCCTTCCGGATCGCGATGATGCCGAACGTCTTCGCCACCATGGCGATCGGCACGAAGGATTCGGGCGTGAACGGCAGCTTTGGATAGATCGTGTAGGTCGCGGCATTGGTGCCGGCATTGCCGATCGCGATGGTGTAACCGTCAGGCTCGGCGCGCGAGGCGCGTGCCAGCGCGGTCGAGCCACCGGCGCCGGCGACGTTCTCGATGACGATGGTCTGGCCGAGCGCGATGCCCATCTGCTCGGCGACGGTGCGCGCGATCACGTCCGAGGTGCCGCCGGCCGCGAACGGCACGATCATGGTGATCGGACGTTTGGGGAAATCCTGGGCGAAAGCGGCAGTCGTGAGCGACAGCGCCGCGATCGCGGCGAGGACCCGTTTCAACACGAACGAAATCACGCGGCCTTTTCCAGATGCGCGGTGAGACCGGCGAACAGGCCGCGGCCGTCGGTGCAGCCCATGATGTCTTCGACGTGGTTCTCCGGATGCGGCATCATGCCGAGCACGTTGCCCCTGTCGTTGAGGAGGCCGGCGATGGAATGCGCCGCGCCGTTGATGTTGTGGCTCTCGTCAACCGCGCCGTCGGCCGAGCAGTAGCGATAGAGCACCCGCCCCTCGCCCTCGATGCGCTTGATGGTCTCCTCATCCGCCTCGTAATTGCCCTCGCCATGCGCGACGGGGACGCGGATCACCTGCCCGGCATTGTAGCCGCGGGTGAACGGCGTGTCGGAGCGCTCGACGCGCAGATGCACGTCGCGGCAGATGAATTTCAGCCGCGCATTGCGCATCAGCACACCCGGCAAGAGGCCGGACTCGCAGAGGATCTGAAAACCGTTGCAGACGCCGAGCACGAGGCCGCCCTTGGCCGCATAGTCGCGCACCGCATCCATCACCGGCGCACGCGCGGCGATTGCGCCACAGCGCAGGTAATCGCCATAGGAGAAGCCGCCGGGCACGACCACGAGATCAGTGCCTGCGGGCAGCGACGTCTCGGCGTGCCAGACCATCGCGGGCTCGCTGCCCGAGATCAGCCTCAGCGCGCGCGCCATGTCGCGCTCGCGGTTGATTCCGGGAAAGACGAGGATGGCGGCTTTCATGGCAGGGGTTCCGACGGTGACGGGAATCGGGCTGGCCGAAGGGCCAATTCGTGAAGAGACATAGCCATTTGACGCGGATTTTACCAGTGCTAGCCTCGCCGGACGGCCTTGTACACAGGCCATAGCCACGGCGCTTTTGACCGACGATTTTGCCCGGGATTGCAGCCATGAACGTCCCGTCGCTGCCCGCATCCTCCGCCGATCCGGTGTCCGCTGAGGGCGTCGTCGCCGCGGGTGCCTATGTCGACGGCCGGCGCGTCGCCAACATCGCCATCAGCGAGGCCTCGAGCTGGCGGGCCAAGCCCGGCCACGTGGTCTGGATCGGGCTGCACGAGCCGGACGCGGCCCTGCTCGGCGCCGTGCAGAAGCAGTTCGACCTGCACGATCTCGCGATCGAGGACGCCGCCCACGCCCATCAGCGGCCCAAGATCGAGCAATATGGCGAGGCCCTGTTCATCGTGGCGCGGACGGCGCAGTTGGTCGAGGGCCGGATCGCCTTCGGCGAGACCCACATCTTCGTCGGCGAAGGCTATCTGGTCTCGGTGCGCCACGGCGCCTCGACGTCCTACACGCCGGTGCGCGAACGCTGCGAAAGCTGCCCGCGGGCGCTCGCGCGCGGCGAGGACTACATCCTCTACGCCATCCTCGATTTCATCGTCGACAACTACTCGCCCGTGCTCGAGAGCATCCACGACGAGGTCGAGGGCATTGAGGACGACGTGCTCTCCAAGCCGATCAGCAAGGCGCAGATCGAGCGGCTCTACATGCTGCGCCGCGACCTGCTGCGGCTCAGGAACGCGATCGGCCCGCTGGTGGAGGTCTGCCGCCGTCTGGAGCATGACGAGCTGGCGATGGTGCGGCAGGCCATGCAGCCGCTGTTCCGCGACGTCACCGACCACGTCAGGAACATCCAAGAGCGCATCGATTCCATGCGCGAGGTGCTTGCCTTCGCCTTCGAAGCGAGCCTGCTGGTGGGACAGGCGCAGGAGACGGCGGTCTCCAAGAAGCTCGCCTCATGGCTCGCGATCCTGGCCGTCCCGACCGCAGTCGCCGGCATCTACGGGATGAACTTCAAGTACATCCCGGAGCTACAGCTGGAATACGGCTACTTCATCGTGTTGGGATTGATGGCGCTCGCCTGCCTCGGACTGTACTGGCGCTTCCGCCGCGTCGGGTGGCTGTGACCCGCGAACCTACACGGCATGTAGCTCCTCATCCTGAGGAGCGCGCCCCCTGCGCGCGTCTCGAAGGATGAAGGCCGAGGTGCGAGAGCCAGGCCTGCATGGTTCGAGACGGCGCTTGCGCGCCTCCTCACCATGAGGGTTTGCAGGCCGGACTAAACGATCTCGACTCGGTAGTTCTCGATCACGGTGTTCGCCAGCAGCTTGTCGGCGGCCTCCTTCAGCGCCGCCTCCGCCTTGGCCTTGTCGGCGCCGGCGAGCTCGATGTCGAACACCTTGCCCTGGCGGACACTGGCGACGCCGTCGACGCCGAGCGATTTCAGCGCGCCTTCGATGGCCTTGCCCTGCGGATCGAGGATGCCCGTTTTCAAGGTAACGGTAACACGTGCCTTCACGTCGAAATCCCCTTTAGCTCTTCACCAGCACCGGGCCGGAGCCCGCCGGACGCTCGTTCTCCATGAGGATGCCGAGGCGTTTTGCAACTTCGGTATAGGCCTCCAGCAGCCCGCCGAGATCGCGGCGGAAACGATCCTTGTCGAGCTTCTCGTTCGACTTGATGTCCCACAGCCGGCAGGAATCCGGCGAGATCTCGTCGGCGACGATGATCCGCATCATCTCGTTCTCGAACAGCCGTCCGCACTCCATCTTGAAGTCGACGAGGCGGATGCCGATGCCGAGGAAGAGGCCGGTGAGGAAGTCGTTGACACGGATGGCGAGCGCCATGATGTCGTCGATCTCCTGGGGCGTCGCCCAGCCGAAGGCGGTGATGTGCTCTTCCGACACCATGGGGTCGTTGAGCTGGTCGTTCTTGTAGTAGAATTCGATGATCGAGCGCGGCAGCTGCGTGCCCTCCTCGATGCCGAGGCGCTGCGACAGCGAGCCGGCGGCGACGTTCCGCACCACCACTTCGAGCGGCACGATCTCGACCTCGCGAATCAACTGCTCGCGCATGTTGAGGCGGCGGATGAAGTGGGTCGGCACCCCGATGTCGTTGAGGTGCTGAAACAGGTACTCCGAGATCCGGTTGTTGAGGACACCCTTGCCCTCGATCACCTGATGCTTTTTCGCATTGAACGCGGTGGCGTCATCCTTGAAGTGCTGGATCAGGGTACCGGGCTCCGGGCCTTCGTAAAGAACCTTTGCCTTGCCTTCATAAATGCGACGCCGACGGCTCATGGGGATGTACCGTGTTTTGTTGAAATCCATGAATTTGGTGTGCTCCGGTTGACTAGGATTACGACCCACAGCGGAGCTGCCGTGAACGGCCGGGAACCCGTAGAAACAGAACGGGAACCAAGCCTTTAGGCAACCTATCCGATTGGCTGTCCGAGCACAATCGATCCGGCCGTCCGGCACCAACTTATACCGTTTTGCCTGCGGCTTAACGGCTCGTTGTTTTGCCGATTCGTGCCCCCTATCTAGGCATGCGCCGGGGCTGTCGCAACGAGGGCCGCCGGGTCCAGTCAGCAGGGAATTGGAAAAGGCATGAGCGAGATCAACAAGCGCGAGGAAGGCTTTGAGAAGAAGTTCGCCCTCGACGAGGAGCAGAAGTTCAAGGCGGAGGCCCGCCGCAACCGGCTGCTCGGGCTGTGGGCCGCGGAAAAGCTCGGCAAATCCGGCGAAGCCGCCACGGCCTACGCCAAGGAGGTGGTCGCGGCCGATTTCGAGGAGGCCGGCGATGGCGACGTCCTGCGCAAGCTCATGGCCGATTTCGCCGCCAAGAGCGTCGTCGTCACCGAGCAGGCGATTCGCGCCAAGATGAGCGAGTTGCTGGCTGTGGCCGCGGCCGAGGTGAAGGCGGGGACATAAGGCCGCGCGCGTCCCACACTCGCAGTCATTCCGGGGCGGTCCGTAGGACCGAACTCTGGTGCGCAATGGCGCACCTGAGAATCTCGAGATTCCGGATCGGCGCTGTCGCGCCGTCCGGAATGACGGAGGGCCAAATCACCCCTCCTTGAAGCCATACTCCGGCACGTTGCCGCTGGCGCCGTAATATTTGTACGGCAGGAACTTGCCGCTCATGGTGATCTTGACACGGTCGCCCTTCGGGTTCGCGACGCGCTCGATTCCCATGTCGAAGTCGATCGCCGACATGATGCCGTCGCCGAATTCTTCCTCGATCAGCGCCTTCCAGGCCGGGCCGTTGACCATCACCATCTCGTAGAAGCGGTAGATCAGGGGATCGGTCGGCGGCATCGGTGTGCCGGTGCCGCGCATCGGCACCTCGTTGAGCATCGCGGTCTCGGCCTTCGACAGGCCGAACAGCTCGCCGGCATTGGCGGCCTGGGGCTTCGTCAGTTTCATCTGGCCGAGGATCGCGCCGACGATCAGCACCTCCGCATAGCCGCCGATCTGCTCGCAGATGTATTTCCAGCTCCAGCCCTTCTCGCGCTTGATGTCGAGCAGCTTCTCGGTGAGGTCTTCGCGTTTCATGTCAGGGTCTCCTCTTGGTTAGGTGTCCGTGCGCCCGGGCCAAAAGCGCGAAGCGCGTCTTCATACAAAATGTCCCGGGCATGCACGTTCTTGGCTGGCTTAGGAAGACGTGGATGGCCGGGACAAGCTCGGCCATGACGTCTCCTTGAGCGGCTCCGGCTTGGCGTCGGAGGCGACCGTCAGCCCGGGCTTGCCGATATGCACCACAGGCACGTTGCGCGGATCGTGACCGGGCTTCTCGGCCGCGAATGTCTTGCTGCGCGTCACCAGGAAATCGATGATGTGGTTGCGCAGCGCGTAGTACAGCGGATGGCGGTGCAGGTCGGTGCGGCCGCGATCCTTCGGCAGCGGATTTTCGACCACCTCCGCGAGCACCGCGCCGGGGCCGTTGGTCATCAGGAAGATCTTGTCGGCGAGGTAGATCGCCTCGTCCACGTCGTGGGTGATCATGAACGCGGTCTGGCCAGTCTCCAGACAGATGCGCCGCACCTCGTCCTGAAGCGTTCCGCGCGTCAGCGCGTCCAGCGCCGAGAACGGCTCGTCCATCAGCATCATCTTCGGCGTGATCGAGAGCGCGCGGGCGATGCCGACGCGCTGCTTCATGCCACCCGAGAGTTCCGAGGGTCGCTTGTGCTCTGAGCCCGTCAGGCCGACGAGATCAATGAAGGTCTGCGCGTGCGCCTTGACCTTCGCCCGATCCCAGCTGCGCCATTTCGAGCTCACGGCATAGGCGACGTTGCCGAGCACGGTGCGCCAGGGCAGCAGCGCGTGGCTCTGGAAGATCACGGCGCGATCGAGGCTCGTGCCCGAAATCGCCTGCCCGTCGACGATGACGGCGCCTTCGCTCGGCGCGTCGAGGCCGGCGAGGATGTTGAGCACCGTGGTCTTGCCGCAGCCGGAATGGCCGATCACGCAGCAAAACTCGCCGCGCGGCATCGACAGCCAGAGATTCTCGAACACGGTGGTCGTGGCACCGCCCGCACCCGGATAGCGCTTTGCGATGCCTTCGATGGAGACGAACTTGTCGGTCATCGGCCCCTACTCCGGAAATGTGACCATGCGCGTGAAGCGCGCGAGGATCTGGTCGAGCAGCATGCCGACGATCCCGATCAACAGGATCGCGATGATGACGTTGGTGATCGAGAGGTTGTTCCACTCGTTCCAGACGAAGTAGCCGATGCCGGTGCCGCCGACGAGCATCTCGGCGGCGACGATCACGAGCCAAGCGATGCCGATGGAGATACGCATGCCGGTCAGGATCGTCGGCGCCGCCGCCGGCAGGATCACGGTGAAGGCACGCCTGATGGTGCCGACCTCGAGCGTGCGCGCGACGTTGATCCATTCCTTGCGCACGCTGGCGACGCCAAAGACGGTGTTCAGCAGCATCGGCCAGATCGAGCAGATGAAGATGACGAAGATCGCCGAGATTGAGGAATCCTTGATGGTGTAGAGCGCGAGCGGCATCCAGGCGAGCGGCGAGATCGGCTTCAAGACCTGGATGAAAGGGTCGAGCGCCTTGCTCAGCAGCGGCGACATGCCGATCAGGAAGCCGAGCGGAATGGCGACGAGTACCGCCAGCAGATAGCCGGTGCCGACCCGCGCGATCGAATAGGCGAGCTGGATGCCGAGCCCCTTGTCATTCGGCCCGTTGTCGTAGAAAGGCCGCTTCAGGTGCTCCCACAGCTTGGCGCCGACATCGAGCGGCCCCGGCATGGCGGATTTGCCCTGCGTCGCGGTGAGGCCCATCAGCTTGGCGTATTCCGGGCTCATCGTCGCGACCGGCGCCGCCGAACGCGTGGCGAGATGCCAGATGCCGAGGAACGCGGCCAGCAGAACGATCGAGACGAGGCCGGCGCGCAGACGGAGGGAGGATGCGGTCATCTTGCAACACCTCTCCCCCGTGCGCAACGCGCACTAGGCCGGGACGACAGTGGCGAAAGAAACTCCATCACGACGCCTTCCTGATCTTGAAGCTCGCAACGTAATCCTCGGGCTTTGCCGGATCGAAGGTCTTGCCCATCACCGCGAACGACTTGTAAGCACTCGCCGGCGGCGACAGGCCCATCTCGGTCATCAGCTTCTTGGTATCCGTCGCCAGATACACCTGCTCGGCCACCGCCTTGTAGTCGACGTCGCCCTTGATCTGGCCCCAGCGCTTCATCTGCGTCAGCATCCACACCGCAAAGGACTGCCAGGGGAACGGATCGAAATCGACGCGCTTGGCGTCGGTCTTCACCCCGCCGAGGCCGTCGGCATAGGTGCCGGTCAGCACCTGCTCCAGCACCGTGACCGGTGCATTGATGTAGTTGGCGGGCGCGATGGCCTCCGCGATCTGCTTGCGGTTCTCGGCCTTCGACGCATAGGCGGTGGCATCGACGATGGCGCGCGTCAGCGCGGCAAAGCTGTTCGGCGCCGTGGTGATGAATTCGCGGCTGGCGGCAAAGCTGCAGCAGGGATGGCCGTCCCAGATCTCCTTGGACAAGAGATGCATGAAGCCGACGCCGTCATAGATCGCGCGCTGGCAGATGTTGTCGGGCGCGAGGAAGCCGTCGATGTTGTCGGCGCGCAGGTTGGCGACCATTTCCGGCGGCGGCACCGAGCGCAGCTGCACGTCGGTGTCGGGGTCGAGCCCGTGCTCCGCGAGATAGTAGCGCAGCAGATAATTGTGCATGGAGTAGTCGAAGGGGATCGCGAATTTCAGGCCCTTCCAGTCCTTCGGGTCGCGCTTGTCCTTGTGCTTGGTCGCCAGCACGATGCCCTGCCCGTTGATGTTCTCGATCGCGGGGACGGCAAACGGAATCGCGTTGGCACCGAGGCCGAGCGAGATCGCGATCGGCATCGGCGCCAGCATGTGCGCGGCGTCGTATTCCTTGTTGATGGTCTTGTCGCGGATCACGGCCCAGCCAGCGGTCTTGACCACTTCGACGTTGAGGCCGTGCTTGGAATAGAAGCCCATCGGCGCCGCCATGATGATCGGCGTCGCGCAGGTGATCGGGATGAAGCCGACCTTGAGGTCCTTCTTCTCGGGCGCTCCGGCCTGCGCAAAGACTTCGGTCGCCGCCTGAATCGGGAAGAACTGCGACAGCGCGGCCAGCGCCGTGGACGCGCCGACCGATTTCAGGAAGGCGCGCCGCGCCACGTCCTGCGGAAACATCGCGCGCATCACCGCGGAGGCGACGACGCCCTCGTAGCGCTTCTCCTCGCTCTCGACGGGCGCGCAGCGCATCGCCGTGGCCTGCTCGTGCTCCGCCGCGGATTGGTGCTGGCCGCAGACACAGCCGGCTCGAAGGTTGCGATCGGGATCAAACGGATTGTCGAACGTGGACATCGGACCTCCTGCGCGTCATTGCAGGAGCAATTACGCAAGGAGCATGCCATCGCCTTTCGGCCGGCCAGTGCCTTGATGACGCAGCACTTTTGGTCACGCTTGGCCGCTACGAAAATTCGTGATACACGATAATTCGTAGTTCAATCACGAGATTTCGTAATGGCAACGACACCAATGCTCGTTTCCGATGACACCGCCGAGGCGATCGATCCCCGCGTCGCGGCCTTCGAATCCTCCGTCGAGGCCACGCTGCTGGTCGATCCCTATGCCGACCAGATCATCGATGCCAATCCGGCCGCCTGCGCCCTGCTCGGCTACGACCGCGCGCTGCTGCGGCAGACCAGGGCCAGCACCCTGCACGCCGGCGAGCTTCCGGCGCTGACCGTGTTCACGCAGGCCGTGCTGCACAAGGGCGCCTACTGGACCACGGCGCTTACCCCCCGCCATGCCACCGGGCAAAATCTCCGGCTGGAATATGCCGGCTGCGTCCTGCCCCATGACGGCCGCACGCTGGTGCTGCTCACGCTGACCGATCTCGACGCGCGCCGCCGCCGCAATGTCGATGCCGCCGCCGAAGACCACATGCGCAGCGGCATCTCGACCTGGCAGCGGGTCGAGCGGGTGTTCCAGGACATCGAGCGCGAGAACCAGCTGATCCTGCGCGCCGCCGGCGAAGGCATCTATGGCGTGAACGCGGAAGGAAAGACCACCTTCGTCAACCCTGCTGCCGAACGAATGCTGGGCTGGACCGCCGAGGAGCTGGTTGGCAAGGAGATCCACCCCATCGTGCACCACACCCATCACGATGGCCGGCACTATCACAACCACGACTGCCCGATCTATGCGGCGTTCCGCGACGGAGCCGTGCACCAGGTCGACGGCGAGGTGTTTTGGCGCAAGGACGGCTCGCCGGCCTGGGTCGAATACACCTCCACGCCCATTCGCGATCGCGGCGTCGTGGTCGGCGCGGTCGTGGTGTTTCGCGACGTCAGCCAGCGCCGCGAGGCCGACGAGAAGCTGCACGCCGCGCTCACTGAAGTCGACCGCCTGCGCGAGCGGCTCGAGCTGGAGAACGCCTATCTCCAGGAGGAAATCCGCATCGAGACCAATCCGCGCGGCATCATCGGCCAGAGCGAGGCGGTCCAGAAGACGCTGCGCCAGGTCAAGCTGGTGGCGCCGACCACCGCGGCCGTGATGATCACCGGCGAGTCCGGCACCGGCAAGGAGCTGATCGCCCGCGCCATTCACGAGGACTCCACCCGCAGCGACCGGCCGCTGATCCGCGTCAACTGCGCCGCGATCCCGCGCGAATTGTTCGAGAGCGAGTTCTTTGGCCATGTCCGCGGCGCCTTCACCGGCGCGACGCGCGACCGCATCGGCCGGTTCGAGCTCGCCGACGGCGGCACCCTGTTCCTCGACGAGGTCGGCGAGATCCCGCTCGAACTGCAAGGCAAGCTGCTGCGCGTGTTGCAGGAAGGCAATTTCGAGCGCGTCGGACAGGAGCGCACCCGCGCCGTCGACGTCCGCGTCATCGCCGCGACCAACCGCGACCTCAAGCAGGAGGTGCAGCGCGGACGTTTTCGCGAGGATCTCTATTTCCGCCTCAACGTCTTCCCGATCGAGACGGTGCCCCTGCGCGAGCGGCGCGAGGACATTCCACTGCTCGCCCAGCATTTTTTGACGCGCGAGGGCAAGGCGCTGAAATCGAATTTGCGCCTGTCGGAAGGCGATGCGCGGCGGCTCGCGCGCTACGACTGGCCCGGCAATGTCCGCGAATTGCAGAACGTGATCGAGCGCGCCGCAATCCTGTCGCAGAACGGCCGCCTGCGCATCGACCTGCCTGACACCTCCGGCGCGCTGGTTCCGACCGGCGCCGCGCGCCAGAAGGCCGATGCGCGTCCGGCGGTCATGACGTCGTCGGAGATGCGCGATCACGAACGCGCCAACATCCTCGCCGCGCTTGAGGCCTGCGCAGGGAAAGTCTTCGGCCCCGGCGGCGCGGCGGAGATGCTGGATATCAAGCCGACCACGCTGGCCTCGCGGATCAAGGCGGTTGGGATCGCGCCCCGTCCGCAAGTGGCCCATCCTTCGAGACGCCCGCTTTAGGCGGGCTCTCAGGATGAGAACGGCGTGTGCGGCAGCAGTATCAACGGGCACCGATGCCGCTTAGCCTCATCCTGAGGAGACCGCCACCGGGTCCGCGCACAGCGCGGCCCGATGACAGGCTCCGCGTCGTCTCGAAGGACGAGGCGCGCGCTCACGCCGCCTTGGTCGTCACATCAGATGCGATCGGCAGTCCCTGCTCGATCGGCAGCGACGGATCGCGCGACCATTCGTTCCAGGAGCCGAAATACATCCGCACGTCCTTCACGCCGGCGTTCTTCAGCGCCAGGAACGTGTTCGAGGCACGCGCGCCCTTGAAGCAGTAGAGATAGACCGGCGTCGTCTGCGAGATGCCGACGGTGGCGCATTCGGCCAGAATCTCGTCCTTGGACTTGAAGCGCGGGCCCTCGGCGGTCGGCTTCATCATGCGGTACCATTCCAGCCAGACCGCGCCGGGAATGCGGCCCTTGCGCGGGCAGAAATCCTTGCCGTACGGAGACGAGCTGTCGCCGATCCACTCGTCGACGTCTCGCACGTCGAGGATGGCGATGCCGGGCTTGCCGACGGCACCAAGCATCGTCTTCGCATCGATCAGGATCTCGCCCGCTTCAGGCACGATCGCAAACGAGGCCTTTGCGGGCGTGGGCACGTCCTTCGTCACCGGGAAGCCCGCCGCCGACCAGGCATCGAAGCCGCCATGCAGCACCTTGACCTTGGGATAGCCGAGCATGGTGAGCAGGTAATAGCCGCGGCAGGACTGGCCGAAGCCTGAGTTCATCGACTGTTCGTAGATCACAGCCGTCTCCTTGCCGGAGAGGCCGGCGCCGCCGAAGGCGTCGGCAAACTTGGTCTTCAGTTCGGCCATCCCCTCCGGCGTCGAGGTCGCGAGGAACGTGAAAATCTCGTGCACGTTGACGGCGCCCGGCAGGTGGCCGGCGGCGTAGGCATCGGGGTTGCGGGTGTCGATGACGACACACGGCTCTAGCTTCAAGAGATCGGCGAGTTCGACGGCAGTGATCAGAACGTCAGTCATGGCAGCCTCTCCGTTGAGGTTGGGGGTCTTCGGGTGGACTCGCAAAAATCAGGAATCGGCGAGCATCTTGCGCAACTGCTTGGTGGCAGGCGTGACGATCGCGACGAAATAGGCTTCGCGCAGCCGCCGCTGCGCGCGGTGGCTCCTGAGGTAGCCGCGCGCGCCACAATGCAGCATCGCCGCATGCGCCGCCGCGACGCTGGCCTCGCCGGCGCGCAAGCGGAGCGCGATCACCTTGCGCCAGTAGGTTTCCTCCTCGTTGTAGGGGTCGCGCGCCAGCGCCATGGTCTCCGCCTCCAGCTCTGCGGCGAGGTCGCGGAAATGCACCGGCTGCTGCGGCAAATAGCGGTTGACGTGGCCGAGGGGACCCCCGACCTCGTCCATGATGTTGATGCAGTCCCTGATCACGCCAAGTGCCATGCCGGCCTGGAGCAGGATGAAGCCGGCGCGGATCTTCTTGACGAACGGACCGGCGGGATCGGCGAGGATCAGATCATCCGGCACGAACACGTCGCGGAACTGCACGCCATAGGTGCCGGTGCCGTCCATGGCGAGGAACGGCTTGCACGGCGTGAGCGTGATCGCGGGATCGGAGCAGTCGGCCAGGAACATCACGAGCCCCGGCTCATCCTCGCGCTCGAAGATGGTGCCGAAATAATGATCGGGCCCGAGATTGGAGACCCAGGGCAGCGCGCCGCGCACGATGTAGCCGCCCTCGACCTTCCGCCCTTTCAGCTTGAGCTTCTCGATGCCGAAAAAGCTCTTCATCGGGTTGGAGAGCCCGGTGCCGCCGAGCACGCGGCCGGTCGAGAACGCATCGCCAAAGCGCTTTGCCAGCTTCATATTGGTGGAGTTGGCGGCGTACCAGACCAGCGTGTTCTGGCACCAGGCCATGAACGCCGTGGCGCCGCAGACCTCGCCGATCGCTGCCATCGCCTGGATCGCGCAGCGTAAATCGGCGGGACCTTCATGCGGCATGTGACTGCCCCAGGCACCGACCTCGCCGAACTTGCGCAGCACCTCGGCCGGATAGACCGAGCCGTCGTCGATGCCGGCGGCGAGCGGCGCAAGCTGCTCGCGCGCGATCCGCGCCACCTCGCCTGCAATGGACGGTGCGGGCTGATCCAAAATGTCGGCCCGTGATAAAGCCAGTGAACCCATGATCGTCTCCCGCACCTTGTCCTGTTGCCGTCAGCCTAGATGCCGACCTCGAGATTGACCGGGCGGGTGAAGGTGTTGGCGACCGGCGACCATTTCTTCACATGGGCGACCAGCGCGTTGATCTCGTCCTGCGAGATGCCTTCGCACTCCATGTCGACCTTGACGCGCACGTCGGTGAAGCCGACCGGCTTGTCGGAGACATCGCCGGTACCCCACACGGCCGTGATGTTGAGGTCGCCTTCGAGCTCGAGCTCGAGCTTGTTGACGATCCAGCCGCGATGCACGGCGTTGGCGTGCAGGCCGACCGCAAGGCAGGAGCCGAGCGCGGCGAGCGAGGCTTCCGACGGATTGGGCGCGGTATCGTCACCCAGAAGGCCCGGCGGCTCGTCGACGATGTAGGGCGGCAGGTTGCGGATGTAGTTGGCGTGGCGAAACTTGCCTTCCGCGACCGTCTTGCACTTCAAGGTCTTGACGACCTTCGGATTGGCCTTGCCGCTCGCGATCAATTGCTCGAGCCCATTCTTGTCGATGGGCGCGAGGCAACCCGTCAGCACTGTCTTTTGAACGACGGCAGTCATCAGTTTTCTCCCTGGCAGCCGAGGAAATCGGCAGGATACCGAACGGTCTGTTTCCTTGCATGGAGCGTGCCACAGACGGCCAAAAGCAAATTGCGAAGCATTGGAGCCGCTTAGCGATCGCTGCCTGCGGATTGATCAGCGGCCGCTTGCCCAAAGGCGATGCAGATGGGGTGCGCTTTGCGAATCTTTTCAGCGCGGAACAGATGCGGCTTGCTGATGCGGCGCGGCTGCGGGTAAGTTTGGACTCATGGCAAAGACGTCATCGAAGAAGACATCCAATTCGCCCCACGCCGGTGCTGGCGAGGACGAGTCCGCGCGCGGGCGCCTCTTGAGCGCCGCGACGCATCTGTTCTGCAAGAACGGCATCAACGCCACCGGCATCGACGCGATCATCGAGGAAGCCGGCACGGCGAAGACCACCCTTTACAAATTGTTCGGCTCCAAGACCAATCTCGTCAACGCGGTGCTGGAGAGCGAAGGCAAGCAGTGGCGCGAATGGTTCATCGGCGCCATGGAGCAAGGCGGCGGCGACGCGCAGGCGAAACTGACGCGCATCTTCCCGGCGCTGAAGAGCTGGTTCGCGGAGGAGCGCTTCTACGGCTGCCCCTTCATCAACGCCGTCGGCGAGCACGACAAGGACGCCAAGCAGTTCCGCAACATCGCGCTGAAGCACAAGAAGATCGTGCTCGGCCACATCGAGAAGCTCGCCGGCGAGCTCGGATCGAGCGAGCCGGCAGTGCTCGCGCACCAGCTTGGCCTCATCATCGACGGCGCGATCGTCGCCGCGATGATCTCGCGCGACCCGGGCGTGGCGGATACGGCCGCGCTCACGGCAGGCCCCCTGCTCAGCCAGTCCAAGACGAAGAAGAAGCGCGCGGCGGATCAGCTCGAGGCGGTGTGAACGCTGTGATCTTGTAGCCCGCATGGAGCGGAGCGGAATGCGGGGACACTGTCCCGGATTGCGCTTCGCTCCATCCGGGCTACGAAGATTTCGTAGGGTGGGCAAAGGCGCGTCGCGCCGTGCCCACCATAATCTCTCAGCCGCGTCGAACGACATGGTGGGCACGCTTTCGCTTTGCCCACCCTACGAAGTGCGCTTCCGCAACCCCTCCATAAATCCCCTGATCGCCTCCAGCACCGGCCCCCGATCGCCGGCAAAGAACCAGTGATCGTTGCCGTCCAACTCGACGAATTCCGCGCCCTTGATCCGGCTCGCCATGTCGCGGCCGGCCGCGATCCGCACCGCCTGGTCACCCCGCCGGTGCAGCACCAGCGTCGGCACGGCGATCTGCGCCAGAAGGTGTCGTACGTCGGCATCGCGAAACGCCTCGAGCACGGCGGAGATGCCGCCGGGGCTGGAGGCCGCGCGCAATAGCCCGGCCCACCAGGCGCGCGCCTGCGGATCACCGGCAAGGCTCGGCGCGAAGGTCTCGATTCCGACCGGGCCGCCCCATTGCGCGACGAGATGCTGGCGCCAGGCGTCATACTGGCTGGCGCGCAGCGCGTGCGGATAGTCCGGTGACCAGCAGCCCTTCGCCAGCGCGCCGAACAGGATGAGGCCGGCCACCAGGCGCTGTTCATCGACCGCGAATCTGATGCAGGCCGGCCCGCATTCGGACGCGCCAAACAGCACGACGCGGCGCGCATTCGCCGCGCGCAGGACTGTGCCGATATCTTCCGCGGTGACGTCGATGCCGGGGGCAGATCCGACCCGGTCGGACAGCCCGATGCCGCGGCGATCGAACACGATCAGCCGCCCGAGCTTCATCAACGACGCCAGAAACGTCCGGCTCGCGGGATGCTCCCAGGCGCGCTCCACATGCGACACGAAGCCGGGCATGACCAGGATATCGAGCGGGCCGCTGCCATAGGTCTGATATGCGAGGTGTACGCCCACGCCCTTGACGTAGCGCGTCGCCGGAACGTCAAGCGACCCCGCCGCAGGGCTCATCAGCGCCTCGGTCTCGGCTTCCGGCGCGACCCCGAGTTCGTCGCGCAGCCGCTCTGTCAGCGCGGCGTGGTGCCGCTCAGCCGCGCTTCGGTCGCCGGCCAGCAGCAGGCTGCGGATCAGATGCCGGCCATACACCTCGCTCAGCGGATCGAGCTCGACCAGACGTCCCGCATGCGCGGTCGCGGCAAAATGCTCGCCGGCGGCATTCTTGTCCTGCACCAGACGCTCCAGCGCGTGCATGAGCCGTCCCCGCAGCGCCTCACAGCGGAAGAATGCCCATTCGTCGAATTCGGAACAGTCGTCCAGCGCGAAGCCGGCCAGGAAGTCACTCCGGTAAATCTGGCAGGCCTGCTCAAAGTCGCCGCGGTCGCAGGCGTCCTCGAACAGATGCGTGTCGACCTTCAACTCGAGCGCCGGAGACCATCGCACGCTGCTGCGGTCAGTCTCGAAAACCGCCTGGCCGAGCGTCTGCTCGATGCGATGAAGCAGCCGCCGCAAGCGCGCACGGCCGGTCTCGCCGGGGCTCTCCGGCCACAGCAGCGTGGCCACGACGTCCCGCGCCACAGCGCCCTTGGCCTCCGCTAGATAGACCAGCAGCGCAAGCCCTTTGCGTAAGGCCAGCTTGATCGGGCGGTCGTCGGCATGGACCTCGGGGAACCCGAATGTTCCCAGCGAGAAGGCCGTCATGGAAATCCTCCCTCCCCGGCCGGGGGACGCACAGGGGACGGTCCAGCGATAACAGTCGGGTCAGATCGAGCCGGCTCGCCAGCGAGCGATTGAGGCTCCTGCATGCGGCACTGCCGCCACCAGCACAATAGGAAAAAACATGTTCGCGCGTCTCCCGATCCTGCTCTACGCCATCGTGAGCTATGCCGTGTTCACGGTCTCATTTCTCTACGCGCTCGGTTTCGTCGGCAATTATGTCGTGCCCAAGTCGATCGACAAGTCGATCGACGTCGGCAGCCCCACGAATGTGAGCGAGGCCATCCTCGTCAACCTTCTGCTGATGAGCCTGTTTGCCATCCAGCACAGCGTCATGGCGCGGCCGGCCTTCAAGCGATGGTGGGGCAAATTCCTTCCCGTCGCCTGCCAGCGCAGCACCTATGTGTTGCTCTCCAGCCTGATCCTCCTGCTGCTGTTCTGGCAGTGGCGTCCGATCCCGACGCCGATCTGGCAAACGAGCGGAATCGCGGCCTGGCTGCTGATCGTGGTGCATTGGCTCGGCTGGCTGATCGCGTTTGCCTCGACCCACATGATCGATCATTTCGATCTGTTCGGACTGCGTCAGGCTTTCGTCGCATTCCGCGGGACCGAGATATCGGGTCAGTCCTTCAGGACGCCGCTGCTCTACAAGATCGTGCGGCATCCGCTCATGCTGGGATTCCTGCTTGCGTTCTGGGCGACGCCTGCGATGACCGCCGGCCATTTGCTGTTCGCGATCGCGAACACGGCCTACATCCTGCTCGCCTTGCAGTTCGAGGAGCGGGATCTGATCGCCGAGTTCGGCGCGACCTACGAGGACTATCGCCGCCGCGTTCCCATGCTGGTGCCGCGCCTTTTCGGCCGCCGCCGGGGGGACGATCGGCCGTCGCCTCGACCCGTTGGAGCGCCCAGATGAAAGCGGTTCTGTGCAGCTCGTTCACCGGCCCTGCGGATCTGCGCCTCGGTGAGATCGACGAGCCGAGGCCCGCCGCCGACGAGATCCTCATCGACGTCCACGCTGCGTCTGTGAGCTTCATGGACCAGTTGATGGTCTCGGGCCTCTACCAGATGCGGCCGCCGACGCCCTTCGTGCCCGGCACGGAAGCATCCGGCATCGTCGTCGCGGTCGGCGACGAGGTGACGACATTCGCCCCCGGCGATCGCGTCGCGTGCAGCAGCTGGACCGGCGGCTACGCCGAACGGATGACCGCCAAGGAATCGAAGAGCGTGCGTCTGCCCGATGGCGTCGCGTTCGCGGCAGCGGCGACGGTCCTGCACAATTACGGCACGGCCTATTACGCGCTGGTCGAGCGCGCACGGGCGCGACGCGGCGAAACCATGTTCGTCACCGGCGCTGCCGGCGGCGTTGGGCTCGCCGCCGTCGACCTCGGCCGCCATCTCGGCCTGCACGTCGTCGCCGGGATCGGCTCCGACGACAGGGCCGCCCTGGTGCGTGGTTATGGGGCCAGCGACGTCGTCAACTATCGCAGCGAAGACCTGCGCGACCGGATCAAGTCGATCACATCGGGAAACGGCATCGATGTCGGCTTCGACAATGTCGGTGGCGCGGTCTTCGAGCAGCTGGCGCGGCTGATGAAGTGGGGCGGACGGCTGATGCCGATCGGCTTCACCAGCGGCGAGATTCCACAGCTCCCCATGAACCTGCCGCTGCTGAAGAACTATTCCATCATCGGCGTCTTCGCCGGCGCCTGGGCGGAGAGGTTTTCCGCGGAGGCCGCGCGCATGAACGACAAGCTGATGCGATTGCTGGCCGACGGACAGATCCGCCCGCACATCGATCGCATCCTCCCTTTGGAGGAGGCTGGCGACGCCATGCGCGCCGTGGCCAATCGCACGGTTCAGGGACGAATTGTCCTCAAGATCAGGTAGAGTGCGCCGACGAGGAAGCGAGAACAAAACCGATGACCCGGATCATCATCGACCAGCGCTATTGCGGTCCCCCGAACTCCGGCAACGGCGGTTATGTCTGCGGCCGGCTGGCCCGGCACATTCCCGGGGCTGCGGAGGTGACGCTGCGCGCACCGCCGCCGCTGGACACACCGCTAGACGCGGTCGCGATCGACGACGGCACATGGGAGCTTCGCGACGGTGCCAAAATCGTCGCGATCGGGCGAGCGGCAAGCGTCGAGCTTGCGCGTATCGAGACCGCCAGCTTCGAGGAGGCAACCGCCGCCGAATTGCTGACGCCGGTCAAGCCGCACGAGCATCCGCTGCCGACATGTTTCGTCTGCGGTCCTGCAAGGGCCAAGGGAGACGGCCTGCGCATTTTCGCCGGACCGCTCGGGCGTCACGCGCGGAACGCCGTTCTCGCGGCGAGCTGGACGCCCGATGCGAATCTGGCCGCCGAGGACGGCCTGATCGCCAGCGAATTTCTCTGGTCGGCGCTCGATTGTCCCACCGGCTATGCCTGCAACTACAATCAGGAGAGCGACAGCTTCGACCAGGCCCCGCTCCTGCTCGGACGAATGTCAGCGCGGATCGAAGCGCGGCCGCGCCCCGGCGACCGCTGCGTCATCACGGCCTGGCCCACCGGCCGCGACGGCCGCAAACGCACCGCCGAAGCCGCCGCGCATGATGAAGCCGGCAGGCTGCTCGCCGTGGCGCGGGCGACATGGATTGCGGTGGAGCGCGAGGTACAACTCGGGCGTGGATGATGGGCCGGATCTCGTAGGGTGGGCAAAGGCGCGTAGCGCCGTGCCCACCATTTCTATCTCGACTTTACTGATCGCATGGTGAGCACGCTTCCGCCGTCGCTCTTCGAGCTACGGCGGACAAGTTGCTTTGCCGACCCTACGAGACGACGAGGCTATTCCTGACAGCAATCAGCGGCTCGCTCGCAGCGCGCCAAGCTCGACGTCTGCGGCCGGCTTCTCGATAAAGGTCTTCGGGCAATCGGCTGCAGCCTGCTCGAACAGCTTCAATGCCTCGTCCCTGGAGCCGCTCTGAAGTGCGCGCTCTGCAATATAGAAATTCGCCTCGCAGACCTGCCCCTTTCTCTTCACCGGGTCGGCGTCGTCGGCCGCGCTGAGCACTTGCTCCGGCGTCATCGTGCCAAGGAAGAGATTGACGATCGGCGCCGGCCATTTCGTCGCGTCGAGCTGCTTTGCAGCCTCGCTCAGCTGGCTCGGCTGGTCACTGCGCCTTGCAACAATTTCGCGCCATAACACCGGATAGGCGCTCTTTGGATCGAGCTGTATCGCCTGGTCCAGGTCGCTCAACGAGTTGCCGAGCGAAGCGCTCTGCCAATAGACCCTCGCACGATGAAAGTAGGCGCGGGCATCCCGGGGATCGAGCTGCACGAGTTGATCGTAGTCCGCCAGCGAGCGGCCGAAGTCCCCCTTGGCCTTGTACGCGTTGGCGCGGAGTCCGATGGCAACCTTGTCCCTGGGATCGAGACGGATTGCCTCGTCATAGTCCGCGATAGCAAAATCAATGTCTCCTCTTGCAGAGTACGCAGTTCCCCGAGCGCGGAATGCAGGACCGTCCCCCCAGCCGAGCGCAGTCGCCCCACCATCGGCAGACGCTGAAACGGGATCGGCGACTTGACCTTCAATCTGACGAGTCTCATCGCCTGGGCTTGCCCGATCTCGGTGGGCCAGCTGAATGGCCTGGGTGAAATCGGCAATGGCACGGTCGTAGTCGCCTTTTCGAGCATAGGCGACACCCCGGCAGAGGTAGACAGCTCGGCCCCGCGGGTTGAGCTCGATGATCCGGTCATAATCGGCGAACGCGCGGGAGAACTCGTCCAATTGAAGGAAGGATTCTGCGCGAAAGTAATAAAATTCCTGGCTCTTCGGCTTGATCTGCATGGTTTGATCGAGTTCGGCCAATGCGAGTTCTTTGTTGCCCCTGGCAAAGTAGACCCGACCGCGACACAGCTGGCCACCGCCGGTTTGCGGGCTGAGCTCGACCGCTCGGTCACAGTCAGCCATGGCACGATCCAGGTCGCCCTTGCGGATGGAAGCGAGGCCTCGGTCGACACGCGCTATGACATTGTCCGGATGGATCAGGAGGGCTTGATCATAGTCGGCGATGGCGCGGACCATATCTCCTTTGGCTTGGTAGATTCGGGCACGTCCCAAACGGGCGTAGACAGCCTTGGGATCAAGCTCGATGACCTTGTCGTAGTCGGCAAGCGCAGCGTCGGTTTGTCGCCTCTCGGCTTGCACAAAAGCTCTCTGAAGACGGGCGTTCAGATTGCCCGGATCGCGTTCGATGATCAGGTTGTAGTCCGCGATCGCAAGGCCGGCCTCACCTTTCTGGCGGTAAAGCATGGCACGGCGAAAGTACGCAGCAGTCACGCTTTGCTGCATGGCCGTCGCCGCCTGAATGATCGCGGTGCAGCCGGCGATGCGGTCATCGAGCGTGATGTTGCCGAGCGCGTTGCACTTCGCGGCCAAGGGCATTTCCGCACGCGCAGGCGATAATTCGAGCAAGGTCGTCAGCGCCAGCGCACCTACACCTGCTGCCGCACAAACGAGTGCGCGGCCGGTCATTCCAAACATGCAGTCCCCAACTCAATTCCCGGGACCATGTTAGCAACCAACGACGCTTCTGCACAGCTCTTGGTTGCGGGTTTGGGGACGGCGGCTCTCTCTGGCCCAACGCTTAAGTCGATTCCGCCACCATCCCCTGCAGCCGCACCAGCTCCGCCTCGAGATCGCGCTCCACATCCGCGGCCCGGATCTCCAGCACCCGATAGTCCCGCGCCTCGAGCCACGTCCGTCGGCCCGCGCGGTCCGCCGCGATCGTCTCGCCCTCGCCGGGGTTGACCAGCTCGATCGCGATCCGGTGCGGGAACGAGACGAAGTCCGGGATGTGCCGGCCGACCGGGGTCTGGCGCTTGAACCCACCTGCGAAGCGGCGGTCGCGGGTCAGCGCCTGCCAGAGCAGTCGCTCGGCATCGGTCGGGTTGCGGCGGAGCAGGCGGGCGAGCCCGCGCACCGTCGAGCTGCTGTCGGGGACACCGCCGCCCTGCCCGTGCTCGGCCAAGAGCGCGCGCAGGCGCGTGGCCTGCTCACCGTCGAGCACGCCGCCCTTGGCCGGACCCTTGCGCCCCTCCGCGATCGCCATGACGACTCCATGGAGGGTGTGCATGTCCTGCTTGGTCGGCTCCATCCGGCTGAAGATGTTGCGCAGGTTGACCAGCATGGTGTCGCGCTTCTCGGCCGGGCGGAGGAATTCGACCCGGTCGAGCTCGCGCACGAGGTTGTCGAAGAAGGCCTGCATCTGGTGCTGCGAGGCGCGCTCGGAGCGCTCGGGCATGGCGTGCGGCAGCTCGCCGGAGGTCGCCCGCTTGAACCATTCATAGCCGACCAGCAGCACGGCCTGGGCAAGGTTGAGCGAGGCAAAGCCCGGATTGACCGGGAAGGTGATGATGCGGTTGGAGAGCCCGACCTCCTCGTTGGTCAGCCCCCAGCGCTCGCGGCCGAACAGGATACCGGCCTTGCCCCCTATGGCGACGTGCCCCGAGATCTCGGCGGCGGCAGCTTCCGGCCCCACCACCGGCTTGGCCTGGTCATGGGGGCGTGCGGTGGTGGCGAACAGCAGGTCGAGATCGGCGACGGCCTCTTCGACCGTGCCAAACAATTCGACCTTTTCCAGAATGTAGTCGGCACCGGCCGCGGCGCGCTGGGCGGCGATGTTGGGCCAGCCGTCGCGGGGGTTGACGATGCGCAACCGGCTCAGGGCGAAGTTGCCCATGGCGCGCGCGGCCATGCCGATGTTTTCACCAAGCTGCGGCTCGACCAGGATCACGATGGGACCGTCGAGGGAAAGACCCGCCTTGCTCTTGTCAGTCCCCGACATCTCGTTTCGCTTTCACTCTTCGTCTCAAGGCCTTGGCAAGGCGCTCTCAGGAATTGATTCAAGCCCGCCGCCAGCCGGCGCGGCCTTGTGTGCCTGTCGTTTGCCTGTCCTGACAAAATTCTCAAGGGAAATAACGACTTGGATTCAACTTTTAAATCTCTTCTGAAGCCTCAGGCCGGCCCCGCCGGCGGGCCGCTCCCCGCCCCCATCTGCGGAAGCTGGATGGGCTAAAAGTGCATAATCCCTTGGCTTTCGCCCGCCGCGCGGCGGTGCTAAGAGGCGGCGGATATTCCCGTGGCGCGCCAATAGCGCCGTTCCCAAGAGGCTTCCCCGATCATGGCAAAAATCAAGGTATCCAATCCCGTCGTCGAACTCGATGGCGACGAGATGACCCGGATCATCTGGCAGTACATCAAGGACAAGCTGATCAACCCGTTCCTGGATGTCGAGCTGATGTATTTCGACCTGGGGATGGAGTACCGCGACCACACCAACGATCAGGTCACCATCGACGCCGCCGAAGCCATCAAGAAGGTCGGCGTCGGCGTCAAGTGCGCCACCATCACCCCGGACGAGGCCCGGGTGAAGGAGTTCAACCTCAAGCAGATGTGGAAGTCGCCGAACGGCACCATCCGCAACATCCTCGGCGGCGTGATCTTCCGCGAGCCGATCATCTGCAAGAACGTGCCGCGCCTGGTTCCCGGCTGGACCAAGCCGATCATCATCGGCCGCCACGCCTATGGCGACCAGTACCGCGCCACCGATTTCAAGTTCCCGGGCAAGGGCACCCTGTCGATGAAGTTCGTCGGCGAGGACGGCACCGTGATCGAGAAGGAAGTGTTCAAGGCGCCCGGCGCCGGCGTCGCCATGGAGATGTACAATCTCGACGACTCCATCATCGACTTCGCCCGCGCCTCGCTGAACTACGGCCTGCTGCGCAACTACCCGGTCTATCTCTCGACCAAGAACACGATCCTGAAGGTCTATGACGGCCGCTTCAAGGACATCTTCCAGGACATCTACGACCGCGAGTTCAAGAAGGAATTCGAGGCCAAGGGGCTGACCTACGAGCACCGCCTGATCGACGACATGGTGGCCTCGGCGCTGAAGTGGTCCGGCGGCTATGTCTGGGCCTGCAAGAACTACGACGGCGACGTGCAGTCCGACACGGTCGCGCAGGGCTACGGCTCGCTCGGCCTGATGACCTCGGTCCTCCTCACCCCGGACGGCAAGACGGTGGAAGCCGAAGCCGCCCACGGCACGGTGACCCGCCACTACCGCGAGCACCAGAAGGGCAAGGAGACCTCGACCAACTCGATCGCGTCGATCTTCGCCTGGACCCGTGGCCTCGCCCACCGCGCCAAGCTCGACAACAATGCCGAGCTCGCCAAGTTCGCGAACACGCTGGAGAAGGTCTGCGTCGACACCGTCGAGGAAGGCTACATGACCAAGGACCTCGCGCTGCTGGTCGGCGCCGACCAGCGCTGGCTCTCGACCACCGGCTTCCTCGACAAGGTCGCGGAGAACCTCACGAAGGCGTTGGCGGCCTGAGCCGTCCGCAATTTCGCCCGACTGGGCCGGACATCATCACGGGCCGCGTCTTTGAGCGCGGCCCGTTTCTTTTTTTGAAACCCTTTGCGGAGACCTCCATGTTCATCAAGCTTGCCGCCCCCGCCCTGTTGCTCGCGGCCCTGATCGGACCGGCCGGGGCTGCGGAGCCGCTCCCCGAGGCCATCGCGGCGCCGGGCGAGACGGTCGTGCTCAGCGTCCACGCCGAGGGTGCGCAGGTCTACGAGTGCAAGGCCGGCGCTGAGGGCAAGCTCGCCTGGGCCTTCCGCGAACCGGTCGCGACGCTGCTCTCCGAGGGCAAGACGATCGGGCGGCACTATGCCGGCCCGAACTGGGAGCACGCCGACGGCAGCGCCGTCGTCGGCAAGGCCATCGGCAACGCGCCGGGTGCCACCGCCGCCGATATCCCCTGGCTGAAGCTGGAGGTCGCCTCCCGCCGCGGCAGCGGCGTCCTGACACCGGTCACCACCGTCCAGCGCATCAACACCCATGGCGGCAAGCTCGACGGTGCATGCGAGAAGGCCGGCGAGTTCAAGAGCGTGCCTTACTCGGCCGACTACGTTTTCCTGAAGAAAGGCTGACCGCTCAGCGGCCCTCCTTCTCCGCCTGCGCCAGTTCGGCCGCGGCGAGATCGCCGGTCTCCTCCAGCCGCGCTTTCGCAGTCTGGTGGACGTGGGCGGCCAGCGTCGGCATGCGCGCGATCAGGGCGTGGAAATCCTGGGCGTCGAGCACGAGCAGCCGGGTCTTGCGCGTCGCGGTCACCGTGCCGCTGCGTTTTGTCTTATGCAGCAGCGCGATCTCGCCGAAGAAGGTGCCGTCGGCGAGCCGTACCTGCTGGCTCGGCAGCGCGATCTCGACCTCGCCAGCGGTGATGAAATACATCGACGAGGCGGCATCGCCCCGCCGCACCAGGATCTCGCCCTGCTCGATGGTTCGTGCACGGAGCAGCCGCATGATGTCGGCGATCTCCGAGGCCGAAAGATGCGAGAACAGCGGCACCCGTGCCAGCATGCCCCAGGTGACGACAAAATCGCGCCGCTTCACCTCCTCGGCAAAGGCGGTCGAGATGATCGCAACCGGCAGCGCGATCATGGCAAAGCCCGCGATGATCGTGAAGACGGAGATGAACTTGCCGAGCGCCGTCACCGGCACGACGTCGCCATAGCCGACGGTGCCGAGCGTCACGATCGCCCACCACATCGCCTGCGGAATGGTGCCGAGCTTGTCCGGCTGCACGTCGCGCTCGATGGCGTAGAGCAGCGAGGCGAAGGTCAAGACCGCGCCGATCAGGATGACGATGCAGCCGATCAGCGCGCGCCGCTCCGCATGCACGGCGGCGAGCAGCGAGCGCATCGCCGGCGAATAGCGGATCAGCTTGAAGAACGGCAGCACGCCGAGGGCAGCCAGCGTCGCATGCCGGCCGGCGGCGAGCACGATCGCGGCGGGCAGGAACGCCATGAGGTCGATGATGCCGAGCGCGGAGAAGGCGTAGCCGAGCCGGTCGGACAGCGCGGACGCCTCGCGCTGGGTGTGTCCGGCGACCGTCCACAGCCGCGCGGCATATTCCAGCGCGAACACGATCACGGCGAAGATCTTGATCGCCGAGAACAGCGCGCCGAACTGCGCGTCCAGATCCGGCACCGAGGCGAGGATCATCGCGACCACGTCGAGCACGATGACGCCGATGATCAGCTGGATGAAGCGCGACCCGACCGAATAGGCCAGCGGATCGTGCTCCAGCAGTTCGTAGAGGCGATCCCTCAAATTGGGATCGCGAAGCCCACGTCCTCGCGGAACGGGGGGCATGGTGTTTACGCGCCCGCCATCGCTTTTTCGATCGCCGCAAGCGCCTCGGGCGCCTTGGCGCCATCGGGACCGCCGGCCTGCGCCATGTCGGGCCGGCCGCCGCCGCCCTTGCCGCCGAGCGCCTCGGAGGCGACGCGCACCAGGTTCACGGCATTGAAGCGCGCGGTGAGGTCCGCGGTGACGCCGACCACGATTCCGGCCTTGCCGTCCTCGGTGACGCCGACGATGGCGACCACGCCGGAGCCGATCTGCTTCTTGCCGTCGTCCGCAAGGCTCTTGAGATCCTTCATCTCGATGCCCTCGACCGCACGCGCCATCAGCTTGACATCGCCGACCTCACGCACGCCTACGGCTGCGCCGTTCCCGACGGATGTACCGCCGCCCATCGCGAGCTTCTTGCGGGCGTCGGAGAGCTCGCGCTCGAGCTTCTTGCGCTCCTCCATCAGCGCGGTGATGCGCGCCGGCACGTCGTCGATCGAGGTGCGCAGCTCGTTCGCCGCGGTCTTCGCCAGCGCCATGGTGTCGTTGGCGTGCTTGCGCGCATAATTGCCGGTCAGCGCCTCGATGCGGCGCACGCCCGAGGCGACCGCGCTCTCGCCGGTCAGCGTGATCAGGCCGATATCGCCGGTGCGCCGCACATGGGTGCCGCCGCAAAGCTCGACCGACCAGCCGAGCGCGTTGGTGCCGCGCTCCCGCGCGGTCCGGCCCATCGAGACGACGCGGACCTCGTCGCCGTATTTCTCGCCGAACAGCGCGCGCGCGCCGGCCTCGCGGGCCTCGTCCACGCCCATGACGCGGGTCGTGACCTCGTCGTTCTCCAGCACCACGTCGTTGGCGATGTCCTCGACGCGGGCCAGCTCCTCCGCCGTGATCGGCTTCGGATGCACGAAGTCGAAACGCAGACGATCCGGCGCGACCATCGAGCCGCGCTGGGCGATGTGATCGCCCAGCACCTGGCGCAACGCCTCGTGGATGAGGTGCGTCGCCGAATGGTGCGCGCGGATCGAGGAGCGCCTGCCGTGATCGACCTCGAGCTGAAGCGCGGTGCCGAGCTTCAGCTCGCCGCTCTCCACGGTGCCGACGTGAACGAAGAGATCGCCGAGCTTCTTCTGCGTGTCGGTGACGCGGAACTTGATGCCGCCCTCCCCGAGCAGCACGCCGGTGTCGCCGACCTGGCCGCCGGACTCCGCGTAAAACGGCGTCTGGTTCAGCACCAGCGCGCCGGTCTCGCCGGCCTTGAGGCTCGTGGCTTCCTGGCCGTCCTTCACCAGCGCGGACACCACGCCTTCGGCGCTCTCGGTCTCATAGCCAAGGAATTCGGTGGCCCCGAGCTTTTCACGCAGCGGGAACCAGATCGCTTCGGAAGCCGCCTCGCCCGAGCCCTTCCAGGACTCGCGCGCCTTGGCCTTCTGGCGCTCCATCGCATCGGTGAAGGCGGACTGGTCCACGCCGATGCCGCGCGACTTCAGCGCGTCCTGCGTCAGGTCCAGCGGGAAGCCGTAGGTGTCGTAGAGCGTGAAGGCGACGTCGCCGTCGAACATGTCGCCCTTCTTCAACGAAGCGCTCTTCTCGTCGAGGATGGCAAGGCCCCGCACCAGCGTCTTGCGGAAGCGGGTCTCTTCCAGCCGCAGCGTTTCCTCGATCAGATTTTCCGCGCGCATCAGTTCGGGATAGGCCTGGCCCATCTCGCGGACCAGCGCCCAGACCAGGCGATGCATCAGCGGCTCTTTCGCGCCGAGAAGCTGCGCATGGCGCATCGCGCGGCGCATGATCCGGCGCAGCACATAGCCGCGGCCTTCATTGGAGGGCAGCACGCCGTCGGAGACGAGGAAGGCCGAGGAGCGCAAATGGTCGGCGATGACGCGGAACGAGGCCACGGTCTGCTCGTTCGGCCCGCTGCCGAGCGCGGAGGCGGTCGCGTCGATCAGGTGACGGAACAGATCGGTCTCGAACACGCTGTCCACGCCCTGCATGATGCAGGCCATGCGCTCCAGGCCCATGCCGGTGTCGATCGAGGGACGCGGCAGATCCACGCGCTCCTCCTTCGTCACCTGCTCGTACTGCATGAACACCAGATTCCAGAATTCGAGGAAGCGGTCGCCGTCCTCCTCAGGAGAACCGGGAGGGCCACCCCAGATATGGTCACCGCGATCGATAAAAATCTCCGAGCACGGGCCGCACGGGCCGGTGTCGCCCATCGCCCAGAAATTGTCCGAGGTCGGGATGCGGATGATGCGGTCGTCGGAGAAGCCGGCGATCTTCTTCCAGAGCCCATGCGCCTCGTCGTCGGTGTGGTAGACCGTGACGAGCAGCTTGTCCTTCTTCAGCCCAAAGTCCTTGGTGATGAGCGTCCAGGCCAGCTCGATCGCGCGCTCCTTGAAATAGTCGCCGAACGAGAAATTGCCGAGCATCTCGAAGAAGGTGAGATGGCGCGCGGTGTAGCCGACATTGTCGAGGTCGTTGTGCTTGCCGCCGGCGCGCACGCATTTCTGCGAGGTGGTGGCGCGCTGATAGGGCCGCTTCTCGACTCCGGTGAAGACGTTCTTGAACTGCACCATGCCGGCATTGGTGAACATCAACGTCGGATCGTTGCGCGGCACCAATGGCGAGGACGGCACGATCTCGTGGCCGTTCTCGGCAAAGAAGTTCAGAAAGGTCGACCTGATCTCGTTGACGCCGCTCATGTTCATCCAATCGGGTGTGTTCGGACCCGCGACCGCCGTCCAAACCGGAAATTAAGGCTGATATCTGCGGGCCAAAGCGCTTTTAGACAAGGCCAGCTTCGCTGTCCAGAAACTGTGCAGAGAGATCAGAGGGTTGCCGCAGGCGCTCAATCCCGTTGCAATCCCGTTGAAAGGCGCAATCCCCGCGTTGACAGGCTTGGCTGCCCTGTGGTCTCTACCCATCTGTATCGTACGGCCACGTCGGGAGAGACCGGCTTTGGTGCCGGCGCCGAAGGAGCAACCGCCCCGGAAACTCTCAGGCAAAAGGACCGCGTGGCTTTGACAGCATCTGGAAAGAGGCGCCGACGGGCTTGAGGCCCGGACTGCGTCCGCCGACGGGATAATACTCTCAGGCACAGCGACAGATGGGGCTTCGACTGGTTGGCTCGGGGAATCGTCCCCGGGGAACCGCCGAGGGCCCCTGTGATGCTTGCACCCGACCAAGACTCCCTGAAACGTACGCCCCTCCACGACCTACATGTATCCCTCGGCGGCAAGATGGTGCCGTTCGCGGGCTATGACATGCCCGTGCAGTACCCCGCGGGCGTGCTGAAGGAACATCTCCATACCCGCACCTCCGCCGGCCTGTTCGACGTCTCCCACATGGGCCAGATCGCGCTGCGGCCGAAATCCGGCAAGGTCGAGGACGCCGCCCGCGCGCTGGAACGGCTGGTGCCGCAGGACATCGTGGCGATTGCGCCGGGCCGGCAGCGCTACGCCCAGTTCACCAATGCCGATGGCGGCATTCTCGACGACCTGATGGTCGCCAATTTCGGCGATCACCTGTTCCTGGTCGTCAACGCCGCCTGCAAGGCCGAGGACGAGGCGCATCTGCGCGCGCATCTGTCCGACGACTGCGTCATCGATTCGCTGGCCGACCGGGCCCTGGTCGCGGTGCAGGGTCCGAAGGCCGAATCCGCGCTGGCGAAATTCTGTGCAGAGGCGCCTGCCATGAAGTTCATGGACGCCGGCCCGCACAAGGTCGCCGGTCTCGACTGCTTCGTCTCGCGCTCCGGCTACACCGGCGAGGACGGGTTCGAGATTTCGGTTCCGGCCGCGGACGCCGAGCGTCTGGCAAAAACGCTGCTGGAAAACCCTGACGTGCTGCCGATCGGCCTCGGCGCCCGCGACAGCCTGCGGCTGGAAGCCGGGCTCTGCCTCTACGGCCACGACATCGACACCGCCACCACGCCGGTCGAGGCCGCGCTGGAATGGTCGGTGCAGAAGAGCCGTCGCATTGGCGGCGCCCGCGCCGGTGGTTTCCCCGGCGCCGAGAAGATCCTCGCCCATTTCGATCAGGGTGCCGGCCGCCGCCGCGTCGGCCTGCGCGCGGAAGGCCGCGCGCCGGTGCGCGAGGGCGCGCTGCTGTTTGCGGATGCGACATCCGCCGCGCCGATCGGAACGGTCACATCGGGCGGCTTCGGCCCGAGCCTGAACGCGCCGGTCGCGATGGGCTACGTGCCCACCGCACTGGGCGCGCTCGGCACCAGCCTCTTCGCCGAGGTGCGCGGCCAGCGACTGCCGCTCACGGTCGCCGCCATGCCCTTCGTGAAAAACACCTACAAACGCTGAGGACTTCAGAATGACCACGACGCTGTACACCTCCGACCATGAATGGCTCGCCATCGAGGGCGATGTCGCCACCGTCGGCATCACAGACTACGCGCAGCAGCAGCTCGGCGACGTCGTGTTCGTCGAACTGCCCAAGCTCGGCCGCGTGCTGAAGAAGGCGGAAGCCGCCGCCGTGGTGGAATCGGTGAAGGCCGCCTCCGACGTCTACGCGCCTGTGACGGGCGAAGTGCTCGAGACCAACGCCGCGCTGGCCGCCGAGCCGGCGCTGGTGAACACGGATGCGCAAGGCGCCGCCTGGTTCTTCAAGATCAAGATTGCCGACAAGAGCGAACTCGGCGGCCTCATGGATGAAGCCGCCTACAAGGCCCACACGGCGTGAGATGAAGCGAACTCCGACCTCACATTCGGTGTCATCCCCCGCGCAGGCGGGTGATCCAGTACGCCGCGGCTTCCCGGTTCAAGCCGTGACGCCTGCGTTTACTGGATGCCCCGCCCCAGTGCGCAAGTGCGCACAAGGCGGGGCATGACAGCGACAGATGACCTAAAGCGAGGACCCATGATGACCGCGCACCGCAAATCCAACGGCGACACCACCAATTTCGCCCGCCGCCACATCGGCCCGTCGGCGCGCGACGTCGCCGCGATGCTGGAGGCCGTCAACGCCAGGAGCGTCGATGCGCTGATGGCGGAGACGCTGCCGGCCTCGATCCGGCAGGCCGCCCCGCTCGATCTCGGCAAGCCGCTCAGCGAGACCGAGGCGATCGCGCATATGGGCGAGCTCGCTGCCCAAAACCAGGTCTTCACCTCGCTGATCGGCCAGGGCTATTCGGGCACGATCCTGCCCGCGGTGATCCAGCGCAACATCCTGGAGAACCCGGCCTGGTACACCGCTTACACGCCGTACCAGCCCGAGATCAGCCAGGGCCGGCTGGAGGCGCTGTTCAACTTCCAGACCATGATCTGCGACCTCACCGGCCTCGACGTCGCCAACGCCTCGCTGCTCGACGAGGCGACCGCGGCAGCCGAAGCGATGGCGCTGGCGGAGCGGCACTCGCGGGTCGAAGCGAAGGCCTTCTTCGTCGACAAGGACGTGCATCCGCAGACGCTTGCGGTGATGCGCACCCGCGCCGAGCCGCTCGGCTGGAAGCTGATCGTCGGCGATCCTCTCACCGAGCTCGACAGCGCCGACGTGCTCGGCGCGCTGCTTCAATATCCCGGCAGTTCGGGCGCAGTGCGCGACCTCAGGCCCGCAATCGCGACGCTGAAGGCCAAGGGCGCACTCGCGATCGTTGCCGCCGACCTGCTGGCGCTGACGCTGCTCGCCTCGCCCGGCGAGCTCGGGGCCGACATCGCGATCGGCTCGGCGCAGCGCTTCGGCGTGCCGATGGGCTATGGCGGGCCGCACGCGGCCTACATGGCGGTGCGCGATGCGCTGAAGCGCTCGCTGCCCGGCCGCATCGTCGGCCTCTCCGTGGATTCGCGCGGGATGCCGGCCTACCGCCTCGCGCTGCAGACCCGCGAGCAGCACATCCGCCGCGAGAAGGCGACCTCCAACATCTGCACCGCGCAGGTGCTGCTCGCCGTGATCGCCGCGATGTATGCGGTCTATCACGGCCCCGAAGGCCTTGCGCAGATCGCGCGCCAGGTGCATCGCCGCGCTGCCGTGCTCGCGAGCGGCCTGCGCAAGCTCGGCTTTGCGCCGAACTGCGAAAACTTCTTCGACACGCTCAGCGTCGATGCCGGCGCCAAACGCGCCGAGATCGTCGCGCGCTCGGCTGCCGAGAAGATCAATCTCGGCGTTGGTGAGGCGGCTTTGCGCATCGCGCTCGACGAGACCACCACGCCCGCGACCGTCGAGGCGGTCTGGCGCGCCTTCGGCGGCCAGCTTGCTTACGCCGAGATCGACGCCACCACGCGCGACGCGCTGCCGGAGGCGCTGAAGCGCACGACCGCGTTCCTCACCCATCCGGTGTTCCATGCGCATCGCTCGGAGACCGAGATGCTGCGCTACATGCGCAAGCTCAGCGACCGCGACCTCGCGCTCGACCGCGCCATGATCCCGCTCGGCTCCTGCACCATGAAGCTGAACGCGACCACCGAGATGATGCCGCTGACCTGGCCGGAATTCGGCTCCCTGCACCCGTTCGCCCCGCGCGAGCAGGCCAGGGGCTATCACGCGCTGTTCGCGCGGCTGGAGAAGTGGCTGTGCGACATCACCGGCTATGACGCGATCTCGCTGCAGCCGAATTCCGGCGCGCAGGGCGAATATGCCGGGCTTCTGGCGATCCGCGCCTATCACGCCGCGCGCGGCGAGACCCACCGCAAGATCTGCCTGATCCCCTCCTCCGCCCACGGCACCAACCCGGCCTCGGCCGCGATGGTCGGCATGGACGTGGTGGTGGTCGCCTGCGAGAAGAACGGCGACGTCGACGTCAACGATCTCCGCGCCAAGGCCGACAAGCACGCGAATGACCTCGCCGCAGTGATGATCACCTATCCCTCGACCCACGGCGTGTTCGAGGAGCACATCCGCGAGATCTGCGACATCGTCCACGGCCATGGCGGCCAGGTGTATCTGGACGGTGCCAACCTGAACGCGCAGGTCGGTCTGTCACGGCCCGGCGATTACGGCGCCGACGTCAGCCATCTCAATCTGCACAAGACCTTCTGCATCCCGCACGGCGGCGGCGGCCCGGGCATGGGCCCGATCGGCGTCAAGGCGCATCTTGCGCCGTTCCTGCCGGGCCATCCCGCAACGCAGACGGATGCACCGGTCGGCCCGGTCTCGGCCGCGCCGTTCGGCTCGGCCTCGATCCTGACCATCTCCTACATCTACATCCTGATGATGGGCGGAGAAGGTTTGAAGCGCGCCACCGAGATCGCGATCCTCAACGCCAACTACATTGCAGCAAGGCTCGATGCGCATTTCCCGGTGCTCTACAAGAACGAGAAGGGCCGCGTCGCGCATGAGTGCATCGTCGACCCCCGCGCCCTCAAGACGACCAGCGGCGTCACCGTCGACGACATCGCCAAGCGCCTGATCGACTACGGCTTCCACGCGCCGACCATGAGCTTCCCGGTCCCGGGCACGCTGATGATCGAGCCGACCGAATCGGAATCCAAGGCGGAGCTGGATCGCTTCTGCGACGCGATGATCGCGATCCGCAAGGAAATCGCCGAGGTCGAGGCCGGCCGCTTCAAGATCGAGGCGTCACCGCTGCGTCACGCCCCGCACACCGTGCACGACATCGCGGACGATGCGTGGAATCGCGCCTACACGCGTGCCGAGGGCTGCTTCCCCGACGGCGTCTCGCGCACCGACAAATACTGGTGCCCGGTCGGCCGCGTCGACAACGTTTATGGCGACCGCAACCTCGTGTGCTCCTGCCCGCCGGTGAGCGATTACGCGGAAGCCGCGGAGTAATGGATTCGTAGGGTGGGTTAGCGGGCGGCTGCGCGAAGCGCAGTCCGCTGGGCTAACCCACCCTACAATCCGGATTCAAGGCGCCGCCAGCGAACGGCTTTGCGGATTCCAACGCCAAAGCCGTTCGTTGGTCAGAAGCGTGCCGCCCCACCAGCGCCGGATCGGATTGTGGCTGCGGAAATTGTCCCGGCCTGCAAGCACCGCCTTGCCGAAGTCGGTCAGCAACAGCCGGCTCCGGCGAAAAGCGGCGTTGCGGCCGCGCGCATCGTGCGGAGCGAGCGTCGCGAGCTTGGAATCGAGGCCGCCGACCGCCGGCATCGGACCGGACGCGAGCCCTTCAAGCAAAGGGCCCAGCTCCCACTGGTCGAACACACGTGTTTCAAGCAGCCCGCCCGGCTGAAACAGCTCCTTGGTACGGTTGTGCCCCTTCGCGATCAGTTCGAGCAGCCGCGCTTCCGTCGCACCCAATCCAGTTGTCGGCGACGGCAGTTCGGCCAACAATTGCTCCAGGGCCGGCTTCAGGAAGGGTAGCCCGGGGAAATCCCTGCTCAGGAGCCCGAAACAGAGCTCAGGCGTTGGCGCGCGGTAGGCCTCCCAGGCCATGCGGGCAACCTCGAAGTCGCGCTCCGTCACATCGAGCGCCCGCACGGTACGCTCGCGAAGCCCGGCGACGTCTGCGCCGAGCAAATCGAAATCGACGAGTCGCAATTTCAGGCGTTCGGCCATGTAGGGTTCGGCGCGGAGATAATCGAGGATCCAGATCAACTGCAATTGATTGTTCGGGCTGGGATCAAACCACAGCTCGATAAGCTCGACACCGTAAATCTCGCAGAACCGGACCAACGCAACATTCTTGTGTGCGAGACCGGTTTGAGGCGACCGGCTAACGAGGTCGGCCCAGATCACTTCCGGAATACCGGGATTGAGGCGTCCGTCGAGAAATTCATCAAGATGGTGCGACGTGGGCAATGGCCCCGACACGAACCGAAAGATGAGCGGGACAACCATGTCGGCGCGATCGGCGTAGGTGAGACCGACGCCGGACGAACTGGTCAGGATCATACGCTTCATCGCGAACGCCCACCCCCACGCAAAACGAAACGGGCGCCGAAGACGTCGGCAACTCAACGTCCTCAGCGCCCGCTCCTCGCGAAAAACTTTCCGCGTTAAACCTACTCTTCCGTCGGCTCCTCGCCGTCGGCGTCACGCTCCGGTGTGCCGGCCAGGATCTGCTCGGCGATCAGGCCGGAGTTCTGGCGGATCGCGGTCTCGATCTTGGCGGTGATGTCTGGGTTGGCCTTCAAAAACGCCTTCGAGTTCTCGCGGCCCTGGCCGAGGCGCTGGCTGTCATAGGAGAACCAGGCGCCGGATTTCTCGACGATGCCGGCCTTGACGCCGAGATCGAGGATCTCGCCCATCTTGGAAACGCCCTCGCCGTACATGATGTCGAACTCGACCTGCTTGAAGGGCGGCGCCAGCTTGTTCTTCACCACCTTGACGCGCGTGGTGTTGCCGACGACTTCGTCGCGCTCCTTGATCGCGCCGATGCGGCGGATATCGAGGCGGACGGAGGCGTAGAACTTGAGCGCGTTGCCGCCGGTGGTGGTCTCCGGTGAGCCATACATCACACCGATCTTCATGCGGATCTGGTTGATGAAGATCACCATGGTGTGGGACTTGTTGATGGACGCCGTCAGCTTGCGCAGCGCCTGGCTCATCAACCGCGCCTGGAGGCCCGGCAGCGATTCGCCCATCTCGCCCTCGAGCTCGGCCTTCGGCACCAAGGCCGCGACCGAATCGACCACCAGAACGTCCACCGCACCCGAGCGCACCAGCGTGTCGCAGATCTCTAGCGCCTGCTCGCCGGTGTCCGGCTGCGAAATCAGCAGCTCGTCGATGTTGACCCCGAGCTTCCTCGCATAGACCGGGTCGAGCGCGTGCTCGGCGTCGATGAAGGCGCAGATGCCGCCCTTCTTCTGCGCTTCCGCCACCGTGTGCAGCGCCAGCGTGGTCTTACCCGAGGATTCCGGCCCGTAGATTTCCACGACGCGCCCCTTCGGCAGGCCGCCGATCCCGAGCGCAATGTCGAGCCCGAGGGAACCGGAGGACACCGCCTCGACGTCCATCGACCGGTCGTTCTTGCCCAGCTTCATCACCGAACCCTTGCCGAACTGGCGCTCGATCTGGGAGAGCGCGGCGGCCAGAGCTTTACTCTTGTCCATGGAAGATCCTTCGACGATACGCAGGGCAGTTGCGGACATTGGGTCGTGCTCCTTATGGCGAGGATTCGCTAGGGGGACAAACGATTGGCGAGGCGGGCCGGCGATAAAAGCAATGTACCCCATTTGTTCCAAGTTCGCAATATGTTCTTTTGCGGATTTTGGCGCTGGCCTGCTTTAACCCCTAGTGGCCTAAGTTGAATTTCGAAGTGGCCTGTTTTTGTTCGCGAACTGCCACAACCTGTTCATGCGTGTTTAGGATTAACTCGTTGTGGGTGTAGCGAATAAAGGCCGGGGCGTTCCGCCAAGAGAACACCTTGGGGAACAATCGGCTTGGCGGCGCGTTTGCTCGCACCTCCAGCCGAAAGGTGCCCCCCCGACTGCTGGTGGAAAACCCGCCAGACGGGTTGGCGGCCCCCTCTTGGGGCCGTTTAAAATTCAAGAACAAAGGCCGCCTCATGTGTGGATGGCCCCCGTCTTGCAAGAATTATTTTCGTGATGAGCAGTGGTCGCTTGCAGTCATGTGTCCGGCCTTTGTGCGCGGTCGTACCTAACCGCTGGCCTTGATGGATTCCGCGGATCGAGGCCTTATCAGTTGGCCGGGTTCGAACGCCACTGAGGCGGTCAGGTTTCTCTCGATGCGTCGGGTGACCGACTCTGCCATCACGTGTTTTCACTCTCGCAAGCTGGCGGCACGCTCCTTAGCGGGTCATGCCGCCAATGCTGCGTTGCGGTAGGTGTCCTGT
>NZ_SPQT01000030.1 GCF_004571025.1 Bradyrhizobium niftali | reverse complement strand
CCTGAAGCGAAGCGGCAATCAAGGAAAGGAGGTCTCACCCGACAATTGCAACAAATGGCAGGAGATGGCGAAACGGTCACCCCCGTCGCTTCCCGAACCTGATGTGTGGACCGGCACGGCTTGCGCCGATGTCTCGGGGCCGTTGAGGTGGAAGCGGGCGAAAACCATCGAGGCTCGCGGCGGAGACGTTGTCCAGCCGCATCAAGAAGCCGGATATACGTCAGCAGTTGTGACCGTCGATCCTGATCAAGCCGGTCGTTGCAATCGGGCGGGGTCCATATACGTCCACACATGGCCCATCGCTTCAGTTGGCGTAGTGCCACGCAAAGGGCGGTCAAGTGAAGAACCCTTACGCGCCGGCGCTGATGGATGATCGCGGCATCCCGGTCGTGCCGCCGGGCGGATCGAGCGCGGGCTCGGCTGTCGCGGTGGCGGCCGGCCTGTGCGCAGCCTCGATCGGCACCGAGACGTCGGGCTCGCTGCTGTATCCCGCGAGCAAAAACGGCCTCGTCACCGTGAAGCCGACCGTTGGGCTGGTCAGCCGGGCCGGGATCGTGCCGATCGCGCACAGCCAGGACACTGCAGGGCCGATGGGACGGTGCGCGACGCGGCGATGCTGTTGAACGTGCTGGCGGCCAAAGACCCGGCGACGGAGCGGCAGCGGCGGCCGGTCGACTACACCTACGGCGGCGGGCTGATCTACGACGCGCTCGGTTCCTACAACATGGCCTGGCGCATCGGCGTGGCGGTGGGGCTCGCCGCCGGCATCGTCGAGATCGCGTTTGCGCTGATCAAGCCGACCGCGCCGCCCTTGATGCGAACCGCATAGGCATCGTCAGCCACTGCTCATTCGTTGGGCGATGGGCTGTTGCGTGAAGCAGCGCGTGGCGCGGTTGCCGCAAAGCAGCAAACTGGAATCGAAGCGCATTCAGTAGCTTGAATGAATCGTGTCGATGGTGCGAATCTTGCCTGTCCTTTGACCGAAAATTGGAACCGTCTCTGACGCTTTCCGATCTGGCGACAAGGGAAAGGCCGATAAGCCATGAGGCTGGTCGGTGCCAGTCTCCAGCCATCGACGCTCGACGACCTCATCGCGCCGAGCCGCGCTCATTGTGTCCCGAAAATCCGAGCTGATCTCGCTGGCGTCGTCGCGCCGGCGCGCATGATCATCTCTGCGGTTCCACTCAAACAGGGCCCAGAAGACATCTCTTGCGACTTGGGAGGACGATGATGGAATCAAGAACATCCACCCGCCAAAGGCTCGTGACATTGGTGGTCGCGTTGCTGGGAATTGCACTGCTCTACCTCGCCCTCGGCGACGTTGCGCTCGCGGAGGATGCGGGCCCGCCAGCCTGCGGCGGCAAGATCCTCGAGAAGTGCACGCCCAATCCCGGCGACACCGCCTGGATGCTCACCTCCGTTGCGCTGGTGCTGATGATGACGGTGCCGGGGCTCGGGCTGTTCTATGGCGGTATGGTGCGCAAGAAGAACGTGGGCGACACCGTGATGACGAGTTTTGCGGTGACTTGCCTAGTTACGATTCTGTTCGCGATCCTGACCTATAGCCTGGCCTTCCGCGCCGGCACGCCGTTCATCGGCGGGCTGGACCGCATGTTCCTGAAGGACATCCTCAGCGACATCGGCAAGGGCGGGATCGGCAACCCCAATCCGCTCGCGGCGACGATCCCCGAAAGCGTCTACATCTGCTTCCAGATGACGTTCGCGATCATCACGCCCGCGCTGATTGCAGGGGCCTTCGCCGAGCGGATGAAGTTCTCCGCGATGCTCTGGTTCATCGGCCTGTGGGCGATCTTCGTCTACGCGCCGGTCGCGCATTGGGTGTGGGGCCCTGACGGCATCTTCGCCTCCGGCAACGACGCCGCCTGGGTCAAGGTGCTCGACTTCGCCGGCGGGACTGTCGTGCATATCAATGCCGGCGTGGCAGGCCTGATGTGCGCCATCATGCTCGGCAAGCGCAAGGAGGCGGGACCGGCCCACAACATGGTGCTGACCTTCATCGGCGCCTCGCTGCTGTGGGTCGGCTGGTTCGGCTTCAACGCGGGCTCCGCGGTGACGGCAGGCATGCAGGCCGGCATGGCGATGCTGGTGACGCAGATCGCGGCCGCGGTCGCCGGCTTCACCTGGATGCTGGTCGAGTGGTCGCTCAAGGGCAAGCCGACGGTTGTCGGCATCTGCTCGGGCGCGGTGGCAGGCCTCGTCGCCATCACGCCCGCGTCCGGTTTCGTCGGCCCGATCGGCGCCTTCGTGATCGGCATCGCGGCCGGCGTCCTCTGCTACTGGGGATGCACCGGGCTCAAGAACATGTTCAGCTATGACGACGCGCTCGATTGCTTCGGCGTCCACGCCGTCGGCGGCATCGTCGGCGCATTGCTCACCGGCGTCTTCGCCGTCGAGCAATATGGCGGCACCGCGGGGGCTCTGGAGGGAAACCCGGGCCAGTTCATCAACCAGTGCATCGGCGTCGCCACGGTCTTTGTCTACGATGCCGTCGTCAGCCTGATCATCCTGTACGTGATCAAGCTGTTTATCGGTTTGCGGGTGTCGGAGGATATGGAGCGCGACGGTCTCGACCTCGCACTGCATGGCGAGGTCGTGCACTAGATCGCCGACGGCAATGTTGAACGAATCCGGCCATCCGCGTTCCCCGCGGATGCGCCGGCACGGGAGAAGGCACGATGACCGAGATTTTTGCGCAAGGTGACCTGCTGATCGAGCGGGTACCCGATGTAGCGCCATCGGGAACGCTCGCCGAAATCGCCGAAGGTGCGCCTCTGGTCCTGCTGGAGGGCGAGGCCACGGGACATTGTCATGCGATCCGCGAGCGCGTGACGCTGTTTCGCGACGACGATCTGGCGCGCGACATTCCGGCCGGGCTCTATCTCGGGCATCTCCAGATCGCCTCGGCCTATGCGCGGGTGACGCATCAGGAGCATGCGCCGCTGACGCTGCCGCGAGGGACCTATCGGGTGCGCCGCCAGCGTGAACTGGGGCTCGGGATGCGCGCGTCCTCGCCGACTGAGCAGGCGCTGTCTGCGGGGCAGATGGCGGCGTTGGGCGATTACCGCGCGCGGTGGAGAGCCATCCGACGCTCGACGGCGCCTGCCGATCGCGACACCGCGGAGCAGGGCGTGCGTCTTGCCTATGAGGCCGCAGGACTGGAGCCGCCGGCCCGCATCGTATGGTGCGACAGCCCGCTGGCGCTGTCCGGGCTTGCCGGCCGGATGTCGCAGGGCGACGGCGGCAATGTGCGCTTTCGTCTCCTCGATCGCCTGCGCCGGCGCATAGCTTCGCAGGTTGAAGCGCGGGTTCACCGGAAGGTGCTTGCCGCGGTCGACAGCGCAGTCAATCCCGCCGACCTGCTGGTCGCCGCTGCGGCCGACGCGGTGATACGCAGCGTGCCGGAGCAAAATCTGTCCATGCTGGGCCAGCTGCGCCGAACCGGCCTGTCGTTCCCCGGCGTGTTACAGGCGCTCGCTGCTCCGCGGGGCTTTTCGACCTGCGCAGCGGGGCCGCACGATCTGTCGTGGCTTGGCGCTTATGACTATCTCCGCGAGGTCCTTGGTCTGCACGCAGAGACGGAGCCGCTGCGCGGCCTGATGCAACTCGCGACGAGCATAAGCTGGCTACAGCCGCACGAGCACACCTGCTGGCTCGCGGAGCGACCGAACCTCATGTGCGGTGACGCGCGCGACCGGCCGCATCACGCCAGCGGTCCGGCACTGCGTTATCCCGACGGCTGGTCGATCTAGGCCTGGCGCGGGGTGGAGGTGCCCCGCTGGATCATCGAACATCGGGACCGGATCACGCTCGCTGCCATCGACGAGCAAGTCGACGTCCAGGTCCGCCGCTGCATGATCGAGATCATGACGCCGGAACGTTACGTCGCGCTCGGCGGCGCCACCTGTGTGGCCGAGGACGAGACCGGAATCCTGTGGCGCCGCAACTGGCTCGCCGCGGACGCCTGGGCGGCCGTGGAGGTCGTCAACGCCACGCCCGAGCCGGACGGCACGCGCAGGCATTTCTTCCTCCAGGTGCCGGCCAATCTGCGCACGGCGCGCGAAGCGGTCGCATGGACCTACGGCATGAGGGCAGAGGCCTACGCACACCTCGTGCTGAGGACGTGATGCATGCGTGGTCGCTAGCTGCGGTAGTAGCGCCACATCCGCAGGAAGGTGCGATGGATCATGTCCGGCGGCTGATCGAACGGCTCGACATTGATCCGCACCATGTTGGTGTGGCTCATCCGCCAGGGCAGGCGCATCAACCAGCGCCAGAACGGCTGCTTGCGCCAGTCGGCCACCAGCGCGCTGGTGAGCGGTGCGTTCAGCACGATCTGGAGTTCATGCACCGTCATGGCGCGCTCGGCGATCTCGACAAGATCGATACGCTCGATGGCGCGCCACCGGATCAGGCCGAAGGCCTGGATGAAGATGCCGTATTGGTTCGCGCCGATCGTGGGCCGGCCGGTCTCGAGCAGCGGAATGTTGTAGTAGGTAAACCCGGCCGCGAGCGCCGCGAGCGCAAGCCAGTAGAGCGCGCCGGTGAGAAGCGCGGCCGTGCAGAAGATCGCGGCCAGCGCCGCCGTGACGTAGACCGGGAAATAAGTATCGTCGCGGCCATAAGCGACCGAATAGCCACCGACATGTCCCTCGTCCAAGGCCGCGATCATGGACGTGGAGGCTACGACCATCGGCCGCAAATAAAAACGGGGTCGCGAGGGCCCCGTCGGTGCTGCAGGTGGCCTAGGGGTTTGTCCTTATGTGCGGCCGCTTGGGAGTCTAGAGCGGACGTCGCGCTGCCTGGTCGTGATGGGCCGCTTCTGACCCGAACCGGACGTGTCACTAACGACCCGTGTAGGGAACTCCGTTGGCTAGCGCTCGTCGATGGTGCAGAGTCAAGCTTCTGGTAGTTCGCCGTTATGCTAGAGTCCTTCTGTCAAATGCTGAGGGATGGATTGTGCTCGAGCTGCACGTCGAACGCCGACTTGCCGCGATCCTGGCCGCGGACGTGGCTGGCTATAGTCGGCTGACAGGTGCCGACGAAGAAGGCACCATTACCAGGCTCCGGATGCTGCGAAAAGACGTCGTCGATCCGGCCATCTCGACCCATCATGGTCACATAGTTAAAACGACCGGGGATGGAATGCTGGTGGAGTTCGCCTCCGTCGTCGACGCCGTCCGGTGCGCCGTCGAGTTGCAGCGCCAGATGATCGATCGAAATGTCGGTATGGCTTCCGACAAGGAGATCAGTTTCCGCATCGGCATCAATCTAGGTGATGTGGTGGTCGAATCCGACGGCGACCTGATGGGCGATGGGGTCAATGTGGCCGCGCGCTTGGAGAACATTGCGCCTCCGGGCGGCGTCTGCCTGTCGCGCGCGGCCTACGATCAGGTCAAGGGCAAGATTGCCGTTGCGATGCACGATTGGGGCAAACGACGCCTAAAAAACATCGCCGAGCCAGTGCAGGTGTTTATAGTCGATCCGACCGACCTGCGGCTACCGTCACTCGCGAAGTCAGGCACCCGATCAATGAGAGTGGCCGCGGCCGTAGTCCTCGCTTTCGCGGCCATCGGCGGCGGTACGTGGTATCTGCTAGGTCTGACGGGCGTCACATCATTGTTCGTCCAGTCCTCAAAAACCGTTCCGTCACCCAGGACAGCACCGCGCTTATCCATTGTCGTGCTTCCCTTCTCCAACCTAAGTGGCGATCCGGGACAGGATTATTTCGCGGATGCGGTCACGGACGGCCTGACAACAGATCTCTCGCGAATTCAGGGCAGCTTCGTTATCGCGCGCAACACGGCGTTTACCTACAAGGGCAAGTCGATCGATGCCCGCCAGATCGGGCGTGAACTCAGTGTCCGCTTCGCGCTCGAAGGTAGCGTGCAGCGCGCCGGCGATCAGGTTCGAGTCAACGCGCAGCTGATCGATACAGAAACTGGCGGCCATGTCTGGTCGGACCGCTTCGATCGTCCGCGCAGCAACTATCTGGAATTGCAGGATGACATAACCGGCCGGATCGCCCGCATGCTGGGATTGGAACTGGTTGTTCTCGCGGCCCGCAGCATCGAACTGGAGCACCAGACCAATCCGACCGCGTCGGACCTTGCCTTGCAGGGATGGGCTGCCGTGTACAAGCCGACCACGCCCGAGACGCGTGAGGAAGCTCGGCGCCTGTTCGAGCATGCGCTTGAAATTGATCCGCATACATTAAGGGCAATGACGGGACTTTCCTTGACACTAGCCAATCTGGTGATCAATGGACAATCCCCCGACCCGGCAGGAGATTTACGTCGCGCCGACGAGCTATCGCAGCAAGCAGTCAGGCTCGATCCGAATAATGCGGCCGCTCATGCGTTGCGCGCCCGTGTCCTGCAGGCACAGCGGCGGCAGAAGGAGGCCGCCGAGCAGTACAGGATCTCACTGCAAATCAACGGCAACATACCGACAACGACGCTTTTTCTTGGCGAGACGTTCGTCTTCACCGGGAAATCTCTTGACGCAATCTCGCTGTTCGAACGCGCCATCGAACTCAGTCCACGCGACCCGGGTCTTGGAACGTGGCAGTTTGAAATGGGGCGCGCAATGATCCTGCTCAGGCGCGATGATGAGGCGCTAACCTGGCTCAGCAGGTCGGTGGCGACGAATCCGAGACTGGCATATGGCCAGCTCTACTACGCCGCGATCATGGCTATCAAAGACGATCTATCAGCTGCCCGCGCGGCACTCGCGGCGGCCGGTCGCCTGAATCCGAACTACACCAGTCTTGCGAAATTCCGGGCCACCGATCTGTCGGACGATCCTGCCTACGTGGAGCAGCGCGCTTACGTGGAAGGAGCGTTGCGCAAAGCGGGGCTGCCGGAGCAGTGACTTCCGCATATGGCCCGAACGCGAAGCCCGGACCGGCTCTGAAATCGTCTGGTTGTCGCGGTAGACCGGACGTGACCGGCGGCGGTCAGGACGGCGCCTGTTGACCCGAAGCGGCCTTCTAAGGACCGGGCAGCCGCGGCTTTCATTATAAACCGTTTCATTCTCCGGTTTTTAAGCGCAGGATGCCGCGCGACGGGTACTCCCAATAGGATGATCACATGAAGCGGCGCGAGTTCGTCTCGTTGGTCGGCAGCGGCGCTGCCGTTTGGCCGCTCGCAGCGTGGGCGCAGAAGCCGACGATCCCAGTCATTGGATTCATCAATGGCACATCGCCGCAGGGATATGGTCAATTCGTCGCGGCATTTCGCCGTGGGCATGGTTTAGCCGGAAAACATCGATAGTTGGTATCCAAATTTCCAATTGGATAGTCGTTCTGGTGGCTCTCGTCGTAATTTGGATTTTCTATCGCTCTGCAACGTGACGGTGGCTGCTTCCCCCTACGCCGTTGCTCACGGCGCTCCAGCCATTTTGCGATTTCGCCATCGACGCAATGGATCACGCTGGCAAGGTGCGTGTCGGCGGGCTTGACGTTGCCGTAGTAGACGATGACGTCGACAGTCGGCAGCGTAGCCGACCGATGTCTGCCCTCGGGGGTAATACAGACATCCCATTTCGGGGGCGCCACGACCGTTTTTGACCCATCTGCGACATTGGGCAGCACTCAAGAAAGTGTACGACCTCACTTGATCGGCGGAATGGTTCGCCCAGGCGGCGATGTCCTGAGCCTACCCGCTAATGTTCAACTGCCGCTGCACGTCAGCGATGAGTTGCTTCACGTCCTGATGGCCACCGTTGTTGAGGGTGATGCGCGTGCCTTGTCCGTCGGGCAGTGGCGTGGCGGTCACGATCCTATCCGTGTTGATGACGATGGGCTGATCGTCCGGTTGCGTGAACTGCACGAATGCCATGAAAGATGGATCCTGTCTGGTGGGCGCGCGAGCCGCGCGCGGCGCCCCGAAACCTGCGACGCGCGGGCGTCAAGGTCAAGCCTGTGTAACCGAAAACGTAAAGGCGAGGCGATTCAAATAGCTTGCGGCGTTTATGCCCGCTCCACCCGACGCGCCGCCCCGCTTCCCGTTGAGGGCAGCACTCATCTACGGGGTTGCGGAATGACCGCTGTTGGCACAGATGCGAAGTGCGCGATGTCCGCTATTTGGTCGCTATCAGGAAAAGCGGACGTCGCGGACATCGCGTTTTTGTAGATGCGGAGGTCATAGGAGGCGGGCCGCTGCTAGAGGTGGCGTGGCGGGCGCGGTAGAGAAGCTTGGCGAGCCGCCCAGGTTCCGCGCGGTTGCTGTGAGCGCATTTCTTCCCGCACACAATCCGCGGGCGGTTTTACTGCGTCAGATATCTATATGCGACAATCAGAGCCACCATGCTCGCGAAAATCAGCAGTGCCGAGAGGGATTTTCGGATCATTGGCCTCGTCGAATGGCGCGCAGCCGATGGAGCGGGCTGAGGTTTAGGCCGTCTCTGGAAGCGCACGACTTTGCCCTCTGTCGTTGGTGTGCGGGCCTTTGGTTCCGGGGCCGCGCCCACGCCTCCCATCTCGCTGTAATAAGCGCTGTAGACCTCGCGAACGGCCAGGGCGGTGGATTCGGCCTCGCTCATCGTCTCGAGTCGGGTTCGATAGTTAGTCAGAAAGCCCTGTGCGTTTGACGGAAGGTCATCGAAACCACCGAGCTTGGCCATCATGAGCCAAGTGGCAAAATCCGCCTCGGCCTTCGTGCGAGCTTTCTTGGCGATACTGGCGTTGGAGCTAGAGGACATGGTGGTCCGATTGGTTCGCCCGCCCAAACTCGCCGGCGTTCATGGCTATCGTTGGACAGTTCGCTTAGGTATCTCGGTTGACGTCAAGTGTCCCGCCTCGCGCCTGGCTTGGCGCGCCAGTGATTTGCCCTGGCGCCGAAGCCGCCAAGCGCGCTGGACCAAATTAAGGGGCTTGCCCACCGGCATCGTTGATCCGACCAATCTACTCCTTTGCCGAAGTCGTGTATCTTGAACGAGCCGAAAAGCTCGCTCATAAAACCGTCATTGAAAGGTTGGTGGCCGTGGTCCGAAGCAAAAATGCCTCGCCAACTTGGAACGATGTTAGGACCGTGCTCTTAGACTTCGATCGCGCAGGCCTTCGGGGACTGGTGCAAGACCTCTACACTGCGAGCAAAGAGAACCGAGCATTCTTGCACGCCCGCTTGGGCTTGGGTCGTGATCAGCTCCAGCCCTTCAAAGCAAATATTTCTACCTGGATATGCCCAGACTTAATGAACAACCAGTCCGTGTCGGTTTCAAAAGCCAAGAAGGCGATTGCGGACTACAAGAAAGCGATTGGTCGCCCGGAGGGAATGGCGGAGCTGTCGATATTTTATTGCGAAGAGGCATTCGGCTTTCTAGAATCCTGCAGCATGGAAGATGAAAGCTACTTTGCCGCTCTGATCCGCATGTATGGACGGTCCCTCGAATTTGTATCGAGCTTACCTGCTGCCCAGCGCGCCACCTACCTCGAGCGTCTCGACAAGATTAGATCACGCGGGAGCCACGTCGGCTGGGGGGGGCAGGATGAACTCAATAGCCTTTGGCACGCTGCCGCTCTGGACGAGCAACAGAGTGAATGACGGCTCCTTCTGTTGGATGAGGTAATCGACGAAGCGGCGCGAACATTCTACGGGGAGATTGCATGGCGCGCGCAGCTTGGCTTTACGGACTCGTCATGAAGCTTATTGCGCATCGTGGATGGTCTGCGGGTCCGGGTGAAAACTCGGTCGCCGCGTTCGCACGTGCCGCCCGTGGCGGCAGAATATCTGGTGTCGAATTCGGCGTCTGCCTTGCAGCGGATTCCGACACATTGGTGGTGTCACACGACCCGCCTCGTCATGTCGAGAATGCGCTTACCCTCGATGCGGCACTGTCGCTTCTTTCACCAACTGACTTTGAACTGTTTGTGGAGGTGAAGGAGACGGGACTTGTCTCTAGAGTCATGGAGAGGCTGGTTGCCCGCAACGTGGCCGGTCGCTCAGTCGTATTTGCCTTTGCCGCCGTCGCAAAATCCTTTCCGTGGGAGGCTGCGCGACCGGTGCGCCTGGGCATCATCGTCATGTACCCGTGGAACCTGAATCGTGCAGTGCGCAGGTATGCGCCGGATGTCCTCCTGCTCGGCTGGGACGCGCGCGCTTGGACGCGAGTCGCTTTTCGCGCCTGGTGGTCCGTTTTCTCGCTTGAGCAGCTTGCGCGACGCCACCACGTGCCGGTTGTTGTAGCAATCGTGCAACGCATGGACGACCTTCATTGGCTCTCGCGGCAGCGCCTCTACGGGGCGGTTGCCGACGTCGACCGCACTATCGGCCGCAGCGCCAGACCTGATTAGGCCGGCGCAAACCCGTTCTTCGCCCGTGAAATATTCGAAAGCGGCTGACAGATCGGCCTGATCTGGCGTGGCCGGCTTTTTCGGTGACGTCGCCTTTTGGCCCTAAACGACGGTTTGCGCGACGCCTGAATATTTCCGAAGTTGAGGGTAGTCCGCACTTTGGCTGCTAACGGCGCTAAACCGGACGCCACGCGGATAGCCCAATTCGGTCGAGAATGACCCCGCCACTTCGAGCCGCCCTGAGGGGATCTTGGTGGTTGGGCGGGGTCAGGCAGTGTGGCATAATCCACGACGTGGGCCCGTTAAGTCCATTGCTTCTTTGTCAAAGGAGAATCGCCATGTCCACGTACATGCTTCTCTGCAATTTCACCGAGCAAGGTGTTCGGACCATCAAGGAAATGCCGCAGCGTCGAGCGGCCGCCAGGGAGTTGGGCAAAAAGTTTGGCGTTGACATCAAGGCCGGCTATCTCGCCATGGGAACATATGACCTCATCATCCACGCCGAGGCCACCGACGATGAGGCCATGGCCAAGTTTCTCTTGTCGCTGGCCGCCATCGGGAACGTACGGACGACGTCGGTCAAGGTGTTCCCGGAAGCGGACGTTGACAAGATCATCGCGGGACTTGCGTAAGCTTAACGCAAATCAAAACGAAGGTCAGTTGTTGGCACATAACGTCGGCCAGCGCAGCGACATGTCTGAAGTTGACGGTAGACCGGAAATGACAAGCCGACCTTCAAAACAACGCTAATGACCCGAAGGCGACGTTCGGCCGGCGACCGCAATGATAGCCTTTGTGAGGATCAGGGCCATGACTTCCCACAACCGGGACAATCGTCAGAGCGCGACTGTTTCCTCGACCACATGTTTCAGCGGCGTCCCCTCAGCGGACAGGGTCATTCGCAGTTTGAGCTTGCCACCCTTCACCTCCCCGCTACGCACTAGGTTCTCAATTTCACGCTGCGATGTAACTCCGACATGCTTCAGAAATTTACGGATAGCCATATTGAAGCGGTCTTCATCGAACTCGGCGGTCATGGCTGTTCTCCCTGATCGGGCAGGCAAAGTCTAACACGAGGCGAGCAATGACGAAACATCGAGGCCCCGCTCGCGTCGCCGCCGACTTCCTCCTCAACCTGATTGCCTGCAACCTCGGCCCGAAGCTGACGACTACACCTGGAAACGAAAGTCTCACTCAGTGGAGTGCTTCCGCTCGTGGCCCGTTTGAGACCTTGCGATGGGCACTGAAGATGTCCGCTCATCGGGGCTGACCGGAAGTCTTCGCGGGAGGACTAAACCGACGCGAATGCCCCACAGCTGACGGCGCCTGTTCTCCAGGAGGGAATGTTTCTGGGCACGGCAGCTATTTCAACCACAGCTTGAGAGGAACTGCCTGTCGATCGGAGCAGTTCATGGTGCCAGTATAGGAGTCTGACAGTTGTCCGCTGTAGGTGCATTCGACCCCCGCAACGGAGAATGTCGCATTCAATTGGGGTGATGAGGCCGATATCTGAAAACGCATTTCACCGGTCTTCTCCTCCGGACCATCTTGAATGCATACGCCGACGTGCTTCATCGTTAATGGCCCGGAGTATTCCTTTATAGGGCCGGAAGCCGTTTCCGTGACGGTGGCGGTCAACCTCCCACTCGCCGAGATAGCCGGAGTATCCGATGATCTGCAGTGATTGAGCGACCAGCCGGGGTCGCGAGAGCAATCAGAACGATAGGCAGAAAGAATGCTCTCACGATATGCTCCCGTATATATCGCTGCAGCCCCTCAGCGCTTCGTCAGAAACGCGCGCGCGTCGGTAACCTCGGTCCGGGTATTATCCGCAGCATCGGCGATCGCAACGACCTTGCTGTAATACTCGTGTGCCTTGGCGGACTCACCGGACTTTTCGGCGGCCTTCGCCGCGCCCACGTAGGCGCCTAGCCGGTTTGGCTCCTTCTTCAGCGTCGCTTCAAAGGCGACGAGCGCGTCCCTGGCGTTACCGCTATCGAGCAGCATGACACCATAGAGTTCGCGAGCCGGCTTGGGTACGCCCGGCGTCACCGGATGCTTCTCGGTCTTGTCTTTAGCATCGGCGGCTGCGCTCATCACTTTCAGCGCGTCGTCGCGCTTGCCCTCGGCATAGAGCATCCAGGCGGTAGCGACCTGCCGCTGAATGTCTACCTACTCCGACCAATAAGCATCCTTCGCATCTCGCAGCTTGTCCCGCAACTCGGCGAGCTTGGCGATATCTGCCTTAGCGGCTTCAGGATTGCCCGAACGGGCTGCGCCTTGTCCCGACACGCATGGGTCCAGTAACGTCCGTTTCGGACGTTGCCGAATGGAAAACAATCAGCATCGGGACGTTCCCGGATACGTTTGCTCTCCTCACCGCACTGAGTGCGATTGGTTGCGGCGTCGGTAACTCGGCCGCGGAGGCTCTTGCCCGACCTGCGTTTACCGTTAGCGGCACCGCGACATCCACTTGCCGAAGCTTTCCGCTCCACCGCGTGGGGGCTGGGGATAGCGCGGTGGAGCGGTAGCCAAGGGCGCGATTTGCATCGATATCCCGGGGCAGTGGTAGCTGCGATTGCGATTCGGGCGCGCTGGGGGCCAATCTGAGGCGCCCCCGAGGTCCCTCGGTTGGGCGCACAGAATGGGCGCAGTTAGTGTGAGCGGGTTCACACGTCGCATCACCGACTTAGAGCTAAAGTCGGATTGGAATTCGTGGTGGGAATATCTCCAATCCAAGAGGGGTGTCATCATGCGAAATCTGTTCTTGATCGCGACCGCCATCGCCGCCATCGGAGGCACAACGATCAATCAAGCTGGCGCGTGCAATTTACACTTTCCGACTTTTGAACTGACGGGCTTGCCGATCTCCCGGCATCAAGTAGCAGTGCTGGGCTCGGCCCAAGTGGAGGAGAGTTCGGCTACGCCAAGGCTAATGTTGGCCGGTATGCCCGCTTCTCCTCATCAGATCGCGGTTCTGACACCGCGCGCGAAACCACAGAAAATAGCCGAGGCATCAGCGGACCCTAGCCAACTCACCGTTGGCCTAGCGAGGCCTAGCTTGCAGGGACGCACTGAGATGTGTGCCTCTGATTGATGTTTGCGGCCATTGCGGTACCTTGCGCCTCCCGCCTTCGGGCGGGTTTCTTTTTTGCGCTAGTTCCAGCCTCAGCCATGCCCAATAATGCCAACCTTGAAGTTGAGATGCTTCGGCGCGGCATGTTTCGAAATCATCGACTGGACAGGAGATCAGGGGCAGCTGCCGCTTATGCGTCGCCCATCACAATGGCTTTACAATGGCTTTCGCTCGGCAGGAGCCGGTCTCGGGTGACCGCGTCTCTGGTACGCTGGGCCTTGGCGCGGGTCTGCGCCGCGCGAGCGTTAAGCGACAGCAATTCCGGGTTTGGAAGGGTGGCCGAGTGGTTTAAGGCACCGGTCTTGAAATTCAGGAATGGCCATGCCGGCTAGACCCGGCCTGTCCCGTTTGATGTTGAAATCGCTGTTAATTTGGCGACCTCACATCCTTTTCGTCCCCCGCTATCCCGCGTCGTCCCAACCAGTTGGGTAGCAAATCCGGTAGCAACCGGCCTTCGCCCAACTCGAAAGAGGGGCGAGCAATGGACGCGCTAGTTTGGCTCATTCTCGGTGTTGCGGGTCTCGTCACCTTGCTCGCTGGCGCCGGACTTCTTGCGGTCGTCATGAAGGCTCAACAGCACGATCCTGGCATCGAATAAAATTCCTTTCCGCATACCCACGACCGGCAGTAGCCGGCGCCCGCTCTGAGCCGCTAGGACTGGAGAATTTGACGCAGGTTCGCCGAGTGGCGTTGGGGAACGTTCGATGGTGCCGTCACTTGGAGAGCAATGACGAGCACGACCATAGTTCTATTTCCCAGCATGCTGAAAGCGCTTCGCCTGGTGCGCATCCACGGCTGTATGGTCGAGCGCCGCGACGGCCTGTATCACCTTGGCGGCAACCAGCCGGCATGTTCGACGGCTATGGCGGGGAGGATGATTGAAGGCGGCTGGCTGGTGAAACACGGGGAGCGTTATCATCTTACAGAGAAGGGTTGGCGAGCGACCGGAGAAGCCGATTCGGATGCTGGGCAAGCTAGGTGAAATTGGCGGCCGCCCCGTGAAGATCACGCTGGGTCAGATGCGAGAGATGGGCCTGCGCGGCGTGCTGGTCTATTGCCATTGCGGCCATCACGTTGCCTTGAATGCCGACCGTTGGCCCGACGATGTAAGGCTATCCGATCTTGAGCCGCGATTTGTCTGCCAAGGCTGTGGGTCTCGCGGTGCCGACATTCGGCCGGACTTCGACTGGAACACAGCGGCTGTCTTCGCACTCCTTCAGCTTCGTCACGACCGCCGAGCTGTCGACGACCTTGCCGTCGCGGCTGAGCGGCACGTAAGCGGCCTTCCGCCCCTCCGCATCCGTCACTTCGATGACTTGCGGCATCGTGTCGGGATACTCGCCGGCGTGCTCTTTGGTTTCGACCTGGTAGCCATCGAAGCGCATGTCCCGGCCGTCCATTGTCGAATCCTGAGGTCGCTTCTCCGGCGGCATCGGCGGCAGATCGGGCTCAACCGCATTCCTTGGCGGAGAACTCCAGGAGCGACCTCCTCGATCGAGAAGGCGCCGGAGCTCGGCGACGGCTTCGCCGCGCTGTTCGAGCTCCTCGACGGCGGCGACGACCTCGTCGCGGTCGAGGATGTCAAGAAGATCGTTGATCGTCCGCTCGCAATCCCTCTCGCCCGGTTCCACGTAGCGCGCCAGGATAGCCTGCGCCCGCTCGACGGCTTCCAGCACCTGTTTATCGGCGGTCATCGATAAACTCCACGCAACTCACACGCGCCGATTCAATGGGGTCACAGGCGCCTTGTTCCTGGTCCGCGCTGGACGGAACACGTGGAAAAACTGAGCCTCCGCGATTTCGAATCCCTGGGCTGTGTTAGCAGCGCGGAACGCGCGGTGGCCCGCATGGATTCGTCAAACAGCGCCAGGGAGCGATTTCGATGCTGATGTTCAAGGAAAGGCGGTCGGCGATCCGGACGCTGCGCGGCTGGGCCATCGCGGGGCTGCAGGAGGCCGGTGCCATCCGCGAGTGCGAGGAGCACGGCTGGATGCAGGACGGCGCCGATCCGCATGCCCGCGAGCGGGCTTTCGAGATCGCACGGCGGCATCCCCCGGCTGGCATCTCCTCCGAAGATGCAATCGCAGAGCTGCGGGACATGCTGGACTCGATCGGGGACACCTGCCCGGAGTGCCCGGCCGAGCAGTAGGACCGCCGCGCACCCTCCTCTCGGGGCCGCCAAGAGAGGAGCTAACGGCCGAGGCGCTTCTCCACGCGCTTGCGCGAGTTGCCGACCTTCTTGACGGCCTTCTTCACCGCCGACGCCGATCTCCCGGTCTTCTTCGCCTCATAGCGCGCTTCGTGCTTCTGACCGCCGGCCACTCTGGCCCGATCCTGTTTGCGTCCGCGTGCCGTCTTCTTCGTTGCCACCGAGTGGCGTTTCAGCGTAGAAAACCGGCAGCGATCGGCGTCAAGGCGCCGTTTCCCGGCTTCATCGAACCGGCCTTGGCAACCGCCGTCGAAAAGGTGCCCTCCGGCGCCCGCTGGATTCACGAAATCAAGTTCGACGGCTACCGCGTGCAAGTCCATCTGGCCAACGAGGAGGTCAAGGTGTTCACGCGACGTGGACACGACTGGACCAACCGCTTCAAAAAGGTCGCCGAGGACGCCTGGCACATCAAGGCGGGATCGGCCATCGTCGACGGGGAGATCGTGGTGCCCGCAGCCGACGGCACCACCGATTTCTCGGTCCTGCAGAACGAGCTCAAGGGCAAGTCGACCAGCATCGTCCTCGTCGCGTTTGACCTCCTCTATCTGAACGGCCGCGACCTCCGGAAGCTGTCGCTGGTTGCGCGCAAGGCCGAGCTCAAGAAGATTATCGCCGGCACCAACGTGCAGTTCAGCGAGAGCTTCGAAATCGAGGGGCGGTCCATGTTCGAGCACGCCTGCAAACTCGGCCTCGAGGGCGTGGTCTCCAAGGTACGGGACAGCGCCTACGCCAGTGGCCGCGGCAACAATTGGGTCAAGAAGACCTGCGCGCAGCGGGAGACCCTGGCGATCGCCGGCTTCGCGCTCGACGAAGGCAAGTGGGACGGCATCTATCTCGGGCGGCACAAGGGAGCCGACCTGGTCTACGCCGGCAAGGTCGACCATGGCTTCGACAAGGTCTCTGCCGCCGAGTTGCAGAAACGGCTGAAGCCTCTGATTCGAAAGACGCAGCCCTATGCGAAGCGCATCGCACACAAAGGCATTTGGGTCGAGCCCAAGCTGCTCGCCGAGATCGAGTACCGCGCCAAATCGGCCGAAGGAAAAGTCCGCCACCCGTTTTTCAAGGGGCTGAGGGAGGACTTGTGATAGGCCTCGATGTCCAACCGGCGGCGACCACTTCCTTCGATCACGATCGTCTCTCGCGATCGCTTCGCTCCGATTTAAGTCGGGGGCAATCTCGTAGAACGCCGGCCCACCTAGGAGGTGAGGCAATGAGGCTAAACGGGAGATCGTGGCAATCGTTCCTCACTGCTTAATTTGCTCAGGCTCGCTTTAAAGGGAGGGAATATGGGGTCACTCCCCGTCTTCGCGCCCTAGCAACCAATTCGAATCTTACAGGTTGTCGCCGGCACATTCACCGCCGGAGAACAAAAAATGAGACGTCTTACCGTATTAGCCGCAACCTTGCTGATGCTCGGAGCCGTGCCCGCAGGCGCGCAGTCGCAGCCCGCACAAAGCGGGCCGGGCAACAACGCCGTCAACAGCTCGGACCAGAACAACTCGAACAAGCCGGTCGAGGGCCGCAACAGCTTCACCGAGGGACAGGCAAAATCGCGGATCGAGGGCGCTGGATATTCCAACGTCTCCGGACTGCACAAGGACGATCAGGGCGTCTGGCGCGGCAAGGCCGACAAGGCCGGCACCAAGACCGACGTCAGCCTGGACTTTCAGGGCAACGTGAACCCCGCCAAGTAAGGAATCATGCAAATGACAACGACCATCTCTCGACTTTACGACACTTATGCCGATGCCGAGCGCGCCGTGACCCGTCTCGAAGGAGCCGGCGTGCCGCACTCCGACATCAGCATCGTCGCCAACAATTCGGACAATTGGTTCGGCTCACGGTCCGGAAAGGTCGACCGTGACCGCGACGGCGTCGACGATCGCGCCGAAGGCGCCGGCACCGGTGCCGGCATCGGCGCCGGTCTCGGCGGCGCGGCAGGCCTCTTGGCCGGCCTCGGCCTGCTTGCGATCCCCGGCCTCGGGCCTGTCGTGGCGGCGGGTTGGCTCGCCTCGATGGCCGTCGGCGCCGCAGCCGGCGCGGCCACGGGCGGAATCGTCGGTGCCCTGACCGAAGCCGGCGTCTCCCGCGAAGACGCCTCGCGGTATGCCGAGGGCGTCCGCCGCGGCGGGACGCTGGTGACTGCAAAGGTGCCCGACCAGGACCGCGCGCGCCTCGATGCGCTGCTCAACGAGAGAGCGGTGAACCTGCAGGAGCGCAGCGCGGCCTGGCAGAAGTCCGGCTGGACCGACTTCGATGCCGCAAGCCCACCCTTGTCGCCGGAGGACATCGGCCGCGAGCGCGAGCTTTACGGCGCGGCCGTGCGGCGATAAGGCTCCTCAGCCTCGACAAGACAAAGGCCCCGCGATGCGGGGCCTTTTTGATGTGGACCAGTACACCTTGCTATGCACGGGGCTTCGACGAACGCAGGCTAAGATGATGTCGGCTTCCGGCCCGTCGCTCCCGCTGGCGTGGTGCCGCGGAGAGTCCGGCTTCGACAAGATCGCCTCGATAGTTTGCTTTAGCACTTGGAGCTCGCACGGTTTGTGCAGCACTCGTTTGCGCTTGAACTGCTCCGGCACGCCGCCCGATCCGTAACCGCTCAGGAAGAAGAATGGTCGCTTCCTAGCCGCGATTGCGGGCCTCCGCGACTGGCTCGACATTGAGGCCCTGCAAATTGATGTCGAGAATATCCAGGTCGTATTCCTCGATTTCGGCAAGCTGTTGCGCTTTGTCCCTTTGCCCCGCTGTCAGCGCGGTGAAGCGGACTAGATTTGCTCGCGTTGAGTTCTTCGCATTTTGACCCGTTGCCGAAGAAACTGCAGTTCTAAGTCGCGCAGCCACTTCTCGATGTCCATGTCCCACCTCCACAGTGGCGACGTAGGATAACTCCTTGATCGACGCTTTAGCACGGCCGTGCCGGAGCATACCACGATGTCAGGACAGAGTGGCCCTGCCCGGAGAATTACTTCCCGTCGATCGACAGCCGAAAGATCCTTTCCGTATTGTCATTCAGCTCGAGCCGAAGCCGCTGGAAGCGGCGGCGTCAAGATTGTCGCGCGTCAGACCTGCCGACAGAACGGGACCCCCAGGATCGTCCAGCGCCACGTTTCAGTTGGCTAGACTGGCGTTTCCCGCCGAGCTTGAGAAAAGACCGCGCGTGTGCAGATTATTTAGTTAACGTCATGGACGTCGGCTCCTGGCCGATATTGTTGCAAAAGTCGTTTTTCGCCGATGACCAAAATTCTGCGGGCCGTGGGCGCGCCTTTCGCGTACAAGATGCGAGGGACCTCACGGCCTCACGCAAAATTCACAGGCGACTTCGGTAACGCGATTGAGGTCATACCAATCAGCGGTCGCTCGCTGCGTAGTGTTTTCGCGAAAAATCTTGAGCCCTGCAACTTTCGACTTTTGCAACACAATCGGCCCGTGGCTGACCTCAGCTTATGGCGCCGCGAGGTCTGCTTTCCGATGGTGACCCGAACAGGGTATGCAAACTGGGCCAAGGTAGCCTTTGACCCACAACTGACCTCACGGCGATCCATGTTGCGACCGGCTTGCAATCACCCCACGGTTGCGATTAAAAATTACGATAGTTCGGGTTTATAAGTAGACATCCTAGATCATGGGGATGCCTAGGGAACTTTGGCTAACGGGTTCGTAGTCTGGTTCAATAAGTTTAAGGGTTACGGCTTCATAAGGCCCGACGGCGGAGGCAAGGATGTATTCGTTCATATGTCCGCCGTCGAGGAAGCCGGCATTTCGACGTTGATTGAAGGGCAAAGAGTGAGCTACGAGCTCGCTTCCGTTGCAGGCAAGGTAATAGCCAGTCAGCTCCGAGTCGGTATCCAGGAATCTAAACCGGAATCTAGTCAGCTGATCAGCCGATAGACCGTCGCGGCTTTCTTCCGCGCGGTCGCCGGCCATTTCCGAAGTTGCGGGTAGACCGGACCTGACTGGCTACCGCCGAAACCGGCGCTTTTGACCCGATTCGGACATTCGGGCTGCGTTTGCCGAAATGCGTCGCGCAATCGGCGGTGGAAGGGGAGCAGGAACCATCTGTTCTTCGACCGATTGATACTGAGCTAATCAGGTCCGCTTGCGCGAATACGGGGCGGAAGGTGTGTGGAAACGGTGCAAAACGATACGCCGTCCGAGGTCCTGTTGAGCATCAGTGAGGATCGGCGTCATCGAGGAGATCGCAGAGCTCCTCAGCCAGCTATCACGTGGGCACAGCATCATCCTGGTCGAACAGCACATCGAATTGGCTCTCCGCATCGCGGACCGCGCCTATGTGCTCGACCGCGGTCATTTCGTCCTCAGCGGCTCGTCTGCCGAAATCCGCGGCCACCCGCTGCTGCCCCGGTATCTCGCTCCTTAGACCTGCCGAACGACACAATCCGGGCGCTCGCGAGGGCTTGCTGAGCGCAAAGCGATTATCGATCGCGAGCATGATCTGCCGATCACCATGCAGGCGGGAATTTTGCAGCCAACCGGACCTTGGTCCTATCCTGGGAGGTGCGGCTGCCTGTGAAGACACGTCCCAGCTCTTCGTAGTTGGCAGCACTCTCCCTCCACAAGCTCAACCATGACAAGTAGGTCGGCATCGAACTCGTCGCCTTCTACAGGCCATCTCGCTTAGGCACTACAAACGCGGCGGAGGCTATCATCCTCCGCCGCGCGCGCTCGGACTTTCGATCGCCACCGCCGCTGATATGCTCTCTGGCACGCGCTGTAGGACGGGATGCGAATTTTAGAACGCGCAGTTTCGGGAGTCTCGACCAACAAGGTCAAATTGTTTGGACTTGCAACTAATCCCTTGCCTTGCCCGTTTCCAAGCATCGGAGTCTGGCTAATGACAATTTTCGGACGAAAACCTCGTTCTCCCCGCAGAAGGACCAATCAAGAAGCGTGGATGGCAATCGACGGCGCTTTCGCGGCGAGGAGATGTTCGGTGTTGGACATATCCAAAGACGGCGCGAAAATCAGGGTTGAGGATCCAGCGTTCGTTAGGCCCGTGTTTCAACTTAAACTCTCGCGCGCGGACCAGGGTAAGCGGTGCAAGGTTTCTTGGCAAAAAGGTCTCCTGATCGGCGTCGAGTTCTGTTGAGTGACTATGAGGTGATATACCCGCATGCAAACACTCGAGACGACTAATCCAAAGGTGGCGAGGCGCTGCCGCTATGACCAACATCGTGGCCAAAAAACAACCTTGAAGATAAGGGGATCGCTCGTCACGGGGTTGGTCCGGTCGGTCATGGAAGTTAAATCCCCCAGCAATCCCACACGCTGGATCATCACCGTTCTTGCCAAACCGAGGATTGCGCCTAGCGGATCAAATCCACCATTCGCGGCAGTGTTTAGTCGAGGAATATGATGGGAGCGTTGAACCATTTTATCTGAAAAGTTACAGCAGTCGTGCCAGACCTTGCCGCCCTCGTTGGCCTTTTCCCGCGAAGGCGACGGCCCGGCTTCAACGGCGCCCATCGCCGTTGGCGACCACCAACAGAAGCAGTGATTGGTAAGCGCCGAGATCTTCGATGCGTCGCTTCAGGCTGATGTGCAACTCCTGCTCTCGACTGCGCCCAGCCACGTTCCATCGACGAACGACAAGTCAGATCACCTGTATTGTGATCGGCGTAGGCGGTTTTCTCGGCACTGGCGAGAAAGATGTCATCGTGCCCTTCACCGCGGTCAAGACCGCCAAGAAGAACGACAAGTGGTGGCTGACCCTAGACGAAACCAAAGATGATCTGAAAGGCGCACCGGGCTTCAAGTACTGGCCTCGGACTTGAAAACGCCGACTGCCGAGACCAAGCCCTCGACTTCCGACAATAGGACGACGGGAAATGCGGCAACCTCGGCTACGGCATCGCCTCACCGCCGAGTAGCGCACCCAGATGACCTCAGCGATCAAGCAAGAGAAGGTCGAGGAAGTAACAACGTGAATTTCAATCTCTCAATCGGAACGGCTGTCCCAGCCGATGTCCACAGAGCTGACGTTGATCTCGCCAAGCACGTAGCTATCACTCCCGTCCGCCTGAACGGGTCCCAGCATGAAATCGGCGTCCCAGATCGCGGGCAGGTCGTCTCGCGCGATCCAGCAACGAGGTCAGCTGCGGCGTCCACTCGTCTTCCATCAGCCGACGCAGCCGCTGGAAGCGCGGGTCTGCGTTGGACGAGTAGAGACGCGGTCCGGCCTCGGCGCGCGCGGCCGGCGAGTCGACCAGGGCCTTGACCTTGTGGTGACCGAAGCCGGCGCGCGGTCGCCTGCCATATAGCAACGCACCACGCCCTCGCTCAGGCCAGGCTGAAACGTCTGGTCGATCACGCTGCCATTCTCGAAATACTCCGCACAGCGACGGAGAAAATCATCCAGCGTCAGTTCCTCAGGGGTGTCCTTGGTCGCGTCCAGCACCGTGATCATCGGGGAAGTCGGCAACCTTTCGACCTTCCAGACGCCCTGGCCACCGTTACAGCGGTTGCGCTTGATCACCGCGGACCGGCGGTGAGTCGCGTCGGCAACTCGGCACGCATCGCTGCGGCGATCTGATAGAGCGCCGTGTCGCATCCCCAACCCATCGAGCGGGTTTGATAGAGCCTGTCCCCATCTTTAGGATGACGTCCGGATGAGCGCTCACCCACACGCCCCGGTTGGCGACGTCAAAGAGATTGCTGCACGGACAAAATCTGACTGAAGCCCACCAACGCGTGGCTCTGGTCCCGATTGGCCGGGTAAATGTGTCGTGTGCGCGCGTTTTAGTCCGTCGAGTTGCAGGGAGGCGCGGGGCTACTTCTTCAACAGTATCCCTATCGTTCGCGCCATTCGCCTCACTGATCCTGCGTGACGGCCCAGCTCGGCTGCTATCTTCGATACGCCAGCGCGTGCCCGGGCCAGTCTGACCAATCGTCGGACTTCCTGCTCGTCCCATTGTTTTGGCTTCGGTGTTTTCATGGTGCGGCGCTCATGCCGCGCTAGTTAACCAGCGAGCCTGCTAGCCGACACTTGGGAAATTTACGGGTGGTGCCTGCCCCACGAGGCTCGGCGGTGCGGCGGCTTTTGGCGCGCGCAAGATGGGCGTGCGCGGCGTCCCGATTATCGCGCGAACTCTATTGGGAATAGGACCGGTGTCGTTGGCGTAGGAGGCCCGGTATCAAGGGGAGATCGGACGTGCCGTATGAGCGCCGGGCCGCCGCTTTTGACCCGAAGGCGACTATGCCTAGACGAAATAGATACTCACAATCGCCACCGCGATGAGCAAGGCGCCACCGAGAACGGCAACGGCAAGACAGATGCGTGCTGGGACCGAGTAAGGGTCGAAATGAGGTTGTTTGATCACGACTCCCTCCCTTGCTGGGCAGGTGGGAATGCAACCGGCTTTCTAACCAAGCTCCGACCGATCAGTTTTGTCGTCGTTCCTCATCCGCGAGTGTATGACGCGCAGCGACCCTGCTCCGCTGATCGCGCGGTAGGGCCGCCTGCCTCTCCGGGCTGGGGCTGGAAGGGGCTAAGCCAGCCCGGTTGGCGAGCTCAATATATGCCGATGAAAGGGGAGCATGACTGCCCAAAAGGGGCAGCCCAAAAGGGGCACTCCGTTGGAGCCCAGAGGACCGATCTTAGCGGACTGTGCGCCGTAGCGATGAATCGACAGAACGGACCTCGCGCAATGTCCGCGTCTGCGCCGTTGTTGGCACATCGGCGAAGTGGCGGCATCGTTCCACCCGGTCCGCTCGCCGAGGCATCGCGGACGAGCTTTGCTCAGGGCTGAGTCCTTCGCATTTTGACCCACAGCGGTCGTGCCTAGGCCGCCGCAGGATCGGCAGTTTCAGTTCGAGCGCTACCGTTCGCGTGACGATCAGTACTTCGCGACGACCGGGCCACCGAAGCGGTAGTTTAGACGAACAAGGCCGATGTCGACGTCCTGACTAATACGGGCTGCTCCTGCAAAAACGCCCGCCGGAAGACCAGCGTTCCCGACGAAGAAAAAGCTCACATCGCGATGGCCCATGAACAGGTGGTCGTATTCGACGCCGACAGACCAGTTCGGCGCGAAGCCAAATTCAAGGCCGGCTCCCACCGCACCACCCCAGCGAGTTTCATTTCCGTTGACGATGGTCAGCCCGCTTGGAATATCGAACACTCTGTATTTGTCGCTAGCGACTGCGGCGCCGCCTTTCACGTAAAGCAGCACATTATTCCAGGCATAGCCAACCTGGCCTGTGAACAGGCCGAACGCATCGACCTTGGTTTCATCCTGGATGCCTGCGACGGCAAGGTTGGCGTTGGACCCTTTGAAATCGGCCCAGTTGCCCTGCGCTTCCACGCCGAACACCCAGTTCGCCCTCTGCCAGCGGTAGCCGATCTGACCGCCGACCGTGCCTCCGGTTGCATCGTGGCACCCAAGGGCAACAGGCGGCGCGATGGGCACGCCACCGGCGTTATTCTGATCCCAGCACTTGTGGGCGGAGCCGCCGCCGCCATTGATGCCGATGTAGAGGCCGCTCCAGTCGTAGATCGGAGCGACCACCGGAGGCGGCGCCTTGGTGTAGGGCCGTGCCGCCAGATCGGCGGCCGAGGCAGGAATGGCGAGTGCGATGAGGGCAACCGTGCTCAGCAAGATTTTCTTCATTGTGTGTCGACTCAGGTTTCAAATCCCTTGCGCCCCAGTTACAACCTACCATTGTTCTCCTCAGTGTCTGTCACCCGCGCGCTACATCACCGGAGAAACTGAGGGATTCGACAACCTGACATTGTTTCCGCCGCCGCCGGCTTGTTGCACAGCGGTCGCCTTTTGGCCCTTCGCGACGGTTTGGTCGGCGCCCGGCCATGTCCGAAGTTGCGGGTAGACCGGACCTGACCGGCCACCGTCGACACCGGCGCTGCCTGCCTGGTTGAGGGGAATTGCCCTAATTTGAATCTAGCGGCGACCTAATTCACTAACGACGCGTTAAATTCCTGGGGCATGTGAGCAATACTGACCAGCGCCGAACGCAGCGGAGGTTCCACAGTGATTCATCACCGCCCACCACGGCAATTACCGGTGACTGAGAGTTCTGTAACGCTCCCGCCTGATCAAGGCGTGCAACATGCTCCACCATCCCCGAACGCTATGTCCAACGTGTCGAACAGAAGCGGTGCTGGCTCGGATTACGCCCGGCCACTTTGGCTTCGATATCCGGACATTTGAGTGCCCCGCGTGCAAGGACGTCCACCAGCTTGTGGCCGATCTGGTTGATCCGATGAAATCCCCACGAACAACCGGCTGGCTTCACGGTCAACTGCACGCGCCGACGTAGCGGCTGCACCTTATGGGGCCGGGTTTTCGTATGAGGGCCTTGAATACACGGGCACGGTGCCAATCTCACGTCCGTCATCGCTAATTATGGCGATGCGACGCTCAGGATCATCTTCGGGCTTATCAAGTGAAACGCCGATGGCCAGCGTCGCCGCCCTGGTGATTGCAGCGATATCGTCGTCGCAAACAAAGCCCGATGAATCAAAAAGCCTGTGGCCATCCTCAACATCAAAAAAGTAGCGGGGCATTGGCAACCTCCAGATTGCCAAGTTGTTGGAGATGGCATCGTTCCGATTGAGGCCTTATCAGTTGGCGCCTCTTTCGTAACCCGACTAAACCCGCCATGTCGCTTGATGACCCTAGGTGGGCGCGGCCTTTTGGCTTAATGCAATTGGCCCACATGCAAGAGAAACCGCCCGCAGGCTGCCTTGCAGTCCTTGCGGCCGGGCCAAAATAGCTTCGGGATCAAACTTTGTCAGGCCGGTCTGATCGCAAGCTAACCACCATCGAATGAGGGGCGCTCACAATTAAAGTGTCGGTCCTGAAATGAATGCAACTGCGCCTTCCGGACGGCGCCAACTTTTGCGACCCGGAACTCGGACGCGCGCCGTCCAAGTAAATATTTTCGAGCCGCTACAGCGTCCTCATTTCGTCTTCTGCGTTATTTCAGTGCAATGCCTCAGACGGACGCTGATAAATTCTTGAACAATGCTGAAGAATGCCTTCGCCAAGCAGAGAGGGCGATCGGCGACCGTGATCGAGATGAGTGGTGGCGACTTCTCCTAGATTTACTTACGGCGCGCCATTGCGGGGGGCGTCTTCCTTCAACAACTCTGCCAGGGGTGAGATTGTTCGTGACGCCGAGGCAGGGACGCTGTCCAGGATTGCCGCCCTCTGGTTCCTGCGCAGACCGCGTGTGCGGTGCACAACCTCTGCCCCGGTGCCTCCGTCTTTGGCGTACCACGGCGAGGTCGAAAAGCCCCTCAGCCTAGCCTGGGCTTCATTCGGATAGCGCTAGGAACGCTGAATTTTCTGATGCGTTGTTCGTTATCCACGATTGAAGGGAGAGAGTTATGGATCGCGAGCACGTAAAGGGTGTCGCCGACAAAGCCAAGGGCGCGATTAAGGAAGGCGCTGGCAAGCTGAGCGGCGACAAGGACCTGCAAAGGGAAGGCAAGGCCGACAAGGCCAAGGGCGCTGTGCACAATGTCGCAGGTGATGTTAAGGATGCGGCGAGGGACGCAGCAGACGCCGTGAAGAAGTGACTTCATTTACGTGGACTGACACTCGCCGCTCTTTCGGGGCGGCGCTTTTGTTGGAAGAAAGGGCGCGCACTATGTAGCGGCTTTATCTTCTCCGCCCCACGATCTTGAGCACGTAGTTTGGCAACGGCCGTTGCAGCGCCTTCGCCTTCGCCTGGTCCTACCGCATGCGCATCCAAACGTCGCCCCGATTAAGGGATTGGTTGCTGGTCACTGTCACTATTTACATATTGATCGCATTAAGCGGCAGCGCATTCTGAAACAGTATACGACGGCATGCCCGGTTGCGGTCTCTTGTAGGAGAGGCCCAATGTTTAAGGGCTTTATTGGTCTTCTTGTTGCGCTGATCAGTACAGCGCAGGTGGATCAATATCTAACCCACGGTGGGTACACCGAGGCGGCCATGGCTATGCTGCGGCAAATCAAGCATGCGTCGGTTTTTTAAAGATGTCATCGGGGGCAACCTTGAGGCGCGTGACGGAAGGCATTACATGGGCTGATCTCGCGCGGATGAGCAACGCGCCATTGCAGTACTGGGAGCCGGACTTTCAATCGAGCTGTGTGACCCCCTTGCTCTCCTGACCTTAAGGCGGCTCGGCCTGGTCGTGGGGCTCATTTGACCGCTGCTGCGCACGAGTTGCGAAGAGCCGAAGTTTTAGGCGAACTCGGGAAGCGTGATCGCTGAAGATATGAATGAGCCTCGGAAGGTATTGGAGATGTCAGGGGCTGTTGAGCTGATCGTGGAGGGTTATGTCTCGCTTTCAGGACCACGAGTCTCTCGATGAGCTTCGGATGCAACACCGGACACTTATTGCAGACCTCAACGCGTGCACCGGGATCGACTGCACGAGCACTGTCCGGCAGATCGAGAAAGACATGGTTGTGATTGAGACTGGGCTGGCGCGGTTGGATAGCGCGAAGACGAGATAATCAACCCGCTGCTGGCGTTCAGACTGCCCCACCGATCTTCTTTCCTCGCAGCCATCGATCTTGGTCCATGAATGGCAACGGCGTTCGCAGCGCCTCGCTCAATCCGACGACCCTTGGGTTGAGAGGGATCGGCTCTCGACGGCGCGCGCCGAGCTATTTGGTTGCGGTGAAGAGTTGATGAGCATCCATTCATGGAACAGCCCAGTTTCCAAGCCGTTGGTCGGGAGGGGTTATCTGAGGAGGAAACGAAAATGAAATCGATGATTGTTGCAGTTTCGGTCATCGCCCTTATAGGGACCGCGCCGACCGTGTTTGCTCAAGGTGTATCGAGCAAGACGCCAGGCCATGAGATGCAAACCAAGGGCTAGCATACGCCCCGGGACACGAGATGCAAGCCATGGGCTCGAAGAAAGGTCATCCTGGTGCGTCGGGTTATGCCCCTGGTCAAACCACTGGCGCGAACACGAAGCGTAGCTACTGACGACAGTCTCACAATTGCCGATAGCAAGAGCCGCCGGGGTCTCAACCCGGCGGCTTTTTACGTTCTGAGCGACGAGGCTGTGACGACGAATGTTACGGCGGCTTCGTGGCGATGATGCTGCTGTAGAGCTTGGACATGGAACGTGAGCGGTACGAAGAACGCTGCGGCCGCCGCAGAGTAGATAGTCGTCGTGGGTTGCCGGCCTGCAACTCGATCAAAGGTTCAATTCAGGAGCGCCTCTAGCCTGTCTGTTGGATCGAGGCATGTTTGCAAGGGTGAAGTGTTGCACGCGGCCTCGGCCCACCAGTCGGGACGACTGACCATACGCAAAAGCTCGCTCGAAGTCTTCCAAGGTTGGGAAATGACGTGGACGGGTGCGGCCACCAGTTGGAAGTCTACGAGTTGTCTCCTCGGAAGGCGCCCCGATTTCGCGGGGATTTTGCTTACTAGGGAAGCTTAGCGGTCCTGGATCCGAACTGCCGGCTGAGGAGCGCCTGATGACCGTTTATCCGCCAATAGCGGCGCAGATGAAGGTCACAGAAGGGGCCCAGAAGGAGGCGCTGTTTCCGCACTACTCCTCTCCTCAGCGCATTGAGAATTTCATCAAACTCCCGCGATTAAGGATGTCGGCCGCAAGTGTCAGCGCGCGGAACTAACCGGCGCGAGAAAGCTGTCCTGCGCGCCGGGCTTGGCGACGGGAAAAGCCGGGAACGGGCTGGCGCGACGCAGGATTTCGATCGCCTCACGGTCGAGCACGTTATTGCCGGAAGACTTCGTCACCGAATTCGACTCAATGGGCCTCGTTGCGCGCCATTGGGCGCCTTCGATGCCCTAGGCTCATGCTGCAGCTAGGTCTGATCCCGGCCCCGACGGCCGAAGCCGCCACCTCCCAAAACGCGCGTACGCGTCTCGCGCGGCTCAGCCATCTTCACCTCGTCTCGCTGGGCAACAAGCTGTTCCACCTTCGCCTGCATCCGTGTCAGGAGCGCTTCAGCCGAAGCCGTCCCTATCCCGGCCCGTTGAAGCTGGAGGATTTCCTTGCGTTGTCGACCAATCTGCGTGCGCATGCGCTCGATTTCCGAGCGGAGATATTCGAGTGTGGGCATGACCAAACCTGGGATTTTGCCCAATAGAACGACACGCGAACCCAGAGTCAATCGGGTTCGGGTATCAGAAAAAAACGCCGCCCTACCTTGCGTGCTATCGTCGAGAACTATCATGCCCCGGCAGATGCGCTTGAGCAGGATGAGATGTCGGAGACGTCTGGCTCAGCAGATGACGCCCCTCCAAGAGGCCGGTCCCCACGGCTAGCTTGCGATCGAAGTACCAGACAAACTAAGTGTCAAATTCGAATCAAGCGAACTGCCGCTGGACCAGTAAACTGTCGCTTGACGTCTCCACTCGTGGCTGCAGCGAAAAAGCTTCGTCAGCCGGCACCTCTTCAGTCAGTACTTTGAAGCGCGCAAGTCTCGTGGGGCCGAACGCAGTTGAGATTGCCACGTCCGCGGCATCCCGACCGCGCGCAATCACCACTCGACCAATGCGGGCGTGGTTGTGCCGCGCGTCGAAAGTGTACCACCGTCCGCCGATGTAAGCTTCAAACCAGGCGCTAAAATCCATGGGCGCCGGATCAGGCGGAACGCCGATATCACCGAGATAACCGGTACAATATCGCGCTGGAATGTTCATGCATCGACACAGTGCCACAGCCAAATGCGCGAAATCTCGGCACACCCCTACTCGCTCCTGGTGGCCCTCAGAGGCCGTGCGATCACTCCGGGCAAAGTGGTACCCAAACTGAATGCGGTCGTGCACATAGTCGCAGATGGCCTGGACGCGCTGCCAGCCGCCGTCGATCTGACCAAACGTCGACCAGGCAACGTCTGTTAGCTTCTGCGTATCGCAGTACCGGCTGCCCAACAAATACATCAACGCCTCATCCGGCAACCCGTGGACGGGGTCTTGAGCAGCATTCGGCGCGGCCGCATCGGGCAGACCGCTATCCGCGACAGTGAATTCGTTGCGAATCTCGATCAGGCCGGTCGGTGCAACAAGGCGAGTGCAAATATTGCCGAAGACGTCCGTGTAATTTTTGGCCAGCACCTTCGGTGACACCTGGAGAGTATGGTCAGTCAGGATATCTGCATGTCGCGAAGGATGGACGGTGAGCATGAGCACCATCGGAACATCCTGAAAGCACTCGAACGCGATATCGTAGCCTGCCCGGATCTTCAAAGCCGTCTCCCTGCCCGTCGCCGTTGACCGTGACAGACAAAGCGCGCCCAGCCCTGATTTGTTCCTCGCTCTACTTCGGCTATGCTGCTGAAATGAAGGACAGTTGTGCGGGACGAATAAATCGATTTCCGCTTGCGGACTACGGGCAAGACCGGGTCTTATCGTGCGGTTCCGAGCGCATGCGATGACCATTTACACCGTCCACCACAGCACTGCTTATCGCTACCCCAGGCCAGTAAAGCTTGGCCAGCATCAAATGCTTTTTCGTCCGCGAGACAGTTTCGATCAGCGGCTGCTCGACTGCCAACTTGCGATAAAGCCGGATCCCATCGAGATCCGTTGGATACACGACGTGTTCGGCAATTGCCTAACGTTGGTTGACTTCAATATCTTGGCAGAGGATCTGGAGTTTGAAACCACGATCCGTCTCGAGCATACCCCGGAAAATGCTCCAGACTTTCGGATCGAGGAATACGCTCGGGAGCATCCGTTCGCTTATGACGACAATGAGCTGCCGGATTTAGACCCATACATCCGTCGCCATTATCCAGCGGATACAGCCGTCCCCGAGTGGCTTTCCAAGTTCGTGCCGCTCGGCGTTAATCGCCCTACGGGGCAGTTGCTCATGACGCTCAACGAGGCTATCGCGGAGGGATTTTCCTACCAGCGCCGCACAATGCGAGGCACCCAAACACCTGCGGAAACCATAGGTCTTCAACGGGGGACTTGCCGCGACTTCGCGCTGCTGATGATGGAAGCCGCGCGCTCGCTCGGGTTCGCCGCTCGCTTCATCACTGGATACGTCTATGTGCCCGATCGCGATGGACCAACCCGGCTCGGAGGCGGATCGACGCACGCCTGGTGTTCAATCTATGTGCCGGGTTCGGGCTGGGTCGAGTTCGATCCGACCAACGGCATAGTAGGGAATCGGGACCTTATCAGGGTTGGCGTTGCTCGGACCCCGGCTCAAGCTATCCCCCTTTCAGGCAGCTATTGGGGCGATGCCGGCGATGATGCCAGCATGGAAGTCACCGTCAATGTGAAGTCGGAGCCGATCGCCGAAGCCGAGATCGCATCCAACGCAATGCCTTAATCTCACCGCAGATATTGAGAGACGTCCTTAGCCCGCGAGGCCAGCTCGCCCTCGCTTGGTTGCGCTCAATGAAGGCCGGTGGAGATCGACGAGACGGTGACAGGTGATACACGGACATTCTACACTCTTGTTGGCATTGCTCCTCTCGACGAAGAGCAACCTAAAGACTAATCGCGTTGCTAGCTTATACGCCGAAAAGGCGCGGCTTTCTCCTTCGCCGCAACGCCAGCCAACCGGCCGACCACGTTTAGCTTTTTTTGCCGTATCTCCTCGGGCTCTACCTACAGCGAGCAGGCGCTAGGGCTTTCGTAATGCTGCCTCGATCGCCAGGACGCCTCGCGCGCTTCTCGCCGAACATGTGCCAGCGCGCATATGTCTCGGTGGCTTAATCAGAAGCCCTAGCGATGTAACGGCGTCCTCTTTGCAGCCGCGGCACCAAGGAGCCTCCTATGTGCCAGGCAATGGAGGGATCCCGATCAAGACCGAGCGAACTCGGACCGCACAATCGGGAGACCTTTGTTCTGGAGGAATAATCTCAAAGCCCACATATCAGCTGAAGCCCCGCGGATCATGTCGGCTAGCTAGGGAACGGGCCGCTTCCTCCTGCACCTGACGCATGCTAGAGAGTTCCATTCCTTCTTCGTCCTCGGCAACGTCGTGACCGTCGCGATTCCAGCAATGAAACTCGTCACCGAACGCCCCTTCGCCGATCCGGAAGTCGCCGCTCGCCAGCTCGTTCAACTGGCTTCGAGCATCGAGCCGGTACAGGACAGCCGGGTCCACATCGAGAAGATCAACTATCCCTTCCTCTACACGCTCAAGGGAAGCGGCGCGGAGTTCGGCGCCGGCATCAGGTGCGCTGTCGAGAAAGGCTGGCTCGAGCTGCACGAAAGCGGGACCTACGTGCGGCTGCTGAGTCACGGCGAGGATCTGCTCCGTCAATAGATCAGCGTGAAGGACAACCACGCCGCGAGTGACGCGCAGAGACAAATTCCAAGATAAGGCAATGCAGGAATCTGGGGTTGCAATCGGCGCGCCTTAGGAACCCACGCGCGGGACGCGGCTTGATAAATGCTGGCTCGCCGCCTGAGCTGGCGGAGCGGCCCCGGCGTCCCCCCTGCATTAGCCCCCAAGCCGGGGCCGTCTCTCTGTTTGATTTTCCTCAGGTGTTTCCGTGACCAAAACGAATGGTTTGATTGTGCGAGCCTCCGGCAGAAAACTGGATCAGCTGCGTGGTGACGCCTCCCGCATTGCAAAGGGGAACAAGGTCGATTGGTGGATCGAGCAAGCTGACAAGGGCACGCGCTTTTGCTTCGAGGATGCTGAAGCGAAAAAGAGCTTTGCCTCGATTTGCGAAAATTTCGCCGTCCCGTGTGTTGAGGCGTAGCGAAACAAAGGCCGGCCAGAGTGAACCGGCGGGCCCGGCTTCATCCTTCCAGCATGCCAACCGCCAGACGCTTCCGGTTGCGATGGGCGCCGGCGCATGGCTAAGGATCTTTGGAGCCCCCTCCGCGTTAAGGCAACGAACCCCGGGGTGAGGAGATTTTCCGATGTCCGCCGTCCCTCTGGACGTTCAACGAAGGTTCGAACAGCGGTGGTCCGCGAGGTTTCTCTGCCCGAAGCAACCAACCAGAGCACAAGAACAGCGGCCTGAAAACAGGCCCCAGGTTGCCGCGCCCGCAAAAGCCAAAAGAAAAGCCCGCTTGGCTAAGGCAACAGGACCGATGTCTGCACCGGCCGCGTGAGCGCGGGGTTCGAAGCCCCGCGCCCAAAAAAGAAAGTCCGCCGACCTTGTGAGCCGGCGGGAGTTAACTGAGATATTGGCGACCGGCGGGCACCGATCGCTCGATTTGCTTAGCAGAGTCGCTAGCCCGGCGCGAACCGGCGGGCCTGTGAGGCGCTAAACAGCCTCACCAGATTATGGATGCGAGCGGGACCAAAGCCACCGCTGCCATCGACCAGACGACCACATGGTATAGCCATAGCCGACCGCGCGTCATGGAGCGCCTCCCCATGTAGCAGGTGCCCGGCGGCAACAGCGTCATTGAGATAGATCAATGGCGGCTACCGCATGAAAACAGCGATCGCGGCGAGGATTATCGGCACCGTCCCGAGCACAACCACTAGGACGCGAAAGACAAGGTCATTCCCCATTGGGAAAATCTAGCAAACGAAAGCCCCGCGAGGATGTGCAGTCTGTGCCACCTCTTCTAGAAGCGGTAGCGGGATGCGGCAAAAGCAAACCAAGACACCGCAGCGAATAGATCAGATCGAGTGGCACGGGCGTTGCTGATATCAACGTGGCTGGGATTGCTGGACCCAGTTTAGTACAGGGCGCCGCCGAGACGGCGTATTTCGAGCTCGGCGGCGTATCTTTTAGGGACTAGCGGCACAACCGCCGACGGGCATAGTACGGAATTTTTTGATGATGGTCTGCTTGCCCACAATCGTGGTCATCTCGCCCGACGGGGAAAGGTCATACTGGGTTGCATCGGTCAAACCTGAGAAGGCGACCGAAGCGGTCGCGCGGGTCGTCGGCGACGGGCACAACATGAGGCTCTTGCAGCACCGCCTGCGCGTGAAATCAGATGCGCTTCCACCAGGCGAAGTCCGCCGGCTCAGGCTCTGACTAGAAAACCTACCCACTAAGGGCATTCATCTGCCTCAAAAGATCTGCGTTCCGGGTTCCACTGCTGGTCTATTGATCGGGACGCCCACATTGGCGGAGTGAGATCGAACGCTCTCGCTACCGTCCCTTGGAGGGGAGTTGTGCGGATGACCCGGTTCTTCTTCCACATTCACAACGACATTTCCGTCTTCGATGACGTCGGACTTGAGCTTCCGGACATCGAATCTGCGGAAGCAGCCGCGATCGAATTGAGCGGAAAAATTCTCAACGATGGAGCGGACGGTCTGTTGTGGCAGAACAACACATGGCGCGTCGAGGTTTCTGACACTCCCGGGATCCTCGGGCGGACTTTCCTGATCGTTCAGTTTTCGATCACGCGCACAGCGATCCGGAGCGGGGCGGCCTCGCCATTTGTAACCGCGTTGGCGGGGCCGCCGCCCACAGACGGACATCAAGACCGCACGAGAGCATTCCGGGAAAATGAGAACAAGGGCCGCAGGCGCCGCCTATGACAGCTCCTGCGGCCCGTGCCGCGACGTTCCGCACGATCGGCGCGGCACGCCAAGATGCTAACACAGGCCCGCCAGCGCGAACCGGTGGGTCGCCAATTACGTTGAACCGAATAGCCGCGTCGGCCGACCAATCGATCGGTGTCCAGCGGATCGCCTTATAATGAGGTGCCCGATGTCAAAGGCAACAGAATTTGCCGACCGCGCCCGCGCGTTTGAAAAGCGAGCTGAGACGGCGATCGATCGTTCCTCACGACAACACTATGGTGAGATGGCGGCTCACTACCGCGTACTTTCCGTCGAGCATCTCGAAGCTGAACAGCTGCAAAAGCGCTCCCCGGCTGAATTCGCGCGGCAGGCGATGAGGAGCAGCCCTCCCTCGTTTTACAATGCCGATAGGCCGACCTACATGCGCGCTATGGCGGCGGGCGTAGTGCTCTGCGTCGCTTTTGTCGCGATCAGCTTTTCACTGCGACCGCAGCCGGCTGATGATCGCGTGCTGGTAAAGGCGGACCGCCTGGTGCGGACCGCCGGCGATCTGCCTAAGGCGAAATAGTCTCCGATTTGGCGGGCGATTTTGCCAGGCAGGCGTTCAGCAGAACAATTGGCGAAACCAGAACGTGTATTCAATTTTGACACACGAGATCAAACCGAGCACGGCCGACGTCCACGCGCCTCTTCTTTGTGCGCGTTGCCCAACAAATCTGCTAGCTGCGAAACGTCAAGCGGCGTTGGCTATAGTGGGTCCTTGGCGTGACACCTAGACGCCCCGGCGCTAGCCTCAGGCCATCCACCTGCGGCAGCCCCTGTCGTAAATCGGCAGGGGTTGCTCTATTGGTGACAGGCCCCCAGCGTGAACCCGCGCCGGCAAACTCCCCGCCTGTCTGGTGGTCTAGGCCGGGAATAGACGGGGAGTTGGTTGGCCACTATACGCCGAACGTTCGTAGCCATTGGCTTGCCGGTGCGCTCGTTGATTCCAACTTCGAACCCGACGTGTACGCCAACTTGGAGCTTCGTCGTGCCACGCGGAAGCGCCGAGGCATGGCAAAAGATGTCGTACCCATCGACGCGCAGAAATCCGAACCCGCGTTCGTCGTTCCAGCTTTTTACTTCGCCGATTTTGGTCACGACACCGACACCTGCACGTAACCGGTGATCGCGCTGACCTTCACTATGACGCGTGGGTCCCTCTTGAGTAGCTGCTCGGGAAACTGCAAGACAAAATGTTGGTTCCTATCATGGGCGCTCTGCCAAACATGCCGCGATTTGCGGAGCCCGAGGCGCCGCCACTGCCTAAAGGGGGTTAGAAGCTCGTCAGCGAATGCGCATCAGGCGGCAGGCGTCACTGACCGCGTCGGTGCCAAGCAGGTTTTGCATTGCCTTGTTGATCTGCTTCTGGTGCTCGGCGTCGCGAATGTCAGCGACCCTAAAATAGATATGCATGCGCCGATGCGGCGTCGTTCTGGTGGTTGCAGGGATGATCTGCTTTCCTTGAGGATGGCATCGACGCGCTCGGCATCGACGGCATCTCCGACTTCAACGCCCTACATTTGCGCAAGCACGACGAGGAGGTACACCTCGCCGTCGGCGGCGAGGATCTGCGGCCGCTGCCGCTGTCGATGCGCAAGAATGGCGACGGCTAGCACTACGGAAATAAGCGTTCCACCGCTGGAACCACTCCCACCGCAATATTGTTTCCCTAAAATCATTGGAGAAACATCATGATTTACAAATATCTTGCAATAGCCTTCCTGGCCACCGCGTCGATGACCGGCTCGGCGGCGGCTCAAACAGCTACAGCAACGGCAACCAGTGCTACCACGCACAAGGAGGGTGAGTGGCGCGCGTCCAAGCTCGCCGGCGTCGATGTGTACAATGAAGCAAACGAGAAGATCGGCGACATCCATGACGTGATTTTGGATAGGTCAGGCAAGGTGGCCAATGTCATTCTGGGTGTGGGCGGCGTTCTCGGCCTGGGCGAGCATTACGTGGCGGTCGCCTTCGATAAGCTGAAGTGGGTTGACCAACCCGTGACCTCAACAACTGCGTCAACAACGTCCCCACCAGCGAATGCGCCTGCAACCACTTCCGCTCCAGACAGCACCACGCGAACCACCACCGGTGCCGCAACCACCACCACGACAACCACCACAACCAGCGCCAGTACGCGTTGGTATCCCGATCACGCGGTGTATAACGCCACCAAGGACGAATTGAAGGCCATGCCGGAGTTTAAGTACTAACTTTGGTGCGGGAATGCGCCTGATACGGCTACTGATCGCTCGTTACTGAGACAAAGGGCCTGCCGGTTCACGCTGGCGGGCCGTTCTGACCGGCTCGGGCGTTTATGGGCGCCGGCAGTCGCCGAGTGCGCCCACGGGGATGAGCAAAATTGCTCAGACTTGGTCTGCCACAAGCGTTAACAACCTCCATCACCGTCCGGCTCATGGCTTCTATCGGTGACGAGAACGCCAGTTGCGCTCCGCCGAACCGAACATTGGAGCACTCATGTTCAAGCAATCCTCGATATTTCAATACCGCTTAGAGGACGAGGCAGTTGACTTGCGCAAGCAGGCTGAGGGTATGCCTCATGGCATTCGACGCGACGAACTTCTACGGATGGCCAGCCGGATCGATAACTCGGTTACCGTCAATAAGTGGCTGGATTCACCCGGTCTGCGCGCTCCGACATAAGCCTCCCAGCGCAGAGAGGCCGCCTCATGTGTGGATGTATATGGACCTGCGGCGCCTGCTGCCGCGGACCACGTCCGCGCAGGCCGACGGGCAAGATACCAAGATCGGCGTCCTATTGGACACCGAGACGACCGGTCTCGATCAAGCTATCCGCCGATTGAAAGCGAAGCCGCGAAAAGGCGGGTCGCAATGACTCGATTGCCGACCGAAAAGGCGATTTCCCGTTAGCAAGAACCGCTGAATTCCGGTACACTTTGGTGGTACACACAATCGTTCGGCTTGTCCGGAAGCTCCTGATTTTGCAGCGGTTCTCGATCGGTTAGGAGGGGTGGCTGAGAGTCCCACTCTCTCCGCCATCGAGGCTCAGAAGCAGTTCTGTCCTTCGCAGCTATCGCCGACGGCGACTGTATTCGTCGCGCGAAGTCACGCCGACTGTTACGTTCGACTGCACAACAATTTCGATCGGAAATGTAGCCGGCCTATTGGGTATTCGTGCCTCGGCTAGTCCTTTTCTGTTGCTACGGGAACGAAACTAGATTCCTGCACCGGTGAAAGAGGGGCCACGACGGGGACTCTCGGCAAGTCATCGTTAATCTGAATACGTGGCTCGCTCCGGATCGGAAGCTTACCACCTGCCTCATAGTAGGCTTGCAGTAGCTTCTCACTCCAGAGCTTCATTGCTTCGCGCTTCAAGTCCATGTGCTGAGCCGTAAGGTAATAGTCGAGCGTCGTCTTCGACATCCGGCGCCAGTCGATTTCTCGGTCGCTCGGCAGTACATGACCGAGCATCGCGGATGAGGCTGCCGCGGGAAGCGTCTTGCGATGCTGCGCGAAGAAGTTCGTCGTTATCGACCGGATCAGGTGAGGCCAGAAGTCCGGCAGGTCCTTGAGCAGGTCGGTCTTGTTCTTACCGCTCTTTTTTCGGCCACGTAGCGCGCGCAGGTGGGCGTTGAGGCTGTTCGGATAGATACCTGGATCGGGATTCTCCGGATGGCCGCGGCGAGCCTTTCGTCTGGTCGACGCAAAGACCCATTGGGTTGCCCTCTTGAAACCCCGTTTTTGCGTTACCACTGCTTCCCAATCCCACATGCAACAGCAAGCGATGTGAATGCCGATTGGCGGGATAGGGAGCATGAACGGATGTTTGGCCTTTGCAAACTCGGGCGGCCATTCGGCTACGCCCCAGGGTTGGTCGGGGGTGGAGTAGGGATTCCATTCATCGGGCCATGTGAGGGACGAGCGGCTCAGCCTCGTTGCCGTGAACCGGCGGTTGGCGCTCAATGCCAGCCACCAGATGCCGTAACGCACACCTGGCGAGATTTTCTCGTTGCCTTCGCGCCCGGCGCAGTAATTTTCGTGAACGACAAGCAGCTCGGCCAAATGTTTAATGGTCAGGGCGTCCTTAGCCGCGGTCAGCGCTTGATGGCGGATTTCGATCTTCTTGATCTCCTTGCCGTCGGGTTGCGGCGGCTTCATCGTCGCCCACCACGCATGCGTTTCGCCGAGCCCGCTTTCCAGGGTCTTTTGTCCCTGCGCCCAGGTCAGCGCCGCTTTCACGTAGACCATGGTTTTGACGCAGGCGGAGTAACTACGTCGCTGGATGTCGTCGATGAGCTTGCGTAAATGGAGCGGCCCGATATCGGAAAGCTTGAGCTTCTGCCAGCTTTGTAACTCGGGCTTGTTGAAGTGCCGCCGGACCTCATCCTGGGTGGCGTGGACCGGGGGCTTGATGCGATTGCCGACCTTGCGCGGATGCGAGAGCATCTCCTGGTACTCACGATCGAGATCGGCCCAGGTCCAGGCTCCGCCGCTCCGCGGTATCGCACCGCGTGGTTTCATGCCGTAATAGATCTGTCCGGCCTTCGTGCGTGCCTTGTCCGGCGAGAGATAGTTAGGATCGTTCGGCCGGACGCTTCCGATCCGCTCGGTCCGCCCCTTGGCGCGTACGAACCAGCCGAGCGCTCGACCGCGTTGACGCAGCAAGAGGTAATGCAGGTCCTCGTCGAAATAGTCGCAGACGAATTTCGAATCCTTGGCGAGCGATGCGCGCGCGATCGCCTGTTTCACGAGCTGCGCATCCAGTTTGACCCGCTTTGTCTCGTATTTCTCGGTGCCCTGCATCGGAGCCCTTCCGAATTCCCGTAGCAAATTCGTAGCGATCCCCGTTCCGCCGAAGTCGATTTCTCGGCCTGCAAGGTGCTGGTTAGACTCGCATTTTCGGGCTAAAATTGGGTAAATGCTACCAAACGGGGGGCGGAAAGGACTCATACCGTTGGAGGCCGGGAATCATAATCCTGGGGTCGGGGGTTCGAGTCCCTCCCCCGCTACCAGATCCAGCGTAACCCTTTGATTTCCCGGACTTGGCCGATCGATGTCTCGACGCGAGGGATATCTCATTGATACATCCGGAACGCTCGCTGATCAAATTTCACTGCTAGATTGATCGCACGGCTGCGACATAACCTGTTTCAATCATAAAGGCGGACCAGGCGAGGCCAGAGATTTCGCCGTGGACGTCAACGCGCTGATCGAGTGGCTGAGCAAGTCGTAGGTCTTCCAATCCGGCGAGATCTCCGGACCATGCCTTCAAGGCGCGCGTTCCTTGAGTGCAATCAGACGACCGGCGATGCCAGATAACCGACATCGCCTTTCGCTACATGAAGAAGCGAAACTGATAGGGTGTCGAACCCAGCCCGTCCATCCGCTTCACGACGCGTGCGAGCACTTTCGCGTAAGCCATCGTCACCGGCAGCATGTCGTACAGCGCGTCGTTGTTCCAATCCATCTTCGCGAGAGCGAGAGCCGAACGCGCCGTTTCGTCCCAACTACCATGACCCGCGTGGCGGATCAGACGGATCGGGCGCGGCGTGCTACGACCCCCTTGGTAGTATGAGCGTTCGGCAACGCCCTTCACGTCGCCGTGCATCCAAAGCAGGCACTCCCGATCCCCAAGCGGGATCAGCGTGCCGCGCTCGACCGGATAGCCGTTGGGCTTTCCCTTGGCGCCGCCCTGCCGGTCGCGTTCGATCCTGACGCCGCGCCAGCCCACGTCCTCAACGACCTGTACCAGGTCGACCGCCTCGCACAGATGCCGCGCCTCCATGCAGCCGTCGATCTCGTCCTTCTTGAACTCGGTCGTCTTGTGCACCGTGACCCTTCGAGGCGTGCGGCCCGAGTGCCTTCGCCGGTACAGGTCTAGCGATCGGCTCATCACACGGAACATCTCGGTTCGAGACATGAACGGGTTTTCGCGCTGGACGTCGATTTCGTGGGCGTCATAGGCGACGAATTCGAGACCGGCGCCTTCCGCATCGAAGACCTGACTGCAGCAGGTGACAAAGCGCGGCCGGTCCGATTCGGTCGGACGCACAGCGTAGGAGAGACCGATATAGGCGGCCTCCGGATCGGTATCCGCGAGCTTCCAGGGGACGCCGCCCGCCTTCGCGTAGATCGCGAGCCCGATGCGCCACATGACGCTCGCGCGATCCGGATAGGCGAGCGCGCGGTCTTCGCGCACCAATTGGATCGGAATGCGTCGCGCTGCGGTCGCGGCCTTGAGGTGGTCGTGGAGATCGAAATCGTCACCGGCGGCCCCCACGAAGCCCGCAGCCCAGCTTTGCGGTATATAGATGAAGACGATGTCGAACGCGTCGCGACGCGCTTCGAGAGATTGGATTGCGCGGAGCAGCCTATCGGCCAGCACGACGTGGGGCGTGGCCGAGTCCTTCATCTCGGCCTCAAGCCGATCGTCCACCTCGACGTGGCAATCCTTGACGGCGCCTCGCATATCGAGATTGAACGCCTTACGGAAGCCGGGCCAGGCCGGCAGGTAGTCCTTGCGCTCGGTCGGCTTGAACTCGGCCGCGAGTTCTTTCATGAAGCCGTAGAGTCGCGCCCCCTGCCGCGCCGGCGCGATCGTCGCGATCCGAATGGGATCTGGCACGAGGCCGGACGAATAGGGGCCGAACCGCAACAGCCCGCGCAGAGGATGCAGGTCGACGTCGAACGTTCGCTCGGGATGGAACGCGAGCTCGGCTTCCGGGATGAAAATGTGAGGCGATATTTCGCTCGTCATGGGCGGGCTCTTCCTGAGTAGGCCGTCGTATCGCCGAGCCTGAAAGCTGCATCCACGCCCGCGCTGATGCCCAGCGCCAAGACGTCACGCTGCGGGGAGGCGAACAGTGTCGACCAGAATGAAAGAAGGGCGTTGAGCGTCTGATTGTAGCGCCTTACCGTGCGCTCGCGGGCAAAATCGGTCGCCGCGGTTCTGTTCGCCTGCGTGATTCCTTCGAACACGGTGCGCGGCTCGAGCAGAAGCCAGAGCCGTTCGTCGGCCCAATCCAGTCGGATGCCCAAGCCTTCCCGCCAGCTCAGTTCGGGATGCCTCGCTACCGTTCCGCCAAGGCTTCCAGCCAGACTCTTCAGCGGCCCCACTTCGCGTCGTCGATGGATGATGGCGTCAGAAGATCGCTGCTCCGGCGACGGTCGGCGTTCATCGCATGCGCACGAGTCAGCGCGCGGGTCAGGGCCTCGCGGAGCAGACCGCGCTCCTGGCTTTCGTAGCGCAGTCGGCGGACTTCGATCGCATGCAGGTCGAAGCTTTCGATGTCGTACGCCGAAAGTACGGCCCGCACGTCGTGGTCGGAGCCGAAAGCGAGCACTCCGGCTCGCGACCGCGTCGCGAGCACCGGCAGGTCGGCGGCTTCGATCGCCGACCTTACCTCCGCCACGCCGCCGATGCCGCAAACGAAACGACGACAAACGGTCGGCGTTTCGATCAATTCTAGCGCATTGAGGCGGACGACCGGAAAACCGCGGTTGCCGGTCGGACGCCGTGCGGAAGACCAGATCCGTCGCTCCGAAGCGAGTTCGTCCAATGCCTTGGTGTCCAGATCCTCCGCGAGGCGAACGAGGTCGCGCAAGACCTCGTCGAAATTCTCGATCGGCACCAGTCCGCCATCGACGCTTTTGCTGGCGGCGGCGACCAAGAGCCGTTGGACACGCGGCAACGGCGGGTCCTCGCCGCGATGGAGCCAGAAGAGACCGGTCGGAAAAGGGGTGTCGCGTTCGAGAGCTGCTTCCAGCGTGTCCATGATGGAATCGTCTCGGCCGCTGTAGCCGGCGACGATCAGGCCCCACCGGCCGCAACTGTCGATCAACAACGCCCTGAGCTTCGCATCTTGTTCGCGCAGTTCGTCTCCAGTGTTTTTCAGCCTGCGCGATCGGAAGTCGCCGTGCAATTTGACTTCGACGGGCCAACGCCCCTCGTCGATGACTTGGCGTCCAAGACTTCCAGTCTCGATCGCCACCGTCGTCAACTGGCCCGTTCTGCCATAGACCTTCGCACAGCCGTCGGCGATCAAAGGGTCGAAGTTAGTCGTCCAGGCGAGGCGAGCACGTCCACCCCGCATCATCGTCGCAAGAGCGACATGACCGTAGGAAGGCTTGGCGCCGCTGATCTTCGACGCGATATAGGTTCGACGGTCCGCCTCGCTCGGATAGACGGCTTCGAAGAGCGCCGCGTATTCTTCGGGAGCGCCGGGCCGCGGCAGATTTCCGATGCCATCGATGAACGATTGGAGTTCGCGCCGGACGGCCGGGTTGGCGAGGTCGGCGACCATCTTCGGGGAAACGCGCCGCTGACTTATGTAAAGCTGCTGCTTGAACTCCCAGATCATGTCCCACGCCGTCGGAATGCCGGCGGCCGCCGAACCACCCGCTCCGAGCAACCACATCAGGTTTCCGCCCCGTTGCGAGAAGCGGCGCGCAAAATCGTCCGCAGCAACGGTTGGAAAGGTCGAATCGGCTGACATGCGGATATTCTAGTTGTGGGAGTTACGTTATACGACTTAGGCTTGGCCTTCGGTCATTCTGCCCACCGGAATCTTTCAGTCGCCCTCGTCACATCGGCTTTGCGCGGAGCCGTACGCCTTCGCCCGTCTGGTCGTTCGCGAAGGTAAACTCGATGTCGCATTCGACTTCGAGGTAGTGCCGCAGTGTATCCAGCACGGCTTTGCGGCGAGGATCGAGCCGGTCCGAGGGCGCTGCCGTCTCGAAGGTTGCGATTGCCTTCCGCGACACGCCCGCCTTCCGCCCCAATTCGGTCTGGCTCAATCCGAGCAGCGCGCGGGCTGCTCGGAGTAGAGAAGGGGTGAGCGGGTGGTCATCCATCGAGCCGTTGCTTCTATGAGGCAGAATCTATGAGTTCTTCTGTTCAGGTTTCCGATGGGGCGAGTCGGACAACCCATGGCCGACGAGTAGAATCCTCCGTCTCCCGTTAACCGCACGTTAAGGTTAACAAAAACTTTCTGGGGTTTCGGGGACAATTTGTCCCCAAAATCCAGAATCTGTGCTATTCGTCCCCGCGCAATCAACGGGGACAACGATCGATGGTGGACTACCAGAAGCATCTTCGCAGCGCCGCCTGGCGAGAGAGCCGTCGCCGTGCGCTCGCGGCCGCAGGCCATCGCTGCCTGCTCTGCCCGGCAACCGAGGAACTCGAGGCGCATCACCGCACCTACGAAAACCTCGGCGACGAGCGCAAGGGCGATCTGACCGTGCTGTGCCGTGAATGCCACGAGGTGGTGACGAGCATGCTGCGCGCGCGCAAGTACGCGAACAAGCCGGCGTCGTACGCCGACATCGTCCGCAGCATCGCGGAGACGACGCCGCTCTTCGATCCCACCGACGGCGAGGTCTGATCATGGCGGTGGAGAAGATCACGCTGCGCCTGGTCGGCGTCGGCCCGATGCTGATGCACTCCAGTCGCCTGGCGGACCCACTCGATCCGCAGGCGAAGGCTTTGAGCAAGGTCACGTCGAAGCGGCACAAGGTCGACGCCGATCATCATCGGATCGCCGAGCTCGAGTTCTTCGGCTCGATGTGGCTCCACGAGGGCCGGCCGTGCCTGCCGCCCGCTGCGATCAAGGGCGCGCTCGTCAACGGCGCCAAGACGGTGCGCAAGGGCAAGGCGGCCAAGGCTGCCTTCGTCGCCGAAGGTCCTGCAATCCTCGAATACGATGGTCCGAAGACGGTCCCCGAGCTGTGGGAAGACCCGCGTTTCCGCCATCGGCAGATGGTGCGCATCGGAGACTCGCTGGTGGCGCGCACCCGTCCGTGCTTCGACGGCTGGAGCGCGATCGTGCGCGGCTCCTTCATCACGACCATCCTCAACCGCGAGGACGTCGTTGGCTATTTCCGGATGGCTGGCCCCTACGGGATCGGCGACTACCGGCCCGATTTCGGTCGCTTCTTGATCGAGGAGTCGCAGCTCGAATAGTTCTTGGCTTGGCTCGACCCCGCGACGCTAGGCGTGGTCCGGCACGTTGTGACGTGTTGGGTCGTGTCCCGGCGAGGCAGGGCAGGGCCCCCCAAGGGCCCTCCCTCGCCTAACCTTTTTCGAATTCCGCTTTTCGGCATCACGCGCGGTATTCCGCGCGAACGACGGAGATTGCCCGATGAACGAACGCGAACGCCCGCGCGGCGAGACGTTGCCGCCGGTGCTGTTCTACTGGCGGACGAAGACCGCCGAATCCTTCGACGAACGTGCACGCGCGGAGGTTGCGCCTTCGTCGCCGGTATCTCGGCGACGATGCCGGAGTGGCGGGCGGCTATCCGCGGCGACCCGGCCGCGGCCGTCGGTCTCGTCGTCGGGCGGCGCATTCCCGAGCACATCGGCCTGCGCGTCGATCTCAGCATGACGGTACTGCTGGCCTGCGCCTTCGTCGACCCCGCCGCGGCGCTGGTGTTGTCGCACACGTTGGCTCGCATGCCGCTTGAGCCGCGCCAGCGGGCGCGCCTCTCGGCCTCCTGGTCGATGCACAAGATCTGGCTCGGCAGCCGCCGTGCCGGTGCGCGCGAGCCCAAGACGCCGCCCGGCCTGAACGGGAACGCATCATGATCCTGCAGCCGATGAGCGATCTGCATTCCGATTTCCCCGGCTTCAAGGGTTATCCGGCGCCGGTGTCCGGGGCTTCCGTGATCGTCGTCGCCGGCGACACGCGGCAGGGTCTCGCCACCGCCCTGCGGGAATTGCGCGCGGCCTATCCGCCGCCGCTCGAAGTCGTCGTCGTGGCCGGCAACCACGAGTTCTGGGCGCGCCCGGCATTGCCCGCGGCGATCGACGAAGGTCGTCGCGTCGCCGCCGACCTTGGGCTGCACTACTTGGAGAACGAGGTCGCGATCATTGGCGGCGCGACGGGCGTTCGCTTCGCCGGCTGCACGCTGTGGTCCGACTACGGGTTGTTCGGCGAGGTGTCACGCGCGGCGGCGATGCGCGCAGCCCTCGAAGGCATGCGTGACCACAAGCGCATCAAGTGGAGCTCGAATCCTTGGGCGCGTTTCCGCCCACAGGAGGCGCGCGCGTTGCATCAGATGTCTCTGACATTTCTCGAGGCCGTCCTCGCGACGCACCACCCCGGCCCGACCGTCCTGGTGACGCACTTCGCACCGACGATCGACGCCGTGTCGCCGTCGCATCGCGACAGCCTGCTGGCCGCGTCGTCCTGCACCGCCCTGGTGCCGCTAGTTGATCGCTTCGGGCCGGCAGCCTGGATTTCGGGCCACACGCACTTCGCCTACCGCATGACCCGCGGTCGCACGCTGATGATTTCGAACCCTCACGGCTATCCGGACGAGCGCCTCGGGTTCGATCCTCTTCTGACCATCGAGGTCTAGACATGAACGGGACGACGAGCATGACGCATGTCTTGGACGCGCACGACGGCGGCACGCCTTCCTTCGAGGGCGCCGGCATCGGACCCATCGAGCTGCGGGTGTACGGCGAGGCTTGACGCGAGGGGCTGCGCTTCCGGCGGGACGCGAGCGGCGGCCCCGATCGCCAGTCGCGCGCCCGATCGCCCGGGTTTGGCGGGCTCCCGCGCATGTTGTCCGAGGTGGACGACGACGACACGGGCTTCGAGGAGAGCGCGAGCCGCGAAGGATGCCCTCCGAGCGCGACGCGGATCGCCGCGGCGCTGTTGCTCGCACGCGCCTTCGACAACTCGCCGGCCGGGGCGCAGGACCTCGTCTCCGGTAGCGGCCCCGTCGTCGTCGACGTCGCCGACAGCGGGGCGCTCGATGCACTGAAGGGCACGTGGCGCCGGATGTTCTTCGACGATACGTTTAAGATGATCGACCTCGTCAGGACCGCTCCCGGCCGCCGCGCCGGCCTCGACGGCGCGTACATCGAGCTAAAGGAGCCGCTCAAGAGTGCGGCGAAGGCGCGGCTCGAACGGGTCGCGGCCGACATGTGCGTACGCGCTGCCGTTCGTCGCCTTCTCGCCCAACGGCCGCACCTATCTGCCGACGGTCGTCAACGATGCGGCGAAGCACCGGATCGAGCTGGCGCTGCTCGACTCCGCGACGGTCTCGCGCACGATCCGCGCCGTCACCGGTGTCAGGACGACGGTGGAGGTGCCGGCCGAAGCGCTCCGCGATCTCGGCGTAGCCGACCTCGCGGCCGCGGTCCGCTTCGACCGGACGCCGGAGGCGTGCGTCGACGAGCTGCGCCGTCTCGCTGCCAAGAAGAGGGCCGCCCGCCCGTCGCGCGGACTCTTCCTCTCCGAGATTCACGGCATGGCGGCGGCTTGTTCTTGGGCCGGCCACGCGATCGCGGATCTCGCAGCCTGGCGACGGGGTGGTCCTTGGGACGCTGTTTCGAACGCCGTGATGCTCGCCGGCCCGCCCGGCGTCGGCAAGACGCTTTTCGCGGAGGCCTTCGCGCGCAGTGCGCTGGGTGAGGATTCGAAATCCGGCATCCCGCTCATCGTCTGCTCGTTTTATGCCTGGCAGGCCGAGGGGGCGCTGAACGATTTTCTGGCAGCCATGCGCCGCGACTTCGCCCTCGCTCGCGCGAAAGCGCCATGCGTGATTCTGCTGGATGAATGCGACAATTTTGTCGCACGCCGCGGGCTCAAGGATTCCTCATCGGCGTATTTTCGAAGCTGCGTAACGGCTCTCAACGAGGAACTGGACGGCGTCCGTCAGAGAGAGGGCGTTTTCCTGATCGGCTGCACCAATGAAGTCGAGGCCGTCGATCCCGCACTGCTCCGCGCGGGGCGCTTCGAGAACGTGGTGCGGATCGGCCTGCCCGATCCGGGCGAGCTCGAGAAGATCTTCCGGGTTCGGTTGAAGGGCGATCTCGTCGGCGCGGACATCTCCACCATCGTGATGACGGCGGCCGGCATGACCGGTGCCGACGCGGAGCGCGCGGTGAAGGACGCGCGCCGCGTGGCGCGGCGCGAGAACCGCGAGGTCAGGCTCGAGGACCTCCGTCTTGCTGTTGTCGGCGACCACGACATCTCTGACAAGCTGCGCTGGAGGACGTCGGCCCACGAAGCAGGCCACGCGCTGGTCGACGTGCTCCGCTTCGGCGCCGACGGCGTCGTCGCCAACACCACGCGCACAGGCCGGCGACTTGGGATGTCGATGCGCATCACCCGCCAGGTCTTCGAGGGCACAGCGAGCGACTATCGGTCACGCATCGAGGTCTTGCTCGCCGGCCGTGTCGCGGAGGAAGTCCTGCTTGGTGAGGCGTCCCACGGCGCCCAAGAAGATCTTGCGGAGGCTACCAGGCTGAGCTGCGCGATGTTAGGTGGACTTGGTCTGGCGGGGCCGTCGCCCTTGACGCACCTCGGCGACCCGCGCCGTGCGGAGGAGTTTCTCCGCTACGCCGACATCCGGGCGGCGGTCGGCATCGAGCTCGCCGAGGCGGATCGCACCTGCCGTGAACTGCTGGAAGCAAACCGGACCGTGTTGATTGCGGCCGCGCGCCGGCTGTTCGAGCGGGGGAGCCTCGCCGGCGCCGAGATCGCCGCGTTGCTTGAGGCCGAGCGTTCCGCGGCTGCAAACGTGCAGGCGGCTCGGGGCGAACACGATGCATCAGCGTCGGGCGAGCAGGGCGGCACGGTGATTGCTTTTCCGAAGCTCAGTCCCGATTAGATTCACGATCATGGCGGCGGTCGCGCATGAGCGAGCTAAGATCGAGGCTGAGGACGAATATGGCGCGTTGGATATGGCGCCACGCGCTTGATGCGGCTCTGCCTCAGGCCCTCCGCCGCTGCACTCTCGCGAGCTTTGCAACGGCTTAGCTTGCCGAACACTTTCAGCCGGGCCCTAGAATTTCGGGCGGTGCTCGATTCCGTATTCCTCCAACAGGGCCAAGGCCGCCTGGAGACGCTCGTCTCGAGCGGCGAGTTCGCTCTCCAGCTTGGCGACCGTCGCCCGCTCTTCGGAAATGCGGTGGAGGGCCTTCTGCTTCAGCGCCTCGATGCGCTGATGCATCTGCATCACGACGTCGTTCACGCGGGCCTCCGCCGCCGCCTCCGTCTTCGCGACCCGGTCGTCGATGATCTGCTTCGCCTGCGCCTTCGCCTTCTCGAGATCGGCCATGAGGTTGGCGCGCGTGCTCGCCAAGTACTTGGCCTGGCGCTGCTGCTCCAACCACTCCTCGCGGTTCGAGCGCTGCCGGCGCGGACCCAGCCTGGTGAGCCCGCAATGCGCAGCGACGTTCACGTAGTAGTCATCCTGCAGCGCCTTCATGGCGGCCTTGTAGGCCTTCTTCTGCTCGCGCTTTGTTTCGCCCCGTGCCTTCGACGCCGCGTTCGCCTCATAGCCGGGATGCACGCTCTGGATCTGGAGCAGGCCGTTCTGCTGGAGGTCCGGGATCACGACCCAGTGAAGATGCGGGTGCGGCTCATCCAAGTGCTCGACGATGCACTGGAGCTTTTCGCCCCACTTGCTGGCGAGCCACGCGATCGTCAGGGCGCGCCAGTGTTCGTATTCGGCCATTTTCTGGGGGTTGTCCTCGACCTCGGCGACGGTGTCGGGCCAGCTCGCGACGCCGACCGCGACGACCGGGCTGTCGCAGCGCAGCTTGTGCCCGCGCTCGTTGACCGCTTGATCGGCACGGGCTGATGCCAATGCAAACGCCTCGATCGGAGACCGGCCAAACAGCACCCGCGGCTCTCGGGGCTCTGCCACGTGGCTGCATGCATGCGGTGCCCGAACCATCTCGTCGCGGATATCGAACAGAGACGGATTTCGCTTCTTGGATCGCAGCTTGTGGGCGCCGCGGCGGGCGTATACGTTCTCGCGGAAAAACTGGTAACCCATGGTGAGTGTGCTCCATTTGGTCCCCACCATGGTCGAAGCGGCAGCAAGAGGGAAGCGAAGCCAAATCCACCGATCCGCGAACATCTAGTCGGTTCACTAGATGTCGTTGGCTGCCCTCCCTGATGCTCCCGTGCACCCCAATTCGATTCAGGCGTCCCCCTCGAGCGGCAAGCCGGCCGGACCCTCGCTCGGGTTGCTCGGTCCGTTCGTCTGGAGCCGCTGACGCAGGGCAGGGCGGCTGACAGCGCCGGGAAGGGCGCCCTGCTGTACCAGCAGATCCTCAATCGCGACGACGAGGAGGTCATTCAGTCGGCACCCCCGGGTAGCCGCTAAAATGCGGAGCGCGCTATGAAGATTCGGCCTTATCGTGACGGTCGTTCGCAACGTTTCGCCGCTGGAACCCGGAGAACCGTCGGGCTGCGAATAAGTCAGAGCATTGCGAAGATGCCGGGTTCCTGCATCCAGCGCTTCCTTGGGGTTACGGCTCATTGATGATCTCCAGCCGGCGCAGGATCCAATCGGTGACGATCTGCACCTCGGCGGCTGCCCGGCCCTCCGGCTCGTATTCAACGACGCCCAGACCGACCGCGATCGCGTCCTGATAGGCGAAGCGATAGGCGAGCTGTCCCTGCACAACGGTGCCCAACAGGCGGTGGTTGTCGATCCATTGAGCGAGGCGGGCACTCAGGGTCGGCGGTGTCTGGGACAGGAGGATCGCGAACGGGATGTCATGCTCAAGGAACAGGCCCCTCAGGCGCATCGCGACCGACGTCGCCAGCATGGTGGGCTGGGTGACGATCAGAGCAAGATCGGTTGCCTTGACCGCCTCTGCGATCGTCTTGCCGTCGTGCGCCGGCGTATCGACAACCGCGAGATCGAAGAGGTGACGATGGCGTGCGAGCCATGGTGCAAGTTCGCCAGAGCCTAGGGGGAACACGCGTGGCCAGCGCCTTCTCCGCAATCCCCTCCACAACTGCAACGACCCTTGCGGGTCGGTCTCCAACAAGGCGACGATCATGACGCGGGACCGTTCGTCGGAAGCGCTTGCGATCAAGCGCTCACGATCCCGCAGATGGATCTAGGCCGTGCTTCTCTCGCCATTTCGGCCCGCGGCCCCGAATATAGCGCGCTTCTGGGCGATATCGCATTGGCGCGGCGTCATTCCCGAGAAGAAACCGGAATATCGCCAAAGCTGCTCTTCGAACCAGGCTCTTCGGATCTCCGGCGCAGGATGAATTATCTTCTATCTCCATCGCCACCATGGGCGAATGTTGGTTTGGAAGATGAACGCGAAGGCATGTGAATTCGAATAAGAGCCAGCCAAATGCGAGGAGCCAGAGAGACAGGAGCCTGGTACCGACCACGTGCTGACTGGTGCAGTCACGCAACCATCCCCGGTGACGCGGAAATCTCCGAACTCAGCGTACCTCGGTCCTCGATTCCTATGTTGTCCTTATATTCGAGAGTTGGTTCCTCTATCGAATTCGTGCGTTGACTGGTCAACGGTATGGCCCCCGCCATTCTGATGTCGACGGCCGCATTACGGACGTGTGAAAAACGTCGTTGGAGTCCCTATGTACGCGTTCGTGGTCGATCAGGTCCTTGGGATCAACGGTCTGATCAACCTGTCAAACATCGTGTTCCTTGTGGCGTTCTCGGCGCGGGGCGTCCTCACGCTTCGTGTCCTGGCGATCGTCGGAGAGGGACTGACTTTGCCCTATTACTATCTTCAGGACGACAAATTATGGCCGCCGATCTTCTGGGGCGCGGCGTTCATGATGGTCAACGCGATTCGGGTCGTGGCGATATTTTTGGAGCGGCGGCCGGTCGTTCTCAGTGACAGGGAAGAACGGCTCTACCAAGTCGCGTTCAGCTCGATCGACAAACGGGAATTTTTGAGGTTGGTCAGCCTTGCCCGGTGGGCCGACTGCTCACCAGGCGAGGTTATCCTCAAAAAGGGGCAGCACATATCCGAGACCATCGTCGTCATTGCCGGTGACCTCGAAGCCATTCTCGGCAACGACACCAGAATGGCGCTTCGGCCCGGTCAACTCATCGGGGACGTGAGCGCCTACAGCGGCTTGGCCAGTCCGGTGGACGTCGTGGCCCGCGGCCCCGGAACGGTTGCAAGCTTGGACCTCCAGCATATGAGAGAATTCACCGCGAGCAGACCAGAGCTCCGCGCCAACCTCCTGCGGATTGTGAGCGCGGACCTTGCCGCCAAATTGCGTGACGTCACCACCGTCGGTCTGGGGCTCGCTGCGGAAAGACTTGCGTCGAAGTGACCTAGACTAGACGGCGTAGGCGGGCGCATCCCGTGTCGTGCGGCGATCCTATGCGGCTCATATGAGCAGGGAGTAGAAGCGCTCTCGAAATTATATCGCCTCCGGCAGATATTAGCCGAGCGCGTTGCGCAAAAGATCACGGTTTTGCCCAGTGGGCGAGACCTATTCCATCGGTGAAAACGGCGTGTAGTGCATTGGACCGCTAAACGTCGAAACCGGCACACGATCCTGCCGCGCCATCGCGGTCTCCCGTCAGGCGGGAGGCGATGCGCGGCAATCCGCTCTGCGCAGTTCCGCTCGCGGTGCTGTCGGATACGAACCAACGGCCTATCTTCTCGGCCGCGCGGCGGCCGCCACCACCACCCGTGGCTTCGGAGTCCGCGTCGAAAGCGCCGCCAATGCCGCCGAGCCCGCCGCCGGCCGAGCTGCGGCTCGTGCTGGTCGGAACCGTCGTCGGCAGCGATCAGAGCGTCGGGATCTTCGTCGATCAGACGACCAAGGCCACGCTGCGCCTGAAGCTCGACGGAGACTATCAGGGCTGGCGACTTCGCTCGGTGCATCGCGGCGAGGTGACGATGGCGCGCGGCGAGCTGACCGAGACGCTGACACCCCCGAAAGCAGCCGAGGCCGCGCCCGCATCCCGGCCCGCGGTTGCGGAAAGTGCGGCGGGCCGAGGCAGCTCGCACACGCCTCAGTATGACTGAGTGAGCCAATCCCATCGATGTCGCCATCGAGGATCGGATGCGCGGCAGAATCCACCATCCGACCAGTTTCCGTGTTCAGGCGGACGATCGGAGGAAATATCGCGGATTTGACCCATGTGGGGAAAGGCGGTAGCGGTCTCCCGCTACCAAATCCAGCGTAACCCCTTGATTTCCCAGACTTGGCCGATCGATGTTTCGCCATGTAAGGCGTTCTTCAAGAGAGTTGACGCTCCCTCGTTGTGAGCGGCGCTCCCCAGCCGAAAGCAAGCAACGTTGATCGGCGCGTGCGTGATCCGCATTTGCGTCCATCCTTTGCCGCAGCAGGTTTGCAGTTATCGTTCCGGCAGAGCCGTGAGCTCTCGGGGCGGCTTGATGCGCCAGAACGGATATGCCGCCAGTTCGTTCGATTGTTGCCCGAACATATCGACCCGTCTGCTGGTAAACTCCGTAATGACGCCGAAAAATTCAGTTGGTGACCTGATCGTCGCAAGTCTCAGGCCGAATTCAAAGGCAAATTGCGCGTTGGCCCCGGCTATCTCAAGAAGCTTCGCTTGATACGCCTGCATGTTTGCCGTCGCCAAAGCAAAGCCTTTCGTTGAATCGCTATCGGTCATGCTCTGACTGAGGTCATCTGGTAAGGCATCCACCCGAGGCTCAATGATAGGAACCTCGTAGTTAGGATCATCATGAAGCTCAGGCGGGCTTCTAACAATGGCCTGCTTGTTCCGTTGGGCCCGCGCGGCCATTTTCGGATTGCGGGCGCGCTTTGGCGCTGTCGCCGGTTTGCGTTTGCTCATCTGACGCTCCAAGAAATGGGGAGGCGACCACAACGGTCATTTCTGAGAGAACAACAGGCTTTGTGACGTGGTGTTCCAAACCGTGCGTTGTTGGAGTCCCGCATGAACTGAGATCATTGCACGTTCTGCGATGCCGCCGATGATTTTAGGTAGCAACTCCAACCAACGAACGTCTAACTGGCGATCTTCCTGACCTATGTTCAACGGGCCGAACGTTGCCGAGAGGATGATCCCAAACGCCCGGTGATCTAAGCGACCTGTTTCTCGCCCGTCGCGCCCCGCGCTGGCGGATAGAGGCCGGCTTCGGCGACGCCAAGCTGATCAGGAAACTCGGCGATGTGCTCGAGGACAACCTGAGCGCCCAGTGAAGCCAGATTACCCACCGAGCGAATGCTCGAGGAAGAAGCGCAGCATTTCCCTCGTCGCATCCGGCCCTTGCGGATCAGTGTAGGACCCGGCGGGGCTGCCGCCTGACCACGCGTGTCCGGCGCCATCGATGTTCCAGTGTTCGGAAATCGCCCGACCGGCCCCGTCGATCAGGATGGTGCGAGTATAGGCATGGCCGTGGGGTACGCGTCCGCGAAGTACCTTCGTCGTCGGCCTCGTTGCCCTGGCGGACTGCTCGATAATCTGATCGCCATTCTTCGGATGCACCGTAGTGTCGCGATCGCCATGGAAAACGATGGTCGGTACAGAAGTTTTGCCGTCCGCAACTGCCTTGGAGCCGCCTCCCTGCCGCATGGCTGCGAACGCGGAGGGAAGATCGCTCGCGGCTCCACACGCGAGGCCTGAATGAATACCGACGGCCGCGTACAGGTCGCTATACGTTGCGCCCATGATGGCGGCAGCGGCCCCGCCGGCCGACAGACCCGCGACGTATACGCGCTTCGGATCGATCACATGGTTGCGCATGATCTGGCGGGTAATGCCGGCGATCATCGAGGGCTCGCCCCCGCCGCGGCGCTGGTCGCCCGTGCGAAACCAGTTCCAGCACTTCGACTGGTTGGCTCCGCTCGGCTGCTCAGGATAGACCACGAAGCAATTCTGCTCTTCTGCCAGGAAGTTCATTCGGGTGCCGGCCGCGAAATCGTCCGGCGACTGGGTGCAGCCGTGAAGCATGACGATCAGGGGAAGCCGTTGTCCCTGACAGCGGCTTGGGATGAACAGCTTGTAGGTCCGGCTTCCTGCGGCGTTACTGAAGGTACCGGCGATAAACCGTGTGCCCTCGGGCACGATGTCCGATGGGGACAGAGGAGCGCGCGTGATCGGACTTCGCAGGCCGAGCCCGGAAAAATCCCGCATGCCGTCGAGCGGTAGGGAGCGTCTGCGTCCCTGTGCAGAGCGGATCGGCGCAATCTGCGGAGCTTCCCGCTCCTCGACGACGTTGGCCGTGGCGTCGATGGTAAGCGGATCGAGCTGCGGGAGCCGAGCCTGAGAGGCGCTGCGAGACTCCGGCGTTGGAGCGCTACCGCCCTGGAGCATGCGCTGCAGCAGCGCGGTGGCCTCGACCAGTTGGCCGGCACGCGTGAGGCGGGTTGCTTCGCGGACTATGTCTTGATTCAGCATCGTTCACCTCGTTCTGTCGGCGAGAGCGGCCTTGACCGCGGGAGTGGCGTGAAGGGCCCCCAGCACCGAGACCGACGCGATTGTGGCGCGAGCCAACTCGGGAGTGACGTCCTGGGCGATGGTGGCTAAGCCCAAAACATTGATCTGCAGCATCTCGCCGGCGCGCCGCGCCGCTTCGAGATCCTCGCGAGTGTAGTTGCGCAGGCCGAGGTCCAGGTTCTTCCGGGCCGTGGACTGTCTGACGACCTCTACGTGTCGCTCGAGCTGGTTCCGGATTGCTGTCCGGATGAAATCGGTCCGGTTCGAATAGAACCCTTCCTGCACCATAAGATCGACATGACCGAGGTCGACGTAGCCAAGGTTGATCGTGATCTTCTCGGTGTCGGGGGACTTGGATCGCAGCTCGTGCACATTAGCGGCCATAGAGAACCATCCATCCATCTGCCATCCCACTGGATGGTATAGGGATGTTATCTAGATGCTCCGGGACGCCTTTCAAGGGGGGATGGTGCCATCCAATGACCTTGGACGAGCAGCTCGCGCAAGGCGGGGCGTCACGTCGAGAGCGGTCACCGCATCGTGGAGGGCAAGAAATTCCTGGCGAAACTCGCCTCCGATCATCGCAAGCCCAATGGCCAGCTCGTTCAAAGGCTTCAAACGAAAACAGGTCCGTCGTGCTCCCACGCCGGGGCACACCAAAATCGAGAGCACCGTCCGGTACCGGGGAATTGAGGTCGATGATGCACTCGCAATAGCAGAGCAGGTCGATGTCCGAACTATCATCGGCGTCTTGACCGCGTTTTTCAACTTTTCGGACTAGCGCTCGCCTTTCTGCGCGATGTGGTCCGGGAGACCCCACTGCCGTCGCTCCTCGTCGCCTTCATGCTTGGCTATCTGATAGCGCGTCGTTAGCTGGGGAGATCGCGGTCGAGCGCAAGAACGTCGAGCAGGGGCGAAGAGCCTCCTGAAAGCAGCGTGCACAGCAGTTCCGCCGCGAGGAAGCTAAAGGTAATCCCGTTGCCGCCATAGCCGAAAGCGGCAAGGATATTCCTGTAGCCGGGCACAGCGCCAATTAGCGGCAACCCGTCACGGGTGGTATCGAACGCGCCGGACCAGTTGAAGGCCAGCTCGGTGGATGCGCGGGGCCAAAGCGCATTCAAGCGCTCCTTGAGCGCTTTTACCTTTGCCGGCGTCGCGGCAGCGCGAGCTTCAGGATCGATGATTGCATCATCGTCCTCGCCGCCAAAGATGGCGCGGCCATCCGGCGTAGTGCGCGCATAGTGATAATTGCGGGTCGCTTCCCAGATCAGCGCTTGCTCGGGCCACAGAGCGTTCGGCTGCCGTCGGGTCGCGATTGCCCAGCTGGAGGCCGGCTGGTGCGATGTGGAGCCTACGATACCCGGCATCACATAGCCGGTCGCGAGCACCACGTGGTGCGCTTCGATCGAAAGCCCGTTTTCCAGGCCGACGGTCACAGTTGACGCCGCGCTGTCGTACGTAACCGCGTTGGCCTTCAGGAGGCGGGCGCCGCGCTGAAGAGAGACCTCAAGCAGGCCACGTGTGAGCTGTACCGGATCGGCGTCGGCTGCGTCCCTTGACAAAAGGGCGCCCGCCCGCGCGATTCCAAACCGGTTGAGCAGCTCGGCATGATCGAGAAACAGTGTCGGCAGATCAGCGCGGCTCCTCAGCGCATATTCATCCCGAACAACCTTCGGGCTGTCATCGACGGCCAGATAGAGAGAAAGGCGTGGCCGCATCTGGCACGCAATTCCGTGACGTGCGACCAGGGACAAAAGGCCCTGCGCGGCATGGTGGCTGGCCCGATAGCAGCGGACGGCTTTCTCGAAGTTATAGAGCTGCGCGAGTTCAAAGAGAGGACGGTCGGTCTCCCAGAGCAGCATCGCGGTGCTCGCAACTGTACTGCCGAGGCTGGGAAGCTCGCGATCGATGATGACCACCTGATAGCCTTGTCGTGTCAGGCGTTCGGCCACCAGAGCGCCGGTTATGCCGGCGCCGATGACCAGAGCCTGGCAACGAAAGCTGTCGGCGATAGCCTCCATTGGTGGCGGAGGCAGGGCTGCCCAAGGTGTGCGGGAGCTGCGCAAATCATCTTGCTCGATGTCTTCGTCCTTGAAGATGAAACTCTCCTGAGCATGGAACCAGTTTCGCTAGACTTTCACGGGTCGCAAGGCAGCCACGGCTGGCGCATTGATCGGTTGTCCGTTTGGCGCAAAGATCGAGCCGTGGCATGGACAGTCCCAGCAGGTCTCGAAGCTGTTCCAGTGCAGATGACAACCAATATGCGTGCAGCTTGCCGAATGAAGGTGCAGTTCGCCGGCCATGTCCCTGTAGGCGGCAATCTTTTCGAAGCCCCGCCGTAGGATGGCGCCCCCACCCGGCTCAATCTTATCAAGGGAGGCAATTTCACCCGGTGCCACATACTCGGCAAGGTTTTGTAGGATGGTCAGGTTCTCGCGCAGGAAATTCCTGGCGGCCGCAAGTGGTGTGCGGCCAGGCGCATATACGGCACTCCAGGGGTTGTGCTCGCCGAGAATGAGGGACGTGTTCAGCATCGCGCCCATCACGCCATGGGTCAGCCCCTGACCCGAATCCCCCATCGCGAGGTAGATGCGTTCGCTGCCAGGCTCGCAGCCGATGAAGCCGGCATAGTCAATGGTGTCGAGAACCTGGCCGGACCAGCGGTGTGTGATCCTGCCAAGGGCAGGGATCAATTCGCGCGCCCAGCTCTCCAATTTGGCAAAGCGCTTCTCGGCGTCATTTGCTTCGCCGCTCTTGTGGTCTTCGCCGCCGATAAGGACGACGTCATGCTCGTCGGAACCTGGTTGCAGCCGCACATAGTGATAGGGATCCTCGGTATCCCAATAAAGCGCGTCGGGGAATTCGCTCCGTGCGATCGCGAAAGCAAGCACGTAGGTGCGGTAGGGAGCGACTTTGGAATGCAGTTGATAGCGGTCGGCAATTGAGGCGTTGGTCGCGATCACGGCGTTACCGGCCGTGATCTGTCCTTGTGCGGTTCGCAGCGTAACCGCGCCATCCCCTTGCGCAACCTCTTCGACCGGACTGTTAGCGAAGAAGCGGACGCCGTGGGTCTGGCAAACTGCGGCTACGCCGGCGAGATATTTGAGCGGGTGGAAGGTCGCCTGGCGCGGATAGCGAAGCACATGACGGTTCTCACATCCCTTGAGTGGAACGCCGACCAGCCGATGGACGGGCGCACCGACTTCGCGCACCGCTTCCAGCTCCTCATCGAGCACATCGGCCGGCATGCCGTGGCCCTGAAAGAGATACCCATCGAGACGCCGAAAGTCACAGGCGATGGTTTCGCTCGCCTGAATTTCCTCGATGCGGTCGACGGCCGCCGCCTGACTTTCGTAGAACAGCTTTGCGATTTCCGGGCCACGCAGCTTCCTGAATTCACTCATCAAATCATCGCAAAGCGGCGCAAGATGCGCCGAGGTGCGCGCCGTCATGCCGCTCGCGATGCCCTTACGGTCGATGACAATCACCGACCGATCAAGCTTGGAGAGCTCGTAGGCGGTCGACAGGCCGGCAATCCCCGAGCCGACAACAGCTACATCGCAATGCACATCACCTTTGAGCGTACTCGCCTCCGGCAATATCTCGGTATCCATCCATAGCGAGGTGCTGACCATGCAAGACTCCGCAAAAAAGCAAAACACCGGCTTGATGCTAGAGTTCCTTCTTGCCACGCGGCCGGCCGCCGCAACCCCGTTCCCGTGCAGCGAGATTCGTCAATCCCGAAGACGCGAGGGGTGGTCCTTGGGCGGACCCGCGGAGGAACAAGGTTCGCAAGCGCGCGTTCCCATGCTTTAAGAACGAGGAGCGAAGCCATGGGATTCTTCACGAAAGACATCAAGACAATGGATGACCTGCTGCTACACGGTTTGCAGGACATTTATTACGCCGAGCAGCAGATCATAAAGGCGCTCCCGAAAATGATCGAGAAGGCCACCAACCGCGATCTGGTAGCTGGCCTCAAGAACCATTTGGAAGAAACCAACAAGCAGATCGAGCGTCTCGAAAAGGCTTTTGAGAAGCTAGGCAAGGGGCCGAGCGGCACGCAATGTCCCGCTATCGATGGTCTGATCAAGGAAGCGAATGAGACGGCTGGCGAGATCGAAGATAAAACGGTGCTTGACGCGGCGATCGTCGCGAACGCGCAGGCCGTCGAGCATTACGAGATATGCCGTTACGGTACGCTGCTTGCCTGGGCGGAAGAACTTGGCCACGACGATATCGTGCGCTTTTTGACCACAAATCTTAACGAAGAGAAGGCGGCGAATACCAAGCTCAATACCGTCGCACTGCGCAAGGGCGTGAACAAGAAAGCGTCCACCGCCGCGTGATGTCAGCAGGGGGCCTGACCGACGCGACTTCGTCGGGCCCGTCCCCGTTGCCGGTGCGAAATGCGTGATTGACTGTTGCGATGACCGATCTGACGAAATTGCCAAGTTGGGCCGACGACGATAATATCTTCGCCGTCGTCGAAACGCCGCGGGGCAGCTCGTGCAAACTTGATTTCGATCCCAAGCTTGGTGTTTTTGCTCTGGCGAAGCCGCTGATGGCAGGTCTGATCTATCCCTACGATGGGGCTTCATTCCCTCGACCAAAGCCGAGGACGGCGATCCGCTTGATGTGCTGATCTTGCATGACGCGCAGACCTATCCGGGCGTCGTGCTCCGCTGTCGCCCGGTCGGCATTCTCGAAGTCGAGCAAAAAAGCAAAGGCAAGAAAGAGCGAAACGACCGGGTGTTCGCCGTGCCTGACCGATCGCCGCTCGAAACGGATCTCAAGGATATTCGCAAGCTGCCGTCCCATGCGCGCGACGACCTTGAACAGTTCTTTCGAGCGACGAATGCGCTTGAGAACAAGGAGCTAAAGTTTCTCGGATGGCATGGTCCACGCCGGGCGGCTAAGGCAATCCGACGTCTGGCTCGTTAAAGGTGTAGGCTTGTTAGAGGTGTGGGCTTGCTGAACACAGTCGGATGCTTGTCGCAATCAGGGCTCGTTCGAACCCTTTGGGTGGTTCGCTTCTTTGGAAACGCGGAGCGCCGCGGCGCGCCTTTCATAGTCCTCAGCCAGCGCCTCGATCTTCGCGGCTGCATCTCGATCATTTATGGACGCAGCCAAACGCCGCAACGCCTCCTCAAGTAAGCGGGTACGTTCGTCCGGCATTTCTGCTTACCATGCAAACCCGCGACATGTTTCAGATCTTGAAGCGTAGTCGAAGTCGCCGCGAACGAACTCAGACCAAGAGCGCGGACCATCAGAGCCGACCTTGCAATTTTTTTGATCGAAACTCCTTTCACGTTGCTCGCGCCCCTCCGATAACGGAAAAAATAGGCGATGGTTGCTATCGGTGGGCGTGGGGGCGATGGGAGCTCGCCGCCAGGGCAGCGTCACTTGAAAGTGTCGAGCTCGAGCTCATGGAAGCCAAACCTTCCGAGACGCGGACGGGGATCGAGATGCCCCTTGTAGGCCGTCGGCTGCAGCGCCTGCGCCCCGCTTCTTGCCTGCCGAAGGTCCGGCCGAAGCCAACGCCTGCAGCGCCGTCGAGCCGCACGCGAACGGGCCAGAGCGAAGGCGCCCCGACCTTCTTGAGCCTTTACTCTGCCGAGCCCGCGACGACCGGGAAAAACTAGAAACTTTCCGAACTCTCTTGAGTTGCCAGCGATTGGTGCGGTCGCCGGAGGTGAAGATGGTCGACGAAGTCGCCTTGAAGAGGGCCGCGGAGACCGCCTGGACGGTGTACCGGGCGAGGCACTCCGACGTCGATCCACAGGACAGCCGTCGCTGCCTGCTCGAGCGCCACCTACAAAGGAGAGGGGAAGAGCGAGAGAGCGATTCCGAAGCACTCGCCAGCTACGGAATAGCCTACCTGCACGGGCTTCCCCAAGACGAGTGTTGATGGGGATGAAGATGCTCGTCGCGCGCGTGGTTCGCGGGAGCATAAGGCCCAGTTGGACGCTGCTTGCGATTTCATCCCTTGTTTCCGCGGGTATCGTGACGATCCTGCGGCTCATGTTCGGGGCCTAGCCGATGCGGATTGCCCAGCTCGCCCCGTTGGCCGAGAGCGTTCCTCCAAAGCTTTATGGGGGCACGGAGCGGGTGATCGCCTGGTTGGTGGACGAGCTGGTCGGCCTCGGACACGACGTCACCCTGTTCGCGAGCGGAGATTCGAAGACGAAAGGAAAGCTGCGCCCGGTGTGGCCGCGCGCACTGCGCCTGGGCCGGAGGGGCGCGGACCCGAACGCCGCCTGTGCGTTGCTGATAGAAGCCATTGCCGAGCGCGCGAGCGACTTCGACGTGATCCACTCCCACGTCGATTGGTTGCCACTTCCCGTGCTCAGCCGGACCCGGGTGCCTTTCCTCACGACGATGCACGGCCGCCTCGACTTTCCCGGTCTATCGAAGGTGATCGGGGCCTTTCCGAACGCGGGCTTTGTTTCGATTTCCGACAACCAGCGTCGGCCGCTTCCGGATGCGAACTGGATCGCGACGATTCGGCACGGCCTGCCCAAGGATCTGTTACGGCCCTTTTACGACCATGGTTCGTACCTGGCTTTTCTCGGCCGGCTGACGGCGGACAAGGGACCGGAAGCCGCCATACGTATCGCGCGGGCCGCGCGGATGCCGCTGCGGATCGCCGCCAAGATACCTCGCGCGGAGACGGCCTACTTCAAGCAGAAGCTCGAACCGAACATCGATGGCGAAGAGGTCCGGCTTGTTGGCGAGGTGGACGAAGTCAGGAAGCAGCTCTTCCTCGCCGGGGCCGCCGCGCTGCTGTTTCCGATCAATTGGCCGGAGCCTTTCGGGCTCGTCATGATCGAAGCGATGGCGTGCGGGACGCCCGTCATCGCCTACCGCTCGGGCTCGGTGCCGGAAGTGGTGGAAGACGGCGTGACCGGCTTTATCGTCGAGAACGAGGAGCAGGCGATCGCGGCGGTGAACGACCTGGGCCGGCTGGACAGAAGAGCAGTCCGCGCCCGGTTCGAGGAGCGCTTCGCCGCGAGCCGGATGGCGGGGGAGTACGAGATCCGATATCGCGAGTTGGTCGCTCGCGGAGGTCGCGCAGCTGAGAGTGTTCAGATGCCTGGAGGAGACGAAGGATTCGCGAAGGGGGCAGCACAGTCTTCTCGACCCATCGGAACGGCTTCGGACTCCGATCGTTGAGTTAGCGATCGAGGAGACACGCATGAAAACCATTATTTCCGCGACGGCAGCTTTCGTTCTGCTCGCAGCGACGGCGGCTCTTGCGGATGAGGCGTATCCTCCGCAGCCGCAGGTCCAGCCGGCAAGCGATTCCGGGAAGGAAGCGGGAGACTGTTCGAAGCAGGTTTGGCCGCATTTCTCGGAAGCTTGCCTCCGCTCCGACGGTAAGCGCATTCCCGTCCGGCTTGTAACCACCGAACGTCGGTAGCCCACGCCGGGGCCGCCGCGCTTATCGAATCCTTCGCGAGAGCACCGTTCTGAGCAGAGTCAATTCAGGAACAAGTGGCAGCCCCGGGCGTTGGCGCCGGCATCTGTACGGATGTTGGCTCACGTTGGAGGAGATAATCGATGAAAAGCTTTCTTGCCGTCGTTCTGCTTGGCACTGCTGTGATCGGCGGCGCTGCGTACGCGCAATCCACTCAGCCGGCCGAGCGCGCCGCGCCGGCGGCTACCCACCCAGCCGATGCGAAGATCGCGCTCAAGGGAAATTGGCGCGCCTCGAAGCTCATGGGCCTGAACGTCTACAACGAGGCCAACGAGAAGCTCGGCGACATCAACGAGCTGCTCGTCGACAAGAGTGGCAAGATCAACGCGGTGGTGATCGGCATCGGCGGTTTTTTGGGGATGGGCGAACACGACATCGCCGTCTCGATGGATAAGCTGAAGTTCGTCGAAGAGCCGGTCCGGACCAGCTCGACCAGCACCTCGACCACGTCGCGCGACACCACCACCGGCGCCGCAGCGACAACCACCACGAACCGCAGCGCTAACGATTGGGTCCCTGACCACGCCGTCATGAGCGGCAACAAGGAGCAATTGAAGGCGCTCCCGCAGTTCAAATACTCGGACTACAACTAAATAGGACGAGAGTTCACGGAGATGAGGGCCCCGTCACGGGGCCCTTTTTTGTCCGCCGTGAGCCACCGACGGTTGTCGGGAAAAAAACCCGCTCGGATCATCGGGCGGGTCGCTCACGCGCGCAGTCGTTCAGTGCATGTAAATTAAGAAATAGCCGAGGGCGGCAACAACGAGGACGACGGCACGAACGGCCCACAAAATGAGTACGGGCATTTACTCCTCCAACTGCTGCCCGAACGCTTTTCGACGGGCCGCCTGAGGCCCGCGATATTTACTGTTCGGTGCACACCTTGGTGGTCTTCAACGCGGATTCGGCCTCGACCTTGGTCTTGTAGACGCCGTTGCCCACCACTGTCGTGGTCGTGGTGGTCGGCTTGGTGTCGACGACAGTACACTTCTTGGTGGTCGCGTCGCGCACGATGTAGAACTCGGCGGCGCTGGCGGCCTGCGTGCCGAGAGCGAAAGCGGCAAGCGCGCCGCACACGATCAGCTTCTTCATGGTGTGTCCTCCTCAAATGATTCGTAAGTAGTCGCTGCCAACGGCGTGGTTTGACCGAAGTTCCGTTTGTTAGCGGTTGCAGCGCCCCACCGCCATTTCGGTACAACCGCGATCTCGGTCTACCGGAAGAAATTCACGTCCCGACGCCACGAGAGTTGCCGAGTTTTCCCGAAAAGGAACCGCGCGCCGCATCGGAGGTTGATCGACATCCGCATTTAGGAGGTTCAGATGAACAAGCGTTTATTCTTGGCTACGACGGCCGCTGTCGCGATCGCGACTTCGGCTCTTGCGCAATCTTCTCCAAGCACGTCGAACTCCAATCCGTCAGCTACGCAGCGTCAGCCGGATTCCACCTCGACGACGCCGTCCTCTTCAACACCTTCGGGATCCGCGCAGACCAATCCTTCGACCAATTCGGCCCAGACGCAGTCTCCGTCATCGACCGGCCAGAGCGCTGCAGGCCAAACGACCAATTCCGGTACGGGCACCAACACCACGCAGGCGCCCACCTCGAACAACTCGACCAATCAGGCGCAGACCAGCCAGCCCTCCAACCAGACCAATGTGCCTTCGAACCAGACGCAGACCAACCCGCCTACGGACAACAGGGCGCAGAGCGCGAACCCGCCAGCTTCGGGCGCCAGTCAGGCGCAGTCTCCGACGGGTAGTAACTCGACGAACACGGCCCAGCAGCCGAGCACCCAGCAGAATACGGCCGATCGTTCGTCGAACACGAACGTGAATGCCTCGGTGAACATCAATGATCAGCAGCGGACGCGGATCAGCACGTCGATTTCGCACCTCAACGTGCAGCCCCTCAATAACGTGAATTTCTCGTTGGCCGTGGGCACTGCCGTGCCGCGGGATGTCCGTCTGCAGCCGCTGCCGGCGGAGGTCGTCGAGATCGTGCCCCAGTACCGGGGCTATAACTTCGTCCTGGTGAAGGACGAGATCGTGATCGTGGAGCCCTCCAGCTACAAGATCGTCGCGGTCCTGCCGTACTCGGGCCGGTCCACGGCGGCCGCTCCGGCGCGCACCGAGCGAAAGACCACGTTCAGCGATCGTGATCGCGAGGTGATCCGCAAGCACGTCAAGGCGCGTCCCGTCGAGCGCGAGCGGCAAACGACCGGCAGCACAGTGCGAACCGAGATCCGCCGGGGCGAGCGCCTGCCGGACGGCGTGGAAATCGATGCCTTCCCCGACGAGGTCTATCGCGAGGCGCCGAGCCTGCGGGAGTACCGATACATTCACCGGGATAGCCGAACCTACATCGTCGAACCGCAGGAACGTCGCATCATCGAAGAGATCGACTGACCTCGCCAAGGAAGGAGAACATTCATGAAGACCATTGCACTGGGAATGCTCGCCGCCTGCCTTTTGGGATCGGCTGCGATCGCGGCACCGCTCAGCCCAACTGCGGTGGGGCCGACCGAGATCTCCGGGGTGGACCAGGTCCGGCTCGTCTGCAACGAGTTCGGCCGTTGCTTCCGAACTCGCGGCCCCCGCTATTTCGGCGGAGATGACGGGTACGTAGTGCGCCGCAGTTACGGCTACTACGGCGGCCCCGGCTACTACGATCGCGGCTACGGCTACTACGGCGGCGGGCCGAGCATCGGCTTCAGCTTCGGCACCCGTAGCTGGTGACCAAGAAAGGGCTGCTCTCCGAGCGGCCCTTTCGATACGGTCGACATTGCGGTGATCGGATGTCCGCTCTTGCGAAGCTGCTGGGACAGAAAGAGCAATTGCTGGCGCGGCTTGAAGCCGGACCCGGCGCGAACGAGCGCGCCGAAATCCAGGCGCTCCTCGCCAAGATCGATACGGCGCTGAAGCTTCTCGGGTCCAGGAGCGCCCCGGGAGCAGAGCCGACGGACTAAGGCCGGGAAGTTTCGAATCAGCCGCCAAGACAGCCAGGCCAGATGCTGCAAGCTCGCTGGATGCGCTTAGCGTCCCCTGATCCACGCACTCGCACGTTCCGGCGACACAGCGCTCGCAAAGCTTGACGGCGAGCGGTCTCCGCGGCTATTCCTGCGGCGGTTGCCCGTTAGAGGCGGACACGCCTCCGTCCACCGCTACGTTAGCGCCGGTCATGAAGCTTGCGTCTTGACTCGCGAGGAACGCGATCACGGCGGCGACTTCCTCCGGTTCGCAAACGCGGCCCAACGGGATCCGCTCGGCGAACTTCGCGAGCAGCTCCTTGTCGCCCATCATGTCTTCGGTCATGCCCGTGCGCGTGAGACTCGGGCAGACCGCGTTCACGCGGACGCCCTTCTTGCCAAGGTCGAGCGCGAGCGCGCGCGTCAGATTGACGACGGCGCCCTTCGCAGCGTTGTAGGGGCTCATGCCCCAGTCACCACCGGTCCCGGAGACCGATGCCGTGTTCACGATCGAGCCCCTGGTCTTCTCGAGGTGGGGCAGTGCCGCGCGGCAGCCGTAGAACACCCCGTCGACGTCGCTCGACATCACCGTCCGCCATTCCTCGTCAGTGATGGAAGCAGGGTCGCCCCCTACATGAACGCCGGCGTTATTCACGATGACGTCCAACCGGCCGAAACGGTCCACGACCGCCGTGACCATTCCGTCGACGGCGCGCGACTCCGACACATCGACGGCGCAGGCCATCACCTGATCGGCCGGCAAACTTTTGGCGACCTTTTCGAGCGTGTCTTTGTTGCGGTCGACCAGGACCACCTTCGCGCCCTCTGCAACGAAGCGGCGTGCTGTCGCTTCTCCGATGCCGGAAGCGGATCCCGTGACGATGACGACCTTGCCTTTGAACCTATCCGCCATTGGGCAACTCCTGGGTGGTCAGTGCGACCGCGATTTGCGCGCAATCTAGGCGGCGCGCCGCTTTCTGGTCCGCGCGGCCTTCTTGGCCGATCGCGACCGTTCCGCAGGGGGGCGCTTGGCAGACGCAGCACCGCCCAAGCGGCCGCCCTTCTTCGACGGCGAATGGTCTTCTTTGGTCCCGCGGCCGGAGCCGCTCTTCTTCCCGCCATGGGTTTCCTTGTTCACGGTCGCCCAGGCGCGTCGTTCGGCCTCCTTCTCCGGAACGCCGCGGTGTTCATAGCCCTCCTCGATGTGTTCGGCTTGGCGTTTTTGTTTGTCGGTGTAACTGGACTTGTCGCCCCGGGGCATGAGGTCCCTCCATCGATTGGAAATATTCGGTTCAAGATCGGAAAAGCCTGTAGGTTCCATCGCGCTGAGGCTGTCCGGCGGCTCGAGCAGCCTAGAAGCGGGACCCGGAGGGCCGGGGAATCCCAAGCCCCGCAACCATAACAGCACGTGAGTGCGCATGCCGCTCGACGCACCTCCAACTCTGCTCTCGCTTCGCCAGTTCGCCGTAGCCTATCTCGACTTCGCGTGCGGCCCAAAAGCGCGCCCGCAACAAAGGGCCTCGACCGCCGGCAAGGCTAGAAGCCGGAATAGTAGTCGTTCACCGCTCTCGCTCGCGTTGGGTCGTCCCAATTCCAGTCGTTATCGTTGCCGTAATGGGGCGCTCCTCGTAGCCTGTCGGCGCTGAGATTGGTCCGATACCCGCCAAGGTTCGTGTCGTACTTCAGTGACTGCCATGGCAGCGGGTAGTGGTCGTCGCCGATGCCCAAGAACCCGCCGAAGCCGAGAACGGCATACGACACCCGCCCGCTTACCTTGTCGATCATCACGCGCTCGATCGACCCGATTTTCTGGTCGCCCGCGCCATATACCGCCGTGCCTTCGACCTTGTCGCTGCCGATCAGCGTTCCCGTTTCACGCCTTTCCGTTTCCATAGCCGTCCTCCTCTTCGGTCAGGATCGATACGAGACAACGGAGCGTGGCCCTCACTCGTTCCTGACTGGTCTCCACTCGCAGGAGGGTGAGGAACGGGCCGTCGCTGCGACGATTGACTTGGAAGCAAATTCGGTGAGCCGTCATGAACGCCATGCTCATCGGCGACGCTCTCGCCTCCTCCGGAGCCCCAGGCGAATGGAAGCCTCGGCGAAAGGAACCATCGCGGGAGCCATCGTCGGCGGCGTCGCGGGCCCATGCCCGGCCACGGCAAGCTTGGCGCTGCAGCCGGTTGCGCCATCGGCATCACGAGGCGAACAAGTCCGATTCGGGGCGGCTGGTCCCGGTTGGTCCGCCGACGGGAAGCTGCCTCGGGGAAAAATCTCGTGGCCCGTGACCTCTCGACGCCACGGCGTGGCAATCGACCCTTCGGCAACGGACTGAATCACGTTCGGCGAGACCATCGGCCGCGCGATGTGTCGGTCGCGCCCGACGCTTCGTCCTGCTGCTTCGTCGCCGGCCCGACTTCTTCAACGCAATGCGCCGACATCCCGCGTGCGCATGCCCTCTAAGGATCAGGCTTCTTGGAACGTAATTGGCTTCGCCGCTTTTCCTGGTGTGAAGGGATGCTGCCGGCTCGTTGCCTATGTCTCGGTGGGGGTCTGCGAAGGAGGAGCTTTGATGAAAGCGACAGCTCTGGCGATGGCCATTTTCGCTGTCTCGGCCGCTTCGGTTTCGGGGCAGCCCATAAGGTGGACGACCTACCGCATTCCACAGACGGGCACGTCGGTCGACTTCCCTTCTTCGATCTTCACCGAAGAAGCGGGCCGGCCGGACGGTTACGGGCAACGCTTTCGAACTGCCGACGGCCGCGCCGACCTCACGATACAGGCTGCTCCCAACGTCGGGAGCGATTCGCCCGCTGTTTTCCTCGCGAAGAAAGGACCGCCTTCGCGCATTCAGTACAAGAGAGTGACGCCGCGGTTCTTTGCGGTTTCCAGCTACAAGGGCGACAAGGTCTGGTATGACCGTTGCAACTTCTCTGGCGAGCTGGTCCATTGCGTGCTGATTAATTATCCGGCCAGCGAAGAGCGCGCGTGGGACGGGATCGTTACGCGCATCAGCCTCTCGCTGAGTGGCGGGTGATCCATCCGCCTTCGTGTCGGGCGACGGTTTCTGGAATCTTGGGCTCCGTTACGGCGCACTCAGATCGTCCGGAACCTCGCCGAACTTAGAGTCGCGGACCTCATTCATTCGCGCCTTGCCATGCCCCGACGACCTTCGTGCCGACTACCGGCACAATGGAACTCCGAGGAACATGGACCGTTTCTCCTCCCTTTCCAACGGGAGACGCGAGCGTGAATCGACGGCAACTTCTTCGCGCGTCGGCGGCTGTTTCAGCTGCCGCTATCCTGCCGCGTGCAGCGGAGGCCGAGGCGGGCACAACCCCTCCCTTCAGCCCCTCCTTGTCCGCGAGCTTGCCCGGACTCTTGCGACGAAGCCATTCGAGCCCCCCGACGAGAAGCTGCCGGATGCGCTGACAAATCTCAACTACGACCAATACCGGTCCATTCGCTTTGCGCCGGAGAAGGCGCTGTGGCGCGACGAGAAGCTGCCGTTCGAGGTGCAATTTTTCCACCGCGGCTTCTTCTACAAGAACCGGGTGAACATCTTCCAGGTGGTGAACAGAAGCGTCATGCCGGTGCCCTACCGCCGGGAGGACTTCTCGTTCGGCGAAGGTCTCGGACAATGGCCGGATGGTAACATTGGCTTTGCTGGATTCCGCATCCACGCTCCGATCAACAGACCGGACTACTACGACGAAGTCGGCGTATTCCTCGGCGCAAGCTACTTCCGGGCGGTCGCGAAGGGGCAGACCTACGGTCTGTCCGCGCGCGGACTGGCGATCGACACCGGCGAAAGCAAAGGCGAAGAGTTCCCGTTCTTCAAGGCGTTCTGGCTGGAAAAGCCGGCGCCGAATGCCTCCTCGATCGTGGTGCATGCGCTGCTGGACAGCAAGGGCGCCGCGGCGAGCTACCGCTTCACGATCCGACCTGGGCAAACCACTGTTTTCGACGTGGAGATGGCGCTCTACCCGCGCGACGTGGAGCATGCCGGGCTCGCGCCGATGACCAGCATGTTCTTCTTCGGGCCAAACGAACCGCAAGGATTTCGACGACTTCCGCCCTGCGGTTCACGATTCCGACGGACTTGCGATCTTCAACGGGAGAGGCGAGCAGCTCTGGCGTCCGCTCAACAATCCGCACGATCTGCAGGTGAGCAGTTTCGCCGACCTCAAACCGGGGGGCTTCGGCCTGATGCAGCGGGAGAGGAATTTCGCCGCCTATCAGGATCTCGAATCCAGCTTCGAACGGCGCCCAAGCCTCTGGTTCGAGCCGATCGGGCGATTGGGGCGAAGGGGCCGTGAAGTTGTTCGAGATCCCGACCAAGGAGGAGGTCCACGACAACATCGCCGCGTTCTGGCAACCGAAGCAGCCGCTGGCGGCCAAGAGCGAGCATATCTTCACCTATCGCCTGCACTGGGGACCGGATGCACCGAAACCCGAGGCGCTCGCGCGATTCATGCGAACGGGGGTCGGCAGCCGGGGCGAGGACAGCAAACTGTTTGTCCTGGAGCTGATGGGCGAGCAACTCAAAAGCGTCGATCCCAAAACGATAAAAGGGGTTGTGACCGCCGAAAAATCCGAGATCAGCAACGTCGTGACGCAACCCAATCCGGCAACAGGAGGGTGGCGTCTGAGCTTTCAATGCTCGGTCAAGGGACAGACAGCCATCGAGCTGCGCGCCTTCCTGGCGCAGAACGAGCCGCCGGTCTCCGAGGTGTGGGTTTATCGATGGACGCCCTGAACCAGTCGCCGGCTCCGCGGCGCACCGACGGCCGCCGATTCCTGCCGCCGGAAAGCCCGCTATCGATGGTGCCGTGCCGGCTGGACCGCACGGCAATGCCCGGGCGGGCGCCGACCGGTTCGACCCGCGTTTCGACGTTTCGCCGTCTCTTCATCTTCCTGGGCACAATCCTGCTGATGCTGGCGGGCGGCTATGGCATGCACGATGTCGTGAAAGTCGGTGGTGTGACCGTTCTCGAGGCGGTGCTGCTCGGTCTCTTCCTTGTGCTGCTTGCCTGGGTTGTCTTCTCCTTCATGTCCGCGCTCGCCGGGTTTTTCGTGCTGCTGATGCGCCGGACGCCTGGCCTGCCGGTCGACCCCGCCGGCCCGCTCCCTGCTGTCACAGCGCGCACGGCGATGCTGATGCCGACCTATAACGAGGACCCACCGGCGCTCTGCCGATTGGAGATGTCATGCTCGCCGAAGCGGCCTCAGTCAGTTCCTTGGTGAACCTAGTGGTACCCACCATGGATCACAGCGCTTGTGAAGCGCATGAGAAACCGCTGTGCCGTTGTACCAGTAACTGTCGTCGTATTCCCTAATCCCTAGAAGGGCGCCACAATTGGTATGTGTATTTGTAGTACCGGGCCGCGATGCCCGCGTCCGCCATCGCGACGTTGACGAGCGCCAAGAGACGCGCCAAAGCCGCCGCCCGATCGTCCCCGTTCACATTGTTCCCAATTATCTCGCGAACGATTTGATTATATGGTCGGGTTCATGGACGGTCGAACAGGGCTGAAAGGAAAACACGGCGGCCATCGCAGGCAAGCCGGTCGGAATCTTGAGAACCTTAACGGCAGATCACTCCCAAGGGTTCACCTTACCAACGAAAAGGGCATTGAATCCTTGAGCAATTTTTGGTTGCATTAGCGCAACAGCAGTTGCGAGGATGGACCAATGGAAGGAAGTGCAGTCACTTCTGCCGAAGGCTTTGCTGAAGCATCTCCAGGTCCCGCAGACGCGGCTGGCGATCAGTCTCCGGTGGACGCGTCTCGCTACGTCTTCAACCCTTTTGCTTCCGACTTCATCCGGGATCCATACCCGCACTACGCGAAGTTGCGCGCGCTCGATCCGGTCCATTTTGCGCCGATTGGTGCATACGTCGTGAGCAGGCATGCCGACGTTGGAACGGTCCTAAAGGATCGACGGTTCGGCAAGGCTTTTGTCGAGCGGAGCGCGAAGCGATACGGCAGCGAGGTCGTTCGGGAACCGCTCTTCGACCACATGTCAAAGACCATGTTGCTTTCCGACCCGCCTCATCACACGCGGTTACGCAATCTGGTGGTCAAGGCGTTTACGGCACGACAAGTCGAGGCTATGAGGCCGCGCATCCAACAGGTGGTCGATCAGGCGTTGGACGCCGTGGTCGACCGGGGGAAGATGGATCTGGTATCCGAATTCGCCTACCATCCCCCGGTGACCATCATCTGCGACATGCTGGGCATTCCGGATGATGAGCGCGGATTTTTCCATGCCGTCTCCGAAGACAGCGTGAGGGTTCTGGAATCGGCAGCGTTCACGCCGGAAGAGATCGCCGCTGCAAACTCCCGGGTGAAGTCCGTACGCGACTATTTCGAGCGTCTCTACGAGCAGTGCCGCCGCCGGCCTGGCAACGACCTGACCACCCAACTCGTCATGGCCGAGGAGGACGGCAATAGGCTGACCAATGAGGAGCTCACGGCGAGCATCATGCTGCTGTTTGTCGCTGGTCACGAGACAACCATAAATCTGATCGGAAACAGCCTGATAACACTCCATCGCAATCCCGATCAGATGGCGCTGCTCCGGACCGATCCGGGGCTAATTCATAACGCCATCGACGAGTTCCTCCGTTACGAACCTTCGATCCAATTCACAGGCCGGGTTGCGCTTGAAGACATGGAGTTGGCCGACAAGAGGATAGCCAAGGGCGACAACATCGTGTGTCTGTTGGCGTCGGCGAACCGCGATGCCGCGGTCTACCCCGATCGCCCTGACGAGTTCGACATCACGCGACGGAATAGCAAGCCACTGTCCTTCGGTGGTGGCATCCATTTTTGTCTCGGTGCCCAGCTAGCGCGACTGCAGACGGAGATTGCTGTCACCACCTTGCTCCGCCGACTTCCCCGTCTGCAGATTGACGACGTCGAGAACCCTGCCTGGAAGCCGAATTTTGTCATCCGCGGTCCGCGCGTCCTGCCGGCAAGCTGGTAACCCGAAATTGCTCGTGATCGATCGGAAGCGGCCTCAAGAGCTGTGGTGCTGGCGGGGCCGCGTCCCAAGGTCCGTTCTCTCAGGAGGCAGATTTGAATGACAAGAAGTGGCTGGTTCTTCTGTCACTCTTCCTTGCGCGCTGCGTGATGGGGATGCAGTTCGAAAGCGTCGGCGCGCTTGCTCCCCTGCTCAGGGCCGACGGTATCGACTACGGCCGGATGGGTCTTTTGTTGGGAGCCTATCTTGCTCCCGGAATCGCGGTTTGTCTTCCGGGAGGGATGATAGCGTCGAAATTCGGCGATCGCAGAACTTTGCTTGCTAGTCTTGCCCTCATGATGTGCGGGGGCGTGATCGAGATCCATGGAAGCTGGGTCGCTTATCTGAGTGGAAGGTTACTCGCGGGGACAGGCGGGATCGTAATGACGGTTGCCGCGACCAAGATCATTGCCGATCGCTTCACCGGGAAACAGATGGCACTTGCAATGGCGAACTTCGTTAACGCATGGCCCTGCGGGATTGCCTTATCGCTTGTCTTGCTTCCCTCGATGGCCCAGTCATTCGGATTGCCGTCGACCCGCTTTTTTCTGGCATTGATTGCTGGCTTTGCCCTGCTTTCAGCTCTGCTGTTCATCCCCCCATCGGAGCGGCGCGCGGCGGAGGCATCCGAGTCTTTTCCGCGAGGTGCCGTTCTCCTCGCGGTCTGCGTCGCAGGCACCCTCTGGGGACTGGCCAACTCCGCTTTTGCCACTGTATTCACGTTCGGTCCTGTTCTATTGGTGGAGAAAGGCTATTCGGCCAACGCCGCTGCCTCGTGCGTCAGCATCGTCCTTTGGATGTCGTTGCTGTCCATTCCGGCCGGCGGCGTTCTCGCTTCGCGACTTCCAGGTCCGGGCACCTTGATCGTGCTCGCCCTGCTCGCCGCGGCGGCCGCCTTGGCGGCGGTGCCGCGCGTCGACGCCAGCACGGCGCTGTTTGTCATGATCGGGATAATCTCCGGCCTGCCCGGAGGAGCGATGATGACCCTGCCGGCCCGAGTTATGGACGTCCGGTCCCGAGCCATCGGAATGGGCATATTCTATTCGGTCTCTTATTCTGTCATGCTCGGGTTCCCTATATTGCAGGGAGCGCTTGCCCGTTCGATCGCGACGGCCGTCGTTACTTTCGATGCGGCCGCCATTGCGATGCTAGTCTCAATTCCGATTCTAGGCCTGTTCGTTGCGCTCGCCCGCGGGTCGAGTGGTGTCAACAGGAGCTTTCCGGTAGAGCAGCTCAAATAGCCCCGAACCGCCAAGGATTGATATGGAAACCATGCATAGCAGAGCAAAGGCGCTCCTTTTCGGACACCGCTCCTCCGAGGACATCGCTACCGCGCTCCGGGGGCGAGGACTTGCCGCCGGTGAGACCGAAATAATTGAATCGACCGACACCGCAAAAGCCCTGTGCTTTGCCATCAAGGGACGGTCGAACTTTAAGCATACGATGTGGCTCTTTGCCGGAGAGATTGACGGCGACGGATATGCACTCGTGATGATCGGCGCTGCGGGCTCCGGGCCTGCCATCCTGGAAGGGATCGCAAAGGAATTCGGCGGCTACGTCTGCCGGCGCGACGACGGCCTAACCCCTTGGACTGCGGTCGAACCGGAGCGGCGGCTGTCGCAGGAGCAGATCGACACCATGGTCAAAGTGCTGGAAGCTCAGGCCAGGCGCGCCGATTTCATCAGCGACTGGCGCCCGGCCGCCGCCTCGAGCGCTCCCGGGCTGCGTAGGGGATCGGATGTGCGCTGAGGTACTGCGCCTCGTGGGTGTGGACAGGTCAGCTGTCGCGGGAAAGCCGGACCCGCCTCATGCAAGCGCCTGACCGTAGACCGGGGCCGCTCCGCCAGCTCGGGCGGCGAGCCAGAAAGACTCTCGAGCCGATCTGGAGGGCTTCGTTCCTCGCTCGTCAATCTAGAAAAAGTTAAGGGTAAGTTGCCGCTGGTCCACGCTGGCGGGTCTTTATAATGCTATCCGTCACGGCACGGAATGCCGAAGTTGTCGCAGGTCAATGCGAAAGCCTCCTTCGCCTTCGCATCCTCAAAGCAAAAGCGCGCGCCAATGTCTGCGCGGTCGATCCACCAATCGATCTTACTTTCCTTTGCAATTCGGGAAGCTTCTCCGCGTAGCAAATCCAACTGCCTTCCAGCAACGTGGACGATCAGGCAATTTTCCTTGGTCATGAATGACGTCCTTATAAGTGAAGAAACGGCTCAATTTGATTCGATGAAACATGCAAATCGTATGGCGCATCTGTGCTGAGCACAAACGGAAAGGCCCGGTCCGGGGCTAGGGGACTAGGGCCTTTGAACGCTCAATGATGTTTCACTTGGGACATACGTCGGTTGGAATCCATAGCCGTTACATCCGGCACGTGGCCGATTTGCCATCAGCGGGCAGAAAGGTGCGCCTCCGATTGCTCACGCGGCGCTTCACATGTGAGGTGCCGCATTGCCGCCGGCGGATCTTCGCAGATCGTCCGCCGCACAGGACATAGTCGCAATCTGGTTCGCCAAATTAGCTGCGGCGGCGGTACGGATATGTTCCGCACCCGTCAAAGCACCCTGGACGGGCATCTGCCGTTCCTGGACGCGCAGTGGTCAGGCGGCTGTCGCAACGGTGCCGAACTCTGGCGCCGTTTGAAGGGACAAGGCTTCAAGGGATCGCTGCGCGTGGTGGCGGAATGGGCGACGCGACGGCGGTCGTTCCGAGACTATCAGCCATCAACAATTGCAGAAGGTCCCCGCCGCCAGGACGATAGCGCAGCTGATGGCGACGAAGCGCGACCACCTGACCAAGGCCGGGACCGTCACGCTTGCCGTCATCGAACAAAACGTTCCTATGCTGGCTGATGCTTCGCGAATCCTGTCCAACCGCTCGAGGCTCACGATGATTTGGCGTCCGGACGCGTCGGGCGTCGCACCGCCGCAGTAGCTGGTGTTGCCGCCCTGCGGAACAATTCCTATTCCGTGGTGCGCCGCGAGCCCCACGATGTCGGCGACCTGCTTCGTCGTCGTCGGCTTCAGCACGGCAAACGTCGAGCCCGTCAAGTGCCGACGTTGATCCGTTGTGTAGGCCGCGATCCGCCCCGGCTCGTCAACGACGCCCCGATCGTCCAGAAGGTCGCGAAAGGCTCGAACCTGTATTGAGTAGGACATGCTTCAGCTCCGATTGGCGTCGGATCAACTTTGCGCGTTTGTACGGCATTGCTTGCCGTTCGAGGCCGATTGAGAAGGAAGCAATGCTGAAATGCTGCGATTGTCGGCAGTTTGCGTCGCTGCGGCTCGTATTGAACGTCTTCATCACGAGCCTTTTCGGGCTTCAGAGGAGCCAGTCGGCGACTTGCCAGACAGCCGATCGTATCCAGTTTCGAAATGGTGTGCCGCGGTCGGCCTTCGTTTATTTTGGCCGACCGGAACGATGTAGGCCCCGCACTTCCCGCTGTTGAAAAAGTTCACAGCATACGTCACGCAACCATTGACTTGCCGGATCGTGATGGAAGCGGGCATGCCAATATTGCTTCACGGTAAAGCCGGCGATCGCGAGCGGGCAGTCGAGCACGCGCAGTCCGTAATAGTGAGCCAACGTTTCGCCGATGTGCCTTGGAAGGGTGGCGATCAGGTCAGTCGTCCCGACAATTGCGGGTAGTCCCAAAAAGCCGGGTAGCTCGAGCGCAACGTCAAGCACCATTCGCTGCTCCCGTACCGCGTCCGCGAGCAACTGGTGTCCAGTGCCGGAGCGAATGAGGACGTGCGCCTCCCGCCTGAAATCCCGTGCTGTGATGCGATCGCGGATCCGGGCATGTTTTGCGTTCGACAGGCAGACCCAATCCTGCGGAAAGAGGGCCTGCTGGAAGTGTCCGGCGTCGAGGTCCGAGATGTAGCCGAGCGCCAGATCGGCCTCGCCAGACTGTAGCATCCGTGGGGTATCGCCGCCGATCTGCGCCGCCTCAATGCGGATGCCTGGAGCAACACGACGAACGTAGGCGAGGATGGCCGGAAGCAGCGTGATGTGGCTCGCATCCGTCATGCAGATGATGAAGCGACGCTTGGCAGTCGCCGGATCAAACTCAGGACGAAGCTCCGCCAGACGCCGCAGCATCTCCAATGCCTGCCTGGCCGTGCCGATGAGAGCCTCGGCGCGCGGGGTCGGCAGCATTCCCTCAGCCGACCGAATGAAGAGCGGATCGTCCAGTTCTTTTCGCAAGCGCGCCAGCCAGATCGAAATGGTCGGCTGACTTTGACCGAGCTTCTCGGCTGCCTTGGTGACGCTGCCGGTGGCGAACAGTGCGTCAAACAGCCGGAGCAGGCGCGGCTCCAGCAGGTTCGTCTCGGAGAGGTCCCGGTGCTTCATTGCGATCTGCAATAATGGTTATAATAATCATATCATATCCAAATACCGGGCGGCCTGCTAGCACGCATCCAACGCCAGAATGGGCGAGGGAGAAGCGTTCGGATGAGGATCTGCTTTGTCGGAGCAGGAGCCCTGGGCTCGACCATCGGCGGCACGCTTGCGCGCGGTGGTGCCGAGGTCTGGTTGATCGATCCGTTTCAGGCTCATGTCGACGCGATCAATGCCGGTGGTCTGCGGATGCTTGAAGGTGACGCCGAGACCGTCGTGAAGGTCTCCGCCTGTACCTCCGCGACGGAGGTCGGCATCGTGGCGGACCTCGTCATCGTCCTCGTCAAATCCTATCACACGCGGGATGCGATTCGGGCGGCCGCGCCGATCATCGGGCCGCAGACGGTCGTGATGTCGCTGCAAAACGGCCTTGGCCACGAAGACATCCTTTCGGAGGAAGTTGGGCGTAACAGGGTCATGGCAGGAAAGACCTATGTTGGCGGCGTGCTGCTGGGCCTCGGTCATGTTCGCTCCGGAGTGGTCGGCAAGGAAACCATCGTCGGCGAGCTCGATGGACGCCTGACCGAACGCGCACAGCGAATTTCCGAGACTTTCAATCGTGCCGGAATTCTCACACTACTCAGCGACAACATCATGGGCACGATGTGGGACAAGCTCTTCATCAACGTCGCCGGCGGCGGAATCACCGCCGTGACCGGGCTCACTTACGGCGGTCTCTATTCGCTGCCGATCCTGGAAGATTGCGCGCTGGCCGCAATCTCGGAGGGTATCGCGGTGGCGCAAGCTGCCGGCGTGAAGATCTCGATTGCCGATCCGCGCCTTGCGTGGACGATGGCGTCGGCCGGACTGCCGCCTGAGTTCAAAACGTCGATGTTGCAGAGCTTGCAGTCCGGCAATCTGACCGAGGTCGACTACATCCACGGCTCCGTCGTGCGTTGGGGCGCCAAGCTCAATGTGCCGACCCCCGTCAATTCCACCCTCGTCGCGTTGGTCAAAGGGCTCGAATACGCCCGCAGCGATTATCCAGGAAAGGCCTGAGACAATGTCGTTGCCCCGCGCTTATGTCGAACACGTCGCGATCCGCGTGTCGGACGTCGATCATCACGTCGATTTCTTTCGTGAGGTGCTTGGTCTCGCAATTCGCGACGAGCAACCCGCCGATGGTTCACGCCCGCGTCAGGTGTGGGTGCTCGGAAGCGTGCAACTCATCGAGGATCCGAATTTTACCGGACCGGACGGGCGTCTCGCCCATCTCGGCATCATGGTCGACGATTACGAAGGTGTGCTCGCCCGCGCCGCCGCCTGGGGCGCCAAGGCGCTGCCCGCTGGTCCGAACTGGCTCGAACTGCCGGGCGGGCTGAACGTCGAAATCCTGCAAGCCAGCGCAGGCGCCGTGGAAGCCGCGCTGGCGATCAATCCACGGGCCTAAGGAACACGCGATATGACCGATGAGCGCTACTGGGACGATGCCAAGGTCGGTGACGAATGCGTCACCCCTTCGGTGACGGTCACCGAAGCGATGGTGAATGCCTATGCCGAACTGACGGGCGATTTCACGCCTGTTCATGTCGACGAGGAATACGCCAAGACCACACCCTTCGGCACGCGTGTCGCGCACGGGCTTTTTGGTCTGTCCCTGGCCGACGGTTTGAAGACCCGTGCCGAGTACCGTTTCCTTCCGGGAATGTCGCTGGGCTGGACGTGGGATTTCAAGCTGCCGATCAAGCTTGGCGACACCGTGCATGTGAAGTTCCGAGTTGGTTCAATGCGCGCTACGAAGCGGGAAGGGTGGGGCATCGTGGTGCTGCCATCGGAGCTGATCAACCAGCGCAGCGAGGTGGTGCAGCTCGGCGAGCACCGGCTGATGATTCCCATGCGCCCGAAGACCAGTGCCGCAGGAGAACAGGCATGACCGCGCAAGATCTGCCGCTCCAGGATTTGCCGCTGAGAGGCATTCGCGTCATCGACTACAGCCATTTCCTGGCAGGCCCGTTCATGGGCCGTTGCTTAGCTGCGATGGGCGCTGAGGTCATCAAGGTGGAGCGTCCGAAGCAGGGCGATGCGGGCCGCGCGCATGGCTATTTCAAGGACGGACAATCCGGTTACTTCCTGCAGCAGAACATGGGCAAGCAGGGATTGTGCATCGATCTGCGCGATAAGCGCGGTCTCGACATGATGATGAAGCTGGTCGACACAGCGGACGTCTTCATCGAGAACTACCGCCCCGGCGCGCTTGAGCGTCTCGGGCTCGGCTACAAAGCTCTGTCGTCGCGCAATCCCAGACTAATCTACTGCTCGGTTTCGGCCTATGGTCACACCGGTCCCTATGCCGACCGTCCGGGCTTCGGCCTGATCGCAGAGGCGATGTCGGGCGCCCTGGCGCAACTGGGCAATTCCGGCGAAGCGCCGCCGCTGCTGCGGATGCCGCTCGCTGACATGTATACCGGCATTCATGGTGTGGCTGCCATCAATGCAGCGCTGGTCGGCCGCGCGTCGTCCGGGCGCGGCCAGCATATCGATCTGGCGCTGTACGACTGCATGGTCTCGATGCACGACTATGCGGTTCAGCGTTACTTCCTCTCCGGCGGTACCGACCAGCCGAAGCAGACTGGAAGCGGACAGCCGGACTCGACCGTCTACGGGGTCTTTCCAGCCAAGGACGGCAACCTTGTCATCGCTGCGCAAGTCGACGATGCGTGGCGGCGATTGGCGAGCCTGATCGGGGGAGACAGGTTGGCATCCGACGAACGCTTCACCGCGCCTGCCGCGCGCAACGCCCATTATGCCGAAGCCATGGAGATTGTGCGCACCTGGACTCTGTCGCAGCCGTGTCGGGATGCTTGCCTTGCGGCACTTGAGGAAGCAGGTGTGCCGTCGGCTCCTGTGCAGACCATCGAAGAAGTCGTGAAAGATCCGCAGATCCGTGCGCGTGGCATGCTGGTCGAGCAGGAACATCCCGTGCTCGGCAAGGTGACGCTGCCTAATCTGCCGTTCCGCTTCTCCGATTGCGACACCACGGTGCGCGCTCCCGCGCCGCTGCTCGGTCAGGATAATCGCCGCATCGCCGCCTCGCTGGGACTGTCGGCCGAGCTCGTCGAGGCGATGGTGCGCGACGGCGTCCTCTACAACGAAGCCGCCGTGCAGGAGTGAGCCATGAGCGATCGTTACGCGGTAATTGGCAATCCGATCGGCTTCAGCAAATCGCCCCTCATCCATGGCACTTTCGCCAAAATGACGGGACAGGACCTCGTCTACGAGGCGATCGAGGCGCCACTCAATGGCTTCAAGGGACGGGTCGATCAATTCCGTGCTGAGGGCGCCAAGGGGCTGAACATCACCGCTCCGTTCAAGCTTGATGCTTTCGCCTACGCAACCGAGCTTTCAGAGAGCGCCAAACGAGCAGGCGCTGCAAACTGCCTGAAGTTCGACGGCGATCGGATCATTGCCGAGAATTTCGACGGCATCGGCCTCGTGCGGGACATCACCGTCAATCTCGGCCTCAAGATGGCCGGCCGCCGCGTCCTGATGCTCGGCGCCGGAGGAGCGGCGCGCGGCGCGCTGCTGCCGTTCCTGCGCGGGGAACCGTCGGAGCTGGTTCTCGTCAACCGAACGCTGTCGAAAGCGGTGAAATTGGCTGAAGAATTTGCCGGTTGCGGTCCCCTGATCGTCAGCGGCTATGCCGAACTGGCCGATCTCGCCGAGGGCTACGACGTCGTGGTCAACGCGACATCCGCCAGCCTGCGAGGTGAAATGCCGCCGCTTCCAGGCAATGTCTTCCGCGGTGCGGAGCTGGCATACGAGCTCGCCTACGGCAAAGGATTGACTCCGTTCTTGCAGGCGGCCCGCGCCGAAGGCGTAGCCAAGCTTGCCGACGGCGTCGGCATGCTGGTCGAGCAGGCGGCGGAAGCTTTTGCCTGGTGGCGCGGCGTTCGACCAGACACGGCGCGAGTCATCGCCGAGCTGACTGTCCCTTTGAGTTGACGGGCGAAACCGAGCATGCATCAAAAGCCCAGCTTTCTCGTCGGCCTAATTGGCAGCGGCATCGCCGCGTCCCGCACCCCGCCCATGCATGAAGCGGCCGCCGACGCCGCTGGCATCCGCTATCTCTACAAGAAGATTGACCTGACCGAGTTGAAACTTGGTGCCCAGGCGCTGCCGGAATTGCTGACGGCGGCAAAGCGGATGGGCTTTGACGGGCTGAACGTGACCCATCCCTGCAAGCAGGCGATCCTTCCCCTCCTGGACGAGCTTTCGCCCGACGCGGACGCGCTTGGCGCCGTGAACACCGTAGTCATCAGAAACGGTCGAATGATCGGCCACAACACCGACTGGTTCGGCTTCGCCGAGAACTTTCGCCGCAACAAGCAGGGTGCATCGCTCGGTCGTGTCGTCCAATTCGGCGCCGGCGGCGCAGGATCGGCGGTTGCTTTCGCGCTCATGAAGCTCGGCGTGCGGGAGCTGACTATTATGGATGTCGACTTGGCCAAGGCGCAAAATGTGGTCGACGGTTTGTCCCCTCGATTCGTAGAAGGGCGCTTAAAAGTCGGCCAGGATGTCGCAGCGGCGGTGGCTGCCGCGGACGGAATTGTCAACGCGACGCCGATCGGCATGGACAAGTATCCGGGCACGCCGCTGCCGACGGCCTTGCTGCGCCCCGATCTGTGGGTCGCCGAGATCGTCTACTTCCCACCGGAAACCGCGCTGCTGGGCGCGGCGCGTGCCCTCGGCTGCCGCACCGTCGATGGCGGAGGCATGGCGATCTTCCAGGGGACCGAAGCATTTCGCCTGTTCACGGGCATCTCACCTGATCCGGACGTCTTCTTCGCCACTTTTGCATCCCTGGGAGGGTGACACCTGGCCGATGGGCGAGCGGCACGCACAACGCCCGAGAGGAAACGCAAGATGGGCTACACGCTCGATTTCTCGGTGGTTTGGCATGCGATGCCCGCGCTGCTGTGGGGGTGCGTGGGTACAATGGGTCTGGCGCTTGCCGGCATGACACTTGCGATGGTGATCGGTGTCGCCGGCGTCGCGGCACGCGATTCGAAGGCGGCATGGTTACGTGCTCTCGTGATCGGTTTCGTCGAGGTCGTGCGCAATACACCTTTCCTGGTGCAGATTTTCTTTCTGTTCTTCGCCCTGCCGCTTGCCGGATTGAAGCTCAATCCAACCGCTACCGCCATTATCGCACTCGGTGTCAATGGCGGCGCCTACGCCATCGAGATCATCCGTGGCGGGGTGCAGTCCATTCATAAAGGACAGGTGGAGGCCGGCTACGCGCTCGGCCTGCACAAAGGACAGGTATTCCGGTTCATCGTGCTCAAGCCCGCGCTTCGCGCGATCTACCCCTCGCTCACGGGTCAGTTCATCATGCTGACGCTGACCTCGTCGATCTGTTCGGCGGTATCGGCTTTCGAATTGACGTCGGTTGCCCAGCGCATCGAAAGCGACACATTCCGTAGCTTCGAGGTCTATTTCTCCGTCACCTTCCTCTATCTCGCGATCTCCTGGTTGCTGATGCTGGGCTTTGCGGTCGTCTCTCACCGCTTCTTCTCATATCCGACACGCTGAGGGAGCGATCATGACACCGCATTTTGGTCTTGCCGAGTTCGGCTTCCTGCTGCGTGGGCTGCAATGGACGGTGCTGCTCACGCTGGTCGCATTCGCAGGCGGCTGCACGGCGGGGCTCGCCGTCGCATTGCTGCGCACCTGTGGTCACAAGGGCGTGGAATGGATCACCCGCATCTACATCGGGATATTCCAGGGCACTCCGCTGCTGCTGCAGCTTTTCGTCGTGTACTACGGATTGGCGCTAACCGGGCTGAAGCTCGACGCGTTCGTCGCGGTGGCGATCGGCTTCACCGTGAATGCCTCCGCGTTCCTGGGTGAGATTTGGCGCGGAGCGATCCAGGCGGTGCCGCGTGGCCAGACCGAGGCGGCGATGGCGCTTGGACTGCACTATTCGTCCCGCATGCGCGACATCGTGCTGCCGCAGGCAATCCGCATCTCGCTGCCGGCGACCATCGGCTATCTCGTGCAGCTCATCAAGGGCACGTCGCTCGCCGCCATCGTCGGCTTCATCGAACTCGCCCGCGCCGGTCAAATCGTATCGAACCAGACCTTCCAGCCGTTGCTCGTCTTCGGCGTTGTCGGCGCGATGTATTTCATCCTCTGCTGGCCACTGTCGTGGTGGGGCAGCCGGATGGAGGCCAGGCTCGCTCTGGCCAGTCAAAGGTAGGAACGGCGCACCTACTCAATCACAAACAGCCATCACCAGGAGGAGATACTCATGTTGTTTTCACCCAACCGTCGCCAGCTCGGGGTCGCACTGCTGGCATTGGTGGCTATCGCCGTCGCAGGCAAATCGCAGGCCGGCACGTTGGAAGACGTGAAGAAGAAGGGCGTCGTCGTCATCGGTATTCAGGGCGACAATCCTCCCTGGGGCTATGTCGATAGCTCGGGGAAGCAGGATGGCATCGATGCCGATTTGGGGCGCGCCTTCGCTGAATATCTCGGCGTAAAGGCCGAGTTCGTCCCGCTGGCGGTGGCCAATCGTATTCCGGCGCTGACCACAGGTCGCGTAGACATTCTGTTCGCAACCATGGCCATGCTGCCGGAGCGTGCAAAGGCGGTGCAGTATTCGAAGCCGTATGTCGCCAACGAGATCACGCTTGTCGCTGCCCAGGCGACCCCGATCAACAGCAATGCCGATATGGGCAAGTACGTCATCGGCGTTCCGAGGTCCTCCACACAGGATACCCAGGTCACAAATAGTGCTCCGGCAGGCACGGAGATCCGCAGGTTTGATGATGATGCGGCCACGATCCAGGCGCTGCTCTCCGGTCAGGTGCAGGCTGTCGGCGCAAACAGCTTCTACCCGCAGCGTCTGAACGCCGCAAAGCCCGAACTTGGGTTCGAGCCCAAGCTTCACTTCACCGCGCTGTATAACGGGGCCTGCACCCGCCTCGGAGACAAGGAGTGGAACGAAACGGCCAATAAGTTCATCGACCAGATCAAGTCGAACGGCAAGTTGGCCAGCTTCTACGCCAAGTGGATGAAGGCGCCCGTGCCGATCTTCCCGGACTCGGTCCCCGGCGTTCCCTTCACAGTTCAGTAGCCACTGCGAGCGGCCGACGCACGATTCGCGTCGGCCGCCGTCCGATAGCGGAGCCGAATCCATGCAGGACAATATCCTGATCGAAATGAAGGGCGTGCAGAAATGGTATGGCGGGTACCAGGCTCTCCGCGACGTCGATCTCACCGTGCGGAGGGGCGAGAAGATCGTGCTCTGCGGTCCGTCCGGGTCGGGCAAATCGACGCTGATCCGCTGTATCAACCGCCTCGAGCCGATCCAGCAGGGCAGCATCGTGATGAACGGTCATCGGCTTGACGACAGCGTCAAGGCTATCGATGTCGTACGTCAGGACGTCGGCATGGTCTTTCAGAGCTTCAATCTCTTTCCGCATATGACAGTCTTGCAGAACTGCATGCTCGCGCCCATCCGCGCGCGCCGCATCGGAAAGACCGAGGCGGAGGCGATTGCGCGAAAATACCTCGAGCGCGTGCGCATCGGTGACCAGGCTGAGAAGTATCCGGCTCAGCTTTCGGGCGGTCAGCAACAGCGCGTCGCGATCGCGCGTGCGCTCTGCATGCAGCCCAAGGTCATGCTGTTTGACGAACCGACCTCGGCACTCGATCCTGAGATGGTCAAGGAGGTGCTCGATACGATGATCGGCCTCGCCAACGACGGCATGACCATGATTTGCGTCACCCATGAGATGGGCTTTGCTCGCCAGGTTGCCGATCGTGTGATCTTCATGGCTGAAGGCCAGATCATCGAAGAAGGCGCGCCCGAGGCGTTCTTCCGCAATCCACAGCATGCCCGCACCAGACAGTTCCTTGGCGAGATCCTTGCCCATCACTGAACGGAGGTTATTCATGAGTCGTCTTGTCTACGTCCTCAACGGGCCAAATCTCAATTTGCTTGGCAAGCGCCAACCCCACATCTACGGTCACGAAACGCTTGCAGACGTGGAGCGGGATTGTCGAGTGCTGGCTGGGGAACTCGGACTGGAGCTATGCTTTCATCAGTCCAATCGAGAGTACGAGTGGATCGATTGGATTCACGAGGCACGTGAGACGGCTGCCGGCATCGTGATGAATCCGGCGGCTTTCACCCATACGTCGGTCGCCATCCTGGATGCGCTGAACACGTTCGAGGGGACCGTGATCGAGGTGCATATTTCCAACGTGCACAAGCGCGAGGAATTCCGCCACCACTCGTTTGTCTCCAAACGAGCTGATGGGGTCATCGCAGGCTTTGGCACGCAGGGTTATCTGCTCGGCTTGCGTCGTGTGGCCAAGCTGCTTGATGAGAAGAAGGGATAGCATCTCATGAGTGCAGCCGTCCGCCTGTCGGTGATGGGAGCGGGTCTCATCGGCAAGCGACATATCGAGCACATTCTCGCGTGGCCTGAGGCGATGCTGTCGTCGATCGTCGATCCGGCGCCTGCGGCACGAGAGTTGGCGGTTTCGCTGAAGGTAGATTGGTTTCCGTCCTTTCAGGACATGCTCTCCGGAAATCGACCGGAAGGGGTGGTTGTCGCCACCCCCAACCAGATGCACGTGGCCAACGGCATGGATTGTGTCGCGGCTCGCATCCCAGCGCTCATCGAGAAGCCGTTAGCGGATGACGTCGTCGCTGCACATGCCCTGGTCGAAGCTTCCGAGCGGGCGGGCGTGCCGCTGCTCACAGGCCATCATCGCCGCCACAACCCGATGATCCAGCGCGCCAAGGCGGAGATCGATAGGGGCCGGCTGGGTCAGATCGTGTCGGTGCATGGCATGTTCTGGCTGATCAAGCCGGACGACTATTTCGATGTGGCCTGGCGTCGCGAGAAAGGGGCGGGTCCTGTTTTCCTGAATCTCATCCACGATGTCGACCTGCTACGGTACCTCTGTGGGGATATCGTGGCGGTACAAGCTGCCCAATCCAATCGGCTGCGTGGAAATGAGGTTGAAGAGACGGCGGTGATCCTTCTGCACTTCGCCTCCGGCGCGTTGGGAACGGTCAATGTCTCCGATACCATCCAGTCGCCTTGGAGCTGGGAATTCACCGCCGGAGAGAACTCGGCCTACGGTCATACGCAGGAGAGTTGCTACCAGATCGGCGGCACGAGGGCATCGCTGGCTATTCCGCAACTCGATCTATGGCATCATCCTAGCAAGGCCAGCTGGTGGGCGCCGATTGAGCGCGAGCGGCTGAGCTACGAGAACGAAGACCCGCTTGCTCTGCAGATCGCCAATTTCTGCGGAGTCATCCGCGGTACGGTCGATCCTGTGGTGAGCGGGCGCGAAGGGCTGAAAACCCTCACAGTGATCGACGCGGTCAAACGCGCGGCGGAAACCGGAGATTTCATATCGGTCCGAAGTTCGTAAGCTCCCTTTTCATTTGGAAACAACCGCCAAGCTATTGATATTACCAGGGCAGAATTCTGCGCTTCTTTCCAAGCGCGCTTTGAAATCATTGAATAATCAAGCTGGTTTTGATTCCGCCATTCGGAGGTTCGATTCCTCCCGCCCCAGCCAGCACAAGCTGTTGAGTTGGTAAGATAACTCGCCCGCAGTCTTCGGGGCCGTTTGGAAACGGAGTTCGGAAGCCGCATAGAGAATGAACTAAAGGCGTGGTGTTTCATCGAACATGTTGCGGCTTTCTTAGCTTCCAGCACAACATACATCGCGCAGGCCCACTCGAGCAGGTCCCGTCAGGCGGCTGTCGCAAATTGGCGTAGTGCAGCGAACAAATCGGACAACTCGCCCCAGCCCGCCGATACGCTTGCCGCGCCGCCCATCAGGCTCGCAGCCAGTGCGAGCGTCGATTTTGGATGTCCCATGATTCTCTCCCCTGCTGGAGGTGCCGCGTTGGTCGCCGCCACCGCATCGGAAAAATCAGAACTGCCGGTCCGGCTGTCTCAGCACGATCCCGTCGAGCGCGGACGTGACGTGGATCGCACAGGCGAAGGTGAGAAGGTCCTGATGTTTCTTGGGGCCGCTAACCATGTCCCGAAGCGTAACTCTTCGCGCCGAGCAGCGTAAGCGTGGCCGCTAAGGCTGATGTCGTCGCGTGATCGCAACTTGCGCCGCCTGGGCATAGATGCTCGCCACCAGCTCAAGATGGCTGCCTGCGGATTCCGATTTTTCCGCCCTGCCGTCGAGTGCCTCCAGCATCGGCGGCAGCGTCGCGGCGCGCAAGTCCGCATAGGCTTCGGTGACGGAACGGCCCATCTTGGTCGTGCGATAGCACGTTTCCTTGCGCGACGAGGATCCCTCGGTTTCGATCAGCCCGGCCTTCACCAGCTTGCGCGTGGCATCGAGCGATTGAAGCCTCAGGAGCGCTGCCGCGGCCTGTCTCGACTGGTCGCCCGTGAAGGAGAGCGCCATGCCTCGAGGAGCATCTTGAGTAACTGGCTGGCATGAGGGGATAGCGTCGACCCGCGCCTGCGCACGATTCCGATCGTCCGCGACACCTCCGGCTCGGTCAACCTGACGGTGTGAATGATCGGATGGCCGGCGGCCGGCGTCGCGAGCCTCGGCAGTACGGCGATGCCCAGTCCCGCTTCGACGAGACCGAGCGAGCCGGAGAGGTGAGCAACTTCATAGGACCAGTTCAGTTGCAGGCCGTGTCGCGCCAGCGCGTTGTCGATCAACGCGCGGTTGCCACTGTTGCGACCGACGGTAATAACCCGGTGCGACACGATCTCCGACCAGCTTACCTGTTTACGCGATGCCAACGGATGGTCGTGGCGGCAGGCCAGGACGAACGGATCTTCAACCAGTTTCTCGAATTCGATTTCGGCATGCGAAGCACCGATGAAATTGATGCCGAAGTCGGCTTCTCCGCGAGCGACCGCTTCCAATCCCTCATTGGCCCCGATGTCCAGAACCCGGATGCGAATACGCGGATACGCCTCGGCAAACCGGCCGATCGCACGCGGCAGGAAATAAAACACCGCCGTCGGCACCGCAGCAACCGAGACCAGGCCTGAACTTCGCGCGCCGATATCATGGATGGCGAGCACCGAGGTCTCGAACTCGTCGATGAGACGGCGCACCTTCGGCAGAAAGTCGCGGCCGGTCATGGTGAGATTGACGTGACGCGTCGAGCGTTCGAGCAACGGCGCACCGAGGCTTTCTTCCAGCTTCTGAATGCGTCGGCTGAGCGCCGGTTGCGACAGGTTCAGCGCCTTGGCGGTGCGGACAAAGCTTCCAGTCTCCGCGACGGTAATGAACGCCTTGAGGTCGAGCAGTTCTGCGTTCATGGCTGGCTCCCATTATGTCGTATGACGCATTAATACTTCAGATATTTGCATTTTACAGAAGAGTTGCAAGAGCCCATGTTCTGTTCGATGTCGCCGAACGGAAGAGCTCCAATGAACGATCAGATTGCCATTCCCTGTGTGGTCATGCGCGGCGGAACCTCGCGCGGGCCGTTTTTCCTGGCCAGCGATCTCCCGGCCGATCCCAGGGCGCGCGATGCGGTCCTGTTGTCGGTGATGGGGGGCGGGCACGATCTGGGCATCGATGGAATCGGGGGCGGCAATGCCGTCATCAACAAGGTCGCGATCATCAGACCGGCATCGGTGCCCGGCGCCGATGTCGACTACCTTTTCGCTCAGGTCAGAGTGCGCGAAGGGATCGTCGACACGTCGCCGAACTGTGGGAATATGCTGGCAGCGGTGGGACCGTTCGCGATCGAAGCCGGTCTGGTCGCCGGTGCCGCAGATCGCACCCAGGTCCGCATCCACAATGTCAACACCGGCAAGCTGATCGACGCCACGGTTTCCACCCCTGGGGGGAAGGTGACCTATGAGGGGGAGGCGCGGATCGACGGGGTGCCGGGAACGGCCGCGCCCATCGAACTGTCGTTCCCCAACGCGGCCGGCGCACGCACCGGCCGCCTCCTGCCGACAGGACGACCGGTTGACCGTATCGAAGGGATCGATGTCAGCTGCATCGACGCGGCCATGCCCGTCATGCTGGTCCGCGCGGTGGATTTGGGATGGACCGGCCGCGAGGCACCTTTGGAGTTCGCCGACAGCGGCTTCCGCGCGCGGCTCGAAAGCCTGCGCGTCCAGGCCGGACGTCGGATGGGCTTTCCGAATTCCGCGGCCATGGTGATTCCGAAACCGGTCCTGATTGCTCCCGCGACGGAAGCGACGTTGAACACGCGGTACTTCATGCCGCACGACTGCCATAGCGCTCTGGCTGTGACCGGCGCAGTTGCGATCGCGACGGCCTGTGTGACACCGGGTACGATCGCGGCGGAGATGGTCGGACCACTGGCGCCGCCGGTGCCGATCACGCTCGCCCATCCCTCCGGCGAACTCGTGGTTCGGCTGGAGCCCGGCCCGGTGGCCCGGGTGCAGCGGACCGCCCGCCGAATTTTCCAGGGTCACGTTTTCGCTCGGCGAGCGCACGTGCCTTATTCAATCCTGGCGGCCTGAACTCGGTCCGCCTTCATCCATCAAGAAAAATCAAAGCCATGGGAGAAACGAGAATGCACACGCAAGCGCTGGCTGGGTCTGTGCGCATCGACGCGCGAAAGCCATTCTATCGGATCCTTTACATCCAGGTGCTGATTGGCCTCGTGCTGGGTGTCTTGACCGGCCATCTCTGGCCTGAATTTGGTGCCGCGCTGAAGCCCCTGGGAGACGGCTTCGTCAAGCTCGTCAAGATGATGATTGCGCCGATCGTATTCTGCACCATCGTCAGCGGCATCAACAGCATCAGTGATTCCCGCGAGGTCGGCCGCACACTGGCGAAATCCATGGCGCTGTTCTACCTGCTGACCGTGCTCGCCCTGCTGGCCGGACTGATCGCGGTGTCGCTGATCCAGCCTGGCGTGGGCATGCATGTGTCCGTCAATACGCTCGATCCGTCGGTGGCCGCGAAATTCACCAAGCAAGCTGGTGCGAGCGGATTTGCGGATTTCATGCTGCACATCATCCCGCATTCGTTCTTTGGCGCGTTTGCCGATGGCGAAGTGCTGCCGGTCCTGCTGGTCTCCATCCTCATCGCCTTTGGGCTGAGCCGCGCCGGTGATGACGGTGTGGTGGTGACCAAGGCCGTCACCTCGTTCTCTCACGTGCTGTTTGTGGCCTTCGGTTTCGTCATGAAGCTTGCCCCGCTTGGCGCCTTTGGCGCTATGGCGTTCACGGTGGGCCGCTATGGCATCCGTTCGATTGGCTCACTCGGACTGCTGATCCTGACATTCTACATCGCCTGCTCCGTCTTCGTGGTCGTCGTTCTTGGGACGCTGGCGCGGCTGAACGGCTTCAGCCTGTTGAAGACCATCCGCTATTTCAAGGAAGAGCTGCTGATCGTGCTCGGCACGTCATCGTCGGAGCCGGCGCTGCCTGGCGCGCTGCGCAAACTGGAGCAACTCGGGTGCCGGAAAGGCGTGTCGGGGCTTGTGCTGCCGATGGGTTACTCTTTCAATCTGGACGGCAGCGCCATTTATCTCACCCTGGCGTCCATCTTCATCGCCCAGGCCTGCGACATTCATCTGTCTTGGGGGCAGATTGCGGCGATGCTCGGACTGATGTTGCTGACGTCCAAAGGGGCGGCCGGCGTCACCGGTAGCGGCTTCGTGGCGCTTGTCGCGACCCTCTCCGTCATGCCGGACCTGCCCGTGACCGGCGTGGCGCTGCTCGTCGGCATCGACCGTTTCATGTCAGAGGCGCGGGCACTGACCAGCATGATCAGCAACTGTGTCGCTGCCATCACCGTTTCGCTGTGGGAGAACGCCTGTGACCGCGAGGTGCTGGCCCGTGAACTGGGACATGCCAACACTCCCGAACCCGCAGCCGGATCCAAGATTGCCGCGGCAGCAGTGGTGCAGGAGGACAAGAGCTGGATGCCGACAACGCAATCGGCCGCTTGAAGGAGGGCTACTTTGGCTGGCGTTGGTCTTCGCGCGGCGAATACCGCAAGCTCAGCCGGCTCAATCGAAGCCGGCGAGGATCTGGATAGGCCCGCTATCTCGGGCGGGATGCGGGTGCTCGCCTCGACGGACAAGCGCCATCACGTGCCCGTTGAGACCAGTGGCGGCAAGGTCAACCCACCCAGCGCTGCCGAGAAAAACCATACCGGGCCCTGGGGTGCGCGGCAACCTTCAACGGACGATTCGCTTCACAGCTTCAGCTCAAGGCGTGACCGGCCAATCCGTAGACCCAGGGCTCGTTTTCCCTTCGGTTCAGGAATCGTCGTCCCTTGGACATGGTGGTGACTGTGTCGTTCATTCCGAGGCGGCTCTGTTGAAGAAAGTCCGCAAACAGACCCGTCTGCTCCCGCGTATCCACGCGGGCGAACCTTCCGGCGAGATCCTTGAGATGCACGGCCGTGAGATGGATCGCGTCACAATCATTGCTGGCGACGATGGGGCCAATCACATGACCGCGTCCGAATTCGCGCTTCATGGAATAACCGACGGTCTCTCCGCCGCGGCGGAGGACGCAGATTGACGCACCTTCGGAAAGCAATGCAAGCAGCCTCTGACGGCTGCTCCCGAACGCGCGTTCATCGAGTCCTGCGATCTCCTCGATATTCTCGGTGGACAGCGAGCTCAATTCGCCGTCGAGAGCCGGCACCGGTGGGGGCGGTGACATGACCTCTCCTTGCCACAGATACACGGTGGCTTCCTTCGTGAAGCCCAGGGAAAGATAGAGGTGGTACGCCGCGTCGGTCGAGTTGAGGGTCAAATTCCGATCGCCACACCGCTCGAATACCTGCTCCATGAGCCATCGCCCGGTGCCTTGCGCCTGCGTTCGAGGCGATGTGATCACCAAGCCAATGGTCGCGAACTCGCAGCTATATGGGAACCACATGGCGCTGCCAAAGACGCGTCCAATACCATCGACTGCTACGATGCCATGACCTGCGCGGCGCAAGAAATCCCAATCCTTGGGGCGGTGCGGCCAGCCAACCCCGGTCGAGAGTGCGTGGAGCAGCGTCACATCAACGTCGTTGATGTCCTTCGCGGCCAGCTCAAAGGACTTCACGCGTACCGTTCGTCCCATCTCGACTCGTCCGTTCCTTCGCGGGATGCCATCTCTCGCACATCGCGCCTTTTCTTTCCCGCCACAATAGGGTAGCGGGCGTATTTCTCCGCATTATCGCACGGAAATCCAGCAGGTTTCCCCTGTTTGGGCCTTCTTTTCGAAATCTTCGGCCTGTATCGCAACGCAATTCGGCATGGAAAGCTCCGGCTTGCAGCTACCCTCCCGGTGTTCGGCAAAACTGTGCAGGCAGAGTGGATCGCCGTGAATCCCCAAGAAAGTCTTGCAAGGCTAATCGCTTTTCCCGACGTCGTCGACATGCCGAGCGAGGCAGAGGCGTGCATCGATGGCATTTCTTTTCAATTCTGATGCTGCCAGGGGGCAGTCTTCCGGGAGGCGTTTGCGTGCGAGCTCCCTGACCTGGAATTTTACCATTGCAGCGAAGCTATCGATCCGGAAAAGATACGGTACCTGCTGACCTGGAACGTGCCAGACGATGTCTCGCGCTTTCGTAATCTGGAAGTGCTCTTTTCCATCGGCGCCGGGGTCGATCAGTTCAAGCCGGAAACCATACCCAGCCACGTGAAGCTCGTGCGCATGGTCGAGGATGGCATCATACGCATGATGCAGGAATATGTCGTCCTCGGGGTGCTGACGCTGCATCGCGAGATGCTGGCTTATCGGGAGCAGCAGAGAAGGGGCGTTTGGCAAGCGCTGGCAACGTCCCAGGCGACTGATCGGCGTGTTGGCTTCCTCGGCCTTGGCATGCTGGCACAAGCTGCGATCGACCGCTTGAAACCGTTTCGATTTCCCCTTGCCGCGTGGAGCCGAAGCAAGAAGGTGATCGAGGGTGTCACCTGCTTCCATGGCGCAGATCAGCTTGGCAGTTTCCTGCAAGGAACGGATGTCCTCGTCTGTCTTCTTCCCCTGACGGAGCAAACAAGCGGCCTCCTGAACGCAAGGCTCTTCTCGCTTTTGCCGGCGGGAGCGAAGCTGCTGCATGTCGGCCGCGGCCCGCAGCTTGATCAGGGCGCACTGATCGAGGCGCTCGACAGCGGGCATCTGACAGCGGCCATGCTTGACGTTACCGATCCCGAGCCACTGCCGGAGAGCCATCCACTCTGGTCCCATCCCAAGGTGATTATCACGCCGCATATCGCGTCCGTGACGCAACCGCATACGGCAGCACAATCGGTCATAGAGAACATCCGGCTCCACCGCGCTGGACGAAATCCGATCGGCCTTGTCGATCGAACACTCGGCTACTAACAGGAAAATGCCATGTCACTTCTGGTCACCATCGACACCAATCCGGACTTCGCACCGAAGACCGCCTTGCCTGCACCGGAACGCCTCATTTCTGGCAATCCATCCTTCAAGACCTGGGCCCAGGACGCCTCGAAAGGTGAGAAGGTGCTGACCGGTGTCTGGGAAGCAACGCCGGGCGAGACCCATTCCATCAAGGGCACCACCTTCGAGTTCTGCCACATTCTCTCGGGCCTCATCGAAATCGAGGAAAAGGGTGGTGAGACTCGGAGGTACCGCGCCGGCGACAGCTTTGCCATGAAACCTGGCTTCGTCGGGGTCTGGCGGACGATCGAGACGGTACGAAAGATCTACGTCTGCCATTATGACTGAGACGATGCTGAGGGCAGCACGATCAAGCGGCCCTCAGAATATTCGACTTTCGAGGTCGCGTATGACCAGATTCAACGCGGTCAGTCACTTCATTCTCAACGAAAAATGCGGCGCGCGGTCCTGTACTGCTCGCATGAGACGGCTTCGCCTCGCCAATCGCAAATCCAGGCAGTGATGGCGGGGCAGGCCCGAAGGCAAGGAGCAAGCCCATGATTGCATTGAAGGACAAGGATCTGTTTCGCCAGCAAGCGCTGATCGGCGGCAATTGGCGAGATGCGAGCACGAAATCCACCGTTGATGTCATCGATCCTGCGAGCCAGAAAGTGCTTGGCACCATCCCCGACATGGGCCGAGACGAGACCAGGGCAGCGATCGACGTCGCGGCCGCAGCGTTTAAGCATTGGAAGACAAAGTCTCATGCAGAGCGCGCTGCGCTGCTGGAGCGCTGGTATGAGCTCATGCGTCGGCATGAGCAGGATTTGGCGCTTCTGCTGACGCTGGAACAGGGCAAGCCGCTTGCTGAAGCGCGCGGAGAGATCCGTTACGGGGCATCCTTCGTCAAATGGTTTGCGGAAGAAGCCCGCCGCATCAACGGATCGACAATCCCCGCGCCGGCCGTCGATCGCCGCATCCTGGTTCTGAAAGAGCCGGTCGGTGTCTGCGGGATCATCACACCCTGGAATTTCCCAAATGCGATGATCACGCGCAAGGTGGCGCCTGCGCTTGCCGCGGGCTGCACTGTCGTTATCAAGCCATCTGAATTCACGCCTTTTTCGGCTCTCGCCATCGCTGTTCTGGCTGAGCGGGCCGGAATTCCGGCGGGCGTGATCAACATCGTGACGGGCATGCCGGCGGAAATTGGCAAGGAGCTGATGGCCAACGAAACCGTCCGCAAGATCTCGTTTACCGGATCGACGCGCGTCGGTGCTTTGCTGATGAAAGGCGCCGCCGACAACATCAAGAGGCTCAGCCTCGAGCTCGGCGGCAATGCGCCGTTCATCGTCTTTGACGATGCCGATATCGACCGGGCCGTCGAGGGCGCGATTGCTTCGAAGTTCCGCAATGGCGGACAGACATGCGTCTGCTGCAATCGCATTCTCGTGCAATCAGGCATCTACGATGCCTTTGCACGGAAGCTCGCCAGCCAGGTCGCGAAAATGAAGGTCGGCGCCGGCACCGAAGAGGGCGTCGCGATCGGGCCGATGATCAACGGCGCGGCGATCGAGAAGATCAAGCGGCACGTGGTGGACGCCCTGGACAAGGGCGCAATGATCATCTCGCAGAGTGAAATGGTGCCGGAAGGTCGGCAATATGCCCGGCCTCTCGTGCTCGGTGGCGCGACGACTGAGATGCTACTCGCTTCGGAGGAGACCTTCGGGCCGGTCGCTCCGCTTTTCCGGTTCGAGACCGAGGACGAGGCGATAGCGATCGCCAACGGCACTCCTTTCGGCCTTGCCGCCTATTTCTACACTGAAAACCTCAAGCGCTCATGGCGTGTTGCCGAGGCGCTCGAGTTCGGCATGGTCGGCCTGAACACCGGCTTGATTTCGACCGAGGTTGCGCCGTTCGGTGGCGTCAAGCAGTCGGGCCTCGGACGCGAGGGATCCCAGCTCGGGATAGAAGAATATCTCGAGACCAAGGCGCTGCATGTCGGCGGGCTGGACTGAGCGGCCTATCGGATCAGTATCTGAAACAAGAAAAGGGGGCGGCTGAACCGCCCCCTTTTTCCTTCACAGCGCACCGACTTCGATTGAAGCTTTTGAAGAACTGAACCGTAACGAGAGAGCCCGAGGGAACTGCGCTCACGCGCTCTTGCGCAGGGGCTCCAGGCCGACGGCCGCCGCAAGCCCGTCGATGCCAGCGACCTCGGTGTATTCATAGAAGGGGTTCGCGGGCTCGTGGCCGCGGTTCACCCAGACCTTGCTCTTGATGCCGAGGTCGTAGGCGGTCATCAGGTCGTAGCGGAAGGAGGAGGAGACGTGGGTGATATCCTCCGGGCCGCACCCCAGCTTGTCGAGCATATACTCGAAGCCCTTCATGTGCGGCTTGTAGGCGCCGGTCTCCTCCGCCGTGATGACCATGTGGAACGGAGCGCCAAGCTTCTCCACATTCGACATGATGAGGTTCTTCATGGAGTTCGACAGAATGACCAGCGGAATCTCCCTAGCAACTTTGGCGAGACCCGCTGGGACATCGGCATGTGGACCCCATGTGTGGACCTCCTCATTGATGCGCTGGGCATGCTCCGGCCGAAATACGATACCGTTGCGCTTGCACGCGCGCTCCAACGCATTGTGCACGACCTCGAAATACGGCTTCCAGGAGCCGAGAACCTCGTCCAGGCGATAGGCCGCAAAATCCTTGATGAGCTTTGCCATGGCCGTCGACGAGAGCTCGGAGCCGTAGACCCTCCTTGCTGCGCCGGCCATGTCGAAATTGGTCAGCGTGCCGTAACAGTCGAAGGTGATGTACTTGGGTCTAAACGTTGCCATGGCTCGATCCTTTTTGGCTCTCACGCACCGCGTTCCGGTACATCAGGGATCATAGTGGGCAGACGACCGGATAAAGCACCGCTGTCGCGGCGACCAGGAGCAGATTGTGTCGTATCGGATCGCAGGTATGGCAGAGAGTTGTGCGAAAAGGCGCCCTCCGACGTGAGCGCCAATGCCTTGCGCAGCCCGATGCCCGCATAAGATGCGGCGCCGGTCGTCAATGATAGTCAAAATGCCCTTCGTCCTTGTTCAGCCCGGGAGCAACTGCTGTTCCGGGCGTCTTACGTTGAGTTCCGAAGACATCGTGGTGGCCGCACAAGCGTTGCGGTTGATCTGGAGGACGACATGTTGAGCAACTCGCTGATTGAGCTCGATCGCGCGCATCTGATTCACCCGGTCTCATCCTATCGCAGCCACGAGGCGACGGGCGTCCGTGTGCTGAAGTCAGGGAAGGGCGCGACGCTGACCGATGTCTCGGGACGTCAATTGCTGGACGGTTTTGCGGGTCTGTGGTGTGTCAATGCCGGTTACGGACAGGACAGCATCGTCGAAGCGGCTTTGAGGCAGCTCCGCGAACTGCCTTATGCGACGGGTTATTTCGGGTTGGGCTCCGACCCGGCCATCCGGTTGGCCGCCAGGCTGGCTGAATTGGCGCCTGGCGATCTGAACCATGTCTATTTCACCTTGGGTGGCTCCGATGCCGTCGACAGTACGATCCGGTTCATCCGGTACTATTATCATGCCAAGGGTACGCCGCAGAAAGATCAGTTCATCTCCGTCGAGTCCGGCTACCATGGATCGTCGACGGCAGGGGCCGGCTTGACCGCGCTGCCGGCCTTTCATGCGGGCTTCGGAGTGCCATACAACTGGCAGCACAAAATTCCGTCGCACTACGCCTATCGCAATCCCGTCGGTTCCCATCCCCAGGCTATCATTGCGGCATCGGTCGCCGCTCTGCGGGCAAAGATCGCCGAACTCGGCGCCGAACGTGTCGCCGCCTTCTACGTCGAGCCGATACAGGGGTCAGGAGGCGTCCTCGTTCCGCCGCCGTCCTGGCTGAAGGCCATGCACGCTGTTTGCAAGGAGCAGGATGTCCTGTTCATTGCCGATGAGGTCATCACCGGTTTCGGCCGTGTCGGTCCGCTCTTCGCCTGCGAGGAGGACGATGTCGTGCCGGATCTTATGACCACGGCCAAAGGCCTGACTTCGGGTTATGTGCCGATGGGGGCCGTTCTGATGTCCGACCGCGTCTACAACACCATTGCCGATGGCGCCGGCAAGGCGGCCGTCGGCCACGGCTACACCTATTCCGCACATCCCGTCAGTGCAGCCGTCGGGCTCGCGTGCCTGGACCTTTACGAAAACGGTCTTCTGGAAAACGGCCGGAAGGCCGGGCACCGCCTGATGCAAGGCCTTCGTGCACTGGCCGATCATCCGCTTGTCGGCGATGTCCGTGGTCGCGGTATGCTGGGCGCAATCGAGCTTGTCACCGATAAGGAGCGCAAGACGCCGCTGCCGGCGGAAGCCGACGCGGCGCGCCGCATTTTCGACCGCGCATGGGACAACGGCCTCGTCATCCGCGCCTTTGCTCAGGGCGTGCTGGGCTATGCCCCGCCGCTCTGCTGTACGGATGCGGATATCGACGGCATCATCGAACGCACAAGGGTCACGCTCGACCAAACGCTGGAAGACAAGGACGTCCGCGCGGCGATGAAAGGTTGATCGCTGCGCCTGCTTGTCAGCTATTGAAGATGCTTTCGAGCGGCAAATGGGACTTCACGATTGGCGATTTCAGCACGACAAAGCTGAAGTATTTGTCGATGCCGATATCCATCTCGACCAGGCGCTCCATGACCGCCTGGTATTCACTGATCCCTGCCGTGATGAACTTGACGAGATAGTCGTACCCGCCCGAAACGAGATGGCACTCGACTACGGAATCGATCTTTTCGATTGTCGTGAGAAAGCGCGCGAAATCGATCTGGCGATGATTCTTGAGGGTGATTTCGGCGAAGACAGTGAGAGTTTGGCCGAGCTTGGCAACGTCAATCTGGGCGGAATAGCCGGTGATGAAGCCTTCCGTCTGGAGCCTCTTCACGCGCATCAGGCACGGGCTCGGAGAAAGGTTGATCAGCTCTGCGAGCTCGACATTGGAAATCCGCCCGTTCTTCTGCAGTTCGCATAAAATCCTGATGTCGATCTTATCGAGCTTCATAGCAATGCCATGAGATGGGAGGCGTCAAGGCTTTGAGGCTTCTGCGTCATATGCATTGTCATAGCATCAACCAGCATTTTTTCCCACGGGGGCGGAAACCGGATTCTAGAAGTCGCTGACCTTGCCCCAGGCGCTCATTTTCAGCCGCTCCGGCCTGTAGGGGCGCGGGTCGACGATTGGCGCGCTGCCCGTAACGATGTCTGCGATCATATGCCCGGCGCCTGGGCCGATTCCGAAGCCGTGGCCGCTGAACCCTGCGGCCAGGATGAAACCTGGAATCGACTGAACTTCGCCGATTGCGGGGATGCCGTCTGGCGTGCTGTCGATGTAGCCGGCCCAGACACTCGAGATTTCGACGTGCTCAAGTTCCGGCAGCAGCTTGCAAGCTCGTCGATGCGTCGCCCGAATCTGCTTCGTGTCGGGGCGAGGATCGAGCGTGCGGTTCAGCTCCATCGGGGTAACCTCATCCAGCCCCCATTTAGCCAGGGTTTCATGGCCCTGCCGCAGCCCTTCGAAAGCCCCAGGGCTGAGACTTCGCCACCGGCGGGCGAACATGGGCAGGAATTCGCGGCCGAATCTGAATTGCTGCGGCGTGGGGTCAACTCGCGCGCGCCCGCTGATAGCGAGCGTGTATCCGCCATTGCCCCGCCGGGTGAGCGAGACGAGCCCGGTGTAAAGGGCATCAGGCAGGCCGGCGGCGCCAGGGGCCAAAGCGAGAATGGACTGGCGCACGGACGCTTGCGGAAAACGAATTCCCAACTGGTTGCAGAATGAGGAGGCCCACGCGCCTCCTGCCATGACCGCCGTTTTCGTCCGGATTGTGCCGGCTTCGGTCACCACGCCGTTGACCCGGCCGCCACTGAGCTCCAAGCCGCGCGCCGCGCATTGCTGGTGCACCGTCCCACCGGCCGTCATGATCGCACGCGCGGCGATGGGCACTGCCTTTGAGGTATCTGCCGTCCCGTCGGTGGGAGAGAAGACGCCACCTTTCCACTTACGACCCGTCGCCTTGCCTCGCTCGTTGGCTTCTTCGGCATCCAACATGTGCGTCGTAACGCCCACCGTTCTGGCGAAGTCTCGCCACTTGGCCCAGCCCTCCAGCTCACCTTCGTCGTTCGATAAATACAACAGGCCGCAGCGGCGGAAGCCGGTATCTTCACCGGTCTCATGGGCAACCTTCTCCCAGAGATCGAGGCTCTTGGTTGCAATCGGCAACTCGCGCGCGTCGCGGTTCTGTTGGCGGCACCATCCCCAGTTGCGGCTGGATTGTTCGGCGGCGACGCGGCCCTTTTCGAGCAAGGCGACTTTGAGGCCTCGACGCGCCAGGTAATAGCTCGTGAACACGCCGACCACCCCGCCGCCGATGACGACGACGTCTGCCTCTCGAGGCAGGGAGGGGCTGGATTCGATGTGCATGAGTGGCGGGTTCATGGGGCTGGGACTCCGATGCTTGCCGTATCGTATCCGAGCAGTTGCGGCAGGCGCGCTTCGGACTTTCGTGGTTGGGCGGAATTTCCTGCGGTTTACGGCTTGTGGTGCAGGCAGTTATTGCAAAGATATTTCGATTGTACGCCATCTCATAGACCGGAAGACTGACGGGTGCTCTCTGCAATTGGAGCTGCCTTTTCGTACCTGCAGGCAAACCTCGGCCGAACCTGCGCGCCTGCGGCCGCAGACCGAAATGCCAAATCGGGCTTCGTTTTTAGAACTTCATGCTGACTATCCGTCGCTTTTCGGCGACTCCGGGATGATTGAAGCAGTCAGAGTTGTGAGTACCGGATCAATGTCGATCAACGGCCAGAAATTCAAAAGGTGACGCGCGATGGGCCTTGTCAGGGAGGAGACCTTTGCCGAAGCGATCGAGCTGGGCGCCTATGGCAGCTTCTCAGACCTCGATTCATTGTTCGAGCGCTCCATTCGACTGATCGCCCGCGCTCAGCGACGCCTTTGGCCGTAGAGCAACCACCTCTGAATCATGTCGTATTCACCGCGCGGAGAATGGCAGAATGAGCGACGAGTTGTTGACCTGTCCGAGCGTAGCGGCGGTAAAAGAGGCCGAAGAGCCGATCCGCAACGGGATCATGGGACGCGCTTGAAAGGGGAGAATGTTCAGATGACCTCTGCCCCGCAACCTTTAGCCTCGCAAGATGTGGCACTCGCGGTCCATGACCTGACCGTGAGCTTGCCGGCGGGCATGGAGCGGGCGCACGCGGTCGAGAACGTCTCCTTTGAACTGAAGCGCGGACAGATTCTCTGCATCATAGGAGAATCCGGTTCTGGCAAATCTGTCACGGCCAATGCGATCATGGGGCTCTTGCCCAAGTCGATCCGCGTGTTTTCGGGAGAAATCCGTCTGGAAGGCATGGACCTCGTCGGACTCTCGCCGGAGAGTCTGCGCGACCTCCGTGGCCGTGTCGTCTCGATGATCTTCCAAGACCCGCTGTCCGCGCTCAATCCGCTGATGACAGTGGGCGCGCAGATCGAGGAAGTGATGGCGGCGCACGGTGCGGGAACGCCGAAATCTCGCCGTAGCCGCGCCATAGAATTGCTGACGGAGGTGGGCCTGCCGGATCCGCCGCTGATGTATCATCAGTATCCGTTCCGGCTCTCGGGCGGGCAGCGACAGCGGGTGATGATCGCCATGGCTCTGGCTCTCGAGCCTGCGATCCTGATAGCGGACGAGCCGACCACCGCACTCGACGTGACGACACAAGCGCAGATTCTGCAACTGATCCGCGACATTCAACGCCGCAAGGGAATGAGCGTGATGTTCATTACCCATGACTTCGGAGTTGTGGCTGAGATTGCCGATTCCGTTGTGGTGATGGAGAAGGGTCACTGCGTGGAGCAGGGGAGCGCCGAGCAGGTGCTGAAGTCCCCGAGCCATCTCTACACGCGCCGTCTGATCGCGGCCGTGCCGCATCTGACGGGAAAGGATCGCGTCCCGGCGGAAGCTGCGGCCTCGTCTTCCATCCTGAAGGTCGAATGTCTGGTCAAGACCTACCGCAGCGGCAGTGCGCTGTTCGGCAAGCAGCGGATCGTACCCGCGGTTAACGGCGTGTCGTTCGACCTTTCGCCGGGACGCACCCTGGGCGTGGTTGGAGAAAGCGGCTCCGGCAAATCCTCGCTCGGGCGATTGTTGATCAAGCTTCTCGACAGCGACAGCGGCTCTATCCTGTTCGAGGGAGGTGACGTTGCCCGGCTATCCGAAGCCGAGTTTCGGCCGATTCGGCCAAAGATCCAGATGATTTTTCAGGATCCATTTGCCTCGCTCAATCCGCGATCAACGGTCGGGCAAATACTGACGGTTGGTCCGATCGCGCATGGACTTCCACACAAGGACGCATGTGAGCAGGCACGAGAGCTCCTGGCCCATGTCGGCCTGGATGCGGGAACCTTCGATCGTTATCCCCACGAGTTCTCGGGTGGTCAACGTCAGCGCATTGGAATCGCTCGGGCGCTGATGTTCAAGCCGAAGCTGCTGATCGCTGACGAGGCCGTTTCAGCGCTCGACGTATCGATCCAGGCGCAGATTTTGAAGCTGTTGGACCAGATTCAGCGAGAGACCGGCGTATCGATGATTTTCATCACGCACGATCTGCGCGTGGCCAGCCAGATCTGCGATGAGATTGCGGTCATGCATCGAGGGCAGATCGTCGAGCACGGGCCGCCATCGCAGATCTTCCTGAACCCGACATCCGCCTACACACGGGAACTGGTCGCTGCCATCCCCGGCGAGCAGCAAAGCAACGCCCGCGCCATTGGAAGCCAATCGACATTGGCCGGACATAGCCACAAATGAGGAGGGGTCATGACTGAAGCAAAGACTGCATCGATCTATTCGCGACGTAGCGCACTCCAGTTGATGATTGCCGGGGTGGCTGGCCTCGCCGGATCAAATTTGCTGGGACAACCTGCCCTCGCGCGCACCTCTCCAGCGAAACCAACCGGCCGCGTGATCGTCGGGCTCGGACAAGAGCCGACCGTCTTCAATCCGCTGATGGTCCACATCGAAGTCGATGATGGCGTGCATTTCTCGGTCTTCGATGCGCTTTTCCGCATCGATCCTCAAGGCGTCATTCAGCCCAACCTTGCGGTGGAAGTGCCGGACCAGAAGAATGGCGGAATTTCGGAGGACGGCCTCAAGTGGCGCATTCGCCTGCGTGACGACGTTCGCTGGCACGACGGCACGCCTTTCAGCGCCGAGGACGTGAAGTTCACGCTCGAACTGATCACGAATCCAAATTTCCGGAGTTGGCGCACCGCCGGACATGCTCTCGTGCGCGACATCACCGTGATCTCACCGACGGAAATCTCATGGCGAATGGAAGAGCCCTTTGCGCCCTATTTGTCCTTCCTGACCGAAACCTTCATCGTCCCCAAGCACATCCTCGAGAAGGAGGCCAATCCGAACAACGCCGCCTTCAATCAGGCGCCGGTCGGCACCGGTCCGTTCAAGTGGGGCCAGCGGGTCCCCGGCGATCATCTCGAGCTTGTGGCTAACCCGAACTATTTCGGTGAAGGTCCTCACATCGAGAGGCTGGTCTTCAAATACATTCCCGATCTCACCGTCCTCTACACCCAATTCAAGAGCGGCGACGTTGATTTGGTGGGTCAGCCCTACATCACCCCTGACCACTACGGGGAAGCCAAGACGCTGCCGAACCGCGTCGTGACCCTCGTCCCAAGGACCTCATTCGAATCCTTCTACCTGAACCTCGAGCGGCCGCAGTTCAAGGAGCTTGCCGTTCGCGAGGCGCTCTACGCGGCGATCGATAAGGAGGCGATCATTCAGGGGCTCTATTACGGGGTGCCTACTCCGACAGAGACGTTCATGCCGCGGCAGTCCTTCTTTTTCAACGGCAATCTGCCCCTGCACCAATTTGACGTGAATCGCGCGGGCAAGATCCTCGATCAAGCCGGCTGGGCAAAGGGCGCGGACGGCATTCGTGCCAAGAACGGCGTTCGCCTGTCCTTTACCAATTCGACCACGTCCGGCGATCCCCTGCGCGAACAGGTGCAGCAGTTCCTGCAGCAAACGTTTGCGCAGCTGGGCGTCGAGATGAAGATATCGAACCTGCCCGCTGCCGTGATGTGGGGCGAGTTCTGGACGCAATCGCAATTCGATTCCGTGATCGTCGGCAGCTCGTATCTGATCGGCGCCGACCCGGACGTCACCAATCGCCTGCACTCGCGTTCGATCGCAGTGAAAGGCGGTCGCGGCTCGAACAATGCACAATATACAAATCCGGAAGTCGATGCCCTGCTCGACAAGGGCGCGCGCACTTTCGATTCTGAAGCCCGGCGCGCGATCTACTCTCGCGTCCAGGAACTCGTCCGTCGCGACCTACCCTTCCTTCCATTGTACCAGAGCAATGCGGTCGAAGGCCTCAAGAAGGGGATCAACGGTTTCGTGCCGAACGGCAATACGCGCACGGAATCCTGGAACGCGCTAGCCTGGTATTGGGCGAGCTGATGTGCTGCCGGCCGAGGCCGCTGTGGCCGAGGTCGGCGCTAGAGTGGTGCTGCAACGCCAACATGGTGCCTCGAATGTCCGGGTTCCTGCTCAATCGTCTCTCGCAGAGCGTCGTGCTGCTGGTGATCGTCTCGATCATCGGCTTCACGGTTCTCAACCTCATGCCGGGCGGTCCTCTCGCGCAGTTCGGGCTCGATCCGGGCATGACCCAGAAGGATGTGGAGCGACTGGCGACGCAGCTCGGGTTGAACCGGCCGCTATGGATACAGTATCTCGATTGGGCCTGGCGGCTGCTCCAGGGCGATTGGGGACACTCGTTCCGCGATGGCTCTTCGGTGCTGGCGGTGATTGGTCGACACTTGCTGGCGACGCTACTGCTTATGGGTACGTCCACCGCATTTGCGATCGCGGTCGGTGCCTGGATCGGAATCCGCGGCGCCACCCACCGCTATTCCCTGTTTGATTACTGCGCGACCGTCGGCGCCATGGTCGCCCTGTCGGTCCCGACTTTCTGGTTCGGCCTCATCGGCATCTACATCTTCACCCTGAAGCTCGGGTGGGTTCCTGCAGGTAACATGTACACGATCGGCGACGGCTCGGTTCTGGACTATCTGCATCACCTGATTTTGCCGAGCTTGGTGCTCTCGCTCGTTCACGTCGCGATCTGGAGCCGCTACATGCGCACGGCGACACTCGATGCATTGAGTCAGGATTTCGTCAAGACGGCGCGCGCCAAGGGTGTCAGCGAACGCCGCATTTTGCTGAAGCATGTCGTCGGCAATGCATTGCTGCCGATGATCACGCTGGCAGGGATGCAGCTGCCCAGCATTCTGACCGGCGCATTGGTCACGGAGACGGTGTTTACCTGGCCCGGAATGGGTCGGCTGTTTCTCGACAGTCTCGGTTACAGCGACTATCCCGTCGTGATGGGGCTGTTGATATTCTCGGCCATCCTAGTCGTGTTGGGCAACCTGATCGCAGACATCATCATCGCCACCGTCGACCCGCGTATTCGCCTGGGTTGAGCCCGCGGACTCGTGCCTGATAACAGGAGGCAGCAGAAATGACCGTCATCGCCGCGCACGCTACTCCGACTCGCTGGTGGCACAGCCGTGCGGCATACCGCTTCATGCGCCATCATCTGGCGCTCGCCGGGATCGCGATGATCAGCCTGCTCGTGCTGGCGTGCGTCATAGGCCCCTATGCCTTGCCGTACGACTCGCTCCATATTGATCTGCGCGCCCGCTTTGCTCCACCTCTCAGCGGTCAGCACTACTTCGGCACCGACCCCTTGGGACGTGACTTGGCCGCACGGCTCTTGATGGCCGGGCGCATCTCGCTGCTGGTGGGATTCTCCGCGATGTTGCTGTCAACGCTGATCGGCACCCTGGTCGGCGTCACGGCGGGCTATCGCGGTGGCTGGGTCGGGGCGGCGCTGATGCGAACCGTGGACGGCTTCCTGTCCTATCCCTCGATCTTCCTCGTGCTGGCGCTGGCCGCGACGCTGCGGCCGAGTCCCGTCATGATCACCGTCATCATTGCCGTCACGAGCTGGATGGAGACTGCCAGGATCGTCGAGGCCGAAGTCCGCTCGCTGCGCGAGCGCGAATTTGTCCAGGCTGCACGCATGGTGGGGCTCAGCGGGAAGCATATTATGTTCCGCGAGATCTTGCCCAATGCCATGGGTCCAATCATCGTCGCCGCCAGCCTGGCGGTCGCCCGCGCAATTCTGCTGGAAGCCTATATCAGCTTCCTCGGCTACGGCATCCAGCCGCCACTGCCCAGCTGGGGCAACATGCTCAACGGCGCCCAGCAATATCTGGCGAGCGCTCCATGGCTCGCCATCATTCCCGGTGCCGCGATCACGATCGCGGTGACGAGCTTCAACTTCATCGGCGACGGCCTCCGAGATGCCCTTGACGTTCGAGACGACCACATTTGACAGTTCGACCTGAATGCGATCCGCGCGCAACAGGGCACCCCGCAACGTATGAGAGCAAGCGCCATGCACGCGCCGCGAGTTGAAGACAAGGCGACACCCTACTGGTGGGAAGCCGCCCCGCTTACCCCGCTGCCTCAGCAGCCATTGCCCAGGAATCTCGACGTGCTGATCGTGGGCGCGGGCTATGCCGGACTTTCGGCTGGTCTGGTGCTCGCGCGCGAAGGGCGCTCGGTTGCAGCCTTTGATGCGATGGATCCGGGTGAAGGGGCCTCGACGCGCAACGGCGGAATCACCAGCGGAACGATTCGTCCGGATTACGCGACGCTTACGCGGCGGTTCGGCGAAGAGAAGGCGCTGGCGATCGAGGCCGAAGGCAAGGCCGCTCGCGAATTCCTGTACGATTTCATCAAGACGGAAGGTCTCGTCTGCGACTTCCAGCCGGTGGGGCAGTTCAAAGGCGCTTTCGGCTATGAACAATACGAAGCCATGGCGCGTACTGCGGATAGGCTCGCGAAGAAACTCGGGATAGAAGCTTATGCGGTTCCTTACGCCGAGCAGCGCAAGTACGTTGGTACGGATGTCTATCGCGGCGGCACGGTTCGGATGGACATCGGCGGGCTGCACCCTGCGAAGTTTCACTCCGAACTGCTACGCGTGGCACTCGCTTCGGAGTTGACCGTCCACGGACGAACACCGGTCATCTCAATCGACAGAGATGGCTCCGGTTTCCGCGTACTGACCGCGGCCGGCACGGTGCGGGCGCGTCAGGTGCTGGTCTGCACCAACGGTTACACCGATGCTGCCGTGCCCTTCCTGCGCCGCAGGCTGGTCCCGGTCCGCAGCCGGATCATTGCGACCGAGGAGCTCGCGCCTGACGTCATGGCGCGGCTGATGCCGAAACGCATGATGATCACCGAGAACCGGGAGGTCGGCTTCTATTACCGGCCCTCACCGGACGGCAGACGCATCTTGCTCGGCGGCCGCGACAGCTCCCGCGTCGGCGATCCCGCCGCTCCGAAGCTGCTTCTCCGCAAGGGCCTGATCAATCTGTTTCCGGAGTTGGAGGCCGTTCGCCTCTCGCACAGCTGGTTCGGCAATGTGGCCATGAACCGCGACATGATTCCGCGCATCTTCGAGAAGGACAGTGTCGTCTATGCCACCGGCTTCTGCGGGTCGGGCGTGGTCTGGGCGCCATGGGTCGGTATGCACGCGGCCCACAAGCTCATGGGACATGAGGAGCGGGCGCGCACGGCCTTTGACTTCCGGCCTCCGGCCTTCATCCCGTTCTATCGGGGTAATCCCTGGTTCATGCCAGCCTTCATCCAGGGTTACCGAATGCACGACCGGATCGCGATGTGGCGCGCCAGTCGGTGATAGCCGCCAGCACAGCGTGAATTCCAGAGGCACTGCCGCCTCCCGAAAGAAGACGAACCATGCATTACGTATCCACACGCGGTCATTCAGGCCGCAAGCAGTTCTGCGAGGCACTGCTTGAGGGCCTGGCCCAGGATGGTGGGCTGTATGTCCCTGAGACCTACCCTCGCGTGGATGACGCTACACTGGACGCGTGGCGCAGCCTGTCCTACCCCAGCCTGGCTTTCGAGATCCTGTCGCTCTACGTCAGCAATATTCCGCCCGTCGACCTGAAGGCAATCTGTGAAAAGACCTATACGCCCGAGGTCTTTGGAAGCCCCAAGATCTCGCCACTGCGAAAGCTCGAGAACGGTCTTTACCTCCAGGAATTGTCCAACGGTCCGACGCTGGCGTTCAAGGACATGGCTATGCAGTTGCTCGGCAATCTGCTCGAGTACGAGCTGGCGCGCCGGCATCAGGAATTGAACATTCTTGGCGCGACCAGCGGCGACACCGGCAGCGCCGCGGAATACGCCATGTGCGGAAAGAAGGGGGTGCGGGTCTTCATGCTGTCACCCCGTAGGCGGATGAGCGCCTTTCAACAAGCTCAGATGTTCAGCCTACAAGACGAAAACATCCACAACATCGCCATCGATGGTGTGTTCGACGACTGCCAGGACATCGTCAAGCGTGTGTCCGGCGATCTGGAATTCAAGCAGCGATACAAGATCGGTGCGGTGAATTCGATCAATTGGGCGAGGCTGCTGGCGCAGGTCGTCTATTACTTTTATGGGTATCTACAAGCGACCGAGGGGCGGTCGGCAGGTGCAAGCTTTACCGTGCCGTCAGGAAACTTCGGAAACATCTGCGCCGGTCACGTCGCGCGGATGATGGGACTTCCGATATCCCGCCTCGTCCTTGCGACCAACGAGAACGACGTGCTCGACGAGTTCTTCCGCACCGGCATCTATCGCGTGCGAAGCCGAACCGACACGCTTGAAACATCGAGCCCGTCAATGGACATTTCCAAGGCCTCTAATCTCGAGCGTTTCGTGTTCGACCTGCTCGGTCGCGACGCTGGTCGGACCAAACTACTGTTTGAGGATCAACTCAGGGAACGCGGGGCCTTCGATCTAAGCGAAGATCCCTGCTTCGCCGATGCGGCAGCCCGTTTCGGCTTCCGCAGCGGCAGGAGCACCCATGCCGATAGGCTGGCGACGATCCGTGATACGTGGGAGCGCTTTGACACCATGATCGACCCGCACACTGCCGATGGTGTGACGGTCGCGCATATGCACGGCTCCCCCGAGGAGCCGATGATCGTGCTCGAAACTGCACTGCCGATCAAATTCGCTGCGACGATCAGGGAAGCGTTGGGCCGCGAGCCGGATCGTCCAGAGCGTTTCGACGGCATCGAAGACTTGCCGAAACGGGTCAAGGTCCTCCCTGCGGACGCACAGGCGGTCAAGGACTACATCGCGCGCATTGTGCAGGCCTGCTGAGCGGACGAACCGGGAACTGCTGCGCCATGGCCGTTTTTACCGAATTGTCATTCGACGAGGTCGCCGCGTTCTTTCGAGCGCTGGGTCTTGGCGCGCCTCGTTCCGTTCGCGGCGTCACCAGCGGAATTGAGAACACGAACTATTTCGTCGATACGGATGGCGCAAGGTATGTGCTCACCTTGTTCGAGCGCCTCACATTCGAGCAGCTGCCGTTCTACCTGCACTTCATGAAGCATCTTGCGGTGCGCGGCATGCCCGTGCCGGATCCGGTTGCTGACACACATGGCGCGATCCTTCACTCTCTGAGGGAACGGCCCGCGGTGGTCGTCAACAGGCTTCCGGGTGTAAGCGAGGTGGAACCTACGGCCGCCCATTGCAGTTCCGTCGGGGAGTGCCTGGCGCGTCTGCACCTGGCCGGGAGCGACTACCCACGACAACAGTCAAATCGGCGTGGCCTTCAATGGTGGAACGAGGTCGTGTCGGTGCTCGGCCGCTACGTATCCGCCGGACAGCGCTCGCTGCTCTCGACTGAATTGGCGTTTCAGAACGAGCTCGCTTTGTCCTCGACCTATAGGCAACTCCCCAAGGGGCCGATTCACGCCGATCTCTTCCGCGACAACGCGTTGTTCGAGAAGGGGCGCCTGTCCGGTGTGATTGATTTCTATTTCGCCGGATGCGACACGTTCCTGTTCGATATAGCGGTGTGCCTCAACGATTGGTGCGTCGATGGCCTCACCCGCCGCCACAATATCGAGCGAGCCGCCGCTTTCCTGGGTGCTTATGAGAGCGCCCGGCCGCTGACGTCCTCCGAACACAGGCTGCTTCCTGCCATGCAGCGCGCTGCGGCATTCCGGTTTTGGCTGTCGCGCCTCTGGGATGTGCACCAGCCGCGGCGGGCTACGCTCCTCAAGCCACATGATCCCAGCCACTTCGAGCGCATCTTGCTCATGCTCCGGGGAGAGTTCGCATTATCATGATCGTTCAGTTTGCGACAGCGAGGATGGGGATACGATGGCGCCGACCCTAGAATACCGGGTTCGCGAGCTTCTTTCGCAAATTCAGGCGGAGGGCCTCTACAAGCGCGAGCGGGTGATCACTGGCGCGCAGGCGGGCCGGATCCGTGTGGTTTCGCAGTCCTCCGAGCGCGAGCTCGTCAATCTCTGCGCCAACAACTATCTGGGTCTCGCCGATCATCCCGAAATCATCGCAGCCGCAAAGCGAGGCCTGGATGAGTTCGGGTTTGGCATGGCATCCGTGCGCTTCATCTGCGGTACGCAAACCCTGCACCGCGAACTCGAGCGCATGATCGCTCGCTATCTGGACAAGGATGACGCCATCCTGTTCGCGGCCTGCTTTGACGCCAATGGCGGGGTCTTCGAGCCGCTTCTGGAGGCCGATGACGCCATCATTTCTGATTCTCTCAATCACGCTTCCATTATCGACGGCGTGCGTCTTTGCAAGGCGAGGCGCTACCGCTTTGCCAACGGCGACATAAACGAGCTCGAGGATCGGCTCAAGGAGGCGGACAGGGGCGGTGCCCGGTTCAAATTGATCGCCACGGACGGCGTGTTCTCGATGGACGGATATTTGGCCAAGCTCCCCGCCATTTGCGCCTTGGCCGAGAGGTACGGCGCCATCGTTATGGTCGATGACTGCCATGCCACCGGTCATGTCGGCGAAGCCGGCCGCGGCACGCCCACGCTGACAGGCACAAGCCGGCAGGTCGATATCGTCACGGGAACGCTCGGCAAGAGCCTGGGTGGTGCGATGGGCGGCTTTGTTGCGGCGTCGCAACCCATCATCGATCTGCTTCGACAGCGAGCGCGTCCATATCTCTTCTCCAATAGCCTCGCCCCGGCAGTGGCAGCGGGATCGATCAAGGCGATCCAGATCGCGGAAACAGCCGACGACCGGCGGCAGCTTCTTGCGGCGCATACGCGGCGCTTTCGGTCGGGCCTGGAGAAGGCCGGATTCGAGCTGCTCGCCGGAGAGACGCCAATCATTCCAGTCATGCTGCAGGACGCGCGCCTGGCGCAGGATATGGCAGCCGCGCTGGATGAACGCGGCATCTACGTCGCCGCGTTCTTCTATCCCGTTGTCGCCAAAGGAAAGGCGCGGATCAGGACACAGATGTCCGCCGCCCTGACGGAAAAGGACGTTGAACTGGCCGTCGACGCTTTCACCGACGCCGGCAAAGCGCTTGGCGTGATTTGATGTTTACAAAGGTGTTCTCATGAAAGCTCTTGTCAAAGCAGCCGCCGAACCCGGGCTCTGGCTTGACGAACGGGGGATTCCGCAGATCGGACCGGATGACGTTCTCATCAAGATCAACAAGACCGGGATCTGCGGCACGGATATCCACATCTACGCCTGGGATGAGTGGGCGCAGCGGACCGTCCCTGTCCCGATGGTCGTCGGCCATGAATATGCAGGCGAGGTCGCCGAGGTGGGCGCGAACGTCACGAAATTCGCGATTGGTCAGCGGGTTTCGGGTGAGGGCCATGTTGTCGGCATGAGCAGCCGCGCTGCGCGAGGGGGACGGTTTCACCTGGATCCTGAAACCAAGGGGATCGGTGTCAATATTCCCGGAGCTTTTGCCGAATATCTGCGTTTGCCCGCCTTCAATGTCGTGCCGCTCCCTGATGCGATCGATGACGAGATCGGGGCCATCCTCGATCCGCTCGGCAACGCCGTCCACACCGCGTTGTCGTTCGACCTCGTCGGGGAGGATGTGCTCATCACCGGAGCAGGCCCAATTGGCATCATGAGCGCCGCCGTTGCCAGGCATGTCGGTGCGAGGCACGTTGTGATTACCGACGTCAATCCGCATCGTTTGGCATTGGCATCTGACGTCGCCGACGTCGTTCCCGTCGACGTGAGCAAGGAAGATCTTCGGTCCGTGACGCAGCGTCTCGGCATGAAGGAAGGGTTCGATGTCGGGCTGGAGATGAGCGGTGCGCCGGCCGCATTCGACCAAATGGTCGAAAATCTGGTGATGGGCGGCAAGATCGCCATGCTTGGTATCCCTGCTGGGCCCGCGACCGTCGACTGGACCAAGCTTGTCTTCAAGATGCTCACCGTCAAGGGAATCTACGGGCGGGAGATGTTTGAGACCTGGCATAAGATGCTCGCAATGCTCGAAAGCGGCCTCGACATCCGTAAAATCATAACGCACCGCCTGCCCGTCACAGAATTCAAGGCCGGATTTGAGATCATGCGCACCGGCAAGTGCGGCAAGATTGTCCTGGACTGGAAGGCGTGAATACGCCCTCCGGCACGCCACATGCCGCGGGACAGCAGATTGATGCTGCTGCCGCACCATCAATGAAATTGTATGCCGAACTTTGCGCCAGTCCGATTGCGTAATGTTGTCGGGCGCAACGTACGCTGCAGAGGATGCGGGGATCATCAGGTGGCCCTCGCCCTGTTAGGCACTACCGGTTAGGCCGACACCGCGACCAAGAGACGTTGAATCATGATGACCACCGCAGCTTACCAGGCCGGAGAACGCGACAGTGAAGTCGCGGTGCTGGTTCCTTTCGCCAGAGCGCATCTGGAAGGCGCCCTGAAGCTTTCGCAGGAGATGTCCTGGCCCTATCGACTCGAGGATTGGGATATCGCGCTGCAGTTGGGAAAAGGCTTTGTTCTGGAGCGCGCTGGGACGGTGATCGGGACAGCGGCGTGGTGGCCGTACGGCGAGACTCACGCTTCCGCCGGGATGATCATCGTCGCAAAGGCCGCGCAGGGCCGCGGCTATGGGGCCCAGCTCATGGATGCCTTGCTGACGTCCGCGCGCCCACGGACCATCGCGCTGAATTCGACGGCCGAAGGCATCACGCTTTATCGCCGCCGCGGCTTTGTGCCGACCGGGATCATCCATCAGCATCAGGGAATTCCACGCCAAAGCCACGAGACGCCGCGATCGGGCCTCCTCAGACCGATGGCCGCATCGGAGTTCGAAGCGATCGCGCGGCTCGATCGCACTGCTACCGGGTTGGAGCGGCGGCAGTTGCTGAATGGGCTGTTCGATAGCGGTGACGGTTATGTCCTGCTGCGTGACGGCATACTTTGCGGCTACGCCATCTCTCGGCTCTTCGGCCGCGGGTATGTCATCGGCCCCGTGGTGGCCGAGAGCCCGACCGATGCACGCGCGCTGATCGAATTCGCGATCGCGCGGCTCGGGCCTGTCTTCGTCCGGATCGATACTCCTGCCTCCTCGCAACTCGGGGAATGGCTCGAAAGCATCGACCTGCAGCAGGTCAGTGATGCCACCACCATGGTGCTGGGGACGCCGGCTCCATGGACCGGACCGGCCCGCATGTTCGGGCTCGCCAACCAGTCATTCGGCTAAGGAGACATCGGGATGCTGCGCGTGGAGATGGACAGGGCGGATATCCCAAATGTCGGTCCGGGCGAGCCCGCCGCAACGATTGGCGCGCTGGCAACACCGGCGCTCCTCCTCGACAAGGACCGGCTGGATCGCAATCTCGCGCGCCTGTCCTCTCTTATGGGCCGGCAAGGCGTCGTGCTGCGTCCCCATATGAAGACGGCGAAATCCATTGACGTCGCCCAACGCATCTATCCATCGGGGGCGGGACCAATCACTGTCTCAACCTTGGCGGAGGCGGAGTACTTCGCGCAGCATGGATTCCGGGACATCACCTATGCCGTGGGTCTGGCGCCCCACACAGCTGAAAGAGCGATGCGTCTGCGGAAAGCAGGCGTCGACCTCAAGGTGCTGCTCGATTCGCGGGAGCAGGCGATCATCCTCGGCGCGGCCGCTCGTGCCGCCGGCGTGACGCCGTCTGCTTTCATCGAAATCGACTGCGATGGTCACCGTGGCGGGCTGACCGCTGAGGATTCCAAGCTCATCGCCGTCGCGGCCGCCGTTGCCGAGGCCGGCGTCAAGATCGCGGGCATTCTCACCCATGCCGGCGAATCCTACGGTCTCTGCGCGCCTGAAACCCTCGAGGCGGCTGCGGAGAACGAAAGGGCCGTGGCCGTCGCTGCGGCGGCGAGGTTGCGCGCGGCGGGGCATGAGTGCCCTGTCGTCAGCGTCGGCTCGACGCCGACCGCCCATTTTGCCGAAGACCTGACCGGCGTCACGGAAATGCGGGCCGGCGTCTACATGTTCCTTGATCTGGTGATGCACGGTGTCGGTGTCTGCACCACCGACGACATCGCGATCTCGGTGCTTGCCACCGTGATCGGCAAGAAGCCCGAGAAGAGTTGGATTTTGGTCGATGCAGGTTGGATGGCGCTGTCGCGCGACCGCGGCACCGCGACGCAGCGGGTCGACCAGGGATACGGTCTAGTCTGCGATGTGGCCGGCAAGATTTATCCCAACCTGATCGTTTCGCAAGCGAGCCAGGAGCACGGCATCCTCGCCATCAGGCCCGGCTCGACGCAGGCTTTGCCCGACCTTTCGATCGGCGCGAAGGTCAGGATTCTCCCCAATCACGCCTGTGCGACGGCGTCGCAACACGAATGGTACAACGTCATCTCGGCCGGCAGCGACGCGATCGAAGCACGATGGCCCCGGATGCGCGGCTGGTAGGCCGCCGAAAGGATCGCGTCCAATGACCTCTCCCCTTCGGCACCTGACGGAAGCCGGCTTCCTCGGAAAATTCTACATCGACGGAGAATGGCGGAAGCCGATCGGATCAGTCGCGGCAGCAGCAACCGTCGTCAATCCGGCGACGGAGCAGCCGATCGCCGAGGTTCCGCTCGGCGATGACGATGATGTGGACTGCGCCATAGCAGCTGCCAGACGCGCCTTCGCCGGCTGGTCCATGACAGCGCCGGCTGACAGAGCGGCGCTGCTCGACCGGGTTCATGGTTTGCTCCTCCAGCGGCTGGAGTTGTTCGCGCAGGTTCTCACGTGCGAGATGGGAGCTGCCATCACCTATGCGCGCCGAGCCCAGGTACCGCTGGCCGCCGAACATATCCGTGTCGCACGCGACAATCTCGCGACCTATCCGTTCGTCACCGCGCGTGGCAGCACCGCGATCATGCGCGAGGCGATCGGTGTCTGCGGGCTCATCACCCCCTGGAACTGGCCTCTCTACCAGATCACAGCGAAGGTCGGCCCCGCGCTCGCAGCGGGTTGCACGGTGGTGTTGAAGCCGAGCGAATTATCGCCGCTGAGCGCCTTGCTATTCGCTGAGGTCATGGACGATGCCGGTTGTCCGCCCGGCGTCTTCAACCTCGTCAATGGGACAGGTCCGATCGTTGGGGCCGGTCTGGCGTCGCATCCGCTGGTCGACATGATCTCGATCACCGGCTCGACCCGGGCCGGCGTTCTCGTCGCGCAGGCCGCGGCGCCCACCGTCAAGCGCGTCGCCCAGGAGCTTGGCGGCAAGTCGCCGAACATTATTTTGCCTGATGCCGATCTGAGCCGCGCTGTTCCGCTTGGCGTCGGCGCAGCCTTCCGCAATCTCGGCCAATCCTGCAGCGCACCGACGCGCATGCTTGTGTCCCGCTCACAAATGGAGGAGGTCGAGATCCTGGCGGCGGCCGCCGCTTCTGAATTGGTGGTCGGCGATCCCCTTGCGGAAAGCACGACCCATGGTCCGATCGCCAACCGGCCGCAGTTCGAGCGCGTGCAGACCATGATCAGTGTAGGTCTGAAGGAAGGCGCGAAGCTCGTCATGGGCGGGCCGGGGCGGCCTGACCACCTTCAGACTGGCCTCTATGCGCGGCCGACGATCTTCTCGAACGTTCGTCGCGACATGAGGATAGCGCAGGAGGAGATCTTCGGCCCAGTATTATCGATCATTCCCTACGACACCGTGGACGAGGCGATCGCGATCGCCAACGACACCGTCTACGGCCTCGGCGCCCATGTGCAGGGCGCTGATATGAAAGCAGTGCGGACAATCGCCGGGCAGATCCAGTCGGGTCAAGTCCATCTCAATTATCCTGACTGGGACCCGAACGCACCTTTCGGCGGCTACAAGCGCTCCGGCAACGGTCGCGAATACGGCCTCGAGGGCATGGAGGAGTATCTCGAGACGAAGGCAGTTCTCGGATTCTACCGATAGCTCAATATCGGCTCCGAAAAGCTGCGGCATCGCGCTTTAAATGAAACTCTTGCACTGTTCCTGCAACCATGCTCGGTCGGGCTTGAGCAGCTTCGTTCAATCAAGCGGCCAAAAACCCGAACATCTTGCGAAGTCCTGGATGATTTCAGCACATTCTATCGAGCGCACGATGCGATGAAGGGCTGATCGGAACTTTGCTTCCGCATTCTTGGCAGCCGAGGTTCGTTGGAACATGTCGCCCCACGTCGAGCGCATTCACAGCGATGAGCGTCTTCCGGCCGAGGCGGACGTCGTCGTCGTCGGCGGCGGCATCCTCGGCTCTACGGCCGCCTATTACCTGGCGAAGCGCGGCCTCTCTGTGGCGCTCCTCGAGAAGGGCCACGTCGCCTGTGAACAATCGAGCCGAAACTGGGGTTGGTGCCGCCAACAGAACCGCGACCGGCGCGAACTGCCGCTCTCGGTGATCTCTATGCGGCTGTGGGACGAACTCACGCGCGATATCAATCGGGACCTCGGATTTCGACGCTGCGGTCTCGTCTATGCGACCCACGATGAGGCTGTGCTCGCCGGCTGGGAAAGGTGGCGCGAGGTCGCCAGGGAGTACGACGTCGACACCCGCGTGCTGAGCCGGGCGGAGGTGGCCGCGCGCGTTCCCGAAGCGCGCGACAAATGGATCGGCGGGACCTATTCGGACCGGGACGGCAAGGCCGAACCTGCGCTCGCCGCGCCGGCTATCGCCGATGGGGCCAGAGTTCTGGGCGCCACGATCCACCAGGGATGCGCCGCGCGGGCGCTCGACTTGGCCAATGGCAAGATTGCGGGCGTTCACACGGAGAAGGGCTACATCAGAACCAGCGCGGTGCTGTGCGCCTCCGGCGCCTGGTCCTCGCGCTTCCTTCGGCCGCTCGGGATCAGTTTCCCCCAAGCGAGCATCCGGCAGACCGCGCTGCGTTCCACCCCGACGATCAACATAGGCGAGGCGGTCTCGACACCCTACTGCACGATCACGCGCCGACTGGACGGCAGCTACACGCTTGCGATCAGCGGCAAGGCGAACCTCGAAATCACGCCCCAGGCTATCCGGTATAGCCGGGAATTCATGCCGCAGTTCCTGCGTCGCCTGAAGAACGTCAGGCTCGGCGTCGGCCGATCGTTCGTTTCAGGGCCGGATTCAATGCCGGCGCTCCTGACCAACGACGATCGGATCTTCGAACAGAATCGCGTGCTGGATCCTCCGCCCTTGAAATGGCTGGTGAGCCAAGTGGTGGAGAGTGTCCGGAAAACCTTCCCCCAACTCGGCGAAATCAAGATCGATAGCGCCTGGGGCGGCTTCGTCGATTGCACGCCAGACGCAGTGCCCGTGGTATCGCAGGTGGACGGGGTGGAAGGCCTCGTCCTCGCAGCGGGCTGCTCGGGTCACGGCTTCGGTTTGGGCCCGGGGCTTGGCTATCTGGCTGCACAGCTTCTCGTGAACGACACGCCTTGCGTTGATCCCAAACCGTTTCGGTTGTCGCGTCTGGTCGATGGCTCGAAGCTGGACATCGCCGCCATCTGAAGATCGAGCCGGATCCGTAGCTCGAACGGTAGGTATTGATCCGACAAAGGCGAAAATGCTTTATCTTTCAACAGGGATTGACTGACACTCTCTCCGCCAGCCAGCCAAAGTCATGTCGTACTCCTATGCGGAGACAGGCCAAATATCCGGCCGTTTTCCTGCTTTTTTCTGGCCAGAGAGACCCCATCGCGGATCAAACTAGACGTTGGATAGGCCCAGAGAACTGAATTTTCTCCGAATCTTAGTACCCTGCGAGTTGGTCTAGTACGACATTTTCCGGCAAACCAAGCGCTTATGGGGGCGCGGTTTGGATCTCTCTCGCTCAGGCGCCCTCGTCATTCGTAATGACGGGATCACAGATTCGAGTCCTGTTTGCGGTACCAGCGATTCAACGGCTTAGCCCGATCTGACCGCCCTGCTTTTCCTCTCAAGGTACGGCATGGGTATGCGGATCACCGGCGATAGTCCCGAAGGCAAAGCCGAGCTGGATCGCTTCATCGATCCTGAGGAGCCATATCCTGTAATCGCAACCACGTCTCAACTCTTGACGACCGGTGTTGATGCCAAGACCTGCAAGCTGATCGTGCTCGATCGGACGATCAACTCGATGACTATGTTCAAGCAGATTACCTACGCGGCCTATCGACAGAACGCGCGCAACGGCATGACCAGACTCATGGATGGCAATATCTCTCCCTGCACCTAGGAGGTTCCCCGCATTCCGATCGTGAGCCAACGTGTCGTAAAAATCCCATGTGGGAGACGATTGAAAAGAGCTTACATGGATCGCGTGTGCGAGCAACATGATTCAGTGAATCGAGCATCATCAAGCGTTACGGTCGCGACAATGATCATGATGCTCGTGATGCTCGTGGTGATCGTGACGATGAGGAGACTTCCTTTGATTGTTGTGATCGTGATCCGGATAGGAGCCGATTTGGTGGTCGTTAGATTTTGCCGGCGTTTGTGATGATTAGCCTCGTTGCCGAATTGATGATGCACCAATAGGCGATGTTTCTCTGGTACGCCGTGGGTCAGTTGCCGACCTAATTGCAAAATCGTGCATGCAGCAGCTAAGAACTTAGGAGCGGGCCAACCGCCCTTTCTCATGGGTCCCTCTGGCATCTGGATGGCCCGCGGGTAATTCGCACCTCGCGAACGCGGTAGCTGAAGGCATTGAAAAGTTAGGTTGACAAGGTTGACACGGTTGACAGTCAGGTTGACAGGGCAGGTCGCAAAGCTTGCGTGAGGCGTTCTCAGGGCTGGCCTCACTGGATCAGACGCAAAAAAAGCTCACAAATAGAACAAAGCCCACTTTGCTCAGAGTGGGCGGCCTTCGCTGGGGATTGGGCGGGGACCATTCTCACCCCGGGATTTCTTCAAGGCCATGTGTCTAGAGCGGCCCGACAGTCTTTGCAGCGACCGGCAAACCAGCCGGGGAGAACAAGCAAGAGATCAATCACTTGCAAACTCACAGGTGTGTATTTTTCAACCCTAGCGGTTCAACCCCAAAGTCAGCCTGCGAGATGCTCTGTCTTGTCCGGTCGTCGGCTGCGACCTAACCCAGATCGAGTGGTTAATGCGTCAACTTGGTCACAAGTCTGCCAGCAACTTGCGAGCTTCCACGAGATCGCGTGTTTCCAAGCCTTCGCTGAACCAGCTGTAGATCGGCACAAGAGCGTCGCGCGCCTCTCGCCGCATGCCGCGTGCCGCTTGAAGTCTGGCGCGCGCAACGCTTGCGCGAAGCTCGGGCAGCCTTGCTCCCTGGGCAGCGGCAATTTCAATCGCAGCCTCGAACTCCGCGTCCGCTTGATTTTCGGCCTCCGCCCCGGCTGCGAGCAACAGCAGTTCACCGCGCTCCCGGTGAAGTTCGACGGCGCACCAGCTCTCGAGACTTGCGTCCGCAAGTGCGACCGCTTCGTCGATGACCCGAAGCCCGGCCATGGCGTTTCCAGCCTTGCGACGAAGCGCGGCGAGCAAGCCGAGATGGTGCGGAATACGTAGCCCCGCACTTGTACGCCGGAAATCCTCAAGCCCCGCATCAAAGTCCGCAAGACCGTCGTCAAGCCGGCCGGATTCTGCAATCGCCCAGGCGCGAACGAGGCTGGCCCATGCGCCATAGTAGTTGAAGCCGTACTTGGCGCAGATGTCGCGTGACTCGACAGCGGCTCGCAGTGCGGCATTTGGCTCCCGCTGGAATTGATGGAGCATCGCCAGATAGTTGAGCGCGAGCGCGATGCTGAATGGATGTGAAATCTCACGCGCCACGGCGAGCCCTTCCTCAGCAATCCTGAGGCCACGAACGGGATAGCCGAGATGCCAGTCGCAATGGCTCATATAGGCACGGCAGAATACGCTCATATTAATTCCGTAAACCTCGGAATAATAGCGGCCGCGGTATTCGCCGGCTTGTGCGCTTCTCTCGAGCCGATCGCGCGAGAATTGAAACTGGCCAAGGTGGAACGAGAGCACTCCCGCAAGATGATCGGCTTCGGCCTGACGCACGGGATCACCGCTTCGTTTGGCCAGCAACTCCGTCTCCTCCACGAGGCTTGTGACCTCGCGCAGATTGGCGCGCACGTGATAGACGTGGCCGAGCCCCTTCAACGCGGCGGAGAGATCAGCCTCGCTCTGCAGCTCGCGGCTGAGTTCCTGCGCGCGCTGGAACGCCGCTTCCGCCTCGCGCGACGCAAATCCCTTCGTTGCAATCAACGGGCCGCCAAGCCCAAGCTGCAGGTCGAGCTCGAAGCGCGAGCGTGATGCGCCGAGGGGAAGTGTTCGGGCGCACTCGAGCCCTGATCTCAAATGGGCAATTGCCTCCATATTCGCCGATCGAGCGGCTGCTAGGCGACCGGCCCTCAGCCAGTATGGAATGGCCTTCTCTGCCAATCCGGCCTCGCCGAAGTGACGGGCGACGAGCTCCGGCTGCGCTTCGATAAGTTGCGGAAACAGCGCTTCGATCGACGTGGCAATCCGCGCGTGCAATTCCTGGCGGCGCCGTTTGAGCAGGCTTTCATAAGCGGCGTCGCGCACCAGGGCGTGCTTGAAGACATAGGTAGCGGCAGGCGCGAGGCCCCGCCGGAAAACGAGCTCTGCGGCCACCAGGCGGTCCAGCGCCGCGGCGAGCTCCACCTCTGGCATCGACACGACTGCAGCAAGCAATTCGTGATCGAACTCGCGGCCGATGCAGGCTCCGATTTGGGCGACCTCCTTGACGGGAGCAAGACGGTCAAGCCGCGCCATCAACGAATCGTGCAGCGTCGCTGGAATCGCCAAGGACGGGAATGCCCCGGCGAGCACGTAACGAGCGCCGTTGTAGCGGAGAATCCCGGCTTCAAGAACGGCCTTCGTGAGCTCCTCGGTGAAAAGCGGCACACCCTCGGTCCGCTCCAGTATCCGATCGAGAACCTCGGCGGGAAGCGCTTTACCTTCGGTGATCCGGTCGACGAGCACGACCACCTGCGCCTGTGGCAGGCGGTTCAGCATGAGCAACGTGACGTGCGGAAACCCGGTCCATGGCGGCAGGAGCTCCGGGCGGAATGTGGCGACGACCAGCACTGGCAAGTCCTGGAGACGATCCACGATCTGGTCGAACAGCTCGCGCGAGGTCGGATCGAGCCAGTGCGCGTCTTCAAGCACCATCAGAACCGGGCCACAAGCGGCAAGTCGATTGAGCCGGGCCAGGAATGTGCGGAACAGGAGCGCCTTCCTTTGCTGCGGCGACATCTCTGGCTGGGTGCTCGCTCTCTCAGTTGGAATGCCAAGCAGATCGGCAAGAGGCTGGATTGCATCGCTAGACAGCCCTTCGCCGTTTTCGCCAAGGAGTAATTCGAGGCGCTTGAGCCGTGCTTCCGCGGCATCCTCAGGTGCGAACCGCGCCTCGCGCTCGAGCTGCGAGATGAAGGGAAAGAGCGGGCTGTTCAGGTGATGCGGCGAACAGGCATAGCTGACGAGCGCGATTTGTTCGGTCTGTAGCCGCTCGCGCAGTGCGAGCACCAATCGTGATTTTCCAATTCCCGGCTCGCCAAAAAGCAAGACGACCTGTCCAGCCCCTCCTTCTGCAAGCCGCCACCGTGACAGCATCAGATCGAGTTCCTCGCCGCGCCCGACGAGTGGCGTGACGTGGGTGCCGTGCAGGGCCTCGAACCTGCTCTCTGCCCTGCCTTCGCCGATGACCCGCCACGCTTGGACCGGCTCGACAAAGCCCTTGAGCTGAAGGGAACCGAGCTCAACAAATTCGAAGAGATCGCCGACCAGGCGGCGCGTGCTGTCGGCGATAACGACCGTACCGGGCTCCGCAACCTGTTGCAGACGGGCAGCGAGATTGGGTGTCTCCCCGGTGACCGTTTCCTCCTGCGCAACACCTTCCCCGAGCAGATCGCCCACCACGACAAGCCCGGTGGCGATGCCGATACGTGCCGCCAGCAGGCCCCCTGCGCCTGACGACAGGCCGCTGACCGCTGTTGCGACGGCAAGTCCCGCCCTCACGGCTTGCTCCGCCGCATCTTCGCTTGCGCGCGGCCAGCCAAAATAGGCCTGCACCCCGTCTCCCAGAAACTTCGCGACGTGGCCCTCCAGTCGCGCAATCTCTCCCGCTACCGTATTCGAGTAGGCCCGCATGACCTCGCGCAGTTCCTCGGGATCGAGACGGCGGCTGAGGTCGGTGGATCCGACGAGGTCGACGAACATGAGCGTGAGCTGACGTCGCTCGACCGACGCAGGGGTCCGCGCCGCCGCCAGGTCCGCTGGCAGCAGGCCGATTGCATCGAGAATCTTCCGCCGATGGCCTACGGCCTGGACTCCAATCTCCTTGAGATCTTCAACCGTCAGATGGGACAGGATCTCAAGGTCAATTCCGTTGTCGCGGAACGTCTGCTCATAGGACTGCAAGCCCAGGGTGCGCAGCCATTCTCCGATGTCCAACTTCGTCTCCGTTGGCCCCTCAACTACGGTTTCTTGTCAGGCAGCCGGTCGCTGTGCGGCGGACGGCCTGACGTTCTGGTTTAACCGGAACAGGTTACCGGGATCGTACTTGGCCTTCAGCGCCGCGAGACGAGCATAGTTCGGGCCGTAGGCGCCCGCCACGCGATCGGTCTCGTCCTCCGGCATGAAGTTGACGTAAACGCCGCCGGTTGCGTGGGATGCGGTCTCAGCAAAGAGCTGACGCGCCCAGCTGATCGAACGTTGCTCATCCGCCGGGTCGCGCCATCGTGTGTGAACGTTCATGACGAACTTCGCATCGCGGTGGGGGAACACCGTGGCGTCGATGGCTACGCGGCTGGTGGCACCGCCGAGCTGACCGATGAAAATCTCGCACTCCCCGGTCGGCAAGCTTGTCGTCTGACTTACCAGCGTGTCGAGGAGCCCGTCCTTCAGCTCAACGAAATTGTGCGACTTCCAGTAATTATAGGCGCCGGGCGTGAGCAGTGGGTCAAACGCAGTCTGCCACGTCGCGAAGGGCTGCATGCCGATCACGTCCGCGATCGGCTCTCCGAGCGCGCGCAACGGCTCCAACGCACGCTTGCCCTCGTTCTCATCTCCCGCATAACAGACGGCGAACGCGACGATCTCCTTGCCGTGAACCTCGGCAGGCAAGAACGGCAGCGGCGGCGCCTGCCTGAGCACCACCCACACGGTCAACTCATCGGGCGCCTTGGCGGCGACGTCACGATAGCCCGCGAGCAGCTCCTTCGCCCGGGCAAAGGGATGGATGATAAGCCCGGCCAGAACCATTGGGCCAACAGGGTGCAGGCGGAACTCAAACGAGCTCACCACCCCGAAATTGGCTCCGCCTCCGCGCAGCGCCCAGAACAGGTCGGTATTCTCGGCGATGCTTGCCCGGACGAGCTCACCTTCGGCCGTCACCACGTCGGCCGAGATCAGATTGTCGGCGGCAAGCCCGAACTTGCGGCTAAGCCACCCGAAGCCGCCGCCCAGCGTCAATCCCGCAACGCCGGTCGTCGAGTTGATCCCGAGCGGGGTAGCAAGGCGGAAAGCTTGCGCCTCCTTGTCGAAGTCGCCAAGCGTTGCCCCCGGGTCCACGCGCGCCGTGCGGTGAAATGCATCAACCCGGACGGAACGCATGAGCGAGAGATCGATCAAGAGCCCGCCGTCACAAACAGCATTGCCCGCGATATTGTGGCCGCCGCCGCGCACCGCGACCAAGAGGCCGTACTCTCGCGCAAACCGTACGGCACGAATGATGTCTGCGGCCCCTTTGCAGCGCACGACCGCGCCTGGGCGGCGATCGATCATCGCATTCCAGATCGTACGTGCTTCATCGTAGCCCGGCTCCTCGGCCAGACAGACGTTACCCCGCAAGGTTTGGCGAAAGGCCTCAATTGCATCGCTTTCAAGCGTAATCGCCTCGCCCTGCAGCGAGGCCAGCCGGATCTGCGTCATGGCATCTCCTCCGTTACTAGCGGTAGTATTTCGGCAGTCAGTTCTCACTTGGACGGATCAGCGGAAAGGACGACCACGCCCACGGCTGTTGCAACCGACGTGGCGCAGAATCACCCCGCTGCAAGCCCGTTCGACATTGCGAACGGCAGATATCCGCCTAGAGGTTAGTCCTCCGGCAAAACGAATGGTTCAGCGACAGAATGTCTCGCGGATGAGGAGCACCTACAAGCCCAGCGGGTCGGCTTTCCGTCACCTGCAAACGAAACCAAGAAAATCCGGTCCACCAAGGGAACTTCGGGGGTGGAGGAAAGGATGGAGGTCGAAGCCGACTCGTCGGCCGATGTCCGCTTTGCCGCCCATAGCTGCCACTTCTCGCAAGTCGGTTACTGGCCTGGCGCGGACCTTTGCATGTGTCCTGACCAGGTCTTCTTTCGCAGATAGAGCGGACAGTAATCAGCGGACAACCGTCGGCCAACGGCCGGCTTATGCCGTAACATCTGATTTGCGAACGGTAGCAGCCCTCAGATCAGGTCATTCATTGCCTTCAGCCTGAACCGGCGGTTTCTGCGGGCTCTGAATTCTCTCGCTCAGCGAGGTCAGTGCAATCTTCAGCTCGTCAGGGATAGATGCGAGATCCTTAAAGTCATCGAAGGCTTGCGCGACGCGCTCGTTCGCTGATTTCTCGAACGGTTCGAAGCCTTCAGAGATGCGCGCTCCCGCGCCAAGAACGCTGGAGGCGGCCGTTGACCCAAGCAGGAGGAGTGCAGTCCCGACGATGCCGAGTTTGCGGATGCGGGGGATCGGCGGCGGCTCCACGAGGCGGTCGTTGATCATGGTCGTTACCTCACGGCGTACTGCGCCGCCATCATGCCGCTCGTGGCGCACAAACGGTAGGTCGGACGCGTACCATTAAGAGGTACTCAAGCAGGGGCGCTCTCTAACGTAAGAGATCGTATTCGAGCTGAGGTGGTCATTTCGGGGCGACCATAATCGGTGGCGGCTCAGCCGCGCTCAAATGTATTCCCATTGCAGCTTGTTCTTCGGAAAGCCGCTTTTCGAGGTATTGCCGTTCAATCTCACTCAACTTGGTCTTGAGCAAGCGCCGATACCGATCGATGTTGTTTTTATGGGTCCGTAGACGAGCAATTCTTTCTTCGGTCATCGTCCATCTCCCGACGGGCGTGGTCGCAATTACCTTCTGCAAAAATGAAGGGGCTAACCCCACCTCGAATAGTGGCAGCCCCAGCAGTCCGGTCAAGATGAGAATGCACTAGTCGCCCAAAGGCAGAGTTTTGCCATAACATCGGATGTGCGATCGCAGCCACTCAGCTGCCGCCGCACCAAGTCATCACCCTTCGGCCGGCGTCCTCCCGAGGCGAGGTCAGCGGTTCGACGTGCCCCCTCCGCCACGCGCTCAATCGGCAGTCACTGCTCGCGCGTTAACGATCTCTTAACCATGGCGGCCTGGCCTTTGGTTATCAGCGCACACTGTCCGGTTCGTTCCCAAGGAGGACGGCCGATGCCCATTGAGACCTGACATATGTCGCACTTGCTGCCCGCCTGAAAATCTCGCCAGTGGCCGCTCGTCGCTTGCCAAGCGGCGCCAGTTGCCGCGCTCACTTTCGGATAATGGCAACGCATTGGTGTGCGTTGATCTCGCTGAAATGCCGCATACGCCACGGCAACTAGGCAGTCGCCAGGCCGGAGACGCACTGCCAACAAAGATAGTGATGCTGCAGGCGGAGATCGCGCGGCTCGAGGGCGACGGCAACTGCTCATCGGGCAGATTTCGAGCCCGAGCCGCCGCCATTGATGCCGATGTAGAGGCCGCTCCAGTCGTAGATCGGAGCGACCACCGGAGGCGGCGCCTTGGTGTAGGGCCGTGCCGCCAGATCAGCGGCTGAGGCAGGAATGGCGAGTGCGATGAGAGCAACCGTGCTCAGCAAGATTTTCTTCATCGTGTGTCGACTCAGGTTTCAAATCCCTTGCGCCCCAGCTACAACCTACCATTGTTCTCCGCAGCGTCTGTCACCCGCGCGCTACATCTCCGGAGAAACTGAAGTGCGACAACCTGACATTGTTTCCGCGGTCACCGGCTTGTTGCACAGCGGTCGCCTATTGGCCCGAAGCTGCCCCGGCTGAGCGCGGAGCAATGGTCCGCTTTCAAGGCGAGAGTTGCTGGCCTAACTTCGATCGTCCGCCTGTGACCCTGAGCCGCCATTCACAGGCGGCACGCCACTGCTTAAAACCGACGAGATTCCGGTCGAGATCGAATCGGCTAAGCGCTTGTTAGTGTATGCAGCATCACTACTGGTATTTGGGATCCGTCGTCGGCTCGGAGCGAGCGGTGATCTCTCGAAGTATTGCCCTGGCAGCCTGTAGATCCGGTGTCGCAAAGCCCTCGGTGAACTGGCTATAGACTGGCGTGAGCAGGTCTCGTGCCTCGGCACACCGATCCTGTTCTCTCCACAATCGTGCAAGGCGTGTCGCTGCGCGCAACTCCCAGAGCTTGGCGCCCTGCTGGCGCGCGGTTGCCGCCGCATGGCCGAACCGTGCTTCCGCGCCGCTCGCATCGGCATTAGGCAGCCGTAGCATCAGCTCGCCCGTCATCCGGTGCAGCTCGGCCTCGAACCATCGCTCGCCGGTTTCTTCCACTCGGTGCAGCGCTTCGGTAACAAGATCCAAGCCCTCGTTCACTGCACCCGACCGGACGTGGATCTCAGCAAACAGACTTCGGAAATAAGGCACCAGGAAGCCCGCTCCGGTGGCCTGCCACATCGAAAGCCCGTCTCGGATCTGCGCGATACCGGCCCGAAGATCCCCGGCCTCGCCCAGCGTCCAACCGCGAATGATGATGCCGGCTCCGAGGAAGTGTGGGGAGTCCTGCTCGGCTGCCAGCGCGATCAGCGCATTCGCCCGATCGCCGGCCTCGTCGTGATTCTGGCGAAGCTGCGACAGGATGCAGCCGTACAGGAGGGCATAGCCGAGGGTGTTGCGGTGGGACAACTCCTTCGCGCCGCTCAATGCCTCTTCGCTCCTCGCCTGGGCCTGCTCAGGGTAGCCGAGGGCGAACAGTCCCCAGGATAGAACGGAAAGCCCCGCCACACTGGGATCCTGCGCGAACAGGAAGGCAAGCGACCCATGGGCGGTCGGATCGTAGAGGGCGAGCGTCCGCTCCAAATGGGCGCGCGCAGCCATTAACTCGCCGCGAAGCAATTCAGTGGTTCCGACGATGCGATTGCCGATGGTTTCGGCGGCAGCATCGTTCTGTGCCTGGGCGCGGCAGAGCAAATCCTCGCCTACAATTCGACCGGCCTCGAGCTCCGCCCTTACGACGTGAAAAACCCACTTCCCATAGAGAACAGGGAAGAGCCGCGACGTCTCGCCCAGGCGCTCGCACAAGTCTCGGGCCCGTGCGTTGGCCCGCCCGACCTCCGGTGCGGCCCAGCCCTTTGCGGCCATCAGGGCGACGCCGAGCGCGATTTGCAGCTCGAGTTCCCGCCGCCATCGTGGAGCGTCGTCGGGGAGAGCAGGAATCAGGTCGAGCCCTTTGGTCAATTGCGTGATCGCCTCTGCTGTGGCCGACCGCGCGATCTCTGCTTGTCCCGCCCTCAGCCAATCATCGATCGCCGGTTCGGCAAGTCCTGCCTCTGTGTAGTGATGGGCCAGAAGCTCGGGCTGCCCCTGCACTGTCTCCGGAAAATGTTGCTCGAGCGCGGTGGCGATGCGGGCGTGTAGGCGCTGCCGCTTCGCGCGAACGAGGGTCGCATATGCGGCGTCCTGCACGAGCGCATGCTTGAAGCTGTAGGTCGCCTGAGGCGGCGTCCCACGCCGGAATACCAGACCCGAATCGACGAGGTCGTCCAAGGCCGCGTGCAGTTCGCTCTCCGGCAGCGCCGCCGCAATCGCGAGCAGTTCGTAGGAGAATTCTCGACCAATCGCGGCCGCGGTCTGGGCGACCTCTCGGGCTGGGGCCAGCCGGTCGAGCCGGGCCAGCAGCGACTCCTGGAGCGTGGCCGGGATCGCCATCGGCGGCAGCGGTCCGGCGAGCGCGTAGTGGTCGCCCTCATCCCGGAGCAGATTGGTCTCCAGCACGGCCCGCGTCAGCTCCTCAACGAACAGCGGCACGCCGTCCGTCTTGGCCACGATCTGGTCGAGCACCGCGGGGGGAAGCGCCTTGCCGCCGCTCAGCCGCGCGACCATGGCCGCCCCCTGCCGGCGGCTCAACCGGCTGAGGCTCAGCGCGGTGGCATGGGCATAGCACGTCCAGGATGGCGCGAACTCCGGCCGGAAGGTGATGAGGACGAGCACGGGGGCGCCTTGCACCCGGTCGATCAGGAGATCGAGCAGCTCGAGCGAGGTCGGATCGGCCCAGTGCACGTCCTCGTACAGGGCCAGGACGGGCTGGTGGGCTGCGAGGCCCAGGACCTGATCGACCAACACCTCGAGCGTCCGCTCCTTCTGCCGATGCGGGCTCATGTCGAGCGGCGGATAGCGCGCACCGGTCTCGAGCGACAGCAATGCTGCGAGCAGCGGGGCCACCACGCTGACATCATTGCTCGAGAGCGCAAGCAGCGCCTCGAGCTTGTCGAGCCGCGTTGCGGCGGGGTCATCCGCGGCAAATCCTGCCGCCCGCTCCAACAGCCCGATCACCGGATGCAGCGGGCTGGTCTGATGGTGCGGTGAGCAGTAGTGGCTCAGGGCCGTATGCGCCTCATCTTCAAGTCGCCCGCGCAGC
>NZ_SPQT01000029.1 GCF_004571025.1 Bradyrhizobium niftali | reverse complement strand
GTGGTAGCTACAGAGGCGATCAATGGCCGTTTCGAGTATAACGATCCGCGCAGTGCAAGCGCTCAAGCCGGGCGAAACTATCTGGGACGCAGACCACCGTGAGGCGGTGCGGGGCTTTGGTGTACGGCGTCAACGCGACCAGGCGACCTATGTCCTCAAATATCGCGTGTTCGGTCGGCAGCGCTTCGTCACCATCGGTCCTCACGGTGCTCCCTGGACACCAGAGCTGGCACGCAAGGAGGCCAAGCGGCTTTTGGGCCTCGTTGCCAATGGCAAAGACCCGGCGGATGAGAAAGCCAAAGCGCGCCTGCAAGCGGCCGACACGCTCCGGACAATCGTGGATCAGTATCTCCGGAACGCCAAACAAAGGCTGAAGCCCCGGACCTATTCGGAAATTGAACGTTACCTGTTGGTCAGTTGGAAACCTCTGCATCCGGTCTCGGTCTTCCAGATGACCCGCCGTCATGTCTCGGCTCGTGTCGCTGACATTGCATCAGCTCACGGACAAGTCTCAGCAGCCCGCGCCCGTACGGCCCTGTCCTCAATGTTCAATTGGGCAGTGCGCGAGGGCCTCGACATTGCCGCGAACCCGGTTCTCGGCACTAATCGACCCGTGCAGCCGGGAAGCCGCGATCGTGTCCTCACGGAGACGGAGCTATCAGCCATCTGGCAGGCCAGCGGCGACGACGACTACGGACGTATTGTGCGTTTGTTGCTGCTCACCGCCCAACGCCGTGATGAAGTGGGCAGTATGCAGTGGGCCGAGCTTGATACTAGTTCGGGGCTCTGGACGCTGCCGAGCGCCCGGACCAAGAACCATCGCGAGCACTTGCTACCCTTGGTTCCTGCCGCCTTGGCCCTACTCCCCCCGCGCCGAAACGACCGAGAATTCCTCTTTGGTGACGGACCCCGACGCAGCGGTGACCCGCATCGTGGGTTCTCCGGCTGGTCAAAGTCGAAAACTGCGCTCGATACGCGCATTGCGGAAGCCCTGGGCGAACCCCTGCCCCATTGGACGGTTCACGACCTTCGGAGATCGGCGTCCACTGGAATGGCCGACCGGCTCGGCGTGTTGCCACACATCGTGGAGTCGATCCTAAACCACGTCAGCGGCCATCGGGCGGGCGTTGCAGGCGTATATAACCGCGCCCGATATGCAGCCGAGATGCGCGAGGCGCTTGAACGCTGGGCAGAATACGTCGCGGCCCTGCCAGCCCAAAGGGCGGGATGCGCTGACGCTGTGATAGCGGGAGCCAGCCCCTCCCATCCTGGCTTCACCCAAGGGGCTGCCAGGGTCCATCCCTAGATCAAGGAGGGCAAGGGCATAGGCTAGCCAAAACCGCCCTCGGCATCGACGTTCGTCGCGCGAAGCACGGTCAACCGGGCAGAGTGGTTCTCGTCCCTGGCCGACCGCCCGTTCATAAGGCTGGACAGCACTGACCCGTTCGGGGGCAAGCTTCAAGCTGACTCTCCGTACTGAGCGCTCTTGCAGGAAGAATAGCGATATCTACCCGATTTCCCCTGCGGAGGGGTCAAGCCGCCCGATCAGTTGCTACGGCTACATCGCGTCGGCTGCGCCGACCGGGCTCTTGCGTCGCCTTCACATCGCAACTTCTGGGTGATAGCCTTCAGCCATTGTAACGGGGGAGGATTACATGTTGCGTTTTCCGCTTGCCATTTTCGCTCTCCTCGCATTTTGCAACGCAGCATTCGCTTGGGGAGATACCGGCCACAAGATTGTCTGTGAAATCGCCTTCAGGCTGGCCCTGCCGGACACGCGCGCCGCAATCCGGAAGTTGATCCGCGCCGATACCGAGTTCGATACATTCGCGGAATCCTGCGTGTTCCCGGATCACCCCCGCAGGCGCAAGCCGGAGCATTTCATCAATCTGCCCCGCGACTCGAAGGGACTGAAATCAGATGAATGCCCGACGGCCGACAAGTGCGTGCTCACCGCGATATTGAACGACTCTGAAGTGCTTTCTTCCAGAAACGCGAAGGCGGCCGACAGGCTTATCGCCCTGAAATTCCTTGGGCACTGGGTCGGCGACATTCACCAGCCCCTTCATGTTTCATTCAAGGATGACCTCGGCGGAAACAACATAGACGTACAGGGAGAATGTTCGGGCAACCTTCATTCTGCCTGGGACACCTGTCTGCTTGAAGACGCGGTCGGCACCGACATATCGGAGGCGGCTTCAAGCCTCATTGAAGACATAACCCCGGCGAAGAAAACGAACTGGGCCGCCTCCGACCCCCGGGACTGGGCCAACGAATCCTTTGCCCTCGCGGAAGCCATCGCAACGAAGTATTGCGAGAAGCACGGACAGTCCTGCGACAAGCCGGACGGGAGCGTAACGATTGACGCAGACTATCTGAAAAGCAACCAACCCATTGTGAAGGAGCAATTGCAGAAAGCCGGCGTGCGACTGAGCAAACTTCTTGACACTGCGTTCGGCGATTGACTGTTTCGCGTTCAAGACCTCAAGAATTTTTTTCAACCGGGCCGGTAAAGTTGCATCTACCAAGCGGGATTGAGGGGGCACAGATGAGGAAGCAGGAAGCTGACGGGCCGCTGCGCGTGAGCGCCATTGCCGGCACGCGCGTGGTGCTAATGGCGATCGACATCGCCCCCGCGGATCGTAACGGCCTCAGAGGTTTTGCATTTCAGGTCTCAAGCGGGGGACAAACCCATTGGCTGACCGGCACCAAGTATTTCGAGGCTCTCGTTCCAAATCCCGTGCAGGGAGCCAAATACTCGACGCTTCAACACCCGATCCAGAGCTTTCTCTGGTCCGACTACGAAGCCAAGCCAGACACCGAATACGAATATACGATCATGGCCATGTACGGCGAACCCGGGGCGCTCGATCCGAGACACAAAGTCACCGTCCAGGTCACAACCGAACAAGAAAACGACGGCAAGCACGGCATCTGGTTCAATCGCGGTGTGGTGGCAAGCCGCGCATATTCGGTCGAATTTCAAAATCGAGAACTGACCGAGGAGATGTACAACCAGGTCGATGACCAGAACCACGTGACCGAAGAAACCTCGAAATGGCTGTCGCGGGGACTTGAGGAAGCATGTGTCGATTATATCAACGGCGTCCCGCGAGGAGAGATGCTTCGCGTCGTCGCTTACGAATTCACATACGTGCCTCTGTTGAACGCACTCAAGGCGGCCCTTGGCCGCGGTGTCGACGTTAAAATTATTTACCACAAGACCAGCGCAAATGACGACGCGATCAACGAAGTTGGCCTGCCGCGGTCAAAATTGATCGAGCGAACCCGGCCGCAAACGCCACATAACAAGTTCATGGTTTGGCTGGACAAAAACGAGCGCCCAAAAGCAGTCTGGACCGGTTCGGTCAACTTCACCCCATCGGGTTTTCTCGGACAGACCAATGTCGGGCACGTTGTTACCGACAGCGGCAGGGATCCCTCTTCGATTCCGAACAAATACTTTGAATACTGGAAAGTTCTGTCGAAGAATCCGACATCGAAACCGGCGCGTGACGCGGTCATCGATCTTACGCCGAACCCGCCGAACGTCGTGCCGGAGGCGCCCGTTACGGCGTTCTTCTCTCCGCGCATCGCCGACAATCTTCTTGACTGGTACGGCAAACGGATTGAGGACGCGCGAACTTCGTCGATGTTCACCGCAGCCTTTACTGTCGATCCCATCCTTCTCCGCTCTCTTGGGAAGCAGCAGGATTCCATGCGTTTCGTGCTACTCGAAAAGCCTGCCACAGCGGAAGCGCGCAAGGCCGAGCGGGACAGCCACGGCCGTCTTATCATGTCGAACGGGTCGGTACTTGGGAAGGTCACGAAGACTTCATTTAAAACAGAGAAGGGCGCAGGAGGAACGAAACTCGTTCCCATTCCGAATTTCCCGCTCGAAAAATGGTTCGTCGACGAAGAACTGGCGCGGAAGGACGGCAAAGGGTTCGTGTTCTTCGTTCATACGAAATTCCTCCTGATCGATCCGCTGTCGGACGACCCTCTTGTCTGCACAGGCTCGGCTAACTTTTCAGGCGCGTCGCTCACGGCGAACGACGAGAATATGCTTTTCATCCGGGGCGACACCCGCGTTGCCGATATCTATATGACGGAGTTCGATCGCATCTTCCGTCACTTTTTTTTCCGAATGACCGCCAACCGCGCAGCGATGAACCATGAGGATGAGGAAGAGGCGAAGAGAAAGGCGGCCATCCTGGACACTGGCGCGATTTGGCTTGCGCCTTTCTTTCAGGATGGAAATTTCAAATGCATCCGCAGGATCATGTTTTTCGCGGACCGCGGTCTGACGTGGGCACCGCAGGCGGCCCGCGATCCCAACGTATTCGTTAATGAAGAGCAGCGGGCCAAGGACAAACGCGCGAAGGCAAAGGCGGCCAGGGATGCCAAGAAGGCGGAGGAAGGAACGACTGCTCCGAAAAAGTCGAAGAAAAAGGCCGCCGCTAAAGCGGTGAAGAAAAGAGCCGTGAAGAAAACATCGAAAAAGGCTGCGAAAAAGAAGAAGGCCGTTAAAAAGAAGAAAGCCGCAAAAAGGAAGAAGGCGGCGGGCAAAAAGCGAGGGTGACGGCTAAACGCAAAGGAGAGGTCCGTGGAAAATTATGGGCTTTATCTCCACAACGACCGCGAAGCGCGGTCAAGTTTCCAGGCGTCATCTTTCCCGACGAGGCGGAAGCCTTGGCCAGCACCGCAGGACCGCAAATACTCATTTTCGACGACCAATTCCCCGGAAGTTTTTTTGCGAATTCGGAACGTCTTACACGCTCTCGCTGGATCGACTAAATTCACAGACGAAAAGCCGTCTCTTCTCGGCATTAATGGCGACAATCGTCTGCATCCCTGCGTGAGCCACCGACAGTCGAGGGCAGCGCAATGATGACTTTCGCGAGGAGATATAGGATCGGCGCTTTGCTTCTCGGCCTTGCCGCCGTGGATTGCGCCCAGCCTCTTTTTGGCGCACCGGGCGACGCCTGGCCGGTTAAACACAAGCTGCTTGGAAAGGACGGTGGCAAAGCCAAGGATGTCAGCGGCATCGCTTGCGCGAAAGCGCAGGGATTCCCCCGCTCATGTCTTGTCATCGACGACAATGTGCAGGAGGCGCAATTCGTCACAGTGACCGACGGAAAACTCGTTGCGCGCAGCACGGTCAGCCTAATCGGCGACAAGCTCGACGGCGAAGCGCTTGAGCTTGACGGCGAAGGCGTCGCCTTTGCCGGCGGTCGCTACTATGTCATGGGGTCGCACGGGCATCCGCGGGACAAGAAAGGCAAGCTAACCGCCAGGGAAATCAAAGCGCGGATTTCCGCGAGTAGCCAGATTATTCGTTTCCGCACCAAGGGCGAAAACGGCACTGCTTCGGAGATCGAGCGCACGCCGAGACTAAGAGAGATCATCGCGGCGGAGCCGTTGCTTGCCCCTTTCATGGATAAGCGGCTTGAAAACAACGGCCTTACGGTCGAAGGCGTTGCAATCAAGGATAATGTCTTGCTCTTGGCGGGATTCCGCGGCCCGGTTCTCGACGGCAACCTCGCCATCGTTCTGTCGGCCCGTATTGATACCTTGTTCGGCGGATCGGGGACAGACCACCGGCTTTTCCGGCTACCCTTGGGAGATGGCCGCGGCGTGCGCGACCTTGCGGTCTTTGAGAATGGCATTCTCATTCTCGCGGGGCCTACCGGGAACGGACCCGGCGTGTACGCGATCTACGCCTGGGACGGAGAAAGTGAGGAGGTCAGGCGACTCGCCGAACTGTCCTCCTTTGATCCCAACCGGAAGCCCGAGGGTCTCCTGCCGCTGGACCGAACCCCGTCGGGACTGCGCGTCCTGATCCTCTTTGACAGTGAAAAGAAAGGCGCGCCAACCCCGATTGAGATCGGACCCCCGTAGCGGCGCCGCAAGCTTCACAGCGAAAATTATCGAATACCACGTCTTGGAGGAGCCATGAAAACGATCTGGTTAGCAATTCTGGCACTCGCGCTTCCCTGCGAACAGGTATTCGCGTGGGGCCAGGAGGGCCATTCCATCGTTGCCGAACTTGCGGAGCATCGGCTTGACCAACCGACCCTAGAAAAAATCCGCTTGTTGCTTAAAATCGAGATTCCGTCGGCAACGCATGATGCTCGCGTATCGCTCGGATCAATTGCCAGCTGGGCGGACGATTACCGTGCGGAGCACGACGAGACTCGCAACTGGCATTTCGTGAACATTCCGTTCGAGCGCGGGACCTATGATCCGCAGGTTGACTGCAAGGCGGACCCTAAATTCGGGGATTGCATCATAAACGCGATTGAGCGGAACCGAGTTCTCTTGGCCGACTGCACTAGAATGCCGGCCGAGCGGGCGCAAGCGCTAAAATTCCTCGTTCATCTCATCGGCGATATCCATCAGCCGCTGCACGACACCGACCGCAACGACCACGGCGGAAACGATGTCGTCGTGACGTTCTTCGGCAAGAGCGTGAAACTTCATGCTGCCTGGGATACCGAAATTATCATGCACAGCGTTTTTGCCTGGGGCGCCTACGTGACTCGGCTTGAGACGACATGGTTTCCCGGGCGCGACGTGACTAGCCTCGACGGCGGGTCGCCGACCGACTGGGCGCTTGAGGCGCACCAATTGGCTCGCGAGACCGCTTACGTAATTCCGGACGGCGGCGCGCTGGAGATGAATTACTACACTGCGGCGCAGCCAGTTGTGGACCGTCAGCTTGCGGTCGCCGGCATGCGGCTCGCGAAATTTTTGAAGGATACGTTTAAACCGACAACCGCCTGTCCGTGATTCTTGGACCCGGTATGCATGGGAGACCCGAATGAAGCTCTTCAACATGGTCGCAGCCGCGGCCGTAACCGCATATGCGGCCGCTATCCCCACGGCCACCCGCGCCGAGACCTCCACCGAATGCACGCCAAACGGGCTATGCTACTGCGTTCAGGACGACCTCAAGAGCGTCATCGCGACTCGCGTCGAAGAAATCCGCGCCCGCATCTCAGCGCAGCGCCAGCAGGGGAAAGCCATCGGATATCTCAGCATTCCGATTTCAACCATTCAAGGCAGCTATCTTCCCGTCAACGTCAAGATAGCGGCGCGGACGAAAGAGCGAGTCGAGGAACGTTTCGGTCCCCGGTCCCTATGGCTCCTGAACACCGCCGCGAAGGAATTTTCATTGCCCGAGGCGGCGAAAGGCGAGGACTACATGCTGATGTGGACGCGCGTCCTCGAAGGCCCTGACGGCTTCGGCCGCGATTTTGATTTCATATATTTCGCGGGCCCTTCCGACTTCGCGAATTATTTCTCCTTCGACGGCCGGGCCGATCTAGAGAAATTGGAACGCTTTTACGAAGGGCTCGCCAAAACCGACAGCAAGCTAGCTGAAATCAAGAAGGCGGACTTCCGAAACTATTACGGGCTGCGCGCGTCCGTGGCTTTCAGCTTCGGGTCTCACGACGAATGGAACATTGCGCGGACGATCAACGCCAAGCGGACGGCGAAGAGGGAGGGCGAGGATGCTTTTGGCATCGCAAAGCAGATCGCCGTCATGTTTAACGGCACGAGCGTCGCCCCCGGCCTGTTCGACGCGTCCACCGCGACAGGCAACGAAGGACAGTGCCGTTTGACTAAGAAATGAGACCTCCCTGATCTGACAAGGTAACTCCCGGAAGCGCTGGAAATCTGATCGTCACCGGGTCGGATGCAGGGGGATTCCGTGTTGCTCCAATACGTTCTGGAGAGGCGCGCTTAGCGTGTCGAGAGAGCGGCCACCTATCTTGAAGTCGACATAGATCTCGTTGTCCTTAGAGGCCGGGACTTCGACTTCCGTGGTTGCCGACACTCCGTTTGACTTTTCGACCTTTTTCTTGATCGTCGCATACAGGCCGCCTAGCGCATCGCTAATTGTCACCGTTACAATGCTTCCGACTTTGAGCGAATCCACCGATCCGGTTAACACGTGCTTGCCATTGAGCACGATAGGTAACTCACGCGATATTTGTGCTTCCAGCTTCAGCTTTATAGTGCGCTTGCTCTTTTGTGTGACGTCGATCGAGAGGCCGGTAAGCAAATCGACATCCGCATCCTGGAGGTATGCCTCCAACATCCGCTGCACGCGAGGCTCGTCGCCTTTGCTCTTGCCGTAGTCGGGAATGCGCGACTGGTCCAGCTTGTGGTCCTTGTCCTTAAGGGTGGCAATCGCGTATGCCGCCGCCCACCGGACGTCAGGGGCCTCGTCGAAAAGTGCATCAACAAATGCCTTCTCGATGGCACGAACCCGCTTAGCCCGGTCCGGCTTTTCGGATGACTGCGAACGAACGACGCCGACGTGCGCCAGCATCGACCGGACCGCGGCGAGGCGGCCAGGTACGTCCCCCTCCTCGAGATCAACAAACGCACTCAACAGTTCGTTCTCCGACCCTACGACTGTATCAGACGACAGCACGTAGTCGTTTAAATTTGGTTCGATATAGCGGCCCGGTTTAGGTACCTCTTTAGGTAGCGGCTTTTTGACTGCATCCCGAACCCGTATCCAAGCATGCTTTGGGCCAGGAACAGCTCCGCACACTTTTATGACGCCGTGGAATGTATCTACTTCCACGACGCGCAGGCTTAGGGCGGTTACCCGCTCGCCGCCCATTTGCCCCGGCATCTTCTTGTTTTTCCAGGTTTTTCCGGGGTCTTGGCGACCGCCTGTCGAGCCGATCGATCGATGGGAAATAGATACTCCGTGGGTGGCACGCAAACCCCCGAACCCGTGCTTTTTCATGCCTCCTTGGAAGCCTTTGCCAATTGTAGTGCCGGTGACGTCGACAAATTGCCCCACCACGAAGTGATCGGCCGTGATTTCCGCCCCTACCGGGATAAGGGCGTCCTCCGAGACACGGAATTCTTCCAAACGTCCCTTCGGTTCGACCTTCGCGACGGCGAACTGCCCGCGCAAGGCCTTCGGCATGTTAACCGTCTTGCGAGTTCCCGCCCCCAATTGCATGGCGACATAGCCGTTCTTCTCCTCCGTGCGGTGCCCAAGAACTTGGCAGTTCGGCAGTCGCAAAATGGTAACCGGGACCACATTGCCGCTGGCGTCGAAGACCCGCGACATCCCCTCTTTCACAGCTAATACTCCCGTCCTCACGCTGCCGCTCCTTCCCCAGTAAGGTCGGTCCAGACGTCACCGAACGCAGTCCAAAACAGAGCGGTCGGATTCGATTTCACCTGCAGGATATGCCTGCGCGCGAAAAGCAACGAAAGGCCGATCCCCTGCCCGCCCATGACGTTCTGAAAAAACTGATCCGATAGCTGCTCTGAAAGCAGATGATCAACCTTTCCGATTGGCGCGACCACGACGGCTGCACCGTTGTGGTGCATTTTTTCGGCCAGGCTCGGCGCGGGAGACAGGGCGTTATAAGCCGCGTAATCGACATCAAGGAACACGAGCAAGTGGTCGTGACCGCGTAGCTTCAAGTTTGTAGTATCCGCAAACCGCCACTCGAAACGGTCCCAGATCCTCATGTCTACCGAATAGCTTGGCCGCGGAGTTCGCCAAAGCCCGCAGGTGAATAGGAAGCTATCGACGGGCTGAAGGAGAAAAGTTCGAAGACGATCAAGCATCTGCGGGCGAACTGAAGCGGCGGCCGTCAGTTGGGGGAGTGCTTGGACGCTTATGTGGGGACGAGAAGAAAACCAAGCCGAAGAAATATGCCGCGATGATTTGTTATCCCTCCAATCATCGTAGATCACGCCGACGTCTAACTTCCCTGTACCCGTTTGCTTGCCGCCCTCGCCTTGGTAGGGACGGTAGCTACCGTCACTCCGCGATGGTGAATGCAGCGGTGGAGCGATTCTCGGCAGAAGATACAGCTGCCCTAGAAAGCCGAGGGGATTGTAGCGCTCTGTGGCGGGTTTGATGTAGACGAATTCCCAGGGAACGCGCACGGCCGTCGAACGCACACTAACTGCACCGTCCTCTCCCGCATGCTCGTGAAGACTCTTGATGAATTCTTCTTTGTCCTCGTCCGCGATCAGCGCATCGAAAAGCTCAGCTCCTCTCTTTGCGACCTGATCGAGAAGCTCCGCCTTTTTTTCGTCGGACAGACTATCAAACCTTAATTGCTCAAAGTCGGTGCCTCCAACAAAGTCCAATATGTCGTTAGAGTGCCTTCTGATCTCGTCATGTTTGGCCGGAGCATAAAAGTCTATGTCGTCTTTATCGTCGAAAACGAGAGAAGTGATCAGATCGCCGTTGGTGATCGAGTTACGAATGTAGACCGGGCGCCGGCCACTGTAATGTACGCGATTTATTTTCATTATGCTGCTACATGGGATTTTGAGAGAGAGGTCCTGACCACCAGCGGCGAACCGCTAGAAAAGTGAAACTCGACGTCAACGGCGCCATTGCCGGGACGTCGGGCCGCGACATGGAAATATCCAGGCTCACCAATCGAACGCTCGATGCGGGTGGGAACCACTTCGCAGGAAGCACTGTATGCCCGCAACTCACAAATCCCGTCCTTAATCCCTGCTTTGCCGGGAATGCCGAGACGAACTGCCAGCTCCGAGTCAAGAACGGCACGAACTTCGAAATCGATTAACGAGGAGCCTAGCGGTCGGGCGCTAACCATCGGCTGAAGTTTTGCCGATGGCACACCTCTAATCCACGCACACAGTTGCGCTTCCGGTATCGCTGGCAGCGGTAATTCATCACGATAACCTCCGCGGCGCGCGGTACCCCTCATCGACTCGTTTACGGTCAATCGTTGAGCGAGCATCGGTACCGCACGATATCCGGCGCGATACCACGAAGGCTGCTCCTTAGCGGAATCACCGAAAAGATCAGGAAGCTCGCCGGTTTGACGGAACACCCGATGCGGCCGCCGCGCCATTCGCGTTGCCCCAAGCTGCGAGAAGCGGTCTGTCCATTCCAGATACTCTCGCCTGTCCACTCCGGATTGTGCCATCCAACGCGCGTCGATCCGCTCAAGCTCGACCAGCGCGACGAGCAGCGGATCCGCATCTCGCGGCAGGAGCTCCAATATAGCTCGGCATCTCTGCTCACGAACTTCGGGAAGATCACGCGTAGAGTGGTGACGTAGCGTCGCTAATGCCCGCTCGAGCGGAGAACTCAATGTTGGCGGCGTCCAATTGCTTATTCCGCCATCGCCCAAAAACAGGCCAATCACGTCACAGGTAGGTTCCCGAGCGACGACGTTTCGGCTGATAAAAATAAAGCGTCGGACCGATTCCAGCACGGAGCCTCCGTCAACTCCGACAGGCCCGAACGCCAAGAACGAGCCGTCCGAGCGATGCAGAAGAATGACGTCTTGAGGAAGGACCACCGGCCTGCCGTCGCGTCCGTCGACGATTGCATGGGCTCGCTGCCGAAAGCGCGCGGCGACAGCCTCTTCAAAACGAGATTCGCATGCAAGGAGCCAGACGTACGACACCGGTTCAGGCACTCGCTCAGCGAACGGCAAGCCCAACTGCACCTGACAATCTCCCGGCGAAGCTGCGATTCGTGGTTGCGAGTCTCGCACGGGCAGCACGACCCGCGGCTCGTTTTCCCGCAATCCACAGCAAAATTGATCGGCAGCCAAGGACATGTTCAGACACGCATATCGGACGCATCGCGCACTTCCGCGACGATGGACGTTCTGGTTCGTTGCTCCTCGTTAGAGAAGCCGTCGAAATCGCGCAGTTGCCCGAAGGAAAGGCCCGTCATCTTCTCAATGGAGCGCACGCTCCGTTGATAGGTCTTGAAGGCTCCAAAGACCGCCTCGAGCTCCTTCAGTTCCTGCACCTGATCAATCGTGTAAGCGGTCGAGGACGGCCTTCCTGCATTGGACACGAACGAGATCACCTTCCAGTACGCCACTGGTATCTTTGCCCCGCGATACAGACGGTCATTGTCTCGAAAGATCGGGCCGCTAAATACGTTCACTTTGGCTTCCTGAGCCTTCGTATTCTTGAGGATGTAGTCTTCCAGGCTCAGCCATGTCTGTTGATTGAAATGTGAAGCCTGCGGCGTACAATTCGTAAAATGGAATGTATCGTAGTTTGCAGTCTCAGCCGTCTCTCCCCAATTGGGATCTTCCCTGCGGACCAGATGGCCACGATCGAGGATATTGTCGACGTACAGGTCCTCGCCGATTTGGGCTTCGTCCGGGATGCGCCCGTCGTAGAACCATTTATCGGGCGGACTGCGGACCACCTTGACGGCCGCCTCGCCGTCGATATTGACGCCTACGAACATCGGCATCCGTCGCGACTTCGACATCACCACCGAGAAGTGTTCGTAATCCAGGCGATTTTCCGCGTTACCTTCGATTTCCAGCACATCCCCTCTTAGTCTGGCAGCATCCGGGAGCGGGATCGCGAAACCAAGGAAGTTGGCGTTGTATCCCGCACGACCTTCGAACCGCTCGGGAGGAGAGCGCCTAACCCTGCGGGCACCCTCCAAGTCAGCTGCCTCGAGGCCGGGATCACCGGCGCGAGGCGCCACGAACTCCAAGTCGGAAAGAAAGGGACGCGCCTCCAGATTGCACTTCATCGTCTTCCCCTCACGCGAGCATTCTTGCTGGGCTTTGGCTGTTTTCCGGTAAGCAAGAGCGAGTCGTACTTTTCCATGAGTTGCGACATCACTCGTACTCTCTCTAGGGCCAAACCGTGAAAGCAGGTGACAAAGCTTTTCAGGAGGCCGCAAACATCGACAAACTCGATAAGTCGGAGCAACAAGAAATCAGCTTGGCGGGCTTTTTGCAGTTCGGAGAGCAGTCGCTCCGGGCGCATATCAGCAGGCCAAATTCGGCGTTCGCGTGAGAACCGTTCAAGCACGTCGCCTAACTGCCCCGGGGCATATCGCACGACATCGATTAGCGCGGCTCGGATGGGATCATAGAGCTCGGGCGTTCGACCTCGAACGAAAGCACGCAGCTGGCTGTTTTCCAAAATCTCGGGGTGCGGGCGAACCGGTTGATTTGAATTGTACATCTCACTGAGCGCGAGATAACGATGGACGTCGCTTTTCTGAAGAAGGAGCATTTGAACCCTTGCTTCTTCAGAAAACTCGAACGGACCGGATCCTCTTTCCGCTGATGACCACCCTTCGTCCGAGAACGCCTGGCTGAGCGACATTGGAAGTACAGGATCGATATCGAACGCGACCAGGTCCAGCGCGATCATTCTCATGCCGTCAAGATCAAGCATATCGCCCGAAGTCATCCACGGTCGGTTTCTACGTGATTGGAACAGCGAAACGTCGCACGCTGCTATGCGAGCAATGGCGATCAAAGGAACGTAGTCAACCCAACCCGGGCGTATGTCGAGATCGCGCAGTTGCCACTGCTCGACCACTGTTCTCCCGCTGCCCAAGGCGAGGTGCGCGCAAGCCCACTTCCACGTCCAATGATTAGTAAGGCGCTGAAACATCGAAGACGGCAGTCTACCAATCATCTGCCGCGATAAGCTCTCCATCGAAGGCGCCGCTAGCCTCGTCGCCTCCAGAAAGTCCGCTGATTTGAATGCGACGTCGACACGAGCGGCCAAATCAGCATCGTCGAAGATTTCCTCGAGCGTCGCTTGTCGACGGATTGAAGGGGAACTGGGAGGGCCCGGCACTTCGGCCGAGACGCCATAAGAATCGGTGCGCTGCGGCGCGGAGGCGCTAGGTGGCTGGGAGGCGCGGATGACACCCGCTTTCGATCGCTTTTTTAAGTTGCGGACTTCCACGTCCCGCTTCTGGGGTTCAGGTAGCGCGGCCCTTTCCTCGGACGTCAAAGACTGTTCATCCTTCAGCAGAATCGCGCGTGCGGCAGGAGGCATCGCGTGAATGTCGTCCCGTCCAATATGGAGTACCCTTCGCGCGAGCGCCTCATCTACAGCGATCGCAGAAACGTCTCCGTAGAATGCTCGATAGTAGGCAGCCATGGCGGTCGATTCCGGCTCTTGCACCCGAGATGGCTCCTCGTACCATTCCGCGGCCCTTTGCTGCACAAAGCGTACTCGAATATGCAGATCCGATGGCTCACCGTCTGGGGTTCGCGTCGTACCGCAAAGCATCGGCAGCATAAGCCGACGTAGATTCGTTACGTGCCGGACCTCATTTGGCCCGTAAGAGTCGACCAACCACGCTTCCTTGGACAACGCGCGTAGAAGATCCTTGGCTCGCTCAATGTCGATATTGCCGAGCCCGCAAGGTCCGGCGAGCACATCGCGAATGAGTTCAGCAGTAACCGTCTTAAGCGCAAGACCGGGGTGGGCGAGCTGGCAGATCTGCTCTTTCGGTATCGTTCTTCTGTCGTTCGGCCCTCTCGATACTATGTGGTCCTTAATTCTATCCAGGAACCTCGAGTACAGGACTCTCATTGCCTCGACAGTCCCGTATAACGTCGCGCCCCCCACATCGCGAGCGATCTCGTCGAGCTCTTGGCTGCTCTTTTGTGCCGCAAATTTAACTAACACTATGAGAAAAAGCGGATACCACCTGATCTTTGACTCCGAAATGAGCTCAATCCACTGCTTATTGAATTTGTTCTCCGTATCCCTTACTCGCAAAAAGTCTCCGGTCTCCTGTGGAGAGAACGGCCCGAGTTCGAGGTGACCACAGAACCAAGCTGGCAGCCTACGGGGTTCGCTTACGAATGGTTGGATACGTCCCGCAACGATAGCCCTGACGGTCTTGAACGCCGGCGACCCATCTTCAGTTTGAAGGTCCATGAGCCGGTCTATCCAGGATAGGACCAGCCCGAACGGCTCGCGCTCAAGTTCCTCGTCGGCCAGCCCCATTTCAGAGGAAACAATCAGCTCCTCAAATGTATCGACGACGAGAAGGAGGTCATGCCGAACCGCCTGACGACCGAGTGTGTCACCAAGTCGCTCAAGTAGGACGTCCGCGGACTTGAGGTCACTACTGGTTTCAGCAGCGACGCGAAGCGCGTCGCGTCTGAGTTCGTCCATCTCGCCGTCCAGTTCGGTCCGCGCGCGTCCAATTTGGCGAGTCAGTTCCGCCGTCCAATCTTTCTCCGCGCCCAGCGCCAGATTTGGCCGATCATAGTCGAGCAGTACCGTAATTGGACCGCTCCAATCGTCCTTCCGCACCGTTCTTACCAGTTCGGCCACCAGCGCCGACTTTCCACTCCCCCCAATCCCGGTGAGAAGAAGCGGCCGCAACCAATCCAACTTCTTTGGGTCGGCGATAATGCTTTCAAGTTCGATCGAGCTCTCGACGTTTCCGTTGGCAGCGTAAGCCGTAAGCAGTCCTAGCTCGTGAGTTCGTCCAACCAACTTCGGCGCGACGTGACGTAACCTTTGCTCATCATCCATCCTGGCGAGCTTCCAACGGGGATCCGACTTGCCGGTGGGTGAAGGCTTCTTACGAGCCCGATGTACGAAGTCCTGAGCCGAAGCAAGGTCCTGCAGCTCGGACCTCGATAGCTGCTGGTTCTCCAGGAATTCCTCGTAGTCTTCGTTCTCTCTGAGGAGTGCGATGAGATAGTGCGCGAAGCGTTCGCCGGGATGGGGTTTCGCTTCTTGAAGGAGAGTTTCAAAGTCTGTGCGCGCAATCGCACGTTCCAACGCGTCGTGCCGCGCTCGTGCTGTCAATTTCCAATACATTCTATCTTCGAACACAACTTCCTGAACATGATCAACGATCTTGTCCAGGATGCGCTCGCCCATGCCGCCGCTCTCAGCCAACTCCAGCAACTCCAGCGGATCGAAGACGCCGACAAGCGCGGCGCGTGCCAGCACCTCGTCGGTCTTTTCTCGGAGTCGCTGGTCGGTGTGGGCTGTCATGTCGTGGTTGACGGCATAAAGATGTCATTTACGATTTTGGCGATGGCAGCACTCCTGCTCAGAGCCCCCTCTTGGCGTTCCCGCTTACGCGTTTCGCGCTCGCGCTCGCGCTCGGCGTGTTTTTCTTCTTCGGTAAGCATCTCTCGGTCAGCGAGCATGGTCGCGATGCGACCAAGGCTGAGCAGCATGCGGTCGGGATCTGCACTGAGCCTGTTGCGGATCCAGGCAATGACGTCTTCGATGTTCAGGTGATCCTTTAGTGGATCAACCGATTTGGAGTTGACGTTTTTAAGGGCCGGCATGTCCGGATCGGACATGCCAATCAGAACGAGACGCAACTTCTGTCGCGTAGCGATCTCCGGATAGAGCTTTTCGAGAAACACCCTCGTCGAAGTGTCGCTAATCTGGTGCCGGTCCATTTCGTCGATCGCAATCCAGATCGTGTCCCGCGTTGCGTCCTCTTCCATTACGTTTGCTACATCGCGAGCAAGTGTCGCGATCGTATCGTTGATCTCGGTCGATTCTCCGGCACCCGCCAGCTGACTTGGTGAAGTCAATTTTCTTGAAAGATTGTTGCCGACGCTGATCCTATCCAGAAGCAGTTGCGCCGTCGAATACGCATTGTCCTTAATATCTGATGCGTTGATGGTAATAAGTCGATGCCAGCCCGGCGCAAGGGCATCATCAAGAATTTCGTACGAGAACGATTTGCCGATCTGACTGAGAGGCTTCCGGTCCAAGCCATAGTGAATCTGAACGACCAGAATCTTGGGGCCACCTGGCGTCTGGGCGGCGGCAATTGCTTCCTGCAAACTGTAACGACCGATAAGTGCCTTTCCGCTTCTCTGGAGCGTGCACCGCGGAGCGCTCAGACTACCCATGCGCGACTTGATCGTCTCCTGGGCCCTCTGCATGATTTTGGACAGTGGGATTGCTACGTTCGTCGCGTGCTGTTCGACCTTACCCTTGGTCTTTCTTTGTACCTGGTAGACAAACTGATGCAGAGCCGCAGGCTTCATGTCGTAGGTGAGACAAGGTCCACCCGACGATCCGCGTATCGTATTCGCCGTATGCAGAACCCGATCACCGCTGGCTGCGATGCCATTGAATTTCGGCACGGGGCTACTGGATTCGAACTCGCCGGGTGAGAAGCGCATCGTGAAATTTCCGGGATGATGCGATACGATCATCTTTCCCGTAGCCTCGCGAGGAGTCTCATTCACGAGGTTGTAGTATGGTCGATCAAAGCCCGCCGGCTTGTTCAGCTCGATCACTACGAAATCTAGATAAGTATCAAGCTGTTGAGGCTTCCAATTGCCCAGCCTCTCCTCTGGATCTGCGCTAAGTCGGCTACCCACCACGAGCCAGTCTTCCGTGACACCATACGTCCACTTGTTTCCGATTTGACCCGCTCTGACTTCGTAGTCGAACTCGACCGAAAGACGAGAAGACAGCCGTCTATCCGGAACGCCGGGCCAATCGGGCTCCCCTTGGGGCCCTTCTAAGCCAGTCTCGAAGGTTACGAGCGAACTAATGACATGCCAGCATGTGAGCACCAGTCTCGGCCCGATCAGAAGACCGGTCCCGGTCTCTAGTGATCCGTCCGAGAGCTTGACGGTGAGCTTGCAGGTGTTCCTTGCCAGCCTCGGCATTCCCTCTTTGATTTTGCCCGCATCGGTCATGGGCGTGAAATCATCGAGGATCTTCTGGAGCGTCGCCCGGTACGTTTCTTCTCCCTCTTCGTCATCCAGCAGGTCGGAGGCTTCAACTTCTGTTGCCGACGACGTGAACAGCCGCTCCGAGTACGTCTTAACGAACGAAGCCAGGAATCCCTTTCGTTCTGCTTCCTCCAAAGCAGCCTCGAAGTCCGCGCGATTTAGGCCAGGTCCCAACGGCACCGGTGCGCCCCTTTGACGAAGCGCCGTGATAGTCATAAAGCGCCTGGCGCCCTCATAATTCGCCGCAAATTCGTCGTAGCACTTCTTGAAGATATCTCGCGACGCAGTGACCTGTTGGGCGAGCTTGGATGGACTAAGAGCGGTGCTGGCTCCGTTCGGCATTTCAGGCTGTCCATCCCAATCGCTCAAGGATCGCGGCTGGCACCTGACCGGATGCGCGCACAGCCGCAAGAGAATGGGCGTAGTTCGCCGTCAGATTTCGCCCAGCAAAATGCAGACCAAGGATCGGGAAAAAGTCGATAAGTTGCGACACGCACGAGCCGGAGCATCCAGCGAGCGTCGTCGAGTCGTGCGAGAACACCCAGCGATGGGATTGATCGTCGCCTAGGCTGCCAGCGACATCTTCAATGCGTCCTGGCGCCAAGTATTTACGCCCGTAATCGAGGCCAAAAATTTCGCCGAGCCGTTTGGCAATATCGTCGCGAACTTGATGGGTTTCGGGATCTTCGAGCGCAGATATGTCTGGCCTCGCAGGATAGCCGACGACGATGAGCTCAACTTTGCTCTCGCCAACATCCCTGTCGCCGACTTGAGACATCTTTGTAGGAAAACTCGAACTTCCGTTGCTAGTCTCGACCTCAAACAAGGCCATGTCCAGATGACCGAAATTCACCTCGCGCCCTATTGTTTCGCTGCCGGCGAACACTAACGACTTTATTCGGAACTTTTTCGCAGAGCCCAGGCCGCGATCGTCGAAATTGATGGAGGCATTATCTTGTACAATCCAGGTAGACGGCCCTCTTCCGCGGATCTCGTCTGCGATGGCTTCCGCCACGTGACGGTTCGTCATAATCAGACCTTCACCGACGACGAAGCCCGTTCCGACATGCTCGCCATCCAGATCGACGCGACCGACTCTTTCGAAAAGCGTCTGCAGACCCTTCGGGTCGACCTTGAAGGTGTCCTCCCATTCGGTCGCCGCCAACGCCGCCGGATCGATCTTCCCGTCTGTAACCTTCAGGGCGGGTCGTCCGGTTAGTCGGACAAGTGCCTCTATGTCTGCGCGCTCGGTCCAGATCAGATTGTGCCCGCCGCCCGATCCCTCGGCCTTTTTGAGCAGTTTTTCACTTCGATCGAACAGGTCACGCCGTCGCGACTTGCTTTCGGGGGTGGCGTCGGGACGATCATCCATTTTTTTGATGGCTCTGTTGAGCCGATCCTGTATCTCTTGTGCACTCCTTCCTCGAAGAGGAGACTCTGCGCTGACTCCGGGACGCACGATGCGAGGTCGCGACAAGAGCGTTCGAAACGTGCTTTTGGCCTCTGGTTGCCGATCGAGTGGTGCTATCAGCTCTGGAGCGTACTCCAACCGCGTCAGCACCCGTTGGAGTACGGGGGGTGCACTAGCGCTGAGCCCCGACGTCGGCTTCGGCCGAATGCGCGACTCGACAAGGCCCGCTTTTGTCGGATCCGACCGGCGTCGCTCATCCGCGGCCAGGAAGCTCGCTTCGGCGCCGTATCTTGCCCAATCGAACCCCTCGAGTTTTGCACGCGACGCTGCAAGTTCGAACACCGTCGCCGTATCTCGGTCTTCCTCTGACAAGCCAGTTGACGCTGCGGCTTCGGCCGTCGCAGAGGGTGACGGAATTTCGGCAAGCGGTAGCTGCAGGAGCGACTGCGCATCGACGATCCCCGCGCCGTAGAGATTCCCATTCCAGCCCGCAGGTTTGCGAGCAGTCCGCCGTAACGCCGCGCGAAACAGTTCCTGAACGTGGACATTGCGGCGCTTCGCTTCGGCACGAACGCGATCCCGGCCAAAGTGGGAAAGCCAAATTGCGGCCGCGCCGGCCGTCAGCGCCGTAGCGAAGGACGTGCCCTGGCCACCGGCAACGACACCAGTTTCGTTGTCTTCAGGGGTACGACGGGCGACGAAGACGTTCTCAGCTGGAGCCGAGACGTCAACGGCCGAACCGCGGCTCGTGCCCTTCCATGGCACGTCGCCGGCATTCACGCCAGCAAGTGCTATGGAGTTGCGGTCGGACGCGGGATAAACCACGAAGCCAACGCAATTTCCGGATGCAACCACCACGATGCAGCCGGCGGCGACCGCCTTTTCGAGCGCCGCAGCAATCGAAGGGCTATAGATTCCGCCGAGACTCATCGAGATGATGTCGGCATTGACCGATACTGCGTGCAGGATTGCACGAGCTACCGGAGCACCATCGAAAATCTTGACATCCTCGATGCACCTGATGGGAATGACTTTGGCGAGAGGGGCCGCGCCGACGATCTTGCCCTGTACTCTGCTGGCCACAACGCTGGAGGTTGCTGTACCATGGCCTGGATTGGCAGTTCCGGCGCGCAGCGGATCTTTAGGATCTGAGCCTCCCTCGAGCACGTTCGCGGCTCGCTCGAGGTCGAACATCCCCAGCTCCAACTCGGGATGTGTAGCAATGCCCGTATCGGGCTGAGCAACGAGAATGCCATCACCCTTGCCGTTCTCCAGAGTCCAAGCCAGGTCTGCCTTGATCGCGTTGGGAGCCCAGTGCATGTCCTCCGGTGCAGCGGCATCTGACCAGCAGAATGCATTCGTGATCGCCGACTCAGGCGCACCATCGCGCAGAAGGCGTGCATCGGGCTCGGCATACAGAGTTGATCCAATGTCAGGCACACAAGAAACAAGGCTGAGCTTATCGCAAAGGAAATCGGCCGCAGCAAAAAGCCTGGGCGGCGCAATGGTGCGTGGCACACCCGGGAATTGAAGCACGAAAAACTTTGGTAGCTGGTCATCCAACGGGCGAAGATCGAACTTACCCGACCCAAGAATGGATCTGAGCTGTACTCCGGCCTCTGCCAGGTCCTGCGCGCTCGGAAATTCCAGGACGAACCTGATGATATGCATCGGAAGGCCATCGACCGTGCCATGTGCCTGCCGCGCAATCTCCCTGAGAACTGTCTCTGAAATAGAGACGCTGGTGCCTTCCGCTGCCATTTTCTCCTCGACAATTATTGGTTACCGGCTGCAGGCGCCGGCAAAAAGCCCGCTTGAAAATGCGATGTGGAACGGAGCAATCACCGACCGTTTCAACCATCAATTGAAACGTAAAATCAATCAATTGTCCATCGCCCGTGAGTTATCTCGAACGTTTTTTTTGCGTAAATCGCTTCACGCGGGCGTCCGTTGCCCATCTCGGGCAGCATGATTGACCGTTCGGGATCAGCCGGAGGCGCACGCGTTGACATGTTGGGTCAGGTGGCGCCTTCGAATTGGAGCCCCGGCGCGTATTTTTGTCTGAAATTTGGACTGTTGGCCGACAAGCCGCTCTTGTTGCTCTCGAAGGCGAAGAGACAGATAGGCGCTCAACCGAGAGGGAGGACAAACGCGTGGGACGTCCGCTCGAGACGGTTGTCGCTCTCGTAACGGACCGCCAACCTCCCCGCGGCGTTACACTTCATTTGATCTTTGCCACAGCTGCCTTCGTGGCATTCGTGAGGAATTGATCGCACGATTGGCTGCCGAAAACACACCGCCCATGGCCAAGCGCGACGTTGTCGATCTGATTTACGTCCTTACCAGCTGCGCGACCTTTCGGATGCTCTCACGAGCGAGATCGTCCGATGAGGTTTGCACGTTGCCAATGAGCGGCAGCCGACGCTCGTTACGCGCCACGAGCGCTTGGGCGAACTCCTGATCAATCGCCATGGCACCATGGAGTCGTGCCACGGCTGGGTCGCTGTCCCAAAATTCGCAGAAGATGCGGACCACCATCTCAAGGCCCTTTTCGGGGTCAGGATCGTCAACGGCGTCGTCCAGTCGTCCCAGCCGTCCTCGCCGAGCGATGTCATCAAAGACCGCTTCGAGCAACCCGCGCCTCGAGCCGAACTGGTTGTAGACGGTCAAGCGCGTCACGTTGGCCGCTTTTGCGACCGCGTCCAACGAGCTGAAATACCTGACACCCATGGCCTACGCCGCCCACCTCACCGCAACGGACGATCGGCTGCGCAACCGCCGATCGTACGTTGCTCCATCTCCGAGCCACTTCCGATGGCCGCGACGTTCGACTTTCGCTCGGAAGCCGGCGAGAGCCTTTCCGATGTCGCTCGTCTCGACACCATGGTGACCGTTGTCGACGCAGTGAATCTGCTCAAGACTATTCGTCGACCGACTTTCTGCAGGATCGCGGCGAGGCGCTGGAGGGCGACATCATCGAAGCAAACCACAGCCGCGTGCCCTTCAATCGGGTGCTCGACACCGGCCGCTTCGACTTCGAGAAGGCCCAGCAGCACCCGGTACAAGGAACTCTATGGCTTCGCCGAGCACGTCCCCGAAAGCGAAGAATATGGTGTGAAGAACTTCGTCTACCGCGCCGTTCGGCCATTCGATCCGGTGAAGTTCGACCAGTTCATCAAGCAGTCTTGGCCGGGTGTCATCCGCGCGAAAGGGCATTTCTGGTTGGCGACCCGGCCGCAATGGCTCGGCGAAATCAGCCAAGCGGGCTCGATCGTGCGAACCGAAGCATTGGGCTTCTGGCGGGCGGCCGTTCCTGCGGAGCGCTGGCCTGACGATCCTCTCTGGCGCAAAGATCTGCGGAAGCAATGGAACGAGATCTATGGCGACCGTCGCCAGGAAATCGTATTCATCGGCGTCGGCATGGACGAAGGGGCGATCCGAGCGCGGCTCGATGCCTGCCTCGTGCCGGGCAGGCCTACAATGGATGTTGCCGAATGGGCAAAGCTGCCAGATCCATTTCCAGCATGGCTGCGTGCCGATCAAGCCGCCTGAACGGCAGTTGTGGAGGCGATCCGTTGCTGTCTGGATTGCCCTTTCGCAGGCGGTTCGCGCTTGGCGTGACGATCTCCGCGTGGCTGGCGGCTGGAGCCTTTGCGGCGGAACAGCCGTCTGAGATCCCAGCCTGGTTGAAGAGTCATGTCGGTGACGGCGCGGGGCAGATCGCCCCAGTGGTCTTGCAGAGAGCGCGCGCTCTGTACCTGCGAAAGGTCGCAGCAGGCGTCGTCAAGAATCCCTGCTATTTCGCCATGGATGCAACGCGGCCGAGCGATGGCGGATTGGGAAAGCGCTTCTACGAGATCTGCGAAGCCGACCAGTCCTTTCGGGCGATGTCCGCGGGGCACGGCAGCGGCCGCAATATCAAGGGCGCGGTGAATTTCGCGAACGGTAAGGAGTGTGCGAAGAATTTTGGTAATGCACTGGACTCGAATCTGACGACCGGCGGCGCCTATGTGACGGCCGAGACGAAATCCTCCTTCAAGGGTTACTTTCATAACGCCGGGAAACAGGAGTCCGTCCTGATGCGATCGTTCGTTCAGTTCGAGGGCGAGGGAGAAACCGCCAACGCCAGAGAGCGTGCGATCGGCGGGCATCCAGCCGTTGTCCTGAAGGGCATCCATTATCGAAGCATGGCGCGTAGTCCGTATGCCAATGTGAATGGTTGCGTTCCGGTCGGAACCCTCGTGGACTACGCGAGCGGGCGCAGCAATGGATGCACGAGTTGGGCGCGATCCGACGCAGAGAAGATCATTCCACTGCTCGAGGAACCGACGACGGTCTACATCTACCCGGAATCGCAAGACATCAAGGCGGTTGCACAAGCCGTTTCGCCTCGCCGATCGCTTTCGTCGAGCAGCCCTTATTGGAACGCTTTTTGCTTGAGGCAAATCGGCGCCCCGAAGTTCTGGGCGAGAGAGGTCCTCGAGCCGATTCTTGCACGATTCCATAGGGATCCTGAACCGGAGGCCAGTCCTGCGCCGACTTGCAAGCCGTAGCTCTTCTCCGCTTCCTTCGTCTCGGGCATCACCGCGAGAACATCCAGAACTGCTCCGTTGCCATGTAGCCGGCGAGGAGCAGGACACCGAAGGCAACAATCGCCACCGAGGCCGCGACCTCGACCGCGCGGATCGCGAGCATGCCAAAGCCGGCCTGAGCCTTGGCCATGCGGCCGGCGATCTCGCGCGCGCTGACCGCGATCGTTGCGATCACCACAACAGTTCGGACCCAAGACTCGCTACGAGGCGTCTGGCTAAGACCTACCTGGGCAGAACTTTCATCCGCCACGTTGCAGCGCGAGTCGCCGAAATCGCAGCGCAGCAAGGGACAGTCTCCGCAGCCCGCGCTCGGACTGCCCTATCCACAATGTTCAATTGGGCTATTCGAGAGGGGCTCGACATTCCAGGAAACCCGGTGTTCGGCACCAACCGCCCAGAGCAACCGAAATCCCGGGACCGGGTACTATCCGATGCAGAGCTAATCGAGATTTGGCAGGCGTGCGGGGATGACGACTACGGACGCATTGTGCGCTTGCTGCTCTTAACCGCTCAGCGCCAGGACCAAGAACCACCGTGAGCACGTGCTGCCGCTCATCTCAACTGCCTCGGCCCCGCTACCGCAGCGGCGGGATGATCGCGACTGCGTCTTTGGTGATGGTCCTCGCCGAAAGGGCGATAATCATCGAGGGTTCTCCGGTTGGTCCAAATCGAAGGTCACCCTTGATGCGCGCATTCTTGCAGCGCGGAGAATGGTCAACGAGGATGCTAAGCCCCTCCCCCATTGGACCGTGCATGATCTTCGTCGGACTGCGGCAACCGTGATGGCCGATCAGTTGGGCGTCCTGCCGCATATCGTGGAAGCGATCTTGAACCACGTGAGCGGCCACCGCGCAGGCGTCGCTGGGGTGTACAATCGGGCTCGTTACCAAGCCGAAATGCGAGATGCGCTGGAACGCTGGACGGAATATCTGCTTGGAATCATGCGGCGATGATTGAATAAGCGCCTCCAGCAGATGCCGAAGCCGGAAAGCCGATATCGCCAAGCCAGCGTGCCACCAGGGACTGTGCCTTTGAGCCTAGTCCCGCGGCGCTGGTCCGTGAGCGTCTTGAAGTCGACGGGCTTTGCGGTCGGACAAGCCTGCCAGTGATCTGACAAGCTTCATCGATGATGCGCAGCCCTGTGAAAAGCAGGACTGGATAGGGCGGCGGCATTAGAGAAATGGCTCGCAAACCGCCGCTCGCAACCTCGACGCCCGCCGATTGTCCCTGAGTATGTTGACCAAGTCTCGAACCTTGGCCGCTTAGGTGTTCGCGATTGCCATCAACCGGAGACCGTTCGATCGCGGATCGATTGCGCGCCCGCCAAGATGCCGCGTTGGAGGGCGCGTGCGGCCGGAGAGAGGTCGCGACCAATGCGCCAGAGCAGATAGAGCTCGCGCTCGATCACGGGCTCGACCAGCTTGCGCCAGGTGAGCACGGGATGATCGACCTCCGGCCAGGCGAGACTCGGTAAAGGCGCAACGCCGACGCCGGCCTCGACCAGCGCCAGCAGCGTCGCCGGATGCTCGGCTTCATGGATCGGCGTGCCCTGGCCGAGCTCAGCGACACCGCGTTCAATCTCGAGACGGATACCGGTGCCCGATGCCATCACCACGAGGCCTGCTTTCGAAGCCTCTACCCAGCTCACGGCGTCGCGTGCGCTGAGCGGATGATCGCGGCGCATCACCAGCGCGAAACTGTCGACGAGCAGGCGCGTGGCATCGAGCTCGGGATCGTCGCCGGGGACGTTGGCAATGCCGAGATCGACATCGCCGCCGCGCAGCGCGGCAAAGATCTGGTGCCGTGAAATCTCCTTCAGCGTCACCGCGACCATCGGATGCTCGCGCTGGAATGCGGCCAGCACGCGCGGCATCAGCCGCAACGCCACCGACGGCACGCAGGCCACCGTGACATGACCGCGGCGATGTTCGCGCAAATCGCGCAGATCCTGGAGCTGGCGATCGAGATCGGCGAGCAGGCGCTGAATGCCCGGCATGAAATCCGCGCCGACCTTGCTGAGCTGGAGCTTTCGCGTGGTGCGGTCGAGCAGCCGCACCCGCAGCCCATCCTCGAGCTGGCGCACCGCCTGGCTGACGGCGGATTGCGACATCCCGAGCGAGCGCGCCGCGGCGCTGAAGCTGCCGGTCTCGACGACGCGGACGAAGGCACGGAGCTGTTTCAGGTCGAGCTGATCTATCAGCATGCCTTATAAATATATCTCTCTATTCCGGATTGTTAATGAAAATCTCCAATGCAAGGATTTTGGGCGAAGTACCAGGAATGACCACCAATTGGGCAGAACGGGGCGTAACTCACTGTTCTGATAAGTCAAAGGACTGGGACGTGATCAACAGACGCGACCTCATCAAGTACTCGCTCCTCGGCGCGGCAACGGCGCCGCTGGCAGGCCTCGGCGCCCCGGCTTCCGCTGAAGGCACCAAGGTGGCGATCGCCGAAGCGCTTCGGCTCGGCATGTACAACTCGCTTTACGTCGCTGCGGACAAGGGGCTGTTCGCCAAGCATGGCCTCGCCGCCGACCTCTCCACCGCCGGCGGCATCGCGCTGCCGGTGCCGATCCTGCTGTCCGGCCGCGGCCAGATCGGCGTGACCAGCCCGGGCATGTCGGTCAACGCGGTCCGCGAGGGCGGCAAGATCAAGAACATCGCAAAGATCGTTGGTGGCGTGTCGATGTGGGGCATCGCCAAGCCCGACAGCAAGATCAAGACGATCGACGATCTGCGCGGCAAGACGATCGCGACGCTGAAATTCCCGTCCTCCACGATTCAGGTGCCGACCTTCGCGATCAAGACCGTCGGCAAGTTCCACCCGAAGGAAGCGGGCGTCACCTTCCTCGAGCTGCCGCCCGGCGCGCAGGCCGCCGCGGTAAAGGACGGCCGCGCCGACATCGCCACCGCCTTCGAGTGGGACGTCAGCATCGCCGCTGAGCAGTTCGGCCTGGTGCCCGTGCTGTCCTTTGCCGACGTGCTCGGCCCGCTCTGCTTCACCACCGCAATGGCGACGGAAGAGACGATCGCGAGCAGTCCCGCCGCCGTGCAGGGCTTTTGCAACGCGATCGCGGAAGCGCAGAAGCTGATGCACGAGAACAACGCGGTCTTCACCGAGGTCGCGGAAAAGTATTTCCCGAAGGTCACGCCATCCGTCGTCGCCAACGCGACGAAAAACTTCTTCGGCTCGAAGACGGCTATCCCGCGCAACCCGACCATCTCCGCGGACGAATGGGACCGTGCGATGCAGCTCGAGCAGGGCGGCGGCGCGGTGCAATCCGTCCTTTCTTACGCCCAGATGGTCGACAACCGTTTCGCCGAACAGGCGACCAGGCAGTTCGGTCTGGCGTGATGATAGTGAATACCTCTCCCGCGCGCGAGCCGCGCTACGTCACGCTGCCGGCACGGCCCGAGCCGCTTCGCCTCGCAGTCGACGAGACCGCCGTGGTCGTCGTCGACATGCAGAATGCCTATGCCTCGCCGAACGGCTATCTCGACCTCGCCGGTTTCGACATCTCCGGCGCCAAGGCCGCGATCACGGCGATCCGGGACGTGCTGGGTGTCGCGCGCGGCGCGGGCGTCCCGGTGATCTTCTTCCAGAACGGCTGGGATGCGGACTATGTCGAGGCCGGCGGGCCGGGCTCGCCGAACTGGCACAAATCGAACGCGCTAAAGACCATGCGAAAGCGGCCCGAGCTGCAAGGCAAGCTGCTCGCCAAGGGCGGCTGGGACTATGCGCTGGTCGACGATCTCCAGCCGAAGCCCGGCGACATCGTGGTGCCGAAGACGCGCTACAGCGGCTTCTTCAACAGCCAGTTCGACAGTATCCTGCGCGCTCGTGGCATCCGCAACCTCGTGTTCTGCGGCATCGCCACCAATGTCTGCGTGGAGTCGACGCTGCGCGACGGGTTCCATCTCGAATATTTCGGCGTGATGCTGGAGGACGCGACCCATCAGGCCGGCCCCGACTACATCCAGAAGGCCTCAATTTTCAACATCGAGACATTCTTCGGCTGGGTCTCGTCCGCGAGCGACTTCCGCCGCGCCTTTGCCCAGGCCGAAGCCGTTCCCACAGAAGAGGACTCGCTATGACCGACCGCGCCATCATTCCGCCGGGCACCACCGCGCCCATCGCCCCGTTCTCGCCGGGGATGATGGCCGACAACGTCATCTACGTGTCGGGCACGCTGGCTTTCGATGCCAACAACGATGTCGTCCACGAAGGCGATGCGGCAGGCCAGACCCGGCACATTCTCGAGACCATCAAGCGCGTGCTGGAGACGGCGGGATCGAGCCTTGCGGATGTCACCTTCAACTCGATCTTCATCACCGACTGGGCCAACTACGCCGCGGTCAACAAGGTCTATGCCGAGTATTTTCCCGGCGAGAAGCCGGCGCGCTACTGCATCCAGTGCGGCCTGGTGAAGCCCGCCTGCCTCGTCGAGATCGCCTCGATCGCACACAAGAGGCCGTGAGGTGGCCGTGCTCGACGCTGGGCAGGCAGTTGCGGGCGCGCGGTTCAAGTTGCCGCCCGCGCTGCGCATCGCGCTGCTCCAGATCGCGCTGCTGGTTGCGCTGCTTGCGGCGTGGGAGCTCGCGATCCGCTTCGGCCTGATCGCGGTCTATCTCTACGGCCAGCCGAGCGGCATCATCGCGAAGGGCGCCAAGCTGATCGGCAGCGGCGAGCTGCTGCGCGACGCCGCGCTCACTGCGTGGGAGGCCATCGCCGGCTTCCTGATCGGAACGGTGCTCGGCAGCGCGGCAGGGCTCGCGTTGTGGCTGGTGCCGACCGGCGCCGCCGTGCTGCGGCCTTATCTGGTCGCGCTCAACGGCCTGCCGAAGATTGCGCTGGCGCCGCTGATCATCGTCTGGTTCGGCATCGGCCTCTCCTCGAAGATCGCGATCGCGGCGATCATCACCTTCATCGTCGCCGTCATCACGGCGCTGCAAGGCGCCAAGGAGGTCGACGCCGATCTGGTCAAGCTGCTGCGCTCGCTCGGCGCCAGCCGGGTGAAGACCTGGCGCACCGTCATCGTGCCGGGCGCGATGCCGTGGATCGTCGCGGCCTTCCGCCTCAATGTCGGCTTCGCCCTGATCGGCGCCGTGGTCGGCGAGTACATCGCCTCCAAGGAGGGCCTCGGCTACATGATCTACTACGCCGGCGTGCTCTACGACCTCAACGCGGTCTGGGTCGGCATCGCGACGCTGATGGTGGTGGCGCTCTTGATGTACGGCGCGATCGATCTGATCGAGCGGCGCCTGCTCTCCTGATCCGAAATCAAGTCACTCCAATCGCTGGGACGTCATGGCTTTTGCACGCGGCAAGGACGCCGAGATCTATTACGAAGTTCACGGGCGCGGCACGCCGGTCGTGCTCTCGGCCGGCATGGGCGGCAGTGGTTCGTTCTGGGGCCCGCAGCTCAATGCGCTGGCGGAGCGCCACCAGGTCATCCTCTACGATCACGTCGGCACCGGCCGCAGCGAAAGCAGCAGCCGCAGCATCGCCGGCATGGCCGACGACATCGCCTGCGTGCTCGACCATGCGGGCGTCGATGCCGCGCATGTGGTCGGCCATGCGATCGGCGGCATCGTCGGCATCGAGCTCGCGCTGCGTCACCCCAAGCGCCTGCGCAGCCTCACTGTGGTCAACGGCTGGGGCCGCGCCGATCCGTTCCTGCGGCGCTGCTTCGAGATCCGCAAGGCCCTGCTCAACCAGTCCGGCCCGCAGGCCTATGTCCGGGCGCAGCCGCTGTTCCTCTATCCGCCGCAATGGATTTCGCAGAACATCGCCCATCTCGACGCCGAGGAAGAGAAGATCCTGAAGCACTTCCCCTCGGTCGCGACGATCAACCAGCGCATCGACATGTTCCTCGCGTTCGAGGGCGGCAGGCGCCTCGCCGAGATCAACGTGCCGACGCTGCTGTCCTCCGCAAAGGACGACGCGCTGGTGCCGGCGTATCTGACCCGCGAGCTTGCGGCTGCCATTCCCGATGCGCGCGTGCACGAGGTCGATTGGGGCGCGCACGCCTTCAGCGTAGTGACGCCAAAGATCTTCAACGACACGCTGCTCGACTTCTGCAGGGAGGTGGACCGATGAACGCGCTCGCGCATGACCTCACCGAGGCCGCGCCGATCGTGCTGCGCGCCCAGAATGTCGGCGTCACCTTCGATGGCGAGGGGCGCCCGGTCGAGGCGATCCGCAAAGTGGACTTCGAGCTGCGCTGCGGAGAGACGCTGGCGATCGTCGGCCCCTCCGGCTGCGGCAAGTCCACGCTGTTCAACGCCATTGCCGGCCTGCTGCGGCCAACCCGCGGCCATGTCGAGGTCGGCGGACGGCGCGTCGACGATGCCGCCGGCCATGTCGGCTACATGTTGCAAAAGGATCTGCTGCTGCCGTGGCGCAGCGTGCTCGACAATGTCATGCTCGGGCTGGAGATCCGCAAGACACCAAAGCCGCGTGCGCGCGAGATCGCGCTGGAGCTGATCCGGACTTACGGCCTTTCCGGCTTCGAGCACGCAAAACCCGCGGCGCTCTCCGGCGGCATGCGCCAGCGCGTCGCCATCATGCGCACGCTCGCCTTCGACCCCGAGGTGATCCTGCTCGACGAGCCGTTCTCCGCGCTCGACTTCCAGACCCGCCTGCTGATGCAGGCCGACGTCTCCCGCATCATCGCCGAACGCGGCAAGAGCGCCATTCTCGTCACCCACGACATCGGCGAGGCCATCGCCATGGCCGACCGCGTGCTGGTCCTGAGCGCACGCCCAGCCACGGTGCGCGCGTGGCACGTGATCGAGTTGCCACGGGCGGGGCGTGATCCGGCGGCGCTGCGGACCGACGCGGCGTTCCAGGATTATTTTGCGAAGATCTGGGCCGACTTGGAGAAGCCGGCTGGCGGGGCGTGAGGCGGCTTACCTTGACCGGGCCTCGGGCTTAACCGTTGTGGCCTTCACTTGGGCAGGAGGCACTCTGTGAGGGATTGTTCGGTGTTTTGTATTGAATGCCTGAGATTTGGCGCGCCCGACAGGATGAGACTGGGCACCGGTATGTCATTGTAGGCGCTTTGTAATTTCTGCGGCGACGGCCCGCTTCGCACCAGGAGCCAGTCGTTGGCGCGTTGCCGAGAACCAGACATTAGCTTGGCCTCTTGAGAAGGAGAACGATCCAATGCCAATCCTTAGGAACCCCAAACATGAGCGCGTCGCCCAGGAGCTTGTGAAAGGACGCTCCGCTGCTCAGGCGTACGTAGAGGCGGGCTACAAGGCCAATAGGCACAACGCCTCCGCTCTAGCCCGCACGCAACCCATTCAAACCCGGGTCTCTGAGCTATTTGAGAAGCGCGAAAGGGCGGATGCGAAAGCCACCGAGAAGGCTATGTCGAAGCTGGCCCTGACCAAAGAGTGGTTCTAGGTAAGCTAATCGAGAACGTTGAGCGCGCGCTGCAGGCACGCCCGGTGCGTGGTAAGGAGGGGGAAGAGCAGGGCGAATACCAGTACCAGGGAAACGTCGGGTACCGCGCGCTGGAGCTGCTCGGCAAAGAATTGGGCATGTTCATTAACCGCAAGGAGGTCGGCAAGCCGGGCGACTTCGCGGGTATGACAGACGACGAACTTGATGCCCAAATTGCAGAGTTTATCGCGCGCGAAGAAGCGGGAGCTGGCGAGGGCGCTCAGGGAACGGGAGCTGCGAGGCCCAAAAAGGGAATGCAGAAGCCTCACTGAGTAGGTGAGGCAGATCAACCGGCGGTACCGCGCGCCCGCGCCGCGCGATTCCCGGAGCCAACGATTGCCGGGCTGTGCAGGCCACCGAACTCACACCGACCTTGTCGGATATGACGCAGCCCCGATCGTCAGCCTTGAGACAATTCGTGCACGTGACGCGACGCTCGATTCAAGCGTCTCGCCGATAGTTGTATCAAGCGCTTGCAGAAGCGCCACGATTTCAGTTCGGCACGCCGCTTGCTTCATGCAAGGAGCATCACGAAGCAACCGATGATGTAGGGGCGGACCCAGCGCGTGTACCCAGCGCACCTACTCTGCGCCGGGGCCGCCTCTTGTACTCTCTCAACGACGGCATGAACCGACTACGTTTGTCTGCTGGCTCGACTCATGCATTCAACGCACCGCATGCACCATTTCTAGTTGGCCGTGAAGAGGACCGGCACATGGGAGCTTCGTCGCATGTATGACGTAATTGGTATCGGAATTGGTCCGTTTAATCTCAGCCTTGCCGCTCTCATGAAGCCGACCGGACTACGGTGCCTATTCATTGACGATAAGCCGCGTTTTTCCTGGCACGCCGGAATGGCATTTTCGAACGCTAAGTTACAAGTGTCACATGTCAAAGACTGTGTGTCGCTCGTAGATCCAACCAGTTCGTTTTCATTTCTCAACTTTTTGCACCGAAGTGGGCGGCTCCACGCGTTCGTCAATCGACGGTCCGGCGCAGTCTCTCGCAAGGAGTTTTTTCAGTATTTCGCTTGGGTCGCAGATCAGCTTCCGTATCTTAGATTTGGGCAAAAGGCACTGGATGTGCGGCCCGAAATATCACATTTCCGCGTCACGACCACTGAGGCGGAACATCAGGCCCGAAATGTCGTACTTGGGCTCGGAATCTGCCCCGACGTGCCGGATTGCGTGCGTCCCTTGTTGGGCGAACGCGTCTATCACGTGGCAGACTATCTCAATAGGGCGCCACCGGCCGCAGGAGAACGAGTCTTGCTCGTCGGCGGGGGTCAAAGCGGCAGCGAGGTGATGGAACAGCTGCTCGCGGGCCCACCCCTGAAGCAGATACTTTGGGTCACGCCGCGCGACAACCTTGAACCGAGGGACGACTGCGCATTCACCAACGAGTATTATACGCCTGCCTATTTCCGCCACTTTCAAGCTCAGCCGCTCTCACGTCGGCGCGAATGGGTGCAGGTCAAGAGGCTGAGCAGCGACGGCGTATCGCTGGATCTCACAAATCAACTCTTCGACAAAATCTATGAACGTCGCTTCGTCGACAGTGAGAATAACGGCGTCCGGTTGATCGTCAGTGCTTGTCTCGAAGGTCTGCGGCAGAATGGAGCGGGCTTCGAAGTTACGCTCAAGTGCACCGAGACCGCAGCAACACGCAGGGTGCCGGTCGACCGTGTGATCTTGGCCACCGGTTTTGTCCCCCACACGCCGCCATTCTTCGACCGCATCATGCAGCTCGCCTGTATTGAGGATAGTTTGCCCAGGATCAGATCGGACTATTCACTGGAGAGCCGGATAGCCCTGCCAGGCAAGATCTACTTTCAGAACAGAACCCGCATCCAGCATGGTTTGCAGAACGCGAATCTGTCTCTCGTCGCCTATCGCAACGCAACGATCGTCAACAGCATCATGGGAAAGGAGTTCTATCCGGTGGACATGGATCCATCGATGTTGTCGCGTCTGGCTGAACTGGAGGAGGAATGATGAGAAAGCTGCGCGATAACATCGTGGCACGCCATTTTAGGGCCTCTAAATTTGCCCTCGAGAGTGGCGAGTCCACGCGCTTGGATTGCCACGCCGACAACGAGATGTTGTTCGTGTTCTCCGGCACCGGCTCGGTCACCTATGGCGACGGGTCGCTCTCTACCACACAGCTCGGCCCCGGAGACATGCTGCTGATGTCTCCGTTCACTGCCCATCTTATCAAGAACGATGGGGCGGAACTTCTGGTCGTGGGAAATGCTTGGTGGGAAGACCGGCAGACCGTTGACGAAAGCGTCAAAGCCCCCACCAAGGCGCCGCGCACGCGCCTTGTTCTGCCGAGCTTTACAACGCCGAACGGGCGGATGCATGTTGGGCATCTGGCGGGGCCGGTCGTCGCTGCCGACATGTTTACGCGAGCGCAAAGGACACTTGGGCTCGACTGTTACCAGCTTTGTGGGACATTGGGTTTTCAGACACATGTGGCGATAACCGCTGCGCGCGAAGGGCGGAGCTACCACGAAACCTCGCGCGCCTACTCGGATGATTTTCTCGCTAACTACCGTCTGCTGGGGGTAGACTTCGATGTGTTCGCGACGCTCGACGAATTGCCGCGTTTCGAACGGGTCGCTCGCGAGTTCTTAGCCACGCTGGAGGCCGGCGACCATCTCATCGAGAAAACTGCCCGCGTTCCGTATTGTGAGCACGGGCACGGATACTTGTTCGAAGCCCACGTGCGCGGCTCCTGTCCGCACTGTGGCGAAGGGATCAGCTCGGAATGCGAGAACTGCGCGCTGTTCGTGCCGGATGAAGAGCTGATGGATCCGGTCTGCAATCATTGCAACCGGCCGGCAGCGTGGCGGCCGCTGAAGCGCATGTTCGTGCCGCTGGAGCCGCATCGCGCCGTGCTCGAGCGATACCTGATGTCGGGGGCCTACGTCGGCAAAATGCCGGATTTCGTCGCCCGGGTGTTGCAGCGCAAGCTGCCGGACATTCCGCTCGGAATCTGTTCATCGGACGGACTTGCCCTGCCGTTGCACGGGCAAGAGAACCAGAACCTCTATTCGGCCGTCGAGCTCGCCCCCCGCTTCTTGACGGCACAGGATATGCTTGCCTCCCGTGCGGAGCTCGGCTCGGACGAAGTCGAGCTCGTGCTCTTTTTTGGCTCCGACAACGCGTATCTGCGCTGCATCACCTTCCCAATCCTGCTCCACCTTTACGACGCGAGCAGATTTCGCATCGTGGGTTTTTTTGGCAACGAATTCTACCAGCTTGACGGCCGTAAGCTCTCCACCTCGCGGGGCCATGTCATATACGCCGACGATCTCACCCGCCAGGGAATTCCGGCCGACTGGCTGCGCCTATATGTCTGCCATACCCGTCCATCGGTTGCCCCGACGAACTTTAGCTTTCGCGAGGCCTTTGACTGGATCGAACGGCGCCGCGGCCTGCTGGCATCCGTCATTCATCACATCAGCCAGTCGGTCGAAACGCGTCACCGCGGGACGGTGCCGGAGGCCGGCACTTGGGAACGCCTGCATCGCGCATTCTATCAACAGCTTTGCGAGCGTCAGCAAGAGGGCCGGCGGCTATTCTCGGTCGAAGGATTCGACCCGCGGCGGATCGCGGAGCTAATCGACCGCTTGCTTCACGACCTTGATGGATTCGCAACAGAAGCGCTTGGCGCGCGCTATCACCCGGGCATCGAGCGCGCCGCCTGCGCCCTCGGCGTTGCCGGCCTGCGGCTGTGGGCGACGCTTGCCTGGCCGGTGATGCCCGGGCTCTGCACCGCACTCCTGGCGCGCCTTGGCATTCGAGAACCGCCATATCTGAACCACGCCTTGCAATGGGTTCCGGCGGGGCGATCCTTCGACACCAGAGGCTGGGCTGTATGACGGAGTTTCTCCTCTATATCAATTATCGCCGACTCATACGAGAAAGCATTCGTGCATTCGAAGCGGCACATCGGCTCGGATACCGCGTCGCTGTGCTTGGTCAGCCGCTGCCACCGGAACTTGCCTGCTACGTCGACGAGTGGCGCCAATGTAATCCCGCAAGCCTTGTCTCGCTCGAGAGCGCCGTCGAGGAGATCAGAAAGTGTATCCAAATTGCCGGTGTGGTCTGCTTTACGGAAACTGCTGTGGAAGCCTGCGCCATCGTTGCCGCGAAATTGCGGCTGCCCGGGTTGCCGCTCGCATGCGTGTCCGCGGTGCGGGACAAATCGATACTGCGCGAGCGAACTCAGTCGGTTTCCGGCCTCACGCACCGCCTTTTGCAGAATGATAGCGATCTGGAAGAGTTCATCGGTGTGGCGGGACTCCCGGTCATCGTGAAACCGGTGAACGCCTCGGGCAGCACCGGAATCTACCTCCTTCGCGAGCCTGCCGACCTGAATGTCTTTCATTCCACTAGCAAGAAGATCGGCAATCCGTCGTACGACCCGACTTTGCGCCGGGAAACGCTTACGTTCCTGGCGGAACGTTATATCGGCGGGCAGGAGGTGAGTGTGGAAGGGTACGTTTGCAGCGGTGAAGTCACCGTTGTCGGAATCACGCACAAGCTCACCTCGGATCCTTATTGCCTGGAGGTGCGGCATATTTTCCCTGCCGACCTCGATGGTGAGATGCGCAGCATGATTGAAGCAAAGACCAAAGACTACGTGCTGGCGCTGTGCCTGGACAATGCATCCTTCCACCTCGAAGGCAAGTACGACGGCCCGCAGTTCGCGCTCATTGAGGTTGCTGCCCGGCCGGGAGGCGATTACATCGCGTCGCATCTGGTCCCGCTTGCGTTGCACTATGACTTCTACGAAAACCTTGCTCGCATTGCGGTGGGCACGGCGCCTCTGCCTCCGCCCGCGCCGCAGCGGGTGGCCGGGATCCATTACGTCTTGGCCAAACAGGAAGGGCGGCTGCTCGGCTACCGCGGCCTCGAGGCGGTTCTCGATCACCCTTGGGTCGAGCAGGCGATCGTCGAAACATCGATCGGTACACACATTGTGCTTCCGCCAAGCGATTTCCGTCTTCAACGTCTGATCGCGGTGATCAGCACCGCGCCGAGCCAAGCACTGCTCACGAAGCACCTCGATTGGGTATCGGAGACGATCACCCCAGTCTTCGCCCACGAGTGACACATGCAGACGGACGTCATAGGCGCTGGTGCGATGGGCAGGGGAATGGCGGCGCTGCTGCGCGACGCCTTTCCGCACTGGACGGTCCGCCTCATCGACCGCGATATGAGCGCGCTCACGGCTGCGCGCGAGGCATGGAAATGTGAGATCTTGTGCACCGACCAGCCGCAGCAGGCAGAACTCGCACCCGTCGTGATCTGTGCCGCCACTTGGCCGGTCACGCTGGGTGTGATCGAGAGCCTAGCGAGCCGCGCTACACGTGGTTTGCTGGTGAGTATCAGCCGGCCTGCTGCCGAGGACGTGCCACGCGTGCAGCAAGCGCTGATCCAAGCTCCGAGACTTGCGACGGTTCTGCCCTGCGGGCTGGAGCCGGGGCTGACGGAGATCCTGGCGGGCTATCTGCTGGAATCCACAGAGGAGGTGCAGTCCCTTCGTATCTGCTGCGGTGGGATCGTAGTGCCACGCCCGGCCAATCCTCTCGGCTACAAAAGACTCTTCGGCACTTCGCACCTCCCCCTCGCCAAGCGCGACGCCTATTGCATCCGCGATGGCGCCCTTTGCGTCGTTCCGCGGTTTTCCGATGTTCAACAACTCGCTTGGCCCGGCATCGGGGTGCTCGAGCACTGGCATGACGGGATGCAGCCGCGGCTCTCGGAGCATCCGAAATTGTCGCGGCCGGGTGTCCATGCCGACCAACGCACATTGCGTTGGACCAGATATGTCGAACTGGTCGCATTGCTCGATCAACTCGGCGTCTTGGCCGAGGATGCCGTGGACGAAAATACGGGCCTCACCCCAAAGCAGCTTTTCGAGCGGGCCACCCAGCGCACCTTCGGCTTGGCGGAGAACGAACAGACAAAGACGCTTCTGGCAATCGATCTCGCCGGAAGTCGGCACGGGCGACGGTCTGTGCAGGGTTTGCGGCTCACCTTCACTGACCGCGTCGACGTGCGCTCGATGGCTCTGGCCACCTGCTTGCCCGTGGTGTTCCTGGTCAACTGGCTGACGGGCGCCGGAAAAGCCGTTGGCGGATTTCACTATCCGGAGACCATTATCACCCCGCAGATAGCGCCGGTCATGCTCGACTGGCTCGCGCGTCGAGGTGTCGAGATAACAATGGACAGATGTGATGACGATGCGGAAGAAGGCACTGCTGGTCTTGGGCGGAGAGAGCGAGATTCAGTCCCGTCACCTCTATGATCAGGCGCGGGCGCAAGGCTTGCGGGTGGTGTTGACGGACACGCCCAAGCGTCTCGAGCAGGCCATTCAATTGCATGATCTCGCCGATGAGGTCCATCCCCTCGACTTCGAGGATGTGAGCGCCTGTCTCAAGTGGGTTGGCAAATATCCCCGACGCGACCTTCTTGCCGGAGCATTCAGCTTCAAAGAAAAAGCGCAGCCGGCGATCGCCGCGCTCGTTCGCCGCTTTGGATTCAAGGGCCCCAGCGAGCGTGCGCATGAGTGCACCACCAACAAGTTTGTCTGCCGAGACACCTTGCGGGCGGCCGGATTTGCCCAGCCGGAAGCCAGGCTGTGCCGATCCGGCGAGGCAATCGATCAGGCGTTTGCCGAGCTCTCGCGCCGGCATCGCAAACTCATCCTTAAGCCGATGATCGGGTATGGCAGCGAGAACGTCTTTCTGGTGGATAGCGCGACGGCTCTTGCCACTGCGCTTGCGCAGCTCAGGCCGGCAAGCGAGCGGCCCTTCTTGCTCGAATCGTTCGTCGAGGGCCGGGAGTTCAGCGCGGAGGGCTTGTGTGTCCGTGGCTTGCCGAGGGTCTTGAGCTTGACGCAAAAATTCGTGATCGGCGGTGGCAATTTCGTCGAGTGCGGCCATGTCGCGCCGGCCCATCTTCCGTCTGCTTTGCGTGAGCGCGCGATCACGGTCGTGCAGAGCGCCGTGCATGCCATCGGTCTGACTTTCGGCATGTTTCATGCGGAGTTCTGGGCTTGCGATGCCGGCGAGATCGTCATGGGGGAAATTCACTCCCGACCCGGAGGCGACTACATTACGCACCTGACACAGCACGTGACCGGGATCGCTTATTACGGCAGCGTGTTTGCCCAGATGCTGTGCGCTGATGCCGGCGTGGTGATGCTTCCCGCGGCCCACTGCGGAGCCGCCGGCATCCGATACTTCGTCCCGCCCGCCGGCAGGGTGACGGAAATCACCGGATATGACCGTCTGCCCGAAATGCCTGGCTATGCCGGTGCCGCGCTGTTGATCAAAGTCGGTGACACCGTGAAGCCCGTCCGCCACTCGTTCGACCGCGTTGGTCATGTGCTTGCCACCGGGGCGAGCGCCACCGAAGTTAAGGACCGGCTCGAGCGCATGATCATGGCGGTCGCCATCACCGTTCAATGATGAACAGCCCGCGCGCAACCATGCTCCAACCGAAGCCCGCGCAGCGTATGTTCTGGAACGTGTTCGCTCAGAATTTTCTCAATAACTACGGCTACTTTGCGCCGCTCTCTGTGCTCGGCGTCTATCTCCTCGACCGATCGCTCTCGGCGGCTCAGGTCGGTACTCTGTTGCTGCTCCTGTCCGCTTCCGGCCGAGCGTCGCGCGCCTTATTCGCTCCACTACTGGACCGCATTCCCACGCGTTGTGCCCTGACGACAACCTATCTCGTGATGGGGGCGGGCTATATCATCGTGGCGGAGAGCGCCGCGTTTGTCGGGACCGCGCTCGGACTGTTTATGGTCGGCACCGCTTACGGGTCGTGCAGCTTGCTGCTGCGCGTAATTACGGTTCGCCTGCGCGAGGATCAATCTCTCCGTTTGATGCTAGTGAAGCTCGCCGTGGGGACGAATATCGCTGCCACGCTCGGACCGTTGCTCTCGAGCCTGCTGTACGTGCAAATGGCGCCGAACGCCCCCTTCCTCGTCACCGGCTTGGTGATGGTGTCGGGTGGGTTGGTCTGCCATGCCTTTTTGGGGAACGAGCTGCCAGTACTGGACCGCGGCGGCAACTGGTGGAAGTCGCTGCTGCACAGCGCAACGCGGTCCGACCTTCGCTTGGTATTCGTGGCGACTGCCTTCACGTGGTTCGCCCTGGCACAGATCTTTTCGTTTGCGCCGATCGTGCTAGGCCGCTTGTTGGCCGGCCCGGAAATCGTTTGGACGATTGCCGGCCTCAATGCCGCCTTGGTGGTAGGGGCATCGATGCCGCTGATGAAGACGCTCGAGCGCGCGCATGTCGACGATGTCGGGTCGCTGATCTTGTCGGCGGTCCTGGTCCTGGCGTGTTTCGCGCTGCTATCAGGGTTCGTGAACCTGTTCACGCTCTACCTCGCCGTCGCATTGTTGACGGTCGTGGAGATTGTCGCCCTGCCGTCGTTGTCGGTGTTGCTTGTCCAGAATACCCCGGGAAGGGATCACCTCGCCTTGCTCGGCATCAACGCCATCGGTATGGGTCTCGGAGAAGCACTCGGCAACTTTGTTGGCGTTGTGCTCGGCAGCGCGGAGCTTCACAACACGTTCGCTTTCGCGGGAATTGCCGCCCTTTATGGTCTGGGTGCGATGTGGCTGTACCGTTTTCGCAGCAAGATGCTGGATATTGGTGGCCGGAAGGCCACGCAGGATGGCATTGATGTCGAGCGATCCTAGAGAATGCTTTTTCACCGCCGGCCTGGACTTCAACGATCGGCTCGACAAGCACATGGTCCTGCTGCGCGGCGGCCCCCAGTCGCCGCGCAAAGCTATTTCTACGACGGCTATCTGCTATCGTTCCGTGGTGGCCTCCCATTGCGCTATTTGGGAAGATGGGCATCCCATCCGAGTACTAAGATCGTTCTTCGTAAGGCGTGCATTTACCTGTCAAGCACGTTAGCGGCTTCTACCTAGCTCGTGCAGCTCCACGGAGGCGCGATCTGAACCGCCCCGGGTTTGCCGGAGGCTCCAACTCCTGAGAGGATGGAGCCATGACAAGCAAGACGACGAACAAGTTTTCGCCAGAGTTCCGGGACCGCGCGGTTCGGATGGTTCTGGATCACGCCGGCGAGCACCCTTCGCGCTGGGCGGCGGTGACATCGATTGCGGGCAAGATCGGCTGCACACGGCAAACGCTTCATGACTGGGTCAAGAAGGCCGAGATCGACAGCGGGCAGCGGACCGGCGTTCCGACTTAGATGGCCGAGAAGCTGAAGGCCCTGGAACGGGAGAACCGTGAGCTTCGACAGGCCAACGAGATCCTGCGCAAGGCGAGCGCTTATTTTGCGATGGCGGAGCTCGACCGCCGGTCCAAGCCATGATCGCCTTCATTGATGATCATCGTGGGGCGCATGGGGTCGAGCCGATCTGCAAGGTCCTGCCGATCGCCCCCTCGACCTACCACGCCCATGTGGCCAAGCGGCGCGATCCGGCCAAGCGGTCGGCGCGCGCCAGGCAGGATGCCGCTCTGAAGGTCGAGGTTCGTCGCGTCTTCGACCAGAACTTCTCCGTCTACGGTGTGCGCAAGGTCTGGCGCCAGCTCAAACGCGAAGGCTTCGATGTTGCCCGTTGCACAGTATCGCGATTAATGCGGGACATGGGTTTGCAAGGGGTCATCCGCGGCAAATCCGTCAAGACCACGATCAGCGACAAGGCGGCGCCATGCCCGCTGGATCACGTCAACCGCCAGTTCAAGGCGCCACGGCCGAACGTCCTTTGGCTCTCCGACTTCACCTATGTCGCGACCTGGGCCGGCTTCGTCTACGTCGCCTTCGTCATCGATGCCTATGCCCGCAGGATCGTCGGCTGGCGGGCCTCGCGCACGGCGCATGCAGGCTTCGTGCTCGATGCGCTGGAGCAGGCACTACATGATCGACGGCCGGTCCATCGTAGCGGGCTCGTGCACCACAGCGACAGGGGCAGCCAAGGCGGATTCAAACGGTCGTCGCAACACTCGGAGGTTGGAGGTTGCGATGAACGTTGTAAGGCGCCGATACGTATCCATTAAGTACACCGAGCGCCTGGCTGAGACCGGCGTCGAGCCTTCTGTCGGCAGTGTCGGAGATTTCTACGACAACGCTCTCGCCGAAACCATCAACGGTCTCTACAAGGCCGAGGTGATCCATCGGCGCGGGCCATGGCGCAGCTTCGAGGCCGTCGAGTTCGCCACTCTCGAATAAGTCGACTGGTTCAACAACCGACGGCTCCTGGAGCCCATCGGAAACATCCCGCCGGCCGAAGCCGAGCAACGCTACTACGCCATGCTGAACAACCGGCCATGGCAGCTTAACTTAAACCAAATGGCCTCCGGCAAACCCGGGACGGTTCACGTCCAACATTTTCAATAGCTTAAGTGGACACAATATTCGACGGATATATGAATTCAGCGGAGAGGGTGAGCTTCCTCCGGTTGCCGACCTCTTCCGCAGCGAATAGGCCGTCTTTGAAGCTGTGGCGTAACGAATACACGCTGTGCAGCTTCGAGGGCCGCAGAACTGCTTGACGATCTCGGCTTTCTGCTTCTCGCCCGCAGAAAGCCGCGAGGCGCGCACATCGAGCGGAAGGTGGAACGGCAGTTTCTTCGTGACGTCCGCCCGATCAGCGCGGGGCAAAGCAATTGTCCGGCATAAGCAGAAAGATGAAGCAAAGGGGTGCGGTGCCCGGACTGGGCGGACTCACTGAGTCCGACTGCGCTGCGATCCAGCGCGACTTGGCGCATATGCGCCGCATTCCTTTGCCGAATGCGAGATAAGAGCCGCGAACGTCACCTCAAGTTGTACAAAATTACATGATCTTCAGACGACGCTTTTGGGGCTTCAACATGAAAAGACTTCTGGGACTCTTGCTGCTCGTCCAATCCTTGTTGCTTTCCGCCGAGGCCATGGCGCAGGGGCTTCCTGCTCCGTCATATTGGAAAAATGAACGAGGTTCGGAACTCTTTATTTGGTCCGCCAATAGCGGGGCTATACAAGGGATTTTCACAAACCATGCTCAAGGATTTGCGTGCCAGGGCGTCCCTTATCCTGCAGCGGGAGCCGTTAGTCCAACCGGCTTGTATTTTGTTGTTACTTTTGCCCAGTGCAATTCCTTTACCCGCTGGGTTGGAAAAATTAACGGGTCTCAGATGCCAACGTCTTGGACGCTCTTTTATGTTGATAAGAAAGGTAGGCCTAGCAAGTTGAAGGGCGCGGATGTATTTACGCGCGTACGGTAATTTCAACCTTCTTGCGCGACCTTAGCGAGGCCAAAATCTGCCCGTGGCAACTCTAGCAGATCCAGCCGTTGTCGAGGAAGCGGGCGAAGTCGTCCCGTGGCCTGAGCATGTAATTCAGGGGCTTCAGGACCCTGGAGGAACGCGAGAGCGTTTTGCGCTCACGTAGCAACCTGGTGTGCATGTCCTGGAGAGGCGGCTTGCTCTGTTCCTGGCGCAGGGCGCGCCGCTGGTCGGCGCCGCGGCCGTTGATGGCGCGTTCGGGATCGAACAACGCATCGAGGCGTCTGATCGCCTCCAGCGCGATCGGAGAGACGGTTTTCCCTTTTCACCCTTCGCGGGCATTTTTCTCGTACACAGACGATTCCTACTTGAACTTAATGCCGGAATCGCTTGGGAGACGCCAACTATACGGCTGATATCAATTTCTAATGAGAAGATATTCGATCCGGACGTGAGAATAAGGTGTTGCCATCCGGCCTGAAGGTGTCGTGGTCGATCACTTCGATTAGATGCGCGAACGGAGTGCGATGTCGGATGGGGTGCACTTCGCCAAACCGACACCGCGGCTCGGCGACAAACGTAAGGACGGCCGCGGCTAGCGAAGCATCGATCAGAGTTCGAGCTTGGCAGTATGGCATTCCATTGCGCCGGATCACCCTGAAGCGCAAATGAGTTTGACTGCCTGCAGCGCTGCGCTACGACTCCACCAGCGTCATTGAAAAACAACATCGCACTTACAACGCAGCCGCTCATAACGTAAGAAATCCTCAGGCCTTCATCTGAACGTCGTGTGGCTCGGTTGCCCTGTTTGCGAAGGCCACGCACTCAACATGCGCGCGTGCCTTGGCGCGAGGCGTGCGGCGTCGGCAGTGGCTCTCGACCGTACGACGCTACCGCTGGCTATGAAGTGCCGCTAAAGATTTCCCACGGCTTGAGGGAACCTTTGCGGCTAAGCTCCGAGGCCGGCCGATGAAGTAGCCCTGCATCTCATCACAGCCCTCGTACAGCAAAAGCGACATCTGAGCGTCCGTTTCAATGCCCTCTGCAAGAACAGGAACGCCAAGTCCGTGGGCGAGACCGATCACGGCCCTGACGATGGCCAGCCCGCGTTCGCTCTGGCCTAGGCCGGCAACGAAGACTCTGTCGATCTTGATGCGGTCCAGGGGGAACGCTTCGAGGTACGACAGTGATGAGTACCCGGTACCGAAATCGTCGAGAGCGATCAGTATCCCGAGCGACTTGAGAACTTGCATCGTCTTCTTCGCCCGCGAGAGGTCCTCGATCAGGACGCCCTCGGTGATTTCGAGCTCGAGCCGCGAGGCCGACAGCCCGGTGTCGTGCAGCGCCTTGCGGACCTGCGCCTCAAGGTCTCCACGGCGAAACTGCGCCGCCGAAACGTTGACAGCAATCCTGAGCGGCTGCTCCCAGCCAGCGGCCTCCCTGCAGGCCTCCATCAAGACCCAATCATCGATCTGGGCGATCGATCCACTCCGCTCCGCGATCGGGATGAAGTCTCCAGGCGGTATGATGCCTCTAGTCGGGTGTCGCCAGCGTACCAGCGCCTCGTAGCCCTTGGTTCCTCCATCCCGACCCTGCTGCGGCTGATAGTCCAGGTAGAGCTCTCCTCGCTCGACGGCGAGCCGTAGATCTTGCTCAAGTGCCCGGCGATTACGCAACTGTTGGTCCATCGCGCTCGTGAAGAGACGAATGGCCCCCCTGCCCTCGTGCTTGGCGCGGTACAGAGCGGCATCGGCGTTTGCGAGCAGGGAGACGGTATTGTCGGCGTCTCTCGGAAAAAGTGCGACTCCGACGCACAAATCGATCTTGAGCGCATGGCCGTCGACCTCAATCGGTCGCCCGAATTGGGCTCGCATTCGCGTCGCCAACAACTCTGCGCTGGCAGACAAAGGCAGTTGATCCGCAATGCCAATGAACTCGTCGCCGCCGACACGCGCTACATAGGATCCCTGTGCAGCGTCTTGCAGTCGCCGGGATGTTTCCCGCAGAACGGCGTCCCCGATTGCGTGACCAAAGACATCGTTGATTTCCTTGAAGTGGTCCAGATCGATGCAGAGCACAGCAAAGCCGTTGTCTGTCGCCTGCGCTCGCGCCACAGCGTCTGCGAGATGCTGATCGAGCGCCGCCCTGTTGGGCAGCTCCGTGAGCGCATCATGGCAGGCTAGATAACTTATTTTCTCTTGCGCCCTGTTGCGGTCAGTGACGTCGAACGCAACGCTCATGTAAGCCGCGCGGCCGTCGTAGACGAGCGGTCGCGACTCGATCACCACCTGGATGGCCTCGCCATCAGACGTGATGTGCAGCGCGTAGTCGGGTTCGCCGCGGCCGTGCAAGTCCTCGCATTCTAGCTGGTGTTCAGACATGGCGAGAAGCGCTTCGCGAGCATATCCGTAGTGACGGCACATGGCACCATTTACCGCAAGCAGTTGCCGCGTCTTGCCGTCGGCCACCCACATTGGAAGCGGATTTTCTTCGAACAGGAGGCGGAACGATGCCTCCCGTCGCTTCAAGTCGGTGATGTCGATCCGGACGCCAATGCTTCCACCATCAACCGTGCGTCGCTCCTCGACGCGTACCCACCGGTCTCCAGCCAGATGCTGCTCGTGAGAGTGCCGCGGCAACTGATGGTGGGCCATGCGTTGTGCGAGCCACTCTTCCTCTCTCCCAGCCGCCTCTGGGTACTGGCCTCTAGCCAACCCACCCCTCAGGATCTGTTCGAACGACGTTCCGGATACAAGAACTTCTCGGCTTGCCTCATAGAACTCCGCGTATTGGCGATTCCAAAGAATAAGCCGGTCGTTCTTATCGTATACAGCGAGGCCCTCCGGAACGACGTCGAGTGCTTCTGTGAGATGCGTGTGAGCGGCGCGTGCGGCTACTTCGGCTTTTTCGGCCGAAGCCTTCGCATCAGCAAGCGCCGCTTCGGTTCGGTAACGTTCGGAGATGTCCTCGTGGGTTGCGACCCAGCCGTTACCCTCCATAGGCCGATGCCGGATGCGCACGACGCGCCCGTTTGTCAGCTCGACCGTTCTATCGGAGCTCTGGGCAATAACGGGGGCACTGTTGCGCCAGACCAGATATTCTCCCTTCGACATTTTGGGCGCACTGCCGGCCGAATACCGGAGATCTACAATGTCGTTCAGCCTCATGCCGGGCCGAACCACTTCCGGATCGAGGTCGTAGATTTCCAGGTACTGCCGATTGCACACAATCAAGCGCTGCTCCTGGTCAAAGAAGCACAGGCCATGTGACATGTTGTTGAGCGCCGTATCGAAGCGCTCCGCATAGGCGGTCGCACGAGCGCCTTCTTCGCTGAGCCGGCCATGCGCCTTGATCAGCTCGACGAATGACCGGAAGTTGGTGTTGATCATCCGCCCAAGCAGTGCCAGCAGCAGGAGAAGATTGATGCCAAGGGAGATCATCATACCGTTGGCCGACGGGAGCAGTATTGTCGCGATCGGGGCGCCAGCAATCAGCATTGTCAAGCGAGAGGCTGGTGGAAAGCTGGCGAGGCAATAAGCGGTACCCACGCAACCCATGAAGACCAGCAAGGCAATTGGCGCCCGCAGATTGGGTTCAATCGTACCGAAAAGTGCCAGGATCCAAACGACGAACCCTCCATTCAGCACAACCGCAAACAAGCGTGTCGTAGTGAGCTGGTGATGTGCTTGCTCGGGTGTGAATTCCGTATCCTTCAGCCTGAGCCATTGGCTCAAGCGAAGCAGACAGACCGCGAGCAGGGCCCCAGGCAAGGCAAACCTCAGCCACGCCGAGATGCTTGATGGGAGGACCAGCCCTACGCTGATACTGTCAACTAGCAGGACCGCGTAGAGAACCGGGACCTGCTTGCGAAGGATGGAAAATTGTTCGACGAGCAGCGAACGGCCGAGTGGATCGGCGACGTCGCCCACGGAAAATGCCTCGCGCGCTCGCGTAAGTAAGCTCATGTGCCCTGCCCAGGAGCCACAGGCTACGATGGGGGTACCGAAAGGCACGTAAAGACATGTGGTATCTCTGGCCTTAACGGCTCTGCGCAAATTGCGAGGGCGGAGCCGCAGTTCACTAGCAACAGGAGCAGAGATCGGCAGAGCACCCTCCGGCGCCCGGCTGGCTCCACGGTCGCACCCTGCCATCAAAGCATCATTGGGCGCGCCATTCGGCAGTTGCTCTCGAGCTAACGAGGGCAGAAGGGGAGCCGGAGTGCCTAGGAGTCCGGCCCCGCAACCTAAACGGCGCCTTGCGCCGCTCGGCGCTGCCGACGAAATGGTTCACTACGGGATGGATTTGTCCGGCTCCGAACGCGGCGGCGCCGTAGTACTACGCCTAGGCGACGGGCTCGCGACATTGCTTGCTCGCGAGATAACGGAGAGCCTCCAGCTCGTCGAGTTCGCCGGCAAGCTCCATTGCGTGCACCGCAATTTCGATGATCATGTTGCCCTTGACTTTGCGACGCCCGAAGGAATTGACAAACTGGCTTGGCAGGTTTCGTGACCCACGACGAAAGCAGGAGGCGCCCAACGTAATCTTATCAGCGAAGGAGCTCAACTGGCCTATGCGATCTTCCGGTTCCCGATCGCATCCCATGGGCCACCGCGGCAAGATCCGTTGGTTTCTCGCCAGCCGAAGGAGTTGCTATGAGAGCCGGAACCTCGCTTCGTGTTCGCTTTTACACAAAGCGGCAAGCCTTCCGGGGGCTTCAACAAGCGAGTGAATGCGTGTCCAAAGTCCCCACGGATCCTCATCGTCGAGGATGACTATCAGTCGCAGCAGGCGTCGAGGACTTCCTGCGCGAAGCCGGTTCGAGACCCACGCCCTATCCTCCGCTGAGGCGAGACGCGCTTCTTCGCCGAGAATATCACCGTGCAGCGCCCGCGCGCGAGCGCACCTTGACGAAGAGTGCGGAGTCGGTCGCTGCGGCGGACGCGGAGTTGCTGGGGCAAGCGGTCGCCAATGCCCTCGATCCACGACCTGATTCTGCGTCCCCTAGACTTTGCGCCTCGTTCAACGCTGCAAACAGCCGGCATTTTTTAGTCGCCGCTAGCAATTCTCTGCGACGTCATAAATGGCGACAATCGGTAGCGCTCGGATAGCTCCGCGGCCGCGACCGTTTCCATCGACGTACGCGGAAACGACACCAGCACGGAATTTCCAACTGGAAAATTTTGGTCGAGCAAGAGCTATTTGAGGCCGGAGCCGGATTATCGCGTAGGTATTCATGACAAGCCGGACGAGGCTGATGGACGAGCGTCTCCTGCGGGTGCCGCGTTGTCTAATAATCTCTCGTCAGATCTTTCTTTCCACGGGTGCGGACTTCGATGGCGCTGCGTACATGTGTCACCCTCTGCAGATAGGCGGATCCGGCATCTAGGCCGCACGGCTCCGATTTGTAATGTCCACTGACTCAAACGCTTCATATGAGACTCGACAACTAATGTCGTAGCTACAGCGAGAATGGCGGCTTCGAGTTGCGCGACATTACCGTCGAACGCTAACAGTACGATTGTCGGGTTTGAGCCCCAATGTCGCAAATTTGACGCGTACCTGGCGCCTGGAGAGCCTGCTTTTAAGCGGCATGCTGCTTGCTTCATTCGCCGCGTCACCACCGATGCCAGAACGACGTCGCTCGGTTGTGGATGGGAAACGCAGCGGAGTATTTGATGCGATCTGCACTTCTTTTTTGGGGAGCTACAACAATTGCGCTCGTCGCAAGCGGTGCGGCCACTTCGGCAGACCTTGAGCCATCATTGCAACTGCCACCGGCTGTGTGGAGCTGGTCCGGGGGATATATTGGCGGGCACCTCGGCGGTGGTTACGGCAGGACGTCCTTCAGTAATCCCTACGGTCCGCCGATCTACGGCGACATCATCGATACCCCCGTTTTCCTGGCAGGTGGGCAGATCGGCTACAATTGGCAGAAGAACAGCTGGGTGTTTGGCGTCCAGTTGGATGCCAGCGGTGCTGTCTCCGACGGCACGAATACCTGCCTTGCCGCCTCGAGCGCTGTTGTGAGCGCGAACTGCAAGGCAGGTCCCAACGTCTTTGCCACGGGGACCGGTCGGATGGGTTACGCGTTTGGCCCGCAGGGCCGCACCCTGGCCTACATCAAGGGAGGCCTCGCTTGGCAGAACAATCAGGGCGACGTCGTCAATAATTATGAGCTTGGCTGGATGCCACAGGAGACAACCCATTTTGCTTATGGTCGTGTCGGCGGCATCATCGGGCTGGGAGTCGAGCAGGCGCTTACGCCTGCATGGTCCGTCACAGCTGAGTATGACTACCTGCATTTCGGCGGGCCGAAGGTCGAAACGCCTCCGACCGTGCAGCTTCCCCCGTTCGCCATTCTTCCGGCGAACACAACTAGCCTGTCCAGCAACTATCACATCGGAAAGATCGGCCTGAATTACCATTTTGGTACCGACCCGTGGACGGCGCAATGGGGCAACGCGCCGCTGTCCGCGAAAGCCCCCACAGGTGCGCCGCCGATGGCTTACACGCCCGGTTGGTCGTTCGAAGGCGGCTCGCGGCTCTGGCTCAGCCGGGGACGATTTCAATGGGACCACAGCGCTGTGGCCTCTGGCCGCCTGGAAGACCCCAGCATTCTCATATCGAGGCTGACTTATCACGGACTTGACGGATTTTCCGGGGAGTTATTTGGCCGTCTTGACAGCCCTTGGGGAATATTTCTGAAGAGCAATGTTGGCACCGGGCGCTTCAACAAAGGAAACATGAACGATGAAGATTGGGCCGCCACATCAGTGTCGTATGCCAACACAATATCGGGCCAGGCAAACGGAAGGTTCACCTATTACACGGCGGATCTAGGTTACGATTTTTTGCGGGGCGCTAACTACAAGGTTGGCGGATTTATTGGCTGGACCTATTACGCCCAGAGCTCCGACACGATCGGATGCGTGCAGATTGCCAACCCGATGTATCGGTGCCCAGCGTCCGCTGATCAAATCGTTGGCAGCCAGGATACTCAATGGAATGCACCTCGTATCGGCCTAAGCGCCGAAACCATGCTCACCGAGCGTTGGCGCTTAAGCACTGACGTCGCTTACCTGCCCTGGATTGATTTTAAGGGACGTGACAATCATCTTTTGCGGGACCTGACCACCTTTGATGAACAACGGGGTACCGGTGGCGGGGGAGCCCAGATTGAAGGCGTGTTGTCCTACTTCATTACCAAGAACTTCAGCATCGGCGTCGGCGGGCGCTATTGGGCCATGTGGACTGAAGAGCACAGCAATAGCACGTGCAAAGGCAGCGACTGCTTCGGCGCATCGACCGGTTTTGCAAAGTTCAGCATGGAGCGCTGGGGTACGTTCTTTCAGGCCTCCTACAAGTTAAATTGAGAGGGCTGCCACGCCAAGCTCGAAGCTCGGGAAGAGCAGCGACCGAACGACTGCGAAAGGTAGAGCGGTCGTCTTGGGCCTACAATCGGCGGTCGCTTGACGGGGAGTTCTCCGAGATCGAGGGGCGCTCTTCGACCTGTCCTCTCGCACGCGGCCCAAACCCGCGCATGGGCGCACGGTGGCCAGAATTGGTTGGGAGTGAGAACGCAACTGGGGGCGGCGCGTCGACCGTCAGAGACACGCGTTCATGGTCCGACCGCCGTACATGACCCCGAAGTGGCTGCGGTCCCATAACTAATGGAGCTTGTGAGCAACGTGAAGGTTTGATGATTTTCAGCCAAGCGCTCAGATCAGGAGACCTCGTAAATGGCGCGTCATTAAAGCTCATTTTGCGAAGTTCTCCCGATATCTTCGACATATTCGACGTGCCGTGTTGACACCGCGGATTCCGCTCAATGTCGCCCATCGTTCCGGGAAGATCGCCCCCGGGTAACGGGCGTCTTCCGGCTCCCTTACGGTCGGTTCTTTCAGTTTCGCAAAAGAGGACCCTGGATGCCGACGGGAGACCGCTTGCGACCTGCCGTGTGTGCGATGTCACCCGGATAAACGCGACCGAGCCCGAGCCGTGACACTGCGGCGGACAGGTGCGGCGCCGTCCACAGTGCGGTTGGACCATCGGGGATTCGAGGTCGTGTATGAACTTAAGGTGGTCACGATTGCATCGTTGTTGCGATACAACTGGCGGCCGCGTAGGCACGACTCGGCCTCGGTAAACATGTGAGAAAAGACGAAGCTGCCCTATCGCTCGCGGGCATCTACTGCTCGGTCGCGGCGCTGGCTGCAGATTTCGCAATCGTTGCCTACGCGCTTCATTTCGGGTCAAGCGATGCATGTCCTCGACTCGCTTGAACGCTCTGGCTGGTGAGATGTTTCGGTGCCGCCTACCAGATCTTGTCGCTGCACGAGCAGAACTTCAATCGTAATACCGGGCAGTTTCGGATGCTCATACCCGTGTGCTTAGCCAGTTTCTAAGCTTCAAAGGCAACGCTAGGTCTCCGACCATGAACTCAGGCTCCATTGCAGAAGCGGCCCCTCATCAGCCGGCACGGATCATCGACCCTCGTTCATAGATACAAGTGCCGCACATGCCACAGGAGTTTCCAGATTGTTTACACTTGTAATGACGTTCATCGGAAGAATGAAGCGCTTGCTCCTTCTCTCCGATCTGGACCGCTGCTGTGCCATCTGGTGGTTTTATCGCCAGCATTTCGGCATCACTCGCGAGTTGATCTTGGGCGCTACACAGACCGCCTCGGACAGAGAGCCACGAGCCGTGCGCGCTGGTTTTTCGCGCCAAACATGGTCCAAGAGAGTGGATTAGGCAGTGGGACTCTCAAGTCAAACATTGCCTTCGACATGGCCTCCAAAGTGGGCTGTTCTGGAGCGCAACTCCGCACAGTCGCAGCGGTCAAATCCATCGAAATTGATCACCCGAACCCGGGAATCAAGCGTATCGCAGCGTGGCATCTCATGTCTCAGTTTTCGGGCACGAGCGCGTGTTGCTTGACCGCTTAAGTGCTGCGCCACTGTTTCGGGTATCAAGCTCGCTCCTCGGCCTTACGTGACCGGTCGAAATCATCGACCGATCGGCGGCCAAGTTTGGTGCCGATGGTGCTGCTGCCGCTGGGGATGATGATGCCGGCCACGATGATCGTCGGCATGCCGATGATCATGCCGACGATCAGCAGCATGCTGATCATCATGGCGCCGCCGATGATCGGCGCCGGCTTCGCCGGCCCTTCCTTGTCGAGCCTTCTAGCCTCGCGCCGTGGTGTCTTTCTTAACGAAAAGTGGAGCCGCGCTGTCTACCACTTCTTTCGGAAGCATCCTCAGTTGCTCTGCGTCGAATGGCAGGTGAGTGAGATAGTTCGCGACCAGAGCCCCCACGGCTTCCGCCTGTGCTGCATCTCGTTGTCGCTTGAGCGGCTCCCTATCCGCACGCCGGGACAACCAAAGCTTATGGGCGGCCCAAACCCGCGGGTCTGGAGCGACGATGCGTACCGGTTCGCCCTTTTCGTCGATTGCGACCGCCTCGAAAGCCGGAGAATTCTGCAGCCAGTCGAGTCCTTCCATTTGAATGGCAGTCAGGTCTTCCGGGTCCGAGCCGATCTTGTCCGGAGCCTTCTTCCAGGGAGGGCTCTGCATCGGCTTGATCAAATCGACGAGATAGCCATCCCGGTTTACAGCACGGAACGTCTGCTTGGCGCGTTGGAAGCTGGTATCGACTCGTCGGAGTATCTTCAGGAGTGATGACTCGGAGACGTCGTCGTCCGCTACGAACGTAAGCCCGCCGCGCGCGTCGAACAGCAGATCGATGTCTTCGGTCGTGGCCAAGCCCGGATCGATCCTGACGCCGGAAGAGGCCTCATAAGCGTAGATCGCGTTCGTTCCGAGAATCCGAATGCCAGAACCTAACATCCCGAAGCCATCGAGAGCGCGCATGATCCGGGCTCCGATCAACGGCACGCGACCCAAGCCGAGCGCACGATTGACAGCGGCTTGTCGCTCCATGGTATCGCGCAAGTTCTTCACCCGGCCTTCTGCCGCGGCACGCTTAGCCTCGAAGTCAGATTTCATCTTTTCGGTTTCGGGAGAACGCGCGCCGAGCGAGCTTTGCTTCCGCAAGCCCGCTTTGTCGTAGTAGCTCCGGACGAGATATTCGCGACCTTTGGACTCCGCCCAAGTCAGGGAACCACGATGAGCATCGTGGGCCTCCTTGGCGTCCCTCAGGGCTTGGAAACGCTGCTGACTGTTGACCACCTCACGGCGCTGGTCGTTGTTAAGCTCTTGGAAATCCATGGTTTCAACACTTGGATTTGGTTTACGGCGCTAGTGTTGAAACGCCATTTATCATGAAATATCAATGACTTCAACAGCTCCATCGAATAATCACGCCAAACTGTTGAAACCGGGAACTTTTGTTCCCTTTCGGTGGCCTTTCATCCGCTCCGCTACCCGCCCCCATCAGACCACTGATCAAGCGCCTGTCTAGCGGTTGCTTCCCCCGCGAGGGCAAGATCACGTTCCAATTGGTAGATGAGATCCGCCAACTGTCGATCGTTCAACGAAGGCACCAGGTCGACGGCTTCGTTTTCGATCACTCGCACAGCGGCTACGCAGGAGTTCCTGCATTGCTTTGTGGGCGGTGCTGACGGTCCTCATCTCAGCAACTTTTATGGTACTCGCGATAGTGCCCGAAGCGTCATGGAGGGCGCGTACAGCACGTTGAGCCATCCTGACGAGTTCGGATCGAGAGAAGAAGCCTACGCGATCGCCGAGGCGCCGAGCGTCTGAAGAATGGCGATGTTCGATGGGTACGCTGTCTCGATGGCCGAGGCGCCTTCACCACCTTGGTGATCTTGAACTCGGTCTTGTCGCGCACGCCTAGCACAGTTCGGCGATCAGGCGATCCACCTGCTCGCGATATTTCTTCCGCCTGTCGTCCGGCCGGCGCAGGACATTACTGTCGTAGTAGCTCAGTTCCGTATTACTTAACGCCATCTCACCCTTCCTTCCGCTCGACTACGGTCGGCGGGCACCCCGATCTGGCGCGATAATGCCGCGGGCCGCCGTCGTGTCGGCCGGTTTACAAAACCGGCAACGAGGGCCAGCACTGCTCCTCGATCGGGGCAACCACCGCCTATCAACGCATCTCTCACAGCGTCTTGAGGTACTCGACAAGTGTTCGTCGCTCGGCATCGGTCAATTCTGGTCCGATGACGCCAGGCGGGAGCTTGGTCACATCGGTCTCCTTGCCCTCAAACGAATGTCCACGATTGCTATTTCCCAGCAGTGATACATTGAAGTCCGTCAGGCCGGCCGCACAGGCATCGCCCGCTTTCGTCTTCGTAACAAGCCCGACATTGACTGGATCGAACTGGCGGCCAAGAAGCTGTTCCGGCTCTACCGGGAAGAGAAGCTTGCGGTGCGTCGCCGTGGCGGCCGCAAGCGGGCGATCGGGACCCGGGCGCCGATGACGGTGCCGATGGCGCCGAACGGCCGCTGGTCGCTCGACTTCCTATCGGATTAGCTCACCGATGGTCGCCGCTTCCGTAAAATGGAGCTAAGGCGAGACTCAATCGCTACTTCTTTCAATGGTATTGCCAGAATGCCAGCCCCCCCGTAAAACGAGCCCCCGCACGGTTACGGGCTGTCATTCAGCCGTCGCCCGCAGCAGGGCCTGTAGCTCAATGGTTAGAGCCGGCCGCTCATAACGGTCTGGTTGCAGGTTCGAGTCCTGCCGGGCCCACCAGCGAATCAAATACTTAGCCGATTTTCATTTGACAGCCTGTCGGCCGCCGCACCAGAAATGCCTCGCTTCGTTGCTCGCAGTCGCGCTTCAGCAGTCCGTAAACTATTTCTCCGGCTTCGGGTTGGCTACGATTTCTCTACACGAACATAGATTCGGCGGCACTTCTGCTACGACATGATCGGCATGACGAATTCGGCACCGGCTCGTATCCCGGTTGGCCAGCGGCTTGTCACTGTCTTCATTCGCGTGTTGAAGCGGACGCCTTCCGGTCCGTGCATGTGATGATCGCCGAAGATCGACGCCTTCCATCCACCGAAGGAGTGAAAGGCCATCGGCACGCGAATTGGCACGTTGATGCCGACCATGCCGACCTTGATCTGGTGAGCAAATTCACGCGCGGCATCGCCGTCACGTGTGAAGATCGATGTTCCGTTGCCGAATTCGTGCTCATTGATCAGCCGCGCGGCCGTCGCGTAATCCGGCGCTCGAACGACCGACAGCACGGGCCCGAAGATCTCCTCCTTGTAGATCTTCATGCTCGGCTTGACATGATCGAACAGCGTCCCGCCCAGGAAGAAGCCGTCCTCGTAGCCCTGCATCCTGAACTTGCGTCCGTCCACGAGCAGCTTTGCCCCGTCCGCAACGCCCGCATCGATGTAGCTTCGGACCTTCTCCAGATGCTGCTGCGTGATAAGAGGACCCATCTCGGCTTCCGGATCAGTACCGGGCCCGACCTTCAGGCCCCGAACCTTCGGCTCCAAGGCGGCGATCAGCTTATCTGCGGTCTTCTCGCCGACCGGTACAGCAACAGAAATCGCCATGCAGCGTTCGCCGGCGGAGCCGTAAGCGGCGCCCATCAGCGCATCGACCGCCTGATCCATGTCGGCATCGGGCATCACGATCATGTGGTTCTTGGCCCCGCCGAGGGCCTGGCAACGCTTCCCGGTGTTCGCGGCGGTCGAATAGATGTATTGCGCGATGGGCGTGGACCCTACGAAGCTGACCGCCGAGACGTCCGGATGATGCAGCAGCGCGTCGACGGCTTCCTTATCACCCTGCACCACGTTGAAGACGCCATCCGGCAGGCCCGCTTCTTTCAGCCATTCAGCCATGATCAGCGAGGCGGACGGATCACGTTCCGACGGCTTCAGGATGAAGGTGTTTCCGCAGGCGAGTGCGACCGGAAACATCCACATCGGGACCATGACCGGAAAATTGAATGGCGTGATTCCGGCGACCGCCCCGAGCGGCTGGCGCGTGGAATAGCTGTCGACGCGGGTCCCGACATTCTCGGTGAGCTCGCCCTTGAGCAACTGCGGGGCAGCCGTCGCAAATTCGACCACTTCCATCCCGCGCTGAACTTCTCCGAGGGCGTCGGAATGAACCTTACCGTGCTCCGATACGATCACGTCGGCGAGCTGCCCTGCGCGGTCTTCAAGGATCCGCAGAAAGCGATTCAACACGCGCGCCCGTCGCAAGGGCGTCGTATCGGCCCAGCCCTGCGCTGCCCGGCTGGCCGCAGCCACGGCGTCCGCCACATCGGTCGCGTTGGCGGCCGCGACAGAACCCGTCTGCTCGCCCGTTGCCGGGTTGAAGACAGGCAACCTTCGCTCCGTACCGCCTGGCACCCGCTTGCCATTGATGAAATGGTTGATCTGCGTGACCACGAACATCTCCTTCTCGATTCTGATCTGACGCGCGCCTCAAGTCAGGCCGCTTTCATTCCCGCCATGTATTTTCCGATCACGCGCTTGTCGGCGCAGTCGGCTAACACTTCATGGACGATGCGACCCGCGCTCATGACGAGGACCCTGTCGACTAAGCCAAGCAACTCGTCGAGATCCTCCGAGATGAGCAGCACTGCGGCTCCGCCGTTCCGTGCCTCAACGATTCGGCGGTACGTTTCTTCGCAGGCAACGAAATCAAGACCGAACGTCGGATTGGATGCGATCAGCAATCGAACGTCTTGGGTGAGCTCTCGCGCCAGCACGGCGCGTTGAACATTGCCTCCGGACAGCGCGTTCATGCTTGCGGTCAGGCCAGGCGCTTTGACACGAAATTGTGCAACCAGCCTCTCGGCCTGTACAGCGAGCGCCCCATAATTCATCGCGATACCGCGGCAGAGTGGCGCCCGGTCGAAATTGCGCAGGGCGAGGTTCTCGGCCAGCGACATGCGATCAATGCAGGCGTTCTTCAGGGGCTCTTGCGGCAACCCGTAGACGCCAAGGCGGGCGATCTCCTTTCGCGTGCCGTTGAACGATGAGCCGGAGACGGTAATCGTACCGTTGCGATCCCGCTGCCCCATCATGGCCTCGACCAACTCCAACTGTCCATTTCCGGATACGCCGGCAATCCCGGCAATCTCGCCTTCGCGCACCGCGAGCGAAAGATCCTTCACGGCCGGAAGACCATTGTCCCCGTTCACGCAGAGGTCCTTGATGGAGAGGACAATGTTGGGCTTCGGCGGTGATTTCGGCGCGTGCTGCACCATCTTGCTGACGGGTTCGCCGATCATCGCTTCGGCGAGCGCATCGTCCGACAGGTCCGCGACGGCTCCCGTTCGCACTGACGCGCCGCGCCGCAGCACCGTCACGTCATCGGCGTATCGGCGGACCTCGTGAAACTTGTGGCTGATCAGAACGGCGCTGAGCTCGCCGGCCCGTGTCAAGCTGCGAACGTAGCCGAGCACCTCATCGGCTTCTGCCGGCGTGAGTACGGATGTCGGCTCGTCCAGGATGAGAAGCTTGCGCCCGAGATAGAGCTGCTTGACGATCTCGGCTTTCTGCTTCTCGCCCGCAGAGAGCTGAGAGACTCGCACGTCGAGCGGGACGTGGAACGGAAGCTTCTTGGTGACTTCGGTCAGCCGCTTCAGCTCGCTTTGCCAGTTGATGTAGGCCGGCAGTCTCGCCCCGCTGACAACGAGATTCTGCGCGACCGTCATGGACGGAACCAGCGTGAAATGCTGGTACACCATTCCGATGCCGAGCGCGTCGGCATCCTTCGGCGAATTCAGCCTGTGCTCGCGCCCGTTGACCTGGATATGGCCATTCTCCGGATGGTAGAACCCCACAAGGCATTTGACCAACGTGCTCTTTCCGGCGCCATTCTCCCCGAGCAGCGCATGGACAGTGCCCGACCGGATCAGCAGCGACACGTTGTTCAGAGCGAGATTCGCTCCGAAACGCTTCGTCATGTTCAACAGTTCGACTTGCGGGGCGGTCATCGGACGATCCTCAGGGGATGTATTCCTGTTACAGCGTTTCTCATCGGTGCAGCTTGAGTTCGCCGGGCGCATCGGCGAACGGAGCCGCGCGCGAAGTCGAGGCCACCATGATCGCCAGCGTCAGGATGTAGGGAGCCGCGTTGAACAGGTAATAATAGCCGGTGACGCCAACACCCTGCAGCGCCGGCCCGAGGGCGCCTGCACCGCCGAACAGAAGTGATGCACCGAGGGCGTTGATGGAACGCCAACGCGCAAAGATGACGAGTGCCACCGCCATGATGCCCTGCCCGCTGGAAAGACCCTCACTCCAGCTCCCGGGATATGAGAGCGACAGGAAGCTGCCACCGATGCCTGCGAGGAAGCCGCCGGCCATCGTCGCCAGGATGCGCACCCGCAACACTGGAAAGCCAAGCGCGCGTGCCGCATCCTCGCTGTCTCCGACGGTGCGCAGCATCAGTCCCCAGCCAGTCCTGTTCAGGAAGACATAGACTGCAAAGGCCAATAGAATTCCGACAAAGAACAGCGCGTTCACGTCCGACGCTGCTCGCACTTGCGGCACGCTCGACCAGAATCCTAGAGATATCGAAGGAAGCGCTGGCGCCTTGGGTTCGATCAAGGGTTTGCCGAAGAAGAACGCCAGGCCTGTACCGAGCACGATGAGGCTGATGCCGATCGCCGTATCGTTGACGCGCTTCACGCTGCAGAGGAGACCGTGCACCAGGCCGAAAGCGGTTCCGGCCAGCCCCGCTGCGAGCACGCCGAGCCAGGGCGAACCAGAAAGATAGGAGACCCCGTATCCCGCCATGGCGCCCAGCATGAGCGTACCTTCGAGACCCAGATTGATGCGCCCCGATTTTTCGGTGATGAGCTCACCGATGCTGACGAAGATGAAGGGCGTGGAGACACGAATCGCTCCTCCCAGAATTGCGAGTGGCAGCGTGAGCCAGCCGATTGATGTCACATCCATGCCTTACCTCCGCGTGTTTTCTCGGAGTTGTTGCGCAATTGCATCCGCGACGAGGACGCAGACGAAGATCAGGCCCTGAAACACCAGCATCGTTGCGTCGGGAAGCTCGAGGCGCCGTTGCAGCAGGCTGGCACTTGCCTGCATGCCGCCGATCAAGAGCGCGACTGCGACAATCGCGAGCGGCTGGTGGCGCGCCAGGAACGCGACAAGGATTCCGCTATAGCCATATCCAACGATAAGTGAGGAGTTGGCCGTCCCCTGCACGGCCGCCACTTCGATCGCGCCGGCAACTCCTGCCATTCCGCCCGCCACAAACGTCGCACCGATGACCCAGCGATTCACGGCCAGGCCGACCATCCTCGCGACCCTGGCGCTACCGCCGACCACGCGCAGCGCAAAGCCCCATCGTGTGTAGCGCAGCACGACGTGGGCGATGATGGCCAGCGCCAGGCTGACCGCAAGCCCGGCATGAACGCCAACCCCCGGCAGCACGGGCAACATGTAGGACGGATCGATCGGATGGGTCGACGGCTTGTCGAGGCTCGCCGGATCCCGGAGCAGGCCTTCCGTCAGATGGTGAAAGATCGCGATCCCAATGTAGGACAGGAGCAGACTCGAGATCGTTTCATTCACACCCCGGTATTGCCGGAGCAGACTGGCCAGACCGAACCAGAGTCCTCCGGCCAGAGCGCCGGCGACCAACATGATGACTTGCATCGGAAGTGCGTGCGCTCCCGCAAACGGCAACGTCACGACGGCCCCTGCAAGTCCTCCGAGCACCAGAGCCCCCTCGCCGCCGATGATCACCAGCCCTGCCTGTGCAGGTATGGCAACGGCCAAGCCAACCAAGATCAACGGTGCGGCCCGCGACAAAGTATCCTGCCAAGCGAAGCTGCTGCCGAAGCCGCCTTGAACGATCAGGCCGAACACCGTGAAAGGGTTTTGCCCATACAAAGCGACGAAGGCCGCAAAGACCGCCGATGCAAGCAGCACCGCCAGGACGGGCAAGGCCACGCTGAGCTGGGCTGCGGTTCCCGGCGGGTTCGACGGCGGGGACTCGATTCCAGAGATCGAAGACAAGGTCGCCCCCCTTAGACTTGGCCGATGATGCCTTCAACGAGGTAGTTGATACCGTCGAGCGCGCGGTCGTTGCTGCTCTGCATAACGCCGGCAGGGATGACCACGTTACCTTTGTTGTCCTTGAGCGGGCCGCTGTAGACCACGAGCGTGCCGCCGATAAGGTCTGCTCTTGCCTTATCGGCGGCCGCGCGGGCCTCGGGCGTGACGAGCTTTCCGAAAGGACTATTCTTGACGAAATGGTCAGAGATGCCGGCACGCAGATAGTGCTCCGGCTTTTTGCCGCCCCGGACGCTTCCGGCATACACAAGATATGGCGTGATCCAGTTCCATTCGGCTCCTGTGAGATAACCGTTGGGAGCGACCTCCGCTTGGCTCGAATGGTAGCCGCACGACATGACGCCGCGCTTCTCGGCCGTCTCGATCACTACCTTCGGGCTATCCACCTGGGCCGCGATGACGTCGGCGCCCTGGTCGACGAGCGTATTCGTCGCTTCTGCTTCGCGCACGGGAAGCACCCAGTCGCCCGTGAAGATGACCTGCACCTGAATGGCGGGATCGACCGAACGGGCGCCGATCGCGAACGCGTTGATGCTTCGCAGAAGATTGGGCGTCGGCTTCGCAGCGACGAGGCCGAGCTTCTTGCTCTTCGTCATGTGGCCCGCGACGATTCCGGAAATGTACTGCGCCTCGAAAATGTAGGCGTAGAACGTGCCGATGTTTTCGGGCATGCCCGCTGTCCAGACGCCGCCGGTGTGAGCGAAGGTGACATCCGGATATTTGGCCGCCATCTCCAGAACGTGAGGCTTGAAGTAGCCGAAGGACGTCGCGAGGATGAGCTGAGCGCCATCCTGGCGGATCATCCCTTCCATGCTGCGCTGGGCGGCGATTGTTTCCGGAACGCGCTCCTCTTCGATCACCTTGATGCCGGGTTGCTTCTTCAGCGCCGCTGCGGCCTGCGCATGAGACTGGTTGAAGCCATAATCCTGTTTTGAACCAGAATAGAGGATCCCGACCGTGAGCGGCGTTTCTGCGTGGGCGGCCCCGATGTCGAGCACGAATGGTGCGGAGCCGGCAGCGGCCAGCATCTGAAGGAACGAGCGACGGTCGAAGGGTTTCAAGGTCATTTTTCTCTCCCTGGATGATCAGGCTAGGACGAGGATCGTTCGGCAGCAGAGAGCAGGCCTGGGGCATCACATGCGACGAGGTCTGCTTCCAGTTCTCTCCGTTCGGCGGCGGACAGGGGCGTGACGGGCGAGCGCACGGCGCCACCGGCGATGCCAATCAGATCGCACCAGTGCTTGACCGCCGCGTTCGGCATATGACCGCTCTTCAGTGGGTCCATGATCCACTTGTTGAAGACGACCCGTTGCGGTGCGAGTGACGCGCAAATGCGCGCCGCCTCTTCCGTTTGTCCGGACGCCAGCAGCGCCACGTAGTTCGCGATCGGCCGAAAGTCCCCGCGTTGGTACAGGTAGGGCTCAGGGTCGGCATACAGGATCGACTGACCTTCGCGCTGCATGTTGCCGAAGAAGTTCTCTTCCAGAGGATCGGAGACGAGCACGCCATTCCGCGCGGCTTGGCGAAGCGCAGCGTTCTCGGCTGCATTGCCGGTGGTCTTCAGCAGCTTGAGGTTGGGCAGCGAACAAAGCTGCGTGAAAACGGCAGGATCCAATGGGCTGCCTGCAGCGGTTCGGGCGTTGAAGATGACGATCGGCATCTCCAGACGCGTGCAAATGTGGCGCAGATACGCGAACTGCTGCGCAGGGGATCGCGGCCCGGAGGTCGGGACCATCAGCACGGCGTGACTGACGCCGAGCCGACGCGCGTGCTCGCCAAGCTCGATGGTCTCTTCAACCGAAGGACCCGAGATCACCACTGAGATCCCGAGGCGGCTTCCGGCCTCATTGGCGATCACTTCGATAACGCGCTTCCTCTCCTGCAACGTGAGCGACCAGACCTCGCCGATCAGCCCATTGCAGAACACTCCCGCGAGGCCAGCTGCGATGTAGTGGCGGACATTCCGGCGAACCCCGGCCTCGTCGATGGCCCCAGAGTCGTCGAAAGGCGTGTGAATCGCCGCCCAGATTTCAGGAATGTTTTGCCCGACCGCCATGCTCGTTTCCCGCTATTGACCGGTTCATCCTATTTATCATTATAAACCGGATTTGCATGAATATGCCTATTATGGGAAAAGTGTCAATCGACGAGTCGGCTGGTTTCGTGGGCGCGCGCCTGACCCGGCCGAAGCAGGCAGCGGAACCTGTTGACGACTTTGGAGAATTCGGATGACGCTTGAACTAGAAAAAATGCCGAAGCAGCCCGGGCGGCTGAAAATTCAAAAGCGGGCCGATCTCGTCACCGAAGAGATCAAGCAGTTGATCACCCAGAAAAACCTTCGCCCGGGCGCCAAGCTCCCGATGGAGAAGGAGCTTCAGCGGCTGTTTTCGGTCAGCAAGAGCACCATCCGCGAGGCGCTAAAATCTCTTGAGGTCCAAGGACTCATCACGGTCAGCACGGGTCCCACCGGCGGAGCAACGATTATCGAGGTGCCGCTCGAACGCACGTTTCAACTGTTGCAGAACTATCTGTTCTTTAAGGAAGTCAGCATGGAGGACATCTATGCGGCGCGGCGATTGCTGGAGCCGGAATTGGCCGCCGGCTCAGTTCCGTTTCTTTCCGACGAACAGCTAGATGCTTTGGAACACAACATCGAAACCTGCCAGCCGACCTCTCACGAACCATCTCGTCTCGTTCGGCAACGTCAGGCAGATCTGGATTTTCATGACATCCTGGCTGCCGCAAACCCCAATCCGTTTCTTCGCTTCGCGTGCGAGTTGATCAACGAGATGCTCCGCCGTCTGGTTGTCTTCAGCACGCAGACCCCGCCGGAGGAACACGCGAAATTCGGGTGCGCCAACGTCAAGTTTCACGCGGAGATCGCGAAGGCCGCCCGCGCGCGAGACAGCGAGCGTGTGCGTGCGCTGATGAGGGCGCATATGGAAGAGGCTTCTCAATATGTGAAGCGCCTGGACGGCCGGCTCGACGGTCGACTGATCCTTGACTCGGAAATGGCGCCGCGCCTGCGACCGCTGTCGTGACGGACGTCCTACTCACAGAGGACGGTCAATTCAGCTTCGTCCGGCGTATCACGAATGTAGATCTCGGCTGTCTCCAACTTTGACCAACCGAACAGCGCGCATAGTTCCGGCGCACGAGCGCCGCTTTCTGCCATCGCCACTGCGCTTGCCTTGCGTAAGCCGTGGGAGCTGCATTGAGGAAGGCCCGCGGCATCACACCATTCGCGCATCTTGTTGCCGAAACTGGCAATAGTGAATGGGCGGCCAAGATCGTTTACCAAGTAGGTAAGATCGCCAGTCGGCGTGGACGACAGTGCGAGTTTCAGCTCCGCGGTGAATCTCGCGACGATTGTCTTGCGGGTCCTGGCACGGTTACGCCCCTTCCACGCAACAAACTCCAGATACCCATCAACCTCGTGTTGTCGGCCGATGCGGCAAGCATCCGAGCGACGCGCGCCGATATTGAGCATTATCTCGAGTGCGAGCCGTGCCTTTGAGCCGATCTCGTGGTGCTTGCGATACTTCTCGACTTCAGAGTGCGTCCAAGTATGCCAGCCCTCTGTTTCGTTGATCTTCTCCACGCCGATCGCCGGATTGGTCTTGGCGTGCTTTTTGCGAACTGCCCACTTGAACAATGAACGTAGATACTTCACCAGCTTGTCAGCAGCGCCGGGCGTCGCGCTGCGCTTGTCTCGACTGCGCTCCACGTCCTCGGTTCGGAACGCTTCGTATGGCAGATTGCCCGCGCTCTCGCAAAAGCGATTGAGCACCCCGCGCTTGTCGTTCTGTGTCAGCACATCGAAGCGCTTGAACTCTTCAGAGCGACAGTACTGGTCAACGAGCCAGTAGAACGTTTTCTCACGCGGGGTCGAAGGCGGCGCGGCGGCCTTCTTTGACAAGCTATCGAGCGCGGCGAAGTACGCCTGCATGAACTCGGGGGAGATATTGCCGTTGCGATCCTCAAATACCTCGCAAATTCGAACCTTCTTGAATCCTGGTTTGCGGACGTAATAACGAGGATTTCCCCTGGGATCTGGGTCATAGACGCAGTATCGCAGGCGCGTTTTGATCACGCGACCACCTCATCAAACGGGTTCCTTTCGTCCGCCGGGTTGTCGCGTAATGCCTCCCAGGCTTCACGAACCTGCCCCACGTCCCACAAAACGACGCCATCAATCTTTCTGCCCTTCGGCATCCTGCCATCTTTGACCCACTCATCGAATTTGCTGGGTGAGACCGCCACTGATGCCGCAGCCTCGTCCCGCCTCATAGCGAAGCGCGGGGCGGAAGCCGCCCGCGGAGACAGTGCGCCAGTGCCGAGGGACATTACCGCACCGCCCTTTCCTGCTCTGCTTCCATCCGGGCGCGAACAGCGCGCACAATTTCAGAATTTTGACTGCTACAATTGCGCGCCGCCTGCTCACGTATGAATTGTTTCACGTCCGCGGGCAGCCGAACCAATTGTCGTTCGAACTCTAGCTGAGACATGCGACACTCTCCGATATCAGAAGTCATTCGCCAACGAACTCGCGCGGCACCGAAGTCATGAGCACGCCGGGAAAATACGGGGCCCGCCAGCGTGAACCGGCGGGCTGGCGCTCCACACCCACGACCGGCAGTAGCTCGAAACCCTTACGGGCCGCTAGGAATCGACAATTTGACTCTCGCTCGCGCCGCGTTTCGATAGCCGTCATGCCTCGCCCTGTCCGCCACACACCTACCCACGCAGACGGTCGGCCGATCAAGATCACCTTTGGCGAAATGCGCGAGATGGGCTTGCGCGGCGTGCTCGTCTATTGCCATTGCGGCCATCACATTGCTCTGGACGCCGACCGCTGGCCTGACAATGTAAGGCTCTCCGATCTCGAGCCGCGATTTGTCTGCCAGGGCTGTGGGTCTCGCGGTGCCGACGTTCGGCCGGACTTCGACTGGAACGCCAAAGCGCCTTTCGGTGGCTTGGGGTATCGATAGCCGCTTAAAAGACGGCCCCGGCCGTGGGGGCTTTTGAGGTGTGGAAGGCCGGGGCCGCTGGAGGTGCCGGACTGCGTCGGTCCAGCCACCCAAGCCTAGGAAAACTCGGCATTCAGCTCTGTTCGCTTTCACACTTTTGGCAGTACGGTTCCCCTCAGAGAACGGAGTAGCTGCAATGAAAGACATGCAGGCTCAGTTGGAAAAGCTCCGGCCAGATGCCGCCGCCCTCATCCGAGACCTGGCGACTGACCCGAAGAAACGAGAGCTCTTCACGAGGCTGGCCGATCACCTGACGGTTCTCGCCTCAGAAGTTGAACGCGCAATCGCGGACAGAGTGAAGCAGACCCGATGAAGGCGGGCTGGGCGCCCTTGGGGCCAGCCAACGGCGCTTTGACGTACCGGGAAAAATCGGCAATACTCGCCGTATGGTTGCTCTCGATGAGATTGCAGATGCCCGCCGCCGCGAAGCTGACTGCGCGCGTCGACTGAGATTAGAGGGTCTGGTCGAGGACATCCGGAAGACCATAGAGGGACCGAGTAGCGCCAAAGAGAAGGTGGCGCGGATCAGAGAGCTGCTCGCCAAGGCTGGCGCGACCCAAGAGTAGGCCCGCCAGCGTGAACCGGCGGGCTCTTTCATTTTTCAAGTGCGTCACGCGCCTGGGTTCAGAAGCGTTTCAAGCGCTCTCCAAGCCTATGGAGAGGCACTGAAGGCTCGGGATGAACTAATCGAGACTATCGCGGACGAATTCCGCCGAGCTGGGCGTGTGAAATGGGGTATGAGGGCGCCAGGTGTGCCGAACTATCTGCATTCGCACGATGAGATAGATGATTGCCTAGTTGCTGGCGACCGACATTCCCCCAAGATCAAGACTCAGCTTCATGCCGAGCTCAATCGTGACCGTCTCGAGATCGCGGCGAAACGGAAGAAATCGGCCTGGCCCGCCGCTGAGGATTTGGTTGAGCAACTTTTCGCGCCCCTACGGGAATAGGGATTCAGGTGGGGGAGCGGTGGTCTCCGGAGGCCATTGCTGCCATTGATGATTGGCGCCGCAACCAGCCGGATTTACCGGGGCGCCCCGAGGCTATCCGCAGGCTGGTAGAACTGGGGCTGAGGACGAAAGGGAAATAGCCCAAAATAGCCATCGACTCCGATTGGTTCCGATGGTCCTATTTTCGTGCTCCAGGCTGTGGTCGGGGACTTACGCAGTGGCAGACAGCGCTCGCTCTTACATCGTCACTGCAATCGCCGTGGTAATCGGCGGAATAATCTTTATGTCGCCGAAAGTGGGCACCACAACGCCGGCTGCCGCTACTGCGGCGACGAGGCCTTCGACGCAAGCTCCGATACCAGATGATCAGGCGCCGGCTCAACGCATCACCCAGGTACAAATCATTAGGCCCGGCGACTTTCCCGATACAGCAGTTGAGAACACGCTTCGTAAGAAGTGCGAAGGGGAATGGCGCGACGATTTCCGCATGAGGGTCTATTGCGAAAAACAACAGCGCGAAGCGGCTCGCACACTGACCGAGGGGAGCCCGCAAGACGTCCCGAGTGACAAAGCTTCCGTCGTCAGGAGCAAGTGTGCGGCTGACTGGCCGGACGACTATCGCATGCGCGTTTACTGCGAGAAGCAGCAATACACAGCATTTCGCGAACTGGGTCGGCGCTGACCCAGAGGTTCAACGATGGAGGCGGCGTTGATTGCGTTCTTAATTATTTTTGGAGTTGTGGAAATTTTGGGCGGCTTTTCAGTCTTTGTGGTCGCCAAGAGTGCGATCCACGAAATACTTGGCACACTGGCAATGGGGTTTGCGGTAATGACATTTGGACTCGCAGCGCTGCTATCTGAATTTAAACTCGTTCGGGAACTGCTCGAAAAGAGCAAGTCGCCGCCGCCACTGACAAATTAAATCAGGGCGTAATCCAAGTAGCCTCGGGAACGTTCCGGCGGTGCCGTAATTTGGAGAGCAATGACGAGCACGACCGTAGTTCTCATTCCCGGCATGCTGAAGGCGCTTCGCCTGGTGCGCGTCTACGGCTTTATGGTCGAGCGCAGAGACGGCCTCTATTACCCCGGTAGCAACCACCCGGCATGCTCGAAGGCTTTGGCAGAGAAGATGGTTGAAGGCGGCTGGCTGGTGAAACAGGGAGAGCGTTATCAGCCTACAGAGAAGGGTTGGCATGCAGGAGAAGCCGGTTCGGATGTGGGGTAAGAGAGGTGGAAACCCAGGGGCGCCCGGTGAAGATCACCTTTGGCGAGATGCGGCAGATGGGTGTGCGCGGCGTGCTGGTCTATTGCCATTGCGGCCATCACGTTGCCCTGAGCGCCGATTGCTGACCTGACAAGGTCCGACTTTCTGAACTAGAGCCGCGCTTCGTTTGCGCCGGTTGCGGCAACCGTGGGGCCGAAGTCAGACCCGATTTCGAGAGCGGCACGCCGCCCCAATTTGCCGTCGTCAAGCGGCCTTAAACGGCGACGGCCCCAGCCTTGGGCAAAAGCTGGAGCCGCGCGCCAGGTACTCGGAGCCTCCAGGCCCGACAGGGTGGGGGGACGGGCCTGAAGCATCGGAAAAATGCACCGCGCCGAAAAGTGTTCCTATTCTGGCGGTTGGAGCCCCGGCGGCCCTGCCGTCAGTGACGGACTATGCCGAAATGGCCTCAAGCGACCGGATCAGGGTGCGCTGGAGAAACCAACTCCAAGTCTTGGCGTGCTCATAGTCGGGGTCCTCTGGATCGAAAAGATCCGGCCACTCACATCCGTAACGACGCTCACCGGTCATGGAATACTTCATCAGCGCGATGGCGCCCGCCAATGTCGTCGGGACGGTAGCCACCATGGCGCAGGCGGTCTCCGTGTCGGCTTCTGCGGCAAGCTCGACGGCCTCGTCATCGTACTGCTTTTCTAACGCCGCCGGGTAGGCCTCGGCAGCTCGCTCATGGGCAGCTATGGCGGCAAAGATCGAGTCGGGTTCGGTCGCCACGGCGGAAGGTAGGGAAGCGATTGCTGCGGCTGGGGCGGCCGCGGCAAGGCCGGCGAGGATGGCGCGCCGGGGAAGCGCTGTAGTGGTCTTTGAGGGCTTCTGCATCGTCCCCTCCTCATGCCGCTTCGAGTTCAGGAAGCGCAGCGTCGCCGCCACGGAGCGTCTTCGGCCGGTCGATATCGACAGGCGCTAGCCCATCGTCCTCAAGCGGCCTTGAAAGCGGCGCGCAGGAATGGGTCGCGGAAGAGTTGGGAAAGACGTGTGGTAGACTGATTCACAGCTCGGGCCATGGGGCTACTCCTGGCTTGGGTTAGGGCCGGATAGGAAGTTGGGGCTTCCTTTCGGCCTGATTTTATGATAATCCTAAAACATGGTGAAGTCAATAAGGGATAATCCTAAAAAGGGACGCGGGCGTCCGGCTACGGGTAAGGAACCGATGGTTGGCGTTCGGATGTCTAAGGATTTTCAGAAGGAGATCCGCGCCTGGGCGAGCGAGCAGGATGACAAGCCGGCGTTAGCTACGGCCATCCGCCGGCTGGTCGAGATCGGGCTGAAGGCGAAGGGGAAATGAGCGATACGCAAAAAGCTGGTGAGATGACGTCTACCCACAGCAATCGGTGGACACCAGCGGAGGATGATGCCTTTCGGAAGATGGCAGAGGCAAACATTCACCCCGAACTGATCGCGAAAACGCTGAATCGGTCAGTTCACGCTGTCAAGGCACGCGCCTACGCAATCGGGCTCCCATTGAAATGGTTTAAGCCAAAGCCGAAGGGGAAATGAAGTGCTGAGGGGAAGAAACATGAAGCCGCTAATCGGACTTGTCGTGCTGCTCTTTGCGACTACCGCCGCCCTTGCTCAATCTCCCCCGAAGGCCCCCAAAAAGCCGCCTGTGCAGGCCAAGCCGCAGGCGCCATTAGGATGCAAACTCGTCGGCACGGTCCGAGGCATCAAGATCTGGGCGGGTGACTGCATTGCTGCGGCCGCGTCGGAAACGTCACCGCCGCCATCTCCGGCTGAACCGCCCGGCGCCGTCAACGCCCCCGCAGAGAAGCAGTGATCGGCATCGTTCCGGCTGGCCAGTCGGGGTTAAAGGTGGAGCCAATGTCTGACCTGGAAGAACGCGCGGAGACGGAGCAAAACCGCGAAGCAACTGTCAAACAGCTTTTGCGCCGCGCTGCCAAACGCACCAGACCGAGTCAGGCCTTTTCGATCGTACTTCACGGCCAGGAGACAGGCGCGAACCGCGAGTTTGCGCCGGATCGAGACTCGGACGCCATGTTATGGTTCCTGATTGCGCTCCCGGTATTCATGGTCGCCCATGCAATCTGCGTGAAGATCGGCGCGATCTAGGAAGCTATCCCACGGCTGCGCTGAAAGATCTCCAAAGAAAAACCCGCCGGCCTTGTGAGCCAGCGGGAGTTATTCAGATAGCGAGAGGCGGACACCTATCGCTCCGTGGTATTTAGCACCGCAGCCTGCGACAGTGAACGGCACCATCAATTCATCCTTAACGCTGTGCGGTGCTGGGACGGGGCCGTGGGGGACATACGCGGCCTTTTGCTTGGGGTGAGGACCCGCCACGCAGCCAGCCCCCGGCGGGCCCCTTAAAGCGCCACGTGCAGTACCTGCACGACATGCACGTGCAATTTGTCGGCCAACCCCAGCCGCCAGTGTAACGAGGCCATTCCAAGATCAAACTGGGGCACCGCTCGGAACTAATAATCCCTCCAGACGAGCCGGCTGCAATTCGAGCATTGGTAGACCGAAATCTGACGCCTTTCGCGGGGGTCGAGAATGGTGGATCGCAGCTCGGTGACGATGTGGCAATCCTCGCACCTGGGGCGCAAATCGGTCCACGATGATTGAGTGACCACTAGCTGTTCGCGCATGTGATTCGCCTCCCCGTCCAAGGGATCAGATCGCGAATCCGGCATCAATATATATAATGGGTTAGTTAAGCGCGCTTCAGGACTGGCACTCCACTTGCTCTGCAATGCCCAATCCGTCAGACCCAAGGTGGGCCTGTTTCATATTGAGGCGAGCCGATGCAACCGATGCCCCGTTTCGAAGCGATCGCACCAACCCAGCTCCATGCGCTGATCTCCGACCTCCGACGGCGCGTTCAATTCCTCGATGCCGACATTGAGGAGGAAGAGCGCAAGTCTCGTGTCTTCGACCCCGCTAACCACTCCTACCCGATGCTGGCTCTGACGTTGCGAGAACGCCGCGACAATCTGCGGACGACCGTCGCCACCCTGCAAAAGCAACTGGAGACCATCCTTCTACCGGCATCGGAGCGCGCCGCCTGAGGCCGTTTGCCACGGGTCGCCAGCACACACACCATGACTCAAGAGGTCAACACAGCAGCCACCGACACGCAGACGCCGGCGCCGCCTCGGGGCTCCGACCTGCTCGGCGAAGCCCATCTCGCTACAGCCGGCGTTGTCATGACCGCCTGGATCGGTGGCCTGATTTGGGGCGGAGTAGCATTGGTGATCTGGCTGTTACCCTAGAATAAATAGTGGGCGAGTTGCGCGGCTTTGATGGCGCCGCAGACGATCATTCCCCAAAGCGCGCAGCTGATCTGGATGGCGTCCAGCATGTCCCGTTCCCCGTGGACTAGTTCGTCAGTTTTTTCTTTGATTAGAGCCGCGAGTCGCAAGCAGCGCCAGACAAAGGCTGTTGTGCGCCGCCGAAGGATGCACAGCTCATTCGTCTGGCTGAAGGGCCGCGGGATGCCGGCCGCGCGGCAACTCAGGTGCCGCCGCCAAACTCGCAATTTCATGCGCGGATTCGCCAAACGGCACATCTAGTGCGGGAGGATCACACAATCGCCTTGAGCGCCATAACTTAGATTATTTTCCGCAAGTTCTCGCCATACCGGCGATGTTGAATCTTGAGGAGGCTGGCACTTCTATCCAAATGGTTGTGCCGGAAAACTAGAGTCCCAGCCGGATAGCCCCCCGGGCTGGGGCTTTTCTTGTGATGGTGCTGAGTCTTCGGTTAAGCCGGTCCACGTAGAATAGCCGGTGTTGTGCTGTCCCATACTCGCGGGCGCAAATTAGGACAGTGCAGTCAGTCGCCATCTTTTGTCTTTGGCTTATCGCCGCGGGCCGGGGTGATGAACACTAATTTGAACGCGGGCGCCGGGTATTTCGCTTGGAAGAGACGCACCGCCTCGGCTGCGGAATCCGCAGTTACACGTTCTTGAACAAGCCCACTATCGGCCTTCCCCTGAAAGCCCACCACAAAGGTTGGCATGAGGCATCTGTCTCCTAAGATGCCTTTTGGACGAGCATGGGTCGTGCCACCGTTTATGTGCCGGATTGGGACGATCCACGGGACATTTAGGAGGAGAGCGCACTCTGCCTTCACTTCCCATCCGCGGGTGCGGCCAGCCAGGAACATACATGAACTAATCTACCCCTTAGAGGTAGGTTGGCGTTACAAATCCTGAACACCAACAGATCATGGGCAGAACTTGAAGTGTCCTAATCTCGATTTACGAGTGTCCGAATTAGGGCAGCCCCAAGCGTGAGACGGGGTAACCACGGACCCTGTTCGCGAAACGGGTGCAGCGCTGGATTTCCACTCGCGCCGTCCTGAACGGGCATCACCGTCGCTAGCGATCGGCGGCTCGGCACACTGCCCCCGCCGAAACGTGTGCCGAGCCTAGCCGATCTCGCTGGTCGAATTCCCGACCGGCTGATGTCGATATTGTACCAACTATGCGGTTCTGAAAATTGCCTCGCTGCAACACTCGCGAATTTTCGACAGCTGCTAAGATTGCGACCGAACGTGCACTAATGTAGCGTGGCCGCCACACTCCGATGTGTTCCGACTCGGAACATGATTTCGGGACTCAACGTCACCGCCAGATTTTGGAATCATCGTCGCCAACCGGGCTGGAAGTATCGTACATTGCACTGACAGACAATTTTCCCGGACAAGGCCGCAGCGCTCAACGCCTGCGGCCTTTTTCGAGGCCGCCAGTGTCGACATTAAAGCCTAGCGTCGGATCAGACATCGTATTGGTCCTTAATCAATGGATCGAAATTTCGCGCGGCCGGCATCCCGCATTGGAGCGGAATGTGGCCCGATGCTCCGCGCCGCGGGCATAAGGTCGTCGAGCTTTTGTCCAATCGACAGCCTATCGCCAGGAATGAAGTCTGAGATTTTTCGAAGCTCCGACTGAGCGGGATGGCTTTCGCTCTCGAACTTCAAACTCGTGCCGCGCTGTGCGCATGTCGGGTAGCCGACCACCCGGTTGAGCGCGAAGTCGATCTCAACGTCGTTGTTCGTCGAGTCTTTCCTGGGGGCCTGCGCTGGCCAATGCGATCGACGACTGCGTCCTCGATGGCAAGCGTCACCTCCGATGCGGCCGCGATCAGAGCTTCGAGGAAGGCCGAGGCGTCCCGTCTTGCTGGCCGGTTGCACGAAGGCGAACTTGCTGGTGCGATCGATTGCGACGTAGAGGTAAAGCTTGCCTTCAGCGGTCTGGAGCTCGGCGATATCGATGTGGAAATAGCCGATCGGACAAGCCTTGAACTTCTTCTTCGAGGGCTCGCCGCCTTCTACCTCCGGCAATTGGCTGATGCCGTGTCGCTGGAGGCAACGATGCAGGGATGACCGCGTCAGATGCGGGATGGCCGGCTGCAGCGCATAGACGCGATCGTCGAGTGGCAGCAGCGTGTGCCGCCGGAAAGCGACGATGATCGCCTTCTCCGCGATGGAAAGGACAGTCGACTTGGTCTCCTTGGGGCCTGTCGGCAGATCGGTGACAGTCCCGCTCTGCTTCCACTTCGGAACAGTCTTCTCGTTGATTCCGTAGCGCTTGGCGAGGGCTCTCGGGCTCTCGCGATGACGCGCTCCGCGATTGCTGTGGGCTGAACCGTGCGCATCGGCAACGGTTCTGCCGGGACGCACTGCAGCTGAAAACCTCAGCCTACCTCGTATTGCTACTCGATTTGCTGCGCGCTCTCAGCGCGCGCGATGATTAGCTGCGTTTGTATTCCCACATCCGTCGATTACTCGCATAGTGCGTGTGGTACGCTCATTCTGAGCGCGTCACGTGAGCTATGGAAATCAGTAATTGCTGTGTACTTGGTCACTTGGGATCTAAACAAACATAGGGCGAACTATGCGCAGGCGCGACAGAACCTGATCGATCACATTTCACGCTAGGGTCACACTAAGACGATGGGCCTCGATTCCGTGTGGTTCATGTAAGCACCATCGACCGCTGAGGCGCTATATGCCGACATCCAAAAATACATGGACAGCGCCGACAGGCATATGGTCACGACCTGGTGAGTGGTCAGTATCGTGGTTGATTGTCCCAATCGGTCTGGGACTGGATCTACGCGCGCATCTAACTGAAGGCCTTCACGCCTCAGGCGCAAATCCGAGTTTATAATGCAAAGCATGAAAATGAATTCATGGGACGGACTAAGCCCCGGCCAGTTTTTGGCGCGAGTAGCGCTTTTCAATCGCTATCACAGCCGCAGTTGCCGTCGGCACATTCGTCGCAATCCGCTACATGGTCGGCTTCTATCGATGATCGCAGCTCGCAGTGCTCAAGCACTACGGCCGCGAGTGCCACGCCCGATTGGTTCTGCAATCGTCGGTGGCTAGGGCTTTGCTCTCATTTCAGGCGGGGAGCTCAGTCGATGACCAAAATCAGTGGAGATCAACCCATTGCACGGTACGCAGATCGAATCCGAAGGCACGGTTACGGTCGCAGTGGATCGCATCCGGAAGATAACCGTCCGATCCATTGAGTTGGTTCTTTCAAGCCGCGATCCACGGCGTCCAACTGGATCCTACGGACCTAGGCTACAAATACTACAAGGCGGCCTTGGACCAGGATCCTGGAGTGGCGCAGGTCGATCAGAAGTACTGGAACCAATGTCCTCACTTCGGGCAGCATTCCGCCGACTTCCTACCCTGGCATCGGGCCTCCGTTCCACTTCGAACAAATTCTGCGGGAGCATACCGGCGACAGCAACTTTTCGCTTCCCTATTGGAATTATGGCCCGAACACGAACCGGAAATTTCCGAAGGCGTTTGGAGTACAGCATCTGGACGGCAATCCCGGCAACGACGCCGACGACAACATAAACCCGCTATTCATGAAGGAACGCGACTTCTACCTGACCTACTACGAACATCCCCTAATACCGAACATGCCGCTGCTGGAGCTGTCCGACGCTGTCGTCGACAACACTTCGGTCCTGGCCACGGACGTCTTCTTCGGTGCCACAGAGGATACCGGTATCGGTGGGGGAATAGCGGACAACACCCCTGGAACGCGGGGACTGCTCGAGAGCCGGCCTCACGACAACATTCATCGTGTTGTCGGGGGAATCATTCCCGGAGCTGCGGTTGGCCATGATCAGAATGGCCATGAGATCGAGATCGATGCGCTTGGCGCCATGGCGCGACCGCCGACCGCGGGCTTCGATCCGATCTTTCCGGTGCATCATACCAATATCGATTGGATATGGACGCAATGGAGCGTCATGCCAGGCAAGAAGTGGGGTACCCTTCCAGACGCCTCTTGGTTCATGGAGAGGCCATGGTTCTTCTTCGATGCGAAGGGAAACTGCATCAACGAACCGCGGAAATCATACTTCGATCACCGAGCGCTCGGAGTGAAGTTCAAGTACGAAGACCTGTCCAGCATGCCCCTTCCCTTACCCTCCTTTCCCGCCGCGCTAGTGGTGGCAGACAGCGGAACGGCATCGAGAATAAAGTCTACTCAGGCGGTCGCGATTCTTGATTCGAGAATTGAGGCGGGATCGGCTCAGAACACAACGATCGTATTTCCTTCTCGAATGCTTGATGCCTTACGATCGGCCTCCTTCGACCGTTCTCAGAAACGATTATTGCTCCGAATCGCGATAACGGGCTTGAATAGACTGCCGATCGTCGGCTTCGATGTTCACCTGACCCGCGCGGCTCCAAGCGGGGAGTTGAAACGCACTGATCCGAGTTTTCTTGGCTCCGTACATCTATTCGTCCATGAACACCATGACGACGAGGTCTTTCAGGATTTCACGATTCAGGACCCGACAGTCGTCGATTCCGCGTCTCCGGCCGTCACCTTCGTGCCCGTCGCGCTCACGCAAAGCATCGGTACGGGCCGGCCGAATCTCCAAGGAAGCCCGTTAAGGATCACGAGCATCGCCGTTCTCGCGCAGGATCGGTAAGTGACGTTGAAGTCCGAAAAATTCGCCCAAACATGTCGCGGATGGAGCAGGTGATCCTAATTACCGGGCGTTGCGAGAACCTAGCATCAAGATGGTGCTGAACAAGTAGCGACCAGGAAGAGGAAGCCGCTGCCCGCGCAAATGCAAGCTTGGTCATATCGGGCCGAAAGGGGCGCCCCCTTAAACCGTGACGACAGTTTGTCCTGCGACAGCGTGACAATCACGTCGGCGCGATGTTGTTCGATCGAAATTCGATCGCTGCGAAGGGACGTCGAGGCATTGTGACCCAGGCTTGCCCCAAGAATCTTCCTTAGGTTTCTCCGTGAAGGATCACACGACTTAAACATCTGATAATATTGGTATATTTGGTTGGCCACCGTGGCTCGAACCTGAGACCCGCTGATTAAGAGTCCTGAAGATCAGCAGGTCTTTCAAGAAGGCAACCGCAGACCAGAACGATGAAGGCCCTTTGATACCCTTGAGGTATTACCGAGAGAACAAACCGGGATCATAGCGCCCATAGGCATGACGGCTTCCGGCTATCGCATCGATCAGGGCTCGAGGCCGTGCTCCCGGAGAACCTTGTGCATCAGCTCGCCCTTGATCTCACGTGCGATTTCGCTGAGGATCTGTGCTCCGACCACCCGCCGGGCATCGACATCATCCGTCAGGCCATGCTCCGCGAGCCGCTCGTTCAAGCGCGTCGGAAACTCATCTTCCAGCGCATCGGCAAGCCGGTCCCGCATCGCGGCATGATCATCGGGGGCGATTCGCCTCACCACCGTATCCCAAGGTTCCCAGCGCGTTGCTAGAAAATTCTCGAAACCCGTCGCTTCCTGTTCCCGCACCGACGTCTCAGCCCTGGCAACGTCCTCCGGCGTGACGTCAGAGAGATTCAAGAAGCGCATATCCGGGGCGATGTGGCGCAGCTCCAGCCGATCCCGTAGCTGGGTCTGATAGGCAAGATAGACCTCGATCTCGTCGATATTGGCCTGCGGGTCGGCACGCCGGAGCGAGCTGACCCTCTCGCGTGCGATGTCGTCAAGCGCCCCCAAACGAAACATGACACGGCCATGTTGGAGCAGTTGGTCGAGCCGATTATCATAGAGCCCATCCTTGACATCAGCGTTCAGGCGTGCGGTCTGCATGCCGTTCCAGGTCAAAGTGATGCGATCCTCGCAGGAGGCAGTCGCTCCATTGGCCAGCTCGAAAAACTGCTTGCGCAGTCGCGGCCTCATCGCGGCCTGTAGCAGATTCTCGGCCACCTGGTCGCGGAACGCCTGATGGCCATAGTTAACGGTGCCCGCGAGTCTTTCGAGAAACAGAGCGAAGTCCTGCCCACCCGGCTCTGCGGCGAAGCCCTGCCACGCGTCCACTGCGCCAGGCTGGTCCGCGAGCCAGTCCGCGACAACCTCGTGCAGGAGCCGCGGCTGATCTTCCACCGGTTGTAGCGGCATCGACAGCAAGACCTGCGGTCCGGCATAATCCGCGCCACGCGTGGCTGACGCCAAATCGGCCAGCACCGGAGCCGGTATCGGATTAGACCGCAGGTCGATGCTGGACACGCTGCCGAGCTGCGTCAGCACGGTCGCGGGCAGGCCGGTCAGCTGATTATTGCTGGCGCCGAGCATTTCAAGGCTGACGGGGAGTGTCTCGGGCAGATTGGTCAGCTGATTTTCGCTGACGTCCAGGTATCCAAGTCTGGCCGGAATGGCGGGCAGGCTTGTCAGCTGGTTGTCGCTTGCGTCCAGGTAGCGCAGTCTGGCTGGAAGATCGGGCAGGCTCGTCAGCTGATTTTCGCTGACATCCAGGCGCCGGAGCCTGGCTGGAAGCTCGGGCAGACTGGTCAGCTGGTTATTGCAGGCGGAGAACTCCTCGATCGTTGCCGGAAGGGCGGGCAGATCGGTCAGTTGGTTGCCATCGACAGTCAAGCTGCGGAGCCTGGACGGCAGCGCTGCCGGCAGGCTGGCCAACTCGTTGGCCATGAGGTGGAGGTGCCGGAGCCTGCTCGGAAGGGCGGGCAGACTTGTCAGCCGGTTGTCAGAAGCGTAGAGGTCCCGGAGTCCGCCCGGAAGCTGGGCCGGCAGGCTGCTCAACTGGTTACCGATGACATTGAGGGTCCGGAGCCTGGGCAGGAGTGAGGCTGGCAAGGCAGTCAGGGACAATGACGACAAATTCAGCTCGTCTCTGACATCACCCTCGTCCCGCCATGCCCTCGTCCGGCGGACCCCCTCCTGCCTATTCTCGCCTTCGCCCTGTCCCTCTTCCGCTGCCCAGCTCGCCAGGGCGCTGTCCTGCGATGAGACGAGGTCGGCGGCGGCCGCTCCTGTGGCCCACCGCGTCAGGGCTGACGCCCACTGGGTTAGGCACGAGGGGGACTGCCCGGCGACCCCAGACGTTGGCTCGGCGCTTTCGGATTCGGAGGGTATGCCAGCGCGAGTCTGGGCCCGTTCTGTATTCATTGAACTTCGTGACATGTTTGGTCTCAGCCGATAAGGCGGCTCTATCGGTTAGATCGAGACGTTCGCATGCTAGGAAGCTCAGCTGTCGATAAGCTGACGAGGTCAGGTTATCCGATCGGATTCGGCTCCGCTTTGGCGCCGAGCCCCAAAGGAAGCAGGATCCGTATCATCCTTATCCCGATGACGCTCGCATCATCGATGGCATAGTCAATAGAACACTGAGCAAGCTCAAAAAGAACGAGCCTAACAAAAGGAAAGCTGCCTGACGGACAACCATCAACGCTGGCTGCAAACTAAGAAGAAGGGGAGCATGCGCGAGCCGACAAAGATCGGCGGTACGAGCCTTTGCAAATTGGGTTATCGCGCAACTCGGCGGCGAGGACGTCCGCTCCCCGCGATGAATTGCAAGCAAGCTCAGCCGAGGAACCGACGGCGAACTACATGCTGTAGGCTCAGCTGCTGTTGATGCGCAGTCTCAAGTGTGATCCCGTTTCTGTGGAGCTTAAACACCTATCGGAAGTCATAAGGAACTGTTCGTGGTATAGTGAGAGCGCGCGGATGACGACGGCGGCCCATTTGTGTCGAGCGGCACTCAAATATTGTCGGCGCGAGAGTCTCCCTGATAAGGATTTGATTTACTTCGATGCAGCTGTGTCGATGCAAGGCGGCAGAATATGGGGACACTTTCAGAATCTCGCGCCCATGGCGGGGCCGTCGTGCTTCGCAAAACGCAATACGGCAACATTGGGTGGCGGAAAGCCGACTTTGGCCAGCAAAGGATGCGAGCACGGCGCTGTGGGGGAGAATGCCTCTAACAGGAGCCCGGCGAGCGCCAGGCGGTGTTGGAGCGCCTTCCCCGAGCCTTGCATGGCATCTCGACGAGGGATCATGATCGGATCCCGGTGAGAAAGTGATCGGCTTCGCTTTTAAGGTGATGGCTGGTTCGGGCAAGCACGTTGGCAGACCTCAACACCTGCGACGATGATGCACCTGTGATAAACGCCTTCTGCGCGACCTGCCGGATGTTGCCCGCGACAGTCGTCGACATCGCGGCCGCATGCTGAATATTTTGGGCAATATCTTTCGTGACTGCGCCCTGTTGGTCGGTCGCCGCGGCAATCGCTGATGCAATTTGTGAGATTCTGCTAATGCTGTTTCCGATGTTTGTGATGGCGCGGGCCGACTCCAGTGTCGCTGCCTGAATGTCAGCAATCTGCTGTCCGATTTCAACGGTCGCGTTCGCCGTCTGAGTTGCTAACGACTTCACCTCGAGCGCCACAACTGCAAAGCCGCGGCCGGCGCCGCCGGCACGCGCGGCCTCGATTGTTGCATTGAGCGCCAGAAGGTTGGTTTGCCTGGCGATCGCTGCAATTAGGTCAACCACCCCACCGACTTTTGTTGCAGCAGCCGATAGCCGCTTCATCCGGCGATCCGTTTCTTCAGCCTGGCGCACGGCTTCGTGGGCGATCTCCGTTGATCGCGCAACCTGCCGGCCGATCTCGGAAGCGGACGCCATCATCTCTTCCGTTGCCGCAGCAACCAGCTGAACATTGGCTGACGCCTCCTCCGATGCCGACGCAACGTTATCAGAGATCTCCCGAGTAAGCTGTGCCGTCTCTGTCAGCTCCCGAGCGGAAGCCTCCAGTTCGGTCGATGCGGAAGACATCGTATCAATGACGCTGCTAACGGCGCGTTCAAATGTGCCGGCCAGCTCGCCAAGCTCCGCCTTGCGCCGCTTCGCGGCTACGCGATCCTGCTCTTGATTCGCCGCAAGTTCCTCTTGCAATTTTTCCCTCGATCTCACCTTAAACGCTTCCATGGCCTGAGCCATATCGCCGATCTCGTCTGAACGCCCAAGACCCGGCAGCGTGACATCGAACTGCCCGGCCGCAAGTTGACGCATCGCCTCGCTCATCCGACTAATAAGCCTTGCCAGCTTCTGACCAACAAGCACCGCAACGAAGCCGATCCCGAGAGTGGCAAGCCCGATTGCCCACCCCAAAGCCTCTCGGAGGCGCGACGCACGTTCTTCAGCAGAGCTAGCACGAGCGTCCGCGCCTGCTATCGCTTTCAAAAGAAAGGGACGATTCCGACCGTAGATTTGGACGAGATCGTCAACTTGGTCGTCCAGCGCCTGCTGCGATACAAGAAACGCAAGAAAGCTCGATCGATAAGAAGCAACAAGCTTCTTCAGCTCACTCTTGGATTCCGGGGCAAGTTCTGAAGCAGCAAGTGCGGCCTCGAATTCGACGACGTGCTTTTCCAGCTCATCGCCATATCTCTCCTCATGACGTAGCATGAAATCCTTTTCATGCCGTCGCATCATCAACATCAACATCGTTAGGTGCGGCTCATTGAAATGTGCAAGTCGCGCTTCTGCCTGATGCACGGCTTCGCGAACCTTACCTTGGAGTCCATCATTTTCCGTGAGCCCGAGCACCCGCTGCGCGGAGACGACGTTATTAAAACGAGTCGCATAAAGGTTGATTCCGGCGCGAAGGAACTTCACGTCTCTCAGGGGATCGCCCTCGGGCGCGGAAGCGGCCCGCTCTTCGATTTGGCCAAGGTCCGCCAGTGCGTTATTGAGGCCCTCGGCTTGCCGCGCGACCACGGCTTCGTCGTGCTTGCGCAAAAACTCCAACGCCAGCTGCTGCGATTCAAGAAAGGCCTCAGAAACAGACGTCAGATGGGCGCGAAGATTGGCGCTCTCGTTTACCTCACTCTGAGCCGTCGCGAGATAATTGAGTCCGGCGACGCAAGTCGCGCCAGTGACAAGCACGCCCGCGATCCCCAAAAAAACAATCTGAGTGCGTAGGCTCGGTCGAAACCGACGAAGGACCGTTGATGGGAACCGTTTCGCGATTGTAGGGGCGGTCATCAGACTTCCAATTAGATATGAGATCGTTTCGCGAAACCCCTAGTTTTGATTGGTTACATAAGATTGAACTCGGTTGTCATCTGAATCATACATGCGCGAATAGTCGAGAGATGGCCACGCACTCTGCAGCGTAGCAGCAATAACCCGAGGCATAAATTCTGCAGTTTGCTACTCATACCCGCAGGATTCGCGCGCAGAATGGCCCATAACAGTTCCGCGGTGAGAACCGTGCCGCGAGGCCCCAACCAAAAAAGATATTTCGAAGACTCTGCCGTTTCGTCTTTCGACTGTGCCCCCCCCCGACGGATCGATCGAATATCAGCTTGAAGCCGCGTCGTCCGCTGCCGGAGGGCTCAATCCGCACTTGACTCGTGTGCTGGTCCTTACCTGACTGGAGCTCGCATTCGACCGTCCTGGAATTCCATTAAAGCAGCAGCGATGAAGAGCGTGGGACACTCCGGCGGTTTGAGTCGCCAAGTCGCGTGCGCGATGGTCGACTTGGCTTCCTTAGGGCCAGTCGAACGATCGGCGACGGTCTCGCACTGCTTCCACTACGCAACAGTCTTCTGGTTGATCCCGTAGCGCTTGGCGAGACCTCTCAGGCTCTCTTGACTATTTTGTATTGCTCGACGGACTGCCTCCGTCGTGGTGGCGCAGCCGTGCAAAACCGGTCCCATAGCGCATCCTTCGAATCGTGCGATAAGAATGCACCATCAAAGCTTGGGACTAAACACCTAGTGCGCTGACGCCGAGGATGTTCAATGCGCCAGGGAGCATCGGTGGTCGCCTCCCACAATCTAAGCGGAAGCGTTCATCCGCACGCCATGGAGAACGTTGTAGATGGCTTCTAGAACGGACGATCCATTCTTTGAATGGCGGCTGCAGAGGAATTTCGCAAGCGACCTTGTCTTCTTGCACTTGTCGTGCCTCTCGCCACCCGGCAAGTTCAATGGAAATTCGACAAACGACGAGCATGATCCTGGATGGACCACACGCGCATGCAGATCTCCTCGAATTTGGGCGCGCTCAATTCAGGGATTCGGTCGCGCGAAAGCAGATCGCGGAGAATAGGCGCCCGTTCGACGATCGTCCGATCTTCGCCCGACGGCGGACTGTCGAGGCTATGCCACCACTGCATTGCTCTTAAGGCCTTGGCCGGGTCGCGCTTATTCTCCTCTTTTCCGAGTAGTAGCTTTTCCGATCGTCGCCTATGACATGCGTATAGAGTGGGCGTGTAGGAATTGGCCGGCCTGTAAACCGGATGGTATGTCGGAAGGTAGCCGGCCAGGCTTGGTTTTGTAAGGACACGGTTGCCCCGAAGACGAACCACTCTCGTGCCACGCTAGCATCTCGGCGATGACGCCGGTACGACCTTCGTAGATTGTTCGGATGATCACCTGAAAATCCTGGCTTCCGCTCCGCCTCGAGGAGAGCAATCCGTTCCTGAGTTCATTGGTTCGTCATCCCTTCGAACCGATCAATACGCGCGCTCAATCCGCGGTCTTGCCTTCACGAACGTCTCGAGCAATGTGGCCACTTCTGCAGCTTCGCCAGGCCTGATCTGGCCCGACGCCACCCCGCTGAGAATTGCGCCCGTTGCTGAGGCGGCTTCGGCGGCATCTTTGATTGTCGGCAGTCGAAGGTAGCCGGTCGGTCCTTGCGGGGCGCAGGCACTACACGGAATTTCAGATCGAGCGTGAGGGCCGCCATGCCAATCCTTTGAACGGGAAAATTGAAGGCGCCCGAAATCGCCCAGGAATCAACAAGGCTAAATCTCACCAAAGCCGTCCATTGTGTCGCAGGCACGGAGTCAACCGACGCAGGCGCTTGGCTGCGCAGAAAACCAGCGCATACCAAGTAACGTGGGCCGACTTTAGTCATGACAGCGCTGTTAACATCGGCCTCAATTTGCTCGGGGCCAACATTGTCATCGCAAGAAATTTACACGCCGTCGGTTGCTGCAGCCGATCGGGATCTGATCTTCGTAGTAATCGAGCGTCATCGCGAGCTGTCCGCGCACTACGATGCGGCGGCGTCGGTTTCGGCTAAGCTCGAGGATGGTGCCGAATTTGCTGCCGCCGACGAAGTCACCGACCAAACGAACCTGGCTCTCACGGAGCATGCAAATGTGCTCATCCGTTCGAAGCCAGCCACGATCGCGGGCGTGATCGCTCTGACCAGATACGTCGCCGGCCTGCGGGAATGGGAGCTGCCCGATGATGATGCGTGGCACCGAGCGTTCTTAGAAGGGCTGGCGGATGCGATCGATGAGATCGGCATGGCGCAGCGGCGTCGGCATATTGGAAATTGAAAAAAGAGGGACATAGAAATGCGATTTTTCATGTTTTTGTTGATCGGCATAATCGGCTTAGCTTCGGTTGAAACCGTCTCGGCTCGCTCCTGCACCGAGCAAGGAGCGTTGTGCGTGAGTTGGGCGAAAGCAAACGTTCCTGACGCGGTAAGGCAAAGCGCCGCTATGGGGATATGCCGTGAAGAACTTCCTAAATGCAGAGCGCGTTGCAAGGCCGGCAACAAATACTTCGTCGGAATCGGCGGCTCTAATCAATATCCAATTGATACCTGCAATTAGATCAAACCCAGAGGCCGCCCTCAGTTGGCGGCCTCTTTCATTTCAATCCGCTAGCGGTGCCCACAAAGTCCGGGCACAAAAAAAGCCCCCCACCCGGGGCCCTTTCGCCTCCAGATGACGGGGGTGGAGGTCCAGGGAGGTGTCATGCCTGCGCATCGCCCCGGGGTCTGCCGGCACCGAAGGAGCAGGCAGTTATCCACGGCGCGGGCATGCGCTGCGCAGGAAAGCTGTCCGCTGACCGATCGGACTGCAGTAATCTCGCGTCAAAAAGCGCTTATCGCGTACAATGGCAGCCTGCCATGCGACATCCTTCCTGCTCGCCGGTCTATCCCGCGAGGTGATCGGCGGTCGCGAGGCTCGGTTAGGATTCGCCTCCGTTGCCGGGCCTCGCTTCTTCGATCCACCATCAGATGTAGAAGAATAGAACCGCCGTCGCGATCGCGAACAGCACCGAGCCAATCCATACATTCCGGCCCTAATCATCGGGGGCGAGCACCCGGATGACGCAGATGATGCCGAGGACCGTACCCACCTTTTAGAACCTCTGTTCTGGTGGGTAACAGATGCTGTTAGCCAGATTTTTCGTTTCGCTATGCTTGGCCTCGCCGAACTTCCTAAAGCCCGACTGGCTGGCGCACGTGCAGCCGCGCGCGACGAGGCGGGTTCCGTAATCGCAGCGCTCCGTTAAAATGGTGGAGCGCCGATTCGACGCGGGATGTCGTCTGAGAATCACCTATTGGAAGGCCGATGGGATGTTGTGCGATGGGTAGCGCCGTATCGGGTGACGAGGACCGGTGCGAGCCGCCGGCATCGCGGCGGCCCGGTGGCTGCCGCACGCCCGGACCGCTTGTGCGACGTGGGGTCGGCCACCCCGCGCAATAGGGCTAAAGGGCGACCAGTTCGGCGAGCTTGGCTGCGACCTCAGCCATTGACTCTTCCGCTGTGTCGAGGCCGGTTCGCGAGGCGAGCATAGGGCTGACGTCCCGGAGCGCTTCATACGTCGTCTGATGCACGACGGGAACGAGACGCGCACCGGCGAGGAGCACCGAAAGTTCTTTGTCGGCAATGCCTTCTTTTGGGAGGCGGCGCAGCAGCGCAGGGGTCACCAGCACGATCCCAATCCGCGAGTTCGCCAGCCCCCTGTCGATGGCGCGGAGTAATGGCACGCCGAGGCCAACGTCCTTTTCGCTGAACCACACCTTAACACCGCGTGCCTCCAGCAGATCGTGCAATTGTTTGGCTGCCCCCTGCCGGTCGTCCCATGCGTGGCAAAGAAAGACGTCCCGAAGGTCAAGCGTCGCTTGCTTCTCGACGGCCTCGCGGACCGGCGTGAGCTCCCGCACCTCGGTCGGCGTGTACATCACGGTCGAACCGGGTCGCGACCATCGCGCCCTTACGCGGCTGCCAGACCCGCTGCTGCTCCGACTGCCCCCGCTGCTCTCTGACGAGTAGTAGGACGGAGACGAGTAGGACCGGGATGAGTAAGAGCTGTAGCCGCCGTAACGGCGACCCCAGCTGCCACGACATGCAGGGCAGGCCGCTGCAGCGCTCGCTGAGCGATGGCCCTCTTTTGGTGCTGTGCATCTAGCCATATGATTTTTCCTGAAACTGAATGTTGCACTTCTTTGCAATGGAGGCCTGCTCGAGCGCGACCATCTGGCCTTTCATCTGCGCGAGCTCCGCGGCCGTTTGCTTGTCGCCTCCAACAAAGAACGCTGCTGGCCAAAAAATGACTACAGCCGCGGTGGTGGCCAGTGCGTTCTTCGTGCGTTGACTGTCTTGCGCGCCGGATAGCGCCGCGGCTCTTGCCGAGACAGCCTGAGCCTCAAGCGCGAGCTGTTGTCCCGCTGCAGATGAGGCGCAGCCGGCAAGCGCAACAGCAAGCGCGGCTACGATGAAATTACGCATGGTATCCCCCTAAAAACCGCCGCATCCAATCTCAACCAGTGCGCGAGATCAATAGGCTTCCGCCGAAATGGCAAAACATAGAACGTTCTTCGGAAGTTGTACTGATCGCGCAGGAACGCGGCGGGAGATGGGGTCATCAACGCTGATTATCGTCGCGGTTGAGGTGCTAGATCTGCGGTGGCGGAGTCCGCGGGACCGGAGCCCCGCGCCCTTGTCGTTCGCCAACGTCCCGATCTGACTCACGAGATGGCCACGGAGTAAGCCCGGCTCGTCAGAAGATTGGTGTAGAACGCCGTCCCGAAGATCATGCCGCAGGCGAACAGGCCAGCCGCCGCGGCGAGCGCACTGATGAGCACAGCCCTTGCCCCAGCGCGCCAGTCGCGCAGCAAAAGCCACAGAACCGCGGTTGCAGGCAACCCGATAATGTTGTGCTTCCAGAAGCCTGCTAGGACCATCACCAACAAAGCCGACACAGGAGAGGGCCCCGACCGCTCGCGCGCGAGGAACCAAACGAATCCCGCGCGATCGCTTGCCCGGCAATTTGCGGATCGTTCGCGCCCACGCAGCGCGTCGCATTGTGCGCGCCATGATCGCGACGAACCACAGGCCGCCGACGACACCCGCCAGCAGTGGGCCGGCCAGGATCCTCACGGACAACGCGATCTCTACCGCGAGCGTGAGAAGCCCAATAATCGAAAGCGCCCGTCCGACGAAGAGACTATCTCGGAAAAGACGTCCGAGCGCACCCACGACGAAGAATGAGAGCGGCGGGTAGTTGTTAACGATAAGCTGATCGGCGCTCGGATACAGCGGCAATCTCGCCGCTGCAGCGTCCTGATGGAAGGCGATCCACGATTCGGTGAACCAAATCTCGATCGGGAATTGAGCCCCCCAAATCGGTCAAATCAAAAAATAAAGCGCGAGCGCCGCAAGTGTGCCCACGCACAACAAGTGCGTACTATGCATTTCTCGGCCCCGATGCCGTACTCAACCGCTGCGGGAGCTGCAGTCTGCTGGTCTCTCAAAGCCGACAGGACGCAGCATCCGTTTGGCGGCGGTCTCCATTGCCAGCCCGCGCAGCCGGGCTGCGTAGCCGAGCAGGACGAATAGCGCGCACTCGCGACTGATCCGTCCATGCATCATCGAGACCGTCGCCACAAAGACCAGCGCGGCAGCGATGAAGCGATACTCCGCCGAGATCCGCGCGATCGGACGGAGGTCGCGCCAGGCGCATAGAACGAGCATGATCAGCGCGGCACCAGCAACCCAGCCGAACTCGAGCGCCGCTTGCAGGAAGGTATTGTGCACGCCGACGCCTTTGATACAGCCGCGGACGGTGAAGCCGTCGAGCCCGATTCCGAACGGCCCACCGGCGGGCAGCATGCGCAGGGCGTCGAGATAGAGCTGCTGGCGAATCTCGATCGAGTTGTCGTGGTCGACCGCCTCGCACGGGATCGACCAGGCGCCCGCGGCATTCCAAGAGTGATCGACGAAGGTCCGCGTTGTTTGCCAGCGCAGCGCAAGCGCGGCTAAAATCGCGCAGAGAACCACGGCGGCCAGCCCCGTTGCCGCTTTGTGGTTCAATAGCCGCGGCCCCAGCATTGCCTCGACGGCCAGTCCTAGTGCCAGCGCAATGAAGGTAAAGCGCACCATTGAGGCGGCAAAGATCGCTGCCGGCACAGCAGCGACCACGATGATAGCGATCAGGCGCCGCGAGCTGCACACGCTTGTCGGGACGGCCAGGACGACGAGACCGAGCAGCATCGCGAACTGCGCCGGCGCCGCATCGAACTCGCCGAACACCAGCGGCTTGCCGTGTCGCCAGGACCACTGCTCGATCAGCGCAATAAGCGTCGCCAGCGTCCCTGCCGCCACAGTGATCGAACCGACCGTGATCACGCCAGTGCGGATATCGTCCGGACCCATCAGGCGCCCGGCCGCATAACTGCCGAGTGTGATGGCGAATAGTGCCGCTTCCTTAACGTCACCGCCAAAGCCGTTCACCAGCATGGATGCGCCTGCGGACAGCACGAACAGACCAAACAACCCGTCGCAGATGTTTGGCGACAACCCGCGCCATTCGCCGAGCACGACCAACAGCACCACGGGCCCGGCGAACAACACTCCAGTCACCAGCGAACCTGCGCCAAGTAGACCGTGCGCCAGGACGGCGAGCGAACCTGCCGAGACCAGCACGCCCAGCAGTGCCGCTCGAATTGATTTAAGCCCCAAAGCCTCGCCCCATTTGCTCGCATTGATCCGCGCAATTACGAATCGTTGCGGCAGACCTCCACCGAAAACTCCGTACGTTTTGGACGAAAACGAAGCCTTTCACGCGGGAAACGAGCGCGCCGAGCACGGAGAGGGCTGAATATCGGCTGTTGTCCTCAAGGCGCGGACCTAAGCCCCGCGCCGATTGTCACCAGCTCAGTTGACGCCGACCTAACGATTCAGCTCAGCAGGCGTCACAAGCAATTGCCTGAGAAGAGCGTCCGCCATCAGGTCGCACAGCGCCGCGGTGGCCGGTCCGATCGCGGCGGCGTCCTTGCGGATGCGCTCGATGGTCCAGCCGGCGTAGCGCCGATGACTGGACGCCATGTGTTCCGGCACGGTCGTATGTTTGTGGTTGCCGCTCATGCGCTGATGCGCGGCGATCCGCTCACCCTTGTGGAAAAACTCCACGGTGCGGGCGGTGAAGCGGACCTCGACCTCGGCGCGGGCGAAGCGATGCGGGACGCTGTAGTGATGCGCCTCGACGTCGACGTGATAGTCGATGCTGACCCGCAGATCCGCCACTCGGCGAACACGTAAGGGCTCTCCGGCAAGGCCTTCAGTGCCAGCCGGTCGATCTCCTCCAATAGCTTGCGGCGGGTGATGCCGAGCCGCCGGATCGGCCGCTCCTCGTTGAGCCGGGTCATTAACTCGGCGATCGCCACGTTGACCTCGGCGAGGCTGTGGAAGATGCGGTGGCGCAGCCGCCCGAGCAGCCAGCGTTCGACCATCAATGTGCCGCCGTGGCCTGGCCGGCAGAATGGCGGTGCCGTAATGCGCCGCCATGTCGGTGTAGCTGCGGTTGATCTGCGGATCGTAGAGGCAGGCCTTGATCACCGCGACCTTGGTGTTGTCCGACACCAAGAGCGCCGGCATGCCGCCGGTCGCCTCGAAGGCGCCGACGTGGCCGCTGATCCAGTCGGCGAGCCCCTGCGTCCAGATCGCCTGCGCGTAGGTGAAGCTCGATGCGCCGAGCACCGCGACGAAGATCTGCGCGGCGCGCCGCTCGTCGGTGAACCGGTCGATCACCACCGGCACGCCGTCGCCGGCATAGTCGACGAACAGCTTGTCGCCGGCTGCATGCGACTGACGCATCGTCACCGACAGCCGGCCTTCCCAGGCCCGGTACAGCTCGCAGAACCGCGAATAGCGATACCCGCCGGGTTCGCCCGCGATGTCCCAGGGGACCGACAGCGTCACGTGCTTGCGGTTGAGCTCGCGATGCGCCGCCGGCCAGTCCGGCTCCGCCTACCGCCGATGGCCCCGCCGGGTGCCCGGACCGGCTCCGGCACTGGCGAACAGCCCGGCCTCCAGCACCGTGTCGGTGACGTCGTCTGGCAAAGGCCAGGTCAGCCCGCCGCCTCGAACCGGCGGATCGTCAACCGCACCGTCGAAGGTGCCGTTCCGACCCGCCGCACAATCTTGCGAGTCGGCATCGCGGCCGACTTCAATCTGATTACATCGCGCACATGGCGCATCGCAAACCTCTCCGTCGGCATCCAGGTCCCCTTCGCAAAGCCGAAAGGCGGGACCGTAGCGGAGCCAGAAGAGGCCTCGTCACCCCGGGCGACATCATCCCGGAATGGTGGGCGACATCAAATCGGAACGGTGGGCGAGATCATTCCGGAATGGTGGGCGACATTGAGCGGAATCAGCAATTCGCCGACGGTGAGCGATGAGACGATCGCAAAGGCCGCCGGATCATGTCGATCCAAGATCAGGCGAGAGACGTCGTCAGTACGGCCGGAATCAGTTCTTCGGCCAGGCCTTGAGCGGCAGATCTGCGAGCGCCATCTGGCCGCAAGCCGCTCTTCCAGACCGTCAGCAGCGATGCCGACGAGCTGATCGCCCGTCCGCTCGGACATCACCTTGGTCATCGGATCCCTGAGGTCAGCAAAGCGGACACCCGTCCCTCCGGAGGGCATGATTGGTGGTTATCTCTTGATCAAGGCGAGCGCTTCGGCATGAAGCCGCGGCGTAGCGGTTGCCAAGATGCGCCCTTGCGAGTGAATCGAAAGCGGGCATCCCTCCCAATCGGTGATGCAGCCGCCGGCGCCCTGCACGATCGGAACCAGCGCCATGTAGTCATATGGCTGAAGCCCCGTTTCGAGAATGATGTCGCAGTGTCCCGACGCAAGCAGGCCATAGATGTAGCAATCGCCGCCGAATCGGCGCATCCGCGCAACGCGCGACAGACGCTCGAATGGCTCCATCTCGCCTTTGCGGAACATGTCAGGCGATGTGGTGTAGAAGCTCGCGTCGGCGACGCTCTCGCATGCGCTGGTCCGAGCCAATCCATCGCCAAACCGCGCCACGCTGGGCTTCGCCATCCATCGTTCGCCCGTAAAGGGGATGTCGATAAGGCCGCAGAACGGCTGCTGCTGATAGCTCAACGCGATCAGCGTGCCGAACAAGGGAAAGCCGCTGATAAAGCTCTTGGTGCCATCGATTGGGTCGACGATCCAGGTGAACGCTCCGCCGGGCTTGGCTCCGATCTCCTCGCCGATGATGCCATGCTCCGGAAAGCGCGCCTCGATGCTTTCCCTAAGACGCAACTCGACGGCTCGATCGGCGATCGTCACCGGGCTGGCATCGGACTTGGCAACGACATCCAGCGGCGTGCGGAAATAGGACAGCACTATGGGCCTGACCGAATCCGCGAGCTCGGCGGCGAATGACAGATAGACATCGGCATCGTCTGCCGTGACGGCATATTGGGTCATTACAGCTCCTTCAGGAACAGCGGCCATCGCGGATCGCGCATGATGGAGTGCGCCCATGTGTTTCGAGATGCCGTATTTGTGACGCGCCAATATAGGCTCAAGAATCCGCTTAGGCGGCTGCAGGTTCCCGCAAACATCCTGCGTCTGCCACCAGGATTTTAAGTGTCGTTTCGCGATAGTGGTGGGATCATCGTCGTTGCCAAGGGCGGCCTGTACGCAGCGCCACTATCTTTGAATTGTTAAGAAGTACGTATCCATCTTCGACCCTTGTATTGTCCTTCCGGCTATCTCGCCGGTATCGCCCTTCGCGCCCGACGAGGACCGAACGATAACATTAAGGCTGCGATATTCATGCGGCATTTTGGACACCCTAGATATGTAATTTGTCTGCGTTGCCGATCATCAAACGTCGCGCGCGAAGCGCGATACGTGTTCATCAAACGCTACGACATTTCCCCCCCCCACCTGATCGAGCATGACCGAAGGAATTCGTGGGGCCTGCCCAGGCACCTTTCGGGCACTGCTGACTAACGCCGTCCCCTGACCAAAAGCTGACGGCCGCGATCAATTCCTCGAATTCGGCAACTTGCGGGGCGCGACGCACCCCAGTCAACTTAGAACAGCGATGCTACAAGCCTCAAACTTGTCAGAGTTTTCCAGCCGCGCAGGCAGTCTTCGTCTTTGTCAAGGTCTTCACCAATCGGGGCGAATGAATCTTCGCCGCCATCAGGCCACGTCAGCAACTGCGGGTTCAAGGCTGAAGGGCTGACCGTCAAACACAAAGGCAACTTCGTCATCTTCGATTCGCCTTGACGATCTCAGCCTTGGAGGTTGATCGCTGTACCGGCCTTTGTGCCGGCGTCGAAGTGCTCTAGTCGCGCATCGCGGTAAGCTGCGGCGGAGCGGCTTTGGGAGTCGATGATTCTGCTGGAGCAAATTGCGCCTGCTCCGAATATCAACCTTCGCCGCGGGAACGACAGTTTACGCAACGCGGAGCTAAACGGCTGCCTACCAAATTTGGTATGGGACATAAAGACGCGTTTGCACCGTGCGACCGAAAGTCTGTCACGCTCGAGAGATATTGGTGGGAACGAAAAACGTCTTGGCAGGCTTCATGCCCGTTCTTGTAAAGCCCCGCACACTCGGTCTGTTGACCAAATGCGAGCGTCGTCCTCCAGGGGCGAACCTCATAATTTCGGTCTTCGCGATGTTCGACCTCGCCAACCCGCGCGCAGATCGTTTGCAGGGCGAGCAGGAGCTTTGGGTCACGGCCGCGAAGGAGCTTCCGCCCGGCACCCCTCTCGACGTCGGCAAATCCAAGCCACAAGCCGAGGTGCTCATCGGCGGACACGCGGCCGCACCTGAGGGACGGCCAGACAACCATGTCCACGTAAATCTAGGCATTCCTCGAACGGTGCCGCGCGCCACCGCCAAGGTCACGCGCGCACCGCTACACCTATTGAGCGGCAATGCCGACATTTCGCCGTGAACACCGGACCATACGTTGATGCCGTCATTCGAAAGCTGGATGGGGCGGCTCCGTCTCAATCTGCCTGGCCTGACGCTCCTCCCGCAAGACCTCTTTCCCGAGTTCAAGGCGGCCTCGGTAGTGATCGTCGACATGACTTCATCAGCAACCTAGCCGCGCGCAACCGTTTACCAGCACCGCCCTTGCCTCCCGCGTCAAGGCTGACGGTTGCCTGCTCACCTGAAGCGAGGCGTCAATACATGGTCGATGAACTGGATCTGCGAACCTTCACGCCACATCCGCAACGCGACGCTGTGCTCCGCGAAGTGCACGCGCGCCCCTTCACGCGCCTTGTTTCGCCGTTCAGCGTGATCCACTTCGCTTTTCTGGCACAGGGCGAAGCGGCCACAAGCGATCGCTGCCGTTTTATCGATTTTTGCCTCGAGCGCAATCTTACGCCGCCTGAGCAATCGGCGAAACTTCATCAGATTGTCATCGGTCCCGCTACGCTACGCTGGGAGCAGCATTCGGAGTTTACAACATTTACCTGGATCTGGACTAATGCAAATTGTTCTGCCGCAGACCAATTTGACAAAGTTGATGGCACCGTCCGATCGCTGATCCGCGCGTTGCGTCAGACCGGACAGTTGCTGGTCGCGATCAGGCTAGAAGTGGAGCGGGATGCCTCGCCGACCAGGCGGGCCGAACAGATTTTTGACGAGGACAGCCTGGCCATGGTTGTCACAAACAGTGGCGCAGGCGTTGCCGCCTCAGACTTCCGCGTAGACGAAAAGGGCTTCACGAAAATCCTCGTCTGCGACCTCGGGTTGACGTCGCACGATCTCGGAGCGCTGGTGCAGCGGCTCCTCGAAATCGAGACCTACCGTCCATTGGCGCTGCTTGGCCTGTCGGCGGCCCTTGAGCTTGCACCATCTGTTGATCGCATTGACCGTCGTCTTGTTGAGGCGCTCGAGAAAATGCAAAGCGGTGAGGGGCTGCAGTTCAACAACCACCTACTTGCTGAGCTGACGGCGCTGGCCGCATCCTTCGAAAGAGGCGCGACCGGCAGCCTGTTTCGCTTCGGCGCCAGCAGGGCCTATAACGAGCTGGTCCAATCGCGACTGTCCATCATTGAAGGCAACGATGTCTCGGGCTATCCGACCTGGTCGTCGTTTCTGGCACGGCGCATGGCGCCGGCGATGCGAACCTGCGCAACTGTGGAGGATCGTCAGGCGACTCTGTCGGTCAAGCTCGCGCGTGCCGCCGATCTGTTGCGAACCCGGGTCGACGTCGAAATCGAACGACAGAATCGTGACCTGTTGCAGGCTATCAACGAGCGCGCGAGACAGCAACTTCGGCTGCAGTGCACGGTCGAAGGATTGTCGGTCGGGGCGATAGGATATTATGTGGTCAGCCTATTTAGCTATCTTGCCAAGGGCGCGCATGATGTCGGACTGCGAGTAGAGCCCTCGTTCCTGACCGCAGCCTTCGTGCCGATCGCGGTCGGCGTGATTTGGCTGGTGAGTTACAATGTCCGAAAGCGACACCTCAAGCACAACGACGCGCCCTCGGTTACTTACGACTAGAGCTCCTAAAGGGAATCGTTGCGTTCGTCCTGCAAAGCTCGCATGGTCGGGGTGCGACGCTGCCGCAAGATCGCGGCCGGCTCCTGCGCAAGGTAATGCCCCCCGGACCAGCCGGCGAGGCAATGTGGGCCGGGTCAGTCGCCGTTGCGACGGTTGGGACCGGGCAGATCAGGCTGAAGCGCTCACCTTCTTCGTCGGAAGAGCTTGGCGAAGATCGCAGCGGTGAAGCTCCGATCGTCGAGCTTCGTTGGAGCGCTTCGACCAGGCAGCCCCGATCTCCACACGGCCGACATAGACCCGGTGGCTCGGTGCGTTGTCGCCGGAGCGGTTGGTCGGGGACAATCCGGACGTTCCTTGCCTGGAGCGAGAGGGTGACGATCGCGCCGGTGAGCTCGATGTTGCCGGTCTTCTTGAAGGTGCCGATGGTCGCCATTGTAGTTCTCCTTGATCTCTGTATGTCGAGCTCGCACCTTGCGGCCTCGATGGTGATCGACAGGCCGGAGGCGATCGACAGTGCACCCCGAAGGGGCCTGACAGCAAAGGAGCAACTTTCTTGGCTCGCGCGAGGAATGACGGCGCAGCCGACAGGGGAAAAAGTTGTGACGCCGCTGTTGCGCCTTAGCGGTCGAGGCGCAGCCGTCCTTCGGGCAGACCAATCCATCGAAGATGGCCGTTGGTGCGCCCGGCCTAAGAATCGGCGTCAAGGAGAATGTGGCGAGTTCGACCGCACAGACAGGCCGGCGACTGAGTTCGATGGTGACACGCGCCCTCCCTCTTCAGCAGCGGACGGATTTGGCATCGTGATTACGCGTCGGTCGCGCGGCCCGTTCACGTTTATTGTCGGCCGCAGCCTCGAGATGCGACCGCTTGGCCCATGCCTCCATGATCACCGCCACGAGTCCGGGGCGGAAGCTCGACGATCGGAGCTTCAACGGCCAGCCCGCTCTCGTTCGAATTTCGACGATGAGGGCCGTGAGGATCCCCGACATCTGGTCCAGTCCCGCCCGTCGACGCGACGCCTTCAGTTGGCGCTACCATTGTCCGGCAGGTTCGGGGGCGGCCATTCCAGTGAAGCGGATGAACGCTGTGATGCTGACGGCAATGGCACCCACGACGGCAAGAATCGTCCGCCATTGGGGAAGGCACCGTCATCAGGGCGATTCCATATGTGCCGCTATCGCCCTCTACGTAGCGGGCGCGACGCCAATTGCGACGCCTCCGAGCAAGCCGGCATGCGTGAGATAAAAGTCTGACGGCTGCGCCTTCCACCACCACGGCGCGCGCGACCCTACAGCAGGAAACGCCGCGACCGGATCGTCACAAACCCAGTTGTGCGATTTTGTCATTGGCACCGAGCTTGCGCAGGCCTCGTGCAATCGGCATTGACCCTTTTTGATCCTCAAGTGGGCGCCTGCCTTTTGAAATCACCTAGGCAATCAGTCTCGGGAAAGTCCTGTGTTCTTCCATTTCGGCTGCCACTCCATCGTGTGTGTTGCTATGGAGGATCCGGGGTTACAATCGCCACTCACTCCCAAGCCCTGGTTGTTTCCGTTTGGCGGCGCTTTGGCGCGCAACTATTCCAACGCAATTATAAAGGTTCATATTGGATCTGCCCTCGCAAATGTCGGCTGTGGAGAGATTGTCGGAAGCTCCGATCGTCACATTTGAGACAACGTCGGCAAGTTGACGCGACAAACTCTTCCGAAACGCCTGCAAAACATGCGAATTCAGTTTGGCACATGCATTGCTCCATTCGGGCATCATCACCAATCGCAGTACGGTGATTTCGGAGCGGATCTGGCGCGCATTGCCGCAAATGTCATCTCTGCTCCGACGATTTGCCGTGCGGCGATATCTTAGGAAAGCCGGTGTGGACCGGGAAAGTGCAGGATCTTTGATGAAGTCGAGAGTAATTTTGTTTGGAGTCACGACGATTGCGGCTATAGCGAGCGGAGCGGCCAACGCGCGCCTTGAACAAGAACCGAAGCTGCCGCTGGTCGTATGGAACTGGTCGGGTGGTTATATCGGCGGACACGTCGGCGGTGGATACGGCCGAACCTCCTTCAGCAATCCATACGGTCCATCAATCTATGGCGGCATCGTCGATACCCCGGCGTTCCTTGCAGGTGGCCAGATCGGTTACAACTGGCAGAACAGCAGCTGGGTGTTTGGCATCGAGCTGGATGCCAGCGGTGCTGTCTCCGACGGCACAAATACATGCCTCGCCGCTTCGGGCTTAGTTGTGAGCGCAAATTGCAAGGCAGGTCCGAGCCTCTTTGCCTCCGGGACCGGTCGCGTCGGTTACGCCTTTGGCGCGCTCGGACACACGCTAGCCTATCTCAAGGCAGGCCTAGCCTGGCAAAACAATCGGGGCGATGTCGTCAACAACTTTGAAGGCGGCTGGCCACAGGAGAAAACCCATTTCGACTATGGCCGGGTCGGTGGCATCATCGGGCTGGGCATCGAGCAAGCCCTAACCCCTGCATGGTCGGTGAACGTCGAGTATGACTATCTGCACTTTGGCGGACCGGGCATGGCGACCGCTTCGACAGTGCAGTTTCCGCCGTTTGCGATTTTGCCGGCGAACACAACCAGCCTGTCCAGCAACTATCACATCGGAAAGATTGGCCTTAACTACCATTTCGACGCCGACTCAAAGGCCGCACAATGGTCTAATGCTCCGCTGTACACGAAGGCGCCCGCGAGCGTGCAGCCCATTCCCGACGCAATTGGTTGGTCGTTCGAAGGCGGCTCGCGGCTCTGGCTTAGCCGGGGGAAATTCCAGTGGGATCACAGCGCAGCGGACGAACGCCAAGATCCCGGCTTGCTGATATCACGGCTCACGTATCAGGGACTGGATGGATTCTCTGGGGAGTTATTCGGTCGTGTTGACAGTCCCTGGGGAGTGTTCCTGAAGAGCAATATTGGCCTCGGGAAGTTCAACAAAGGGAAGTCGAATGATGAAGACTGGTTGCCCGACGAGGGACGGTCCTACCAGAACACCCTTTCGGATGAGGCAAACGGAAAGTTCACATATTACACGGCCGATGTCGGATACGATTTCCTGCGCGGCACGAACTACAAGGTTGGTGGATTTCTAGGCTGGACTTATTACGGGCAGAGCTCGGACTCGACCGGTTGCGTTGAGTTCGCAAATCCGTGGAATCGATGTCTTAACCCGGGTGACAACAGGATTGTTGGCAGCGAGGATACGCAATGGAATGCGCCTCGGATCGGCCTGAGCGCCGAAACCATGCTGACCGAGCGCTGGCGCCTGAACGCTGATGTCGCTTATCTGCCCTGGACCGATTTCATCGGGCGGGACAATCACCTCCTGCGCCCAAAGACCACCTTTTCTGAACAACGCGGCAGTGGTGGCGGCGGAGTCCAGCTTGAAGGCGTGCTGTCCTACCTCCTCACCGACAACATTAGCGTTGGCGTTGGTGGCCGCTATTGGGCCATGTGGACCAAAGAGGACGCCGGATCCATGCACTGCGGTAACGGCTGCATCAAGCACTCGCCCTCATTTGCGAAGTACAGCATGGAGCGCTGGGGTACGTTCTTTCAGGCCTCATACAGATTCGATTCAAAGACTTGATCTTGGCCAGCTCGAGACTACTTCTGGATCCATCCAGGCCTGCTCGTAAGCATCGACGTCGGCGCCAAACAGCGACGCCGACGTCGCCGGTAATGATGGTGAAGCACCTCGGAGCAGAGCTCAGCTTGGTTGCAAAGAATGAGCGCCAGCTGGTGCGAGCCCCCACGCCTCTCAAGTCCCTTCCGGCCCCCCGAAAGCCTCAGCGCCGACACGATTTCACCCACCCCCCCGGCCTTCCTTGAGGATTTTACAACTCCTTCGATCGTCTCATGAGAATAGATGTAAGTGTCAGCGCTTTCACTTCGCTCTTGAACAATAGTTTCAATGCAAGCGCCCCAAGTTGAGGAAACGCCGCAACGTTTCAGGTTGGCTCGGAAATGAGAAGCTGCGCTGCGGAACTGCTTGCTGTAGCGCACTGCGGCGGCGAGAAGGGCTTGATGTCGCGCGCATTGAGATGATCCGAAAGTCCGGGATGAGCTAAGCCGGTGGGCCCCATCGTTGGGCAGAATGCGACGCGCCAAGTTTGGGTGCAGATCGGCGTAGTAGTCCAGAACTGCTAAGCCTGCCTGACGACTTGGTCGATCAGCTCTTGCGCCTCGGGCAAGTCCCGGGCGTGCCTGGCCGCTCGACGACAAGTTTCAAGCTCCTCAAGGAGGCTCCCCAATTTTCGCTTTGCTGCGTTGATTTCGTCCCCCGTTGGCGCCCCCACATCCGAAGTCGGTGGCGGGTTGGTAAGCGCCGCGGCTCTATCTTGAGGCGGAGCGCATCCCCTCCACGACGGCGTCGGAGGATTGACTGCGTTCCTCTCGGACAAGCCCGGGCTCCAGGCTCGAACTGCTTAATCCTGCAGCCCCAACGTGCGATATGCCAGCTCGGCCAATTGCCCGTCATATCGTATCTCCGATGTTCTATATCCTGGTCACACCTCGTGCACACGGACCTTTAGCAGTTGACAAACCTAAACTCCCGGACCAGTTCATCACAGTCCGTCTTGCAAAGCGCCACGATCTGGAGACGATATTTCGTACGTCCCCTGATCGTAGATCAGCGCCATGAATCGTCCCGGGCAGCGGGTCGGCGATTGTCGAGAAGTTCGACGGCTTGAGCCAGATCTCTACCGGGGTGGCGGAGAATTAACTCTCGACTTGGCTAGTACAGGTGCAATTCGGTTTTCGCGACTCGGGCCAGTGCCCTTAGACATGTGGCTAACGGCGCCCGCTTGGACTAGCATGGCGTCGACGCGCCCGCGGGTCGATCCGCTAATGCGCTTGGCAACGCTGATGAGGTTTAGGCTTTCGGCTCGAATAGCCCACTCGAGTAGCCGCGGATTCATTCACTTACCTGATGCGAAGACCCGTAGACCAAAGCGAGTCAGGATCGTGTCCCCTAGCGTGGTGTAGCTGGCTGCGGGTCACCGCGTTCGCCGGCGAGAGCCGGGCTGGTCAGCTGGCGATAGCCTGAAGGCTGACGGTCGGATCATCGCTCAATGGCGCGATGGTTTCCAGTGTCATGTAGCGAGCGCGCTGGACGGCCCATTCGTCGTTCTTTTCGAGCAGGATCGCGCCGATGAGGCGGACGATGGCATCCTGGCCCGGCGACATGCGGTGCTGCGCGCAGTCGCCAGCGAGATCGGCGAACAGTGCGAAATTGGCGTCGTGCGCGACAATGTTGTCGCTTACGTCGACAGCGTACGGGTGTCTCAGCCGCAGGGACTTCAATTCAATCCCGGCGAGGCTGCTCCACTTCACTGCACCTCGACTGGCAAGATCTACATGAGCCGGTTACCCGAGAGGGCGCGCGAGCAGTTATGCCGCTCGCTCGCTTTGACGCGGTACACCGACAACACCGTCGTGGATCTCGAAACCCTCCTGAAGCTTCTCGAGGAAACCCGCCGTCGCGGATGGGCCAAAACCAATGAGGAATACGTGAAGGGCGTCGTCGGCTGCGCGGTCCCCATCGTTTCCCCGGACCGGGAACTGATCGCCTGCCTTGGCGTATCGGTGCCCGTAGCGCGAGTGAGCTTCACAGAGCTGGATCGCTTCATTCCTCCGCTTCAAAGAGCCGCCGCGCTCCTGTCGCAAACCATCCTTCAGACGGACAGTGAAGACGACACATTCGAGGATATTTGATGATCCTCAGCGCCAGCCTGCTCGGGAGAAGAGAGCTTGATCGGCTGAGAAAGTATCTCCATCGATGTGATCGACGACCTCGTCGATCCTCATGTCAGCTTGCGCATACTGCCATGTATAAGCCAGACACTTTAAAAGGTCGGGGGCCTCGGAGAAAGTTCTCTTGGTCTATTCTACAGCCGCGATCAGGGCTTTTGAAATGGCTCGAGCCAAAACTCGGCGGTTTTCCGGATTGCTCACCATTGTTGCGTGGTTGCCTGGAACCGGTACGGCACGAATAGCCTCAGCATTCACGACCCGGTCCCAGCCCTGGTTTGGCAAGTCGCTACTGGGTTGTTCGTCAGGTGGGACCCGACGACTGATGAGAGGCTCATTCGCATAGAACTGATGTATTTCAATCGCGAGCGACGGAACGCGATACGATTGTAGCGCGCGGTGAAATGTGTCGACCTTTTGATACATCGAAACGTCATTGTGAAGATCATGATCTGGAGCTAGCGCTCCTATTTGCTGCGCCTTTTCAAGCAACTCAGAGATGGAAGATTGTTCGGTGTCGCGTTCCAAAACCTCGTGATACGCATCGCGCAAGATTCCGCAACGATCCAAAACATATTCTCGCGCCAAATTCTTTAGTGATCCGTTTGAAGAAGCCGCAGGTAGACTAACATCAATGAACGCCATGAATGACACAACTTCATCACCACTCAGTAACTGCTCGGCAATTGCATAAGCCAGGATTGCACCTGATGAGTATCCAGCAAAGCGGTATGGGCCACGTGGTTGGATTTGTTTGATCGCAAGGATCACCTCTGCGGCCATCGCCTCGAGAGTCGGTGGACGAACGTCATCGAACGGGGGCCATGGCAGAGCGTAGACCGGGCAGTCTGCATCCAGTTCCGCTGCCAAACCGAGGACATACGAACAATCCCCAAAACCTGTGGGGACAAAGAAGAGAGGTGGCTGTGATCCGGTCGGTCGAACGGGAATCACCGCCCTGTTACTGGGCTGCACCTGCAAACGAATCTTCGATGCAAGCTCCTTCAGAATAGGGACTCGGAAGATGTCGATGGCGCTAAAACTTAGCCCAAGATTTAATGCTCGACTGAGCATCTGCACGGCCAAGAGGGAGTGGCCGCCCAGTTCGAAGAAGTGGTCGTTGCGCCCGATGCGCTCGACACCAAGGAGCTCGGCCCAGATCTGCGCCAGCGCGGTCTCGACCGCGCCTTGCGGCGCCTCATAGGCCGCCAGTGCATAGGCCTGATCGCGAGGGGCCGGCAGCGCGTTGCGATCGAGCTTGCCGTTCACGGTGAGCGGAAGCGCTGCCAGCCGCACAAACGCGCTCGGCACCATGTAATCCGGCAGCCGCGCACTCAAGTGCTCGCGCAAAGCGCCCGCAAGCCCGCCTGCATCGCCCTCGTCCGAGCCGGCCTCGGGCGCGCAGACCACATAGGCGATCAGATGCTTGTCACCGGCGCCGTTCTGGCGCGCCACCACCACCGCCTCGCGCACGAAGGCGTGCTCGCAAAGCTTTGCTACGATCTCGCCCGGCTCGATGCGGTAGCCGCGGATCTTCACCTGATCGTCGTTGCGGCCCAGGAACTCAAGATTGCCGTCCGGCAGGTAGCGTGCCAGGTCGCCAGTCCGGTACAGCCGGTCGCCCTCGACAAAGGGACTGGCGATGAACCGCTCGGCTGTCAGTTCAGGGCGATTCAAATAGCCCCGAGCCACCCCCGCCCCGCCAATGTAAAGCTCGCCCACCGCACCGAACGGCACGGGCGCGCCATGGCCGTCCAGCAGGTACACCCGCGTGTTGGCGATTGGACGCCCGATCGGGACCAACGACCCATTAAAATCAGCCGGGCAAGTCCAGATCGTCGCGCAGACGGTTGCCTCGGTCGGGCCGTAAGCATTGACAATTGATGCTGGGGCCAGACTTCGGATGAGTTCTGGCTTCGGTAGCTCTCCAGCAAGAATGAGAACTTGCACAGCCAAACCGTCCGGATCCTTGCTGGTCTGAAGCAACGCGGGCGGTAATGTCGCGTGAGTGATGGCTTCGCTTTGGAGATAATCCGATAGCTTGCTACTCGCTTGACGGATCTCTTCCGCAGGCAAATGCAAAGCGGCTCCGGAGCCAAACGCCATAACAAGCTCCCAAGCGCTTGCATCAAAAGCAATGGAGGCGAACTGCACGACGCGGCTGTTGGAAGAAGCGCCAAAGAGGCCGACCTGGGCCGACAGCAGATTGACCAACCCCTGATGCTGGACCATGACCCCCTTTGGGATTCCGGTTGAGCCTGAGGTGTAGATTACATAAGCGAGATGGTCCGATGTGAGGCCAAGCGTGCGCCGGTCAGGGTTTGAAGCCGCCCGTTCGGCCCAGGCGGGTGTGGCCGTCTCCAGATCGATGACTGTCACATCGGTCAGCAGCTCAGGGCGGAGTGCTGCGCGACCAACGCCGTCGCAAAGCAGCAGCCGCGGCGCGGCATCGTCGACAACCTCATGCAGCCGCTGGCTGGGATAGGCTGGGTCCAGCGGCAGATAGGCACCGCCCGCCTTCAGGATCGCCAAGACACCAACCACCATCGCCGGACTGCGTTCGAGGCAGATCGCAACCGGCTGGTCCGGCTTGACCCCAAGCTCGATCAGGTGATGTGCCAGGCGGTTGGCCCGCGCATTGAGCTCGCCATAGCTCAGCCGCTCATCATCGCAGACCAGCGCCACCGCCTCCGGCGCCTTTTGCACCTGCGCCTCGAACAGCTCATGGACGCACAGGTCCGATGGATAGGCCCTCGCCGTCCGGTTCAGATCCTCCAGCAGATAGGTACGCTCCTCGGCCGGCAGGATGTCGAGGTCACGTACCGGCGTATCCGGGGCATGCTCGAGCGCCTCTGCCAGTTGCTCGAGCGCGCGCTGCATGTAGCCGCAGATCCGATCCGCCGAGACTGGCTCCGCCACCTGCGCAGTGAGGCCCAGCGCCTCGCCAAAGTCCTCCACCGACAGGGTCAGGGGATAGTTGGTGCGTTCCTCCCCACCCAGCCATTCCATGCCCGACAAGACATTATCCGTCCCGGAGCCCGGCACAGCCGGCGCCGTGTTGTGACGGTAGTTCAACAGCGTGCTGAACAGCGGCGCCGACGCCGCAACAGCGCTGCAGCGCTGTGCCAATGCCAGCGAAGCATGCTCATGTGCCAGCAGGTCGGCCAGCCGGGCGTGCGTCATCCGCACGCTCGCCTCGACGGCGGTCCCATCGAGATCAAGTCGCAGCGGCAGGGTGTTGATGAACAGCCCCATGGCGCGGTCGGCGCCAGCACTGCCCTGCAGCCGGCCTAACAGCACCGTGCCGAACACCACCTGCTCGCGGCCGCTGCTGCGCGCCACCACCTGTCCCCACGCCAGATGGCACAGGCTCGCCAGACTCACCCCCAGCCGACGCGCCTGTTCGCGTAGCTGCGCATGGAGCGCTGGCGGCAGCATCCGATGAGCCTCTCGAACCCCGCCACCGTCGCCGCGCACCTCGCTCAAGCCGAAGGGCGTGGTCGGCTCGTCGATGTCGGCCAGCAGCTCCCGGAAGAACGCTTCATCGGACTTGGCATCACCACGTAGATGCGCCTGTGCCACCAAATTACGGAATGGCTGCGGCGCCGTCAGCTCATGCACACGCTCCTCCAGCTCCGCCCGGACCTCAGCATGCATCACGTCGCGCGTCGTGTGATCCCCGATGAGATGATGCTGCAGCTCCAGCAGCAGCCAGCGCGCGCTACCGGGCTCGCGCGCAATCACAAACCGCAGCAGTGGCGCGCGGCCAAGCTCGATGCGGTGCCGACGTGGATCAAACCGCTCCTTGAGCTGCTCGGCGCCAGTGCCGTGAGCGCCATCCAGCTGAATCTCGATCACCTCCAGTCGCGCCTGCCGCCACACCACCTGGGCTGGCCGCGACAACCCCTCCCAGACAAACGAGGTACGCAGGATGTCATGGCGATCCACCACCCGCTGGACCGCGGCAAGATAGCGATCGAGCAGCCCACGCTCGGCAAACGCCATCTGCGACAGCAGTAGGTATGGATCGCCCTTTGCCGCTAGCAAATGATGGAACAGGATGCCATCCTGCAGCGGCGACAGACCGTAAATGTCCTGGATGTTGCAAACCCCGCCGGGTACCGTGGCGATGATCCGGTCGATGTCGCGCTGCGTCAGCTCGATCAGCGGCAACATCTGCGGCATGATCGCCGCAGTCCGCTCGGTGATCAAGTTGGCCGGGACCGCCGCCTCGTAATGACGACCCAGGCTTGCAGCCAGATCCGCCAGCACCGGCTTGACGAACAAGGTGCGCACCTCGATGCGCAGTGACCGCCGCCGTAGACGCTCGATCATCTGCACCGCCAAGAGCGAGTGCCCTCCCAGTTCGAAGAAGTTGTCGTCTCGTCCGACCCGCTTCAGCCCGAGCAGCTCGGCCCAGATCTGGGCCAGAACCGCCTCCATCTCGCCCTGTGGCGGTGCATAGGTCCGGCGCACATAAGCCTCGTCGCGAGGGGCCGGCAGCGCCTTGCGATCGAGCTTGCCGTTCAGCGTCAACGGAAGCGCCGGCAGCCGCACGAACGCACTCGGCACCATGTAGTCCGGCAGCCGCGCACTCAAGTGCGCGCGCAAAGCGCCCGCAAGCCCGCCTGCATCGCCCTCGTCAGAGCCGGCCTCGGGCGCGCAGACCACATAGGCGATCAGATGCTTGTCACTGGGGCCGTTCTGGCGCGCCACCACCACCGCCTCGCGCACCCAGGCGTGCTCGCAAAGCTTTGCTACGATCTCGCCCGGCTCGATGCGGTAGCCGCGGATCTTCACCTGATCGTCGTTGCGGCCCAGGAACTCAAGATTGCCGTCCGGCAGGTAGCGTGCCAGGTCGCCAGTCCGGTACAGCCGATCGCCCTCGACAAAGGGACTGGCGATGAACCGTTCGGCCGTCAGTTCAGGGCGGTTCAGATAGCCCCGTGCCACCCCCGCCCCGCCAATGTAAAGCTCGCCGACCGCACCGAAGGGGACTAACCCGCCATGACCATCCAGCAAGTAGACCCGCGTGTTGGCGATTGGACGGCCAATCGGAACGATAGCGTTATCAAACTCAGCCGGGCAGCTCCAGGATGTAACGTCGATCGCGGCCTCAGTCGGACCGTAGAGATTGTGCAGGGCCGTCCAGGGCAATACGTGCCGAACTCTATGCACACTGGCGGCAGGGAGCGCCTCGCCGCTGCATAAAACCCGCCGCAGCGATATGCAGCGCTCAACACTCTTCGCATCCAAAAAGCTGACCAGCATGGATGGCACGAAGTGAACCGTGGTGATGCGCTGGCTGACGATCAAGCCGACCAATGCATCGGGATCTCTGTGCGCACCGGGCGGCGCCACCACCAGCGTTGCCCCTTCAAGCAAAGTCCAAAAGAACTCCCAGGCCGAGACATCGAAGCTAAATGGCGTCTTCTGCAACACGACGTCTGTTGCCTTCAGATCATAGGCGCTCTGCATCCAGATCAGGCGATTGACGATAGCCCGATGCTCATTCTGTGCCCCTTTGGGCATGCCCGTGGATCCCGAGGTGTAGATCACATAGGCGAGATTGCGGGAGGTCAGGCTGAGCGCGCGCGGGTCAGGATCCGCTTCCGACAGGCTGGCCCAGGCCGGCGCCGCAGCATCGAGCTCCACCACGCTCATATTGGCCGGCACATCTGCGCCGAAGGCGGCACGGCCGGCCACATCGGCCAGCAGCAGCCGCGGCGCCGCATCGTCGAGCACCTGATGCAGCCGCGCCGAGGGATAGGCCGGATCCAACGGCACATACGCCCCACCGGCCTTCATGATCGCCAAAAGCCCAACAACCATCATCGGACTGCGCTCGACGCAGATCGCAACCGGCTGGTCCGGCCTGACCCCGAGAGCGATCAGGTGATGTGCCAGGCGGTTGGCCCGCGCATTGAGCTCGCCATAGCTCAGCCGCTCATCACCGCAGACCACCGCCACCGCATCCGGCGCCTTGCGCACCTGCGCCTCGAACAGCTCGTGGATGCACCGCTCCGCAGGATATGGCGCCGCCGTCCGATTCAGCTCCTCCAGCAGATACGTGCGCTCGGCGGTCGACAGCAGCTCAATCCGGTGGACCTCTTGCTGCGCATCGGCAGCCATCGCCCGCAGCAGCGCCAGCAGATAACCACGCTGCCGCTCGATCGTCGCCTGATCAAATAGCGCCGTGGCATAAGCCAGCGTTCCGGCGATCTCCTCGCCATGCTCGCCAAGGCTCAGCTCCAGATCGAACTTGAGCTGATCAATCTCCTCCCTGGCAGCTTCGACACTCAGCCCCGGCAGCTCCAATGACCCAACCTCATTGTTCTCCCAGGCCAGCATCACCTGGAATAACGGCGTGTGATCAAGAGCCCGGGGCGGCTGCACGATCTCCACCACCTGCTCGAACGGCAGGTCCTGATGCTCTTGCGCAGCCAGCAGCGTGCGGCGCGTCCGCTCCAGAAGCTCCGACACGCGCGGCTTGCCCGACAGGTCCAGCCGTAGCGCCAGGGTGTTGACGAAGAATCCGATCAGCTCTTCGATCTCGCGGTGCCCCCGATTGGCGCTCGGCACGCCAATCACAAGATCGTCCTGCCCCGACAGACGCGACAGCACCGCCGCCCAGGCCGCCAGCACCGTCATGAACAACGTCGTGCCATGCTGCAGGCTCAGCCGCTTCAGCTCCCGCGTCAGATCCGCATCGATGACGACCGGGATCGTGGCCGCGGCAAACGACTGCTGGCCAGGCCGCGCGCGGTCCGTCGGCAAGACAAGACGGGTCGTGCCTGCCAGGGCGCTGCGCCAATACTGCGCCTGCTTCTGCAGCCGTTGCCCCGACAGCCAGTGGCGTTGCCAGGCGGCGTAATCCGGATACTGGAGCGCAAGCGGCGGCAGAGGATCGTCCTGCCCAGCCTCGAACGCCCGGTAAAGCTGGCTAAGTTCACGCAGCAGCACGCCCATCGACCAGCCGTCCGAGACGATGTGATGCTGGGTCAGCAGGAAGATGTGCTCCTCGTCCGACATCCGCACCAGATGCCCGCGGATCAGCGGACCGCGCGCAAGATCGAACGGCGTGCGGCCCTCTTCATGGCACAGATCCAAAAGTGCCGCTTGCGCATCCGATCTCTCCCGCAGATCGTGGTCAACTATCGGCAGTCCCGCATCCGGCGGCAGAACCTCAACCCGGGGCTTACCTTGCGTTGCGACAAAGACACTGCGCAGCGCCTCATGACGCGCAAACAGACGGTCAAGGCTGCGCTGCCAGGCGGTGCGGTCGAGCACCCCGCGCAGTCGCAGGGTCAGCGGAATGTGATAGTTCGTGCTGCCTTCGTTCAGCTGCGCCAAAAACCATAGCCGCTGCTGCGCAAATGACAGCACAAGCGGCTCATGGCGCGACACGGCTGCAATCGACGGCAGCTGTTGCGGACCGGAGCGGCTCAACAGCTCGACGATGCTTGCCGCCAGGTCAGTCAGCACTGGCCTTGCGAACAGCGTCGACAGCGGCAGGTCGACTCCGACCGCCTGTGACAGCCGGCTCGACATCTGCACGGCCAAGAGGGAGTGGCCGCCCAGTTCGAAGAAGTGGTCGTTGCGCCCGATGCGCTCGACACCAAGGAGCTCGGCCCAGATCTGCGCCAGCGCGGTCTCGACCGCGCCTTGCGGCGCCTCATAGGCCGCCAGTGCATAGGCCTGATCGCGAGGGGCCGGCAGCGCGTTGCGATCGAGCTTGCCGTTCACCGTGAGCGGAAGCGCTGCCAGCCGCACAAACGCGCTCGGCACCATGTAATCCGGCAGCCGCGCACTCAAGTGCTCGCGCAAAGCGCCCGCAAGCCCGCCTGCATCGCCCTCGTCCGAGCCGGCCTCGGGCGCGCAGACCACATAGGCGATCAGATGCTTGTCACTGGGGCCGTTCTGGCGCGCCACCACCACCGCCTCGCGCACCCAGGCGTGTTCGCAAAGCTTTGCTACGATCTCGCCCGGCTCGATGCGGTAGCCGCGGATCTTCACCTGATCGTCGTTGCGGCCCAGGAACTCAAGATTGCCGTCCGGCAGGTAGCGTGCCAGGTCGCCGGTCCGGTACAGCCGATCGCCCTCGACAAAGGGACTGGCGATGAACCGCTCGGCTGTCAGTTCAGGGCGATTCAAATAGCCCCGAGCCACCCCCGCCCCGCCAATGTAAAGCTCGCCCACCGCACCGAACGGCACGGGCGCGCCATGGCCGTCCAGCAGGTACACCCGCGTGTTGGCGATTGGACGCCCGATGTGAGGCATCTCGGACCAACATGACGGATCAGCTGCAAGGCGGTGCTCGGAAATGACGCTGATTTCTGTGGACCCATATTGATTGATCAATCTCGCGTTCGGGTGTGCTTCGAAGAACGCCCTAAGCAGTGGAGTGGCGTGCAATCGCTCGCCGGCTGTATAAAGCTCTCTTAAAGAGGGCAGCTGTACGCGCTGCCTGCTCCAGACTTCCGCAAAATGATTCAATGCTACGAAAGGGAGGAAAAGCCGCTCGATTGCCTCCCGCTGTACAAATTCCAGCAGGTCGGAGAAGCGCCTCCGGGTCTCTTCCCGCACGAGCACAAGCGCTCCGCCGTCCTTCCAACAGATGAACAACTCCTGACAGGACACATCGAAGTTCAGGGTCGCAAATTGAAGTGTGCGCAGTTTTGACGCGCCGATCCCCGCAAGCGAATTCACGAGTCCGCCGTGGGACATTTCAACGCCCTTGGCGATTCCGGTTGAGCCGGAGGTATAGATGACATAGGCGAGATGCCGCGATGTGAGGCCAAGCGTGACTGGGTCCGGGTTCGAAGGCGGCCGCTCGGCCCAAGGCGGGGCCGCCGTCTCCAGCTCGACCACCGTCGCATCGGCCACGGCTTCGGCGCCCAATGCGGTTTGGCCGGCGACATCGCAAAGCAGCAGTTTCGGTTTTGCATCGTCGACGATTTGCCGCAGCCGCGCTGAGGGATACGCCGGATCTAGCGGCAGATAGGCGCCTCCGGCCTTCATGATCGCCAAGACACCAACCACCATCGCTAGGCTGCGTCCCAGGCAGATCGCCACCGGCTGATCCGGCTTGACGCCGAGCTCGATCAGATGATGCGCCAGCCGGTTGGCGCGCGCATTGAGTTCGCCATAGCTTAGTTTCTCATTATTATGGACCACCGCCACCGCATTCGGCGCCTTTTGCACCTGCGCCTCGAACAACTCATGGATACATCGCTGAAACGAAAAGGGCGCCGCCGTTCGATTCAAATCTTCAAGTAGATACGTGCGTTCGTCGGTTGGCAGAACGCCGATTCGGCCGACAGACTGCCCCGCATCGTCCATCACGCCGCGTAACAAAGCTTGCAAATGATGCGTCATGCGGTCAATCTGGTTCGGCGCTAATCGAGCGGCATCAAAATGCCAGCGGAAGCTCCCATCCAGAGCGCAAACCTCAAACGTCAGCAAATCGCCGCATAAGGCTCGGGCCGCCTTATGGCTCGTCGACAGATCGTCGGCGACGGAACAGCTCTCTGTCGTGATGGCAATGCCAATCGGCCAAGGCTGGCGCGACTGTAACGCCTCCACACTTCGCAATGTCGGGCAGCGCGCGATAAGATCCCGGGCATAGGTAGCGTGCGTCCTCAGCTGAGCGACTTCGGTTGCTACGGTTGTGCGCACTTCTTCAAAATCATGAGAAAGCTCAATGCAAACATCCATCGGAACGACGGAGGCGATCAACATCTCGACGAGTTTGCAGTCAGTTTGCAATCCGTCCCATGCAGGCTTCCATCCCAGTTGAAACTCTTTTTGCCCCGTGATCCGAGCGAGATAGATCAGCCAAGCCGTTACCAAATATTCCGAGCGATCTTGTGGGGAAAGTTTAGCCAAAGCGCTTGGGCTAACCCACAAACTCGACTGCCATCGGGAAGGCGCCGCAGCGACGGACGATGACACGAAAGGAGGATGCAATCTTCTAAACTGCTCGAGGCGCCGCCGCCAAAACTCCTCCCCGCGCGTCAGCAGCTCATGTGCGCCAGATATGCACTGCACCTGTTCATCGCTCATTCCGCATCACCAAATATGGTGTCGGCAGTATGGCAGCTGCCACTCAACCGCGTCAGCGTTTCTGGTAAGCGTTCTCATCGAATGACTCCTCCTCTATGGCGCTCTTTAGAGGATTACGCATGTATCGTGCCAACGGGGAAATCGAGTGCAATCACTGCGATCGTCACAGCGGTGCTATGTCAGTTCTTCAACAGCGTCGCCCGACATCGTACAACTGAGCGCGCCATTAATCGGCATAAGCATCCACCGCCTGGTCTTCCGGACAAGCCTGGACTCCCAAAGTAATTTGTCGGCTCAGCCGAACCGCATCGCGTCCGCCTTTCGCAAAACCGGGACAAAGAGTTTTTCTGAGGTCCGCGCGTGCGGTACGGGGCAATGCTGGATGGCTCGAGTAAACGTTTCTGGCAATTAGCGGCAGTTCATATTGGATTGGTGTTTCTTCGCATCGCTCAATATGTGGAGCCTGCCGGGTCGTCGAGCTTGTGGCGCTCGGTTCCGGTGAGGGGCGGGTTGAAGATGCTAACGAGGATCAAGTCCTTGCCCCGTCCCCCGCGCAGGAAATGCTTGTCATGCTTGTCAAGCACATACATGTCGCCCCGGCGAATGGGAAAGACATTGCCGTCCATGTCCTCGACCTCGCCCTCTCCGCCGATGCAGTAGCAGGCTTCGAGATGATTCCGGTATTGCAGAAGGGAAACGGTGTTGGCGCGCACGACGGTGTGGCAGATGCTAAAACCCATGCCGTCCTTATCCGTCAGAAGGCGGTGGCTAGTACCATTGCCCCAATCGACGAAGTGATCGGTTGCTTCAACGTCGTGCAGACTACGCACAATCATAGTGTTAGATTGCCCCGTGCAGATTGAAGTGATTGATCCAAAGGCTGGAGGCGCTTGTTCTGCCCCGGAACTGCGACCTCCCCTGTCGCGCGGCCGACTGGGATCTCCGTCGAAAAACCCCGCCGCCGGATGCTGAGAACCCGTGCAGTAATCCCAGGGGATTGGCTACACGCAAACGCCCTGCCATTTGCCCCACATCGACTATTAAAACTATAGGCGCGAGGGTATTTCGCAGCCGCCCCGATCGGCGCGTACCAGCTTGATGTTCCACCTTTCGCGCGGTACCGCTTACCTTTGTATTTCCCAGAATGCTGCTGGAGATAATGCCGGCGACATGAACTGTCTCCAGTCGCAGATTTGGCAAGTCGTTTCCTTCCTTGCTGTGCCTGTCGCCGCGAATACGGTTCCCCAACGTCTCAGCTAGGAGAGCAAATGTCATGCCGCGATAGCAGACCGAGGAAAGATAAAAGTTGTGGCTGTCTCAGCTGGCTAGCGATTAGAACGATTTGGCTGGGCGTGTAGCCAATCTAACAAACTGGCGAGGTATTGGCCGAATACAAACAGGTCCTCAGAGCGAGAACCGGTCGAGCAGAGCCGAGCCGAGGGTCACGAGACCATCGACCTTCGGAATATCGCCCAAAGCCAGCAGATCCACGCAGGCGATGCCGCCGAGGCTATGTGCGACGATGGTCGCTGGCGCAGGACAGGACTCAATCTTACTCTTGATGAACGAGCGGATCTTGGCTCCGTTGGTCTGATAAAGCAGGACGTCTCCGAGCGGGAGAGCCGCGACCGCATTGAGCGCGTTGCGACGATCTCTGACGTATCTCGTCCCGGCGCGCGCCACACATTTGAGAAATCGGTCGTTTATCCCGAACACCTGTTGCTTCCAGTCAATCAAGAGCCGCTGCACCAGCTTCTCGCGGTGAACGGCAGACAGAGCGGGGCGCGAGCGCGAGACGGCTTCCACATGCAGCTGCGCCACCAAAGCTCGGGCGAGCGCGCGGAACGCTTCTTGAGGTTCATGCGCGGACGCCGCAAATGCGCGCTCGGTGACCTTATCGGATAAAATCCAGGTTCGGGCGGGCTCCCAGTTGGTCCTTCCGGATTCGGAACGCCTGCATCTGCAGCGCTTCCATCGAAAATTCCGAGCAAGGAAAGTTCGACAAGCGGATCATCGAGAATCCAGATCCACTGAGTGAGATCCTCTTTCGCCTTGCGCTCGACTTCCGCAGTCCGAACATCCGGAAGAGAAAGACCTTCGAATTCAACCCCGAGCGGGTCTCCCCAAGCACAGGGGAACAAATTCCGTCCCAAGCTGCACTCGCTGGCCGTTTTCACGGCGACCTCGAAGCTCGTCTCGTAATTGCCGAGGCGAACACCAGTGCCGTGCACGAGAAGAATAGATCCTTGCGGCATGATAGGACTCTGCTGATCACCACCTGCACGAGCCTACCGCGACCCCTGCACGTCTTCAATCGGTGGCGTTCTGTTTGAACGCGGACGGAATGCGCACGCTCAACCTGCTGAGCCAGGCTATCCCCTGGCCAGCCCGCTCGTCGCGACGACAGGGACAAATGGCCGCTCGCGCGGCCATTTTGCTTCGATGAGTCGCGTGCGCGTCCCAGAAACGACTCTAACTAACATCTTGATCTTTAATCAGATTTCGTCGGAAAAGTTGGGGCATCCCCGAGCAGAACTGGGGTGCCACCGCGCCCGCGCAGGTCAGCAGATCAGACCGCCCGGGGTCCCAGACGCGCACGTCGTTCGCGGCTCCGCGCCTAGCTCGCCGGCATGTCCGCCCCCTTTACGAAGGCCAAACGCGAGCGGGAAGGTCTCGGCCGAAAGAGACTCGAGCGCGGTCTGCTCTTCGGTGAGGCGTTTTTCGATGAACTGACGTTCGACATCCGACAGGTTCGACTTCAGCAGGCGACGATAGCGGTGGATATTGTTGCGGTGAGCACGAATGCGGGCAAAGTATTCATCGAGCATCCTGGACGCTCCTGACGTCGTCGCAATGTCTACAAAGAGATATTCAGGCGAGCATGTCGTCGGTTAGTGCGCCGCGTGTCATCGCATCTCCACGCCGTTCGGCATGGCAGTTCGTGATATCACTCCTAGCATTTCCATTTCGACGATCCGCAGCGTTTTTGGCTCGCCATACGCCGTCTTTCTGCTCCGCTAGTCCCTCAAACAGAGCTGGACGCCTGCAAGGCGCAAGGAATAGTCGGCAAGCCGCCGGTGGCGGACGCTTGTCGCCAACAAGCTCGCCCGTCAGTATTCTCTCCCGGCGAGCTGAACATCATCTGCCGATGTGCTATACGCAGCTTCGTTGAGAACAGGTTTGTTTGAGAGTTTCGGATGTCTCTTTCGATTGGATTGATTGTGGAAGGCTATGTGAAACTAATCAACCGCAGCGCGCTGGAGAACCTTCTGACACATCGGCGGGAGCTACTGCAGAAGTTGAACCGCGTTACCGGAATTGATCCGAAGGAAGCAATCGCTCAGGTCAGTCAAGAAATCACAGTGATCGAAAAGGCACTTGCGGCGCTCCCACAGGAGTAAACAGCAACGGCGCACCGGCTCGCGTGAGTTGACGGCGCTCCGGCGCCGAAGACTGACTTCGCCCGCATTTGCGGATGAATGTTATGAGCACAACGCCTCACCGGTATCGTGGCGCGCAAGGATGCGTGCGCCAAGGCTTGGATGCGCTGCCTTTTGTGCGAGCTGCTCTCTTTAAACGATTGGCCGCTCGCAGGAGCAACCCGCCTACCGATTCATATATGCAAATGCGGCGCGGCGACTTGCATGGGCCGATCGTGACGTATCGTGGCAACGACCTCGGGGGACTAAGATTGACTGCCGGTGCTTGTTCGCAAAACAGATCTTCGTTCGGAAGGGCGGGACCGGTTGGATGGTTTATGATCGAGAGCGCAAGCGGCCAGCGTTGATCGGAACCGGCTTAGCAGCCAATCTAACCGTTGAACAAGCGGATGCTTACCGCTTCGCGGGGAAAAAGGTCTGATTTGGCGCAGAGCATTCGAGATGCCAGATCGTGTCATCGTTCTAGCCTGCACATGCGATGTGTATATGAGCGCATCAACTCCTGCGGCCAGGAACGCTCGACCGCAACGATGAGACGCTGCGCCCGTGTCCATCGTACAAAGATTCCGTTGGACGCGCAGCTGACGGACACCGCGCGCTGTTTCTCAATCGGCAACCGACCGCCGCAGGTTGGTGAATGTCGCCCACGACATGAACAATGAACTTCAATACGCGGATCCGTTCGCGTCCGCTGCGCGCGAAAGGATGCGCCATGACAATGCTCCACCGGATGACGCTGCGTCTTGGGTGACGTAGGCCGCCATCGATTTGCGACCACAACAGACCTCTGCGAGCTGGCCGGATCGCTACGCCGCAGGCGGCGCGACGGCGCGAAAACTAGAGAACGGGCCAGGATCTTCAGCACTGCGACTTGTAAATTCACCTCAATGACAAGCCGGGTCCTAGGTGTATCGCCACATCGTTGGCGCTTTGGAAAGAGCTTCCCGACCGATCTGTCTAAGCAGATCGGGGCGCGTCTCACCTCTGGTGGCCGCCTCCAGGATTTTGGAGGCAACGTAGGCGCGGACGCCGGCGTCATACGGTGGGACGCTCTCGCAAACCTCCTCCAGGATCGTGCGCAGGAGCGCGGTCGTGGCACCGTCGAGCATTGGGAGATCTCCCTCATCCCATCGAGGAAGATAATGGGCATTTGCTGGACCGCAACGCAAGTACATCAGATCGTATGAGGCTTCGCGACTGCGGGTCAGCCGATTTTCACGGCGGTGCAATGTCCAGCATCTCTGCGATCGCTAATCAATTGCGGTAGCTCGCCTAATCGGCCTGCTTTTGCTCTTCTCGTCGCTTCTCTCCGGCTTAACAGACAAGTTTGGCAGAGCTCAGACCCCAACGCGACGCCCTGCGATTACGCAGGATGTGCTGGGACTTCTATTGGGCGCCGGACTGGTTGGCCGGCTGCGGCAGGCCAATGTGTTCGTAGGTTGCCAGTTCGGTTGCGGACCTCTTGCCGCTTATCGCGCCCGCCGCGCCCAACCAAGCCCGAAGGCTTCGCCTCTTGCACTGTAGAGGGACATCGCGATCAATTGTTGCGATGACGCATATCTTCACGCCAAAAACCAGCGCCGGCCCCGTGTTTGACGACGAAATCGCGCCAAGATCCGACACCTACGAACAGTGATCCGTGACTCGCCCCCTAGCCGCTCTTGGCGATCTTCGGCTTTATGCAGGTTGGGGAGGTCGTTTCGCGATCGTGCAGCAATCTCATGGTCATGGGCGTGTGGCTATTGATTGATCGCACGTAGTTGCAGCACACGATTTTGAGCGAGCCTCCTTGGCAATGCCCGTTTGCAGTCGCATTGGTGTAGCCGAAGTACCCCAGCACGAGCACGCGAACGTTGTGTGAAAATTCATCGGGGGCGTCGCCGTAATGCAGGATTTGATCGCGAGAGCGCGGCTCCTTGCACTATTTGATATTGCGATTTTGTTACAGTTCCGCCCAGAGCGATCACACGCAGCCGAAGGGCGGCACATTCCACGGCCACATTTTGAGCCATTACTGCAACTGAGCATGAGCCAGCGAGATGGCGTCGCCGAAAGTGCGGTCGCATCAGCGATCTGGGCGTGAGCCCTTTGCAGGGGAGTGAGCTAGCAAACCAGCCCGCCGCGGGCTACATGTGAAAACTTCGATCTGACGGCGAGGCGCCACGTTCAGCGAAGAGAAGCGACTGGGCTGTTCAGACTTTCTGCTGTGTTTGTCGAATCGGAAAGGGAGCTACATGAATCATCTTGGCAGCAGCCAACGTCGCACAACATCTGTGATGACGGCCGAACAGTACGAGCTGGAGCGCTGCAGGAAGGAAATTGCGGGCCTCAAACAGCTGGTTGTACGACTTTCTGAAATTGCTTTGCGCCACGTCGTAGAAAGCGCGCAAAGCGGTCAGAATGGCCCCGAACGTCTAGTTGAGCCGCCGAAGTCATAGTACGAAAAGCGACCCCGCGCTTGGCTGCTCTCGGCAGTGTGGAGCGGCCCCGTCACGCTCCACTTGTCAGCGGCAGAGCCAATCAACCGACATCAGGTGCTCGAGCGTGGGGCAGTCGTTCAGGACGCAAAGGAGCAGTTTCGGATCGTGTTCGAGAGCTCTATTCAGGATGTTGAGGATTTCAGGGCCAGCTGATCGGGTTCGACTGCTTCTGAGCGCAGTCGCTTGCGGATCTGGCTACGGGCTAGCTCAGGACTACATTGTCGATCAACCGAGTCGAGCCGACGTACGCTGCGACACAGAGCACCGCCGGATAGCGCAGCGGGCTCTCGGCAATCCTGAGGGTCCCAGCGTCGACAAGCTCAAGGTACTGTAATCGATCGACCAATTCCAAATGCTTTGTTGCAAGCGCAATCAGCGTTGCCGCGTCGCGCTCCCCTGAGGCAAACTCTTGCGCTGCGGCGAACAAGCCACGGCTGATCGCAAGGCTCCGACCGCGCTCTTCCGGGCTGAGATAACGGTTGCGACTGCTCATTGCCAGCCCGTCCGGCTCCCGCACGGTTGGCACGGTGACAATCTCGACCGGAAGATTCAGATCAACCGTCATGCGGCGTATCACAGCGCATTGCTGAAAATCCTTCTGTCCAAAGTACGCGACGTCCGGCTGCACCATGTTCAATAGCTTGCAGACGACAGTCGCTACACCACGAAAATGTCCCGGCCTGAAACCTCCGCAGAGCGGTTTTGCGAGTTCGCCCGGCTCGACTAAGGTCTCGAACTGAGCCGGATAGATCTCCTCTGCACCTGGCGCGAAGATGATGGAGACGCCGGCATTACGGCACAAGGCTTCATCGCGCGCGAAGTCGCGAGGGTACCTGCTGAGATCCTCATTTGGGCCGAACTGAGTGGGGTTGACGAAGATGCTAACGACAGTGACGTCGCAGTGCCCACGGCTAGCCGAGATCAGGGACAGGTGGCCATCGTGCAGGTATCCCATCGTCGGAACGAACCCAATGCGCTTACCGGCGTTGCGGACGTCTGCAAGGGCCCGACGCAGCTCAGCGAGCTTCGTAATTACTTGCATTTCTTACCTTGCTTCAGGTTGAATTGGAGGGCACCCAATTGGCGATGGCATCGCGAAGCTGATCAGGAAGCCGATAGCACTCCTCTGAGCCCGGGAATGCACCTTTGCGAATATCGGCAGCCCAGCGCGATAGCGCCTCCTGGAACAGCTGGAATCCATTTGTATAGGCACGAACGAATTTGGGGCGGTGGCCTTCGGTTAGCCCCAAAACATCATGGAACACGAGCACTTGGCCCGAGCAATCGGGTCCTGCTCCGATCCCGATGGTGGGTATCGTGAGAAATTGGGTCGCTCGCGCCGCGAGCTCGGCAGGGATTCCCTCCAGGACCAAAGCGAAACAGCCGGCTTCCTGCAGACGGTGCGCGTCATCGAGCAGCCGCAAGGCGGTATCCGTTGTCCTTCCCTGCACCCTGAATCCACCCATGACGTTGACGCTCTGCGGGGTCAGACCGAGATGTCCCATCACAGGAATTTCGCAATCGACCAAGGCGCGTACCATCTCGACGCGTTTGGCACCACCCTCGAGTTTCACAGCATCGGCGCCACGCTGCAGAAAACCTCCTGCATTGCGAATCGTATCCTCAGAACCGACATGAAAGCTCAGAAAGGGCATGTCGGCCACAAGCAGGGCATGAGGCCTCGTGCGCGCAACAGCCTCCAGGTGATGATTCATCATGGCCACGCTGACGGGCAGCGTGTTGTCGAATCCCAGACAGACGTTTCCAACGCTATCGCCGACCAGGATGATATCGACAATGGGATCCGCGATGCGCGCCGCAACCGCATCGTAGGCGGTGGTCATCACGACACGACGTCCTTCATCCTTCCACTGCTGCAGTGCCGGAATCGTGACACGTTCTAGAGGCTGCTCTGAACTGTGGCTCATATTGAATCCGCTCCCCACACACCGTCGGCGCTTCCTAGAGAAGGCGGGAGAAGCCTGTCAATGGCATTGAGGATGGAGATCCCAGTTCTCTAAAACTGGAGAACAGCGCAAAAACAGTCCAATGGTCGCGCAACCATGAGCCAAGACCTTCCTCATCGCGATTTCACCACCCGATGGCTCGTCTTCCCCTACAGTTTCAGCGACTATGCCGGCCGGAGCCGCGATCGAGGAGCGGCGCTCGCGACGAGCCACCATCTGCACGCGTTTCTGGGCTGATTGCAGTCTCTCCAAACGGTGACGGCTCGACCGGACCGAGCTGGAGATGCGCGCAGTGGGGACTCCGTCTTGGGGGCCCACCTCCGTGCCTGCCCCTAGGGGTACTCGTGAGGCTCCTGCTTCGGCGCTAGCGCGCCGAGCAAAGCGAACGGATGGCAGGCCAGGAACGTCCAAAGCTGACAGGCCGCTGTGAACGCAGCGAGAGCCGCGGTCGAGTAGACGTCGTCGCGAAGGCGCTCAGACCGAGCCAGCCTGCCGGCCCTGTAGGCCCTGAAGTCGATTATTTGTGCCGATGCTTCTGTCACTTGATTTCCACGCGCTCTAGGGCCACTCGAATTCGCAACAAGTCTGACCGGGGCGGTACCGGCACAGCTCGGCCGAGTCCTAAGCCGCTCGCAACCATCGAAGCCATTTCTGATCGGCCTCCCGTCGCGCCTTGAAGCGATTGACGCATTTCTTGGAGCAAAGGGCCGTTCGCCACCAGTAATGGCGGATCAGCCCAAACTTTCCACCGCATATCGCGCAGCATGCGGCTGAATCGTCGAGGGAATTCCGGAAGCAAACGTGCATTTCTCGCCTCCTGTCAAACATCTACTTGGGAAGCCCCGCTGCCCCTCACGGCAGCACCTCGCACGCACCAACGGTGCGGCCGCCCGGCGGTCCGTCTCCCTGGTCTCGCAGCCATCAAAGAGCCTTGACTCTGATGTGCGGCTACCTCGCGAAGCAGTACTTTCCGCAGAATGCTTCGCCGAGAATTTCCTCAAGATAGTGGATTTCTCTATCGTGATTGAGACAATTCGTCCGGCATTTCAGCTAAATGCTGCGCTTTCATAGCTAGTCCGCAGGATTACTGCGCGAGTTGAATCAGGAACGATTAAAGCAAGTGCTTAAAGCACGATTAGCCTGCTAGCCGTAGGCGCAGCATCCTCCTTGCACTATCAAACGGCAGCAATACGGACACTTTCGCCTTGCAAGATCCTGTCACTGCAGACGATTGCAACTTTTATGGCACCTCACATCAGCAAGTCCGCAGCGTCACGGATGGCAGCATAGATTTCATCAAGGTCGGCCGCCGTAACGCAGTAAGGCGGCATCACGTAGATCGTATTACCGAGTGGGCGTAACAGCAGATTCCGCGCTTGGAAGAAAGCCAAAAGCTTCGGCCCGATGTCCGCCAGATAGCCGGCATCGCTCGTGTTGAGTTCAAGCGCTGTGACTGTTCCTGTGCGTCGGACGTTTGCGAACCGTGAATCGGCGCAAAATGGCGCGAGTGCCTGTTCTTGCATCCTGGCCAGGGATGCCACCCGCCTGCGATATTCCTGTTGCTGCCATAGGTCCAGATTGGCCTTGGCGGCGGCGCAGGCCACTGGATTGGCCGTATATGAGCTCGAATGGAAAAACGTACGCGTGCGATCTTCAGAATAATGCGCATCGAAAATATCGGCACGACAGAGTGTGACGGCGAGCGGCAGGGCCCCAGCCGTGAGGCCTTTCGAATAGCAGGCAATATCGGGCGTCACATCGGCCTGCTCACACGCAAACAAGCTACCCGTCCGGCCCCAGCCCGTCATGACCTCGTCGGCAATGAACAGGACGTCGAAGGCTTCGCAGATCCGCTTCATCTCTCTTAGCACCGAGGGAGAATACATCAGCATTCCACCGGCACCCAATATCAGGGGCTCCACGATAAAGGCTGCCGGATGTTCGTTTCGACACGCGTTTTCAAGCGCATCGAGCGCTATTTGCTCACGATCTCTTGCCGGGAACGGAATCGAGGTCACCTCGAACATCAGCGCCCCGTAGGCCGCATTGAAAACGCCTCGGCTACCTACCGACATCGCCCCGATCGTGTCGCCATGGTACGAGTGCTGCATCACCACAATTTGGGTTCGCTGTCTTCCGGTATTGTGCCAGTAGCCGAGCGCCATTTTCAGCGCGACTTCGACGCTGGTTGACCCGCTATCGGAGAAGAACACATGCTCGAGCGCCGGGCAGGTGAGCTTCAATAGTTCCGTCGCAACTTGCTCAGCCGGGTCGTGAGTGTATCCGGCGAAGATGACCTGGTTGAGCTTGCCTGCCTGTTCTCGGATCGCGTTCACGATGCATGGATGGCAATGGCCGTGGGTCACGACCCACCAGGAGGAGATTGCATCGATAAGGCGTCGGCCATCTTCGGTGTAGAGATAAGCCCCCTCTCCCCGCAGCACCTTCGTCATGTCCGGCTGTAGAGCATGCTGCGTGAACGGGTGCCAGATCGGCGACCTCTTGGCTATCCTCATAGGTTCAGGAAATCACTGCCAAGAAAGGAGTCTTTGAAAGCGGCCTGCAGCCTTTCGTCCGTGAGCGGAACAAGCCACGGGAGCCGTCCCAACCAACGCACTCTCCCGATCTCGCAAATCGCGCTTTCAGTTTCCGCGTTTCTTTCGCCAATGAACGCAATTCCAAGGATTCGAATCTGACGCTTCCGCAGAGCCTCTATGGAGAGCAGAGAGTGATTGATTGTGCCCAGTCCCGTCCTGGCGCAAAGCACAACGGGAAGCTGCCAGCGTTCGAAGATGTCGATGTAAAGAGTGCGCGCTGTCAGCGGCACCATGAGCCCGCCGGCGCCCTCGATCACCAGTTGCCGCTCGCCGCTGTCCGGCAGTCCAAGCGTCTCTGTGTCTATGCGAACGCCGTCGATCTCCGCGGCGTAATGGGGCGACGCAGGCGTCCGAAGTTGATAGAGCTCCGGGACAATCCGATCGGCCGAGAGGCCGCCGAGGCGGCGGACGCACGCGGAGTCGGTCTCTTGTTCCAGTCCAGCCTGGACCGGCTTCCAGTAATTCGCGCCGAGAAGGCCGGCGAGCCCTGCGGAAAATACCGTTTTGCCGACCCCGGTGTCCGTACCGGTCACGACGATCCGCTTATTCATCAAAACGAGCCCCTTGTCACCTCAACAAGCGCATCGAGCATTGCGCGCACGTCCGCTTCCCCAACATTCAGTGTCAACGAAATTCGCAAACGCGCGGTGCCTGCTGGGACGGTTGGCGGCCGAATTCCGCGGATGTCGAAGCCGCGCGCCTGCAGAGCAGAGGCAAGTCGCATTGCATGAGCATTGTCACCCACTATGTACGGCACGATCTGAGAGGTCGACGGCGTGTGCAAACCAAGGGAGGTGATCTGCCGATGCGCGAACGAAACAAGTTTGGCCAGCCGTTGCTGCCGCTCCGGCTCTTCCTGCAGGATGAGGAGTGCCTCTCGAACGGCAACGGCCATCAATGGTGATGGGGCCGTGGCAAAGATAAACGGACGGCAGCGATTGACCATGAAATCGCGCAGAATGCCGGAGGCCGTAACAAGTGCACCCGCCGTACCGAGTGCTTTACCGCAGGTATGAACGACGATGAGATTGTCGCGCCTGTCATAAGGGGCTGTGAGCCCTCGTCCCTGAAGCCCGTAAGCGCCTGTGGCATGAGCCTCATCCACGATCAGAAATGCATCATGGCGATCGGCGATTGCCACCAGCTCTTCGAGTGGAGCGAAGTCGCCATCCATACTGTAGAGACTTTCAGCCACAATCCAGACGCGGCCCGCTCCACCTTTGGCTCGCCAGTCGCGAATTGCGTCTTCGATTGACTGGGAATCATTGTGCGCGTGAATTCGGCACTCTGCGCGGCCGGCTCGCGCCCCCTCGTGAATACTGGCGTGCACGAGCGAGTCGAGAACGAGCAGATCGCCGCGCTGCGGCAGCGTTGTCAGGAGGGCAAAATTTGCGATGTAGCCACCTCCAAAGAAAAGCGCTGCCTCCGCGCCAAAGAACTGAGCAGCTTCCGTTTCGAGCCGTTCATGCTCCTCGCAATTGCCGCGCAGAAGCCGCGACCCGCCGGCTCCAACCGGAGTGCCCGCCTCGAGCGCGGCGACCATCGCCTTTTTGATGCGCGGGGCGCTCCCGAGCGCCAGATAGTCGTTTGATGCGAAATCGATCCCCACGCGCGGCTTGAGGCAGCGCAGCCGTTTATCTTCGTTCAAGGCATTCAACGCTGCGACGTAGGGACTAAGTCTAGCTGTTTGAATTGACCGCATTCACAACTCCCACCGATCGCATCAAATTACGCAGAAAATGCGTTGGCCGTTTAAGAAGGAAGGATGGCCCGTTAGGTTCAACTTGCCAGGATGCGATTGTCTCCGTCCACACGCACAATGCGTGGCTTGAATATCTTTGCTTCGGCCTCGTCGAATGAGGCATATGCAACGATGATGATCTTGTCTCCGGGCATCGCCAGCCGTGCGGCCGCACCGTTCAGGCTTATCGTGCCAGACCTCGGCGGCGCCTCGATCACGTAGGTGGCAAAGCGCGTTCCTGTTTCGACATTGTAGATTTCGACGCGCTCGTTGATCACCATTCCCGCTGCCTCCAGGAGCGCACGATCTATCGAGATCGAGCCTTCATAGTGCAGATCAGCTTCGGTCACTGAGGCGCGATGGATTTTTCCCTTCATCAAAGTTATCTGCATTTCTCACCTAGGCTGGATGTAGGGGCAACATATTGCGCGCACTGCTTTCGTCAGGCGAGCCCGGACGTGATGCCGAGCCGGGCCAGGAGATCCGCATCGCGATCAACTTTCGGGTTTTTGGTGGTCAAGAGCACGTCGCCGATGAAGATCGAATTTGCGCCGGCCAAGAAGCAAAGCGCCTGCAATTCATCGCTCATGTATTGCCGCCCGGCGGACAAGCGAACCACACTCCTTGGCATCATGATCCGCGCGGTCGCCACCAGGCGGACCAGCGCGATCGGATCGGGAGGCTCCGCGGTGTCTTCCACCGGCACGCCTTCGATCTTGTTCCATAGGTTGATCGGCACGCTTTCGGGATGGCTGGGAAGATTGGCGAGCAGCACGAGCATACCTAGGCGGTCCTCGATGTGCTCGCCCATCCCGATAATCCCGCCGCAGCAGATCTTGATGCCGGCATCGCGCACATGCGCCAGCGTATCGATGCGGTCCTGCAGGCTACGGGTCGTGATGATCTTGCTGTAAAACTCGGGTGATGTGTCGACGTTGTGATTGTAGAAGTCAAGGCCGGCCTCGGCGAGGCGCGCGGCCTGCTTCGGCGTCAGCATGCCCAGCGTGACGCACGTTTCCATGCCGAGTCCTTTGACCGCGTTGACCATGTGGCAGACGGAATCAAGATCGCGATCTTTTGGCGTGCGCCAGGCCGCGGCCATGCAGAAGCGCATGGCGCCGGCATCCTTCGCGCGCTGCGCAATCGCAATCACATCTGGGCAACGCATCAGACGGGTGGCTTTCAGGCCGGTCTCGTAATGCGCGCTTTGCGAGCAGTAGCCGCAGTCTTCCGGGCAGCCGCCGGTCTTGATGCTGAGCAGGCTCGCGGTTTCGACGTGGTTTGGATCGAAGCTCTTGCGATGAGCGCGCTGCGCCTGAAACATCAGGTCGGCAAAAGGCAGGTCGTAGAGCGCCTTAGCCCGTTCGACGTTCCAATGATGACGAACCTGCGCCCCTTTGCTTGCTCCCTTCCGTCGGACTTGCGCAGCAGCATCCATAATCCAATCCCGCTCAATTGTAGATAATCGTGTGAATTATCTATAGTCACCGCTCTCGAAGAGATGCTAATCGAGCTGCCTCGCAAATGCACCGGTTATTGCGGTAGATAATCTATGATCACTGCTGACAACATGACGATGGTCGCGCGCATCGCGGACTCAATCGCTGAGCGCATTATCAGCGGCGCCTTAGAGCCAGGCGCGCCACTGCGTCAGGATCACGTTGCACGAGAATTCAATTCCAGCCACGTCCCGGTGCGCGAGGCCTTTCGGCAGCTGCAGGCACAACATCTTGTTGTCGCTGTGCCACGCCGCGGTGTTCGGGTTGCCCCGCTCGATACCCATTCAGTGAAGGAGATCGCCGAAATGCGCGCTGCGCTGGAAGTGGTGGCATTGCGCCATTCGGGGCCAAGGCTCACAACAGCTCATTTGGCTCGGATCGAGCTCACCGTGATCGAAGGAGACAGTGCAAAGACGATCGAGGAGTTTGAGATGGCCAACCGCGCCTTTCACCAAGCCTTGGTCGCGCCGTGCGGAATGCCGCGTCTGCTCGCGAGCCTCGATGGACTGCAGCTTGCCAATTCTCGATTGGTATTCGCGATGGCGCGATCGGTGGGCTGGCGACCGCGCTCCAATCAAGATCACCGCCTGATTCTGCAAGCCTTGCGAACGCGCAATATCGATCAAGCCTGTAATCTGCTGACGCGGCACATTCAAACCATTGAGCGCCTTACCCTTCCCGCGTCCTGAGCAACTCTGGCAAGCTTCATTGCGGATCGCTGACGATCGCAAGCGACGAGCATGCAGCAAGTGACTAGCCTCATTGCAACGGGTTCTATTCCCAGCTAGTTATGCCCCCGCTAGCGACATCTCCGGACGGCCATGATTCGTCACATCGTCTTCTTCAGCGCCAAGGACAAGGCGCATATCGACCAGATCATCGACGGTCTTTCGCGTCTCACCGCGATACCACATGCGCGCCGGCTTGAGGTTGCCCGCAACCGCAAGACCGATCAGCTCGGCAATGATATTGACATCGTGGTCTATGGTGAGTTCGACAGCGAGACGGAGCTCGCAGCGTACAAAGCGCACCATCTCTACCAGGAATCGATCAAACGGGTCCGACCGCTCCGCGAGCTGCGGTTCGCGGCCGACTACGATGTATCAATAGATACCCCTTTCGCCTCAACGGCAGGATGATCGAGGTGCTGTGGCAGCAAAAAGTCCACCGCCGGGTTAGTTTGGCAATGGCCTCAAGTTTCATGCCATCGCAGACAGGCGTCGCTCTCATCGGGTGGGGCAACAGATGGAACGACACTTTCACGACGTCAGCGGCCGGTGACCTATAACCCGATGTACGTTCGCGAGTTGCAGTGGATTGAACCTGTCACAGCGATGCGACGTCTTGGGCATCGACCGCATCTCACGTTTCTCGATAGCGCAGCAAGGCACGAGCTGCTTGGGCGCTACTCATATGTAACGTGTGACCCGTTCAGCACCTATAGGGTCGCGAACGGCCAAGCCAGTTGGAACGGTCTGACTCTCGAGGCCGATCCATGGAAGGTCCTTCGCACGCTACTCGCGAAGCACCCGCAAGAGCATCGTCCCGATCTCCCGCCGTTCCAGGGAGGAGCGGCAGGCTACCTTGCCTACGACATGAACAGGACATTGGAGCGATTGTCTGCGCCGGCAATTGTCGGTCTGGGTTTGCCCCAATCCATCCTGCATTTCTATGACGTGGTCATCAGCTTCGACCATCGGGATAACAAATGCTGGATTGTCTCGACCGGATGGCCGGAGCAGGATCGCGCGCGACGGAGCGAACGAGCGCGTCGTCGAGCTGACGAGTTTGCAGCATTCCTTGACCGTCCAATGGCGCCACAGAATGGTTGTGCCAGCAAAGCAGGCGCTTGGAGCTCGAACTTCAGCCGCGAGGGCTACATTGCGGCGGTACAACGCGTGATCGACTTGATCCTGGCGGGTGACGTGTTCCAGACGAATATTGCGCAGCGTTTCAGCACCCGCCTGCCGACCTCGTTTGATCCGCTCGCCTTCTATTGCCAGCTACGATCATTGAATCCGGCGCCTTTTGCGGCCCTGCTGCGATGGGGAAAGCTGACCATTGCATCAAGTTCGCCGGAACGATTCCTGAAGCTTAACGAGCAACAAGTCGAGACACGACCCATCAAGGGCACGATCGCGCGTTCGCCTGATTTCAATGAAGACCACCGCCGTGCGGCTGTTCTCCTCGCTTCCGAAAAGGATCATGCCGAGAATACGATGATTGTCGACCTTTTGCGAAACGATCTGTCACGCGTTTGCACTGCGCATTCGGTCGAGGTTCCGGCTCTGTGCAGTCTCGAGTCCTATGCCTCGGTGCACCATCTCGTGTCGATCGTTACGGGGGAACTGGCCGGAGGGGAAGACGCCGTTAGCCTGCTCCGAGCTTGCTTTCCCGGGGGCTCCATTACGGGAGCGCCAAAGCTGCGGTCGATGGAAATTATTACAGAAATCGAGCGCATAGCGCGAGAGGTCTATTGTGGGGCGATCGGCTTCATCGGCTTCAACGGGCACATGGACACAAGTATTGCGATCCGCACCGTCACCATCGACGGTGACCTGGCTGTGTTTCATGCGGGCGGCGGTATAACGGCCCTGTCGGAGCCCGAGGCCGAATACGAGGAAACGCTCGCCAAGGCAGAGCGAATCTTTGATGCATTCGGTTCTGAACCAGCTGGTGCATTTTGATTGTCATCATCGATAATTACGATTCCTTCGTGTTCAACATTGCCCGCTATTTCCACAAGCTCAGTGAAGCAACGGAAGTGATCCGAAACGACGCTATCAGCATCGGCGAGCTCGTTGGTCTCAAGCCCCGCGCGGTGGTCATATCGCCCGGCCCCTGCACTCCAACTGAGGCAGGAATATCGACAGCAGTGGTTCGCGAACTTTCGGGACGCGTACCAATTCTCGGCATCTGCCTTGGACATCAGTGTATTGCGAGCGCTTTCGGAGGACGGGTGGCGCGTGCGCATCGGCCCATGCACGGTCAGGGCTCATACGTTGCGCATGACGGCCGAGGGTTATTCAAGGGGCTGCCAACCCCGCTTGACGTCGGACGCTACCATTCTCTTATCGTCGAGCTTGATCAGTCATGTGCGCAGAACCTCATAGTGACAGCGCGTTCGGAGGAAGGCGAGATCATGGCCCTCACGCACGGCTATTATCCCACCTATGGGGTCCAGTTCCATCCTGAGTCGATACTTACCTCACAGGGGCACGTCCTGCTTATGAACTTCTTGCGACTCACGGAGGATTTCCGAAACCGCGCGGAGCAATGAGAGGCTCGGCCTGCGCATCAAGATGGTGGACGGTTGGTTTCTGACTTGGTTGAAAGACGCAGCGTCATATGGCAGGCATTTTGTGGCAATCAGCGCTGTTCGGTGCTCGGCTCCGCAGTCAGCGGCGCGCCTCCGACGGAAACCGGACCTTGCGGCTTCGAGGGCCGGACGTCTCTCTTGGCCGGCTTGGATGTGGTGCGCACGGGTGGGAAAGAAGCAGCAGGAGCAGGAGAGGCAACAAGCGCCGGATTGTGCAGCTCCTCGAATCTTTGGGTCAGGGCTGTGATCTGATCCGAGATCCGCTTTAGCTCGGCTTGCTGCGCGTCGACGTTGCGATTGAGCTTGGCAACTTCATCGGCCGTCTTCTGCTGCCCTGATTGGATACCTAAAAGGACGTCCCTATCCTCAGGTGACAAGCCAAACGTAGGAGGCACGATTTCATGAGCCGACGGCGCCTCGGCAAACATTTCGATATTCATATTCGTCAAAAAATAGGCTCCTCCGGCGCAAAGAACGAGCAATAAGGCTAGAAGAGCAAAGCTCCGCCGAAAGCCTTTCGACGGTCTCTGCAGGACCGGCGGCAACTCCGATGCTTGGGATTGATCCGTCACAGCCACACCCCGCTCTCATCATCTCGATCTGCTTTCGTTGTTCTCGTTGCCGCGATAGCAGAAGATGGTCAAGAGCTGCCGCAAGCCGCACCCCCCGCTGCATCGTTTTCAGCAATGTTGTCCCCAAAGCCGGGTCTTGATCGCATCAGGGTTTTTGCGAGCAACGCACTGCGCTGCGGGTGGTGAGGTAAATAATGAGGGCCGGTAGAGGGGATTACCCGTGAAGCACATTCATACCTGTGCTCTTGAGAGGGCCGCCTCACCGAAAGGCAATGCGAGTCGGGGATTTGCTAGGTGAGGCTTCCAGCGGTCCTGTGCCTGATTGTTCGAGGATCCGTTGTCGTAGCGTCGAAGTTGAGTTGGCGCAAAAATGCTGCGCAACACACGCAACAAACGCGTGATGCGAGCGCAATCATAAGACTAACTATATCGTTCGATGGAGGGGAATTGCGTTGTTAGTGGGCAACTGCACGAAGGCCAGCCAGGAGATCAGGTCGGCCGTTCAGAAAGAAGGGCACTACATGCGAAAACGACGCGAACCGAGGAAGCGGATCCCTACGGATGCCTGAGCTGATCATCTGCAAGCGCCGGGCCTCCATACGTGGAAAACATACCAGCGTCCCTGTCCAGCTGCGTACCATCTTGCGTGAGGTCTCGCAGGGATCCTAGCGCGACCAAGGTCGGCTGCGGGATCAAAATGAAAGCAAATGCGAGCAGGCTAGAGCAAAGCAGCGCAAGCCCAGCCGCGGTCAGCGCCAACAGGCTGCCGGACACAATGTCATGATGCGCATGAACCGTCCTTCATGGCGCCCGGAAGCAGCACGAGGGGGCGGCTGCTTTCGTGGTGAATAGCCAATCACCGGATTCCTACTCAAATTTTGCTGCACTATTCCTGCAGTCTTCAAGGGAAAGAAGCATTTTTTAAGCGCAATCCTCCCACTGTTCGGCGGCTGCCGGCGAGAACGAACGAGTATCAAAGATTTGTGGGGTGTTTGCTGGCCAATAGGCCGTCGATGCCCCGTAAGAGCCGCCCCTCCACCAAGGCCCGCGGTGTGAGTCGTTTCATAATTCCGATATATCGTTTCGAGTAATCCTTGTTGTATGCGCGCTCTCCTAATCCTCCTCGCGGCTTTTACGATCATGTTGGCGGCACGTGACCGGCACCAAAATGGCTTCGTGCCACGCCCGACGGCATCCATGCCCCCGGTCGACGTGCCGTAACCCAGGCACCTGCCTCTGTCCGCAAACGACTTGACGCAGTTCATCAATATTGGGCAACCAGTCAGATCCATACTTGCGATCTGCACCGCTGCTGTTGGCAGCACATCTTCCGCCCTAGTGTGGGGACAGCCACGCCATTCTGTCATTGCGGAACTGGCGTAGCGGCACTTAAGTCCGGCAGCGCAGGCCCAAGCTCAAGGAGCCGATCGGCACACTTCGTTGGCCGCCATCTCAAACTGGGCGGACGACTGTAAATTCAACGCCAGAAGGAAAGGACACCTACCGCTGGCATTTCATCGACATCGACATCGATCGGCCGACATATGACGACGCTCTTGATTGCAAGGATGAACACGACCAGGGAACTTGCATCCTCGAAGGTCTTCCGGCGGCGATTGCGATCCTCAAAGACAATTCGCGCTCTGAGGAAGAAGGTTGCGCGCGCTAAAGCTCGTTGTCCATCTGGCTGGGGACCCTGGAGCAGCGTTGCACGCAAGCGAACATAACGGCGATCAAGGCGGTAACAAACTGCATGTCATCTTGCACGCAAAGCGATCCGACGGCACGTCATATACGCGCGCGCCGACATTCCACAGCATATGTGAGGACTCTCTCGTCGATCTCCAGGCGTATTCGTGGGGGAGTTAAACTGATGCGCTGGATGCCGATCTGCTGCCGACAGTCGAAGCCCCGCCCTATGATGAAGCACGAGTTGCTGCTTGCGCGAACGATACGCACGCCCTGGGTATAAGAGCCTATCAGCTCCTGCCCCAGGAACGCTGGACCACAACGATTCGGGCCACGCCGTAGAGTTCGGCAACGATTATGCCGTAGCCATCAAAGCGGACCTGGATCGCGAGCTGGTAAAGGGAGCCGCGCGGCTTCAGGCTATTCTGGAAGATGCACTCGGCAGCTCCTAGATGAACTGCCAACCTTAGGTCGGCAGCAAAACACCTCCCACTAATTCTCGATAATCATGATTTAACAAGATCAGTGTTAGATGCTTTGTACACTCGAAGTCCGCACGATATCCCGAGGACGGTTCTGCGCGATGAGGTCGTGCGGCTTGAGGGCAACCGGCGCGCGAACCGCGTACTAAGGTTGAGACTCATTAAATCCACCATACACCAGATCGCCGCATCCAGAAGATACTATTGAGGACGCGTCGGTCGTTTTACCCGAGGGGCTCCACGCAGCTTGTTTGGTAGCATAGACTCGATAGCTGCCCATTCGTAGTCCGTTAGTTCATGGCGCCTGATTCGCCCCAGTTTGGGAGCTTGAATCACGGGCGCCCGGCCAATCACAATGCTTTTGCCATGTCAGGCCGACTTGTCCTCACGGCTGCCCTCAAGCTTATCTCGCAAGGCCGTGATCACGCGATGGACAATCCGTATATCCTTGACCGACAGCCCTTCTGAAAGATCGTTGATCCAGGGAGCCTGCAACTCCATTGCGGCTTCGAAGGCGTGCTGTCCATTCTTAGTGAGCACGACGAGTTGCGCCCGTCGGTGATGCGGGTTGACCTCAAAAGATACGAGGCCCTCTCTGTGCAGATCATTGATAATCCGCTGCACGTTTTGACGATTGCCGCCGAGGTCACGTGCGAGCCAAGCAACCGGTTGGGGACGTTCGGCGGACACAATGGCGCCAAGCACCTGCCAGCGTGCGCTTGTTAGGCCAAGCGGGGCGACCAGACGGTCGCCGGCCGTCAGAAATAGGCTGTCGAGCCTGAATAGATCGAGAACAAGGTCGGTCAGGGCGTCACCCTCCGGAGTTCGCTTGGCTCTTTTCATTTGTCACCATTGTTTTCTATTGACATCATGATGTCAAAGTGTTATGTCATCATAATACCAATTAGACATCACATATCAAATAGCAAATGAGGCACTCATGTCGCTGCTACGCCCACTTGACCCTTCTTTCCCGATCGACCGCCAGATCGCTATTGAGGCAAATTCGGTCGTCCTGGTGAACCCATTCACACTCGACAAAGCCGATGAGGCGGCTTTTCTCAAGACCTGGCAGGACGACGCAGCGTTCATGAAGCGACAGCCGGGCTTCATTTCCACTCAGCTGCACAGAGCTCTCGGCGACAGCTCGACCTATCTGAACTACGCCGTCTGGGAATCCACCGCACACTTCCGCGCGGCCTTCACCCATCCTGACTTTCTAGCAAAAATCGCCAGCTATCCGGCCTCCGCGATAGCCTCCCCTCATCTGTTCCAGAAAATTGCCGTGCCCGGCATCTGCGTTGCCTAGGCCTGCTCTTTTTAGGAAGGGAAGATACTCATGATCAAGTTGATCCACCCTGTCGCTGGCGCCTTGGCTATCGGAACGATCGGCACATTTTGGCTGTCGACGGTACTCAGCGAGCTGTTCGCGTCCCATGCCACAGTTGCGGCGGTTAAGAGCACCATACCGTGGGGCTTCTTGTTGCTGATTCCGGCGCTCGCTGCGACCGGTGGTACAGGTGTCATCTTGGCAAAGGCGCGCCGGGCCGGACTGATCGGGGCCAAATTCAAGCGCATGCCATTCATTGCAGGAAACGGCATCCTGATTCTTATTCCGTCTGCGCTCTTCCTTGCGTCCAAGGCTCAGGCGGCAGAATTCGATGCCACGTTCTATGCTGTGCAGGTGATCGAGCTCGTCGCGGGCGCAACAAACATTACACTTCTTGCTCTCAACATGCGGGACGGTCTCAAAATGAAGGGATGGTTGCGCCACAAACCCGCTTGATCACCTCAACCAGAACTGCGCGGACAACTGACCTGAGGCCCGGTATTGTCGTGGCTTTATGAGTACGCGCCCTAAAATGTTATAGCTCTCCCGCCGGAGAACAGCCGGATGGTATCAGAATGCGTAGCCCGATCAGCAGTTTAGAACGTTCGGCCCTTCAGTTTACCTTCGGCGGCATAGCGCTGGCCGTGGTAACACTGGCTGGCTTGTACCTTCACGCCCATTTCGCCGCGACGGCGTTCGCCTATTTGTTGGTGGTATTGCTGTTTTCGTTGATGGGCAGCTTCATCGCGTCGTCCGCGCTTTGCATCATAGCCATAGCTGCTCTCGCTTACTACTTTGCGCCGCCGGCGTTCAGCCTGCGTATCGATGACCCCCAAGATCTGCCGGTGGTTGTTGCATTCTTTATTGCCTCGATTGTGGGAGCGCACCTGATCGGAAAGCTCCGCCAGGAAAGAGAGGCTGCGCGTGTCGTTGCGGCCAAGCTTCAGCAGAGTGCGGCCGATTTGGAGGATCGCGAAAAACGCTGGCGCGCCATCTTCGAGCACAATCCGGCCATGTACTTCATGGTCGATGAAGCCGGCATTGTCCTCAACGTCAATACGCTCGGCGCGACACGACTCGGCTATGCTCGTGCTGAACTGGTCGCTCGATCAGTGCTGGACGTATTTCTCGAGGAGGATCGCGCTTTCGTTCGCGAATGCGTTCGGACGTGCCTTGAGGATGTCGGACAAACGCGCACGTGGGACGTCCGGAAAGTCAGGAAGGACGGCTCGGTGTTGTGGGTACGTGAAAACGCCAAAGCCATGCTCTGGGGCGATGAGCAGCCCATTGTCCTTATCGCCTGCGAAGATATCACGCAGCGAAGGCGGACCGAACTCGCCCTGCAGCGGAGCGAAGCACATTTGGCCCAGGCGCAGGAGTTGAGTCACACAGGCAGCTTCAGCTGGAACCCCACTACGGGCGAGGCCTTCTGGTCAAAGGAAACATTTCGCATTTTCCAATTAGATCCTGACACAGTGCCGCCGGGGCCGCAGCTTGTCGTTGAGCGCACTCATCCGGATGATAGGGCTTCGGTTAAAGAAATTATCGATCGCGCGATGCGAGACCCGAGCGATTTCGAGCACGAATACCGGCTCCTGCTACCGGACGGCTCGGTAAAGCACATCCATGCGCAGGCACGAGCGACGAGAAAAGCCTCTGGTGACATCGAGTTTGTTGGGGCCGCTACGGATATTACGGCGGCGAGGCGAGCAGAGCAGCAGCTGCGCCGCAGCGAGGCCTATCTGGCCGAGGCCCAGCATCTCAGTCACACGGGGAGTTGGTCCTGGGACGTCTACCGTCTAGATTTCATATATCGGTCCGCCGAGGTCGATCGTCTGTTTGGCTTTAGTCCACAAGAGCCGGTATCGATCGAGACCATTCGATCGCGCATCCATCCGGAGGACTTGCCGCGGCTACAGGAGCTGCAGCGCCAGGCGATTGAACACAAGGAGCGGCGGTTCGAACATGATTTTCGTATCCTTCTACCAGATGGCGGGATAAGACGCATACACTCCGTTGCGCACGTGGTGGTTGGCAGCGATGGCAACGTCAGCGAGCTGATCGGAACACATATGGATGTGACCGAGCAACACGCAGCTAGGGAACGCCTGGAAAACACACTTGCCGCGCTGCGCGAAAGTGAACAGCGCTTTCGCGACTACGCCGAAACAGCTTCCGACTGGCTCTGGGAGACCGGGCCGGATCATCAGGTCACTCGCTTATCCGAGCACACCAGCGCTGCGGGAATTTTGGCGACAGGATTGACCGGCCTGCTTCGCTGGGACATTGCGTGCGACGTCGAAGAGGAACCCGAGAAGTGGCGGCAGCATCGGGCGACATTGGAGGCCCATCTTCCGTTTCGGGATCTCGTCTACCGCACCGTAAATCGGACAGGTTCTCCGATCTACGTCCGCACGAGTGGCAAGCCTTTTTTCGATGGAAAGGGCAATTTTCTCGGCTACCGTGGCGTCAGCACTGACATCACCGCTACCATTCGCGCCGATCAAGCCGAACAAGAACTACGAAAGGCACAGTCGGAGCTTGCGCATGTGACGCGTGTAACGACTTTAGGAGAGCTGACAACCTCCATCGCCCACGAAATAAACCAGCCACTCGCCGCTATTATCAGCAACGCCGATGCGTGCCTCGGTTGGATGGGCCGGGAAGCGCCTAATCTTTCCGCCGCGCGCTCTTCGGTGGAGTGGATCATCGAAGACGCAATCCGGGCAAGCGAAGTGATCCGTCGTATTCGCGCGCTCGCGAAGAAGGGCGAGATTGAGATGGTGCTGCTCGATATCAATGAGGTCGTTAAGGACGTCATTGCGCTGGTAACAAGAGAGCTGGTGAGCCACCGAGTGACGTTACGAACCGAGTTGACGGCAGGGCTGCCTAGGATCCTCGGCGATCGGATTCAGCTACAACAGGTGATCATCAATCTGGTGATGAACGGAATTGAAGCCATGGATGCAGTTACAGACAGGACGCGCGAACTGCTGATTCAATCATCGAAGGACGATGTGGGGCACGTCCACCTTGCCGTGACCGATTGTGGCGTCGGCATCGCCGAGAACGACGCGGACCGCGTCTTGGATCCCTTCTTCACCACCAAATCGACTGGCCTTGGAATGGGTCTTTCGATCTGCCGGTCGATCGTGGAATCTCATGGAGGACGACTGTCGATGGTCCACAAAAATGGACCGGGCGCGACGTTCCAGTTTGCCTTACCGCTGCATAAGGAGGCCGTCTCGTGACTGCACGATTTGACGCGCCAGATGAAGGCAGCAATGCCGAGGCCTCGACAAAGGCGACCGTC
>NZ_SPQT01000028.1 GCF_004571025.1 Bradyrhizobium niftali | reverse complement strand
GGCCCAGCCTCCAGCCCGATCCGCTTCACTGCAAAGCCAAGCGTCTCGAAAAATTCAACCAAGGCGTTGGGTTCGCTCGTGACCTTCGCTTCCTTCAGGATTTTACCTTGGGCATCCACAACGCATACGCTCGACAGTTCCAATGACACGTCAATTCCGGCATAGTTCTCCACGGCTGTCCTCCGTCTCCAGATGCTTGGGGCCGACTCAAGTCGTGACCCCGTTTCATCATCTATCGGGGGACAGCCACCATCATCACCCCTTGCTCGGAGCCGGGCCCATTACCGCATCTAGTTCATAGCCTTGGAACCGCCGCCGCGAGGGGCTGACATTTGAACTGCGCACGGCGACATTTGAAATTGCGCGCTACGCTTCACACTCCGTCATTGCGAGCGCAGCGAAGCAATCCAGAGTCTTTCCGCAGAGGGATTCTGGATTGCTTCGCTGCGCTCGCAATGACAGGGTTGATGCAGTTGTACACCGAACCCGCGATCTCGTGCCCCGGACGCAGCGCAGCGCCTCTTCGGCGGTGCGCTGCAGAGCCGGGGCCCATGATGCAACTGCGGCTTGTGCGCCCTCCTGGGTCCCGGCTCTGCGAAGCAACGCTAAGGGCGTTGCAGCGCGTCCGGGACACGGGAATGACAATGCCGTCACCCTCCCCAGCCCTCTTGCATCGGCAACAGGTCTTGTAACAAAACCGTCATGCAGCGAAACTAAACGAAGGCCGGGGCCGCGGTTGCGGCCATGCCGCCTCACCGTTAGGAGAGATTTGATGCGCCGTTCACTGGTGTTGCTGTCCGCCGGACTGACAGTCTTGTCCACTGGACTTTCCACTGGACTTGCCTCCGCCCAAAACAACACCCCCCGCAACCTCATCCTGTTCATCCCCGACGGGCTGCGCGCGCTGAAGGTCACCCCTGAAACGGCCCCCGCGATGGCCGAGGTCCGCGACAAGGGTGTCAACTTCAAGAACCCGCACTCCCTGTTCCCGACCTTCACGATGGCCAACGGCTCGGCGATGTCGACCGGCCACTATCTCGGCGACACCGGCGTATTCTCCAACACGATCTGGACCAACTACACCTCAGTCCCCGCTGGCGACACCGTGGTCCCCTTCATCGAGAACGACGCCGTGCTCGGCGACATCGACGAGCATTTCAAGGGCGACTATCTCAACGAAGAGACCATTCTGAAGATGGCCCGCGACAAGGGGCTGAGCACGGCGGCGATCGGCAAGGTCGGTCCGACCTACCAGTTCGACCACACCGACAAGCCCGAACAGCCCGGCCAGCATTCGGTCGTGTTCGACGACTCCACCGGCGGCAAGAACGGCGTGGCGCTGTCGGACGAGGTGAAGGCGGCGCTGACCAAGGCGGGCCTGCCCCTCGCCACGCCCCCGCGCGGCGACAACAGCAAGGCCGGCGATGCCAAGACGCCCGGCACCACCGTCGCCAACGTCGCGCAGCAGGCCTATTTCGCCGACGTCGCCGCCAAGGTGGTGCTGCCGATGTTCAAGGCGCGCAACAAGCCGTTCGTCCTGGTGTTCTGGTCGCGCGATCCTGATGGCAGCCAGCACAACACCGGCGACAGCCTCAACCAGATCCTGCCCGGCATCAACGGGCCGACCTCGATGGCCGGCATCAAGAACGCCGACAACAACCTCGCCCAGCTCCGCAAGGCGCTCGACGAGCTCGGGCTCGCCGCCTCGACCAACATCATCGTCTCCGCCGACCACGGCTTCTCGACGATCTCCAAGGAAAGCAAGACCAGCCCCTCGGCCAAGGTCAGCTATGACGATACGCCCAAGGACTTCCTGCCGATGGGCTTTTTGGCGCTCGACCTTGCCAAGGCGCTCGACCTGCCGCTGTTCGACCCCAACGACAAGAACGCGAAGATCGACGGCAACAAGCATCCCAAGGCCGGCAACGGCGTGCTCGGCAAGGATCCGGAGAAGCCCGATCTCGTCGTCGCGACCAATGGCGGCTCGGACCTCGTCTATCTGCCGAGCAATGACAAGAAGCTGGCGGCGAAAACGATCAAGGCCCTGCTCGAGCAGGATTACGTCTCCGGCCTGTTCGTCGAGGACTCGCTCGGCCGCTTCCCCGGCACGCTGCCGCTGTCGCGCATCAATCTGCGCGGCAAGGCGGCGACGCCGACGCCCGCGATCGTCGTCAACTTCCGCTCCTATGCCAGCGATTGCGGCGAGGCGCCGACCAACTGCTCGGTGCAGGTCGCTGACACCGTGCTGCGCCAGGGCCAGGGCATGCATGGCAGCTTCAGCCGCGGCGACACCATGAACTTCATGGCGGCGATCGGTCCGGACTTCAAAGCCGGCTATGCCGACGAGATCCCGGTCAGCAATGCCGACGTCGGCATGACCGCCGCCCAGCTGATGGGCCTGCGCGGCGCACACAATGGCGGCCTGATCGGCCGCGTGATGTCGGAGGCCTTGCCCAACGGCATCGTGCCGAAGGCATTCAAGGGCGTCGAGAAGTCCAAGATGTCCGAGAACGGTCTTCAGACCGTGCTCAACGTCCAGCGCGTCGGCAGCCAGCGTTATTTCGATGCCGCCGGCTTCCCGGGCCGCACGCTCGGCCTCGAGCCGGACACCGGCAAACAAAAAACGGCGGGGAAATAGCCCCGCCGCTCCTTCGCGCTCTCAAGAGACGCAAATCTACATGCCGATGTCGAACACGTTCGGCAATTGGCCCGCCAGAGGCAGCGCGGTGGCGCCCAGGAAGGTCGCCACCATCGCCATCAGGCGACGGTTGTTCTGGCGCTTGCCGCGCATCTGGCCGGCGATCCACTCCAGCATCTCGCTGTTGACCTTGGATGCATAGGACGGCGCCCAGCTCTCGATCTCGGTGTCGGCCGACAGCGCGACGCTGCGCGGCGGCACCTTCAGGCCCGAGGCGCTTGCGGCGTAGTGAGCAACGGCCTTGGCAAGCAGGTCGTCGAACCGGCCGCCATCGGTGCGCTCGGTCGCGGCCTCGTTGATCTCGAACAGCGCCTCGGCTTCGGCGCGGCTGACCGGCTGGTCGTTGACGGCGGTGGCGGTCAGGATGCGCGTGCACCAGGCGGTGTCATCGGCATCGAGCGAACGGGAAAAGTGCACCCGGCCCTTGGTGGTCGGGCCTTCGCCCGTGATCACGCCGTCGCGCACGATGGAGAGAGCATGAGCCGCGGTATCGCGGCAGGACGGTTCGAGGGACGGCGACTCAACTGACTTCGTCACTGCGGCAGACATAGTTCACTTCCAGATTTCTTCTGATCGACCAGCATTTTCATGCGGGCGTAAAGGGGTGGTTAATGATTCGATATGGGGATCGCGACTTTTCTCAATGGTTGCCGATTAGTCGCTATGAGGACCATTTCGGTTCCGGAGAGCGTCGGGGGCGAGCGTGATGCGGGTCATAAAAGGCTTTATCGGGGCAATCGAGACGGTGAGGATGTTTCGCCGCAGGTGCCGCTGTAACAGAAAGGTGCTAGGAAATCGGCTCTTCAAAGAAGGAATTCACATTTTACTTGAAGCGGTTCACTTGGCGTTCACTTGGCCTTCGCAAGTCCCTATACTGACGGTGACGGCCAATGACAAATTCACAAGCAAATTCAATGTGATGAGGTAGAACCATGACACTTCCGATCGGCACCACCGCCCCCGACTTCGAAGCCGAGACCACCGAAGGGAAGATCAAGTTCCACGACTGGATCGGCAATAGCTGGGCCCTGCTGTTTTCGCACCCCAAGGACTTCACGCCGGTTTGCACGACCGAGCTCGGCGCATTGGCCAAGTTGAAGCCGGAATTCGACAAACGCGGCGTCAAGCTGATCGGCCTCTCGGTCGATCCGATCGACCGTCACGCCAAGTGGGCGGACGACATCAAGGAGACCCAAGGCGCGGCGCCCAACTATCCGTTGATCGGCGACACCGACTTCAACGTCTCCAAGCTCTACGAGATGCTGCCGGCCTCGACCTCGGGCGATCCCCTCACCCGCACGCCGGCCGACAACCAGACCGTCCGCAACGTCTTCATCATCGGGCCGGACAAGAAGATCAAGCTGGTGTTGGTCTATCCGATGACCACGGGGCGGAACTTCCAGGAGATCCTGCGCGTCATCGACTCGCTCCAGCTCACCGCCAAGCATCGCGTCGCAACCCCGGCCGACTGGACGCAGGGCGAGGACGTGATCATCGCAGGCTCAGTCTCCAACGACGAGGCCAAGACGATCTACCCGCAGGGCTGGAAAGAGCCGAAGCCCTACATCCGGATCGTGCCGCAGCCGAAATGACTTCTGGCGGTCGCGCCTAGCGGCCGCAAAAAGTCATCCCGGGGCGCGCGAAGCGCGAACCCGGGATCTCGAGATTCCGGGTTCGGTCCTGTGGACCGCCCCGGAATGACGACAACGTTGGATCACGCCGCGTGAACGCGCTCGAGGAAGCCGTCGACCTCGGCCTTCAGATGCAGGCTCTCGCCCGACAGCGCCTGCGCTGAGGCAAACATCCGGCTCGAGGTCTCGCCGGTCTCGCTCGCGCCCTTGGCGGCGTGACGGACGTTGACGGCGACCTCGGCCGTACCCGAGACCGCGGCGCGAACGCTGGCCACGATGTTGTGCGTCGCGCTCTTCTGCTGCTCGACCGCCGCCGAGATCGAGCCGGCAATGCCGCTGATGCGCTCGATGGTCTGGCTGATCGCCCTGATGGCGGCGACCGATTCCTCGGTCGCGAGCTGCATGCTGGCGATCTGGCTCGAGATCTCGTCGGTCGCCTTGGCGGTCTGGCCGGCGAGCGTCTTGACCTCCTGAGCCACGACCGCAAAACCGCGGCCGGCATCGCCGGCACGCGCGGCCTCGATGGTGGCGTTCAGCGCCAGGAGGTTGGTCTGCTCGGCGATCGAGGTGATCAGCTTGACGACGTCCCCGATGCGCGAGCCGGCCTCGGAGAGCTGCGCGATGCGCTGGTCGGTCACCTCGGCCTGCCTCACCGCCTCGGCGGAGATCTCGTTCGATTCCTGCACGCGCCGGGTGATCTCGGAGATCGACTGCGACAGCTCGTCGGAGGCTGACGCCGCCGAACGCACGTGCTCGGAGGCGTCCTCGGACGCCCCGGCCGACTGTGCCGACAGATCGGCGGTCGAGCGCGCGGTGTCGGTCAATTGGCGCGCCACCCGCTCGAACTCGCCTGACGACGTCAGCACCTTGTCGAGGATGCCGCCGACGCTGCCGCGGAACTGCTCGACGAAGTTGCGCAGGTCGGCCTTGCGCTGCTCGACTGCGGCGGCCGAAGCCGCCGCCTGCTCGCTGCGCATGCGGGCGCGCTCCAGCGAATTGCTCTTGAACACGGCGACGGTGCGGGCGATCTCGCCGATCTCGTCGGCGCGATCCTCGCAATCGATCTCGACATCGCTCTGGCCATTCGCCAGCGCCGTGAGCGAGCGCGTGACCGAGGTGAGCGGCCGGGTGACACGGCGGACGATCAGCAGGGTGAGGATGAGCACCAGGAGCGCGGCGAGCCCGGCGGCAGCGGCCATGCTCTCGATCGCCTGGGTCAGCATGCTCTCGAACTGGGCCATCGGGATGCCGACGTAGAGAATGCCGGCGACCTTGCCGGTCGCGTCCGCGACCGGGAAATAGGCGGTCATGAAGGACTTGCCGAACAGAACGGCCGGGCCCTTGTAGGCCTCGCCACGGCGCAACAGGGCCTGGGCCGGATGATCGGCGGCGAGCTGGGTGCCGACGGCGCGGTCGCCATTCTCCTTCTTCACATTGGTCGAGCGGCGGACGAACTGCCCGCTCGCCTCGTCGAACACGAACAGGGTCGCGTTGCCCCCGACATAGGATACCGCGCGATCGACGATGGCGTGATCCCTGAACTCGGGCATCTTGGGGATCTCGGCGCGCGCGACCGCGCCATCCCTCACCGTGATCCTGACGTCCGGAACGGTCTCGGCAAAGGCCAGCGCCAGCGTGCGCAGATTGACCTCGATGTCGCGCAGCGCGCGATCATTGAAAGCGGACGTAAGCGACCAGTAGCCGGCGCCGACCACCAGCGCCGTGTTCACGGCGATCAGCAGCACGGCGCACAGGACGGCCTTGGTGCCAAGTTTGAACTGCGGCAGGAACTTCGCCGTTGAAAGGCTGGACATGAATGGAATGACCCCCGTAATTCCTGCATAATGATGCAACCGGCTTACGGCGGCATTAACGACGGTTCACAGCGCTGCAGCCGGCATCCTTTCCAAATCGTAAACGAGGCCTCCCTGACCACGCCAAGCGCGCCGCCCATCATCGTGTGGTTTCGCGATGACCTCCGCCTGTCCGACCACCCCGCCCTCCACGCCGCCGCGAAAACCGGCGCGCCGGTGATCTGCCTCTACGTGCTGGACCAGACCGCCGGGCGAGCACCGGGCGGCGCGGTGCGCTGGTGGCTGGCGCAGTCGCTGCGGGCGCTCACTGCCGAGATCGCCGCGCGCGGCGCGGCGCTGTCCCTGCGCAAGGGATCGGCAGCCAAGGTGATCCCCGAGGTGGCGCGCGAAAGCGGCGCTGGCGCCGTCTACTGGAATGGGATCGACCAGGCGCCGCATCAGGCGGTCGAACGGCAGCTCGAAGTGGCGCTGGCAAAGCTCGGCGTGGACTCGCAAAGCTTCCCGGGCGACCTCCTGGTATCGCCCTCGGCCATCCGCAACAAGGACGGCCGGGGCTTGCGCGTGTTCACGCCGTTCTGGCGGCGCGTATTGTCGCTCGGCGATCCGCCAAAGCTTGCCCGCACCGAAGCAGCTGCGCCCGAGCGGGAAAATCACGAGCGACACGCTGGAGAGCTGGAAGCTCGAGCCCAGCAAGCCCGATTGGGCGGGCGGCCTGCGCGAGCGCTGGAGGCCGGGCGAGACCTCCGCCCGCACGCGCCTGCGCGACTTTCTCAAACACAGCGCGCGAGGCTATGTCAGCGATCGCGACCGCCCGGATCGGGAGGGCAGCTCGGGCCTGTCGCCGCATCTGCGGTTCGGCGAGCTCAGCCCGCGGCAGGTCTGGCACGCCGCGCGCTTCGCCGCGGCCGAGAATCCCGCCCTTGGACCCGGCATCGAAAAATTCCTGAGCGAGCTCGGCTGGCGCGAATTCTGCCGTCACCTCCTCCACGACCACCCCGACCTCGCCACCAGAAACCTCCAACCGAACTTCGACGGCTTCCCATGGCAGCCCGACGGGAAGGCGCTCGCCGCCTGGCAGCGCGGCCGCACCGGCTACCCGATCGTCGATGCCGGCCTGCGCGAGCTCTGGCACACCGGTGTGATGCACAACCGGGTTCGGATGGTGGTGGCGTCCTTCCTGGTCAAGCACCTCCTGATCGACTGGCGCGATGGCGAGGCCTGGTTCTGGGACACGCTGGTCGATGCGGATGCCGGCAGCAATCCCGCCAACTGGCAGTGGGTCGCGGGCTGCGGCGCCGACGCCGCGCCCTACTTCCGCGTGTTCAATCCGCAGCTCCAGGGCGAGAAGTTCGATCCCGATGGAACCTATGTCCGGCGCTGGGTGCCGGAGCTACAAGGACTGCCGGCGAAGCTGATCCACCAGCCCTGGCAGGCGACACCGATCGAGCTGGCGAGCGCCGGCGTCACGCTCGGCAAGACCTATCCGCAGCCGCTCGTCGATCACGCCAGGGGACGCGAGCGTGCGCTCTCCGCCTATGCAAAGATCCGCAAAGGTTGAGGGTTGCTTTGACACAATTTTGAAACCCGCTATCGTCATCGCTCCATACAAACCGTGGGGGACGATATGGACGACGATAAGCCGATCACCGAACAGGCAATGGAGACGATCACCACCGCCGTGGAAGCGACCAAGGACGCTGCAGTCACTGCCGCCAAGAAGGTCAGGAAAGCCGCCAAGAAGGTCGCGAAGAAAGTAGCGCCGAAGAAGGCCAAGAAGACTTCGAAGAAGGCCGCAAAGAAGTCGTCGAAAAAAGCGGCCAAGAAGACCGCGAAGAAGGCAGTGAAGAAATCCGCGAAGAAGGCCGCCAAAAAGAAGAAGGCCAAGAAGTCCAAGCGCTGATCGCGCTCCCGAGAACAGACACCAACAAGCCTCCGGGTGCGGACGCGCCCGGAGGCTTGTCCCGGCAACAGCCTATCCGCGTCGCTTGGCTGCGCGCCGGCCAGGATGATGGACCCCTTGCGGATCGCGAAATTCGCTGCGATGGCCGCGCCGGTCCTCCCTGGCAAAGCGCCGCCGTTTCTCAGGCGAGCCGAACTGCTTGATCACCCGCCTGCCGTTGACCTTCTTGATGACGTAGCCGCCCTCGGTCATCGAGAACGGCTCTGTCAGCGTACCCTTGTGGTCGAACTTGGTGCCGCGGGGATGCTCGAACGGCTCGAACCAGGATGGGTAGACGAAGTTCGACATCTCGACGCCGTCGACGAAGAAGGAGTCCTCCTCCACGGCGTCGCAGACCTCATAGGCATATTGCGTGTTCCTGTTCTTGTCGGCCCAGAGATTGGCCATGGGGTCGAGCACCATCTCGAACAGCTCGTGCGAGGCCGCGACGCTGACGGGCTCCCCGTCCAGCGCCTTGACGAAGATCTTCGAGATCGGCTGGCCGCGATGCGTCAGCTCATGGCGCCCGAGCAGCCCCTCATGCGAGGCGTCGTCGAAATAGACGAGCTGCCAATCGGCAGGCTTCGGCTTCTTCGTGACGTAAAGGTCGACCGGATAGCCCCACACCGGCAGGAAATGCTTGTCGTAACACTTCTGGAGCGCCGCGGTGAGCTGGCTCATTTTGCTGCCGCTGATCGACTCCTCCGCGTAGTTGATGCAGGCAATCCGGACTGGCCTCAGCGACCGGCCGAGCAGCGCACGTCTCGTCTTCTTCATGGACATCACCGCGTGAAAGGGAAACTGAAATCCGGCCACCCTAACACGGCGCCCCGCACACGTCAGGGATGTATTCCGCCGCCTCGCCTGTCGGCCTAGACGCGCCGGTTGACCACGAACACCGCGGCCGCGCACATCGCCATGCCTGCAATCGCCAGCGCATCGAGCTTCTCGTCGAACAGTGCGTAAGCCATCAGCGCGGTCACGGCGGGCACGAGGTAGAACAGGCTCGCCACCGACGTCGCCGCCGCGTGGCGGATCAGCCAGTACAACAGCCCGATCGATCCGATCGAGAGCGCCACAGTGAGCCAGCCAAGCGCGAGCACGAACTCCCGCGTCCAGTGCACCACGCGATCCTCGAACAGGAAGGCGCCGACCGCGAAGAAGACGGTGACGGCCACATATTGCACGAGATTGCCGGCGCGCCAGTCGATGTGGTTGCAGTAGCGGCGCTGATAGAGCGTGCCGAGCGTGATGCTGACCAGCGAGACCACCGAGGCAAGCCAGCCGAGCCCGGCTTCGCCGGTCATGGGGCGGTTGTGCAGGATCAGCACCACGCCGCCGAGGCCGAGCACCAGCCCCGCCCATTGCACCGGCGTCACCTTCTCGCCCAGCCAGCGGTTGGCGATGGTCGAGGTCAGGATCGGCTGCAGGCCCGGAATCAGCGCGGAGAGCCCGGCCGGAATCGAATGCGCGATCGCGATGGCGGTGCCGCCGAGATAGAAGCCATGGACGAGGATGCCGGCCACCGCGCTATGCGCGATGCCGATACGGTCCGGCCATTTCGGCCGCGCGATGCCTGCGATGATCGCCATCAGGCCGACCACGATCGCCATGCGGATGGCGAGATAGGTCAAGGGATCGGCATTGTTGATGACGAATTTGGTGCCGATGAATCCGGTGCTCCAGAGCAGGACGAACAGGATCGGCGCGGCGCGGGCAGTCAGGGCTTCTTGATTATGGTTCATTGCCGCCCTCATTGCCCGATGGGGGCCTATGCGGCAATGCGAATTTCGACCTGAGCGATGCTGCGCTGCGACGGAGAGCAGCTCGGATCAGCCGCTCACCATTCGTCCGGACAGGGGTCGATGATCTTCCAGAGCTCGATGCCGTTCTTGATCTTCTTCATGTCGGTGGTGAGCCCGCCATTGCGGCGGATCCAGTCCTTCACCGTATCAGGATAATAGGACATCAGGTCGGACGTCCCTTCCGCGCTGGTGACCTTGATGCCGAAGGTGAAGGCCTTGTCGTAATAGGCCTGATGGAAGCCGAGGCTGGCGCGCGGCGTCACGCAGATCTTGTTCATCGGCACGATGCCGAGCACGAGCGTGCAGGCCGAGTTGCAGATGCCGTCGATGATGACGCGCTCGCCCTTCTCGCGGACACGCTTGTACTTGGCCTTGTACTCGTCGACATAGCCGCCATGGTCGCGTGTGATGTGCAGCTCGGCCCGCGCTGGCGTGGCGGCGGCGAGGCAGAGCAACAGCAGGCTCAAAAGCGTGATGCGCATGGCGGCGGACGACGACAGCCTTCAGGAATGGGACCGGCCTCGAAGGACCCCCAAAGGGCCGGCAACAGGATTCTAACCGAATTCTCTTTGGTCATACTTGTGTGGGGAATTCGTTAAGCATCCCGAAAAGGCCAAAAATGGGCAGGATCCGGCCGCACTTCCGGCAATTCTGTCACACCCATCCGGGAATCTGCGGGATTGGCCCCGTTTTCCGCCCACCGGACGGGTGTCCTGGCGGCCTGAAATGGCTATAACCGGCAGACCTATTCGCGCGGGTTCCGGAGAATCGAGATGAGCAAGTTGAAGCTTGTAGCCGCGGTTGCTGCCCTGTCGGCCGCAATCCTAGCCCCTGGCCTCGCGGAGGCGCGGGGTCATCACCGCTACCACCGCTCCTACGCCAACCCGCTGCCCTACCCGATCAGCTATCTGCACAATTACGGCCCCGGCATCACCCCCGGCACCTTCGCCTATTACGACGGCCCCTCGACCAACCACTGCTACCAGAGCGCGGCCGCCTATGTCGGCCAGGACCGTCGCCGGCACCCCTGCTACTGAGGGGCACTGGCGCGTCCGCTGCGGGCGTCCCTATCGGGCGACGCCCGACAGCAGCAATTGCTTCTCAATCTCGTAGACCGGCAGCTTGACGAGGTCCTTGCCGACCTCGCCCTGAAGCGCCTTGCGCACGACGTCCGAATAATCGGCGCGGATCATGCCGAGCGCACGCGGCGAGGCCACCATGGTCAGGGCCGAGGTCTCGCCCGAGCTGACCGCGGCGTCGAGCCGGCCGGCCAGGCCACGCAGGAAGGCGCGCTCGGCCTCATCGTGCCAATCGGTCTGCTCGACCGAGCTGCGCGCACCGCCGGCCGCGCCATGCAATCGGCCCGGCGCGTCGCTTCCCTGCGCGCTCGTCGGGGGATTGGGCCGCTCGTGCACCTCCCTGGTGTGGAGGTTCGGAAACATCTCGTCGCCGAGGTTTTCCAGAATGAGCGCCTTGCGCCCGTCGCACACGACCAGCCAGTCACCCTTGTCGATTCTCATCTTGTCCATTGCAGAGCTCCAAACAAACAGTGGGCGACCGATGCGGACGACCAGCCGAACGCTCTTCGCATTCCGCGAAGGACGGCCCACGGCGACAAGACTAGGGAGGAAGCATCGAAGATGAATTGCGCAGGATCAAGGTTGGTGGCGAAGTGCCGCGATGCGAGCACGGCATGGCCAGAAGCGCGGAGCTGACGTAGTCTGGCGGAGCTGGATCAGGCGCGCGGCGGGGCAACTGAAAATTTGTTCATCAGCATTACATTTCGGTTCCGCCACAATTTGATCAGAACAACTTCGATATCCTGTATTGCGTAAGCAGAGGAAGACATCATGAATCTCAAGATTGGCCTCGTCGCCGCGTCCCTGTTCGGTGCCCTCGCGGCATCGCCGGCGGCGTCCGCCATGCCCATCGCGCCTGCACCTGCGGTCCCGCAGGTCTCCGACGTCGAGCAGGTCCGTATGGTCTGCGACGCCTGGGGGCAATGTTACTGGCGTCCGAACTATTATGGCTATTACGGCCCGCGGCCGTACTACGGCCCCCGATATTATGGACCGCCGCGCTACTACGGCGGCTACGGCCCGCGCTATGGTTATTACGGCTATCGCCGCTGGTAACATTCGAAGGGGCCCTCGGGGCCCCTTCGCTTTTGCAAGATCGTGGATTGCCCACGCGCCTGTTCGGCCGGCCTGGAGCAATTCCAAAACTGATCCAGATCAAAGAGGAAAATTCGCCGCGCCGTCATTCTACGGCAATGGCCGAGTTGATTGTTTTTCGATGCCCCCAGACGGGCATGAACGTGCAGACGCATCTGGAGAAGCAGCAGGGACCGGAGGGACGCAGCTTCAAGTGCTTCGCCTGTCCCGCCTGCACGCGCCTGCATTTCATCGACCTCGCCTCCGGCCAACCGATGAGCCGAGAACGTTGACGGTGACAATGATCTGACGGACGTCATGGCATGATGTCCGCAATACTACGGCCCGGAATCCCGTTTACTGAAGCACGATGTTTCGCCATTGATGTCGATGTACCGACGTTCATTTGATTGTCACATTGCAGCAGCCGGCCCGACGCATGTTCGACGCCCTCGCCCCGTCCTCCGCACTTCAACTGATCGGCTTTGCCGATGTCGATGCGTTTCGGCCGATCGAGTCGATGGAGGATGCCCGAAGCATTCCGCTCGACGTCCCGAACTTCGCGGCCGCCCGCGCCGTCGTCGCTCTGCCGGCGTGCCGCATCATCGTGATGAGATCCTTCGCGCGCATCCTCGACACCGCCTATCGCATGCCGGGCGGGATGGTGATCCTGCCGATGACCGACGACCTTCAGGTCAATTCCAAGGGAATGGATCTCGACGCGCGCTTCTTCGTTGCGCTCCGCGGCAACGATGAATGCCATTTCGTCGAACCCCAGACCAATTATCACGCGATGATCATCTTCTCTCCGGGCCTGAAAGACCGGGGCTGGTTCGATCATGCCGACGATTTGCGGGCCTATGTCGCGAACCGACCCGCCCTGCTGCTCACACGGCAACCCCTGCTCGACATCCTGCGAACCGCGTCGGTGCAGCCGCTCCTGTTCGAGCGCACCGAGGTCGCCGCCCATCTCCAGGAAGGCCTGCTGCTCGCGCTCGACGATTTGTTTCGGATCGACGCGCGCCCGGATCGAAGCACCTCGGTCCAGGGCGGGCGGTCGACCAAGCTCGTGCAACGGATCGACGATTACGTCGCGGCCTATCCGACCGCTCCGATCTACACGGCCGATCTCGCCGGTGAGTTCGGCGTCTCGATCCGGACGCTCGGCGGCGCCGTCAGCAAGGTGCGCGGCATGAGCCTGCACCAGTACATCCGCCTGAAGAGATTGTGGGCAACACGCGCCCGGCTGCTCAAAGGCGGCGGCGCCACCGTTGCCACCTGCGCGCGCGCCCAGGGTTTCCACCACATGGGTGAGTTTGCCGCGGCCTACCGTGCCACCTTCCACGAGGCGCCATCGGACACGCTGGCGCGGGGGCGGCAGATCAGGCTTCCGGCAAGGTGACGCGAGAAGCCGTTGCGACGCTCACCGGCATCGGCGCCACTTCGGAACATATCCAAAACATCGAAGCTTGGCGCGCTCGGAAGGATTCGAACCTCCGACCCTCGGAATCGAAATCCGATGCTCTATCCAGCTGAGCTACGAGCGCCCTGGCCCGGGCGGGCCGAGACCGAAAAATGCCGGACCGTCTCGCTGGCGAACCAGCGTACCGGGCGGCGTTCGGACGCGTTCGAATTAGCAGAGAGGCTGGCCAATAAAAAGCCCTTCCCGCCTCCAGCGAGGCGGATCAGAGCCGGCTCTCACCAGGTCGTGTTGAAGAGACCGAAATGCGGCTGCTGGGCCACCAGCATCATCGGCCGGCCCGGCTGCTGCGGCGCCGGATGCGCCCGCACAACCTTGCGCTTGGGCTGAGCCTGGGCCGGAGAAGCCTGGGCCTGAGTCTGCGGCTTGGCGTCGGTCTTCTTGGCTGTGGCGGCATCCGCCTTCTGGCCCGGCGTGAACTGGGCGAACGTCTCGCGCACCCGCGCCTTGGCCGACATCTCGGCCAGCGCCGCCGAGGCGGCATCCTGCACCGGCGGCTGAGGCGCAACGACAGCGGCGGTCTTCGTCGCGGGCGGGGCAATCGTCGGCTGGCTGGTGTCGAGCACGACACGCTCAGGCAGGTGCCGATCGGACCGGATCCGGATCAGCGGCTGATCGTTGCCAGCGGTCGCAACGGCCTGCGTCACGGGTGAGGCCGGCAGAGCGAAGTTCACTGCCAACAGCAGTGCGAGCAAGGCTCCACCGACAAAGAGGAAATACCGAAAGATGGGCATTGGCCGCACTCCGCCCCCCGCATCCCCGCGTGGGCTCTCCGCCTCAACAGGCGATACTCTAATTGGTTCCTGGTCCAGCCGTTCGGTTCAAATGGCAGCGCCAAGTTTTTTGCCAAGGCCCGGTAAGGGTAACTTTTCCGCTACCCGAAACTGCCGCCCTTTACGCGCGACGGGCTGCAACCAGCGAACACGTGGCCTGATCGGCATTAACGTTGACGTAGCCGACAGTGATGCGCGCGAAGGTCTTGCGGCTCTTCATGCTGACCGTGTCGGCCAGAACCCGGCTGCGGTCGGTGAGATGGCTGCCGTCGCGTCGTGCGAACGCGCAAACGATCGCCACATCCTTTACGGCATAGTCATTGTCATTTCGCAGCGTGAACGTCACCAGCGCCTTCGAGCCAAGCCCGCCGCGGCGCCAGGTCTGGGAGGAGATCCTGAGACGGTCCAGTTCTGCCGCAGCCAGAGCCTGGGCTTCGGACGCCGGCGTGACCGCAGCTGCCGCATCGCCCGAAGACGCCGTCTCGACGGATGCCAGCTCCGGCTTCGCCGGTTCAGCGCTGTTGCCTTTGGAGAGCGGCAACAGCATCCAGACGCCGCTACCGACGATGATGGCGGCCAGGAGCCACAGCAGGCTTCGGCCAAATGAGACACTCGCAACCGTCACGACCCGCGCCAGGCGCTCGCCGATGCCGGCGAAGCGTCCCGACCCGAGCCGTTCAAACCCTGCGCTCATGGCTGTATCACCGATGGTGGCCGCAACAGGTTCAACGGCGGATTCGGCCACTGCTTACCTTAATCCGGGAGACGAACTAAGGTTCCCGCGCTTCAAGCGAGTCGGCAACGACGGTGGCGATCACCGGCCGGGGCCGTTAACGTGGGCCGCAATACCGAAAGACCCTGTTGGGAGAACATGAAATGCCAATCGCCGTCACTTGGGATCACGTCCATCTGCGCAGCCCCGATCCGGAGGCCACGGCGGCCTGGCTGCGGGACATCCTCGGTGGCGAGATCGTGCGCGCGCCGGGACGGATCGACGTGAACCTCGGCGGTGCCCGGATCTTCATCGCGCCGCTCGAGGGCGACAACGCCGTCAGCCCGCCGCCGCCGCACCCGCACCAGGGCCTCGACCATTTCGGACTCACAGTGAAGGACATCGACGCCGTCGCCGCCGAGATCAAGGCCAAGGGCGTCACGTTCACGCGCGAGCCGACGACGATCCGGCCCGGCGTGCGCATCTGCTTCATCCGCGGCCCCGAAGGCATTTCCATCGAGCTGCTCGAGCGCGACAAGAAATACACCTGACGTGGCGCACGCCGCATTGGCCATCAGCGAGACCAGGCGGCGTGCCGCCCGGCGCGGCTATGTCATGCTGCCGGGCATGAAGCAGCGGATGGTGACGCCCATATAGCCGTAGATCGGCCATACCATTGTGCGGCCGACCCGGTTCGGCTCCGAGATCACGGCCTCCTCCGGCACGTCGACCCAGACGAGTTCCTGCTGCTGGCCCTCGAGCGCGTAGCCATAACGCGGGACGCGGACACGATAGTGCCCGTCCTTGCTGTCCCAGTCGGTGTCCGAGAGCGCCGAGCCGTCGGCATCGGAGCAGCAAGGCCCCTTGCCGCTTCGCAGGCTGTCGAACCAGGCCTTCAAATCCGCATTGGTGTTGACGAACTGGCCGCGGTCGCGGGCGTGCCCGAAGGGCGCTGCTAGCGCAATCAAGGCCATGGCACATGCCAGCCTCGTCACGCTTCGCCAGCGTGCCGCGCGACCGATCCGCCGTCGTTCGCTTTTGCAATTCGTGGGACGCGCACTGTACAGACGCGGCTGATCGCCGCTGGAATCGATCCAGTTGCTCACGTTTGTCTTGCTCCAGCACCCCGCGGCCAGTGCAACAATGGTTATGCATTTCGCGGGCCAACTTGATTCGCAACGACTGGCCACGCCTCATGATGAGACCGTCATCACCGCGTCACAGACAAGCCGGGACAATTACGGTCCGCACCACGGAACAGCTTGCCGGCCGGCAAACTGCCGCGTTGCGCGAGAGGATGCGCTTTGGCATAAAAGCTCTACCGGTTACGCCATTGGGCGATGGCGGCCGGCCTGCGGGACGTTATGAAGAACGGCCTCTATTCGATCCACGTGAACCTGCTCGATGGTCGAGTCGGCAAGGGCAGCGGCGTGATTCTTTTCCGCGACGGCAAGATCCTTGGCGGCGATGCCTACCTCTATTACACCGGCAGCTACGTGGTGAAGGATGACCACTCCTTCAAAGGCGAGGTGCTGGTGCAGCGGCACACCTCGCCGCGGGGCGACGACAATCCGCTGTTCGGCGGACCGGCGCCGGTCGGCATCGGTGTCAGCGGGACCTACACGGACACCCGCGCGGAGATGACGGGAACGGCGCTCGTCGGCAAGGCCAGCCTGATTTTCGGCGCGACGCTGCACAAGCTCGCCGACGTGGATTAGCTATTCCGCAGCCTGCTCGAGCGGCGCCGTGCGCGGCAGGATGATCTGGATGCGCGTGCCCCCGCCCGGCTCGGAATCGAGATCGAGCCGGCCGCCGAGCCGGTTGGTGACGATGCTGTAGACGATGTGCAGCCCGAGTCCGGTGCCGCCCTGGTCGCGCCGCGTCGTGAAGAACGGATCGAAGGCGCGGCGGCGGACGTCGAGCGACATGCCGCAGCCGTTGTCGGAGAAGATGATCTCGACATTGTCCTTGCCGGACTCGCGCACCTGGATGTCGATGATGCCCGGACGCCCGTCGGGAAAGGCGTGCGCCACCGAATTGAGGAACAGGTTGGTCAGCACCTGCCCGTACGGGCCGGGATAGCTGTTCATGGTCAGGCTCGGCTGGCAATCGACGTTGAGCGTCAAATTGTGTTTGCGCAGGCCCGGCCGCAGGCTCATCACCACCTGCTCGGTGAGGTCGCCGAGATCGAAGCTGCGCTGGTCCGAATAGTTGCGGTCGGCCGCGACCTGCTTGAACGACTGGATCAGCTCGGCGGCGCGGTTGAGATTGGAGACGAGCTGCGAGGATGCGTCGCGGCTGGTGTTGAGGAAGTCGTTGAGCGTGGAGCGGCGAAGCTCGCCGCGCTCGACCTCGGACGTGAACATCGCGGTCTTGCGCTCCAGCGCGGAGGCGACCGTCAGGCTGATGCCGACGGGATTATTGACCTCGTGCGCGACGCCCGCGACCAGTCGTCCGAGCGCGGCGAGCTTCTCCGCCTCGATCAGCGAGGCCTGGGTCTCGCGCAGATTGCGCAGCGCAGTCTCCGCCGATTCCTTGGCTTTGCGCATCTCCTGCTCGCCGCGCTTGCGCTCGCCGATGTCGAGCGCCACCGTGACGATCCGCTCGATCTCGCCCTCGGCATCGAGCAGCGGCAGCTTGTTGACCAGCCATTGCCGCATGTTGCCGGAGCTATCCTTGTACTCCTCCTCGTAGAAGCCGAGGCCCTTGCGGAGCTTGAGCACGCGCTTGTCGTTCTCGTCGGTCTTGGCCGCGCCGTAGCGCGACATCAGGTCCGCGGTGGTGCGGCCGAGCGCATCGCCGGGCTCGATGCCGAAGATGCCGGCCATGTAGCGGTTCATCAGCACATAGCGCAGGTCGCGGTCCTTGACGTTGATGACCGCGGGCACGGTATCGATGACCTGCTGGAGCAGGCGCCGGCCTTCGGCGATGGCGTCTTCCGCCCGCTTCTGGTCGGTGATGTCGCGCAGCGTGCCCTCGTAGCGGATGATCTTGCCCTGCTCATCCCGCACGCCGGTCGCGCTGTCGGAGAGCCAGAGGATGTCGCCGCTGCGCTGGCGCACCTGATACTCGAACTCGCGCACCATGCCGTCGCGATGCATGAGCCGCTGATACTCGGCGCGCGCCTCGGGATGGACGTAGATCGTGTGGGCGATGTCGTTGATGCTGTCGATCAGGTGCTGCGGGCTGTCATAGCCCATCATCCGCGCCAGCGCCGGATTGGCGTTGAGGAGGTCGCCGGCCGGCGTCGTCACGTAGATGCCGTCGACCGAGCCCTCGAACAGCTTCCGGTAGCTCTCTTCGGCGAGGCGCTGCTCGGTAAGCGCGCGCACCGCCGCCTCGCGCGCGGTATCGGCCTCCTCCAGCGCGCGGCGGAACACTTCGGCAGCGCGTGCGATGTCGCCGATCTCGTTGTCGACATCGGCGGACGGGATCGAGGTGTCTTTCTGGCCAGCCGCAAGCGCGCGAATCGACCTTGCGATCTGGGCCAGCGGACGCACCGTCCGCCGCACCACGAAGCCGGCCGCAAGGATGCCGATCAGCACGCCGATGCTGCCGAGCACGATGCTCTGCCACCGCGCCTCCGTGAGCGTGCGGGCAAAATCGCGCGCCAGCACGTGACCGCGCCTTGCGCTGACCTCGCGCAGCAATTCGGTGACGCGGCCGATCAGCCGCCCCTCGGTGCCCAGCACCTCGCGGTCGATGTCGGCGATCTGCCGCTCCCGGACGGCGACCGCCATGATCGCCTCGGCGTAACCATTCACGGCCGTCCTGAGCCTGGCGTCGGCGATATCCATCGTCCGCATGTTCTGCGCGGCCTGCTCGGCCGCGGAGGGATTGCGCGCGAGCAGCCCGAGCGCGATCCGGCTCTGCGCCTCGGACAGGCGGGAGGCAAGCTCGCGGTCCGCGGTGCCGGAGACCGCCGCGTCGAACTGCTCGCGCAGCGGCGGCAGTCCGGCCAGCAGCTGGGCACGGCGGTCGATCAGGGTGGAAATCCGCTCGAGGCCGCTGCGATAGGTCGCAAGGCGGTCGGTGACCCCGTCGATCATGTCCTGCTGCTCGGGCGCGAGCTCGATGCGGGTCTTCTTCAGGATGTCGCTGAGCGTCGAGGCCGCCTCGCCCACCTGCTTGAACTGGATGCCGGCGCCGGGGTCGGTGACGAAGTCGCGCGCCGCAAGACGCAATTCGTTCATGCGGCGGTCGATGTCCTCGGCGAGGTCGCCAACGCTCTGGAGCCGCTGCAATTCGGCAAAGGTCGTGTCGATGTGCCGGATCGCGATCACGCTCGCGGTCGAGGTGACGATGATCACCGCCAGCACCAGGATGAAGCTTCCGAACGTAAGCTGGCCGATGGACAGCGAAAAGATTCGCTTTTTCTCGGGGGGCGGCGTCAATTCGGCGGACATTGGTGCGTTGAGGGACCGGCTGCTACTGGAAGCCCAATATACGACGTATTGCACGCCCGGGGGAACATGCCTCCCGCCTCGGAATATCCTTAATATCGTGGTTCTCGGCCTGCCCTCCCCCGCGGCTTATGACGTTTTGACGCTCATCCGCCGCCGGGCCGGGATGGTCATGGCGGCGACGCCGAGGACGACGCAGGCGAGCCCGATCCAGGCGGTCCGGCTCAAGGTCTCGCCGAGAAAGGCGACGCTGATGGCGACCCCGATCGGCACGCGCAGATAGGCCTGCGCGGTGGTCCCGACCGAGCCCAGGGTCTGGATCAGTCGGAAATAGATCGCGAACGCCGCCGCGGTCGAGAACACCGCGAGCGCGAGCAGCGCCAGCACGGAACTCAGCGACGGCGACAGCGTCCAGGGCTGCTCGACGATCAGCGAGGCCGGGATCAGGGCCGCCGCGCCCGCCAGCAGCGAGCCGGCGGCAGGGGCCATCGGGTCGAGACCCCTGAAGCTGCGGCCGAAGATCGCAGCGCATGCGTAGCAGATGGTGGCGGCAACAATGGCAGCTTCCGCGACGAGGCCGCTGCCGATGTCGTGAAAGGCATCGACGCCGACGATCAGCAGGATGCCGGCCATTCCCGCCACGACGCCGAACAGCTTTCGCGGTGTCGTCACCTCGTGGCGCGTCACGACCGCCGTGAGCAGGAAGGTGAAGATCGGCCCGGCCGAGTTGAGGATGGTGGCGAGCGCGGCATCGACATGGCGCTCGCCCCAGGCGATCAGCGTCCAGGGGATGACGCTGTTGAGCACAGCCTGGAACGCGAAGCGCTGCCAGGTCGCCGCATCCGTCGGCATCTTGATGCCGCGCGCCCACATGACGACCAGCAGCAGCAATCCCGCAATCGCGGTGCGCGCCGCGATCAGCGTGATCGGCGGAATGGTGGCGACGCCGAGCTTGATGAAGGTGTAGGAGCCGCCCCACAGCGTTGCGAGCGCGACCAGCAGCGCCAGCTCGACGGCGATATTGGTGTCCTGCCGGTTGTCCATTATTGCGTTCCGTCCATTCTGCGATGGACGGAACCTAGCGCGTCCGCAAGCGCCAATACTTCGCTGCGTATCGAAGTGTATTAGCCGACCGCGCCGACCTCGAACACCTCGCCGTCATAGCCGGCCTCGCGGGGAATGCGGAGCTGGCGGCCGGTTTCGGTCTTGGTCATGACAGGCATTACCGTGACGATGGACATGCCGCGGGCGTGCTCCAGCGCGGCATCAACGCTGCCCTGCTTGGCAAGCCGAATCAGATTGCGCGTGGTCGGGAACGGCAGCTTGAAGCGGCCGCTCTCGCCGCCCTCCACCGCCTCGCGCGGCGAGACCCAGATCGAATCGGTCGACTCGCGGCCGTCATGCGCGCCGAGCTGGTCCGGGGGCGCCGCGGCCAGGAAGAACCAGGTGTCGAACCGCTTCGGCATGCCCTCCGGCGTGATCCAGTGTGCATAGGGCACGAGCGTGTCGAGCGCGAGCTGGAGGCCGTTGTCGGCGAGGATGCTGAGGAAACTGATCTTGTGCTCGTTGAGCGCAACGCGATGCTTGTCGGCGAGCTCGCCCGCACGCCTGGCATCAACAGGCGTGCGGGAGCCCTTCGCGCGCGCCAGCAGGATGCCGCTCTCTTCAAAGGTCTCGCGGATCGCGGCGATGCGAAAACCGCGCTCCGCTTCGCTGAGGCCCTCGCCGCCCGAATACAGGTCGGCGCGAGCGACGATCTCGTTGTCGCCGGCATCGACGCTGCCGCCGGGAAACACCAGCGCGCCCGAGTTGAACTCGATCTGATGATGGCGGACCATCATGAAGACCTCGACTTCCTTTGCTGCGCCATCGCGCAGCAGGAGGATCGTCGACGCCGGGCGTGATGCTGATGTCTCGCCCATTCAACTAACCTGCGGCGCTGGATTGCGGCTGGAGATTGGCGCGCTTGTCGACCTTCGCCACGCGCGACAGCAGATACTCGACCTCGGCCTTCGCCGTCGCCGTGATCGTCGCGCCGGGCTTGCGCTGCGCGCTGGAGGCGATGATGCCGCGCTTCTGGAGCACGTGTTTGCGCACGGCGAGGCCCGCGCCCGGCTGCTGCTCGTAACGGATCAGCGGCAGATGCGCGTCGAACAGATCATGCGCGGCATCGCGCTTGCCGGCCTTGGAGAGGTTCACGACGTCGATCAACAACTCGGGGAACGCATAGCCGGTCATGGCACCGTCGGCGCCGCGCTCCATCTCGAAATCCAGGAACGTGCCGCCATTGCCGCAGAGGATCGAGAGCGGGCGGAGCGAGCCGTCCTTCTGGAAGCCGCGCAACGTCGTGATCTTCTCCAGTCCCGGCCAGTCCTCGTGCTTGAGCATCACGCAGTTCGGATTGTCCATGACGATCTTGCGGATCACGGCCGGGGTGAACACCACCTGCAAGGTCAGCGGATAGTCCTGAAGCACCCAGGGCACTTCGGGGCCGATGGCCTCGGCCGCCTGCTTGAAATAACCGACGATCTGATCGTCGGTGCGGAGCGAGGGCGGCGGCGCGATCATGACGCCGGCGGCGCCCGCGTCCATCGAGGCCTTCGCCAGCGAGCGCATGGTGGCAAAGCCTGGCGCGGAGACGCCGACGATCACCTGCATCTTCTTGGCCCGCTTGACGAAGCGAACCGCCACCTGCTCGGCCTCGGCGGCATCGAGCTTCGGCGCCTCGCCAAGGATGCCCAGCACCGTGACGCCATCGCAGCCGACCTCCTCGTAGAAATCGGTCAGGCGGTCGATCGAGCGCTCGTCGATCCGGCCGTCGTCGTGGAACGGCGTCGGCGCGATTGCGAAGGTACCCTTGGCGTCGGCGGTCAGTTTCATCGTCTTTCCTTGTCTCTCTCTATTCGTCATTCCGGGATGGCCCGAAGGGACAGGCCCGGAATCCATAACCCCGGCTGGTGGTTATGGATTCCGGGCTCGCGACTTCGTCGCGCCCCGGAATGACAGTTGGGCTAAAACCGCCGCGCCCCCATCTTGATCTGCTCCTCGGAGAAGAAGATCTCCCTGGCATGATCGGCGATGTCCTGGGCCTGCCAGCCCGCGTGCGGCGGTTTCCAGCCTTCCATTTCCATCATCCGCATTTCGCGCACGCCGCGGGGCCCGGACACGCCCAGCACCTTGCCGGTCTGGTCGCCCGACAAGTCGCTGACCATGTATAGCACGGCCGGCGCGATGCCGTCCGGCCCGAGCGCCGCCGAGGGGTTCTCCTGATAGCGGGGCAGGTCTGCGGTCATGCGGGTCAGGGCACCCGGGGCCAGCGTCCAGATCCGGATGTTGTACTTGCGGCCCTCGATCGCCAGCACGTTGGACAGGCCCCAGATGCCGCCCTTGGCCGCGCCGTAATTGGTCTGCCCGAAATTGCCGATCAGCCCTGATGTCGAGGAGGTGTTGACGATGACGCCACCGCCGTTTTCCCGCATCCAGCGAAACACTGGCATGGTGCAACAAAAGGTACCCTTCAGATGCACCTTGATGACCTTGTCCCAGTCGGCCTCGGAGGCCTTGGCGAAGGTCTGGTCGCGCAAGATGCCGGCATTGTTGACGAGGATGTCGGCGCGGCCGAAATGCCTGATGGCGTCGTCGAACACCGACTGGCCGCCCTCCATGGTGGAGATGTCGGCGCCGTTGGCGACCGCTTTGCCGCCCTCGGCCTTGATCGCGTCCACCACGAGCTGCGCCATCGACTTGTCGGCGCCCGAGCCGTCGCGGGGGCCGCCGAGATCGTTGACGACGACGGAAGCCCCTTCCCGCGCGAACAGCTTCGCATAGGCCTCACCGAGCCCGCCGCCCGCACCGGTGATCAGCGCAACCTTGCCGTCGAGTAGTCCCATGGTGGCTTCTCCCTGTTTGTTTTTCTTCTCTCGTGTCCCTTGTTCTCTCGTGTCCCGGACGCGATGCAGCGTGAAACGCTGCGTCGCAGAGCCGGGATCCAGTTCCTTGCTACGTCCTCTGGGCCCCGGCTCAGCAGCGCATCACTGCGTGCTGCGCTGCGTCCGGGGCACGAGACCGACCTAACCCAGCACCGTCTTCCCATTCTTGATCACGGTGACGCCGCGCGACTTCACCTTGGCTTCGAACGAGATCACGCTGCCGTCCTTCCAGAGGTCCATGGTCACAGTCTCGCCGGGATAGACCGGCGAGGAGAACCGCGCGACGTGCTGACGGAAGGCGCTGGCGTCGTAGTCGGCGTAGGTCTGGAGCACGCCGCGGCAGGTGATGCCGTAAGTGCACATGCCGTGCAGGATCGGACGCGGAAAGCCGGCCTTCTTGGCAAATTCGGGATCGCTGTGCAGCGGGTTGCGGTCGCCACACAGGCGATAGACCAGTGCCTGGTCGGGACGCGTCGTGATGTCGATGGTCTTGTCGGGGCTGCGCGAGGGGATCTTGTGCGGATCGGGCTGGGTCAGGTTCGGGCCGCCAAAACCGCCATCGCCGCGGGCGAAGCGCGAGGCGACCAGCGTTGCGAGCTTCTCGCCCTTCTCGTTCTTCAGCACGGTCTGGTGGCTGATGACGACGCCCCTGTCCTTGCCCTTGTCGTAGACCTCGAGCACCGTGGAGTCGGCGGTGATGTGCGCGGCCACCGGCAGGGGCTGGTGAAAGGTGATGTCGCGCTCGCCGTCGACCACCATCACGCGGTTGAGGTTCATCTCGCCCGGCCCCGAGCCCCACGCCGCAACGGAGGCGAAGGTCGGCACCACCTTCAGCGGCCGCGGCGTCAGCGTGCCCTCGTTGACGAAGGCGAGCTCGTTCTCGTCCATCGGATCGGCACCGAGCCCGATGCCGTAGGCGTACAGCATCACCTCGCGATCGCTGTAGGCGTATTTCTGGCCGATGTTTTTCAGGCCTTTGAGTTCTTCATATCTGGCGGACATTTTGTTTGTTTCCTCCCCGGTGGTTCTCATCCTCATGGTGAGGAGGCGCTCTTGCGCCGTCTCGAACCATGAGGATGCCCGAAACGCTTCTTTGCCGTGGCCATCCTTCGAGACGCTTGCTTCGCAAGCTCCTCAGGATGAGGACCGCCCTACACCGGCGTGAAGAACGGCAGCGGCGCGCCGTCGGTCGGCTTGAACACCACCTTCACCTTCTGGCCGATCTTCAGCTTCTCGAGATCGCAATCGACGAAGTTGGTCTGCACCGACGGGCCTTCCTTCAGCGTGACGTAGCCGATGGCGTAAGGGCCGGTCGGCGACTTCCGCATCAGGCTCCAGGTGTAGATCGTGCCCTCGCCCGAAGCCTCCTCCCACACCGTCTTGTCGGAGTAGCAGAACGGGCAGATCGAGCGCGGGAAGTAATGCGCTTCACCGCAGGCGGTGCAGCGCTTGATCATGAACTTGCCCTGCTTCGCGGCGTCCCAGAACGCGGCGGTCTCGGGGTTCGTCACGGGAGCCGGATATTTCTTCGCTTCACTCATCACACGCGCTCCAGAATGGCCGTCGACGCGGCGTGGCGCACGCCCAGAAGGCCGCCGGTGCCGTGAGCGATGGCGAGATCGCAGTTCGGCACTTGCACTTTCGGATGCGCCTCGCCGCGCAGCTGCCTGACCGCCTCGATGATCTTGGTCATGCCGCCACGGTTGACCGGGTGGTTGCTGCAGAGCCCACCGCCATCGGTGTTGAACGGCAGCTTGCCGACGCCCGAAATCAGATTGCCGTCGGCGACGAACTTGCCGCCCTCGCCTTTCTTGCAGAAGCCGAGATCCTCGAGCTGCATCAGCACGGTGATGGTGAAGCTGTCGTAGATCGAGGCGTATTTGATGTCCTTCGGCGTGATGCCGGCTTCCTCGAACGCACGCGGGCCGGACCAGATTCCCGCGGAGTAAGTGAGATCGAGATCCTTGCCGCCGCGCGGGCCCTTCATCGCCTCGCCATGGCCGATCAGCTTGACCAGCGGCTTCTTCAGGCTCCTGGCGATCTCCGGCGTCGTCACGATCAGCGCGCCGCCGCCGTCGGAGACGACGCAGCAATCCATGCGATGCAAGGGATCGGAGATCATCGGCGAATTCAGGACGTCCTCGACGGTGACGACGTCCTTGAGCATCGCATGCGGATTGTACTGCGCGTGGTGCGAGGCCGCGACCTTGATCCAGGCGAGCTGCTCGGAGGTGGTGCCATAGTCGTGCATATGGCGCATGGCACACATGCCATAGGCATTGTGCGTGGTCGCGCCGTAAGCGGACTCGAAATCGGCTTCGGCGCCGGCCGCGCGCGGCGGCATCACGCCGGTGCGCGGCTTGCCGGCCAGCGTGATCAGCGCGATCGAGCATTTTCCCGCGGCAATTGCTTCCGCAGCATGGCCGAGATGGATGATGTAGGAACAGCCGCCGGTCTCCGTGGAATCGACGTGACGGAGCTTTTTGGTGTTCAGGCCGAGATAGTCGACCATCGGCCAGGCGCCGCCGGGCGCGTCGCCCGCGCAGAAATAGCCGTCGACATCGTCCTTGGAGAGCCCGGCATCCTCGATCGCGCCCTTGGCGACCTCGGCATGGAGCTGGGCGGTGGATTTGTCCGGCGCATGCCGGGTCGGGTGTTCGTAGATCCCGGCAATGTAGGCCTTGCCCTTGATGGTCAAAACGTCAGGTCTCCGCGCTCGCGTTTCTTCTTGCTCCGTTTTTCTGAACCGCGGGGGCCAGCTTGGCAAGCGCGGAAATATTCCGTCGGGCGAGAGGGCAGCGGCTTGGCGCAAGTGGGGTCTAATCTCGCCTGCCTCCGCATCGTCATTGCGAGCGCAGCGAAGCAATCCAGGAGGATATCCGCGGATGCATTTCTGGATTGCTTCGCTGCGCTCGCAATGAGGGATGCGACGACCAAAATCCTAAAGGTGTCTTGCCCGACGGCACAAGCGATTTCGATTTCGCGAAAACAACCCCATGCACAGTAGAACGGTGGTTGATTTCAAACAGGAAATCGTAGGGTGGGTTAGCCGAAGGCGTAACCCACCTCTTTAGTTTCCAAGGAGGCAGAAGTGGTGGGTTACGCTGACGCTAACCCACCCTACGCACTGCGTTCGCGTCGAGACCGCCCTACTCCGCCGCGATCTGCCTCGGCGCGGGCGGCGGGCTCGCGAGGTCCGCGGCGAGCTGGGCGTAGCGGGCTTTTGCGTCGGCGACCGCCTTCTCCTTCACCGGGCCGTAGCCGCGGATGCGGTCGGGCAGCGACAGCAATTCCACCGCGGTGTCGATCGTGAGCGGCGAGAGCAGGCCGAGCACGGTGGCGACGTCCTTTTCGTAGCCCACGATCAGATCGCGCTCGAGCTTGCGGTCGGTGCTGCGGCTGAAGATGTCGAACGGCGTGCCGCGCAGGAACTTGAACTTCGCCAGCATGCGGAAGACCTTCAGCATCCACGGGCCGAAGGCGCGCTTCTTCGGGCGGCCCAGGGCATCGACGCCACTCGCCAGGATCGGCGGCGCGAGATTGAAGCTGAACTTGAAATCGCCCTCGAACTGGTCGCGGAGCTGCTGCTCGAAGGCGCCGTCGGTGAAAAGGCGCGCGACTTCGTATTCGTCCTTGTAGGCCAGGAGCTTGGCGTAGTTCACCGCGACCGCGCGCGGCAGTGCATCGTCATAGCCCCCTTGCCTCGCGGCATCGCGAACCTGATCGACCAGCTTGCGATAGCGTTTTGCCAGGCGGCCGTTCTGATAGGCGGTCAGGTGCTTGGCGCGATGCTCGATGACCTCGTCCAACGTCATTGCGTCCAAGGTCTTGGGCGCAACGACCTCGTCCGTGCCCTTCAGCATGCCCGCAAGACGCTGGGGATCGGCGACCGCGAGGCGACCGAGGCGGAAGGCTTCCTTGTTCATCTTGATCGAGACGCCGTTGACCTCGATCGCCTGCTCGATCGACTCCGCCGACAGCGGGAAGAGCCCCTTCTGATAGGCGTAGCCCATCATCATCATGTTGGTGGCGATGCTGTCGCCGAGGAGTTGCTCGGCCGGCTTGGTGAAGTCGAAGAAGACGGAGTCCTTGTGCAGCGCCGTCTCCAGCAATCCGTTCAGCTTGCGGGTCTGGAAGTTGAAGTCGCGGTTGAGGACGAAGTCGGCGGTGGGAATGACGTGGCTGTTGATGATGCCGCGGGTGCGGCTGGTGTCGCAGAGCGAGATGGTGTCCTTGGCGACCGCGACCACCTCGTCGGCGGCGAGCACGAGATCTGCCGTGCCGGTGACGATGCGCGAACACGTCACCTCGGCCGGATGATCCGACAGGCGGACGTGGCTGAGCACCGCCCCGCCCTTTTGCGCGAGGCCCGACATGTCGAGAATCATCGAGGCCTTGCCCTCGATGTGGGCGGCCATGCCGAGCAGCGCGCCGATGGTGAGCACGCCGGTGCCGCCAACGCCGCCGACGGCGATGTTGTAGGGCTTGTCCAGCGTCGGGCGCGAGGCCGGCTCCGGCAGCGCGCCGATCTCTTCAAGCTCGGCCGGCGCGCGGTGACGCGGCGCGCCGCCGTCGACGGTGACGAAGGACGGGCAGAACCCCTTCACGCAGGAATAGTCCTTGTTGCAGGACGACTGGTTGATGGCGCGCTTGCGGCCGAACTCGGTCTCCAGCGGCTCGACCGAGATGCAGTTCGACTGCACCGAGCAGTCGCCGCAGCCTTCGCAGACGGCTGGGTTGATCATGACGCGGCGCGCCGGATCCTCCATCAGGCCGCGCTTGCGGCGGCGGCGCTTTTCGGCTGCGCAGGTCTGCACGAACACGATCGCCGAGGTGCCCTTGTACTCGCGGCACATCTTCATGACGCTGTCGAGTTCGTCGCGGTGATACTTCTTCACGCCGGGCGCGATGGTGTCGGCGGGATAAGTGTCGGGCGCTTCCGAGACCAGATAGATCTCGCGGATGCCCTCGGCGTGGAGCTGGAAGGTAATCTGCTGCGGCGAGAGATCGCCGTCATGGCGCTGGCCGCCGGTCATGGCGACGGCGTCGTTGTAGAGGATCTTGTAGGTGATGTTGGTCTTGGAGGCGACCGCCTGGCGAATGGCGAGCAGACCGGAGTGGAAATAGGTGCCATCGCCGAGATTGGCGAAAATGTGGTTCTCGTTGGTGAAGGGCGCGATCCCGACCCACGGTACGCCCTCGCCGCCCATATGCGTGAACGTCTCGGTCGAGCGGTCCATCCACAGCGCCATGAAGTGACAGCCGATGCCGGCCATGGCGCGGCTGCCTTCGGGGACTTTTGTCGATGTGTTGTGGGGGCAGCCGGAGCAGAAATATGGGGTTCGGGAGACGGGTGCGACCGCCTGCATCTGGGTCGCCTGACGGCCGTTGAACCAGTCGGCCTTGACGCGGAGCATCTCCGTGATCTCGGGGTTGAGATTAAGTCGAAGAAGTCGCTCGGTGATCGAGGTCGCAAGCGAGGCGACGCTGAGCTCGGCGGCGAAGGTCAGGAAGCGCTTGTCGTGCTCGTCCATCTTGCCGACGATGCGCGGACGGACGTCATCGCGCCAGTTGAACAGCTCCTGCTTGACCTGGTTCTCGACGATCTCGCGCCGCTCTTCGATGATGAAGATTTCCTCGAGCCCGACCGCGAACTGGCGCACGCCTTCCGGCTCCAGCGGCCAGGGCATGCCGATCTTGTAGAGGCGAAGGCCGATCTTGGCGGCCACTTCCTCGGTGATCCCGAGCTCGCGCAGCGCTTGCCGCACGTCCTCATAGCTCTTGCCGGACGCCATGATGCCGAAGCGCGCATTCGGCGAATCCATGGTGACGCGGTTGACCTTGTTGGCGCGCGCAAAGGCGATCGCGGCAAAGCCCTTGTAGTCCTGGAGGCGGCGGTCCTGCTCGAAGCGGTCGTCGGGCCAGCGCAGATTGAGGCCATCGGGCGGCAGCTCGAAATCAGGCGGGATGATGAAGGGCTTCATCTCGTCGGTGAGGTCGATCTCGGCGGTGGTCTCCACCGTCTCCGTGATCACCTTCATGCCGACCCAGCAGCCCGAGTAGCGCGACATCGCGATGCCGAGCAGGCCCATCTCGATCATCTCGTGGATGCTGGACGGGTAGAGATACGGCATCAGCGCCGACATGAAGGCGTGGTCGGACTGATGCGGGACGGTCGAGGACTTTGCGCCGTGGTCGTCGCCGGCGAGGCACAGCACACCGCCGTTCTTGGCCGAGCCCGCGGCATTGCCATGGCGGAACACGTCGCCGCAGCGATCGACGCCGGGCCCTTTGCCGTACCAGATGCCGACCACACCGTCATACTTGGCGCCGGGCGAGAGGTTGAGCTGCTGCGAGCCCCAGACGGCGGTCGCGGCCAGGTCCTCGTTCACGCCGGGCTGGAACTTGATGTTGTACTGCTCGAGATGCTTTCGCGCCGCAAAGAGCTGCTGGTCGTAGCCGCCGAGCGGCGAGCCGCGATAGCCGGAGATGAAGCCCGCGGTGTTGAGGCCATTGGCGCGGTCGCGCCGGATCTGGGCCATGGGCAGGCGAACCAGGGCCTGGATGCCCGTGGTGAAGACGTGTCCGGTGTCCTGGGTGTATTTTTGATCGAGACTGATCGGACCCTGGTTGATGCCCATGCTGTCCTCTTTCCACGCCCTGTTCAGGTCTTTGTCACTTAACGTCGCTTAAGCCGTTGCCTGCCCGTTGTTTTTAGCTAGGGCGCGCCGACCGTCTCCGCCACTCTATGTCGGATATTTAACGCTCCGCACCACAAATCTGGACCAAAGGGAGCGCCGGGTAAAAATCGCAATTTCGTGGCTGCAAAGGCGTCCGGCATTTTCAATTTGTGTCACGATACCCCCGCCGCCGCGAAATGAATTGACGCCCCGTTCACGCAGGCGACGTCGAATGGTCGCAGGAGAGGCTTTCGATGCGGACGATTCTGGCTGGTCTGGCTGTTGTGGGATTGGCGTTGTGCAGTGCGGTTGCGAGCACGGTCCGTGCCGCCGAGCCGTCGCCGGAGCTGATCGCCTACGGCAAGACGCTGGTCGAGGCCGGTGACTGCGCGGGCTGCCACACCGCCGATCCGGCAAAGCCGTTCGCGGGCGGAAAGCGCATCGATACGCCCTTCGGCGCGATCTATGCGCCGAACCTGACGCCCGACCGGGACACCGGGATCGGCGGCTGGGCGGATGCCGATTTCACCCGCGCGCTCCGCTATGGCGTCGCGCCTGACGGCTCGAACTACTATCCGGCCTTCCCCTATCCCTACTTCACGAAGATGACGAAGGACGACACTCTGGCGATCCGCGCCTATCTCGGCACGCTGGCGCCCGTCGTAAGCCGCAACAAGCCGCCGGAGCTGCGCTGGCCGTTCGGTTATCGCGGCCTGATGCGGATCTGGAACACCATGTTTTTCAAGCCCGGCCTGTTCGAGCCGGACCAGAGCCAGAGCGCGGCCTGGAATCGCGGCGGCTATCTGGTCACCGGGCTCGGCCATTGCGGCGCCTGCCATACGCCGAAGAACTATTTTGGCGCGGACAAGCAGGCGCAGGCATTGTCCGGCAACGAGGTCGGCGGCTGGTACGCCCCAAGGCTCGATGGCGCGCCCCGCACCGGGCTGAAGTCGTGGAGCGTCGAGGACATCGTCGAATATCTGCAGAGCGGCCGCAATGCCAAAAGCCATGCCGACGGGTTGATGGCGGAGGTGGTCGTCAACTCGACCTCGAAGATGAGCGACGCCGATGTGCGTGCGATCGCGGTCTACCTGAAGAGCCTGCCGCCGGCGCGGCGTGAGACGATCGTGACGCCGCCCGACGAGGCCACGATGAAAACCGGCCAGGCGGTCTACGCAAAATTCTGCATCGCCTGCCATGAAGCCGACGGGACCGGCGCGCCGCGCATCTATCCGCCGCTGCCCGCCAACGCGCTGCTGCAATCGGTCAATCCGTCCTCGACCTTGCGCATCACGCTCGACGGCGCCCACACCGTGACGACGCCCCGCGCGCCCAACACCGGCGAGATGCCGGCCTATGCCAGGCAGTTGTCCGACGAGGAGATCGCGGCGGTGGCCAACTACATCCGCAACTCCTGGGGCAATTCGGGCCCGCTGGTGACGCCGGCGCAGGTGGCGAAGGCGCGGAAGCAGCCGTAGCCAGCTCTCCCCCCGTCATTGCGAGCGTAGCGAAGCAATCCAGACTTCCTCCGCGGAAAGATTCTGGATTGCTTCGCTGCGCTCGCAATGACGAGGTGGATGGAGCTACCGCTCATCCCCCGTGAACACGAATTTCGGCATCTCCCATTTGTAGCGCACCGCGAGCAGGCGGAAGCTGATGCCGAGGATGAAGGTCAAGATCGTCCAGAGTTCGGCGTTGATGCTGAGGCCGAAGGCGGTCGCATAGAACAGGCCGGTCACGACCGAGACGCTGGCGTAGAGCTCGGAGCGAAACAAGAGCGGCACGTCGTTGCAGAGCACGTCGCGCAGCACGCCGCCGGCGCAGCCGGTCACCATGCCCGAGACGATGACGATCGGCAGCGAGACATCCATCTGCCAGGCGATGTCGCAACCGGTCATGGTGAACACGACGAGGCCGATGGCATCGAGCACGATGAAGGCGAACTGAAGCCGGTGCACGAGGCGCGCGACCAGGATGGTCAGCAGCGCGGCAGCGCCGGGAAGCACGAGATAGATCGGGTTCGCAACCCAGGCCAGCGGATAGTGACCGAGGAACAGGTCGCGCAGCGTGCCACCGCCAAGCGCGGTGATGCTGCCGAGCATGCAGACACCGACATAGTCCATGCTGCGCCGCCCCGCAGCTAGCGCCGCGGTCATGCCCTGCGCCGTCAAGGCAACAAACGCCAGAAGATGCAGCACGCTATCGCTTGGCGGCAGGCTCCACATCGCTTTGTTCCCTTATTCCGCCGTGGAACTTACGTCCGCGGTTCCAGGATGAACAAGGGTTCATCCGGAATTAACAGGTTCCCGATTCCTGACGCGGAGGCAACATGCGACGAAAGCATCAGAGGGGCGGAACAGAATCTCGCATCTATGGGTTGTCCAGCCGCCATAATCGAGGAGACCCAATCGATGGCTGACGAGCGTTTTCCCAACGATCCGTATCGCCCGAATCTCGCCGATGATGAGTATCTCCGTGCGGCGCGACGGGATGCCGACCTTCAGGCCGACCCCGAACTGGGCGAAGGCCCCGCCTCCAGCGGCAAGGTCGCACTGTTTGCCGTGGCTGTCGCCCTGGTGCTGGGCGCCGTGTTCTATGGCTTGAACAACACGACCACGGGCAACCAGGCGAGCAATGAGCCGGCGACGAAGACCGCCCAGCAGGCTCCGCCGACCAATCCAGCGGCGCCTCCCGGCATGCGCGACGTGACGCCGCGCAACAACGCCGCGCCGGGCGTGACCACGGGTGCTGCGCCGAGCAAGCCGGCCGCGCCGGATCCGGCCGCTCCGTCTGACGGCACGAAGGCTCCGTCTGACGGCGCGAAGTAAGACCACAACTGTCATCGCCCGGCTCGACCGGGCGATCCAGTACTCCGAGACGGTCGTGGTTGAACAGACAAGCTGCGGCGTACTGGATGCCCCGCCGCCGCCCCAGTCCGCAATTGCGCACAAGGCGGGGCATGACACCGAGAGGACGAGCGAGCGGCGGGACACAACATCCCGCCGCTTTTCGTTCGGCTCTATTGCTTGAGCATGATCCTTCCGGAAAACCGCTGCACACTTTTCCGGATCATGTTCTAGCTGAACATCTTGTTGAGCTCGCCGCCGGGATAGCCGCTGCCGAGCTCGGTGAACGTCCCCTTCTCCGCCATCTCCTTTGCCGCGCGCATGAAGCCGCCCCAGGCGGCGCGGGCGAGCGAACCGCCGACGCTGATCCGGCGCACGCCGAGATCTTCGGCCTCCTGCAACGACAGGCCGGAGCCGCCGATCAAGAGGTTGAACGGCTTTGGATGCACCGCCTTCACCACCGCGGCGATGTCCTCGCGGCTCTTCAGGCCCGGCGCGTAGAGGCAGTCGGCGCCGGCATCCGCGTAGGCGGTGAGCCGGTCGATGACGAGCTTGAGATCGGTCACGCCCCACAGATATGCCTCGCAGCGGCCGACCAGCAGCGTGCCGCTGTCGCCGATCGCCTTGCGCGAGGCCTTGATGCGCTCGACCGCGAGCGCGCGATCGTAGAGCGGCTTGTCCTTGTCACCGGTGGAATCCTCGATCGACAGCCCGGCGACGCCGGTGCGCACACCGCGCTCGACATTGTCGGCGACCTTGTCGGGCTCGACCGCAAAGCCGCCCTCGAAATCCGCATTCACGGGAATGTCGACCGCCGAGCTCAATGCTGCCAGATGCTGACAGACGTCCTCGACGGTGACGTGGTTGTCGGCCTTGCCGATGGTCCATGCAAAGCCCGCGCTCGATGACGCTATCGCCTTGAAACCGAGATGCTGCAACGCCTTGGCGCTGCCGACATCGACCGGATTGGGCAGAATGAAGCAGCCGCTCTCATGCATCTTCCTGAAAGTTGCGCGCTTGTCCGCGGTCGTCACGTGCATGTTTCTCTCCCTTGTTGGCCGCGCAGACATAGGCACGCATTCGGGGCAGCGCCAGTGCGCGCCCGGAGCGCGCTAGTGTGCGTCGTGCACTGCGCGGCTGTCTTTCGGCGCCTCGTCGCGATCATTCATGCCGTAGTCCCTGACGACGCTGGCGATGCGCAGGCGATAGTCGGCGAAGATCTGTGCCCTGCCCCTGGCCTGGGTGCGGCGGTGCTCCATCGTGTTGCGCCAGGCCTGCACGGCCGCCTCATCCCGCCAGAATGACACCGACAGGATCTTGCCCTTCTCGGTCAGGCTCTCGAAGCGCTCGACCGAGATGAAGCCGTCGATGGTTTGCAGGATCGGCTTCAGATCGGCTGCAAGGTCGAAATAGGTCTGGCGATGCTCGGGCTTGGGCCAGACCTCGAAGATCACGGCGATCATGGGCGTCTCCTGCTGACAGTGTCGTGGCCTACAATACCACCTTGCGCAGGAAGGTGCGCTCTTCCGCGAGGATGAACCTGTGTTCCTCGGCGAAATGGAAGTTCGCCATGCCCTCTGCATCCTCGCGCAGCCGGGCCCGATAGGCCTCATAGGCGGCCAGGCTCTCGAAGGTGATCAGCGCGAAGGCGATGCTGTTGGTGCCCTCGTGCGGCATGAAATAGCCGATCAGGTCGCCGCCGCATTTCGGGATGATGGTGAGCCAGCGTTTTGAATATTCCTCGAACTGCGCGCGCTTGAACGGATCGAGCTGGTAGCGGATGAAGACGGTGACGGACATGTGAGGCTCCTGTGTTTCCATATCGTCATTGCGAGCGCAGCGAAGCAATCCAGGTTGTCAGCTCCTCATCCTGAGGAGCGCGGAACGCGCGTCTCGAAGGATGAAGGCCCCGCCGGTGGCCTCGCCCTTCGAGACGCGCGCAAGGGCGCGCTCCTCAGGGTGAGGATCGGGCTTCCGATGTTGCTTCGTCATTCGTTCGCAACGACGATGTGGCAACACGCTACGCGCTTGCCCGACCGCAATGCTTCGGCTACCATCGAAGCATGAAATCAGGACCCGACATCGCCATGGTCGCCGCGCTGGTCGGCGACCCCGCCCGCGCCAACATGCTCACGGCGCTGATGAACGGACGCGCGCTGACCGCGAGCGAGCTGGCGCAGGAGGCCGGCATCACGCCGCAGACCGCAAGCTCGCACCTGTCGAAGCTCGAGGCCGGCGGGCTGGTCGAGCCGGAGAAGCAGGGCCGCCACCGCTACTACCGCCTCACCGACGACGACGTTGCCGGCGTGCTCGAAGGCCTCGCGGGGCTCGCCGCGCGCACCGGCCACATGCGCGTGCGCACCGGGCCGAAGGATCCGGCACTGCGGCGCGCGCGCATCTGCTACGATCACCTCGCCGGCGATCTCGGCGTGCAGATGCTCGACACCATGCGCGAGAGAAACCTGGTCAAGCAGAAGAAGCAGGACATCGAGCTGACCGCCGAGGGCGAGCGCTTCCTCGCCAGACATTTGCAGATCTCGCCCGACATGCTCGCCCATCCGCGGCGGCCGGTGTGCAAGGCCTGCCTCGACTGGAGCGAGCGGCGCCACCATCTCGCCGGCACGCTGGGCGCCACCATGATGCAGCGCTTCACCGAGCTGAAATGGGCCGCGCGCGACGCCACGCCCGGCAGCCGCGTGGTGAATTTCACCCGCACCGGCGAGAAGCAGTTTGCGGCGCTGTTCGGAAATGGGAAGGACTGATCACGCCGGGCGCATGAGATCGCACGTTTGCGTGTGAATTCGTGTGCTCGTCATGGCCGGGCTTGACCCGGCCATCCATCGCTTTAAGCGCAGTGTCGTTCCGGGCGATGCGAAGCATCGAACCTGGAACCTCGAGATTCCGGGTTCGCGTCTTCGGCGCGCCCCGGAATGACGGCTCCAATTACGAGATCTTCATGAACCGCTTCCTCCCGGCCGCGCTTGCCGCCGCCCTTCTCGCCGCTCCTCTCGCCTCTCACGCCGCCGACACCACTCCGCGCGAACCCTACGGCATCGCGCTCGAAGGCTTTGCCTATCCCTATCCCGTGCACCTGCTGCCTGTTGTGAACGACGGCGAGCAGCTCGCCATGGCCTATATGGACGTCGCGCCTCAGCAGCCGAACGGCCGCACCGTGGTGCTGCTGCACGGGCGCAATTTCCCGTCGAGCTACTGGGCGCCTGTGATCAGGATGCTGAGCGAAGCCGGTTTCCGCGTCGTGGTGCCCGACCAGATCGGTTTCGGCAAATCCTCCAAGCCGGCGGGCGAACTGCATTTCGACACGCTGGCGCGCAACACCATCGCGCTGCTCGACCATCTCAAGATCGACAAGGCCGAGATCGTCGCCCATTCGCTCGGCGGCATGCTGGGCGTGCGCATCGCCCGCGCCTCTCCCGATAGAGTCGCCCATCTCGTGCTGACCGCGCCGATCGGGCTGGAAGACTATCGCCTCTACGTGCCGCCGACGCCGACCGAGAAGATTATCGAGAGCGAAGACAAGCTCACGGCCGAGGGCTATCGCAAGCAGCTCCAGACCAATTACGCGATCAAGCTGCCGCCGGATCAGATCACGCCCTTCATCGACGCCCGCTTCAACATCAAGGGCAGCCCCGACTATCCGCGCTGGCTGCGCGCCTTCGTCAGCTCCGGCCAGATGATCTATCGCGAGCCGATCGCGCACGAGGTCGCGCTCGTTTCCGAGCCGACGCTGTTCATCATGGGCGCCGACGACCACAACGCACCGGGCCGTCCGAACGCACCGGAGGCGCTGCGCGCGAAGATGGGGCAGAACGCCGAGCTCGCGAAGGAGCTCGCCGCGAAGATGCCGAATGCGCGGGCCGAAGTGATCCCCGACACCGGCCATCTCGTCTTCCTGGAAGCGCCGGAGAAGTACCGGGAGCTGGTGCTCGGCTTTCTCGGCCGCTAGCGACGCCGGCGTGTCGCCTGGAGCAGGATGCGGGCGATGTTCATGCCGCATTCAGGTCATGATTGACAGATTTGGATCGCGACGTGCCGGCACGTATCTCCCCAAATTTTAACGTGTCGAATCGTGTCTTTTGATTCATTGTGCGCCGCAAGCGCGCTGTCCCAAGAATCTCCCCCTAAGGACGAGAAGGAAGATCAGATGAAATATCTCTTCGCCGCCGTGATGCTCGCCAGCGCGGTCGTTGGTTTCAGCGAGGCGGCCAGCGCCGCGGAGGGCTGTGGTCCCGGCTGGTATCGTGGCCGCTATGGCAACTGCCGTCCGATGGGCGGGCGTCCGCCGGTCGTGGTCGTGGCGCCCCGCCCCGCGCCGGTCGTCGTCGTGCGTCCGCGCGGGTGCCCCTATGGCCTGCGCTGGTACGCCGGCCGCTGCCGTCCGTTCTGATCCCGTATTTTCGCATGGCGAAATGGCCGCGCGGCGAAAGCCTGCGCGGCCTTTTTCTTTTGAGCGCCCTCCAGCACATTGGCTGGCAGGAGCGCCGAATCAAAACGGGGACCGCGAACCGCGATCCCCGTCCGGATTTCGATTGCCGAGCACTTACCAGTGGCGGCGATGCCAGTGCCGGTGGCGCCAGCCCCAGTGCCTGTGGCGCCAACCCCAGTGATGGCCACGACCGTGCCAGTGCACCTGTTCGGGCTTGAGCTGTGCGGCTTCATCGCTGGTGGTGACGGCGGGACGAGCGTCCGGATTGCCTTGCGGCATGCGGGGATCACCGAGCGGCTGCGGCGCCAGCGGCGCGGCCTGTGCGGCGGCGGTGAACGCGGCGGCTCCCGCCGCGGCACCGAATGCGAGTTTCAGAAAATTGCGGCGTTCCATGACATCTTCCTCTCGGGCAAGCGTTGATGATGCCGAGCGAGTGTCGGGCCCGCGATATGAACTGCGGCTGAATCGCGCGTTCAGATTCGTTGCAAAGGTGACAGGAGAGCCTGTGGCCCTACTTCTCAAACTCCTGCGCCAGCACTAGCGTCTCGCGCGTGCGCATCACCTCGGGCCAGTCGCGGTTGAAATCGGCGACGAGCCTTTTCAGCGCGTCACCTTTCAGCATCGCCGCGAGCTTGGCCTCGTCGTCGAACTGATACATCGCCTGGTGCAGCGAGGGATCGTCGAGGCTCCAGAAGCGCCAGGCTTTGCTCACGCCGAACGCCTTCACCGCATCGGGCACATGCTCGGTCTCATACCATTTGTCGAAGGCGGCACGCTTGCTCGCGTCGGTGACGGTGGCACGGACAACGAAGTACGCTGCGGGCATGTGTTTCCTCCTGTTGTTTGACCGCAGCATAGACGGTTATAGTGGCGGCAACAAAAAGCCCGCGCGACGGACAATGCCGTCGCGCCGATAAGGGAGGAACGGCCATGCGCAGGATCATCACGGGGCTCGCTGCGATCGCCTGCCTGTGGCCCACGGCCTCGCCGGCCGAAATCGTCCGCTTCGACATCCTGGAACGCGTGCCCGCCTTCGCCGGCCGCAGTTTTGGTAACGTCGGTACCTATGAACGCATCACCGCGCGCGCGACCTTCGCGCTCAACCCGTCCGACGACCGCAACGCCGTCATCACCGATCTGTCGCTCGCGCCGCGCAACCCCGACGGCAAGGTCGAGGCCACCGCCGACGTCGTGATCCTGCGGCCCAGCGATGCCAGCCACGGCAACGGCACGCTGCTGCTGGAAGTCCCCAATCGCGGCCGCAAGCTGGCGCCGCAGCTGTTCGACGATTCCGCCCAGCCCGGCGCCAACATTGCCGACAAGGCCGAGGACGCCGGCATCGGCTTCCTGCATCGCCAAGGCTACACAATGGTCTGGGTGGGCTGGCAGGGCGACATTCCGTCGAAGCCGGGACAGCTCGCGATGACCGCACCGGTGCTCAAGGGCGTCACCGGTCCTGCGCGGGAAGAGGTGATCTTCGACACCACGACCAATCCCGCGCGCGCAACGCTGACCTGGCCGGCGGCTGAGGCCGCCGATCTCAACGTCACCGTACGCGCGGCCTGGGCCGACGCGCGGCAGACGCCGCTGGGCCTCTCCGCAAAACCGGTCGATCCCGTGACGGTGGAGATCGCCCGCCCCGACGGCTTTGACGCCGGCGCGCTCTATGAGATCACCTACACCGCGCGCGATCCCGTCCCGCTCGGCATGGGCTATGCGGCCGTGCGCGATGTCGTCAGCTTCCTCCGCCACGACGAGACGCAAGCGAACCCGCTGCTCAACGGCCTGCATCCATCAGTGAGCCGCGCCATCGGCTTCGGCGTCTCGCAATCCGGCCGCTTCCTGCGAGACTTCCTCTATCTCGGCTTTAACCAGGATCTCTCCGGCCGCACCGTGTTCGACGGATTGATGCCGCATGTCGCGGGCACGCGGCGGATGGCGACCAACGTCCGCTTCGGCCAGCCCGGCCGCAACCCGCGCCATCTGCAGGATCCGGCGTGGCAGGCCGACCTGTTCCCTTTCACCTATGCGAGCCTGAGCGATCCCTATTCCGGCAAGACCGACGGCCTGCTCCGCCGCTGCTCGCTCTCCGCCACCTGTCCGCGCGTGATGCAGACCGACAGCGAGCACGAATGGTGGGCCTCGCACGCTTCGCTGCTGGTCACCGATCTCGCCGGCAATCATCTCGACCTTCCCGACAACGTCCGCGCCTACATGATCGCGGGCACGCCGCATTTCGCGGAAGCCGCCGACGTGATGCGCAAGGGCTTGCCCGCAATGTCGCTGCCGCAGAATCCGATGCATGCGGGCATGCCGATGCGCGCGCTGCTCACCGACCTCAACGCCTGGATCAGCGATGGCACCAAACCGCCCGCAAGCCGCGTCCCCATGCGCGCCCACGGCACGCTGGTGGCTGCGAAAGGCGCGGTGCCGGCGGATATCCCCGGCCTGCCCTACGCCGGCATCCATACGCTGGCCGCCTTCTCGGATCAGAGCGTGTTGCCGCCCAAGGAGATCGGCCGCTATCCCGTGTTCGTGCCGAAGGCCGACGATGATGGCATGGCGATATCAGGTATCCGCCAACTCGCCCTCGTCGTCCCTCGCGCGACCTACACGGCGTGGAATCCGCGCGCGCAGGGCTTTGGGCCGACGGCGCTCTATCCGCTGCAAGGCGCGGTGGTACCGTTTGCACCGACGGAAGCCGCACGGAAGGAAGTGCACGATCCCAGGCTGTCGATTGCGGAGCGATACGCGGACGACGGGGCGTATGTGGCCGCGGTGCGCCGCGAGGCGGCAAGGCAGGTGGCGGAGCGGATATTGCTGCCGGAAGATGCGGAGCGTGCGGTTGAGGCGGCGAAGCAAGGGAAGCTGGCGAAGCTTGGGCCGTGAAGGCGATAGCATCTTCGGCTTCAATGTCGCGACGCGGTTCGGCCTTTCCACAAACTCGTCATGCGCGGCCTTGTGCCGCCACGTCCTCGGTTCCAGCGCAACGATAGGCGTGGATGGCCGGGACAAGCCCGGCCATGACAAGGTGGAAAAATCTCGCACGCCTGTCGGAACACCCGCTCCTCATCCGTCCTATGCCTGGACAGCACACGGAGACACCGCATGGCCGCCCTCACCCTCACCACCTTCGACTGGGTTCCCGAGATGCCCAGGGGTTTCGTCCGCGATCTTCGTGTGCGCTGGGCCCTCGAAGAGGCCGCGTTGCCGTACCGCGTCGCGAGCGTGCCGTTCGGCGATCGCGGCGCTGCGCATTTCGCGCACCAGCCCTTCGGCCAGGTGCCGTGGCTGACCGACGGCGACCTCTCGATCTTCGAGAGCGGCGCGATCCTGCTGCATCTGGGTGAGCGCAGCGCGAAGCTGATGCCGACCGACCCGCACGGCCGCACCAAGGCGATGGAGTGGGTGCTCGCTGCGCTCAATTCGGTGGAGATGCCGGCCCTGCCCTGGACGATGTTCAAGTTCACCGGCAGTGACGATGGCTCACCTGCCGTAAAGTTCGTCGACGACTTCCTCAAGCTCCGCCTCAAGCACATGGAGACGGTGCTGGCCGGCCGCGAATGGCTGGCGGGGCCCTTTTCCGTCGCCGACATCCTGATGTCGGACGTGCTGCGCGTCGTCGATCGCTTCGATGGGTTGGCGGCACATCCAGCCTGCCGCGCCTACGTCGCGCGCGCCACGGCCCGCCCGGCCTTCGCCAAGGCGCACGCCGACCAGATGGCGCATTTCGCAGCGGCAGATGGGGCACGCTAACGCAGACGGATTAGCAAAGCGCAATCCACCAATCTCCGCCTCAACAAAATTGGTGGGTTACGCCCAGCGAACTGCGCTTCGCGCAGTCGCAAGGCTCACCCACCCTGCGCGCTCAACCTGTTCCACCCTGGCTTCTAGTTTTGCGAACGCGTAAAGGGGACAAAACGCACGAGAACGACGCCGCGCGTCGTCGTCTTGCCGGGGGCGATTTTTTCGACGACAGTGAGCTGCTGAGTGGTGTAACCGGGTCCCAACGGCATGACGAGACGGCCCCCCACTTTGAGCTGCTCAATCAGCGGCGACGGTGGCTGCCCGAGCGCGGCAGTCACGACGATGGCGTCAAAAGGACCGCATTCGGGCCAGCCGTCGTAGCCGTCGCCAAGCCTGACGCTCACGTTGTCATACGCGAGGTCTCTTAGTCTTTTCGCGGCGGTCTCGGCCAATTGCGGGATGATCTCGATGCTGCAGACCGTTCGCGCGAGCTGCGCAAGGATGGCGGCCTGGTAGCCCGAACCGGTACCGACTTCGAGCACAACGTGATCGGGCGCGACCTCGGCCAACTGGGTCATCAAGGCCACAATGTACGGCTGCGATATGGTCTGGCCGAGGCCGATTGGTATCGGTCTATCGGCGTATGCGATAGAGCAAGATTGCTCAGGGATGAACAGGTGGCGTTTCGTTTGCGCCATGGCCTCAAGGACCCTCTCCGACAGGCCTTGCTGTCCCAAAACACCGGCAGCGGACCGGGCGTAGGCCCGGATGGCCTCGACCATGGCGGCGCGTTCGCGGACGCATTGTGCGTCCTGTGCGGTCGCTTCCCACGCGACGACACCCATGGCGAACACGAGCAGTGGCAAGACCTTCATGATCGTGCGCTCTCCAAGAGGGACACAATTCACGTCGACCGCTTGAGCGCTAACCCTGCGCGTAAGATCCGACCTCGCCCCGCAAGCGAGGCGAGGTTTGCTTAAGCTCAGGTGCCCTCGAACTTGAACGACACGTTGAGTTTAGCGCGATAGGCCTCTACTTTTCCTTTGGCGTCCAGCTGAATATCGAGCTTGACGACCTCTGCGACACGAAGGTCACGAAGAGATTTTGCAGCCTGCTCGACCGCGTTGGCGGCGGCCTTTTCCCAGGAATCGTTGCTGGTGCCGATCAGTTCTATGACCTTGTAGACGCTCTCAGGCATGTCGTCCTCCCGTTCGGTATGAAGCAGGAAGCAGGTGCTCCCTGCCACAGTCGAGCCTAGCACGATATCGGCGCTGAAAGGACGGTGCCAAGACCAGGTAACCAGCGGGTCCAATGATCCAATGCCCCTCCCAACCCGGTCGGACTCGGCTCATTGCGCCCGCGCCGCAACAACGTCGCGGTAGCCCGTTAGCCCGTATTCCTGACCGCTTCAGCTAGCATGGCGTAAAGCTGGTGCTTGCTGAATTCCTTGGGCTGCTTGTTTGTTGTCTTCCGCGACACCTTCTTGGCTGCCGGCTGGGCACAGGCAACCAACAACGCCGGCTCTCGCTTCCGGACCGACCTTATCTTGGGTTTTGCTGTTGGCGGCTTGTGGCCACGCGTCAGGCCCAAGCGAGTTAGCCTGCCGCAGACAGCGTTACGGCTACACCCGAGACGGCGCGCGATCTGCGCGGCACTCTGTCCTTGGACCCAGAGTTTCTTGAGCAGCGCTACGTCTTTCGCATCCCAACTCATGGGAGACATTGTACGCCAACTGCCATCCACTTTTCTAGTCTTCGTCCGGCTCGCGTACGACCGCCGGTTCGTCGTCGTCCCCCTCCTCTTCTTCCTCGTCTTCTCCCTCCTCGTTCTCTTCATCGTCATCAGGATCCCGGGGCGGCATCTTGCTGCCCTTGATCACAAAGCGACTCCAATCCATCAAGCCGGTGGAAAATTCTTCGGGGATGTTTTGCTTCATGGTGTTGCTCCTCGGGTCTGGAGCTTGAGGGCGCCGGTGTGCCGGGCATCTTGCGGTCGTGAGTTCGACGGTCTTGTCGATGCAGGCCCGTCGCTTCGGCTGCATCCAGCCGCTACAGCTTGTAGCCGATCTTTCGCAGCAGGTCTTTCCGCCACGCAATGTCCTCGTCGGTTTCGACACCCAGCGGTGAGGCGCCATCCACCACCCCGAGCACGCCGCAGCCCTGCTCCGTTTGCGCGACGATCACTTGTGTGGGGTTGGCCGTCGCACAGTAGATGCGGCAGACCTCCGGCACTGCGCGCACCGCAGCCAGCACGTTGACTGGAAAGAATCCGTCGCCCAGGAAGATCAGGAATGTATGGCCGGCGCCGATGGCCATTGCATTGTCGCGTGCAAGCGCGATCGCGGCTTCGTCGTTCCCCGACCAGCGCACCAGCCGCTTGCCGGAGGCCTCGCAGAAGGCCAGCCCGAAGCGGATGCCCGGAACTGCGCCCACCAGCGCCTCGTGGAGGTCTTCCACGGTCTTGATGAAATGCGACTGGCCGAAGATGAAGTTGGTTGCGTCCGGCTTGACGATCGGCACCACGGTGAGTTCCATGGCTGCGCTCCTTCAAGGTCCCAACGCTGTTCATGGTAGGCCACCAGAAGGCAATTGCAAGCGGCCAGAGACAGCCGATTTCGCGCCGGAAGCCACTGGCAGCGAAGCAAGGGACGGGCGAAGCTGGGGCAGTGAACGATGTCGGACGTGCTGCGCCTCGTCGATCACTTCGACGGGTTGACGGACCATCCGGCCTGTCGCGACTACGTCGCCCGCGCCACGGCCCGCCCGGCCTTCGCCAAGGCCCGCGCCGACCAGATGGCGCGCATTTCGCTGCGGCGGATAAGGCGCGCGCTGGAGCGTGACGAACCTCACATAATTGATCCGGTGTTCGGCCTAGGCTCACCTCCATTGGAACGAAGCAATTTGCATCAAACTATTGCCGCGGAAGGTGGCACATGGCCCGCATCGAATTTCTGAAAGAGCAGCTTGCCCGCGCAGAGAGGCTGGCAAAGGCCATCCTCGACCAGCACACCGTGGAGCGGCTTCAGGCGTTTGCAGCCGAATGCCGCGAGGAGTTGCAGACCCTGACGCGCAGGGCTGCGGCGTGATGCGAGTGAGCGCCCACCAAGGGGCGCGTCACACCAGCTTCATCGGCGCATCGGCAACCACGCGCAGGTCGATCCTGCCGATCAGCTGAGATCGAAGCGCCTCCGCATCACCGATTGCGCTCTCCGTCTGCCGCAACGTGCTGACATTCGAGCCAAGTGACACGATCCCGCCCAGCACCAGAGCGATCGATCCGAGCGCGGCGGTCTGCCCTGTCCCGAACAGGCCGAGGATCGCGAACAACAGCAGCGCGCCCCCGCCGCCGATGGCGATCTTGGACGCCAGAATGTACTTCCGGCAGCGCTCGGCGATCTCGGCGAGCCGCTCGATCCGATCTTCGATCTGTGAAATCTCGTCGGTCTGATCGTCTTCGGTCATCGGATTTTGATCGAGGATGCCAAATCAGAAGCGTAGCCAGTAGCCCGCATGAGCGAAGCGACATGCGGGACTCTTGCCTGGAAACCCGGATGTCGCTTCGCTCATCCGGGCTACTCATCCCTCACAACGGCAAATTGTCGTGCTTCTTCGCCGGCATTTCCACCTTCTTGTCCTTGAGCATCGCCAGCGCCCTTGCGATCCGCTTGCGGGTCGAGTGCGGCATGATCACGTCGTCGATGTAGCCGCGCTCCGCGGCGATGAAGGGCGACAGGAAGCGGTCTTCGTATTCCTTGGTTCGGGCAGCGATCTTGTCGGGGTCGCCGATGTCACTGCGGAAGATGATCTCGACCGCGCCCTTGGCGCCCATCACCGCGATCTGGGCGGTCGGCCAGGCGTAGTTCATGTCGGCGCCGATCTCCTTGGAGGCCATGACGTCGAAGGCGCCGCCATAGGCCTTGCGGGTGATGATGGTCACCAGCGGCACGGTGCACTGCGAATAGGCGAACAGCAGCTTGGCGCCGTGCTTGATCAGGCCGCCATATTCCTGCGCGGTGCCGGGCAGGAAGCCCGGCACGTCGACGAAGGTGACGATCGGGATGTTGAAGGCATCGCAGAAGCGGACGAAGCGCGCCGCTTTCCGCGAGGCGTCGCTGTCGAGCACGCCCGCCAGCACCATCGGCTGGTTGGCGACGAAACCGACGGTGCGGCCCGCGATGCGGCCGAAGCCGGTGACGATGTTCTTGGCAAAGGACTCCGCGATCTCGAAGAAGTCACCCTCGTCCACGACCTTCAGGATCAACTCCTTCATGTCGTAGGGCTTGTTCGGATTGTCGGGGATCAGCGTGTCCAGGGACATGTCGACGCGGCCGATGTCGTCGAAGCTCGGCCATTCCGGCACGCCGTCGGTGTTGTTGGATGGCAGGAAGTCGATCAGGCGCCGCATCTGCAGCAGCGTCTCGACATCGTTCTCGAAGGCGCCGTCGGCGATCGAGGAGCGCGTCGCGTGCACGGAAGCGCCGCCCAGTTCCTCGGCGGTGACGACCTCGTTGGTGACGGTCTTAACCACGTCGGGGCCGGTGACGAACATGTAGCTGGTGTTCTTCACCATGAAGATGAAGTCGGTCATCGCAGGCGAATAGACGTCGCCGCCGGCGCAGGGGCCCATGATGACGGAGATCTGCGGGATCACGCCGGAGGCGAGCACGTTGCGACGGAACACATAGGAATAGCCGGCGAGCGCGGCGACGCCTTCCTGGATGCGGGCGCCGCCCGCGTCATAGAGGCCGATGATGGGCGCCCTCGCCTTCATCGCCATATCCTGGAGTTTTGTAATTTTCAGCGCGTGTGTTTCCGAGAGCGACCCGCCGAACACCGTGAAATCCTTGGCAAAGACAAAAGTCTTGCGGCCGTTGACGGTACCCCAGCCGGTGACGACGCCGTCGCCCGGGATCTTGTTCTTCTCCATGCCGAATTCGGTGGAGCGGTGCTCGACGAACATGTCGAACTCCTCGAACGATCCCTTGTCGAGCAAGAGCTCGATACGCTCGCGCGCGGTCAGCTTGCCGCGGGCGTGCTGCGCCTCGATGCGCTTCTCCCCGCCGCCGAGCTTTGCGCCGGCACGACGATCTTCAAGGGCGTCCAGGATATGTTTCATTTGCTCCCGCCAGTTCTTAGCCTAAATGCGATTGCCGGGGGTTCTAACACGGCATTTTGCGGGCCGGGAAGCCGCTTTCGGGCTCGCAGGGCTGCCTTGCCGCAGCGGGAAAGCGCAAGGAATTACAAAGTTTTGCCTGGGAGACGACGATGGACCAAGAACAAGAAACGGCCGAGACCGGCTCTGTGACAGGCGGCGTCAACATCGTGCTGCGGCTGGAGGGCCTGACCCTGTTCGCAGGGATGGTGATGCTTTACTGGGCCTGGGATGGGTCCTGGCTGGTCTTCGCCCTGCTCTTCTTCGTGCCCGATCTGAGCTTCCTGGCCTACCTTTCGGACGCCAGGTTCGGCGCGCTGGTCTACAACGCCGCCCACAGCTACATGGCGCCGGTGGCGCTGCTGACGCTGGGCTTCGGCCTCGCCTCGCCGCTCACCTTGTCCATCGCCTTGATCTGGCTGGCCCATATCGGCATCGACCGGGCGCTGGGCTATGGCCTGAAATACTCGGCCGGGTTCGGCTTTACCCATCTCGGGCGGATTGGCCGGCAGAAGGACGCCTGACGTTAAGTTTGGCGGCCGCTTCGGCGACTGCGTAGCCCGGATGGAGCGGAGCGTAATCCGGGGTCGTCCCCCACGCTGCTCCGTCCCGGATTTCGCTCCGCTCCATCCGGGCTACGAGATCGTATTTGCCGCACCAGCCGGTTGACCCGGCGCGCCGATTCAGGCTTGCTTCGGGCTTACGATCAGGCGCCGAATGTTGCGTGAGCCCAGTCGGTACGGCGGCGGTCCTCACGTCTGACTGCAAGCATCACCTCATGTCCGCGACGGTCGTCCCCCTGCCGCCGAACTCGTCGTCCGAAACCGTCGACTTCCTGCGGCGCATGGCCAGCATGGTGTCTGGGCGGAACGGCGAGATGCTGCTGCGTGCCGCAAGCCTGATCGAGTCGCTGACGCAGCGGGCGATGTCAGCCGAGAGGCTCTATCATCAGCAGCATGAAGAGAACACACGCCACGTCGAGCTGCGCGAGGCCGCCGAGCTTGCCTCCGATGCCATGGTCGCCCAGATCGAGGCGCTGCGGGCGCAGCTTACCGAGGTGACGGCGGCTGCGGCGGCCGAGCGCGCGGCGTTCGATGCCGAGCGCGGCAAGCTGCTCGGCCTGATGCAGGATGCGGAAAGCCACATCGGCAAGCTCAGCACCGAGCTGGAGACGCTGCGCGCCTCCGTCGACAGCTTCAACGAGACCTTGGTCTCTGTGCCGATCGAGGTGCTGCGGCTGGCGCGGACGCAGTTCGACTATCTCTCCAGCGGCTTTGCCAGACGCGGCGACGTGATCTCGCAGGCCATGAGCGAGATCGGCGGCTTTGCCATCGACCAGGCGCTGACGACCAAGAAGACGGCCGACAAGGCCTGAGGCCGCCGCGCGCCAAATTGACAGCGCGCGGGCCTGTTGTTCTACTGCAAAAAAATATCAGGGAGAATCCGATGCCGAGGGCATTCCGCGCCGCTGCCGCGCTCATCGCGCTTTGTGTCTCAACTACGCTCGCCAGCGCGCAATCTCTTCCCAAGGAAGTCGCTACCCGCGCCGAGATCTACCCGATCCCCTCGCTCACCCTCTCCGACCAGCAATTCCTCAGCGGCGATGCGGCCGCCGGCAAGCCGGTGACGGTCGCGGGCGAATTCCGCGTCGCGCAGGGCAGTGGAAAACTCCCCGTCGTGGTGCTGATGCACGGCTCCAGCGGCGTCGGCGCCACCACGGAAGCCTGGGTGCACGCCTTCAACGCCATGGGCATCTCGACCTTCGTGATCGACGGCTTTACCGGCCGCGGACTGACGGTGGTCGGACCGAACCAGGCCCTGCTCGGCCGGCTCAATCTGATCGTCGACATCTACCGCTCGCTCGAGATTCTGGCGAAGCATCCCCGCGTCGACCCCGACCGCATCGTGCTGATGGGCTTTTCGCGCGGCGGACAGGCAACGCTGTATGCGAGCCTCGACCGCTTCAACAAGCTCTGGAACAAGTCCGGCATCCAGTTCGCTGCCTACATCCCGTTCTATCCGGATTGCTCGACGAGCTATGTCGGCGATACCGAGGTCACGGCGCGCCCGATCCGCATCTTCCACGGCACGCCTGACGACTACAACCCCGTGAAGAGCTGCAAGGCCTTCGTCGAGCGGCTCAAGACCGCCGGGCGCGACGTGGTGCTGACCGAATACCCCGGATAGCGCGCACGGCTTCGACAGCGGCCTACTCGGCGTCGCCACCGTGACTGTCTCCGCCAACGCCCAGACCGTGCGCAATTGCCAGATCAAGGAAGGCGACGGCGGCGTGCTGATGAACGCCAGCACGCAGGCGCCCTTCACCTACAGGGACGCCTGCGTCGAGCTCAATCCCCATGTCGGCGGCAATCCCGCAACCGCCGCGGAGTCGCGCAAGGCGGTCGAGGAATTCTTGCAGGCGCTTTTCAAGCTGGGCTAGGCCGGCGCCCCATACTCCGTCATTGCGAGCGCAGCGAAGCAATCCAGAATCTTTCCGCGGAGGGGCTCTGGATTGCTTCGCTGCGCTCGCAATGACGTGGAGAGATGCCTGCCCGCAACGACGAGAGGAGCGCGGGACGCGCGTCTCGAACCATGAAGGCCCCGATCTCGCCCGCAACTATCCTTCGAGACGCCCGCTACGCGGGCTCCTCAGGATGAGGACGGAGGCTGGTGAGGCAGCAGATCAGCGCAGTTGCGCTCAGACCGCGCCGATCTCGGCAAGGCAGGCTTGCGTCAGGGGCATGCGCTCGCCGACGAGGCGCGGCTCGGTGCAGTCCATGTTGAGCGCGAACACGGTGTGCGCCTCGCCCTTCTCGGCCCCGCCGACCATCCAGCCCAGCGACGGCTCGCCGCGCTCGGCGCCCAGGAGGCCGGACTTGGCGCGGATGACGCTATCGCCGACCTTGGTCACCGGCAGGATGTCGGCGACGAGATCCTGGCTGCGCTTGGAAATCGGCAGCGCGCGGCGCCGCAGCCGGTCGACGAAATCGATCTGCTCGACCGGATCGATGCGCAAGTTTCCGGTGAGCCAGAACTGGTCGATGCCGCCGCCGATGTCGCGATTGCCATAGTCGAACAGATCGACGTACTTCTGCATCCGCTCCTGCCCGATCCGGCGCGCGATCTCCTGATAGACCGGCACCGCACCGACCGCGATGGCGCTGCGCAGCGTGTGATCCTTGTTCCACGCCTCGATTCCGCGCTTCACGCCGTCCCAGGGGAACACGTCCTTGTCGGGATCTGTGACCACGCCGGTCTCCAGCGCGATCAGCGAGTTCGGGATCTTGAAGGTCGAGGCCGGCAGCTTGCCCTCGCCCGAGCGCTCCTTGTCGCTGGCGACGATCAGATAGTCCTCGACCTTGTAGCCGACAAAAGTGCCTGATGTGCCGAGATCGGCGAAGCGTTTTGCCAGGCTGTCGCGGATCTCGTTGCGCGGCGGCGCGACATGGGCGAGCGCACGCGACGGCAGGATCGCGGTTGCGGCGAGAAGGCCGAGGGTGGAACGGCGAGTGATCACGTGAATGTCCGTTGAGCGATGGAATTGGCGGCGACCATGCAGCCGCTATCATGGTGAAACGATGACAGCTACCTGGCCCGGCCCGACAGCCGCAGCACGAACACCAGCACTTCGGCGACGGCCTTGTAGAGATCGGGCGGGATCTCCTCGCCAAGCTCGACCTTGGACAGCGCGCCGGCCAGAATTTCGTTCTCCTCGATCGGGATGTCGTTGGCCCTGGCGATCTCGACGATTTTTTCGCCGATCGTGCCCTTGCCCTTGGCGACGACGATGGGCGCGCCAGAGCCCTTCTCGTAATGCAGCGCGATCGCGAGCTTGGATGGATCACTCATGTGGCGCGGTCCAGGAAGTGGCCGGCGCGGGCCGGTGCCGGCTGCGGCGGCGTGCCGTCGCGCACCACGATGTCGCCGGGCTTGAGCTCGGCCCTGGTCAGCGCCTGATTGAGATCACCGATCCCGGCGCGGAGCTGCTGCGCGGTCGCCGGCCGCTCCGCCCACATCCGCACGAAGGTCTTGTCGCCGTTCAGCGTGATCAAGGCATGCACGGGGCCGGCCGGCTCGACGTTGAGCGTGAAGCGTGCGCGCCAGGCGCGTTTGGCGAGATCGGTGGATTCGTTGCCGCCGTCGCGCGAGATCTCGAACTGCGCCATGGCGGTGCCCTGCGGTGTCGCAAAGGGAATCTCGAAATTCCACTGCGGCACGGCCGGGTCGATGCGGTGCCCCGAGGCATCGGTGCGATCGGGGAGCGAGGCGACCTGGAGCAAGGTCTGCCGCGCGATCGCGGCATTGGTGTCGTCGAGCAGACGGTGCACGGTCGCCGCCAGCGGCGTATCCGGCACGAGCGATGGCGAGGCGATGGACTGCGGCGACGGCAGCGCGCCGCGGAATGGCGGTGGCGTCGCGCGCGCGGCTGCCTCGAAGATGTGGCCGTCAGGCACGGCCTTGTTCGAGCCCGGCAAATTGCCGATCATGCGCGGCAGGTTTTGCGTGACCTCCTGCAAGAGGCTCGCCGCAAGGCCTGCGGACATGGTGCGCGAGCCCGCCGCCTGCGGCGTTGCGTTCGCCATGTCGGCCAGCACGGCGGCTGCGAGCGCAGCGCCGCGCGGCGTTTGCGGCGGCTGGGCGATCTCCGGATTGGGCGACGGCAATGCCGCCTGCGCGGCTTCGTCCGCCGCCTGAAGTGCGGACGCTGCGGTCTGCGGCGTGGTCGTGACACTTGTCGGCGGCGCGGTGCCTTGCGCCGGTGCCTGCGGCGCGCCAGTCTCGAGCGCGCCTGAGGTCGCGGCCAGCGTCTGGCGCAGCACCAGCAGCGCCGCTTTCAGGTCCGGCACGGCACCTGGCGACGGCGTCGCGCCCGCGGCAAGCGAAGCCTCGAGAAACAGCCCTGACTTCTGGAAGGCGGATTCGATGTCGCCGCCATCAAGCGCGGTGTTGAGCGGCGTCTGCTGCGCCAGCACGTCCAGCACCGCCTGCTTCAATCCCGCCGGCAGATCGCTGCCGGTCACGACGGAGGCGAGGTTAGCGAAAAGCGGCGCCTGGCTGCCCTGCTTGCTCGCGGCCTCGGCCGAAGCCATCGTGACGGCGACCTGCTCGAACGGCGTGAGGGGATTACGGGCGGCGTTCGTGGACGGTGCAAGCGACGGGCTGTCGACCAGCGAAGCCGCGGCCGGCGTCAGCGTGACCTGATCGGCGGCCGCCTCGCCTGCGCCGCCCATGACGGCGAGGCGGATGGTGCCGTCGTTCTGCGACACCGCGAGCTGGAGATTTTGCCCCGGCGACAGCGCGACTTCCGACATCACGTCGAGGGAGAGGTTTGCAATCGCGATCCGCACCAGATTGTCGGCGAGCACGCTGACCACTCTCGCGTCGACGACGCTGCCGGCCTGAAGCACGAGATCGGGCGTCGCCGCGTCAGCCACGGGGCTGGCGGCACTGACGGGAGTAATGGAACTGATCGGCGTCGCCATCTCAGGGGCCCAGGAGCACGGGCCACCCTAACGCCGGCGTCGTAAACCTCTCGTTAAGGACCTTCGGCCGCGGGCGGCTTCACCGCGTCCAGAACCGCGACGGCAGCCTCGAAATCCCGCGCGCGGGCGGCCCGGCGTGCCGCGGCCTCCTCGTCCACGCCCCATTGGTCGGTGTTCCAGTCCTCGTCGACATGGGCGGCGGCCCAGACCTGGCCGGCCTCGCGCACACCGTGGGCCAGGGCCAGCGCCAGCAGCGCCGAGCCGGTCAGGGTCGTCATCACATGGAGTGCCGCGACCGACCAGGCATCCCCGGGCACGGCTGCGCGGGCGGCCTGAATGGCCTCGTCCGGCTGCTTCACATGCATGACGCCCTCGGACAGGATGAAATGCGCGCCCAGCGTCTCCGCGGCCCAGAACAGCACGGGGTCCCAATGCGTGGCCTCGCGGGCCACGAGCGCCTCGGGATGGCCGGCGCGATAGAATAGCAGGTCAGACTCGAAATATTTTGCAAGATCGTCCCTGACGAGTTCGACGCGATCGACCACGCCCTCGACCACGCTGTTGGCGATCCGCGTCAGCGGCATGGTCACGGGATCGATCGTCTCGCCCTGGGCCGCCCATTCGGCGGCGACCGCGTCGGCCAGCGCGCGTGAGGGGATCACCACCTGGCGGCCGGACGGCGTGCGGATCGGCTTGCCGTCGAGCGTGATGGCGAAGCCGCCTTCGGTCTCGGCGACGCCGGCCTCCTGGTAGAAGCGCTTGCGCTGCGGCGTGCGCGCGGACTGGCGGGCCGCCTCGCGTGGATCGCGCGGGGATTGCCCCGCAACCTCTTCGAACAATTCGCGCATGTCAGTTTTCGGCCCTACTCGCTCAGTGCTAGGCTTGTACGACAAGACCGGCGCCCGATAAAGCGAGCGGCAGGGATGAGGGAACTTGCGGGTATTGTGGCCCTGGTCGCCGGGCTTTGGCTGGCCGCGGCGGAGGCCGGCTTTCGTAGCCCGGAATCGCTGGTCCGCAACGTCTATGCCCATTACGGCCAGGGCGCGCCGGAGCTGTCAAAAGGCCTGCCGCGGGATGGCGTCACCGCCCGGCAATTCTTCGATTTCCCGCTGCGCAAGGCCTGGAGCACGCCGAGGGCCGAGCCCTATGATTTCCTGGTGCAGAGCCCGAGCTGGAAGCTCGGCCCGGTCGCGATCGCGGTCGTGCGGAGGCAATACGACAAGACCTATGTCGCGGCGAATTTCGACAATCACGGCCGCCGGGTGACGCTGAACTTCATCCTCGTCAACGGCCCCGAAGGCTGGCTGATCACGGATGTCGAGACCCCGCACGACAGCTTGCGCATGTTTCTGGAGCAGTTTCGGAATTGAGGGTGGTGTGGGCGGCGACACAACCAACGCTGTCATGCCCCGCGAAGGCGGGGCATCCAGTACGCCGCGGCGGATGTGGTGAGAGCGAGTTCTCTAACGCCGGCCTCTGGAATACTGGATCGCCCGCCTTCGCGGGCGATGACAGCGAGAACGTGGCTAGTCCCGCGCCTTACTCGTTCGCGCGCCCCTACTCTTCCGGCGCGTTCTCGATCGGATCGAACCGGCTTGCATCGAGCCCGAGCAGATTCCACGACTGCTGCATGTGCGGCGGCAGCGGGGCGGTTGCGTCGATCACGCCGCCGCGCGGATGCGGAATGACGATGCGGCGCGCGAGCAGATGCAGCCGGTTTTGCAGCCCGCCCGGCAGCTGCCAGTTCTCGATGTTGAAATATTTGGGATCGCCGACGATGGGATGGCCGATATGCTCCATATGCGCGCGGAGCTGGTGGGTGCGGCCCGTCACCGGCTTTAACGACACCCAGGTCAGCTTGTTGCCAGCGGTCTCGACCACCGCATAATACGTCACCGCGTGGCTCGCGCCCTCGTCGCCATGCTGGGCGATGCGCATGATGGTATCGTCCTCGCTCTCTTCCTTCGCGAGGAAGGTCGAGATGCGGCCCTGCTTCGGCTTCGGCAGACCCGGCACCAGCGCCCAATAGGTTTTTCGCGCGGACCGCGAACGGAAGGCGCCGGTCAGATGCGAGGCGGCAAATCGCGTCTTGGCAATCAGCAGGCAGCCCGACGTCTCCCTGTCGATGCGGTGCACGAGGCGCGGCTTCTGGCCCTTGGAATCGCGCATCACCTCCAGCATCTGGTCGATGTGCCGCGTCATGCCCGAGCCGCCCTGCACGGCAAGTCCGGCCGGCTTGTTCAGCACGAGGACGTCGTCGTCCTCGTAGATCGTCATCTCCTTCAGCGCGGCAAGCGTCTTTTGGGCGCCTTCCGATAGCTCGCCGGCGGCCTTCGGCGTGTCGAGCTTCAGCGGCGGAATGCGGACGCTCTGGCCCTCCTCCAGCCGATCCTTGCTGTCGACACGCTTGCCGTCGACGCGGAGCTCGCCTTTGCGGACGACGCGCTGGATGTGGGAGAACGACAGGCCGGGAAAGCGCGCCTCGAGGAAGCGATCGACGCGCATGTTGTTCTCGTCGGCCGTCACCTTGACGGTCTGCACCTTGGTCGGCAGCAGCGCCTCGACGGGCTTGGCGGGTACAGGCTTTTCCAGCGCTGCCTTTTCCAGCGCTGCCTTGGGCGGGCGCCGCTCGGCACGCTCGGCCGCAAAACGCGGCGACTTCGCACCCGGCTTGGCGCCAGGCCGCGGCCCCGCTTTCTTGGCGCTGCGCGCCTTGAACGGACGTGCGTCATCGCGCTCGTCACGCGAACGGGGCTTCGGGTTCATTCTCTTGATGCGACGGCTCATGGTTGCCTGCGTACCCTAAAAGCCGGCTCCCGTCACGGCGAAATGGCCGTTTCTAGCGCGAGCCGCCCCGCTCCTTCCGCAGCTTGGCCCAATAGTCCAGCCGCTTCCTGATCTCCCGCTCGAAACCGCGCTCGGGCGGGTCGTAGAAGGTCTGGCGGCCCAGGGCTTCCGGGAAATAATCCTGGCCGGAGAAGGCGTCGGGGGCGTCGTGGTCGTATTCGTAAGCTGCGCCGTAGCCTTCCGACTTCATCAGCTTGGTCGGAGAATTGAGGATGTGCTTTGGCGGCAGCAGCGAGCCGGCCTGCTTCGCGGTCTGCATGGCGGCACCGAAGGCGGTGTAGACCGCGTTCGATTTCGGCGCAGTGGCGAGATAGACCACGGCCTGCGCGATGGCGAGCTCGCCCTCGGGATGGCCGAGGAAGTCGAAGGCGTCCTTGGCGGCATTGGCGATGACGAGCGCCTGCGGATCGGCAAGGCCAATGTCCTCGACCGCCATGCGCACGACGCGGCGGGCCAGGAACAGCGGGTCCTCGCCGGCATCAAGCATGCGCGCGAGATAATACAGCGCGGCGTCGGGATCGGAGCCGCGCACCGACTTATGCAGCGCCGAGATCAGGTTGTAATGACCGTCGGCCGACTTGTCGTAGATCGGCGCGCGGCGTTGCAGGATATCCTGCAACTGCGCGGCATTGAAAATCTCATCAGCTCGCGCCGAACGCCAAACCTCTTCGGCGAGCGTCAGCGATGCCCTTCCATCGCCGTCGGCCATGCGCACCAGCACCGCGCGTGCTTCCGCATCGAGCGGCAGCTTGCGGCCCTCCACCTCCTCGGCATGCGCAAACAGCTTTTCGATTGCGGCCGCATCGAGGGAGCGAAACACCAGCACGCGCGCACGCGACAGAAGCGCCGCGTTGAGCTCGAAGGACGGGTTTTCGGTGGTGGCGCCGACCATGACCACCGTGCCGTCTTCCATGACAGGAAGAAACGAGTCCTGCTGGGCGCGGTTGAAGCGGTGTACCTCGTCGACGAACAGAAGTGTGCCCTTGCCCATCTCGCGGCGGGCACGCGCGGCGTCGAAGGCCTTCTTCAGGTCCGCGACGCCGGAGAACACCGCGGAGATCTGCTCGAAATGCAGGTCGGTGGCATCCGCCAGCAGCCGCGCCACCGTGGTCTTGCCGGTGCCGGGCGGGCCCCAGAACACCAGCGAGCCGAGCGTGCGCGTCTCCAGCATGCGCGTCAGCGCACCGTCGGGGCCGAGGATGTGATCCTGGCCGACGACCTCCGACAACGCGCGCGGGCGCAGCCGGTCCGGCAGCGGATGCGGGGCCTCCTGATCGAGCCCCGCCGCAGCAAAGAGAGTTGGCGTCTCCTGTGGTCGCTTCGGACTCATCCGCCCAGCGTGACGTTGATCTGCTGCCCGCCGCGCACCAGGGTGATGCGCCAGACCCGCGGCCGCTCACCCGCGGCCTTCTCGAGGTCGCCGGTCTTGCTGATCTTCTGGTTGTTGACGGCCAGGATGATGTCGCCCTTCTGGAAGCCGACATTCGCCGCGGCGCTGTCGCCGCCAAGATCGGCGATCACGACGCCCTCGGTGTCGGCGTCCAGATGCAGCTCGTCGGCAACCGCCGGCGTGATGGTCGAGACCTTGGCGCCCTGGAACGGCGAACGCGCAGTGATGACGAGCTCGTTGCGGCCGGCATCGGGCGCGGTCTCCAGCGCGATCGCGAGCTTGAGCGGCTTGCCGCCGCGCTGCACGTCGATCTGCGCGGTGCCGCCGAGCGGACGCGTCGCGAAGCGGTAGTCGAACGCGTTGGGGTCATCCACGGTCTGGCCGTCGATGCCGGTGATGAGATCGGAGGATTTCAGGCCGGCCTTCGCTGCGGGGCCGTTCGAGACCACGTTCGCGACCAAGGCACCGGTCGGCGAACGCAAGCCGAGGCTTTCGGCGATCTCGGGCGTCACCGTCTGCAATTTGGCGCCGAGCCAGGGACGCTTCACCGCCTTGCCGCCGCTCTTGGCGGAGGCGACAACGACGCGCACCATGTTGGCGGGGATCGCAAAGCCGATGCCCTGCGAGCCGCCGGAGCGCGAATAGATCGCGGTGTTGATGCCGGCAAGCTTGCCGCTCATGTCGACCAGCGCACCGCCGGAATTGCCGGGATTGATCGCCGCATCGGTCTGGATGAAGAACTGGTAGTCGGTGATGCCGACCTGCGTGCGCGCGAGCGCCGAGATGATGCCGTGAGTCACGGTCTGGCCGACGCCGAAGGGATTGCCGATCGCGAGCACGACGTCACCGACCAGCAACTCGTCCGAGTTGGTGAAGTCGAGCGTCGGGAATTTCTCCTTGGTGTCCTTCAGGCGCAGCACGGCGAGATCGGTGCGGGAATCCTTCAACAGGATCTCGGCCTCGAACTCGCGCTTGTCCGACAGCGACACCTTGACCTGGTCCGCACCCTCGATGACGTGGACGTTGGTGACGACGAGCCCCGACGTATCGACGATGACGCCGGAGCCGAGCGAGCGCTGCATCTGCTCGGGCTGCTGGCCGGGCACGCCGAAGAAGCGGCGGAAGATCGGGTCGTCGAGCAGCGGATTGCGGTTCTGCACCACCTTGGCGGCATAAACGTTGACGACGGCCGGCTGCACCCGCTGCACGATCGGCGCATAGGACAGCCGCAGCTCGGCTGGCGACGACGGGACCCGACGGTCCTGCGCCGCAGCCGGATTGAAGTGGGCCGAAAAGGCTATGCACAATGCCGTGACGACGGCGGTCCAGGTCGATCGAAACATTCCTACCTCTTGGAAAAGACGCCGGAATATAGGCGCGTTCGCCCCCCAATAGAAGGGCGCGGGACGGCAATATTCATCCCCTTCCGCCGCCTGCCGCATGCACGCCCCGCGTAAGAAATGGCAATTTGCCCGGCGCTGCGGATTGGCATGATGCGCGTCATCTTGCATTGTGATGCAAGGCGGATTCGGTTGCGGCGAATTTGCATCAGTGGGAACCACGCAACCGGGGTGCGCCGTCGCGGGGCAGTCATCGATCGTTCCTAGGCTCTCCGCTTGCGACTTGGGGAAGTTCGTCAAACGATGGAGGCGTGACATGAGCAGGAGAAGAATTGCAGCCACGGCGATTGGTCTCGCCGGTGTACTCGCGGCCGCACCGGCCCAGGCCCAATCGGCAAGCAGCAGCGAGCAGGAGATCGCGCTGCTGAAGCAGCAGCTGAAGATGCTGGAGCAGAAGCTCGACAAGCTCCAGAGCCAGACCGCGGCGAACACGGCGGCCACGGCGAAAGCCAAGGCCGAGGCGAAGGCCGAGGCCAAAGCCGAAGCGCGCTCGGAGGCGAAGGCGGTCGTGGCCAATGCCAACGCTGCAATCCCGCTCAAGGGACCGGCACCCGCATCCGGCGTCGTCGTGACGATGCCGAACAACCGGCCGACCATCTGTACTGCCGATGGGGCGAACTGCGTCGGCATCACCGGCCGCGTACATTGGGATGTCGGCGGCTATGATTATCGTCCCAACACCGCGGCCACCGTGCCGCAGAAGCTCGACAGCGGCGAGAACGTCCGCCGCGCGCGCATCGGTCTTGCCGGCAAATTCTTCAACGACTGGAATTTCGCGCTGATCTACGATTTCGGCGGCTCGTCCGACGGCTTTGGCGGCACCGGCGCCGCCGGCGCGACCCCTGTCGGCTTCCTGCCCGGCGGAGGCACGTCCGGCATCGAGAACGCCTATATCAGCTACACGGGGCTGAAGCCGTTCGGCGGCAAGATGGCGATCGAAGCCGGCATTATGGACCTTGCCTGGACCATGGATGAATCCATGAGCTCCAACGATCTTCCTTTCATGGAAAGGGCTTCGGTCGGTGTCATCGCGCAAAACATCGCCGCCGGCGACTTCCGTTCTGCAGTCGGCGCGCGCTGGTACAACGACGTGTTCTGGGCCGGCGCGTACGTGACTGGCCCGACCACGGGTGCGATTCACTCAGCGTCCAGCGTCTCACCTCCCGGCACCAGCGAGCAATACGGCGCGACGGCCCGCGTTGCAGGCCAGATCGTCAGCGGCAATGACTACTCGGTGCATCTCGGAGGCGACGCACAGTGGCTGATTCAGCCGCCGCGCAATCTGGTCGCCAACACGCAAACACTCACGCTCAGCGATCGTCCCGAGCTGCGCATCGATCCCACGACGCTGATCTCGACCGGTGCGATTGCCAATGTCTCGGGCGCCCAGGTTTATGGTGTCGAAGCCGCCGCGACCTATGGATCGCTGTTCCTCCAGGGCGAATACTACTGGTTCAACATCGATCGCAACGCGAACACCAGCGTGCCGTTAATCGGAGCGCCAAACCTGAAATTCCAGGGCGGCTACGCGGAAGCGGCCTACGTCTTGACCGGGGAATCGCGCAAGTACAATCCAGCGAACGCCGCCTATGGCGGCGTCAAGCCCGATCATCCGTTCTCGCTCGATGGCGGTGGCTGGGGCGCCTGGGAGATCGCCGGTCGCTATTCCACTATGGATTTGAATAATCAGCTGGCATCCGCCGCGGGCATCGCCGGCGGACGGCAGACCGTCTACACGCTGGCGCTCAACTGGTACGTCAACGGCAACGTCCGCTTCATGCTCGACTATCTGCATGGCACGGTGTCGCGGCAGGCCTCGCCGGTCTCGACCGCCGATGTCGGCTCGAAGTTCGACGCCGTGGCGATGCGCACGCAGTTCGCGTTCTGAACTCGTCGTCCCGGGGCGCGCGAATGCGCGAACCCGGGACCCATAGCCACAGGGAGTAGTTTGGCGAAGGCTCGGAGTTGCCGGCTCGCGTCACAACGTGCCTATGTGGTTATGGGTCCCGGCCTTCGCCGGGACGACACCGAGAGCTTGGCGGCCAACCTCTCCCTACGCGGCTCGCTTCGGCTTCTTGACCGGTTCCGCCTCGGGCGCCGGCGCGCAGGACAGCCGCTGCTGGTGGCTCTCGCCCCACACCTTCAGGATATCGATCACCGGCCTGAGGCTCTCGCCGAGTTCGGAGAGGCAATACTCCACCCGCGGCGGCACTTCGGCATAGACCTTGCGGATGACGAGATTGTCCTCCTCCAGCGCGCGAAGCTGTTTTGTCAGCATGCGCTGGGTGATCCCGGGCATCCGGCGGCGTAGCTCGCCGAAGCGCTGGGTGCCGTCCTGGAGGTGGTAGAGGATCACGCCCTTCCACTTGCCGTCGATCAGGTCCAGCGTCGCCTCGACCGAGCAGCCGGGACGCCGGGTAAAATCTCGCCGTTTCATGCGTGTTTTTCCAATAGTATCCAAACAGACCCCGAATTTACAGTACTTGCCAAACCGGGACCAGCGGGACAGTTAGCAGGCCGGGCGCACATCACAAGCTGCGCGCCATCTGATGGAGACAAGCCATGAAGGCCGTCGGCTACAAGAAGTCGCTTCCAATCGAGGATCAGGACGCGTTGATCGATTTCGAGACCGCAAAACCCGAGCCAAAGGGACGCGACATCCGCGTCGCCGTGAAGGCGATCTCGGCCAATCCGGTCGATTACAAGGTGCGCAAGCGGGCCGCGCCGCCCGAGGGCGAGACGAAGATCTTGGGTTATGACGCAGCGGGCGTGGTCGACGCCGTCGGCCCCGAGGTCACGCTGTTCAAGCCGGGCGACGAGGTGTTCTACGCGGGTTCGATCCAGCGTCCGGGCACCAACTCCGAATTCCACCTGGTCGACGAGCGCATCGTCGGCAACAAGCCGAAGAGTCTGTCGTTCGCGCAAGCCGCCGCCCTCCCCCTCACCTCCATCACCGCGTGGGAGTTGCTGTTCGACCGGCTCGGCGCGGTTCCGGGCAAGAGCGTCGATCCGCGCACGCTGCTGATCACGGGCGGCGCCGGCGGCGTCGGCTCGATCCTGATCCAGCTTGCCCGCCGCCTCACCGGGCTGACGGTGCTCGCGACCGCGACACGGCCGGAGTCGCAGAAATGGTGCCTCGATCTCGGCGCGCATGCGGTGATCGACCATGGCAAGCCGATGAAGGAGCAGATCGAGAAGCTCAAGCTGCCGCCGGTGGCGCTGGTGGCGAGCCTCACCTTCACCGATCAGCACTACAAGGCGATCGCCGAGTTGATGGCGCCGCAAGGCCGGTTCGGCCTGATCGACGATCCGCCCGAGTTCACCATGAGCACGTTCAAGGGCAAGGCGATCTCGGTGCACTGGGAATCGATGTTCACGCGCTCCTCGTTCCAGACGCCCGACATGATCGCACAGCATCATCTGCTCAATGACGTCGCCGATCTCATCGACAAGGGCGTGCTGCGCACCACGCTCGACCAGACCTTCGGCACGATCAACGCGGCCAACCTCAAGCGCGCGCACGCGCTGCTCGAGAGCGGCAAGTCGCGCGGCAAGATCGTGCTGGAGGGGTGGTAGCAGAGGCCTCGTAGGGTGGGATAGCCGAAGGCGTAACCCACCACGTCCCCCCTCCGCGGCAACAGAAGAGGTGGGTTACGCCTAGCGGTTTGCGCTTCGCGCAACCCGCGGGGCTAACCCACCCTACGATTCCGCCGCGCCCTCGACGAACATCAGCCGCCGCTCCAGCGCCGTCTGCCGCAGCTTCAACGCCGCGGCATATTCCGCCGACGCGTACCATTCGCGCGCCCGTGCCATCGACGGAAACTCGACGATGATGATGGTCTTCGGCGGCGGGCCGCCCTCCACCACCTCGGCGGCCCCGCCGCGGGCGAGGTAGCGGCCGCCGTATTGCACGATCGTCTGCGCCGCAAGCGCACGATAGGCCTCCATCGCACTCCTGTCGCGCACCTCGACCTCGGAGATCACATAGGCTGGCATCTGCGTCGCCTCAGGCAATCGTGTTGACGATGCCGCCTTCCGCGCGCAACGCCGCGCCGTTGGTCGCGGACGCTTCCTTCGACGCAACATAGACCACCATGTTGGCGATCTCGTCGACGCTGGCGAAGCGCTGGATCAGCGAGCTCGGGCGATGCTGCTTGACGAAATTGGCTGCGGCTTCATCCACCGACTGACCGTTTTGTTTCGCGAGATCCTTTACGAAGGTCTCGACGCCCTCCGACATGGTCGGCCCCGGCAGCACGGAATTGACGGTGACGCCGGTGCCGCGGGTGAGCTGCGCCAGGCCGCGCCCGACCGAGAGCTGGGCGGTCTTGCTCATGCCGTAGTGAATCATCTCGACGGGAATGTTGAGGCCGGATTCCGAGGAGATGAAGACGATGCGGCCCCAGTTGCGCTTGAGCATGGCCTTCAGATACGCGCGCGACAGCCGCACGCCGCTCATGACGTTGACCTCGAAGAAGCGGCTCCAGTCCTCGTCGGGGATCTCGAAAAAGTCCTTTGGCTCGAAGATCCCGGCATTGTTGATGAGGATGTCGACCTCCGGCAGTGCGGACACGAGCGCCTTGCAGCCCGAAGCGGTCGACACGTCGGCAGCGATGCCGCGCACCTTGCCACCCGCCGCTTCCAGCTTGCGCACGGCGGCATCGACCTTGTCCTGGCCGCGCCCGTTGATCACGACGCTCGCGCCCGAGGCGGCAAGGCCCTTGGCAATCGCGTGGCCGATGCCGGCGGTCGAGCCGGTCACCAGTGCAGTTTTTCCGGAAAGGTCGATATTCATGTAGTATCTCCATCAGATCGATGATGCGAATATCGGGCGCGGCGGATCGTGCCGCAATCGGCGCTCACCAATCAGTGAGACGCCGAGCACTTTTCCTGCGACAACGTAGACACCCTGCCTGAACCGCTGCTGGAACGATTATTGCTAGCAGCACGGCGTCTCATGTGAACACGGAAGAATTATGCGATGAAGCGAACGGCTCTCACGATTTTCCTCGGACTGGTCGGCTTGATGGGCGGCAATTCGCTCGCGCCGGCTCAAGCGGTCTATCCTGAGAAATCGTTGCAATTGATCTGCCCCTTCCCGCCGGGCGGCGCTTCCGACGTGGTCGCGCGCATCATCGGCAGCGAGCTGGAGACGCGGCTCGGCAAGCCCGTGATCATCATGAACCGTCCCGGGGGCGGCACCACCATCGCGGCCAAGGAAGTCGCGCGCTCGGCGCCTGACGGATACACCCTGTTCTTCAGCTCGAACTCGAGCTTCACGCTGCCGGCAGCCGTGAAGGAAAGCGTGCCTTACGACGCGGCCAAGGATTTCGAGCCGCTCGGCCAGGTCGGCAAGATCACGCTGGCGCTGGTCACCTACAAGGACAATCCGGTCAACGACGTGGCCTCGCTGGTCGCCGAAGCGAAGGCCAATCCCGACAAGCTGTCGCTCGCATCCTTCGGCGTCGCGACCGTCTCGCATTTCGCCGGCGAGCTGTTCAAGTCGAGTGCCGGGGTCAAGATGGTCCACCTGCCCTACAAGGGCAGTGCACCGGCGATGAACGACCTCATCGGCAAGCACATTCAGTACCACGTCGACACCGTGATCGCCGTGAAGCCGCAGATCGAGGCCGGCACCGTCAAGGTGCTCGCGGTGTTCTCGGGCAAACGCACGTCCTACCTGCCCGACGTGCCGACGCTTGCCGAACTCGGCTATGGCAACATCGACTTCGCGTCCTGGGGCGCGGTGGTCGCGCCCAAGGGGCTGCCGCCGGCCGTTCGCGACAAGCTGTCGGCGACGCTGGAGGAGATCATCAACAGCCCTTCCGTCATCGAGCGCTTCACCAAGGTCGGCTTCGAACCAGGCTTCACGCGCTACAGCGATTGGGCGGGAGCCATCGGCAAGGAGACCGCCGAGATGAAGGGGATCGCGCAAAGGGCGGGGATCAAGGAAGAATAGTCTCGCCGATCTTCGCCAGCCCCAAAAACAAAAGCGGCGCCCGAGGGCGCCGCTTTCAATTCCGTACCCGCTGAAACGGCTTACGCCGCCTCGGCTTCCTTCTCCTGCACCGGACCGGAATCCTGGCCCTTGGCATCGACGTCGCGATCGACGAACTCGATCACGGCCATCGCGGCGTTGTCGCCGTAGCGGAAGCCGGCCTTGATGATGCGGGTGTAGCCGCCCTGGCGGTCCTTGTAACGGGTCGCCAGCACGTCGAACAGCTTCCTGACCTGATCCTTGTCGCGCATCTCGGAGATGGCCTGGCGGCGCATGGACAGCCCGCCCTTCTTGCCGAGGGTGACCAGCTTCTCCACGATCGGGCGCAATTCCTTCGCCTTCGGGAGCGTGGTGACGATCTGCTCGTGCTTGATCAGCGCGGCTGCCATGTTGGCGAACATCGCCCTGCGGTGCTCGGCCGTGCGGTTGAGCTTCCGATGAACCTTGCCGTGACGCATGTAACTATTCCTTACGTTAAAACTGCCGCGACGGTTCGTCGGACATGTTGCTCAGGTGGGCTGCCTGCGTTCGCCCGGTCGTCATTCCGGGGCGGCTCGCAGAGCCGAACCCGGAATCTCGAGGTTCCACAATGCGCAATTGCGCATTGGACGATGCTTGCGCATCGCCCCGGAACGACGAATCTCAGTAGTGATCCTCGAAGCGCTTGGCGAGCTCGTCGATGTTCTCCGGCGGCCAGCCCGGCACTTCCATGCCGAGATGCAGACCCATCTGGGCCAGCACTTCCTTGATCTCGTTCAGCGACTTGCGGCCGAAGTTCGGGGTGCGGAGCATTTCCGCTTCGCTCTTCTGCACGAGGTCGCCGATGTAGACGATGTTGTCGTTCTTCAAGCAGTTGGCCGAACGCACCGACAGCTCGAGCTCGTCCACCTTCTTGAGGAAGGCCGGGTTGAAGGCGAGGTCCGGGATGATCTCCTGGGCGACTTCCTTGCGCGGCTCTTCGAAGTTGACGAACACGTTGAGCTGATCCTGGAGGATGCGCGCGGCGTAAGCCACGGAATCATCCGGCGTCAGCGCGCCGTTGGTTTCGATCGTCATGGTCAGCTTGTCGTAGTCGAGGATCTGGCCCTCGCGGGTGTTCTCGACCTTGTAGGAGACCTTGCGGACCGGCGAGTACAGGCTGTCGACCGGGATCAGGCCGATCGGCGCGTCCTCGGGACGGTTGCGCTCGGCGGGCACGTAGCCCTTGCCGGTTGCGACGGTGAACTCCATGCGGATCTCGGCGCCTTCGTCGAGCGTGCAGATCTGGAGGTCCGGGTTGAGCACGACGACGTCGCCCACGGTCTGGATGTCGCCGGCGGTGACGACGCCCGGGCCCTGCTTCTTCACGACCATGCGCTTGGGGCCTTCGCCCTGCATCTTGATCGAGATGTCCTTGATGTTGAGCACGATGTCGGTGACGTCCTCACGGACGCCCGCGATCGAGGAGAACTCGTGCAGCACGCCGTCGATGTGCACCGACTGCACCGCCGCGCCCTGGAGCGAGGAGAGCAGGATGCGGCGCAGCGCGTTGCCGAGGGTCTGGCCGAAGCCGCGCTCGAGCGGCTCGGCGACGATGGTCGCGAAACGGGCCGGATCGCTGCCGGGCTGGATCTGGAGCTTGTTCGGCCGAATCAGTTCTTGCCAATTTTTCTGGATCGTCACTGTTTCACCCATACAGGCCAGTCAAACTGCTGGTGCAGACACTGGCGTTGGAGAAAGGCCGCGGATCATTCGCGCGGCTTTGCAAAAGTCATTGCGGGCGCCGATGCGCCCGCAACCTCGTATCAAACGCGCCGACGCTTGCGGGGACGGCAACCGTTATGCGGGATCGTGGTCACGTCGCGGATCGAGGTGACGGTGAAGCCTGCGGCCTGGAGCGCGCGGAGCGCCGACTCGCGGCCCGAACCGGGACCGGCGACTTCGACTTCCAGCGTGCGCATGCCGTGCTCCTGCGCCTTCTTCGACACGTCCTCGGCGGCAACCTGCGCCGCGTACGGGGTCGACTTGCGCGAGCCCTTGAAGCCCATCGTGCCGGCGGAAGACCAGGCAATCGTGTTGCCCTGCGCGTCGGTAATGGTGATGGTCGTGTTGTTGAACGACGAGTTCACGTGCGCAACGCCGGAGGCGATGTTCTTGCGTTCACGACGGCGAACGCGGGTGGCTTCCTTGCCCATTGAGTACCTTTCCTGGAGATCTCAGACGCCGCCGTAATGCCAGCGGCTACACCTGTGGAACGAAAGGCGCGTGGCGAACGGGTCATCCCCGGTTCGCCACACGCCGCGATTGGATTCGAAAACTTACTTCTTCTTGCCGGCGATGGCCTTGGCCGGGCCCTTGCGCGTGCGCGCATTGGTGTGGGTACGCTGACCGCGCACCGGCAGACCACGACGATGACGCAGGCCGCGATAGCAGCCGAGGTCCATCAGACGCTTGATGTTGATGCCGACCTCACGACGCAGGTCACCTTCGACGAGATAGTCGCGGTCGATGACTTCGCGGATCTGGAGCACTTCGGCGTCGCTGAGCTGATTGACGCGACGATCCACCGGGATCTTCACCTTCTCCAGGATCTCACCGGCGATCTTCTGACCGATGCCATGGATGTACTGGAGCGCGATCAGCACGCGCTTGTTGGTGGGAATGTTCACGCCGGCAATACGGGCCACGGCCTTCTCTCCTGTTGCCGGTCCTCGTCAGGACCAGGCTTTAAGTGCTTGTGTTCTCGGGCAGGTGTTCACAAACGCGAACACGACGCCCACCCCCGGTCTTCCTGGGGCCCGGCATCGTCTGAAACTATCCGACTTGGATGCGGGGCTTATTAAGGGATTCCGGGGGCTTTCGTCAACCGCTGCTAGCGCTTAGCTCGCTTTTTCGTGACCTTTTTTGCAGCCTTTTTGGCACCCTTTTTGACAGCCTTCTTGGCGGTCTTTTTGGCAGCCTTCTTTACCGTCTTCTTGGCGGTGGTCTTGACCGCCTTCTTGGAGCCCTTCACGGCCTTCTTGGCTGCCTTTTTAGCGGATTTGGCGGGTTTTTTGGCCGCTTTCGCTGGCTTCTTGGCTGTTTTCGCCTTGGCGGCTCCCTTCTTGGCCGGCGCTGCCTTGGCCGCGTTCTTGGCGGTTCCCTTGGCAGTTCCCTTGGCATGCGTCTTGGGCTCGACTGCCCCGAGCGCCAGGAGCTGGCGGTGGATCGCACGGGTGACCTCGTCGATGGCCATCATGCCATCGATGGTCGAGAGCTTCCGCCGCTCGGAATAGTAGTGAATCAGGGGCTCCGTCTGGCTGCGGTAGCTGGCAAGCCGCTTGGCCAGGACCTCCGGGGTGTCGTCGAGCCGAACCTCCTCACCGCGCTCCCGCATCTGGGCGACTCGGGTCTCGACGCGACTCAGCAGCGCGCTTTCGTTGACGCGGAGCTCGATCACGGCGTCGAGCTTGAGGTGCTTGTGCCTCAGCAGCTCGTCCAGCGCCTCGGCCTGCGGCACGGTGCGCGGGAAACCGTCGAGGATGAAACCGTTCCTGGCGTCCGGCTGGTCGATCCGGTCGGAGATGATTCCGACCACGACGTCGTCGGGCACGAGGCCGCCGCTGGCCATGATCTCCTTGGCCTTCAGCCCCACTGGCGTTCCCGCCGCCACGGCCGCGCGCAGCATCTCGCCGGTCGAGAGCTGGACGATACCATAGCGCCGTACCAGCAGCTGCGCCTGGGTCCCCTTGCCCGACCCCGGCGGTCCCAGAAGTATAATTCTCATCGGCGTACGCCCCCCGGATTGGTGAGCGATACGTCGCGCACCTGTGTTTTGATATCAAGAGCGGTGCCAACCACAACCAGCGCTCCACCGCCATTGACGATCATACTATAAGGCAGCCCGATCCCGTAAAGCTCGAAGACCTCTGGAATCAACTGCAATGCCGTCAGGTAGACGGCTCCGACGACCGTCGTCAATGATGCGACGCGGTCGAGATAGTCGGCAGTCGCCTCGCCCGCTGCAACACCGGGAATAGTGCCATCACGCTGCGCCAGAGATTTGGCCGTGTATTCAGGGTCGACGACATTGGCCGTGTAGACGAAGGCGAGCACGAACACCGCGATCGACACCAGGATCATGTGAGCAGGCTGCCCCAATTGGAGATGCCGGTACGCCGCGGCGACCAGAGGGTGATCGCTGCCCAGGACCAGGCCCGCAACGGCAAGCGGTAGAAAGAAGATCCACGGCGCCACGGTGACCGGAATCAGGAACCGGCACTGTTGAGCTTAACCGACAGCATCGCATCGCGCACCGGCAGTTGCCGGGTGCCGAAATTGAGCGCGCCAAACTGGACGCTTATATTTCGCCGCGCGCCTTCGACGAGCACGATCACGACGACGGTCGCGATCCAGAACAGGGCATGGCCGAGCACGAGATTGCTCGATATCGCACCCTGCCGCATGAGATCCAGGATGCCGGCGATGTCGCGCGGAAGCGCAACGACAATGCCGACGCTCAGGATCAGCGCCAGGCCATTGCCGATGCCATGGCGGGTGATCTGTTCGCTCAACCACACCAGTACGAAGACGCCGCCGACCATCGAGGCCGTGGCCGTCAGCACGAACCAGCCGTCGGGATTCCTCACAAGGCCCGGAATGGCCGTCAGCGCTGAAGCGATGCCGTAAGCCTGAAAGGCAGCAAGACCAAGTGTGAGACCAAGCGTGGCACGGGCAAGCTTGCGCCGGCCGCCCTCGCCCGACCGCTCCAGCAAATTCAGGCCGCGCCACACCACGGACAGGAGCCGAATGAGAATCGCCGCAGTCAGATAGGGAATGAGGCCGAGCGCAAAGATCGAGAGCCGGGAGATGAAGTCCAGCGTCGGCGAAAAGGTCGAAATGTTCAATCCCGCGATCGGGATCTGGGTGCCAAGCCTGAAAAGGAGCAGCGCGCCGATCGTGATAGCGATGCGGCGCGCGAGCTCGGTCTTCATCTTGCGATGGACTCTACCTGCGGCGGCCCCGCAGCTTCGACTTCCGGATCAGGCCCTCATATTGATGGGCCAGCAGATAGCCCTGCACCTGTGCCACCGTGTCCATAGTGACGCTGACCACGATCAGCAGCGAGGTGCCGCCGAAGTAGAACGGCACCGAGGCGTAGGAGATCAGGATCTCGGGGATCAAGCAGACGATCGCCAGATAGACCGCGCCGAGCACGGTGATGCGCGACAGCACGTAGTCGATATATTCCGCAGTGCGCTCGCCGGGGCGGATGCCCGGAATGAAGCCGCCGTGCTTCTTCAGATTGTCCGCGGTCTCGGTCGGGTTGAACACGATCGCGGTGTAAAAGAACGCGAAGAACACGATCAGCGCGAGATACATGATCAGGAACAGCGGACGGCCGTGGCCGAGCTGGGTGGTGATCCACTGGAACCATTCCGGCCCGCTGCCCGCATTGAAGTTCGCAACCGTCGTCGGCAGCAGCAGGAGCGAAGAGGCGAAGATCGGCGGGATCACGCCCGAGGTGTTGAGCTTGAGCGGCAGATGCGAGGACTGGCCCTCGAACATCTTGTTGCCGACCTGGCGCTTCGGATACTGGATCAGCAGCCGGCGCTGCGCCCGCTCCATGAACACGATGAAGGCGATCACGGCGACCGCCATGATGATGACGACCAGGATCAGGCCGGTCGACATCGCACCCTGACGGCCGAGCTCGAGCATGTTGGCGAGCGCCGCGGGCAGCTCGGCGACGATGCCGGAGAGAATGATCAGCGAGATGCCGTTGCCGATGCCGCGCGAGGTGATCTGCTCGCCCAGCCACATCAGGAACATGGTGCCGCCGGTCAGCGTGATCGCCGTGGACAGGCGGAAGAACATGCCGGGGTCGCTGACGACGTTGCCGGCACCTTCGAGGCCCACCGCGATGCCGTAGGACTGGAACGCGGCCAGGATCACGGTCAGATAGCGGGTGTACTGGTTCAGCGTCTTGCGGCCGGCCTCGCCTTCCTTCTTCAGCGCCTCGAGCTGCGGCGAGACGGTGGTCAGGAGCTGGATGATGATCGAGGCCGAGATGTACGGCATGATGTTCAGCGCGAAGATCGCCATGCGGTGGATGCCGCCGCCGGCGAACATGTTGAACATGCCGAGGATGCCGCCCGCCTGGGAGCGGAACACCTGCTCCCAGATGTTGGGATCGATGCCAGGCAACGGGATGTAGGTCCCGAGCCGATAAACGAGCAGTGCACCCAGGGTGAACCAGATGCGCTTCTTCAGTTCGTCAGCCTTGGCAAACGCACCGAAATTGAGGTTGGCTGCCAGTTGTTCCGCTGCTGAGGCCATCTTGGACTTTCTCCCGCCGCCTGTTGCGCCGTCATGCCCGCGGCCGGGCTACTTTAGCGGACGCCGGACATTATCTGGGGCTCGGCTTCGATAAGTCCACGTCCCGCATGCGTAAAGGCCCGCGAGGCGCGGGCCAATGACGCAGTTGTTACGCCGCCTCGCCTTCTTCCTTGGCAGGGGCGAGGATCTTCACCGAACCGCCCGCCTTCTCGACCGCGGCAATCGCGGTCTTGGTGGCGCCGTGCACTTCGATGTTGAGCTTGGACTTGAGCTCGCCGCGGCCGAGCAGCCGCAGGCCGGCCTTGGCGCGGCGCAGCACGCCGCCCTTCACCAGGGCCTCGACGTTCACGACGCTGCCGGCGTCGATCTTCTTGGCATCGACCGCTTCCTGGAGCCGGTCGAGATTGATCTCGGCGAACTCCACGCGGAAGATGTTGTTGAAGCCGCGCTTGGGCAGACGGCGATGCATCGGCATCTGGCCGCCTTCGAAACCCTTGATGCGCACGCCCGAACGCGCGGTCTGGCCCTTGCCGCCGCGGCCGGACTGCTTGCCCTTGCCCGAACCAATGCCGCGGCCGACGCGCATACGCTTTTTGCGCGAGCCGGCGTTGTCGGCGATATCGCTGAGCTTCATCGCCCTTCTCCTTGTGTCTTGCGCATGATCTTCACCGAAAACCGGCACCCAGTTTCGGGATCATGCGCCCTGCTTACTTCTCGTCGACGATACGAACGAGATGGTGAACCTTCTCGATCATGCCGCGCACGGCCGGAGTGTCCGGCAATTCGCTGGTGCGGCCGATCTTGTTGAGCTTGAGCCCGATCAGCGTCGAACGCTGCGAGTGATGACGGCGGATCGCGCTGCCGGTCTGCTCGAGCTTGATCGTCTTTGCGGCCTTGGCCATCTTGGTCTACTCCGAAAAGCTTCCGTTAGTCGGCAGCCGCCTCGGCGTCGCCGCCGATACGGCGGGACTGGAGGGTGGACACCTTGATATTGCGGCGGGCTGCGACCGAACGCGGCGAATCCTGGTGCTTCAGCGCATCGAAGGTCGCGCGCACCATGTTGTACGGGTTCGACGAGCCGATCGACTTCGCCACCACGTCCTGGACGCCGAGCGTCTCGAACACGGCGCGCATCGGGCCGCCGGCGATGATGCCGGTACCGGCCGGAGCGGCACGCAGGTAGACACGGCCCGCGCCATGACGGCCGGCGATGTCGTGATGCAGCGTGCGGCCCTCGCGCAGCGACACGCGGGTCAGGTTGCGCTTGGCGGATTCGGTTGCCTTGCGGATCGCCTCAGGCACTTCGCGCGCCTTGCCGTGACCGAAGCCGGCGCGGCCCTTCTGGTCGCCGATCACGACCAGCGCTGCGAAACCGAAGCGCTTGCCGCCCTTGACGACCTTGGCCACGCGGTTGATGTGAACGAGCTTGTCGACGAACTCGCTGTCGCGCTCCTCGCGCTCCTTGCGGTCGCGTCCGCCGCCGCGTTGATCGCGTCCACCACGTTGTTCGCGTTCTGCCATTTTTCCAATCCTTCTGAGGCTTGCGCCTCAATCCTCAAATTCTGTTAGAAGCTCAGCCCGCTCTCACGCGCCGCATCGGCAAGAGCCTTGACGCGCCCGTGATAGAGGTAGCTGCCGCGATCGAACACGACTTCCTTGACGCCCTTCTCGGCGGCGCGCTCGGCCAGCAGCTTGCCGACCGCCTTCGCCGCATCGATGTCGGCGCCGGTCTTGCCGCCGTCGCGCATCGACTTCTCGAGCGAGGAGGCAGAGGCCAGCGTCTCGCCCTTCAGGTCGTCGATGACCTGGGCATAGATGTGCTTGGACGAGCGGAACACCGACAGACGCGGACGGCCACCACCGGAGCGGCGCAGCTTCAGCCGCACACTCCGCTTGCGCCGGGCATTCGTAACCTTGGCTTTCGACATGACCGGCTCCGTTACTTCTTCTTGCCTTCCTTGCGGAAGATGAATTCGCCAACATACTTCACGCCCTTGCCCTTGTAGGGCTCCGGCGGGCGGTACGAGCGGATTTCGGCCGCGACCTGGCCGACGCGCTGGATGTCGCTGCCGGTCACCGTGATCTCGGTCGGCTTCGGCACGGTGATCGTGATCCCTTCCGGGATCGCATAGACCACGTCGTGGCTGTAGCCGAGCGCGAGCTGCAGGTTCTTGCCCTGCATCGCGGCGCGGTAACCGACGCCGGTGATCTCGAGCTTCTTCTCGAAGCCCTTGGTGACGCCTTCGACCAGATTCGCGACCTGAGCGCGAGCGGTGCCGTACAGCGCCCGCGCGCGGTTGGTCTCAACCCGCGGGTTCACCTTCACCTGGCCGTTCTCGAGCTTCACCTCGACGTCGTCATGGACGACGAACTGAAGCTGGCCCTTCGGCCCCTTCATCTTGACGGTCTGCCCGTCGACGGTCGCGGTCACACCCGACGGAACCGCAACCGGTCTTTTGCCAACACGTGACATGGATCAAAAATCCTTCTCAGAACACCGTGAAGAGGACTTCGCCGCCCACATTCGCGTCGCGCGCGCTGTGGTCGGCCATGATCCCCTTCGGCGTCGACAACACCGAAATGCCGAGCCCGTTGTTGACCCGCGGCAGGTTCTTCACCGAGGCGTAAACACGACGCCCGGGCTTGGAAACACGTTCGATCTCGCGGATGACGGGCTCGCCGTCGAAATACTTCAGCTCGATCTCGATCTCGCTGCGGCCCGAGGAGTGCTCGACCGTGGCGTAGCCGCGGATGTAGCCCTCGCTCTTGAGCACTTCGAGCACGTTCTCGCGCATCCGCGAGCCGGGCGTGGAGACCTTGGTCTTGGAGCGCATCTGCGCGTTGCGGATGCGGGTGATCAGATCGCTGATTGGATCGTGCGTAGACATCTAAACGACCCTCCTTACCAGCTCGACTTCACGAGGCCCGGGACCATGCCCTTGGAGCCAAGTTCGCGCAGCGCGATACGGGACAGCTTGTTCTTGCGGTAGTTCGAGCGCGGACGGCCCGACAGCTCGCAGCGAAGACGCACGCGGGTCGCCGACGAATTGCGCGGCATCTCGGCGAGCTTCAGGGTCGCGGCGAACCGCTCCTCCATCGGCAGCGTCTTGTCGGCGATGATCGCCTTCAACCGCTCGCGCTTCGGGGCGGCGTTCTTCACCATCCGCTTGCGCCGGTTGTTCTTCTCGATTGAACTCTTCTTTGCCATGCTTGGCTCCTGGGTATCCGCGTTTGAGAGGCTTTAGGTCAGCGTCTCACTGCCGGAACGGGAAATTGAAAGCGGTCAACAAGGCCCTCGCCTCTTCTTCGGTCTTGGCCGTGGTGCAGACGGTGATGTCCATACCGCGGGCTTCCGTGACCTTGTCGAAGTCGATCTCGGGGAAAATGATGTGCTCCTTGATGCCGAGCGAGTAGTTGCCGCGGCCGTCGAAGCTCTTCGGGTTCAGGCCGCGGAAGTCGCGGACGCGCGGCAGCGCAACCGTGACCAGGCGGTCGATGAACTCGTACATGCGGGCCTTGCGCAGCGTGACCTTGCAGCCGATCGGCTGGTTCTCACGCAGCTTGAAGGTCGCGATCGCGATACGCGAATAGGTCACGATCGCCTTCTGGCCGGCGATCTGGGTCAGCTCGGCAGCGGCGGTCTCGGCCTTCTTGCGGTCGTTGACGGAATCGCCAACGCCCATGTTCAGCACGACCTTGTCCAGGCGCGGAACCTGCATGACGTTCTCGTAACCGAACTTCTCGGTCAGCGCAGTGCGGATCTTCGCATCGTATTCCGCGCGCAGGCGCGGCGTGTAAGCGGCCTCAGCCATCGATCTCAGCTCCCGAGCTCTTGGCGATGCGGACCTTCTTGCCGTCCGCCAGAATCTTGAATCCGACGCGGGTCGGCTTTCCGTCCTTGCCGACATACGCGATGTTGGACAGTTGGATCGGCGCCTCTTTCGAGATGATGCCGCCCTCCTGGGCCTGCGTCTGCTTCTGGTGACGCTTGACCATGTTGACGCCGCGCACGAGCGCCGTGCCGGCGTCGGGGCGAACCTCGAACACTTCGCCGGTACGACCCTTGTCGCGACCGGTCAGCACGACGACCTTGTCGCCCTTGCGGATCTTCGCAGCCATCACAGCACCTCCGGCGCGAGGGAAATGATCTTCATGTGATTCTTGGCGCGCAGCTCGCGCGGCACGGGCCCGAAGATACGGGTGCCGACCGGCTCGGACTGGTTGTTGATCAGCACGGCGGCGTTGCGGTCGAAGCGGATGACCGAACCGTCGGCGCGGCGGATGTCCTTGCGGACGCGCACCACGACGGCCTTCATCACGTCGCCCTTCTTCACCTTGCCACGCGGAATCGCTTCCTTGATCGAGACGACAATGATGTCGCCGATCGTGGCGTAGCGGCGCTTGGAGCCCCCGAGCACCTTGATACACATGACACGGCGTGCGCCAGAATTGTCGGCCACGTCGAGGTTGGTCTGCATCTGAATCATTGATGCACCTCGTCCTCTTCTCTCTTGCGCCAGCCCAGCCGGCGCTCAACATTTCCCTGAAGGCAGTCGGCTAAAGCCAACAGATCAGGCGCTTTTCTTGTGTTCGCCCCGGATCACGACCCAGCGCTTCAACTTCGAAATCGGCTTCGATTCCTCGATCCAAACCATATCGCCCGGCTTGAACTCGTTGTTCTCGTCGTGCGCGTGATAGTTCTTCGAACGGCGGATCGTCTTCTTGTAGATCGGGTGCGTGAAGCGGCGATCGACGCGGACAACGACCGTCTTGGCTGTCTTGTCGCTGACGACCACGCCCTGCAAAGTACGTTTCGGCATCTTCGTAAGCCTCTTACTTCTTCTTCGCGCGCGTCTGCGCGGCGACGGTCTTGATCCGGGCGATGTCGCGGCGGGCCTCGCGCAGGCGCGAGGTGTTCTCGAGCTGCCCGGTGGCGCGCTGGAAGCGCAGGTTAAAGCGCTCCTTCTTCAGGTTCAGGATGGCGTCATCCTGCTGGTCGGGGCTCATCGCGCGGATGTCTTCGATCTTCATCTGGGCCATGGCCATTACTCCGCAATGCGCTCGACGAAGCGCGTCTTGATCGGCAGCTTGGCGGCCGCCAGGGTCAGCGCCTCACGCGCCGTCTGGGTGTTGACGCCGTCGATCTCGAACAGCACCCGGCCCGGCTTGACGCGCGCCACCCACAGTTCCGGCGAACCCTTGCCGGAACCCATGCGGACTTCGGCCGGCTTCTTCGACACCGGAAGGTCGGGGAATACGCGGATCCAGACGCGGCCGGCGCGCTTCATGTGACGGGTCAGCGCGCGGCGGGCGGCTTCGATCTGGCGCGCGGTGACGCGCTCAGGCTCGGTCGCCTTCAGGCCGTACTGGCCGAACGCCAACGTCGCGCCCGAAGACGCAACGCCGTGGATGCGGCCCTTATGCGCCTTCCGGAACTTCGTTTTCTTAGGTTGCATCATGGCTTTAAGCCCTCAAATTCCTGTGCTGGCCTTAGGCTGCAGCCGTATCGCGGCGCTGACGGCCGCGATCACCACTGCCACCAGTCTCGCCTTCGGCCATTCTCTTGTCCTGGGCCATCGGATCGTGCTCGAGGATCTCGCCCTTGAAGATCCAGACCTTGACGCCGCAGGTGCCGAAGGTCGTGAACGCGGTCGCAACGCCGTAGTCGATGTCCGCGCGCAGCGTGTGCAGCGGCACGCGACCTTCGCGGTACCACTCCATGCGCGCGATTTCCGCACCGCCGAGACGTCCCGAGCAGTTGATGCGGATGCCTTCCGCGCCGAGACGCATCGCCGACTGCACGGCGCGCTTCATGGCACGGCGGAACGCCACGCGGCGCTCCAGCTGCTGCGCGATCGACTCGGCCACCAGCGTCGCATCGAGCTCCGGCTTGCGGATCTCGACGATGTTGATGACGACGTCGGACGAGGTGATGTCCGCGACCCGCTTGCGCAGCTTGTCGATGTCGGCGCCCTTCTTGCCGATCACCACGCCCGGACGGGCCGAGTGGATGGTGACGCGGCACTTCTTGTGCGGACGCTCGATCACGATGCGGGCGACGGCCGCCTGCTTGAGCTCCTTGTGCAGGATCTCGCGGATCTTGACGTCCTCATGCAGCAGCTTGCCGTATTCCTGCTTGCCGGCGAACCAGCGGGAATCCCAGGTCCGGTTGATGCCGAGACGCAGACCGATCGGATTGATCTTTTGACCCATCGTTTTCTCCTGCGACCCTTAAGCCGCTGCTGCTTCGGCTTCGACCTGACGAACAATGATCGTCAGCTGCGAAAATGGTTTGTAGACACGGCCCGAACGGCCACGGCCGCGGGCGGCAAAGCGCTTCATCACGAGGCCGTTGCCGACGAAAGCCTGCGCCACGACGAGATCATCGACGTCGAGGTCGTGGTTGTTCTCGGCATTGGCGATAGCCGATTCCAGGCACTTCTTCACGTCAACCGCGATCCGCTTGCGCGAAAACTGCAGGTCGGCGAGCGCAGCAGCCGCCTTCCGGCCGCGAATGAGCTGGGCGACCAGGTTGAGCTTCTGCGGGCTCACCCGCAGCATCCGGGCGACCGCCTTGGCCTCGTTGTCGGCGAGGCTCCGTTCGCGCTTAGGTTTGCTCATCGTTTAATCCTCAAGCCTTCTTGGCTTTCTTGTCACCGGAGTGGCCATGGAAGGTCCGGGTCGGCGAAAACTCGCCGAACTTGTGACCGACCATTTCCTCGTTGACGGCCACCGGCACGTGCTTCTGACCGTTGTAGACGCCGAAGGTCAGACCGACGAACTGCGGCAGGATCGTCGAACGACGGCTCCAGATCTTGATGACGTCGTGACGGCCGGACGCGCGCGCGGCATCTGCCTTCTTGAGCAGAGAACCCTCGACGAACGGGCCTTTCCAGACTGAACGAACCATGTCCGGCGTTCCTTACTTCTTCCGCTTGTGGCGGCTTAGGAGAATGAATTTGTTGGTCGACTTGTTGGAGCGGGTCTTCTTGCCCTTGGTCGGCTTGCCCCACGGAGTAACCGGGTGGCGACCGCCCGAGGTACGACCTTCACCACCGCCGTGCGGATGGTCGATCGGGTTCATCGAAACACCGCGGTTGTGCGGCTTGCGACCCAGCCAACGGTTGCGGCCGGCCTTGCCGATCGAGGTGTTCATGTGATCCGGGTTCGACACCGCGCCGATCGTGCCGCGGCAACGGCCGTGCACCAGGCGCTGCTCACCCGAGTTCAGGCGGATGATCACGTAGTCCTGGTCGCGACCGACGAGCTGGGCGTAGGTGCCCGCGGAACGGGCGAGCTGGCCGCCCTTCCCGATCTTGACCTCGATGTTGTGGATGATCGTGCCGACCGGCATGTTGCCGAGCGGCATGACGTTGCCCGGCTTCACGTCGACATAGTTGCCGGCCACCACGGAATCGCCGACCGCCAGGCGCTGCGGCGCCAGGATATAGGCCTGGGTGCCGTCTTCGTACTTGACCAGTGCGATGAACGCAGTGCGGTTCGGATCGTATTCCAGCCGCTCGACGGTCGCGGGCGCATCGACCTTGTCGCGCTTGAAGTCGACGATGCGCAGGGTCTGCTTGTGACCGCCGCCGCGGAAGCGCACGGTGATGCGACCGGTGTTGTTGCGACCGCCGGAGGAATGCTTGCCTTCGGTGAGCGCCTTGACCGGCTTGCCCTTGTACAGGGCCGAACGATCGACCATGACCAGCTGGCGCTGGCCCGGCGTCGTGGGATTGAATGTCTTCAGTGCCATCGTCGTACGACCTTACAGACCGGTGGTGACGTCGATCCGGTGGCCCTCTTCGAGGGTCACGATCGCGCGCTTGGTGTTCGACTGCGAACCGAGGTTGCCGCGGAAGACCTTGGTCTTGCCCTTGCGGACCAGCGTGTTGACGCTCTTGACCTTGACGTCGAACAGCTTCTCGATCGCTTCCTTGATCTGCGGCTTGGTCGCCTTCGCGGCCACCTTGAACAGGACCTTGTTGTGCTCGGACGCCAGCGTCGCCTTTTCGGTGACGACCGGAGCAACGATCACGTCGTAGTGGCGAGGCTCGATGTTCTTCGTCATTTGAAGCGCGCCTCCAGCGCATCGATGGCGGCCTTGGTCAGAACGAGCTTCTGACGGCGCAGGATGTCATAGACGTTGATGCCCTGGATCGGCAGCACGTCCATGTTCGGGATGTTGCGGGCCGCGGCGGCAAAGCCGTTGTTGAGCTCGGCGCCGTCGATGATCAGCGCGTTGGTGAGCCCCAGGCCCGAGAAGTGACCGAGCAGCGCCTTGGTCTTGGCGGCTTCCAGCGCGGCCTTCTCGATCACCAGCAGATCACCGTCCTTGGCCTTGGCCGACAGCGCATGCTTGAGAGCCAGCGCGCGGACCTTCTTCGGCAGGTCGGTGGCGTGCGAACGCACCACCGGACCGAAGGCGCGGCCACCGCCACGGAACTGCGGCACGCGAGCCGAGCCGTGACGAGCACCGCCGGTGCCCTTCTGCTTGTACATCTTCTTGCCGGTGCGCCAGATCTCGGCGCGGCCCTTGGCCTTGTGGGTGCCGGCCTGGCGCTTGTTGAGCTGCCACTGCACGCAACGCGCAATGATGTCCTGGCGCGGCTCGAGGCCGAAAATGGCGTCGGAAAGCTGGACCGAGCCGGCTTCCTTACCTTCGAGGGTGGTGACCTTCAATTCCATCTCACGCACCCTCCTGCTGGGCCGCAGCCTCGGCTTCGCCACCCGCAACCTTGAACTTGCCGGGCTTCGGAGCTTCCTTCGGCAGCGGCTTCTTGACGGCGTCGCGCACGCGGATCCAGCCGCCCTTGGAGCCGGGAACGGCGCCTTCGACGAGGATCAGGCCGCGCTCGACATCGAGCTGAACGACTCGAAGGTTGAGCGTGGTGATGCGGTCGACACCCATGTGGCCGGGCATCTTCTTGTTCTTCCAGGTCTTGCCGGGATCCTGACGACCACCGGTCGAACCGATCGAGCGGTGCGAGATCGACACACCGTGCGTGGCGCGCAGACCGCCGAAGTTCCAGCGCTTCATGCCGCCGGCGAAGCCCTTACCGACCGAGGTGCCGGTGACGTCGACGAACTGGCCGACGACGAAATGATCGGCCTGGATCTCGGCGCCGACCGGGATCATGGCATCCGCGGTGACGCGGAATTCCTCGACCCGGCGCTTCGGCTCGACCTTGGCGACCGCGAACTGGCCGCGCTCCGCCTTGGGCATGTAAACGGTCTTGCGGCTGCCAGAACCGAGCTGGAGCGCGACGTAACCGTTCTTCTCTTCGGTGCGGTGGCCTACGACCTGGCAATTGCCGAGCTTCAGCACGGTCACGGGGATATGTTCGCCGGCCTCCGTGAAGACCCGCGTCATCCCGACCTTTTGTGCGATCACTCCGGAGCGCATCGGCTTGCTTCCTGTTCTTTCTGTCCGCTTACGCGAACGGGATCCAAAAATCTTAGAGCTTGATCTCGACGTCGACACCGGCGGCCAGATCGAGCTTCATCAAAGCATCGACGGTCTGCGGGGTCGGATCGACGATGTCGAGCAGGCGCTTGTGAGTGCGCATCTCGAACTGTTCGCGGCTCTTCTTGTCGACGTGGGGCGAACGGTTGACGGTGAACTTCTCGATGCGGGTGGGCAGCGGAATGGGTCCGCGGACCTGCGCGCCGGTGCGCTTCGCCGTGTTCACGATCTCGCGGGTCGACGTATCGAGGATACGATGGTCGAACGCCTTGAGACGGATACGAATGTTTTGGCCGTTCATTGCCGTGGTCTCTCTTCAGTGGGTGGCGAATAGCGAATAGCGAATGTCACCATTCGCTACTCGCCGGTCCCTATTCTCGTAATTACTCGATGATCGAGGCGACGACGCCGGCGCCGACGGTACGGCCGCCTTCGCGGATCGCGAAGCGGAGCTTCTCTTCCATCGCGATCGGCACGATCAGGTGCACTTCCATCGCGATGTTGTCGCCCGGCATCACCATCTCGGTGCCTTCCGGCAGATGCACGACACCGGTCACGTCGGTGGTGCGGAAGTAGAACTGCGGACGGTAGTTGGTGAAGAACGGGGTGTGGCGGCCGCCCTCTTCCTTGGTGAGGATGTAGGCCTCAGCCTTGAACTTGGTGTGCGGCTTGACCGAACCCGGCTTCGCCAGCACCTGGCCGCGCTCGACGTCCTCGCGCTTGGTGCCGCGGAGCAGCGCACCGATGTTGTCGCCGGCCTGGCCCTGATCGAGCAGCTTGCGGAACATTTCGACGCCGGTGACGGTGGTCTTCTGGGTCGCACGCAGACCGACGATCTCGATTTCCTCGCCGACCTTGACGATGCCGCGCTCGACACGGCCGGTCACGACGGTGCCGCGGCCCGAGATCGAGAACACGTCTTCAACCGGCATCAGGAACGGCTGGTCGATCGGACGCTCCGGCTGCGGGATGTACTCGTCGACGTTGCGCATCAGCTCGAGGATGGCGTCGTGGCCGAGCTTCTTGTCCGAATCTTCGAGAGCGGCGAGCGCCGAACCCTTGATGATCGGGATCTTGTCGCCCGGGAATTCGTACTTCGAGAGCAGCTCGCGGACTTCGAGCTCGACGAGCTCGAGCAGCTCCGGATCGTCGACCATGTCGCACTTGTTGAGGAACACGACGAGCGCGGGCACGCCGACCTGGCGGGCGAGCAGGATGTGCTCGCGGGTCTGCGGCATCGGGCCGTCAGCGGCCGACACGACCAGGATCGCACCGTCCATCTGGGCGGCGCCGGTGATCATGTTCTTCACGTAGTCGGCGTGGCCGGGGCAGTCGACGTGGGCGTAGTGGCGGTTCTTGGTCTCGTACTCGACGTGCGCGGTCGAGATCGTGATGCCGCGCGCCTTCTCTTCCGGCGCCTTGTCGATCTGGTCGTACGCGGTGAACGTCGCACCGCCGGTCTCGGCGAGGATCTTGGTGATCGCCGCGGTCAGCGACGTCTTGCCATGGTCGACGTGACCGATGGTGCCGATGTTGCAGTGCGGCTTGTTACGTTCAAACTTTGCTTTGGCCATTTGACTCTCCGTTCAATCGTCAGCTTGAGACCGACGACAATCAGGCAAACTTCTTTTGGACTTCTGCCGACACGTTGGCCGGCGCTTCTGCGTAGTGATCGAACTGCATGGTGAAGGTTGCGCGACCCTGGCTCATCGAGCGCAGGTTATTCACGTAACCGAACATGTTCATGAGCGGCACCATCGCGTTGATGACGTTGGCGTTGCCGCGCATGTCTTGACCCTGGATCTGACCGCGCCGGGAATTCAGGTCGCCGATGACCGAGCCGGTGTAGTCTTCCGGGGTCACCACTTCGACCTTCATGATCGGCTCGAGCAGGACGGACTTGCCCTTCTGCAGCGCTTCGCGGAATGCCGCGCGCGATGCGATTTCGAAGGCGAGCGCCGACGAGTCGACGTCGTGGTACTTGCCGTCGACGAGCTGAACCTTGACGTCGACCACGGGGAAGCCCGCGACGACACCAGAGCTCATCACGCTGTTGAGGCCCTTTTCGACGCCGGGGATGTATTCCTTCGGAACCGCACCACCGACGATCTTGGACTCGAACTCGTAACCCTTGCCGGGCTCGTTCGGCTCGACCACGATCGACACTTCCGCGAACTGACCGGTACCGCCGGTCTGCTTCTTGTGGGTGTACTTGACCTCGGCCTTCTTGGTGACGCGCTCACGGAACGCAACCTGCGGCGCGCCGATGTTGGCGTCGACCTTGTAGGTGCGCTTGAGGATGTCGACCTTGATGTCGAGATGGAGTTCGCCCATGCCCTTGAGGATGGTCTGGCCGGACTCCTGGTCGGTCGACACGCGGAAGGACGGATCCTCCGCGGCGAGCTTGGCCAGCGCCACGCCCAGCTTTTCCTGGTCGGCCTTGGACTTCGGCTCGATCGCGATCTCGATGACCGGCTCGGGGAATTCCATCTTCTCCAGGATCACCTGCTTGTCGGGATCGCACAGCGTGTCACCGGTGCGCGCTTCCTTCAGGCCGGCCAGCGCGACGATGTCGCCGGCATAGGCTTCCTTGATGTCTTCGCGGTTGTTCGCATGCATCAGCAGCATGCGCCCGATGCGCTCCTTCTTCTCGCGCGTCGAGTTCACGACACCGGTGCCGCTCTGCAGGATGCCCGAGTAGATGCGGCAGAAGGTGATGGTGCCGACGAACGGGTCGTCCATGATCTTGAACGCGAGCAGCGCGAGCGGCTCCTTGTCGTCGGCCTTGCGCACGACCTCGTTGCCGCGGTCGTCGGTGCCCTTGATCGCAGGCACGTCGATCGGCGACGGCAGATAGTCGACGACGGCGTCGAGCAGCGGCTGCACGCCCTTGTTCTTGAAGGCCGAGCCGCACAGCACGGGATAGAACGCGCCGGTCAGCACCGCCTTGCGGATCAGCCGCTTCAGCGTCGCTTCGTCCGGCTCATTACCGTCGAGGAAGGCGGCCAATGCGTCGTCGTCGAGCTCGACGGCGGCTTCCACCATCTTCTCGCGGTATTCCTTGGCCTGCTCGACGAGATCTTCCGGGATGTCGACATAGTCGAACTTCGCGCCGAGCGATTCATCGTTCCAGACGATGCCCTTCATCTTCACGAGGTCGACGAGACCCTTGAAGTTGTTCTCGGCACCGATCGGAAGCTGGATCGCGATCGGCTTGGCGCCGAGGCGGTCGACGATGTCGGACAGGCACTTGAAGAAGTCGGCGCCGGTCTTGTCCATCTTGTTGGCGAAGACGATGCGCGGAACCTTGTACTTGTCGCCCTGGCGCCAGACGGTCTCGGTCTGGGGCTCGACGCCCTGGTTCGAGTCGAGCACGCAGACGGCGCCGTCAAGCACGCGCAGCGAACGCTCGACTTCGATGGTGAAGTCGACGTGGCCGGGGGTGTCGATGATGTTCAGGCGCTTGCCGGCCCAGAAGGCGGTGGTCGCAGCCGAGGTGATCGTGATGCCACGCTCCTGCTCCTGCTCCATCCAGTCCATCGTCGCGGCACCTTCGTGCACTTCGCCGATCTTGTGGCTCTTGCCGGTGTAATAGAGGATGCGCTCGGTCGTCGTCGTCTTGCCGGCGTCGATATGCGCCATGATACCGAAGTTACGGTAGTCCTCGATGGCATGTTGGCGGGGCATGGGGTGTTCCTTGCGAGTCCGTTTGTTTCGCCGTTACCAGCGATAGTGCGAGAAGGCGCGGTTGGCTTCCGCCATCCGGTGCACGTCTTCACGCTTCTTGACGGCGTTCCCGCGGTTGTTCGATGCGTCCAGCAGCTCAGCCGAAAGCCGCTCGGTCATCGTCTTCTCGTTGCGCTCGCGCGCGGCCGAGATCAGCCAGCGGATGCCCAGCGCCTGCCGGCGGGTGGAGCGAACTTCGACCGGAACCTGGTAGGTCGCGCCGCCGACGCGGCGGGAACGAACCTCGATCGTCGGCATGACGTTCTCGAGCGCCTGCTCGAACACGCCGAGCGGGTTCTGCTTGGTCTTGGTTTCGATGATGCCAAACGCACCGTAGACGATGCCTTCGGCGACCGACTTCTTGCCGGCGTACATCACCGAGTTCATGAACTTCGTGACAATGATGTTCCCGAACTTCGGATCCGGGAGAACTTCGCGCTTTTCCGCTGAGTGGCGACGAGACATTGAGCTGGTTCCCGCTTACTTCGGACGCTTGGCGCCGTACTTCGAACGACGCTGCTTACGGTTCTTGACGCCCTGGGTATCCAGAACGCCGCGGAGGATGTGGTAGCGCACGCCAGGCAAGTCCTTGACGCGGCCGCCGCGGATCATGACCACCGAGTGCTCCTGAAGGTTATGGCCCTCACCCGGGATGTAGCCGATCACCTCGAAGCCGTTGGTCAGGCGCACCTTGGCGACCTTACGAAGCGCCGAGTTCGGCTTCTTCGGGGTCGTGGTGTAGACGCGGGTGCAAACACCACGCTTCTGTGGCGACTGCTGCAGCGCCGGCACCTTCTTGCGCGACTTCTGCACTTCACGCGGTTGAGCGATCAGCTGGTTGATCGTCGGCATCCTGGCCTTACCCTTTGTTCTGCCGCGGTCCCTTCCGGGTCCGCTGTCTTGGCGCGGCCCGTTGCCGGAACCGCAATTCTGTTCGGGCCACCCGCCCGACGAGGTCGCCCTGCACGGAACAATCCGCACAAAGCGAAATTGCGCCAACCGCTCCATCACCGAGCGGAAAGCGTTACGACGCCACAGAGGACCGCAGTTTCAGGCCAATCAGCATAAAGCTGCGGCCCGCGCACCGAGGTCATGCATCCGAATTCGATCTCAAGAGAACGAGCTCTAGAGACCTAAAATCGCACTGGCATTGCCTAGCTATGATCGACAGCGTTTGAGCGGCATTCGTCGAGGTTGGTGCCCGTCTTTCAACGACCCCTGAGGGATCAACGGGTGGCCCGTTCCGACGTTGGCGATGCTCACCGCCTGTCGTTAAGTGAGGCGCTTTCTATAAGTGGGAATCGATCAAGTCAAGGCGAAACGACAGTCACAAAGCGCTTCTCGCGCCTATGGAATTCGCCTGTTGGCCGCCCTCGCCGCGCTTCCACGATGTGGGAACGAGGTGCCCATTCCGCTAGCCCTAGATCTATTTATATCCGGGTGATATATACTTTTATAACCCCAGCTAAGGCTTTTTTTCCTGTTGATGCGTCAAACTGCCGCCTTCGGCGGAGATTGGCCCCATGCGGTACACCGACATTGCCATTATCGGCGGGGGATTGTCCGGCTCGATCGCCGCCGCAATGCTCGGCCGCGCCGGTATTTCGACGGTGCTGATCGATCCGCATGAGAGCTATCCGCCGGACTTTCGAGTCGAAAAACTCAGCGGCCATGTCCAGGTCGAGCGATTCCTGAAGACCGGAATCGCAGAATCAGTGCTGCGCCGCGCGACCTTTGCCGGCGAGAACTGGATCGCCCGCTTCGGTCGCCTGCTCGACAAGGCGCCGAGCCGGCAGTTCAACATCCTCTACGATTCGCTGGTCAACGCCGTCCGCGACGAAATCCCTGCCACCGTCGAGCGAATCTGCGCCAAGGCCTTGGCGGTCGAGACCAGTCCGGAGCGGCAGAAGATCACGCTCTCCAACGACGAGACGATATCGGCCCGCCTGGTCGTGCTGGCCAATGGCCTGAACGTCGGCCTGCGCCACCAGCTCGGCATCGCCCGCGAGGTCGTCAGCGCCTGCCATTCGATCTCGATCGGGTTCGACGTGGTGCCGGCGGGACGGAATTCGTTCGACTTCCCGGCGCTGACCTACTTCTCGGAGCGGCCGAGCGACTGCATCCCTTACATCACGCTGTTTCCGATCGGCACGCGGATGCGCGCCAATCTGTTCGTCTACCGCGGCTTCGACGATCCCTGGCTGCGCCAGCTGCGCCGTGCACCAGCTGAGACGCTGGACGCCGCCCTGCCCCGGCTCAAGCGCATCACCGGCGCCTTCGACATCCCCGGTGAGCTGAAGGTCCGCCCGGTCGATCTCTACGTGAACGACCCTCGCGGCCAGCCTGGAATCGTGCTGGTCGGAGATGCCTTCTCGACCTCCTGTCCCGTCGCCGGCACCGGCTGCGACAAGGTCTTCACCGACGTCGAGCGGCTCTGCAACGTCTACATCCCGCACTGGCTTTCCTCCGACGGGATGAATGCGGCCAAGATCGCCGGTTTCTACGCCGATCCGGTCAAGCAAGCCTGCGACGCGTGGTCGGCAGCGAAGGCGTTCGACTTCCGCTCAGTCTCGACCGCGACGAGCCCCTACTGGACCGCGCAGCGCTGGGCGCGCTTCATCGCCTGGTCGGCTCAAGGCCTGCTGCGGCCGCTTGGAGGCGCCTTCGATCTGGAGCCGAACGTCCTCGGTCACTCCTCCTCGTCGTCCTCATCATCCTCGAGGTCGTCTTCATCCTCGTCGTCACCGTCGCTGTCGTCATCGGCCTGAGCCACAGCGCCATGCGGCTGGTGGATCTGGTCGTTCCAGAGCTTGCGATAGGTGCCGTTCCTGGCGAGCAGCTCGGCATGCGACCCGCGCTCGATCGCCCTGCCCCCTGAAATCACGATGATCTCGTCCATCTCGACCACCGAGGTCAGGCGGTGGGTCGACCAGATCATGGTGCGGCCCTTGGCGACCTTGAGCAGCGTGCGGTTGATGGCTGCCTCCGTGGTCTGGTCCAGCGCCGAGGTGGCTTCGTCCAGCAACAGCACGGACGGGTTGCGGATGATCGCGCGCGCGATCGCGATGCGCTGGCGCTGGCCGCCCGACAGTGTATCGCCGCGCTCACCCACCGGCGTGTCGTAGCGCTGCGGCAGGCTCATGATGTAGCGATGGATCTCGGCCTTCTTGGCCGCCTCCTCCACCTCCGCGTCAGTCGCGCCCTCCTTGCCGAGCCGGATGTTCTCGCGGATCGACATGTTGAACAGCATGTTCTCCTGGAACACCACTGCCATGCTCCGGCGCAGCGAATCCAGCGTCACCTTGCGGACGTCGACACCGTCGATGGTGACGCGGCCCTCGTCGGGCACGTAGAGCCGCAGGATCAGGTTGAGCAGCGTGCTCTTGCCGGAGCCCGAGGGGCCGACGATAGCGATGCTTTTGCCGACATTGAGCTTGAGGCTGAGATTGTCCAGCACCGGCGTCTGGCTGCCTTCGTACTGGAAGGTCACGCGGTCGAAGGTGATGTCGTGTGTAATGCGCGGCAGATCGGGCGCGCCGGCACGATCGGCCCCGCGCGTCGGCTCGTCGAGTAGCTCCTGGATGTGTCGGATCGCGGCGGCCGAGGAGATCGACACCGGGATGAAATGCATCACATGGGCGATGTTGTAGGAGACCTCCCAGAACGCGCTCTCGAAGGTGACGAAGGTGCCGATGGTGATCTGGCCCTTGGTCGCCAGATACGCACCGATCGCGAGCACCACGAGGTGCAGGAGCAGCACCGAGATCGTGACCGTCCGCTCCACCATGGTCGACAGGAACGCGGCTGAGGCGATCCTGTTGCGGGTCTCGTCGTTGCGGAAGCTGAAGAAGCCGAACATCCGGCGTTGCAGGCTGAACGCCTTGATGACGGCCTGTGCCGCCACGTTCTCCTGCACCATGCCGAGCAGCGCGGATTCATTGAGCTTCTGCTCGTAATTGGCCTGCACCGCCTTCGGGGTGAGCATGCGCGGACCGATCAGCGTGATCGGAAACACCAGCAGCGCAACCACCGCGAGCTGCCAGTTCAGGAACACCATCAGGATGATGCCGGCGATCAACTCGAGGAACGGCAGCGCCGCGCTGTTGGCGAAGGTCTTGACCGAGCCTTCGAAGGCGGCGAGGTCAACGGAAAAACGCGACAGGATCTCGCCGCGCTTGGTGCGGCCGAAATAGGCGGCCGGCAGGTCCTGGACGTGCTCGAACAGGTGCTTGCGGACGTCGGAGATGATGCAGGCCGCGAGCCGCGCGTCCCAGCGCTCGTACCAGACCGCCACGATCGAGGTGAAGATGCCGGCGGCCGCGAGCACGCCGAGGATCTTGTACAGCGCCTGGAAATCCTCCTCGCCGAGCGCGTCGTCGATCAGGAACTTCAGGCTGAGCGGCATGATGACGTTGAACAGCGTCTCGACGACGACGCCGAACGCCACGAACGACAGCATCCGCTTGTAGTTGGTCAGATAGGGCTTGACGAAACCCACGATGGTCGCGAGCGCGCCGGCGGCCTCGCGCGCGGTAAAGACGACGAGGTCCTCGTCCTCATCGTCGTCATCGAGATCCAGCTCGTCGTCCTCCTCGCCTTCGTCGTCCTCGTCGTCTTCGAGGTCCGGCTTGGCGGTGGGGGCAAGCTTGTCGAGCTCGGCCGCCTCTTCCACGGCGAGCTTCTGTTTGTCTGGAGAGGGAGGCTTGGACGCCATGAAACCAACGAATGCTGACGGCCGGCATGACCGCAGAGAAAGCAGGAAATAGCGGAAACCGCTACTGCACTGATTCTATGCGATCAGAATGAATTCGGCAAAGCAATTGGCTAGCCCGCTCCGATCCTTGCGGCTAGTCGTCGTCCTCGTCTTCGACCTTGTCGAAGAAGGAATAGCGCAGGCTGTCGGCGTCGGCGTACCACTGGCCCGGCCCCTTGTTGGCGGCGAGCGTCGCCTCCCAGAGCGCATCGGTACAGTCCTTGCGGTGCATCGACAGGTCGAAGCCGTTGCCGAAGAACAGTTCGGACCATTCCCACCAGGTGCCGAGCTTCTTGACCCCGCGCAGGAGGTCGTAGCGGTCGATCACGGCCGAGGCCATGTCCGAGGTGATCGAGCCGAACACGACGCCGGTCTTGACCACGCGGTTGAGCTCGCGAATCGCGCGGACCACCTGCTTCGGGGAAATGTGGCAGAGGCTGGTCTCGAACACGAAGTCGAAGGCGCCGTCCTTGAACGGCATGTCGGTGATCGAGCCGAGCTTGTTGTACTTCTTCAGCGCCTTCGGCGTCTTGGCGTGGATGGCGCGGTTGTTCTCGATGCCGTAGGCATCGATGCCGCGCTCGCGCAGCGCGCCGACCAATTCGCCGCTCGCCGAGCCCGCGACCAACAGCTTGGCGCCCTTGGCCTTGCCCCAGACGATGCTGATCAGCCTGGTGAGGTAATCGGGATCGGTGAAATGGCGCCACGCCTCGCTATAGGGGCCGAGGCCGCGATAATTCTCGAAATAGTCGCGATCGATCTTGTCGGAGAGCGGCTTGTCGTCCTGGGCGCGCTCGCGGCGCAGGCGCATCATCTCGGTCAGGATGATGTCGGTCGCCGCATCCGAGGAGTCCAGCAAGCCGTTCAGCGTCGAGTCGAACAGATAGTCGCCGACCACGACGATGCCGGGATGCTCCTTCGGCTCGGGCCGGTGATTGGTCATGACGTCGCGCACGGGCAGACCGCCGGGAATCGCGTTCACCGACGACAGCCAGCGGTGAATCTTGCCTTCCATGAAATGCGCGCGCGCATCACCGAGGGAAGCCGGCAGCGACTTCAGCGCGGCGTCGATCAGCTCCTGGTCCGAGAGATTGGCGAAGGCCAGCGCGTCGGAGCCGGGAATGAGCCAGTTCAACACGCCGTGCTTGCCGACGTCGTGGCGCGCGCCCTCGTTGTAGACGCAGCAGCCGCCGAAGGCTTCCGACATGAACCAGGCGCCGGCAATCTTGTCGCCCCAGAACGGAGAGTCGAACAGGATCGAGACGCGCAGGTAATGCGCGGGACGGTCGAAATACGAGACGTGCTTGACCATCGACTTGCGGAGCTGCTCGCCTTCCCAGCCGACGGTGCCGAGCCAGGAATGCGGCAGGCAGACCAGCACGAGATCGAAGTCGCGCGTCTCCGGCCCCTTGCCGTTCATCATCTTGAGCTGGTAGCGGCCGGTCGGCGCCTTGCCGACGGCGAGCACACGGTGATTGAGCTGGATGTCGGCATTGACCTCCGACTGGAGGCACTCGATCAGCTGCTCGTTGCCGTTCTGGATCGAATAGAGGCCGATATAGCCGTCGACGTCCATCAGGTAGTTCTTGAGCGCGTTGAGGCCGTTGGTGTTGTGGCTCTCGGTCGCGATGTCGGAGCGCGCCATCACCTTGAAGAAGCGCTTTGCGGTCTCGTCCTCGACCTCCTCGTCGAGCACCTGCTCGGCGGTCTTGTAGGCCCAGGGATTCTCGTTGTCGTGCGCGCCGACACCCTCGTAATATTCGATCGGCGACATCGCCTCGGCGCAGCGCTGGCGGAACGCCTCGATTGCGGCCGCGGTCTTGGCGCCATATTTGCGGCGCATGCCCGGCACGTCGTTCAGCAGCTCGCCGCCGAACTGCACCTGCTCGGCATCCATCGGAATGGTCTGAAGCCCGAAATGCTGGATCAGCTCGCGCAGCGGATCCGGCCCCGTCATCGAGTAGTCGTAGATCTCGGCAACGCCGGCCTCGTACATCGCCGGCGCGGAATCGAATTTGCGGGTGACGATCTTGCCGCCGAGCCGGTCGGATGCCTCGTAGATGGTGACGCGGCAGAGGTCGCCGAGCTTACGCTTCAGATACCAGGCGCTCATCAGCCCGCCGGGGCCGCCGCCTACGATTGCGAGATCAAGCATATGAGTTCCGTGGTCTCCGGCCCTGCCCCCGTCACGGGACCACCGGTCTAAACTCCCCTAGCAGAAGCGCTTTTACGCCTGAAGGAAAGATGAACAAAGGTTGATCCTGCATCGCAGCAAGCAAAGAAAGCAGCAAAAAGGCCGGCTTGCGCCGGCCTTTTCATTGTCCTCGGTATTCCTACGGATGAACCATCATTCCGCGGGCGGCAGCGCCGGAAGCTCCGCTTCCGGTGCGGGCGACACGACGGCCGCCTGCTTCTCGCGCTCGTCCAGGATCAGCTTGTCGCGCTTCATCGCGACTTCGCGGATCTTGGCCATGGAGGCGCCGGTGCCCGCCGGGATCAGCCGGCCGACGATGACGTTCTCCTTGAGGCCTTCGAGCGGATCGACCTTGCCGTTGACCGCCGCTTCCGTGAGGACGCGGGTGGTCTCCTGGAACGAGGCCGCCGAGAAGAACGAGCGGGTCTGGAGGCTCGCCTTGGTGATGCCGAGCAGAACCGGCGTCCCCGTGGCGATCTTCTTGCCCTCTTCCTTGGCCTTCTCGTTGAGCGCGTCGAACTCGATCTTGTCGACCTGCTCGCCGGAGATCATGTCCGTGTCGCCCTGGTCGGTGACTTCCACCTTCTGGAGCATCTGACGGACAATCACCTCGATGTGCTTGTCGTTGATGAGCACGCCCTGGAGCCGGTAGACCTCCTGGATCTCGTTGACCAGATAGGCCGCGAGTTCCTCGATGCCCTTGACCGCCAGGATGTCGTGCGGCGCCGGGTTGCCTTCAACGATGAAGTCGCCCTTTTCGACGACGTCGCCGTCCTGAAGGTGGATGTGCTTGCCCTTCGGGATCAGGTACTCGCGCGGCTCGTCGGTCTTGTCCATCGGCTCGATCGAGATGCGACGCTTGTTCTTGTAGTCGCGCCCGAACCGGATGGTGCCCGCGATTTCGGCGATGATCGCCGCATCCTTCGGACGCCGTGCCTCGAACAGTTCCGCCACCCGCGGCAGACCGCCGGTGATGTCACGCGTCTTGGCGCTTTCGGTCGAGACACGGGCGAGGATGTCGCCCGGATTGACCTTGGCTCCGACGTCGACCGAGAGAATGGCGTCGACCGACAGCATGTAGCGGGCATCGCCGCCACGGGCGAGCTTGAGCACCTTGCCGTCCTTGCCCTTGACCACGATGGCCGGACGCAGGTCCGAGCCGCCGCGGGTCGATCGCCAGTCGATGACCACGCGCTTGGCGATACCGGTGGCTTCGTCGAGCGTTTCCGAGATCGACTGCCCCTCGACCAGATCCTCGAAGCCGATGGTACCTTCGACTTCGGTGAGGAGCGGACGGGTGTAGGGATCCCACTCGACGATGCGCTGGCCGCGCTTGACGGTGTCGCCCTCGTCGACGTGCAGGCGCGAGCCGTACTGGATACGGTGCGTCGCACGCTCGGTGCCGTCGGCATCGACGATCGCCACCACCATGTTGCGCACCATCGCGATCAGGTGGCCTTCGCTGTTGCGGGCGATGGCCTTGTTCCGGATCACGATCTTGCCGTCGAAGTTGGATTCGACGAACGACTGCTCGTTGAGCTGCGCCGCACCACCGATGTGGAAGGTGCGCATGGTGAGCTGGGTGCCCGGCTCGCCGATCGACTGCGCCGCGATGACGCCGACCGCTTCGCCGTGGTTGACCGGCGTGCCGCGGGCGAGGTCGCGGCCGTAGCACTTGCCGCAGATGCCGTTGACGAGCTCGCAGGTCAGCGCCGAGCGGATCTTCACCTCCTGGACGCCACCCTGCTGGATGGCATCGAGGTGGCTCTCTTCCATCAGCGTACCGCGCTTGATGATCACCTTGCCCGAGCTGTCACGCACGTCTTCGCAGGCCGTGCGTCCGAGGATGCGCGAGCCGAGCGAAGCGACCACGGTGCCGGCATCGACGATGGCGCGCATCTTGATGCCGAGCTTGGTGCCGCAATCGTCCTGCGTGATGATGCAGTCCTGCGCGACGTCGACGAGACGACGGGTCAGGTAGCCCGAGTTCGCGGTCTTCAACGCGGTGTCCGCGAGGCCCTTGCGGGCGCCGTGGGTCGAGTTGAAGTACTCGAGCACCGAGAGGCCTTCCTTGAAGTTCGAGATGATCGGCGTCTCGATGATCTCACCCGACGGCTTGGCCATCAGGCCGCGCATGCCGGCGAGCTGGCGCATCTGGGCCGGCGAACCGCGGGCACCGGAGTGAGCCATCATGTAGATCGAGTTGATGTCGGCATCGGCTCCGCTCGCCGTCTTCTTGGTGGCGGAGATCTCCTTCATCATCGCCTTGGCGATTTCTTCCGTGGCCTTCGACCAGGCGTCGACGACCTTGTTGTACTTCTCGCCATGGGTGATCAGGCCGTCGTTGTACTGCTGCTCGAAGTCCTTCGCCAGCGTACGGGTGGTGTCGACGATCTTCCACTTGCCGTGCGGCACGACCATGTCGTCCTTGCCGAACGAGATGCCGGCCTTGAACGCGTTGTAGAAGCCGAGCGCCATGATGCGGTCGCAGAAGATCACGGTCTCCTTCTGGCCGCAGTGACGGTAGACCTGGTCGATGACGCCCGAGATCTCGCGCTTGGTCATCAGCTTGTTGATGATCTCGTACGAAATCCGCGGGTTCTTCGGCAGCAGGTTGCCGAGCATGACGCGGCCCGCAGTAGTCTCGATCCAGCGCGTCGAGACCTTGCCGGTCTCGTCCATGCCCTGCCACCGATACTTGATCTTGGTGTGGAGGTGGATGACCTTCGCGTGCAGCGCGTGCTCGAGCTCGGCCATGTCGCCGAAGATCTTGCCCTCGCCGGGCAGGCCTTCGCGCATGATCGAGACGTAGTAGAGACCGAGCACGATGTCCTGCGACGGCACGATGATCGGCTGGCCGTTCGCCGGATGCAGGATGTTGTTGGTCGACATCATCAGGACGCGCGCTTCCAGCTGCGCTTCGAGCGACAGCGGAACGTGCACGGCCATCTGGTCGCCGTCGAAGTCGGCGTTGAACGCGGCGCAGACCAGCGGATGCAGCTGGATCGCCTTGCCCTCGATCAGCACGGGCTCGAACGCCTGGATGCCGAGACGATGCAGCGTCGGTGCGCGGTTGAGCAGCACCGGATGCTCGCGGATCACCTCGTCCAGGATATCCCAGACCTCGGGCCGCTCCTTCTCGACCAGCTTCTTGGCCTGCTTCACGGTGGTGGACAGGCCCTTGGCGTCAAGCCGCGAATAGATGAACGGCTTGAACAGCTCGAGCGCCATCTTCTTCGGCAGGCCGCACTGATGCAGGCGCAGCTCGGGACCGACCACGATCACCGAACGGCCCGAATAGTCGACGCGCTTGCCGAGCAGGTTCTGGCGGAAGCGGCCCTGCTTGCCCTTGAGCATGTCGGCGAGCGACTTCAGCGGGCGCTTGTTGGCACCCGTGATGACGCGGCCGCGGCGACCGTTGTCGAACAGGGCATCGACCGCTTCCTGAAGCATGCGCTTCTCGTTGCGGATGATGATGTCGGGCGCGCGCAGCTCCATCAGCCGCTTCAAGCGGTTGTTGCGGTTGATCACGCGGCGGTAGAGGTCGTTGAGGTCCGAGGTCGCGAAGCGGCCGCCGTCCAGCGGCACCAGCGGACGCAGGTCCGGCGGGATCACCGGGACCACGGTCATGATCATCCATTCCGGCTTGTTGCCGGAGTGGCGGAACGCTTCGACGATCTTCAGGCGCTTGGCGAGCTTCTTGTGCTTGATGTCGGAGTCGGTCTCCTGCATCTCGACGCGCAAGGAGGCCTCGAGCTTCTCGAGGTCCATGCCCTTGAGCAGCTCGCGGATCGCTTCCGCGCCGATCATGGCGGTGAAGGAATCCTGGCCGTACTCGTCCTGCGCCTTCAGATACTCGTCTTCCGACAGCAGCTGACGGTCCTTCAGCGCGGTGAGGCCCGGCTCCAGCACGACGTAGTATTCGAAGTAGAGGATCCGCTCGAGATCCTTCAGCGTCATGTCGAGCAGGAGGCCGATGCGCGAGGGCAGCGACTTCAGGAACCAGATGTGGGCGACCGGGGCTGCGAGCTCGATATGGCCCATGCGCTCGCGCCGGACGCGCGACAGCGTGACCTCGACCGAGCACTTCTCGCAGATGATGCCCTTGTACTTCATGCGCTTGTACTTGCCGCACAAGCACTCGTAGTCCTTGATCGGCCCGAAGATGCGGGCGCAGAACAGGCCGTCGCGCTCGGGCTTGAAGGTACGGTAGTTGATGGTCTCCGGCTTCTTGATCTCGCCGTAGGACCAGGACAGAATCTTCTCTGGGGACGCGATCGAGATCCGGATCTGGTCGAAGACCTGAGCCGGAGTCGTCGGATTGAAGAGATTCATAATTTCTTGGTTCATCGTCTTCTCCTCGCGCGCCGGTCGCCTCCGGCGGCAAATTCGAAAATCACTCGAGCGGGGCGCCCTGCCCTCAAGGCCTCAGGAGGGGCGCCAATGCCCGGCCGAGACGGCCGGGCATGAATGGTCGAATTACTCGGCCGCTTCCGACGTCGGCGCCGGTCCCATCTTGGAGTTGTGCAGGTCGACGTTGAGGCCGAGCGAGCGCATTTCCTTGACCAGCACGTTGAACGATTCCGGAATACCGGCCTCGAACGTGTCGTCGCCGCGCACGATCGCCTCGTACACCTTGGTGCGGCCGGCGACGTCGTCCGACTTCACCGTCAGCATCTCCTGGAGCGTGTACGCCGCGCCGTAAGCCTCGAGCGCCCACACCTCCATTTCGCCGAAGCGCTGGCCGCCGAACTGCGCCTTGCCGCCCAGCGGCTGCTGGGTGACGAGCGAGTACGGACCGATCGAACGCGCATGGATCTTGTCGTCGACGAGATGGTGCAGCTTGAGCATGTAGATGTAGCCCACCGTCACCTTGCGATCGAACGGATCGCCGGTGCGGCCGTCATAGACGGTCGACTGACCCGAAGCGTCGAGACCGGCAAGCTTCAGCATCTCCTCGATGTCGGCTTCCTTGGCGCCGTCGAACACCGGCGTCGCGATCGGCACGCCGCGGCTCAGATTGTGGCCGAGCTCGATCAGTTCGTTGTCGTTGAGCGACTTGATCGTCTCGTCCTCGCCGTAGACCTTCTTCAAGGTTTCCTTCAGCGGCTTGATGTCCTGCTTCGACAGGTAGGCATCGACGGTCTGGCCGATACGCTTGCCGAGGCCGGCGCAAGCCCAGCCGAGATGGGTCTCGAGGATCTGTCCGACGTTCATGCGCGAGGGCACGCCGAGCGGATTGAGCACGATGTCGGCATGCGTGCCGTCTTCGAGGAACGGCATGTCCTCGATCGGCACGATCTTCGACACCACGCCCTTGTTGCCGTGGCGGCCGGCCATCTTGTCGCCGGGCTGGATCTTGCGCTTCACCGCGACGAAGACCTTGACCATCTTCATCACGCCGGGCGGCAATTCGTCACCGCGCTGAAGCTTCTCGACCTTGTCGAGGAAGCGCTGCTCGAGCCCCTTCTTCGACTCGTCGTACTGCTTCCGCATGGCCTCGATCTCGGCCATCAGCTTGTCGTTCGGCGAGGCGAACAGCCACCACTGCGACTTCGGGTACTCCTCGAGCACCGCACGGGTGATCTTGGTGTCCTTCTTGAAGCCCTTCGGACCGGCAATGCCCTGCCGCCCCTCGAGGAGCTCGGCAAGACGGTTGTAGACGTTGCGGTCCAGGATCGCCTGCTCGTCGTCGCGGTCCTTGGCCAGACGCTCGATCTCTTCCCGCTCGATCGCCAGCGCACGCTCGTCCTTGTCGACGCCGTGGCGGTTGAACACGCGCACTTCCACGATCGTGCCCTGCACGCCCGGAGGGACGCGCAGCGAGGTGTCGCGAACGTCGGAGGCCTTCTCGCCGAAGATGGCGCGCAGGAGCTTTTCTTCCGGCGTCATCGGGCTTTCGCCCTTCGGCGTGATCTTGCCGACCAGGATGTCGCCGGCGCGCACTTCCGCGCCGATGTAGACGATACCGGCTTCGTCGAGGTTCTTGAGCGCTTCTTCCGAGACGTTCGGAATGTCGCGGGTGATTTCCTCAGGCCCGAGCTTGGTGTCGCGGGCCATCACCTCGAATTCCTCGATGTGGATCGAGGTGAAGACGTCTTCCTTCACGATCCGCTCGGAGAGCAGGATCGAGTCTTCGAAGTTGTAGCCGTTCCACGGCATGAACGCGACCAGCACGTTGCGGCCGAGCGCGAGCTCGCCGAGGTCGGTCGACGGACCGTCGGCGATGATGTCGCCCTTCTTGACGATGTCGCCGACTTTCACCAGCGGACGCTGGTTGATGCAGGTCGACTGGTTGGAGCGCTGGTACTTCATCAGCCGGTAGATATCGACGCCCGACTTGGTCGGATCGAGATCTTCCGTGGCGCGGATCACGACGCGGGTGGCGTCGATCTGGTCGATCACGCCCGAGCGGCGCGCCGCGATCGCGGCGCCCGAGTCACGGGCAACGACGCCTTCCATGCCGGTGCCGACGAACGGCGCCTCGGCGCGAACCAGCGGCACCGCCTGGCGCTGCATGTTCGAGCCCATCAGCGCGCGGTTGGCGTCGTCGTTCTCGAGGAACGGGATCAGCGCCGCGGCGACCGAAACGAGCTGCTTCGGCGACACGTCCATGTAGTCGACCTTGTCCGGCGTCACCGGCAAGACTTCGCCGGCGTGACGGCAGACCACGAGGTCTTCGGTGAAGCGGCCCTTCGGGTCGAGCGGCACGTTGGCCTGCGCGACCGTGTAGCGCCCCTCCTCCATCGCCGAGAGGTACACGACCTCGTCGGTGACGCGGCCGTCCTTGACCTTGCGGTACGGCGTCTCGACGAAGCCGTACTTGTTCACGCGCGCGAAGGTCGCGAGCGAGTTGATCAGGCCGATGTTCGGACCTTCCGGCGTCTCGATCGGGCAGATGCGGCCGTAATGCGTCGGATGCACGTCGCGCACCTCGAAGCCGGCGCGCTCGCGGGTCAGACCGCCCGGTCCAAGCGCCGACAGGCGGCGCTTGTGGGTGATCTCCGACAGCGGGTTGGTCTGGTCCATGAACTGCGAGAGCTGCGAGGAGCCGAAGAACTCGCGCACCGCGGCAGCCGCGGGCTTCGCGTTGATCAGGTCCTGCGGCATGACCGTGTCGATGTCGACCGAGGACATGCGCTCCTTGATCGCGCGCTCCATGCGCAGCAGGCCGATGCGGTACTGGTTCTCCATGAGCTCGCCGACCGAACGCACGCGGCGGTTGCCGAGATGGTCGATGTCGTCGATCTCGCCCTTGCCGTCGCGAAGGTCCACCAGCGTCTTGATGACGGAGAGGATGTCTTCCTTGCGCAGCGTGCGCTGGGTGTCGGGCGCATCGAGGTCGAGGCGCATGTTCATCTTGACGCGGCCGACCGCGGAGAGGTCATAGCGCTCGGCGTCGAAGAACAGCGACTGGAACATGGCCTGCGCCGAATCCAGCGTCGGCGGCTCGCCCGGACGCATCACGCGGTAGATGTCGAACAGCGCGTCCTCGCGCGTCATGTTCTTGTCGGCCGAGAGCGTGTTGCGGATGTAGGCGCCGACATTGACGTGGTCGATGTCGAGCAGCGGCAGTTCCTTGTAACCCTGCTCGTTGAGGGCCTTCATGTTCTTGTCGGTGATCTCCTCGCCGGCCTCGGCGTGGATCTCGCCGGTCTTGGGATTGACGAGGTCCTCGGCGAGGTAGTTGCCGACGAGTTCCTCATCCGACAGACGCAGCGCCTTCAGCCCCTTCTCCTGGAGCTGGCGGGCGGCACGGACGGTGAGCTTCTTGCCGGCCTCGAGCACGACCTTGCCGGTGTCGGCGTCGATCAGGTCGTTGATGGTCGAGTAGCCGCGGAAACGGTTGGCGTCGAACGGAACGCGCCAGCCTTCCTTGGTCCGCTTGTAGAGGATCTTCTTGTAGAACGTGGACAGGATCGCCTCGCCATCAAGGCCGAGCGCGAACATCAGCGACGTCACCGGAATCTTGCGGCGACGGTCGATACGCGCATAGACGATGTCCTTGGCGTCGAACTCGATGTCGAGCCAGGAGCCGCGATACGGGATCACGCGGGCGGCGAACAGCAGCTTGCCCGACGAATGGGTCTTGCCCTTGTCGTGGTCGAAGAACACGCCGGGCGAACGGTGCATCTGCGAGACGATGACGCGCTCGGTGCCGTTGACGATGAAGGTGCCGTTCATCGTCATGAGCGGGATGTCGCCCATGTAGACGTCCTGCTCCTTGATGTCCTTCACCGACTTGGCGCCGGTTTCCTCGTCGATATCGAACACGATGAGGCGCAGCGTCACCTTGAGGGGGGCCGCGAAGGTCATGCCGCGCTGGCGGCACTCGTCGACGTCATATTTCGGCTGCTCGAACTCGTAGCGGACGAATTCCAGCATCGAGGTGCCCGAGAAGTCGGAGATCGGGAACACCGAGCGGAACACCGCCTGCAGACCCTCGTCGAGACGGCCGCCCTGGGGTTCGTCGACCATCAGGAACTGATCATAGGACGCCTTCTGAACCTCGATGAGGTTCGGCATCTCGGCGACTTCCTTGATGTGTCCGAAGAACTTGCGAACGCGTTTGCGACCGGTGAATGTCTGCTGCGCCATCGTGGCCTCTCATTTCGTCGCCCGCTCTGGGCGCGCCGTCCAGGACGCAGCTGCCGCCGCTCCCCGGGTTGAATTTTTCGAACCCGTCTTGGGGACCGAAAATCCAGTTTCAGGCCGTCATGTCCTGAATCTGTTCTTCAGACCTTCAAAACGCAAAACGACGCGCGGGGCGCATAGGCACGCCCGCCCGTCTCAACGATTGTCTTCACGGACTGCAAAAGCCCGAAATAGCCTGCTCTCCCAACGGCTTACAGGGAAATCCGGAATCCCTGCCCACCGCGCTTTCGTGCTGTCGACCCGATATGGGGCGACAATAGTGCAGATTCGAGGGGTAAACCCTCCAATCCCCACACGTTTTCGTGTTCGGCCCGCGTCGGGACGTTCCGTCGCACGCCTTTTGCATCCGGCCCGCCCTCGCAAGGGTGGACCAAGATCCCGGGCCTCGCTTGACGCTCGCCCGGGATCTCGTGCCAGCAAGCTTGCGCTTACTTGAGCTCGACCTTCGCGCCAGCCTTCTCGAGCTGGGCCTTGATCTTGTCGGCTTCTTCCTTGTTCACGCCTTCCTTGACCGGCTTCGGAGCACCCTCGACGAGGTCCTTTGCTTCCTTCAGGCCGAGACCGGTGATGGCGCGGACTTCCTTGATGACCTCGATCTTCTTGTCGCCGGCGCTGGCGAGAACGACCGTGAACTCGGTCTTCTCTTCCACCGGAGCGGCGGCAGCGCCACCACCAGCCGGGCCGGCCACGGCGACAGCCGCGGCAGCCGAAACGCCCCACTTCTCTTCGAGGAGCTTCGCGAGTTCGGCAGCTTCGAGCACGGTGAGGCTCGAGAGGTCGTCAACGATCTTCTGCAAGTCAGCCATTGTTCAGTTTCCTTACGTGTAAGTCTGGTTCGGGTTTGAGTTTTGCGAAGGGCGTCAGGCCGCTTCGCCCTTTGAGGCATGAGCCTGGATGACACGCGCGAGCTTGCCCGCGGGCGCGTTGGCGAGCTGAGCGAGCTTGGTCGCCGGGGCCACAAGCAGGCCGACGATCTTGCCGCGCAGTTCATCAAGCGACGGCAGCGAGGCAAGCGCCTTCACGCCGTCGACATTCAGGACGGTCTTCCCCATCGAGCCGCCGACGATGACGAACTTTTCGTTCGCCTTGGCGAATTCGATGGCGACCTTTGGCGCCGCTACCGGATCGTTCGAAGTGGCGATCACGGTCGGTCCCTTCAGCATGGGGCCGATGGCAACGACGTCAGTGCCTTCAAGAGCAATTTTGGCGAGACGGTTCTTCGAGACCTTCACCGAGGCACCCGCCTGCTTCATCTGCTGGCGCAGCTTCTGCATCTGGGCGACGGTGAGGCCGGAATATTGAGCAACGACCGCGACGCTCGTGGTCTTGAAGACCCCATTGAGCTGTTCGACCGCTTCTTTTTTTGCCGCTCGTTCCACAGCAAGCTCTTTCCGGTTGGCGGTCATCGCGAAAGCGGGACCGCCGGGTTGCACCCATCGTCCCGCCCAAACCTGAACCTCAGGGGGCAAACCCTTCGGACACGCCGGGCAAGACGACAATTCAAAGCCTGCCCTCCGGGAGCCCGTTAGAGCCCACGGCGTGTCGAGGTCCGAACCAGACCCGTTCCGCAAGCCAGCCCTTAAAGCTGGGTGCGAAGTGAAATCCGGTCTTCACCCGTCTATGCAGGCCATGCGATTAAGCCGTTGAGAAATCGAAATTTCCCGCGGGCGCCTGCAGTCTTGGACAGGACAAGATCAGCCGGCGAACCGCCTGACCTCTGCCCGCATTCCACCAACCGACGGTTTTCCTTCCTTTTCCGGCAAATCCTCGCGGACGTCCTAAAAGGAATGATCTCCTGTCGTGTCGGGTTTTCGGAATGCGTGCACGAACGCGCCAGCCTAGGCCGGCACGTCCGGAGGCGGTTCTTTAACCGCTCCGGGCCTGCTTGCCAAGAGCAAAATTCACACCAGTTCCAATCCGTTGCCGCAGGCGCTTGACCCGGGCTGACAAGGACCGATTCAGGCCGATTTGACCCCATAAGGCAACCGCTTGCCCTCGAAGAACGCGCCGAGGTTCGCCAGCACGCAGTTCTGCATGGCGACGTGCGATTCCAGGGTGTGGCCGCCGAGATGCGGGGCGAACACCACGTTGGGCAGCGCGGTCAGGGCGTCGGGGGCGTGCGGCTCCTTCTCGAAGACGTCGAGGCCGGCGCCGGCGATGGTCTTGTCGGTCAGGGCCGCTACAAGCGCCTGCTGGTCGATCACCGAGCCGCGGGAGATGTTGACGACATAGCCGTCCGCGCCGAGGCGCCCCAGGATATCGGCATTGACGACGTGCTGGGTCTCGTCCCCTGCCCGGACCGCGATCATCAGCACGCTGCACCAGTCGGCGAGCGCCTCCAGCGTCGGGAAATATTGATAGGGCAAATCGTACTTGGTGCGACTGAAATAGCCGATTTTGCTCTCGAAGGCGGCGCAGCGCGCGGCGATCTTGCGGCCGATCTCGCCCATGCCGTAGACGCCGATCCGGCGGCCGGGCATGCCGGCCTGCGGGCGCATCATCGGCGAGGGCTTTGACGCGGCCCAATCGCCACTGCGGACATACTGGTCGGCGACCAGGATCCGCCGCGTCGTCGCCAGCATCAGGGTCATCGCGATGTCGGCAACCGAGGCCGCATTGGCGCCCGGGCTGTGGCCGACCGCGATGTTGCGCGCGGCGGCCGCTTTCAGGTCGATGCCGTCATAGCCGGTGCCGTAGCAGACGATGGCGCCGAGTTTCGGAAACAGGTCCATCGCTTCGGCCCCGAGCGGGGTGCCGCCTGCAGTGAGCATCGCGCGAATGCCGCCGAGCTCGTCCGCCGAAAACACCTCCCGCGCGGGCTTGCCACCGGTGTCGAGCAGCTCAAACCGCTCGGCGAAGCGCGCCATCATCGTCTTGGGGAAGCGCGAGTAGATCAGGACCTTGTCAGCCATTGTTATTGTTTCCGGTGAACGCCGCCACAAACGAAGAGGGGCGGAATCGGTTGCCCAATTCCGCCCCTCGCCTCATGCAATTTCCAAACCTCTAGCCGAGGCAAACCTTAGCCGAGAATGGTGCCCGGCTCGACCTTCACGCCCGGGCCCATCGTCGAGGACACCGCAACGCGCTGGATGTAGGTACCCTTGGAACCGGCCGGCTTCGCCTTCGAGACAGCGTCGGCCAGGGCCTTGATGTTCTCGACCAGTTTCTCCTCGGAGAACGAGGCCTTGCCGACGCCGGCCTGCAGGATGCCGGCCTTCTCGACGCGGAACTCGACCGAGCCGCCCTTGGCACCCTTCACGGCACCGGTGACGTCCATGGTCACGGTACCGATCTTCGGGTTCGGCATCAGGCCGCGCGGGCCCAGCACCTTACCGAGACGGCCGACCAGCGGCATCATGTCGGGGGTGGCGATGCAGCGATCGAAATCGATCGAGCCGTTCTGCACCTTCTCGACCAGGTCTTCGGCGCCGACAACGTCGGCGCCCGCAGCCTTGGCCTCGTCGGCCTTGGCGCCACGGGCGAACACGCCGACGCGGAGCGTACGGCCGGTGCCGTTCGGCAGGGTCACGACGCCACGAACCATCTGGTCGGCGTGACGGGGATCGACGCCGAGATTGATCGCGACCTCGATGGTCTCGTCGAACTTCGCTTTCGCGCGTTCCTTGACCATCTTGATGGCTTCCGCGAGCGGGTAAAGCTTTTCGCGGTCAACACCTTCGCGGGCTTTGTTCAAACGCTTTCCGATTGCCATGACCGCTTACCCCGCCACTTCCAGACCCATCGAACGGGCAGAGCCCTCGACCATCTTCATGGCCGATTCGATGGTGTCGCAATTCAGGTCCTTCATCTTCTTCTCGGCGATCTCGCGCACCTGCGCCTTGGTCACCTTGCCGGCCTTGTCACGGCCCGGCGCCTTCGAGCCGGACTGGATCTTGGCGGCCTGCTTGAGGAAGTAGGACATCGGCGGCGTCTTCATCTCGAAGGTGAAGGAACGGTCCGCATAGATGGTGATGATTACCGGGATCGGGGTGTTCTTCTCTTCCTTCTGGGTCTGGGCGTTGAACGCCTTGCAGAACTCCATGATGTTGAGACCGCGCTGACCAAGCGCGGGACCGATCGGGGGCGAAGGATTCGCCGCACCGGCCGGGACCTGAAGCTTCAGGTATCCGGTCACTTTCTTTGCCATGTATCACTCCTGTTGTGCCGGACAGGCCGGCGGTTTCAGGTTCGTGGTCTGGGTCGGATGCGGCTGGCAACCGCCCTCTCCCTCCCACGGCCTCTCTTTGCGCGAAGCTTTTCGGCTTCACGCGCGACCCGGTCAGACCTTCTCGACCTGACCGAATTCCAGCTCGACCGGCGTGGCGCGGCCGAAGATCGACACCGCGACCTTCACGCGCGAGCGCGCCTCGTCGATTTCCTCGACCACACCGGAGAACGAGGCGAACGGGCCATCGGCCACGCGCACGTTCTCGCCGATCTCGAACGACACCGACGCCTTCGGCCGTTCCACGCCCTCCTGCACCTGGTGCAGGATTCGCATGGCCTCGGCTTCCGAGATCGGCATCGGCTTGTTTTCCGCGCCGAGGAAGCCGGTCACCTTCGGCGTGTTCTTGATCAGATGGAACGCCTCGTCGGTCAGCTTCATCTTCACCAGCACGTAGCCCGGGAAGAACTTGCGCTCGGCGTCGATCTTGCGGCCGCGGCGCACTTCCGTGACCTTCTCGGTCGGAACCAGCACCAGTTCGAACAGTTCCTCGAGCCCGCGCTGCTTGGCCTGCTCGCGGATCGATTCGGCGACCTTCTTCTCGAAGTTCGAATAGGCGTGGACGATGTACCAGCGCTTGTCGGACAATTGAGCGGTTGCTGTAGCCATCAGTGAATGCCCAAGAGGAAGGTGATGAGGTAACGGATGATCTGGTCGGCGGCGAAGAAGAAGATTGAGGCCACGGCGACCATGACGAACACCATGATGGTGGTGATCGTGGTCTCGCGACGGGTCGGCCAGGTGACCTTGGCGGTCTCCGAGCGCACTTCCTGCAAGAACTTGAACGGGCTGACTGCCATCGTTTGATGTCCAACGTCCGTCGACAGACGCGATTGAATTTCAGGGATCCGAACAGCCGCCGTTGGCCCAGCCCTCTGTCTCGAAGGATGAGCCGGAAACCGGGCTCGATTGTTCGGGGATTTCAAAGCCGCGCCGGAGATCCGCGTCTAACGGGCCGGCTGCAGGTGGCGGGTATCTACTGCGAACGGGGCCAAACGTCAAGGTAGCGGCTCATCCGCCCGGCGTCCCCTCGCCCCCGCAGGCCTACGGCAGAGCCCATGCGAATCAACGGTTTACCGGGCCGGGCCGAGCAGCCTTCCGACGCCCGAACCGGCCTGACCGCCCGCCTCGCGCTGACGGCGGCCCCGGACCAGCGTCAATCGGCCCGCTCGACCATGGAAATGCCCGGCAACGGCACCACGAACTTTCCGCCGTCCGCGAAATAACCGGCATGCTTGGCCCGGATCGGGTCGACGTAGCGCCAGGCGAACACGACGACGAACGCCGGCTTGCGCTCGTAAAGGGCGGCGGGCGCCAGGATCGGGATGTCGTAGCCGGGGCCGGCCATCACGTTCCCCTTCTTGGGGTCGTCGTCCACCAGGAAGTCGATCTTGCCCTCCAGGCCGAACTGCGGCAGCAGGGTCGTGGTGCCGACGGAGACGCCATAGCCGGCGACGAGTTGACCGCGTGCGTGGGCGGCATCGGCCATCGCGACCAACTCGTCGCGAATGGCAGCGATCCGCTTCACGTAGGGCGCATAATAGGCCGGCTGATCGACGCCGAGCCGGTCTTCCTCGGCGATGAACCGCGCGACCTCCGCCGACGGCTTCTTCGCGCCGCCGGCGCGCTGCACCGTCACGCGGATCGATCCGCCCTTGGTCCAGATGTGCTGGACGTCGATCACTTCCATCCCGAGCCGCGCGAAGAAGCGCGTCAGCGGCTTGATGTTAAAATACGACAGATGCTCGTGATAGACGGTGTCGAGCAGGTTCTTCTCGGTGACGTCGACGCCGTATTGCGTTTCGAAGACGAACAACCCGTCCGGCGCAAGCACGTCGCGAACCCCGATCACCAGCGGATCGAGATTGTCGACATTGGCGATCATGTTGTTGGCGATCACGACGCTCGCCGCACCGTGGCTTTTCAGGATGCGGTGCCCGACGGCGTCAGTGAAGAAATCGCCGATGGTTTCGATGCCCGCCTCGGTCGCGCGCCGCGCGATGTCGACGGCGGGATCAACGCCCAGCACCCGCATGCCACGCTCCTTGAAGAAGCCGAGCAGCGATCCGTCGTTGCTGCCGAGCTCCACCACCAGCGACCCCGGCGCGATTCCGAAGCGGCTGACGACGTCGCTGGCATAGCCTTCGAAATGCTGCCGCAGCCCGAGCGAGAGCGAGGTGGTGTAGACGTAGTTGCGGTACTGGATCTCCGGATTGCCGACATGGAGAATCTGGAGGTGGCCGCAGTCCCTGCACAGATGCAGCGCCATCGGCACCGCGGCCCTGAAGACGGGATCGTCGACGCTGGCGTCCGGCACCTGGAAGTTCGGCGTGCCGATGGGCATGCCGGCCATCGGGACGACAAGCTCTTGCTTGTCCGAATGACAGAGGCGGCAGGTATGACGGACGTAGAACAGGTTTTTCATCGTGGAACCAGAAAACGGAGAGATGCGCGCGGATGGGGCAATCCCACCCTGTGAAGATTAGATCGACGGCAATGGTTCAAGCGGGTCAAGGGTGGCTCGATACCTCCTCGACCTTCGCCATTGCGTAATTCGGCGATTGTTCCGCAGCCTTCGCCGCCTTGTCCGCGGAATACGAGCGCCGCGCGATGAGCCGCCAACGCGAGAGCTAACAGGAACGGGTTGACGGAAACGAGACGAGTCCGCAACCGGCCCAGATCGAGACCGCGCGCGATGTAGGCCGGCACGGCGATCGACAGCAGCAGCTTCAGCGAAAACAGAGCCGTCTGTTTAGACCGCAACTGCATCCGATACCCGCCTCAGGACGCCGGGTATTCCGCGCGACCGATGACGAGGTCGATCGCGGCCATCATCCAGAACTGGTGTGTGGTCTCCACAATGTTGTAGCTGCGGCTATCCACCCAGAAATTGACGTCGCCGAGATTGCGCAGGGGATTGTCCGCATTCATGCCCGAGAGCGTAATCACATCGAGCTTCATCGTCCGCGCCTGCGCGACCGCATTGAGAATGTTCTTCGAGCGCCCCGACGAACTGATCGCGACGAGGCAGTCGCCGGCGCGGGCGTTCAGCCGCACGGCGTGCGCGATCCAGTCCTCGAAACCGTAGTCGTTGGCGAGGCACGACATCATGCTTGCATCGCTGAAGCACAGCGCAGGCACCGACGCGTTCTTTGCCAGATCGATCGCCAGATGCGAGGCGATGCCGGCCGAGCCGCCATTGCCGATGAAGACGACGCGACCGCCCTGCTCGCGCGTGCGCAACCAGGTCGCCCGGGTGGCGGAGATGCCCGCAAAAATACTGTCGTCTATCGCCGTCGCGCGATGGAGGCGTCCCACGTAATCGTCGAGGAAGGCCTTGTGATCGGGATCGACGGACTCGGCAGGCATGGGCTGGCGACTCGATGGCAGCATGCCGTCGTGATACCGACTCTTACCAGAGATTGCAAAGGCATAATCCTTGCAAAACTTGCCTGCGGCTGGTAGTCGGCTTTCGGGTGTCACTCAACATTGGCGAGCCTGTTTCGCTGGGCATTCGCGTCACGGATGTTTCCCATGAAATGCATCGTTACTGGCGGCGCCGGTTTCATTGGAAGCCACCTCGTCGATCGACTCCTCGACGACGGTCATGAGGTGATCGCGCTCGACAATTTCGTCATCGGACGTCCCGAGAATCTGTCGTCGCGCGCTGATTCGAGCCGGCTGAAGATCGTGCGAGCCGACGTCGCCGAGCTCGATTCGATCAGGCCGCACTTCGACGGCATCGACTGGGTTTTCCATCTCGCGGCGCTGGCCGACATCGTCCCCTCGATCGAGTCTCCGATCCCGTATCATCGCGCCAATGTCGACGGCACGGTCAACGTCCTCGAAGCTGCGCGGCGCGCGGGCGTCAGGCGCTTCATGTATGCGGCGTCATCGTCCTGCTACGGCATTCCCGACGTCTACCCGACACCGGAGAGCGCCGAGATCCGGCCGATGTATCCTTACGCCCTCACCAAGAATCTCGGCGAGCAGTGCGTCATGCATTGGTGCCAGGTCTACAAGCTTCCGGCCGTGGCGCTTCGCCTGTTCAACGTGTTCGGGCCGCGCCATCGCACCACGGGCACCTACGGTGCCGTGTTCGGCGTCTTCATGGCACAGAAACTTGCCGGCAAGCCCTTCACGGTGGTGGGCGATGGCGAGCAGACCCGCGACTTCACCTTCGTCAGCGATGTCGCCGACGCCTTCGTGACCGCCGCGCGCTCCGACGTCTCGCACGAAATATTCAACGTCGGCTCCGACAACACCTACAGCGTCAACCAGCTGGTCGAGCTTCTCGGCGGCGACAAGATCCATATTCCCAAGCGTCCCGGCGAACCCGACTGCACCTACGCCGACATCACCAAGATCAAGCAGGTCCTGAAATGGGCGCCAAAGGTGAGATTCGAGGACGGCGTCGCGACGATGCTGAGGTCGATGGACCAGTACAAGGACGCACCTTTGTGGACGGTGGACAAGATCGCCGACGCCACCAAGGACTGGTTCAAATATCTTGGTGACGAGGACGACGCGGCGGCCGGTACGCCGCGGAACGCAAGCCACTGAACAGGTTCGCCAGGTATCGTTGCTGCGAGTCGATCAATTCCGGGTCGGCCGGCTGAGGTCGGTCGGCGCTTTGGGTAGTTCACATGGCTAATACTTCGACAGACAAGCCGGCTGTCCATCCGGCACCGCACGCGAAGATCAAGACGATCGAGGAACTGGGCGCGATCGCGCGGGCCGCGCAAGCCGAGGGCCGCACCGTTGCGCTCTGCCACGGCGTATTCGATCTGGTGCATCTCGGCCACGTCCGGCACATCTTGGCGGCGCGCAACGAGGCCGACGTGGTCATCGTGACCGTTACGGCCGACCGTTTTGTCAACAAGGGCCCGGGACGGCCGATCTTCCCGGAGAGCATGCGCGCCGAGATGCTGGCCGCGCTCGGCACGGTCGACTGGGTCGGCATCAACCAGACCTCGAGCGCCGAGCCGGTCCTCGATACCGTGCGCCCCGACATCTACGTGAAGGGTTCTGACTACGAAAACCCCGAGGATGACGTCACCGGCAAGATCGCCATCGAGCGAGAGGCCGTCGAACGTCATGGCGGCCGCATCGTCTTCACGCGCGACGTGACCTTCAGCTCGTCGTCGCTGATGAACCGCTACTTCGACATCTACGATCCCCCTCTGCGCGACTACCTCCAGAAGGTGCGCGAAAGCGGTGGCGCCGAGCGCCTGCTGAAGCTGATCGACAAGATCCAGGACATGCACGTGGTGCTGGTCGGCGACACCATCATCGACGAGTACCAGTACGTCACGGCGCTCGGAAAGGCTTCGAAGGAAAACATCGTCGCCACCCTGTTCAAGAATGGCGAGCAATTTGCCGGCGGCGTCATTGCCGCGGCCAATCACGTGGCGAGCTTCTGCAAGTCGGTGGAGATCGTCACGACGCTGGGTGGCAAGGACTACCCGGAAGAGTTCATCCGTGCGCATGTCCGCCCGAATGTCACGCTCACGCCGATCCGCATTCAGGGCCGCCCGACGACCCGCAAATTGCGGTACGTCGAGCTGGGATATCTGCACAAGCTCTTCGAAGTCTACACCATGGACGACACCCCGCTCGACGAGGCCGAGCGCAAGGAGATCGACCGCATCACCGCCGAGCGCGTTCGCGGCGGGGATGTGGTGATCGTCACCGATTTCGGTCACGGGATGATCGCTCCAAGCACAATCGATGCCCTGATCGCCAACTCCAAGTTCCTGGCGATCAACGCCCAGAGCAACAGCGGAAACCACGGCTACAATCTGATCACGAAGTATCCGCGGGCGGACTACATCTGCATCGACGCGCCGGAAGCGCGGCTGGCCGCCACCGACAAGTTCAGCGACATCGCGTCGGTGATCGAGACCAGCCTGCACGGCAAGATCGACTGCGATAACATGATCATCACGCACGGCTCCTTCGGCTGCTACCCCTTCTCGTCGAAGACCGGCGTCGCGCGCGTGCCCGCTTTCACCAAGACCGTCGTCGACACCGTCGGCGCCGGCGATGCCTTCCTGACGATCACGGCGCCGCTGGTTGCCGCCGGCGGCAATATCGAGGACGTCGCCTTCATCGGCAACGCCGCAGGCGCGATCAAGGTCGGCATCGTCGGTCACCGCAACTCGGTCGAAAAGGCCCCGCTGGTCAAGTTTGTCACCGCGTTGCTGAAATAGCGCACAGGAAGAATTCTGGAGAACGACAGTGATTGATCAGAAATGGAACGTGATGGTCACCGGTGGCGCCGGCTATGTCGGCAGCGTGCTGGTTCCCCGGTTGCTGGCAGCGGGCCATAAGGTCACCGTGCTCGACCTGTTCATGTATGGCGAATCGGTCTTCGACGCGGTTCGCAACAATCCGAACCTTCGCCTGATCAAGGGCGACATCCGCGATGAGGCCGCGATCAACGAGGCCCTGCGCGGCAACAACGCGGTGATCCACCTCGCCTGCATCTCCAACGACCCCTCGTTCGAGCTGGACCCTGCGCTCGGCAAGTCCATCAACTACGACTGCTTCCGTCCGATGGTGCGCGCCGCGAAGAAGGCCGGCATCAAGCGCTTCATCTACGCCTCCTCCTCGAGCGTCTACGGCATCAAGGACGAAGCCGAGGTGACCGAGGAGCTGTCCTGCGAGCCGCTCACGGACTACTCGAAGTTCAAGGCGATGTGCGAGACCGACCTTGCCGACGAGGCCGCGTCCGGGTTCGTCGCCTGCACCGTTCGTCCTGCGACCGTCTGCGGCTACGCACCGCGGCAGCGGCTCGACGTCGTCGTCAACATCCTGACCAATCTTGCAGTCAACACCGGCCGCATCCGCGTGTTCGGCGGAACGCAGCGTCGGCCCAACCTGCACATCGAGGACATGTCCGCGGCCTATCTGTTCCTGCTTCAGCAGGACGACGCGAAGATCGACGGCAAGACCTACAATATCGGCTATGAGAACCACTCGCTGATGAAGATCGCCGACATCGTCAAGTCGGTGGTCGGGAGCAATGTCGACGTCGTCGTTGAGCCGACCGACGACCTGCGCTCGTATCACGTCTCTTCGGAGAAGATCCGCCGCGAACTCGGATTTGCGCCGACGCACACGATCGAGCAGGCCGTGTCGGGACTGGTGGACGCCTTCAGGGCCGGCCGCCTGCCGAACTCGCTCAACGACCCCCGGTACTTCAACATCAAGATGATGCAGAATATCAGCCTGAAGTGAGCGGCGTGCGGATCGGCATCGATTTCGACAACACGATCATCTGCTACGACAAGGTCTTTGCCGCCGTCGCGCGTCAGCGCGGGCTGGTGCCGGAGGGCTGGGAGGGACTGAAGACCGATGTGCGGGATCATCTGCGATCCCGCGCGGGCGGCGAGTTCGCCTGGCAAGGCCTGCAAGGCTTCGTCTACGGCAAGGGCATTGGCGGCGCTGAAATCTATCCGGGCGTGCGGGAATTCCTGGCGGCGTGCAGACAGGCCGGCGCGAAGGTGCACATCGTCAGCCACAAGACCCGATTCGGTCATCAGGATCCCGACCACACCGACCTGCGTGAAGCCGCACGCGGCTGGCTGCGGGAGGCAGGCCTGATCGACGCTGCGGATTCGGCGCTGGCCGTCGGCGACGTTTATTTCGAGGACACGATGGCCGCCAAAGTCGAGCGACTCGTGAACCTGGAGCTCGACATCTTCATCGACGATCTCGTCGAGGTGTTCGAGCAACCGCACTTTCCGAAGGCCACGCGATCGATCCTGTTCACGCGTTCGCAGCCCCCGCACCCCGAACACTGCAAGCCGATCGCGACATGGGCCGGCATCCGCCACGAGGTGTTTGCTGAATGAGCGAGCCCGACATCAGCGCAGCGGATGCAATGGCGATCGGCAGCCGTCTGGCAGGCGCCCCGGTCGCGGCCGCCCAACCGGCGCGATCCGGCGGCAACAACAGGGTGTTTCGGCTGGAGATGGCGGAGGGACCGGCCCTCGCCCTCAAACATTATCCGTCCGACGGGCGCGATCGACTGGGACAGGAATATGATGCGCTCTCGTTTCTGTCGCGCCACGGCATAACATCGACACCGCGCCCGATCGCGAAGGATTCGGATGCGTCCTGCGCGCTGTATCAATGGTTCGACGGCGAAGCCGCGGTGCTGCGCCCTCAGGACGGTGATGCCGATCAGCTGGCCGATTTCCTGATCGAGTTGCAGAAACTGTGCAACGCCGACGGCGCGCAAACTTTGCGGAACGCTTCGGCCAGCATCTTCTCGCCCGAGGAAGCCGTCGCCCAGTACGAGCAGCGCCTGGACGGACTGAGACGGGCCTCGGTTGATCATCCGGACCTGCGCGCGTTCATGGACGACAGCCTGATTCCCAGCACGGCCATCGCGATTCGGCAGCTCCGCCGGCGCTATGCGGAACTCGGCCGGGATCTCGCAGCGGACATTGCGCCCGCGCATCGCGTGTTGAGTCCGTCCGATTTCGGACTGCACAATGCGCTGCGCGCCGCGGACGGCCGGCTGCGCTTTATCGACTTCGAATATTTCGGCTGGGACGATCCGGTCAAGCTGGTGTCCGACACCGCGATTCACCCCGGCAGCGATCTGCCCGAAGCCAAAGCAAATCTGTTGACCGAACGCCTCACACAAGCTTTCGCGGCTAGGGATGATGCGTTTGCGATCCGCCTTGACGTACTCTATCCTGTGTTTGGGGCGATTTGGTGCCTGATTGTCCTGAATGCCTATTTGCCGGAAAGCCGCTCCCGACGCGCCTTTGCTGCGCAAGGTGGCGACCTGACGGTCCGCCTCGCCGGTCAGCTCGACAAAGCCCGCCGGCTCCACCAAACGATTTGCCAACGTGATCCAGATCTCACCCCACGCTGAAGCCGCCCTCACCTGCACGCTCGACGAGCGCAGCCTTTACTTGCGCCGCCTGGTGCTCGGATCCGTCCGTTCGGCGGGACGCGGACACGTCGGTCCGGCGCTGTCGCTGATCGAGATGGTCCGCGTGCTCTACGACGACGTGCTGCGGATCGATCCGAACAACCCGCGCGATCCGGGCCGCGACCGCGCGATTCTCAGCAAGGGACACGGTTGCCTGGCGCTCTATGCGCTGTTGGCCGACCGCGGCTTCTTCCCCCTGTCGGAGCTGGAAGGCTTCTGCGGCCCCGACAGTATTCTGGGCGGACATCCCGAATACGGAATGGTGCCGGGGGTCGAGGCCTCGACCGGCGCGCTTGGACATGGCCTGTCGATCGGTGTCGGCCTTGCGCTCGCCGCGCGCATGCGCGAGCGCACCTACCGCACCTTCGTCCTGCTCGGCGACGGCGAGATCAACGAGGGATCGGTGTGGGAGGCTGCCATGGGCGCGGCCAAGCACGGGCTCGACAACCTGGTCGCGCTGATCGACTACAACAAACTCCAGAGCTACGGGCCCACCGACTACGTCCTGCCGCTGGAGCCCCTCGCGGACAAGTGGCGCAGCTTCGGCTTTGCCGTGCAGGAGCTCAACGGCCACGACGTCGGCGCCCTGCGCACCGTCCTGAAGCAGGTCCCGCCGGTTGCGGGCAAACCCACCGCGATCATCTGCCATACCGTCAAGGGCAAGGGTCTGCCGGCCGCAGAATCCAACGCCGATTGGCATCACAAGAACAAGCTGACCGACAGCGAGCTCGACGCGATTCGCGTAGCTGTCGGCGATTTTTGATCGGCATCCCATGCGCAACACCGCCATGAACATGGTCCACAAGCTCGCCGCGCGCGACGAGCGTGTGCTTTACATCGGCTCCGATCCCGGCGCAGGCACCTTGCGCGCGATGAGCAAGGAGTTTCCGAAGCGCCATCTGATCGAAGGCATCTCGGAAGCGCATATCATCGGCATGTCGGCCGGCCTCGCGATGGAGGGCTTCGTGCCCTACGTCAACACCATCGCGACATTCCTCACCCGGCGCTGCTACGAGCAGGTGGCCGTCGACCTCTGCCTGCACAACCTGCCGGTACGGCTGATCGCCAACGGCGGCGGGCTCGTCTATGCGCCGCTCGGCCCCACCCACCAGGCGATCGAGGACATCGCCATCATGCGGGCGCTGCCCAACATGACGGTGGTCTGCCCGTGCGATGCCGACGAAGCCGCGCGGCTGATGGAGCAGACCCTCGACTGGACCGGACCGATCTACATCCGCCTGGGAAAAGGCGGCGACGCCATCGTCTCGAAGGCCGAGCATGGCTTTGAGATCGGCAAGGCCATCCTGATGCGCCCGCCGGGTGACGTCCTCATGGTGACCACCGGGATCATGCTTCAGCGAGCGCTGGCCGCAGCCGACCTGCTGGCCGCACAAGGCGTCCGCGCAGGCATCCTGCACATGCATACCGTCAAGCCGCTCGACACCGAGGCGCTGCTGCAAGCGATCCGCGGCACCAGGCTCGTGGCGACCCTCGAGGAGCATGTCCCGTCCGGCGGCCTCGGCAGCGCGGTCGCGGAGACGCTGATCGACAGGCTTGGATCAGGCCTGCCGGCGATGCTGCGGCTGTCGCTGCCGGACCGCTTCATGCACAATTACGGCTCGCAGGACTCCCTGCTCAAGAAGCACGGGCTTTCCGCCAGCGCCATTGCCACCTCGATCGAGCGCGCACTTGCCGCCTCGCACACCTCCTCCCCTCAACTCCATTCCACCTGACGGGCCACATGTACGACGTTCGATATTCCTATCTGCTCGAGCAATTCTCCGATCCAGCTCCCATCCTGGCCGAGATCGGCCGCCTGGTGGCGACCGGCGACTTCACCCTTGGCAAGCCCGTCGCCGAATTCGAGCGGCGTTTTGCGGAGCTGATCGGCGTGCGCCACGCCATCGGCGTCGGATCGGGCACCGACGCGCTCAAGTTGCCGCTCAAGGCGCTCGGCATTGGCCATGGCGATGAAGTCATCACCGCCGCCAATACGTTCATCGCGACCGTCGGCGCCATTGCGGAGACCGGCGCGAGGCCCGTGCTGGTCGACTGCGACGATTCCTTCTGCATGAACGTCGACTATGTCGAAGCCGCGATCACAGCGAAGACCAAGGCGATCATGCCGGTTCAGCTGACCGGCGAGGTCACCGACATGGGCAAGCTGATGGCGATCGCGCAGCGCCACAACATCCCCGTCGTCGAGGACGCCTGCCAGGGCATCCTCTCGGAGTTCGCCGGAAAGCGCTCCGGCACCCACGGCATCGCAGCCGGCTTTTCCCTGCATCCGCTCAAGAACCTGAACGTCTGGGGCGATGCCGGCGTCGTCGTCACCAATGACGACGGGATGAACGAGCGGCTCCGCCTCATCCGCAACCACGGCATGAAGAACCGCGACGAGATCGCGATCCTCGGCTGCAACTCGCGGCTCGATTCCCTCCAGGCGGTGGTCGGCAACTGGCTGATCGGCCAGACCAGCGAGATCACGCGGCGCCGGATCGAGAACGCGGCCTATTACGACGCGGGACTCGCCGGCCTGCCCGGCCTGCGCGTTCCGCCGCGCCGCCCCAACGTGAAGCACGTCTATCACCTCTACATGGTGTTCGCCGAGCGTCGCGACGAGCTCTATCAGTACTGCCTGGACAACGGCATCGAAGCCAAGATCCACTATCCGATCCCGCTGTATCAGCAGGAAGGCCTCAAGCATCTCGGTTACGCCGCGGGAACGTTCCCGGTCACCGACCGCCATGCCAAGGAAGTCATCAGCTTCCCGGTGGACCAGCACCTGACACGCGCGCAGCAGGACCGCGTCATCGAGACCGTCAGGAAGTTCTGCCATGGACGCTGACGCGGGCCGCCGGCGCATCGGATACGTCAATCTTCCGGCGCAATTCGAGGAAGAGCGCGCCGAGATCATGCAGGCGGTCGAGGGCGTCTTCCAGCGTGGCGATTTCATCGGCGGGGCGGCGGTCGGAAAGCTCGAAGAGGAACTGTCCGCCTATCTCGGCTCGCCGCATGTCGTGACGCTGAATTCCGGTACCGATGCGCTGATCCTCGCGATGAGGGCGCTCAACATCGGTCCCGGCGACGAGGTCATCACCCCGCCGAACTCGTTCGTGGCATCGACCGCCGCGATCATCGCAGTCGGCGCCTCGCCGGTCTTTGCGGACGTGCTGCCGGACCAGAACATCGATCCGGCCGCGGTCGAGGCCGCCGTCACGCCGCGGACCAAGGCGATCATGCCGGTGCACCTGACCGGGCGCATGGCCGACATGAACCCGCTGATGGCGATCGCCGACAAGCACGCTCTCGCCGTGATCGAGGACAGCGCCCAGGCCGTCGGCTCGACCTATGACGGGCGGATGAGCGGCACCATCGGAACGTTCGGCTGCTTCTCCGCGCATCCCCTGAAGAATCTCAATGCCGCGGGCGATGCCGGCTTCCTCGTCACCGCCGACGCCGAGCTTGCCGCACGAATTCGCCGCCTGCGCAATCACGGTCTGATCAACCGCAGCGACGTCCAGGAATGGGGCATCGTATCGCGGCTCGACACGCTTCAGGCGGACGTGCTGCGAATCCGCCTCCGCAATTTGCCGTCGGTGATCGAGCGCCGGCGGCGCAACGCCGCGCAATACCGCACCGAGCTCGCAGGCCTGCCCCTGTTCATTCCGCCCTGCCGCAACATCGAGTTCAATACGTTCCACACCTTCGTGGTGCAGACCGACCGCCGCAACGACTTCCAGAAATATCTTGCCGACAAGGGCATCGAGACCGCGATCCACTATCCGGTGCCGATCCACCTTCAGCCGGCGGCAGCGCATCTTGGTCTGGGGCGCGGCGCGTTTCCGGTGACCGAGCGGCAGGCGGATCAGATCCTCACGCTCCCGATCAATCAGTTCCTCTCGGCCGCCGATATCAGTTATATTTGCGCGACCGCCCGGGAGTATTTTGCATGACGGATACGGACTTCCTCCAGGCCGACGAGCAGGCGCTGGCGCAGCGCTTCATCGACAACGGCTTCGTCACGACGCCGGCCGACGACCGCGCCGGGCTCGACCGGATCCAGCGGCGCGCCGCTGAACTTGCCGCCGACTATCTGAAGCTGCCGCACAGCAATGATCCCTATGCGATGCTCGACGGCATCCATACGCGCGTGAGCGTCGACGATCTCAACGGCCTGCGGCTGCACGTCTTCAACGGCCTCAACGCCGAGCCCTGGTTCCGGCCGACCTATTTCCGTCTCGCCCGCTCGACGATCGAAACCATCGTCGGCAACGAGCTCTGCATGCAGCGCCGCGTCAACCTCAGCATCCAGATGCCCGGCGACGATTCCTCGCTGCTCGCCACGCACTCCGATGTCTGGTCGGGCGACTCGCCGTTCGAGGTCGTGGTGTGGGTGCCGCTGGTGGACGTCCACCGCACTAAAGCGATGTATCTGCTGCCCCCGTCCCTGAACGGCGACATGCAGGATCGGATGGCGAGCCTGCGCAGCGCCGAGGAGCTGTACAAGACGATCAAGCCGCACGCGACCTTCATCGAGATTCCCTACGGTCACGTGATGCTGTTCAACCAGACCCTGATGCACGGTAATCGCATCAACGAGGAGCCCGGCACGCGCTGGAGCATGAACTGCCGGTTCAAGAGCATCATGTCGCCCTACGCGGACAAGCGTTTCGGCGAGTTCTTCGAACCGATCCTGCTGCGCCCGGCGACACGGGTCGGCATGCAATACAAGCTGCCGGGAGGCTTCCATGGCTGAGCGAGCCGGCCATCGCGGCTACATCGGCGCCCGGCCGCTGAACGGCAGCCGCTCCCCGCAGCACGTCCAGAACATCGTGATCCGCGACTACGCGCGGCGGAAGAACCTGCAATACCTGCTCAGCGCCGTCGAACACATCATGCCCGGCAGCTACATGGTACTCGAGGACATCCTGGACGAGCTGCCCCGCTTGAACGGCCTGATCCTCTACAGCATCTTCATGCTGCCGCCCGAGGAGGCTCGACGGCGGGAGATCTACGACCGCGTGCTGCGCGAGGGCTGCGATCTTCACGCAGCCGTCGAGGAGATCACGCTTTCGTCGCGGGACGGCATTCAGGCCGTCGAGGACATCCTGCTCGTCAATAAATTCGCGACCATCCTGTGACGATGTCGCGGACCGGTCGACGATCATGACCGAGATCAACCTGCTCCAGCCGATGCACGCATCGACCAAGCGGAACTACGTTCAGCGCGTGGTCGAGCATGACAAGGCCGAATCCGCCACCGTGGCGCGGCAATGGGGGCGAGACTACTGGGACGGCGACCGCCGTTACGGCTATGGCGGCTATCGCTACGACGGAAGGTGGCGCCCGCTCGCCCAGACCCTGATCGACCGCTACGGCATCAAGCCGGGCATGAGCGTGCTCGATGTCGGTTGCGGCAAGGGCTATCTGCTCTACGAGTTCACCCAACTCGTCCCCGACCTCACGATCGCGGGCATCGACGTCTCCGAATATGGCATCGCCAACGCCAAGGAGGAGGTGCGGCCGCACCTGAAGGTCGGCAGCGCCGTCGAGCTGCCCTACCCCGATCACAGCTTCGATCTCGTGGTGTCGCTCGGCGTGCTGCACAACCTTCCGCTCGAGGACGTCTTCCGCGCAGCGTCGGAGATCGAGCGTGTCGGACGTGGCGCCTCGAAATATCTGATGGTGGAATCGTTCCGCAACGAGCGCGAGAAGGCAAATCTCCTCTACTGGCAGCTCACCTGCCTGAGCTTCCACGGTCCGGAAACTTGGGCCTGGATCTACGACCAATGCGGGTATCGAGGCGACCATGGGTTCATCTTCTTCGAATGAGACGGCCGGTCTGGGCCGGCCGACCTCGCTGCGTGCGCAGAATCCGGAAGTGTACTATTCGGACGACGCCATCGTCACGGCGGACGATGCCACGATCGCGGAGCTGAAGCGCATCGCCGCCGGCAACCCGCGCCTGCGCAGCCGGCTGTGCACGCATCCCGATCCCTCGTCGGGCCTGCACGAGATGCTGATCGTGCATCATCGCGAGGCCTATGTGCGGCCCCACAAGCATTTTGGCAAACCTGAATCGTTTCACGTGATCGAGGGTACGGCGCAGGTCGTGATCTTCGAAGATGACGGCCGCATTCGCGACGTGCTCGAGATGGCACCATACGGCCAGGGCAAGCGCTGCTATTACCGGATGCCCGAACAGGTCTTCCACTCGATCCTGATCACCTCGGAATGGCTGGTGTTTCACGAGACCACCGCCGGTCCCTTCGACCCCTCCCGTACGGCATTTCCCGACTGGGCGCCGGATGGCAGCGAAGCCGTCACGGTCCAGGACTATGTCACAAAGACTGGCGCGCTCGCCGCGGAGCATCTGATGGGACGTTAGATTTCGACTGGTACCGCTACTCGACTATTCCGCCTTGAACATTCGAGGATCACCTACCCGATGACGCTGCCTACGTTGTGCGCGACTTCAGAAAGATCGCATTGGGGACCGCCGACACGGCAGAAGCCACCTTCGATCCCTTGGCATAAAGCGCTTCTATATCCCGAAGCGGAACTGCGATTTTTGACTGAACGGATTCTCCGACTTGGCCGTACCCGCTTCCCGTCGATGGATAGCGGCACGTCTTGCATGACCTATCGACGACTGCTACCTGCATTGGTTGAGGGCGCATCGGCTGGAGGACTGCGCTCTGCACCCCTGATTGGATGTATCCGGGACCATCTCATTGCGGCCGCGCCGGTTTCATTGAAAATCGCCTCATCAGACCTGCCCAAATGCGAGAATAACCAGTGACCGACCATTGCCGCCTTTGCCATTCGACCAACCTGCGACCGGTCATCGACCTCGGACAGATGCCGATTGCGCATCGACTTCGGCACAGCCGGAACGAGCAGGAGGAACGGTATCCGTTCGAGGTGCTCGCCTGCGGCGATTGCGGTCTGCCGCAGATCGTCAAGCCGATCGATCCCGACATCCTGTATCGCCAGTTCAACTACAATTTCAGCAGCTGGAAGCCTGAGCCGCACCAGGTCGACGAGCTCGATACCATCGCGAAATTCTCGAGCCATCAATCCGTGTTCGAGATCGGCTGCAATGACGGCCTGTTCATGGACAAGCTGCGCGAGCGCGGCGCGAAGGTTTTGGTCGGCGTCGAGCCCAACCCGGTGTCGGGCAAGATCGCCCGTGAGCGCGGCATCAAGGTCTATGCCGACATGCTCAGCCCGGAGATGGCCCACGACGCGGTCGCTCAGGCCGGCAAGTTCGACCTCGTCGTATCGCGCCAGGTGCTCGAGCACATCGTCGATTTCGAGAACTTCTTCGCTTGCGTGAAGATCGCGCTGAAGGAGGACGGGCTGCTGTTCATCGACGTGCCCGATTTCGCACCCGGTTCGACGGCAGGCGATCTCTCGGTGCTCTGGGAGGAGCACGTCAGCTATTTCACCGAACCGACCCTGGTCGCGCTGCTGGCGCGCCACGGCTTCGAGACAGTGTCCGTGAAGAAATACAATTTCAGCGGCGGCAGCCTCGCGATCGCGGCCCGCCGTGCGACGCGCGACGTGACGCCGCCGCCCGCCCCCGCAGGCGTCGGCGAGAAATTCGGCCAGCGCGCGAGGGAGTACGGCGCGCGTCTCCGCCCGATCCTCGCCAAGGCCCGCGCCAACGGTGCCGAGATCGCCATCTACGGCGCGGGCTGCCGCGCCTGCACCTTCACCAACGCGCACGAACTGGCTGATCTCGTCGACCTCTCGGTCGACGACCAGAAGGAGCGCCAGGGGCTGTTCCTGCCCGGCACCGGGATTCCGATCCGTTCGCCGGAGGAACTCGCCGGCAAGTCGGATGCGCTCGTCTGCCTTCTTGCCGTGAACGAGGAGAACGAAGCCAAGGTCAGCAGCCGGCTGCGCGAAAACGTGAAGCGCCCGCTGCACATCGTCTCGATCTTCGCGCCCTCCGATATCTGGAGCGAGCTCGACCGCCTCGAGGCGGCCGCAGGGTCGCGGCATGGCTGAGGACAAGCTCTTCAACTACTACGAACGTCAGGACGTCCTGCCGACGTTCGGGAATTTCAAGTCGGCCGCCGAACTCGCGGCCTATGCGGGCCAGCGCCGCGAACTCTTTGTGGACAAGCTGGTGCTGCCTCCGCGGCTGTTCCGCGACGCCGAGGTCCTCGAATTCGGTCCTGATTCCGGTGAGAACGCGCTGGTGTTTGCCGGCTGGGGCGCGAACATGACGCTCGCCGAACCGAACCGGCATGCGCACTCGAAGATCCAGGCCTACTTCGCGCATTTCGGCCAGGCCGAACGTCTTCGCGAACTCGCATTGTCCGACGTCGAGGGGTTTCGCAGCGACCGCCGTTTCGACATCATCGACGCCGAAGGGTTCATCTACACGGTGCAACCGAGCGAAAAATGGCTCGGCATCTTCCACCGGCTGCTCAATCCGGACGGTTACGCCGTCGTTTCCTATTACGAACGTTATGGCGGCTTCTTCGAGCTCGCGCTCAAGGCGATCCATGCCGCCGGCAAGGCCCTGACGGGCCGCCCCGCGCCGGAGACGGCGAAGCTGCTGTTCGAGCCGAAGTGGAACAGCATTCCGCACACCCGCAGCTTCGAATCCTGGCTGATGGACGTGCTCGAGAATCCGTTCGTGCGGCACCGCTACTTCCTCGATGCGGAGGCCCTCTGCACGGCGGCGCACGAGCAGGGATTCTACATCCATTCGGCATGGCCCGCCTATCGCGACAGCCTGGACGTCTACTGGCACAAGAAGGTCCTGTCGGCGGACGAGAAGCTGCGTCGCGCCACACGCCATCTCGACCGCAGCCGCCTGAGCTTCCTCGGGGGACGGAAGCTCTATCTGGTCGGCCAGGCCGACGCGGTGAGCGCGATCTCGGCTTCGATCGAAGCGCTGGTGCTCGATGTGGACCGAATGATCGACGAGCCCTTCGGCGACAGCCTGCCCCGCGTGATCGCGAGCCTCGCCTCGTTACGCGAGACGATCCTGACGACGGATATTCTCGCCGACGATGCTTCCGACGTCGAAGCCATCACGGCAACGCTCGACAGTTTCCATCGCATCTTCAGCGCGATCGGACGACGGGATGCGTCCGCGGTTGCCGCCCTCACCCAGTCGGATCCGGCGTTCATCGGCACCTGGGGACAGCCGGCGCATTTCCTCGTCGTCCGGAAGCGCTTCGAGGGATCGTAGCCAGTGAGGCCAGGCATTGGCATCATCGGAACGGGCATGGTCGGCCAGATGTGCCACCTCGCCAATTTCGCCGCCAATCCCGCCTGCCGCGTCGTTGCGATCGCCGATCTCCGGCCTGACCTGGCGGCCGCCGCGGCAAAGAAATTCGGCATCCCACGGACCTACGGCACGCACCGGGAGCTGCTCGCGGACAGCGCGGTATCCGCCGTCGTCGTCGTGACCAAGCGTCGCGCCACCGGCCCGATCGTGCTGGATGCGTTGAACAGCGGCCGGCACGTGCTGTCGGAGAAGCCGATGGCCTACACGACTGTTCAGGCTGCGTCGCTGGTCGAAGCCGCGCGGCGACAGCGCCTCGTCTACAGCATCGGCTACATGAAGCGTCACGACGCCGGCGTGGCGCGCGCGCTGGCCGAACTGAGACGTCTGCGCACAGACGGCTCGCTCGGACGCGTTGTCGGAGCAAGAGGCTGGTGCTTCGGCGGCGACACCGGCCGATCGCACGACAATTTCGTCATGACCGGCGAAACCCGTCCGGACGGGCTCGAGCTCTGGCAGGATGGTCCCGACTGGATGCCGGGCACGATGCGGCCTGGCTACGACAATTTTCTGAACGTGTTCAGCCATATCATCAATCTCGCGCGCTACGTGCTCGGACCGGCGCCGGCAGTCGCCGAAAGCACCCTCGAGAACTCGGGAGCTGCGCGCATAACCCTCGACTTCGACGGCGTCGCGTGCACGCTGGATCTCGTGAATGGATCCGTAGGTGCCTGGCGCGAGGGATTGACGATCGATTTTGAGCGGGGCGCATTGAGCATCGAATTGCCGCCGCCCTTTGCCGAGCAGGAGGCAGAGGTCATCCTCGACCAGGGCGGACAACGCACGCGGCTGGTGCGCGAGGGGAGCTGGGCGTTTCGGCGTCAGGCCGACGCCTTCGTCGCCGATATCGTCGAACAAGGAACGCCCCTGGCCTCCGGCGAAGATTCTGTGGCCGACATCGCGCTCGCCGAGGCGATCTGGAAGCGGCGCGTCAGCGGCTAGGCGCGGCTACGGCCATCAGATCTGCGCGTTGATCTGCTCCAGCTTGGCCTCACCCACGTCCCGGTCCCCGTGTCGATCTCGATCAGGTTCCCGCCAACGCCGGGCCGACCCCCGCACGCTGATCCCCGGCCGAGGGCCCCGATCGCGGGCAACGAGCGCGTGCGCCTGCCGGGGCGATCTTGTCCCCATCCTGCCGATATCTAGTCTAAATGGTTGATTTCGCTGGCAGGAGTGGCAGGGCTCGAACCTGCGACCCCCGGTTTTGGAGACCGGTGCTCTACCAATTGAGCTACACTCCTACGGACCCTGCGTCGCCTTAGGATCACGGCCGCTTTCAAGCACAGGGGACAGCCGGATTGCAAGGGAGAAGCGCGCTGCCTTCGCTTGTTTGTGCCGCGCCTTCTGGCCACAGTTCGCTCCCGATAATAATCTGCCCCCGGGAGTGACCATGACCGCGACAGCCGCCCTTAGCCCCGCCACCGCGCCGAAAACACCGCCTTTGCCTGAAGCCAAGCCCGAGACGCTGGGCCTGTCGCGGCCGCGCCTCCAGGCGATGTCGGACGCCTTCAAGCGCGAGATCGACAAGGGCACCGTCCCCGGAATCACCGTGCTGGTGGCCCGCCGCGGCCAGGTCGGCTGGTTCGAGGCGCTGGGGCGCCAGAGCCCGGCCCTATCAGCGCCGATGGCGCTTGATTCGATCTTCCGGATCTTCTCGATGAGCAAGCCGATCGTCTCGGTCGCCGTCATGGCCCTGGTCGAGGACGGCCACCTCCTGCTCGGCGATCCCGTTGCCAAATTCATCCCGGAATTCGCCGACCAGAAGGTCGGCGTGGTCAGCGGCGGCAGGCTGGACCTGGTTCCACCGAGGCGCCCGATGACGGTGCAGGACCTGCTCCGCCACACCTCCGGCCTGACCTACGAGCACCAGGGCGACGGCCCGGTGCACAAGATCTACCAGGACTCGCGGGTGCGCAGCCGCAAGATCACCAATGCCGAGCACGCGGCTCTGGTGGCGAGCTTCCCGCTGGTCTGCCACCCCGGCGACGAGTTCAACTACAGCCGCTCCACCGACATCCTCGGCCGCATCATCGAGGTCGTCAGCGGCAAGCCGCTCGGCGCGTTCTTGACCGAGCGCGTCCTGGCCCCGCTCCAGATGGCCGAGACCGGCTTTGCCACCTCGGAGGCCAATGCCAACAGGCTCGCCGAGCCGTTCGCGGCCGATCCCTGGACCGGCGACAAGGTCGCGCTGTTCAACATGCTGGAACAGCCGGTGATGGAATCCGGCGGCGGCGGCCTCGTCTCCACCACGATGGACTATGCCCGCTTCGCGCTGATGCTGCGCAATGGCGGCACGCTCGACGGCAACAGGATCATCGGCCGCAAGACGCTGGAGCTGATGGCCTCCGACCACCTCGGGCCCGAGGTGAAGACCAACGGCACCCTGCTCTCGCCCGGTCACGGCTTCGGCCTCGGCTTCGCCGTGCGCCGCGAGGCCGGCATCGCGCCCTTCCCCGGCAGCGTCGGCCAGTATTTCTGGAGCGGCATTGCGGGGACGTTCTTCTGGATCGACCCGAAGGAGGATCTGTTGGCGGTGTTCATGAGCCAGGGCCCGGGCCAGCGCGATTACACGCGCACGCTGGTGCGGGACCTGGTGTACGCGGCGGTGGATTGAGGCGCGGCGCTTACACGCAACGCTGCGTCTCCACACTCACCGTCATGCCCCGCGAAGGCGGGGCATCCAGTACGCCGCGGCCATCGTTGGAGAACTCGCTCTCATCACATCCGCTGCGGCGTACTGGATCGCCCGCATTCGCGGGCGATGACACCGATGAAGGGGCGACGCAATCGCCCCTTCCCGCGCAAGCGCCTCAGCTGATCGTCGCGCCGCCGTCGATCACCATGGTCTGGCCGGTCATGAAGTCGCCGGCCTTCGAGCCCAGGAACACGGCCGCGCCGGCGATCTCGTCGGGGATGCCGATGCGGAGCAGCGGCGAACGCGAGGTCGAGGCCTTCAGGTTCTCCGGATTGTCCCACAGCGCCTTGGCGAAATCGGTCTTGATCAGGCCGGGCGCGATGCAGTTCACGCGGATGTTGTGGTTGCCGTATTCGCAGGCGAGGTTGCGCGCGAGCTGCATGTCGGCGGCCTTCGAGATCGCATAGGCGCCGAGGATGGTCGAGCCTTTGAGGCCGCCGATCGAGGAGACGATGATGATCGAGCCGTCCTTCCGCTCGATCATCTGCGGCACCACCATCGAGATCAACCAGTTGTTGGCGACGATGTTGTTGTCGAGGATCTTTCTGAACTGATCGTCGGAAATGCCGGCGAGCGGACCGTAATACGGGTTCGATGCGGCGTTGCACACCAGCACGTCGATCTTGCCGAAGGCGCGGTTGCTCTCGTCGATCAGGTTTTGCAGATTTTCCTTCGAGGAGATGTTGGCGGCGATCGCGACCGCGGTGCCCTTGCCGAACTTGTCGTTGATCCCCTTCGCGACCTGGTCGCAAACATCGGCCTTGCGCGAGGAAATCACGACCTTGGCGCCGTGCTCGGCCATGCGCTCGGCGATCGCAAGCCCGATGCCGCGCGTCGAGCCGGTGATGACGGCAACTTTCCCCTTCATGTCGAACAAGGTCATGTTTCTCTCCCAGATTGATCTTCGTATTCAGTGTCGTTACGCGGCGATGCGAAGCATCGAACTATGGTGCGCAGTTGCGCACCTGAGGTCTGGTCCTTCGGACCATCCCGGGATGACAACTCACTCAGGCGAGCTTTTTGACTTCAGGTCCCGCAAGCTGGTGCATCTCGGCGTGCGCATCATCCGCAATCCACGGCTGCTGATTGACCATCGGCAGCCGCCAGACCTTGCGCTCGGGACTCGCAAAATAGTCGAGCCGCGTCACCGAGCAATTGTCGATGTCGAACGACAGGCCCCGCTCCGGCTGGCCATCGAGCGCGAGCCCAAGCGCGGCCTTGATGGTGCCGCCATGCGCGACCGCGATGATGTCCTGCCCCGCCGCCTCAGTGTTGATCCGCTCGATGGTGCGGCGCGTGCGGTTGTAGAGATCCATGAAGCTTTCGCCGCCGGGCGCGGGCTCGTTGATGTCGGCGAACCAGCTCGTGCCGACGGGACGGCTGGCGATGAACTGGGCGCGGTTCATGCCCTGCCAGCGACCGAGATTCTGCTCGGCAAGGTCCGCTTCCCACTTCATCGATGCAGGCCTTGGAAAGCCGGCCGCCCAGATCGCTTCGGCCGTTTGATGCGTCCGCATCAGATTGCTCGAATACCAGACCGCCTTGCGTGGCAGCACCTTGGCAACAGCATTGAACACATAGGTGTCGCTGGTGTCGCAGGCGATATCGCTCTGTCCGTAGATGTTGCCGCCGTCATTGCGCACAGGCGCGTGACGGACCCACCACCACCGTGTCGTGACCACATTCGGCTTGTCTGCGCCTGCCATCGAAACCCTTCCATCCCGTGTAATGTCGCTGTACGTCAGGTGTGAACGTGTCTCAAGACACTTTACCGTTTGAAACCTTGTTTGAAATTCCGTCGCGCGGCAAGCGTCGTGCGCGAGCCAAAGGGAGAAACGCATGGGCCGCCTTCAAGACAAATCCGTCATCATCACAGGCGCAGGCAGCGGCATCGGCCGCGCCGCTGCGCTGCTGTTCACCAGGGAAGGCGCCAGGCTGATCGCGGTCGATCGCACCGAGGCGGTGAAGGAGACCGTCGAGGAGGTGAAGAAGGCCGGCGGTGTCGCGGAAGCGATGGTCGCGGATGCGGGTTCCGAGAAGGATGTGATTGCGGTCATCGACAAGGCGGTGAAGACGCACGGCCGGCTCGACGTGATCTGGGCCAATGCCGGCGTCTCCGGCGGGCTCGTCCCGCTCGGCGAGCAAACCGTCGAGCACTGGCAGGAGGTGCTGCGCGTCAATCTGATCGGACCGTTCCTCGCGGTGAAGCACGCGATGCCGCACATGGTGAAGCAGCAGTCCGGCGCGATCGTGCTGACCGCGTCCGTCGCCGGCCTCAAGGCCGGCGCCAGCGGCCATCCCTATGCGGCGAGCAAGGCCGGCGTGATTTCCCTGGTGCAGACCACCGCCTATTCGCTCACCGGCACCGGCGTGCGTATCAACGCGGTCTGCCCGGGCCTGATCGAAACCGGCATGACGAAACCGATCTTCGACCGCGCCAAGGAGCGCGGCACCCAAGACAAGATCGGCCAGCTCAATCCGCTGAAGCGCCCCGGCCAGCCGCACGAGCTCGCGGCGATGGGACTGTTCCTGGCCAGCGACGAAGCCTCGTATGTCAACGGCCAGGCGTTCCCGGTGGACGGCGGCCTGACGGCGTCGATGCCGTATACGGGCAAGCCGGTTTAACACACAGTGTCGTCCCGGCCCCTCGTGCGCAATTGCGCACTAGGCCGGGACGACGATGGGGAGATAGTTGGCGCAACTGCAACAACACCGTCATTGCGAGCGGAGCGAAGCAATCCAGAGTCCCTCCGCGGAACGATTCTGGATTGCTTCGCTGCGCTCGCAATGACGGAGTGCGGGAGACAACACGCGTCCCTCTCGTGTCCCGGACGCGCTGCAGCGTTCTTACGCTGCTGCGCAGAGCCGGGACCCAGAAGGCCACGCAAACCGCCGACGCGTGGGCCCCGGCTCTGCAGCGCACCGTCGAGCTGGACGATGCTTCGCATCGCCAGGGTAGCGCTGCGCTGCGTCCGGGGCACGAGACCGTTGTTCATCGATAGACATAGCTGTTCATCCTCGCGGCGCGTTTCGCCCGAGCTTTGCTTCGTCGCCTGCCCTCAGATGAAAGAGGGCGCAGGGAAGGCCGGGAGCCGGTTGGCTCCCATCGGCCGCCATGCCAAACGCGGATTGCGCTACGATGCACAGCGGGGAAACAGGGCAACCGGAGCATCCCGGCCTTCCCTGCGCGGATGGTTGGAACGGCTTATGTCGTGCTCTCCCCGGGGAGCGATGCACTATTGCCCCCGTCGCCTTGCGGATGGGATGCGCGCGGTCCGGTCGGGCCGCACCCATCACCGCAAGACTTGGCGCACAGACCCCGGGCGCCAGGACGACACGATTTGGCCGTACGCCGATCACACCGGTCGTGCGCGCGATGCTGTCGCTCACGGTTGCCCGCCCTGCGATGCCTTTCGCGCCGATGTGACCCACGTCCACCGCCGCCCGGCCCGCGTTCGTGACGATCGCGATACGCCCCTCTTCTTGGGCCGGAGTGCGCGCACTATCCGCCAATTCCGAATTTCGGTAAAGTGGAATCTTTTTGCGACCGCGCGTTGACCGGCATTTTGCGTGTCTTGCCCGTCGGGCAACGCAAGGGCTTGTAGATGCGTAGGGTGGATTAGCCGAAGGCGTAATCCACCTCTTCTGCTTCCGCGGAGAGAGACAGTGGTGGGTTACGCCTTCGGCTAACCCACCCTACGAGATCGAGTTGTCCCGGGTATCGCTCCGCTCACCCGGGCTACGAAGCCGACGAAGCAAGCGCGGCGACAAAGAGCGCACACCCCACCACCGACGCAACCGTCCGCACGTGGTTCCAGAACGTCCAGTCCTTCAGATAGGCCGCCCACACGGCACCAGCCTCCGGCGCGGATGGCTGCACCGCGGCGAGCGCGTTGTTGAGCGGGACGTTGAACACCATCGTCACGACGAACATGCCGATGACATAGAGGCCGCCGCCGGCGATCATGCTCACTGCCCCCGGCTCGCTGATGCGCAACGTACCCATCACCACCAGCGCCGCGCCTGCCACGGTCGTGCCGAGAAACAGCGGCATGAACAGCGAGCGTACGATGTCGACATTGATCGCGTTCATCGCCGCGATGCCGGCCGCCTGGCCGAGCCGGCCAAACGCGGTCATGATGAAGGTCGAAAAGGCGAAATAGATTCCGGCCATGAGGCCGCAGCCAATCGCCGAAAACCAGAGCAGTCCGGTCGTAAAAACCTGCCGCATGCCGCAGCCCCCTCAAATACGATAAACTCTCGCATTTGATAAATGCGATAAACTCTCTTATTTCTGACGTCAAGCGCGGGTAGCGGGAATCAGCATGCCGGAACGGAAAAGCAGGACGGACAAGAAGACGACGCACGCGGCCGCGCGACGCGCGCCGCTGGTGCCGACGCAGGAGCGAAGCCGGGAACGCTTCGACCGCATCCTGACGGCTGCGGCCGAGATCCTCACCGAGAAAGGCAGCGACGCCTTCCGGATGAGCGACATCGTCGAGCGCACCGGCATCGCCTTCGGCTCGCTCTATCAATATTTTCCGGACAAGAGCACGGTGATCGGGACGCTCGCCGAGCGCTGCAATGCCATCGGTCGCGAATGCGTCCAGCGCGACCTCGCCGAGATGAAGAAGCTATCCGACCTGCACCCTGCGCTGTGCCGCATCACCGACGGCTATAACCAGATGTTCCGCGAGCATCCTGTGATGCATCACATCTGGCAGGCGACGCAGGCCGACCGTAGCTTGCAGAAGATCGACGGGGAGGATGTGGCCTATCTCGCCGGCCTCCTGCGCGAGGCACTCAAGTGTGTCGCGCCGAAACAGCCCGCCACCGCCCTCACCTCCTTTTCGCAACTGGCGATGATCCAGATCGCAGCCGCGGTTCGTCACGCCATCGCCTTGCCGCCGGCGGAGGCGCGGCGTACGCTCGACCTGTTCAAGCGAATGCTGCCGAAAGACCTCTCCGCGCTCGGCTGAGGTTCGGCGAAAGCACCCTTCGCGATCGCGATTTGCCCGAACCGCCACTCCGTTGGTATGTTTCGTGCAAGCGGCGAAGCCGTCCTCCATCTCATGAACGAGACAATGCCCAACCCGATTTTCCCGAGTTCACGACCCGATCGCATTCGAAATCTCCTCGCCGACCTCGTCGGCTTCGACACCGTCAGCGACCGCACCAATCTGCCCTTGATCGCCCATATCGAGAGCTATCTCGCCTTCCTCGGCGTCAAGGGCGAGCGCATCACCGACGAGACCGGACAGAAGGCCTCGCTGTGGGTCACGATCGGGCCGGAGGACCGCCCGGGCCTCGTGCTGTCGGGCCATACCGACGTCGTGCCTGTCGTTGGCCAGGACTGGAGCCACGATCCGTTCAAGCTGGTCGAACGCGACGGCAGGCTCTACGGCCGCGGCACCACCGACATGAAGGGTTTTGTCGCGGTGTGTCTCGCCATGGTGCCGGAGATGCTGGAGGCCAGGCTCAAGACGCCGATTCACCTCGCGATCTCCTATGACGAGGAGATCGGCTGCGTCGGCGTGCGGCCGATGCTCGGCGAGGTCGCCAAGAAGAAGGTCAGGCCGCTCGGCGCCTTCATCGGCGAGCCGACGCAGATGCAGGTCATCATCGGCCACAAGGGCAAGCACGGCGTGCGCGCCACCTTCCGCGGTCTCGCCCGCCACTCCTCGATCGCGCCCGACGGCGTCAACGCAATCGAATATGCCGCTGAGCTGATCGTCGAGATCCGCCGCCGCGCGGTGCTGCTCGCAGGCAAGAGATCAACGGACAGCCTTTACGACGTTCCGCACTCGACGCTACTCACCAGCATCGTCCATGGCGGCGCCGCGCTGAACATCGTGCCTGATACCTGCACGGTGGATTTCGAATGCCGCGGCATCGGCATCACCGAGTCGCGCGAGGTGACGGATGCGATCGTCGCCTGGGCCAAGGCCGAGATCGAGCCGGCGATGAAGGCGCGGCATCCCGACTGCGGCATCGATTTCGAGGAAATCCTCGACTATCCCGCGCTCGACACCGCCGCCGACGCGCCAATCGTCACGCTGGCCAAGAGCCTCGCCGGCCGCAACGACCACGCCAAGGTCGCCTTCGGCACCGAGGCGAGCCTGTTCGCCAGCATGGCCGACATCCCCTCGGTGGTGATCGGCCCCGGCGCGATTACGCAGGCGCACACGCCGGACGAGTTCGTGGAGATGTCGGAGCTGTTGAAATGCGCGGGCTTCGTGGAGAAGCTGATCGCGCATTGCGCGAAGGGGTAAGGCTTCTCCTCGTCATTGCGAGGAGCTCTTGCGACGACGCAATCCAGCGGCTGCTCGATTCAAGCACTGCAGCCTCTGGAATACTGGATTGCCCGCCTTCGCGGGCAATGACGTTAGGGAGTGTGGGGACGACGCATAACCCGCATGAGCGACTTGTCCGCCGTAGCTCGAAGAGCGAAGGCGGAAGCGACATGCGGGACCACCTGCCCCGGATATCGCTGCGCTCATCCGGGCTACGGGAGCGCGTCGCGCCTCAGCGCTCCTGCAAGGCCAGCCGCACGCCGACGGCACAATAGATGGTCCCGACCACCTTGCCTTGCCACTTCACGACGGCCGGATGGCGGCGCAGGAAATTGCCGAGACGACCGGCCCCCACAGCGAACACGACGGTGCTCAACAAGCCGAGCAACACGAAGACGATGCCGAGGACCGCAAGCTGCAGCGCGGTCCCGCCGTGTTCGGGCCGGACGAACTGCGGCAGGAACGCCAGAAAGAACAGCGCCGTCTTGGGATTGAGCACCTCGGTCAGCACGGCCTCGCGGAATGCGCGACCTGCGCTGATCGTGGGCGCTCCGCCGTTCAGCGCGACCGGTGCCTTGTCAAGCATGGCGCGAATGCCAAGGTAGATAAGGAACGCGGCCCCCGCATATTTGACGATGCTGAAGAGGAGCGCCGAAGTGGCGATGATCGCCGAGAGGCCGACGATCGCCATGCTGGTGTGGATCACGTCACCCGCCGCAATCCCCGCGCCTGTCGCGATACCCACCTTCGTTCCGGAGCTTGCGGCGCGCGCCATGGTGAGCAGCGTGGCCGGGCCGGGAATGAAGACGAAGCCGAGCACGATGAGGATGTAGGTGATGAGGGTGGTGTGGTCGATCATGGGCGTGGTCCCGAGGGCTGTTAGCGTAACAGGCTGAGCGAGGGCGAATAGTCCACCGGCACGAGCGGGCGATCCTCGATCTGACCGACCATGAGCCCATGCTCGGCGTGAGTGATCCGCTTGATCTCGGCCCATTCGGCGTCCGCCATGAACGCCGCCCACGCCGAAATCCTGGCGGCCTCGTCGGGCCACTCCAGGAGATAGGCGAATTCGGTGCGGTCGCCGTGTCGCGTCTCCCACATCGCCACGATCCGGAAGCCATATCTGGTTCGCATGATGCGGGCTGCGTGATCGCGAAACCGGGCGTGGAACGCGGCCTTGTTCTTCTCGAAGATCTCGTAGATGCGCAGTTGCTGGATCATGATCAGTCTCCGTGCCCTGCGGAGATAGGAGCGGGGCGCGGGATGTCAAAGGTCGCGATGTCGTAGCCCGCATGAGCGCAGCGACAGGCGGGGACCGCTGTCCCGGGTATCGCTTCCGCCTTCGCTCTTCGAGCTACGCGGACAAGTCGCTCACCCGGGCTACGAAGCTAATCCGCCCTACGGACCTTGCGCGAACCACTCGCGAGGACTCCGAGCTCCATCCCCGTCATTGCGAGGAGCTCTTGCGACGAAGCAATCCAGACTGCCGCCGCAGAAAGACTCTGGATTGCTTCGCTTCGCTCGCAATGACGGAGGCTGCCGGAGCATCCACGAACCACACGAGCAAAAAGGCACGGCCATCAGCCGCGCCTTCATAACTCCTACACCGCCCCCGCCTTCTGCGCGTATTCCCACGATGCCTGCGACAGCGGCACGGTGCGCTTGGCGGATTCGAGCGCCTTGGCGTTGGCGGCGGTGCCGTCGCGGACGCGGCCGGCGATTCCCTGCGTGATGCCGGCGAGGCGGAACAGATTGTAGGCGAAGTACCAGTTGAGATCAGGCACCGTCATCTTGGTGACGTTGCAATAGATCTGCGCGGCCTCTTCCACGCTCGGAATGTTGAGCGCCTTGAGGTCGGCGCCCTGCAGGCCCGGCATGATCCACTGCATGAGCAGATAGGTGAAGTCGGCCATGGGATCGCCGAGCGTCGACAGTTCCCAGTCGAGCACGGCCTGCACGCGCGGTTCCGTCGCGTGGAAAATCATGTTGTCGAGCCGGTAGTCACCGTGCACGATCGAGACGCGCGCCTGTTCCGGCACCGTCTTGGGCAGCCATTCGGCGACCTTCTCGAACTCCGGAATGTGCTGGGTTTCGGAGGCCCGATACTGCTTGGTCCAGCGGTCGATCTGGCGCGCGAAATAGTTTCCGGGCTTTCCGAACTCACCGAGGCCGATCGCGACGGGATCGAACATGTGGAGTTTTGCCAGCGTCTCGATCTTGCTGGTGAAGATCTTGCGGCGATCTTCCGGCGTCTGGCTCGGCAGCGTCGGATCCCAGAACACCCGGCCGTCCTCCATCGACATGATGTAGAAGGCGGCGCCGATGATGCTGTCGTCCTGGCAAAGCGCGTAGGCGCGCGCGACCGGAAAACCCTGTTTTCCAAGGGCTGCGATGACGCGGTATTCGCGATCGACCGCGTGCGCCGAGGGCAGCAATTTGCCGAACGGTTTTCTGCGCATCACGTAGGAACGCTTCGGCGTGTTCAGCCGGTAGGTCGGGTTGGACTGGCCGCCCTTGAACTGGAGGACGACCAGCGGTCCCTCATAGCCTTCGACGTTGTCGCGCATCCACGCCTCGAGGCGCAGCTCGTCGAAACGATGCCGCTCCTCGACCGGCTTGGTGCCCGAGAACTCCTCGTCTTTCCTGACGCCGTCGGCCACGATGACGCTCCCTCTTCAGTCCTGACCATTTCAGGTCGAGCATGATCCTAATCGGTAACCGCTGACGCACTTGCGTCAAGCGGTCACCCAATCATGCCCTGTCGTTTCTTCAAATCGGGAGCGCCAACCGGCACGCCCTCTTAATGACTGGCGGAGTTTGCATACTTCCGAACTTCAAGTCTGGCAATGGCGCGGTTATGCACCTCGTCCGGACCGTCGGCGAGACGGAGCGTGCGGATGTGGGCGTAGTCCTTGGCAAGCCCGGCCTCGTCGGAGACACCGGCGCCGCCAAAGGCCTGGATCGCCTGATCGATGATCTTCAGCGCCATGTTGGGGCCAGCGACCTTGATCATGGCGATCTCGAGCTGCGCCGCCTTGTTGCCGACCTTGTCCATCATGTCGGCGGCCTTGAGGCACAGCAAACGGTTCATCTCGATGTCTGTGCGCGCCTCGCCGATGCGCTGTTCCCACACCGAATGCTCGATGATCTTCTTGCCGAACGCGGTGCGCGAAGAGAGCCGCTTCACCATCTTCTCCAGCGCCTCCTCGGCCTTGCCGATGGTGCGCATGCAATGGTGGATACGGCCGGGACCGAGGCGGCCCTGCGCGATCTCGAAGCCGCGGCCTTCGCCGAGCAGGATGTTCTCCTTCGGCACCCGCACGTTGTCGAGCAGCACCTGGGCATGGCCGTGCGGCGCGTCGTCGAAGCCGAAGACGGGGAGCATCTTCTCGACCTTGATGCCTGGTGTGTCGAGCGGAACCAGGATCTGCGACTGCTGCTGGTGCTTGGCGGCCTTCGGATCGGTCTTGCCCATCAGGATCGCGATCTTGCAGCGGGGATCGCCGACGCCGGACGACCACCATTTGCGGCCGTTGATGACGTAGTGATCGCCGTCCTTCTCGATGCGGGTCTCGATGTTGGTGGCGTCGGACGAGGCCACTGCCGGTTCCGTCATCAGGAACGCCGAGCGGATCTCGCCGTCCATCAGCGGCCGCAGCCATTTGCGCTTCTGCTCCCTGGTGGCGTAGCGGATGAACACTTCCATGTTGCCGGTGTCGGGCGCGGAACAGTTGAACACTTCGGAGGCCCAGGTGATGCGGCCCATCTCTTCCGACAGCAGCGCGTATTCGAGATTGGTCAATCCCGCTCCGCGGAATTCATCGTCCTCATGCTCGGACGGCGGCATGAACATGTTCCAGAGGCCTTCGGCCTTCGCCTTCTTCTTGAGGTCCTCCAGGATCGGGATCACCTTCCAGCGCTCGCCGGTGCGATCCTGCTCGTCATAGACCGGCACCGCCGGACGCACGTGCTTGGCCATGAAGGACCGCACGCGGTCGAGCCATTCCTTCTGCTTGGGGGACAGATCGAAATCCATGGGACGCTCCTCGTTTTCTCTCTTCGAACCGGTTTTGCGCCGGACTGTCCTCCCGCCGCGCACGGCCCGCAAGCGTGAATGCGCGCGCCCTGCGAAGCTTCAGGCCTGATCGCAGTTGCGAACGAGTCCCGATTGCGGATTGACTTTTCCCGGCCTTCAAACGATAGTTTCATACAACTGTTTGAATTGCAACTCCCTCGGCACTTCGCGCCCTCCTCGTCATTCCGGGGCGAGGCGAAGCGTCGAACCCGGAATCCGGAAGTTGCGGCGCGAGTTTCCGGGTTCGCGACGATGTCGCGCCCCGGAATGACGGGATAAAGAGCCATGGCCAGCGATCATACGAGGTCTGCCATTCTCGCCGCCGCCGAACGGCTTTACGCCGATCGCGGCTTCGGCGACGTGACGCTGCGCGACATCGTCGCGGAGGCCAATGTCAACCTCGCGGCGGTGAACTATCATTTCGGCTCGAAGGACGAATTGATCGCGGAACTGTTCGTCTCCCGCTCGATCGCCACCAACCGCGAGCGCCTGCGCGAATTGAAGGCGGCGGAAGAAGAAGGCGGCGGCCGCGCGCCGATCGAGGTGATCCTGCGCGCCCTCGTCGGCCCGACCTTGCGCGGCTGCCTCGGCCCCGAGAACCAGCGCTCGACGGCGGCGCGCTTCATGATCCGCGCCTCGATCGAATCCGTGCCGCCGATCCGCCGCATCAAGAACCGCGAGATCGATCATTTGCGCAAATTCGTCGGCGCGATGCGCAGGTCCCTGCCCGACCGCAGCGACGTCGATATCTACTGGGGCCTCAACTTCGCGCTCGCCATGGCGCACCACACCATCCGCGAGAGCGAGCGGCTGACGAAACTGTCGGAAGGCAAATGCGACCTCGACGACGTCGAGGACGTGGTTGCGCGCGTGGTCAGCGTGGCGACGATGGCGCTGACCGGTGCCGAAGCCACGAGCAAGCCGGCCGCCCGGCCGATGGCTGCGAACGGGCGGCTGACACGGCAGGATTTGTGAGAACGTGCCGACGAAGAAGGGCGTCCGGCGAGCTGGCGGCACGACGGCAAGACTCGATCGGGGGCTGGATCGACCGAGTCTTTCGCCGCGTCCTCACCAACTCGCCTTCAGCGCCCCCATCCCGGAATAGCTCTGACCGAGGTTCGAGAATTCGCCGGTGACGCGCGCCGACACCTCCCACCAGCGATTGAGCGCCAGGCGCGAGCCGAGATCGAGCCGTGCCGAGTCGGAGGCGGCACTCGCACCGGCGATCGTGAACGCCGACACCGGCACGGTGACCAACGATGCCGTGATGGTGCGCGACGGCCGAAATTCGTGCACCCAGGCGGCGTGCACGAATGGGCTCCACACCATGCCGTTGCCGAACGCGACGCGACCGTCGAACTTGGCGCCGAGGAACGTCGGCAGCGACGTGACGCTCTGCGCGGCGTAGCTCAATCCGAGTACGCCGGGTGCAGCACCGGCCGTGCTGGCTTCGGTGTAGGCGCCCTGCCACAGCCGTGCGGCCTGGATCGCGGCGAACGGCGTCACCGCAGTAATGCCGAAGTCGAAGGAGCGGCCGATCTCCAGCCTTCCGCCAAGCTGGTCGCTCCCGAATGACCCCTGCGCGGTTTCGGTGGTGCCGACGCCGGTGATGGTCCGCGTCGTGGTGTTGCTGAAATGGCTATAGGCGATCTGCGCCGAGAGATAGTTGGCGCCGAACCGCTGCATCGCATAGGCGCCGACATGGCCACCCTCGAGCCTGCCCGACGTCGCGCGATCATCGACGGAGAAAGTCGCGCAGGAGCCGCCGGCCGCCATGCCCAGCAGGAGATCGGGATTGACGAGGTAATCGACCCCCATCGCGCCGCCGGCGGCGCGGTTGCTGAGGCTCGCGCTGCCGAGGCTCGCATCGCCCGCGAGCTGCTGCCCGGCACCGAAGCCGGCGGCCCAGGCGTTCCATCGCGGCTGCGCCATCGCCGGCGCCTTCAGGGCCGCGAACGCCGACGCAGCCGGGCCGCGCGGTTGCTCCGCAGCGTAGCCAAGCGCAGCGTCGCTGGCGCCGCCGCCGCGGTTGCCGGCGCGCCAGGCTTCCATCTGGCCCTCCATGGTCTGGCCGAACAGCACGCCCGAATTGAACGCGGTGTTCTGGGTGCCGCTGGTGCCCTCGCCCGAGAGCTGGTCGAGCACGCGCAGCGAACCCGCCTGCAGCAACTGCGCGTAGAAGGTCGCGGTGGCGCCGGTCAGCGCTGTCGAATAGCCGGCCTCGAGCGCATTGCCGATCGCGCGCTGGTTCTGGGTCTCACCCGCGACGGCGCCAAAACCCTGGCGCGTCAATATCAGGTCGATCGAATTGGCGTTGTAGGTCGCGGCCGCGTTGAAGAAGGCCGACGACGAGGTGACGGTCGCAAACCGACTATTGACGGAGGCGCTGGTCGCTAGGACGTCCTTGTAGGTTGTTGTCGTCCCGTACAGCCCCGCCTGGACCACGGCACGCAAGGTGCCGTTGAGGTTAACCTGGGTGCCGCCCACCCACACACTGTCGTGAAGGCCGGTATTGTCGACCCGCAGCGCCAGGGTGCCTTGAGCTGTCTGAGTGAATGAGGTGGAGAAGCCGAAGTTACCCACAGCAAGCGCCGTCCCCGGATCCGTGATGGTGATCAACCCGGCATTGATCAGGCTGTCGCCCGACCCCATGAGTTCGATCCGCCCGTCCAGCGTACCGTTGTTGGTGACGCTGTTTCCGCTCGCTAGAAAAGCAAAGGAGCGCAGCGAGTAGCCGTCCGTACCGCCCCTGACCGTGCCGTTGTTAACCACCGTATTGTTCTGGCTATCGATAACAACCCCCAGTCCGTCGGCGCCGGTCGCAGCGATCAAGCCACTATTGGTCACCGTGTTACCGGCGCCGCTGATACTGACACCCACGCCGTTGGCGCCGGCTGCCGTGATCGTGCCGGTGTTGGTGAGAGCGTTGCTGTACAACAGGAAGACACCTGCGCCGTTGGCGCCGGTGCTGCTTCCGACCGTGATGGTCCCTGAATTCAGGATCGTGGCGCCGTCGGCTGCAATGCCGTAGGCCGTGCCGCTCAGGCTGATCGTGCCGGAATTGATCGCCGTGTTGCCGGCGCCGATCAGGAGGAGGCCGGTCGTGCTTTGCGCCGTCGAGCTGATCGTCCCGGCGTTGGTTAGAATATTGTTCTGGCCGGCCACGTCCATGGCGGTGGACGACGTGCCGAGAATCATCGTGCCGTTGTTGGTGAAGACGTTGTTGTCGATCCCCTTTATGCCCTTGCTACTGTTGCCGACAACGATGGCGCCGTTGTTGATGGCGGTGTTGCCGCTGTCGACATCGATCGCCTTCTGCGCATTGCCGACGTCGATCGACGCGCCCGATTGAACGGTGATGGCCAGGTTTTTTTCCGCCCCAGTGCCGAAGCCGGTATTGGTGGCACCGCTACAGGTGACGGTGCTGCCGGATTGGACGCACGCGGCAACCGCCGGCCCCGCCGGCATCGCAACCACCGTGGTCAGCGACAGCACGAATGGCGCGGCCAGGGTCAACGATCGTTCGGGGCGCGCCTTCGCCCTGGATACCGGCAAGTTCATAGTCGTCATCCGCGCCGCGCCATTCGTCGATGTCATCCGTCATTCCCAAGTCTTGCGGCCGAAGCAGCCGTCGCTTGCAAACTGGCCTGACGAGGCGCAACTGTCTTGGCGCAACCGGCACGGGACATCGGCCCATACGGCACAGCGGTGGTTTCTCGGCCGGTTGTGACACTCGCACCACCATCCCGTGGACCGCGATTGTCTCAGACGGAACGCCGGGAGGACCATGCGGAACAGGTTCCGCCGAACGGTCGCGCGCTGTACCGGTCGTCCAGCAGCCACGGGCGGATCGAATTGAACGCGCTGGCGAGAGCCTGCGTCTTAAGGAGGTGGTGGCCACCATTCCGCAGGGGACAGATGCAGGATACCGGATTATTTCGAGCGCAGATATCTACCCGTGACTTTCCCGAAGAGAAGCGAATCGACAGGTGGCGCGAGATCTTCGGGCGCAGCGTGACCAATGCCGATATGGAGCCGCTCGGCGACGCGCCCTTCCATGCGAACGTGACCTTCAACCTGTTGCCCAATATCAGGATCGCGGCCGGCTCACATTCGCCAGCGCATTATCGCCTCTCGAAAGAGATGGCGTCGCGCGCCGGGAACGTTGTGGTGATCGCCCTGCTGCGCAGCGGCGCTGCTTCGTTCACCCAGTTCGGCCAGGAATTGATCGGCGGTGTCGGCGGTGCCGTGGCGCTCACGATGCAGGCACCTTCAACGACCACGCTACTCACGGAGGGCAACTTCATCAGGCTAGCATTTGAGCAGCCGGCCCTGGCCGCATTGGCCCCGAACTATGCGGCCTCCTTCGGCAGCATTCCGCCCAACAGTGCAGCCCTGAATCTCCTGACCCGCTATGTCGACGTCGTCCGCAACGACGACGCCCTCGGCGAGCCGGCGCTGATGCAACCCGTGGCCAACCATATCCTCGATCTCGCGGCGCTCACACTCGGCGCGAGTGGCGACCACGCCGAGTTCGCGCGGCAGCGCAGTGCCACGGCGGCGCGGCTTGCCAGCATCAAATCGGACATTCTCCACGCGCTCAGCCGCAGCGATCTATCGACCGAGATGATCGCCGCGCGCCACGGCATCTCGCCGCGCTACGTGAGAAAGCTGTTCGAACTGAGCGGCTCGTCATTCTCCGCCTACGTGCTCGCCGAGCGGCTGGCGAAAGCACGGCGCATGCTGATCGACCGGCGCCACGCTCAACTCAACATCACCCAGATCGCGCACGAAAGCGGGTTCGGCGACGTCTCCTATTTCAACCGCGCCTTCCGCCGCCACTTCGGCGCCACGCCCTCCGACATTCGCGCGGCGGCAAGACCGGCGTGGTGAGCGGCCAACGGCTCTCGCGTCGATCGCCGACCTCACATCATCGCGATGCAGTCGATCTCGACGTCGAAGGGGCCGAACCATTCCGGCGTGCAGACGAAGATCCGCGCCGGCGGATCGATCGGGAAATAGCGCGCATAGACCGCGTTGAACGCGGCGAAGTGCTTCGTCGAGGTGCAGTAGACGTTGCACTTCATGACGTTGTCGAGGCTCGCGCCCGCGGTTTCCAGGCACAGCCTCATCTGGTCCATGATGATCTCGCTCTGCCGCTCGATCGGCATCTCCGCGAGCTCGCCCGTGGCGGGATCGAATGGCGGCAGACCGGCGACGAAGATCATGTTGCCGGCGCGCGTCACCGGCGAGGTCGGCGCCTTCCAGCGGTCGAGATAGGACGAGATCGGTTCGACGCGGAGCGCTTCGCGTTTCATGGCCGCCACCTTCGGTTCGAGCGAGATTGGCGCCTTGCTACATTACGTTGCAGCCGGCATGTTTCGCTTCTGATCGAAGTGTGGTCGTCGCGGGATCAGGCCCGCTGCGGCATCTCCTCGGCCTCTTCCTTGGCGAGCAGCAGCAGCATCTCGATACCCATTTCGCCTTCCTGCGGCGAGCGGATGAACTTTATTTCGTCGGCGCTTTGCCGCAGCGCGGCAATGATGGCTACGGCCTGATTGGCGGTTGCCGCCTCGGTCGCCAGAACTGATTTCTGGTTCTTGGACTGAAACCCGATCGTATAGGACATGCACTTCCCTCCCGGAACTCGCAGGGAGATCGAATCAGAGTCGGGCGCGAAGCGGAAGCCTGTGTGAGTACGGACCGGGTTTATCTGGGGATTGCGCGCAAGCCTCAGGCAAGGCCGAGCATCGCGCGCGCCTCATTCGCAGTCGCGACGCTCCCACCCAGGCTCTTCAGGATGCCCGCGGCATGCGCGACCAGCTCGGCATTGGTCGTTGCCAGCACGCAGAGCAGCTGCGCCCCCGCCCCCGCTTGAATTCCGGCCTCTCCCCGCACGCGGGGAGAGGCCGAGAAGGAAAAAGGTCAGATGATACCCTGCTGCTTCAGCGTCTCGATCTTCCCCGCATCATAGCCGAGCTTGCCGCCGAGCACCTCCTGGGTGTGCTCGCCGAGCAGCGGCGGGGCGCGGTAATTCTCGATCGGGGTCTCCGAGAAGGTCAGCGCGTTGCGGATCAGCGACAGCTCCGGCTCGAACTTGTGCTCGGTCTTCACCCGCATGCCACGCGACTGGACGTGGGGATCCGAAAACACCTGCTCGAAATTGTTGATCGGACCTGACGGCACGCCGGCCTCCTCCAGCTTGTCCAGCCAGTAGGCCACCGGCTGCTTCAGGAACAGGCCGGCGAAGATCGCCATGATCTCCTTGCCGTGCACGACGCGGTCGTTGTTCTTGATGAAGCGCTTGTCGCTGGCGAGCTCGGGCGCGCCGAGCACGGCGCAGGTACGCTGGAACTGGCCGTCATTGCCGACCACCAGCATCAGTTCGCCGTCGGTGCAGCGGAACACGCCGGCCGGCATGCCGCCATTGCCCCAGGTGCCACGGCGCGGCGGCGTCTTGCCGTTGACGAGGTAGATCTGGAGCCAGTGGCTGAGCGAGGCAATCACGGTGTCGAGCAGGCAGACGTCGAGATGCTGTCCGACGCCCCCATTGGCGTCGCGATGGTAGAGCGCCGAGAGAATGCCGATCGAGGAATTCATGCCGGTCATGTAGTCGACGATCGACGGGCCGACCTTCATCGGGCCCTCGCCCGGCTCGCCGTCGATATGGCCGGTGACGCTCATCAGGCCGCCCATCGCCTGCAGGATGGCGTCATAACCGGCGCGCGGCGCGTAAGGTCCGGTCTGGCCGAAGCCGGTCACGGAGCAATAGATGATGCCGGGGTTGATTGCCTTGATGGTCTCGTAGTCGAGGCCGTAGCGCTTGAGATCGCCGACCTTGTAGTTCTCCATGAAGACGTCGACGTCCTTGGCGAGCTCGCGGATGATCGCCTGCCCCTCGGGCTTGGCGATGTTGACCGTGACCGACTTCTTGTTGCGGTTGGCGCAGAGGTAAAACGAGTTGTTGTTGTTCGCCTTGCCGTCAGGGTCGGTCAGATAAGGCGGCCCGAAGGCGCGCGCGTCGTCGCCGGTGCCCGGCCGCTCGATCTTGATCACCTCCGCGCCGAGATCGCCCAGCATCTGGGCCGACAGGGGCCCAGCCAGCACGCGGGTGAGGTCAAGGATCTTGATGCCTGAGAGCGGCAGGGCCGACATGTCGATTTCCTCCGGGGAACTGGATCTTGGCGCGGCGGCCCGAGCGCTGAGGTTCGGCCGCGGCCGCGCTCCCTGCGGATACACCATTTTCGCAGCCTGAGCACTGCACTGGTGGCATGCCGCCATCCCCCGCTCCGGCGGCGCCAACCAGCCGACGGTTTGGATTTCCGCGTGGCGGATATCGCGCGGCCGAGCAATGAGGCGCTAGAACCTGACGCTCACGCCGCCACGTACCGACTGAAAGCGCGGATGCTGCTCGTAAGTTCCGAGGACAGCGGGCCAATCAAAGCGCGTGGTGCCGAAATCGCTGTAGCGATATTCCAGCCGTGCCGTGACGCGATCGGTCAGCGCCGCCTCGCCACCGGCGCCCACGGTCCATCCGGTCTTCGCAATATTGGCGTCCACGGACGGGATTGCCACGGGATCATCCGCATTCCAGTGGTACTTCAGCTCGGTGAACGCGACACCGCCCGTCACATACAGCAGCAGGCGCTCCGCCGGTGTAAAGCCGAGCCGCCCGCGAACCGAGGCTTCCCAATCCTTGCGAGCGCTGAACACCAGCCCGAAACCAGGGGATACAACGTCACTGACCCGGCCGACATCCACATCGCCCTCGATGCCGAGCACCAGCCGGTCAAACTGATGATTGTAGCCGACATGCACGCCGCCAAAGCCGCCGCTCGGCCTGAAATCCTGGCTGAAGCCGGTCGGCGGGCCGCCGAGGGCAAACTCCGTGGTGCGGTCGCGGCTCCATTCATAGCCACCCTGGGCGCCCGCATAAAAGCCGGTCCAACTGAGAGGTGGTATGACGACAGCGCTCGGCGCTTTCACGGGCAAGTCGGCAGCATGCGCAGCGGCCGCGGTGCAGATCAGCGCGGCGAGGCAGATCAACGTGCGATTCATTGCAAATTCCAGCCCACAGGAATGACGGGCCTAACTTTAGCGGGTTCCCTTCGGTTTTGCTGTTGCGGCCGTGCGACACTCGATGAAAACGAGAAGGCGGCAGGCAATGCACGGCGACTGAGGCGAGGCGAAGCAACTGGCCGCGGCCGCCAACGCCCGCGCCGAGGCGTTGGCTGCCAAGCTCTACCAGGTCGAGATCTGGGCGCGCGACGAATTTGTCCGCAAGTCGAGCTTTGAAACAGTTGTCGCGCGCGTCGAGCGCGGTTTCGTCGATCTCAAGACGGAGATCTCGAACCGGCTGGACAAGATGGCGGACAAGATCGACCACATAGGACCGCGGTGATGAAGCTCGAGCCAAGCATCCTCTACCAGCAGCACGCTTTCAGCGTTGGCCTCCTCAAGATCCTGGTGGCCGCGGCGATCGTACTGGCGCTGTTATGCCTCGTCGCGACCATCCGTGAGGTGCGGGATCGCCCGTCGAGTGCCGCGGGCTGGCTCGGCGGCGCCGCGATCGTGGCGATCGTCGCCGGCGTCATGGTCTGGCACATGGCCGCGGCAACTTCAGCTTACCAACGCAAAGCGGAAGTCTCCCGCCTTGGAACGTGTTCGGCGGCTTGTGTGAAGGGTTTCGGATGCCGGCCGCTTGAGGGACAGCGCGGCGTATTCGGGGGCCGGCGTCCGAAACCCATCACAACAGCAGACATCCTCACATCGGAACTATGATTTCGCAAGCAAGCCCGTCTTTGCGCCAGTCAAAGCGAACTTCCCCCTTCTGCTGGACAATCATCTGTTCGATGATGCGGCTACCAAGTCCTTTTCGCGTAGGTTTGTGCGCGACTGGACCACCCGTCTCCGTCCAGCGTAGTCGCAATCCACCGTCAACTGCGTGTGACCATTCCAGGCGGACTTGGCCGTCGGGTTTGGACAAAGCACCGTATTTCGCGGCATTGGTCGCTAATTCATGCAAGGTTACCGCAACAGCCTGAGCGGCGTCTGGCGCTAACAGGGTTTGTGGACCATCTATGAACGTTCGCTTCTCATCGAAATATGGAGCTAGTTCCTGTGTCGCAATCGCCGATATCTCGGCACCGATCCAACGCGTTGCCGCGAAAAGCGAGCAAACGTTTGCTAGTGCCTGGATGCGTCCCGCGATTATCTCTTTGAGACCTTCTGGCGAACTCGACTGAGAAAGATTGACCGTTGCCATCGCGTTCGCGAGTAAGTTCTTGCTGCGGTGCTCGGCCTCCCTTGCCAGAGTCACGATCAACTCCTGATTTTTCTTCTGCTCAGTAATGTCCCTCGCAATCTTTGATGCGCCGACGACCTTGCCGTTTGCATCTTTGACAGGAGAAACGGTCAGCGACACGACGATCAAGCTGCCGTTCTTGCGTTGCCGAACGGTCTCAAAATGGTCGATGCGCTCACCTCGTCGGAGGCGCGTTAAAATCTCACGTTCTTCGCTTCGCCGATCCTGAGGGATTACAAGAGTGATGGGCTGACCAATGGCCTCGCTGGCAGAATAGCCGAAGATGCGCTCAGCACTGATATTCCAGCTTGTAATGACGCCATCGAGATTCTTGCTAACAATCGCATCATCGCTGGACTCGACTATGGAAGCCAGCCAACGCAACCGCTGTTCGCTTTCGCGAAGAGCTGCTTCGAGCTCCCGAGGCGTGGCCGCAACTCCCAGATTGTTCTTCTGCGTCATTAGCACCACCAGACACGCCCCAGCGGCAATACTATAGTGCAGCCAAGCGATGGAGTTTAGAGGTCTGTTAATGGGATGGTCCGGCCGTGCTCCTGCCCCGCCAGCGATAAGCTGGCCAGGGGCGCCAAGACAGGGAGCACGCCATGTCCCAGACACCCAGTACCGCGATCGCCGTGATCGGCATCGATATCGGCAAAAACTCGTTCCACGTCGTGGGCCACGATACGCGCGGCACCATCGTGCTGCGGCAAAAGTGGTCGCGTGGCCAGGTGGAGGCGCGGCTCGCCAATATGCCGCCTTGCCTGATCGGCATGGAAGCCTGCGTCGGCGCACATCATTTGAGCCGCAGACTCGCATCGTTAGGTC
>NZ_SPQT01000027.1 GCF_004571025.1 Bradyrhizobium niftali | reverse complement strand
ACGCGCGGCAAGGTGTCGCTGTTGAGCTCGACATGCCAGCCGCCGTCAGGTCCCGGGCGGACATAGACATCCGGCACCATGGTCTGCAAACGCGCCGAGCCGAACTTCATGCCGGGCTTGGGGTTGAGACGGCGGATCTCGCCGATCATGTCGGCGATGTCCTCGTCGTCGACGCCGCAAACCTTGCGCAAGCCCGCGATGTCGCGCTTGGCGAGAAGATCGAGATGCTCGACCAGCGCCTGCATCGCGGGATCGTAGCGGTCGAGCTCGCGGAGCTGGATCGCCAGGCATTCGCTCAAATTGCGCGCGCAGACGCCGGGCGGATCGAATTTTTGCAGCACGGCAAGAACGTCCTCGACGTCCTTTTGCGATGCGCCAAGACGCTCGGCAGCCTGGCCGAGGTCGGGCGGCAGATAGCCGGCCTCGTCGACGAGGTCGATCAGGTACTGGCCGATCATGCGCTGCGCCGGCGCGGTGAAGGCGACCGAGAGCTGCTCGGCGAGATTTCCCAACAATGTGGTCTCGGCTGCGACAAAAGCTTCAAGATTGTAATCTTCATCACCCGAGGCGCGGCCACCCCATTCGGCATAAGTGGTCGGCGCCGGGACCTGCGCGTTGCACGCGACCGCCCCGGCCGGCGGTTCGGCGCTGGCCTGATCAACCTCAGTCGGGGATTCGATGCCAGTTGCATTGCCGCTGGCGCGCTCAAGCAGAGGATTGCGCTCGAGCTCCTCCTCCACGAAGGCCTTGAGATCGAGATGGCCCAATTGCAGCAGCTTGATCGCCTGCATCAACTGCGGCGACATGATCAATGACTGCGAATGCCGTAACTCTAATCTCTGCGTGAGCGCCATGAAGCGAGAGCCAATACTGAAGCTAACCGCGTTCTGCTCATCTACTCTGGAGCTGATCCACGCGCTTTGACGCCGCGCAAAAGGCAGATCCGAGGTGTGATTCTGGTGCAAATGGCTGGAAGGACGGCAGATCCTATCAAGGCGTCCCTCCCGAGGGCCCATGTGCGCTCCGCCACTCGAGAAATAGATACTAGCTGGTGGCACTGTGACTCGAGCGCATGAGCTTGCCCAGCGCGCTTCGGATGACGATAGTCCTGCAGACCGTGAATATCTCTTTATCCGGGCAGTACGGCAGAGGTCGGTAGAATTTCTCCAGAGCGATAATCTGTAAGATGAACTCGCCACCAGGAACTTCCGCGGCCTATTGTTTCCAATAGCCTAAAGTCGACGAATTGCCGCACGAGCGAAAGTTGGCGCTGATCCAGTGCGCGAGCTTTCGCGTAGATCACATCAAACATTAGCGTCGGGTCTCTGACATTGCTTGGGAAATCTATTTCAAAAGAGCCTGCGCTGGCGGGGTTCATCATGAATGCGGCGCAGGCATAGTACTTGCTCAAGCAATCCGGATGACGGCAAGCGGATCTGCTACGAGCCTTATCCTTGGTGCTGTCGCTTGGCGGGGTCACCCGGCTGGGTCGGCTAAAGGAGAAAGACTTTGGTGCACACAGTCGTTCAGGCGTTGGCGCCTCTGTTGAAGACGACAGCTGGGCTAACGCAACAAGCGCGCGCAGATAGAAAATGAAGCCGCGGAATAAGGCAGCACACCGAAACCGTTTCACCCGGTATCGCGAGGCTCCAATGGATAAAATTCTCAGTGAGACCAAGACTGTTCAGCTTGTCTTTCACAACGGCGGCAGCACACCTTTTGAGTTCGTGATGGATCTGTTACGGGAAGGGGCCGGCGGGCGTGAGCCTGACGCCTGCGCAGTGACCATTGCCCGACAGGGCAAAGTCTCCTGCGGCCCCTTTGAGCCATCAGTCGCAAGGGTGCTTCTCGATAGGGCGCAGGAACGCATCCAAGCTGCGGGACATCCACTGCAGATCACCAGCGAGCCAGCTGGCGGAACAAAGGCGCCTCATTTGTCGGAAATGCAATTCAAATGGGCGATCGATGCGCTTAGCTGGCATTTCGCGGATATGCCGCTAAACAAGCTGATGACAACGGTTCGCCTGTTTCCCGGCCACATGCGCGCTGACGTCCAGGTCGCGCTCGACAAGCTATTTGCCTCGCCCATCCGCTTCTTCGGCATGTATGACCCAGAACGCTACGAAACGCTGTCGTTCGCACGGCTCCAGCGTGCCGGACGCGATGCTATATCGCTGGCGGCTCCGCAATACCGGGATATCGATATCGGCGAGGCCACGCCGATCAAATGTCTGGAGAGCGGTCTGTGGCTCTGCGAGACCAGCGAGTTCCGTTACGCGGTCGTGTTGTCCTATTACCGTGAGTACAAGCGTGAAGACATCATGCGGATAGAGTTTTTGGTCCCCGTCGGCGCAGGCGAGTGCTTCGCTCAGCGCTCTTTCGACGAACTGGAGCGAGCCGTACATTCCTCTCGTTCATACCGCGGCAAGATCCTTTCCTTCGATAGCGAGCCAAACTACAGCGGCCAATCGCGCGGTGTTACAGTGCATCGCTGGCCGATCGTGGACCGCGCCGACGTGATCCTCCCGGAAAAGACGCTCAATTTACTCGATCGCAATGTGTTTAGCTTTGTCGGAACGCGCGATGCGCTGCGTCGGCGCGGTCAATCGACGCGCAAAGGCATTTTGCTTTATGGCCCACCCGGCACCGGCAAGACCCACACCATCCGATATCTAGCGACTAACTTGCCTAACCACACCACTTTGATAATCACTGCTCAGCAGGTCGAATTGCTCGGTGTCTATATAAATCTAGCGCGGCTGTTGCAGCCAGCGCTGGTGGTGATAGAAGACGTCGATCTGCTAGCGCGTAACCGCAACAGGATGAGAGGTTCGTGCGAAGAAGCGCTGCTCAACGAGTTGCTCAACGAGATGGATGGCCTGAAGGAGGATGCCGACATCCTATTTTTACTTACCACCAACCGGCCGGAAGAGCTCGAGGCCGCAGTCGCGGGACGGCCAGGCCGCATCGACCAAGCTATCGAAGTGCCGGTACCTGATGCGAAGGGCCGAGCCAAGCTGGTGCGCCTCTATGGCAAAGGCCTGCCGCTCACTGACGCCGCTGTCGACGAAGCCGTGCACTGAAGCGAAGGAGCCACCGCCGCCTTCATCAAGGAGTTAATGCGGCGCATCGCGCAATCGTCCATCGCGCGGGCTGGTGGCGAAACCGTCACCTCCGATGACGTGGAGCTCGCGCTCGATGATATGCTGCTAACAGGGGGGCAGCTCAACATCAAGCTGCTCGGCGGCGCGCTAAGTGAGTGACCCATACACGAGAGAACGATGTGCGCCCTAAGCTTAGGTGGGCGCTCTGCATCGGCCTAGCTGGCTATGATCCTTATCGCCTGATCCACTCGCTCGGCCAGTAATGCACTGCGCTGCAGGTCATTTATCTATGTGCCAGCAGCGATGGATTTGGCGCGGGCGAAGGGGGCGCGCTCTGGATAATAGGGCGTCTGGCGGTGGTGACAACTACTCAATCGAGTAGGTTTGTTGCTGCATCAGTTGGTGCTTAACAGTCTGCAGGAAAACTAAGGAACAGGCAGCCCTCGTGTTCTCGCCGGTCGTTGTTGGGCGGTGGACTTGGATACGAGTCTCTAGGCTTGTGCTGAGTGTGCCCTGATGCGGCGTGGTTAAGTCGCCTGCAGTCTGCTAGCGATGCCGAGATGTCGATCGCAAACTTGGCGCCTCGAATTAGATCATCGCCAGCCGCGCGATCGTTTCGGTCATTGTCGTCAATCTCTTGCCATCGTAGCTGCATCCACTAATCCGCTCGAACTTCGGCAGTCTGAGGCATTGCTGGTCGGCGATGCCCTGCCACTGCCCTCATGTGCCGTCAGCATCGTGCTAGTTCGGAAAACGCCAGAGCAATTGGAACCTGCTGACGAGGCAATCCGCGGTTTGGTGAGCTTGACGCCGAAGTTGATTGGCTGGAAGCAAAAAGGTCGGCCTATGAACGCCAGGACCATCGCAGGTGGGGCGTTTGGTGTTCCTCAATGACGAGAGCACGCTTCGGATGAAGCGCGCCTCCGCCCGCTAAGCCCTGGCGGGCGCAAGCACAACGCGTCCGCGCAGAAGCGGTAAAACCATCGTCCGCGTCCTCAGAGCAAGTACAACCGGCGAAGCGGCGGCCTCCCGATACGCTGGGCGTTTTGGTGATTGCGGTTCGTTGGCTAGCAGATGGGCGCCGAGTCTGCTGGAGGTATGCTGCGGGCTTCCAGTCTCGTCGGCTGCTCGGCTAGATGAGTGTCAAGAGCTCTCTACAATCGTTCAGGGTCAGTTCAGCGGTTTTGTCCGCCTTCTACGCGTCCAAATTGCTGGTAGACCTTTCCGGGCGCGCGTCAATAGCGTGACGCTCCACTATAGCCTTGGCGCTAGGCACGCGACGGCCGTGACCGTCGTGGTTGCGGATAAGTGGCCTGATCCGGAATCGCATGGATTATGCCCTGGCTATGTCCCACACAATGTGGTTCGGCGAGAGGTCGGCAAAGCAGTCACTTCGTCCGTGTGGCGTCAGACAGAGCATTCCCGGCGAATGTAAATGCGGCGCCAACCGTAAACTCGTCAGCTTTTAGAAAGCTTGTCCGAATAGGGACTGATCAAACTGACCCGGACGAGAGGTTGCCATGGACTTGCATAATTTCAAGATATCCAATGCAGCGCCTGCGCCATCGGTGAAGCATGCAGCTTTGGATGATCAGCAACCGAACCTAGCTGAACAAGACGCCTTTGAGCGGCGACTGGATGGTCCGCGAGTGGCCGATGCCCTTCGGCTTGCCCGACCGCCCGGCCGCAAACCGCCCCGGAATGTGTCTCGCGCGGATCATGATTACATTCATGAGATGGCGCCCCCCGGATCGGTACTCAGCGAAAACTGTCATCGTCAACGGCTGAGAAGTATCTGGTCTTAGGGCGTTAGGTTTAGCGATCTAACCCGCGCCATCACTTGCTGAGCGAGTGTCAGACGGTTCGCTTCAATGGCCTAACCGCAGCTGCTATGTCAGCTGAGGGGCGGTCCCGAACATAGAACCGACGGAGCGCACGAATTCCCCACCGGCCGTGCCTATAATCAATGCGTGCGCATAATTCATGAAGCGCTTCGAGCTCTCGAACCGTCGCACATTGCCCTATCGTTTTAGGCGCACATGCAAGGTGCTACGGTCGATCGCACGGTCGAGGCCTCTGCTGCGTCTTATAAATGTCATCTTGCGCGGGCCAGTGACGCGCGCGACGGCTCGATCGAGCCAGCGCTCAATACAAGACAACGCACGCGGCAAGGATGCGTGTGACAAAGCACGAGCAGGTCGATGATAAAGCGTTTTCGTAACTGGGTCCTATTGTCCATACTCATCTCCATGATTGTCTGCCCCGCCGCAAAGGCGCAAGACCGTCGGACTATCACCGAACCTGTTGCACCTCATACGGTCTGCGATCGCCCTGTGCCTTCCGGCAAGAACGATACAGTTAGCCTTCAGGACGCCATTGAACATTGTCCCGCTGGGGCTGCAGTCTATCTCGGGCGCGGCGAGTTTCACTCAGGTCCACTCGAGATGAAATCGGGCGTGACCTTATGGGTCGGACGCGGTGCGACGTTGATCGCCATTCCCGAACCTGCTGCTTACGACAAGGGCCTCGGACAGTGTGGTCGCATCGCGGAAAAGGGCGACGGTTGCCGGCCATTCATCAGCTTTTCTAAAACGCGCGGCGGCGGCATCTACGGAGAGGGCGTCATCGATGGTCAGGGCGGGGCAATGATTGGCGGCGGCGCGGAAAGCTGGTGGCAGCTAGCCCGCCGCGCCCAAGCCCAGGGCGGCAACCAGAACGCCCCGCGCTTGATCCAGATCGATCATGCGCAGGACATCACGTTCTCTGGTGTCACCTTGCGCAACGCTCCCAATTTTCATGTCGCGATGAGCCGGGTCGAAGGTGCCACGTTTTGGAGCCTCACGATCGATACACCGGCGGATGCCCGCAACACCGACGGCATCGATCTTGGCGCGAGTCAGGATGTGACCGTCACCCACAGCTTGATCCGTACGGGTGACGACAACGTCGCAATCAAGGCCGGCGATAGTGGCTCAAGCAGCCATATCTCGATCATTGATAATTATTTTGGCTGGGGGCATGGCATGTCGATCGGCAGTGAGGTGAATTCCGGGGCCAGAGACATATTGGTGCGTAATCTAACGCTGGATGGTACGACGTCTGGCCTGCGCATTAAGAGCGATGTCAGCCGAGGCGGTGTAGTCGAGAGCGTGACTTATGAGTACGTGTGCATGCGGGGCAACAGATGGCCGGTGGCTTTCGATACAAAGTATGATCCGCGCGCACAAGGCACGAGGATTCCGGTCTATCGGCAAATTGTTCTCCGTCATGTGCATGGCGACACCGGTGTGTTGCTAATGCGCGGCCTGGACGAGGGGCATGCACTTGACGTGACACTCGAAGATGTCCGATTTGCCAATTCCGCGACTTGGCAACTCGAACACGCGAAGGTGACCGCAAGTCCCTCTGACGTATCGCCGCCGCTACCGGGACGAGCCACAGAACCGCTGCGCGGATCGGAGGTATGCTCCAGGGCATTCCGCGACGGCAATCGGTAAGCACTACACCCGGTGCCGAACTCGGGTGCTGAGCTCCGCATCTGGGCAAAGATGACCGGTGTTGACGAAGGTCAGCCTCATGCCCCGAGGTGGTTGCAATTGTCCGACGGTTTGCAGGGCCGCGAATGCGAAGGTGACGTGCAGGTTCTGATTCGGCGCGAAAAATGTGTTGACCATGCGCGGCGGCTATCCCGCGGCGCTACCTTACATCGGCTGCGTCGACCGTGCCGCGAACTCAACGACGAGTCAGATCACATGCGAATCTTCGTGCCTTGCGCTGCGCTTCTAGCCGGATGTTTCTTCATCTCGGCAGCGTACGCTCAGCCAGTATCGGTGTCGCATGCCGGAAATGCAGACTATCACTCCGTGCAGCAAGCCATCGACGCGTTGCCGGCGGAAGGCGGAAATGTCCGGATCGCGCCGGGCGTCTATCGCGAGAAGGTCAGAATCTCCAAATCCGGTATTCATATCGAAGGGACTGGCAGGAAGCCGGAGGATACGGTCATTGTGTATGGCGACGGCGCGCTCAATGTAGGAGGAACCGCCCGTTCGGCCACGCTGGATGCCGCTGGCGATGACTTGCGGCTCGAGAATCTGACCGTCCAGAACGACTACGCCCTCAATCCGGCCAATCCACCCTCGCAGGCGGTAGCGCTGTCCATTACCGGAGACAGGGACGTCGTTACCCGAGTCCGCCTGCTCGGTGCCCAGGACACGCTGTTTGCCGGTAAGGGACCAAACGGCAGAATGTCACGACAATACTTCTCGAACTGCTACATCGAAGGGCATGTCGATTTCATATTTGGCAACGCCAAGGCCTGGTTCCGGCAATGTGAGTTGCACGGCATCGCAAATCAAGCGGTCATCTATACGGCTCAGAGCAAGGCAGCGCCGGATGATGACAGTGGCTATGTTTTTGATCATTGCAGGCTAACTGCCGACCCTGCTGCGGGCTATATCGCACTTGGCCGCCCTTGGCGCCCCTACGCCACTGTGGTCTTCCTGGCGGCGAAGATAGATGCCCCCGTGATCGCGGAAGGGTGGCGCGAATGGACGCCCGGCAAGACCGATACGTTGAGGACAAGCTATTATGCTGAATACCGATCCTTCGGCGTCGGGGCCAACCCCTCAGCCCGCGAGCCTCACTCCCATCAACTGACAGATCGCGAAGCTGCAAGATGGTCGCTGAGCGTGTTCTTCGGAGGCGCCACAGATTGGCTGCCAGGTGAACCATATCGATGGAAGACAAAGCAACGGTGACGAGACGACAGCGATCGTCGGATGAATGACGGGGGAGTGCGGATATCACGGCGGCGTGGGCTGCGACCGACATCGCGCTTGGCACCAAATTTGCGGGTAATCGAAAGCCTCACCAGACGGTTACTCACGAACAGGCAAACGCGCAACTGCGTGCGATAGCCCAGTGCTTGATGAGCGCGTTGCACGGTGTGGAAAGCGTCAAGTTCACGATGCTTGCCTTGCCTCGCGGCGACGGCAGAGCCCTTAAGATAGGTGGGTGGCGCGGGGCGGTACAGCGCCGGCTATGTCAGAACCGGCCGTGAACCCCGCGATCCGTCGGGCTCTCGTGATCGATCGTTGATCCGGCGCCACCGAGCGAATAGGCTGGACCGGCGCTTCTGCGCCGAAACCCTTCCCATACAGCCAACGAGTGTCCCCAGAAACGTTTGTACTTTCGTGTTGCCTCTCGAACAACGGAGGGATCGATCGTGCGCACCTCCTGTTGGAGCTTCGAAGGTGGAACCGGCGGTAATAGCGACCTAGCCGTCAGGAGTGGAAGGAGCCGTTTGGCATTTCCACGAGCTCACCGCTGGGCCGATGCGGCCGCCAAGTCCACAGGATCTTGCCGCATCCCATTTTTCCGGCCCTTCTTCCTGACCGCTGCGCGGAACAAAACGAACCGGTCATCGCGTCGATTGTCCGCCATGGTCACCCGAAAGCGTCAGCCAGGCAAGTCAAACTGCCCGCGTAGCCAGAGCAAAGCTCTGGATGGTTCCGCCCTCCACTTCCGATGCGCCGTTGAGGCCCGCTGAGATGTTCGGGCTAGCGCTAGCGCACCACGGTCTTCAGGTACTGGTAGGCCTTGATGATCTCGACCAGGCGATCCTCTGTGGAGCGGTCGCCGCCGTTGGCGTCGGGATGGAGCTGCTTGACCAACGCCTTGTACTTCGCCTTGATATCGCCGAGCGTCGCATTGGCATTCAGGCCCATCACCTGCAACGCGTTGCCCTCGACATTGAAAGTCTTGCGCGCCTCAGGCTTGGCCTTCGCGCGGCGGCGGGTACTGGCGCGTCCGTTCAGCTCGACGAGCGTGCAGAGGGCATACCAGTCGTCCTCGAAATTGGCAGTGCTGTTTTTGTCTGCGCTGATGCTCTCGCCCATCCTCCAAGTCGGACGATGGCCGGTCAGCGCGTCCCTCTCGTAGCGCGCGACCGCTTCCGCGTCCATTCCCGAGAAGAAATTGTAGGACTGATTGTATTGGCGAACATGCTCGATGCAGAAGCGCCAATAGGCGCGCGCATTGTCGCGGCCCTTGGGCGCGGGATGGGTAGCCTTGTTCTGGCAGCCAGGCCATTCGCATAGCACCGCGGGCTGGCGCTCCTGCGCTTTCTGCTTATTGATGCGAATGGAGTCGAAGATTTCGGATGTGTCGATCAACATGACCTGGCTCCGTTGGCGCAGCGGCAGTTAACAGCGCCGCTTCTATGCTAGACACTTGGTTTGGACGGCAAGTCGGGTCTGACTCGGCCTTTGCATCCAGTCAGTCGCATGATGTAACAGGCACTTCCTAGCAATGGACATGCCAGGACGCGCGAGCTTGGTTCAGACCATCATCTCTTTGCGATTTCAGATCAGCTCAATCGCAATTTGCTGTCGGGTTCTGCACACGGACGTCTTTAATGGGACCGGTGCAAATACTCTCAAAGGTCCAGCGAAGGGCAATGCTCGGCAGTAATGTGCGCAGCGAGGAACGCGAGCGGCGTCTTCTTATTTTTGTTTAGAAACTCGGAAAGTCTTCCGTCTTCGTAGCGAAACAGAAAGCGCAATGTCGCGATCTGAGGGAATTCGGCCCCGCTCGTTCACGGATCAATGCAAGTCACAGCGCCCGCCCGCCGCTGACAAAGCCCCCTGCTCACCAGCCGACCCAGCAAAGTCTCGAACGATTCGTACTGTTGGAGCGGGTGGATGCTGGCACTGGCACGGCTGCCGGGATTGTAGGAGGTGCTTGGCAAGGCGCTGGTCCACGTCCCGGACGCAGCTCTAAATGGTTATGTCGAGGTAATTCGTTTGCGGGCCGGGCCGGTGCAGCCGGATCCTATGAAACACCAGCTTATCGCCAATTGCCTCAGAGCATCGTGTGCCGAAGCGTCACCCAGCGTGGCGATGTCGCCTTTGGGCTACCGTTTTCGAGCCCTGGCGCTTTTGGCGGTTTGGCGACGACGGGACATGCACCGTGAATCAGAAATTGGATCTCGATTATGCCGTCGTCGGGTATTGGAATGCATGACCCAAGCAAGCGAGACGAAATAATCGTGTCGATCAGTCAGCGAATATCCGTCCTGAATGATCGGGCAGAAGAGCATTTCAGACATCGTGCATGAGTAAAACCCGCCTGTTATCGGAGTTGCAGCCCTATGCGCATTCGGCGCTGCCGCAGGCAGCCAGCTCGTTGACGAGGCAGCTAACTGTTCGGGTGGTGATGCTTGAATTAGGCGCCCGATCGACAGGCGATCCATTGTTACGTCGGTCGAGGAATTCGTCAGCTCGAACCGGAGGCCGGCGGCAAAATTGGAGCGATCCGGTCCCTGGTCAGGCGAGTGCCTATCCCAGGCCACTCTCGCGCCCAGCAATATCCTGATCTCGTCAGCTTTTCGAAAGGTTGCGGCTACAACAATCAGGAATCTGACTCTTGCTGAACGAGCTGCTATTTGGCCGTAATCCAGACCGTACGGATTGCTGCAGGGTCTATGCAAACATGAGGAGAGCAGGATGGATCCGGTTGACCCATTCTTCGATTCAGGAGCCTGGATGCGAGAGTACGCCGCCCTTCAGGGGCGGAGTGGGCAGCGAGCGGGCAGCCCAAGCGAGCAGGGTGACTTTGAAGGGCGGCTGAAGGACTTGAATCTCGATCCGTCTGATGAAAGCAAGTCAGTTTCGCCTGAGCGGCCTCCCGCAGGAGGTGGTCGAGCAGTCCGGCAGGATAATTTCGGCGGTTCGATGCGGGTGCCGCCACACTCCGCTTTCAGGGAGAGTGCGCTAGGCGGCACGCGACGGAGCGTAGACCTTCCCAGCTTCCAGGTGCCCACTTCGGCGCAAGTGCCGCAGTCTAGTTTGCGAGATGATCTGTCCAGCAGCGCGCGTTACAGCTTTCCGGACGCAGAGTCTGCCGCCTTGGCCAAGAGCGGAAAAAGCCGCGGATTATGGTCACGCTTCAAGTCGGGAATCGGCAAGGCCCTTGGCGGGAGCAGCAGCGGAAAGTCGTGGCGCGACACAGGGCAATCTGACGTCCTTCGACGAACTTGCGAATTGACTGCGGATTCCGACGAAGTCGCCCGCTTGCTGTGGGCATGTGGGCAACGCCTTGGCGTTGTCCAAGCGCAGCGGCATGTCCACAGCGTCAGGGGCGAGTTGGTGGAAAGCTAGGGCCGCCAGCGCGTACGCATTTATCCTGATCGTGGCTGAAGAGGTAGCAGGGCTGCAATCTCAGTCTATCGGCGGGGCAGCTCGCGTGAGCTAGCGCTGCAGATCGAACGCATTCGTAGTCGACGGAGCACAGCGCGGAGTGCACTCGACGGAACAAGGACCAAGAACATGGCTACCAGACAAAGGTTTGCTGACGAAGGCTGCTTTTCCTGATGCGCGGGCCAGATTCCTCCGCGAGCGCGGTACTTCGCAACCTGCATTCGTTTAAGTCTTCATGGGCAGTTCAGTTGCTGCGCTATGGAAAGTCTCCTCGCGATGCCTTGCAAACACCTCTTCCGCTCGGTGCAAGTGCCCGCCGGATCTGGGAAGCGATTGAAGCAAGGTTGGTGGGAAAGAAATAGATAAACCATCATATAGCTCGTTTCGCCCTTTCCTTTCGGTATTTATCGCACAGTCAGCTATTGGAGCGTAGACTCTCCGTGGCAATTGTCTCCGCCGTCGTCGGACAGGATTTGTCGCGAGCTATGGATTCGGCTGATCGGAAAAGTGTGCCGAGATGTTGATACATCATGCAACAGCAAAGATTATGCCTGAGACAGCGCACGATCGCGATCTCGCTTTGGACTTCACCAAAGGAGTGCTCATCATTTTAGTGATCGTCGGTCACCTGATCCAATATATCCTCTACCGAAATGAAGGGTTTTGGGATTCGGCAAGTTTCAAATGGATCTACATGTTCCACATGCCCCTCTTTATGGGAATAAGCGGTTATCTTTCCTGCCGAGCACTGCTGGAAAAGTCCTTCATGCAAGCCATGGGCGATCGTGCGATGCAGCTCCTGGTGCCTATGCTGTTTTGGTTCTCTCTCCTGGCGACATTAAAGTTGACCGTATTCCCCCGACTGGCGAGCGCACCAGACAATGTTTTGCACTTCCTGAATGATTTCGCCGGCACATACTGGTTCGTCTGGGCCGCGTTCATTTGTTTTCTTCTCGCTAAAACTATTTCGATCTTCAATCATTCGTCACCATGGGCCTTGTTCGTATCGGTCATTCTGGTGGTCCTTGCACCTCTGACCTTTTCCATATTCCCTCTCATAAAGTATACGTACCCGTTTTTCTGCCTGGGATTCTCATTTGCAATGTCGAGAGAACGGTGGACGAGCATAATGCGCTCTCACAGGCCGTTCTTGGTTATGTCTGTCACAATCGCGGCTATGATGTGCTTTTCGATCTGGCGCAAGGACACTTATGTCTACAACAATCTCGCTTTGGTCCAGGATTTGCAGTCGGCAAAAAATGTGCTTCTGATGTTTCTTGGCTCCGCAGCTGCCTCAGCGGTGATGATTAAGGTCCTGCTTCGATCCTGGAATATTGGTCGTTCAAATCGGGTGGTCCGCTTTATCGCCGCGAAACTGGGACCCAGCACGCTGGTGCTGTACTTGATCCAGGGTACGGTGTTCCGTCTCATGGATTCGATGCAGTATGGAGAATCTTGGGACGCCACGATGAGGTCGGCCGCGGCTGCATTTCTCGGGGCAATGATTGTTGCCGTCGCGCTAACGGTTCGCTGGGCCGTGCGCGACATTCCTTATCTCTCCCAGCTCGTGCTCGGAGTACCACCCCGCTCCTTGTCGGGCAGCCAAATCAATCAGGAGGCTCTCGCAAACCATCGGAGCTTGCGGGACTTGTGAACCTGCTGTCCATTCATGGCGCCCCAATCTGGGTGCCTCGCCGAAGAATGTTCCAGAAGATTGCTTCTTTGCTCCACGTAATTTGCTTCCCCCGAAAGTGACGGAGTAGGGACAGCGATGAGGCGGCTTTGGATGACGACGCACGAGATGCTGACAACGAGTTGTTGGCGAGCGTTACAGATCGTCAGACCTCGCGGAGAATATGCGAATTCTGGAAGGCTTCACCACCATTACGGGCTTCCATCGCAAGTACGCCATGAGGTCTTCTGTCGATCGGCTTCCAACTATTGCACGCGGGATGACAGCCGTAACGGTGACTTCGCGCGGCAGTAGTGTGCAGGTCAATACAACGCTATCATTATCATCGACACGATCAGCTCGAAGCTCCCATCTCGCCGACTGCATCGCCTACAACTATGCACGGCGGCTAAAGACCCTGAAGGGCCTCACGCCTTACGAGCGCATCTGCAATGCTGGACTTCCGAGCCAGAACGATTCAAACTCAATCCGCTCCAGCAAATGCCGGGACTAAACACCTAACAGGGCAGTTACAATCATTCAGATTCCTCGTCAGCTTCTCGAAAGCTAAGCCTCGTAGCGAGAACGTGTTTATCCAGGTTCGACGTTAGCTGCTCAGATTTGTCAGGAGAAGCGGATGGATGCGTTCAACCACCTCCACCCCGTCGAGGCCCCAGATGTCGAGCGGGCGTACGACGACGAGCTGGGACAGCAGCAGGAGTACCAAGCGGGGTTTCAGCAGCACCTGAACGAGTTGCATCCGCACGAGCGCCCGCCCCAGAATTCAAATAACCTCAGCGACCGCGACGTTGTGTCGAACAGAGATGCGGATTTTTTGAGAATGCCGCACGGGGATCGCGTCGGACAAGGCACCTCGCGGTTGCCCTCGGATTCGCCCGCCTTCTCTGGACAAGGCGTCAATCAAGATCTGCTTTTTCCGGGCGCGGATCGGAGTGGCCAGTTGCCAGCCGGCAGTTTCAGTCTGACGGATAGTTGGCACGGCGTGGATGCAGCCGCCGATTGGCCGACGCAAAGTTTCGATCAGGAGGAGCATTGGTGGGCGGAGCCCGGTGATGTGGTGCCTGAGTGGCCAACGACCGCGGCAATTCCTTGGCAGCAAGATCTCGGAGTATCAATCCTCGGCCGACAGCCCCGGCCGGGCGATGGCAGTACGACGGACCTTGCAGACCCCGTCCTCAGGCAATTGCGGCTCGACCACATCTTGGACACCTGGACCGGCGAGGAGGGGCAGACGCAAGACGAAGACCGCCAAGAGGCCGTAAGACGAATAAGAGCCTGGGCAGAGGCGGGCGACGTCTATGCAGGGCTAGAGCTGCATGATCTGGGCCTGAGGACACTGCCTGCCGCCCTTCCGCCCGGGCTCCAGTCGCTCAACGTCAGCGACAACGAGCTGGTGCGCCTGCCTGACACCCTTCCGTCCGGCCTCCGGACGCTTGGCGCCAGCAACAACCGGTTAACCGACCTGCCCGACACTCTCCCGACCGGACTGCAGTCTCTGGTCATCGGCAGCAACCAGCTGACCGGGCTGCCTGAAACGCTTCCGCAGAGCCTTTCGACACTCGCCGTCTGCAGCAATCGGTTGACCAGCCTGCCAGACAACCTGCCGGCCGGGCTCCAGGACCTCGATGTCCGCGGCAACCTGTTGACCTGCCTACCCGACACCTTACCGACCGGACTTCAGTCGCTTGCCCTCGGTAGCAACCGGTTGACCAGTCTACCCGACACTCTCCCGCCCGAACTCAAAGAGCTCGAAGCCGACGGCAACCGGCTGACCAGCCTGCCCGACACTCTCCCGGCCGAGCTCCAGTTGCTCTTCGCCCGCGATAACCGGCTGAACAGCCTGCCCGAGACCCTCCCGACTGAGCTCCAGAGACTCCACGTCAGCGGCAACAGCCTGTCGAGCTTGCCCGAGAACCTCCCGACCGAGCTCCAGATGCTCGAGGCACGCAACAATCGGCTCACCCGCCTGCCAGAGACCCTGCTGACCCGGCTAGGTTCTGGGTGCATGGTTTATGTGGAGGATAATGCGCTGCCCGAGCAGGTGCGGACGAATTTGGCGGCAGCCCTGAATGCGCCGAGCTATGCCGGCCCGCGGGTCTTCTTTTCAATGGGTGGAGGAACGATGGTGGACCAGGAACGGCCGCTGGCCAATGCGGTTGCGGACTGGTTGAAGGGCGAGCCGGAGGCGATCGCCGTCTGGCAGAACTTCGCCCACGAGGAGGGTGCCCCGGAATACGCGCTCTTCCTCGACAAGCTGCGGAAGACTGTGAATTATGACAATCCCGAATTCCGAGAGGCGGTGGCCGAGGATCTACGGCAGGCGGCGATCAGGCCGGAATTGCGGCGGCAGTTTTTTGAGCTGGCCTACGGGGCGAGCGAGACCTGCCAGGATCGCGTCACCTTGACCTGGAACGGCATGCAGACCGCACGTCTGAACGCTGATGTCGAGGACGGAGCCTATGACGATCGGCTCGGCGAACTCATCCAGCAGGCGCGGGTCCTGTTCCGCCTGAACGCGCTCCAGCCGATCGCCCGTCAGAAGGTCGACTCGCTCGGGTTCGTCGACGAGGTCGAGGTCTATCTCGCCTATCAGGTCAAGCTACGTGAGCGGCTGGACCTGCAGCTCATCGCTCCGGATATGCGATTCTTTGATGTCGCTCACGTCACTGAAGACGACCTCACCGCAGCCGAGATCCAGGTGCGCAACGAGGAGGCGACGGGGTTCGCCGACTATCTGGCAACTCGCTGGCAACCCTGGGAGATGGTGGTGAGTCGGATTGCCCCACAAGCTCATGCACAGATGGAGGGCCGGCTCAGGGAGGCGATGGACGAGGAGTTTCCGAGCCGCCTTGAGCAACGGCTCGCCGACCATCAGCTAACCGGAGATAGCGATGCCGAGTTGCAATTCGGAGCCCAGATTAGCGAGGAGATCGCCCGCGAGATCAAGGGTCCTCTGATGCGCCAGGTGCTTGGGGACCGCGGGCTTGCGCTGTGAAATGGCCATCCTTGCGAGGAGCGTCAATTTTACGGGACCTATATCTCAGTGACACAGCGTAACTGGCGGCTCAGTCTTAAATATCGATTCGTGCCGAGCCTCTGCTAGTACCGGCGGCGTTGCCGCATGAGGAACGAGATGGCGGACTGAGCAGAAAATGGTCTGTTCACGAAGCTGGTATTGTGTCCTGCGTGCGAGGTGCTCGAACGAATCCGACAGCACGCCGCTGGAGGGGCGCGGGCCTATCTTGGCGACGACACTGAACTCCTCTGCCGCAGGCTGCGGCAGAGCGGAATGGTCCCGCGCGTGCTCTGCGACATCATCGAAGTCGCCGAACCCGAATGGGTAGGAGCCGCCGAGGCGCTTCTCGGCCGCGACCGGGAAGCCGTGTTCGTGGACAGAGCGGAGATCAGCGCCGCCACGTCAATCTTCAAGGAAGGTCGCCGCGAGTTTCGCCATGCATCGCTCGTGAGCCTAAACAAGCTCGAGCAGTTCAGGGCCAAGCCGGAGCGCGGCACTTTCCCTTCGATCTTCCGGAGCCAGGATCCCGACGCGATGGCCTTCGTCATGCGCCGCTACGGCACGGTCCGCCTCGCGGACACGCTCGACCAGTTCAATAGACCCGGCCGGGCTATCATGAAGGACGGCCTCTACGACGACGGCCTCGTAAGGACCCATCGCTGGATCGAAGCCTCGCAGCACAAGATTGGAAAGGCGGCCCAGGCGAACGCCCTGCGCTCCCTGCAGGCTCAGGTTGAGGAACTGGATCGGCTCCAAACGGAAAAGAGCAAGGAGGCCCAGGCGGCAGAGCAGGCCTTTGCCGCTCTGAAGAACATTTGCGAGGGACATAACGATCTGAACGCTAGTCTAGCGCCGCTGCCTTCGCGGCCGCGCAGACCGAGATCGCCGAAGCCCAGGCGAGGCTCGAAGCGCTGGACGGGGCGGGCGACGGCGGACTTCGCGAGAAGAAACGAGCACAGCAGAAGCTGAAGGAGAAGAGGCTCGACGAGTGAAAGATCCAGCAGAAGGCGTTCGGCGAGCATGACGGTGAGGTCAGATCGGCAGAGAGGAGGCTCGGAGAGGGCGAAAACGTACCCGGCTCCGAGCTTAACCTGCGGGTCGCCCGGTCGATCTATCGCAAGGCCTTCCCGCTCTACTCCGCACATTTTCGCTGCTTAGAGCCTGCCGATTGCGGCCGCTCGATTGGAATGGAACGCCGACCGATCCTGGACAATCATTGGCCCCCAAGACCAGCGGCGGTATTTGCTGGCGAAGCCTACCCGGTCGGCTCGGCCCTGTCTCGAATCCCGGGCTTCACCACCCTCGCAGTGGCGCCCCTTGAGTTGAAGGCGCCTTTCGGGAGCGCAATCGATTCACGACATCAAATAGGACGGCGCCGCTTCCAGATTCATATCGACGACGACGACCATATCATTGGCAAACTGAGCAAGTCTGACGTTCTGTAGCGACACTCGTCAGCTGATCGACAGGTAGGCCTGCTAACGGCAGAACGTTACGCCCGTTGACTGTCCTGCCGGACTTATCTGGTCAACGAAAGGCAGCAAGCTCACAGCAGTATCGATCGATTTGCCGGGTCGGGCTCGTGTGAAGCTGTACCCACTTAAGTCGGCGACAGCCGCAGAGCACGTGCACCGGCGGTCGAACGATCATTGCGCGGCGCAACCACCTGCTTCGCGAGCTTGAGAAGCGGGATATTCTTGCTTCTGACGATGGAGAAATTGATGAACACGGGACAGGCACAGTGGAGTGCAGGTTCTTCCTCGGCGCCTTCTGAAGACGCGGACCAGGAAAGCTACCTCGGCGGCTTCAATCGTGCCGTGGCGAATTTGGTCGAAACCTTGACAGGGTTTCGGACCCCAGCCTCCGCGCGCTCGCAGATCCTGGACAATTGGGTTGCCGAAGAGGGGCAGGGCGAAGCCGAGAATAGGCGACAGGGCCGCAGACGAATCAGGAATTCGGATAACACAGGCTCGCGCTCGCTGGATTTGTCTTCGCTCTCGCTGACCGCTCTGCCCGCCGCCCTGCCGCCAAGGTTGCGGGAACTGCGCGCCAGGCACAACGAGCTAAGCAGCCTGCCTGCTATGTTCCCACCCGGTCTCCAGCATCTTCTCATTAGCCATAATCGCTTGACCAGTTTGCCGGACGATCTTCCGGCGACCCTCTCTGAGCTGGAGGTCGCTGACAACAGCTTGACCATTTTGCCGGCAAACCTTCCGGCCAGGCTCAACGTCCTGAACGCAAACGACAACCGGCTAACCAGCCTGCCGGACGCGCTCCCGAGCAGGCTCACCTCGCTTGCGGTTAGTGGCAATCAGCTGACCGAGCTTCCCGAGTCCCTCCCCTCGTGGCTCATTGAACTCAATGTCAGCGGCAATCAATTGGCCAACCTCCCCGACCCTCTTCCGAGCACGCTCCAATCACTCAATGTCAGCGGTAACCGGCTGACCAGCCTGCCTGAAGGTCTTTTAGATGCTCTTGTGCAGAATAATAACCCCTACTACTCGTATCTGGAGAGCCTCGAGTTCGCCGACAATGCGCTGCCGGACGACGTCCTCGCTCATCTGGCGGCGGCTCAAGCGCCACCACAGCTTGCACAGCAATCCCTGCATGAGGCTGCCGCACACTGGCTCGCAGACGACCCGTCAGCACTGGCCGAATGGCAGCACTTTGCGGACGAGCCCGGCGCCCAAGACTACGCACAGTTCCTGGAGAGGCTACGAGGCACCGTGAACTACGGCAATGACGGGTTTCGGCAGGCAGTGGCTGATGATCTGCGCCAGGCAGCTGCAAATCCGGGACTGCGCGAGCAGTTTTTCACACAGGCTTCCGAGGCCAACGCGAGCTGCGAGGATCGTGTCACCTTGCACTGGAATGGTATGCAGACCGCGCGCCTCAACGCTGACGTCGAGGACGGGGTATATGACGATCTGCTTGGCGATCTGATCCAGCGCGGCCGTGTCGCCTTCCGCTTGGAGGCGTTGGACGAGATCGCGCGCGACAGGGTCAACTCGCTCGCCAGCGGCAACCCGAACGTAGACGACATCGAAGTCTACCTGGCCTATCAACATCGGCTGCGCGAGCCGCTGGAGCTCAGTCATGTCGCCCCTGACATGCGCTTCCTGGCGGTCTCTCACGTAAGCGAGGACGATGCAACGGAGGCGCTCGAGCTGGTTCGGCAGCGGGAAGCAAGCCAGTTCACCGACTACATGGCAACCCGCTGGCAACCCTGGGAGACGGTGCTGAGGCGCATCGCTCCGGACGAATATGAAGCGATGCAAGACCGGCTGGTCGAAGCTATGGGCGAGGAGTTTCAAACCCGCTTGGATCAGCGACTGGCCGAGCATGGTCTTCTAGGCGATCCGGATGCCGAGCGGGTGCTCGGAGCTCAAGTCCGAAACGAGATCGCTGGCGAGATCAAAGGCGAGGTCATGCACCGTTTGCTCGCAGAGCGTGGCCTAAAACTATGAGGCTCCCAAACCGCCGCAGAGATATTTATCATTGCTCTTCGGCGGTACGCAAAGATCGATCGTGAAGCCTCGCCCATCGCTGCCAAGATGCTTTTGCACCTTGGAAGTGCGCTGCCATCGATCAGGGCTTTTCGGTCTTGCCGCGCGACGAAAATTCCCGCGCGCGAGGCGAGGGCGTATCTGCGTCCGGTCGGAAGCCGCTTCGGGACGAGAGCTCCGCCGGTCGAAAAGTTGTTGAGGAGACCAACGCGCGCACCGGTGAAATCATCGGTTGCGGAGGCGCTGCCGCAGCCAGCCAGCTCGGTTTGACGAGGCAGCTAACTGTTCGGGTGGTGATGCTTGAATTCGGCACCCGATCGACAGGCGATCCATTGTTACGTCGGTCGAGGAATTCGTCAGCTCGAACCGGAGGCCGGCGGCAAAATTGGAGCGATCCGGTCCCTGGTCAGGCGAGTGCCTATCCCAGGCCACTCTCGCGCCCAGCAATATCCTGATCTCGTCAGCTTTTCGAAAGGTTGCGGCTACAACAATCGAAAATCTGATTCTTGCTGAACGAGCTGCTATTTGGCCGTAATCCAGGCCCTACGGATCGCTGCAGGGTCTATATAAACATGAGGAGAGCAGGGTGGATCCGGTTGACCCATTCTTCGATTCAGGAGCCTGGATGCGAGAGTACGCCGCCCTTCAGGGGCGGAGTGGGCAGCGAGCGGGCAGCCCAAGCGAGCAGGGTGACTTTGAAGGGCGGCTGAAGGGCTTGAATCTCGATCCGTCTGATGAAAGCAAGTCAGCTTCGCCTGAGCGGCCTCCCGCAGGAGGTGGTCGATCAGTCCGGCGGGATAATTTCGGCGGTTCGATGCGGGTGCCGCCGCACTCCGCTTTCGGGGAGAGGCGGCACGCGACGGAGCGTAGACCTTCCCAGCTTCCAGGTGCCCACTTCGGCGCAAGTGCCGCAGTCTAGTTTGCGAGATGATCTGGATCGTGCCCCGTGATGTGGTGTAGCTGGCGGCGGGTCACCGCGTTCGCCGGCGAGAGCCGGGCTGGTCAGCTGGCGATAGCCGTGAGGCTGACGTTGGGATCATCGCTCAATGGCGCGATGGTTTCCAGCGTCATGTAGCGGGCACGCTGGACGGCCCATTCATCGTTCTGTTCGAGCAGGATCGCGCCGATGAGACGGACGATGGCATCTTCGTTGGGGAAGATGCCGACGACCTCGGTGCGCCGCTTGATCTCGCCGTTGAGGCGCTCGATCGGGTTGGTCGAGTGCAGCTTGGTCCGGTGCTGGGGCGGGAACGTCATGTAGGCGAGCACATCAGGCTCCGCTTCGTCGAGGAAGGCGGCGAGCTTGGGTAGTTTGGGGCGGAGCTGGTCGGCGACCTTCCGCCACTGCGCGCGTGCGGTCTCGGCATCGTCCTGGGCAAACGCGGTGGCGATGAAGGCGGAGACAACCCGCCGCCCGCTCTTGCCGGCATGGGCCAGCGCGTTGCGCATGAAGTGCACGCGGCAGCGTTGCCAGGTGGCGTTGAGAACCTTTCCGACCGTGGCCTTGATGCCCTCGTGGGCGTCGGAGACGACCAGCTTGACGCCGCGCAGGCCGCGGCGGGCGAGCTTGCGCAGGAACGCGGTCCAGAACGTCTCGGCTTCGGACGGTCCGATGTCCATGCCGAGAACCTCGCGCCGGCCGTCGCTGTTGACGCCGACTGCGACGATCACCGCGACCGACACGATGCGGCCGTTCTGGCGGACCTTCACGTAGGTGGCGTCGATCCACAGATACGGCCAGTCGCCCTCGATCGGACGGGCGAGGAACGCCTTCACCTTGTCGTCGATCTCGCCGCATAGCCGACTGACCTGGCTCTTGGAGATGCCGGTCATGCCCATCGCCTGCACCAGATCGTCCACCGAACGGGTCGAGACGCCCTGCACATAGGCCTCCTGCACCACGGCGGTGAGCGCCTTCTCGGCCATCCGGCGCGGCTCCAGAAAGCCCGGGAAGTAGGAGCCCTTGCGCAGCTTTGGGATGCGCAGTTCGACTGCGCCGGCGCGGGTCTCCCAGATCCGGTCCCGGTAGCCGTTGCGCTGGGCCAGACGTTCGGGGTTCTTCTCCCCGTAGGCCGCCCCGGTCTGGCCTTCGACTTCCAGCTCCATCAGGCGCTGGGCCGCAAAGCCGATCATCTCGCGCAACAGATCGGCATCAGGGGTCTTCTCCACGAGCGTGCGCAGGTTCATCATATCGTCGGTCATCGGTGGTTCCTCGGTTGCGTTGGCGTGTCGCAACCCGATCCTACCGGAGAACTGCCGGTGGCCACCGCAAAGCCGCCCGCCCGCTACGGCGCTATGTGAAGGCGCGCGTCCGGGCGGCTTTGCTCTACCGAGCTACACCATCACTGGGGACACGACCATGATCTGTTCAGCAGCGCACGTTGCAGCTTTCCGGACGCAGAGTCTGCCGCCTTGGCCAAGAGCGGAAAAAGCCGCGGATTATGGTCACGCTTCAAATCGGGAATCGGCAAGGCCCTTGGCGGAAAGTCGTCGCGCGACGCGGTCCAACCTGACGTATTTTCGACGAATGTACGACTTGATTATGCAAGGCAGCCGGGCCGGACGCGCGGGGTCAATTCGGCAGATGAGGAGCTCATTGAAGATTTCCGAAACAAGGCGGCAGGTAATCTCAGCGACGGCACCATCAAGAATGCGGCAGCCGATTTGCGCCATTTGAGCGCGCGCCTGAGCGACGCCGGCAGGCCCTCGATTGCCGATCGAATTCACCGGGAATTTGAAAACGCGCAGCTGGAAAATCCCGATGTGGAAAACCACCAGCTAGAAGCTGAGCTCGATGAGGACGTCGACACCTACGCAAAGGACCGCGGCAGGCGCATCAAGGCGGCCCTGAAGAAGCTTCGTGAAGTCGGTGCCGGAAACACCTTGGCAGCCGATGTCCGGCGGCTGGCTCCTCACGCTGAGGACGCAACCCTCATGCGCATGTGGGCCGCGGCGGAAAAGGCGACACACAGGATCGACCCAAAGACGATCGACAGGCAAACTCGCCGCATGTTCAGGCTGAGTGAGTGGCTGCAGACGCATGATAGACAGCCGATCGCCGGCCGACTTTCCACCCCTGGGCTCGCTCAGGATGTCGAGGAGTACAAACACGAGACCGGGGACAGCAAGATCAACGCTGATCTGGTCAGGCTTGGGCTCTATCAACAAATCCTTGAGGCGAACAGGGTCCTGGGATTGCCGCCTCCTGAGGACCCGGGTCAGCCTTCTGCGAGAGCTGGTCGGCAGGCCCACTCGCCACGGGAGCTTCCCGCAACGCCAGCCACGCCAAGCGCGGGAGCTTGGGAATGGCTTGGAGAGCAAATGCACGGATCTGGCTCATCGATGCCGGCGTCGCAAAGCGGATGGCAGGCCGGCTCGTCCCAGCTGCTTCCCGCAACGCCGGCGACGCCGAGCGCGGGAGCTTGGGATTGGCTCGGCGACCAAATCCACGAACCTGCCTCACCGGTGCCGGCGCCGCACTGGGCCGCGCAAGCTCATCCGCCGCTCGAGCTTCCTGCCACTCCAGCCGCCCCGAGCCAGCGAGCCTGGGCCTGGCTTGGGCAACAGATGCAAGAGCCCGCATCGCCTTCGTCCGTGAGGCCCCGATCGTCAAACATCTACGGCGGTCTCGACTCCTTCATTGATCTGGATCCACCCACACCCCACGACTTGCGTGATGATGCGCGCTCTGCGCCAGCACCTGAATTTGCGGCCGCCTCGCCGTTCGCAGGACCGCCCGGGGCGGCTTCGGAGCTGCGGCACATTGGAGCGATCGTTGGCGCCAACTGGCGCCACGGCTCCCAGGCGGCTTCAGACGTGCTGATCGATGTCTTGGGCAACATCAATCTGCTGCCAAACCAGTTCGGGCCAAGTCAGTTTGCAATCAATGGAGAGCGCTATTCGGCGACATTTGGACCGGGCGGTCGCAGGGATATTCGCCTGATCCATCACCCGCGCGCCGGTGGGATGGACGAAGCCGGGCCATCGCGGCCGCTGCATCGCCCACCGCCAATCGGAAGCGCAAGGCAAACCGGGGAAGGCGTAGTCGATCTTGGCTATCTTATCCGGGGCGGCTGGGAGCATAGGGAGCGGTTCCTGCCGCCTTACCTCGTGCGCGTTTTGGAAGGCGAGCGCATCATGCCCCAGCCCGGGCGGCCGACCTATTTCGAGATCCGCGGAATGCCTTACAGGGGCGAGTTGGTGGAAAGCGAAGGACGCCAGCGCGTTCGCGTTTATCCCGAACCTCGGTGAAGAAGCAAGTTGGCTGCAATTTCCAATGCTCGGCGGGCAGCTCGCGCGAGACGTTCTATCACGCCGCGCTTGACCGGCGATGCACCCAATCGATGCAGATCGCAGAAGTGGGGCGTGAATACAGGCCTGATTTCGACGGCGATGTTGGCTCTGTCAGTTTCTCAAGCGGCAGCCTCTCCGCTGTCCGTACATCAGGCCCGAGCCTGGCTCGAAAGGTTGCGAGGCGATAGTCTCTCAAGCGGGCGCGGCGTGAACCCGATCGAATCAAACGACCCATTCAACCCGGATACAGGGGGACGCTGCCCTGCAAGATCCGCATGTGAGACCAACATCCGGCAGCTGGCAAATTGCATGACGACGGCCTCCTGGTACCATCACGTTTACTGATACGGCATAGGGAGGAACGAGCACGCTTGTTTCCAGAATTCGCCCATTGTCGCTGCGAACAGCCTGATCCGGAAGCGCTAAGTCCGGAACCAGCGGCAAAACACGAATCCCGACAGAACCAAATCACGAGAGCAGGCGGTCACAACGAGGAGGGAGGCTGTTCCGGTTGCGGTTCTGAGTCTTGATGGTCGGGACAGGCTTCCAATGATCGCCAGAGTTTGAAGCGACATCGGTCCTTCAAAGTCACGAAGACTATCTTCCTCCACGGCTATCTCGCACCACAACCGCTAATCGATCACCCATCGCAGAAGGGCCTGCCAATGAGAGAACTCGCCTCTACTCGGTACAACAACCCCGATCCAATGTGGGGCGGATCGCCCCTTGAAGAAATGGGGCGTCAAGCAGACGGTTGGCCTCAACGATGGCTCAGGCAGAGCAATAACACAGCGGTATTCCCGACGGTCGCTCATGAGAACTCTGCTCTGCGCCGAGCTGCTCTCGATTGAGCTGTGTCATGTTCATGATTGATGGGGAGCTCCTCACTTGCCAGGAGATTGCTCTGGGCACGTGCATCGATCGCCTCATCCGGGGATTGCCGGCCATCGTTAGATGCGTCTTTCGCTGAGGGGAGCGCGCGCGGTCGCCCGCGAGAAACCAAATGACTGGAATCATGATACGCACGAAGGACGCTTACGCCTGTCTTCATGAGGGCGTCATTGGGAAAGTAAGTATCTAGGTGATTAGCCAGCGACTGGTGGTCCCTTAGATCAGTCGTTTGGCCACGGGCGCGGAGATCATTCGCCAGTCGACGAAGTGCCTGAGTATAAAGCTTGACCGTATTCGGCTGTGGGTTCTTCTGATCCACATATTGAGCAATCGCCTTATAAGGTCCCGGTCTTCGGTAGATAGATGGGGATAGGAGCCTCGTCCGCCGACGGGAGCGGGTTCGGCCTGCCTTGCCTCAGCCAAGTGCTGCTCAAAGCCATCTTGTCCGGCCTGGCTCGTCTGCGGCTCTTGCGGCACGTCGTGCTGCACCTGCGACCAAGCTGCCACGTTAAACGGGTCAAAATTTTGCGGGTCCACGCTAACCTCACTCCAGGATCACCTGAACAGGTCTGCCTAGTCGAGCAAGCTTTTGAGAACCTGACCTGGCTATGGTTCCGCAGCGGAGAGTTATCGCGGTGGCTAACCTGGGAAATGACCGCGTTCGGGACCAGTTTATCCTGAACACTCCGCTTCACCTTGCTAGGGGTCCAACGACATCTTTTCTCTATAAGCTCTTACAGCTGGCGCACCCCTAGACGGTTCGTCTCGCGCAGATGCAGCCGGTCTCCTCAACAAGATCGCGAAGCTCAAGTCCCATGCGGCACGAGATGGTGGAATCAGAATGGCGTCTGCGATGATCAGAAGAATATCAACGTAGATACCAACAGATTGAGCGCGTGTTCCGTTTGGGGCGTGTGCGTGATGCTTGTGGGGTTATGAATGTATGATAATCCCACGCCTGCATATATTCCCGGAGCAAGACGGGCGGTATATGTTCCGGTGATTGCCGTGGTATCACGATGCGCAAGCTGGCCTTTAGCGAGAGCAGCGTCCACCGCAAATTTGCTCCAGCTCGTCTTGCTAGCAACGATTGCAATCAGATCACTGGGCCGGCTATCAAAGGGGCCTTTCGCATAAAGACGAAGCTCGCAATATTGGCTGATCCTGTTGAGGTCAGGCGGAGCTCCCATGATGGAGAAGCCGCCATAGATGCCGCGAGACGGCAACCCAAGGGCGTCGCTCTGCCAGAGCTGCCTGTCCGCAGCGATGTAGTGAAAATGATTCCCAGTCTCCCTTTGTTGCTTGGGGTCCGCCAAATTCGTGTAGCGGCTATTGTTGAAACCAACGCCCGCCCGCAGCCACGTGTCGGGTACGCCGGGAGCCGACTTGCTCTTGTAGCCGGCTTCGTCAACGAGAAGGATGCCTGCATTGGCCGTGCTCCAGTTCAGGCCGGTGGGATTCTCGATTATGTGGGCATAGGCACCATCTGGACTGATTGAGCGCTGGACGGAAACCTTGTTGTACAAGCGATCGTCAAAATTGTACTTCAAGTTGACCGCCGGCGTCGGCGCAGCTTTGGTGCTCATCCCTGCCTGGAACAAGGCAGACATGTTCGATCCTGTAATCCCTCCGAACAATGTGCCGGTGAACTCATTTTGGTTTATGAGGTAGCCAAGCTTGAGTTCTAGCGTCCTGTCGAAGAAAGTCTGGTAGTAGGCGAGCGTATTGATTCCCGCTCGATCTGGTCCCGGGCGATCCCACGTCCAGTATTGCTGCTCGGCTCCTACGACAATCTGTCCGTCGGCAATGCCAAACCGGCTGAGATCGTAGGTAACGATCATGAAGTTTGCCGACGCGAAGGTCGGATTCTGGCCCATATAGAGCTGGTTTGCGATAGGGCTTCTGGCCGCATTCGGCAGCTGGTTGTTTGCAAAGCTGTTGTGTGTCCAGCCGATGTACCCGATGCCGACATCTGCCAGCGCCGATCTAACGCCGTCCCTGTCCTGATCAATCGTGTCCGCAGGGCCAGGTATGTTCAACCACAACCCTTTTTCACGCAGCTTGTCGTACCTTTCGAAGGGATCGATCGTCTCTTGCGGTCTCGTCTGAGCACCCCTGCCCGCATTGCCGCGCTTCTCGAAAGGCACTCCGAGACCTGCTGCTGGAGCCGAGGCAGGAGCGCGGATTTCCTGACGGATCAGGTCGATCGGGAGCCTTGCGGCCCGATCGGGGGTCTTTCCTCTTTTGCTGGCCTGATCCATGGAGTGGTTACTCGGATCAAGTCCGCTCGCGGTTTGTGCCAGTACGGAATTGCCGACGAGACAAGCCGCTAGCGAAAGCGCGATAACGAGCCAAAATCGCTTTCCCCTTGGTTTGAGTGCTGCCGTAGCCGAGTTTGTCCGAGACGAGCTCGTCGCGAGAAGGCAATCACGCATGGCGTACTTCGGGCCCATGTCGCCCGGCCATGAATAGATTGAACTGCGGCCTGATTGGCCAGAGTGAGCTCCCGGCGTTTGCGCGTCCGAGGGCGAGGGGGACGAGCCAGAACATGATCTATCCGAAGAGGACCACTCAGGTTTGCTGAACCTCTCACCCCGTGGCACGACGATGATCTGGTCCGAAACTTTGCTCGTGCATGATGCCGGTGCGCCGAGAGCCAGAGGAGGGCGCTGGCTCGGCAAATGCTCACGACGAGCGCGCGGGGGCTTGCTGGCCTGGCCACCAAAACATTGCGAATGTCCGCCCTGCTCACTGTGAGTTAGGCGAGTCTGGCGGTGTCGCGCATCTGCATCGAAGGCGGCTTTCTGGACGAAACGGCAGCGACCGGCAAGCAAGGCTCTCCGTGCAAGAAGCTTGGATTCACGAAGCGCTTTAGCGGTATCGTTCTCAGCGAAACACAAGACAATAGCCAGGCTTGAACTTGCTCGCGCGCCAACCTCACCACAACATCCATAGTGATGGCCCAGGAGACCGGAGGAATCAGCCATCGAGCAGCTTTGGCGAGTATCGGCAAACAGTTGCTGACTGCCGTGAGCGCGGCACAACCCGTCCTGCATCCGAATCCTTGACGTACGCGGCGTTCGTTGGTCACCCTTGCCACGAGCCCGTCATCTCGAACAATCTGCCGGAATTGGTAGTTGACCAGGTACAGTGCTGAATGGCGAGAAACTGCTGCGCCATCGCCGGCGAAGATGAGCACCGTTGCTCGCTGGTGACGCTATCATGGAGGACGCGCGCAAATTGTCGCGTTGCGTTCCTCGAGAAGCAGCGTTTCATACGAGCAGGGTGGCCGATCGGGACGCTCGGCAAGATTGATTATTGTCGGCGCTCGCAGCTCCTGGAGCGCGTGAGCATCGCAGCCTATCGCGTCGACGAAACAAGCCTGCTGGAATGGGATCTTGAGCGAGGGACAATGGATTTGATGGATCAAGCGGCCGCTTCAGACTTGCGGCCGCTTTTGCGCGGGCCGTCAAGACGGATACTCCCGGTTTTGGTGCTCCCGCTTGTCCTCGTTGGCTCGTGTGCTGCTGGCGCCTGGCTTTGGGCTAACCTCGAAGCCTTTATCGAGACGCCGGAAGCTTCAACGATGAGCCTGTCACTGGAGGACAGGGCATCCTTGTTTGAGATAAAGTGGGCACAGCAGAAAACCGGAGATGAGATCGCAGTACTCAACAGCCGGATCAACGCTCAGCGGGATGATCTCAAAGGGATCCTGGATCAGATCACCATTCTGGCTTCGCGGATCGATTCGCTGAAGAGTTTAACACCTGTTCCTTCTGCTGCTTCCGAGCCTCCTTTGTCGCCAGCCCGGGCTGCTTCGAGCGTCGCCAGGAAACGCTTCGGGCGATCCAAACCACAGGGACCTGTTTCCGTCGGAGGCGCGCCAGTGATCGCCGCACCGAAGACAGCCGAGCCTTGAGGTTTGAGACGCGGCAGGCGTGGTCGAGTCTCCAACTGTGCTCGATGAAGTGGCCCGTAAGTTCGCAAAGCTGCCTCCGGCCGTAAAATACCCGGAGCTTGTGCGGGCGCCGTCGTCTCCAGCGGCATGTAGTGAGGCCGTCACTATCATCGAGAGCACTCCAGGGCAGGTGGTGCAGAGCACTTTCCGCATGATCGAACCGTGGCCCTGAGCGGCGGAATACGCTGCGCCTTTCCTTTAAATCAGCTCTCTTCCAATCAGCCCTCGCCAGTTTTGAGATCATATCTGAAAGGTCGTGTCATCACACCAGTCTGGCGTGCCTGCCCGATGGCTTCTTATCGCCCCCCGCGAAGAGCTTAGAGCTTTGCGATCTGCTCACTTGCGTGGCCTAGTTAATAGGGATGCGGTCGAGATAAGTGTCGAAAGCGGCAGCAACAGCGCGAACGACAAACCGGTGCTCCTGCTTGACTCGAATGAATCCCTCTTCAATGTCCACGACCCCATCTTCTGCAAGCATTCCCAGGCGGCCGGCGGAACCGAGAAGAGGAATCGGATCAAATCCGTGAGCAGCACAGATCGCTGGTACGTCGGCCTGCAAATCGCACATAAGACGCTCGATGATTGCTGCGCGGAGGCGATCTTCGGCGGTGAGACAGTAGCCTTTTGAGGTTGCCAGGCGGCCAGCCTGAATGTGTTGGTGATAGGAAGCGGTTGCGATCTCGTTCTGGACGTAACCGTCGCGCAGACGGCCGATGGCTGACGGACCTAAGCCGATTACGGTTTTGCAGGTATCAGCCGAATAGCCCAGAGAGTTGCGGCGCAGCCGACCAGCTTTCTGGGCCAGCGCGAGCTCGTCATTGGGCAGGGCGAAATGGTCGAGCCCGATCTGGCGGTAGCCGGCTGAGACCAGCGTATCTGCAATAGCCGCGGCTTGCTCAGCGCGGGCGACATTATCCGGCAGCGCCGTCTCATCGATCTGGCGCTGACGTTTCATATAGGAGGGGACGTGAGCATAGCCGAAAACCGCAAGCCGGTCTGGCCGCATGGCTAGAGCCGTTCGCGCGGAGTCAACGCAGGACCGCACCGTCTGATGCGGCAGTCCGAAGAGAAGGTCGAAATTGATGCGGCTTATGCCATGCTGCCTTAGACTTTCGACGACAGAAGCCGTCTGTACCTCGCTCTGGACTCGGTTGACGGCCCTTTGAACCGCGGGGTCGAAGCTTTGCACGCCTATGCTCGCGCGGTTGATCCCAGCCGCTTGTAACATTTCGACCATCTCGGCCGTGACCCCACGCGGATCGATTTCTATGGCGATGGTAGCTGATTTACTGAACGCAAAGCAGTGGCGCAGGAGTTCCATCAAGGCGACAAAATCGATCGGTGCAATGGTGGTCGGCGTACCGCCGCCGAAATGCACGTCGTGCACCGGCAGAGCGCGCGGCAATTGCTCTGCGACCAAGCATATCTCGTCCCGCACTGCTGCCAAGTAATTGCGGACCGGTCGCTCGCCGCGCGTGAGGCTTGTAGGAAAACCGCAATACCAACAGATAGAGCGACAGAACGGAACGTGGATGTAGAGCGATACGGGCTCGTCGGGAGGCAGCCGCCTCAGCCATGTCTCACAAGTCTTGGCACCGACCATCGCGGAGAAATCCGGTACGGTTGGATAGATGGTGTACCAAGGCAGGCGAGCATCGCAATACTTGTTTAGAAGGGAGGTCTGCAAGACTTAACTTTCCCATGCTCAACAGCATGAAGCTGACCGATGCCGTCAATTGTGTCTTTGCGTTATGTCAAACGTAGTGGTTTCTGAGATCTGGTCCCGTTTTCGATGTTACTGCCAACGCGGCTTAGAGGCAGAGCAAGGAGAGAGAGCCGCTCGTTGGCGATTATTTGGACGTTTAGGTATGAATTTTCTCGTCCGAGCACGCTTGAAGCGGCTAGAGAGCCGGCGCGAGCGATCAATCGCTCATCCGAGGGCACGCCGGTTCGCATCCGCCGACGGCCCGTCATTTTTGCGACCAACACAGGGACTTGTAGGTCTCACCAAGAGCAGCTCGGCTTCTCGATCTTAAAACCGATATTTTCAAGCAAAGCCGATTGGTTGCTCACAGAGTTCGACGGATGCCTCCGTCAAAGGCCGGCGTGACACAAAAGATAGGTTGCTTGCTAGATGAGAGCGCGAGGAGCGCAATAGCACAAAACCTGACGCAACGTGCGATTCAAAGTCCTTTAGCGCGGCCGACGAAAGCCATTCTTAATCTCTAGTATCGAACGCTTAAGCCTCAATTCCGCCACGCTGGTTGTCTCATTGCCACAAGCATCATCACGGATGTACTGATGGTGTTGGGGCGACCCCAGCGCACTTTCAGCCCCCCGGCGAAGTGCGTCGGGGCGCCTTGGTTCGGCGGCGTGTCGTCGCTGTCTAATGCAGCTCACCAACTCACAACGACTTTTGGGCGCCTGCTGATGGCAAGCGAATCCCGGCCAGATGCAATCGGACGAGACACTATCTGCAATAGTTTCTATTCTGCTTCAAACTGGGTTGTTTTCTTTTTACATCGGCTTTGGAGCTATCGATCCCTGCCAGATCGCGCATATCTATTTCGTTAGCCTCCATTGGCGTCGTATCGATGCGATGCACCTGCAGCTCTCAGCTTCACATAGACCGCCTGGTCAGGTTTCGACCGACCCGTCACTATGTTCTGATGCTGCGAGCTGGCGCTGCCATGCAGGAGCCGACTGGGAGATGATCTTGCGCCTGTTCATTGCATGAAAGTAGCCTTCGCGGCCTGGCATTTCAGTCCATTCACAACAGATCGTGGAAGTTTGTGGTTCGGTAGGCCACCGAACCTGGAGCTCGCCTCGCGAAAATGAGAGCTGAGCCTAGCCAGGCCGGATGGAGATGGCCGCCAAACAGCTCGATCAGTCGAAAGTGGGCACCCCACCCAAGCCCTGTTATACAACGCCGAAGGCATCGAACTCATTCGGCACCGGTAAAAGGATGAGTATATTGGCGCGGCTGATTTCAAAGGCAGCACGCGCAACATTTTGACGGCTTCGTGGCCGAGGCGGCTCATTGCCGCGCCTTTGCATCCATGCGCTCAAGAATTGCCTGCGTCTTTCTGGCGCTCAGCACATCATCTTCCCTGACATTCTCCATGAGAACGTAACCCACACACACGCGCGGCGTTGCAGTTCTACATTGAAGTAGAGTTTTCAGGCCCCGACCGCTCTTGAAGAAGTCGAATGCGCCCCCGTGGCGCGATCCGCAGGGTAGCGAGAGCGTGCCCGATCGCCTCCCATCAGATGCTCTTCTTCCCGCGTTCTTGCGCCCTAGATGAGAGGGTCGCGCAAGCCATAGACAAGATGGAGGTACGCTTCATCCCGCTCGCGCGCCGCGCCGACATTGACCCTCCCGGCAACTGGAAAGCGCGAACGGGATGTGACGAGGTACGGACCGCTCGGCCCATGACGATCAGCTGGGATGCACGAGGTGATCCGCCCCATCGCCGCTCGACCCGACAGCTTTTCGTGTTCGCGTTGGCGGCTTTCAGAGTTAGTCAAGGCGCGCGGACAGACATAAGCTGCCGCCTTCATCATGTTGCGCCCCGATCTGACCGTGCTGGATCTCCTGCCGATCCACGAAAGATGGGAGTTGAGACTTTCAAGCGAGAACCAATTGGATGCCGGCAATGACCAGAACCGCAACGAGGATAAATCTGATGCCTGCCGGGTTCAGGCAGTTCAGGCTGACTATCGTTCCAGCGACGGCACCCGCCAGCGCGGAGATAGCGTAAAGAGCCAAATCCGGAGAGGGAAATTGGCCGGTGAAAAAAGTTCCGACGAATCCGACTGTGGAATTGGCCAGAATAAAAGGGGGTGATAACGCGACGGTCTGCTTCGGTGATGCCCAATTCAGTGTGATGAGCGTCGGCGCGAGAAACACTCCACCACCCACGCCGGTCAGACCGGAAACCAGGCCAAGGGCCGCGCCAATGCTCACGATTGCCGTGAGCGGAGTTTCGCAAACACGATCAGCAGCACGTCCCCGCTGCATGATCATCACGGCGCTCGCCAGAAGAAGAACGAGCCCGGTCAGCGTCTTGTACACGTGGCCATCGAGCACAATCAAGCCGCCGGCAAGCGACGCTGGCATGGACGAAAAGAGAAGCGGGCGCAGGATGGCCCAGTCAACGACCTTGTTGCGGTTGAAGAGCCACGTAGAATAAGCCGCGACGACAATGTTGAGACCAAGTGCCGTCGGGCGCATCTCTGTCGATGACATACCAAAAAATGCCATTAGCGAGAGGAATGCAGTGCCACCAGCCTGGCCAACGCTCGCATAGAGCAGTGAGATGATCGCGATGAGCAGACAAGCCATGCTTCACCGATCTTGGCGACGATCTTCGCCTTTTTCCACCGAGCCCAGCATGAGTCGCGCAATCAGGTGCAGTCTGACTGTTTTTCTGCTCGGGGACGGATCGAACCGCTTCGCCGGAATAGCTGGGCAAAGGTCCAGTCAGTTCAAGTTCCTTTAGCGAGTGCCATGTTTGGACCGTCCAATCAATTGCCGTACTTGGTACTTGACTGGCTGGAATAGGACTGCGTTGCGCCCTGAGGAAGCAGCACGACGGGCCGCCGAGGTGAGCTGCATTTCTTGCTGTAACTCACCTCGTGTCGCGTCTCGCGACGTGCTGTCGGCTTTCCGCATGTCATGAATGCTTCGACGGACCGACGTCGCGCCAACCATGCGCGTTCGAAGCTCTTTCTGGACGTCTGGTTTTGTGAAATCAGCAGTTGGTATGACACTTGCTGGTCTGGCGCGGGTCGTCTCCCTGCTGGAGAAGCGCATGCAAAATGTCCTCCGCATCAAGCAGATCTCGCGGTTGCGAGTATCTCTCGTTGCGCCTTTAAGGTGGCCCCTTTCTGCACGTTCGGTACGTTTGCGCCAGGCCCGCCGGACGGATTCGATGAGACGCCGCACAATGATGCGGGGAGTATGGCTTCTGCCTCGACTGTTCCGTGTTGCTCATCGATTCCGTCACCGGCGCCGTCGCACGGCGGAGAATCGGCGAACGGTTAGCGACGGCAATTCGCAAGATTGGGAAAAGATATGAATCTCGTATTGTCTTCGTCCCTAAGCAAAGAATGGATGCTGACAGGACACTCGTCGAGTTCCGCGCCGCAAAGCCCCTCGAGCTTAGCCGTATCGCGCAGATCAGAGCCCAGGATCTCGTCGTGCTCGGCCCCGAGACAATCCAAAGCGTCGTTCGGCTGCGTTTTCTCGCCATGCAAGCTCAACAGAGCCAAGCCTCTAGCCGGTGGAGCTGTCTGGAAGCTCAGTCCAGGCCCCGCGGACCATCGGGATGATCAAACGGGACACCTTTGGGTTCGTATCGATGGCATCCTCCTCCAATACGGATCAGGGGCGATGATTTTCGATTTGGCCAGTGCGTTATCCGCAAACTGGACCGATCACTTCCGCTCAGCCTCGGAGGCAGGGATGATGACGCTATCTCCGGTGTTTGATGCGAGCATGCCGGTGCATGCGGCGGCGGCGCAACGAATTCGTCGAATGGCGTCCGGCATAGCGCGAGCGCTCAGACTGCACGAATAAACTAACCCTCGAGTTCAGCTCATGGACTGGAATTTGGCTCCGCCTGAAACAAGCCCAATCGAACCCGACGACGGGGAGCTCGCTCGTCGTGCTCAAGCGCCCATCATGGACCTCTTTAGCTTCACCGAATGCGCGAACCAGACTCATTCGCTCAGAGCGCTATTCGAGCTTCTTGTAGGCTGTGCCACCAAGGAAGGCTTCAGTGAAGTCGCATACGGCTCTCTCAACTTCGTTGAGCCACTTCGCTTGGCAGAGTATCCACCCCCGACTGTGGCTGTGAAGTGGCCGCCAGACTGGTGCGACCGCTACTTCAAGCGCAAGTACCATACTATCGATCCGGTGGTCCGGCGGACGCCGATGCTTTCGCGGCCGTTTTTGTGGGATCAACTCGCCGACCACTGTCAGCTTCTACCGGACGAAAGACGCGTACTGGACGAGGCGAGAGAGGCGGGGCTGAAGCATGGCATGAGTGTGCCGTTGTTTGGCCCGTTGGGTCGGATATCTGTGGTGTCGTTTGCATCTGCGTTCGACGATGCTGATCCTCAGCACCGCATCGGTCATCTCAACGCGCTGGCCTGGCAGTTTCACGCCGCCTGTGGCGACATCTCTCGTCCCTGCGATAATGGTTGCGAAAGAAAAGTTGCACTATCGCCGCGGGAGATCAGTTGCATGCAGTGGGTGGCGGAGGGGAAATCGTCATGGGAAATTGGGAAAATCCTGGGAATCAGCGACAATACAGTCAACTTTCATGTCAAGAATGCGATGCGAAAGCTGGGTGCAGCCAGCCGGATTCAAGCGGTCGTTGTGGCAGTTCGCCTAAATGTTCTTTGAATTTGAGAACGGGGCACTAGCAGCCAAATCGTGGGCTTCCAGCTTCTGACATAGTGCATGGCAGCTTCGGCGAGCTCGCAACGCTCCTTTGGGCAAGTCCGTTATCTCACGCTGCGTGAGGTTGTGGGACTTTCACCAGATCGATGAATTGACCTGTTCCTCCAGTGTGTTGGCGGCATCTCGGCCACACTCCAACCAGCCTCTGGATCCATTACTCAGACGGGCTCGCACCTGGTGCTTCGGAACTGGATTGGGGCCGGCAGGAAGAGGAGCAGCTGAGGAAAGAACCCCGACCCGGGGGTCGGAGTTCCGATTCACGCGACCGCGTGGAGGTCTTTATTTGGCAAAGGGCGAGCCAAACTTGTAATTGAGCCGCGCCGTGATGAGATCGATGTCCTGGTGGGCGCGGTCCGTGCCGAGAAACCCTGGGAAGCTAATGTTGCTGCGCTGCATGAACAAGTGGTTATACTCGACGCCAGCTGACCAATTCGGCGTGAGGCTGACTTCCGCACCGGCTCCCAGCACGCCACCCCAACGCACATCATTACTGTTCGCAAGCTCGGTGCGAGAAGCTACCGAATTGATGAGATAGTTGTTGCTGGTCACCGCAGCGCCACCCTTTCCGTAAAGTAGGACGGCATTGAACGCGTAGCCGATATGTCCCGTGAGTAGACCGAATGCGTCTGTCGTGGTGCCAATGGTGTTTGCCGGAAAGGCGGTGCTGACATTGGAGCCGCTGAAATCGGCCCAGTTGCCCTGTCCTTCGATGCCGTAGACCATGTTGAAGATGTGCCAACGATAGCCGATCTGGCCGCCAATGGTGCCGCCAGTCGAATTATGGCAGCCCTCGGGGCTGACACCATTGAAATCCCAGCAGTTGCGGCTCGTTCCCCAGCCACCATTGACGCCGATATAGTAGCCGGACCAATCGATGATCGGGGCTGCGACCGGCAGCGGTGCCGCCTTGACCTTGACAGGTTGCCCCGCCAAGTCCGTGCCGAACGAGGGAGCGGCGGCACCGAGTGCGCCGATGGTTGCGGTCAGAATCAGAAAATTCTTCATTTGAGTTCGTTCCTTTCGATGCCCCCCGGCGCCGTGCGTTTAACAATAAGATCGCGAATTGCTGTAACTGCCGCACAACATGTCGTCGAAAGAAATGAGCCCAATCGCACGCCGCGTCAGATTGTGGAGCGCGCATCTTTTCCATGCCTCGACCGAAATGCTGGGGCCGGGACACTGGTCGCTTCGCGCAGATGATTCTTTGAATACGATCCGTTCATGATGGCCTGTGACGGGACGCAGTGCTACGAGCTGTTTGGCTCTCTCTTTCGCTGACTAGCGACAAAGCCAGGCTGCGCCACCACGTCCCGGGCATGCTCGTTTAGAGAGTTCGGCAAATGAAGACCGCTGATCCAGAACGCGTCTCTTGCGATCAGGCTCACTTTCCCCGGCAGGACGACTCGTGCTGCCGCTTGCAATCGTGAGTGATACGGCGATGATCGATCGCAGGCTTGGACCGCTCTGGCTCAGGACCTATCGCAAGTTTAGCACGATGTTCCTCAACCTCGACCTCGATCGACGGGTGTCAAGGAGCCGCTGCGGCTGTGCTTGACGAGGCTCTTGCTTGAACTTGCGGGATCTCGTGCCGAGCCAAAAGTCAGGAGAGGAAACGGTATGGCTCTTCCTGGCGCCAGCGAATATTAGCGCGGCTGTCCCGCCTCGTCGCCGACTTGCACTGGATTCCAGGTGACTGGTCTGGGGTCACCATAAGAGCTGCATAGGCGATAGTCGTCGCGAATGTGCTCCTCGTCAACGGGCTGAACATGACTGGAGGGGAAGCTCCACCACGCTCTGCCCCGGTGTTTTCCGCCGCGTAAGGTTCCCAAGACCCTCAACAAGCCAAGCTTATGTGGCAGTGCGGGTTCAGGCGCCTATTGCTCGGTCGACCGCGCCAGCTCAGCCCGCAAGCTGCGTATCGCCGCGTTAGCCAGATTCAACGTATTCCGTTCGCCCTTCTTTATCGAAGACTCAAGGAAAGTGCACAACCGGCTATGGAGGACCGTCTTGCGATTATGCGCCAGCAACGGATCCTTCTCAACAAAGCGCCAGGCCTTATCAAATGCGACGCTCACGATAGCATCTTGCATCTGCTGATCCATCTCAACACTCCACGCCGTCCTGATACAAGGAAGTACCTTCGCAAGAGCAAACCGAGCGTCTGTGGCTTGTCCCAGCTAGTAAGACATCAGAGCCGCAGTACGCTCGGACATCGAGCTGCTCTCCATGTTCAATGAATTTACAGATGTTTGTTGAAGTTCCGATGACCCGCGTGTCGGATTGCCAGGCGCATTCGAATAATTCTGAAGCGGCTGAAACGAGCTCGCGCTGTTTGCGCGGCTTCGTTGCCGAAGTGCTCTTGTTGCTCGGTATCGGTCGATAATTGAGGCTCTTCTTCCTGCAATCGGAAGATCGGGCCATGCCAATCACGAGTAAAGACGAAAATGGATCGTTCCCCTCCTTTCCCAGTCTCTAGGTAAGACGCGTTTATCGAAGCGTGTGGCGTTTTCCGGTCACTGCTTGTTTGCTTTCTGACATGTGTCCGCGGGGCGTCGTTCTTTGTTCGACCCTTCGCGGCCTCCTGCTCTGGGTGCGGGCTCCCGCTTTTGAGCGTGGTGGCGAACAGTTGTGATTCGGAAAAGCCAGCGGAACCGGCTCGCTTACGGGACGGTAGCCCATAAACACCGGTTCGCCGATCCCTGGCGCGTACGACCATCGCAGTCAGCCCAGCGATAAACGTTCAATAAAAGCGGCATCAACCACAGAGAAACCCAAATGAAAGCTCAGTCTACTGTTGCACGTGACAGAATTAGTTTCGCGATCTTCATTTGATTAGCGGGAGTTCGGAGCACTTCGGGTAATGCCGCCACGGCCTGATCGAAAAGGCGTCCCAAAATCTGAAGGTCTTCTGGGTAGTAAACGCCACGGTCTCGCGAGAGTCGCGTCGTTTGCTGGTCGCGGGCGGGGTCCCCGGTTTTGGCATCCCCGAGCTGCCCGAGCTCCAGTTCCGCCATGATCATTTGGTTTGTCAGGGCGTTTAGCAGTCGGACCGCTTCGAGCTCGTTGCCTTCTTCGCGTACGAGGGCGGCCACGAGGTCGAGTTGCAGGTCGATGCGATCCTCGAGGTCCTCTGCGCGTGCATTGGAAGGGTCAAGTTCCACGGTGTTTGCTCCAAGGTTAGTTAAATGCAGGAAGCAGGCTGAGTAAGGGTTGTGTCGTGCTTTCCCGGCCGCGAGACCGCAGACGCGGCGAAAGAACGAATGGCTGCTGCACAAGCCAAGGTGCGCACGCGCGGTCGCCGAAGGGAGAGGGTTGCAGGCATGTGCCGCGAAGAGAGCGCAAAGGCGGAATCGACCAGAGAACGCTGTGAACTGTCATGTGATTCGACCATTGAGCCGATCCAGCGCGTCGACAGTCGCAGTAGCTCCAGCCGGCGGGGACGCCGCGATGACGGCAAGTCGAGAATTGCGGCTCGAACTGCTGCACGATTGCTTGTCGCCTGACATAGCAATCCAGACGTAACCGGAGGCCTTGCCAGGCAGAGTGCCACAAAGAGCGCTCGGCGCTGGACGAAGCTGTTGCTGAAGGCGCGCCGTCAGCTGGTCCAGACCGGTCTCATCATCATGCCAGACGTTTATGGCCCAGCTCATGCCAGGCAACCTAGAATTAACATCCGCATCACATGTCTGCGGTTTCTCTCTGCATTCGTTGACAGGCGATGCCTGGCCCGGCGAGGGGGCGGATTGGCTCCTGGAAGGGGGGCGCGATAAGAGACAAGAGCGCCAGATCGCGTCCACCCCTCGTTCCGGTGGCGATGTAAGGATTGCAGAGAAGGGATAACCGCGCCGGGATATGGTCGAAGAGGGCCGGCGCATAGAATGAGATAGGGTGGCGTCAGTCTGTAGGCGATGGGTGTAGAAGCCGCCCCCCGACGAAAGACCGAGGACGCGAGCAGAGTGAGAATCCACGATCACACCACGTACAGGGGTGGGTAGTAAAATCGCAAGGCTGGTCTCATCACACGGGTCGACATCAGTGCCTCGTCTTCGCCGGAGGATATGTGGGTTGCACTTAGCTTGGTCAGATAGCTGACCGGACTGCTTTGTTTGAAGGCCGCGACAGCGTCGGATGGTCGGCGCTGCCCGCCTGGTCAGGGCAAAAAGTCCACCCCTCACCGGTGTAGCGGGCAGTTCACCTGGCCCAATTCTATGCAGCGCACGCATTTACCTTGGCCAAGCAGTGTGCGTGAGAGTCGATCTTCTTGGACGGCCCTAGTATGATTGCAAAGGGGGAGGCGCCAGCGCGACAGATTACGCGCCAGACGTTGCGATTAGCGATCTGACCGCATTTACGCCGCTCGTGCGTCGATTCCAAAGATTGATGGCTGTCGTTGGCGATGCAGCCACGAGAACCTTGAAGCGCCCTGCGACTATGCTGAAAGTAAAATGGGTTCATTGCTCAAACGACATCCGTGGAATGTGCTTTCCGGAAACCGGCGATCGACTTATGGGTATTTGGCTGAAATTGGTAAAATCGAAAGTGTCGATGGGATGCATCCAGTTCGTGGATCGCGCACGCGCGTAATCTCATCTCTTACATCGAAAGCGGGTCAGTTAGTTGTTTCCGGCCGACTTGGTGCACTGAGCTTATGGGTTTTTTAGGGGAGCCTGCTGCTTCGTTGATGACCGGCCATGATTGAGAAGACAGAAAGGTCGCAGCAACGACCGCCGGCCAATACCTCTAAATTGGACGCTAGATGTCACGAAGGCGCCAGAAAAACTCCTCGATCTCCATAAGCCGAAGAGAAGGCCATTGAGTGTCGTCTGCGACTAGACACCCGCTCCTGCCTCCCGCAGATGCCGGATGACCTTGAGCAATCGCGGACCTTCATTGAAAAGGCCCGCGAGATCGAAGCGGACGAAGAGCGTTCGGTTGCGGATGAGTTGATAAAGCGGTTCGCAAGAACTTCCTAATCCAAAGCTCGCCCCCAAATAGGAGCGCCTCGCAGTCAGATATCGCCGATTTTCTCCATAATAATGTGCACCGGATGACCCTCAACCATGAGGGCCTGTGGCTTTCCATCTAAGAAGTTGGCAGGCCAATCGAGCGTCAGGCTCCATCTGCTGTCTGCCGTTACTTGAGCGCCGGTTACCAGCGTTCCGCCGGTTGGCGCATATAGGTTGACAGTCCCCTTTATCCGGCCGGCTTGCTCGATGTAGGTGCCGCTATAGCGAAGGTTTCCAGCGCCGACGCCGACAATCTTGCCGTTGCCGACGTAGACGGTACCGCCGCCAGTTCCGCCCATGCCGACCAAGCTCATTGCGTAAAGCGCACTCACAACGAAGAATTCCCTTCGCAAAGCAGAGTTTCAAGTGTCCGAGTAAGAAAGTAGCGCAGTCAGAAAAGCCAGCGGCTTGATCGCTGCCATTGAAGCTGACGATAGCTTGCGCGCCCGGGGCACACGGCACCCAAAATCGCAGCCAGCTTCGGACAACCTCAGTGCGTCGGTCTACTTGCCAAGCATACGATCCCCAATGCAGACATTATCCGCCAAAGCTATCGAGAATTTCAGCTTTGATTGCGGTTGCGGTGTATAGGGAAATCTCCAGCGGAAGGTTTCCGAATGCAAGCTGGCAAAGCAAGTAGTTGGCACCCGCCACTTCCATCTGCTGGAGAAGGACCTGTCGGGCGGAAGCCGGCGTTCCAACGACGCACAATTCGCTCTCAAGTGCTGCATCGAAGGTCAGCGGAAGGGCGGGCGGTGTCGGAATGGCGTTAAGCTCGTAAAGAAACTTAAAGCTCTCCAGCCATCGGCGATACGCAGTTTCGGCCGCCGCATGAGCGTCCTGATCAGACTTCGCAATCACGACCATGCGGGCCAGCCCGAGAAATGGCTCGCGGCCGTGTGCGGCTGTGTTGTGGGGTCGATGGGAACGGTAGGCGTCCGTAACGTTCCGGACAACAGAGGCGGGGCCTATGCACGCCAGATTGGCGCCATTTGCCGCGGCCCACTGCGCCGACTCAGCCCGATTGCTTGCGATCCAGATGGGCGGATATGGACGTTGATGGGGCCTCAACGCTAAGGGTACGTCGCTCAACTCGAAGTAGTCTCCCTGATAAGATAGTGTGTGTCCCTTCAGCGCAATATTCAAGATTTCACTGGCTTCCGCATAACGACTTGGTGCGGCGTCTGCACTGATGCCGAAATAGCCCCATTCAATCGGCTGGGAGCCGCGGCCTATCCCGACCTCGAGCCTGCCGCCGCTCAATTGGTCAAGCATGCAGATCTCTTCGAATGCGCGCAATGGATGATAAAGGTTGAGCAACAGTACGAGCGGACCGAGCCGTAATCGCCGGGTGCGCTGCGCGACACTTGATAGGAACAGGTGCGGCGAGGGCCCTCTGCCATGAGGTGTGCAGTGATGTTCGGCCAGGTGATAAGCGTAGAAGCCAAGCGAGTCGCAGACCTCGATCAGCTTGAGACGATCTTCATATTGTCGTGCGGCATCTTGGCCGTCGTCATCCAAATGGTCGAAAATGCCGCACCTTAGTCTTGAAGAAAGGCCACTCTTCACTCGATCAATCTCCGATTACGGTCAGATGGCGGGTCCTGGTTGCTTCGTGCCTTTGCGCTCAAAGAGGTCTCGTTCGTCATTTGACCGGTCAGACCGTTTTTCTTTGAGTGCGTGGATCTGGGCTTGCACCATGTGAGCGGGTGACGAGAATGCGAATGCCGTCGCCGCGTTGTTGATAGACGTCCGCGAACCGCCTCCAAAGGCGAGTTATGCTCGACCAGAAGCATCGTTATTCGCTTCAGAGGTCCTGTGCCTCGCGAGCCAGATCAGCCCGGCACGGCTACTATTTGTCTATCATCGGACGTAGCGTCTCCGTCAGGGCGAGGTCGGGTAGCTCTGCAAGCGCTGCAACGAACGCGAAAAACGCTCCGAAGGCTGCAAGTATGAGAGAGCTTGCGAGTATCGCTGCTCCAACGACCTGAGTGCGTCTCATAACTCGTATCACTTTGGGTTTGGGAAGACGGCGTTGATGCCAATCAGTTCTGCTCGACAGTTTCAACATGGCCGTCTCGCCAGCGGTAAACCAGAAAACCAGGAGCCGCATTGTCTCCCTTTGCATCGAACCGGACTGGGCCAATCACGGTATCGATTGGCCATGAACGAAGTGCGTTGGCGACGCGCGCAGCATTGAAAGAGCCGGTCCGCTTCACCGCCTCTGCCCATGCTTGCACGGCTGCATAGGCGTAAAGCGTATAGCCTTCAGCAGATAGGTTGGATGCTTTGAGTTCGGCCACCACGCCGGCCGCATTGGCATTCCTGGCGGGGTCCGGCATGAAGGTAAACAACGTGCCATTTCCGGCGCTGCCTGTAATGGCCCAGAATTCAGAGGTCATCAAAGGATCGTTCGCCATGATCATAAGTTCCGCTCTTGCTTCTGACGCCTGGCGTACAAACAATCCGATTTCGGTATGATAGCCGCCGATATAGGCGACGCGCACCCGATCCTTCTTCATTCTTGAGACCAGCGCCCTGTAATCCTTTTCACCGGCTACATAGCTTTGCCGAATGACTTGTTCGCCGAATCTCTGAAGCTGTGCTTCAACCACGTCGGCGATACCCTTGCCTGCGGTGCTCTTGTCGTCAAGCACTGCGATCTTCTCGTTAGGGTAGTTCCGGTGAATGTGCTCGGCGGCAACGAAGCCCTGTTGGTCGTCGCGTCCGCAGATCCGAAAGACACTCTCAAGGCCGCGTTCTGTTAGCTGAGGATTTGACGAGCCGGGTGACACCTGAATGATGCCTGCTTCGGCGTAGATCTCGGAGGCCGGAATCGACGCAGAAGAACAAAAATGGCCAACGACCAACCGGACCCGCTCTGTTGTGAGCTTATTCGCGACTGCGACAGCTTGCTTCGGGTCGCACGCGTCGTCGGCGACAGTCAATATCACCTTGGTATCGAGAAGTAGGCCAGAAGCGTTCAACGCCTCGACTGCCGCAGCTGCACCATCGCGCATTTGTGCGCCGAACGCAGCGCTGCTTCCGCTCATTGGGCCAGCCACGGCAATATTGACGTCGGAGCCGCGCGCAACAGAGACGAGGGCGCAGAAGAGAAGCGCTGCACTCGCAGCAGGCGCACAACGATTTAACATTGTAGAGCTCCCAATGTTCACCTGAAGTGTAATCGCCAGCAGCTGTGATCAGACGTGTCGACACGTTGAGATTGTCTGTCAAAGCGAAGCTGGTGTTGGTCGCCAGATTGCGACCACGGTAGAACTTACAATTTGACGTTAGGTGCGTTTCAAGGCCGTTTTGAATGAGCCTCGACGGTGCGTCAGGGAGCGCGGATTGACGAGGTCACGACGACTGTCCGGTTTAGTCCATAAAACTGTTGGCCCGCATCAGAGCCGACGAGCGCCTATCGGCAATGCCGTGCGGAGCCGGCCAGGAGGACGTCAGTACGGCTGATCCTCCAACCCGCCAAGGGCCAGATCGAGATATTGCATGAGGCAGGGATCCCAACCAGCCAGACTACGGGGGGCGCTTAATCGTGCAAGTACCTTCAGGATCATCGAAACGCGTGAATCGGCGCCAGCGATTTCGCCGATCAGCAAGCGTGCTGCAACTGCGACAGCCTTTGCCCGCTCGCCGCAAGGATGCTCGCCTCGATCCATACAATCACGCAGGTCGTCGCGGATCCGCCGCCACCGCTCCTCGCGATCTGCAGCTAACTTGCAGGTGCATCGGGACGTCTGATTATGCGTCTCGACCCGCGACATGGCATTGAGGGTGGCAGGCAGCTCATCCACACTCACCTGGGTATCACTGTCGATGGTCATGTTGCGCAAGCGATCTCGCAGCAGAGTTGCTCGAGCGACTTGAAGTTCTATCCGTTCTAAATGTTTGCGTAGAAGATCGATAAGTGAGGTCGTGCCCTCCATAGCTTTACGGATCTCGACAAGGGAGAAGCCAAGCTCACGTAGCGCTCGAATTTGGTGAACCCGTTGCACACTTTCGCGGTCGTACATCCGGTGGCCGCCGTCAGTGCGCTCTGAAGCTGCCAGGAGCCCGGTGTGTTCATAATGATGCAGCGTGCGTACCGTTACTCCGGTCGCCTCTGCAAGTTCGCCAATGCGCCATCGACGCCTTCGTGGTGTAGCTTTGCTCATGGTGTTCATTTCAAAGCCTACAACCTGACGTCACGTGTGATTCAAGCTATTTCAAAGCTCTAGCTGGATCGTCTTCCATTCCAGCGCGAGACTGGTGACTATCCTCAGAATGGCGGGGGATCAACCCTGAGGGGAAATGGTGATCAACAAGTTCGTCAGGCATGCCAGTTGAGCCTCGCCAGCCGCTGTACGCTCCAGGATGAGTTTGGCGATTGCTGTGCGATTTTCCGGACTTCGCATCGATGGGGGTAGCGCGGTGATCGCACTATCATAAAGGCGTCCCAGGACGGAAAGCTCTTCCGGATCGAACACGCCGCTGCATTGCTCCAAGTTCAGCTCCTTGTTTGTCATTGCGTCATGGCAGCGCACGTCGTCAAGACGTTTGGCTGCGATGGGGCCAAAAGAAGTCAGACCCGCGGCGCGGAGCGACGAAGATGCGATGTACTCCCATGTGATGCGACAGGGCAACATGCGTGCGCGATGTTTGCCTCGATGGCGCAAGAGATCGTGGTCATGTGCATGATCGATGACCATCACGCTCACGGTGCGTGATGGTCGGCTTCCGAAGAAGCTGAAGCGTCTCCGCTCTTCGGGAGCCACTGCTGATTCGGAGAGTTGACGAGGGCAGCCCAGCGCCGATTCTGCTGTATCGATGCAGGTGCGGCCAACGGCCGGGTGCAACGTACGTCCCTGGCTCTAAAACCAGGCCGACCCGCCGCTCGCACGTCGAGCCTATTGCCACGTGCGAAAGACCTACACAACGTCGTCATGATAGCCGCCTGTTGCGATGCTCTTGATAGAGCGACCATGAATTCGAGCGAGGCGAGCCAAAACTGTATGCGTTGAGACATTCGTTGGGATATGAGGTTCACAGATCTTGCGAACGTCCTTACGACAACGGCGGGACAGATCATGCGAAATCTCCGGCAGTATCAGCCCGTTCCGAAGTGCAGATGATGGAGGCCTCTTGCCCAGTTGCCATGCGGGTAGCTTCCTGCAACAATATCTCTCGCATCCACAGGCTTTCCGGGTCGCTATTGTGAAGCACGGGCCATTGAACCGCCTCAGTGAAGGCGGGGAACGGCTGCGGGAGCTCCGCAATGCGAAGGGGCACTGTTCTTTGGAAATGCTTTACGAGCCCTAATGGCATCGTCCCTATGCGGTTGGTGTCTACCAGCAGGGGCGGGATCATGCTGAAGCTCTGCACGAGAATGTCGATGCGCCGATTGAGACCGAGATCGAGTAAAAGGGATTCTTCGACCGGCGTCTTGCGCGCACCTTTGACCGTAACCGCCACGTGGCCCATCGACGTATACCGATCAAATGTAAGCCGCCGCAGTAGTTGGCTGTTCGTGTGGCAACCTACGCAGACGAGTCTCTCCTCGAATAGGGCCGCTTTGGGATGCGCGCTGGACATGAATAATTCCGGCAAGATAACAAAATCGACTTCGCCGCGGCGGAGAAGCTCATCGTGCTCATCGGTGAGCGCCACCAGTTCAAAGCTGACGGCTGGTGCTTCTCGCGCGACGCGATCCACGACATTTCGGAAGAATACGACTGTTATAAAATCAGAAAGGCCGATCCTGAATCGCCGGTTCGATCGAGCTGGATCGAACACGTCCCGCGCGATAATTGAAAGATCGATGTGCGTTAAAGCCTCGCGTACAGGGGCTGCGAGTCCTTCCGCGCGTGAGGTCGGGACAAGTTCCCGCCCCCTCATCCCAAACAGCTCATCACGGAAGTAGGAGCGCAGCCGGGCAACAGCTGCGCTCATGGCCGGCTGACTAAGATTAATCTTGCGGGCCGCTGCGCTGAGGTTGCGCTCAGTCATTAGAGCATCCAGCGCGACGAGAAGATTTAGATCCAGACCTTTGAAACGCATGTCTTCTTATCCGGCATGAACGTAATTGGGCGCATACACCAAGCGGTGACGGCTGCGTCTGGAGAGATCCTATTGGCTCGCACGAATGGACATCGTTTCCATCCTACGACCGCGAAAAAGACGCTCGTGCAATGACCGCAACAACGGAGAGCAAGGCGGTAGGCCGACCAGCAGCGGCCGGAAGCCGTCAGGAGTCCCAAAGTTGATCGGTCTCGCCGCTTCCGGCAAGCCACGCAACAGGACCCGGTCGGTTGGTTAATGGCAGATCAACCCGGTGTCCGGCCAGTGCCGTCAGTTCGCCAAAGCGCCCAGTCGAGGGCCGCGTAGCGCAGCGTTAGTCACGGCGGCCAGCCTACAACCTGACGCAGTGTATGGTTCAAGCGATTTTATGGGGCAAGCCAAACATTATTGTACTGGAGGAGGCGTGGTGTGCCGCGATAGTGCTGGGCGCTGCCTGTTTGCGGTGCAAGCGCCTCATCTGCGAGGTCGCCACGCTCACGACTCGGCAAGTCTTCGCAGCCGATCGCCCGTCGCTGGCAGCTTGGCCTCAGAGACGTTGAAGTGACGAAAGCGGCCGAGCAGGTCGAAGGATTGTTAGCGTGTTTGGAACGTGCCGAGAGTGGCTTACGGTGAGCCTAGCAGCGCCTGCGAGTTGGAGGCTCCTGATGCCCAGATGCCATGTTGGATGCTTCCTCCAGCAATATCCGCCGCATCCAAATGCTCGCCGGATCGGTATTGTGGAACGCAGGCCACTGCACAGCCTCGGTGAATGTGGGCAGGGGGAGCGGCGGTTCGACGATCCGCAATGGCATCCGCTTTTCGAAGTGTTTGGCGAGTCGTAAGGGCATTGTGCCGATACGGCCTGTGTCTAACAATATGGGCGGAATCAGGCTAAAGCCCTGCACAACGATCTCAATGCGTCTCTTGACGCCGTGCTCAAGCAAGAACCACTCTTCGATGTTTGGTCTGAGCGCCCGTCCGAACTTCGCCGTAACGTGCCCCATCGAAATGTATTTCTCGAATGTCAGCTGCCGCGATAGCTGCTTGTTCTCGCGGCATCCGACGCATACGAGGGTCTCGTCAAACAGCGTCGCCTTAGGATGCGCGCTCGACATGAACAGCTCCGGCAGAATGAGAAAGTCCACCTCGCCCCGGCGGAGCAGCTCATCGGGTTCATCGGAAAATGGCAGCAATTCGAAGCGCACTGCGGGAGCTTCCTGTGCAATACGGTCCACAATTTTGCGAAGAAAGACGATCGTCATGAAATCGGAGAGGATGAACCTGAAGCGTCGGCTCGACTGAGTAGGGTCGAACGCGTCCCGCGATATGATCGAGAGTTGGATGTGCAGCAGGGCCTCGCGCACCGGACCTGCAAGCGCCTCCGCGCCAGGTGTCGGGACGAGCTCGCGACCTCTCATGGTGAACAGTTCATCGCGGAAATAGGTGCGCAGCCGCGCGGTCGCAGCGCTCATAGCGGGCTGGCTCAGGTGAATTTTGCGCGCCGCCGCTGTGAGGTTGCGCTCCGTCATCAGAGCATCGAGCGCAACCAGAAGGTTTAGATCAAGTCCCTTGAACCGCATGTTGTGAGTCTATCCATCGTGTGGATGTGTTCCATCGGAACAATCGATTTTACCAAATTGCGGGATGTTGGATAGCAAACATCAGTTTGCAAAAGTAAACAGGCATACCATGATGGCTGCTGCTCGTTCACGCTGGCTCAGAGAAAAACTCCTGGACGTGCGAGCAGCCGGCGCATCCGCTTCGAGGGCGGCTATGGGCGCGCCGTGCGAGCCGCGTCGCTTCGTCTCGGTGCGAAGCTTGCTCGATCGAGCCGCCAGGCAGATCTCCATAAACCTTGGTATGCGTGTTTCATCCGTTTCCATATTGCAGGTTTACCCGCGTACACTTGAGAGCGCGTTCAGCCGCGTTCTAGTGTCGGGAAATAGCGGCAGGCGCAGATTGCGGATGCCCAGTCATTCAGGCGACTCTCCAAATGGCTCGCCTGTCCACCGCATTCAGGGCGCGTCGAAGATGTATAAGAACCAGTGTGATCTGATGCCACTCGGCTGCGCCATCGATGAGGCGCCGCGCATCGAAGGCCTGCCCGCAGACGTCAAAACGTCGACAGAGATGTTAGACGAGGCCGAAAAGCTCCGTGGTGCAGACAGGTTCTGGCTAGTCCAATCGCCTCGCCGGCATCTTCCGGCCTATCTCGCGCAGGGCATTGTCCGGATGACGAGCGCGAACCATGAGATCGCTTCGTCGCGAGCGAAGGCGCTGGCGCGGTGCAGGCGAGGAGTGCCGCGCTCCGAGGGGGCATGGCAGCGCATTTCAGTATTGATCAGCGGTTCGGCGACTAGCGAATTCTCGTGACCATCTCCGCTCATAATTCCACTGGCGCAAGGAAGCTCGCCATGAACATTGCCGCATCCCGGACTGCGGGAGCTCCTACTGCGCGCGCTCAAGTGCAGTGGAGCCTTCGCTGGGAAAGCGAACTGCGGCTCGCTGATCATTCCGAGCTCGCCGAGTTCTTCCGCAAAAGTTACGGGCCGACCGGTGCGTTCAATGCGCAGCCATTTGAGGGCAACCGAAGTTGGGCCGGTGCAAGACCTGAGATCCGCGTAATCGGTTACGACGCGCGCGGGATAGCTGCTCACGTCGGGCTACTACGCCGTTTCATCAATGTTGGTGGGGTCGATCTTCTCGTGGGCGAACTGGGGTTATATGCGGTGCGCCCGGATCTTGAAGGCCTGGGAATTAGCCACGCAATGCGCGTGATGTATCCCATGCTGCAGCAGCTTGGGATTCCATTCGGCTTTGGCACGGTTCGGCCTGCGCTCGAGAAACATATGACCCGACTGGTCGAAAGGCAGGGGCTCGCAACCCTCATATCTGGCATTCGCGTCCGCTCCACGCATCCGGATGTCTATCCCAATTTGTCGCCGATCCGCATCGAAGACGTGATCGTGGTGGTTTTTCCGGTTGGACGCTCGATAAGCGAGTGGCCGGCCGGGACGATCATCGATCGGAACGGGCCCGAGTTGTGAAAGAGCTTTTCCCCCTATCCGCTGTCCGTTGCGACTACGCTGACGTGAGTGGAAGTCGCCCCGTCTTTTTGACCTTTGATGATGGGCCAAATCCATTTTGCACGCCAGAGGTGCTCGATGTGCTGGCGCAACATCGGATTCCGGCGACGTTCTTTGTGATCGGCACGTACGCGGCCGAACAACCTGAACTCATTCGACGAATGATCGCGGAAGGGCACGAGGTTGCGAACCATACGATGACGCATCCGGATCTATCCAGATGCGGACCAGCGGAGGTACGCGATGAAGTTCTGGCGGCGAGCGAGGCGATCCGTTCGGCGTGCCCGCAGGCCTCACCCAGGCACATGCGAGCACCTTACGGCATGTGGACACAAGAGGTGCTCGCTGTGTCAGCGAGCGCTGGTCTCACAGCTGTGCACTGGTCGGTCGATCCGAGAGATTGGTCCCGCCCCGGGGTTGATAGAATTGTGAATTCAGTGCTAGCGCGCGTTCGCCCGGGTGCAATTGTGCTCCTGCACGACGGATATCCTCCTGATGAGGAGCGACCGTGCACTGATGCCACGCTGCGCGATCAGACCACCATCGCGCTGTCACATCTGATCCCGGCATTACAACGGCGCGGGTTTGTAATCCGTCCACTCCCTCAACTTCACTGAAAAAAACTGACACCCTATGGACCTGCTCGCTACAACAAGCGCTGTCGCTGTTTCGTCTTATGCGCTGCTCTCGACGATCTACAAGAGCGCGCAAGCGCTTTACGCCCAACCGGCGACGAACCCATCGCTGCAGGACAGCCTGGGACGATCGGAAGCGGTCCTTCCCAGTGTAGACGTCATCGTACCGTGCTTCAACGAGGATCCAATCACGCTCGCCCAATGTCTGGAGTCGCTTGCGAGTCAGGACTACACCGGAAAGCTACAGGTGTATGTGGTCGACGACGGATCTGCAAATCGCGACGTTGTCGCGCCTGTACACAAAATCTATGCGAACGATCCGAGGTTCAGCGTCATCTTGCTGGCAAACAACGTTGGAAAGCGCAAGGCGCAGATCGCCGCAATACGCAGCTCATCCGGTGACTTGGTCCTCAACGTCGACTCGGATACGATAATTGCCGCTGACGTCGTCACGAAGCTTGTATTGAAGATGCACGACCCGGAAGTCGGTGCGGCCATGGGTCAGTTGATAGCGAGCAACCGCAGCCAAACCTGGCTGACCAGGTTGATCGATATGGAATACTGGTTGGCATGCAACGAGGAGCGCGCGGCGCAGGCGCGTTTCGGTGCCGTCATGTGCTGCTGCGGCCCATGTGCCATGTATCGTCGCTCCGCGCTCGCCTTGCTTCTCGATCAATACGAAGCCCAATTCTTTCGTGGGAAGCCGAGCGATTTCGGCGAGGATCGCCATCTAACGATCCTCATGCTCAAGGCGGGATTTCGAACGGAATACGTCTCGGACGCGATCGCAGCAACAGTCGTCCCGGACAGCCTTGGGCCATATCTACGCCAGCAACTCCGCTGGGCGCGCAGTACCTTCCGGGACACGTTCCTTGCATTACGCCTGCTGCCAGAGCTCGATGGCTATCTGACGCTAGACGTTATCGGGCAAAATCTCGGCCCGTTGCTTCTCGCCCTGTCATCACTGGCTGCGCTCGCACAGCTCCTAATCGCCGGCTCTGTACCCTGGTGGACGGGATTGACGATTGCTGCAATGACAATGGTCCGCTGCAGTGTGGCAGCCCTTCGTGCTCGCGAACTGCGGTTTCTCGGCTTCGCGCTCCACACACCGATCAATATCTTTCTCTTACTTCCTTTGAAGGCCTATGCGCTTTGTACCTTGAGCAACAGCGATTGGCTATCGCGCAAGGTCGCCAATGTGCCGGCCGAAGGGGAAGAGCAGTCTGTCATCCTGCACCCGAACGCTGGACGACATGCTGCAAGTAAAAGGGGAATGTCTGGAACAATTCATAAGGCGAGGCTTTCGAGCCCTGAATCGAGCCTGGCGGCAACGAAGAGTGTTTGCGGTTGCGATCGTTCGACCGCCTGCAAGTAGGTGATAGGCTCATGATCCTGGACGCAAACCATCAGCTATTAGAGCGAGAGTTGTCTGCCGACGATCCATGGCGCCTCGACAGTAGTTCCTTCGAGCAGGAGCGATACGCGCAAATGCTCCGGATGTCGCGTTGCAATGGAGACGTTGCGTGTGCCCTCGAAGTGGGATGTGCAGCCGGTGCATTCACTGGCATGCTGGCGCCGCTATGCGAACGACTCACCGTGGTCGATGTCATGCCGCAGGCGATCGAGCGAGCGCGACGACGGACCAGGAAGTGGTCGCATATCACGTGGGTGACCTCCGACATCCAGCGGTTCTCGACCACGGAGCGGTTCGATTTGATTGTCGTGGCCGAAGTTCTTTACTACCTCAAGGACATTGTCGAGATGCATGCGGCTGTCCGCAACCTAGTGAGTATGCTTGCGCCAAATGGAGCTCTGATTTTCGGGTCCGCACGTGATGCCACATGTCAACGATGGGGCCATGCTGCTGGTGCCGAAACGGTGATCGCTCTCTTCAACGAGAGCCTATCGGAGGTCGAGCGTCTGCATTGCCACACCGAGTCGGTCAACGAAGACTGCTTGATCGTCCGGTTCCGGAAGCCGGGTCATTCGTCAGAACAATCAAACGTCGGCCACTAGACCAGGGGATCGTATGCGCATCTGCGGCATCAAGTTAACACATGACGGGGCAATTTCTGTCGTCGAGGACGGGCGGCTTGTCTTTTGCACCGAGCAAGAGAAGCGCGGCAACGGTCCACGCTATCAATCCGTCGAGAACCTCGATGCAGTCGTGCTCGCCTTGGCGGAGCATGGCCTGGATCCGCGGGATATCGATCAGTTCGTCATCGACGGCTGGGATGGGGAGATTGAGTCGCAGTTCCAGGTCCTAAGTGGCGCTGTGCCGATCGCGCTGAAAGGGGCGCCGTATGTCGAGCGCCATGCTGAGGGCCTTCTTGATTCCGTCGACGGCTTTGGCCTGATCCTCGGAGGCAAGGTGTTTCCATATAAGAGCTACCCGCACGTCACGGGACACGTTGCGTCAGCATATAGCACCAGTCCCTTTGCCAGCGCGGGAAAACCCGCGTTCTGCCTGGTATGGGACGGCTGCATCTTTCCACGTCTTTACTATGTGGAACCTCGGGGGGCACGGTTCATTGCATCCCTGTTTCCGATGATCGGCCATGCCTATGCTGCCGCTGGCCTTCACTTCGGCCCTTACAGGCAGCCGAACCGCTCCAGTTGGGATTTGGGCATCGCCGGCAAGCTGATGGCTTACATCGCGCTTGGCTCTGTCGACGAAAGCATCGTGGCAGTGTTTCAGGAGCTCTATGAAAAGCGCTTCGCCGCTGACACGGAGCAAGCTCGTCGCTACCGCGCTGACATCAACAATGCGGAATCGTCGCTTGCAGCTATGCACGACTTCTTCGAGGCAAGCGCATTGCGCCTGACGGCCAAGCGAGCGGAGGACGTCCTTGCGTCGTTTCATGTGTTCGTGGAACGTCTTCTTGTCCAGGAAATGGCGATGGTTCTGCTGCGACACTCGTCGCTTCCAGGAGCGCGAAATCTATGTATCGCCGGAGGTTGCGGTCTCAATATCAAGTGGAACAGCGCGCTTCGTGCGGCGGGATTGTTCGATGACGTTTGGGTGCCGCCGTTTCCGAATGACAGCGGCTCGGCAATCGGCGCTGCTTGCGGGGCGATGGCGGCGCAAAATGGCTTCGGGCCATTGGAATGGTCAGTCTACAGTGGTCCGGACCTGCAGGACAGCGAGCTTCCGCCGGATTGGGAGGCGGCGCCATGCAGTCTGCGTGAACTTGCGGCGATTCTGGCCGACAACAAGCCGGTCATCTTCCTTTCCGGTCGCGCCGAGCTTGGGCCGCGGGCGTTGGGCGGCAGAAGCATTCTTGCAGCGCCGACCTCCCCGGCGATGAAGGATCATCTCAACGACATCAAGCGTCGCGAGCACTTCCGGCCAGTGGCGCCGATCTGTCTGGAGGATCGGGCGCCAGAAATTTTCAGCCCAGGTACGCCAGATCCTTACATGCTGTTCGATCACCAGACCCGGGCGGAATGGCGCGACAAGGTCCCCGCTGTGGTCCATCTTGACGGCTCCGCCCGGCTGCAGACAATCTCTCGCAACTCTCCGCACAAAATCGCCGCGCTTCTCGTCGAATTTGAGCAACTCACGGGCATACCGCTGCTCTGCAACACGAGCGCCAATCTCCATGGACGTGGATTCTTCCCGGATGCTGCCGCGGCCTGCCAATGGGGGCGTGTCGAGCATGTGTGGTGCGACGGCCAGCTCTGGACCAACAAGGTGGTAAGGAAGCCATTGTCGGCCGAGCGACTTCTGTCAGCCTAAGAGTGACCATGTCCACCGTAGCAATCGACCTTGCCGGCGTGAAAAAGTCATTTGGCGACAAGGTCATCGTCAATGAACTATCGTTTTCGGTTGCGCGCGGAGAATGCTTCGGCCTGCTTGGGCCAAATGGAGCTGGCAAGAGCACGATTGCGCGTATGCTCCTCGGCATGATTTCGCCGGACGCAGGCAAGATTACGGTCCTCAATGAGCCTGTGCCTTCCCGCGCTCGTGTGGCGCGTGTGCGCATCGGCGTGGTGCCGCAGTTCGATAACCTTGAACGCGAGTTCACCGTTCGAGAGAACCTGCTCGTGTTTGGTCGCTATTTCGGCATGAGCGCTCGCAAGATCGAGGCGGTCGCGCCATCGCTGCTCGAGTTTGCACGCCTCGAAAGCAACGCGGACACGCGCGTCGCCGAGCTGTCCGGTGGCATGAAACGGCGGCTGACGCTGGCGCGTGCGCTAATCAATGACCCGCATCTGCTCGTGATGGACGAGCCGACGACTGGTTTGGATCCGCACGCCCGCCACCTGATTTGGGAACGTCTGCGAGTTCTGCTTGCGCGGGGCAAGACGATTCTCTTGACCACTCACTTCATGGAAGAGGCCGAACGCCTGTGCGATCGGCTGTGTGTCCTCGAGGGTGGACGCAAGATCGCCGAAGGCAAGCCGGACGGCCTGATCGATGAGCATATTGGCTGCAACGTGGTCGAAATCTATGGCGATGATCCACATCAGCTCTGCGAGTTGATCAGGCCGCATGCACGGCACATCGAAGTGAGTGGAGAGACGCTCTTTTGTTATACACCATATCCGGACCAGGTACGCGTGAAACTGCGCGGGCGGGCGGGCCTTCGTATTCTGCAGCGCCCCCCTAATCTCGAGGACGTGTTTTTGCGGCTGACTGGGCGCGAGATGGAGAAGTGAGCGATGGGTGAAAGTTTTGCGGCGGTGATGCCCGCTAACGCGTACAATTGGATTGCGGTATGGCGTCGGAACTTCCTAGCATGGAAGAAAGTCGCACTTGCATCGATTCTCGGCAACCTCGCAGATCCTATAACCAATCTGTTTGGCCTCGGCTTTGGCCTTGGACTGATCGTGGGGCGCGTTGAGGGGACGTCGTACATCGCGTTCCTGGCGGCAGGCATGGTCGCGACCAGCGCCATGACGTCCGCGACCTTTGAAACCATGTATGCAGCCTTTGCGCGCATGGACGCCAAGCGCACCTGGGAAGCAATCCTCTCCACTCAGCTCACGCTTGGCGACATCGTTCTGGGTGAACTGGTGTGGGCGGCCAGTAAGTCCGTTCTGGCCGGAACAGCGATCTGGATCGTCGCTGCCACGCTGGGTTATGCCTCATGGCCATCCATTCTGTATGCGATGCCAGCAATCGCCCTTACTGGCCTTGTCTTCGCCAGCCTTGCTATGGTCGTCATATCTCTTGCGCCAAGTTACGATTACTTCGTGTTTTACCAGACACTTGTCCTCACTCCTATGGTGTTTTTGTGTGGCGCGGTCTTTCCGACGAGCCAACTGCCCGGCTCATTTCAGCATTTCGCCGGCTTGTTGCCTCTCGCACATTCGGTCGACCTTATTCGCCCAGCGATGCTTGAGCGCGGCGCCGACAGCGTTGCCCTGCACGTAGGTGCGCTCTGCGTTTACGCGGTCCTGCCCTTTTTCGCCTCGACAGCACTATTTCGGCGCCGCCTGCTGCGTTGACGTGAGTTCAGCGAAAATGGAGAAAGTCACATCGATGCAATGTCACGATGCGTTCTGCGGCAGCTCGGGATGACCTGGTCTGTCACAGCAGCCGCTTCAATGGCCTTAAGAGGCCCCGATCGGGCAAGGTCTACGGCCGTCTGTTCGGTTGATCGGTGCGGACGCCAGCACCGGTACTTTCTGAGCGCCTGTCGCTAGGCGCCGAGACGGACTTTGCAAAGTTGTGTGTGTTATCTGGCCCGCGCACCCGACGGAGCGTGACTGTAAAGATTAGATAGGTGGGACGCAGTTGGCGTTCCCGTCATGGTCAAATGGAGAACGGGATGTTGTGCCTGGGAGTGAGTGGCGGTCTTGACAGAATCTATGAAAGCTCGCCGGAGCTGCCGAATACATTTCTTCACGATGGCGCTGCGGTTCTTGTGCAGGATGGCCGCGTGATTGCTGCTGTCGAAGAGGAGCGCCTCAACCGCGTCAAGCACTCCAACAAGTTTCCGAGCAATTCGATCCAATACTGCCTTTCTACCGCAGGAGTTGAGCTCGGCGAGATCGACCGTATCGCGTTCTACGCGACTGAAGCCTACTGCAATACCATGCTCGAGCGCCTTTCTGTTTCTCAGCCCGTTCCGTTGGACGCCAAACTGTTGCTGCGCCAGCTGCTGGCACGGGAGTTCGGCGCTGAGATCGATCCGTCGCGGCTTTCCTTCGTGAATCACCACGAAGCGCATGCCGTGAGCGCGTTTGCCATGTCCGGCTTCGAGCAAAGTCTCGTTTTTGCGATCGACGGCGGTGGTGATTTTCTCTCCGGCTTATTGGCGGTGGGGTCTGGCACCGAAATTGCGCAACTTGCAAGCTTCCCGGAACATAACTCCCTGGGGCTGTTCTATCTCGAGACGATCCGATATCTCGGCTACGGGTTGTTCGACGAGTACAAAGTGATGGGGCTTGCCCCGTATGGTGATCCCGCTCCCTATCGCGAGCTCTTCGCGCAGTTCTACGAGTTGTTGGAAAACGGTGGCTATCGCGTTCACCTGGATCGGATCGGTCCGGCCCTGGTCCGCAACATCGAGGTTCGGCGAAAAGGAATGCCATTCACCCAACAGCATCGAGATGTCAGCGCTTCGCTGCAGGAGGCGCTGGAGCGGATCGTGTTTCACATCCTACGGCACCATCGTGAAGCGACGGGCATTACACGCTTGTGCTTGGCTGGGGGAGTAGCCCATAATTGCACGCTGAATGGTAAGCTGCTTTATTCCGGGCTATTTGAAGACATCTTTGTTCAACCCGCGGCGCACGACGCCGGTTGCGCGCTCGGCGCTGCGTTGATGCTGTCAAACGAGCTGGGCAGGCCGGCGCCGCGGGAGCGACTGCCGGACGTTTATTGGGGGCCCGATCTCGGCAACGAGCAAGCCGTTGAGGATGAGCTCAACGCATGGTCAGGCCACCTCGACATTCAACGAAGTGATGACATAGCATCCAGTGCGGCAGACTGGATGGCGAATGGCGATGTAATCGGCTGGGTTCAGGGCCGCTCTGAGTTCGGCCCACGTGCGCTTGGTAACCGCAGCATTCTTGCGGACCCGCGGCCTGCGGGAAACAAGGACCGCATCAATGCGATGGTCAAGAAGCGCGAGGGCTATCGCCCCTTTGCGCCATCTGTACTGGAGGAGGATGCGAGCGAGTTCTTTGAGCTCCCGGACGGCATGCGGCAGCTCCCCTTCATGAACTTCGTGGTTCGTGTGCGTGAAGCCAAGCGTAACGTGCTCGGTGCGATCACACACGTTGATGGGACCGCTCGGCTGCAGACAGTATCGCGCAAGGCAAACCCCACCTACTGGGATGTAATTAATGCGTTCAAGAGGCGAACGGGCATCCCAGTTCTTCTGAATACCTCATTTAACAACAATGCCGAGCCGATCGTGGAGTCCGTGTCAGATGCGATCACCACGTTCTTGACGACTGACCTGGACGGACTTGTTGTTGGGCCGTTCCTCGTCAGAAAGCGCGCAGCATCACTGCAGGATTGGAGTGCACTGGGCGTTTCATTGCCGCCGTATGCATCCCTTCATCGTGTTCGCTCCCACACAGCGCCAGATCGTCAGGAAACGGTCTGCGAGATCCGCACGGGACATTCCGCCCACGATAGTATGCGTGTCTCACATGAGCTTTTCGAGATCTTGATGCGGATCGAGGGCGAGGCGTCGCTCGGCTGGCTTCTCGACGCAACCATGCAGGACCAGGCCAAGCGTGAAGATCTCGTGAAGGAACTGCGGCTCGTGTGGGAGCTGCGGGGCATTCGGCTGCATCCGCCGCGCATCAAGAAAAGACGGAAAGTGTTGCGAGAACGCGGCCCATCACGGATAGCGCTGCTATGAAGTTCTACCGACGCAGCTCGCCGGCACCGCGATTTCAGACCGCGACGTCGGACAAGATGATACGTGAGATGTCTGCGATGACGTCTCTTGTCCAACCAGGAGCCCGGGAAGAGGCAATGCAGAGCGGTTCGAAGAATGATAGGTTCGTAGTTTCCCGGCGACGCACGGGGTTCGGCGACTGCCTGTGGTCACTGGCGGCAGCTTGGCGTTTTGCAAAGCAGACAGGACGGACGCTAGCCATCGATTGGAGGGGATCTTGCTATCTCGATGAGCCATCCACCAACGCCTTTCCAGTCTTCTTCGAACCGGTTCAAGACATTGCTGGCGTGCGGGTGATTTGCGACGACAAGATCAATCAGTGTTCATTTCCGGGACCATTCTTCCCGACATGGTGGAACAAGCCATCCATCGATTGCGTCTATCGCCCGGACGAGCAAATTTTCCGGGAGCGCGACGAACTCGATCAACTGTTCCAAAGTCACAAAGATAGTGACGCTAACACGGTTGTGTGTGATGCGTGCCTGATGTGGCGCTGCGATCAGGAGGCCGAACGAGAAATCTTTCGGAGCATCAAGCCACGACCTGAAATTCAGTCTCGGATTGATGCTATCTACCGCGAGCACTTTGAATCGTACAGCGTAATTGGAATCCATGTCCGGCATGGCAACGGCGAGGACATTATGGGCCATGCTCCCTACTGGGCTGACCCGGAGCGCGCCTTGCGACAGGTCTGTAATGCCATTGATAAGGCTAGGGGGTTACCCCACGCAAAACCCGTGAAGGCTTTCCTGTGCACGGACAGCGCGATCGTCCTTGAGAAGGTTTCGACTATATTTCCTGATGTTTTCACGATTCCAAAACAGTTCCAGGCACCTCAGGCCGGCCCATTGCACAACGCCGCGCTCGGAGCCGAGGGCGGCTTTTCCGCCCTCATCGATATGTACCTCCTTGCGCGCTGCGATACCGTGATCCGTTTTCCCCCGACGAGCGCCTTTACGCGCTATGCGCGTCTCTTTGCCCCACGCGTTATAGAATTCGATTTGAAGGATCCGAGCCGATTGATCCTGATTGAACAAACCTCGCGAGAGCTCGTGGCTTCATGAAAGTCGTAGCCCGCCTGATCGATCTGATTGCCGCTTTTTGCATCCAGCAGTATTGGCAGATCTTTTCGGGGCGGCAATTGTCTGTCCAATGTGAAGCTCTGTCGCGGCCTTCCACCGAAGAACAGCGCGACGCCGGGTCCGAATGTCTTCCGCTGAAGCTCGACGTCGACAACAATGACCTTAACGTGCTGCCGCCCCGGTAAACAGGTGTAACACGTCTTCGTCTTCGGCTCGGGGAGGCCGCAAGTCGAAGCTAATCGGTGGTCGGTCGCGGATGGACATATCGAAAGCGTCTCCGTTCAGCCGGCGAGTTCCGTCTTACGGTCGGTACTCGCCGGTGTAAACGGACGCTCTCGGCGATTCACTATTTTGAAGAAGCAATCAGTGCGCCAGGTCGTGGTCCGGGATCAATCCGCCCGGCGATGTGCCAGTGCTGGACACAGCAGAGCAGGGCGCGATGAAGTCGGCCGCAGTTGCGGACAAATCTAACGTACAGATTGGTAACGTCAGCTTTCGAGTTGAAGCGGCTACTGTCGGCGGCCGCTATCCTAGTCGATCGTTGCCCGACGAGAGGCGCTGGCCATTTCTTGGCCCTTCCAGTTGTGCGATCAGGAAGGAGAGCGCGGCTCGTCGCCTTATCTTTACGAAAGCGAGTGTGCTCGCGACATTGCGTAGCTGATGCACCATCGCTGTCACAAAGCACACCCAGCGTGTCTTGAACCCGCCAAGCATTCCGCGTGCGCGACATTAGGACGCAAAACGGAAGCGGATTTACATGCATCGCAGTGGCCCAAATCCTGCTACGCGTGCGGCGCGCAACAGGGGAGGAGGCGGGCGTGGGTCTGGATCTGCCAAATGACGATCTAATCAGAGGCCCGCTGCCCGACACACATTTGGCTTGCCCCTTTCAGGTCGATAAAGCCCGGGTTCATGGCGGAGAACAGAAGGCGATGTTGCTCACCGGAGCATCGCGCGGTATTGGTCATGCCACTGCCAAGCTGTTCTCGGAGGCGGGCTGGCGCATCATTTCTTGCGCGCGTCAACCGTTCGACGGCGAGCGATGCCCATGGGAGGCAGGGGACGAAGATCATGTCCAGATCGACCTCAGCAATCATCGAATGCTGCCGCGCGCGATCACTGAGGTCAAGAAACGCTTAGCCGGTGCACCTTTGCACGCGCTAGTGAACAATGCCGGTGTTTCGCCGAAAACGCCCGCTGGCGATCGGATGACGTCGTTGACGACGTCAATCGAGACTTGGATGAAGGTGTTCCATCTCAATCTGGTGGCCCCGATCTTGTTGGCGCAGGGCTTGTTTGACGAGCTAAGAGCCGCGTCAGGATCGATCGTGAATGTGACTTCGATTGCGGGCTCGCGGGTGCACCCGTTTGCCGGCAGTGCCTATGCGACGTCGAAAGCTGCGCTTGCGAGCCTCACACGCGAAATGGCCCACGATTATGCGCCGCATGGCATTCGCGTGAATGCGATCGCGCCCGGCGAAATCAGGACGGACATGTTATCGCCCGATACAGAAGCGCGTCTTGTGCCAAGTATCCCGCTGCGCAGAGTGGGAACCCCGGATGAAGTGGCCAAGGTCATCTTTTTCCTGTGCTCAGATGCGGCCAGCTATGTCACGGGAGCCGAGGTGCCGATCAATGGTGGGCAACATCTGTGAATCGGCCGGCCTTGGCGACGCAGCTGACTTGAGCTGCAGCAGCGGTGCTTATGTTCTCCGCTGACGACGCGCATGCAATCCGCAAAAATGACATGACAGCACACCGTAAGTTTACCGTCGTGCCATGAAAAGGTGTTACGGTTCTATGTCATCTCGTGAACACTTGGCGTTAGATCGAGAGTGACATGCGAAACGAAGCTCGCCAACCCGGACAAGGTACCAGGGAGGATGATCGAGAGAACGGAGACCGCCTCATGCTGGATATACCTTCCTCATGCGAACGACCTGCACCGCAACCGGAGCCGGAGCGTAAGATCTCGAGCGAGCCGTTGCGTGAGAGCGCGCTGACCGGCATCTTCGAGATATCGAAAATACTCGCCGCTCCCTCGCGGCTCGAAGTCACGTTGGCCAACGTTGTTGGTCTTCTGCAGTCGTTTGTGCAGATGCGACACGGCATCGTCTCACTGCTCGATGACGACGGCATGCCGGACATTACAGTGGGCGCCGGCTGGAGCGAAGGCAGCGACGAACGTTATCGGATGCGATTGCCGCGGACGGCAATCGACCAGATCATCGCGACCGACAGGCCTGTTATCGTCGACAACGTAGCCGCCGAGCCGTTATTCAGCGCTGCCGACCGGGAAGTGCTCGGCGCCTCGGATGATATGCCAGTGTCGTTCATCGGGGTTCCGATTCGCATTGAGCCGAAGGTCGTGGGTACGCTGACGGTTGACCGCATCCGCGACGATAGGTCGAGTCTCGGGCTCGAGTACGATGCGCGACTGCTCGCCATGATCGCTAACCTGGTGGGACAAACAGTGAAGTTACATCGCTTGTTCGCCTGCGATCGCGAACGACTGATGGCGGAGAAAGACCGGCTACAAAAGCAAGTATTAGACCTCAGGCAAACCCCTCGGGAGAGCAAGAAGCTACACTCCCATGGGATCATTGGCGACAGCCCGGCCCTGCGCGGGCTGCTCGAGAAGATTGCCGTTGTAGCCAGATCTAACAGCACGGTTCTGCTGCGTGGCGAATCCGGTACCGGAAAGGAACTCGTAGCCAAGGCCATTCACGAATCATCGTCCCGCGCCAGGCGCCCGTTTGTTAAGCTGAATTGCGCGGCGCTTCCTGAGACCGTCCTGGAATCAGAATTGTTTGGACATGAGAAAGGCGCCTTTACCGGTGCGTTCAGCTCGCGCAAGGGACGCTTCGAACTTGCTGACAAAGGAACGCTGTTTCTTGACGAGATTGGCGAGATCTCAGCTCCGTTCCAGGCGAAGTTGCTGCGCGTTCTCCAAGAGCAGGAGTTCGAGCGCGTCGGCAGCAACCAGACTGTTAAGGTCGATGTTCGAGTGATAGCTGCGACCAACAAGAACCTTGAAGAGGCTGTCGCAAGAAGCGAGTTCCGCGCGGACCTTTACTATCGCATCAGTGTAGTTCCCTTGCTGTTGCCGCCCTTGCGCGAAAGACGCAGTGATATTCCCCTGCTTGCCAGGGAGTTCCTCAGAAATTTCAATAACGAGAACGGTCGTACTCTGACCTTGGAGGCGAGCGCGATCGATGTACTGATGAACTGCGGCTTTCCGGGAAATGTCCGCGAACTCGAAAATTGCATCGAGCGGACAGCGACGCTGTGCGCCGGATCATCGATTGTGAGAAGTGACTTTGCATGCAGCCACGGCCAGTGTCTTTCTGCGATGCTGTGGAAAGGCACCTCCGACGAGAGACCGGACCAGCCCGTACCCACGCCATCGGTGCCTGCAAAGTCCACCATTCCGCTAGCTGAAGCGACCCAGCCGGTCCAGTCTGTCGGCGGCGAACTGGCCTCACTGGGGCCTCCCGGCACAGTTCTCGTTAGTGGCGCAAAGATGGCCGATCGCGAACGGGTCATTGCCGCCATGGAAAGATCTGGCTGGGTGCAGGCAAAAGCAGCGCGCCTGCTCGGACTAACGCCGCGTCAAATTGGCTACGCGCTGAGGAAATATGGAATAGAGATAAAGCGGTTCTGAACGACGACATCGGTCGGAACTGCTACTGCCAAATAGCTATATGAGAACGATCTCCGATAGGCATTCTCATCACAATCTGAAGGAAATGGGTCCGCCCACGGGGGCAACTTGGCCCCGAGCATCCCGCGCGCTTGCGGGACTGCTGTCGAAGGGCGGGCTCACCTGGTTCGATGACAAAGGGACTTGCTCACAATGACATACTTAGCGTCATTGCGGGCCATGCAATCGCGAACAGTCGGTTGCGGATCATGTAACGAGCGTCATGCCTATCCGTCGATCAAGCTCCGGACTAGTGAGCGCCAATGCTCATTGAACGTCACCCGGTCAGCCGGCCGCTGGTGATTGGCGGGGGTAATCTGTCGCAAGCCGTCCTAGCATCACTCAGCTGGCGCGGCCTGCTGAAAAGCGCTGTCGCAGTTCTGACAGTGTTAGCATTCGTTCGTCGGGGAGCGGCCTAGAGGCGGGCATTACCGGGACTAAGCCTCTGTGATGGCAAGCCGACCCCAAAAGGGCGGGCGATGGTACAACACTTGCTGTGCTCTCCGCAGCTGTCGCAGCTTTTGGGAGCAACACCGTGCACAACGTCGTCTGCATCAAACAGGTTCCGGACTCGGCGCAGATCCGCGTGCACCCCGTGACCAATACAATCATGCGTCAGGGAGTGCCGACCATCATTAACCCATATGACCTCTTCGCCCTCGAGGCCGCGCTGGAGCTGCGTGATCGGTTCGGCGGCGAAATTACGGTGCTTACAATGGGGCCGCCATCGGCGGAAGATTCTTTGCGAAAGGCGTTGACTTACGGCGCCGATCGCGCCGTCCTGCTCACCGATCGCTGCTTTGCGGGCTCCGACACCCTGGCCACAACGTATGCACTTGCAAAAGCCATCCGAAAAATTGGTAAGGAATATGGCCCGACAAATCTGATCTTCACGGGGAAGCAGACCATCGACGGCGATACCGCGCAGGTTGGGCCCGGCATCGCAAAGCGGCTGGGCGTACTGCAGCTAACCTACGTTGCGAAAGTCAGATCCTTAGATCTCGCCGCCCATACAATTGAAGCAGAACGACGCTCCGAAGGTGGTGTCCAGGTGCTGCACACGAGGCTGCCCTGCCTCATCACCATGCTGGAGGCAACGAACCAGATTCGGCGAGGCGCGATGGCGGATGCCTTGCGTGCCGCGCGTGCCAAAATCGTGAAATGGAGCGCAAACGATGCCGGTATCGACGACGTCTCCAAATGCGGCCTCAAGGGATCACCGACCGTCGTCAAGCGAGTGTTCGCTCCCTCTGCGCGGGCCGAGAAGGCAGCGCTGGTCGAGGCCCGCGAGCAACCGGCGCTGGCGCTGATAGACGCGATTTTCAAGCATCAGCCGAAGCTCGAAGCTGATCTTGCTGCACTTGCCCGTGACGCTTGATCTGGCGCGAAACGGTCCGAGATGTACCAACACCATGAGGTACTCGCGTGGGCGCGCAAGATGTAGCTAGGTTTTTCAGCTCGCGACCTGCGCGTTTTGGTCCATGGCGTTCTTCGATTTCCAAGGGCATCGGGGACCGCGTGTTCCCTAGACCGCGTTATGGCCTCGATCAATGCCCGGAGTTGGCCGCGGTTGTCAGGCGCATCGACAAAAGGCTGCGAATGCGTCTAGATCCCACTATATGGTCGTGTTCGATGGCGTTGAGGCAACTGCTTAGCACGTAGTTGTCGCGAGCGAAGATGGATTACGTCAGCGAACGGGATCACCATGCTAGCGCCCGCTCCCCAAAGCGCTTGTCGCGCTGTTCAAGGCGCGAAGCCGACCTTTGTGGCACTTTGGACCAATCTCCGCGATTCAGTATCCCTATACTCATTAACCCATTGTGAGTGGCGGCTGGCTCTTCGCCGTCTGGTGTCCGACAGCCGTGCAAGCGCTGTCAGGTTCAATACACTTGCGACGAGGAGTCGGTCGCGATTTTGTCAATGTACTCAAAATCTTTGGAGCGAGTGCACGAGTTGGCACGGTGATTGCTGTAAGCGTGCAAGAAGACATCGTGGTGGCACTCGCGAACGTGAAACATAGCGTCGGTCTCTTTGAGAATCTCGTGGCGGCCAGCAGCGAGCCAGGTAGATGCGGACAATCCTTGCAATGCTGTACGAAGCTCATAGCGGTTCGATCGACTGGCAGGAGCAGCAACAGCGAGGGCCTGCGCGGCGTAATATCTCACCATGACGCTGAAAGCGTATGATGGCCGGCCCGGAAATTCGCGGCATCGAACGTTTCGTGGACCAGAATCCGTCTTGATCGCCGCCGCTCAGTTGATCTACGTGCTCCGCTCGATGCGGGTGAGCAGCACTGAACATGCCGCTGTCTGCTACCGCGAAGGCGCAACCAAGAATGTCGCCTGGATGGTGAACGCGAAGACAAGCCCATCGAAACCAACGAACTCGCGGTGGCCAATAGCTGGCGCGGTGCTCGGTCAAAGACCGCTCTCTCCTCATCCCAGGGGTCACATGACATCTCAAACGTCTCGATGGACACCCGATCAGTCTCCGCAGATATGCTGCAAGTATTTGACTGAGCAAGCGCGAGCCCTGTTCGGCCCGCACCCGTTCGCTGCGGAGATGTCCGAGGACCAGGTCGCTCGCCTGCTGCCTGACTATCTGGCGATGTCACAGGCGTTCCCGTACCTGCAGGCGGGGTCGCAACGGGATCTCATTTTCGATGCAATGAATCACAATCGAGATATTCCGAGGGACATTGAACTGACCAGCGTGGTTGGAAATTTCATCTGTTGGGATGAGACGGGCGGTTATGGCCAAATTCTCCAGGGCGGCAAGGTGGCGCTACCCGACATTCTGGTGACTGAGAACTTCCACTCCAACCTGCTTAGAAAGGATGCGTCGCAACTACTCGGCAGAGCAATACGGCCCAACTACAGCGCCACGACCAAGCGGTACCTGCATTCTCTCTATGCCGGCTTGTCATCGAAAGATACCTTAGTGCGTTGCGCCTACATGGTCGCTTTTGAGCTACATGCTGCGGACATGATCGAGTCGCTATGGACCACTCTGGTCAAAACCTTTAAGGCGCGGCCTGACGATCTTGAGTACTTCCGCAGCCACGTCGGGGGAGAAGATCCTGCGGAGAAGTACCACGGAGAAATGACAGGCCGGCTGATTGGCGAACTTATCCCGGCTGATAGGAATAACCGCTTTTTAGATGAATTCGATCGAGCCTATCGGCTCAGCCTAGAGTGGTGCCGCGATCTGCGCCGAATTGTCTCACTGAAGGGAGATGATCACTCGGAGGTCGAGCACCATGGCCGTTGTCATTGTGGTTCTGTCAAGTTCTACGTCAAAGCACCGCGAGAGCTCTCTGCAGTTAGATGCAACTGTTCAATCTGCGAAATGTCTGGATTTCTGCACTTGCTCGTACCCGGCAACAAGCTTCGCATTGAGTGTGGCGAAGAATTCCTCACGACGTATCAGTTCAATAAGAACATCGCTCGGCACACGTTTTGCCGGGTTTGTGGCTTAAAGCCATTCTATAGGCCGCGCTCGAACCCCGCCGGATTCAGCGTAAATATTCGATGCCTCGATAAGGGGACCATCGAACGCATAACAGTAAGCGAGTTCGATGGCGAGCATTGGGACCAAGCCTTCCGCTCGATGCACCAGGACCTTCAGTCCTGCGTCGAAGATAAAACCCTGGAGTGAACTCGAATGGCGCGCGCAATGAATCATAAATCTCGTCTTCTTTCAGAAGAAGCTTTGACAAAATACCGCATAGAACTGCTGGTAAAGGGGACGGTCGTGATCGGCCCCCAGATATTGTTCACCCAAGATGACTTGTCCAAAATCGATCAGCTGCAGGCTGAGATTTCCGAAGAAGAAGTGAGGCAGGGAGATGCCGGCGACTCCCACAATGTTTTCGTCAAACGCGTGAGGGTAGACCCGCCCGGCCGCGCTCCTAGCGACGTGAGCGGTGCAGCTCCACGGCAGATCATGGAACTACTTGAAAGGAAAGACCGCAGCTTCGCGATAAGAAAGATCTTGGGGGCCACGTCGGATCACGTGATCCGCAGATGCCAAATGCATCGGATGCCTCCTGGTTCGTTTGTTGGCATTCATCTGGATGCTGCGAGCGATCCGGATTTCGAGTACGCGGTCATTGTGCAGCTGGCGAGGGACTTCGAGGGGGGGGAGTTCGTGGTATATCCAAGCGGGTACGAACACCAGGTATTCAGACCGCCATTTGGCGCTGTGCTTGTCACCACATGTAAGCTCCGGCACGAGGTGAAGCCTGTGCTGTCCGGCGAGCGCCGATCGCTGGTCTACTTCTGTTCAAAACGCAGCGGCGCGAACCGCCGGATCATCGAAAGTTCTACCGCTGACGCATGAGGTGGGGTGGCTGAGATCGCTTTCGAATGAATTTGCCAAGGGGGAGCTCTCAGGAGAGGGGGGAGCTTGGCATGCTGTGCTCAGACTGTCTCCGGCAAAAGGCGCCGGGGCGATGAGCATGTGGAAGAAGAGTTGCTTTGGAACGAACCGGATCTCGCCGCCCAGACCCGATTCGTCCAACCCGCGCAAGCCCAGCTGCTGCGCTCGATCCCGAGCGAGCGCGTACAAACCTCCAGCAGATCGTCAATGATCAGGATGGGAACGATACCGCCAATTTCCTGTTCATGCCTGTGAACGATGCGGGCGTTACTCGCGGCGGCGCCCGCTGGTCGCTTCTGTTGGTTAACCAGCGCGTGCCTACCGGCACCGGTTGGCTATCACTATGACTCCGCCCAGTCTTCCAACAGTACCGTTTGCAGCAGCAGAACGGCTTGGATAGGGTACCCAGGTGGTAGACGCGACGCGAGCGCTGATTGGACGATTGGCGCAGGGCGAGCGGCCAGACCATGCGCCGCTGCACCTCGAGCACCTCATCGCCGATCGGCACTTCAGGAGCGACTTAAGGATGGTCCCGATTAGGGGCTGACGGAGCTCGAGCTAGACGAGGCAAACATTCACGTCGCGTCGTCAGATACCTCGCGTGATCGAAGCAGGGACAAGTTCAGATGAATTGAGCGATTGAAGATATGGTCGCTGGAATCTCAATCAAACCATTCGCAGTAGGTGGTGCTGTAGATCGCGGGCCGCGGCCCTATCGCGCGCAATCACAAGGCACTCCACCGTGCCAGCCTCTTGGTCGGCGGCAAGCGGGATCACGCCCTCCTTGCGTGTGCGGTCGAACAGAAATCCTTCCTTGACCAAACGATCATGCGCTATTTGGAGGGATCCTGATCGAACATTTCTTACGGATAAAATGATGTTGCAACCGGAATAGTCGAATCCCAGCAGCCGGACGGCAATGCTGTGTAACACCGCGCCGCCACCCCAACGGCCGTTCGCTTCATTAAACAGCAACCGTCCGTCAGTAGCGAAAATGGCGTCAATGTTGATCATTCCGCGATATCCCAGGTTTCGCGCAAGCGCCACAAATCGGTAAGCATGCGCCTGGGCAGTCAACCATTGCTCGTTCCTCAGGTCGCTTGGAAGCTCAAGTCCTGTCCAGATCAGAGCTCTTTCGGATCGGTCGGCGCTTTTACGCAGACGTATGTTTCCACTGCTCATAAAAACGATTGAACCATCATCCTCGATTTCATACTCGAGATAGAACAAAGACTTCGCTAGGTGGTACGACTCCACGACCAGCGTCTTACACGATGCCGTTGTCATCTCAGACCAAAGCGCGTCAGGATCAAACGACGGCCATGGAATCCGCCGGGTATCTCTTGCCCCAGGTAGTGGATCGCTTTCGTTGCCGGTCAGGATGACATTTCCGACTCCACCGGCTCCATTGTCCAGCTTTACAATGACGCTGCCGGTCTCAGCTCTGAGGGAAGTGACCGCCCTGAAGAGTTCGTTTGAGTCCGTCGTGACAGCCCCATTTGGCAGCGGAAGTGCGACGCTTGTCGCCAATTGACGGAAGTGGCTCTTGCGGTTCAACAGATCAGGCCCTCGCTGCAGAGCGAAGTCGTCGCCGGTCCGCGGTATGCCAAGCATGGCCGCCAGGCGTGCGACGCCTTCAGTAGAGTAGCAGGGATACAATCGCCAGGTTGATTTCTGACGAATATGTCTGTTGATTCGCTCAACAACAGTCTTGGACAGGAGTGCGCAATCATCAAGCACCGGCGATTGGTTGCCGCCTTGAGGTACAAGCAGACAGAGACTCGATGCGTCGAAATTGAGCGTCGCGCCAATGAAGGATAGCAGATCCGCGGGGATGACTACCGGGGAGACTATCAAGTCACCCTCATGAGCAAACCACGCTGAACGGTATGCCGAATTGGCGGCCAGCGAAAGTTGAGCTCGTGTCAGATCGGAGCCCGACATTTGAGCCGTACCGGCATTCATGATCAGGATCCGCGGCATCTGCGACCTCCGGGCATTTGGGCGCGATCAGACAGTGATGCCAACAATGGTGAACCTGCTGCGCCGTGTTGAGCACTGAGCGAAGCTTGATTTGGCGCCGTCCTGCTCCGAGAGAGGCTAGGTCGGTGAGCGCGAGCGATATCGTCAGTCTGTCGGCCGAGGCCGACGTAGCTGAGAGGCTGCCCTTCGAAATAGATCGCAGTTTCGCCTGGAGTATACGCAGCTTTTTGGTCGGTCAGGCTGCGGAGATTCAACTCGATATTCAAGCGCCTCACGCCCGCATAGTACGCTTGCAGCGAGTGGCTTCCGCCGCAACCCGGAATTGCTTGGCGAGTCTCCGATGACATGATTCGGTTGGCCTTTATACAGGCTATGATCAGACGGCCTTGGAGGGATGATGGTTCTCATGGGGTGCGAACAATGGATATTACTTGAGGGATCTCGGCCGATTGATCACTCTCTCTGTTCTGCTGGGCGACGGTCGTGTGCATCTGTCCGTGGTGATAGAAACACCACGAAGACAATTTCTTGCCGCGTCTTTGATATACAGGCTCGCCGCACATATAGGCCTCTCTGGCATCTCCATATTTGAAGCCGATGATGCAACGGCATTGGCCTTCAATATGGTCGATCAACAGGACCTTCTTGAGGCCGTCGGGTTCTTTCAACTTTCTGCTCCATAATGCCAAGCAATATTTTCCGATGCCGCGCGGGCCACGCGGAGCGACAATTGCAGCTCAGGCTCCTTGAAAACCTGCGCAGGCCAGCCATCTGTCGCACCTTTGCGCGATCGCCATGCCTTGCCACCACGAGAAAGCAGTGACAGAGCGGAAAGCCAGTTCGGCGAACTGATTTTGGCGCGGTGTCGCGCCAGAGGAGGGGCTTTGTTCAGCTTCGGCAAGCAGCGTCCCCGACTTAGGGGGTCGGATGGAGGTCTACGTCGCTCAACTCTGACCTCGTCGGCTCTCTGGTGCCCCGGGCCAGAACAGCCACGTAGTCTCGCTTTCGGAATGGCGAGCCTTTCAAAGCTACGTTCGAGCCATAGCGCCGCAAATAGGACTGGCTGCAGAACCCTTCCGACCGCCGCGCCACCGGGGATGATGATCATGATTGACCATGGGGACGAGGATCCGACCAGCTGAGACATTCGCAATCCTTCACGATTTTGGCAGCAGACCGAGACAGGTGCCCACCTCAAGACCGTACGACTTAACGTTACGTCCGATTCAAGCCCTTTTATGCACTGTGTGAACGTGGCCAAGCTCTTAAATCGGCTCGCCGGCCGGTCAGGTGTCGCACGCATTCAGCGCTGCGATTTGCGTCGAGAAAGTTCGCCTGCCTTTGAGATCAGGGCCGCTGCCGATAAGCCCATTCTCGGAAACGTTCGCCCTTTCGCGACCAAGGGCTCGCGCCCTTTGCAGCCGATTGCCCGCCTGACCTCCGCTGCCGTCATTGGATAGCTCAGTCACTTCTATGATTTGGCAATGGCAAATCCGGCATCCGACCGATGGTTTTCGATCAGATCGGCCTGACGGGGGCGCAGCCTGTAGCCCGTGGAGGAGGGCGAGGAACGATCCTGCCAATGTGCGGCGGCCGTCATCAAACGCACCTCGCCGTCACTGACTTCGCCTGGCGTCAGGATTATCGCAGCGTCTGATACAGGCGGTACAGTAACCGCGCGCGAGGTTCGATCGACGAGATGTAGAGTTGCTCATGATGCGTATGCGCGCCCTTGCCGTCAACGCCAAGGCCATCAAGGGTCGCGGTATGCGGCGCGGTGAAATTGCTGTCGGAGCCGCCGCCGCTGAACGCGTCGAGCAGCTCGAAGCCAAGTTCGGCGGCGAGCGTTTTGGCGTGTGCGTAAAGTGCAGCACCGGCGCTGGTCTTCTCATATGGCGGACGGTTCAATTCGCCTGATACCGTCACGCTGACGCCGTCGGAGCGCGAGGTGATGCCGAGAATCTTCGGCACCAGCTCGTCGGCATGTGCCATGGTGGGGACGCGCACGTCGACTTGCGCATAGGCCAGTTCCGCGACGACGTTGGGCCTGGTGCCGCCGCGGACGACGCCGACATTGACGGTGATACCGCGCGTGAGATCGTTCATCGCCTCCAGCGTCTGGATCACATGGGCGAGTTCCCGGATCGCGCTGCGGCCGTCCTCGGGCCGCGTACCTGCATGCGCCGGAGCGCCCTTGATGAATACGTCAAAGCGCGCAACGCCCTTGCGTCCCGTGATGACCTTGCCCCCGTCGCGAGCGGGCTCGGTCACCAGTACGTATTTGGCCTTGCGGCCCTCGGCCTCGATCAGCGCGCGCGAGGTTGGGCTGCCGATCTCTTCGTCCGAGACGTAGAGGTGCGTGATGCCCAGCGGCGGGCGTGCATCATCGGCGCAGATTTGCCGGAATGCGTGATAGGCGAGGTAGGCACCGCCTTTCATGTCGTAGATGCCGGGGCCGAACGCACGGTCGCCGTCGATCTTGAAGGGTAGCCGTTCGATGGATCCCATCGGATGAACTGTGTCGAGATGGCTCAACACCAGAATGCCCGGTAGGCCCTGCCCCCAAGAAGAGCGGGTGACCAAATGATCGCCGCAGCCGTCACGCCCCGCAACGCGCTCGACCCCGGCCGGCAGGTCGCGATAACCTGCTGCGACGACATCAGCGAGTTTGTTGATCTGATCCGGCCGCTCCGTCGGAGATTCGATCAGGACCCAGTGGCGAATGCCCTCGAGAATCTGGGCGATTTCGAACCCGTTGCTGGACATAGTTGTCTGACGCCTTTGAATTCGATTTGTCATCGCAAGATCATAACGTCACCAAGTACTCACATCGGAATCGAGCCCAAAGATATAGAGAAGCGCCAACCATTGTGACCCGGGGCGTGCCTATGAACCCGATCCTGCTGCGGCAACGATGCTTACTCGCCTATCGCTCACAACTGATCTACCAAAGCTGGTAGTTTCGAGGGGACTATGCAGTTGTCCTGACCAGGTACCCGCACGCATTTCGACGCGGGAGGTCGCAGACCGGCACAAGCATAGCTCGACAAGCGAAGCGCCGAAATCGCCGGAGCTGATGAGACCTTTCAATCGAGCCTAATCTGCGGAGCCAGTCGCAGCCCAGGCAATTGTTGGATGGCTGTCGTGGAGGCGACTAGGGAGTGAGGCCATCGACCATTCTGCTGTCCCGACGGCCTGCGCAAAAACCGCATTCAGTCTGGCAGTAAAGTACGAAGCGCGCCCCGGAAGTTGATCAATGGATTTCCATCGCTTTGTCGGGCCGCGACAATTCGTCCGATAAAGACGGTGTGTGTGACAAGCGCCTTGTGGTCATACAAAACACATTCGAGCGCGCAAAATGCGTTGGGCAATAGCGGTACATCGAGGACGCCCTGATCCCAGGCCCCGGTGTCGAAGCGGTGAACGCCTTTCGCCCCCTCCCCACCGCCAAAACGCAGCGCAAAGTCCTCCTGGTCACTGCGTAGAACACTGACTCCAAAGCTGCCGTTGGCAAGGATCTCATCATGTGCTTCGGAGCGGGCATTGATGCCAACGACCAGGCACGGCGGCTCCATGCAGATGGACGTCACAGAGCTCACCGTCAGTCCACGTCGACCGGCTGCCGTCCCGGTCGTCACGATGGCGACACCGCTCGCCAGGCTTTGCATGGCATGGCGGAACTCTGCCGGTTGGATAGATGGCATATCCCGAATCGCAGGAGGGAACTGGTGGCTCATGATTAGTCTCTGCAGTTGAACCCCACTTCTAGTGTCTCCACGCCCAGAGACGACTTTGATCCCTATGGGGCCTGTAATGAGTTAGCCGGTGTCGAAATTGCGTGACGAATAGGCTCAGATGGAGACCGGGTATGACTTCGATGTCCTCCGGATTAGCTACAGTCATGACCGGACGGATGTGCAATATCTCGTCGGGTTACGCCGGATGGCGATCGCAGCGGCAGAACTGAGAATTGCCGCCGCCTTGTTTCGACAGGCCTCCATTAAACAGCAAACCGCGCTGAGCAGCCCGGCGACGCGCCAGTGCACAGGGAATCGTGGTCGCGATCCAACCAGCTGGGCCGGAATCTCGCTGAGCCCCCTTCGGACGGGATGACGCCGATTGCGGTAACGGCGCCTGCCTGCCAGAGTGTCTCCGCATGTAGACGGCATCGGCGCACCTAATGTACTTTTAGGAGAACACGTTTTTTTGCCGCGAGAAGATGCTCATCGAGCGTCGCGTGCAGCGCACCCCGCAACTCCGGTGGGATCGAGCTATCTGTATCGATCAATTCCCGAAACTTCCGTATGATGTGTTCTATCGCAGCAATAGATCCGAGTGTTTCAATCTTCTGCCGGGACATCATCATCTCCTTTGGCGCGCAGCGCGTTTCATCGCGGGTCCTCACTTCGGCAACGCGGGCTGCAACAGGGTTTCATCGTTGAGGTTGGCTCTCGCGCCCGTGCTCGGCGCGAATTGCTTTCGACCGAGCGCAGGCGGCGCAGGCTCCGCAGAAGTGACGTGCATTGGTGGCTCCAATATTTTCGCGCTCGTGAGCAGCAGACCTGGTCGCAATACTGGAACATCGGCTGGCTCGGCTGTCAGGCGTTCGAAACCGTGATCAGGCGCTTCAGTCGAGCGGCTGCGGCGCCGCGATCAAGTGATTCTTGTCCAAGTGCTACGCCTTCCTGCAGTGTCGAGGCCCGCCCAGCCACGACCAACGCCGCCGCCGCGTTCAAAAGCGCGGCGTCGCGAAATGGACCTGGTACGCCATTGAGCACATTTTGCAGCGCAACGGCATTAGTCTCCGCATCGCTGCTTTCCAGCGCGTCGTTGCGGCAGCGGGGGAGCCCGGCTTGTTCCGGCGTCACTTCGAAGGTGCGGACTATACCCGCCTCAAGCGCAGCAACAAACGTTGGGCCGGTGAGGGTTATTTCGTCGAACCCGTCCGAGCCATGAACAACCCATACCGACTCGGCACCAAGGTTCTTCAAGACGTATGCCAGAGGCTGCAACCATTCGGGAGACAGTACCCCAACGATCTGCCGCTTGACCCCGGCCGGATTGCACAGAGCCTCGATCAGATCAAAGGTCGTATGGGTTCCAACTGCGGTCCGGATCTGCCCGATGCGCTGCATCGCCGGATAATGGGCTGACGCAAACATGAAGCCGATGTTGGCTTCCTGCACGCAACGTGCGATCGCGTCAGGCTTGAGATCAACCTTTACACCGAGGCGCGCCAACACGACTGCGGCGCTTGAACCCGAAGACGCAGCGCGGTTGGCATGCTTGGCCACGGGAATGCCGGCCCCGGCGACGATGAAGGAAGCACACGTCGACACGTTGACCGAATGCATAGGGGTCTTGCTAGTGCCAGCGAGGCCGACGGGGTTGCATGTCGCCTCGACTCGCGGCATTCTATTCCGCATCGCCAAGGCGGCGCCAGTGACCTCTTCGACCGTCTCGCCCCGGACCCGCATCCCCATCAACAAGGCGCCGATTTGCGAGGGAGTTGCGTAACCCGACATCATGCTGTCGAAGGCTGACGCAGTTTCCTCACGCGTCAGAGTGGCGCCAGTGGCAACTTTGCCGATGATCGATCTAAGCACTTCCATCGAACTTTACACGTTCCCTGTCCAAGCCTCGGGCTCTTCCGCAAGACATCGTTGAAGAGACCCGGCGCCGATTGCCTTGATGCAGTGGCCCGCCCCACGTGACATGGCCTCATTGACGCTTGAGGCGGCCGTCGGTTGAGGTGGGCACACTTGGCGAGGCTACAACCTGACGCTACGTGAGGGTCAAGCTCTCCATTTCGGTGGTGCCGTCGAGAGGAGATCGTCGGTCAGTTAGAACACTGCAGTTGTTTGCCGCAGGACCGATGACGCTGTCTCGTGCCCGCAGTGGCCTCTTTACCGCGGTGTTCCGGCCGGATCACCGCATCCTTCAAAGCCTTTAGCCTTCCGTCGCCGGCCGCGGTGGTGAACCGTTGAAGCGGCTTCCTCTACCTGCTTCGAGGCTATCCGTGCTGGGTAGGTCGAGCCCGATCTTAGCTGGCTCTACACAATAACCCCACCTGGTTGTAAATGAAGGTGGCCGTTCCAGAGCGATGGACGCGTCCCGTTGATCCGCCCGCGTGGGGCCCGGTCATGTTCGGTCCTGCCTTACAGCAGAATACGCCGTGCTGTGGCCCGTCGAGGCGATCGGTTTTCAGAGCAGCCTCTGCGGTGGCATGATGATTTTGGCGAGCATTGGATCGAACGCCGTGATGTGCCGGCCTTGCATGATGCCGCTGTCGATCCATAGGCCATCCGGAGACTCGAGACGAAGCACTTTGCCGGTGGTCGGGACAAATCCGCGTATCGGAGCCGCCGCGCAGGGGGTGAGCTCGATTGCATGCCCAGTTGAAACAATGTCGGGCTGCGAAAGTGCAGGTCCTGGATGAACATCTGCAAACGGGCTGCACCGAACATTCGCGCTCGAAGAGCGGGCCCCGCATCAACCTCATGGTAGGATTGCAGAGCGAATTTCAAGCTTGTGCAGCGTTTTGATAACGTACGCCGCACCCCTATTGGCAATCGGAACGTATCGAAGGGCAATTTCTGCATTCGCCTATCTCGACAAGCGCGACTGAACCAGAGCGTTGGTCAATTATAGGCGGCCATGCGCGTCACCTGACCGCGGGTGTCCTGCAGGTCACGCTGCGATCGCTTCCGCGGATAGGCGAACGAACAGGCCGCCACATTCACTTCGAGTCGCTGCTTTTCTTGCCAGTGTCTCGCACGGAGATCACGTAGCGGCATCGCTGACTGAGACTCGCTTGCTTGGATCTGAGGCAGGCAGTGATAGCGGTGCGATCTGGTATGTGGCTGCTACAAAGGCGGAACACGTCCTCCATGCACGCCTCTTTCTCTTCTGCGGTCGGCGTTTCCTCGCCCGCGTTGACCGGCCCTGAGATTACCGCTGTCATTGCGATGACAAGAGCAATGGCGCAGCGGGAGATTGTGAGGCGCGAAGCCAAATGACTTCGTTGATTTTGAGTCATGATATCCATTCAAGTCCGGTTGGCTGCGTTATTGTTCTTCCTGCGCGAAGCGCAACGTGACCTGTCCGCAGGAACAGGCCGGAACTGCTTAAGGAAGGTGCCGGCATGCTCGTTCTTCCGCTTTTGCGGTCCGTGCGGTGCTGGTCATCCCGTCCGGCACGACAGAAGCGACACCTGCCTAGTGGCGGAGCACCACGAAGAGTGGAAGCACTGGCGGCTGAGCTGGCCCAGCAAGTGATCATTCTGGAGCTTCCAGTGGTTCGGTACATGCCTGGATGTCGCGAGGCACTGTTTGGGCCTGACATGTGCTTAGGTACTCTGGCTCAGCCTACCGCCAACCGACGCCGTAGCCAGCGCGACGCCGGGGTGAAGGGCATGCCCCTATCGCGACGCAGGGAGAGGGCAGGCAAAAGCGCAGGTGCGCCCAAGCTACTGTTGATGATGCATTCGATCGTTAGCGAACCATGATGGCGCGCGACGAGACTACGTTTGCTGTAGTCGCGCCTGTGTTCAGCGATATGTGAAGACGCTGGGTGAGGTTATCTGGGATGGAGTCTCCGTCTGGCGTTCCGCTGGGGTGGAGCGCCTGCCGTGTAGAGCTCGAAACGCGCGATTTCGTCCAGTCGCGACACGAGCAGCTCCGACGCAGCGCGGACAAGGATGCTCGTTGAGGATCTTAGCGTCCTGATCGAGTCGCGCCAGGTGAGTTTAGATATCTGAAACATTCGCAATTCTCTTGACGTGTCTGGAACGGCCCGGATTGTCGGAGGTGGTTGCGGCTTGTCGAGGATCGTACAATCTAACGCTACGTGCGATTCAAGCCCCTTCGTGCGTCTGATCGTCTGAGGATGTCGGGGCTGTGCGTTCTTCGTACGAGCCTCGGCCGCAACGCGCACAGTGGTGTTTCAGAATAGCGGCTGTGCATGGCGACTGCCCGCCTCGGCACCCGAGGCTCCAAGCGTCGCTGTTACGTGATTATACGGAGCGCCGGTGTCGCATTTCTTTGATCTGCGAATTGCATGCTCTCGGCATGAATCCGAAGAGTAAACTCTACCAACCCGAGCACTGGCGAGGCCGTGCGGAAGCAACGCGAAAGAAAGCGGAGGCGCTCGCCGACGGGAAAGCTAAAGACAGGCTGCTCAAAATTGCCGTGGAATACGACAAGCTGGCTCGGCGCGCCCACGTGTGGCAGATGCACAAAGACGAGGACGATCCGTGGCATGAGGAAGAGCTGTAAAGCGTCCCCACAGATCATCAAAAGACGCCAGCCTGTTGGTCGCTACCGGACCCAATGGCCACGCAAATGTCGCTCAGCAAGCAAGTCAGTGCCTGGAAGGGACGTTGAGGGGCACCGTAGGGCGGGCATCCTGACGGTCTTGTGCCGCGCTCCGGATCGCGACATATATGGCGGAGCAGTCCGCCTGCCCAACGCTCCTTCAGGCCGACTTGCTTCGTCAGCTTCTCGAAAGCTAATCCTCATAAGAAAATGCGCAGCCTAGACCTCAATTTGCGGTCAATGCGTCGCAGTAAACGCGGACGCCGCGATGCCATCAGCGCCGGAACGTTCAGCTGTTACAGGTCAGTGCGTGGAACTTCGTCGAGGCTGCAATGGCATATCAGTTTCGCCAATTCGAGGTATCTGCGTTATGCCTCAAGATTTCCTTTGCGTTCGCCCGAGGGGCGGATTTCCAGGTAGTCCCGCGAAGTTTGCGCCGGAACCAAGTGTGAAAGGGGGCACGTCCGATTGATGGTGCGTGCGCATTCGGTGCGGTCGCGGCATGCGAAGGCGTCGCAAAGCCCTAGCGCCTCTGCCATCCGCGAGATGATTTCAGAAGAACGTTGCGATGATCCAGCAGAGTCCGGCCCAAAGCAGCGCATTTATGAGGAGTGCGGCCAGCGGCCAAAGGTTCCACCCCCTTTGCTGCCGGGAGCGACAAACGGCGCCGTAATGCTTGGTCGGCGGGTGCTTTGGTGCGCGCCAATGCGTCATTTCATCAGACGTCGCCCTGATCGACCGAAAAATGCCGGACTTTGCATGCCTCGTACCACTCATAAGTTCGCAGTCCTCTTGCATAAGGAGAGCATCGGAAGGTTGCCTGTTGCGCGGCGAGCCTCCGTCCGATGGTAGGCTCGTGTATGGCAGTTAGGGTCGCTTTCCGTCACCGCAGCAATCTACATGCCATGACGCAGAAGTATCAGCACCGCTTTGATGCCAACAAAAGCGCGCATGTCGGACGTTGTCGACACAGAGCCGCTGCCAGAGGTCGGATTCGCGACGTCCATGTCCGAAAAACAACACTCGCATTAGCAACAGAAGGCTGAGCGGTATCGCGAGCGCTATACCGTGAGAAATGAGTGCGGACTTGCATCGTAGTGTCCCGTGAAGATCGGCCGACGGTCGCCCTGATTGAGATCCACTAATCGTTGTTTCTGACCGTTAGCTTACAAGGAGAGGGCCGAGGTGGCGGGCGATCCGTTGGATGTCATCGGTTCGACGTCAGTTCATACCAGGCGTCCACGGCTCTCGGTGCAGGCCGGTTCGACGCACCCCCGTACATTTCAATCGTGTTCACATAGATGGGCGCATTGTCACTGTTCAGTCTCGACGAGAAAGCCGTGAATGATCAGGCACGATCTCACCAAGCAGTAATATCGTCGGTTCAGCGGGAGCCATCACTAGCTTTGCGAGTCATCATGGAATCTAGATTTCAAAGCCCACTATAGAGAGAATGCCATGATGACGACCAATTCATTGAAGAGGAGGTGCCGCCAGTGTCTGCTCAAGCGCCATGACGTGAATGCGCGATAACGCTTGCTGAAGCGCGGGAGAGCGATGGCAGACATAAGTGTCGCTGATGCGCGCTCTATTCGGCGATGTGCGACCAATACTGGCTGGCATCGATGAGTAGGATGCCTTCGCATGAGGGCGGCTCGATGACAGAGTTGTATTATGAGCGGGAAGGTGCGGTCGGCGGACTGATTCGCCATCGCTCAGATCGTGCTACCGCTCGTACTCACGTAATCAGTGGCCGCTGAGAGCGTTCGGTCCACGATGCGATCGTTAGAAGACTATAGCAGGAGAACGAGTGATGATGGACATCTGCGGCTTTCTCAGATGGTGCTCTGAAGAGCGGCATAGTAGCGCTTTGCGAGACAACGTGCTCTGCGTCGGTTTCAAGGACCTCCGAAAGGCAAAGGGGCGGGCGTGCGAGCGCAGTTGATAGAGAAGCTGGAGGCCGGCCGCGTGCAGCACGGCCGGTTCGCTACGGTTCCGGGATCAGGCCCTTGCGGCGTTTTCCTTGTGCAGGGGCCTTGCGGGTGTGAGCTAAAGATAAGTGGATTCGTTCGTCCTGGCTGGGAGCATGTTGCGGTCTCGACGCCGCGGCGCTGTCCGAATTGGGAAGAGATGTGCTTTGTAAAAGACCTGTTCTGGGATGAAGAGGAGTGCGTCATGCAACTGCATCCGCCATATTCGCAGTATGTGAATAACAGCCGATATTGCCTTCACCTGTGGAGACCCACGCATCGGGACATTCCGATGCCGCCGCCGAGCTTTGTAGGCATCGTTGGACTAGGGCCCTCAGACGCAGCAATGTTGTTCGCGCGGATGAGCGCTGCACCATGATGAGCTGATTAGGAACCCAAGCGGAAGGTGACGCCGAGCGGCTGCAGAAGCACCGATTCGGCGCCGCCGACCTGAGGCGTCAAAAGCGTGTGTATGTCAGGATCAACTGGTCGTAGCCGTGCGCGGGGCTGGGCCGAATTAGCTACTATCGAGTAGAAGAATCTAATAGTGCACTGGTCCCGGTAAAGATCGCGGAGCCATGCTGAACGCAGTTCGGCGGCAACAACAGCATCTCGCCGGGCCGACGATCCTCACTAGGCATCACTGGGCGATCCGACGATGCGAATTGCGCACTCTTTGCAGCGAGAAGTGTGTGCCGACCGGCGGCGTAACGCGATGGTTGTGAGATCGAGTTCAAGGCGACGGTCGAATTCAGTTTGACGAAGGCGCTCTTGCCGCATCACCCTGACCGCATCCGGAATTGCAGAAGGTCGGGCCTGCCGTCGCTGTGCGACAGTCATCAGCTCGTCGGCCACAATCTCGCATCTGCAGCGGGGCCCGTGAGCAGAGACCGTCGAGACACCAATTAGGCGCGGGGCGGTAGCTTCGCTAAGTTATCTGGTTGTCAGCTCGTCGTCAGCTTGCCGCGAGATCATTTGCAAGCAGAGTGCAAGCAGCCCGCGCTCGTTCTGAGGAAACGTAGGCTGAAGAAGCAGGCGAGGCGGTATGTATAATCGAGTTAGTGACCGATCCACACGCCCTAATCAAGCTGACGAACCGAGTGGGGCGGCGGACAGCTACGAATTTGCTCAAGCATTGACGAATCTGGCTCAACGGGAGAGCCCGCCATCTGGGGAATTGTCCGACAAAATGGGGCTCTGCTGCAGCAAGCCACAGACCTCAGATGCAGTCATTTATAGTCCAAGCACCTCGGAGCCCAGCACATCTTCTCTGTCCTCCAGCTCAAATCCATCCTCTCCCGCGAGGCCTATTCGTCCTCTGTTCGAATACAGGGCTGCTGAATTGTCCGAGGCCAATGTCGACGGAATCTGCGTTGGATTGGCAGCGGAGTGGCTCCTCAATCTCCCGAGCAGCCCATCATCCCGGATGACGGCGCTGCGCCCAGGAACTCAAAATCACAGCTCAGCGGCAATCCGGCAGCAGCGATATGAAGACCTCAAGAGTCTGTTGCGAAGGAATAGGGCGGAAGGGTCCCACAACCTTCAGGCAAAAAGGACGATGTTACGCGAAGCCGGCCTAGAGCCGTTCGCCCAAGAGACGCGATATAGGTTTGGTACATCTTCGCGCATTGACCAAATCGTGAATGAGGTCGCCGACGATGGGTCGATCTACTTGATCAGCTTGCGTTTCGCCGCAGGTGGCGCCCACACAATCGCAACGTCGACATCGAATGGAATGACGACCCTCTTTGATCCCAACTATGGGGAATTTATTGTTCGCTCAGATCAGATGGGTGAGTTGTTCAAAAGTCTCGCCGACCGCTACAGGAACCCGAACCGACATGATATATCGACTGTCGTCACACTAAGGATGACGTGAGTGTTTGGGAGGTTGCAACATACTTGGCCGAGGCCAGCGAGTGGATCCTTTCGCGATCGATGCCGGACATCCGCCTCGCGTCCGGCAGTGCAACTACGGCAGGGAACATGGATTGTGGCGTCCTGAACGCGCGCCCGACGTGAAGCAGAGCTCACAGCGCCCCTTCGGACGTTGGAGGGCCATGCTCGGCCGAGGCTCTTTGGAAGTAATGCAGCAAGGGGAAAATGCTCAGAGAGAGGCTGGTCGGTCACTCAGATTGATGAGCTCGTGCCCTGGCGCGTCAAAGCCTGAATGGGCTGCGCTTGCACTCATGCGGGACCGGCGGCCCGTTAGATTTTCCTGAAAGTTGGCTAAGCTCCCCGCGTGGGTTTCGACGCCTTTAGCTCTTGCGCTCAGGGCTAAGGGCGGGCATCACGCATCCAAAACAATCGGCACTAGTTTTATTTTCGTCTGCTTTAGAATCGTCACCGGCCGCTTCTCCACTGACCTCGCCAGCCAAACAGCTGCTGTCAACGACAATGCGTGCCGTCGCACCATCGCACGACCGAGTCGACGCTCGCCACGAGCTCGGCAACAATCCGTGCTTGTCCTCGTCATTGCGCTTTCGCTGAGGTCCGGCTCTGGTTGAAGATCTCAACACCGGAACCGAAACTGATAGCACTATGCACTGTGTTCGTTCCAAGCCTAACGGTCAAACTTTTGGGCGAGCCGACTACAAGGTCCTTCAACAATTTTCGAATTTACGGCCTGGATTCCCTCTCCGCGGAGGCTGGCTATTAGTTCTGGAAGATCCGAAGGCTTACATATGATCCCAGTGTCACACCGGAAGCAGCGCGGGCGCGACTCGGCGCTGGTCAGGACGGTGAATCAGACGCTGTCGCTGCCACGCCCGCACTGGTTGAAGTTAGCAGAAACGTGACTCGGCGCCCAAAAGCCCCACGCATACACGGGGTAAGCGCTGTCCCTACCACGCGCCGCTAACTTCGACGTCACTGTAGAATGACAAGCTTTCCGAAAGCTGACGAACCCGACGCGATTCATAAAAACGAAAGCGGCCGGTGTGGGTCGATGCCCTCCTGACTGGAAGCCACCGATCTGTCCAGCGGGCGTCCGACCGAAGAGTATGGTCAAGCATGGACATAAGCCGATCTCTTCAAAGAGGTCGTGAAACTCGCATATGCCATGTGCCGCGAGAAGGTGTCAGCAGAAGCCTATCGATATTTGCAAGGCCCGGCTCTGCGACATCATTCACGAAAGACGATCCTTTACCTCCGCGACGTCGATGACAGCCGGGCACATCCGATCAAGCTCGAAAGTGATCGGACACCAGGCCAACGAACGGCCTTTCACGGTTGCCCGATGCCCTCGGTCGCGTCCTCCGGAAGATGTCGGCGGTGTGTCGGGCGATGTCGAATACCCCGATGTCACAGGGTGAGCCGTCTTTTCCCGAACACGAACATGTGCGCCCGTGCGGCCCATAGATGTGATCGCCACTTCATTGGCGGACAGTGATGCCGGTCTCTTCGCATTGTCCGGAAAGTGGAAGGCGCGTCAGCGCATCGCGCGGGCTAATATAGCGGTGAAGCGCCAGTCAAAACGGGATCCGATCTACGCTTACTGTTTCACGAACTCCTCGTTTGTCGATATTGTGGCCGGAAGCCCACGGTAGTCTCTCCTGAATCAGCTGCCGCGAGTCGAGCAAGCCGCTCGCGAAGCGTGCCCTCCAGAGCGCCGTAGCGAGCGAACAGCTTGCGGTGTTCGACGAAATAACCAGTCGAGATTAGATCCTAAAACATGAAGCTCGGACCGCTAGTTTGATCTCTGCGGTGCTTATGAGCCGTCGAGCGGCCTTTGATCGCCAATACTTCAGAAATCACTGCAGCGTACGTCGCTGATGGCCGCTCAGCCGACCGCGCGCAGACGCTTCCAGCCGGGAGAGAAGATCGACCGCGGACAAGTGCGGGGCCGCCGGTATGCCGTTTCAAGCAAAGCAATGACAAGTCGTCGGCTCCCATGCCGCCGGAAAGCTTCATCGGCCGAGAGCAAGGCGGGCCCTGAAACCCATGAAGCCCCGCGACGATTGAGAGCCGCCGGGCAGTCGTTTTGCCGATGTGGCGATGCATTGCTTCGCGAGCGACGGCCTCGTCAGCTTCTGGAAAGCCTATCCATAATAGGATCAGCTCAATTGATTTCTTGGACGTGAGGCTATCGTGGACCCGTACAATTTCGATCCATCCAATGTAACAGCTTGGTCCCGGGTGCAGCACGCGGTCTTGGAAGAGCCCCAGGGGGGGCATGCCGGGCAAGAGGGCTTTGAGCAGCACTTGGCGGAGGCGCGCCCACCGGATCCGGGTCCTGTCTCCGGTGGCGGCCGCAACTACCATCCCCATCTCTCTGCAGAAGATCGGGACATTATCGATAAGGCGATTGCCCAATATGCGGCTCAGAAAAACCCAAAACCGAAGACGGTTAAGCGCTATACTCAGGCGCTTCGCCGACTTGGAAATCATCTTGGCGCTCATCGCCAAAAGATTGATCTGGGGGACCACGAGTCCCTGGTCCGTCACGTCAAGACTTACTTCCCTAACGACGAAGACATAAAGAAAGGGTTGAGTGTTCTTCGTGCGTATCATGACCCGAGCTATGTAGCTTCTGGCGGGCGGCCGCGCACAATCCCCTCAGCGGACGACGCGCCCCTCTCAGACCGGCTTAATGCCAGTGGCATGACGTCGGGTAGCGCTGCTCGTCATGATCGTAGTCTTCGCAGATTTTCTAACGCGCTTAATCTTGCGGGCCACTCGATATCCGGGCTAGACCACGCTGCGCGCATTGAATTCGCTCAGAAGTTGTTCCCGAAGGACGAGCATCTATTGTTCGCGTTAAACAAGGTTGGCGATGCCGAGCACGTTTCCAGAGCGGGTGCGTCTCGGAAGCCCAGCGGTCATGCTGTCCCGTCGCGCACATTGCATCTTCATCCCGATGACGCCCGCATCATTGACGGCCTGGAAAAGGCAGAGCTGAGCATGCTCAAACCCGAGGAGACTAGCCGGAGAGAAGTTGTTCAAAATCTAGCCCGCAACCAACGAAGATTCGGTGCTTGGCTCCAAAGGAATGGGCGAGGGAGCATAGTGAGCCGACTCACCGGCACCAGTGAGCAGCAAAAGTCGTTGAACGACGATCACACGGACTTTAAAAAAGCTAGTCGAAATGCTGACATGGGCTTCGATCGTCTTCGGAGCTACCTATGGCTCGTCGAGGCGAACGCTGCGCTGGGCGTCTCCTCCGAGCAGGCGGGTGGCGAGCCGCGGCGTGGCGAGTCGAACTCTACGTGGTCGCCGCACCTGCCGCACGATTTTGAGTGGCCGACGCCGGAAGCTGTGCCAGATGGGTCGTCGGCGATCTACCGAGGTCTCGACTCTTTCGTTGATCTGCCGTACATCTCGCAGGAGGTGAGAGACGATGCTCAGTCAGCGCCGGTGGGTAAGGCTGCCGTCAGGCCGCCGCTCTTCACCGGACCATCGGACGCGCCAGCTCAGTCGGCAGACACCTTCCGCGGTCTTCAGTCTTTCGTTGATCTGCCGTACACGCCACAGCAGATGCGAGACGATGCTCAGTCAGCGCCGGTGGGTGGGGCTGCCGCCAGACGGCCGCTCTTCACCGGACCATCGGACGCGCCAGCTCGGTCGGCAGACACCTTCCGCGGTCTTCAGTCCTTCGTTGATCTGCCGTACACGCCGCAGCAGATGCGAGACGATGCCCAGTCGGCGCCGGTGAGTGGGGCTGCCGCCAAATCGCCGCTCTTCACCGGACCATCGGACGCGGCAGCTCAGTCGGCAGACACCTTCCGCGGTCTTCAGTCCTTCGTTGATCTGCCGTACACGCCGCAGCAGATGCGAGACGATGCCCAGTCGGCGCCGGTGAGTGGGGCTGCCGCCAAATCGCCGCTCTTCACCGGACCATCGGACGCGGCAGCTCAGTCGGCAGAGACCTTCCGCGGTCTTCAGTCCTTCGTTGATCTGCCGTACACGCCGCAGCAGATGCGAGACGATGCTCAGTCGGCGCCGGTGAGTGGAGCTGCCGCCAAATCGCCGGTCTTCACTGAATTATCAGACGTGCCAGCTCAATCGTCAGACATCTACCGCGGTCTCAACTCTTTCGTTGATCTGCCATACGCACCGCAGCAGATGCGTGACGATGCTCAGTCAGCGCCGGTGCTCAGCCCTGCCGGTGAACCCACGTTCTTCGTCGGGCGGTCGGGCGTACTTCAAGAGCTTGAGGACATCGGAGACCGAGTCGACATGGATTGGCAGCATGGCTCCCAGCCGGTGCCAAATTTCTTACTCGATGTCCTGGATAACATCGGGGTCCTGCCGACCCAGTTCAGCGGCCCAACCGAGGTCTCCAAAGGTGAGTACTCGATCACATTGGGGCCGCGAGGACGCCGCGGTGCGCAATTCATCCATCATCCTCGCCCGTCTCCTGTCCCGGGTGCTCAGATCGGCTCCTCGGCTAGCGTTGCCTCTTCCGGTCACCGCAGCGGACCCGTGCTAGGCCCCACGCAGTGGCTGGGTGACGAGCATATCCAGCAGGACTATGAGCTCCTGGCGAATGAGTTGCAGCAGAACAATCCGGATCTCGCCGCCCGGACGCGGTTCGTGGATCCCCTGATTGCCCAAATGTTGCGATCCCCCTCCAAGGAGGTCGCCGAACGAGCATTAGGGTGGTTTCTCCATGATACAGCCGACTTCCTGTTCCTGCCGGTAAGCGATGCCAGCAATACGGATAGACATCGGCGCGGCAGTCACTGGTCGCTGCTGCTGGTTGATCGCCGCGATCGGGACCGGCCGGTCGCTTATCACTATGACTCCACGCAGGGATATAATGACAGGCCCGCAGCGGAGCTCGCACGACGGCTCGACGCTCACCTGCAACAGGCCCCGATAAGACAGCAGCAGAACGGTTATGACTGCGGCGTCTTTGTCGTGGACGGCACCCGGGAACTGGTTAGGCGATTGGCAGCAAGACGGCCGGACCTGAACCTCAATAATCTCGTCATCAGTCGGCAGGCACTGGGGGACCGACTAGGCGCTGGTGTCGGCTTCAACTGAACAGGGTGTGCGACCGAGTCAAATGCGCTTCTCGCCGATCGAAGATCCGCCATCGGTGTGTTCGCAGAGCATCATAGTGTCTCACCTGAGGAGCTGAGTGCGCATACGACGAAGGCCGGCTGATTGACGCATGTGCGCGGGCACAACGAGCTCTACGATCAGCTGTGTGAAGGTCAGGCGGCCTGCTGACCGGCGGGCTTATCGGCCTGGCGCAGGAGCTTCTATTCCCAGGACAGCAGTTCGTGCAGGCGTGTCGCGGGAAGGTCGGCGATCCGGACCAGGACCTCGGCGAGACAGGCCTTGGGTTCGACGTCGTTGAGGCGACAGGTCCTGATCATCGTCAGCATGATGGCGGCACGATCGGCCCCCCGCCGGCTACCGGCGAAGGTCCGGTTGCGCTCCCAACGCGATGCCTCTCAATGCGCGCTCAGCGCAATTGTTAAAGGGCATGATGTTTTCAGCGCTCAAACCCGGTGGAGAGGACTGGTCGTCCGGATTAGTCTGTCGAAGCCGGGATAGGGGCGCTGGAGCACGAAACGGTGGCAGGCCGCCATGACCATGAGCTGTGAGCTCGCTTTTACTTGGCCGCCCCCTACGACTTGCCCGGCTGCGCTGCGAGCGCGGATCCGTAGATGTCGTGCAAGCCACTGGCTCCTAAGACAAAGGAGAACCAAGCATGCAAATCGTTGGCATGGACATCCATCGATCGTTCGCCCAGGTGGCGATCCTGGAGGACGGAACAATAATCCGACAGCTCCGCGTAGATCTCATCCACGATCGGCTTGTCGCCTTCGCCAAGACACTCAGCCTCGAGGATGAGGTGGTCATCGAGGTGACGGGCAACAGCGCGGCGGTCGAACGTCTTCTGCGCCCGCACGTTAAGCGCGTGGCGGTCGCCAATCCGAGGCTCGTTCGGGCGATCGCCTATGCGCGAGTCAAAACGGACAAGGTCGATGCTGCGACCCTGGCAAAGTTGCATGCTGCCGGCTTCTTGCCGGAGGTCTGGGTTGCTGACGAGGGCACCTACAGCCGCCGGCGCCAGATGGCCGAGCGCGCTGGCGTCCTGGCGCAGATCATCCGGATTAAAGGACGCATGAAGGCTATCCTGCATGCCAACCTCATTCCGCCCTACAAGGGCTATCTCTTCGGCAAGCGCGGACAGCATTGGCTGGACAGTCTGCCTCTTCCACCGGAGGAGCGTGCAATGCTCCGGCGTCTGATCGCGGAACTCGAACGCGTGACGAAGCAACTGGCGGAGATCGACAAAGTCGTGGCCCAGCAGGCTCTGGACGATCCACGGGCTCTCAAGCTGATGACGATCCCCGGCGTGAGTTCGGTTGTCGCATCGAGTGTACTGGCCTCCATCGGCGACATCGCACGCTTCCCGTCGCCGGATAAGCTCAGCAGCTATTTCGGGTTGACTCCGCGGGTTCGGCAGTCAGGCGAGTACCCGGCACGGCATGGCCGGATCTCGAAGCAGGGCAACCGTGACGCCCGCAAGATGCTGGTTGAGGCGGCGTGGTCAGCCAAGACGGCGCCGGGTCCGTTGCGAGCATTCTTTAACCGCACGCAGAAAAAGCACGGGGCCGGGGTCGCAGCCGTCGCGACGGCGCGCAAGCTCGCAGTCATGATCTGGCACGTCCTGACGACCGGGAAGGACTACGCTTACGCGCGGCCAGCGTTCACCGCGATGAAACTTCGGAAGGTGGCTCTGAAGGCTGGGGCTCCCCGTGCCTACGGCAAGGCTGGCCCGGGCCGGGACTATTGGATCAAAGAAATCCGCGAACGGGAAGCTGGTTACGTCGCACGCGTCGAGCAGGCCTACGAACGCATGGTGGCTGCCTGGAAGGAAAAACCAAAAAAAGTTGCCACGAACTGAAGGTAAGGACTTCTCGCCATCGTCGAGGAAGCGGGCGAAGTCGTCCCAGCGCCTGAGCATGTTATTTCGTAGGCTTCAGGACCTCGGAGGAGGGCGAGAGGGTTTCGCGCCCCGCAACCACGTGCATGCGCTCAAGAAGCGGCTTGCTCTTTCCGTGGCGGACGGCCGGTCACGTCGGCGTCCCGGCCGTTGATGGTGCGCTGGATATCGAACGACGCATCGAGGTGTCTCACCGGAGCGCGATTAGGTTAGGCCCTCATAGCAGCCTGCCGGAATTAGACGTGGCAGTGCATCAGGGATGCTTCGCCTTTCCGCGGTTGCATCGTCGCGCGCGGGACCACCAGGTGGAAAGACGTCCGGCATCGGCCAGATGTCAGACATACTGCACCAATCTAAGGTAATCGTCCGTGAGGACAGGTGAGCGAATCGAACAGGCCGCGTCTTCAAGGAAGGTGGTGAGAGTCCGACTAGCCCAATTGCGGACTTCGACAGATTGCCGGGCCGGCGCGCGAGTACGGAGAGTTGCAAGTTCGGAACTGACGAGGTCAGCCGCCGCTGCGGCGCAATCTGAGGCAGAGAAGCAGCCAGCAGACATGACAGCTTTTGCCAGCCCCAATGTGGTGAGCCAACCCGCATAGATCAGCACGGCACCGTCTGTCTCATTGAGCCCAGAGAGCTCCTCAATTGCAGCACCATGGACTGATGCCGCTCCAACTGATCGAAAGAGATCGGCTATTTCGTCACGCGTGGCTTTAGAGAGGAGGCAGCGACCGAGATGCGATAGGAGCGCCTCAGTCGGACCTTCGAAGATGCGAAGGATGCGAGCGTCTCGATAGATTTTGGCTAAAGGCGCTCCCTCGTCGTAACCACGGCCACCTAACAGCTGGACGCATTGATCAGCGACAAGGCCGCACCACTCCGAGGACAAAACCTTCGTTGCCGACGCAAGGTGGACGTTTGGCGCGCCCTGCGCTGAAACAAGTTGGCATGATGCGGCCAGCATCGCCTTCACGACTTCCCGCCGCAGCACCATCTGTCCAAATAACTGCTCGATGTAGCTGTTCTCGATCATGCGCAGTTTACCGAGTCGGCGATGGCTTGCATAAGAGGCTGCGACCTGGATAGCGCGCTCAAGGGCTCCAAGACCCATAGCAGCCACACCGATACGGCCGCGGTTCATGCTAGATGAGGCAGCGCCCCAGCCGTCTTGATCGCGAGAGAGCACGTAAGAACGCGGCACCTCAACATCGTGGAACTCCAGGGTATTCTGAATGATGCCACGCAGACCCAGTGTGCGATGCTCGTGCGTGACCTTGAGGCCTGGAGCCTGCCTGTCAACGAGTACACCAACGAGCCGACCTTTCGCATCGGGTCCAGACGCGCGCGCAAAGCAAACGATCCAGCGAGCCCAGTCAGCGAGGCCGATCCAGATCTTGCGGCCAGAGATACGAACTTTATCTTCGCGCATGAGGGCCGAAGCCTCTATGTGCCTCGGGGCCGAGCCAGCTCCGGGCTCCGTCAAAGCGAAAGCGCAGAGATCGCCGCGTGTCGCACCCCAAATGATATGGTTTTGTTCCGGGATGTGCGGTGCCGCTTGGATGCAGGGCAAGGCCAGGAAGTTATGGATGACGAGGGTAGAGGCAGCGGAGACATCGAAGGATGCAGTGGCAGAGATGAGGTTGATGGCCTCCTCTAGGGGAAGAGCTAATCCGCCGTGCTCTCCTGGTGTGGTGAGCCCGAACAGTCCATGCCTTGCCAATATGCTGTGTAGGGTTGGAGGGAATGCTCGGCGGTCATCCGCGTCGGCGAAATTTAGCTGACTGAGGTCAGCGATCAAATTGGAGTATAGTGCAGCTGCACGGCGTTCGGCCGTGCGTTCCTGCGCCTCCCGGAATTGGGCATAAACCTGAGTATACATAGCCATAAGGCCCACAATGAACCCGGTCGCGCTTCATGCCAATTCATCCCCGCGGCTATCTCGGTTACACATTGGTATAGTGTGGATGTAAGCGCAGTATAAGCACGTTCTGCGGGACTTCGACTTATTGCGACCGCTGCGTGGACTCTCATCAAGATAAGTCTTGTCGGGCCTATCGGAGGCGCACGTTCGTTTCTTCCCATTGGCCAAAACTAGGTATGTTGCGCAACGATGAACCGCACACCGCAAGTTCGATGGTAGCGTCCACCCGCCGCATCATCTAGACCGCCTCTCTTGCAACTGCCCCGTAGGCAGCGGCGCTCCTTTGCCCTATCTGCGACGGCCCATCCATCTCATTGCCGAGGCACCACAGCTTGATCCCATGAGGCGCCCGCCAGCCGTGCTTGCGGCGAAGCTCCGACCACACAGCTTCTCCAGGATGGTTGCAGTGTTCGACCAAATTGCGAGCGGCATCGCCGCGGCGGGTCCCCAGATTGAGGGCAATCATCGACGCGACATCGGCGGCCCTGCGCCAGTCCATGAATTCATTGGTGCCGAAGCTGTCGGGTCGGTGCTCAACCAGCCAAGTCGAGGCGCGCCGGCCTCGTCTCTAGTGGTCCAACGCCATCCTCCCAATTGTAACCGTGCCGCCAGGATATCGAACGACGGGCGGGCCGAGCTCCTTCACCAGCGCCAGCACGTCCCTCCGAAAACCTCTTTCGTCTACGCTCCGATGGCCGGGCTCGTAGATGCTACCATAGATGCATCGGCCCCGATGTTCGACGAAAGACGAAAGCACCAAACAGACGAGAGTTCGTGTGACCAATGGTGAAGTCGCGATCGATCAGAACTGTGGCTTTCCTGATGTTCTTCTCGGCCGGCCTGCGGCTGATGACAGTTACGACGTGGCCTGCTGCTCTGCGAAAGGAATAAATGAAAATGCGTGCCGACACTGGAGAGAACTCCAAGAAGCCGATCCGCATCTAGCAGTACGAGCCTTCGGCAGCGGCGTCGTGGAGATATTGGACGCAAACACTACAACAATAAAGCCCCTAGAGAGCAATCGGCAACAACTCGCCATTTTTACGGCAAACCCACGTGGCGCAGCCAGCCCGCTAGCACGTTCCGAGTCGTTCTGGGTAGTCCAAGGTTCGGTCCCGCTGCATCCTCAAGAAAGTCATTCCCCGTGATCTGCCCGACCGTATGCGCAACAGCATCGATTACGCAACCTTCTGACACACAGCGGCTTGCTAGGGTTATGTTGCAAGCCCGCCGAAGCAAAACCCTGGCATTCCCGCCAGGGTTTTGCATGGTCATCGACACTTTGGCAGAGTAGATCAGAAGTCCATACCGCCCATACCGGCGCCTGGAGGCATTGCTGGACCAGCCGCGGCCTTCTTCGGCAGCTCGGCAACCATCGCTTCCGTCGTGATCAGGAGAGCGGCAACCGAGGAGGCGTTCTGGACCGCGATGCGCACGACCTTGGTCGGGTCAATGATGCCCTTGGAGACAAGGTTGCTATACTCGCCTGTCTGCGCATCGAAGCCATAAGAGTACTGCTCGTTGTCCAGGACTTTGCCGACCACGATCGAACCGTCTTCACCGGCGTTGATCGCGATCTGGCGGGCCGGCCAGGACAGCGCCTTGCGCACGATCTCGACGCCGGTCTTCTGGTCGTCGTTCTTGGTGCGCAGGCCCTTGAGCTGCTCGGAGGCACGGAGCAGGGCGACGCCGCCGCCCGGGACGATGCCTTCTTCCACGGCCGCGCGGGTCGCATGCATCGCGTCATCAACGCGATCCTTGCGCTCCTTCACCTCGACCTCGGTCGCGCCGCCGACGCGGATCACCGCGACGCCGCCCGCGAGCTTGGCGAGACGCTCCTGGAGCTTCTCACGGTCGTAGTCCGAGGTGGTCTCGTCGATCTGCGCCTTGATCTGCGCCACGCGCGCCTCGATGTCGGCCTTCTTGCCGGCGCCGTTGACGATCGTGGTGTTCTCCTTGTCGATCATCACCTTCTTGGCGCGACCGAGCATGTTGAGCGTGACGTTCTCGAGCTTGATGCCGAGATCTTCCGAGATCGCCTGGCCGCCGGTCAGGATCGCGACGTCCTGCAGCATGGCCTTGCGGCGATCGCCGAAGCCCGGAGCCTTGACGGCCGCAACCTTGAGGCCGCCGCGCAGACGGTTAACGACGAGGGTCGCGAGGGCTTCGCCTTCGACGTCCTCGGCGACGATGACCAGCGGCTTACCACTCTGCACGACGGCCTCGAGCAGCGGCAGCAGCTCGTTCAGCGAGGAGAGCTTCTTCTCGTTGATGAGAATGTAGGCGTCATCCATCTCGACGCGCATCTTATCGGCGTTGGTCACGAAGTAGGGCGAGATGTAGCCGCGGTCGAACTGCATGCCCTCGACGACGTCGAGTTCGGTCTCGAGCGACTTGGCCTCTTCGACCGTGATCACGCCTTCGTTGCCGACCTTCTTCACGGCGTCGGCGAGGAACTTGCCGATCTCCTGGTCGCCGTTGGCCGAAATGGTGCCGACCTGGGCAATCTCCTCGTTCGAGGTGACCTTCTTGGAGTTCTTCTGGAGGTCCGCAACGACGGCTTCGACCGCGAGGTCGATACCGCGTTTCAGGTCCATCGGGTTCATACCGGCGGCAACCGACTTCACGCCTTCGCGGACTATCGCGGCGGCCAGGACGGTCGCAGTGGTGGTGCCGTCGCCGGCAGCATCCGCCGCCTTCGAAGCGACTTCGCGCACCATCTGGGCGCCCATGTTCTCGAACTTGTCGTCGAGTTCGATGTCCTTGGCGACGGCAACGCCGTCCTTGGTGATGCGAGGCGCGCCGAACGACTTGTCGAGCACGACGTTACGGCCCTTCGGACCGAGCGTGACCTGCACGGCATTGGCGAGGATGTCGACGCCGCGCAGCATACGGTCCCGCGCGTCTACTCCGAATTTGACTTCTTTGGCTGACATTAAGAATTCCCTCAGTTCTTATTTTATCACCCTTCAGCGCGCCTAGGTGGGCGCTCTTCAGGTAGTGAGCTGTGCGAGCGCTGGGTTAGGCGGCTTTCTTGTTGGAAAACACATCTGTGAGAACGCCCATGATGTCGCTCTCCTTCATGATCAACAGCTCCTCGCTATTGATCTTGACTTCGGTACCCGACCATTTGCCGAACAGCACACGGTCCCCGACCTCGATGTCGATCGGAATCAGCTTGCCAGTCTCATCGCGGCCGCCTGGGCCAATTGCAATGACTTCGCCCTGCGAGGGTTTTTCCTTGGCTGTGTCGGGAATGATAATGCCACCAGCGGTCTTCTCATCGGCGTCGATGCGCTTGACCACGACGCGGTCGTGAAGCGGACGGAAATTCATACAAGACTCCTGAGCGTTTTGAACAAGTTGGAGATAGTCACATTGTGACAAGCCCAATTATAGCAAAGGTCAGGCCAATAATGAGCTGAACGATCCATGCCTGCAGCTTTTCCTTGGCTGTGTCGGGAATGATAACGCCGCAAGCGGTATTCTTATCGGCCTGGATGCGCATGACCACGACGCGGTCGTGAAGCGGACGAAAATTCATACCGGTTTCCTGAGCTCAAGTTGGTGATAGCCACATTGTGACAAACCAAATTACAGCAAGAGTCAGGCCAAAAATCAGCTGAACGATCTATGCCTGCAGTTCTGCTGATCCGTTGGCTGGTCTGCGCGTGTCTTTGTCCGGAAGCAGACGCCCTTAGATACATGGCCGCCAAGCTGTTGCGGAAGTGACATTGCGTTTCGCCGAAACACGCGGTTGAACCCAGGGTTCCTCACGGCCCTTACACCGATCGAAGCGTCGCGTATTTCGACGGCGCTGGCCGGCCTGCACATGATTGCTTCGTCTGACGGCAGCGTCTGGAGCCGGCGACGGGAAACGAGGGGCGCACAAGATTCAGCGAAGAGCGGACCCGAGCAATATGAGATCCTCGCGCATAATAGCAATTGTACCAACTATCTCGAGCGCGGGGCGTTTAAGAATTGATCGGCTCCGACCTATCAGGCCATTGGGCGCTGCGGTACGAACACAGCAGACCGGGGCATGAGGAAGGCGCATGGAGTCACGCGTCATCGGCACGGCAATCCGCCGCGGTCGCCGACCACACGTTCGACCGAGTCGCGCTTCTGCGCGCTTGGTAAGGCTGGCGGCCAAACCGCATGCGCCGGATCCTCTCGTCGGTGTCGGATCTTGGTTGCGCTTGTGCACGTTCGAGCTTTGTCAGCCATGATGAGGTGCTGATGGAAATTCGCTTCCGCAGTTCTAGCAGCCCGGCTCGCCCAATTCGGATGATCGCCGTCTTCTTCCCATTTGTTGTGTTCGGGACTGACTAGTCGTGTTGCGACCTATTGTCCGAGCCATCTGCCGCACTTTTCACTCAGGCCTATAAACAAAACACACGCACACTTTACCGCTGTCCTAAGCGGCTGGCACGAAACTTGAAGCCCGTACGTTGGCGGCAGCAGTTGTTGACCCGCCGTCCTATGCAAAAGGAAAAAGAATGGATTTACCAGCTTATGGAGTGACTGAACTGACCTACGAAGAAGCATGCGCTGCTGGGGGCTCCGGTTGCTGGATCGAGTGGGTGCCAGATCCTTACACTGGTGTGTTGGTCCCGACAGTAGTCTGCGACGATTAAGCAGCTTGCGTGAGAAGTAGCTGGCGAGCCGGCGCGGTGAACAGATGCAGGCCGGCTCGCCTCAGGCTCATTTGTAAACTTCGCTGCGGAACGAAACGCTTTCGCGCCGTAGCTATGGCGCGAATATACCGTTCGACTTGCCTCGGTAAGAGTCCGTCGCTCTGGGCAGACACAATGCGGGCGGCTGGCGATCTCAAAGACGGTTAATCTCTCTGGCGCCCCAGAATCTGCCGACTTGCGTTACCAGCGTCCCCCCATTCGAGAGGAGACCAAAAAATGAAATTCAATACGGCATCTTACAATGTGGCCGAAATCGATGCTGACGAAGTAGCGGCGAGTTCGAGAGGGGTGAGCTCTGTCTATCTGCAGTAGTTGTTGCGAGCATGTTCGCAGTCGTGGCTGCTTGGCAGCTAATGAGCTACTAGCCGTCCTTTGGTTTGGAGAGCTGGATCGGGCCGCTGAATGTCGCCCAGTGTTTTGCACCAGCCAATCGCATCAACTCATGCCACTATGAGTGATGCGTTGCTTGCTCCGGTAATGGCTGGTCGCACTGCTGTGAGCATCTTGGCCCGAGGATCAGGACGATCTTTGGCGATCTACTAGCTCATTGTGCTGTCCGTCGTTGCCGGTTTGGCTTCGCTGCCGGCCGTCATTATAACGCTCTCTCTTCAAGGTGCCGGTACTATTCGTTCCATAATTGAGAAGACTCCTCTGATTGCGCCGCTTTCCGCGTGCATTTCTCGTGTCCTTGCTCTCCACGACGATCGGGTTGTGCGCGGCCAGGAACTTCTGGTTCTCGACGAAAAGTTCATTGAGGAGGAAGTCGGTGCGTTGGCGAACGCAATCCGTCTGAAGCGCGATCGTGCCAGTGACCTCCAGGCACGCAGTTCGACCCTCCCGTCCGACTCCGGACCGAGTCCGCCAAGGCCGAGCGGTACGTTTTATCCACCGGGAGAACCAACATGCCCGCAGCAATGGCGCGGTGGATCTCGAAAGGGCAAAGCGCCTCCGCTACGCTGCTGCAGCGCGCGCCAAGGCAGTTGAGGACAAGACGTTGGCTCTGCAGAGGCTTGAGTTGAAAGGCGAGATCCTCCCACGGAGCAAATTCGCCGAATGGAGTCAGCAGCCGGTCGACACTAACCTTCGCCTTCAGGAGCTGAACGCCAGGTTACATCGACCTCAGAGCGAGCGCGACCTGACCGGCGTTCGCGCACCCGCCTCCGGCGACCTCGAGCAATTCTCCGGTCTCTCGCCCGGCAGCTACGTCCAGGCGTCGCAAACCGTGTGTTGGATATCGCGGGAAGGCGAACTGGTGCAGATATTTACGTTTCTCCTAAAGACACCGGGTTTGTGCGGCAAGGCCAGACGGCGCGCCTCCAGGTCGATGCTTTCAATTCCAATCAATGGGGAGGGCGCGACGCGACAGTGCTGAACGTCACACAGGATTTCGTCCTGCTAGATAAGAATCTGGTCTTCAAGGTGCGCTGCGTGCTCTCTCGCAGTTACCTTGCACTCAAAAGTGGACTATCGGCCATCTGAAGAAAGGCATGACTGTACGAGTCCGATTTGTCGTCGCCGAGCGCACTCGCCTGCAACTCATCTACAGTGAGATGGACGATTGGCTCAACCCGCTCTTGGCCGCTAGCTAAATACCTACCTTTTAAAAGTCAGTGAACCACCGTGCCGAGTCAGATCGTCAAGTTTAAGCAGCGCGATATGACGGATTGTGGGGCCGTCAGTCTTGCTTCAGTTGCAGCCCACTACGGCTGCAAGTTGCCATTGTCTCGAATCCGCCAGTATGCCTCGACCGACCGCTCCGGCACCACGGTGTCGGGTCTTTTGCATGCCGCTCAAAAGTTGGGCTTCATTGCGAAGGGGGTCAAAGGCGACTTCGACAGCTTGTACAGGATACCAAAGCCCGCTATTGCGCATATGACCGTCAAGGATGTGCTGCACCACTTCGTGGTCGTCGTGGCGATCGACGCGCGGTGGGTCACCGTCATGGACCCGGCGTTCGGAGAAATCCGAAAGCTATCGCATGAAGAGTTCCAGGTGCAATGGACTGGCGTCCTGGTGCTGCTGGTTCCGGCAGAGACCTTCAAGCGTCGCGATGAGACCACCTCTACCATTGTCCGCTTCGCGCGACTGCTTGCGCCACACAGAGCGGCGTTGACCCAGGCGCTCGTCGGCGCGCTGGTAACCACGATCCTCGGTCTTTCAATGGCCATTTACGTCCAGAAGATCGTCGATCAGGTTGTGACATCAGGCAATCGCAACGTGCTCAACCTCTTGGGCGTCGCGATGTTGCTGATCCTAGTGCTTCAGACCTTAATCAATCTGCTTCGAAGCCGGATCGTGTTGGCGACAGGGCAGAAGATCGATGTGTGCTTGATCCTCAGTTACTACAATCACATCCTAAGCTTACCTCAAAAGTTCTTCGACAGTATGCGCGTTGGAGAAATCGTCTCCCGGATGAACGATGCGGTGAAAATCAGGAGCTTCCTTAACGAGCTCTCGATCACGATGTTCGTCAACATTCTCGTGATACTGTTCTCGCTCGCGCTGATGTTCCTCTACTCGTGGAAGATCGCCCTTGTCGTGGCCATCTCGGTCCCGTTTTACGCCTTGTTATATGGGACGATCAACAGGCTGAACAGAAAACGACAGTGTGCGATGATGGAGAGTGCCGCCGATCTCGCGGCGCAACTGGTGGAATCGCTCAGAGCTGTTTCTACGATCAAGGCATTCGGCATCGAGCGCGGTGCCTGCCTCAAGATGGAGACCCGCTTCGTCAAGACGCTGCAGTCGGCCTACAGCGTCGGTCTCGTCTCAATCGCCGGAGATAATGCCTGTAGCTTCCTCTCAACTCTCGTTATAATCCTGCTAATGTGGTTTGGCACGACGCTTGTTCTGGACCGGACCGTCACTCCAGGTGAGTTGCTTTCCTGCTATGCACTGCTCGGCTATATCAACCGACCACTCGCCGACCTGATCCAAACTAACAGAATCGTGCAGGACGCCTTTGTTGCGGCGGATCGCCTGTTCGAGATCTTGGACCTAGAGCCGGCACCTGACGGCACCGCTGATCTCACAAAATCGGGGCTTGGTGATATCAGCCTGGAGAATGTTACGTTTCGCCATGGCGCCCAGCCAAAGCTCTTTCAAGATCTGAGCGTCACGTTCCGCAAAGGGGAGATAACCGCAGTGGTGGGGGAAAGCGGCTCCGGCAAGAGCTCCCTTGCTGCGCTGCTACAGAATATTTATCCGATTGAGGGAGGACGCATCCGGATCGGTTCCTATGATCTCAAGGACGTTTCGAAGGGATCCCTGCGCAGGATTGTCGGTGCGGTACCCCAATCAGCGGACGTATTCTCGGGCTCCGTGATCGAGAACATCGCACTTGGTGAATGCGAACCTGAGATCGATAGGATTATGAAAATCTGCGATCAAACTGGGCTGCGGGAGGCAATCGAGCATTGGCCCGGAGGTTTCCAAGCCTACCTGGGCGAAAATGGCGTAAAGTTGTCTGGTGGCGAGAAGCAGCGCCTTTCGTTAGCACGAGTTCTATATCGGGATCCGGAAATCCTAATCTTGGACGAGCCGACCTCCTCCCTCGATTCTGTTGCCGAAGCCACCGTGCACCGGCTCCTTGAGGATTTGCGTCGGGACGGCAAGACTATCGTGGTCATCTCTCACCGACTCAGCACCATCTGTGGTGCCGACAAGATCGTCCTCTTAGACAGGGGCCGGATCGTTGCGGAGGGCAGACATCCTGATCTGCTGGCTGAAAGCGTTTATGCGCGCTTGTGGCAGACGTAAACCGGCGAGCCCTAAAGTTGCAGATGATGGCTTATCGGAAAATTCGGCGGAATCGTGGAGAGCTTATCCTCTCAAACTGACCCTGATGATCGACGTTCGACAGTGTATACCACGGTCGGTGATGGAGCAAGATCGGCAGCTCAACAACGATCCACGCCTGATGACCGACGTGGCAAGCATCGGGAGAGCGTGCGCGAACTCAACCATAAGGCATGTGAAATCTCGAGGTGAACTACGCCAGCGGCAAGCTGAGGTCGTCAGAGGGCGTGGTCCCATGGCATAAGCGCTTCGATTTCGTTCCAAGGTAAGCCGTTGGTAATACGCTGAAGTATCTGAACTTGCGCGAATGGATCGACATTGTTCATTTACGTCGTTTGCGGCAGGTTGCCGAATGGCTGCCAAGGTTTGTCGCCGCCGTCGCTGCCCGCGAAGAGATTCTCGAATTGTTGTAGCTGATGGCGCGTTCGACGGTGGTGGAGACGAGCTCAATGCGGCCACCGGGGAGAAGCGTTGGAAGATGGCGCGCCGAGAGACGGCATAGCGGATCGCCTCGGCCAGCTTTGATTTGCCGGAGATCCGCGGCAAAGTGTGCTGCCAGAAGTCGAAGAGATCCGCGACGACCGCCGTGCAGTGTTTTACTTGCGCGCAGCAACGCATGCGTCGGTTCCTTGACCTCGTACGGTATTCCGAAGAACAGGTGATTACACTGAGTGGTTCACACATTGCGTCAGCGAATCTGGGATGGCAGCGGTCAGTCGGCTGGGCACATCTTGCCTGCCGCAACCGCGACCGAGGTGATTGGCTATTCCTGCGCACGACAGATCAGTATGGCGGGCACGCTTTGGGGAGAATAATCGACGACTGACATTCGTACGAAGCCGATCTTTCTGCCGCTCCGAAAGGCGGACCGGAGACGACAATCTAGCTCGCAGTTGGCGCGTCTCCCCAGATCGAGCGGCAATTTGCATTGCAGGGCAGTCGCTGCAGGCCCCGGTCCGACAGGCGTCCCTTTTGATGTTGATGGCCTCCAAATCGCTGTCATGGATCAAGGGGACCAACGCGTATATGAATCATATACATTGATATACGTTGTGCCGGCGCGTCCGGCGTGTGATTGCGGCGTCAAAGACGAAATTCATCCGATCTCCGCGCCAAATGGGAAAAGCACCTGTGTCGTCTGTCGAAGTACACCAGGACATTGTTTCACTTCTTCAGAAGCCGAATCCCGTCATCCTGGATATCGGCTGCAATGACGGGACCGATACGCAACAGTTTCTCAGCCTCTGCCCGCAAGCTCAGCTCTACTGCTTTGAACCGGACCCCAGAGCGATCGCGCGCTTCAAGAAGAAGCTGGGCCCATCCCTCTATGGGGTGAAGCTGCTTGAAATCGCGATCAGTGATCGAAACGGGATGATCGACTTCCATCCAAGCAATGCAGACGGTGATGCGAAGGAATGGGACCTCTCCGGCTCAATACGCCGCCCGAAGAACCATCTTACTGAGTATGATTGGGTTCGGTTCGATCGCCCTGTCTCGGTTGAAACGCGGCGGCTGGACGATTGGTGCAGCGAAGCTAAGCTGAATACGATCGATCTCATCTGGATGGATGTCCAGGGAGCCGAAGCCGATGTCATCGCTGGCGGCATGCAGACCTTGGGCAACACGCGCTTCGTCTACACGGAATATAGCGACCGCGAGCTCTACGAAGGGCAGTTGTCCCTGCAAGCTATTCTTGACCTGTTGCCATCATTCGAAGTGGCTTCCCACTATCCCCGCGCGGTGGAGGGTGATGTATTGCTCAAAAATACGCGCTTCTAGTGACGAATCACATCGAGAGCCTCATTCATCGTTGGAAAACCTGACCGGCGGGCTTAGCCGCCCAATTCTGCACAACGGGTGATCCTTTGAGCGGATATCGGTGGCCGGACGGGCGCTCCCGTTTCCAGGTTGCCATTACAGACCCGGCGCACGACGTCCACATCGGGCGGGTGGTGGGTTTCTAACCCTGCAGCCGGCGCTCGAAGCATTGAATCGTTCGAACGGCTGCTGTATGGCCTGGTCTTCTAGGAAGCGGGTGCACTGCTTCGAGCAACTGCCAGTACAATTGCATCGGTTCTCGTAATTCCTTGAGATCGGCGGATTTCAGCACGCGATTGGCGTCGCTATTCTTGTGTCAATGGGAAAGCGAGCTGAAGTATGTGTTCATTCCAGAACAGAATTGCCGCGAGGCATCCAGCATAACTGCAGCAGCCGATTGTCAGGCAGGGCGTCCTGGGCGCGGCGCAGTAGAGGGCGGCGGCGATCATCGGCGGCCGATCTCGCGCCGGATCGGATCAAGATCGTCATCCCAATCGCGGTTACTTGCCTGCTCATTTGCCGCACGCGGAGCTGATCATCGAATCTGCGAGCACGCTGTGCCTGTGTGGCGGCAACGCGATCACGAAGATCGGGAGAGGACGTCAGTAAACGCCGCGACGTGATCCCGGCGCAATGGCGCGAAGTTTCTCCTAGCTGCGCGGCCCGATCACCCGCAATTCCAGATCGGCCCGATCGGCGTCCGCGTCCAGCACGGCCCGAAACTGCCTCCGTTGTAGCGGCCGCCGCGGAAGCCGGGTTGGCCGAAATAGTGCCACTCGCCGTCCCAACCGAAATACTGAGGAACCGGGTCAATATACAAGTGGCGCCGGTCGGCGCGCGAGAGCCGGCGCATCAAGTCCTTCTGCTTGTAGAGCGGAATGCTATTGCTCAGCGGCTGGCGATAGCCGGGCAGGAAGCCGTAGCCTTGCCAGACCGGATTGGGCCCCTTTTTAATTGGCGCAGCGTTCGCGACGACCGACAGCAGCGGCAGGATGATAGTAGCAGTTAGACACACAAGGCGAGACATGGATTGATAATAGTCGGTCGGTTGCGCGAAGGCCATTCAAATTGGGGTTCAGAGTTTCACGTGATCTCGCGCAGAAGTGTTCTCTGATCACGCCCTTCCTGATCAGAAGGCGCGCATATCCCTGCTGTCACCCACCTGCACGACGTCGGAGCCGTAGCGCGAGAAAATCCGGACGCGAGAGCTCACCGGGACAGATGGGGCGGCCGACCGAGCGCTCGATCTCGGGGAGCACCGTGCACTGCGTCCGGGCACACGGTCGGATCGTCGACCGCCATCATCACGCGCAGGGATCGACGAGATCGTCGAACGGATAGAGCGTTAAGATGACGCGAACGGTTCTCTCCATAACTCATGCCCGATCGCTTACGTTTGTTTCTCTCCCTAACCCTTCGCAATCATCAAACACCGCGGGCCAGAACACTCCAAAACTGTCATTCAGTGACGCAAAAAAAACGCCCGGCCTCATTTCGATGGCCGGGCGGAAGTTAGTCGTCGACAGAGGGAGCGCTGCCGACGGTTATTTGCAGCAAAACGTTCGCCGCAAATTCTAATTGCGGAATGATCAATGGTCGCAGAAGTCTGGCGTCATTCCCTTTTTTCAAACCGATATTGACGGAATGCAGCTCAACACTGGCTCGCACCGCTGGAGGAGGTATTGTCCGTTGTGCTGAGGATCGTCAAAGTCATGCTGATCTAGTGAGTGGCCCGAATAGAGACGGTCCGCGGCGGCTGTTCGCATGGCATCAACGTGCCGGCCGAAGAACGTAGCGCCCCACCATCCCCGGGGCCTGGGAAAGTACCTTGTTATTCCTGCGAGCACTCGGAGCGCGTTCGAGCGATCCGCAGGCAGTGATTGGCGCACCTGCGTCCCCCTCTGCCATATGCACATCGACCGCACTACTATCATCGTCTCACCGAGGTCGGCAGCAAACAGCGGCCCGGTCCGCTTGTCGGGCATCCGCGTCAGCTACTGCAAAATGGTACAACGTGACGCTACGTGCGATTCAAGGTCTTTTGAGCTGACTCGCATAAAACTCAAGCCGCCGATCTCTCGCCGATAGCAAGTGATCCGCCATCGGTCGACATGCGTCCCGCATACCGTTTTTGGATGGGCATATACGCGCGAGCGCTCCAGATACATTGCACGTCATATTTCTTGTGTGATGTCGTGTGTTCGTCTCGTCCAGAAGATCGCGTGCGTTGGCGATCATGAATCGTCAGTTCATCACCCCGACCTTGTTGGCTTCCGACTGGCATCACCAGCGTTAAAATGTCGCGCTCCATGCGCAGTCGTCCGTTCTCCTGGCGCAGCCGAGTGATCTCCCGGTCCGCCGACATCGCGCCGCGAATTCTCTCCCAATCAAAACGCCACTTAGAAGCTTTGTGAGTCGAACCGCGAGCCGTTGCGGCTGTTGCGTGTAGATCGTGCTCGACATGACAATGATCGAGGCGGGTGCGCAGAGACCTATGAGGGCGCTCGTTATGTTTGCGACGGGGAAGGCTGCTTGCTCCACGGATATGGAGCTGTCTTTTTGAGAAGAGCCCGACTGAAAGGCTCTCTCTCTCTCTCTCCTCTTCCTTTAAAGAAGGCCGGCAGGTCGCTAAGTCTTGTAGCTGCAGACAGCATGATATCGCGGTGCGGCAATCAGTTGTGGGAGGGGTGCGGAACGTGGATGAACCACTTCATGGAAATCCCGGCTGTGCTGCACTTCCGAGCAGGAGTCGGCCGGCGCTCTGGAGGGTTCCCTCGTTTAAAGCTGCGTGCTGGGCAACCACGAAGCTGTCGCACATCGCTCGCGCCAGATTGCTGGTTGTATAGAGCGACGCACTTCCAGCGAGAACGCTGGCAATGTTGCAGACCTCAGCGCTTTGCCGCGCGGCATTTGTCGCGGCGAGGCGCATCAGGGTCGCGGTGCGCGGGTTTACCGCATCCTTGATCGCTTCCTCCCACAGCTCCTCGGTGGCCTCATAGAAGAAGGAACGGGCGGAACGCAGCATGGCTTCGGCTCTGGCCATCTCCAGTTGGACATAGCCGCGCTCTGCCATGACGGGCGCTCCTGTGATTGAGGTGCGGCTTCCGGCCTCCGCGATCACCTCGTCTAGCGCCGAGCGCGCAATACCGATGCCGACAATCGCATGCGCCTGGGCAGCGAAAGTCATGGACGGATAACGATAGATCGGCGCGTCGAGTGTCGGCGGACCGCCGCGGATCAAGGTCCATTCCTCCGGCACAATGACATCGTTGACAACGACGTCGTGGCTGCCGGTGCCTTGCAGACCGATGACGTCCCAATTGGGGCGGATTGTCACCTTCTCGGCCGGTATCACGGCTACCCGCGCAAGGCCACCGGTCGGATCGTCTTCCACAGTGATCCCAACGCCTATCAGATCCGCGCCCGGTGAGCCGCTGGCGAATGGCCATACGCCGTTCACGACAAACCCGTCGGTGCTCCGCCTGGCGGGCTGGAGCGGGAAAAGCGCACCTGCCAACACCACGTCGGGTCCACTCGCGTATACCTCGTGAAGCGTGTCCTCCGGAAGAGCAGCGAGGTAGCGAGCCCCATCGCCGAAGCTGGCGACCCAACCGGCGGAGCCGTCGACTTCGGAAATACGCTCGATCAGGCGACAAAAATCGGCCGGCGTTCGCTCCTCGCCGCCGAATCGCTTGGCGACCAAAGCTCGATAGACGCCAACCCGCTTGAAGCCCTCGATGATCTCGTCTGGAATCTTCTGCGCTCGGGCGAATTCGTTTCGACGCGCGCGGATATCAACCAGCAGCGGCGACAGATTATCCCAGGTCGCAGCCGTCACGTCGGTTACTGGAGTGATCGTCTCTGGTGGAGCGTTCATAAAGCTGTCCTCGGTGTCTTGAGCCGATCGCTGCCGCACTTCATTGAATTTGATTACGCGCGCACGGCGAAGCCGGTCGGATTGATAGCCAGTTGGCAGGGATCGTCAAAACTGTCGCAGTTGATATTGACTTTGATGCGATTACTCACGGTTGCCAGTCCAAACCATCCCCGAACGCATTGACTCAAAGAAAAGGTGTTGAGGGCCGGCAAGACTGACAGAGATATGGCTGTCGATGCTGTCGTTGAGGCGGAGCCGGCAAAGCAACGGATATGCGGCGGCGAGATCGATCCGCCTCTGCTGCACTATGTCTCCAACGGGTGACGACAGCGCTGGTTTTGCCATGTCTCCTCCAAGGGACGATTTGTCACACTTGTGCCCCGCCGGCTCGAACCACGTGGTGAATTCCTGATTTGGCAACCGCGAGGTCGGCGATGCCCTGCGGCTCTTTGGCATGTCCCCAGCAATCGATGTGCCATCAATTATGGTCTGCCGGCTGTGTCTGAATCGAGCGAGATCACTTGGCTCGTGCCGCGCCGGGGTGAATGTTCGCGCCTCCCGTGTCTGATTCCAGGCACAACGCGTCATCAATCGGACACGGCGGAAGGAGAACGACTGAAGTGGACCTCGACCGCGAACCAGTCGGGTTCGGCTTGCCTGCTGGAGTTTCAGACCCGTTCCGATCTCCGGACAGTACCAACAGCGCAATTTACCGTACTCGCGACCGTGGGCGACCTGTTGGTTGGAAGTGGACATCACACGGCAGGTATTTAACAAACGTGACGGCGGCCTCCGGGAGTTTCGGATGAGCGCCCATAATGATCTACAGTCGGTTGCAGATGCGATTGGCAACTGGCGCCTCAGGGGCGGAATAGGGCGCATCTGGATCGTGGTGGAGAGCCTCTACAGAATGGACGGCGACTTCGCGCCGCTTAAAGATCTGGTCGCAGTCGCGGAGTGCTACGAGGCGTTCCTCGCCGAGGCTTATGCCACAGGCGTTTACGGCGAGCAGGGACGGGGCTCAGCGCGCCTTATGAGGGGCGCGGAGATCTGGTCGTGGTTCACACCTGCGGCAAGGTGCTGGGCGCGGCGGGCGCGCTTGTCACTGCTTCCGGCGTATTGCGGAACTTCATGGTCAATCGGTGCCGTCCATTCATTTTCGCCAAGGCGCCATCACCCCTTATGGCTGTCGCGGTGGAGAGGCACTCCAGATCCTGCAGGAGGAGCCTGAGCGGCAGCAACGCTTGATCGATCTGGTCCATTTTACACAAGTCAGCTCGTTGCGTGCGGGCGACCGAGCCGTTCGAACAGATTGTTCCTGACGTCGTGGGCGTCCACGGCCGCGCGATGCGCTCGACTCTGCATCACAGGCGCGAGTGTGATATCCGACATGCGGTACCCAACAGTGCATGTGGGTTACGGCAAGGTCGCGGATCTCGCTGACGCTTAACGTCAGGCAGGTTGATATATCCGATGTGATCGATGCGTTGGGCCGAAGAGTCTAGGGGGCTAGGTGCGCTGACCGCGACGGCGATCATCAGGCTGATGTCCGTATCGGCAAACGATCCTCAAAGGTGCACGTCGGCGCGCGAAGATGCGCCTTTCCGATACGTACTTCGGAGATCCCAATGACAAGACCCGTCTGCGCAGGGCCAGGAAAGCCCTTTTTTGATGGCACGTCAAAGCGTGGGTCCATAGGTGACCGCCAGGCTTGACGAACTGAGGCGATTACAAAAAGAGTGTTTTCCGCTCGAGCCGATGGTTCGCAGTTGTCGTACGCCAAGTGTCTCTTTATGCTGGTCCAAGGTACAGGCCCAAGGTACAGGCCCAAGGTACAGGCCCACGGCAGATGCGACGAGGCTGCTTGTCCGACACTGCGATCTCCCAAATGGCTGATGCAGGAGAGCCCGTCCGATGCCGACGCGAGTAGCAGTTTTCTTTACATCGGTCGGCTGGGCAGTCGTCGTGGTCGTAATTCCGCTCTTTTTGATCTTCGGACCTGGCTAAGGCTGGTGATCATAGTAGGACCATAAGCGGCTTGCGGGGCGCGGGTGAGAGCCTGCCGGAGTTGTCACGTGTTCCGTTAGGCCGAGAGCCCAGACCCTGCATGCCTCGCACCGCGATCTAGCGCTTGCACCACCTCTGTTGGTCTAGCGCATTAACGCGCAGTCATGAATACTGTCGGCCGCGGTATGAGTGTTTCTTGGTGCTGGCCTCGCGTTGCCAATATGAGCGCGTAGAATGCAAGGAGAATCAAGAGGCCGCGCATACCAAGGGTCTTCCCGAAGCTATGACAATTGTGGAGCGGATTGTATTCGGTGCATTTGATGCAGCCGATGCACGAGTGAATTACCGGAATTCGACCGAAGCTCTGCAACAGGCCGCAAACGATAGCGGGCCGCCGAGGGTGCCAGCGTCAGCTCAGCAACTCGACCCTGCCGGTGTCGAGCCGATACAGGCCCCCGACGACCTTTACTCTGTTCTGCTCAACTGCCGCGTTCAGAATCGGCCCCGTCGATTTTAGTTTGTTGACGTTATCGATTACATTTTGTCGGGTTGCTTCGGCGAACGTGTCACCGGTTTGCTGGCGAGATCCTTTTACCGCAGGCGCAAGCGCGGCAACGAGGGATGAAATGTGCCCCGGCGGCGGCTTATCGTCGTGGAGCGACTTGATCGTGGCGTCTATCGCACCGCAATGATCGTGGCCAAGTACCAGGATCAGCGGCGTGTTCAGCACGGCCACCGCATATTCCATACTGGCGAGCGTGTCATCGTTGACGAAGTTACCGGCGAGGCGGCAGACAAACAGATCACCAAGTCCGCTGCCGAAGACAAGTTCAGGCGCCACGCGAGAATCGGCGCAGCTCAGAACCGCGGCATATGGATTTTGCCCATCCACCAAAACCTGACGCTCGCGCTTGAAATCGTCGCGTCGTGATACGCCCTGGACATAGCCATCGTTCCCTTCCATTAGCCGCTTCAGGGCAGCCTCCGGCGAGATCAGGTCATTTGGCTTGGGCGGCGCTTTTGCTTCCCTTGCATCGACAATGTTGTTGCCACCCCGTAGGCAAACCGCCGAAACGGCGAACAGCAACAGCAAGCGGCGCGAAGGCGCGATCTTGGTCAGATAGGTCGGAGAATGGCCTGCCTTCATGCATCTCACCTCATCGCGCGGCTTTACGCCACCCGGTGGCTTCGGCTTCCGCTTCGCTGCAGAGCCAGCGTTCACCGGGATTCGTCATGTCGATTTGTTCGTAACTGAGTTGCCCGGGCAGGTGATAAATGCGCTCGCCATTGCGGCCCACAGTGCCTTTTATCACACACTCGGACGAGGGCGGGTCCGATAGCAGCGCGGATCCGAGCAGGAGTGCCTGAGCGTCGACCGGAACCGAGCTCGCGCCGATGATGACCGTCCCCTTATTGCGGCGACGCCAGTCCCAGGGGGCGATGAAGGCCCCCGACCACAGCCCCGCACAGGTTTTGCTCGCCACAACTTCATAGATGACGTACGGACCCGACGAGAGTGCCCAACCGGAGCGCACCATCCAGGCGTTCACGTCCTCGCCTTCTATGAAGCAACTGCCGCGTGACCTGCCATATTCATCACCTCCTGTGGTATGACAATCCCACGTTCGTCCGTTCGAATGTTTGATCAGCTCGTCGCGGGCGGCTATGCCGCAAGCCCATTTCCGACCGTGGGCGTCGAGGCAAATCTGGTCAGTTTCGGGAGCTTCAATGCCTGAGAGCCGAAGCTTGGATCGCTCGATCTCGATCGTATTTCCGTCGAGGATGCGCGCAGGACCGCTGAGCTTCGCCGCGCAGACCGGAGATGTGATGACAGCGAACAATGCAACCATCATTACGCGGTGTCTCATCCCGACAATAACCTCTCGCTCTCGATCCATGTTCACGCACGATCCGGCGCCGCCGCATTCGACTGCTTAAACGCTTGTCCGCTATTCGGCCGCATCTTTCGACGCTTGGTCTACGAAAGCGTGGCCTTCATTTCCAAGCTACGACCTGACGCTGCGTGAGGTTCAAGCGATTTCTTCCGGTGTGCGTGTCGCGGTATCCTTAGCCTCGTCGGTCTCTCTCACTGGGCGCGTACTGCACCCTCTCGACCTGAGGAGGAGATCCGACCCGCTCGGCCGCGAACTTGCTATGGGGAGAAAAGCCAAGCCTCGAACGCTGTTTTCTCACGCGCTTGAAGGAGAAGAAGTCGCCTGTGAATCTTGACATCGAGTGGAAGTCAGGCGGGGAGGAGCAACCTGGCTATGGATTGTGCCAACCTGCATCGGCAGACAGAAGGCTGCCGAGACGGTTTCAGCGAGGGGATGACATTTCGCTGTAAATTCTTGTCAGGAAAAGATTGATGCTCGAAGGACATCTGGTCTCGCTTCCTCTGAAAACTGGAAAGGCGCCACGGAGTTCAGCTCAACGCTCGCTGCGTAAATGAACCGGTATCGCTTGCGCAAACCGCCAACCCCGAGCCCTCTTTTGGAGAGCCAGGCCTTGATGCCAATCGCATTGTGGCTTTTCGCACCTCTGCGCTGCACCATGACCGTTCGTTGTGCTGCCGCCCCGTTCGTAGGAGAACCCGATTGTCATGACCCAGGCGGCGCGACTGGCGGCCGCTCTCTCGTAGTGCGTTTCACCGCGACACATGTGGAGATTGACCCAGCAAGCCCGGTATGAGGGCGTGCGTTTGCGCCAGAAAATGTCAAACGGCAACCTCCGTGGCTTCGTCGTATACGCACCGGACGAGGGGTAAGCCGCCCGCGTGTTCGGACGGTCGGGAGTGCCATCCTGATGCCATTCGGTGCGAGGCGTCAATCCACAACATGGTTCCGCCATTGCGGCACTTGGGCAGGTCGCTCTGGTGCGGTTTAGCCGACTCAAGCTACAAATCATTCTCAACGACCTCACTACACAATGGGAATCAAATGGCTGCAGCCCCCCAGGAATTGCCGGTCTCTTCTTACGCGCTTGAAGTGAATGGCCGACTTAGAGCCGAATTCGCAACCAGAGACGGCGCCAGGGCAGGCGGAGCAGAACTAAAGAAGCGTTTTCCCTTGCTTCAAGTCCGGATCTATGACGCGCAGACGAATGCGCGCGAGGAAATCTAGCGCCGACTCAGTTCGGTCCTCGATGCCTCGCGCACGGCTCCGGGGCTCCTCGCCGAGGGACCTCGCCGGTGCTCAGCGGGCATGCGAGCCCGCTAACACTGTCCCGTTACCCTTTTAAAGTTTCGTCGCAGCATTCGATCGTGCCGCCTCGGTGTCGGCATGCTCACCAGCCCGGGCGCGATGCGCCGCGTGCACGCCGGATCGGGCCCGAGGCATCTCCATGTCCCGTCCCTTGAGGAGTAGCATGGAGAGCTGGTTCCCCGGCAGATTGTTATCCTCTCACTGAGTCGGGGCAAAATTTTGCTAGCTGGCACGTGCCGCTGCGGCCAACTCCTAGCAAAACACCCGAGTAATCGTGCTGCCCGATTTTTCCTGACGGGCTGAAGGCTGCGGGAAAGGCTCGCGACTGCTGCGAAGGCGTAAGCACCGAGACTTTCGAGCTGAATGTCTTGCAGTTGCTCTGAGGCGTTCGGCGGTAAAGAAGCTGCGGCGCGATCTTGCTCTGCCCGACCGTTTACCAAGCGCTTTCGCTCCTCTCTTACTATTCCCGTTCCTATGGCTCCATGCGAGCGAACCAGGAGCCAGGAGGAAAGGCCGCGATACGCTTGGCAAAGGGGGATTGCGGCTCCCAATCTTGCCCTTCGCTCTTCTCGAAAGTGATGACCCCGTTGTATGTAAAAAAACGGGGTCCTGGGATATCACAGTTCACCAAAAGCAAAGCGCGCCACAGATCACCCTTCTCGGTCGGCTTGTCCTTCTGCTTCGGCAAGTAGTCCACTTCAACAGGTTCAACGATAGTGCAGCGGCCCTGCCGCAGAAGATCGCCGAGGCGGCCTTGCGTGGTCGTCACAAAGTTGAAGTTGCTCGGATCATGCAGAAAGCCAAGATTTGCGTCCCTTTCACTCTCCTTGACTTCAGTGGCGATCAACGAGAGTGCTAGGGCGTGCCAGCCCAATTCGATCGGCTTTGCATAGGTCGACGCAAGTTGAAACGTGCCGTCGAGCGCGATCCTCCAGGTGATAAAGTACGGTTCGTCTAATATATCGTCAGGGTGTCTGGTCCACAAAACGAAAACATAGTCGTTTTCGTCAAGTTGAGCGACGCCCCACATTCGAGGGACGAACTGTGCCACCTTCGAGACGTTGGAGATAATTTGTTCTATTGTCTCACCGTCTTGCGCTCGCCACGTTGACTTGAATCTTTCGATATGGGGGCTCTCGATGGCGCGAACACTGTTGCTCATCGCAGCCAGCCCGACCAGGCAGATCAGGGGTCGACCGAGACAAAACCATAACGCGCGTCTTCTAGACACTGTTCTCATAACTGCCGGCCTATTTGGTGTCATCCACACGTCATTCCAAAGCGCGCAACCTTCGACTTGTTATGCGCGAGCGCAAGAAGTTAGCGGCGACGCGACGGGGAGACCGATGGTGTCCCGTGCGAGCAGGCGCTCCCCTCTATGTCACGCGCCACTAACTTCACTGCCGGCGACAGCCTCAAGTTGCTGTGCTGGACATGCCCAGCAGGAGGAGACTGGGCATGCCGAAGACTTGCATTCTTCGTGCCAGGTAATACACGGCAATTCGCACCGCTTTTGTGTCCTCTTTGTCGACTTTCCGACTGGTCAATGTCTCGATGTTTCCGTTCAGCGCTATCCAGCCCGGCTTATGCATCCTCGTCCCGCACCGGATCGTTCGATGGCGCAGCGGAACACCTCGGTACCAAGCTCCTGATGAGAATTGTTTGCCGCTATTGAACCGTTTGGTTCGGCATCGTTGCCAGAATGTGGCTTTCGATCTCTGCCATGCGTTTGGCCATTTGCGGCCATCGGCCATGGTGCGTCTGCCGCTCCTATCGCGACATGCGGCGCTTCGAGAATAGCCTCAGTTAGGAGCGCTTTGCACTCGATGGCGACGAGGCGAAACCGATCTTCACCGCCGAACATTTGGAGTCTTGCTGAACCGCACATCAACGTGCTGGCCGGGTATGTTGCTGGCTTCGCCAGCTTGGGCCTGTTCAACACGGATCCTGTTGGCCGAGAAGGTGGCTGGATGGTGGACTTGCTCAAAGAACCGCTGAGAAGCCGGAGATGCGTTCTGCTCGAGGCAGCAGTCCCGACCGGGCAAGCCGCATTTGTCCCTTCCACCGATCTGGCGTGCGGCCCGCAGGCAGCTGCGATCGTCATTCCGATATTGCTGACTTGAAAGCGCTTCTACATCGGCTCAACGCATCAAGATGCGCGGTCATTCGCGTAGCGGATGTCGCAGCACCAGCTTGAGACATGATCTGAGAGGTTGACGGAAGACTTGTCTTCTCGATAATCCAAGTCGTCGAGGTTCTCCGGTCGCACTTGATCCGGAGCTAAGAGGGAAGCCGGTGAAGATGCCGGCGCTGCCCCCGCAACTGTGAGTGGCGAGCCGCTGTCCAACGATGTCACTGAAGCCTGCGCGGCTTCGGGAAGGCCGGACAGCAGCGATGACCCGCGAGCCAGGAGACCTGCCCCGACAATATATTCGTCCACGGGCGGGGTGTCCCGGTGGTGCGCCAAGCAGCCGTCGCACTGCGCGACTTCCCCTGCCTGCGTCCGCCATGGCCTTCTGCCCCCAACACGGGGTTAACGCTATGTCTCTTCTCTCCCTTCCCGTTGCCACGCTCGGAACGCCACGCATCGGTCCAAGGCGCGAGCTCAAACTCGCTCTAGAAAGCTACTGGGCCGGAAAAAGCAGCGAACAGCAGTTGCTCGAGGACGCAGCTGGCCTGCGTGCCGCGAACTGGGCTCGTCAGAAATCTATCGGCGTCACGGTCATTCCATCAAACGATTTCTCGCTGTATGATCAGGTGCTCGACACAAGTGTCATGGTTGGCGCCATCCCGGAGATCTACGCCTCAAAAGCCGAATCCGTTTCGCTGAAGACGTACTTCGCCATGGCCCGCGGATCACAATGCGACGATCAGGATGCGAGTTGCGGTCACGGACCGCGCGGATTTGGCGCACCCGCGCAGGAGATGACCAAGTGGTTCGATACCAACTACCACTACATGGTCCCCGAGTTTCGCAGAGGACAGACTTTCAGGCTATGCTCTCGCAAGCCGATCGAGGAGTATGAGGAAGCCAAGGCCCTTGGCTTTCAGACCCGCCCTGTCCTGATCGGGCCGGTCACATTCCTAAAGCTCGGCAAGAGTCCCGATCCTGCGTTCCAGCCACTCTCACTACTGAATGAACTGTTACCGGCCTATATCGAGGTTCTGCAGGAATTGGCCAAACGTGGAGCAAATTGGGTTCAGTTCGACGAGCCCTGCCTGGTTCTTGATCTGGATGAGAGGGCGCGGCAATCTTTGCGACATGCCTATGATCGGCTCGCCAAGGAGGTGCCGGCCATCAAGATCTTAGTTGCCAGCTATTTCGGCGACCTCGGGGACAATCTGAAAACCGCGTTGAGCCTGCCAGTTGCCGGACTACACCTCGACCTAGTTCGAGCGCCACAGTTGTTGGACCAGATCATCGCTGGCGGCCGAAGTGATCTCGTCATGTCGCTCGGTGTCGTCGACGGCCGGAATGTATGGCGGTCGAATTTGTCCTCGCTGCGCCAGCGGCTCGAACCCGCGATTGCGAAGCTCGGCAAGGACCGTGTACAGATTGCCCCATCCTGCTCGCTGCTTCATGTACCGGTCGATGTTGAACTTGAAACCGGGCTCGTTTCCGACGTCAAGAGCTGGCTTGCTTTCGCGGTCCAGAAGATGCGGGAGCTTGCGATCCTGGCGCGGGCACTCGCAGGCGACCAGAATGTTGCGCCAGCTCTTGCCGAGTCGGAATGTGCCGCGACTGTTCGCCGGACTTCGCCGAAAATCCGTGATGCTAATGTCGCTGTCCGGATGAAAGCGATCGATCAGACCATGCGTCGGCGCGCGAGCCCATTTGCCCGTCGTGCAGAGATCCAAAGCAATCGTTTCGGGCTGCCGGCTTTCCCCACCACGACGATCGGATCGTTCCCGCAGACCACAGAGGTCCGGAATGCGCGTGCGGCGCATGCGCGGGGCGCGATAAGTGACGAGCAATACGACAGGTTCCTCAAGGAGGAGACTGCGCGCGCCGTACGTTGGCAGGAGGACATCGGTCTCGACGTCCTCGTGCACGGCGAGTTCGAGCGCAATGACATGGTGCAGTACTTCGGCGAGCAACTTGCCGGCTTCGCATTTACCAGGAGCGGATGGGTGCAGTCCTACGGCTCGCGCTGCGTCAGGCCACCGATCCTGTTTGGCGATGTAGTGCGCTCGAAGCCTATTACCGTGGACTGGTGGCGCTACGCGCAATCATTAACGAGGAAGCCGATGAAGGCGATGTTGACCGGTCCGGTGACGATCTTGAACTGGTCCTTTGTTCGCGATGATATTCCCAGAAGCGAGGCCTGCCGCCAGATTGCGCTCGCGATCCGAGACGAAGTCCGCGATCTCGAGAATGCTGGTGCGACCATGATCCAGATCGACGAAGCTGCACTTCGAGAAGGATTGCCGTTGCGTCGATCGGAGTGGACGGCTTATCTCGACTGGGCCGTGGATTGCTTCCGCATCTGCTCATCGGGCGTCGCTGATCAAACGCAAATTCATACACATATGTGCTACTCGGAGTTCAACGACATCATCGGTGCGATCGCTGCAATGGACGCGGATGTAATCTCGATCGAGACGTCGCGCTCGAAAATGGAACTACTCGACGCGTTTAGGAACTACGAATACCCAAATCAGATCGGGCCGGGCGTGTACGACATCCACTCTCCACGCGTTCCGGAGACGGGCGAAATGAAGGAGCTGATGGCGTTGGCTCTGACGCGGCTGCACGACTCGCAGCTCTGGGTCAATCCGGACTGCGGCCTGAAGACGCGCAACTGGGAAGAGGTCCGGCCGGCGCTAGCGAACATGGTCGCTGCCGCCCGCGAGCTGCGCGCTGCATTCGATCCGCCAGGCCGTTGATCCGGGCTTGGGTCTCTTCTCATCGAGGTGGTCATTTGCGCGCCCGATAATGGAGGTAGCACTGGGAACAGAAAAAATGCCCGGTCCCGCCTAGGCGGGCCGGGCGAAAGTCTGGAGGAGCGACACTGACGCATCGCTGAGCCGAGTTGAAGCACAAGCTCAGCGTAGCTCAATTATGCCGTGGTATGCCACCGTATAGTCTGAGGTTTATATATCTACGCCAAGGTTTGTCGCTCATGAGCGCGTCGGGAACGACTACACGGCAACGAGGGGCAGTGATGCGGGGCGGTCACCGCAGGGCACCCACCGCAAACTCGGTGCGCTTTCCTGCTTCGAAACCGCACGGACACCGGCGAGACGATACGGCAAACCCGGCTCCAAGGATCTCGTAAGCATAGGCAATGCATGAGCGGTTGCTATTGATTTGAACCTGGCCTAAGGGGCAGTCCTTGGTCCACCGTTTCCATCCCATAGCCGGGTTTCGGCTTGAGCCTCTGGTGAGAGTCTGAGACCGGACCACGCGGAGGATGTCACGAGCTTGAAGATGCGGCGGTGCCGATAGGGTGCTCCTGAGCCGTGAGCGTGGTCCTGCCCCAATATAGGCCAGTTAACTGAGCGATTTCGGATCTGACCCGACTCGGGTCGGCGCACAGAGTTAGACCGCCCCGCTATGTGTAGCCCCGCGCGGCGGAAGATGAGCGTCGGACGCCGAGGCGACGCTCCGGGCCAGGAACTCTGCGCCATCAACGATGGAGAGCAGACGATCTCAATCACCACGACGCCATCCGTGATAAGGCTGTCGATTCGAGAACGATCGACGGTGGCGAACTTCGATCCAGAGCGTAACGACGGAATGCCTCCAAGAGATCGACTGCCATGACGCACATGAGTCGATCGTGATCTCGGCACGGAAGCGATCCTCCTGCCTCAGCAAACAGCCCTTCCCGGCGGTGAGCCGATCCCCGGCGATACGAGCAAGGCAGTCATTTGCCGAGATAGCGTTCCCGTCAAGCCCTTGTTGGATGCGCTCGATCGCGCTGGCGCCGAGATCAATCCGCGCAATCATCAGTGTAGCCCTGAAAATTGCGCTTAGCCTGTCTTCGTGCCTGGCCCCGGCAAGACTTTCGTGGCGCACGGCAAAGTGATCGATGCCGACGCGTATGGATCCAGCATCAACCAAAAGCTTCCGTGATCCTTTCGAATTGGAGGTAGTCCTCGACGCTGTCGAGCGGAGTGAATTCGTCGATTTTGCGTTGTGCTTCTTGAATGCAGGAATGTACGGGTAGCTGAATCCCGAAAGCCGACCCGGATGCAATTCGGGGCATTTGCTCGATTTCAAGGCACGAAGCGGACTGTCCGGTGGGGCTACGCCATACAGCTAAAGGACTTAAGCCAGGCTTGATAATCCAACTCGCGAACTGACGCTGAGAAATGCGAGGACGTCGGATATCTGGTGTAACGTGGGAGCCCGTGCGGGCGGCTACTGGTCGTGGCCAGCGACGTCAAGCGCCATGCTGTTGGTGCTGAACGTATCCGGGCTTGCCAGTGCCGCCCAGTTGGCGTGCAGTGGGTCGAAGCGGCTGCCGTCGGATGAGTCGGAACGTCCCGGGTTGGGTCAACGCGTGGAATTGCTTCGCGCGCACCCGCGCGGCCGCAATCGTCTGTCCTTATCTGGCCGTGGACATGGGGGGCGTCCGTTTCGCGCGATATCACTGCGCAACTGCCCGACCTGAGACCGTCACATTCTGGAACATGCCGGACCAGAGCTCAGGAAGACTCCGGCGCGCCTTTGCACCGGTGGTCGAGCAAGCGATTATATTGCCCAAACGCTGTTTTGGCGGTACGGCAGCCTACGTGCCCGCGAGCCCCCCATTTTCATTTTGACAGGATGAACATGAGGTCCACTTACTGTTGTGAAACGGCAGCGATCAGTACAGCCCGTCCATCTCGGCGCCGTGTCACTGAGGGGCGGCCTTGGGGCACGCAAGCGCGACCGAGCTCCGTTCGGCCTCAGCTTCTTGCTCCAATTGCAGAATATGCGCTCTTAGCGCATCGGAAGTTGCTGCCGCTGTCTCGCTGAACAGTGGATCTCCATGATCAGTGTGACCGGAAGCGATTTCGGTCCAATCCTGAGCCGAGAGAGCCTTCAGAGCTGCCGGAAAGAAATCTCGTTCTTCCCACTTCATGTGGTGCCGCTCGCGTACTATAAAGTCGCGTATGATATCGCCGACGTCCTGCCGAAAAAGTTCACGATCCGCGAGGATGGCGTCAATAGCCCGCGCGAAGTGGTGCAAACGGTCGACGACTTCCTGGTGTTCAAGCGCGAGATCGCCGACGATTGCAGCTGCATCCGGATCGCGAGCCTTGAGCTTGGAAAAAATCAAGTCTTCCTGTGGATGATGGTACACCTCGGGATAAACCTCGAAATAGCTGATAATCGCGCGAATGACCTCATAATCAGGACGGATCCCTTTCTCAAAAATCTCCACTTCGCGTTCAAGAGCGACCAGAAGCAGATCAATGTTGCGATGCTCTCGAAGCAAAAGATCGATAATCATTGCGGTGCTCCTGGAGGCACAATGTAGGCTGGAAGCGTTTCTGCGGCTCAGAAGATCTCCTAAGCCGAATTCGGCGTCCTTCGCTGCGCCGCGTTCGTCCGCGCCGTTCGACGCGAAAAAGTAGCGCGCTCCGATTTGAGCTGGCGTATAGCAACTTAGCCGAAGTGTTGAAGTTGCCCGCGCAAGACGCTGGTCCGATGGCGGCAGCTCTTGGTAAAACTGGCGGCCTAGGCGTGCATGGGGGACCCTATCTTGCGAACGTCGATGTGACGCAGATTGTCTGTTCCTGACGAACTGGGAAATTTGGTTGTTTTCCCTAGGTAGAAGCCCCTAAGTATTTATACGTAAGTCCGATGAGGAGGGCGTCTTGAATGGGGCCGGCGCGGTCCCTTGGTTGCTCAAACACGGATCGATGTACGGCGGCCGACCTCATCGACGGGCTTGATGATCATGCGCCTCCAACCCATGCCATCGTTTGATTTCGAAGACCGAAGTGAAGTGACTGTCGCCCAGCCGAGCGCAATGACCGAATGATGGCCCTCTCGTAACCGATTGCCACAGCGTCAAGATGCGCACTCGTTTCCAATGCGAAGAAAATCGAACCGTTCACGGAAACCCGCACCGGGAGCTCCGTTGGAGGATGGACCAATATATTGCCAAACTATGCCGGTCTTCGGGCGGCAAGATCTGTTGTTCATCGGAGCACAAATTTGGGTAACGCAATTGATCTGCTTCATGCGCCGTCGTGATTCCAAGAAACCAGCAGCTTGTGTTGCATCAATAGCCACCACCGAAAACATGATCGGCTCCGCGCTGTGCACCTGACAACCTCCGTTCGTCGTCAGGACTGCGCAGCTTGAATGCATGAATAGGCCATTCGCACCAAGTGCGTCCCTGCTAGAGTCCCGCGGTAATGGCGATCCGCATCAACTCGGACATGCTGCGGACATTGGCCTTGGCCATGAGGTTTGCACGGTAAACCTCGACTGTCCGAGGACTAATGCCCAGATCATGGGCGATCACCTTGTTGATCTTGCCGGCTAATAGTCCCTGCAGGACGTCACGTTCGCGCGAGGAGAGGTCCGCGAGGCGGGCTTCCGCCTGCAGCTTCGCTGCGTCATCGGCGGGTTTCGTTGGCCGCGCTTTCAAAGCACTATTGATCGCACGCAACAGCACCTTCTCTTCGAACGGCTTTTCGATGAAATCGACCGCACCCGCTTTCATCGCTTTGACTGCGAGCGATACGTCGGCATGAGCAGTTATCAAGATAACCGGGCAGTCGACGCGATTGGCCTTCACTTTTCTGACCAATTCGAGACCGCTCATACCCGGCATACGGATGTCTGACACGATGCAATCGACTGGACCGCTCGCGACGTCATTAAGAAAGGCGGTTGCCGTCTCATAGGTTGCTACGTAGAAACCGTTAACATCAAGAAGAAACGCGAGCGAGTCCCGTATTGCGGCGTCATCGTCGATCACAAGAATTCGCCGCCCAATCATGTCTCTTCGCTAAGCTCCGCAAATGCCGTCTTAAGGATCGTGCTGCCACTCAGAGTCACTTCCGCGACGATATGGCTGCCATCTGACTCGATGATCGTCCGGCAGATTGATAACCTCACACCCATGCCATGGCTTTTGCTCGTGACAAAAGGCTGGAACAGTCGGTCGGCGATATCAGCGCTTGATGCCGGGCCCCTTATCAGCAACGGTATACGTGTCGACGTTGGCAACTTCACGGCGCGGGCAGGAAGTCATGGTCTCGATTTCATTACGTATCAGGTTTAGCGCGACCTGCTGAATCTGGATCTTGTCTACAATGATGTCGCGGTCGCTGCGGGTCATCACGCGTACGCCTTACTCCTTGGGACCGACTAGGGCCAAGGCCACAGCTTCTTCAAGGAGCGTGAGCGGCTTCTCCACAGTGTGCTCGCCCCTGGAAACGAAGTCCCGCGGGCGCTTGATGATATCTTTGGCGCGTAGAGCGTGTTGCGCGGCGCGTTCGAGTGCATCACCATTGCAGTTGGCGTCCGGCGCGGTGCGCGCGAGCGGAGCCTTTGTGTCCCGCATGCAGTTTGTAATTGCGGAGAGCGGCCGGTTGATCTCACTGGCAATAGACGATGCCATCTCACCTATGGTGGTCGGTCGCGACACGTGCACGAGTTCAGATTGTAGCTCTTCCAACCGCCGTCCCTGCGCCCGCCTCGGTGAGGTTTCGGATGAAACCGGTGAAGAACCGTTCGGCGCTCACTTTGGTCTCACGGACGGAGTTCGAGCCGTCGCTCCGTTCGCCGGCCACGATGCGGCCGATGCCAATGATGTGCCGCTCGCCGTTGGTCAGACAACGTTCGATGTAGCGCCCGTGCTCGACGCGGTAGAGCTGCGGCCTCAACCTCGATACATTCATTCCGACCACGTGAGAGCAACCAAGTAAACGCACTGCTAAGGCGCTGAACGAGCGAATGATCCTCTTCTCAATCACGATCATGGCGCCCGCGAATTCCGCGGTATCGATCATGGGTGCGGGATTAGGCCTTTCACAGGAAAGATCACGCCGATCATGAGGCTGCAGAGCGGGGAGCGACGTTAGCCTGGGCCGCAGCCGCGACGAAAGCGGCAAAACGAGGACTGGAAGGTAGATGTTCATGAACGCGAGGTCATGAACAAATGGATTTAGCGCCAGGCAGAGCATGAGAGCTAGCGCGTCGGCGGCCGCGGCAGCGCCATAGGCTTACCAGACGTGGTCGGACATCTTTTCTGGGAGACGCTATCATTCGATCGACTTTTCATTGTTTCCCACGAGAGGCCACCGGAGCAGAATGCGCTTCAACTCACACCAATGTATTGCGCGGGATGGCCGCAGCTATCTGGGCCATATGCGCCAGTGCGTCGGCTGCACGGCTATGTGTTCTCCGGTCTTGGCATTGATCCAGCCGCTGAAGGCCCGCCGGCAAGGAAAGACCACCCGGTGAATGGTATTACCCTCGATCACGGCAATCTCCAGATCCCGATTCGAGGGCGGTGCCGTTTCGAGCCGCTCCCACGTCAGGTCGCCAGTAGATCTTGCACGGTGTTCATCGCTGCTGGCTGACAAATTCAGGCAACCTTCTGAACACTTCGCACGAGATGGCTTGGCCGCCGCGAGCAGGCTCAGCGCAATATTGCCGAAGCGGCGCGCTCTCGATTGCGCCAGTCGCGGCCGGGCTTTTGTCGGCCGTGGCGCCGTTGAACCTGTCGTGCCGGGACATGATCGGCTCGCCAGCCGAGATATTAGGATTGGCGCTGCGAAGCAACTCCCGGGCTTCGGTCGAATCAATGTGGATCAGCTCAAGACGTCGGCGGCTCGTATTAACCCCTGTTCTGCAGAAGTTTAACTGGACTTCCGCCCCCGCAGCCCGACCTGCGGCGGAACGAATGTCCCTGTGGTCTGTCATTTCGAACATCCCTTGTTCGTGGGAAATCTCCTTGTCCCACGTCGGCAGCGTGGGGCGCTCGGTTCTGATGACGTCAGCCACACCATTCGGATAAGCCTGGCTTCGCTCGGCGCCGATCATCGCGCCCGTACGCGGGTCGATGAAGTGGACGCCTAGCACGCGGCGCAGGTTGTTGTGTGCAGTCATCGGCACGCCGCTTGGGTACATCTGGCAGCGCTCCTTGAACTGAGTCGCCGGTATCTGGACATGAAAAGCTGATGGCGCATCATGTCTCTCTGTCTGCCATGTGTGTGATATTGGACAGGAAGCTTACTTCTATCAGTAGGCAGTCGCCGCTGTATTGATACAGGTCAAAAAGAGCTGATGCGCGTCCAGAATGGCCGAGCTCGAGCTGCGGCTTCGAGCCGCATAAGCTTCATTGGCAGGCGACATGCCCAAGTCGAGCGATCCGCCGCGACCTCGCGTGGTCCGCAAACACGTAAGCGTGTAGCCTGGTTGATTTGATGCGCACGCTCGAATAGGCCACGACAGCATTTGTCCCAGTGCTGCGGTAGCCGGCAAGCAGATCGTCGATTGATCGCTTGCCTCGCATTGTCGGTGGCCTTGCCGGGCAGATCCCAGAAATGGGCTTTGGCGCTGAAGTCCTGACGACCTCGGCTCATCGAAACGTCTGCTGCGACAAGCGTGGTCATCGGCTTTGCTCTCGCGGCCGCAGCATGGACCGTCAGAAGGGAGATCGGGTCGGTTCGCCGCATGGCCCACGATCACGTGCGCGTAGGTTTCGCCATCGATAGCCGCGGCCGCCGGCGCGGGTCAGAAATGGCTTTGGCCGGTGACTGGCGCAATGACCTGGTGTTTGCGGAGACGCCTCCTGAGACCACCAAGTACCGCGTGTAAAGTTCGCGGCCTCTCGAATCTCGGTATTGCCGGCGGTTGGGTATGGGATCGATCGTGATCAATAGTCGGCATTTCTGGCGTGACGGCGCATGCCGCACTCAATCGTCTGTTCAAGACATTCCTCGAGTCATCGGCGACTCAATTTTGTTGGTCGAGGGCATGAGCAGACCAGAACGCGTTACCCCGCGGCTCACAACGGAGTGCGATCCGCGCAGCTGGACAAATAGATCTCGCGTGGTCTGCGGGACAACGGGAGCGCTCGGGCGGCGATGCCAAAGTTTCAACAGTACTCAATGAAGGAGCGGACAACCTCTTGGGATGCTGCTTGAGGCAGATCAAATACGCCTGTGGCGCGAGTAGGCAGAATGGTGGATCAGGAAACCCACAAGAAGAGCGTGTCATGCCTTCATTTAATGTTCGGTTCATTAAGACCGTTTGTGACGATACCGGCCACGAACATCGTGCCTGTCAGGCAGCGTTCAAGGTCGATGCTGCCTCATTGAGTGCTGCTGCACAGCAGGCTGAGGCCGATTTCTGCAAGCAAAAGAGTGTCCGCGATTGGACGGTCTTCGCCGATGTGATAGAGCTTCGAACCCCGCCTGCATTGCCGCCGGTATGGGCTGGTTAGCCTGACTTTCGCGCGGGAAGTCCGCGAATTGAAACGTGGGTCAATCTGTAATGTAAGCGTGATCCCCGACAGGCTCGCGTCGACCGTCGGTTCGAGTACAACTGGTGATGCTGGCGTCAAGTCGGCGGGCGGTCGTCTCACGACACCTAAGAGGATCTGTTTGCGATAATAAGGCGTCCGACGGCTCCTGTATTCTCGGCGATGCGGAGCACGTGAAGGAGCAGCGGGATTGCCCCAGGCACGCTCAAGTACGGGCGAATTTTGCAGAAAACTCGCGTAGAGTCTTTGAGCGCAACTGTTGCTTCGATGTCACCAAATGTATAGACCGGCGATCTACGCTCGTGTCAAACGAGGACGACATGTTCGATATTTATTTGAATGGAAGACGCGATCTTTTGGTCGTTCCGCGAGGGTTTGCGATCCCCGTGGGGTTGGACGGCAGTTGGAAGCGAAAGAAGCGGGCGGTGCGTTTAGTGAGCGATGTCATTCGGCAAGATGTGCAACAGCGCGGGTACCACCGACGTAGTTTGATCTCAAGTCGATCAAAGACGGCAGTCGAGACCTCGTCACACGCTTAGCCAACGCGGTTACCTACGCTGACCCATGCTTCAAAACGCTCTGGGCAGGATGTCGCCGATGCCGTTGAGAAACTTGCTTACGGCGAAGCCGTTGTGCGCTGGCGACCAGGCAATGCAGGCTGTCGTCGACGGCAGGTGGGTATCCTGCTTCATTAGGCTTATGGCGCAAGGTTTCTTTTGAAAAACGACAGGACGGCGCTGTGGCTTCGCTCAGGATAAGTATTATGGAGCTTTTCCTCGACTCGATGGCGTGCGCGCGTGAGTTTTCAGCTGTCCATACTGAAGATACTTGCCGGCCAGCCGCACGGACGGGCGAGCATCGAAGTCGTTAAACAGTATTTGGCGATCTATTACAGCAGCGGCCCAGAGTGGCCGGCGCGTATGAAGCGCATCGCGAGCCGCGCGCCGCAACTCGATATTTTCGGCCAAAGGCTGGTCGAGCGAGAGGCCGGGTGCTGGATTATCACCGACGAGGGAAGGAAGGCTCTTGAGAGGCTCGAACTGCTAGATCTGGGTGCTATGCAGGGGCAGGTTGAGCGGAAGACCGCGCAAGAGCCCGAAGATGAGTAGCCACCGATGGTGTCTTAGCAGCTGCCAACGAGCGCGCGCAGAAAGCGTTCCTTGGCAAGCGATTGAGCCGGCGCAAGGGTTATCAGCCTGACGGCTTGCCGCTCAATCCCTTGGTGATGGCCACCTACCCCGATTAGGTCGCGCAAGTGCAGTTTGGAGATAATGCAGTGGCTAGTGGTACTGTGAAGCGGTTCAACACGATCAAGGGATGATATGGCTTCGTCCAACCTGAGGATGGAGGACCTGATGTCTTCAAGCACTTCGATGCCTTGAGCTGCTCCCGGACGATGGACACGAAGGCGACACCGATCTGGTATTCTCTCGCGCCCCGAGGGAGCTCTGGCACTTACTAACGAGCGCGCGCTAAATCGCCGTGAGGTGACCATCGCAAGAGACCGTCACGATGTGTCATAGGGCGTCGGTGTTTGATCGCTCTAGGCATATACAAATCACGGACCGTCCTGCTTAGCTTCGAATAGAAAGACGTCGAGTGGGCTGCATTCAATAACGAAGCCTCTCAACACAGCGTCTGTGCGAAGTTTATCAACAGGTGCAGTAGTCCAGACGCCTTGTCTTCCGAAAGCATGACCGAGCTAATAACTGGCGCGAGTTCCGATGACTGTCCGTTTTTAACGGTCGTCGCTCCGAAAAAACTATGCTACAAGCGCTCCACTCAGAAGGAGCATTCATGGTGAAAAAAGCAACCAAGAAACGCGTTAAGCGGCGCGAGTGGACGAAGGCGGATATCAAAGAGCTCAAAGTCCATTCGAAGGCTCGGACGCCGGTCATAAAAATAGCAAAAATGACCAAACGCAGCGTCGGCGCGCTACGCCAGAAGGCCTTAAATCTCGGAATCGGACTCGGGCATCAGCGTTAACTCAGAAACGCTGGCTAATAGTGCGGTAGGGCGGCTATTGCACATTGGCTTTGCCGACCCGCGCTGAGAGAGTTTTTCACGCACGTGCTGGATGGCGTTCAATGTCGCGGAACGGGATCCGTCGTCTCCCTATCTTTGATCATTGTTTTTGCAAGGCGCTCTCGACAGCCGCTTGCAATGTATGATTGCCAGTGAAGACATAGTCTTAGCCCGCGATGGGGCCAAAACGCCCAGTCCTAGGCGCGTTACTTTGAGAAGATGGGCCAGTCGCACACGAATCCCCTATACGCCGAATCTAGTATTCGTTCGGCCATCAGCTTCTTCAGCTTCGACGAGCAGTCTACGCGCTGGGCCGAACACATCGGCTGACCGCTTTAGCCAAATGGAAACAAACTCGCGAATGGGGCATCCTCGAAGCTCATGCTAGGCTAAAGTTTGGGTGTAAGCGGACCTCGCCGAGCCTGTTGGCTAGCTGGAGCTCCGAGGCGATATGGCGCGCTTAACAGCAATTGAAAAAGCGCTCTGTTAGCTTGATAGATGGCGGCCGAGCGGTTACGGCCTGAACCCGTCATCACCTGAGCGCCCTCGGCGTTGTGAACGAACCACAACCACGTTCGACCGCGCTGCTTCAAGACATATTCGAAGGATGGGAGACTCATGTTAGCGAGCTCCATTTCTGACAGTCGTGCGTTTGATCTTCTGAATGCCAGAGCGGGCCCTTTCCAGGCGAAGCCTCAGTGTAGCAGCCCTGGGAATGAACTCGCTTGATCGGTCAACGCCACTTTCATCAAATGCGAGCTCATCCAGCGCTGCCTGTCGTGGCTCCAAAGTCGCGAGATGCTTGCGCGTTTGGCCGTCAGCGACATCTGTCCGCCGGGCATCGTTTGCGGAGGACTTACGCCGCAGCAAACCGTTTTTCTCTAGCAGCTTAGAGTGGGTTGTCACAAAGTAAGGGCCGACGTGCATCAATCGTGATACCAGGTTGAACGGTACACCCTTTTCTTTTGCCCAAATAGGTTAAAGCCATCAGGATCATCCACCGTAGCCGAGTGATGCCAAGCACATTTAATTTGGCAAGTTCTTGGAGCGCACGGATCGATCTGATCTCCCACATAAATGACCGGACAATCTCGTCTCCGTCAGTAGAGATGCGGCCAACCGCGCTTGCTGGATCTCCGGAGGCATCTTAAGTCAGGTTCCATCGTTTACAAGCCTCCTTAGCGCCGATTAGGGAGGGCAACGCGCCAAGAGCAGGAAAATCAAATATTTGGTATAGTTCGGACGGATGGGCTGGCGTACAACAGGCTGGCCGGAGCTACGGCTCAGTGTCTTGGCGGACCAAGGGCAGCATTCACGGTTGCGCCGGGAGCGATACGCGCTGACAAGATTGCTGCACCTTGCCAAGTGAGATGTCATGGTCTGCTTCTTTGCCGCGCTCGCCGAGCTGATCGCTCTTTTGCCGTACTTCTTTGGTGTATGCGGAGCATCAGCCAGGTGCAGGTCGCATTTACGTCTTCAATGCCTCAGCAACAGGAAGCTTGTGATTATACGTAACTTCCATGTGCCGCGGGCGGTCTTCGGCAAACGTCCGTATAGTACGTTCCAACCTTCCCATATCCGCAATCAATCTTCGTGCAATTGAGCTGGCGCGCGACTTCGTTTCAACTGTCGAGCAATCGAGGATGCGATTGCAGTGTCCTTTGATCCAGCCGATCGATCAAACTGAACGGTTCTCAAGTCATGAGTGGCAGACAAAATTCTTGTCGTTTTAGCGCTTTGCGGCTGGCTTTGTATCGCTCCATCGAGCGAGCGCCGATAGGGTTCACTTTTCAAGCACGAAGGTCTGAACGATGAGCGCTGGTTTTGGCCGTTCGCCTGCGGTGTGCTTTCTCCTCGGTCTTCCACGGTCTGGGACGACACTCCTGGCGCATTTGCTCCAGCACCATCCAGACATTCTGGCTTCGCCTGAACCCTGGTTGATGCTGGCGCTTGAATCATTTGGCAGGGTGGATCAGCGCCATCCGGCGGGTAGCTCACTGATTGAGGCCGCGACTTCCGAATTCCTGGGGCGGATAGATCGCACGATCCCCAGCCGCGCTTTCGCCGATGCAGCATATAATCAGTATCTGGCACAAGCGGGCAAGCGCATCATCCTAGACAAGACACCACGCTATTGGATGGCGCTTGAGTTTCTTGAATCTGTTTATCCAGAAGCGCCACACATCCTTCTGATGCGAAATCCCTATGCCATCGCGGCTTCACTGAAATCGACGTGGGGCATCCCACTGCACGCAGAATGCTCGCATCCGGTCAGCGTCTCCAGTCTCGTCGATCTCATGCTCCGTCTGCCCGACGGCATCATAACTCCACTCGCCGATTTGGTTCTGGGCCTTCCCAAGCTCGCCGCGCACCGCACTCGGCCGCACACACAGTTCGTCCAATACGAACTGCTCGTGGCGCATCCGGACGAGGAAATCCGGCGTCTGTTGACTGGGCTCGGCTGTGATCCTGCGGCCGTCGCATCGGCGGGGATGAGACAAGCAGATTATCTTCGATCGAGCAGCTTCGGAGACCGGAAAATCTTGGAACGAAACGCCGTCGATCAAAGCTCTGTCACGGCATGGCAATCTCAATTGAGCGTGGAAGAGATGCAAACCGTGACCGATCTTGTCGGCGCCGAGCTTTTGCTAGAACTCGGATATGAGCAGGAACTGGTACATGCACGGCAAGCCGGAGTCCTGGATAGGGGAGGGGAGGTAACCGAACTTTATCGTCAGATGTTCCGAACGTGGTGGGATTTGCGAAGTACCAAGCCGGGAGCATTATCCGGCCCATCTCGCGCTGGAGAGCCGGGCCACACGATGGCTGCCCAGTTGCAAGAGACGCTGTTGGCGTCAGAAGCTGATCGAGCTGCGGAGCTGGATGGCATTCGCAACTGCGACGCGGCTATTGAGATGTTGCGAGGCGAAGTCGCTCGGCTTGAGCGGATCCTCAATTTCCGCTAGGGGATCTGAATGGTTGCGAACAAAACACGCGGGTTGATTTAGCCAAGATCCTTAACCCGCACGAGCTGATCTCCCGATCAGGTGTGACGCAGGCGCCGGCGGCACCAGCGGCCTAATGCGATATGCTCCCGCGTCTGCAAGTCGCCTGTAGGGTTGAGCTATTTGAGCCATGCGTCGTGGCCGGTCGTTTCAGCGGCGGATATCCCCACGCTAGCCTGGAGCCATAGAGCGGCGAAGAACAGAGATCCTGCATCGAAAAAGAAGACTTATGCTACCGAAACATCTGCGCCGCCTCGAAGCTGAATCGATTGAAATCATGCGTGATGTGGTCGCCGAGTTCAAAAGGCCGGTCATGCTTTACTCGATCGGAAAAGACTCAAGCGTAATGCTGCACATTGCGATCAAGGCGTTCTATCCTGCAAAATTGCCTTTTCCCCTGCTTCACGTTGACACGACCTGGAAGTTCCGCGAGATGATCTGCTTCCGGGACGCGACAGCCAGGCGACTCGGCCTCAACCTGATCGTCCATGTCAACAAGGAGGGCATCGCGCGCGGGATCAATCCGATCGCTTCCGGCTCCGCGCTCCATACCCAGGTGATGAAGACCGACGCGCTGAAGCAGGCGCTCGACCTCCACGGATTTGATGCCGCCTTTGGCGGAGCGCGGCGCGATGAGGAAAAGAGTCGCGCAAAAGAACGGATACTCTCCTTTCGTTCGGCCGGACACGTATGGGACCCCCGTAACCAGCGGCCGGAGCTCTGGAGCCTGTTCAACACACGGATCCGCCAGGGCGAGACCATGCGCGTGTTTGCGATGTCAAACTGGACCGAGCTCGAGGTGTGGGAATACATCATGCTTGAGAAGATTCCGGTCGTTCCGCTCTACTTCGCAAAACAAAGACCGATAGTGCGTCGAAATGGTGCGATGATCATGGTCGATGACGAGCGATTGCCGCTTAACGGCGACGAGACGCCGGAAATGCGGATGATCCGTTTTCGCACGCTTGGATGTTATCCTTTGAGCGGGGCTATTGAATCCGATGCGACGACGATCGAAGATATCGTCGCAGAAATGCAGACTGCGACTGTGTCGGAGCGCCAGGGTCGCCTAATTGATACCGACGAAGCCGCTTCAATGGAGAAGAAGAAGCGGGAAGGCTACTTTTGATGTGTACGAATCCGGCAACGGAACTGGTCCCGGCCAGGACAAAGGATCAGCTGCGATTCATCACATGTGGCTCGGTGGACGACGGCAAATCGACGCTGATCGGCCGATTACTGCACGACAGCAAGATGATCTACCACGATCAGCTCACGGCGCTGGAACGCGACAGCATCAAGCATGGTAGCACCGGCAATGACATCGACTTCGCGCTGCTCGTGGACGGGCTGGAGGCCGAACGGGAGCAGGGCATCACGATCGATGTCGCCTACCGCTTCTTCACGACGCCGCGGCGCTCCTTCATGGTGGCCGACGCTCCCGGCCACGAGCAGTATACCCGCAATATGGCTACCGGCGCCTCGCATGCCCAGCTCGCCATCATCCTGATCGATGCCCGCAAAGGCGTGATGGTTCAGACCCGCCGCCACTCCTTTATCTGCTCGCTGCTCGGCATTCGACATGTCGTGCTGGCAGTGAACAAGATCGATCTTGTCGGATATGACAAGGAGCGCTTCGATCGGATCGCCCGTGACTATCTCGCCTTTGCCGCCGGTCTCAGCTTCACCTCGATTGTTCCGATCCCGATCTCGGCCCGCTACGGCGACAACGTCGTGGACCGCTCCGCTCATGCCAACTGGTATCATGGTCCCTGCCTGCTCGAGCATTTGGAGAGCATTGACATCCAGTCCGGCACCGCAAGCCAAGCTTTCCGCTTTCCCGTCCAATGGGTAAACCGGCCAAACCCGGATTTTCGGGGTTACGCCGGGTCGGTGGCTTCCGGGAGGATCTCGACAGGAGACGAGATCGTTGTCGCTGCGTCGGGGCGGACCACGCGCGTCAAGCGGATCGTGACCCACGATGGTGACCTTGTCGCCGCCGAAGCCGGGGATGCGGTTACCATTACACTAGAAGACGAAATCGATATCAGTCGTGGCGACATTCTGTCGCGACCGGACGACCGACCGAAGGTGGCCGACCAGCTTGCCGCTTATGTGATCTGGATGGACAAGGAGCCGCTCGCTCCCGGACGCAATTACGTCCTGCGGATTGGAGCGCAGACGATTTCTGGCAGCATTACCACAATTAGGCATCGAATCGACGTCAACACTTGTCAGCATCTGGCCGCCGGGACGCTTTCCCTCAACGAGATCGCCTTCTGCGATGTTGTGACCGCAACGCCCGCCGTATTCGATCCTTACGACCTCAATCGAAAGACCGGATCATTTATCGTCATCGATCGTTACACGAATTGTACGGTCGGAGCCGGCATGATTGCCTTCCCGCTACGGCGGGCCACCAATATTGCTAGGCAAGCGCTATCCGTGGACAGGAGGGAGCGCGCCGCGCTCAAGAATCAGAAGCCTTGCGTCATCTGGTTCACTGGCCTGTCTGGCGCGGGAAAGTCGACAATTGCCAACCTTGTTGATCAAAAGCTGTCTGCGATGTCGCGGCATACCATGCTGCTGGATGGCGACAACCTCCGGCACGGATTGAACGCGGACCTCGGCTTCTCGGAGACGGATCGCGTGGAGAACATCCGGCGTGTCGGCGAAGTTGCCAAGTTGATGGCGGACAGCGGCTTGATCGTGATCTGCTCGTTCATCTCGCCCACTAGGGCCGAACGGGACAGCGTGCGCAGCCTGGTTGGCAAGGAAGAGTTCATAGAAGTCTTTGTCGATACGCCGCTCGAGGAATGCGCGCGGCGGGACCCAAAAGGCCTGTATTCAAAGGTGAAATCCGGCAAGATCAAGAACTTCAGCGGGATCGATTCGTGCTACGAAGCACCAACTACATCAGAGGTTCATCTCAGGACCATGGAGCAGACCCTAGAGCATTCAGCGGAAGCGGTAGTGGATGTCTTGATGGCGCGGTCAATTCTTGATGGTTAGAGGTCCCTCGCGTCGCACCATCGATTCGCACAATATCCCGCAGGCTCGGCCAAAGCGATCCAGCTCAGGCGAACCTGCGATCGGACTTTTGGCTCTAAAGGAACAAAATGGTCGCATCCACTCGTCGATTGCCCCGCTTCCGTTATGCTCGAAGTGGATGGTCAATTCAAACCGAGTACGCGAGCAGAGATGGAGCATGGGCGGGAGCGGAGGAGCTCAAGGAACGCCGTCCCATGCTCCAGATCGGAATCTACGATGTGACAACAAAGTCCAGAGAGGAAGTCCGACTTCCAGTAAGTTGACTTTTCGCTTGGCGCTTCTTGCTGCGCGTGCGGCCAGCGACACGCCGAGCTCCCGTTAAAGCCGAGCCGGGCAGCGTCTCGGCCGGCTTCGATCTCTCGCGCAGTATGAGGGGCGTCGATTTCCGGGCTTGGCCGCATCCGGCGAGCGGGTACTTGCTTTCCAGAACCCGAACTTGGCAGTCGACCACGACTCCCTCATGTCGCGGCCATGCCGGCTTTCGGCAAGCTTGTTTCCGTGGCCCGCCGCTCGACGGCGGACAACGCCTGCCTACACCCGCGCCTTCGCATTGCGAGACAAAGCAGCCGCGAACCTTAGCCATCCCGCGCTGCGCTACCGACCTTCGCCGCGCTTCGGGTTCTGCTCCCTTCCGCCTGCCGTCGTTGATCGCCATGAAGGCGGCCATGGCGCGGCCGAATGGCAAGAGAGCTTATCCATGGCAAGCGACAAGGACGATCTCTTGATGATCCGCTCTGGTCAACCGTCAACCTGTCCGACCGCGCGGTAGACCGCGTCGAACGCGAGCTCGCCATCAACGAGCAGGCGCGAGAGGGGCCAACGCGAGCAGAACGGCTGCGAGGTGCGATTCGGCGAACCAAACCGCCTCACTGCCGAGGTTTTTGCGCTCATTGAGTGCTGGACGCGATGGAACTCCGTTCACCTTCGGGCCTACGGTTTGGACAAGCCGTCAACCGCGGCACGCTCGCCACGGCGGTGGCTGTCCGTGAGACTTTGGCGCCGCGAAGCCGCGTGCAGAACCGAGAGATGCTGCCAGCCTAACGATCGCGCTCACAGAGGCACACGTGCCACTCATCTGGGGTCGAGTCGACCTGGTCCGAGCAAAGCAGGACGACATGTTCTGCGTCACGGCCTCGCCGAAAGGTGTCGAACTGTTCGTTGCTAAAGCGACAGCAATCGCAAGGTCGCTCAGATTACCTTCAAGCCGGACTCGACCTCAGCCTGCCAGGGGCGCTTCATTCAAGCGCAACGACACCTAACAGCGGTGGTCATGTGCGGCGAGGCGTACACGTTCCAGGTGCCAGCTATCGAGGAGGATCTCGGCCGCATGGAGGAGAAGCTCGGTACCTCCATCTGCGGTATGGCGAGGAATACGTGAACGGGAAGACTGGGCCATCCTTACCTGCGGTATGCGGTCGCAGGCGGAGGCCGAGTGTCCTGATGTCGAACTCTCAAATTGTTTCAGCTCGCTGTGAATTTCTCCACACTCTCCCATCTACGTCCGGTTGCGCGAGCCGATGCGAGTACGGTCAGGAAAAATTCACACGAGAAAATGCCCGGAGAGGGTTGAAACGCCCCTAACGTCAAGTTGTACGATCTCGAAATGGACAACGACAGTGATTGGCGTCCGAAATCCTCCAAAAAGCGACGGAGTGCGAATGCATCGAGTCTCAAGCCCACGCATCAGACTGCCGCTGCCGACAACGATCATCAAGTGTGTCGTGGCATGGCCTGCATCCAGGCGCGATGACATCCGACTGCATCGTTTTCCTAACGCCGAGTTTGCCTGAATAGAGCAGGTCCACCGCGTAAGGTCGGTCGCAGACCTACTGCTTCGCGCCGGCTAGAAGCCGACGGCGCTCAGTCTGCACATGGATGACAGTTGGGATGAGATCGCGCGGCAGCGTCACCTGCGTTCGAGCGCGCGCTCGGAAAGCCAATGTCTAGGAGATGTGAATGGCATCCGTGATGAGCTTTATGAGCAATCGCTCCGCATCTGCGATGAGATACGGAGGTTGCCATCCGGCAGGGGTTTCGGACGCCCACCCGAAACGCGCCCGCGTATGGCGCTTGGCCCGAAGCTGTTGACCTAGGAAGTCGATGCTCGCCACAGGGCTCCCTGGTGGCTGGCGTTATCCAGATCATTGACACTACAACTTGAGGAGGAATGGTTTGACGAGACAGCGCTCTTTGCTGACGCCTGGTCCATTGTCGTTATCGCTGGCGGTCAGGAGCCAGATGCAGCTTGATCTCGCATCGCGCGATTGCGAGTTCAAGGAAGTGACCGCCTGCATGAGGCGGCTGATGCTCAGCTTGTTGGGAAATGCTGAGGACTATTCGGTGGTGCCTATTCAGGGAGGCGGCTCTTTTGCAATGGAAGCCGCGCTCTCTTCATTTGTGTCCCGAGCGGACAGGCCGCTCGTTTGCATAAACGGCATCTATGGCGAGCGCATTTTACGAATCTTGCGGTTGTGGGGCGTCGAAGCGCTGAAGCTCGTCAAGCGAGCGACCGATCCTTTGGATCCTGAAGAAATTGGCGAGTATCTGAGCCGAAATCCTGGCGTTACGCACCTATGTTTGGTTCATTGCGAGACGACAACCGGAATCGTCAATCCGCTGGACGCGATCGTGGAGGAGGCGAGGCGACGTGGCGTAAAGACCATCATCGACGCGATGAGTTCTTTTGGCGCCCTTAATATCGATCTGAGCCAGCGTGGAGCTGACGTCCTGGTCACCTCGAGCAACAAGTGCATAGAAGGGCCGCCGGGAGTAGCGTTTGTCATCGCGTCTCGCGAGCTGCTCGAGAATGCGGTTCAAGAACGCAGGTCGTTTGTGCTCGACGTGAGAGATCAATGGCTCTCGCTCGAGCGCAGCGGTGAGTGGCGATCGACCCCACCAACCCACATCGTTCAGGCAACGACAAAGGCGCTGGAGATTCTGCACGAGGAGGGCATTGATGCGAGGCGCCGCAGGTATGAGAAGATTAGGGACGATCTCGTCAAAGAACTCGAAGGAGTAGTGTCGCCGCTGCTGTCGGCCGAGTTGCAATCGCCGGTCTGCGTCGCGTTCGGCGCGCCTTCCGGAATCGTGGACCAGGCAGGATTCGACGGGCTGTACCGCCACTTGGCAGCCCACAACCTTTATGTCTACTCGAAGCTGCATCTTCCGACGCGGAGTTTCCGTATCGGTTGCATTGGAGAAATCCAATCCAGCTGGATCGTGCAGTTGGGCTGCGCATTTCGTACATATTTCCGCTCCAGTCAGGGTCGGTCAGCTGCGCCGATGTCGGCCCAAGAGACATGTGACGCTCGCGTAAAGATGCCAGCTCAAACGGGTGGAGAACCGCAGCTGTCGTTTTCGGCCGAGACCGCGGTTCTGCATGCGGGCTATCGACGCGACGCAGTGACGAAAGCCGTCGCAGTGCCGATTTACCAGAATACGGCTTATGAACTCGATGGCGATCTAAACCACATTGCTGACGTCTACAACGTCAAGGCCGACGGGTTCACCTACACGAGGATCATCAATCCGACGACCCGCGCGCTGGAAAGGCGCTACGCCGCCGTCGATATGGGAAGGGACTCGCTCGCCGTCGCGTCAGGTCAAGCGGCGACGTTCCTGGCTATCGTCAACCTGTCAAGTGGCGAAGTGGGAGACAATGTCGTCGCCTCTCCGTATCTATATGGCAATACCTGGAACCTGCTCCACAACACATTAAAGCGTCTTGGGATCAGCGTGAGGACGGCAGATCCTCGAAAGCCCGAGACGTTTGAACGTGCCATTGATGATCGCACGATATGCCTGTTCGGAGAGGTGATTTCGAATCCTTGTCTGATTCCGCTCCCCGTCAAACAGCTGGCCGAGATCGGCCGAAAGTACGGCGTGCCTTTGGTCGTGGACAATACGACAACGCCACTGGTATGCCGGCCGTCAGATCTCGGCGCTGCGATTACGACGTACTCCGCAACAAAATATATTTGCGGCCACGGTACGACGCTCGGCGGACTGATCGTTGACAACGGCGAGTTTAGCTACCGGGGAGCCTCTCGCTTTCCCTTGTTCAATCGTCCCGACGATGCGCATGGCGGAATTGTCTGGCATAACGCGGTGCGCGATGTCGACGATCTCGGAAAGAGCGAGTTTCTCCTCAAGGCTCGCATGACCTGGTTGCGCGATACCGGCGCGGCGATCGCCCCGTTTGCGAGCTTTCAACTGATCCAGGGGCTTGAAACGCTGCCACTTCGCATGAAGCAGCACTGTGCGAATGCCAGGATCGTGGCCGACGTTCTCAAGGAGCATCCTAAAGTGCGCCGTGTCTTCTACCCGGGGCTCTTTGAAGGCGCCGATCGGGAAGTCGTCGAACAGACACTCAATGTTGCATACGGACACGGGGCGATGGTCATGTTCGAAGTGGAGGACGAACAAGCCGGGCGCAAGTTCATTCAGAACGTCGACTTGATGTATCACGTCTCGAATGTAGGCGACGCCCGCACGCTCGTGACCCATCCTGTCTCGACGACCCACACCACCGTCCCGCGGGAAAAGCGCGAAGCCGCCGGCATATTTGGCGGCTCGATCCGGCTTTGCGTCGGCATCGAAGATGTCAACGACATCCTGCGCGATCTGGACAAGGCGCTTTCCGCAATCTGACAACCAGCAAGGCGATCAGGAGGAAGTTCTCATGAATCAGGCAGATGCTTGGAAATTGAGGTCATCACGCTATGAGGCCGTTCAATTCAGCCGAGAGATCAATAAGCAGCTCTCTGAGCTGAGACCCGACAACATAACGGGAGCTGCTTATATTGCCAAAGATTACGCTGTCATCACAGCGTGCACGCTCGCGACTGTGTCAGTCTCGTGGTGGCTCTACCCGCTGGCCGTCCTTCTAATTGGTGCCTATCAGCGCGGATTGACAACCATCGCTCATGATGCGGCTCACCGCACGCTCGCGAAGAACACGACCTGGAACTACGTCCTGGGCATTCTGTTCGCGTCGTATCCCTTGTTCCAGCGCCACTGGGCCTACCGGATCTCGCACGTCTATTTGCATCACCCCTATCTTGGAGACCCGGACAAGGACCCCGACCTGAAGTTCTTCCTGGCCAGCGGCGTTTACGACGTGCAGCCTCCGGAGCGGTACGCTTTCAACATGATCTGGAAGCCGATCTTCGGCGGCGCGACAGTGGCGTATCTGAAGTATCTTTGGGCGAATCGATTTTCGGTCACAGCTGTCGAGGATCAGAGCCGCTCAGGCATACTTGTCGACAAGTATGGCTTCTATCTCTTCTGGATCAGCATCCTGGCCGGATCATATGCTGTTGGGCTGCTCCATATCGTCGTCCTGTTTTGGATCGTGCCCTATCTCACCACGTTTCAGGTCCTCGGCTGGTTTATCGAGCTCGCCGAGCACTCACCTATGTGCGAAACCGAGACGCAGAACGTCTATCTCACCCGGAATCGGAAAGGAAATTTCCTCGAGCGGGCCATCCTCGGGCAGAATTTGGATGAGTACCACCTTGAGCATCACCTTTCGCCGGGCATCCCGTTTTGGCTGTTGCGCAAAGCTCAGAAAATCCGAATGCAGGATCCGAACTATGCGAAGGTTGCCGCGACCTGGGGTGGGCTCTTTGTCAAGGGACCTCAAGGTCAACCTAGCGTCATAGATCAGTTAAAAGAGCGAAATCGACGGTTGTATGAGCAGTCCGTTGCCGAGGTTCGCACACGAGGGCAGGTGGCGTGACGTTGCTACGGCCAGAGAGCACCCGAGCCGTGGTAGGCGTCACTTCGAACCGTCTTCTGGTCGATGCTGTGCATCGCGACTGGTTGCGGCGCAAGTACTTGCAGGCACTCCATCGTCATGCGGGCGTGGCTTGCGTCATATTGCCGACGGTCGACGCCGAAGATGCGAGGGAGGAGGTCGTTCCGGCGATCATGCGCCGGCTCGACGGCTTGGTGTTGACAGGTGATGAATCGAACATCGACCCCGCCGTCCTGAGAGCGCCCGCGTCCTTGACGGAGGATGACCGGCAGGACGTTGAGGTTGGGATCCTCGACCGTCCGCGGGACAGGCTCTCTGCCGTAACTATAGAGAGCGCCATCGCGCTCGGAATGCCTATTCTAGGCATCTGCCGTGGGCTTCAGGAACTCAACGTCTATTTCGGCGGCACGCTCCGCTCATCGCTTGCGGAGTGGAGGCCGGAAAGTGGTGCGATGCATGCCGAGAAGCCAAATCGTCCAAGAGACCGTCAGTACGACGCCGCCCACAGCGTCAAGATATGTTCCGATGGCGCGCTCTTTCCAATCGCGCGGACGATCGAAGCGCAAGTCAACTCGCTGCACAATCAAGGCATCGAGGCGCTTGCCCCGGCGCTGAGGCGGGAGGCGTGGGCGCCTGACGGTTTGGTCGAGGCGGCTTCGGTCATTGGCGCCCCGACGCTGCAAATCGGTGTGCAATGGCACCCCGAATGGCACGTCTCAAGCGATCTCCTCAGCAAGCAATTGTTCAAGGCGTTTGGAGAGGCGTGTGTTCGGTACTACCGGACTAAGAAGAGCTAGAGGCGGATTGTGACATTTCAAAGCAAACGTGGTCCGTGCACGTCGAAAGGACATTCCCTCGGAGCCGACGCACGCGTCCGGTCCTGCGAGGGCCGCGCGTCGCTTCGCGGGCACAGGAAGACTGGACGATTGGCGAATCGCTTCGCTCTGGGAGTGTTCCTTGTGGCGCTTTATGTCGTCGTGAGCGCGGCAGGTGAGGTTTATGCAGCGTCGTACTTTCAGCAAGCGGATGTGTACGTCGCGCTCCTGCTGTCCTTCGCCGCGGTATGTCTGATATTCAATCTCCTGGCTCGCCACGAAGGAGACGAGGCAACGGTGGCGAAATGGTCGCTCCTGGTCTTCGTCGCGCTCAATGTCGGGACAGCAATCAGCTGGATCGGCTTATTCATCGGACTGAAATACGCCGAACCTGCGATCGTCGTCGCCTTCATGGTCGCACTGGGGCCCACCGCGACAGTGTGGTTAAACGCACTGATCAGGCGCCAGGGTGCCCCTCCAGCATCCGATATTGTCGTGAGCGTTACGATCGCAACGATCGGCAGTTACATGATTTGGATCTCGGCCAGCGGCAACGCAGGTGTGGAGTGGGGGGCTCGATCGTCCTTTGGCATCGTCTTGGCGATCGTGGCCGGGCTATCGCTGGCTCTTACAAATATACTTGTCAAACTGCTGTTCGACCATGGGTTTTCTGGCCGACAAGTCCTGGCGCATCGCTTTTATGGAACGATTCTCTTGCTGCTGGGACTGGTCGACTATTCATCTATCGTGCCTGAGATCTCGCAGCATTGGTTTGCGATCGCAGCAATTGGGCTGTCGACGATCATTGTTCCATTGCTCTTGATCCAGCAGGGCATTCGGCGCGTAGAGCCCTTCACCGTCAACACGGTCCTGTCAACCGCCCCTATCATCACCTTCCTGTTCCAGTACTTCGATTCTCGCATCGTGCCTTCGTCACATACGTTTATTGGAAACGCTCTCATTACGGCTGTCGCTGTCGGCAACATCTACTTGCAGTATCGGAGATCCGCATGAAACAACGGAATTGTGTAATCGTAGACGCATACTCTACCGGTCGATACCTACCGGAAGAGTTCAAGCGCTATGGAATTGGAACGGTGCATGTGATGTCGGCTGCACAGATTGCGCCCATATTCCGATCGCATTTCAATGCGGATCTTTATGATGAAGTCATTCGCCCCAGCGAGGGGATGGGCTATGACGAAACCGTTGAATATCATCTTCAGGCTCTGCATGGCCGGGAACTGGAGTTCGTTATCGCGGGCTGCGAGACCGGAGTTGAACTCGCCGATTCTTTGTCGGAGCGGCTGGGCTTGCCCTCAAATGGGACCGCGCTATCCGCTGCTCGGCGTGACAAAGCGCGATTGTCTTGCGCGTTGACCTCTGCAGGCGTGCGATCCATCAGGCAAGTCGTGTCCGACAATCCTGTAGAGATCGCGAGCTGGAAGCGTGAAGCGAAGTTCGATGAGATCGTGATCAAGCCGCTGAACAGTACGGGTACCGAGGATGTATTCTTTTGCTCGACAGATGCTGATATTCAGCGGGCTCTAAGCACAATTGTCGGGAAGACGAACCGTGTCGGAGTGTTGAATCGTTTTGCCCTCGGGCAAGAAAAAATAAACGGCCAGCAGTACACCGTAAATGCCGTCTCGATCGGCGGGGAAGGTTTCGTTACGGAGGCCTGGACCTATGACACGGTTCCTATTGAGGGGGCATCATCGGTCTGCTCGCTTGAGAGATTGTTGGACGGCAGCGAACCAATCGTTCAGGAACTATCCGACTATTTGGTGCGTGCGTTGCAGGCGCTACAGATCGTCGACGGACCGGCTCATGCTGAGATCATCGCCGATCATCGGGGACCGGTTCTGGTGGACTTCGGAGCGAGGCTTCAAGGGACCATGTCGGCAAAAGCACGAACGATGGCGTTGGGGCACAACCATATGAGCCTGACGGCCTGGCGCTACGCAGATCCCAAGGGCTTTGGTGAATATATGAGGCTGCGCGGGCCCTACAGGCGGCAGGCTCACGCACTTTGCGTCTCGCTGATCTCAGATATGGGCGGTGTCGTTGCCGGTTACCCGGGACTTGAAGCAATCCGCCAGCTCCCGAGCTTCGCGGATGCCATTGCATTTGTTCCAATTGGTCATGAGCTGGTTCCCACGATCGACTTGGCGTCGACACCAGGCATTGTTTATCTGGTGAATAGCGACTTGACTCAGCTTGAGAATGACTATCGCAAGTTGCGAGCAATGCGGATGGACCAGGTCTTCGAGTTAGTGATGCAGGATCGCGCCTAATGCCAACTGATCCCAGGTTGACCGGAGCGAATCCAGCCCGCGCGGCGATGGTCGGCGTAAGCGACTTCGATGGCGTTCTGCGAGGCAAGCACGTCTTAGGTGAAGATCTCTCGGATGGAGACAAAGTCGTCAAGTTCTCTGAAGCGGTGCTGGCGTGGGATTGTACGGACCGGGTCATTCCGGCGAGTTTTACGCAAAAGCCGCTATCAGCGTTCGGGGACGCTGACCTGCGTATTCTGTCAGGCACCGGCCGTTCGGTGTCTCATCTCGGCGATCAATATCTCTACCTCGCGGAGTTCACGGGCCCACATGAGAACATTTGCCCGCGCGGTGTTCTGCGCAGGGTCCTGCGAAGGGCTGCTGACCACGGATACGACTGCACTGTCGGGTTCGAGTTTGAATTTATGCTGTTTAAGGAGAACGCAGACACGATTGAAGAAAAGTCGTTCGGCGAATGGGCTCCTTTAACACGCGGCCCGTTCGGCTACTCGATTGCGCGTTCGGTCGCGCAACATGAGTTGTTCGATGAGATCTTGGCGCTTTGTGAGAAGGCTAGACTACCTCTCAGCGGACTACACTTTGAAACGGGACCTGGCGTGGTCGAAGCGTCACTTCGTCATTGTGATGCGCTGGAAGCTGCCGATCGAGCAACCATATTCAAGTCGATGATTAAAGCCTGGGCGCAAACGCGAGGCATGATGGCTACATTCATGGCCAAGGTTTCCGAGAAATGGCCCGGCCAGTCTGGCCATATTCACATCTCGATGTCCTCGGATAATCAGAATGCGTTTTACGACAGTGATGCGTTCGGCAACGTCTCGAAGCTTATGAGGCAATTCATCGCCGGACAACTAGAATACATGAATGAGTTCTGTGTGCTCGCTGCGCCGAACTTCAACAGCTACAAGAGATTGGTACCTGGCTGCTGGGCACCAATCTGTCCAAGCTGGGGAGTTGACAACCGCTCCTGCGCAATTCGCGCCATTCCGGGAGAGCCATCTGCCCATCGCCTGGAGTATAGGCTGCCTGGCGCAGACCTGAACCCATATCTCGCGCTCGCAAGTGCGATTGGTTCGGGAATATTGGGTGTCGAGACAGGTCCGGCACTGCCGGCTTCGATCGTCGGTGATGCAAGCGCGGAAATGTGTCGTTCGTCCGCGAGACTGCCTCAAAGCCTATCAGAGGCAACTTCTCGGTTTGCAGAGTCTGCAGCGGCAAGTGATGTCTTCGGAGAAAGGTTTGTTGAAGCGTTTTCTTGCTCGCGCCGTTGGGAGTGGGAAGCCGTTCAACACCGGGTCACCGACTTTGAACGTCGGAGATACTTCGAGATCATTTAGCTGAGCTGTTCGACAGTTCTGAACGTCATTCCTCTGGCCGGTGCCGGCCACACTATTGCGGCTGCCTGTTCCGCTGATGTTGGACTTCATACAGAGCAAATGTGCGTTACTCGTTAAGTGAGGACCTCGGGACGCTGAGGAGGTCTGCTGTTATCTGCTCTGTGGCAGCAACCGCGAGTGCTCCGTTGGGATACTAGATTATATCTAACGTCCGGTCCTTCTCGTAAGCTCTACATCGGCAAGCAGATGGTGGAGCCGTCAAGCATGCGCCCGGTTGGCAGGTATCCCTCGCAAGCCGTCGAGCGTGCGCGCGCTTGCCTGAATGACTTTGGCAGGGCTATTTCTGGCAGCGCACATTTCCATACTGGTCACGGCGAGGCAGCGGAATGCGGACCGACGCTACAATCGACTATCCCGCACCTTATGGGTCATCCCCTATTGCTGCCTCAGCACCACAACAGCTTCCATGAAATTGGAACTCGGACGGCGGGGTTGTGCATTCGGAGAGCATCCTTCGTCAGCCAACCGTCAGCCAGGCGGCCTATCCAGGGACGCTGCGCATTGTTGACCGTATGGGAGATGGAACATGACGGGCATTGGCCGACCTGGCGAACCGCACGTTGGGGCTGCGGGAGCCGACACCACGTCGGTATCGAGCAGTGCGCATTCGGAGCCAAATGTCCCTGCGGAAGGCCACCGAGTTTTCAACTCTGTCGTGGAGCGGATGCGCTTAGCGTCTGAAGATAGAATGGCGGCGCTCGCGAGCCTGCCCTCAGGTACGGGTGTGGCAGTCCCCATTTCCTCAAGCGGTGAGGGGATCAACGCAGCGAAACAAAATATGGACGGCCTGCTTGAGGAACTTGATGCTTGCCACAGTGCTGCCATGGGCGCTCAGAGCTCGTCTGAGGCGCAAGAGCTGATCGATCAGGTTGTCAAAGCAGGCGCAGCAGTTCTGGACTACTACGCGAGCCTGTCTCCAGATGTGGCGCGCAGCATTCTGTCCGAAGATCAGGCTCGCCGAGTTCGTGACCGGACTCTGGATGCGGGGAACGAATGCAACGCGCTGGCCGAACCGATTATCTACGCCTTGGAGCAGCGTAGGGAGAAAGCGGGAAAGATACTCGAGCGGATGCGCCAATCCAATGCTCCGCCCGACCAGCTGATCCGAGCGGCTTCCAGTGTGGCGAAACACTATTTGGCCTGCACGGAGTGGTGGGAAAAGAAGGCATTGCGCTCTGAACGGATGCAGTCCGTCTGCGCAGCCACTGCCAGCTTGCCAAGTGCAACGGCCGAAATGCGACAGACCGAACAGGCGACACTAAGGCTGCATACCGGCTGGGCACTGAATACGAGGTGCGTGCATCTGCAATCGCAAGTCCTTCTCGCGCGGGTCATGATTGAGTCGCACGCGAGCACGCTCGACCCGGCCGTCAGGCAAATCCTCTTGGGTGAGAACGGTCGGGCACGTCTACTCGGAACCTTCATGGGCGATGTTGTTCCGGCATTCCTCTCAACGGGCGACGCTGTTCTGCACAGCAAAGGACAAGCCCTCGACGCAGAGCACTGCGCCGTTCTGGAAGGGGTCATGGAGCGGCTATCGGAATTTGCGTCGGCGTTGCCCAACATGGTTGCCGAGCTAAGGCATAAGGGAGCAAGTCCCGAGCTTCCGTTGGATCTGTTGGATCAGATCGTGGAAGGAGCGTGGGTCACTGCCCATGAGGTCATGCGCCTCCTAGCAGTGCAGCCGAAGACACCAGCCATCATTGCAGCGCCAACGGAGGCTGGCCTTGCGTTGCCGGCAGACGCCGCCGGCAAGGACCCGGCCGAAGGCAGTCCAACGCGCAGGAAAGGGAAGGGCAAGCGGAGGCAGGCCGGAGGTGCGGGGAGTTCGGCAGCCGGGCAGCCCGAGCCGCAGCTCGCTAGGCCCGAAGCCGACACGGCTCGAACCACCAAGGTTATTGTGCTCTCGGATCTGGGCACGAAGAAACTCGCGAGCGCGGAAGAGGCGCATACGAGGATGTCATCGTCGGCGAGGGAACACTTGGCAATATGGCAGGCTCCGCCATCGAAGGAGACACTGACGCGCCTGCTCGCGCGATTGGACGAACTCTTGCAATTCGATCTGCGCAGCGAGCAAAGAGCCATTTCGCAAGCGCGCCACATGAAGCCCGAAGATGCCGACCACGTCGTGGACATCGTGGTTGAGCGGCTGCAGAGCCAATCTGCGGAGATTGAGGCCTGTGTAGCCGCGCTGGACGAACCTCGCCGCCGCGGCCTACTCACGCCTATGCAACTGCCCGAAGTGCACGACAAAATAGTCCGCCTCAAGGCGATGTTGTCGGAGGTTCAGGGGCAGGCACATGCTTTGAAGGCGCGAAAGGCTTCGATCGAGATCGATTGCATGAAGACCTATGCGTTTCCCTCGCAGAAGTACCTCGAACGGTTGCAGGCGGCCGAGGAGTTGGCTCCCTTGGAGTCACCGCGCGCATTGAAGGGTGAGCCAGGAACGCTGTTCGAGATCAAGCTGCAGCCTAGGCCACTGCGCAATGGTACGGTGAATCCGATGTGGGTGCACATCCATACGAAGCGGCCGGTCTATGCGTGGCAGTTAACGACATTGGATGACGCCGAGTTCGCCGCTTGCCACGTGAAATCCAACGAACAGCGCGGCTACAATCGCCTCTGGCAGAACGCTCGAGCTGCAACAGGTCACGAAGACGTCGTGATCCATCGCGGCAAGCTCACGCCTGCTTTCTGCAAGTCCCTGTTAGGTTCCGCTTTTAGCGGCTATCCAGGGTATCCTTTTGCCGGAACGGAGCGCGGGGCGCGCAGCTGACTCGATACGAGACTAGTTAAGCGACTCGATAGAGTGCCGCTTGTGGTACGGCATCGGTCTTCTTCGCATCCGGATCCAGTGGCCGAATGAACCGCACCTTTGGCTCCGCTGGCTCCAACTCCTGAGTTAAGAAGCCGGATTGAGCTGTGTTGGAGTGGCGAGCGTTCGCCATTCGCAACTCCAGGAAGAGGCCCAAGAGTTCTCTGAGCCGGGCGAGGATGCGGCGGAAGTTGTTGCCGACGGCTGAGAGGACGACATTGGCGCAGCATCAATGGGGGCGTCTCGGTGCGCTCGATGGCGTCCCGCAGGGTGTGCCCATCATACGGATTGTCGTGCATTGCGCTCGCGTGCAGCACGAACAGTCCGCCGGGAGCGGGGCGATTGTTGGTGACGACGGAGGGCTTCACGCCGAACTCGTAAGGCGCGGGGGCGCAATCAACCGTACGGCTTCTCAAAGCGTTCCAGCCTGCTCCGGGCTCCTCTGTGTTTGGCCGAGGCAAATATTTGGGCGATGTAGCCACGCGATTTCAAAAGATTCTCTGTCGCCGCACAGACTGAGGCGTCGTTGTCAACGACGGAAATCACAGGCGCGGACAAGACAAGCCCTCCTGAAGGAGGAATAGCGGCTGCAAGCATTAGCCGCCTTCGGCGAAAGATGGGCTCGACTGATGAAATTGTAAAATCATACTTGTGTTTGTTCAGGACGATTGGCGCGAATTCCCAACGTCTCAGTCATTCTGATCAAGTCGGCCAGCGAGCGTGCACGCATCTTTTTCATTACGTGTCCCCGGTAGATCTTGACCGTAATCTCGGCGAGCCCAAGCTCGGCGGCGACCTGCTTATTCATCAGGCCGGCAGCGACCAGTTTCATCACCCCCTGCTCGCGCAGGCTTAAGCTCTCAAATCGGGACTGTAGGTTCGCGACCGTCTGCTGAGCCTCCCGTCTTTTGCGATCGCGTTCGGTCGCCGCAACCACGGCATCAAGCAGTTCCTGATCGCGAAACGGTTTGCTGAGAAAATCGACCGCTCCTTCCTTCATGGCCCTGACAGTCATTGGAATGTCGCCATGGCCGGTAATGAAAATGATCGGAATATGTATGTTCAACCTCGCTAGCTCAGTCTGGAAGTCAAGGCCGCTCAAGCCTGGCAGCCGGACATCAAGAACCAGACAGCTAATAACGTCCGGGATTGGGCTCTGCAGCATTTCGCGCGCCGATCCGAATGCAATGACGCCTAACCCTACCGATTGAAAAAGATTCGTAAGCGAGCGACGCATGGAGACGTCATCGTCCACGACGAAGACGGTCGCCTTTGTCGAGGCCTCGGCATTGCTGCCTTCATCTGGCGCGTCAAATCGTGCAGTCACGAGACGGCCTCCTTATGCAGCGGTAAGGCAAACTGGAACGTCGCGCCCGGTCCATTTTTGTGGACCATCGACAGTCGTCCTCCATGAGATTCCACGATCGACCGGCAGATCGAAAGACCCATTCCAAGGCCAGTCGATTTGGTGGTGAAGAAGGGATCCAAGACGCGGTCCGCGTCGTTCTCGGCGATGCCGACGCCACAATCGGTCACGGCAAGGTGGACGTGCCCCACAT
>NZ_SPQT01000026.1 GCF_004571025.1 Bradyrhizobium niftali | reverse complement strand
GGCACCTCCGACGAGCGCGGCCGCAAGGTGATGGGCGACATCTATCGCCCGCTGTCGCTGAACCAGGCGCCGCTGATGTTCACGGAACGCCGCACCGCCGAGATGATCAAATACGCTGCCAACGCATTCCTCGCGACCAAGATCACCTTCATCAACGAGATCGCGGACCTTTCCGAAAAGGTCGGCGCCAACGTGCAGGAGGTCGCGCGCGGCATTGGCCTGGACAACCGCATCGGCACCAAGTTCCTGCACGCGGGTCCCGGCTTCGGCGGCTCGTGCTTTCCGAAGGACACCAAGGCGCTGATCAAGATCGCGCAGGACTACGACGTGTCCCTGCGCATCGTCGAATCCGTGCTGGCCGTCAACGAGAACCGCAAGCGCGCGATGGCGCGGAAAGTGAGCCAGGCGCTCGGCGGCTCGCTGCGCGGCAAGACCATCGCCGTGCTCGGTCTCACCTTCAAGCCCGACACCGACGACATGCGCGATGCGCCGTCGATCCCGCTGGTAACCGGCCTGATCGACATGGGCGCGAAGGTCAAGGCTTTCGATCCGGTCGGGATGGAGCAGGCGAAGAGCGAGCTGCCCAGCATCATTTATTGCGAGGACGCCTATTCCTGCGCGGAAGGCGCCGATGCGCTCGTCATCGTCACCGAATGGGTGCAGTTCCGCGCGCTGGATCTCGACCGGCTGAAGGCGACCATGGCGCAGCCCATCATCGTCGATCTCCGCAACATCTACCGCCCCGAAGAGATGGAAGCGGCCGGTTTTGTCTATGAGAGCGTCGGGCGGTCGTCTCACGCCTAGCACGCCGCGGAGAGCTGAGCTTTCGCGACCTTTCGCCCGCCTCGTCCCGAGGCGGGCGAAATAGACTCCGGTGCGATATGATCGGTCACACGAGGGCAGCCGCGCCCGGCCCGTCAGCCTCGCTGCCGCTATGGAGATTGTCATGACCGACGACACGCACACGATCCGCAGCGGCGGGCTGACCGCGACCATCAAGGCGCACGGCGCCGAAATGTGCTCGCTGAAGAGTGATGCCGGCGTCGAATTCGTCTGGCAGGCCGCACGGGCCTGGCCGCGCCACGCGCCGCTGTTGTTTCCGATCGTCGGGCGTCTTGCCAACGACGAATTACGGCATCGGGGCAAGACCTACCGGATGACCCAGCACGGCTTTGCGCGCGATAGCCGCTTCGCGTGGGCGGAGCGCGGCGAGAGCCGCTGTGTGCTGGTGCTCGAAGACAGCGAGACGACGCGCGCGCTCTATCCGTTCGCATTCAGGCTGATCGTGACCTACACACTCGACGCGGCCGGCCTCGACGTGGCGCTGAAGATCGTCAACACCGGCGCGGAGACATTGCCGGTGTCGCTCGGTGGCCATCCCGCTTTCAACTGGCCGCTTCAGGCTGGAGTGTCGAAGGAGAGCTACGCGCTGACGTTCACGAACGAGGAGCCGTCTCCTGTTCGCCGTGTCGAGGGCGGACTTCTGCTCGCGGCAACGGATCCGAGTCCCGTCCGAGGCACGGCGCTTCCTCTGTCGGAAGCCCTGTTCACCGTCGACGCCGTCATCTTCGATCGCATCAACAGCGATGCGGTCCGCTATGCGGCCGGGCAGGGCGCCGGGCCTTGGCTCAAAATGTCATGGCGCGGCTTTCGCGAACTCGGCGTCTGGTCAAAGCCATCAGGCGCGCCCTTTCTCTGCATCGAGCCATGGCGCGGCTATGCCAGTCCGGCCGGTTTTGACGGCGAGTTCAGCGACAAGCCCGGCCTGATGCATATCGCAGCCGGCGCGGAGGAGCGCTTGTCGTTCCGAATCGAGGTCGCCTCATCCTGAGAGCCTTACTCAAAAAGCGTAGGCGTTTTCAGGGTCTGGCCAAGCGGCGAGTTAGGAGCCTCAGATGGACGGCGAGCAACTAGGCTAGCTCGGTGGCGGCAGAGCCCTTGGAGAGGCGACGACATCTGTCGAACCATGCAAAGGTACGCTCGACGCCTCGCGGCCGAACCTAAGGAATGAGGCCCTCTGATCGTCGTCGAGCACGAGCTTGCGCGGGCTCCGACGTTCCTGGGTCGGCCAAGTCTGAAATTTGAAAACTTGAGATGCGTCAAATCGACAGGAGCCCCTCCCATCTAAATTTTCTTCATGTGGGCAAGAACCGTTGTGGGGTTTTCAATCCTTTGTATTGCTGTCCTGGACGATGTTTCGGCAAAGGCCGACGTCTTGGGCGGGTCCTGCGGCGCAAAGGAGCAGGCGCTACGCAATGCAGGATTTGGTCATGCTCCCAACGGTCTTCCGATTGGGACTGTAGGCTCGGGGCCGGGTTCGCCTGAAGAGCCTTGGTGCACCGTTAATTGTGCTCGACCTTCCCTATCATTTCGTCCCTTGCAACGTTCGCGCGGCCATAGAACATCCCGCCGCTGGCGCTAGCTTTTCCGCTGCGCCAGCCCTGAAGGAGTGGCGGACGGCTGGTCCCGAAGGGGATGGCAGTGTTGCAACTTGAGATTCATCAACTCGAAGGAGACCGCCCCACGTAAGGTGAAAACGGCGATCAGGGGACGACCTGTCTTGAAACGCGGCCCGTTGCCAACGCAGCAATAATGCATCTTCAAAGCCCAGATTCTGGCGCGCTGCCAATGTTAGGCACAATCATATTGGTTGCCACGTCGGCGATCTCTTTTGCCGCCGGATATGGTGTCAGAGAGGTGATCTCGAGACGCCGACGCGCAACTTACCTGAAGTATAAGCCGTATCTTCTACAACCCTCTTGCGAAGTGCCAACGTTTCTCCTTCGTGCGGCGGAAGAAAGACGAGTCACCTCTTCCGGGCGATCGCGGTCAAGGGGCTCCTAAGTCGATCAGAAAAATCTGCCCTGAAGGAAGTTGACCGCTCCCCTGAGGGGAGCGAGCCGGTAGCCCTGAGGTGGTGAGGTTAATATCACCAATCGATTGTCGGCCGCTCCCGTGACCGGCTATGTCCCTGCTCCGAGGCAGGGACGAAATGCTTGATAAGAGCCAAGGGCGAGCGTTCGCGGAAGGTGATCGTCGTCGAGCTGGCGATCTCGTCGTAGCGATCGTATTTGTTGGCGTAGCCGGGATTGCCACGATCGCGTGGATTGCCGCCATAGGGTGGGTCAGCCGGCACTTCATCGCCTGGCTGTTCTCCTGACCTACTCAGCTCAAAAAGCTGGCTGCACTTTAGATGCCGTAATGGGCCCTGCTCCGTGCAAGGGGGCATGATGGTGGCTGTCCCCGATAGATGATGAAACGGGGTCACGACTTGAGTCGGCCCCAAGCATCTGGAGACGGAGGACAGCCGTGGAGAACTATGCCGGAATTGACGTGTCATTGGAACTGTCGAGCGTATGCGTTGTGGATGCCCAAGGTAAAATCCTGAAGGAAGCGAAGGTCGCGAGCGAACCTGACGCCTTGGTTGAATTTTTCGAGACGCTTGGTTTTGCAGTGAAGCGGATCGGGCTGGAGGCTGGGCCGCTGTCGCAATGGCTGCATGCGGCGCTGAAAACAGCAGGATTCGAGACGGTCCTGCTGGAAACACGGCATGTGAAGGCAGCATTATCAGCGATGACGGTGAAGACTGATCGCAAGGATGCACGCGTGATTGCCCGGTTGATCCGGATGGGATGGTTCCGCGCGGTGCACGCAAAGTCGATAGGGGCTCAAGAGGTTCGAGCGCTGCTGGTTGCGCGCAAGCAGCTTCTTGGGCGACTTATCGATGTGGAATTGAGTATCCGCGGGATTTTGCGTGGCTCTGGGCTGAAGGTTGGCCCGGTGACGCGGGTGCTGGCAACGGTGCGTGACGATGCGGTCTGTCGCCGGCTAATGACAGTGCCAGGTGTTGGTCCCCTAGTGGCGATTACCTACAAATCGGCGATTGATGATCCTCATCGCATTGTAAAATCGAAGGCGGCAGGCGCGCTGTTCGGGCTCACGCCAAAGAAATACCAATCGGGAGAAAAGGACGTCACGGGCGGGATCACGCTGGCCGGCGACGAGATAGTGCGTACGGTGTTGTATGAGGCCGCCAACGTTCTGCTATCGCGCATCACGCGATTCTCAAAACTTAAGCGCTGGGGGATGGACGTCGCCAAGCGGCGAGGCTCGAAGCGCGCAAATGTCGCCTTGGCACGTAAGCTCGCAGTGATCCTGCATCGAATCTGGGTCGACGGCACAACTTACCGATGGACCGACGCGGGCCCGATCGCAGCATAGAACACGAGGAGAAGAGTTGGAATGCAACCGGGCTGAACTGAGCCTGGTGCCCGAAGTCCCGTCGCCGGGACGGTGGATCCGGTGAAGCCGTTACACGCCCAGTGGCCGTCTTCTGACGGACCACGCGTATCTAGATAGGCTCACCGCTCCCTCTGACAGCATGATGTGGCGGCCAGGCGTTGACCACGGACAGAAGCATGAGCTCGGCGGCGTGACATTCACTCGGGAGGCTTGACATCATCGGGCCCATTACAGAAGGGCGTGTACTCATCTGTGGACGCCCCGCCATCTGTGGACGCCCCGCCAAATGCAAGCGGTTTTTGAAGAAGATTGGCACATAGTCGGATGCTGCCATCTGTCCGGCCTCTGATGCAGCGATGGAGCTGCGGGCCCGTATGGGAGTTCGCGGACCGGAACCAAATCATAAATGCGTGCTCCAGGCACGATGAGTACATCTGGTTCTTCCGGCCCCGTCTCGCCGACTGTTGCGCCATATCCTCCTTCGACCGACTACACCTCTGACGACCTCTGGCCCGCCAAGATCACGCCTTGGCGGCAACTGGAGCTCTGTAGTTTTCGCACTTGACGAGTAGCGCCCAGACGATCCGCGCCATCTTGTTAGCGAGTGCGACGGTTACCAGCATCCGCGGTTTGCGAGCCAGCATCTGTTCGAGCCACGACCCCCTTTGGCGCACCGCGTTTGCTTGCCTGTTGCACGACCGCGCTGCGGCCGATGATGAGGAGGCGCCTGAGCGTGCGTTCGCCCATCTTGGATGTCGCACCGAGCTTCTGCTTGCCGCCTGTCGATCTTTGAAGAGGCGTGAGACCCAACCAAGCGGCGAAGTCACGGCCTTTGGCAAAGGTCTCGGCCGGCGGTGCTAGAGCGGCGATCGCGGTGGCGGAGATTGGGCCAATGCCGGGAACGGTCATTAGCCGGCGCGATACTACGTCCTCGCGAGCACGTCGCGCGATTTCCTGGTCGAGGTCCGCGACCTTGCCATTGAGGTCGGTCAGCAGGTCCAACATCAATAGGAACATGGCGTGGGCCGCTTTGGGGAGCGAGCTGGCCGTCTCTTCTTCCTCGATCAGGTCGGTAAGCATCGTCACGTGCGACGGCCCCTTAGGTGCGACCCATCCATATTCAGTGAGGTGTCCCCGGATCGCGTTGATGAGCTGCGTTCGCTGCCGCACTAACAGGTCACGGGTCCGAAACACCAGACCCGCCGCCTGTTGCTGTTCGCTCTTCACGGCCACGAACCGCATGCTCGGCCGCTGCGCTGCTTCGCAGATCGCCTCGGCATCGATCGCGTCATTCTTTTGCCGCTTCACAAACGGCTTTACGTAGGCAGGAGGGATCAGCCGAACTTCATGGCCAAGCTGGGTCAGCTGACGGGCCCAGTGATGCGCTCCGCCACATGCCTCCAGAGCTACCGTGCAACTCGGCTGGGCTGCGAAGAAATCCAGCAGCTTTCCTCGGCTGATCCGTTTGCCGAATATAGCTCGCCCTTTCCCGTCTGCTCCATGAGCGTGGAAAACATGCTTGGCGATATCCAGACCGATTATGATAACCTCTGACACGGACGCCTCCCTTAAGTGGTGCTCAACACCTCCACTTTGGCACATCGATGCCGTCGGGCGGGGCGTCCACCCCATCATAAATCGAGGACGCCGTTTGACGTCCGCTATGCCTCTGATAGCGGCGCGAAAGCGGACGTCGCAGGACTTCCGCGTTGGGCCATGTTCGGAAGTCGCGGTGCGCCCCCATCATCTCCACATCCGCGATCGGTATAAACCTGCTACTTCCTCAGGAACCCTTTGCCGTCAGAAGTGTTAGGCCAAGCTATACAATTTCAAATTGCTAAAAGTTGTTCGCGACGCAAAGCGCAACTGGAGCAACTCTTAAGTGAAAGGTCGGCGCGGCAAGGTATTCCAACCATTGCGCCTTGCGTCTGCCCCGACAGACAGGTGGGAGGCATAACATGCACCCTTTCTTGCAAAGGCTGCGCTGGCGATTGCGGGGCTGATCGTCGGGCTTGAGACCGTCAATGCGGGGCAGCTGGACATGCCGATGGAACCGCGGTTGGCAACCCCGCGTCACGTGCGGTTTGAGACGCCGACGCTGCCGCCGATGGGCTACACGATGTTTTGCCTGCGCTATGCCGACGAATGTCGCGCACGGCCGGTGTTTCGCGGAGGTCTGGTTCGCCTGACTGGGGAACGCTGGGCAATTCTCAAGCAGATCAATCAAACCGTCAACCGCAGCATTATTCCGGACGAGGCGGAACTGAGCTTGGGCGTCGAAGCCTGGCTGATCAATCCGGATCGTGGCGATTGCAATGATTACGCAGTGACCAAGCGCCACGAACTGCTCGATCGAGGCTGGCCTTCAGCCGCGCTTCTGCTGAGCGAGGTCGTGACGGGTTGGGGAAAGCATCACCTCATTCTCGTCGTGCGTACCCGAACCGTCGACCTTGTTCTCGACAACCTGACGCCGGTGATTAAGCCGTGGGCGAATGTGCCCTATCGCTGGGTTCGAATTCAGATGCCGAACCAGCTTCGGCTGTGGACCACGATCGCCGACCGTGGTGGGGAGTGAGTATCCGGACCGAGGCCTTACCGCAGGCAACTCTTGCTCTGCGTCTCTTCTTGGCAATTGCGGGCCTCAATTTGTCTTCCCGAGAGTCCGCCTTACTCCCTGTCGCCGCGTCGATACCATCCGTCTGGGGCAGTGAGACGGGGCACATGAGCGCGGCTCAGCCCCCTCAGACGAGTGAGCTGAACCGGGGCTGAAGGCTTCCCGGGCCTTTCTTCATTGCGCAGGGTTTCCCTCTTCAGGAGCGCGCCGATCCCTGATCACATTCGATATTTCCCTGTTGTGTCTTCGCCGTTCCGCTGCCGCGAAAGCCAGGATTTGCAGGCACTTTCAGTCTTTTTGCAACGGTCGCGGGCTGCTTACCAAGGCAATGTTCCTGCACAATTCCCTGTTATCAGGGAACTGACATCAAGTGCGGCTTTCGTGAGCTTGGCGTCTGGTCGAAACCATCAGGCGCACCATTCCTCTGCATCGAGCCATGGCGCGGCTATGCCAGCCGACCGGTTTCGACGGCGAGTTCAGCGACAAGCCGGGCCTGATGCATATCGCAGCCGGCGCGGGGGAGCGCTTGTCGTTCCGGATCGAGGTCGCATCGTCCTGGGATCGGTGGCCTTCAGACCTCGATCCGCGTGAGATCCTCGCCGAGCACGACGGGACCGGAATAGTCCTGCCGGACATCCGCGAACAGCGCGTTCAGCATGGAATCGTCGGTGCGCGGCCGGTGATGGGTCAGCGCGAGCTTCTTCACGCCGGCCTTGGCCGCGACCTTGCCGACCGTGTCGCCGCAGGCGATCGTGAATTTCGCAAGCCGGCGGAGGTGCTCGTTGTTGATCTCCGGCGTCGCGAGAAAGCAGCACTGCACCAGCAGGTCGGCTCCCTCCGCCAGTCGCTCCAGACCGGGGCAGGGGACCGTGTCGCCGGAAATCGCAATGACCTTGCCCTCCGCCTCGAAGCGGTAGCCGAGACACATCCAGCGCGCGAGGAAGGCCGGCGGCATGTCGAGGCCATCGCCATGCGAGACGAGCTCGGCGCTGATCTTCCAGCGCCCGGTGTCGAGAACGGGACCCGGCACGATGTCCGTTGCGACGACCGGTTTCCAGCCGCCGAAGGTCGGCTCGCCCCGGTCGCGCCAGGTGATGTCCTTGTCGTAGACCTGTGTGACCAGCGTGTTGACCAGCCGTTCGGTGTCCGGCGGCCCATAGATGCGCAGCTCGTCCCTGCGCCCGTGCATCCATGAGTTCAGCATCACATCGTAGAGGTCGCCGATGTGGTCGAAATGGTGATGGGTGAGAAAGACCGTGTTGATGGCGCCGAGCGGCACGCCGGCCTTGCTGAGCTGCACCATGACGCCGCGGCCTGCGTCGAACAGGATGTTCTCTTCGCCGAGCCTGATCAGGGTGGTCGTCGCCATGCGGCGCGGGTCCGGGCGCGGGCCGCCGGTGCCGAGCAGTATGACGTCCATGGCGCCCCCTCCAGCGTCCAGATCCTTGGGGACTTACAGTAGGTTTGAAGTCCGCGGCGGGGCAAGCCGCATCGGGTTCCGATGCGCGATCGGCGGTCCTGGGCCGGCTCCCGGCGCTCGCGCGAACCATGCCTGCGTGATGATGCGCGGGATGAGAATTGTGGGCCAATTCATACTTAATGCGTCGAGACTGTGACCAATATTGTTCAGGCAGCACAACACGCCTAGTATTCCAGCAGGCAATTCGGGGGCTCGAACCAGTTGTGAATGTACGTTCACATGACAGCGCATTGCGCAACGGCTTGAATTTTCAGGCCGGGCCGCAAGCACACAGGATATCCACCATCGTGGCTGATTCCGCACGTCAGGAGGCGCGTCCCGCAGGCCGCGAGCGGCTGATCGTCGTCGAAGACGATCCGGTGACGCGGACGATGCTGGTCGGCTACTTCAGCGACAACAATTTCGACGTGGTCGGCGCCGGCTCCTGCGCGGAGTGCCGCCAGGCGCTGCGCGGGCGCGCCGACCTCGTCTTCCTCGACGTGCAGTTGCCCGACGGTGACGGCTTCGAGCTCGCCAAGGAAATCCAGGCGACCAGCAACGCGGGCATCATCTTCGTGACCCGCCGCGACACCGACGTCGACCGCATCCTCGGCCTCGAGATCGCCGGCGACCACTACGTCACCAAGCCGATCAATCTGCGCGACCTGCTCGCGCGCGCCCGCAGCGTGCTGCGGCGGCGCTCGATCGACCGCAAGGCGGCGCGCAACCACAATTCGATCGCCTTCGGCGACTGGATCATCGACCTGACGCGGCGCGAGCTGCTCGGCAGCGACGGCAAGCCGGTGTCGCTGACGCGCGCCGAGTTCGACCTGCTGGCGGCGCTCGTCGGCGCCGACGGCAGGCCGCTCAGCCGCGACTATCTGATCGAGGTCGTCAGCAACCGCCAGGCCGAGGTCGACATCCGCACGGTCGATGCGCTGGTGGCGCGGCTGCGCCGCAAGCTCGTCGGCAGCGGCACGCCCGTGATCGCGACCGTCACTGGCGTCGGCTACAAGCTCGCGCTCAGCGAACGGCTCTAGCCTCCTCCGTCGAGTGATCTGATCGCCCTCGCGCCTATCGCGCGCGGGCGCTCTGGTCCGTTATTGTCCCTTGCGCAGCTCCGGCGAGCCGATCATCGACCGCGTAGAGCGTGCAGGTGGGCGACCATTTCATGCAAGCCGCGAGCGAATCGCGCTGGGCGTCGTCGGCCGTCGCGCGCCCCGAACGCCAGCCGTAACCGCCCTTGGGCGACACCGCAAAAGCCTTGTGCGGCACGGTGCTGGCGAGATAGCGCGCGAACTCGGCGCGCGCGGCCTCGTTGAGCTGGCTCGGCGGCGGCAGCGGATCGGGCGGGCTCAGGACGTCGTGGCCGAGCCCGCGCTCGCGCAGGAAGGCGTCCACATACGGCGTCCATTGCGGACGGCCGACCACGGAATAGAGATAATGGCCATCGTCGCCGTAAGGCGCCGCCGCGACGAATTTCACGTTGCCGCCATTGCCGCGAAAACCGTCATAGAGCCGGCGGGCGAGATCGGGCCCGAAGAACAGATCGTTGGTCGCGTAAACCCACAGCATCGGCACGCCGGATGTCTTGCCGAAGGTGGCGAAGGCCTGCACCAGGCCGCCCTCGTTGCAGACGTCGTCGCCGTCGCGCGAGCCGCGGCCGCCGGCAAAGCTGATCGCGGCGACGAGACCGGGCGGCGCCTGCGCCGTCAGCGCGACGGTGGCGAGCCCGCCGGCGGAATGGCCGGCCGCGATCATGCCCGATGTCGTGACGTCGGTCCTGCGCCCCATCGCATCGATCGCCGCGCGCAGGTCCGCGACCGCAATCGCCGCCGCCGGCATGTACGCGGCATTGGCGCAGCCGCCGACGCTGTCGACGCGTCCGCCCGGCGAGGTGCCGTAGCCGCGCCGCATCACGATCAGCGCGGCAAAGCCGCGCCGGGCGTATTCCAGCGCGATGCCGTAATATTTGTGCGCGGACATGGTGGCGCGGTCGTCGAAACTGCGCGGCGAGCCGTGGCTGAGCAGCGCGAGCGGATAGCGCTTCGTCCCCGCCGGGCGCACCAGGAACGCCTCCAGCCCCTGCGGCCCGGCTTCCGCCATCGGGATGCGCAGATCCTCGGTGTAGAACTCGGCGGCGCGCGCCGGCGCGCCGGCCACAACGAGGCTGGCGATCAGCAGGAGCAGCATTCGCGGGAGGATCATGGGACGATTCGAAAGGTGGCGATGGTGTGGAGCATAGCATGAACCCCGTAGCCCGGATGAGCGAAGCGACATCCGGGACAGGCGGTCCCGCATATCGCTTCGCTCATGCGAGCTACAGCATGGTCATTCCGGGTTGGCACCCAAGGAACGCCTTCCCCCTCGCGCGTGTTGTGCCCTTGGCGGGCGCCCGGCCGATGCTATGGTGTCCCGCAATCTCTGTGACGACAGGACGAGGATATTTCAGTGGCTGATGTTCATCCCGCGGCGGGCAAGCAGGTCTCGCCGGACGCGCTCACCAACATTCCACGGCTGGTGACGGCCTATTTCGCCGGCAAGCCCGACGTGGCTGACCCGGCGCAGCGGGTGGCGTTCGGCACCTCCGGTCATCGCGGCACCTCGTTCAAGACCACCTTCAACGAGGGCCATATCCTCGCGACCACGCAGGCAATTTGTGACTACAGAAAGGAAAAGGGGCTGACCGGCCCGCTCTTCATCGGCATCGACACCCACGCGCTGGCCGAACCTGCTCTCGTCAGCGCCGTCGAGGTGTTCGCGGCTAACGGCGTCGACGTCATGATCGACAAGGACGGCGGCTACACGCCGACGCCTGTGATCTCGCACGCGATCCTCACCTACAACAAGGGCCGCACGTCGGGTCTGGCGGATGGCGTCGTCGTCACGCCCTCGCACAATCCGCCGGAAGACGGCGGCTACAAATACAATCCGCCGCATGGTGGCCCGGCCGACACCGATGCGACCGGCGTCGTCGAGAAGCGTGCCAACGCCTATCTTGCCGACGGGCTCAGGGGCGTGGCGCGCATGGACTACGCCAAGGCGCGCAAGGCTGCGAACGTGCATGCTTACGACTTCATCACGCCCTACGTCGCCGATCTCGGCAACGTCGTCGATCTCGATCTCGTCAAATCCGCCGGCATCAATATCGGCATCGACCCGCTCGGCGGCGCCGCCGTGCATTACTGGCATCCGATCATCGAGCGCTACGGCCTGAAGGCCACGGTCGTGAACGAGGCGATCGATCCGACCTTCCGCTTCATGACGGTCGACTGGGACGGCAAGATCCGCATGGACTGCTCCTCGCCTTACGCGATGGCGAGCCTGATCGGCATGCGCGACCGCTTCGACGTCGCCTTTGCCAACGACACCGATGCCGACCGCCATGGCATCGTGACGCGGACCGGCGGCCTGATGAATCCGAACCATTATCTCGCGACGGCGATCTCCTATCTGTTCGCGCACCGCCCGAACTGGGGCAAGGATGCCGCGATCGGCAAGACCGTGGTGTCGAGCTCGATCATCGACCGCGTCGCGAAAAAGCTCGGTCGCAAGCTGGTCGAGACGCCGGTCGGCTTCAAATGGTTCGTCGACGGCCTCCTCACGGGCGGCTTCGGCTTCGGCGGCGAGGAGAGTGCAGGGGCCTCGTTCCTGCGCCGCGACGGCACGGTGTGGACCACCGACAAGGACGGCATCATCCTCGGCCTGCTCGCCGCGGAGATCATGGCGAAGACCGGCCGCGATCCCAGCCAGCTCTTTGGCGATCTCACCGCCGAGTTTGGCATGCCCCATTACGCGCGCATCGACGTCGCGGCGACCACGCCGCAGAAGAACATTTTGAAGTCCGTCACGCCCGAGCAGCTCGGCCTGAAGGATCTCGCCGGCGATCCCGTTCGTGCCACGCTCAGCAAGGCGCCCGGCAACGGCCAGCCGTTCGGCGGCATCAAGGTCGAGACCGATTTCGGCTGGTTCGCGGCGAGGCCGTCGGGGACGGAGGACGTCTACAAGATCTACGCGGAAAGTTTTCGCAGCACCGACCACCTGAAGCGGATTCAGGAAGAAGCCCAGGCCGGGCTGGCGAAGGTGTTCGGAACGTAACTGCCGGCGAAGACGCCTCTTACCTTCCCCTCCAGGGGGGTGTTCCGTATCGCGCGCTGTCATCACCCGCGAAAGCGGGTGATCCAGCACGCCGCGGCGGAAGTTGTGTGAACCAATGACCGCCGCGGAGTACTGAATTCCCCGCCTCCGCGGGGAATGACGGTAGGGTCGAGCCTGTATACACAGTTTTGCATTTAGGTATCAAGGTACGCAAATTTCGGCCTTGAACGGCACTTTCTCCCCTGGTAATGTATACATAACGTATTCATAAGCCTTGGGAGTGAGACCGGTGACAAAGCCCTTCCCCATGAACGCCTGGTACGCCGCCGCCTGGGACGCCGAGGTGAAGCCGGCGCTGCTGCCGCGGACGATCTGCGGCAAGCACGTTGTGATGTACCGGAAGGCCGATGGCTCGGTGGCTGCGCTGGAGGATGCCTGCTGGCATCGCCTGGTGCCGCTGTCGAAGGGACGGCTCGAAGGCGACACCGTCGTCTGCGGCTATCACGGCCTGAAGTACAACGCGCAGGGGCGCTGCACCTTCATGCCCTCGCAGGAGACCATCAATCCCTCGGCCTGCGTGCGCGCCTATCCCGTGGTCGAGCGCCACCGCTACATCTGGCTCTGGATGGGCGATCCCGCGCTGGCCGATCCCGCGCTCGTGCCCGACATGCACTGGAATCACGATCCGGCCTGGGCCGGCGACGGCAAGACCATCCGCGTCAATTGCGACTACCGTCTCGTGCTCGACAACCTCATGGACCTCACGCACGAGACCTTCGTGCACGGCTCCTCGATCGGCAACGACGCGGTCGCCGAAGCGCCGTTCGACGTCACCCATGGCGAGAAGACTGTTACCGTGACGCGCTGGATGCGCGGCATCGAGGCGCCGCCGTTCTGGGCCAAGCAGCTCGGCAAGCCCGGCCTCGTCGATCGCTGGCAGATCATCCGTTTCGAAGCGCCATGCACCATCGCCATCGACGTCGGCGTGGCGCTGACAGGCACCGGCGCGCCGGAAGGTGACCGCTCGCAGGGCGTCAACGGCTTCGTGCTCAACACCATCACGCCGGAGACCGAGAAGACCTGTCACTACTTCTGGGCCTTCGTCCGCAACTACCAGATCGGCGAGCAGCGCATCACCACCGAGATCCGCGAAGGCGTCTCCGGCATCTTCCGCGAGGACGAGCTGATCCTCGAAGCGCAGCAGCGCGCGATGGACGAGAACCCCGATCGCGTCTTCTACAACCTCAACATCGACGCCGGCGCGATGTGGACGCGCAAGCTGATCGACAGGATGGTGGCGAAGGAAAACGCGCCGCAACACCTCCAGGCCGCGGAGTAAGCCGACATGGCCGAGCGCGAGGTCGACCGCTCCGTCTCGCAGACCGTGAAGGCGCAGCTCGCGCTGCGCGACCAGATCCTGTCGGGCTCCTTGCGTCCCGGCGAGCGCATCTCCGAGCTTCAGGCGGTGGAGACGACCGGCGCCTCGCGCACGCCGGTGCGCATGGCGCTGGTGCGGCTGGAGGAGGAGGGCCTGTTGGAGGCGATCCCCTCCGGCGGCTTCATGGTGAAGGCGTTCTCCGAGCGCGACATCTCCGATTCCATCGAGCTGCGCGGCACGCTGGAAGGGCTCGCCGCGCGCTTTGCCGCCGAGCGCGGCGTCTCCGCGCGCGAGCTCGAGCCGCTGAAGGAATGTCTCGCCGCGATCGACGAATTGCTGCGCCAGGTGCCGATCTCGGTCGATGCGTTCTCGTCCTATGTCACGCTGAACGCGCGCTTCCACGCGCTGCTCACGGAATTGTCGCGCAGCCCGCCGCTGATCCGGCAGATCGACCGCGCCTCCGCGCTGCCGTTCGCCTCCCCGAGCGGCTTCGTGATGGCGCAGTCGGCGCTGCCCGAGGCCCAGCAGATCCTGATCATCGGGCAGGAGCACCACCGCGTCGTCATCGACGCCATCGAAAACCGCGAAGGTACGCGCGCCGAGGCTGTGATGCGCGAGCACGCGCGGCTCGCGGTGCGCAACCTGCGGCTCGCGCTGCGCAATCGGACCCATCTCGACCTCTTGCCGGCGCTCGCGCTGATCAAGACCGCAACCGATTAGGGCAGTCACCATGCGCTTCATCGAAACCTGGACCCCGGCGACGCTCGTCTCGACGCGCGACCTTGCGCCCGGCATCCGCGAATTCCTGATCCTGCCCGACCGGTTCGACGGCACAGCCTATCCGGTCGGCAGCCACATCAATGTCAGCGTGACCATCGACGGCCTGCCCGAGACGCGATCCTATTCGCTGGTCGGCGAGGCCACCTCGCGTGGCCTCAAGATCGCGGTGCGCCGCGCCGAGGATTCCCGCGGCGGTTCGCGCTATATGTGGCAATTAGCACCGGGCGCGCGGCTCGACATCACGCAGCCCGCCTCGCTGCTCGCGGTCGACTGGGCCCGCGAAAACTATTGCCTGATCGCCGGCGGCATCGGCATCACCCCGATCCTCGGCGCCGCGCAGGCGCTGGCGCGACGTGCCGCCGATGTCACGCTGCATTATGCCGTGCGCTCGCGCGGCGAGGCCGCCTATCTCGACGATCTTGCCGGCATGCTCGGCGACCGCCTTGTCGTTCACGCGAGCGACGAGGGCCGGCGGCTCGATCTCGACGCGCTGTTCGCGTCATTGCCGCAAGGCGCGCTGGCGCTGTTCTGCGGCCCGATGCGGATGCTGGACGCCGCGCGCCACGCCTGGATCGGCGCCGGCCATCCGCTCGCCGATCTTCGGTACGAGACGTTTGGCTCCAGCGGCACGCTGCCGACCGAGACCTTTCGCGTGCGCTTGAAAGACTCCGGTGTCGAACTCGAAATCCCGCGCGAGCGCTCGATGCTGGACGTGCTCAATGCCAGCGGCCACGACGTGATGTACGATTGCAAGCGCGGCGAATGCGGCCTCTGCGCCATCGACGTCGTCGCAGTCGACGGCGAGATCGACCATCGCGACGTCTTCTTCAGCGACCATCAGAAACAGAGCAACCAGAAGATCTGCGCCTGCGTCTCCCGCGCCCGCGGCACCATCACCGTGGACACGCTGCTGCGGGCGGACGCGGTCTGAGGCGGGGCTGGAAGGCGTACTCGGAAACGCGATCAGCCTGAAGGCATGCGCATCCGCTCTACGCGCGGGAGCAGGCGGGTGCGGTTCGTCCTGGCGCTGAGGGCCATTTGCAGGCGGACCAATTCCGTGACGAAGCGGGCTTCGTTTTGCCGCGCCAACGAGCCGGTAAGAGCGCTTCGTGCGGTCCACCAATCATGATAGGTTTGCTCTCGGCAGTAAACGTGTTCAGCCGGTCTTGGACAACAAGGGTGGAGGTTCTGCCATGAAATCCAATTCGGTCTCGCTGGCAGTCGACGAGTTCGCCACAGGGAGTGCCGACTCGCTGATCTTGATCGGCCGCATTCTGCTCGCGTGGGTATTCGTCGGAAGCGCGTACGGCGCAATACACGACTTCAGCGGCTCCGTGAGTTATTTCAGGTCCCTGCACCTTCCAGCACCTGAGCTGTTCACCATGACGAACATCGCACTGGAAGTATTGATATCCGTTGGTTTGATATTGGGCGTCGGTACGCGCTACTGCGCAATCCTGACGTTTGTGTTCGTCGTGGCGGCAACGGCTGTTGCGCACCGCTACTGGGAGTATCCCGCGGGTGCGCAGCAGGTTGGTCAATACAACCACTTCCTGAAGAACATCTCGATCATGGGCGGCGCGATGCTGATCTTCGTCACCGGCGCAGGCCGGTTCAGTTTCGATCGGGCATCGTAGCCGACATCACTTCAAGTTGGGTTTGAAAGCTGCCTCGATCACGCGGCGGACGCTCTTTGAGAGCGGTTTCAGGGCCTTGCTCACGAAGGCGAAGAAAAGCATCAGCCATGTCGCAAGCGCGGCACACCACAGCAGGACGTCCAATATCTCAGGCATGATGATGCCCCTCAAAAATAACTACTCTGAAAGGGGGCAAGTGTTGCCTAATGGAGCCGACACGGCAAGTCCTCGTTAGAGGTAGCGCGCCGAAACACTCGGAAAGCACTCTCAGAACAGCGGGCTACCTTAGGTCAGCGAAGCAGACTGATCCCATGGCTGCGGAGACTTTGCGAGTCTATGCCCTACGCCGCGTAAGTCGCCCGCAGCTTCTTCGTGTCGAGCAGCGCCAGAACCTGCTCAGCCGACACCGGCCGGCTGATCAGATAGCCCTGGATTTCGTCGCAATTGATCTGCCTCAGATATTCGAGCTGATCGGCAGTCTCGACGCCTTCGGCGACCACGCCGATGCGCAGGTCGCGCGCGAGCGAAATCACCGACTTCACGATCGCGGCACAGTCCGGCTGGACCAGCATGTCGCGGATGAAGGACTGGTCGATCTTGATGCGGCTGAACGGCAGCTTGCGCAGGTAAGTGAGCGACGAGAATCCGGTGCCGAAATCGTCTAACGCAACGGTGACACCGAGTTGCAGCAGCGCGTTCAGGATCGACACGGCCGATCCGTATTTCGACAGCAGCATCGATTCGGTGATCTCGATCTCGAGCCGGCTGGGAGAGACCTTCGCGTCGGCCAGCGCCTGCACGATGGTCTGGAGGATGCCGGTGTTGTGAAACTGCGCCGCGGAGAAATTCACGGCGACCCTGATGTCCTCGGGCCAGTCCGCCAGCGTCGCGCAGGCGCGCCTGATCACCCATTCGCCGATCGCGTGGATCAGCCCGGTCTCCTCGGCGATGGGGATGAACTCGCTCGGCGGCACCAGCCCTCGCGAGGGATGCTGCCAGCGCAGCAGCGCCTCGAAGCCGGTGATCCGGTTCTCGCCGAGGTCGAGGAACGGCTGGAAGACGAGAAACAGCTCGTTGCGCGCGATGGCGCCCTCGAGGTCCGATTGCAGCGCCTTGCGATCGCGGGACAGCCTGTCGTCGCTGACCTCGAAGAAGCAGACCGTGCCGGGTCCGGCCTTCTTGGCGCGGTAGAGCGCCGCGTCGGCGTTCTTCATGATGTCGAGGGCCGTGTTGCCGTCGCGCGGTGCCAGCACGATGCCGACGCTGGTCGCGCCCGCGAGCTGGCGGCCCTCGATCGGGAACGGCTCGGTGAAGGCTGCGACAAAGCGCTCGGCGATTTCTAGCGCATCCTCGGGCCGCGCCAGGTTGGCCATCACCAGCGCGAACTCGTCGCCGCCGATGCGCGCGACGTGCTCGGCCGCGCGGGTACAGCGTTGCAGGCGGCTTGCGACCTGGACCAGGAATTCGTCGCCGGCGGGGTGGCCGAACTTGTCGTTGACCTCCTTGAAGCGATCGAGATCGAGCAGCAGCACCGCGAACTCTTCGCCCGACAGGGCCAGCCGCTTCAAGGCGGCATCGAGCGTCTCGTTGAAGGCGAAGCGGTTGGGCAGGAGAGTCAGCGGATCCTGCCGCACCGTGCGCTCGGCCTCGACCTGCCGTATCACGCGCCGCGCGAACCCGATTGAATTCACGAACACCGCGCGCAGCAGCACTGACCCGTAGACCACCACCAGGATGGCCATCAGCACATAGGCCGGATCGCCGTCACGGCCGAGGCAGATGGCGATGCCGACGAAGATCGGGGTCGTGAAGGCGATGGCCGCAATCGGGATGGTGGCGAAAGCCAGCGCGCCGCCGGCCAGCATGCCCGAGCAAAGGCAGGTGATGACAAGCTGGCCGCCGGTTGCGGCGTTTGCGAAGAAGGCGACCGGCACGATGCCCCAGGCGGCCCCGAGGATGAAGGCATTGCGCACCAGCCGATGCATGGCGCGGCGCGAGACGAATTGCGGTTTTGTGATCCGGCGCGAGGCATGGGACTGCACCCCGAACGCGATCGCGGCAGCGGCGACGACGACCGCCCAGATCAGGGCGAACGTCCGGTCCGGCGAATGCCACAGCGCGATGGCAAGCACGGCGGCGTTGCAGGCATTGGCGAGCATGATGCCGACGGAATAGCCGAGCACCAGCGACATCTGTTCCGCGCGGATATGGCCGGCCATGGCTTCGTCGGTTGCGGGACCGCCGAACGCTGACAGATCGCCGGCGAACAGCCGCGCGAAATAGGTGGTCAGTTGAGTCCGCATTCTAGAGCCTAGCAGGATGGGCCGTTCGTCCGGCTCGATCAGGAGAATTCGCTGCAAACCTTTGACGAACTATGAATTATCCCCGCCTGTCACGGTCGCCGCGACCACTTCTGCGTGTTCCATCGACAGTATCGATAACAAATCGATACAAATGCGACACCCCGCGTTACGGTTGTAGCCGCGGCCGAGTGTTCGCCACTAACTCCGCTGTCATGCCCCGCGAAGGCGGGGCATCCGGTTGCGGCCTATCGGATCAATCACCGGCGCTGGTGGAATACTGGATCGCCCGCCTTCGCGGGCGATGACACCGGTGTCCGGGAGACGCGATCACCGCCCCAGCTGCTTCGGATCGTAATAGAACCGTTCTTCGATCAGCTGGTCGCCTTGCCAGGTCTGCCACGCGATCTCATCCAACGTTCGGATGACGCCTTCCGCGCTGGTGAAGCTGAACCGCCAGCGTGTCGCGACAGTGTCGCCCTCGATCAGGCTCGGCCCGATGCGCACGGCCTTGACCTCCTTGGTCGCGGCCAGCACGCCGCGCTCTTTCGCTGCCAACTTTTCCCGGCCGACGGTCGGCGCGGCGTTGTTTTCATAAGTCGCGGCGTCGGGCGCATAGAAATGTTCGATCGCGCCGACGAAGTCCCCATCCTCCAGCCGCTTCGCAAAGGCTTCGACGATTTCACGACTGGGCATGACATACCTCACGATTAAAACCGACTGATGGTCGGTAAATACCGACCGGCAGTCGAAAAGTCAACTGGCCGTATCAGCCGAATTGGATTAGACGACACTCATGGCGAAGCAGGCGGAGCGGCGGGCGGCGACATCGGAGGCGATCCTGACGGCGGCGCGCCGCCTGTTCGGGACGCAAGGCTTTGCCGCCACCACCATGGACGAGATCGCGGAGGGGGCCTCCGTCGCCAAGGGTGCGGTCTATCATCACTTCAAGACCAAGGAGGCGGTGTTCGAGGCCGTGTTCGACCAGGTCTCGCGCGACCTCGTTGCGGAGATCGACAGCACCGCGCGGGCCGAGAAGGACGTGCTCGCTGCGATGGTCGCGGGCACCCAGCATTACTTCGCAGCGACCGCCAAGGGCCCGACCGGCCAGATCATCCTGCGCGACGGCCCGGCCGTGCTCGGCTGGGAGCGCTGGCGCGAGATCGATGCCGAGCATTTCGGCGGCAAGCTGCCGCGCGCGATCGCAGCCGCCATGGAGGCCGGGCTGATCGCGCGGCAGCCGGTCGAGCCGCTGGCGCGGCTGCTCCTCGGCGCGGTCACGGAGGCTGCGGTCGCCTGCGCCGGACGCGCCGATATCGCAAGGGCGGGCGCGGAATATGCCCGTGCGTTCAAGTCGCTGGTCGAGGCGCTGCGTCTGCGCGCATGATCGTGGTAAGCCACGAACGGAAACGCCCACACCAACAAGAACACTGGCAAGACATGACCGCAAACTCCTCTCTCGCACCAATCGATCCCGAATTCGACTACATCATCGTCGGCGCCGGTTCCGCCGGCTGCGTGCTCGCCAACCGCCTGTCTGCGAACGGCAAGCACAACGTGCTGCTGCTCGAGGCCGGCCCGAAGGATTCCAACATCTGGATCCACGTGCCGCTCGGCTACGGCAAACTGTTCAAGGAGAAGACTGTCAACTGGATGTACCAGACCGAACCGGAGCCCGAGCTGAAGGGGCGCCAGGTGTTCCAGCCGCGCGGCAAGACGCTGGGCGGCTCGAGCTCGATCAACGGCCTGCTCTATGTTCGCGGTCAGCACGAGGACTATGACCGCTGGCGTCAGCTCGGTAACACCGGCTGGGGCTATGACGATGTGCTGCCCTATTTCAGGAAGGCCGAGAACCAGTCGCGCGGCGCCGACCAGTATCACGGCAGCGGCGGGCCGCTGCCGGTCTCTAACATGATCGTGACCGATCCGCTGTCGAAGGCCTTCATCGACGCCGCGGTCGAGACCGGTCTGCCCTACAACCCTGATTTCAACGGCGCCACGCAGGAAGGCGTCGGCCTGTTCCAGACCACCACGCGCAACGGCCGCCGTGCCTCGACGTCGGTCGCCTATCTCGGCCCGGCGAGGACGCGCGGCAATCTCAAGATCGAGACCGGGGCGCTCGGCCAGCGCGTGCTGTTCGAGGGGCGCCGTGCCGTGGGCGTCGAATACCGGCAAGGCGCGCAGCTGCGCCGTGCCCGCGCACGCAAGGAGATCGTGCTGTCGAGCGGCGCCTACAATTCACCGCAGCTACTCCAGCTCTCCGGCGTCGGTCCTGCCGATCTGCTGCGCAAGCACGGCATCGATGTCGTGCTGGTCGCGCCGGGTGTCGGCCACGATCTCCAGGACCACATGCAGGTCCGCATCGTGATGCGCTGCTCGCAGAAGATCACGCTCAACGACACCGTCAACAACCCGATCCGTCGCACTTTGGCCGGCGCGCGCTACGCGCTGTTCCGCAAAGGTTGGCTGACGATCGCGGCCGGCACGGCGGGCGCGTTCTTCAAGACCAGCCCGCGGCTCGCCTCGCCCGACATCCAGGTGCACTTCCTGCCGTTCTCGACCGACAAGATGGGCGAGAAGCTGCACGACTTTTCCGGCTTCACCGCCTCGGTCTGCCAGCTGCGTCCCGAAAGCCGCGGGTCCTTGCGCATCCGGAGCGCCGATCCGACCGTGCCGCCGGAGATCCGCATCAACTACATGTCGACCGAGACCGATCGCACCACCAACGTCGAGGGCCTGAAGATCCTGCGCAAGATATTGAATGCGCCGGCGCTGAAGCCGTTCGTCGTGGGCGAGGTCGATCCCGGGGCGAAGGTATCCACGGATGCCGAGCTGCTGGATTACTGCCGCGAGCGCGGCAGCACCATCTACCATCCGACCTCGACCTGTCGTATGGGCAATGACGCGCTCGCAGTGGTGGACCAGCGGCTGAAGGTGAGGGGGCTCGAAGGCCTTCGCGTCGTCGACGGCTCGATTATGCCGGACCTCGTGTCGGGGAACACCAACGCGCCGATCATCATGATCGCCGAAAAGGCCTCCGACATGATATTGGAGGATGCGCGGTAGAGCATGATCCGGACCCGGAGGGCCGCGTTAGCGCAAAGTGGGCACCGGTTTTCCGATAAGATCATGCTCAAATAAGACAACGCGCAGTGAAAGGACCAGGACTTGGCTACTCGACTCAAGATCGGCACACGCAAGAGCGCGATGGCGCTGGCACAGACGGAAGAGATCGCGCGCCGCCTGACCGCCGCCGTGCCCGATCTCGACGTCGAGATCGTCAAGTTCGACACCACGGGCGATCTTGACCAGACCAGCAAGCTGTTGCCGCATGGCGGCAAGGGCGGCGCCTTCGTGGCGCAGATTCGCGCCGCCGTGCTGTCGGGTGAACTCCAGGCGGCGATGCATTCGCTGAAGGACATGCCGGGCAACGAGGACACGCCCGGCCTCGTCATCGGTGCCACGCTGTCGCGCGATCCGCCCAATGACGCGCTGGTGCTGCGCGACGGCGTGACGCTGGCGGCGCTGCGCCAGTCGCGCGGCAAGGGGTTCAAGATCGGCACCAACGCGGTGCGTCGCGCGGCCTATGCGCGGCGGCTGTTTCCTGACGTGGAGGTCATCCACTTTCGCGGCGCGGCCGACACGCGCGTGCGAAAGCTCGACAACGGCGAGAAGCAGCGCCTGCCGGATGGCGGCGCGGTGGGGCCTGCCGATGCGCTGATCATGGCGCGCTCCGGCCTCGATCGCGTCGGTCTTGCGGACCGCATCGCCTACGAGTTTACGCCCGCGGAGATGCTGCCGGCGGCAGGACAAGGCATCGTCGCGGTCGAATGCGCCGCGCAGGACTGGCAAACGCGAAAAATCCTGTCGTCGATCGACGATCCCGCCGCCCACGCCTCTGCCGATGCCGAGCGCGAGGTGCTTTGGGTGCTGAATGGCCACTGCAATTCGCCTGTCGCGGGCTTCTCGACCATTGCAGGCGGTCAGATGTCGCTCACCGCGTCCGTGCTCGACCTCTCCGGCAACACCATCATCGAAGCCTCGCGCACAGGCCCCGCCAACCGGCCCCGTGAGCTTGGCCGTGCCGTGGGTCTCGATCTGCTGACGAAGGGCGCTGCCGAGATCATCGAGCGCAGCCGGCCGCGCTAGCCTGCTTCAAAACGATCGTCGGTGCGATCATGGCATCGTGCGCCTGTCTTGCCCGACGTGTCCAAGACCCCTTGTGAGTCGAGCAATGCTCGGCTCAGATTCTTCAATGACTTGTCTACTGTGCATGGGGTTGTTTTCGCGGTTTTATGATTTCATGGTTCGAGACGCGCCGTAAGACGGCGCTCCTCACCATGAGGTCTGGGGTGCCGCCGCAGAACGAGACCTCATGGTGAGGAGCGCGCTCTTGCGCGCGTCTCGAAGGATGGCCGCAACGAGACCGCCGCTTACCCCCGCACCCGCTTCAGCATCTGCTCGACATGGGCGATCGGCGTCTCCGGCTGGATGCCGTGGCCGAGATTGAAGATGAAGCGCCCGGCAGCGAAATTCGCCAGCACGTTGTCGATCGCGCGGTCGAGCGCGGCGCCACCGGTAATGAGCACCAGCGGATCGAGATTGCCCTGCACCGCGACGCGTGATTGCACGCGCTCGCGGATGAAGGCCGGCTCCGCGGTCCAGTCGATGCTGACGCCGTTGACACCGGTCGCCTCGACATAGCCCGGCAATTGCGCGCCGGCGCCACGGGGAAAGCCGATGATCTTGGCGTCCGGCACCTTCGCGCGTACGCCCTCGACGATGCGCCGCGTCGGCTCGACCGACCAGCGCGCGAACTCGGCCGGCGGCAGCACCCCGGCCCAGGTGTCGAAGATCTGCAAGGCATCGGCACCGGCTGCGAGTTGCGCCAGCAGATATTCGATCGAGTTGTCGACCAGCACGTCGATGATCTTCGCAAACGCGTCCGGATGCCGGTAGGCCATCATCCGCGCCGGGGCCTGGTCGGGCGTGCCCTGGCCCGCGACCATGTAGGTCGCCACCGTCCACGGCGCGCCGCAGAAGCCGATCAACGCGGTCTTGGGATCGAGCGCGCCGCGCACGATCTTCAAGGCCTCGAACGCCGGCGCGAGCTTGCCGAAGTCGGCGCGCGCGGCGAGCGTTCCGACCTTCGCGGGATCATCCAGCGGCTCGAGCCGCGGACCTTCGCCGACCTCGAAGCGCACGGAGCGGCCGAGCGCGTAGGGGATCACCAGGATGTCCGAGAAGATGATCGCCGCGTCAAAGCCGAATCTCCGGATCGGTTGCAGCGTGACCTCGGCGGCAAGTTCCGGGTTGAAGCAGAGATCGAGGAAGCCGCCGGCCTTGGCCCGCACCTCGCGATATTCCGGCAGGTAGCGGCCGGCCTGGCGCATCATCCACATCGGCGGGATGGCTTGGCGCTGGCCGGAGAGCACGTCGATGAAAGGCTTTGTCGCAGACTGGGGCACGAATGGTCCTGAGCAAGGTTACGGCTCCTGATACACCGCGGCGGCCTTCAGCGGAACAGGGGAACAAGCGCATTTGGGCCGCGTTGACCAACCTATGGAGGAGATCATGGCTGAGTCATTCAATCCCGCGCCGCACGACAAGCACGCCGACGATCTGCATGAGGCGCTCGCCGCCGATCGTCATGCCAAGCTCGATACCGGGCTCAAGGACAGCTTCCCGGCGTCCGATCCCGTGAGTGCCGCCCAGCCGACACCCTCGAAGGCCGATGCGGACGCCGACAATCCCTCGCTCTGGGACAAGGTTAAGGCCATCTTCAGCTAGCGGGAGCGGAGCCGGATTCCGATAGGTTCGCTAATACCCTGTTAGCGATGCGCTGATCCTTGCGTCCGTAGGACTACGGGAAAGCGCAGGTATCGCGGTGTATTTCGGCAGTCATTTCAGAGTTCAATAATAGAAGCGGCAGAGTTTCCGAAACGATCGGAGAATTCTGCCGCATGAGCGCTGCTACCCAAAGAGCCGGATGGAGCCGCCTGCCGCTACGCGCGGCGGCGTTTGTCGTGCTGACCTGCGCGACCATCCTCGGCGTCAGCGCCTGGCGGGAATGGGCCGCGCGCGACGCAGTGCTCAAGGGCGCCGAGACCGAGATGGCGAACGTTGCGCGATCGCTGACGCAGCATGCCGAGGACAGCCTCGATCTGCTCGATTCCGGCGTCGTCGGCGTCGTCAGCCGGCTGGAGATGGACGGCACCGAACCCGCCACGATCGCCAAGCTCAGAAACCTCATGGAGGTGCGCAAGAAGGCGACGGAGCGCGTGCACAGCTTCGCCGTCATCGACGACCGGGGCAATTGGCTGACCTCGCCCGGCACGATCGGCTCGACGCTCAGCGACGACGCGTTCTTCCGCCATCACCAGCTCTCCCCGAAACGAGAGGCCCATCTCGGCCGTCCCGTGAAGAGCCTGCTCGATGGCGAATGGGTCCTCACCCTGTCGCGCCGCTTCAACAAGGCGGACGGCAGCTTTGGCGGCGTGGTGCTCGCGACCATCAGCTCCGGATATCTGTCGCACTTCTACGAGCAGTTCGAGATCGGCCGCAACAGCTCCGTCGCGCTGACACATGGCGACGGGCTGATCGTCGCGCGCTACCCGAGCAACGAGAAATTCGCCGGACGCAGCGTCGCCGACAAGCCGCTGTTCCGCAACCCGAGCCTGCAAGGGCCGAGCGGTGCCTATCACTTCAAGTCGCCGCTGGACGGCGCCGAACGCGTCAGCTTCTTCAAGCGCTCTGGCCGCTATCCGTTCTTCCTGCTCGCCACCGTCGACAAGGACGAACTGCTGGCGCCCTGGCGGGCCGCCGCGATTTCCCGCATGCTCTATGTCCTCGCGCTGGTCATGTTGATCGCGATCATCGGCGCGGTGCTGGTGCGGCAGTTGCAGCGGGGCCAGCGCATGGCCGCAGCCCTGGTCGAGAAGGAAGCCCATTTCCGCCTGCTCGCCGAAGGCTCCAGCGACATGGTGACCCGTATCGGGCTCGACGAGCGGCTGCGCTATGTTTCTCCCTCGTCGCTCCGGGTCGTCGGCTGGCGGGCCAACCAGCTGATCGGAACGCCCGCACTCGCGGGCGTTCATGCGGACGACCTGCCGCAGGTCGAGGCCCTCGTCGATGCCATGAAGCGCGGCGAGAAGGATGAGGTGCGCGTCACCTATCGCAACTCGCACCGTCAGAAGGGCGAAGTCTGGCTCGAATCGACCATGCGGGTGACACGCAAGGACAACGGCAACGTCGACGGCGTGGTCGCGATCTCGCGCGACATTACCGAGCAGAAGACGCTGGAAACCAGGCTCGAGACGCTCGCGATCGAGGACAGCCTCACCGGGCTTGCCAACCGCCGCTGCTTCGACGACCGGCTGAACGACGAATGGGCGCGCGCCTATCGCGACCGCTCCAGCCTCGCCTTGCTCATGATCGACGTCGACCATTTCAAGGCCTACAACGACGAATACGGCCATCCCGCGGGCGATGCCTGCCTGCGCGTGGTCGCAAGCATCCTCGCGGCCGAGATGCACCGCGCCGGCGATCTGGCGGCGCGCTACGGCGGCGAGGAGTTCGCCATGCTGCTCCCCAATACCGATGCGGGCGGCTGCGCCCGGATCGGCGAGCGGATCCGCGAGGCCATTCACCAGGCGGGCCTCGTCCACGCCTCGAGCCCGATCTCGGCATCTGTGACCGTCTCGCTCGGCGGCGCGACCTGCCGGCCGGCGTTCGAGCGCACCGCAGGGTCCGCTTCACTCGTCGAGGCCGCCGATCGTGCGCTCTACGCCGCCAAGGATACTGGTCGTGACCGCCTGACGATGTCGGGCGAGGTCGTGAACCTGCTGCCCAAAGCGTCCGGTCAGTAAAGGCCGTCCAGCAGTAATATCGCTCAATAATGCGGCGGGCGCTCGTTGGCAGGTCCCGGCGAATTCGTCTCGGCCTCCTGCAGCCGCTCGTTGAGCTGCGCGATCTGCCGGGTCAGCGCGTCGATCTGCTTCCACTGCGCGGTGATGGTCTGGTTCAGCGTCTCGATCGTATCGTCCTGATAGGCGAGGCGCGTCTCCAGCCTGTCGATGCGTTCGCTCAGCGTCTTGATCTCATTCGTCACGTGTCGCGTCCTTGTCCCGTTCCCGCAGGCCAAGTTCCTGCAAACCATGGCCGAGCGCGACGCGCTCGTCGAACACGAAGCATTCGCCGCGCCAGCGGCTCTGCGCCTCCGGCACTTCCTCCAGATATTTCAGGATGCCGCCCTTGAGGTGATAGACCTCGGCAAAGCCGCGCGCGAGCAGGTGCGCGCTCGCCTTTTCGCAGCGGATGCCTCCGGTGCAGAACATCGCGATCCTGCGGTGTTTTGCCGGATCGAGCTGTTCGGCGGCAAAATCCTTGAACTGCCCAAAGCTCTTGATACCGGGATCGACCGCACCCTCGAACGTGCCCATCGCCACCTCGAAAGCGTTGCGGGTGTCCAGCACCAGCGTGTCCGGCGCTGCGATCAGCGCGTTCCAGGCGTCGGCATCGACATAGGTGCCGACCTGGCGCGTCGGATCGGCAGCCGCGTCCCCGAGCGTGACGATCTCCTTCTTCAGCCGTACCTTGAGCCGACCGAACGGCATCGCCTCCGCGTTCGAGAATTTCAGTTCGAGATTGTCCAGCCGGCCGCCGAAGAGGGCGCCGTGCGCAAGCTCATGGACAAGGGCGTCGATCGCCTCCGGCGCTCCCGCAACCGTGCCGTTGATGCCCTCCTGCGCCAGCAGCACGCTGCCCTTCAGCGCCAGACCAGCGCAGAACGCGCGCAGCGGTTCGCGCAGCTCGCGGTAATCGGGCAGTGCGGCGAATTGGTAGAAGGCGGCGACCTTGTGGATCATGGCGGCTCGTTTAGCAGGCGGCCGCCGCCCAGAAAACCCGCATGGCCCCGGACGGCAAAAGGTCTATACGCCCAGCGGATGGCAGCCATTTCGCTGGTATGCCAGCATTGCCCCGGCGGGCCGGAATGTGTCATGTAGGCCCGGTTTTTCCGAGACGGCGCGCCCTCCGCGCCGACGGCCCAAGAGAGCCCTGAGAGAGCAAAACTTCGATGAGAAACTTCCATTTCCCCGGCAGGTCCACGGTCCACGTCACCAACGCGATGGTCGCGACCTCGCATCCGCAGGCCTCGCTGGCCGCGATCGAGGTGTTGCGCGAGGGCGGCACGGCGGTGGACGCGGCGGTGGCCGGCTCGGCCGTGCTCAGCGTGATCGAGCCGCAATCGACCGGCATCGGCGGCGACTGCTTCGCGCTGATCCAGCCACGCGGTGAAGGCAAAATCATCGCCTATAACGGCTCCGGCCGGGCGCCGAAGGCTGCGAATGCCGACTGGTATCTCGAGCGCAAGATCAATTCCGTGCCGCTGACCTCGGCGCACGCGGTCTCGATCCCCGGCGTGATCGACGCCTTCGCGACCGTGCTGCGCGATCACGGCAAGTTCGGCTTCGACCGCCTGCTCCAGCCCGCGGTCAAGGCGGCCGAAGAGGGCTACGTCGTCGCGCCCCGCATCGCGTTCGACTGGAAGAACCAGTTCGAGAAGCTGAAGGGTGGCACCAACACCGTGCGTTACCTGCTGCCGGGCGGCAAGCCGCCGGTGGCCGGCGACGTCATCCGCCAGGCCGAGCTCGGCAAGACGCTGCGGGCGATCGCCAAGGACGGCCGCGACGCCTTCTACAAGGGACCGGTCGCGGAGGACATGGTCGAGACCCTGCGCGGCATCGGAGGCCTGCACACGCTCGACGATTTCGCCGCGCACACCACCGAGACGACGACGCCGATCGGCACCAATTACAAGGGCCACGACGTCTGGCAGTGCCCGCCGAACGGCCCGGGCGTCACCGCACTGCTGATGCTCAACATCCTGTCGCGCTTCGACCTGACCAAGTATGCGCCGCTCAGCGTCGAGCGCTTCCATCTCGAAGCCGAAGCCGCCCGCATCGCCTACATGAACCGCGAGATGCATGTCGCCTCTCCCGAGCACATGAAGATCAACGTCGCAGAGATGCTCGAAAAGGGCTTTGCCGACGAGTACATCAGCAAGATCCGCATGGACGGCATGCTCGACCTGCCGAACGTCGCGCCGCCGATGAACCCCTCGACCATCTACATCACTGTCGTGGACAAGGACCGCAACGTCTGCTCGTTCATCAATTCGGTCGCGCATTCCTTCGGCTCGGCGATCGTCTCGAACAAGACCGGCGTCTTGTTCCAGAACCGTGCCGGTGGCTTCCGCATCCAGCCGGGCCATCCGAACTGCATCGAGGGCGGCAAGCGCCCGCTGCACACGATCATGCCGGGCCTGCTCACCAAGGGCGGCCGTTCCACGATGTCGTTTGCGGTGATGGGCGGCCAGTACCAGCCGACCGGCCAGACCCATCTCCTGACCAACATCCTCGACTACGGCTGCGACGTGCAGGAGGCGATCGACATGCCGCGCGGCCTGCACTACGAGGGCCAGTACCAGCTCGAGGACAGCGTGCCGGCTGACATCGTCGAAGGCCTGAAGAAGCTCGGGCACAAGACCACGAGCGTGGTCGGCCCGCTCGGCGGCGCCCAGGCGATCTGGATCGACTGGGACAAGGGCACGCTCACCGGCGGTTCCGACCCGCGCAAGGACGGCTGCGCGCTCGGCTACTGAGCGAGGCCCAGAGCTGCAAACGTTACGGCTGGAAACCGCACCCGCGTTGCGCTAGACACCTCCCGCCTCAAACGGAAGGTGTCTCATGCAGCGTGTCCAGCGCGTGCTCCTCGCCATCATGTCGGCACTCGCGATCACCGTGATCGTCAGCGTGTCCGATTTCGTTTTCACCACGGCCTCGGCCCAGACCGCAGGAAAGACCATGACCACAGCTTCAGGCTTGCAAATCATCGACACCGCCGTCGGCACCGGCGCCTCGCCGCAGCCCGGCCAGATCTGCGTGATGCACTATACCGGCTGGCTCTATGAAAACGGCCAGAAGGGCAAGAAATTCGACTCCTCGGTCGATCGCAAGGAGCCGTTCGAGTTTCCGATCGGCAAGGGCCGCGTGATTGCCGGCTGGGACGAGGGCGTCGCCTCGATGAAGGTCGGCGGCAAGCGCACGCTGATCATTCCGCCGCAGCTCGGTTACGGCGCGCGCGGCGCCGGTGGGGTGATTCCGCCGAACGCGACGCTTATGTTCGACGTGGAATTGCTCGCGGTGAAATAATCTACACCGTCATTCCGGGATGGTCCGAAGGACCAGACCCGGAATCTCGAGATTCCGGGTTCGCTTCGCGCCCCGGAATGACGGCACAAACAAAAAAGACCGGCCCTGCGGCCGGTCTTTTCGTTTTCAGTCTGACGCGCGTCACTCTGCCGCGCGCCTTGCCGCAGCCGCGGCGCGATCGATCGCTTCCTTCGCGGCGTCCTTGGCATCGCCCATGGCCTGCTGGCCCTTGCCCTTCACTTCCTGGACCACGCCTTCGCCCTTCAGGCGTTCGGAACCGGTGGCCTCGCCGATGCCCTGCTTGGCCTTGCCGATCGCCTCGTTGGCGTTGCCTTTGATCTTGTCGGTCGTGCTACCCATGAAACTCTCCTTCCAGTTCTATCGCGGGGACAACACGGGGCGACTGCGAGCGTTCCTTTTTTGGTATGGCTTGATGCCGCGGCTTTGGTTAGTTTGCCGCGCACGGAACCAACAGAAAGCAAGATCATGACGGGCCATGACCACACGCATTCCCACCATGCACACGATCATGACGATCGCTGGAAACATGACGGCGTGCGCGTCATTCCCGGCAATCAGCTCGATACCAACGTGCCGTCGACGGCCGGCATGGACCGCGCGGCCGCCATCAACTTCGCCCGCGTCGGCGCGCAGAAATTGTGGGCGGGCACGGTCAGCATCAAGCCCGACGCCAAGACCGGTGCGCATCACCACGGCCATCTCGAAAGCGTCATCTATGTGGTGAAGGGCAAGGCGCGGATGCGCTGGGGCGAGAGCCTGCAATTCACCGCGGAGGCCGGCCCCGGCGATTTCATCTTCGTCCCGCCTTATGTGCCGCATCAGGAGATCAACGCCAGCCCGGACGAGGTGCTGGAATGCGTGCTGGTGCGCAGCGACGGCGAGGCGGTGGCGATCAACCTCGACATCGAGCCGGTCGAGAAGCCCGAGACGGTGCTGTGGATCGATCCGGTGCACCGGGACCCGAACGAGAAGAAGTAAGGCCGGCCCGGGCCTGCCGGTTCTGTGCGACAGAACCACGGCAGGCGGGCCTGAAAAAATATCCGGAAGCCGTGTCGGATGGCCGTCTGCCCGTCCGTCCTTGGGCAGAACCCGCCCAAGGAGCTTCCGATGCCCAAGATGATCTTCGTCAACCTGCCGGTGACCGACCTCAAGCGCGCCACGGCCTTTTATGAGGCGGTCGGCGCGGTCAGGAACCCGCAGTTCTGCGACGATACGGCGAGCTGCATGGTCTTCTCCGAGAGCATTTTCGCCATGCTCCTGACTCACGACAAATTCCGCCAGTTCACACCCAAGCCGATCGCGGATGCGAAGACCTCGAACCAGGTGCTGCTCTGCCTGTCGGCCGACAGCCGTGACGAAGTCGATGACATCGTCAGCAAGGCCGAGGCTGCCGGCGGGGTGGCCGATCCCAGCCCGAAGGATGAGTACAGCTTCATGTACGGCCGCAGCTTCGAGGATCCGGACGGCCATATGTGGGGTGTGAACTGGATGGACCTCGCGGCCTTCGCCGCGCAGTCCGAGATGGCGAACGCCTGATCGAAAATCCGAGAGCATTGAAAACCTGAAGAGGAGCGTTCTCCATGTCCAAGCTCGTGCCCTGCATGTGGTTCAACGGCGATGCCGAGGAAGCCGCGAAGTTCTACGTCTCGCTCGTGCCGGATTCGAACATCACGCATGTCCAGCGCAACGTTTCGGACAATCCCTCCGGCAAGGAAGGCTCCGTGCTCGTCGTCGAGTTCACGGTGGCCGGGCAGCCCCTGGTCGCGCTCAACGGCGGTATGAAGATGGAGTACACCCACGCGATCTCGCTGATGATCCATTGCGACGATCAGGCCCAGGTCGACAGCGTCTGGAATGCGTTCCTGGCCCATGGCGGCAAGGCAGAGCAGTGCGGCTGGCTCAGGGATCGCTGGGGCGTGGCCTGGCAGGTGGTGCCGAAAGTGATGTTCGAATTCCTGTCGAGCCCGGACCGAGCCGCGGCCGCGCGCGCGATGCAGGCCATGTTGAAGATGGTGAAGCTGGACGTCGAAGTCCTCCGACGCGCGTTCGAGGGCAAGTCCGCGGCGTGAAGGCGCATGCCCGCGCCACATACTCACTGTCATCGCCCGGCCTGATCGGGCGATCCAGTACTACGAGATAGGGCGATGATACGGTGAAGCCGCGGCGTACTGGATCGCCCGGTCTTCGCGGGGCATGACCGCGGAAGTTGAGGCTGCGCGCACAAGCCGCCACTAGTAATTAATCCTTAGCCCCACGCCGCCGTGGATGGTGTTGCCAACCGGCTGCGGGCCGAGCGTACCGTTCGCGAACAAGTCCACGATCCAGCCCTTCTGCACGCGGAAGCCGAGGCGGCCGCCATATTCGAACCAGCCCTGGTTGCCCATGGTCGGCACCACCAAGCCGTTGCCGGTCACGGTGGCGACGATGCCGCTATGGCTGGCGAACGACTGTACCCAGCCGCCGTTGATGTTGGCCTCGATGTTGCTGCCGTAGAGATGCGTCCACTGGCCGCCGATCTTGACCAGGCTGGTGCGATCGGTGCCGGTCGCAATGGTGGCGTCGAACGGGTTGAACGCCGCCGCGCTGTCCGAATAGCCGGACACGCGCTGCCAGAGCTGCCAGACCTCGATCGAGGCGGCGACCTCGTCGCGCGGCGAGACGCGGCTCATCCAGCCGGCGCGGCCATAGACGGCGTAGTTGGAGGCGTTGGTCGAGCCCGTGACGCTCACCGGGCCGAGGTTGGTGTTGTAGCTGCGCGTATAGCGCGCCTTCTCCCATGGCGTCAGGATGGTGCCGACGTCGAAGAACGGGCGCGACGAGCCCCAGTCGGTGAAGTCATAGCGCAGCGCGAAGGCGCCGATCGGCGCGCTGGTGATGTTGTAGCCGCCCTCGCTGTACTGCGTGTAGGCGATGCCGGCGAGCAGCGACAGATTGTTGGTCAGTTCCTTGCGGCCGTGAATGCCGGCCGAGAACGAGCCGGCCGAGCCGAACGCGCTGATGCAGTCGCTGCAATTGACCTGCTCGTTGACGCCGAGCAGCACCGTGCCGAGCACCCGGTTGGTGATCATCTGGTTGAAGCGCTGGTCGGCGAGGCCGCCGACCGAATTGCCGCTGGAATCGGCGCCGGTCGGGCCGGTGCTCGCGCTTGGAGAAGGCGACGGATAAGGCGACGGATAAGGACTCGGCGTGGCTGCGGGCGTGCTAGTCGACGTGGGCGTCGGCGAGCAATTTGTCTCGCAATTGGTCAGGGTTACGGTCGCGGCCGAGGCCGGCTGCACACCCCATGTCAGTGCCACTATGCCCATGGCCATCAGCGCGGCGGCGGGAAGCAGGTCGCGGATGCGGAGCGTTGCCATCGTCAGCGCCCACACAGCATGCCGTCGTCATTGACGGCGGGCGTGACGGTCGGTGAGGCGTCTGCATATTGGCTGACCGAGCACAGCCCGGCATTCGCGGCGCAGGTCGCGGCAAACGTCCAGGGCGGCGTGTTGGCCTTGCTGATGCTGACCTTGCCGCCGGTCGAGGTGATGATCGCGGTGTCGCCGGGCTGGGTGAGCTGCACGCACTGGAAGCTCAGCGTGCAGACGCTGGCTGCGCCGTCCTGGAGCACGACGACGGAGCGGCCACGTTGCGAGAGGATGTCGAGCGTGGTGCCGCGCACGCCGATGGTCGCGAGCGGCGTCGTGATCTTGTAGGCGGCCTTCTCGGAATGTCCGGTGACGAAGCGGAATGCGCCGGTGGTCATGCGGATAGCGACGTCGCGATAGCTGTGCTCGTCGTTGAAGACGGTGCGGTCGAGCTTCAGCGTGGCGCTGGGACCGAGCGACAGATTGGTGCTGTCGGCCATGACGAAGCGCGCCGCGCTGTCGGCGCCGGTGCGCACGGTCTCGTCGCGCAGCATGCTGTCGCCGACGTTGATCGGCGTCGCGGTCGCGGCCACGCGCACCACCTCGTTCTGGATCACGACGGCTTCGCCGACGCGCGTCTGCGCCTGTGCGCCAGACGCCACGCACAATGCGGCCGAGAGCAGTGTTGGGAAAAGCCAGAAACGCAAATTCATTTCGCAACCGATCGATGTGTCCCTGATCGTACCGGATCGCGCGCGCTTGCGATGTGGCGAAATTATCACAAGCGGCGCGAGACCTGCGCTATGCTTAGTGACAGTTGCGGCGGAATGCGTTCAATGAAAAGCGCCATCCATATTTTTTCCGCGGTGAAGCAGATTTGCCACGCAAAACATCCCCACAAATGCGGCTCGAATTGCCTGCGGTTCCGAAGATGTCGCGGAGCGCAGTGATTGCTGTCGCAATTTTCCTGATGGCGCATCTGGCGCTGCTGATCGGTCTCACCACGCCGGAGAAATTCGTTTTCGATGAGGTGCACTATGTGCCGGCCGCGCGACAGATGCTGGCACCCGTAATGTCGCAACCGATGCTCAATCCGATGCATCCGCCGCTGGCCAAGGAGCTGATCGCCGCATCGATCGCGGCGTTCGGCGACAACGCGCTCGGCTGGCGCTATCCGGCGACCCTGTTCGGCGCGCTCGCGATCGTCGCGATCTATCTGTGCGGCCTCGCGCTGTTCGCTGCGCAAGGGCCCGCAATCGCCGCGGCGCTGATCGCGGCCTTCAACCAGATGCTCTACGTGCAGGCGCGCATCGCGATGCTCGACATCTTTGCGCTCGGCTTCGGACTGCTCGCGACCGCCGCCTTCATGCATGGCTTTCGCCGGGAGCGGCCGCATGCGCTGTTCGCGGTGGCAGGCTGCCTGTTCGGCTGTGCTGCGGCCTGCAAATGGAGCGGCCTGTTTCCGCTCGGCATCTGCATCGTCATCGTCGCGGTGATCCGCCTAATGCAGGGCTGGCACACGCTGTTCGCCGACGCGAGGCCGGACGATTGGTATCGGCCCGACCTCTGGCCCGACTTCAGGACGCCGCATGTCGCGCTCTGCTTCGCCGTCCTGCCGGCGATGACATATCTTGCCGCTTTCGTTCCGCTTGATGGATTGTCGCTGCCCGACCTGATCGAGGCGCAGCGCCGGATCTTTGCCGACAACACCACCACCGCGATCGCCGGCCACACTTACATGAGCTCGTGGCCATCCTGGCCGCTGCTCGCCCGCCCGGTGTGGTTCCTGTTCGACAAGACGGCGGAGGACATCGTGTCGGCGATCGTCTTCCTCGGCAACCCGCTGGTGCTGTGGCCGGCGCTGGCCGCGCTCGCGATCGTGCTGCGCGACGTCGTCGTCGCGCGGCGCTGGGATGCGTTCCTGATCGCGGCGTTCTATTTCGGCCCCTGGCTCGCCTGGGCGCTGCTGCCGCGCACGCTGGGCTTCATCTACTACTATCTGCCGGCCGCGACCGTGGCGTCGCTTGCGCTGGTCTATGTGCTGTGCAGGAACGGCCTGCCGCGCTGGCTGCTGTGGGCCTATGTCGGCCTCGCCGCGATCGGCTTTGCGATCATGCTGCCGATCTCCGCGGCCTTCCTCGGAACGTCGATGCAGGGCTTCAACCGGCTGATGCTGTTCCAGAGCTGGATATGAAATCGCCGCCTGCACCATCATGGCAGGCGGCGTGTTTCGTGTGGCGATTAACCGAAAATCATTTCGACGCGGTCTTGGTGTCCATATTGACGACCTGGACGCGGCGGTTGATCGGGTCGGCGCCGTTGGCGGTATCCTTCAGCTTGGTCTTGCCGTAGCCGACGGTGACGAGATCGGTGCCGTTGAGGCCGTAGTTCTGCACCAGGTACTTCTTGATGGTGTCGGCCCGGCGTTCGGAGAGCCCTTGATTGTACTCTTCGCCGCCGATCGCGTCGGTGTGTCCGGCGACCACGAAGGTCGAGCCCTTCAGCGCCGGGTCGGAGAGCGCCTTGCCGAGCGCCTGCACCGACGGCACCGACGTCTTGGCGATGTCGGCCGAGTTGTAGTCGAACTGGATCTCCAGATCGATCTTCGGCTTGGTCGCCGCAAGCTCGGCGATCTGCTCGCGCTCGCCGGTCGAGAGCGACCGGGTCGAGCGGTTGCGCACGGTGTTCAGGAACGTCGCTTCCTTGGCCTGCACTGTCGGATCGGCCTGCGGACCGGCGGACAGACCGCGGGTCACCGGCTTCGGCTTCAACGCATCCAGGATCTTGTCGGAAGAGACGTTGTTGTCGCCGGCCAGTGCCAGGCCCGCCGTCATCGACAGCGCGGCCGTGAGCGTAATCGCCTTCAGTCCAAAAAACTTATCAAAACAGGTCATTGTCGTATCCTCGCTGTTACGCCTGATGGCGATTTGATGCTGCGAGCGTAGGGCAGGTTCAAAAGCCCTGATGTGATCCTCGTCACATTGGAAGCAGCCGCTTCCGTGGTTATCCTGGCGTGTTTTACGGCGATTCCGGTGTGAGACGGGCAGCAGCCAGTGCTCCGTGCCGAGGACAGGCGCGACGAGGCGAACAGCAATTGTCCCGTCGGCTTCCCAGCGGGTTCGAGGCGCCGAAATCCTGGCGTGATCCAGATCACATTGGTGAAGTGTGGCCGGGCTTGGTCCGGACTTGGCGGGCGAAAGTCCAGCCTCGTGCCGGAGCGGGGGCTGCCCATGAGGCTTGGTTCGCTTGCGGAAACCTCTGCACACCGATGGTCGCAAAGCCGTCTCCGCAGGGCCCGCTCGCGAACAAGAAATCGGCCAGATGCACGCCTAGCAGAGTTTCGCCACCAACCGCAGACGAAGGGGAGCCGAGTTCCATCCAGTGCCGAGGCCGAGTGATTATCAATCCCACCGCAGTGGCCCGCCGGATCGGACTGTGTCCCTGAGCTCCATGCCCATCTATATCGGCGCGGCGATGATCGCAGTGGCGATCCTGCTGTCGACCCTGATCACGGGGATGACCTCCCGCTATGTCGGCCTCGACGGGCCGAACGACGAGAACATGTGGCTTGTCGACCGCCTCACCGGCAACGTCTATCGCTGCCAGGCGGAGGGGCGGGGCAAGGCCTCGTGCGAGCCCGATATCGCCACCGGCAGCCTCAGCGATCGGCCCAGAGCACCGAAAGACGGCCGTTGAGGCCCTTCGTCTTCGCAGCGCAGCAAGAAAATTGTCTTCTCCGCGAAACGTCTGAGCGAGAGAATGCGTAATTGCGAAGGCCGGCATGACGCCGGTTTCGTTTTACGAGGAGATTTTTCCAATGAAGATCTTGCTCACCACCGCAGCCTTTGTCGCGTTCACTCTTTCCCTGTCCCCCGCATCGGCCGCGATGATGGCGTGCACCAAGGACAACATGATGAAGTCCGCCGCCATGATGGGTGGCACGGCCGATACCCCGGCCAAGATGGCGTCGAACAAGGAAATGGCCATGGCCAACACGGACATGAGCAATGGCAAGATGAAGAGCGCCTGCATGCATTACATGAAGTCGCAGAAGGCCATGACGGCGAAGTAGGCGCCGGCCATGTCAAACGGCCGCGCTGTCAGCAGATGGCAGCGCGGCATTTTCTTTTGTTGTTCCTGGTCCGCTTCTTTCTCCCGGCGCGAATCCCGCTACATTGCGTCCTGCAATGTCACGCGCGCCCAAACCGCTCCCACTCACCACCACACAGGCCCGGCAGATCTGGCTGCACGCCCAGCGGCTGGATGAGCGCACTCCGTTCGGCGAAGGTGCGCAGGCCGTTGCGGACGCGACCGCTCATCTCGGCTATGTGCAGATCGACACCATCAACGTCATCGAGCGCTGTCACCACCACATCCTGTTCAGCCGCATTCCGTCCTACCGCCGCGCCGATCTGCGCCAGGCCCAGAGCGTCGACAGAAGCGTGTTCGAATACTGGACCCATGCGCTGTCCTACATCCCCTCGAACGATTTCCGCTTCTTCCTGCCGGCGATGCGCGAGCACCGGCGCGAAGGGCACAGATGGTTCGCCTCGGTGAAGCCGGCCGATACGCGCAAGGTGATGCGGCTGGTGCGCGCCGGGCCGCTGACGATCCGCGACATCGAGGATGACGTGCTCACCGAGAAGGAGCATCTGTGGCAGAGCCGCAAACCCTCGAAGCGCGCGTTGCAGCTTGCCTTCTACACCGGCACCGTGACCATCAGCGAGCGCCAGGGCATGCTCAAGACCTACGAGCTGATGACGCGTCATTTCGGCTGGGACAAGCTGCCGAAACCGGCATCGGCAAAGGACATCACGGCCTATCTGCTCGATCGCGCGCTGCGGTCGCAGGGCGTGGTGAGTCTCGATTCGGTCTGCCATCTCGACGCGCCGAGCAAGAAGGCGGTCGCGCGCCTGATCGCCGCGCGCGCGCGTCGCGGCGAGCTCGTCCCTGTCGCGATCGATGGCGCCAAGCAGGAGCATTGGGCGGCGCCCGCGGTGCTGGAGGCCGGCGGCGAGGGGCCATCGCCCGATCTCGTCCACATCCTTTCGCCGTTCGATCCCCTGATCATCCAGCGCAAGCGCACCAACCTCATCTTCGGCTACAACCATCTGTTCGAGGCCTATGTGCCGAAGGCCAAGCGCAAGCTCGGCTATTTCGCGCTGCCGGTGCTGGTCGGTGACGAGATCGTCGCCGCGCTCGATCTCAAGACCGACCGGCAGGCCAGGAAGCTCTTGATGCAGAAATGGACGTGGGTCGGGGAGGGGAGGAAGACCGCGGGGCGCAAGGAGCTCAAGCGCGTGATCGAGGAAGAGCTCGATCGCTTCGCGCGGTTTCAATTGGCGGAGTGAGCGTCATCATTCCCCTGTCCAGGGCCCCTCTCTGAGTTCGTGCGAGTCTCGTGGGGAACGGGATTTCGGTGGTGGCCGGCAGCGATTCGGATCTCGCCGAATTGCACACGCCGCCCATCACGGCGATTGCGTGGGATCTGGCGGCGATGGGCCGCCATGCCGCGACCATGCTGCTGGAGCGGATGCGCGGCGATGAGATCGAGCGCGGCCGTGGTCTCACCGTGCCGACGGAGCTGATCATTCGCGGGTCGACGCGGCCTGTTGCGAATTGAGCGTGTTTGGCTGGGGGATCCGGTTTCTCGCGACGCGGCTGTCGAGCCAGATGCCGACGACGATGCCGATGAGGTCGGCGACCAGATTCCACAGCGAGAAGATGCGCCCCAGCAGCAGCGCGCCGGACGTGGTCAGCCGGAACGCATCGAGCCATGGCACGTGCACCAGCCGGGAGAATTCCACGACGACCGCGATCAGCACCGCGATGGCCGCAAGCTGCATCCGCGACAGCTTCGGCAGCAAGACCCCGACCAGCAGGAACACCATCGTCGCCCACAACAGCGAGCCGCCGTACTTCACGACGAAGGCGGGAAGGCCGAGCGGAAAGCCGTACCAGCGCAGGGAGAGGCCGCAGGCGATCACGACAAGCGCCAGCCCGGCCCGAACCAGGGATGTCCGAAGCGGCGCAGTGGGGTTATCCGGCTGCGCCCCATGCATTGCTTGCTCCATTGACTCTTTCGCGGCGATGCTGAAAACCCCGGATCAGCCCATAAAAGCAACAACCCTGGGGGGAAGCCATGAGCCAGACCACGACCTTTGCCGGTTCCGCCGGCACAGCCAAGACGGAAGTCGAGACCTCGACCATCCGCGCCATCTCCTGGCGCCTGATTCCGTTCCTGGTGCTGGCCTACTTCTTCTCCTATCTCGACCGCGTCAATCTCGGCTTCGCCGCGTTGACCATGAATGCGGAGCTGAAGTTCACGCCGCTGATCTTCTCCTGGGGCGCCGGCATCTTCTTCATCGGCTATTTCATCTTCGAGGTGCCGAGCAATCTGGCGCTGGAAAAGTTCGGTGCCAGCCGCTGGATCGCCCGCATCATGGTGACGTGGGGCATCATCTCGGCGCTGATGGCGATGGTCAGCGGTGTGACGAGCTTCTACGTCCTGCGCTTCCTGCTCGGCGTCGCCGAAGCCGGCTTCTTCCCCGGCATCATCCTCTACCTCACCTATTGGTATCCGGCCGAATATCGCGCCCGCTTCCTTGCGGCCTTCGCCATTGCCGTCCCGGTCTCGACCGTGATCGGGGCGCCGGTTTCGGGCCTGCTGCTCGGGCTCGATGGCACGATGGGCCTGAAGGGCTGGCAGTGGCTCTTCATCATCGAGGGCATTCCTTCCGTGCTGCTCGGCATCGTCACCTGGTTCTATCTCACCGACAGGCCGGAGAAGGCGGATTGGCTCACGGCCGAGCAGAAGGCCTGGCTCAAGGCGAAGCTCGATTCCGAAATCGCGGCCAAGCAGGCGGTGAAGCATCTGTCGCTCGGCGAAGCGCTGTCCTCGCCGAAGGTGATCGCGCTCAGCCTGATCTATTTCGGCTTCGTCGGCGCGCTCTACGGCATGCAGTTCTGGCTGCCGCAGATCGTGAAGGCGTTCGGTCTCACCAATGCCCAGACCGGCTTCGTCACCGCAATCCCGTATCTGTTCGGCACCATCGCGATGATCCTGTGGGCGCGGCATTCCGATGCCACGCGCGAGCGCGTGATGCATGTCGGCGCGCCGCTGCTGCTCACCGCGGTCGCGCTCGGCGTCTCCTCCTATCTCACCGATCCCACCCTGACGATGGTGGTGCTGACGGTGGCCGCGGTCGGCGTGTTCTGCTGTTTTGGTGTGTTCTGGACCCTGCCGACCGCCTGGCTCTCCGGCACGGCCGCGGCCGGCGGCATCGCCCTGATCAACTCGATCGGCAACCTCGCCGGCTTCGGCGGGCCGTATTTGATCGGCTGGGTCAAGGAAGCCACCGGCCAGACCTCGACCGGCCTGCTGGTGCTCGCGGTGCTGCCCCTGCTCGCCGGCATTTTGGTTTTTGTCGGCGGCCACGACAGCAAGCACGAGTTCGCCGGGCAGGGGCGGTAGAGCCAACGTCGCCCTGGCGGATGCCAGGGCCCATACTCCGCGGCTCCTCTCGGGGCGCGCGGGGAGACGGCTTCTCCCAACAACCGACTTCAGGGGTAACGGGCCCTGGCCTTCGCCAGGGCGACGGAGGGCTACCACCCCTTAACGATCACGCTTTCCTGATGACTGACGATTATTGACTTTTATCAGTGATTAGTCGACATTCCTCTCATTGCAGTCGCAGGAGTGTCCTCCGATGTTCGTCCGGTCGGTTTTGTCCAGCTATTCCAAGCTCTTGGCGGGTGTGTCGCTGGCCCTGATGGCCGCGGCGCTTGCCGGGTGCAATGACACCGTCGCCGAGAAGGCCGAGCCGCCGCGGCCGGTTCTGGTCGCCGCTGCGCATTATGATGCCGAAACCCCGGAGCGGAGCTTCGTCGGCACCGTGCGGCCGCGGATCGAAAGTGATCTCGGCTTCCGCGTCGCCGGCAAGGTCGCCAAGCGCCTCGTGGAGGTCGGCCAGACCGTCGAGATCGGCCAGCCGCTCGCCACCCTCGATGAGGTCGATCTGAAGCTCCAGGCCGAGCAGTCCGTGGCCGAGCAGACCGCGGCGACCGGTGTGCTGGCCCAGGCCGCCGCCGCCGAGCAGCGCGCCAAGGATCTGAAGGCCAAGGGCTGGACCACGGACGCGCAGATGGATTCGAGCCGCGCCGCCGCCGATGAGGCCCGCGCACGGTTGAACCGGGCCGAGCGCTCGGTCGAGCTGACCAAGAATTCCCTTTCCTACGCGACGCTCAACGCCGACGCCCGTGGCGTTGTCACCGCGACGCTGATCGAGCCCGGCCAGGTGGTTGCCGCAGGCCAGGCTTCGATCCGTGTCGCCCGCTTTGCCGAGAAGGAAGCGGTCGTCGCGATCCCTGAGACGCTGGTCGGACGTGCCAAGTCGGGCGCCGCCAGCGTCACTCTTTGGTCGGAGCCGGGCAAGAAATATACGGCCAAGCTGCGCGAGATCGCGCCCACCGCGGATACCGCGACGCGCACCTATCTCGCAAAGTTCTCGCTGCCCGAAGCCGACGACAAGGTTTCGCTCGGCATGACCGCGACGCTGACGTTGTCGGACGCCGCCACCGAGCGCGTCGCGCGGCTGCCGCTGTCGGCGCTGTTCAACGAAGGCGGCAAGCCCTCCTTCTACGTCGTCGACGACAACGGCGCGGTGACGCTGAAGCCGGTGGTGGTGAAGTCCTACGAGAGCAACGACGTCGTCATCACCAGCGGTGTCGAAGAGGGCGCCAAGATCGTCGCCCTCGGCGTGCAGAAGCTCGATCCGGGCCAGAGGGTGCGGGTCGTCTCGTCACTGTCTTTCTAGGCGTCTTTTACGAGTTTCGTCGTGTGAGGTGAGTTTCGGCCCAAGCGCAAATGCTGGGGCTGAAGCGGCGAAGCGATCCAGAACTTGCCCAGCCCCCTGGATTGCTTCGCTGCCTCGCGACGACGGGTTGAACAGAGTGGCTGACGTTTTTGCAATTGGATCGTCTTTTCGGAGAGAGCGATGAAGCGCTTCAATCTTTCGGCCTGGGCCGTCAGCCATCCGACGCTGGTCCTGTTCCTGATGCTCGTGCTCGGCGTCGCCGGCTTCTTCTCCTATCAGAAGCTCGGCCGCGCCGAGGATCCGTTCTTCACGGTGAAGGTGGTCAACGTCTCCGTGATCTGGCCGGGCGCAACCGCCCAGGAGATGCAGACCCAGGTCGCCGATCCCATCGAGAAGAAGATCCAGGAGCTGCCTTACTTCGAGAAGGTGCAGACCTATTCCAAGCCTGCCTTCACCGCGCTCCAGGTCACCTTCCGCGACTCGACGCCGCCGAAGGACGTGCCTTACCTCTTCTATCTGCTGCGCAAGAAGCTGGTCGACGTGCAGGGCCAGCTGCCCTCCGGCATCCTCGGACCCGTCGTCAACGACGAGTTCTCCGACGTCGATTCGATCCTCTACATGATGACCGGCGACGGCGCCGACTATGCCCAGCTCAAGAAGGTGTCCGAAGGCTTCCGTCAGCGCCTCCTGAAGGTGCCGGGCGTGACCAAGGTTGACGTCTACGGCAATCAGGACGAGCGCATCTTCGTCGAGTTCAGCCATGCCAAGCTCGCCACCCTTGGCATCACGCCGCAGGCGCTGTTCGACTCGCTCGCCAAGCAGAACAACGTGACCCCGGCCGGCACGGTCGAGACCTCCTCGCAGCGCGTGCCGCTGCGTGTCACCGGTGCGCTCGACGGCGCCAAGGCCGTGGCCGAGACCCCGGTCGAGAGCAACGGCCGCGTCTTCCGCCTGGGGGATATCGCCACCGTCACCCACGGCTATGTCGATCCCCCGAGCTTCGTCGTGCGCCAGGAAGGCAAGGCCGCGATCGGCATCGGTGTCGTCACCGCCAAGGGCGCCAACATCCTCGATCTCGGCAAGGAGGTCGAGAAGGCCACCGCCGAGTTCATGAAGGCGGTGCCGCAGGGCATCGATGTCAAGCTCATCGCCGACCAGCCCAAGGTGGTCGAGCACGCCGTCGGCGAGTTCGTGCACTCCTTCATGGAAGCGCTCGTCATCGTGCTGTTCGTCTCGTTCCTGGCACTCGGCTGGCGCACCGGCATCGTGGTCGCGCTGTCCGTGCCGCTGGTGCTCGGCATCGTCTTCATCGTCATGAACACGATGTCGCTCGACCTGCACCGCATCACGCTCGGCGCGCTGATCATCGCGCTCGGCCTTCTGGTGGATGACGCCATCATCGCGGTCGAGATGATGGTGGTGAAGATGGAGCAGGGCTGGGACCGCATGCGCGCGGCGTCCTTCGCCTGGGAATCCACTGCGTTTCCGATGCTCACGGGAACGCTGGTCACGGCCGCTGGCTTCCTCCCCATCGGCTTTGCCAATTCCGCGGTCGGCGAATATGCCGGCAGCATCTTCTGGATCGTGGCGATCGCGCTGGTCGCCTCCTGGTTCGTGGCGGTGATCTTCACGCCCTATATCGGCGTCATGCTGCTGCCGAACATCAAGGTGCACCACAACCACGATCCGCACGCGGTCTACGAGACCCGCATGTATCGCGGCCTGCGCGCTGTCGTGCAGTGGTGCGTCAATCACCGCATCACGGTGGTGGTCGCGACCGTCGGCGTCTTCGTCGCCTCGGTCGTCGGCTTCGGTCATGTCCAGCAGCAGTTCTTCCCGCTGTCGGAGCGGCCCGAGCTGTTCCTTCAGCTGCGCCTGCCCGAGGGCACCGCCTTCAACGTCACCGAGAAGGCGGTGAAGAAGGCCGAGACGCTGCTTAAGGACGACAAGGACATCGAGACCTATACCGCCTATGTCGGCCAGGGTTCGCCGCGCTTCTGGCTCGGCCTCAACCCGCAGCTTCCGAACGAGGCCTTTGCCGAGGTCGTCATCGTCGCCAAGGGCGTCGAGGCGCGCGAGCGCATCAAGGCCAAGATCGAAAATGCGGCCGCCGATGGCTTTCTGTCCGAGGCGCGTGTCCGTGTCGATCGCTTCAACTTCGGTCCGCCGGTGGGCTTCCCCGTGCAGTTCCGCGTGATCGGCCCCGACGCCAACAAGGTGCGCGAGATCGCCTACGAGGTCCGCGACGTCATGCGGCAGAACAAGAGCGTCAAGGATGTCCAGCTCGACTGGAACGAGCAGTCGCCCTATCTCAAGCTCGTCGTCGACCAGGATCGCGCCCGTGCCATGGGCCTGACCCCGCAGGACGTGTCGCAGGCGCTTGCAATGCTGATCTCGGGCTCGCAAGTCACGACCGTGCGCGATGGCATCGAGAAGGTCGGCGTGGTCGCCCGTGCGATCCCGTCCGAGCGCCTCGACCTCGGCGGCGTCGGCGACCTCACGATCACCTCGCGCAATGGCGTTGCCGTGCCGCTCCAGCAGATCGCCAAGATCGAGTACTCCCACGAGGAGCCGATCATGTGGCGGCGCAACCGCGACATGGCGATCACCGTGCGCTCCGATGTCGTCGACGGCGTGCAGGCGCCCGACGTCACCAACCAGATCACGCCGAAGCTGAAGGCGATCAAGGATCATCTCGAGCCGGCCTACCGCATCGAGCCGGGCGGCGCGTTCGAGGAATCCGCCAAGGGCAATGCCTCGATCTTCATCCTCTTCCCGGTGATGGTCATGGTGATGCTGACGCTGCTGATGATCCAGCTTCAGAGCTTCTCGCGCCTGATCCTGGTGTTCCTGACCGCGCCGCTCGGCATCGTCGGTGCGTCCCTGGGCCTCAACGTCGCCAACGCCCCGTTCGGCTTCGTGGCGCTGCTCGGCCTGATCGCGCTCGCCGGCATGATCATGCGCAACGCGGTCATCCTGGTCGACCAGATCGAGACCGACGTTTCTCATGGGTTGACCCGCCGAGAGGCGATCGTGGAGGCGACCGTCCGCCGGGCTCGTCCGGTGGTGCTGACGGCGCTGGCCGCCATCCTGGCCATGATCCCGCTGACGCGCTCGGCGTTCTGGGGCCCGATGGCGATCACGATCATGGGCGGCCTGTTCGTGGCGACCTTCCTGACGCTCCTGTATCTGCCGGGCCTCTACGCCCTGTGGTTCAGGAAGAGCCTGGACGAGGCCGGCACCCCCGAGCAGCCTGCCGCGCCGCAGCATGGGAGCGATGACCCGCACGCAATTCCGCTTGCTGAAGCGGCTGAATAAGTGAGAAGAAGTGCTGACTGACGAGTCCTGACAGATGACACTGGTTGCGGAACATATCGAAGGCGACACCCGGGATCGTATCCTCGAGGTGGCCGAGCGGCTGTTCCGCCAGATCGGCTACCAGAAGACCACGGTCGGCGACATCGCCAAGGAGCTCAGGATGAGCCCCGCCAACGTCTATCGCTTCTTCGAATCGAAGAAGGCGATTCACCAGGCGGTGGCTCGTTCGCTGATGGGCGAGGTTGAGATCGAAGCGCAGCGGATCGTGGCGAGGCCTGGTCCGGTGCTCCCGCGCTTCCGCGAGCTGCTCACCACCATCCATCGCATGAACACCGAGCGCTATGTCGGCGATAACAAGCTGCATGAGATGGTCGAGATCGCGATGCAGGAGGACTGGGACGTCTGCGTCGCCCATATGGAGTGCATTGCCGGGGTCATCGGCCAGATGATCGCTCAGGGCGCGGCCTCCGGCGAGTTCGAGGCCCCGGACCTGCAACTGGCCGCGCTGTGCTCCTGCACGGCGATGATGCGCTTCTTCCACCCCCAGATGATCGCCCAGTGCGCAACCAAGCCGGGCCCGACCATCGACCAGATGATCGATTTCGTCATCGCGGGTCTGTCGCCGCGTCACTGACGGGCACTGGAATTTCCCCTATAAGCAGGCCGACCGCCCTGGACTGACCGGCTGGTGGCGGGCGAGGACGGATCAACAAACTCCGTCGTTGCGAGCGCAGCGAAGCAATCCAGACTGTCTCCGCGGCGGGATTCTGGATTGCTTCGCTGCGCTCGCAATGACGATCAGGGGAAAGCCAGCGTGACCGACAAAGACCTGTACTTCTACGAGCCCTCCAAGGGCCACGGCCTCAAGCACGATCCCTTCAACGCCATCATCGCACCGCGGCCGATCGGCTGGATCTCCTCCCGCGACACCAGGGGCCACGTCAATCTCGCGCCCTACAGCTTCTTCAACGCCTTTTGCTACGTGCCGCCGATCATCGGCTTCTCCTCCACCAACTGGAAGGACACGGTCGCGAACATGGAGCAGACCGGCGAGTTCGTCTGGAATCTCGCCACGATGGATCTCGCCAGGCAGATGAATGCGACCGCGGCGCATGTCGCGCCTGAGGTCGACGAGTTCGAGGTCGCCGGCCTCACCGCCGTGCCCGGCAAGCTCGTCAACGTGCCGCGGGTGGCTGAGAGCCCCGTCGCCTTCGAGTGCAAGGTGTCCGACATCGTCCGCCTCAAGGGCGCCGACGGCAAGGAGGCCGATGCCTGGCTGACGCTGGGTGAGGTCGTCGCCGTCCATATCGACAAGGCCATGATCAAGGACGGCGTCTACCAGACCGCCGCCGCCCGCCCCATCGTCCGCGCCGGCCGCCGCGGCGACTATTTCGAGATCAAGCCGGAAAACATGTTCGAGATGGTCCGGCCGGATTAGGCCGGCGCTGCTCTCTTCACCGTCATTCCGGGGCGCGCCGTCAGGCGCGAACCCGGAATCCATACTCCCGATGGTGGTTATGGATTCCGGGCTCGACGCTCGCGCGTCGCCCCGGAATGACGATGGGGCCTTCAGCCCGATTCCCCTCCGCGGAACTGCCCCCACGCCCCGGCCGTTATGGCCCCCGGGGCGGCCGCCCGGCCGCGTCAATTCGCTTCTTTTTGCGCGCGAAGTGTTCACTTACCCCGGCCACTTTCCGCTAAAATGTCGGTCACCCGCGCTGATCCATGAGGTTTTGCCATGAGCTTCCGCCGCGACACCATCACAAAACCGATCTTCTCCTGGGCGCGCGGCGTGCTGCCGGCGATGTCCGACACCGAGCGTGAGGCGCTGGAGGCCGGGGACGTCTGGTGGGACGCCGATCTGTTCACCGGCAACCCTGATTGGGCGAAGCTGCTGAAGGTCCCGCCGGCAGCCCTGACCGACGAGGAGCAGGCCTTTCTCAACGGCCCGGTCGACGAGCTCTGCGCCATGCTCGACGAGTGGAAGATTTTTTGGGAATGGCGCGACTTGCCGCCGGATGTCTGGCACTTCGTCAAGCGCGAGAAATTCTTCGGCATGATCATCCCGAAGGAGTTTGGCGGCCTCGGCTTCTCGCCCTACGCCCATTCGGAAGTCGTGCGCAAGATCTCGACCCGCTCGATCGCTGCCGCCGTCACGGTGATGGTGCCGAACTCCCTCGGCCCCGGCGAACTCCTCATGCGCTTCGGCACGAAGGAGCAGCAGGCGCGCTGGTTGCCGCGGCTCGCCGACGGCCGCGACATTCCCTGCTTCGGCCTCACCAGCCCTGAAGCCGGCTCCGACGCGGCCTCGATGGTGGACACCGGCATCATCTGCAAGGGCACCTTCGAAGGCCGCGAGGTCGTAGGCCTCAGGCTCAACTGGCACAAGCGCTACATCACGCTCGGCCCCGTCGCGACGCTGCTCGGCCTCGCCTTCAAGGCCTATGATCCCGACCACCTCGTGGGCCAGCAGGAAGAGCTCGGCATCACCGTGGCACTGATCCCGACCAATCTGCCCGGCGTCGAGATCGGCCACCGCCATCTGCCGTCGATGCAGGTGTTCCAGAACGGTCCGAACTGGGGCCGCGACGTCTTCATCCCGCTCGACTACGTCATCGGCGGCAAGGAGCGCCTCGGGCAGGGCTGGAAGATGCTGATGACGGCGCTTGCCGCCGGCCGCGGCATCTCGCTGCCGTCGCTGTCGGCGGCCGGCGCCGCCTACGCCGCGCGCACCACCGGCGCCTATGCCCGCATCCGTGAGCAGTTCGGCATCTCTATCTCCAAGTTCGAGGGTGTCGAGGAGCCGCTCGCCCGCATCGTCGCCACCGCCTATCAGCTCGACGCGGCGCGCCGGCTCACCTGCGCGGCGCTCAATGCCGGCGTTCATCCGGCCGTCATCTCCGGCATCATGAAGCTGCACGCGACCGAGCGGATGCGCACCGCCATCGACGACGCCATGGACATTCACGGCGGCAAGGCCGTGATCGACGGTCCGCAAAACTATCTCGGCAATTTGCACCGCGCCGTCCCGGTCGGCATCACGGTCGAGGGCGCCAATATCCTGACCCGCAATCTCATCGTGTTCGGGCAGGGCGCGATCCGCGCCCATCCCTATCTGCTCGACGAGATGAACGCGCTCGCCGACACCGACCGCGCGCGCGGGCTCACGGCCTTCGACACCGCGTTCTGGAAACATGTCGGCCACAGCTTCCAGACGCTCTTCCGTGCCTTCGGCTGGAGCTGGACCTTCGGCGCGTTCGCGCCGGCGCCGGATGCGGGCGAGGCCACGCCATTCTATCGCCAGCTCTCGCGCTATTCGGCGGCGTTTGCGCTCTGCGCCGACATGGCGCTGCTCACGCTCGGCGGCGCGCTCAAGCGCAAGGAGATGCTCTCGGCGCGCTTCGGCGACATTCTGTCCGAGCTCTATCTGCTCTCGGCCGCGCTGAAACGCTGGCAGGACGAGGGCCGGCAGACGGAGGACTTAGCCGCGCTGGAATGGTGCATGGCGACCGGCTTCAAGACCATTGAAAATCGGCTCGCGGAAATTCTCGCCAATCTGCCGAACCGCTTCGTCGCCGGTTTCCTCAAGCTCGTGGTCCAGCCTTTCGGCGCCCGTGTGCTCGGCCCGTCCGACCGGGTCGTGCACCGATGCGCAAGCCTCGTGCTGGAGCCGTCGGCGGCACGCGACCGCCTCACGCCCGACCTTGCTTATGTCGACGACGACGGCGGCTTTGCCCGGCTGGAGCGCGCCTTCAAGCTGGTCGCGGGCACCGACGCGATCGCCAAGCGTATCCGCGCCGCGCATATCAGCGAGTTGAAGGAGGCGGTGGCCAAGGGCGTGATCACGCAGGCCGAGGGCGAGCAGCTTGCCGCGGCCCGCGAAGCCGTCACGAAGGTGATCGAGGTCGACGATTTTGCGCCGGAGGCGCTGTCGCCGATTTACAAGAAAACCGGAGATGTGCATCAGTTCTTCCAGGAACTCGGTGAACAGAGGGCGGCGAGCTGATGGCACGACCGGTATTCATCGTCGACGGCAGCCGGACGCCGTTCTTGAAGGCGCGCTCGGGGCCCGGCCCGTTCACGCCCGTCGATCTCGCCGTGCAATGCGGACGGCCGCTCTTGGCGCGCCAGCCGTTTTCGCCCACAACTTTCGACCAGGTCATCCTCGGCTGTGTCAACGTCATCGCGGACGAGATGAATCCGGCTCGCGTCGCCGCGCTCCGGCTCGGCATGGGCGAGGACATGGTCGCCTTCACCGTGCAGATCAATTGCGGCTCCGGCATGCAGTCGATCGACACCGCCTACCGCTATATCCGCGAGGGCCATGCCGACATGATCCTGGCCGGCGGCACTGAAGCGCTGAGCCACGCGCCGCTGGTCTGGCCGAATTCCGGCGTGCGCTGGTTCGCCGGCCTTGCCACCGCCAAGGGCGTCGCCGCGAAATTGGCCGCCGCCTTCAAATTGCGGCCGCGCTATCTCAAGCCGATCATCGGCCTGGAGCGCGGGCTCACCGACCCCATCACGGACTTGAACATGGGGCAGACCGCCGAGGTCGTCGGCCATCTCTTCGGCATCACCCGCGCGCAGTCCGACGCCTACGCCGCCGAGAGCCATCGCCGGCTCGCCCATGCGCAGGCCGAAGGTTTTCTCAAGGGCGAGGTCGAGACCGCGTTCTCCCGCGATGGCAAGTTCTTCGACCATGACGACGGCGTGCGGCCGGACTCGACCGCCGAGACGCTCGCAAAGCTGAGGCCGGTGTTCGAGCGCCCCTGGGGCCAGGTGACAGCCGGCAATTCCTCGCAGATCACCGACGGCGCATCCTGGGTGATCCTCGCCTCCGACGCGGCAGTCGCAAAACACAAGCTGACGCCGAAGGCCGTCATCGTCGACAGCAACTGGGCCGCGCTCGATCCTGCTATCATGGGGCTCGGTCCCGTGATGTCCGCGACGCCGCTGCTCCAGCGCAACGACCTCACCGTCAAGGACGTCGAGACCTGGGAGCTGAACGAAGCTTTCGCGACGCAGGTGCTCGGTTGCCTCGCCGCCTGGAACGACGACACATTCTGCCGCGAGATTCTGGGGCTCGACGGCGCCGCCGGCGAGATCGACCGTGACAAGCTCAATGTCGATGGCGGCGCGATCTCGCTCGGCCATCCCGTCGGCACCTCCGGCAACCGCATCGTGCTGCATCTGGTCAATGCGATGAAGCGCCTCGGCACCCGGCGCGGCGTCGCCACCGAATGCATCGGCGGCGGGCTCGGCGGCGCCATGCTGATCGAGGCGGTGTGACCATGGATTCCAGGATCATGACCGCGCTCGGCGACCGCGTGCTGATGCTCGGGCCCCAGCCGGCGGCCGACGGCCCCTACAAGCATTTCAAGCTGACGCGCGATGCCGACGGCGTCGCCTGGCTGCTGTTCGACCGCGCCGGGACAAGCGCCAACACGCTGTCCTCCGACGTGATGGAGGAGTTCGACGCGGTGCTCGCGGCGATCGAGACCGAGCGCCCCGCAGGCCTCGTGATCCGCTCGGCAAAGCCGTCCGGCTTCATCGCCGGCGCCGACGTCAACGAATTCCGCGGCGCCAGCGATCCCGAGATGGTGGAAACGCGCATCCGCGCCGCGCATGCCGTCGTCGATCATCTGGAGGCACTCAAGCTGCCGACGGTCGCGGTCATCCATGGCTTCTGTCTCGGCGGCGGGCTCGAGGTCGCGCTCGCCTGCCAGTCGCGCATCGCCATCGACGGCGCGCGCTTCGGTTTCCCCGAGGTGATGCTCGGCCTGCATCCCGGTCTCGGCGGCACCGCGCGCTTTACCGCACTGGTCAATCCGACCCAGTCGATGGCCTTGATGCTGACCGGCCGCACCATCGATGCACGCCGCGCCAAAGCGCTCGGCCTCGTCGATACCGTGACGCAGGAGCGCCACGTCCGTGGCGCGGTGAAGGACGTGCTGTTCGGCCGGCTGAAGCGGGCAAAGCCTGGCCTGCTCACGCGCGCGGCCAACCTCGGACCGGTGCGTGGACTGCTCGCCAAGCGCATGCGCTCGGAGGCTGCGAAGGCGGCACCGCGCGAGCACTATCCGGCGCCTTACGCGCTGATCGATCTCTGGGAGACGCATGGCGGCAGCAAGGCTGCGATGCTCGGGGCCGAGCAGGCGTCATTCGCCAAGCTGATGGTGACGCCGACGGCACAGAATCTGATCCGCGTCTTCTTCCTGCGCGAGCAGATGAAGAAGGCGGCAGGCTCCGGCAACACGGTGAAGCATGTCCATGTCATCGGCGCCGGCGCCATGGGCGGCGACATCGCGGCGTGGTGTGCGGGGCAGGGGCTGCGGGTCTCGCTCGCGGACATGAAGGCGGAGCCGATCGCGGGCGCGGTGAAGCGCGCGGCCGAGCTTTACGGCAAGATCATCCGCAAACCCACCGACGTGCGCGACGCCCTCGATCGTCTGCTTCCGGACATGGACGGGGAGGGCGTCCGCAACGCCGATCTCGTCATCGAGGCGGTGCCGGAAAAGCTCGAGCTCAAGCAGAAGGTCCATGCCGGCCTCGAGCCGCGGATGAAGCCGGGCGCGATTCTCGCGACCAACACCTCGAGCATTCCGCTTCAGGACCTGCGCACCACGCTGGCGCGGCCAGAGCGGCTGGTCGGACTGCACTTCTTCAATCCGGTGTCGCGGCTGCAACTGGTCGAGGTCGTCAGCCATGACGGCAACGATCCGCAAGTGTTGAAAGAGGCGCTCGCCTTCGTCGGCGCGATCGACCGCCTGCCGCTCGCCGTGAAGAGCTCGCCCGGCTTCCTCGTCAACCGCGCGCTGACGCCCTACATGCTGGAGGCGATGGTGATGCTGGACGAGAAGACCGACCAGCGCCTGATCGACGCCGCGGCCGAGCAGTTCGGCATGCCGATGGGGCCGATCGAGCTTGCCGACCAGGTCGGGCTCGACATCTGCCTCGATGTCGGCGACATGCTGCGCACCAAGTTCGGCGATCTGTTGCCCCCGACACCGGCCTGGCTGCGCGAGAAGGTCGCCAAGGGCGAGCTCGGCCGCAAGACCGGCAGGGGCTTCTACACCTGGAAGGACGGCAAGGCGGAGAAGGCGCCGCTCCCCGAGACCGGCCCGCGTGTGACCGACCAGATGATCGACCGCCTGGTGCTGCCGATGTCCAACGTCTGCGTCGCGGCGCTTCGCGAAGGCATCGTCGACGATCCCGACGCGGTCGATGGCGCCATGATCTTCGGCACGGGGTATGCACCGTTCCGCGGCGGTCCACTGAACTATGCGCGCTCCCGCGGCGTGGATAATGTCGTGTCCACCTTGCGTGAGCTCGCCGAACGATTCGGCGGACGTTTCGCGCCCGACGCGGGTTGGGACAATTTCAAGTGAGCAATCTCAAGTGAGAGAGGCATGAACGAACAGGCGAATACCGGGCCGAACGGCGATCTCTGCATCCGCACGCTGGCGATGCCGGCCGACACCAACGCGAACGGCGACATTTTCGGCGGCTGGCTGCTCAGCCAGATGGACGTCGGCGGCGGCGTGTTCGCCTCGAAGGTGGCGAAGTCGCGCACCGTGACGGTTGCGATCGAGGCGATGAACTTTCGCAAAGCCGTCTATGTCGGCGATCTCGTCTCGGTCTATGCCAATCTCGTGCGTGTCGGGCGCACCTCGTTGACGGTGCATCTGGAGGCGTGGGCGCTGCGCCGCGGAGAGGAACATCCGTTCCTCGTCACCGATGGCAACTTCACCTACGTCTCGATCGACGAACACGGCCGCCCGCAGGCGGTTCGCCCGACCGACACGGCGATCGCGACGTAATCGCGCGCGGCGTATGACCGCGCGGCGCTTCATCCGCGATCGTCGCGTCTTCGCCAAGAACAAGTCATAAAACGGATGAGGTCCCGGCGTACTCAATTGCACGTCGATTCGGGGTGGAAACGGCCTCAAATGCCCAGGAACCTTTGGGCAGAAGTGTCGTTATTTGCCCGCACTTGAGGAATCTACGGGCCATGCCGGACAGCTACATCATCGAAGTCAATTCGCAGACCGCAGGTATCGTCGTTCGTTCTCAAGGAGGCTACTGTTTTTTCGCCTCGTCCGACCGCTTCTACCGCCTCGAAGGCCAGCTCTTCCGCAACGCCCGCGAAGCCGAGCGCGCCGCGCGCAAGCTGGTTAACGGCGATGTGGAGGAAGCGGCGTAGTTTCGCCTGCCCTTCCGGGGCGCGCGTAGCGCGAGCCCGGAATCTTTTGCCGAGTTCACAGCTGCCCTCCCTTCTCCCCTTGTGGGAGAAGGTGGCGCGAAGCGCCGGATGAGGGGTTCTATCGGCGAACTCAGCTGTGAGAGGTGTGCTCGCGGAGGCAACCCCTCACCCGTCTCGCCGCTTTGCGGCGAGCCACCCTCTCCCACAGGGGGAGAGGGTAAGAGGTGCCACTACAATTTCGTCGCCGCGCGTGACAGCAGCTTCCAGTCGTCGCCCTGCTTCTGCCAGTTCATCAGGATGTGAAGGTTGGTCGGCACTTTTTTCCCATCGGCCGTCATCTCCTGTTCCGCCATCCAATGGAAGCGCACGATTGCGGTCGGGCCGACGACCTTGATGGTCGGGTCCTTGTATTCGATCGACAGGAATTTCGATTTGCCGTCGGTGGCGTTGGTGATGAAGGTCGCCTTGTCCTCCACCTTGCCGCTGGAATGGCTGTAGCTCAGATCGTCCCAGCACAGCGCGCCGAGCGCCTTCGGGTCGGCCGCGATCTGGGCGAGGCGGAAGGCCTCCACCTTCTTCGCCACGGCCTCTTCGTCCGCCGAGGCGGCCAGTGCCGGCGTCGTGAGAGCGAGCGCGGCAAGAGCTGGAACGGCCAGGGTCGAGAGAGCCAGATCGCGTCGATTGATCGTCATCGTTTCCTCCTTTTTGATCTTGAAGAGAGTGTTGCAGCCGCGCGCGGCTTTGTCGAGTGGTCACGGCGTCGTCATGTGCATGCGTCATTGCGCGATCGCAGCCATATTGATACGTGTCGCGCATCGATGCGTCGTGCAATTGGGAAAGTACGGAAATGATCGAGGCCAAGGACAATGCGACGGGCAGGGCATTGCTGTTCGACATCGACGGTACGCTTGCCAATACCGACCCGCTGCACCTGAAGGCCTTCAACGAGGTGCTCGGCCCTCGCGGCCATGTCTTCGATCACGCGCGGTTCTCGAGGGAGCTGCAAGGGTTCGCCAATGTATCGATCGGGGAGCGCTTTCTGCCCGACGAGGCGCCGGAACGGCGCGCCTTGATCCTCGATGAGAAGGAGGAAGTCTTCCGCGCGCTCGTCGCCGGGCAGATCGAGCCGCTGCCGGGCCTGATGGCGTTGCTCGACCGGGCGGACGCGGCCGGCGTTCCCATGGTTGCCGTGACCAACGCGCCGCGTCTCAACGCCGAGCTGCTGCTCTCCGGCCTCGGCATCACGCACCGTTTCAAGGCGCTCGTGATCGGCGACGAGCTGCCGCACGGCAAGCCGCATCCGCTGCCCTATCAGGAAGGGCTGCGCTTCGTCGGCGCGAGGCCGGAAACCTCGGTCGCATTCGAGGACTCCCGCACCGGCGTGCAATCGGCCACGGCGGCCGGCATTCCGACCATCGGGATCCGGACCAGCCTCGGCCATGCTGACCTGATTGCAGCCGGCGCGGTCGCCTCCGCCGGCGCCTTCGACGATCCGGACCTGCTCGCGTCTCTGGCTGCCGCGATGGCGTGGTGAGAGGCCTCGTCCGTTAACCGTGATCGGGGCGCGCATTGACCGATCGCGCGAACCGCCGCACCATGCATCTTCCAGATTTGAGGCCATTGCCGTGACCGGATTGACCCATCGCCAAGCCGAAATCCTCAACATCGCGCGCGCCTCCGGCCGCGTCATGGTCGAGGAGCTCGCGCGCCGGTTCGAGGTCTCGGCGCAGACCATCCGCAAGGATCTCAACGACCTCTGCGAACGGCGCTCGCTGACCCGCATCCACGGCGGCGCCATCATTGCCTCGGGCGTGGAAAACCTCGCCTATGAGGCACGCCGCTTCGTCGCCGCCGAGGAGAAGAAGGCGATTGGGGCTGCGGCCGCCTCGCTTATCCCGAACGGATGCTCGCTCTTCATCAACATCGGCACCACGACGGAGGAGGTCGCGAGCGCGCTGACCTCGCACGAGGATCTTCTCGTCATCACCAACAACCTCAATGTCGCGATGCTGCTCTATCGCCATCCCCGCATCGAGGTGGTGGTTGCCGGCGGCACGGTGCGACGCGCCGACGGTGCGGTGGTCGGCTCGACCGCGACGCAGCTGATCGGCCAGTTCAAGGTCGATTACGCCATCATCGGCGCCTCCGCGATCGACGAGGAGGGCGCGCTGCTCGACTTCGACTATCGCGAGGTGCAGGTCGCGCAAGCCATCATCGCCAATGCCCGCAGTGTCATGCTGGTGGCGGATTCGACGAAGCTTCGGCGCAGCGCGCCGGTGCGCATCGCCCACATGACCCAGATCCAGACCTTCGTCACCGACCAGGAGCTGCCCGAGCGCCTCGCCACCATCTGCCACAGCAAGGGCATCGAAGTGGTGGAGGCGATGCCGAAGGGGGCGGATATCGATGATGCGCAGGCCGAAGCGCCGGATGCCGCGCCCGAAGCCGCGCCGGTGGTCCGGCTGAGATAGCGGCTCATCTTCCACGGCGGGGAAGCTGCCCAACCTGCTGGGCCTGCATGGTTCGAGACGCCCGCTTTGGCGGACTCCTCACCATGAGGGTCTGAGATCTCGCGGCAAAACGCGACCTCATCCTGAGGGCCCGCCGCATGCGGGCGTCTCGAAGGATGGCCACAGGCGACCTTTCCGCCACGTTCTTCGTCATATGCAATCGTGCTCCCCCTCCAGGGGAGGGTAGCTCTGCCCCTGCCTACTCCTTCACCCCACTGCCCACAAAAAAAGTTCCTCTTTCACTTCCTTTCGCCTCTCTTTCATCTTGCTTTCGTTTTTCGGTGTGATCTAATCAAAAACGAAAGTAGTCGCTCGAAGGAACGAGCGAATCGCCGGGGGATGCGTCTGTTGGAGCGTATTTTCGACCTCGCCATTATCGGAGGCGGTGTTAACGGCTGCGGCATCGCGCGCGACGCGGTGGGCCGTGGCAACACGGTTTTCCTGTGCGAAATGAACGATCTGGCGAGCGGGACGTCGTCCTGGTCGACCAAGCTGGTGCATGGCGGCCTGCGCTATCTCGAATATTACGAGTTTCGCCTGGTCCGCGAGGCGCTGATCGAGCGCGAGATCCTTTGGGGCATCGCGCCCCATATCATCCGTCCCCTGCGTTTCGTTTTGCCGCATCATGCCGGCCTGCGCCCGGCCTGGCTGCTGCGCCTCGGCCTCTTCCTCTATGACCATATCGGCGGTCGGCACCTGCTGCCGGCGACACGTTCGGTCGATCTCAGGCGCGACGAGGTTGGCCGCCCGCTGATCCCGAACCGCTACAGCCGCGCGTTCGAATACTCCGACTGCTTCGTCGACGACGCCCGTCTCGTCGTGCTCAACGCGCGCGATGCCGCCGACAAGGGCGCCGAGATCCGCACCCGCACCCGCGCGACGGATATCAAGCAGTCCGACGGCATCTGGACCGTCAGCATGGTCGACACGCTGACCGGCGCGCGTTCGTCGATCCAGGCCCGCGCGCTGGTCAATGCCGGCGGCCCCTGGGTCGAGGACGTGCTCGGCCGCGGCGCCGGCGTGAACGCGAAAGCCAAGGTGCGCCTGGTGCAGGGCTCGCACATCGTGGTCAAGAAGCTCTATGACCACGACCGCGCCTACATGTTCCAGAACGCGGACGGCCGCATCATCTTCGTGATCCCGTACCAGGACGACTTTACGTTGATAGGCACCACCGACCGCGACTACGACGGCGATCCCGCCAAGGTGAAGGCGACGCCCGAAGAGATCGAGTACCTCTGCGCCGCCGCGAGCGAGTATCTGGCCAAGCCGGTGACTTCAGCGGACGTGGTCTGGACCTATTCCGGTGTGCGACCGCTTTATGATGACGGCGCCAGCGAGGCCAAGGCCGCGACGCGCGACTACGTGTTCGAGCTCGACACGCCCGGCGGCGTGCCGCTGCTCTCGATCTATGGCGGCAAGATCACGACCTACCGCCGCCTCGCCGAAGAGGCGCTGGAGCGCCTTTCGCCCTATCTCCGCAGCGCGAAAGCGCGCGAGGGCTGGACCGGCAAATGGCCGCTGCCCGGCGGCGACATGGATGTGTCCGACATCGACGGGCTGATCGCCGAGCTCCAGCGCGGCTATCCCTTCCTCGCCCACGCGCATGCGCGCCGCCTCGCGCGCGCCTATGGCACCCGCGCCATCAAGCTGCTCGGCGACGCGAAATCGGCCGCCGATCTCGGCCAGACCTTCGGCGCGACGCTGACCGAGCGCGAGGTCCGCTACCTCATGGCCAACGAATGGGCTGTGACCGCCGAGGACATCGTCTGGCGCCGCTCCAAGCTCGGCCTGCGACTATCTGCCGACGAGATCGCGGCGCTTGACGACTGGATCAGGACCCACGCCGTGTCGCAAAGTCCCCTGCTGGAAGCGGGAGGACGCTCATGACCGTCACCCTCGATCACGTGACCCGGACCGTCGATGGTGTTGCGCACATCCGCGATGTCTCGCTGACGCTCGAGAGCGGCACGCTCAACGTGCTGCTCGGGCCGACGCTGTCGGGCAAGACCTCGATCATGCGGCTGCTCGCCGGCCTCGACAAGCCGACCACGGGCAAGGTGCTGGTCAACGGCAAGGACGTCACCGGCGTCGACGTGCGCCAGCGCTCGGTCGCCATGGTCTATCAGCAGTTCATCAATTACCCCTCGTTCACGGTCTACGAGAACATCGCCTCGCCCTTGCGCGTGCAGGGCAAGCCGCGCGAGGAGATCGAGGCGCGCGTGACGGAAGCAGCAAGGCTGCTCAGGCTCGAGCCGTTCCTGAAGCGCACGCCGCTCCAGCTTTCCGGCGGCCAGCAGCAGCGCACTGCGATGGCGCGGGCGCTGGTCAAGGGCGCCGATCTCGTGCTGCTCGACGAGCCGCTCGCCAATCTCGACTACAAGCTGCGCGAGGAGCTGCGCGCCGAACTGCCGCGCATCTTCGAGGCCTCGGGCGCGATCTTCGTCTATGCCACCACCGAGCCGACCGAAGCGCTTCTGCTCGGCGGCAACACGGTGTGCATGTGGGAGGGCCAGGCGCTTCAGATCGGCGGGACGCCCAACGTCTACCGTCATCCGCAGACGCTGCGCGTCGCGCAGGTGTTCTCGGATCCGCCGCTCAACCTCGTCGGCATCGAGAAGAAGAACGGTTCCGTGCAATATGCCGGAGGCATCGCCGCGCCGGCGTCCGGCCTCTATTCCTCTCTCGCCGACGGCGCCTATCGCGTCGGTTTTCGCGCGCATCAGCTTGCGCTCGCCAATGGCGAGACCGACCGCCACGCCTTCCATGCCACGGTGACGGTGACCGAGATCACCGGTTCGGAGAGTTTCGTGCATCTGACCCGCGACGGATTGAACTGGGTGGCGGTGCTGCACGGTGTGCACGAGTTCGAGCCCGGCCAGACCATCGATGCCGTGCTCGATCCCAACGATGTCTTCGTCTTTGATGCTGCCGACCGGCTGGTCGCGGCACCCGGCAATTCGTGAGGGAGGTGCGCCATGGCCCGCATTGACCTCGTCGATCTCGCCCACTCCTACGGCGGCAATGCTGCGCCGCAGGAAAGCTTTGCGCTGAAGCCGGTGACCATGACCTGGCGGCAGGGCGGCGCCTATGCGCTGCTCGGCCCGTCCGGTTGCGGCAAGACCACGCTGCTCAACGTCATCTCCGGCATCATCACGCCGTCGCGGGGGAAAATCCTGTTCGACGGCAAGGACATCACACCGCTGTCAACCCAGAAGCGCAACATCGCCCAGGTGTTCCAGTTTCCGGTGATCTACGACACCATGACGGTGGGGCAGAACCTGGCGTTTCCGCTGAAGAACCGCGGCGTGCCGAAAGCCGAGATCGACAGGCGCGTCGCCGAGATCGGCCGCCTGCTCGACCTCGAACCCTATCTGAACCGCAAGGCGACGCGGCTCACGGCCGACGCCAAGCAGAAGATCTCGCTCGGCCGCGGCCTCGTCCGTTCCGACGTCGCCGCCGTGCTGTTCGACGAGCCGCTGACCGTGATCGATCCCGAGCTGAAATGGCAACTGCGCTCGAAGCTCAAGGCGCTGCATCGCGAGCTCGATCTCACGATGATCTACGTCACCCACGACCAGACCGAGGCGCTGACCTTCGCCGACACCGTCGTCGTCATGCATGACGGCCGCGTCGTGCAGAGCGGCACGCCGGCCGAGCTGTTCGACAAGCCGGCGCACACCTTCGTCGGCTATTTCATCGGCTCGCCCGGTATGAACATCCTGCCGGCCGAGGTGAGGGGACGCGAGGCCCGGATCGACGGTCACGTCATCGCGCTGAACCGCAGCTACGATCATCTGCCCGCGGGCGCGAAGATCGAGATCGGCGTTCGGCCGGAATTCGTCGAAGCCGTTGCGCCGGCGCCGGGCCTGCTCTCCGCGAAGATCGAGCGCATCGACGACCTCGGCCGCATCCGCTTCGCGCGCACGCGCCTCGGCGACGCGAAACTCGCAGCGCGTGCGCCCGCGGGCTTCACCGGCGCGGACGGCACCGCCGGGCTGAAGTTCGATCCGTCGCATGTCCACGTCTATGCCGACAGCATTCTGGTGGAGGGAGCCGCCTGATGGACAAGACCATCAACCAAAAAGCCTGGTTCCTGGTGCTGCCGGTGTTCCTGGTCGTCGCCTTCTCGGCGGTGCTGCCGCTGATGACGGTGGTGAACTATTCGATGCAGGACACGTTCGGCAACAACCAGTTCTTCTGGAACGGCGTCGGCTGGTTCAAGGAACTGCTCGATCCCTCGACCGATCTCGGCGGCCGCTTCCTCGCTTCCCTCGGCCGCAATCTGTTCTTCTCGATGGTGATCCTCGCCATCGAGGTGCCGCTTGGCATCGTCGTCGCGCTGTCGATGCCGCGTCAGGGCTGGACGGTGGCGGCCTGCCTCGTCATCCTCGCGCTGCCGCTGCTGATCCCGTGGAATGTGGTCGGCACGATCTGGCAGATTTTTGGCCGGCCCGACATCGGGCTGCTCGGCTATGTCCTCAACCACATCGGCCTCGACTACAATTACGTCTCCAACGACATCGATGCCTGGGTCACCGTCATCGTGATGGATATCTGGCACTGGACCAGCCTCGTCGCGCTGCTCTGCTATGCGGGCCTGAAGTCGATCCCGGAGGCCTATTATCAGGCCGCCCAGATCGACGGCGCCTCGCGCTGGGCGGTGTTCAAGGCCATTCAGCTGCCGAAGATGAACCGCGTGCTGCTGATCGCGGTGCTGCTGCGTTTCATGGACAGCTTCATGATCTACACCGAGCCGTTCGTCGTCACCGGCGGCGGACCCGGCAACTCGACCACCTTCGTCTCGATCGAGCTGGTCAAGATCGCGCTCGGCCAGTTCGACCTCGGCAAGGCCGCCGCGCTGTCGCTGGTCTACAACCTCATCATCCTGATCGTCTGCTGGATCTTCTACACCGTCATGACCAATGCCGGTGTCGAACGCAAAGTCCAGGCGGAGAGCGAGCCGGCGGTGGAGCCGAAGCCCTCGGCCGCGCTCAAGCCCGTGCCCGCGCTCAAGCCAAAGGAAGGAGTGGCCTGATGCACTCGATTCCCGGCCGTCGCCTCATCATGGGGCTGTTCCTGGTCTTCCTGCTGTTGCCGATCTACTGGCTCGTCAACATGAGCTTCAAGACCAACGCCGAGATCGTCTCGACGATGACGCTGTGGCCGCATTCCCCGACGCTGCAGCATTATAAGCGCATCTTCACCGACGAGAGCTGGTATTCCGGCTACATCAATTCGCTGGAATACGTCGTCCTCAACACCATCATCTCGATCTCGGTGGCGCTGCCGGCGGCCTATGCGTTCTCGCGCTACCGCTTCCTCGGCGACAAGCATTTGTTCTTCTGGCTGCTGTCGAACCGCATGGCGCCGGCGGCGGTCTATGCGCTGCCGTTCTTCAACCTCTATTCGGCGATCGGCCTGTTCGATACGCCCTGGGCGGTCGCGCTCGCGCACTGCATTTTCAACGTTCCGCTGGCGGTGTGGATCCTCGAAGGCTTCGTCTCCGGCGTGCCGCGCGAGATCGACGAGACCGCCTTCCTCGACGGCTATTCCTTTCCGCGCTTCTTCATCAGGATCCTGGTGCCGCTGATCGCGAGCGGCATCGGCGTCGCCGCCTTCTTCTGCTTCATGTTCTCGTGGGTCGAGCTCCTGCTCGCGCGGACGCTGACCTCGGTGCAGGCAAAACCGATCGCGGCGATCATGACGCGCACGGTGTCGGCTGCGGGCATGGATTGGGGCCTGCTGGCCGCAGCCGGCGTGCTTACCATCATCCCGGGCGCCCTCGTGATCTGGTTCGTCCGCAATTACATCGCGAGCGGTTTCGCGCTCGGTCGGGTCTAGGGAGGCATCGATGGAAGCTATTGCATGGATGGCCTGGACGCCGCCGACGGCGATCTTCTTTGTGGCGCTTGCCTGCACCCTCGCGGTCATGACGTATCTCGCCGCGGTCTATCCCGAAGCCGAGCGCGTCGGCGTGCTCAGCATTCCGACGACGCGGGGCGATCGCCTGTTCATCTCCCTGATCACGGCGGCCGTCGTCCACCTTCTGTGGATCGCCTTCGCCGGCACCGACGTACTCGCCACTCTGCCGATCGGCGAGGAAGGTTTTGAGATTTCGAGCCTCTGGCTCGCAAGTGGGATTTCGCTGGCCACGGCCGTGCTCATTTTTCGCACGGTCTGAAGCTCGCGAAGGGACGGCCAGATCCGGGGGCAACCCGGGCCTGTATAAAATTTTGTCGCTGCAACGGAGGAACAACATGCGACAGTTTAGGAGAAGGAAAGGTCCATTGACCAAGAATAGCTTTCTGACCATGTCCAGCGCCGCCGCCATCATTGCGGCGTCGTTCGCCGTCTCGGCGCCGGTCCGCGCCGCCGACGACGCCGCGATCCAGAAGTGGATTGCGGAATTCCAGCCCTCGACGCTGTCGAAGGACGACCAGAAGAAGGAGCTGGAGTGGTTCGCCAAGGCTGCTGAGCCCTTCAAGGGCATGGAGATCAACGTCGTCTCCGAGACCATCACGACCCACGAATACGAATCGCAGACGCTGGCCAAGGCGTTCTCCGAGCTCACCGGCATCAAGCTCAAGCACGACATCATCCAGGAAGGTGACGTCGTCGAGAAGCTGCAGACCCAGATGCAGTCCGGCAAGAATGTCTATGACGGTTGGATCAACGATTCCGACCTGATCGGCACGCACTTCCGCTACGGTCAGACCATCGCGCTGTCGGACTACATGACCGGCGAGGGCAAGGACGTCACCGACCCGATGCTCGACGTCAACGACTTCATCGGCAAGTCGTTCGGCACGGCGCCGGACGGCAAGCTCTATCAGCTGCCCGACCAGCAGTTCGCCAACCTCTACTGGTTCCGCTACGACTGGTTCACCAATCCGGACTACAAGGCCAAGTTCAAGGCCAAGTATGGCTACGAGCTCGGCGTGCCCGTGAACTGGTCCGCCTATGAGGACATCGCCGAGTTCTTCACGAACGACATCAAGGAGATCAACGGCGTCAAGGTCTACGGCCATATGGACTATGGCAAGAAGGATCCCTCGCTCGGCTGGCGTTTCACCGACGCCTGGCTGTCGATGGCCGGTAACGGCGACAAGGGCATCCCGAACGGCCTGCCGGTCGACGAATGGGGCATCCGCATGGAAGGCTGCCGTCCGGTCGGCTCGTCGGTCGAGCGTGGCGGCGACACCAACGGTCCGGCTGCGGTCTACTCGATCACCAAGTACCTCGAGTGGATGAAGAAGTATGCCCCGCCGCAGGCCCAGGGCATGACCTTCTCCGAGTCGGGTCCGGTGCCGGCGCAGGGCAACATCGCCCAGCAGATGTTCTGGTACACCGCCTTCACCGCCGACATGGTGAAGCCCGGCATCGCCGTGATGAACGCGGACGGTACGCCGAAGTGGCGTATGGCTCCGTCGCCGCACGGCTCGTACTGGAAGGAAGGCATGAAGCTCGGCTACCAGGACGCCGGTTCGGCGACTCTCCTGAAGTCGACCCCGGCTGACCGCCGCAAGGCGGCCTGGCTCTACTTGCAGTTCATCGTCTCCAAGACGGTGTCGCTGAAGAAGAGCCATGTCGGTCTCACCTTCATCCGTGAATCCGACATCTGGGACAAGTCGTTCACCGAGCGTGCGCCGAAGCTCGGCGGCCTGATCGAGTTCTACCGCTCTCCCGCGCGCGTGCAGTGGACCCCGACCGGCAACAACGTGCCTGACTATCCGAAGCTCGCCCAGCTCTGGTGGCAGAACATCGGCGATGCGTCGTCCGGTACGAAGACGCCGCAAGCCGCGATGGACGCACTGGCCGCTGCCCAGGACTCCGTCATGGAGCGCCTGGAGAAGTCCGGCGTGCAGGGCGCCTGCGGTCCGAAGCTGCACAAGAAGGAGTCGGCCGAATACTGGTTCGCCAAGGCCCAGAAGGACGGCACCATCGCGCCGCAGCGCAAGCTCGCCAACGAGAAGCCGAAGGGCGAGACGGTTGACTACGACACGCTGATCAAGTCGTGGCCGGCCACCCCGCCCAAGCGCGCGGAAGTGAAGTAAGCCTCGCGCAGAGCGTCATCAAACACGAAAGGCCGGGAGCGATCCCGGCCTTTTTCTTTTGGCGAGTCAGGTGCGCTGCGTCCACCTCGTCATTGCGAGCGCAGCGAAGCAATCCAGACTGCCACCCGCGGAAAGATTCTGGATTGCTTCGCTGCGCTCGCAATGACGAGATTGCGGGACGGCCTTGCCGCACTCACAACTGTCATCGCCCGCGAAGGCGGGCGATCCAGTACGCCGCGGCCTCTCGGATGAATCTCACTGCTGGTGGAATACTGGATGCCCCGCCGGAGCTGTCATCGGGCTCGCCGAAGGCGAGACCCGTTGGCGGGGCATGACAGCTGTCGTGTGGTTGGTCCTTACTCCGCCGGCTCGGCCGCCAGCGTCGGGTAATCCGTGTAGCCCTTCGCGCTGCCGCCGTAGAACGTGGTCTTGTCCCAGTCGTTCAGCGCCGCGCCGGTCTTCAGCCGCTCGACGAGGTCGGGGTTGGAGATGAACGGCTTGCCGAACGCGATCAGATCGGCCGCGTTCGCGTCCAGCACCTTGGTCGCCAGATCGAAATCGTAGCCATTGTTGGCGACGTAGGCGCCGGAGAAGCGCTTGCGCAGGCCCGCATAGTCGAACGGGGCGATGTCGCGTGGGCCGCCGGTGGCGCCTTCGACCACGTGCAGATAGACCAGTTTGAGCGCGCTGAGACCGTCGACAATGTGATCGAACAGGGCTTGCGGATTGCTGTCGGCGAGGTCGTTGGCCGGCGTCACCGGCGAGATGCGGATGCCGGTGCGGTCGGCGCCGGCCTCGGCGGCAACCGCCCTGGAGACCTCCAGCATCAGCCGCGCGCGGTTCTCGATAGAGCCGCCATAGGCGTCGGTGCGCTTGTTGGCGCCGTCTCTTGCGAACTGGTCGAGCAGATAGCCGTTGGCGCCGTGAATCTCGACGCCGTCGAAGCCGGCCTCCAGCGCATTCTTCGTGGCCCGCTTGAAGTCGTCGATGATCCCAGGAATTTCGGAGAGCTCGAGCGCGCGCGGCTCGGAGACGTCGGCAAAGGTGCCGTTCACGAAGGTCTTGCCCTTGGCGCGGATCGCGCTCGGCGCCACCGGAGCTGCGCCATTCGCCTGGAGCGCGACATGCGAGATGCGGCCGACATGCCAGAGCTGGATGAAGATCTTGCCGCCGCGCTCATGGACTTTGTCGGTGACCTTGCGCCAGCCGGCGACCTGGTCTTTGGAGTAGATGCCGGGGGTGTCCTGGTAGCCCTGGCCCTGCTGGGAAACCTGGCTCGCTTCGGTGATCAGCAGGCCTGCGGACGCGCGCTGGCCGTAATAGTCGGCGGCGAGCGCACCGGGCGCGAACGTGCCGGGAACGGCGCGGTTGCGCGTCAGCGGCGCCATCACCAGGCGGTTGGCCAGCGTGATCGGGCCGAGCTTATAGGTCTCAAACAATTTGGTCGAACGGCTCATGGGAGTGCTTCCAGGCGGTGAGAGGTCCGGAACACTTGTGCATCGCGGCAATCAGCGCAAGGGAGGAGCCATACGGAAAGTGCAGGCGAGCTACGCGGCAAGGCCCGCGTAGCATAATTCCTGTGCAATTCGGGCCACGGCGGCGGATTTGATCTCCCTGCCGCGCCCGCTTGATATCCGGGTTTTAGTTCGCGCCGAGGAAATCGCGCTTGCCGATCTCGACGCCGTTGTGGCGCAGGATGCCGTGCGCGGTCGCGGCGTGGAAATAGAAATTGGGCAGCGAGAACGCGCTGAGGAATTGCTGGCCCTTCATGGTGATGGATTTGTCGGGGCCGGCCGGGAAGGTGACGTCCTTGGCGTCGGCGCCCTCGAATTGCGCGGGCTTGAACGACTTCACGTAGTCGATCGTCTTGGCCAGCCGCTGCTTCAGTTCGGCAAAGCTGGTCTCGGTGTCGGGCGTCGAGGGCACCTCGCTGTGGGTCAGCCGTGCGCAGCCCTTGGCGGCGAAGTCGCTGACGAGCTGGATCTGCTTCGACAGCGGCAGCATATCCGGGAACAGGCGGGAGCCGAGCAGGACGCTCGGGTCGACCTTCTTGGCCGCGCAATGCGCCTCGGCTTTCGTGAGCAGGCCGGTGAGGCTGTTCAGCATCTGCAAATAGGCGGGGACGACGGCGTCGTAGAAGGACATGTGATGCTCGCTTGAATGGTGGGAAATCTCAGGAGAAAACCTGAGCCACTCACATGGGAACGTCATGGAAAAATACAATCGCGAAAGCGGCTTGTGCGGTGCGAAAATTCTACAGCGCTCCACCCGCAGTGTCATCGCCCGCGAAGGCGGGCGATCCAGTACTCCGCGGCAAAAGTTGTGCATACCAACTATCGCCGCGGCGTACTGGATGCCCCGGTCAAGCCGGGGCATGACGGAGTAAGGCTTAGCGCACCGTCGCCTGGGGCTGGGCCTGCGCCGTGCCGCCGCCGCGCATGCGGGCGAGCAGCTCCGCGGTCGGCCAGGAATCGGCCGGCAGGCCGTATTTGATTTGCATCGCCTTCACGGCGGCGCGGCTCTGCTGGCCCAGCACGCCGTCGACCTTGCCGACATTGAAGCCGGCCTGGACCAGAAGCTGCTGCAATTGCTTGAGCTCGTTGAACGGCAGTTGTGCGACCGGCGCCGCCGGCTTGCGCATCGGGGCAGCGCCCGCGATGCGGGTGGCGAGATAGCCCGCGGTGGTCGAGTAGATCAGCGAGTTATTCCACTCGGTGTAGGCCGCGAAATTCGCATACGCCATGAAGGCAGGACCGGTCCGTCCCATCGGCAGCAGCACTGACGCCGCGAGATTGTCGTTCGGCAGCGGACGGCCGTCGGGATAGGTGACCCCCAACTGCGCCCATTTCGAGCGTGGCTGCTGCACGGTGAGGTCGGTCTGCTCCCACGGCAGGTTCTGCGGTACCTTGATCTCCTCCAGCCACGGCTCGCCGCGACGCCACTTCAGGCCGTTGGCGATGTAGTTCGCGGTCGAGCCGATCACGTCGGGCTCGCTGCGCAGGAGATCGCGCCGTCCGTCACCGTCGTAATCGACGGCGTAGTTGACGTAATGCACGGGCAAAAACTGCGTCTGCCCGAGCTCGCCGGCCCAGGAGCCGATCATCTCGTCGGGTGTGAGATCGCCGCGGTCGATGATCTTCAGCGCGGCGATGGTCTCGTTCACGAACATCTCCGAGCGGCGGCAGTCATAGGCGAGCGACACCAGCGATTTCAGCGTCGGCAGATTGCCCATGTTGGCGCCGAAGTCGCTCTCCAGGCCCCAGAACGCAGCGATCACCGCCGGCGGCACGCCATATTCCTTTTCGGCGCGCGCGAAGGCAGCGGCGTGGGCCTTGATGTGCTGCTGGCCGTTCTGCATGCGATAGGGCGCGGCCATGCGGCCGGCGAACTCGGTGAAGAGCTGGCCGAACACGCGCTGGCCGCGGTCGCGGTTGACGATGCCCTGGTCGTAGACGAGGTAGGGCGAAGCCTCCGCGATCGTCCGCTGCGACACGCCGGCGGCCACCGCCTGTTGTTTCACGTCGGCGAGGAAGCGATCGAAGTTCGCGCCATTGTGGCACGAGGCCGCACGCGGCGAGGGGGCGGTGGCCTTCGGCGCCGCAGGCTTTGCGGGCGGCGGTGTGAGCTGGGCGGAGGCAGTGGCGGAGCATGCGAGGAGCGCGACGGCCGCGATCAGAAATCGGGTCTGGACCATAGGGGTTCCGGCGGGGAGGGAAGGCGTGGATTCGCCTGAAGTCTAGGTGAAGTGACGGCCTCAGGCCATCCTTTCCATGCCATCCTTTCCACGTCATGCCAACATGCGGAACACGAGGGAGCGGATGTCGCGCGGCTTAGCCGAACAGCCGCATCAGCAGTGCTTTGCCGACCGGGAGCGCCCTGACGCCGCGATAGGCGCGGACATATTCGCCGGCATAGAACGCCCGGATCGCATGCACGCGCGTATCCATGCCTTCCTCGAACCGAACCGCGAATCCGTCCGTGGTTCGTCGCACGACGATGGCCGCGATCGAGCGGCCGTAGATCCGGCATTCGATCGTGCTGCCGGGGCGCGGCGGATCGGGATCGATCAGCCGGGCGCCGGTAATGGAGATGTCGGCGAGCCGTGCGAGATGCGATCTGCCGTCCTGACGCAGCAGCACCGGCTCATTGCGATGAAAGCGCTCGGCCTTACGCTTGCGCGGCTGCTCGATGCAGACGAAGCAGACCACGGTGAGGATGAGCGCGTTGTAGAGGCTCCAGGCCAGGGCCAGTCCGCCATAGGCGATGTTCTCGCCGCGCAGGTGCAGGATGAACGCGTAGGCAATGGCCGCCAGCGTGATGAGAAGAGCGCAGCCATAGATCCGCAGGAGCGGCCATTCGACAAATCTCCTGTCGCGGTCGCCGCCCTTCGCCGTGACCTTGAACTTGTGTCCCTTCGGCTTCAACAGGCCGGCTGCCACCGCCTTGAGCACCGCGGGCGCGGCGATGAGTTGCGAGACGTCCGACATCATGGCGAGCGAACGGCCGTGTGATAGCCAGGCCATGCTGAGTCCGTGCCAGATGTAGAACGGCAGGAAGAAGCGCAATAGCTCGGTGAGATCCGCCTGCACCGCCTTGATGCCGAACAGCAGGAACAGCCAGGGCACCATCAGTCCCGCGACCTTCGACGTGTAGACCGCGGACCAGCTCATGAAGGCATCGACCAGCGAGAGCCGGTCGATAAAGGACAGCTTTGAGTCCTGCGAGAGCGGTCCGCTGCGGCCGCGCACGATTTGCATCAGGCCGAGGCACCAGCGGGCACGCTGGGTGATGTATTCCTTCAGCCCCTCGGGCGCGAGCCCGATCGTCAACCGTTCGTTGAGATAGATGGTGTTGAAGCCGTGCTCCTTCAGGCGAAGGGTGACGAGATAGTCTTCCGTGACGGAGTCGGTTGGAAAGCCGCCAATCTGCACCAGCCCGGCGTAGCGAATGAGAGATGAAGTGCCGCAGCAGAACGCGACGCCCCAGGCGTCCTTCGCCGGCAGAAGGATGTCGAAGAAGAAGCGCTGCTCGTCTGGCCATACATCGGTCGCAGCGAGGTTGGTCTGGATCGGGTCGGAATTGATGAAGTGCTGCGGCGTCTGCACCACGCCGACCGAAGCGTCATCCATGAGGGAGATGGTGCGCGCGAGGAAGTCGGGCCGCGGCACGAAGTCCGCGTCGAGAATGGCCACGAAATCCGGCCGCTCCGGCAGGGCGCCGACGTGCTTGAGCGCATGATTGATGTTGCCGGCCTTGGCGTGGTGGTTGTCGGGCCGTGTGAGATAATGGCAGCCGAGTTCGCCTGCGAGCCGCCGCAGCCAGGGGCGCCGGCCGTCGTCGAGCACCCAGACGCGATAATTGCCGTACGCCATGCCGGTCGCGCCGATGATCGTGCGCTCGAGGATCGATCGCTCCTCGTTGTAGGTGCAGATGAAGACGTCGATCAGCGGCGCGAGCGGATCGGTGGCACGGCCGTCGATCCTGGCCGCGCCGGTGCGGTCGATGGTCCGGCTCAGAAACAGCAGGGACAATGCGACTGCGACGAGCGAGGCCGCCTCCAGCAGCATGAAGGGATAACCGATCACGGCGTCCGCCGTCAGATGCGGTGGCGGGAGCGTCGCGGTGACCCGCCAATAGAGATAGCGGAGCAGGAAAACCAGCGACACGACGGCCAGTAACGAGCGCGCCATCGTGCTGTCGCGCCTGAGCAGCGGCACGACCGCCATGAAGGCGCCGAGCGTAATCAGGCCTGGCGTCAACGCCATCATCACGGCGCGGTCTCGTGCCGGGCAAACACCACGCGGCCGGTGCGCCCCACGGTGCAGGCGAGGGGAGCGGCATCGCGAGGCGCCACGGTCACGCGATAGGGCTCCTTGCTGAGCGTATCCGGATTGATGGCGAGATTGGCGGGCGCGCCGGCAGCGCCGGTCAAATTGACCACGGTGCCGGAGATCGGCTCGCCACCATCATTCGGCTCGAAGGTGGCGTGGTCGCCGAGCTGCAAGCGATTGTAGACGCTCTCTGTGACATTGGCCGTGATGACGGCGCCGCTGCAATCGAGGATCTTGAGCAGGGGTTGGCCGGCCTGCACGTCCTCGCCCGGCGAGGTCATCATTTCCCAGACGCGGCCGGCAACGGGTGTCGTGATGTTGGCTTCGGACAGATCGGCGAAGCGGACCTCCTCGATGATGGTCTCGTTGGCGAGCCAGGCGATCTCGGTGTCGGTGCGCGCGAGATCAGCCTCGAGATCGCCGGCGCGCTGGCGCATCTCCTCCTCGCGCTGCACCGAGCTCGGGCGATCGTTGTAGCTGTCGCCGAGGAAGGAACCGCTCCGTGCCGCCGTGAGCTCGACCTTCGCAGCATCCAGCCGCTTGCGCGCACCGAGCTCGGTCTGCTGTGACACGGAAAGCTCGCGCGTCAGCCGCGCCAGCTCGACCGTTGAGACATTGCCGGACTTCGCGAGCGAGGATGCGCGCTCGACCGCGGCGCTGGCTTCGTCCCGCCGCGCTGCCGCCGCCTCGATCGAGGTCTGGATCTCGGCGATGCGGGCCTCGAGTTGAAGCACGCGTCCCTCGCGGAATTGCGCGGCCTGCCGCGCCAAATCCTTTTGGGCGGCCTGGGCCGCGGCAAGCTTGGTGGCGAGACTGGGCCGCTCGTTCTCCAGGCGCGATTTCTGCCGCCGGAGATCGTCGAGCCTGGTGCGATCGCCGCGCGAGTTCACGACGCGCAGGACCACGGTTCCGGCGCCAAGCCTGGCCTGATCGGTGATGGGCTGGGCGGCTACCACGCGGCCGCCGATCGGCGTGCGCAGGGTGACGAGACGGGAATTCAGCACGGCCTCGACGCTGGAGTACTCCCAGATCGCACGCAGCGGCAGCCAGCCGAACACGGCGATAATGGCAAGTCCGATGGCGATCTTGGCGCCGCGTTGCTGATGCGGCCAGCGCCGCCCTGATTCCGGCGCCGTCTGCGCCTCGGGGGCGTGGCCGGTTTCGTCGTCGGCGAACAGCTGCTCGTGCAGCGCCTCCTGCAACCCCTTCGCGTCGGTCTTGGTCTCGCTCTTGGTCTCGTGAGGGGAAGGCGTGGATGCAGGGTCGACGGAAGCGGCGCGTAAGCGGTCTACCATGTCGGTCACCTTGCTGACGGGAGGCCCACGGAACCGGTCAATGCGCGAGGGCCGCGCAGCGTGCCCGGTAACCGTGCATTAAGCCGATGCTGCGCTTTCCAGGTTGCTAAGCATCTGCGCGTGTTTTTGCGCAAATCCCGGTCAAGCTTTAGCTACGGGGGAAAGGCTGGCCGCGCGGCCTTATATCTGCGGCTCCGCGCCGCATGAACCTTGCGATGCCCGGCGGCATTCATACTTCGAAGACGCCGGCCCAAGGCGCGCCAGCGGCCGGTTCGGGAGACGGCCATGAACTATTTTCGTACCGCAATGCTGCTCGCAGGCCTCACCGCCCTGTTCATGGGCGTGGGCTATCTGATCGGCGGTGCCTCCGGGGCCATGATCGCGCTCGTCATTGCCGCGGCGACCAATCTCTTCACCTATTGGAACTCCGACCGCATGGTGCTCTCGATGTACGGCGCCCATGAGGTCGACCGTTCGACCGCGCCGGAACTGGTCGGCCTCGTCGCCGAGCTTGCGGGCCGCGCGGGCTTGCCGATGCCGCGCGTGTTCCTGATGGACGAGGCGCAGCCCAACGCGTTCGCGACCGGCCGCAATCCCGAGAACGCTGCCGTTGCCGTCACCACCGGCCTGATGCACCAGCTCAGCCGCGAGGAACTCGCCGGCGTGATCGCGCATGAGCTTGCGCACATCAAGCACCACGACACGCTGCTGATGACGATCACCGCGACCATCGCGGGCGCGATCTCGATGCTGGCGCAGTTCGGCATGTTCTTCGGTGGCCACCGCGACAACAACAACGGCCCGGGCATCGTCGGCTCGATCCTGATGATGATCCTCGCGCCGCTCGGCGCCATGCTGGTGCAGATGGCGATCAGCCGCACCCGCGAATATGCCGCGGACAATCTCGGTGCGCGCATCGTCGGCCAGCCGATGTGGCTGGCGTCGGCGCTGGTGAAGATCGAAGGTGCCGCACATCAGGTCCCGAACTTCGAGGCCGAACGGAATCCCGCGACCGCGCACATGTTCATCATCAATCCGCTGTCGGGCCACGGCGTGGACAATCTCTTCGCCACCCATCCCTCGACGCAGAACCGCATCGCGGCGCTCCAGCAGCTCGCGGCCGAGCTCGGCGCGCAGGCGGCGCCGTCCGTCGGCGCCAACGAAAACTATCCGCCGGCGAGCCCGTGGGGCCGTTCGTCTTCGCGTGGTCCTTCACGTGGTCCTTCACGTGGTCCCTGGGGCTGATCCGGAACCGGTAAGGATTTGCGCGGGGCTTTGTGACCTGGCGCACACAGGATGGTCCCGGCCGGTGCTAACACCTCGCCGTGACACTTCCTTCGAAAGGGGATGCGTGGCCGGCCCGTTACCGGTCACCGTCGAAGATGACCAGAGCTGCCGTACCATTGCTGATCGTCCTGTGCGTGCTCGTCGGCCTGTCCACGCACATGGTCGTCAATTGCGGGGACGAGGACGATCCCGACGTCTGCGCGGCCGTGATCGGTTTCTCGCCGCTCCGCGGCTCGCTGATCGCCTTTGCCTATGAAGGGCGCGGGCGGATCGCGCTGCGCCACGGCGACTTCAGGCGGGCGATTGCCGATTTCGACGAGGCCATTCACCTCAATCCCAACCGCGCCTCGCTCTATCGCGACCGCGCGACCGCGCGCCGGCAGAGCGGCGACCTCGAACTCGCCATCGCGGATTACGACGAGGCGATCGCGCATGATCCCAAGCTCGCCGGGCCCTATCACCAGCGCGGTCTCGCGCTCGCCGCCACCGGCGATCTCGATCGCGCCATCCTGAGCTACAACACGGCGGTCCGTCTCGACCCCTCCGATGCGCAGGCCCGCCTCGACCGTGGCCTGGCATTCCTCGCCCGCGGCCAGGCCGACGATGCGCGCGCCGATTTCGAAGCCGCATTGGCACTGCCCGCCGGCAAGGACGTCCGCACGCGCGAGGCAGCGCGCGCCAAGCTCGCCGAACTCGCCAGCGCCGAGCCGACCCGGCTCGACGCGCCACGGCGGTGAGGTTTTTTGCGCGATTCTCGCCTTCTTCCCCTCTCCCCCTGCGGGAGAGGGTGGCTCGCCGCGATAGCGGCGAGACGGGTGAGGGGTATCTATCCGCGCGTAGAAATCTCGCAGACGAGTTCGCTGAAGCAACCCCTCATCCGGCGCCACAGCCGAAGCTTCGCTTCGGCGTTCTTAAGAACGGCGGCTGAGGCCGCCTATGCCACCTTCTCCCGCAAGGGGAGAAAGAAGAAAGCGCAGCTACTTCTTCTTGGCCTTCGCCTTCGCGGCTTTCTTCACCGGCTTCTCCTTCGCCGGCTTCTTCTCCACCTTCGCCGCGATCGGCGTGCTGGCCGCGATTCGCATCGATCGCGCGTAGCTGTCGGCGACGTTGTCGGCGGACATCTGGAGGCGCTTGGCGGCGGCTGTGGCCTGCTCCATGGTGGCCTTGGCCATCATCTTGAAGCGGTCGCCGGTCTCCTTGCCCTTGGCCTTGGCCGCAAGGCCGTTGAAGCGATCCCGCCGCTCCTTGGCGCGGGTCATTAGGCCCGTATGCAGCTGTCTGGCCAGTTGCCGGATCACGACATCCAGGTCGGCGTCCGCCATGTTCTTCTATCCCCTTGAAAACAGTATCGATGCGGGCGGGACTATGCAGATCGGGCCCCGCCTTGGCAATTCCCGGCCGGGCGTCATCCGCAGCTTCCGGTTACCAAAACAAAAAAAGCCGCGCATTTCGCGCGGCTTTTGCCGGGTTGGTGCAGATGGCTACGTCCGCCTCACTTCAGCGAGGCCACCGGGCCGCTTGACGCGGCCGGGTCGGGATCGAAGCCGAACACGTCGACCAGGTATTTGTAATAGTCCGGCATCTTCTCCTTCAGCGTCTCGCGCGACTTGGGGTCGTGGAATTCGCTCTTTCCGGCCAGGAAGATGCTGGCGGTCACGGCGAAGAACTCCATGGGATTCTTCAGCGCATAGGATTCCTTGGGCAGGAGGTCCTTGGACTTGGCCAGCGCATAATAGCCGATCACGCCCTTGTTGGCGTAGCCGTCCGGTAACAGGCGCGCGTGATAGGCGTGCAGGAGCTCGTGCAGCAGCACCGCCTCCTTCTCGTACCGCATCATGTCCGGCCGCAGCATGATCACGCCGAGCCCCGAATCGACGGCGAGGTCGATGGCGTTCGGATTGGTCCAGCGCTGCTTGTTGGGATCCCAGACCGTCAGCGTCCGGGGAACGGTGCGCTGCATGTCCGGCGTGACCCTGCCGTAGCATGCGGTCGCGGCGCCTTCGTCGAGGCAGGCCAGCTCGTTCGCGACGATCGGGACGGTGTGGAAGAAGCGCAGTATGCGCGGGGAGAGGCCGACGCCTTCGACGACGTCGATCTGGCGCTTCAGATTGTCGGTGAGCTTGTCGACATCCTTGCGATCGGAATTCTCCGACAGGTCGAACATGTAGCCGCGGTAGCTCTGGAAGCCCGGCGGCAGCGCCTGCGCTGCCTCGGCGGGCGCATCGAGCGGTCCGGCATTGGATGGACTGGCGAAAAGCGCGCCGACGATGGTCGCGGTCAGCAGCAACGCAATGCGCATGATGAACCCCCTGATGTCACTTCGCCCGGCAGAATAGGCCACCGTTGTTTGCGAAAAGTGAGTGGAGCGAGACTAGGGCAGCGATGTTGAGGCGTGCTTAACCGTTGGTTGCAGATCGCTCAGGCGGATTAGTGCAGGGTTAACCAAGGAGGGTATCCGGGCCCGGCGCTTCGGCGTAACATCCAGTCCGGGTACAAAGCCCACATCAATAGCCGGGAGGAGGAAGTCATGTATGCCGCCATCCGTCAGGCCAAGGCGAAAAGCGGGAGCGCGGAGGAGCTGGCGCGCCGCATCAAGGACGGCGCCGTTCCGATCATCAGCGACGTTGACGGCTTCCGCGCCTACTACGTCGTCTATGCCGGCGACGACACTGTCACCGCGATCTCGATCTTCGACAAGTTCGAACAGGCGGAGGAGGCGAACCGGCGCGCGATCGCCTGGATCGAGAAGGATCTCGGCCCGCTGCTCGCCGGCGACGCGCGCGCTGCGGCAGGGCCGGTGATCGTGCATACGCTGGCGTGAGTTGCTGGCTGCCGCCACACATTCCGCTGTCATCGCCCGCGAAGGCGGGCGATCCAGTACTCCGAGACGGCCGTGATTGAACCGAGAAGCTGCGGCGTACTGGATGCCCCGCCTTCGCGGGGCATGACAGCAGTGTGCTTTACAACTCCCGTGCATTCGAGAACGCGAACGAACTCACGCGCCGCGTGGTCTCGTCCAGGATCAGCGTGCGCGTGATCGGCGGCTCGGCGCGCTGGGCGCAGTTTTCGCGCTCGCAGAGGCGGCAGTTGACCCCGATGGGCGTGCCTTCCGCCTTCTCCAGGTCCATGCCGGCGGCATAGACGAGGCGCGCGGCGTGGCGGATCTCGCAGCCGAGGCCGATGGCGAAGCGCGGCTGCGGCAGCGGGTGCGGCGCCACCGGACGGCGCACCATCTGCGCGATCGAGAAATAGCGCGTGCCGTCGGAGAGCTCGATCACCTGTTTCAGCAGGCGATCCGGCGTGTCGAAGGTCGAGTGCACGTTCCACAGCGGGCAGGTGCCGCCGAATTTCGAGAACGGGAAGGTGCCGGAGGAAAAGCGTTTCGAGACGTTGCCGGCATTGTCGACGCGGAGCAGGAAGAACGGAATGCCGCGCGCGTTCGGCCGCTGCAAGGTGGTGAGGCGGTGGCAGACCTGCTCGAAGCCGGAATTGAAGCGCTGCGCCAGCACGTGGATGTCGTAGTTCAGGGCTTCGGCTGCGGCGAGGAACGCGGGGTAGGGCATCATCACCGCCGCCGCAAAATAGTTGCCGAGCGTGATGCGGAACAGGCGCCGCGGCGCGTCGTCGAGCGGTCCGGCGCGGCCGATGATGGTCTCCAGCTGCTGCGCGCATTCGCCAAGGCCGAGCTGGAAGGCGAGCTGGAACGCGCGCCCGGGCGGGTCGACCAGCTCCGAGATCAGCAGCTGGCGGCGGTGGCGGTCGAAGCGCCGCAGCGTCTCGCGCATCACGTCGACAGGCATGATGCGGGTCTGGACCGAATGCTTTTCGCGCAGGCGCGCGGCCAGCGCCGCATAGAGCCCTTCGGCCGGCACGTTCAGTTCGTCGCGCAAGGCTTCTGCAGCCTGCTCGAGCTCCGGAAAATAGTTGCGGTTGGCCTCGATCAGCTCGCGCACCCGCTCGACCGGATTCGTCTCGTAGCGCGTGCCGACGTCGCGGTCGGCCATTTGCGCGGCCGCCAGCGTCTCGCCCTGACGGGCCTCGGTATAGGCCGCGTACAGCCGCTGCAGCGCATGGGTGACGCCGGGGCAGAGCTCGGCGAGGTCGCGCAGCTCCTGCTTGGGCACATCGATCTGGCGGAATAAGGGATCGGAGAAGATCTCGTTGAGCTCGGCGAAGAACCGGTCCTCGTCGGCGGTGGCGAGGTCGCGCAGGTCGAGGTCATAGGTCTCGGCCAGCCGCAGCAGGATCTGGGCGGTCACCGGGCGCTGGTTGCGCTCGATCAGGTTGATGTAGCTCGGCGAGATCCCGAGCCCCTCGGCGATCTGGGTCTGCGACAGCCCCAATTGTTGCCGGATCCGCCGGAAGCGCGGGCCGACGAACAGTTTCTTCCCGGATTCGGCGGGCATTTTTCAGATCTCCAGGGCGATTAAGGACAGTTTTGCTGACCTATAACTTTACAGAATTTACAAAATAACATCTATTACATGTTCTGATGTTACATGACATCACTAATAAAAAACAAGCCATCTATACGAAGTTTCCGTTTTCGCGTTTAGCTCCTGACACGCATCTCGCAATGCACTGTCAAGAATGTCGATGGCCAGACATCGTCATCGTCAGCGAAAGGATCAGGCACATGAACTATCAGCCCCGTGGCATCAGCACCTTCCAGGCTCCGGCCTCGTATCAGAGCGAGATCGATGCAGCCCAGGCGCTCCTCGAGACCCAGCCGACCTGGAACGGGGTGACGGCCGAGCACATCGCGCGCATGCGCCTGCAGAACCGCTTCAGGACCGGCCTCGACGTCGCCCGCTACACCGCGGCGCTGATGCGGGCCGACATGGCCGCCTATGACAGCGATCCCACGAAGTACACCCAGTCGCTGGGCTGCTGGCACGGCTTCATCGCCCAGCAGAAGCTGATCTCGGTCAAGAAGCATTTCGGCAAGACCGATCGCACCTACCTGTATCTGTCGGGCTGGATGATCGCGGCGCTGCGCTCCGAGTTCGGACCGCTGCCCGACCAGTCGATGCACGAGAAGACCTCGGTGCCGGCGCTGATCGAAGAGCTCTACACCTTCCTGCGCCAGGCCGACTCGCGCGAGCTCAACGACATCTTCCGCAACCTCGACAAGGCGCGCAAGGAAGGCGACAAGACCCGCGAGAAGGAGTTGATCGAGAAGATCGACAACTTCCAGACCCATGTCGTGCCCGTCATCGCCGACATCGACGCCGGCTTCGGCAACGCGGAAGCGACCTATCTGCTCGCCAAGAAGATGATCGAAGCGGGCGCCTGCGCGCTCCAGATCGAGAACCAGGTCTCGGACGAGAAGCAGTGCGGCCACCAGGACGGCAAGGTCACCGTGCCGCATGACGTCTTCCTGGCGAAGATCCGCGCCTGCCGCCACGCCTTCCTCGAGCTCGGCGTCGAAGACGGTATCGTCGTGACCCGCACCGACTCGCTCGGCGCTGGTCTGACGCAGCAGATCGCCGTCAGCCACAAGCCCGGCGACATCGGCGACCAGTACAACAGCTTCCTCGATTGCGAGGAAATCACCGCGGAGAACGCCCGCAACGGCGACGTCATCATCAACCGCAACGGCAAGATGATGCGTCCGAAGCGGCTGCCCTCCAACCTCTACCAGTTCCGTCCCGGCACCGGTGAGGACCGCTGCGTGCTCGACTGCATCACCTCGCTTCAGAACGGCGCCGACCTGCTCTGGATCGAGACCGAGAAGCCGCATATCGAGCAGATCGCCAAGATGGTCGATCGCATCCGCAAGGTGGTTCCGAACGCGAAACTGGCCTACAACAACTCGCCGTCGTTCAACTGGACCCTCAACTTCCGTTGGCAGGTCTACGACGCGATGAAGGAAGCCGGCAAGGACGTCAGCAAGTACAACCGTGCCGAGCTGATGAAGGCGGAATATGACGACACGCCGCTGGCGAAGGAAGCCGACGAGCGCATCCGCACCTTCCAGGCGGATTCGGCCAAGCGTGCCGGCATCTTCCACCACCTGATCACGCTGCCGACCTACCACACCGCGGCGCTCTCGACCGACAATCTGGCCAGGGAGTACTTCGGCGAGCAGGGCATGCTCGGCTACGTGAAGAACGTCCAGCGCGCCGAGATCCGTCAGGGCATCGCCTGCGTGAGGCACCAGAACATGGCCGGCTCCGACATCGGCGACGACCACAAGGAGTACTTCGCCGGCGAGGCTGCCCTGAAGGCGGGCGGCGCGCACAACACGATGAACCAGTTCGGCTAACGCACCACGCTATCCAAGAGGAGACTGACAATGACCAAAGGCAGCAATTTCTGGGTGATCGGCGGCGAGTTCGGTTCGATGAACTTCCACAAGCTCGTGGAAGGCTCGGCCCAGGTGCAGGGTCCGTTCAAGACCCGCAAGGAAGCCGAAGATGCCTGGCGTACGGTCTCGGAAGAGAACCGCCACAAGGCCGGCGTCCGCTTCTCCATCGTGGAAGAGCCGTCGCGGGTCTCGGCCTGACGGCTGCCTGACCAATCAAGAAGACGTCCAAGGACGGAGGGTCCCATCCGGCGCAAGCCGGGTGGGATCGTCTGTTTTTGGCACAGGTGAGACAGCTGTGGGCGCCGTAAGTATTTGGAATTGTGGACCCTTTGCGGACGGTTTGGTTGCTGATAGGTTAATGGAGGCAAGTGAGGACGAGGCCGACAATGTCAGAGCCCGAGACCAGCGGGACCCATCCCAGCCAGCCGCGCCCGGTGCGGCTGCGCGACGCGCTGTTGCGGGCGCGGATCGAGGCCGCCGACCGGACCGGCGTCGTCGTCGACTTGCGCGATGCCGAGGTGGCGCGGCTCGAGATCCTCAACGACGCGCTCGATCCCTTGTTTGCACAGGTGCCCGAGCAGATCGACCTGTTCGACCGCGGCATCAGCCAGGGCGATACGCCCCGACTCTGGATCGACGTCGTCGCGCACATCATGATGGGGCGCGACAAGCGGATGTACCGCTTCGTCCAGGACACCCGCTTCGGCCGCATCGTGCTCGCCGAATCGCACGACACCTCCGTGATCGTCGAGGCCGTCACCGACTATGTCGCGCGCCGCATGATCGAGCGCGAGCATGCGATGGTCGTGCTGCCCGAGCCGAAGCCGGAGGCCGCGGAGCGGCCGGCCCGCTCGCGCGTCTGGCCGTTCGTGTTCGGCTTCATCCTCGGCGCCGCCGCCTTGTTCGGCGTCGCCGTGCTGGCGGCCCTGCGGAGCTGGTGAATTTCCCTCCGTCGTCATTGCGAGCGAAGCGAAGCAATCCAGGAATCTTTCCGCGGAGGGACTCTGGATTGCTTCGCTTCGCTCGCAATGACGGTGAACTAAGCCAGCCTTGCGTGCTTGATCTCTCGGATCTGAAATCCGGACCCGAGTCCGCGCACCGTCTGCTCGCAGCGCCAGCCGGCGTTGTCCTTCTCGATCGTGAACAGATTATACGCCGCCGCCGGGTAGCGCCCGTGTGCGAGCGCGGACGCCGACGGCACGCCGATCGCGGGTATGTTGCCGTCGGGCCCCTCGAACCACATCGTCGAATGAATGTGGTCGTGGCCGTGCAGGACCAGCTCGACGCCGTGGCGCTTCAACAGCGCCAGCAGATCGGCCGCGTCCGTCATCCGCTTCTGGCGCGCATCGGACTTCAGGGGATGATGCACCAGCAGCACGCGGAAGACGTCCTCCGCCGCGAGCCGCTCGAGAACCTGTTCGAGGGCTGCGAGCTGATCGCGCCCGAGCGTGCCCGTCGCCATCAGCGGCAGGGTCGGCACCGCCGTGGACAGGCTGATCAGCGCGAGCGGCCCGCGGCGGCGCAGGGCCGGAAAGCCGACGCTGCCGTCGTCGCTTGCAAGATAGGGCGCAAAGGTCTCGCCGAAGCGATGAAAGGTGGCGCGGACATAGGCGTCGTGATTGCCGGGAATCGTGGTGACGCGGTCGGGCGGCCCGACGCCGTCGAGCCAGGAGCGCGCGGGCGCGAACTCCGCCTCCAGCGCCAGATTGACGAGATCGCCCGTCACCGCGATGTGGTCGGGCGTCTGCGCCCTGACGTCGGCGACGAGTGCGTCGAGCACCTCGCGGCGCTGGTACTTGTGGCGGTTGCGCGTCCAATTGACGTAGCCGAGCGCGCGCTTGCCGGCGAGCTCGATCAGCCGCGGCTTCGGCATGGGCGGCAGATGCGGGTCGGACAGATGGGCGAGCGTGAAGGGAGCCATGGCGCGCGATTGCCTCGCTATTGCGCCGCTGTAATGGCAAGGTCGCGGGCAACGTGCAAGCCAAGCCTCGCGCAAGGCCTGAAGAGGGGACTGAAGAGAGCCTGATGGAAGATCGTCTGAACCGCGTCCGACGGAAGTTCGAGCCGCTGCTGCGGCGAATCTTCCACGCCTATTTCCTGCTGGTTCGCGGCATGACCCTCGGCGTTCGCGCCGTAGTGCTGGATTCCGAGAACCGGGTGTTCCTGGTCAGGCACAGCTACATCTCCGGCTGGTATCTGCCCGGCGGCGGCGTCGATCTCGGCGAGACCATGGAGCAGGCGATGCGGCGCGAGCTCAAGGAGGAGGGTGACATCGACCTCACCGCGGACGCCATGCTGCACGGCATCTTCCTCAACAACCACGTCTCCCGCCGCGACCACGTCGCGGTCTACGTGGTCAGGCAATTCAGGCAGGATCGCCTGCCCGCGCCCAACCACGAGATCGTCGAATGCGGGTTCTTCGCGATCACGGCGCTGCCCGAGGGGACCACGCCAGGGACGCGGTTGCGGATCGCGGAGGTACTGGGCGGCCAGCCCCTGATTGCGACGTGGCGCTGAGGGCGGCCTGTGCTAGTAGTCACCGCGTCTGCGGTCTCGACATATGGACGAGGGATGAAGATTGCCTGAATCGACGAAGTCATGGCCATTTCGGGTCGCCGTGCTGGTTCCCTGTTACAATGAGGAAGCCGCCGTCGCCACGGTCGTCGCCGATTTCCGCAAGGCGCTGCCTGCGGCCGAAGTCTACGTGTACGACAACAACTCGACCGACCGTACCGCGACGATCGCGCGCGAGGCCGGCGCGATGGTGCGTAGCGAACGGCGCCAGGGCAAAGGTCACGTCGTGCGCCGCATGTTCGCGGACATCGAGGCGGACATCTACGTGCTCGTCGATGGTGATGCGACCTACGACGCGCCGAGCGCTCCGTGCATGATCGACAAGCTGCTCGATGAGCATCTGGATATGGTTGTGGGGCTCCGTGTCGATCAATCGCAAGCGGCCTACCGACGCGGTCATCGCATGGGCAACCGGCTGTTCACCGGTTTCCTGGCGTCGACCTTCGGTCATGCCTTCAAGGACATGCTGTCCGGTTACCGCGTGTTCTCGCGCCGCTTCGTCAAATCCTTCCCCGTTTTGTCCGACGGTTTCGAGATCGAGACCGAATTTGCGGTCTATGCGCTGGAATTGTCGCTCCCGGCCGCCGAGGTCGAGACGCCCTATTACGCGCGTCCGGAGGGGTCCTTCTCCAAGCTCAATACCTGGCAGGATGGTTTGCGCATCTTCAACATGATGCTGAAGCTCAACCGATCGGAGCGGCCGCTGCGCTTCTTTTCGGCGATCGGCATCGTCCTCGCGCTGCTGTCGATCGCTCTCGGGCTGCCCGTCGTCATCACCTACCTCGAAACCGGCCTCGTGCCGCGCCTGCCGACCGCCGTGCTCTCCATGGGTCTGATGATCATGGCGCTGCTTTCGGCTTCGTCGGGGCTCGTGCTCGACACCGTGACGCGCGGCCGGCGGGAAATGAAGATGCTCGCCTACCTGTCCCAACCGCCGATCGGGAGGAACTGAATTGGTCCCGGAGGCGGACGTAATCCCATGGACCACCGCCCTCCGAGGTGATATCCCGCCGACGCCGCCCGACTGTTTTTTCCGACACGAACCGATGATTCCGCTTGAACACGCTGTGACGCGATGAACGATCTCTCACTCACCATCCTGTCCGAAGCCGCCGGCGATGCTCAGGCAATCGAGCGGCTGCACGAACGCACCTTCGGACCCGGCCGCTTTGTGCTGAGCGCCTATCGCATCCGCGAGCACGTCGATCATGTGCTCGAACTGTCCTTCACCGCCCGCGTCGGTACGTTGCTGGTCGGATCCGTGCGGCAATTGCCGATCTGCGTCGGCGACACGCCGGCGCTGCTGCTCGGGCCGCTGACGGTCGAGCCTCCGTTCCGCGGCCGCGGCGTCGGCCGGCAGCTGCTCGAGCGCGCGCTGAAGGATGCGAAGGCGCATGGCCACCGCCTGGTGCTGCTGGTCGGCGACGAGCCCTATTACAGCCGCGTCGGCTTCAAGCCGGTGCCGAAGGGACGGGTCACCATGCCGGGCCCGGTCGATTACGCCCGGCTCCTCGTCGTCGAACTCGTCGAGGGCGCGTTCGAGGGCGTATCTGGGCCAGTCGGTCCGGACTGGAGCAAGGCGCCAACCTGACGCGCCATCGCGTCGAAGCTCACGTGAGGTAGGGTAGTGCCGGTCGATCAGCAATATTACCGAGAGGTGGCGTCCGGGGGGACGGCGGAAAAGCTGCTCATCGCGGCGCGCGACCGTATATTCCAGGATTTCATCGCCCACATGCAGCCGTCCGCGTCGGACGAGATCCTGGACGTCGGAGTGTCCGACGTGATCAACGACGGCGCAAACGTGCTGGAAAGAAGCTACCCACATCAGCACAAGATCACAGCCTGCGGGCTCGGCGAAGGAGTCGAGTTCAAGGCGGCTTTTCCGCTTTGCCGTTACGTGCAGATCGAGCCGAATACACGGCTGCCGTTCGACGACAACGAGTTCGACGTTGCGACGTCCAATGCCGTGCTCGAGCATGCCGGAAGCCACGAAAATCAGAGGCTCTTGGTCAAGGAGCTTTGCCGCGTTGCGAGGCGGGTGTTCATAACGGTGCCCAACAGGTTCTTTCCGGTCGAGCACCACACGGCCATCCCGCTGGCGCACTACCTGGATGGCACCTTCAGGATCGCCTGCATGATCACCCGCAAGTCGGAATGGACCGACGAGCAGAACCTGATCCTGATGACACGAAAACGGCTGCTGGAGTTCACCGCGCTGATCGCCAAGCCGGCGGCGGTGGGCTACACCGGCTTGTCGCTCGGCCCGTTATCGTCCAATCTCTATCTTGCATTCTGCTAAAGCAGCCAGCGCCTCCCGCCGCGGCAAGATTCCAATGAAAAACATCCGTACGAGCAAAGCCGTCTTCGCCGTCTTTTTTCTCGCGATTCTGGTCGGCCATTTCTGGACCATGTTGCGATGGAATGAGGCTCGCGGCGTCTACGACGACATCTGCTACCTGCGGCAGGCGCATCTGTTCCAGAGGTTCGGGCTGGTGGGAGGCTTCGACACCAACCTTGCCCGCGACGACGATGGCTATCTGAAAGCAAAGCTGAAGGCGATCGACTACCCGAAATGGGACGATACGACTGATGCGCCCTGTCACAACTTGATGCCGGCCACGGGGAGGGTCGTGATCCAATACCCGCCGGGTGTCGGCCTCGTGTTGGCGTTGTTTCCGCCAGGTCACCAGGTCGCACCCATGTACATGCTTGCGACCGCTGTCGTCTTCGGCTTCGCGCTATTTGCCCTCTCTCTCGCGCGCACCATAAGGTCGGTGCTGATGGTCGGGACGTTCGGCTGTCTCGCCATCTACGTGATGGTCAATCCGGTCAAGGCGAGCTATTCGATGGCCCCGACGGCCGTCGTGTGCGCGCTCGCAGGATGTCTCACGGCGCGATGGCTGACGAGCCCGCAATCTCAACCAAGGATCGGGCTGTTGGCATCCATCGGCTTCCTGCTCGGCTTGACGGTCGATTTCCGCCTGGCCAACCTCTTCCTGGCGTCCGGCTATTGCATGTTTCTCCTCGTCGCGTTCCTGGCGGAACGCACGATGCCGCGGTTCTTGCAGGGGGTCGCGTTCGGCATCGCGTTGCTGGCCGGCGTGGTGCCGACCATCGTCTCTTACGCCGTCAATGCCGGCAGCCCGTTCGCGTCGACCTACGGCAACAACCCCGATGTCAGGCCGCTGGATTTCTCGTTCGCGGTGATCCGGGACTATCTCGCCGACCCGCTCCAGACGTTGTTGATCGTCATCGGAATCGCGATCTCGCTCTGGCTGTTGCGGCAGCCGAATGGCGCTCGCCGTGTCGCACAGCTCACGATCGCCAATCTGGCGATCAATCTCGCCTTCTTCCTCACCTATCCGATCGCGACGCCATACTACACCATCCCCATTTCCCTCCTGACGCTATGGAGCCTGCTGTTTGCCCACCTCTTCCAGGAGGCGCCAGAGGATGCCCCTGAAGCGGCCGCTTGGGCCAAAGCGTGATGAATTCAGGTGGGTGCATCTGCGGCGACAGGTTTGCCCGGAGGGCGTAGCGACGATGCAGGTGCGCCCCGCGGATATCGGTGAGATCGATCATCTCGCGCGCTTGTGGCACGACGTCTGGCATGAATCGCATGTGGCTTTTGCGCCGCCTGAGCTGATCCGACTCCGTACCGTCGCGAGCTTTCGCGATCGGCTCGCGGTCATGCTTCCCGATGTCTGCGTCGTCGGCCCGGCTGGAGCGCCGCTCGGCTTGTGCGCTCTCAGGGGTGACGAATTGTACCAGCTTTTCGTGTTGCCTGCGGCGCACGGGGCGGGTGTGGCGGCGGCGCTGATCACTGATGCGGAAGCACGGCTCGCCGCGCGCGGCGTGGAGCTGGCGTGGCTGGCATGCGCGGTCGGAAACATGCGCGCTGCGCGGTTCTACGAGAAAAGCGGCTGGCACAACGCCGGCACCTTCGTGAAGATGTCGGAGACCTCGAACGGGCCTTTCCCCGTGGACCAGTGGCGCTTCGAGAAGCAGCTGGTGTGTGCGACTCCGTGAGTGGGAAGCGCAGCAACCCACCCCATACTCCGTCATTGCGAGCGTAGCGAAGCAATCCAGAATCTTCGTCGCAAGAGCTCCTCGCAATGACGGTGCGTTTCGGGGCCCGCAGGCCCCGACCCGAGCAACGCTAGAACTTGAAGTTCGCGAACGCCCGCACGCCGATGCCGGGCATCAACACCTCGTCCTTGGTGTAGGACACCGAGTTGCGGATGTTCTCGTTGAGGAGATTGTTGCCGACGATGCCGGCAATCATCTCGCGCGCGCCGAACCAGTTGCGGTCGAGCTTCGTCTTGTAGCTCACCTCGGCCTTCAACAGATTGTAACCCGCCGTCGGCGTCTCCGCGATGACGGCCACGTTGTTCTGCGCGAAGGCGTGCAACAGGTTGACGCGCATCAGCCAGTTGTCGTCGCGCCAGAACACGCCGCCGCCCATTCTGAGCGGCGGAATCCGCGGCACGTTGGTGCCGTCGGTGAAGGTCGCGCGGACGAAATCGAGCTGGTTCTCGATGCCCCAGATGCCGCCCTGGAACGCGCCGACGTCGAGCTGCGACTGGAATTCGCCGCCGCGGAAATTGGCATTGCGTTGCGAATAGACCGCCTGGTTCAGCTCGGCACCTGGCGTGCCGCACGAGGCGAAATCATCGTCGCACATCACGCCGGTGAGGCGGCGATAGATGAAATTGTCGAAATGCGTGTAGTAGACGGTTGCCTCGAACCGGAACGGTCCCGTCGCCTTGCGCACGCCTGCTTCGACCGACTTGGCGGTCTCGATGGTGAGGTTGGGGTTGCCGATGTCGAACGTCGCGGTCGCATCATGGGCGCCGCGGGAAAACAGTTCCGCCGCCTTCGGCGCGCGCTCGACATATTGCGCGGTGATGCTGCCGACCATGCCGCCCGGCAGGTCCTGTAGCAGCCCGATGCTGCCGCTCTTCGGCGTGTAGGACGGATTGCGGGCAATCGCCGTCTGCGGCGTGCCATCGGGCAGGAAGTCGGCCGGGAAGTCGGGCGTCGTGCCGTGCAGCTCGACATGCTCGATGCGGCCGGCGATCTGCGCCCGCGTCGCGTCGGTGAACTTGAACTCGTTGAAGGCGTAACCGGCAACGCGCGTGCTGTTGTTCGGGTCCCACAGGCCGTTGAACAGCGTGCCGGGATTGTCCGGGCTCGGCGCACTCAGCTCCTGGTGCCCGACCTGGAAGCCCAGCGCCGTCGTCACCTCGGCGAAGCGCGCGTTGAACGGCATCAGCTGCACCTCGGTGCGGATCTCCTGCTCCTTGTTGGTGAAGGTCTGCCTGATGCCGTCGCTGTTGGGGTCGGCGGGATCGGCAAGGCCGATCTCGTTGTGCCGGTAGTCGGTCGCGCCGGCCCAGAAGCGGACGGTGTCGATCGCGGCTGTGTCGGGACGGTACTCGCCCTTGACGTTGATCTTGGTCTGGTGGCCGTCGATCCGCGTGTTGTGGTCGGCGCCGTCGATGCCGGGGATGTGGTAGAGCGAGTCGTTCTGCGTGATCGCAGCCCCGATATAGCCTCCCTGGAAGAAGTAGGAGCCGCCGATCGAGGCGCCGTCCGAGCGCGTTGCCGAGTTCGGCTGGCGGCCGTTGGCGACGGATCGCGTCTGGTCGTTCAGATAGGGATAGCTCGGGATGCCATAGTCCGTGGTGGTGCGGCCATAGGCGTCGGCATGGAAGGCGAAGTTGCCGCCGCCGGTGTCGAGCAGCACGCCGCTCTCGACGCCGCGATCGACCGAGCTGAACGCCGTGCGCGTCTCGGCCGTGACGCAAGGCGAGGTCGCGGCGGTCGCCAGCGGCGCCTTGGTCGGCAGGCCGTAGGTCTGGAACGATGGAGCGCAGCTCGGCAGCGCATCCGGAATCCGGTTGTTGGTGGCGCTGACGACGCCGCCGATCGAGGTGGAGCCGTAGCGGAGCGCAGCAGGCCCGCGCACCACCTCGACCTGGTTGGTCGCGAGCGGATCGATCGGGACGAAATGATCCTCGCCGAGGTCGGAGGCACCGCCCGAATTGGTGCCGTTCTCGACGATGCCGACGCGGTTGACGTCGAGCCCGCGGATGATCGGCCGGCTGGAGGCGCCGGGTGCGAAGCTCGAGCCGGTGATGCCAGGCTTGGAGAACAGGAGATCGCCGAGCTGACCGCCGCCCTCGCGGCGGATCTCCTCGTTCGGCACCACCGTGACGGTGGCGAACTGGTTGGTCACGATGGGCAGCACGCCTTGCTGAGGTGCCGCGGCGGTGACTGCTGCCGGTGGCGCAGCCTCGGCCGTGTGTTGCTGGCTGCGCGACCGCCCGGTGCGCGCGACACGGACTGGACTGCGGGTCGGTACCACCCTGCGCACGATGGGGCTCGGCGCCGTCACGGTGACGGCGGGGATCTCGGTCGACGACTTGTCCTGCGCAGTCTGTTGTACCGGTTGTTGTACCGGTTCTTGGGCGAACGCAGATGTGGCGGCGGCCCCGAGCAGGAGCAGGCTCGCTCCGGCGAGGTGCTGCACGCGTCGCAATTCAAATGACATGGTCCTGATTCCAGTCAGGCGCCGTCCGAATGCTTGTCTGTTGATCGGAGGCGGCCTGCCGTCGCGGTGCGACGGAATTCGGCTTCAACTTCTCCCGGGCGATCGTCCGCGCGTGGCGCGGCGAGTCCGGGCGTGATCGAGCGATGTCTGGAGTCAGGACGCGGGCGGGGCGCGCGGCTGGAACGCCGTGCCGGCCGATTTCAGATGGCTGAACTCGGCGTCGGTGGTGCGGTGGAGCAGCTCGATCGCCTGCGGCAGCTCCAGGAGAGGCGGCGTCGAGAACAGGACGGTGCCCGCCATCGCGACCAATGCGCAGATCGCGCAATTGTCCTCGCCCGGCTGCTCGCGGTCGGGTGCTGCGGGCGATTGCTTCTGGACCGCGGCGCGGTCGGTCGAGGCAACGCCGTTGCTGCCGTCGGTCTGCTGGAGCGAGGACTGGGCGAGGGGGGCGGCCTGGGCGAACCAGTGGCTGTGGCCGAAGGTCAGCGCGAATTGCACCAGCATCGCGAACAACGCGAGCCGGGCGCCGTGCCTGATATTCGACCGGAACCACTTCATCTGGAATCGCCACCCCACATCGCGAGGCATCTCTCCCCGAGCTGTCGCGATGTTATAATGTAACATCGCCCGATCGGTCTGTGGATGTCAACGGCAAGCGGATCAACGGGCGCAGGCAGCCGATCCGATGTGTCGTTCGGGCAACTAGAGCGAGATGGGTTGAACTCGAATCGAGTTCGGCCAACAGTGGTGTTCTCTCCCTTCCCTCTCCTTCGGGGCAGGGGAATCGCATTTGAGAGCGGTTCCCGCGGCCATCCTTCGAGACGCCCGCTTTAGGCGGGCTCCTCAGGATGAGGGCGGCGTGCGTGGCAGCAGCTTCGACGGGCACGGTGCCGCTTAGCCTCATCCTGAGGAGACCGCTGGAAGCGGTCGTCTCGAAGGACGAGGCGTGCGGTGAGGCGCTGTCAAAGGTCATATGCGATAGCCCTCCCCCGCAAGGGGGGAGGAACGCACCGCCGTCGCGGCGCTAGGCGAGTCCGATCCCATCACGCTTCAGGAGATCAGCGCCCTTCGCGGACCCAGGTCGCGGCGAAAGCGCCGAGCAGCAGCAACAGGCCGATCAGGCCGGCGAAGATCGGCAGCACGCCGACGCCCTTCACGACGCTGGCGTCGCGCATCCGCACGCCCATCCAGCCGTCGCCATGGAAGACGCTCACCGAGCGCACCGGCACGACGCGCGGCAGCTCGACGCTGGAGCCGTCGACCACGCGCACGGCATCGCCGCCGGTCGCCTGCGTCAGCGGCTTCAGGGTTTCGGTGGTGGAGGTGACTTCCGAAAACTCCTTCGGATTGGTCGGGCCGACATTGATCAGCGCCTTCAGCGTGCCGTCGGTCGCCTGCCACAGGCCGAGTTCGTTGGCCGGCAGGCTGGCGCGCCACTCGCCGGGATCGCCGGCGCTCAGCGTCAGGTCGCGCGACACGCCCGACGGCGAGGTCACGCTCACCGGCTGCACGCTGTCCGACATGGTCTGGCGCACCACCACGAGATCCTTGCCCTGCACCTGGAGGCGCAGCGCTTCTTCATCGAGATCCGGCTGCTTCATCAGCCAGTGCGACATCCGCCTGAGCAGGTCGAGATGCGGGCCGCCGCCCTCATAGCCGCGCGCCCACAGCCAGATGTGGTCGGAGAGCAGCAGCGCGACCCGTCCCTCGCCGAAGCGCGACAAGAACAACAGCGGCTTGCCGTCGACGCCCGTCATCACAGGCGGGTTGACGGAATTGCGGGTGTCGACGGTGCGGAAGAAGCGGCTCCAGCGCGGCGGCTCGCTTGCCGAGCCCTCCAGCCCGCGCGTGACCGGATGGCGTTTGCCGATGTCGGACAGGTGCGCATAGAACGGCTTCTCGGTCACGCCGACCGGCTCGGCCGGCAGCACCGAATCCAGCGGGGTGCGCCAGATGCTGGTGTTGGAGGCATAGTCGGGACCGGCCGAGACCAGCACCGCGCCGCCCGCGCGCACATAGCGCGCGATGTTGTCGAAATAGGCGATCGGCAGCACGCCCTGGCGGGCGTAGCGATCGAAGATGATCAGCTGGAATTCGTTGATCTTCTGCTGGAACAGCTCGCGGGTCGGAAACGCGATCAGCGACAATTCGTTGATCGGCGTGCCGTCCTGCTTCTCCGGCGGGCGCAGAATGGTGAAGTGCACGAGATCGACGCTGGCATCGGACTTCAGGAGGTTGCGCCAGGTGCGCTCGCCGGAATGCGGCTCGCCCGAGACCAGCAGCACGCGCAGCTTGTCGCGCACGCCGTCGATGGCGACGACGGCGCGGTTGTTGACCGGCGTCAGCTCTCGCTCGAGCGGCGAGGCCTCGATCTCGACGATGTTCGGGCCGGCATGCTTGATGTCGACGTCGACGCTCGCGCTCTGGCCGCTTCCCAGCGTGCGCTCGTTGATGACCTCGCCGTCGCGGCGAACCGTGACCTTGGCGCGCTCGCCGGAGACGCCCTGGTCATCGAGGCGGTAGGTGATGGTCTGGACCTGGCCGACGATGCCGAAGCGCGGCGCCGCCGTGATCGCGATGCGGCGGTCGCGCTCGTCCTTCTGCCCGGTGATCAGCGCGTGCACCGGGGCCTGGAAGCCGAGCGCGGCCGCGTTCGCGGGAATGTCGTGGACGCGGCCGTCGGTGATCAGGAACGCGCCGGCGACGCGGTCGACCGGCACGTCCGACAAGGCCGAGGCGAGGGCGCCGAACAGCCGTGTGCCGTCGGTCTCGCCGTCGGCCTGTCCGGCGTCGACGACGCGGACCTCGAGGCCCTTGATCTTCTTCAGGCCGTCGACCAGCGCTTCCTGCGCCGCTGCTGCCTCGCGATTGCGGTTGCCGAAATTCTGGCTCGGGCTCTTGTCGACCACGACCGCGGCGACCGAGGTGAGCGGATCGCGGTCCTCGCGGGTGAAGGAGGGATTGGCGAGCGCCAGCAGGAACAGCACCAGCGCGGCCACGCGCACCGCAGCGCCGCGCGCACGCGCCAGCAGCAGCACGACGGCAATGACGACGATCGCGGCCAGCGCGAGCCACAGGACGATCGCGGGAACAAGCGGCGTGAACGCGATGCCGTAATTCATGTCGATCCTATTGCCCCAGCCGTTCGATCAGGGCCGGTGCGTGCACCTGGTCGGCCTTGTAGTTGCCGGTCAGCGTGTACATCACGATGTTGGCGCCGGCACGGTAGGCGAATTCGCGCTGGCGTGGGTCGCCGCCGGTCACCGGCAGCATGTACTGGCCGTCGGGGCGCACGGCCCAGGCGCCGGCAAGATCGTTCGAGGTGATGATGATCGGCGAGACTCCGTCGCCGCCGCGCGCCGGGCGCTGCGCGCTCTCGTCGTCGTCCTCGCGCGGCAGGGTCTCGACCCAGGTCTGGCCGCTGTTGAAGCGGCCGGGGAAGTCGCGCAGCAGGTAGAAGGTCTTGGTCAGCACGTGCTCGCGCGGCACCGGCTCGAGCTCGGGCACGTCGAGCGAGGACAGGATGTCGCGCAGCGCCCGCATGCCCGGCGTCTGCGAGGCGCCGTTGTCGCCGGCCGGCGCTTCGATCGCGTCGCGGGTGTCGAACAGCACGGTGCCGCCCTGCTTCATGTAGGCGTCGATCTTGTTGATGGCGTCCTGCGGCGGCTTGGGCGCGCCGGGCACGATCGGCCAGTAGATCAGCGGGAAGAAGGCGAGCTCGTCGCGCGCGGGATCGATGCCGACGGGATCACCGGCCTCGAGCGCCGTGCGTTGCGCCAGGAACAGCGTCAGTCCTGATAGCCCGGCCTTGACGATGGAATCGACGTCGGCATTGCCTGTTACGACATAGGCGAGGCGGGTCTGCGATACCGCCTTCATCGCGAACTCGTCCGTGGTGCTGTCGGCGCGCGCGGGCGTCGGCGACAGTGCCGGAAGGCCCGCCAGCACGAGGCCGAGCAGGATCATTGCAGGCGCGGCGCGGCGGCGCAGCAGCGCGGCGAGGCCGCCGCCGAGCACCGCGACGATGATGGCGTCGACCAGGAACAAAGCGAGCGCCGTCGACAGCAGCCAGCCGCGTAAGTCGCGCGGCTCGGCGTTGGTGTAGGTGGCGTGCCGGGCGCGCAGGCTCGCGGTGTTCAGGGCTGCGATGCGGTCGGCGCTGGCAAGCGTGTTCACGGCGAGCGGTCCTTCTGCCGGACCGTAGAAGCCCGGCGGATGATCGGGTGTGGCGCGGTCGCGATAATCCGCGGGCAGCGGCTTTGCCGTGGCTGGCGGCGGACCGAAGGCGCCGAACCCGTCGAGCATGTGCAGCGGCGCCACCGTCTCGGTGGTCGCCTCGCTGGCGACCCCGGCGCCGGGCTTGGCGGTGTAGCCGGACATGTCGACGACCCGCCGCAGCATTTCGACGAAAATGCCCGACATCGGCAGATCCGACCAGCGCATGTCGGCGCTGACGTGGAACAGGCTGACGATGCCCTTGCCGCGATGCTCGCCCGTCACCAGCGGCGTGCCGTCTTCCAGCGACGCCCAGCTCTTGGTGGCGAGCACGGCATCGGGCTCGGCCAGCACCTGGCGGCTCACGGTGACGTCCTTGGGGACGACGACGCCGGCAAACGGACCGTCGGCCGCGAAGCCTGCGAGGTGCTGCGGCTTTTCCCAGGTCAGGCTGCCGCCGAGCGTGCGGCCGCCCTTGCGCAGCTTGACCGGCACGAGATCGTCTTCGGCCTGCGCCAGGCGGGGCCCTGCGAACCGCACCAGCACGCCGCCCTGGTCGATCCAGGCATTGAGGCGCTCGCGGATTTCGGGCGCGATGGTGCCGACATCGGCCAGGATGATCATCGGCAGCTTCTGGTCGAGGAACTGGGTGATGCCCTGCTGCGGCGAGCCCTTGTCGGCGAGCCGCACGTCGGCGAACGGCGCCAGCGCGCGGGTGAGGTAGAAGGTCGGCGCCAGCAGCGGCTGCGCGGTCTCGCTGGTCGCGCCCGAGACGATGCCGATGGCGCGGCGGCGCCAGCGCTTGTCGAGCAGCTGCACCGCGCCGGCGGAGCGCTCGCCCGATATCTCGAGCCGCGTGATGTCGTTGCGCAGCTCGACCGGCAGGTCGAACGCGGCCTCGGTCTCCTTGTCCTGCGGGCCGAACGAATAGCGCGCTTCGCCGATCGGCGATGCCTTCTGGTCCAGCGCGCGCACGGTGCCGACGGCAATGCCGCCGTCGGTGCGCAGCACCTTCACCGTCATCCTGGCGGCGGCGTTCTCGGCCGCGACCAGCGCAAGCGGCGAGGAGGTGCCGCCTTCGAACACGGTCAGGCTGCGATCGCCGATGGTCTTGCCGAGGGCCTGCACGAATTCCTCGCCGCGGCCGGTATCGACGCCATCCGACAGCCAGGCGATCTCGCAGTCGCCGGTCGCTTTCAGGAAACGATCGACCGCTGCGAGGGTTTCGACGCGCTCGATCGAATAGGGCTTTGGTACCAGCTGGCGCAGCGCGACGCGCGCCGCCCCCGCCGGCATCAGGGTGATGTCGCGGTTCGGCTCGGACAGCGGCACCAGCGCGATGGCGCGGCGATCGTTGTCGGCGTTGGCGATCAATTCGTCGGCGGCCCTGATCCTGATGTCCCAGTTCGAGGCCGCGCTCCAGCCGTCGTCGAACATGATCATCAGCGGCGCCTTGCTGCCGGCAAGCCCCGTCTGCGGATTCCAGATCGGCCCGGCGGCGGCGAAAATGACCAGCGCCGCTGCCAGCAGGCGCAGCGCAGTCAGCCACCACGGCGTCCGCGAAGGCGTCTCCTCCCTTGGCGCGATGTCGAACAGCAGGCGCGTCGGCGGAAACTCGATCCGGCGCGGCCGCGGCGGCATCACGCGCAGCAGCCACCACAGCACCGGCAGGCTGACGAGGCCGATCAGGAGCAGCGGTTCGGTGAAGGCGAGCGGCAATCCCATCATGCGGCCGGCCCCGCCTTGATGGTGGTGGTGCGGGCGCCCGACTTGCTCACCTGCATGCCGGCATGCAGGAACAGCAGCAATTCGGCGGCGGAGCGGTCGGTCGCGTGCGTCGTGAACAGCCAGTCGAGCTTGGAGGTCTGGGCGCGGATCTGGTCGCGGTGCAGCGCGAGCCGCGCGGTGTAATCCTGCGCCCAGCTCTCGGCGCGGCCGGCGGTGATCACGCCAAAGCCTTCCGGCTCGACGAACTCGATGCGGCCGGAATAGGGGAATGACTCCTCGGCGGGATCGACCACCTGCACCATCGTGCCATGCGCGCCGGAGCCGGAGAGCCCTGCGAGCGTCGCACTGATCTCCGCGATCGGCGACCAGAAATCCGACAGCACGATGATCTCGGCGAGCGCGGAAGGAACGAAGGACGGCGGCAGGCTCAGCCGGTCGGCATCGTCATGCAGCATCGCCTGCGCCATCTTGTCGATGACGCTGCGGCTCGCGGTCGGCGCCATCAGCCCGGGAATGCCGACGCGCTCGCCGCCCGAGACCAGCAGCTCGGCCAGCGCGAAGGCGACGATCAGGGTGCGTTCGAGCTTGGACTCGCGCGCGGTCTTCGAGGCAAAGGCCATCGACGGCGAGCGGTCGGGCCAGATCCAGACCGTGTGCGAGGCTTCCCATTCGAGCTCGCGGACATAGAGATGGTCGTCGCGCGCCGAGCGCCGCCAGTCGACGTTCTGCGACGGCTCGCCGGAGACGAAGCGGCGGTATTGCCAGAAATTTTCGCCGGAGCCGGCGCGGCGCCTGCCGTGCAGGCCGTGGATGACGTTGGCGGCGACGCGGCGGGCCTCGAGCACCAGGCGCGGCAAGGAAGCTGCGAGCGTGCGGCTTTCGCCATCGGCACGTCGGATCGCGATGATCTCCTTCGCCGTGTGCCCGTTCTCAGCGGCCATCAACCGATCCGTGTTTTCAACTGCCGGATCACGTCCGGAATCGTGCGCCCTTCGGCGCGCGCCTGGAAGGTCAGTGCCATGCGGTGCTTCAGAATAGGTTCGGCGAGGTCGAGCACGTCGTCGATCGAGGGTGCGAGCCGTCCGTCGATCAGCGCGCGTGCGCGCACCGCGAGCATCAGGGATTGGCTGGCGCGCGGGCCGGGGCCCCAGGCGATGAACTTGCCGGTCTCGCCGCTGTCCGGACCCGGACGGGCCGCGCGGACCAGCGACAGGATCGCCTCGACCACGGAATCGCCGACCGGCAGGCGCCGGATCAGCCGCTGCGCGGTGATCAGCGCTTCCGCGGTCATCGAGCCCCTCGCCAGCGTCTCTTCGGCGCCGGTGGTCTCGAACAGGATGCGGCGCTCGGCGTCGCGATCGGGATAGTCGACGTCGATCTCCATCAGGAAGCGGTCGAGCTGCGCTTCGGGCAACGGATAGGTGCCTTCCTGCTCCAGCGGGTTCTGGGTCGCGAGCACGTGGAACGGCTTCGGCAGGTCGTGACGCGCGCCGGCAACGGTGATGTGCTGCTCCTGCATGGCCTGGAGCAGCGCCGACTGCGTGCGCGGGCTGGCGCGGTTGATCTCGTCGGCCATCAGGAGCTGCGCGAACACGGGACCTGCGATGAAGCGGAAGGCACGCCTGCCCGCGGTGCTCTCGTCGAGCACCTCGGCGCCGAGGATGTCCGACGGCATCAGGTCGGGCGTGAACTGGATGCGCTTGGCGTCGAGACCGAGCGTGACGCCGAGCGTCTCGACCAGCTTGGTCTTGGCAAGGCCGGGCACGCCGATCAGCAGCGCATGGCCGCCGGAGAGGATGGTGACCAGCGTGTTCTCGATCACGCGGTCCTGGCCGAAGATGACGGATCCGATCGCCTCCTTCGCCGCGCGAATCTGGCTCGAGACCTGCTCGGCCGAGCGGACGATTCCATCCTCGAGTTTCTCGACACTCTCCGCCATCCGTTAGCTCCTTCAGCCTGCCGCGCGGCTCGCTCGCGTCGTCATGTCATCGCGTCACGTCAGATGCATCGCGTCAGATGCATCACGTCATCACATGGGCCCTATGCTAGACTTGCAGGAAGGCCATGTATTCGTTGAATTAACCTATCCCCACCTTATCGGCTTAAGGGTATGTAGGGCATCACGAAGTGGCGACCTCCACACCGGACTAATCCGGGGTGGAACCGTGCACCCGAGTACGACGTAGACCTGCACCAATCGTGCCAAAGGACAAAGTCAGGGCAAACCATGGCGAACCAAGGGCAGAGCGCCGATCGCGGTCTCGAGGGACTGACTGCCGCTGCCAAGAGTGCCGCCGGTGCCGAAGGCGCCAAAAAGGGCCTGCCTCCGGTGCATCTGTGGAATCCGCCGTTTTGCGGCGATCTCGATATCCGAATCGCCTCCGATGGTACTTGGTTCTACATGGGGACGCCAATCGGGCGTCACGCGCTGGTCCGCCTGTTCTCGACCATCCTGAAGCGCGAGGGCGACAAGCACTTCCTCGTGACGCCGGTGGAGAAGGTCGGCATTCGCGTCGACGACGCGCCGTTCATGGCGGTCGAAATGCAAGAGGACGGCGAGGACAACCATCGCGTGCTGCGCTTCCGCACCAATGTCGACGACTGGGTCACCTGCGATGCCGCGCACCGGCTGCGCTTCGAGCAGGCAAAGGACGGCGGCCTGACGCCCTATCTGCACGTCCGCGCCGATCTCTGGGCCAAGGTGACCCGCGCGCTCTATTACGATCTGGTTGACATGGGCGAGGAGCGGATGGTCGATGGCCAGCCGATGTTCGGCGTCGAGTCGGCCGGCGAATTCTTCGCCATGGCCGATGCGGAGCAGGTGAGGGCCGCGCTTTGAACAAGCCTATCCCCAGAAGCGAACCTGTCGCGTTTCGAGCGGCGGATTTCTTTGCCCGTTCCAGGGCGAAGCTCGGCTTCGACGTTCCGCCCGGCCTCTACGATCCCAACATCATTCCGGCCTCGGGCGATCCCGGGACCGACAAGATGCTGGAGATCGTCGCGCGCGAGCAGCCGGTGCGCCCGGCGGCGGTCCTGATCGCGGTGGTGGACCATCCCGAGCCGACCGTCCTGCTGACGCTGCGCTCGGCGCATCTCAACGACCACGCCGGCCAGATCGCCTTTCCCGGCGGCAAGATCGACGCGACCGACGCCTCGCCGGTCGATGCGGCGCTGCGCGAGGCCGAGGAGGAGGTCGGGCTGTCGCGCGACTTCGTCGAGCCGATCGGCTATCTCGATCTCTACGGCACCGCCTTCGGCTTCCGCATCCTGCCGACGGTCGCGAGGGTCCGGCCCGGCTTTGCGCTCACGATCAACCATTCCGAGGTTGATGATGCGTTCGAGGTGCCGCTATCCTTCCTGATGAATCCGGCGAACCACCAGCTGCACAGCAAGGAATTCCGCGGCATGGAGCGCTTTTACTATGCGATGCCGTTCGCGGAACGTTACATCTGGGGTGCAACGGCCGGAATGCTGCGTGTGCTTTATGAGCGGATCTACTCATCATGATCCGGACGGTTCTGACCGAGATCGGAATCTTCCTCGTTCCCTTTGCCGTCTATGCGCTGTTCCTGGCCGCCAGCCGGTCCGGCCTGTTCGTGCAATCGTCCTGGCCGGTCACCATCGTCGCTCGCCTCGCCCTCGTGGCGATCGTGCTCGTGATCGCGGGTCTGATCGGCCTGGCGCAGTTCTCCGGCGCCGGCCCGGATTCGACCTACGTTCCCGCCCATATCGAGAACGGCAAGTTCGTGCCGGGCACGGAAAGATAGGGGCCTGCCGATGAGCGCGGAGCCGATCCTCGCCGGTGCGCCATGGCTGATCTCCGGCGGGACCGCGCGCGTCCTGCAATTGCTTGGCGCCGATGGCGAGGAGGCGCGGGTGGTCGGCGGCGCGGTGCGCAACGCGCTGCTCGATCTTACGCCCGGCGACATCGACATCGCGACCACGGCGCTGCCGGAGGAGGTGGTGCGGCGCGCCAAAGCCGCCGGCATCAAGAGCGTGCCGACCGGCATCGAGCACGGCACCATCACGCTGGTCATCGACGGCCATCCCTATGAGGTCACGACGCTGCGCGAGGACACCGAGACCTTCGGCCGCAAGGCCAAGGTCGCGTTCGGCCGCGACTGGGTGAAGGACGCTGAGCGGCGCGACTTCACCATGAACGGCCTGTCGGTCGATGCGACAGGTGTCGTGTACGACTATGTCGGCGGGATCGCGGATGCCAGAGCGCGCCGCGTGCGCTTCATCGGCGACCCTGATCAGCGCATCGCCGAGGATTATTTGCGCATCCTGCGCTTCTTCCGCATCCACGCCGCCTTCGGCGCCGGCGAGCCCGACCGCGATGGCTACCTCGCATGCATCCGCGGACGCGCGGGCCTTGCCAGCCTGTCGGCCGAGCGGGTGCGCATGGAGATGCTGAAGCTGCTGGTGGCCGGCGGTGTGTCCGCCGCCGTGCTGGCCATGGCCGAGGGCGGATTGCTGCAGGCGCTGACCGGCGGCGTCGTCTATACCGGGCCGCTGGCGACGATGGTCGCGATCGAGCGCGCGCTCGGCCTGCCGGCAAGCAGCACGCGGCGCCTGGCCGCGCTGACGGTGGCCGTGACGGAAGACGCCAAGCGCGTCGCCACGCGCCTGCGGCTCTCCAATGCCGAGGCCAAGGCGCTGGATTCGATGGGGCACCGCTGGTGGCGGTTCGCCACCAAGGACGAGGCCAATGCGCGGCGGCTGCTCTACCGGCTCGGTGCGGAGCCCTATCACGATCGCGTGTTGCTCGGCTGGGCGCGGGCGGCGAGCGACGTGCATTCGTCGCGCTGGCGCGAACTCGCCGAGCTGCCGCGGCGCTGGACTGCGCCGAAATTTCCGCTTCGCGCCGCCGATTTCATCGCGCGCGGGATGGCCGAAGGGCCCGCGCTCGGACATGTGTTGACACTCGCCGAGGACGCTTGGCTTGCGGCGGATTTTCCACTAGAGGAAGCCGCGCTCGCTTCCATCGCAGATCAAGCTGCGGCCCGCGTCAGCCGCGAACGGAAAACGTGACCATCGTCTCAGGCTTCGCCGACATCTCGGTCTTTCAGCTCCTGCTGGTCGCGTTGATGGCGTTGTTTGCTTCGATCATCGGTGGTCTCGCTGGTTACGGCACCGGCGCGCTGATGCCGCTGGTGCTGGTGCCGCTGGTCGGCGCCGAGCCCGTGGTGCCGATCATCGCGATCTCCGCGATCTTCACCAATTCGAGCCGTGCGCTCGCCTATGTCCGCTATGCCGACCGCCGCCGCGCGCTGATCGTGCTCGCCTGCGCGGCATTGACGACCGCGCTCGGCGCCTACGGCTACACGCGCCTCACCAATGCGGGCGCCGCGCTCGTGATCGGCACCATGCTGATCCTGAGCGTGCCGCTGCGCCGCGTGCTCCGCCGCCGCCAGGTCAGGATCGGCGACACCGGCCTTGCCGCCGGCTCCGTCGGCTACGGCGTGCTGGTCGGCGGCACGTCGGGCTCCGGCGTGATCCTGCTCTCGCTGCTGATGGCGGCCGGCCTCGAAGGCGCCGCCGTGATCGCGACCGATGCGATGATCTCGCTCGGCACCGGCCTCATCAAGATCTCGGTGTTTGGCCTCGCCGGCGCCGTAAATGCGCAGGTGCTCGCCTTCGCACTGCTGATCGGGGCGATCGCGATCCCCGGCGCGTTCCTCGCAAAAGCCTTTGTCGAGCGGATGCCGGTGCACATCCACACGGCGATCCTCGACGTCGCGGTGATCACGGGCGGGATGGTGATGATCTCGGCTGCGGCGAGGCAACTGTTCGCCTAGAGCATTCGTGCCTGGACCGCAGATTCCGCGGTTGGCCCGATGCAAGCCGAAGACGTCACTTGCGGCGCCTTTGGCTCAACATGGAAGGTTGCTGGCCCCAGGCATTCATGGGCCGAACAAGCTGTGGAGAAAACGCTCCTTTTCGCCAGGCGCATAACCCTGCGAAGCGCCGAAATACGCTTCATGGTCGCCATCGGAGGGGGCGGAACGGTATTCGGTCGGCGCCTGAGGTGGCGCGTAGGCAAAGCTCGAAGCGGAACTTGGTGCGATCGTGCCCTGATGGGAGCGAACAGCAGCGTGCCGGTGGGGGTTATGCGCCGGCGCCGCGTTCGCAACGCCGTACAGGGGGATCAATAGGCTCAACGCCAGGATGAAACGCATCGCTTTTTCTCCAGCTGCCCCCCGGCTCGTTACTTAACGCTCGGCCGCGCAGCCCCAATAGATGTCGGCTTCACGACCGATCACATCCCCGCCATCACGGACCCGCATGGGCGAGCGGTCGGCTGGGGCGTACTCATGAAGGTCGGCTTCCGAGCCCAAGCCGGCCGTCGCCCGGCTTGGCCGTCATCGGCGGCTGATGACCGTAGCGGTCATGTCAGAATGTGGCCCCCTCGCAGTCCACTCAATACATCCGAAAGTAGATGTTATTAGGTTGTCACAACCGTTTATTAGTATTCTGGCGTGCAGATAGGATGCAATTTGTAATTGAGAGTGCCGAGGCGTTTTGCGGGTCTTCGCGGGTGTAGAGGCAATGCGCGGCGTTGCCGTGCTGTCGGTGGTCTGCGGACACGCAGTCAGCGCGCGACCCGATATGGTCGGCCCGGGCGTCGCCGAAGGCGTCCTCACCATTCTTGCAAGCGGCGTCGACGTCTTCTTTGTTATCTCCGGCTTCATCATCGCAACCACGGCGGCGGGGCAGCGCGACCCGTTGAATTTCACCTTCAGACGAGCTGTTCGAATTTATCCGGTCTACTGGCTCGTGTTGCTGGTGGCGTTCGTTAGCTCGTCTTGGATCGAGCTGTCGCCGGAGAAGCGTCCCCCACTCGACCTCGGCCTCATCTTCGCGTGGACATATCCGAACTGGTACCTCGGGCCGGCCTGGTCGATTGCTTTCGAATTGCACTTCTATGCCGCAGTTGCGTCCATCCTTGCGATCGCGCCGAACCGGGTGTTCGAGCTGCTGTTCGCGGGGCTCGGCATGGTCGTTGTTGCCGTCGTATTCCGCCTGCAGCTTGGCATCTATTCCCATCCGCTGGTCCTGGAATTCGGCGCCGGCGTCGGCATCGCCTATCTCCACAGGAACGGTGGATTGCGCTTTTCGCGCCGCATTCTTGCAATTTCCGCAGGCCTGTTTGCGGCCGGCTGGTACTGGATCTTCGTGTCCGGATCGGCCGATCCGCAATTGGCACGCGTGCCCACCTATGGCCTCGCTGCGGGATTGCTCATCCATGCCGTCGTGTCTGCCGAGATCGAAGGGCAGTCCTTTTCGCCGATCCTCCAATGGTTCGGCAAGATTTCGTACTCGCTGTATATCGTCCACTACCTGGTGATAAAATGGATCACCAACTTTACTGGGATGTGGCTGCTATCTACGTCCGGGACAATCGCTGCCAGCATTCTGCTCTCCATCGGTCTCGCCTTTGCCTTGCACATCATCATTGAGGCGCCGCTCATCGGTTGGGGCCGCAAGTGGAGCCTGATGCGCCGCGACCAACAGACCTCGGATGTCCCGAGACGGGAGGCAGCCATGCGTATTCCAGCACGGGCCGAATAATCGCGTGATGACCCCGGCCCAGGCCGCATTCGCGCCTGGACCGCGGATTGAACCTCTCTCGGGGCGTGTACTCATGACCGTCGGCTTGCGGGCCCAAGGCGGAAGCCGCCCGGCTTGGCCGTCATCGGCGGCTTATCACCCAACTCAGAATTACGGTGACAGTGCACTCAACTTGCTGTCGCGGATAGGTTTCGCGCGTGATGAGCGGGGGATTGAGTGCACTGTCACCGTAATCAGGACGTCACGGCGAGCGGCAGATCACGTCGTCGCCTTTGACTTCTGCGACAGTCAGCGGCTGGCCTGTACCGAAAGTTCAGGGTTGCGCGACACGCCCAAGGCCTCGACGAGAAAATCGATGAACAAGCGCGCCCGCAGCGGGAGTTGCCGTCCGAACGCGTGCAGGACGTAGACCGGCGTGGTGAACATCGGTATCTCCGGCAGCACGACATTCAGTCGTCCGGCGGCAAGCTCGTCCTCGATTGCGATGCGCATGAACTGCGTGATGCCAACGCCCTTTACGACCGCCTCGATCAACGACTGAGCATCGTCGCTATCGAAGGGGCCATTGGGGATGACCCGGGTGCCGTCCGCAAAAGTGAAGGCTTGCGGCCGGCCGCCGAGCAGGTGGCGAAGGCAGGCATGCTGCCTGAGATCGTCGATTGACCGCGGAATTCCCCGGCGCTCAAGGTATTCCGGCGATGCGCCCAGAACGTATTGCAGCACGCCCAACGAGCGGCCGATCAGGTTGGTGTCTTCCAGTTCGCCAATTCTCACCGCGAGGTCGAAACCCTCGCGAATGAGATCGACACGGCGGTCCGTGACGCTGAGGTCGAGCTTGATGTCTGGATAGCGTTCCAGGAACGAGCCCGCCCATGCAGAGATCAATGGACGTCCGAACGTACTCGGCACGGTGACCCGAAGCACGCCACGTACGTTGCCCGGAGCCTGCACGATGTCATCGGCTTCCTCGATCGCGCGTAAATGGGGGGCAACATGTTCATAATAAGCGGCGCCTTCGGACGTCGGGCTGAGCGTGCGCGTCGAGCGCTGCAGCAAGCGCACGCCGAGACGTTGTTCGAGGCGCGCGACGCTTTTGGATACGGCTGAAGGACTGGCGCCGATGAGCCTCGCGGCGCCCGCGAAAGAACCCGTATCAACCGTTCGTACGAAGGCCAGCAGACCAGCTGTTCTTTCCAAAATCGTGGTCATTTCGGACTTCTAATCATGAAAGAACCGAACGAAACACAGCTATTCGGACATTTATGACCGAATAGGTTGAGCCTCGCAATGGGGGATACCCGTCAGCCGCGTTCTAAGCCTTCCAGCATGCCTCCATCGCTCAAACTCATGCAAGAAAAGGGAATGCAGTATGCCTGCACAGACCAAACCAACGATCGTTTTCTGCCACGGCATCTGGGCCGATGGCTCTTGTTTCAGCAAAGTCATTCCTGCGTTGCAGGCTGATGGTTACGAGGTCATCGCCGTTCAATATGGCCTCGACTCCTACGAAGAGGACCTTGCGACGGTTAAGCGCACACTCAATCGTGTCGGCAGCCCGGTCCTCCTCGTCGGTCATTCCTATGGAGGAGCCACCATCACGGGCGCGGGGACCGACGAGCGCGTGGTTGGCCTCGTCTACATTGCAGCGGTCGCTCCGGATGCCGGCGAGACCGTACAGGATCAGCTCGACAAGTATCCGTCGGATATTTTTTCGCGCGTCGAGGTCGCCGATGGGCGTGCCTGGATGCTTCCGAATGGCACCGAGTTCTTCGCAGGAGACCTCTCCGAGGAAGACCAGAAGCTGGTTTGGGCCACCCATTATGCGCCCGTCTACAATCTGTTCCAGCAGCAGAAGCTCAGCGCCGACAAAGTCGCGTGGAGGTCGAAGCCAAGCTGGTACATTCTGGCCACGCAAGACCACACCGTGCATCCCGATCTGCAACGCTGGGTCTCGAAGCGCATGGGAGCGACCGTCACCGAGGTGGCGAGCAGCCACGTGCCGATGCTCTCCCAGCCAAACGTCGTTATCGACGTCATTCGCAAGGCTGCTGCCGCCGTTCAAAAAAGCTGATCGCAACAGGCGTGCATTGCCGGGCAAAGGAGAGGTCGTTCGCAAGGCGACCTCTCTTATTGATGGGTTGGGTGCGATGACTGCTTCTGGGCCCATCGCGGACGTTGCCGCGCTCGAATACGACGCGACCCCTGAGCCGGCTTCAGGCCATCCCAATCAGGTCCGTTCAGAACAGCCGTGACCACAACCTCAGGTCCGCTTTCATGCTATTGTTGGAGGGAGCGGGCTTTTGCGGGGTCGAGCATGAGACGGCGGGAATTCATTTCGGCGTTTGGGAGTGCCGCGATCACATTCCCACTGGCGGCCCATGCTCAGAAATTGGCGACCCCGGTGATTGGGTCTCTGAACCGTCCGGCCCCCGGGCTGGAAACGTTTAGCGACGCGTTTCGCCGCGGTCTCAAGCAAATGGGATTTGCTGAAGGACAAAACGTGCTGATTGAAGGACGTTGGCCCAACGCCAATGAAGAGTTGCGAGACGCCGCAGCCGACTTGGTGCGGAAGCGGGTCGCACTCATCTTCACCGCCGACAACGGCGGAGCGTTGGCCGCCAAAGCGACCACATCGGAAACACCGATCGTGTTTGTCGTGGGGCTCGATCCGGTTGCCATGGGGCTCGCAGCATCGATCAACCGTCCGGGTGGTAACGCGACCGGGGTTTCATTCCGAGTGAGCGCATTGGAGCCGAAGCGATTTGAATTGCTGCGCGCTCTATTGCCCAAGGAGTCTTTGGTGGGCGTGCTGATCAATCCGGACAATCCAAATGCGGACGCCAGCGCTCTGCGCGCAGCAGCATCTTCGTCGGGGCTGCAATTGATCGTTTTGGATGCCCGAAGCATTGCTGAGGTCGAAAACGCATTTTCAGTATTGGCCCAACGTCGGGCGAATGCGCTGCTTGTGACCTCCGACCGTCTTTTCAATCTCGAGCGTCGTCAGCTTGTTGATTTTGCGGCACGCACTGGCATCCCCGCAATCTATCCTTGGCGGGAATTTGCTGATGCTGGCGGTTTGATGAGCTATGGCAACAGCCTCACCGACGCCTTTCGGCAAGGCGGGCTTTACGTTGGCCGCATCCTCAAGGGTGACAAACCGGGCGATTTGCCGATCTGGCAACCCACCAGGTTCGAGTTCGTCATCAACCTCAAGGTGGCGAAGTCGCTAGGCCTCGAAATCCCTGCTGCGCTGCTGGCGTTTGCAGACGAGGTGATCGAATGATCCAACTTCCGTGATTACGGGACGGGTGCGATCACGTCGCCGAGACGGAGAGATGGAAACAGCACCTTGCTGAAAGTGCCGATCACCCAAACCGGACCAAGCCCCCAAATCCCTGATTGACGCCAGCTTGTCTCGGCCCTTGAATGCTTCCTGGAACACCTGATGGAGGAACGCCTGCCCGCAGATTTCTGCGGCACTGCCTCGCGAGCGGCCGGTCTTCACGCTTTCGGCTTCGAAGGTCTAGGTCCGCCGATGCGCATGGAGGTCTTGGCCATGAGGATGTCTTCAGCGCTTTTCGCCCTTTCGCTGACGTCGCTTGCTTCAGCGGGGGCGCCCGCACAGAGCCAGGACGGCCCACCGCCATGGGCCTATCCGGTAAACCCGCCGAGTTTTCAACGCGCCCCTGACGACGGCACGATCCGGCGAGTCCCTGACAGCGCCGCCGGTTTTACGCTCACGCAGCTGCGCGATCTGTTCGCCGCTCCCGACTGGCATCCCGAAGACCATCCGGCTTTGCCGGAGATCGTCGCAAAGGGGAGAAAGCCTGACGTGTTCGCCTGCGGCGTCTGCCACCGGGCGGACGGACCGGGCGGCCCTGAGAATGCCAGCCTGTTTGGCTTCTCCGCGGAATACATCATCCGGCAAACGGTGGAGTTCAAGACGGGCCTGCGTACGAATTCGGTGCCCCGCGTCGCCACCGACCTGATGATCAAGACGTCCAAGGACATCACCGATCAGGAACTCAAGGAGGCTGCGAACTATTTTGCGTCGATCAAACCGAGATCGAATATTGCGGTCGTAGAAACCGACGCCGTTCCGAAGACACATGTCAGGGACTTGTTCCTGGCGCCGATCGATGGCGGCGAGAAAGAGCCCATCGGCCAGCGCATCATCGAGATTCCGGAAAACGTCGAACACTTTCTCAGCCGGGACTCGCGCGCTCGTTTCATCGCCTATGTGCCGGTTGGCAGCATTCAGAAAGGGCGGGCGTTGGCAGCGAGCGGCGACCTTCGCGTCCAGTGCGCCGCTTGTCATGGTGCCGACCTCAAAGGGACTGCCGTGGCGCCAGGGATTGCGGCCCGTTCGCCCACGTACATGTTCCGTCAGCTTTACGACTTCAAGTCGGGCGCGCGGAAGGGCTCCAATAGTGACCTCATGAAGCCGGTTGTCGAACACCTCGGCACCGACGACATGATCGCGCTAGTCGCCTATACGGCGTCGCTCATACCTTGACGTTTTGTGGCTGCTCGCACGACCACGAGCCCGTTGTCGTTGTTCGGCCCGGAGCGCGGTCTCTTTGAACGTCGGCTGTTGGCCCAGCAGCGAAGTAACGGCGCACCTCGTTGAGGTCCGCTCGGTAAGGCATGGCGGACTAAGGTTGAGTTCTTCGCATTTTGACCCATAGCTGCGTCTTGGCTGACGTCTTGCGAGACTTCCGTTCGCCGTGCACGATGCATCGAAACCTAAATACAACCGGCAACGCACGAGACAAATTCGGTTCACCATGGCGGATATCGTCCGTCCAGCCGGCATGCCTGACCTAGGCGCCATGCGGCGCCAATTGGAGAAAACGCGATGATCCGTCGTGCCCACGCGTCAGATATCTCTCGGGTGGCTGCTCTCTATTACGCAGTTTGGCACGAGACCCAAGCTCCCTTCATGCCCCAAGCAGAAATTATCCGTCGGTCCATGGAATTTTTCATCGAAAGGATGACGGCACTCTTGCATTCGACTTTGGTAACAGAACTGAACGAAGAGGTCGTGGCGTTTTCGGCGTGGAGAGGCCAGCTTTTGGGCCAACTTTTTGTAGCGATGCCACATCGAGGGACGCGCGTCGCGTCAAGTCTGCTGACAGCCGCTGAAATTGAGATGGCCAAGGGAGGCATTGCCGAGGCAGAACTGCACTGTGTCGTTGGCAATGAACGTGCGCGGCGCTTCTACGAGCGCATGGGCTGGCATCACAAAGCGGAAATAATGGAGCAGGTTGCCGGTGAGCACGGGCAAACCGATGTTCCGTTCTGGTGCATGACCAAGGTTCTCACCATCTAGCATACGTCCATCGGCCACTTTCACTCTTGGCCCTTAGCCGAGGTCGATTGAGCGCGTGTCATGTCGGCTGTCAGGGGCAAACCGGACGCCGATCCAACTTGGCGTCCACCGCTGCTTTTGACCCTTTTCGGAAGTCATGTGGTCGATGCGCGCAACTCCCATTATCTTTCTGGCGCAAAATTCTGGTTGGTCAGTGGAGACGCGATTGGACGCTGAATGCGTATAAACGGCTTGCTGGCTCCCGCGTGGCAGCTATTGCAGCCGTTGGTAAGCTCGTCGAAGGCGGCCGTAAATTTGGTGCTGCTCTTTGCTCTAACCGCCTTTTCAAGCTCCTCTATCCGTGGATCGATGATGGTCTTGATCATCTCAGCGACAGGGATGCCGTCAAATGTTGGAAAAAGCCTTGCGGCGTCCTCTAGGCCTTCCTTGATCTCGTCGATCTCATAAGCAGCGAGGTCCCAGTTACTTTGTTTGCCAGCAAACCATAGCTTGGCGTGGCGAAGCTGCGTAGCTGTCATGAATTCGCCAAGACCCGGTTGGTAGGGCTCTTTTGCTGGCTGCGCGGCTGCGAACATTACCGAAGCAGCAAGCGCAATGGCGGCAATGACTATCCACTTCATTCGTGGTCTCCCGAGATGGCAATTGGCCAATTTCCCAGGCATAGCTCAGGCTATCCAATTCGGGAAGAATGCACATTCATCTTTGGCTGCCTGACACTGGGAGCCCTCACTTTGATTGATGTGCGATGATGACCGCTTCTGGCCCGAACGCGAGGCTGTGACCGGCTCTGAAGTCGTCCGGTTGTGGCGGCAGATCGGACGTGACCGGCGGCGGTCAGGACGGCGCCTGTTGGCCCTTCTGCGCCATGCGGCGATGTCCGCTACTGCGCCGTTCTTGGCGGAGCAGCGGACATCAGACGCGCCGGAGCGAAGCGCTCCGATCTCATGGGGCCGCGGCCTTAGCCGTGCCTACTCCTCGTCTTCGTCGTCTTCGTCGTCCTCTTCCTCATCCTCGTCCACCTCTTCCAGGTGTTCGAGCACGGCGAGCGGCAGCGTCTCGCGAAACAGGTCGCCTTCGACGCCCATCCAGAGACAGATCACGTCGTCGCCTTTGACTTCTGCGACGGTCAGCGGCTGGCCGCCGGATTTCAGCATGACGATATCGCCGGCTTTCAGTTCCATGGATGGTCCTTTCGGGTTGATTGACTTGAGAAGCTAGCAAGCCGGCATGACACGCCGATCACGGGCTGCGGGATCAGTGGATGTGCTGCGGCAGCGCGCATCCGCCGCCAGGCTGCTGAAGCGCCGACGACGGAGCCTCAGGCCGGAAGCGGGACCATGACGGAGGCGAGGGCGCCTGCTCGATGGGTTGCGCAGGGGCTTGTCCGTCCCATGCGCCGCGATGAGGCATCATGCGCCTGTTTTGCCCGACGGGTCAAACGATTTCGTAAAATCCGTAAGCATTTGATTTTGCAGCAGCCGGCTACTGTGCATGGGGTTGTTTTTCGAGTTTTTGTTTCGCGCCGATGGTTACGACCGGTCAGGCACCAGTTCGGTCAGCGAGCGGATGATGCGGTCGGGCTTCACCGTCGAGCCTTCGGGCAGGCCGTCGCCATGCACGTCGATCCAGATCGAATAGATGCCGAGGCGCTGCGGCGTCACGACTTCCCATTCGAGGTTGTCGCCGATCATCCATGTGTCCTCGGCGGTGACGCCCAGCGCCTCCATCGCGTGCAGATAGGCGCGCTCCTCGGGCTTGCCGAAACCGTGCTCGCCCTCGATCTGGATATGGTGGAAGCGGTGTGCGAGCTCGAAGCGCTCGACCTTGGCGCGCTGGGTGTCGGCGGCGCCGTTGGTCACCAGCGCGAGCTTGATGCCGAGCGCCTTCAGCTTGTCGATCGCTTCATGCGCGCCGGGGAAGACGAACATCTCTTCCTCGCGATAGGCGGTGAAGCGGTCGGCGAGGCGAATGGCGAGGTCGTCGGATAGTGCGCGGTGGCCGGCGGCCGCGAGCGCAGCGAACCCGCCCTTCACCGTCAGATGCCGCGCCTCGGCGAGCTTCATCCGCCAGGCGGCTTCCGCATTGGCCCAGAAGTTTCGCGCGAAGGCCAGCACTGCGGTTGCGACCTGCTGCGGCGGCAGCGGCGCAAGCTCCTCGGCGAACTCGTTCGCGATCGTATTCCAGGCGATCTCGGGCCGGCCATAGGCCGACAGGATGGTGTCGTCCATGTCGATCAGCATGGCGCGGGGCAGCGGCCTCACAGCGGGCTTCATCGCAGTCATGGCCATTTCACCTCCGGCGGCAGCGACGACAGGATCGAATCCACATTGCCGCCGGTCTTGAGCCCGAAGATGGTGCCCCGGTCGTAGAGCAGGTTGAACTCGACATAGCGGCCGCGCCGGATCAGCTGCTCCTCGCGGTCCGCAGCGGTCCAGGCGCTCGCGAAATTGCGCCTGACGATATCAGGATAGATCTTCAGGAAGGCGCGGCCGACATCCTGGGTGAAGGCGAGATCGGCGTCCCAGTCACCGCTGTCGTGCCAGTCGTAGAAGATGCCGCCGATGCCGCGCGCCTCTTTCCGGTGCGGCAGGTAGAAATACTCGTCGCACCATGTCTTGTACTTGTCGTAATCGGCAATGCCGTTCGGCTGCGCGCAGGCCTCTTTCATCGCAGCATGGAAGGCGATGCTGTCGGCGTCGTCCTGCGTGCGCCGGCGGTCCAGCACCGGCGTCAGATCGGCGCCGCCGCCGAACCAGGCTTTTGTGGTGACGACGAAGCGCGTGTTCATGTGCACGGCAGGCACGTGCGGATTGCGTAAGTGCGCGATCAGCGAGATGCCGGAGGCCCAGAACCGCGGATCGTCCGCCGCGCCCGGAATCTGCGCGCGAAACTCCGGCGCGAATTCGCCGTGCACCGTCGAGCAATGCACGCCGACCTTCTCGAACAGCCGGCCATGCATCATCGACATCACGCCGCCACCGCCGGCCGCGCCGCTATGATCGGTGCGCTGCCAGGGCGTGCGATTGAAGCGGCCGGCCTTGCCCGGATAGAGGCTTTGCGGCGCGTCGTCTTCCAGCCGCTCGAAGCTTGCGCAGATGTCGTCGCGCAAAGCTTCGAACCAGGCGCGGGCGCGCGTCTTGCGGTCTTCGATTGTACTCGGGTCCATTGTCGATGCCATTCCGTCAGCCCTGCGGACCGTAATAGGTGCAGCTCTCGTTGCAACTGTCGCGATGGATGCTGACGCGGGTGAGCTTGCCGATATGCGCTAGCCGCTCCCAGACGAAGCGCGACAGGTTTTCCAGCGTCGGCTTGCCCAGCGCCTCGATCTTGTTGAGGAACTTGTGGTCCAGCGTCAACCTGACGTCCTCGATGGCGCGCTGGAGGAGGCCGAGATCGACCACCATGCCGGTCGCTGGGTCCGGCGTGCCGCGCACCGTCACCTCGGCGCGGAAGGAGTGGCCGTGGATCTCTTCGCTCGCCGCGCCGAACGTCGTTCCCGACAGTGAATGCGCCGCCTCGAAGCGGAACGATTTCGTCAATTCCCACATCTGTTCGAAAACCAATCCTATCTGATGCCGAGCGATTTATGCGTCTGCACGCTGAGCCGCCATTGCGGATGGCGCAGGCAATAGTCGATCGCGCGCGCGGTGTTTTCGGCGACCTCGGGCCCGTCCATCGGCTGCAGCGAGAAGCGCTCGAAGGCGAGGCCCTCGAAGGCCTCCGGCGCGGCGAGGGCCTGCGGATAGACCAGCTTCAGCTCGTGGCCACGGCGCAGCACGAGCTCGCTGCCGCCCTTGGGGCTGACGCAGATCCAGTCGAGGCCATCAGGTGCGGCGATCGTGCCGTTGGTCTCGACGCCGATCTCGAAGCCTCTCGCATGGAGCGCATCAATCAGCGCGTCGTCGACCTGGAGCAGCGGCTCGCCGCCGGTGAGCACCACGTAGCGGTTGGCGGCCGTTGCCGTCCATTGCGCCGCGATGGTGTCGGCGAGCTCCGCAGCCGAGGCGTAGCGGCCGCCGAGCGTGCCGTCGGTGCCGACGAAATCCGTGTCGCAGAATTTGCAGGTCGCTGACTGCCGGTCGGCCTCGCGGCCGCTCCAGAGATTGCAGCCGGCGAAACGGCAGAACACGGACGCGCGCCCGGCATGGGCGCCTTCGCCTTGCAAGGTCAGGAAGATTTCCTTGACCGCGTAACTCAATGGTCTCTCCTCAACATATCAACCTTGCGGGTTCCGGATCTGCCGCAGCGCCTCGCCTGCGGCCATCGCCGCGGTCATGGCGACATTGAGCGACCGCAGTCCCGGGGCGATCGGGATCACCAGCCGCGCATCCGCGGCCTCGACCACCGCGTCGGTGACGCCGGCGCTCTCGCGCCCGAATAGCAGGATGTCCGACGTCTGGTAACGGAAATCGCGGTAGTCGGTGGCGGCCCTGGTGGTGAACAGCAGCAGCCGGCAGCCCTGTGCCGCGCGCCACGCCTCGAATTGCGGCCAGGAGACGTGCCTGACGATGCTGACATGGTCGAGGTAATCCATTCCCGCCCGGCGGAAATGCCGGTCGGAGACGGGGAACCCTGCCGGTTCGATGATGTGGGCGGTCAGACCCAAGCAGGCGCAGAGCCTGAGAATCGTGCCGGTGTTCTGGGGGATGTCGGGCTGGAAAAGCGCTATCTGCATGGGCGGCGTCGGGTTGGTTGTGGGGCGGAAATGTCTCAATAAAACATCGCTGGCGCGGGAATTCGTGCATTGCACGCTTCCCCGCCGTTAGCGGGCTTGCGCTCGCCCGGCAAGGGTGCCAATAGAACGATTCTGGACTGCTGTTTTCGCTTGTTTTGGCGGGGACAAGCGAAGTTCTGCCGCCGCGGGGGGCCGCGGGCGCCGGCAGCCAGTTCTGGGGACCTTGGGGGCCCCTGGAGCGGTTCCACCGGTAGCATAAGAAGAAAGGGTTGGAATCGTGACGACAGCGTCTTCGGCGGACCATCCGACACGCCGTGATTTCTTATTCGTTGCAACGGGGGCAGCTGCAGCAGTAGGGGGCGCAGCCGCGCTCTGGCCCTTCATCTCCCAAATGAATCCTGATGCCTCGACCATCGCGGCCGGTGCGCCGATCGAGGTCGATCTCAGCCCGGTCGCCGAGGGGCAGGACATCAAGGTATTCTGGCGCGGCAAGCCGATCTACATCAGCCACCGCACCAAGAAGCAGATCGACGAGGCGCGCGCCGTCAACGTGGCGAGCCTGCCCGATCCGCAGTCCGACGAGGCCCGGGTCAAGTCCGGCCATGAGCAGTGGCTGGTCGTGATCGGCATCTGCACCCATCTCGGCTGCATCCCGATCGCTCATGAGGGCAATTACGACGGGTTCTTCTGCCCCTGCCATGGTTCGCAGTACGATTCGTCCGGCCGCATCCGTCAGGGGCCCGCGCCCGCGAACCTGCCGGTGCCGCCGTACCAGTTCGTTTCCGACACCAAAATCCAGATCGGCTGAGCTTCGGACCCTCGTCCGAAGCTTCGCGCCGTCTCGTCGTATTATTTCCTCAGGATCGCATCATGAGCGGACCATCCGACTACCAGCCGAGCAATCCGGCCCTGCAATGGATCGAGCGGCGCCTGCCGATCCTCGGCCTCATGCACTCCTCCTTCGTCGTCTACCCCACCCCGCGCAACCTGAACTACTGGTGGACCTTCGGCGCCATCCTCTCCTTCATGCTGGGGATGCAGATCCTGACCGGCGTGATCCTGGCGATGCACTACACGCCGCATGCCGATCTCGCCTTCAAGTCGGTCGAGCTGATCGTCCGTGACGTCAATTACGGCTGGCTGCTGCGCAACATGCATGCCTGCGGCGCGTCGATGTTCTTCTTCGCGGTCTACGTCCACATGCTGCGCGGCCTCTATTACGGTTCCTACAAGGAGCCGCGCGAGGTGCTGTGGATCCTCGGCGTCATCATCTACCTCCTGATGATGGCGACCGGCTTCATGGGCTACGTGCTGCCGTGGGGCCAGATGAGCTTCTGGGGCGCCACCGTCATCACCAACCTGTTCTCCGCCATTCCCTATTTCGGCGAGAGCATCGTGACGCTGCTGTGGGGCGGCTATTCGGTCGGCAACCCGACGCTGAACCGCTTCTTCTCGCTGCACTATTTGCTGCCGTTCCTGATCGCGGGCGTCGTCGTGCTCCACGTCTGGGCGCTGCATGTCGCCGGCCAGAACAATCCCGACGGCGTCGAGCCGAAGACGGAAAAGGACACGGTGCCGTTCACGCCGCATGCCACCATCAAGGACATGTTCGGCGTCTCCTGCTTCCTGCTGCTCTACGCCTGGTTCATCTTCTACATGCCGAACTATCTCGGCGACGCCGACAACTACATCCCGGCGAACCCCGGCGTGACGCCACCGCACATCGTGCCGGAATGGTATTACCTGCCGTTCTACGCGATCCTGCGCTCGATCCCGAACAAGCTCGCGGGCGTCATCGGGATGTTCTCGGCGATCATCATCCTGTGCTTCCTGCCCTGGCTCGATGCGGCCAAGACCAGGTCGTCGAAGTACCGTCCGCTGGCCAAGCAGTTCTTCTGGATCTTCGTCGCGGTCTGCATCCTGCTCGGCTATCTCGGTGCGCAGCCGCCGGAAGGCATCTACGTGATCGCCGGCCGGGTCCTGACGGTCTGCTATTTCGCCTACTTCCTGATCGTGCTGCCGCTGCTCTCGCGCATCGAGACGCCGCGGCCGGTGCCGAACTCGATCTCGGAGTCGATCCTCGCCAAGGGCGGCAAGGCGGTGGCCTCCGTCGCCATCGTGCTCGTTGCCGCCGGCGCGCTGTTCCTCGGCAGCTTGCAGGACGCGCGCGCCAACGAAGGCAGCGACAAGCCGCCGGGCAACAAATGGTCGTTCGCCGGTCCCTTCGGCAAGTTCGACCGCGGCGCGCTTCAGCGCGGCCTGAAGGTGTACAAGGAGGTCTGCGCCAGCTGCCACGGCCTGTCCTACATCGCCTTCCGCAACCTCGCGGAAGCCGGTGGCCCCAGCTATTCGGTGGCGCAGGTGGCGGCGTTCGCGTCGGATTACAAGATCAAGGACGGTCCGAACGATGCCGGCGACATGTTCGAGCGCCCGGGCCGGCCGGCCGACTACTTCCCCTCGCCATTTCCGAACGAGCAGGCAGCCCGTGCGGCGAACGGCGGTGCGGCGCCGCCCGACCTGTCGCTGATCACCAAGGCGCGCTCCTACGGCCGCGGCTTCCCCTGGTTCATCTTCGACTTCTTCACCCAGTACCAGGAGCAGGGCCCGGACTACGTTTCGGCCGTGCTCCAGGGTTTTGAGGAGAAGGTGCCGGAGGGTGTGACCATTCCGGAGGGCTCCTACTACAACAAGTTCTTCCCGGGCCACGCCATCAAGATGCCGAAGCCGCTCAGCGACGGCCAGGTGACCTATGACGACGGCTCGCCGGCCACGGTCGCGCAATACGCCAAGGACGTCACCACGTTCCTGATGTGGACCGCCGAGCCGCACATGGAAGCGCGCAAGCGCCTCGGCTTCCAGGTGTTCGTCTTCCTGATTATCTTCGCGGGCCTGATGTACTTCACCAAGAAGAAGGTCTGGGCCGACTCCCACTGAGCGGCGCGAGGCGAGATTGAAAAGGCCCCCGCAAGGGGGCTTTTTTGTTGGCCTTGTGTCCCGGGCGCGCGAAGCGCGAGCCGGGACCCAGAATGCGCGTGGCTGGGCCCCGGATCAGCAGCGCATCACGCCGCAAAGGGCGGCGCGCTGCGCAGCATCCGGGGCACGAGAGTTTGTTCGTGCGGCGATTGCGCCGCGCGCCCCCAGCGGCCAAAATACCGCCAACCGCTCCCCCAGAAACTCATCGGAGGACACCATGGGAACCACCATCACCTTCAAGCGTCCCGACGGCAAGGACGCCTCGGGCTACCTCGCCAATGCCGCGCGCGGCAACGCGCCGGGCGTGGTCGTGATCCAGGAATGGTGGGGCCTCTCTGACCAGATCAGGGGCCTGTGCGACCGCTTTGCGCTGGCCGGTTTCGATGCGCTCGCGCCCGATCTCTACAAGGGCAAGGTGGTGCCGTATCACGACACGGATGCGGCCGGCAAAGAGATGAACTCGCTCGACTTCATGGACGCCACCACGCAGACGGTGCGCGGCGCCACGCAATATCTGTCGCGCAACGGCGCCAAGGTCGGGCTGACCGGCTTCTGCCTCGGCGGCGCCGTCACCATCATCGGCGCGGTGCACGTGCCAGAGCTCGCCGCCGGCGTCGTGTTCTACGGCATTCCGCCGGAGCAGGCCGCCAAGCCCGCCGACGTCAAGATCCCGCTCCAGGCCCATTTCGCCAACAAGGACGATTGGTGCACGCCGGAATTGGTGAGTGGTTTCGAAAAAGCCATGAAGGCCGCCGGCAAGTCGCTCGAGCTGTTCCGCTATGACGCCGAGCACGCCTTCGTCAACGAGCAGCGCCAGGCCGTGCATGACCGCGAAGCCGCCGAGCTCGCCTGGGGAAGGGCGATCAAGTTCTTTGCCAATCATCTGGGCAGCAACAGCGCAGCTTAACCGGTGTCGTCCCGGCGTAGGCCGGGACCCACAACCACAGGATCTTGTGGTTGGTGCGAGCTGCCACTCCGAGTCTTCGCCAAACTCAATTTTGTGGCTATGGGTCCCGGCCTTCGCCGACGGAGATTGCCGTCGTCCCCTCACGGCTACCGCTGGTGGGACCGCCCTTGACGCCGCCCCCACGCCATGGTGAGTATCCGCCCATGAGCACCGCCGTCCGCCCAGCCCGTCTTTGGTGGCGCACCTCCTAAGAGGTGGCCGGTGCGATTTCTTTTCCCAAAATCGTCGAAGGTCGCCCACGCAGTGCGGCGGCCTGATCGTTTGTCCTGTGTGGCGTTCCCTCGGCAAGTCTCGTAAGAGGACCACATGAACAGGACAGTCTTTGCCCTCCCGGCCAGAAGCGACTATGTGACCCGCGCGGGTCTCGCGATCACGCGCGTGGCGGAGCAGTTTACCGGCGGCGCCAACCGGCTCGACGATCTCGTCAGCCTGCTCGATCGCCGCCGCGGCGTGGTGCTGTCGTCGGGCACGACCGTGCCTGGCCGCTACGAGAGCTTCGACCTCGGCTTCTCCGATCCGCCGCTCAAGCTCGAAACCACAGGCGTCAATTTCAAGCTGGAAGCGCTGAACGGGCGCGGGCAGGTGCTGATCGCCTTCCTTGCCGACGTCTTGCGCGAGCCCTGCGTGGTGATCTCCGAGACAACCGCTTCGCGCCTTGCCGGCCACATCATTCGCGGCGATGCGCCGGTCGAGGAAGACCAGCGCACCCGGCGCGCCAGCGTGATGTCGCTGGTGCGCGACCTCGTCGCCGCCTTCTCGGCCAATGACGACGGGCTGCTCGGCCTGTTCGGCGCCTTCGCCTACGACCTCGTGTTCCAGATCGAGGACCTCGTGCAGAAGCGCGCGCGCGAGCAGGACCAGCGCGACATCGTGCTCTACGTGCCCGATCGCCTGCTGGCCTATGACCGCGCCACCGGCCGCGGCGTGGTGCTCTCCTACGACTTCGCGTGGAAGGGCAAATCCACCGAGGGCCTGCCGCGCGAGACCGCCGACAGCCCGTACCTGAAGACGCCGCGCCAGGGATTTGCCGATCACGCGCCCGGCGAATACCAGGCCACCGTCGAGACCGCGCGCGCGGCCTTTGCCCGCGGTGATCTCTTTGAAGCCGTGCCGGGACAGCTGTTCGCCGAGCCCTGCGACCGCTCGCCGGCCGAAGTCTTCCAGCGGCTCTGCGTCATCAACCCGTCGCCCTACGGCGCGCTGATGAATCTCGGCGAGGGCGAGTTTCTCGTCTCGGCCTCGCCCGAGATGTTCGTGCGCTCGGACGGCCGCCGCGTCGAGACCTGCCCGATCTCGGGCACCATCGCGCGCGGAACCGATGCGATCGGCGATGCCGAGCAGATCCGCCAGCTCCTGAACTCGGAGAAGGACGAGTTCGAGCTCAACATGTGCACCGACGTCGACCGCAACGACAAGGCGCGCGTCTGCGTCCCCGGCACCATCAAGGTGCTGGCCAGGCGGCAGATCGAGACCTACTCAAAACTGTTCCATACGGTCGACCACGTCGAGGGCATGCTGCGCCCCGGCTTCGACGCGCTCGATGCCTTCCTCACCCACGCCTGGGCGGTCACCGTGACCGGTGCGCCAAAGCTGTGGGCGATGCAGTTCGTCGAGGATCACGAGCGCTCGCCGCGGCGCTGGTATGCCGGCGCGATCGGTGCTGTGAATTTCGACGGCAGCATCAACACCGGCCTCACCATCCGCACCATCCGCATGAAGGATGGTCTCGCCGAGGTGCGCGTCGGCGCCACCTGCCTGTTCGATTCCGATCCCGCCGCCGAAGACCGCGAATGCCAGGTCAAGGCCGCGGCGCTGTTTCAGGCCCTGCGCGGCGATCCGCCGAAACCGCTGTCGACCTTTGCGCCCGATGCGACCGGAAGCGGCAAGCGGGTGCTGCTGATCGACCACGACGACAGCTTCGTGCACATGCTCGCCGACTATTTCCGCCAGGTCGGTGCCAGCGTCACCGTGGTCCGCTATGTGCATGCGCTCGACATGCTCAAGCAGAAGAGGTGGGATTTGCTGGTGCTGTCGCCCGGCCCGGGCAGGCCCGAGGATTTCGGGATCAAGAAGACGATCGACGCGGCGCTGGAGAACAAGCTGCCGGTGTTCGGCGTCTGCCTCGGCGTGCAGGCGATCGGCGAATATTTTGGCGGCGAGCTCGGCCAGCTCACGCATCCCGCCCACGGCCGGCCCTCGCGGGTGCAGGTGCGCGGCGGACGGCTGATGCGCAACCTGCCGAACGAGATCGTCATCGGCCGCTATCACTCGCTCTATGTCGAGCGCGACAGCATGCCGGAGGTGCTGAACGTGACCGCCAGCACCGAGGACGGCGTCGCCATGGCGCTGGAGCACAAGACCCTGCCGGTCGCCGGCGTGCAATTCCACCCGGAATCGCTGATGTCACTCGGTGGCGAGGTGGGCTTGCGTATTGTCGAGAACGCGTTCCGGCTGGATGCGCGTGTTGATTGAGAGGCACCAATGACCTTTGACCACGACCTGAAGGCGAGCGTCCGCACCATCCCCGACTATCCCAAGCCGGGAATCATGTTCCGCGACATCACGACCCTGCTCGCTGATGCGCGCGCGTTCCGCCGCGCGGTGGACGAGCTCGTCAACCCCTGGGCCGGCAACAAGATCGACAAGGTCGCCGGCATGGAGGCGCGCGGCTTCATCATCGGCGGCGCGGTGGCGCACCAGCTCTCCGCCGGCTTCGTGCCGATCCGCAAGAAAGGCAAGCTGCCGCACACCACCGTGCGCATCGCTTACTCGCTCGAATACGGCATCGACGAGATGGAGATGCATGTCGACGCGATCCAGCCCGGTGAACGCGTCATCCTGGTCGACGACCTCATCGCCACCGGCGGCACCGCGGAAGGCGCGGTGAAGCTGCTGCGCCAGATCGGCGCCAATGTCGTCGCCGCCTGCTTCATCATCGACCTGCCCGAGCTCGGCGGCGCCGCCAAGCTGCGCGCGATGGACGTGCCGGTGCGCACGCTGATGACGTTCGAAGGGCACTGAGCGCGTTAAATCGCCTCGGCCTTCAGCTCCGCCTGCCAGTGCAGCATGCGTTCCTTCAGGAGCGCGTTCCTGACATAGGCAGTGTCCTCGTCCTCCAGACGCTCGCATTCGCCAAACGTCAGGCCGGCCTCGCCATGCGCGTTCCACGCAGCCTGAAGGCTGCGACACATATGATTGCCCTGGCGGAGCGAGAACCAGATGCGGTTCTGGATGGTCTCGAGGTTCGGCGCCTGGCCGACCCAGGCCTCGCCCGACGCCGCACAGCGGACGACGAAGATGCCTGCAATGGTCTTCCGCTCCTTGTAGGCGGCGATGGCTGCTTTCCGGTCGATGCTCACGGGATAGGACCTTGTTGAGGCGTGCGCTTTCAATAAGCGGGGTCCGCTCCGCAGTCAATATTATCCGGGTAAAATAATTGCCCTAGGACCGCTGCAGGATCAGGTTGAGCTCGAGCTCGCGGAAGGCGAGGTAATTGCGCCGGGTCCATTGGTGCAACTCGGTCGAGGCGTCCTTCTCCTGGCGCAGATAGCCGGTGAAGGAGAAGTTCAGCCGGTCGATATAGGTTTTCAGGAAGCCGGGCAGCGCGGGCAGGCGGAACACCCGTCCGGTGCCCATTGCGGCCGGCAATTCGCCGCGCACGATGTGCTCATTGTCCACCGTGATCAGGTTCATCCGCGGGATCTGCTCGCGCAGCATCTCATGGGCGCGGGCCGAGACGCGGTCGGTGTCGGCGACGAACAGGATCTGTGGTGCGACATGGCGGCGTGCCGCCTCCTTCAACAGGCCGATCTCGTCGGCCATCTTGAAGAACTCGTCGAAGGCGTGGAAGCCGAGGTCGATGACCTTGGCAAGCCCGTCATCGACGATGACGCGGTCCATCAGCTGCATCTTGCCATAGGTGTCGATCACGTCGGCGGTCTCGGTGATCTTCGGCAAATAGTCGAGCAGCGACGGCTCCTTCAGGTTGACGTCGAAGGCCGCGACGTTGCCGTTCTTGAGCAGCTGGAACTCGCTCAATAGCCGCGCCAGCAGCGTCTTGCCGACCTGCGGGCGGGGCGAGCAGATGATGTAGACGGGTGTCGCGGGCATCACGAACTATTATCTGAGCGAACTTGTCGCCCAATCCAGCCGTATCAGCCCGGGCTCTGCAACTATTTTTCGCTGCTGCGGGCGCCGGGTTTCGAACCGACGATGTCGGTCAGGCGGATGCGGTCGAACTCGCTCCAGACATTGGCCAGCCAGTGCCGGACATAGCCGCGCAGCACGAAGGAGTAGTTGGCTGCCTCGTCGCTCATGCCCTTGTTGGCGACGAATTTCAGGAACGGGACGGAGGAGACCTCGACCTGCTCATAGGCCATTTCGTTGAGCTTGGGGATGGTCAGCTCGGTGGCGTCCTTGATGCGGTGGAAGTAGGAGTTGTAGGTCGCCTGGTCCCACTGGAAGAACTGGGTGTCGTTGATGAAGTTCTTCACCAGGAAATATTTTGCGCCGGTCATGAAATTCGCGGTCTCGGCGATTTCGTCGAGCGAGGCGATCGAGGGTCCCAGGATGTGGAACACCGCGAAGGTGATCTGCCCGGCCTTGGCGGCGTCGAGGAAACCGATGTCGCGCAGCGAGGCGAGCGCCGGCGAGAGCAGGCCGGCGCGGACGTCAATCACGGTGACCGACGGGCTGGTCGCGTTGAGCGTATCGAAGATCTTCATCTGATCGGCCGTCGTCGTCATGTCGACGATCTCGGTGATGTCAGGATGGAAGCGCTTCAGCGTTCCGCGCGGGGATTCCGTGTCGAAGGCGCGCGTCGGCACGTTGTTGGCGGAAAAATAATCGAGCAAGGTGCGCGATACCGTGGTCTTGCCGACCCCGCCCTTGTCCGCGCCCACCACAACCACTGCCGGCTTTGCCATTGCTGTCCCCTAACGCGCGCCCCCGATCGCGAGGTCGCAATCGGCCGGGCCCCAAATCGATGTCCCGAGTCTGCTGTTGGGCGCGAACATGGCAGAAACAAGGGAGAATTCAATCCGCAGGCCCCGCTTGCGGCAATTCCCGAGGTTTTTCCAGATTGCCGTGAAACTGACCACGGGGGCACGCTCAGTGGCGGCCCCACGGACCCATGGGATTCCCGATCGGGTTGCCGGCCGCGGTTCCGGAGGGGCCGGGCGCGGGCACGGGCGGCGGATTGGCCGCGCTGCCTGCACCGCTCCATGGTCCCTGCGACAGCGGTGGCGGGGCGTTCTGCGGGGCGGCCTGCGCCTGGGGCTGTTCCGTCTCGTCAGTCGGGTCCGGCAGCGGACCTGGATCATGGCCGCCGGCGAACTTGATCAGCGCATCGACCCGGGACTGCACCGACGGGTGGGTCGCGAACAGATCGGCAAAGCCCTCGCGCGGATTGTCGACGCAGAGCTCCATCACGGCCGAGGTCGCGCCCGGCAACTCGCCGCGGTTCTCGATCTTGCGCAGCGCCGAGATCATGGCATCGGGGTCCTTCGTCAGCTCGACCGAGCCGGCATCCGCGAGATATTCGCGCGAGCGCGACAGCGCCAGCTTCACGACCTGCGACATCAGCCAGGCCACCACGATCAGCACGACCGCGATGATGATCACGATCACGGCGCCGCCGCCGGAGCTCTTGCTGTCGCTCGATGACGAGGACGAGCGCGACGACGAGGAGGAACCCGACGACCACGAGCCGCCGGAGCTCCAGCTGAAGTTGGTGAACACGCGGAAGAACAGTTCGCCGAAGAAGCCGACCACGCCGGCGATGATGACGGCGACCACCATGAGCTGCACATCGCCGTTCTTGATGTGGGTCAGCTCGTGGCCCAGCACCGCCTCGATCTCCTTGTCGTTCAGCGCGTTGAGGAGGCCGGTGGTGACGGTGATCGAATATTGCCGCGGATTGAGGCCGGTCGCGAACGCGTTCAGCGCCGGGCTCTCCATGATCTTCAGCTTCGGCATGGTGATGCCGCGCGAGATGCAGAGATTTTCGAGCAGATTGTAGAGCCGCGGCTCCTCCTTCCGGGTGACGTCGTGGCCGCCGGTCACCGCGTCGATCATCGACTGGTGGAAGAAATAGGCGATCACGACCCAGACCGCAGCCGCGATCGTCGCGAAGGGCGCGGCCTTGAGCAGATCGTAGAAGGCGCGGTTCAGATAATAGGCGACGGTCTCGTTGCCGTTGATGACGACTTCGGCCACCAGCGCGCCAGCATAGACCAGCACATAGACCAGCGCGAACAGGCCGGCGAGCAGCAGCATCGAACGAAACTTGTTCGAGGCGATGTGCGTGTAGAGACCATACGCGGCCATGGCTGCTTCCGTTAGCTCCCGTCATTCCGGGGCAGGCCGCAGGCCTGAACCCGGAATCCAGAGCTTAGTGTCTCGGTCGAGATTCCGGGTTCGCGTCTTCGACGCGCCCCGGAATGACGAAGTGTGAGAGGTCGCTCACGCAGCAATCAGAACTTCACCTGAGGCGCGGCCTCGACCTCGGTGCGGCTGGTGCCGAGATCGAAGAAGTCCTTCTTGGTGAAGCCGAACATGCCGGCGAACAGGGCGGCGGGCATCTGCTGGATGCCGGTGTTGTATTCCTGGACCGCGCTGTTGAAGAAGCGGCGGCTCGCCGCGATCTTGTTCTCGAGGTCGGAGAGCTCGCTGGCGAGCTGCTGGAAGTTGGCGTTGGCCTTGAGGTCGGGATAGGCCTCCGACAGCGCGATCAGCCGGCCGAGCGCACCGGAGAGCTGGGTCTCGGCGGCGGACACCTGCGCCGGGCCCTGCGCCGACATCGCCGAATTGCGCGCCTTGATGACGTCGTCGAGCGTGCCGCGCTCATGCGAGGCGTAGCCCTTCACCGTCTCGACCAGGTTCGGGACGAGGTCATGGCGCTGCTTGAGCTGCACGTCGATATCGGCAAAGGCCTGGCCCACGCGCTGGCCCAGCGCCACCAGGCGGTTGTAGGCGCTGAAGGCCAAGAACACGAGAACGACGATGACGCCGAGAACGATCCAGCCGGTCGACATGGAGAACTCCTGAAGGGGATTTGAGGCGGGCGCAGCCTAGACCAAAATGGCGCAGGGCGAGAGCCCCGGCGCGGAGGGGAGGTAAGACTTGGTCGGATCTGGAACCATCCGAGTTCAAGGCAAAAGCGCCGATCGAGGTTAACTTTCGGCAATGACGGCATCGCCCCAGCGCCAGCGCCGGGCACTTGCATAGGCAGCCCTGTCGCGTCGTGGAATCTTGGCGAGTTCGACATCTTCCCCGGTGCAAAGCTTCGCCGTGATCTCGGCCTTGCCGACATCCGGCGGTGCCAGCACGCGCGCGGCGCGTGTTGCGGGCGGCGTGCGGGTCAGGACGACGTAGATGAAGCGCTCGTCCTCGAACGGCACCTCGGCGCCCTTGATCTGGCGGTGCGCCTGGGAGCGCGGCAGGCGCTGGGAGAAATGGCACCAGTCGGGCGCAGTGAGCGGGCAGGGCTTTTCGTGTGGACAGGGCGCGGCGACAAAGGCACCAGCTGCGATCAGCTGCTGGCGCAGCGCGAGGATGCGGGCGTAGCCGGCCGGCGTGCCGGGCTCGATCACGACCAGCGCATGGCGCGCTTTCGCCCACATCGCCTCGGCGAGTTTGCGCTGATCGGCTTCACCGAGCTCGCCGATGATGTAGCTCGCGACGACGAGATCGGCTTGCGAGACCTCAGTGAGATTGTTGCCGGCATCGCCGGGCAAATAGCGGCATTCCGCCAGACGCGTGCTGTCATGCGCGAGTTCGAGCGCAAGCCGGCTCAGCGTCGCGTTGGCGTCGAGCAGGGTGAAGTCCTGCAGCGAGGGAAACGCCTCCGCGGCGGCCCAGCTTGCGGTACCCGGACCTGCGCCGACGTCGAGCAGCGTTTCCGGCGCGAGGTCCGGCGCGATCTCGGTCAACGCATTCAGGCTCGCCGCCACCGCCGCGTAAGTCGCCGGCATGCGCGCAAGCGCGTAAGCGAGCGCATCGGCCTCGGACTTGATCGTGCCGGAGCCGCCGCCGGCGCGATAGGTGTTCGAGATCTTCTGGGATCGCTGCGCGGCGTCACTGCGGGAAAAGCCTTGCAGCTTCGCGTCGAGTGCGGCCTTTAGCTCAGCGGGGAGGGTGGGTGAGATCATCATCTGCGGTCATGCCCCGCGCAGGCGGGGCATCCAGTACTCCGAGACAGTGCCGTCAACCGAGAGGCCGCAGCGTACTGGATCATCCGCTCCAGTGCGCTATTTGCGCACAAGGCGGATGATGACGTCAATGGGTGTCGAGCGCGCGCGGCGTCACGCCACGTTCTGGTCGAGAATGTCCACGGCCTCGGCCAGGCTCACCGACACGAGCTGGGAGACGCCGCGCTCGGCCATGGTGACGCCGAACAGGCGGTTCATCCGCGCCATCGTGATCGGGTTGTGCGTGATGATGATGAAGCGCGTGTCGGTCGAGCCGGTCATCTCGTGCAGCAGGTTGCAGTACCGTTCGACGTTGTGGTCGTCGAGCGGTGCGTCGACTTCGTCCAGCACGCAGATCGGCGAGGGATTGGTGAGGAACACCGCGAAGATCAGCGCCATCGCGGTCAGCGCCTGCTCGCCGCCCGAGAGCAGCGACAGCGTCTGCGGCTTCTTGCCCGGCGGCTTGGCGATGATTTCCAGACCAGCCTCCAGCGGGTCGTCGCTCTCGATCAGGTGCAGCGCGGCCTCGCCGCCGCCGAACAGCTCGACGAACAGGCGCTTGAAGTGGTTGTTGACGACCTCGAACGAGGTCAGCAGCCGCTCGCGGGCCTCCTTGTTGAGGCTCTGGATGCCCTGGCGCAGCCGCTTGATGGCTTCGACGAGGTCATCGCGCTCGGTGACGAGGCCGTTGTGCTGAGTCTCGACCTCGCGCAGCTCTTCCTCGGCGCGCAGGTTGACTGCGCCGAGGCGCTCGCGGTCGCGGCGCATCTTTTCGAGGTCTTCCTCGATGTCGTGCAGCGGCGGCAGCTCCGCGCCGGGCTCGATCTCGGCAAGGCCGGCGACGGCCTGCGGCTCGACCTCCAGCATGTCGCGGATCTCGCGCTCGATGTCCTCGAGCCGGCGCCGCGCGCCTTCCATGCGCTCCTCGGCGCGGGCGGTGGCTTCGCGGGAGCTGGAGAGCGCCTCGAGGGTCAATTTCGCCACGCGATCGGTTTCGGCCATCGCGGTCTCAGCCGAGGCGAGCGCGTCCGCGGCCATGCGGCGATCGTTTTCCGCGTATTCGATCTCGGTGATCAGCGCGCTGCGCTTCTCGGCGAATACTTGCGGCGCGTTTTCGAGATCGCTGCGTTCGATCGTGAGTTCGGCGATGCGGGCCTGGATGGTGTCGATGTGGGAGGCCGCGCTCTCCTTGCGATTCGCCCACTCGGTGCGTTCGGCGAGGATCGCCTGCACGCGGCGGTCGGCAAGCTCGGCCTCGCGCGCCAGCGCCTGCGCCTCGGCGCGGACCTGGGCGGCCATGCGGCGATGGCCTTCGATGTCGCTGCGGACGGCGGCGAGACGGGTCTCGGTGTCCTCGCTCGACGGCAGTTCGGAGATGCCGGCCTCGGCATATTCGTATGCGGCCTCGGCTTCAGCGCGGTCGGCGGCGAGACGGCTGTGTGCTTCCGACAGCGTCGCCTTGCGCGCGGCGTGGCGGCTGATCTCGCGCTCGGCCGTGGCATGGCGCTCACGCGCGGTGTTGAGCTCGCGCTGTGCGGCGCGCCAGGCTTCGCGGCTCGCGCCCTCGGTGCTGGCCGCCATCTGCAATTCGGACTCGGCATTCTCCAGCGCCTGGCGCTTGATCTGCGCGTCGATGCGGGCCTGCTCCAGCTCGTTCTCGATGTCGACGAGGCGGGCGCGTTCGGCAAGGCGGCGTGCTGCGCCGGTCGGGGCGTGAGCCGCCGCGACGAAGCCGTCCCAGCGCCAGACGTCGCCTTCGGGCGAGACCAGCCGCTGGCCGGTCTTCAGCTGCGAGACCAGCTCGGCGCCGCGCTCGCGCGGCACAACGCCGATCTGCGCCAATCGGCGGGCCAGCTCGGCCGGGGCCTGCACGTGGTTCGCGAGCGGCACGACGCCTTCGGGCAGCTCCGGATCGCCGTCGGTCTCGCCGACATTGGTCCAGCGCATCGGCGCCGACGGGTCGATCGGTGCATCGAGATCGTCGCCGAGCGCGGCGCCGATGGCCTTTTCAAAACCCTTGTCGACAGTGATGCCGTCGATGATCGGCGGCCACAGATTCTTGGTCTCGCCGTTGACGATCTTGGAGATCGTGCGGGCCTCGGTCTCGAGCCGCTGCACGCGCTTGTCGGCCTCGTTCAGCGGCGAGCGCGAGGATTCCAGCGTCTGGCGCGCAGCGACGTGCGCAGCTTCGCTCGCCTGGGCAGCGGCCTCCGAGGCCGCAAGCGTCTGCTCGGCGTTCTCGACCGTGGCGGTCAGCTCGTCGAGATCGCCGAAGCCGCCCGTTTCATCAGCAAGCTTCTGCTCCTCGGCCGCGACGTTCGCGATCTCCTGGTCGAGCCGGGCGAGCTTGTCGCGGTGGGTGCGGACATTGGCTTCGAGTTGATTGCGCTTGGCGGTGAGGTCAGCGAGCGCGGTGGTGAGCTCGGCGAACTGCTGCTCGGTTTCGGTCAGCACCGCCTCGGCTTCGCCGACGCGTTCATCGACGCCGGAGCGCTTCTCGACGCGCGACTTGATCTCTTCCTTCAGCTCGGCATCTTCGCTGTCGAGGCGCTGGAGCGCGACGTCGGCGTCCATGGTCTGCTGCTGGGCACGGGAGATGTCGCCCTCGAACTGGGCGAGGCGGCGCTCGAGCTCGGCGACGCGCTCCTTGGCGCGCTCTTCCTCGCGGTCGAGCAGCTCGCGGGCATTGGTCAGGCGCTGGAGCCCGGCCGCGGCGCGCGCCTCGGCATCGCGCAGCGCCGGCATCTCGGCGGCGCGGATGGCCTGGATGCGGGCGGCTTCGGCCTGGTGCTGGGTACGCTCGGCCATCTCGCGGACGGCGAGATCGTGCGTCTGGCCGGATTCGTTGACGTCGGCATGGGCGCCGATCCAGCGCAGATGGAACAGCGTGGCTTCGGCCTTGCGGACCTTGGCCGCGACCTCGCGGTAGCGCACGGCCTGGCGGGCCTGCTTCTTCAGGCCTTCCATCTGGCCGGAGAGCTGGCCGATCACGTCCTCGACGCGGGTGAGGTTGGTTTCGGCCGCCTTGAGCCGCAGCTCGGCTTCATGGCGGCGGGCATGGAGACCGGCGACACCGGCGGCGTCTTCCAGCACGCGGCGGCGCTGCTCGGGCTTGGCCTGGATGATCTCGCCGATCTTGCCCTGGTGGACGAGGGCGGGCGAGCGTGCGCCGGTGGCGGCGTCCGCGAACAGGATCTGCACGTCGCGGGCGCGCACGTCGCGGCCGTTGATGCGATAGACCGAGCCGGCCTCGCGCTCGATGCGGCGGGAGATTTCGAGAAGCTGGCTGTCGTTCATCGCCGCCGGCGCGGTGCGATCGGCGTTGTCGATCGTCATCGTCACTTCGGCGTGGTTGCGTGCCGGACGGTTGCCGGAGCCGGCGAAGATCACCGCGTCCATGTCGGCCGCGCGCAACGATTTGTACGACGTCTCGCCCATCGCCCAGCGCAGCGCTTCGACGAGATTCGACTTGCCGCAACCGTTGGGTCCGACCACGCCGGTCAGGCCGGGCTCGATGACGAAGTCCGTGGGCTCAACGAAGGACTTGAAGCCGTGAAGGCGCAGGCGGGTGATTTTCATAAGCACGCATCTCTGTTGGCAGGCGCGAATCCCCCTGCCGGGACAATACCATGGAAGGCAATGTCACTATCCGGGCGAGTCGCGCGAGGCGCCTCATGCGGCTGGACAATGGCCGCGGTGCGCCGCGAGGGCAACCGGCGAAAGCCGTTTTTCCCAAGGGATTTATGCCGGGAATGATACGGCGTTCGAGATGCGAATCAGGCGTTGAGGGCGAAGAATCAGCTCTTCAGCAGCGGATTGATCTTCTTGGCGAATTCCTCGAACGAGGTCTCGCCCTTGATCTTCTCGCCGTTGATGAAGAAGGTCGGCGTCGAATCGACCTTGAGAATGTCGCTGGCGTATTTCTGGTCGGCGGCGATCTTGTCGAGCAGCGCCTGGTCCTTCAGGCAGGCTTCGACCTGCTGCTGGGTGAGGCCGGCCTGCTTGCCGATCCGCGTCAAGGTCTCGGTGGTGTTCTTCATCACCCAGTCGTTCTGCTGGCGGAACAGCATGTCGGTGACCGCGAAGTATTTCGGCGCATCGCCATTGGCAATGCAGCGCGACAGCATCGAGCCGGCGGCGGCTTTGATGTCGAGCGGGAACTCGCGGAAGATGTAACGCACCTTGCCGGTGTCGATGTATTCGGACTTGATCTTGGGGAACACCTGCTCGTTGAAGGCCGCGCAGTGCGGGCAGGTCATCGAGGCATATTCGGTGATGGTGACGGCGGCGTCCTTCGGGCCGAGCGCCATGTCGGGCAGCGACACCGGCTTCGCCACATCGCCGGCGGCCTGCGCCATGGCTTCAGGGATCATGGCATCGGAGATGAACCGCAAGGGGGAGAACCCGGCGACCGCGGCAAGCCCGGTCAGCGACAGCATCGTGGTGAAGGCGCGGCGGGTGATGATCAAGGTCGGCTCCCGAATTGGCGTGGTCTCGCCCCAAGGTCCTTATCTAGGTTCCCGTTTGGGCGGCCTGTCGCTAGCTTGAAACGTGGTTTGAGGCAATGGCGGGCCGCAGGAACGGGTCCAGATTGGCTGCGAAATGAGGCTCAATTTCGCTTGATGGCGGCGCCGAGCCGCGCCAGTGCCGACTTGAGCTGTTCATCTTCGATGTCGCCCAGGCTCTCCTCCACCTTGGCCACCGATTTGGGGTCTGGCGGGCCGGGTCGCGCTGGCCGCCGGACGCGGGACAGCGGGGCCTGGCGGAAGGCGAGCTTGCCGACCGCGCTCCAGCCGAAGAAGCGGTTCACCCGTTCCAGGATCACATCCGCGGAATGCTGGATCTCCAGCGCCATCGGCCCCTCGACCCGCAGCACCAGCGTCGCCGGCTCCTGCGGCTGGCCCTCCACCGGCCGCGGCCATTGCATCTTGAGCGGCTCGGCATGGGCCGCGATCTCCGGCCCGGCAATCTGCGCCCACCGCGTCACCAGCTCGCGCGCGGCAAAGCCCTGCTTGGCATAGGCTTCGGCAAAGACGTCGTTGAGCAGCAGCGACAGCGGCTTGGCGCTGATGGGGCCGGGCTTTGGGGGGAATTTGGACATCGGGCCTTATACCACCTCGAAGCGCGAGCCACAGGCGCTTCGCTATCATGGCCGGCATAGCCGTCCGAAGGACGGCGTCGCTTCCGCTCGCCTATGTCCCGGCCATCCACGTTCTTCGCGGAAGAAAGACGTGGATGCCCGCGACGAGCGCGGGCATGACGTGGAGAGATTGGCGTGACCTCGTTACACTGAGGGGATGAGCCCGAGATCTGTCCTCAAGGCCAAGCCGGAACCAGTGCAGCCGGAAGTGTCGTCGCGTCCGACGCTGCTCCTCCAATGGTACGACCGCCACCGCCGCCGATTGCCCTGGCGGGCCGGGCCCGGCGAGGTGTCGGACCCTTACCGGGTCTGGCTGTCGGAGATCATGCTCCAGCAGACCACGGTGAAGGCGGTCGGGCCCTATTTCGAAAAATTCGTCGCGCGCTGGCCTGACGTCACGGCGCTCGGCCGGGCCTCGCAGGACGACGTGCTGCGGATGTGGGCGGGGCTCGGCTATTACTCCCGTGCGCGCAATCTCCATGCCTGCGCGGTCGCGGTGACGCGCGAGCATGGCGGCGTCTTTCCCGACACCGAGGAGGGGCTGCGCGCGCTGCCGGGCATCGGGCCTTACACCGCGGCTGCGATCGCTGCGATCGCCTTCGATCGCCGCACCATGCCGGTCGACGGCAATATCGAGCGCGTGGTGTCGCGCCTGTTCGCGGTCGAGGAGGAGCTGCCGCAGGCCAAGCAGCTGATCCAGCAACTGGCGGCGACGCTCCTTGCCGATTCCGGCACCGGCGACGAGACGTCTCGCGCGGGCGACAGCGCGCAGGCGCTGATGGATCTGGGCGCCTCGATCTGCACGCCGAAGAAGCCGGCCTGTTCGCTGTGTCCGCTCAATGAGGATTGCCTGGCGCGGGCACAGGGAACGCAGGAGACGTTTCCGCGCAAGGCGCCGAAGAAGAGCGGGACGTTGCGGCGGGGCGCCGCCTTCGTGGTGACGCGCGGCGAGGAGCTGCTGGTCCGCAGCCGGCCCGAAAAGGGTTTGCTGGGGGGCATGACGGAAGTGCCGGGCTCGGACTGGCTCGCCGGTCAGGAGGACGCGACGGCGAAGCAGCAGGCGCCCGCGCTGAAGGGACTGTCGCGCTGGCAGCGCAGGGTGGGCGTCGTCACCCACGTCTTCACGCATTTTCCGCTGGAACTGGTGGTCTATACCGCCAAGGCCGAAGCCCGCACGCGGGCACCCGCGGGCATGCGCTGGGTGCCGATCGCGACGCTGGCCGGGGAAGCACTGCCCAACGTCATGCGCAAGGTGATCGCGCACGGATTGGACCTTCCGCCGGCCGCATCCTCCTGACACCATGCTGGCAGCAGGGTCGCGTTAACAGGGGCGACACGGAGGCTCCCCGATGGTCAAGACCGCGCTCGACAACTTTCCCAGGCCGCCTTGTGCCGAGCTGCTGGGCTGGCGCCTGCTCGATGCCCGTCCGGAGGAGGGCTGGATCAAGCTCGGCTTCGAGGGCAAGCCCGAATTCTGCAATCCGGCCGGCTTCATCCAAGGCGGCATGCTCTCGGCCATGCTCGACGACACCATGGGCCCCGCTGTGCTGGTGATGAGCGAGGGCCGGCTCTACACCACCACCATCAGCATGACGGTAAACTTCCTCAGCCCCGCCAAGCCCGGCCTGATCATCGCCGAGGCCAGGGTGACGCAGCTCGGCAAGACCGTCGCCTTCGTCGAGGCCAAGCTGATGACCGAAGATGGCACCGTGCTTGCCACCGCGACCGCTAGCGAGCGGTTGCTGGAAGCGGCGCGGGTGGTGCGATGATACCGGCGCGGTGGGCCTTCTTTATGCTGCTCGAATATGCGCCAGACCAATCCCGTCGGGCTCGGTTACGCTATCCGCGCCCTCAACAAGCTTAAGCGGATGTCGTCGACGTTGGGCGGCCGTCGCTCCGCGTAACGCGCGCCCGTCAACGGCATGGCGGAGTGTGGGGCAACGACCTAGGTGCTCGCGCGTCTCGCATCGGAGTACCGCGGCACGATCGGCGGCTTGGCATTCAGCGCTTCCACCTGGAACCCCGCGACGCGCTTGTAGTTGGCGGCGATGTCTTCCAGCTCCTGCTGCGACAGCACATCGGTGACGACCTCAAAGCCGTCGGGCGCGCGCTCTTCGACCAGTTGCATCACCTGCTCGGGGCCGTTCTTGCGGTTGAGCAGGACGAGGTCGGTGGTCGCGGGCCTCCGCTCGGCTTCACAGGCGAGCAGCGCCGCCTGCGTCGGGCCATGCGCCAGGACCTCGCGGGTGATGACGCGGGCATCGAGGATCGCCTGCGAGGCGCCGTTCGATCCGATCGGGTACATCGGATGCGCGGCATCGCCCATCAGCGTGACGCGGCCGAACGTCCATCGCGACACCGGATCGCGGTCGACCAGCGGATATTCATAGGCGTGCGGGCAGTTCCGGATCAGGCCGGGCACGTCGAGCCAGTCGAACTGCCAGCTCTCGAACCACGGCAAGAACTCCTCCAGCCGCGCGGTGCGGTTATAGTCCTCGCGCCGCCACTGATAGGTCGGCGGCATGTGGCGCTCGGCGACCCAGTTGATCAGATGGTTGCCCGCCGCATCCGGCACCTTGCTGATCGGATAGCAGACGAATTTCAGGATCTCGTGCCCGGCCATGATCATGGTTCGGCCGGTGAGGAATGCCTTTGCCGGCGTCACGCCGCGCCAGAGGATGCGACCGTTCCAGATCGGCGGTCCTTCATCGGGATAGAGCTTTTCTCGTGCGGCGGAATGGATGCCGTCGGCGGCGATCATGATCGCGCCTTCGTAAGTGCCTGCGGCTTTGCCGGTCGCCTTGTCGATGAAATCGGCGCGGACGCCATCGGCGGTTTCGCTCCAGCCGGTCAGATGGTGGCTGGTGAGGATGTTGTCGCGGCCGAGCCGCTCGATCGCGGTGTCGAGCAGGAGCTGCTGCAGCGTGCCGCGATGGATCGAGAATTGCGGCCATTTGTAGCCGGCCTCCAGCCCGCGCGGCTCGCTCCAGATCGGTTTGCCGTACTTGGAGAAGTAGGCGAGCTCGCTTGTGCGCACGCCGCTGGCATCGAGCTTGTCCATCAGCCCGAGCTCGATCAGCTCGCGCACCGCATGCGGCAGCACGTTGATGCCGACGCCGAGCGGCTTCAGTTCCGCGACGCTCTCGAACACTTTTACGGGAACGCCGATTCCGTGCAGGCTGAGCGCAAGCGTCAGCCCGCCGATGCCGCCACCGGCGATGAGTACGGTCATGACAAAAACCCCTCCAATTGTGTGCGTCTTGGCACAGGCGGGCGGATGTGGGCAACTGCGAAGAGGATGTCGTGCTATAGACCTCGGGGACGGCAGCCGTTAGTTTCCAATTTTCCCATGAGGTCCGACATGCTCAAGCTCTACTACGCCACCGGCACCTGCGCGCTCGCCACCTACATCACCCTGGAAGAGGCCGGCGCCGACTACGCGGCCGAGCGGCTGAGCTTCAAGGACAATCAGCAGAACAGCCCGGACTATCTCGCCATCAACCCGAAAGGCCGCGTGCCGGCGCTGGTGACCGACCGCGGCGTCCTCACCGAGACGCCGGCGATGCTGGCCTATATCGCGCAGACCTTTCCCAAGGCGAAGCTCGCGCCGCTCGACGATCCCTTCGACTTCGCCCAGGTGCAGTCGTTCAACTCCTATCTCTGCTCGACCGTGCACATCAACCATGCGCACAAGATGCGCGGCGCGCGCTGGGCGACACAGGAGAGCTCGTTCGCCGACATGAAGGCGATGGTCCCGAAGACCATGGGCGCCTGCTTCGCCCTGATCGAGCAGAAGATGTTCAGGGGACCCTGGGTGATGGGCGATCAGTTCACGATCTGCGATCCCTATCTTTACACGCTGTCGACCTGGCTCGAAGGCGACAGCGTCGACATCAACGCCACGCCGAAGATCGCCGATCACTTCAAGCGGATGTCGGACCGGCCGGCAGTACGCAAGGTGATGGACGCGCAGAAGGCGTAGGTAACTCTCCGCTGTCGTCCCGGCCTTGTGCGCAATTGCGCACTAGGTCGGGACGACACCGAGTGTTTTGAAGCCGCGTTTTACTCAGGAACGTAGGGTGGGTTAGCCGGAGGCGTAACCCACCATGCCTCCTCAAATGCGGGACGAAGTTGGTGGGTTACGCTTCGCTAACCTACCCACGAAGCTACCCAGCCTTCCGCTCCTCCAGCTCCCGTCCCGTCTCAAGCATCAGCCGCCGCAGCCAGATCGAGCCGGGGTCCATCTGCGCCCGCGTCGGATAGAACATGAACTGCTCGTCGATGCCGGGGTCGAGCGGTGGGGTCACGGTGACGAGGCCAAGCTGCTTCGACAGCGCCGCGATCAGCCGGCGCGGCACGAAGGCGACGAGGTCGGTGCGGGCGGCGACGTGCAGCGCCTCGAGATAGCCTGACACGACGAGGGTAATGTGTCGCTCGATGCCCTTGGCTCGCAGCCAGGTGTCGATCAGATCCTCGCTATTGCCCCGGATGATCACGCCGACATGGCGCGCGGCCAGGAACGTCTCGCACCGCCTCAGCTTGGCTCCTACGGGATGGCCGCGCCGCACCGCCAGCGCGTCGCTGTCGGTGTAGAGCAGCTGGCGGTGAAAGCCCTTGAAGGCGTTGCCGATCGAGATCACGAGGTCGATGGTGCGGGCGAACTCGGCGTGGAAGATCGCAGGCCCCCGCCACGGCACGACGTCGACGCGGACGTTGGGCGCAAGGCGTGTCACCTTCTCCATCAGGGGCGGCATCAACAGCTCGACCGCGAGATCCGGCATCATCAGGCGGAATTGCCGCTCGCTGCGCGCGGCGTCGAATTCATCCGGCACGAACAGCCCGCGCACCTGATCGAGCGCCTGTGCCAGCGGCGCGCGCAGGGCCTGCGCCCGCGGCGTCAGCTCCATGCGCGCGCCGGTGCGCACCAGCAGCGGGTCGCCGAAGATGTCGCGCAGGCGTTGCAATGCGTGGCTCGTCGCCGGCTGTGACAGGCCGATCCTCATGGCCGCGCGGCTGACATTGGCCTCGCGCAGCAGCGCGTCGAGTGCGGTCAGCAGATTGAGGTCAAGCGAATTCAAATTCATGAGGTGAATAGATATCATATTCGCTATCGATTTGAAGAATGCTGATCGGCGGACGATGATCTCCACGAGGCCACACACGGAGATGCCGCCATGAGCACTGCTGCCAACAAGAAACTGATGCAGGATATTTTCGCCGCCGCCGCCAACCCCGATCCTTCCGCGCGCGACCGCGCATTGTTCACCGCCAGCCTCGCCGACGACGCCAGATGGGTGGTGACCGGCCAGTATTCCTGGTCGCGCACCTTCTCGGGGAAGGAGGCGATCCTCAACGATCTGCACGGCCATGTGCGCACCCGCCTGCGCGACCGGACGCGCACCGTTGCCCACCGCTTCATCGCCGATGGCGACATCGTCGTGGTCGAAGCCAAGGGCGACAACGTCACGCCGGAAGGCGTGCGCTACGACAACGATTACTGCCTGGTGTTTCGCTTGGAGGGCGGCAAGATCAAGGAGATCCGGGAATATTGCGACTCGATCCTGACCGAGAGGGCGCTCGGCCCGTTTCCGCAAACACCCGTGAGGGCTGCGAGCTGACCGGATCGAACGACGTCGCGTCCACCGACCGACCCGGTCCGTCACGGCCGTCGATGGTCGTGCGGGCCTGGCGGACGCTGGTGGAGATCATGCGGGTCCGGCGGGAGCGGTCCCGGGCCCGGTGTCAGTTCGCTGCCATGACCGAACGGGAGCTGCAGGACTGCGGGATGTCCCGGTCGGAGATTGCATGCGAGCTGCATAAGCTCGCCGCGAAAATCGGATCGGAAGGGACGCGGCGCGTTGCCTCGGCTCCGCTGGAAGCGGTCGAGAACGCTTGGCAAAATGACGCAGGGGCGGCCTGACGAACGTCCACCGGGGCGGCGCATGCAGCGATCGGCATGCGCCTGCGGGCCTTGCGCCAAAACCTTGCGCAACTGCCGACAAAATCAGCAGGTTTTGTGCGGGCCTGTGCGCGCAGGCGCGAAGAATCAGAAGGTTCAATTAACGAGTGTCCTCCATTGTGTCGCGGTGCAGCGTAGGTCGCCGAGAAGCGACTCGCGGCTGCCAGGGTGGCCGGTGACGCCGGACGTTCGGCCGCTCGAATTCACATGCATCTGGGTGGACAGTGGGAATGCCGAAATTTCGTTTGCGGATCAGGGGACGCCTGTACGCAGGCTTCATGGCCTTGGTGGCGGTCGGTCTGGTGATGGCGGTGGTCGCCGTCTGGAACTTGCGGGCCGTGCAGGATCAGGTCGCAAAACTCTCGGCGTTCTCGGACAGCACGGCACGGGTTCTGGAGATATCGACCCATCTCCAGGCGATCCAGCGGGCCAATCTGCGCTACATCTACGACGCCAGCGAACCTGCGATGAAGGAAGCCTCCGAACGGGAAACCGCGGCGACCGAGCTGTTGCAGGTCGGGGCGAAGGGGACGGCCTCCGAGGAGCGGCGCAAGCTCTACAACGATCTGATCGCCGACATCGCCAGGATGCGAAGCCTGCGTGACAATCTCGGTGACGCCGTCAACGAGGCGAGAACGGGCAAGGCGACGCTGCTGCCGAGCGGCGACGAGCTGACCGTCAAGATGGGCAAGCTGGTCGATGCGGCGCGCGCGGCCGTTGACGAAGACACCGCGGCCCTCGTTGCGGACCTCGAATCCAGGCTGCTTCTCGTCCAGATCGCCAACTGGCGTTTCCTTGCCCTGCGCGACACCAAGGGTCCTGCCAACTTCAGGACGAATGTGGACAGGGCCATGCAGCGGCTCACGGCGCTGGAAAAGAGCCCGCAGGCGACCGAATTGCGCGCTACGCTCGCGCCGGTGAAGACCTCGCTCGGAATCTACAAATCGGCGTTCGAGACGACGTCGGCCGCGATGCTCCAGGCCGACGAGATCTACCACAAGAACCTCGCGCCGCTCATCGTCGAGAGCATCGGCAAGCTCAAGGTCGCGGAAACCGCCCTGAAGAAGGATTACAAGGACTCGCGCACCACCGCCGAAGCCGTGATCGAGGGCACGACCTCGGTGCAGGCCGTCGCGGGCGGCCTCGCCGTCCTGTTCGGCGGCCTCGTCGCCTTCCTGATCGCGCGCAGCATCGTCGGACCGCTGACCACGATGACCCGAGCGATGGGTGCTCTCGCCGGTGGCGACCTCAAGGTCGAGATCCCGGGCCGCGGCAATCGCGACGAGATCGGCGACATGGCCAAGGCGATCCAGGTGTTCAAGGAGAGCATGGTCGAGACCGACCGCCTGCGCCACGAGCAGGTCGAGGTCGAGGCGCGGCAGGCCGAGAGCCGCAAGAAAGACATGGTCCGGCTCGCCGACCAGTTCGAGCAGGCGGTCGGCGAGATCGTCGACACCGTGTCGTCGGCGTCGAACGAGTTGGAGGCCTCGGCCGGCACGTTGACCACGACCGCCTCGCGGGCCCAGGACCTCTCCACCGAGGTCGCCAGCGCCTCTCAAGAGGCCTCGGCCAACGTGCAGGCGGTTGCCTCCGCGACCGAAGAACTCTCCTCCTCTGTCAGCGAGATCGCCCGCCAGGTGCAGGAATCCGCCCGCATCGCCAGCGAGGCCGTGGGGCAGGCGAGCAAGACCAACGACCGGGTTGGCGAGCTCTCCAAGGCCGCCGCCCGCATCGGCGACGTGGTCGAGCTGATCAGCACCATCGCCGGCCAGACCAATCTGCTGGCGCTGAACGCCACCATCGAGGCGGCGCGCGCGGGCGAAGCGGGCCGCGGCTTTGCCGTGGTTGCCTCCGAGGTCAAGGCGCTGGCCGAGCAGACCGCGAAGGCCACCGGCGAGATCGGCCAGCAGATTTCCAACATCCAGGCCGCCACCGAGCAATCGGTTGGCGCCATCAGGGAGATCAGCGGCACCATCGAGCGGCTGTCGGAGATCTCCTCGACGGTCGCGGCTGCCGTTGAACAGCAGGGCGCGGCGACCCAGGAAATCTCCCGCAACGTCCAGCAGGCGGCCCACGGCACCCAGCGCGTCTCCACCAATATCGGCGACGTGCAGCGCGGCGCTTCCGAGACCGGTTCGGCCTCCTCGCAGGTGCTCTCCGCGGCGCGCTCGCTGTCTTCAGACAGCAACCGGCTGAAGCAGGAGGTCGCCAAATTCCTGAACTCGGTCCACGCCGCCTGACCGGCGCGGACGTCTCAAAAGCAAAGGTCCACGCGCATGCGCGTGGACCCGCGATGCGTGGCGCGGGCAGCTGCTCGATGACCGGATAAATTCGCGATACAAACTTTGCCGGGCATGCGACTCGCACGGCATCCTGACGCAAGCCGCGCCGGACAGGTTCGATTGCCACTTTCGTGTTCAGATGATTGCTGAACTGGCAGGGCCTGCCATCGCCACGATATCTTTCGCGCGATCCTCCGTAGTCGACGCGTGGCAAATGCAGCATTGAATTAAGAAGTATTCTTCATGGTGTCGCGGTGCAGCGCGAATCTCCGAAAGGTGATTGCGGCTGGGCGGGGGGCCGCTGCGACGTCGGGGAGTCGTTCGGTCACTCCATCTCTCTTGCTATGGATGGACGGTGAAGATGCCGAGCTTGCGTTTCAGAATTCGGGGGCGGCTCTACGCCGGATTTTCGGTTCTCGTTGTCGTTGGTCTGATCATGGCCGCGGTCGCGATCTGGAATTTGTGGGCGGTTCAGGGCCAGATGGAGCGGCTATCCGCACTCTCGGACAACACGGCCCGCGTTCAGGAGATCTCGATCAACCTGCAGGCGCTGCGGCGCGCCAATCTTCGCTACATCTATGACGCCGACGAGCCGGCCTTCAAGGAGGCTGCGGAGCGGGAGGTGGCGACGGTGGAGCTGTTGAAGGTCGCGGCCAAGTCGACGGTCTCCGAGGAACGGCTCAAGATCTACAATGGCCTGATCGGTGACGTCGAAAAGATGAAGTCGCTGCGGGAGCGCATGGGCGCTGCCGTCACCGAGACGGCGAAAGGCAAGGCTGTTCTGCTCACCGGCGGCGATGAGCTGACCGCCAATACCGGCAAGCTCGTCGAGGCCGCGCGTGAAACCGGCGATACCAGCGTGACCGCGCCGGTCGCCGATCTCGAATCCAAGGTCCTGCTGGTTCGTGTCGCAAACTGGCGCTTCCTCGCCGTCCGGGACGCAAAGGGGCCGGCGACCTTCAGGACCAATGTCGACCGGGCGCAGCAAGCGCTCAAGTCACTGGAGGGGGCCGGTCTGCCGAACGAGGTCAAGGCCGCGTTCGGGCCGATCAAGAGCTCGCTTTCGACCTACAAGGCGGCCTTCGAGACGACCTCCGCCGCAATCCTCCAGGCCGATGAAATCTACCGCAACGGTATCGCCCCCCTGATTGGGGAAAGCGTCGACAAGCTCAAGGTGGCGGAGACCGGATTGAAGGCCGACTACCAGAAGTCGCGCGCGGCCGCCGATGGCGTCATTGCCAATACGACCTGGATTCAGGAAGTCGCCGGCGGCCTTGCGATCCTGTTCGGCGGCCTCGTCGCCTTCCTGATCGCGCGCAGCATCGTCGGACCGCTGACCACGATGACCCGAGCGATGGGTGCTCTCGCCGGTGGCGACCTCAAGGTCGAGATCCCGGGCCGCGGCAATCGCGACGAGATCGGCGACATGGCCAAGGCGATCCAGGTGTTCAAGGAGAGCATGGTCGAGACCGACCGCCTGCGCCACGAGCAGGTCGAGGTCGAGGCGCGGCAGGCCGAGAGCCGCAAGGCCGACATGAGAAATCTGGCCAACCAGTTCGAACGTGCGGTCGGCGAGATCGTGGACACCGTGTCGTCGGCATCGAACGAGCTCGAAGCTTCCGCAGGCACCCTAACCACGACGGCCACGCGCGCCCAGGACCTGTCGACGGAGGTTGCCAGCGCCTCCCAGGAGGCCTCGGCCAACGTGCAGGCGGTTGCCTCCGCGACCGAAGAACTCTCCTCCTCTGTCAGCGAGATTGCCCGCCAGGTGCAGGAATCCGCCCGGATTGCCAGCGAGGCCGTGGGGCAGGCGAGCAGGACCAACGACCGGGTTGGCGAGCTCTCCAAGGCTGCCGCCCGCATCGGCGACGTGGTCGAGCTGATCAGCACCATCGCCGGCCAGACCAATCTGCTGGCGCTGAACGCCACCATCGAGGCGGCGCGCGCCGGCGAGGCCGGCCGCGGCTTTGCCGTGGTCGCCTCCGAGGTCAAGGCGCTGGCCGAGCAGACCGCGAAGGCCACCGGCGAGATCGCGCTGCAGGTCTCCGGGATCCAGGCCGCGACGGAGGAGTCGGTCGGCTCGATCAAGGAGATCAGCGGCACCATCGAGCGGCTGTCGGAGATCTCCTCGACCGTCGCGGCGGCCGTGGAGCAGCAGGGCGCGGCGACGCAGGAAATCTCCCGCAACGTCCAGCAGGCGGCCCACGGCACCCAGCGCGTCTCCACCAACATCGGCGACGTGCAGCGCGGCGCCTCCGAGACCGGTTCGGCCTCCTCGCAGGTGCTCTCCGCGGCGCGCTCGCTGTCTTCAGACAGCAACCGGCTGAAGCAGGAGGTCGCCAAATTCCTGAACTCGGTCCACGCCGCCTGACCGTCGCGGGCGTTTCAAAAACAAAGGTCCACGCGCATGCGCGTGGACCCGGGTTGAGGGCGTAAGGCGATCAGGCGACCTTGGTCGTCATGTGCTTGAACATGTTGCCTCTCGCCTCGTCGTCCATCTCGGCCTTGAAGGTGAACTTGTCCTTCAGCGCGATCGCGCGCGCGGCCGCGGGGCGCGCCGAGATCTCGTCCACCAGCCGCTTCACGTTCGGGTATCGCGCAAAGGCGTCGTCGCCGAGCTTGAACGGCACCATCCGCGCCCAGCCCCACAGCGCCATGTCGACGATCGAATAGCTGTCGCCGACCATGTAGCGGCGGCCTTTGAGGTGGCCGTCGAGAATCTTGTAGTGGCGATCGGTCTCGTACTGATAGCGGTTATTGGCGTAGTCGTGGTTCTGGTCCTTCGGCGCAAAATGCTTGAAGTGCACGGCCTGGCCCGAATACGGGCCGACGCCGGTGGCGATGAACATCAGCCATGACAGCGTCTCGCCGCGCAACGAGGCGGCGGGCAGGAATTTTCCGGTCTTCTCGGCGAGATAGAGCAGGATGGCGTTCGAGTCGAACACGATCGTGCCGCCATCGTCGATCGCCGGCACCTTGCCGTTCGGATTGATCTTGAGGAATTCCGGCGTGAACTGCTCGCCCTTGCGCGTGTCGATCTTCACCGGCTCGAAGGGCAGGCCGCACTCTTCGAGATAAAGCGCGACCTTGGTCGGGTTCGGCGAACCGTTGAAATAGAATTTGAGCATCACACATCTTCCCAGTGTTTCTTGCCGAGAGCGAACGCAGCATCATTGCCGCGGGGCCAGCCTCTCTTGCCTGAAGCTCGTCGGGGAGGGCAACCGGAGAGTTTGCCGGGCGGTATCTGCGCCCTGCGCAGATCAGCCGGCGTAACAAAGGCCGATCGCCGCCGTAATAATCATCCCGGCACCGACGGCTTCCAGCCGCAGCCCGAGCCGCGCGGCAAGATGCATGTCGGAGGCCCGCGCCGATCGCTCCGATCCCCGCGAATAGCCATGCACGATGACGTCGTGATTGAAATTGTCGTGCGCCTCGTTGCTGCTGGCGAGCCCGACGCAGATCACGAGCACGCCGAACAGGGCGAGGCCGAAAAATCCCAGCAGCGCGATCAGGAACATCGGAAACATGCCGACCAGGAAGATCGGCAGCAGCGGCACGAGCAGCAAGGTCTCGGACTGTCGTCGCATGGGGCCCACCGGTCAGGACGGGGCTGATCGGACGAATCTAGTCCTGGTGGCGGCGGCTTTCAACCACCCCCTCGTCATTCCGGGGCGCGCCTCTTGGCGCGAGCCCGGAATCCATGGGGCGGCGTGTGCTCTGGTTCGATGGATTCCGGGTTCTCGCTTCGCGAGCCCCGGAATGACGACGGAGAGGATCTTATTCCGCCGCCATACCCGCGCGGATCTCGGCGCGGAGCTCGTCGATCAGCTTGAGACCCTTCTTGGTCTCGACGTGCCAGAAGGTCCAGCCGTTGCAAGCCTGCGCGCCTTGCGCCACGGCGCCGATGCGGTGGATCGAGCCGACCTTGTCGCCCAGCATGATGGCGCCGTCGGCGCGAACCAGTGCGCCGAGCTTCTTCTTGGCGTCGAACAGCCTCGTGCCGGGCATGATCATGCCGCGCTCGATCAGTTCCGAGAACGCGACCCGCGGCGCCTCGCGCGCGGTCATGAACGGGGCGAGGCTTTGCTCAGGCAGCGGCTCGACCGCGGCGATGCGGGCTTCCGCCGCCTTGGCGTAAGTCTTGTCGCGCTCGAAGCCGATATAGGAGCGGCCGAGACGTTTTGCGACGGCGCCGGTGGTGCCGGTGCCGTTGAAGGGGTCGATCACGAGGTCGCCGGGTTTTGACGACGACAGCAGCACACGCGCGAGCAGGCCTTCCGGTTTCTGCGTCGGGTGCACTTTCTTGCCGTCGGCGCCCTTGAGGCGCTCCTCGCCGGTGCAGAGCGGGATCAGCCAGTCGGAACGCGCCTGCACGTCCTCGTTCGCGGCCTTCAGCGCTTCGTAGTTGAAGGTGTAGCCCTTGGCCTTCTCGTCGCGCGCGGCCCAGATCATGGTCTCGTGCGCGTTGGTGAAGCGGCGGCCGCGGAAGTTCGGCATCGGGTTGGTCTTGCGCCAGACGATGTCGTTCAGGAGCCAGAAGCCGAGGTCCTGCATGATCGCGCCGACGCGGAAGATGTTGTGATAGGAGCCGATCACCCAGATCGTCGCCGACGGCTTCATCGCGCGGCGGGCGGCAAGCAGCCAGGCGCGGGTGAAATCGTCATAGGCGGAGAATGAATCGAACTTGTCCCAGTCGTCGTTGACGGCATCGACATGGGATTCGTCGGGGCGCTTGAGATCGCCCTTGAGCTGGAGATTATACGGCGGATCTGCGAACACCAGATCGACCGAACCAGCCTGAAGCTTCGACATCTCGGCGACGCAATCACCGAGGATGATGCGATGCGACGAAGACTCAAAATTTGTGCGGGGCGCCCTTGCAGACGCCCCGCGACGCGACACTACCATGACTCAAGAACTCTGACTCAGGCGACGCTGTCGGCGACGCGGGACCAAACAACCGACTGACCGTTACATTGAAGGCGCAAAGTAAAAATCGACTTAATCCGCCGCTTTCGTGTGCAGGCCTCGCATCGCGCGTCGTGCGTGGTTCGCTGTTCGCATTCGCCGTGTTTTACAGTGTATTTCGCGCTTCTTCGCGTTGCGGGAGCAGCCGGAGCTGCAAAACGACTCCAAATTTCTCTCGGAAAAAAATGCACGCCCCCCGGAAAAAATTGCTGGCATCGGCACGCTGTCGCACTAGGCAATAATTGCCGAGCGGGATATTGATTAACACAATGGAAATTCTAAGTGTCTGGCACGTTGAGCTTTTGCGCTTCTGCGCCCAAATCTTTTACGCCTAAGTTCCTTGGGCCGAAGTCTTGGGCCCATGTGATGCCAGCAAGGACTGAGGGAAGCCACCATGCGCTACGATGATTTCCGCCGCAGCGACGACATCGAGGATCGTCGCGACGATGGTGGTGGCGGCGGCGGTGGAGGAGGCGGGTTCGGCCTGCCCATGGGCGGCGGCGGGCTCGGTATCGGCACCATCATCGTGCTCGGCCTGATCGGCTATGCCTTCGGCATCGATCCGCGCATCCTGATCGGCGGCGCCGAGATACTCACCGGCGGCGGCCAGGCGCCGAGCTACCAGACCGATCGCCAGTCGACGTCGGCCAAGCGCGGCGCGCCGACCGACGAGATGGGCAGCATGATCTCCGGCATCCTCGGCGAGATCGACGACCGCTGGAGCGAGATCTTCCAGGCCAGCGGCCAGTCCTACACCGGTCCGAAGATCGTGCTGTTCCGCAACGCCACCAATGGCGGCCGCTGCGGCATGGCGCAGTCGGCGATGGGCCCGTTCTACTGTCCGCCGGATCGCACCATCTTCCTCGACACCGGCTTCTTCCGCGAGGTCGAGACGCGCTTCCGCGGCTGCTCCGGCAAGTCGGCTTGCAATTTCACCACCGCCTACATCATCGCGCATGAAGCTGGCCATCACATCCAGAACCTGCTCGGCATCATTCCACGCGTGACGCGGCTTCAGCAGCAGGCCGGCAGCAAGGCCGAGGCCAACGCGCTCCAGGTGAAGGTGGAGTTGCAGGCGGACTGCCTGTCCGGTGTCTGGGTCAACCGCGAGGCGAAGAAGCGTCCGAACTTCCTGGAAGCCGGCGATATCGACGCCGCGCTGACTACGGCCAGCGCGATCGGCGACGACACGCTCCAGCGCCAAGCCACGGGACGCGTCATGCCCGATTCCTTTACCCATGGCTCCGCCGCGCAGCGCAAGCAATGGTTCATGACCGGCTACCAGCAGGGCACGGTGCAGGCCTGCAACACGTTCGGCGGCGGGTCGTAGTACACTGGACTTCGTGCCCCGGACGTAGCGCAGCGCTTCTTCAGCGGTGCGCTGCAGAGCCGGGGCCCACAATGCCGGTCTCCCAAGCCTCTGACATGGGTCCCGGCTCTGGGGAGCAGCGCTGGCGCTGCGCCGCGTCCGGGACACGTGAGGAAAAAGAGTAATGGCCTCCATCGACGAAGCAAAACAGTTCATTCCGCTGAACATCGCGGTGCTGACCGTCTCCGACACGCGCGCGCTCGCCGACGACAAGTCCGGCCAGACGCTCGCCGACCGCCTCACCGGCGCGGGCCATCATCTTGCGGCGCGCGAGATCGTTACCGACGACGTCGAGGCGATCCGCGCCGTCATCCGCAGCTGGATTGCGGATGCCGGCGTCGACGTCGTCATCACAACCGGCGGCACCGGCTTCACCGGGCGCGACGTCACGCCCGAGGCGATCGAGCCCTTGTTCGAGAAGCGCATGGACGGTTTCTCGATCGCATTCCACATGCTGAGCCACGCCAAGATCGGCACCTCGACGATCCAGAGCCGCGCCACCGCGGGCGTTGCCGGCGCGACCTACATCTTCTGCCTGCCGGGGTCGCCCGGCGCCTGCCGCGACGGCTGGGACGGCATTCTCGCCGCCCAGCTCGACTACCGCACGCGCCCCTGCAATTTCGTCGAGATCATGCCGCGGCTCGACGAGCATCTGCGCCGGCCGAAGGCGCAGGGCGCGACGGTGTAGCTTTATCTTTCTTCTCCCCTCATGTCCGCCGAAGCCTTGGCGAAGGCGGATGTGGGAGAAGGTGGCGCGAAGCGCCGGATGAGGGGTTGTCTCCACGCGCACAAATGCTCGCGGAGACAGACCCCTCACCCAAGTGAGCCCGCGTCCTCCAGCGTCGCTGCCCTCTCCCACAAGGGGCGAGGGCACAATCATGCGCATCGCGCCCGCAGCGAAATCAGAGATCCAGCTCCCAGGTCTCGCCCACCAGATCTGCACCGAAGCTGTGGTGCTTCTCTTCCTTCACGAGCTTGAAGCCCGCATTTTGATAGATGCCGCGCGCGGCGAGCAGGATGCTCTGCGTCCACAGCGTCATCTTGCTGTAACCCCTCTCGCGTGCGCCCTGGATGCACTGCTCGACCAGCGCGCGGCCGACACCGAGCCCCCGCGCCTTCTTCTCCACCTGCAACAGGCGCAGCTTGGCGATCGTGTCCGTGGCCTTGACCAGAAAGATCGAGCCGACCGGCTCGCCACCCACTTCCGCGATCCAGCAGTGCTCGCGCGCGGCGTCGTAGTTCTTGATGAACTGTGCGCAGATCTCGGCGACCAGTGCCTCGTAGCTGATGTCCCAGTTGTAGTCCGCGGCATAGGCGGCGGCTTGCCTGGAAATGACCCAGCCCATGTCGCCGACGCGATGGCTGCGCAACATGAAGGCCGCAGGCTGGCTTCGACGTGGATCCAGCACGGCCTCGATGGTCGCCATGGCCTGCGTGAGCCGCGTTGCATCGCCGGCTGAAAGCTGAGCCAGCATCGCGGCGACGTCATTTTGCGAGCTCAGGTTCAGCTTGGCGAAGGTCTGGCGGCCCTTGGCGGTGAGGCTGAGCTGGTATTGCCTGCGATCTGCGGGCAGGGGCCTTCGCGTGATCAGCCCCTTTTCGTCGAAGCTCTGGACGATGCGGCTGAGATAGCCGGGGTCGAGACCAAGCTCGATTCCGATCTCTTTCGCCGCCAGATCGTCGCGGTGCGCGAGTTCATAGAGCACCCGGGCCTCGCTGAGGGAAAACGGGCTTTGTCCAAGGTGCTGGTCGAGCACGCCGAGCTTGCGGGTATAGAAGCGGTTGAAGGCGCGGACCGCCGTGATGTGGTCGTCTGTCCCGTCAAATGGCATGGGTCACCTCGATACTTGCCATTGTCAAATAATTATTTGACGTTGGCAAGTATTTGGTGGCGTCAGCCGACCATGACGATCCGGCTGCGCAGCATGGTCCGGGACGAGCGGCCGAGCCGCCGGAGGAGCCGCGCCTCGGAGCGGCGGGCCTGGGGCGGGTAGCCGCCGATCCGGTCGTAATGGTCGCGCGCGATCAAGAGTCCCTGATCGCCGAGCGGGCCGACCAGCTTGCGGGCCACGGCGCGGAGCACGTCGCGGAATCCGGTATCGGTGTAGGGCGAGCGGGCATAGCGGAACACCGCCGCCCGGTCCCGGCCGCTGCTCGCGACGGCCTGGATGAACTGGGTGGTCTCATCGATCCAGCCGGTTTCCAGCACGGCGCCTGCGGGCAGGAACATCAGCCAGGGCGAGCGGGCCTGGAGCGCGCCGGCGGCGAGCGCCGCGCCCTGCGAGGATCCCTCGTAGCCGATGAAACGGCAGCCGGCGACGTCGGCCACGCGCTCGATGACGCCGTTGCGGGTGCCGTCGACCAGGAGCACTTCGCGGATGATGCCCGCGGCGGCACCGGGGACCAGCGCGGCCAGAGTTGCAACCGCCGTCTGCTCGACGCCCTCGGTCGGAATGATGACGCTCAGCATGATTGAGGCTTCGATGTCCGCACTTCGGGAGAAGCGCAACTTGTTATGATGTTGTCATAAACACGCGGCAATGCCGAGTGCAACTTTTCGGCGGGGCTTCGCTGTTCGATGGTAAACTGCCGGAGCTGAACTGACAGCGCCATCGCATCCAAAGATGTTCCGCGCGAGGTGGCAATATTGCCGAATATTTCGGCGCAATTTCGCCTTGACCGTATTAATCCGGAGCGGGACGACGCCCAGGAACGGGAAAAGCAGGCAATCCACGGTGCTGAAGAGAGCTTCGCATGACCGCCGATCAACTCGCCGTTAGCGCGCCGTCAACATCTCCCAGGCCGGCCGCCGCGCCGACCCTGCGGATCCGCGCGCTGATGCTGGGTGACCGCATCAATGCCTCGGGCCTCGAGCTCGGCACGCTGGTGTCGTCGACGCCGGCCGCCTTCCGCGTCCATGCCGGCCTTGCCGTGATCTTCCGCTACGGTGTCGTGGTGCTGATCGGCCTTTTGCCTTCGGAGGAGAAGGTGCTGATCGACGGCCTGAAGCCGCGTGTGATCGGCGAGTTCAGCCCCTATGAGGAGGAGACCGCGCAGGCGCAGCTCTGCAACGACGAGAACGCCGAGGCGATCCAGCCCGGCGGGCCGATCTGCCTCGCCAAATTCTCCGACGACCGGCTGCTTCTGGTCGCCGACGCGCTCGCCAAGAGCACGTCGCTGGCGCGCGACGAACGGCGTGTCGCCGCTGTGTTCGACGTCATCGAGCCGTTCGCGCGCGAGCTCGCCGAGCGCGGCCGCACGCCGCGCCGGCGCAGGGCCATTCTGCAACTGATCGGCAACGCGCTGCTGGTGCAGCAGCGCGTTGCGGGCCGCGTCGCCGTTGCCGAGAAGCCCGACGTGCTCTGGGAGAAGCCCGAGCTCGACCGCCTCTATGCCCGCCTCGAAGACGAGTACGAATTGAAGGAGCGCCTGGACACGCTCGAGCGCAAGCTCTCCGCCGTGTCCGAGACCGCCAACGCGCTGACCGACATCATCGACACCCAGCGCTCGCTCCGCCTCGAGATCGCCGTGGTGGTGCTGATCCTGATCGAGGTCGCGATCGGGTGTATCCAGATATGGTCGGGGACGCATTGAGCTCTTTGGTCGCCGCACACGCTTCTTTGGCGATACGTCCTCGGCCTGCATGGTTCGAGACGCGCCGCAAGGCGGCGCTCCTCACCATGAGGGTCTAGGATCTCGCTGCGCAGCAGGAGGACCTCATCCTGAGAGCCTGACTCAAAAAGCGTAGACGTTTTCAGGGTCTGGCCAAGCGGCGAGTTAAGAGCCTCAGATGGGCGGCGAGCAACCAGGCTAGCTCGGTGGCGGCAGAGGCTTCGAAGTCTTTGGAGAGGCGACGACATCTGCCGAACCATGCAAAGGTACGCTCGACGACCCAGCGCCTGGGCAGGAGCTGGAAGCCTTTGACCCCGAGCGGTCGCTCGACGATCTCGATCGTCCATGGTCCGCAGTTGGAGAGAGCGTTGACGAGCTGTTTGCCGCGATAAATCCGATCGGCAAAGACAT
>NZ_SPQT01000025.1 GCF_004571025.1 Bradyrhizobium niftali | reverse complement strand
TTGGCTCTGACGCATATTCGATGATCGTGATTGTTTTTATGGCGCGCCAATCAGCCTAGCCTGAAGGAGATCGAGCTTAGCGCGTCCGTACATTTGCCGTTTGACCAGCTTGAGCTTGGTGATCTGAGCTTCCACTTGGCCATTGGACCATGGTTGCGTGATAGCCGCGTGCACCGCGCCCTTATCGTTGGCAATGCCATTCGCGAACGAGGCAATGAGGCTCCGCTTGGATTCCTCAATCCAAGGTTCGAGCTCCATCTCGGCCTTCTTTCGGATCATCGCGTGGAAGCGGCCAATGAGAGCTTGGGCATCGGCCAGCATAGGAACGTTTTGTTCGATGACGGCAAGCGTGACGGTCTCGGCCCTGGTCAGGTGGTCGCGCTTCGTCGTCATCAGCTGCGCTATCGTCCTGGCGGCGGGGACCTTCTGCAATTGTTGATGGCTGATAGTCTCGGCACGCCGCCGTCGCGTCGCCCATTCCGCCACCACGCGCAGCGATCCCATAAAGCCTTGTCCCTTCAAACGGCGCCAGAGTTCGGCACCGTTGCGACAGCCGCCTGACCATTGCGCGTCCAGGAACGGCAGATGCCCGTCCAGGGTGCTTTGACGGGTGCGGAACATATCCGTACCGCCGCCGCGGCTAATTTGGCGAACCAGATTGCGACTATGTCCTGTGCGGCGGACGATCTCCTTGAACGGCACACCGTCGCTGACGAGAGCCGCAATTGCGGCATGGCTGTCCCGGCGCCGCAGATAGCCCTGATAGCGCAGCTTTTCCGCATAGGTCAGCAATTCCGGGTTGATCGTTGTCGCTCCGATTGCGGTTCGGATTCTGTTCATGGAGCGGCGCACCGCATCAAGGAAGGCCGCGCTCGCATTTTCCATCAGATGCCAGCGGTCGGCGACCTGGATGGCGTTCGGGAGCGCCTTAGCTGCTGCCTCGCCGTATCCACCACCGCGATCTCGCGACACAATGTTGATCGCTGGGTGCTTCGATAGCCACGCCCGAACGGTCGCAGTCTCCCTGTCGGGCAGCAGGGTAACGATCCGCCGACGCTCCAAATCGCACACGATCGTCCCGTATCGATGGTTTCTCCGGAACGCCCAGTCATCGATGCCCACAACAAGCAATGGATCTGTCGGCATCGCCGTCCGCCGACGGACCACCCGTAGCAAGGTATCGTTGCTGACAGGCAGCATGAGCCGCTTGGGTGAAGCGCCGCGTGAGTAATCGGAGGCGCACCTTTCTGCCCGCTGATGGCAAATCGGCAACGTGCCGGACGTAGCGGCTATGGATGCGGCTCGACGCTGTCGCGCACAAAGGGCACCGAGCCTCCGCAGCTTCCGACCTAACAGACAGAATAAGCGAATCCATTGAGTCACTTACACCATCAACCACCAAACCACTCGGTACTAGCGATGAGATTTGAAAGCCCGTCCGCATGGCGCTGATTCTCCGTTTGAGAACCACAGTCGCCCGGCAAACTTCATCGGAAATGAGTCAGACCCAATTTTGGACGCCGATCCCCCGGCTTAGGGGGGCAATATTGCAGGCCGAAAGACACCTTATCCTGCCCGCGCTTCGTCTCTCATGAGTGCTGCAAGTCTATCCAATTGAGTAGCCAGGCCCGTGAAGCTCTTCCCAATGTTCATCAAGAGGGAAGCCCGCTCGGGGGAAATGCCGGACTCCCGAGAAAGGCTCTTATAGTGATTGGCGAGTTGTTCGCATGCTGTGGCGGTCATGATATGGAGCTCCACGAGCGAGCAGTAGAGACGTTGAAACGTCAAAGCGCATGCGCCGCCTTTCGAGCCGCGACTTCGGCCTTGGTGTCCCTTCGACCTGACTCGAGACATCTCCATCAGGCCGGGAGGAGGGTGGTGATAGGCCTTCACGGGCGCTTCGACCCGTCCGCTGCACGGTACGTTCGGCCGTCCTACGCCGCGCCGATTTTCGGGACGATCTAATTGGCCTCAACGCCTCTTGGACTGACCAAATGCCGCCGTCTCGCCGGATGGCGACGCCGAGCTTGATCAAATGGACTTCTCGGGCTGGGAGAACCAGCCGATCTTGTCAGCGTTTAGGGGCATCGCGTGGTCTCGATCGATATAAGTCACAGCTCTTGCGAGAAGTGCGAGATCGAGATTCGGAGACCCGTCGATCTCGGCAATGGCAATTTTGCAAAATTCGCCTGCAGTTCCGTTCAGTTCAACCGGAGCCCCCAGCCAGGCCTTCTTGTGCTGAGCGCAAGCTGAAAGCATGCATGGCCAAGCTCGTCATTCTCATCAGCGATCTTCATCAGGCCGCACCGAACCTGGCGAGATTTCCGGCGGGTAGGGTGTTCGAAGGCCGAGCAGGGTGCACCGCACGATTAATTATTTCTCGGTCCGTCAAGCGCGGTTCCCACAGGGAGTCTTTAGACCGTCCAACGGGGCGCTATCGGGAAGCCCCGCCCGAGGCTATTTTGCGGCCAACTCAAGCTGATGGCTTACTACGCCGCCGCCGCCATTGGAGACGGGGCGTGGTTCTCGCGAACGCAAAGCGCTCGTTCTTGCCCCGGAGAGAGGTGCAGACTGGAATCCAGCGTGTGTGACTCAGATCCAATCCAAATCGACAATGGATGTCGTTTCTCGCTCAATCGGAGTTTGAGCGCGGGAAAGGGCAGGGATTTCAGAAGGCGCTTTCCGCTTCCATCGGAGTCAATGCTGGTTCAATCGGAGTCAATTTGCTGACATTACGTCTCCATCGGAGTCGCTTGGTTCCCGAGAGATAGCCCCAGTTGCGGGACTGCGACCTCGTGGGGAGTGCCGATTCTGATTCCCGGTAAGCTCTGCGGGTGCCCCCCTGATGGACCTGATGAACTTGACAAGATTGATGATCTATCCCACTTTAGGGAGGAGGTCCGAGATGGCGCAACCGAAGGAACTGCATCGACCGGCAACCGCGAAGAAGAAGCGCGGCAAGAAGCTGCTGCGCGGCGCGACGGGCAAGTACACGACCGTGAGGACATTGCAGGTCTCGTCGGAAGGCCTTTCGCGGATCGCCAGGAAGGGGTCGATCGACAAGATCTTGAAAGGCTACATCGCGGTAGCGAAGAAAGCCAAGAAGGCGGGGCGTCCTCTCGACTACACTGTGCGCGTCTCGCCGGATGGTGATGCGAAACTTGTCGCTGAGCCTGTCTCCGCGCCTGTCGCGGAGAGTGACGCGCTGGAATCGGCCCTGGCGGCGGCGAGAGAGCGGGGGCAGGTCAAGGTCGCCGAGATTTTGAAGGGCGATGACATGCTGACGGCGAGCGATTTCGGTTCGCTCATTGGCGCGTCCCATGAGACAGTCAACGTCAAACGCGGCCGGGGCGAAGTCCTCGGACTGCAGGGAGCAACCCGCGCGGTGAGATATCCACGCTGGCAGGTCACGGACGCCGGCTTGCCGCTGCCCGGTTTGTCCAAACTGTTTGAGATACTGGGCAGACATCCGTGGGTCGTCTATCGGTTCCTGCGGACCAAGCACGCGGAGCTCGGCGGACGGACTGCCCTGGATGCCTTGAAGGCAGGCCAACAGGAAGCCGTTATGGGTGTAGCCCAAAACCAGATGAACGGCGTCTTCTCCTGAGGTTGTCGCCCACATTGCCGGACGCGGCATTCGCCACGCGTCGTCTGATGACTGCTACGATTTCGGCCGGCTCAACATGGCGCCGCATCTACGAAACGCGGTTTCCGAATCCGCTGGGATATGGGCCCGGCCTCAGTCGCTTCAGCGATCCCACCGGCAAGGCCTTCGGGCTGCTCTACCTCGGCTCCAGCGCCAAGGTTGCTTTCGTCGAGACGATCCTTCGAGATCGCGCCGACGGCCGAAACGGCGACTGCGTCATTGAGGAAAGTGAGATCGAAAAGCGCTCCATCGCGACCGTCAGTCCCACCGTACCCCTCACGTTGGTGGATCTCACCGGCGACGGCCCTATAAAAATGGGCGTCCCGTCCGATGTGGCCGGCGCACGCGACCAGTCGATGGCTCAGCACTGGTCAGTTGCCTTCCACGGTCACTCAAGTCAGCCGGACGGGGTACTCTATCCCTCCAGGCTAAACGAGGAGCGCTGCATCGCGCTCTACGCTCGCGCCGCTGGAAGGGTTACAGTGACCGCCACGGCGCATCTGCTAGACCGCCGATCCAAGCTCGCGGCCATCCTGAACGACTTAGAGATTGCTATTGTCTGACGGGACGGCTTTCCGAGCCGGAGCTGGACGCAGGAGGGACGGCCTTGGGGCTGCTCCTTAGCGCCGGGGCGGCCAGCAGCGGGGCGTCAGACTCCGATTGAAGCAGAAAGACTCAGATCAAACGAGAAACGACAATGGAAACGATAGATGGCATGCGTCTATGCGCACAACTAACCTTCTGCGAAGTCGAATCCCTCCACAGTAACGGAGCCCTGCAGGCCAATCGGAAAGTAGGGCTGCTTGGGTGCTCCCGCACGGCCTCGGACTCAGATTCCCAAGGCCAGACTCAAGATAGCCGAGATCAGACTCATTTTTGATCTAACGGCACAGGCGGTTCATGTTGGCAGCTATGTTTGCTGACACCGTCCTCGAGCGTACCGGGATCCGTTATCCGAACGGAGCGTGCCATGCCGCGATGCTATCGACCCTGCGGCGCTGGGTGCGTGCTGCCCGGAAATTCGTCTTCACCAAAGAGGCGGTCGCGATGGCCGCCAATGTTGGTCTGTCGCGGCCCACCTCCATTGTTGCGGCGTTGCATTGGGTTCGGCTGAAAAGCTGCTGAGGGTACCGGAGCGAGCAGGGGGCTGGTCCCAACGCAATTCCGTTCTTTATCGGAGTGTTCGATACCGTCGCGGCCCTGGGCAGCTATCTGTTAACAACGGCGTTGTTGGCTTCAGCCGCGATCCTCATCCTCGCCGGCAGTTACGCGCAGTCATTCTTCTTATTTCCGTTCCTGCCGACCTTCTTCTGGTCGATCGGCATCGCGGGTATCGTCGCGCTGATCGGCTACATCGCGACGCACGTGAAATACGCGATCGGTCTAGCCGGGCCGAGGCGTGCTCGCATTGCACGTGTGAGGAATGCGGTGCGCCCGGGCGCCTCTTTCGAACCGGCAAAAAGCTGATGACTCGGTGCATGGTACACGCTGTTGGCGTTTTGGTACCGATCGAGCCTGGCTTTGAAAACGTTCACCTCGTTCAGCAGGTAGTTGATGGTCGTCCGTCTGTTGTCGCTTGTCGTTACGATCGAGTGGCCGATGCATTTGTTGATCTCCGCCGTGCACCATCCAGCGAAGATAGGATGCTTGGATTTAATCGAGCGGATGTGACGGCCACGCTAGGTCGGATCGACCATCTCAGATGCACACGCCACAGTCCTCCGCTGCGGATCTCGCAGTTTTGCAATTACAGCCGCACACGAAGGCACCGTTATGTCTGCCGTACGCAGACGGTCCGCCAGGATTGACTCTACTGCTTTGGGTGCATTGAGAACTGAGAACAGACATGTTCGATAACAGTCACGCCGCGAGTCCACCCGAGCAATTCACCTCGGCCAAAACAACTGCGGCTATTCCAATTCGACACCCCGCTATCAAGGATGCCCTAATCCAATTCTCTCTCGACGCTGCCGTTCGTTCAATCGACTATATCAAATCAACGTCCGTGGGCGCGGAACATGTGGATGTCGATGCAATCGTAGTCCAGCGCGAGAGTGAACGAACTCTTCTCGACATCATTCCCCCCCGGCCGCTCAGAGACCTTGAACAAGAAGGGTTGGTGCTGATCGTCATTCAGGAGCTCAAAATTCCCATCGAGGCTCTAACCCTTCCCTCGCTTCAGCAATTCAGGACTGTTCTGGTTGTACAACCGACATCACGTGCCGCTCGCACTCCGGCTGGGTATACAGAAGCTGCTTTCCGGACGAGATTCAATGGAACTGGGTCTCGTTCTCCAAGAAATACTAGAGCCTGGTTCCCGCGGGAGCCGCGCCATCATGGCGATGGCCTGTGCCAATCTCATATTACTGGATCTAGATTCCCAACAGCTCGGTTCGAAGACGCCTGTGAGGCTGCGTGATCACGGTGGTGTTCGTTCTGAGGTCGTTGGGTCGCAATGATTTAAGCCGTTCTAGGCAATCCTTCGTCACGCATGATCTTTTTGCGACGCCCATGCTAGTAGGCGAGGAATTGACGTGTGCTGATTTCATGGCCCCATCAATCTGCTTCGCTCTTCAGCGCTCCGTTTCACGGATTCGTTACCAGCGGCAAGAACTGGTCGATAGCGCAAGGATTCGTAGCACCTTCGAGGATAGAAATATTCGATGCTCGTCTCGATCGATTTCTATAAAAACGAATCAGTAACTGTCGGCCAAACCTAAGATTTTTAGCCCGACAGTTATTCGAATCCTTGCATCGGCTCATGAGCCAACGAACATTCCGTAACCGGCTTTCATCGGGGTGGTTCTGGAGTTTGTTTCAAGGATTCGACTGCTTAACTCCTTGATCCGTCGATAATTTTCCTTGCCGAAGGTGCAGCCCATTCAGTAGACTTTGGCTTGCGATGCGGAGCGCCTAACAAGTGGTGTTCCCACGGACGGAGGCACAGCAACGCTGCCCCCCAATATCGACGGGGCTGTTTAATCGTCCTCCTGGTCATTTGGAAAAGGCTGAAACACCAAGGTGGTGAAGGCTTTTGCCTGCGTGCAGGCAAGGCAATAGAGCTCTGTTGTGCGGAGGTGACGATGTGATCAAGGAATCCTCAGTCCCGATTAAAGAGAAGTCGAGCGCGACCGCTGCCTCTGGATGCCGGACGGAGATTATCCAGCAAGCGCTGGCACCGCCCGTTGAGCACGCTGGTAATCGGAAAGTGGCCTCGCCTGCACCATCGAATGCATCGTTCGGGTCGATCCGCCCGCCGGTGAGCGGGCAATCTTCCACGCCGTGACAGGAAGATCGTGTGAGTCGAACAAGTCGAACACTTTGCGCCACGTACGGGAGGAAATGCGCCTTTTGTAATCACGAAATTCAGCGTTTGTATGCGTATGAGGGCACTTAATATGAACGGCTTGCGCAAGCTGATCCTCAAACGAGAGGTCGAGCTTCTCAACGAACGAACCCTCGCAACCATCCAGGAATCGGACACGGGCGGACCGGTACGCCCCCTGATCACCGGACGCGAACCGCATCCGACAGGGCGTCCGCTTTGCATTAAGGCTGGCCACCGTTCGCTGCCCTGGGAGTCCATGAAGGTCGAATACCCTTTCATGGAAATCGTCGAGGTTGCCAGTCCGGTGCGGTATTTTATGAGCCAACCGCACAAGCTGACGATGAGGGTCACCGGGTCTGCAACGACTCTCGATTTTTTTCCCGACTTCGAACTCATCGTGGATGCACGGTTCGTATGCGCTTTGAACAAAGGCGCGCCGTTTTGGCTCGCTGCGATGCAGTGGAAGCCCGACGGGGCGCCGTTCGACGGCCGCCATCTCGTGGTCGAAGCGAAAGAGGACAATGATCGTCGGAATAAGGATCCTGATTACCAGCACAAGCTCGAGCTGGCGAAGGACGTGTACAGTCGCATCGGCTATTCGTTCTTCACGATCTTTCGTTCTCGCGACCTACCCACGGCGGCCGATTGGACCGCTGGTCACGAAGTATGGCTCGATCGGAAGACCGCGGTAACCGCGATCGACGTCGCCCGCGTCGTGCACGTGCTGACGGCGGCGGGGGGCTCGGCTCCGTACTCGACCGTGGCGGCGGCGATCGCGGCAGGTCCTGCCGGACGTGCCGCGCTCGCGGCGTTGCACGTCCGCCGCATGGTCAGCATAGATCTGACGATAGACATCAAGCGTGATCCGACCGTGCGCTTGATGAACGATGGTGGAGCGCTGTTGTGATGTTCCATTGCCTCGAACCGAAAGGAAAGCCGATGTCGTTGCGCGCGCTCGAAAGCTTGTCGAGGGCTGAATTGTTGTCGTTCTTGGTTTCGCGATACGACTCCGATCCCGTCGCACGAAGCAATGCGGCGTTATCCAGATTCATCGACGAGATTCTCGAAGGTGCCGATCTCGATTGGCGGCCTTCGCCGAGAAGGTTGCGCCGCGCGTTACAGAGGGGCGGCGATCCCAAACGCAACATGACATCGGTATCGGGTAACGATTCCCGCGTTTCGTCGGCCGGCAACGGCGAAGCGCTGCCATGACAGCCATACAGATACTCACGCGTCCTGACCTGAACGGCGAGCCGCCGGCTGCCGACGATCATATCGATCTGGCTCCGCTCGATGTCACGGTCGACGAGTCCTATGCCGTCTGGCTGAACGACGAACCTGCGCCCGTTACGCTGGAATTTAAGAAACTATACACCAACGGCGTCCTGAAGTTCGTGAGAGCTTCGACCGACCTCGAAGTGTTCATCTCGAAGGACGAATGGGAAACCATGCGTTCCGACGGCCGCGCCTGCCGCATCCAGATCGTGGGCCGCGATGCCGGAGCGATCGAAGACATCGACCCCCTGAGCCTACTGAATCCCGATGAGCCGAACATTAAGCCTGCGGAAAAGAAGAAGCGTTTGCTGGCAAAAAAGCGGCTCGACGAGGCTCGCGTCCTTCGCTTCCTGGCGATGGCATACGATGAGATGCCGGCGGGGTACGGTCACAAGGGCGTCAACGAATTCATCAAGACCGTGCTGGAGGGCACCAATTTCGAATGGACGCCTTCCGCAGGCGCCCTGCTTCGCGCGCTCGACCGCTGCGGCGAGCCCGGAAATCGTCCTTTGTCCGCCTTCTTGAGCAGGCGTGGCCAGAAGCATGGGGCACGGCGCTGGCCGGACGCCGTCCTCGAAAAAGCCGTCGAAATGAATGCGACGTTCTGGGCAAAACGGGAAGTACGAAAGAGTTACGTCATCGCCGAATTCTACGATCGCCTGAAGAAGGACAACGATCGCCGCCAGGCCGAAGTTGCCAAGCTGAACGAGGCGCGCAGGGAGAAGGGACTTCCTGATCTGCGCGACGAGGAAATTCCGTTCGATCTGAAAGTGCTCCCCCGTCCGACGGAGGAAACGCTCCGCCTTTGGATCAACGCGGGCGAAAACTACTGGTCCTGCAAGACCAAGTACGGAGAGGAGAAGGCGCGCCGCCGCTTCATTGGTCGTGGTCGTCCCATCAAGGCGACCAGGGCGCTCGAATTCGTAATGATCGATCATACCAGGATCGACGCGTGGGCCGTGATCTACGACGAGGACGGCGTGAAGACACTCGTCGAACGTCCGTGGCTCACCCTCGCCATCGACGTCTACTCGCGGATGATCGTAGGCGCCGTCATTACGTACGAAAATCCCTCAGTCTATTCGGCTCTCCTCTGCCTGCGCCAGGTCGTTCGCAGGAAGAACTTTCTCATCGATCGCTTCGGACATCACAAGGGAGCTACGGACGGTTGGGGCAAGCCCGGGACGGTCATCGTCGACAATGGGTGGGAATTTGTCGGAATGAGCTTTCAGGTTTGCTGCGAAGCATGCGGCATCGACGTGATCTGGGCGCCCGTCAAGTCGGGAGAATTCAAAAGTTACGTAGAGCGTGCGTTCGGCACGCTCAACACGATGCTGTGGCATAGGCTGGAAGAGGGAATTCCGCTCAAACCGGACGAGATGGATGCGCTCAACCTGCATCCCGAGATCAAAGCCATCCACACGAAGGAGTGGCTGTTCGACAAGATGTGGGAGGCGATCGTCACGATCTACCATGTCGAACCGCACGGTGAGGAGAAGATCGTGCCGGCCCTTCGATGGCGCGCCAGCCTGCTCGACAAGGGGAGGTGGACTGTCGACGACGTCACCGAGTTGGACAAGGTGCTCGGTCGGTCCGACATCGTCCTCCTGACTGCAGAGGGCGTCAGGTTACGCAACCACCGCTTCCACGACCAAGCCATCACAACGGCATTGTTGGACCGGCTGCTTCGCTTCGCCAAGAAGCGGGATCAGAGGAAAGGACCGAAGTCGAGTGGCACCATTCCCCTGCTATGCACGTGGGATTCGCCCGACTGCTCCTTCATCCACGTTTGGGATTTCGTCCAGAAGAAGAATGTCAGGCTGCCGAACATTCATCCAAGATTTTCGAGCGGCCTCTCGTGGAAGACCGCGGCGGATATCATGAAGTTCAAGGACGAACGGAATTTGGCGTTCCATACCGACGACGAACGTTACACCGCGCGGGCGGCCTTCAGCCGCGCGCTCAGGGAGAAGATTCCATTCATCCCGTATCGCGATGCGCGCAAGACAGCGGCCGAACTCGACCGTCCGCAACTGGTCGACGGCGACACCGTGGTGCGCGTGAAGGGGCCGCCTCCGATCGACGGATCCGAGACGACGGATATTCCGCAGGGCTTGCCCGCGCGAGAACGTGAGGACGACCGCTTGCGCGACAAGGCACCTCGCAGAGGCGGCGCTGCCGCCACGCGGAAAGCGAATAAGCATCGTGCCCGGAACCAAGCCCGTAGGGATGCGGAACGCGCCAGCGTGAGCGATCCGGTCAAGAAGACGGAAAAGCAGGGAAGTGAGATCGCGGCGTCGTACGCGATGACCTCGGAGGAGTCGCTGGCCAGGTTGGCGGCTCTCAAAAAGAAAATGGGGGCGTAGTGGGCTATGTCCAAAAGGGGGAAGATATGGTCGGCCTTCAACGACATCCGCATATTCAACGACAGGCTGCTTGATGCTCACGATATATTCGACGATCTGAGACAGGTCACTCGCGAGTCGCCTAACGAACCAAAACGTTGCGCCACGATATTCGCTCCGACGCATAGCGGCAAGAGCATGTGCGTGAAGACGTATCTCGAGACAAGGGTCGTGGACGAGGCGATCAAGCGCGGGCTATTTCCCAAGGATATGGAGCGTAAGGAGATCGCGAGCAAGCAACGTATCGTCGTCTATATCACTTTAGAGGGCGTGACGACGATCAAGAATCTCGCCGAGGAAATTCTTCGCGCCTTGAACGTCGAAGAGGAAGGAAATACCCAACAACTCCTCAAGCTGTGCTACGATCATATCCTTGCGCTAGGAGTGGAATTGATCATCGTTGACGAAGTTCAGCATCTAAAGCCGACGAAGCAGCGCAGCAAGTTTGCCGAGAGGCAGGAAAACGATGCCGGCATCGCGAACACGCTCAAGGTCATGCTGATCCGCGGCGTGTGCCCCATGGTTTTCATTGGCGTGACGGAAGCCCGCACCCTATTGTTCGGCGACGACCAGCTCGACGGCCGGGTCTTGGAAGAAATATCGTTTGATCGCTTGGACTACGGCGTCGCCGCTCAGCGTGAGATGTTCATCGAATATTGCGGCATGCTCGGCCTGAAGTTGAAGGAGCATGGCATGTTCGAGGAGGACTCCAACTTTCTCGATGGCGACATCCCCGCGTGCCTGTACGTCGTGTCGGGAGGCCGTGTCGGCTATGTTTCGCGCATCGTTGAACAGGCGGCCGTCATCGCCGCGAAGGCTGGAAGTCCCTGCGTCTTGCGCTCGCATCTCGAGGCAGCAGTGAACAAGTGGGCGATTCCGCGCATCATCGACCACAATCCCTTCGCAATTGGCGTGCGCAAGGCTGGCTGAAGTGAAATTCGCTTTCCCCGTCGATCCGATACCGGACGAGTGCCTCGGCGGACTCGTTCTGCGTGCGACCGCGGCTAATTTCCGCCGAAATCCCCTAAGGACCTTGCATCGGATAGGTGTCGTTACGAATGCGCCGCAGTCCCTTTGCAGTCGGTCGCCGGCCCTCGCCAAGACAATAGCGGATTTCGTTGGCACGGCGGACGTCGCGGGCGTGGCGGCAAAGTTTCATCCAAAAGTGGAGGGGAAAGGTAGTAGGATAGATTTCTTCGGAGAGCCGCTTCGTGCGTTCTATCGTGAAGCCCAACGGCGTCGCGTTTCCCCCCGGGCGCTCAAGATGGGTGAATGGATGCGCGCTCTTTGGTCTGTAAAGTTGTTCGGGTTCGATCCTGTCACGAAAGAAGCGTTGATCGATTCCTGCCCGGTGTGCGGCAAGCTGCTCGGGTGGACGCTCACCTACGGAGTTGCCTTTTGCGATCATTGCTATCGCCCGGAGGAGTTCCTGGGTGCGATCTGGAAGTACCCGGGAGTGGATTTGCGTGATTTCCCGCAGCCACTCGTCGAGGTCGATGATATCCAGGCATTGGATTTTGTCACGAATTTGATCGACCCGGCGCCGGGGAAGAAAGAGGCCGCTCGGCGGCTCGTGCCAGAAATGTGGTCCCCCTTGTCGAACGGGGATATCTTCGAGGTCGTGATCCACTTCGCGAGCATGCAGAACGCCGAACGCTGGGATGCAGACCGCAGAGGTGTCTGCAGAAGAGCGAAGTCTGGAGAGGGGTGGGAGAAATTCACGCCCGAGGTGTTGTCGGTTGCGGGGCGGGCTCTTCTCGATGGGCGCGCGGGCCTCGATCGGTTCGGCGATTTCCTGCGTAGCCAAAGTCGCGACAAGCCCCGCGAGAAGACCTATGGTTGGCTGAGCGAGCTCGGGCCGCTCGGCGTCATGGACCCGAACCTGAGTACTTCGGCAAGAAAGATACTCGGCGAAGCTGTGGCGGCTTATTTCTCATCGCGTCGCGACCCCGACATGAAGCCGATGGCCTATCTCGCCGAGAAATACCGTCTCCCCCGGTCGGGGCTTAGCGCTCTTGCCAGGAGCGGTCTGATTCCGGCGATCAAGTTTGACAACCTGGAACACGCTCCCGTCCTGGTCTCGGAGAAGGCGCTGAAGCCCATCGTGGAGCGGAAGCGGGAGGTGATCTCCGGAACGTTGGCTGCACCGAGGATCGGCGTCCATCTGAAGGACCTCGAGGGACTCGAAAGGATCGGACTCCTCGTTCGTGTAGATGGCCCAGTGCTAAAGCTTTTGCAATCGTCCGTCTATTACACAAAGAGTTCCGTCGAGGCCGTGGTCACGAAGATCTCGCAGAATGCAATGCTCGACAAGGGCGGCGATGCCATCAGGATGAGGGTCGCTCTGCGGACGCTCGGGGCCCGAAGTGTGCCATGGGCAATGCTCGTGGCAGCGATTATCGATGGCCGCCTGACCGTGACCACCATGAAGCCTTCCGCCAGTTCGCTGGGTGAACGGCTTGCGGTTCGCGACGTGGGCTTGTTGCGGAAGTTGATCAAGGCACATCTGACCGAAGGTCCCGTATCGGCCGAATGGGTGTCCAAGTTCGAGGCGGCGGAATTGTTGGGCACGAACGATGTAGCGGTCTGGCGCTTGGCGAAGGTCGGGAAGCTGAAGCAGTACGATCTCGCACCAGCGAATTCGCCCTTCAAGCGTATTGAAGTCGAAAAGCTAGCGAAAGAAACGATCTTCACGCCAGAGATCGTTCGGGTCGGCCGATTCCGGACGTATCGCGAAGCGTCGAAGTGGCTCGGGAAGCACGGGCTTAACCCTGTGCTCCAACTCAAGCAGGCCGGGTGGAAGGTGTATGCTCGCGCGAACGTCGAGAGGGCTTTGAAAGCCAAAGTCCAAGATATGCCGAAGCCCAACCTGCCTCCTGGTCGCCCGAAAGGCTTTCTTCACGGACCGGAATCTCCGGAGGGGCGTGAGGCCGCGACGCGGGAAGTGCAAGACCGGTCGCGCATCGGCTTTGCGACCGCGGCCGCTGTGCTCGGTTGCTCGATTTTTGCTGTTCAGAGATTGGTGGCCACCGAAAAGCTGTGTGCCGAAGAAACGGTTACCCCGTTCGAACGCCGAGATGTCGAGGCGCTAGCGAAAAGGGCCATTTTCCTACCGGAGATCATGGCGCGCTCGGGATACAAGCTACACCGGAACGTGATGAAATGGCTGAATGCCAACAAAGTCCGGCCAATGCTCTGGCTTAAGAAGAACAAGGTGCCGATGTTCGATCGAAGAAACGTCGAAAACATCCTGGAGCGGCCCATCTCTATAGGAAGAGCTTATCCGAAGGAGACAAAGCGCAGGCTCCTTTTCATTGTCGAGAGCGGGAGCAGCGTCCATCAAGCGTCGAAGATTTGCGATGTCACATACCCGACTGCAAAAACTTGGGTTAGGGCAATGCGAAACGCTACTTCTTGAGACGCCGGTCGTTGGCTTGTCGGACGCATTCTAGTAGATCGGAAAGTCTCTCAGGCGAGCCAGTGCGCCAACGCTTCGCCGCACGATGCGCCCAAAACTGCGATTTCGAAATTCGGTCGGGCCGCGGCTTCCAGCGTAGCACGATCCAATTCGCGCAGTGGCGCGTCTTAGGATCGCCATCCTCGCTTCGATCACTTCGGGGGAGGATTTATCACTTCGTCGGCACTTTTGCTGTCTAGGCCTCACCTGTCGCCCGGAAGGTGGGAATGGCCGGGGCCAATCACATCATTCATCAAAATCGACTCGGGATTTCTTGGAAAATCGGCGAAATCGACTCATGATTCTTGGGAAATCGAGTCGCGGTCCTTTGGAAACGACTCGGACCAAATTTGGCGCGACATTGATCTTGCAGTAGTGGTGGGCCCGGCAGGACTCGAACCTGCAACCAGACCGTTATGAGCGGCCGGCTCTAACCATTGAGCTACAGGCCCCGCCGCGAGACGGCCGCATTGGCAGCGGCCGGCAACGGTGCGCGGTTCGTTTACAAGGCTGGAGGCGAGGGTGCAATCCTCAAGCGTTTTCAAGCGAAGCGGCCGCCGGCCCGCGTCGGGGAAAACGCGTCAAACAAAGGGCACTGATCGAGGCGGAACGCCGGGGCTGCGCGGAACGCGTTGCGTATCGGCCGGTTACTGAATTCGGAATAATCGTATTCTGCCACTGTCTTGCCCGACGAGTCAAATGGCCCCCGCGATCATCCAGCCGATGCCCGTCTTTTCGCTTCCCTAACCCGCTGTGATTGCTCACGTCTTCTACTGTGCATGGGGTTGTTTTCGCAGTTTTTGTTGCGAGAGGGCCCGTCGGCCCCCTCAAACGTCCTGCCGGCCAGCGACGGCCCCTCGCGGGGCCGCTGCCTAGTCCACCGAAACCCCGGCGAACTCCACAACCTTGCGCCACTTCTCGGTCTCGTCCGCGACCAGCTTGCCGAACTCGGCCGGCGTCATCGGCTTGGGGATGCCGCCGGTCTCGGCGAGGCGGGCCACCAGCTTCGGGTCCTTCAGCGCTTCGCCGACGGCCTTGTTGAGGATCTCGACCACCTCGCCCGGCGTGCCCTTTGGCGCGGAGATGCCGTAGAAGCCGACCGATTCGAATCCTGGCACGATCTCGGCGATGGCGGGCACGTCGGGCACACCAGGCCAGCGCTGCGGCGAGGTCACGCCGAGCGCACGGACATTGCCGCCCTTCGCCTGCTCCAGCGCGGACGGCAGGTTGTCGAAGATCAGCTGCACCTTGTTGGAGATGATGTCGGGGAAGGCGATCGCCGAGCCGCGATAGGGCACGTGCACCATGTCGCACTTGGTCATCACCTTGAACAGCTCCGCCGACATGTGCACCGAGGTGCCGTTGCCGGACGAGGCAAAGGAGATCTTGCCAGGGTTGGCCTTGCAGTAGTCGATGAACTCCTGAACCGTCTTCACCGGCATCGCGTTGGAGACGACCAGCATGTTGGTGAGCTGCATGATGCTCGCGACCGGCACGGTGTCGCGCAGGAAGTCGTAAGGCAGCTTCTTGTAGAGCGAGGTCGAGATCGCGTTGTTGGGTGCGACGAACAGCAGCGTGTATCCGTCGGCCGGCGCGTTGATTGCGGCGGCGGCGGCGATGTTGCCGCCGGAGCCGGCGCGGTTCTCGACGATGAATTGCTGGCCGAGACGGTCCGACAGCCACTGCGCCATGATCCGCGCCACGATGTCGACCGGGCCGCCGGCGGCGAAGCCGATCATCCAGTGCACGGGGCGGTCGGGATAGGCGGCGGAGGCGGGAGGTGTCGCGCTGAAAAGACCTATGAGAACTGCGAGCCCGAAAACACTGTTACGCAAAATTCGCAACATGACGCCTCCCGTTGCATTATTGTCGTTGTGCTGCATGCTTTCACAAAATCGGACCGCTGCCTACATCGTCGCAAGTCGGTGTTGACGCAGGTCCGCCGGGAACGATCATGAGATTCGCAATCATCCTTCTCGTAGCAGTGCTGCTCTTGAGCCCCGCCGCTGCTCAAACCGGAGGCACGCCCATTTCGACCACGACACTCAGCCTGGGCACCGCGACGCCCGGCGGCGGCTTCCCGCTCTATGGCAACGCCTTTGCGGAGGTGATGAACGCGGCCGATCCGCAAATCACCATCGCACCCCGCAACACCAAGGGCAGCAACGAGAACATTCCGCTGCTGGAGAAGGGCGAGCTCGATCTCGCTTTGGTCGCGGGCGAGCCGGCCTACGAGGCCTTTGCCGGCATCGGCCGCGCGAAGGTGTCGCTGAAGATCCTCACCGCGATCTATTCCAATCCTGGCATGTTCGTGGTGCGCGCGGACAGTCCGTACAAGACGATTGCCGATCTCGCTGGCCAGCCGGTGGCGTTCGGCGCCAAGGGCTCGGGCCTGCCGATCCTGGCGCGCTACGTGCTCGATGGTCTCGGGTTGAGGCAGGACGAGGACTTCAAGGCCGTCTATCTCGACCGCGCCGGCGATGGTCCCGCGATGGTCGAGGACGGACGCGTCGCCGCGCTGTGGGGCGCCGGCATCGGCTGGCCCGGCTTTGCCGCGGTCGCATCGAGCGCATCAGGCGCGCGCTTCATCGCCCCGAGCGCGGAAGAGATCACGCGCATTCGCGCCAAGCATGCTTTCCTGAAGCCGCTGACCGTGCCGGCGGGCTCCTACCCGAAGCAGACGGAGCCGATTGCCTCGCTCGGCTCGTGGAGCTTTGTGCTCACGCGCGAAGACCTGCCCGATGATGTCGCCTACCGGCTGGCAAGGATGCTGCACGGTGCGGAGGCGGTGTTCTGCAAGAAGCTCGCGCAGGCCTGCGAGACGACCGCGGCGAACACCGTCGCGGCGGCACCGAAGCCGGAGCTGATTCATCCGGGCGTGATGAAGTACTTTCGCGAGATCGGCGTGGTGAAGTGACGGTCGCTTTAAGCGATCGTCACTTCTTCACCATCGCACACGCCGGGTCCGGCGGCCCGAACGCCTTGTCGCCCGAGATGGTCGTGAGGATCTTGTAATAGTCCCACGGATATTTGCTTTCCTCAGGCGTCTTCACCTGCACCAGCCAGAGGTCGTGCACCATCAGATTGTCCTCGCGCAGTTTGCCGTTGCGGGCGAAGAAATCCTCGATCGGCTTTTCCCGCATCTTGGCCGCGACCTTCAGCGGATCGTCGGTGCCGGTCTCCTTGATGGCGTTGAGATAGTGCATCACGCTCGAATAGACGCCGGCCTGCCACATCGACGGCATCTTGTTCATCTTGGCGAAATAGCGCTTCGACCATTCGCGGGTCTTGTCGTCCATGTCCCAGTAGAACGAGGTGGTCAGCAGCAGGCCCTGCGCGGCCTGCAGGCCGAGGCCGTGAATGTCGGTGATCAGCGCCAGCAGCGCCGCCATCTGCTGGCCGCCCTTGAACACGCCGAACTCCGAGCCGGTCTTGATCTCGTTCATGTTGTTCGGGGGACCTGCCGCAATGCCGATGATCTTGGCCTTGGAGGCCTGTGCCTGCAGCACGAACGATGAGAGATCGGGCGTTGCCAGCGGCGGTTTCACCGAGCCGAGCACCTTGCCGCCATTGGCGGTGACGACGCTGGAGGCGTCGCGCTCCAGCGAATGGCCGAAGGCGTAGTCGTCGGTGATGAAGAACCAGCTGTCGCCGCCGCGCTTGACCACCGCATCCGCGGTGCCGACCGCGAGCGCGCGGGTGTCGAACACCCACTGGATCGCGTAGGGCGAGCAGAACTTGCCGTGGAAATCGGCGGTGCCGGTGGAGTGGGTGATGAACAGCCGCTTCTTCTCGTTGGCGACGTTCTGCACCGCGAGCCCGACGGCGGAGACCGGCACGTCGACGATCAGATCGACCTGGTCGACATCGTACCAGCGCCGCGCGATGCCGCCGCCGATGTCGGCCTTAAGCTGGTGGTCGCCGATCACGATGCTGATCGGCTTGCCGAGCACGGTGCCGCCGAAATCGTCGATCGCCATCTGCGCCGCCGTCACCGAGCCTTGGCCGGTCGGCGCGGAGGCGGGACCGTTCATGTCGGTGAGCACGCCGATCTTGACGACGTTGTCGGAAACCTGCGCCGATGCGGCACCCGGCAGCAACGTCGCCGCCAGGACGGCCGCGACCGGCAGTCGAAATCTTGCTGGATTCACGCTTGTCCTCCCCTGATCCGGCTCGTTGGCCGGTGTTGCCCGGGTATGCCCGGCTGAATTGGTTTCTTTTGCAACTATTTGGGGGCGGGCGTCAATGTCAGGCCGCGAAGCGGATCTGCCCCGCCGGCGAGGGGTCGTAGCCGGTCAGCTCCTCGGCGCGCTGGCGCAGCCGCCGTTCGCTCAGGAACCGGATCAGGGCCTGCGTGGTGGGGCGGAAATAGCTGCGCTGCCGCATCGCGAGGTCGAAATTCTCCCAGACGAGCGGCACGAAATCGAGGCCGGCCGAGCGCGCCGCCGCGCGTGTCGCCACGCCGCAATCGGCCTGGCCGGCGCGGACCATTTCGGCGAGATCCGGCCCGGTCAGGGCCGGCGTCTCCAGCCGGCGCAAGTCGCGCGTGGTGGCGTCCGCGCGCTTCAGGAGCACGTCGAGCAGCATCTGCGCGCCTGTGCCCTGTTGTCGCATGGCCATCCTGGCGCCGAGCGCGAGCACGTCGGCGAGACCGCGCAATCGCTTCGGATTGCCCGGCGGCAGCACGAGACCCTGCTCGCGGCGCGCGAATGCGACCAGCAGCGCGTCATGCAGGCCCGGCGCGTCCCGCAGCGCCGTCACATTGGCGTCGGAGGCAAGATTGCCGGCGGCATCCAGGCTGTGGAAGTGCACGGCGACAGCCGTCACCTCGTCGCGCTGGAGGCGCTCGAGCCCGCGCGCGCTTCCCTCGCTCATCGATCCCAGGCCGGAGCCGGATTCGCGCAGGCTCCAATCCAGCAATTCGTCCTGGCTGCCGCCCATGACGGGTGGCGGCTCCGTGGCCAGCATGCCCGCAGGGCGCGCCAGCCCGGACAGCACCCAGAGATCGAGCTCGTGCCGCGGGAAGAGCCACTTCCCGGTCACCTTGCTGCAGGGGATCGCGCCGGTGGTGACGAGTTCGTAGAGCTTGCGTTCGCCAAGTCGGAGATAGTCGGCGGCTTCACTGGTCGTCAGGAATTCCATCCTGCATTCCTATGCAAATTCTTGCTTCTTTTTGGACTTTCGTCGCAGGTGGAATTCTGCAGTTCATTTTGGGTCCGTGGGAACCATGCCCGGTCATCTCGTTGCTTTGCAACACATCCGCGGTCGCGTCTTCCGCTTTGGTGAACGATCCTGAGGTGCTCACGTGGTGCGGGCCTTGCGGCTGTCGCGCGCGCAATCGGCGCCGCTCGGTGTATTGCCGAAATTTCCCGAACGGAAGCGCGCGAGGGCAAATGCGTCACGAGTGCGGCGCAATCGATCCTCATGATCACGGCCGTATCCAATGGGAACCAGCTCATGGCCTTTCGCCGCCTGTCCGTTGCACTCGCGCTTCTCTGCGGCCTCGCCGCGGGCGTGGCGGCGTCGTTCGCGGAGGACCGCGCGATCGTGCTGGCCTCGACCACGGCGACACAGGAGTCCGGCCTGCTCGATCATCTGCTGCCGATCTTCCGCGAGAAGACCGGCATCGAGGTGACGGTGATCGCGCGGCGTGCCGATGAAGTGCTCGACGGCGCGCGAAGGGGCGAAGTCGACGTCGTGCTGATGCACGCACGGCCGCAGGAGGAGAAATTCGTCGCCGACGGTTTTGCCGTGAAGCGTTTTGACGTGATGTACAACGACTATGTGTTGATCGGGCCGAAGAGCGATCCTGCCGGCGTGAAGGGCAAGGACATCGCCACCGCGCTGAAGGCGATCGAGGCCAAGGGCGCGCCGTTCGTGACGCGCGGCGATCGCTCCGGCACGCACGCCGCGGAGCTCGCGCTCTGGATCGTCGCCGGCATCGATATCGCCGCTGCCAAGGGCGCATGGTATCGCGAGGCCAAAGAGGGCATGGGCGCAGCGCTCGAAGCTGCGCGTGTCGCAAATGCGTATGTTCTGTCGGATCGCGGCAGCTGGATCGCCTTCCGAGAGCGCGGCGATCTCGACGTCATCGTCGAAGGCGACAAGCGGCTGCTCAACCAATACGGCGTGATGCTGGTCAACCCCGAGAAGTTTCCGAGCGTGAAGAAGGAGCTGGGGCAGACCTTCATCGACTGGCTGATCTCGCCGGACGGGCAGGCGGCGATCGCCGGCTACAGGGTCGACGGGCAGCAGCTGTTCTTTCCGAATGCGGACAAGTCGGCCGGCTGACATCTGCATCCGCGGCGGTTGCCAAACGGAGCGATGCATGGTCCATCATGGCGCATGACCCAGCGCCTGCCGCCATCGCTGACGCCGCTCGATACCGCGCTTGCCGCGTTGCTGCGAGACGTTGAACCGATCGCATCTGTCGCGTTGCCGTTGACTGAAGCGGTCGGCTGTATCGCGGCGGACGCTCCGCTGCTGGCGGCCTATCCGCCGCACGACATTGCCGGCACAGACGGGTGGGCGTTGCGCGCCAATGATCTCGTCGGCGCGTCCGCCTATTCGCCATCGCCTCTGGCGACGGCGCCGGCCTGGGTCGAGGCCGGCGACGCGATGCCGGCCGGATGCGACTGTGTGCTCGATGCCGACGCCGTCGAGATGTCTGGTCCGCTTGCGCAGGCACTGGCGGAGGGCGTCCCGGGGCAGGGCGTCCGCCGCGCCGGAAGCGACATCGCCGTTCGCACGCCTGCCGGCGCTGACGGGTATCCGGTCGGTCCGGCCGCGCTGATGCTCGCCGGCGTCGCGGCGGTGGACAGGCTGAAGGTGCGGCGGCCGCGGCTGCGCATCGTCAATGTACCGGGCGCAACGGCGACGGCGCATATGATTGCCGAGATCGCGCGCGCCGCGGGACTGGATGTGAAGGCGTTTGAGGCCGCCGCGCGCGATGACGCATCGATCGCCGATATGCTCGATGCTTCCTCTTGCGACCTGCTGCTGATTGTCGGCGGCAGCGGCGTCGGCCGCCGCGATGCCGCCGTCACGGCGCTGGCGCGGCGCGGTGACATGATCGCCCATGGCATTGCGCTTCAGCCCGGCCGCACCGCCGCGATCGGGCGGCTTGGCAAAGTTCCCGTCGTTGGCTTGCCCGGCTCGCCGGACCATGCGCTCGCAGTCTGGTTCGCGCTGGCGCTTCCGCTCGTCGATCGCTTGTCGGCGCGCCGGCCCCGCCGACAGGTGACCCTGCCGCTCGCGCGAAAAATCGCATCCAGTGTCGGCATTGCCGAAATCGCACTGCTGGCCGGGGAACATCATGCTTGGATGCCGCTTGCGGTGGGGGAGTGGCCGTTCCAGGCCATTGCCGGTGCGGATGCATGGCTGATCATTCCTGCCAGTCACGAGGGATTTGCAGCGGGCGCACCGGTCGATGCCTATCTGATGCGGGAGTGATATGGGTTCCGGCATGACGATGATCCCGCAATCGCAAGACCGCAGCGCGCTCGAACAGGAGCAGTTCCTGAAGATCCTTTCGCGCGAGGAGGCGATGGCGCGCTTCGAGGCGGCGCTGTTTCCGCGCGCGATTCCGAGCGAAACGCGCAAGCTTGCCGATACGCTCGGCGCGGCGCTCGCCGAAGACGTCACAGCACCGATCGACGTCCCGCCGTTCGACCGTTCCAATGTCGACGGCTTTGCCGTCCGCTCGGCGGACCTCGCCGCGGCCGGCGAAGGTGCGCCTGTTCGCCTTGCGTTGAACGGCGAGACCATCCATTGCGGCACCGCGCCGAGGATGCAAGTCGCCACGGGCACCGCGACGCCGATCGCCACCGGCGGCCCGCTGCCGCGCGGCGCCGACGCCGTCGTCATGGTCGAGCACACCCAGCCGGCCGGACCGGATGGGATCGATGTCCGCCGTGCCGCATCTCCCGGACAGTTCGTGTCCTATGCGGGCTCCGACATCGCGCGCGGCGAAGCGCTGCTGCGTGCCGGCACGACCATCGGCTCACGCGAGATCGGCATGCTGGCGGCCTGCGGCATCGCCGAGGTGGCCGTGGCGCGCAAGCCGCGTGTCGCGGTGATCTCGACCGGCGACGAACTGGTCCAGCCCGGCGAGATGCTCGCGCCCGCCGAGATCTACGACACCAACGGCGCGATCGTCGCCGCTGCGATCGACGAAAATGGCGGCGCGGCAATCTTCCTTGGCGCCATTCCCGACGACGAAGCGAAGCTCGAAGCCGCCATGCGTCGCGCGCTGGCGGACGCCGACATGCTGGTGCTGTCCGGCGGCACGTCGAAAGGCGCCGGCGACCTGTCCCATCGCATCATCGGCCGGCTCGGCCAGCCCGGCATCGTCGCGCATGGCGTTGCGCTCAAGCCCGGCAAGCCGCTGTGCCTCGCGGTCTGCGACGGCAAGCCGGTGGTGATCCTGCCGGGCTTTCCGACCTCGGCGATGTTCACCTTCCACGACATGATCGTACCGGTGCTGCGCAGGATGGCCGGCCTGCCGCCGCGCTCCGATGCCAAGGTCAGCGCGACCGTGCCGGTGCGCATCGCCTCGGAGCTCGGCCGCACCGAATTCGTCATGGTCTCGCTGGTCGAGGGCAGGGACGGTATGATCGCCTATCCCTCCGGCAAAGGCTCCGGTGCGATCACGTCCTTCGCGCAGGCCGACGGCTTTTTGCGCATCGACGCACTCGCCGACCAGATGCCCGCGGGGACCGAGGCCGAGGTGACGCTGTTCACGCCGCATGTGCGGGTGCCCGATCTCGTCATCGTCGGCAGTCATTGCACAGGCCTCGACCTCGTCACCGCACAGCTCGCGCATGCGGGCCTCACCGTGCGCTCGATCGCGGTCGGCAGCCTCGGCGGGCTTGCGGCGGCGAAACGGGGCGAGTGCGATCTCGCGCCGATCCATCTGTTCGACGACAGAACCGAGACCTACAACACGCCTTACCTGGTCGAAGGGCTCGAGCTCGTGCCGGGCTGGCGGCGGATGCAGGGCATCGTGTTCCGCAAGGGCGACAAGCGCTTCGAGGGCCTCGGCGCAAAGGACGCCGTTGCGGCCGCGCTCACGGACCCCGCCTGCATCATGGTCAACCGCAACCAGGGCGCCGGCACGCGTATCCTGATCGACCGGCTGCTCGCCGGTGCGCGCCCCGAAGGTTATTGGAACCAGCCGCGCTCGCACAATGCTGTTGCCGCGGCCGTCGCGCAGCACCGCGCCGACTGGGGCATGACCATTGCGCCGGTCGCCGATGCGGTCGGCCTCGGTTTCATTCCGCTCGCGGAAGAGCATTATGACTTCGCATTGGTGACGGCGCGCAAGCAGCGTCCGGCGGTGCAGGCCTTTCTCGACGCCCTCGGCTCGAACGAGGCGCGTGCGGCACTGGAGCGAGCGGGCTTCAGGCCCGCGTAGACGATAGATGACGGCGCGGCGTTTCAAGCTGCGCGACAGGTGGGGGACGCGATGGCAAGGCCGCTTTCGGTTGCGATCGTCGGTGCCGGCATGGGCGGGCTTGCGACCGCCGCGGCGCTGCGGCGCGTCGGCATCGATGCGATGGTCTACGAGCAGGCCTCCCAATTCGCCCGCATTGGCGCCGGCATCCAGATCGGCTGCAACGCCATGAAGGTGTTGCGCGCGCTGGGGCTAGGCCGCGTCGTCGAGCGCCGCGAGCCGCTCGGCCTCGGCGATGTCCTCGACCGTGTTGGCGTTGAAGAACGGATCGAGCGGCTCGGCCGGCCACGTCACCGTTGCGAGCGGATAACGTGCGGTCCAGCGGTCGATCTTGCGCAGGTCCTCGACGACCAGGGCGTGGCGCAGTTCGTCGCGCAAGGTAACGCGCCACAGCCCGATCACCGGATGCGACTGGTCGCCTGACGCAGCGACCGCGAGCTGCGCGCTCTCCCGCTCACGGGTTTCATGCAGGCGCGCGACGAGATCGCGCGGCAGGAATGGGCAGTCGCCGGCGGCGCTGAGCACCCATGCGAGCTCCGGCCGGTTCGCGGCGGTCCAGTCGAGCGCGGCGAGGATGCCGGCGAGCGGGCCGGGAAAGCCGGGCACGTCGTCGGCGACGACCTGCAAACCGAACGCGGCGAAACGCGCGGGATCGCCGTTGGCATTGAGGATCAGCCCGCCGCACTGGGGCGAAAGGCGTGCGATCACGCGCTCCAGGATGGTGCGTCCGCCTATGGTGCGCATCGGCTTGTCGCCGCCGCCCATGCGTCGCGCGAGACCGCCGGCGAGCAGCACGCCTTGCGTTGCCGGAATTTCAGTCGTCACCACCTTCACCCTTGCGCTTGTGCTTGGCCGACTCTTCCTCGACGTAAGCGAGGTTCTGGTCGTAGACGATGCGTTCCTCGCCCGCGAGCGCGATGAAGCGCTTGCCGCGGGTGCGGCCGACCAGCGTCAGGCCCACTTGCCTTGCGAGATCGACGCCCCAGGCGGTGAAGCCGGAGCGCGACACCAGGATCGGAATGCCCATGCGCACCGTCTTGATCACCATCTCCGAGGTGAGACGGCCCGTGGTGTAGAGGATCTTGTCGCCGGCATCGACGCCGTGGCGGTACATCCAGCCCGCGATCTTGTCGACGGCGTTGTGGCGGCCGACGTCCTCGGTGTAGCACAGCGGCTCGCCCTCCTTGCAGAGCACGCAGCCATGGATCGCACCCGCCTCCAGATACAGCGAGGGCATGGTGTTGATGGTCTGCGTCATCTGGTAGAGCCAGGAGGTGCGCAGCTCCGCCTTCGGCAGCGCGACGCTCTCGACCGCTTCCAGCAGATCGCCGAAGGCGGTGCCCTGCGCGCAGCCCGAGGTCTGCGTGCGCTTCTTCAGCTTGGCCTCGAAGTTGGTGTTGTGCTCGGTGCGTACGACGACCACCTGGAGATCGTCGTCGTATTCGACCTCGGTGACTGCGTCATTATATTTCAGCATGTTCTGGTTGAGCAGATAGCCCAGCGCCAGATATTCCGGATAATCGCCGATCGTCATCATGGTGACGATCTCCTGGGAATTCAGGTAGAGCGTCAGCGGCCGCTCCATCGGCACCTTGATCTCGACCTTGGCGCCGGTCTGGTCGGTCCCGGTCACGCTCTGGGTCAGGCGCGGGTCATCCGGGTTGGGGACGATCAGGGGCACCGGGGCTTTGTCGATCTTCATCATGGCCACGACGTTAGCATGACATTCGGGTCAAGCCGATATAAGCATACTGGCGGAAAGCGAAAATGCCGCCTCGTCGTCATTGCGAGCGCAGCGAAGCAATCCGGGAATGCCCCCGCGGAGACAGTCTGGATTGCTTCGCTACGCTCGCAATGACGGTGGAGAGAAGCGGTTCCACCAAAGACCCAGTCGCTCGCGGAGACGGATCGGTTATGAAAGTCATCGGCCTTGCAGGCTGGAGCGGCGCGGGCAAGACCACGCTGTTGACGCGGCTGATCCCGCATTTCAGCGCGCAGGGCCTGCGCGTCTCTGTCATCAAGCATGCGCATCACCAGTTCGACGTCGACGTGCCCGGCAAGGATTCCTGGCGCCATCGCGAGGCGGGTGCCGCCGAGGTGCTGGTTGCCTCGTCAAGCCGCTGGGCTCTGATGCACGAACTGCGCGGGGCGGCGGAGCCGCGGCTGCCGGAACTCCTGAGCAAGCTGTCTGCGGTCGATCTCGTCGTGGTCGAGGGTTTCAAGCGGGAGCCGCACCGCAAGATCGAGGTCTATCGTGCCGGCAACGGCAAGCCGTTGCTGTTTCCCGACGATCCCGGAATTGCCGGAATCGCGACCGATGCCCCGATTGACACCCGGCTGCCGACCGTCCATCTCGACGATATCCCGGCCGCGGCGGCGTTGCTGTTGCGTGCGGCGATGCCGGTCGAGGAAGCGGTCGCGAAAAGCGTTGCGATGCGCTGACGAGGCACCATGGCGCAACTGTCTGACGATTGCTTTGCCTTTGGCGGACCGATGATGTCGGTCGACGAGGCCGTTGGCCTGATCACGACGCGAGTCAACGCGATCGCCGATCTCGAAGCCGTGGCGCTGGTCGACGCGGACGGGCGCGTGCTGGCCCGAGACATCGCCGCGCCCCTGCCGCTGCCGCCCTTCACCAATTCCGCCGTCGACGGCTATGCCGTGCGCAATGCCGATCTTCCGGACGGTGCGGAACGGGCGTTCCCGCTCGATGGCCGCATCCAGGCCGGCGGCCTTGTTCAGGCGCCGATCAGGCCCGGCCACACCGCGCGCATCTTTACCGGCGCGCCGATGCCGCCGGATGCCGGGACCGTCTTCATGCAGGAAGATGTCCGCATCGATGATACCGGCAAGGTCGTGCTGCCGCCGGGGCTGAAGCCAGGCGCCAATGTCCGCCCTGCCGGCGAGGACATCCCCGAAGGGCACGTCGCGCTGCGCGCCGGCCAGCGGCTGCGGCCACAGCATGTCGCGCTTGCCGCGGCGTTCGGCCTTATCAGGCTCGACGTCGTCAGGCGCATCCGCGTTGCGGTGTTCTCGACCGGCGACGAGCTTGCGTCGCCGGGCGAGCCGCGCGCGGCCTCGCAGCTGTTCGACTCCAACCGCTTCATGCTGATGGCGATGCTGCGCCGGCTCGGCTGCGAGGTCAGCGACCTCGGCATCCTGCGTGACGAGCGGACCTCGCTTGCCGATGGCTTGAAGCAGGTTGCAGGCAGCCACGACCTGATCCTCACCACCGGCGGCGTCTCGACCGGCGAGGAGGATCACGTCAAGGCGGCGGTCGAGAGCATCGGCTCGCTGGTGCTGTGGCGGATGGCGATCAAGCCGGGCCGTCCGGTGGCGATGGGCATCATCGGCGGCACGCCGCTGATCGGCCTGCCCGGCAATCCCGTCGCGAGTTTCGTCACCTTCGTCCATGTGGTGCGGCCGACGGCGCTGGCGCTGATGGGTGGTTTGCCGGAACCGCTGTTGCCGATCCCGGTGCGCGCGGCGTTCGCCTACAAGAAGAAGATCGGCCGCCGCGAATATGTCCGCGCCTCGCTGCGGCGCGGAGAAGACGGCGCGCTGGAGGCCATCAAGTTCCCGCGCGAAGGCGCCGGCCTGTTGTCGTCGCTGGTCGAGACCGACGGCCTCGTCGAACTCGGCGAGGACATCACGCGTGTCGAGCCAGGACAGGGCGTGGGTTTCCTGCCCTATGCCGATCTGCTCTGACCGGTTGCGTTGACGGCAGGGACCGGCACCGCCATGTTGCGCCCATGACCAGAACCACGCTCGATCTCACCGGGCTGAAATGCCCGCTGCCCGCCCTGAAGACACGCAAGGCGCTCAAACCGTTGCAGCCGGGCGATCAGCTCGAGGTGTACTGCACCGATCCCCTGTCGGTGATTGACATTCCGAACCTGATTCGCGAGACCGGCGACACGGTGGAGATCACCGAGCGCAACGACGCGCGCATCGTGTTCTTGATAGAAAAAACAAATGGTCCGATAAGCAACGCCAATGGTGCGCTGCGTTCGTGAGCGCGTTACCGCGTTGATACCGACCTTTTGTCTATCGACATCGATCATGGCTTCTGCCCAAATCGACTTTCTCCGTGCGGGCGCGGAGGTTGAGTGTTGTCTGCGATACGCGGATCAACGGGCCAAACACGAAGCCTGCACGTCGTGTCGGGCATAGAGCCCCCGCTCGCGGGGTTTATTTTTCGGAGGTGCGTGACCGGTCCTGGCGCGCGCCGGATGATGATGCGGGGCAGCGGGGACAGCTGGCTGCACCGTGAATGGCTGAGGATCAGGATCTTAGCGGCAGGCTGCTCAGAAGGGCGGCTTAGGGGAGGACTGTATGTCGACTATTGAGAGCGCTGGAACGATTTCAGGCGCTGGCGCCGGCTTTCTTGATCGTGAGCGGACGATCGCGACCGCCGGCTTCAATCGCTGGCTGGTGCCGCCTGCGGCGCTGTGCATCCATTTGTGCATCGGCATGGCCTACGGCTTCTCGGTGTTCTGGTTGCCGCTCTCACGCGCGATCGGGCTGACCGCGCCAAAGGTCTGCGGGGATATTTCGCTGTTCCAGGAACTGTTCACGACCAGCTGCGACTGGAAGGTCGCCAGCATGGGATGGATGTACACCCTGTTCTTCGTGTTGCTCGGTATCGCGGCTGCAGTCTGGGGCGGCTGGCTGGAACGCGTGGGACCGCGCAAGGCCGGCTTCGTCTCGGCGCTCTGCTGGTGCGGCGGCCTCTTCCTCGGTGCGATCGGGGTCTACACCCATCAGCTCTGGCTGTTGTGGCTGGGCTCGGGCGTGATCGGGGGCATCGGTCTTGGCCTTGGCTATATCTCGCCGGTGTCGACGCTGGTGAAGTGGTTTCCGGACCGCCGCGGCATGGCGACCGGCATGGCCATCATGGGCTTCGGCGGCGGCGCCATGATCGGCGCGCCGCTGGCGAACCTCCTGATGAACTACTTCAAGAGTCCGACGTCGGTCGGCGTCTGGGAGACCTTCGTTGCGATGGGCGTCATCTACTTCGTGTTCATGATGATCGGCGCGTTCCGCTATCGCTTGCCGCCGCCCGGCTGGCAGCCGGAAGGCTGGACCCCGCCGTCCAAGGCCAACGCGATGATCTCGAAGAACAACGTTCATCTCAACGACGCACACAAGACGCCGCAGTTCTGGCTGATCTGGTGGGTGCTCTGCCTGAACGTGTCGGCCGGCATCGGCGTGATCGGCATGGCCTCGCCCATGCTTCAGGAGATCTTCGCCGGCAAGCTGATCGGCCTGCCGGACGTCGGCTTCAACGCGCTCGATGCCGGGCAGAAGGCGCAGATCGCAGCGATCGCCGCGGGCTTTGCCGGATTGCTGTCGCTGTTCAACATCGGCGGCCGCTTCTTCTGGGCGTCGCTGTCGGACAAGATCGGACGCAAGAACACCTACTACACCTTCTTCATCCTCGGCATCGTGCTCTATGCGCTGGCGCCGACCTTTGCGGCGATGGGCTCGAAGCTGCTGTTCGTGCTCGGCTTCGGCATCATCCTGTCGATGTATGGCGGCGGCTTCGCGACCGTGCCGGCCTATCTCGCCGACATGTTCGGCACGCAGTTCGTCGGCGCCATCCACGGCCGGCTGCTGACGGCATGGTCCACCGCGGGCATCATCGGCCCCGTCGTGGTCAACTACATCCGCGAGTTCCAGCTCGCGGCCGGCGTGCCGCGCGACCAGCTCTATAACACCACCATGTACATCCTGTGCGCGATGCTGATCGCGGGCCTGATCTGCAACTATCTGATCAAGCCGGTCGATTCGAAGTGGCACATGAAGGATGCCGATGTCGCCAAGTTGCAGGCAGCGAGCGCCAGCGCCGCCGCGGCGGGGCCGCACGGCTCCTACGGCATCGGGTTCGGCGGGCTTGACGCCAAGGCGGCGCTGTTCTGGGCCTTCGTCGGCATTCCCCTGCTCTGGGGTGTCTGGAAGACGCTGGAGAGCGCGGTCAAGATATTCTGATCGCTATCAAGACAGCCGCAGGATGCTCATCATCGGCGTCCCGCGGCGTTCGCCTTTCAGACATCATCGAGACTGGGACTTAGGGGGATTTAAATGCTTCGTACCCGAATTTGCCTTGCGGCCGTGTTGCTGGTCGCTGGCCTTCATGCCGCGTCCGCGCAAACCGCGGCGGCACCTGCCACCACCGCACCGGCGACGACGACGGAGGCCAAGCCGGGCAAGATCAAGCTCACCATGCAGAAGCTGAAGGACATGAAAGCGAAGTGGTCCGCCAACAAGCCGAAGCTCAAGGCCTGCCGTGCCGACGTGAAGTCCAAGGGCCTCGCCGGCGACGACCGCTGGTTCTACATCGAGGAGTGCATGAACAAGACCTGAGGTCGGGTTCCACGAACAGTTCGAGGCAAGGGGCGTGGGGCTTGTTGGCCGCATGCCCCTTAAATGCTTAACGGAACGGATGAATTCTCTTGGCATCTGGTATGCCAAGAGTTAGAATTGGACCTGTTCTAAAGAAGGTTGACGAGACTCATCGATGAGCCATGACGTGCACGAGGTCCGCTCGTTCGAACATCCGGGCGAGGGACGGAAGCGAGCCAAGGCCACGCCCAAGGGGCGGCAGGTCGATCCCACCGCCGCACACGAGATCGAGCAGTTGCTCGGCGATCGCCCGCGGCGGCGCGACCTCCTGATCGAATATCTCCACCTGATCCAGGACACATATCACCAGATCTCGGCGGCGCATCTCGCCGCGCTTGCCGACGAGATGAAGCTCGCTTTCGCCGAGGTGTTCGAGACCGCGACTTTCTACGCGCATTTCGACATCGTGAAGGAAGGTGAGCCTGACATCGCGCCGCTGACGATCCGCGTCTGCGATTCTCTCACTTGCGCGATGCTGGGCGGCGAGAAGCTGCTCGCGGATTTGCAGAGCGCGTCGGGTCCCGGCATCCGCGTCGTGCGCGCGCCCTGCGTCGGCCGCTGCGACACCGCACCTGCCGCGGAAGTCGGACACAACTTCGTCGATCATGCGACCGTCGCCAATGTGATGGCGGCCGCGAAGGCCGGCGACACCCACGCGCATCTGCCCAAATATATCGGCTACGACGCCTATGTCGCGGGCGGCGGCTACAAGCTGCTCAATCGCGTTCGTTCGGGTGAATTGCCGAAGGACCATCTGCTGAAGGCGCTCGACGACGCCTCGCTGCGCGGCCTCGGCGGCGCCGGCTTCCCGACGGGCCGCAAATGGCGCGCGGTGCTGGGCGAGCCCGGTCCGCGGCTGATGGCGATCAACGGCGACGAGGGCGAGCCCGGCACGTTCAAGGATCGCGTCTATCTCGAAAGCGATCCGCACCGCTTCATCGAGGGCATGCTGATCGGCGCGCATGTGGTGCAGGCTTCCGACGTCTACATCTACCTGCGCGACGAATATCCGGCCTCGCGCGAGATCCTGGAGCGCGAGATCGCAAAGCTGCCGCCGGATGGCCCGACGCTGCACATGCGCCGCGGCGCCGGCGCCTATATCTGCGGCGAGGAATCTTCGCTGCTCGAGAGCATCGAGGGCAAGCGCGGCCTGCCCCGGCACAAGCCGCCTTATCCGTTCCAGGTCGGCCTGTTCGGCCTGCCGACGCTGATCAACAACATCGAGACGCTGTGGTGGGTGCGCGACATCGTCGAGAAGGGCGCCGACTGGTGGAAGGGCCACGGCCGCCACGAGCGTCATGGCCTGCGCAGCTTCTCGGTCTCTGGCCGCGTGAAAAATCCCGGCATGAAGCTCGCGCCATCAGGCATCACCGTGCGCGAGCTGATCGACGAATATTGCGGCGGCATGGCCGACGGCCACACCTTCTACGCCTACCTGCCGGGCGGCGCGTCCGGCGGCATTTTGCCGGCATCGATGGACGACATCCCGCTCGATTTCGGCACGCTGGAGAAATACGGCTGCTTCATCGGCTCGGCCGCGATCGTGATCCTGTCGCAGAAGGACAGCGTGCGCGCAGCGGCTCTGAACCTGATGAAGTTCTTCGAGGACGAGAGCTGCGGCCAGTGCACGCCGTGCCGCGTCGGAACCCAGAAGGCGGCGCTGCTGATGCAGAAGCCGGTCTGGGACCGTGCCTTGCTGGAAGAATTGAGCCAGGCGATGCGCGATGCCTCGATTTGCGGGCTCGGACAGGCGGCATCGAATCCGCTTGCCACCGTGATCAAATATTTCCCTGACGAGTTCAAGGAAGCGGCCGAATGACCAAAATCACGTTCGAGCTCGACGGCAAGCAGGTCGAGGCCAGTCCCGGCGAGACCATCTGGCAGGTCGCAAAACGCCAGGGCCGCGACATCCCGCATCTGTGCTACTCGCCGGCGCCCGACTATCGCCCCGACGGCAATTGCCGCGCCTGCATGGTCGAGATCGAGGGCGAGCGCGTGCTCGCCGCATCCTGCAAGCGCACGCCGTCGGTCGGCATGAAGGTGAAGACCGAAAGCGCGCGCGCGGTTTCGGCGCAGAAGATGGTGATGGAGCTGCTCGTCGCCGACCAGCCGGCGCGCGAGACCTCGCACGATCCGGATTCGAAGTTCTGGCACTGGGCCGAGACCACCGGCGTCACCGAGAGCCGCTTTCCTGCCGCCGAGCGCTGGGCGACCGACGCCAGCCATCCGGCGATGCGCGTCAATCTCGATGCCTGCATCCAGTGCGGCCTGTGCGTGCGCGCCTGCCGCGAGGTGCAGGTCAACGACGTCATCGGCATGGCCTACCGCAATCATGGCTCGAAGATCGTGTTCGACTTCGACGATCCCATGGGTGAGTCCACCTGCGTCGCCTGCGGCGAATGCGTGCAGGCCTGCCCGACCGGCGCGTTGATGCCGGCCGTGATGCTCGACGAGAAGCAGACCCGCGTCACCTATGCCGACAGGAAGGTGGACTCGCTCTGCCCGTTCTGCGGCGTCGGCTGCCAGGTCACCTATGAGGTCAAGGACGAGAAGGTGATCTATGCGGAGGGCCGCGACGGTCCCGCCAACCGCAACCGTCTCTGCGTCAAGGGCCGCTTCGGCTTCGACTACATCCACCATCCGCATCGCCTGACCAAGCCGCTGGTGCGGCTGCCCAATGCGAAGAAGGATGCCAACGACCAGGTCGATCCGGCCAATCCCTTCACCCATTTCCGCGAAGCGAGCTGGGAGGAAGCGCTCGACATCGCCGCCAAGGGCCTCGTCAAGATCCGTGACGAGAACGGCGTCAAGGCGCTCGCCGGCTTCGGCTCGGCCAAGGGCTCGAACGAAGAGGCCTATCTGTTCCAGAAGCTGGTGCGCACCGGTTTCGGCTCCAACAATGTCGACCACTGCACCCGGCTGTGCCACGCCTCGTCGGTGGCGGCGCTGTTCGAAGGCCTGAGTTCGGGCGCCGTGTCGGCGCCGTTCTCGGCGGCGATGGACGCCGAGGTGATCATCGTGATCGGGGCGAACCCGACCGTGAACCATCCGGTCGCCGCCACCTTCATCAAGAACGCGGTCAAGCAGAATGGCGCCAAGCTGTTCGTGATGGACCCGCGCCGGCAGACGCTGTCGCGCTATGCGACCAAGCACCTGCAGTTCAAGCCCGGCTCCGACGTCGCCATGCTGAACGCGATGATCAACACGATCATCACGGAAGGCCTGACCGACGACCAGTACATCGCCGGCTACACCGAGGGCTTCGAGGACCTCAAGGAGAAGATCAAGGAGTTCACGCCGGAGAAGATGGAAGCGATCTGCGGCGTCCCGGCGCAAACGCTGCGCGAGGTTGCGCGCACCTATGCGCGGGCAAAGTCGTCGATCATCTTCTGGGGCATGGGCATCAGCCAGCATGTCCACGGCACCGACAATGCGCGCTGCCTGATTGCGCTCGCGCTGATCACCGGCCAGGTCGGCCGCCCCGGCACCGGTCTGCATCCGCTGCGCGGCCAGAACAACGTGCAGGGCGCCTCCGACGCCGGCCTGATCCCGATGTTCCTGCCGGACTACCAGCCGGTCGGCCGCGACGACTTGCGCGGCGCCTTCGAGAAGCTGTGGCAGCAGGATCTCGATCCCGTGCGCGGCCTCACGGTGGTCGAGATCATGAACGCGATCCATGCCGGCGAGATCAAGGCCATGTATATCGAGGGCGAGAACCCCGCGATGTCGGACCCCGATCTCCAGCATGCGCGGCACGCGCTCGCCATGCTCGACCATCTCGTGGTGCAGGATCTCTTCGTCACCGAGACCGCGTTCCACGCCGACGTCATCCTGCCGGCCTCGGCCTTCGCCGAGAAGGACGGCTCCTTCACCAACACCGATCGCCGCGTGCAGCTCGCGCGTCAGGTGATCAAGCCGCCGGGCGATGCGCGGCAGGATCTCTGGATCATCCAGGAGATCGGCAAGCGCATGGGCCTGCCGTGGAATTATGCCGGCCCCGGCGATGTCTACACCGAGATGGCAGAGCTCATGCCGTCGCTCAAGAACATCAGCTGGGAACGGCTGGTGCGCGAAGGTGCCGTCACCTATCCGGCGGACGATCCGAACAAGCCGGGCAACGAGATCATCTTCACCGCCGGCTTCCCGACCGCGAGCGGGCGCGGCAAGATCGTGCCGGCCCACGTCATCCCGCCGGACGAGCTTCCCGACGCCGAATATCCGATGGTGCTCTCGACCGGCCGCGTGCTTGAGCATTGGCACACCGGCTCGATGACCCGCCGCGCGCAGGTGCTCGACCAGATCGAGCCGGAGGCGGTCGCCTTCATGAGCCCGAAGGACATGCGCAAGAAGCAGCTCGCGCCGGGTGACTTCATTCGCCTGGAGACCCGCCGCGGCGCCGTCGAGGTCAAGGTCCGCTCCGACCGCGACGTGCCGGAGAACATGGTGTTCATGCCGTTCTGCTACGCGGAAGCGGCGGCGAACCTCCTGACCAACCCGGCGCTCGATCCGTTCGGCAAGATCCCGGAATTCAAGTTCTGCGCGGTCAAAGCCGAGCGCGCCGAAATGCGGGACGCGGCGGAGTAGGCGCTGCAATAGCTTTGGCGGGGCGCCGCTAGCCAAACCGCTGCTGTCGTCCCGGCGAAGGCCGGGACCGATACCGCGCGATATCTCGATTGCGGACGGTCGCAATACCGGACCACGAATCTTCGCCAAACAACTCCCTGGGGTTATGGGTCCCGGCCTTCGCCGGGACGACACCGGGGGTGTGGCGTGTGCGTGCACCCACGTCGCCGTCCCTTCGCTCCTCGCGGCGGCGGTGGTAAACATCGCCCATGTCCAAAGTCACTCCCGCCACACGTGCGCTCGCGGCCGCCGGTGTTGCCTTCACCGTGCACGCTTACGACTATGATCCCGATGCCGAGAGCATCGGGCTCCAGGCCGCCGCCGCGCTTGGCGAGCATCCCGCGCGCGTCTTGAAGACGCTGATGGCGCTCGTCGACGGCAAGCCGGTCTGCGTGATCGTTCCGTCCGACCAGGAAGTCTCGATGAAGAAGCTCGCCGCGGCGGCGAGCGGCAAGTCGGCGCAGATGATGAAGCCACCGGAGGCCGAGCGCGTCACCGGCTTCAAGGTCGGCGGCATCAGCCCGTTCGGGCAGCGCAAGCCCGTGCGCACCGTGATCGAGCAGAGCGCGCTCGCGCATGACTATGTCTATCTCAATGGCGGCCAGCGCGGCTTGCAGGTGCGGCTCAAGCCCACCGACGTTAGGGATGTCTCCAAAGCGGTCGTCGCGGATGTGCTGGCGTGAGGGCGATGGAGCTGGATCATGAGGCGGGCCCGGCTGCTGTGGCTCGCGGCTCTGCTCGGCGCCTGCTTTCCGGCTGAGGCGCATCAGGTCAACCTCGCGACGGCGCGCGTGGCGCTGACCGGCGATCGCACGGTGACCGTCGAGCTGGGATTGAAAGGCAGCGACGTCGATCGCCTGATCGGCACGAAGATTTATGATGCGCGGCAGGATGCGGTCGATCCGGCCGCGGTCGAAGCGGCCAGGACCGCCATCCTTGCCTATCTCGATGGGCATCTGGCCGTGACAGGCGGCGGCACGGCTTGCGCGCCAGGTGCTGCTGCGATCCTCCCCGACGGGGACGGCGTCGTCTATCGCAACAGTTTCGCCTGCGCGAACACGACCGGCGATATCCTCTATCGCTCCACCGTGCTGACCGAGAAGGACAAGGGCGCGCGCCAGATCGTGCTGATCGCGCAGGGCAGGTCCGAGGCGCAGGCCCTGCTCGACTCCGGCAACACGACGGTCACGCTCTCGACGGCGCCGCCATCGCTGTCCTCGACCATGCAGCGCTATCTCCTCGCCGGCATCGAGCATATCTTCCTCGGCTACGATCATGTCGCGTTTCTGGTCGCAGTCATGCTCTGGGCACGCCGGCTCGTTCCGGTCATCAAGATCGTTACCGCCTTCACCATCGCTCACACCATGACGTTGTCGCTGGCGGCGTTGAATGTCCTCGTCATCCCGGGTCGCATCGTGGAGCCCGCGATCGCGGCCTCGATCGTGTTCGTGGCGGTGGAGAATTTTGTCTCGCGCGATATCGACAAGCGCTGGCGCGTGGCCTTTCTGTTTGGCCTGATCCACGGCTTCGGCTTTGCCGGCGCGCTTCGGGAGATAGGCTTGCCGCCGGATGCCATTGTCCCGGCGCTGGCCGCCTTCAACGTCGGCGTCGAGATCGGGCAGATTGCGATCGTTGCGGTCATGCTGCCGATGCTCGGCCTGCTGGACCGGCTGACCAGTGCCGGCCGTACCGAGCCGGTGCGAACCGCAAAGCTCGTCTACACGGTGTCCGCAATCATCAGCCTGCTCGGTGGCTATTGGCTGCTGACGCGCGTGTTCGAGGCGTGATCGGGCGGACGATCCGGCCTATTGCTTCTGCAACAATTTCAGCCGGCAGCGCAGCGCTTCGCGGATGTGCGCGCGCGCGAGCTGTTCGGCCCTGTCGCCGTCGCGCGCGGCGATCGCGTCGATGACGGCCTGGTGCTCGCCGTGGCTGGTCGAGGGACGTCCCGTCACCGTGAAGGTGGTCGGGCCGAGCAGGGCGATCCAGTCCTGTAGTTCGCGGGAGGCGTTGTCGAGATAGCGGTTGCGCGCCGCGCGGCAGATCGCCTCGTGGAAGGCGCGGTTGAGCCTTGCCATCTCGATGGCGTCGGCCGCGGACGCCTCGACAAAGGTCTGCTCGATGTCCCTGAGTGCGTCGATCTCGGTTGCCGAGGCGTGCTCGGCGGCTAGGCGCGCGGCGGCGCCTTCCATGATCTCGCGCATGGCGTAGAGTTCGAGCACCTCGGAAATATCGAGGTTGCGGACGATCAGGCCGCGGCCGCCGGCGGGTTCGACGAAGCCGCGCGCCGCGAGCCGGCCCAGCGCTTCGCGCACCGGCGTGCGACTGACCTTCAGCCGCTGCGCCACCTCCTCCTCCCGCAGGCGATCGCCCGCACGGTAGCTGCCGGCCTGGAGCGCTTCGCACAGTGAGCGGAACACGGCTTCGCCCAGCGCGACGCCCGCGCCGCGCGCGATCGATCCTGCCTTTGCCGGGCGTCTGGTCATGCATCCTCGAAGCGCCAAGCGCATCCTGCCCATGCAGAGATGTCGCTTGCGCAGCTTCTGTATATCTTTGTATACAAAGGTACGCAATGGCGGACCGGTTGACCGAGGCCGCCGGCGGGCAGAATGTCTCCAACTTCGTCGCATCGGGCAGACGGCATGAGCAGCAAATACGACGTGCTGGTGATCGGCGGCGGCAATGCGGCGCTGTGCGCGGCGATCGCGGCGCGTCGTGGCGGCGCCTCGGTGCTGGTGCTCGAAGGCGCGCCAAAGTTCTATCGCGGCGGCAACACCCGCCACACCCGCAACATGCGCTGCGCCCATGACGCCGCCACCGAAATCCTGACCGGCCCCTACACCGAGGAGGAGTTCTGGGAGGACCTGCTGCGCGTGACCGGCGGGCAGACCGACGAAGTGCTGGCTCGCCACATGATCCGCGAATCCAAGGACATCCTGAACTGGATCGTGGAGCAGGGCGTGCGCTGGCAGCCCTCGCTCGGCGGCACGCTGAGCCTCGGCCGCACCAACTCCTTCTTCCTCGGCGGCGGCCGCGCGATGCTGAATGCGCTCTACCTCACCGCCGAGCGACTCGGCGTCGATGTCGAATACGATGCCGAGGTCATCGACCTCGTGATCGAGGACGGGATGTTCCTGGCCGCCCGCCTCAAACGGCCGATCAAGGGCGAGACCGAGATCCGCGCGACGTCGCTGGTCGCCGCGGCCGGCGGGTTCGAGGCCAACATCGAATGGCTGAAGCAATATTGGGGCGATGCCGCCGATAATTTCCTGATCCGCGGCACGCCCTACAACCGCGGTTCGATCCTGAAGATGCTGCTCGACAAGGGCGTACAGGAGGTCGGCGATCCCACCCAGTGCCATGCGGTGGCGATCGACGCCCGCGCGCCGAAATTCGACGGCGGCATCATCACCCGCCACGACTCCGTGGTATTCGGCATCGTCGTCAACAAGCACGCGCAGCGCTTCTACGACGAGGGTGAGGACATCTGGCCGAAGCGCTACGCGATCTGGGGCCGGCTGGTCGCTGCGCAGCCCGACCAGATCGCCTACATCATCTTCGATTCCACCGTCGTCACGAGCTTCATGCCGACGCTGTTCCCGCCGATCGCCGGGCAGACGGTGGCCGAGCTCGCCGGCAAGCTCGAGCTCGATCCGGCCGCGCTTGAAAAGACCGTTACCGAGTTCAACGCCGCGGTGCGGCCCGGCACCTTCGATCACACCATCCTGGACGACTGCCGCACCGAGGGCATCACGCCGCCGAAGACGCATTGGGCGCGGCGGATCGAGACACCGCCCTATCTCGCCTATCCGGTGCGGCCCGGCATCACCTTCACCTATCTCGGTACGCGCGTGACCAGGGAGGCGCGGATGCTGATGGCCGACGGCAAGCCGTCGGCGAACATGTTCGCGGCCGGTGAGATCATGGCCGGCAATGTGCTCGGCAAAGGCTATGCGGCGGGCATGGGCATGACCATCGGCAGCGTGTTCGGGCGGATCGCAGGCCGGGAAGCGGCACGCCATGCGAAGAACTAGAATGAAGAAAAGACTCTGGGAGGAACCATGTCACGCATTGCCATTGCTTCGATCGCGACGCTGCTGATCGTCGGCCACGCCCGCGCCGCCGAGCCGATCACCCTGCGCGACATGGGTTCGTTCCATGTCGGTGGGCGTCTAGTCGAAATCTCCGGCAAGCCGGTGAAGGAGGTCGTGTTCGCGCCTGGCGGCGTACCGGCCAAGGTCGATCCCAACGGCACCTATCAGGTCGAGCAGATGTACGTGCAGTATTTCCTGCCGGCGAACGAGCAGGGGGCCTATCCGCTGCTGATGTGGCATGGCGGCGGACTGACCGGCGTCACCTACGAGACCACGCCTGACGGACGCGAAGGCTGGCTGAACTATTTTCTGCGCAGGGGGTGGGCGGTCTACAATTCCGACGCGGTGGAGCGCGGACGCGCAGGTTGGGCGCAGTACCCCGACGTCTTCAAGAGCGAGCCGGTCTTCCTCACCACAGCCAATCCGTTCGAACGTTTCCGCATCGGCGACGGGCCAAATTCCTACGATCCCGATCCCGCCAAGCGCAAGGTGCTGCCGGGCAACCAGTTTCCGGTCGAGGGCTACGAGAATTTCGTCAAGCAGAACGTACCGCGCTGGACCACGACCGACGATGCGACCATCGCCGCCTACATCGCCGAGATCGATCGCGTCGGCCCCTCGGTGATCCTGTTCCACAGCCAGGCTGGCAGCTTCGGCTTCAAGGTCGCGCAAGCCCGGCCTGACAAGGTCAAGGCGCTGATTGCGATCGAGCCGGCCGGCATCGGCGATCCTGCCAGAGCGGATGCGCTGAAGAACATTCCGACCCTGATCATCTACGGCGACTATATCGAGCGCGATTCGCGCTGGCCCAAGATCCGCGCCAACGGCATCGCCTTTGCGGACGCCATCAAGGCGGCCGGGGGCAGCGTCGACATCGTCGACCTCCCGCAGGCCGGCATCAAGGGCAATTCGCATATGGTGATGATGGACAAGAACAACCTCGAGGTCGCAGCCCTGATCCAGAAATGGCTCGAGGGAAAGGGCCTGACGAAGTAAAGCCATGCACGGAACCAGAATTTTGGACGAAGCCGACCGCCTGATGACGGTCTGCAATTCCTGCCGCTATTGCGAGGGTCTTTGCGCGGTGTTTCCCGCCATGGAGATGCGCCGAGCCTTCTCCGACGGCGATCTCAACTATCTCGCAAACCTCTGCCATTCCTGCGGCGCCTGCTACGTCGATTGCCAGTTCTCGCCCCCGCACGAATTCAACGTCAACGTCCCGAAGACGCTGGCGGTCGCGCGCGCGGAGTCCTATGCGGCCTATGCCTGGCCGCAGGCGCTGTCCGGCGCCTTCGCGCGCAATGGTCTCGTCATCAGCCTCATAGCCGCGCTCAGCATGGCCGCCTTTATCTTCGGCTTTGCTGCGCTGAACGATCGCAGCGTGCTGTTCGGTGTCCATACCGGGCCGGGCGCATTCTACAGACTGATGCCGCACAATGCGATGGCCGCGCTGTTCAGCGTCGCGTTTCTCTATGCCATCCTCGCGCTGGTCATGAGCGTGCGCGCATTCTGGCGCGATATCGGCACGCCGATCGGCGGCCGCGCCGACGGCGGCTCGATTGTCCAGGCTATCCGGGATGCCGGTGAGCTGCGCTATCTCCATGGCGGCGGCGTCGGCTGCTACAACGAGGACGACAAGCCGACCGACCGGCGCAAGCTCTATCACCACCTGACGTTCTACGGCTTCCTGCTGTGCTTTGCCGCGACGTCCGTCGCGACGCTGTATCACTATCTCCTCGGACGCGAGGCGCCGTATCCGTGGTGGGATCTGCCCGTGGTGCTCGGCGCGCTCGGCGGCATCGGCCTCATCGTCGGGCCGATCGGCCTGTTCGTCGCGAAACTGCGCGGGGCGCCGGAGCTGCTCGATGAGCAACGCTACGGCATGGATGTCGGCTTCATCGCCATGCTGTTCCTGACCGGTCTCACCGGCATGCTGCTTCTGATCCTGCGCGAGACGGCCGCCATGGGACCGCTGCTGGCGCTGCATCTCGGCGCGGTGTTCGCGCTGTTCATCACCATACCCTACGGCAAGTTCGTGCACGGCATCTATCGCTTCGCGGCGCTGGTGCGCTATGCACAGGAACGGCGGACGGCGCCGTGACCCGTTACGCCGACTGAAAACGGCCTTCGCGCAGGAAGGCGATCGTCTGGGCGATCGCGGCGGCGTGACGCGGCAGCCCGGTGTGGGACGCCTTCACCACGATATGCTGGGCCATGCCGGCCAGCATCGCGCTCTGCACCGAGACCCGGCCGTCGTTGGGCTTCGGCAGGACGAAGAGGCCGGCGACGGGATCGATGAAGCGGCTTCCTGCGATCACGCCGACGGGATAGTCGATGGCGGGGAGGGTAGTCGGCGCGGTTGCAGGCGTGGTGGTGAGCTCGAGGCCGGCTGGCCCGTAGAATGCGCGGTAGGGCAGAAATCCCTGCAGGAGATCAGCGACCTCGCTGCCGCTGTTCGGCGTGCCCAGCATCACGACGCGGGCAAGCCGGGCCGGGCGGTGTCTTGCGATGTAGGCGCGCGCGACGAGGCCGCCCATCGAATGCGCGACGAAATGCAGCGGCGCGTCACGTTCGGCGAAGCTGACGATGGCCGGATGGATATCGTCCGCAAGCGCCGCGATCGGTTTGCTGCGGCTGGCATAGTCGATGTTGAGCGTCGCGAACCCGCTCGCCTGAAGCGCTCGTTCGAGCCTGGTCAGGGATGCCGAGGTGCGCGCGATGCCGTGAAGCAGAACCACTCCCGGACATCGCGCACTGCCTGTTTCAGGCGCTTTGTGCATCTGGCTTACGCCACGTCGCGCTCCGGCGCGGACGCCTGTTCACGGGCCATCGTCGTTGCCGTGACATAGTCGGTCTTGCCGCTGCCGAGCAGCGGCACCTTGTCGACCACCATGATCGCGGCGGGAACGGTCAGCTCGGACGCGCCGATCGCCTTGGCCTGGCCCTGCATCGCGCTGCGCTCGGCGTTCTTTTCCGTCGTCAGCAGCACGATGCGCTCGCTCTTGCGCTGGTCGGGGATCGACACGGCGACCGAGCCGGCCTGCGGCCACAGCGTCGCTGCGATGCTTTCGACCGCCGACAGCGAGACCATTTCGCCTGCGATCTTGGCAAAGCGCTTGGCGCGGCCCTTGATGGTGATGAAGCCGGCCGCGTCGATTGCCACGATGTCGCCGGTGTCGTGCCAGCCCTCCGCGAGCACTTCGAGCACGCCGGGATTTTCGGCCCGCAAGTAACCGAGCATCACGTTCGGTCCGCGCACCGAGAGGCGGCCGCCTTCCTCGATGCCGGGGACCGGATCGAGGCGGCTTTCCATCAGCGGCGACAGGCGGCCAACCGTGCCGGGGCGGTTGGCCATCGGCGTGTTCATCGCCAGCACCGGCGCCGTCTCGGTGACGCCATAGCCTTCGAGGATGCGGATGCCGTAGCGCTCCATGAACACCTGCCGTGTGCGATCCTTGACCGCTTCGGCGCCGGCGATCACGAGACGTAAGGTGCGGAAGTCATAGGCATGCGCCGAGCGCGCATAGCCGGTGAGAAACGTGTCGGTGCCGAACAGGATCGTGGCGCCGGTCTGGTAGATCAGCTCCGGCACGATCCGGTAGTGCAGCGGCGAGGGGTACATGTAGATCGGGATGCCGGCGAGCAGCGGCATCATCATTCCACCGGTCAGCCCGAAGGAGTGGAACACCGGCAGCACGTTGAACACCTTGTCGTTGGCGTTGGCATCGACGCGCGCCAGCGCCTGCGCGGAGTTGGCAAGGATGTTGCGGTGGGACAGCACCACGCCCTTGGGCGTGCCTTCCGAGCCCGACGTGAACAGCACGACGGCCGGATCGTTGGCCTGGCGGACGACGCGCGGCGCTGTGCCTGCGTGCAGGCCCTTGATCTTGTCGGCCATCCCGATCGAGGCGCGGACGTCCTCGAGATAGACGACGCGCGCCTCCGCGGAGATCGCGGCCATCAGCTTGTCGAGCTTGCCCTTCTCGATGAAGGCCTTCGACGTCAGCACGGTCTTGACCTGCGCGGCCTTCATGGCGGCGAGGACGTTGACCGGGCCGGCGGAGAAGTTGAGCATTGCCGGGACCCGGCCGATGTTTTGCAGCGCCATGAAGACGACGGCGACGCCCGCGGAGTTCGGCAGCAGCACGCCGACATTCTCGCCGACGGAAGTGCCGTTCTCCAGCTTCCGGCTCAAGACCTGCGCGCCCAGGATCAGCTTGCGATAGGTCAGCTTGGTGCCGAGCGCGTCTTCGATGATGACCTTGCCGGTGTCGCGGTCGCGATAGGCGTGTCCGAGCGCTTCGAACAGCGAGTGATCGAGCATGGCGTTCTTGACGAGAGCGTCAATCATCACGTCCTGGAGAGCGGCGCCGGCGGCATTGCGGCGCGCCTTGCCCTTCAGCGACGGATCGACCGGCAGCTTGACTGGCGGCAGGATCGTGACCGTCACCCGCGGAAACCACGAGCGCTTGATCTGGCTGCCGTCGAGGTAGCTGAGATGCGAGCGCTGCGCGCCTTCGATGCGGACGGGCACGACCACGGCGTCGGCCTTGTCGGCGATCATCGCGGTGCCGTCATAGACCTTCATCAGCGAGCCGGAGACGGTGATGCGTCCCTCCGGGAAGATGACCACCGGTTCGCCGGCGGCAACCAGCTTGATCAGGTCGCGCGCGGCCAGCGGCTTGGTCGGGTCCATGGTGTAATGCTTGACCACCCGCAGGAACGGCTTGGCCCACCAGGCCTTGGAGATGCCGGTATCGACCGCGAAGCTCGCGTCGATCGGCAGCACGGCGTGCAGCAGCGGGCCGTCGATCAGGCTGACATGGTTCGGCGCGATTAGCATGCGCGTGCCTGGAGGCGGCAGGTTCTCGAGCCCGCGAACCTCGGTGCGGAACAGCGCGCGGAACAAGAGCGCGCCGAAGTCGCGCACGCCTTCCTTGCCCCACTTGGTCAGCACGAACCACACCGCGCCGAAGCTGGCGGCGCCGAGGCCGAAGAAGATCCAGCCGATATGGAGGCCAGTCGCCTGCAACAGCGCGACGAACAGCGAGCCGACCACCATGAAGGCGGCTTGCAACACGTTGCCCGCGGCGATGATGCGAGCGCGCTCGGACGGTGCCGACCAGGCCTGCACGGCGGCGAAGGACGGAACGACGAACAAGCCGCCGCCGAATGCGAAGGCGACGAAATCGATCAGCATGCGCAGGCCGGCGAACGAGGTTGCGAAGTCCAGCGCGGCGATCTCGTGTCCCTTGCTGGTCACGCCGATGGCCCAGGCGAGGTCGAGGCCGGCAAACCCCATGATGATGGCGCCGATCGGCACCAGCGCGAGGTTCGGGCGAACGTGGCTCAGTTGCGCCGCGAACAGCGAGCCGATGGCGATGCCGATCGCGAAGATCGCCAGACACAGCGTCACCACGCCTTCGGTGCCGCCAACGACCTCCTTGACCAGCGCCGGCAGCAGCGACAGCACGATGGCGCCGACCAGCCAGAACCAGGAGACGATCACGGTGCCGTCCCACAGCCGCTTGTCCGCGTAGAGCGTCTTCAACAGGCCGAGCGTCGAGGTCCAGGGATTGGCGTTGACGGGCAGATCGGGCGCGGAGGGCGTCGTCTGCGGAATGCGGGAAGCGAAAGCCCAGGACAATAGCGCCAGCACGACCACGGCCGATGCGACCCAGCCCATATGGGCGGAGCCGGCCACGAACTGGCCGCCGGCGACGGTGCCGAGCAGGATGGCCATGAAGGTGGCGCCTTCGACCAGCGCGTTGCCGGTCGCGAGCTCGCCGAGCTCGAGCTGGTCCGGCAGCATGGAATATTTCACGGGGCCGAACAGGGCGGCGATGATCCCGAACAGCGCGAGCGCTGCGAACAATAGCGGCACCGAGTGCAGGAAGAAGCCGGCGGCGGCGAAGCAAGCGGCGAAGATCTCGGCGAATTTGAGCCGTCTTGCGACGACGGATTTGACGTATTTGTCGGCGAGCTGTCCGCCGAGCCCGGACAGGATGAAATAGGGGAAGATGAAGACGGCGCCTGCCACCGTCACCAGCGCATCGCCGTGGCCGGTCGCTGCACTGTAAAGCAGGATGATGACGAGTGCGTTCTTGAGCACATTGTCATTGAGCGCCGAGAAGAATTGCGCCCAGAACAGCGGCGCGAAGCGGCGTGACGACATCAATTCCCTGATCATGACTAGTCCTGTTTTGGAAAGGCAGCCTGAGGTTGTTTCGGTGGCGGTGAAAGCGTCACGACCGGAAGGGCATGGGACGAACGATTGCAGAGTGACGATTGTCGTCGGCCTGCCTCTGTCCCCTCGATCCCTCCGATCCTGTTGGTCTCCTAATGGTCTCGTTAGGTTCGCAAATTTCCGGTTGCGGCCGCGTCGGCTTTGGGTGGGAGCGCCGCGCTGACCCGGATATGCGACGGGCCGTGAGCAAAAACTGAACCGTACCGGTAAGGCCCACGACATCGGCTGCGAATGTCGGCAAATGGTAAGTCCTTCATTGCAGCCATTTCTTGCATTCGAACCGCTTCGCGGCGCGCGTCTCAGGTGAGATGGGCGAGGTGGCGAAAGGGCGAGAAGCGACCAAGCAGGCTGAACCTGCGGCCTTCACGACGGACGCGGCTACGGTTGGCGCGCCACATCCGGAAGGTCGCGCGGCGCTCGGCGAGCACGCCGGCAATGTCGCAGGCGTTTGCGATGCGATCGATCGGCGTCATCGCGAGCTTGAGGGCGGCCCGGCCAAGGCCGGTCACGAGGGCGGCGGCGTCATCGATGAAAGTGGTGACGATATCAACAGCGAGGGTTTGCATTTTGCAGGTCTCCGGGTTAAATTGAACAATGTTCACATTGGTAGCTTGAAAATGAACAATGTTCAAGAAGAAACGTTGCGGGACCAGAAAAAAAATCGCCGCCGGGTCCAGATCCTGGAGATCGCCCGCGGCATCATTGCCACTAAGGGCTTGAGATCACTCAAGGTTCGGGACGTCGCCGAAGCCGCCGGCTGCTCCGTCGGAAGCGTCTATAACGAGTTCGGTGACTTCGACGGGGTGATCCTGACCGTCAATCGGGAGACGGTTCAGGCGCTCACGGAGCGGCTTGCCGGGGTTCCGGCCGAGGATCCGGTTCGCCAGCTCTACGGGCTTGCCGAGACCTATCTGGAGTTTTTCGCGGAGCACGCCAATTTGCTGCGTTCGCTGTTCGAGCATCGGATGGAGGACGATCGCCCCTATCCGGACGACATCCTTCAGATGGTGATGGACGCCTTCGCGCTGATGCACCCGCCTCTGGTGCGGCTGCTACCGGATGCGGATGACGTGAAGATCGCGCTGCTGTCGCGCACTCTGTTTTCCGCGGTGCACGGCATCATCTCGCTCGGTCTCGAGGAGCGCATGGTGGCGGTGCCGCCCCAGTTGCTGCGCCAGCAGGTTGAGCAGTTCCTCGACGCGCACCTCGCGGGCCTCGGGATTCTGCCTTTGCGGTGACAGGGCGAGCAGCCTCAGGCGCGTGCAGCTTCGCGTGGTCGTGCTGCAATGAGGACGACGTCGGGCCGCACTCCATCGACCTGAACCCGGTTGCGTCCCTTTTCCTTGGCGCGATAGCAGGCGGCATCCGCGCGTCGCATCGCGTCCTCGAGCGTGGTGTCGCGGTCGGTGATGCAGGTGATGCCGATGCTGGCGGTCACTGCAAAGCAGCGATCGTCCCAGGCGAAGCTGAACAGCTCGAGCGATCGCCGCAGCCGTTCGGCGATGTCGGCTGCGTCGAACGGCGAGCACTGCGGCAGGATCAGGCCGAATTCGTCGCCGCCGAGCCGGGCCACCAGATCATGCGGCCGCCGGTCCTGTTGCAGGAGGCGCGAGACCTGGCAGAGCAGGCGGTCGCCCGCTAGATGGCCGCAGCTGTCGTTGACGTTCTTGAACTGGTCGAGGTCGAGCAGGATCAGGCCCAGCGAGGCTGCCGCAACATTGTCCAGCTCGCCTTGCAGGCGGGCCTCGAAGGCGCGACGGTTGGCAAGGCCTGTCAGCCAGTCGTGCGAAGCCTGCCAGGCCAGGCGCTCCTTCTCGGCATGCAGGGCATCCTCGAACGCCTGTCGTTGCAGCACCAATCGCCGGGTGTGCCAGATCAGGAGCAGGATCAGCGTCAGGGCGGTGACGATGTTGATGCAGGTCAGCATCAACTTGATCGCGCGGGAGCCTTCGCCCAGGACCGTGGAGAAGCGGTTCGCATGCACCGTGAACTGGGTGTTGAGCTCCGAGAGCCGAGACGACAGGAATTGCAGGCGGCTGCCATCCCGAACCGGGCCGTTCTCCAGCTCCGACCGGATGACCTCGCCGAACACGCTCAGCTCCAGCAGCATGGGATCGGTGGCGGCCCACTCGCGGATGGCTTCCTGGAGGAAGCTGACGCGATTGAAATAGCGAAACAGCCAGATCAATCCCGGAACGTCATCGGGATGGTTGCCGCCCTGCAGGAAGCCGATGCGAGCGGCCTCGACGTCGACCGGATCGCGCTCGAGCGCCCAGCGAGCGAACTCGTCGCCGATGGGAACGGCGAGCGAGGCCTGGTATTGCGCGAACTGGCTCTTGTCGCCCGAATGCAGATAGCGATTGAGGAAATAGACGGCGTTCTTCTGCGAGCGCGACCATAGCGCTTCTCCCGCGACATAGGCGCGGACCGATGACATCACCTCGAGGCTGAATCCCGCAATCGTCGCCTGAAGGACGACGACCATCACGAAAGGCGAGACGAGCTTGATGACGTGAAGGAAGCTGTGTCCCTTCGTCGACGTCGATGTTCTCCGAAACACCCTCAGTTCCCCAAATCGATCAACGACCCCAGCGGAGTGTAGCGCCTGCAACGCCAAGTAGAGGAGATGGTTGCTTAACTCGACCTGAAAGAGACGAGGGACTGCATCGCAGGGTGAAGGCGTCGTGAAGTGGATGCGTGCAGATCGTTGCAAATGCCGACAAGCCGGAACCTGTGCGGCATCGGCGAACCAATGCCTCGCATTCGTCCTGCGCGGTTTACTTGATCGAGAGAGTTGGGGGCCGGTGCTAGACCAGCACCGGCTTGCGTACGCGGCCGACGTCGCCGAACACCCGCAGGTAACGCTCGATTTCCGAGGGGAGGCCGGTCGCCTTCTCCGGATTGTCGGAGAGCTTGACGGCCGGATGGCCGTCGGCCGACGACACCTTGCAGACCAGCGAGATCGGATCGAGATTGAATGAGCCGTCCGGGGTGCAGCCGACGAAGTCGTTGGTGAGGTTGGTGCCCCAGCCGAAGGAGAGCCGCACGCGGCCGGTGAAGTGGTGATAGGTCTCCTCGATCGAGCCGACGTCCATCGCGTCGGAAAAAACGAGCAGCTTGTCCCTGGGGTTGCGACCCTTCTTCTCCCACCAGGCGATGATCTCCTCGCCGGCCTGGATTGGCGGCGCGCTGTCGGGGCGGAAGCCGGTCCAGTCGGCGACCCATTCCGGCGCATCGCGCAGGAAAGCTTTGGTGCCGAAGGCGTCGGGCAGCGCGATCAGCAAATTGCCGCCATAGGTCTGACGCCACTGGTCGAGGATGCGATAGGGCGCCCAGCGCAACTCCTCGTCGTCCTTGGCGAGCGCGGCCGCGACCATCGGCAGCTCGTGGGCGTTGGTGCCGATGGCCTCGAGATCGTTGTCCATCGCGAGCAGCACGTTGGACGTGCCGATGAAGGAGGGGCCCAGGCCTTCCTTCACCGCCTCGACGCACCAGCGCTGCCAGAGAAAGCCGTGACGGCGGCGGGTGCCGAAGTCGGAGAGCCTCAGGTTCTCCAGTTTGCGCAGCCGCTCGACCTTGGTCCACAGCTTGGCCTTGGCGCGGGCGTAGAGCACGTCCAGCTCGAAGCGGCCGCGGCCCTTGATCGCCGCGCGCGAGCGCAGCTCGTTGAGGATCGCGAGCGCCGGAATCTCCCACATCGTGGTGTGGGTCCACGGCCCGTGGAAATGTATTTCGTACTGGCCCTCGACCTTGCGCAGCTCGTATTCGGGCAGGCGGAATTCGGCGAGCCAGCGGATGAAATCCGCCGAGAACATGTGGGTCTTGCCGTAGAAGGTGTTACCGGCAAGCCAGATCAGCTCTTTCTTGGTGAAGCGGATGGTGCGGGCATGGTCGAGCTGGGCGCGCAGCTCGCCCTCGTCGATGATCTCGGCGAGCCGCACATGGCGCGAGCGATTGATGACCGAGAAGGTCACCTGCCGATCCGGGTAATCCTCCCGAATCATCTGCAACATCAATAGCTTGTAAAAGTCGGTATCGAGCAGGCTGCGGATGATGGGATCCAGCCGCCAGCTGTGATTGTAGGTCCGGCTCGCAATATCGGTCACTGTCATGGGGCAATTCTAGCGTGGCTGCCGCAAGGCAACCAGTGGGTTCGGCGGAGGGCAGGCTTCCGCGAACCGTGACCGAGGCTCAGTCTCCGGCGGCCGTCGCCGCCACGGTCTCGAGCTGGCTCCTGATCCAGCGATGGGCCGGGTCCTTCTGGTAGCGCTGGTGCCAGACCATGAACATCGGCAGCTCGGCAAGCGTCCGGGTGCGCGAGGCCAGCGGTATCAGCGTTTGCGCGAAGCCCTGCATGACGCCGGACGCGAGCAGGCTCGGCATGCTCGCGAGCATCTGCGAGCCGCGCAGGAACGACGGCACGCCTGAAAAGCTCGGCACGGAGATGGCGATGTCGCGGTGGAAGCCGTTCGCCGCCAGCCGGCGGTCGAAGTCGAGCCGCTCATTGTCGGTATAGACGACGGTGATGTGGCGCGCTGCGAGATAGGCGCTGCGGCCGGCGGGCGCCGCGCGTGCCTTTGGATCGAAATAGCAGACGTAGTGATCGCTGAGCAGGCGCTTCTGCACGATGTCGATGCCGGATGGCGGCAGCGGCGTGATCAGGAGATCGCAGCGGTTCTCGCGCAGCATCGCGGGCGAGGGCGATTGCGAGGGGATCACGCGCAGGTTCAGGCCCTTCACCTGGCTGGCGACATGGCCGAAGAAGCGCGGCAGCAGGAGATCGCGCTGGAAGTCGTTGGCGGCGACCGTCAGCGAAAGCTGGGCCTGCGCCGGCTCGAAGCTGACGCCACCGGCAAAGCTGCGCATCTCGTCGATCAGTGCCCGCGCCTTGCCGGCCAGCGCCTGCGCATGTGCGGTGGCGACGATGCCGCGGCCCGACTTGGCGAACAGCGGATCGCCGGCGATCCGCCGCAGCTTGTTCAGGGCGTGGCTGACCGCGGATTGCGTCAAGCCGAGACGTGTGGCGGCTGCCGTCACCGAACCTTCCTCCAGCACGGCCAGGAACAGTTCGAGGGCATGGCCGTCGAGGGCCAAATGATCGATTTTCTTCATGGAATTCATTATAATCGATCTATTTATCTTGAGAATAGACCGTCCCATGATCTCCCGATAAGCCGTGCGCCCGGACCGGAGCGCCCAAGGGAGAGACAACGCCGATGAATGCCCAGGCGCCAGCCTTGCGGGATCCCCGCCTCAACCGCCCCGAGCCGTTCACGCCGCCGCTCGGCGATGGTGGCTTCTTCCAGCGCGATCGCTCGATCCATCCGCCGGCGCATGCGCCCGGCTACAAATCCTCGGTGCTGCGCTCGCCGCGCCAGGCGCTGTTGTCGCTGGAGAACTCGGTCTCGGAGATCACGGGGCCGGTGTTCGGCCACAACGATCTCGGCCCGCTCGACAACGACCTGATCCGCAACTACGCCAAGGACGGCGATCCCGTCGGCGAGCGCATCATCGTCCACGGCCGCGTGCTGGACGAGACCGGCCGTGGCGTTCCCAACACGCTGGTCGAGTTCTGGCAGGCCAATGCCGGCGGCCGCTACCGGCACAAGAAGGACACGTATCTGGCGCCGATCGATCCGAATTTCGGCGGCTGCGGCCGCGCGCTGACCGACGACACTGGCTATTACTATTTCCGCACCGTGAAGCCGGGCCCCTATCCCTGGCGCAACTACGTCAACAGCTGGCGTCCCGCCCACATCCACTTCTCGGTGTTCGGCTCGGGCTTCGCGCAGCGCCTGATCACCCAGATGTACTTCGAGGGCGATCCCCTGATCCCGGTCTGCCCGATCCTGACGACGATTCGGGACAAGGATGCGCTCGACCGCCTGGTCGCGCCGCTCGACCTCAACGCCTCGACGCCGTTCGATTCGCTCGCCTACCGTTTCGACATCGTCCTGCGCGGCCAGCGCTCCACCTATTTTGAAAATCGCACCGAGGGGAACTGAGCCAATGCCGCAACCGCTCAACTATCTCAAGGAAACCGCCTCGCAGACCGCCGGCCCCTACGTCCACATCGGCCTGATCCCGGCCATGGCCGGCTTCGATATTTTCGAGAAGAACTTTTCCAACGTGCTGGTGACGCCGAACACGCAAGGCGAACGCATCACGCTGGAAGGCAGGGTGCTCGATGGCAGCGGTACGCCGCTGCGCGACGTGCTGCTGGAAATCTGGCAGGCCAATGCGGCCGGCCGCTACAATCATCCGGCCGACCGCTCGGCCGGCGCGCTGGAGCAGGAGTTTCGCGGCTGGGGCCGCGCCGGCTCCGACTTCGACAGCGCGCTCGTGACCTTCGAGACCATCAAGCCCGGCGCCATCACCGACAAGGCGGGGCGCAAATGTGCGCCACACGTCAATGTCTGGATCGTCGCGCGCGGCATCAATATCGGTCTCAACACGCGGCTCTATTTCTCGGATGAAGAGGCCGCCAACGCCGCCGACCCTGTGCTCAACCTGATCGAGCAGCCGGCCCGGCGCAAGACACTGATTGCCACGCGAAGCGAGCGCGCCGGCAAGGTCGTGTATTCCTTCACGATCAATTTGCAGGGGCCCGAGGAGACCGTGTTCTTCGACGTCTGAGAGTCGGGCGGCCTTCCGCAGGATCACTCCACCTGGTCGCCGCGATCGACCGCTACGCGCGCGAGGAATTGCGGCGACTGACGCGTCTCGCGCGTTCCCGGCCGATTGGCCGGATCGCGTCCCACTTTTGGTTTCAGTTCTGCCAAATCGATGAATACGTCCGCCTGTCGGCGCAGGTCGTCGGCGACCATGGCTGGCTGAGTGGAGAGCGCGGAGACGACCGTCACGCGGACACCGCGGCGTTGCAGGGCTTCCACCAGCGAACGAAAATTCCCATCGCCCGAGAACAGCACGATCTGATCGACGTGCTCGGCGAGCTCCATCGCATTTACGGCGAGCTCGACATCCATGCTGCCCTTCACCTTGCGGCGGCCGGTGATTGCGTCGACGAATTCCTTCGTGAGCTTGGTGACGACGGTGTATCCGTTATAGTCGAGCCAATCGATCAACGGGCGGACTGACGAATACTCCTGATCCTCGACGACGGTCGTGTAGTAGAAGGCCCGCAACAGCGCACCTCGGCTTTGGAATTCGCCGAGCAGACGCCTGTAATCGATGTCGAAGCCGAGCGCCTTGGAGGTGGCATGGAGATTGGAGCCATCGATAAAGAGTGCAATCTTCTCAATCGAAGGCATTATGCAAAAATCTCCAGTTGCACGCGAAAGTACTGAAGGCGCCGATGGCTTGCTGAAAAAAGCAGCGCAGACGACCGGACAGGGGCGGCCGTCTTGCGCCTAGGTTAGGGAGGACCCAATAGCCACCAGCGCCAGGGCGCCGAATGCAGCCAGGGTAAGGCGCGCGCATTTCCCACTCAATCGTACTGAGGTAAAGGGTCTCTATCCAAAGGATAGGACCCCATATACGAAGGTAGGTGGCTGCGCCGGCAACGAAGGCCGTTGCGGTTCACAGCTTGGCCTTCGGCCATAGGTGCGGCTGTCCGATCGGCCGATGTGTCAGCCTTCATCGCCATGCAGCCGGGTGCGAAAGGCGCGCGGCGATAGCCCCGTGGCGGCAGCATAAACACGGCTGAAATAGGCGGGATCCTCGAAGCCGAGCGCGTAGGCGATCGTCGAGACCGGAAGGTTGGTGTAGACGAGGTTGCGCCGCGCCTCGCGGATCAGGCGGTTGAGGATCAGGTGCGAGGCCGTGTCGCCAGTCGCGGCCCGCGTCACCCGGTTGAGATGGGTCGGCGTGATCGACAGCGCGCCTGCGTAGTCCGCGACGCTCCAGCGTTCCAGATGGTGCTGCTCGAGCAGCGCCTCGAAGCGGCGGAACAGGCCGGATTCGGCCGTGCCATTGCCACCGCTCTCGCTCGTGAGCGCGCGGGCCACCAGCCCGATCATCGCCGCCGACAAGGCGCGCAGCACATGCGCGCGGCCGAAATCGCGAGCGGCGTGTTCGGCGAAGATCTGCTTCATGGTGGTGCGGATCTGCGGCGTGCTGCGCACCACGCCTGATCGTGACAACGCGCCGCGCAGGCCTTCGGCGGCGAGCAGCGCCTCGTCCAGGATCTCCGCCGCGATGGTCAGCACCCAGCCCTGGGTCTCTGGCACGAAGCGGAACCCGTGGACGTGTCCGACGGGTACGTTGACGATCTGCATCGGCCTCAACGGCACCACGCGTCCGTCGAGCGTCGCCTCGCCGCCGCCGCGCTCGATCAGCAGCACCTGGTGCAGCCGGGCATGGCGGTGCACGGCCAGGGTCCAGTCGTGAAGCACCGAGCGGGACGCGATCGTCTCGCAATGCACGACGTCGGGCAGGTCGCCGGACTCGCCGAACAGATTGTAGACCCGGATCGCGGGGGCAGGGGCGGCGCTTCTCATGTACGAATAGTACAAGACAAAGACGAAACCCTCCATCGGTTTGCGCAGTCAAATCTGCAAAAAAAGTGCTGTCGGGAGGACGCAAAAATGAAAGTTCAGGTCTGTATCATCGGCGGCGGGCCGTCCGGGCTGCTCTTGTCCCAGCTCCTGCATCTGAAGGGCATCGACACGGTCGTGCTGGAGAAATACAGCCGTGAGCACGTGCTGGCCCGGATCCGCGCCGGCGTGCTCGAGCACGGTTTCGCAAAACTGATGCGCGAGGCGCAATGCGGCGAGCGGATGGACCGCGAAGGCGAGATCCACCGGGGGTTCGAGATCGCCCATGACGGGGTGCTCTCCCAGATCGATCTGCACAAACACTCCGGCGGCAATTCGGTTCTGGTCTACGGCCAGACCGAGCTGACGCGCGACCTCTACGAGGCGCGCGATCGTCTGGGCGGCAAGGTCGTGCATAATGCGCAGGACGTGACGCCGCATGACCTGGCGTCGGATCGCCCCTACGTGACGTACCGATCGAACGACGAGATCGTTCGCGTCGATTGCGACTACATCGTCGGCGCCGACGGCTTTCACGGCGTCAGCCGCAAGTCGATCCCGAAGGACGTGCTGCGCGAGTACGAAAAGGTCTATCCGTTCGGCTGGCTCGGTGTGCTGTCGCGCACCAAGCCGGTGTCGCCGGAGCTGATCTACGTGAAGCACGAGCGCGGCTTTGCGCTGTGTTCCTTGCGCTCGCAGGTATTGAGCCGCTATTACATCCAGGTGCCGCTCACCGACAAGGTGGAGAACTGGTCGGACGATGCGTTCTGGGCCGAGCTGAAGCGCCGCCTGCCGGAGCAGGTCGCCGGCCGCTTGATCACGGGGCCCTCGATCGAAAAAAGCATCGCGCCGTTGCGCAGCTTCGTCGCCGAACCGATGAGCTACGGCCGCCTCTTCCTCGCCGGCGATGCCGCCCACATCGTGCCGCCGACCGGCGCGCGCGGGCTGAACAGCGCCGCCTCCGACATCTACTATCTCTACCATGCCATGCTCGCACATTATCAGAGCGGCGATGATTCCGGCCTCGAAGGCTATTCCGCCAAGGCACTGGCGCGGATCTGGAAGGCGCAGCGTTTCTCCTGGTGGATGACGATGATGCTGCATCGTTTCCCCGATCGTCTCGACTATGAGGATCGTCTTCAGCAGACGGAGCTGGAATATCTTTTCTCGTCCGAGACGGCGCAGCGCCTGCTTGCGGAGAATTATGTGGGACTGCCGTTTTAAGCGGGCTTATTTTCGGCGAACGCGGCGCCCTCTTTCACCCTCCAGGGGAGGGTAAGCGGCCACTACTTCCCTTCGAGCGTGTTGACCGGCGTCCACTCCGGCGGCGGTGGATTTGCGACGAGCGCTCTCGCGCGCTTTGCAAACATGGATGATGGCGGATCGACCTTCGCCACCCCGTCGAACGTATCGGCCGCCTTCGCAAACTCCCTTGCCCGCCAGCACGTCAGCCCTTCCGCATAGGCCGCGGTGACCTTCGTCTGCTCACCGCTTTCCGCGCCTTTCTCCGCAAGCGGCTCGAACACCTTGATCGCCTCGCCGCGGCCCAGCACCCTGATTGCGTCGAGCTCGCGCCAGGCGAAGGCGTCAGCTGTCTGCGCCACTGTCGCCTCCGAGGCCATGATCGCGGTGCCGTAATATTTGTTCGCACCCTCGAGCCGCGAGGCGACGTTCACGGTGTCGCTCATCACGGTGTAGTTGAAGCGGCGGCGGGAGCCGATATTGCCGACCACGGCTTCGCCGCTGTTGAGCCCGATCCGGTGCGACAGGCCGTGACCCGCGAAGACGGCGTTGTTGGCGTTGAGGTCCGCCAGTTTTTCGTGGCACTTCAGCGCCGCACGGACGGCGTTGCGCGCGTGGGCGGGATCGTCGGCGGGCGCGCCGAACATGGCGACGATGGAATCGCCGATATATTTGTCGACATAGCCGCCATGGCCTTCGATGATGTCGGTCATGGCGGAGAGATATTCGTTCATCATCGTGACCAGCTCGCCCGGCGTCATCGTCTCTGCGATCGAGGAGAACCCGCTGAGGTCGGAGAAGAACATGGTGACGTTGCGCATCTCGCCACCGAGCGCCGGCATCTTGCCGGAGGTAACCATGGTGTTGATCACTTCAGGGGCGAGATAGAAGGCAAAGCTCCTGCGCAGGAAGCGCTCGTCGCGATCGGCCAGCACGAAGCGGTAGCCGATCATCATCGCGAGCGCGGCAAGGCTTGCGAGCGCGGGCTCGGTGAGCGGCAGTGCCAGTGCGTGAACGAACGCACCGAGGGCCACGGCGGCGTAAACGGCGGTGAGGCCGAGCCATGCAATCAGTGCGCCGCTCGGCGCAAGCATGCAGGCGGCGCAAGCGATGACGAGCGCGAACACGATCGTGAGAATGTTCCGCGCGGGAAAGCCGAGCTCGGTTACGGCATCGCGCTCGATCAGGTTTCGGACCGCGGTGGCATGCACGAAGACGCCGGCGATGTCGCTGCGGGCCTTCTGCACGGTGCCCGCCGGGGCGGGCAGGGCGCAGCGCGGCGCGGGCGAGCCGTCATTTCCGCGGGACAGGCGCATCGAGGTGAGCTTGCGGTCCTCGAAATTCAGGACTGTGCCGAGCAGGACGACCTTGCCCTCGAAGGCGCGGTGGAAGAAATCGCGATCGCCCTTCTCGACGCAGGCGCGCAGGTCGGCGAAGGAGAAGGTCGGGACGTCGCGTCCCAGCCCTCGAAAGTTGAGCGTCATTGTATTCGGTATCGCGCTCGGGATCGCATAGCCGGACAGCTCGGTCGCGCCGGACGGCGCAATTTCAGGCTTTCCGCCAAGCGCACGCGCAGCGAGCTCCACCGCCATCGCGGGGATCGGCCTGCCCTCGATGGCAAAGCTCAACGGCATTCGTCGGATCACGTCGTCGTGGTCGGTGTGGACATTGAGCGCGCGGACGGTGTTGCGCACTGCCACCTGCTGCGCACGATAGGGCACTTCCGGATGGTCGTTGCTCAGGATTTCGCCGAGCACCAGCTTGCCGCTGTCGGAGAGTTGCCGGAGCGCGATGAGGTAGTCCCGGTCAAATCCTCTTATGCGACTGCCGAACGACGTATCGCCGAACGGAATCTCCGACTGCTCGATTGAGTTCTTGAAGATGACGTCGAAGCCGATGACCTTGGCGCCGCCTTCGGTGATACTTCCGAGCACCCGGCCGATCTCGCGTGTCCAGGTCTGCGTCGGCGATCCCTTGAAGGGCGGGGTGTCGTAGGTCTCACCATCGATGGCCACGACGACGACCGGCGATGTCGCGGGATCACGGCGGTCGCCGACCAGCTTGCCGCGCATCGCGGTGAGGATGTCGAGTGACAGGCCTTGCAGCGTCTGAAGCGGCGGAGACGTGAAGACGGCGCCCGCGAGGAGCGCAATCAGGATCGTCGCAACGATGTCCCGCCTTCCGATCCGCCGCATCGCCCCGTCGCAAGCCGCCTATTCGAGCCGCAGCAGGCGGCCGACGATCGGCGTCGGCGATGACGTGGCGCTGGCATCGACCTGGAAGGCATAGCGCTTGGCGCCGAGAATGGCGAGATAGCTGCCGCCGGGGGTCAGCGACTTCCCGGCTTTGGCAAAATCATAGAACTTGCCGCCGATCATGGTTTCGTTCCTGAGCGGCACGCTGATCGTGGGTTCCTTGCCGTCGGTGCGCTCGATCACCAGCGTGCTGCCGCTCTTGGCCTGCACCAGCGGTGCGACGCCGTAGATCGTCGGCAGCTTGGGGGCCGGCGCGCCCTTGGCGTCCGAGCGCACGGTGCGGAAGGTGGTCGCGGCGCTCTGGTTGGCCTCTCGCTCGGACAGCTGCGCCGCGTTGGTGTCGCAGGGCACCTTGTCCCGCTTGACCTCGCCGAGCTGCACGGTGCTCTGCTCGGCGCCGACCAGCACGACGCCTTCGCTGATCGTCTCGCGCAGGCAGGATTTGAGATAGCTGAGCGTGACGCTCGCCTTCGGGCCGAGCTTGATGATCTTGCCCGGCGCCACATAGTCCATGAACGCGATGCCGTCGACCTTGCCCTGGACGTCCTCGACGATCGCGGCCGGCGTCTCCGCCAGGGCGGGGGTCGTAATATAGAGCGCGCCGACAACGGCGCCGATCAGGCTTTTCATGGGTATTCTCATCCAATTCGACCGCTGCTGTGCCGGTCCCGTCCTGGTCCGATACTTAGCAGCGGAGCGCCCAGGCAAGTGTGACCAGAATCACTCTTAGATATTGGTGCACTCTATCAGGAACGGGTTCAAACCGGCGACCGGAGAAAACAGAGCCGCGGCAAGCTGTTGGCCGGATAGTCCATGTCAGGCGAGCGAAACGGCCTCCGGCGAGCGGTCATTGGCCGGACGGCCCTCGACGGCTCGCTCCATACCAGGAGCGGGCGTGGCCTCGGCCCTCTGAAATGGTGCCGCCTGCTGCCCGGCGGCGATCTCCACGACCTCGTCCCAGCGCGACAGAAAAGCCTCGACGCAGGCCGGGTCGAACTGCCGTCCCTGGTTCTCGACCAGGTAGTTGCGCGCCACCTCGAGCGGCATCGGCTCTTTATACTGCCGCCGCGTCGTCAGCGCGTCGAAGACGTCGGCGACCGCGACCACGCGTGCTGCAACCGGGATCTCGTCCGTCTTGAGGCCGTTCGGATAGCCCGCGCCATCCCAGCGCTCGTGATGGCCTGCGGCAATCTGCGCACCGAGCTGGATCAGCTCGCAGCCGGAGTCCGCCAGGATATGCGCGCCGATCATGGCGTGGGTGCGGATCACCGCCATCTCCGCGTCGGTCAGCCGGCCGGGCTTGAGCAGGATATTGTCGGGAATGGCGACCTTGCCGACGTCGTGCAGCGGCGCGGCGAGATAGATGTCGCGGCAGAGCCGCACCGGCAGGCCGAGCTGCTCGGCGATGATGCGGCTGTAGCGGGCGACCCGCAGGGTGTGCTCGCCGGTGTCGTTGTCGCGGTATTCGACCGCGAGCGCGAGCCGCAGGATAATCTCTTCCTCGCGCTCGCCGAGCTTGCGCGTCGCGGCCGCGACTTCGCTGGCCAGGTGCGCGGCGCGATCGTTGAGCTTGCGTACGGCTGCACCAAGCTGAATCAAATTCCGCAGGCGTACCGTCATCTCGACGCTCTGCGGCTGCTTGGGCAGGAAATCGGTTGCACCGGCCTGCAGCGCTTCCATCTTCACGTCATCGGTCTGCCGCGACGTGATCATCGCGATCGGAATGTCGGCGCAGCCGGGAAGGGTGCGGAGCGTGCGGATGAAGCTGATGCCGTCCATGTGCAGCATCTCGTAGTCGACCAGCACGAGGTCGAAGACGCGCTCGCGTGCGCAGGCCAGCGCCGCCACGGGATCGAGGAAGGTGGTGGCCTCGACCAGACCTTCGGCCTCGATGTGACGTTTCAGAAAGTTGAGGACGGAGCGGCTGTCGTCAACCAGAAGCGCTTGGGTCAGCATCGGCGGCGGGGGCTCTCTTCGCTGGCAAGGGCACGAACCGACTGCATAACCCGGGCGAATTTAACGCGAAGCAAATGCCCCGTGCGTGCGCACGGCGGCGCGGATATGCGCGCGTCGCATGGGATTTCAGCACGCTATGCGCGGTTGCATGCGGTTGCGCGAAGTCTTTGGGAATGTGACCCGTAGTTGTACGGACTCTCCCGTTAGGGGTTTGCTCACTTGATTCGCGTCAAACGTGTATCGGAATTTTGCAAGGGCGGGGACAGCGATGGCGCTCAATCCGACGGAGCCGAAGTGGTCGTTGCGGTTACCCGCCGATTGCAGCATCGCGGCCATTCGCAGTGTCTATGATCTCATTCGCGAGGCGTTCGGCCGCCAGGAGCGGCTCGAGATCGACTGCTCAAGCGTCGACAAGGCCGACGTGACGTCGATCCAGCTTCTGCTGTCGACCGCCAAGACGGGCGAGGCCCAGGGCCGCCCGGTGGTGCTCACCTCCTTCTCCCAGTCTCTGCGCAACACCCTTCGCCGCGCCGGCTTTGCCAGCGACGCGATGATCGATCAGCACTTCCCGCAAAAGAGAGATGGCACCTAATGGCCACGATTCTGACCGTCGACGATTCCCCCAGCATTCGGCAAATGATCAAGGTCGTGCTCGAGCCGGCCGGTCATAACGTGATCGAGGCCGGCGACGGCGCGCAAGGGCTCGCCAAGGCCCAGGCCGGCAAGCTCGACCTCGTGATCACCGACCTCAATATGCCCGTGATGAACGGGCTGGAGCTGATCCGGGCGCTGCGCAAGCTGCCGAGCGCGGTCGGCATGCCCATCGTGTTCCTGACCACCGAATCCAACGACACGGTGAAGCAGGAGGCCAAGAGCGCCGGCGCCACGGGCTGGATCACCAAACCCTTCAAGCCGGAGCAGTTGCTCGCCGTTGTCGGCAAGCTGGTGCGCGCATGAGTGCAATGGACCCGACCGAGGTCTTTCGTCAGGAAGCCAGCGAGCTCTTCGAAGTTCTTGAAGGAGCCCTGCTCGATCTCGGCCTGCGTCCCGATGACCGCGAACTCGTCGATTCCGCCTTCCGCGCCCTGCATACGATCAAGGGCTCGGGCGCCATGTTCGGCTTCGACAAGGTCGCCTCCTTCACCCACGAATTCGAGACCGCGTTCGATCGCGTCCGCGAGGGCGAGATCAAGCCGACGCAGGACCTGATCTCGGTCGCGCTCGCCGCCAAGGACTATATCCGCGCGCTGATCGAGGATCCCCAGTCGACCGACGACGTCATCGGCGACGGCATCCTCGACGACCTCAAGCGCTTTGTCTCGTCCGATCAGCCTGTTGCGCCGGTTGCCGAGATCACGGCGGCGGCGCCGGTCGAGAGCAAGCAGGCCGGCTGGCACCTGTATCTGGAATTCGAATCCCACATCCTTCGCAACGGCTCGAACCCGCTCGACCTGCTGGAAGACCTCTGCAAGCTCGGCCCCTGCTTCGTCGTGCCCGTTACCGACGGCATCCCGTTCCTCGACGAGATGGAGCCGGAAGACTGCTATTTGAAGTGGGACGTCAAGCTGCACGCGGTCTGCGACAAGGACGCGATCGACGACGTCTTCATGTTCGTCCAGGACGAGATGAAGCTGACCCTCTCGCCCTTGGAGCATGTCGAGGCGCCCGCGCCGATGCCGCTATTCCAGCTCCTCGACGAGGAGCCGGCGCCTGTGGCCGAGATGCCTGCGCCGGTGGCCGAGGCTGCTGCCCCGAAGCCCGCCGCAAAGGCGGAGCCCAAATCTGAACCGAAACCGGAGCCGAAGGCCGAGGCCAAGCGCGACGATCGCGGCATCGCCACCGTCCGCGTCCAGGCCGAACGTCTCGACGAACTGATGGACCGGGTCGGCGAGCTCGTCATCGCCCAGGCGCGGCTGACCCAGCTCGCATCTTCCGGCTCCGATCTCTCGATCAAGATGATCGCCGAGGAGATCGAGCGCCTCGCTTCCTCCTTGCGCGACACCACGATGGGCGCGCGCATGGTGCCGATCGGCTCGCTGTTCGGCCGCTTCCGCCGCCTGATCCACGATCTGTCACGCGATCTGTCGAAGCCGGTCGAATTCGTCACCACGGGCGAGGACACCGAACTCGACAAGACCATGATCGAGTGCCTGGCCGATCCGCTGGTGCACCTGATCCGCAACGCCATCGACCACGGCATCGAGGACACCGCAACGCGCGCCGCCAACGGCAAGACCGAGCAGGGGCGAATCGAGCTCGCCGCCGTTCATTCCGGCGCGCAGGTGCTCGTCACCGTGAAGGACAATGGCGGCGGCCTCAACACCGCGCGCATCCGTGCAAAAGCGGAAGAGCAGGGGCTGATCGCGGCCGGCGCCGTGCTGACCGATCACGAGATCCACCAGTTTCTGTTCCACCCGGGCTTCTCGACCGCGCAGACCATCTCGGCGCTGTCCGGCCGCGGCGTCGGCATGGACGTGGTCAAGCGCACCATCGAGAACATGCGCGGCACGATCGATCTGTCGACCCGGCCGGGCCAGGGCACCACCGTGACGCTGCGCCTGCCGTTGACGCTCGCGATCATCGAAGGCCTCCTGATCCGTGTCGGCGAAGGCCGCTACATCATTCCGCTGTCGGCGGTGGAGGAATGCGTCGAGCTGACGGCCGAGGATGAGCGCGCGCGCGGCCGCAACTTCCTCAACGTGCGCGGCAACCTCGTCCCGTTCCTGCGCTTGCGCGAGATCATGTCGTCGTCGGGTTCGCCCGACCGGCACCAGAAGACGATCATCATCTCGACCGGCGAGAGCCGCGTCGGTCTCGTCGCCGACCAGATCATCGGCAACCACCAGACCGTGATCAAGTCGCTCTCCAAGCTGCATTCGGATGTCACGATCTTCTCGGGCGCGACCATCCTGGGTGACGGCACGGCGGCGCTGATCCTCGACGTCGCGCAGCTCGTCGCACTGGCGCAGTCGAAGGTCGAGAAGCAGCACATCAGCGAGGCGGCGTGATGAACGAGAGTCTGGCGGGCGAGCATCAGACGGGCGCGATGCAGGTCGTGATGATCGGCCTCGGCGAGGAGAAGTTCGCGCTCGACGCGGGCCTCGTGCGCGAGATCATCGATCCCGTGCCGGTGACCAAGGTCGCCGGCGCGCGGGCGTTCGTTCCCAGCGTGATCAACGTACGCGGCAACGTCATCCCGCTTGCGGACCTGCGCATCCGCTTCGGCATGCCGCAGCTCGACAACTCGGCCGACACGCGCATCGTCGTCATCGAGCTGGAGCTCGACGGCGAGCCTGTCCTGGTCGGCGTCACCGCCGACAAGGTCTACGAGGTCACGGAGATCTCGCAGACCGACGTGCAGCAGACGCCGCGCGTCGGCATGCACTGGAAGCCGGAGTTCATTCGCTTCATCGCCAAGTGGCGTGAGGAGTTCGTCATCGTTCCCAACATGGAACGCATTCTGAATTGAAATGGGTCCCAGGGGCGGGACTTGAGGTTTAGGGGCTGGAAATGAGATTTACGGTCAAGGCGAAGCTGGCCAGCGCGTTCGGCGCGATCATCGTTCTGTCCGCGGTGGCGGGCAGTGTGGCTTACATGAAGCTCGGTGACATGATGGCGACCGCTGACAGCATGGTGCTCCGTGCCAAGCGTATGGAAAGGGCAACCGAAATCGAGAAGAACATCCTGTTCCAGCTTCGCGCGGAGAAGAACGCCATTCTCGCGACCGAAGCCGAGGCCGAACAGTTCGCAGCTGACGCCGCCAAGCGGCGCAACGATGTGATGAAGACCCGCGACGAGGTCTACGCTATGGCGAGCGAAACCGGCAGGAAGCTGCTCGACAGCTTCGCGGCCGCCTACGCCAAGATGAATACCTATCAGGAAGAAACGTTTCGACTGGCGAAGACCGACAAGGCCAAGGCAACTGAGCGTTCAATGACCGAAGGCCGCAAGGTCGTTGCTGACGCGCTCGAGCCGATCGAGGCCTACGTCGAGAACAGCAAGAAGCAATTGGCCGAGCAGGCAGTTCAATCGAAGGAAGAGGGACACCAGGCGCAGTTCATGCTGATGGCGCTGGTTGGAATCTCGTTGATGATTGCAGTCGGTGCGGCGTTGTGGATCTCGATCTCGATCAGTCGGTCGCTCGGCCGGGCGGTCGGACTTGCCGGCGCGGTTGCCGACGGCGATCTCAGCCAGACCATCCCGTCCGCCAGCAACGACGAGATCGGCGACCTCGTCAGGTCCCTGAACGTGATGGTCGAGAAGCTCCGGCAGATCGTCGCGGAGGCGTTGACTGCCGCGCAGAACGTCTCGGCCGGCAGCCAGGAGCTCTCCGCCAGCGCCGAGCAGCTCTCGCAGGGCGCGACCGAGCAGGCCTCGTCCGCCGAGGAAGCCTCCTCCTCGATGGAGGAAATGGCCTCGAACGTGAAGCAGAACGCCGACAATGCCAACCAGACCGAGAAGATTGCCGCGCAGTCCGCCAAAGATGCGGAATCCAGCGGCGCCGCCGTCGGTCGTGCGGTCAATGCGATGCAGACCATCGCTGAGAAGATCACCATTGTGCAGGAAATCGCGCGGCAGACCGATCTGCTGGCGCTCAACGCCGCGGTCGAAGCGGCGCGGGCCGGCGAACACGGCAAGGGCTTTGCGGTGGTTGCTTCCGAGGTCCGCAAGCTCGCCGAGCGCAGTCAGGCGGCCGCGGCCGAAATCGGCACGCTGTCCACGGAGACGGTGAAGGTTGCCCGTGAGGCCGGCGACATGCTGTCCAAGCTCGTGCCCGACATCAAGAAGACTGCTGAGCTGGTCCAGGAGATCACCGCCGCCTGCCGTGAACAGGACGTCGGCTCCGCCCAGATCAACCAGGCGATCCAGCAGCTCGACAAGGTCGGCCAGCAGAACGCCAGCGCCTCCGAGCAGGTGTCCTCGACCTCGGAGGAGCTCGCTTCGCAGGCCGAGCAGCTCCAGTCCACCATCTCCTTCTTCCGCATCGACCATGCCGTCCGCGGCGGGAGCGCCGCGCCGGCGCCGATCGATCGTGCCGTGACCCAGCTCCGCGCCAAGGCGGCGCACATGGCTGCGGCGGATCGCGGCGTGAAGAAGCCCGCGCCTGTCCGCAAACCGGCACGTGCGATGAAGGTCGCAGGCGGGGGCGGCTTCGCGTTCGACATGCACGACGGCGAAGACGACCGCGACGCCGAATTCCAACGCTGATCAAGCGGTCCGGCCTCGCGCCGGATCGTGCTCATTCGCAAACCCCGGGACCCCTGGACTGCAGCATGGCCGCAACCTCGCAATATCTGACGCTCGGACTCGCCGGCGAGACGTTCGGCATCAGTATCCGCAACGTCCGCGAAATTCTCGACATGCGTCCGATCTCGCGGCTGCCGCATGCGCCGAACTTCCTGCTCGGCATGATCGACGTGCGCGGCAGCGGCTATCCGATCGTGGACCTCCGGACCAAGCTCGGCCTGCCCAGCGTGGCGGCGACCGAGGCGACCCGCATCATCATCCTCGATGTGCCGATGAAGGACCGTCTCGTCGGCGTCGGCTTCGTCGCCGATTGCGTGTTCGAGGTCACCGACATCGACGAGCAGGCGATCGAGCCCATCCCCGAGGTCGGCGGCAAATGGCAGTCCGACTATGCCGCCGGTATCGGCCGCAAGGGCGAGAAGTTTGTCGTGATCTTCGACCTCGCCAAGCTGATGGCGCATGACGAGATCCCGGAAGGGCGCGATGCGCCCCGCGCCGCCTGAGTTTGCAAGTGTAAGCATTGTCAAGCGTAAGCCCCCCAATTCGAACCAACGAGATTGACATGAGATTCACCGTCAAAGCCAAGCTTGCCAGTGCCTTCGGCGTCGTCATCCTGCTCTCCATGATCGCCGGTGCGGTCGGCTACATGAAGCTGTCCGACATGGTTGGCACCACCGAGAGTCTGGTGAGTCGTGCGGGCCGTATGGAGAAGGCCTCCGAGCTCAAGGAAGGCATTCTCCTCCAGCTTCGCGCGGAAAAGAACTCGATCCTCTCGTCGGATGCCGAGTACGATCAGTTCGTGGCCGATCTCGCCAAGACCCGCGAACAGCTCGCCAAGTCTAGGGACGAGATCTATGCAGCCGCCAGCGAAAACGGCAGGAAGCTGATCGATGGCTTCTCCGTCGCCTATGGCAGGATGAACGCCTACCAGGACGAGACGGTCAAGCTCGCGAAGACCGACAAGGCGAAGGCGATGGACCGGTCAATGCATGACGGCCGCAAGGTGGTCGCCGATGCGCTTGATGCGGCCAATGCCTACATTAACAACGTCAAGAAGAACATGGCGGAGCAGGCCGAGCAGGCCAGACAGGACGGCTCGCGCGCCGAGATGCTGCTGATGAGCCTGGTGCTTGCCTCGCTGCTGATCGCAGCGGTCGCCGCTACCTGGATTGCGCTCAACATCAGCCGGGCGCTGGCACAGGCCGTCGGCCTTGCCGACGCCGTTGCAATCGGCGATCTCAGCCACAAGATCGAATCGTCGAGCAATGACGAGATCGGCGATCTCATCAAATCGCTGAATGCGATGACCGTGAACTTGAATGCCACCGCGGCGGTCGCCAACGAGATCGCGCAGGGCAATCTCATGGTTGAGGCCAAGCCGCAGTCGGACAAGGACACGCTGGGTCTTGCCCTGGAGCGTATGGTGGAGAAGCTCCGGCAGATCGTGTCGGAGGCGCTCACCGCGGCGCAGAACGTCTCCGCCGGCAGCCAGGAGCTCTCCGCGAGCGCCGAGCAGCTTTCGCAAGGCGCGACCGAGCAGGCTTCGTCAGCCGAGGAAGCCTCCTCCTCGATGGAGGAGATGGCCTCGAACGTGAAGCAGAACGCCGACAACGCCAACCAGACCGAGAAGATCGCGGCGCAGTCGGCCAAGGACGCCGAGGCCAGCGGCGCAGCCGTCGGACGTGCCGTCAATGCGATGCAGACCATCGCCGAGAAGATCACGATCGTGCAGGAGATCGCACGTCAGACCGATCTGCTCGCGCTCAACGCGGCGGTCGAGGCCGCGCGCGCCGGCGAGCACGGCAAGGGCTTTGCCGTCGTCGCGTCCGAAGTACGCAAGCTTGCCGAGCGCAGCCAGGCTGCGGCGGCCGAGATCGGCACGCTCTCGACCGAAACCGTCAAGGTCGCGCAGGAAGCCGGCAATATGCTCTCCAAGCTCGTCCCTGATATCAAGAAGACCGCCGAGCTGGTCGAGGAGATCACCGCGGCCTGCCGCGAGCAGGACGTCGGTTCGGCGCAGATCAACCAGGCGATCCAGCAGCTCGACAAGGTCGGCCAGCAGAATGCCAGCGCCTCCGAACAGGTTTCCTCGACCTCCGAGGAACTCGCCTCGCAGGCCGAGCAGCTCCAGTCCACCATCGCTTATTTCCGCATCGAGCAGGGTGGAAAGGGTCAGGCGGCCGCACCGATCGACCGGGCGGTCAATCAGTTGCGCGCCAAGGCGGCCACCATGGCGGCCGTCGAGCGCCCGGCCAGGAAGCCGCTGGCCAAGCCGGCGCGTGCCATGAAGGTTGCAGGCGGCGGCGGCTTCGCCTTCGACATGAATGACAGCGAGGACGATCGGGACGCCGATTTCCAGCGCTAGGGCTCTTTGAGAGATCGGCCCCCACCGGGGCCGATCTGTCTTCAGTGATTGCGTGAAGTGTGGGATTTGAGATGGCCCGGACGGCCCGACATTCAGTGCAGGCGGCCATCGCGAACCGGGGTCGGCGACCATGATGCCCGCCATGCAGGACACGGCCGTGCATCTGTCGGACCGCCACTTCCGGACCATCGCCGAATTGATCGAGGGCAAGGTCGGCATCAAGCTGCCGCAAGGCAAGCGGCTGATGCTGGAGGGGCGGCTGCACAAGCGCGTGCGCGCGCTGAACTTCTCCGACCTCAACGAATATGTCGACAACCTGTTCGGGGCGGAGCATTTCGACACCGAGCTCACCCATCTGATCGATGTGGTGACGACCAACAAGACCGACTTCTTCCGCGAGCCCCAGCACTTCACCTTCATGCGGGACGTCGCGATTCCGGCCCTGCTCAAATTGCATGGACGCAGGAACGCAAACCTGAAGATCTGGAGCTCGGCGAGCTCCACCGGCATGGAAGCCTACACGACCGCGATGGTGCTGGACGACATGACGCGGAACGGCTCGCGGTTTCAGTACCGCATCCTCGGGACTGACATCTCGACCGCGGTGCTGCGCCTCGCCAAGGCCGCGATCTACACCCGCGACGTGCTCGCGCCGGTGCCGGAGCCCTTCGTGAAACGATACTTCCTGTCGTCGCGGGACAGGTCGCGCGGCGAGGTGCGGGTGGTGCCGGAATTGCGGCGCATGACGCATTTCATGCGGATGAACCTCATGGATGCGTCCTATCCCGTCGATCGTGACGTCGACATCATCTTCTGCCGCAACGTCCTGATCTATTTCGAGCGCGAGACGCAGCGCAAGGTGATCGAGCAATTGTGCAGCCATCTGCGGCCCGGCGGCTATCTGCTGGTCGGGCATTCGGAATCGATGATTCACAGTGCCGTGCCGGGTTTGAAGCAAGTTCAGCCAACCATTTTCAAGGTCTAGCCGGAGCGCAACCAGAATGCCGAGGGAGAAAGTTCGCGTGCTGATCGTGGACGATTCGGCGTCGGTGCGCCAAATCCTTCAGACGATCCTCAATGACGATCCGGACATCGAGGTGACGGGGACCGCGTCCGATCCGTTCGCAGCTGCGCGCCGCCTCCAGAACGAGATCCCCGACGTCATGATCCTCGATATCGAGATGCCGCGCATGGACGGCATGACGTTCCTGCGCAAGATCATGGCGCAACGTCCGATCCCGGTGATCATCTGCTCCTCGCTGACCGAAGAAGGCTCTGACGTGATGTTCGAGGCGTTCGAGGCGGGCGCGGTCGACATTGTGCCGAAGCCGAAGATCGACACGCGGCAGGCGCTGCTCGAATGCTCCACCCGGCTGCGCGAGGCCGTGAAGTCGGCGGCGCGCGCCCGCGTGCGCCCGCGCGCCGCGCGCCGGGGGGTCGAGAAGAAGCTGACGGCCGACGCCATCATCCCGCCGCCGGTGCAAGGCAGGGTCCGGCCGACGACGGAGCGCATCGTGTGCATCGGCGCATCGACGGGCGGCACCGAAGCGCTCAACGACGTCCTCGAGATGCTGCCGCCGCACTGCCCACCCATCGTCATCGTCCAGCACATGCCGGCAGGTTTTACCGCGGCTTTTGCCAGACGTCTCGACAGCATCTGCCAGATCCGGGTCAAGGAGGCCGAGGACGGCGAGCCGGTGCTGCCGGGCTGGGCCTATATTGCCCCGGGCGCCCGTCACATGCTGCTCCAGCGCATCGGCCTGCGCTACCAGATCGCGATCAAGGACGGCCCGCCGGTGTCGCGGCATCGCCCGTCCGTCGACGTGCTGTTCCGCTCGGCGGCCCAGTACGCCGGCGCCAACGCGCTCGGCGTCATCATGACCGGCATGGGCGACGACGGCGCGCGCGGCATGCTGGAGATGCGCAAGCTCGGTGCCTCGACGCGGGCGCAGGACGAGGAAAGCTGTGTGGTGTTCGGCATGCCCAAGGAGGCCATCGCCCATGGCGGGGTCGAGAAGGTCGTGCCGCTTCACCATATTTCGCGCGAGATCATGCTCTGGTACCAGGCCGGACACGTTGCGGTGGCAGGTTGATTGCGATGCCCACCATTCCGGCCACCACACTCACTGAAGCGACTGCGGCGATCGAGGACGTCTCGTCGCGCATCGAGGACGTCTTCGCGCGCGTCGGTCGGGAGCTCGGTCGCGGCCACCTCATCTTCAAGGAGCTGAACCAGGGCCTCGCGACGCTCTCCGAGGAGCTCTCCGGCGCCGAGATCGAGGGCGCTGCGACCGCGTTGCAGGAGATCGCCGCGCGGCTCAGCGAGCTGGCGCAAACCCTGCCAGCCGAGAGCGCCCTGCTTGCGACGATTGGCACGAGTACGGCGGAGGCGTCCTCGCTGCTCAAGCCGCTGTTCAAGCACATCGGGATGATCACCATTATCGCGCGCAGCGCGCGGATCGAGGCGGCCTCGCTCGATGGCGACCGTGAGGGCTTTCTTGCCTTCACGCAGGAAGCCTACGATCTCGGCAAGGCCGTGCAGCGCTCGATCGAGGGCTGCGCACGGGACCAGCAACGCCTGTCGGAAGCCGTTGCCACCGCCTCCGTCCGGCAGAAGGAGTTCGAGAGCCGTTACGGGAACCAGCTGGTCTCGGAGAGCGCCGAGCTCGCCGATGCCTATGGCGGATTGCGCGACCAGCGCAGCAAGAGCAGCCATGTCGCCGACCTCGCCAGCGCCAGTACCAGGAAGATCGCCGAGGCGGTCGGCAGCGCGATCATCTCCTTGCAGGCCGGCGACAGCACGCGCCAGCGCCTCGAGCATGTCTGTCACGGTCTCGGTCGTGCGTCAGGACCTTCTCCAAGCCTCGTTCCCGAACCGGTCACGAGCGATGACGGCGCACGCGCCATCGGCCTGTTGCAGGCGGCCCAGCTCAGGGACGCCCAGCGCGAGTTCGGCGGCGACATCGGTCAGATCGTTCGGGCGCTGACGGCTATCCTGCATGATGCCGGCAGCGTCGTCGGCAACGGCCGCACGCTGTTCGGTGGCGAGGATGGCGGCTCGTCGTCGTTCCTGACGCGCATCAAGCGGATACTGGCGCATGCTTCGACCCTGATCGCCACCTGCGAGAGCGCCGGCCGTTCGGTCGATGACGCATTGGCCATTGTCGAGGATACGCTGGGGAAATTTCGCCAGGCGATCGCCGGGCTCGCCGATGCGACCGTCGACATCACCCTGATCGGGATGAACGCCGGCCTCAAGGCAAGCCATCTCGGCAGCCGCGGCAGCGCCTTCGTCGTGATCGCCAACGAGCTCAAGGCGACTGCCGACCAGGTTTCGGCGGGGGCGGCGCGCCTCCGGCCCGTGCTCGACGGCATTGAGCACTCGGCCAAGGCGCTAAAGGAGCTGCGCGTGCAGGGCGATCCCACGCAGCTTGCCAACCTCGAGCCGCAGATCCTCCAGGCGCTCCGCGAGGTCGAGGCCGGCAACGAGCGGCTCGACAAGCTGATGAGCCGGCTCGTCGACGAGGGCGCGGAATTCGAAGGCCTGATGAATTCGGCGCAAGGCCTGATGAACAAGCTCGGCGAAAGCTCCGCGACTTTGCCTGCGGTGGCCGCGCGCCTCGAGACTGCGAGTGCGGTCGCCCGGCGACCGCAACCGATTGCGCAGGACGAGGCCATGCTCGACGATCTCTTCGCGCGCTACACGATGGAGCGCGAGCGGGACGTCCACCGGGAGTTCCTGCAAACACTCGGGCTTGCGTCGATCACCGCCACGCGGCGCGTCGAGGCGGTCGAGACCGCCGATGACGGCATAGAATTGTTTTGATGTCGGCGCCGGCGTCGCCTCGCGCGCCGGCGGCAATTCGATGGATTGGGTTTTCGGGGTGTTAACCCTGCCGAAAGCGCCGATGGTTTGGTCATTGTCGCGCCCCAGAGTTCGTCGCAAATACCTGTCAAATTTCACGTCGAGAAATGTCGCATGTTGAGAGACGGCAAATATGCTGCCTGGTTCAGAACCCCGCGCGGCCAGGGCACCGGCGTCGTGGATCTGATTGAGGGCCGGATCTCGGGCAGCGACAGCTTCTTCACCTATGGCGGCTCTTATCGTGTCGATGAGAAGCACTTCTCGGCCGTCTTGATCGTGAACCGGTACGCGGATGGTCCGCCGAGCGTGTTCGGGCCGGACGAGGTCGAGGTCGATCTTGCGGGGGTGTGCAGTGGCTTGGTCGCGACCTGCTCGGGCACGGCCAAGCAAGCGCCCGACGTCAAGTTCGAGGCGACGCTGATCTACAGCCAGGAGGATGCGCCGGCCGCCGACGCGCGATGCGCGGTCGTGAAGCTCAATGCCGACAAATTGCCCAAGAGCCTCGACAGCCGCTCCCGGCCGCGCCATCCCTTTGCGCCGCCCAAGGGGCCCGCAAAGGCTCCCGCGTCTTAGCTTTGCATTGACGCTGTTGTCGCGAAAACCCGTCGTCACCGCATTGCGGCAACCGTGCCTTTAGAGGTGAAATCTAGGTTAGGGACCCATAACAAGAGACGGACAGGGGTATGCCTCAAATCTGGATGACATATGACGAACTCGCGACGCTCAACGGCTGTAGCGCTGCCGAAGCCCAGCTTCAGGCGCAGCATCTGTCGCTCGACCGCCGCAAAAGCCGCGACGGAAACACCCGCGTCAAGCTGAACCTCGCCTTGATGGGCCGGTTCTTCGAGAGCATTCGCGAAGCCGAATTCGGTCTCGATGATGCGATCGTGGCGTTGCGTGAAACCCATCGGCAGATGTCGGGAGTTCTCGCGACCGAGCAGGAGAGGCTCAGGCGCGGCGTGGCGTAAGTCCACCGCGCCCTCGGCCGTCGACCGCGCTAGGACGGCGGCCTCGGCAGGAAAGCCAGGATGGTCTGCGCCAGAAGGACGCCGATGGTGCCGCCGGCGGCCTTTTGCAGCATATCGATGAGCCGCGGATCACGATCCGGCGTCACCGCCTGCAAGACCTCGAGGCCGACGGCAACGGCCACCACGAACGCGCAAGCCAGTTTGAGGCGCCCCGGCAGCAGGAACGACAGCAGGAAGCCCAACAGGCCGTAGGCGCTGAAGCGCTCGATGACGACGACCCAGTAGGCCTCCGCATGGCCCACGAGCACAGGCCTGCCCGCGAGCCTGGCGAGCGTGGCATAGATGATGAGCGCGAGGCAGATTCCCGCGGCTGCGATGAGATGGTTGCGGCGCATGGGCGCCAACATAACCGTTCGGTCCGCTGGTCGCTTTCGAAAGCCAAGAATATCGTTAAGGTTCATGAACCTTCGAGGCCATGAACCGAGGTTCACGAGCGAACGGGTGCGACGGGCCATTTCGGCGGTTGCGCATCCTGACGACGTCAAGCGTGGCGATGCAGTCGCGACTTCATGCAGGCGCTGAGTTGGCTGGAGGCGTCATCAATCCGCCGGCTCGCTGGTCTCGTGACCCACAATCTCACGGCCACGAACAGGATGTTGATGCCAAGCCAGATCGACAGCACGATCAGGAAAGAGCTTGCCATGACTCCACCTCCCGCATTCCTTTCGGGACCAATGCGGGCGCGGTCGAGAGTTCCCCCTTTGCGGAGGGGGCAGCCGATCGTCCCTGCCCAAATTCTCGTCATCGACGAGCCGGGCCAACCGGGTCAGGCACGAAGCCGCACGCCTGACCGCATGGCGAAGTCGTTCGCTGGAAAGCGTCGTTCAGCGCCGATTGTAGGACCAGCCCTTGTCGACATCGGTCGGGTAGTGGCCGCAAAGTACGGATTCCTGAGGCAGTTTCGCGCAGGATCATAAATCCAGTCCGCGCATTCGCGGTAATTCAGGAATCTGCAATCGAAGCCAAAGGCACACCATGGTGCGCCATTCGGAAATCCGAACCGCACGGGGACTTGCGCCGACGCCATCGAGGGCAGAGCCAGAACCACAGCTACGGCCAGTGCGCGGGACAACATGATACATTCCCCCAACAAACAATCGGGCGGATATCGAAGCTGGTCGATGATCAATCTTCATCGCGGAACAGCTTAACATCGATGCGCGGAGAGATCGAGTGTGCTGAAGGCGTTCGGGCTGCGTTGATCGGCGGCTTTCCGCTCACCAATCGACGGGGCAGGCGCGCACGTTCGTGAACTGTCGCGCGCGGCCGGCGCGACGGACGCTAGCCCTTCTTGGTGCCCTTGGATTTCAGCGTCAGGCCGAGACGCAAGGCCATGCGCTTGATCGCATCGGGCGAGCGACCGAGAAGTTTCGCCGCCTCTTCCAGCGAAGTCGAAGACTTGGCCAACTCCATCAGCCGGCGGTCTTCCTTGAACGACCAGGGCCTGCGCGCCATAACCGAATTCATCCTCTCGTCGACACAACGACAAAGCCGCCAAGCGGACCCACGTTCGCTCGACGGCTTTGCTTGGGTGGGGCCGGGCTTGGGGCAGCCCGGTGCTGAAGATGGATATGCGATCCCTCGGCATTCGCAACAAACAACGCGGATTAAGCTAACCGCTCAACCTTACCGCGATGAAATCGGCGCGCGGCGCTCCGTAGTACCACGGTGTTTTTGTCAACCGCGGTTGGTCCGCGCGCTCCGACAGCCGCGATCGAGGATGTTCTGTCATCATGCCCGGCTGTCGCAGAACCTCCGGACGGCCTCGTCAAGTCCGCTCTCGAATCCTCGCGGGGATGGCGGCGAGGCTCGCGTCGGATCTTGCCGGATCCACGGCGTCGCGGAGCATGGCCTCGCCGAGATCGCGGCCGGGCCGATCGGCGACGAAGTCGGCCTGGCCGCTCCCGTTGTGCGAAGCCGGGTCGTCGCAGCGCTGCATCCACGACTGACGGGCCGCGCCGAGACCCGGAGACATCATCTTGCCGCGATCACTTGCGCGCGATTGCAGAATCGTCGTCGCGGCGGCTGCGTCGCGCGGGGCACGAAATCAATTTCAATTGAATCACCGCGCGGTGTCGATCGCGATCGCTCCGAACCAGAATCGATCCGATCGCGACGACACGCATGCCGCAAGCAAATCCCGACAAGCAGCATTGCGCTTCGCTCAGACGGCTCGTCACGAGATCGTCGAATTCGTTCGGCTATGTTCGCGCGAACGGCGACGAACAAATCAAACAATCAGAAGACCGAGATGCTTCAGAGAGCGCGAGCGGCACTTCCCCTCACGAAGATCAGAGAGCGGGCATTCGAAGGCGCATTTTTCAGCGTTGCACTGATTGCGATGGCGGGCTGGGTGTACTTCATCACGCTGTTGCTGGTGCGATTGTTCCTCTGGTTCTTCAGCTGAGCGCGGCGGACCACTTCGCAAGCACGATGCTGCCCAAAAAATCTCGGGCGTGACAAGAAAATCAGCGGCGCTCATCATGATCTCGACACAACTCGAAGACGAGACTGACGCATCGTGTTGGCGAGAGTGTGGCGTGTATTCTGAGGATTTACAACCGGCGTGGCGGCGCCGGCTTGTATTGCGGCAGGGGAGTGGATCATGACGGGAACGCGGGCAGACGCCATCACCAGTTCGACCGACACCGCGCCGCGGCGCTATTTCGTCGATGCGGGTGGCCGGCGTGTCCTGATCGGCCTGACGCCCGAGGAGACGTTCGAGTTCGAGCGGCTCGACAGTGGCCAGGCGCCGGCGCCGGGCCGGGTGCAGGTCGCGTCCGACGGCCGTGACGTGTGGCCGGATGCCGGTGAGCGGCGCCGGCTCGAGCTCTACGAGAAGCATGAGGGCGCCTGGAGGGCCTGGATGGCGCAAAGCCGCACCGAACGGCGCGAAGGCTTCAATCTTTGTTAACCATCCCGGGCCCATTTTCTGGTCTGGCGCCTCGAACCGGAAAATGCACGCATGTTTCAGCTCTTCTTGCGGGCCCGCACCCATAATTTCCTGAAAGATCGTTTCGGGGGAGAGCAGACGTTCCGTGCGCGCTCGCCCGAGCGGGACGCCGAAACCGATCGCACGCGCGTCGAAGCCATCATGACAGCGATCGAGGAGGCTCTGCACGCGGCGGAGCGCGAGCAGTCGGGCCTGAACCGCCGGGTGGAAGACGTGCTGGCGCGTGCGGCCGTGACCTTCGGCAACGGCGATGACGAATATCTCGAGCGCGAAGCGCTCGACAACCACCACCAGGATCTGTTCGACAAGGAGATCCTGAACGGCCAGCGCCGGCTCAAGGAGCTCGGCGCCTCGATCGCTCAGTTCAAATTCCTGAAGGCGGCGATACTGAGCCGCTTTCCGGAATACCGGCCTCCCGCAAGCTCCACCAATTAGAGTGCGGCGCGCGAGCCCGGCGGGCTAGATCGCGAGCATGCTGTTGCCCTGGATGGACAGCAGCGTCAGGTTTCCGGTGGCGTACGCGCCGGTATCGATGTTGGCGCGGTTTTCCAGCAGCTCGGCCTGCCGCACCGGCGTGTGGCCGTGCACGACATATTTGCCGAAGCGCCTCTTGCTCTGGAGGAATTCGTCCCTGATCCACAATAGGTCGGATTCGCGCTGTTCGGAGAGCGGAATGCCCGGGCGCACCCCGGCATGGACGAAGAAGAAATCGCCGCATGTGAATGTCGGCCGCAGCTGGCGCAGGAACGCGATGTGCTCCGGCGGCATCGCGGATGTGAGCTCGCGCACGAGATCGGACTGTTCGTCCTTGCTGAGGCCCGGCGCGGCCGACACGCCATACGACATCAGGGTCTGGAGTCCGCCGAACTGAAACCATTCGGTGGCGCGCGAGGGGTCCTCCAGCACCGAGGTGAAATAGGCCTCGTGATTGCCCTTGAGGAAGACCGTGTTGCGGCGGCGGCTACGCCTGATCAGGAGGTCGAGGGTGTGGCGCGAGTCCGGTCCGCGATCGATGTAGTCGCCGAGGAAGACCTCGATCGCGCGGTAGGGCCGGCTGTTCGCCATGTCCGCATCGATGACGGCAAACATCTGTTCGAGCAGGTGCGCGCAGCCGTGGATGTCGCTGAGCGCATAGATGCGCACGCCGTTCGGTAGCTTCGGCCGGGGCGAATTTCGGGGCGCTGTCGTGGGCATGGGGCCCAACTCTTTCAGAGAGCTTCGCCCGGGATGTCAATATGCTATCGACGAAATCGAGGCGCCACGGGCTGCTTTTTTCCTGCCGCCCGCCGCCGAAGGCTGATCCAGAGCTCTGTGAACCGCCGATCCTTGCCGCTTCCAGGCCGACTAGCCGAAGCTACGGCTGTCGAACGATGGCGCGGCCTTGCCGCGATAGGCTGACGCTCGCGCGCGGACCAGAGCCGCGCCGCAGAAATAGCCGAACTGGAGCACCGCCGCAAAGACGAGAATCGTGACAACGATGTGAGCCGAATCATGTCCCTGCCAGACCGCGCCCGCACCGAGGATCGCTGCACCGAGAACGATGGCGGGCGGCAGGATGAAGACTCGGAATCGGCCTCCCAGCAACGATCCGATCAGCAGGCTGAAGACGACGACGGTACTCACGACACAACTCCTCGAATTGGTCACGAGTGTTAATGGCCGCGAGCTAATAACGGCTTAAGCGGCATGGTTGAACAGCCGTTCAAATGCGCGCGACAAGTTGCGCGAATATGACGCGATTTGATAGAAATCGCGGCGCAATGCCCGCATAATTGTCACGTGTGTGACAGCAGTTTGTGCATTCTCTCGCTGCGATGCTGCGTTGCGTGAAAATCGGTTTGATTTTTTCGGTGCACTGCCGCAATGTCGCTTTGTTTAGTTAAGATATACTTCGGCGCACGTCGAAAAAAATTCGGATCGATTTACTCGCAATTCATTGCGGGTGCGTGGCGAGGCAGCGAGGTTCGGATGGCTGTAGCAACTTACGGTTCGGAAAACAATTATTCGGCTATATCGAACCGACGCGGTGCCCTCCAGAGACCGCTCCAGGTGGCCTTGATCGCCGGCGACTTCCTCGCCGTGCTGCTAAGCTATTTCGTGGCGAGCGGTTTGTATCGCGTGCTTGTCGTCGAGCAGGATTCGTCCGTCGGAGCCGGTCTCGTCGTTAGCGCGGTGTTCGTGACGATCGCCTATTTCCAGGGCGTCTACGATCATCATCGACTGTTGAGCACGGTCTGGCAGCTGCGCAAGGCCCTGGCGGTCTGGCTGATCTCGCTGACCATCCTCGCGGTCGAGGCGTTTCTGCTCAAATCGTCCGCGGATCTGTCGCGCGGAACCACGCTGCTGTTCGCTGCGACCGGCGGCGTTGCCTTGGGCGGGCTGCGCGTGTTGTGGCGCCTCGCCCTGACCTCGAGCTATGCCAAGGGCCGTCTGGTCGATCGCAAGGTCGTGCTGCTCAGCCTCAGGCCGCTCGATTTCACTTCGACCCGCTTCAAGGATCTTCGCAAGCACGGCTTCAACGTCGTGCGGCATTTCGTGCTCGAGCCGTCCGAAGAGGGCGCGGGCTGGGATCGCGAGATTCGCGACATCATTCGTCAGGGCCGGACGGCGGACGTGGAAGAATATCTCTTGGTCATCGACTGGGACGAGATGCCGCTTCTCCAGAAGCTGAGCCAGCACCTGCGTGTCGTCCCGCAGCCGATTCGTCTTCTGCCTGATTTCCCGATCGCCGATCTGGTCTCGCGTCCATTCCAGCCCGTCAGCGGCACGGTCGCAATCGAGATCCAGCGCGCGCCGCTCAGCGTGTTCGAGCAGGCGCAGAAGCGCTGCCTCGATATCGGCCTTGCCTCGTTCGCCCTGCTGCTGCTGGCGCCGCTGCTGGTGACGGCCGCGATCATGATCAAGCTCGATTCCAAGGGCAAGGTGATCTTCAAGCAGTCCCGGCGCGGCTTCAACGGCAAGCAGTTCGAGATCTGGAAGTTCCGCTCCATGACGGTGGTGGAGAACGGCCATGTCGTCACGCAGGCGACGAAGAGCGACGCGCGGGTCACCCGTGTCGGCCGCGTGCTGCGGCGGACCAGCATCGACGAGCTGCCGCAGCTCTGGAACGTTCTGCGCGGCGAGATGTCGTTGGTCGGGCCGCGCCCGCATGCTCTCGCGCACGACAACTACTACGACGAGCTCATCAGCAACTACGTGTACCGGCACCACATGAAGCCGGGCCTGACCGGATGGGCCCAGGTCAACGGCTTCCGCGGCGAAACCCCGACTATCGATCTGATGGAAAAGCGGGTCGAGTACGATATCTGGTACGTCAGCAACTGGAGCATCGGGCTCGACATCAGGATCATCCTGAAGACCGCGCTGGCGCTGATTCATCAGGAAGCCTACTGAGACCCTGATTGCTCAGGGTGACGCTGGTCCATGAGCCGAGCTTCGCCGGCGATGCCCGTAAAGGAATGAGCTAGTCCCTCAGATAGGCAGGCCTGTCGTCCGACGGATAGCAGGGATGACGAAGTTGCTCCCTGTTCCGTGACGTAGCGTCGGAATAGCTCCCGGTCGATTTCCGTCGCTCCACATGTACGATTGATAAGCTCGGCACGCGCTCCGCAGCTGCGGTCTGATAAAGCACGGCCGCGCTTGGGAACAGGTGTGCACTGAAGATGCCGGTGAAGTCCTATCCGCATTGTTCGTCAGCTCGGACGGCAGCGCGCCATAAACGCGAAGAGCCAGCGGCGCGCGAATGAGCTGGAGCCGATCTTTGAGTGGCGCGAACCTGTAGGAAAAGGCCGAGGAAGGTCGAGCTCAACCTCTTGGGCGTGTACAACGGCGCGAGGGCGAACTGCTCGGGAACGGTCGAGGGAGCGTCCAACGTCAAGTTTGAGGCGACGCTGATCTACAGCCGGGAAAACGCGCTGGCAGCGGATGCCAGGTGCGCGGTCGTCAAGCTCAAGGCCGACAAGTTGTCCAAGGGTCTCGACAGCCGTTTGCGGCCACGCCATCTCCCCGCACCTGGACCTCTTAGCTCAGAGCCAAGGCAAAACTATCCAAGTAACCGTCGCCAGCAGCAAATCTACAGCAGCCACGACTAGTGCAATCGCTATCCAGTCAGGACCCTTGCGGCGCAATCGAGCGATGTATCGGTGCGGTAAGGCTCGTGCGGGGGAAAAAGTCGAACGATACCAAACGGATTCTTCGGAGACAGCGGTGTTGCTCAGGAGTGATCTCACGGAAATCTCGCTTAAGTAATCCAAACTTAAATTCACGGTTGATCAATGCAGCCGAGCATAGAGCTATAGTCGCTACATGCAAGAGGGTTGCAGAGGGGGGCGTTTTGACGGTGCCGAATGCTTCCTACCCCTCGAAGTACCATCCTGCCCGAAGCAGAGAGACAAATGTCCGAAACGAGGTTGAAGTGAGATGTCCCCGGCGGCAGTGGGAGACGCTTGCCACGTGTCAGGCCCTCGCGCCCCCAACGTCCTTGCGCTTTAGCTTTGCATTGACGCTGTTGTCGCGAAAACATGACGCGGCCGCGCTGCAGCAACCATGCTTTAGACCCTACAAAACTAGGTTGAGGCTCATGCAAGGGAGAGGAACATGCCTCAGATCTGGATGACATATGACGAACTGGCGAGACTTAGTCAGTGCACGCCCGCAGAAGCCAGAATGCGGGCCATCCATTTGTCACTCGACCGTCGCAAAAGCCGCGATGGGGCAACCCGCGTCAAACTCGATCTGGCGCTGTCAGCCAAATTCTTCGCCTCGATCCGCGAAGCAGATTTTGATCTCGATTGTGCCATCGAAGCGCTACAGAAAACGCACCGGCAGATGGCCGAACTCTTGGCGCCGAACAAGTTTGGTCCCGGGCATAGGGCGGCCTAATTGCCGAACTGCTGCTTTGGCCGGCCAAAGTGGTTGGGGCTGCGCTCTGTGTTTCCCGCGAAAGATGCCCCATGGCGGCGTTATTGTTGGCGACCAATCCCTATTTCGCGCTGGAGTTGGGGTGTGAGCCCCATTGCCCCTTCAGTTCGGCCTTGGCCCGTTCCGAGATTTCTGGTTGCGGGTGCGGGATTGGAAGGTGACGCAGGAGAAGTGGTATTCGAGGTCGTCGAACTCGGTGCGGTGCCGGCATATCCGCTGCGAATACCGTTTGAGTAGGTGCCTTGGGCATGAGCCGACAGACAAGTGCCGAGGAGTGTGGCCCCGACCAAGAGCATCGCAAAATGTTTCATTAGGTTTCCGATCCGGTTAGCGCTCCACACCACCACTGTGGACGTAGAAGTGCGAATTGCCAACCGCATCTTGGCGCCAATTGGACATCGGCTAGCATGGGCCTAGGACAGGGGCCGAGGCAAGAAAGCCAGGATCACTTGAGCAAGTAGCACTCCGACGGTTCCCCCTGCCGCTTTTTGAAGCACGTCCAGCAATGAGGGATCGCGATCGGGCGTTAGCCCTTGCAGGAGCTCCAAGCCGACTGCGACGGCTAGCAGAAGTCCGCAGGCCATGGCAAAGCGGCCGGGCAAAAGGAACGAGAGGAGGAAGCCTAAAAGCCCATATGCGCTGAAGCGCTCGATGACGACAACCCAATAGGCTTCGTGGTGGCCCACGAGCACAGGCCTTCCCGCCAGCCTCGCGAGAGTGGCGTAGACAATAAGCGAAAAGCAAATGCCTACGGCGGCGATGAGTTGGTTACGACGCATGCAGGCGTAATATAACAACCGGCATGTAGTGAGCCGAAAAAAGCGTTTGTATCGTTAACCGGTCTGCCCCGCGCCGGTCCGTTATGGACGATGCGATGCGCCCTCATGGTCATCGTCTGCAAAAGATGCGCCTGCGAGCCTGTTAATGCGTCAGCCGCCACGGCGACCGCCGGACGCAAACCTCTGGATCGGCGGGAAGTTGCGCTTGTCCGAACGCATCAGAAATTCCGGAGGCTTTGACGGTTGCGAAGGTCGAACGTATGGCTCCCACTTAAGATATTTTGTGCGTCGCTTTTGTGAGATAGCTGAACGGGTGGCGTAACCAGCCGCGAACGAGGTCATCGCAATCAGAACTAGGAGCAGGAGACCGAGCATTAAGGGAAGACCTCGTGGACGAGTGCGCCATGACGACGCATAGTGTAAGCACATAGTTCCACCTGGATAAGGCGGTTTCGCGGAATCCCTGTGACGACAATCACTTTACCCTGAACAGAGGGATCCAGTTCCGCACTAAGCCGGCGCGTTCAACTTCAGGACGCGGCTTGCCTAAATCGACGCAGCGTCGTGGAACAGCCTCGGATCAGCAGCCTGCAGCAAGCCCGATTTCGAAGACGCCAGAATGAAAAGCAGCGCAGCACAATGCTAGCGAAGCATTCTTCCGCTCAGCATCCTCGTTGCAGCGAACCACGGGGGCTTCAACTTCCTTTAAGGCTTCGAACTGTTGCTCGGTGGTTTCGCTGGAGTGTCCCACGGGCGCTTTCCATTGACGTCCCGGTCCCATGCCCGCGAGTTGAGCCGCTTTTTTCTTCTGCTGCGTCCCGGGCGCGCTGCCTTGATTTGGTCGCGAAATGATATTTTGGGCGTGGCAGAAGGCGGCACAGCCGGCTGTGCGGCAACCGGAACAGCAAAAAGGGTAATCGCGGTCACGAGAAATGTTTTCATCACCCCCGATAATACGTCTGGGGACGCGGGTCCGATTTACTTGGTCCGCAACCTCAAGGTTGGCACCCATTTCTTGTTCAGAGTACCGGCTCTTGTTCAGAGTACCGGCTAGCACTTAAGCGACCAGGATCGCTGCCGTGACATTCGCCCGTGTTGCTAGGAGCATCCATCCGCCAGTTTTTGCGTGTGGTAAAGATCCGGTCCGATGCTCACTCCCCACGGTCGGCGATCGTGGTCCATTGCCGCATCTGAATTCGAACCCAGCGATAGGGCACACGCGCCCACGGCTTGATCGCCGGCGTCAGATTGTCGAGAACCAGATCGCCACTTCGGGTACGCACGACGAGAATGAGGTGATGCTTTCCCCAACGGGTCACGACCTCGCCCAGCAGCAGCGCGCTTGAAGGCAAGCCTCGATCGAGCAGTTTGTGGCGCTTGGTCACTGCGTAATCATTGCAATCGCCCCGATCCGGGTTGATCAACCAGGCTTCGACGCGGGAGCTCAATTCCGCGCCGTCCGGACAAATGCTGCGGTTGACGGTCTGATTGATCTGTTTGAGAATGGCCCAGCATTCGCCAGTCAGGCGAACTAGGCCCCGCGAAAAAGCGGCTGCGTGCGACATTCGTCCGCGTAGCGCAGGCAAAACATCGTGTAGGCCATCGGTGGAAGCGTCTGCGTTTCGAACCGTATGTGCCGTGTTGTTGGTAACTGCGGTCCCGTCGGCATCTCCAGCTGCGCTGCATTGACGGCGTCAGGCCCGACGATTATCCCCGCAATCGCCAGCGCAGCAGTTGTAAAAAAGGGCGCATGTCATGCTTCCCTATCTGTCGGAGGACGCTGGGTGCAACGGTGAGAGTTCCCGTGCCACGCCGACCCCTCACTTCAAAGTCGCTCGAGTTGCGCTTTGTGCTTACAACCTCGTAGCAATGTGAGATTGCATACGTTGGCGTAACACCTCTCGGGAAATCGGTTCCGGAGGAAGTAGCAGGCCGACTTGCCCCCAACGGTGCGCCAAGTCCCGGTACATGTGCAGTTTGTGCCAGTGGCTGAACCGTGAAGTGAGGCCGCAGCGTTCTTTGCCGTGGCCCCTGCTTGCCGGTCGGCCCGTCCTGTGGCTCTCTAGATTGCTAGCTTCGATGGTAGCCTTCGTCGGTGGTCTCTCTCGAACAAGCGGTGCGGTCGTGTTAGATTCGGTCAGTAATTCCCCGAGGTCTTCATCATCGGAAAGCCCTCGCATAACCCGAGAACGAGGTCCGCCCACAGCTGACTGTCCCGCGTCACTAAATGTTCGCCGATCCTACGAAGTACGCACACTCAGAGCAGTTCTTCGGGCACCGGCGGTAGGCGTTGAATAGCTCACCAACGGCTCCTAAGTTTACTTCGATGCCTTGGAAATCAGGGAGACGTCGATGCGAAGGTTTTCCATTGTCGCAGCTGTCCTAGTCGTGCCGGCGCTCGCAGCCGCGCGAAACCAGGGGGAGAAAAAAGTGGATCAGAAGCCGGACAATTGCTTTTACACCGTCGGAAATCAGACAATTCAAGTGCCGCTCGGCGCGAGTGTTTGCCGCAGACAACCGGCGCCGTACGACGACAACTATTCGTTGCTTCGCTGCACTCCCCCGCTCGATGAGATCGACTCGGACATTAAGCGTGGGGACGCCCGCTGCGATCGCTACGAAGAGCGTCAGTAGGAAGCGTGCGCTTCCGTAGGTGAGGCTTGAGACTATTTGGGCGATCCATCCGAAACGCTCTGCGTATTCGGTGATGGGACAGTTCGGGCGGGAAGACTTTTGCGAGGCCGAAGTCGCCATTCAGGCTTGGGTGTCGTGAAGAACGTCCTTTCGAAACATTCCCGCATACCGTCAGCTTCCGCGAGTAACATGCAGTTCTGGGCCGCATTTGCAATATCGAGCGAGACGAGCGCGAGGCTGGCATGACAGCCGATACCAAGAAAATACGCATTTCAATAAGCCTTTGTCACAAGTGCAAAGGCGTTTCTTAGCACCGCCGCGTGCGGTCGTCGGATCGTCGATCCCTTAGGGCTGTCAGTTCGCTCAAGCTCTGCGGCGCTGAGCCCCGGCGTATCTCTCTCAGGCGCTGTAGGCGATCATGAACCGACGTCCGCGACCCGCGACCAAGCCCGGCGAGCGATCCGATCGGTCGGAACACCTCATGCATTGAGCACGATCAGCTTGAGATCGTCTTCAGGGTGCCAACGGGTGTTGTGGTGCTCGGGCCAATCGATCGGTTTGTAGAAAAGACCTCGGCGGTCGATCTCCTGGAGAAGTCCATCCGCTCGCTGTCTTGCGGCGAGGCGGGTCGAAGCGACGGACAGGACCTCGTGACGGATGAACTCATACATCCGTAGAATGAAATGGTCGGAAAGGCTGGCAAAATCTGCCATTGCGGTCACTATCTTCGTCAAAATAACCGAGCGATCAGGCGCAAACTGGCCCAGCCAATTGCGGTGATCCATGCAATCGTCGCGGCGCCGGCGACGCCCAGGAAGGCGATTGGTAGAAGGTAATCGCCAATCCATCGGCGCTTACTAACCGACGTAATTTCCTCGGTTCTATCGAGCATGTCGATCCTAGTCTTTAGGAGACGGGATATCGGGTGCGCGACAAAGCGACAAATGGTGGGTGCAATTAACCTCACCGATCAACCTTAAGGAGGAAAAATCCGGTGCCTCTGGAGCCGCGCGCCATCTCCGGCATCTATCGCCGATATGACCGCCGACTGCACTGCCGCCTCCACCAGAGCCAAGGGATGAGCGCTATGTTGAAGCGGTGTCGTTTCAAATAAGACGATCGAGTTTGAGGATCGTTTGTCCGCGTGGGCCAGACAAATTCGTAAGCAGGCCGCTCAGCTCCCCAGGATCGGATCGTGAGGTTCTTCTCAAAAAGGCGAGTCAAGCCGTTTCCGGCGTACAGAACCGTCGGCCGTTCCAGCTTCGACTGGCCTCGTGGCTGCGTTTGTCAGCCCTGCTTGGTGGCCTTCGATTTGAGCGACAGGCCAAGGCGCAGCGCTATGCGCTTGATCGCGTGGGGCGACCGGCCGAGCTGCTTTGCCGCCTCTTCCAGCGACGTAGAAGACTTGGCCAGCTCCATTAACCGACGGTCTTCCTTGAACGACCAGGGCTTGCGCGCCATATCCGAAACGATCCTCTCGCAGATACAAGACAAAGCCGCCAAGCGGACCCATGTCGCTCGACGGCTTTGCTTGGGTGGGGCCGGGCCTTGGGGAAGCCCGGTGCTGAGATGGATAAGTGATTGGGGAAAACTCGCAACAAAGACCTCGGATTAAGCTAATCGCTCAACCTTACCGCGATGAAATCGGTGCGCAGCGCTCCGTATAACCACGGGCTTTTGTCAGCCGAGGCCGATCCGCGCGCGCCGGTCGGTCGAGGATGTTTTGCCACCATGTCCGGTTGTCGCAGAACCAGCGGACGGTCTTCGCGAGTCCGCTCTCGAAATTCTCACGCGGTCGCCATCCGAGCTCGCGCTCGATCTTGCCGGGGTCCATGGCGTAGCGAAGGTCGTGGCCGCGCCGATCGGCCACGAAGCTGATCAGGTCGCGGCGGTCAGCGGTCCCGGGCGAGAGCTTGTCGAGCAGATCGTAGATGCGCGTCACTACGTCGAGATTGGTGTGTTCGCAGCGCGCGCCGATATTGTAGGTCTCGCCGACCCCGCCGTGCTCGAGCACGAGCGTCAGGGCCTCCGCATGGCCGGCGACATAGAGCCAGTCGCGGATATTGCCGCCATCGCCATAGACCGGCAGCTGCTCGTTCGCCAGTCCGCGAATGATCATGTGCGGAATGAGCTTCTCGGGAAAATGATAGGGCCCGTAATTGTTCGAGCAGTTGGTCACCTTGGTGGGAAGCTCAAAGGTCTCCCGCCAGGCACGAACGAGATGATCGGACGAGGCCCTGCTCGCCGAATGGGGCGAATTTGGCGCATAGGCCGTCTCTTCGCTGAACAGGCCGCTAGTGCCGAGCGATCCGAACACCTCGTCGGTCGAGACGTGAAGGAAGCGGAATCGCGCACGCCTCTCCGGCACCAGCCTTCGCCATTGGTGCAGCGCCTCCTGAAGCAGGATGAAGGTGCCCCCACGTTGGTCTGGATGAACTCCGCCGGGCCGTCGATCGAACGGTCGACGTGGCTCTCCGCCGCGAGGTTCATCACGGCGTCCGGCTGGTATTTGTCGAACAACGCCCGCAGGCCGGCGCTCTCGCCGATGCATTGCTTCTCGAAGGAATAGCGCGGATGGCCGGTTGGGCCCGGCAGCGACTCGAGGTTAGCCGCGTAAGTCAGCTTGTCGATGTTGACGACGCGTGCGCCAGTGTCCGCCAGCAGATGGCGGATCACGGCCGAGCCGATGAAGCCCGCGCCGCCGGTCACGAAGATGGTGGTGCCGTCAAAGCGCATTCCGTCTCTGCTTCAGGAGCCGCCTGCCTCGCGCCCGAACGAGCGGTAGACCGACAGTAGATATTCGCCATAGCTGCTCTTGGCGTTTTTTTGCGCCAGCTTCTCGAAGGCTTCAAGGGAGATGTAGCCCTGCCGCAGCGCAATTTCCTCGGGGCAGGCGATGCGCAGCCCCTGGCGCTGCTCGAGGATCTGGACGAAATGGCTGGCTTCGACCAGCGAGGAATGTGTGCGGATGTCGAGCCAGGCTATGCCGCGGCCCATGAGCCGCACGAACAGCTCTCCGCGCTCCAGATAGACCCTGTTGACGTCGGTGATCTCGAGTTCGCCGCGCGCGGATGGCGCGATTCCGGCGGCGATGTCGAGAACGTCGTTGTCGTAGAAATAGAGCCCGGTCTCCGCGATGTTCGAACGCGGCTGTTTCGGCTTCTCCTCGATGGACAAGGCGCGGCCGCTGGCGTCGAGCTCGACCACGCCATATTGCTCCGGCGTGTTGACGGGGTACCCGAAGACCGTGGCTCGTGCCCGCGCGCGGCGGCCTGGCTCAGCATCTCCGGCAGGCGGCTGCCGTAGAAGATGCTGTCTCCGAGCACCAGGGCGACGGGGTCCTTGTCGACGAAGTCGCGGCCGACGATGAAGGCATCCGCCACTCCGCGCGGGCTGTCCTGATGGGCATAAGAGAAGTCCACATTGATCTCGGAGCCGTCGCCGAGCAGCCGATGGAACAGCGGCTGGTCTTGCGGCGTCGTGATGATGAGGATGTCCCGGATACCCGTGAAGTGGACAGCGGATAATAGACCATCGGCTTGTCGAAGACAGGCAAGAGCTGCTTCGACACCACGGCGGTTACCGGATAGAGCCGAGAACCCGTTCCCCTGCCAGGATAATGCCCTTCATGCGATTTCAAAGCCCAGGCCGAATGTCTACCACGTGATAATGCATGGCTCAGCTCGCGCAAGCCGGTATGGCCCCCGAAAGACATGACCATCATGACAGACAATACTGCACGCGGCGTGTCCGGACGATCGCGCGTGCTGAGCGACGACACGTTGCGGCCAGGGGATATCGTCTCGACAGACAAAGGGTTCTTGCTGCGCGGTAGGTCCGGCGCCGATGGACAGAATGCGGATTTCGTGCCGATAGCTCCGCGCTAGCTTGCTTGCACGCTATGATCGCGCAAACGAACAATACGAAATACGCAGATGCTTCAAAAAGCCTGGGCGGCATTGCCTTTCACTAAAATTCGAGAACGGGCGTTCGAGGGCGCGTTCTTCAGCGTGGCATTGATCGCGATGGCAGGCTGGGTCTATTTCATCACGCTGTTGCTGGTGAGATTGGTCCTATGGTTCCTCAGTTGACTGCATGCGGATGATCGATCCTCAAGCAGATTGCTGCCCAAGATTTCTCGCGTCTGACAACGAAATCAGCAGCATTCATCATCATGTCGACACAACTGCACTTGGGAATGCTGTGTCTGGAAGAAGGGAGCGTTCCGCAAATGGAAAGATTTTCCAATGATGCCAGTCGTGACCGTGATCTTGATCTTCTTCGCCGGCTTCGGTGTTGGCTACGCCGCGCGTGCGTGGCGATCGCGCAAGCGCAAGCACATGCGCCAACTCTACGCACCCTACAGTTCCTCCACGTCCCGGCCGGTCACACGGCGCGCATTCTGAAGATATACAACCAGAAGGAGATCGGCTTAATATGGAGCCGGCATGACCGAGGTAACCGTGTCCGGTTAGGTTAAATCGCAGCCGCCGTTGTCTGCCGGGTTGGTGGTGGCTAGGTTGCGCACGGATTTTTGTAGGCCATTGATTGCCACCGTGTGCTGTTGAGTTGGGATTTGAGTTGATGATCTGGCTCGTTGCGTTGATCATACCGGTTGCGGGTGTACCGCTGTTCGTCTGGGTCTATGGTCGCCGCGTCAGCGTGTTAAGCGGGCCGTGGATCTCGGGAGAGGCGCTATGACTGACCTCAGAAATAACGCTCCGCGGCGATATTTCGTTGATGTAGGCGGGCGGCGCGTTTTGATAGGGTTGACGTTTGAAGAGACCTTCGAATTCGAACGGCTGGCTAGCCAGCCGGTCGCCAATCTGGAAGTCGGCCGTGTCGTACGCGACAAAGGCGTCCTGTGGCCCGTTACGGGTGAGCAGCGTTGGCAAGAACTGTACGCCAAGCACGAAGGCGCCTGGAAGGCATGGATAGCTCAGAATCGCGGTGTAGCGGCCCGCGGGCTTTAGCCTTTATAACCATCCCGGACCCATTTTCTGTCTGGCGCTTCAATCGGAAAAGGCACATATGTTCCAGTTGTTCCTGCGGGCCCGTACCCACGATTTCCTGAGAGACCGCATCAGGGGGGAGGCGGGGTTCCGCGCTCGCTCACCCGAGCGCGACGCCGAAACCGATCAGTCCCGCATCGAAGCCATCATGATCGCAATCGAAGACGCTTTGCACGCTGCCGAGCGGGAGCAATCGGGCCTGAACCGGCGGGTCGAGGACGTGCTGGCACGGGCGGCCGTAACGCTCGGCAATGGCGATGACGAATATCTGGAGCGTGAGGCCCTGGATAATCATCATCAGGACCTATTCGATAGGGAAATCCAAAATGGCCAGCGCCGCCTGAAGGAACTGGGTTCTTCCATTGCTCACTACAAGGTCCTGAAAGCGGCTGTGTTGTGCCGGTTTCCCGATTACAGACCCGGGTCGGGGGAAAACGTTAAGCCTTATCGGTCATAGGATGCGACCTAGGACTCGTCGCTCCACTGCATCAGGCAGTGTCGAAGCAAAATGTAACTGCTGAGTGTAACGGTCGTGCATACCAAAAATGCGCACGACAGCAATTGGACCGCATACATCAAAATCACCTCGTTCTACGAACGAGATTACGCGATTCCGTTTAAATGGATCCTAATGGCGGCGCCGAGTCGGCGACCATGCTAGTAGGCCAAGACCCGCTGGGGGTCCAACGGGTTCACATAGCGCACATAAGTTCGTACCGACCCGTAATAATAATGAGGCTCATCCCTCGTACGGGGATCGAATGTATAGGGATAAGCCTGTTGAAGCGACTTGTGCCGCACCTGGACTGCGGTCGGACATCCGCAGCGTGGGCCGCAATATGGATTTGGACCCCGGTCAATGTAAGGGACGCGCGTTGCATGCTTCACCACAGGGATCGCGTAGTCGGCAGCATATGACGGGGTCACCAATGTGGATAAGCACCAGATGAGCGCAACTAATCCGAAAATTGATCGCATGGCAGGTCCCCCAACTGGAGTTGATCTTAGACGTTCCGCGAGGAACGGGCAATATCCCCCAAAAGCCAACTGTGGAGTGACCCGCTCCGCGACAGCCACAAGGCCTGCCGGCCCCAACTAGCCGCTTAACGTTCTGAGACGTGCGGGATCGATGGTCCGAATCGCACCCTTCAAGAACTCTTTGCCCCGGCCTGAGGCTTGCCGATAGGCCGACACTAGCGCCGGCGTCTGATCCGGTTGCCGCGTCAACATGAGACGTACATCACCCTGGGCCAAATCCCTTAGATCTGGGCTGGTAAGGGCATCAAATTGGGTGACGGTAGCAAGTCTTAGAGGCATCAGTCGCGCGTCGCTCGGCGCAGTGAGGTAGCTCATTTTCAACGATTCGATTGCTGCAGGTCCGTCGGGGTCCTGCCCGGCCTCCAGCACTGCCAATGCTAACCACAATTCGGCATCATACGGCGCCAAGGAAAGAGCGTGCTTGAGATGCGAACGGGCAAGTTCGCTGTTTGCTCGAATCCCGTGATCGGCTCTCGCCTGCTGGATCGCCTGTAGTGCCAGAACCAGCGCCTGGTTGCCTTCAAGGTCGGAGCGCAGCGGTGAGATCGTTCCGATCCATTCGACTGGTGCGTTTGAGTTGAGATTGGCCTTGGTTGGATCCTTTGGGAAATCCGGCCGATTCAAGGCCGTCATTTCCGCGGCTCCTGATGCGATCCCGAAGCAGCCGACCGCTGCCGCAAGGGCTAACATTAGGACACGAGCTCTGGTTGTTGAATTCATCAAATCTCCAAAGAGAAAATGGCAGCCGCGCGTCAATTAGAGAGCGAGCATACTGTCGTCCTGAATGGCTAAAAGCGTCAGATTGCCCGTAGCATAAGCACCAGTATCGATGTTTATTCGGTTCGGTCGTATGTCTGGCTGCTGGACGGGGGTGTGGCCGTGGACGATGTATTTTCCGAAATTCCGATTGCTTTCGAGAAATTCTTCACGGATCCAGAGCATGTCCTGCTCTTGTTGTCTTGCCAAGGCGACGCCAGGCTTGACGCCCGCATGCACGAAAAAGAAATCGCCGCATACGAAGCGCGCGCGCAGGCTCCTCAAAAAATACAGCTGACGGACCGGAATTGCCTGCGACAATTGTCGAATGAGTTCGTCTTGTTCAGCCGGATCGGGATTGAGAGAGGGGCTAAGTCCATATGACGCCAAGGTTTGGAGCCCGCCATATTGTTTCCAGTTCTGAAGCTGCGAGGGAGCGTTCAGCACGTCCAACAGGAAGGCCTCATGATTGCCTTTCAAGAAGACCGATTCATGCTTCAAGCCGCGTTCAATCAGCAGTTCGATGGTTCGATTCGAGTCAGGTCCTCGGTCAATGTAGTCTCCGAGGAAAACGTGGATTGCGCGCCTCGAACCTATCGTGGTGAGATCGCGGTCGATTACGGTGAACATTTGCTGAAGAAGATCAGCGCATCCATGAATGTCGCTTATTGCATAGATACGAATGCCCTCCGGCAAAACCGGCTTTCGCGTCTTATTCTTCGATCCCGACAATCTCATCATCTGCCGAACTTGGCGGCCTTTTCGGTCTTCCGGCGTCAATCGCTCGAATAACTGCGTTCAGCGCACATAGTAAACGGAATTGCAAAGTTCTGCTTGGCTTTTGAGTCCATTTAGCGGGCGAAATGCCGCAGAATTTCAAACTCTTGAGGGTAGCTTCCTAGCCAATAAGCATGCGGGGAGTAACCAATGCGTAAAATCACAACTTTGGCCCTGGGGGTTATCGCGGCCGGTCTCACTTGGTTCGAGCCGGTCCATGCGAGACTTCTGGGAATGCCGATGGGGCTTCAATCCGCAATCCAGCGAATTAAGCTCGAGACTCCTACCCTTCCGCCAATGGCGTATACGCAATTTTGCCTGCGGTATCGGGACGAGTGCCGCACACGGCCGATGTTTCGGGGCGGGCCGGTTCGGCTGACCGAGGATCGATGGGGGGATCTGAAGGAAGTCAATCAGATGGTTAACCGGGAGATCGCCCCGGAGAGAAATGAGCTCGGCTTGGCCGGCGAGCAATGGGTGATCAATCCAGCGCGGGGCGATTGCAACGACTATGCGGTCAGCAAGCGGCATGAATTGCTGGCGCGTGGCTGGCCGGCCCGGGCCCTACTGTTGAGCGAGGTTGTTGTGAATTCCGGCGAGCATCACCTCATTCTCGTTGTCCGTACCACGAGTGGAGATTTGGTGCTCGATAACATGACCTCGCAGATCAAGCCGTGGTCGCGCGTCCCCTATCGTTGGGTGCGCATGCAGATGCCCAACTCAAAGCTCTGGACGACGATCGCAAGCAGCAGGGTCTGGGTTGCCTCAGATTGAGCTGGTTCGTCCTGTGCTCTGCGCCAGGCCTAGGCCGATCACCGCGGCTAGCATGATCTCGGCCGTCGGGTTCAACATGCTTGCGTCGGTAAAGCTGTCGCAAAGGGCGACAACCACGATAGCGGCCGTTGCGGACGCGAAGAATGAGTCTCGTCCGCGCCCGACGGCGCCGCGCAAGGCGAATAAGAAAAGCTGAAGCGTAAACCCTGCGAGAATTGGCATGGCCACGCGTCCCCATTCGATGGCAACCAAAACTGCCGTCGAAGGGGCGGCCACTGCGCTACCAACACCATAATCTTGATAAATCCGCGCGACCCGTGTGAACGTACCGACGCCACTTCCAGTCCAGGAGGTGTCGGACATGGCGCGCCGCGCCACGGCGAGAGATGCTTGATCGTCGGATCTAACAAAGCCCAGGAGATCAACGAAAGGAGTGGATCGTGCCAGGGGTACCGTTGCCACGGCTGCCATTGCGATCAGGACTGCTGCCAAGATTGCGGATGGCCAGGGCCGGAATCCAAGGCGGCGGACGGTTAAAACGAAAAGCATGATCGCAAACCCAAGTCCGGTCAGCCCAAGCAGCATTCCCTGTCCGAGCGCGGCAAAGGAAGCAAGGGAAACAACGATTCCGGTGATGCCGAGGGACATGCGCAACAGCACAGGAGTGCTTAGAGGTAAGACGGCGCCAGCGCGGTTTGAATGTCGCTCTATTGCCATGGCAATCGTTGCACTGTTTCCGAGTGCCGCAATGACAGCAGCCATAGCAAAGGAATGGCTATTTGACTGACCGATGTCAGGCACGGCTGTCGCGAGGAACTCGATTTGATCAGCCAAGCTCTCAAGCGCAATGAATGTCGCCGCGCCCGTCAATGTAAGCAGAAGGGTTTCTGCCCTTTCTCGATCTCTGGCGATCAGGATCGTCGAGATGATCAATGATAGCACGGCCAAATACCAGGTCAGGCTCCGCAAGGTGCTTCCGGGATCGATGCTGATTCGGCTGGCCAAAGTGGAGTCATTTAGAGCGACCGCTGCGGTGGGCCAGATTGGACTGGTAAGCGATGCAATTGGAAGCGGGACAATCTGAATCATCATCCAGACGATGGGGAAGAGCGCTGCCCAAGCAAATCTGCGGAGCGTCGCAGCCGCAATGATATCCGCCGGGCTCGCCGCAATAGCGACGGACGCCAGCATGATCGCGGCGACCAAATACAGGGCATGCTGGACGAAGATATAGCTAATGAATGGTGCGGCTGGAGTTGCGACTAACAGCGCGATCAGAAGGAAAAAGGCGATCGACAATTGAAGACTTCAAAATAGTGAGGGGGAGGGCGAGCCGGCGACGATCCGCAGATCGATTTACTATCGCACGGGGGATCAACGCCGCCAAACGCCTTTTTGGCGGCACCTTGAGCCAGTCGGCTGCATCTGAAGACGCAAAACCTGCAGGCCATTTACCGTCCGGTGTGGTCGGCTGACGTTCGTCTGTAGAGCGCTGCTACGGATGCCTTGCGAGAAAGCGTTTGCTTCCGCGGATAACGGGCCAGCAACGTGGTCTGTGCCAACAGGCCGAAGGCATAGCCGGTTTGGGGGACGAAACCCATCAGAAACCCGCATCCGCACGCGACGGCTAGTCCTGCACCAAGCGATAGCTGGGTCAGGAACGTGACAACGACCGCGATCAGGCTGAAAGGCACCAAAATCCACACGCGAAAACGCCAAGCCAGGACCGCGCCGGCGAGAAATAGAAATATGGCAACCGGGGTCATTGTGTGTCTCCGGCGCCACCATTCCACCTGCTTTCCTAAGGAACCGTGAACTGGTTCCCGAACAAGGCGCCTCCTCATCGTGCAGGACAGCTCTCGGTTAGCATTTGGTAAGCGGCAGCAATTCCGCCGATCGGGACCGTTCCGCGGATCGAAGCGGATTTTCCCTCAATTTCGACAGAGAGCTCGTTTGCCTGCTGCCAATCACGGGTTACGAACTCCGCAGCGTTGCGAGGTAACAACAGAGCTTGGCCTGCCTGCACGACGGATGCATCAAACACCTCAATTCGGCCGTTCCCGGACGTCAGGGTGACCTTCGGCTCGCCGCGCGACATCCGCTCCAGGATGATTAGAAGGACTTCGATGCCTTGACGGCCACATTGGAGGCTGAGGCCCGCGAGCCCAATGTCGGACCTCTTCGCATCAGCAACGTGCATAATAGAGACCGCATCTGGTCCGCCTGAAGGGTCCTTGGTTTTGACCAGCTGCCACCCCCCATCGAGTAGGATAATGTTGCTGCCGCTGCCGACCTGTTTAGAGACTTCGCTGTCGCATTCTTGCTGCCGAGCAGCTCCGACCCCGGTAACGCACCCCCGCGTTCCGGAGTTGGTCTGCGATCGTGCGTCGGGAATTGAAACCAGCGCGATGATTGCGAGGACGCAATAGAGATTCTTCATCGAAACTCAGACTGACGTTGCAAACCGTGACTTGACTCCCTGCTCACCTTTTTGGCACTAGCGGGCTCCATTCAAATTTGAATTAATGCACCGCATTATTTTATTGCAATGCAGCATTACCGATGATCTGCTGGTGAGTGGCAGGTTCAATTAAGCGTTGGCATTGTCAAGGAGGCGATTTTGTTCCCTCAAACCTCAGCCGACGGTCACCGGGCGCCGGACGAGCCGGCGTCATTGGAGGGTCCAATCGACAATGCGCCGTTAATTGAAGATCGGCAAGATCGTCGCGTCGGCGTCAAAATCCCCTACTCCGCTCTTGCGCATCTGGTCGCGTCGTTTGACGCCGCGGTGATCCTGTTCGCGAGCGTGGTTGGGACTGAACTTTACCAAATTCTTGCCAATAGCGGCCTTGATCACCTTGAGCCAATGTTCGGAATTGGCCCTGTTGCGGCATTGCTTTATGTGCTGATTGGCTACTCGACCGGGTTGTACGATGTTCGTGCCGCGCTTGCAAAGAAGCAAAGGGATGCGGGTCGGATCTTCGCACAATGGACCCTGGTTATTCTTTTGCTTACGTCGTTGGCGTTCTTGATGAAGAGCGGTGCCGTCTACTCCCGCGGCTCTGTCATCTGTTTCAGTCTGCTTGCGCCTCTTCTGCTGGTCGGTTGTCGGCGGTTTGCCAAGCGCATCGTGGCCGGTGTGGTGGCTGACGGGCAGGTCGAGGGCCAGCGTGCCGTTTTGCTGGGCACAAGCGAGGAACTGGCCGCACTTGGTCTCGCAGAATTGCTGGAAAAATTTGGCTTAACCGAAGTCGAGCGCGTGGCGTTCCCGGCCGGACGAGGCGGGTTTGCGATGAGTGCGGGCGAGGCCGCCACGCTAGAGCACGCGATCGCGGTTGCACGCATTCGAGGGGCCGAAGCAATCGTTTTGGCATTTCCTTGGAGCGATACCCGCAAAGTCGAACTCGTGCGCGATGGGCTTAGGATCTCGCCGCTTCCGGTTCGATTGTTGCCGGACCGGCGAATCCGCTCGCTGGCAGGAAATCCCTCGTTCAGATTGCAGAACTCGCTTTCGGTGGAAATTCAGCGGGGACCGCTGTCGCGGGCGGAACAGGCATCCAAGCGCCTGCTCGATGTCGTCGGAGCCTTGGTCGGGCTGGTCGTGTTCGCTCCCTTGATGATTCTGAGCGCGATCGTCGTCAAGCTGGACTCACCTGGACCGGTCTTCTTTCGGCAGAAACGCAACGGCTTCAACGCGAAGGAGTTTTCCATCTTCAAGTTCAGGACGATGACCGTCATGGAGGATGGTGCCACGGTTGTCCAGGCCAAGCGGTTTGATCCGCGGTGCACCAGGTTTGGACGCCTCCTCCGTCGAAGCAGCATCGATGAGGTTCCCCAACTCATTAATGTCCTGATGGGGGACATGTCGCTGGTGGGGCCGAGGCCGCATGCGCTGGCGCATGATAGCCACTATGGCAGATTGCTGTCGGAATATGCGTTCCGGCACCATGTCAAACCGGGCATTACCGGCTGGGCCCAAGTCAAGGGCTATCGAGGCGAGACCGCCCTCGTGGAGCAAATGAAGGGACGCATCGATTGCGACCTCTGGTATATTAACAACTGGAGCCTCGCGCTGGACTTCAAGGTTCTCTTGCTCACCTGTCTGGAACTTACAAACCGCCGGAATGCGTATTGAGCCTGTGTGCCGAAGTGGCCTTGCGCCCTGTAACTGCAATGCAACAACTTCCGGGTTTCGTCGTCGCGACGGGCCTTTTCAGCCCTCTATTCGTTGACTCACTTGAGGAATTCACTGAGTTTGCGGGCTGATAAATTGGGGACTTGGGTGTTGTTGAAACGGGGCTTCGTTCTGGTGAGTGTGTATACCGCGGTCCTGCTCAGTTCGGCGGGGTGCGCGATTATGCCGATGTCGGGTCCTGAGGACCACGTCATCAAGAGCGAGCAGACGGTCAACGGCCCTGACTACGGGCTGGTGAAGCTAACCCCCACCGTCGTCGACATCGTCAGGGAATACGGTCCTGGGGCCATTGCTGGGTCCTTCCCGGACAATCGTCCGCCGCCCTCCATCAAATTCGGCATCGGCGACGTCGTATCAGTATCGATCTTCGAAGCGGCCGCAGGCGGCCTCTTCATTCCGGCCGAGGCTGGCGTTCGCCCGGGTAACTTTGTTTCGCTGCCCAACCAAAATGTCGATTCTGCCGGATTCATCACGGTTCCGTATGCGGGTGCGATCAAGGCGAATGGCCGTACGCCAAGCGAGATTCAGCAGGACATCGTCAAGGCGATCGGGAATCGTGCCATCGAACCGCAGGTGGTGGTGTCGCTGATCACCCAAAATACGTCGCTGATCAGTGTCCTCGGGGAGGTCAACACTCCGACGCGTCTCACCGCAAACGCGGCCGGCGAGCGCATCCTGGACGTGATCTCCCGGGCCGGCGGTCCGAAGGGGCAGGGATGGGAAACCTGGGTGACGCTTGAGCGTCACGGAAAGCGCGCAACGGTTCCCTTTGGAGCCCTGGTTTACACCCCGGCGAACAACGTTTGGGTGCATCCCGGCGATACGATCTACGTCTATCGCGAACCGCAGATCTTCCTGGCCTTTGGCGCGTCGGGATCACAGGGCCAGTTCCCGTTCGATATGTGGAAAATCAACATGGCCCAGGCCATGGCCAAGGCCGGAGGCCTGCTGGACGCTCAGGCCGAGCCCAGTGGTGTCTATGTCTACCGCCGGGAGCCGCGTGAGCTCGCGGAGCGGCTGGGAGTGGATTGTTCCAAGTTCGTCGGTCCCACCGTGCCGATCGTCTACAACGCGGATTTCAGGGATCCGGCCGCCTACTTCCTTGCGACCAAATTTGACATGCGGGACAAGGACGTGCTCTTCGCGGCCAATGCGGCGACGGTTGATACGGCCAAATTCCTACAGTTCGTTCGTGTCGTGATCGCGACTGCTAACGATACGATCGTTACGGCGAATAACGCCCAGATCCTCAAGCTCAACTTGCGGCAATAGTGAGCCCCGCGCCACGTACCATTTACGTGGCGCTTTGGCTGGCAAATATCCGCAAGCGAACTTGTTGCGGTTGACAGGGGGCAGGTCACGCCTCAAGCCAGCAGTTGCTGGGTAACCCGACTGGCTGCGCGTCTATACTGGTTACCTACGATCGCATAGGTCCACGCGAACTCGCTTCTTTGCGGCTCCGTTTCTCCGGCTCCGTCCAAACGTCCAACAGCTGCAACGTCCCAGTCGCATTCTTCGTCAGGCTGCCGCTCTGTCAAAATTTCTTAGTTGAGGGAGTGGCCGAGTTTTTATTGGCGCCTGAAATCGGCACAGATCAGGCACGGTTCGAGCGCCGCTAGTATCGCCAAGGCCTGAACTCGCGGGGCTCCACGCCCGGAATATCGGCGATCAGCCCTTCACCCCTCAGTGCGCGGTCTAGTTGAAGGCGAAAATCCAGTCTTACTGTTGCAAGGCCGGCCAAGAGCACATCGTGGTGTCTCCATCCGGCCCCTTTCAGCACCTTGACCGCGTCGCGGATCAAGCCCGTTCGGACCATGGCGACAAATTCCTTGCGGGCACTCTCCTGCAGGTCAGCTGGAAGCACGTCATAGATTGCCTGCACATATGGGCTGCGCAAAGCAATCCAGCCCTCATACGGCGCAAGGCGATACGACATCCGCAATTCGTCGAGATGCTCGCTGACCTGGCCGCCCTGATTGATCGCGCTCCAATACTCAATGAACCATAAGAGCCCATCGGTCGGGACGCAGCCTAGGGCTCTTCTTACAGACGAGCGAAGCGAGCTTAGGCGCTCATTCGCAAGGCGCGCATCAAGGGAGCTTACAGCCATCTCATAGAGACGCAGGCGGATAATCGCCGCTGCCCTGATTTCGCGAGGGTTACAGGTTGCCCGATTTTCGGCGGCAGCCAATGCAGTTTCGGCAATCGAATTCCGCTCAAACACCGTCCCGGAGAGAACCGCGTTGGCAATGTTGTCCAGCTGCACGTCCTGAGCTGGACCCAAAAAAAACATTACGGCCCAGCCTGCTGAAACTAGGGCGATCAGTACGAGGATTGATCTGCCAACGGCATTGGCCATTCGCTACCGGTTAGTCCACGTACCCGTATCGCGAGTAATATCGATTGCGGTAATAGCCTCCGCTGTGCGTATCGTAACGGCTCATGGCGGCGACGTTCACCTTGTTGAGAACCGCGCCCATAAGGCGCTCACGGACCATTGGGGTTTCTTGGATGACACGCTCGACGACGTCGACCTTCGATTTCGCCCATTCAATAACCAAAATGTACGAGTCGGCCAACGTACCTGTCGCGCGCACGTCGATAACCGGCGCTAACGGACTGAGGTCCAGGATGATGCGGTCATATTGCTCGCGCAGATCCTGAAAGAACTTTTGCATTTGCGCGGAGGCCAACAGGTCGCTCGAGTTCGAGAACCGTGATGCTACCACGCACGGCAGGAAGTGTAGATTGGTCTGCGGATCGACCCAGAGCGCGTCCTTTAAGCCTACCTTCCCGAACACGACCTCGATGAGACCAACGTCAGCCGAACGACCAAGACGGTGGGTTAGACTTGGATTACGAATGTCGCCATCAATGAGAAGGGTGCGCAGTCCGCTCTGCGCCGTGGTTTGAGCCAAAGCCTCGCTCACCGTCGATTTCCCTTCGTTGGGAAGAGCTGAAGTGATCGCGACGACCTTATGAGGTGAGCCGTAGTTGCTCAGATCGGTCGCCAATTTGATCGAACGGAACGCTTCCGCGAACCGCGAAAATGGCGAATTGATCGCGAAGCGCCCAACGCTGTCGTCGATTCTAAGCTGACGATCGCCCGGGCGGGTCCCATGAGCCGGTCCCGCCTCCATGGTCCAGCTCGGCTGACCCGTGGCAACGGTCGGGCGAGAGCCCGGCATCCTCCAATCGCGCGCGAACGGCAACCATCCCTTGAGGCGGCTCAGCGAGCCATTTGCGCCCTGGTCTGCTCCGAAACCAACGATCGGGACAGAGGCGAGACAATTGGTCTGGATCAGTCTTTCGACCTGATGGACGGTTCGGAATACGCGGTCGAGCATTTCAAGGAAGATCGCAACCATACCTGCGAGAATGCCGCCACCGACGATACCCGCCAAGAGAACCAAGGCCGTCTTGGGGGAAGTCTTCGGCGAAGATAGCTCAGAGGCCTGAGTGATGACCCTCGCCTCCGTCATCGGGAAGGATTGCTGCTGCACCGAGACCATGTAGAGCTGCAGGAAATTATCCGACAAGGCGCGGGCACTTTGCGCGTTGCTTTCCAAATCCCTCAACACGATCTGCGCTTGGCTCGTATCATTTGATACGGCGATCGTATCGTTGAGGCTCTTCTGGCTCGCTGCCTCGCGAGCGTTAGCGATCGCAAGGTCGCTCTTGTAGGCTTCAGCGGTCCGGCGAAGCTCATCTAGGATGGAATGCCGGATCTCGCGCATCTGATTGCGCAAATTCACCACAGCAAGGTGGGTTGGGCCGTATCGGTTGGACCAGTCGGACGCCTTAGCTGCGTAATCAAGATAAGTTCCGCGCAGTTTCGTAATGACCGGATTGGCCATTGAATCATTGACGGTTGCCAAATCATTCAAAATGACCTGAGAGTCGCTCTCATCGGCATTGAGAATTGCGGTGATCCGCTGCAGCTTGGCTTCGGCCTCCGCGCGCTTTCCGCGAGCCTCTGTCAGTCCGCTGTTAATCTCAGCGAGTTGTTGCTCAGTCAGCAGGCGCCCGCCGGCGTCCACGATATTATTCTTGGCCTTATAATCGGCCACCGCGCGTTCGGCAGAGGACGCCTGAGCACGAAGCTCCTTCAAACGATCTTGGAGCCAAACCGCGGCGCGGCGCGAGGCCTGGTATTTTGATTCCAAGGTATCGGTAATGTAGTTCTCTGCGACTGCATTTGCTATTCGAGACGCCAGATCACGCGAGAGTGATTGGTATGATATTTCGATGACGTAACTTTGGGCGACGCGCTTGATGGTCAGCCCGCTTACAATCCGCCCGATCGCCGTTCGCATGAGTTCGTTATCGGAGGGCTTCTCTTCCGGGAAGAGGCTTGCGAAGAGCTGGGTTACTCCGCTTAACAAACCCGCGTCCTCGCGCATAAACTGCGGAGAATCCAAGAGCCGCAAATCCTTGATGACCGCCGAGGCAATGGTCTCTGATTTCAAGACCTCGACCTGGCTATCAACCATGGCGGTGTCGATCGGAATGTCTCCTGACGCTCCGACCTGCGTTTGCAGCCCCTGCATCTTGCGGCTATCCATCAGAAGGACGGCGGTGCCGGTGTAGCGCTTGGGTGCGGTCAACAAGTAAACCCCCGCCATGCCAAGGCACAACAGCACCGTGATGATCATCACCGGGTATTGCCGACTGATCAGGCCAAGGGCTACAGAAACGGTGTGCTCAAACGACGCCGTGTCGTCGCTTTGGATTTGCGTCGAGGCATGAGCATTTGGGATTCGTGTTTGAAGCATCCGGCCGGTCTATCCTGACTGATATTCGTCGCGGCTACTCAAAATCAAAGCGACCGCATCCGAACGCCGAAAAATTCGGATGGATCGTTGGAGGAAGGCCAAAAGCTCAGCACGAACCTGATACGGTACAGACGATCGCCGTGGTCGTTCCGCCCGCTGAGCCCGCCCCGCTAACGCTTGAACTGAAATAATTTGTCGGATTGTTGGACACGCTGTTGGCGACAAAAGTTTGAAAGGACGAGCCGGTAGCCGATGTTCCGCCCGTCGCTGACGTTTGGCCGCCCACGCCGCCCGAGGAACCGGTTGTGGCGCCTGAGAGAGCGACGCTTCGGGTTGGATCGTTTCCGGTAAGCGCCGCGTATTGCGCGTTGGCATCAGCCGATCCTGCGGCACCCAAGTCACCCTGGATCTCCAGGGAAAACGTCAAATCGGTCGTCTTGCAGACGTTCGCCGCCTTTCCGAGGCCGGTGCCAATGGCCTTCTGCAGCGCGGAACTCGAAGGCCCCTTGTTTTCCAGATCCTTCAAAATGGCCAGCACCGCAGGAAGCGCCTGAGGATAGGACGCCACGAAGGTTTGTACATCGGCGGCTACGTCATCTGGGCTACGAGGTCCATTGGGTCCTTCGAGCAACGAGGACGGATTAGTGGTAAAGGCAGCTGCCTTCTGGGCGGTATCAGGATCGTTCACGCAAGCGGCGAACGCGCCTTTGGGCAGACAGAACGCAAACGCACAAAACATGGCCGAAAACATCAGCTTTGACGACAACCGGCGTCCCGTAATGCTCATAATTCCAGCCTCTTCCGACCTGCTAATTTGGTGTTTTTAAAAGAATATTAGGCAAATGTACAGCCGCTCAGGACCTATTGAAAGGATGGGTTAACGCGTTGGCTCTACTCGAAAATGATTGAGCCATGCCCATGCCCAAAATGGGGCAGATTGCCAGAGCAAAGCCCGGAACTTGCAGCGGAAAATCAACCTGCGAATGAAGGATCGCCAATAGGCCAATCCAAAAGGCCGCGGTCGGGAGGATCGCGTCACGGTTACGCCCCAACATTCCTCGGACCAGGACGACCAAGGAAACGAGCCAACCGATCCCCAAGAAAAGGGCGAAGGGAATGCCCATTTCGGCGGCCGCTTCGAGCGTCGAATTATGCGCCTGATCCCAGACCCCATATGACGCAATGTCGCCGCTTCGATATTCTGGAAAGACCCAGCGAAAGGTGCCCAGGCCAGAACCGAGCCAGGGAAAGTCTCTGATTATTTCCATCGTCGATGCGTAGGCCTGCCAGCGACCCGAATCAAAGAATCCTTGCACGCCGAACCTTCGGTTGACCATGGGCGCGAGGATCGAAATGACGCCGACAATCAGAAGCATGGCCGCAATCGGAAAAATCCAGAGCAGCCCCCGTTTCTGCAGCCCCCGGCGAAAGTAGGTTCCAAGCGCACCGGCCAGGCACAGCAGCGCTAGGACCGAGCCCGCGCGCGATCCCGTCAGCATCGTTGTGGAGAGCATTGCAAAGCATGCCAGCAGACCAAGAGTTCTTAGCGGCGAGAAGGTGTGCAGGCGAGACCTGACCCACTCGCGCCACGGAAGCGGCGGTTCGCTGGGGCGATCTCCTCCCATTGCAGCGAAGACAAGAACCCATCCAATGGTTGCGGCCCCGAAATAGCAAGCTGCAACATTCGGATTGATGAAGGTTGCAGTGAGCGAACCCAAATAGTTGTACTTCCGGTGCCATAGCAAATAGTCCGGCCAGAAACTATGGGCGATCAGTCCATAGATAGCATAGGCCAAGGTCGAGCCCAAAAATGACACCAGCAACAAGCGGGCGGTGTGCCGGTTGCGGCCAACTAGATACCCGCACAGCATGGACAGGAGGCAAGCGATCTGCGATCCGGCCGAGAAGAAGGGCTGATTGAGGGCTACAGAAATCGAGCCGCTCAATTGCTCGCCCAGGACTGCGGAAGTCTGCCCCCAAATTGGGGCCGCCAGTCGGCGAGATAGCAGCGACGTTTCACTCAATTGCTCGCTGACGACGAATACCCAAGATAACGAGATCGCGGCGAATCCGCACAGGAAAGCAAGGTCTCGCGAGCCAATCTCCTGCGGGACCGTCAGCAAAAGCACCCCGGAAAGCAACAACACCCAAACCGCGATAATTCGCATATCCATGGATGCGAAGGGAAGCGGTGCCAAGGCAATCAGGGTACAGAGACCCGATGCTGCGAGCATCGCTGGATAACTAGGCTTCTCTTCATCGCCGATTGTACGAACATCCGCTCTGCTCTTGATCAAGGATTGTTGATCGCGACCAAGTAACGACATCAATCGAAGTCCCTTAGAGCCGACTCGCGCTTCCATTCGACAAGCGAGCTCTCCAGATCGTACGAAAATTTGAAGCCGCTTTCGACAAGTCGTTTAGGCAGAATGTTCGTCGAGAACCATAGCTTCCTTACGCGGTCCCGATTGATGCCCGTCTTGAGGCCAGCCGAATGCAGGGCTTCAAAGGGAAGTACGGCGAGATTCATGAACCAGATTGGAATGGTCAGCCGCGGTTTTCTGTAGGCAGCGACGCACGAGAACGCAGCGCAGATTTCGCTGATTGTATATCTGCGCTCAAAAGAGAAATTATAGATGGACACACCGTCATGCTGGTTCGACATGTGCATCATGGACGAGACGAGATCTTTTACGTAGCCGCACGATTTGATCGTGTCTGTCCGCCCCGGATAGACAAAGGAGTTCCTTTTCAGCAGCCGCGAAAGCCTGGTGAAGTTTCCCCGCTCGTGAAGTCCGTAGATGACGGCGGGGCGAACGATCGTGAGCCTCCGATCAAGGGCTTCGGATTGCCAGAGCAGATGGATTTTCTCGGCTGCGAGCTTTGAGCGCCCGTAAGCGCTCACGGGCGCGGGCGTGGCCTCTTCATCAAGGGCTGCTTCGCTTGGTCCGTAGATCGAGATGGAACTTGTGAAGACTATGTTGCTGCAGCCAATCGCGTTGGCGAATCTGCAGACGTTCACGGCTCCAAGAACGTTCGTATAATAGTAATCACCGTCCGGGTGCCCCGGGGTAACATGGATCGCAGCGAGGTTGAAAATGTCGGTGGGGCTCCCGTCCGAAATGCCGGAATCGATGGTCTGCCGCACATCATGGTGCAGGTATTCGACGCCGGCTACATTGGCCCTGGGCTGGCCGATGTCGACCGATACGACGCGCTTATACCTTTGCGATGCCACGAGGCATGTTGCCAGATGGGTTCCAATAAAACCTGCGCCGCCAAAAATGATAGCTTGAGTAGCGTTAGACATCTGATCAGGGCTCATCGCGACTTAGGTTATTCGCCTCGCTACGATAGGCCTCTTTCAGAATGTCGTAGTTGACCGCGCGGGTCAGATCGACCGGTTCTTGTAGGAGACGTCGCTGCAAAAGCTGTGCATGAAGCACGTGAATGCGCCTCTCGTCCAGCTCACCAAACCTTGTCCCATAGGGTCGCAAGAAACCACGCTGCGCATCCATGAGTCGAGCAATCAACGGCCGCGAAAGAGGCGTATCAATAGAGTTGGCGATGATGGGGATTGTTCGCTCGTAGTCGGCGTATGCAGCGTTCCAGCCCGCAGCGGTCGCGATGACGAATTTCTCGAGACTGCGCCGCTTACCGAGGGTGCGCTCTTGAACAAAGTAGACTGGTCCTGCTGCGCGCACGCCATAGGAGGCGGGACTTAGCGTCTTGTACCCTATGTTCCTCCGCGCCAACTCCTGACCTTCAATGTCGAGGCGACCAAGAAGCACGTCTATTCTCCGGTCCAGCAGATCCTGCAAAGGGTCCTCACTTTCGATTGGGAGGAGCTTGCTTTGTGCCAGGGAGTTCTTCGCGACAAACTCGTAGAGAACGACAGAAAGCTCGGGTCCCCTCTTGTACCCTATTCGCTTTCCCTCCAGATCCGATGGCCGCAGCAGCGTGGTGTCGGGCAGGGTAAAAAACTCGACTGGACTCGCCGCATAGCATCCGGCGAAGGCGACTATTGCGAGCCCTTCCGATCGCGCTTTGAGGAACGCCGCAGCCGATGCGATCCCAATGGTATTCTCGTCGACCGCAACTGCACCTATTGCGTCAGCGTCTCCCGAGCCGGCCACCACGCGCACGCTAAGCCCTGCCCGCGTGAACAGACCGTCAGAGGCGGCCAGAATCGTTCCGCCCGACGCGGGCGATATGGCGCGATTGAGTTGGAGGGTATACTCCGCGGCCGGAAGCTCTCCCCCTTGGCTCGGGGAGGAAGTCAGCGACATGAAAATGAACGCGGCCAATACGCAGGCAAGACTAAACCCGGCAACGCCGCGCGACGTGAAACGAGCCGTATAGGCTTTGGGTCGAACTCTCTTCATCAGTGTGCCCGTGCTCGGGGACCCGAGCCAGTGGATATCGCGCGCCACGTCTTAGGCATGCAGGCGAGCCTGAGCGCTGCGGCTGCAAGAAGTTCAGTATAGCTCACGATATTCATATCTGAAGGAAGTTGAGCCGGCCCCAACGCCCAACGTTCTCTGTAACCTCTCATATCCCCCCAAAGGTACATTAATGCAATCGTTGCTGCCGGCATAGCAGACTCGGACTTTGATCGACTGGCCGCATATGTTGTTGATGATAACGATCTGATCAATGATTCTGGGGTTGACGATTTGCGCGCGCGTCATGGGGTGGACCGTGATGCAGGCTCGGCCATCCGGCGTCTTGTGTGGCGGCGCGTACGTTCCGGTCATTCCCTGAAAGGCATTGGGAGGTTGCGAAGCAACTCCCGTGCCACCGGAAACGGGCGCGGTCGTTCTTCCGAGTTGAGCTTGAGCCGATCTGCCGGAGATCGCCAGCGCGATCAGCAGTGCTCCGAAAACAACGCTGGCTTGCGTTGGAATTCTTCGAATGGTCTTGCTTGTCATCGACTGTCCATGCGCCGGACATTTACGGTCCCAGGCGAGCCAGTATGCAAAATCTCGATGAGACCGAAACCTGAAATATGGTGAAACGAAACGTGCTGGCCACCGAACAAAATGGCTGGCGTGGGGGGGCTAACCGTTAGGATCTCCATGCCAGCGGCCGAAAGGGCGGTAAGCGCCGCGTCAGCGTCGGCACATGCGTAGCATAAATGGTAGATCATCGTGCCTGTTTTCTTGATCAGCCTGTCGATCGGAGAGGGGCCATCACCAGGCCAAATCACCTCAACGTCAGGCATCATCGGATGGTGGCGCATGGCAAGGTTGACCCGCTGGAGTGGGTCAAACGCCGAATTCCCCGCGCGATAGCCAAGCGACGCCAGATACCGAAATGCGTCATCCGGAGAGGCGACAGCCAAGCCGAAATGATGAAAGGCGAGGTTAGCCAAGGCCGGAGCAATCTCGCTGGATTCCGACAACTCGGTCTCTCAGCTCTTCTTCTGGATCAGTTCGACGAACTCGCCAACGTTCTTCAATCCGCCGATCTCAGATGCGGAGAACTTCACGCCAAAGGATTTCGAGACCGCCAGAACGAGACGAATGTGAGACAAGCTATCCCAGCCGTCAACGTCATCGGCCGTGGTTGCCGCTGTCAGGGCGAGGTCGTCCTCATCGAGCACGTCGCGGAAGACAGATGTGAGCTTCGCGTAGATTTGAGCTTGATCCATAGTGAATATCCTTAACGTCGATGTTCGCGCATTGACCGTTGGTGACTATTCAATGATCGGACGAGGCTGCCGTAGCCTGTTCGGGAGCTCTCGATGAGACCTTTGGCTTGTTAGTCTTCTCCTGACAGGCAAAAGAACTCAAGATGCCAGCCAATCTTTCCGACCAGATGTTGGCCAAGTGTCGCTTTGCATGCACCTCGTCAGAGTAATCCAAATTTCCGTCAAGATCGCCCATCGATATTGAGATGAAATTTGATCGTTCCTTGAACTGCCCGGACAATTCCTGAAGCTTTTGTTCGTAGCCGAGCTGATACGGACTTGCGTCGCGGTGCCACGACGGGATCGGAAGATCGACGAGTACGACCCGCTCTCCCGAATCAAGTAACGACGCAACCGTGCTGCTCAGCAGGTTGAACTGCGTCTCGGAAATCCCACTCTTGAACCCCATGCTTTCCTGCCAATATTCCAGGGCCTTTTTCTTGTCCTGTTCCGACATCACCGCAGCCTCACGTTCAACCTCGGTCCGTTGTGCGGACCGGCGCCCGGTCAGGAGCAGATTGACGCCCGTTCTGGCTTCGCGTGCAGCCTTCTCGACAAGGAGAAGCGGGCGAATTGCCATGACGCCGGCATCCAGCCACTTGGAAGGTAGGACCGCGACGGGGCCATTGGCGGTCCGGCGGTAGAAGCCGTATCGGTACTTCTCAATATCGAGGTCGGATTCTCCGCGATTCCGATCGGGATCAGCAAATCTGATGTCGGAATCCGCAAACATCCCATACCAGACGCCAATGACGAACGTATTGGGCGCAGCACTGGGCCTGCTCTGCGTCTCACGCACAAGATCGATGACCTGAGCAACCTCCGATATGTTTGCGCCGCCCATCGCGAGATTGCTAACCTTGGCGCACGCCAGTTTCGGCTGGATGAGCTTCTGGATGAAGCCGACGGCCGTGTTGGAGGCTCCTACGATAAGCACCTTGCTGTCCGGCGTGTCGAGCACGCTGCGCCCGAGGAACACGTACTTCGGCACTGTCATGAACAGTGTGCGCTCTGCCACCTGAAAGTCGCGAGGCCCTCCGTGCGAAGGGTCTGGGAACACCAGGTAGGACAGGCCGCCAATCAGAACATAGAGCAACGCGAATGATGCAAAGGTCAGCGCGGTCTGTCGAAGGATATATCTCAACTTAGAACGCCTTGTAGACGAAGTCGGGAGACTTATGGAGCAACGCGGTGACCGCGACGATGACCATCATCTGGCTCGCCAGCGTCAGGTTTCGGCCGACAAGGCTGTCGCGCGCGGTTGCCAGAAAGGCTGGCGCGGCCAGGCGGGGGGCGACCCGATCAGCCAGCCACCAGAACAGTCCAAACGCAAACGCAATCCCGGCAAACGCAGCCGACATCCCGGCAGGGCCAAGCCGGCCAATCAAACGCGTGAAATCGGACAATTCAGGCGTCCACAGGCATGTCAAGGCCAACACGAAATAGCTGATTGTGACGCCGCGCGCAAAATAGACGTAGCCCAAGGTCTCGGTCATCGTCCTGTAGCGCTTCTTTCCAAGGCGTTCCGCGCAGGCGACCTGCCATAGCTTGTTGATGCTAGCGCCAGCCCCCATCAGCAATCCGTAGACGACGAACACGGCCGTGGTCCCGTGCCAAACGCCCATCACGAGAAACGTGACGAAAAAAGCGAAAACGCCAAGATAGGCCGTGAGCGCGGGCGCAGGAAAACAAGACATCAGGAGCATGACGAGCGGATTAAACAGATAGAACTTGAACCACTGTGAGAGCGTCATGTGCCAACGCTGCCAAAACTCGAGGAAGCTGCGGGCAGAGAAAGGTCTGTCGAAGTTTTCCGGCAGGGTCTGACCGAGTAGCACCCCGCTGGCGAGAACTATGTCCATGTATCCGGAGAAATTATAGTACAGATACACGGTGTAGAGCGAAGCGGCGGCAGCATAGAGCATGCACAGCCTCGCGAACGACGGGTCGCCAGCCTGAAATAGCTGCGGCTTCAGGAACGAGAACGCGTACTCTGCCACAGCGGCGATGATCACAAATTTCGCGTAGCCGGCAACCACTCTGGAAAAGGCCCGGAATACGGCGTCTGCGTCGAGCTTGACAACGGCGATCCCATCTGCGGCGCGAAAGTCCTGATAGCGCTGGATCGGACCGGACACAAAGCACAGAAAATTGCACGTGTAGCGGAAGAATGCGGTCGGCCCGATTCGCTCTTCGAGGTCCCCCGAATGGACATCGACCATTATGTGCAGGATTCGGAACAGGATATAGGACAGCCCGATCGTCAAATATGGAAAGGGGAGACGACCGAGATCATCGAAGAAGGAAAACCGCTTCAGGAAGACATAGCAGGCCAGAACGCCAAGGACCGCGAGACCCAGCGCAAGCGAAGACTTCCAGACGGAAAGAATCGAAACGCATGCATAGCCCAAGAGCAGAAAAGCAAGCAGGGGCAGGATCTGGATGTAGTCGGTGAGGTAACTGGCGATGAAGATTGCATTGCCGAATCCGAGCACCAACCTGCGATACGGAACGGACTCGCTGATGTGATAGGCGAGAATGACTCCGGCCAGGAAAGCGAAAAACAGTGGAGATGTGAGGCTCATCGACGATCAGCTCGGGCGTAAAGGCTTGCGGGAAAAGGATTGGCTTAAGCAGGCTGCAGCTGCAGTTGTTCACGCTCCACAGTCATCGGCAGGTCGCCGAGTTCTGCATCGGTTTTCAGCTCCCATCGGCTGCTGCCGTCGGAAGCGGTTTCTATCCGCGTAAATCCAAGCTTTCCATAATGTTCGGCGACCATCTCGTTTCGCTCGGTTGGAACGTAAAGGCCTTCCAGGGTCGAGATGCCTGCAGCGCGTGCACGGAACAAGATCTCAGCAAGCACCGCCTGTTCGACGCACCGTCCCAGCACTCGGCAGCTCATTAGCCAGGTGTCGATGGTCCAGGTGCCCGGGCGGGACGGGCGGCATATGACGACACAAATGATCCCGTTGTCGCCGAACTTATCAAGCAGCCGGACGTGCAGCGTCATCGCATCACCGTCGTGCTCGAGCTGTTCGATCTGGGGCTCGGTATAACGGCGAGTGGTCAGATTGAACTGGTTGCTCTTGTTGATCAGCTGTGTAACGCGCGACCTCGTCGTGCGATCGAAGGAGCCGAACACGATACGCATCTCCAGCGACCGCAGATAGGACTGAAGGTCCGAAGTCTGTCCCTGCAAATTCAAGCGGCGGGCGTTTGCCTGATACATGTCGGCCCGCGCGCGATCTTCATCGGAAAAGGCGATTGCCTCAAAATAGCCTGCTGCCGCGAGGGTGCGGGCGTAGCTGGCGGGATCGCTGTCCAGTTCGGGAACCGCCACTTCAGGGATTTCGCGCCGGATCAGGCCGCGCTCGACCGGATTGTCGTCGAGGAAAACGAAGGAATCCAGACCAAGCGCCAATTCCTTTGCGATCGCACGTATGTTGGTTGCCTTATCATCCCAGTTTGCCTGGAACACGGCGATGTGATCCTCCTTCAGGAGCATGTCCGGATGCTCCTTGAAGGGACGCCGTGCGATCGCATCCGTATTTTTCGAACTTACGGCCAGAACGACGCCACGTGCACGCAAGGCGAGGGCAAGCTGCTGGACCGACAAGAACGCTTCGCCTGTGGCGTCGCCTTGCGCGATCTGAATTCCTTCAAGTCCATCGTCACCGATGATGCCGCCCCAAACTGTGTTGTCGAGGTCGAGCACGAGGCATCGGCGACTCTTGCCGCGCATCGCTCCAATGATCCGGCAGATGTGATCTGCGTAGAGCGGAACGTAATCATCGGAAAATGGCAGTTTAGCCAAATTCCATTGTGCCGGGGAATGCCAGTTTGCAAGGCCAGCCGTTTCAGCAACGCCTGCAACGTCGAGGAGCAGATCATTTGACTGGAGGACCGCCTCGCACACCTTTTGGTTGAAGCGATCAACGAGGTTTCTGCTCGTTCCGCCCAGCGCGCGATCGAAGGATCCGAACAGCCCTTCCGGAGGAGCCGCAAGTGTCTGGACGATGCAGACAGCGCCGCTGTTGCGCGCAATCGCCGCACGAATGGTGTTGAGGAGGCCGATTGCGGCGTCGATGGTCTGAGCGGCAACCTGTTCGTTGCCAGGGCTGGGTTGAAGCGCAAGGCCTCTGTGATCGAGCGCAACCAGGACTGCATCTGGTCGGGATGTGTTGAGACGTGAGTCCGGCTGCAAGGCGTCCTGGAGGAATTGATCGTACGCACCGGTGATGCATTCGAGGGCAAAGCCGTGGCGCGCGGCCGTCGCAATCAGGACGGGGACCATGAGATCCAAGGTGCCGTTTCCGATCAGGCCAAGCCGAAATGGAGCCAACGGTTGCAGGGACCGTCCCTGCTCGCGGGCCGAGACAATCGCGCGTCCCAATCGCGAAAGCTGCCGCTCATCCAGCGCATGGGTCGCGAGAAACCGGATTTGGTCTCCCAACTCGGTCCCGGTCATCAAAAGGTCTTTGCAGCGAGAAGAGAAATCCTCGGGCGGTCTTGGAAGCCAAGACAGTTCCCGATACAGTTCAGCGGACATCGTCACTTCCAAGTCTACTTCGTAGATTTGTAGTTGTGCTAGCAAATCGCGTACCATGCCAGTTAGGTCAGATCCGTGAACACAATTAGACAGTTTCGTGGCACGGCTCTTCACCACACGCGACTCTCCTTCGCCTTGGTTGGGGTGTCCTTATCACAAGACAGCATGAAGGAAGCTGGCGTGGAAAATGGACCGACCAGAATGTTCGTCAGTCAGGATCGAAATGCCCCGGGACCCGAGTGAATTAGCTCTTTCTGTCGTCATCCCGAACTACAACTATGCAAAGTTTGTAGGCGCGGCGATCAGGAGTGCGTTAGGAATTCGATGGCCTAAGGTGGAAGTGGTCGTTGTCGACGATGGATCGACAGACAATTCGCTTGAGGTGATTGGAAAGTTTGCGGACAGAATTACGCTTATCGAACAGGCAAATGCCGGCCAAATGCCCTCGTGCGTGAATGGATTCCGCCGTTCTTCAGGCGACGTCGTCATCTTTCTGGATTCCGACGATGCGCTACATCCCGACGTAATGACCGAAATTGCGGCGGTTTGGTCTGAAAAAGCCAGCAAATTCCAGTTTCAAATGCGAACAATTGATGCAGATGGAGATGCAACGGGCAGTATTCTGCCACAGTATTTTGTAACCCCTACGCCTCAACAAATTCGTGAGTGGGCAATTACTGCGGGCGTCTACCCAACCCCGCCGGGGTCTGGCAATGCTTATCCACGCGAGGTCGTTGATCAAATTTTCAGTTTCAAGACCGACTTCGTGGACAGAGCGCCCGACAGCTATTTGGTGACGGCTGCCCCCGCGTTTGGTGATGTGATCACAATCCCCAAACCGCTCGTGGATTACCGCGTCCACGGCGCAAATCACGGTGCATTTTTGGAATTGGAAGACACCCGCTTCGCCCGAGAAGTGGATGTCACCCGGCGACGGATTGGGTATTTTCGCGAAATTGCCGCCAGTGTTGGGTTGTCTGTCGCCCCTGAGGCGTTGAACAGAAACATGCTGTTTCTTTGCCTGCGCGCTGCGTCATACGCATTGCGGCCCGACCGTCATCCGATCGCGAAGGACAGCGCAAGACGCATCATTGCTGACTTTCTCCGAGCCCTGTCCTATCCGCAGGGTTTTTCATACTCCCAGCGAATGTCGTTGTTATTCTGGACCATAGCGGTGGTGGCTGGCCCCAGGCAGCTTTCCCGCTCCCTCGTAAGTTGGCGCTACGCACCAACAAGCCGCCCCAGATTGATGAGGGTCGCCCTCAACGTTCTTAGGGTGGTGAGGTAGTGCGTTCCACGGTGGGATATCGGCACAAGGGGCGTCATGGCCTGGACAGCCGACGTGCGTTCGGCACGAGGGTCAGAAGCCAGATCAAGAGACAGTAATTTGGCTTGAGCAGAAACGAAAAGCCAATCCAACTCACCAGAAAAAAGTGGCAAGCCTCGACCCTCAGGGAACTCGAATACAGCCGGATCGTGACCAGCGTCAGCAGCAGAACAAATCCAAGCAGGCCGTATTCGTAAGTTACCTTGGCCCAGGTCGGATCGGCCACTTCATAGGTAAATCGGGCCAGCGAGAGGTCCCGGAAGAAGCTGCCGGCGCCCTTGCCGAGCCACGTGTTCAATATCCCGCCGTCGAGGCTGTTTTGTACCATCTCCATTGGGGCCACAAATCGGGCATAAGCGCTCGTTCCGGACTTTCCAAACTCAGACAGGCGGTCAAACCACGGGGCGAGAAACGGGAGCTCCAGATTGTAGAGAATGACGAGCAATAGCACCGCGCCGACTGCAGTGACGATGAAGGCAGGAATGCGATTCGCCGTTTTGGGCAGTAGCAAACCGGCGAACACTGCGATCAATCCTGAGCCGGAGAATGAGCACAGCAAGCCTGCCGCAAGCAGACCCAATACGATCGATCTCTTTCTGGTACGATATTCGATGAGGAGGGCGAGCCCCGTTACAAGCGACAGATCGGCCGCTTCACGAAGAAAGAACCCGTTGGCTTTTACGATGCCTCCTTCTTCACGGAAGAAAGTATAGAAGCCGGCGCCGCGCAATGCTTGGGGTAATACAAAGTAAATGTTCGCGAGTGCCTTGAGGTGAAGGCCATTGACCAGCGCGATTTGCACAACGGCCGTTGCTGCGATCGAGGACGCTACCAAGACATAGGCGTTCAGCGTGTAATCCTGAACAGGTTCAAGTCCGGGGCGGCATTTGAAACGGAAGCACAATGGTAGGTAGAGGACGGTCAGAAGCAGAAGCGAGCTCCAGGACGTGCCGGAAGTTGCGAAGGGAATACGAAACGCGGCGAGCGCGATCACGCTTATGAACACAAACAGGGAAGGAACGCTCGGCGCGGCGTATCCGGAGGCTAACAGGTAGGCTGTCAACAGAGCGTAACAGACCAAGTCGCATGCGAGCGGAAATTCTCCGATGTTGTAAGCAATTTGGCCAAGGAAGAGGACGGAGAAAATCGAGATCGAGACCAGGCGCTTTCCGGTCGAGTTCAGTTCGAAATCCGACTGAAGTTCCGAGATCGGGCCCGACGCCGAGTCCATGGTGCTGGCGGTGGTTGAACTCATCTAGCGTCCGTCGACAGTCTGCGGGCCTCGAAGCCCATCCATTTGGAGCGGCCCCGCTGCGACTTGCCGGCGAAGATACAATGCCGTTCCCCTCACAGAAAGACCTTCGAAAGATAACGGGTTCCGGCTTCCAGGCCGAACCGGGCGGAAAGCAACTCGAATAGTGAATCCTGGTTTCGATTGAGCGTGGCAAGGTCATCGATGTTGCGAATGATGGTCTCGGCGAGGCTGTCCAAGCCGTCGGCAGGGAACATTGCTAATTGTTCCGTGACGGTGGTGCCGGCCAGCGCATTGCGTAAACCGAATATCGGCAGCCGCTGGAACGCATAGTCCAAAACTTTGAGTTTGAACCCGCCGCCAAGCAAATCCGGCACCAGCCCCCCGCGGCAGGAGGCGACAAATGGCGAAACATCGTCGACACGTCCATGGAACGACAAATGCGGGCGGAAGCTGGTGAAACGATCGCGAAAATGCTGCGGGACTGTGCCGACGACGTTGAGGGTAACTCCATTCTGTTGAAGAGCCGGTAGCAGGCTTTCCACGATTAGCTCTAGGTTCCTTTGCTTGGCGCCCCACTCAAAAGAGCCCAGGAGGAGCAATGAGCGAGGGCAGTCGGATTGGATCTGACGGGCAGGGCAGACAGAGCCAAGATAGACCGGTGGAACAATGTGGACCTGCCTCGAGAACCGCTCGAAGTAGGATGCATCCTCGGCAGAGATACACGTGACAGCATCTGCAGTTTGCAGAATCATGTTCTCCAATCTGCGATATTTTTCGGCATCCAGCCGCATGAGTGTCCGGCGCAGCGGGTTGTTGAAGCTGCTAGCGATCCGCGGCCGGATGGCCCCCTCGGCGTTATGCGAGATATAGCAGATCGATGCGCGTTTGCGGTTTTGCAGAATTGCGGAGAGCGGCCCTGCGGAATAGGCGTGATCGATCACGATCCAATCCCAATTTTGCTGCAGTAGTTTTGCCAGAGACCGACTTAGTTCGGGCGTACTCAGATTGAACGCATCTCGCGGAAGGGGCGAAAGCAGACTCCGGAGGCCTGACGAGCGGGTGGGGGGAACGTCGACACAAGTGGTGTTTGGCAGGCTCAGGATATGGTCGCCCACCGGCTCGTCAGTCCTGCGGGTCCCAACCAGAGTGATTGCTGCTTCATTGGTCTGCGCCAACGCTTTCAACAGGCCCGCAGAGTAGAGCGCGTCGCCGGTGAATAACGGTGTAGGCAATCGTCCGCAGATCCAAAGGATGTTCTTCATTGCTCAACCGTAAGGGATTAGCCGTCGAGGCTCCATTGTCCAATATAGATTAGGGCACGGTCATGTCAGCGGCAAGATTTCGAGATTTGCTGAGCCCGCTCTTGGCAACTGGCTGCCTGACCTCTAACTAGCACTCGCCGCATGCTTGGTCTACAGTTCGACCGTCGCACGATTAAGACCCCTGCGTTTTCGGAAGCACGATGGCAAACGAGACCAATATTCCGATTTTCATCATTAATCTAACGCGTGACATGGAGCGTTGGGAGACTATCCGGAACTTTATGGTTCGGGCTGGGCTGCCCTATTGCCGATTTTCGGCAATCGACGGAAAACGCAAATTGTCGTTGATCCGCTCCGTCATCAGAAGGGATTTCATTAATACGAAGATCGGGCGTCCGCTTACTACTGGCGAGATCTGTTGCACGCTGTCCCATATGGGTATTTTGCGTCGGATGGTGCGACAAAACATCGATCGGGCAGTCATCCTGGAAGATGATGCCGAGTTTGCGGACAGCTTTCTGGAGTTCTATCGCACTGAGCTGCCGCATTATCTGGCGCGTTGCGACGTAGTTAAGCTGGAAGGCATTTTCTATGATCACACCTCCCGCACCGGCCCGGTCATATCCAGTGGGAAGTTTACAAAACTCATTGTGCCTTTGAATCCTACGCTTGGTTCGGCCGGATACGCGGTCAACCTGCGTGGCGCGAAAGCATTGTTAAGCCGCCTTTCCATCCTCGATTGGCCGACCGATCACCTTTTGGTTGGCTATGAAGGATACAATGCTACGTTTGGAGAGATCCGGCCCTTGTTGGTTCAGCAAGCGTCCGTTGTCAGCAACATCGAGATCGATCGCCGAAAAGAGTGGAACCAATCCAAGGCTGACACGTCAATGATCAATAGGTTGCGTCGGCGGGCAGGCTGGCTGGGGCGTGCGTTGCACAGGCCAATCGTCATGGCGCGCAATGTCCTGATTGCCAAAGTTGGTCGAGGCTTTCGGCGTACGCCCGCGCGAGCTTTGTGATTGTCAGGCGAGAGACTCTCGCCTCGGCGTGCGCAGCCGGCGCTTGATCAGGAATTTTGCAATGTAGGCAAACCGCAGCGCGGCACGGCTCGGTGCCTTGAGTTTATTCTGCAGTCGCCGAAGCCGCCGGGAGGCATCAACGTCCAGATCGAATACCTTGCGTTCGTGCTCGAGATTGCTGGTGTAGTCGGCTTGCCGCGCAAGAAAGGGTTCCGTCTCCGCGTAATCGATCCAATGGCGATCATAATATGCGAGCTTATGATCAAAGGGTCGGTCAGCGACAGAGAATGCCTTGAGCAAGGCGATGGCGCCCTCTTTGGTTACGGCATAGGCCGCAGCGCCGAGGGTTGGTTTCACGCGAATAACGAGCTCGCTGGTAACGCCTTGCGCAATCAGGAAGCCGGATTTCGATGTGTGGGGGTAATGAATGCCTTCAAATTTGACGATATCGCTTACCGCCAGGAATTTCGGCAGATCATTCTGGTAGAACTGTCGAAACTGGCTGTCGAAAACGACATCATCCTCGAAGATCATCGCGGCCGGGAGATTCTGCCGCACGACGCGCTTCAATGCGGAGATGTGAGAGAGGTAGCAACCGATCTCGGCATCGGTGAGATTACGATTTTCAGACGGATAGACGAACTCGCGATGAACGATGCGGCGAATGAGGTTGATCTTTGTGCGGGCGTCGACGGCGCGGACCTTCTGATAGGCGATACCGAGCCCGCCGAGGGCGCCCGAGAGGCTTCGCCATCGAACAATGTCGCGATCAAGATTGATAATGAGCGCGGGTGGGGCAAATCCGGTCGTCACGGGTTTCCTCGCCAATCTGCAGCAAGCCTAGCGGGTAGCTGATGGAACGAGCGATGGCAACTATGTTCCGCCGTTGCCAGCCTCGCTTCGTCAACACGGACGAGAAGCATCGTTAAGGCAGCCTCTATCGCTTTGGGATGGTTGACGACCGCAATCATGGAAGGACCCGCAAAATGTAGAATATTCGCCTCACTGACGTCGACATCCCGGGCAACCTGAACGCCCGCCCGGAAGCTGTCAATGCGTAGCATGATCTGGACATCGATGGCGCCCTGATCGTAATTCACGCCGGATTTGAGAAAGGTATCTCAGGGATGATGACTCCCGGAATTCGTAAGTCAGCGCTGCTGGCGCTGCTGTTTGTTGGTGCGGTGTTGCCCACAAAGGCGGCATGGTCTGCCGGTTGGGAGCTCGTGTTTTCGGACGACTTCAACGGCGACAAGCTTGACCGGACGAAATGGGCCACTCGCTATATCTATAACAACGAAACGATGGACCATTTTAAAGACGAGAACCAGCGCTATCGCGACAATCACGTCGTCTCCGGCGGTGTGCTCAGCCTGGTGGCCAAAAAGACGGAGGGAACGAACCTCTTCGAGTCCGCGATGATCCGAAGCCATCGGACCTTCTATTATGGTTACTATGAGGCGCGGGTGTTTCTGCCGAACGCGAAGGGCGTGTTTCCGGCCTTCTGGCTCGAGGCCGACTACGACCTCGACGGCAAGACTTGGCATCCGCCCGAGGCGGACATTTTCGAGTTCGTGATCAACGGGGTCGAGGATAAGGCAAACTCGCTGCATTCCAACGTAATCGGTCCGTTCAACGAAAAGCAGTATACTTACGTCGACAGGAATTTCCTGGCCAAGTTTCAGAATCTGTACGCGAGCGAGGATCTCAATCTTGGCTGGCACACCGCGGGCTATCTCTGGGCTCCCGACAAGGTCTCGCTGTTCTGGGATGGCAAGCTGATCTACACCCGCAACTATCAATGGCTGCGCAAGGATGGCCAGCTCGGGCCGCCCGCACATGTTGACCTCAATTTCGCCGTCGGCGGCAGCGAATGGGCGGGCCGGCATGGGATCGATGAGGCCGCATTTCCGCAGGCCTTCAAGATTGACTATGTCCGCGTCTGCCAGTTCACCGAGTCCGACAAAGGGGCGCGCCAATGCGGGCCGAGTGAAGTCACGCCCGACCCCAAGCAATTCGGTTATTCGACGACGATCAACGACATGCCGAAGCCGACTTTCCTGAAGGTCGGCAACGTCGCCGGCAAGCCGGTCAGTGCCGGTGCGGCATCTCTGGGTGCCTCCCAGTCGGTCACCGTGGAAATCCCGATCAGGCTGCCCGAGGGATATCCGTCGAACAGGACGCTTCAGGCCTCTCTTGTTGACCAGGCGAACGGGACGGCCGCGGCAACAGCGAATGCGAAACTGGAGCCGGCATCTTTGAAGAAGCGATCCGACGGCGCCAATATCGTGGAACTCTCGCTGCCCGCAGTCACGCGTACCGGATCCTTCACTCTGACGGCGAAGCTGATATCAGAGGTGAGCGGCGACAAGGGGGCCAGGCAGGTGCTGCCGAGCCCGGTGGCCTGCAGCACCGACATTGTGCAGCCCGAGAAGGCGCTGTCGTGCCGCCTGCTGTCGCTCCAGGTGCGCTGATCGCGAGTATGCCGATCCCCAGGCCGTTCATTGAAGTGCGAGCGGACGGCCGAGACGACGAAAGCCTAGGGATCAGCTGGTGCGCCGCATCTTGCCGACATAGATGCCCGGCTGGTTTGGAACGTAGGGCAGTTTTGATAGAATAGCGGCGTGCAGATTGTGATCCTCGGGCGTGCCGAACAATTCTTCGTGCACTGGCTCGAATTCAGGAGAAAATGCGCGGAGCTGATCGCGCGTAATGGTGATGGGCTCGGCCGGCGTTGGCGGATGATCGAGTTCGACGCTTAGGAGAAAGAGCCCACCCGGCTTCGTCACGCGCTTGATCTCGGCGACAGTGCCTTCAAAATCATCGACATGATCGAGCGCATTGAGACACGTCACAATGTCGAAATGCACGTTCGGGAAGGGAATTTTATGCGAAGGCGCCGCACAATATTCCATCTTGTGCCGATCGATTCCGAGCCTGCGATAGTCGGGCACAAGCGGGTCGAGCCCGACGCGCTGGGCCGCTACGTCTGCCCATTCCAGGCTGCCCCGGGGGCCGCATCCGACGTCGAGAATGCGCTTTCCCGAATAGACACTGCGATCAAGCTCAAAAGCGGACGTGTAGAGCGGCTCGTAATGCGTGTTTGATAGGAACTGATTTTCCGCGGAATGGCGCTCGCGCCAGTACTTCAATTCGGCACGCCGCTTCATCATGGAGGGCAAGATGGTTTGCAACAGCGGCCCGATCAGGCTTCTCGCGGAGTTGGGCATCGACGTCACCTCCCAATGACAAGGATATCTGATCGGTATGACCGAAAAATGTCCTTCAGGCGGCCGCCTCGCACAATTCGATTGGTCTCTCAAACCGCGATAGCGCGCGCCGTCTTTCACTGCGACTAGTCTAGGTCTCCTTGAGAGCCGATTGAAGCTCTCTTGCAAGGATTGCCTCTAGTCGAAGTGTAAAATCCACGGTCAAATGATTGGCATCTCGATAGACGACGGTTCCATCACGAATTGCGGGGCATCTATTGCCAGTGCAAATCTCCGGTGTAAGGTCCACAAACTTGGTATTGGCGAATATTGATGCCACTCGTTGCTCGGAGTTGGTGACGGCATTGATCACCGCGACCTCTCTGTCTCTGCCGCATCCGTCCAAAGAGAGCCCTCGCCACTCGGCGCGAGCCAGGCAAATACCAACGGGAAGGTACGGCGTCGGATTATCTCGGAGCAGTAGCATAGCCGAATGTGCCGCCTGGAGACTGAGGAAAGTCTGATACAGACCGGCTTCCCAGGCGTCCAGTTCGACAGCATTCGGCCCAAGATTGGTGAGATCGCCCTTGATATAACCGCTCGAGAACTGTGAAACGATGATCAGGTCCGGTCGATCAGCCACGATTTGGTCGATTGTCTCTCGGCGCCACGCCCGACACTCTGGCGAAAAACGCCTCAATCGCATGTTAAAGACAGCAATATCAGACGCCGAGCAGGAAGACTTCAGGTACGTGATCAGCCTCCACTGCTTTCGTTCGGCTATTCTGGCCAAGGCGGTGGTCCATTGGTCGGCGTGCGAGTCGCCAAACAGAACGATGGTGCGCATGTAGTTGGAAGGACCAAACACGCACCGTACCGGTTTGGCGACCGTGAAAGCCGCAAGGCAGCCGTTTTCGGTAGAGATGGAATATTTGAACGTGCTCGCCTGTATCGCCATCTGCTCCGGACGATTAACAAACTTGGCTTCTAAAAAAAGTCCCACTCCTGCAACTAGTCCAATTATCGTTAGCGCAGACCCGACCGCGGCCGATCTGATCGAACTCTGTACGAGCCACGAGTTTGACCTTACCGGATGTTCAAGCCAGACGAAGCTCACCGCTGAGAGCGTCACTGTCAGGATGAAATAGGCGAGAGTCGTTGCCGCTGTTGTTCCGAACATCGCTGAGCCAAGCACCAGAATGGGCCAGTGCCAGAGATACATCGCGTAGGATCGGGTGCCGGCGAACTGAAACATCCGCTGTTTCAACAACAGATTCGGACCAGCACCGTTCTTGCCGGTCATCAGCACGGCCGCTGTCGCAACCACCGGAGCAGCGGCACAATACCCCGGAAACGCCGAAAACTCGTCAAGTAGAAAGCAGGACAAGATCAGCGCAATCAATGCAATCCAACCGACTACAGCGGCAGATCTGGTGTATGTCGCCCATTTGGAGAATGGAAAGAGTGAGGCAAGTGCACCCAGACCGAATTCCCAAGCTCGAGCTGGTGACAAATAGAAGGCCCAGGCCTGCTTCCTGTACGTCAGATAAATGCATAAGACGAAAGATAGTGAGGTTATAAGGACAAGTCCGAATTGCAGGGTGCGCCCCTTAGCCCGCGACAACACCAATAGAAGCGCCGGCCACACGAAATAGAATTGTTCTTCCACCGAGAGCGACCAGGTGTGGAGAAACGGATTTAAGGAACTCTCCGGACCAAAGTAGTTTAGTGCTTGCGAGAGCAAGAACAGATTGGTCGCAAACACGGATGAAGCCGCAGCCGATTTGGCAATTTCCTTCTGTTCGAGAGGCGACAGGACAAAATAGCCGACGATCAAGGTCGCCACGGTCACGAGCAGCGCGGCAGGCAACAGGCGTCTCGCTCTTCGTCCGTAGAACGCGACAAAGTCTATCGCTCCGGTTCTGTTGAGTTCTCGCAACAACAGCTGAGAAATCAGGTAGCCGGAGATCACGAAGAAGGCGTCGACGCCGACAAACCCGCCTGTCAGCCATGGCACACCATAGTGGAAGCCGATGACGGATAGCACGGCGATGGCTCGGAGGCCCTCAATGTCTGGCCGAAAATCAGCGGTGGCCTTGTTCTGTTTCGAGGCAGTCTCCGATGACGAATTGAGCATGTCTGGCAAGGCCCGTCTTGTTTGGGGGAACGATCCAGATGCCGCGCATCCGCCAGCCGATATCTGTTCGGCTTCATGATCAAGAGAGCCGCTGAGAATGCAAGCCTGCTCTTGCGTTTTTACAGACATCTCGGAACCAACTGTCCTCGAAGAGGTTTTTCAGGACCAGAGCATTCGCTTCGATAGAGTTGCCCAGCCGCGCGGCCAAAATCCCAGGGCCGCAAAGCGAACGAAGTCCTTCGGTGTCGGCCTGATCCCATAGAATGAGGAAAAAACCTGCAACATCAGTTGCTGTCGCGCCTTGGCGTTGTCTTGGAAGTGAAGGTTTGAGACCAGCTCATATGCCGTCCTCACCTTGTCCTGCTTGGTCGAGATTCGATTCCGACTAGGCGTGACGTCGAAGCGGTAGAGGGGCATGTCCAGCAGGCGGGCCGGTCCGAATTGTTTGACAATTCTGATGAAGAACTCGAAGTCCTGCCAGGCGGGCAGCTTCTCGTTGAAGAGTCCCGCCTCCCGGAAAATGGTGGTCGGGGCAAAGACCTGATTTCCGATATGGTTTGCTTTGACGAGATCGGCGAGTTCTACGGTTCCCTGCTTCTTCGTGACGAATAGCTCCCTGCCGCCACTGAGGATGAAGTCCTGCGTATAGAGGCAGGAAATGAGCACGTTGTGCCGCGCGTACGCGGCCCAGCAATCGTGGAGCGCGCCTAATCTTTGCGGTTCGAAAGTGTCGTCGTCGTCCAGGCCTGTGATGAACTCCCCCGTCGCTTCCAGGATGGCACGGTTTCGCGCACCCGGTGCACCGCGAGGGCTGTCGTTGCGCAAGGCGCGGACCCTCTTGTCGTCGCGCGTAATCGACTCCAGAAACGAGGCCGTGCCGTCTGTCGAAGCGTCATCGACGACGATGAGTTCGAGATCGGTGAATTGCTGCCCAAGAACCGATTTGACGGCTGATGCCAGCAGGTCAACTCGATTGTGGGTCGGAATGTAAACGGAAATGGTCAATGTTGTCACCGGGCGAAATTGGCGCGCACACCGCGCTTCGCTGACGGCTTCATTACCACTAGGCGGGGCGCTTGGTAAATTGAGCACGCCAGATCTTGCTTGTACATCAACGGAAGTCTTTCCCTCTTCATGACGGCTTGGGCCTTAGCATACGTAATCCACGCCAGAGGAGCTCACGCTTGGTTCCGAACAGCAGAATGACGCAGAGATATACAAGGTACGAAACGCCAAAAAGGGCGACCATCTGGAGAGGGGTGATCGCCGCCACCGTGAAGCGAATGGTTTCCAGCACCGCGGCGGCTCCCAGGGTGGCAAGGACATGTGGAATGGCGAGGTTGATCAGATCCTTGCAGCTGACCGGGCCGCGTCGTCCCGCTGCGATCCATATCAGAGGGACTAACGCGATGTAGTTCGCAATGGTATATGACGCAGCTACGCCGACGGCCCCCCAGGGGAGTCCGATGACGAACGAGGCGACGGTCATAATTGCGCTATAGGTACCAAGCCTGAAGAGATCAGCGCCACGTCCCTGGCTGAGGAAGAGCCAGCCTGTCGTGGACGACATCACTTGATGCAGACCTGCTATTCCCAGCCACTGGAAAATCGGGGCGGCAGGCATCCATTGCTCGCCGAACAAAAGTTCGAGCAACTGTGGTGCGCATATCACGGCGCAGAGGATACCAGGTTGGGCCGTGAGCATGATCAGCGAGACCGCCTCGGCGTACGTGCTGCGGTATCTAGTCGCGTCGGATCGGATTCGTGACATCAGCGGCACGAGCACCTGGCCAATGGGGCCATTGAGCTGCCCGATGGGAAACAGGAGCAGCCGATATGCCCGGTCGTAGAGGCCAAGTTGATCGCTCCCAAGGAAACGCCCGATCAAGATTTTGTCCGCGTTACGCGACAAGTAGTTCACTAGGTTGAATCCGGAGACATGCCAGCCGAAGCGGAGCATCTGCATGGTACTCGAATCGAAATGGGGTAGGCCCGGTCGGTACCTCGCCGACAACCAGACGCCTGCCGCAGAGGCGATGGTGCCGGCAGCGGCTGATGCATACAGGGCCCAATAGCTTTGCCACAACAGCGCCCAGGTCACGCCAATGCCGAAGGTAATCGTGGCGCTGACGATGTCGACTACGGCCAGCAGGTTGAAATGCGAATCCCTGTTGAGGATAGCTGTCGGGACGGCCTGTGGTCCACTGATCAAAACCAGCAACGCGAATGCGACCGTGACCAGCTCAACTCGAGGTTCGTCGAAAAAGCTGGCAAGCAAGGGAGCGCTGGCTCCCAGGGCGACAGCAAACCCGGCCGACGCCAGAATGGAGACCCAGAACAAGGAGTTGAGCTGGCTGGGGCTGGTGGTGCTGCGCTGGATGATCGCCTGACTGATCCCCAGGTCCTTGACGAGACTGATCAGGGCGGTGGTCGTCGCGACCATAGCGAGAATGCCGAAATCCGATGGCTTCAAAAGACGGGTTGTGACGACCGTGAGAAGAAAGCCGGTAACGAACCGCCAAGCCTGCGCAATGCCAGTGACGACAATGTTTTTGGCGGCGCGCGATTTGCTGTTGGTGTCCACCTTCGAGCCACTACTTTCTTGAGCGATATAGCGCCTGTTTAGCCTTTCGCGCGAATTCGGCCATGGGGCCAGAGAGCTCGACTGCGATACCGAACGGAACGCGAATTAGGCAGCTAATTCCAGTAGCCTATTTCGAGAAATTCTCCGAGATCATGGCTGGGGATGCATTCGAAAGGCGGTAACGACGCAAACGCCCTCCCGCACAATCGAGCCGGTATCGAGAGGTCGAGCCGGTATCGAGAGGTAATGTGACTCCAATAAGTAAGCCGTCGACCGAGACGCGCGTTCCAGCTGCGCGCACGGCGCCAGCGGGTTGCATCGGATCGTCGCCGATCGCATTGGCGTTCAAGCTAGACCTCGCTTAAGACTTTTGAAAAAAGTAAAAGTCGGCCCACGAGGTTTCATGGGGGATTGCTGGATCCTCGGGAAAAGGATTTTCGATCTTGGAGATTAATTTCCAAGCCGGGGCCTTTTGCGCCATCCAATCGGTAAAGACTCTGTGTCGGACGTGTTTGTCCGGCGATTGTCTGGGAGTATTGCTGCTATAGATGCAGATGTACCTTTCGGCCGCTGTGATAAGGCGCATCATGTATTGGTCATACACTGAATCCTCAACGAGGTGGTATATGACGTCAAGCGACATCGCAAGCTCGGCGCGAATTGCATCAGCTTCAGGGCTTGACGCCAGGACAAATCGCTTGGACGGATCTTTTCTAAATCGATCCTGGCAGAGCTGGACGGCTCGCGCGGAAACGTCAACCCCAGTGTAGGAGGGATAGTGGGCTTGTTCGAGCTGCGCGCCATCTCCTGAGCCGAACTCGATAACGGTTTTGACTTCGTTATCTGCAACAAACTTATTGATGACGACAGCTTTGAAGTCCGCAAGTCGGCCGTACGAACCGGCGCCAGAGTTGCCTCCGAGCTTGTACCGATCTTCCCAATATTGGCTGGAAGATGAGAACTGTGGACTCGCTGCGCCCGGGACAATGGCCCGGTAAACGGATTTGGCAATCGGACCTATGACCGGAAGTTGAGCGATTACCTGTCGGATGTTCTGGAGATTGGTTGTCACGATTTATCCTTTGGCATCATTGCGGCGAAACAGCGTGGGCATCGTACAGTTCTTCGAGAAGTCTCGCGCGATAGGACAGATTGAATTCCTCGGAAACGAATATGGGGCCCTGTTCGGCCATTCGCTGCAAGACATTGTCCTCCTTCAAGAGACTGGTTAACCGTGCAGCTAGCGCTCGGACATCGCGTTCTGGAAAGGCATGCCCGGTCACACCGTCCAGGACTCCCTCGGCTGCACCGCCGCGCGCAGAAGTTACGACGGGGACGCCCGATGCCTGAGCCTCCAATAGCACGAGACCGAAGCCCTCAGCATCCCCGTTTTCGGCCGTTACGCTTGGAAGGCTCAACAGGCGAGCCGCGTGAAGTTCCCGCTTAACATAATCGGCCGCCTGCGCTCCACGAAACTCCACGTGAGTACCTAATGTCTGCGCTAGCCGCTCGAGATGTGGGCGAAGCGGCCCGTCACCGACTACGATTAGGCGAGCAGTCGGTATCGCCTTCTGCACCGAGGCCATCGCCTCAATTAAGTATTGACAGCCCTTTTTTTCGACAAGTCTGCCGACAAAGACGACGTTTGGCGGTCGTTGCGTGATTGGAATCGGGCCCGGTGTATATGTATTGACGTCAATACCAATGTAGTGGACCGCAACTTTCTCTGCCGGAATGCCATATTCGATAGCCCGCCCACGAATGGCGTCCGAAACTGCAATGAATCTCACGCGTGGCTGCGCAGAAAGTTCCAGCAGCCGCCTAGGGTAGGATTGCATTTTCGATCCGCCGCTTCCGGCTTCCCACCACTCTCTATACGTATTTATGTCATAGCCATGTAATGTCACGAGCATGGGTATGCTTAACGCCTTAGCAATCGGCCACGCATCCAATGCATCAGGTCCGAAATGAGCATGGATTAACGAGGGTTGCTCCACCTGCAGAGCGCGCTTGATATAAGGTGGCACTGTGCCGAAGAGCTTGTTTGCTTTCCACAACAGTCTGCTCTGAAGACTCCGATTTTGCGGCTCGACAATCCGAACGTCTAGATCCTCCAACGCCAATTGCTTCAACTTTCGGCAGCCAACCAGCACAGCTCGCCATTCAGTGAGAGCGAGAATCTGCTCTTTGATAAAGGTCTCGGAAATGGGCAGGAGCTCATTTCGATAGATAAGCACGGTTTTCCTGGTCGGCATGTGCGATCAACAAGGCGAGATGAGTGTCGCGCGAACTTTCGGCGCCAACTTCGATGAGAGGAATGCCACTCGCCAATTGTAGATAGCGCAGCAAGTTTCTTTGATCGGCCCGTGGTTCTGCCAATCGGATTTGCGACTCACCAAAATAGTCAGCTGGTTGGTCCTAGCCAAACTGAATAACCTTTACGCTTGCTATGTACATTCGGGCAGGAAAGATGCTGGCGTCGGGTGGTTGGCCAACAACGCCTCCCACCGTCACATCGATCAACATATACCACGGGCCAACGCCTACAAGATTCGGCATCGCGCAGAATGGCTTGCCGTTGAAGTAGTAAGTGATCTGCCTTTCGCTAAGAAAGCAGCCAAAGCGATTGAATCTGGCGAAGATGTCCGCGCCGGGCTCAACATGAGTGAGGGGCACCGATGCGCCATATGTCCGGTGTCCTTTATCGCCAAGCCAATGGATGCTCGAGGTCACGGCGTCCGCCGGATAGGCAGACGATTTGATGAAGGCTTCGAGGATATCGATCTCCGGTGGCCAGCCGTCACCTACTCGCTTGAGCCACAGTGCGGGCCAGCTTCCCGCGATCTTCGAGAGCTTCACGTCAAATTCGACATAGCTGCCCGTGGTGATGCGGTTGAACAATGTCCGTGAGGTGACGATCGCGGCCGTATACCTGAAAGGGACGTTTTTCTGCCAGCCGAGCAACAGCTTTCCGCCCTTCCCATCGGATAGTCCGTTCTCCACGTACTCTGCCTGGATGAAGCGATGTCCGGTCGAGGGATCGCTCCCCCACACTTTGGCTTCAGGGTTTAGGGTGGGATCCGCGTAGTATGCCAGCTCCTGGTTGCTGTCGTGGCGGCGACCATGCGAGTAGCGGGATTGCCAACACGGCCTCCCGTCCAAACGGAATCCGCTATCGCTCGCGAAGTCAGTGTCGCGAAGGTCGTCCGAGAATACAACGGTGCCTCGTGCCGGCAATGGCGGGAGCTCAAATAGATCGTCGCGGGGTGTCGGGTGAGTCGGTGTGCCATCGTCCGTGGTTACCCGGCCGACCCTGCTGGCGTATACGTGTTGAGGGTAGATGAAATAATCCGCCAGTTCGACCTCAAGCGATCGTCCGGGCTGAAGCGGACGCGGGAGCGGGACCTCGATGGTCTTTTGCTGTTCGCCAGGTTGAAAAATCAGGTATCCGCGGGCGATCGTTTGCGAGGTGTTTGCTTGAGGCCCGGGACGATTGCTTTCATTCGCTCTTTCGCGGGCAAAATACTCGAGGGCAATCGTGCGGTTGGTCGGCACGCTCAATGCCACGGGGACCCTGGCCACGCGGTCTTCGCTTCCAAGGGTTGCATTGTCGATTGAGACGGCGATTTCGGACTCGGTTGACTGCACCACGTTGGCAGGTGTGTCGGCTCGTGAGCGCGTGGCGTAGAGATCGCCAGTAAGGCATACAACACTAGCCGCGCCGGCAAGCACTTGGCGTCGCGTCGCTGACATGGGATCTATCCGGGTTCGAAGGGCGATTGATGCTGCCACCTATCGCCTGCGCGTGCATCGGCGGCTGGATATGCCCTCTCATGTGTTCCCTCCTTCCGAGGTGCGCAACTCGGCAGTCAAGGGCAGGGTAGCAGGGGCGATCTGTGGTTGAACGCCGGCTTTGCCAAGCAGGAACAGCGCCTTCCAGTCCCGCCGATGGCCAAACTCAATATAGCGGTAGCTCAACGCGCTTAACGCCAAGATCAGCGCGGTGAACGGAGCCAGCAGCCGCAGCGTATCTGCCAGCAGTGAAGTGTCAGGCGGTATCATGTCGTTCATCACGATCCCGTGCCAAGCGTAGATGCTGTAGCACATGCAGCCGAGCAGTTGCAGCGGCCAGTTTTCGAGAAGCGAGCGGAAGAGGCTGCCGGCGAACAGGCTGCCGAAGAGAAAGAGAGAAAAAGCCATCGAAAACGTCATGCCGCCCAGAACTCGCACCGCGAGCCAAGGCGCGTAGTGAGTCAGATAGAGCCCGAGCCCGCCCAGCACGAGGCCTGAGAGCAGCGACGGGAGGCTCGATGCAGGCCGTTTTGAATTTTCGAGCTGTCGCACGTAGATATCACAAGCCAACATGCCCAAGACGAACTGATAGCAGCTTCCAAATATGCCGTTGGTGAATGGACGGAAAGAGCCGATGTTCGCGACCGGAATCGAGCCGCCAATGAAGTTGAATATTGAACATGCCGCCAGCGCCGCAACCACGACAGTGCCAATGCCCCAGCGGCGGATAGCGATGATCAAGACAGGAAACAGCAGGCTGAACCAGATCTCGACGGCGACGGACCAGAGCACCATGTTGGACGGCGGCATGAACCCGTGAGGCGAAAACACGAACAGCGTTGAAAGAAGCCCGCCAGCCTCGAGATACCATCGCAGAGAGCCGACGCCGGTCTGCGCATGTAGCGTCAGCGTTACAAGGACGACGATATAGTAGAGGGGCAAGAGCCGGTGGGCGCGATGCAGATAGAACGACCGAACATCGGCGAGGCTCTGTATATTGCGACGTCCGAGGCGGTAGGGGAGATAGAGCACAAAGCCGGAAAGGACAAAGAAGAGAGGAACGCCGAGCCAGGCATTTGCAATGAAGGCTGCGAAGATGCCATTCGGGTCGAGCTGCCCGGTGTGCAGTGGGTCCTTTGCCGCGTAGGGGATAAAGAGATGGTGGAGAACCACCATGAGAATGGCGATGCCGCGGAAGCCATTCACGACTCCGATCTTCGCGTCTGTGCCGGTCGGGTGCTGCATCATGAGATCCCTCGTGCCCACAGAACCAGAAGTCTGGGCGAATGTTTGCATGGTCGCAGGCATCCTCTGTCAAGAGTTCACCAGCCCCACTGCATCGACGACAATTCGCCGCCAACAATGAAGCGCCGCCAGCGGGCTGGCTGCGCTTCATCTCCTTTCAAATGGTCAGATCCGGAGGCGTTTTAAGCCGCTTTTGCCCGCTCCTTGTTCCCGCGCACCTGCCGCTCGATCCATTCATAGGTCTTCTCAAGGCCAGAGCGTAGCGTAGCACTAGGTTTCCAGCCGAGCTTCTGCCCAATCAGCCGGTTGTCCGAATTGCGGCCACGCACACCGAGCGGACCCGGGATGTGCTTTTTGTGAAGCTTCTTGCCCGCAATATCGGCGACGATGTCGACAAGCTGATTGATCGTGACCATCTCTTCCGAGCCAACGTTGACGGGGCCCTCGAAGTCGGACCGGGTCAGGCGGATCGTGCCTTCCAGGCATTCTTCGATGAAGAGGAACGAGCGCGTCTGGGTGCCGTCGCCCCAGATATCGACGTCGCCACCGTTGGTAGCCTGGGCAACCTTGCGGCACACCGCGGCTGGTGCCTTCTCCTTGCCGCCGTCCCAGGTGCCTTCCGGCCCGAAGATGTTGTGATAGCGCGCGACGCGATTGCGCATGCCATGGTTGCGATTATAGGCAAGGTAGAGGCGCTCCGAGAACAGCTTCTCCCAGCCATATTCGCTGTCGGGGTTCGCCGGATAGGCGGAATCCTCGGCACAGTTCGGATTGTTCGGATCCATCTGATTGTGTTCGGGATACATGCAGGCTGAAGAGGAATAGAACATCCCGCGCACATTCCGCTTCTGGCAGGCATCGAGCATGTTGAGGTTGATGGTGGCCGAATTGTGCATCACATCGGCGTCATGCTCGCCGGTGAAAATATAGCCAGCACCGCCCATATCCGCGGCGAGCTGGTACACCTCGTCGAACCGCCGATCCGTAATCTGGCGACAGAAATATTGATCGCGGAGATCGCCAACGGCGAAGTCATCCGCCTCGGTTTCCGCAAACGGCGGAAATTTCAGGTCGACGCCGCGGACCCAAAATCCTTCCCGCTTAAGCCGTTTGACCAGGTGCCCGCCGATGAACCCACCCGCGCCGCACACCAGGGCAGTCTTAGTCATGAAGTTCCCTTTCTCACATCTCTCGCATCGATAGCATATTGGAATACAGTCTCAAAACGATCGGTCACCCGTTTGATGTCGTAATTGTTCAAAGCAAATTTCCTACCACTTTCGGCCGCTCCGATGCGAAGGGCATCATCCTTCATCAATTGGATTGCGGAACGTAGAAAACCTCCCTTGTCGGTCGGATCGACGACGATGCCCGCTCCGTTCTTGCGGACCACTTGGGAAGCAAGGTTTTCAGCTGGCGCCGCCAGCAATACCGGGCGTTGGGCGCAGAAATATGACTGCACCTTGGAGGGAACAGAAAACATGCCGGCATCCGGTTCGATCGTTGCAACTGTCACGTCCGACGTTGCAAGAACTTTGGGCAGATCAGCGAACGGTTGCAGCGGCAGCAGGATCAAATTGTCGATCGATTGCTCGTTCTTTGCTCGCTCGAGCTCGGAGACGCCCACGCCTTGGCTGACGACAACAACATTTGCCTGTCCCTTTACCTGCTTTGCAAGTTCGACGAGCAACTGAGGATTATGCTTCAGTGCGAGTGTGCCCGAATAAAGGAAGTTGAAGGTGCCACCGAGCCCGTGACGGAGTGCCCAGTCATTGTCCTTTGGGAGCGGGGAAATCTCGTTTAGTGTCCCCCAGTTCTCGATGGTGAAGACTTTGTCCTTGGCGCTGACCCACTTTTTTGCAACATCAGCAAAGGAATCGGTGATCACCACGATTGCGTCAGAATTGGCAAATTGCCCACGTTCGAGATACGAATAATAAGCGCCGATCCCCGCGCCGATGGCGCCCATCTTTTTTCGCAGCAGCTTTGAAGCGGCGATGCTGTAGAAGTCCTGAACCCAGAACACGAAGCATGCGCCGCTCTTGCGGGATGCCTTCACGATTGCCGATTGGGCTTCGGTGGGAGTATTTCCCGAGATGACGAGGTCGGGCTTGAGCGCCAGAACCAGTTGTGCGACGGCCTTGCCATAGGCGACGTCGTCAAAACGGCGCTTTACAAAGGAGTTCTTGTCATACGGACGCGGCAGACTTACGCCTTTGAAGGACAGGCCGACCGGGTCAGAGGAGGTGCGGTGAAGGCGCCCCTTGGGGCCATGGTCGCCGTGGAAATAAGCGTGAGTAACCTGGTGTCCTCGCGAGGCAAGCTCGCGGCTCAGATCAACCTGGAAGGGGTGGCCGGCATAGTCGTGAACCAGAATCTTCAATGTACACCTGCCGGACGCGCGAATTCGTTGTTTGCCAATTGGGGGTACATGACCCGTCACCCTTTGATTGTCTATGAGAGACTCGATTAACCGTGAATAGCGGCAGAAATTTTGCATGTTCGCGGCATTGCTCCGGTCCACGAGGGGAGTGCTCTATCATAGCGTTAGGCAAGGCCGCTTTGGTGAGTTCTTTCAGGGCATTTGATGCTTGATCTCTTGTCTTGCTTGCGACTAGCGTCGCCGGCATGATTTTGATAGTCGGGTTGGATTTTCTGCACATGCTACAGCTATTGAGCAACTAGAGGTCATCATGCTCTTCAGGGTCTTGATTTGTGCATTTGTAGCGTGGATCCCCGGGTTCGATGCAGCTTTGGCCGAGCCAATGACCATTGACTTTTCCTGGCAGAGCGCGGGAGGGTGCATCACACTTTTTCCGAATCCCGAGATCCGCTTCAAGAACGTGCCTCCAGATGCCAAACTGCTTCTGCTCACGCTGTCGCAAGGGACCAGGGAAATGGGTGGTCAGGAAATCGCCATGCCGGCAAACGGCGTTCTGCCGTCTGGAAGCATCCGAACATTCGGTCCTTGCAGGTCAGACGTGTATCAATGGACCGCGGTGGCAAAATCCTCGAAGGGGGAAGTCTTGGCCGAAGCTCGCCGAGCTCGTGTCTATCCGACTGATGAGCTCGCGTCCGAAAAAATTATACGAAGTGAAAGCAGATGATTGTGAGGCAGTCGGCATTGGTCTGCCCGGACGTACAATATGCCCTCTAGTTGCTCGATCGGCTGCATCGTGTTTGGTCGTTCCTATGCGGAGATACCGACAGGAATTTGCTAGATGGAGTTCGAGGACCCGTCTGAACCCACCTTAGCACACGTCGAGTTAGGCCGGCCAATAGCCAGATCAGGGACGCGATGCCCGTCTGAAGGCTGCTGCGCGATAGCTTTGTGATTAGCTCCAGTGCATCACGAAATTGCCCTTGTTCGATTGCTCGCAGGGCTAGCGAGCAGGCGAGTATCGCCTCGCCTCGCGCAAACTGGCCGGCAAGCTCCGGATGCGCTTGGCTGAACTCAATTTCTACCATCCGACGCGATCTCATCATCTGCCGAAAATCATCTGACATTGAGCCTGGGGAGATGCGGTAACCAATCAGATATTCCGGCACCACCGCTATCTCGTGTCGCTCCGCAATCTCGAGATACAGCTTCCAGTCTTCGCACCCCTGGCCTCCGCGGGAGCGCAGTGACTCATCGAAGCCGCCTGTGGCGACCAACGCCTCTCGCCTTATGAGCGCATTGCTGCCGCTGATGACGACGTTGCCCAGGCACATTTGGGCAAGGATACTGCCTTCCTGCCGGATTGGCGGGGCACAACCGGTAACGTTGCCGTCATCATCGATCCAGCAGCACCACGCGTACACGAGTGCGGTTTCCGGGCCGCTTGCCTCAAACCGCTCGAGCTGTCGTTCAAGCTTTGTCGGGTGCCAGAGATCATCGGCATCAAGCGTGGCGATGAAATCTCCCTGCGCATCTGCAATTCCTCGGTTGCGCGCCGATGCCACGCCGCCGTTCTGCTTGTAGATATATCGGACTCTCGAATCGCCCCGCATCAGAGTGGTCGCAACCGACTTCGTCCAATCCGAGGAGCCATCATCGACTATGATGATTTCTATATTCCGGTAAGTTTGATTTAGCGCGCTGACGACGGTATCGTGGATCGTGTCCGCAGCATTGAAGGCTGGCACGACGATCGAGACAAGTTTGTTGGTCAGCACACCTTGAGAACGCGCCATACTGTTTTAATGCTTAATCGTAATTGAACTGTACTCTTGAAAGCAATCCAATAAGACTTTATCGGGAAGGCGTTTAAATAGCGACGATTGTACGACAACAGAGTAAATAACGAATAATTACAAAGGGTTGTTCCGTGCCGCGTCAAACGAAACGGATATTGGTCACCGGTGGTACGGGGTTCCTAGGTTCGCACCTGTGCGAGCGACTAGTAAACGCCCAACATGAAGTTCTCTGTGTCGACAACTTCTACACGGGCTCTAAGCAGAACGTGAGTGGCCTGTTGAAGTGTCCTCACTTCGAGCTCATGAGACATGATATTACCTTTCCCTTATATGTCGAGGTGGACGAGATCTACAACTTGGCCTGTCCGGCCAGCCCTATTCACTATCAATACGATCCCGTGCAGACGACGAAGACCAGCGTGCATGGGGCAATCAACATGCTGGGTTTGGCAAAGCGAGTTAAGGCGAAAATTCTGCAGGCCTCAACCTCGGAAGTCTACGGTGATCCTGAGGTGCACCCGCAGAACGAAGCCTATTGGGGTAGGGTAAATCCCATCGGTCCGCGCTCCTGCTATGACGAAGGCAAGCGTTGCGCTGAGACGTTGTTTTTCGACTACAGGCGACAGCACAATCTCACGATCAAGGTCGCGCGCATCTTCAACACTTTTGGTCCGCGGATGCAGCTCAATGACGGGCGAGTCGTTTCAAACTTCATCGTGCAGGCTCTCACTGGCCGGCCGATTACGATCTACGGCGACGGCAAGCAGACCCGTTCTTTCTGTTACGTCGACGATCTGATCGATGGTCTCATGCGGCTGATGGACTCGGGCGATGAGATAACCGGACCGATCAATCTCGGAAATCCCAACGAGTTTACGATGATTGGACTGGCGGAGATTGTCATCGAGCTCACCGCGTCGAAGTCTCTGATCGAGTTCAAGCCACTTCCAACCGACGATCCACGACAGCGGCAGCCCGACATCGGTCGGGCGCGCGATACGCTTGGTTGGTCGCCTTCCGTGCCGCTGCGCGAAGGCCTTACGAAGACGATCGCATATTTCGACGACCTGCTCCGTTCGGAAGGACTTGCTGTGGTAGCATGACAAAAACCGTCCTTGTCACCGGTGGCGCGGGTTATGTGGGGTCGCATTGTTGCAAAGCGTTCGCCAGCGCTGGATGGGCTGTCATCACCGTCGATAATCTTTCACGGGGCTGGCGCGATTCCGTGCGCTGGGGGCCGCTGATCGAATGCGACATCCGGGATGGGACGCGGGTACGCGGTGCGCTGGAGATGTACAAGCCGGACCTCGTTGCCCACTTTGCGGCTCTGGCCTATGTGGGTGAATCGGTGACGGATCCCGCGCTGTACTATGCGAACAATACCGCCGGTACACTTGCGTTGCTCGAATCGATGCGCGCGGCCGGATGCGATCGCATTCTGTTCTCCAGTACATGCGCAAGCTATGGCGTGCCTCAACACGTACCGATCGACGAGGGGCATCCGCAACTACCGATCAATCCGTATGGCTGGACGAAGATGATCATCGAGCGCATGCTCGAGCACTATGGCAGGGCCTACGGGATGGCTTCGGTCTCGCTAAGGTACTTCAACGCGGCAGGTTGTGATCCTGACGGGGAGATCGGCGAATGTCACGAGCCCGAGACCCACGCCATTCCGCTGATGATCGAAGCCGCTCGCAGTCCAGATCGTCCGTTCACGGTCTTCGGAACGGACTTTCCAACGCTCGATGGCAGCGCGATCAGGGACTACATCCACGTCAAAGACCTCGCGCAGGCACATTTGCTGGCGGGCGAAATGTTGATCCGGCAGGGCGGAGTCCACGTCTTCAATCTCGGTACCGGCGTGGGTACGAGCGTGCTCGAGCTTGTGGAGGCTGTTGCACGCATTGCCGGGGCCGCCCCGGCCGTGCTCTATGGATCGCGCCGTGAAGGCGACCCGCCAAAGCTCGTCGCGTCGTTCGAAAAAGCCGCACGCGAATTGGGTTGGCACCCAACGAACTCGCAGATCGATTTCATCGTGGAGACAGCTTTGAGGTGGCGAGATCACCCTTCGGCTGCACGACGTTCATCGCATTGATGGTTGGAGCTTGCCCCACCCGGGGTGCTCTGCATCTGCGGAGCAGAGTACCTCTCCACGGAAGAGATAAAGGACAGCCCTGCCGTGTTTCTGGATAGATTACGTTCCCTTCCCGGACGCGTGAACAAGCTCGACACGGTCCAGTTCGGGCTGAGGGGCCTCCTGCTGCCGTTCCGCGTCAGGCATCTCAGCGGGCCTGTAGAGCTCCTTTCCCATTCTGATGACGTCATTGTCATCAGCGTCATGCGAAACGGCGAGCCTTGGCTCGAATCCTTTCTGACTCATCACCGCTCGATGGGAATCAAGCATTTCGTGATCCTCGACAACGGGTCGACCGATCAATCCATCGAAGTACTTTCCAGACAAGCCGACGTCACGCTGCTGGCGAGCTCTGCTCCCTATCATGCCTATGAAAACACCATGAAGCGCTATCTGGCGAACAAGTACTGCCGCGATCGGTGGTGTCTGTGCGTGGACGTCGACGAACAGTTCGATTTTCCCGGATCGGCTCACGCGTCATTGCGCGCCTTAATTGGCTACCTCGATCAAAGAGGTTTCAACGCCGTGATCACCCAGATGCTGGACATGTTCAGTGACGGACCGATCTCAGAGGCAAGGATCAGGCCTGGCATCGGCCTATGCTTGCAGTACCCCTTCTACGACGTATCGGCCGTCGACAAGACGCCGTATGCGTTCGGTGAGGTTAGCAACCCTGCGATCATGACTCATCATGGCGGCATCAGGAAGAAGGTCTTCGGAACGAAGAATGGTCTTAGCAAGGTTTCTCTCTTTCGAATGGATGGGAAGATCAAGCCCTTCATCGCGTGGCACCACGCGTTGAATGCTAGATTGGCGGATTTCTCCGGTGTTCTTCTCCACTTTCCATTCGTGGACTCCTTTTACGCAAAGGTCGCCGAAGCCGTCAAAAGCGGGCGCTATGGCTATCTGACGAGTGACGAGTATTCGGGCTATTGGGCAGGGCTCCAAAAGCTGCCGGGTCTTTGCCTGAAACTCGAGTCGGCAAGGTTGCTGTCGACGACCGATGAGTTGCTGGACAATGGCTTCCTTGCTGCGTCGAAGGAATATCGGGCCTGGCTGGCCGGACAGGGACGTGCCAAGCCCGTTGTGAGCGATGGGTAGAGGGGGACGGCAGTGATCAGGTGCGATGAAAGGTGCATGCTTGTGTGCCTGACCTGGCTTGACCCACGCCTTGAGTCCGGGCAGCCGATATTGGAAGATCCCTCATGACCGCCTCGTCCCTGCTTCGTGGCGTCGCAAGATTCGGCCGTCGACAATTGCTGCGTCTCATCGCGAAAGCCCCCGCGCCGATCGGTCAGCGTCTGTCGCGTTGCCTCTGGGCGCCGCCGCCAGGCACCATCGATTTCGGGGATTTCGGACGAACCGAGCCGATCAGCGCCGATTTCGGCTTCGACAGGGGAGCGCCGATCGATCGCTATTACATCGAGAGTTTTCTGGCTCGCAACGCCGCCAGGATTCGCGGCAGAGTTCTCGAAATCGGCGACAATGCGTATACGCTCCGATTCGGCGGCAAGCAGGTCGAGAAAAGCGACGTTCTCCATGTCGACGTGACCAACCCGCTCGCCACAATCATTGGCGATATCTCGGTCCCGGGGACCTTGCCTGAACGGGCGTTTGATTGCGTCATCCTCACGCAAACCCTCCATCTAATTTTCGACATGCGGGGCGCGCTGGCGGAGCTTGCGGGGGCGCTCAAACCGGGCGGAACGCTTCTTGTGACGGTGCCCGGAATTTCCCCCGTCGCTCGGGGTGCATGGGGACATACGTGGTTCTGGTCGTTGACGGAGATCGCACTAGGGCGACTGCTGGGGTCTCTCTTCGAGGAAAAGGGTGTTGAGCTCGAGACGTTCGGGAACGTGTTCGCGGCGACATGCTTCTTGCAAGGATTGGCGGTCTCTGAAGTATCGCAGGCCAAGCTTGACGTGCTCGATAAGTCGTTTCCCGTGATTGTATCCGCCGCGGCAAGAAGGCGGGGCGAATGACGCTCCAACCGTTGCGAAGCCTCAAGCGATCGATTGGGCGGCGGATCTTTGGCGCCGATCCGATCATACTGATGTATCACCGTGTCGCGGATATTCCGGTCGATCCCTGGGGGCTTGCGGTGCACCCGGCGCGGTTCGAACAGCAGATCGCGCGTCTCAGGCGCCTTCGACGCGTTGTCCATCTCCACGAATTGCTTGACCTGGAACGGCGCCGCGCGCCTTCGGACAAGCCGCTTGCGGCGGTTACCTTTGACGACGGCTATCATGACGTTTATTCGAACGCGCGACCCGTGTTGCAAAGGCTTGACTGTCCCATGACGTTGTTCGTGACGACCGGGATCATCGGCACGGACAGGGAATTTTGGTGGGACGCCGTTGCGCGAGTCTTCCTCGAAATCGAACATCTGCCCGAGAGCCTCACACTGGACATCGCAGGCAAGGAGTGCCACTGGACGGTGCCGCCGGCCTCGGATCACCAAGCGCGCGATCGGATCTTCCGGGAGGTGTGGGGTCGCTTGCGGGTCCTTCCGCACGAGGTTCTGACGAAGCTCCTGGCAGGGATCGGCGAATGGTCCTCCTGCGACCTCGTCGCTCGGGAGATGCATCGGGCGATGACGGCTCCAGAGGTTCGCAACATCTCCGACGGTCTTATTACGATCGGGGCACACACGCTCACGCATCCAACCTTGCCAGCTCATAGCGCGGACGTTCAGTTCAGGGAGATCGCGGAAAGTCGGCGCGCCTGCGAGAAACTCGCAGGCACCCGAGTGCGGACCTTTGCCTACCCGTTTGGTGATCACAGCGACACGACCGTGCGAGCGGTCAGAGAGGCCGGATTCGATCTTGCCTGCACGGTGGACGCTCGTTCTGTCAGGCGAAACGCCGAACCCCTGACGCTACCGCGAATTTACGTGGGCGATTGGAAGGGCGATGAGTTCGAAAAGAGGATTGAGGATCCTTCGCTATGACCGGAAGCGCGAAGCGAATTACGATCATCAAGCGTCGGAGCGGCTGGTTCGACCTTGACCTGCGACGCGCCTGGGAACACCGCGATCTCCTGTTCCTGTTTGCTCTGCGTGACATCAAGGTTCGTCACAAGCAGACGCTGCTTGGCCCCGGCTGGCTGATCCTTCAGCCTCTGGTCTGGACGGCGGTCTTCACGGTCACGATCAGCGGTGTGGCCGGGGTGTCGACTGCAAATCAGCCGGCGCCCTTGTTCTATCTTTCGGGGCTGATCGTGTGGTCCTATTTCTCGCAGGTCATCTTTGCCACCAGCCTGGTCTTCATCGAAAACGAACACCTCTTCAGCAAGATCTACTTCCCCCGCATTGTGGTCCCCTTGTCGTCCCTGATTTCGACTGGAGTAGCGCTCCTGATTCAGTTCGTCGTCGTCCTTGTGTTCCTCATCGCCTTTCACTGGATGGGAAAGTCAGACGGGCTCTCATGGCGCATTGTCGGGTTTCCGTTGGTGGTGCTGCATCTCGCCGCCGCCTCGCTCGCGACCGGGCTCATTCTAGGAGCGTCAACGGCCAAGTACCGCGACTTGGGCTTCATGACGTCGTTCCTGGTCCAGGTCTCGATGTTCGTAACCCCGGTCCTCTATCCTTTCTCCGCTATTCCCGAGCAGTACAGGGTCATGGCGAGCCTTGCCAATCCATTGGCCGCGATCGTCGAGGAAAGCCGCTGGTGCCTTCTCGGCGAATCCATGCTCACGCCGGGCCAGGTCCTTGCTTCGCTTCTCACGACGGCGATTGCTCTGGCTTGCGGCGTTGTACTCTATCAGCGCGTTGAGCGCACCGTTATGGATACGATCTGAGATGCAGGACCATCTGGCCATCGAGGTTCGGGGGCTTTCGAAGCGATATCGGCGCGGGGCCATCGGAATGAGCTCCCTGCGCGAGGAGGTCGAGCTGTTTCTCGCTCGCCGACGCGATCAGCGGCCGAGGCGAGCGAGCAGGGAGTTCTACGCGCTGAAGGATGTCACGTTTTCCGTTCCCGCTGGGAGCGTTTGCGGAATTATCGGCCGAAATGGTTCGGGCAAGACGACGCTCCTCAAGGTGCTAACGTCGATTACCGAGCCGGAGGAGGGAGAGGCCACACTGAGGGGACGCGTTGGCAGCCTTCTTGAAGTGGGCGCGGGCTTCCATCCCGAACTGGATGGGATCGAGAACATTTATCTCAACGGCGCGATTCTCGGGATGAGCAAGTCCGAGATTACGTCGAAGCTTGATCGCATCATCCAGTTCGCTGACATCGGCGATGTCATGGAGACGCCCGTGAAACGCTATTCCTCCGGAATGTATGTCCGCCTGGCCTTTGCGATTGCCGCACATCTCGAGCCCGATATTCTGTTGGTGGATGAGGTCCTGGCGGTCGGGGATGCCGATTTTCAGCGCAAGTCGCTCGCCAAGATGAAGGATGCCGCAGGAGAAGGCCGAACCGTGCTGTTCGTGAGCCACAACATGGCAATGGTCCGCCAGCTCTGCGATATAGCGGTTTACCTGGAGGCCGGTCATCTGAAACAGATCGGCGCATCCTCTTCCGTCATCGATGCCTATCTGCTGGGCTCGACCCCACGATCCACCCAAGGTGAACGGACGGGGACAGACGAGCTTTGGGGCGAGCTTCGCATTCTCGAACCGTCATCCGAAACCGCATGCGATCATCTCAAATTCGGGGGAGATTACGATTTTGTTCTTCGGCTCGGTGCCAGCCAGCCGTTCAGGCGTGGAGTCGCCGAGATCAGCATTTTCGATCAGGAGGGAGCACGGATCTCGTCCCTCGAAAGCCTCGCGGAAGGCGTCGACCAGTTTGACTTCACGCAGCCGGTCGAAATCGTGTTCAATGTGCGTTCACTCGGCTTGTTGCCGGGGACCTATATCGCGGGATTTTCCCTCTTTGCCTGGGGAGAGGAAGAGCCAAGACTGTCCGTCGAGGCTTGCCTCAGCTTCGAGGTCGTCGCAGCGACCGTCAACGATGCATATTGGCCCTATTTGAGAGAGTACCACGGCATCGTGCGGTTGTCCCATTCCGCCAATCTGCGTGTGCCCGGCTCGTAGCTGCGCACGAACCCTGCGGCTCTCAGACGCGACCGGGTTGACCGGCCGGCCTGACGGGCCTTCTCCGGTGGAGCAGATGATGTTTTCCGACCCGCCAGAGAATCTCCTCGAGCACTCGGTAGGGCAAGGTTAGCAAACGGTAGATTACTGGGTGCGCATAGCGCCACATCGAGCGGTTGATGGCTTCATCGATACGGGGCTCCGCCACTCCCCTCGCATTTAAGTAGCGCTTGAGCCACGACAGATAGTACAGTCGAACACTCGCGTACTGCCCCTCGCGGCGCACCGTTGTGAGACAAGAGGCGCGATGCTGTCGGTACTTCAGCCAGACCGTGCTGGAGAAGAATACGGGGGCTTCGAGGTAGAGCTTGGAAAAGCATCCCTGGTCCTCATAGGCTTGCTTCTCGCCGGTGAAGTGCTCCTCGAAGCCGCCGATGCGCGCCAGGACATCGGCTCGAATCATAACATCGGACGGACATGGTGCATCTGCCGTGCCAAGAGGGTAGAGCGCGAGCAGCGCCTCCGGCTGCGGGACCGGGCGATCAAAAACGTGCCCTGTCGGGATCAGGAAATCATGGTCTCCCGACCAGCTGCCCCAGTAAAGCACCGCGCCACAGACCATGCCGAGCTCGGGATGCTCGCGCATGATCCGCACCTGATCGGAAAGCTTGTTCGGCTCCCAGATGTCGTCCGAATCGATGAACGAGATCAATTCACCGCGGGCTGCGCTTATGCCCAGGTTCCTGGTCGCGCTCATCCCGCGATTTACGTGTCCGGGATGTTCGAGATATCGAATTTGCCCGGGATACCGGCTTGCGAATTCCCTGGCTATCGCGGTGCTCGGATCGGTTGATCCGTCATCGACTAGCAGGAGTTCCCAGTTGGGATAGGTCTGGGCGATGACGCTTTCAATGGCGTCTGCCATGAAAGTCTCAGCGTCGAGGAAAATCATGATGGTGGAAACGAGGGGATCGGGTCGCCCTGTGCCGTTGCCTGAAATCGCCGAACCCATACTCATACTAATACCGCCGGTGGAAACATCGGGCAGCATACAGGAATTGTGAGATGAGAATAAGGTGTGCCGGGCCAGTTGGCCGTCGCTTGGTAAACTTTGCGCAACAGCAAGAGTTCCCCGGAACGATCTACTCGTTTGGACTGCAAATCGGGCACCGCAGATCAGGTTCGATTGCGCTGAAGGGGCGCCCGTGCGCTGCGGCGTCCGCGCCCATGCTCAAACGGGAGGCAGCGCGCGGCATCTGGAGAAGCCGGCGGGCGAGTTCTCGCAGTACGCCGACATTGTGTTGTTCGTTCAGCGGATCACGCGCTATCGAGGCAAGCATGTGTCGGATCGTGGTCGCCCGGCGGCTTGTGTCCCCACACATGGCGGAGATGTAGATGTCGAAATCGTGGCGTGATCTCGCAAACAGCTCATCTGGAATATCCGGCCGTTTCGTCCGGGCGTAACTCATCGTCATCTCGTAGGAGCGCGTCATCTGCCCCACATTTCTGGACATCGCCTGGGGCAGTTGACGGTAACCGACCAAGAAGGCCGGTGAGAGCACGACGCGCGCGCGTTCGGCGATTTGCAGGTAGAGCAGCCAGTCTTCGCATCCCTGGGCGTCGGCTGCACGCAAACCGGGCTCCCAACCACCGATTTCCTCGAGCAAAGCCCTTCTGATCAGCGGAACGCTCGAATTGCCAATGAAGTTGCCCAGGATGAGAGGGCAGTAAATATCTCCCTCGAAGCGGCTCTCGTAGCAGCGGGTGACCAGCGAGTCCGTGTCGATGTCGACGAACCAGCAATAATCGAGCCCGACGTCGTCGGGCGCCGGATGCAGGTTGGCGACCTGCCGTTCGATCTTTTGAGGGTGCCAAAGATCATCGGCGTCCAGCGGGGCAATCAGAGATCCCTTGGAGTTTGCAAGAGCTGTGTTTCGTGCGACGGCAACGCCGGTATTCGCTTGACGTATCAGGACGATTCGGGGGTCTTGTTCGCCGAACCGAGACACGATGTTCGGTGTCTCGTCGGTGGATCCGTCGTCGACCACGATGATCTCGAGCTCGGCATAGGTCTGCCGCTGCGCAGAGCGAAGGGACTCGGCAATCGTTTGCTGGGCATTGAAGGCAGGAATGAGAACGCTGACCAATGGCATCGTGCCAGCCCGCTTGGATGGGTCCCGTTTGGTATTCTGAGCATTATTCATAATGCCTCCAGGCCGTCCCGACCATGTCGCCGTTAAGGTAACCGGACGAAGCCAAGTAGTCTCGTCCCGGTTCTCCGGCTATCAGGGCGAAGCGGCTGCTTGCTTGATCTTATTTTTGAAGGCACAATCGACAATATTTTTTTACGTTTTCGAGGATTTGCGGCTGAGAGAATCCGGGCGTGAACCCGGTGTTGCCGGCCGCGGACGAGTTTCATGACCACTTCAATCGCTCTCGTAATCAATACCTACCAGCAGGCTCATTTTCTTCCCGCGTCGATCGAAAGCGGACTCGCGCAGACCGTGCCGTTTGACGAGATCATCGTCGTGGATGACGGATCAACGGACGATCCGGCGTCCGTCGTTGCCGGTTATCCAGGCGTCCGGCTGGTCACGCAACAGAACGCCGGACTTGCCGCGGCACGCAACACCGGGTTAAAGGCATCGTCATCATCCTACATCGTTTTCCTCGATGCTGATGATCTCTTGATGCCTAATGCGGTGCGGGCGGGCCTGGTCTGCCATACCCTTAGTCCGTGCACAGGTCTCGTCTATGGAGCGCACCGCCGCGTGGGGCCTCAAGGCGAGCCGCTGGGTGGAGACGTCTATTCGGATATCGGTCCCGACGCTTTTCGTACCTTTCTGACGGGTAACGCCATTGGCATGCATGCCACGGTTATCTACGATCGGAAGAAGCTGTGCGATATCGGGGCGTTCGACGTCTCCTTGCCGCGTTGTGAGGACTATGATGTCTATTTCCGCATGGCGGCGAAACACCCGATCCGTTCTCACCCCGAGGTTGTTGCACTCTATCGCTGGCACGGACAGAATATGTCCGCAGATCCCTCCGTCATGCTGAAATGGGTGCTCCGCATCAATGATCGCCAAAGAGCCCGCACGGCAGGCGCTCTCTTGCTGGAGGATGAGCGTCTCCTCGGACGGCGGGTCTGGGTTAGATACTACAAAGATGAGATTGTAAGTGATCTGAGGCGCAGCTGGCGCTCGAGGACTGCTCTTCGCTCCGTCGCGCGAAGTATGCGCTTCGCGAAGATCGCCGTACTCGAAGTGGGGCGGTGGTTGCTTCATCGGTTGGGACGCGCGTACGGGGGCCGCGCAAAATCGCCTTCTCTGAACTGAAGTCCGCAGAGGGGGGCATCGCATATGCCAATTCTGGTGACAGGCGGGGCAGGCTACATCGGAAGCCAAACAGTATCGGACCTGGTTGATGCCGGCGAAACGGTCGTCGTCCTCGACGACCTCTCCACCGGCTTCGAAGCTGCTGTCGCTCCAAATGCCCGGCTGGTCGTTGGAGATGTCGGTGACGCGATGCTCGTGTCCAGCCTCATCGCCGAGCACAACATTGATGCCATCATCCATTTCGCCGGCTCGATCGTCGTTCCAGAATCGATCGCGGACCCGCTTCACTATTATCTGAACAACACCAGCAAGACGCGCAGCCTGATCGAGGCCGCCGTCGGCGGCCGCGTGCCGCATTTCATATTCTCCTCGACCGCGGCGGTGTACGACTCCAAAGAACTATTGCCCGTCAGGGAAGACGATCCCGTTCGACCGCAGTCACCCTACGGACGATCCAAGCTGATCTCGGAGTGGATGCTGGAGGATGTTTCCAGGGTGCATCCGCTCAGATACACCGTCTTGCGATACTTCAACGTGGCGGGAGCCGATCCACAGAAAGGTGTCGGGCAGGCGACGAAAGGCGCCAGTCACCTTATCAAGGTCGCAAGCGAGGCGGCCCTCGGCAAAAGACAATTTGTTGAGGTATTCGGTACGGACTATCCAACGCCAGACGGAACCTGCATTCGAGACTACCTTCACGTCAGGGATCTCGCGGTTGCTCATCGGCTTGCTCTTGCCCGGCTTCGGACCGGCGGATCAAATCTCACGGCAAATTGCGGTTACGGTCGCGGCTATTCGGTCATGGAGGTGCTCCGTGCGATCGAGCGGATCGCTGGAACGAAGCTCGACATCCGCAAGACGGCGCGGCGCGCCGGAGATCCGGTCGCAGTTGTGGCCGACCCGAGCCTCGCGCGATCTGAACTGGGATGGACGCCAATTTTCGGCACACTCGATGCAATCGTCGGAAGTACGCTCGAATGGGAACGAGTTCGGCCATATTGATTGAGGGTGAGCAGTCGTTTTCCCGGAATCCGACAGCCGCGCGGAACGAATTGGTTTTCCTGGTCGGGTCGGCAACTTTGTTTGGAGTGGCTTGCATAACCAGGACAATCGCTTCTGCCATCTGAAGTTAATGCCTCGAATTCTGACGTTCTTCCGAGCAGGAGTCACTGGAGGCCTCATATCGTGGATTGGGGCCGTTGCTATACCTTTCAACGTTTGAGCGCAGCGAACTGGTCACGGGCGAATACTTCCACGTGATACTGCAACCAAAGGCTGCTGTGCGTGTCTGGACCGTTCGCTTCGTCAAGATCTCATTCCTGCTTGGAAACGTCCTGGTGATCGTAACGCTATGGCAAAATCCGAGTCGGTGGCTGCGGGCAAACGGGATCCCTGAGGCAATCCTCATGGCGGGCTGCGTCCATTTAAGCTACCTCGCGACGGCGACTGTCGAGAGTGGCTTAGAGAGGTAGGTAGCTCCAAGCTGGCCGCTGCTGTTAGTTACAACGGCTTGCATCGTCTTGCACAACCTCTCCGGCGAACTCTGCCGACGTCGTCGAGCCGTTGATGGACTCAATGCTCATATTCTATGCAGCGCCGGAGACATGCTTGCGTTGCGGCGAGGCGCCAAGTAAGCACCGGGGACGTATAGGCAATGTAGTGCACGATACGGTGTATAGATGGGCGCCAAGGGCTCGCAGCAAGGTAGGCTTGACTACCTCTTTTTAGGCGGCATCTTGGTCGTGGCCGTAGCCTTGCGCCTCGGGGATTTGACACAGCCGCTCACCGACTGGTTCACGTGGCGCGAAGCGAGCACCGCTATGATGGCCGACAACCTGCCCAAAAACGGTTGGAGCCCTTTCTGGCCAGAAGTGAGTTGGAATGGAGACAGGCCCGGATACCAGGGGCGGGAATTTCAGCTTCTAACATACGTCGCGGCTTACCTGGATCACGTGTTGGGTTGGCGCGACTGGCATGGCCGATTGGCGGCGATGCTGTTCGGCCTAGTAACGCTTACCTCGTTACACAATCTGGTCTTGCGGCTTCGCAATTCCTGGGACGCTCGCGCGGCAGCGCTGATTTATGCACTGCTTCCTGCCGCCATCGTGGTCGATACATCGTATCTGCCAGACCCTGCCATGGTCGCCTTTGTAACGCTTGCGTTGTGGCTGCTCGTCAAGGGCTTACAAGAGCACCACCCTGTAACGCTTTGGACGGCAGCAGGGGCGGGCATTTTAGGCATTCTGGCAAAGCTTCCGGCCTTGGCAGCCCTGCCCGCGGCCTTTTACATCGTGTGGTGCGTACCAACCAAACTCGCCCGCCGAAAGCGGATCGTTCTATTCGGCCTGTGGCTGTGTTTGGCGATCGTTCTCGTTAGTTCCTACTACCGCTGGACCGTCCATCTCGGTCGTACGTATCCGCCTTACCATATCGCTGGCCAAGGATACATTTGGAGCGACGGCTTTACGGAGTTCCTGTCCAAGCGATTCTTCGTCAAAGAAGCGCTCTTCCATGCGAGGACATGGCTCTGGGGCTGGCCAATCATGCTTCTGTGCGCAGTCGCTTTGTGTTCGCCGCCGATCAGTGGCCAGGATGGCGGCGCGGAGCGAGCCAAGACCGAAATCTTGGCCCCCTGGATTTTCCATGTTTGGCTCGGTGGCTTTGCGCTGCTTTATTTCATCGCCGCGCGAGAAATCGTGGAACAGCCGTGGAATTTCCATATAGCCAGTCCAGCCATCGCCGCTCTGGCGGGCATTGGGTTTGTGAAAGTCGCTACCCTCGGGCGCGACAAGTATGAATTGGGCACATTGGCACGGACTATCGCATTGATCGCGGTGCTTCTTGCAAGCAACATCATTGCCGCCAAAGAGGTCAAACAGACCTTTCTTGCAACGGCAGATTACGAGCTTGGGAATGCGCTGGCACGGCTTGCAGGGCCAGAAGAACTAGTGGTCGTGAGCGGCGGCGTCGCGGGAAATCCGGTTGCGATCTATTACAGCCGACATCGAGGCTGGTTGTTTCCGCTTCCAGACGATTATTTCACAGTTTACATGGAAGACGGCGAACCGTCGATCATGGTCATCAAGGATCTGATTCGCCGCGGCGCGAGGTGGTTCGGTATTGTAAAGAGCGCTGCCGATCTGTCTGAGCCACCTCAGACATTTGACCAACACCACGGACAGCTGCTCGCCTATCTTGCCACTGCTCATTCGCTCGAGGCTGACACTCCAAAATATCAGATCTATAGATTACGTGCTCCCTAGATCGGTTCGCGCTGGTTTGAAGAAGTCGCCGGTGCGATCCGCCGCGTGATCCACCAAAAACGATCACGCCGCAGCCCGAGCCAGAGGGTTACTGTATCGTTCCCGCGGCAAGCTCTCAGGCGAATCAGAGACCGTGGGGTGACAGCGCTTTCATCAGATGCGGCAGAGCAACGACCCCGGAAATCTACGGGGCTATCGTGATTGTGAAAGCGTCGTGAAGGGGCAATTTTAGAGCCTCGTTATCGGAGTCGCTCGAAAACCGACCCATATCTCAAATTGTCCGCATACGGCTAAGTCGCCATTGAGGCCCGTCTTCCATGGTCGTCGTGCAACGAGAGCACGCGACCATCATGACCTATGCCTTAACGATCAATGGAACTTCCGGCGCCGATATCCTGTTTGGCGGTACCGGAAACGACCTGTTAACCGGCGGCGCCAGCAGCGACCTCTTCGTTGTTTCGAAGGGGTATGGCTCCGACACCATCAGCGACTTTCAAGGCGGCACCGGTGGGGACGTGCTGCGCGTGCAGAACTACGGTTTTGCAACGCTTGCAAACTTCATGTCCGCTGCAAAGCAGACCGGCACTGATGTTATCGTCACGCTCTCGTCGAGCGAGACGCTCACGTTGGAGAATGTTGCGCTCTCGTCTCTCACGGCGGCAAACGTCGTCCTCGATAATCCGCTGCCAGTGAGTGCTGCGCCGAACACCGCTTGGACGACAATTGGGACTGGAGGGACGCTTACCGGCGGCGCGACCAACGACTCGCTGCAGGCAATGGGTGACGGCGTTACGCTGATCGGCGGAGCGGGCGACGACTCATACTTCATGTACAATCACGGTACGAAAGTGGTCGAGCTCGCCGGTCAGGGGATCGACACGATCTACGATGGCATGATCGACGGCTATAGCCTCGTCAATGCGCCGAATGTCGAGAACCTGACACTGGGCGGAAGCTACAGCTCTCCCGCGACCGGTAACGATCTAGACAACATCATCGTCGGCAACGCCGGCAATAACATGATCGATGGCGGCAAGGGTAATGACGTCCTCACCGGCGGAGGCGGCAGCGACACGTTTGTTATCAAGACTGGGAATGGCAACGACATCATCAACGATTTTCGGACAGGCGCCGGTGGGGACATTCTTCAAATCAATGGCACGAACTTCAAGACGCTCGCCGACGTCACGGCCGCCATGCAGCAGGTCGGCACGGATGTCGTTCTGTCGCTCGGCAACGGCGAGAAGCTAACGCTCGAAAATACGCAAGTTCAGAATTTCACGACCTCCAACATCAATACCGTCACAGCGCCAACAGGACTGGTTCAGACCTTCAGCGACGATTTCAACTCGCTTTCCGCCGGCCAGGACCCGCATTTGACCTGGAAAACGAGTTACGCCTGGAGCGGCGTGGCAAGCTACACACTCTCAGGTGAGCAGGAGGTGTATGTCGACCCGAGCTTCACTGGTCTGCCCGGGACCCAGGCGTCGAGCTCGTTAGGCCTTAATCCGTTCTCGATACAGAACGGCCATCTTGTCATCACGGCAGCGCCGATCCCGTCCAGCGATGCGGCCTATGTCGGCAACCATCAATTCTCGTCGGGCGTGATCACCACCGAAAACAGCTTCGTCCAGACCTATGGCTACTTCGAGATGAAAGCCTCGCTCCCCGGCACCGCGGGCGCATGGCCTGCTTTCTGGATGTTACCGATCAACACGCGCGGCCTCAACACGGAACTCGATGCGCTTGAAGCGCTGGGCAAAGATCCTGACCAGGCCCACTGGGGCTTTCTGTCGTCGACTACGTCGACTCAAGGCTATTGGGCAAATACGGCCAACCTGACGGCCGGTGACCATACTTTCGGTGTGGAGTGGACGCCCTATACGCTGACGTATTTTGTCGACGGCGTCGAGGTCGGTCAGGTCGCCACTCCCTCCGACATGAACACAGCGATGTACATGATCGCCAATCTGGCGATGGGCGGAAGCTGGGCCGGAAACGCGGATCCAAGCGCGACCGCGCAGATGAGCATTGATTATATCAAAGCGTACCAGCTGCCGGAGTACACACTTGCCAACTACACGCTTCTGGCCAGCGGAGCTCCGACGACCACCGTTGCAGGAACGGCAAGTGCCGATACATTAACTGGAACCACCGGCAACGATCTTCTCGGCGGTGCAGGAGGTGCCGATACGATGACCGGCGGGCTTGGTGACGATACCTACATTGTCGCCGATCCCAACGCCAAGGTGGTCGAAAGCTACGGCGGTGGGGTGGATACCGTCATTTCGACGGTCACGTACAAGCTGCCTGACTACGTTGAGAACCTGACGCTGACAGGTTCGGCAGCGATCAACGGCACCGGCAATTCCGAAGCCAACATCATTATCGGCAACGATGCAGCCAATATCATCACCGGCGGAGTCGGCAATGATATCCTAACAGGCGGTGGTGGTGCCGACACCTTCGTCATCAACTCGGGCGACGGCTCGGACATCATTACCGACTTTACACCGGGATCAACCGCCGGGCATGATGTCGTTCAGCTGAACGGCTTTGCGTTCACGTCCTTCAACGACATCAAGGCGGCGATGACGCAGGTCGGCAACGACGTGTATCTCGCGCTGACAAGCCAGGATACGCTAGTTTTTCGCAACGCCACGATTTCAGCGTTCACCAGTGATGACTTCCAGCTGCCGGGAAGCTTGCCGGTTGGAGGCACCATCACATCCTGGATCAACGGATCAACCAGCAGCCATATTGTTTACGGTACCGCTGCGAACGACAAGATTACGGCGTTAAACTACGACGATACGCTGGTCGGGTGGACTGGCGATGACACATACGTTGTAAACAATGTGAATCAGAAGATCACTGAGAATTCGGGCGGTGGCATCGACAGCGTCGAAGCGTGGACATCTTATACGCTGTCCGCAAATGTCGAAAATCTGACCCTTATGATGGGAGGCCTTACAGGCACTGGAAACGAACTGGCCAACCGGATGGTTGGCTCCAGCGGAAATGACGTCTTGAATGGTGCCGGTGGCGATGATTGGCTCTTCGGGGATGCGGGTAATGACACGTTCATCTATGGCATCGGTAGTGGCCACGACACGATAGCCGACTTTCACGTCCTGACCAGCACGACGGCGGAGCACGACAAGCTGATTCTGAAGGGCTACGATGCTAGCGCTTACCTGACGAATGTGGGGGAAGAGTGGACCGTTCATTATGCAGGGGGGACCGACAGTTTTCGAATTGCCGGCGTGACGCAATTGTCATCGTCCGACTACGCATTCGTCTCCGCTACCGGCGCATCCATGACCATGGCCGGACTGACGGCGCCGACGATCTCGCTCGCTTCTGCAAGCACGCCGGGCGCCGGGGGGCTCACCAACGCAGATCATTTGACCCTGACCGGATCTGCACAGGCAGGCGTTACGATCAAGGTGTTTGACCAGACAGTCCAGATTGGTGTGGCGACCGCTGACAGCAACGGTAGTTGGAGCTTCACCACTGGCACTTTGACAGACGGAAGTCACTCATTTTGGGCGGTGGCCGCTGACGGAGTGGGTGATCTCAGCGCTGTTTCGACCAGCATAGGTGTGGTCGTTGATAGGACCCCACCTGCCGCGCCGAGCATTGCGACGTTCTCGCCTGACAGTAGCGTTGCGGGCGATGGCATTACCAGCGCCAATCAGGTGACGCTGAGTGGGACCGCGGAGGCTGGCAGCAAGGTCCTGGTGTTCGATGGAGCGACCCAGGTGGGCATCGCCACGGTCGATGCCGGTGGCAACTGGTCGTTTGCGACCGGCACGTTGGTCGATGGCGCCCATGTCTTCACCGGCCAGGCGGTGGACGCGGCCGGCAACATCAGCGTGGCCTCCAGCGCCTTGAACGTCGCGGTTGATACGGTCGCACCCAATGCTCCGACGATCGTCTCGGACACGCTCGCCGCGTCCAACACGATGGTTGTTGCGGGAGCGGCGGAAGCGGGTAGTACGATCAAGTTGTATGAAGGAAGCAGCTTGCTAGGCACCGCGGTGACGACGTCTAATGGTGTATGGAGTATCACGACCGGATCTCTAGCGCAGGGGGCGCATGTATTCGCGGCGACCGCAACGGATGCAGCTGGCAATTCGAGCGGTCTTTCAGCTGCGTTTGACCCGGTCGTCGGAACATTGATCGAGGCAGCTGGAACGACCAGTTTGATAAGCGCTGGAAACAACTTCTATCTCTCTAGTGCCGGTACAGATGTCCTGCTGAAATTCGGTGGCACAGCATACGTGGCCGGACAGTTCAGCGGCTGGGCGCCGATTGGTGCGGAGGCGACATCGACCGGCTTTGAGGTAGCCTGGAAGAATTCGACGACCGGCGTGTACACGGTGTGGAATACCGACAGCAATGGCAATTTCACGTCCAGCCTTCTCAGCAACGTCTCCGGAACGAGCGCGTCCTTTGAGTCGATCGAGACTTTATTCAATCAGGATCTCAACCGCGACGGCGTGATTGGTGTTCCCAACAAGACAATCGAGACGGTCGGCTCCACCAGCCTGGTTCAGCTTGGTGGCAACTTCTTGCTCAATCCGATCGCCGGAGGAACCGGCCCGACCTTGAAGTACGGTGGCACGGCGTTCGTGGCGGGACAGTTTGGTGCATGGGTGCCGCTTGGCGTAGAAGCGACGTCGAGCGGCTATGACGTCGCCTGGAAGAATACCTCGACTGGGCTGTACACGGTGTGGACCACCGACAGCAACGGCAACTTCACCTCGAACCTGCTCAGCAACGTGTCGGGGACGAGCGCGTCTCTTGAATCGATCGAGACGGTGCTCCAGCAGGACCTTAACGGCGACGGGGTGATCGGCTTGCACACGACGACCGTTGAGGCCTCGGGCGCAACCAGCCTGCTGCAGGTTAGCAGCAATTATTTCCTCGGAGGAAATGGGCCCACCTTGAAATATGGTGGCGTGACGTACGTGGCCGGACAGTTCAGCGGTTGGGTGCCGATTGGAACGGAAGCGACATCGAGCGGCTATGACGTCGCCTGGAAGAACACCTCGACCGGTGTCTTCACGGTGTGGACCGCCGACAGCAACGGCAACTTCACCTCGAACCTTCTCAGCAACGTCTCGGGGACGAGCGCATCTTTGAAATCGATCGAGACGGTGCTGCATCAGGATCTCAACGGCGATGGCGTAATCAACAGCTCATCGACCGTACTTGATATTTCTGGAAAGATCACTCTTGCGCTCGGCAACCTGAGCCAAGCGACCGTCATCGAACCAGGAGCGACGCTCGAACTGACTGGAGCAGCTTCTGGATCGGTCACGTTCAAGGGCGTCACCGGTACCTTCACTCTCGATCATTCCACGCAATTTACTGGCACGATTTACGGCCTTTCCGGCAACGGTGATCCGTCCAGCTCGGATATTCTCGATCTCAAGGACATCTCGTTCGGATCAGGCACGAAGTTCGCCTATTCAGGTGACACATCGGGCGGGGTACTCACCGTCTCGGACGCCCAGAACCATACCGCGCACATCACGCTAGCCGGCGACTACACCCATTCAACGTTCAATCTCTCAAGCGATGGAAACGGCGGCACCCTCGTCATCGATCCGCCAGTTGACGGATT
>NZ_SPQT01000024.1 GCF_004571025.1 Bradyrhizobium niftali | reverse complement strand
CCAAATGATCTGATCGATCGACTTAACGCTCGCAAGTGCGAAGCGTGCAGCGATACGACGGGACCATTCGAGATGCATCATCTCCGCCGGCTAGGAGACTTGCGAAGCGGATCGCTGACGGTCTGGAAACGGTCCGGTTGGCGGCGCAAGACCATTGTCCTGTGCCCGTCATGCCGTACAGCCGTCTCCGGTCGAGAGCATGCGCGTACGGAAAGCCGTGTGCACTGAAAGGTGCCCGCACGGTTTGGGGGGAGGCGTAGGGATATCCTCTTCGAGGTGTCCCGCGCCTACCCTACCGAGACGCTGCGCGGCTCGGTTCACCAGAGTGCGGTGCGGCGACAGCCGCACGCGCAAAACGGAGCAAGAAGCAACCACCTGAGCTCGGACGTCTGAAGCATCGGAAAACGGTTCTTCTGTTCGTTCTTGCCCACCCTAGCATCTGGCTGGGATGAAAATTCGGCCTTTGAAGGACCACGAGATCCCACGATCCGGAATCCCAGTCGTGTGTTAGCGATGGGGAACGCCTGCGGGACTAAACGATTCGTCTCAGCGTGGGAGAACCTTCAATGCTGATGACCGAGCAAAGACGGCCAGCGTTCCGCACCCTGCGCGGTTGGGCGATCAACGTGCTGAACGAAGCCGGCGCCATCCGCGAGTGCGAGGAGCACGGTTGGATGCAAGACCGTGCCGATCCGTATGCACGAGAGCGGGCCTTCGACATCGCCCGTCGAGATCCGCCAGCAGACGTATCCCGTCAAGCAGCGGAGGCCGCGGTTCGCGACGCGCTGGACTCGATTGGTGATACCTGCCCAGAATGCCCTCCTGACGAGGAGGACCGGCTCTAGGCCCCGACCCCGACCCTTCTCCGCCTCAGCGGCCCAGCCGTTTCTCCACGCGCTTGCGCGCGTTGCCGACCTTTTTGACGGCCTTCTTCACCGCTCGCGCCGACCTTCCCGTCTTCTTTGCCTCGTACTGCACTTCGTAGTCCTGCCCGCCTGCCACCCGCGCCCGGTCCTGCCTTCGTCCGCGCGCCGTTTTGCTCTTTTTCGCTCCCGCCATGGGTGCCTCCTGTTGTGACATCGAAGCAACGCGACAGGGATTCGCAGGTTCCGGAACGATTCGAACTGTGCCAATTTGAATCGGCTGTAGCGTGGAGTTCTTCGGTGGCGTTTCAGCGTAAAAAGCAGGCGGTTATCGGCGTCAAGGCGCCTTTCCCCGGCTTCATCGAACCGGCCCTGGCCACCTCGAGCGATAAGGTGCCGTCCCTGCATTACGCAACACGCACTGAAGGATTGGCCCTTGAATGAGCCGGACGTCGACCCTGCCCAAGCGCTTACAGCCAATGCTCGCTACGCTCACCGACGCGCCGTTCGACGACCCCGACTGGGTTTTCGAGGATAAGTACGATGGCTTCCGGATGATCGCGGAAATCCGGCGGGGCAAGGTCTCGCTCTACAGCCGCAACGGCAAGATCATCAGCCGCAGCTATATTGAGGTCGCCAAAGCGCTGGAAGGCGTGAAGGGCGACGCCGTGATCGATGGCGAACTCGTTGCGATCGGAAAGGACGGCGTCTCACATTTCCAGCTACTTCAGAACGCACTGCGGCATGAAGCGAAGCTCCTGTATTGCGCGTTCGATCTCATGTTTCAGAACACAGTTGACTTGCGCAAACAGCCTCTTCTCGAGCGCAAGGAACGGCTGAAAGCGATCTTGCCGCGTCACCGGCTGATCACCTTCAGCCGACACCGCAAAGCGAGCGGCACGAAATTCTTCGCCGAGGCCGAGCGGAAGGGCTTGGAAGGCGTCATGGCGAAGCGCGCCGACAGCGCGTATGCGTCCGAAAGCCGGACGGCGGATTGGCTGAAGATCAAGACAGCAAAGCGGCAGGAAGTGGTGATCGCGGGCTTCACGGCGCCGAGGCGTACAAGACCATACTTCGGCGCCCTGGTCCTCGCCGTGCGGGAAGACGACACATGGCGCTACATCGGACATGTTGGTACTGGCTTCAGCCACAAGGTCCTGGAAGACCTCCATACCAAGCTCATGAAGCTGACGACCTCGAAATCACCCTTCCCTGCCAAAGTGAAGGACGAGGCTGCCACGACCTGGGTCAAGCCCTCGTTGGTTGCCGAGGTCAAATTTGCGGAGTGGACGAGTAAGGGCGAACTGCGCCAGCCCGTCTACCTCGGGCTCAGGTCTGACAAGCGGGCGAAGGACGTCGTGCGTGAGCGAGAACGTCCGCGCAAGTAGTGCTTCCCTTCGGCGAAAGCCGGCAAAAAGGATTGACGCACCCTCCGCCGACACTCATTCGCCTCCAAGGTCGTGGATTTCCGGTCGCATGCCGTCAGGCGTGAGTTCGAGCGTCGCAAACGTGATCGGCAGCTTGAAACGGCGAGGTCCCGCGCTGCCGGGATTCAGGTAGAGAATGCCACCGACCGTGTCGATCTTCGGCACGTGGGAATGCCCGGAGATGATGACGTCGATGCCGGCGCCGGGATCGACCTTCAGCGTCTTCAGGTCGTGCAGAACGTAGATCGACTTGCCCGCCAGACGTACGAGTTTCGTGTCGGGGTAGTCGCGAGCCCACTCGCCATTGTCTACGTTTCCACGAATGGCCGTGACGGGTGCGATCCCGCGAAGCGCGTCGACGAGCTCGGGCCGCCCGATGTCGCCGGCATGGATGATATGATCGACGCCCGCCAGGCCTCGTTCCGCCTCGGGCCTCAACAGGCCGTGCGTGTCCGAAATGATTCCAATCCTGAAGATCATTTCCCGGCGCTCTCAACCGCGATTGCCAAAAGACGATCGAGAAACTCTACCTGAGCGGACAGCATCTTGGTCCGCGCTAACTGGATATCAAACCATTCCGCGCGGTCGACTTCGGGAAAGCTCTGCCGTCGACCGGTTCGAGGCGGCCATTCGACGTCGAAGGTATTGCTGGTCAGCGCTGCCGGATCAAAGTGTCCCTCGCCGGCGAATGCAATGACGCGCTTGCCTCCTCGCGATCGGACTTCCCCCAGCGCCTGGAGCGGACCAATCGAAGCGCTCGGGCCGAGTTCTTCGGCAAATTCGCGTCGAGCGACGTTTTCCGGAGCATCATCGGGATCGATTTCGCCCTTAGGAATGGACCAGGCGCCATCATCCTTGTTGCGCCAGAACGGACCGCCGGGATGAACGAGCAGTACCTCGAGGCCCCGCGCTCCCTTGCGGTATGCGAGAATGCCCGCGCTCACGGTCGATCTCCTGGAAGTCTTGTTCACCGCAGCCATATCGCTCCTACTTTGCAGAGCAGTCGAGCGCCGGCGAGCCGTCCTGCCATACTGGACCGCGCTCGCTGCTTAGCCTCGTCCACGAGCCTGTGCAGCGCGGCTTCGGCCTCGCGGTCGGCCGCCTTGCTGGCGCGCGCACCGACCCGCCGGGCCGCCACTAGACGGCCGACAATATGATCTCGGGTGACCTCGTTGAGATGGGATTAGCCATTCGCCAAAGCCTGCGGCGGACAACGAAGTAGTGGCCGTCCGTCGTCACCGGATACTTCACGACGCCTAAGCCGACTTCCGCTGCGGCTTGGCCGCCGGCTTCTTCGCCGCGGTCTCCTTTGCCGGCTTCTTGCCGGTGATCGGCATCAGCATTTCCTTCTGCCCGGCCGCCGCCTTGCGCGGCTTTTTTCCTGATTTCTTGGGTGCCGCTGGAGCTGCCGCGCCCTCTCTTCCGATGCTCTTGCGCAGCGCGTCCATCAGGTCCACGACGTTCTCACCTCGAGGACGCGCTTTCGCGGCGATGGGCTTGCCCGCGCGCTTCTGATTGATGAGATCGATAAGGGCGGTTTCGTACTGGTCTTCGAACTTGTCCGGCTCGAAATGACCCGCCTTCTGATTGACGATGTGCTTGGCAAGATCAAGCATGTCCTTGGTGACTTTTACATCCTGGATATCGTCGAAATACTCATCCGCAGAACGGACTTCGTAGGGATAGCGCAGCAAGGTCCCCATCAGCCCCTTGTCCAGCGGCTCCAGCGCGATGATGTGCTCGCGATTGGTCAGCACCACGCGACCGATCGCGACCTTGTTCATTTCGCGGATGGTTTCACGGATAACGGCGAAGGCGTCGTGCCCGACTTTGCCATCTGGGGTCAAGTAGTAAGGGCGGATCAGGTAGCGTGGGTCGATCTCGCTGCGGTCGACGAACTCGTCGATCTCGATCGTTCGCGTCGATTCCAGCGCGACGTTCTCGAGCTCCTCCTTCGTCACCTCAATGAATGTGTCGGTGTCGACCTTGTAGCCCTTGACGATGTCTTCGTTGTCGACCTCCTCACCGGTATCAGCGTCCACCTTGGCGTACTTGATGCGGTGGCCGGTCTTTCGGTTGAGCTGGTTGAACGAGACTTTTTCGGATTCCGAGGTGGCCGGATAGAGCGCTACCGGACAGGTGACGAGGGAAAGACGCAGGAAGCCTTTCCAGTTAGCGCGGGGGGCCATTGCGGGGAACTCCATACTGGTGCCGGATTCAAGACGAACGGCCGGGCTTGGTTCCGACACCGCGCCCCGTCCAACAGGATGATTTTTTCTCGATGAGCGTCTGGAGGACTCGACTTTTGTTCTTTTTATGTTCTAATTCGGAATGACCGATCGACCCGCGAGCTGGCGCATGCCGACCCCGAAGCAGATGGAAACTGGCCGCGGAAGCTGCCCGTAGACCGGCCCCCTCTGCGGCGGATCTAGATGTGCCACTTCCGGCGGAATATTGGGAATCGGTCCTGAAAGCTCCTCGCGCCGACGAGAGCGGCGCCCAGAAGCGGCAGCGACGTCTTTCTGAGATTCAACGCCACGTGCTGCGCGTCTCCTGCCGCCGCTGCGAGCGGACCGTGGAAATCCAGAAGGCCGATGCAGTCCGATTGTATGGCGACAACGCGCTTTGGAAGGACGTGGCGCAGCGGTTGCTCGACAACACCTGCCAGCAGCGCAACCGGCAGGCATGAAGAAGACGGGTGCTGGCCGGCGTTCGAGACGCCGTAATTTTTCCCGATTGCCGTTCCGATCTCTTAGCGCCTGAATGTCCGGATGGCCCCAAAGTATCACCCCACGCCCCTGTCGGGCGGCGATCGCAAGGCTCTGGCCAAAGAGCTCGGCAAGGCGCGTGCGATGGCCAACATGCTTGCTGCCCAATCGGCGGAGAATCCGAGCCAAGGGCAAAGCCCTGGTCCAGCAAGCTGACAAGCTGCTTTGCGAAAGCTGGAACGAGCGGATGTGGAGCGACGGCGAACCGATCGATCCATCGCCCACCATCGACCAGGCTGTGAATGGAGGCTTCCCTTGGCTCGAGATCAGGTGCACGCGCTGCAAGACGCCGAGCGACGTCGACCTCGCGGCGATGAAGCATCCGCCAACCACCTTCGTGCACGATCTCGCCAGCCGGCTGCGCTGCCGCAAATGCGCCAAGGCGAGCCGGCGTCCATCCGCGACTCTGCTACAGTTGGCTTGGCAGCCTCGCCACCCTCGAACCGAAACCTGATTGATGTGCAATCTCTATTCGATCACGACAAACCAGGCCGCGATCAGCGCGCTGTTCCGCGTCGTGAACCGATACGTCGGCAATCTGGCGCCGATGCCCGGCGTGTTCCCGGACTACAAGGCACCGATCGTGCGCAATGGAGCCGAAGGCCGCGAGCTCGCCACGGCGCGGTGGGGAATGCCATCGTCGTCAAAGGCATTGATGGACGCAACCAAGAAACGAGCCGAGAAACTGCAGGCCAAGGGCAAGGCAGTGGATTTCAAGGAATTGCTCAGAATGGAGCCGGATGGCGGGACGACCAATATCCGGAATGTCAAAAGCAAACACTGGACGAGATGGCTGGGCGCCGAAAACCGCTGTGTGGTGCCGTTTAATTCCTTCAGCGAGTTCAACAAGGCCGAGGGCGGCGATATCTGGTTCGCGCTCCATGAAACCCGTCCCCTCGCCTGCTTCGCCGGCATCTGGACCAACTGGACATCCGTTCGAAAGATCAAGGAAGGCGAGACGACCAACGACCTCTACGCGTTCCTCACGACGGAGCCGAACGCTGAGGTCGGCGCCATCCATCCCAAGGCGATGCCGGTGATTCTGACGACGCCGGAGGAAGTCGAGGTCTGGATGACGGCACCTCCGGACCAAGCCCTGAACCTGCAGCGGCCGCTTCCGGACGAAACGCTCCGGATCGTTGCCCGCGGCGCCAAGGAAGACCCGGCCGGGCTGCCGGCGTGACGGACGACGACGATAAGGGATCGGGCCCGTCCCGTCAGCGCAAGATCATCCGCGTCGACATGGATGCGTTCTACGCATCGGTCGAGCGGCGGGATAATCCGGACCTCCGTAGCAAGCCGGTGGCGCTTGCGAGTATGTCCAGCCTGACTTAACGATATTAGAGCGCGAACTGTATCGGCAGGTTTGTTATGCGGAGAGTCGCTGACGTCCGACTATGACCCACCACGCCCGGATTGCTCCGATCCGCGCGAATGGCAGACGTCGCACTCGGCATGCTCGCTCCGACTGATCACGTTTCCCTTGCATTTGTCCGTGCCGCAGGCTTCCCGCACGACCGGATAGTCGGCGCTGCACATCAAACAATGGAGGGTGGATTTGTCCTTCAGATAGGCTGTCCTGCATCGGACAGGGTCGACCTCGTGATACCGCACGGAAGCGTCCGCAACGCAGGCATGGCAGAGATATCTGCGCGTGGTCTTCTCAATGCCGAAGAGCTTCTTGAACGCGCTTTTCTTGACCGCGGACAAGATCAGCGGCAGCTCGTACATGACCTCGGCGGCCGCGGACGTGTACTTACCGTCCTGGAAGAAGGCCAGGCCGGTGCGCGAGGCGAAGTTGACGCGGTCCGTGAGCCACGCTCTGTCGCTCCAGAGCTCGATGTACTGGTCGACGAGGATTTCCAGAAGCTTGTCCGGTTCGAAGTTGGAGCCCGCGTGACCCAAATGCGCGATTTTGTTTCTGAGCGATCGGATCTCGTTGTATGTCCGGACGTAGTCGTCGCTCAGCGCTTTGTTGCAGAGGGAATTCACCGATGCTGGAAGATCGGAGGCGTCGATGGTCCGCAACTCGGAGAAGTCGATGTCGCCAGGTATAGCGCTGAACTTGGGATTGCTGTTGAGCAGCAGGAGGTATGGGCTCACCCCACAGATCCTCGCCTTCAAAGCCAGTTCGTTCGATTGCTGAATGACCGAACACACGGCCTGAAATTCAGGCTGATAGCCCTGAATGTATTCCGACCACTCCTCGGCCCAATCGCCTTTCTCCGGTCGAGGATCTTCGCCCGGCGGGAACGTCTCGTCGAAGTGGGCTCGGATGTAGATCAGGGACGACCAGGCCGAGAAGTACAGCCGCAGCGCGACATCGTTCAAGGCCTGCGGCGTCGGGACATTCACGATCATGCGGGCTATCCGTTGGACGATGGCGTGTACACTATCGCCGCGATGCAACAGGGTCCATGCCACCTCGCTCCGCCTGCGCCTACTGGTCGGGCACCATTACGTGGAGGATCGTCCGTCCGCACCGAAGTCTGCAACTGAGCCGACCACGACGCCGCCACTTCTGCTTGAGGATATCGGCGCGGCTTGCGGCCAGTTGGGATTAAACTAAGTTGGTCATTGCGGCAAGCGAGGGCGGCAAAGTGGCGACGAGGAGTTCGTATGGCTGAAGTGGTTTATCTCACCGGAGCGCCGGCCACCGGCAAGAGTACGCTTACCAGAGCTTTGAAATCGCAGATCGCGGATCTCCAGATCTTCGAATTCGGCGAGCGACTGACGGCAAGGCTTGCGGGCTCCGGCCAGGTGACCGATCAGGCCGACCTTCGGTCTCAGTCTGCGCGAGCGATAACCCTCGACGACGTCCGCGCGGTGGATCGAGAGCTGCTCGATTTCGTCGCGACGCACAGGGCGACCCGCCCCGTCATCATCGACAGCCACGCCGTCACCAAGGAAAGCTACGGCTACCGGGTGACGCCCTACAGCCTTAAGGAGTTTGAAAAGCTCGGACCTACCCAGATCTGGGTGCTCTACACCGAACCGCAGGTGGCGCTCCGACGCATCGCCGCCAACGCGCAGGGGCGACCGCGGATCACAGAAGAGGAAGCGCGCTTCCACGCGCAACTTCAGGCCAGCGTCGCCATAACCTACGGGATGCACCTCGGGACGGCGATACACTTCTTCGACTCCGCGGTGCCGGGCGAACAACTGGCAGCTCAACTCGTCGCGAGACTATCGCGCTCCTGAATTGCGGCTGCGATCTTCGATGGCTTTCGCTATCTGCAGGTATCGCCCAAGCTGGCCTGCGCGCCACTGTCGTTCCGACCAGAACCACAATCTGCTATCGCGCACCACCAGCCGGAGAGCCGGCGGATCGACCGCTTCGAGGTGAGAGAGCAGCGTCGTCGGTAGGACCATGCGTCCTGTGCCGTCGAGGCGGAGCCGAATGTACCGGTCCATCGCCGCAAGCGCGACTTCGCTTCGATCGGGCTCAGTGAGACCTTGCAGGACCGCTTCGATCTGGGCGATCCGGTCCGCTCCCTCCCCCCTCCACGACACGACCTCGGCCGATCCGTCCGCTTCGAGGATCGCCAGGAGCTCGGTCGTCCCGGCCGACAGCCATTCCAGACGCCGCCGGGCCATCAGCGGAATGGACATCCGATCCTTCGAAGACAACCCCACGACCTCCGTCCAGACCGAGGGATGCACCCGTGATACCGGGTTCCAGTTTGGCTCGCGACCAGCGCTCATGGGACGGTATGGGAAAAATTAAACAACAGGATTTCCACCGGCTTTCAACACATCTATACACAGCAATTACTGGGGCTGTCACCGTATATCGTTTGCGTCTCGCTTGACCAGAGTTTACGGTCTTTGGGAAGAATTCAGGATCATGCCGATGCTTGCCCGTACCCGATCGCTGCCGCTTGAAAGTTCTCCGCCGCGCGCGTCGTTGACCGAGACCATTTGCTGGTCGCGCATGCAGACCGAGGCCGGACAGGAGCTTCAAGCGATCGTCGGAAGGAAGGAGCTCGAACGCTCGGCCGGGAACGGCGTGTTTTGCTGGGGCGTGGGCAATGCGCCCTCCCGGTCCATCCCCCAACTCGCCCGCGCCGGCGCGGATGTCGACGTCGTCTTCTCGATCATGAAGTCCCGCCCGAAAGCGGTCGATGTCGCCCCCAGCCGCCTTCGCATCTGGCGGTCTTTCTTCGATCATTCCGGCCGGGAGCAGCCCCTGCCGCCGGCCACCCTGATCACGAGTAGAGCCGATGCCGGCATACGGGCTAGAAACGTCCACTATGCGTTGATGTGCCGATCCGACCGGGAGCTGAGGCTGGGCGATTTCGGACCGTTCGATCCGAGCGCCTACCGCAACGTCTCCGACACGGGGGGAGCCGTGGGCGCGTCGCAAGTGACCGCCCTATTGCGGCGCGTCACCAGCGAAGCGCCTGCTCCCGCATACAAGGTAAATCTCAGGGCCAAGCTCGGGCAGGGATATTGGGTCCGGCTGGGCGACCCGATCGATCTCACCGCGGATCGACGATCGATGCTCGAACGGGTCTTAGCGAACCTGTTGTCCGTAACCCCAAGCGAGTGGCTGCGGATAGTCTCCGGTCTGCGATCGGGACCTTCGAGCGCGACCGAACTTCAGCGCAGGCTGTTCTAGTCTCCTAGAAGCGTGTAGAACGAAACGGGAATCAGCGGCGGACGGGCGGTGACAAGGTGGCGGCTGAGTCGGGCAAACTCAGGAAGGATCTGAAAGACGCCGGCTTGAGCGATCAGGCGATCGACGCCGCGTGGCCGACTTGGTGGAGCGAAGAGGCGGACGGATCGGCTTCGGCCCGCGCCGAATTGCGGTTCGCCCTTGCCCGCAAGCTCGGGGTGTCGCCGAAGGCCCTGTCGAACGATCGCGTGGAGTTCGTCTGGCACGATACGGCACGGTTCAAGCACCTGTCTGGCGAAGGAGCCGTGCAGAAAGCCGCGCTCGCCTCCTTCGGGGTGGCGGTCGCACACCTCCTTCTTCAGGGTGTCGGCGAGGCGGCCATCCGCCCGCCTTCGGCGGAAGAACTTCGTGACGCGATACGAGACGGCGGCGCGCCATTCGTCGATCTCACGTCTCTTCTGGCGACCTGCTGGGCACTCGGCATCCCGGTCATCCACCTTCGGGTGTTTCCCCTCGCGACGAAGGCGATGCATGCGATGGTCGTCGAGGCCAACGGACGCTTCGCAGTTCTCTTGGGAAAGGATGCGCAGTACCCGGCGCCGGTGGCATTCACGCTGGCGCACGAACTGGGGCACGCCTCGCTCGGCCATCTCAATGGCGCTTCGGCCATCGTGGACCTCGACGATCCAATCGAAAGCGAACAGGAAGACGACGACGAGAAGGCCGCCGACAGGTACGCGCTCGCTCTGCTGACCGGCTCCCCCGAACCCGACATCCGGACCAACATCGGCAAGTTCGGCGCACGGCAGCTTGCGGCAGCCGTCCAGGAAGAAGGTCCAAAGCGGGGCATCGAACCCGGAACGCTGGCTCTCTGTTACGCCTACCGCACCGAGAACTGGGCTCGCGCCATGGCGGCCTTGCGCCACATCTACTCCGAGAAGAAGCCAGTCTGGCGCGAGGTGAACGGCTTTGCGGAAGATCAGATCGACTGGTCCGCACTGAGCGATGATTCCGCAGAGTTTCTAAGAACGATCATGGGAATGCCGAATGGCTGAACTCGTGCTCGTCGACAACGACGTCCTGTTCAAGGCGTCGTGCTACGGTTTGGCGCCCGATCTTATCGACATTTTGGCTGGCGGAAGCCGCGCCGTGGCCGGCCTTGCGCTGGCGAAATTCGTCCTAAAGCGGAAGATCGAGAAGTCGGGCAAGATCGTCGACCGGCAAAGGGCCGCGAAGGCGCTGGACGCCGTGCTCGCCTCGATCTCTGCCCTCGAACCCGACGATGCCGAACTCGGTCTGGCCGCGCAGTACGAAGAGCACGCGCTGTCGGCCGGTTACGCGTTCGACTCGGGCGAGAGCCAATTGCTTGCCGTGCTGGTCAATCGTGCGGCGAAAAACATGGTGACGGGCGACAAGCGGGCCGTGACCGCCGCCTGGCAGTTGGCCACCGATCTCGAAATCGTTCCCGCGCTCGCTGGGCGCTTCGGGTGCTTCGAACAGATCATGATCGGGATCTGCGCCAAGAAGGGCGGTCCGGCGCTCGCGGCTTCGGTCTGCGCCGAACCTGCCGTAGACAAGGTGATGTCCATCTGCTTCGGATGCTCGTCGACGTTCGACGAGCAGAACATGCGAGAGGGGCTGGACAGCTACGTCGGACACCTGCGCGGCAACAGTGGCGAGTTGCTCTGCGACAAGCTTCCGGCCTAGCGGGGATCCCTCAGAAAGACCGAATAGGGATCGACCAATTCGGCGACCAGATTTATATTGATGTCCGAGGTCTCCGCTTGGTTGGCCAGCTCGGGCTTCTCATCCACGAGCAGGCACGCCTTGTCGACCCGCCCCTTGATGTAGCGGCTGCCGACACGGCCGGCATTGGGTCCTACGGCAACGCGCGTCTCGTGCAATTTCAGGACGTGATCCTCCTCCCTGAGGCTCTTGATCATCAAGGCGTAGCGCGATCCCAGCACGTTGATGTCCTTCGGAATCTCCTGCCAATTCAATCCGTCCACCGAGTATTCGTGGGCCCTCAGCGGCTCAGCTTCGTGTTTCGAATCCATAGCCTGCATGCAGAGGAAGATCGGCGCTCCGCTTTTCTGGACGTCCTCCGCGAACGGCTGCACCATCGTCGTCGGATGACAGGTGTTGCCGCCGTAGCCCCACATGCTGAAGCCGGCCTTTTTGATCTCTTCCGACTTCCGCTTGATGATGTCCGCGAGGGACTCCTGGGCGTGCTTTCCCACCTTCATGTAGAGGATGCCCGCACCCGGACGGATGATGGTCGTCATGACTGTCCCTCCAGCAGAATCAGCTCGTATTCGTCTTCGTTCGCCATACCGTAATTCAACCGCTTTTTCTCGCGGACATAGCGGACCCGCGGAGCTTTCGATCGCCCGTAGAAATTGTTGAGCCGCTCCGGCTCCACGACAGGCGTGCTCTCGACGGCTCTGGCCGCGCCCGGCAACGCCGACAGCACCAGATTGCAGGACTGCAGATCGGGCGCATCGTCCAGGTGGTACAGATGCAGACGCGGCATCATCCTCGACACGAAGTAGCCGCTCTCCGCTCCGAAGCGCTGTACCTTGCCCAGGACCTGCTTCGGCCACTCCAGCTCCTTGTCGTCGGCGATCACGATCATCCCGTCGCCGCGGTAGCCGACCGCTTCCATACCTCGCTGCGCGAACACGTTGACGCTCTCGCCGTCGTTGTGCTGGCCCCACGGTGGATTGGTATAGAATAGGTCGAACGCGCCTGGTTTCGGAAAGGCGTCCAGCACGTTATAGAGCTCGGCGGTCAAGTTCGGAATGTCCTCCTTCTGGGCGAAGCGCCTGATGGCCTCGACGATGCGTTCGTCGAAATCGAAGACGGTGACCGACTTCGGCCCGTACTCGGTGATTCCGCAGTGTTTAAAATAGGCGATCGAAATGCTGATCGCGTCGCCATCGCCGATGAATGCGACGTTCTTGTCCTCGACCCAGTTCGCGACGAACTCCGTCTGCATGACCATGTCGCCGCTCTTCATGTAGATCTGATCGAACTCCCGGAGCGGCCGCGGCCGGTTTTGAACCACGTCCGAAATCGCGTTCATCGCCATGCGCAGGTCGATCTGCTTTTTCGCCATCTTCCCCCCTCAGAAAGCGCGGCAAATCAATCAAAACGAGTATCCGGCTTACGCTTCCCGCGCACACAGGGCAACCGTGCTACCTGGCCGGACCAGCCCTATTTCACAGCAAATTAGACCTAGTCTGACCTATCTATAGGTTGATGCAACTGCATTTCCACCAAGCCGTCCGTGGCCTGAGCGACGCGAGCAAGTCGCGGCTCCCTCGGCCTTCCGCGATGCTCGCAGCGCCAGCGTTCGTCGACGGGTCCAGCCTGCCCCCGTAGCTACCGAATCACTGGGGTTCGTTCGGCTTGCGCCGCCGAGCTGAGGCGAGCTTCACGGCCTCTTCGCTGTCGGATTCGACACGTCGAACGCGATGATATCCGTGCGGTCGACCAAATCGGCATCCAGACCTTCGACCAACATCCCCTCCAATTCTTCGGCCGAGGTCGGCTTATTTGGTCCGTTCGGATGGGCCGGGGTCGCTTGGACGACGTCCCCGAACCAGAACACGAGGTAAATCCCCATCCCTGCAGCACCCGGATCGGAAGCGTAGCCTTGCACCTGCGTCGCGGCGGCTGTCCATAGGTCCGGGTGAAAATGACGTTTGATCTCGACCGGCTCCCGACAAGACGAGCACGTCGGTCCGCGTCGCCTCTCCTCGGCGCGCCTCCGGAATGGCCGCAGCGATCCGGAATTTTTCGAGCTGGTCGCCAAGGCGATCCAGAGAATTGCCGCGCTTTCAATCGACCTCGTATGCGAAATCCAGGATGGCGCAGTCGCCCCTATTTGCCCATTTGCTGAGACCCCGTTCCCTCGCGCTGGGGTGCAGGTCGCGTCCGTCGACCGCGCAATCGTATGCCCCCGTAATCAGCGCCATGACAGGAACTCCCGAATGCTTCTCGCGCAGCTTGCAGAAATAAGAAACTCTCCAATCATCGTGCCGCTCAAATTCTTCACCTAGCTTGAGGGCTTTCATGCGCTCGGGAAACTCGTCGTACATGATGCCTAAGGCATTTATTCCAGTTCTCGAATAGCCTTCCCCGCGTAGGACGAGCTTCCGAATCTGTTCGAGTTTGAACTGTCCGCCGTAAGACCGCGCCAACATGTAGAGGAGCTCCGCGAGCGCGTTTCCTTCGAGGGTCGCCCATATTCGATTTCCCAAGGACAGAACTTCGTCCAAGACGAGGTCGATGGGAAAATATGAGATCTCCTTTTGATAGCGGGCCAGGAGTCGGTTGGCGGCTCCGACTAGTTCGTGGTCGTGCGTCTCCAACGCGAACCGGACCAGATCCCGAACGTGCGTCGCCCTGGCTATCGGATGAACACCACGGGCGATCGACTTCAGTTCTACATTCCCCGGCCCGTCGAGCGGGGCAAGCCACTCGGCCGCAATCGTCGTTGAGCCACGCGCACCGTAAATTGAAGGCCGAAGACGATTGGCCTCGATGCATCCCTGAAGCCAGCAGAACCAACTCTGGCCCGTAATTGACTCGACCAGCACAAGAATGACGGGAATCCTGCATTCACACGCGTATTTCAGGAATTCATTCTTCAACCGAACCGGTCTTTTGGCCGCGGCACCTTCGAAGCTCTTGATCTGGCACTTCAGAAAGTCGGCGGTCGGATCGGGATCGCACAGCTCGACCTCCATGTCGATGCCGACATCCTCCTCCTGATTTCTAACGATCCAACTGCCGAGCCGCTCGAACTGCGCAGCTGCGACTCGGTGTCCCAAGGACCCGATGCGTTGTGAGGGCGTTCGCCGTGGCATGTCCAAAACTTTGCTGGATTTTTAAGATGTGGCGCGTTGTGTCAGTGGCGAGCGCTTTGAGCGCAAGCAACGAAGCCTTCGACGCAAGCCTCACGGCGCAGAGAAAATCTTAAGGTTCACGCCCACCGACTGGCAAGCGGAATACGTTGAGATCACCAAGTGATAGAACTGCAAGACGTGCGCCTTTGGGGGCGACGATTGGAATTCGCGCTCAAGAGCAGACTTGGAAAGCATGCCACCCGCGCAAACGAGCCAGATCTCTCGTTCTGCACCGGGCGATTGCTTTACTCGCGCGAGCATCTTGCGGAACGCCGCAGACCCAGGCCCGACTCGCCTCCTCGGAATTCGATCGGTCTTCTTTGCCTTGCCCTTTCCTTTGCTGAGCGTCCAATCCTGATCGAACTTTTTGAGCGCTCCCGGCAAATCGTCGCCATCGCTTTTCAGAAAGGCGAGGTTCTTCACTCCTTGTCCACAGACGTCGTAGAAATCTGAGGCGGAAACGCCGGGGGCACCGGGCTTATGCTTCGCTACGACGAAGACCGCCCGCGCGCTTAGCGGATTGTCGTCGACGCCGATGAAATCGCCGGCCTCTGTGCCGAAGTCGTCGCAGACCAAAGCCGGGAAAGGAGCCCCGAATTCAGGGGTACCGCGCCTGTGCGTAAGGGCGTCATCGATCACACGGAATAGCGAACCATTCTGCCAGGTTGGAAGGTCGGCTCCGATCGGAACGCCCTTTTCCGACGTGACCGCGCCAAGTTGTTTGACCGGGATAACAAGATCCAGGACGAGTCTCCCGGGACCGTCGGGCTTCGCGAGATCGAGATCGAGAGCATAGAATGCGCCGTTAACGTACGCATGCTCAAGATCCGCGGTTATTATTCGGAATGGTTGAAGTTGATTCAGACGCTTCGCGAGCGAGACCTTCGCTTCCGATTTCGATTTGACGTGACTAAGAGCGGGCGACGTCAGCCAGTATTTGCGCTTCTTGGCGTCCCACTTGATCCAAACCTTCACGTCCGCGCCATCGACCTTCAGCGCGAAACGGAAAGGTGCCGGCGCAGTCGGACCAGCGTCCACTTCAATATCCACGCATAGTCCGTCCGGATCGAACTTTGCGTCGACCTGCGTCGTCGGGCTGTTGAATTGCCCGGTCAACTCGAGCATATCGACGAGGATATTAATCGGCGTGGTATCGGCAGGCGTGTCGGTCGGCGCAGCAAATCGCGACAATATCTGGGACCCGGGCCGCTTCGCTTTCAGAAGGCCGTCGATTTCCGCGCACCAGTCGCGAAACTTGGTGGCGGTGAGATTGGTGCCCGCACCGTCTCTGACACGGCTGCGGGAGAATCCCACCGCTCGCCGCGTACCATCTGCCCACCCGCCTGCCCGCGTGACGACGTTCATGTGTTCGCCCATGAAGACGCCTGCCCGTTCCAAGGAGCGCGCGGACAGCGAGCGCGACCGAAGAGCGGACGGTCCGAGATCGGTATTCTTGACCGCGAGAAACGAAACCGTGTTGTCGACGTCTTCGGGTAACAGCGAGCGCAATTGCATGGGCCGAAGACGACCAGTCAGCTCATCGAGTTCGTCGATCCACAACCCGGCACTGTCGTAGAAATACAAGCGTCTGCCGATCAGGGTGTAGATCGTCACCTCGAGCGAGGCCGCCTGAAAGAGATATTCCGCAAGAAAGGGAGACTGGTTCATCCGCAATGTGACGTGATAGCGGCAGGTTCCTCCCGGGATGCCGCGAGTCTGGTGTTGAAATCGGTCTTCCGCATCGAGTGCCTCGGAAACCGCAGTCTGAAATTTGTCCAGGTCAAACTGGTCAGAAACGTCATAGACGAGCGCGGCCTGAGGAAACCTCAGATCGTCCGAGAGATCTGCATCATCGAGGTCAATTCGGGTACGGAACTTTCCGCTGACGTAGTCCATCTGCGGGAGAGCAGCCACCAGGCCTCGGAGCACATCGTCGCCGTTGCGGAGCGGCGGTTTGCCTCCGTTCGCGACGCAAGCCTTGTCGTAGGCAAGGAAGCTTCCCCAATCACGATCCACGTCGTCGGACGGCCGGGTCAAAACGCATGCTTCGGGCATCTTCGTGCCGAGGGGGGCCGACTGGCGCGTGAGCCGGCCGACTTGCTGCACCAGCATCCTTGTATTGCCGAAGGGCTCGTACAGCGCGAGCACCGAGCATCTTGGATCGTCGATGCCCTCCACCAACATGAATTGATGGATTAGGAAGCGCTCGGATCTTTGACGCAGATCCGCCGGTACGTCGGGCCGAAGTTGCGCCCCCGGTGGCCCGGCCGGCGTGAAGTTGTTGTGCAACGCCATAACTCCGTCCGTGCGCCCGGCGAGGGCGGACAAGAACGCTTGGTACAGATCGACGACAGTATCCTCGCTTCCTGCCCGTACGATCACCTTGTGGCCGCGATCCAAGCGACCGGTCGTGACGAGCCGGTCCGTTTCCGCCACTACCTGTCTCGCGAACGTTGCTGCGTCGTCCGCTAGATCTATCTTCCGCAGTTCGACGCCGCGGATTAGCGCGCTTGCGACGGCCTTCTCGAAGGAGAGAAAATAAATGTAGCCGTCATCGACATTGAACACCTTCAAGTCGCCCCGGAAGGGCGTGGCGCTGAAGAGCACGGTCGGCACGTTGAAATCGCGGACGACGGCGGCCCAAAGCGGGGCCGGCTCTCGATGTCCCTCGTCGAAGACAATCGTTCCGATAGTACCCCGCAACAGGCCAATGTCGCCCGTAGCGTGGATCTGTTGCACGGCTTGGATGGTCGCGACCACGATCGTCCGTAGACCGGCAGATCCACGCAATTTGTCGCCCATTTGCCGAACCGAACCTGGCAGTGCCTGAAAGATTTGGTCGGGGCGCCACTCCGGTCCGGCACCGATTGTGTCCCAAAACCGCGATCGGAATTCGGACATCAACTGTTCTACTAGCGCAGCGGACGGACAGACAACGAGGACGGGAGCGGACGTTGCCCGCATTATAGCAAGCACAGCCATGACGCCGGTCTTCCCGGTGCCGGTCGGCATGTGGATCAAGCAGCCCCGTTTGCTTCCGGATGCGAAGTAAGCCTCTCCTATCCGGACTGCGTCGCTCTGATGCTTCCAAAGTCCCAATTTCTTCAACTCTCGGTCAGTCATTCTCGATACCGTCAATTCACTCACTCGCCGGTGACCAGTTCGACACGAGCGGGTCAAGCACACCCACCTAGCAGCGCATTAGTGCGGCATCTATGCAACCTTGGGTTAGGTAAGAGCCTGGCTGGAGTTGCGCCCCGAAGTCGCAGGTCCATTAGCTCGACACGTCTTATTCAACCATTTTCAACGAACGCGGTTGGTTGGCTAAACTAAGTGCCTGAGTTTGCTGGCGCTCCTTGGGGGAATCGGACCCTATTTCAGCATTGAGAGGACGATGGTAGCCAACGCTCTAACCGTTGGAATGTCGTTTCCGAAGCACTTGAATATGTAGCTCTGAGAGTTTGAAGTTTGATTTAAGAGCCGCAATCGGTGTGGTGTTAGCTCTTATGCCGGGCCTGGTGAGCCTGAAAATGCGTTACCGCTTCGGGCAACGGATGAAGGCTTGGACTGGCTCCTGGAAGAACTTGCCATTGACGTGATGGCCTGATCCCTCCGCCAAGCTCCTGGCCATCTCGGGAAGTTCGCGAAGCGACCGGTCAACATCGTCCATGGCGATCGGGCGATCGGTCTCCGGCGGATCGATGCGCACCACGTTCGGCTTGCCCAGCAGCAAGAAGGCTTGCCCAAGGGCATTCTTGGATTGCGCCCGCGCCGCGGCGTTGAATGAGCGCATAAAGGCCCATTGGGCAACGCCGCCCTTCTGAGCGTCGGCGTCGACCGTAAACGTCGACGTGCCGGTCCCGATTGACAAGACTCGCATGTTCTCCCGCGGAACATCAAAACACGCCAAGACGTCAACGACGGCGTTCATAATTGGATTGTTGGCCCAAATCCCGCCGTCGATCATCACATAGCCGTCGTCATCAACGGCCGGGAAGTAGGACGGCGCCGCCGTCGTGTGCAGGGCGACATGGGCGAATTTCTTATGGCGGTCGTTCTGATAGTCTGGATGGTGAGGCGTTTTGTAGATGAAGGGCTCGCCATGCAACCCCTCAAAGCTCGGAACGACAAGACGAGCCTTGGCATCGTCGAGGAAGGCGTCGCCGAAGACCTGCAGTAATTCGTCCTTGAGTACGTTCTGGTTATGCTTGGGCTTTGAGATCCAGCGCAGCGCCCGGCGCAGGCCGCTGATGCCGCGCATCGGTGGAAAGATGCGCGCTCCGCGCTCGCTGTAAATCTTCAGCGCCTCACTTGCGGTCATTCCGTGCGCGAGGGCTAGGGCGATGATGCCGCCGGTCGAGGTGCCGGCGACCATGTCGAAATAATCGGAGATTGGGCGCCCTGCCAAAAAGCGCCTTTCGAGTTCGGCGAGATAGGCGGCGGGAAAGACGCCGCGGATGCCGCCGCCATCAATGCTCAAAATGCGGAACGGCCGGTCCTGCGGCCAGGGCTGCTTGAGCCTCGCCGTTTGCAGCGTGCCATCGGATCGACGGGGCGGGATGTAGTTCAAGGTGTTTCCTTTCGATGTGGGGGTGGATCTCCTGCATGTCGGCCGCCGCCGCGCCAGACGCCTGTGATGAGCCAAAGCTCGTAGCAGACGATCCAATCGCACGCCCACGGCAACGTGGTCTCGGCGATGGCCATGGAAAAGTCCCACTGACCGGCCTCGGGATCGAACAGGCAAAGGGTCGGATCGTCGGCTGGTGGATAAACATGAGGCAGCGCGCCCTCGGCATTGCCCGGGAGCCGGGTCAGCGGAGGCGTGAGGATACGGACCTCAGGGAAATTGCCGACCGCATATCGAATTTCCAGCTTGTAGCGGGTGAGATGCGGTTCGACATGGCCTGTCCACCGGGCCGCCTGCTGCGCGCGATCGATGTTGTGCGTGGTGAACAGGGGCCACGTCGACTTCATTCGGGCGACCTGCGCGTCGATTGACATGGGCCGCCGTATCACCGTCAGAACCTCACCCCGAAGAAGGTGTGGGCTTTGGCTGAGGTCGCCGGGCCGACCAGCGGAGCGACCGCGGCGCTGAGTGAGCGCCCCGTACCGGGCACGAGTAAGCGTCCCTTGCGGGAGTAGCTCTGCCGCGAGTTCTGAATGGCGGCGCCGAGCCGGATGGCGGTGCTGTCCGCCGCCTTGGTGACGACGCGGTCGCCGAACATTTTGCGCAACCACTCGCCGATGGCGTCCGCCGCCATCGTCATCTTGGCCATCGCCTCCAGCCCGTTGACGAGGTCCTTGAGATGGTTGGCAAACCTGTTCTGCTGAGCGACGGATTCAGGCCACCGGTCGGTAAAGACGTCACTCGGACACATCGGATTGGCGACATGCAGCCGCTTGCCGCTGATCGATGCCGCCTCAATATCACGCAGGATCCATTTCGCGATGCGGATCACCATCTCGGACAAGCGCATGTTCGGACGCGCCGCGAGCGCCGCGTAATAGGAAAGCACGACCGACGGGGGAATGCGGCCACTGTAGTCGGCATACCGGATGTTGCGGAAGCGCTTGATCAATTGCAGCGCCAAGGTGGCGGTGTTCTTGACAGAAAAATGCGTTTGATCCGGAACGTCGTCGACTTCGGCCTCGTCTTTGGCCATGAGCTCGTCGATTCCCCGCCAATGCCGGTCGAAGGATTTTGCGAGCCGCCGCTCGAGCGGCGTGCGCTCCTGATACCAGCAAGCAAAGGCATAGGCATTCATGTCGACCAGGCGATCGTCATGGCTGGGCTTCGGCCCCTTGGCGTGCATGATATAGCTTTCGCGCTCGGTTGTATCCGCAACGCGAATGCCCGGCGTGATATCAAGATGCATCTTGTCTGCGTAATGCAGAGTCACGCATCGGGTCTGTCGCGTGATGCGCTGCACGGGATAGTTGACCAGCGCTTTTTCCAGCTCGATCAAGACCGCCAGTGGAGCCATCTCGCGGAAATAGCCGCCGAGCTGCGCCACGATATCGAGGTCATATTCATCGTCGGTGCCGCGGGTCGAGATCGTCGCGTCGATGGCCATCGACCCCTGGGGGTAGAAATGTTCGATCAATCCGGCGAACGCCGAAGTGCCCTCGAGCCGCTTGCGCACGCCCGCATATCGGTCTCCGGCCTGGTCGAAGAGGGACGGCGGAAGCTGCAATTCGATAGCAATCTGCGCCAACAGCCGGTCGAGGGGATCTTCGAAGGGGTCAAGGCCGTCATAGGCCGGCAGAGTCAGCATGAAGGTTCCTTTCCGGGTCCAAGGCTTGGTCCCGGCCAACCTAGCCTCCCAAGCGGTAACGTTAGTATCGCTACTCCGAACAAAGTAAAGAGGGTTGCCTCCCGCTGTCAAGGGTCATAGAGTACCGCTACACCGAATTTTCTGAGTTACATCGCCTCGGGGAGACAATGCCTGACAAGTTCGGCAAAAGAATCAAAGAACTACGTACCGCAAAGAACATGACCTTGGACGACCTGGCCAAGGCGACCAGTTCGGCAAAAAGCTATGTCTGGGAATTGGAAAACAAGAATCCGCCGCGGCCTTCGGCGGAGAAGCTGTCGGCGATCGCGAAGGCGCTCGATGTGACTGTGGATTATCTTTTCGGCCGCGATGAACAGAGCGTCGGTGACGCCACCGATCTTGCATTCTTTCGGGAGTATACCGGCCTGCCGTCTGAGACGAAGGAACAGCTGCGGCAAATGGCCAAAATCCTTGGAGCAAAAAAAGATAAATGACCGTTGCAGATCGACCGCGCCCGCTGAAGGAAGCCAATCGCATCACGCAATTGCTGGACGCCTATCACGGAGCGGATCGCTTCGATCGCCATCCTGTTGATATGCAGTTTCTGGCACTCGAATATTCGAAGCAGATCGCACCACAAAGCCCGATCGTCACCGTCGAAGAGCGCAATCTGAAAGGCTGCATGGGCGCCCTCGTCTACAGTGAGACCAAGCCGCGGCAATGGGGTATCGCCTATCACAAGAACCAGTCGCCGGGGCGAAAGGCCTTCACCCTGGGGCATGAATTCGGGCACTACATTTTGCATCGCGATCTAATCGAAAGCGATGAGCAGTATGATGGTGGAGTCTATTGCGACGAAGAAAGCATCCTGCAACGCAACGGCAAAGGCATTGAAAAGGAGGCCGACGAGTTTGCGGCAACTCTTCTGATGCCCTTTCATGATTTCCGGCGTCAGCTTCCGGCAAACGAACGACCCGATTTCAAGCGCCTCAGCGCTCTTGCAAAACGATACGGCGTCTCCCTGACCGCTGCGATCTTGCGATGGCTGGAATATACCGAGACGCGCGCCATGATGGTCGTATCAAATGAAGGTTTCGCGCTATGGGCGCGATCAAGCGATCCCGCCTTGAAATCCGGACGGTTTATTCGCACGAAAGACACGGTGTTCGAGCTTCCTGCTGCAGCTTCTGCGAAGAGGCGACTCTTCACCGAAGAAACAAAGGCCGGGCTTGTGCAGCCGGCCGAGGCTTGGGGATTTCCTGAAGGGCTCCTTGAGATGTGCATTCGGTCCGAACGGTACGACCAGGAAATCACCCTCCTCCATTTCGAAGGGAGTGCACCAATCTTTTTTCGGGATGAAGCGGATTTGGAAGATACTTACGATCGGTTCGTGAAGAACGGACAAACGCCTGCTATGCCCTTGAGACAAGATCGCGGCTTTGGGTCACGCCGCTAGCCAGAAAAAACGCAGCGGCGATCATGTTCATCGCCTCCTAGGGGTCGTCCGATTTGAAGAAATGTACGTGGGGGTCCATCGTCACCTACAAGCTGCTATGGCCGTCGAAGGTCTGCACCGTCTTCGGCTTCTGGTCTGTCCGATTTGCACTCTACAGCGCGCAGGAGTTAGCCGCGGCATCAGATCCGTTTTTTTGGCCACGCAGGCGGTTTAGATCAACCCATCCGAACAATTGGGCTACGCGCAGATGGCATCGAAACGAGTCAGCAGGAACTTCGTCAGCTACCACAAAAGCAGCGCCTTCCTGATAAGCCCGCGTCGACTCCAAGGTCGCACCATGGAAGTAGCCGTCTCGCTCAGAGGGGCTTGATCCGGTCGTGGCGGAGATCATCGAAGCATATGCAGGAACCATGGTTGACAATGAAAATGTCAAGCAGCGCCGGCTCGTCGAGTTCAAGGACGGTTGCCGCTATGGCAAATTTGGAAGAACTAAAGCTTATGAGCTGATCGCCCACGAGAGAATCAGGGCCTACAAGATGGGGGGCAAGACCATGATTGATCTCAACAGCGTAGATGAATATCATGCTTCGCTGCCGAGGGTCGAAAGCGAGGGCAAGCTAGGCTGCCGATCCGCACAGCGCGCTACGTCCTCACACTGCTGCCATGACCGAAAACACCGATAGTGCTCCGTTCGACTCCGCGCTAGGGGCCATTGAACCGCACGCCGGAATGCTCACCGCACCGCCGGCCGGGCAACAGCTTTACAAAATCATGACGGTTGAGAACCTGCTCCGGTCGGTGAGCGGCGGATACCTCTATTTCAACCGGGTCGATAGCTACAAGGACTTCCGGAATGCCGACGGGCATGACGGTGAGCAGTTGCAACAAGATCGCGCCGCCAATGAGGCCGCCCGGTTCGAACGGGCATCCGATTTCTCTGGGGCGGACTATTATGACCGCTGCCGAAACCGGACCTATGCGAGCTGCTTCTCACTGGAGAACTCCGACCACATCTGGCGCGAGTACGGGAATGGCAGCGCACATGGTAAAGTTGGCATTGCTTTCGACTTCGCGAAGCTGCGTGCCGTCATCAATGAGACCATGAGGGTCAGGAATGGACTGCTGTACCGAGGAAACGTCTGCAAGCAGATATTCTCCGTAAACTACGGAATCGTCGATTATTTGTCGTGGGAAGAAGCGCGGGAAAACATCGACCGGATGCCCAATCCGATCCGCTACACCTACGTCAAGGACAAGAGCTATGCTGATGAGCGCGAGTTGCGTATTTCGCTTTCGGCGATTGGCATGGGACATTTCGTCTTGGCCGACGGCACGAAGATGGAATTTCCCCTTGGGCTCGAACTCGGCTTTGATTACCGAAAAGCTATGACAGATGGCACGATCACGGAGGTTTTTCCCGGCCCGGGCTGCGACCTCGAATTCCTCCGCGATGAACTCGGCAAGCTCGGCATCAAAGCGGTAGACGGGGCGGGCTAAAGGCCAGGTGGATAATCGAGCGGCACTTCGCCGCCGTTGTGCGTCCCGATCCATAGGTCTTGTTCGAGCGCCGGCTTCTTTAAACCGCGCGGCTCCAGTAATTCGGCGGGCGTTTCTTGCAGGCCACAGAACGCGCTTATCCGGTGATTACCGTCGAGGATACTCAAACCATCGGGAAGCCTTATCGCAACAAGCGGCTTTTCGAACACGCCATTCTTCATCAGGTAATCTGCCCCCTTCTTGAATCGCCTCCCGGTCTCCTCATCAATCGTGCCGCTTGCTTTCTCCATCAACACTTGTGCCACAATGACCTTCGTACCCGGGCAGAGATTTGCAAAGCCACAATCAGTCGTTTCGCGCTTCCAGCTAACCTCTCGCCACCATGAAAGGGGCCTGTATCCAAGGATAGCTGCCCACGCGTGATTGCCGAGCGGCTCCGGCGGAGGCCAACCCGTATCACCAGCGCTGCGGTTTGCGAGGTAGAACAGCCACAGTTCAATGACTGCATCGGGCCAATGCGGAAGATCGCGCTTTATGTCGGCCAGAGATACCTCCGGCGGTCGCCACTTCTTCTTCAGAATCTCGGCGAGTTCTGTAGCTTCGAGCAGCGTTAAGCTCGACAATTCCTCGAGGAGCTTCGGCACATCAGCCATGGCGTGATCCTGCGGCCTGCTTTTATTACCACTATCACAGAAACGCCAAACAGAGGCGGACGGCGGCTATCTGCTTTTCGGCTGCAAAACTGCCCTCTTCGTTGAGCAGGGTCGACGCGATTGAGCGGAAGTCGTGGGCGTAGTGGTCGCTGCCGGGGCCAGTATCGTAGCTCATAATCTGCAGCGCCTTGTTCAGTGTGTTGTCGGACATTGGCACGCCATCGTTATTGGCCCGCCCAGCAGATGGCTGATCGCGATCGGCGTTTTCAGCGTCGGTCTGGCGCCGCCCCCGAAGTCGTTCGCCACGAGGTACGTGTCTAGCTCGGCATTGTGGGGCACAGTGTAGAGAGTACGCATGACAAGACGCTCCCCTGACCTCGCGCTATCAAGTTAGGGCGATCCCGCCGCGATTCGAGTCAGAGCCGGGTTCGATTCCGGTCGGGACAATTGCAGAGGCCGGAAAGGCATCGGGCGTGCGTGCTGCGGGGAGCCTGCCGGATTATTTTTTGCCAGCTAATAGCGCAGTCCACCTGTCGGTATTTCTGTCGGTATCGGCAGCCACAAGCGGTGAAAAGTTCTTTTATTTCCAATCGTTACTTGATTAGGCGACTGCCGGCCAGGGGCACCAGCCTTCGCTGCTTCGCAGCTACGGCTGGGCGAGCCAAACTCCGCACCGTCGAGGCGAAGCTGCGAAGGCTGTCCCGCCGAAGCCTTGGCGAAGGCGGACTGGTTCAACGAACCTCAGCATCGCCCTCCCTAGCCATCCTCCCATCCGCACTGTATAAACCGGTAGCTTCTTCTGTAACTCGAAGAGGCTCACATGAACGACCTGCACACGTGGCTTTCGCAGCAGCACCACGGTTTGCGCACCTTCCGTACATTTCAACAGAAGCTCGAGACGCTCGGCCGGGACGATCCCGCCCAGCGCGGCCTGTGCCGCCTGTTGAGCGGTCTCGTCGGCAGCTATGTCGAGGCCTTTGACGAAGCCCCGCTGCCGGTCGAGGTCGCCGACGGCGCCTATCACCGCCTGCTGACGCTGGTTGCAAGCATCGACCTGAACGCCGACGCCGACCGGCGGATCGCCGACATCAACCGGGTTGCGGAGAGTCGGCTCTGGCAGTGACGAGAAAGTGCCGCGTGCAACCGGCGTCGGCCTCCCCGACGCTCTGTGCCGGCAGCAGGCCGCGTGCGTGCCGGTACGAACGACCATCGAGGCGTTCGACTTCGCCAAGTCGATGCCTATATCCTGCAGCAGTACATGGTGTTGCAGCGAGCAGCTTTGATGGCCAGGAGACGCACGACGGAAGCCGATGCCGACGACCTCCCCCGCTATTTCGTCTGGGTCCGGGGCCTCGAAGGCCCCGAGCCGCAGAAATGGACGGCGATGGATTTCGGCATCGGTGACTGGAAGCGGCCGCTCGTGCTGGCCTATCTGGAACTGCCGGAAGGCGAACGGCACCTGCCGTTGTCGGCGCTGGCGCGGCGCTATCCGCCGCCGCGGGTGGAGACATTGTAGGCTGTGGAGTGGGTTAGCGTCAGCGTAACCCACCACTGTCTGTCTCCGCGAAAGCAAAAGAGGTGGGTTACGCTCCCAGCCTCCGCTCTTCGAGCTTCGGCAGGTTGCTAACCCACTCTACGAAGAGCGATCCTCACTTCCCCCTCGCCGCCGTCGGCGTCAGCCCGAACCGCCTGCGGAAGCAGCGGTTGAAATAAGAGAGGTCGTTGAAGCCGCAGGCAAACGCGATGTCGCTGATGCGGCCCTCGCGGTGGGCGAGGAGGTCGGCGGCCTTGCGCAGGCGCAGTTCGTTGAGGCGCGTGGTAAAGCTCGCGCCGGCTTCGAACAGCAGCTCGTTGACGTAGCGTTCGGAGAGACCGGCGGCGGCGGCAAGCTTTTGTGCGGAAAAATCCGGTTCGTGGAAGCGCGTTTCCAGAATCGGCAGCACGGCCTTGAGCCGCACGGCGCGCAGGCCCCGGCGGCGGGCCGCGGCTGCAATATCGCTGCGGGCGCCGAGACCGATCGCGGCGAGATCGAGCAAATGGGCGGCGATCGCCATGCCGGCCTCGTCGGCGGCGGCGGAATGGCGCAGCAGGAGATCGCTGTAGTCCATCGCCAGCGACAGCGCGCCGCCGGGCTCGAGCTCGCAGCCGACGAGATCGTCGGCATCGGGCACCATCGCCCGCAGCGTATCGACCGGCAGATGCACATTGGTGAAGCGCTTGTGGCTCGCGCCGTCAGCGGCGAAGAACGGCTCGTCCAGCTTGAGCAGCACCATCGATCCCGGCCGCATGGTGAACTCGCGGCCGCGATGGACCACCTGCGAAGAAAGATCTCCGGTATTGCGCGCGAGGCAAAAACGGTCGTCGCCGGTCTCGATCACCTGGCGCTTCTCCCGCCGCACCGTGACGAAGCTGCCGTCGCAACGCCCAAGCATGGTGGTGCCGATGTGGATCGAGTTCATCGTGGCGCGAAACGGCACGTCGGATGCCGGATCCAGCTCGCCCGTGTTGGAGAAATGCTCGAACAATTCGGCGAAGCGAATGAAGCGCTGCCGGTCGGACAGGCCCTGCGGGAGCATGTCGGTGGAGAGCGCTTTCCTGATGACGGACATCGAAAGGACTTCCAACAAAGACTTTTTCGAAAAACGTCGTGCGTGAAACCGGCCGAACCTCGCAGGCAGGAAATGACCCCGTGCTGAAGGCCGCAGCCCGCAGGCTATCAGCACGCCAACGTGAATCAAGCTGCGCCGGTCAGTCCAAGCCGTGACGTCGCCGGCGCCGGACAGTCCAAGACGGTCCGCATCGGCGGGCCCTATTCAGGCGGCGGTTGCGGCATCCGCCACACAGGGGGCTGCATCCGGGCAACCGGGCGGGCCCAGCCTGACGCCCGCTGGGGGAGACAACGACATGCGAACCTCTCTACCCCGCAGCTTCGTGCTCGGCGGCGTCATCGCGACCAGCCTCTGCATCGGTTACGCGCTGGGCGCGCAGCCGCACATGGACGAAGCCATCGCGATCCTGCAATCGGCCCGCGCCGAGCTCGGCAAGGCCGAGCCGAACAAGGGCGGCCATCGCGAGAAGGCCATCGGGCTGATCGACCAGGCGATAGCCGAAGTGCGCGCCGGCATCGCATTCGCCGCCGGCCATTGAAGCAACCGCACTCGGGAGACAAGACATGATGCGCACCCTGTTTGCCGCAGCCGTCGCGCTCGGCGCGATCACGGGCGTTGCCCAGGCCATGCCGCTCGCGCCGCTCGGCGCGAGCGCGAATGGCGACGTCATCGCCGTCGCCGGCGGCTGCGGCCCCGGCTGGCATCGCGGCCCCTACGGCGGCTGCCTGCGAAACTACGCCAACCCCGCCGCGCATGCCTGCCCGCGCGGCTTCCATATCGGGCCCGGTGGCCGCTGCCGCGGCAATGGCAGGTAGAGGCTGATCGCTCCGCCTCTCCCCGTTCGTCGGGAGAGGCGTCCGCGGACATCGCTTGCCTTCGCCGTCCGGCACGCCGACCAGCACAACCAAATGCTTTTCGCGACCGTCATTCCGCGGCGTCCGACCGCAGCGAGAGTGCAGGTTCCCGCTTGCTACCTCAGCGGGATTGTGTGCAGAATACACCTTATTTTCTGACGCAATCATTGATTGAATCCGGGGAGCGCTGCGCGGCCCGGGCCTGAAGCGCTCCTCGCGAAATTGCCGGAGAAGCCCATGCCACATCATGATGGCGAGCGGAACGCCGATATTGCCGGATCGGAACACCCACATAGCGACATGAAGGCCGGCAGGACGGCCGGCTCCGCCTCCTCCAAACGCAAGCTGGTGCTGTTCGCCGATGGCACGGGCAACGCGTTCACCACCCAGGAATCGAGCGTCTGGCGTCTCTACGAGGCGCTCGATCACACCCAGCCGGATCAGATCTCGCACTACATCAAGGGTGTCGGCACCGCCGGCTGGGCGCCGCTCGCCGCGCTCGACGGCGCCACCGGCATCGGCGTGCCCAGCAACGTCCGCAAGCTCTATCGCTTCCTGTGCTGGAACTGGCGCGAGGGCGACGAGATCTACATCTTCGGCTTCAGCCGCGGCGCGTTCACCGCGCGTACGCTGGCGTCCATGGTCGCGAGCCAGGGTCTCGTGCCGGCGGAGATCGAAGGCACCCCGGTGTCGCACGAGGAGATGGAGCGCAACGCCATGGCCGCGTGGCGGGAATACCGCCGCGACACCGTGCCATTGAAGAAGAGCCTGCCGACGATCTGGATCGCGCGCTTCATCCGCGATCTCCTGCTCTATCTCTATCATTCGATCTGCGGGCACCGTTCCTACGCCGATGTCCGGGCGGCGATGAACGGTCGCGAGAACGTCGACATCGAATTCATGGGACTGTTCGACACGGTCGAGGCCTTCGGCGTCCCGATCGAGGAGCTGCGCGTCGCGATCGACTGGGCGATCTGGCCGATCTCGTTTCGCAATCACCGGCCCTCGCGCAAGGTGAAGCACATCTGTCATGCGCTGGCGCTGGACGACGAGCGCACCACCTTCCATCCGCTACGGATCGACCAGAGCCATCTGGCGGCCGACCAGACGGTCAAGGAGGTGTGGTTCGCGGGCGTGCATTCCGACATCGGCGGCGGCTATCCGGATTCCACGCTGTCCTTCGTGCCGCTGGTCTGGATGACCGATCAGCTCGACGGCAGGCTCCGTTTCCAGGACGGCGAGATCGAGCACTTCAGGGAATACCAATCGGCGATCGGACCGAAGCACGATTCGCGCAGCGGCGCCGCCGTGCTCTACCGTTACGGACCACGCCCGGTCCTCGCCGGTGAAGTCAATGGCGGGCTGCCGGTGGTGCACTTCGCCGTCATCGAACGCATGCTGTTCGGCTGCGACGACTACGCGCCGATCATGCTGCCGGCGGACGCGCTGGTGCTGATGCCGGACGGCAGCAAGCTGAACCTCATCGAGGACGGTACCCGCGAGGCGATGAAGCAGGCCTATGTCGCGAAAGCCAAGGGCCCGCGGCGCGAGAAGGAGGCCGAGGACTTCACGCGCATGAACACGCCCAGCGCCGAAATGGCCAGGCTCACGCGCGACACCGTGTGGTGGCGGCGCGTCGCCTATTTCTCGCTGCTGGTCATGGTCGGCGTGATCGCGATCTGGCCGTGGATCGCCCGCAGCCTGATCGGGGTGTCGAAGGACCACGGCCTGCAAGGCACGGTGGTGCTGCACGTCATCGCCACCATCGACTGGCTCGTTGGCGGCGTGCTGGGTCCGCTCGCCAATCTGGTCAGGAACGTCCTGCCATCCTATGCGGCGCCGTGGCTCGACATCACGCTGTATTACCCGTTCGTCACCTCGATCGTCCTGGCCATCACGTACCTTATCTGGCGCAGGAACTCGGTGCTGCGCGACACCATCCAGGAACGCGCGCGGCTGGCCTGGAGCAGGCCACGTCGCATGGCAAGCCGGCAGAATGTCGATGAGCCCGGCAGGCTGCTCCGCTTCGCCCGGTGGATGCGGCTGAATGCGGGGCCGGCCCGCTGGATTTTCGCCAGGTTCGTGCTGCCCGGCGCCTTCCTGTTCATCATCTTCTATTCCGCACTGCTGATTGGAGCGACCAGCGTCTTCACGGCGCGCGTTGCGACCGGCAATATCTGCACGACGCCCGGGCCGGAGGCAGGGACGCCCGTGCCCGACGAGCCGGTCGATGCGCGCGGCCGTTTCGCGACGGAGGAATTTTGCTGGTGGAGCGGCCTCGCGGTCGAGAAGGGCCGCAAATACCGCGTCTGGGTCGAGATCGAGGATCCCTGGTTCGACCGCACCATCATGAGCGGCACAAACGGCTTCACGACCTATTTCACGCCTCACTACCTCGCCCTGCCGACGCTCCGTCAGTTCGGCGCCGCCTGGTTCCAGCCCGTGGTACGCGTCGGCACGAAGGGAATGAGCGACATTCCGCTGCAGGCCGTCAACGTCATGCCGGCCGACGAATTGCCGCGCCGGATGAATCCGACCATTCCGTTCGAGGACGATGCGGACAAGCGCAAGGGCAGGTATCCGACCCAGCTCGACAAGACGAAGGAGTTCGAGGCACTTCCCGACAACAATCCGCTCAAACTCGCTGTCGGCAAGCTCGGACCTTTCGAGCCGGTGCCGAAGGATGCTACGGCGCGCACGATCTGGGAGAACCAGAAACTGTCGGGACGGCTGGTGGCGGAATTCGTCGCGCCCGACGCCGGCGATCTGTTCTTCTACGTCAACGACGCCGTGCAGATTTACCCAACACTGCTGCCGGCACCGTTGCGGCCGGCGAAGCTCGACGCGGTCCAGGGGCCCTATGAGCAGTTCTACAAGAACAATGCCGGCACGGCGCGTATCATCGTGCAGCGACTGCCGAGCCCGCCCATGCCGACGGATAAACCGGCCGCGACGAAGCAGTAGGCACCCGCGTCCCGGATGCCGCCTCATCGCCGCCCCCATGATTATGGGTGTCGCGGCGTCCGCGCCGCGGTTAAGCTGACCTCGCGCCACGGGGGACACGCGGTGCGGGACGATGGACATGAGCGAACAGGGCGAGACGGGTGAAGCCATCACCATCCTCCTCGTCGAGGATGACGCGCCGACCTGCTGGCGGCTCCAGGATGCACTGGTCAAGGCCGGCTACGAGGTGCGCAGCGCCGGCACACTGGGAGAGGCCCGATCGGCGCTGGGCGAGGCGACACCGCGCGTGCTGCTCACCGATCTCAGGCTTCCCGACGGCCACGGCGTCGAGCTGATCCGCGAGGTCCGGCAGCGCTTTCCCGATACCGAGATCATGGTGATCTCGGCGCTCGGCGACGAGGAGAGCGTGATCTCCGCGATGACGGTCGGCGCCACCGGCTACCTGCTCAAGGACGCCTTCCCCACCGATATCGCCACCACCGTGCGCGATCTGGTCGCCGGCCATTCGCCGATCTCGGCCTCGATCGCCCGCTTCATCGTGCGGCGAACGCAAAATTCGGCGGAGCCGCCGCCGGGCCCCGCACTCAACACCGCAAGGCTGACCCCGCGCGAGATCGACATCCTCTGGGGCATCGCCAAGGGTTTCAGCTATGCCGAGATCGCGAGCCATCTCGGCCTGTCCAGGCAGACCGTGCCCGGGCACATCAAGAACATCTATCGCAAGCTCGAGGTCCACACGCGCAGCGAAGCGGTGTTCGAGGCGGTGCAGCAGGGCCTGATCAAGCTGTGAGCGAGATCGCGGCGAAGGCAACGATCAAACCCGCGCGGCGCCGGCTGCTGGCCGCGCGCCTCGTGCCCTACCTGCTGCTGCAGGCGTTGATCGTGATCGCCACCATCCTCGGGCTGCGGCTGCTCCAGCCGAGCGACCCCGACGATTTTGCCTTGAGCGGATTTTCGCTGCGGGAGGACGGCGCGACGCATCCCGTGACGCTGCCGCATTTCACCTCGTCGCGTTACTCGCTGGCCGATCCCCCGCTCTACACCGGCGCCTTCACCTTCCGCCGCGGCGATGCGGCGTCGGGATGGTCGGTGTTCCTGCCGCGCTTCAGCAATGCGGTGGAAGTCGCCGTCAACGGCGTCGTGGTGCTCGATTCGCGGCGTGATGCCAACGCCAACCGGCCGGACCGCAACACGCCGCAGATTGCGCTCATCCCCGCTTCGCTGCTGCGCGACGGCAGCAACGAGCTCACGGTGCGGCTGTTCGTATGGGGGCCACTGAAGGGTTTTCTCGACACCGTCTATGTCGGCCCCGATGCAGCCTTGCGTCCCGCCTATGAGACGCGCACGCTGCTGTTCGTCACGCTGCCGGTGGTGTTCTCGGCGTGGCAGTCCATCCTCGCCGTCATCCTCGCGATCATGTGGCTGATGCGGCGCCGCGAGCCGGTCTACGGCGTGCTGGCGGCGGCGATGGTGCTCGGCGTGGTGCAGGCGTTCGTACCGCCGCCGGTGCCCCCGGCCACCACGTCGCGGCTTGCCTCGGTGCTGCTGGCATCGGCGCCGACCGAGAGCGCGCTGATCGTCGTGTTCGGCGTGCTGTTCTTCGGCTGGCGCTGGCCGCGCTACGGCACGCTGCTGTTCGCGCCGGGCATCGCCGTGTTCGTGGTCGGGCTGATCGCCGGGCCGCCGCTGCCGCGCATTCTGTTTCTCCTGCTTGGCATCCCCACGGTCGGGGTCTGCCTGGTCCTGATGGCCTGCGTCACCGCGGCCGCGGTGGTGCGGCGGCAGGATGCCGCGAGCTTCACGCTCGGCTGCGCGGTGAGCATCGTGCTGACCTGCTGGGTCCACGACATGCTGTCGGTGTCCGAGATCGTCACCAACGAACGCATCTTCGTCTCGCGCCTGTCCTATTCGGCGATGCTGGTCGCGATCGGCGCCGGGCTGACCTGGCGCTTCGCCCGCGCGCTGAACCAGGTCGACAGCTTCGCCGGCCAGCTCGTGACGCGCGTGCGCGAGGCCGAGGAGCGGCTGAAGGCAAGCTTTGCCCGCGAGGAAGCGCGCGCCCGTGCCGCCGCGCTCGCCAACGAGCGCACGCGGCTGATGCGCGACCTGCATGACGGCCTCGGCGGCCAGCTCGTCAGCATCGTCGCGCTGTCCGAGCGCGGCCATGAGGGCGCGACCATCACGGACGCCGCCCGCGCGGCGCTGAAGGATCTCCGTCTCGTCATCGACTCCATGGACGACATCGGCGGCGACCTCATGCTCGCGCTCGGCTCCTGGCGCGAGCGCGCGGCGATGCAATTGCGGCCGCACGACATCGCACTCGACTGGCGCGTGGCGACGCCGCAGGGCCTGCCGCTGCATCCCGAGCTGAGACCATGGCACGTCATCCAGATCGTGCGCATCCTCGACGAGGCCGTGACCAATGCGGTCAAGCACGCGCACGCCGGCAATATCGCGGTCACGATCGAGACGCTTGACGCGGACCAGGGGCCGTACGGCGTGATCAGCGTGACCGACGACGGCCGTGGTTTTGCGCTGGCGGGCGATTGCGCGGCCGCGGGCACGAGCCAGACCGCACGGGGCCTGCGCAACATGAGAAGCCGCGCTGCGCGCTGCGGCGCGGTGCTCGATCTGGGCTCGGATGCCTCGGGCACGCGGGTACGGCTGCAATTGCCGCAGATCTTTCCCGACAGCGACGCCGCTGCCAGCTGAAAAGCCCCCCTCCCCGAACGTGTGGGACGCACGGAGAGAGGGAACGGGCCGGATGGTTCTCATGCGGAGGACGGGGGGTGGTCGTCCGCAAGTCATCCCTTCGCCCGAAGCGATGCAATCAACTCAATCGAACGAGATCGTCAGCGGATGCCGACGCGATTGACCGGACCGCCGCGATTCATCGGCGTGCCGGCACGTACGCCGACACCGGGCGCACCGACGCCGGGCGTCGCGACCGCAACTGCCGCGACCGGGGCTCCCGGCGCGACCACCACCGCCGCCGTCGGCCGCACCACGCAGCCCTTGGGCACGCCGACCGTCTTGCAATAGACCACCGCCTGCGCCGGGCTCGTGCCCAGCGACACCATCGCAGCACCCGCCAGCGCCATGATCGTCAGCCCGGCACTCAGCGCTCCCGCTCTTTTCGACATCTTGCTCTCCTGCTTCCCGTTCGGCGTCCCGGTGCAATCACCGGGTTTCGCAGCCGACGTGCAGTCTGAATGGCAAAAGACGGCGCACGGATACATGCCATGAAGATGGGGGTACGGAGGCCAGGAGCGCGAGCCGATGCCATGAACATGGCATGGACCGGCACCAGGCCTTCGCGAGATGGTCCGCCCGCTCGATCCCAAACGGGACCACCGACAATCCCAAAGAGGTGCTTTATGAAGATTTCGGTTCTTGCCGCGCTGCTGCTCGCCGCCACCGCCCTGCCCGCCGCAGCACAATCCGGTCCGACGCTGCAGGAGCAGATGGCCTGCCGCGGCGACGCCAGCAAATTCTGCGCCGAACATGTCGGCAAGCCGCCGCAGATGAACGCCTGCCTGCGCGAGAACAAGTCGAAGCTTTCGGACGGCTGCCGCAAGGTCGTGGAGTCGCACGGGGGCTGAACCAGTCGTCATTCCGGGGCGCTCCAACGGAGCGAACCCGGAATCCATCTCGCCACGTTCTCTGCGGATAGATGGATTCCGGGCCTGCGTGCTGTGCACGCCTCCCGGAATGACGAGGTCGCACGCAAAGCACAATTCTTGCAAGCACTCCGCGTCACGACGCTGTGATCCTCGGAGTGCCATTCAATGTACGACACGATCATCGTAGGCGCCGGCTCGGCCGGCTGCGTGCTGGCCAACCGGCTGTCGGCCGATCCACATCGCAAGGTATTGGTGCTGGAGGCAGGCCGGGCGGCGCCGCGCGCTTCCGACATTCCGTCGGACTGGCCGACAATGTTCAACACGGCGGTCGACTGGAGCTACTATACCGAACCGCAGGCGGGCTGCCGCGGCCGGCGCATTTTCTGGCCGCGCGGCAAGATGGTCGGCGGCTCCGGCGCAATCAATGCGATGATCTATATCCGCGGCCTGCCTTCCGATTACGACGGCTGGGAGAAGGCGGGATGCGCCGGCTGGGCGTGGCGCGACGTGCTGCCGAAATTCATCGCCTTCGAGAACAATGCGCGCTTCATCGACGATCCCTTGCACGGCACGAGCGGGCCGTTGTACGTCGCCGACGTTCCCCATGTCGACCCGAACGAATTGAAATGGCTGGAGGCGGCGCAGGCCGCAGGGCTTCCGCACAATCCCGATTTCAACGGCGCCAGCCAGGAAGGTGCGGGCTTTTTCCAGTTCGTCATCAGGGACGGTGAACGTTTCGGCACCGGCAAGGCCTATCTGCGCCCGGCGCTGACGCGCGCCAATCTCACGCTGAAGACAAGCGTGCGCGTAACCCGCATCATCATCGAGCGCTCCCGCGCGATCGGCGTCGAATATCTCGAGAACGGGCAGCCGAAGAGCGCCTTCGCGACCGGCGAGGTGGTGCTCGCCTCCGGCGCCATCGGCTCGGCGCAACAACTCCTGCTGTCGGGCGTAGGTCCTGCCGACGAATTGAAGGCGGCCGGCGTGGAGGTCGTGCACGAGCTGGCAGGCGTCGGCAGGGATCTCCAGGACCACATCAACATTCCCATCACCTTCTACACGAAGGAGAAGATCGGCGTCGGCGCCTGGACGGAAGAAAGCCTGGCCGCGAGCCTTGCCGAGTGGGAAACCAGCCGCAGCGGTCCGCGCAGCTCGCCCTGGGTCGCCGCCGGCGCGCATGTGCGTAGCCGCCCCGATGTCGAGCCCGACCTCCAGCTCTACGGCGCGATCAGCCCGCACCGCGACTATGTCCGCTTCCTGTCGTCCAGGCCGGGCATCACGCTGCATGCGACGTTGCAGCGGCCGAACAGCCGCGGCCGGATCACGCTGCGTTCGGCCGATCCGATCGAGCATCCCGCGATCGACCCCTGCTATTTCGCGTCGGATGCGAGCGGCAGCGACATCGCGACCATGATCGAAGGCGTGCGCATCAACCGCCGCATCGCCGCGCAATCGCCGCTGAAGGAGATGATCGAGGGCGAGGTCACGCCGAGCGCGGAAGCCGCGAGCGATGCGGAGATCGCCGACTATATCCGCGGCCATTGCACCACGCTCTATCACGCCGCCTCGACCTGCCGGATGGGCACGGACGATCTCGCCGTCGTCGATCCGCAGCGGTTGCAGGTGCGCGGCATTGACGGCTTGCATATCGCCGACGCCTCGGTGATCCCGATCATGGTCTCCGGCAACATCCAGACGCCGACGATCCTGATTGCCGAGAGCGCAGCGGCCGCGATCCTGGGTTAGGCGCTAGTCGTCGTCGTCGGGGCCGAACAGCCTGATCTGCGGGAAGCCGCCACGCGGCCGGCCCGCGTAATCGCGCGCGTGTGAGTCTTCGCGAATGTTGCGGGCCACGTCGTCCCAATCGGTCCGGTCGCGCATGTCGCGTGGATCGCGGGAGTCATAGCGGTGTCGCTCGGACCAACGCTCGCGGCGATCCATCCGGCGCCGTTCGGACGCGGCGCGCTTCACGTCAGAATCCCTCGCCTTGGCATAAGCGTTGTCAGGTGACGGGGGCGGCTCTGTCGAAGCCTGCTGCTCGACGGGCTTTGCGGCTTGCGATGGCGGTGCCGGCTTCGCCGGCTCGACTGCGGCCGCTTGCGATGGCTGCGGCGCAGGCGGTGCGGCGTTCGCCTGAGTGGCCTGCGTGTCGTCGGGCTTTGTCTCTGGCTTTGCATCGCCCCGCGCCTGCGCGGGCGCAGTGGTCATGGTGCCGAAGGCTTGCGAGCCGGTGAGATATTGCACGCGCTCCGACGGCGCATTGCTCTGGGCCGGCGCGGTAGCGGCTTCGGCGCGCTGCGCCATCTTGCCTGTATCCGGCCCCTGCTTGGGCGCGACCGGATTCATGATGTTGCCGGCGACGATGCCGCCCCCGAGACCAATGGCGATGGCCGCGACGATGGTTCCTGCACCGACGAAATAGGCTGTCGAGGCGCGCACTGGTCCACTCCCTCTTTTGGAGCGGGCAACGCCTGGAGATTGCCGGATGTTCCTGATATCGGCGGTTCCCCGAGGCGCGATGGCTCGCCATCGCGCCTTGGCTCATTGTTTGAGCATGATCTCTTCGGGAAACCGCGCGTCAGATCTGCTGCGCGACCTTCTCCAGCCCAATGATGCGGGCGAGCTTGCGCACTTCCTCTTTCTGGTCGTCACGCAGCTGGAACAGGAGCGGCATCGCGGCCGACTTCAACTGCTGAACCTCGTCGCAGTTCGGATCGATCTGCGCGCCGGGCGGCGCGTTCGGATTCGACAGCTTGTTCGCCTGGATCCTGCGGACGACGTTGCGCAGTGCAGTCTCGACCGAAGGCCAGTAATATTCCTGCGACGAGGACAGCTTCAGACGATCCTTGATGCCCGAAATCTGGACGTCGGAGAGCAGCGAATAGGATTTCTGCGGCTGCGGCTTGGCGACGACCTTCGGTTTGGCCGGGACTTCGACAGCGGGAACTTCCGCCGTGGGCGCCTCGTTCACGTTCGCCGATGAACCCGTCCTGGGCATCGGAATATCGGACGGAGTGGCGGCGGCAAAGGCCTGGCGCAGCGGCTCGGTCAACACGGGCGCCTGCGCAAGCCTGTCGGCGGGCACCAGGACCGGCTCGATCGCGGCCGAGGCCAGCGCCAGGGTCGGAACCAGACGGTCGGCCTTGGCGGCGCGATTGGTCGCGAGCGGTTTCGGCGGGGCCTGGGTGATCATCTCGGCACTAACGCTGGGCACGCTATCGCGTCCGAGAATAGCGGTGGTGGCGGCACCGAGGACGAGGAAACAGGTCAGAACGACGATGGTGATGGCTTTGGACAAACGTCTCTCCGACGGGGAGGGGCGGTTCACGATGTTGTCAACGGTGCCCGGGAAAAAGGAACGAATTAAGGCTTGAGTGTGCCTTTGCGGCGACAATCACCATGCCTATGGCGACATGGCTAAAAAGCCGAGCAAAATCAGGCCGCTAGCGCCAGATCGTAGGCATCCTGGATGTCCGCGACGATCTCGGAGGCTTCCCAGACCGCGCGCGGCTCGACCGATTGCAGCGTCACCGTCCAGTTGCCGCCCCGACGGGTGCGGGGGACGCTGACGATGTCGAAGCGCACATTGCGGCACAGCGGGTGGCGGGCCAGCGCATGGGCCACGCGGACGCGGATTTCGTCCAGCGAAGCCGCCGTCTTGGAGTTGAGAAAATCGAAGTCCATCGCCTGTCCCTCTCGGTCCTGATTGGCGGCCTTGAGGGGGATTCTGGGCGGGCGATGGTTAATCCGCCGTTAAGTGGGGGGAATGGAGCTATGCGGGATTCACTGTGACGGGGCCGGAAGTCTCCGCATCGTCATGACCGGGCTTGCCCCAGCCATCCACGTCTCACCTGCGGCAAGGAACGTGGATGCGCCCGGGATAAGCCCGGGCATGACGGAGCCCAGCTACCGCCCACCCGCCTCGCGGTATTCGGCAAGAGTCCGCGCAACGAGATCGCCGACGGCGAGCACATCGGTCACTCCGGACGTCGAGTGCCCGCCGCTCCAGATATCGCGCCAGCGTTTGGGCCGGTTGTCCCGCGCGGTAACGTCGATGTCCTTGGCGATGTCGATTGCCCCGCGCGCCGGCAGGTCGTCGGGATCAAGCCCCGCAGCGACGATCGACGGCTTCAGCATGCTGGTCTGAAGTCCCGTGAACGCGGTGGTCAGCAGGATGTCGTCGGCGCTGCTCTCGACCAGCATCCGTTTGTATCGATCGTCCGCCATGCTCTCGCGCGTCGCGATGAATTTCGTGCCCATGTAGCCGAGATCGCAGCCGAGCACTTCCGCGGCATGCAGCGCGCGGCCATCGCTGATGCCACCCGCGAGCACGATGATGCCGTCGTAGAATGCGCGCACCGCGCGGACGAAGGCGAACGGATTGAGCCAGCCGGTCTGCCCGCCCGCGCCGGCGGTGAGCAGCACGAGCCCATCAGCACCTGCTTCCGCCGCACGTTCGGCGTGGCGGATCGAGGCGACATCCGCCAGCACCAGCGCACCGGCGTCATGCAGCGGCTGCAACACCGGCGCGGGCGAGCCGACCGAGGTGATGACGATCTCCGGCCTGTGCCGCAGCAGCGCGGCGAGATCCTGCTCCAGCCGCGCATTGGAGCGGTGCACGATCAGGTTTGGACAGAGCGGCGCAGCCTTGCGGCCGGCTTGATCTTCATGCTGCCGCAGCCGCGCGTCGATGGCGGTGAGCCATTCGTCGAATTGTTCCGTGCTACGGCAATTCGCGCTCGGAAAGCTGCCGATCACGCCGTTGCCGCAGGCCGCGACCATGAGCTCGACGCCCGACACCAGAAACATCGGCGCGGCGATCAGCGGCAGAGCGAGGCGATCGCGGAAACGTTGCAGTCGATCTGACGTCACGCATGCCTCCCTCGCGCGGGCTTTGCCGTTCCATCCCGCATTCCCTGTGCTAGCGTTACGGCAAACATTGGCACGCCAGAAGCCGATGACAAAGCAACGAGGAAACATATGTCCGATCCGCTCCACGCATCGCCACCGACTTGTGCGCAGACGCTGCAGGCGCTGGCGCGCTATCCGGGCCACACCGCTTTCGTCTGGCCCGGCGGATCGCTGAGCTATCAGGGCACCATCGACCTGATCGGGCGCATCCAGGGCGTGTTCATGCGGCTTGGATTGCAGCCCGGTGCACGCGTCGCCTTCCTCACCGCGAACCGTGCCGACACCTGGTGCGCGGGTGTCGCGGCGCAATTATCGAGGCTTTGCATCACCTGGCTGCATCCACTGGGATCACGCGGAGACCAGCTGTTCCAGCTCGAGGATTCCGAGGCCGAGGTGCTGGTGGTCGATGCGGCCGCATTCCGCGATCGCGGCGGCGAGCTTGCCGCGCAGGCGGGTCGCCTCAAGGCGGTCTTCACCATGGGACCGGCCGACTATGGCGTCGATCTGTTGCAGGCGATCGAGATCGAAGGCCATGCCGGCGCGCATTGCTTCGCCGGCCCTGACGATCTCTCCACGCTGAATTACACCGGCGGCACGACCGGCAAATCCAAGGGCGCGCTGCGCTACCATCGCGAAAATGCCGGGGCCGCCGCCGCGATTCTCGCCGACTTCGAAATCCCGGAAGGTGCGCGCTATCTCGCGGTCGCCCCGATCAGCCATGTCGCCGGCACCAAGGTGCTGCCGACCCTGATGCGCGGCGGCACCGTGCACATGCTGAAGGGTTTCGATCCCGAGGCCGTGCTGGCGACGATCGCGCGCGAGCGCATCAACTTCACGCTGTTCGTTCCGACCATGATCTACGTGCTGCTCGACCATCCCGCGCTGGGCAGGACCGACCTCTCCTCGCTCGAGCTCGTGCTCTACGGCGCATCCGCGATGTCTCCGAGCCGGCTGATCGAGGGCATCGAACGGATCGGGCCGGTGTTCTCGCAGCTCTACGGCCAGACCGAATGCTATCCGATCTCGGTGCTGCGCAAGAAGGACCATGATCCCAGGACGCCGGAGCTGTTCCTGTCCTGCGGCTTCCCGATCGCGGCCTGCGAGGTCAGGATCCTCGACGACAACGACCAGGAGGTGAAGACGGGCGAGGCCGGCGAGATCTGCGTGCGCGCCCCGCATGTCATGGCGGGATACTGGAAGCGGCCTGACGTCACGGCCGAGACGCTGAAGAACGGCTGGGTCCACACCGGCGACATCGCGCGCAAGGACGAGCGCGGCTACATGTTCATCCTCGACCGCAAGAAGGACATGATCGTCTCCGGCGGCTTCAACATCTTTCCGCGCGAGGTCGAGGACGTGCTGTCTCAGCATGCGGATGTCGCGATGGTCGCGGTCGTCGGCATCCCCGACGAGAAATGGGGCGAAGCCGTCATCGCCATCGTCGTGCCGCGCGAAGGCGCAAGGCCCGATCCAGGCGAGCTGATCAATTTCGTGAAGACGCGAAAGGGTTCGGCGCATGCGCCAAAGCAGATCCAGTTCGTCAAGCAATTGCCGATGACCGGCGTCGGCAAGGTCGACAAGAAGGTGCTGCGCGCGGGATTTTGGAGCGGGCGGGACCGGATGGTGGGGTAGTCATCTCGATCTGCAACTTGTGGCAGGCAGCACCGTACAGCCTCCCGCGCCCGCCCCCGGGATTCTACGGTGTCGCTGTGACCGGCGAACAACAGCGCGGAAGGGACTTTGCAGCCACGCCGTCCGCACGATTGCAGGCGAATCAACGAATCAAATAGACCGCTGACGGGGCTGGGAAGCGGAGTATCAGATGAGAGTCGCTTCCTTGGAAAGTGCGTTGGCCGCCATCACGTTGATCACGGCCATTGTTGTCCTGCTGTGGGAGATCAAGATCGTCTACGGCAGTTGAACTGGCAGGACGCTGGCGTCGAACAGAGACCTCCGGACAAGAAGAGGCTCGCGACCAGGGCATCCCTTCCGCGGCGGCGGAAGTCTGCCGTTCAATCGGCTCAAGCAGCGATCACGGCGCTTGCCGTCACGCTCACCGCTTCTCGATCACCAGGCTCTGCACCGCGCGACCGAAATAGCCTTGCCGGTCCGCCAGCCGCGACATGGCGAGCCCTGCGCCGTCGGGGCCGATCCAGGAGTCGCCGTCCAGCAAGATCCACTCGCCGACCGGCTGGCGCGCAAAGCTCACGGTGAGATCGGCGTTGATGTAGGTCCAGGCGCGGAAGTCGAGCGTCGAAGCCGTGCCGTTGGAAAAATCGGCGGCGACCATTGCGCGCATCGCCTGCGAGATCGCTTCGCCCTCGATCAAGGGATGGTCGACGCGAAACCAGACCGCCCCGGCACCGGCCTGGCCGAAGCGGCCGCGCGCGGCGCGCATCGAGACCGAGCGCACGAACGGACTGGTGGCGGCATGACCGTCCTCGACCAGTGAATCCTCCGGCGACGGCAAGGTCACCGGCAGCTCCTTGACCTCGTCCGGCAGCGCCTGCGCCTGCGTCTTGATCTTGAGCACGGTGGCGCCCACGACCTGCACGCCGTCGGCGAGCAGCTTGATTTCGCAGAGCTGGATCTTGCGGCCCTCGCGCAAAATCTCGGTCGCGATCGTGAGCGGCGCCACCGGCACCGGGCGCATCAGGTCGATGGTGACGCGCGCAATCGCCATCGGCACCGGCGTCGGGATGCGTTCGGCCGCCCATGTCACCAGCGACGCCGGCGCCGAGCCGTGCTGCATGCGCCGGTCCCAGGGACCTGCGGCATCAGGGCTGGTGACGACGCTGTTGCCGTCGACGCGGTAGATGGCGGTCATCGGTTAAATCTCGTTTGGCTGGAACGCCAGGAGTCCAAAATTGCGCCGTCGTCCCGGCGAAGGCCGGGACCCATAACCACAGGGAGTGGTTTGGCGCAGACTCATCGTTCGGTACGCCTACCTTCCGCAACCCGAGACATCACGCGGTATGGGTCCCGGCCTTCGCCGGGACGACGGAGGAGACGTGGGCCGGTCCGACCCACAGCCGCACATCACAACGGCGGATCGATCGCCTCGTCGTATTCCTTCTTGAAGCGCGCGATTAGGTCGGCGGCGGGGACGATGCCTTCGACGCTGCCGATGCCCTGGCCCGAGCCCCAGATCTCCTTCCAGGCCTTCGGCTTGGCGCGCTCGCCGGAGGCGTCGGTGCCGAAATTCATCTTGGACGGATCGGACGTCGGCAGGTTCTCCGGATCCATGCCGGCGGCGAGGATCGAGGGCTTCAGGTAATTGCCGTGCACGCCGGTGAAGAGGTTGGAATAGACGATGTCGTCGGCCGTCGAGCCCGCGATCATCTCCTTGTACCGCTCGACCGCATTGGCTTCCTTGGTCGCGATGAAGGCCGAACCGATATAGGCGAAATCGGCGCCGAGGATGCGCGCGGCGCGGATCGCCTTGCCGTTGCCGATCGCACCCGACAGCGCGATCGGGCCGTCGAACCACTTGCGCGTCTCGGCGACGAAAGCGAGCGGCGAGATGGTGCCGGCGTGGCCGCCGGCACCGGCCGCGACCAGGATCAGGCCGTCGGCGCCCTTCTCGATCGCCTTGTGCGCGAATTTCTGGTTGATCACGTCGTGGAAGATGATGCCGCCCCAGCCGTGCACGGCCTGGTTCAGCTCCTCGCGCGCACCGAGCGAGGAGATGATCATCGGCACCTTGTACTTGGCGCAGAGCTGCATGTCGTGATCGAGCCGGTTGTTCGACTTGTGCACGATCTGGTTGACCGCGAACGGCGCCGACGGCTTGTCGGGATGCGCGCGGTCATAGGCCGCGAGCTCTTCGGTGATCCGCGCCAGCCATTCGTCGAGCAGCTCGGGCGGGCGCGCGTTCAGTGCCGGAAACGAGCCGACCACACCGGCCTTGCATTGCGCGATCACGAGATCGGGCACCGAGATGATGAAGAGCGGCGAGCCGATCACGGGGATCGACAGGCGCCCTTTGAACAAGGCAGGCATGGACATCGCGAAACGATCCTCTATTGGCGGTCAAATCGAAGTTGGGAGCCATACCAACAAGGCAATCTTTCCACTGTCAAGTATTGCGTTTTGCCGCCGTGGCGGATGCCGTTACCGCAATTCCAAACCGCGGAATTCCTCTTCCGTCATGCCGGGGCGGGCCGAATGGCGCGAGCCCGGAATCCGTCGGACCTCAGCACGCGTGGCGAAATGCATTCCGGGTTCGCGCTTCGCGCGCCCCGGAATGACGACGAGAAATCACCCAATCAAATCCGGATTGATCAGCCGCTCGAACGAGAACATCTCGTCCCACTTGTCCTGCGTCAGCAGCTTGCGCTCGACCACCACGATCTGGTGCAGCGACTTGCCGCTCTTGTAGCCTTCGCGCGCGATCTCGGCGCATTGCTTGTAGCCGAGCAGCGGCTTCAGCACGGTCACAATGCCGAGCGAGTTCAGCACCATGTTGCGGGTGTGGTCCTCGTTGGCGGTGATGCCGACGACACAGTTCTCGCGCAGGCTGTTGACCGCGCGCTCCATGGTGCGGATCGAGAAGAACAGCGCGAACGAGATCACCGGCTCCATCACGTTGAGCTGGAGCTGGCCGGCGGAAGCGGCGAGCGTCACCGTGGTGTCGAGCCCGATGACGAGGAAGCTGGTCTGGTTGACGACCTCGGGGATCACGGGATTGACCTTGCCCGGCATGATCGAGGAGCCCGGCTGGAGCTGCGGCAGGTTGATCTCGTTGAAGCCGGCGCGCGGGCCCGAAGCCAGCAACCGGATGTCGTTGCAGATCTTGGTGAGCTTGCTTGCGGTGCGCTTGAGCACGCCGGAGAGCTGCACATAGGCGCCGGTGTCCGAGGTCGCCTCGACGAGGTCGCCGGCGAGAATGAAGTCGACGCCGGTCAGCGCGCTCAGATGCCGGACGGCGAGCTTGGGATAACCCTGCGCAGCGGTGACGGAGGTGCCGATCGCGGTTGCGCCGAGGTTGATCTCGCGCAGCAGCGCCCGCGCCTCGGAGATACGATCGACCTCCTCGCCCATGGTGGTGCCCCAGCCGCGGAATTCAGCGCCGAGCGACATCGGCACTGCGTCCTGAAGATGCGTACGGCCCATCTTCAGCACGCGATCGAACTCCCTGCCCTTGGCGAAGAACGCCTCCTGGAGCTGGCGCAGCGCCGTCATGTAGCTCTCGAGCCGCAGGATCAGCGCCAGCCGAAAGGCGGTCGGATAGGTGTCGTTGGTCGACTGGCCGTAATTCACATGATCGTTCGGGCTGACGTGCTGGTAGTCGCCCTTCTTGAAGCCCAGCGATTCCAGCGCGAGGTTGGCGATCACCTCGTTGGCGTTCATGTTGGTCGAGGTGCCGGCGCCGCCCTGGATGAAGTCGGTGACGAACTGATTCATCATGTCACCGGCGATCACGCGGTCGCAGCCGAGAATGATCGCATCGGCCACCTTGGCGTCGATCGCGCCGAGATCGCGATTGGCCATCGCGGCGGCCTTCTTCACGTAACCCAGCGCCTTCACGAAGTAAGGCTCCTGATTCATCGGAATGCCGGTGATGTGGAAGTTCTCCTTCCCGCGGATGGTCTGGACGCCGTAGTAAATGTCGTCGGCTATCTCACGCTGTCCGAGGAAATCCTGCTCCGTACGGCTCATGGGCGCTCCTGGTTGCTCGCGCGCGTCGTCGTCACGTCAGTTCTGGCACAGCGCGCTGGTCACGAAAGTATCGGTGCGGCAGTCGTCCGGTTTGCGTTGCCTGCCCGGGATGAGCACCTTGGCCGAGCATTTCTCGGCGGAGTCGGCGTTGAGGCTCTTGCCTTCCTTGTAGCCCCTGCCCTGGCAGAGCTGGTCGGCGGCCTGCTTGCAATCCGGCGCGCCGTTCGACGAGACCGGACAGGCCACGCGCCCCGAGACCATGGTCGAGGGTCTCGCCAGCCGCGACAGGTCGTTCATGGTCTCACCAGGGCTTTTGATCGGCGGCAGGATCGAGGGCAGCTTGTCGAACAGCTTGCCCATTTCGTTGATCAGCCCGGGATTTTCCTCGCGCGCCGGCGGGGCAGGCGTTGACGGCGGCGGCGCAGCCTGCGGCCCCTGCTCCTGGAGGCCGAGCGATGGCGGCGCGGATTGCGGCCATCCAGTCCCGCCAGCACCCAGCAGGAGCAGCAGCACTGCTGAAGTCAGCGTCCCGAACCGCACGGCCGGATTGCCGGATCGAACCATCATGATGGCAACCGTAGCCGAAGCCGGCGCAGCGGCAAAGTACTGCGGCTCTAGATCAGCTTGACCGCCACCACGAAGCCCAGCACCAGCACCGCGGCGCCGATCGCCACCCACAGACCGAGATGCTTCTCGATCCGGACCCGGATCCAGTCGCCATAGCGGTTGAGCAGGATGGCGACGATGAAGAAGCGGCCGCCGCGGGCCACGATCGAGCACAGGATGAACAGGACGAGATTATAGCCGGCAAAGCCCGAGGTGATGGTGACGAGCTTGTAGGGGATCGGCGTCAGCCCCTTGAGCAGGATGATCACCGCCCCCCATTCGGCATAGGAGGCGCGGAAGGCCTCGACCTTGTCGCCGAGGCCATAGACCTGGATCAGCCAGTGACCGACCGAGTCGAACAGCAGTGCCCCGATGGCGTAGCCGAGAAGGCCGCCGAGCACCGAGGTCGCGGTGCAGATCGCCGCGTAGACCCAGGCGCGCTGCGGGCGCGCCAGTGACATCGGGATCAGCATCACATCCGGAGGGACCGGAAAGAAGGAACTTTCTGCAAAAGCCACGGCTCCCATGATCCAGAGCGCATAGGGCTTGTGGGCGGCGTCGATGCACCAGTCGTAGATACGTTTCAGCATGGCGCCGCGATGAAGCACCATGGGACGGATTTGTCCATGCTGAGATTGAGGCGAATTGTGACGGTTCTAGTGGCGCTTGCGTGCCGAACGGCCCTCGAGCGCGACAATTGGCCGCCGCGCGGCGACGCGCGGTGACGCAACTTTGGGCAGCTTCATCGTCGACTTCGGCAGCTTCTCGGCGATGCCGAGCATGTCTTCCCGCCGCGTCATCTCGCGCCAGACGTCCTCGGGGCGCACGCCGGCCGAAGCCCAGAGCACGGTGAGATTGTAGAGCAGGTCGGCGCTTTCCCGGACCACCGCATCGGTGTCGCCATTGACGGCATCGATGACCACTTCAATGGCCTCTTCGGCCAGTTTCTTCGCCATTTTGGAGGGGCCACGCTGAAACAGCCGGGCGGTGCGCGATGTTGCCGGATCAAGGTCCCTGGCCGCGAGCACAGCCAGATATAGCCGCTCAAGCGAATCACTCATGGTACTCAAAACTACTCTAAACCAATGGCGAGCGAGTTAACGCCCGGCAATAAAAGCAAAAAACAGGCCGGCGCGGCAAGTGCGACGGCCTGTTCGTCGATGACGCATGACCGGTTACCGGTCGGTTAATAGCAGCCGTAGCCGGAATAGCCGTGGGCGCAGACCTTGGTGTAGCCGCCATAGCGCTCCTGGTAGCCCGAGCCGTAGTAATAGGGACCATAGCCGGGGCCGCTGTAGTAGACCGGGCCGCTCTCGTAGTAGTAACCCGGGCCCTGATCATAGGCGTAGGCATCGCGGCTGGCTGCGATCGCGAGGCCGGTCGCGGCCAGGCCGAACATCGCAGCAGCAGCAGCGGCGCCACCGCCACCATGATGCCAGTGACGACCGCCCGCGTAAGAGGCGGTGGGTGCAACGGCAGTCAGAGCCACCACGGCCGCAGTGGCAAGAACGGCCTTGCGGCCGGCGAATTTCGAAAAGCTGTCAAACATCTCCTGGACCCTCCTTGGGACCTCGAATGGCGCCTGCAGACAGGCTCATGTCTTTCAAACACCCACGTCCCATGTTGGGTTCCCCAACCCCAACACAAGCTGAACGGGGTTGCGTGATCATGACGCAACCCCCGCTCATCCACCGTTCATGTTGGCGCGCGCACGCTCAGTGCGGGCCGGCGCTGCGAGCGTCACGAAACCACAACAATGCGGGACCGGCGCAACCGATGTCAGGATTCAAGACGACCACTTTTCGTTGGCTGCTGGCGCTCTCGATCTCGCTTGCGGCACTGACCGCACGCGACGTCACGGCGGCCGAGACCGCCGCGCCCTCCGTCGCGATCCACTTCACCTTCGACCGCCCGATCGATGCGAGCATGGCGCCGTTCTTCCTCGCCGCGAAGGACGGCAAATTCGGCGCCGAGCATCTCAACGTCTCCTTCAACACATCGCCCGGATCGCCGGAGACTCTCGCGCGCGTCGCCAAGGGCGACAGCGAGCTCGCACTGGTCGACATCAACGAGCTGATCCGATTTCGCGACAAGGACGATGCGGCGCCGATCAAGGCGGTGTTCGTGATGTTCAACCGTGCGCCCTACGCGATCGTCGCGCGCAGGAGCCGCGGCATCCATCTGTTGCCCGATCTCGACGGCAAGACCGTCGGCGTTGCCGACAGCGATCTGTCGATGCGGCTGTGGCCGGCGCTGGCGCAGCAGAACGGCATCAACACGTCGCGCGTGAAATTCCACAAGATAAGTGCCGCGGTGCGGGAGCCGATCCTGTCCGCGGGGCAAGTCGATGCCGTCGCCGGCTTCAGCTATCTCTCGGCGGTGAACTTGCGCGACCGCGGCGTGCCCGGCGACGATCTCGTCGTGCTGCGTTACGCCGACTATGGCTGCGAAGCCTATGGCTTTGCCGTGGTGGCCAACCCCGCTTTCGCCGCGGCGAAGCCGGACGCGCTGAAGGGATTTGTTCGCGCGCTGATCGCCGGTATCAACGCGACAGTCAAAGAGCCCGCCCGTGCGGCGGCCGAGGCCACGAGCCGCATCGACGACGGCGACCACGACCTCGAACTGGAGCGCCTGCGCACCGTGCTCGTCGACAACATCCTGACCGACGAGGTCAGGCGCAACGGCCTCGGCGGCATCGACCCGGCGCGGCTGGACCGCTCGATCGACCAGATCGCCCAGAACTTCAAATTCCGCAAGCGGCCGGCCGTGGGCGACATCTTCGACGACCGGTTCCTGCCGCCGGTCGCGGGGCGGCTCATCAATTGAGCAAAACCGATAGCTTCCGCTGTATCTCGCGGGCGATCCCTGCTTAGAATACGGGCCCCGCTATCCGCCCGAGTTGCTGGTCCGCATGTCCATTTTCAGCCTTTACACCCGCGTTCTCGAGCTGCTCGGCAAGGAGGCGCGGCTGGGCTGGCTGCTGGCGTTTGCCAATCTCCTGCTTGCCGCCTCGCAATTCGCCGAGCCCGTACTGTTCGGCCGCATCGTCGACGTGCTCTCCGGCAAGTCGGTCGCCGGTTCGAACTCGGCATGGCCGTTCCTGCTGGCCTGGGTCGCGTTCGGGCTGTTCACCATCGCATGCAGCGCGCTCGTTGCGCTGCAAGCCGACCGGCTATCCCACCGCCAGCGCCAGGCGGTGCTGACCGACTATTTCGAGCACATCCTGCAACTGCCGCTGACCTTCCACTCCGGCACCCATTCGGGCCGGCTGATGAAGGTGATGCTCAACGGCACCGATGCGCTGTGGCGGCTGTGGCTCGGCTTCTTCCGCGAGCACTTTGCCGCGATCCTCTCGGTCGTGGTGCTGCTGCCGCTGTCGCTCTATCTGAACTGGCGGCTCGCGATCCTCCTGTTCGTGCTCTGCGTCGTCTTCACGGCGCTGACGACTTTCGTGGTGCGCAAGACCTTCGGCATGCAGATGGAGGTCGAGGAGCACTACAGCGAGCTCTCGGCGCGCGCTTCCGATGCGCTCGGCAACGTCGCACTGGTGCAGAGTTTCGTCCGCGTCGAATCCGAGGTGAAGGGACTGCGCTCCGTCGCCGACGAGCTGCTGGCCGCACAGATGCCGGTGCTGTCCTGGTGGGCGCTCGTCACCGTCATCACGCGCGCTTCCACCACCATCACGGTGCTCGCGATCTTCTCGCTCGGCATCGCCCTGCACGACCAGGGGCTGACCTCGGTCGGCGAGATCGTGATGTTCGTGAGCTTTGCCACGCTCTTGATCCAGAAGCTCGAGCAGGTCGTGAGCTTCATCAACAACGTGTTCATGGAAGCGCCGCGCCTGCGCGAGTTCTTTGGCGTGCTCGATGCCGTGCCGGCGGTCCACGACCGTCCCGACGCGATCGATGCGGGACGCCTGTCCGGCCTCGTCGAGTTCAACGACGTCACCTTCTCCTATGACGGCAAGCGGCCGGCGGTCGAGGATCTCTCCTTCACCGCGCTGCCCGGCCAGACCATCGCGCTGGTCGGCCCGACCGGCGCCGGCAAGTCCACCGCGATTGCGCTCTTGCATCGCGCCTTCGATCCGCAATCCGGCTTCATCAGGATCGACGGCATGGACGTGCGCGGCGTCACGCTGACCTCGCTGCGGCGGAACATCGGCGTCGTGTTCCAGGAGGCGCTCCTGTTCAACCGCTCGATCGCGGAGAATTTGCGCGTCGGCAAGCCGGACGCGACCGAAGCCGAGATGCGCAAGGCGGCCGAGCGCGCGCAGGCGCTCGAATTCATCGAGCGCAGCGGCGGGTTCGAGACCAATGCCGGCGAGCGCGGCCGCATGCTCTCCGGCGGCGAGCGACAGCGGCTGTCGATCGCGCGTGCGCTGCTGAAGGACCCGCCGATCCTGATTCTGGACGAGGCGACCAGTGCGCTCGACGCCGTCACCGAGGCCAAGGTGAACGCCGCTCTCGACGAAGTGATGAGGGGCCGCACCACCTTCGTGATCGCCCACCGCCTCTCCACCATCCGCAACGCCACGCGGATCCTGGTGTTCGAGAACGGGCGCGTGATCGAAAGCGGAACTTTCGATGAACTCGTGGCCAAAGGCGGCCATTTTGCCGAGCTCGCCCGGGCCCAGTTCATGGTGCAGGAACAGTCACAGACGAATACACGGGCCAGCGTGACGGCGGCCGAGACTATTGCGACTGCGGCCAAGTCCCCATAGCAAGTCCCCGCAGGACCGCCGAAATTCGGCCTATTTCATTGCGGAATACCGCGCCGTAACCCCTATTCTCGACGCAAGAGCCGGTATAGGTTTGCGACGCCGCAAGCGGCGGCGCCGGAATTCAAAACCCGAAACTCAGATCACGAGAACCGTCCGGAACCGGCGGATCTCCAAGGACCGGAATCGGATAGTGCACGCCTTTCGCCCGCTGCTTCGCAAATCCCTGTTCAACCTGTTCGCCGCGGCCCTCGCATGTGCCGCGCTGCTCGCGCCACGCGCGGCAAGCGCCGAAGCGCTGCTGCTGATCGAAGCCGACAGCGGCAAGGTGTTGCAGGCGGATAACGCGACCACCCCCTGGTATCCGGCCTCCGTCACCAAGATCATGACCGCCTATGTCACGTTGAAGGCGGTGAAGGACGGCAGGCTCACGCTCGACACGCTGCTCACGGTGTCGCCGACGGCGGCCTCGCAGTCGCCGTCGAAAATGGGGTTCCGTCCGGGAACGCAGCTCACCGTCGACAACGCGTTGAAGATGATGATGGTCAAGTCGGCGAACGACATGGCCGTGGTGCTCGCCGAAGGCGTCGGTGGTTCGGTCGACGGCTTCTCCGCAATGATGAACGACACCGCCAGGAAGCTCGGCATGACGCAGACGAGCTACGTCAATCCGAACGGCCTGCCCGCCGATGGTCAGATCACCTCTGCGCGGGATCTCGGCATTCTCGCACGCTCGTTCCTGCGCGACCTGCCGGAATACGAATACTTCGTGCACATCCCGGCGATCCGCTTCGGCAAGCGCGTTACGGGGAATTTCAACAAGCTGATCGGCCGCTATCCCGGCGCCGACGGTTTCAAGACCGGCTTCATCTGCGCTTCGGGCTACAACCTCGTCGCCTCGGCCACGCGCAACGGCCGCCGGCTGATCGCCGTCGTGCTCGGCGCCAATTCCGGAACGGCGCGCGCGGTGAAGGCGGCGCAGCTGCTGGAGCGCGGCTTCAGCCAGGACAATCTGTCGTGGCTGCGTCCCTCGCTCGGCACCGTCGAAAACCTCGTGCCGGTCGACGCCTCGCCGCCGAACCTGCGCGACGACATGTGCGGCGGCCATCGCAAGCGGCCGGCGAGCGACGACGACGACGCGCTGATCGCGGCCAATGGCGGCGCGACCGGATCGGGCTCCGCCACCGGCGGCGAGGCCCAGGTGACGTTCTTCACCGCCGGGCTTCAGCCGCCCCTGATGAAGGCTTCCGAGCTGATGGCCTCGGCGCCGGCGGCGGCCGAGCCCGTGCTGGTCTATACCGGCCCGACCCGCACCGGCACCGCCCTGATCGCCGCGGTCGCAGCCGATGCCGACCAGCAGGCCACGCCGAAGGCGCGTGGCAAGAAGTCGCGTGTCGCCAAGAAACCCGATGCAGCCGACAAGCCGGCCGACAAGCCGAAGGACACCAAGACGGCGACAGCGAAGCCGGGCGCCAAGGGTGATGGGAAGGGTGACGCGAAGGCTGACACCAAGACCGCAGCCAAGCCCGCCGGCGCCAAGCATGCCGCGGCGAAGCCCGCCGAGAAGCCCGCAGCAAGCGGCGATCAGGCGGCGAAGCCCGCCAAGCCCAAGGCCGCGACCAAGCCTCCGGCCAAGCCGGCCAACAACAGTTAACGCCCCTCGGAATTGAACCGCGGCCCGCGCTTCGCACTTGCGGCAACGCGGCTTGCGACGATTCCGGTAGCCACTTTCCGACCTTTGCCCTAAGCCTCGACGGCTTGCCACCCGGTCCGGCAGGCTCGATACTGGCGGCAATGAGGCAAGCCCGAGATACAACGGGCTCTGATGTAGGAGAGGGGAATTTCCATGGAGCGCATCTGGCTTAAGCAATACCCGCCCGGCGTGCCCGCCGATATCGAGCCGACACAATACGCATCGCTGGTCGACCTTCTGGAGGAGAGCTTCACCAAGTTCGCCGACCGCAAGGCGTTCATCTGCATGGACAAGTCGATCAGCTACCGCGACCTCGACCAGATGTCGGTTGCGCTGGCGGCCTATCTGCAAGGCCGCGGGCTCCAGCGCGGCGCCCGCGTCGCCATCATGATGCCGAACGTGCTGCAATATCCGGTCGCCACCGCCGCGGTGCTGCGCGCCGGCTTTGCGGTCGTCAACGTCAATCCGCTCTACACGCCGCGCGAGCTCGAGCATCAGCTCAAGGATTCCGGCGCCGAAGCCATCATCGTGCTGGAGAATTTTGCCCACACGGTCGAGCAGGTGATCGCGAAGACGTCGGTGAAGCACGTCATCGCCGCCAGCATGGGCGACCTGCTCGGCTTCAAGGGCGTGATCGTCAACCTCGTCGTCCGCCGCGTCAAGAAAATGGTCCCGGCCTGGTCGCTGCCGGGCGCCGTGTCCTTCAATGACGCGCTCTCGGCCGGCCGCGGCCTGACGTTCAACAAGCCGAAGCTGTCGCCCGGCGACGTCGCCTTCCTGCAATATACCGGCGGCACCACCGGCGTCTCCAAGGGCGCGACGCTGCTCCACCGCAACATCGTCGCCAATGTGCTGCAGAACGATGCCTGGCTCCAGCCGGCGCTGGCGCAGCCGCCGCAGATCGACCAGCTCCTGATCGTCTGCGCGCTGCCGCTCTATCACATCTTCGCGCTGACGGCCTGCTACCTGCTCGCGGTGCGCGCCGGCGGCTGCAATCTCCTGATCCCCAACCCGCGCGACATCGCGGGCTTCGTCAAGGAGCTGGCGAAGTACCAGGTCAACAGCTTCCCGGCCGTCAACACCCTCTACAACGGCCTGATGCACCATCCCGACTTCAAGAAGCTCGACTTCTCCAAGCTGAAGATCTCCAACGGCGGCGGCATGGCCGTGCAGCGGCCCGTGGCTGAGCAGTGGAAGGCGGTGACCGGCTGCTTTATCGCCGAAGGCTATGGCCTGTCGGAGACCTCGCCGACGCTGACCTGCAATCCGGCGACCACGAACGATTTCTCCGGCTCGATCGGCATCCCTGTGCCCTCGACCTATATTTCGATCCGCGACGACGACGGCAACGAGGTGCCGCTCGGCCAGCCGGGCGAGATCTGCGCCAAGGGCCCGCAGGTGATGTCGGGTTACTGGAACAGGCCTGAGGAGACCGCCAAGGTGATGACCGCGGACGGCTATTTCCGCACCGGCGACATCGGCGTGATGGACGAGAAGGGCTACACCAAGATCGTCGACCGCAAGAAGGACATGATCCTGGTCTCCGGCTTCAACGTCTATCCGAACGAGGTCGAGGAAGTGATCGCCAGCCATCCGGGCGTGCTCGAATGCGCCGTGATCGGCATCCCCGATTCCAAGTCGGGCGAAGCGGTGAAGGCCTTCGTGGTGAAGAAGGACCAGAACCTCACCGCCGAGGCCGTGATCAAGTTCTGTCAGGAGCAGCTCACCGGCTACAAGGTGCCCAAGCACATCGAATTCCGCACCGACCTGCCGAAGACCAATGTCGGCAAGATCCTGCGCCGGCAGCTCCGCGACGAGAAGAAGGCGGAGGCGGCGTAGGGCTGCCGTTGAGCCATGACTGACGTCGGCGACATCGAGCCGGCCGGCATTCTCGCCTTCTGGCGCGAGGCCGGCCGTGAGCGCTGGTACAAGCACAGCGAGGCTTTCGACGCGGAGGTCAGGCGCCGCTTTCTCGCCCTCTGGCAGAAGGCGGCCGCCGGCGAACTGGCGTCATGGGAGGCAAGCGACGACAGTGCACTCGCGCTCGTCATCGTGCTCGATCAGTTCCCCCGCAACATGTTTCGCGGCGATCCCAGGACGTTCTCCAGCGATGCGCTGGCGCGCGAAATTGCCCGCCGCGCCATCGATCGGGGCGCGGATCGCAGGATCGATCCTGCCCTGCTCGAATTCCTCTACATGCCCTTCATGCATTCCGAGCACCTGCCCGACCAGCTGCACTGCATTGCTCTGTTTCAGGACGCCGACAATGCCGAGAACCTGAAATACGCGCGGGAGCACGCCGACATCATCCGCCGGTTCGGCCGCTTCCCCCACCGCAACTGCGTCCTCGGACGCCCGACCACCGAGGAAGAGCAGGCCTTCCTCGACAATGGCGGCTTTTCCGGCTGATGACATCAAGGTGAAGGGCGGCAACCTTCGCCGCTTTCCCTGCCGGCAATATTGTGCGGGCCCGCCGCACGGTCTAGAAAGCGGGATCGATTTTCAGGGAGACTGACGATGGCGATCCAGACTGGCGACAAGCTGCCCGAGGCGAAATTCCGCGTGATGACGGCGGAAGGCCCGCAGGTGAAGACCACCGACGATATCTTCAAGGGCAAGAAGGTGGCGCTGTTCGCGGTGCCCGGCGCCTACACCGGCACCTGCCACAAGATGCATCTGCCGAGCATCTTCCTCAACGCATATGCCATGAAGGACAAGGGCGTCGACACCATCGCCATCGTCTCCGTCAACGACGCCTTCGTGATGAACGCCTGGAAGCGCGACACCGACCAGCGCGACGAGGCGATCTTCCTCGCCGACGGCAATGCCGAGTTCGCCAAGGCGATCGGCATGGAGCTGGACGCCTCCGCCAACGGCCTCGGCATCCGCTCCAAGCGCTATTCGATGCTGGTCGAGGACGGCGTGGTCAAGAAGCTGAACCTCGAAGCGATGCCCGGCAAGGTCGAGGTGTCCGGCGGCGATACGCTGCTCGGGCAGCTGTAAGGCAGTCAGTGTAGAGCGGTCGCCGCTTTCAGCCTCACCCACAACTGTCATCGCCCGCGAAGGCGGGCGATCCAGTACGCCGCGGCCTCTCGGCTGAACCGCAAGCGTCTCTGGAATACTGGATCGCCCGGTCAAGCCGGGCGATGACAGTTGAGAGTGTGGCGGCGCTTATGATGAAGGCGTGGATGGCCGGGTCGAGCCCGGCCATGACGCGTGGAAAGAGCGAGCCCGCGCTACTCCGCCACCCTCTGCTGCAACCGCGCCTTCACGATCCCGTCGCGCGCCAGCTGATCCGCGCGTTCGTTCTCGGGATGACCGGCGTGGCCCTTGACCCAGTGCCAGCGGACCTGATGCGCCTTGAGCGCGGCATCGAGACGCTGCCATAGCTCGACATTCTTGACCGGCTTCTTGTCGGCGGTGCGCCAGCCGTTGCGCTTCCAGCCGTGGATCCAGCCGGTGATGCCCTGCCGGACATACTGGCTGTCGGTGTAGAGATCGACGGTGCACGGCTTCTTCAGCGCTTCGAGCGCGGAGATCGCCGCCATCAGCTCCATCTGGTTGTTGGTGGTGTGACGCTCGCCGCCGTTCAGCTCCTTCTCCTTGTCGCCGAACTTCAGGATCGCGCCCCAGCCGCCGGGCCCGGGATTTCCCGAGCAGGCGCCGTCGGTATAGATCGTGACGACGGGAAGCTCGCTCACGCGACCAGTCCTGACGGCATCAGCCCGTAGTCGCGCACGCTGGCGACGCTCTGGTGGAAGCGCAGCTTGCGGAGATATTCCAGCGGATCCTTCGGCCTCACCAGCGCACCGGGCGGCACGTTGAGCCAGTCGACCAGCCGCGTCAGCAGGAAACGGATCGCGGCGCCGCGCGCCAGCAGCGGCAGCGCGGCCTCTTCCGCCTCCGAGAGCTTGCGCACGCGGCCATAGGCATTGAGGAAGGCGCGCGCCTTGGTGACGTTGAAGGAGTGATCCGGCTCGAAGCACCAGGCGTTGAGGCAGATCGCGACGTCATAGGCCAGCATGTCGTTGCAGGCGAAGGTGAAGTCGATGATCCCCGAGAGCTTGTCGCCGAGGAAGAAGACGTTGTCGTTGAAGAGGTCGGCGTGGATCACGCCCTCGGGCAGATTGGTCGGCCAGACCCCGCTCGCGAGATAGTCGAGCTCGGTCGCGAGAAACGCGCGCAAGTCCGGCTGCACCTCGTCGGCGCGGCTTGCGGCCGCGTCGAACAACGGCCGCCAGCCCGCGACCGAGAGCGCGTTCGCGCGCTTGATCGCGAAATTGGCGCCGGCCAGATGCATCCTGGCCAGTCCCTCGCCGACGCCGGCGCAATGGGCCGCGTTCGGTTTGCGCGGCCAGACGCCTTCGAGAAAGGTGATGATCGCGGCGGGACGGCCCGACAGCTCGCGCAGCGCTTCGCCGTCTCGTCCCTTCACCGGCAGCGGACAATTGACGCCGTGCTCGGCGAGATGCGTCATCAGCGCGAGGAAGAACGGCAGATCGTTCTTCGCCACACGCTTCTCGTAGAGCGTGAGGATGAACGATCCCTCGGTGGTGTGCAGCAGAAAGTTGGAATTCTCGACGCCCTCGGCGATGCCCTTGTAGGAGAGCAATTCGCCGAGATCGTATTGGCTCAGGAAATCCGCAAGCTCGTCGGCGGCGACGTCGGTGTAGACCGCCATAGAGGTCTACTCGGCGGCGGCTTCGGGGCGCACCTGGCGCGGCAACGGGAAGAACTCGTTCTCTTCCGCGGCCGAGACCGTCTCCACATGCAGCGTGAAGCGCTCGGCGAACGCGTCCATGATCTCCTCGACGATCACTTCCGGCGCCGAGGCGCCCGCGGTGATGCCGAGGCTGGTGATGTTTTCGAACCGCTTCCAGTCGAGGTCGGCGGCGCGCTGCGCCAGCACCGCGATCGGGCAGCCCTCGCGCTCGGCGACCTCGCGCAGGCGCTGCGAGTTCGACGAGTTCGGCGCGCCGACCACGATCAGGGCGTCCACCACCGGCGCCACCTTCTTCACCGCAAGCTGGCGGTTGGTGGTGGCGTAGCAGATGTCTTCCTTGTGCGGCCCGTTGATGTTCGGGAAACGCTCCTTGAGCAGCGCGACGATCTCCGCGGTGTCGTCGATCGACAGTGTGGTCTGGGTCACGAAGGCGAGGTTGTTGGGGTCCTTCGGGGTGATGGTCTTGGCGTCCTCGGCGGTCTCGATCAGGGTGACGGCGCCGACGGGGAGCTGACCGAGCGTGCCGACCACCTCGGGGTGATGGGAATGGCCGATCAGGAAGATCTCGCGGCCGCGCTTGAAGTGGATCGCGGCCTCGCGGTGGACCTTGGTCACCAGCGGGCAGGTCGCGTCCAGCGAGAACAAATTGCGGGACTGGGCGTCGGCGGGAACCGATTTCGGCACGCCATGGGCCGAGAACACCACCGGCGCGGAGGTGTTTTCCGGGATTTCGGCCAGCTCCTCGACGAAGATGGCGCCCTTCTTCTTCAACCCGTCGACGACGTATTTATTGTGCACAATCTCATGGCGAACATAGACGGGGGCACCGTATTTATCGAGCGCCCGTTCCACGGTGTCGATCGCCCGGACCACCCCGGCGCAGAAGCCGCGGGGAGAACAAAGCACGATCTTGAGGTCTGGTTTTGCTGACATTGAGCGATCTCGGGACCGAATCACCTCGCCAAATGGGGGCGGGAAGCGGTCGATGGATGAATAGGGCTTGGGTACGGGCTTACGGCGACTTCAGAGGGAATTGGGCCCCCTTTCGGGCGCTGTCAAGGCACTATCTATAGCAGAACCATTGCGTGGCTACCCCCTCCGGGCTTATATAGCGCGAATTCCCAGTCATCGCTGATGACCACCGGCTTCGCCTCCAAAGGGGTGGGCGAAGCACAAAGGAGATTTGCCATGAGCAACGCACCTCTGATGCCCAAGGCGACCGCCGTCTGGCTGCTCGACAACACCGCGCTGACCTTCGACCAGGTCGCCGATTTCACCAAGATGCATCCCCTCGAGGTGCGCGCGATCGCCGACGGCGACGCGGCCCAGGGCATCAAGGGCATGGATCCCCTCTCCAACGGCCAGCTCACCCGCGAGGAGATCGAGAAGGGCGAGAAGAACCCGGATTACCGCCTCCGCCTCCAGGAGAGCAAGGTCGTGCTGCCGCCGCAGCCCAAGCGCAAGGGCCCGCGCTACACCCCGGTCTCGCGCCGCCACGAGCGCCCGAGCGCCATCCTCTGGCTGCTGCGCAACCACGCGGAGCTCAAGGACGCCCAGATCATGCGCCTGGTCGGCACCACCAAGAGCACGATCGCGAGCGTGCGCGACCGCACCCACTGGAACACCTCCTCGCTGACCCCGATCGATCCGGTCACCCTCGGCCTCTGCTCGCAGATCGAGCTCGATTTCGAGGTGGCCCGCGCGGCCAAGGAAAAGCCGATCGACGCGGCCTATGGCGGCGCGACCCTGCTGCCGGCCTCGGAGACCACCAAGAAGGACGAGTTCGAGCCGGCCGAGCGATCGAGCGACGACCTCAACGTCGACGCCGTCTTCGCCAAGCTGAAGACCCTCGGCGGCAAGAAGCAGGACAACGAGGAGGAGTAATTCTCCGTCCTCCGATTAACCATCGAACCGGATTTGAACGCGGCGGGCCACCCCGCCGCGTTTTTGTTTGGGCGTGCCGGCGCGTGTCGAGGCCTGCCTGGCAGATTCGCGGAGGCCGAGGCGGAGGCTGCATGATCTCAACAGCCGGCCGGCGAGGCGTGGCTGCCGCCGGGAACGATGCGTCTGATGTCGCATTGTTCCCGCGCGGAGGATCAAAGATGCAAGTCAACGAAGAACGCTTTGCCTTGATGCTTGGTCACGCGGCGCTGTCGGTCTGGGGGGAGATGCCCCGGGACATTCAGGAATCGCTGTTCGAGATCGCCGTACAAGGACACCCCGAGGATCGCGACCCGCTCGCGAAGCTCCTGCACGATCGGCATCCCCGCACCGTGCATTCGGACTGACGGAATGCAGGATTGGTCGAGCGGATCAACGCGGCGCCGGGGCCCCCGCCCGGCGCCGCGACGGCGGCATCAGAACTTGTAGGTGACGCCGGCGCCGACCAGCCACGGGTCGATATGCGCGGTGCCGGTGACGGGCAGGCCGCTGACGGTCGCGCTGTAATCCGGTCGCAGCCAGAGCTTCTTGACGTCGACGTTGAGACCCCAGTGCCGGTCGAGCATGTAGTCGAAGCCGAACTGTACGGCGCCGCCGAAGGCGTTGCTGACGTGCAGGCCGGTGGTGGTGGCGACGATCGCGGGCGGGCCGACGATGGCGGCCGGCGCATTGGCGGCGGAATTGTTGAAGAACACAGTGTAGTTCACGCCGGCGCCGATATACGGCTTGAACGCACCGAAATTGTCGAAGTGATATTGCAGCGTCAGCGTCGGCGGCAGCAGCGTGGTCTTGCCGATCGGCAAATTCGACAGCGAGCCGGTGCCGCTGATCGAATGCCTGGTCACACCGAGGATCAGCTCGGCCGCGATGTTCTTGGTGAAGAAATAGCTGATGTCGAGCTCGGGCACGACCTGGTCGCTGATCGAGAGGCCGGAATTCGGCGACGACAGCGACGGCACGCCCGCGACGTTGACGGTCGAGCCGCCGGCATCGGGCAACACGCCGAGCACGCGCAGACGCACCATCCAGGGATTGAAGCCTTCTACCTGCGGCGGCGCCTTCTTGTAGACCGGCAGGTCCGCGGCCTGCACCGATGCAAAAGTCCCCGCGAGCATCGCGCCGACCGTCGCGATCCGCGCCAAGTTTCTTGTCGTTCTCTGCATTTCAATCCCCTTCAGCCGTCTCTCGCGCATCGTTGCGCGACGTCAGCGTCAGAGCAGAAAGGGGATGGTGAAGGATTTGACGCCGATCAAATCAGGCGAAACGCGGCACGAATTGTGTCGCGGCGTTGCAGATGTGTCACGAGCAATGCGAGTGAACGACGCAGGATAGTGCCACGCCCGATCTCACGGCCGCTCGGGATGGTTCAGCATGTACTCGCCGAGATCACGCTGGCGGCGGTCGGCGCGGGCGGTAGCAGCGCTGCGCTGGACGTCACGGTCCTTGCGGCAGGCCACATATTCCGGCGAGCCCGCCGCATAACCGCGGCTCTGGCACACTGCGTCGTCATCGTCGCCCCCCATCGCCACCGGCGTCTGGTAGCGCGCCGAGCAGGCGGAGAGAGCGATGGCGAGAGCTAAGGCTGCAAGCAGGCGCGGCGCGGTGGCGAGGGACATCAAGGATCCTCTGTTGGCCGGCCCTGTTTAGCGCGGAATGAGGAGAATGTAAGTCCCTGGCCTCCGTTCCCGCCCGCTGTCATTCCCCGCGAAAGCGGGGAATCCAGTACGCCGCGGCCTCTCGGCTCTAGCCTCACCGTCTCTGGAATACTGGACCGCCCGCCTTCGCGGGCGATGACGGTAGGAATTGGTGAGGCGGCGTCACGCCTCGCGGGCGGAGGGCGTTAGCCCTCACACCCTCCCCTTCAGCGCCTCCCCGATCTCGTCCAGCACCTTGGGGTCCTCGATCGTCGCGGGCATGGTCCAGGACTCGCCGTCGGCAATCTTCTTGATGGTGCCGCGCAAAATCTTGCCGGAGCGCGTCTTGGGCAGGCGTCCGACTGTGATGGCGAGCTTGAAGGCGGCGACGGGGCCGAGCTTGTCACGCACCAGCGCGATGATCTCCTTCTCGATCTCGCTAGGTGCGCGCTTCACGCCGGCCTTGAGCACCAGGAAGCCGCAGGGCACCTCGCCCTTGATCGCGTCCTTGACGCCGAGCACGGCGCATTCGGCCACGTCGGGATGCGAAGCCAGGATCTCCTCCATGCCGCCGGTGGACAGACGATGGCCGGCGACATTGATGATGTCGTCGGTGCGCCCCATCACCCAGACATAGCCGTCCTCGTCCTTGTAGCCGGCGTCGGAGGTTTTGTAATAGCCGGGGAACTCGCTGAGGTAAGCTTCCTTGAAGCGCGAATCCTGATTCCACAGCGTCGGCAGGCAGCCCGGCGGCATCGGCAGCTTGATGACGATCGAGCCCATCTTATTGGGACCGATGGGCTTGGCCGCTTCATCGACCACGTCGACCTGGTAGCCCGGCATCGGCACCGTCGGCGAGCCGTGCTTCACCGGCAGCATGCCGAGGCCGACCGGATTGCCGGCGATGCACCAGCCGGTCTCTGTCTGCCACCAATGGTCGATGACCGGCACCTTCAGCTGCTGCTCCGCCCATTCAACCGTGGGCGGATCGGCGCGCTCGCCGGCGAGGAACAGGGTGCGGAATGTCGAGAGGTCGTATTGCCGGATGAACTTGCCGTCCGGATCCTCCTTGCGGATGGCGCGGAACGCGGTCGGCGCGGTGAACAGCGCCACCGCCTTGTGCTCGGAGATGACGCGCCAGAATGCGCCGGCATCGGGCGTGCCGACCGGCTTGCCCTCATACATGATCGAGGTCGCGCCATGCAGCAGCGGGCCGTAGACAATGTAGCTGTGGCCGACCACCCAGCCGATGTCGGAGCCGCACCACCAGACCTCGCCCGGCTTGACGCCATAGAGGTTGAACATCGACCATTTCACCGCGACCAGATGGCCGCCATTGTCGCGCACCACGCCCTTGGGAATGCCCGTGGTGCCCGAGGTGTAGAGAATGTAGAGCGGATCGGTCGCGGCGACCGGCACGCAAGGCGCCTTCCTGCCGTCGTTGATCGCCTTGCGGCGCAGGCTCGCCCAATCGTAGTCGCGGCCCGGCGCCAGGTCACAGGTGAGCTGCGGACGTTGCAGCACGATGCAGGCCTTCGGCTTGCTGCCAGCGAGCCTGATCGCCTCGTCGAGCAGCGGCTTGTACTGCACGATGCGGCCGGGCTCGACGCCGCAGCTCGCCGACAGGATCAGCTTCGGCTGCGCATCGTCGATGCGGGTGGCGAGCTCCTTCGCGGCAAAGCCGCCGAACACCACCGAGTGCACCGCGCCGATGCGCGCGCAGGCGAGCATCGCGACCACCGCCTCCGGCACCATCGGCATGTAAAGGATGACGCGGTCACCCTGGGCGACGCCGAAATCCTGCATGATGGCGCCGAGCGCCTGCACCTCACCCAGCAGCTCGGCATAGGTGAGCCTGGTGATCGAGCCCGTCAGCGGCGAATCATGGATCAGCGCGACCTGGTCGGCGCGGCCGCGTTCGACATGGCGGTCGAGCGCGTTGTAGCAGGTGTTGACCACGCCGCCTGTGAACCAGCGGCCGTAGGTTCCTTGCGAAGCATCGAAGATCGTCTTCGGCGGCTCGATCCAGTCGATCTCCTTGGCCGCCTCGGCCCAGAAGCCCTGGGGATCAGCCAGCGAGCGTGCATGGACTTCGTGATAGCTGCTCTTGCCCTGGATGTTCATTTGCCGCGCTCCCGTTCCCTTTATTCGCCTGGCCCTGACCTGACGACAGGACAGCCGTCCCGCCATGACCAGGATCAATCGCCGGCCTTGTTTGAGAGGTATTTTCCCGGGAACGGGCCGCGGTTCAAGCTGAAAAGGATGGGCCTTTCGGGACGGAGGGAAGAAAGGCCATCGAGGCAAGCTGGAGCCACAACAAAGGTGAGCCCTCTCCCCCCCTTGCGGGGGAGAGCGGGAGAGAGGGGTGGCCACGAACTCAGTCTAGAGTTTGTAGCCCCCCTCTCCCTAACCCTCCCCCGCAGGGGGGGAGGGAACGCGGTGTGCGCGCAGAGGCTTCTCAGCTCTCCATCGCATTCAGCCGCTGCAACCGTTCCTGCATGATCTTCCTCAGATCATAGCCGGGCCGGCCAAAGCTGGCGTTACGGGTGGCGAGGAAATCGCGCTGGGTACGGCGCAGATCGCCGGCCGAACGCTTGCTCGCGGATTTCAGCACGCGCTCATAGGTCTCGGCGATCTGGCGGTCGAGCACGCCGAGCTGCGGATCGGCGCAGATCACCTTCTCGACCTCGCGCTTTGCGGTCGCGCAATCGAACGAGGGACCGTTGCCGGAATTCGCCGCGAGCGGACGCCGCGGCTCATCGCCGAACTTCGCGATCTCCGCGATCATGGTGCGGCGGCCGCTGGCCGCGTTGTCGTTGCCGGGGTCGAGCTTCAGCGCGGTCTCGTAATCGGCCAGCGCCTTCCTGCGCTCGCCCATCTTCTTGTAGAGCACGGCGCGGTTGTTGTAGGTCTGCGCGAAATTCGGCTCGAGCTTCAGCGCAGCCTCGTAGTCGCTCAGCGCCGCTCCGAGCTCGCCCTTGAACTGATAGGAATCGCCTCGGTTGGTGAAGAAGTTCGGCTTCGGCGCCAGCCGCAGCGCCTGGTCGTAGTCGGCGATTGCCTTGTCGTATTCGCCCATCGCGGCCAGCGACAGGCCGCGATTGTCGTAATATTCCGGTACCTTCGGGTCGAGCCTGATCGCCTCGCCGTTGTCGGCGACCGACTTGTCGAGCTGGCCGAGCTTCTTGTAGGCCGCGCCGCGATTGGTGTAGGTGCGCGGCCGGTTCGGATCGAGCCGCAGCGCCTCGCTGAGATCGCGGATCGCCTTCTCGTTGTCGCCGCCGAGATAATAGGTCACGCCGCGGTCGGACCAGGCCTGCGCGTCATCCGGCTTCAGCTTGATCGCCTGGTCGTAATCGGCGAGCGCGCGGTCGAGCCGGCGCTGATTGGTGTAGACGACGCCGCGCCGCTCGTAAGACTCCGCATCCTGCGGATCGAGCTCGATCGCCCTGGTCAGATCGGCCGCGGCGCGATTGAGGTCGCCGCCGGCCTCGCGCAGCAGGTCGCCGCGCAGGCGCCATGCCTTTGCATTCTTGCCGTCCAGCGCGATGGCGCGGTCGATGTCCCGCAGCGCCTGCGTGAGGCCGCCCGAGGTCCGCGCGTTGGCGTCGGCGCGCACCAGCAGCGCGGCGGCGCGGTCGGACGATGAATTCGAGGTCTGGTCGATGATGGCGCTGCACGCCGCGATCAGTTCGGCGGGAGCGGTCTTGCTGCCCATCACGCAATCGGTGCCGGCCGAGGCTGGAGCGATGAGGGCAAGGCTAATGGCCGCGCCGAGGAGGAAGGCGCGAGGCGAGATTTTGGCAAACGAGGGCATCTGCGCGGAAGAATGCATGCCGCACATGGCATAGGGCTCCGTGACGTCGGGTTCTCACCGTTGTCGCGGCCATGCAGCAACCGGTTCAAGCGATGAGGTCGCCCGCGGTTCCAAGGCCGGTCGGCGCAGGCCGAGTCACGGGATCCATCGCAGCGTATCGGAGCGCAGCGAAATCTCCGGTCTCTACCTGTGAGCGAATTCACAGACCTGTATCATGAATGAGGTGTATTGTGCAGCGACCATTTCCGACCAGCCTCGAGACGTCGTGCTGAAACCAGTATCGGCATATTCCGAAATACTACTTAAAATAGTTGATTTCCCCAATTGCATGCGGAGGAAACGATGCGATATGCGATGCCAATCTTCCGACCGCGTTACAATTCCATCTGGCTCGGCGCCGCCATGCTCGCGGGAACGACCCTTGCCACAACGGCGCAATACGTTCCCAATCGCCCGACCGATCCGAACCAGCGGCAGGTGGTTCTCGTTCATCAGGACACGTCCGATTGTTCCGGCCGCGATGTCCCCAATACCGATTCACCGTCGGTCAGGGGCACGATCTGGGCAACGCGGCTGTTCGACGGCAACACCAGCGTGAAGGTGGCAATGACCGCCAAGCCCAACACGGTCTATCACGTCTCGCTCAAATGCGTTCGCCAGATCGGCGACATCAAGACCGATGACGAGGGCGTCGGCAACTTGTCGCTCGTGTTTCCGACCGATCTGGTCGGCGCGGAGTACTCGTTCGAACTGGCGCCGGATGTCGCCTCGGCGGGAAGCCGCTACCAGAGCGCGCAGATTTCATTCAAATAGCCGGCCCCTCGCAAGGGCGAGCCTGCAACCATTCCGCATTCCCGCGTGGCAGAGCCATTGCCAATCGCCACATCATTTCGGAGAGCACCATGAACAGGATTGCACTGTCGCACACCATTGCCGCAACATTTCTGCTGCTCGCGCTGCCGGCCACGTCCGCTCACGCCCAGGCCTCGCGGACCTGGGTGTCGGGGGTCGGCGACGATGTCAATCCCTGCAGCCGCACCGCGCCATGCAAGACCTTCGCCGGCGCGATTTCCAAGACCGCCCTCAACGGCGAGATCAACTGCCTCGATCCCGGCGGCTTCGGCTCGGTGACCATTGTCAAGTCGATCACCATCGACTGCCATGAGATTTTCGGCTCGGTCCTCTTCAGCGGCACCAACGGCATCAACATTCCGTTCAACAGCTTCGCAGCGACAGATACGAGAAAGACCGTCCGGCTGCGCAACCTCAATCTGAACGGCATCGACACCGGCCTCGTCGGGATCCGGATCAGCGGCGGCTCCACCATCACCGGCGGCGTGGTCATCATCGAAGACACCCTCATCGACGGCGTTTTCGCCGGTTCGGCGTCCGGCATCCTGGATGATCGCACCGGCGGCGGCGAATTGTATGTTTCCAATACCACCGTCCGAAATACCGGCACCTTCGGCATCGCCTACAATCCCGGAGCCGCCGGGCAGCGCCTCGACATCGCGCTCGACAATGTGCGCGTTCAGAATTCGGCCAATATCGGCATTCTCATCGGCAACAACGGCCGTGCCATGATCAACCGGGCGGTGGTTACGGGCAACGCCCAGATCGGTGTCGGCGCATCGGGCAGCGCGGCGGCGTCTGAAATAAACCTCAGCAACAGCGTAGTCAGCAACAACGGTCTCGGCGTGGGCAACCTCAACGGAACGGTCACCGTCCGCCTCTCGAACAACGATATTTGCTTCAACGCCACCGCGTTCAGCGGCGTCACCCAGTCGCATGTCAACAACCGGATTCAAGGTAACAGTGCGCTTGGTCCGGCTCCGACGCCGATCGGCTCGACCTCCAACCCCACCGGTCTGCAGTAGACGCCGACAGGACGGATGGTTTTGCGGAACGGCAAGAGCATGATCCGTCCGATCATGCTCTTGATCCCTGTTTGACGCGTTTTCCTCATGCGAACCGGCATCCACTTCGCTCGAAAACGCTCTAGTAGCCGTCCACCCCGTTCAGCCGCCGCAACCGCTCCTGCATCGCCTTTTTCAGATCATAGCCGGGCCGGCCATACCCAGCATTGCGGCGGGCAATGAACTCGTCCTGCTCGCGCTGAAGCGCCTTGGCATCCGCAGGATTGCGCGCCTCCCGGATCACGCGGGCATGCGACCCAAAAATCTCCCGGTCGAGATCGGCGAGCTCGCGATTGCCGCAGATCGCCTTCTCCACGGCGCGGGCCGCGCGGGCGCAATTGAAGCTGGGCTTGCCCGCGACCGCCATCTGCGCGCCGATCCGCTCGAGCTCGCGCGCCATCGCCTTGTGATTGGCCTTGGCCTTCTCGTGGTTCGGATCGATCTTCAGCGCGGCGCCGAAATCCTGCACTGCCTTGGGTTTGTCGCCTTTCTTCAGCCACAGCTCGCCCCGCGCGTTGAAGACATCCGCGAGCGTGGGATCGAGCAAGAGAGCACGGCTGTCGTCGGCAATCGCGCGGTCGACCTGATCATGCCGCGCGTAAAGCGCGCCGCGCGCCACGAGCGCCTTGATCAGGTCCCCCTTCGCCGTCTTCTCATTGTCGATCACCTCAGCGCAGGCGGAATTGGCCTTGTCCAGGTCGTCGCCGGCGGCAGCCGTGAGGCATCGCGCGATGTCGACCTGCGTGACGGCAGCCGGCTCGCCGCCGGTCGCCGCCAGAGCCACGCCGAGCGGGAGCGCGCAGAGCAATACGGCACCGGACAATTGAATGAGAAGAGAACGCATGGTCCTTGCAGTCGGAAAGGCTTGCCTTGAGGCCCACCTATCCAGCATACGGCCGGATTGGTGCTAGCTTGTGGCGCCGCTCAAATCGGTTTCGGGGATCGTCGTGTCGACATTCGAATGGATCATCGCGCTGCTGCTCGGCGCTGTTGGCTTATCGGCGCTGGCGCGGCGGATCAAGGTCCCCTACCCGACCTTTCTCGCCATCGGCGGCGCGCTGATCGCCTTCGTGCCGTCGAGCCCGACCTGGACGCTGGAGCCGGACCTGGCATTGGCGCTTTTTGTCGCACCGGTGCTGCTGGATGCGGCCTTCGACACCTCGCTGCGGGACCTGCGCAACAACTGGGTTCCAGTCTCGACCCTGGTGGTGGCCGCGGTCGGCCTGACTACGGTAGGCGTTGCCTACGTCGCGCACCGGCTGATGCCTGACATGCCCTGGGCCGCCGCGATCGCGCTCGGCGCCATCGTGGCACCGCCGGATGCCGCGGCGGCGGTCGCGATCCTGAGCCAGGTCAAGCTGCCGCACCGCATGGTGAAGGTGCTGGAGGGTGAGAGCCTGCTCAACGACGCGACCTCGCTGCTGATCTATCGCATCGCCGTCGGCGCGGTCGTCATGCAGCATCTGAAATGGAGCGAGGTCGCGCCGACGATCGCGCTGGCGCTGGTCGGCAGCGTCCTCGCCGGTCTGTTGGCGGGGCGCATCATACCGCTGTTCCTCCAACGCGTGAAGGAAGCGCCCAGCGCGATCATTCTGCAGTTCGCCACCACCTTCATGGTCTGGATCGCCGCCGAGCATCTCGGCCTCTCCGGCATCCTCACCATCGTCGTCTACGCCATCACCATGGCGCGCACGGCGGGGGCGCACATGCCGGCACGGCTGCGGGTGCCGTCCTATGCGGTGTGGGAGACGATGGTGTTCGTGCTCAACGTGCTCGCCTTCATGCTGATCGGCATGCAGATGCGGCCGATCTGGACGCGGCTCGACGCGGACGTGCGCTGGGAATATTGCGTGGCGGCAGCCTGGATCCTGCTCACGGTGGTCCTGGTGCGGCTGCTCTGGGTGACGTTCTACCGCACGACATTGCGCGCGCTGATTGCCCACGGACTCTATCATCCCAAGGATCCGAAGCAGGTGGCCTCGCCGAAGGGCGGCCTCATCATCTCCTGGTGCGGCATGCGCGGCCTCGTCACGCTCGCGACCGCCTTCGCCCTGCCGGAAAACTTTCCCTATCGCGACTTCATCGTCTTCATCGCCTTTGCCGTCGTGCTCGGTTCGCTGGTGATCCAGGGCCTGACGCTGCGGCCGCTGATCCTGGCCTTCGGCCTCACGGACGACGATCCCGTCGGCACCGAGGTCGCGCGCGGCCGCACCGTGGCCTATCGCGCGGCTCTCGATGCGATCGAAAGCGACCCGTCGGAGGAGGCGGAGATCCTGAGGCTCGAATATCGCGCCATTCTGATGCAGGCGGATCACGATCCGAACGGCGGCATCGCCAATGGCGAATTGCCCGCCGATCCGCTGCGCCGCCGCGCCATCGAAGCCGCGCGCAAATCCATCTTCGAGCTGCGCGCCACCGAAGTGATCGGCGACGACGCCTTTCACCGCCTCGAGGAGGAGCTCGATCGCGCAGAATTGAGCGCGGGAGGATGATATTCTCGATGCATCCACAAACTCGGTGTCGTCCCGGCGAAGGCCGGGACCCATAACCCCAGGGAGCAGTTGTGGCGCGAGGTTGGTAACCTCGAGTCTTCGCCAAACACGGTTTGGTGGCTATGGGTCCCGGCCTCCGCCGGGACGACACTGGAGGGTGAACGGCTGGCTTTGAACCAAACACCGCCTCCCCAGACTCATTCCAGATGACGACCCTGACCGACGACCGTCGTGTCCGCGCGCGTGATGCGTCGCCCGCACGATATTTTTATCTCCACATGGCCCTGGCCTGCGCGGCGACCGCTTTTCTCGGCTTCGCGCCGACCTATTGGGCGCCGCTCGCCCGCGGTGCGTTTTCCGCAAGCCCGGTGATTCATTTTCACGGCCTCCTGTTCTTCACCTGGTCTCTCTATTTCGTGATCCAGACCTGGCTCGCGGCCTCAGGCCGCGTGGTCAATCACCGCGCGATCGGCATCGTCGGCGTTTCGCTCGCGACCGCGATGACGATCTTCGGCTTCCTCGCCTCCGTGCACGTGATGCAGCACGCCGCCGCGCTCGGGCAGAAAGAGGCCGGCATCGCCTTCTCGATCGTGCCGATGAGCGGCATCGCGTTCTTTGCGGTGGTGTTCGTGCTCGGCATCGTGAACACGCGCAGGCCGGAAGTTCACAAGCGCCTGATGCTGCTCGCCGCGGTCTCGATCCTCGACGCCGCGATCGCGCGCTGGTTTCTGACCTTCCTCGCTCCTCCAGGACCGCCCGGCCCGCCGCCGGTGCCGGTGACCATCGCGCCGGCGGTGGTGGCCGCGCTGTTGCTCGTCGTCGCCATGGTACGCGACTGGCGCACCGAGGGCCGCGTGCATCCGGTCTACATCACCGGCACGCTCGCGATGCTGGCGGTGAAGGTGCTGAACTGGCCGATCAGCGAGACTGCGGCATGGCATTCTTTCGCCGGCGGGATTCTGGCGCTGGCGCAGTGAGCAACCCAATACTCCGCTGTCGTCCCGGACAAGCGAAGCTCCAGACAACGCGCAGCGTTGACTGGAGCGGTGCGCCGATCCGGGACCCATAACCACAGGCAGATGTGGTTACGACGACTCGGAATTACGGATTAGCAAAACAACTCCATCCTGTGGTTATGGGTCCCGGATCTGCGCGCGCTTGAGGCGCGCTTGTCCGGACGACGGCGGAGATTGGAGCTACGCCCCCGCCTTGCACGTGATCCCGCCGTCCACGACCAGCTCGATCCCCGTCACATATTTCGACTCGTCCGACGCCAGGAACAGCGCGGCATTCGCCACGTCCCAGGCATCGCCCATGTGACCCATCGGCACTTGCGCATCGCGCGCGCGCCACATCGCCTCGACGTCGCCCTTGGCGTAGCTGGCGGCAAGGCCGGCGGAATGTTCGACCATCGGCGTCTTCATCAGGCCGGGCAGGATCGCATTCACACGCACATGATGCCGCGCGAACTCGATCGCGGTGGTGCGCGTCATCTGGTTCATCGCCGCCTTCGAGGTGCCGTAGGTGACGTAGGAGATGCCCATGTGGCGGATCGAGGCGATCGAGGAGATGTTGATGATCGAGCCGCCGCCCTGTTTCACCATCACGGGGATGACGTGCTTCATGGCGAAATAGGCGCTCTTGAGGTTGACGCTGAAGACGCGGTCCCAGCTCTCCTCGGTCACCTCGACCACGCTGCCCATCTCGGCGATGCCGACATTGTTGTCGAGCACGTCGATGCGGCCATAGGCCTTGAGGCACGCCGCGACCATCGCCTCGATCTCGGCTGACCGCGAGACATCGGCGGTGAACGCGGTCGCCTGGCCGCCTTCGTCCTTGATGATCTTCGCGGTCTCCTCGGCAGCAGTGCCGTTGCGGTCGACGCAGAACACCTGTGCACCCTCGCGCGCAAAGGTCACCGCGGTGGCCTTGCCGTTGCCCCAGCCGGGCCCGATCGAGCCGGCCCCCACCACCATCGCAACCTTGCCCTTGAGCCGATCCATCGCGTGTCTCCCGTGTTGTTGTTCTTGTAACCCGGATGGAGCGAAGCGCAATCCGGGACCGGCGTTCCCGGATATCGCTGCGCTCATCCGGGGTACGGATCGTTGCAGACGCTCATTTTTGTAACGTTAGCACCTATGGGATGCCCGACAATCTCCGACAACGTCCGGCACACGCCCTCATGGCAGAGTCGCCATTCCCCGGCCGCGCCGGAATTGCCGAGCACGACCTCCCGCATCGGCGCACGCTTCGGCTGCCATTGAAACCAGCCATCGACGAGCCGCGCCTCGGGCGGCGGCTCCATGCCGGCGCCGGTGCCCTTGACCCTCGCCTGCACCAGTTCGAGACCACCAGGCGTGACGCGCCAGTCTTCCTGCCAGTCGACCTTTTCGATCGAATGCGTCCACACCAGCGTGAAGGCGGACAGCGCCAGCGCCTTCACGCCCGACGCTGTTGCGAAGCAGAGGCTCACACTGCCTCGACCGCGGCCGGCGGGCGCTGCCGCCACTGCCACAGCACCAGCGCGGCAGAGAGCACGAAGCCCGTGGTGTCGCTGAACGGGAAGTCGCCGAGCAGGCAGAGCGCAGCGCCGAGCGCGACCACGCGCTCGAGCAGCGTCAGCCGCGCGAACAGGAAGCCGATCGCCACCATGCCGAACAGGCCGATCGCCACCAGTGCCTTGAAGGTCGCCAGCGCCACCGCACCGTAGAAGCCGAGCTTGGCCGCCATGGGATCGCCGGCTTGCAGCATCAAGGCCGGCGAATAGACGAAGATGAAGGGGATGACATAGCCGGCGAGCGCGATGCGCATCGCCTCCCAGCCGATCTTGTCCGGATTCTCCTTCGCGATCGGCGCGGCCGCGAGCGCTGCGAGCGCCACCGGCGGCGAGAGGTCGGCCATGATGCCGTAGTAGAACGCGAACATGTGGCTCGCGATCAGGGGCACGCCGAGTTTCGCCAGCGCGGGCGCTGCGAGCGCGGCGGTGATGATGTAGGTCGGGATGGTCGGAATGCCGGTGCCGAGCAGGATCGACAGCAGCATGGTCATGATCAGCGCCAGGAACAGGCTCTTCTCGCCGAGCCCGATCACCCAGCCGCCGAAGATGGTGCCAACACCGGTCTGCGACATCATGCCGATGATGACGCCGACGATGGCGCACGCCATGCCGACGGTGATGGCGGACTTGGCGCTCTCGGCCAGCGCGTCGCGGCATTCGCGCAAGGCCTTGAAGCCGCCACGGATGAAAGCGGTGATCACAATCAGCCCGGCGACGACGCTCGCGACCGGCACGATCTGAAGGCCGTCACGCGACAATGCGGCAACGACGAGCGCGAGCCCGACCCAGAAGATGGTGCGGATCACCATCGAGGACGCACCGGCCGTGATACTGGCGCCCAGGATCAACGTCACCGTCAGCGCGAGGCCCATGCTGCCGGCATAGAGCGGCGTAAAGCCTTCGAACAGCATGTAGACCAGGGCGGCGAGCGGCAGCACGAGGTACCAGCGCGTCACCAGCGCCCTCCAGGCACTCGGGATCTCCGAGCGCTTCATGCCGACAAGGCCGTGCTTGCCGGCTTCCAGATGCACCATCCAGAAGGCGGATGCGAAGTAGAGGATGGCGGGGATCGCCGCCGCCTTCACGATTTCCGAGTACTGGACGCCGAGCGTCTCCGCCATGATGAAGGCGACCGCGCCCATCACCGGCGGCATGATCTGGCCGCCCATCGACGCCGTGGCCTCGACACCGGCCGCAAAGGCGCGGCGATAGCCGAACTTGATCATCAAGGGAATCGTGAACTGGCCGACGGTGACGACGTTGGCAACGCCCGAGCCCGAGATCGTGCCCATCATGCCCGAGGCGAACACCGCGACCTTGGCAGGTCCGCCGCGGGTCCTGCCGAATAACCCAAGAGAAACGTCGGTGAAGAGCTGGATCATGCCGGCGCGCTCCAGGAACGAGCCGAACAGGATGAACAGGAAAATGTAGGTCGCCGAGACGTAGATCGGCACGCCATAAAAGCCTTCGGTGCCGAACGACAGATGCGTGACGATCTGGTCGAAATCATAGCCGCGATGATTGAGCGGCGACGGCAGATATTGGCCGAAGAACCAGTAGAGCAGGCACGCGCCGCACATCAGCGGCAGCGCCGCGCCCATCAGCCGCCGCGTGCCCTCGAAGATCAGCACTGCGAGCAGCGTACCGACCGCGAGATCGAGCCTGGTCGGATCGCCATCGCGCGCGATCAGATCGGCATAGAAGATCCATTGATAGAGCCCGCAGAAGAAGCCGGCGCCGCCGATCACCCAGCCGAGCGCGCGGCCGAAGTCGCTCTTCGCGGTGAAGTTCGCGATCAGGCCGAAGGTGAGGAGAACGAGGAAGCCGACATGGACGCCACGCACCACCTGGCTCGGCAGATAGTTGAAGGCGGCGACATAGAGCTGGAAAGTCGCAAAGGCGATGCCGATCCAGTAGGCGAGACGGCCCCACCAGCCCGGGCCGAAGCCCTCCGGGAAACCATGCTCGAAATTGTCGAACTCGACCTTGATGGGCGCCTCGGAGCCCTCTGCCTGCAACATCGATATGTCCCCAACCGTCCAACGCTTATAACATTGCACAGCGTCTCCAGACCGTCATGCCCGGGCTTGTCCCGGGCATCCACGGACTTTCTCGCCTAGCCTTAGAACGTGGATGGCCGGGACAAGCCCGGCCATGACGTCCGATAACGAAAGCTGATTACTTGATCAGCCCCTTTTCCTTGTAATAGCGGATCGCGCCGGGGTGCAGCGGAACCGGGCTGCCGGTGGCGGCCGTCTCGAGCTTGATCTCCTTGCCGGCCGCGTGGGCATTCTGCAATTCCGGCAGCGACTCGTAGACAAGCTTGGTCATCTGGTAGGCGAGATCGTCCGACACTGCCGAGCTCGTCACGAGATAGTTGACCACGGCCGCGGTCGGCACGTCCTTGTCCTGGCCGGTATAGGTGTTGGCCGGGATGGTCGCCGCGATGAAGGGCGGGCCGATCTTGTCGACGGTCTCCTTCGGCACCGACACCACCGTGATCGGGCTCGAGGTCGAGAGATCCTTCAGCGAGGCAACACCGAGCCCGGCCGATTGCAGCGTCGCACCCAGCTGGCGGTTCTTCATGAGATCGACGGATTCGGCGAACGGCAGATACTCCACCTTGCCGAGGTCCTTGTAGCTCATGCCGGCGGCGCTGAGGATCGCGCGCGAGTTCAGCTCGGTGCCTGACTTGGGCGCGCCGACCGACAGGCTCTTGCCCTTGAGGTCGGCCAGCGTCTTGATGCCGCTCTCGGTGGTCGCGACGATCTGGATGTAGTTCGGATAGATCGCGCCGATGGTCCTGAGCTTGTCGAGCTTGGACTTGAAGCCTGCTTCCTCGTCGCCGTCCCAGGCGGCCTTGAGCGAGTCGCCCAGCGTGAACGCCAGCTCGCCGCGGCCCTGCTGGAGCAGGATCAGATTCTCGACCGACGCCTTGGTGGCCTGTACCTGCGTCTTCACGTTCGGAATCTTGTCGCCGTAGATCTTCCCGATCGCGACCCCGAGTGGATAGTAGACGCCGGAGGTGCCTCCGGTCAGCACGTTGATGAAGGATTGCGCATGCGCGCAAGGCGCCGACGCCGCCAGAGCAAGAGCCGCGGCCACGCCGAAAATCGTCCGTTTCATGATTTCTGTACTCCCCAAACCGGCGGGGAAATTGGCCGGATGAGGGGAGCGGGTCAACCCATCCAATAGGCAAAACAGGACTGCGGCAAATGGCCGTTCCGGCTCAGCTTTTGGGGAACCCGGCGGGTGCGGCGAGGTGGCGCAGCCGCCCGCAGCACATCCTTCGAGACGCCCGCCTGCGGCGAGCCCTCAGGATGAGGACGGGGTGCGTGGCGACAATTTCGGCAGGCAAAGCTGCCGCTCAGCCTCATCCTGAGGAGACCGCGGAGCGGTCGTCTCGAAGGACGAGGCGCTCGCTCAGGCTCCGCCAAGCTCATTGCGATAGCTCCCCCGCAAGCGGAAGAGGGAGCGCACCGTCACTGGCCAGCCGTCACTGGAACGTCATGTCCAGGCACTTGGAGATGTCGGAGCCGAGGCCGGAGGAGATGGTGATGCAGCCGCGCACCTTCTGCGCGGTGACGTCGGCCGCCCAGATCGAGTAGCCGCCGGGACCGAAGAACGAATTGGTGTTCGGCGGCTCGGTCTCGGTGGCGTCGAAGTCGTAATGGCCGTCGGTCTCGAAGATGCGCGGCTTCTTGGTGCAACCGCCGTCGGTCTGGACGTTGATGACTTCCTTGTTGTCCCGGGTCAGCGCCAGCGAGACCTGGCAGCGGAAATATTCCGAGGTCCTGGTGTTGAAGAGATAGGTGTAGGATTTGCAGGTCGCCGTGTTCAGCTTGCCCGGGGCAAGGCCGCGGCTGCAAGAAATCCGCTGGTTGTGGCTGAGCTGGTAATCATCGGCCCGGGCGGCCGGCGCCAGCGCGGTCACCAACAGCGCAGCCGCCGAGCAGGCTTTCATGACATGGTTCATCCGAATCATCCCCCTACCAATATTTTTGTCGGATTGCGTTCTAGACGGAAAGCGGAACATAGTCGCGAGGGGACGAAGGGAAAATCACAAACTGCTGGACAAGACGTGATGCGCTGCGGCGTTTTGCGAATTGACCCGAAAATACCGTTCGTGATTTGTTCAAGCCGGGTGCCCCGACGATGGGGAGGATGGGATCATGGCATTTTCAACGAAGGCATTTGCAATCGCAGCCGCGCTCGCGGCATTCGCAGCACCCGCATTGGCGCAAGCCCCGGCGACGCCCTGGGAGCTCAATCCCGACATGGGCTACGCCTATGACAAGGACGGCAAGACCTATTCCTACAAGATGGGCACCAGCAATGCCGGCGAGCTGCTGAAGGGCGCCAAGAAGGTGCCGAAGGGCACGCTGTTCTTCATCGGCCACAACGGCCAGCTCTACATGCGCAGCGGCCCGTATCTGGAAGGCGACGGCAAGTTCAAGTTCGGGCCGGATCAATAATCCCTTTTTGTCGTCCCGGGGCGCGTGAAGCGCGAACCCGGGACCCATAACCCCAGGGAGCAGTTGCGGCGCGCAGCCGGTAACCACGAGTCTTCGCCAAATCTGGCGCTGTGGTTATGGGTCCCGGATCTGCGCGCGCTTTCGGCGCGCTTGTCCGGGACGACACCGAATATCTAAAACGCCCCCGCCAATTCCCGCGCGCCGGCATTGTTGCTGTTGCTGTCCATCCGCGTATCCGTCACCGCGAGCAGCTTCGCCACCGTGTTGTGGCGGATCGCGACCGGGTTGCGCTCGTAGCCGCCGCGCTGGAAGAAATTCGAGGTCGGCACCTGCTCGCGCATCGTCTGCGGCATCGTCACCATGTCGAGCCCGGTGCCGTCGCCGGTGAGGTTCATCATCTCGAGCTCGGCCGCGCTGAGCGGACGGGCGTAGCCCTTGGCGCGCGCGAACAGTACCGAGGTCAGCAGCTTGTGGGTCTGGAGCATCGGCCCGACGTCGATGTCGAGCACCATGGCATGCATCGCCCAGCCCTGCGCGGTGTTGCCGATCTTCTCGTGCTCCGACCAGGTGTCCGGCACCGCCTTGGCATGCGCCACCATTTTCTTCAGCACGACGAGCTTGTGCTCGAGCGACTGGCGCGCCGGCCCCGAGGTCCGCGCCACCTTGTCGGAGAGCACGCGAATGAATTCATGGCCCTGCTCGGCCAGCAGCTCGACGCTGTTGGTGGTGAGGAGCTGGTTGTAGCCCATCGCGGTCGAGATCGCGCGCTTGCCGCCATGCTCGATGCCGGCCTGCACGTCATAACTGCCAGTGCCGCCGGTCTCGAACGAATAGACCCGGACGGCCTGCTCGCGCGTCAGGCCCGAGGCGAGCGCATAGCGCGCATAGGCGCGCTTGAACTCGACCTCGCTGGACGGACGCTGCGGCGTGAACTGGTAGAGCTCCTGCGCCGCGCGCAGCAAATCGGCGACGACCGGTATCGGCTTTTTGGTCGGGCGCTCCGGCGTTTCCTCCGGCTCCGGATTCACCGGCCGCTTCGGCCCGTTATAGAGCGGCGGGTGCTCCAGCACGTAATCGTCGAGTGTGATCTGCTGCCCGCTGCGCCGCTTGGCATTACGTGTCTTCCGCTTCTCGGAGATCTGGCTCCAATAGGCGCCGGCTTCCTCGTCGAAGGCCGCGCGCGCGGCCTGATACTCCTGCAGCTTGCGGCGATATTCGAGTACGGCGGGCGATGCCCCGCCTTGCGCAAAAAACTGCGACAGGAGCTGGGCTTTGGCATCGCGGACGGCGGGCGGCAGCGCGTCGGACGCGCCGCCACGCGCGGCAGGCGCGAGCAGGACGAGCGCGAATGGAACCAGCGCAAGGCTGTTTCGAATCGAATGATGCATGCCGCCTCTTAACAGGCATCCGGTAACCGTCACGTTAACGCGCCGTTTACCATCGTCACTTCCAGGCGAACACCGGCTGTTCCAGCTCGGTCACGCGGGTCTGCCGCCGCGCCAGCACCTCGCGGAACTGGTAGATCAGCGCCGCCGTCGGCGCGTGGATCAGGCTCGCCTGATGATGGAAGCGGATGACGCGGCGCGCGCTCTCGGGGATCGCGACGAAGTCGAAGGCGTCGTCGCGCTCGATCGTGGCGAGCGCGATGCGATGCACGGAGGCGACCTCGTCCGGGTTCGGACGGATCGCGGCGTCGTCCGTGGCCCAGACCACGACTGGCGTGATCAGATAGCCGGAGCGGGTCGGATAGTCGTCGAGCGTGCCGAGCACCTCCGCGCTGGTGAGGCGAAGGCCGAGCTCTTCGTCGAGCTCGCGCAGCGCCGCCTCGACCGGCGTCTCGCCGGCATCGCAGCGTCCACCCGGCAGGGCCCATTGGCCGCGATGGGCGCGCAGGTGCGATGCGCGCAGCGTGAGCAGGAACGCGGTGTCATCCCCCTCGCCCGCAGCGGTCAGCGCGACCGCCACCGCGGCGCGCTTCAGCGCCGGCGCCGCGCCGTCTTCCGGCAGCCGCGTGAAGGCCGCGCAGGCGGCCGCGATATTCCGCCGTGTGGCATCGTCGAACGATCTCATCATGCTTGACTACACCACGTCCGCCCCCGATGAAATGAGATCGCAAGGCCCGCAGAGGAACGGACGACGAGATGACCAACAAGGCCGCCGCGAGGCTGAAATCGGAGGGCTGGACCATCCTCGAGACCACGGGCTTCATGCATCTGATCGGCCCCTTGTGGGAGCGCAAGGTCGACGGCCACTACGAATTCGCACTCGCCACCGAGGACAAGCACCACAACCGCCGCGGCATGGTCCAGGGCGGCGTGATGATGACGTTTGCCGACCGCACCTGCGGCATGACCGCCCGCTATGTCTCCAGCAGGGAGTTCATGGCGACGGTGCAGCTCGACACCCATTTCGTCGAGGCCGGCCAGATCGGCGACATCCTGATCTCCCGGCCGCGCGTGGTGCGCTCGACGCGCAGCCTCATCTTCATGAGCACCGAAGTCACCGTCGAGGGCCGCTGCATCGTAATGGCGAACGGCGTGTTCAAGATCTTGAAGGGGCCGGCGTAGCGTTAGGTTGCCACTGCGGCCGCCACAAAACTCCCGTGGCGTCCCGGCCTTCGCCGGGACGACGATGTGGAGGCAGTGGCGGCTCAAGAAACCTCGTCATTGCGAGCGCAGCGACTTGTCCGCCGAAGCTTTAGCGAAGGCGGAAGCAATCCCGACGCGTTCCGCGGACGCATTTCTGGATTGCTTCGCTGCGCTCGCAATGACGGCGCGGGATGGCTATGCTGCCGGCTTCGACAGCGTTGAGGAAGCAGCCCATGCAATACCGCCAGCTCGGCCGCACTGGCCTGAAAGTCTCGCCGATCTGTCTGGGCACCATGATGTTCGGCGGACCGACCGATGAGGCCGCATCAAAGCGGATCATCGCGAAAGCCCACGAGGCCGGGATCAATTTCATCGACACCGCGGACGCCTATTCGAAGGGCGGATCCGAAGAGGTGGTGGGCCGCGCGATCGGCAACAACCGCCATGCCTGGGTGCTGGCGACCAAGCTCGCCAACCCCATGGGCAGCGATCCCAATCGCGGCGGGCTGTCGCGGCGCTGGGTGCTGCAGGCCGCGGACGAAAGCCTGGCACGGCTCGGCACCGACCACATCGACATCTACTATCTGCACAAGGAGGATCACGCGACACCGCTGGAGGAGACAGTGCGCGCGATGGGCGATCTGATCCGATCAGGCAAGGTGCGCTATTTCGGCGTCTCGAACTACCGCGCCTGGCGCGTCGCCGAGATCTGCAACATCTGCGACCGGCTCGGCATCGACCGGCCCGCAGTGAGCCAGCCCTATTACAACGCGATGAACCGCATGCCCGAGGTCGAACACTTTCCGGCCTGCTCCTATTACGGCCTCGGCATCGTGCCCTACAGCCCCTTGGCGCGCGGCGTGCTGACCGGCAAGTACAGGCCCGATGCTGCCCCGGACAAGGAGACGCGTGCGGGCCGCAACGACACCCGCATGATGCAGACGGAATGGCGGCCGGAGTCGCTCCAGCTCGCGCAGGAGATCAAGAGCCACGCCGAAAAGAAAGGCATCACCGCCGGCCAGTTCGCGGTCGCCTGGGTGCTGAACTCCGCTTTCGTCTCCTCGATTGTCGCGGGCCCGCGCACCGAGGAGCAGTGGGACGGCTACATCAGCGCACTCGACTATCACTTCACCAGCGAGGACGAAGCCCTGATCGACCGCCTGGTGACGCCGGGCCATCCCTCGACGCCGGGCTACAACGACCCGGCCTATCCGATCGAAGGCCGCCGCGCGCGAACGGCTTGAACTCCGGAGACGACGATGGCGCATGAGGACCGCTACGGCCTTCCGCTTTCCACTGCATCCGATGCCGCGGCATCCGCCTATCGCGAAGGCGTCGACCTCATGCTGGCGGGCTGGACCGGCACGGCGGAGACGCTGGAGCGCGCCATCGCCGCCGATCCGGACTTTGCGCTTCCCCATATCGCCCGCGCCCGCGTGCATGCCTTCTACCAGCAGGGCGACCTCGCGCGGCAGAAGGCGGCACGCGCGCGTGAGCTCGTTGCAAAGCGCGGCACGGAGCGTGAGCGCTCGCATGTCGAGACCCTGGCGCTCGCGATCGAGGGACGCCTGCCCGAGGCGATTGCGGCGACGCTGAAACATGTCGAGGCATGGCCGCGCGATGCCGTGGTGCTGTCGCTGCCGCTCGGCGCGTTCGGCCTGTTCGCCTTCTCCGGCATGGCCGATCACGACCGCGCGCGGCATGAGCTGTGCGAACGCGTCGCGCGCCATTATGGCGAGGACTGGTGGTTCCTCACCATGTCCGGCTGGGCGATGACCGAGAACGGCGACGTCGCCCGCGGCCGCGGCATCACCGAGCGCGGCTTCGCCCTGCGCCGGCAGAATGCCCATGCCGCGCATGCCGTGCTGCATGCGATGTTCGAGGACGGCTCGATCGAGGCGGCCGACCGTCTCGTCGACGAATGGATTCCGACCTACGACCGCGCCGGACTCCTGCACGGCCACATCCGCTGGCATCAGGCGCTCGGCGCGCTGGAGCATGGCGATGCGCCGCGCGCACTCGCGATCTATGCCGACGTGCTCCAGCCCTCCGCCACGCAGGCGCCGCCGCTCAACGTCATCACCGACGGCGCCTCGCTGCTCTGGCGCCTGTCCTCTTACGGTCACGCCGTGCCGAAGGCACTCTGGCTTGATGGCGACGCCGCCGCGCAAAAGCTGTTTCCGAAATCGAGCCTGCCGTTCGCCGACGTCCACATGGCGCTGTTCGCCGCTGCAACGCAAAACCGCGACGCGCTCGCCACGCGCCTTGCCGTGATCGAGCAGCGCGTCGCCGAGGACAAGCTGCCGGCCGGCCCCGTGGTGCCGGCGATCTGCCGCGCGCTGGCGGCATTTGCGGACGAGGACTATGCGGCCTGCGTGCGGACGCTCGCGCCCGTGCTCGCCGACGTCGTCCGCATCGGCGGCAGCCACGCGCAGCGCGAGCTGATCGAGGACACGTTCATCGTCGCCCTCATGCGCGGCGGCGAGCTGCCGCGCGCCCGCAGCATGCTCGACGCCCGCCTGCATCGCCGCCCCTCCCTGCGCGATACGCGCTGGCAGGCGGCGTTGGCTTGAGGCAGGATAAGAAAAACAAAGCGGAGGGCGCCCATGACCGAGATCGTTGCGCTGGAGGCGCTAGTCGCCCGCGTCACGTCGGGGCAATCGCTGGCAGTTCCCGTCGACGGCGCCGGCGTCGCGATGGCCGCGACCGCGGCGCTGCTCGAATCCGGCGTCCGCGATCTCAAGCTGATCTGCGTGCCGATCTCGGGCCTCCAGGCCGATCTCCTGATCGGGGCCGGCGCCGTCGCCTCGCTCGAGACCAGCGCGGTGTCGCTCGGTGAAGCCGGCGCCGCGCCGCGCTTCACCGCAGGCGTCAAGAGCGGCGCGTTTGCGTTACGCGACTCCACCTGCCCCGCGATCTACGCCGGCCTCCTCGCGGCGCAAAAGGGCGTGCCGTTCATGCCGATCGCCGGCATCATCGGCAGCGACCTGCTCGAGGTGCGGCCGGACTGGCAGGTGATCGACAGTCCCGTCGGCGAAGCGCGCAAGGTGGTCGTGGTGCCTGCGATCTCACCCGATGTCGCGCTGTTTCACGCGCCCGAGGCCGACCGCGCCGGCAATGTCCGGATCGGCCGCCACCGCGAGCTCGCCGGCCTCGCCTATGCCGCAAAACGCACGCTGGTCACCGTCGAGCGCATCGTCGATCGCAATCTGCTGGAGACGGAAGACTCCGCCGCCGGCGTGCTGCCCTCGCTCTATGTCGACACCATCGCGGTCGCCACGCGCGGCGCCTGGCCGCTGGCCCTGTGGGACGAATATCCGGCGGACGAAGCCGAGATCGCGCGCTACGCGGCGATGGCGCGCAGCGAAGACGGCTTTCGCGCCTATCTCTCCGGCTTCCTGACGCATCGCAAGCAGGTGGCCTGATGTCATCGGAACGCGAACGGCGCGAAATCCTGATCGCCACCATCGCCGACCTGCTCGACGGCATCCGTCACGTCGCGGTCGGCGCATCGTCGCCGATCCCCGCGGCCGGTGCGATGCTGCTGCGCGCACGCAACGAACTCTGTGGCAAGCCGCAGGTGCGCATCTCGATCCTGGGATCGCAGGCGCATAATTTCTTCACCAATGGCGGCATCGAGTTGTTCGACTGCGCCGCGCAAGGAAGGGTCGACGCCTTCTTCCTCGGCGGTGGCCAGATCGACGGCGCGGGCAACATCAATCTGGTCGGCACCGGCGATTATCCCACCAACAGCGTGCGCTGGCCCGGTTCGTTCGGCTCGGCCTATCTCTATCATCTCATTCCGCGCGTGATCCTGTTTCGCGAGGAGCACACCCCGCGCGTGTTCGTGCCGAAGGTCGATTTCGTCAGCGCCCGGGCGATCACACCGGGGGTCGCTCGCCGCGGCGGGCCATACGCGCTCCTGACCAACATGGCGCTGTTCGACTTCGACCGCGAGGCAGGCGGCTTTGCCCTACGCTCGGTGCACCCGCCCTTCACGCCGGCCGACATCAGGGAAAATACCGGCTTCACCTACGAAGAGCCGGAGGTCGTGCGGGAAACCGCGCGGCCCGACACCGCAACCCTGGCATTGCTGCGCGGCCGGATTTTCGACGAACTCGCCGAGACTTACCCGGCCTTTGCAAGGACGATGAAGCAGGCGGCGTGACCCCTCGGCTCTGCCACGAAAAAAACACCGGCCTGGCGGCAAGTGCCTGCCGGGACGGGTTGGGCGATTGGACGAATCGCCGATGGGTGGCGCGGTGGTATTCCAGTCGGGTTTGGCGACACAAACGGGATCGCAACCAATTTGCGGTTCGATGGTTATTGAACGGAACTTTTCCGCGGTCCCCTGGCATATGAGCCCTACGATGCGCCTCTGCCGACCGGCCCTCGCAGCAGCCTTCGTTGCCCTCGCAAGCCCTTGTTTTGCCGACTCTTCCAGGCCGATTCCCGTCAACAATCCGCCGCTGCAGCAGAGCGCCTTCATCGATCTGCTGGCGCTGATGTCCGGCCACTGCAAGACGCTCAAGGTCGCGGGACGTACCCTTGCCTGCAAGACGGTGGCCTACGCCCATGGCGACACGGGCCGGGTCAATTTCGCCGTCGCCGTCGACGACCCCACTGATGCGAACCACGTCGTGTCGTTCTCCGGCGAGAACGGCAAGCGGGCCGACGACAATTCCTATGAGCTGCCGATCGACCGCATGCTGCTCAATTCCAAGGACCGGCCCAAGGTCGACGGCCTGCCGGTGCCGGCGGAGCAGACCTCCACCGGAATCTGCCGCCAGACCGGCAATTTCGCCGCCCGGAAGGTGACTGATGTCACCTGCTCCGCAACCGACAGCGAGGGCCGGAAGTACGAACTCCTGTTCGTCTCCGACGGCACGCCGGTGAGCGTGCGTCGCATCAGGCAGTCGGCGCCGTCGATTCAGGATCCGTTCAAGTAACGGCATCCTCCGCCGTCGTCAGCGTGTATGATCGCAACCATGCTTCGGAGCGATCCATGACGCGTGACCTGCTGTTTCTGCTGCGCCCGGGTTTCGAGGACCCGGCCTATCCGGGCCGGCGCTTCTATTGCTGGCATTGCGCGCTGATGGAGGGCGTGCTCGCCTCGTTTCCACAGCTTGCCGACAAGCTCGACGTCGAGCGCATCGCGTGGCCGCAGCCGCGGCAGGCCGTGATCGCGCTGGTCGGCGCGGAGAACCAGTCGCTGCCGCTGCTCGTGCTGGCAGACGGCGCGACATCGCGGCACCAGACCGGCAGCCATCGCGGCCGCGCCTTCATCGCCGACAAGGACGCAATCCTCGCCGCGCTGTCCGAACGCCACGGCTTTCCCGATCCGCATCCGTAGGACGAGGTTCGCAGCCCGCATGAGCGAAGCGATATGCGGGAAAGTCTCAATCAGGATATCACGTCCCCGGATTACGCTCCGCTCCATCCGGGCTACGGACCTGCAATGACGTCGCGAAACGAGGGAAGATTGGCATTGCGCTTCCCTGATCGCTCGCATATTCGGCCCGACAAGCCGTCCGAAAGGTCCGATCATGCTGCACCCCCTCCCCGCGCTCATCGTCGTCGACGTCCAGCGCGCGTTCGACGAATGGGAGGCGGCGGGCAAGCGCCGCAACAATCCGGATGCGGTGGCGCAAATTGCCGCTCTCCTGAAGGCGTTCAGGACGAGCGGTGCTCCGGTCTTTCATATCCGCCACGAGGGCATGAAACCGAATTCGTCGTTTCTGCCATCGCGTTCCGGCTACGCCGTCAAGGACGAGGCACGCGAACAGGACGGCGAGCCCGTGATCGTCAAGCGCGTCAACAGCGCCTTCATCGGCACGGACCTCGAGACGCGCCTGCGCGCAAGCGGCATCACCACCCTCGTCATCTGCGGCGCCACCACCAACCATTGCGTGGAGACGACGACGCGGATGGCCGGCAATCTCGGTTTCGACACGCGGCTGGTGCGCGATGCGACCTGGACCTTCGACCGGATCGGCCCCGATGGCGATGCGCATTCCGCCGAGGAGATCCATGCGATGACGCTGTCGAATCTCAACGGCGAGTTCGCACGCATCGTCACCACGAATGAGGTGGTCGCATCATTCGCGGCGAAGTAATGGCAGCAGTTCGACGAACGCCGGTGATGCGACAATAAATCTCACGACACGCAATCATCCGCGCTGAATCGGACGCCTCGCGCTGCGTCGTTTCGACGCCCGCACTGGCCGGAACGCAGCCAGCGCCCATGTGTTGTCACACGACATTCAACTGGAGTGATGACATGAAGTATCTCATTGTCGCGATGGCGGTCGGTGCTGCGGCGCTTGCCGGCGGATCGGCGGCGAACGCGGCCAACACCACAAGCGCGACGCAGAGCGCGCGGGGAGGCCCGCCGACCGACATCAGCGCGCAGCACAGGCACCACCATCATGGCTATCGCCATCATCACTGGCGCCATCACCACCACGGCTATTATCGCCCGCACTATCGCAGCTACGGCTATTACCCGCGGCACCACGGTTATTACGGCGGCGGACCGTACGGATATTACGGCGGCGGCGGTCCGGGCGTGACCTTCGGCTTCGGCGGCAGCCGCTGGTAAAGCAAAAGGCCCGCAGAGATGCGGGCCTTTTTGTTGCAGAGATAGCTCGGCCACCATGGTTCGAGACGCGCCGTAAGGCGGCGCTCCTCACCATGAGGGTTCAGGATTTCACCGCGAAGCAAGACCTCATCCTGAAGAGCCCGCCCACAGCGGGCGTCTCGAAGGATGGCCGCAGGGACGCTGGCCGCCGAGATTCTTTGCGAAGGCCGCGCGCCTACCCCCGCAAGATCGTCCCCGCCGTCTCCAGACCGCTCGCCAGCGCCGCCTCGACCGTGCCCATGTCGCGGCCGCGATAGAGCGCTTCGCCGGAGAACAGCACTGCTCCGTCGGCGCGCGCGAGCATCGTTTGCGCCGCGCGCGTCCGCGGCGTGGCCCAGGAATAGGCGCCGCGGGCGAAGCGATCGTGCCCCCAATTAATCGCCGCAGCCGCGACGAGGTCGCGCGCGACCTTGTCGCGCGACAGGCCGAAGATGGCGGCGAGCGAACCGAGGCCGGCCTCGATCAACGCTTGCGGATCGAGGCCTTGCAGCTCCGCCGTCCGCGGGCCGCCGAACCAGCCCGTGAGCACGGGATGCTGCTCCGGATAGCGCGTCCACCACACCGGGATGGTCTGGTCCGACAGCAGGAAGGTCATATCCGCAAGATCCGGCCCGCGCTCGCGCCACCATGGCCGCGCAAACCGCAGCAGGATCTTGACGACGTTGCCGAAGCCGATGTCGTCGGCAGCCGCCGCCTTCGCGCGCACGCTCGCCGGAAGCGCGATCTCGCGCAGCAGTGGCAGCGGCACGGTGAGGATCACGCGATCGCAGCGATGCACGTCGCCGCCGGCACCGCGAACGACCACCGCACCGCCCTCCTCCTCGATCGCCGACACCACGCAGCCAAGGCGGATCGTCACGCCATGCCGGCGGCACTCGGCTGCGAGAAAATCGATCAGCGCGCCATAGCCGCCATTGATGCGCGCCTGCCTGTGGAGCCCGCCGTCCATCCATTCCTCGCGCAGCGCCAGCGTGGAGGCGCGCTCGGGATCGGCGGCATCGTAGCCCTCGACCATCCGCTCGATCGAATAGCGCAGGTGATCATACTCGGGTCCGGCAAAATGACGGCGCAGGAAATCGGCGACGGTGAGGTCGTCCTTCAAATCCCCGAGCACGGCATGCAGCTCCGCCTCGTGCGGATCGTAAGGGTCCTCGCGCGAAAAATCTGCGCCGTCAAATCTCCATAGCGTGCCTTCGATCTCCTGAAGGGACAGCCCCGCCTCGCCCAGCAGGGCGTGCGTCACCGGTGCCTCGCCATGGACGAATTCGGCGCCGCCATCGGCGGGGTAGCCGAACTCTGCCGCCGGCAGCGGATGGATGCGCCCGCCGCAGCGTTCGCGTGCCTCCAGGATCGTCACCCTCTTGCCGGCGCGCGCAAGCTCGCGCCCCGCCATCAGGCCAGCCGCGCCGGCGCCGACGATGACGATGTGCTCGGATGTGTCCGACATGCCGGCGCTTTACCTGACGAGGCCTTGCGGATCGTTCTTGATCAGGTACTGCAGCAGCAGCACACCGCCGCCAAGCTGGCGCGTGCTCTCCAGCGTCATCGCGGTGAGGGGCGCGCGCTTGTCGCTGTCTGAGTCCGTCGAGTCGAAGACGAAGGGTGCGCCCTTGGCGCCATCGATCGCGGGGCTCAGGATCAGATTGAATTCGTCGATGAGACCGGCGCGCAGGAACGCGCCATTGGCGACGCCGCCGCCCTCGACCAGCAGGCGCTTCACGCCGAGCTCGCGGTTGAGAATCTCGAGCGCCAGCGCGAGGTCGATCTCCGACCTGCCGGCAAAGATGTAGGACACGCCCTCGCCGCGCAGGCCTGCAAGGTGTGCATCCGGCACGGTCTCGGTCAGCACGACCACGATCGGATCGCCGCCAATATCCGCGCGGCCCCAGCCGATCTTGCCCTGCGCATCAAGCACGACGCCATAGGTCTTTGCATCACGCCGCGCAAACCACGGCTCCCGCGGAAACGTCTCGGCCGTCCCGGTGGGATAGGGCTTGCCCTTGGCGAACTCCGAGCCGGTGACGCGGCCGATCACCCAGGCATCGCCGCCGAGCTCGTCATGGATCTTCTCGAACCAGTCCGTGCCCGCGCCCTTCGGACGCCAGCGGCTGGGGTGTGTGCGGCCATCCAGGCTGGAGTGCATCAAACAGATGACATACGGCTTCATGCAAATCTCCGGACTGCGCTCAGGCCGCCGTTCCGCTGCCGCCGCTCCCGGCGCGATCGTTGACGATCACCGCGAGCGGATTGAGCTTTGGCGGCGCGACGAGTTTCAGCGTGTTGGTGTCGTGATGATTGAACGGCGCGCCGCGGACGAACAACTCGGTCTGGATCAGATAGGTCCAGCTTCCGTCGTCGTTGAAGGTGATGTCGCAGCGGTAAGCATCGGTGCGGAAGGCCTGTTCCAGGAAGTCGGTCGAGCAGATCCCGTAAGCCGTGTCGCCGCGCTTCGCCGTGACGGAGATGGTCCTGTCATCAGGTCCGGCCTTGCCCGAGGCGAGCAGCACCTGCCCGCGCGGGATCGCCAGCGTCTGCATGATCAGCCCGGTCGCGGGCTCCCACAGCCAGTAGCCGACCTGATCGTGGAAGGTGATGTCCTCCTCGGGCGTGTTGATGTGGATGTGATAGCGCAGGCCATAGAGCAGCTGCGGCCCGTTGGCCTGCGGATCGATCGGGTCCATCCGAATGCGCTCGATGAAGGTCCGCCGCTCCGGCCCCTCCGCCTTCGGGTTGACGTCGATCCCCTTGTCCGCCTGCCAGCTGCCGGCGAGACGACGCAGCGGGCCGAGATTGGCGAGGCCGTCGGGCGAAACGTCCTCGGGCTCGGTGAAAATGTCGGCGGGAATAGGGAGCATGGGTGTCCTCGCGGGAAGTTGCGGGGAGCAGCAATAGCACGGAGGCGGGAACGTGGCTCGTGCTCAAGCCTCACAATTGCGAATGGCACAGGCGCCGATGCGCGGACACGCCGCCTCGCGCGGGTTCAGCCCGCTTTCGTCCCCGTGATGGCGGCAAGCGCCTCGACGAGCCGGTCGAGATCGGCCTCCTCGGTGTAGAGCGCCGGCGTCACGCGGATGCATTGGCCCTTGGCGACGCCCGCCCGGCGAACCGTCAGGACCTTGTAGCTGTCCCTGAGCTTCGCCACGACGGCGTCGTTGTCGGCCTTGCTCGTCTTGCCGGCGAGGCGGAAGGACGTGATCGCACCATACAGGCCGGCCTCATCGGGCGTCAGGATCTCGATGTCCTTGAAGCCCCTGCTACGACTGACCCAGTAGTCGCGCAGGTAGCGCAGGCGGGCCTGTTTCGCCGCAGCGCCGATCTGCTGATGGAGTTCGACGGCCGCAGGCACCGTCAGCACCGTCGCGAAATTGACGGTGCCGGTGTGGACCCGCGAGCGGATGTCGCTTTCCGGAAAATCCTCGTCACCGAGGTCGCGATCGATGTCGGCGAGGCGATCCTTCTTGATGTAGAGGAAGCCGACGCCGACCGGCGCGCCGATCCATTTGTGCAGATTGAAGCCGACGAAATCGACCTCGAGCTCACTCAGCCTGAAGTCCATCTGCCCCCAGGAATGGGCGGCGTCGAGGATGGTGTCGATGCCCTTGGCTTTGGCCATGCGGGCGATCTCGGCGACCGGCATGACGAGGCCGGTGCGATGGCTGACATGGGTGAGGAGGAGAAGCCTGGTCTTCGGATTCGCCTCGAAGGCACGGGCATAGGCGTCGAGCACGGCCTGGCGGCTGGCCGGCTCGGGCACATCGAACTTGACCACGTCGACACCGCGGCGCGCCCTGAGCGCGTTCATCGCATACTGCATCGAATCGTAGTCGAGGTCGGCGTAGAGCACGCTGTCGCCGGGCTTCAGCTTGTTGTAGCCGCTGATGAGCAGCTGCAGCGCTTCGGTCGCGCCGCGGGTGAGCGCGATTTCGCCGGGCGCCGCGCCGACCGCCTCCGCCACCTTGGCCCGCACCGCCTCGAAATCCGCACCTGCGCGCTGCCGCGCGTAGTAGGTGTTCTGATAGTTGACCATGTCGGACTGGCGGATGAACTCGCGCCTGACAGGCTCGGCCATGATGCCCCAGAAGCCGTTCTCCAGATTGACGACATCAGGCGTCACGGCATAGAGCCCCTTCACGGCCGTCCAATAGGCCTTGTCGGTGGCGATTGCCGCCGCCGATCCGGTCAGCTGCGCCGGCAGGCCCTCGGCCGCAAAAGCCGGCGCCGCCAGCGGCGCGACGGCTGCGGCCGCGAGGCCCTTCAGGATCGACCGGCGATCGGAAGAAATTGTCTTGATCAGGTGCATGTCCGTCCTCTGCGATGCGCGGCGAAAGGAGCAGCGATCGATGGAACTCCGATGACAGGGCGATGACGGTCTGATGATGTCGGGCGTTGTCCTGGCAGGGACTACGATCTGGTTGGCCGCGCGCGTCTCGAGTCACGACCAGATGATCGGCATGAACTTCAATTCTCTTTGGGCCAGCTCCGCCTGCAATCGCTGCGCCCGTTCTTTGGCCGCGTTGCCGACCAGCCGATACCTGCTGCCCATCGCTCGATCCGCTTCGACCTGATGTCGGATGCCTTCATACAGTCGGAGCACGCTCTGATCGCTCAGGTGCTCAAAGCTCTTGCCTTGGGAAGGCAGCGCGGGATCAGACGCATTGCTCGCTCGGATATCCGAAAGGTCCTCGTCGATCGATTTCTTCTGGTTCATGACACCTTGGTGGGTTGCGCACGGCAACACGGGCCGCCGCCCCGAGTTCCTCGGCGACGCGCTAGCTGCGCCACCTGGCCATGGGTCTTCTCCGTACCGTATTGACCTCGGGTATCCTGGGAGGGTCCGGCACGGAGGAACATCAATCCAACTGAGGGATTGGGATACTGGTCTGTGGCGCGATACAAGTTTCGCGACATCCACCCGGAACGACCCATCGTCGAACGCGCGGTCGGCGATGGGTCGGTTCTCGCGTTCAGGACCGACAGCTCAAAACGGCTAGCCGCTCATTTTGCGACGGATGCGAGGATTTGCGCGATGCTTTCGCGCGATCTTCCGGAAAGGGCCGTCTGGCGGCTGGAATGGTGCCCAGGGGCGGAATCGAACCACCGACACTGCGATTTTCAGTCGCATGCTCTACCAACTGAGCTACCTGGGCGTACCCGACGAGAGGGCGCAAGGCCCATCGAGCGGGCGGTTTATAGTGGGCTGAAGGCGGCCTGTCCACCCGGCTTTGCCAAGTGGCTGCGACGGGCGTGGCCTGGCTGTGTACAAGGTGGGGCGGCCTTGCTGCTGCTGGCGCGAGGCGCATCGGCCGCCCCTATAAATTATTGATATTACTTTATTATTCTTCGCCGTCCGCTTCGTCGTCGCGGCCGGGGATGACGTAGGAGCCTTTCAGCCAGCGGTTCAGGTCGACGTCGCGGCAGCGCGAGGAGCAGAACGGGTGGGTGGCCTGCACGGCAGGCTTGCCGCAGATCGGGCAGGTTTTGAGCGGCCCAGCGGGCTTTTTGACGTGGTCGTCCATGATGTCGGCAGCTTACCCGGGGTGAGAGAGTCTAGGAGCCTGTCGGTCAAGGGGTTCTGCGGGCGGACGCGCAGGCGTCGCGGCCCGGGTCCCGCGGGCCAATTCTACCGTGCATGGGGTTGTTTTCGAGATTTTTGTTCAGGCCCGCCCGAGCCGGCATTCCGGTTCACACGGCGGTGGCGTTGAGCCAGCCGAAGCGGATCGGAAAGCCTTCGCCGCCGAGCAGCGTCGTGGTCTCGTACAGCGGCAGGCCGACGACGTTGCTGTAGGACCCCACCATCTTCACCACGAAGGAGCCGGCGATGCCCTGCACGGCGTAGCCGCCGGCTTTGCCGCGCCATTCGCCCGAGCCGATATAGGCCTGGATGTCGTCCTCCGACAGGCGCTTGAAGCGGACGCGGGTCTCGACCAGGCGCTGGCGGAAGGCCTCGCGCGGCGTGACGAGGCAGATCGCGGTGTAGACGCGGTGATTGCGGCCCGAGAGCAACCGCAGGCACTGCGCCGCCTCGTCCACGAGGTTGGCCTTGGGCAGGATGCGGCGGCCGACCGCCACCACCGTGTCGGCGGAGAGGATGAAGGCGCCGCGCAATTCGTCGTCGAGCTGCACCGATTTCAGCGCCGCATCCGCCTTGGCCCGCGCGAGTCGATTGGCGCAGGCGCGCGGCAGCTCGCCCCGCTTCGGCGTCTCGTCGACGTCGGCCGGCCGGAGCGCGTCCGGCTCGATGCCGGCCTGGTTGAGCAGCGACAGGCGTCGCGGCGAACCGGAGGCAAGAACGAATTTGGGGCGACCGAGCATCAGGTGATTTGGGGGATGAAGCAGGGGGTGAATTGCGCGCGGAACCTATCGGAAGGGGGCTGATTTCACAACCCGGGAACCCGGACTTTGCTGATTCGACGGGCTTCCGATGCGTGTGCCCGCGGTCTGTGACGCGGGTGTTACGGCGCGCGTCGCTATCCGCTCGCCGCGCCCACCTTCGCAAACCGCCGGCGGATGCGCATCAGGAGCTGGTCGCAGACGTCGCGGTAGGCGGCGAGCTTCTGGTCGCGGCTGCCTTCCATGGTGGTGGGGTCCTGGGTCGGCCAGTATTCGACGTCGGCGGCGAGCGTGCGGGTCAGCTCCAGCGCCTTGTGGTGCGCCTCCGGCGACAGCGTGATGATGAGGTCGAAATTCAGCCCCTCCCAGTCCTCCAGCTCCTCGAAGGTCTGCGGCTTGTGGACGGAGATGTCCTGGCCGAGCTCGGCCATCACGGCAACGGCGAAAGGATCGAGCTCGCCGCGCCTCGCGCCGGCCGACTTGACGTAGAGGCCCTGCGGAAACATGTGCCGCAGCAGGCTCTCGGCCATCGGCGAGCGCACGCTGTTCATCGCACAGGCGAACAGCACCGATTGCGGATCGCGTGCGCGTGGCGGACCCGCCATCGCACCTAGCCTCTTTTGAAAGAGGGCATGGCCTTGTCGGAAAACCGTTGCACACTTTTCCGGACCATGCCCTAACCCTTCCAGTGCAGAACGGTAATGAGCGTGAACAGCCGGCGCGAGGTCTCGAAGTCGACCCGCACCTTGCCCTTCAGCCGCTCCTGGAGCGTGCGCGATCCCTCGTCATGGATGCCGCGGCGGCCCATGTCGATGGCCTCGATCTTGTCCGGGGTCGCGGTGCGGATCGCCTGGTAATAGCTGTCGCAGATCATGAAGTAATCCTTCACGATCCCGCGGAACGGCCCCAACGACAACAGATGCACGACCACGGGCGTGCCGTCCTCGCGGCGGATGTCGAACATCAGGCGGTTGCCGGTGATGCCGATATGCAGCGTGAACGGCCCGTTCCCGTCGGCGGCCTCCGGCGCGAACAGGTTCTGCTCGATCAGGTCGTAGATCGCGATCGCGCGCTCATGCTCGATATCGGGCCCCGAACGGCCGATCGATTCCTCGTCGAGGGTGACCGCGACGATGCGATTGTTGGAGTCGTCCTGTTCGGGCGGCTTTGTCATGACAGATTGAGGCGCAATCCAATCGAGCGCGAATGGGCGTCCAGCCCTTCCGCCTTGCCAAGCGTCATCGCGGCAGGTCCCAGCGCACGCAGCTGATCCGGACCGCATTTCAGGATCGAGGTGCGCTTGATGAAGTCGTGCACCGAGAGGCCCGAGGAGAACCGCGCCGAGCGCGCCGTCGGCAGCACGTGGTTGGAGCCGCCGACATAATCGCCGATCGCCTCCGGCGTATGCGCGCCGAGGAACACCGCACCCGCATTGCGAACCTTTGCTGCGAGCGCGTCAGGGTCTGCGGTCATGATCTCGAGATGCTCGGCGGCAATCGCATCCGCAAGCGGGATGGCGTCGTTGAGATTCCTCACCATGATGATGGCGCCGAAGTCGGCCCAGGAGGCGCTCGCGATCGCGGCGCGCGGCAGCGTCTTCAGCTGCGCCTCGACCGCCTTCTCGACGTCGGCGGCAAGGCGTGCGGAATCGGTGATCAGGATCGATTGCGCGCTCGTATCGTGCTCGGCCTGGGCCAGCAGGTCAGCGGCGATCCAGTCGGCATTGCCGGTGTCGTCGGCAATGACCAGCACCTCGGAGGGACCGGCGATCATGTCGATGCCGACCTTGCCGAACACCAGCCGCTTGGCGGCGGCGACATAGGCGTTGCCGGGGCCGACGATCTTTGCGACCGGCGCGATGGTGGCGGTGCCGTGCGCGAGCGCGGCCACGGCCTGCGCGCCGCCGACGCGATAGATCTCGGTGACGCCGCCCAGCTTTGCCGCCGCCAGCACCAGCGGATTGAGCTTGCCGTCGGGCGCGGGCACCACCATCACGAGGCGCGAGACGCCGGCGACTTTCGCGGGCACCGCGTTCATCAGCACCGAGGACGGATAGGCCGCAGTTCCCCCGGGTACGTAGAGACCGGCGGATTCGATCGCGGTGTAGCGCCAGCCGAGCTCGACACCGAGCGGGTCGGTGAAGCGCTCGTCCTTCGGCAGCTGGCGGCGATGGTAGGTCTCGATGCGGTCGCGCGCGAGCTTGAGCGCATCCAGCGTCGCGGCATCGCAGGCCTTCACCGCGGCTTCGATCTCGGCGGCCGAGATGCGAAGGCCGGATGCGTCCAGCGTCAGCCGGTCGAACTTTGCCGTGGCCTCGAGCAGGGCCGCGTCGCCGCGCTTCGCCACGTCGTCGACGATCGCGCGCGCGGCGGCCTCCACGTCGGCCGAGACCTCGCGCTTGGCGGCGAGGAAGGCCGCGAATCGCTGGTCAAAATCGGCGCTGCTGCGGTCGAGGCGAACGGGCATGTCTGGCTTGGCTTCTGGCTGGTTTCTCGGGGCGGATTGGCGCACCAGGTCCCCTGCTCAATGGCGCGGCGGCCTCCCGCCGTCAACCCTTGGCAGGTGTCGTCCCGGCCTGGCGCTGGTATACCGCCTCACCCCTCCCCTTCGATCGCCGCCCCCAGTTCGTCCGCCCCGAGATCGGTCAGCTCGCATTCCAGGCATTCGACATCGAGGCGGATGGCGCCGCCCTGGGCGAACAAGAGCAGGGCGCTGCCGCCGGGCTCCTCGTCGCGGCCGTCCTGGGAGTGAAACTCGATCCCGACGAGGTCCAGAACCTTGTCCGGAGCTCCGATGTCGATGTTGCGCGATTTGCAGGCAAGCACACGGTCGAAGCGGAGCGCGGCGACCAGTCGGCGCGGCTCGGCCTCGCCGTCCAGCGTCTGCTCCCAGTCCAGCCGGCTCATGCCGACCACCAGCCGCTTCTCGCTCTGCCGCCAGATAATGTCGGCGGCCTGCACCCGGGCATCCTGCACATGGGTGGAGATCACGGCGAGATCATCGGCATCGAGCGCGATCAGTTTGAGCTGGGGCGACATCGCCGGCATTTCTCCTCGGGGCGGATACGGCCCAACGCGCGCGGCCGCGGAAATTTCCCTAGAACTAACAACCCGGCGGACTAGAGACTATTGATATCCTCCATCTCCAGCACCTTGCGCGGATACCCCTGCCGGGCGACGTGGATCATGGCGCGGCCCATTTGCTCGGTGGAGGTGACGAGCCGCGGCGAAATCCGGCGCAGCACCGACCAGAGTGGCCAGGTTGCGGTATACACGGCCTGCACCCAGGCGGTCTTGGAGCGGGCACCATGCAGGGGCTGGATCGCGCCGGGCCGGAACATGTAGGCGCCCTTGAACGGCAGCTTGAGCAGATCGTTCTCGGTCTTGCCCTTGATCCGCGCCCACATCCGCGGGCCCTGCTCGGTGGAGTCGGTGCCGGCGCCGGTGACATAGGTGAAGATCATCTGCGGATTGAGTCTCGCCAGCGTCGTCGCAGCGGCGAGCGTGAGGTCGTAGGTGAGATGACGGTAGCGCTCCTCGTTCATGCCGATCGAGGAGACGCCGAGGCAGAAGAAACAGGCGTCGAAGCCGGTGAGCTGAGACTCGATCGCCGAATAATCCAGGAAATCGTCGTGGATGATCTCGGTGAGCTTGGCGTTGCGCACGCCGGTCGGGCTGCGGCCGACCACGAGCACGCGGTCGATGCCGGCATCGACCAGGCACTCGCGCAAGACGCCCTGCCCGACCATGCCGGTCGCGCCAAAGATGATCATTTGCATCGGGACGTCCCCAACAGTGTCGCGGCTCATGCGGCGACCACGATCTCGTCGAAGGATACACCGGTCAGCGTTGCCGAGACATCCCACAGCATGGCCGCCGCAGCGAAATCCTTGGCCTGCGGCATGATCTTCGCCGGCGCTGGCGGCCCCTTCAATTCGTAGAACCCGTTCGGACCGCAATAGCCGCCGGGCTCGGCCGCTGGAGATGTCGCCGCGAACAACGTCGGCAGCGCGCCCTCGGCAGCGGACTGGCTGATCAAGGGTTGGAGCCACCGTCCCACCCGCCACGAGAGGGTGTTGGCGCCCGGCCCGTTCGAAATGAGATCGGTCCGCGCGTAGCCGGGATGGGCGGCAAGGCTCGTCACGCCCCAGCCGGCCGCGAGGCTGCGACGCTGCAACTCCAAAGCAAACATCAGCATCGCCAGCTTGGACTGGCAATAGGCCCGCCACGGGCGATAGGAACGCTTGCCTTGCAGATCATCGAAATTGATCGCACCGGAGCGGTGCGCAAGGCTCGAGAGATTGACGACACGAGACGCCTTCGCCCGGCGAAGCTGCGGCAACAGGCGCGCCGTCAGCGCGTAATGTCCGAGATAATTGGTGCCGAGCTGCATCTCGAAGCCATCCTCGGTCTGCTGCCGTTTCGGCAGCGCCATCACACCGGCATTGTTGACGAGGAGGTCGAGCTGCTCATTGCTGGCGGCAAAGCGCCTGGCGAAATCGGCGACGGAGGACAGGCTGGCGAGGTCGAGATACTCGTAGGCGATCAGCGCATTGGGAAACCGCTCGCAAATGCCCTCGATCGCCCGCAGGCCCTTTGCGTCGTTGCGTCCGGTGAGTATGACAATGGCACCGGCGCCCGCCAGCGCCATCGCCGTCTCGTAGCCGAGCCCGCCCGTCGCGCCGGTCACGACGGCGGTCCTGCCGCTGAGGGAGGGGATGTCCGCCGTGGTCCAGTCAGTCATGCCGTAGCTCCAGGCTATCGGGGGGTGGAAAAAGCCCCGCGACCGGTCCAAATGTGCACTAAGTGCAAATTTGCAAGAGGTGAAATAATTTGAAGGCTTCGAAGCACGCCAGGAAACGCGCCAAGCCCTTGTCCTCCGGAGAAAAAACGCCGGCGGGGCCCGGCCTGCGCGAGCGCAAGCAGCAGCAGACCCGCGAGCGGCTGAAGCGCGCGGCGATGGCGCTGTTCCTGGAGCGCGGCTTTGAAGCCGCGACCATCGACGACATCGCGGCCGCTGCCGATGTCTCGCGCCGCAGCTTCTTCCATTATTTCGCCTCGAAGGAAGACGTGGTCGCCGCCTGGCAGGAGGACGCCGCGGCCGCGCTGGTCGCCGGGATTCTCGCACGGCCCGCGGACGAATCCATGCTGACGGCGGCGGAGAATGCGATCGCGGCGGCGGTCAAACGGATCGATCCGACTGAAGCGGCTGCGATGTCGCGGCTCAAGCGCGACAATCCCGCGCTCCACGCGCGCGACCAGCTCAAATACGAAAAGCTCGAGCGCGCCCTCGCGGACGGGCTTGCGCAGCGCGCCGGCCGCAAATCGGACCGGCTGAACGCGCGGCTCGTCGCCATGATCGCCACTGGCGCGATGCGCGTCGGCGGCGAGAGCTGGATCGGCGAAGGTGCGCGGGAGAAGCCGGAAGCTTTCGTGAAGCGCACGTTCGATGCGATCAGGGCGATATTGAAGTGAGTATGCTTCCCTCCCCTGGAGGGGAGGGTAAGCGCGACCTCAATCCCTGAAAAACGCCAGCAGGTCGGCGTTGATGGTCTCGGCGTGCGTGGTCGGCATGCCGTGGGGGAAGCCCTTGTAGGTCTTCAGGATGCCCTTCTTGAGCAGCTTGGCGGACAACGGCGCGGAATCGGCGTAAGGCACGATCTGGTCGTCGTCGCCGTGCATCACCAGCACGGGCACGTTGATCTTCTTCAGATCCTCGGTGAAGTCGGTCTGCGAGAACGCGACGATGCCGTCGTAATGCGCCTTGGCGCCGCCCATCATGCCCTGGCGCCACCAGTTCTGGATCACCGCTTCCGACGGTTTGGCGCCGGGACGGTTGTAGCCGTAGAAGGGCCCGGCGGCGATGTCGCGGTAGAAGGCCGAGCGGCCGGCGGCGAGCTGGACCTGGAAATCGTCGAACACGCTCTTCGGCAGGCCGCCGGGATTGGCCGCCGTCTGCACCATCAACGGCGGCACCGCGGAGAGGATCGCGGCCTTCGCCACCCGGCTCTCGCCGTGGCGCGCGATGTAGTGCACGACCTCGCCGCCGCCGGTGGAATGGCCGACGTGGATGGCATTCTTCAGGTCGAGATGCGCGGTGACCGCCGCAAGATCGTCGGCATAGTGATCCATGTCGTGGCCGTCGGCGACCTGCGCCGAGCGGCCGTGGCCACGGCGGTCATGGGCGATGACGCGGTAGCCGCGCGTGACAAAATACATCATCTGCGCGTCCCAGTCGTCCGACGACAGCGGCCAGCCATGGCTGAACACGATCGGCTGGCCCGAGCCCCAGTCCTTGAAAAAGATCTCGACGCCGTCTTTGGTGGTGATGGTGGGCATGGTGGGCTCCTTTGAGTGGGACGTCATTCCGGGGCGCGCATCAGCGCGAACCCGGAATCTGGAAATTGTCGCGCGAGATTCTCGGTGCGCAATTGCGCACCATGGCTCATCGCTGCGCGATGCCCCGGAATGACGAGGGATCGGCGATCAGGCAAACGCCATCGGCTTGAAGCGGCGCCAGGCGCCGATGGTCAGCACCACGAAGAACACCAGCACGATGCCCTGCACCACGGCGAACACCGGGCCGGACGGCGGCGCCGGCGGCACGGCGGGCGCGAGCGCGGCGAGCGCCGGCACCTTCAGGAACGACTGGATCACCAGCACGAAGACGTTGAAGTACAGTGAGATCATCGCGGTCACGATGTAGACCGGACGCCAGACGCCCGCGAGCTTCATGCCGTAGAGCGCGATGCAGGCGATCGCGAGCAGCACCAGCGAGATGATGCCGATGATGTGCGAGGGCAGCAGCTCCTTGAACGGAAACAGGAAGCCGGTCGCGCTGGTGAGGATCGTGAACAGCAGGAAGATCGCGGTGAGGCCCGGCATCGGCTTCGAGCCGAGCAGGCCGAACATCACGACGAGGCCGGCGACGATCGCGATCAGGCTGATGATGACATGGACCAGCGTAAGGGCGGGCAAGCTCAACCCAAGAACCATGACATCTCTCCTTCTCTTTCACTCTGCATTGAGACGGAGATTAGTATTACGGTCCTCATTGGATGGCTACACGCGCAATGTCACAGGCTCGTGCGGAGCCATGCGTCGTCGTGCGAATCGACAAACGCATGGCTGAATTTTTTGTATCGCTGTCACAAACGACGGCAGCTTGTAGTTTGTAGCCCGGATGGAGCTAACGGGTCGGCGCGAAGCGCCGCCCGATGACAAGCTCCGCGTAATCCGGGGTTCTCGCATGTGGATGGTGCCGTCCCGGATTGCGCTTCGCTCCATCCGGGCTACGAGCTCTCAGGTCTTCGACGAAAGTTGAATCGGAGACTCACACTTCCTTGGTGTCGAAGATCAGCAGGTCGGCGCCGCCACTGGCGAATTTCGGCACGTCGCCTGCTGCCGCCTTGCCTTCCGCGCTGCCGAATGCCGCCTGGATGTCGGCCACGCTGTTGAAGCTGAGGATGGCGACGAGGTGGACCCCGGAAGGTCCTGCGGGGGAGCCGACCGGCCCCGTGCTGACGGCGTATTTCGTCAGGCCGGGCAATTTCTTGGCGAGCGGAATGTGAGTCTCGGCATAATGCTTGTCGAAGGCGGCAGCGTCCTTGGGCGTCTTGTAGAGCACGACGAGTTCGGCCATTTAGTCCTCCCTTGAAACTGTTGTTGGTAGATCCTCATGGTGAGGAGGCGCGTCAGCGCCGTCTCGAACCATGAAGGCCCGGCTTTGGCAGCTGGGCCTCGATCCTTCGAGACGCGCGCTTGGGCGCGCTCCTCAGGATGAGGGGATAGTCTGTGGGACACGTCAGGATGGCAAGCCATAATCCGCTTGCCATCCTTGTCCTTGACTAAAGCGCCGGTTTTGCGGCGTCGCCGAGATAGCCGTGCAGAGAGGCAACGACCTGCGCGCCCTCGCCAATGGCGCCGCCGACGCGCTTGACCGAGCCGGAGCGGACGTCCCCGACGGCATAGACGCCGGGCACGGAGGTCTCGAGCGGCGCGACCAGCCGGCCCAAATTCTGCTCGGACTGCGCGCCTGTGACGACGAAGCCGCCGCGATCGAGCGTCACGCCGCAGCCGTCGAGCCAGCCGGTGGCGGGATCGGCGCCGACGAACAGGAAGAGATTGCGGATGTCGGCGAAATCCTCGTCGCTCGACAGCCGGCTCTTCCAGCGGATGCGCCGCAACAGCGAGGCCTCGTCGCCCTCGAGCGCCGTGATCTCGGTGTTGAACATCAATTCGATGTTCGGCGTCGCTTCGATGCGCTCGATGAGATAGCGCGACATGCTGGCGCCGAGACCGCCGCCGCGAATGATCATCAGGACCTTCTTGGCGTGACCCGACAGGAACACGGCGGCCTGGCCCGCCGAGTTGCCGGCGCCGACGAGCGCAACCTCCTCGCCGGCGCAGAGCCGCGCCTCGACCGGGGACGCCCAGTACCAGACGCCGCGGCCCTCGAACGTGTCGAGATTTGCGATCTCCGGCCGGCGATAGCGCGCGCCGCTCGCCACCACCACCGCGCGCGAGCGCAATGTGTCGCCGCAATCCAGCGCGAGCGCGAAGGTGCCGGCACGGCGCGAACAGTCCAGCGACTTCACCGACATCGGGATCATGATCTCGGCGCCGAACTTCTGCGCCTGGGTGAAGGCGCGGCCGGCCAGGGCCTGGCCCGAGATGCCGGTCGGAAAGCCGAGATAGTTTTCGATCCGCGCGCTGGCGCCGGCCTGGCCACCGAAGGCGCGGGTGTCGACGACGGCGACCGAGAGACCTTCGGAGGCCGCGTAGACCGCGGTCGCGAGTCCCGCCGGCCCGCAGCCGACGATCGCGACGTCGTAGATCCGATCATCCTTCGCTCCGCCGATCATGCCGATGGCGCGGCCGAGCTCGATCTCACTGGGATTGCGCAGCACGCGGCCGTCGGCGGTGACGACCAGCGGCCAATCCTCCGGCTTCGGCGAATAACGCGCGATCACCTCGGCCGCGTCGCGCTCGCTGTCGGCATCGAGCAGGTGATGCGGCTGGCCGTTGCGGGTGAGGAAGCCCTGCAGGCGCACCACGCCGGCGGAGTTCGACGGCCCGATCAGCACCGGGCCACCGACGCCGCCCTGGATCAGGCTGACCCGGCGCAGGATCAGCGCGCGCATGATGCGCTCGCCGAGCTCGGCTTCGGCGACCAGCAGGGCGCGCAGCCGGTCCGGCGGGATCAGGAGCACCTCGACATCGCCCTCGGCGCGGCCGTCGACCAGCGCCGGCCTGCCCGAGAGCTGGCCGAGCTCGGCCAGGAACTGGCCGGGCCCCTGGTCGATGATCGGGGTGACATGACCGAGCCCGTCGCGCTGGGTGATGGCGACGTGGCCCTTCAGGATGACGAACATGCCGGGCCCCGGCTTGGCGGTCTCGAACAGCAGCTCGCCATCCGGATAGGTGCGGAGCTCGCCGAAATGCCTGATGCGCTCGATCTCGGCCGAAGTCAGCGCCGGAAAGGTCTGATCGGGGCGCGTGAACCGCGACATCAGCGCATCACGCTCGGTTGGTTGCTGTCCGTCTTGCCCCATTGCCACGTCGCTCAACTCCAAAATTTCTAGCCGCCGTATTTTAGCCGTCGGTCTTGCCGGCGGTCCCCTCATTTAGGGAATCATGTTCATTCTGCGAGGGGTCGGCACTTGCGGCGCGTTCGCGCGCCTGCAGCTTCCGCCGCTTCAGGTTTTCGCGCAGCGCCGACTTCAGCCGGTCGTCCCGGGACGACCTCGCCTGTCTCGAATCCTGCCTCGTGCTCTTGTCGTTCTCGTCAGCCATCGCCGGTCCATTACAGCGGTCGGCGATAACATGCCCCATGAACGTGGCAGCTCAAGAGGCCCGCGCGATCCGATCGTGCGAAACTCCAAAATGAGGCGAATCCGGTCACCCGGCCAGCTGGCCAGTTGGGTGGGGGAATCGGAACCCGAATCGACGGAAAGTCGGCCGTTTCGAGCAAAAACGGGCATTTTGACCCTGATATCGGCCCGATTTTCTCGTTTTGACGGAGCTAGCAAGCTTGCACAGGAGGGGGGCTTGTGGCAGATATCGGCCCGCTTGGTAGGCCCCTTGTGGCGGCCGATTCTTATCCCAGCACATGCTGCCGTAGCTCAGTGGTAGAGCACTCCATTGGTAATGGAGAGGTCGACAGTTCAATCCTGTCTGGCAGCACCATTCTCTGGGTTCAATCACGCACAGATCAGCATTCTCGCGGCATGTTGCGCCCGAGTTTTGCTCGTTTCCTTGACCCTCTCTAAGTGAAGAGGGCGCAGGGAAGACCGGGTGCCGGCTGGCACCCATGATCCGCTGCGCGAAGAATTTGCACACGCAAATGCGCAGGCGGGACAACAGGTGGGCCGGAAAACACCCGGCCTTCCCTGCGCGATGGGTTGACGGCGTATGCGCGCTCTCCCCGGAGCCGAGTTCCTTCTGGCCTCCGTCACCTCGCGAATTGGCGATGTTCCGAGACCCGGTTGAGCCCCGATCCATCTCCGCAAGGCTTGACCGTAGCAACGACGGTCAGGACCACACGGTTTTGCCGTACGCAGCTTCACCCCGCTTCGCCCAAAGGGCTTCGCAAGGCGTTGGCGCCGTTCGTCCGCACGCAGCACGACCTCACGAGGTTCATCTCGCCCTGGTCCCGCCTTCGCGTGCCCGACGCAGCCGCGTCCACCGCACCCCGATCCACGTTCGTTACGACGTACGATCGCCCCTCTTCGAGGACCGGGATGGCGAGAGAATGCCGCAATTCCGAATTTCGGTAAAGTGGAATATTTTTGTGAGCAGGGATTGACGGGATTTTGCATGAGCCAAGTGTTTTGCCCGACGGGCAAATGGCGCGGGCGTATCGGCTTTCGACCCTTGCCGACGTCGCACGCGCCGCGCCACTCCATCCCGGGTTCCATCGGGCCATTCTGCTGACGCAATCTCTGTCTTAGTCGGAGACAACGTAAAACACTGCGTGAGGACCACTCCGGTTCGCACAACGGTTCCGTAGCCAAGGGGTTGGCTCGAATCCGCAAGAGATTGGCGCAAGTTCATGAACGCTTCCGCGTTCGCTTGACCATGCTTGCGGGATCGGGAACCGGACGTTCGAAAAAAATCACAGGAGTTATGATGCTGTTCCGCTCGAGCGCCGCAATTTGCGGCGCCCTGGTTGCGCTTGCCGTTTCTGTTTCCGTTGCGCGAAGTGAAGTGAGTGGCGTTCACTCGAGCGCCGTCGTGGATGCCGCTTCTGGGGAGGCGATCGTTGGCGCAGCATCCATGTACAATCCATTCAAGCCCGGCAAGGAAGAGGGCGGTCCGAACACAGCCTCCGGCGAGCGTTATGATCCCTCCGTCTGGGCGGCCGCCATCAAGACGAATTTGCGCCGGAAGTTCGGTGGGGTCCAATTTGGCGCAAGGCCGAAATATGCCCTCGTCGAGGCCGTCGGCAAGAAGGTCATCGTCAAGATCAATGACGTGGGGCCATTAAGGCCCGGCCGCATCATTGACCTCAACGAGCGGACGATGCGCCATTTCGATCCAAGCCTGGAGCTCGGAGTCATTGATGACGTAAGAGTTCGCCCGCTTTCAGGGGACTATTGGATTCCGGGACCGGTGGGCTGAGCGTCCCCCGCGCGAAGGCGGTCGTGCACGTCCCGGACAGCGGGCGCGCCCCGATGGCCTCCTCGCCTCGGATCCACGGGGCCATGTTCATGCTATCCGGCTGAGCCCTAACTCAACTCGCTTGAGCCGAGCTGGGTCCTCTTGTGACCAATGTCACAGAGCAAGCATTTGCTTTTCGTCATGCTCCGTCTAGTCTTTCAGACTGCATTCCGGGGGGACTGCTGTGAGTCGTTTTGGTCCTTTTGCATTATTAATATTCGCCGTCTTGCTTGCCTGCGGTCCGGCCCATGCCGAGAAGCGCGTGGCGCTCGTCATCGGCAATTCGGCCTACAAGAGCGTCCCCAGGCTCACCAATCCCGTGAACGATGCCACCCTGGTCGGCGGCATGTTCAAGAAGGCCGGCTTTGACGATGTCGATGTCAGGCTCGACCTCAACGCCGCCGACATGCGCCGGTCGCTGCGCGAGTTCGCGGGCAGGACCCGCGATGCCCAAGTTGCCGTCATTTACTATGCCGGGCACGGCATCGAGCTCGACGGCACGAACTATTTGATCCCCACGGATGCCGCGCTGGAAACCGACGGCGACGTGCTCGACGAGACCGTCGCGCTCGACCGGGCGCTCTTTGCGGTGGAGCCAGCCAAGCAGCTTCGCCTCGTCATTCTGGACGCCTGCAGGGACAATCCGTTCGCCAAGACGATGAAGCGCACGGTCGCTTCCCGCGCCATCGGGCGCGGCCTTGCCAAGGTCGAGGCGACCAGCCCGAACACCATGATTGCCTTCGCCGCCAAGGCGGGCTCGACGGCGTCAGACGGCGACTCCAAGAACAGCCCGTTCGCGGCAGCCCTGGTCGAGCGGCTGCCGACGCCAGGGCTCGATCTGCGCAAGGCCTTCGGCTTCGTGCGCGACGACGTCTTGAAGAACACCGGCTACAAGCAGGAGCCCTATGTCTACGGTTCGCTCGGCGGCGACGACGTGCCGCTGGTCACAGCGAAACCAGTCGCGACAGGGCCGCAGGCAAGCCCCGACAGCGAAATCCGGCGCGACTACGAGCTGGCGCTCCAGCTTGGCACGCGTGAAGGATGGACTGCCTTCCTCAACCGCTTTCCGAGTGGCTTCTACACCGATCTCGCCAAGGGCCAGTTGAACAAGATCGCCGCCGAAGAAACCCGCACTGCGGCCGCAGACAAGGCTCGGCAGGCAGAGGAGGAGAAGGCGCGGCTTGCGGCGGACCGCGCCAAGAAGGCCGAGCAGGACAAGGCCGCAGCCGCCGCCAAGGCAGCCGAGGACGCCCGGCTCGCGGCGGAGAAGGCCAAGCAGGTCGAGGAAGCCAAGGCGGCCGCGGCCGAGCAGCGCAGGAAGGATGCTGAGGCTGCTGCAGCCAAGGTGCAGGCCGACAAGCAGGCCGCCGAGAAGGTGCTCGCCGACAAGATCGCGAACGACAAGGCGGCTGCCGAGCTGGCAGAAAAGCAGGCGACCGAAAAAGCTCAACGTGACGGCGAGCAGAAGGTCGCGGCAGTTGCCCCAACGCAATCGGCGCCCAGCCTCTCGCCGCAGGAGACGGCCAAACTGGTGCAGTCAGAGCTCCGTCGCGTCGGGTGTCTGACGGGTGCAGCGGACGGCGAATGGAACGCCTCCGCGCAGCGCTCGCTGACGCTGTTCAACAAGCATGCCGGGACGAAGTTCGACACCAAGCTGGCGAGCTTCGACGCTCTCGACGCGATCAAGGGCAAGCAAGGACGCGTCTGCCCGCTGGTCTGCGACCGCGGTTTTAGGGCTGATGGCGATGCCTGTGTTAAGATCGCCTGCCGCGCCGGCTATCGCGTCAACGACGACAACGAATGCGAGAAGGTGCAGGACAAGAAGCCGGTCGCGACCCGCGAGGACGCCAAGCCGCGAGACGACGAGAGGAAGAAGGTCGAAGCCGCGCCCGCGAAGCCGTCCGCCTCTGGTCAGATGCTCTGCAACGCAGCAGGCTGTCGCCCAGTGAAGTCCGGCTGTCGGATTGTTGCACCCAAAATTGGACCGCACGTTACCAATATGGCGGGCGCACAAGAGGAAGTTTGCAACTAGCCAATTTCTGTAGGCTTCTTATGCCGACTTGGACTGCCTTGTGGTTTGATGATCTCGCCAATCTCGAACTGCGCATACCCCGGCCAACCCCTTGCGTGATCGACCTCACATACCGTCCGCTTGCCTTTCGGCAGGCTGCGAATACGCTGCTCGCGTTTGATTTGGGGCTGTAATGGGCGCGCTTCGGTTTTTCTTGATCATTTTTGCCGTGTGGCTCGGATGCGGACCGGCGATGGCCGAACGACGCGTCGCGCTTGTCATCGGCAATTCGGCCTACAAGAGCGTCCCCCGGCTCAGCAACCCGGCGAACGACGCCACCCTGATCGGCGGCATGTTCAAGAGGGCCGGGTTCGACATGGTCGACATCAGGCTCGACCTCAACGCCGGCGAGATGCGCAGGGCGCTGCGCGATTTTGGCGGCAAGGCTCGTGAGGCCGAGGTGGCCGTCGTTTACTACGCCGGCCATGGCATTGAACTGGACGGCACCAACTACCTGATCCCCACCGACGCGACGCTCGAGACGGACAGCGATGTGCTCGACGAGACCCTGCCACTGGATCGCGCCCTGTTCGCTGTCGAACCGGCTAAGCAGCTCCGACTCGTCATTCTCGATGCCTGCCGCGACAATCCCTTCGCCAAAACCATGAAGCGGACGATTGCGGCGCGCGCCATCGGGCGCGGCCTCGCCAAGATCGAGCCGACCAGCCCGAACACCATGATTGCCTTCGCCGCCAAGGCGGGCTCGACGGCCTCGGATGGCGACTCCAAGAACAGTCCGTTCGCGGCAGCTCTCGTCGAGCGGCTGCCGACGCCGGGGCTCGATCTGCGCAAGGCCTTCGGCTTCGTCCGCGACGATGTCTTGAAGAACACCGGCTACAAGCAGGAGCCCTATGTCTACGGTTCGCTCGGCGGCGACGATGTGCCGCTGATTGCAGCAAAGCCTGTGGTTACCGCGCCGCAAGGGCCGACGGCAAACCCTCAGGACGGAATCCGCCGGGACTATGAGCTTGCCCTGCAGACAGGAAACCGGGACGGATGGGAAGCATTCCTCCAGGCTTATCCCGACGGGTTCTATGCAGGTCTTGCTCGTGCGCAGTTGAAGAACGTTGCGGCCGAAGAGGCGCGCGCAGCTGCAGTGGCCAAGGCGCGCCAGGCTGAGGACGAAAAGGCGCGGCTCACGGCTGAGCGCGCCAACAAAGCCGAACAGGACAAGGCCGCAGCAGCCGCCAAGGCCGCCGAGGACGCCCGGCTCGCCGCCGAGAAGGCCAAGCAGATCGAGGAAGCCAAGGCTGCCGCAGCCGAGCAGCGCCGGAAGGATGCCGAGGCCGCCGTGGCCAAGGCGCTGGCCGACAAGCAGGCTGCCGAGAAGGCGCTCACTGACAAGATCGCGAACGACAAGGCGGCTTCCGAGCAGGCAGCAAAGCAGGCGACTGAGAAGGCTCAGCGTGACGGCGAGCAGAAGGTCGCGGCAGTTGCCCCAACCCAATCGCCGCCCGCTCTCTCGCCGCAGGAGACGGCCAAACTGGTGCAGTCGGAACTCCGTCGTGTCGGATGTCTGACGGGCGCAGCGGACGGCGAATGGAACGCCGCCGCGCAGCGCTCGCTGACGCTGTTCAACAAATATGCGGGAACGAAGTTCGACGCCAAGCTGGCGAGCTTCGAGACGCTCGACGCCATCAAGGCCAAGCCCGGCCGGGTCTGCCCGCTGGTGTGCGATCACGGCTTCAAGGCCGATGGCGACGCTTGCGTCAAGATCGCCTGCCGCGCCGGCTATCGCGTCAACGATGATAACGAGTGCGAGAAGGTTCCTGACAAGAAGCCCGTCGCGACCCGCGAGGATGCCAAGCCGCGAGACAACGAGCGGAAGAAGGTCGAGTCCGCGCCCGCGAAGCCGCAGGCGACGGGCCAGATCTATTGCGACAGTAGGACCTGCCGTCCAGTCCAGAAGGGCTGTCGAGTTGACATCGTGGTTGGGCAGCAAGGGCACCGCGAAATCTGTCCCTGAAGACAAAAGCCGGGCGAGGCAGAAACCTTTCGATACATGCATCTTCGTTGCTGATGGAACACTTCGACTACTCTGATCGCATTGTGATTTGAGGCTGTAATGGGCACTTTTCGGCTATTTGCCTTGGCTATTTTTGCGATCTGCGTGGGCAGCGGCTCGGCGCACGCGGAAAGACGCGTCGCGCTTGTCATCGGCAATTCCGCCTACAAGAGCGTCCCCCGGCTCAGCAACCCGGCGAACGACGCCACCCTGATCGGCGGCATGTTCAAGAGGGCGGGCTTCGACATGGTCGACATCAGGCTCGACCTCAACGCCGGCGAGATGCGCAGGGCGCTGCGCGATTTTGGCGGCAAGGCTCGTGAGGCCGAGGTGGCCGTCGTTTACTACGCCGGCCATGGCATTGAACTGGACGGCACCAACTACCTGATCCCGACCGATGCGACGCTCGAGACGGACAGCGATGTGCTCGACGAGACCCTGCCGCTGGATCGCGCCCTGTTCGCCGTCGAACCCGCCAAGCAGCTCCGACTCGTCATTCTCGATGCCTGTCGCGACAATCCCTTCGCCAAAACCATGAAGCGGACGATTGCGGCGCGCGCCATCGGGCGCGGCCTCGCCAAGATCGAGCCGACCAGCCCGAACACCATGATTGCCTTCGCCGCCAAGGCGGGCTCGACGGCCTCGGATGGCGACTCCAAGAACAGTCCGTTCGCGGCAGCTCTCGTCGAGCGTCTGCCGACGCCGGGGCTCGATCTGCGCAAGGCTTTTGGCTTCGTCCGCGACGATGTCCTGAAGAACACCGGCTACAAGCAGGAGCCCTATGTCTACGGTTCGCTCGGCGGCGACGACGTGCCGCTGATTGCAGCGAAGCCTGTGGTTACCGCGCCGCAAGGGCCGACGGCAAACCCTCAGGACGGAATCCGCCGGGACTATGAGCTTGCCCTGCAGACAGGAAACCGGGACGGATGGGAAGCATTCCTCCAGGCTTATCCCGAAGGGTTCTATGCAGGTCTCGCTCGTGCGCAGTTGAAGAACGTTGCGGCCGAAGAGGCGCGCGCAGCTGCAGTGGCCAAGGCGCGCCAGGCTGAGGACGAAAAGGCGCGGCTCACGGCTGAGCGCGCCAACAAAGCCGAACAGGAGAAGGCGGCTGCCGCCGCCAAGGCTGCCGAGAACGCCCGGCTGGCGGCCGAGAAGGCCAAGCAGATCGAGGAAGCAAAGGCTGCCGCAGCCGAGCAGCGCAGGAAGGATGCCGAGGCCGCCGTGGCCAAAGCGCTGGCCGACAAGCAGGCCGCCGAGAAGGCGCTCGCCGACAAGATCGCTAACGACAAGGCGGCTTCCGAGCTGGCCGCAAAACAGGCGGCCGAAAAGACTCAGCGTGACGGCGAGCAGAAGGTCGCGGCAGTTGCCCCAACCCAATCGCCGCCCGCTCTTTCGCCGCAGGAGACGGCCAAACTGGTGCAGTCGGAACTCCGTCGTGTCGGATGTCTGACGGGCGCAGCGGACGGCGAATGGAACGCCGCCGCGCAGCGCTCGCTGACGCTGTTCAACAAATATGCGGGAACGAAGTTCGACGCCAAGCTGGCGAGCTTCGAGACGCTCGACGCCATCAAGGCCAAGCCGGCCCGGGTCTGCCCGCTCGTTTGCGATCACGGCTTCAAGGCCGATGGCGACGCTTGCGTGAAGATCGCGTGCCGCGCCGGCTATCGCGTCAACGATGATAACGAGTGCGAGAAGGTTCCTGACAAGAAGCCGGTTGCGGTCCGCGAGGATGCCAAGCCTCGGGATAATGAGAGAAAGAAAGTTGAGTCCACACCGTCGAAGCCGCAGGCGACGGGACAATTGATTTGCAACGGTGCGGGCTGCCGTCCCGTCCGGCCAGGTTGTCGACTCGAATTTATGCGTGACGCCTACGGGGGAGGCGGTAGCGCGGCCCGCAACTTCGAAGTCTGCAACTGAGGACGAATGACAGGCGAAGAAGAAACCTTCGGTACATGAAGCTGCCGGCAGAATACTCCAAATACTCTCGTCGTATTCCGATTTGAGGCTAAATGGCCGCGCTTCGGCTATTGCCTCCTTGATATTTGCAGTCTGGTTGGGCTGCGGCTCCGCGCATGCCTGACGGCCTCGGCCGGCGTCGACTGGAACGCCTCGTCACAACGCTCGCTGACGCTGTTCAACAAATATGCCGGCACGAAGCTCGACGCCAAGCTCGCGAGCTTCGATGCGTTGGACCGATAGCCGCGGACGCAATCGTCCCGGATTGCGCGTCGCTCCATCCGCGCCACGAGTTTCGTCAAAAGGACCGAGAGCGAACTTGCGGCATCGCGGAGAAGCACATTCATCGCGCAGAGGGTTCCTCTTCGCCCACCTCGTGTCCGGTGAGGCGATCGTCGGAGCGGCGCAGCCGCCGGCAAAGCTCGCGATTGATGTTCTGCAGGACAATCACATAGGCGTGGATATCCGCCTTGTAGCACGCGTAGAGCTTTTGCGCCGTCAGCTCGTACAGCACCGTCGGGCTCTCCGCGAGCACCGTGGCGGAGCGATTTTGCATTTCAATCAGCGACATCTCACCAAAGAAGTCGCCGGGCTCCAGAATGGAAATCGGGATGACGCTCCCCGAATTCGCCCGTTTGCTCACCGCCAGCCGACCGGATTTGACGATGAACATCGAGCGTCCCGGCTCGCCTTCCGCCACGACGGTCGCACCGGCGTCAAAGCGGCGCTCGACCAGCATCGAAATCAGGAGGTCGAGGCTTGGGTCCGGGAGACCGCCGAAGAACGGCGTCGCGAGCAGGAACGCTTTCAGCTCGGGAGCACTGACAACCATCGCAAAAGGATACGCCGCGTCGCGATCTGCGGCAAGCAGAGCGCACACAGGCGATGACGACGCCCAACGTGCTTGAATCAACGTGCTTGAATAAAGACGTCTGTAAATCGCGATCAATCGCGCGTAGCCTACTGCGGCGCAATGCTCTCGCCGCGCAGCGTCCTTCGCCTTCGCCACACCTGCAGGTCAACCATGACTTTCACGGTTGCCGCGAGGACGAGCGCGCAGAGCGCCGCCTTCGAGATCGTCTCCATCGTCCCCTCGATCAGCAGGCAATGGACCACGCTGCCGGCGACGATGACGATCGCGAGAGGCACATGAATCAGGCGCCACGTTCGCAGTCGCAGTCCCAATCGCCGGCGCAGCGCGGCCAGAAGCGCAACAATGAAGATGGCCCACATGGCGGTCACGCCAAAGGGAGAGAACGGCGTCGGCGATGAGAAGGTCAGCGCGTCGATCATGTCGGGCGGGCTCGTGATCCAGAGGCCGGCGACGTGGATCACCACCGCAACAGCAAGCGCGCCGCCGATCCAGTGATGGGCACGCCGTCCGCGATAGGCCGACAGTCCCGGCAGGTATCCGCCAATCAGCAGGGGCTGAACCAATACGAGACCGAGGGCGACGATCCCCGCAAATCCGGCGAGGATGTAGACCGGACCGCGCCACGCGAGCTGCTCGCTTCCCGCTGCCTTGGCGATCGGCACGCCGATGGCCAAAGCAAGGGCGACCCAGATCAGGGGCGCCCGGGCCGATCTCCACCCCTTCTTTTGCAACGCGGTCAGGCCGGCTGAAGGACGAAATGCGCTTCCAGGCTGGTTTCCTTTGCGCTCCGCATCACCGGCCGCAAAAAGACGGTTTTGAACTCGCCGCTGTCATAGGCGAGGTGACCATGCGGCTGGCCGAAGATGGGAATGATCTGCGGCATCTCGAGCCGGAACTTGCCGTCCTTGTCGGTGAGCGTGGCGCCATGACTCTGCGGCTCGTGCTCCTGCCCTTCGGTCGTGTGCGCCCAGATCTGGATGCGCTGCCCGGCGAGTGGAGCCCCGTCGCCGGCGCGGCGGACGGTGCCGCTCATCCAGAAGCCGCCCTTGCCGATCCGGTCCACGATCGCCGCGCCCTTGCGGTAGTTGTTCGCCCCGCCCGACATCGACTCGGTCGGTGCGAGGCCGTCCGCGCGGGCCGGCAACAGGAGTCCGGGAACCCCGCTTGCCAAAACCCCGGTTGCCAGGACGGAGCCGCCGACGGCGAGGAGGTTGCGGCGGTTGAGTACGACCATGGTCATGTCCATTCCTCCTGGCGCCCGTACAATGGCTCCGGCAAGGGTACAACAACAGGCACCGAACGCCCAGTTGGGACAAAGGGCGCAACAGGTCGCAATAACAGTGTTGTGAACGGAGGCGCGGGCCGCTCAGACAGCTCCGTGGGATGGGTAGAGCGAAGCGAAACCCATCGAGGCCTTGCTCGATGACGAAACATGATGGGTTTCGCAAGTGCTCTACCCTACGTGCTATTCAGCCACGCTTGCCCTGTTGTCGTTCAAGGCGGAGCCTTTGTGCCCTCATACGTTTTATCTCTTCATTGAGAGCGTCAGTTTTTTCATCAAGGCGTGAATTCCCTGATTTCGGCTCGTCGCGCTGACGTATCTTTTCGAGCGCTTTCTCAACCGAGAGCTTGGTCGGATCGGCCATCATACCTCTCCAGAAAGGGAATCGAAGCAACCAATGTCGGAAGTGAAAATGAAGCCAAGTCTTGAATGTTGACGTAAGTCAAACCTGCGCTGAAAGTCCGCTGGGTCAAAAAGCGCAATCTGGGCAGTTCGCCGGTCACCCACGACAATTCCGAATGGCATCGTTGCGTCCGTATCTGGGGGACCGTGCGGCGCTAACATTCGGACCTGGACAGCACTACATGTGGCTTCCGCCGCATATCTCCCTCCATTCGGACCCCGACGCATGATCCCCTTCTCCGTGCTCGACCTCGCGCCCATCCGCCAAGGTGGCGATGCGGCGCAGGCGTTTCGCAATTCGCTCGATCTCGCCCGGCATGCGGAGGCCTGGGGCTACAAGCGGTTCTGGCTGGCCGAACATCACAACATGACGGGGATCGCCAGTGCCGCAACGTCGGTGGTGATCGGGCATGTCGCGGGCGGCACGAAGACGATTCGCGTCGGCTCCGGCGGCGTCATGCTGCCGAACCACTCGCCGCTGGTCATCGCCGAGCAGTTCGGCACGCTGGAGTCGCTCTATCCGGGGCGGATCGATCTCGGGCTCGGGCGGGCGCCCGGCACCGACCAGTTCACCGCGCGGGCGCTGCGGCGCGATCTCGCCACCACTTCCGAGAATTTTCCGCATGACGTGCTGGAGTTGCAGGCGCTGCTCGGCGACGTCAAGCCGAACCAGGCGATCCGCGCCGTGCCCGGCATGGGGACGAATGTGCCGCTGTGGATCCTGGGATCGAGCACCTTCGGCGCGCAGCTCGCGGCCATGCTCGGCCTGCCCTTCGCGTTCGCCTCGCATTTCGCGCCGCAGATGATGATGCCGGCGCTGCGCGAGTATCGGGCGCGCTTCGAGCCGTCGGCGCAGCTCGACAAGCCCCATGCGATGGTCGGCGTCAACGTGTTCGCCGCCGACAGCGACGCCGAGGCGCAGCGGATGTTCTCGTCGCTCCAGCAGCAGTTCATCAATCTGCGCCGCGGCACGCCCGGCCCGCTGCCGCCGCCGGTCGACGACATGGACGCGCTGTGGTCGCCGGCCGAGAAGGCCGGCGTGGCGCAAGCGCTGTCCTGCTCCGCGGTCGGCTCGCCTGAAATGGTCGAGCAGAAGCTGACGGCGCTGATCGCCGAGACCGGCGCGGACGAGCTGATGACCACGGGCCAGATCTACGACCACGCCGCGCGGCTGCGCTCGTTCGAGATTGCGGCTGAGGTGCGTGACAGGCTGGCGGCGCAGCCGGCCCGCTGATCGCACCGGGCCGGACGTCGGCGATGCCCTCCAGAGCGCGGCAAATTCGCGCAGATTGCAGTTACGGTCTCGACGTCCTACACTCGATGCCTGGAAGGGTAGCGTAGCGCCGATCCCTCAAATCCTGATCGTAGGCCGCCGATGGACGTGGTCCGCAGTCGAGCATTCGATTTCGTCGAGACGGTGCGGCAGCTTCCTGATGTCGCGAGCATTCTGGATGCGATGAGCCGCACGCTCGGCCAGCACGGCTTCGACTATTACTGCACTTCCTATGTCGCCCCGCTGTCGACCGAAGTGCCGCGCGAGGCCGTTCTCGCCGAACGGCTGCCGGCCGGCTTTCTCGATATGTATTCCGAGGCGCAGTATGTGTGGCACGATCCCGCGCTGCGTTATTGCAGGACAACGCTTCAGCCGTTCCGCTGGTTCAGGGAAGCGCCGTACGATCCGGAACGGGAGCCGCGCGCCGTCGAACTCGTGCGACGCGCCCGCGACTTCGGCATGGTGGATGGCGTGGTGATCCCGGTCATCTCGCCAGCGGGCCGCACCGGCCAGGTGTGGTTCGGCGGCGCCGAGATCGATCTGCCGGAGCGCGATCTCCCCGCGCTCCACCTCATGGCGCTTTACGCCTTCGACCGGGTGCTGAAGCTGCGCGGCCTGCCCGAGGCTCCGCAGCTCGTACTGTCCTCGCGTGAGCGCGAGGTGCTGACGCTCGCGGCCGTCGGGCGATCCAGCGACGAGATCGCCGACGCCTTGACCATTACGGTACGCACCGTGAAGGCGCACATCAAGAGCTGCTGCAAGAAGCTCGGCGCAGCCACCCGCACTCAGGCCGTGATGATCGCCATGCGCGACCGGATCATCTCGCCCTGAGCGTGAATGGCCCGATCGCGACCGGAGCCGATCAGTCGGCAAAGCCGAACAGCTTTACCGGATTGTGCACCAGAATCTTCTCCAGCGTCGCCTCATCGGGCGCGTAGCGGTACATCAGCTCGAGCAGGTCCGCGTCGTTCGGCGGCTGCTTGACGGAGACCGGATGCGGCCAGTCGCTGGCCCAGACGCAGCGGTCGACGGCCGCCTCGATATAGGCGCGCGCGATCGGGATCACGTCGTCGTAGGGCGGGCCGGCCTTCGAGGTCTTCTCGCCGAGCGACAGCATGACCCAGAAATTGCCCCTGGCGAGCAGCTCCAGCATCTTGCGCAGGTTCGGATCGTTCCTGCCGGCTTGCGGATCGGGGCGCGCCATGTGGTCGATCAGGACGGGCACGTCGAGATTCTCGTACTTGGCGACACTGGAGACGATGCCGTCCTTCTCCGGCTGGATCTTGACGTACCAGCCGAGCTCGCGAATGCGGGCGATGGCGCGGGCGAAATCGGCATCCGACAGCACCGCGCCGAGCTCCTGGCGGAAGCTGAAGCGCGCGCCGCGCACGCCGGCGTCGTGGAGCTTGGAGAGATAGGCGTCGCTCGCCTCCGCGAACACCAGCGCATTGGCGCAGCCGCGATAATTCGGGCCCATCGCGGCGAGGCCGTCGAGCACGACGGAATGATCGGCGCCATAGGTCGTGGTCTGCACGATGATGCCGCGCTCGATGCCGAGCGCCTTGTGCATCCAAAGCGCCGCTTCCCAGGTCGCGGTCGGCATCCGATAGGCCGCACCGGGGCGCTCCGGATATTTGTCGATGGGGCCCAGCACGTGAAACTGGCTGTCGATGGTTCTCCGTGGCGGCGCCTTGACCGGGCGACGCGGGTTCGGGTCGAACGGCAGATAGGTCGGCATGCGAATGCTCCTTCAGTCGATCACGGCGGTGAAGTCGCACTGCACCAGCGCGCCGCCGTCCATGTTGTCCATCGGCAGCGCGTGGCGCGCCGGGCGCGAATGCTCGTCGGGAAACATCTTCAGCCACTCGACATTCACGGGCCCGCGCTGCGAGCGGTCCTTCAGCCACACCGTCATCTTGATGATGTCGTCGGTGGTGCCGCCGGCCGCCTCCACCGTCGCCTTCATGTGCGCGAACATGTTGGCGCATTGCGCGTCCAAGCTCTCGGGCATGGCGCCGGCCGCATCGCGGCCGAGGATGACGCCCGACATCACGAGATTGCCGATGCGGCAGGCGTTCGGAATCGGGTTGGCGTGCTTGAAGCCGCCGATATGGATGCTCTTGCGCCGTGTCATGGTGCGCTCCCTCATATGTGTTGGTTCAGACGAACTGGCACGACACCGAGCCGAACGCGCCGTAGTCGGCGTGGAAGGTATCGCCGCGGCGGATGTCCACCGGACGCGTGAACGATCCCGCCAGCACCACCTCGCCGGCCTTAAGATATTCGTCATGCGGCGCGAGGCGATTGGCGAGCCAGGCGATGCCATTGGCGGGGTGGTTGAGCACGCCGGCGGCAAGCCCGGTCTCCTCGACCTCGCCGTTGCGGAACAGGAGCGCGCCGATCCAGCGCAGATCCGCATCCATCGGGCGGAACGGCCGGCCGCCGAGCACCAGCGCGGCATTCGCCGCGTTGTCCGAGATCGTGTCCATGACCTTTCGCGTCTTGCCCGTTTCAGGATCGACGCGGTGCATCCGCGTCTCCAGAATCTCCAGCGCCGGCGTCACGTAGTCGGTGGCGTTGAGCACGTCGAAGATGGTGCAGTCGGGCCCGCGCAGCGGCGCCTTCAGCACGAAGGCGAGCTCGACCTCGATCCGTGGCGCGTGAAAGCGGTCGAACGGGATGGGCGTCGCGTCGGCATAGAACATGTCGGCGAACAGCACGCCGTAATCGGGCTCGGAGATGCCGACCGCGTTCTGCATCGCCTTCGAGGTCAGGCCGATCTTGTGGCCCTTGACGACGCGGCCGCGGCCGAGCTGGAGTTTTGTCCAGGCGCGCTGGATGGCGTAGGCGTCCTCGATCGTGAGGCCGGGATACTCTTTCGAGAACATCGGGATCAGCGCCTTGGTGCGCTCGGCCTCGTCCAGGCGCGCGGCAAGGCGTTCGATCGTGGCGGCATCCAGCATGGTCTATTGCTCCGCGGCCACGGTGTTGCGCAGCACGCCGATGCGGCTCGACTCGACCTCGACGACGTCGCCGGCTTTCAGCCAGCGCGGCGGATCGAAGCGCGCGCCCGCCCCGGTCGGCGTGCCCGTCACGATCATGTCGCCGGGCTTCAGAGTGGCGAAAGTGGAGAGATAGGAGATCAGGAAATCGAACGGGAACATCAGCCGCTCGGTGGTGTCCTGCTGCCGCACCTCGCCGTTGACGCGCGTGATGATGTCATGAGGCCCGCGCGGATCGAGCTCGTCGGCCGTGACGATCCACGGGCCGATGCTGCCGGAGCGGTCGAAGTTCTTGCCTTGGGTGACGTTGAACTTGCCGTGGCGCAGCCAGTCGCGGATCGTACCCTCGTTGCACAGCGTCATGCCGAAGATGTGCGACCACGCCCTCTCGCGCGGGATGTGACGGCCGCCCTGCCCGATCACGATGACGAGCTCGCCTTCGTAGTCGAGCTGATCCGAGACGGTGGGCTTCTCCAGCGGCTGGCCGGAGCCTGTCATCGAGGACATGCTGCGCACGAACAGGCTCGGATATTTGGGCAGGTCCGAATTGTCCTTATATTCGGCGTTGCGCTCGGCGTAGTTGACGCCGATGCACCAGAGCTTCTCTGGCGCCAGCACCGGCGGCAGCAGGACGAGATCATCGAGCGCGTAATCCGGCTTCTGATCGGCAATCGCTTCCTGCGCGTCCGCCAGCGCATTGGCCGCGATCAGCGCCCTCACGTCGGAGAAGTCACGGCCGATCCGCCTGGTCAGATCGACCACGCCGCCCGCGACGGCCGCGCCGTAGCGAAGCTCGCCGTCCAGGAGATAGCTCAGGAGTCGCATTGTCGTTTTCCTCCAATGGTCTTTGGGCACAAGGGGCGGCGCGATGCGCCGCGCGCTCAGTCGGTCGATTTGGGAGTCTGGAACACGGTGTTCAGCGTCACGATCTCTCCGAGCCGGGCGTAGCGGGGACCGCCGATGCGCGCGATCGGATCGAGCGCCCTGGTCTCGACCTTGCCATTTTCCACGAGGCCGTCGCGAATGTGGAACATCACGACCTCGCCGACGATCAGCCGGCTGCGGGCGTCGCCGAATTCGAGGCACTGCCGGAAGACGCATTCCATCGCGACCGGCGCGGCCGCGAGCCGCGGCACCTTGATGCGCTCGCTGGCGAGTGTTTCGAGGCCGAGCTCGGCGACCTCGCTGACTTCGGGCGGATGCTCGATCGAGCTGTCGTGCACCGCGGACATCAGCGGGGTATCGGCGATGTGGATGACGTATTCCTCGGTATCGAGGATGTTGTGCGCGGTGTCCTTGTAGTCGGCGCCCTTGCGGCCGACGCTGATCGCCAGCATCGGCGGCTTCTGCGAGACGAAGGTGAAGGCGCTGAAGGGCGCGAGGTTGAGCACGCCGGAGCGCGACAGGCTCGTCACCCAGGCGATCGGGCGCGGCACCACGATGCCGGTCATCAGCCGGTAGATGCGCTCCGCGCCGAGCTCGCTGGGATCGATCCGCATCGCTCAGTCCGCCTTGATGTTGGCCTTGCGCACGACCGGAATCCACTTGGCGTCCTCGCGCTCGAGATAGGCCCTGAACTCGACCGGCGTCATCGGGGTGGATTCTCCGCCGAGCTTCTCGAACTTGTCGATCACGCCGGGGTCTTTCAGGATCGCAACCAGCGTCTCGTGCAGCTTGTCGACCACAGGCGCCGGTGTGCCCGCGGGCGCGAACAGGCCCGTAAAGGTCTGGCCGTCGAAATCCTTGTAGCCGAGCTCGGCAAAGGTCGGGACGTCAGGCAGCGACTTCAGCCGGTGCGGGCTGGTGACCGCGAGCGCGCGGAACAGGCCGGCCTTGATGTGCTGGAGGCTGACCGTGAGCTGGTCGAACGCGAACTGCACCTGCCCGCCGAGCAGATCGTTGATGGCCGGCGCGTTGCCGCGGTAGTGCGCGGTGACCCATTGCAGCTCGAGGCTGGACTGCATCAGCTCGCTGAGCAGATGGTTGGTGGTGCCGGGGCCGGGCGAAGCCATCGTCAGCTTGCCAGGCTCGCGCTTGGCGAGGTCGATGAATTCCTTGAAATTGTTGGCCTGCACGGAGGGATGCACCTCGAGCACCAGCGGCGTCATCGAGATGGTCGAGATCGGGAGAAAATCCTTCTTCCAGCTATAGGCATCCCGCTTGTTGATCTCGGTCGCGAACAGCACGGGGCCGTTGGCGCCGACGAACAACGTGTAGCCGTCGGGCGCCGATTTCGCGAAAGCCTCGCCCGCGATCATGCCGCCGGCGCCGGCCTTGTTCTCGATGATGAAGGGCTGGCCGAGCTTTTCCTGGAGCTTGTCGGCGATGATGCGCGCGGCGCTGTCGACATTGCCGCCAGCCGGATAGGGCACGATCAGCTTGACGCTGCGCGCCGGCCATTGCTGGGCCGCCGCGGGTCCGGCCAGCATTGCGGCTGCAGCAGCTATGGCAATCGCGATTAATCTCATGTTAACCTCCCGGCGGCGCTTCCAATTCACTTCGAACGCCTTGACGTTGCGCACGGCGCTCGATCGCCGCGCAATCTCCAGATGTGCGCTTTACCTGTCGAGTGAATTGTGGCGTTCTTGTCCATATTATGGACAACAGACCTTCTCGGAAAGCCACCCGCGGCACGCTGGAACCGCGACAGGGCGCGCAGGCGATCCGGCGCGCGCTCGCGGTGCTGCGCATTCTTGCCGCAGGGCGCGAAGACGGTGTGCCGCTGGCCGAAGTCGTGCGGGCGACCGGTCTCACCCGTCCGACCGTGCATCGCATCGTCCACGTGCTGATCGAGGAAGGCATCGTCGAGCGGCACGATCGAACCGGCCGCTACGCGATCGGCAATCAGGTGCCGGAATTGGCGCTGGCACGGGCGCGGCCGTCGCGGCTGCTGGTCGCGGCGAATCCGTCGCTGCGGCGCGCCTCCGCCGAGATCGGCGACACGCTGTTCCTGACGGTGCGGACCGGCAACGACACGCTGTGCGTCGATCGCAGGATCGGCGTCTATCCGATCCAGGTGCTGTCGATCGAGGTCGGCGCGCGCCGGCCGCTCGGCGTCTCTAGCGCCGGCGTCGCCATCCTCGCCGCGATGCCGGCACAGGACGCGCGAAAAATCGTCGCAGCCAACGAGAAGCGGTTCGAGGCCTACCAGACCGACATCGCAACCGTGATGAGCCAGATTACCGATGCAAGACGGCGGGGTTACAATATGAGAGAGATCGGCCTCGTGCAGGGCACCAAATCGATCTCGACCTGGATCAAGACGCCGGACGGGCAGCCCGCCGCGGCGATCACGGTCTCCGCGGTTCGGACGAGGCTCGGCCCGAGGCGGGAGCAGGAGGTCGCCGAGATTTTGCTGCGGGAGGCGCGGATCATCGAGCAGGTGATCCGGGGTTAGGCACGGAGGGCGCTGCTTCGCCTCTCCTCGCGTGCGGGGAGAGGCCGGAATTTGCGGAGCGAATTCCGGGTGAGGGGGAGTCTCCACGAGTCCAACTGTCACCGTGATCGCGGGTAGAACCCCTCACCCCAACCCTCTCCCCGTAAGAACGGGGCGAGGGAGCGCACTGCCGCTGCGGCCACAATTCGCGTCACAGTCGAGTGCTGTTTGTCGTCACGAGGCGCTGTCAATGGGCTGACTTGACACTCCGTTTTGTGGCACAAGGGCCGCCATCGCCGACCGAGCAACGAGGCCACGCATGCCCGCGCCAAAACCGCCTGCCTTCGAGACCCTGAGCCTGCATGCGGGCCAGCATCCGGATCCCGCGACCGGCGCCCGCGCGGTGCCGATCTACCAGACCACGTCCTACGTGTTCCAGGATTCCGATCACGCCGCCGCGTTGTTCAACCTGGAGCGCGCCGGCCACATCTATACGCGCATCTCCAATCCGACCACCGGCGTGCTGGAGGAGCGGCTCGCGGCACTCGAAGGCGGCGTCGGCGCCATCTGCACCGCGAGCGGCATGGCCGCGCTGCATCTCGCCATCGCGACGCTGCTGAGCGCCGGCGACCACATCGTCGCGTCGAGCTCGCTCTATGGCGGAACCATCAACCTGCTCGCGCACACGCTACCGCGCTTCGGCATCACCACGACATTTGTGAATCCGCGCGATCTCGATGCGTTCCGCAGCGCCATCAAGCCGAACACCAGGCTCGTGATTGGCGAGACCATCGGCAATCCCGGGCTCGAGGTGCTCGATATCCCGAAGGTCGCGGCGATTGCGCATGAGGCAAAGATTCCGCTGCTGATCGACAACACCTTTGCCACGCCCTACCTCAGCCGGCCGATCGAGCTCGGGGCGGACATCGTGATGCATTCGGCGACCAAGTGGATCGGCGGCCACGGCATCGCGATCGGCGGCGCCATCGTCGACGGTGGCCGTTTTGACTGGCGCGGCTCCGGCAAGTTTGGCGTGCTGACCGAGCCCTATGGCGGCTATCACGGCATCGTCTTCGACGAGCAGTTCGGCACCGCGGCCTTCATCATGCGCGCGCGCACCGAAGGCCTGCGCGATTTCGGCGCCTGCCTGTCGCCGACCAACGCGTTCCAGCTGTTGCAGGGCGTGGAGACGCTGGGCGTCCGCATGGACCGTCACATGCAGAACACGCATTCCGTGCTGGAGGCTCTGAAGGCCAACAAGGCCGTCGACTGGGTGCTGCATCCCTCGCTCGAGGACCACATGGACTACCAGCTCGCCAAGCAGCTCTTGCCGCGCGGCGCCGGCTCGATCGTCTCCTTCGGCATCAAGGGCGGACGCCCCGCCGGCCGCAAGTTCATCGAGTCCCTGCGCATGATCAGCCATCTCGCCAATGTCGGCGACGCCAAGACGCTGGTGATCCACCCGGCCTCAACCACGCACCAGCAGATGGACGCCGCGCAGCTCAAGGCCGCCGGCATCGGCGAGGAGCTGGTGCGGCTGTCGATCGGCATCGAGACCGCCTCCGACATCATCGACGACCTCAATCAAGCGCTGCGCGTCTCGCAAAAGGTTTAGGCCATGAAGCTCTCCGTCAACGGCACTGATGTGTTTGTCGCAACCGGCGGCCGCGAGTTCGACAAGTCCCTGCCCGCGGTCGTCTTCATCCACGGCGCCGGCTTCGATCATTCGACCTGGGCGCTGCACACGCGCTGGTTCGCCCATCACGGCTACTCCGTGCTGGCGCCTGACCTGCCCGGTCACGGCCGCTCGGCCGGCCCCTCGCTCGCAAGCATCGCCGAGATGGCGGACTGGACGGCGGCGCTGCTCGATGCCGCAGGAGCTGCGAAGGCGCATCTGATCGGCCACTCCATGGGATCGCTGATCTCGCTGGAGACCGCCGCGCGGCATCCCGACAAGGTCTCCGCGCTGAGCCTGATCGGCACCGCCGCGACCATGACGGTCGGCCCGGATCTGCTCAAGGCGGCCGAGGCCAACTCGCAGGATGCCAACGACATGGTGTCGATCTGGGGCCTCGGCTTCAACGCGGAGCTCGGCGGCAGCCTCGCGCCGGGCCTGTGGATGCATGGCGGCGCGCAGGCGGTGCTGAAGTCTTGCGAGCCGGGCGTGCTGTTCAGGGATCTGTCGGCCTGCAACGCTTACGCCAATGCGCTTCAGGCTGCCGCGAGCGTCAAAGTGCCTGCGACGCTGATCCTCGGCGAGCGCGACATGATGACACCGGCGAAGGCGGGCAAGGCGCTCGCGGCGGCGATCCCGCATGCGAAGACCGTCGTGGTGCCGGGCGCGGGCCACATGATCATGGCCGAGCGCCCGGATGAGTTGCTGGCCGCGCTGAAGGGCTGAACCCTGCTCAGGACCCCGGCGTCCATTTCCAGACGATGTCGGAGACGTTGACCGGCTTCGGGATCAGGCCGAGTTTGGCGAAGCGGTCAGCGACCGCCTGCTGGCTCTTGACCACCTCGGCGTCGAGCGGCACCACGCGATAATTGGAGCGGGCGACGAAGCGCTTGACAGCTTCGATGTCGACGCCGGTCGCCTCCGCTTGCGCCTTCGCCACGTCCTCATGGTGCGAATCCGCCCATACGCCTTCGGACGCAAAGGCGGTGTTGAGCTTCGCGACGAGGGAGGGATACTTCTCCACGAAATCGGTGCCGGCGATGTAGAAGGCGTTCGGCTTGTGCACGTCCTTGTCGAAGGCGATGACGCGCGCATTCTCCTTCAGTTCGGCCAGCGCGAGATAGGGGTCCCAGATCGACCAGGCGTCGACCGAGCCCTTCACGAAGGCCGCCGTCGCATCGGCCGGCGCGAGCGGCGCAGGCGTGATGTCGGACCAGGACAGGCCGGCCTTCTCGAGCGCCGCGACCAGGAGATTGTGCGCGCTCGATCCCTTGCCGAAGGCGACGCGCTTGCCCCTAAGATCGGCCAACGAATGAATCGGCGAGTCCTTCGGTACGACGATCGCCTGGGTATTGCCGTCCGATTTCACCGCGGCGACGTAGCGGATCTTTGCGCCGCCGGCCTGCGCGAAGATCGGCGGGGAGTCGCCGACATAGCCGAAATCGACGCTGCCGACATTGATCGCCTCCAGCAGCGGCGGACCGAACTGGAAGTCGATCCACTTGATCTCGATGCCGAGCGGCTTGAAGGCGTTTTCAAGCGTCTGACGCTGGCGCACCGCCGGGAAGAAGCCGCCCTTCTGGGTGCCGATGCGGATTTCGGCGGGCTTGTCCTCGGCGTGCACGGGCGCAGCCAGGGCTGTCGCGAGCAGGAGTGTCGTTGCGAGTATGCGTCGTCGGGTGATCATAGCGCGGTCCTTTCGGTGGGATCAGTTGGCGAAGAGTTGCGAATTCGCGCGCCGGCGCCGCTCGGAGAACACCGCGCGCGCGGCCCGCTCGGCCTCGCGCGCCGAGCGGAACTGGCGGCCTTCGAGGCTGTCGAACAGGCGCTCGGAGGAAAAGAAGCGGAAGCCGCGCGCGTCTCGGGTGATGATGCCGGCGGCGCGGTCGTGGATTTCGATGATGTAGGCGTTGGACTGGGCTTGGAATTGGGCGTCGAACTGGGCTTGGGGCATGACTGCTCATTCGCCGGGATTGCGGCGTTCCTGTCTTGGGATTTGCGATGTGACGTGCTGAGAGGGAGGCGGTCAGCAACAACAACAGGCGCCGGTGGCCGCCGAGAAACAGCGCCGCGTCATGCATTCGTGCATGTCGCCCGGATTACGCTGGTGATCGGTTCTCATGTTGCGGCTTCGGCTCGAGGAGCAGTTTCGATGCTGTAAATATCGAGTGATTGGCACGATCGGTCAATGAAATGGCTATCCAAATTTGCGGCCGGCGCGCTGGGCCGCTTCTCCCGCCGCAAGCGCCGGCAGGCAGATTCATCTCGCGACGAGTTCAACACGCGCGAGCGGCGCACATGACTCCCCGAGAGAACGAGGGCAATCCCATTTGAGGCCGTGGCTCTGCGGCCCATCCTTCGAGACGCTCGCCTTTGGCGGGCCCTCAGGATGAGGGACGGAGTGTGCGGCAGCAATTTCGACCGGCAAAGATGCCGCTTAGCCTCATCCTGAGGAGACCGCGGAGCGGTCGTCTCGAAGGACGAGGCGCGCTCTCAGACCCCGCCAAGAAGCCATATGCGATTGCCTCGCCGTAAGAACGGGGCGAGGGAGAAGAAAGCAGAAGCCGTAGGGTGGGCAAAGCGGAGCGTGCCCACCATCTCCATCGCGGTGCTGGACATGCGGTGGGCACGGCGCGAGTGCGCCTTTGCCCACCCTACGATTCCGGACTCGCGGAGAGAGACCCCTCACCCGTCTCGCCGCTCCGCGGCGAGCCACCCTCTCCAACAAGGGGAGAGGGTAAGATCACCACATCGTGGCAGCCGCACGTTCCGGCCAGATGCGATCATATTCCTCGCCGCCGACCTTGTTCTGGCTCATCTCGGCGAGGATCTGGCCGGGCGTCGGCAAGGTCTTCGGATCGATCCGCTTGTCCGGGTTCCAGAGATCGGAGCGGACGATGGCGCGGGCGCACTGGAAGTAGATCTCGTCCACATTCATCACCATCACGCTGCGCGGCGCCTTGCCTTCGACCTTGAAGGAGGCCAGCAGCTCCGGATCGATCGACAAATGCGCGCGGCCGTTGGCGCGGACCGCATTACCGGAGCCGGGGACCAGGAACATCAGGGACACGCGCGGGTCGCGCACGATGTTGCGCAGGGAATCGACCCGGTTGTTGCCGCGACGATCCGGCAGCATCAGCGTCTTGGGGTCGTGAATGCGGACGAAGCCGGGCAGATCGCCGCGCGGCGAGCAGTCGATGCCTTCGGGCCCGATGGTGGCAAGCGCCGCGAACGGCGCCTTCTCGATGAAGACGCGATAGAGCGGCGTCACATGGTCGGCGACTTTCACGGTCGAGGCGTCACCGACGGCACCGTAGATGGCCTCCAATTGTTCGACCGTTTCGATCACCGACATGCTTCCACTCTCCCTTGCGCCAGCGGTTACTCGCGCCAGCCTTCGTTCCTGATCACGCGCACGAGTTGGCGGCCGTGATAATCCGCGCTGCCGGCGTTGAGGATGGTGACATCGGCCTGCGCCGATACGTCTTCGACGCTGCGCGACAGCCGGTCCGCGATATTGCCGTCGCTGTGCCGGGCGCGGGCGGCAAGCCGCTGCGCCAGCACGTCCGGCGGCGCCGTGATGGCGACCACGACGACATTGGCATAGGCCTGGCGCAACGCGGCAATCACGGTGCGCGAGACGTTGACGACGACGGCGCGGCCGGCGCGGATGTCGTCGTTGATGTCGAGCGGCAGCGCGTAGGAATGCCCATGCGCCTCCCAATGCACGGCGAAATCGCCATGATCGATCCCGCGTCGGAATTCGTCCGGGCTCATGGCAATGTTGTCCTCCGCCGCGGAGGACTCACGCGTCACGACGCGACGCGGAAAGACGACGTTCTGATCGTCGGTGCAGGCCGCCTGCGCCAGCCGCAGCAAGGTGTCCTTGCCGGCGCCGCTGGGACCGACCACGAGCACGAGCCGGCCAGGGCCGATCGCACCCGCCTCGCCCTGCGCCATGGTCGCGGTCTCGCTCATGCGACCCGGCCTCCTTCGCGCCAGACGCTGCGGACAACGGGAACGCTGCCCGCGATGTGCACGCGGATGAGGTCGGCACGCCTGCCGACCGCAATCTCGCCGCGGTCGGAGAGACCGACCGCCTCGGCCGGCGCTTTCGTCACGGCGCGTACCGCCGCCGGAAGGCTGATCGCTGGCACATGTTCCGGCAATTGCAGCGCTGCCATCAGAAGGCTCGACGGAATGTAGTCCGACGAGAGAATGTCGAGCAGGCCCTCGCGGGCAAGATCGACCGCAGCGATATTGCCGGAATGCGAGCCGCCGCGCACGACGTTGGGCGCGCCCATCAGGATGTCGATGCCGGCCTGATGCAGGCCGCGCGCGGCCTCCAATGTCGTCGGGAATTCCGCCACCGAAACGCGATCGCGCACAGCGTCCGCGACATTCTCCTCGGTGGTGTCGTCATGGCTCGCCAGCGGAATCTTGTACTGATGCGCCAGCGCGACGATCTCGCGCATGTTGGTCGCAGCATAAGCCTTCTGATACTCGAAGCGCTTTGCGAACAGCTCGTCGAGCTCGGCGTCGGTCTTGCCGCCGTTCTTGCCGCGGTAATAGTCGCGCAGCTTGCCCTCGTCGCGGAACTGGCGCTGGCCGGGGGTGTGGTCCATCAGCGACATCAAGCGGACGTCGGGACGGTCGATCAGCTCCTTGGCCTCCTCGACCACGCTCGGCATCGGGATTTCGCAGCGGAGATGCAGGAAGTGGTCGGCGCGCAACAAATCAGCGTCGCGCGCGGTGGTGATCGCGGCGGCGAGCACGCCGGCGCGGCCGTCGACTTCCTCGGCGCCATCCTCGCGCCAGACCCGAAGCGAATCGAACACGGTCGTGATGCCTGATGTGGCGAGCTGGCCGTCATAGGAGATGACGGCGGCGACCGGATTCCAGAACACCTTCGGCCGCGGCACGTAATGCGCTTCGAGATGGTCGGTGTGGAGCTCGATCAGGCCCGGCATGATCAGGTCGCCGCCGGCATCCTCGGCGCCCGCTGGCGCCCTGCCCTCGCCGATCTCGGCGATGCGTCCATCCGCAAGAGCAAGCCAGCCCTGCTCGATCACCCGGTCGGCCAGCACGATCCTGGCATTGGCGATCACGGTGTCCTTCGGCTTGGCGTTCATTTCCATTTCCTTCAGGCCGCGGCGGCAAAGCTGGTGACATCGACGATGCGGTCAGCAATCAGATGCCGGATTTCGTCGTCATGGACAATGGCGACCATGGCGACGCCCTGGCGCTTTTTCTCGGCGATCAGCTCGACCACGACGGCGCGGTTGGCGGCATCGAGCGAAGCGGTCGGCTCGTCCAGCAGCAGGATCGGCAGGTCGGAGATGAAACCGCGAGCGATGTTGACGCGCTGCTGCTCGCCGCCGGAAAAGGTCGCGGGCGGGAGCTGCCAGAGTCTTTCAGGAATGTTGAGACGGTGCAGCAGGTTGCCGGCGCGCTGCTGCGCCTCGGCTCGGGCCATGCCGTTCACGATCAGCGGCTCGGCGACGACGTCGATCGTGGCGACCCGCGGCACCGCGCGCAGGAACTGGCTGACATAGCCGATGGTCGCGCGGCGCACGTTGAGGACCTGCCGCGGCTCGGCAGTGGCCAGATCGATCAGCGCGCCGCGATGGCGAATGCCGATGCGGCCGGAGTCGCAGCGGTAATTGCCGAAGATCATCTTCAGGATCGACGACTTGCCGGCGCCCGACGGGCCCGACAGCACGACGCATTCGCCGGGGTTCACCTGGAAGGTCACGCCGCGCACAACAGGCAGCTCGATGCCGCCTTGCAGGTGCATCGTAAAGGTCTTCTTGGCATCAGTGATGTCGATCATGGCGGTCATCGATGGGCTCATGGCGGCAGAATCGAGGAGACGAGGAGTTGGGTATAAGGCTCGCGGGGATCGTCGAGGACCTGGTCGGTGAGACCGGTCTCGATGACGCGGCCGCCTTTCATCACCATCACGCGATGCGACAATAGCCGCGCGACTGCGAGATCGTGGGTGACGATGACGACGGCGAGATGCAGCTCGGCGACGAGGCTGCGCAAGAGATCGAGCAGGCGCGCCTGCACCGACACATCAAGGCCGCCGGTCGGCTCGTCCATGAACACCAGCCGCGGCTCGGTGACGAGGTTGCGGGCGATCTGGAGACGCTGGCGCATGCCGCCGGAATAGGTCCGCGGCGCATCGTCGATGCGCGCGACGTCGATTTCGACGCGCGTGAGCCAGTCGGACGCGGTGTCGCGGATGCGGCCGTAGTGATTCCATCCCACCGCCATCAGCCGCTCGCCGACATTGGCGCCGGCGGAGACCGCCATGCGCAGGCCCTGCGCGGGATCCTGGTGCACGAAACCCCAGTCGGTGCGGAACAGGAAGCGCCGCTCGGCCTCGCCGAGCGTGGCGAGATCGCGGCTGACGCCATCGCGCATCCGGTAGGAGACGTGGCCACCGCTCGGCGCGAGCTGGCCGGAGAGGAGCTGGAGCAGCGTCGACTTGCCCGAACCGGATTCGCCGACGATCGCCAGCACCTCGCCGGAATAGAGCGAGAAAGACACGTCGCGGCACGCGGCGATGCGGCCGTAGGACTTGCTGAGCGAATTCGCAACCAGCAGCGGCTCATCGTTGTCCAGCATGTCGAGATCAGCCATTTGATGTCTCCTGCGCCCTCTCCTTGTACGGCGCAGCGCTCAGGCTGCCGTGATGGCCGGCGGCCTGACGGCCCTCGCAATAGTCGGTGTCGGAGCAGACGAACATGCGGCTGCCCTTGTCGTCGGTGACGATCTCGTCGAGATAGGAATTCTCGGCGCCGCACAGCGCGCAGGGCGCGTTGAAGCGGTAGGGCTCGAAGGGGTGATCCTCGAAATCGAGCGACACCACTTTCGTATAGGGCGGGATCGCATAGATGCGTTTCTCGCGGCCGGCGCCGAACAATTGCAGCGCCGGGCAATTGTCCATCTTGGGATTGTCGAATTTCGGCGTCGGCGACGGATCCATCACATAGCGCGCGTTCACCTTCACCGGATAGGCGTAGGCGGTCGCGATATGTCCGAAGCGGGCGATGTCCTCATAGAGCTTCACATGCATCAGGCCGTATTCGGCGAGCGCATGCATGCGCCGCGTCTCGGTCTCGCGCGGCTCGAGGAAGCGCAGCGGCTCCGGGATCGGCACCTGATAGACCAGCACCTGTTTCTCGTGCAGGGCCGCCTCGGGGATGCGGTGACGGGTCTGGATCACGGTCGCCTCCTCCGTCGCCGCCGTGGTGGCGACGCCGGCGGTCTTGGCGAAGAATTTACGGATCGAGATCGCGTTGGTGGTGTCGTCGGAGCCCTGGTCGATCACCTTCAGCACGTCCTCAGGCCCGAGGATCGCCGCCGTCACCTGCACGCCACCGGTGCCCCAGCCATAGGGCATCGGCATTTCGCGGCTGGCGAACGGCACCTGATAGCCGGGGATCGCGATCGCCTTCAGGATGGCGCGGCGGATCATCCGCTTGGTCTGTTCGTCGAGATAGGCGAAATTGTAGGCGGGCGCGTTCATTCCGCGGCCTCCTTCATGGCATCCGGCGCATTGGCCTCGGCAAACTCCTGACGCAGCTTGCGCAGCAGGCCGAGCTCGGACTGGAAGTCGACATAATGCGGCAGCTTCAGATGCTCGACGAAGCCGGTCGCCTGGACGTTGTCCGAATGCGACATCACGAATTCCTCATCCTGGGCCGGCGCGAGCGCCTCTTCGCCGAGCTCGCGGGCACGCAGTGCGCGGTCGACCAGCGCCATCGACATGGTCTTGCGCTCGCTCTGGCCGAAGGCGAGGCCATAGCCGCGGGTGAAGCACGGCGCTTCCGTCGCAGAACCCTTGAACTGGTTGACCATCTGGCACTCGGTGAGCTCGATCGAGCCGAGCGGCACAGCGAAGCCGACGTCCTCGGCGGAGAATTCGACCTCGACCTCGCCGAAGCGGATCTCGCCGGCGAAGGGATGGTTGCGGCCGTAGCCGCGCTGGGTGGAATAGCCCATCGCCAGCAGAAAGCCTTCGTCGCCGCGCGCGAGATTTTGCAGGCGCAGGTCGCGGTCCGCCGGGAAGTTCAGCGGCTCGCGGGTGAGATCGCCGACGCTGGCGCCGTCCTCGGCCTGCGGCGAGGATTCGATCAGCCCGTCGCGGCCCAAGATATCGGTCACGCGCGGCGTCGGTGCGGTCGAGGATTCGGCTGTCGCGGGCGCCTCGGGCACAAAGCCATCGGCCAGCGAGGGATCGAGCAGGCGATGCGTATAGTCGAAGGTCGGCCCGAGGATCTGACCACCGGGAATGTCCTTGAAGGTCGAGGACACCCGCCGCTGCACCCGCATGGCGCCGGTGTCGACCGGCTCGCTGGCGCCGAAGCGCGGCAGCGTGGCGCGGAAGGCGCGGACCAGGAAGATCGCCTCGATCAGATCGCCGCGCGCCTGCTTGATCGCGAGCGCCGCGAGCTCGCGGTCATAGAGCGAGCCCTCGCTCATGACGCGGTCCACGGCCAGACCAAGCTGCTCCGAGATCTGGTCGAGCGTGACTTCCGGCACGCTTTGATCGCCGCGCCGCGCATTGGCGAGCAGGCGATGGGCGTTCTCGATGGCGCGTTCGCCGCCTTTGACTGCGACATACATATGCCTAGCTTCCTTTACTCACGACACGCGTTGTGCGCGGGATCGCGACCACGGCGTCATCGGCGACCAGCACCACGTCGATGCCGCGCGGAAACAGCGTCTCGTTGACACGCAGCCGCTCGAACAGGTCGGCGGGCTTGATCGAGGCCCGGAGCGTCGCGACGCCGTCGATGCCGGGGCCGCGCAGCTCGAAGCTCTGCCCTGCGTCAAGGCGATCGACCTGGAGGATCAATGTGGTCGACCGATCCGGGTATTCGCTGGTGCCGAGCGCGAAGCGCTCGAGCGCCGGAAGCAAGGCGCCATCGCCGATCAGGGCAAAGCTTGCGATCGAGGAATCCTGAATGACCGGCGCGCCGGTGTGGAACTTGAGCCATTTCACGACGTCGGAACTCTCTGCCATCCGCGCATCGAGCCAGAGCGGCGTATCGTGATCGAACAGCGTCAGCGCGATCGCAGCGACGCCGCGCATCATCGGCCCGGGTGTTCCCGCCATCGGTACGATGCGCTGAACCGAGCCTGGCCGCGCCATCGCGTCCATGACCGAGCGAAAGGTCGATTGCGCCGACAGCACCTTGTCGGCGAACCCCGGCGGCAGTTCCGCAATCGTGGTCATGATCTCACCCCTCACCGCGCACCATGGTGTAGAAATCAACCTTCGTCGCGGCGGTCTCGGCCGCCGCCTGCTTGCGCCGGATCGTAAGCTGCTCGCGCAACGGTGCGATAACGTCCCGCTCGACCGATGCGGAAAAATCGCGCGACTGCACCAGCGCATCGCACAGCGCGATCAGCCGCGCCTTCTCACCGTCGCGCCCGAGCGTGTAGCCGAAGCCGACCTCCCCACTCGCAAGCCGCACCGCGGCGCGCGACACCGTGGCTTCGCCGAGATTGAACGGGGCGCCGTCGCCGCCGACCCGGCCGCGCAGCATGACGAGGCCGTTTTCCGGCGTGCGCAGGTCCTGATGGGCCGGAAGGGCGAAAGCGCGGAGGCGAGCGGCGATCTCGCCCGCCTCCGCGTGCGCCAGCACGGCCATCGCGGCCTTGCGCTGGGCTTGCTGATTGTTCTGCTGCGTCACCCGATCCACCGAACTTGCCGAATCCAAGTTGTCTATGATAGTAGACAACTTCATACGGAAGCGCCATGACTGTTTCGTGACAAGCGTGTGATTTTCGGGCTAGGCTGACCGGCGATATGAGCATGCAGGACACCGCCTCCACGGGCGTCGCGTTATGGCGCCTCGTTGCCGACGGCATCGAGCGCGGCATCGCCGACGGCCGCTTTGCCGCCGGCGACAAGCTGCCGGGCGAGATGGAGATCGCCGAGACCTATCGCGTCAACCGCCACACCGTGCGGCGGGCGCTGGCAGCCCTTGCCGAGCGCGGCCTGGTGCGCGCCGAGCGCGGCAGCGGAACCTATGTCGAGGCGCAGCGCATCGCCTATCCGCTACGCTCGCGCACGCGCTTCTCCGAGATCGTCGGCGCCGGCGGCCGTGAGCCGCGCGGGCAGTTGATCGAGGCGGCCGACGACGTCGCGACGCGTGAGCTGGCGCGCGAGCTGGGCTTGAAGGTCGGCGCGCCGCTGGTGCGGATCGAGGCGATCCGCCTCGCCGACCGCACGCCGATCTGCGTCTCCACGACATGGCTGTCGGCGGAGTTGTTTCCGGATGCGGGCAGCGTGTTTGCGGCAACGCGCTCGATGACGAAACTGCTCGAGCACTTCGGTGTCCGCGACTATCGCCGCGGCGCGACCCGGATCACCGCCGGCATCGTCGATGCGACCGACGCTGCACGGCTCGATCTGCCGCTGGGACGGCCGATCCTCGTGGTCGATGCCACCGACCACGATCTCGATGGCAAGCCGCTGGTGACGAAGCATTCGCGCTTTGCCGCCGAGCGGGTGGAGTTCCTGGTCGAGAACGGCTGAGGTGCAGCCCTCTTCCCGTCTCCCACGAGAGACGAGGAAGAGCAGCGGCCTCCTACTCCTGCATCATCTCGCCACTGCCGCCGAACTCGGCGGGGAAATCCTTCAGCTTGGGCAGGCCGTCGCGCATCGGCAGCACCGTCTCGGCGTAGTTGACGTGGACGCCGGGCGTGAACGCCAGGGTGGGGATGGTGGCGGTGAAGACGTCGGTCAGGTCGAGCGGCGGGTGATTGGTCATGAGATGGCCGCCGCACTTCCTGCAATATTTGCGCTGGCTGAGCGGCGTCTTGGCGAAGGTCTCGACGTGCTGCGCGCCCTCGGTGATGCGCACGGCATCGGGCTTCCACAGGCTGAAGGCGTTCACCGGTCCGCCGGACCAGGACCGGCAGGAGCCGCAATGGCAATAGCCCATCGCCTCCGGCGCACCCGTGACCTCGACCGTAACCGCGCCGCAGAAGCAGTGTCCGACATGTTTCATTTGGTCGTCTCCGTTGATGAAGGTTGAAAATCCTCGCCCCGCTCCGGTTCGCCGAGATCTCGGCGAAGGCGGATGCGGGGTCGCGACGAGGTCCGCTCGCGCTGGTGGCATCGGAGTGAGGGTAATCACCCCGAGGGACGCAGAAGGCTGGAGTCCGGCGAGATACACGCCTCAGTTCCGTCGCGCGTCCTCCTTTCGGCGGACGCGGCGGAAAGACGCGACGACTAAACTGACCGGCGCCAGGGAATAAGCATCGACACGCGTTGTTTGTACTGCCGGTATTCGTCGCCGAAGAGATCGACGAGGTCGCGCTCCTCCAGCGCGATCCCGACGAAGATGTAGAGCGTGGTCACGACCGCGAACAGCAGATGGCCCGCGGTCATGACCGGTGCCGCCCAGAACGCCATGATGAAGCCGAGATAGATCGGATGACGGACGAACTTGTAGAGCAGCGGCGTCTTGAAACGCGGCGGCGCCGGTTCCTTGCCGACGAGATGGTTGGTCACCTGATGCAGGCCGAACAATTCGAAATGATTGATGATGAAGGTCGAGGTGAACACCAATATCCAACCCGCGAAGGACAGCGTGACCAGCGTCACGGCAAGATCGGGATCCTCGACCTCCCATATGACCGCAGGCAGCGGACGCCACTGCCAGAACAGGAGGAGCAATGACAGGCTCGCGAACAGCACGTAAGTCGATCGCTCGACCGGCTTGGGGACGAACTGCGTCCACCACGCCTTGAATTGCTGGCGCGCCATCACGCTGTGTTGAACCGCGAACAGCGACATCAGCAGCAGATTGATGATGACCGCGCGAACGACGGGCGCTTCGGCTCCGGTGTCGATGGTCTTCGGCACCACCAGCCCCATCACGAAGCCGATAGCGTAGAGAATGGTGACGAAAAACACGAGATATGCCGCAATTCCGTACAGAAAGGCGATGAACTTGAAAATGCGTGGGCCCGCAACCTCCGGGCCGATTGAATGAATCTGATGATCAATTTGGGACATGGAAAGCTCCGTTGTGCCAAAACGCCGGCACTTCATTGGTCGCTGCACCATGCCGCATCGGTATGCCCAAGACTTTCGCGGACGGTTGATTTTCGCCTGAGACGACTTTGATTTTTGCTTGAGACGACAGAAACGTGCGATTTTGCTTTGAAAACAACGTGCTCGACGGCGACCTGCGCGAACTGACCTGCGCCGGGGTCACCGTGCCGTTGCAGCCCCAAGTGTTCGATCTCTTGCTTTACCTCGTGGCGCAACGGGCGCGAGTGGTCAGCAAGGATGACCTGATCAGCCAGATCTGGAGCGACCGCATCGTCTCGGATTCCGCCCTGAACAGCCGGATCAACGCCGCGCGCAAGGCGCTCGGCGACGACGGCGCGGCACAGCGGCTGATCAAGACGATCCCGCGCAAGGGCTTTCGTTTCATCGGCGAGGTCCGGGAAGAGTTGGCAGCGGCGCCTGCGCCCTCCGAGCCCGTCCCTGCCCGGCCGCGCACCGCGGCGGACCGCCCGGCGATCGCGGTGCTCGCCTTCGAGAACATGAGCGGCGATCCCGCACAGGACTATTTCGGCGACGGGATCAGCGAGGACATCCTCACCGCGCTGTCGAAGCAGCGCTGGTTCATGGTGATCGCCCGCAACTCGTCCTTCACCTACAAGGGACGCGCGGTCCACATCAGGCAGATCGCCGAGGAGCTCGGCGTCCGCTACATCGTCGAAGGCAGCGTGCGCAAGGCGAACAACCGGGTGCGCATCACCGCACAGCTCAACGACGCGACATCGGGCAGTCATCTCTGGGCGGAGCGCTACGACCGCGAGCTCGTCGACGTCTTCGCCGTGCAGGACGAGATCACCAACGCGATCGTCGCGGCGATCGAGCCGCGGATCCACGCGGCGGAGGATTTTCGCAGCCGTCGCAAGCCGCCCGCGAGCCTCGACGCCTGGGACCTGTTGATGCGCGCGCTGTCGCATTACTGGCGCGTGACGCGGCAGGATCACGAGGCCGCACAGGCGCTGCTCGAGCGCGCGATCGGCATCGATCCGAATTACGGCCAGGCGCTGTCGTTGCTCGCGGCGAACCACATGTTCGGCGCGCATCTCGGCTGGGCCGAGCTGGCGAGGGTGGCGCCGATAGCGGAAGCCGCCGCGCTGGCCGCGGTGCGCTGCGATCATGAGGATGCCTGGGCGCATGCCGGGCTCGGCAGCGTCTACTTCTCGACGCGCAGGCTTACGGACGCACTGTCCGAGTTCGAGCAGGCGCTCGCGCTCAATCCGAACTTCTCGATGGCGCAGGGCTATTACGCGCTGGCGCTGTCCTATGCCGGGCGGTCGAAGGACTCGTTCGAGGCGGCGCAGAGGGCGATCCGGCTCTCACCGCGCGACCCGTCGCTGGCGATCTATCACGGTATCGCCGGCTATGCGCGCTTCACCGAGCGGCGCTATGACGAGGCCATCGCGCTCGCGCGCGAGGCGATCCGCCATCGCGGAGACCTCACCGGCGCCTATCGCGTGCTCGCCGTGTCCGCCGGCATGACCGGCGACGGGGTGCTTGCGGAGACGGCGCTGGGCGAGCTCCGCCGCACCCAGCCGGGCATCTCGCTGCACTGGATCGCGACGCAACTGCCATGGGCCAGCGACGCCGATCGCGAGCACTATCTGGAAGGATTCCGCCGGGCGGGGTTGCGGTAACACCTCCTACCCTCCCCTTCGAGGTGCAGGGCAATCGCATATGACTTTTGGCAGCGCTTGGCTGCACGCCTCGCCCTTCGAGACGACCGCTCCGCGGTCTCCTCACAGGATGAGGCTAAGCAGCACCGTGCCCATTGAAGCTGCTGCCACGCAGTCCGTCCTCATCATGAGGAGCCCGCCTAAAGCGGGCGTCTCGAAGGATGGCCGCAGGAATCGCTCTCAAATGCGATTCCCTGCCTAGAGGGGGCAACTAAGAGCTCAGTGGCGCTACACGCTCTTCCGGCGCAGATGGACGATGACGTCGAGCCGTGCGATCTCGTGGCCGGGAAGCGCCTCGGGAATCCTGGTGAAGGCGAGGCCTTCGGCGAGGTCGACCAGCACATCCTCGCCTTCGAAATAGAAGTGCGGATGCACGGATGTGTCGGTATCGAAGAACGACTTGATGCCGTCGGCGGCGATCCGGCGCAGCAGGCCGGCTTCGGTGAACTGGTTCAGCGTATTGTAGACGGTCGCGAGCGACAGGTACGCGTTCGCCGCCAGCGCCTCCTCATAGAGCCCCTCGGCGGTCACGTGGCGATGGCCGCGCAGGAACAGCAACTGGCCGAGCGCCAGGCGCTGGCGCGTTGGCCGGAGGCCCGCATCAACAAGCAATTGCAGACAGCGCTGCACGCCCTCATCCGGCTCCGGTCCGACGACATCAGGTCCGCTGTCGTCGCCCGCGGGGATATTCGTGGCCTGCATGTCCATCGATCGTCTCCGGGCTGAAAGAACCAGGGCACGCAACGCGGCGTCCGGCCAGTTGCCACTCGATCGCAGAAGCGGCGTCTTGGCTTTGATCCGGATCAAATCCGGAAGCGGTCGCCTCTGACCTATCGCAAGGCGGCCCGGTTTATTCCCGATCAGAATGCAGGGGTATCGATGAGGTTCAGATGTCCAGGCCGGTTCCCGACAAGGCAGAGGTCGCGCTCGAATATCCCGACAAGTTCTATGTCGGCACCTTCGAGCATTCATCGCGGTTCGAGGCACGTCTCGACGGGAGCGGCGTCGCGCTGGTGCTGCAACATCCGGGGGCGGCCGACGAACGCAAATCGGTGCATCTGCACATCAATTTCGGCCTGCTCGCCGGCATCCTGCGTGAGCTCGCAAGCAGCGTCGCCGCTCTCCCCAAGGACGACATCGCGCATCGCGAGCAACTCGCAGACGCGCTCGACGAATTGCGGCGGGCGCTGCGAACGCCCTGAAGGCTACTTCGCCTTCGCCTGCATCGGCTTCGGGGCCGGCACGGCCGCCCATTCCTTGTCGGCGCGCGGGCCGTTGAGATCGCCGGTCAGGCCGACGAGCTGGCCGGGCAGCACATCGAGGGTCTGCTGCCAGGTCTGGGTCTGGCACAGGAACTTGATCAGGCAGCCCTTGAGCTTGAGGCGGTCGGGAGATTCGCGCCACAGCGAGACCGAATAGAACTTGCCGTCCTCCGCATTGTAGATGTCGCCGGCAAAACGTCCCTCGGGCGTCGCCTGCAGGCCCATGATGAGCTGGTGGCCGAGCAGCGGGCGGGCGCGCTTGTCCGCATCGGGATTTTCCTTGTCGCGGTAGGGCTGGCCGCGCTTGTCGGCCGGCTCCTTCATCCAGACGATGAAGCCGCAGATGCGCTCGCGCGACGGACCGCAGCGTTCGAGCCGGATGCGGGCGCGGCCGTCCTCGACCAGCCAAGTGCCGCTGGGATCGGTGGGCGCGGCAGCGCCGGCGCGGCCGCCGATGATCATCATCGCGACGGTGATCGCGACGCGCAGCACGAAGCGGACAATAATGTTCATCTGCGATGCCTCTTTCTTTGCGCGGGTTGCCGCGTCAGTTCAGTTGCGCCATCAGCGCGTCGGCGCCCTTGTCGAGGCCGGCGGTGGCGGCCGCGAGCGCGCCGACGCTGGCCTTGATGTCGTAGGCAGCAGGGTATTGCTTGGTGACGTAGGCAGAGAGCAGGCGCGAGGTGGTGGCATCGAAGATCTCGACGCCATAGACGACCGAGCCGGTCATCGTCCCCTCGCCGTCGCGCGCGGCCTGCACGCCGTTGTAGACGGCACCGGCGAGGTCGAAGCGCGAGAGCGTGCCGAGCACCGGCGTGTTGGTGACGGCGCCGGTGAGCGTCAGCCTGATCCGCAGCGTGTTCGGTCCGCGCTCGCGCACCATCGCGAAGCGGCCGCGCAGCCGCTCGGCGAAGGAATTCTGCATGTAGGCGGCGAGCGTCGCCTTGTCCCTGTCGGACATGTCGCCGAACTGATGATCCTTGCCGCGGTAAAGCACGACGGGATCGAGGATCACTTTATTATATGCGCGCCAGTCGACCGGCGTGGAATAGCGGTAGGGCACACGGCCGGAGGCGTCCGCCCTGTTCGGGGCCATGTAGGCCGAGGACGCCATCTCCGAATAGGGCACGGGCGCGACCGAGGCGCAGCCGGCTGCGGCCGCGCAAAGCACCAGCGTTCCCAGACCGCGCAAGGCGATCGAGCGATCCATTCCAGACTCCTCTAGCGGCTTTCTGCAAAGGCGATGGGGACCGCAGCCGCGTTTTGGGACCAGACGCGGCTGCGGCGCTCACCATTGCCGGCCCAAGGCATCGTCCGGGGCCATTTCAGACACCTTGGGCCGTCTCAGTGCCTCCACTTATAAAACCGACCAGTTGGTTTGTAAAGTAGGGAAATGAGGACCCGGCACATTTGGCCGCAGGCGCGGTTTTGGGCAGCGTCCGGTTGGAGTTCGTTAACGAGGAATCAGGCGCGCTTGCGCGCCGCGCCAGCCTTCGCCGCGGATGCCCCGCCGGCTTTTGCGGCGCGGGCCTTGGCCGGCTTTTCGAGCGGGCGCCATTGATCGTCATCGAGCAGACGCGCGAACAGCCGCTGGTGCTCGTCCTCGCCAAGCGGCGACATGCCGAATAGCGAGCTCAACAAAAGTCCCCGCGCCGCTGCCCAGCGCAACAGCGCGAGCTCGGGATCAGCGGCCTCCGCCTTGATGGCCTCCACCCTCTTCATCTCGCGGTCGCGCGGCAGCGACATCAGGCCGGGATTCTCGACCATGGCCGCGACCAGCGCCAGCGCGGCGGAATTCGGCGACGTGGCCGCTTCGCGCACGGTCGCAAGCTGCGTGGCCAGATTGGGATTCGCCGAGGTCTCGCTCACCTTCGCCATATAACGGGTTGAGAATTCCTCGAAATGCTCCATCTGCCGCTCCAGCAGCGCCTTGAGCACGGCTTCCTTGGTACGGAACTGATGCATCACGCCGCCCTTGCTAAGGCCGCTCTCGCGCGCAATCGCGTCGAGTGTCAGCCGGCCGGGCCCGTCCCGCGCAATGATCCTGGTCGCCGCCTCGAGCGCGGCGTTGCGGGATCGTTCGGAGCGGGTGGCATTGTCCATGGCCGACTTGTCCCCGTGACAGGACAATGAATCAAGTGAAAACAGGACGCGCTGTACATTTTTTGTGCGAACACTGTCGAGACTTTCATCTTGCGGCGCCGAACGGGACTATGTGAGCCTCGATACCGGATGGGGACTGGGATGGGCCGGCCGTAGCTTTGCGCGCCATGACGTGCGAAGCGTTTGCGGCTGGTCTCGCTTGAGAAAGATACGACATGCCAAAACGAGTGTTGCTTGGTGTCCTCCTGGCTTGCGGCCTCACGGCCTCGGCGCTGGCGCAAGAGCCGAAAACGGGGGGCGTGATCAATGCCGTGATCCAGCCCGAGCCGCCCGGCCTGATGCTTGCGATGGTCCAGAACGGCCCGGTCCAGATGGTGTCGGGCAACATCTTCGAGGGCCTGCTGCGCTACAGCCCCAAGCTTGAGCCTCTGCCGGAGCTCGCCGAGAGCTGGACCGTCAGCGAGGACGCCAAGACCTACACTTTCAAGCTCAAGAAGGGCGTCACCTGGCATGACGGCAAGCCCTTCACCGCCGCCGACGTGCTGTTCTCGATCGAGATGCTGAAGCAGACCCACGCGCGCGCCCGCAACAACCTCGTGCAGGTCGACAAGGTCGAGGCGCCCGACGATTACACGGTGGTGTTCACGCTGAAGCAGCCGTTCGGCCCGTTTCTCGGCATCTTCGAGGTCGGCTCGATGCCGATGGTGCCGAAGCATCTCTATGACGGCACCGACTGGAAGACCAACCCCTACAACAATGCGCCTGTCGGCACCGGCCCCTTCATGTTCAAGGAATGGCAGAAGGGCTCGTTCATCCGCATGGTCAAGAACCCGAACTACCACGAGAAGGGCAAGCCCTATCTCGACGAGGTCTACTGGCAGGTCATTCCCGACGCCGCCGCGCGCTCGGTGGCGTACGAGACCGGCAAGGTCGACGTGCTGCCCGGCGGTTCGGTCGAGAATTTCGACGTGCCGCGGCTGTCCAAGCTGAAGGACACCTGCGTCACCGGCGCCGGCTGGGAGTTCTTCTCGCCGCTGGCCTGGCTGTGGCTGAACAACCGCCAGGGACCGCTCGCGGACAAGCGGGTGCGGCAGGCGATCATGTATGCGATCGACCGCGATTTCGCCAAGGACGTGATCTGGAACGGGCTCGGCAAGGTCGCGACCGGCCCGTCCGCCTCGACCATCAAGTACTACACCGCCGACGTGCCGAAATATCCGTACGATCCGGCCAAGGCCAAGGCGCTGTTGAAGGAAGCCGGCTACAAGGGCGAGAAGATCCGCCTGTTGCCGCTCGCCTATGGCGAGACCTGGCAGCGCTGGGGTGAAGCCGTGAAGCAGAACCTCCAGGACGTCGGCATGACCATCGAGACGATCGCCACCGACGTTGCCGGCGGCAACCAGAAGATCGGCGACTGGGACTACGACATCGCCTTCACCTATCTCTACCAGTACGGCGATCCGGCCCTCGGCGTCGGGCGCAACTACGTCTCCAGCGCCATCGCCAAGGGCCAGGTGTTCAACAATGTCGAGGGCTACTCCAACCCGGAGATCGACAAGCTGTTCGCCGACGGCGCCGTCGCGACCCCGGATTCCAAACGCAAGGAGATCTACGAGAAGGCGCAGAAGATCCTGGTCGAGGACGTGCCGGTGGCCTGGATGCTGGAGCTGCAATTCCCGACCATCATGCGCTGCAAGGTCAAGAACCTGATCACGACCGGCATCGGCGTCAATGACGGCTTCAAGGACGCATGGCTCGACAAGTGAGCCCTGGTCTTTTCACCTCTCCCCGCTCTTGTCCGCCGAAGCCAAGGCGAAGGCGGATGCGGGGAGAGGTCGAATGTGTGCGAAGCGCACATTCGGGTGAGGAGGAGTCTCCGCGAATCCAACTGCTACCGTCCCTGCCGAGACTCCCCCTCACCCCAACCTTCTCCCCGCAAGCGGGGCGAGGGAGCCCACTGTCTCCGTCGCCACGGATCACGTTTCAAGATATGACGCTCTAGATATGCTCTCCTTCGTCGCTCAGCGTGTCGTGAAGGGCGTGATCGTCCTGCTCGCGATCGTCGTCCTCAATTTCTTCCTGATCCGGCTTGCGCCCGGCGATCCCGCGGTCGTGATGGCGGGCGAGGCCGGCGCCAGCGACCAGATCTTCGTCAAGCAGCTCCGGGAAAAGTTCGGCCTCGATAAACCGCTGCCCGAGCAGCTCTTCATCTACGTCAAGGGCGTCGTCACCCTCGACCTCGGCTTCTCCTTCCGCCAGCAGGCGCCGGTGTCGAAGCTGATCCTCGAACGGCTGCCGGCGACCCTGCTGCTGACGCTGACCGCCTTCGCGATCTCGCTGATGCTCGGCGTCCTGTTCGGCAGCTTCGCGGCGCGCTTTGCCGGAACCTTTCTCGACACCGGCATCACCGTGTTCGCCCTGATCTTCTACGCCATGCCGATCTTCTGGGTGGCGCTGATGGGCATCCTCCTGTTCTCGGTCACCTTCGATTGGCTGCCGAGCTTCGGCTACGAGACGGTCGGCGCCAATCTCACCGGCCTTGCCCACGCGGTCGACGTCGCCAAACACCTGATCATGCCGGCGATGACGCTCGGCCTGTTCTTCATGGCGACCTATACCCGCATGACGCGCGCCTCGATGCTGGAGGTGAAGCGCCTCGACTTCGTCAAGACAGCGCGCGCCAAGGGCCTCTCCGACGCCGTGATCCAGCGCCGCCACGTGCTGCGCAACGCGCTGCTGCCCGTCGTGACGCTGGCCGGCGTGCATTCCGGCACGCTGATCGGCGGCGCCGTCATCACCGAGACCGTGTTCGCCTGGCCCGGCATCGGGCGCCTGATGTACGACGCACTGCTGCAGCGGGACTACAACCTCCTGCTCGGTGTGTTCGTGATCTGCTCCGCCATGGTCCTGATCTTCAACCTCATCACCGACCTCGTCTATCGACTGGTCGATCCGCGCATCGAATTCGCCTCATGAAACAATTCTGGAAATCGATGTTGCGCAGCCCGAGCGGCGTCATCGGGCTCATCATCCTGTTGCTTGCGATCGGAATCGCGGTGTTCGGACCGATGCTGTTCCCGAACTCGCCCTGGCGCATGGTGCAGCGGCCGTTCCTGCCGCCGTTCACGCTCTCGACCGTGCCGCTCGGCACCGACGCGCTCGGCCGCGACGTGTTCGCCGGCATGATCTTTGGCGCACGCGTTTCGTTGCTCGTTGGCCTCGTCTCGACGCTGGTGGCGCTGGTCGTCGGCGTGCCGATCGGCGCCATGGCCGGCTATTTCGGCGGCAAGGTCGACGATGCCCTGATGCGCTTCACCGAATTCTTCCAGACCATTCCGAGCTTCGCGCTGGCGATCGTGCTGGTCGCGATCCTGCAGCCCTCGATCTATTCGATCGTGGCCTCGATCGCGGTGGTGAGCTGGCCGCCGGTCGCCCGCCTCGTGCGCGGCGAGGTGCTGTCGCTGCGCACGCGCGAATACGTTCAGGCCGCCGTGGTCACCGGCCAGAGCAACACCTGGATCATCCTGCGCGAGATCCTGCCCAATGCGCTGTCGCCGGTGATCGTGCTGGCCTCGCTGATGGTGGCGACCGCGATCCTCCTGGAATCCTCGCTGGCCTTCCTCGGCCTCGGCGATCCCAATCTGATCTCCTGGGGCTACATGGTCGGCGCCGGCCGAACCGTGATCCGGCAGGCCTGGTGGATCACGGTGTTTCCCGGCGTCGCCATCCTGATCTCGGTGCTCGGCTTGAACCTGATCGGTGAAGGCCTCAACGACGCGCTCAATCCGCGGCTGTCGCGGGAGGGACGCTGATGATGACCGCCCCTCCCGCCGTCTCCATCAAGAACCTGCAGATCGCTTTGCCCAAGGGCGCCGAGCGTGCCTTCGCCGTCGACGGCGTCTCGCTCGACCTCCGGCCCGGCAAGATCGTCTGCGTCGTCGGCGAATCCGGCTCCGGCAAGTCGATGTGCGCGCATGCGCTGATGGGCCTGTTGCCGGATACGGTCAACGTCACCTCCGGCGAGATCCTGTTCGAGGGCCGCGACCTGCTCAAGCTGGATGACGACGGCTGGCGCGATCTGCGCGGCCGCCGCCTCGCGATGATCTTCCAGGAGCCGATGACCGCGCTCAATCCATTGATGCGGATCGGCGACCAGATGGCGGAGATGTTCGAGGCCCACGGCCTGCTCACGCCCAGGGAGCGGCGCGCAAGAGCGCTGGCGCTGGCACGCGAGGTCGGCCTGCCCGACCCCGAGCGCATCGTCCGCGCCTATCCGCACCAGCTCTCCGGCGGCCAGCGCCAGCGCGCCATGATCGCGATGGCGCTCGCGCTCGAGCCCGCGGTGCTGGTGGCGGACGAGCCGACCACCGCGCTCGACGTCACCACGCAGGCGCAGATCCTGAAGCTGATCCGCAACCTCCAGCGCAACCGCAACATGGCGGTGATGTTCATCACCCATGATTTCGGCGTGGTCGCCGATATCGCCGACCAGGTCGTGGTGCTCCGGCACGGCAAGGTGGTCGAGGAAGGCCCCGCCGCCAGCGTCTTCGACGAGCCGCAGCACGACTACACCAAGGCGCTGCTCGCCGCCGTGCCTTCGATGGATCCGCCGGTGCGCGAGCCGCTCGACGACCAGGCCAGGGCCGTCGAGGTGATCGGGCTGGACAAGACCTACGTCACATCAGGGGGCTGGTTTCGCGAGGACCGCCGCGTCGATGCCGCGCGCGAGGTCAACTTCAACATCCTCAAGGGCGAGACGCTCGGCCTCGTCGGCGAATCCGGCTCCGGCAAGTCGTCGGTGGCACGCCTCGTGATGCGGCTGATCGAAGCCGACCGCGGCACGGTGCGGATCGGCGAGACCGATCTCACGCAGCTTTCGGGCAAGGCGCTGCGCACTGAGCGCCATCGCATCCAGATGATCTTCCAGGATCCGTTCGCCTCGCTCAATCCGCGCCGCAAGATCGGCCACATCATCGCCGACGGCCCGATCGCAGCCGGCATCGATCCGAAGGTCGCCTTCGAGCGCGCCCGCGATCTCCTGAAGATGGTGGGCCTGGATGCCGGCGCGCTCGAACGCTATCCGCATGAATTCTCCGGCGGCCAGCGCCAGCGCATCGGCATTGCGCGCGCGCTCGCGCTCGAGCCCGAGATCATCGTTGCCGACGAAGCCGTCTCCGCGCTCGACGTCTCGGTGCAGGCGCAAGTCTTGCGGCTGCTCGAAGACCTCAAGGCGCGCCTCGGCCTCTCGATGCTGTTCATCACCCACGATCTGCGCGTCGCCGCCCAGATCTGCGACCGCATCGCGGTGATGCAGCGCGGGGCCATCGTCGAGCTGAAGCCGACAGCGCAGCTGTTCGCCGCGCCCGAGCACGCCTATACGCGCGAACTGCTCGCGGCAGTGCCGGGGCGGAAGGAACGCGCGCCGGCGGCGTGAGGCGAGCGGTATCCGGTTCGGCCCCAGACGATTGGACCGAATCGAACCGCATCTGTCGTAACGGCGCTGTCACGCGCTTTTTATTCCTCGTGACCGCCTACACAGCTTCAAAGCGCCGGGCCGCACCCCACATCGGTTTGGAATGATTTCCATCATCTGATGATGGTTGCCAAACTCTTCGGAGCCAAACATGGGCCAGGTTATTCAATTTGTCTCGAGATCCGAGCGCGAACGATTGCGCCTCATCCAGGAGGCACGCGCGATCTATGACAGCATCTTCCCGCCCGCTGATCCGGTCAGCGAGCGGCACGACACGACCACGATCGGGCGCGCCGTCGGCGGCAACGTGGAAAGTCTGTCGTGATCAAGATCATCGCCGTGCTCTGCAGCCTCTCCTCTCCCGCCAATTGTCACGAGCAGATCGTCACCACGTCGGACTTCGCCGACGTCTCGATGCAGTCCTGCATGATGGGCGCGCCGCAGCTTGCCGAATGGATGAACCAGCATCCGGCCGAGCGCCTGGCGGGATGGCGCTGCGTGATCGGGCAACAGGGTGGCCGGGGCGCCTGAGGTGCGCTGATCGGACCTCCCCGATCCCGCTGGGCCGTGACGACGACGCACCGGCGAGCTAGGATGGCCCATAGCCGCCTGGCAAAAGGGGGAGCCGGATGGAGGTCGCCAGCCTCGTTCTTCCCGTGTTCGCGATCATCGTCACCGGCTGGCTGGCCGGCGCGCTCGGCTATCTCTCGCGCACGCTCGCCGACGCGCTGGTGCACTTTGCCTACAACGTGGCGATGCCGGCGCTGCTGATTGTCACGATCGCCCAGGAGCCGGCGCGCAACCTGCTGGAATGGCGCTTCCTGCTCGCGTTTGGCGGCGGCTCGCTGCTCTGCTTCGCGCTCGTCTTCGCGGCCGTCCGCGCCGGCGGAAAGCATGATCTCGCCAGCAGCACCATCCATGGCATGGCCGCAGCCATGACCAACACCGGCTTCGTGGCGCTTCCGATCCTGCACGCGATCTACGGCCAGCCCGCCGTCCTGCCCGCCGCCGTGGCGACGGTGTTCGTGGCCGCCGTGATGTTTCCGATCACGGTCATCCTGCTGGAAAAGGAGGCGCGCGGACCCGCGCACTCCGCTGGCCTCGCGAAACAGATCCTGCTCAATCCGATGGTGCTGTCGACGCTCATTGGGCTCGCATGGGCGATCACGGGCCTGCCGATTCCGCCGCCCGTTGCGGCCTACCTCAACATGATCGCGGCTGCGCTCACGCCCTGCGCGCTATTTGCCATCGGGCTCGGCCTGTCGGTCGAAGGCTTGCGATCGAATCTGAAGGCATCGTTCGCGCTCTCGGCCGTGAAGCTGGTGGTGATGCCGCTGATCGTCTACGGGCTTTGCGTGATCACCGGCCTCGATCCGCTCTACACCGCTGCCGCCGTCGTGTGCGCGGCCGTGCCGACGGCGAAAACCGTGTACGTTCTCGCCCACGAGCACAAGGTCGAGGAGAAACTGGTTGCGGCCACCGTCTCGGTCACGACAATGTTGTCGGTCGCGACCTTGCTGGTCGCGCTCGCCCTGCTCTCCGGCCTCGCGGCCGGCACGCGCTGACCGGCATCGGCGCGCGCCTCTATCGCGTGGTGTTGCTCCAGGTCGGAACCGAATTGGTCACGCCGACCGACGGCCAGTTGTACGTTCCGATCGACGGCGCCGTGACCGTGCCGACCGTCTGTCCGGACGATCCGTAAGCGGGACTGCCCTGCGTCGCCGGCAATCCGGCGCCGCCATAGGCCGGGGCCACCACACCGGCGCTGTAATGTCTGCTCGACCGGTGCTTCTTCGCCTCAGCCGCGAAGGGCGCGGCAAGCAATCCAGTCGTGATGAGCGCGGCAATGGCGAGTTTGACGATTGTCATGGCTGATCCCTTCGTCGCTCGGGCCCCCTTGTACCATTTGTTCATTCGTCGCAGGATTTCCATGGGCACTCCGTTCATAACTCCGTGCGCACACGAAGGTGCCGGAGCGCGGGGGGGCGCGCCCTCGCCGCCTTCGGATGGACCCGAATCAGCGCTAGTGCATTGCCTTCAGCAACTCCCCTGAACGCGATTGACATGACTGGCCCAGAACTGAAGCAACTCCGCGCCGACCTCTCCGATGCCCTCGAGCGCAAGCTCACCGCGGCCGACATGGCCAGGCTATGCGGATTGCCGGAGAAGGGCGGCGCCGACACCATCCGGCGCTGGGAAGTCAGCGGCCCGACGCCGTCGGCGACGAAGGTGCTGCGCGTGCTCGCGATGGCGAGCGAGCGCTATCCGATCCTGGAGAAGTTCGACATCTTCGATCGTCACGACGTGCGCGAGGAAGACCGGCCGGCAAAGCGCGCGGCGTTCCGCGAACAGATGCGCGATGAGGCGCGGCGGCGACTTGGTTAACAAGGGCCGCACGCAGGTTACCGGGAAGACGCGAAGTTAAGCCTTCCTTCAGCATTTCTTAAGTCGCCATTAAGCACGAAAATCAATTGCAGCCCAATAAGTTAGGTTGGCTCACGCTGTGCCACGGATGTGACAGCATTTTCGTCAAAAGCTAGCTATCTGCAAAACCAACGACGGCGCGGAATGCACGCCTGCCGGGGACCTAAAGTGTTGGAGTTTGGACTATGAAGAAGATTCTGTTTGCGACCGTTGCGCTGCTCGTGGTGGGCGCCGCTGCGCCGGCCGTCGGCGCCGATCTCGGCAACCGCAACTACTACAAGGCGCCCGCGCCGGCCTATGCCGCGCCGATCTACAACTGGACCGGATTCTATCTCGGCGCCCATGTCGGCGGCGCGTTCTCCAGCGACAACAATTTCAGCGGCCTCTCCACCGGCAACAACGGCAACGGCCGTTTCCTCGGCGGCGTGCAGGTCGGTGCGGACTGGCAGTTCAACCCGAACTTCGTGGTCGGCGTCGAGGGCCAGTATTCCTGGCTCTCCGGCAGCGTCGGTGCGGTATTCCCGGGCGGCGTCGCCTACACCAACGACCAGCGCGGCCTCGGCTCGATCACCGGCCGCGTCGGCTACACCTGGGGTCCGGGCCTCCTCTACGTGAAGGGCGGCTACGCCTATTCGGACAACAACGAGAAGGTCACGGTCGGCGGCGTCCCGACCGGCTTTATCATCGATGGCGATCATCGCAACGGCTACACCGTCGGCGCCGGTCTCGAGTACATGTTCGCGCCGAACTGGTCGGCCAAGGCCGAGTACCAGTACTACAATTTCGGCGACGCGCACTTCACCGCGGGCCCGCTCGCGGGCACCGGCAACTTCACCACCGACGACCACACCATCAAGGCTGGCGTCAATTATCGCCTCAACTGGGCCAACTCGGCGGTCGCGCGCTACTGATCGGTTAGAAAACCTTATCCTGAGGAAGGGCCGGCCATGTTGCCGGCCCTTCTTTTTTTCGCTCTGCGGAACCAGCGCAAGCAATTGCACCAATTGCGATTTTTTAACCGGCCCGACCGATACTGCCCGCCACAAAACAGAAGCAAGCGCGTGGGGGAAGTTCGATGGCGATCCGTCTGGGCCTGGGCCGTGGCAGTTTCCTTGGCCGATTGAGGCCACGTTTCAAGATGCCGACATGGGGCGTGCGCGGCAGCTTGTTCGCGGCCTTCGCGGTGATCGCGGGCATGGGCCTCGTGATCTCGGCCGGCGCCGGCCTGGTGCTGCAGAATCTCGGCGGACGCATGACTGAACTGAGCGGGCGGGACATTCCGCGCCTTGCCGCCAGCCTGCAATTGTCGGCACTGAGCGCGAGCCTTGCGGCACAGGGACCTGCCCTGCTTGCGGCTCAAAGCGAGGACGCCCTGAACGAGCGCACCAAGAAGCTCAGGGAATTTCAGGAGCAGACGCAGCAGAAGCTCAACGAGATCATCGAGCTCGGCGGCGACAAGGCCGTTGTCTCCGGACTCAGCGAGACGATGAAGAGCATCAACGAGGCGGCCCAAAGCCTGGCCAAGGCCGCCCGCGAACGGCTGGACATCGCGGCCCTCCATGACAAGCAGTATGACGCGCTGCGCAGCGCGCAGGGCGCGTTCGTCGGCGCGGCCAGCCCGGCGATGCTGGACGCGCAGACCCGGGTCAACGCCATTCTTGGCTCGGCCAATATGTCCGCCGAAGATGCCACCGAAGCCGCGCAGACCGTCGGCCAGCTCGGCAACGTCGTCGCCAGCGGCAATCTCGCAGCCGCCGACATGAGCGCGGCGCTGTCGGCGAACACGAGCGACAAGCTCGACGACATCCAGAAGGAATTCAAGACGGCGCAAGGACGCCTGCGGTCCAACCTCGACCTGTTGCCGGACAATCAGGGCAACAAGATGCTGCGCGAGACGGCGGAAAAGCTGCTGGCGCTCGGTACCGGCAAGACCGGCGTGTTCAATCTGCGCGAGAAGGAGCTCGACTCCGTCGACTACGGCCAGACCATCCTGGACGAGACGCGCAAGCTCAATGTCGGCCTCGGCATCAGCGTGCAGCAGCTCGTCGACGGCGTGCAGAAGGAGACCAACGCGTCGACCTTCCAGGCGCGGCAGGAGATCTCGCTTGCGACGACCGCAATGCTGGCGCTGGGCGCGCTGACGCTGGTCGGCTCGGCCCTGTTCGTCTGGCTCTATGTCGGCCGCAACATCCTGCGCCGGATCACCGGCCTCCAGCGCGCCATGCAGTCACTCTCGGCCGGCGATCTCGACACCGAGATCGCCCGCGCGAAGCATAGTGACGAGATCGGCGCGATGACCGACACGCTGACCGTGTTCCGCGATAGCATGGTCGAGGCCCGCGCGCTCGCCAGCGAGCAGGACAAGGATCGCGTCGCCAAGGCCGAGCGTGCCGCACGCATGGAAGCGAAGATCGCCGAATTCGAAAGCACGGTGCGCGCCGCGCTGGACAATCTCGCGCAGTCCGCCAATTCGATGCAATCGACCGCGCAGAGCATGTCGAACACCGCTGACCAGTCCAACGCGCTGGTCAACGCAGTCGCCTCCGCCGCGGAGGAGACCTCGGTCAACGTGCAGACGGTATCGGCCGGCACCGAGCAGCTGTCCTCGTCGATCGCCGAAATCAGCCGCCAGGTGGTCACCTCGGCCGGGATCGCCAAGAAGGCGGTGGACGAAGCCGGCGCCACCGACGCCACGGTGCAAAGCCTCGCCGACAGTGCGAGCCGCATCAGCGTCGTGGTCGATTTGATCCAGACCATCGCCTCGCAGACCAATCTGCTCGCGCTCAACGCCACCATCGAGGCGGCCCGCGCGGGCGAGGCCGGCCGCGGCTTCGCGGTGGTCGCCTCCGAGGTGAAGAGCCTCGCGAGCCAGACCGCGAAGGCGACCGAGGAGATCCGCACCCAGATCGCCAGCATGCAGAACGTGACGACCTCGGCGGTCGGAGCCATCCAGGGCATCGGCCGGATCATCGGCGAGATCAACGACGTCACCACGACGATCGCGGCTGCCGTCGAGGAACAGGGCGCGGCCACCCGCGAGATCGCGCGCAACATCCAGCATGCCGCCGGCGGCACCAGCGAGGTCTCCAGCAATATCATCGGCGTCTCCACCGCCTCTGCCGAAGCCGGCGCTGCGGCGAGCGAAGTGCTGGGCGCCTCCGACGCACTGCGCCGCGAGGCCGACCTGCTGCGCGGAGAGATCGACGCGTTCCTCAACAACATGCGGGCGGCCTGATTATCATTCCGGGGCGGCGCTTGGCGCCGAACCCGGCATCTCGCGCAACGACCTCCAGATTCCGGGTTCGCGCTCACGCGCGCCCCGGAATGACCGGCATTTTTGGGCTGCGCTCCATCCGGGTCACGGAAAAATCCGGCCCGGAATGACCGCTATGCGAGCCGAACTCGCGTCCTTTTTCGGCTGGCGCGGCGCGCCCGCCGGGTTTAAGTCGGTAGCATGAACGCAAAGACCGACACCGTGCAGTCCTCCGGCGAGGCCCTGCGCTACCCCTGGGACCAGCATCCCGGCCCTGACGAGGTCGTGGAGGTGAAGCCCGGCGTGCTGTGGGCGCGGCTGAAGCTGCCGTTCCGCCTCAACCATGTGAACATCTATCTGCTCGCCGACGGCGACGGCTACGCCATGGTGGATGCCGGCTTCGGTAACGAGGAGACGATCGAGGCCTGGACGAAACTGTTCGACGGCCCGCTCAAGGGCGTCAACATCACCCGCCTGATCGTCACCCATTCGCACCCCGATCATGTCGGTCTCGCCGGGTGGATCGTCGAACGGTTCAACTGCCCGCTGGTGATGTCGCAGGTCGAATATCTGCAATCGGTCTATCACCAGAACCGCGGCACCACGGAGCGGCAGGAGGCGCAGCGGCTGTTCTTCCGCCGCCACGGCATGGACGAGTCGCTCACCGAAAAGCTGCTCGGCCGCGGCCAGGACTATCTCAAGCGCGTCTCGGTGCTGCCGCCGTCCTACCGCCGCATCTCGCATGGCGACGACGTCGTGATCGGCACGCGCCGCTTCAAGGTGATCACTGGCGGCGGCCACGCGCTCGACCAGGTGATGCTGTATTGCGCCGACGACAAGCTGTTCCTTTCCGCCGACCAGGTGCTGAGCAGGATCTCGCCCAATGTCAGCGTGTGGGCGGTCGAGCCCGACCAGAACTCGCTCGGCGAATATCTCGCCTCCCTCGCCAGCCTCACCACGACGCTCCCCTATGACGTGCTGGTGCTGCCCGGCCACGGCGTGCCGTTCTATGGGCTCAAGACCCGCATCAAGCAGCTCGCCGATCACCACGAGGAGCGCTGCCGCCTGATCGCGGAAGCCTGCCGCGAGGTGCCGCAGACCTCGCGCGCCTTGGTGCCCGTGGTGTTCAACAAGCACGTGCTGGACGAACACCAGATGGGCTTCGCCGCCGGCGAGCTCGTCGCCCACGTCAACTACATGATCGTCGAGGGCCGGCTGACGGCGGAGACCAAGGACGGCGTGCTCCAGTTCAGGACGACGTGAGCCACGGCGTCATGGCCGGGTTTGTCCCGGCCATCCACGTTCTTTCAAGCGAAAACGAGTTCGTGGATGCCCGGGACAAGCCCGGGCATGACGAGTGCGCGGCAACAGCTCACTTCATGTTCGCGATCGCGTGCAGCGCCGCGATGTAGCCGAACGGGCCCAGCCCGCAGATCACGCCTGAGGCCACGAACGATATCTTGGAGTGCCGGTGATATTCGTCGCGGGCGTGGATGTTGGAGATGTGGACTTCCAGCACCGGGCCTTCGAACGTCTTGATCGCGTCCATGATCGAGACCGAGGTGAAGGAGAGGCCAGCCGGATTGATGACGATGGCATCGGCGTCCTGCCGCGCCGACTGGATCAGGTCGACCAGCACGCCCTCATGGTTGGACTGGTGGAAAGCGAGCTTGAGCCCGAGTTTCGCGGCGGCTTCCTCGCAGCCCGCGTTGACCTCTGCGAGAGTCGTGGTGCCATAGATGTGCGGCTCGCGGATGCCGAGCATGTTGAGGTTGGGACCGTTGAGGATCATCACGCGCTTCATGGGAGCGTCCTTTCGAATGGAAATCTGCTGAATTGTCTTGCCGAGCCCAAGGCAGGCCGAGGCTGCCGTGTCGGCCCCTCGCGGCACTTACCGCAAAGCAGCATTACACGAGCCCGTGAACTCGTTGATCGGGATCAAGTCGTTCCCTGGCCGATAGGGCATTTTGCCCAAATGCCCTCTAGGGCCAAATGTGGGATAGCGCATAGACATTGGAGCTGGAAAAGCTCTAAGAAGATGCGGCCCCTTGGTCAGGTTCCGTTGCAGGTTTTGCCGATGGATTACAGCCAGTTCTTCAATTCTGCCCTCGATCGTCTCCACACTGAACGGCGCTATCGCGTGTTCGCCGATCTGGAGCGGATGGCGGGCCGGTTCCCGCACGCGATCTGGCACTCGCCCAAGGGCAAGCGCGACGTCGTGATCTGGTGCTCCAACGACTATCTCGGCATGGGCCAGCACCCGAAGGTGGTCGGTGCCATGGTCGAGACCGCGACGCGCGTCGGCACCGGCGCAGGCGGCACCCGCAACATCGCCGGCACGCATCATCCGCTGGTGCAGCTCGAGGCCGAGCTTGCCGACCTCCACGGCAAGGAAGCGGCGCTGCTGTTCACCTCGGGCTACGTCTCGAACCAGACCGGCATCGCGACGATCGCAAAGCTCATTCCGAACTGCCTGATCCTGTCGGACGAGCTCAACCACAATTCGATGATCGAGGGCATCCGCCAGTCCGGCTGCGAACGCGTCGTGTTCCGCCACAACGACCTCGCCGATCTCGAAGCGCTGTTGAAGGCGGCGGGTCCGAACCGGCCGAAGCTGATCGCCTGCGAGAGCCTCTATTCCATGGACGGCGACGTCGCCCCGCTCGCCAAGATCTGCGATCTCGCCGAGAAATATAATGCGATGACCTATGTCGACGAGGTCCACGCGGTCGGCATGTACGGCCCGCGCGGCGGCGGCATCGCCGAGCGTGACGGCGTCATGCACCGCATCGACATTCTGGAAGGCACGCTCGCGAAAGCGTTCGGCTGCCTCGGCGGCTACATCGCCGCCAACGGCCAGATCATCGATGCCGTGCGCTCCTATGCGCCGGGCTTCATCTTCACCACCGCGCTGCCGCCGGCGATCTGCTCGGCCGCGACCGCCGCGATCAAGCATCTCAAGACCTCGAACTGGGAGCGCGAGCGCCACCAGGACCGCGCCGCCCGCGTCAAGGCGATCCTCAACGCCGCCGGCCTCCCGGTGATGTCGAGCGACACCCACATCGTGCCGCTGTTCATCGGCGATGCCGAGAAGTGCAAGCAGGCCTCCGACCTCCTGCTGGAAGAGCACGGCATCTACATCCAGCCGATCAACTATCCGACCGTCGCCAAGGGCACCGAGCGCCTGCGCATCACGCCCTCGCCCTATCACGACGACGGCCTGATCGATCAGCTCGCCGAAGCGCTGCTGCAAGTATGGGACCGCCTCGGCCTGCCGCTCCGCGAAAAGTCGCTGGCGGCGGAGTAGGCCTCTTCGCCTCTCCATCCAACACACACCGTCCCCGGGGCACCCCCCTCCCCAACCCTCCCCCGCAAGGGGGGAGGG